>JADJMW010000001.1 GCA_016709385.1 Candidatus Rubrivivax defluviihabitans
GGCAGCGCGGCACTGACCGGTGGCCCCCCTTTGCATCGCCGATGCCGTTCCACGCCCGCGCCACAGCGCAGCCACGTCGGGCACCGCCGCCATGGTGGCCAGCAGCGCCTGCACCTTGACGGCGTGGGCGCCCGTCGTGCTGCGGGTAGGGCCTGCCAGACGAAGGGGGCGCCGGCCGACTTTGGCGCGCACCTTGAGTCCTCGCCGCGCACGAAGTTCAGCTCGCAAACCCCCAGCCGGGGCGATCGAAATCGGCTGGGTCTGGGCTGAAGCCCGGGTGCGCCAGTCGCACCGGGCGGCGCCGTGCGGACAGGGCGTTGGAAGCGACCGCAGGCGTCGGCAGCAGCGGCGTGAATAAGGACTAGGCCAGCGTGTTAGCAGCGCAGGCACGGCCGGGTTGTCGTGGAAGATCGGGCTCACCACGCGCTCGCCCGGCTGCGCCTGATCCCGCGCCCGGCCAGCCCGGGCCGGGCAATCGAAGAACCGCGCGCGTTATCAGCCGTTTCGCGCAGCGAAGCCGCCGGTGCCGCGCCGTGAAGCCAGGGAATAGAACCGCGCGGCTGGGCCGTTCCGCTGCGGCGCCGGCGGGCCGTGCGAACGATCGACATAGGCCTCGGCGCTGGATGTTCGAGGTTGATCCCACCGGTGCGGGGGTTCCGCCGCACCATCCGCTCCGATGGGCCGGCGGCGGTCGCAGCTTCCATGGGACTCGCGTGAGCCCCGTCCGCGGCGCCACCCCGCCAGCCCAACCGGGACAGCACCTGCACGCCAGGACCCCGCCGGGTCGCCATCCAGGCCAGCGCCCCGGGTCGTCGGTAATGGAGCGCACCGCTCGCCGCGTAGGCGAGATTACGCGCCAGGCGCCAGCACACGCCGCATCTGCCTTGGTTATCGACGACGCGGCACGGGCTCGGTCCTGTCGGCGAGGCTTGCGGGGTGGCATGGCCGGATTATCGAAGGCGGTCGAAATCGCGACCGATGAGCACGGTGGACCACCGTCGACGTCGATCGCCGCCCTGCGATCGCAGCCGGCTCCGGATGCCGCCGCGCTCGAGCGATAGCGGGTCTTCGGAAGGCGCAGGCCGCGCTGAGCGCCGCTGGCATCTTCACCGCTGGTTTCTGACGCGGCCAGGCCCCCGTTCTACCCGTGGGCAAGGCGCGCAACCTGAAAAAGCCCGTCTCGAGCTACCTGCACTGCCAGACCTACCACGGCGGCGCGCGCATCGGCTCCATCGGTGAGCCGCATCGCGCCGCGGACAAACTTGATGATTACGCGCAAGAGACCAGGGCGCTGCTGCTCTTGAACAACCTCATCAAGACGACCCCCGCCACCATTCAACATCCTGTTCAGGCACGACAAGAGCTACCCCTACCTCCCGGTCGTTGGCTGCTGAAGGCGACGCGCTTCGGCCGAAACGCCGGCGCCAGGCGGCCGTTGTCCGCCGGCGGCCTCGGCTATCCGCCCATCTCGTACTTCCCGCGGCGCGGTGGCGGATACCGAGGCACCGATAGGACAGTCCCTCCGCGAATTCCTGGGCGTTGAAAGCCAGACAATCCAGCGCTTCCATGCAGGTGTTCGCGGCTGCACCTGCGAAGACACGGTGTTCAACCACCGTTCGCAGCCCTGCCTGCTGTACCAGATCCAGCGCTGCGCTCGGGGCCTGCGTGGGCCTGGTCCCCGCGGCGGACTATGCGCGCGACGTGCGCGACGCCAGGCGCGCTTTCTGCTCGGCGGACGCACCACGGGCGATCCGACGACCTGCAGGCGCAGATGATGGCCTGGGCCGAGAGGCGCTGGAGTTTCGAGAAGGCGGCCGAGCTCCGCGACCGCATCAAAGGTCGCTGTCGCGCGTGCTGCACCAGCAGTCGGTGGAGTTGAGCAGCCTGTCGGCGCTGGACAAGGACGTGGACATCCTGGCCGCCAAGGTGGCAGGCGGCCGCGCCGCGTCAACCCGGCCATGGTGCGCGGCGGCTGGCACCTGGGTGACCGCGCCTACTTCCCGACCCATGTCGACGAAGGTGCGGCCATCAGCCGACGCGGCCGAGGCGCGCTTCGAGGAAGACCGGCCTGGCCCCGAAGCGAGTCACTCGGCCGAAGCGGCCGTGCTCGAGGCCTTCATCGTGCAGCACTACGTCGGCCAGCCGGTGCCGCCGCAACTGGTGACCAGCCACGCCGTGAGCAGCGAGCTGATCGACGCACTGGGCGCCGCCTCGGGCGTGCGCGTGCGCGCCAGCACCAGCCGCGCGAGCAGCGCCGCATCTGGCTGGAGATGGCGGCGAAAGGCGCCGAGCTTGGCTGGCGGCTGCTGCGCGCCAGGAGGGCCCGCAGCAGCGGCTGCACGGGCGCTGATCGAGGCCGCTGGACCTCGATATCGCCGATCCTGCCGCGCTGCGTCGACGAATGCTTCGACATCAGCCACACCGCCGGTGAAGCGACGGAAGCTTCTGTGCGTGGTCTTTGAGGTCACCAGATGCAGACAGCGTCATACCGCCGCTTCAACATCGAAGGCATCACCGGCGGCGACGACTACGCGCCATGCGCGAGGTGCTGACGCGGCGTTATGCGCGGCTGGCCGAGGCCGTCTGGCGGCGGGCCGGGCGGGACACACTGCCGGACGCCGCAGCAGCCGACCGGCGGCAAATAGCGCCGAGAGGGAGATCGCCAAGACGGCCACCGCCGCCAAGCCGCGTCGCGGGCCCCGGCGCGCCTGCCTGACCTGGTGCTGGTGGGATGGCGGCTGCGGCCAGGTGGCGATGGCGCGCGAGGTGTTCGAGGAACTGGAACTGGACATCTCGCTGATCGTCGGCGTGAGAGCTAAGGGCGCAAGGTCGGCCTGGAGGAACTGGTCTTCGCCGACGGCCCGCGAGAAGGGGCGGCTGGGCCACGATTCGGCGGCACTTTGATGCTGGTGGCGCAGATCCGCGACGAGGCCCCACCGCTTTTGCGATCACCGGAACGCGCGCGCCGCGCCAGCGTGCGCAGCCGGCGGCAGCCGGCTGGAGGACACGCCGGCGTCGGCTGGCCCGCGCAAGCTGGCGCGCGGTTTGCAGCGGCGCTGGCGGCCTGCGCGGCGTGGCCAGCGCCGGCGTCGAAGACCTGGCCAGCGTGGAAGGCATTTCCAGGAGCTGGCAGAGGAGATCCCTATCGTGCCCTGCGCATTGGGACCGATCTGAGGTCCGACCCGTTGGCGGCCGTCGCATCCTTTCCGGCGCCGGGGCCGCCTTGCGGCGGCCCGCGCTGCTGAGCCTGGCCTACTGGCCGGCTGCTACGGCGGCCCGCCTGCGCCCGGGCGACACACGCGCCAGCACCCGCGGCGGGCGCTTCCGGCGCCGCCCGCAGCGGCCCGCGCGCCGCCGGGCCCGGCGTGAAGCCCCTCGCCGCCACGACCGGTAGCGCGCAACTGAAGCAGCTCAAGCTGAATGCCGCGGCCTCGTCGCGGCTCCGCGGTTCCCCACCAGCTACGTGGGACGCCGCCAGAGCCCCTGCTGGCGATTCCCGTGCTCGAGGTTGAGCTCAACGCCGACGGCAGCGTGCGCAGGATCGAGGTGTTAAATGAACCGCGCGAGGGTGAAGAAGACCCGATCCAGATGGCCATCGACGCCGTGCACCGCCCGCGCCTTATGGTGACGTGTCAGGCTGCCTTGACCGTGGCGCTTCGTCGAGGTCTTCCTGTTCGACGACGATCTGCGCTTCATGCCGGCCACGCTGGACCGTTGTAGGGGCCGACCGCGCCGCGGAGACAGCCTTGGGCACCATCGGCGCATGATCTCTTGACCATTCCGACGTTGCTGACCTGGGCCCGCATCGCGGCGTCCCGTTCATCGTGGGCGTGTACCACCTGCCCTGGGACACGGCCGCCACGCGCAACTCCGGTGGCCACCAGCCTGTTCGTGCTGTTCGCGGCCACCGACTGGCTCGACGGCTGGCTGGGCGCCGGCTGAAACCGACCTGGGCCTCGGCGCTTTCTCGACCCGGTCGGCCGACAAGGTGCTGATCTGTGGCGCGCCCCGCTGCTGGTGCTACTGGAGCAGGGGCGCGTGGGTGGCTGGGTGGCGCTCACATCGGCGCGCCCGCGAGATCGCCATTTCGGCGCTGCGCGAATGGATCGGCGCACATCGGCGCCTCGCGCAGCGTGGCGGTGCACATGCTGGGAGAGCTCAAGACCGTGGCGCAGATGGTGGCCATTCCATTTCCGCTCTTCCACGGACGACTGCTCGGTATCGTCGATACCCGCTTCTGGGGCACCTGGCTCATGGTCCCTGGCGGCCGTGCTCACGATCTGGTCGATGGTGTACTACCTGGCAAGGCGGTCCCTGAGATCCGGGCCAAGGCGCAATGAGGGAGGCCGCGCGCCAGGCGGCGGCCGCGCCGGCGCGGCGCGCGGCGGCGGCGATGCTGAACGCCATGCCGGTGGTCTTTGACTGCCCATCGGAGCACAGGCTTCGTCGGTCGCGCGCTTCGGCATGCCGCACGCGCGCGCCGCCGATGGGGTTCCTGGCGCTGCGTTATGCCTTTTCGGTGGCGGCCCAGCCCTGCTCTGGATCCTGAGCGGCGCGCGGCACTGGCCGCCAGGGGCCGCGCGCAGTGGCTGCACCTGGGAGGTGACCGGCGTGCTCATGCACGCCGGTTACCTGGGGGCGTAGTGGGCGGCGGTGAAGGACGGCCTGGGTGCGGGTCTGGCTGCGCTCAATCTCGCCGGTCTGCAGCCGATGATCACGGCGCTATGGATCAGCGCCCCGGCCACCGGCATCCGTCAGCGTCCGCCAATGGCTGGGGCTGGTGCTCGGCTTGTGCGGGCTGCTGCGGGTGGTCCGGCTACAAGCTGCACCTGGGCGAGGCGCGCGCCCTCAACGTGGCGCTGGCGGTGGTGGCGCTACAGCATCTCCGCCGGAACGTTTGTACCAGAAGCGCTGGGTCCGGCCCTGCGACGTGCGCACGGCCCACCGTGCAGCTGCTCGCGGCGCTGGCCGTGACGGCACCGCTGGCCTGGCTCGAGACCGAGCCGATCCCGGATGCACCCGAAGGCTGATCGGCGCGATGGCCTGGTGGGTGCTCGTGCTCACGCTGGGCGGCCGCTCGCTGCTGCACCTGCTGATCCAGCGCGGCGCCGCCACCGCGGTGACGAGCCCTGACGTCATTGGTGCCTCCGTGCACGGCGGTGCTGGCCTGGCTGCTGTTCGGCGAGTCGCTCAGCGTGCTGGTGCTCGACGGGCTGGCGCTCACCGCGGCCGGCGTGGCGCTGGTGGTGCGCGACGCCGCTGCGGCAGGCCCCGGGGCTGGGCCAGGGGCTGAGACGGTCCTCTGGGTTGCGTCGGTGCTGCGGCCGCCCCTGCGCCGGCTAGGCGGCAAGGCGGCGGCTTGTCAAGCGTGAAATCACGCTGGACTCCTGGAGCCTCCTCGACCCCGGATGTGGGGGAGTTGTGCCTTTCGAGGAATGTTCGGTCTGGCTTGACACTGCGGAAGACGGGGGGGATTTAATGCCTGCTACGCCTTGCCTGCTCCGTCACTGGCGGGTGGCCAGCGGACAGGCCGCCATCGAACCAAGACACCTACCGAGGGATCGTGACGTGAACAGAGTGAACTGATCGATCATATCGCCAAGCAGGCCGACATCTCCAAGGCCGCGGCGTCGCGTTCGCTGGAAGCCAGGATCGGGCGGTCAAGACCACGCTCAAGAAGCCGGGGCAACGTCACGCATCACCGCTTCCGGCACCTTCACCGCGCCGAAGCGTGCGCGGCACCGGCCGCAACCCGCGCACCGGCGCCGCGATCAAGATCAAGGCGGCCAAGGTATCTAGGTCCCGCCCCGGCAAGGCCTGCGCGAACGCGCTCTGAGCGCCTGCACACCGGGTGCTTAGCTCAGCCGGTAGGCGGAGCGCCCTTGACAAGGCGCGTAGGTCGGCGGTTCGAACCCGTCAGCACCCACCACCTCGGCTAGAATCCGACGCTTACGGCAGCGAGGGCGTTTGCGCGTGCCAGCGCAGTCCTCGTGAAGGCTGCAGCGCAAGCCGGCGGACCTCTTCCGCCCTTCGTCCAGGGCTTCCGCTAGCGGCGGTCCGCCCGAGCCCCGAATCCCGAGGTTTTCTTTCATGTTCGACTTCGTCCGCAATCACTCCCGGCTGGTGCTCGGCTTCCTGCTGCTGCTGATCGTGCCTTCGTTCGTGTTCTTCGGGGTGCAGGGCTATTCGCGGTTCACCGAGGCCGGCAACGGGACTGTCGTGAAGGTCGGCGGCGTGGCCATCACGCGCGCCGAGTGGGAGGCCGCCCACGCCCTGCAACGTGGAGCGCGTGCGCCGCCAGTCGCCCGACATCGATGCCCAGTTACGGATGCCGGAGGCCCGACGCGACACGCTCGAGGGCATGCTGCGCGAACGCGTGCTGCTGGCGGCGGCCAACGATTTGCAGCTCTACCCCAGCGTGTCGCGCATGGCCATGCTGTTCGACAGCGACCCGCAGTTCGCCGGCCTGCGCGGCCCCGACGGCCGCATCAGCCGCGACCTGCTCGCCGCTCAGGGCATGACGCCCGAGATGTTCGACCAGCGGCTGCGACAGGACTTCGCCATGCGCCAGGTGCTGGCCGGCATCACGCAGACGCCACTTGCGCCCGCGGCCACGGCGGCGGCGGCCATCGACCCGCTGTTCCAGCGCCGCGAGGTGCAGCTGCAACGTTTCGACCCCGCCGCCTTCCTGGGCGCGCGAATCCCAGCGACGCCGAGATCGAGGCCCACTACAAGGCCAACGAGGCACGCTTCCAGGCAGCCGAGCAGGCGCAGATCGAATACGTGGTGCTCGACCTGGAACCGCTGGCCAAGGCCACCGTCGTGCCCGAGGACGACCTGCGCGCCTACTACGCCGAGAACGCCAGCCGCTACACGGTGGCCGAGGAGCGGCGCGCCAGCCATATCCTCATCAACGCACCGCAGGGCGCCCCGGCGGCCGAGCGCCAGCAGGCCCGTGAACGCGCCGAGGCCCTGCTCGCCGAAGTGCGCAGTAACCCGGCCTCGTTCGCGGCCGTGGCGCGCAAGAACTCGCAGGACCGGGTTCGGCTGAACGGGGCGGCGACCTCGACTTCTTCGGCCGCGGTGCGATGGTCAAGCCCTTCGAGGACGCCGTTTTCGCCATGAAGCGCGGCGAGATCAGCAACGTCATCGAAAGCGACTTCGGTTTCCACATCATCACCCTCACCGACCTGCGTGGCGGCGAGAAGAAGCCGTTCGAAGCGGTGCGCGCCGAGATCGAAGCCGAGGTGCGCAAGTCGCTGGCGCAGCGCCGCTGGGCCGAGGCGGCCGAGCAATTCACCAACACCGTGTACGAACAGGCGGACAGCCTGGAGCCTGTGGTCGAGAGCCTGAAGCTCGAGAAGCGCACGGCCACCGTGCAGCGCACGCCGACGCCGGGTGCCACCGGTGCGTTGGCCTCACCCAAGTTGCTGCAGGCCATCCTCGCCACCGACTGCCTGCGCAACAAGCGCAATACCGACGCCGTGGAGGTGGGCCCCAACCAGCTGGCTTCGGCACGCGTCGTGACGCACACGCCGGCGCGCACGCTGCCGCTGGCCGAGGTGCACAGCGCCGTGCGCGCCCGCCTGGTGCAGGAGCAGAGTGCCGCGCTGGCGCGAAAGGAAGGCGAAGCCCGCCTGGCGTCCTTGCGCGCGGCGCCGGGCGGCGCTGCCGATCACGCTGACCGTGTCGCGCCGCAGCCGCAGGGCCTGCCGCCGCAGGTGCTGGACGCCGCGCTGCGCGCCGATGCCTCCAAGTTGCCGGCCGTGGCCGGCGTCGACCTGGGCGCGCAAGGCTACGTCGTGCTCCGTGTCACCCAGGTGCTGCCGCGCGACCCCAGCCCCGGCGGCGACGAAGCGCTGCGGCTCCAGTATGCCCAGGCCTGGGCCGCGGCCGAAGCCGACGCCTACCTGGGTGCGCTGGAGAAGCGCTTCAAGGCCGACGTCGCGGTGCCGGCGGCCGCCGCCGGCGAAGCGGCCTCGGCGCCGGGGCGCTGAACATGGCGGCTCCGCACCGGGTCACGCAGCTATAATTTTCGATTCCGTGGTGGCTGTAGCTCAGTTGGTAGAGTCCCAGATTGTGATTCTGGTCGTCGTGGGTTCGAGTCCCATCAGCCACCCCAGGTAACACCGGGCAATGCCTGCCCAGCGGCCCCTCATCGCGTGGTGAGGGGCCGTTGTCGTTTGGGGTGCGTCCAAAGCGAATGCTCCGGCTTGTCGTCGTGATCGACGAGTCGAAGCGAAGCCATTCGGGTGGGGCTTTCGCCATCTGCCGGCGCAGTCCGCCCTGGGGCGAGTCTCGCGCGGCGTGGGATCACTGCTACCGATCGGGGTGTCGGAACCACCTTGCCGAGTGTCTACGCCTGCGTTAGTATTACCTCGTAATACCGCAGGAGCACAGCCATGGAAGCGACGTCGGTCACGAGCAAGGGTCAGGTCACCATCCCCAAGGAACTGCGGCAGCGGCTGGGCATCCGGCAAGGCAGCAAGATCGAGTTCGCGGTGGTGGGGAACGATGTCGTCATGAGGGTACGCAGCTCGCCTGCCGCGGAGCCGACCAGTGGATTCGGCCTGCTCAAGTCGAGGCGGGCGGCCGTCCCGGCCGATCTGGATCCTGCCTCACTGGCCAAACGATGATCGGGCTGGACACCAACGTCCTCGCCCGCTACTACGTCGACGACGCGGGCGACGCCGAGGCGAAGCGGCAGCGCCTGGCTGCGCGACGGCTGATCGATTCGGGCCAGGCGTTGATGGTCAGCAAGACTGTCGTTCTGGAACTGGAGTGGGTCATGCGCGGCTACTACGGTTTCACGCAGACCGAAGTGGGCTCCGTCCTGCGGCACCTCCTGGGCTTGACCCATGTCACCGTCGAGGGCCGCGAGGCTGTCGAGCAGGCACTGGCCAACAGCGAAGCCGGGTTGGATTTCGCCGATGCCCTGCACCACGCCAGCTACAGGGCCTGCATCAGCGTCGCGACCTTCGATGACCGGAGGTTTGCCCGTCGAGCCAAGAGGCTTGGGTTGGCGCCCGCGGTGACGGTTCTGGCGTAGCCAGGCTGGCGCTGTCCACGTACCCCGGCCTTGCTGCTGAGCCACAGGCTGCATCTCCCATATCGAGGCGTGTGCTCGAGATCGCGCAGCGGATGGAAGCATCAGGTGCTGCCGCACGTACAGAGACCATGCCTCAGAATCGGTGATCTTGATGGTCTCACGACGGCTCCTGCGGGCTGGGGAGCAGTCGGGCCTCACCGAGCTTCTCTGCTGACGGCGGCACCGCCATGCCGTCGCGTTTGAGCGTTCGGCGCACGACGTCACCATGCAGGCTGAACTGGGTTCGGATGGCTTTGCTGCGGACTTCGACGCCGGTGCCTTTGCTTCCCGTGCGTTCCTCCATCGTTGCGCTGAGGTCGCTTCGATTGAAGCCGCTGGCTTGAGGTACGGCAAGGGCGTCCCACTCGACCACGTGTCGTGACGAATGGTTCGTGTGTGTCTGCCCATCCGACGCGGTCGCGGCGAACGGGTGCAACCTGCTCGGCACCGGGCACACTGTCCGTCTGGGGGAACCGATCATGGATTCGATCAACGACGCGCTCGCGGCCGTCCTGCAAACCGTGCAGACGCCGGGCGACTTCTTTGCGGCTGGCGAGTGCGCCCTGCATGTTCCGCTGATCGAGGTTGAAGGCATCGGCCAGATCGCCTTGCCGCTGCTGCCGGCGCAGGCCGCTCAACTCATCGCGGCGGCTGAACGCGCGCCCTATGGCCGCGGGGCAGACACGCTGGTTGACACCTCCGTGCGCCGCACCTGGCAGATCAGCGCCGACCGCGTTCGCATCCGGGGCAGGCACTGGCCGTCTATGCTCGACGGCATCGTCGAACGCGCGGCCGCGGGTCTCGGCGCAGGCACCGGGGTGGAGGCCGAGCTGTACAAGCTGCTGGTCTACGACAAGGGCAGCTTTTTCCTCGAGCATCGCGACACCGAGAAGTCGCCGGGGATGTTCGGCACGCTGATCGTGGCGCTGCCGTCGCTGCACACGGGCGGTGAACTGGTGATCCGTCATCGCGAGCGCGAAGCTCGACTCGACTTGCGCTGCGCTGATGTTTCCGAGGTCGCCTGGGCCGCCTTCTATGCCGACTGCGTGCACGAGGTGCTGCCCATCGACTCGGGGTGCCGGCTGGTGCTTGTCTACAACCTGCGGCGCAAGGGCCGCGGGCGCTTGCCCCGGCCGCCGTCATACGACAAGGAGACGGTTGCTTTGGGGCGCTTGTTGTGCCGGTGGTGCGAAGAGCGGGAGCAACCGGACGAAGACCGGCCGCTCAAGCTGGTCTACCCGCTGGCACACGCCTACACGCCGGCCGAGTTGTCGTTCGCTGCGCTCAAGGGCGCAGATGCTGCGGCTGCCACCGTACTGACCGCGGCCGCGGGCGATGCCGCCTGCGATCTGCACGTGGCGCTGCTGCGCATCGAAGAGAGTGGTGCGGCGGAGTACAACGGCTACTCCGGCCCACGCTGGCGCAGCCGCTACCACGACGATGACGAGGAAGACGGCGATGACGAGAGCGACGACGAGTTCAGGGTGGCCGAGGTCTTCGATCGCTCCTTGACCCTGTCGGATTGGAGACGGCCCGACGGCGGCGTGGCGACCTTGGGCGCCTTGCCCTTCAGCGAAGGCGAGGTCTGCCCGCCGGATGCACTGGCCGACATGGAGCCGGACGAACAGCACTTCCACGAAGCCACCGGCAACGAAGGCGCCTCGTTCGAGCGCAGCTACCAGCGGGCGGCCCTGGTGTTGTGGCCGCATGCGCAGAGGCTGCGCTTGATCGCGCGGGCAGGCTTCGCAGCCTCGATGCCGGCGCTGGACGGCATGGTCAGGGCCTGGATCGACAGCGGAGCCGAACCGGGCCACGCGGCCTGGCACGAGGCCCTCGCTTTGGCCGCAGAGATGCTGGCCTGCTGGCCCGTGCAAGCTGCTCGTCGGGACCACGATGGGCCGGGCGCCGAGAGCGTGATGTTGTCGCAACTGGTGCGGCTGCAGGATCGCGAGCACATCGAATCGATGCTGACCAAGGTCGTCGCGGCCGGTGCGTACTCAGGCGGTGGGTACGCGGCCGGCGACAACGCGGCCCTGATGCAGGCGCTGAAGCTGCTGCCGGCCTCCCGCGTCGGCGCGCTGCTGCTGTCCGTCGTGCAAGGCAATGCCGACCTCCACATCGGCGGCTGCGCCGACCTGCTGGCACGTGCTGCCGCTGTTTCAGCCTGGCGGGGACAGTTGCCGGGCGCAGCGCGGGCGCTGCTCGATGCCATGCCGGGCGATCCGGCGCGACCCAAGTCGCCGGCCGATGCGTGGCGCCGCGAACGCGCCGATGCAGGCGTGATCCACGACACGCTGCGTGCATTGGCCCCCGCGGGGCAAGCGGGCCTGTCTGCGCTGGCCGACCAGGCCGTGACGCACTGGCTGGCCTGGCCCAAGACCTATGGCATGGATGCCGTCATCGTTCCGGCCTTGCGCCGTCTCGCCGAGCGGCCCGCGCTTCTGAACCGGCCGGCCTGCCTGCGGCTGCGGGCGGCTGCGTTGGACCACCTGCGCGCACGGTCCTCACTGGACTTGGCACCGCCTGCCGACTGGCGGCGCGAGGCCTGCATGAGCTGCCGTTGCGAGCACTGCCTGGCACTGGGCCGCTTCCTGCAGAGTGCCGACCAGGAGGTCTGGCGCTTCAAGGCGCGCGAGGCCGATCGCCGTCACGTCGAGGACCAGGTCCGTCAGGGGCGGTGCGACGTCGACTGCAGCACAGAGCGCAAGGGCAGCCCGCATGTGCTGGTGTGCACCAAGAACCAGGCGAGCTACGAGCGCAGAGTCGCGCAGCGACGGGCGGACCTCGACGATCTGACGCGGCTCAAGGCGTAGGCCTGTTCGGCCTGGCGGCCCACCGGGGCGAGATGCCATGGTCTTCGCACCACCGCCGTGCGATCGACTCCATGGCCTGGCGTTCGAAGGCGAACCAGGCCTCTCGTTGCGCCGGGTGCGCGGCCAGCGCGTCCTTGAAGCGACGGAAGGGCTTGCGCTGTCGCAGCGCTTGCCCGAGCGCCCGGGCGAGGCGGTCATCGCCGCACTGATCGACGAAGTCCTCCATGACGCCGAAGGCCTCGGACGACTCGATGGGTTCGATGAACAGCCAGCGGTCGTCATCGCGGGGATCCTCGTCGGCTTCGTCGTCGGCATCGGGTCCGATCAGGGACAGGATCGTCCCGGACTCGATGTTCAGCCAGTGGCTGCACTCCCCGAGCGGGTCGCGCGAGTTCAGCCCCGCCGCGTGAAATCGCGGCTCGGCCTTCGCCAGCCGAGCAAGCCCTTCCGGGCTTGCTCGCGCGGGCTCAGGGCCCAGGTCAGCTCCTCGAGGTCGATGGTCAACACCCGTGCGACAGCGCCACCGCGGGCGGGCGGGGTGCCGTCCGTGCTCACCTCGAGATCCCCAAGGCGTCCCACAAGAACTGGTAGGACACGGCGGGCCGCCCTTGGGCGGCGAACTGCTGGCGCTCGCCTTCCTCGTACTCGCGCATCAGGCCCTTCACGCGCTCCAAGCCCGCCGGGGTGGTGATGGCCTGACGCGGCGTGCGTCCGTCCAGAGCGGGAATCGTCTCGTCAGCCCAGTTGGCGTAGTGGCGATGGAGCACTTGCTCGATGGCCTGCGCGATGACCTCGGGCGGCAGGTCCGGTGTGCTTGCGGAGGAGGATCGCGGCGGGCGGCCCGTGTTGTTGCCACCCTGGCCGCCGCCCGCCCGGGCGAGATGGCCTGCCGGATCGGTGATCTCGCGCGTCAGGTGCTGCACGGCCGCGCCGGCCACGCCTTCGAACCAGGCGCGGCCAACATCCGCCAGCCTCTGTGTGCGGTGGAAGAGTTCGACGCGGTCGGTGCTGCGTCCTGGGTTGATGGTCGACCGGCTGCGCTGCGCGCCATCAGCGCCCTCGATCATGCGATTCCATCCCTGCTGCGCATCGCCACTGACATCGGGCTGCGACGACAAGGAGGCGGCGAGCGCCGCCGCATCGAGCACGCGGTAATGGTCGGTCACCAGGAGCAGGGGATCGCCGGTCGACGCATCCTGGATCTGCGGCAGCGATGCGGGCGCGAACCACTGGTCCAGCCAGGCGCGGGCGATCTCCAGCTCGAGCAGATCGCGTTGGTTGTCGCTGTGAAAATTCAATCCGGCAGAGCCGGCCATCACCTGTCGGGCCTGCGCCAGCACGGCCGCCTCCGCCAGTTTGGAGAAGGGATAGATGGCGCCCGAGAGCTCACGGTGCCCGTCGATGCCGGCGCCGGTGGCGACCTCCATGATGCGCGCGCCCATCAGCATGCCCGGCTTTGCACTGCGGCTGCCTCTGATCTCGCGCACCGGCTGCGGCTGGGCCTGCGGGTCGAACTCGTCGATCAGGGTCATGCCGGCGCCGGGCTGCACGTCGGTGACCCGGTACAGGCGCAGGGGCCGTGCGCGCAATTGAGCGATCCAGTCGCGCTGGCCGGGCGTGAGAAACGGGCCCTCCCGCCCCAACAGGTAGGCGTTGATTTCTCGCAGGCCACCACGGCCGTGGATCTCCCCGCGGGAGATCAACCACTCGCCGGCGTTGATCGACACCGTGGTCATGCCGTCCTCGTCCAGCTGCCAGCCGTCACGCGGGCCTTCGGGCCGCCAGAGGTCCAGCAGGGCCTCGAACGCGCTGCGCCAGCCCTTGCGATGACGCTCGGCCAGCCACGAGATCGCGACGCGGGCCGCGTCTTCGTGATCGCGCGGGCGCAGGGGGTGAATGTTCATGGTTGAGATCAGGTGTGGTGGGTGAAGCTGGTCGAGCTGTCGCGGAACGCAGCCACGGCACCGCGCTGGTCGAAGGTACGGGACATGGTAGGAGAATGGCGCTTCGTGGTCTTGTATGCTATTGTCATACATACCTTAGGAGATGTCCTCATGCCAGCCGCTTCCGCCGCCATTCTGAGTGTTCGCGTCAGCGCCAGCGAACGTGCCTTGCTGGAGGCAGCTGCCGAACAGGCCAGTACCAATCTCAGTGACTTCGTGAGGCGGCGTGCTCTCGAAGCGGCCGAGACCGACTTGCTCAATCGCCGCATCGTGACGATTGCGGCGAAGGACTGGGCCAGGTTCGAGGCCTGGGCCAGTTCGCCGGCGAGGGAAGTCCCGGCGCTTCGAAAACTTTCCAAGACTCGCCCCGTCTGGCAGAAGTGACCTCAGACGCAACGGCCGCCTTCACACCGCCGCGACCCCTGGCGGCCGATGACGACACGGCGGCGTTCGATTGCGGGCGCGACGCGCTGAACCACTGGTTCCGCCGCCACGCCTGGCGCAACCAGGAGCTGGGCGTTTCGCGGACAACCGTGATCTGCGATGCGGAAGCTGGCGGCATCGTCGGCTACGTGAGCCTGTCGACGGCGCAGGTCGAGCGAGCCTGGTTGCCCAAGGCGCAGCAACGCAATCGACCCGACCCGTTGCCCGCCATCCTGCTGGGCCAGTTGGCGGTCGACCAGCGGTGGCAGGGGCAGGGCATTGCGCGATCGCTGATGTTCTATGCGCTCACAACGGCGGTGCGCCTGTCCGACCAAGTCGGCTGCTTCTGCGTGCTGACGCATCCGCTGGATGACGATGTGCGGGCGCTCTATGCGGCCTTCGGATTCGAGGACCTTCCGTTCGATCCTGCGCGCAGCATGGCGGTTCGGATCGCGGATCTGGTTCGCAGCGGTTTTGGGACAGCTGACTGAGCTTGCATCTCCCGGCTCACTGGCTTCAATGCGGCGTGACGAGCCATTGCGATGCTGACCGGATCGCACCAGAATGGTGGCTGTTGCTGGTCTCATGAAGTCCCGCGCGGACTGGGGGAACAGACAGGGGAACAGCGCGAGATGCTTCCTGTATTCTCTCAATGAGATCAACAGCTTAGGTCGCCGTTTTGTATCCCATCAGCCACCCCACTGTTTTTCCTTTTAGATCAATAGCTTAGAGCGATACGATCCCTTCCGTGGGCCAAATTTGGGCCAAATCTGAAATCGGATGGGGTGGGAAGCGGCGCTTTGAGGGGTTGTCTTTAGACCCTGGTCGTCAGCCTTGCAGGTGGTCCCCGGACCGTGTCCTGAGGGTCTGCAACGCTGCCCCGGACGCCGCTTGCAGAGAGCCGCATCAGCCTCTTCGGGCAGCGGTTCGGCGCACCGGAGTGGCGGGACCCTGAGCGGGTCAGCGAGGTCAGCCAGATCGGTCGCAGCGGGGCTCACGCGTTGGCCACGGCTTGTGTGCGGCGAGCAGCCAGCCTTCGACCGGCCGCGTCAGGTCGGCCCGGTCAGGTTTGTGGCTTGGCTGCGGCGTCCCGTCCGGCCCCGGCCTTCGGGGCGATCGCCGCTTCCAGCCGCTCCATCTCCCGGTCGTTCTGCTCCCCGTCCAGCCACTTCGCGTAGGTGCGGTGGAACATTTCCACCGAGTGGCCGAGCTGGCGCGCACAGAACGCTGCGTTCATGCCCGCCGCAAGGGATACGTTTTCCGGGAACAAGGTCACACACGCGTGACCGATTCAGGCGACCTCTACCTTTACCGTGAAAGCCCTCCGAGGTAGCGACGTGAATATGCCTGCCGACGAGCAGCATCGTTTGAAGTACCGCTGGGCCCGGCCCCAGGATGTCGGCGGTGGATCAGACGGCGGGGCGAGCCGCCGGCGTGCTGGTTGCAGGCCACTTGCCGATGGCCCTGAGCTGCTTGATCCAGCGCAGTGCGTTCTTCTTCGCGCTGATGGCCGCGTAGTCCTCGGCGCTCACAGTTTCTGACCCACGTGTGCTCACCGGACGGAAGCCGACCCACGGCGTGCGCAGTAGTTCGTGCCGCGACGGGAGGTCGAGGGGCGAGTCGGCCAACTCATGACTGGTTGGGCCGCAGCGCGCGTATAGCCTAGCCGCGAATCGTTTCGATGAAAGTCCTCGAAGGACAACGCAGCAGGCGTCCAGACTCCCCAGCGCAAGAAATAGTCCTTGTGCATCAACTACTGATGAGGACTTTCCTGAGAGACCTCAGTTCGCAACGCGCAAGGCCAGTGCTTCTGCTGCCAGCGTGTTGATGCTCTTACTGTGTGTGAATGCCGGCAAGCAGGTGCTGGCGGCCATGATGGAGGCCGATCGGGTGGCGCTGTGCGGCGCCAAGCAAGGCCGTGCGCGGCGGCACGACGCGATCCAGCGTCGTGCTGGGCGGCCACCTGTTCGCGCTGCGCCACTTGAGCGACAGCATCGACACGCAGCAGCGCCAGCTCGCCGAGATCGACGCCTACAGTGGGGCCTGCACTCATGTGAGCAGGCGGCAATTAGGGCCGCTTTAGCCGGCTAAAGGACTTCCCGATTGCGCGCGAGCATATTCGATCTTTGCCACTTGCGCCGCTGCACGGACAGCAGATCTCCACGCCCGGCGCTGAGAACAAGGAAGCGGGTCACATGGACATGACCATCCGGCAGGCAGGCGAGCGCGGGCTCGCCGCCGCACCTGATCTGACTCTCGATCAGCTCAGTGCACTGATGATCGATGAAATCGGCGTCGGCCTCATCGTCTGCGAGCTTTCGGGCGTCGTGCGGCTGGCGAACCGAAGCGCCGAACAGGAACTCGCGTGCGGCACCTGTTTGCACCGGGTGGGCCGGACGCTGCGATGCGCCGGTGAGTCGAATCCGCCGCTTGACGGCGCCATCGGATCTGCCGGGCGCTCGCGTTGTCGGCATCTGGTGGAACTCAGCGCCGGCGCCCGTCGACTGCTGGTGTCCGTCGTTCCCTTTCCGCTGAGTGACTCGCACGAACCCCTGGTGATGATCATGCTGGGCAGTCGGGACATTTGCTCGACACAAGGGCTGGAACTGCTGTCGGCCATCCACGGCCTCACGTCGGCCGAGCGCCGCGTGCTGGCCGATCTGCTCCACGAGCAGACGCCACGCGAGATCGCCAAGGCCCACGGCGTTTCGCTGACGACGGTGCGCACGCAGATCGTCTCGATCAGAGACAAGTTCGGTGTACACAGCATCGAGGCGCTGCTGCGCCGCGCGGCCGAGCTTCCGCCTGAACCGGGCGTCCCGCAGCGCTAGGTCGATGGATCTGCAGGCGGCACCGCGTCACTCGGGCAGGCCGGCGCGGCGCATGCCATCGAGGATCCGTGACAAGTGCGACGGCTGCAGCGGGACCCGGGCGCCGAACGTCGAGATGCGGAAATCGGGCTCGGCGCGAAGGAACGCGTCGGCTTGCGCTTGCGCCTCGGTCACCTGGCCCGCCAGCGACAGCGCAGCAACGAGCAGCCGCCACGCCGCCCGATAGCCCGGGTTCAGCCGCCGCGCCTTGGCGAGCCACGTCACCGCCTCGTCGTCGCGGCCCAGCATGAGGCACGCGGTGCCATGCGTCGTGCAGAACGCAAACGTGAACGGGTCGAACGGGCTCAGGCGCATCGCAATGGCGACGCGACGCAAGGCCTCCTCTGCCTCGCCACCATAAGCGAGTGTCGCGGCGCTTCGACCCCATGCCACCGTGCACCCCGGGTGTATCGAAAGCGCCTGGCCAAAGAGATCCATCGCGGCGTCGAAGTTCCTGCAGACATAGGACTCGACATGCCCAGCCACCGACAGCGCCAGCGCGTCGCGGGCATCCAGTTCGATCGCGCGCCGCGACAACTGCACCGCCAGCCGTCCATCCTCACTGCCTTGCGGGCTGCGCCCTTCGCCCAGCTTGAGGCTGTGCCACCACGCCAGGTGGGCGTGCGCGCGCGTGTAGCCGGGGTCGATTTCGATCGCCCGGCGCAGCAGGTCGCCTGCACGCTCGAAGCCGCCGTCGGAGAAGCTGTGCATCACGCCGAGCGCGCGCAGCAGGCAGTCGTAGGCGCTCAGGTTGCGGGTCGGGCGCCTGGCCGCCGAGGCGATCTCCGCTTCCTCGACTCTGGCGTCGATGGCCGCGGACAGACGGGCCGCGATGCGCGTCTGGAACTCGAACAAGTCCTCGCCGGTGCCTTCGAAGTGGTCGGCCCAGAGGTTCCGGCCCGTCGCGGCCTCGACCAGTTCGGCGCCGATGCGCAGTTGCTTCGCCAAGCGGCGCACGGACCCGTAGACGAGATAGCGCACACCCAGCTCGGTGGCGATCTGCTGCGGCGAGCTCGTGCTGCCGCGGTAGCGAAGGCTCGAATTGCGTGCGATCACGAACAACCCGTGATTGGCCGAAAGCAAGGTGATGATTTCCTCCGTCATGCCGTCGCCGAAGTAGGCGTCCTCGGCGCGATGGGTGTCGAACGGCAGCACCGCCACGGCCGGCCGGGTCGACGACGGCACGACCAGCGGTGGCGTACCGCTGACCCGCGTGGCCGGCAGCACCAGGCGGTAGCCGCGCCCTGGCAAGGTGACGATCGCAGCGGGTCCCAGCAGTTTGCGCAGCGCCGAGATCTGCACCGAGAGGTTGTTGTCCTCGATCTCGACATCGGGCCAGACGGCATCCAGCAACTCGTCCTTGGTCGCGACGCGGTCGCACCGCTCTACCAGGGCCAGCAGCACATCGAACGCGCGCGCGCCGACAGCGACCGGAGCGCCATCGATGCGAAGCTGACGCTCGGTGGGCCAGATCTCGAAGCTGCCGCAATCGAAGAGATCGGACAAGGCTCACCTCTGTTGTGCACAGGCCTGGATGATCGACATCTGCATCGGCGAATGCAAGGCCCGCAAGATGGCCGGTCGAGGCGGCGCGCCGGCTCGGGCGTTCACCGAGCCCCGGGCGTGTTCCGGCGCGTCCCTTCAAACGTGGGGGTGTGCGCGTTCCGTCCTACCGCGGTATGAGGCGGCAGATGTTCGGAGTGACTAATCTCCAGCTCACGGGGGCGCCCTGAGACATCCGGCGCAACCTGCTTCCATCCACGGATGTCCTGTCGAGGATTAGCAATGAACACATTGACGAAGACAGTATTGTCCCTGGCCATCGGCATCGCGACGACGGCGCAGGCCCAGCAGGTGATCGTGATCGAAGGGCAACGCGAAGTCGTGGACCCGTCGGCACTGATCGGTGAGGACAGCGGGTCGTTCCACCTTTCGCGCCAGTCCGCGGCGACGCCCGGCATGGGCACCGTGCCGACCGACGCGCGCCGCAGCGCGATGACCGACGCGCTGGTGCTCGAAGACAGCGGTGCGGCCTACTTCGCGAGCTTGCCGCTGGGTCCTGGCGTCGACCGCATCGTGGTGGTGGCCGATCTGGATCAGGCCCGTGCCAGCGGCCAGCTCGCGGCCCTGGTCAGCGAGGACAGCGGTTCGGCCTGGCTTCAGCGCTCGCGCAGCAGCGTGACGACAGCCCGCATCGACGTCGGCCCCGACCTCGGCGACCGCCTCTTGCGTGGTCAGGCGCTTGCGGCGTTCGAGGCACCTGCAAGTTGAATGCCGATGGGGTCCGCCACCGCCAGGCAACAGGTTTGCGTGGTGGCGGGCAGATCATGGCGGACTTGAAATGGAGACTTCAATGAACACCAGACCCTGGTTGTCCCTGATGGCCACCGTGCTGCACGGGCCACGCTTTGTCGCCGCCAGACCCGCTACGACGTCAGAGCGTGCGTGGACCCCATGGCAGCCTGCGCCCACGCCCACGCCCACGCCCACGCCCACGCCCGCGAGCCGTGCGGTGGATATCCAGTTCAACGGTGTGGGGCCCACCGAGCTCTGGTCGTCGGTGGCGACGCGCGCAATTCACCGCGTCGAGGAGTTCGTCATCGTGTTGATCATGTTGCACTTCGCTGTCGGCATGTTGGGCATTCTGTTCGGTTTGTAGTCGCCTGCTGTCGGGCATCCGGCGACAACCCGATGAGTGTGGAAGAACGAGCCGTCAGGGCGCGACCGGGCCTGGCCTGAAGTGGGCCGGTGCTGCGGGCGCGACGAGGGCAAGCGGGTCAGGCGGCGGCTGCGCGCACTCGGCGTGCCGCGGGACATTTCCGAGATGTGCCTGAACCACAGGCTGTCTCGCGTGTAGGGCATCTCTACGACGGGCACACTTGCTTCGAGGAGCGAAAGGACGCACTGGCGAAGTGGGCCGCTGTCCTTCTGGTATGCGAGGACGTGAAGCGGAAAGGTCGCGCCCGAGGCGTGACCTGCTGGAGGGCTGCGGACCTTCCCGTTGGGGTGGCGGTCATCTTCTGCACGGCGTTGAAAGACGGGGTCGACGTGGTGCGGTTGCTTCAAAGCGGTTGCGATGTGGATCCGGCTTTGGGCGCAGGCGGCTCGTGATGTCGCAGAGAACCGACAATCAGCCGACGAGCCTGAAATCGGATGACCCTGTCGAATGCGCCTGCTCCAGTACAAGGACCTGAACCTGCGCCGAGTCAAGGCCGCCTTCGACAAGGTCAAGGCCGCCATCGAGGCCGGCGACTTCCGCTCGGCCGACGTCAAGAAGCTGCACGCCGGACCCTACTACCGCGCCAGGCTGGACTATGCGAACCGGCTGCTGCTGCAGTTCGCACGCATCGACCGCCCCGAGTCCGAAGGTGGCACCGAGACCGTGTGCCTGGCGCTCGAGGTGATCGAGAACCACGCCTACGACCGCTCGCGCTTCCTGCGCGGCTCGGCAGTCGACGAAGCCCGCATCGAGCGCGAACCGCCCACCGACGCGAAGGCCCCCGCGCTGAGCGCCGAAGCCACGCCGCTGCGCTGGCTGGGCGCGGGCCGCACGCAGTTCGAGCTGCTCGACAAGCCCATCGTCTTCGACGAGGCGCAGGACGAGGCCTACCGCCACCCCGCGCCGCTGGTCGTCATCGGTTCGGCTGGCTCGGGCAAGACCGCGGTCACGCTGGCGCGGCTGCGCGAGGCCGAGGGCCGGGTGCTGTACGTCACGCTCTCGGCCTACCTGGCGCAGAGCGCCCGCGCGCTGCACGCCGCGCTGGGCTTCGAGAACCCGAAGCAGGAGGTCGACTTCCTCAGCTACCGCGAACTGCTGGAAACGCTGCACGTGCCGCCGGGCCGCGAGGTCACGCTGCCGGTATTCGCCGCCTGGTGGCAACGTGTCGAGCAGGGTCAGCGCCAGAGCCTGCGGCTGCTGGGCGAGCTCGACGCGCAGGCGCTGTTCGAGGAATTCCGCGGCGTCATAGGCGCACAGCCCGCGGGCCCGCTGTCGCTGGCCGACTACCTGGCCCTGGGCACGCGGCAAAGCCTGCTGAACACCGCGCAGCGCGAGCTGGTGCATGGCCTGTTCCAGCGCTACCGCGCCTGGCTGGCCGAGGCCGGGCTGCACGACAGCAACCTGGTGGCGTTCGAGTGGCGCACCCGGATCGCCGCGAAGCAGCCGCCGGTCTACGACTTCGTCGTCATCGACGAGGTGCAGGACCTCACCCCGGTGCAGCTGGCGCTGGTGCTGGCGCTGCTGAAGCACCCCGGGCATTTCATCCTGTGCGGCGACAGCCACCAGATCGTGCACCCCAACTTCTTCAGCTGGGCGGCGCTGAAGAGCCTGTTCTGGCAGGGCCTGGCCGGCGATGCGGCACAGCGCCAGCCACTGAAGCTGTTGCGGGCCAACTTCCGCAACACGCGCGCCGTCACCCTGCTTTCCAACCGGCTGCTGAAGATCAAGCAGGCGCGCTTCGGCTCGGTCGACCGCGAGAGCAACTTCCTCGTGCGCAGCACCTCGGCCGTGGCCGGCGAGGTGCGCCTGCTCGACGCGAAGGAGAAGACGCTGGCGCAGCTGGATGCAGCCACCCGGCAGTCGGCGCGCCACGCCGTGATCGTGCTGCGCGACGAGGACAAGCCCGCCGCGCACCAGGCCTTCCACACGCCGCTGGTGTTCAGCGTGCACGAGGCGAAGGGCCTGGAGTACCCGCACGTGCTTCTGTTCAGGCTGGTCTCCAGCCAGCGCCAGGCCTATGCCGAGGTGTGCGAGGGCGTCACCGAGGCCGACCTGCAGGGCGACGAGCTCGACTACCGCCGCGCCCGCGACAAGGCCGACAAGTCGCTGGAGCTGTACAAGTTCCAGGTCAATGCGCTGTACGTGGCGATGACGCGTGCGGTGGAGACGCTCACGCTCGTCGAGCAGGACACCGGCCACCCGCTGCTGGTGCTGCTGGGCATGCGGCTGGGCGAGGCGCAGGCGCAGCCGGTGGCGAAGTCGAGCGTGGACGAATGGGCGCAGGAAGCGCGCCGCCTCGAACTGCAAGGCAAGGCCGAGCAGGCGCAGGCCATCCGCGACACCTTCCTGCAACACAAGCCCGTGCCGTGGACGCCGTGGAGCCGGGGCTTGGTCGAGGCACTGGCGCCGAAGGCGCTGGACCCGAAGAACCCGAGCAGCAAGCCGCGGCAGACCTTGTTCGACTACGCCTTGTGGCATGGCCAGCACGAATGGGTGCAAGAGCTCGGCGAGGCCGGCTTCGCCCCGGCGCGCGGCCTGATGGACGAAGACGGCTTTGCCGGCGCCGGCACGCTGCTGCCGCCGCGCTACGGCATCGAAGGCCCCTGGCTGGCGCGGCAGCAGCTGGTACGCCGCACGGTGGCCGCCGTGCAGCAGCGCCACCTGCAGCCCTACCAGGCGAAGAACTTCAAGGACCTCCTGCGTGCCGCCGACACGCACGGCCCCGACCACGCCACGCCGGTCGGCGCCACGCCGCTGATGCTGGCCGCAGCGGCCGGCAATGCGCCCTTGGTCGAGGCGCTGCTGGCCAAGGGCGCCGATCCCGCGCGCCGCGACGAATACGGCCACACCGCCTGGGACCACGCCGTCGGCCGCGCCATGCGCGAGGCTGCGTTCGCGGCCAGCGGGCTGCCGGCGCTGTTCGAGCTGCTGGCGCCGCCGGCACTGGACGTGCAGACCGACGGCCGGCTGGTGCGGCTGGAACGCCATCAGGGCGAATACTGGCTGCTGACGCTCATGCTGGCCGGGCTGAAGACGCAGTGGTCGCAGTGCGTCACGCGCCGGCTGGACCCGTATCGGTACCTGTCCGGCTTCTTCGCCGACCAGCTGCACGACGTGCTGCAGGAACTGCCGGCGTGGTTGTGGCCAGCCGCGCGGGCCAAGCGCACCTATGTCAACCAGGTGCTCGCCCGCGCCGAGGTGCACGGCAGCTACCAGCCGGCGCGGCGCCTGTGGGTGCGCACGAAGAACGGCCACTACTTTCCCAACCCGCAGATGCAGCTGCGCGCGGCTGAGGCTGCCGACTCGGGCTGGCAGCCGATCTACGAACGGCTGGCGCTCGACTGGATCGACCGTGGCTGCGGCCGCGAGATCGACCACCGGCCGCGGCCGGTGGAATCGATGCAGTGGGTGAGGGAGGCGCTGGAGCGGGCGGCGGAGCCCGAACCCGCGCCGGCCGACGCGGATGGGCAGCAGCGGCTGTTCTGAGAAGCTGAGAGTCCTTCGCCCATGCCCGCCTTGCACGCCACGGTTCAAACCGCTTCATACGACATGGCGTCGATGTAAGGGCTGCGGGCTCGGGCGCAAGCCCCGCGCCCGCGGTCATGTGCAGGCGTCGCGCCGGTCCGCCGGCTTGCGTGCGATCAATGCCGCGAGGCGGTGGCCGTCTACGCTGTGCAATGGCAAGTGCACGCGAGGAGGGTTTGCCATGCCCGGATGGGTCAGGTTCGGCATGTTCGCGCTGGCTGCGGTGGCCGGCCTGCTGCTGGCCGCGGTGGCGTTCGTCGCGCTCACCTTCGACGCCGAAGACTTCAAGTCGCTGGCCATCGAGCGCGTGCAGCGCGAGTACCAGCGCACGCTGGCCATTGCGGGCGAGGTCGAGTTGCGCTTCCTGCCGCGCCTGGAAGTCGAGCTGGGCGCCGTTTCACTCTCCGAGAGCGGCCGCGGGGAACCCTTTGCCTCGGTGCAGTCGGCGCGCGTGTCGCTGGCGCCGTGGCCGCTGCTGCGCCGGCAGCTGGTCGTGGACCGGCTGCAGGTGCAGGGGCTGCGCGCCACGCTCGTGCGCCACGCCGACGGGCGCACGAATGTCGACGACCTGCTGGGTGAACGCGGCGCGCCGGGCGCCGCGCCGGCAGCCCCCGGTGCGGCCGCGGCCATGCGCTTCGACGTGGCCGGCGTGAGCGTCGGCGACGCCGCGATCACCTTCGACGACCGGCTGCAGGGGCGCCGCTTCGTGCTGTCGAAGGCCACGCTGGAGACCGGCCGCCTGGCGCCGGGCATGGCCGGCGAGTTGCGCTTCACCGGCCACGCCGCGAGCACACAGCCGCTGCTGGACGTCGACGTCGAGCTTTCGGGGCGCTGGCTGCCCGAGCCCGGGCAAGGCCGTCATGTCTTCAGCGACATCCGCGGCGCGGCCAGCGGGCGCCTGGGTGCGCTGGCCGGCGTGAAGCTGCAGCTCGCGGGCCATGCGCGCGTGGCGCTGCAGTCGCGCGGCGTTGAACTGGAGGGCGTGGAACTCGTGCTGCAGCTGCCGCTGGCGCAGGGCAGGCTCGACCTGCAGGTGCAGGCGCCCAGGCTCGGTCTGGGCGGCCGGGGCGAGGCGGGCGGGGCGGACGAGTCGGGCATGCGAAGCATCACGGCCGCGGCCATCGTCGCCAGCGCGGTGCTGCAGTGGGGGCCGGGGCAGGCTGCGCTGCGGGCACGGTTCACGCTGCCGCCGTTCACGGCCTCGACGCCGCGCATCAGCCTGCCCGGCGTCGCAGGCGAGCTGAACGTGGAAGGCGGAGCGCCGCACGCGCAAGCGCGGGTGTCGGCCAACTTGCACGCCGACCTGCAGGCGCGCACGGTGGAACTGGCGCAGTGGATGACCACGGCCACGCTGCCGGGTGCGCAGGGCGGCACGGTGGCGCTGAATGCGCAGGGCCAGGCCCGCGTGGCGCTGGATACCGAAGCGCTGGACGTGCAGCTCGCCGGGCAACTGGACGAGAGCCGCTTCGAAGGCCGCTGGGGCCTGCGCGGCTTCGGCGCGTCCGCGCATGACTTCGAGCTCGAGGTCGACCGCATCGACCTCGACCGCTACCGCGCCGCCGGCGCACCGGCCGCCGCCGGGCCCGAGGCCGGTGGGGCCGATGCGCCGCTGGATCTTTCCGCGCTGCGCGAGCTGAACGCGTCCGGCCGCGTCCGGGTGGGCACGCTGAAGGCCGCCGGTGTCGCGGCGCAGCAGTTGCGCGCGGACCTGCGCGCCGGTGCCGGCCGGCTGGTCGTGGAGCCGCTGACCGCCGAGCTGTACGGCGGCCACGCCAGCGGCAGCCTGACGCTCGAAGCCGGGTCGCCGCCGCGGCTGGCCACGCAGCAGGCCTGGTCCGGCGTCGCGCTCGGCCCGCTGCTGAACGACGCGCTGGGCAGGGAGACGCTCACCGGCCGCGGCACGCTGACGCTGGACGTGGCCGCGCAGGGCGCCACCGTGGCGGCGCTGAAGCGGGCGCTGGAAGGCAACGCACGCATCGAACTGCGCGACGGCTCGGTGCGCGGCATCAACGTGGCGCAGGTCGTGCGCGGCGCCGCCGCCTTGCTGGGCCGCGGCATCGACGCGCAGACCGGCACCGGTTCGGCCGCCGAGGCCACCGGCTTCAGCGAGCTGACAGGCAGTTTTCGCATCCGCGGCGGCGTGGCGCACAACGAAGACCTGCGCGCCAAGTCGCCGCTGCTGCGCGTGAGCGGCAGTGGCGACATCGACGTCGGCGCCGGCCGGATCGACGTCCTGGTGAAGGCCACGGTGGTGGAGACGCTGCAAGGGCAGGGCGGCCCGGAACTGCAGTCGCTGCGCGGCCTCACGGTGCCGGTGCGGCTGGTCGGGCCTTTGGACGCCGTGGGCTACCGCGTGGACGCGGCCAGCCTGCTGCGGGATTTGGCGCGCCGGAAGCTGCAGGACAAGCTGGAGGACAAGGCCCGGGGCACGCTGCCCCCGGCGCAGCAGCAACTGCTGGAGAAGTTCAAGGGCTTGTTCGGCAAGTGAACGCGGTCCGGCGCGGATGTGCCGGCCATCGCCGGGGCGGATGCGCAGCGCCCGTACTTTCCGCAGCTTGCCCCACCTCGGCCCGCCACCTAGACTGCGCCGCACCATGCAAGCCGCCCAGAACGAACTCGTCACCCGCATCGGTCCCGGCACGCCGTGCGGCGAATTGCTGCGCCGCTACTGGCAGCCGGCCGCGCTGCTCGACGAATTCGACCCCGCGCTCGACCCGGCCATGCACCAGCGGCCGCTGAAGGCGGTGCGCCTGCTGGGGCAGGACCTGGTGCTGTTCCGCGACGGCGGCGGACACTGGGGCCTGCTCGACCGCGACTGCCCGCACCGCGGTGCCGACCTGAAATTCGCGCGCCACGAAGCCGACGGCATCCGCTGCCCCTTCCACGGCTGGAAATTCGCCGCCGACGGGCGCTGCCTGGAAACGCCGGCCGAGCCCGCGGGCAGCACCTTGTGCCAGCGCGTGCGCCAGCGCAGCTATCCGGTGCGCGTGCAGTCCGGGGTGATCTTCGCCTACCTCGGCCCCGAGGGCAGCACGCCGCCCGAACTGCCGGCCTTCGACTGCTTCACCGCACCGGCCACGCACAGCTTCGCCTTCAAGGGCCTGTGGCACTGCAACTGGCTGCAGGCGGTGGAGGTGGGCATCGACCCCGCGCACCCTTCGTTCCTGCATCGCATGCTCGACGACGGCGACGGCAGCGAAGCCGCGGCCTTCGGCCGCCAGTTCCGCGCCGCCAGCGTGGGCGCCGTGCACGGCCAGCGCTGGCCCATGACGCGCGTGATGCGCGAATTCTGCAGCCCTGAAATCCGGCACGAGGAAGTGGCGCCGGGGCTCACTCGGCTGACCACGCTGCGCCGCATCGACGACGAACTGACGCACGTGCGCGTCACGCATTCGGTGTTCCCGCAGACCTTCGTGATTCCGCTGTCGGAAACCGTGACCATCACGCAGATGCACGTGCCGGTGGACGATACGCGCACCTACTGGGTCTCGTTCTTCACCAGCTTCGCCGGCCCGCTGGACAAGGAGACCATGCGACGCCAGCGCCTGGCCGGCGTCTCGCTGCCCGACTACGTGCCGAAGAAGGGCCGGCACGACGACTGGGGTTTCAACGCCGAGGAGCAGCGCACGCGCACCTACCTGGGCCTGGGCGAGGAGGACATCAACCTGCACGACCAGTGGGCGGTGGAAAGCATGGGCGCCATCCAGGACCGCACGCGCGAACACCTGGGTACCAGCGACAAGGTCATCATGGCCAACCGGCGGCTGCTGCTGAAGGCCATCGAAGCGGTGCAGTCCGGCGGCACGCCGCCGATGGCGCTGGCGGCCGACGCCGCCGCGGCGCTGCACGGGCCCGATACCATGGACTGCATCGCGCCGGCCACCGGCTGGCAGGCCTTCTGGCAGCAGGCGGCGGCGGCCAGGCGGACCGGTGCGGCCTGGCTGCGGCCGGCGCAGCCGGCCCAGACCACGGCATGACTTTCGCGGCCCGCTGCGGCGTGCACGACGCGGCCCGCGCGGCCGCCTGCGACGCGGTGCTGGAGCGCGTGGCCAAGGAGCATGTGGAACAGGTGCGCGTGGCCTGGGCCGACCTGCACGGCAGCTTGCGCGGCAAGACGCTGGTCTGCGGCTTCGACGCGTCGCCGGTGACGCAGGCGCTGCAGTCCGGCGTCGGCATGGTCAGCACGCTGCTGTTGAAGGACACGTCGGACCGCACCGCGTTCAAGGTCTTCGAGCCCGGCGGCGCCGGCCTGCCCGCCGGCTTCGGCGCCGCCAACAACCTGGTGCTGCTCCCCGACCCGGCCAGCTACCTGGCCCTGCCCTGGGCGCCGGGCACCGGCTGGATGCGCGCCGAACCCTGGTTCGACGACGGCACGCCGGTGCCGGCCGACCCGCGGCGCGTGCTGCGGCGTGCGCTGGCGGTGCTGGGCGCGGCGGGCTTCGGCCTGCGCTGCGGGCTGGAGGTGGAGTTCCACATCTTCCGCATCACGGCAGAGCGGCTGGCGCTGGCCGACGCTGCCTGGCCGGCCGAACCGCCCGCGGTGGCGCTGCTGCATCCGGGCTACCAGTTGCTGTCGGAAAGCTGGGCCGACCAGTGCGCAGAGCCGCTGGACATCGTGCGCCGTACCGCGCTGGCGCTGGGGCTGCCGCTGCGGTCGCTGGAGATCGAACTGGGCCCGAGCCAGTTCGAGGCCGTCTTCGGCCATACCGATGCTCTGACCGCAGCCGACCAGATGGTGCTGTTCCGCAATGGCGTGCGCCAGGCGCTGCGGCGCGCGGGCTACCACGCCAGCTTCGTCTGCCGGCCGCCGTTCGAAGGCGCGGTGGCCAGCGGCTGGCACCTGCACCATTCGCTGGTGCACGCCGACGACGGCCGCAACGCCATGGGCCCTGAAGCCGGTGCCGGCGCTGCCACCGCAGCGGAGGGCATGGAGGCCGGCAGCGCGCGCCACTGGCTCGGCGACGCCGGCGCGCACTGGCTGGCCGGGCTGCTGGTGCACGCCCACGGCATGGCCGCGTTGTGCGCGCCCAGCGTCAACGCCTACGGCCGGTACCGCGGCAGCGTGATGGCACCGCAGTCGGCGCAGTGGGGGCGCGACAACCGCGGCGCCCTGCTGCGCGTGGTGGGCAGCGGGCGCGACCTGCGCATCGAGAACCGTCTGGGTGAGCCGCTGGCCAACCCCTACCTGGCCATCGCCTCGCAGATCTGGGCCGGGCTGGACGGCATGGCGCGGCGGCTGGAGCCGCCACCGGCCACCGATGCGCCCTATGCCGCGGGCGCGGCGCTGCTGCCGGCCACGCTGGCCGAGGCACTGGACGCGCTGGCCGCCAGCAGCGTGCTGCAGCAAGGCCTGGGCGAGCCCATGGCGCAGGTCTTCCATGCCATCAAGCGGCAGGAGCTGGCCCGCCACGCCCAGGCCGAAGACGCGGCGCTGTGGGAGCGGCGCGAATATTTCGGCCGCTCTTGACATCTTCACGAGGTCTGCGGCGTCGCCCTTCGAACATGACCGAAGTCACCGTCTTCCTCGACCGCCCCGACGGCGTTCGCCTCACCGTGGCCGGGCGGGCGGGCCGCAGCCTGATGCGCGCCGCGCAGGCGGCTGGCGTGGAGGGCATCGCGGCCGACTGCGGCGGCGTGCTCAGCTGCGCCACCTGCCATGTGCTGGTGGCGCCGGAATGGGCTGCGCGCCTGCCACCGCCCGAGCCTGACGAACTGGCCATGCTGGAGATGACCGCTGCGCCGCACGAAGCCACCAGCCGCCTGTCGTGCCAGATCGTGCTCGGCGCCGAACTGCAAGGCCTGGTGGCCCGGCTGCCCGACACACAATACTGAGAGAACCGGGCCGGGCCCGGTCCCGCTGGAGGCGCTGTCTTGAAAGTCCTGGAATTCCTGGCCAAGCTGTGCGCGGTGGCCGCGGGCGTGCTGCTCACGGTCATCACGCTGATGACCTGCGCCAGCGTCATCGGCCGCAACACCACGGGCTGGACCATCGTGGGCGACTTCGAGCTCTCGGGTTCGGCCGCGGGTGCCGCCATCGCGCTGTTCCTGCCCTGGTGCCAGGCGCGGCGCGGCAACATCATCGTCGACTTCTTCACCGCCAAGGCCGGCGCCGCCACGCGCGAGCGGCTGGACCGCGTGGGCGCCTTCCTGGTGGGCGCGGTGATGGCGCTGCTGGCCTGGCGCACCACGATCGGGGGCTTGAGCGCCTGGAACTCGCAGTCCGGTTCCATGATGCTGGGCTTTCCTGAGTGGGTCGTGTACTGCGCCATGGTGCCGCCGCTGGCCCTGTGCGCGCTGATCGGCTTCATGCAGGCGCTGCGCGGCTTCGCGCGCCGGGAGCTCGCATGACGCCGGTGCAGCTGACCGTGGCCATCTTCGCCATCATGGTCGTGCTGATGGCGCTGCGCACGCCGATCGCGGTGGCCATGTTCGTGGCCGGCGCGGTGGGCTACGTGGCGCAGGCGGGATGGCTGCCGCTGGCCAGCTTCCTCAACACCCAGGCCTTCGCGCGCTTCGCGAGCTACGACCTGAGCGTCATTCCGCTGTTCATCCTGATGGGCAATTTCGCCACCCAGGGCGGCATCAGCAAGGCGCTGTTCGAGGTGGCGGCGGCGGCCATGTCGCGCTTCAAGGGCGGGCTGGCGATGGGCGCGGTGATTGCCTGCGCGGCCTTCGGCGCCATCTGCGGCTCGTCGGTGGCCACGGCCGCCACCATCACCTCGGTGGCGCTGCCCGAGATGAAGCGCCACGGTTACTCGGGCCGCCTGGCCACCGGCACGCTGGCCGCCGGCGGCACCTTGGGCATCCTGATTCCGCCGTCGGTGCCGCTGGTCATCTACGCCATCCTCACCGAACAGAATATCGCCAAGCTCTTTGCCGCGGCCATGATTCCGGGCGCCATCGCGATGCTGGGCTATGTCGCCGCCATTGCCATCTACGTGCGGCTGGTGCCGGGTCAGGCGCCGGAGCACGACGACGACGCACCGGGGCTCAGCGTCCGCGCGGTATGGGGCGTGCTGCCCATCCTGGTGATCTTTCTCATCGTCTTCGGCGGCATCTACGGCGGCCTGTTCACGCCCACCGAAGGGGCCGCGGTGGGCTCGGCGGCCACCTTCCTGGCGGCACTTGCCAAGCGCGAGATGACGTGGAAGAAATTCGGCGACTGCTTCTACGCCACGGCCGAGGCCTCGGCCATGATCTTCATGATCTTCCTCGGCGCCGACCTGATGAACTCGGCGCTCACGCTGACCCAGGTGCCGAACCAGCTGGCCAATCTGGTGCAGGGCTGGGGCCTGTCGCCCTTCATGGTGGTGGCGGCCATCGTGGCGCTGTATATCGCGCTGGGCTGCCTGATGGACGAGTTGTCGGTGCTGCTGCTCACGATCCCCATCTTCTTCCCGGTGGTCATCGGCCTGGACTTCGGCATGCCGCAGGAGAGCGTGGCGCTGTGGTTCGGCATCGTCGTGCTCATGACGGTGAGCTTCGGCCTGCTCTCGCCGCCGGTGGGGCTGAACGTCTACGTCGTCAACGGCATGGCGCGCGACGTGCCCATTGCCGAGAGCTACCGCGGCGTGCTGCCTTTCCTGGCCAGCGACCTGGTGCGCCTGCTGCTGCTGATGTTCTTCCCGGTGCTTTCGCTGTGGTTGGTGCAGTTCGTGGGCTAGGGACAACCATGACGGCAGCCGGGCCGCGCAGCCGTTACTTTCCTGCTCTTTCCCATCCTCCGGAGACCACACCGATGAAACGCCGTTCCTTCGTCCAGGGCGCCGCTGCCGCCACCGTGCTGGGGGTGCCGCACCTGTCGGGCCTGGCCCAGCAGAGCGTCACGCTCAAGTTCCACACCTTCATGGCGCCGATGTCCAACGTGTGGCTGCTGATGCACAAGCCGTGGATGGAGAAGGTCGAGAAGGAATCCGGCGGCCGCATCAAGTTCGAGGCCTACCCGGCCATGCAGCTCGGCGGCACGCCGGTGCAGTTGTACGACCAGGCGCGCGACGGTGTCGTGGACATCGTCTGGACGCTGCCCGGCAATACCGCCGGCCGCTTCCCGCGCATCGAGGTCTTCGAGCTGCCGTTCACGATGAACAACGCCGAGGCCACGTCCAAGGCCTACTGGGAGTATTTCCAGACCCAGTGTCCCGACGAATTCAAGGAAACGCAGGTGCTGGCGCTGCACGTTCACGGGCCGGGCCTGTTCCACACCGCGGCCAGGCAGATCAAGTCGGTGGCCGACCTGCGCGGCATGAAGGTGCGTGGCCCGACGCGCCAGGTGACCAAGCTGCTGGGCGCGCTGGGCGCCATTCCCGTGGGCATGCCGCTGCCGCAGATCCCCGACGCGCTGAGCAAGGGCACCATCGAAGGCTGCGTCATCCCCTGGGAGGTGGTGCCCTCGGTCAAGGTGCACGAGCTGACCAAGTTTCACAGCGAATTCCCGGCCGGCCGGCCGGCGCTCTACACCACCACCTTCGTGATGGCGATGAACAAGGCGAAGTACGAGGGTCTGGCGCCCGACCTGAAGAAGGTCATCGACGCCAATTCGGGACTGGCCACCAGCGGCTGGCTGGGCAAGACGCAGCAGGCCAACGACGTGCCCGGCCGCAAGCCGGCGGTCGACCGCGGCAATACGCTCTACACCTTCACCGCCGAGCAGACGCAGGAATTCGTGCGCAGCTCGCGACTGCTGGAAGCCGAGTGGACGGCCGACATGGACAAGCGCGGCTTCAAGGGCCGCGAACTGCTGGCGACCGCGCAGTCGCTGATCGCGAAGCACGGCAAGGCCTGATCGGCGGGCCGGCCCTGCGGCGGGTCAGCGCAACGGGGCCGTCGCCTCGACCCCGGCCGCGCGGCCCAGCCACGCCGCGCCGCGCACACCCGAGGCGTCGCCGTGCCGGGCCGGCAGCAGCCGCGTGCGCACCGCGTCGCTGCCGGCGCCGAAGATCCATGGGCTCCACAGCGCGGGCACCTGCTCGTACAGGTGGCGCAGGCGCGACAGGCCGCCGCCGAGCACGATCACGTCCGGGTCCAGTAGGTTGATCACCGCGGCCAGCGCCTGCGCCAGCCGCCGGGCGTGGCGGTCCAGCGTGGCGCGGCAGGCGGGGTCGCCTTGCGTGGCACGTTGCGCGATCGCCTCGCCGGGCAGCGCTTGGCCGGTGACGTGCTCGTGGTCGCGCGCCAGGCCCGAGCCGCTGACCAGCGTCTCGATGCAGCCGCGCTGGCCGCAGTAGCAGTCGAAGACCGGGTCGCGCCCGGCCTCGGCCCAGGGCAGCGGGTTGTGCCCCCATTCGCCCGCCAGCCGGTGCGGCCCTTGCAGGACGCGACCGTGCACGGCAATGCCGGCCCCGGCGCCGGTGCCCAGGATGGCGGCGAAGACGACTGCTGCACCCGCGCCGGCACCGTCGGTGGCTTCGGAAAGTGCCAGGCAATTGGCGTCGTTGGCCAGCACCACCGGTTGCCCGCAGGCGATCTCCAGGTCGGCCTGCAGCGGCATGCCGTTGAGGCAGGTGGAATTGCAGTTCTTCATCAGCCCTGAGGCGGCCACCGCGCCGGGCGTGCCGACGCCGATGCTGAACGGCACCGCGGCCGCCGTTCGCGCCCGCGCCACCAGCGCCGCCAGCACGGCCACCGTGGCGCCGTAGTCGCCGGCGGGCGTGGCCACGCGCTGGTGCCAGGTCTGGCTGCCGTCGCTCGCCAGCAGCGCGGCCTCGATCTTGGTGCCGCCGAGGTCGATGCCCAGGGCCGGACGGGCGGGGCGCATGGTTCGCGACCAGCTCTCAGAGCGGCTCGGTGCGTTCCCGCAGCCAGGCCAGCGCAGCGCCCGCCACGCGCGGTGCCAGGCGCTCGCGCACGGTGGCGTGGTAGCGGTCGAGCCAGTCCGCCTCGTCGGCGCGCAGCAGGCTGCGGTCGATGCAGCGTGTATCGATGGGGCACAGCGTCAGCGTCTCGAATTCGAGGAATTCACCGAAGCGGCCGCCCTCGGGCGTGGACGCCGGCACGTTGAGGACCAGGTTCTCGATGCGCACGCCCCACGAGCCCGTGCGGTAGACGCCGGGCTCGATGCTGGTGATCATGCCCGGCTCCATGGCCATGTTGGCGTCGGGAACGGTCTTGCTGATGCTCTGCGGCCCTTCGTGCACGTTCAGGAAATAGCCCACGCCGTGCCCGGTGCCGTGGCCGAAGTCGATGCCTTCGGCCCACAGCGGCACACGCGCCAGCGCGTCGAGCATGGGGCCGAGCGTGCCGCGCGGGAAGCGCGCGCGCGACAGATTCATCGTGCTCTTGAGCACCAGCGTGTAGTCGCGCTTCATCGCGGCGCTGACGTTGCCGATCGGCCACACGCGCGTGATGTCGGTGGTGCCGCCCAAGTACTGGCCGCCGCTGTCGATGAGCAGCAGGCCGTCGCCTTCGATGAAGGAATGCGACTCTGCCGTGGCGCGGTAATGCGGCATCGCGCCGTTGGCGTTGAAGCCGGCGATGGTGTTGAAGCTCAGGCCCACGAAGCCGCTGCGCCGTGCGCGAGCAGCGCTCATGCGCTCGTCCACGGTGAGTTCGGTGATGGGCTCGCCGCGTGCCAGCGCGGCCTCGAACCAGGCGTAGAACTCGCACAAGGCGGCGCCGTCCTCGGCCATGGCCTCGCGCACGAAAGCGGCTTCGGCCGCGCTCTTGCGGCTCTTCAGCAAGGTGCTCGGGTTGATGGCCTCGATGACAGGCGTGCCCAGGCCGACCTGCGCGCGCAGGCCCTGAGTCACGCGCTTGGGGTCGACCAGCAGCCGGGCCTGCGGCCCCAGTGCGGCCAGCGCCGCGCCGGCCTGTTCGTAGGGTGCCAGCTGCAGCCCGTCGGCGGCCAGCCGCGTGGCCAGCGTCGCGTCGACCTTGCCCTGGCCGACGAACAGCTTGCCGCCGGTCATGTCCAGCAGCAGGTGGGCCAGGAAGACCGGGTTGTAGCTGACGTCGCTGCCGCGCAGGTTGGTGATCCAGGCCAGGTCGTCGACGGTGGAGACGAAGTGGTGCGTGGCGCCGTGGCGGGCCATCGCCTCGCGCACCGCAGCCAGCCGCTCGGCGCGCGGCTGCGTGGCCTGCGGCGGCGCATGTTCGTAGACGGGCTCGGCCGGCAGGGCGGGGCGGTCGGGCCAGATGGCGTCGAGCAGGTCGACGTCGGTGCGCAGCTGCACGCCGGCGGCCTCGAGCGCGGCTTGCAGTGCGCTGGCCGACGCCAGGCCGAGCACCTGGCCATCGACCGCGACCACGGCGCCGCGCGGCACCTGCTGCGCCAGCCAGTCGATGTGGGCGGCGGAATGACCGGTCGGGATCTTCACCAGTTCGATGCCGGTGCCGGCGAGTTCGGCCTCGGCCTGCACCCAGTAGCGGCTGTCGGCGAACAGCGCCGCGCGGTCGGCCGCCACCACCAGCGTGCCCATCGAGCCGGTGAAGCCCGACAGCCATTCCCGCCCCTGCCAGCGGCCGGGCAGGTATTCGCTCAAGTGCGGGTCGGCCGAAGGCACGAGCAGCGCGTGCACGCCGGCGCGGGCCAGCACCTCGCGCAGTTGCGCGATGCGCAGACGGATCGGGGAGGTGCGGGTGTCCATGTCGGCTTTCGGCGGCGCGGGAGAGGCAACGATTCTAGGAGTCTGGCCGCAGCCTTGCAGCGGTGAAAACCGGGCTGTTCAAGGCGCCGGCACCGTGGAACAACCGGAGCTCCTCGTCCTGCATGGAGCCCGCCATGGCCGATCCGCAAGCCGCCACGCTGACCCAGTTGCGCAATATCCAGGCCCGCACCGGCAAGACGGTCGCCGAGCTGCTGGCGGCGCTGGCCGCCAGCGGCCAGGTCAAGCATGGCCAGAGGCGGGCCTGGCTGATGGAGCAGTTCGGGCTGGGCTACGGCGACGCCAATACCCTGGCCTTCTTCGTCGACAAGCCTGTGCCCGACCTGTCCGGCGCAGCAGCCGCCACGCTGCCGGCGGTGCAGGCCGGCGACCCGCTCGACGCCCTGTACACCGGCGCCAAGGCGCACCTGCGGCCACTGCACGAAAAGGTGATGCAGGCCGTGGCGGCGCTCGGGCCTTGCGAGCAGGCGCCCAAGAAGACCTATATCAGCCTGCGCCGCAAGAAGCAGTTCGCGATGCTGGGGCCGGCCACGAAGGACCAGGTCGAGATCGGCCTCAATGCCAAGAGCCTGCCGCCGCATCCGCGCCTGAAGGCCCTGCCGCCGGGCGGCATGTGCCAGTACACCGTGCGCCTGGGGCAGACCCAGGAGGTGGACGAAACCCTGACGGGCTGGCTGCGCGCCGCATACGACGCTGCGGGTTGATGTCGAGCAATTTGCCGCGCGCTCCTGCCGCGCGGCAACGTCACCCGTCGATGATGCCATGCGGGTACACCGGCCGGCTGATAAGCTCGCCCGGCTGGAAACCACTGTCACAGAGAACCGCATGCCCGCACTGCTGCCCGACGTCGACCCCGACGGCCTGCTCGAATATTCGGTCGTCTATACCGATCGCGCGCTCAACCACATGTCCAGGCGCTTCCAGGGCGTGATGCGCGACGTGTCCGCCACGCTCAAGCAGGTCTATGCCGCTCAGGCGGCGGTGGTCGTGCCGGGCAGCGGCTCCACCGGCATGGAAGCGGTGGCGCGCCAGTTCGCCACGGGCAGGAAGGTGCTGATCATCCGCAACGGCTGGTTCAGCTATCGCTGGAGCCAGATCTTCGAGATGGGCGGCATCCCGGCCGCGACCACGGTGCTCAAGGCCAGGATGGTTTCGCCCGCGCACCAGGCGCCGTTCGCGCCACCGCCGCTGGACGAGGTGGTGGCCACCATCCGCAGCGCGAAGCCCGACCTGGTCTTCGCGCCGCACGTGGAAACCTCGGCCGGCATGCTGCTGCCCGACGACTACCTCACCGCCGTGGCCGCGGCCGTGCACGAACACGGTGGCCTGTTCGTGCTGGACTGCATCGCCAGCGGCGCCATCTGGGTCGACATGGCGGCCACCGGCGTCGACGTGCTGGTGAGCGCGCCGCAAAAGGGCTGGAGCGGCCCGCCCTGCTGCGGCCTGGTGATGCTGGGCGCGCGGGCGCTGGCGCGCATCGAAGCCACCACCAGCACCAGCTTTTCGCTCGACCTGAAGAAGTGGCTGCAGATCATGCAGACCTACGAAAGCGGCGGCCATGCCTACCACGCCACCTTGCCCACCGACGGCCTGGCCAGGCTGCGCGACGTGATGCAGGAACTGGCGGCTTTCGGCTTCGACCGGGCCAAGACGGCGCAGCAGCAGCTCGGCGACCGCGTGCGCGCGCTGCTGGCGCACGAAGGCATCGCCAGCGTGGCCGCGTCGGGTTTCCAGTCGCCGGGGGTGGTGGTCAGCTATACCGACGACGTGGAATGGCACAGCGGTCGCGCGTTCGCCGCGCTGGGCCTGCAGATCGCCGCCGGCGTGCCGCTGGCGGTGGACGAGCCGGCGGACTTCCGGACTTTCCGCATCGGCCTGTTCGGGCTGGACAAGCTGATGCACGTGGACCGCACGGTGGAGAACCTGGACCGCGCGCTGAGCGCGCTGCTGTAGCGGCAACGCCGCGGCAGCCGTCTACAGGTCGGTGCGCAGCTTCCAGATCTCGGGGAACAGCACCACGTCGAGCATCTGGCGCAGGTAGCCCACGCCGCTGGTGCCGCCGGTGCCGCGCTTGTAGCCGATGATGCGTTCCACCGTGGTCACGTGGCGGAAGCGCCAGAGGCGGAAGGCATCTTCCAGGTCGGTGAGCTCCTCGCCCAGCTGGTACAGGTCCCAATGCGTCTCGGGCGCGCGGTAGACGGTGAGCCAGGCGGCCTCGACTTCGTCGCTGGCCACGTAGGGCCGGGTCCAGTCGCGGTCGGTATGGCTGGCCGGCACGGCCAGGCCGCGGCGCGCCAGCAGGCGCAGCGCTTCGTCGTAGAGGGAAGGCGCGCGGTACGCCGCCTGCACGTGTGCCAGCAGGTCGGGCCGGTGCGCGTGGGGTTTGAGCATCGCGGCATTCTTGTTGCCCAGGCTGAATTCGATGCAGCGGTACTGCCAGCTCTGGAAGCCGCTGCTGTGCGCCAGATAGGGCCGGATGGCGCTGTATTCGGGCGGCGTCATGGTGGCCAGCACGTCCCAGGCGTGCACCAGTTGCTCCATGATCTTCGATACCCGCGCCAGCATCTTGAATCCCGGCGCCATGCGGTCGGTGGCGATGGCCGCCACGGCCGCATGCAACTCGTGCAGCATCAGCTTCATCCACAGTTCGCTGGTCTGGTGCTGCACGATGAACAGCATCTCGTTGTGGTCGGGGCTGAGCGGATGCTGGGCGCTGAGCACGGCGTCCAGGTGCAGGTAGTCGCCGTAGCTCATGTCGGCGCTGAAATCCAGCTGGGCGCCGTGGTGGCCGGCGCCAGTGCCGCTGTCGGGGTGGATCGGGCAGCCGCTCATGTCACGAGTCCTTCAGGTCACCGCTTGGCGCTGGTTGAATTCGGGGCGCTGCCATTCGCCGCTTTCGAGCACCTGGCGCAGCTGTTCGGCCGCGTCCCAGGCGTCGACGAAGCGCAGATACAGCGGCGTGAAGCCGAAACGCAGGATGTCGACCGCGCCCGCAGGGTGTGACGTGTCGCCGGCGCGGAAGTCACCGATGACGCTGCGCCCGATCAGCGCCTGCACCACCGGGTAGGCGACTTGCGGGTGCGACAGGCAGACCTGGCTGCCGCGCTGCGCATCGTCGCGCGGCGACACCAGCGTCAGGCTCGGGCAACTGGCCTGCACCTGGTCGGCAAAGAGCCGGGTCAGCGCCAGCGACTTGCGGCGCAGCGCGGCCATGCCGCCGAGGGGTTCCGCCGCCAGCACGGTGTCGACGCCGCATTCCAGCGCCGCCAGCGACAGCACCGCCGGCGTGCCGCACAGGTAGCGCGAGATGCCGGGGGCCGGCCGGTAGCCGGGCGTGAACTCGAACGGCGCGGCGTGGCCCATCCAGCCGGCCAGCGGCTGCCAGAAGCGCTCGGCATGCCGCGGGTGCGCCCACACGAAGGCCGGCGCGCCGGGACCGCCGTTGAGATATTTGTAGCCGCAGCCGATGGCGAAGTCGGCGCCGTCGGTGTGCAGGTCCACCGGCACCGCGCCGGCGCTGTGCGCCAGGTCCCACACCGTCAGCGCGCCGGCGTCGGCGGCCATGCGCGACAGCGCCGCCATGTCGTGCATGCGGCCGCTGCGGTAGTTCACGTGCGTGAGCATGAGCACGGCGCAGTGCTCGTCCAGCGCCGCGGGCAGTTCGTCGGCCTCGACGAGCACGAGTTCATGCCCGCGCTCGCGCGCCAGCGATTCGGCGATATACAGGTCGGTGGGGAAATTGCTGCGCTCGGAGACGATGCGTTTGCGCTTCGGGGTATCGGCCTGCGCCATCGACAGCGCCGCGCTCAGCACCTTGAACAGGTTGACGCTGGTCGAGTCGGCCACCACCAGTTCGCCCGGGCCGGCGCCCACCAGCCGCGCGATCTTGTCGCCCACGCGCTGCGGCAGGTCGATCCAGCCGGCCGTGTTCCAGCTGCGGATGAGGTCCACGCCCCATTCCTGCTGCACCACCTGCTGCACGCGCGCGGCGGTGGCTTTTGGCAGCACGCCGAGCGAATTGCCGTCGAGGTAGATCAGGCCCGGCGGCAGGCTGAACTGTTCGCGCAGCGGCGCCAGCGCATCGGCGGCGTCCAGCGCCAGGGCTTCGTCTCGGGTCATGGCAGTTCCCTCAGCACCGCGCGCACGGGCGAGGCGTCGGCGGTGGTCAGTTTCAGGGGCAGGGCGATCAGCTCGTAGTCGCCCTCGGGCACGTCGTCGAGCACCAGGTTTTCCAGCACGCGCAGGCCGCGGCGGCGGATCACCTGGTGGCTGTCGAGGGTCTTGCTCTCGGCGGGGTCGATGCTGGCGGTGTCGATGCCGATCAGCACCACGCCCAGGTCGGCGAGGCGTTCCACCGTCTCGGGCGCGAAGGCCGCCAGGTCCGGGTCCCAGCGGTCCACCGGTGCGCGGGCATAGGTGCGCACCAGCACGCGTTCGGGCAGCGCGGCCGCGGCATGCGCGATGTGCTCCCAGCGCAGCAGCGGCCCGCAGCCGATGGCATGCACCACGCGGCAGCGGCCGAGAAACGGCTCCAGCGCCACGGCGCCGATGGCGGCACCCGCGTCGTCGTAATGCAGCGGCGCGTCGGCATGCGCGCCGGTGTGCGGACTGAGCGTGATCGTGCTCACGTTGACCGGGCAGCCGGGGCCGATGCGCGCCGCCCACACGCTGCGGTAAGGCGCATCGCCCGGGAACACCGGCGCACCGGCCCACACGGGCGGCGAGATGTCCCACAGCCGGGGTCGAGGCCTGTCCATGGCGGCCATCATAGCCGGCGCCCGCATTTGGTTGACAACTAAACTATCTCGCCGAAGAATGCCGCTCCATGCCGCCGGCCACCCCGCACAGCGCCCACGTCGACGGCTTCGCGCGCGACCGCCTGCCGCCGCCGCACGAACTGCCCGAATTCCTGTTCGACCGGCCGGAGCTGCAGTTCCCCGACCACCTGAACTGCGCTACCGAGTTGCTCGACCGCTGGGTGGACAGCGGGCAGGGCGGCCGCCTGTGCGTACAAGGCCACGGCCTGCGCTGGACCTACGCCGACCTGCGCGCCCAGGCCAACCGCATCGCCCGCGTGCTGGTCGAAGACCTGGGCCTGGTTCCAGGCAACCGCGTGCTGCTGCGCGGCGCCAATTCGCCGATGCTGGCGGCCTGCTGGTTTGCGGTGGTCAAGGCCGGTGGCATCGCGGTGGGCAGCATGCCGCTGCTGCGTGCGCGCGAACTGGTGGCCATCGTCGACAAGGCGCAGGTCAGCCATGCCTTGTGCCACGCGCGGCTGGCCGACGAACTGGCCCTGGCGCTGCCGGCGTGTCCGAGCCTGAAGCAGGTGCTGCATTTCGCGGATGGCCGCGGTGGCGGTGAACTGGAAGCCCGCGCTGCGGCCAAGCCCGCCGATTTCGCCAACGTCGACACCGGCGCGCAGGACACCTGCCTCATCGCCTTCACCTCGGGCACCACTGGCGTGCCCAAGGGCACGATGCATTTCCACCGCGACCTGATGGCGTCCTGCGCCTGCTGGCCGCCGCACGTGCTGCGCGCGAATGGCGACGACATCTTCATCGGCAGCCCGCCACTGGCCTTCACCTTCGGCCTGGGCGGGCTGCTGCTGTTTCCGCTTTCGATCGGCGCTTCCACGGTGCTGGTGGAGAAGACCGCGCCCGACGCGCTGCTGCCGGCGATGGCGCAGTTCCGCGCCACGGTGTGCTTCACCGCACCCACCTCGTACCGCGCCATGGCCGCGCACATCGGCCAGAACAAGGCGCAGCACGACATCGCCTCGCTGCGCAAGTGCGTCTCGGCCGGCGAGGCGCTGCCCGCGGCCACGCGGGCGCTGTGGAAGCAGGCCACCGGCATCGAGATCATCGACGGCATCGGTTCCACCGAACTGCTGCACATCTTCATCTCGGCCGACGAGGCCCATGCCCGACCCGGCGCCACCGGCGTGCCGGTGCCCGGCTATCGCGCCGTGGTGCTGGGCGACGATGGCCAGGAACTGCCACGCGGCCAGGTCGGCCGCCTGGCGGTGAAGGGCCCGACCGGCTGCAAATACCTGGACGACCCGCGCCAGGCGAACTATGTGCGCAACGGCTGGAATCTCACCGGCGACGCCTACCTGGTGGACGACGACGGCCAGTTCGTCTACCAGGCGCGCACCGACGACATGATCGTGACCGGCGGCTACAACATCGCCGGCCCCGAGGTGGAGAGCGCGCTGCTGCTGCACCCGGCGGTGGCCGAATGCGGCGTGGTCGGCGTGCCCGACGAGGCGCGCGGCAGGGTCGTGAAGGCCTTCGTCGTGCTGCGACCGGGCTTCGAGGGCGACGCCGCGATGGTGAAGACGCTGCAGGACTTCGCCAAGCAGACCATCGCGCCGTACAAGTACCCGCGTCAGATCGAATTCCGCGCCAGCCTGCCGCGCACCGAGACAGGCAAGCTGCAGCGCTTCCGCCTGCGCGAGCCGGCATGAAATTCCTCGCCACGCGCGTGGTGCGCTTCGCCGACTGCGACCCCGCCGGCATCGTCTTCTACCCGCAATACCTGGTCATGCTCAACACCCTGGTCGAGCAGTGGTTCGACGAGGGTCTGCGCATTCCGTTCGCGCAGTACATCGGCACGCGCCGCACGGGGCTGCCCACGGTGCGGCTGGAGGTGGACTTCACGGCCATCAGCCGCCACGGCGACACGCTGACGCAGGAACTGGGCATCGAAAAGCTCGGTCGCAGTTCGCTCGTCCTGCGCACGCAGTTCAAGGGGGGCGACGAGCTGCGGCTGCGCGTCCGCCAGGTGCTGGTCTGCACCTCGCTGGAGACGCACCTGCCTCAGGGCTTCCCCGACGACGTGCGCCTGGCGATGCAGCCCTTTCTGGACCAGGAGACCCCCGCATGAAGGTTCTGCAACCCAAGGGCTGGGCGCCGCCGCGCGGTTATGCCAACGGCGTGGCCGCGTCCGGCACGATGGTCTTCGTCGCCGGGCAGATCGGCTGGAACGAACAGTCCCACTTCGACAGCGACGACCTCCTGGCCCAGGCGCGCCAGGCGCTGCTCAACGTGCGCGCCGTGCTGGCCGAGGCCGGCGCGCGGCCGGAACATATCGTGCGCATGACCTGGTACGTGATCGACAAGCGTGACTATCTCGCGCGCGGCCGCGAGATCGGCGCCGTCTACCGCGAAGTCATCGGCCACTACGGCGTGGCGATGACGGCGGTGGAGGTGAACGCGCTGATGGAAGACCGCGCGCAGGTGGAGATCGAGGTCACCGCCGTCGTCCCGGGCTGACGCCGAAACGAAACGGGCGCTCAGCGCGCCAGCGGCAACCCGAACAGGTCGGCCAGCGCCTGCCGGTACTGCGGCTGGCCCACTGAATTGGTATTGTGGTGCGAGCCGCCTTCCACCAGCACGAAGCGTTTGGGCGCGCTGGCCCGTTCGTACAGCGCCTGGCCCAGTTCGGGCTGGATCAGCCGGTCTTCGCTGCCGTGCACCACCAGCACCGGCGCGCCGACGCGGCCGATGCGCTCGGCGGCGTCGAAGCGCTGCGTGATCAGCGGCGACACCGGCAGCCAGCCCCACTTGAAAGTGGTCACCACTTCGGGGATCGAAGGAAAGCTGCCTTCGACGATGAGCCCGGCCTCGTCGGCCACCTCGTGCGCCAGGTTCACGGCAATCGCCCCACCCAGCGAGTGGCCGAAAACGTAACGCGCGGCCTGCGGATGCTGCGCGGCCAGCCAGTCCCAGGCGGCCCGCGCATCCTCGTAGGCCAGCGTCTCCGACGGCAAGGTGTTGGTGCTGCGGCCGAAGCCGCGGTAGTCGATGCCCAGCACCGCGAAACCGAGCTCGTGCATGCGGCGCATGCGGTGCGCGCTGCCGCGCACGTCGTAGCGCGCGCCGTGCAGGTACAGCAGCACCGGCGCGTCGGCCCGCGCCTGAGCCAGCCACAGGCCGTGCAGGCGGACCTTTTCGCCTGTCGCGCGCGAATGGAAGTCGATCCAGGCATCGTCCATGCCCTCGGCGGCGGCCAAGCCGCCCCACCAAGTGCGGTCGCTGGGCTGGAAGATCCACTTGCGCTGTTGCTCGTCGAGCGTGTTGCAGCCGGCCAGCAGGCTCAAGCCCAGGCCCACGGCCACCACGGCCCGCCAGGGGATGCGGCGATGTCTGACGGGGCGCGGCGCTGCAGAGAACATCCTGCGGATATTCGCACGCCGGCGAAGAGCCGTGTCGGTGCATGGCCATCCGGCGGGAGTGGCGGTCGTGAAACGGTGGTGCTTTGCGGCGGTTGCCGCTGCTCGCCGCCCCTATTGAACCATCGCGCCGTTTGTGTAGGCTCGCCGTTGTTGCCGGAAATCGACCCCCGGCCGAGCCCGTGCCGTGGCGCGCGCCACGTCACCGGGCGCCGGATGACCCTTCAACTGACCCGCGAGGAGGTGCGATGAAACCCGTTTCCGAACTGCTCAAGAAGCGCGAAGGCACGCTGTGGCACGTGCGCCCCGACGATTCGGTCTACTCCGCACTGCAGTTGCTGGCGCAGCACGAGGTGGGCGCGCTGGTGGTGATGGACGGCGGCCGTCTGGTCGGGATCGTTTCCGAGCGCGACTACACGCGCAAGATCGCCCTGCAGGGCCGCAGTTCGAAGGACACCACGGTGGCCGAGATCATGACTGCCCAGGTGCTGACGGTGGCGCCCGGGACCGGTACGCGCGCCTGCATGGCGCTGATGAGCGAGAAGAAGGTCCGTCACCTGCCGGTGGTCGACAAGGGCACGGTGCTCGGCATGATCTCCATCCGCGACATCATGGACGACATCATTGCCGACCACGAACGGACCATCGCGCAGCTGGAGAGCTATATCTCCACCTGAAGCGGCCACGCCGGCGGGGCCGGATCCCGACGATGGGCCACGATATGCTCACGGGCCCATGAGCCTGCCTGAAGCCATCGAGACCGCCGTCCAGCGCGAGATGCTGCAGGTGGCGCTGCACAACTCGGCGCGCAGTGTCATCCTGCTGACGGTGGCGGTGGCCTTCGTGGCCTGGCTGGGGTGGCAGGGAGGGCACGGGTGGTCGGCCGGCATGATGGTCGTCATGGGTCTGGGCGTGGCCGGCTGGCGCTGGGCGCTGAACCGCCGCCATGGCAGCCAGACCGCGCTGGCGCCGGAACAGATCGCATCGGTGGTGCGCCAGCTCGAAGGCAATGCGCTGCTGGTGGGCCTGATGTGGTGCTTGGCCACCGTCGTTATCTATCCCACGCTGCGCGGCACCACCGCCACCGTCTACGTCGTCATCGTCGCCGGTTCGGTGGCCACGGCGGCCTTCTTCATGTCGATGGCCGGACGCAGCTTCCTGCTGTTTAGCGTGCTGCAACTGGGTTCGCTGATGGTGGTTTCGCTGATGCCGGGGCCGGCCAGGTCGGTGCCGCTGGCCGTGCTGGCGGTGCTGTTCGGCATCACCATGCTCCGGGCGACGCAGGAATTCCGCAGCACCACGCTTCGTTCCATGCGCCACAGCCTGGAGGCCGACGAGGCGAATGCCTCGCTGGTGCGCGCCAAGGAGGCGGCGGAAGCCGCCAACCTGGCCAAGTCGCAATTCCTGGCCACCATGAGCCACGAGATCCGCACCCCGATGAACGGCGTGCTGGGCGCGCTGGACCTGCTGCGCCAGACGCCGCTGGACCTGCGCCAGCGCCGCCTGGTGAAGACCGCGGCGGCCTCGGGCGAGTCGCTGATGGACATCCTGAACGACGTGCTCGACCACTCCAAGATCGAGGCCGGCAAGCTGGTGCTGGCCGAGACGCCGATGTCCCTGCATGCACTGGTGGCCTCGGCCACGGCGCTGTTCCGCGGTCATGCCGAAAGCCGCGGCCTGACGATCACGCTGCAGATGGGCGAAGGCGTGCCCGACGGCGTGGTGGGCGACGCGCCGCGGCTCAAGCAGGTGCTGCTCAACCTCATCGGCAACGGCGTCAAGTTCACCGAGAAGGGCGGCGTGACGCTGCGCCTGAGCAGCCAGCCCGCGGGCGAGAAGGCGGCGCGCGTGCGCTTCGAGGTGCAGGACACCGGCATCGGCATTCCGGCGCAGGCGCAACAGCAGGTGTTCCAGCCCTTCCACCAGGTCGACAGCACACGTTCGCGGCTGCGCGGCGGCACCGGGCTGGGGCTGGCCATCAGCCAGCGCATCGTCGAAACCATGGGCGGGCGCATCGAGGTGTCCAGCCGGCCCGGTGCCGGGTCGGTGTTCGGCTTCACACTCAGCTTCCCGCTGGCGCCGAACATGCCGTTGCCGGTGCACGATTCCGACTTCGGCAGCCTGGATGCCGGCGCCACCTTCACCGGCGTGGTGCTGCTGGTGGAAGACAACATCGTCAATCGCATGATCGGCGCCGAGATGCTGAAGTCCTTCGGCATCGACGTGCTCGAAGCCGAGGACGGCGCGCAGGCGCTGACCGTGCTTTCGCAGCAGCACGTGGACCTGGTGCTGATGGACATCCAGATGCCGGTGCTCGACGGCTATGCGGCCACGCGCCAGGTGCGCGAGCGCGAAACCCGGCTGCGCCTGCCGCGGGTGCCGATCGTGGCACTCACCGCCAACGCCTTCGACGAGGACGCCGCACAGTCGCTGGCCGCCGGCATGGACGCGCACCTGGCCAAGCCCTATTCGCGCCTGCAACTGCGCGACCTGTTGCAGCGCTGGTTGTAGGCTCCAACCAGCTACAGGCAGCCAAGCCCTTGCGCGGATCCGGCTCCGCCGGTCCGCTGCAAGAGCCCCCTCGGGGGGTGGCGAACGCAGTGAGCCTGGGGGCCTTATAACGCCAGACGGCGCGACTGCATCAGCAGCAGACCCTCGAAGATGAGCGTGTCCACGGTCTCGAACGGCAGGCCGGTGATGGGCGTGAGCTTGACCGCGGCGCCGCCGGTGATGAAGAGCATGGGCTCCTGGCCGCAACGCGCCAGCAGCCGCCGGTACTGGCGTTCGATGGCGCCGGCAATCGCATTCGCGCCGCCGCTCATCAGGGCATCGCTGGTGTTGGTGGGAAAGTCGACCACCTCGCCGGTGGGCACTTTGAGCCCGGCGGTGCCCATCTCCAGCGCGCGCAGCATGGCGCCGAAGCCGGGCAGGATGAGGCCGCCGAGGAAGCGGCCGTCGCCGTCGAGCGCGTCCACCGTGACCGCCGTGCCGACCATCACCACCAGCGCCGGCCGCGCCTGGTGCGTGGCCAGCACGCGCGAGTGGGCCCCGGCCAGCGCCACCCAGCGGTCGGCGCCCAGGCGGTTGGGGTGGTCGTAGCCGTTCACCAGCCCAGCCTCGTGGGCTGAGGGCACGACCCAGTGCGGGTCGATGTCCCACAGTTCCATCTGCTGCTCGACGCGGCGGCGCACCGCGTCGCCGGCGACGATGCAGCCCAGCATGCTGGCCGGTTCGGGCAGGTCGTGCCAGTGGCGCTCGGCGAGCTCGTCGATGGTCTCCAGGAAGACCGCGCCATGGCGCAGCAGCGTGGCGCCGGGGTGCGGCGCGGCATACAGCGCCCATTTCAGACGGGTGTTGCCGACGTCGATGGCCAGGAAGGTCATGGCATGGATGATGGAGTGGAAGAGGTCCCGGGCGGGATGCGGCGCGAGCGTAGCAGCGCGACGCCGCCCGGGCGCGACTGATGCGTGGGGGAAAACCACGACGGCGCAGGCAGCGGCGGCGGCCGAGGCGGCCATGGCATGATCAAAAACCCACACCGGCGGCAACGCCCCTCCCGGTCCGCTTCGGCCCGGGGGCGTTGCGCCGCAAGGAGCGCAGCACCATGACCGACCTCTCCGCGGAATTCAAGGCCCTGGCCGCCTACCGGCCGACGCACAAGGTGCGCTTCGTCACGGCCGCCAGCCTGTTCGACGGCCACGACGCGGCCATCAACATCATGCGACGCATCCTGCAGGGCATGGGCGCCGAGGTCATCCACCTGGGGCACAACCGTTCGGTGGACGAGATCGTGACCGCGGCACTGCAGGAAGACGTGCAAGGCATCGCCGTCAGTTCCTACCAGGGTGGCCACGTCGAATATTTCAAATACATGGTGGACCTGCTGCGCGAGCGTGGCGGCGCGCACATCCAGGTCTTCGGCGGCGGCGGCGGCGTCATCGTGCCGGCCGAGATCCGCGAGCTGCAGGACTACGGCGTGACGCGCATCTACAGCCCCGAGGACGGCCAGCGCATGGGGCTGGCCGGAATGATCGGCGAGATGGTGATGCGCTGCGACGTCGACCTGTCGGGCTATGCACCAGGCGAGGTGAGCGCGCTGCAGGGCCACGGCGAAGCGGCCTGGCGTGCGCTGGCGCAGGCCATCACGGCGCTGGAAGGCGGCGGCGCCGGCGGCGATTTCAAGGCCGCGCTGGCCGAAGCGGCCGGGGCGAAGCGCATCCCCGTGCTCGGCATCACCGGCACCGGCGGCGCCGGCAAGAGCAGCCTCACCGACGAACTCATCCGCCGCCTGCGGCTGGACCAGGGCGATCAGCTGCGCATCGCCGTCGTCAGCATCGACCCCAGCCGGCGCAAGAGCGGCGGCGCGCTGCTCGGCGACCGCATCCGCATGAATGCTGTTCAGCCCTGGGGCGCCGGTCCGCGGGTCTTCATGCGCAGCCTGGCCACGCGCGACTTCGGCAGCGAAATCAGCCGGGCCCTGCCCGACGTGGTGGCCGCGTGCAAGGCGGCCGGCTTCGACCTCGTGGTGGTGGAAACTTCGGGCATCGGCCAGGGCGACGCCGCCATCGTGCCGCTGGTCGACGTGCCGATGTACGTGATGACGCCCGAATTCGGCGCTGCCAGCCAGCTGGAGAAGATCGACATGCTCGACTTCGCCGAGTTCGTGGCCATCAACAAGTTCGACCGCAAGGGTGCGCTCGATGCGCTGCGCGACGTGGCCAAGCAGGTGCAGCGCAACAAGGAGGCCTTCACGCTGGCCCCCGAGCAGATGCCGGTGTTCGGCACCATGGCCAGCCGCTTCAACGACGACGGCGTGACCGCGCTTTACCAGGCGCTGCTGCCGCGGCTGGCGGCGCTTGGCCTGAGCCTCGGCGAAGGCCGGCTGCCGAAGGTGGCCACGCGCCACAGCACGCACCAGGTGCCCATCGTGCCCGGCGCGCGCGTGCGCTATCTGGCCGACATCGCCGACACCGTGCGCGGCTACAAGCGCCGGGCGCGCGAGCAGGCGGCGCTGGCGCGCGAGATCCAGCAACTGCGCGCCGCCGCGGCCATGCTCAAGGTGGGCAAGCCTGAAAAGCCGCGTGCCGCCGAGGCCGCCATCCACCTGGCCGAGCAGCGCCAGGCGCGGCTGGACCCGACGGCTGCGAAGCTGCTGGCCATGTGGCCCGACATGGTCAAGGCCTATGCCGGCGACGAATACGTGGTGAAGATCCGCGACCGCGAGATCCGCACCGCGCTGACCCACACCACCTTGTCGGGCAGCAAGATCCGCAAGGTGGCGTTGCCGAAGTACGAGTGCCACGGCGAACTGCTCAAGTGGCTGCTGCTCGACAACGTGCCCGGCAGCTTCCCTTACACCGCCGGCACCTTCGCCTTCAAGCGCGAGAACGAGGACCCGACGCGCATGTTCGCCGGCGAGGGCGACGCCTTCCGCACCAACCGGCGCTTCAAGCTGCTCAGCGAAGGCATGCCGGCCAAGCGGCTGAGCACGGCCTTCGACAGTGTCACGCTGTACGGCAACGACCCGGACCTGCGGCCCGACATCTACGGCAAGGTCGGCAATTCGGGCGTCAGTATCGCCACGCTCGACGACCTGAAGGTGTTGTACGGCGGCTTCGACCTGACGCACCCGGCGACCAGCGTGAGCATGACGATCAACGGCCCGGCGCCCACGATCCTGGCGATGTTCATGAATACCGCCATCGACCAGAACCTGGACAAGTTTCGCGTCGACAACGGGCGTGAACCCACCGACGACGAGGCGCAGAAGATCCGCGCCTGGACGCTGGCCAACGTGCGCGGCACCGTGCAGGCCGACATCCTGAAGGAAGACCAGGGCCAGAACACCTGCATCTTCAGCACCGAGTTCAGCCTCAAGGTCATGGGCGACATCGCCGAGTGGTTCGTGCACCACGACGTGCGCAATTTCTATTCGGTGAGCATCAGCGGCTACCACATCGCCGAGGCCGGCGCCAACCCGATCAGCCAGCTCGCCTTCACGCTCTCCAACGGCTTCACCTTCGTCGAAGCCTATCTGGCGCGCGGCATGCACATCGACGATTTCGCGCCCAACCTGAGCTTCTTCTTCAGCAACGGCATGGACCCGGAATACACGGTGCTGGGCCGCGTGGCGCGCCGCATCTGGGCGGTGGCCATGCGCGACCGCTACGGCGCCAACGAACGCAGCCAGAAGCTGAAATACCACGTGCAGACAAGCGGTCGCTCACTGCACGCGCAGGAGATCCAGTTCAACGATATCCGCACCACGCTGCAGGCGCTGATCGCGATCTACGACAACTGCAACAGCCTGCACACCAATGCCTTCGACGAGGCCATCACCACGCCCACCGAGGACAGCGTGCGCCGCGCGATGGCGATCCAGCTCATCATCAACCGCGAGTGGGGGCTGGCGAAGAACGAGAACCCCAACCAGGGCGCCTTCATCATCGACGAGCTGACCGAGCTGGTGGAAGAAGCGGTGCTGAGCGAATTCGAGAAGATCGCCGAGCGCGGCGGGGTGCTCGGCGCCATGGAAACCGGCTACCAGCGCGGCAAGATCCAGGAAGAGAGCATGCACTACGAGATGCTCAAGCACACCGGCGAGTACCCCATCATCGGCGTGAATACCTTCCGCAGCGCGCACGACGCGCTGCCGCAGACGATCGAGCTGGCGCGCTCGACCGAAGACGAAAAGCGCTCGCAACTGCAGCGCCTGCAGGCCTTCCACGAACGCCACGCTGCTGCGGCGCCGGTTCAGTTGGAGCGGCTGCAACAGGCGGTGATGGACAATGGCAACGTCTTCGCCGTGCTGATGGACGCCGTGCGCTGCTGCAGCCTGGGTCAGATCACGAACGCGCTGTTCGAGGTGGGCGGGCAGTACCGGCGCAGCATGTAGCAGCGCCGGCCGCGCCGGCTCACGACCGCACGCGCCGGTCGTTGCCGACGTTGCGCCGGTCGAAGCATGCGCGCCGCTCGCTCCAGGCGTTTTCCAGCTCCATCAGCTTGAGCTCCTCCACCGCTCCTTCCTCGGCGCCGCCGGCCTTGCGCGCCTGGGCGCGGGCCAGGCGTTCCATCAGCCGCAGGTCGCGGTCGGTCAGGCCCAGGGCGCTTTCGGCCCACAGGTCGACGATGGCCATCAGCGATTCGTAGCGGATGGGTGCGGCCAGACGCTGCGCGCGCAGCGCGGCCAGCGTGCCGCGATGGCGCGGGTCGATATCGCGCACGATCTTGTCGACGGCCAGTTCGCCCTGGCCGTCGTCCACCACCACGTCCACCAGGCGGCGGTAGTGCAGTTCGTCGGCCGAATAAAGGCGGCCCGAGAGGATCATCTCGTTGGCCACCGCGAAGCCTGCCTTGCGGATGGTGAAGTCCCAGGCCCCCATGCCGGGGAACAGGTTGAACAGCACCTCGGGAAAGCCGGCCTGCGCGCTGCGCTCGAAGATCACCTTGTGGAAGGGCAGCACCGATTCCAGCCCGCCGCCCAAGGTGTCGCCCTGCGACAGCACCGTGGTGTGTACGCCCAGGTTGGCGGCGTTTTCCATCCACCACACCAGGTCCACGCAGCGCTTGCCGTAGAGCTTGAGCGAGTCCACGTCGCCGGCGCGCACCAGCAGCACGAACAGCGCCAGGTCGCCGCCGAAGTTGAAGACGCGCGGCACGTCGGAGCTCATCACGAAGTGCCGCACCAGGCCGGGGTTGGCGCTGATGTCGCCCAGCATCTGCTGCAGCTCGCCCATGGCGGCCAGGCTGTAGCACTGGATCGGCCGCACGCAGGTGCGCACGCGCAGCAGGTGCAGGTCGGAGCTCCACTCCAGGCGGATGGTCTTGTAGGGCCGGCCCAGCAGGCCGGCAACGCCGACGGCGGGTGCAGAGGTCACGGTGGTCAGCTCAGACGGCTTCGACGATGCGGGTGAAATGGTGGAAGTTGACGCGCGTGGATTCCACCACGGCGGCCAGCGCCTCTTCGCCGTGCAGCCGGTTCATGAGCTGGCGCAGCTCGGCCATGTGCCGGGCGTCCAGGCTGGCGTGCGAGCCGATGAAGGAAACGCCGTGCTCGCCTTCGAGCAGCAGCGACTCGCGGATGGCGGCGGCAAACGGCCCGCCGTAGACCGAGGCGATGACCTCCAGCGCATACAACATGCCCAGCACCGAACAGGGATGGCGGCGGTCGGCGGCCCAGTAGTTGTAGCCGGCGAGCGCCAGCGTGTGCACGCCCGGCGCGTGGGCGCGCACCGCCTCCGGCGCCACGCCCACGGCTTGCAGGTCGTTGAGCACCCACAGTTCGTGCCCGCTCTCCTCGTGCATGTGCTCGTACAGGAAGTGGCGCACGGGCATCCATTCGTCGCTCATGCGGCTGGCCGCCGCGGCCGACACCGGGTTGAAGTGCCAGACCACGTGGTACAGCTCGAGCAGCAGCGCCCGGTAGCGCTCCACGCTCATGCCCAGGGCCACGGCGTCGACGATGACGGGGTGCGTTTCGAAGGCGCGCCGGTCTTCGTCGGTGCGGGTGACCAGTTCGGCGAAGAACGACAGCATGCCCATCCTCAGCGATACGGGCCGAGCTTTCGCGATGGCGACGCATCCTTCGAGCCCCTCGTTGCCGCGGCAGGTTCGACCATGCCCTGATTCTGGGGTCTCGGCCGGGCCTCTCGCTACCGTCAGACCTGACAGGGTGGCTTCTACAATCCCCAGGATGAAACCTGTGCCCTTGGCGCCACAGTCGGCGGGCGCCGGCACCGGTCGCCGCATCCGCGAATTACCCGACGAACTGGTGAGCCAGATCGCCGCCGGCGAGGTGGTGGAACGCCCGGCCTCGGTGGTGCGCGAACTGGTGGACAACGCGCTGGACGCCGGCGCCACCCAGGTGACGGTGCGGCTGGCGGCCGGCGGCGTGCGTTCGATCAGCGTCGAGGACGACGGCGCCGGCATTCCGGTCGAAGACCTGCCGCTGGCGCTGACGCGCCACGCCACGAGCAAGATCGCCTCGCTGGCCGAGCTGGAATCGGTCGTCACGATGGGTTTTCGCGGCGAGGCGCTGGCGGCCATCGCCTCGGTTTCCGAGCTCACGCTGACGACGCGCACGCACGACGCGGCGCACGCCTGGCGGCTGCATGCGCGCAGCGGCGAACTGGGGCCGGCGGCGCGCGCGATGGGCACCACGGTCGAGGTGCAGGAGCTCTTCTTCAGCACCCCGGCGCGGCGCAAGTTCCTCAAGACCGACGCCACCGAGCTCGCGCATGCCCTGGAAGCGGTGCGCCGGCACGCCCTGGCACGCCCCGAGGTGGGCTTCGCGGTCTGGCACGACGGGCGGCTGGTGGCGCAGTGGCGTCCCGCCGCCAGCCCGGCGCAGCGCTGGGCCGACGTGCTGGGCGCCGAGTTCCTGGCCGCCAGCCGCGAACTGCACTTGGAACGCGGGCCGCTGGTGGTGCACGGGCGCGTCGGCCGGCCCGAGGCGGCGCGCTCGCGCGCCGACCTGCAATATCTATTCGTCAACGGCCGCCATGTGCGTGACCGCCTGCTGGCGCACGCCGTGCGGTCGGCCTACGAAGACCAGTTGCACGGCAGCCGCCAGCCGGCCTACGCACTGTTCCTGGGCATCGCGTCCGAATTGGTCGACGTCAACGTGCATCCGACGAAGATCGAGGTGCGGTTTCGCGACGGCCGTGCCGTGCACCAGACTTTGCGATACGCGGTCGAGGACACCCTGGCGGTCTCGCGTGCGGTGGGACCGGTGCCCGGTTCCACCGCGCCCGCCCCGGCGCCTGGCACCACCGCGACGGCCGCGCTGCCCGCGCTGGCTGGCGGCTGGCAGCCGCAACTGGTCCCGGCCGAGGGGGCAGCGGTGGCACGCGAGCCCGCGGCACCGTGGCACCAGCCAGAGCCCTGGCGCACGCCGCAGGGCAGCGGCGGGCTCCAGGCCTGGGCGGATCTGCGCCAGCCGCCGCCCGGCGGCCTAGCGGTGCCCGCCGGTCGCGCAGACGAGGGGAACATGGCCGGACGCCGCAGCGAAGCCGATGCGGCACCCTGGCCGCTCGGCCGCGCACTGGCCCAGATCGGCGGCGTCTACGTGCTGGCCGAGAACGCGCAAGGCCTGGTCGTGGTGGACATGCATGCCGCGCACGAACGCATCGTCTACGAGCGTCTCAAGCGCGCAGCCGGCGCCGGGGCGGCGCTGCCGGCGCAGCCGCTGCTGATCCCGGTGAGCTTCGCCGCCACTGCCGCCGAGGTGGCCACCGCCGAGGCCGAGCACGAGGCGCTGCTGGCACTCGGGCTGGATGTCGGCGTTCTGGCGGCCGGCACGCTGGTGGCGCGCAGCCGCCCGGCGGCGCTGCCCGACGCCGACCTGGCCGAGCTCACCCGTTCGGTGCTGGCCGAGCTGTCCGAAACCGGTGCAACGCGCGTGGTGCAGCGGGCGCGCGACGACCTGCTGGCCACCATGGCCTGCCACGGTGCCGTGCGCGCCAACCGCCGCCTCACGCTGGAGGAGATGAATGCCCTGCTGCGCGAGATGGAAGCCACCGAGCGCGCCGACACCTGCAACCACGGCCGGCCGACCTGGCGCCAGGTGACGATGAAGGAACTGGACGCGCTGTTCCTGCGCGGCCGGGGGGGGGGGGGGGGGGGGGGGGGGGGGGGGGGGGGGGGGGGGGGGGGGGGGGGGGGGGGGGGGGGGGGGGGGGGGGGGGGGGGGGGGGGGGGGGGGGGGGGGGGGGGGGGGGGGGGGGGGGGGGGGGGGGGGGGGGGGGGGGGGGGGGGGGGGGGGGGGGGGGGGGGGGGGGGGGGGGGGGGGGGGGGGGGGGCGGGGGGGGGGGGGGGGGGGGGGGGGGGGGGGGGGGGGGGGGGGGGGGGGGGGGGCGGGGGGGGGGGGGGGGGGGGGGGGGGGGGGGGGGGGCTGAGACGCCCGGGCGCCTGTTGTCTCTCCCGCAGCGTGCTCAGCCCGGCGGCTGGCGCCGACGCAGCCGGGCGCGGCGCTTGAGCCGCACCTGCACGTGCCAGGCGCCATTGACCAGCACATAGGCCGCCAGGCCGAAGACGCAGGCGAAGGTCAGCGCACCCAGCAGCAGCGGCTTGCCGACTTCGGTGAAGCTGTCCCAGGCCCGCTGCACCGCACCACGCGTATCACCGGGCTGGCGCTGCGCGTTCGATCCGTTCAGGACCGGCGCGTTGGCTTCGTCGGCCTCCTCGCCGAGCAAGGCGCTGCCGACCTTCCAAGCCGCGTAATACACGGGCGGAAAGGTCAGCGGGTTGTTGACCAGCGTGCTGGCGATCGCCACCGGGATATTGGCGCGCAGCACCACCGCCGTGCCCACCGAGAGCGGGATCTGGGCGATCGGGATCAGGAAGGCGAAGAACACGCCGATGCCGGCGCCCGCGGCAATGCCACGCCGGCTCATGTGCCACAGCCGCGGATGCAGCAGCGAGGGCCCCAGCCAGCGCAGCCAGCGATTCCGGCCGACCTGTTCGGGGGTGGGCAGCCGGCGCCGCAGCCACTGGTTCATGGCGAGCTGCGCGCTCCGGCTCGGCGCTTCAAGCCGCCAGCAACTGCCGCAGCACGAAGGGCAGGATGCCGCCGTGCTTGTAGTAGTCCACCTCGATCGGCGTATCGATGCGCAGCGTGACCGACACCGTCAGCTTCTGGCCATCGGCACGGGTGATCACGAGCGCTGCGTCACCCTGCGGCTGGATTTGATCGGGCAGCACGACGTCGATGGTCTCGTCGCCCCGCAGGTGCAGCTTCTCCCACGAGTCCTCGCCCTTGAACTGAAGCGGCAGCACGCCCATGCCGATCAGGTTGCTGCGGTGGATGCGCTCGAAGCTCTTCGCCACCACGGCCTTGATGCCCAGCAGCTGCGTGCCCTTGGCCGCCCAGTCGCGGCTGGAGCCGGTGCCGTATTCCTCGCCGGCGAAGATGACGGTGGGCACGCCGGCGGCCATGTATTTCATGGCCGCGTCGTAGATGGCCATCTTCTCGCCGCCCGGCTGGAACAGCGTATAGCCGCCTTCCTCGCGGCTGCCGTCTTCGCGGGCCGGCAGCATGAGGTTCTTGATGCGCACGTTGGCGAAGGTGCCGCGCATCATCACCTCGTGGTTGCCGCGGCGGCTGCCGTAGCTGTTGAAGTCGGCCTTCGTGACGCCGTTTTCCAGCAGGTATTTGCCGGCCGGCGTGGTGTCCTTGAAGCTGCCGGCGGGGCTGATGTGGTCGGTGGTGATGCTGTCGCCGAACAGGCCCATGATGCGCGCGCCCTGCACGCCGCTTTCCAGCGCCTTGGGCTCCATCGTGAAATCGGCGAAGAACGGCGGCTCGGCGATATAGGTGCTCCTGGGCCAGGTGTAGACATTGCCCTTCACGCCCTTGATCTTCTCCCACAGCTTGCCCGGGTCGCTCTTGACCTTGTCGTAGTTGGCCCTGAACGCCTTGCCGTTCATGGCGAACTTCATCAGCTTGTAGACCTCGTCGCTGGTCGGCCAGATGTCGCCCAGGTAGATGTCCTTGCCCTTGCTACCCTTGCCCACCGGTTCGGTCATCAGGTCCTTGGTCACGTTGCCGGCGATGGCGTAGGCCACCACCAGCGGCGGACTGGCCAGGAAATTGGCCTTCAGGTTGGGGTGGATGCGGGCCTCGAAATTGCGATTGCCCGACAGCACGGCGGCGCAGACCAGGTCGTTCCTGGTGATGACCTCGTTGATCTCGGGCGTCAGGTCGCCGGCGTTGCCGATGCAGGTGGTGCAGCCGTAGGCGGCGACGCTGAAGCCGAGCTTTTCCAGGTAGGGCAGCAGGCCGGCCTTCTCGAGGTATTCGGTGACGATGCGCGAGCCGGGGGCGAGGCTGGTCTTGACATGTTTCTTCACCTTCAGCCCGGCTTCCACCGCCTTCTTCGCCACCAGGCCGGCGGCCAGCAGCACGCCTGGGTTGCTGGTGTTGGTGCAGCTGGTGATGGCGGCGATGAGGACGTCGCCGTTCTTGATGGCTATGCCGTCGGCGGTCTTGAAGTCCTGGTCGAGTTTCTCGGCCGGTTGATTGAACCCGTTATCGGCTGGCACCGCGCTGTACAGCGCCCCGAACTTGCTCTTCACCTGGCCAAGTTCGATGCGGTCCTGCGGGCGCTTGGGGCCGCTCAGGCTGGGTGCTACCGTGCCCAGGTCCAGCTTGACGAGCTTGGTGTAGTCGATGTCGGCCGCCTTGGGCACGCCGAACATCTTCTGCGCCTTGAAGTAGGCCTCGAAGGCTTCGATCTCGGCCTTGGTGCGGCCGGTGCCCTGGAAATATTCGATCGTCTTCTCGTCGACCGGGAAGAAGCCCATGGTGGCGCCGTATTCCGGCGCCATGTTGGCGATGGTGGCACGGTCGGGCAGGGCGAGCGTGCGCGTGCCTTCGCCACAGAATTCGACGAACTTGCCGACCACCTTTTCCTTGCGCAGAATCTCGGTCACGGTGAGCACCAGGTCGGTGGCGGTGACGCCTTCGCGCAGCTGGCCGCTGAGCTCGAAGCCCACCACGTCGGGGGTGAGGAAGTACACCGGCTGGCCCAGCATGCCGGCTTCGGCCTCGATGCCGCCCACGCCCCAGCCCACCACGCCGATGCCGTTGATCATGGTCGTGTGGCTGTCGGTGCCGACCAGGCTGTCGGGGTAGTACACGCCGGCCTGGGTCTTGTGCACGCCGCGCGCCAGGTATTCCAGGTTCACCTGGTGCACGATGCCGAAGCCCGGCGGCACGACGCCGAAGGTGTCGAAGGCGTCCATGCCCCATTTCATGAACTGGTAGCGCTCCTGGTTGCGCTGGAATTCCAGCTTCATGTTCAGGTCCAGCGCCTTCTTGCTGCCGAAGTGGTCGATCATCACGCTGTGGTCCACCACCAGGTCCACGGGGACGAGCGGCTCGATGCGCTTGGGGTCCTTGCCCATGCGGTCGGCCACGTTGCGCATGGCGGCCAGGTCGGCCAGCAGCGGTACGCCGGTGAAGTCCTGCAACACCACGCGCGCCACCACGAACGGAATTTCTGCGCTGCGCTCGGCAAACGGCAGCCACTGCGCCAGTTGCGCCACGTGTTCGGCGGTGACCTTCTGGCCGTCGCAGTTGCGCAGCACGGACTCCAGCACGATGCGCATCGACACCGGCAGCCGGCTCACGCCGGGGTAGGTCCTGGCCAGCGCCGGCAGCGAGAAGAACCGGCCTTCCTTGCCGGAGGCGGTCTTGAACGTCTTCAGGGTCTTGGCGAAGGCGTGTTTGGGGGTCTTGGCGGCGGGGGTCTTGGTGGTGGGCATGGTTCGCCTCGGAGTGGAGTGGGGGAAGGGTTGGGCGGGAGTGGGAAGCAACAGGAGGGAAGCAAAAGCGGGCAACGCGGGAGTGTGAACCGGAACGCAGCCTGCGAGCTTGCGTCACGCAGCTTTCGGCACGATGACTCTGAGGCCTTTGAAGTAGTCGCGATAGAAGCCGGCGTCGCGCGTGATGAGCCCGGCACACTGCAGCAGCGCGTGCGCGCCGATCAGGAAGTCGGGCACCGTTCGCCGCGCCGCCGGCGCGACGTGGCCGCTGTCGAGCCGCTGTCTGTAGCGGCGCTGCATCTCGCCGGCGCGCACCGCGGCGCGCAATTCCAGCGGCACGAACCCGATGCCGGCTTCTTCGAGCGCGTCAATGACCACCGAGCCGTGGCCCAGCCCGGCCACGACTTCGCTGACGACCACTTCGCAGGCCACCACCGGGCCATGTGCGAGGGCGCTGCGCAACGCGTCCTCGGCGGCCGACGCACGCGCGTCGTTGCCGATCAGGTCGATCAGCACCGAGCTGTCGATGGCGATCATGCCCGGGCGTTCACTCGCCGCTGTCTTCGGGCGGTGGGTAGGGGTCGCCCGGCGCGCGGCCACGCAATTCGCGCATGATGTCGTCGGTGGTCACGCCCGGCGGCAGCTTGATGCGGCCGCGCAGGCGCGAAATGGCGTCGCCGACGTCCTTGCGCAGCACGATGCGCCCACCCTCGAGTTCGACCTTGAGCTTGGTGCCCTTGGTCAGGCCGAGGGCGTCGCGCACGGCCTTGGGCAGGGTGATCTGCCCGCGTTCGGCGACTGTGGCTTCCATGGCGTCCTGCGGTGGCGAGGTATGCATGAATGATACATACTTTTCCCCACATATTCCAGCCTGACCCCGGACCCCGAGCGGGTTGGTTCAACCGTGCTGGCCCGGCCGATGCGCACCCGCGCTTTCGACCAGGGCCATGCTGAACTCGGTCAGGCTGTGGATATGGGCGCCGGCCAGGGCCAGCATTTCGGTCGAGAGCGCATAGCCCGGGCTGGGTGCCGCGATGATGCCCATGCCCGCAGCGTGCAGCGAACGAATGCCGTTGCCCGAGTCTTCCACGCCGACGGCATCTTCGGGGTGCACGCCGAGGCGTTCCAGCACGCGCAGGTAGACGTCGGGCGCCGGCTTGCCGTGCTCGACTTCGTCGCCGTACAAGGTCACGGTCAGGATATCGTCCAGCCCGGTGGCGCGCAGGACGTGCTCGCCCAGGGCGCGCGGCGAGCCGCTGGCCAGCGCCACGCGGTAGTGCGTGGCCGCCAGGCGCACGGCCTGCACGGCACCTTCGCGCGCCGGCAGGTGCGCTGCGTACAAGGCCTGCATGCGCGTGATGATCTCGTGCGCCACGCCGGCTTCGTCCATGCCAGGGTGCGCCTGCAACTCCAGGCGCTGCACCATGATGCGTGCCCACGCCGCCGTGTTGCAGCCCATCGTCGCCACCTGGTCCTCGGTGGTCCAGACGCGGCCGATGCTGGCGGCAAACTCGGTGCGCGCACGCAGCCAGAGGTCCTCGGACTCCACCAGCACTCCGTCCATGTCGAACACGACGGCCTGGACCCGGTTCATGCTGCACCCTCGGGCAAGGGCAGGCCGGCCATGCGGCAGAAGGCCGGCAGGTCCGACAGATCGTCCAGGACCGCTGCGGCGCCCTCGAAGTGTTGGCCGCGCGTGTAGTCGTTGACCGTGATGTAGGTGCGGATGCCGGCCGCCAGACTGGCGCGCAGGCCGTTGTCGGAATCTTCCAGGGCGATGCAATCGGCCGCCGGCACACCCAGTTGCTGCAACACCCACAGGTAGACGTCGGGCGCCGGCTTCTTGTTCGGGACCATGTCGCCGCAACCCACCGCTCCGAACAGGCCGGCCCAATGCGGCCCCAGGCCGACTTCCAGCAAGGCGGCCACGTTTTCGGGCGCGGTGGTGGTGGCGATGCCGAGGCGGATGCCTGCCGCATGCGCGGTCTCGATCAGGGTCTTGACGCCGGGGCGCAGCGGGATCTGCCCGCCGCGCACCATGGCCGTGTACTGCTCGGTCTTGAGCGCGTGCAGTTGCCTGACGAAGCCATCGAAGTCGGCGGGCCTGGCGAAGCCGGGCAGGAAGTCGCTCAGGAAGTAGCGGATGCGTTCCTTGCCGCCGGTCACCGCCAGCAGTCGGTGGTACAGCGGCACGTCCCAGTGCCAATCGAGGCCGCTGAGCTGGAAGGCCTTGTTGAAGGCGATGCGGTGCCCGTCCTCGGTGTCGGCCAGCGTGCCGTCCACGTCGAAGACGATGGCCTGGATGCTCATGTGCACGGTCTCCTGTGGGATGGAGCTGCGATTGTCCGCGGCTCGAGGGGGCGAGGGGAGGTCGAGCGCCAAGGGCGGCTGCCCGGGGCCGGCGACCCGTTCTTGTTCTGGATCAAAAAGATTGATGTTGAGCGATTTACTCGATCATTTTGATCTTGCAATCGGTGAAATCAAGTCATATTATCGCGCCACACTGAAACATCTTGATCGTTTCAGGCGACCCCGAACAGGAGCAATGAATGGCGAAAGTGGACGAAGTCACCAAGGAATCGTGGGTGCTGAGCACCTTCCCGCAGTGGGGCACCTGGCTCAACGAAGAGATCGAGCGCGAGGTCGTCAAGCCCGGCACCTTCGCCATGTGGTGGCTGGCCTGCACCGGCATCTGGGTCAAGACCGAGGGCAACACCAACATCTGCATCGACCTGTGGTGCGGCACCGGCAAGCGCAGCATGAAGAACCCGCTGATGGACCCGCACCATCAGATGGCACGCATGACCGGCTGCGTCAAGCTGCAGCGCAACCTGCGCGTCTCGCCGTTCGTCATCGACCCGTTCGGCATCCGCCAGATCGACGCCGTGCTGTCCACGCACACGCACAACGACCACATCGACATCAACGTCGCCGCCGCCGTGCTGAAGAACTGCCCGGCCACGGTGCCCTTCATCGGTCCGCAGTCCAGCACCGACGTGTGGCTGAAGTGGGGCGTGCCGCGCGAGCGCATCACCACCGTGCGGCCGGGTGACGTGGTGAAGGTGGGCGACGTGGAGATCGTCGTGCTCGAGGCCTTCGACCGCACCATGGCGCTGACCATTCCCGCCGACCAGACGGCCAAGGGCAAGATGCCGGTGGACATGGACGACGTGGCGGTGAACTACCTCGTGAAGACGCCCGGCGGCAGCATCTACCACAGCGGCGATTCGCATTACGCCAACGGCTACGCCAAGCACGGCAACGAACACAAGATCGACGTCGCGCTGGGCAGCTACGGCGAAAACCCGCGCGGCGTGACCGACAAGATGACCTCGTCGGACATCCTGCGCATGGCCGAATCGCTGAACTGCAAGGTGGTGATTGCCTACCACCACGACATCTGGTCCAACTTCATGGCCGACCCCATGGAGATCACGATGCTGTGGAACATGAAGAAGGATCGCCTGAAGTACGGCTTCAAGCCCTACATTTGGCAAGTGGGCGGCAAGTTCGTCTTCCCCGACAACAAGGACGACATGGAGTACCACTACGACCGTGGTTTCGACGACGTCTTCACCAAGGAAACGGACCTGCCTTTCCCGTCGTTCCTGTAGCGGTTGTCCAGGCCCGTGGCGGCGGCCCGGTCCTGCATGCGCCAAACACAGCGGCCGCGCTGCCCGGCCACCGAAAGAGCGAACGAGACATCGCCATGAAGTCACAAGAGATCGGCCTGCAGCTCAAGGGCGTGGGCAAGGCCTTCGGCACGGTGCGTGTGGTGCAGGACCTGGACCTCGACGTGTTCCAGGGCGAGTTCGTGGTGCTGCTGGGTGAATCGGGCTGCGGCAAGTCGACCACGCTGCGCATGATCGCCGGCCTGGACGAGGTGAGCGAAGGCCGCATCTTCATCAACGGCCAGGACGTCACCGACGTCCCGCCGAAGGCGCGCGACATCGCCATGGTGTTCCAGAACTACGCCCTGTACCCGCACATGGACGTGGCCCACAACATGAGCTTCGCGCTCGAGCTGGCGGGCGTGGATGCGGAGCAGATCAAGCGCCGCGTCAACGAGGCGGCTGCCGTGCTGAACATCACCCACCTGCTGCAGCGCAAGCCCAAGGAACTGTCGGGCGGGCAGCGCCAGCGCGTGGCCATCGGCCGCTGCATCGTGCGCAAGCCCTCGGTCTTCCTCTTCGACGAGCCGCTGTCCAACCTGGACGCCAAGCTGCGTGCCCACATGCGCACCGAACTCGCGCTGCTGCACGAGCGGCTGGGCAAGACCACGATCTACGTCACGCACGACCAGGTCGAGGCCATGACGCTGGCCTCGCGCATCGTCATCTTCGACAAGGGCCACATCCAGCAGGTGGGCACGCCGTCGGAGGTGTTCAACCAGCCGGCCAACCTGTTCGTGGCCGGCTTCATCGGCATGCCCAGCATGAACCTGCTCGAAGGGCAGGTGCAGGTGCAGGGCGGGCAGGCCCGCCTGGTGGGGCCGGGGTTTGCCTTTCCGCTGCCCGACGCGCGCCTGCAGGGCCGGAACCTGATCGCGGGCGTCAGGCCGCACACTCTGCAGCTGACCACGGGTGAACCCATGCTGCAGTTGCAGGTGGACGTGGTGGAGTACCTCGGGATGGAGTCGCTGCTGGTGGGCAAGCTCGTGGGCGCTGGGGACGGCCGGGTGACGGCGGTCGTGCCCGGGCAACGTGCCGACCTGATGCGCCGGACCGTGGACCTGGGAATGGATCCGCAGGCCTTGCATGTCTTCGACAAGGACAGCGGCAAGCGGATCCCCGTGTGATAGGGCAGAGAACTGAGGAGCCAATGATGAAGAGACGGACATTCGTTCAAACGGCGGGCGGCAGCGCCCTGGGTCTGCTGGGTGCCGGCTTGCCGCTGATGGGCCACGCGCAGGACCGCTATGCCAAGTACAAGGGCCAGACGGTGGTGATGAGCATCCCGTCGCACCCGCATTACGACGCGATGGCCAAGCTGCTGCCCGAATTCACCAGGCAGACGGGCATCAAGGTCGAGACCGACCGCCTGGCCATGGCGCGCATGAAGGACAAGCAGTTGCTCGAGATGGCCAAACCCTCGGGCGACTACGACCTGGCCTGCTACGTCGTGATGTGGAAGGGCGAGTACGTCAAGAAGAATCTCGTCCGCGAACTGGAGCCGTTCTTCAAGAACGCCGCGCTGGCCGACCCCGACTACGACTTCAAGGACCTGGTGCCGCGCTACGTGGAGAACATCGGCCTGGTGGGTGGCCCCAAGGGTTACCTGGCCGGCCCCGGCGCCAAGCTCTACGGCCTGCCCTACGGCGCCGAGACGTCCATCCTGGCCTACCGGCGCGACGTGTTTTCCAAGCTCAACCTGCGGCCGCCCGAGACCTACGCCGAGCTGGAGAAGCTGTTGCCGGTGCTGAAGGACAAGGCCGGCATGGGGGCCCTCACCTCGCGCGGCCAGGCCGGCCACCAGTGCGTGCACGCCTGGCTGCTGCACCTGAACCCGCTCGGCGGCAAGGTCTTCGACGACCAGTGGAAGCCGCGCTTCAACGACACCCAGGGCGTGCAGGCGCTGAAGATGCTCAAGCTCATTTCCGACACCGGCCCGGTCGGCATCCCCGGCTACGGCCAGGGCGAGATGATCACCAGCTTCCTGCAAGGTCAGGCCGCGATGTACCTGGACTCGTCGCTGATCTTCGGCCAGGTCAACGACCCGGCCAAGTCGAAGATCGGCGGTCAGGTGAGCTACGTGGTGCACCCCAAGGGCGTGCGCTACTCGTCGCAGTCCGGTGGCCTGGGGCTGGCGATCCCGAAGAACGCGAAGAACCCGGACGCCGCCTTCCTGCTGCTGCAGTGGCTGACGAGCAAGCCGCAGGACAAGGCCGTGGCCAAGGTGGGTGGCGTGCCCACGCGCAACAGCACGCTCAATGACCTGGAAATGGTTCGCCAGTACCCCGAGTACATCACGCTGCGCCAGCAGCTCGAGTACTCCGACCCCGACTGGCGGCCCATCATCGCCGAATGGGACGAGATCAACATCCAGGCGCTGGGTGTGGCGGTGTCGGAGGCGCTGACCGGCAAGAAATCGCCCGAGGACGCGCTCAACGGCATGGTGCCCAAGGTGACCGACATCATGAAGCGCGGCGGCTACCTCAAGGCCTGACCGCCCGCCCTCAGGCCACGGCCACGTACCGCCATGCGCACGCCACGTTGGGTTCCCCTGGTCTACCTCGGCCCCGCCGTGGCGGTGATGGCCGTGGCCTGCCTGGTGCCGCTGCTTTCGGCACTGCAGCTCGGCTTCTATGACTGGAGCATGGGCACGCCCTGGGGCGAGGCCCGGTGGGTGGGCCTGGACGCCTTCATCGCCGCGTTCAATGACGCGGCGGTGTGGCGTTCGCTCGTCACGACGCTGATGTTCGCCGCCGTGTGCGTGACGGCCGAGATGCTGCTGGGCATCGCGCTGGCGCTGGCGCTGGAAGGCGACGTGCGCGGCATGGCCTTCTTCCGCACCCTCTTCATCCTGCCGATGATGATCGCGCCGATCGCGGTGGGCCTGACCTGGCGCTACCTGTTCGACGCGCAATTCGGCCTGCTCAACGCCATCATCGCCTTGTTCGGCGCCGCGCCGGTGGGCTGGCTGGCGCAGGAGCACACGGCCTTCATCGCCATCATCATCGCCGACATCTGGCAGTGGACGCCCTTCGTCTTCATCATGATGATCGCCGGCCTGGCCAACGTGGACAGCTCGGTGCTGGAGGCCGCGCGCATCGACGGCGCCACCTGGTGGCAGGCCACGATGCGCGTCAAGCTGCCGATGATCATGCACGTCATCGCCATCACGCTGCTGATGCGGCTGATCGACGCCTTCCGCGTGCTCGAGGTGATCTACATCCTCACCTTCGGCGGCCCCGGCGACAGCACCGAGATCCTGTCGCTGCACATCTACAAGACGGCCTTCGTCGGCCAGCGCCTGGGCAGTGCCGCCGCCATCTCGGTGCTGCTGCTGGTGGTGGTGGCGGCGTTGTCGTGGCTGGCGCTGAAGCTGTCCAACCCATTGAAGGGCGACGAACGATGATGCGCCGCGCTCCCGCCGTCGTCACGGCGCACTACTCGGCGCTGGTGCTGCTGGCCATCGTCTGCGTGGCGCCCATCGTGCTGATGTTCGCCACCTCGCTGAAGGTGCAGACGCAGATCTTCACCAACAGCATCAGCTTCTTCTTCGTCCCGACGCTGGAAAACTACCGCGAGGTGCTGGGCGAGGGCAGCTTCATGCGCTACCTCGGCAACAGCCTGATCGTCGGCGTGGTGTCCACGCTCATCACGCTGGTGCTGGGCTGCATGGCGGCCTACGGGCTGGCGCGTTTCCGCTTCAAGGGCCGCAAGACCATCGCCTACACCACGCTGCTGCTGCGCACCGTGCCGCTGGCCGTGCTGGCGGTGCCGGTGTTCATGCTGTGGAGCCGCGCCGGGCTGATCAATTCGCTGCCGGGGCTGATCCTGCTGTACGTGGCGGTGAACCTGCCTTTCACGATCTGGCTGCTGTACGGCTTCGTGCTGCAGGTGCCGCCCGAGCTGGAGGAGTCCGCCGCCATCGACGGTTGCGGCCCCATTCAGGTCTTCTACAAGGTGGTGCTGCCGCTCATCAAGCCGGGGCTGGCGGCAGCGGCCATCTTCACCTTCCGCATCGCCTGGAACGAGTTCATCCTGGCCCTGGTGCTGACCGACCGCGCCACGCGCACCTTGCCGGTCGCGGCCTCGCTGTACATCACCGACATCGGCGTCGACTGGGGCAAGATCATGGCCCTGGGCAGCCTGATCGCCGTGCCGCCGCTGATCTTCACCTTCATCGCGGCGCGCCAGATCATCACCGGCCTGACCGCAGGGGCCGTGAAGGGGTAGACCGATGACCAGCCGCCGGGGTGCCGCATGCCAGCCGTGATCACGGTGGACATCGGCACCACCAGCCTGCGCGCCATCGTCTACGACGAGAGCGGCCGTGCGCTGCACGTCTGCCAGCGCCACAACCCGCCCGAGTATCTGGACGACGGGCGCGTGGAGCAGGATCCGCATTCATGGCAGAGCCAGGTGCGTGCCGTGCTGCGCAGCGTCGGCCAGGCCGTGCACGACCAGGTCCTGCAGCCGGCCTGCATCGCGGTCACCGCGCAGCGCTCGTCGCTGATCGCGGTGGACGCTGACGGCGCGCCGTTGCAGCCCGCCATCCTGTGGCAGGACACACGCTGCGCCGCCTTGGCCCAGGCCATGGCCGGGCACGACGCCGAGGTCTACCGCAGGACGGGTCTGAAGATCTCGCCGGTGTTCTCGGCCATCAAGATGGCCTGGCTGCGCCAGAACCGGCCCGGGGTGTGGGCCGCCACGCACAAGCTGCTGGGGGTGCAGGACTGGGTCTTGTGGGGCCTCACCGGCCGCTACGTCACCGACCACAGCCTGGCCAGCCGCACCAACCTGCTGAACCTGCGCACACGGCAATGGGATGCCGACCTGCTGGCGCTGTTCGGCGTGCCGCAGGCGCTGTTGTGCGACCTGGTTCCACCCGGTGCGGTGGTCGGCGGCCTGACGCCGGCGGCGGCGGCCGACACCGGCCTGCCGGCCGGCTTGCCGGTGGTGACGGCCGGCGGCGACCAGCAGTGCGCCGCGCTGGGCCTGGGCCTGCTCGGGCCGCAGCACGCGGTGGCCAATACGGGCACCGGCTCCTACCTCATCGGGCACGCCGATGCGCCTGCATTGGACGCGCAGATGCGTGTCTCGTGCAACGTGTCCGCGGTACCCGGGGCGTATATCGTGGAGGCCGCCACGCTCACGTCGGGCGTGGCCCAGCGCTGGCTGATGCAGTTGCTGGGCCTGGACGCCGACGACCCCGCCGCGCTGGCGTTGTGGGCGCACGAAGCCGCGGCGGTGCCGGCGGGCAGCCACGGCCTGCTGTGGTTGCCGCACTTCAAGGGTGCCGGCTCGCCGCACTGGGACCCGCGCGCCCGCGGCACGCTGCACCACATCAGCCTGAGCACCACGCGCGGCGATCTGGCGCGGGCGCTGCTGGAGGCCATCGCGATCGAACTCGCCGAGGGCCTGGCCGTGGTGGAGCCACTCTGCGGCCCGGTGGCGACGGTGCACGTCGCGGGCGGCATGACGCGCTCGGCGCTCTTCAACCAGATCCAGGCCGACGTGCTGGAGCGCCCGCTGCGGCGCTTTGCCAGCAACGAAGCCACCTCCGAAGGCGCCTGGATCGCCGGCTGCGTGGCCGCCGGGCTGGCCGCCAGCCACGCGCAGGCCTTCGGCCGCCTGGCGCAGCGCGATCCGCCCGCCGCCTATGACCCCGACCCCGCCGCGGTGGCGGTCTACCGCCTCCAGCGCGCCCGTGCCCGCGCCGTCTACGATGCGCTGGCGGCTCCGTCCCTGAGAGCGATGTTCGAGTAGCGCAATGTCCCCCACCAAAGAGATCGGCAAGCGATCCATCATGGCGGTGTCGAATTACCGGCACAAGAAGATCCTGGAGATGGTCTACCAGCGCAAGTCGGTGTCGGCCGACGAGCTGGCGGCCGAGTTCGGCGTGTCCAAGATCACCATCCGGCGCGACCTGGACACGCTGGCCATGGACAAGCTGCTGGAGCGCACGCGCGGCGGCGCCATCTCCATTTCGGACCTCGGCTTCGAGGAGATCTTCGAGGCCAAGGACCACACCGCCAAGAAGGAGAAGACGCTCATCGGCAAATACGTGGCCTCGCTCATCACCGAGGACGAGACGGTGTTCCTGAATGCCGGCTCCACCACGCTGGAGGTGATGCGCCATCTCAAGGGCAAGAAGGTGCGCGTCGTCACCAACAACGCGGCGAGCCTGCTGCTGGACCTGGACCCGGGCATCGACCTGATCCTGCTGGGCGGCGACTACCGGCCGCAGTCGCGCTCGCTGGTCGGCAGCCTCACCTGCGCCAGCGTGCACAGCATCTTCTCCAGCGTCACGGTGCTGGGCATCAACGGCGTGAGCATCAAGCGCGGCTGCACCACGGCCGTGCAGCTGGAGACCAGCGTCAACAAGGCCATGATCGAAAATTCCAGCGACCGCATCGTGGTCGTGGCCGACCACAGCAAGATGAATTGCGTGTCCAGCTTCCTGACCTGCCCGCTCGACCGCGTGGACCTGCTGGTCACCGACTGGATGGCGCCGCTGGCGTTTTGCGACGAGCTCAAGGCCGCCGGGCTCAACGTCGTTCGCGTGCCCGAGGAATAGCCGCCGGCGCAGCCCTGGGCGGCGGCGAGGGTTCGCCGCACCCAGGGAGCCTCAGCTCTGGCCGTAGTACGCGCCAGGGCCGTGTTTGCGCAGGAAGTGCTTGTCCAGCAGGTGCGCGGGCATGGCCGGGATCTGCGCGTTGAGCTGCAGCGTGAGGAAGGCCATCTGCGCGGTCAGTTCCAGCACGGCGGCGTTGTGCACGGCGGCCTCGGCGTCGGGCCCCCACACGAAGGGGCCGTGGTTGGCCACCAGCACGGCCGGCATCTGCACCGGATCGATGCCGGCCTGACGGAAGTGCTGCACGATGGCCAGGCCGGTTTCCTTCTCGTAGGCGCCGCGGATCTGGGCCTCGCCGAGCACGGCCGTGCAGGGGATGGCGCCACGAAAATAGTCGGCATGCGTGGTGCCCAGCGCCGGGATCTCGCGGCAGGCCTGCGCCCACACCGTGGCCCAGTTGGAGTGCGTGTGCACCACGCCGCCCAGCGCCGGAAAGGCGCGGTACAGCTCCAGGTGCGTGGCCAGGTCGGAAGAGGGCTTGCGCGTCCCTTCCAGCACCCTGCCGTCGGGGTCCACCACCACCATGTCGTCGGCGCCCATGGTCTCGTACGGCAGCCCGCTGGGCTTGATCACGATGGCGCCGCTGGCCGCGTCGCGCGCGCTCACGTTGCCCCAGGTGAAGGACACCAGCCCCAGGCGGGGCAGTTCCAGGTTGGCGTGCAGCACCTGCTGCTTCAGCGCTTGCCAGTTCATGCGTAACCTCCGGCGCGCAGGCGCTCTGCGACCCACTCGCGGGCCTTGCGGATCTCCAGCAAGGGGTCGGCGGCCTTCTCGGTCCACATCTCCACCAGGAAGGGGCCGGCGTAGCCCAGGCCGTGCAGCGTCTTGAAGCAGCCGACGAAGTCCACCGTGCCGTCGCCGAAGGGCACGTCGCGGAAGGCGCCGGCAAAGCCCGGACCCACCGGCCTGGATTCCTTGACGTGCACACCCACGATGTGGTGAATGCCGGCCGTGAGCTCGGCGGCCACGTCGTTGCCCCAGGCCGTGAGGTTGCCCAGATCCGGATAGACGCAGAACCAGGGCGAAGGCAACTGCTTCTTCAGCGCCAGGTATTTGGTGATGGAGTTGAGGAAGGTGGTGTCCATGATCTCCAGTGCCAGCATCACCTGGTGCCGCGCCGCCACCTCCAGCGCACGCTGCATGCCTTCCAGATAGCGCGCCCGCGAGTCGGCCGTGGTGGGCTCGTAGTACACGTCGTAGCCGGCGAGCTGGATGACGCGGATGCCGGTATCGCCGGCAAAGCGGATGGCCTTGTCCATGAACTCGGCGGCCCGCGCGCGCACCGCGGCATCGGCGCTGCCGAAGGGGATCTTGCGGTGGCCCGACAGGCACATCGAAGGCACCGGCACGCCGGCTTCGCGCGAGGCCCTGAAGAAGGCCAGCCGCTCGGCCAGCGTCCAGTCCAGCCGCGCCATGCGCTCGGGCGTCTCGTCGACCGAGATCTCCACGAAGTCGTAGCCCGCGTCGCGCGCGGCACTGAAGCGCTCCGGCCAGCCCAGGTCCCTGGGCAGGGCCTTTTCGTAGATGCCGATGGGGTTCTTCATGCCGGGTCCTCGGTGACGATGTAGAGCGCGGCTTCGGCCTTTTCGCGATTGGCGCTGACGATGATGTCGCGGCCGCTCTCGTGCATCACGTGCACGTTGCTCGGACCCACGCCTTCCTCGATGACCTCGGCCTGCAGCACGAGCGGCGACTTCTGCAGCGCGTGCACGTAGAACAGTTGCTGCCGGCCGCGTCGGCAACCGCCCAGGAAGACGGCCTGGCCGGCCAGCGTGGTGCCGGTCACCACGTGATAGAACTCGCTGACCTCGGGATGTTCGTAGACCTTCTCGAAGCGGCCGCCGGCCTGCTTGTAGACGCGGAAATACGAGCCGTGGAAGGCCTCGATGGTGGCGAATTCCAGTTCGCCGTCGCCGTCGATGTCGAGCGCGGCAATGTCGCTGATGGGCCAGTCCATGAACTGCCGCACCTGCCAGGCGGCACCGGGCTGCTGCGGCGGCGTGACCTCGAACGCACCTTGCTGGCAGGTCACGAGGCTGGTGACGCGGCCGTCGCGTTCGAGCCGGCTGAAGCCGTGGTTCTGCGTCAGGCCGTCCTTCAGCACCGACACCTGCAAGGGGCCCGGGCCGGTGTATTCGCCGACGAAGATCTTGCCCGGGTTCGACCAGTCCTCGCGCGATTCCTTGGTGGTGGCCAGCGTGCAGCCGATGAAATACAGCCGGTCGCCCGCGGGCACGAGGTCGAAGCGGTGGATGTAGGGCAGGTGCAGCACGTCGGTGACGGCGTAACGGCCGTCGGCCAGCGGCTTGACGTGCACGAGCTTGGCTTCCTCCCACTGGAACATCTTGAAGAACTTGTGCACGGCCAGGAATTCACCGTTGCTGCCGGGGATCGGCACCATCGACATGGTGCCGCCCGGACCGGCCCACACCTCGTGCGGCGTGCCGTAATCCGGCCCCGTCCAGGCCAGGCAAGGCCCTTCGCCTTCGGTGGCCAGCAGGATGCGGGTCTGACCGTCGACCTCGATGTGCGTCGCCGAATAACACCGGTTCATCGTGGTGAGAAAGCGCTTTTCTATGTTCATGATCGAATCACAGGATCAAGATGATCACATTGTTGATCGATTTGGCCGAAAAGTCATCACATTGATGCAATACATGAGCCTGATGCCATGATATTGATCGTTGAACCCGCTGTCGGTGCGAGCCCGCCCGCCCGGGCCTGTCGTCCATGCTGGTGCCAGCCCCGGGCCTCGAGAAGTTCAGGCGCCGGCCTCGGCCAGCGCCGATTGCAGCGCCGCCAGGTCGGTTTCGGTGTTGTAGGCCTGTACCGAGACACGCACGAAACAGCGCCCCGCATGCTGCGTCACCGGCACCTCGATGCGGTGGCGGCTGAACAGCCATGCGCGCAGCGCCTCGGCGTCGCCGGTGCGCACGGGAATGGGCACCATCTGGCCGAAGGCCGCGTCGGGTGCGATGGGCGCCAGGCCGTTGCGCGCCAGCACGCGCCGCTGCAGGTCGCAGGCCAGGTCGTGGCAACGCCGCTGCCACGCCGGCCAGTCGTGGGCCTGCTGGAATTGAATGGCCACCGGCACGGCCAGGAAGGCGGCCAGGTCGCGCGTGCCCTGCCACTGCAGGCGGCGTTCGAACGGGGTGCGGCCCGTGTAGGCGTCGAACCCGGTGTGGCCGCCCGAACCGGCGACATAACCCCAGCTCACGGCGCCGGCGTCGAGCTCGGCCTGGCGTTCGGGCCGCGCGTGCAGGAACGCGGCGCCCTTGGGCGCGCACAGCCATTTGTGGCAGTTGCCGGTGTAGAAGTCGGCGCCGACCGCCGCCAGGTCCAGCGCCATCTGCCCCGGCGCGTGGGCGCCGTCGATCAGCGTCGTGATGCCGCGGCGCCGTGCCGCTTCGCACAGCGCCTGCACCGGAAACGTGAGCGCCGTCGTCGAAGTGACGTGGCTCGTGAAGACGACCCGCGTTTGCGGCGTGGCGGCATCGAGCAGGCGCTGCGCCCAGCCCGCGGCTTCGAAGGGCAGCGGCACCGCCACGCGCCGGTAGCTCGCGCCGCGCTGCCGGCAGACGAATTCCCAGGTCGCGTCGCAGGCGCCGTATTCATGGTCGGTGGCCAGCACCTCGTCGCCCGGCTGCAGGTTCAGCGACCGCGCGACGGTATTCACGCCGTGCGTGGCGTTGGGCAGGAAGACCAGGTCTTCGCCGCGCGCGCCCAGGAAGGCACCGAGCCGCTGCCGCGCAGCAGCCAGCAAGGCCGCCGAGCGGCGGCCCAGGAAGGCCACCGGATTGCGTTCCAGGTCCAGCTGCCAGCGCTGGTAGGCCTCGAATACGGGTTTCGGGCAGGCACCGAAGGAGCCGTGGTTGAGGAAGACGATGTCGGGGTCGAGCAGGAAGGCGTCGCGCATGAGGACGGCATCTTCGCAGCTTGCGTCGGGGCGCAGGGGCGGGGTGGTGGCGGTGGGTCAGAATCGCGGCCATGGCCACCGGCAGCTTGCTCCTGCTCCTCGACGATATCGCCACCGTGCTGGACGACGTGGCCGTGCTCAGCAAGGTGGCGGCCAAGAAGACCGCCGGCGTGCTGGGCGACGACCTGGCGCTCAACGCGCAGCAGCTCACCGGCTTCAGCGCCCAGCGTGAACTACCCGTGGTGTGGGCGGTGGCCAAGGGCTCGTTCGTCAACAAGGCGATCCTGGTGCCGGCGGCGCTGGCGATCAGCGCCTTGGCACCCTGGGCGGTGACGCCGCTGCTGATGGTGGGCGGCGCCTTCCTGTGCTACGAGGGTTTCGAGAAGATCGCGCACCGTTTCCTGCCCGGCGGCCATGAAGAAAAGCCGTCGCTGCAAGAGCGGGCGCGTGTGCTCACCGACCCGGCGGTGGACCTGGTGGCGCTGGAGCGCGACAAGATCAAGGGCGCGGTGCGCACCGATTTCATCCTCTCGGCCGAGATCGTGGCCATCACGCTGGGCACGGTGGCGGATGCGCCGTTCACCACCCAGGTGACGGTGCTGTCGGGCATTGCGGTGGTGATGACGGTGGGTGTGTACGGGTTCGTGGCCGGCATCGTGAAGCTCGACGACCTGGGCCTGTGGCTGAGCGGGCGCGACAGCGGCGCGGCGCAGGCGCTGGGCCGCGGCATCGTGCGCGCCGCGCCGTGGCTGATGAAGGGGCTTTCGGTGGCCGGCACGGCGGCGATGTTCCTGGTGGGCGGCGGCATCCTCGTGCACGGCGTGCCGGCGCTGCACCACGCGGTGGCGGACGCCGTGCAGGGTTTGGGCGCCGCGGCACAGGCGCTGGGTGTTGCCGCTGCTGGCCGACGCTCTGGTCGGCGTGGTCTCCGGCGCCCTGGTGCTGGCCGCCGTGACGCTGGTTCAGCTGCGCGGACGGCACGGCAAACCCAGGCCGGGGGGGGGGGCAAAGCGGCGCGCCCAGGTCACGGCTCCGCCTTGGTCGGAAACTATCGGGTCTTCTTCGAGTACGACGGTGCTGTTCGCATCGTCAGCACTTAACAGGTCAGGAAGCGCGATGAACGCACGTACTGAGTTTCAGATCATCGTCGGCAAGGACGGCAAGCCCGCCTTCGTTGTCGTTCCCTACGTTCAATTCCGCCGTATGAGGGGCGGCTTCACCCATGGCACGGTGCCAAACGAAGTCGTCAACCTGTCCTTCGAGCGCGGGGTTTCACCGATGACGGCTTGGCGCGAGCACTTCGGTCTCACTCAGGCAGAGGTCGCCGCACGTATTGGCATCAACCAGGCTGCCTACGCGCAGATGGAGCGAGTCAAGCAACCGCGCAAGGCCACGCTTGAAAAGGTGGCCACCGCCATGGGGCTGGAGGCGGAGCAGCTCCGCTGGTAAGCATCGGGCATGTCGCCGGCGAAACGATCAGGGACAGATCGCGCGAAGCCGCGATCTGCCCTCCTCGGCTGGTGCAAAGGCTGTGGCGCGCGGCCTGAAGGCGGCCCGGGCGGCAAGGGTCGGGCGCGCGCCGCGGGCGCGGGGAGTGTTGACGCCGGGTGCCGTCGTCGGCGACATTGCTCTGCCTCGGCAACGAGGAGAGTCAGGCGAAGGCGGGGCGGGTTCCATACCCGGAAATTCAGTCCGCCCATATCGACCCGCCCATCGTCCGCTGGAACGGTCATCAGGTCCCGTTGCGAGAGGACCGGAAGGAGGGAGACGATGAAGTCGGGCAGAAATGGACCGGCCAGATGCCGCGCAGCCGGACTGGGTATTTCGTTACCGCACAGCTTTCAACTCGAGCTCGCTGACGCTACATTGACCACCCCAACCAGTCCGAGGAGGACGTTATGCGCAGAAACCTGCTCCTGATCGCGTTGCTTGCCTGCCTTTCCACGGCACAAGCTGGTCCACGCGAGGATGCACTTCAGGTCGTGGAACGATGGTCAAAGGCATTCGCCGATGCAGACGTAGACGGTATCACTGGCCTGTACTCAGGCAATGCATTGTTTTTCGGGACCCTTGACAAGACCTTGACCACACAGACTGCGGACATACGCAAGTACTTCGAGCGCGCGCTCCTGACAGGGCGGCCCCGAACTGCGGTGTTGCGGGAACACTCAGTAGCAGTGCTGCCTGACACAGTCGTGGTAATCACAGGATTGGACATCGTCACTGCTACGCGGGACGGCCAAACCATCAGTGCACCCGGGCGCACTACATTCGTAGTCGAGCGACAACTGACCGGCTGGAAGATCGCTCACTTTCACAGGTCGCCCGTGCCAAACTGACCAACTGCGCTCGCTCGCACGAACACGGTGCGGCCTAACGATCAAGGATAGATCGCGCGAAGCCGCGATCTGATCCGTTTGTTGGACAAGCCCGGTGGTTGCGCCGAGGGTGTGGCGATCAGGCGGTGCGGACTTCGTCCCTGCAAATATGTCCTGCCGTGCAGGTCCGCTGCGGTGCCGCTGAAGGCTGAGGCGTGCGGCGATGTCGTGGGCCAGGGCGAGTTTGTCGCCTTGGAGCGGCGCGGTGGTCCGATTGGGCTGCCCGCGCACCCATTGCTGCCGCTGCTGCCCGACGCCCTGGTCGGCGTGGTTGCCGGCGCGCTGGTGATGGCCGCCGTGACGCTGGTGCAAAGGCTGCGGCGCACGGCCTGAAAGCGGCCTGGACGGTCGCCCGGCGATCACGCACGCAGCGCGCGGCCGACGCTACCTGCCTTCGATGCCCAGCAGTTCCACCTCGAACTGCAGCACCGCATTCGGCGGGATCACGCCGCCGGCACCGCGGTCGCCGTAGGCGATGGCCGCCGGGCAGGTGAGCCGGGCCTTGCCGCCGACCTTCATGCGCTGCACGCCTTCGGTCCAGCACTTGATGACGCGGTTGAGCGGAAACGTGGCCGGCTGGCCGCGCGAGTAGGAGCTGTCGAATTCGCGGCCGTCGGGGAAGCTGCCGCGGTAGTGCACGCGCACGGTGTCGGTGGCCAGCGGGCCGGCACCCGTGCCTTCCTTGACGCTGCGGAAGACCAGGCCGCTGTCGGTGACGACCGCGCCCTTCTCGGCGGCGGCGCGGGCCAGCGGGTCGCCCTGGGCCAAGCCCGCGCCCGGCAGGGCCAGCGCGATGGCGGTTGCGGCCCAGGCCGCAAAGGGGAAGAGGATTCGACGGTTCATCACGGGGGGTGCCTTCTGTGGGTTGGGTTGAAAGGGCGATCGATCGTCGCCGCACGGGGACGCTGGCCGCAGCGGTGCGAGGCGGGTCTTCAGCCCGACCAGCCGTCGCGCAGCGTGGTAATGCGGTTGAATACCGGCCGGCCCGGCGCGTGCTCGACGCGGTCGGTGACGAAATAACCGTGGCGTTCGAACTGGAAGTGCTGCTCGGGCGCCACGCCGGCCAGCGCCGGCTCCAGGTAGGCCGTCACCACCTGCTTGCTCTTCGGGTTGAGCACCTCGCGGAAGTCGCGTCCGCCGGCGTCGGGCTGCGCCTCGGTGAACAGGCGGTCGTACAACACCACGGTGGCGGGCACCGCCTCGTGCACGCCGACCCAGGTGACGGTGCCCTTGACCTTCACCGCGTCGGCGCCCGGCGTGCCGCTCTTGGTGTCGGGCAGCACGCGCGCCAGCACCTTGACGACCCGGCCGCCGGCGTCCGTTTCGCAGCCCGTGCATTCCACCACCACGCCGTATTTGAGCCGCACCTTGTTGCCGGGCACCGTGCTGCCGTCGGCCAGCGTGCGCGGCGGAAACAGGCGGAAGAAGCCCTTGGCCGGCACTTCGGCGAAATCGTCGCGTTCGATCCAGACCTGCGGCGCCAGTCCGAACCGGCGCTCGCCGAGTTCCGGGCGCTGCGGGTGCGCCGGCGCCTGGCAGGGTTCGACATGCCCCTCGCCATAGACCTCGGCCCAGTTCGTCAGCTCCAGCCGCAGCGGGTCGAGCACGGCCATCGCGCGCGGCGCCTGGCCTTCCAGGTCGGCGCGCAGGCACTGGTCGAGCACGGCGTAGTCGAGCCAGATATTGGTCTTGCTCGCCCCCGTGCCGTCGGCCATGGCGCGGATGGCCGCCGGCGTATAGCCGCGCCGGCGCATGCCGAAGATCGTGGGCATGCGCGGGTCGTCCCAGCCGCCGACGATGCCCTCGGCCACCATCTCGCGCAGCTTGCGCTTGCTGGTGACCACGTAACTCAGGTTCAGGCGGCCGAATTCGTATTGCTTCGGCAAGGGCCGCGCCAGCAGGCCGAGGTCGGCCAGGTGTTCCAGCAGCCAGTCGTAGAACGGCCGCTGGTCCTCGAATTCCAGCGTGCAGAAGCTGTGCGTGATGCACTCCAGCGCGTCCTCGATCGGGTGCGCGTAGGTGTACATCGGGTAGAGGCACCAGCGGTCGCCGGTGTTGTGGTGCGTGGCGTGCTTGATGCGGTACAGCGCCGGGTCGCGCAGGTTGATATTGGGCGAAGCCATGTCGATCTTCGCGCGCAGCACCGCGGCGCCGTCGGGCAGGGCGCCGGCCTTCATCTCGCGCAGCCGCGCCAGGTTCTCGGCCGGCGTGCGGCTGCGGTAGGGGCTGTCGGTGCCGGGCGTATTGAAGTCGCCGCGGCTGGCGCGCATTTCCTCCGCGCTCTGCTCGTCCACGTAGGCCAGGCCGGCGGTCACCAGCGCCTCGGCGGCGCGGTACATGAAGTCGAAATAGTCGCTGGCGTAATACAGGTGGCTGGTGCGCACCCCATCGAGTTCGACGTTCCAGTCGAAGCCCAGCCAGTGCACGGCCTCGACGATGGCGTCCACGTACTCCTGCTCTTCCTTCTCGGGGTTGGTGTCGTCGAAGCGCAGGTGGCACACGCCACCAAAGTCGCGCGCGAGGCCGAAATTCAGGCAGATGCTCTTGGCGTGGCCCACGTGCAGGTAGCCGTTGGGCTCGGGCGGGAACCGGGTGCGGATGCGCGCCGGGTCGGGCGCGCCGGCGGCATGGTGGGCGGCGTCGCCGGGGCTGCCGCCGAAGCGGCGCCCCTGCAGCGCCCCGCTGGCCAGGTCCTTCTCGATGATGGCGCGCAGGAAATTGGCGGCCGGGGCCTTGGCATCTTTGGCGGTCGGGGTCATGCGCAAATTCTATCGACTGCCCCCGGGGCGCCGGGCCCTCGTGCCTGGCCCTGCGCCAGAGCCGGCACAAGGCGTCAACGGCCTTGTTTCAGGCGCACGATCTCCTGCTGCAGCCAACGCTCGCGCAGGTCGCCGCCGCCCATCAGCTGCAGCGCGACCACGATGCCGTGGATCGTCAGCCCCAGCCCCCAGCCCAGCGCCGGGAACACGCTCCAGCGCACACCGCCCGCCAGGTGATTCAGCGCCAACAGGCCCAGGTTGACGCAGACGTACACCACCAGGTGCACGTACCAGCCCATCTTCAGTTTCACGCGGCGCCTGGCGATGCGGCGCAAGTCGGCGTCACGGGGGTCGGGGGTGTTCGCGGTCATGGTCAGGCTCCAGTGTGGGAATCAGGTGGAAGGGTCGCCCGGGTCAGGCGGAGAGGGCGCCGCCCAGCAGCCGGCCGGGCAGCAGCGTGAACAGGCCGGCGACGATGCAGCCGCCGATGTAGATCGAGGTCATGGTCTTGCGGTGCGCCGTCACCCGGTGCCGGCGCGCATGCCTCACGCCCAGCGGCAGCGACACCAGCACCAGCAGCGTCAGCAGGTGGATGGGCGAGAAGCCGGCGATGTGGGGAATGCCACCGCCGCCGAGCCCGATGCTGGACAGCGCAGCCGCCGCCATGGCCACCACCCAGGCCCAGCCCAGCACGCGGTGCTCGACACTGCCCTTGCGGCCCCACAGCAGCACGGCGCCGATGGCCACGGCCGCCAGCGCGCCGGCGACGTGTACCGCCAGCAGCGGCTGGGCAGCGAGAAGGGTGAGCGGCTGGTTCATGGTGTCGGTCCCGGGCCCCGGGGAAATCTGGCGTCGTGGCCTTCGGGGCGTGCCGCCATGGTGCGGGTGCGACCCTGCGGCAGCCAGCGGCAGGCGACCGATCGACGGTGCCGGCGCCGAAACCGCGCCCAAGGGGCGCAAGATGCGGATCGAGGAAGCGCCCGGGGACGGGTGCGCGCCGGCACCCGGCGTTGCCGCGGCAGGAACGGGTCGTCCAGCGGCTGCGCGTCGCGCCGCAACGTGCCTGTACCGTGCAGTGCAGTGCCGTGCCTTGCGGGCGGACGGGCGCCCTACAGGCCCTTGAAGCGGTGCGCGTAAAGCCGGCTGGCCACCAGCGTTTCCGGCCGGCCATGCAGGCTCAGGAAGGCCTTGCCGGAGTCGTCGCGCCGGGCGCTGGCGATGCAGCGCGCCTGCACCACGGTGCCGCGGTGCACCTGCCAGAAGACGGCCGGGTCCAGCTGCGGCAGCAATTCGCGCAGCGACAGCCGGATCAGGTGTTCGCGTTCGGCGGTGACCACGCGCACGTATTTGTCGGCGGCCTCGAAATAGATCACCTCGTCCACCGGCACCATGCGCACCAGGTTGCCGGTCTGGGCCTGGATCACGGTCAGCCGCGTGGCGCCGGCCTGGGGCGGCGCGGCGCCCAGCAGCGTGCGCAACTGGGCCACGGTCTGCTGCAAGGCCTCGGCGGCCGGCGCGCGGTCGGCCAGGCGGGCCTGCAGGCGCGCAACGCAGGCGGCCAGTCGCTGGCGGTCCAGCGGCTTGACCAGGTAGTCCACGGCCTGCGCGTCGAAAGCCTGCAGCGCGTACTGGTCGTAGGCGGTCACGAAGACGAGCAGCGGGAAGGGCACGCCCTCGGGCCAGTCCTCGGCCAGCGCCTGCGCAGCTTCCAGGCCGGACAGGGCCGGCATGCGGATGTCCAGGAAGCAGACCTCGGGGCGCCATGCCAGCGCCTGCGCCACGGCGCTGGCACCGTCGCCGACCTCGGCCGCCACCACCAGCGCCGGCCACAGCGCGGCCAGGTCGGCGCGCAGGCCAGCGGCGAGCAGGGGTTCGTCTTCGGCGATCAGGCAGCGCGGGGCGGGCAGGGTCGTCATGACAGGGGCAGGTGCAGGGTGGCGAGCGTGCCGCCTTCGGCGTCGCCGGCGGCCTGCAGCGTCAGCGAGGCACGCCCGCCATAGACGGTGGCCAGGCGCTCGCGCACCTGCACCAGGCCGAAGCCGCCGCTGGTGTCGGTGCAGGTGGCCGCAGCGCCCGGCCCGGCGCCGGTGTCGCGCACGGCGAGCACAAGCTGCTGGCCGACGCGTCGCGCCGTGATGTCGATGCGACCGCCGTCGACCTGCGGCTCCAGCCCGTGCTTGATGCTGTTTTCCACCAGCGGCTGCAGCAGCAGCGGCGGCACCGGCAGTCTGGCCAATTCTTCGGGCAGGTCCAGCCGCACCTGCAGCCGCGGCCCCATGCGCACGGCCATCAGCGCCAGGTAGTCGGCCAGGCGCGCGAATTCGTCGGCCAGCGGGTGCTGCACGGCGCGCGATGCGCTGAGCGTGGCGCGCAGGTAGGCGTTGAGGTGGTCGAGCATGGCCTGTGCGCGCGCCGCGTCCACGCCGATCAGCACGCGCAGGTTGGCCAGGGTGTTGAAGAGCATGTGCGGTTCCAGCTGCGACTGCAGCAGGCGCAGCTGCGCTTCGGCGGCCACGCGCTGCGCACGCTCGGCGCTGGCGCGCGCCGCGGCCAGCCGCTCCAGCGTCGACACCACGAACACCGAAGCCAGCGTGCCGATGATGCTGAACGCCAGCGTCAGCCTCGTCGACGTGGCGCCGAACTGCAGCAGGCTGGTCGAGCGGCCGCCGGTGAGGGCATCGCCAACGGTCAGCCCCAGTGGCGGGCCGAACAGCATGGCCAACAGGGCCAGCGGCAGCATGCCGCGCCAGCCGACCAGGAAGTCGGGTCCGTCCGGCGTTTCGCCACGGCGCCGCCGCGCGCGCCTGACGAGACCGTTGACGGCGATGCGCATGCCGTCGATGACGGCCCAGCAGCTCAGGCCGATGGCGAAGCTGTAGACCAGCTTGGTGCCGAAGCCGCCGCGGTCCAGCACCGTGAGGACGACCGCGATGGCGATGCACAGCACGCTGGTGAACAGCAGGCCACGCCACGGCCGCGACACCGCCGGGGCGGGGACGGCGGTGCTTGGCAGCGAGGCTTCGGTGGGCATCGGTGTCGATTGTGGTCCGGGGTCGGGGCGCAAGGGCGATCGCGACGACGAAACGACGGCCGTGGGCGCCAGTCGACGCCCCGGGAGCGCGAAAGGCGCGCCGCAGGGGCGGAGGGCCTGCAGACGCGCCACGTCAGTACCGCCCGGCCGTTCCGAAGGTGCTGACAGCCCCCTTGGGGGGTACCGAGCGTAGCGAGGTTGGGGGTTTCATTTCAGCGCTCTTGCAGCCGGGCGCGGAGGGCTTCGATGCGCCTGCGGTTGGTGCCCAGGTCGCCGCGTCCCAGGCGCGACGCCGAGCGCACGTGCACCACGCCGGCCTCGCGGTCGAGCCAGAACTCGGCGTCGTCGGTGAACTGCATGAGCGGCGTCGTGAACTCGGCGCGCAGATAGTCGCCCTCGAAGCGCACGATGCGCGCGCCCGGCATCGCGGCCACGGTGTCGTGCAGCCGCTGCAGCGTGCCCGGGCCGTCGCCCAACAGGGCCAGCGGCTCGATGCGGGCGGCCTCTTGCTGCGGGTGGCCAGGCCACAGGCCGGCCTGGCTGCTGACGCTGTTGGCGGTCATCGAGGGCGGCTTGAGACGACCGTTCCTCACGCCCAGGTCGTCCGGCGCCTGCCCCCGCCACAGGCCCAGCTGGCCGCCCAGCACGGCCAGCAGCGTCAGCATCGCCAGCGCCGCCAGGCCGGCCCCTCCCCACTTCAGCACGCTCATCGGCAGTCTCCGGGCCGCGGCAGCCCCCGCGCATTCTGCCGTGCTGGCAACATGCAGTCCGTGGGAGCAGCGACGTGAGCGCCATCGAAGCCCTGCCGCGGCTGTTGGCCGGCAGCGCCGCCGTGCTGTGCATCGCGCTGGCCGGCGCCGAGGGGGTGCCGCAGGCGGCCGATGCGGTGGCAGCGCGGTTTCCCGAACCTGCCACGGTCTACGACACCCCTGGCCTGCAGCCTGGCCGCGACCGCTTCACCGGCAACGAGGAATTGCGCCAGGCGTTGCACGAGCTGGCGGCACGGCCGCAGGGGCCGCGCCTGCTGGCCGCGGGCCGCTCGGCGGATGGCACGGCGATCGAGGCGCTGCACTTTTCGCGCGGGCCGGGCCGGCCGACCGTGCTGCTGGTGGGTCAGCAGCACGGCGATGAGCCGGCCGGTGCCGAGGCCTTGCTGGCGGTGGCGCGGCTGCTGGCCACGCCGGCCTGGGCGGTGCTGCTGGACCGCATCGACGTCGTCGTGCTGCCGCGCGCCAACCCCGACGGCGCGGCGCTGGGCCTGCGCTGGGGCCGGCACGGCGTGGACATCAACCGCGACCACCTGCGACTGAGTTCGCCCGAGGCGCGCGCGATCGCACTGCTGGTGCGCACCTACCGGCCGCTGGTGGTGGCGGACTTGCACGAATACCCGGTTGGCGGCTCGTACCGCGAACGCTTCAACGCCCTGCCGCGGCACGACCTGCTGCTGCAATACGCGACCGCGGCCAACCTGCCGGCCGAGCTCTCGGCCGCGGCCGAAGTGGGGTTCCGCCAGCCGTTGCTGCGGGTGCTGGTGCGTGAAGGGCTCAGTGCCGACTGGTTTCACGCCCCGGTCGACACGCCTGGCGAGCGGCGGCTGGCGATGGGCGGCCCGCAGCCCGATACCCTGCGCAACGTGCAGGGGCTGGGCCACGCCGTGAGCTTTCTGCTCGAGTCGCGCGGCCTGGGTCTCGGCCGCACGCACCTGCAGCGCCGCGTGCACGGCCACGTGGTGGCGGTGCAAAGCCTGCTGCACAGTGCGGCCGAGCAGGCGGCCGCGCTGCAGGCCCTGAGGCTGCGGCTCGACACGCAGGTGGCCGGCCAGGCCTGCCGCGGCGACATGGTGGTGCTGGCCGTGCCGACGCCGACGCGGCGCGACATGCTCATGCTCGACCCGGTGACCGGCGCCGACAAGTGGGTGCCGGTGTTGTGGGACAACGCGCTCGAACTGGAGCCCGTGATCCAGCGCGCCCGGCCCTGCGGCTACTGGCTGGCCGCCGAGGCTGGAGCGGCGGTGCACTTGCTTCAGGAACTGGACGTTTCCGTGCAGCGCCTGGATCAGGCCATCCTGTTGCAGGCCGAGACCTGGCGCGAGACCTCGCGCGCCAGCATGGCGCGGCCCGACGCGCGCGGCGGTGTCGACGACGGCCTGGGCCTGCGTCTGGTGCGCGTGGTCGCCGACGCGGCACCGCTGCCGGTGCCGGCCGGCGGCTGGTGGGTGCCGCTGGACCAGCCACTTGCGCATCTCGTGGTCGCCGCGCTGGAACCCGACACGCCCGGCAGCTGGTTTGCGCAGCGCGTGCTGCCGACTCTGGCCAGCGCGGCGCGGGTGATGGTGGTGCCGGACCTGGCTTCACGGGCACCAGCCTTCGAAGCTTCGGCCGAAGCGGTGGCACCGGTTTCGCCGGCGGCCTCCTCGGCACCAGCGGCCTCCGCGGCGCCTGCGGCGAAGGCGACGGCAACGCCGTCGGCTTCGGCAGCGTCGGCCGGGCAGGCCGGCGCCGAGGCCTTGTCGCCGCCTCGGCGGTGATTCATATCTCAGAAGCTCTCAAGCGGGCCAGAGCTCGGCCATCGTGCCGGCAAAGTCGGCGGCAAGGTTGGCGGCAACCTCGGCGGCGAGGCGGCCGGTCGCGGCCGCTGCGCCGATGTGCCTGCCACCCGCCACGATCCGCCGGCCCGCCACCCACACTTCGCGCAGCGCCGGCGCGTCGGTGGCAAAGACCAGCGCGTCCAGAGCGTGCGAGGCCGGCATGCCCAGCAGGCCGGGCGCCTGCAGTTCCAGCACCAGCAGGTCGGCGCGGGCACCGGGCACCAGGCCCCAGGCCGGCAGGCCGGCGGCCGCGGCACCGCCGGCGAGCATGCGCTCGAACAGGCGCGCCGCGGTGGCGCCGTCGTGCAGCGCCGGTGCGGCCGCCACGTTGCGCTGCCGCAGCTGCAGCCGCTGGCCGTAATCCAGCCAGCGCAGTTCCTCGGCCCAGTGGCGGCAGACGTTGCTGTCCGAGCCCAGCGTCAGCGGTACGCCAGCGGCCAGCCAGCGCGGCAGGTCGGCCAGGCCGTCGCCCAGGTTGGCTTCGGTGCTGGGGCAGAGCACGACGCCGGCACCGCTGGCAGCCACGGCGTCGATCTCGGACCGCAGCGCGTGCGTGGCATGCACCAGTTGCCAGCGCGCGTCGAGCAGGCCTTCGCGGGCCAGCCATTCGATCGGGCGCGCGCCGGTGGCGGCCAGGCAGTCGTCGACCTCGGCGGTCTGCTCGGCGACATGGACGTGGATGGGGCCGCTGTCGCCCTGCAGCCGGCGCAACAGCTCGTGGATCGACGCCGCCGCCGCGGCACGCAGCGAATGGATCGCCACGCCGGCATTCACGCGCGGCAGCGTCCAGCCGCGCACGCCGTCGCGCAGCGTCAGCACCGCATCCACGTCGGTGGCGAAGCGGCGCTGGTCGGGGCGCAGCCGCGGCTGCGCGAAGCCCGCGCGTTCGTACAGCACCGGCAGCAGCGTGAGGCCGATGCCGCTGTCGGCCGCTGCGTCGGCCAGTGCCCGGCTCATCGCCAGCGGGTCGGGGTAGGGCTGGCCGCTTTCGTCGTGGTGCAGGTAGTGGAACTCGCACACCTGGGTATAGCCGCCGCACAGGAGCTCGGCATACAGCTGCGCCGCCACGGTGCGCAGTTGTGCCGGCGTGATGCGCAGTGCCACGCCGTACATGCGGTCGCGCCAGGACCAGAAGTCGTCGTGCTCCGCGGTGCGGCGCTCGGCCAGGCCAGCGAAGGCGCGCTGGAAGGCGTGGCTGTGCGCGTCCACCAGCCCCGGCAGCACCGGGCCAGGCAGCTTGGTGGCCTGCGGTGGCGGCGCAGTGGCGGTGCGGATCTCGGCCCAGTGGCCGTCGGGGCCGGCGCGCAGCAGTACCGACTCCGCCCAGCGCCCGGCGATCCAGGCGCGCTGGGCCCAGAGCAGGGCGGGTGGCGTGCCCGGCGTGGTGGTGGACGTCACGGCCGCCAGTCGAGCATGGCCTGCACCAAGCGGCGCAGCAGCGGTGTCACCTCGGCGGCGCGCTCGTCGCGCCAGCGCCAGGGTGGCGCCTCGTCCATGTAGGCACGCCAGCACATCTCCAGCTGCACGGCGTGCAGGCCTTGCGCTGGGCGGCCGTATTGGCGCGTGATGTGGCCGCCCTTGAAGCGGCCGTCGACGACATGGCTGTAGGTCGCTTGCGCCGCCAGGACGACGCCCAGTGCGTCGCGCAGCGACGGCGCACAGCTCGTGCCGCCCACGGTGCCCAGGTTCATGTGCGGCAGCGTGCCTTCGAAGAGCCAGGGCAGTTCGCTCTTGATGCTGTGGCTGTCGAAGAGCACGGCGTGGCCATGCGTGGCTTGCAGGCGCGCCAGTTCTTCGTGCAAGGCATCGTGATAGGGCTGCCAGTAAACGGCGACGCGGCGGCGGATCTCGGCGTTGTCGGGCGCGAAGCCTTCGTGGTAGAGCAGCTCGCCGGTGAAGTGCCGCGTCGGGCACAGCTCGGTATTGTTCTGGCCGGCATACATGGGCCGGTTGTCGCTGGGGCGGTTCAGATCGATCAGGTAGCGGCTGTGGCGCGGCACGATCAGGCTGGCGCCCAGGTCGGCGGCGAAGGCGTACAGGCGGTCCAGGAACCAGTCGGTGTCCTCGACCTGCAGGGCGCGCCCTGTATAGCGATGCTGCTGGTCGGCGGGGATCTGCGTGCCCACGTGCGGAAAGCTCACCAGCAACGGCCGCATGCCACGATGCAGGGTGAAGACGGACTCGTTCGTCGTTTGTGCGTGCTCGCTCATGACTGCATCCTCTGCACGCCGCCGCGCACCACGCGCCGGCAGGGGTTGTGGCCGAAGCGGTAGGCGATCTCGCGCGGGTGCTCGGCGTCCCAGACCACGAAGTCGGCGCGCTGCCCGGCGGCCAGCATGCCGCGGTCGTGCAGGCCCAGCGCGCGCGCGGCGTGCGCGGTGACACCGCGCCAGGCCTCCTCGGGTGTCAGGCGAAACAGCGTGCAGGCCATGTTCAGCATCAGCAGCAGGCTCAGGCAGGGCGACGATCCGGGGTTGTGGTCGGTGGCGATGGCCATCGGCACACCGGCCTCGCGCAGCGCGGCCACCGGCGGCAGTTTCGTCTCGCGCAGGAAATAGTAGGCGCCGGGCAGCAGCACGGCCACCGTGCCGGCGCTGCGCATCGCGGCGATGCCCGCGGCCGAGAGGTGTTCCAGATGGTCGCAGCTCAAAGCGCCGTGGCGGGCCGCCAGCGCCGCGCCGCCCTGGTCGCTGAGCTGCTCGGCATGCAGCTTCACCGGCAGGCCCAGGCGCTTTGCGGCCAGGAAGATGCGTTCGGTCTGTGCCGGCGTGAAGCCGATGGTGTCGCAGAAGACATCCACCGCGTCGACCAGGCCTTGCGCGTGCTGGCCGGCCAGCCAGGCAGAGGCGTCGGCGATGTAGTCGTCGGCGCGGCCCTCGTATTCGGGCGGCAGGGCGTGGGCCGCCAGCGAGGTGGTGCGCACGCTCAGCGGCAATTCGTGGCCCAGGCGACGCGCCACCGCCAAGCAGCGGGCTTCGTGGGCTTCGGTCAGGCCGTAGCCGGACTTGATCTCGATGGTGGTCACGCCCTCGGCCATGAGCGTGCGGGCGCGCGCCGCAGCGCCGGCGAAGAGTCCCTCGTCGCTGGCGGCGCGGGTGGCGGCCACGGTGGCGCGGATGCCGCCACCGGCCTTGGCGATGGCCTCGTAGCTGACACCCTGCAGCCGCAGCTCGAATTCGGCGGCGCGGTCGCCGCCGTAGACGAGATGGGTGTGGGCGTCGATCAGGCCCGGCGTGACGAGGGCGCCGCCCAGGTCGTGCTCGGTATCGGGCTGCAGGCCGGCCGGCAGTTCGCCCTGCGGGCCGACCCAGAACAGGCTGTGCCCCTGCACCAGCAGGGCGCCGTCGTCGATCCAGCCCCAGGGCCGGCCGGGCGCCATCGTGGCGATGCGGGCATGCCGCCAGAGGGTGAAGCTCATCGGGTCTCCAGCGTCAGCCACCAGGCCCGGCCGGCCGACTGCAGCTGCCAGGGCCGGGCCGGCGGCTCGACGTCGTTCCGTTCCGACCAGAGCAAGGTGCCGGCGGCCAGCGGCTCGGTCTGCTCGCCCAGGTCGATCAGCGCCTCGTCGGCCACGTACAGGCCGCGCCAGCGCAGGCTGCCTTGCGCGCCGCTGCCGGCGTGGGCTGGCCGCATCGACGCCACGCCCGCGCCACGGCGGTGCATGAAATTGAGGTCGCGCGTCGGCCCTTGCAGCAGCCGACAGGCCGGCGCCGCCTCGCCGGCGAACTGCAGTGGCGCTTCGCCGGGCCGCAGCGTCCTCGTGCCGCTGGCCCAGGCGAGTTCGACGCCTGCGCCTTCGATCACCGCGAACCAGCGGTCGACCCCGTCGAACGGCGAGAAGGGTCCGTCGCGTTCGATCTCGGCCACGCTCACGCGCAGTTGCCATTCGGCGGGCTGCGGCCAGGCTAAGAGTTCACGCGTGGTGCCGCCGCCGTTGCGCCAGGGCTCGGCGGCCACGTCGGCCAGGCGCACGCGGTGACTGTTCATGGCGTGAAGCTCCCTTCGACGACATAGCGCGAGCCCGGGTGCACCAGGCGGGCGATGGTGATGGCGGCGTCGCGCGTGAAGGTGCGGCGCACGACGATCAGGCAGGGGTCGCCGGCATCGATCTGCAGCAGCCTGGCTTCCTGCGCCGTGGGTCGCGCGGCCTCCACGGCATATTGCGCGCGCCACAGCGCCGTGGTCTCGAACAGCACATGCGTGGGCGTGGTGCGGGTGAAATCGGCCTGCAGGTAGCCGGGTGCACAGGCGGGGTTGACATAACGGTCCTCGCACTGCAGCGGCACGCCGTTCTCGAAATGCACGATCAGCGTGTGGAAGACTTCGCTGCCCGGCAGCACGCCCAGCTGCGCCGCCAGCGCCGCGGGGGCCGACTCGGCGCGCTGCAGGTGCACCTCGGCGTGGTGCCGGTGACCGCGGGCTTCGATCTCCTCCTGCAGGTCGCGGATGGTGAGCGTGGACGACACCCTGTGCAGCGGTGCGGCAAAGGTGCCCACGCCCTGGCTGCGCGCCACCAGGCCCTCGGCCTGCAGCTCGCGGATGGCGCGGTTGACCGTCATGCGGCTGACGCCGAATTCGGCCACCAGCTCGGCCTCGGAGGGCATCAGTGCGCCGGGCGGCCAGCGGCCGCTGGCCAGGCCCTGCTTCAGGTGCTGCTTGACGCGGGCGTAGGGTGCCTGGGCGACAGCCTGGGCGCGGGACCGAGGGGAAACCATGGTGCAGATGCTACTTGCATAGAGTTGTCTAGACAAGTAGAGTGCAACCCTGAATTCAGCACGGTGCGCCCGTGCCACCTTTGGAGCCCGCCATGACCGACCTCAGCCCTCTGCACCGCCTGGCCCAGCCCCACCCCGTGCGCGCCCCGCGCGGCAGCCAGCTCCACTGCGCCAACTGGCTGATCGAAGCCGCCTGGCGCATGATCCAGAACAACCTCGACCCCGAGGTGGCCGAGAACCCCGACGCGCTGGTGGTCTACGGCGGCATCGGCAAGGCGGCGCGCAACTGGGACTGCTATGAAGCCATCCTCGAGTCGCTGCGAAAGCTGCGGCCCGATGAGACGCTGCTGGTGCAGAGCGGCAAGCCGGTGGGTGTGTTCCGCACCCACGCCGACGCGCCGCGCGTGCTGATCGCCAATTCAAACCTGGTGCCGAAGTGGGCGACCTGGGAGCATTTCGACGAACTCGACCGCAAGGGCCTGATGATGTACGGCCAGATGACGGCCGGCAGCTGGATCTATATCGGCAGCCAGGGCATCGTGCAGGGCACCTACGAGACCTTCGTCGAGGCGGGCCGGCAGCACTACGGCGGCAACCTGGCCGGGCGCTGGATCCTCACCGCCGGCCTGGGCGGCATGGGCGGCGCGCAGCCGCTGGCGGCCAGCTTCGCCGGCGCTTGCAGCCTGAATATCGAGTGCCAGCAAAGCCGCATCGACTTCCGCCTGCGCAGCCGCTATCTGGACGAGCAGGCTACGAGCCTGGACGACGCGCTGGCGCGCATCGCCAAGTACACCGCCGCGAAGAAGGCGGTGTCGATCGGCCTGCTCGGCAACGCGGCCGAGATCCTGCCGGAACTGGTGCAGCGCGGCCGAAGTGGACAAATCAGGCCCGACCTGGTGACCGACCAGACCAGCGCCCACGATCTCGTCAACGGTTACCTGCCCGCGGGCTGGAGCGTGGAGCGCTGGCGCGATGCGCAAGCGGATTCATCGCAGCATGCCGCGCTGCGCGAGGCCGCCGCGCGCAGCTGCGCCGTGCACGTGCAGGCCATGCTGGCCTTCCAGGCCATGGGCGTGCCCACGGTGGACTACGGCAACAACATCCGCCAGGTGGCCTTCGACGCCGGGGTGAAGAATGCGTTCGACTTCCCCGGTTTCGTGCCGGCCTACGTGCGGCCGTTGTTCTGCCGCGGCCGCGGTCCCTTCCGCTGGGTGGCGCTGAGCGGTGATCCGGAGGACATCCGCAAGACCGACGCCAAGATGAAGGCGCTGTTCCCCGAGGACGCGCACCTGCACCGCTGGCTGGACATGGCCGGCCAGCGCATCGCCTTCCAGGGCCTGCCGGCGCGCATCTGCTGGATCGGCCTGGGCGAGCGCCACCGCGCCGGGCTGGCCTTCAACGAGATGGTCAGGAGCGGCGAACTGAAGGCGCCCATCGTCATCGGCCGCGACCACCTGGACAGCGGCTCGGTGGCGTCGCCGAACCGCGAAACCGAATCGATGAAGGACGGCAGCGACGCCGTCAGCGACTGGCCGCTGCTGAATGCGCTGCTCAACACCGCCAGCGGCGCCACCTGGGTCAGCCTGCACCATGGCGGCGGCGTCGGCATGGGCTACTCGCAGCACGCCGGCGTGGTGATCGTCTGCGATGGCAGCGACGAAGCGGCACGGCGCATCGAGCGCGTGCTGTGGAACGACCCCGGCACCGGCGTCATGCGCCACGCCGACGCCGGCTACGAGGACGCGGTGGCGTGTGCGCGCGAACAAGGGCTGAACCTGCCGATGGTGCGCTGATGCTGCTGCGGCCCGGACATCTGACGCTCGACGAACTGCAGGCCATCCACGCCGGCGCGCCGGGCGACCGCCCGGGCGCGCCTCAGCCCCTGTTGATGGACCCGCAGGCGCTGCCGGGCATCCTGGCCAGCGCCGCCGTGGTGCGCCGCGCCGCCGAGGGCGATGTCCCGGTCTACGGCGTCAACACCGGTTTCGGCAAGCTCGCCAGCACGCGCATCAGCGAGGCCGACCTCGCCACGCTGCAGCTCAATCTGATCCGCTCGCACAGTGTCGGTGTCGGCGCGCCGCTCGAGCCTGCCGTGGTGCGGCTGATGCTGGCGCTGAAGGCGGCCAGCCTGGCGCGCGGCCATTCCGGGGTGCGGCCGGTCGTCATCGACACCTTGCTGGCCGTGCACAACGCCGGCCTCGTGCCCTGGGTGCCGAGCCAAGGCTCGGTGGGCGCCTCGGGAGACCTGGCGCCGCTGGCGCACATGACGCTGGCGCTGATGGGCGAGGGTCATTTCCTCGTCACCGATGCGGGCGACGCTGCTGGCCACGCCGGCCGGCGTGCACCGGCGGCCGCGTTGCTGCAGGCGGCCGGCATCACGCCGCTGCAGCTGGCGGCCAAGGAGGGCCTGGCGCTGATCAACGGCACGCAGACCAGCACCGCGCTGGCGCTGCACGCGCTGCTGAGCTTCGAGCCGGTGCTGGAATCGGCGCTGGTGATCGGCGCGCTGACGGTCGACGCCGCGCGCGGCAGCGACGGCCCTTTCGACCCGCGCATCCATGCGCTGCGCGGCCAGCCGGGGCAGGTCGACGTGGCCCAGTATTACCGCGCGCTGCTCGCTGGCAGCGCCATCCGCGCCTCGCATGCCGAAGGCGACGACCGCGTGCAGGACCCCTACTGCCTGCGCTGCCAGCCGCAGGTGGTGGGTGCCTGCCTGGACCAGCTGCGCCACGCCGCGCTGGTGCTGCTGCGCGAGGCCAATGCCGTCACCGACAACCCGCTGGTATTCCACGAAGACGGGGCCATGGTCTCCGGCGGCAACTTCCATGCCGAACCGGTGGCGCTGGCCTGCGACGCGATGGCCAACGCCATCGCCGAGGTCGGCGCCATCGCCGAACGCCGCATCGCGATGTTGATCGACAGCAGCGTCTCGCGCCTGCCGCCGTTCCTGACGGCCAACGCCGGACTGAACAGCGGCTTCATGATCGCCCACGTCACGGCCGCCTCGCTGGCCAGCGAAAACAAGAGCCTGGCGCACCCGGCCAGCGTCGACAGCCTGCCCACCAGCGCCAACCAGGAAGACCATGTCAGCATGGCCACGTTCGCAGCGCGGCGGCTGCAGCCGATGATCGCCAACGTGGCGCACATCCTGGGCGTCGAATGGCTGGCCGCGGCGCAGGGCATCGACTTCCTGCGCCCGCTGCACAGCTCGGCCGCACTGGAGCAGGCGCATGCCCTGCTGCGGGCACGCTGCCCGGCCATGATGCACGACCGCTACATCGCGCCCGATATCGAAGCCGCCACGGCACGGGTGCGCGACGGCACGCTTGCGTGCATCTTGCGCACGCTGCCCGGACTGCCGACACTCTGGACCCCCGCCTGACAATCCCCCCACCCCAACCCGCAGGAACCCGACAAATGAAGACATCCTTGCTCGCGCTGACGCTGGCCGCTGCCGCCGCGATGGCCACGACTCCGGCCCAGGCCCAGGAAACCCAGGTCGCCATCGGCATGTCCGGCTGGACCGGCTTCGCGCCGCTGACCCTGGCCAGGGAGGCCGGCCTGTTCAAGAAACACGGCCTGGACGTGAGCATCAAGATGATCCCGCAGAAGGACCGCCACCTGGCGATCGCCAGCGGCGACATCCAGTGCGCCGCGACCACGGTCGAGACCTGGATCGTCTGGAACGCCAACGGCATCGCGGCGACGCAGATCTTCCAGCTCGACAAGAGCTACGGCGCGGACGGCATGGTGGTGAAGCCGGCCATCACCAAGATCAGCGACCTCAAGGGCAAGACCGTGGCCGCCAGCGCGCCCGGCACGGCGCCGTATTTCACGCTGGCCTGGATGCTGTCCAAGAACGGCCTCTCGGTGAAGGACGTGAACGTGGTCAACCTGGAGCCGCAGGCCGCCGCCAACGCCATGATCGCCGGCACCGCCAACCTGGACGCGGCGATGACCTACGAGCCCTATCTGTCGGCGGTGCGCGAGAAGCCCGAGGCCGGCAAGATCATCGCCACCACACTGGACTACCCGATGATCATGGACACCTTCGGCTGCACGCCCAAATTCCTGGCCGAGAACCCCAAGGCCGCCAGGGCGCTGGCCGACGGCTACTTCGACGCCCTGGCAATGATCGCCGCCGAGCCCGCCAAGAGCTTCGGCATCATGGGCGCGGCGGTCAAGCAGACGGCCGAGAAGTTCGAGGCCAGCCAGAAGTTCCTGCGCTGGCAGGACCGCGCCGCGAACCAGAAATTCTTCGCCGGCGAGCACCTGCAGTTCAGCAAGGAGGCCGCGCAACTGCTGCTCGAGGCCGGCATCATCAGGCAGATCCCGGACCTGACGAAGCTGGCCGACACACGCTTCATCCAGTGACCGTGGGCGCGCGCGTTCAGCTCATGGGTTGCCGCCCCGCCGGGGCCGAGTGGCGGGCGGTGCCGTGAAGCCGCTCGTCCCGGTGGCGCCGGGCGCGCGCGTCGCGCTCGGCGTTTCCTTCTTTGTTCTCTTCGTCGCGGTGTGGGCGGCGGCCACCTTCAGCGGCTTCGTCAACCCGCTGTTCCTGGCCGACCCCTGGGCCATGCTCAGGAGCGGCTGGGTGCTGCTGGCCGAACTGGGCTTCGCCCACGATATCGGCATGACGGTGTGGCGCGTGCTGGGCGGCTTCGTCATCGCCGCCGTGCTGGCGCTGCCGCTGGGCGTGCTGATGGGCGCCTACAAGCCGATCGAGGCCTTCTTCGAGCCCTTCGTCAGCTTTGCGCGCTACCTGCCGGCCAGCGCCTTCATTCCGCTGCTGATCCTGTGGGCTGGCATCGGCGAGGCGCAGAAGCTGGCCGTCATCTTCATCGGCAGCTTCTTCCAGCTCGTGCTGATGATCGCGGTGACGGTGGGCAACACCCGGCGCGACCTGGTGGAGGCGGCCTATACGCTGGGCACCAGCGACCGCAGCCTGATCCGCCGCGTGCTGATCCCCGGCGCCGCGCCCGAGATCGCCGAGACGCTGCGCATGGTGCTGGGCTGGGCCTGGACCTACGTCATCGTCGCCGAGCTCATCGGCGCTTCCAGCGGCATCGGCCACATGATCACCGACAGCCAGGCGCTGCTGGCCACCGACCAGATCATCTTCGGCATCATCGTCATCGGCCTCATCGGACTGGTCAGCGACCTGCTCTTCAAGTGGGCCAACCGCAGCTTCTTTCCGTGGGCGCAGCTGGGGCGCTGAGCATGGGAAACATCCTCACCGTGCGCGGCGTCGAGCGCCGCTTCGCCAGCACGCACGGTTCGACGCTGGCGCTGCAGGCCACCGACCTCCTCGTCGCCGAGAACGACTTCATCACCATCCTGGGCCCCAGCGGTTGCGGCAAGAGCACGCTGCTGCGCATCGTGGCCGGGCTCGACCATCCCACGGCCGGTGAGGTGCAGCTCGACGGCCGGCGCATCACCGGCCCGGGTGCCGACCGCGGCATGGTGTTCCAGAGCTACACCCTCTTCCCCTGGTTGACGGTGCTGGACAACGTCTGCTTCGGTCTGCGCGAACGCGGCCTGCCGCGCGCACAGCAGCTCGAGATCGCGCACGGCTTTCTGGTCAAGGTGGGCCTCAAGGGCTTCGACAGGCACTACCCGAAGCAGCTCAGCGGCGGCATGCAGCAGCGCACGGCACTGGCGCGCGCACTGGCCAACGATCCGCGCATGCTGCTGATGGACGAGCCCTTCGGCGCGCTGGACCACCAGACGCGCGAGCTGATGCAGGAGCTGCTGCTCGGCATCTGGGAAGAGCAGCGCAAGACCGTGCTCTTCGTCACCCATGACATCGACGAGGCGGTCTTCATGGGCAGCCGCGTCGTCGTCATGAGCGCGCGTCCCGGGCGCATCAAGCTCGACCGCTTGGTGCCGCTGGCGCACCCGCGCCACTATTCCGTGAAGACGACGCCGGCCTTCACCGGGTTGAAAGCCGAGCTGACCGAGGCCGTGCGCGGCGAAGTGCTGGCGGCGCAGGCGCAGCAGGCCTGAGCCGGCTCCGCCCGCACGGCTCAGCGCGCCGAGACGGTCGCGTCGAGCGCGAAGACGCCGTCGTCGTAAGCGCTGCAATAGGCCTTCCAGTCGTCCCGCACGGTCTGCATGCACTCGCGGCTGGCGCGGCGCAGGCGGCGCGGAGCGTCGGCGTCGGCACCCCAGGCGATGAGCTCGTCGGCGATGGCCGAGCGCTGGCGGCCGCTGGCGCGCAGGTGCGCCCAGGCGGTGCAGCGGCCCACCGAGGCCATCAGCGAGAGCAGCCGTTCGGGCGGCTGCTTGGCGTCGCCGAAGGCCACGCGGTCGGCGCTGGGCTGCAGGTCGCGCAGGACATATGAGCGCCCGCCCATGCGCACCGCGTGCAGGAAGGCCGGCGGCACCGCCTGGCAGCGCTGCGCCAGCGCCACCACGCGTTCGGCCTCGTCGGCCCAGGGCGGCTGCTTCAGCCGCAGTGCCGGCGTCAGCGCCGAGGGCAAGGCTTCCTTCAGGTCGAGCAGATAGTGCCCGTCGGGCGCACCCTTGCCCTGTACCAGCACCACCCAGCGGCGCACGCCCAGGCTGCCGTTGCCGGCGATGCGGCGGGCCACGTCCAGCACCTCGAAGAAGTCCGGGCGGCCGCTCGTTGCGGCAAAGCGCCTCAGTAGCGCGCCGACACGCCGGTGCTCGGCTTCGTCGGCCGGCAGCGCCTTGCTGCCGTCGAGCTTGAGCCGGCGGTGGCGTCCGCGCCTGGAAGTGCGGCTGTCGAGGAAGTCGGCGCGTTCGCGGCCGCGCACGGTGTCGAAGAGCTCGCGTACCGGGCCCTCGGCGGTCTCGCGTTCGATCCAGCGGGCGCTGCCGCCGCGCAGCGCGCCGAAATACGCGGCCAGCAGCGCATCGAGCAGGGCACGCACGCGCGCGGCGTCGAAGTCCAGCGGCTGGCAGGCCAGTCGCACGCTGGTCAGCAGCCGCAACAGGTCCCACGCGGCGGGGATCAGCGCGCCCTCGTCGAAGTCGTTGACGTCGAAATAGGGTAGCCGGTTGTCGCCCTTGTAGCTGCCGAAGTTTTCCAGGTGCAGGTCGCCGCAGGACCAGACGGCGGGCGACGCCGGCAAGGCGTGCCTCTGCGGCAGCTGTGCAGGGAACAGGTGGCAAGTGGCGCGCAGGAAGACGAAGGCGCTGCTGCGCATGTGGCGGTATTTCATCGCCAGGCGCTCGGGGTCGCGCCCGGCGTTGTAGGTCAGGATGCTGTCGACGGGCCGAGGCATGCTGCGGGCTCCTCCCAATGGCGTTCAAGGGCGGCGCTGTCGATGCTGCAGCCGCCACGGCCAGTCTAGCCCCAGCGCCTCGACGGTGACCGCTGGCGAACACCGCGTGGTCCACCGCGCGCCTGCGGTACCCACCAAAGCGGTTCATCATCCGGTTCCCGTACTCGACCTGTTCCAGCGCCCGAAATGAGTCCGCCATGGCCCGTGTCAGCACCTGCATCGATCTTCTTCCGCGGCTCGGATATTCCGTGATGCCATGCCGGGACGACGCATGACACACCGGTCGTGGACCGGATGCGTGGCCTGGCTTCTGATCCTGCTCGGCGCTCTCGCTCCGGCGCTGGCCGCCGACGCCGTGGTCGTCGGCTCCAAGCGCTTCACCGAAAGCTACATCCTGGGCGAGATCGTGCGCCAGACGCTGGCCGAAGCCGGCGTGGCCGCCGAGCACAAGCAAGGGCTGGGCAATACCGGCATCCTGGAGCAGGCGCTGGCCAGCGGCGCGGTGGACATCTACCCCGAATACACCGGCACCATCGTGCGCGAGCTGCTCAAGCGCGAAGGCAAGCCGTCGCTGGAGGAGTTGAACACCTGGCTGGCGCCGCGCGGCCTGAAGGCCGCCGTGCCCCTGGGCTTCAACAATACCTATGCGCTGGCGCTGCGGGCCAGCGACGCCGAACGGCTGGGCGTGACGCGCATCTCCGACCTGGCCCGACTGCCGGCCGGCACGCTCAAGCCCGGCCTGTCCCACGAATTCCAGGCCCGCGCCGACGGCTGGCCCGCCTTGCAGCGCGCCTACGGTCTGCCCTTCGGTCCGGGTGCCGCGCTCGACCATGGCCTGGCCTACGACGCACTGGCGGCCGGGCAGGTGGACCTGATCGACATCTATTCCACCGATGCCAAGGTCGGCCGTTACCAGTTGCGTGTGCTGGAGGACGACCGCAGCTTCTTCCCGCGCTACGACGCCGTTCTGCTGATGCGCGCCGCCGTCGACGAAAGGCCGCTGCAGCGTCTGGCCGGGCGCATCGACGAGGCGGCGATGATCGCGCTCAATGCCCAGGTCGAACTCGACGGCGTGTCGTTCGCCGAGGCGGCGCGCCGCTTTCTCGCCGGCGCGGCTCCAGCCACCGGCGCGCGGCAGGGATTCGTCGACCGGCTGTTCGCGCCCGACCTGGCGCGCCTGACGGGTCAGCACCTGGTGCTGGTCTTCGGTTCGCTGGCGCTGGCCGTGGCACTGGGTGTGCCGCTGGGCGTGCTGGCCTGGCGCTGCCCGCGGCTGGCCGGCGCCGTGCTGGGCGCGGTGGGCGTGCTGCAGACGGTGCCGTCGCTGGCGCTGCTGGCTTTCCTGATCGTGCTCGTGGGCGCCATCGGTTTCGTGCCGGCGCTGCTGGCGCTGTTCCTGTATGCGCTGCTGCCCATCGTGCGCAATACGCATGCTGGCCTGAACGGCGTGCCGGCGGGGCTGACACAGGCGGCGCGGGCGCTCGGCCTCAGCGCACCGCAGGCACTGTGGACGGTGCAGTTGCCGCTGGCCATGCCCATGCTGTGGGCCGGCGTGAAGACCGCGGCCGTCATCAACGTGGGCACCGCCACCGTGGCGGCCTTCATCGGCGCCGGCGGCCTGGGCGAGCGCATCGTGGCGGGGCTCGCCGTCAACGATGGTGCCACCTTGCTGGCCGGCGCCGTGCCAGCCGCGGTGCTGGCGCTGGCAGTGCAATGGGGCTTCGACACCGCCGAGCGGCTGTGGGGCCGTGGCCGTCCGCGCCCGGCGCCGCCTGACTGAAGTCCGAACGCCTTCAAGCTTGCGACAATCGCAGCCTGACGAGTCTCAAGCCGAGCCCACCACCGTGACCCACATCCTGCAACACCTGCCCGCCGGCGAACGTGTCGGCATCGCCTTTTCCGGCGGCCTGGACACCAGCGCCGCCGTGCACTGGATGCGCGCCAAGGGCGCCATTCCCTGCGCCTATACCGCCAACCTCGGCCAGCCCGACGAGAGCGACTACGACGAGATCCCGCGCAAGGCGCTGGCCTACGGCGCCGACATCGCCCGCCTGGTGGACTGCCGCGCCCAACTGGTGGCCGAGGGCATCGCCGCCATCCAGTGCAGCGCCTTCCACATTTCCACCGGCGGCGCCACCTACTTCAACACCACGCCGCTGGGCCGCGCCGTCACCGGCACCGCGCTGGTGGTGGCCATGCGCGAGGACGGCGTCAATATCTGGGGCGACGGCAGCACCTACAAGGGCAACGATATCGAGCGCTTCTATCGCTACGGCCTGCTCGCCAACCCGGCGCTGCGCATCTACAAGCCGTGGCTGGACCAGACCTTCATCGACGAGCTCGGCGGCCGCAAGGAGATGAGCGAATACCTGGTGGCCCACGGTTTCGACTACAAGATGAGCGTCGAGAAGGCCTACAGCACCGACAGCAACATGCTCGGCGCCACGCACGAGGCCAAGGACCTGGAATTCCTGAACAAGGGCCTGTCCATCGTCAACCCGATCATGGGCGTGGCCTTCTGGCGCGACGACGTGGCGGTGAAGGCCGAGACGGTGAGCGTGCGCTTCGAGGAAGGCGTGCCGGTGGCGCTGAACGGCATGACCTTCAAGGATGCCGTGGCGCTGTTCGAGGAAGCCAACCGCATCGGTGGCCGCCACGGCCTGGGCATGTGCGACCAGATCGAGAACCGCATCATCGAGGCCAAGAGCCGCGGCATCTACGAGGCCCCGGGCATGGCGCTGCTGCACATCGCCTACGAGCGGCTGGTCACCGGCATCCACAACGAGGACACCATCGAGCAGTACCGCAGCAACGGCCGCCGCCTCGGCCGGCTGCTCTACCAGGGCCGCTGGTTCGACCCGCAGTGCCTGATGCTGCGCGAGACCGCGCAGCGCTGGGTGGCGCGCGCCATCACCGGCGAGGTGACGCTGGAGCTGCGGCGCGGCAACGACTGGTCGATCCTGGACACCACCAGTCCCAACCTCACCTACCAGCCCGAGCGGCTGAGCATGGAGAAGGTCGAAGGCGCGTTCACGCCGGCCGACCGCATCGGCCAGCTGACGATGCGCAACCTGGACATCCAGGACACGCGCGGCAAGCTCGGCATCTATACCCAGGTGGGGCTGCTGGGCAGCGACGGTTCGATGCCGCTGCTGGGCGGGCCGGACGAACGCTGAGAGTCTGGCGCGGCGGGCGCGGCGGCGTCAGGCTGCCGGCGGCACGCCGTCGCGGAGCAGGGCACTGGCGCGCATCCGCCCGACCTCGATGCCGTTCCAGTTGCTGAGCGCGAGGTCGCTGAAGCCGTGCACGAAGGCGCGGTCGGCGTCGGCCAGCGGCAGCAGGCGTTCCACCACCGCGGCCAGCACCAGTTCGCAGGCGCGTGCGGTGTTGCCGTCGTCCATCTTGATCGCCAGGCCCAGGCCCAGTTCGGGCAGCGCGGCGCAATACATGCCTTCGGCGCCGACCTTGCAGAACAGGCGCTCGCCCAGGCGCTCCATCAAGCGCGTGTCCAGGCGGCCCGTGCCGGCCACCATGAACGGTGCCTTGGCCACCGCCGCGCGCAGGCGTTGCGCGGCGCGTGCGTGGTCCGGGCGCAGGCCGGTGCCGGTGCCGACGCGGGCGAAGGCGTGCGCCAGGTGGCGCAGCGGGATGGCGTAGGTGGGGATCGAGCAGCCGTCGGTACCCGCGGCGGTGCGCGACAGGTCGTAGCCCGTGGTCGCCTGCAGCGCCGCCGTCACCTCGCGCATCACCGGGTGGTCGGGCCTCACGTAGCCGCGCAGGAAATCGCGCCGGTCGCCGTCTTGCGCCATCAGGCAACCCAGGCACACGAAACCGGCATGTTTGCCCGAGCAGTTGTTGTGCAGGGCGCTCGGAACCTCGCCGCGTGCGGCCAGCGCCTTCATCGCGGCGTCGTTGTAGGGCCAGTGGGTGCCGCACTCCAGCGCGGTCGCGTCGACGCCGGCCTTGGCCAGCATGGCCGCTGCCGTCTGCGCATGTCGCGGCTCGCCGCCGTGCGAGGCGCAGGCCAGCGCCAGTTCCTCGTCGTTCAGCTGCCAGCGGTCGGCCGCGCCGCTGGCCACCAGCGGCAGCGCCTGCAGAACCTTCACCGCCGAACGCGGGAAGACCGGGCGCTCGATGTCGCCCAGGCGTGTGTGCACGCCGCCGTCGGCGTCGACGACGGCCAGTGCGCCGCGATGGAACGACTCGACGATGCCGCCGCGCATGGCCTCGGCGAGGATGGGGTTGGCGTTCATCGAAGCAACTGTAGCGCGCCGCGACAATGCGGCGATGTTCACCCAGTTGATCGGCGTCGACTTCACCTCAGCCCCCACGCGCCGCAAGCCCGTGACCGCCGCGCGCGGCTTGCTGCAGGGCACCATGCTCAAGCTGCAGCGGCTGGACGCACTGCCCACCCTGGCCGGCTTCGAGGCCCTGCTGGCCGAGCCCGGGCCCTGGCTGGGCGCGTTCGACTTTCCCTTCGGGCTGCCGCGCGAATTCGTCGATGCGCTCGGGCTGGGCGCCAGCGCCGCCGCAGTGAGCGCCGAGCTGCACCGCCGCTGCGCCGGCCGCATGGACTTCCGCGCCCTCGTCGACGCCTGGAGCGGCGCGCGTCCGCCGGGTCGCCGGCTGGTGCACCGCGCCACCGACACCGCGATGGCCGGCGTGCAATCCACGAGCCCGCTGCAGACGCGTTACGTGCCGGTGGGCCTCATGTATTTTGAGGGCCTCTCCCGTCTGCTGGCCGCCGGCGTGCACCTGCCGGCGCTGCACTTAGGCGACCCGGCACGCGTGGCACTGGAGGCCTACCCCGGCTGGCTGGCGCACGAACTGATCGGCCGCCGTTCGTACAAGAACAGCGACGCGGCCGACCGGCTGATCGCGCGCAAGGACCTCGTCGACGCGCTGGAGCAGGGGCGCTGGCGCGGCCTGCGCATCCGGCTCACGCATGCGCAGCGCGAAGCCCTGGTCGACGACGCCAGCGGCGACCGCCTCGACGCCGTGTTGTGCCTGTTGCAGGCCGGCTGGGCGGCGACTCAGCCCGGCCACGGGATGCCGGCGGCGGTCGACCCGGTCGAGGGCTGGATCACCGGTGTCTGAAATCCTCGGGCGCCGCCGACCATGGAACTGCTGAACCTGGCCCTGCTCGTCACCGGCGCGCTGGTCTTCGGCAGCGTGCTGGCGGGACTGTTCTCGGCGCGCGCCGGGCTGTCCTTCCTGCTCGTCTTCCTGGTCGTGGGCATGCTGGCCGGCGAAGACGGGCCGGGCGGCATCCGCTTCGACGACGTGCGCGTCGCGCTGTGGGTCGGCAGCGCGGCGCTGGGCGTGATCCTGCTCGACGGCGGGCTGCGCACGCGGCTAGCCACCTTCCGCACCGGGCTGCGGCCCGCTTCGTGTCTGGCCACGCTGGGCGTTGTCGTGACGGCGGGGATCACCGGGCTGGCCGCGAGCTGGCTGCTCGACCTGCCGCTGGCGGCGGGCCTGCTGGTGGGCGCTATCGTCGGCTCCACCGACGCCGCGGCGGTGTTCTCGCTGCTCAAGTCGTCGGGCCTGCGCGTGAGCGAGCGCCTGTCGTCGACGCTGGAGATCGAGTCCGGCCTGAACGACCCGATGGCGGTGTTCCTGGTGCTGACGCTGTGCGCGGCGCTGACGCAGCCCGAGGGCCTGGGCGCCGGCGAGGTGGCGCGCATGTTCGTGCAGCAGGCGTTGGTCGGCGCGGTGGGCGGCGTGGCCGCTGGCATGGCCATCGGCGCGCTGCTGCGGCGGCTGCCGCTGGGCGGCACGGCCGACGGGCTGGCCGGGCTGCTGCTGCTGAGTTCGGGCATCGCGGTGTTCGGCGGCGCCGGCTGGCTGGGCGGCTCGGGATTCCTGGCGGTCTACCTGTTCGGCCTGGTCGTCGCCCACCGTGCGCACGAGGTGGTGCAGCGCTCGCTGGCGGCGATGGACGGTTTTGCCTGGCTGGCGCAGGCGCTGCTGTTCCTGCTGCTGGGCCTGCTGGTGACGCCGCACCTGCTGCTGGACACGCTGCTGCCGGCGCTGGGCGTGGCCGCATTGCTCATGTTCGTGGCGCGCCCGCTGGCGGTGGCGCTGTGCCTGGCGCCGCTGCGTTTCACGCGCGGCGAGATCGGCTTCGTCTCCTGGGTCGGCCTGCGCGGCGCGGTGCCGGTGGTGCTGGCGCTGTTTCCGTTGCTGATGGGCGTGCCCAAGGCGCGCGAGCTGTTCGAGGTGGCCTTCGTCGTGGTGCTGGCTTCGCTGGTGCTGCAGGGGGCGACGATGGTGCGTGTTGCTCACCTGTTCGGCGTCAACCTGCCCGACGCCGCCGACGAACCGGCGGCGCGGCGGCTGTTCGGCGACTTCGTTCTCGACGGCAGCGCGCCGGCACGCGAGCTGTGCGCCTTCTACGGCCTGGAACTGCCCGAGCACCCGGGCACGCTGGCGCAGTGGATCCAGGAACGTCTGCGTCGCCCGCCGGTGGTGGGTGACCGGCTGGCCTGGAGCGGGGCGTCTTTCTCGGTGCGCCAGATGGAAGGTGCGCAAGTGCTGCGCGTGGGGCTGTCGCTGGGCGCGCCGGGCTGATGGCACGCCCAGCCGGCCCGGGCACAGAATAGGTGCCGTCGCGGCGGCAGGGTCGGGCGCCGCCGGCAGGCGTGCACGGACGCCCGACCCCAAGCACCGATCCACGGAGAATCCCCATGCTGCCGGCGAGCCTGGAACTGCTGCAGAACATGCCCATCTTCGGCGCCGTGCGCGAGGATGCGCTGCAGGTCCTGCTGGAGCAGACGCGCCGGGTGCGCGTGGCCGCGGGTCGCCATTTCTTTCACGAGCGCGACGCGGCGAACTGCATGTACGTGCTGGAGTCGGGCCGCGCGGCGGTGGTGAAGGAGTGGCAGGGCCGGGAGTTGCCGCTGCGCGAACTGGGCCCGGGTGACTGCTTTGGCGAGATGGCCTTGCTGGACCTGTATCCGCGCAGCGCGGCGGTGCGGGCGCTGACCGACTGCCTGGCGATCGAACTCGGGCCCGCGGACCTGCTGCGCCTGTTCGAGCGCGACTGCGAGCAGTTTGCGCTGATCCAGATGAATATCGGCCGCGAGATGTGCCGCCGCCTGCGCATCACCGACGAGATGCTGTTCCAGGCCCGCATGGGTGACATGACGGCCGCGGACGACACCGGCTTCCAGGCGCTCTGACCATCAGTCCGTTCAGCGGCGAAACGCAACGCCGTTCGGCGCGCTGGTGCCGCGGTCGCAGTGCGCCACCTTCAGCACCCAGAAGCACGGCGCGTCGATCGCGCTGGCCACGTTGCCGGCGATGATCCGGCTTCCTTCCCTGGCCAGAATTCGGACCTGTCTGCCCCGACCCGGGGGTGACGGACGAGGCGGTATCGACCCATCCCCATCCGGGCAAAGAACGGGTACGCTACGAACAGCGCGGCAGCGATCAAGCTGCCCGATCGACATCACCACGGACTCATGCGTTGCGCTGGCTGCAACCACGAAAGCCCCGACGGGCAGAAGTTCTGCGGGGCCTGCGGTGCTCGTCTCACGGCTGCCGCAGCGCCGGCGACGACAGGCGTTCTCCAGTGCGGGCCATCGAATCCCCGCACGTATACGCCGGCGCATCTGGCGGACCGCATCCTCAAGGACCGTAGCGCGCTCGAGGGCGAGCGCAAGCAGGTGACGGTGCTCTTCTGCGACATCGCTGATTCCACGCCCCTGGCAGAGCGTCTTGGTCCCGAGCGCATGCATCACGTCTTGAACGCCCTGTTCGATCTCGCACTGGAACAGGTGCATCGCTACGAAGGCACGGTCAACCAGTTTCTGGGGGACGGTTTCATGGCGCTGTTCGGTGCACCGATTGCACTGGAGGACCACGCCCTGCGCGCCGTGCTCGCGGCGCTGGACATCCAGAGAACCTTGGCAGAGCGTTCAGCCACAGTCATCGGCGCCGGGCAGCGCCTGGGACTGCGCATCGGGCTGAACTCGGGCGCAGTCGTGGTCGGCAAGATCGGTGACAACCTTCGGATGGACTACACCGCGATCGGCGACACGACCAACGTCGCGGCACGCTTGCAGGGTCTTGCCGAGCCCGGCATGGTGCTGGCGAGCGAAAGCGTCTGGAGGGACACTCTGCGGCGGGTCGAGTTCGAGGCGCTGGGCCTGCGCACGCTCAAGGGCAAGGCCGAGCCACTGCCGGTGTTTCGCGCGATTGCACCGCACCGCGGGCGGCGCGAGTCACGAACGGGGGTGGATCGGGCGGGGCCGACACCGATCGTGGGTCGTGACACCGAACTGTCGGCGATCCGCGACCGGATGGATCGACTGGCGGAGCAGGAGGGTGGTGCGATCCTCACGCTCGTCGCCGAGGCCGGTCTGGGCAAGTCACGGTTGGCGGCCGAGGCCGTGCGGATGGCCCACGAGCGCGGCTTCGATTGCATCGAGGGAAGTTGCCTGTCGTTCGGTCGCGCCATCAGCTATTGGCCGTTCCGTGAAGCGATCCGCCGCCACTTCGGCATTGGCGAGGACGATCCCGAGGACATCGCCTGGGAACGTCTGCGATCGGGGCTGGGCTACCTCTTTCCCGAGGGGGTCGACGATCTTCTTCCCTACCTGGGGACGCTGCTCGCCCTGCGCCTTCCGGCGGAGTACGTCGATCGCACCCGCTATCTGGACGGACGGGCGATGGGTCAGCAGGTGTATCGATCGTGTCTGCGTCTGCTCGAATGCCTGGCACTTCGGCGTCCGCTGATGGTCGTGCTCGAGGACTGGCACTGGGCGGACGACTCTTCGGTCGAACTGTTGTCACACCTGCTCCCGCTGGCCCGCCGCGTGCCGATCCTGTTCCTGGTTGCGATGCGATCGGGGGAAGATCGGTCCGCGCTGGCGCTGACGGAAGCGCTCGACGGCGATTCAGGACTGCGAGACTGTCAGACGACGATCACCTTGTCGATGCTGCCTCCGGACGACAGTCTTCGGGTGGCAGCGAACCTTCTTGCGGGCGCGAGCCTGTCGAGTGCGGTTCGCGGGCTGCTGCTGGACCGCGCCGGCGGCAATCCGCTGTTCATGGAAGAGCTCGTGCGCGTGTTGATCGCGAGTGGTGCGATGGTTCGCAATGCGTCCACTTCGCAATGGGAGACCACCGCGCGGCTCGCCGAAACGCCGCTGCCCAGGACCATCGAGGGCATCATCGTCGGTCGTGTCGATCGACTCGAGGATGAAGCCAAGCAGGTGCTGAAAGCGGCGGCGGTGGTGGGGCGCAGCTTCTTCTACCGGGTGCTCAGGGCCGTGACGCAGGCGAGCACGGCGCTCGACGCGGATCTGGCCATCCTGCAGCGGACGGAGCTGATCAAGGAACGACGGCGTTTGCCCGAGCTGGAATATATGTTCCAGCACCCGCTGGTTCAGCAGGCGACGTACAACAGTCTGCTCGAGGAGCGCCGGCGAGAACTGCACCGCCAGGTCGGCGAGACGCTTGAAGAGCTCTTCGCAGGGCAGATCGAGGAGTTCTATCCGATGCTGGCGCATCACTTCGCGCAGGCGCACGACTGGGGCAAGGCGCAGCAGTATCTGTTCCGCGCAGGCGATCAGGCGGGCAGCATCGCTGCGGACGCGGAGGCGCTCGAGCACTACAGGAATGCGCTCGCGGCCTCGCAGCGGGCCGGAGGCATACTTTTCAGCCGGGTCGAACAGGCCGTGCTCGACCGGAAGATCGGCGAGGCATTGTTCCGGCTCGGACAGAACGAAGAGTCGATCACCTACCTGCGCAGCGCACTGGATCGGCTTGGCATTGAATTCCCCGCAACGGCATACCGGCGCGGTCTGAAGATCGCGGCACTGGCCGCGCTTCTCGTGACAAATCGCTTGTTGCGGCACCTGCGGCTGCGGCCGGGAGCAGACGACCCGCCGGGCGAGGAAGTACTGATCCGGACGCAGACCCTGGAGATCGTCGGGCTGATCGAGTTCTACCGCGATCCGGGCGATTTCTTCTTGTGCATCCTCCACGGACTTGCGCAGACCGAACGGTTTCCGCAGTTGCCCGTGTACAGCACGTTCATCTCGGCGATGGGTCTTGTGCTGGACATGCTGGGAATGCATGGCAGCGCAGGGCGCTTCCACGATCGCGCTCGCCAAGCCGCCGATCTGCTCGGCGATCCCTACAGAACCAACTACTCGCGCATGCTGCGAGGCATTCACGAGTTCGTCAGCGGCGACTGGGCCTCTGCCGACGAAACCCTGGCCGCAGCGGCGAGCGGAATGCGTCAGATGGGGCACCTGCAGCTCTGGGCCGTCGCGGCCAATGTTCAGATCTTGGTACTCATTTCGTCGGGGGATCCACGATGGCTGAGCTTCCCTTCGGAATCGATGAAGGTGGCGACCGAGGCCGGCGACAGTCACATGCTCGGCTGGGCGGCATTCGGCATGGGCCTCGCGCGGAACTTCGAGGGCGACCCCAGGGGTGCGGCGGAACAATTCAGTCGCTCGCGTCAACTCCTGGAGTCGGTTCCCGACTATGCGGTGCTGTCCCTCGCGCTGTCGCAGCTGGCGTTCGCGTTGGTGCAACTCGGGCGCCCGCAGGAGGCATTCCCGCTGCTCGCCCGCAGCCGCGAGCTTCGCCGGCAGCACTGGGTGCGCGCGCAACTGGCCAGCCCGTCGATCCTGTCGAGCGCCGAGTGCTACCTGCTCGCGCTGGAGAACAAGAGCCTCGACCCCAGGGAGCGAGCAGGCCTGCTGCATCACGCCCGCAAAGCGTGTGGCGAGGCGACTCGGCATGGTCGGGGGGTGCACGACCACTCGGGACCCGACGCGCTGCGACTGCGGGGCATGCTCGAGTGGCAACGGGGCAAGGTTCGCGCCGCGCGGCAAGCGTGGGCGCGCGCCTGCGATATTGCCGAGCGCGTGGGCGCGCGGTATGTGCTGGCACAGACGCGCTACGAGATCGGTCGTCGCTTCAAGAGCCGCGACGATCTCGAATCGGCTGAGCGGCTGTACATGGCCGCCGGCGCATTGGCCGGGCTCGCGAAGACGCGACGAGCCCTTGCGGAACTGGGTCAGGCGGGTTAGCGGATCACGCCGCCGTGCGGACCCCGCACCTTCGGGTGGCGGATTGATCCAGACATCGGCTGCCGGTGTCGCCACGCTGCAGCGCCAATTCTTGGTGCGGCGTGTACAGCGGCCGAGGGGTGATGCCGCGACCCCCAAGGCCTGTTCGTCCGAGCCGATCCTGCCCAGGTCTTGGCCGCACCGTTGCCGTGCCACGGTCATCGCCGTACGAGACTCTTTGGTGGCGACATGACCATAAAGTTATCAATGGAAACGGTGTAGTTCAATAATCGTCCTCGTGAGTAAGTAAATCTGGCGCTCAAGACCTATTCCTCCGACCGACCCCTCCACCCCAACCCAGGTGTTCGACCGATGTCTCACTGCATGAAATGGATCGTGGCTGCGTGCACGGTCACCCTGCTGGCCGCCTGTGGCGGCAACGACGATGACGAACCCGCGGCGCAGCCGAGGAATATCGTTCAGACGGCTCAATCGGATGCGCGCTTCAGCATCCTCGTCGAGGCCGTGGTCGCGGCCGACCTGGCCGGCACCTTGTCTGCGCCCGGTCCGTTCACCGTCTTCGCTCCCACCAACGACGCCTTTGTCGCATTGCTCGCCGAACTCGGTGTCACCAAGGAACAGCTGCTGGCCGACGTGCCGCTCCTGACCAAGGTACTCACCTATCACGTGGTGCCGGCGCGCGTGCTCAAGGCCAACGTGCCCGTGGGCACGGCCATCGTCAGCGTGGAAGGTGGCACGTTCACCGTCGATGCCGGTCTGGCGATCACCGACCAGCGGGCACGTCGTGCATCGATCGTCGCCACCGACGTGCTGGCCAGCAACGGCGTGATCCACATCGTGGACAAGGTGATCCTGCCCGCACCCTGAACTCGTCCCTCGTTTCCCCTCAACCGCGAAAGGAAAGTCATCATGAAGAAGCTCATCGCCATCGCCGCCCTCGGCTCCGCCGTCTTTGCCGCCCAGGCCAAGGACATCGTCGATACGGCCGTGGCAGCCGGCAATTTCAAGACCCTGGCCACCGCGCTGCAGGCCGCCGGGCTCGTCGACACGCTGAAGGGCCCGGGACCGTTCACGGTCTTCGCACCCACCGACGCCGCGTTCGCCAAGATCCCGAAGGCCGACCTCGACGCGCTGCTGAAGGACAAGGCCAAGCTCACCGCCGTTCTCACCTACCACGTGGTTCCCGGCAAGGTGATGGCCGCCGACGTCAAGGCCGGCCCGGTGAAGACGGTGCAGGGCGGCTCGCTGACGGTGGCCACGATGGGCGGCGTGACCGTCAATCAGGCCAAGGTCACGGCCACCGATATCGTGGCCGACAACGGCGTCATCCACGTCATCGACAGCGTCGTGATGCCGAAGTAAGGGTTTTGGGAAGGGCGGCGGCTCGGACCGGCGGTTTCGCCGGTCGACCGCCGCCCGCCACCGATTTCGATCGCTGCGCCGGAATCACCCACGAGCGCGGCTTCAGCCCGGCAAGCCGGGCACCTGCGCTTCGATAATCCTCCGGTGCAAGAACCCACCGCCGCGAACCCGCAGCCCGACGCCGAGGCCTGGTTCGCGCAGCGGGGATGGTCTCCGTTTGCCTTCCAGCGCGAGGTCTGGCAGGCCATGGCCGCGGCCGAAAGCGGCGTGCTGCACGCCAGCACCGGCAGCGGCAAGACCTACGCGGTGTGGCTGGGTGCACTCGCCCGCGCGCAGCCTGTACCCGGCCTGCAGGTGCTGTGGCTGACGCCCATGCGTGCTCTGGCCGCCGACACCGTGCGGGCGCTGCAGTTGCCACTGCCCGACCTGGCTCCGCGCTGGCGCGTGGGGCTGCGCACCGGCGATACGTCCAGTACCGAGCGTGCGCGGCAGGACCGCCAGTTGCCGGCGGCGCTGGTGACCACGCCCGAGTCGCTGAGCCTGATGCTCACGCGCGAGGATGCGCGGGCCCGCCTGGCCGGCGTGCAAACGGTGATCGTCGACGAGTGGCACGAGCTCATCGGCAACAAGCGTGGCGTGCAGTTGCAGTTGGCGCTGGCGCGGCTGAAGCGCTGGCACCCCGGGCTGGTGGTGTGGGGCTTGTCGGCGACGCTTGGCAACCTCGCAGAGGCCATGCAAACGCTGCTGGGTCATCCAAGGGGTCGCCTCGTGCAGGGCCGGGTGGACAAGGCGCTGGTCATCGACACGCTGCTGCCGGCCGACCCGGGGCGTTTCAGCTGGGGGGGCCATCTGGGCGCGCAGATGCAGCAGCCGGTGGTCGACGAGATCGAGCGCTCCGCCACCACGCTGGTGTTCACGAATACGCGCAGCCAGGCCGAGATCTGGTACCAGCTGCTGCTGGCCGCGCGGCCCGATTGGGCGGGCCTGGTGGCGCTGCACCACGGTTCCATCGAGAAGGCCTCGCGCGAATGGGTGGAAGCGGGCCTGAAGGAGGGCCGGCTGAAGGCCGTGGTGGCGACCTCGTCGCTGGACCTGGGCGTGGATTTCCTGCCCGTGGAGCGGGTGCTGCAGATCGGCAGCGCCAAGGGCGTGGCGCGTCTGCTGCAGCGCGCCGGCCGCAGCGGCCACGCGCCCGGGCGGGCCAGTCGCGTGACGCTGGTGCCGACGAATACGCTGGAACTGGTGGAGGCCGCAGCGGCGCGTCGCGCGGCGCGGGCCGGCCGCGTGGAGGCGCGCCGCTCGCCCGACAAGCCACTGGACGTGCTGGTGCAGCACCTGGTGACGGTGGCCCTGGGCGGGGGCTTCGAGGCCGACCCCCGGCCCGGCGGCGGTTTTACCGCCCAGGCGCTGTTCGACGAGGTGCGGAGCGCGCACGCCTACCGCGACCTCACGCGCGACGAATTCGACTGGGCGCTGGCCTTCGTCGAACGCGGCGGCGACAGCCTCACCGCCTACCCCGAATACCACCGCGTGGCCGTCGTCGACGGCCTGTGGCGCGTGCCCGACCGCGGCATCGCCAGGCGCCACCGCCTGGGCGTGGGCACCATCGTCAGCGACGCCGCGATGCAGGTGAAGTGGCTCAGCGGCGGCACCCTGGGCAGCATCGAGGAGAGTTTCATTGCCCGCCTGAACCGGGGTGACTGCTTCGTCTTCGCCGGCCGCGTGCTGGAATTCGTGCGCGTGCAGGACATGGCGGCCTATGTGCGCAAGGCCGTCAAGCCCAAGGGCGTGGTGCCGTCGTGGGCCGGCAGCAAGATGCCACTGTCCAGCGAAATGGCCGAGGCCGTGCTGGCATTGCTGCACGGCGCGGCGCGGGGCGATTTCGACGAACCCGAACTCGTGGCGGCACAGCCCATGCTGGCGGCACAGGCACGGCTGTCCAGGATGCCTGTGGCCAGCCGGCTGCTGGTGGAGCGCTTCCGTTCGCGCGAAGGCCACCATCTGTTCCTCTACCCATTTGCCGGGCGCAACGTGCATATCGGGCTGGCGCAATTGCTGGCCTGGCGGCTGGCGCACGGCGGACCGAACACCTTCTCGCTCAGCGTCAACGACTACGGGCTGGAGATCCTGGCCGCCAAGCCGATCGGCCTGGATGCCGTGACACAGGGCGCGCTGTTCCGGACGCACGACCTGTTGCCCGACGTACTCGCCAGCCTGAATGCCGGGCACCTGGCGCAGCGGCGTTTTCGCGAGATCGCGCGCGTGGCCGGGCTGGTCTTCGGTGGTTACCCGGGCGCTCCCAAGAGCCTGCGCCAGCTGCAGGCGTCGAGCAGCCTGTTCTACGAGGTCTTCCGCCAATACGACGCCGGCAACCGGCTGCTCGGCCAGGCCGAAGCCGAAGTGCTGGCGCAGGAACTGGACCTGCAGCACCTGCGCGCCACGCTGGACACCCTGGCAGCGCTGCCGCTGGAATGGGTGGATCTGCGCGCGCCCAGCCCGTTCGCGCTGCCGCTGATGGTGGAGCGGTTGCGCGAACAGCTCAGCACTGAAAAGCTGAAGGACCGGCTGGACCGGCTGCTCGCCGAAGGCGAGGCGGCGCTGGCGGCCGGCGAATCCGGGCCGGCCGGACGACCCGCGCGACCGCGGCGTCGGGCATCATCGCCGTGTTGAAAGTCCGCTGCCCAAAATGAACCTATGTCGTTGGCGCATCGGCGCCGTCCTCGGCCTGGCCAGCCTGTGGCTGGCGCCGGCCTGGGGCCAGCCGACGTCGCCGGCCCGGACCGCAGTCCCGGTGCAAGGCATCGTCACCCAGGTCACCGACGGCGACAGCCTGTGGATCACGCCGCCCGGGCAGCCCGGCATCGAGGTGCGGCTGCGCGATATCGACGCGCCCGAGATCTGCCAGGCCTGGGGCGAGGAAGCTCGGCGTGCGCTGGAAGCACTGGTGCTGGGCAAGACCGTGGTGCTGCGCATCGCCGGGCGCGACACCTACGGCCGTACCCTCGGCCAGGTGCAGGCCGACGGCGTGGACGTGGCGCGCCGGATGGTCGAGGAAGGCCACGCCTGGAGCATCCGCACGCGCTGGGACCGCGGCCCGCTGGTGAAGGACGAGCGCATGGCCACCGCGCTGCGGCGCGGGCTGCACGGTCAACCCGGTGCGGTGATGCCGCGCGACTTCCGGCAGGGCCACGGGCCGTGCGTCCATCCGTCGGCAGAGCCTGCAGCGGCCTCCGCGCCCCCGCCCCCGACGCGCCCGCCGCTTCCGGTGTCGGAACGGCCGCGCGCCGCTTCGCCGGCGACAGCGGCGAGCGCGTTCCGCTGCGACGGCCGCACGCACTGCTCGCAGATGCGGTCGTGCGAGGAGGCCCGCTTCTTCCTGGAGAACTGCCCCGGCGTGCAGATGGACGGCAACCGCGACGGCGTGCCCTGCGAAAAGCAGTGGTGCCGCTGACGCCTACCGCACCCGCACCCAGCGCAGTTCGATCGTATCGTTGGGCCACTGCACGGCGCTGACCTTCTTCGCCATGGCCCAGGTGAGAGTGCGCCGGTACAGCGGAATGAAGGGCAGGTCTTCGCCCACCAGCCGCAGCACGGTCGTCACCATGGCGCGGCGGCGCGTGGCGTCGGGTTCGACGCGGATGTCGTCGATGAGGGAGTCGACCCTGGGATTGCTGTAGCGGCCGGCATTGAAGGTGCCCAGGCCCGAGCGGTCGAAGCTGCGGAACAGGCCGTTGAGCGAATTCCAGGCGTCCGGGCTGGCGGTCCAGCCGAATTCGACGAAGCTGGCCGTGCCCTGGCTGAGCTTGGGGAAGAACTGGCTGGTGGGGCTGGAACGCAGCGTGGTGCGGATGCCCACCTGCGTGAGCATGGCGCTCACCGCCTGGCAGACGTTCTCGCGCCAGGCCACGTTGACGCAGTCCAGCGTGACGGCAAAGCCGTTCGGGTAGCCGGCCTCGCCGAGCAGCAGGCGCGAGCGCGCCGGGTCGTAGGGCAGGCGCCGGTCCAGTTCGGCCGGCGAGCCGTCGACCAGCGGGCTCAGGAAGGCGCCGGTGGGCACGGCCTGGCCGCGCAGCACCTTGTCCACGATCAGCGGCACGTCGATGGCGTGGTAGACGGCCTTGCGCACGCGCAGGTCCTTGAACGGGTTGCGGCCTTTCACGTCGCTGTGCTGCAGTTCGTCGCGCGCCTGGTCGAAGGTGAGATATTGCTGGCCGATGTCGGCGGTCTGCAGCAGCGTCATGCGGGTGTCGTTCTTCAGCCGGGCGATGTCCTGGTAGGGCGGGTCGAGCACCATGTCGACCTCGCCCGAGGCCAGCGCCGCCAGCCGCGTGGCGTCGGACTTGATGGTGACCCAGCTCACCTGCTGCAGGTTGCCGTGGCGCTTGTCGACCCAGCCCCACCAGGCTTCATGGCGGCGCAGCAGCGTGCGCACGTCGGGTTCATAACGTTCCAGGCGCATCGGGCCGGTGCCATTGGCGTGGCGGATGGCATGGGTCTCCTGCTTGGCGTTGAAGTCCTGTGCCCGGGCCACGCCGTTCTTCTCGCTCCAGGCCTTGCTCATGATGGCCACGAACTGCAGCTTCTCGGGCAGCACGGCGTCGGGGGCCTCGAGCTGGAACTCCACCTGCAGCGGGTCGAGCTTGCGCACGGCCGCGACGCCCTTGAGCTGGAAGGCGCGTTGCGAGGGCGCGATCATGGCGCGTTCCAGCGAGAACACCACGTCGTCGGCGGTCAAGGGCGTGCCATCGTGGAAGCTCACGTCCGGCCGCAGCCTGAAGCGCCAGCGCGTGGGCGCCGTCATCTGCCAGGAAACGGCCAGCGCAGGCTCGAGCTGGAACTTTTCGTTGCGGCCGACCAGCGACTCATAGACCTGGAAGGCCACGCGCGAGTGGTACAGCAGCGCCAGTGCATGCGGGTCCATGGTCTGCGGATCGAAGGCAGTGGCGATGCGCAGCGAAGCCGGATGTGCGGCGCTGCTGGCCAGCAACAACAGCGCCAGCGCGAAACGAAGACAGCCTAGGAAGATGCGGGCAGGGGGCATGAGCGGCGGGTGCGCGAATCAGCGCCGGGCCGCGCGGGCGGCGTCCAGGAAGTCGTGCAGGATGGGTGTGTCGTCCAGCGTCACGGGGTGCGCCGGGTCGTGGAATTCCGGGTGCCACTGCACCCCCGCGACATAGCCGGCACCGCCGCGGCGCACGGCTTCGATCATGCCGTCTTCCGGGCAGCGCGCTTCCACCACGAAACCGGGCGCCAGGTCCTTGATGCCCTGGTGGTGGATGCTGTTGGTGGTGGCCCGCTTCACGCCGGGAAACAGCGATGCCAACCGCGTGCCCGGCACGAATTCCACCGCGTGGTGGTGGTGTTCGTATCGGCCCGCCACGCGGTGGTCCAGCGCTTCGGGGCGCTGCGTGGGGATGTCCTGCAGCAGTGTGCCGCCGTAGGCCACGTTGAGCAACTGCAGCCCGCGGCAGATGCCGAAGACGGGCTTGCGCGCGGCCACGAAGGCGCGGATGAGTTCCATTTCGTAGCGGTCGCGCACGCGGTCGCCGCACCAGTCTTCGTGCAGCGGGGTCTCGCCGTAGCTCTCGGGCGCGACGTCGTTGCCGCCCTGCAGCACCAGGCCGTCGAGCGCGGCGGCGTAGTCGTGCAGGTCGAGGTCGCTGCGCTTGACCACGCTGTCGGCATCCACCGCCGGCACCATGACCGCCATGGCCCCGCCCGCCAGCAGCCAGTGCGCCACCGACTGCTCCAGGTAGTGCAGGGTTTTCGTCCATACGCCGGCCCGCGGCATGCCGTCCGCGCCGGGGTAGTAGATGCGTGCCGAGACGCCGATGAGCAAACGATCGTGCATGGCCGGGCATCATCGCCTGCGGCAAGCGCCGCCGGTATTCGGCTATGCCCGGCCCCTAATTCCTCGGTGCATCAAGCGGGCGAACTGTGTGGTAGGAGCGGGCATCCGCCCCGGGGCCCTTGCGGCCTCACTCTTCGTCGGCGGCGCCGTCGTCCTCGTCTTCCTCGCGGGCCTTCTTCGCCCGCGCCGCCAGCGGGTCGGCGAGTCGTGCCATGTCCTGCACCAGCACCGAAGGCGGCACCGTGCCGGCCAGCCGCGTGGCCGGCAGCGGCAGCGTGCTCATGTAGGGTGCGCGGCTGTAGCTGTCGGTGGCGCGGTGGATGAAACTGAGCGAGATGGCGCTGCCGGCCAGCGTCGCCGCGGCCACGGCCGCGGTCACGGTGCGGCGGTAGGCCGGCAGCACGTGCACCATGTGCTCGCGCAGCCACAGCGCGAACAGCAGCACCTGCAGCGGCGCGGCCAGCCGCCACAGCCAGGGCCAGCCGAGCGACGCCGCCAGTGGCGGCAGCATGGCGTCGGTCAGCTGGACGGCCAGCATCCAGGGCAGCGTGATGCGCAGGTGGCCGGCGAAGTCGAAACGGTGCTGGAAGACCTTGGACAGCAGTGCCCACAGCCCGCACCAGCCGGCCACAGCCACCGGCAGACCCACCACCACGGGCAGCCAGGCCGTGAGGTCGGCGCCGGGGTCGAGGCCGAGCCCCAGTTCGGCCAGGGCCAGCGCCAGCAAGGCCAGCCCCAGCAGCCAGGGCGTGGCCACCGCGGCGGCGGCGGGCAGCGGTTTCTCCGCCGCCAGGGTTTCGCCGGGCAGGCGCAGCCGCAGCCGCGTCTGGCCCAGCTGCAGCGTGGCGCCGGCTTCGGGCAGCAGGCAGGTGCTGCCGGCGCCGTGGCGGCGGCCGTCGACCGCCACGCCGTTGGCGGTATCCAGCACCGTCAGCACGAGGCGGCCCTGCGCGTCGGGCCCGATGCTGGCGTGCCGGGGCGCGACGTAGGCGTCGTCGAGCACCATGCGGTTGGACAGCGCGCGCCCCAGCGTCAGCGGCCAGGCGTGCACGTCCACGGTGCGGCCGGCCCGGCCGTCGCGCTCGAAGCACTCGATCAGCGCGAGTCGTTCTTCGGCGTGGACCATGCAAAGCCGTCCAGGTAATGGGCGGTCAGGCGCTGCGCGCTGGCCAGGCTCACGCCGCGGGCGTCGAAGCGGCCCTGCACGCCGATCTCGCTGCCGTCGAGCGTGGCCACCAGCACGCTCAGGTCGTGCAGGCCCTCGAGCTTCTTGTAGGCGCGCAGGCAGACCACGGCGCGCAGCGGCAACCCGTCGCGGTCGATGCTGCGCTCCACGCAGCGCGGAGCGGTGCGGTGGTTGTCGTCCACGCCCATGAATTCGTTGCGGAAGCTGGCCGAATAACGTTCGGCAAAACGCAGCGCACCGAGCCTGCTGCCGTCGTAAGCCTCGTGGCGCACCGACAGGTGGCCGGTGAGCAGCGAGCCGCTGACGAAGATGCGGCTGTCCATGGCGCAGTCGCTGCGCTCGAACTGCAGACCGCGCACCGCCTGCGGCGAGCCGCGGCCCCAGCAGCGCATGAACGCCTCCTGCGGCACCGGAATGGCATAACGCGGGTGACCGGCGCTGCGCCAGGGCAGGGCGACGAAGCGTTCGGTGAGCGTGGCCTGGTGCGCCTGCAATTGCCGTGTCACTTCGGCCCAGGCCGGCTCGGTGACGGGCATGGCGCCGCGCCCGCGTTCGATCAGGTCGCGCACTCGCGCGGCCGGCACCAGGAAGCTGACCTGTTCGCCGTCGCGCCGGGCCGCCACGTTGACGCCGATGAGCCGGCCCTGGTCGTCGAGCGCCGGGCCGCCGCTCATGCCGCCGCTGAGCGAGCCGCCGAAGAACAGCGTTTCCAGGAAGCTGCGTTCCACCGGCCCGTTGTAGCTGCCTTCGGCCACCGCGAAGCCCACGTCGAGCGGGTTGCCCAGCGAGAAGATGCGCGCGCCGCGCGGCAGCGGTTCGTCGGCCGGTCGCAGCGGCACGGCGCCGCGACCGGCCAGCGGCGCCGGGTCGGCGGGGCGCAGCAGGGCCAGGTCGTGGACGACGTCGAAGGCCAGCAGTTCGAGCGCGCCCTGCCGGCCGTCGACGGTGGCGTAGACCAGCCGGTGGCGGCTGGGCTGCAGAGCGAACTGGCTGATGACGTGGTAGTTGGTGACCAGCAGGCCGGACTCGTCGACCAGAAAACCCGAACCCACCGAGGACTGGCTGTCCTGCGTCTTGAGCAGCGTGCGCACCTGCAGCAGGCGCGGGCGCGTGCGCTCGTAGATGCGCTGGCCTGTGCCGGAGAGCGCCGATTCGGCGGCCGGGCTCGCGGGGCCGGGTGGGGCGCTGGCGGCTGCAGCGGCGGCCTCGGCGGTGGCGGCGCCGGCGGCGTTGATGGACAGCACCAGCCACAAGCCTGTGGCCGAGGCCAGCGTGACCCAGCCGGCCCGCCATGCTTGCGGGAGGAACCGACGGCCGAGACGGAGCAGGGAAGCGGCGACGCCGGTCAGGTGCATGGATGCATCTTAGCCGCAGGGGCCTGCGCCGGGCGCGGCGGGCGGCACCGGGTCGAATCCGCGGGCCACCACGGCGGGCTGCGACCCGACCGGCACGGTACGCGGGCCCGTGCCGGCGCCGCGCCAGCGCCGTCAGATCAGCCGGGCGGGCGACATTCTTTCCGGCTGCACGCCCTGGATCTGCAAGGCTGGCGGCATTGGCATCCCCAGCAGCAAGGCCTCGGCCAGCAGCGCTGCGCCGGCCGCGCTCTGGATGCCGTAGCCGCCCTGGCCGGCGAGCCAGAAGAAGCCCGCTGCGCGCGGGTCGGCGCCGATCACGAGTTCGCCGTCGGGTGCAAAGGTGCGCAGCCCCGCCCAGGTGCGGCGCGGGCGGCGGATGACGAGCGTGGTGCGCTCCTCGATGCGCGCGATGCCGGTGGCGATGTCGATCTCCTCGGCCACCACGTCGTGCGCCGGCACCGGGTCGGCGTTGGCCGGCGAGCCCAGCAGCTGGCCGGCGTCGGGCTTGAAATACCAGCCTTCGTCGACCGCCACCACCGCGGGCCAGCCGCGGTGGTCGTGACCCGGGGCTTCGAAGGTGAAGGCGCTGCGGCGCCGCGGCTGCAGGCCCAGCGGTGCCAGGCCGGCGCGCTGCGCCACGGTGTCGGCCCAGGCACCGGCGGCGTCGACGAGCACTCGCGTGCGCACACTGCGGTCGCCCGACACGGCCAGCGTCCAGCCGCCGGGACTCTGCTGCGCGACCAAGAGCTCGGCGTCGGTCCACAGCGTGGCGCCCAGCGCTCGCGCGCGGCGCAGCGCCTGCTGGTGCAGCGCATGCACGTCGATATCCATGGCGTCGGCTTCGACGATGGCGCCGACCAGACCCAATGGCTGCAGGGCCGGCACCCGCGCCAGGGCCGCGCTGGCGTCGATGTGCTGCACGGCGCTGCCGCTGGCCTGCAGCGCGGCGAACTGCCCCGCCAGCAAGTCTTCCTGGCCTTGCCAGGCCACATAGAGCACGCCGCGCGGCGACAGCACCTCGGGCCCGATCTCGGCGCGGCTGGCGCGCGTGAGCGCACGCGCCTGCGGCGGGCCGTAGCTTTCCATGAACATGGCGGCACTGCGCCCGGTGCTGTGCAGGCCGGGCTGCGCTTCGCGTTCCAGCAGCAGCACGCGGCCATGCGCCGCCAGCCGCGCCGCCAGCGTGCAGCCGGCGATGCCGGCGCCGACGACGGCGAAGTCGAACTCGAAGTCGTTGGGCATCACCGTGCCGCCCGCCTCAGTCGCGCATCAGCGTGCTCTTGCCGAACAGGCTCTCGATCAGGTCGACGGCCAGTGCGGCGGTCTTGTTGCGCAGGTCCAGCGCCGGATTGAGCTCCATCACGTCCAGGCTGGCCAGACGCCCGCTGTCGGCGATCATCTCCATGCACAGCTGCGCTTCGCGGTAGGTCGGCCCACCGGGCACCGTGGTGCCCACGCCAGGGGCGATGTCGGGGTCGAGGAAGTCGACGTCGAAGCTCACGTGCAGGTGCGTATTCGCGTCCAGCGTGGCCAGGGCCAGCTCCATGGTGTGGCGCATGCCCATCTCGTCGATATAGCGCATGTCGAAGACCTCGAGCCCCACTTCGTGCACGAAGCGCTTCTCGCCGGGGTCGACGCTGCGGATGCCGATCTGGCGCAGCGTTTTCGGGTTCAGTGCCGGCACCGTGCCGCCGATTCGGACGAGCTCCTGCGGCCCGTGCCCGCACAGGCAGGCCACCGGCATGCCGTGGATATTGCCACTGGGCGTGAGCACGCTGGTGTTGAAGTCGGCATGGGCGTCGAGCCACAGCACGCGCAGCTTCCTGCCGGCCTCGCGGCAGTGGCGCGCCACCGCACTGATGCTGCCGATGCCCAGGCAATGGTCGCCGCCCAGCAGGATGGGCAGGCGCTGCAGCCGCAGTTCGGCCAGCACCGCCTCGTGCACGAGTTCGTTCCAGGCCACCACCTCGTTCAGGTGGCGGTAGCCGTCCACCGGCGGCAGCCAGGGGTTGGCCGGGCCGGCGAGGTTGCCGCGGTCCTGCACCTCCAGGCCGTGGCCCTCCAGCGTGGCGGCGAGGCCGGCCACGCGAAGGGCCTCGGGCCCCATGCTGGCGCCGCGCGCGCCGGCGCCGATGTCGGTGGGGGCGCCGATCAAGCTGATGTGGCGTTGGTTCATGGGCGAGCGTTCAGATGTCGACGGCGAATTCGCCGGTCTGCGTGGGCGGCAGGTCGAAGCCGTAGTGCGTGGCGAGCACCTCCCAGGCTTCCTCGGCGGTTTCCACGAAGCGCACCAGTCCGGTGTCGCCGGAGCTGATCATGCCGGTCTCGACCAGATAGTCGAAGTCGATCAGCCGCTGCCAGAAAGCGCGACCGAAGAGCAGGATCGGCCGCGCGCGGCTCTTTTTCGTCTGCACCAGCGTCATGGTCTCGAACAGCTCGTCCAGCGTGCCGAAGCCGCCCGGGAAGCACACCAGCGCGATGCTGCGCATCAGGAAGTGCATCTTGCGCAGCGCGAAATAGTGGAACTGGAAACACAGCTCGGGCGTGATGTAGGGGTTGGGCGCCTGCTCGTGCGGCAGCACGATGTTCAGGCCGATGCTCTTGCCGCCGACCTCGTGCGCGCCGCGATTGCCGGCTTCCATGATGCCGGGGCCGCCGCCGGTGACGACATAGATCGGCGTGGCGTGCTCGCGCGAGCGTTCGGTCACCATGCCGGCGAAGCGGCGCGCCTCGTCGTAGTAGCGGCTCATCAGCGCGGCGGTCTCGGCGCGGCGCAGCGCCTGCGGGTTGCCGCCGGCGCGCGCGGCTTCCAGCGCCAGCGCGGCGTCCTCGGGCGGCGTGATGCGCGCGCTGCCGAAGATGACGATCGTCGATTCGATGCCCTGCTCCTGCTGCATCATTTCCGGCTTCAGCAGTTCGAGCTGCATGCGCACCGGGCGCAATTCCTCGCGCAGCAGGAAGTCGGTGTCGGTGAAGGCCAGCCGGTAGGCGCTCTCCGGGCCGGCATAGCGCGACGGCTCGGCTGCGACGGCGGCCTCTTCCTCGGCGGTGGGGAAATTGCGGGCGGCGAGGGGGGGCTTGTTCGTATCCATGGCGTGCAGCTTAACCGCGGTACGGGCGGCGCTCTTAGACCGGGGGCGACAAGGTCTGCACATAGTCGTGCAAGGCCGTGTGCACGGTGGAGACGCGGTATTCCACCGGCCGGTCGCCGAAGCTCAGCGCCGTGCGCCGCAGTTGCAGCATCGGCGTACCCGGTGCGACGCCGAGCACGCGCGAGACGGCATGGCTGGCCGCCACCGCGCGCGCGCGCTCCTGCACGCGCAGCACGGTGATGCCGAAGTCGTCCTGGTACAGCCGGTAGATGGTGCCGGGGCGGGTGCGAAAGCGCCTCTCCGTGAGGCCCTTGAACAAGGCCAGGGGCAGCAGAAGACGGTCGTGCACGACGGCGCGGCCCTGCAGCAGCAAGCGGTTTTCCACCAGCCAGGCGGCATCGCCGGCGCGCTGGCCCAGCGCCTCGGCGGCCTCGTCGTCGAGCCGGCCGCGTTCGAAGGCCAGCAGTTCGACGCTAGGCACCTCACGCAGGCCGTCGCCACGTTCGACGTGGAAGAACTGGAACAGGAAGCGCTCGCTGCTGTGCGTGGCGACGAAGGTGCCGCGACCCTGGCGCCGCAGCAGGATGTGCTCGGCCACCAGCTCGCCCACCGCCTGGCGCAGCGTGCCCACCGAGACGCCGAAGGCGGCGGCCAGCGGCGTCTCGCTGGGCAGCGTGGCGCCAGGGGCCAGCGTGCCGTCCTCGATGGCGCGCAGCAGCGCGCGCTTGACGGCGCGGTACAAGGGCATGCCCGGCGCGGGGCTGATCGGCGCGAAGCTGCGGGTGTCCATCGCGGCGATTGTCGCCAGGGTGAACGCCAAGATTCAAGTCATCTGTATGACCTGATTGACAGGCGTGTCCAGCGCCCTAGCATGCGGCCCTGTTCGCGCCATCCAGGCGCAGCCCAGGAGGACACCCCCGATGATTCATTTCGTATTGCACGACGCCAGGGACACGGTGGCCGTGGTCGTGGTCGAAGGCGTGAAGGCCGGCATGCCGCTGCAGGGTTGGATCATGGACGAGGACAAGTCCATGACCGTGACCGCCAGGCAGGACATCCCCATCGGCCACAAGGTCGCGCTGTGCGACATGGCCGCGGGCGACACGGTGCTGAAGTACGGCATCGACATCGGCAAGGTCGTGGCCCCCATCCAGGCCGGCGAGCACGCGCACGTGCACAACATCAAGACCAAGCGCTGGTAAGCGAAAGGGCAACCATGTCAGTGATCAGCAAAGACACCACCTTCCTGGGCTACCGGCGCGAGAACGGCCGCGTCGGCGTGCGCAACCACGTCGTCATCCTGCCGCTGGACGACCTGTCCAACGCCGCTTCGGAGGCCGTGGCGCACAACATCAAGGGCGCGCTGGCCATTCCGCACCCCTACGGCCGGCTGCAGTTCGGCGCCGACCTGGACCTGCACTTCCGCACCCTCATCGGTGCCGGCTGCAACCCCAACGTGGCCGCGGTGGTGGTCATCGGCATCGAGGACGGCTGGACGCAGAAGGTGGTCGACGGCATCAAGGCCACGGGCAAGCCGGTGGTGGGTTTCGGGATCGAGCAGCACGGCGACCACGACACCATCATGCGCGCCAGCAAGGCGGCGCGCGAGTTCGTGCAGTGGGCCAGCGAGAAGCAGCGCGAGGCCTGCCCGATCCACGAGCTGTGGGTCAGCACCAAGTGCGGCGAGAGCGACACCACCAGCGGCTGCGGCGCCAACCCGGCCGTGGGCGACGCCTTCGACAAGCTGCACGCGCTGGGCAGCTATCTGTGCTTCGGCGAGACCACCGAACTCACCGGCGGCGAGCAGATCGTGGCCGCGCGCTGCGCCAACGACGCCGTGCGCGAGCAGTTCATGTTCATGTTCAACCGTTACCAGGACGTGATCAACCGCCACAAGACGAGCGACCTGTCGGACAGTCAGCCGACCAAGGGCAACATCCTCGGCGGCCTGACCACGATCGAGGAAAAGGCGCTGGGCAATATCCAGAAGATCGGCAAGAAGTGCACCGTGGACGGCGTCATCGACAAGGCCGAGATGCCCACCCACCCGGGGCTGTGGTTCATGGACTCGTCGTCGGCCGCGGCCGAGATGGTGACGCTGTGCGCGGCTTCGGGCTACGTGGTGCACTTCTTTCCCACCGGCCAGGGCAACGTCATCGGCAACCCCATCCTGCCGGTGATCAAGCTGTGCGCCAACCCGCGCACCGTGCGCACGATGAGCGAGCACATCGACGTCGACGTCACCGGGCTGCTGCAGCGCGAACTCACGCTCGACCAGGCCGGCGACAAGCTGCTGGACTGCATGCTGCGCACCGCGAACGGCCGCCTGACGGCCGCCGAGGCGCTGGGACACCGCGAATTCGTGATGACGCGCCTTTACGAATCGGCTTGAGCGCATGAGCACCCATCGCATCGCCGTCATCCCGGGCGACGGCATCGGCAAGGAGGTGATGCCCGAGGGCCTGCGCGCGCTGGACGCGGCGGCGCGGCGCTTCGGCATCGACCTGGCCTGCGACCATTTCGACTTCGCCAGCTGCGACTACTACGCGCAGCACGGCCAGATGCTGCCCGACGACTGGAAGCAGCGCATCGGCGGCCACGCGGCCATCTTCTACGGCGCCGTGGGCTGGCCGGCCACGGTGCCCGACCACGTCTCGCTGTGGGGTTCGCTGCTCAAATTCCGGCGTGAATTCGACCAGTACGTGAACCTGCGCCCGGCGCGGCTGATGCCCGGCGTGCGCAGTCCGCTGGTCGATCGCCAGGGCCGGCCGCTGGCGCCGGGCGCGATCGACATGATGATCGTGCGCGAGAACACCGAGGGCGAGTATTCCAGCATCGGCGGGCGCATGTTCGAGGGCACCGAGCGCGAGGTCGTGATCCAGGAGACGGTGATGTCGCGCGTGGGTGTGGACCGCGTGCTGAAGTTCGCCTTCGAACTGGCGCAGCGGCGGCCGCGGCGCAAGCTCACCTCGGCCACCAAGAGCAACGGCATCTCGATCACCATGCCTTACTGGGACGAGCGGGTGGCGGCCATGGCTGCGCAGTATCCGGGCGTGGCGGTGGACCAGTTCCACATCGACATCCTGACCGCGCATTTCGTGCAGAGGCCGACGCAGTTCGACGTGGTGGTGGCGAGCAACCTGTTCGGCGACATCCTGTCCGACCTGGGCCCCGCCTGCACCGGCACCATCGGCATCGCGCCCTCGGCCAACCTGAACCCCACGCGCGAATGGCCCAGCCTGTTCGAGCCGGTGCACGGTTCGGCGCCGGACATCGCCGGCCAGGGCATCGCCAACCCGATCGGCCAGATCTGGTCGGGCGCGCTGATGCTCGACTTCCTGGGCCACCGCGACGCCCACGACGCCATGCTGGCGGCCATCGAAGCCGTGCTCGCCGACCCGGCTGCGCCACGCACGCCCGACCTGGGCGGCACGGCCGGCACGGCCGACGTAGGCCGCGCCATTGCACAGGCCATCGAACAAACCAACCGGGGTTAGCGCCGATGACGGCGGCGCCTGCATACGGCAATGTGCGGTCTCGCCGAATTGTTCCGATCCTCGACACAAGCAGGAGACAAGACATGACCCGAAACGCTCGCACGATCCCGGCCGCCCTCGCCGGCCTGGCCCTGGCAGCGGCCGCCACGCTGGCCGGCGCGGCCGGTTACCCGGAAAAGACCGTCAACTACATCATCCCCTTCGGCCCTGGGGGTGAGTCCGACATCTCCGCACGCCTGCAGGAACCTGTTTTCAAGAAGCTCACCGGCCAGGGCCTGGCCATCCAGTACAAGCCTGGTGCGGGTGGCGCGGCCGGCTGGGCGCAGCTCAACAGCATCACCGGCGACGGCTACACCGTGATGGGCACCAACCTGCCGCACATCGTGCTGCAGCCGCTGCAGAAGGACGTGGGCTACAAGACCGACGAGATCACCACCGTGTTCTGGTTCCACTTCACGCCCGACGCGCTGCTCGTCACCGCCGACAGCCCGATCAAGAACCTGAAGGACTTCGTCGAGGCGGCAAAGAAGACGCCGGGGGCGACGACGCTATCGGGTTCGGGCACCAATTCGTCCAACCACCTGGCGCAGCAGCAGTTCGACAAGATGGCCGGCATCAAGACCACCTACGTGCCTTTCGGCGGCACCGGGCCGTCCAACACCGCACTCCTGGGCAAGCAGGTCAGCGGCAGCTGGGGCTACACCACGGTACAGATGCAGCTGGGCGACCAGGTGCGCTGCATCGCGGTGTCGATGGAGCAGCGCCACCCGAAGCTGCCCAACTGCCCCACCTTCAAGGAGCAGGGCTTCAACCTGGTGGGCGGCGCCTACCGCGGCGTGGCGGTGCCCAAGTCGACGCCGGCCGACGTGCAGGCCAGGCTGGCCGAGATCCTGGCCCAGATCAACGCCGACCCGGAGTTCATCCGCAAGATGGAAGACGGCGGCTTCGCCATGCTGAACGTCGGCCCGGCGCAGATGGCCGGCTTCATGGCCGAGATCAAGGCACGCTACGAAGCGCTGGCCAAGGAAATGGGCATCGTCAAGCAGTGAGCGCGTGAGCTGAAGCGCCCCGCAGCGGCCGCCGCATGGGAAGCCTGGAATACCTTCTCGCGGCGCTGACGCCGCTGAACCTGCTGCTGGCCCTGGCCGGCGTGGTGGCGGGCACCGTCATCGGTGCCTTGCCGGGCCTGACTGCCACCATGGCGGTGGCGGTGCTGGTGCCCTTCACCTTCGCCATGGAGCCGGCCGCGGCGCTGATCGCGCTGGGCGCCATCTACACCGGCGCCATCTACGGCGGCGCCTATGCGGCCATCCTGCTCAACACGCCGGGCACGCCGTCGTCCATCGCCACCACCTTCGACGGTTACCCGATGGCGCGTGCCGGTCGCGGCGACCTGGCGCTCACGCTCGCCTGCCTGTCCTCGGTGGTCGGCGGGCTGGTGGGAGCCGGCTTCCTGCTGCTGCTCGCGCCGCCCATGGCCACCGTGGCACTGAAGTTCGGACCGGTGGAATATTTCTGGCTCGCCGTCTTCGGCCTCACGCTGATCGCCTCGCTGGGCGAAGGCAGCACCGTCAAGGGTCTCATCGGCGGCTGCGTGGGGCTGCTGCTGTCGATGGTCGGCGTGGCCGAGGTCGGCGGCGACGTACGCTACGTGGGCGACTTCAAGGCCTTGCTGGGCGGCATCGACGTCGTCTCGGCGCTGATCGGCCTGTACTGCGTGCCGGTGCTCATCGAACTCGTGGCCTCGCCGGGCCAGCACCTGGACGCCGCCGGGCGCGTGGCCAGTTTCCGTTTGCAGGAGGCCAGCGCGCTGATGGGTCGTGCCAAGGTCAACCTGGCGCGCAGTTCCGTGATCGGCACCATCGTCGGCATCCTGCCGGGGGCGGGCGGGTCGATCGCTTCGCTGGTGGCCTACTCGGAAGCCAAGCGGGTCTCGCCGCGCCGCGACCAGTTCGGTCATGGCGAACCGGAGGGCGTGATGGCCACCGAATCGGCCAACAACGCCACCGTCGGCGGCGGCTTCATCCCCACGCTGGTGCTGGGCATTCCCGGTACGCCGCCCGACGCCATCATCCTGGGCGCGCTGCTGGTGCAGGGCATCCGCACCGGGCCGACGCTGTTCACGACCCAGGCGCCCATCGTCTACACGTTCATCTGGGGCCTGATCCTGGCCACGATCATCATGCTGCCGGTGGGTCTGCTGATCGGGCGCTTCGCATTCAAGTCCATCGTCGCCATTCCGAAGGCGGTGCTGGTGCCCGCGGTGGCGCTGCTCACGGTGCTGGGCAGCTTCGCGGTGCACAACAACCCGCACGAGGTGCAGCAGATGGTGGTGCTGGGTGTGGCGGCGTGGGTGCTGGGGCGGCTCGGCTTCTCGGCTTCGCCGATCGTGCTGGGTTTGATCCTGGGCTCGATCGCCGAACGCGGCTTCGTGCAAGGGCACCTGATCGGCGGTGCGCGCGGCAGCGTCTCGGCCGAGTTCCTGGGCCGGCCCATTTCCCTGGCCATCATCGCCTTCATCCTGCTCGGGCTGCTGTGGCCCTGGTGGGTGAAACGCCGCCAGGCCAGGCAGGGCGTGCAGGGGGTGAGCACGAATGAGTGAGCCGACGCCGCGCCGCGACACCCCGGGCGCCATAGGCAGCGTGCTGCTCATTGGCGCGGGCGTCGCCGCGCTGATCTTTTCGAGCGAGTTCTCCGACCTGGGTGCGGTATTCCCGCGCGCCATCGGCGGGTTGCTCGTGGCCATGGGCGTGCTGTACCTGGTGTTCTACGCGTTGGGCCGCACGCAGCGCGCCGCACCGGCGGCGGGTTCCAACCTGCGCCGCGCCGGCGTGGCCGTGGTCATGCTGGCATGGGCCTTCGCGCTGCCTGCCATGGGCTTCCTGGCCAGCAGTGCCATCGCCTTCGTGCTGTTGCTGATGCTGGCCAACCACGAGCGCTGGACGATGCGCACCGTGCTGCTGTACGGCGCCACCGGCGTGCTCGTGCTGGGCGGGCTGTACGCGCTGTTCAAGCATGCGCTGCAGGTGCCGCTGCCCTGAGTCTGGAGGAATGGAAGAGCCATGCGCATCCTGATCTGCGAATTCATGGACGAACGTGCGGTGAACCGCCTGCGCTCGGCCCACGACGTGCACTACGACGCCGCGCTGGTGGACGATGCGCCGGCGCTGCTGCACGAAGCCGCCCGCGCCGATGCACTGGTGGTGCGCAACCGCACGCAAGTGCGCGGCGCCCTGCTCGAAGCCCTGGTGCGCTGCCGCGTGGTGGGCCGGCTCGGCGTGGGCCTGGACAATATCGACGTGGCCGGCTGCGAAGCGCGCGGCATGCGCGTCATTCCCGCCACCGGCGCCAATGCCCTGAGCGTGGCCGAGTACGTGGTCACTGCCGCGCTGATGCTGCTGCGCGGCGCCTATGCGTCGACGCCGGCGGTGGCCGCTGGCCAGTGGCCGCGCACGGCGCTGTCCAGCGGGCGCGAAGCCGCGGGCAGGACATTGGGCTTGATCGGTTACGGCTCCATCGGCCAGCTCACGGCGCGGCTGGCGCGGGGCCTGGGCCTGCGCGTGATCGCCTTCGACGCCATGATGGACGGCGACCACCCGGCTTTCGCCGACGGTGCGGCGGCCTGCGCCGGGCTGGACGAGGTGATCCAGACCGCCGACGTGGTGAGCCTGCACGTGCCGCTGGTGGACGCCACGCGCGGCCTCTTCGACGCCGCGCGCATCGCCGCCATGAAGCCGGGCGCGGTGCTGATCAATACCGCGCGCGGCGGCATCGTCGACGAAGTGGCGCTGGCCGCGGCGCTGAAGAGCGGCCACCTGGGCGGCGCCGCGCTGGACGTCTTCGCCGGCGAGCCGCTGCCGGCCGTGCCCCATTTCCAGGACTGCCCGAACCTGCTGCTCACGCCGCACATCGCCGGCCTGACCGCCGAATCGAACGAGCGCGTGAGTTTTCTCGTCGCCGACAAGCTGCTGGAGGCGCTGGCTTGAGATTCACGCTGGACGAGTTGCGGTCTCGCGTCGAGGCCGCGCTGGTGGCCGCTGGCGCCGCACCGGCCATGGCTGCCAGCACGGCGCGCGCACTGGTGCTGGCCGAAGCGCAGGGGCAGGGCGGGCACGGCCTCTCGCGCGTGGTGCAGTACGCCACCCATCTGCGCAATGGCCGCGTCAACGGCTACGCGCAGCCGGTCGTGCTGCGCCGCAGGGGCGGCGCGCTGCTGATCGATGCCCGGGAAGGCCTGGCCTTCCCGGCCTGCGAACTGGCCGTGGCCGAGGCCGTGGCCGCAGCGCGCACCCAGGGCGTGGCTTTCGCCGGCGTGGTCAACAGCCACCACTGCGGTGTGGTCGTCGACCACCTGCGCCCCGCCGCTGCAGCCGGGATGGTGGGCCTGGGTTTCAGCAATTCGCCGGCCGCCATGCCCGCGGCCGGCGGCCGGCATGCCATCTTCGGCACCAATCCCGTGGCCGCCGTGTTCCCGCGCCGGCAGCGCCCTGACGCGCCCGCGGGCGCGTGCGATCCCCTGCTCATCGACCTGAGCCTGTCGGAAGTGGCACGCGGCAAGGTCATGCTGGCGGCCAAGGCCGGCCGGCCCATCCCGCCGGGCTGGGCGCTGGATGCCCAGGGCCAGCCCACCACCGACGCCCAGGCCGCGCTGGCCGGCTCCATGCTGCCGCTGGGCGCGGTGAGCTCGCCCAAGGGCGCGATGCTGGCGCTGATGGTGGAACTCCTGGTCACGGCCGTCATCGGCGCCAACTTCGGTTTCGAGGCCGGCAGCTTCTTCGTCGACGAGGGCAACCGCCCGCACCTGGGCCAGGTCTTCGTGATCATCGACCCCGGCGCGCTGGCCGGCAACGACGCCTACCTCGACCGGCTCGAGGTGCTGGTGGCCGAGATGCTCGAGGACGAGGGCGTGCGCCTGCCCGGTGCCCGCCGCGAAGCCTTGCGCCGCCAGGCCGAGGCCGAAGGCATCGAGGTCGCCGAGGCCGTGGTGGCCGGCTGGGTCTGAGCGCTCAGGGCACGAGCACGATCTTCGCGGCGGCGCTGGCGCCGCGGTCGAGGTCGACGAAGGCCTGCGGACCCTCGGCGAGCGTGCGCTGCTCGACCCAGGCCAGGTCGCCGAACAAGCCGTCGTCCAGCGCCACCACCGTGGCCCGCAGGTCGGCGGTGGTGTAGGTGTAGGTGCCCAGCAGCGTGATCTCGGCCAGCGTGAGCTTGCGCATGTCGATCTCGCTGGCCCAGTCCTGCAGCCCGACGTGCATGATCACGCCGCCGGGCCGGATGGCGCGGAACGCGTCCTGGCGCGTCGCCTTGCTGCCGACGGCGTCGATGACGAAGTCGTGCGAGGCCTCGGCCGGCGGCGCGCTGCGCGGGTCGGCGCTTTCGCAGCCGACGTGGCGTTCGATCGACGCGCGCCGCCGCTCGTTGGTCTCGGTCACGCACAGCCGGCGCGCGCCCAGGCGGCGCAGCAGCAGCGCGGCGAACATGCCGATGGCGCCGCCGCCGATGACGAGCACGCTGCACTCGTGCAGCGGGCGCACCAGCGCGCGCATCGACAGGTTCAGCGCGTGCCAGGCGGTCGCCGCCGGCTCGGTGAGCGCCGCGGTGAGCGCCGGCATCGCGGGCGGGATCGCCACCAGCGAGGCCGCCGGGATGCTCATGTATTCGGCGTAGGCGCCGGGCCGCGTCATGCCGACCATGCTGCGGTTGGCGCACAGGTTGTTGCGGCCCTGCACGCAGTAGCTGCAGGTGCCGCAGGTGATGAGCGGGTTGCCGGTCCAGCGCGTGCCGGCGGCGAAGCCGGGGGCCGCGCTCTCGACGATGCGGCCGGCGAATTCGTGGCCCAGCACCAGCCCGGGCTGGCGCCGCGGGTCGTGGCCGTGCCAGGCGTGCATGTCGCTGCCGCAGATGCCCACGGCTTCGATCTGCAGCACCACTTCGCCGGGCTGCAGTGGGGGCTGGGGGCGCTCCTGCAGCTGCAGTTCGCCCGGTTGTGTATAGACGAGGGCCTTCATGGACTTCCTTCGGGGTGTTCGGTGTGGGTCTGGACGATGGCGGCACGCAGCCGCTCCGCCATCTGCTCGATCTCGGCCGGCGTGCTGACGAAGGGCGGGGCCAGCACCAGCGTGTCGCCGGGCGCGCGCGTGAGCACGCCCAGGTCGAAGGCGGCGGCCTGCGCCGCGGCGCCGCGCTGGCCGGTGCCCGCAGGCGACGGCGCCAGTTCGATGCCGGCCGCCAGCCCCAGGTTGCGCACGCTGACCACGCCAGGCGTGCTGGCCAGCTCGTGCACCGTGCGCTCGAAATGCGGCGCCAGCGCGCGCACGCGGCCGAGCAGGTCTTCCTCGGCCAGCACGTCCAGCATCGCCAGGCCGGCGGCGCAGGCCAGCGGGTGGCCGCTGCAGGTGTAGCCGTGCATCAGCTCGGCCAGGTGCGGCGGGCCGTGCATCAGCGCGTCGTGGATCTGGCGGCGCACGATGACGCCGCCCAGCGGCGCGGCACCGTTGCTCACGGTCTTGGCGAACAGGATCATGTCGGGCACCACGCCCAGCGCCTGGGCACCGAACATGGCGCCCAGGCGGCCGAAGCCGGTGATGACCTCGTCGAAGACGAGCAGGATGCCGTGCCGCGTGCACAGCTCGCGCAGTCGCTGCAGGTAGCCCAGCGGCGGCACCAGCACGCCGGTGGAGCCGGCCACCGGCTCGACGAACACCGCGGCAATGTTGGAAGCGTCGTGCAGCGCCACCAGGCGTTCCAGCTCGTCGGCCATGTCGGCACCGGCGGCGGGCTGGCCACGCACGAAGGCCTGCGTGGCCGGGTCCCAGGTGCTGCGCAGGTGGTCGGCGCGCAGCATCGCGGCGCCGAAGGCGCGCCGGTTGGCCGTCATGCCGCCGACGCTGATGCCGCCGAAGCCCACGCCGTGGAAGCCGCGCTCGCGGCCGACGAGCAGCGTGCGCTGGCCCTGGCCCTGCGCGCGCCAGAAGGCCAGCGCGATCTTCACCGCGGTGTCGCAGGCCTCGGAGCCGCTGTTCACCAGGAACACGCGGTCCAGGCCCGGCGGCGCCACGGCCGCGATGCGCTCGGCCAGTTCGAAGGCGCCGGGGTGGCCGACCTGGAAGTTCGACGCACAGTCCAGCGTGTCGAGCTGGCGCTTCATGGCAGCCACGATGCGCGGGTGGCGGTGGCCGGCACCGACGCACCACAGGCCGGAAACGCCGTCCAGCACCTCGCGGCCCTCGGGCGTCCAGCAGCGCACGCCTTCGGCACGGGCGAGCAGGCGCGGTGCGGCCTTGAACGCCCGGTTGGGCGTGTAGGGCATCCAGAAGGCCTCGTGCCTCATCGTGCGGTGTAGCCACCGTCGACCATCAGCGTCTGGCCGGTGACGTAGGCGCTGGCGTCGCTGCACAGGAAGACCGCTGCGCCGTGCAGGTCTTCCAGGTGGCCATTGCGGCCGATGCAGGTGGCGTCGGCATGGCGCTGCGCCAGGCCGGCGTCGGTGAACACCGGCGCCGTCAGTGCGGTGGGGAAGAAGCCCGGGCCGATGGCGTTGCAGGTGATGCCATGGCGTGACCACGCCTGCGCGATGGCACGCGTGAGCTGCACGATGCCGCCCTTGCCGGCGCCGTAGGGCGCGCTGTCGGCGAAGGCGCGGAAACTCTGCAGCGAGGCGATGTTGAGGATGCGCCCCCAGCCCCGCTGCTTCATGCCCGGGGCCAGCGCCTGGGTGAGGAAGAAGGGTGCGCCCAGGTGCAGCGCCAATTGCGCCTGCCAGGCCTCGGGCGTCACGGCCTCGAAAGGCTGGCGCAGGTTGATGCCGGCGGCGTTGACGAGGATGTCGACGCCACCGTCGAGCGCCGCTTCGGCCTGTGCCGCCACCGCCGCCAGGGCCGGCAGCGCCGCCAGGTCCGCGGCGAGCGTTGCCGCCCGCAGGCCTTGTGCGCGCAGCCCCTGGGCTGCGGCCTCCAGCGCGTCGGCGCGCCGCGCGACGAGCAACACGCGCGCGCCGGCCCGGGCCAGCGCCAGCGCGATGGCTTCGCCGATGCCGGCGTTGCCGCCGGTGACCATCGCGCGCTTGCCGTGCAGCGCGAAGGGCGCGGGCGCGATCACGACCGTCCGGGCACGGTGGCGCTGCCGGGCCCAGGCGAGGGTGCGGCGGGCAGGTGCGCCTCCGGGTCTCGCGGGTGGTCGGGCGCCCGTTCGGCGACGAAGGGCAAGCGCTTCCTGGCCTTGGTCGCCGTGGTGTTCGGGTCGACCGCGCCGCGCACGTAGCGGCGCGCGGCGTCTTCGGGGGGTTGGTAGTCCCAGGCCGACCAGCGGCCCTGCAGCAACGCCGCCTGCGCGAACAGGCGCCGCTGCTGCGACGCGAGGATCTGCTGCTCGAGCGTGTCGTAGTTCCAGCGCCGCAGCACCTCGCCGTGCAGTGCCGACTCCAGGGCCGCATGCGCCGGCCGGCCGGCCAGGTTGACGCGTTCGTCGGGATCGGAACGCAGGTCGAACAGCATCGGCGGGTCGTGACGGCAGTGCACGTACTTGAACCCGTCCTTGCGCAGGATGCAGGCCGGAGCGTAGACCCCCTCGCCCAGGAATTCCATCATCACGTCGTCGCCCCGGGTGCCGTCGCTGCCGTGCAGCATGGCCGCCAGGCTTGCGCCGTCCAGCGGGTCCACCGGTGCCACCGGGTCGCCGTCGGACACCAGGTCGTTGAAGGTGGGCAGCAGGTCCATCAGCGAGACGCCCCGCGCCTCGGTGCGGCCGCGTGCCAGGCCCGGCCCGGCGACGATCATCGGCACGCGCACCGACCACTCGAAGGGCTGGAACTTGAACCAGCTGCCGCGCTCGCCGAGCATCTCGCCGTGGTCGGAGATCACGAAGACGAAGGTGTTGTCCGTGGCCCGGATGCGGTCGAGCACGCCGAGCAGACGACCGACCTGGGCATCGAAGTACGAGGTCATCGCGAAGTAGGCGTGGCGCGCCGTGCGCAGCTGCGCCTCGGAGATCTCGTGCTCGTCGGCACGGATGGTGTACGCGTAGCGCTGCGACCACGGGTCGCGCTCGGCGATCGGCACGAAGGGCACCGTCGGCAGCGGGATGCGGTCGGGGTCGTAGAGGTCCCAGTAGGGGCGGGTGGTCACGAAGGGGTTGTGCGGGTGCGTGAACGACGCCCACAGCAGAAAGGGCCGGTCGTCGCTGTCGCGCGCCTGGTCGAACAGCCACTGCTCGGCGCGATAGGCGACCTCTTCGTCGTAGTCGATCTGCAGGTTGCGTTCGCACAGACCCGCCTCGACGACCGAGCGCAGGCTCATCCTCGACGGCGAGTAGGGTTGGCGCGTTCGTGACCAGTCGGCGGTCCAGCCGAAGTCCGACGGGTAGATGTCGGTCGTCACCCGTTCCTCGAAGCCGTGCAACTGCTCCGCCCCGGCGAAGTGCATCTTGCCCGACAGGCAGGTCCGGTAGCCGGCATGGCGCAGGTAGTGGGCCAGGGTCAGCGTCGACGAAGGGAAGTCGGCCGCGTTGTCGTAGCAGCCGACGGCCGACGACAGCCGGCCCGTGAGCATGGCGGCGCGCGACGGTGCACAGACCGGGTTGTTGCAATAGGCGTTGAGGAAGGTGACGCCGCGCTCGGCGAGCCGCTCCATGTGGGGCGTGACGAGCGGCGGCCCGCCGTACATGGGCAGCACCTTGGCCGTCAGCTGGTCGGCCTGGATGACGAGGATGTTGGGCCGTGACATGCGATGGAACCCCTTTGCCGGATGCGTCAATCGACCTTGATGCCTGCGGAGCGCACGAAGCCCACCCAGTACTTGTGCTCGGCGCGCACATGGGCGCTGAAGTCCGCGACGCTGCTGCCGACAGGGGCATCGCCCTGGGCCTGCAGCTGGCGCGCGACCTCGGGGGCCGCCAGGGCCTTGCGCGCCGAGGCGTTGAGCCGCTCCACCACTGCTGCTGGCGTGCCCTTCGGTGCCCACAGGCCGAACCAGGTGGTGATGTCGACACCGGGGATGCCGGCCTCCTTCAGCGTCGGCAGGTCCGGCAGGGCGGCCAGCCGTGCCGGGCCGGTGACGGCCAGGCCCCGCAGGCGGCCACTCTGGATGAGCGACACCACGAGCTGCGGGTTGCCCAGCACGTAGCTCACCTCGCCGGCCAGCATGGCCGACGTGGCCTGCGCGCCGCCCCCGTAGGGCACGTGCACGACATCGACGCCGGTGGCCTTGCGGAAGACCTCGCCTGCGATGTGCAGCGCGGTGCCGTTGCCCGTGGACGCATAGTTCAACCGGCCCGGCTGTGCCTTCGCTTCGGCGATGAGCTCGGCCACGTTTTTCGCCTTCGACTGCGGCGATGTCGTCAGCACCAGCGGGCTGCTGGTGAGCTGCGTGATCGGTGCGAAGTCATCGATCGGATCGTAGGCCAGCTTCGCATAGAGACCGGCGGCGATGGCGTGCGTGGCCACCGAGCCGAGCAGGATCGTGTAGCCGTCGGGCGCCGCGCGCGCCACGAGGGCACTGCCGATGGTCCCGCCGGCGCCGGCCCGGTTGTCGACGACCACCGGCTGCCCGAGGTCCGCGCGCATCTGTTCGGCGATGACGCGGGCCACAGTGTCCAGTGCGCCGCCCGCGGGGAAGGGCACGACGATGGTCAACGGCCGCGCCGGATAAGTCTGCGCGTTGGCCCAGAGGACGGGCGCGACCAGGCTCAGTGCGAAAAGGCTCTTCAGGAATCGACGTGTACGCATGGGTGGTTCTCCTTGGGCGTTGTGCGCTGCTGTCTCTTCGCCGGTGTCAGACCTGCACCGGGTCGCCGAGATCGAAGTGCTGGTCGGGGAAATACTTCGCCAGCCGGTCGTCGGCCGTTCGGGCATGGGCTTCCATGCCTTCCAGGCGCGAGATGCGTGCGGTGACCTCGCCGATGTCGCGTGCCGCCTCGCGCGTCATGCGTTGCCAGGTCAGCGTCTTCATGAACTTGTGCACCGACAGGCCGCCGGAATAGCGTGCCGCGCCCTTGGTCGGCAGCACGTGGTTGGGGCCGCTGGCCTTGTCGCCGTAGGCCACCGTGGTTTCCTCGCCCAGGAAGAGCGAGCCGTAGCAGGTGAGATGTTCCAGCCACCACGCCAGGTCGCGCGCGTGCACCTCCAGGTGTTCGCTGGCATAGCGGTCGGACACCGCGGCCACCTCCTCGCGCGTGTCGCACACGATGACCTCGCCGTAGTCGCGCCAGGCCGCGCCGGCGGCGTCGCGCGCGGTCGGCGGCAGCGCCTCGATGAGCGGCGGCACGTGCGCCATCACCGCCTCGGCCAGAGCCTGCGAGGTGGTGAACAGCCAGGCCGGCGACTCGTGCCCGTGTTCGGCCTGGCCGACCAGGTCGACGGCGACCATCAGCGCGTCGGCGCTGTCGTCGGCGATCACCGCCACCTCGGAGGGGCCGGCGAAGACGTCGATGCCGACCTTGCCGTACAGCGTGCGCTTGGCCTCGGCGACGAATTTGTTGCCGGGGCCGACGATCACGTCGGCCGGCTGGCCGCCGAACAGGCCGTAGGCCATGGCGGCGATGGCCTGCACGCCGCCCAAGGTCATGATCACGTCGGCGCCGGCGCGGTCGAAGGCGTAGAGCAGGCAGGGGTGCATGGGGCCGCCGCGGAAGGGGCCCGAGCAGGCCACGATGGTCTTCACGCCCGCGGCCTTGGCCGTGGCCACGCCCATGTAGGCCGAGGCGATGTGCGCGTAGCGCCCCGCCGGGGCGTAGCAGCCGGCCACGTTGACCGGCAGCACGCGCTGGCCGGCCACCACGCCGGGGTGCAGTTCGACCTCGAATTCGCGCAGCGAGTCGCGCTGGGCGTGGGCGAAGGCGCTGACCTGCGCGATGGCGAAGTCGATGTCGCGCCGCACCTGCGGTGGCACTTCGGCGGCGCGGCGGTCGATCTCCTGGCGCGACATCACGATCTCGCCCTGCCAGCCGTCGAGCTGCCGGGCGTAGGCGCGCACCGCGTCCTCGCGCCCGGCCTCGATGGCGGCCAGCATCTCGGTCACCACCTTCTGCGCGGTGGCCGTCTCGGTCTCGGGGGTCTTGCTCGCCTTCTTCAGGTAGCGGGTGGCCATGGTCGCTCCGAAATTCGATTGGGTAAACGATTGCCCGGCGCGGGCGAAAGAGGCGCCGGCCCGGGTGCCCGGGGCGCGGCGCCGTCGGCGTTCCGCGTGCCGGGCGCTCAGTTGGCGCGGGTGGCGAACTCGCGCAGCTTGGGGTCGGCCATGACGCGCTTCATGTAGGCGTCGGTGATGTAGTCGCCCGAGGCGGGCACGCTTTGCAGTGCGCCGGTGCCGCGCATGAAGCTGGCGATGTCGGCGAACCAGGTGTCGACGCTGGATGCGCCCTTGCTGCGGTCCATGCGCTGCAGCTGGCCTTCGAGGTCGAAGGTCGGCCGGGTGTCGAATTCCTTGTTCATCGACGCCTCGCTGACGCTGACACCGCCCTGCTCGTAGAACTTCTTCATCATCTGGATGCCCTCGGCGCGGTTGGCGTTGAGCCACTTCCAGGCGCGCAGGTAGACGGCCAGGAACTTGGCCACGTTCTCCGGGTTCTGCTCGGCATAGTCGCCGCGCGCGATGAGCGCTCCCGGCACCACGGCGCCGCCTTCCTTGCCCGAGCACAGCACCCTGGCGCCGGCCTTTTCCTCCAGCGTGTAGATGTTCGGTGCCCACAGGCCGCCGAGGTCGGCGTTGCCCGAGGACATGGCGCTGATGATCTCGGCCTGGCCCATGTTCTTGATCGTCACGTCGGCCTTCGCGATGCCCCACTTCTTCAGGCAGGACTGCACCGCGTAGTCGCCGGTGGAATTGGCCGTGAGCACGATGGTCTGGCCCTTGATCGAGGCCGGGTCCTTGCTGAACTTGTCGACCATCTCCTTGCGCGCGAGCAGCGCGTTGCCGGCCGATTCGTCGTTGGTGACGCCGATGGTCTTGATGCCGAAGCGCACATGGCCCAGCACCGCCGGCACCGAGCCGGTGCCGCCCACGTCCCAGGACTTGCTGGCCGAGGCCGCGATCTGCGGTACGCCGGCCGGGAAGGTGCTGAACACCGGCTTCAGGCCGACCTCGGCCCACCAGTTCTTCTCGGTCGCCACGTAGAACGGCAGCGCCCAGTACAGCGCCGGCTGGTAGCTGACCTTGATCTCGGTCTGGGCCTGGGCGCCGGTGGTGCCGGCGGCAGCGATGACGGCCAGGGTCAGGGCGCGCAGCGTGGTGCGGTTCATGGTTTGTCTCCTGTGGGGTGGGGGTGGTGCGGGGCAGAGTGAGAGTGGGTCAGTGCGTGTCGCCGGGCGCCTGCTGCTCGCGCAGCAGTTTCCAGACATGGGTGCGCAGGTGCACGAAGGTCGGCTGGTCCATCACGTCCTCGATGCGTTCGATCTCGTCCCAGCGCTCGGCCTGGCGCGCGCTCTTCACGTCGAGGATCTCGCGCAGCGTGCCCGGCCGGCGCGACATGACGACGATGCGGTCGGCCAGGTAGACGGCTTCCTCGACGGCGTGGGTGATGAAGAGCACCGTGCGCGGGTGCTGGCGCGCCAGGCGCACGAGTTCCTCCTGCATGACGACGCGCGTCTGCGCGTCGAGCGCGCCGAAGGGCTCGTCCATGAGCAGCACCTTGGGGTCGAGCACGTAGGCGCGGGCGATGGCCACGCGCTGCTGCATGCCGCCCGAGAGCTGGTGCGGGTAGGCCCGTTCGTAGCCGTGCAGGCCCATCAGGCCGATGTAGTGCTCGATGCGGCGGCGCCGCTCGGCCTCGGCGATGCCCAGCGAGAGCAGACCGAATTCGACGTTGTCCCACACCGTCTTCCACGGGAACAGCGCGAACTGCTGGAACACCACCGCGCGGTCCGGCCCCGGCGCGCGCACCACCACGCCGTCGACGCTGACGGTGCCCCCGGTCGGGTGTTCCAGGCCGGCGGCCATGCGCATGCAGGTCGTCTTGCCGCAGCCCGAGGGGCCGACGATGGCGACGAACTCGCGGTCCTTCACCTCGAGGTTGATGTCCTTCAGGGCCGTGAAGTCCTGGCCGTTCTGGTGGAAGACGCGGTCGACGTGTTCGAAGCGGATGATGGCCACGGCGTGGTTCCTCGGTTCAGAGACCGCGCCGGGTCTCGATGGTGAGCTGCACGCGGCGCAGCGCGGCGTCGATGATCACGCCGACGACGCCGATGGCCAGCATGCCGCTCATCACGGTGGCGGTGGAGATGGCGGCCTGACCCTTGACCATGAGATAGCCCACGCCGCTGGAGGCCACGATGAGCTCGGCGCCGACCAGGCTCTGCCAGCCCAGGCCGGCCGAGATGCGCAGGCCGGCCACGATGGAAGGCACGGTGGCGGGCAGCATCACCTGCGTCATGGCACGCCAGTGGCTGGCGCCGAGCATCTGCGCCGCCTCGATGTACTTCAGGTCGACCTGGCGCGCGCCGCGGTAGGTGTTGATCAGCACCGGCGGGAATGCGCCCATGAAGATGATCAGCACCGGTCCGCCGATGCCGGTGCCGAACCACAGTGCTGCGAACGGCACCCAGGCGATCGGCGCCACGAAGCGCACGGCCTCGAAGGCCGGCGTGACGAGGCGGTCGAGCCAGCGGAAGCGGGCCATCAGCAGGCCCAGCGGCACGCCCACCAGCGCCGCCAGCCCGAAGCCCATCCCGAAGCGCTGCAGGCTGGACAGCAGGTGCATGCCGAGCGTGGCACCCGAGAAGGGCTCGCGCACCAGGTGCATGAAGCGCTGCAGCACGTCCCACGGCGTGGGCAGGAAGTCGCGCGAGGTCAGCCCGGACAGTGCGGCCGACGTCCACACGGCGAGGAAACCGATGGCGCCGATGGCGCTGAGCTGCAGCCAGCGGTTGGTGGCCAGGCGCGGCTGCAGCATCAGTGCACCACCCGCCACGGCATGGCGCGGCGCTCGATCCAGCCCAGGCCCTGGGTCATGATCCAGCCGCACAAGGCCACGCTGGCCATGCCGACGACGATCATGCCGGGGTAGATGTCCTGCGCCGCCTGGTTCAGGATCGTGCCCAGGCCGGCGATGGCGCCCACCAGCTCGGCCGCCACCAGCGTCGTCCACGAGGCCTGCAGCGACAGGCGCAGCCCGGTGAAGATGCTGGGCAGCGCGCCGGGCACCAGCACTTCGCGCCAGTAGCGCACGCCGCGGGCGTCCAGCATGGCGGCGGCCTCGAAGATGGGGCGCTCGATCTGGCGCACGCCGGTATAGCTGTTGATCACCGAAGGCACGAAGGCGGCCATGAAGATGACCATCATCTTGGCCGCATCGCCCAGGCCCAGCCAGACGATGGCCAGCGGGATCCAGGCCAGCGGCGGTATCGGGCGCAGCAGCAGGAACACCGGGTTGGCCACGGCCTCGACCACGCGGCTGGCGCCCATGGCCAGGCCCAGCGCCACGCCCGCCGCCGAGGCGACGACGAAGCCCATCGTCACGAGCACCACGCTGCGCAGCACGTGGTCGTGCAGGCGGCCGTTGCTGTAGCCGTCGAGGACGATCTGGCGCAGCGCGCCGTAGGCCTCCAGCGGCGGCGGAAAGCGCGCCGGCGAAATGACGCCCCAGGTGGCCGTCAGCAGCTGCCAGGCCGCCAGTGCGCCCGCCAGTGCCAGCGCGGTGGTCAGCAGCGCGCGCCACCAGGGTTGGCCGGAGGCAACTTTCATGGTCCGACTGGCGCGGCCGTTTCAGCCATTGAAGTAATCGATTTCACGATGTCCGCATGATCGACACTGTCCGAAGGCGCGTCAACACCTCAGGAATCGGTGCTTTCCCGGCCCCGGTGGCGGTCATCGGTCACGATGCTCGAAACGATCGGGGTAACGATTACACTGGGCCATGGTGGCGCGAGCAGCGAAGGAAGGCACCCAGCCGACGATCGGCGACGTCGCCCAGGCGGCGGGTGTGTCGACGGCCACCGTCTCGCGCGTGCTCAATGAGCATGCCTCGGTAGCGACGGCGTTGCGCCTGCGCGTAGACGCCGCGGTGGCCGCGCTGGGCTACGTGCCGAACGCCGGCGCGCGAGCGATGAAGCTGCAGCGCAGCGGCACCGTCGGCGCCATCTTCCCGACCGTGGACAACGCGATCTTCGCGAAGGCCATCGACGCACTGCAGCGCCGGCTGGCGGCGTCGGGCCGGCAGCTGCTCATCGCCACCAGCGGCTACGACCCGGACATGGAGGCACGCCAGGCGATGAACCTCGTCACCCGCGGTGCCGATGCGCTGGCGTTGTGCGGCGTGGGGCAGAGCCCGGCGCTGCGGCGCTTCCTGCGCCGGCGCGAACTGCCGGTGGTGCACGTGATGAGCTGGCCGGGGCCGGCGGACATGGTCTGCGTCGGCTTCGACAATTCGAAAGCCATCGCCCAGGGCGTGCGCTACCTGCTCGACCTGGGCCACCGGCGCATCGGCATGCTGGCCGGCGTCACCGCGCACAACGACCGTGCTGCCGCACGCGTGGCCGGCGTGCGCGCGGCGCTGGCACTGGCCGGACTGGCGCTGGAGCCCGGCCTGCTCGTCGAGCGGCCGTATGAACTGGGCGAGGCGAGCGAAGGCCTGCGCTCGCTGATGTCGACCGTGCCGCCACCGACCGCCGTGGTCTGCGGCAACGACGTGCTCGCGATGGGAGCCCTGCTCGAGGCGCAACGGCTCGGGCTGGCGGTGCCAGGCGAGCTGTCGGTCATCGGCTTCGACGACCTGGAACTGGCGCGCCACCTGGTTCCGCCGCTGACCACGCTGCACGTGCCGACCGAGGCGATGTGGATCACCGCGGCCGAGCGGCTGATCGACGCGCTGGAGCGGCGGCCGGTTCCCGCCGCCACCGAGGTCCAGGTCGAATTGATCGTGCGCGGTTCGACCGGGCCGGTGCGCCAGGGCCGCGATCGCGGCTGAGCCTGCCGCCCCGCTCTCAGCGGCTGCCGCAGACGCCGCAGGCCGGGTTGCGCGGCGTCTTGACTTCCTGCCACTCCATGGCCCGGCCGTCCAGCATGAGCAGCCGGCCGGCCAGCGTTTGGCCCACGCCGGCGAGCAGTTTCAGCGCCTCGGCCGCCTGCACGCAGCCGATGATGCCGACCAGCGGCGCGAAGACGCCCATCGTGGCGCAGGCCACCTCGTCGTATTCCACCTCGGGCGGGAACAGGCAGGCGTAACACGGCGCATCGCCCTGGCGCGAGTCGTACACCGACACCTGGCCGTCGAAGCCGATCGCCGCGCCCGACACCAGCGGCCTGCGGTGGCGCACGCAGGCGGCGTTGACGGCATGGCGCGTGGCGAAGTTGTCGCTGCAGTCCAGCACCACGCTGGCCTGCGGCACCAGGGCGTCCAGCAGCGCGGTGTCGGCGCGGCGCGCCAGCGCGTGCACCTGCACGTCGGGATTGATGGCGGCCACCGTGGCGCGCACCGAGTCGGCCTTGGGCTGGCCGACGCGGGACAGGTTGTGCGCGATCTGGCGCTGCAGGTTGGTGAGGTCGACGTCGTCGTGGTCGACCACCGTCATTCGGCCCACCCCGGCCGTGCCCAGGTACAGCGCCACCGGTGAGCCCAGCCCACCTGCGCCGATGACCAGCGCGTGCGACCGCAGCAGGCGCTGCTGGCCCTCGACGCCGATCTCGTCGAGCATCAGGTGGCGTGCATAGCGCAGCAGTTGCCGGTCGTCCATGGGGGAGCCTGAAGTAGAGAAGCCCGCCGGCCGGCGGGCTTCATCGTGCGGGGCGCTGGGCTTACTTGGTGGTGCTGGTGGCCGGCGCCTCGGCGCGGCGCTCGACGTTCTTGCTGGCCATCACCGGCAGGCCGCGCAACTGGTTCAGCGCCTGTTGCAGCGGGAAATCTTCCGCGCTGCCGAATTCGGGCAGCGGCTTGACCGGTTCCTTGGTCTTGGCCACCTGTTCCTCGAGCCTGGCGCGCGCTTCCTCGCGCGCCTTGTCGCGCGCCGGGTCCTTGGCTTCGTCGGCGCCCGAAAGGTGCTTGTCGAGGTCGGCCTCGCGCATGCGCAGCGCGGCGAAGACATTGCCTTCGGCGGTTTCGTCCAGCCAGACGTCGGGCTCGATGCCCTTGGCCTGGATGCTGCGCCCGTTGGGCGTGTAGTAGCGCGCCGTGGTGATCTTCAGCGCCGTCTCGCCCGGCAGCGGCCGGATCGTCTGCACCGAGCCCTTGCCGAAGGTCTGCGCGCCCATGATGGTGGCGCGCTTGTGGTCCTGCAGCGCGCCGGCGACGATCTCGCTGGCCGAGGCCGAGCCTTCGTTGACCAGCACCACCAGCGGCACGGTCTTCAACGCCGCGGGCAGGCGGCGCAGCGGGTCGGGGCCGCCGCGGCGCGCATAGTATTCGGGGCTGGCGCGGAAGGTGGCGCGCGACTCGGGGATCTGGCCGTTGGTGGTGACCACCACCACGTCGGCCGGCAGGAAGGCCGCCGAGAGGGCCACCGCGCCGTCGAGCAGGCCGCCGGGGTCGTTGCGCAGGTCGAGCACCAGGCCCTTCAGGTTCGGGTCCTGCTTGTAGAGTTCTTCGATCTTCTTCACGAAGTCGTCCACCGTCCGGTCCTGGAACTGGCTCACGCGCAGCCAGCCATAACCCGGATCGACCATCTTCGCGCGCACGCTCTGCATGCGGATCTCTTCGCGGATGATGGTCACCGGGAAGCTGCGGTTTTCGGCCTTGCGGAAGACGGTGAGGACGACCTTGGTGTTGGGGTCGCCGCGCATGCGCTTCACCGCCTGGTCGACCGTCATGCCCTTGACCGGGGTGTCGTCGATGCGCGTGATGAAGTCGCCGGGCTTGAGGCCGGCGCGGAAGGCAGGCGAGCCTTCGATCGGCGAGACCACCTTGACCAGGCCGTCTTCCATGCCCATCTCGATGCCGATACCGACGAACTTGCCGCCGGTGCTTTCGCGGAATTCCTTCCAGGTCTTCTTGTCCAGGTATTGCGAATGCGGGTCCAGCCCGGCCACCATGCCGGCGATGGCGTCTTCGATCAGCTTCTTTTCGTCCACCGGCTCGACATATTCGCTCTTCACGCGGTCGAATACGGCGGCGAGTTGCTGCACCTCGGCCAGCGGCAGCGGCGACAGCGAACTGCGTGCCACGGCCTGCAATTGCATGGTGGTCAGCGCACCGGCCACCACGCCCACGGCCAGGATTCCGGCCACTTTCAGTTTGGCACCCATGTTGGAGTCGCCTTTCGTGCAGCTAGACAAATCTCTTCGGCCAGTATATGGCCGGGCTCGGTTTTCGACAGCCGCCGGCCGATAAAGTTGCACCCCGCGAATGTGCGGGTTTGGGCAGTGGCGCCGGAATCGGTTTCAGCCCGCTTCGGTTTCAGCCCGTTTCGGTTTCAGCCCTTTTCGCCTTCGCGGGCGAAAGTCACCACGTGGTCGACCGCGGTGCGGATGCCGATCCATTCGCCCACCTCGTGGTCGTGGTGCGAGGGCACGTGCGCCAGCACACGTTCGCCGCTTTCCAGGCGCAGCGTGAGCAGGAATTCGCTGCCGCGGAAGGCCTTGCGTTCGATCAGCGCGCGCACGGGCGAGGCGTCGTCGTGCACGATATCGTCGGCGCGCAGCAGCACGTCGCATTCGCCGTTGGGAAAGGCCTCGGGCAGCGGGCAACCCGCCATGTCGTTCAGTTCGCCCAGCGGCGTGTGCACGCAGGGGCCGCTGGCGCAGGCCACGATCTGCGCCGGCGTGAAGACGCCGTGGCCGATGAACTGGGCCACGAAGCGCGAGGCCGGGCGGTGGTACAGGCTGTAGGCGTCGTCCCACTGCTCGAGCCGGCCCTGGTGCATGACGCCGATGACGTCGCCCACGGCAAAGGCTTCCAGCTGGTCGTGCGTGACCAGCAGCGCCGTGGTGCCGCTTTCCTTCAGGATCACGCGCACCTCCTGCGCCAGCCGTTCGCGCAGGTCCACGTCCAGGCTGGAGAAGGGCTCGTCCAGCAGCAGCAGCTTCGGCGCCGGCGCCAGCGCGCGTGCCAGCGCCACGCGCTGCTGCTGCCCGCCGGAGAGTTCGTGCGGCGCGCGCTTGGCGGCATGCCCCAGGCCCACCAGGTCCAGCATCTGCTGCACGCGCTTGAGGCGGGCCGCGCGGTCGAGCCCGGCCACGCCGAAGGCCACGTTGTCGGCCACGCTCAGGTGGGGAAAGAGCGCATAGTCCTGGAACACCATGCCGATGCGGCGCTGCTCGGGCTGCAGGTGCAGGCCGCGGCCGGCGTCCGAAAGAGTCTCCCCGGCCATCGACACACGGCCGGCGGCGCAGCGTTCCAGTCCGGCCACCGCGCGCAGCAGCGAAGTCTTGCCGCAGCCCGAAGGCCCGATCAGCACGCCGATCCTGCCGGCGGCCAGCCCCAGCGACACCGCTTCAACCGCGGCGCGGGCGCTGCTGGCGCGGGCATAACGGACGGATACCGATTCCAGGCTCAGGAACATGGCTCGATCATAATCGCTGGTCAATAAATGAGTATGGTTCGTATTCCTGCACCCTTGTTCCGCAATCCCCACGGCCCGGCCGCGTCATGCGCCACCTGCTGACCGCCGTCTGCGTGCTGCTGGCGCTGCCGGTGCTGGGCGTGCTGGGCGCCTGGCTCACGCTGGACCCGGCCGCGCTGGCCGTGCTGCGCCACCAGTGGTCGACCGTGCTGCCCGAATATGCGCAGCAGTCGGCGCTGCTGTCGGCCGGCGTGGGCCTGGGGGTGGTGCTGCTGGGCTCGGCCACCGCGGCGGCGGTGACGCTGTACCAATTCCCCGGCCGGCGCGTCTTCGAATGGGCGTTGCTGCTGCCGCTGGCGATGCCGGCCTACGTGCTGGCCTATGCCTGGACCGACGCGCTGCAATACGCCAGCCCGCTGCATGCCGGCCTGCGCGAGCTGCTGGGCCGCCGCCAGCCGCTGTGGCCCGACGTGCGCAGCCTGCCCGGCGCGGTGCTGCTGTTCGTGCTGTGCCTGTACCCCTACGTCTACCTGCTGGCGCGCGCCGCCCTGGGCGACCGCGCCGTGCGCATGATGGAAGCGGCGCGGCTGCTGGGCGCGCCGATGCGCCGCCGGGTGCTGGAAGTGGCGCTGCCGATGGCACGCCCGGCCATCGCCGCCGGTGCCGCGCTGGCGCTCATGGAAACGCTCGCCGACTACGGTGTGGGCGCCTATTTCGGCCTCGCCACCTTCAGCACCGGCATCTACAAGGCCTGGCTGGTGCTGGGCGACCGCACCGCCGCGGCGCAGCTGGCCGCCGTGCTGCTGCTGGTGGTGGCGGCGCTGCTGGCGGCGGAGCGCACGGCGCAGCGCCGCATGCGCTTCACCGCCAGCCGCGGTGGCGCGGCGCAGTCGGCCGAGGCGCGGCCGCTCGAACTGCACGGCGCCGCGGCGGCGGCGGCCTGGCTGCTGTGCGCGCTGCCGGTGCTGCTGGGTTTCGTGCTGCCTGTGGCCTGGCTGGGGCAGATGCTGTGGCAGGAAGCGGCGCAATCGGAATTCGGCCTGCCACTGGTGCGCTTTGCGCAGTGGGCCGCCTCCAGCTTCAAGCTCGCCGGCCTGGCGGCCGTGCTGGCCACCCTGCTGGCCCTGGCGCTGGGTTTTGCGCTGCGCCAGCGCAGGGGCGGGCTGCTGCAGCCGGCGGCGCGCGTGCTGTCGCTGGGTTATGCGGTGCCGGGCGCGGTGATCGCGGTGGGCATCCTGCTGCCGGTGGGCTGGCTGCAGGACCGCTGGCCGCAGGCGGGTGCCGCCGCGCTCGTCACCGGCACGCTGTTCGGCCTGCTCTACGCCTACTTGGTGCGCTTTTCGGCGGTGGCGCTGCAGTCGGTGGAGGCGGGTTATGCGCGCGTGCCGGTGTCGATCGACGAAACCGCGCGCATGCTCGGCGGCACGGCACGGCGACTGTTTCGCGAGCTGCACCTGCCGCTGCTCAAGCGCTCGGCGCTGGCGGCTGCGCTGCTGGTCTTCGTCGACGTCATGAAGGAGCTGCCGGCCACGCTGGTGCTGCGCCCCTTCGGCAGCGACACGCTGGCCGTGGTGGCCTACAACTTCGCCCGCGACGAACGGCTGGCCGAGGCCGCGCTGCCTTCGCTGGCCATCGTGGCGGTGGGGCTGATCCCGGTGGTGCTGCTGAGCCGGGCGCTGCGCGCGCCGGCCGACTGACACCCGGCACCGCCACGAGGGCCTTCAGTTCGCGCCCGCGTCGGCCGAAACCCCTGGGGCGGCCTGGCCGCGAGCGACGAAGGGGTGACCATGCTCGAAGTGCTGAAACGATTGCAGCCCCAGGCCGAGGCTGCCGCCGAGCGCGAGCATTGGCTGCGCGCGCGGCGCCCGGAACGCGAGTGCGACCGCGCGCTCACCGGCACTTCGCGCCAGTGGCTGCGCCGGCTGCCGCCGCGGCGGCGCCCGCTGCGCCTGTGCATGGTGCATCCGCGGGTGGCGAACCGCATCGCGTGGTGCTGGAACGACCCGGACCTGAGCCGGCAGGTGCTGCAAGACCTGCTCGTCGACCGCCGCGGCGGCCGGCGCGGCTTCGCGCCCGGCATCGTGCGCGAATTGCAGCGGCTGCAGGAGTTCAACGACCAGCAGCGCATGGAATTGCACGAGGAAACCTGGGCCCAGGCGCTGAGGCGGGTGGTCGGTCTGCCCTAAGGGTGGCAGCAGCGGCGGGGGATGCGTCGCGAGGGTGCAGCTCGCAGCCAGGCTGCTTGTTCTGCGCACCTCTGGCGCGATGGCTGGCGACGACAGCGGCCGGCTGGCCGTGCTTGCCATGCCCTGGCCCTTTGGCGATGTCGTCTGCCCGGCAGGGATTGAACATCGGCCGATGGACCGCATGGATGCTTTCGAATCCCGGTGATAGGTTGTCGTTGTTCCCCCAATGGTTCCCTCGGTCGGCCTGCGCCGCCCCCGTCGCGGTCGCGCTCCGGACTGGCGACCCCGTTCACCGGGTAGTGATAGCGGCGCAGGCGCGTGATCGACAGCGCTGACCGCAGTTCGATGCGGCTGACCCAGGCCCCCTTGAACGCGACGGCGGCCGGTATGTTGCCGTGGCCGACCTCCGAAGGCTTGAGCGTGACGGGCTTGCCTTTGCCGTCCTTCTCGGCGGCGTCGGCATCGAGCGTCCAGACCTCGGCCGGGGCGGCCGCCTTGTAGGACTGGAAGTCGTCGATGGAGATTTCGAGCGGGTCCACGCGCACGCCTGTCTTGCGCGAGAGCTGGGCGTCGAAGCCGAGGATCTGCCCGCTCAATGCCGCCGGCCACTTGGCGGCGCCGACCTTCAGGCCCGCGAACGAATCCCAGCCCCCGAACAGCAGCACGGTGGGGGCGTGGCGCAGCAGTGCCGTGGCGTCGGAGGGCCGTGCCGACACGAGCGAGCGCCCGAGTTCGGTGTCCCTGAAGGTCGTCGTGCCGTCGGTGGAGTCGCGCAGGATGGCGTCGTACACGCGGTGGGGCAGCGTGCAGGCCGAAAGAGACTGGGCGCCAACCTGAACCTCGATGCGCGGCAAGCCCAGCGCCGGATCGTCCGCCACCTCTTCGAGACGATTCGCCCACGACTGCGTGGAGTCGATGAGCACGTACTCGTGGGTGCCGTCCTCGCGGACCGGCGAGGTCAGGTGGCCGACATCCACGAAGGTGGGTGGGAACACATGCTGTCTGGCGTCGCCCTCGACGGCGGAAGCGGCGATCAGGTCCGCGCGCAGCGTGACGGCAGACGAGTGGGCCGCAGCGCTCGTCAGCGCAGCCTACAGGTCGGGCATGGTTCTTCTCCTTGACGTTGCCCGCTGACGCCGAGTGACGCCGCGGAGTGGACAGCATGGCCGGCTCGTCCAAGGGACCCGTCCATTCGGCCAAGGGCGGCGGTGCCTGCGTCGGCGAGATTCCGGGCAGGCCTGGAAGCAGTGCTCGACCTCGGGGCCGATGACGCAGATGACCTTGCCCTCGACCACTCTCGGGCCAGAGATCGTCCCTGCTTCGCCTCACCGACGTGCCAGGTGCACGATCAGCGGCGCGGTGATGCAAAGGTCGCCCTGGGCATCCTGACTCCGAGCCTGTGGCCGGCGTTCACCCCTCGAAGTACGGCACGTATTCCAGCCCGGTGCCGGCCAGCCCCACCAGGTTGATGTTGTTCACATTGAGATCGATGTCCGCGGCCATCACGCCCAGGCCCGCTACCGTGTAGGCGCCGGTGTCCAGCAGGCCGACGAAGTACGCACGATCAGTCTCGCCGGGCGGGACACCGACCACGTTCGTGTACAGAAGATCCACGACTGCCGCGTGACCAGCGCCTGCACCCAGCCGCGCGTCGATGGCCAGTTGCATGAGGCTCTCGTAGGTCATCCCTCCGTCGATGTAGTACAGCCCGATCCCGGCATAGACCTCGTTGTAGACCTCCGCAGGGCCGAACACGGCGCCGAGAATCTTGGCCACGGTGCCTGCGTTGCCGGACAGGTCCAGGGCGATGCCCGTATCGGCGAACTTCAGGCGCTCCACGTTGCTGAGCTTGTCGTTGCCTTCCGTGCCAGTGGTGTCGTCCACGTCCCAGCCGTAGTCGGTGCGCGAGAGTCGGAACGCACCGCGCGCGCCCGAGTATTCGGCGATGTCTACGCCGGCGCCGCCGTCGAACGCATCGCTGCCCGCGCCGCCCGTGATGCGGTCGGACCCGCCCAGACCGCGGTAGCCGTCGCTGCCGGCGCGCCCGCCCAGGGTGTCGGCGCCTTCGGTGCCGTTGATCGTCTGTGACACGCTGGCCACTGCCATCCGCGCGCTGTAGGTATTGCTGCCACCCATGCCGTCGCTCACCGTGAAGCTGAACGGATCGTCGCCGCGGAAGCTGCCGCGCGCCGTGTAGACAAAACTGCCGTCAGTCGCCAGCGCCATGTCGCCATTGCGCGGCTCGGTGGCCAACGAATAGGTGATGGTGTCGCCATCGATGTCGCTGGCCGCTGGCAAACGCCCTTGCAGCACGTCGTTGCCCAACGCGAGAAAGCCGCCGGCGCCTGACACCGGGGCGGCGTCGTTGATGGGCAGCACCGTGATGAAGACCAGGTACCGGTTGCTGCCGCCGCTGCCGACGATGTCGTAGGCCACCGTGTCGAGCCCATGGTAGTTCGGGGCGGGGGCGTACTGCAATTGGCCCGCGCCGCTGAGGATGGCGTGGCCATGCGCCGACGTGCCGGCCAGCTGGTAGCCGACGGCCGAACGCGCCACGTCCACCGGGTCGGGCAGGGTGGCCGCGAGGCTGGCATCTTCATCCACGCCGAGCCGGCTGTCGTTTCCCAGCACCTTGGGCGAAAGGACGACCGTCTGGTCACTGAAGTGCAGATGTTCGATGTCGATCAGCGTGTCGAAACCCGAGACGCCATCGCGCGCCTTCACGAAGACCTTGCCGAACTGGTTGGACACCTCGTAGTCGGCGCGGCGCCCCTCGAACGCGGCGGTGTCGGTGCCGGCGCCGCCTTCGATCCAGTCATTGCCGAGGCCACCACTCAAGGTGTTGTCGATGTCATTGCCCAGCAGCACGTCGTCGAAGGGTGAGCCCACGGCATGCTCGATCACGGTGCTGGCCGAGACACCGAGGTTGTCGACGCCGCTGAAGCCCGCCGGCGTGATGCCGGCGCTGCCCAGGTGGCCCGGCGTCAGGTCGAGGCTGACGCCGGTATTCAGCGCCGAGGCGTCGAGTGTGTCGACGCCACCGTCGTCGACGATGGTCGTCTGCGAGCCACCCTGCAGCGCACCCAGCGCGTAGTGCGTGTTGCCCGTGTCGGCGGCTTTCGTGCCGTAGAGGTAACGCAGCGCCAGCACGTCGAGCGGCCCCCAATCCGACCGGAACAAACCGTCGCCCGACGGGCTCTGCGACATCACGCTCAGCGCCGTGCGGTCGTCCTGCGCACGCAACTGCATCGCCCAGGCGTCGCCCGCATCGACATTGCGCGGGTGGCGCAGCCCCAGCGCGTGGCCGATCTCGTGCAGCAGCGCGGCGTAGCCCTCGGTGCCGGGGGCCATGTCGAGCATCGATTCGACGTCCATCCAGACGTCGCCAGCGGCCTCGCCGCCCTGCCCCGGCAGCCAGGTCACGCCCTTGGTGGCGGCCTGCTGGCTGACTCCGAATCGCATCTGCCCGACCGAGCCCCCGCTTTCGGCCACTTCGCTGAAGCCGATCTGCGTGATCTGCGCGGTCTTGGCCAGGATGTCGCGCACCAGTTGCTGCTCGGACGACGTGAAGGCGCGAAAGCCCGGCGCCCCGGGTCCGTTGGCCGGGGCCGAGGTGACGAAGCTGAAGGTGACGTCGACGGCCGTGCCCAGGGGCTGTGATGCGTTCCAGCGCATGTTGCCGCCGGCCGCGATGGCCTGCTCGGCCATCGTCTGCGGCTGGATGAAATCGGCGAAGCTGAACCTCGTCCAGTCGTTGTTGCCAACGATCAGCGCATCGAAATACTCGACGTCGGTGACGTTGATCGTGAAGCCTGTTCCGAACTTGGGCTTGACGGTGGCGGTGCGGCCGTCGGTCGAGACCTGGATGTCGAGCTCCGACAGCAAGGCATTGCGCCAGGCAAGGCCCGGTGCGGGCTCGAACCAGCTGTTGAGCGAGACCGTATCGTTGCCACCGCCGCCGATGAAAGTGTCGTCACCGCCGTTCGGCCAGTAGTAGTTGTCTTGCGAGTCGCCCAGGACCCAGGCATTCCTGCTGCCGCTGCCGTGGATGCCGCGCACGCCGATCAACGTGTCGCGCCCGCCCTCTCCGTCATCGGACCAGCCCTCGGCGAGGTTGACTCTCAGGTTGTCGCCGGCGTTCCAGTAGGCGACGTGAAGTTCGCGGTAGGGGTTGTCGGGGTCGACGATCTTCTCGAAGCGGTCGTTGCCGGGACCGCCGATGGCCGCGCCCTGGTACATGCGGATGAGGTCGTCTCCGCTTTCGCCGAACACGTTGTCCCAGTTGTTCTTGTTCGCTTCGGGCTGGGTATAGATGTCGTTGCCGGCAGTGAGTCTGATATCGGCCATGAAGGTCTCGCGGTCAGGTCCGCAGCAGCGGAATCGTCTTCTGCTCGAAGTTCACGAGGTTCGGGAACACGTCGTGGAACTGCGAGCCCTGAAGGCCCATCCACTGCATCAGTGTGGCGCCGACCTGGTCGCTGCTGGTGGTAGGCACCATACGGCCGTTCTTGCCCGGATCGCCGTCGTCCGCACTGCCCAGCACCAGGCTCGGGAAGCGGCCGACCACGGACCTGCCGGCCACCGGCCCGCCGACCGCGAACCAGTGGTTGCCCCACGCGTGCTCGCTGCCGCCACCGGACCCCGGTCGGATGGTGCGGCCGAACTCGGTCATCACGAGGGTGACCACGTTCATGTCCAGGCCGTTGGCGCGGTTGGTCTCGTCGAACGCCGCCAGTGCCTTGCCCAGCACCGCGAGCTGCGCGTCCTGCGTGTTGCGGTCGCTGCCACGCTGGTTGGTGTGGGTGTCGAATCTGCCCCAGCTCTGCAGGAACACCTGGCGCTTCAGTCCCTGCGACCTGAAATACGGCAGCAGAGAGGCCAGGTTGCGCAGGCTCGTGACCACTCCTTCATCGGAGTTGCCGAAGTCGGCGCTCGGCTCCACGACGGCGGCGCGTGCCTGCGCGATGAACGTGCCGTCGTCGAAGGCCAAGCCGTAGGTGCGGGCGTACTCGGCCTCGTAGGCGTTGGCGAACTGCCACTGCGCCATGCGTCCGAGCGATTGCGCGCCGATCTCCTGCGGTCTGGCGAGGTCGCCGATGCCCCACCAATTGTTGTTACCGTTGCCGTCCATGAAGGACACCGGCGAACGCCGGCCGAGCACGAGCGTGCGATTGGTGTCCGAGGTCACGGCGGCCAGTCGGTTCTGCAGCCGTGATGGCAGCAGCTCCAGCGCGCGGCCGGCCCAGCCGCTGGTGTCGTCCTGCACCGTCCAGCCTTGCACGATGGCGGTCTGGTCGTTGTGGGACATCAGGAACGGCGGTACGTCCACCGTGCCGGCCAGCACCTGTGCGGCCGTCGACGGTTCGACCAGCGGTCCGACGTTGGCGATGAAGGCCAGGCGTTCCTGGGTGTAGAGGTTTACCAGCGGAGCCAGCGCAGGATGCAGCCCGAAGCTGTGGCCCGCCGCGGTGCCGGGCAAAGCCAGCAGGCTCGACTTCGGCAGCGCCAGATTCTGGCGTGCGCTCTGGTAGTCGCCATAGGCCCCGTCCGTCGGCACCAGCGTGTTGTTGCCGTCGTTTCCGCCATTGAGGTAGACGACGACGAGGGCGCGAAAGTCGTCGGCGGCGGCCCGGCCCTTGCCGCTCAGCGTGCCCAAGGCGGCGGCCAGCGAGGCGGCGCCGGTGGCGCCGAGCAGATGCCTGCGTGTAATCATCATTTGCTGACCCCGAAGTAGGGAGTGGCCAGGGCAAAGCCGATCATGCGCATGGCGCCTTCTAAAGGGTCTTCCTTGTTCCAGGGCGGCCAGGGTTCGCGCATGATCTGCTCGATGTTGCTGCGCAGGGTGGGCGGCATCACACCACGGAAGTAGCGCACCGACAGCAGATCGTTGAAGGCCCGTGGGGAGGTCGCGAAGGCGGCCCGCCACTGCTCCACGTCGCAGCCCGCCGCCTCGAGATTGGGGTAGCTGCGGGTATGGGTCTGCTGACTCCAGGTGCTGCTCGACTCCATCAGACTCAGTCGATTGCGGAGGTCCTCGGCCGTCAGCAGGCGCTGCTCGGGTGCGAGCAGGTTGCTGCCGGGCGCCCGGTCGGTGGGCGCGTAAAAGCTGAACACGCTGGATTGCCGGAAAGGCTGTTGCGTGCCCGAGAAGCCAAGACCGCCCCAGTTGGTACGCGGCAGATTGGTGCAGTTCAGTCCTCGCCACAGGGCCATGTTGTGCAGGAAGGGTTCGCGGAATTTGCCGTCGGCGGGTGCGGCGCCGTTCGGGTTGTCCCCGCGTCGCGCTTCGGGGTCGAGCAGGACCGCCTTGACCACGGCCTTGAGATCGCCGGCCACGCCCTGGCCGTTGTTGCGGAACTGGGCTCCCACGCGTGCGACGTAGGCCGGCGAGGGGTCGCTCTTCACCAGGTGCTGGATCAGCCGCAGGCTGACGAAGGGCGCGATGTTCGGATGTGCCATCAGCATCGCGATCGCGTCGTCCAGATCCTTGGTGGTCGACTGGCCCGCCGGGAACACCTTTCCCATCACCACCTTGCGGCCCGCGTCGCGCTCCGGCGGCCAGGTACTCGGGATCATCGGCTTGCCCCAGTTGCCCCAGTTGCGCGGCGGCCGCGGGCTGGTGTACTCGCGCGTCCAGCCGGTGAGGACGCGCGCAAGCTCCTCCACATCACCTTGCGTGTAGGTCTCGATGTAGCGGCCCCGGCTGTCGCGCTGCGGCGTCCCGTCCGCGTTGAGCTTGAGCACGCCGACGGTGAACAGCTGCATCAGCTCGCGTGCGTAGTTCTCGTTGGGGGCGCAGTGCTGACACTCGGCGCTCTTCGGCCGGTTCTGGTCGTTGTCGAGGTAAGTTCCCATGTGGCTGTCGACCGAGGCCTCGCGCAGCAGCTCGCCATAACGTCCGAACGCGTGCCGATGGAGCAGGTTGACCCAGTTCACCCAGCCCGGCAGTTCGCCCTTGGTGGCGGCGGCGACGATGAACTGCGACAAGGACCACGTCACGCGCATTCGCAGCTGGTCGTTGCCGCCGACCGCCCGGTGCCCGAACTCACGCTCCAGGTAGTTCATCAGCTCCTGGGGCACCTGGTCGTTCGGGCCATACGCGTAGATGGCCTCGGCAGGCTTGATGTCGATCGGCACGATGGGCAGGGCGAACTGGTCGTCGATCCACTTCTCGTAGCCCTTGGCCTGGACCTCGGCCACCAGGGCCGGCGTTGCACCGAAGCTGACCTGCTCGGCAAAGCGGCTGGCGGCGTAGAAGCTGACCCTGGATGCCGCAGCGGGCCCGGCTACCTGCCCGGCAGACGGGGAAGGTGGCGACGGCGATTCCGACGCCGTTGGTTTGCCGCCGCCGCAGGCGACCAGTAGGCACGAGAGAACCACTGCGGCAGCGGTCGCAACACGATGGTTAGTCATTTGACGGAGTCCCCTCCCCGAAAGCCCGGGCGACTGGTCCGATGGGCGCAAATGTATCTTTGCTCGACCTGCACCGTCTACACACAAAGGGCTTTCGCCCCGAACCCAGGTGTCCGGACAAACCCGCGCGTTCCCTTCAGACGCGGATCACGACACCCCGGACATCGACCGCCAGGAACGGCAAGGACTGCTCGCGGATGAATGTCAAGCCACGCGCGCCTAGCAGCATGGTGATGGTGCAGGCCGCCCCGGCGGCGGCGCAGGTGGGAGCCACCACGCTCACCGATTGCCAGTCACGCACGGGCCAGCCGCTGCTCGGGTCGAGCACATGGCAGTAGCGCACGCCGTCGGCCTCGAAGTAGCGTTCATAGTCGCCACTCGTGGCGAGTGCCCCCGCGCCGAGCTCCAGGGTGTCGATCATGGCATCGTCCCGGCGCGGGTGACGGATGCCCAGACGCCAGCCACGGCCGTCACTCCGCGGGCCGAGCACGGCGATGTCCCCTCCCAGGTTGACATAGCCGCCGGCCACGCCGGCCTGGCGCAGCAGCGCCGCGGCGCGGTCGGCGGCGTACTCCTTGCCGAAGCCGCCGAAGTCGATCTCCATGCCGGCCTGCGGCAGCGCCACGCGATGACCGTCGAACACCACCCGTGGCCAGCCGATGAGCGGCAACAGGGCCTTGACTTCGGCGCCGCCCGGCACCCGTCCGGCGCGAAAGTCCCAGGCGCGGCGCAGCACCCCCGAAGTGATGTCGAAACGGCCGCCGCTGAGCGCATGCAGCCGGCCGGCAAACGCCAGCAGGCCGGCGGTTTCGTCGTCGACGGGCACGGCCTGGCCGCGACCCGCTGAGGCGTTGATGCGCGACACCAGGCTGCCCGCGTCGTAGCGTGAGTATTTGCGCTCGATGCGGTGCACCTCTGCGATGGCCGCCTGCGCGGCGCGTCGCAGCGCACTCTCGTCGTCGCCGACCAGGCGCAGCTCGCAGGCACTGGCCATGGCCTGGAATTCGAAGCCGAGCTCAATCATCGGTACCGCCGGCAAGACCTGCGCCCCGTGAGGTAAATATGGGTTTTGCCATTGTGCGCAAAACCCCACGTGGGGGGCTGGGCGCAGCCCGGCCCTGGGTTGCTCAGAAGCGGCGCGACAGGCCCCATTGCAGAAAGCGCGCCGAGAAGGGTGCCAGCCCCGGCGAGCCGGGACCACCCAGATGCCAATCCCCGCGCTGCTCGTAGCGGTCGAAGCGGATGTCGGTGGCCCAGTCGTCGTCGAGCTGCCAGGCGAGCCTGATGCCCAGCGTCACCGCACCGAAGGCCGACAAGCGCTGGTCCGCCGAGAGATAGCGTGGCGGCGCCTCGACATACCCGGGTGGCAGCGGCGCACCGAGGAAGGAGTAGACGGGGTCGTAGTAGAAAGACGCCGCGGTCTGCGTGTAGAGCCGCAGGCTCGGCGTGATGGCCAGCCGCGTCGTGGCCTGCCAGATGGGGTCGAACTGCAGCGTGTGCGAGCGCACGCCGAAGCTGTCGCGGTAGTGGCGGTAGTGGCTGCGCAGCGTGATCTCGCTTGCTTCGAAGTGGTGGTTCCAGCGCACCGTAGCGATGGCCTGCCGCCGCGCGTCCGGCCGCGCGTCCAGGCTCTTGTACGGATCGGTGTAGTAGCCCCGGCCCTCGACCAGCGTCAGGCCCAGTTGCACCAGGTCCAGCCGCGACAGGGCCTGGGTCACGCCGCCGGCCAGTTCCAGCGTGCGACGTCGTTCGTCCAGGGCCGGGTCGTTGCTGGAGCCGATGCGGTCGCGTATGTAGCCGATGCCGGCGTTCCAGCTCCGGTTGTTGTCGTCGCTGGCCCAGCTGGCCTGCGCGGAAACGGCGCGCGAGGTGAAGTCGTTCTCGTCGGAGGCCGCCGCTCCGAGCGACCAGCTGCTGCGTTCGTCGAAGCGCGTGACCTTCACGTCGCCGGCACGCCGCTCGTCGCTCATGCGGCTGGCGCCCGAGATGGCCGTGTGGTAACGCGGCGAGGCACCCGAGACGCTGTCGGCGGTCACGCCGACCTCGGCCGCCCAGCGCTCACCCAGCGGCGCGCGCAACAGCAGGGAGGGCGATGTCACGCCGACACGCTGCAACCCTGGCTGCGAGTCCTGGTACGACAGCCACTTGAAGGACAGCAGCCCGGGCCCCGGGCCGGGCCCGCCCTGTGCTGCCGCAGAGCCTGGCAGCGCCAGCGCGGCCGCGACCAACGGGCCCCAGCCTGCCGCGGCGTTGCCGGCGGGCCAGGTTGCAGGGCGCCTCACCGGCGTGGCGACTGCGGAGTGCTCGGCTGCAGCCTCAGTTGCAGCCACAGCCACCACCGCCCACCCCGTCGCCACCGGACGAGTTCTCCTTGCTCGTGTAGATGTGCTGCAGGACGCGCTGGCCGAGCACGTCGCCGTCCATCGCCATGGCCGGCCGCGCCAGGACGTCCTTATCCCACGGCTTGGGCGGCGCGACGCTGCATCCCTCGATCAGGGCGAGCAGGGCACCGAGCACGCACCCTGAAGCGACGCGAAGGAGCTGCTGCATGGCACCGCCTTCAGTACAGCGCGCCGCGCAGGCGCCGCTCGAGATCGGCCCGGTCGTCGAGCCGAAAGCCGCGGTGCGTGAAGAGCACGCGGCGGTCGGGCGCGACGAGCATCGAGGTCGGCATGGTCGGGATGTCCAGCAGCCTGGCCGTGTCGGCCGCCGGATCCATCGCCACCGCGAATCGCGCCGGGATCTGCTGCAGGAAGCGCTGCGCGTCGGCCTCGCGGCGGTCGAGGTTGACGGCGACGATGCGCAGCCCCGCGCCCGACAGGCGCTCGTGCATCTCGTTCATCCACGGGAACGACAGCTTGCAGGGCGCGCACCACGAGGCCCAGAAGTCGACGTAGGTTGCACGCGCGGGGCCGGCCTCGGCCAGCACGGGCTGGCCGTCGCTGGCGCGCAGCCTGATCTCCGGCATGCGTTCATCAGCCGCTGCGGGGTGCAGCGGCCACAGGCCTGTGGCGGCGAGCGCCGCGGTGATCGCCAGGCTGCCGCAGGCCTGGCGGCGGGCAGGCGTGGTCGGGGCGCTGGCCCGGCCGGGCGGCTCGCGTCGTGCATCAGACATGGCGCGATTCTGTCTTGCGCCGGGTACTCGCTTCGCATCTGAGCGCGAGCGCTGCCGCAGCCAGCGCCAGCAGCCACTTTGCCGACCCGACGGCACCGCCTCCAGCGCCGACGTTGGTAAGAGATGAGGGGCTTTCACTCACGGTGACCGGTACGGACAATCCGCCCCACGCGTCGTTGCCGGTGGCCACCAGAAGGGCACCGCTGGCGCCGGCCGCACTGCCCGTCCAGCCCACCTCGACCTGGCAGCTCTGCCCCGGCAACAGGTCGAAGGCCTCGTCGGGGCAGGCGCCGGGGCCCGGCGCGCTCAGCGTGAAGGCCGCGCGCTGCAACGAGATCGACTGCACGTGCAATGCCGCTGCACCGTCGTTGCGCCACGTCACGCTCTGCGCCGTGGGCATCTGGCCAGGCAGCGCCTGGAAGACCGCGGCCATCGGCGCAACGGCCAGCATGCCGGCCGCCGGCGCCAGGCACCGGCCTTCGAGGCCCTGGGTCAGCGTCGCGTCGCCGGTGGTCAGTTGCAGCTCCGCCGCCCGCACGCCTCCGGCCCCGGGGTGGAACCTCACGCGCACGAAGCATGCGCCTCCGGCGGGCAGCACCGCGCCCGAGACGCAGCTGCTGGCCGGGTCGATGCTGTAATCGGCTGCGGCATCGCCGGCGATGCGCCAGCGCAGTGGTTCCGAGGTGGCGTTGCCGCGGTTGACGACGGTCCACGCCGGGCCCAACGTCACTTGACCCAGCCCTGTGCCGGTGTGCGTGGGTGTTGTTGCCGACGCCTGCCAATCCAGCCAGGGTCCTGAGTCCAACCGGTTGCCGCGTGGTGCGCTGCCGAGATCGAGCGCCGCCTTGCCGGGGCTGGGTTGTGCCGTGGCCACGGTCGCGGCGCGGCCGGCCAGTGACACGAGCGCCAGTGGGGTGCCGGTTGCGGGCGCCAGCCGCAGGCTCGCACTGCGCAGGCCCGCAGCTTGTGGCCTGAAGTGCAGTTGGAGGCGGCATGACGCGCCAGCCGCCAGGGTGGGGCTGGTCAGGCACTCGCCGTCGATCGCGAAGTCGGCCGCATGATCGCCCACCACCTGAATGGTGTCCCAGCGCAGGGTCCCGCGGCCGGCGTTGTGCGCCGTCACCTGCAACGGCACGCCGGCCGTGGCGCTGCCGACCACCTGCTCGGCGAAGGTCAGCGCGACGGCGTCGAGCAGCAGCCGGGGCGCGGCTTGTGCGTGTGCAGTCCCCGCCAGTTCAGCAACGGCCACAGGCGTGTCGCTGCCGTCAGTCAGCACTTGCACGCGCGCCGCGCGCAGGCCGGCGGTGGCAGGTGCGAAGCGCAGCGCGATGATGCAGCCGGCGCCCGGTGCGAGCAGGCTTCCCGGCTGGCAGGTGGTGCGTGGCTCGACGGCAAATTCGGTGGCCCCGGGTCCGTTCAGTGCCAGGCTCGACACGCGTGTGGCCACGGCGCCTCGGTTCACTATCACCAACTCCTGCACGCTGGCCTGGCCCACGGTTTCTTCGAAGGGCAGGCGCGATGGGCTGGCCTGCAGCAGCGCCTTGTCCAGAGTCGCCCCGCCGTACAGCGGCAGGCGCACGACTTCGGATAGGCCAGCGCCGGCGATCCTCAACCCGGCGCTGAAGTTGCCGGCCCGCGTGGGCCTGAAGGCCAGCTGCAACTGGCAAGTCTGCCCCATGGCCAGCGGCAGGGCGCCACCGCAGCCGTTGTGCTCGAGCGCGAAGTCGACCCCGGTCGTGCCGAGTTCGATGCTCGTCAACGGTGCGTTGCCTTCGTTGCGCAGTGTCACGGTCTGCAGGACGGGCGCGTCCCCGACCTGCGTAACACCGAACGACACCGCCCCCGGGCTGGCTCGCAGCAACGGCACGTTGCCCGGCAGGCCGCTGCCTGCCAGGACCACGGTGGAGCGGCCGCCGACGCCGTCGTGCACGATCGTCAGCGTGCCGTTCGATGCACCGGCCGTGGTGGGATCGAAACGCAGCGCTACCGTGCAGCGCTGTCCGCTGGCCAGCACCGTGCCTGGCGCGCACGAGCTGCCGGCGATGACGAACGGTGGCGCGCTGGCTTGGATGTCGGTGACGATCAACGGCTCGGCGCTGTGGTTGGCCAGCGTGAGGTTGCGCAGCGCCCCGGGCAAGCCGACCGGGCTGGTGCCGAAGTCCAGCAGCCGCGGCCGCACCGTGACGACGGCCGGGATCCGCTCGGGTGCCAGGCCCTCGAGTGCGATGCGTACGGGGGTCGGCGTGCCATCGTGGCCGATCAGCAGTGCGCCGCTGCGAGGGCCGCCGGCCGTCGGCGTGAAGGCGACATCGACCGTGCAGACGCTGAAGCGCGGCACCTCCGCGCCGCAGCTGCTGGCACGCACCGTGAAGTCCCCTTCGGTGCGCACCGCGAACGCCCCCACGCCCGTCTTGGTGCTGGTGCCCACGGTGACGGCCAGCACCGCGCTGCTGCTGCCCACCGCGGTCAGCGGGAAGCTCAACGCGTCGGGCGTATTGCCCAGGTAGGCGGCGATGTCGGCAAGGTCGGCCGGCGACCGGTAGCTGCGCAGGTAGCCCATGCCTCCCGTGTTGGTGCCCACCGCGCGCTCGATGAGCGCCACCGCGTTGCGGCCCACCCAGATGTTGCCGAAGTTGTTGAGGTGCGGGTTCTCGCTGTGGCAGTCGATGCAGCCAAGCAGGCCCGGCGCAGGGGCCTGCGCAAAGAGCGCGGCGCCGCGCACGGGGTCAGCCGCCTGGCTGGACAGGCACCCGGCCCAGCCCGCCGCCAGCAGCAGCACGCGCCACCGGCAGCGCAGACCGGTCGGTGACCTCATCGGGTGCACAGGCTCAGCCTCCGTCCGTCTAACGGGCTGATCTAGGCGGAGGCCGGCAGGCAGCCCAGCTGCACCGAGAAAAGCAGGATGAGCAGGATGCCGAGCCAGAAATTGGGCGTGGAGATGACCCACAGCGCGAACACTTTGGACTCCGTGCCCCACACCGTGCCGCGGCCCACCGCCGAGGCGATGCCGGCCGGGACGCCGATGACGAGCGCGATCGTCATCGCCATCGTGGCCAGTTGAACGGTCACCGGCAGCTTCTGCCGACCAGCTCGAAATGACCGCCGCCGAGCGCTGCACCAGCGCCTCACCCCCTTGGCCAGCGGCTCGGCCTTGCCGGTCTCGCCAAATTCGCTTGCACTTGGCGAAGCGGCGCGCCTCCTCGCGCGTCAACTCCACGCGCAAGGCCTGGTCCTCGCCCAAGTGCACGAAAGCGGCCTTGTAGATCAGGATGTCGGCCGCCTGCAGCAACGGGTCGCCGAGGAAGCTGCAGTTGGCTAGATCGCGGTCTCTGAGCCTTTCGATCTGGTCTTTGTAGATTGGCATCCGTTACGAGCATAGGAGTTTTGACCGCCCTCATCAACGTCCAAGTGAAGCCTGAGGACCGCGCTTCGTCGACATGCACTACATGGGTTTGGCGCTGGCGCTCTCCCGCGGGCCAGGGTCAGCGGGGCCGTGACAGTTGGCGTGGCGTAACGAACCGATCCATCCTATGCCGGACGGAGACTCGCCCACGCTCTGCGGTGCGGACTTCAGCTCGCTGACCAGCAGCACAGGTACTTATCGAGCGGGCGTGGCAGGACGGGCTGCGACCTTTTGCGCAGGTCGAGCGCGTTTGGCGCCTGGCACAGGGCCTCGGTCAAGGCGGCCAGGGCAGCCGGGACTTCGTCGGCAGCGAGGGCGGCGGACTTGGCGGGTCTCGAGTGCTCCCGAGGGGTAGCGTGAAGGGGCGTGGGAGCTGGACTCCTCCGGCCACCAGAGGCAGCGCGGACGACCCCGTATGTCCTGCAAAGGCCTGCCGGGCGCGCAGGACTTTCTCTCTCCGTCGGACGCGCTGCTGATCCACTGGCACAGCGCATCAGTCCACCAGGCCAGGCGAAACGCTACACGATGACCTTGGCGCGCGTGAGAACTCCAGTTCGGTGGATCAGTCACCCAGCCGCCGGCAATCCAGCGAGGCCCATTTGAAGTGGCGGATCCTGCCCTCGGGGCACTTGGCGTGGCGGGAGGCGGTGTCGGCCACGATGGCGGATGTGGGAGAACGCTTGTTCCCCCGCTCTATCTAGCCCCCTTGCGCGCCGACCTGAGCGGGAAGTCTGGTCCAAGTGACTGACTTTTCTAGGTGTCTGCGGCTTTGCGAGTCTTCCTGCGTGGCGCTCTTGGCCCCCCCGGCAGGAATCGAACCTGCATCTGGCGCTTAGGAGGCGCCCGTTCTATCCATTGAACTACGGCGGGAAATGCTATCAACCTGAGTCCATTTCCTAGGCAAATCAACCACCTAGTAAGACCTAATCGCCTATACTTTCCCCTGTCAGTGCTACGACACTGCTACGGGAGGTGCTACAAATGGCGAGCGTCATCAAGATCGGCGACAAGTGGCGGGCCCAAGTTCGGCGCAAGGATCATAAGCCGGAGACCCGGACCTTCAAGACCCGCAAGGAGGCCGACCAGTGGGCCCGGGCCCTGGAGGCCAGCATTGACGCCGGCAGCGGGCCGGCGCTGTCGGCCAACACCCGGCTCGCCCACCTGATCCGCGAGTACAAGCGGATCAGGGCCGAGGGCAGCCGGGAGATAGACCCGGCGACGAACACCGCGTACATGCTCCAGCACCTGGAGGACGATCTAGGCCATGAGCGCGTCTGCGACCTGACGCCGGCCAGGCTGGTGAAGTGGGCCAGCACCCGCAAGGCCGAAGGCGCGGGCCCGTACACGATCAACATGGAACTGTCGTGCCTGGGCACCACGCTGCGGCACGCCGGCAGCTTCCTGGGCGTGCAGGTGCCTGACGTGGCCGGGCTGGCGCGGCCGACCTTGATGCACCTGCAACTGATCGGCGGTGGCGTCAGGCGCACACGGCGGCCGACCGAGGACGAACTGCAGGCCGTGCTGGCCTACGTCGAGGCGCGCGACAAGGTGGCCGCCGAAGCTATGCGCGTGGCTGCCGTCACGGGCCTGCGCCGTTCCGAGCTGGTGACGAAACTCAGATGGGACCGCCTGGACGAAAAGCGGCGGGCCGCGCTGATCGTGCAGCGCAAGCACCCGCGGCAACTGCTGGCGCGTGACGAGTGGGTGCCGATGTTGGGCGATGCCTGGGCCATCGTGCAGCGCCAGGCCAGGACCGACGATCGGGTGTTCCCCGTCACGCCGGAGAAGATCACCGACTTGTTCACCGCCGCGTGCAAGGCCTGCGGCATCCCCAACCTGCGGCTCCATGATCTGCGGCACCTCGCGTCGAGCCGGCTGCAGGAGCTGGGCTTTGATGACGTGGAACGCATGGCGGTCCTGGGTCACCAGTCCGTGCAGATGAACGCCAGGTACACCCACGCCACCCCCGAACACCTGCACCAGAAATTCGAGGCCGCCACCACGCCGACACCGAAGCCGCGGAGTCGGCGCAAGGTGGCGCCAAAGCCGGCTGAGGCAGCGACATGAGACCGCGGCCGGCACTGCGCCAGGCGCGCCACGATGGCACGCTGCGCATGCTCGCAGAGGCACGCGAGTGCATCGCCCGCATCGGCGCCGCAGCAGCGCCGCAACTGTCGGCCAGCACCAAGCATGCAGCGCAGCAACTGGCGATGCTGGCGCAGGCCCGTCTGGTCGCACTGCAGGCGCTGCCGCCGCACACCGCCGAGGCGTGGACTGCAGCGGCAAACCTTGCCCGGGCGCTGGAAAAGATCGACGCCGTCATCAGCGCACCCGAGGCATGGGCCGGCATGCCGCTGCTGTTCGAAGCCCAGCACCTGCTGGGCGCCGCCGATGTCCAGACCGGCGCGGCAGTGCTGGCGGCCGATCAGCGTGCGGTGGCCGTCGTGCATGGCCGCAAAGGAGGCCGCCCGTCGAAGGCCGGGCGTGACGCCGAGCTGGCCGGCCGGTTCGCCGAACGGCAGCGCAGCCACCGGACCCTCACCACGCGCGAGTTGTACGACGACATCGCGGCCGAGTTCGGCGTGGAGTGGTGGACCGTGCGCGACGCGGTGCTGAAGGTGACGCCGCCCGGCTGAAAGGGGGGGGTTTCCTACGCCGGCTTTCTAGAGTGCCGCTACTGGTTAACAGGAGCGACACGATGCAAAAGCCACCCAAGACCCGCCACAGGCCGCGCCGCTGCTTGTGGTGGACCACGTTATGGCGCCGATGATCGGCCTGAGCGTCCATTTCCTGCAGAAGGATCGCCGCGGCCCGCAGCGCATCCCGTTCATCCGCCTGGGTGACCGCTGTCTCTATGACCCGCAGGAGGTCATGGCCGCTGTCAAGGCGTTGACTGTCGGCGGGCCTCGTGGCCGCCGTGGGCGCCGTAGCACCTCGGTGGAGGGTGCCTAGATGACCGCCGCCGAACACCGCCTTGACGAAGCTGAAGCCGCCGCTTGTCAGATCGAGGCCGTGCTCGAAGCCGCCGCCCGCATGGCCAGCCCCTACGGCACACCCGACCACGAGCGTGCTGCTTGGTTGCATGCCGTGGGTCTCGATCTCGCGAAGGGGCTGCTGCGGGTGATCCGAGGCAACGACGCCAGCGCGGGAGATGCACCCCATGCGTGACCCACAAAAAGCGACGCCCGGCGGATCAGGCCAGGCGGTCGCAGAGACAAACACAGAAAGCCCCCACATGGTAGCCGCTGGCGCCTGTCTAGACAAGCAGCGTCACCCGCTATCCGCGGCCTTCGGCGACATGCCTGCCGATGAGTTCGACGCGCTGGTGGGCGACATCAAGCGCAACGGGCAGATCAGCGACATCGTCAAGGCCGCCGACGGCAGCATCCTTGATGGCTGGCACCGCTACCGCGCGTGCATCGAGGCTGGCATCACGCCGCGCATCGAACCCTTCAGCTTCATCATCGAACCCGCCACCGAAGGTGTCGGTAGGTCACACGATGACCGAGGCGGAATTCGTCGTCGCGCAGAACGCCCACCGCCGGCACCTGACGGCAGAGCAGCGGCGCGGCATCGTGGCCGAGCTGCTGAAGGCCGACCCAGCGAAGTCAGACCGTGCCATCGGGAGCATGGCGAAGGTGGATCACAAGACCGTGGCCACCGTTCGGCGCCAGGCCGAGGCAGGTGGGGAAATTCCCCACCTGACCAAGACCACCGGGAAGGACGGCAAGAAGTACGCGAAGCCGACGGCGGCACCTCAAGCGAAGGTTCAGCCCGAGCCGCCGCCAGACATCAGCCCCCAGCGCGAGGCCGAGCTGCACGAGCAGCTTGCGGCCGCAGTGACCGCGCTGCGCGAAGAAGCGGAGCAGTCAGCAGCCATCAAGGACAGCGTGCGCGGCGTGCCAGCGACGCAGGGAGCATGGGCCGAAGTGCTGGGGCAACTGGGCGGCATCGCGGAGATGGCAACCCGGTTACAGGAATCATTGGAGACCGCCTGCAGCCGCTGCCGATGCCTGTCGGTGACATGCACGCCAAGCTGCAGGCCGGCATGGCCCAGGTGGCCGCGTCAATCGCCAAGCTGAGCGAACACATCGGCGCGGCCTACCTCGCGGGTGATCTGCCGGCAGTGAATCGCTCGGCGATACCCGAGCGCGGCATTCGCAGGCGCAACCCCGCGTTGCCCATCACCTTCCCGGCTTCGAGCATGGTCACGCCTGTCGACTACGAAGCCCGGCGTGTCGTCGCGTGGCTCGATTCGCTGAACCCAGACGTGACCGACCGCGCGCTGATCGTTAGGCAACTGCAGGCGCAGCTAGACGACCTGGCCGGCGTGAAGGACACCGTGAAGGCGAAGGTAGAGCGGCTGGCCGCGAAGGAGATTGATCGTTTGCGCGGCCTGTTCCATGTCGAAGTGCGCAAGGAGTTTGAAGAGCGCCACCCAGAAATGGTGTCGGAGTACAGCGCGAGGTTGGACAAGCTCAATGACGAAATCCACCGCTGTATCCAGCGCACCAAGGGCACCGACGACTACATGACGCAGGACGAATTCCGTCTGCTGCAGGGATGTTTACATCCTGATCGCCAGCCCGAGAGCGAGAAAGAGAAGTACGGCCGCGCCTTCCAGATCATCAAGCGCATGGAGTCGCGCATCGACCCCAGCAAGCGCAAGCGCATGTTGAAGGGGTGGGCATGACTGACCCCACCGCCGATCGCCAGAGCACAGCCGCGGGAGGCGCCGCGGCAAAGCGCCAGGCCGCCACCGACGCCACCCACTACGAACTGGCCGAGCAGTGGATGATGTCGCGCGTCGCCCATGGCGCGCACTTCCCCATCTTCAACGGCGGCAGCTTCTACACCCCATCGAAGGCGCAGACGTGGAAGCCCCTGAGCATGGGCAAGGTCGAGGCCGAGGTGGCCGCGCTGTTCGTGGGCGAGAAGCTGGCCCGCAAGCACTCGGACTACCGCGGCATCGCGGCCACCGCCGTCAACCTGGCCGACGACCCGGAGTTCTTCGCGGCCGCGCCGATGGGCGTGGCGAGCCCGGCCGGGTTCCACCGCATCGGCCCCGACGGCGCCATCACGACCGAGCCCTTGACGCTGGCCCACCGGCAGACGTTTGCCCTGAGCTGCGCGCCCGACTCCGAGGGCGAGCCGGTGCTCACCGACCGCATGCTCGCCGACGCACTGGACGGCCCCGACGCTGCCGAACAGATCGAGCTGGCATGGCAGATCGTGGGCGCGGCGCTGTTCGGCTTGATGGCACGGCACCAAGTGGCCGGGTTGTTCCTGGGCGCGCCTGGCAGCGGCAAGAGCACGTTTCAGATGCTGCTGCGAGGCCTGTTTCCGGCCGATGCGGTTTCCGCCGTACCGCCGTCGTCATGGGGCCGTGAGTACTTCGTGGCGAGCCTGGCCGGCAAGCGCTTGAACCTCGTGGGCGAGCTGGACGACGCCGCGCCGATTCCGGCGGCCGCCTTCAAGAACATCACCGGGGGAGGTCTGGCCGAAGGGCGCCATCCGACGCACCGGCCCTTCTCCTTCGTCTGTGTCGCGGCGCACTGCTTCGCTTCCAACACGCTGCCCGCAACCACCGACAAGGGTGAAGGTTTCTTCCGCGCTGGCGCGTGGTGCACTCCGCCACCGCGTGCCGACGCGGCCGTCGATCCGTACCTGGTCGACAAGATCCCAGCGCACGAGATGCCTGGCGTGATCGCCCGCGCCTTCGCCGCCGCCGAGTCGGTGGCCAAGGCCGGCGGGCTGCGCGTCACGCCGTCGCACAGCGCGGCCATGGACAAGTGGCGCAACGCCGCCAATCCGATCATCCAGTGGTTGACCGACGTCGACGCGATCGAGCTCGATCCTCAAGCCAGGGACACCACCACGACGCAGGCCTACGAACACTATCGCCGCTGGGCCGCAGACGCGGGCTTCCGGCATGCGTTCGGCAGGAACCACTTCCTTGACCTGCTGGAGACCACCGGGCCGGCGCGGGGCGTGCGCCTGACCCGTACCAACGAAGGCCGCATGGTGGCCGGCTTGGCCCTGAAGCCCCTTCGATTCCCAGGATGACCCGAGTGACGCTTTTGACGCTTTTTCGGGACCACCGGTCCACACATGTGCGCGTACACGCGCGCGTTACGCGGACGCCTGACCCGGGGGCCAAAAACGACAAAAGCGGCCCAGCGCGACGGCGCCCACCCATTGAAAGGATCAGCATGTTCTACAAAACCGCATGGGGCGAAGTCATCAACCTGGACCATCTGGTGACGGTGAGGCCCAGCGCCGGCGGCCGGGCGCGTGGCCTGATGACCGACGGGTCGGAGGTTCAACTGCAGGACTACGACGCGCGCTTGATCGTCGACCTGACGCGCTCAGTCGTGGCGGCCAGGCCCGACGACCGCGCCGTCGTGTTCACCTGGTACGGGGCCGACGACACGCCGACCCATGACGCGCGAGATGTGCCCGTAGTCGCATGGGCACTCGACGGCCAGGTCATGGTGCCAGTGCTCGCCGAAGAGGTCATCGAACGACAGGAAAGCGTCGGCGTCCTGATGCCCGATGGCAGCGTGTGCGACCTGTTCGGCTCCACCTGGCCGACGCGCCTGGCGTTCGTCGAAGACGAGGTGCGGCGCTTCCGGCAACAGGCAGCGAGGGCAGCGTGACACCCGGCACCACCGCCGACCGCTGGCACGCCATGACGCTGCACCTGGCCGGCTCGCCACCACCGCCACCGCCGCCGATCCCTGGCCGGGTGCACCGTGCTCCCGTGCCGACTGAGCTCGACCCCTATCCCGAGCAGCAGCAGCGCGAGATGCAGGCGGCAGCCGTGTGGCGCGAGCTGGCATCGGACGGCGAAGGCAGTGCGCCGGACTGACGTGCCAGTGCGGTCTAGGTTCTTCCAGAGAGAAAAGCTGACGTGGGCTTATTGCGGCGCGTCGACGCGCCAGTCTCTGGTCCTGGGGATAGTCCCGATCTAGACTCTAGTCCTCAAGGAGTCCAAATCGGATCCGTCCCGCCGACGTCGCACCTCAACGCCGACCCGTCCCGCGCCGCTGGGTTCGCCGCGGCATGCCGCTGACCAGCCTGGCCGAGGCACTGACCTGGCACAGCGCCACCATCACGCCCCGCCGCCGGTCGGACGCGCCACCACCGCCCGAGCTGGCCGCCGAGCCGGCGCCGTCGGGCAGCATGTCGTCGCAGTTGCTTGCGGCCAGGCTACGGCGGGAGCAAGCCGAAGCCCAGATGCGCGAGCGTGACGCCGCGACGCAGGCCGGCGAGCTGGTGCAGCGGGCCGACGTGGAACGCGGCGCGTTCGAAGTGGCGCGCGAGCTGCGCGACCGGCTGACCACCTGCGCCAGGCGCATCGCATCCGAGGTGGCCGCCGTCGACACCGCCGAGGGCTGCGAGGCCGTGATCGACCGCGAGCACCGCATCGTGCTCGAGCTGCTCGTGAGCGGCATCCGCGAGAAGCTCGGGTCCGAAGTCAAGGCCTGAAGCCCATGACCGAGCCCGCACACGTTGCCGAAGACCGGGTCGCCAGGCTGGTGGCCGGTCGGGCCGATGCCGACGACATGCAGTGGCTGCTGCGGGGCCTCGGCGCGTGGGACAGATCCGGCGGCGAGCTGAGTTTGGAGCGCTGCTTGCGCCTGACGGCTACGCCGTTCCAGCGGCGGTGCGCCAGCGCAATGCGTGGTTGTCCGAGCTGGCCCGCCTGGTCGCCACCGAGCCCGGCGAAGGGCCGCTTGCCCACCGCGTGCACCGCGCCCTGGACCGCTTCCAGACGCGCGGGCTGTGGGCGAGCTGGAAGGACGATCCAGAGCCGCCCGCAGGCGCTGCGCAACTGCACGCCGCGGCATTCTGGGTGCTCAAGCTCAACGCAGGAAAGGCTCTGTCCTTCTGGCACATCCGCGACTTGTTGCAGGGGGAAATCCGACCCGAGATTTCCCACGGCGCCGAGGGCACCATGGGCGCCGTGACACCCACACCCACTTCGGAGAACTGAACGATGGCATTCAACCTGGCCGACATCACCGCCAGCATCCGCGGGCTTGCTTCGCAGGCGCGCAAACTGCGCAGCGACATCGAGAAGGCGCGCCGGAGCACGGCGAGTCGCGCGCGCGCCGACCTCAAGGCCGCGTGGGCGAGTGGCGCGGCGGGGGGAGGCGGGGCGGGGGCGTGGCCATGGCGGCCGCCCGCCGGGCGGCGCCGCCCGGCCCGCCTGGTTGCTGTGGCCTGGCCGGCGGCTGTCGGGCCTGGACTGATCGTTGACGCCATGACCTGGCCGCGGCCGAGGGTTTGCCGATGCTGCGCAGCGTGTCGTTGAGCTGCAGCGGCTGGAAAAGCACATCGCCGGCCTCGAGGCGCAAGAGGCGACGCTTCGCGCCGAAGCCCGCGCCGCTGGCGTACTTTTGGAGGACTGAGCATGAACGAAAACGATGAGTCGCCTCCGTGCAGGTGATGACGCTGAGCGGAGGTCCCTGGAGGCGGCCGGGGAGCGCTGACGCCCTGACGGCTGGCGGGTCCGGCGCACGGTGGCGAACGCGTTCTTGGCAGCGCAGGCTGCCTGCGCCGCGATCCGGCCGGCGCCGTGCGCGAGGTGGGCGGTACCGCACGGGGCGCGGACCGCCGGGGTCTGTGATGCCAGTCGTCGCCACCGCCCGCGGCCAGGCCGCCTACGCCGCTGCCGCCGCCGCCGGCAAGATCAACCTCATCGGCCGGGCCGTCACCATGACCGCCGAAGGCCGCGCGATGCGGCCGGCACCCGTCGCCCGGCCGCGTGAGCACGTTGTGCGCTTCCGTCAGGCTGGCGTCGACGGCTTCCGGCTCGCTGCGCCGCTGGAACTGAAGGCCGGCGGCGGTGCGCTGCCTGACCGGTTCACCGGCACCGCCTATTCCGGCGGGTTCGTGCCCGATTACGAGGTGGTGATCGACCTGGCCACCACCACGTTCAACCAGAAGTTGCCGCTGTTGGACAACCACTACCGCGGCGGCATCGTGGGCGTGGTCGATCAGGCCAGCGCGAAAGACCACCGCATGGTTGTCGGTGGCCGGCTGTTCAGCGACATGGCCGGCAGCGCCGCCGAACGCATCGCCCAGCTTGCACAGCGTGGCGTGCCGTTCGAGATGAGCGTGGGGCTTTACGCCTTCACGACCGAGAGCATCCCCGCCGGCAAGCGTCCGTCAACGGCCAGGTCTTCAACGGCCCGGTCAACGTGCTGCGCAAGGGCCAGGTGCGCGAGGTGTCGATCGTGACTTTGGGCGCCGACCCCAAGACCGCGGTGAAGGTCTTCACCCGATAGGTTTGCGGCAGGTGTGCGTGTGGATCTGCCATGGGCACGCGCACGGCTGGAGCGCCTGCTATGCCGGGATCCGCTGGCGGTTGGCTTCCGGCCGCCAGCAGCGCGCCAGGACGCCGTAGATGCAGCGAAGCGCGCACCCATTGAACCCGGGCAGGCCGCACCCATGCTGGCCTGTGCCGCTGGCTGAGCAGCGCCGCCTGGTGACGGTGGCGCGGCTGGCGCTTCACGAGCTGCAGGCCGGCCAGGCCGAGCAAGCAATGATCGACCTGCAAGCCGTCGTCGACGTGGTGTCCGAACTGCTGCACAACTACCACGTCGAGGATGGCCGCCAGACCGTGCTGCAGGCCGCTGGTGCGCTCGCTGGCGTCGAGGCAGGCACTACCACCACCGCGGCCGCCGCGGCCGCCTGTGAGCCGCTGGTGACGCTGTTCGATGGCCTGCTGCGCCAGGTGACGTTGCGGCGACTTCACGACGCGCAGGACGCGGCGGCTGGCGAGATGACCGCGACCGTCACCTACCTGCCGCCGCCCGGGTGCATCAAGCTGCCCAGAGAGTTGCGCCGAGCCTTGAACCAAGTGGCCCACCGCCAGCCCGGCCGCCGCGCCATGCTCGAGCGCCAGGCCGTGCGCCTCTGGCTTGAGTACGGCGACCAACGCGCGCTTGACTGGCTTCGCTGGGGCTGATCGGGCGCACCCCATGACCTGGGAAGACCTCACCCCCGACGAGCGCGAGCTGCTGCACCTGCTGCGCCGCGTGGCGACCCTCATCGGCCGGGAGGCGGCCGGTCGGCGCGACCCGGATACCTACATCGTCGAGGCCGTGGTCGCCGCCGCACAGCAGTTCGCGCCCGGCGACGGGTATCCCGGCGCCTACGTGGATGTCATGCTGCACGAGCTGCGCCGCCGCCTGCCTGCCTGGGCGTAGGGCTCCCGGGCGCGCGCGTGGGCGGGCCTCGTGCGACGTCGCACGGCGTCACAGGCGCGCTGGCGGCAGCCGCACGCGTGGTGGCCGCCATGGGCTGAAACAATGTCCCGCCGGCGGACCTTTCAAACTTCCCGCCGGCGGGAAGTTGTTGTCACTCACGACGACCCCCAGCAACATGCCAGGTAGCAGCCTGGTGCCCTATGGGGCCTGATTCGGCTGATTCGGTGGTGTGGCGTTGTCGCGGCGGGGTTTCGTCTTGGCAAACGGCGCGCGTTCTATCCCTCGGGCCAAAGTGCTGCTACGGAAACTGCTACGAAAGCAAGATAGGCCGCGCCAGCGCTTGCGATCCGTCCCCGTGAACTACGGCGGGACGACGGTGGATTTTCTCATGCCGGCGTCGGCCGGCGTTTCCTGCAGGCGCCAGACCCAGATCACGTCGAGCGAGTTGTCCTCGCCGCTCTGGGCCCGCACCGTGAGGCGCTGCGCGACGCGGTAGGTGAGCTGCCAGGTGCCGATGGTGGCGTTGACGCCGCGTTCGTAGGCCACGAACCAGTTGCGCGACAGCTGCTTGCCCAGCGTGATCACGGTGTCGCCGCCCGCCTCGCCCTGGCGCAGCGAGAGCTCGTCGATGCCCAGGTTGCGCAGCAGCGCGTCGGTGGGTCCTTCACCTTCGCCGGCCAGCAGCGCCACGGCGGCGCGCTGCAGCAGCGCGGTGTCGGCGCGGTCCAGGCCGTCGGGTTCGCGCCCGAGCAGCAGCCAGGAGAGCTTCTCGTTGTCGCTCATCTCGGGCTCGGAATGCAGGCGCACGCGCGGCGTCAGCACGTTGCCGGTGATGGCCACGCCCACGCGCAGGTCGATGTTCGGCCGCAATGCCAGCACGTCCAGCCGCGGGTTGTCGGGCGGGCCGGAGAAGGCCACGATGCCGCGGTCGATGACCAGCCTCTGGCCATAGGCGGCATAGGTGCCGCCTTCGGTGCTGATGGTGCCGTGGATGGCCAGTCGACCGGCAGGCGCCGTCAGGCGCAGCTGGCCGCGCAGCAGCGTGTCCAGTCCGCGGCCGCGAAGCCGCAGCTGGGGGCCCATGTCGATGTCCAGGCCGAGCACGAAATTGCGCGCCGGCCGCTGCGCCGCGGCCTCGGCGGCGCGCGGCTCGGGGTCGCCCTCGCGGCGCACCGTCACGTCGCTGTCCAGCGTCGGGGCGTCGGCGCGGCTGATGTCGAACAGGCCTTCATCGACGGTGAATCGCCCCTCCAGCCGGGCCTGATCCGCCTGCAGTTGCAGTTCGGCCTGGCCGCTGGCGATCACCAGCCGGTCGACGCGCCCCAGCACGCGGAAGCGTTCGGCCACCAGCTTCACGCGCGCCTGCGGTGCGCGGCCCAGCGTGGCGCCGCCGGTGACCGTGATGCGGCCGTCGCCCCCGTTCAGCGTGAAGCGGTCGATCTGCGCCGTGTCGCCCTCCAGCCGCACGGCCACTTCGCCGTCGGCCACGTTCACGCCCTGCAGCAGGTTGCGCACACCCAGCCCTTTGCCGCTGAGCGCGCCCGTGAAGCGCGGGTCGCCGAAGGTGCCGCCCAGCGTGGCGGTGCTGCGCAATTCGCCGGCCAGCCGCCAGCCGGGGGGCACCCACGCGCGCCAGATGCCGAGGTCGGCCACGAAGGCATAGGTGCTGCCGCTGATCGCGGCGTCGGCATGGGGCCAGCGCCGTTCCGGCCCGGTGCGCACCTGCAGCTGGCCGCCGATCTCGCCCAGGCTGCGGCCCTTGAAGCTGGGCGTGAAGGTCCACAGGCCGTCGTGCGCGCTCAGGGCGAGCCGCAATTCGCCGAGCCCCATCAACTGCATGCCTCCGGCGTCGGCCAGGTGCAGGTCGCCTTCGGTGCGCTCGAAGACGAGGTCGGCGTCGAAGCGCTCGGCGGCGCGGATGTCCACCCGGCCGCCCACCTTCAGGTCGCCCTGCCAGCCGGCGCCGGGCTGCATGCGCGCCAGCAGCGGCGCCACCGCGAAGGGCTCGATGTCGGCGCGCAATTCGATCTGCGGCAGGCTGCTGCGCAGGTCCACGCGCACTTCGTCCCAGCGCAGGGCCAGGGCATCACCCAGGCGCAGGCGGCCCGGATCGGCGCGCAGCGCCTGCAGGCTGCCCCCGGCCCCCAGCGTGACTTCGACCCGCAGGTCGCGTGTCTCGACCCAGGGCGCTGCCGCGTTGGCCGGCGCGGTGCCGTCCAGGCCGGCGCCCGGGCGGCCGTCCCAGGTGCCGGCCTGCAGCCGTTCGACGCGGGCGCTCCACAGGCCGCCGCCGGCAGGCCTGGCCAGCCAGGACCCGCGGGCCAGCAGTTGCGCCTGCGTGCCCGGCTGCGCCGGCAGACCGAGTGCGCGCTCGGCCAGCAGCGGCGGCGCCAGCGGCAGCGCGCCGAGGAATTCGATGCGGTGGTCGGCCAGCGTGCCGTTCACGCTGGCGCGCACCTGGCCGGCGGGCGCGCCGCCCCACTGCAGGTCGGCCAGGTCGACGCGCAGCGAAAGTGGGTGCGTGCCGCTGCTGTCCATGTGCCATTGCGCCTGGCCGTCGGCCAGTGCCAGCGGGCCGGCGAGCAACTGCTGCACGTGGGCCTTGCCCTCCAGGCGCATGTCGGGCCAGCGGCCGTCGGCGGCCACCGTGGCGGCCGCGCTGCCGCGCTGCGGCAGCCAGCCCACCAGCGCCGGCGACAGCCGCGCCAGCGGCGCCAGCGAGGCCAGGCTGTCGGCCGCGAGTTCGGCGCGCCAGTGGTCGGTGTGGCCGCTGCCGCCGGGGTCGCCGCGGCCTTCGACGCTGAACCGGTTGCCGCCCAGCACCAGCTCGGCGTGCATCGACGCACTGCCGGGACCGGCCGCGGGCTGGGCCTTCAGGTCCAGGCTCGCGGCCAGCGGCACGCCCGCGAGCTCCGAGTCCTGGATGTGCAGGCTGCCGTTGCCGGCCAGCCGCTGCGCCAGCGCCGGCCAGGGCAGGCCGGCGGCGTTGGCGGGCAGGCGCACCGCCATGTCCCATCGTGCCGACAGGCGATGCGGACCCTTGCGCCAGGCCGATCCGGCTTCGCCCGGCCACCAGGGCACGGGGTTGAAGTCGGCCAGACTGCCGGCGGTCTGCAACTGCCAGGCCTGGCGCCCGGCGCGCTGCAGCGTGGCCCGCATCTCGGCGCTGGCGGCGCCGGCCTGGGCGCGCACGCGCCGCAACTCCACCCGCTGTTCGCTGGCGCTGCCTTCCATGGCCAGGCGCACCGCCTTCGGCGCGCCTTCCACGGCGCCGGTGAGGTCGAGCGTCCAGTCCACCTGCAGGTCGGGCGGCGCGGCGCCGGCGGCCGCGCCGGGGTCGGGCGAGGGCAGGCCGTGGACCCGCGCCGAGACCGGGCCGGTGAGCGTCATTGGCGCGGCACGGCTGTCCAGCCGTTGCGGCGTGACGGCGGCCAGCCGGGTGTCCAGCGTGAGCTCCGCGCCCTGCCACAGCGCGCTGCCGCTCCAGCGGCCGGCGCCGCGGGCGGCGTCGGCCAGCTCGACTTCGAAGCGCGTGACCTGCAGCCGGTCGGGCTGCTCCAGCGAGCCCAGGGCCTGCAGCGCGAGACTGCGCACGGGCAGCCGGCCCTCGTTCCAGCGGCCGGGCAGGGCGTTGCGCAGTTCCACCGTGGCGCGCAAGGGTTCGTTGCGGGCCGTGCTGACGAGGTCGGCGCTGCCGCTCAGGCGCGTGCGCGGTGCCTGTGCCGACAGCGCCGCCAGGTCCAGCGCCGTGGTCTGCAGGCTCAGTCCGGCCAGCGGCCAGGCCTGCAGCAACTGCAGCCTGGCGCGCAGGTCCAGCGCCGGCGCCTCATGCGGGCCGCGGGGCACGCCGCGCAGCGTGGCGTCGAGCTCGATCAGCGCGGCGCTGCCGCTGGCACGCAGTACCGCCGCCCAGGCCGGGGCGTCGCCGCCATCGGCAGGTGCCACGGTGCCGTCCAGCGCCAGCGGCAGCGGCGCCTGGTTGCCGATGCGCGCGCTGGCGCTGAAGCGCACGCCCTGCCAGTCGGCGCCGGCCCGCGCCACACGGTGCTCGGCGCCGGGCCGGGCGTCGAACACCAGTTCCTGCAGCGCCAGGTGGCGCAACGGCGCCAGCTCGTCGACGATCAGCTCATCGACCTGTGCCGCCGCCACCGCCACCTGCACCGGCCCGGCAATGCTCGCCGGCACCGTCATGGTCCCTTCGCCCGGCGGGCCGGTGACCACGGTGACGCGGCGCACCGCCAACCGCGCCATGTCCACGCCCAGCCAGGCCCGCGGATGGGGTCGCCAGTGCCAGACCAGACCGTCGGCGCGCAGGTCCTCCAGCGTCAGCGAGGCCTCGCCATCGGCCCAGCCGACTTGCAGGCGGTCGGCATGCCAGTGGTCGCCGAGCAGGGCACCGCGGAAGCCGCTGACCTGCACGGCGGGCAGGCTGTCCAGCAGCCAGCGGCTGCCGGCCTCGTGAAACAGCAGCCAGCGCAGGCCGCCGGCCAGGCCCAGCAGCAGCGCCAGCAGGAGACCCAGCCACAGCCCCAGCCCGAGCCAGGGGCTCTGCGGTGGCGGCGGCAGCGGCGCCGCCGAAGGCTCGGCCGTCGGTGGCAGCGGTGGCGGGGTGGAGGCGTCGGCAGCCATGGCAGCGAGTGTTGCGCGGTGCTCGGGTGCAGCGTGTCAGAAGGCGATGCCGACGCTGAAGTGCAGCCGCCAGTCCTGCAGTTCCTGGCCCCAGGCCAGGTCCAGCCGCAGCGGACCCACCGGGCTGCGCCAGCGCAGCCCCGCGCCGGCACCCAGGAAGGGCTCGAGTTCGTCGAAGCCGTTGGCGGCATTGCCGGCATCCACGAACAGCGCGCCCCACAGCGAGGGCATCGAGTTCAGGATCGGCCGCGCCACCTCGATGCTGGCCGTCAGCACCGACGTGCCGCCGCCGACGCCGCCGCCGACCACGGGGCCCAGGCTGCGGTAGTCGTAGCCGCGCACCGAGTCGTCGCCGCCGGCGCGCCACTTCTGCGATTCAGGCACCACCATGCCTTCGCGCAGGAAGATCTCGCCGGCCTCCAGCCGCGCCTGGCCATACCAGGAGCCACCCAGCGGCTGGTACACGGTGAGGCGGCCGTAGGCCCGCCCGAAGATGCCCGGGCTGGCGTCGGTGCCGTCCGACCGGCCCACGCCGCCCTGCAGGCTGAGCGTAAAGCCCCGCGTGGGCAGGATCACGTTGTCCAGCCGCCGCAGCACGGCATGGCTGTTCAGCGAGATGGCCAGCGCCTCGGTCCGCACGTCTTCGACGGTGGTGCGCACCGAACGTTCGATCTCGACGAAATTGAGGCGTTCCAGGCGTTGCCGGTCGTTGGTGCGACCGGCGCGCACGCGCACCGACAGCACGGTGTCGGAGTCCGACTCCTGGTTCTCGATGGCCGCGCCGATCAGGTTGCGGTGCAACCCGGCTTCGGTATGGCTGCTCAGTTCGCCGTCCCAGGCCTGGCGCAGCTCGGCCCACTCGATCTTGTTCTGCGCCGACGCGGCCCAGCCGAAGACGCGCCGGTAGGCATGTTCCACCGAGACGCGCGGCCCATTGTTGGAACTGATGCCGACACCGAAGGTGTAGACCTGCAGCGGCGCCTCGCGCAGACGCGCCACGATGCGCGCGTCGGCGGCGCGCGACGGGTCGGGGTCGAGCACGACGTTGACGCCCTCGAACAGTCCCGACTTGATGAGGCGTTCCTGGAAGTCGAGCAGCAGCGTCTCGGTGACCGGCACGCCGCGCGGCATATCGGCCAGGTGGGCCACGGTCTGGGCATCGTGCGCCACCAGCCCTTCGATCTGCAGTTCGCCGAAGCGGAACAGCGGACCGCTCTCGGCCACCAGGAACAGGCGCACCTCGTTGTTCGCGACGTCGATCTCGGCGCCGCTGCCGGCCCAGGTGGCGTTGGCATAACCTGCGGCGCGCAACTCACCCAGCGCCGCCGACTTGGCGCTGTTCCAGTCCGGGTTGCGGAAGGCCTGGCCCGCCGGCAGCTGCCACTTCCGGCGCAAGGCTTCCAGCGTGGCCAGGGCGTGGGCTTCGCCCGCCGCGGCTTCGCGTTCCAGGTCGCCCTGGGCTTCGATGGTGACGCGCGAGACGCGGGCGCGCGGCCCCGGGTCCACCTCCAGGCGCACGATATCGGGCTGGCCCGCGGCGCGGCCCGGGGCGCGGCCGAGCGTGACCTGCGGCTTGAAGAAGCCCTCGGTCTGCAGCAGTTCGGCCACCTGCGCCGGCGTGGCGTCGATGAGACGCGACCACTCGGTGTCGTCGATGTCCACGCGCGTCATGGCGCCCAGCCGCACCAGGTCGAGGTGGCGTTCGAGCAGCGCCTGCAGCGGCGGCGGCGCGACGATCTCCACGCTGACACCGAGGGTGGACGTCTGCTGCTCGTCCGCTGCACTGCGCACGACGCCGGTGCGCGCCGGGGCCGCGGATTCGGCGGCCGGTGCGCCCGACCCCGGCGTCAGTAGCGTGCAGCCCGAGCACAGCAGCAGCGCCAGCAGCGCCGCCGGCCCGGCCGCGCGCTGCAGGTTCATTTGCCGAGCAGCCGCATCGCGCCTTCGAGCCCGGCCAGGGTGAGCGGGAACATGCGCTGGTTCATCAGCTGCTGCACGATGGCGATGCTCTGCCGGTACTGCCACACGCCCTGCGGCTCGGGGTTGATCCAGGCGAACTTCGGAAACGCCTGCGTCAGCCGCTGCAGCCACTCGACGCCCGCTTCCTCGTTGTTGTATTCGACGCTGCCGCCGGGCTGCAGGATCTCGTACGGGCTCATGGTGGCGTCGCCGACGAAGATCAGCTTGTAGTCCTTGTTGTACTTGTGGATGACGTCCCAGGTGGCGAATTTCTCGCTGTAGCGGCGCCGGTTGTTCTTCCACATGAAGTCGTAGACGCAGTTGTGGAAGTAATAGAACTCGAGGTGCTTGAACTCGGTCTTCGCGGCGCTGAAGAGCTCTTCCACACGGTGGATGTGCTCGTCCATGGTGCCGCCGACGTCCATCAGCAGCAGCACCTTGACCTTGTTGTGGCGCTCGGGCACGAGCTTGATGTCCAGCAGCCCGGCATTCGCCGCCGTGCTGTGGATGGTGTCGTCGAGGTCCAGTTCCTCGGCCGCGCCCTCGCGGGCAAAGCGGCGCAGCCGGCGCAGCGCCACCTTGATATTGCGCGTGCCCAGTTCCTTGGTGTCGTCGTAGTCCTTGTAGGCGCGCTGGTCCCACACCTTCACCGCGCTCTTGTTGCGCCCGCCGGCCTGGCCCATGCGGATGCCCTGCGGGTTAACGCCGTAGGCGCCGAAGGGGCTGGTGCCGCCGGTGCCGATCATCTTGCTGCCGCCCTGGTGGCGTTCCTTCTGCTCCTCGAAACGCTTCTTCAGCGTGTCCATCAGCTCGTCCCAGCCCATCTTCTCGATGGCGGCCTTTTCCTCGGGGCTGAGTTCGAGCTCCAGCGTCTTGCGCAGCCAGTCCAGCGGCACGTCCTGCGTGAAGTCGGTGAGCATCTCCACGCCCTTGAAATAGGCGGCGAAGGCGCGGTCGAACTTGTCGAACTGGGCTTCGTCCTTGACCAGCGCGGTGCGGGCCAGGTAGTAGAACTTGTCCACCGAGGGGCCGCCGTCGTCGTCGATCACGCCGGCCTGCAGCGCCTGCAGCAGCGACAGGTACTCGGTCACCGAGACCTTCAGCTTGGCGGCGCGCAGGGTGTAGAAGAAGTCGATCAGCATGGGTGGGCTCCCGGGCACGGCCTCAGGCGGCTCAGCCGCCGCGGCGCCCCTTGCGCGGCGGCGGCGCATCGTGCTGCTTGAGCCAGCCGAAGAACTCGGTGTACCAGAGCTGGCTGTTGCGCGGCTTCAGCACCCAGTGATTCTCGTCCGGGAACCACAGCAGCCGCGCATCGACCTGCAACGCCTTGAGCGTGTTGTAGTAGGCCAGGCCCTGGGCGTCGGGCACGCGGTAGTCCAGCGCGCCGTGGATCACCAGCGTGGGCGTGCGCATGGCGCCGGCCCAGGCGTGCGGACTTTGCGCCTGCACGCGGGCCGGATCGTCCCAGTACCAGGCACCCAGCTCCTTGGCGTGCCAGCTCCAGGCGTCGTCGGCGAACATCGCCGTCCAGTCGAAGCAGCCGGCATGGCACACATAGGCGCGGTAGCGCCCGGGCGCCACATGGCCGTTCATCCAGGCCACCATGTAGCCGCCGTAGCTGCCGCCGGTGGCGAAGACGCGCTGGCGGTCGATCCAGGGCTTCTTCAGCAGCAGATCGGTGGCGGCCTCCACGTCCTGCAGTTCCAGCGTGCCCCAGCGATGCGTGATGCTGTCCAGGAAGGCATAACCGAAGCCGCTGGAGCCGTGGTAGTTGACGCTGGCCACGACATAACCCTGGGCCGCGAAGAGCTGCGTATTCCAGCGGTAGTGCCAGTTGTCGCCCGGGCCGGTGTGCGGGCCGCCATGGATGTTGTGCAGCAGCGGATATTTCTTCTTCGGATCGAACCCGGGCGGGTAGACGAGCCACATCTGCACGTCGTCGGGGGCCGCGCCCAGCGCACTGGCGCCCTTGAACCAGACCTCCTCGACGCGGCCGAAGTCCAGCGTGGCCAGCAGCGCATCGTTGAAGCTCTCGATGCGCCGCGGCGCCTCGCCGGGCACATGCACGTGCAGCCGCGGCGGGTGCCTGGCGGTGTCGGACAGCGTCACCAGCGTGCCGGCGGCCTTGTCGAAGCCGCTCACCCAGCCGCCGGCGGCCACCACCTCGGCGCGGTGGTCGGGCAGGTCGAAGCGCCACAGGTGCGTGCGGCCCTTCTGCTCGGCGGTGAAGAGCAGCGCCTCGCCGTCGTCTTCCCAATGCAGCGGGGCGTGCACCTCGTGGTCCCATTCGGCGCTGACCACGCGGTGGCTGCCGTCGTCGCGGTGCCAGATCGCCAGCTGCGCCGGCATCGTGTGCTTGCGGCCCTGGTGGCTGGCCGTGAAGGCGATGCGTCGGCCGTCGGGGCTGTAGCGCGGGCTGCCGAAGTCCCATTCGACGTCGCGCACGATGACCGTGGTCTGGCCGCTCTTCAGTTCCATCTCGGCCAGCGCAAAGCGGCCGTCGGCGCGCTTCTCGGCTGCGGGGTCGAAGGCAAACACGATGCGCTTGCCGTCGGGCGAAAGATCGAACTGGTTGGCATCGGGGTCCGAGCGGCTCAGTTCATAGGGCGTGCCCTCGAACAGGTCGCGCACCTTGCCCGGCTGGCCGTCGGCGCGCAATTCCAGCAGGTGCAGATGCGCGACGCGACCCTGCGGCAGGTTGTGGTCCCAGAAGCGGTATTGCGCCTCGCTGGTGGCGTAGCCGGTTTCCTTGCGCTCCTTGAACGCCTTGTGCGCCTTGGCCTGCGCGGCGCTGCCCTTCAGTTCGGGCCGCACCCACGAGATGAACAGCAGCCGCCGGCCATCGGGGCACCAGCGGAAGGCCTCCACGCCGGTGGCCACCTCGGCGGCGCGGCGGGCCTCGCCGCCGTCGGGGGCGATGACGTAGAGCTGCGTCTCGTCGTCCTTCCTGCCCTGCTGTTCGCGCTTGGCGGTGAAGGCGATGAGGTCGCCGCGCGGGCTCCAGCGTGGCGCGCCGTCCTTGTCGCCGCAGTGAGTGAGCGGCCGCGGCGCGCCGCCCAGCGTGGACAGCAGCCACAGCGACGAGGCCGACTTGTTGTCGTCCATCGAAAAGCGGGTCAGCGCCGCCACCGCCTGTGCGCCGTCCGGCGCCAGGCTGGGCGCGCCCAGGCGTTCGATGCGCCACAGGTCTTCGACGGTGAACGTTTTCTTCTTCTTCGCCATGGGGTCTCCGAGGGTCCTTGCGCGGCGAGGTCAGCGCGGACGCGCCAGCTGCCAGTCGAGGTGGGATCGCACGGCCGGCCATTCGGCGGCGGTGATGCTGTAGACGGCGGTATCGCGCAGCGAGCCGTCGGCCGTGCGCAGGTGGGCGCGCAGCACGCCGTCGAGCTGCGCGCCCAGGCGTTCGATGGCGCGCCGGCTCTGCGTGTTCAGCCGGTGGGTGCGGAATTCCACCGCGATGCAGTCCAGCGCCTCGAAGGCGTGGCCGAGCAGCAGCCGCTTGCACTGCGTGTTGAGCGGAGTGCGCTGCGCCGAGGCGCGCGTCCAGGTGCTGCCGATCTCGAGCCGGCGGTTCGCGGCGTCGATGTGCATGTAGGTCGTCATGCCGGCCACGCGGCCCGTGGCGTCGAAGACGGTGAAGGGCAGCATGCTGCCGACCGCCTGCAGCGCCAGCCGGCGCCGGATCTCGGCCGCCATGCCCTCGGGCGACGGCACGCTGGTGTACCACAGGCGCCAGAGTTCGCCGTCGCGCGCGGCCTCGCACAGGCCGGTTTCGTGTTCGATCGCCAGCGGCCGCAACACGGCATGGCTGCCGCGCAGTTCAACCGGCGCCGGCCAGCCCATGGCCGTCAACGGTTGTGGCGTTGCATGAAGACGAGCTTCTCGAACAACGTCACGTCCTGCTCGTTCTTCAGCAGCGCGCCCACCAGCGGCGGCACCGCGACCTTGTCGTCCTGGCTCTGCAGCGCTTCGAGCGGGATGTCCTCCGCCACCAGCAGCTTGAGCCAGTCGAGCAGTTCGCTGGTGCTCGGCTTCTTCTTCAGCCCGGGCAGGTTGCGCACGTCGTAGAAGGTCTTCAGCGCCGCGCCCAGCAGCTCCTTCTTCAGGCCCGGAAAGTGCACGTCGACGATGCTGCGCATGGTGTCGGCGTCTGGGAACTTGATGTAGTGGAAGAAGCAGCGGCGCAGGAAGGCGTCGGGCAGGTCCTTCTCGTTGTTGCTGGTGATGAAGACGATCGGCCGGTGCCGCGCCTTGACCAGTTCGCGCGTCTCGTAGACGTAGAACTCCATGCGGTCGAGTTCGCGCAGCAGGTCGTTCGGGAATTCGATGTCGGCCTTGTCGATCTCGTCGATGAGCAGCGCCGTCGGCTCGTCGGAGGTGAAGGCCTGCCACAGCACGCCGCGCACGATGTAGTTGCGGATGTCGCGCACGCGTTCGCTGTCGGCGCCGGCGAGCTGGCTGTCGCGCAGCCGGCTCACGGCGTCGTATTCGTACAGGCCCTGCTGCGCCTTGGTGGTGCTCTTGATGTGCCATTGCAGCAGCGGCAGCCCCAGGGCGCGCGCCACTTCCTCGGCCAGCATGGTCTTGCCGGTGCCAGGTTCCCCCTTCACGAGCAGCGGGCGCTGCAGCGTCACTGCGGCGTTGACCGCCAGCATCAGGTCTTGCGTGGCGACGTACTGGTCGGAGCCTTGGAATTTCATTTTGTGGGGTGGGCAGGCGTGCCTGGATGGCTTCGAATCAGTATAAGGGTCTGCCTATAATCGGCGCCGCAGTGCAGTGCCATGACCCGCCGGTTGCGGGGAACGCGCCAGACGACCCAACTCCCTTCGACGATGAGCAAAATCCTTCCCCTTCTGCTGGCCGCGGCCGGTGCACTTCTTGGCGCCGGCAGCGCCCAGGCCCAGGACGCGGCCGCAGGCGAGAAGAAGGCCGCCATGTGCATCGGCTGCCACGGCATCAAGGGGTACCAGTCCAGCTTCCCGCAGGTGCACAAGGTGCCGATGATCTCGGGCCAGGGTTCGAAATACATCGTCGCTGCGCTCAACGCGTACAAGAAGGGCGAGCGCCGCCATCCGTCGATGCGCGGCATTGCCGGTTCGCTCACCGAGCAGGACATGGCCGACCTCGGCGCCTACTACGAGCAGCATGGCGCCTCGATGATCAAGGCCGTGGCCGAGACGCCGGCCGTGGCGCCTTCGCCGGCGGTGGCCGAGCTGCTGACCAAGGGTGCCTGCGCCTCCTGCCACGGGGCCAATTTCAGCAAGCCGATCGACGGCAGCTACCCCAAGCTGGCCGGCCAGCATGCCGACTACCTGTTCGTGGCGCTGAAGTCGTATGCCATCGGCGCCCAGCCGCAGATCGGGCGCAGCAACGCCATCATGGGTGCACAGGTGCAGCAGTTCAGCCGCGCCGAGCTCAAGGCCATGGCCGACTACCTGGGTTCGCTGCCTGGCGAATTGCGCACGGTGCCGCAGTCCAAGTTCCGCTGAAGCCGCACCACGCCGCCCCGAGCCATCCCCGAGCCGCCCTGACCAGGCGGCTTTTTCACGCCCGCTGCGGCAGCCGCAGCGCGCCGGCGGCCAGCGCGGTGCCGAGCAGGATCACCGCACAGCCGGCCAGCATCTCCACCGTGGGCACTTCGCCCAGGACGACGAAACCCCACAGCGCGGCGAAGGCCGGGATCAGGAAGGTGACCGAGATCGCACGCGCCGGGCCGACGCGTGAGATGAGCCGGAAATAGAGGATGTAGGCCAGCCCGGTGCACAGCAGCGCCAGCAGGGCTGCCGCGGCCCAGGCGCGAGCGCCCGGCGGTGTGGCCGGCCAGGCCGCGACCGCCGGTGCAGCCAGCAGCATGGCCGCGGCGAGCTGGCTGCCCGCGGCCACCGCCAGCGGCGGCACGCCGGCGGCCGCCTTGCGCGTGTAGTTGGCGCCGAAGCCGTAGAGCGCGGTGGCCGCCACGCAGGCCGCGATGCCCCAGGCCGGGCTCACGCCCGAGGCGTCGGGCCGCAGGTCGGCCCTACCGACCGACAGCCAGGCGACGCCGGCGAAGCCGATCGCCAGCCCGAGCGCGCGCGCGGCGGTCGGCCGGTCGTGCAGCCAGATCCAGGCGATCAGCGCGCCCCACAGCGGCGAGGTGGCGTTGAAGATCGACATCAGCCCGGTGCTCAGCACCAGCGCCGCCAGCGCATAAAGCGCGAAGGGCAGGGCCGAATTGACGAGGCCGACCACGAGCAGGGCTCGCCAGTGCCGTGGCAATGCGGCGCCCTGGCCCCGCCACCACAGCAAGGGCAGCAGCAGCATGCTGGCGCCGGCCACGCGAACGAAGGCCAGCGCCAGCGGGCCGAATTCGGCCGCGCTCACGCGCATGAAGAGAAAGGACGCGCCCCACAGCGCGGCCAACAGCAGCAGGTCGGCGAGGTCGCGGCCCCTCATCGCACGGCGGCCAGCCCGGCGAAAGGCGGTGCGGCCTCGTGGGCCAGCAAGGCGCGCTTGCGCGGCAGCCCGCCGGCATAGCCGGTGAGCGAGCCGTCGCGCCCCACCACGCGATGGCAGGGCACGATGATCGAGATCGGGTTGCGTCCGACCGCCGCCCCCACCGCGCGCGCGGCAGCGGGAAGGCCGAGCTGGCGCGCGATGTCGCCATAGGTGCCGAGCCGGCCCATGGGGATCTGCAGCAAGGCACGCCACACCCGTTGCTGGAAGTCGGTGCCTGCCGGATCCAGCGGCACGCTGAATTCGCGCCGCCGGCCGGCAAAATATTCGTCGAATTCGCGTTTGGCCTGCCGCAGCACTTCGTTGTCGGGTTGCAGCGGCGCGGCCACCTCGTCGGTGCGATGCGCCTGGCCGTCGAACCAGGCCAGGGCCAGCCCGCGTGCCGTGGCCGCCAGGGTCAGCGCGCCGAGCGGGGTGTCGATGCGGCCTTGCGCCACGAGGGTCTGTTTCATGTCGTCGTCTCCAGGTGGTGCCACAGCCGCATCACGGCATAGGCGCGCCAGGGCCGCCAGGCCTCGGCTCGCGCCATGAGCTGTTTCGGGTCGCGTGTGCCCAGCGCGTTCATCAGGCCCACATCGCCGGCCGGCCAGGCGTCGGGCCAGGCCAGTGCACGCATCGCGATCACCTGCGCCGTCCATTCGCCGACACCGGGCAGCGAACGCAGCAAGGCCAGCGTGGGCTCCAGCGGCGCGCCGCGGTGCAGCATCAGCCGGCCTTCGGCCACCGCGCGAGCCAGGGCCTGCAGCGCGCCCACGCGCTGGCGCACGATGCCGAGCTTGCCGATCACTTCGGGGTCGGCGGCGGCCAATGTGGCGGGGTCGGGAAACAAGTGCGTCAGCGCGGGGTAGGGGGTGGCGATCGGCGTGCCGAAGCGGTCCACCAGCCGCTGCACCAGCGTGCACGCGGCTTTCACCGTGACCTGCTGGCCCAGGATCACGCGTACCGCGGTCTCGAAGCCGTCCAGCGTGCCGGGCAGGCGCAGGCCTGGCCGGGGCGGCAGCGGCAGCGTGGCCAGCGCAGCGTCGATGGAGGCCGGGTCGGCGTCGAGGTCGAAGGCCTGGCGCGCCCGCTGCAGCACGGCGCCGAGCACGGGGGCCAGGCTCGGCGACACGCCCAGGTGCAGCTCGTGTGCCGCGGGAACGAAGCGTGCGTTGATCCAGCCGGCCAGGGGCTGGCCGCGGTGGGTCCAGGCCAGCGTGCGCCGCAGTTCCAGGCCCACGACCTGTTCCACGCCCTGCACCTGGCGTCGTGCGAAGAAGCCCAGCAGCGCCTCCACGTCGAAGGGCGGCCGCCAGGCCAGGCGCAGCGGCTTGTCGGCGGCGGCAGGCTCCGCGCCCTGGCGCCGCAACTGCGTCGGGTTCAGCCGGTAGCGTTCGGCAAAGGCGGCATTGAAGCGGCGCAGGCTTTCGAAACCGCTGGCCAGCGCCACCTGGGTTATCGGCAGCGTGGTGTCGGTGAGTAGCTGCTTGGCCAGCAGCAGGCGTTGGGTGGCGAGGTAGTCGCGTGGCGCCACGCCATGCGCGGCCTGGAAGATGCGGCGCAGGTGGCGGTCGGTGACGCCCAGCCGGTCGGCAATGGCAGGCAGGCTGGAAGCGCTGCCGTCATGCACGGTTTCCTCCAGCATCAGCGCCGCGCTGTCCGCCAGGCTGCGCGAGGAGTCCATCTGCGACAGGCCCGGCGCAATCTCCGGCCGGCACTTCAGGCAGGGCCGAAAAGCGGCCGCCTCGGCCAGAGCGCGGCTGCCGAAGAAGCGGCAGTTTTCGCGCCGCGGCGTGCGCACGCGGCACACCGGGCGGCAATAGATGCCGGTGGAGGTGACGCCCACGAACAGCCGTCCGTCGAAACGCGCATCACGCGTGCACAAGGCCAGGTAGGCGGCGTCGGGATCGTCGGCGACGGAAAGCATGGCGCCATGATAGACAGCGCCTGACCGTCGACTCGCCGTTTTCGGACCTGTGATCGGCTCCGCCGCAGCAGCTCACATGGCCCTGAACAAGGGCACGTAGGCGCGGCTCACCGGCAGCTCGTGCGCATGGCCCTTGATGCGCAGGAAGAGCCGGCTCGCCGCGTCGCGCCGCGTGCCGGCCAGATGCTGCAGGTTGACGATGGTCGAGCGGTGCACCTGCACGAAGACGGCGGGGTCCAGGCTCGCCACCAGTTCGGCGATCGGCGTGCGGATCAGATATTCGGCCTGCGTCGTTTGCACACAGGTGTATTTGTCGTCGGCGCGGAAGAACAGCACCTCGGATACGTCGATCTGGTGCGTGATGTCGCCGGTGCTGGCGCGCACCCAGCGCAGGCGTTCGGGGCCGGCCGAGGCTCGCGGGTTGGGCGCGGGCAGCAGCCGCTGCAGCGCCGCCAGCAATCGCGTCTCCTCGAGACCGCCGGGCTCGGCCGACGGCGCGGCCAGCGTGCGACGGATGCGTTGCACCGTGCGCTGCAGGCGTTCCCGGCTCACCGGCTTGAGCACGTAGTCCACCGCCTCGGCCTCGAAGGCCTGCACCGCATATTCGTCGTAGGCGGTGACGAAGACGACGCGTGTCGTGCCCTCGATGCCTTGCGCCACCTCCAGGCCGCTGAGGCCGGGCATCTGGATATCCAGGAAGGCCAGTTCCGGCTGCAATGCGGCGATGCGTTCGGCCGCCTCGACGCCATTGCGCGCCACGGCCACCACCTGCAGTTCCGGCCACAGCGCCGCCAGTTCCGCCTGCAGCGCGCGGGCGAGGTGGGGTTCGTCGTCGGCGATCAGGGCGCGGGTCGTCATGCGGCTCTCGGGCGGATTGGCGGGTGGGCATTCAGGCGGTGGACGTTTCGAGAGGCAGGCGCAGCCGCGCCACGGTGCCGGGCTCGGCGGCGACGATCTCCAGGCGGGCGGACGCGCCGAAGCGCTGCGCCAGCCGTTCGCGGACATTGGCCAGTGCCACGCCGTTGCCCTGCGGCTTGCGCGGCGGCGCATGAAGGCCGCGGCCGTCGTCGTGCACCTCGATCACGAGCTCGCCGACTTCGGCGCGCGCCGTCACGCGCACCGTGCCGCCGTCCAGCGCCGGCTCCAACCCGTGCTGCACGGCGTTTTCCACCAGCGGCTGCAGCAGCAGCGGCGGCATCAGCGCGCGCCGTGCGTCGTCGCCGGCCTCGATCTGGAAGCGCAGCCGATCCTCCATGCGTGCCGACTGCACACGCAGGTAGGCCTCGGCCAGCGTCAGTTCTTCGGCCAGCGTCGCGGTGTCGCGACGCAGCCCGATCAGGCTGGCGCGCAGGTAGTCGGTGAAGGCGCCGAGCATCTGCCGCGCCTTGGCCGGTTCGTGGTCGATCAGCGCCACCACGTTGGCCAGGGTGTTGAAGAGGAAGTGCGGCTCGATCTGCGCCTGCAGCAGCCGCAACTGGGCTTCGGTGGCGCGCTTCTCGGCCAGTGCCTGCCGCATCCGGGCATTGAAGACGAGGAAGACGACGAAGCTGAAGACCGCGCCGACGACGGCGCTGCTGGCCACCTCGGCGGGGTTGACTCGGACCCAACCGACCGCCTCCTCGCTGACCAGCCACATCCCCAGCGGCCAGCCGATCAGCACGCCGAGGATGGGGATGCCCGAGAAGAAGAGCGCCCGCTGGCCGTTGCCGAAGCGCCGGATGCGCGCCGGGCCCACGAGCGGGATCAGCGCGGCGAACATCAGGTGGATCAGCACCGAGATGGTGAACGTGATCGCGAAATTGACGCGGTACCAGCGCCACCACAGGCCGGCGTCCGGCCAGGTCCCGGCCCAGGAGTCGCTGTGGCTGGCCAGGCCGATCAGGCTGAAGACCAGCGCCAGGCCGGCGGCGAAGAGCAGCGTCCACAGCCACTGCATCCAGGCCGGGCCGGTGCGGTCCAGGTCGCTGCCGATCCAGCTTCGCCAGGAACTGCGCCAGGTGCCGGGCCTTGCGGGCCAAAGGGTGGTGGTTGGGTTCATGCGACGCAGTGTAGGCAGAGGCGCCGATATGCGGCCTGCGGGTTGAGACACCTGGCGAGCGGGCGGCGCCAATCGACGGACAGGGCGACGGACGGCTTCCGCGGCGGCCGGCAAGAAGGCGCCGGCCTCCTAGAATCCGCCGCATTCCCCCCAGCGAGCCCAGCAATGCAGACCGATCCCACCGTCTTCAAGGCCTACGACATCCGCGGCGTCGTCGGCCGCCAGCTCGACGAGGCCTTCGCCGAGCACCTGGGTCGTGCCTTCGGCAGCGAGGCGCTGGCCGCCGGCGAGCGCGCGGTGGCGGTGGGGCGCGACGGGCGGTTGTCGGGGCCGGGGCTGGCGGCGGCGCTGGTTCGCGGCCTGGTCTCCACCGGTCTCGACGTCGTGGATATCGGCCCCGTGACCACCCCCATGCTGTATTACGTGGCCGCCACGCGCGGGCGGCATGGCTGCAACAGCGGCATCCAGGTCACCGGCAGCCACAACCCCAAGGACTACAACGGCTTCAAGATGGTCTTGGCGGGGCGCGCCATCCACGGCGCCGATATCCAGAAGCTGCGCCAGCGCATCGAGGCCGAGGACTATGCACGCCGCCCAGGCCGCGCGGCGCGGCTGGACATCGGCGCCGAATATGCGCACCGCATCGCCGACGACTGCCGGCTGGCACGGCCGATGCGCATCGTCGTCGACTCAGGCAACGGCATCCCCGGCGCCAGCGCGCCGGCCATCCTGCGTGCGCTGGGCTGCGAGGTCATCGCGCTGTACAGCAAGGTGGACGGCGATTTTCCCAACCACCACCCGGACCCGAGCAAGCCCGAGAACCTGGCCGACCTGATCAAGGTCGTGCATGCGGCCGAGGCCGAACTCGGCCTGGCTTTCGACGGCGACGGCGACCGCCTGGGCGTGGTCACGCGCGGCGGCAACGTCATCTACCCCGACCGCCAGATCATGCTCTTCGCGCGCGACATCCTGCAGCGCCACAAGGGCGCGCCCATCATCTTCGACGTGAAATGCTCGCAGCGGCTGCCGGTGGCCATCCGCGACGCCGGTGGCGTGCCGGTGCTGTGGAAGACCGGGCATTCGCTGATCAAGGCCAAGCTGCGCGAGACCGGCGCGCCCTTGGCCGGCGAGATGAGCGGGCACCTGTTCTTCGGCGAGCGCTGGTACGGCTTCGACGACGCCACCTACACCGCGGCGCGTCTGCTCGAGATCCTGTCGCGGCACGACGACGCCAGCGCGGTGCTCGACGCGCTGCCCACCAGTTTTTCCACGCCCGAGCTCAACGTGCCCTGCGCCGAGGGTGAACACCATGCCGTGGTGGCCGAGCTGCTGTCCCGCGTGGCCGACGGCCGGCTCGTCTTCGCCGGCGGCGAGGTCGGCACCATCGACGGCCTGCGCGTGGACTTCGCCGATGGCTTCGGCCTCGTGCGCGCCAGCAATACGACGCCGGTGCTGGTGCTGCGCTTCGAGGGCCATACGCCCGAGGCGCTGCATCGCATCGAGTCCGAATTCACGGCCGCGCTGCGCAGCGTCAAACCCGACGCGCAGGTGGCGCTGGCAGCCCATTGAGCGCCATCGTGTGCCGATCGAGCGCCCCTTGAGCGCCCATTGAGCACGCCTTGAGCCCGCACGCCATGGCGCCGAGCCTGCGCGAAACGCTGGCGCGGGCGGCCTACTCCACGCTGCTGCGGCTGGTTACGCCGCTCTATCTGGCACGGCTGTGGTGGCGCGGCCGCCACGAGCCCGCCTACCGGCTGGCCTGGCGCGAGCGCCTGGGCGGCATGGACAGCGCGTCGGGCGAGCCGCCGTCGGGGCGGCTGTGGCTGCATGCCGTGTCGTTGGGCGAGACGCGCGCCGCCGCGGCGCTGATCGACGCGCTGCGGCGCCGGCGGCCGGGGTTGCGGCTGCTGCTCACGCACGGCACGGCCACCGGCCGCGAGGCCGGCGCGGCGCTGCTGCGCGAGGGCGATGCCCAGGTCTGGCTGCCCTACGACACACCCGGCGCGGTGCGGCGCTTCATGCGTCACCACCGGCCCGTGGCCGGCGTGATCATGGAGACCGAGGTCTGGCCCAACCTGCTGCACGGCGCCGCCGAGGCCGGCGTGCCGCTGGTGCTGGCCAATGCGCGGCTGTCGGAGCGCAGCCAGGCCAAGGGTGAACGACTGGGCGCACTCATGCGCCCGGCCGCGGCGCGCTTCACACGCGTGCTGGCGCAGACCGAGGACGATGCACGCCGGCTGCGCGGCGCCGGCGCCGGCCACGTGCAGGTGGTGGGCAACCTCAAATTCGACGTCACGCCGGCGCCGCATCAACTGGCGCGCGGCCGGCAGTGGCGGCAGGCGCTCGCTCGCCCCGTGGTGCTGGCCGCCAGCACGCGCGAAGGCGAGGAGCCGCCGCTGCTGCAGGCCTGGCAGGCGCTGCGCGGGCCACGGCCCCTGCTGCTGCTGGTGCCGCGGCACCCGCAGCGTTTCGACGAGGTCGGCGCCCTGGTCGCCGCTGCCGGGCTGCGCGGCCTGCGCCGCAGCGCCTGGACCGACGCGCCGCCAGCGGATGCGGCTGCCGTGGACGTGTGGCTGGGCGACTCTCTCGGAGAGATGCCGCTGTACTACGCGCTGGCCGACGTGGCCCTGCTCGGCGGCAGCTTTGCGCCGCTGGGCGGGCAGAACCTGATCGAGGCCGCGGCCTGCGGCTGCCCGCTGGTGATGGGCCCGCACACCTTCAATTTTGCGCAGGCCGCCGACGACGCGCTGGCCGCCGGTGCGGCGCAGCGCGTGGTCGATATCGACGAGGGCGTGCGCGGTGCGGCCGAGCTGGCCGGCGACCCGGCACGGGAACGCGTGTCGCGGCAGGCGCTGGACTTCGCCGCCCGGCACCGCGGCGCGGCTGAACGCATGGCCGAGGCCATCGTCGCGCTGCTGCCGCCGCTGCCACCTTCTCCCGCACCAATTGGCGGGAGCGCGCCGGGGTGAGGGTGCCGGTGACCGCCGGCCCTACGGCAACAGCAGCCGGTTGATGCGCTCCACGTCGGGCAGCGCCAGTTGCCCCGAGGCCTGGCGCAGGCGCAGCGCATTCACCAGCACGTCGTAGCGCGCCTTGGCCAGGTCGCGCTGGGTGGCGAAGAGCGTGGTCTGCGCATTGAGCACGTCGAGGTTGACGCGCACGCCCACCTTGTAGCCCAGTTGCGTGGCTTCCAGCGCCAGCTTGGTCGACGATTCGGCCGCTTCCAGCGCCGTCACCTGGGCCAGCAGCGATTGCACGCCGTTGTAGGCCTGGCGGGTATTGAGCGCCACGAAGCGGCGCGCGGCTTCCAGGTCGTTGCGCGACTTCTCTTCGAGCGACAGCGTCTCCTTGATGCGGTTTTGCGTCGCGCCGCCGGTATACAGCGGCCAGTTCAGCTGCAGGCCGATGCTGCTGCGCGAGGTGAGGCCGCCGATGGCCACCGCCGAGCCGTTGCCCTGACTGCCCCCCAGCGAAGCCACCACGTCCAGCGTGGGCAGCTCGTTGGCGCGCGCCTTCTCGGTTTCCAGCGTCGCCACGTCCAGGCCGAGGCGGGCCTTGCGCACCTGCGGGTGCAGCGTGTCGGCCTCGCTGACCCATTGCTCGACGTCGCCGCGCACCGTTTCCGGCAGCGGCACCGGCAGGGACAGGCCCTTGGGCTGCACGCCGACGCGACCGACGAGCTGGTCCAGCGCCAGGCGCTTGTTGCGCAGGTCGTTCTCGGCGGCGATGACCTGCGCGCTGCGCAGGTCGAAGCGCGCCTGCGCTTCGCGCGTGTCGGTGATGGTGGCGGTGCCGACCTCGAAGTTGCGCTTGGCCGATGCCAGCTGTTCGGCGATGGCGGTCTTGTCGGCGCTGGTGGCGGACAGCGTGTCCTGCGCCGCCAGCACGTCGAAATAGGCCTGGGCGACGCGCACGACGAGGTCCTGCTCGACGGTCTCCAGGTCGGCCTTGGCCACCTCCAAGGACTTGCGCGCCTGTTCCACCGTGCTCTGGTTGGCGCGATTGAACAGCGCATAACGTGCGTTCAGCGCCGCCTGCACGGTATTGCTGTCGCCGGTGCCGATGGTCGGCACGTCGATGACTTCCGAGGTGGCGCCGGCGGTCACGTTGGCCGACGGAAGGTTCAGCGCCTCGGCCTGCGCGGCGCGGAACTCGGCCGATTCGGCCAGCGCGCGGGCTGCCAGGTAGGTGGCGTCGTAAGCGCGCGCGGCGTTGTACAGCTCCAGCAGGTTCTGCGCCGAGACCAGGCCCGGCAGGGCCAAGGCCAGCGCCACCAGTGACTTCAACGCCAACGGCGCGAAGCGGGCCGGGCGGGGGTTCAACGAACGCATGCGGGTTCCTTCGGGATGGGCAGGTCAGTTACGGCGGGCGCCGGCTGGCCGGGGGCGGGTGTCCGTGCCTGCGGCAAGCTTATAGCCGCGCCACGGGCCCAGGCACGGCCTCGATGCGACGACTTGCCGCGGGCCGTCCTCATAAGGGCCGTTTTGGGCGACAGGCGGCGCAGTCGGTGGGGCAAGGCGAGTCTCAGAAATGAAAGCGTGTGCGTTCGTTGAAACCGGCCAGACGCGGCGCCACGGTGTCGAAGAGGTCGATGTCGGACCAGGCGGCATCGCCCACGCGCTTGAACAGCCTGGCCCTCATCATCGGCAACTCGCCGACCACGGCCACCAGGCGCCCGCCCACCTTCAACTGCGTCAGCAGGACCGGCGGCACCTCGGCCACCGACCCCGACAGCACGATGGCGTCGAACGGCGCCTCGCCGGGCAGGCCACGGGCGCCGGCGGCGGCGCTGACCTCGTGCACGCTGACATTGGCGATGCCGTTTCGGCGCAGGCTGTCGCGCGCCATGCGCACCAGTTCGGGCCGGCATTCCAGCGTGTGTACCTGCATGGCGCGGTGCGCCAGCAGCGCCGCCATGAAGCCCGAGCCGGTGCCGATCTCCAGCACCTTCTCGTGGCGCTGCACCTGCAGTTCCTGCAGCAGGCGCGCCTCCTGCTTGGGTTCCAGCATGCGCGGCCCGTCCGGCTCGCCGGGCAGCAGCGGCACCTGGGTGTCGACGAAGGCCAGCGCGCGCATCGCCGGCGGCACGAAGTCCTCGCGGCGCACGGTGGCCAGCAGCGACAGGATGGCGGGGTCGAGCACCTCCCACGGGCGGATTTGCTGCTCGATCATGTTGAAGCGGGCGATCTCGATGTTCATCTTGATACGGTATAGGGTATCAGAAAACCTGATCCCCCGATTCTAGGCGCCCACCTTGACGGCAGGCTGAGCGCGGCCGTGCCAGCGCCGCCGCGCCCACGCCGCCAGGTCGTCGAGCCAGCAGTAGACCACCGGCACCACCACCAGCGTGAGCAGCGACGAGGTGACGACGCCGCCGATCACCGCCTGCCCCATGGGTGAGCGCTGCTCCGAGCCTTCGGTGAGCGCAAAGGCCAGCGGCACCATGCCGAAGATCATGGCCAGCGTGGTCATCAGGATCGGCCGCAGCCGCACGCGGGCGGCTTCGAGCAGCGCGGCGTTGCGCTCCAGGCCGCGTTCGCGGGCGCGGATGGCGAAATCGACGAGCAGGATGGCATTTTTCGTCACCAGTCCCATCAGCATGACGATGCCGATGATGGAGAACATGTTCAGCGTCGAGCCGAAGGCCAGCAGCGCCAGCACCACGCCGATCAGCGTCAGCGGCAGCGAACTCATCAGCGCCAGCGGCTGCAGGAAGCTCTTGAACTGGCTGGCCAGGATCATGTAGATGAAGACCACCGCCAGCGCCAGCGCACCAACGGCGTAGCTGAAGGACTCCTGCATGTTCTTGGTGCTGCCACCGAAGCTGTATCGGTAGCCCGGCGGCCAGGCCATGGTGTCGAGCACGGCGCGGATGTCGGCCGAGACCTCGCCGCTGCTGCGGCCCAGCGCGTTGGCGTCGATATTCACCTCGCGGTTCATGTCGCGGCGGTTGATCTGGTTGGGGCCGGTGGAGGGCCGCAGTTCGGCCACCTGGGACAGCCGGACCACGCGCGCGCTGCCGTCGGGCTGGCTGCCCAGCACCAGCGGCAGCTGCTGCAGGTCGCCGGCCGCGCTGCGGCTTTCAGGCGCCAGCTGCACGCGCACGTCGTAGCTCTCGCCGTCGGCGGCACGCCAGTTGCCGACCGACACCCCGGCCAGCAGGGTGCGCAAGCTGCGGGCGATGGCGTCGACATTCAGCCCCAGGTCGGCCGCGGCGTCGCGTTTCACGTCCACCGCCAGCGTGGGCTTGTCGGGCTTGAGCGTGCTGTCCAGGTCGACCAGGCCGGGAATGTCGCGCAGCCGCGCCATGATCTGCGTCGCCAGCCGCTCCAGTTCGGCCAGGTCGCTGCCCTGCACCGAGAACTGGATGCTCTTGCTGCCGCCGAGGTCGAGCACGCCGATATTGGTGACGGTGATGCCCGGAATGCGCGCCAGCCGCTCGCGCATCGGTGCCGTGAGTTGCTCGATGCCGCGGGTGCGGTCGCGGCGGTCGGTCAGCCGCACATAGACCGAGCCGTAGATCCGGCCCTGCGAGAAGCTGCTGTTGATGGTGGTGACGGTGTGGCGCACCTCGGGAAATTCGCGCAGCGCGGCGTCGACCTGGCGCGCGCGCATCTCGGTCACCTCGATCGACGAGCCCACCGGGGTGTGGAAATTGATCTGCGTCTCGGAAAAGTCCGCCTTGGGCACGAATTCCTTGCCGATGACACCCAGCAGCAAGAGCGCCACGCCGAAGCTGGCCGCCGCCACCGCCACGGTCTTGATCTTGTGCACCAGCGACCAGGCCAGCAGCGCCTGGTAGGCGTCGCCCAGGCGCAGCGTCAGGCGGTCGAACCAGCCGGTGACGCGCCCCAGCGTCCTGTCGTACAGCGTCACCGGCGGCCCGCCGGGGTGGCCATGGGCCTGGGGATCGTTCCACACGCTGGACAGCATCGGGTCGAGCGTGAAGCTCACGAACATGCTGATCAGCACCGCGGCGACGATGGTGATGCCGAACTCGTGGAAGAACTTGCCCACGATGCCGCCCATGAAGCCGATGGGCAGGAACACCGCCACGATGGACAGCGTGGTGGCCAGCACCGCCAGGCCGATCTCGTCGGTGCCCTGGAGCGCGGCGTCGTGGGCGCTCTGGCCCATCTGCACGTGGCGCACGATGTTCTCGCGCACGACGATGGCGTCGTCGATGAGCAGCCCCACGCACAGGCTCAGCGCCATCAGCGTGATGGTGTTGATGGTGAAGCCGAAGGCGTACATGAAGAGGAAGGTGCCGATCAGGGCGATCGGCAGCGTCAGGCCCGTGATGACGGTGGAGCGCCAGGAATTCAGGAACAGGAAGACGATCAGCACCGTGAGCGCCGCGCCTTCGAGCAGCGTGCGCTGCACGTTGGCCACCGAGACGCGGATGGCGCGCGAGTTGTCGCGGTTGACCTCGGTGCGGATGCCCGGCGGCAGCAGCGCCTGCGCGTCGGACAGCGCGCGCTGCAGTCCATCGACCACGGCAATGGTGTTCTCGCCCTGGCTCTTCTGCACAGACAGCAGCACCGTGCGCTGGCCGTTGTAGAGCGCCAGGCTGTCCAGTTCCTGCGGCCCGTCAACCACGTCGGCCACCTGCCACAGCCGGACCACGCTGCCGGTGCCCGTGGCGCCGCCTGCGGGTTTGCGCGCGACGACGATGTCGCGGAAGTCGCGTGGCGTGGCCAGCCGTGCATTCAACTGCACCACGCGGTCCTGCTCCGGCGAACGGATGCTGCCCAGCGGGGCTTCCTGGTTTTCGCTGCGCAGCGCAGCCACCACCTGCTCGGTGCTGACGCCGGCGGCTTCCATCGCCGCCGGCCGCAGGTAGATGTTGACCTGGCGCTGCACGCCGCCGATGACGCTCACCGAACCCACGCCGCGCACGTTCTCCAGGCGCTTCTGCAGCACCTGCGTGCCCCAGGTCGTGAGGTCCTGCGCCGTCACCCGGTCGTCGCTGGCCAGCAGCGCGACGTTGAAGACCGGCTGGCTGGCGGGGTCGAAGCGGAAGATGCGCGGCTCCTTCACCTCGTCGCGCAGGAGCGGCCGGATCAGCGCCACCTTCTCGCGCACGTCCTCGGCGGCGCGGCGGCCGTCGATGTCGAGGTTGAATTCCACGATCACCAGCGCCGTGCCCTCGTAGGTGCGCGAATACAGCGAACTGATGCCGGCCACCGTGTTGACGGCTTCCTCCACCTTCTTCGTGACCTCGGCCTCCATGATCTCGGGGCTGGCGCCGGGGTAGTCCATCTGCACCACCACGGTGGGCACGTCGATATTCGGGAACTGGTCCACCGACAGCCGCTGCCAGCTGAACAGGCCCAGCACCACGAAGGCCAGCATGACCATCACGGCCAGCACCGGGTTGTGGATGGCAACGCGGGTGAACCACATGGCGGCGTGGCGGGCGGTTCAGCGTGCCGCGGCGGCCGCTGAAGCGGCGGTGGCCGCCGCGGAGGCCGGCAGCAGCAGCCGCGTGCCGTCGCGCAGCGCGCCCACCGTGCCGCGCAGCACGGTGGCCCCTTCGGCCAGGCCGCCGGTGACCTCGACCGCGGGCTCGGGCCGGCCGTCGATCAGCACCTCGCCCTGCGCTCCCGTCGTCACCCGGCGCTGCACGGCACGGCCGTCCGCGACGGCCAGCACATAGGGCCGCGCCTGGTCGAAGCGCAGCGCCGACGTCGGCACGACCAGCGCCGGCAGGCGCTGCAGTTCGATGCTGGCGCGCCCGAACAAGCCCTGGCGCAGCCCCGGCGCGGGTTCCAGCGCCAGGTAGGCCATGACCGACCGCGTGCCGGCCACCGCGCTGGGGTTGATGCGCGCAACGCGCGCGGCCACCGGTTCGGCCAGGCCGTCGATCCGCACGCGCGCCGCCTGGCCCACGCGCAGCGCGAGCACGTCTTCCGGCGGCACCGCAGCCTCGAGTTCCAGCTGCGACAGGTCGACGATCTCCAGCAGCCGCGCGTCCAGCGGCACACGTTCGCCGGGCTGCACCAGGCGCTGCGCCACCAGTCCGGCGATGGGCGCGCGGATCTCGCTGTCGAGCACCGCCTTGCGCGCCAGCTCGGCGGCGGCGCGTGCGGCCTGCAGCGAAGCGGCGGCACCCGCGGCGCTGGCGCTCGAGGTGTCCAGCGCATTGCGCGAAATGAAACCCTGCTCGACCAAGGCCCGGTTGTTGGCCAGCGTGCGCTGCGCGATGTCGAGCTGCGACTGCGCCGCCAGCGCTTGTTCCTCGGCCTGGCGCAACCGCCACTGGGCGTCGGTGGCATCGAGCTGGCCGATGCGCTGGCCGGCCGTCACGCGGTCGCCCTCGCGCACGTCCAGCGTCTGTACCACGGCGGCGATGCGTGCCTTGACGACGGCGCTGTTCACCGCCTTCAGGCTGCCGGTGATCTCGAGCCGGCGCAACAGCTCGGCGCGCTCGGCGCGCGCCACGTCGCCGGGCGCCAGTTCGATGGCCTGCTCGGCCGGCGCCGCCGTGGGCGGGAGTCTTGGCGCCGGCCTGCGCAGGACGAAGGCCGTGGCCAGCACCGCTGCCAAGGCGGCCAGCAGCAGGCCGGCGATCCAGCGGGTGCGCCGTGTCATGGCGGCGTTTTCTTGCCGCGTCGGGTCGGCAGCGGTCCCGGCGCGACCGGCTCGGCGCGCACCTCCAGGCCGCGCAGCACCAGATCCAGGTGCGTCTGCAGCATCGGCGCCGGATCGACGTCCATGCCGCCGTGTACCGGGCAGGCGCCGAAGGAATGCCGGTGCACGGCCATGAAGATGAGCGGCGCGATCAGCATCAGCGCCACCTCGTGCGTGGGCATGGGGCGGAATTCGCCGCGGTCGATGCCGCGCTGCACGGTGCCGCTGAACAGGCGTTCGGCCGGCACGATGACCTCGTCGGAATAGAACTGCGCCAACTCGGGGAAGTTGCGCACCTCGGCCAGCACGATCTTGTGGATGCCGGCTGCCGGCGTGCTGCCCACGCGTTGCCACCAAGCGTGCATCAGCCGGCCCAGCAGCGCCGAACTGCTGCCCTCGAACTGCCCGGCCAGCGCCTCGCCCTCGGCGATCAGGCTGGACAGGTTGTGCCGCACCACGGCCTTGAAGAGGTCTTCCTTGCTCGGGTAGTACAGGTAAAGCGTGCCCTTGGAGACGCCGGCCCGCTGCGCCACCTCTTCGGTGCGAGTGGCGGCGAAGCCCTTCTCGACGAAGAGCGTCAGCGCGGCTTCCAGCAGTTCGTGCGGGCGCGCTTGCTTGCGGCGCTGGCGCGGGCCGGCTTCGGCCGGGCGGGGCAGGGTGGGGGACATTGCTTAATGACTGACCAGTCAGTAATGCTATGCCAGGCCGCGATGCCGGTCAACCGAAGGGCCGTCTGCCCAATTGCGCACGGTTGGCGGCCCCCCGGCACGCTTAACATGCGCCGCTTTGCCCTGACCCGGAGCCCGCCCCTTGGACCCTATCCTGCTGCTCAAGGCCGCCATCATGGGCGTGGTGGAGGGGCTGACCGAGTTCCTGCCGATCTCGTCCACCGGGCACCTGGTCCTGGCCGCCTCGCTGCTGGACTTCACCGGCCCCGTGGTCAAGGTGTTCGACATCGCCATCCAGACCGGCGCCATGTTCGCCGTGGTCTGGCAGTACCGCGAACGGCTCGGCCGCACCGTCACCGGCATCCGCAGCGACCCCGTGGCGCAGCGTTTTGCGCGCAACGTGCTGGTCGCCTTCGCACCGGCGGTGGTGTTCGGCCTGGCGCTGGGCTCGGCGATCAAGGCGCACCTGTTCAACCCGGTGGCGGTGGCGGTGGCGCTGGTGGTGGGCGGCATCGTCATCCTGTGGGTGGAGCGCCGGCACCGTCGCGCCTATGGCGAACGCGACATGGAAGGCCGGCGCACGGCGCGCGTGGAGACCGTGGACGAGATGACGGCCAGGGACGCGCTGCTCGTTGGCCTGCTGCAGTGCCTGGCGCTGATTCCCGGCACCAGCCGCTCGGGCGCCACCATCATCGGCGCCATGGTGCTGGGTTTCTCGCGCAAGTGCGCCACCGAATTCAGCTTCTACCTCGGCATTCCCACGCTCATGGGCGCGGGCGCCTATTCGGTTTGGAAGGAGCGCGCGGCGCTGCAGTGGGCCGACGCGCCGCTGTTCGCGGTCGGCTTGGCGCTGTCGTTCGTGAGCGCGCTGCTGTGCATCCGCTGGCTGATCCGCTTCGTGTCCACGCACGACTTCACGGTCTTTGCCTGGTACCGCATCGTCTTCGGCGGCGTCGTGCTGCTCACGGCGTACACGGGCTGGGTGGACTGGAAGCACTGAAGACCAGGTCCCACACGCCGTGGCCGAGCTTCAGGCCACGCGCCTCGAATTTGGTCAGCGGCCGCCAGGCCGGGCGCGGCACGTAGCCGGCGGCAGGGTCGGTATTGACCATCCCGGGTTCGGCGGCCAGCACTTCCAGCATCTGCTCGGCATAAGGCTGCCAGTCGGTGGCGCAGTGCAGGTAGCCGCCGGGCGCCAGACGCGTGGCCAGCAAGGCCACGAAACCCGGCTGCAGCAGCCGGCGCTTGTGGTGCTTCTTCTTGTGCCATGGATCGGGAAACCAGATGTGCAGGCCGGCCAGCGATTGCGGCGGGATCATCTGCTCCAGCACCGGCACGGCGTCGTGCTGGATCAACCGCAGATTGCTCAGACCTTGTTCGCCGATGCGCTTGAGCAGCGCCCCCACGCCGGGCGCATGGACCTCGATGCCGATGAAGTCGGTGCCGGGCATCGCGGCCGCCACCTGCGCCGTGGCGTCGCCCATGCCGAAGCCGATTTCCAGCACACGCGGGGCCTGGCGGCCGAAGGCGGCGTCCAGGTCCAGTGGCTGCGGCGTGAACGGCAGCAGGAAGCGCGGCCCCAGTTCCTTCAGCGCCCGTTGCTGGCCGGGCCCCATGCGGCCGGCGCGCAGCACGAAACTGCGCACGGCGGCGCGGCGGTCGGGGTCGCGGTCGGATCCTGGCAGGCTCATCGGGCGACGATTGTGCCCGGCCAGGCTTGGTAGCCTGGGCGGCCTGGCGTCGGCGATGACGAACCAGCGGCCCTCACCGACACCCTTACCGGCCGGCTGCTGCGTTGCGGCGCGCGCGCGACGACAATGCGCTCTCATCGCACACTTCCGACCGGACCACCATGAACGCACCGCGCCATTTCGTTCTGTCCTGGCTGGGGCTGATCTGGCTGACGGCCGGCGCCGCGCCACCCGATGCGGGTGCGCCCTGCCAGCCGCGTCATCTCGGCTTCGACCAGAAGGAAGCCGGCTGGGTGCACCAGCCGCTGTCCAAGTTGAAGCGCGACACGGCCTACACGCTGGTGCAGGACGGTGGCCGCACCGGCGTGCTGCGCGCCAGCGCAGACCGCTCGGCTTCGCTCTACGTGGCGCCGATCAAGCCCGCGCTGAAGACACCCGTGACGCTGAGCTGGGACTGGAAGACCGACGCGCTGGTGGCTGGCGCCGACAACCGCCAGAAGGACCGCGAAGACGCGCCGCTGCGGGTGGTGGTGGCCTTCGACGGCGACGTGGCCGCGCTGCCCGAAGAGGAACAGAAGCGTTTCAGCCGGGCGAAGAACCTGGCCGGCCGAGAGGTGCCCTATGCCGTGCTGATGTATATCTGGACCGACCAGGTGCCGGTGGGCACCGTCATTCCCTCGGCACACACGAGCCAGGTCAAGATGCTGGCCGTGGCCTCCGGCAAGTCGGGCCTGGGCGCGTGGCAGACCGTGCAGCGCAACGTGGCCGAGGACTACCGGCGTGCCTATGGCGCCGAGCCGGGCCCGGTGGTGGGTGTCGCGGTGATGACCGACACCGACAACACCGGCACCCAGGCCGTGGGCCACTACGCCGGCTTGCGCATCACCTGCCCGGGCCAGTGAGCGTGTGGCGTTGGGTCGTTCTGGTGGTCACGATGCTGATCACAGGCTGTGCCAGCCTGCCGGAGCAGTACGAACGCAGCGACTCGTTTGCGCTGCAGGACACCGCCTCGACCGCGCTCGGCCAGGCGGGCCGCGAGCCGCTGCAGGACCACCCGGGCCAGAGCGCCTTCCGCCCGCTGCCCGGCGGGGTGGACGCGCTGGTGGCGCGGATGGTGCTGGCCGAAGCTGCCGAGCGATCGCTGGACGTGCAGTACTACATCTGGCACGACGACCTGACCGGCCGCCTGTTCGCCCATGCCTTGCTGCGTGCCGCCGACCGCGGCGTGCGTGTACGAATCCTCGTCGACGACGTAGGCACCAAGGCCAACGATGAGGTGCTGCTGAGCCTGGATGCGCACCCGCAGATCGAAGTCCGCCTGTTCAACCCGGTGGCTTCGCGCACCTTCCGCGGCCTGGGCATGCTGAGCGACTTCTCGCGCACCAACCGGCGCATGCACAACAAGTCCTTCGTGGCCGACAACCAGCGTGCGGTGCTGGGCGGGCGCAATATCGGTGACGAATATTTCGAGGCCCACGGCGAGGTGGCCTTCGGCGACCTGGACGTGCTGACGCTGGGCCCGGTGGTGGCCGAGGTGTCCGAGGCCTTCGACCTGTTCTGGAATGCGCCGATGTCCATCCCCATCGGTGCGCTGACCGGCCGCCTGGGCCAGGCGGCGAGCCTGGACGTGCTGCGCGAACAGCTGGCCGCCTTCGCCGAAGCGCAGGCCGACAGTGCCTATGCACGCCAGGCCCGGTCCACCGCGGCGCGGGGCCTGGCGACCGGAACGGACGGCATGTTCTGGGGCCGCGGGCATGTGGTGGTCGACGACCCCGCCAAGGTCACGCGGCCGCCCGAGGACACCGAGGGCCACCTGTTGCCGCAGCTGGCCCGCATCGGCGTGCAGTTGCGCAGTGAGTTGCTGATCGTCTCGCCTTATTTCGTTCCAGGCGACGCGGGCGTGGCCGCGTTGACCGCACTGGTGCAAAAAGGTGTGCGCGTCACCGTGCTGACCAATTCGCTGGCGGCCACCGACGTGGGCGCGGTGCACGCGGGCTACAAGAAATACCGCGAACCTTTGCTCGAGGGGGGTGTCCGGCTGTATGAGCTCAGGCCCAACGCCATCGACTACGGGCGCGCCAAGGACGGCAAGCGGCAGATCAGCGGTTCACGGGCTTCTCTTCATGCCAAGACCTTCATGTTCGACCGCAGAGCCGTCTTCATCGGCTCGCTCAATCTCGATCCGCGGTCGGCGCAGCTGAATACCGAGATTGGCGTCGTCGGCGAGAGCGAGGCCATGGCCGGCGCGCTGGCCAGTGGCATCCTGGGTGCGCTGGACCAGGTCGCCTGGCGCGTGGAGCGCGTCGTCGGCCCGGATGGATCGGCGCGCCTGGTGTGGAACGAGACCACGGCCGAGGGAACTCGACAGTGGACCGACGAGCCCGAGGTCAGCGGCTGGCGGAAATTCGGCGTCTGGTTCCTGGGGCTGCTGCCGATAGAGTCGCAGCTGTAGCCGGCGCGAAGGCAGGCTGCGCAGGCCCGGTGCGCGCCTCCGTCGGGCAGCGCGCCGAGGCTAGAATCCGGCTCCGACGCGGGTGTAGTTCAATGGCAGAACGGCAGCTTCCCAAGCTTCATACGAGGGTTCGATTCCCTTCACCCGCTCCACTCCCAGGCAGCCCCTGCACCACAGCCCCCTCCCCCGATGCCAGGGTTCGGTGGCCTTCTCTCCCGGTCGTGCAGAGGGGCGTGTCTCCCTCTGCCGCGTGCCGCAGAGGTCCGGGGTGAGGGTCTTCGGCCGCCGCGCATGCGCTGGCTGAACGCCGCTGCCCATCCGGTCGTCTGATGTCCTCGCACCCACTCGATCTGCTCGTCCTCGGCTCGGCTGATGCCATCGCGGCGGCGGCCGCGGCCAATGGCTGGACGGTGACGCAGGCCGAGACCGCGGCGAATGCCGCGTTATGCGACGCCGTGCTGCTGAGCGCGCCCACGCGGCAGGCGCTGGCCGAACTGCGCCAGCAGCCCGCACTGGCGCAAGCGGCCTTCGACAGCGCGGTGGTGGTGCTGGCCGGCGAGGCCGACGAAGAGATCGAGGCCGACCTCCTGCGCCTGGGCGTGGAGGCCATCGTGCCGCCCGGCGACGCCGCGGTCGTGCTGCGCGCGATTCGCCACGCCGTCGAACGCAAGCGGCTCGAACGCGCGACGCGCACCGCCTATGCCACCGACCTGGCCACCGGCCTGCCGCACCAGGCGCAACTGCTGGAGCACATGACGCAACTGCTGGCGCTGCGCGAACGCGAACCGGCGCCCATGGTGCTGATCGTGCTGCGCGTGGAAGGTTATGCCGGCGCGGCGGCGAAGCTGGGCAGCGAAGCGGCCAATATCCTGCGCCGCAAGGTGGCGGTGCGGCTGCGCAGCGCGCTGCGCGCCAGCGACGTGGTCGCCGCCATGGGGCCCGACGCCTTCGGCGTGCTGCTCGGCCATGTCGAGTCACCCGGCGACGGCGAGCGCGTGGCCGCCAAGCTGGTGCGTTCGCTGCAGCAGCCCTTCATGGTGGCCGGGCAGCCCTGCGCCGTGGCCGCCGCGGTGGGTCTTGCGCACACCCCGGAACACGGCAAGGACGCCGAGTCCTTGCTGCAGCGCGCCAGCGCGCAGGCCGGCTCGCTGGCGACGCTGGGGCGCGACGGCTTTGCCGCAAGCACCGAGCGCGGCCCGAGCCGCGCAGCCAACGACGACCCAGTTTGATCCCGGTCAGGCGCCGGGCCTGCGCCGATGCGCCCGGCCGGCCGGCGCGGCCGAGCATTGCGTTACGCTGCGAACCGTGCACGGCTGTCCGGCCGGCATCGTCCGTTCCGCCACAGGACCCCACATCATGAACCCGTTTCGCCAACTGCTGCTCGCCCACGGCGCCAAGGCGCCCATCGGCACCTGGGTCTCGTCGGCCAGCCCCATCGTCGCCGAGGCCGTGGGTTGCGCCGGATTCGACTGGGGTGTGCTCGACATGGAGCATGCGCCGGTGGACCTGATGCAGTTGCTGCAGCTCTTGCAGGCGGTGGGCAATACGAAGATGGTGCCGGTGGTGCGCGTGCCCTGGAACGATGCCGTCACCGTGAAGCGCGTGCTCGACGTGGGCGCGCAGACGCTGCTGTTCCCCATGATCCAGAACGCCGACGAGGCGCGTCGGGCCGTGGCCGCCACGCGCTACCCACCCGAGGGCGTGCGCGGCATGGCGGGCGGCAGCCGGGCGGCGCGCTTCGGCACCGTGCGGGACTACCTGCGCACGGCCAACCAGACGATCGGCGTCGTGCTGCAGCTGGAAACGCCCGGCGCGTTGGCGCGGCTGGAAGAGATCGCCGCCGTGCCCGGCGTGGACGCGCTGTTCGTCGGCCCGGCCGACCTGTCGGCCAGCATGGGCCACCCCGGAGACCTGATGCACGCCGACGTGATCACCGCCATGGCCGACGCCGCCGAGCGTGCCCAGGCGGCGGGCAAGCCCATCGGCACCATCGGCGGTACACCGGAAGACGTGACGCGCTACCGCGCTGCCGGCTACGACTTCCTGGCCGTCTCGTCCGACCTCGGCCTGCTCATGCGCGGTGCGCAGGCGGCCGTGCGCGCGCTGCGCAATGCCGGCGACCGCGCCCACGTGCACACGCTGGTCGAGGGCACCCGGACCGAAGGGGCGGGCTGACGCTTCTCACCGAAGCGGCGGGCGGGTGCCTCACTTCTGGATATCGCCCAGGCACAGGTATTTGATCTCCACGTAGTCGTCCATCCCCTGGTGCGCGCCTTCGCGGCCCAGACCCGACTGCTTGACGCCGCCGAAGGGCACCTCGGCGGTGGAGATGAGCCCGGTATTGATGCCCACCATGCCGTATTCCAGCGCCTCGCCGACGCGGAAGACGCGGCCGATATCGCGGCTGTAGAAATAGCTCGCCAGGCCGAATTCGGTCGCGTTGGCCAACTGCACGGCCTCGGCCTCGGTCTCGAAGCGGAACACCGGCGCCACCGGGCCGAAGGTTTCCTCGCGCGCGCACAGCATCTGGCTCGTCACGCCGGCCAGTACCGTGGGCGTGTAGAAGCGGTCGCCGATGCGGCTGCCGCCGATCACCACGCGTGCACCCTTGGCCACGGCGTCGGCGACATGGCTCTCGACCTTGGCGATGGCCGCGTCGTCGATCAGCGGGCCCTGGTTGACCCCGGCCTCGAAGCCGTTGCCGACCTGGATGCCGCCGGCCCTGGCCGCCAGCTTGGCCACGAAGGCGTCGTAGACGCCGGCCTGCACGTAGAAGCGGTTGGCGCAGACGCAGGTCTGGCCGGCGTTGCGGTATTTGCTGACCATGGCGCCTTCCACCGCGGCGTCGACGTCGGCGTCGTCGAAGACGATGAAGGGCGCATTGCCGCCGAGTTCGAGGCTGACCTTCTTCACCGTCGGAGCGCATTGCCGCGCCAGGATGCGGCCGACCTCGGTGCTGCCGGTGAAGGACAGGTGGCGCACCACGTCGCTGGCGCACAGCACGCCGCCGATGGCGATGGAACTTTCGCTGTCGGCCGAGAGCACGTTCAGCACGCCGGCCGGCATGCCCGCGCGCTGCGCCAGTTCGGCCGCGGCCAGCGCCGACAGCGGCGTCTGCTCGGCCGGCTTGATGACCACCGGGCAGCCGGCCGCCAGCGCCGGTGCCACCTTGCGCGTGATCATCGCGATCGGGAAGTTCCACGGCGTGATCGCCGCGCAGACGCCGATCGGCTGCTTGATGACGAGGTAGCGCTTGTTGGCGTCGGTGGTGGGGATGGTCTCGCCGTAGACGCGCTTGGCCTCTTCGGCGAACCACTCCACGAAGCTGGCGCCGTAGACCACTTCGCCGCGCGCCTCGGCCAGCGGCTTGCCCTGCTCGGCGGTCATGATGCGCGCCAGGTCGTCGGCATGCTGGTGCAGCAGCTGGAACCACTTCATCAGGATCGCGGCGCGCTCCTTCGCCGTCTTCGCGCGCCAGGCCGGCCAGGCCTGGTTGGCGGCGTCGATCGCGGCCTCGGCGTCGGCCGGACCCAGGTTGGCCACCTGCGCCAGTTCCTGGCCGGTGGCCGGGTCGTGTACGGCGAAGCGGGCCCTGCCCGGCACCCAAGCACCGTCGATCAGGCCGTCGGTCTTGAGCAGGCCGGGGTCGGCCAGCGTCGATAGAGGGGAGGACTTCATATCCATGGTGGGCTCCGCAGCAGGTCGAGCTGCGCATCATAGGCCGCGCTACTGTCCCCTACCTATAATCAAAGGTTCTTAAAAATCAAGCACTTGGAATCAGCCGAGTCCGCTTGTACGCACCGAAAGCCACGGCATGAAAGCCTCCGAGATCCGTTCCACCTTCCTGAAATTCTTCGAATCGAAGGGCCACACCGTCGTCGCCAGTTCGCCCGTGGTGCCCGGCGACGACCCCACGCTGCTGTTCACCAATGCCGGCATGAACCAGTTCAAGGACGTCTTCCTGGGCTACGACAAGCGGCCGTACACACGCGCCGCCACCAGCCAGAAGTGCATCCGCGCCGGCGGCAAGCACAACGACCTGGAGAACGTGGGCTACACCGCGCGCCACCACACCTTCTTCGAGATGCTGGGCAACTTCAGCTTCGGCGACTATTTCAAGCACGACGCGATCCAGTACGCCTGGGAATTGCTCACCGTGAACTTCGAACTGCCGGCCGAAAAGCTGTGGGCCACCGTGTATGCCGAGGACGACGAGGCCTACGACATCTGGAAGAACGTCATCGGGTTGCCGGCCGAGCGCATCGTGCGCATCGGCGACAACAAGGGTGCGCGCTATGCGTCGGACAACTTCTGGATGATGGGCGACACCGGCCCCTGCGGCCCCTGCAGCGAGATCTTCTACGACCACGGCCCGGACGTAGCCGGTGGTCCGCCCGGATCGCCAGAGCAGGACGGCGACCGCTATATCGAGATCTGGAACAACGTCTTCATGCAGTTCAACCGCACCGAAGACGGCGTCATGCACCCGCTGCCCAAACCCAGCGTCGATACCGGCATGGGGCTGGAGCGGCTGGCCGCGGTGCTGCAGCATGTGCACAGCAACTACCAGATCGACCTCTTCGAGCACCTGCTCGCGGCGGCGAAGAATGCGGTGGACGCCGCCGCCGGCGCCACGCCCGACATCGGCGGCAACGCAGGCTGCGATATCGAGTCGCCTTCGCTGAAGGTCATCGCCGACCACATCCGCGCCTGCGCCTTCACCGTCGCCGACGGCGTGATCCCGGGCAACGAGGGTCGCGGCTACGTGCTGCGCCGCATCGCGCGGCGCGCCATCCGCCACGGCTACAAGCTCGGTGCGCGCAAGCCCTTCTTCCACACCCTGGTGGCGCCGCTGGCGGCCGAGATGGGCGAGGCCTATCCCGAACTGCGGCGCGACGCGGTGCGCGTGACCGATGTGCTCAAACAGGAGGAGGAGCGCTTCTTCCAGACCATAGCCAATGGCATGGAGATCCTGGAAGGCGCTCTGGCCGGCGGCACGAAGCTGATCGACGGCAACCTGGCCTTCAAGCTGCACGACACCTTCGGCTTCCCGCTCGACCTCACCGCCGACGTCTGCCGCGAGCGCGGTGTGGCGGTCGACGAAGCCGGCTTCAATGCCGCCATGGCGCGCCAGCGCGAGCAGGCGCGCGCCGCGGCCAAGTTCAAGATGGCGGCCGGGCTGGAATACAGCGGCGATGCCACCGCCTTCCACGGCTACGAGCACCTGGTGTGCGAGCACAGCAAGGTCACCGCGATCTATCTCGACGGCACGCCGGTGCCGCGCGCGCAGGCCGGCGACGACGTGGTGATCGTGCTCGACCACACGCCGTTCTACGCCGAGAGCGGCGGCCAGGTCGGCGACACCGGCGAGTTGCGCAACCCGCGCGCCCGCGTGCTGGTCGACGATACGGTGAAGATCCAGGCCGCCGTGCACGGCCACCAGGGCCGCATCGTCGAAGGCGAGGTCGAACTCGGCGACAGCTTCGTGGCGCGCGTCGATGGCGAGCGCCGCGCCAGGACGGTGCGCAACCACAGCGCGACGCACCTCATGCACAAGGCGCTGCGCGAGGTGCTGGGCGCGCACGTGCAGCAGAAGGGCTCGCTGGTGAATGCCGAGCGCACGCGCTTCGACTTCGCCCACAACGCGCCCGTGACCGACGCGCAAGTTGCGCAGGTCGAAGCGCTGGTCAACGCCGAGATCCTGGCCAACGCCGCGACGCAGGCGCGCGTGATGGCGCTCGACGATGCGCAGCAGGCCGGCGCCATGATGCTGTTCGGCGAGAAATACGGCGACGAGGTGCGTGTGCTGGACATCGGCAGCAGCCGCGAACTCTGCGGCGGCACGCACGTGGCGCGCACCGGCGACATCGGTGTCTTCAAGATCGTCTCCGAAGGCGGCGTGGCGGCGGGCATCCGGCGCGTCGAGGCGGTGACGGGCGACAACGCGCTGGCCTATCTGCAGCAGCTGGAAGCCACCGTCGGCGGGCTTGCCGGCACGCTGAAGGCCACGCCGGCGGAAGTGCCGGCGCGCGTGGCCGCTGTGCTCGACCACGTGCGCGCCCTGGAGCGGGAGATCACCGCGCTGAAGGGCCGTCTGGCCAGCGCGCAGGGCGACGAGATGCTGGCGCAGGCGGTGGACGTGAAGGGCGCCAACGGGTCGATCAAGGTGCTGGCGGCCACGTTGCAAGGCGCCGACGCCAAGGCGCTGCGCGAGACCATGGACAAGCTCAAGGACAAGCTCAAGAGCGCGGCCATCGTGCTGGCGGCGGTGGAGGGCGGCAAGGTGCAGCTGGCCGCCGGCGTCACCGCCGACGTGCTGGCGCGGCCCGGCGCGCGGGTGAAGGCCGGCGAACTGGTCAATTTCGTGGCCTTGCAGGTCGGCGGCAAGGGCGGTGGCAAGCCCGACCTGGCGATGGCCGGCGGCACCGACGCCGCCGCGCTGCCGGCGGCGCTGGCCACGGTGGCGGGCTGGGTCGGCGAGCGGCTCTGAACCCGGGCGGCGCGCCATGAACCTCCCCCGCCTCCTGCCGCCCGACAGCAGCGAAGCCGAACTGCAGGCCTTCGACACCACCTGCGAACGGCTGGCGGGTTTCGCCGACGAGATCAACTTCGAGTCCATCGACGGCTTTCTCACGGCGCTGGCCGCCGGCCCCTCGCTGCCGGAGCCCGAGGACTGGCTGCCCGCGATGTGCGGCGACGCCTTCGAGCGCGCCTTCGCCGATCCCGAGGACCAGGCCCAGGCGCTGCGCTCGCTGCAGGCGCGGCTGCAGGTGCTGCGCCGGCAACTCGAACCCGAAGTGCTATTGGATCGCCCCGAAGAGATGCGGCTGTTGCCGTTGATGGCCGAATACACCGACGAGGACCGCCAGCGCGCCGTCGAAGAGGTCGGCCTGAAGGCCGACGAAGCGGCGCTGCTGCAGACCGGCGTGCTCTGGGCGCAGGGCTTCCTCGACGGCGTCGAGGCCTTCCCCGAGATCTGGGTCGAGCCGACGGACGCGATCGATGCCGAAGACTTCGGCATGCTCGTCGACCAGGTCGCGGCCCTGGCGCTGACTCCCGGCAGCGACGAAGCGCGCGAGCATGCGGCGCTGTACTGGCCGGAGCAGGAACCGACGCGTGAAGATCTGCTGGCCGAAGCCTTCTTTTCGGTGCAGGACCTGCGCGTCTACTGGGTCGACCACGCGCCCAGGCCCGCCACCCGGCACGTGCTGCCGGCGCCCGGCCGCAACGACCCCTGCCCCTGCGGCAGCGGCAAGAAATACAAAAAGTGCCACGGCGCGCCCGGCACGGCCCCCTGACGCCGCCGCCGTGCACGCGCATCGGAAGCCGGGCCCGGCGTCTGCCTGCTAGAGTCCGCCGCCATGTCGACCCCACCCGCGCTGCAAGGCAAACATCTCGTGCTCGGCCTGTCGGGCGGCATCGCCTGCTACAAGTCGGCCGAACTGGTGCGTGAACTGGTGCGGGCCGGCGCCACCGTGCAGGTGGTGATGACCGAGGCCGCGGCGCAGTTCATCACGCCGGTCACGATGCAGGCGCTGAGCGGCCGGCCGGTCTTCAGCAGCCAGTGGGACGCGCGCCAGCCCAACAACATGGCGCACATCGACCTCACGCGCGAGGCCAGCGCGGTGCTGGTGGCGCCGGCCAGCGCCGATTTCATCGCCCGGCTGGCGCTGGGCCGTGCCGACGAACTGCTCGGCCTGCTGTGCCTGGCGCGCCCGCTGCAGACTTGCCCGCTGCTGGTGGCGCCGGCCATGAACCGCGAGATGTGGGCCCACCCGGCCACGCAGCGCAACGTGGCGCAGATCGTGGCCGACGGCGCCACCGTGCTCGGCCCCGCGGCCGGCGACCAGGCCTGCGGTGAGGTGGGCGACGGGCGCATGCTCGAAGCCACCGAGTTGTGCGACGAAATGATCGCGTTCTTCCAGCCCAAGCGGCTGGCCGGGCGCTCGGTTCTGATGACAGCCGGCCCCACCTTCGAGGCCATCGACCCGGTGCGCGGCATCACCAACCACTCCAGCGGCAAGATGGGTTTTGCCGTGGCGCGCGCCGCCGCCGAGGCCGGGGCCCGGGTCACGCTGGTGACCGGCCCGGTGCACCTGCCCACGCCGCGCGGCGTGCGCCGCATCGACGTCGTCAGCGCGCTGCAGATGCTCGACGCGGTGCTGCCCGAGGCGCCGCAGCACGATATCTTCGTGGCCACTGCCGCGGTGGCCGACTGGCGCCCTGCCACCAGCGCCGAGCACAAGATCAAGAAGGACGGCAGCGGCCGCCCGCCCGCGCTGGCCTTTGCAGAGAACCCCGACATCCTGGCCACCGTGGCCCGCTTGCCTGCGGACCGGCGGCCCTGGTGCGTGGGCTTTGCGGCCGAGAGCCACGACCTCGTGCGCCATGCGCGCGAGAAGCTGGAGCGCAAGGGCGTGCCGCTGATCGTGGCCAACCTGGGTCCGGCCACCTTCGGTCGCGACGACAACTCGTTGCTGCTCGTCGATGCGGCAGGAGAGCGCGAACTGCCGCGCGCCGACAAGCTTTCGCTGGCGCGGCAGCTCGTGGCCGAGATCGCAGCTCGGCTGCCGCCGGCGCAGGCCAGGGCTTCAGCCGCATGACCGTCATCGAAGTCAAGGTGCTGGACGAACGCATGTCCAGCCTGTTGCCGGCCTACGCCACGCCCGGCAGCGCCGGACTGGACTTGCGCGCCTGCCTGGACGCGCCGCTGGTGCTGGCGCCGGGGCAGGCCGAACTGATCCCCACGGGCTTGTCGATCCACATCGGCGCCCCCGGCCTGGCCGCGATGCTGCTGCCGCGCTCGGGCCTGGGCCACAAGCACGGCATCGTGCTGGGCAACCTGGTGGGCCTGATCGACAGCGACTACCAGGGCCCGCTGATGGTGAGCTGCTGGAACCGCGGCCGCGAAGCCTTCACGGTGCAGCCGATGGAGCGCATCGCGCAGATGGTCATCGTGCCGGTGGTGCAGGCGGCATTCCGGCGTGTCGACGATTTCGAATCGTCGTCCCGCGGTGGTGGCGGCTTCGGCTCCACCGGTCGCGGCTGAGCGCGAACTTGCCCCCGGCGCAAGAGGCCGGGTGAGGGGCCGGCCGCTCAGTGCAGCGCCGAAAACCCGCCCGGAGCCGGGCCGCTGCCCAGCACCGTGATCGGCGAGCCGCCGACACTGCGCGCCTCGAGTTCCTCGCTGCTGGCTTCGCGCACGGCCCGCACCTTCAGCGTCAGCCGCAGCGCCATGCCGGCCAGCGGATGGTTGCCGTCGAGCACCACGTGCGAAGGAAAGACGTCGGTCACGATATAGATCACGTCGGCCGGCATGTCGGGCGTGGCGCCGCCTGGCGGCAGGCCCTCGAAGGTCATGCCGGTTTCCAGCGTTTCCGGGAACAGCTTGCGGTCCTCGAAGCACACCAGTTCGGGCCGGTAGTCGCCGAAGGCGTGTTCGGGTTCGAGCTGCACGCGCACTTCGTCGCCCGCCACGTGGCCGGCCAAAGCCTCTTCCACCCGCGCCAGCAGGTCGTTGCCGCCGACGAAGAATTCGATCGGCTGCGTCAGTTCGTCGATGGGCCGGTTCTGGGCGTCGTCGAGTTTCCAGGTCAGGGTGACGACACAGGGAGCGTTGATCTGCATGCGCGGCATGATGGCACAAGGCTGTCGCGGACCGTGCTGCCGCCACGGCTTCGGCCAGAATGCGGCCATGGACGTGAATGCACCGCTGACGCTTCTGGGCGGCCTGTCGCCCGCGGCTTTCATGCGCCGGCACTGGCAGAAGACGCCGCTGCTCGTGCGCCAGGCCTGGCGCGGCGTGGCGCCGCCGGTTTCCCGACGCGAGATGTTCCAGCTGGCAGCCAGCGAAGACGTGGAATCGCGCCTGGTCGTGCGCGAGTCCGCGCGCTGGCGCGTGCGCCCGGGGCCGCTGCCGCCGCGTGCGCTGCCGCCGCTGGCGCGCCCGGGCTGGACGCTGCTGGTGCAGGGGCTGGACCTGCACCGCAGCGCGGCGTGCGACATGCTGGAGCGCTTCCGCTTCGTGCCCGACGCGCGGCTGGACGACCTGATGCTGTCCTGGGCCAGCCCCGGCGGCGGCGTCGGTCCGCATACCGACTCGTACGACGTCTTCCTGCTGCAGGTGCAGGGGCGGCGGCGCTGGTCGGTCGGGCGCGTGGCCGACGCGTCGTTCGTCGAAGGCGAACCGCTGAAGCTGCTGCGCCAGTTCCAGCCGCAGCAGGAATGGCTGCTGGAGCCGGGCGACCTGCTCTACCTGCCGCCGCGCTGGGGCCATGATGGCGTGGCCGAGGGCGGCGACTGCATGACCTGCTCGGTGGGTTTTCGCGCCCCGGCAGCGCAGGAATTGGCGCGCGAGTTGCTGCAGCGCCTGGCCGACGACGACGGCGAACAGGGTGCGCTCTACCGCGACCCGCGGCAGCCCGCCACCGCGACGCCTGGCGCCATTCCACCGGCCTTGCTGACCTTCGCGCAGGCGGCGGTGGCGCGCCGTCTGGCCGACCCGCAGGTGCTGGCGCGCGCCCTGGGCGAGTCGCTCACCGAGCCCAAGCCGCGCGTCTGGTTCGAGCGCCAGGCGCCGGACGCTGGCGCCGGCGGCGTGCGGCTGGACGCCCGCAGCCGCATGCTGTACGACGGGCGCCACGTCTTTCTCAACGGCGAGGCTTACACCGCAGCCGGCCGCGACGCGCGGCTGATGCGGCAACTGGCGGATGCGCGCCGGCTGACGGCGGCCGAGCGCGCGCGCCTGGGCGTTGCCGCAGCCGCCTTGCTGGCCGAGTGGATGGCCGCCGGCTGGGTCCACGGGGAACCCGCGTGAGACCGCCGGGCCTCTCCCAAGCGCTCATCCCGGAGCGCGTAGCGCGAAGGGTCGTCCAGTGAGCCAGGATCTGCCGCTCATCGACAGCCGCGCGGCCTGGCAGGCTGCACTGCGATGGGGCTTCGAGACCGCCCTGCAGCGCGGCGCCAGGCGCATCACCTGCGTGGATGCGAGCTTCGAGACCTGGCCGCTCGACGACCCGGCCCTGCTTCAAGACCTCACGGCCTGGTTACGCCTGCCGTTGCGGCGGCTGGTGCTGCTGGCCCGCCGCTACGACGAGGTGCCGCGCCGCTTTCCCCGCTTCACGGCCTGGCGCCGCGACTTCGGCCATGCCATCGAGCCCTGGCAGGCACCCGAGGAGTTGGCGTCCGACCTGCCGAACCTGCTGCTCGACGACGGTCCCGTCGGCGTGCAACTCGTCGACGAGTTGCACTGGCGCGGCCGCGCTGCGGTGGATGCGCGCTCAGCCACGCTGTGGCGTGAACGAACTGATGTTATTTTGCAACGGTCGACGCCTGCTTTTGCTGTGGTCACGCTGGGGCTTTAGGGAAATCCCTTGCTCTGACTATACTTACAGGCTGGATACAAAAGGCTGATCCGGCCTTTTTCTCCGCTGGAAACTGGGGCCCCGGGTTTGACTCGGAGTGCCCAAAGACACCCGATCCGATCGTCCCCACCATACTCCTGAGGTTACACATGAACAAGTCGCTCATTCTGGCTTCCCTGGTTGCCGCCGTCGCCCTGGCCGCTTGCGGCAAGAAGGAAGAGGCGCCGGCTCCCGCCCCGGCTGCTGTCCCCGCTCCCGCCCCGGCCCCGGCGCCGGCTCCCGTAGCCGAGGCCGCCTCCGCTGCGAACACCGCGGTGGCCGGTGCTGCCGACGCCGCCTCGGCGGCCGTTGGCGGTGCCACTGCCGCCGCCGCATCGGCCGCTGGCGATGCCGCCGCTGCCGCGGTCAAGTCTGCCGCGGATGCCGCTGCCACTGCCGTCAAGAAGTGATCGTCGCGCGCCTCGCGGCGCGTAGCACGAGAAAAAGCCGCCCTCGGGCGGCTTTTTGTTGACCTGCTCGCGGCCCGCTTCAGCGCAATTCGGCCACCAGCCGTTCTGCGATGCGCCGGCCGTTCTCGCCCACGTCGGGGCCGCCGGCCGAGGTCAGCACCGAAACGGTCGTCTTGCGGTCGTCGCCCTTGAGCGCCACGCGGTAGCGCACCGGTGCCAGCGGGTTGCCGGTATTGCCGAACATGCGCGACCAGAAACCAGGCTCTTCCTGGCCCGCGGTCTTGGGGTCGACATAGCGCACGTAGTACACGCCCGAGGCGCGGTCGCGGTCTTCCACCGTGAAGCCGCTGCGGTCCAGCGTGAGGCCCACCTGGCGCCAGGCGCGGTCGAAGGATTCGTCCATTTCCAGCGCCGCCGTGCCGGGCGTGTCGAGCAGCCGCGCGCGCGGCGGCACCGCGCTCGTGGCGGTCGTGCTCGTGGCGGCCGTCGCGGCGGTGGCCGCGGCGGCACCCGCCGGGGCCGCTGCAACGGCCGTGCGTGCCGCCTCCGGCGTGGCGCCCAGGACCACCATCAGGCGGCTCAACATCTCGGCTTCCAGGTCCGGGTTGTTGGGTCCCGCGCGCCAGGTGGTCTGCTCGCGGGTCTGGTCGATGAAGACCTCCTGCGCGCTGCGGTGCGAGATGTAGATCTCGCTGCCGCCCGGGGTGCGTTCGATGCGGGTGCGGAAGCGGTCGCGCTCGCCGGTGTCGAAGAAGCTCTTCAGCAGGCCGCCGAGCACGTTGCGCGCGGCGTCCTTGGGCAGCTTGGCGCGGTTCTCGTTCCAGTTCGTCTCCATCACGCCAGCCGCCGCGTCCTCGACTTCGATCAGAAAGCCGTTCGCTTCCCAGAACGCGCGCACGCGCGGCCACAGCGGCTCGGGTGCCTGTGGCGCCACGAGCCAGCGCAACTGCCCCTGGCGTTCGATGCGCAGATCGCCGGCGGCCTTCAGCGCCACCACCGGCACGGCCGCGGGTGCCGCCGCAGCGGGGCCGGCGGCCCGCGGTGCGGCCACGGCCGAGGCGCTGACCACGCCTCCCTGCGGCCGGTAGCGTGCGTCGCCGGCCAGCTGGGTCAGGTCGGGCGGCACCTCCAGCGGTTTGGACTTGGCGGCCGCGCTGCTGTAGTCGACCTTTTCACCCGAGAAGAAGCCGTCGCTCGAGGTCGTGGTGCAGGCGGACAACAGCGAGACGAGGCAGGCCGCCGCCAGGGCCACGGTGCGCAGCAGCACGGGGCTGCGGGCGTCGAAAGGATTCACGTTGGAAGTCTCCGCCACGGCCGCGCTGCGGCCGTGCAAATGAGCTGGGGAATGCGGTGGCTCAAGCCAGCAGGCCGCTTGCGCGCAGCGCCTGGCCGACCTGGGCCTGGCCGTTTTCGGTGAGCGGCAGGATCGGCAGCCGCACGTGTTCGGCGCAGCGCCCCAATTGCGCCAGTGCCCACTTGGCGGGCGCCGGGCTCGGTTCACAGAACAGCTGCTTGTGCAGCGGCAGCAGGCGCAGGTGCAGTTCGGTGGCGCGCTTCACGTCGCCTTCGATGGCGGCCATGCACAGCTCGTGCATCAGCCGCGGCGCCACGTTGGCGGTGACGCTCACGTCGCCGTGGCCGCCCAGCAGCATCAGCGCCACCGCGGTGCCGTCGTCGCCCGAATAGATGGAGAAGCCCTTCGGCGCCTGCTTGATGAGCCAGCAGGCACGCTCGATATTGCCGGTGGCCTCCTTGATGCCCACGATGCCCGGCACCTGCGCCAGCCGCAGCACGGTTTCGGGCAGCATATCGGCCACCGTGCGGCCGGGCACGTTGTAAAGCACGACCGGCAGGTCCACCGCCTCGGCGACGGCCCTGAAATGGCGGTAGATGCCTTCCTGCGACGGTTTGTTGTAGTAGGGCACCACCTGCAGCGTGCAGTCGGCGCCCACCTGCTTGGCAAAGCGGGTCAGCTCGATGGCCTCGCGCGTGGCGTTGCCGCCGGCGCCGGCCATGATGGGCACGCGCCCGGCGGCGTGTTCCACCGCCACGCGGATGATCTCGCAATGCTCTTCCACCGACACCGTGGGCGACTCGCCTGTGGTGCCGACGACGCCGATGCAGTCGGTGCCCTCGGCGATGTGCCAGTCGATCAGGCGGCGCAGCGCGGGGTAGTCGACGCTGCCGTCCTCGAGCATGGGCGTGACGAGCGCGACGATGCTGCCAACGATGGGTTTCATGGGTGTCGGGTCCAAGCCAAGCTACGGATTTTAGCCGCCGCCACCTTGCAGGGCGTAGCGCGGCGGCTCGGCGACCCCCGCAGCCTCGGCCACCGCGGCGATGCGCTGCACGTAACGCGCCGGCGCGGCGTCGAAACCGTCTTCGAAGGCCACCACGCGCAGACCCGCGCAGAGCTGCAGCAGTTCCCCCGGCTGCAGCAGGAATTCCGCCCGCTGCGGCTTGCCGATGAGCTGCTGGCCGTGGGCAAAGGTCTCGTAAAGCAGCACGCCGCCCGGGGCCAGCGCGGCGCGCAGCGCCGGCCACAGCGGCCGCCACAGGTAGTTGGTGACGACGACGGCGTCGAAGCGCCGGTCCGGCAGCGGCCAGGGCCCGCCTTCGATGTCGGCGACCACGATTTCGGCAACGCCGCGCAGCGACGCCACCGCGTCTTCCTTGCGGTCGACGCCGGTGACGGCAAAGCCCTGCGCCGCCAGCCAGCGCACGTGGCGACCGCTGCCGCAGGCCACGTCGAGCACCGTGCCGCCTGGGCGAATGAGTCCGGCGAACCGCCGCACCCAGGCCGAAGGCTCGGGGTCGAGATGCGCTAGAAGCACGACCACAGCTGGTTGGCCAGTTCCACCGCCAGATGCGGGTTCAGGTAGGCGGCGAAGACGGCGGCCAGCGCCAGCAGCGCGGCGCCCCAGGCCCCGGCACGAACCCAGCGCGGCTTCATCGAACCGGCTGCGGCACCGGCCGCACGATGGCGGTCTCGCGCACCGGCAGGTTGATGAGCGCGGCGAACACGCCCAGGGCGATGGCGATCCACCACACCACGTCGTAGCTGCCGGTGCTGTCGTAAAGCTTGCCGCCGAGCCACGCCCCAGGAAGCTGCCCACCTGGTGCGAGAAGAAGACGAAGCCGCCGAGCATGGAGAAATGCTTGATGCCGAAGATCTGCGCCACGATGGCGTTGGTGGGCGGCACCGTGCTCAGCCATAGCAGGCCCATCATTGCGGAGAAGACGTACACGCTGGCCGGGCTGAGCGGCAGCCAGATGAAGGCCGCGATGGCCAGCGCGCGCAGGATGTAGATGCCCGCCAGGATGTGGCGCTTGGGCCAACGTTGCCCGAGACTGCCGGCCAGGTAGGTGCCGAAGACGTTGAAGAGGCCAATCAGCGCCAGCGCCATGGTGGCCACTTCCAGGCCCAGGCCCTGGTCCTTCAGGTAGCTCGGCAGGTGCACGCCGATGAACACCACCTGGAAGCCGCAGACGAAAAAGCCGGCCATCAGCAACTGGAAGGGTCGGTGGCGCGCTGCCTCGCGTATCGCTTCCAGGATGCTCTGCTGCGGGCCCGTGGTCTGCGCGGCCGGCGGCGCCTCTTTCAGCGCCCAGGCCAGCGGCACGATCAGCAGCGCGGCCGCACCCAGTATCACCAGCGCCTGCTGCCAGCCGAAGCCGCCGATGAGCCCGCTGGACAGCGGCACCATCAGGAACTGGCCGAAGGAGCCGGCGGCGGCCGTCACGCCCATGGCCCAGGATCGCCGTTCGGCGGCCACGTGGCGGTTGATCACGCCGTAGATCACGGCATAGGTGCAGCCGGCCAGCGCCACGCCGATCAAGACGCCGGCGCCCAGCGTGAACATCGCGCCCGTGGTCGCCACCGCCATCACCCACATGCCCAGCGCGTACAGCACGCCCGAGACGGCCAGCACCTTGAAGGCGCCGAAACGGTCGGCCAGCATGCCGGCAAACGGCCCGGCGATGCCCCAGGCCAGGTTCTGGATGGCCAGCGCGAAGGCGAAGGTCTCGCGCGGCCAGCCGCGCTCCATGGTGATCGGCGCCAGCCACAGGCCGAAGCCGTGGCGCGCGCCCATGCTGAGCGTGACGATGGCCGCGCCGCAGATCAGCACCTGGGTCAGGGGCAGACGGGCGGGGGTGGCGGCGGAATGCATCAGCCGGGGATTTTCCCGGAAATCCACGTGCACCGTCGGCGACCGGAACCCGGGTATAGACCGCGAGCATTATTGTAGCTACACTAAAGTAGTGCGGATCGATTTCGATCCAGCCAAAGACGCGAGCAACGTCGCCAAGCATCATTTTGCGTCGGGCCAGCCGACGCGAGGTCAAGCACTATGTCGAAAGCAGTGAAGAAGACGCCGATTGAGATGCCAACGGTCGCCGAGGATCGCAAGATCACTTCCGCCGCAATGGCTGACCCCGACGCGCAACCGCTGACCGTTGCGCAACTGAAAGCCATGATGCCCTTGCGCACGGTGCGTGGCCGTCCCAAGTCGGCGAACAGGAAGCTTCTCGTCTCGGTACGGTACAGCCCGGAGGTGCTGGCGTATTTCAGGTCGACGGGCGAAGGCTGGCAGTCGCGCATGGACAGCGTCTTGCGCCAGTACGTGCAAAAGCACTCGCGCGGGTCTTGAATGAGTGAGGAAGTCAATCGGTCGGCGATGAGCCTCCTTGGCGGCGCGCCGGTGGCGCGTGAGGAAACGCGTGTCTGGGGTCAGGACTTAAATGTAAAGGCCCCGGGCGGGCGTGTGCATACGCCTCAGCACCACCCTGCACGTCAACGACTCGGTGAACCGTGCAAGACGACGGCCGCGGCAGCCTCTTCGGCCCGCACCCGCATGGAGACGTGCCGGTGGTCGAGATTGCCGGTTTAACACATTGGTGTCAAAGCACCAAAGTGAGGCTGGTATGAGCCGTCTGACCATCACCCTGTCCGAGGCACGCTACAAGGCATTGAAGGAGGCGGCCGTTCGTCGTGACAAGACCATCGGGCAGCTGATCGACGAAAGTCTGGACTTCTATGGCATCAAGTCGCGCGAAGACGCGCGTGAGTTGGTGCGTCGTGCGCGTGCACACAGCCAGCTTCCCGAGGCCGGGGCCCTTGCCGTGGCCCAGGACGAGGTCCGGGCGGTGCGGCGCGGGTCGTGAGCCGCCAGGCCGTCGTTGTCGACACCAACGTCGTCGTCGCCGGTCTGCTGACCGGCAACGCCGCGTCGCCCGTGGCGCGCATCCTGGACGGCATGCTGGCTGCTGCGTTTCCCTTCGTCGTGTCCGAGGCCCTGCTGGCCGAATACCGCACCGTGCTCGTGCGGCCGGCCCTGCGCAAGCTGCACGGGCTGACGGTTGCCGAGGTGGAGGCGCTGCTCACCGACATCGCCCAGCACGCGATCGTGCCGGTGCCCATGGCCGTGCCCGTCGCGCCCGCCGCGCAGCCCGCGCCAGACCCGGGGGATCAAGGGCTCCGGGATCTGCTCGCGGCCAGGGCCGACCTGCTGCTCGCGACGGGCGACAAGGCCTTGCTGGCCGACCGCGGCATGCAACCGCGCGTGGTCACGCCGTTGTCCTTCGTCGAGGCAGGGTGAGTCTGTTCCCTCGGCGTGAATATCGACCATGGGCGGACTCCTGGAATCCCGCCCCATGCCAACCAGACCATCCACCTGCTCCGAAGCTACCTGTCCTCCCGGGTGTGCCACAGACGCAGGACGTAGGCGACGTCTTCGCCCAGTTCGTAGCGCAATTCGTACTGACCAAGGATGACCCGCCGCACGTCGCGCGGCTCGAACTCGGCCAGCCGGAATCCGATTCTCGGGTTGTCGCGAAGGGCTCCTGCTCCTTTGGTGAGCGCCTGCACGACAGCCGCCGCGGCCCGCGGGTTGCTTTCAGCCAGGAAGGCATGCAGTCGGGCCAGGTCGCCGAGCGCCTTGCTCGTCCTCCTTACGCGCTCGGTGGAATCGGCTTCGGATGCTCGGTCGAGAGGCTCTGCGCCCAGGCGTCGACCTCGGCCTGGTCCACCGTGCGGCCTGCATCCACGTCGGCCAGCGCCTCGAGCGTCAGCCTCTGGCGCTCCTCTTCCTGATGCACCCATGCAGCAAGAGCCTGCTTGACGACCCAGCCCCGTGAACGGTCGAGCCGTGCGGCGATGTGGTCCACCTGGATGGCCAGCTGGGCGGGGACGTGGGCAGTGAGAACGCGGGTGTCGGGTGCCGGCATGTCAGTCCTTCCTCGGGTTAATCACTCCTCATCGCTCTCAATCTTGGCACAGCGAGCGCGTGCTGCCAAGCGCGGCTTCGGGGTCGGGTCCTAAATGTAAAGACACGCAGCTCAGGCGGTCACGCACCTCAGGGGGTCTGGTCTTAAGTGTGGGGGCCTGGAGCCGCGGTCCTTCGTCGAGTCAGGGTGAGTGCGTGGTGTTTCACTGGCCTCGCCGGAGGAAGCGCGGTTGACGCGCTGACCGTGGCCAAGGCCGCCGGCGGCCAGATTGGCCGTGCCCGGCGGGGGTGGGCCCGATGTCAAACAATTCGACAGCGCCGAGTCGACTGGACGCGCCTTGGATGTATTGCTATGGTGCAATACATGAAAGCGATGCTGTTGGCACGCTCCAAGGAAGTCCGGGACGACGGTTCCATCGTCGAAGTGGTCATCTGGGAGCTTCCCGCGCCGTTGTCGCCAAGCGTCCACAGCTACAAGTACCGACTCTTCTACGGTACGCCCGCCGAGGAGCGGGTCCGGTACGACAACGAGCGGGGCAAGGGTGATCATCGGCACTGCCGTGGCAAGGAAGAAGGCTACGCCTTTTGTCACCCTCGATCGACTGCTCGACGACTTCGAAAACGACCTACGAGACTGGAGCACGACATGAAAGCCATCATCGAAGTTGCGAAGGCGGGCTCGGCGGTACGCGCAGCGCGGCAGCAACTGGCAGCCTCGCGCGGGGGCGAGGCGGTTGACTTTCGCCTGAGCTTCGAATCGGCAAGATCGCTCTTCGCCGATCTGACGCCGGCGCGTGTCGACCTGCTGGATACCCTTCGCCGAGTGGGTCCCTGCAGCGTGTACGCCCTGTCCAAGGCCGCCGGGCGCAACTACTCCAACGTGCACACCGACGTCGCGCGTCTGGAGGTGCTCGGACTGGTCGAGCGAACCGACGAAGGTTCGGTCTCGGTTCCGTACGAAGCGGTCGAAATCCTCGTGCCGCTCGCCCAGGCGGCATAGGGCACCCTGTGGCGTCAGTCGACGACCACGACGCCTGTGCCGGGTTCGGAAAGCGCCGCCTCGATGGCATCGGCGGCGGCCAGCATTGCACCCGGAACGCGATCGTTGCTCACATTGCCCAAGGCCAGGTGCACCAGCCGGCGCGAGAGGTTCTCCTCGAGGAGCACTTTCACGCAACTGTGGAGATGCGCACCTCGTGGGACTCGCGCTCGGCGGCGTAGGACAGGCAAGCCTGAACGTCGGCCTGGGTCAATTCCGGGTACTCGGCCAGGATCGCGCCGACCGTCATGCCCTGCGCCAGCCAGCCCAGCACATCGCCCACGCTGATACGCAAGTCGCGGATGCAGGGCCGCCCGCCGCGCCGCTGCGGGTTGACCGAAATGAGGGGATGCGTCGTTTGCACGGGTTCATTCTGCCACTGGCGGCCCTGCGGGTGCAGCTGTACAGGCTTCCGACACGAGCATGGGCCCAGGGCGGAATCCTAGAATCCCAGCCCATGCCCACCAAGCAAGCCACCTACGCCGAAGCCTCCATCCGCGTGCTCAAGGGCCTGGAGCCCGTCAAGCAGCGGCCGGGCATGTACACCCGCACCGACAACCCGCTGCACGTGGTGCAGGAGGTGCTGGACAACGCCGCCGACGAGGCGCTGGCGGGGGTCTGCAAGCGCATCGACGTCACCCTGCACGCCGACGGCGCGGTGAGCGTGGAAGACGACGGCCGCGGCATTCCCTTCGGCCTGCACCCGGAAGAAGGCGTGCCGGTGGTCGAGATCGTGTTCACCCGGCTGCACGCCGGCGGCAAGTTCGACAAGGGGGCGACGTGGCCGACGCGCCTACACCGGCGAAGGCGCGATCCTGCGCGAGAACCATGTCAACCAGATCCGCACGAAGGCCCGCCTCCGATACAGTGGTGCGATGGCGCCAACGATTGTTCGCGACGGTCAGTTCAGGTTGTTCTTCTTTTCCCGCGAGGAGAAGCGCATCCATGTGCATGTGGCGCATCCGGACGGCGAGGCCAAATTCTGGCTCATGCCTGAGGTGACCCTGGCAGTGAATATGGGTTTGTCACCTCTGCAGTTGCGGCAAGCGCAGGCCGTCGTCGATGCGCATTTCACGGAGATCGAGGATGCCTGGCGCCGCCACTTTGGAAGCTGAAGTCACCCACATTTCGGCCAACGGATTCTGGGTGCTCCTGGGCGACGAAGAGTTGCCGGTGCCGTTCTCGGAATTCCCTTGGTTCAGAACTGCGACGGTCGTGCAGATCGCGACGCTCGAGCGTCCCACCGTGAACCATCTCTACTGGCCCTTGCTGGATATCGATCTGGCGGTCGACTCGCTTCGCGACCCCAAGGCGTTCCCGCTCGTCTCCAAGGCGACGGGCTGACTGACTCCGACGGGCAGCAAGCCGTTCCCCAGGGGCGGGGTCGCAGGGGCGGGGTCGGGTCTTAAATGCGTGCGCAAAGGACGGAAACCTAGAATCCCCGTCCATGCCAACCAAGCAAGCCACCTACGCCGAAGCCTCCATCCGTGTCCTCAAGGGCCTGGAGCCCGTCAAGCAGCGCCCGGGCATGTATACGCGCACCGACAACCCGCTGCACGTGGTGCAGGAGGTGCTGGACAACGCCGCCGACGAGGCCTTGGCGGGCGTCTGCAAGCGCATCGACGTCACCCTGCACGCCGACGGCTCGGTGAGCGTGGAAGACGACGGCCGCGGCATCCCCTTCGGCCTGCACCCGGAGGAAGGCGTGCCGGTGGTCGAGATCGTCTTCACCCGGCTGCACGCCGGCGGCAAGTTCGACAAGGGCTCCAGCGGCGCCTACAGCTTTTCGGGCGGGCTGCACGGCGTGGGGGTCAGCGTGACGAATGCGCTGGCGAAGCGGCTCGAGGTGACCGTTTGGCGCGAAGGGCAGCAGGCAACGCTCGCCTTTGCGGGGGGCGACGTCGTCGATCCTCTGACGCTGGTCAAGGTCGGTGACCGCCGGCACGGCACCCGGGTGCGCGTCTGGCCCGATGTCAAATATTTCGACAGTGCCGAACTGCCGCGAGCCGACCTCGTTCACCTGCTGCGCAGCAAGGCCGTGCTGATGCCCGGCGTGACCGTGACGCTCGCAGTGGAAAAGCCCGGCGCCAGGGACGCCGAGACCACCACCTGGCTGTACCAGGGCGGCCTGCGCGACTATCTGATGCAAAGCCTGGTGGCCGACCCCTTGATTCCGCTCTTCGAAGGCGAGCAGCATGCCACGGCGCAGGAAACCGAGAATTTTGCCGAAGGCGAGGGCGCCAGCTGGTGCGTGGCCTTCACCGACGAGGGCAGCACGCTGCGCGAGAGCTATGTCAACCTGATTCCCACGGTGGCCGGCGGCACGCATGAATCGGGGCTGAAGGACGGCCTGTTCGCGGCGGTGAAGGGCTTCATCGACCTGCACGGCCTGCTGCCCAAGGGCGTGAAGCTGATGCCCGACGACGTCTTCTCGCGCGCCAGCTTCGTGCTGTCGGCCAAGGTGCTCGACCCGCAGTTCCAGGGCCAGATCAAGGAACGGCTGAATTCGCGCGATTCGCTGCGGCTGGTTTCGGGCTATGTGCGCCCGGCGCTGGAACTGTGGCTGAACCAGCACGTGGAGTACGGCAGGAAGCTGGCCGAGTTGGTCATCCGCCAGGCGCAGACGCGCCAGCGCGCATCGCAAAAGGTGGAAAAGCGCAAGGGCTCGGGTGTGGCCGTGCTGCCGGGCAAGCTGACCGACTGCGAGAGCCGCGACCTGCTGTTCAACGAGGTCTTTCTGGTCGAGGGCGACTCGGCCGGCGGCAGCGCCAAGATGGGCCGCAACAAGGAAACCCAGGCCGTGCTGCCGCTGCGCGGCAAGGTGCTGAATACCTGGGAGGTCGAGCGCGACCTGCTGTTTCGCAATACCGAGATCCACGACATTGCCGTGGCCGTGGGCGTGGACCCGCACGGCCCGGCCGACGAACCCGATTTCAGCGGCTTGCGCTACGGCAAGATCTGCATCCTTTCCGACGCCGACGTCGACGGCTCGCACATCCAGGTGCTGCTGCTCACGCTTTTCTTCCGCCACTTTCCCCGGCTCGTCGAGCGCGGGCATGTCTTCATCGCGCGGCCGCCGCTGTTCCGCATCGACGCGCCGGCGCGCGGCAAGCGGCCGCAGGCCAAGATCTATGCGCTGGACGAGGGCGAACTCGAAGCCGCGCTGGACAAGCTGCGCAAGGAAGGCGCGAAGGAGGGCAGCTGGACGATCAGCCGCTTCAAGGGCCTGGGCGAGATGAACGCCGAGCAGTTGTGGGACACCACGCTCAACCCCGAGACGCGGCGGCTGCTGCCGGTGAGCTGGCTGGCGACCGGCGCCAACGGGGAGGCTGGCTTCGACGCCACGGCGGCGTTGCTGACCAAGCTCATGGGCAAGGGCGAGGCGGCGTCGCGGCGCGAGCTGATGGAACTGCACGGCGACGCGGTCGAGGTCGATGTCTGATTCCATGTCGCCGTTGACGCCGGCCGCCCCCGCACCGCCCGGCCCACCACTCCACCTGCGGCCCACCATGCTGTCCGACCTGGACTTCGTGGCCGCGGTGGAGACGGACCAGCACAACCTGCCGTTCATCTCGCCGTGGGAGCGCACGCAGCACGAAGGTTCGCTGCGCTTCCCGGACTTCCGGCATTTCATCGTCGAAGCCGGCGAACATGGCTCGCGCGACGGTTTCGTCATCCTGCAGGGCTGCCGCAACCGGCACCGCAGCGTGGAGCTCAAGCGCCTGGTGCTGCAGACCAAGGGCCAGGGCCTGGGCCGGCGCTGCGTGCGCCTGCTCAAGCGCATGGCCTTCCGCGACCTGCACGCGCACCGCTTCTGGCTCGACGTGAAGCAGCTCAACACGCGCGCGCTGGCGCTGTATGCCAGCGAAGGTTTCGTCGAGGAAGGCCGGCTGCGCGAAAGCGTGCGCATCACCGGCGGCGACGCCGACGGCTACGACAGCCTGGTGGTGATGAGCATGCTCGACCGCGAATACCAGGCGCGTCGGGCGCTGGGGCTGGAAGACGCGGCCTGATGCAGGCCCTGCTCTTGGGCTAAGATCGGCCTTGACCAAGATTGGTCAATTAGGTGCTGCCATGCAGGTCAATATCTACGAAGCGAAGACCCGGCTGTCGGAGCTGGTGGAGCAGGCGCATGCCGGCGCCACGGTGATCATCGCCAAGGCCGGCACGCCGATGGCCAAGCTGGTGCCGCTGGATGCCGGGCCCAAGCGCAAGATCGTCTTTGGCTTGCTCAAGGGGCAGTTCGTCGAGTCGCCCGACTTCGATGCGCCGCTGTCGGAAGAGGAGTTGGCGCTCTGGGAAGGCCGGAGCGAGGCGTGAAGCTGCTGCTGGACACGCATATCCTGCTCTGGGTGATGCGCGATGCTCGCGAATTGAGCGTCGCTGCGCGCAAGCAAATTGAGGGCGCCGACGAGGTGTACGTCAGCAGCATCACCTTGTGGGAATCAGCGATCAAGGTGGCGACGGGCAAACTGCCGCTGGCGCCCCAGGTGCTCGAAGCCGGAGCGCTTAGAGCGGGGTTCATCCCCCTGCCCGTGACCTGGGCCCACGCTCTGGCCGTGGATGCGCTGCCTTTGCTGCATCGCGACCCCTTCGACCGCATGCTGGTGGCGCAGGCGGTCAGCGAACCGATGCACCTGCTCACCCACGACGCCACACTGGCGCGCTACTCACCGCTGGTGATCGTGGCCTGACGGGCCTGTCTCTCTTTCTTGCGCCTCGGTTGCATCGGTGCGCATCCCGACCCTCCCATGAACGACCTCTTCGATCCCTCGCCGGCCGACCCGGCCGATACCCTGCCGCTGGCCGACTACGCCCAGCGCGCCTACCTGGAATATGCACTTTCCGTGGTCAAGGGCCGCGCCCTGCCCGACGTCTGCGACGGCAACAAGCCGGTGCAGCGGCGCATCCTGTATTCGATGTTCCGCATGGGCCTGGCCTTCAGCGGCGCGGGCGGCGCCAAGCCGGTGAAGAGCGCGCGCGTGGTCGGCGACGTGCTCGGCCGCTACCACCCACACGGCGATACCGCGGCCTACGACGCGCTGGTGCGCATGGCGCAGGACTTTTCGCAGCGCTACCCGCTGGTCGACGGCCAGGGCAATTTCGGCAGCCGCGACGGCGACGGCGCGGCGGCCATGCGCTACACCGAGGCGCGCCTGGCGCCCATCGCCCGTCTCATGCTCGATGAGCTCGACGAAGGCACGGTCGATTTCCAGCCCAACTACGACGGCAGCACCGAGGAGCCGAAGCAGTTGCCGGCGCGGCTGCCCTTCGTGCTGCTCAACGGCGCCAGCGGCATTGCCGTGGGGCTGGCCACCGAGATCCCCAGCCACAACCTGCGCGAAGTGGCGGCGGCCACGGTGGCGCTGCTGAAGAACGAAAGGCTCAGCGACGACGAGTTGTCTGCCCTGCTGCCGGCGCCCGACTTTCCCGGCGGCGGCCAGATCATCAGCGCTGCCGCCGACATCCGCGACGCCTACCGCAGCGGCCGCGGCAGCCTGAAGGTGCGCGCACGCTGGGTGATCGAGGACCTGGCGCGCGGCCAGTGGCAGCTGGTGGTGAACGAACTGCCGCCGGGCACCAGTGCGCAGAAGGTGCTGGAAGAGATCGAGGAGCTCACCAACCCCAAGGTCAAGGCCGGCAAGAAGGCACTCAGCCAGGAACAGCTGCAGCTCAAGGCCGCGGTGCTGGCGGTGCTGGACGCCGTGCGCGACGAGTCGAACAAGGAGGCCAAGGTGCGGCTGGTGTTCGAGCCGAAGAGCCGCACCGTGGAGCAGGCCGAGCTGATCCACACGCTGCTGGCGCACACCAGCCTGGAAAGCAGCACGCCGGTCAACCTGACGATGGTCGGCCGCGACGGCCGGCCGACGCCGAAGAGCCTGCGCACGATGCTCAGCGAGTGGATCGACTTCCGGCTGGCCACCGTGCAGCGCCGCACCCAGCACCGGCTGGCCAGGGTGCTGGACCGCATCCACGTGCTCGAAGGGCGGCAGCTGGTGCTGCTGAATATCGACGAGGTGATCCGCATCATCCGCAACGCCGACGAGCCGAAGTCGGCGCTGATCGAGCGATTCGGCTTGAGCGACCGCCAGGCCGAGGACATCCTGGAAATCCGCCTGCGGCAACTGGCGCGGCTGGAGGCCATCCGCATCGAGCAGGAACTGAAGGAGCAGCGCGAGCAGCAGGGCAGGCTGGAAGACATCCTCGCCAGCCCGGCGGCGCTGAAGCGAACCGTGGTGCGCGAGATCGAGGCCGACGCCAAGGCCCACGGCGACGAGCGCCGCACGCTGGTGCAGGAAGAGAAGAAGGTGCTGGCCGAGCTGAAGGTGGTCGACGAACCGGTGACGGTGGTCGTCAGCAGCAAGGGCTGGGTGCGTGCGCTGAAGGGTCACGAGATCGACGCCGCCGGGCTCGCCTTCAAGCCGGGCGATGCGCTTTACGGCAGCTTCGCCTGCCGTTCGGTGGATACGCTCTTGGTCTTCGGCACGGCGGCCAAGGGCAGCGGTCGCGTCTACAGCGTGGCCGTATCGCTTCTGCCGGGCGGGCGCGGTGACGGCGTGCCGATCACGACGCTCGTCGACCTGGAGCCCGGCACGCAGGTGGCGCATGGCTGGGCCGGCGCCGCGGCCACGAAGCTGCTGCTGGCCAACAGCGCCGGCTTCGGCCTGCTCGCCGAAGCCGGCGACATGCTGGGCCGCAACCGCGGCGGCAAGGCCTTCCTGACGCTGGACGACGGCTGCCAGTTGCTGCCTCCGGTGGCGGTGGCGGCGGCGCACGACCAGGTGGCCTGCCTGGCGCAGGACGGCCGGCTGCTCGTCTTTCCGCTCGACGAACTCAAGCGCCAGTCCAACGGCGGCAAGGGGCTGACGCTGATGGACGTGGACGCGAAGACGCCGCTGGTTTCGGCGGCCACGTTCGCAGACCGGCTGGTGGTGGCCGGCACGGGCCGCGGCGCCAAGTCGCGGCAGGAGGAGTTGAAGGGCGCCGCGCTGGCCCAGCATGCCGGCCGCCGCGCGCGCAAGGGTCGCAAGCTGGAAGGCTTCGTGAAGGCCTTGCGGGTTTTCGCTGCATAAGCGACACCGCGTGCACGGACATTCTCCCGCTGGAAGGGTGCGGGCGTAGACTGCCGCGCACAACAAACGGGCCCACCGTCACGCCGCCCGGCGTGCCGACCCGGGGCCCCGCCTGGAGACGAGAAGTGCGGCCCACCGTTATCAGCGACCCGGCCTATTTCCACAAGGTCGTGGACTGCCAGTGGGCGTGCCCCGCCCACACCCCCGTGCCCGAATACATCCGCTTGATCGCGATGGGTCGCTACGACGACGCCTACATGGTCAACTGGCACAGCAATGTCTTCCCCGGCATCCTGGGCCGCACCTGCGACCGGCCGTGCGAGCCGGCCTGCCGGCGCGGTCGGGTGGAGGAGGAGAACGCCGAGAAGCCGGAACCGGTGGCCATCTGCCGCCTGAAGCGCGTGGCTGCCGACCTGAAGGGCGGCGAGGTGCGCGCGATGATCCCGCGCGCCAAGCCGTCCAACGGCAAGAAGGTGGCCTGCGTCGGTGCCGGGCCGGCCTCGCTGACGGTGGCGCGCGACCTGGCGGTGCAGGGCTACCAGGTCACGGTCTTCGACGGCGAGTCCAAGGCCGGCGGCTTCATGTGGAGCCAGATCCCGCGCTTCCGGCTGCCCGAGAGCGTGATCGACGAGGAGGTCGGCTACATCCTGGGCCTGGGCGTCGAATTCCGCGGCGGCCAGCGCGTCGGGTCCATGAAGGCGCTGCTGGCCGAACCCTGGGACGCCGTCTTCGTGGGCTGCGGCGCGCCGCGCGGGCGCGATCTGCAGCTGCCGGGCCGGCAGGAAGCCGCTGCCGCCATCCACCTGGGCATCGATTGGCTGGCCTCGGTGTCCTTCGGCCACACCACGAAGATCGGCAAACGTGTCATCGTGCTCGGCGGCGGAAATACGGCCATGGACTGCTGCCGCTCGGCGCGCCGGCTGGGCGCCGACGACGTGAAGGTCATCGTGCGCTCGGGTTTCGATGAGATGAAGGCCTCGCCGTGGGAAAAGGAGGACGCCCAGCACGAGGGCATCCCCATCATCAACTGCCATGTGCCGCTGGCCTTCCTGCACCAGGGCGGCCGCCTCGCCGGCATGCGTTTCCAGATCGTGCAGCCGGTCTTCGACGAGAACGGCCGGCGCCGCCTGGTGCCCACCGGCGCGCCCGATGTCGACTTCGACTGCGACGAGGTGCTGGTGGCCGTGGGCCAGGAGAACGCCTTTCCGTGGATCGAGCGCGACTGCGGCGTGGCGTTCAACGACCACGGCCTGCCGGTGCTGGACGCGGCGACCTACCAGTCCAGCCTGCCGCGCGTCTTCTTCGGCGGCGACGCCGCCTTCGGCCCCAAGAACATCATCACCGCGGTGGCGCACGGCCACGAGGCGGCGGTGTCGATCGACCGCTTCCTGCACGGCGAGGACGTGCACCAGCGGCCGGCGCCGCATGTCAACCTGATGTCGCAGAAGATGGGCATCCACGAGTGGAGCTACCACAACGCACCCTCGAACGACGTGCGTTTCAAGGTGCCGTGGGCGGCGGCCGAGAAGGCGCTGGCCAGCATCAGCGTGGAGGTGGAACTCGGTTTCGACGCCGCCACCGCCTTCAAGGAGGCGCAGCGCTGCCTGAACTGCGACGTGCAGACGGTCTTCACCGACAAGCTGTGCATCGAGTGCGACGCCTGCGTCGACATCTGCCCGATGGACTGCATCACCTTCACCACAGGCGGCGAAGAGGCGGAATTGCGCACGCGGCTGCGCGCCCCGGCCGACAACGCCGATCAGGCCTTGTACGTGAGCGGACCGCTGAAGACCTACCGCCTGATGGTCAAGGACGAAGACGTGTGCCTGCATTGCGGCCTGTGCGCCGAACGTTGCCCCACCGGCGCCTGGGACATGCAGAAATTCCTGTTCAACACGACCAAGGCGGGCCCGGCCTGCCGCGACAGCACGCCGCGTGAACGGCGCGTGGGGGCACGGCCATGAAGCGCCTGGAATCGGTCAACGAATTCGTCGTCAAGTTCGCCAATGTCAACGGCTCGGGCTCGGCCTCGGCCAACGAGTTGTTCGCCAAGGCCATCCTGCGCATGGGCGTGGCGGTGAGCCCGCGCAATATCTTCCCGAGCAATATCCAGGGCCTGCCGACCTGGTACGAGGTGCGTGTCAGTGCCCGCGGCTGGCTGGGCCGGCGCGGCGGCATCGACATGATGGTGGCGATGAACCCGCAGACCTGGGACCAGGACGTGGCCGAGATCGAGTCCGGCGGCTACCTGTTCTACGACAGCACGCGGCCGCAGCCGCCCGAGGCCTTCCGCGACGACATCACCGTGATCGGCATGCCGGTCACCGCGATCTGCAACGCCACCTACGAGGATTCGCGCCAGCGCACGCTGTTCAAGAACATCATGGTGCTGGGCGCGCTGGCGGTGCTGATGGACGTCGACACCGCCGTCATCGAGCGCCTGTTCGGCGAGCAGTACAAGGGCAAGGAGCGGCTGCTCGAGAGCAACGTGCGCGCACTGCAGGCCGGGGCCAGCTTCGCGCGTGAACACCTCAAGCCGCCGATCGGCCTGCGCGTGCGGCGCGCCGAGACGGTGAGCGAGCGCATCTTCGTCGACGGCAACACCGCCGCCGCTTTGGGCTGCGTCTACGGCGGCGCCACGGTTTGCGCCTGGTACCCGATCACGCCCTCGTCTTCGGTGGCCGAGGCATTCCAGAGCTACTGCAGGAAGCTGCGCCACGACCCGGCCACCGGCGAGGCGCGCTACGCCATCGTGCAGGCCGAGGACGAGATCGCCTCGATCGGCATGGTGGTGGGCGCGGGCTGGAACGGCGCGCGTGCCTTCACCGCCACTTCCGGGCCGGGCGTTTCGCTGATGACCGAATTCATCGGCCTGGCCTATTTCGCCGAGATCCCGGTGACCATCATCAACGTGCAGCGCGGCGGGCCTTCCACCGGCATGCCCACGCGCACGCAGCAGGCCGACCTGCTGAGCACGGCCTACGCGTCGCACGGCGACACCCGGCACGTGATGCTGCTGCCGCAGGACCCGACCGAGTGCTTCGAATTCGCCGCCACCGCGCTGGACCTGGCCGACCGGCTGCAGACGCCGGTGTTCGTGATGACCGACCTGGACATCGGCATGAACCAGCGCCTGAGCGCGCCCTTCCACTGGGACGAGGCGCGCCACTACGACCGCGGCAAGGTCATGACCGCGGCCGAGCTGGAAGCCGGCCGCGACTTCGGCCGCTACAAGGACGTCGACGGCGACGGCATCCCCTGGCGCACGCTGCCCGGCACGCACCCGAGACTGGGCGCCTACTTCACCCGCGGCACCACGCGCGACGCCTATGCGCGCTACTCCGAAGCCGGGCCCGACTATCTGTACAACGTGCAGCGGCTGCTGAAGAAGTTCGCCACCGCGGCGACGCTGGTGCCCGCGCCCGAGGTGCGCGCGGCGGCCAAACCCTCGCGCCTGGGCGTGCTCTATTTCGGTTCCACCGCGCCGGCCATGGACGAGGCGCTGGAGGTGCTGGCCGACTCGCTCATCCACCTGGACGCGATGCGGCTGCGCGCCTACCCGTTCCCGCCCAGCGTGGCCGAGTTCATCGCCGCGCACGACCACGTCTTCGTCGTCGAGCAGAACCGCGACGCGCAGATGCGCACGCTGCTGGTCAACGAGCTCGAACTCGACCCGGCCGCGCTGACGCCGGTGCTGCACTACGACGGCACGCCGATCACGGCGCGCTTCATCGCCCACGCCATCACGCGCCAGGTGCACGCGCTGGCCGTGGCCCCGCGCAGGCCGGCAGGAGCCGCGATGACCTATATCGCCAAACCCCGCCTGCACCACCCTTCGCTGACGAAGAACAAGGTCGGCTATACGCGGCGCGACTACGAAGGCAAGGTCAGCACGCTGTGCGCCGGCTGCGGCCACGACTCGGTGTCGGCGGCCATCGTGCAGGCCTGCTGGGAACTCGACGTGGAACCGCACCGCGTGGCCAAGATGTCGGGCATCGGCTGCAGCAGCAAGACGCCCGACTATTTCCTGGGCGCCAGCCACGGCTTCAATACCGTGCACGGCCGCATGCCCAGCGTGCTGACCGGCGCCAACCTGGCCAACCGCGAACTGCTGTACCTGGGCATCAGCGGCGACGGCGACTCGGCCTCGATCGGCCTGGGCCAGTTCGCGCATTCGGTGCGGCGCGGCGTGCGCATGGTCTACATCGTCGAGAACAACGGCGTCTACGGCCTCACCAAGGGCCAGTTCTCGGCCACCGCCGACCGCGGCAGCAAGAGCAAGAAGGGCGCGGTCAACAACGACTCCCCGGTGGACCTGGTCGGGCTGGCGCTGCAGCTCGGCGCCACCTATGTGGCGCGCGGCTTCTCGGGCGACAAGGCGCAGCTGGTGCCGCTGATCAAGGGCGCCATGCGCCACGGCGGCGCGGCCTTCATCGACGTCATCAGCCCGTGCGTGGCCTTCAACAACCACCCCGGCAGCACGCGCAGCTACGACCAGGTGCGCGAGCACAACGAGGCCGTCAACCGCATCGACTTCATCGACCTGGCGCCCGAGGTCACCGCCGCGCCGGCGCCGGGCGACGTTCTCGAACTGCCGCAGCCCGACGGCAGCCTGATGCGGCTGCGCAAGCTGCACGAAGCCTACGACCCCACCGACCGCATCGCGGCGCTGTCGCAGATGCTGGCCATGCAGGCGCTGGGCGAGATCGCCACCGGGCTGCTGTACGTGGAGCCGCAGGCGGTGGACCTGCACGCGGCGCTGCAGACGGTGGCCACACCGCTGAACCGGCTGGGTGAAGCCGAGTTGTGCCCGGGCGCGCAGACGCTGGCGCAGATCAACGCCGGCTTGCGCTGAAGCCTTCGCGGCTTGCGGCCGGCGCCGGCACCCCTGGTTCGAGGGGGGAGGTTGCCGCCGGATCGGGCGGGCGTGACAGGGATCACGGCAAGAAACCATGAATCGACACGGCGCCCCCACGCTTGCGGGATGCGCCGATGGGGCCACTCTCGTAGTCTGAAGGCATCGCAAACGCTACGGAATCGGCCTTGCCGGCTGCCACGAAAAATGACTGCATCACTCGTTCGCACCGCCGCCGCCTTGCTGTTGGGCAGCACGGCAATGCTGTCGCAGGCCGGCACCATGACCTATCTCGGCCCGGCTCACAACAACTTCAATAACGTCAATGTGACCATCAGCGACCATAGCTACAAGGGTGGACCTGCTGGTGGGTTCTCGGTGAACCTCGCAGGCTTCACCGAGTTCGGCGGCACCCTGAACGGCCCCTTCGAGGCCTATTGCATCGACGTGACGGAGTTCATCGACACATCCTCCAGCTACCGTCTGCTCTCCGCAGCCGCCTATTTCGGCGATGCGAACAAGGTGAGTGCGCTCGGCAAACTGATCAGCTACGCGCAGGGCAGCAACGTGTTGAACACTGCGGGTGACCAGGATATGCAGTCCACGGCTCTGCAACTGGCGATCTGGAACATCGTTTACGACACGGACAGTGCCGCGACAGCGGCCCTGGACGGTGGGCCGTTCAAAGAAGGCGCGACCACCTTGAAAAGCACGGTTGGTAGCGTCTACCTGGGCGCCCACGATCTGCTGACTCAGGCGCAAAGTTGGAGCGCGGCACCTTCCTATGACCTGTTTGTGCTCGCGTCCGGCCGTCCGACCGAGTCCCGCCAGGGTCAGCAGGACCAACTGATCTGGCGCCAGCAGAGCACGGTGCCGGAACCCGCCAGCCTGGCGCTGAGCCTGCTGGGTCTCGCCGCGGCTGGCGCGGTGTCGCGCCGCCGCCGCGCCTGAATTACTGCAGTCGCCGCCGCAACAGCAGCGCGGCCACGCCGGCCAGGCCGATGAACAGCGTCAGGCTGTAGAACTCGTAGGGCACGCCCAGCAGCTTGGCCGCCGCATCGGCGCAGCTGGCATAGGGCGCGAACACAGCGGGCCACAACACGTCGACACCGACGCCGCTGACGATGCGGTCGGCCACGGTGAGGTTGCACGAATCGCTGGCCGCGGCCACGAAGTGCTGCCACAGCGCCGCCGCGATGCCGCCCAGCGCCAGCAGCCCCATCAGCGCCGCGCCGAGGCGCCGCACGACGAGCAGTCGCGTCCACTGCCCGGCCAGCCCGATCAGCGCGGCCAGCGAAATGGCGACGAAGATCAGCCGCTGCAGCACGCACCAGGGGCAGGGCTGCATGCCGAAGACATGCTGCGTCACCAGCGCAAGGGCCACCGCGGCCAGCGGCACCACGACGCCGGCGGCGAGCAGGCGTGCCGGGGTGAAGAGGGCGCCGAGACTCACGCCAGCTCGGCGATCAGTTCGATCTCGACGCAGGCGCCCATCGGCAACTGCGCCACGCCGAAGGCGCTGCGCGCGTGCGCGCCGACCTCCGGTCCGAAAACTTCCGCCATCAGCTCGCTGCAGCCGTTGGTCACCAGGTGGTGTTCGGTGTAGGCGGGTGTGCTGTTGACCAGGCTCAATACCTTGACGATGCGTTTCACGCGCGCCAGGTCACCCGCGGCGGCCTGCAGCGTGCCCATCAGGTCCACCGCCACGGCGCGCGCCGCGGCGCGGCCTTCTTCCGTGGCCATCGTCAGGCCGAGTTGGCCCACCCAGGGCTTGCCGTCCTTCTTCGCGATGTGGCCGGAGATGAATACGAGGTTGCCGCTGCGCACGAAGGGCACGTAGGCGGCGGCGGGCACGGCCACCGGCGGCAGCGTGATGCCCAGGGCTTGGAGGCGGTCCTTGACGGTCATGGCTGAGGTCCCTTGAAAGGTCGTTCGTCATCCTACACTGGGCACATGGGAGCACAGGTCGCGCCCGCCGCGCTCGGGCCGCTGCTGGCGCTGGCCTGGCTGGGCGGCACGGCGTGGCAATTGCAGCAGGCCGCGCTGTGGCGGGTGCTGCCCTTGCTGGCCCTGGCGGCGGTGGCCGTGGGCCTCGCGGCGCTGGCCTGGCGCCACCGGCGCGCATGGCTGGGGGCCTTGACTCTGGCGATGGTGGTGGCCGCGCTGGCTTTTGCCGTCACCAGCGGCCGCGCCGCCTGGCGCCTGGCGGATGCCTTGCCGCCGGCGCTGGAAGGCCAGGACCTGGTCGTCACCGGCGTCATCTCGGACCTGCCGCGGGTGAGCCTCATCGGTACCCGCTTCAATTTCGAGGTGGAAAGCGCACAGCATCTGGGTGCGGCCGTGACCGTGCCGCGGCGCCTGTCGCTGGGCTGGTACCGCGGTCTCGACGACGGCGCGCTGCTCGCCGGCCCGGTGGCCGACCTGCGCGCCGGCCAGCGCTGGCGCTTCACGGTGCGGCTGCGGCAGCCGCATGGCGCGTTCAACCCGCACGGCTTCGACCTCGAGCTGTGGCTGTTCGAGCAAGGCCTGCGTGCCGGCGGCACGGTGCGTGCCGTTCCCGGAGCGGTGATCGAGAAACTGCACGACGACGCCGGCCACGCGATCGATCGCCTGCGCCAGGACCTGCGCGACGCCGTCTACCGCCACGTGCCCGACGCCCAGGCGGCCGGCGTGCTGGCGGCGCTGGCGGTGGGCGACCAGGCGGCCATCGAGCGCGACGACTGGGACTTGTTCCGCGTCACCGGCGTGGCGCACCTGATGAGCATCTCGGGCCTGCACGTGACGATGTTCGCCTGGCTATTCGGCAGCATCGTGGCGCGGCTGTGGCGGCTGTGGCCGCGCGGCATGCTGGCCGTGCCGGCGCCGCTGGCGGCGCGCTGGGCCGGTCTGGCCGGGGCGGCTGGTTATGCGCTGCTGGCCGGCTGGGGCGTGCCGGCGCAGCGCACGGTGGGCATGATCGCCGTCGTGGTGCTGCTGCGCAGCCTGGGCCTGCGCTGGCCGCTGCCGCTGGTGCTGCTGGCCGCCGCGTTGGCGGTGGCGCTGGCCGACCCCTGGGCGTTGCTGCAGCCGGGTTTCTGGCTGTCGTTCGTGGCCGTGGGGCTGCTGGTGGCATCGGAGCCGGCGCAGGCCGCCGGGTCGACCACGCCACCGGTGGCCGGCCGGTTGGGTCGCATCGGGCAGGCCTTGCGCGGCGGCCTGCGCACGCAGGTGGTGGCTACGGTGGGCCTGGCGCCGTTGACGATGCTTTTCTTCCAGCAGGTTTCGGTGGTGGGTTTCGTGGCCAACCTGGTGGCGATCCCGCTGGTCACGCTGCTGATCACGCCGCTGGCCTTGCTGGGCCTGCTGGCGCCGCCGCTGTGGGGGTTGGCCGGCGCACTGGTGCAGGGTTTGACCACGCTGCTGCAGTGGCTGGCGTCGTGGCCGCTGGCGGTGTGGACGGCTGCGGCCGCGCCGCCCTGGGCGGTGGCGGCCGGGCTGCTGGCCGGTGTGCTGGCGGTGCTGCCGCTGCCGTGGCGGCTGCGCGCGCTGGCGCTGCCGCTGATGCTGCCCTTGCTGTGGCCGCCGGTCGCGCGGCCCGAAGAAGGGCAGTTCGAGCTGATCGCGGCCGATATCGGCCAGGGCACCGCGGTGCTGGTGCGCACGCGCAGCCATCTGCTGCTGTACGACGCCGGCCCGCGTTATGCCCCCGAGGCCGACGCCGCCGGCCGCGTGCTGCTGCCGCTGCTGCGCGCGCGCGGCGAAGCCCGCATCGACATGCTCATGCTCAGCCACCGCGATGCCGACCACGTGGGCGGCGCCGCGTCGCTGCTGTCGGCAGTGCCGGTGGCTGCGCTGTCCACTTCCTTGGCCGCCGATCACCCGCTGCTGGCGCAAGGCCTGCCGCACCGGCGCTGCGCCGACGGCCAATCCTGGATCTGGGACGGCGTGCGCTTCGAGGTGCTGCACCCCTTGGAGACCGACCACGACGGCGGCGATCGGCCCAACACCGTGAGCTGCGTGCTCCGGGTGCAAGGTGCAGGCGGCAGCGCCTTGCTCACCGGCGATATCGAAGCCGCGCAAGAGGCCGCGCTGCTGCAACGCCACGGCCAGCAGTTGGGCGCCGACATGCTGCTGGTGCCGCACCACGGCAGTCGCACCTCGTCCACGCCGCCGTTCGTCGACGCCGTGCAGCCCCGGGTGGCCGTGGTGCAGGCCGCTTATCGCAGTCGCTTCGGCCATCCGGCGCCGGCGGTGCAGGCGCGTTATGCCGAGCGCGGCATCACCTTCGTGCGCAGCGACGCCTGCGGCGCCTGGACGCTGCCGGCCGGCGGCGCGCCGCGCTGCGAGCGCGATGTGGCGCGGCGTTACTGGCATCATCCGGGGGCGGTGTCGGCGCAGGACGGCCCTTGATCCGATTCCGATCTCGGCCCGTCCGCAGCCCGTCTTTGCACGGTGGCCCGTCAATTGCATGGGCTCCATCGGGAAACCTGGCCTGCCCGGCCCGGCCCCCATCTGCCCAGGAGGCTTGTCGCCGTGTCCATCCATGTCGCGCTGAATCACGTCACGCACTACCGCTATGACCGCCGCGTCGGCCTGTCGCCGCAGGTGGTGCGCCTGCGCCCGGCACCGCATTGCCGCACGCCCATCGTCAGTTATTCGCTGCGCATCGAGCCGGGCGGGCATTTCATCAACTGGCAGCAGGACCCCTTCGCGAATCACCTGGCGCGGCTGGTGTTCCCGGACAAGACCACCGAGTTCAAGGTCACGGTGGACCTGGTGGCCGAGATGTCGGTCTACAACCCCTTCGACTTCTTCCTCGAGCCCGAGGCCGAGACCTTTCCGTTTGCCTATGCGCCCGACCTGGCGCACGACCTGGCGCCCTACCTGGCCAAAGGCGAGCTGACGCCGCGCTTCAAGGCCTTCGTCGACAGCATCCCGCGCGAGCCGCTGCGCACCATCGACTTCCTGGTCGGCCTGAACCAGCGCCTGCAGCGCGAGATCCGCTACCTCATCCGCATGGAGCCCGGCGTGCAGACGCCCGAGGTCACGCTGGTCACCGCCGCCGGCTCCTGCCGCGACACTGGCTGGCTGCTGGTGCAGGTGCTGCGCCACCTGGGGCTGGCGGCGCGTTTCGTCTCGGGCTACCTGATCCAGCTCAAGCCCGACGTCAAGTCGCTCGACGGGCCTTCGGGCGCCGAGCACGATTTCACCGACCTGCACGCCTGGTGCGAGGTCTACCTGCCCGGCGCCGGCTGGGTGGGGCTGGACCCGACCTCGGGCCTGATGGCCGGCGAAGGCCACATCCCGGTGGCCTGCACGCCGGAACCTTCCACCGCGGCGCCGGTGAGCGGGGCGGTGGACGAGTGCGAGGTCACCTTCTCGCATCACATGGAGGTGACGCGCGTCTACGAATCGCCACGCGTCACGCTGCCCTATACCGACGGCCAGTGGCAGGACATCGTGGCCCTGGGCCACGCCGTCGACGACCAGCTGACGCGCCAGGACGTGCGCCTGACGATGGGCGGCGAGCCCACCTTCGTCTCGGTGGACGACCGCGACGGCGCCGAGTGGAATACCGACGCCCTGGGCCCCACCAAGCGCGGCTTCGCCACCGAACTCGTGCACCGGCTGCTGGACAAATACGGCCAGGGCGGCTTCCTGCATTTCGGCCAGGGCAAGTGGTACCCGGGCGAGCAGCTGCCGCGCTGGGCGCTGTCGATCTGCTGGCGCGCCGATGGCCAGCCCTGCTGGCACGACCCGTCGCTGTTCGCCGACGAGCGCGAGATCCATCGCTACACCACGGCCGATGCGCAGGCTTTCATCGCGGCGCTCACGCGGCGCCTGGGCCTGGATCCGAAATACGTGCACCCGGGCTACGAGGACACCTTCTATTACCTCTGGCGCGAGCGCCGGCTGCCGGTCAACGTGGACCCTTTCGACTCGCGGCTGGACGACGCGATGGAGCGCCAGCGCCTGCGCCGCATCTACCAGCAGGGGCTGGACAGCGTCGTCGGCTATGTGCTGCCGCTGCGCCGGGAATGGATCCAGGGCACGGCCGGCCCGGCGTGGATCACCGGCGCCTGGTTCGTGCGCGACGACCGGCTGTACCTGTTCCCGGGTGATTCGCCCATGGGTTACCGGCTGCCGCTGGATTCGCTGCCCTGGGCCAAGGCCGCAGACCAGCAGCCCTTGATCGCGCAGGACCCCTTCGCCACGCGCTCGCCCTTGCCCAGCGCGGCGTCGTTGCGCTCGCAGACACGCGGCTACGACGCGCACCGTGCCGGCTACGGATTTGCCGAAGGCGGCGCGGTGGCGCTGCAAGGCCAGGTGACAGCGGCAGAGGGCGCCTGGGGCGGCAGCGGATCCGGTCTCGGGCTCGCCGCCGGTGGACCCTTGCCGCATCTCCCGGTCGCGCCCTCGCCGCAGGGCCCGGACGCCTTGCCGCAGCGCAATGAATCGGCCGGCTGGATCACGCGCACCGCGCTGTGCGTGGAAGTGCGCGACCCGCAGCGCGCCAACGGCCCGAAGGCCGAAGCGCAGCACGGCGGCAAGAGCGGCGTCATGTATGTCTTCATGCCGCCGTTGCAGCACCTGGAGGACTATCTGGAACTGGTCGCCGCCGTCGAGGCCACGGCGGTCGCGCAGGGCGTGAAGATCGTGCTCGAAGGCTACCCGCCGCCGCGCGACCCGCGGCTGAAGACACTGGCCGTGACGCCCGACCCGGGCGTCATCGAAGTCAACATCCACCCGGCCAAGGACTGGTCCGAACTGCTGGACCACACCGAATTCCTCTACGACGCGGCGCACCGTACGCGGCTGTCGACCGAGAAATTCATGCTCGACGGCCGCCACACCGGCACCGGTGGCGGCAACCACTTCGTGCTCGGCGGCGCCACGCCGGCCGACAGCCCCTTCCTGCGCCGGCCCGACCTGCTGGCCAGCCTGCTCACCTACTGGCACAACCATCCGAGCCTGAGCTATCTGTTCAGCGGCCTGTTCATCGGCCCCACCAGCCAGGCGCCGCGCATCGACGAAGCGCGCAACGACCAGGTCTACGAGGTCGAGATCGCGCTGCAGGAGCTGGAGCGACAGCTGCAGCCGGGGGGACAGGTCGGGCCGTGGGTGGTCGACCGCTCGCTGCGCAACCTGCTCATCGACGTCACCGGCAACACCCACCGCAGCGAGTTCTGCATCGACAAGCTCTATTCGCCCGACGGCCCCACCGGCCGTCTGGGCCTGCTGGAGCTGCGCGCCTTCGAGATGCCGCCGCATGCGCGCATGAGCCTGGCGCAGCAGCTGCTGCTGCGCGCGCTGGTGGCCTGGTTCTGGCGCGAACCCTACCGCGGCCGCGGCAGCACGCGCCTCACGCGCTGGGACACCGGCCTGCACGACCGCTTCCTGCTGCCCACCTTCGTGCAGATGGACTTCGACGACGTGATGGCCGAGCTGAACGGCGCCGGCTTCGGCTTCGACAGCGCCTGGTTCGCGCCGCACTTCGAATTCCGCTTCCCGCTCGTCGGCGAAGTGGCCACGCTGGGCATCGGCATGACGCTGCGCACGGCGCTGGAGCCCTGGCACGTGATGGGCGAGGAGGGTGCGCCCGGCGGCACCGTGCGCTACGTGGACTCTTCGCTGGAACGGCTGGAGCTCAAGCTCACGGGCCTGAACGACAACCGCCACCTCGTCACCGTCAACGGCCGTGCGGTGCCGCTGCAGCCTACCGGCCGCGTCGGCGAATTCGTCTGCGGCGTGCGCTACCGCGCCTGGGCGCCGCCGTCGGCGCTGCACCCCACGATTCCGTCGCACGCACCGCTCAGCTTCGACATCGTCGACCGCTGGCTGCAACGCAGCATCGGCGGCTGCCGCTACCACGTGGCGCATCCGGGCGGACGCAGCTACGACGACTTTCCCGTCAACGCCTATACCGCCGAAAGCCGTCGCCTGGCGCGCTTCTTCCGCTTCGGCCACACGCCGGGCATCATGCAGGTGGCGCCGGCGGCGCCGAGCCGCGAATTTCCGTTCACGCTCGACTTGCGCCGCCCCTGAGCCGCTGCAAACCCGTGGCCTCGCAAAGCCCGCTGCCTTTCGATCCCGCCGCTGCGCCCGAGGACGCGGCGGCGCACACGCTGACCGGTCGCGCACTGCCGGCCGAGGCGGGGGTGTGGGATGAGTTGCGCAGCCCCGGCGGCCTGCTGCGCCCGGCCTGGCAACGTTTTGCCCAGGCGCTGCTGCCGCCGCCGGCCGGGCAGGACCTGGCCGACGACCTGGACCGCCGCGTTGGCCAGGTGGCGCAGCGCATCCGGCAGGACGGCGTCACGCACAACGTCTTCGGCGACACCGGCGTGGCCAGCCGGCCCTGGTCGCTGGAACTGCTGCCGCTGCTCATCGAACCGGCCGAGTGGGCGGCCATCGAGGACGGCGTGCGGCAGCGCGCCGAACTGCTGGAACTGACGCTGGCCGATCTCTACGGCCCGCAGCGCCTGCTGCACGAAGGCCTGCTGCCGCCGGCGCTGCTGCTGCGCCACCCGGGCTGGCTGCGACCCATGATCGGTGTGCAGCCGCCTGGCGGCATGCGCCTGTTCATCGCCGCCTTCGACATCGCGCGCGGCCCCGACGGCCGCTGGTGGCTGGTGGCGCAGCGCACGCAAGGGCCTTCGGGCCTGGGCTACGTGATGCACAACCGGCTCGTCATCTCGCGCCAGTTTCCGGAGGCGTTTCGCGACCTGCAGGTGCAGCACATCGCCAGTTCGTACCGGCGCTTGCTCGACACGCTGGAGCAGACGGCCGCCTCGGTGGCCGGCGGCGCCGCGCAGCGCGTGGTGCTGCTCACGCCCGGGCCCTATGCCGAGACCTATTTCGAGCACGCCTACCTGGCGCGCTACCTGGGCCTGCCGCTGGTGGAGGGTGGCGACCTCACCGTGCGCGGCGAGCACCTTTACCTGAAGACGGTGGACGGCCTGGAGCCCGTGCACGGTGTGCTGCGCCGGCTCGACGACGACTGGTGCGACCCGCTGGAGCTGCGCCCCGACTCCGCCCTGGGCGTGCCGGGGTTGCTGCAGGCGGCGCGCGCGGGCACCGTGGTCATGGCCAATGCGCTGGGCAGCGCCTTCCTGGAGACGCCGGCGGTGCAGGGTTTCCTGCCCGGCATCGCGCGCCGGCTCACCGGCGAGAACCTGCGACTGCCCTCGCTGCCCACCTGGTGGTGCGGCGAAGCCGCGGCCTGGCAAGACGTGGCGCCCCACCTGGCGGGCAAGATCCTGCGCAGCACCTTCCCGCACGGCGGGCGCACTTCGCAGATGCACGAGGCGCACGACGCCGCCATCGAAGCCGACCCCGACGCCTGGACGGTGCAGGGCCGGCTGCGCTTCTCGCGCGCACCCATCTGGGGCACCGGTGTGGTGAGCGGCCGCCCGGCCATGGTGCGTGTCTATGCCATGGCCGATGCCGCCGGCCGCTGGCACGTGCTGCCGGGCGGCATGACGCGGGTGGCCCGGCGCGAGGACGGCAGCGTGTCCATGCAGCGCGGCGGCACCAGCCTGGACACCTGGGTGCTGACCGAAGGCACCGTGGATACCTATTCCATGCTGCCGCAGCGCCTGCAGGTCGACGACATCCTGGCGCGCCGCCAGCCGGTGTCCAGCCGCACCGGCGAGAACCTGTTCTGGCTGGGTCGCTACACCGAGCGCACGGAAAATCTGGTGCGCCTGAGCCGCGCCACGCTGCAGCTCATCGGTGCCGACGCCGACGCCCCGCCGGCGGTTCAGCAGGCGCTGTCGGCGCTGGCCGTGAAGTACGGCTTGCTGCCGCCCGGCGTGCCGACGCTGGCGCGATCGCAGCACCTGTTCGAGCGCGCGCTGCTGGCCGGGCTGAACCAGACCGACCCGGCCGAGGGGGCGGCCAGCATCGCCTACAACCTGGCTGCGCTGGGGCGGGCGTCGATGGCCCTGCGCGAGCGCCTGTCGGCCGAACAATGGGGCCTTGTGCGGTCGATGTCCGAAGGCTTTGCGCTGTCGCTGGAGACGGCGCCGGGCGAGTTGCCGACGCTGGGCCAGGTACTGCCCGCACTGGACCGTCTGGCCCTGCAGTTGGCGGCGGTGACCGGAGCGCAGACCGACCGCATGACGCGCGACCACGGCTGGCGGCTGCTCACGGTGGGTCGGCTGCTGGAGCGCCTGATTGGTGTGGCCACCACGCTGGGCACCTTCCTGCAGGCCAAGGCGCTGGGCAGCACGGTGGGCATCGAACTGCTGCTGGAACTGTTCGACAGCGTCATCACCTTCCGCGCCCGCTACCAGCGCCACGAAGACCTGCTGGCCGTGGTCGACCTTCTGGTGCTGGACAGCGCCAATCCGCGCGCCTTCGCCGGCGTGCTGCGGCGGCTGCGCACCGAACTGTCCAAGCTGCCGGGCGACGAAAACACGCGCGAGCTGCTGCTGGCCATGCTGCCGGCGCAAGGGGCCGGCCTCACGCTGGAAGCGCTGCGCGGCGCCGACGACGCGGCCATGTCCGCGCGACTGCAGCGGCTGGCCGCGCAGCTGGCCGACACCGCGGCGGCGATGGCCGAACGCGTGGGCGAGTGCTACTTCACGCTCGCGCAGGGCCTGGACCAGCGGCTGTGACCATGCTGCTCGAGATCTTCCACGAGACGCGCTACGACTATGCTGCGCCGGTGACGCTGGCGCACCACCTGGCGCACCTGCAGCCGCTGGAAGACGCCCACCAGCAGTTGCTGGCCTTCGACCTGGACATCGACCCGGTGCCCGCGCAGCGCCGCGACAGCCGCGACGCGATGGGCAATGCGCAGCGCCATTTCAGCCTGCTGCTGCCGCACGCCCGCCTGCATGTGCGCGCCAGCAGCCGCGTGCGCGTGCAAGCGCGCTTTGCCGGCCTGCAGCCGGCGCTCTCGCCGGCCTGGGACGAGGTGGCGCAAAGCCTGCGCTATGTGGCTCGCGCGCCGTTCAGGCCCGAGGTCGAATTCGCCATGCCCTCGCCCTACGTGCCGCGGCTGGGGGTCTTGCGCGAATTTGCGGCGCCCAGCCTGCCGCCGGGCCGGCCGCTGGCCGAGGCGGCGCTGGAGCTGATGCATCGCATCCACACCGGCTTCGCCTACGACAGCGCGAGCACCGAGATCGACACCCCGCTGGCGCAGGTGGTGGCGCAGCGGCGCGGCGTGTGCCAGGATTTCGCCCACCTGATGGCCGGCGCACTGCGCATGTGGGGACTGCCGGCGCGCTACGTCAGCGGCTACCTGCTCACGCAGGCCCCGGAAGGCGGCGCGCAGATGCTGGGCGCCGACGCCTCGCATGCCTGGGTGCAGGTCTGGTGCCCCGGGACGCCCGGCGTGGCGGCCGCAGGCCCGGGCGCCGGCTGGCTGGACCTGGACCCCACCAACGACCTCGTCCCCGGCAGCGGCCATGTGCGGCTGGCGGTGGGGCGAGACTATGCCGACGTGACGCCGCTGCGCGGCGTCATCCGCGGCGGCGGCGGCAGCCACACGCTGAACGTGGCCGTGCGCACGCGCGTGGTCGAAGCGGCAGCCGATGCGGCACCCGAAGCGGGCCCGCGACTTGCTATTGTGCATTCACAGGAAAGCTGAACCACCATGAAGGCGCCTTTCGACGAGATGTGCACCCCCGCCGGGGAGGTGCGCAACCATTACCGCGTCTACGACCGCTGGCTCGAGCGCCAGCCGCCCGAAACCATGCGCTCGCGGCGCGACGAGGCGGAGATGATCTTCCGCCGCGTCGGCATCACCTTCGCCGTCTACGGCGCGAAGGACGAGGACGGCGCGGGCACCGAGCGGCTGATTCCCTTCGACCTCATCCCGCGCGTGATTCCCGGCCACGAGTGGGCGACCATGGAAGCCGGGCTGCGCCAGCGCGTGACGGCGCTGAACCGTTTCATCCACGACGTCTACCACGGCCAGGAGATCCTGAAGGCCGGCATCGTGCCGGCCGACCAGGTGCTGAGAAACAGCCAGTTCCGCCCCGAGATGATGGGCGTGGAGGTGCCGGGCAACGTCTATTCGCACATCTCGGGCATCGACATCGTGCGCGCCGGCAATGCCGACGGCTCCGGCAGCTACTACGTGCTGGAAGACAACCTGCGCGTGCCCAGCGGCGTGAGCTACATGCTGGAAGACCGCAAGATGATGATGCGGCTGTTCCCCGAACTGTTCAGCATGCACCGTGTCGCGCCGGTGGCGCACTACCCCGACCTGTTGCTGGAGACGCTTCGCGCGGTGGCGCCGGCCGGCGTCAACGATCCCGCGGTGGTGGTGCTGACCCCCGGCATGTACAACAGCGCCTATTTCGAGCACGCCTTCCTGGCGCAGCAGATGGGGGTGGAACTCGTCGAGGGCCAGGACCTCTTCGTCAAGGAAGGCTTCGTCTTCATGCGCACCACGCAGGGCCCCAAGCGCGTGGACGTGATCTACCGCCGCGTCGACGATGACTTCCTCGACCCCCAGGCCTTCCGGCCAGACAGCACGCTGGGCTGCGCCGGACTGCTCGACGTCTACCGCGCCGGCAACGTGACGCTCGCCAACGCCATCGGCACCGGCATCGCCGACGACAAGAGCATCTACCCCTATGTGCCGAAGCTGGTGGAGTTCTACCTGGGCGAAAAGCCCATCCTGCACAACGTGCCCACCTACCAGTGCCGCGATGCCGAAGACCTGGCCTACGTGCTGGCGAACATGGGTGAGCTGGTGGTCAAGGAAGTGCATGGCGCCGGCGGCTACGGCATGCTCGTCGGCCCGGCCGCCACGCGGGCCGAGATCGACGACTTCCGCGCCGTGCTGCAGGCCAACCCGGGCAACTACATCGCGCAGCCCACGCTCAGCCTGTCCACCTGCCCCACCTTCGTGGAAAGCGGCATCGCGCCGCGCCACATCGACCTGCGTCCCTTCGTGCTGTCGGGCAAGGAGGTGCAGATGGTGCCCGGCGGCCTGACGCGCGTGGCGCTGAAAGAGGGCTCGCTGGTCGTCAATTCGTCGCAGGGCGGCGGCACGAAGGACACCTGGGTGCTCGAGGACTGAAGGGAGAACCGACCATGCTGTCTAGAACCGCCGACCATTTGTTCTGGATGGCCCGCTACATGGAGCGGACCGGTCAAGCGCGAAGCGCTTGCGGCGAAGCCACAACACCGCGGTGCGCGCCAGCGCACGCTGGATTTTCGGCCTGAAGGAGTCGGCGATGCTCTCGCGCACGGCAGATCATTTGTTTTGGATGGCTCGTTATATGGAGCGGGCCGAAAATACAGCCCGCATGCTGGACGTGAACTACCAGACCAGTCTGCTGCCGCAGTCGGCCGACATGACCGAGCAGGGCTGGCGCGGGCTGCTGTCGATCAGCGAACTCACCGGCAGCTATGCCCAGAAGCACCCGAACGTGAGTGCCGTGCCCGTCATGGAATTCATGGTGCTGGACGAGACCAATCCGTCGAGCATCGTGTCCTGCCTGCGCGCCGCGCGCGAGAACGCGCGCGCCGTGCGCGGTGCGCTCACCACCGAGGTGTGGGAGACGCAGAACCAGACCTGGCTCGAATTCAACCGCCTGCTGCGCGAGGGCGCCTTCGACCGCGACCCCGGGGCCTTCTTCGAATGGGTCAAGTTCCGCTCGCACCTGTCGCGCGGCGTCACCGTGGGCACCATGCTGCAGGACGAAGCCTTGCACTTCCTGCGCATCGGCACCTTCCTGGAACGCGCCGACAACACGGCGCGGCTGCTCGACGTGAAGTTCCACGCCCTGGCCGGCGAGTATTTCGGCGCCGGCCACGTCAAGGAAAGCCAGGAGGTGGACTTCTACCACTGGAGCGCGATCCTGCGTTCGGTCTCCGGCTTCGAGGTCTACCGCAAGGTCTACCGCAACGTCATCCGCCCGGAACGCGTGGCGGAATTGCTGATCCTGCGCCCCGACATGCCGCGCTCGCTGGCCGCGTGCATGAACGAGGTGGTGCTCAATCTGCAACTGGTGGCCAACCAGGGCAGCAGCGAGACGCTGCGCCGTGCCGGTCGGCTGCGTTCCGACCTGCAGTACGGCCGCATCGACGAGATCCTGGCCACCGGCCTGCACGCCTACCTGACGCAGTTCCTCGACCGCGTGGGCGACCTCGGCGTGGGCATCAGCCGCGACTTCCTGGTGCCGATGGCGGCCTGAGGGCGCTGCACGATGCGCTTCGGTGCGGCTGCCCTGACGGGCCCGCGATTCACTGCGAGCCCGGCCCGAAGCGTCTCGACCGCTGCGACCTGCGGCGCGTGGCGCTGCCGCGCCAGCGGCTGGTGCTGGGCGAGTCGATGTCGGCGCCTGTCTGATGCACCTCAGGCCGGCACGTACTCGATGCCGGTCTGTGCGAGGCCGACGAGGTCGATGTTGTCGGTGTTGTAGGAAAGTTCGGCGGCGAAGACGGCGATCGAGGCCTCGGTGTAGACGTGATGGACGTCGATGAGGGCGACCAGCTCGGCGCTTTCCTGGGGCGAAGGCGCGACGCCGATGAGGTTGAAGTACATCAGCTCCACCGCCTGCTGGTGCGTGTGCCCGGCGCCCAGCGCGGCATCCAGCGCCAGCTGCGCCACCTGCTCGTACGACATGCCGGCGTCGAACACGCTCAGGCCGATGCCCACGAACTCGGGGTTGGCCACGAACGAAGCGCCGAAGACGGCGCCCAGCAGCTTGGCCGTCATCCCGGCCGCGCCGTCCATGTCCAGCGCCACGTGACGGTCCTCGAACTGCAGCCGCTCGATGCCTTGCAGGTCGATCGTGTACGGGCCACGGTCATCGCTCACGATCCAGCCGCTGTCCTCCCGCGACCAGCCGAAGTGGCTGCTGTCGCCGGCGAAGACCGCGCGGTCGACGCCCTCGCCACCCTCCAGGCTGTCGTTGCCGGCGCCGCCGCTGAGCGTATCGTCTCCGGCCAGGCCGTAGAGCTGGTCGTCGGCGCTGGTGCCGGTCAAGGCGTCGGGCCCGGTGGTGCCGAACTGCACCGTTCCCGGGGCCGCCACGCCGTAGTTCAAGCCCGTGTCGGCCAGCCCCGCGAGGTCGATGCGGGCCTGGTTCAGCGGGTGCTCGGCCGCCAGCAGCGCCAGCGTGGCTTGCGTGAAGACGCCAGTTTCGAGCAGTCCCACGAATTCATCGAGTTCGGCCGTGCTCGGGGCCATCCCGACGACGTTCTCGTACACCGTGTTCACGAAATCGGTGTTGCCGTGCGAACCGGCCAGCTGCGCAAAACGCGCCGACGCCGCCGCCAGCGCGGCCAACTCTTCGGCGCTGGCGCCGCTGTCCAGCAGGCTCAGGTAGCTGCCCACCAGGGCTGCATCCTGCAGGGCCGAGGCGCCAAACACCGCGCCCACGAGCTTGGCCGCCATGCCGGCGTTGCCGTCGATGTCGTAGGCGACGGCGGTGTCGGCAAAGCGCAACCGCTCGATGCTGCTCAGGCTGTCGTTGCCGTCGCGGCCGGGGGTCATGTCGTTCACCTGGCGCACGTCGCCGGCCAAGCTGATAGCGTAGTCGGCCCGCACCCCGGTGAAGACGGACGTGTCGATGCCGCCCAGACCGCTGATGGCGTCGTCACCGCCCAGTCCGGCAAAGGTATTGGCGTCGTCGTCACCCGTGAGCACGTCGTTGCCGCCGGTGGCCTGGGGTGCCACCGCCACCGCCAGCGCGTAGTCCGGATTGTTGGCCCCGCTGAACGCGTAGACGAGCGCGTAGTAGCTGCCCGCGGCGAGCCCCTCCAGGCTGATCGTCTCGAGATTGCTCATGCCGTACGAGTAGTCCAGCAAGGTCGTGCCGTCGCTGCCGTACAACTCCAGGTCCACGTCGCCCAGCGCGTGGTTGAACTCGACCGAGATCGTGTCGCCGCGGCGTCCTGCGCTGGTCAGCGTGAAGCGGTACCAATCGGGGTCGCCGGACTCGATGCTCAGTGCCGTCTCGGACACGGTGCCGCTGATGGTGTGCAGGGGCGGCGCGTCCGGCGGGAGGAAGGTACCATCGAGGTCGTGACAGCTCAGGCCTCCGAACAGGTGCCACCGACGTTGCGTAAGTCCGTGGCGGTGGCAACGGTGTCGTTGTCTTCGAAACGGTCCATTCTTACCCCCTAAGTTTCTGCGAGCACCAAGGATGTCCGGGTAAACCTCATGTCAACCCCTGAATCCTCCTTCGCCGGAGTGTAGAGGGGCGACCTGAACGGTCAGCGCATCGGTACCGCTGTCCCCGTGCACCGTGTCACGGTCTGCGGCGGCCACGCGCACGCTGATCTGGTCGTTGCCGGCCGGGCCAGCCTGCCGTGGCGGGTGGCTCCGGCGTGGCACCTGCGGAAGGTGTGCAGTCGTTTGGTCAGCCGCCTGCGGTGACCCGTGGGCCTGCGGCAAGCCGCCTATCATCGTCCGCGTGCCCCACCTCCCGCTGCTGCTCATGATCTTGCTCACCGCCGCTGCCGCGGCCCAGACCCCGGCGCCACCCGTTGCGCCGGTCGTGCCGCATGTCGTGAAAAGCCCGCACGGCGACCGCGTCGACGAATACCACTGGCTGCGCGACGACGATCCGCAGTCCAAGCGGCCAGAGATCTTGCGCCACCTGCAAGCCGAGAACGCCCATACCGCGGCCATGATGGCGCCGCTGCAGGGCTTGCAGGCGCAGCTGGCGGCCGAGATGCGGTCGCGCATCCAGGAAGACGAGGACACGCCGCCGGTCTACGACCGGGGCTGGTGGTACTGGCAGGAATTCAAGGCCGGCGCCGAGTACCCGGTGCTGATGCGCCAGCGCGGCAGCCCCGAGCGGCCCGATGCGCGCGCGCCGCGCCAGGTGCTGCTGGACCAGCCGGCGCTGGCCGCCGGGCAGGCCTACTACCGCGTCGGCTCCACGGCCGTCAGCCCCAATGGCGAAATCCTGGCCTGGACCGAGGACACAGGCGGCCGCCGCATCCACACGCTGCGCTTGCGCAACCTGCGCACCGGCAAGACCTACGCCGATGCCATTCCCGGCGTGCTGGAAGACCTGGCCTGGGCCAACGACAACCGCACGCTGTTCTACGTGCGCCAGGACCCGGTCACGCTGCAGAGCGGCCCGGTATGGCGCCATACGCTGGGCACCGAGGCGGCGGCCGACGTGAAGGTATTCGAGGAGGCCGACAAGACGCTCTTCGTCTCGGTGCACAACAGTGCCTCGGGCCGGTACGTGCTCATCACGGTGACCGGCTTCGACACCGCCGAGACGCGCGTGGTACCCGCCGATGCGCCGCGCAGCCCCGTGCGCATGGTGCTGGCGCGGCGCGAAAAGGTGCGCCACACGGCCGACCATCTGAAGGGCCGCTGGGTCATCCGCACCAACGAGGGCGCGGTGAATTTCAGGCTCGTCAGTGCGCCGCAGCGCGCGCCCGACGAGCGCGGCCGATGGCGCACGCTGGTGCCGGGTCGCGAGCAGGCGACGCTGGAAGATTTCGTGCTGCTGGAGCGCGGCATCGCGGTGCAGGAGCGCGTGGACGCCGACAGCCGCGTGCGCCTGCTGGCCGGTGGACGCTGGCAGCCGGTGGCGGCCGCGCCGGCCAGCACCGTGGCGCTGGGCGACAACCGCGACGCACGCGCCGCACACCTGCGTTATACGGTCACTTCGATGGTGCAGCCGCGCGCCACCTGGGACCTGCACCTGGCCAGCGGCCGGCGCGTGCTGCGCAAGCTGCAGCCGGTGCCCGGCTACGACGCCGGCCTGTATGCCACCGAACGCTTGTGGGCGCCCGCGCGCGACGGCCGGCGCATCCCGGTCACCGTGTCGTGGCGGCGCGACCGCGCGCGCGCCGACGGCACGGCGCCGCTGCTCGTCATCGGCTACGGCGCCTACGGCAGTTCCTACGACCCCGAGTTCTCGTCCAACCGACCCAGCCTGCTCGACCGCGGCTTCGTCGTCGCGCTGGCCCATGTGCGCGGCGGCGCCGAACTCGGCGAGGGCTGGTACGAGGACGGCCGGCTGATGAACAAGAAGAATACCTTCAACGATTTCGTCGACGCCACCGACGCGCTGGTGCGCGCCGGCTGGGGCGCGAAGGACAAGGTCTTCGCCAGCGGCGGCTCGGCCGGCGGGCTGCTGATGGGCGTGGTGGCCAACGAGGCCGGTTCGCTATACCGCGGCATCGTGCTCGACGTGCCCTTCGTCGACACCGTGACGACGATGCTCGACGAGACGATTCCGCTCACCGCCAACGAGTGGACGCAGTGGGGCGACCCGCGCGACAGGACAGCGCACGACTACATGCTGTCGTATTCGCCCTACGACAATATCCGCGCCCAGGCCTATCCGGCGATGCTGGTGCTGACCGGGCTGTGGGACTCGCAGGTCCAGTATTTCGAACCGGTGAAATACGTGGCCCGGCTGCGTGCGAAGAAGACCGACGCCAACCCGCTGCTGCTGCACGTGAACATGGATGCCGGCCATGGCGGCGCTTCGGGGCGCTTCGAGGTGCTGGACGAGATCGCACGCGAATACGCCTTCCTCATCGACCAGGCCGGGCTGGCCCGGGCCCGCTGAGGGGTTTCCTCCGATGAGTGGGAGAAGGGGCCATCCTCAGCGCGCAGCGCGCGCGACGGCCACCGCGCGGCCGAGCTCGATCACCGCCAGCGCGTAGTAACTCGACTGGTTGTAGCGCGTGACGGCGTAGAAATTCTGCGTCCCGGCCACGTAGCTGGGTGCCAGCTCGCCGTTGTGCAGTTCCACCAGAGCCAGCGGTCCGGCGTGCGCGCGACCGGCGTCGCCGAGCACCGCGCCGCGTTCGGCAAACTGCGCCGCGCTGAAGGTGGGCACGATGTCGGGGCCGAGCAGCAGCGCGCGGTTGGCGGCGTCCACCGGCACGGCCACCGCATGGTGCGTGTCCAGTCCGGTCTGCCAGCCGTGGACCTGCAGGTAGCGGGCCACGCTGCCGACCGCGTCGGCGGCGCTGGACTGCAGGTCGACGTGGCCGTCGCCGTCGTGGTCCACTGCCCAGCGGTTGACGCTGCCGGGCATGAACTGCGGCAGGCCCATGGCGCCGGCGAACGAACCCTTCACGGCCTGCGGGTCCAAGCCTTCGCGGGCACAGAGCACGAAGAATTCCTCCAGCTCGCCGCGGAAGTAGGCGCTGCGGTCGCTGCGGCCGGCGGGGAAGTCGAAGGCCAGCGTCGCCAGGGCGTCGATGACGCGGTGGTTGCCGGTGATGCGGCCGTAGAAGGTCTCCACGCCGATGACGCCCACCACCACCTCGGCCGGCACGCCATGGCGCTGTTCGGCGCTGAGCAGCGCCGCCTCGTTGGCCTGCCAGAAGGCGACACCGGCCTCGATGCGACGCGGCTCGATGAAGCGCGCGCGGTAGGCGGCCCAGTTCTTGGCCGTGCCGGCGGGCGGCGGCATCACGAGCTTCTGCACCGCCGCCACGCGACGCGCCTGGGCGAGTTGCTGTACCAGCCACTGCTGGGGCAGGCCGCGGCGTTCGGCCGCCTCGGCGGCAAAGCGGCGCGCCTCGGGGTGGCCGGCATAACTGGGCGCCGCGGCGGCCTGGTGCGACGCCTTCCTGCCGTCCTGGCGCGGCGCGGCGGCGGCCGGCCCGGCAAGCGCAGCGGCAAGGACCAGGACCAGGACGATGGCCGGTCGGCAACGTGCAGGCAAGCTCATGCCAGGATTATCGGCAGCGCCCACCGGCAATGTCACCCAGCCCCCCGCGCTGCGGCACGGAATTGCCGCCACCACGAATGCAGCGAGACCGGGCCGCCGGCATAACGCGCGCGGTCCAGTGCCTCCAGCGAGCCGGCCAGCGCTTCGCCGCGCGCGCCCAGCGTGGTTCGCACGCGCTGCGCCCGCGTGCGCGGCGCATGGTGCGGCAGCACGGTCACGCCCAGGGCGGCCAGCCGCTGTTGCACGCGCCGCTGCAGGCGCTGCCAGGGGTCCTGGCGACGACGGTCCCACCAGGCCCAGCCGGCACCGGCCAGCGCAGCGCTGCACAGCACGCCGATCAGCACCGTGGCCAGGTCCTGCCAGCTGGGGGCTTCGAAGCCGAGTTCGCGCAGCAGGTCGAATTGCTGTCCGCGCGAATAGTTCAGCACCCACTGGTTCCAGCGGTTGTTCACCGACTCCCAGGCATTGCGCAGGCGCAGCGCCAGCGCGGGGTCGATGGTGTCGAAGGCGCCGGCCACCAGCCCTGGCGGCGGCCGCAGGCTGAGACTGCGCTGCACGCGGTCGGGGGCCACGGCCGAGGTCGGGTCGATGCGCACCCAGCCCGTGCCGGCCACCCAGTATTCGGCCCAGGCGTGCGCGTGGCGCTGGCGCACGATCCACCAGCCGTCCTGCGGTTCGGGGTCGGCACCCTGGTAGCCGGTGACCACGCGTGCAGGCACGTCCATCGCGCGCATCGCGACCACGAAAGCGGTGGCGTAGTGCTCGCAGAAGCCCAGCTTGCGGTCGAGCCAGAATTCGTCGATGGCATCGCGGCCATATTCGCCGGGTTCCAGCGTGTAGGTGTAGCCGCCGCGCCCGATGTGATGCAGCAGCGCTTGCGCCAGCGCAGGCGCATCGGCTTGGGCGTACGCCGGCTGCGCGCGCAGCTCGGCCGTCCATTGCAGCAGGCGCGGGTTGTAGCCGGCCGGCAGCGCCACCAGGTCGCGCAGGCCGAGCACGGGCTCGCGCGGGCCGTGGCGGTGGTCCAGCCAGGCTGCGGCCTGCACGCGAAGGCGCTCGCTCAACGGGCGGTCCGCCTGCCACTGGCCATCGGGCCGCAGCGTGAGCAGCCAGCCTTCGACGCGCGGTGCGCTGGCGTCGTCGTCGGGTGTCATTTCCAGCATCGGCAGCAGCGGCAGCCGGCTCGGCTCCAGCGTCATCTCGTAGCGCAGCGGTGCGCCGCGCAATTCGAGTTCCAGGCGCGGACGCAGCGCCACCGGGAAGGTGGACGCCAGGCGCGTCCATTCGCGGCCGTCGAAACTGGACAGCACCGGCCCGCGCCAGTACATCTGCGCCGGCGCCGGTGTGGCACCGGTGAAGCGCACGCGAAAGGCGATGCTGTCGTCCTCGGCCAGCGTGGCCACGCCGCCCATGCGCAGGCTGCCCGAAAGCCCGGTGCGGCCGGCGGCATCCTGCGGCAGGCCCCACAGCGGGCCGATGCGGGGGAACAGCACGAACAGCACCGCCATCAGCGGCAGGCCGAGGACCGCGGCGCGCGCCGCCACCCAGCCGGCCCGCATCAGCGGCGGCCGGCCCACTGGCATGTGCGCCAGCACCAGCGCCGTGAGCAGGCCCCACACTGCCACCAGCAGCCACAGGCCGGTGCCCAGCGACTGCGAATACAGGAAGTGCGTGAGCACCAGGAAGAAGCCGAGGAACAGCACCACCAGGGCGTCGCGCCGCGCACGCAGTTCCAGCGTCTTCAGCGACATCAGCACCACCAGCATGGTGATGCCGGCCTCCTTGCCCAGCAGCGTGCGTTCGCTCCACAGCGTGAGCGCGGCGGCCAGCACCAGCAGCGCGGTGACGAGCCAGCGGCCGGGCAGTGCGGCGGCGGTGAGTGCCAGCCGCGCGCGCCAGGCCAGCAGCACCAGCGCCATGGCACCGCACCACAGGGGCAGGTGCAGCAGGTGCGGCGCGATCGTCCAGCCGATGACGGTCAGGTGGAACAGCGTGTCGCGCGTGTCGCGCGGCAGGTGCGTCAGGCGTTGGCGCAGGTTCAGCGCCGAGCTGGCCGCGGCTGTCATCGCCACAGCGCCAGCAGGTCCAGCGCGGCACGCCGGTGGGCGTCGCCCTGGCCGGGCGGCAGCAGGTGGCCGGGCAGGCGCAGGCCGCAGGCCAGGCCCTCGCGTTCGGCCAGCAGCACCCAGGCGGCCAGGCGCGACAGGCGCTGCTCGGTGTCGGCGCCGTGGCCATCGGCCCAGTCCAGCCACAGCTCGCGGCTGGCGCTGCCCGTGGTCTCGCGGCTGACCAGTTCGCCGCTGCGCGCCACCTTCTTCCAGGCGACTTGGCGCATGCTGTCGCCGCGGCGCCAGGGGCGCACGCCGTCGAGTTCGCTGCCGGCGCTGCGCTGGACGGCGCGTTCTTCGCTGCCGGCCGCGGCGGCGGCGGGCAGGGGCGGTGGCGGCTGCTCGGGTCGCGGCCAGGCCAGCACGCGCGCCGCCGGGCGCCACACCGTCCAGGCGCGGAACAGGCCGAAGGGAAAGACCGTCTCCACCACCAGCGCCGGCACCGCGTGCCAGCCGCGCCGCGGCGGCACCAGGCTCAGGTGCGCGCTGGCCTGGCCGCCGGCCGGAGCGTCGCACCAGGCGAAGGCGCGGCCGTGGGCGGCGCGGTTCTCGAAGCGCAGCGCCAGGCCGTGGCGGTCGCGCGCCGGGCTGGTGATCACCACGTCCAGCAGCGCCGGATCGCCGGCGAACACCGGCGCCACCGGCCGCAGGTGCAGGGTCAGGCCGCGCAGGTTGCCGTGCGTGAGGTGCATCGAAACCAGTCCGGCGCCGGCGAGCAGGAAGGTCAGCGCATAGCCCAGATTGAGCTGGTAGTTGATGGCCGCCAGCAGCATCACCACCAGCGTGGCGGCGAAGGCATAGCCGGCCTTGGTGGGCAGGATGTAGATGTTGCGCTGGCCCAGTTGCCAGGTGTCGGTGAGCGGCAGCCGCGACAGCCACCATGCACGAAGGCGCTGGCGCGCTGACCCGCCGCGCGGGGCGGGGGCTGGCGCAGGCGCGGGCAGCGTCGCTTCGGCCACGGTCGGCGCAGCGTCCAGGCGCTCAGGGAATGGGCACGGCCTCGACCATGGCACGCACCTGCTCGATGGGCCCGCGTCCGGCGCCGGGCACGGGTTGCAGCCGGTGCGCCACGGCCTGCGGCAGGATGGCCTGCACGTCGTCGGGCGCCACGTAGTCGCGGCCGGCCATCAGCGCGCGTGCCCGCGCCACGCGCAACAAGGCGATGCCGGCGCGCGGCGACAGGCCTTCGACGAACCAGGCGCCCGATCGCGTGGCCGCGATCAGCGCCTGCAGGTAGTCCAGCAGCGCATCGGCGGCGCGCACCCGCAGCACCGCCTGCTGCGCGGCTTGCAGCTGCGCCGGCCGCATCAGCGGCTGCAGTTTCATGGCCGCGGCGCGGCGGTCGCCGCCGGCCAGCAGTTCGCGTTCGGCGGCGCGGTCGGGGTAGCCCAGGGTGATGCGCAGCAGGAAGCGGTCGAGCTGGCTCTCGGGCAGCGGGTAGGTGCCGAGCTGGTCGCTGGGGTTCTGCGTGGCGATGACGAAGAACGGGTGCGGCAGCGGCCGCGTCTCGTTTTCCACCGACACCTGCTGCTCCTCCATGGCCTCGAGCAGCGCGCTCTGCGTCTTCGGGCCGGCGCGGTTGATCTCGTCGGCGAGCAGCACCTGCGCAAAGACGGGGCCTTGATGGAAGACAAAGGCTTCCTTGCTGCGCTCGAAGACACTGACGCCAATGAGGTCACTCGGCATCAGATCGGCGGTGAACTGCACGCGCCGGAAGTCCAGCCCCAGCGACACCGCCAGTGCGTGCGCCAGCGTCGTCTTGCCGACGCCGGGCACGTCCTCGATGAGCAGGTGGCCGGCGGCCAGCAGGCAGGCCACGCAGTCCTCGATCTGCGGCCGCTTGCCCACCACGATCGTGCTAATCTGATCGACCAGTCCGGAGAGCTGGCGCGCAAGGCTTGGATCCATGCGCGGCACCATAACCCAAAAGGCTTCAGCCCGATCCCGCGATGAATACCGCCTTCTACAGCCATCCCGATTGCCGCCTGCACGACATGGGGCCCGGGCACCCCGAATGCCCGCAGCGCCTGGACGCCATCACCGACCACCTGCTGGCCATCGGGCTGGATATCGCGCTGGACTTCCGCGAAGCCCCCGTGGCCACGCTGGAGCAGATCGAGCGTGCGCACACCACCCACTACGTGACCGAACTGCTCGACCATTTGGAGCGCCTGCGCAACGACGGCGAAACCAAGGCCTTCGACCCCGACACCGTGGCCTGCCCGCACACGCTGCAGGCCGCGCTGCGCGCCGCCGGTGCCGCCGTGGCGGCCACCGACGACGTGATCGCCGGCCGCGCCCACGCCGCCTTCTGCGCCGTGCGGCCGCCCGGCCACCACGCCACGCGCGACGAGACCATGGGCTTCTGCTTCTTCAACAACGTGGCGGTGGCGGCGCGCCACGCGCTCGACGTGCACGGCCTGAAGCGCGTGGCCATCGTCGACTTCGACGTGCACCACGGCAACGGCACCGAGGACATCATCGCCGGCGACGAGCGTGTGCTCATGTGCAGCTTCTTCCAGCACCCGCTGTACCCGTATTGCGGTGCGGTGCCCAAGGGCACCAACATGGTCAACGTCCCGGTGGCGCCCTACACGCGCGGCGCCGCGGTGCGCGAGACCATCGACGCCATGTGGATGCCGGCGCTGGAAGCCTTCGCGCCGCAGATGGTCTTCATCTCGGCCGGCTTCGACGCCCACCGCGAGGACGACCTCGGCCAGATGGGCCTGGTCGAGGCCGACTACGAGTGGATCACGCAGCGCCTGGTGGACCTGGCGCGCCGCCACGCGCAGGGCCGTATCGTTTCCTGCCTGGAGGGTGGCTACCACCTGGGGGCACTGGCGCGCAGCGTCGCCGCCCACGTGCGCGTGCTGGCCGACCTGGCCTGAGCGGCGGGCAAGCCATGGCCCGCAGCCAGACGGCCGCCGAATTCGGCGCGCTGGTCCAGTCCCTGTTCCAGCGCAGCGCGCTGATCGAGCTCGCTGTGGTCGCGGGCTGCCTGCTCGTGGCCTGGCTGGTGGTGCGCGCGCTGCGCGGTGCCGGCGCCCGGCCGGGCTCCATCTGGTTCGGTGACCGCGTCTTCGACGGCGTGCTGTTCCCGCTGCTGGCGCTGCTGCTGGCGCTGCTGGCGCGCTGGTTCATGCAGACCGTCACACCCGAGCAGCTGCCGGTGGCGGTCTTCCGGCTCGTGGTGCCGATCCTCATGTCGCTGGCCGTGATCCGGCTCACGGTGCGCGTGCTGCACGCCAGCTTCCCCGATTCGCAGCTGATGCGGGTGGTCGAGCGCAGCGTGTCCTGGATCGCCTGGGTGGCGGTGGTGCTGTGGATCACAGGCATGCTGCCGCTGATCCTGCAGGAGCTCGACCAGATCAGCTGGAAGATCGGCAGCACGCAGATCTCGGTGCGCAACCTCATCGAAGGGGTCGTCAGCGCGGTGCTGGTGCTGATGCTGGCGCTGTGGGTGTCGGCGCTGCTCGAAGCGCGGTTGCTGGCCGGCGCCACCGACAACCTCTCGATCCGCAAGATGGCGGCCAACGCGCTGCGCGCGCTGCTGCTGTTCGTGGGCCTGATGTTCGCGTTGTCGGCCGCCGGCATCGACCTCACCGCGTTGGGTGTGCTCGGCGGCGCCGTGGGCGTGGGCATCGGTTTCGGGCTGCAGAAGCTGGCTGCCAACTACATCAGCGGCTTCGTCATCCTGGCCGAGCACAGCATGCGCATCGGCGACCTGGTCAAGGTCGACAATTTCGAGGGCCGCATCACCGACATCAGCACGCGCTACACCGTGATCCGCGCCCTGAACGGCCGCGAATCGATCGTGCCCAACGAGATGATGATCACGCAGCGCATCGAGAACGCCTCGCTGGCCGATACCAAGGTGGCGGTGTTCACCGAGGTGCAGGTGGCCTACGGCACCGACCTCGAGGCGCTGATGCCGCGCATGGTGGCCGTGGTCTCGCGCGTGCCCCGCGTGCTGGCCGACCCGGCGCCGGGCGTGCTGCTCACCGCCTTTGCCGCCGACGGGCTGAACCTGCGCGTGGGTTTCTGGATCGCCGACCCCGACCAGGGCCAGCTCGGGCCGATCTCGGACGCCAACCTGGCGCTGCTGCGCCTGTTCGAGGAGATGGGAGTGGAGATTCCGTACCCGCAGCGCGTGGTGCGCCAGGTTCCGGCCTGAGCGGCGCTCGCCCCCGGCGGGGGCGGCTTTTAGCGCCGCTCGCCCGGCGGCGGTGGCCGCAGCGCAGGGTCCAGCCGCATCGCGGCCTTCACGATCAGGTGCGCCGATACCGGCGCGGTGATGAACAGGAACAGCGCGATCAGCAACTCGTGCAGGCTGGGTTCGCCCTGCAGCGCGAAGAAGAGTGCCGAGGCGACGAGCACGCAGCCCACGCCCAGCGTGGTGGCCTTGCTCGGACCGTGCAGCCGCTTGAGGATGTCGCCCAGCTTGGCCAGCCCCCACGAGCCGACCAGGGCGAAGGCCGCACCGGTGACCAGCAGCGCGGTGATGACGATCTCGGCCCACAGCGGCAGCGCACTCATTCGACGATATCTCCGCGCATCACGAACTTGGCCATCACCGCCGTACCCACGAAACCCAGCAGGGCGATCAGCATGGCGGCCTCGAAATAGGCCTTCGTCTCCAGCCACAGGCCGAGCACGACGATCAACGCCAGCGCGTTGATATACAGCGTATCCAGCGCCAGGATGCGGTCGGGCAGGCCCGGGCCGCGGAACAGGCGCCAGGCGTTGAGCGCCAGCGCCAGCGCGAAGGCCACCATCACCCAGGGCAGCACGTCGGGCAGGATCATTCGAAGATCTCCTTCAGCGGGGCCTCGTAGCGTTCCCGGATGCTGGCCACCAGCGCCGCCTCGGCTTCGGCGTCGGGGCAGTGCAGGGCGTGCACCAGCAGGTGGCGGCGGTCGGCCGTGATCTCGCTGGACAGCGTGCCCGGCGTCAGCGTCACGATGCCGGCCAGCGTCACCATGGCGTGCGGGCTGCGCAGCTGCAGCGGCACCCACACGAAGACCGGGCGCAGCGCAGCTTCGGGGCCGAGCACGCGCCGCGCGACCTCGACGTTGGAGACCACGATGTCCGCCAGCACGCGGCCCGTCAGGCGCAGCATCGTGCCCCCGTGCCGCAGTCGCACCCGCTCGGGGCGGAAGCGGTTGCTCCACCAGGGCAGCACGAGCGCCAGCCCCAGCGCCAGCAGCAGGTGGCCCGCCGACGCCGATTCGTTGAGCATCAGCCAGGCCAGGAACAGCAGCGCGCTGAGCAGCGGCGAAGGCAGCAGGCGCAAGCGCAGGCGCGACCAGGCGCCGTCGTTGCGGCGACTCATTTGGCATCTCCCCGTTCGCGCATCTCCTTGCGCACGTCCCAGGCCGCGGGTGCCGGGCGGGCGCCCAGCACGGCGTCGATATAGCCCTGGCGCTGCAGCAACTGGCCGGCCGCGGCTCCCGTGTAGGCCGAGATCGGCCCGGCCGCCGCCGCCAACGCCAGTACCGCGGCCAGCACACCGGCCAGCGCCGTGGCGTGGGCGGGCGACGCGTCCGGCGCCGCGGCACCAACCTGCGCCGACTTCCAGAAGATGACGCTGCCGGCGCGCGCCAGCGCCACCATCACGGCCAGGCTGGAAGCCAGCACGCCGGCCACCACCCACGGCGGCCCATCGGCAGCGGCCCGGCGGCCTGCAGCAGCAGCGCCTTGCCCATGAAGCCGGCCAGCGGCGGCACGCCCGCCACGGCCACGGCGGCCACGAAGAAGGCGGCACCCAGCACCGCCCAGCCGCCACCCAGCGGCCGCGGCTGCAGCAGGTCGCTGCCGCCGCGCGCGGCGGCGATGCGGTCGGCCAGCAGGAACCACGCCGCTGCTACCAGCGTGCTGTTGATAAGGTAGAACAGGCCCGCGGCCAGCGTGCCCTCGCTGCCCAGCCCGGCGGCCAGCAGCAGCGTGCCGGCCGAGGCCACCACCAGGTAGGCCACCAGCCCGCGCAGCCGGGTGGCGGCCAGCGCCCCCACGGCCGCCAGCGCCAGCGTGGCCAGCGCCAGCAGCGAAAGAAACGGTGCCGCAACCTCGGCGCCGAAGACCAGCGTGGTGACGCGCAGCACGGCATAGACGCCGACCTTGGTCATGATCGCGAACAGCGCTCCCACCGGCGCGCTGGCCGCGGCATAGGTGTCGGGCAGCCAGAAATACAGCGGCAGCAGCGCCGCCTTCACCGCGAATACCGTCAGCAGCAGCAGCGCCGCCACCTGCGCCAGCCGCACGTCGCCGGGCGGCAGCACCGGCAGCTTGTGCGCCAGGTCGGCCATGTTCAGCGTGCCCGTCACGCCGTAGAGCAGGCCCAGGGCGATGAGGAACAGCGACGAGCCGGCCAGGTTGAAGGTCACGTAGTGCACGGCGGCCTGCAGCCGCTGGCGCTGCCCGGCGCCGCGGCCGTGCAGCAGCAGGCCGTAGCTGGCAGCCAGCAGCACCTCGAAGAAGACGAACAGGTTGAACAGGTCGGCGGTGAGGAAGGCGCCGTTCAAACCCATCAGCTGGAACTGAAACAGGGCGTGAAAGTGCAGCCCGCGCGCCGCCATGCCGCCCAAAGCGTAGACCAGCGCCGTGCAGGCCACCGCCGCGGTGAGCAGCACCATCAGTGCGCCCAGACGGTCCAGCGCCAGCGAGATCCCGAAAGGCGCCGGCCAGTTGCCCACCAGATAGGCCTGGACCTCGCCGCCGCTGGCCTGCCGCAGCAGCAGCGCAGCCAGCGCCAGCAGCGCGAAGGTCGCTGTGGCCGACACCCACGGCACCCAGCGCTGCAGCGCCTGCGATCGGGCCGACTCCAGCAGCAGCAGCAGCGCGCCGGCCAGCAGCGGCAGTACCACCGGCAGCACGGGGCCGTGCGTGGCCAGCAGCGTGTCCAGGGCCGGACCGTTCACTGCGGCTCCTTCGAGTCGACATGGTCGGACCCGGTCTCGGCGCGTGCGCGCAGCGCGATCGCCAGCAACAGCGCCGTCATCGCGAAGGCGATGACGATGGCCGTGAGCACCAGCGCCTGCGGCAGCGGGTCGGTCGTGTTGGCCAGCGTGGCCGCCACGCCGGGCGTGAGGATGGGCTCCGCGTCGACGCGCGGCCGTCCGGTGGCGAACAGGAACAGGTTCACCGCGTAGGACAGCAGCGTCAGGCCCAGGATGGCGTCGAAGCTGCGCGCGCGCAGCAGCAGCCACACGCCGCCTGCAGTGAGCGTGCCGATGCTCAGCGTGAGCAGCAACAGCATCAGCGCGGCCCTCCGCTGCCTTTGGACAGGCGCGCGATCGACTGCAGCATGACCATCGTGCCGCCGACCACGACGAGATACACACCGAGGTCGAAGGCCGCGGCGCTGGCCAGCGGCACGCCGCCCACGCCAGGCAGCCACGGGTAGTCGTAGGTGCTGGTCAGGAAGGGCGAGCCCAGCAGCCAGCTCGCGACGCCGGTGGCGCCGGCGATCAGCAGACCCCAGCCGACCCAGCCGCGGTAGTCGTTGCCGGCGCGCGGTGTCGTCCAGTCGTGGCCGTGCGCCACCTGCACCAGCAGCAGCGTGATGGCCAGCACGAGCCCGGCGATGAAGCCGCCGCCGGGCTGGTTGTGGCCGCGCAGCAGCATGTACAGGGAAATCAGCACCGCGAAGGGCAGCACCAGGCGCGAGGCCAGTTGCAGCATCAGCGGGTGCTTGTCGTCCTCGGCGCCCGCGGGCAGCACGCGCTGCGGGTCGAAATTCGCCAGCAGCGCGTGCATGACCAGCGCGGCGATGCCGAAGACGGCGATCTCGCCCAGCGTGTCGAAGGCGCGGAAGTCGACGATGATGACATTGACCGCATTGCTGCCGCCGCCCAGCGGCAGCGTATTGGCGAGGAAGAAATCGGAGATCGAAGCCGACGGCCGCGACAGCAGCAGCCAGGTCAGCGCGGCCACGCCCAGGCCGGCGGCCAGCGCCAGCCCCGCGTGCAGCCAGGGCGTCCAGCGCGCCGGCTCCACCGGGCTGGAGGCCGGCAGCCAGCGCAGCGCCAGCATCAGCAGCACCACGGTGGCCATTTCCACCAGCAGTTGCGTCAGCGCCAGGTCGGGCGCCGAGAACCAGACGAAGGCCAGACACACCGCCAGGCCGACCGCTCCCACCAGCACCACCGCCAGCAGCCGCCGGCGGTAGGCCAGCACCGTGCCCACGGTGGCCGCCAGGCCGATCAGCGCCACCACGACGACGCCGAACGGGGCTTCGTCCAGCCGCACCGGCGCCATCGGCGTGGCCGGTCCGGTACCGAAGAAGGGCCACGCGCCCGCCGCCAGCGCCACCACCACCAGCAGCGAGAGATAACGCTGCAGGCTGCCGGTTTCCAGCGACGCCGTGAGTGCCTGCGCCGCGTGCACGGTGCCGGTCTGCAGGGCCATGAAGATGTCTCGCCCGCCCGTGCTCACCCAGCCCGGCAGCCGCACCACCCGGTGCAGGTTGATGAAGCGCTGCAGGCCGAAGTACAAGGCCACACCGCCGGCCGTGGCCACGCCGCTCATCAGCAGCGGCAGGTTCAGTCCATGCCAGATGGCCAGCGTGTACTCGGGCAACGGCGCCCCCGGCGCGCCGTGCAGCGCGGCCTGCGCCGCCACCCCCAGCAGCGGCCCGGCGGTCAGCGCCGGCACCAGGCCCACGGCCAGGCACAGCATCACCAGCAGCCCCACCGGCAGCACCATGAAGAACGGCGCCTCGTGCGGTTTCTTCGGCAGGTTGACCGGCTCGCCGTTGAAGAAAACGTCGTGCACGAAACGCAGGCTGTAGGCCACGCTGAAGATGCCGGCCAGCGTGGCGCCGGCCGGCAGCAGCCACTGCATGGCGCCATGCGCTTCCTTGGCCACCGTCTCGGCGAAGAACATCTCCTTGCTCAGGAAGCCGTTGAGCAGCGGCACGCCGGCCATCGCCGCCGCCGCCGTCATGCCTAAAGTGGCCGTGAACGGCATGTACTTGAGCAGGCCGTTGATGCGCCGCATGTCGCGCGTGCCGCACTCGTGGTCGATGATGCCGGCGCTCATGAACAGGCCCGCCTTGAAGGTGGCGTGGTTGATGATGTGGAAGACGCCGGCCACCACGGCCAGCGGTTCGTCCAGGCCGAACAGCAGCGTGATCAGGCCGAGGTGGCTGATGGTCGAATAGGCGAGCAGGCCTTTCAGGTCGTGCTGGAAGATGGCGGTATAGGCACCCACCAGCAGCGTGGCCAGCCCCACCAGCGAGACGATCCAGAACCAGGGCTCGCTGCTGCCCAGCGCCGGGTACAGGCGGGCCAGCAGGAAGACGCCGGCCTTGACCATGGTGGCGGAATGCAGGTAGGCCGACACCGGAGTGGGCGCGGCCATCGCGTGCGGCAGCCAGAAGTGGAAAGGAAACTGCGCGCTCTTCGTGAAGGCGCCCAGCAGCACCAGCACCAGCGCCGTCTCGTACATCGGGTGGGCGCGGATCACGTCACCAGCGGCCAGCACCACGTCGAGTTTCGTGCTGCCGGCGATGTGGCCGATGAGCAGCGCGCCGGCCAGCAGGCACAGCCCGCCGGCGCCGGTGATGGTGAGCGCCATGCGCGCGCCCTGGCGCGCGTCCTCGCGCTGGTGCCAGTAGCCGATGAGCAGGAACGAGCTCAGGCTGGTGAGCTCCCAGAACAGCACCAGCAGGATCAGGTTGTCGGCCAGCACCACGCCGAGCATGGCGCCCATGAACAGCAGCAGGAAGGTGAAGAAGCGCGGCGCGGGGTCGGCCGGGTCCAGGTACCAGGCGGCATACAGGACGACGAGCGCGCCGATGCCGGTGATGAGCAGCGCGAACAGCCAGGCCAGGCCGTCCAGGCGCAGGCCGAAGTCCAGCCCCAGTGCCGGCAGCCAGGGCACGCTGAAGCGCAGCACCTCGCCGCCGAAGACCGCGGGCGCCGCGGCCAGCACCAGGGCCAGCGCCGCCAGCGCCACGGCGCCGGCCAGCCAGGCGGCAATGCGCCGCGCCGCGGCCGGCACCGTCGCCATGGCGATGGCGCCCAGCCAGGGCAGGGCGGCCAGCACCAGCAGCGAGGTCATGGCCGCCGCGGCCGGCGGATCAGCATCACGACCAGCGTCACCAGAGTCAGCGGCAGCACGAAGCTCGTCATCACCGTGGCATAAGTCCCCAGCAGGCCGTTGTGCTGAGCCGCCAGGATCAGCCAGGCGACATAAGCCGCGTAATAGGCCAGGAACAGCGCACCTTCCCAGCGCGCGATCTCGCGCCCGGTGATGAAGACCGGCAGGCAGGCCAGGGCGACCGCCAGCATGACCCAGAGGTCGAAACCCATCACCTGTGGTCCCACGCCCAACCCGGTGCTGCCCGAGGCGATCCCCGCCAGACCGAGGCAGCCCAGGATGTTGAAGGTGTTGCTGCCGATGATGTTGCCGACGGCCATGTCGCGCTCGCCTTTCAGCGCCGCGGCGATCGAGGCCGCGACCTCGGGCAGCGAGGTGCCGGCGGCGACGATGGTCAGGCCGATGACGAGGTCGCTCACGCCCAGCGCCTTGGCAAACGACACGGCGGCGGTGACGAGCCAGTCGGAACCCAGCACCAGCCCGGCCAGTCCGACCACGATGAGCGCCAGTTGCACCGGCACGCGGCTGTCCCAGGTGCCGGGCGTGCTGACCGGCAGGTCGTCGGCGAATTCCTGCTGCACCTCCAACCCCGCGGTGCGCGACTGCACGACCAGGAAGACCGTGTAGGCCAACAGCAGCACGAACAGCAATATCCCGTCCAGCACGCCGATGCGGCCGTCCTGCACCAGCACCAGCAGCAGCAGCGAGGCGCCGATCATGATCGGCACCTCCTGGCGGATGAGCTGCACGTTCACCACCAACGGCACGATGAGCGCGCTCAGGCCCAGGATGAAGAGCACGTTGAAGATATTGCTGCCGACGACGTTGCCGATGGCGATATCGGTCTGGCCGCTCAGCACCGCACCCACCGACACCGCCATCTCGGGCGCGCTGGTGCCGAAGGCCACCACGGTGAGACCCACCACCAGCGGCGAGATGCCGAAGGACAAGGCGAGCTTGGAAGCGCCACGCACCAGCAGGTTGGCACCGATCACGAGCGCGGCGAGGCCGCCGATGAAGAGCAAAAGATTCATGGTGGGCGCAGACTCTAGCCGCAAATCCGCCGGCCGGCCCGGCCCCGGGGGGTCTGGGGTGAAGACGCGGCGCCGTCCGGCTGCGTGCGCGCCGCGGTGGCGGGGCCTGCCGAGCGGCCGCTAAACTGCGCTGCGTTGCGCTTGCAGGGACCCCACGGATGGACCGAATCTGGCTCGATGCGCCGCTGCCTTCGCTGCGCGTGCGCGCCACGGGATCGGCCATCGACGTCGAACCGAACGAAGCGGCCCGCCGCTGGGCGCTGGCGCATGGCGTGGGGCTGGGGGCACTGCAGGACCTGGCGCGTGCGGGGCTGGCGCGCGGGCCGGCTTGCGTGCCGGCCCTCGTCGGCTCGGTGGCCGTGACCTGCACGCGTGTCGACCTGCCCGACGGTCACCTGGTCTGGGTCTCGGACGCGGGCGCCGGCTCCGTGGCCACCCAGCGCGCCACCGAATTCCTGGATCGTGCGCTGGTACTGGCCGGCGTCTCGGTATGGCGCATCGACCTGTTCACGCGGCGCATCTTCTTCAATGCCGTGGGCTTTCGCGTCATGGGCATGAGCGAGGACGCCAACGGCATCGACCTCGAGTCCATGCGCAGCAGCATCCACCCCGAAGATCGCCAGGCCGTGGAGCAAGCCGCCGAGGAGGCGTTGAAGAGCGATGGCGTCGTCGACGTGGTGGCGCGCTACCGCAACCCCGACGGCAGTTGGCGCACGCTGCTCACGCGGCGCGTGGCCGAACGCGACGTGGCCGGGCGCGCCACCGGGCTGGCCGGCATCTCCATCGACCTGTCGCGCCAGCTCGCCGAACGCGAGCGCGCGGAGGTGCTGCACGAACGCACGCAGCTCATCGTGCGGGCGCTGGGGGTGGGTTTCTCCAGCCGCGACGTCGACACCGACAACGCGGTCTGGGACGAGACGATGTGCCGCATCTACGGTGTCGACCCGGAAAGGGGGCCGTTCACCGGCCGCCAGTGGCTGCAGCGCTGCGTGCACCCGCAGGACCAGGCGCGCATCGAGCGCAGCATCCGCGAGGCCGACACCCGGGGCGAAGAAGTCGCGGAGACCGAATTCCGCATCCCCGACCGCGACGGCCAGCCACGCTGGGTGCATTCCTGGGTGCGGCGCACCAGCCGCGGCGGGCGACGCATGGCCTACGGCATGCACATGGACGTGACCGAGCGCCGGCGCGCCGAGGAGATGCTGCAGCAGCGGCAGCAATTGGAGCAGGTCAACCGCGAAAAATCGGCCTTCATGGCGCGCATGAGCCATGAGCTGCGTACGCCCATGAACGCGGTGCTCGGCTTCACGCAGTTGCTGGCCGACGACGCCGCCGACCCGCCCAGCGAACGCCAGCGCGAGCGGCTGGCGCGCATCGCCGGCGCGGGCGCGGAGATGATGTCGCTGGTCGACGGTCTGCTGAAGATTGCCCACCTGGAGCCCGACCCGGCCCCCGCGCCGCCGCCGCGGGCGGCGGGCGGGCTGCGCGTGCTGTGCGTTGAAGACAACCCGGTCAACCTGCAGCTGGTGCGCGAATTGCTGGCCTTGCGGCCGACGGTGCGGCTGGCCACGGCGGTGGACGGCGGCTCGGGCCTGGCCGCGGCGCTGAACGAGCCGCCCGACCTGGTGTTGCTCGACCTGCAGTTGCCCGATATCGACGGCGTCGAGGTCATGCGCCGGCTGCGTGCCGACCCGCGCACCGCCGGCTGCCGCATCGTGGCCTTGTCGGCCGATGCGATGCCGGATCACATCGAGACGGCGCTGGCCGCGGGTTTCGACGGCTACTGGACCAAGCCGATCCAGTTCGACCGTTTTCTGGCCGGCATCGACGGGTTGGCGGCGGAGATCGCCCACTGACCCGGCTCACGGCGCCAGGCGCTCGCGGATCCAGGCCGCGCCGTCCAGCCGGTAACGCAGCCGATCGTGCAGCCGGCTCTTGCGGCCTTGCCAGAATTCCCAGCGGTCGGGCTGCAGACGGTAGCCGCCCCAGTGCGGCGGCCGCGGCGGGTGCAGCGCGAAGCGCGCCGCCGCCTTGGCTGCGCCGGTCACCAGCATGGCGCGCGAGGCGATGATCTCGCTCTGCGGCGAGGCCCAGGCACCCAGGCGCGAATCCAGCGGGCGCGTGGCGTAGTAGGCGTCGGACTCCTCGGCCGAGGTCTTTTCCACCCGGCCCTCGATGCGCACCACGCGCTCGAGTTCGACCCAGTGGAACTGCAGCGCGGCGAAGGGCTGGTGCGCCAGCTCGCGCGCCTTGCGGCTGGCGTAGTTGGTGTACCAGACGATGCCGCGCGCGTCGAAGCCCTTGATCAGCACCACGCGCGTGGACGGTCGGCCATCTGGCCCCACGGTGGCCAGGGTCATGGCGTTGGGTTCGGGCAGCTGGGCATTCAGCGCCTGGTCGAACCAGCGCTGGAACTGGTCGATCGGGTCGGCCGCCGAGGCGGTCTCGTCGAGTTCGTCGCGTTCATAACTCTTGCGCAGGCTGGCGATGTCCATGCCGCCAGTATAGGAAGGGCGCCGGCGCGCCGTGGCGGCGTCACGCCAGGTCACCGGACCGGGTGCATCCCTTACGTGGAACGCCGTAAGTGAACGTCCCACTTCCTGCATTGCCGCGGCGCGCCCATTCTCGGGTGACCGGAAGGGGGGGTGCGGGCCATCGCCGGGCACCCGACAAGAGGATGAGATTCCGTCCCAGCATCGTCATCACGGCGGCAGGACTTGGCCGCCGCTTCGGCGGGCCGCTGCACAAGCTGGAGCAGCCCTTCGATGGCAGCACCGTGCTCGGCACCACGGTGCGCCATGCCGTGGAGACGCAGTTGCCGGTGGTGGTGGTGACCACCGCCGCCCTGGCGCCGCTGGTCGCGCGCCAACTGGCCAGGCGCGACATCGTCGTGCTCTCCGAGGACGAAGCGGTGAACGGCATGGGTCATTCGATCGCCGCCGGCGTGGCCGAGCGCTCCGGCGCCACGGGCTGGCTGGTGCTGCCCGGCGACATGCCGCTGGTGCGTCCGGCCAGCATGCTCGCCGTGGCCAGCGCGCTGGAACAGTTTCCGGTGGCCTATGCCCAGCATCGCGGCCGCCGTGGCCACCCGGTGGGTTTTGCCGCCGAGCTGTATTCCGAACTGATCCTGCTGCGCGGCGACGAAGGTGCGCGCCGCATCGTGGCGCGCTACCCGGCCCAGGGCGTGGAGCTCGACGACCCCGGCGTGCTGCTCGACGTCGACACCGAGGCCGACCTCGAAGCGCTGCGCCGGGCCGTCGCGCCGGCCGCTGCCGCCGCGCCCGTACGCCCGTAGGCACCCCGGGCGCCGATGCCTGCGCGCCGGTTTCCTAGGCGAGTCCGTGCCGGCGCGTCAATGCCATCAGGCGTTCGATTTCGCGGTCGCGCACGCCATGCTGGCGCAACGCCGTGGCGGTCTCGGCCAGGTATTCCAGCGTGCTGCCGTAGCGGCCGCGGGCGTGGCGCAGGATGTGCAGCACCTCTTCGTCGGGCAGCCGAGGCAGGCAGGCTTCGCTGCGCCGGCTGAGCGTGAAGGCCAGCGCCGCCACCGTGCCCTGTGGCGTGCGGCAAGGCAGCAGCCGCGCGTCGTAGACGCCGGTCGGCATCTCGCGCGCCCACAGGCGCTCGAGCTCGGCCTCGGCGTGCTCGGTGCGCAGCCGGTAGACCATGCCGCGGCAGGCACCGCCTGGCAGCAGCGCAAAAACCAGACCCGGCAGTTCCGGTGTGCCGCGGTTCACGCGCGAGCGCAGCCGCAACGCACGGTGCCAGCCGTGCACCAGGGCCGTGCGGTGTTCGGCGGCGTCGAATTCCGGACGCCAGATGAGCGAGGCATAACCGAAGACCCAGCGTTCGGCGTGGCCGTGCCATTCGTGCCTGAGGCGCTGCAGCGCCTGCTGCGGGTCGCGCACGATCAGTTCCGGGGCGATGCGGTGGTTCACGGCAGGGCGATGTTACGTTCACCGGAACCCAGGCGATGACCACGCGAACGCGGCGAATGGCCGGCATTTTCACCGGCCACATCCGGTCCGAGTTTGACGATGTAACTGAGTTACGTGATAATCAATTCATTGGTTACATCCGGTGCCTGCCATGCAAACCACACTCGTCGAAGTCACCCGCCGCATCGTTGCCCGCAGTGCCGCCACCCGCGGGCCGTACCTGGCGCGCATCGCGCGCCTGCTGCAGCGCCCGCCCGGCCCCGAGCGCATGGGTTGCGCCAATGTCGCGCATGCCTTCGCCGCGCTGCCGGCGGGCGACAAGTTCCGCGTCGTCGCCGAGAAGGCGCCGCATCTGGCGGTAGTCACGGCCTACAACGACATGCTTTCGGCGCATCAGCCCTACGAGGGCTATCCGACCGTCATCCGCGACGAGGCGCGCCGCCGCGGTGCCACGGCCCAGGTGGCCGGTGGCGTGCCGGCGATGTGCGACGGCGTCACGCAAGGCCTGCCGGGCATGGAGCTGAGCCTGTTCTCGCGCGACAACATCGCCATGGGCACCGCCATTGCGTTGAGCCACGACCTCTTCGACGCCGCGCTGCTGCTCGGCGTGTGCGACAAGATCGTGCCCGGGCTGTTGATCGGCGCGCTGCACTTCGGTCACCTGCCTTGTGTCTTCGTGCCCGCCGGTCCCATGAGCACGGGCTTGTCGAACAACGCCAAGGCCAAGGTGCGCGAGCAGGCGGCCCAAGGGCTGGCCGGGCGCGCCGAACTGCTCGCCGCCGAAAGCGCCGCCTACCATGGCCCCGGCACCTGCACCTTCTACGGCACCGCCAACAGCAATCAGATGCTGCTCGAGGCGATGGGCCTGCACGTGCCGGGTGCCGCCTTCGTGCACCCGTACGCACCGCTGCGCGAGGCGCTCACGCGCGAGGCCGTGGCCACGGCGCTGGCCATCAGCGCGCGTGCCGGCCAGCGCTTCACGCCCATCGGCCGCCTGGTCGACGAACGCGCGATCGTCAATGCCATGGTGGCGCTGCTGGCCACCGGCGGCAGCACCAACCACCTCATCCACTGGGTGGCGGTGGCGCGCGCCGCCGGCATCGTCATCGACTGGACCGACTTCGCCGATCTCTCGGCCGTGGTGCCGCTGCTGACGCGCGTCTACCCCAACGGCAGCGCCGACGTAAACCAGTTCCAGGCCGCCGGCGGCCCGGGTTTCGTGCTGCGCGAATTGCTGCACAGCGGCTGCCTGCACCCGGACGTGACCACGGTCAGCGAACGCGGCATCAGCGCCTACGGCGAGGTGCCGGCGCTCGAGGGCGAGCGCCTGCGCTGGAGCGCCTTGCCGGCGGCCAGCGGCGACACCGACGTCGTGCGCACGGCGGCCGAACCTTTCTCCGCCACCGGTGGCCTGAAGCTGCTGCGAGGCAACCTGGGCCGCGCCGTGATCAAGACCTCGGCGGTGCCCGACGAACGCCATGTGGTCGAGGCGCCGGCGCGGGTCTTCACCAGTCAGGAAGCCCTGCTGGCCGCGTTCAACGCGGGTGAACTGCAGCGCGACCTGGTGGTGGTGGTGCGCTTCCAGGGGCCGCACGCCAACGGCATGCCCGAACTGCACAAGCTCACGCCGCCGCTGGCGGTGCTGCAAGGCCAGGGCTTCAAGGTGGCGCTGGTGACCGACGGCCGCATGAGCGGCGCCAGCGGCAAGGTGCCGGCCGCCATCCACGTCAGCCCCGAGGCGCTGGCCGGCGGGCCGCTGGCCAAGCTGCGCGACGGCGACCTGGTCCGACTGGACGCCGAGGCCGGCGCGCTGCAGGCCCTGGTGGACGAGGCCGAGTGGGCGGCACGCACCCCCGCCCTGGTGCCGCCGGAAGAAGCCGAGGGGCACGCTCACGGCTTGGGTCGCGAACTCTTCGCCGGGATGCGGCGCAATGTGCTGAGCGCCGAGGAAGGCGCCATCAGCTGGATGTGAATACCATGATGAACACCCTGGAATTGGCCGCCCACGGCCCGGTGATCCCGGTCATCGTGCTCGACCGCGTGGCCGATGCGGTGCCGCTGGCGCGTGCGCTGGTGGCCGGCGGCGTGCGGGTGCTCGAGGTGACGCTGCGCACGCCGGCGGCGCTGGCCTGCATCGAGGCGATTGCGCGCGACGTGCCCGAAGCCATCGTCGGTGCCGGCACCATCCGTTCGGCGGCCGACGCCCGCGCGGCCAAAGCGGCCGGCAGCCTCTTCGGCGTCAGCCCGGGCTATGCCTCCGAGGTCGGTACGGCTTGCCGCGACGCCGGCCTGCCGCTGTTGCCGGGAGTGGCCACCGCCAGCGAGGTGATGGCGGCGCAGGCCGACGGCTTGCAGTTCCTGAAGTTCTTCCCGGCCACGGCGGCCGGAGGCATCCCGATGCTGAAGGCGCTGGGCGGACCGTTTCCCGACGTCGTGTTCTGCCCCACCGGCGGCATCACGCCCGAGACGGCGCCGCAGTTCCTGGCGCTGTCGAACGTGTTGGTCTGCGGCGGTTCCTGGCTGACGCCGGCCGATGCCGTGGCCGCCGGCGACTGGGACCGCATCACGCAACTGGCGCGCGCAGCGACGGCGCTGCGCGCCTGAGGCTCGGCTGAGGCGCGACGGGACGCCCTGCCACGCACGGCGCGGATTCAGCCGCGGCGCACCAGCGCCGCCATCGGATCGTCCCCTAGGCCGTCGGCCACACCCAGCCGGTCGGCCTCGCTGCGGTTCTGGCTGACTTTCCATTTGCCGACCAGGCGCGTCAGCGGGATGCGGATGCCGACGATGGCACGCAGCATCTGCTGCACGTAGTCCGCCGGCGCATCGTCCACCGCCCACGGCGCTGGGCGAGGGGCCTCATGGTGGTCGGTCAGCCGGCCGACCAGCGCCTCCAGCCAGGGTGCGTCCTCCACCGCCTGCAGCACGCCGTGGGCGTGCACCACGGTGTAGTTCCAGGTCGGCACCACCTTGTGCGTGGCCGCCTTGCTCGGGTACCACGACGGCGACACGTAGGCCTGCGGCCCGCCGAAGACGACCAGCACCGGCGTGCCGGCGGCGACGCGCCACAACGGGTTGGCGCGCGCCACGTGGCCTAACAGCGTGCCGTACTCGCCGGCCATGGCGTCGAACTCCAGCGGCAGGTGGTCGGCGGTGAGGCCGTCTTCGCCCAGGCTCACCAGCGCCGCCAGTGGATGCTCGCGCATCAGCGCGTGCAGCGCGGCCGGGTCGAGCTGCGCGAAGTGCGGCGGCAGGTACATCGCGGTTTCATGCGAACCGACGGCGGTCTACCAGCTGCCGACGTTGGGCATCGACACCCAGGGCTCGGCCGGGGCCAGCGCGGCGCCGGCCTGCAGCAGTTCGATCGAGATGCCGTCGGGCGAGCGCACGAAGGCCATGCGGCCGTCGCGCGGCGGACGGTTGATGGTCACGCCGTGGTCGGCCAGGCGCCGGCAGGTGGCGTAGATATCGTCCACCGCATAGGCGACGTGGCCGAAATTTCGGCCGCCGGTGTAGGTCTCGGCGCTGCCGTCGGGCGCGGGCCAGTTGTAGGTGAGCTCGATCTGCGCCTCGCGGTTGCCCGGCGCGGCCAGGAAGACCAGCGTATAGCGGCCGGCTTCATGGTCGCGGCGCGACAGCAGTTCCAGGCCCAGGGCGTCGCGGTAGAAATGCAGCGAGGCTTCGATATCGGTCACGCGGACCATGGTGTGCAGATATTTCATGGGCGGCATTGTCGCGCCTGCGCTTCGACCTTGCCGGTGTCGGGCCGCGCCGTGCCGGCCGGTTCAGCCACCCCAGCCCGCCAGGACGGCCAGGCCGAGCAAGGCAAAGACCGCCGCCGCGATGCGGTGCACCCACTCCGCCGGCACCAGCCTCACCGCACGTTCGCCCAGCAGCACCGCCGGCACGTTGGCGATCATCATGCCCAGTGTCGTGCCCACGATGACGGCCTGCAAGGACGGGTACTTCGCGGCCAGCATCACGGTGGCGATCTGCGTCTTGTCGCCCATCTCGGCCAGGAAGAAGGCGACCACGGTGATGCCGAACACGCCCAGCCGGCCGGGGCCGTGACTGGCGCTGGCATCCACCTCGTCGGGCACCAGCATCCACAGCGCGACCGCGAGAAACGAGCCGCCCAGGATCCAGCGCATCCACGCCGGGTCGACGACGCTGGTGAGCCAGGCGCCCAGCCAAGCGGCCAGGGCGTGGTTGGCCAGCGTGGCCACCAGGATGCCGGCGATGATGGGCTTGGGTTGGCGCCAGCGCGCGGCCAGCAGCAGCGCCAGCAACTGCGTCTTGTCGCCGATCTCGCCCAACGCCACTACGCCGGTGGACACGGCGAAGGCTTCGAACATCGTGGCGGCCGATACGGCGCCGGCGCTCAGTCGCGGTCGAGCCAGATCGCCAGGCCCTGGGCATTGAGATCCAGGTCCATGGCCAGCAGCTGCGCGATGGCGTCGGGCGCCATCGTGCAGCCGTGGGCGGCCAGATGGCGCGTGAAGATCTCCAGCTGGCCGGCCTTGAGCGCCGCGTGGCGCTCGGGCGCATGCCGGCAGGCCCGGCCCAGTGCCACCAGTTCGTCGATCAGCGCCAGCAGCTGCGCCCCCAGCCGCTGCACGTCGCCGATGCGGCCGAAATGCGTGAGGTAGATGCAGCCCGGGTCGGCAGCCAGCAGGCGGCGGATCGAGGCCTGCAGCACCTCCGGTTCGAACTGCACCGGCGTGGTGGTGGGCAGCATCCAGGGCCCGCTTGCGGTGTCGAATTCGCGATAGCTCAGGCCGAAGGTGTCGCCGGTGAACCAGCCGCGCGTGGCCGCGTCCCACACGCAGTGGTGGTGGCGGGCGTGGCCGGGGGTGTCGGCAAAGGCCAGGATGCGGCCGGCCAGTGCCACCGTCATGCCGTCGTGGGTGGCACTGGCGCGCTCGGCGGACACCGGCACCAGGCGACCATAGGAACGCTCCATCTCGGCGGGGCCATAGACCGCCAGCGCCCCTTGCCACAGCGCGCTCGGGTCGACCATGTGGCGCAGCCCACGCGGGTGCACGAGCAGCCGGGCCCGCGGCAGTTCCTGCATCAGCGCGCCGGCGCCGCCGGCGTGGTCCAGATGCACATGCGTGGGGATCACCCAGTCCACGGCGTCGCGCGCCAGGCCCAGGGCTTCCAGCGCCCCCAGCAGGCGCGGCACGGCGTAGGTGGTGCCGGTGTCGACGAAGGCGGCGCGGCCGTCTTGAACGATCAGGTAGGCGGCGTCGAAGCGGTCGCGGTGGAAACCGGTATCGACGGCGTGGATGCCGTCGCCGAGGGCTTCGACATAAGAGGGCAGGGCGGTCGGCATGCGGGAATTGTCCGTGATGGCCCGGCCACCCGAGATCGTTTACTTGTAAAGCACTTCGCTGCGACAATGGTCCGAGGAGACCCAAGGACCATGCGCATCGTCTGCATCGGCGGCGGCCCCGCCGGCCTGTATTTCGCGCTTCTGATGAAGAAGCTGGACCCGGCGCACCGCATCACGGTGGTCGAACGCAACCGGCCCTACGACACCTTCGGCTGGGGCGTGGTGTTCAGCGACGCGACGATGGAAAACATGCGCCTGTGGGACGCCGCGACCGCCGACGCCATCGAGGTGGCGTTCAACCACTGGGACGATATCGAGCTGCATTTCAAGGGCCGCTGCATCCGCAGCGGCGGCCACGGCTTCGTGGGCATCGGACGCAAGAAGCTGCTCAATATCCTGCAGCGGCGCTGCGAGGCGCTGGGCGTGGAGCTGGTGTTCGAGACCGAGGCCGAATCGGATGCCGACTACCCCGACGCCGACCTCGTGATCGCCAGCGACGGCATCAATTCGCGCATCCGCCAGAAATACGCCGCAGTCTTCCAGCCCGATATCGTGGCGCGGCCGAACCGCTTCATCTGGCTGGGCACGACGCGTCTGTTCGACGCCTTCAACTTCCTGTTCGAGAAGACCGAGCACGGCTGGTTCCAGGCCCATGTCTACAAGTTCGACGACAGCACCACCACCTTCATCGTCGAGACGCCGGAAGACGTTTGGCAAGCCAGCGGCCTGGACCAGGCGAACGTGGAGCAGTCGATCGCATTCTGCGAGCGGCTCTTCGCGCGGCACCTGCAGGGTCACCAGCTGCTGAGCAATGCGCGCCACCTCGACCCGCTCAAGCGCGGCTCGGCCTGGATCAATTTCCAGCGCGTGCGCTGCCGGCAGTGGCACCACTTCAACGGCCGCAGCCACGTGGTGCTGATGGGCGACGCCGTGCACACGGCGCATTTCGCCATCGGCTCGGGCACCAAGCTGGCGCTCGAGGATGCAATCGAATTGACGCGGCTGTTCAAGCAGGCGCACGAGGCCGGCACCGGCGGCGCCGAGGCCATTCCCCAGGTGCTGGAAAGGTACCAGGCCGCGCGCGAGGTCGACGTGCTGCGGCTGCAGAACGCGGCCTGGAATGCGATGGAGTGGTTCGAGGTGGTCGGCACGCGCTACTGCGACCAGTTGCCGCCCGAGCAGTTCATGTACAGCATGCTCACGCGCAGCCAGCGCATCAGCCACGAGAACCTGCGCCTGCGCGACGCGGCCTGGCTGGAGGGTTACGAGCGCTGGTTCGCCGAGCGTGCGCTGCAGGGCGTGCCGGAGGCAGCCCGCGCCGGGTCGACGCTGGCGCCGGGCGTCAAGCCGCCGAGCCCGATGTTCACGCCTTATGCGCTGCGCGGCTTGACGCTGGCCAACCGCGTCGTCGTCTCGCCGATGGCGATGTATTCGGCGCAGGACGGGGTGCCCAGCGATTTCCACCTGGTGCACTTCGGCGCCCGTGCGCTCGGCGGCGCGGGGTTGCTCTACACCGAGATGACCTGCGTTTCGCCGGACGCGCGCATCACGCCCGGTTGTGCCGGGCTGTGGAACGACGCACAGCGCGAGGCCTGGAGGCGCATCGTCGATTTCGTGCACGGCCACAGCGGCGCGAAGATGGGCATCCAGCTCGGCCACGCCGGGCGCAAGGGCAGCACCCAGCTCGGCTGGCAGCAGGCCGACGAGCCGTTGGAGTCCGGCAACTGGCCGCTCGTGTCGGCGTCGGCCATTCCCTACGGCCAGAACTCGCAAGTGCCGCGGGAGATGAACCGCGCCGACATGGACCGCATCAGCGCCGACTTCGTCGCCGCCACGCGGCGCGCGGCCGACGCCGGCTTCGACATCCTGGAGCTGCACTGCGCGCACGGCTACCTGCTGTCGAGCTTTCTCTCGCCGCTGACCAACCGGCGCGGCGACGCCTATGGCGGGGCGGTCGAGAACCGCGCGCGCTGGCCGCTGGAAGTGTTCGCCGCCGTGCGCGCCGCCTGGCCGCAGGAGCGGCCAATCTCGGTGCGGCTGAGCTGCCACGACTGGTTTCCCGGCGGCAATACGGCCGATGACGCGGTGGCCCTGGCGCGCCTGTTCAAGGCCGCCGGCGCCGACATCATCGACTGCAGCTCGGGCCAGGTGGTGGCCGAACAGAAGCCGGTCTACGGCCGCATGTACCAGACGCCGTTTGCCGACCGCATCCGCAACGAGGTCGGCATCCCCACCGTGGCCGTGGGCGCCATCTTCGAGGCCGACCACGTGAATATGGTCATCGCCGCCGGCCGTGCCGACCTCTGCGCGGTGGCGCGGCCGCACCTGGCCGACCCGGCCTGGACGCTGCACGAGGCGGCGAAGATCGGGCATGAGGCCATCGCCTGGCCGGTGCAGTATCTGTCGGGCCGCAGCCAGTACGAAACCAACATGAAGCGAGCCCAGGCATGAATGCAGACCGACGCCCCTTCCAGCACTACGCCGCACGGCATTTCCATTGGCAGTGCAGCGACGACGGCCGCGTGGCCACGATCACGCTGAACCGGCCCGAGAAGAAGAACCCGCTCACCTTCGACAGCTACGCCGAACTGCGCGACCTCTTCCTCGGCCTGCAGCACGCCAGCGACGTGCGCGTGGTGGTGCTCACCGGCGCCGGCGGCAATTTCTGCTCGGGCGGCGACGTGTTCGAGATCATCGAGCCGCTGACGAAGATGCCGGCGCCCGAACTGCTGCGCTTCACGCGCATGACCGGCGACCTGGTGAAGGCGATGAAGCGTGCGCCGCAGCCCGTGGTGGCCGCCATCGACGGCATCTGCGCCGGCGCCGGCGCGATGATCGCGCTGGCTGCCGACCTGCGCCTGGGCACGCCGGCGGCGAAGACGGCCTTCCTGTTCACGCGTGTCGGCCTGGCCGGCGCCGACATGGGCGCCTGCGGGCTGCTGCCGCGTGTCATCGGCCAGGGCCGGGCCACCGAGCTGCTGCTGAACGGCCGCGCGATGAGCGCCGACGAGGGCCTCGCCTGGGGCTTCTTCAATGCGCTGCATGCACGCGACGAACTGCTCACTGCCGCCCAGGCGCAGGCACGGGCGCTCGCCGACGGCCCCTGGTTCGCGCACACCATCACCAAGACCATGCTCAACCAGGAATGGGCCATGGGCATCGAGGAGATGATCGAGAGCGAAGCCCAGGCCCAGGCGCTGTGCATGCTGACGCAGGATTTCAAGCGCGCCTTCGACGCCTTCGCGGCGAAGCAGCAGCCGAAGTTCGAGGGGAATTGAATTGGATCGGCTGGATCATCTGGCGCTGCCCTTCTTCGACGACGGCCACCGCGCGCTGGCCGACGAACTCGACGACTGGGCGGCGCAGCACCTCGTCGGCATCGATCATCACGATACCGACCGCGCCTGCCGTGCCCTGGTTCGTGCGCTGGGCGACGCAGGCTTCCTGCGCCACTGCGTGCCGGCGGCCCACGGTGGCGCCAGCGAGGCGCTGGATTCGCGCGCGCTCGTGGTGTGCCGCGAGACGCTGGCGCGCCACGACGGCCTGGCCGACTTCGCCTTCGCGATGCAAGGCCTGGGCAGCGGCCCGGTCACGCTGGCCGGCAGCGCGGCGCTGCAGGCCGAGGTGCTGCCCCGGGTGGCGCGTGGTGATTGGATCAGCGCCTTCGCGCTGTCGGAGCCCGAGGCGGGTTCCGACGTCGCCGCCATCGCCTGCACGGCGCGTGACGACGGCGATGCCTATGTGCTCGACGGCGAGAAGACCTGGATCAGCAACGGCGGCATCGCCGACTTCTACTGCGTCTTCGCCCGCACCGGCGAAGGCGACGCCGCCACGGGCCGCGGCACGCACGGCCTGAGCGCCTTCCTGGTGCAGGCCGGCACGCCGGGCTTCGAGATCGCCGAGCGCATCGAGGTCATCGCGCCGCACCCGCTGGCGCGGCTGCGCTTCACGGCCTGCCGCGTGCCCAAGGCGCAGTTGCTCGGCGCGCCGGGCGAAGGTTTCAAGCTGGCGATGCGCACGCTGGATATCTTCCGCGCCTCGGTGGCCGCGGCCGCGCTCGGATTTGCACGCCGCGCACTCGACGAGGCGCTGGCCCATGCCCGGGGCCGGCGCATGTTCGGCCAGCATCTGGCCGACTTCCAGCTCAGCCAGGCCACGCTCGGCGACATGGCGGCCGACATCGATGCCGCGGCGCTGCTCACCTACCGCGCCGCCTGGCTGCGCGACCGCGGTGCGGGTGGCGTGAACGGCGGCCGCCGCACCACGCGCGAGGCCGCGATGGCCAAGCTGGTGGCCACCGAGAACGCCCAGCGCGTGATCGACCGCGCCGTCCAGATGCACGGCGGCAGCGGCGTGCGCGTGGGCTCGGTGGTGGAGTCGCTGTACCGCGAGATCCGCGCCCTGCGCATCTACGAAGGCGCTAGCGAAGTGCAGCGGCTGATCATCGGACGCGACCTGCTTTCGGCATGACGCAAGGCCGGGCGACGGCGCGCAGGCGGCGTGCGGTCAGCGCGGCGGCAAGGTCTGCTTGAGCTGCCCTAGCAGCTCGAAGAGTTGCCGCTGCTGCGACGCCGAGAGTCCGGCGAACAACTCCATCACCCAGGCCTCGTGCGCGCGCGCCATGGCGCGGAACTGGCGCCGGCCCTCGGGCGTGAGCTGCACCGTCCACGCCCGGCGGTCGCCCGGGTCGTCTTGGCGTTCGACCAAGCCTTCGGCCACCAGGCGGTCGGTGAGGCCGGTGACGTTGCCGCCGGTCACCATCAGCCGGCGCGAGAGTTCACGCATCTTCATGCCGCCGGGCTGGCGGTCGAGCTGCGCCATCAGGTCGAAGCGCGGCAGCGAACCCTGGAACTGCTCGCGCAGCCGCGTGCGCAGCGGCGCTTCGACGAGGTTGGTGCAGGCCAGCAGGCGCAGCCACAGGCGCAGCGCCATGTGGTCACCGGCGTGGGCGCGGCTCTCGGTGTCGACCTGGGCCGAGTCGCCCGGTGCAGCAGCGGTGCTCACACCGCCCGCGGCTTCACTGCGCGCCGAGCACGATCCACAGCCGCGCGATGTCGGCCGCGCCATCGCTGGCCTTCACGCTGCGCAGGGTTTGCATGGCGGCACCCTTGGCCTTGGGCGACTGGAGCTGGGCCATGCCCAGGCGCAGCTTTGCGTCGTCGGGGTGCTTGAGTCCACCCTTGGCGATGCCTTGCTGGATGAGTTCGATGCCCTTGTCGGCCTCGCCCTGGCTGGCGTAGGCGAAGCCGACGCGCACCAGGCCGTCGCCTTCCTTGAAGCCGGCCGCTTCGGTGGTCAGTTCGGCCATCTTGCCGCGCGCTTCGGCTTCCCGCTTCACGGCCAGGTCGCGCAGCCGCTGATGGCGTGGCGCTTCCGGCCCGGTGCCCAAGGCGCCGGCTTTGTAGCCCTGCTCGATGACGCGCACCGCCTCGGCGGGAAGACCAGCCTGCAAGGCCAGCTGTGCCAGCTCCATGTAGTCCTCGGTCTTGACCAGCGTGCCGCTGGCCAGCCGCAGGCGCAGCACGTCGAGTTCGAAGCGCGGCGAGAAACCGGCCTTGCGCGGCAGGCGCGCGAGGTAAGCGTTCCAGTAGTCCTTCTTCGGGTAGTAGGCCAGCAGCTTGGCCAGCGTGGCGTCGTGGCCCGCGGCGTTGCCGGTGCGCTGCTGGGCGTCGGCCAGGCGCAGCAATTCGCCTTCTTCTGGCCGGCGCCCGGCTTGTTCGGCCGCCGCCACGGCGGCCGCCGCGTCGCGCCCGATCGCGGCATAGTCGCCGCTGGCGGCCTGCAGGTAGCTCTGCAGCTGCTTGGTGGTGGCGGTGTTGTGCCCGGCTTCGATGGCGCGGTTGAGCCACTCGGTGGCCTTGGCGTTGTTGCGCGTCTGAGCATAGGCCGACGCCAGCTGTTCGGCCAGCGGCCCCTTCTCCGCAGCGCCCGCCTTGCCGTAGACCGCTTCCAGGGCCGCGATGGCCGTGGCATTGTCGCCGGCACGCTGCGCAGCCGCGGCCTTCATGCGGTCGATCGTCAGCTGCTCGGCCGCGCTGCGGTTGGGCACGGCCTCGGCCTCCCTCACCTTGGCCAGCGCTTCCTTGGCCTTGCCGGCACGCAGGAGTTCACCCGCCTGCTGCAGCGGCTTGCCGACTTCGGGCCGCAGCGCTTGCGCCGAGGCGGCGCCCAGCCAGCCGGCAGTGATGAGGGCCAGGATGAGGGCGCGCAGGGTCTTCATGGTCGGGAGGCGGGGAGCGGCCAATCGGGTCAGAGGATCGAGAGGGTCACAGGAACTGCTCGTTGCCGACGATCCCGATCTTGGTCACGCCCAGCCGCTGTGCGGTGGCCATGATCATGGCCACGTGCTTGTAGGTGACGAGCTTGTTCGGCCGCAGGTGCACCTCGGGCTGATCGGCCTGCGCGGCCACTGCGGCCAGGCGGGCTTCTATGGCGGCGCGGTCGCCGGCCTCGATGATCTCGCCGTTCCAGCCGATGGTGCCGTCGAAGTCGACGTCGATGCGGATGATCTCCGGTGGCATCGGCGGCGGCGCGGCGTTGTTGGGCACCGGCATGTTCATCTTCACCGCGTGCGTCTGGATCGGGATGGTGATGATGAACATGATGAGCAGCACCAGCATCACGTCGATCAGCGGCGTGGTGTTGATGTCCATCATCACGTCACCGTCCGGGTCGCCCGACGACGTGCCTACGTTCATGGCCATGGTGTTCCGTTCCCTTCCTACTGCCGCACGGCGGGGCCGGCCGGCGGCTCGGTGATGAAGCCCACCTTGTAGATGCCGGCCCGCTGGCAGGCCACGACGACGCGCCCCACCGATTCGTAGCGCACCTCCTGGTCGCCGCGGATGTGCACCTCGGGCTGCGGCTCCTTCACCGATTCCACCTTCAGCCGCGTGACCAGCGTCTCGATGTCGGGCAGCCGCTCGATGCCCCAGAAGACCTCGCCCTCGCGGTTGACCGCGATGACGATGTTCTCGGGCTTGGTCTGCAGCGGGATATTGCGTTCCTGCGGCAGCTCGAGCTTGATCGACTGCGTGACCACGGGAATCGTGATCAGGAAGATGATCAGCAGCACCAGCATCACATCCACGAGTGGCGTGGTGTTGATGGTGTTGTTGAGCTGGTCTTCGCCGCTTTCGTCGGCCGGACCCACGTTCATCGCCATGGCTATTCTCCGGGCTGGCGCCTCAGGCGCTCACCGCTTGCCGGCCAGCAGCACGTTGTGCAGGTCGCCGGCGAAGGCGCGGGTCAGGTCCATGACGCCCTTGTTGCGGCGCAGCAGCCAGTTGTAGCCCATCACCGCGGGCACGGCGACGGCCAGGCCGATGGCGGTCATGATCAGCGCCTCGCCCACCGGGCCGGCCACCTTGTCGATCGAAGCCTGGCCCGAGATGCCGATCTTCACCAGCGCGTTGTAGATGCCCCAGACGGTGCCGAACAGGCCCACGAACGGTGCCGTGGAGCCCACCGTGGCCAGGAACGCCATGCCGTCCTGCAGGCGGCTCTGCACGCTGCCCACGGCACGGTCCATCGACATCGTGATCCAGGTGCTCTTGTCGATGGCCTCGACCATGGTGCCCTCGTGGTGATCGCTGGCCTTGATGCCTTGTTCGGCGATGAAGTGCATGGCCGAGCCGGCCTTCAGCGCGCTGGCGCCGGCGTTCACCGAACTGGCCTTCCAGAAGGTCTCGGCGTCGCTGACCGCGCTCTTCATCATCGAGCGCTGCTCGAACACCTTGGTGAAGATGATGTACCAGCTGCCCATCGACATGATGACCAGGATCACCAGCGTGCCCTTGGCGACATAGTCGCCCTGGCCCCACAGCGCCTGCAGGCCGTAGGGGTTCTCGATCGCCTCCTCGGTCACCGCCGCGGTCGGGGCGGCGGGCGCCGGTGCCTGGGCGGCGGGTGCGGCGGCCGGCTCCGAGGCGGCCTGGGCGAAGGCCAGCAGCGGCAGACTCAGCGCCAGCATGAAACCGGCCAGCAGGGCAGCCAGCGATCTGGCGGCCCACGGGCGCATCTTCGGGAATTGATTCATATACATGTTGACTCCAAAGGAACGGGCGGGCGCGGCCCCTCAGCCGCGCTGTCGGGGAAACGGGATCAGTCGGTGATGCGCCAGACGTAGGTGATGCGCGAGGTCAGCTTCTCGGGCTTTCCGTCCACGGTGCCGGGCGTGCCCTTGCAGTTGCGCACCGCTTCCAGCGCCAGCCGGTCGAGCATCTTGTGCTCGCGCGACGGGCCCGAGGATTTCTCCACCGTGGCCTCCGAGATCTGGCCCGTGGTGTCCATCGTGAACAGGATCGTCGTGCTGCCCTGGGCTTCGGCGCGCCGGGCCGCGGCGTTGTACTCGGGCCGTTCGCAGGCATTCTGGAAGTCGATGCGCGGCTCGGTGCGTGCCGGCGCGCGCGGCGCCGGCGGCGCCGAGGCAGCCACCGCCGGCGCCGGCGTGATGCGCATCGGCGTCACCGGCGGCGCCACCTGCGTGGTGGTGATCGTCGGCGCCGGGGTCGGCGGCGGTGCCACGTTGACCTCGGGCGGCGGCACGAAGGAAGGCGGCGGCGGCGCGAATTTCGGCGGCGGGGGCAGGTTCTCCGGCGGTGGCGGTTCCGGCGGCTTGACTTCCTCGATGATCTTGGTCTCGATCGGCGCCTTGATGACTTCGATCATGCGCTGCGCCAGGCCGGTCACCAGCGCCCAGCCCAACAGCACGTGCAGGGCCACCACGATGCCAAAGCCGATCAGGTGTCGGCCAGGGTTGCGCTGTTGTTGAGCGAAGTCCACTCGATGTCTCCAGTCGACCCGGCGCATGTTTGGCGCAAGGCACTGCAATAACACGTACACGGCACGCGTGCCGATTTCGCCACGATGCAGGCGAAGCCCGCGACTATATCGTGAACCGTGCCCGGCTCGTTCAGGGCATCACCCTAGGCAGGGGGGTATGCCTCCGTGGCGAAACCACCGGTGAGCCGCAAGCCCTGTCGGAGCCACGGCGACGGAACAAGCCGGCTGCCCGCGCGGTGGCGCCGTCAGTTGCCGAGCCACGCCTGCTGCAAGGCCCGCACGGCCGCCGGGACGGCCGCGGGGGCGTCGCAGGCCACGACGCGCCGCGCCGGCATCGAGCGCAGCCAGGTGAGCTGGCGCTTGGCCAGCTGCCGCGTGGCCGCGATGCCGGTTTCGCGCAGCTCGTCCAGGCGCCCCGTGTCCAGCGCCTGCCAGGCCTGTCGGTAGCCGACGCAGCGCATCGACGGCAGCGCCGCATGCAGGTCGCCGCGCGCGCGCAGCGATTTCACTTCGTCCAGCAGTCCCGCGGCCAGCATGACGTCGAAGCGCGCCGCGATGCGCTCGTGCAGCCAGTCGCGCGAGTCGGGTTCCAGCGCGACCAGCGGCGGCGCGCCCGCGGGCGGTGCATGGCGTGTCGCGCCCTGGTGCCAGGCCGACAAGGGCTTGCCGGTGAGCCGCCAGACCTCGAGCGCACGCTGGATGCGCTGCGCATCGGCGGGCGCCAGGCGTGCGGCCGTGGCCGGGTCCACGCGGGCCAGCTCGGCATGCAGCGCCGGCCAGCCGTGCGTGGCGGCCTCGGCGTCGATCTGCTGCCGGATGCCCGCGTCGGCACCGGGAATCTCGTGCAGGCCTTCGCGCAAGGCCTTGAAGTAGAGCATGGTGCCGCCTACCAGCAAGGGCAGGTGCCCGCGCTGGACGATCTCTTCGATCAGGCGCCGCGCATCGGCGGCAAACTGCGCGGCGGAGTAGGCTTGGGCGGGGTCGAGGATGTCGATCAGGTGGTGCGGCACCTCGGCCCTTTCGGTGGCGCTGGGCTTGGCGGTGCCGATGTCCATGCCGCGGTAGACCAGCGCCGAATCGACGCTGATGACCTCCACCACCTGCGAAGGCGCCAGTGCGCGCGCGAAGGCCAGCGCCGCGGCCGTCTTGCCGCTGGCCGTGGGCCCGGCCAGGCACAGCGCGCGCGCCCTCATGGCGTGTGCCGCTGCACCAGGGTCCAGGCCACGGTGGTGGTCACCACGGACCAGAAGCCGATGCCTAAAGCGTAAGGCAGCACGGTGCCGTCCAGCGCCTGCCCGAGCCACAGGCCGACGCCGAAGGCCGTGAGCGCCAGCACGAAGCCGGCCAGCGCCGAGGCCGCCCCCGCGGCGCGCGGAAACGGCCCCACCGCGCCGGCCTGGCCGCAGGGCTGGTGGATGCCGTGGCCGAAGGCGAACAGCCACTGCGGCAGCACGATCGCCCACACCGAATGCACGCCGGCCAGCGCCAGCGTGACGACGAGCACGCCACCGGCCAGCGTGAAGCCGCCGCCGCGCGCCACCGCGCCGCGGATGCCGTGGCGCACGATCCAGCGTCGGCAGACGAAGGTGCCGGCCAGGTAGCTGAGCGAGCCGCTGGCCATGGCCAGTCCGTACCAGCCCGGGCTGAGACCCAGCACGTCGATATAGGTGAACGACGAGCCGGCCAGGATGGTGAACAGCCCGCCGTAGGTGGCCGAGACCAGCAGCGTCCAGGCGATGAAGGTGGGGTGGCGCGCGATCGACCCCCACTGCGCGAGCAAGGGTCCGGCGCGCGTGGCGTCGGGGTTCTTGTGCAGCAGCGTCTCCGGCAGACGCCAGGCGATGAAGGCCAGCGTCAGGGCGCCGAAGGCTGCCACCACGGCCAGCGCCGCACGCCAGCCGCCAAGGGCTGCCACCACGCCGCCCAGCGCCGGCCCGGCAATGGCGATCACGCCCAGCCCCGACAACGCCAGCGACATCACCCGCGCGCCCTCGAGCGGTTCGTAGAGGTCGCGCACGATGGCGCGCGCACACACCACCGCGGCGGCCATGGTGGCGCCTTGCAGCACACGCCACAGCACCAGCCAACCGATGCCGCCGGCGAGCATGCTGCCGATGCTGGCCGCCGTGTACAGCAGCAAGCCGGTGATCAGCACCGGACGCCGGCCGACGCGATCGGCCACCGGGCCCCAGAACATCTGGGCCACGCCGAAGGCCAGGATCAACGCCGACATCGTGAGCTGCGCTGCGCTCATCGGCGCGGCCAGGTCGCGCGCCAGCATGGGCAGTGCCGGCAGGTAGACGTCGGTGGTCACCGGCTGCAGGCCCAGCAGCAAGGCCAGCGCGAAGGCGGCCAGGCGGTGCGAAACAAGCGGGGCGGCGCTGCCCGGTGCCGCTGCTGGCGCCTGGGTCGTTGGGGTCGGGGTCACGTCTTGAACGGAGTCAGCCGCAGGCCGCGTCCCTGCGCAACGAAGTTGGACACGGATCTAGAAGCGTTCGTGGTCGCCCAGGTAGCGCCACTGCCCCACGGGCAGCGCGCCGAGCACGACGCTGCCGATGCGCACGCGCTTCAGGCCCGTCACCTTCAACCCCACCAGCTCGCACATGCGGCGGATCTGGCGCTTCCGGCCTTCGCGCAGCACGAAACGCAACTGGTCCTCGTTGGACCAGCTCACCTGCGCGGGCTTCAGCGGCTGGCCGTCGAGCTCCAGGCCGTGGCGCAGGCGCTGCAACTGGTGCTCGGGCGGCGGACCCGGCTGCACTTGTTCCACGCGCACCAGGTATTCCTTCTCCACCCGCGTCTCGTCGCCAATCAACCGCTTGGCCACGCGTCCGTCCTGGGTGAGCACCAGCAAGCCGGTGGAGTCGATGTCGAGCCGGCCCGCCGGTGCCAGGTGGCGCAGGTGGCCGCGGTCGAAGTGGATGCCGCTGGCGTCTTGTGCCCAGCGCGTGGCCGGCGTGACCAGCACCGAGGCCGGCTCGTAGCCGTCCTCGGCCTGGCCGCTGACATAGCCGATGGGTTTGTTGAGCAGCACCGTGACGCGGCGCGCCTGTTCGTTGCGCGCCTTGGGGTCGATGTCGATGCGCACGTCGGGCGCGGCACGCTGGCCGAGCACGGCCAGCCGGCCCTCGACGCGCACCCAGCCAGCTTCGATCCACTCGTCCGCCTCGCGCCGCGACGCGATGCCGCGTTCGGTGATGAGCTTGGAGATGCGCACGCCTTCGATGGCGGGCGGCGGGGCGGTTGGTGTGGCGGGTCGGGGCGCCGCGGGCCGGGTCTGCGTCGGACGCGCTGGATTCGCCGGAGCAGGCCTGGGTGGCGCGCCCGGACGCACCGGGCGGCGGGTGGGGTCGCGGGGCGCGGGGCGCGCGCTGAGTTTCGGGCGATCGGCCATGCCCGGATTGGACCATGGCCGCGCCAGCACGCCGGATCGCGTGAACGGGTATCGTTTACGACAACGCCTCGGATCCACCATGATGCCTCGACGCCCGCTCCTGACCTGTCTGCTGTGGCTGGCGGCCACCGGCGCCAGCGCCGCGCCCGCACTGGCCCCTGCGTTGCAGGCCGAGGTCGACGCCGCCGTGCGCGCCTACGACGCCGGCCGGCTGGCGCCGGCGCGCGACGCCTTCGAGTCGCTGGCGCAGCGGCAGGTGCCGGTGGCACAGTACAACCTGGCGGTGATGCACCTGCGCGGCGAAGTGCCCCAGCCCGATCGGGCGCTGGCCCGCGATCTGCTGCAACGTGCCGCCGCGGGCGGGTTGGTCACGGCCCAGCTGGCGTTGGGGCAGGCGCTGGAAAACGGCGACCTGGGCGAACGCGACCTGCCACTGGCCCATCACTGGTACCAGCTCGCCGCCGCCCATGGCAGCGTCGACGCGCAGCTGGCGGTGGGCACCGCGCACTACCTGGGGCGCGGCCTGCCCAAGGACCCGCAGCGCGCCGCGCACTGGTTCCGCGAAGCCGCCAAGGGCGGTGATGCCGGCGCGATGTACCTGCTGGCCTCGCAATACGAACAAGGTGATGGCGTCGAGCGCGACCTGCGGCTGGCGCGCTACTGGTACGAGCAGGCGGCCCACCAGGGCGACGTGGCGGCTTCGGTCAAGGTGAAGGAACTGGACGCGCGGCTGGCGGCGCCGCCGGCCTGACCACCGCCAGGGCCGGTCCGCCCGGCCCGATCCGCCTTCAGGCCGGTCGGCCCTCGAGCCGCGGCGGCTACAACACCACTTTCACCAGCGGGTGCGTGCTCAGCGTGCGGTACAGCTCGTCGAGCTGGGCACGGCTGGTGGCGGTGACGGTGATCGTCAAGCCCAGGTATTTGCCGGCGCGGCTGGGCCGGCGTTCGATGCTGGCCTCTTCGAAGCCGGGGTCGAAGCGGCGCGCCACGGCCACCACGGCGGCCTCGAAGCCGTCCACTTGCTCGCCCATCACCTTGATCGGAAAGGCGCTGGGGAAGGGAATCAGGCTGTCTTCGACCGGCGCGGCCATCACAGCGACATCGTCAGCTTGGCCTGCTGGTAGGCCTCGTACAGCCGCCCGTACACCGGCCCGGGCTTGCCGCGCAGCGCGCCGTGACCGACGAGTTCGCCATCGATGCGCGTCACCGGCAGGATCTCCTTGGTGGCCGAGCTCAACATCACCTCGTCGGCGGCCAGCACGTCGGCTTCGGAGATCGGCCGCAGGTTGTAGGCGATGCCGCAGTCCGCGCACAGCTCGCGCAGCAATTCCACACGGATGCCTTCCAGCACATGCTCGCTCTTGGGCGGACCGAGCAGCGCGCCCTCGTGCGCGATCCACACGTTGCTGGCGGCGGCTTCGGTGAGCCAGCCGTCTCGGAACATGATCGTCTCCAGCGCACCATGGTCGGCCGAGATTTGCCGCGCCAGCACGTTGCCCAGCAGGCTGATGCTCTTGATGTCGCCGCGCTCCCAGCGAAAGTCGCGCGCGGTGACGCAGGCCACGCCCTGGTGGCGCTGCTCGGCGCTGGCCGGCTTCATGGGGTTGACCATCATGAAGACGGTGGGCGTCAACCCCGGCGGCATGACATGGTCGCGCGGTGCCACGCCGCGCGTGACCTGGATGTAGACCAGCAGTTCGTCGCTGCCCGTGGCGTCGCCCACCTTCGCCACGAGTTGCCGGCACAAGGCCAGCCACTCGTCGGGCCGGTGCGGGTTCGGAATGCGCAGCTTGGCCAGCGAGCGGTTCAGCCGCGCCATGTGCTCCTCGAAGCGGAACAGGCGCCGGCCGTACACCGGCACCACCTCGTAGACGCCGTCGCCGAAGATGAAACCGCGGTCGAGCACGCTCACCTTGGCCTGCGAGATGGGCGTCGTCTCGCCGTTGAGGTAACACAGCAGATCGGTCATGTCGGTGCGCCGGTTGATGGCCGGGATTGTGTCACGCGGGGTGGCGCAGGCATGCGCTGGCGCACCCCTTGCGCCGGAGTTGCGCTACTGGATCCACAGCCGCAACGAGTCCCAGGCGCGGCCCAGCAGGCCGGCCAGCGGCACGGGTTCCAGCACCACCAGCGGCACCGTGGCCACCGCCGTGCCGGCCGCCGTGTCGACGCGGATGCTGCCCACGCGCTGGCCCGCGGTCAGCGGCGCCACCAGCGGGTCGGTGCGCTCGACGGTGGTCTTGAGCTTGCCGCCTTCGCCCTTGGGCACGGTCACGAAGACGGCGTCGGGTGCGCCGAGCCTGGCCTGCGCGCGTTCGCCCTTCCACACCGGCACCGTGGCCACCGCCTGGCCGGCCTCGAACAGCCGCACCGCGTCCCAGGCCTGCCAGCCCCAGTTGATGAGCTTCTGGCTCTCGCCGGCGCGCGCCTCGCGCGAGGCCGTGCCGAGCACCACGCTGACCAGGCGGCGGCGGCCGTTGGGCATCTCGCGCACGCTGCTGGTGACCAGGCAGTAGCCGGCAGCCTCGGTGTGGCCGGTCTTCATGCCGTCCACCGTCGGGTCGCGGCCGAGCAGCAGGTTGCGGTTGTCCTGCTTGATATTGTTGTAGGTGTACTGCCGTATTGCGTAGAGCGGGTGCAGTTCGGGGTGCTCGGTGATGATCCTGGCAGCCACCAGCGCGACGTCGCGCGCGCTGCTGTAGTGGCCGGACTCGGGCATGCCGGTGACGTTCCTGAACTGCGTATTCTTCAGGCCCCAGGCCTGGCCCTGGCGGTTCATCATGTCGACGAAGTTCTCCACCGTGCCGGCCACGCCTTCGGCCAGCGCCACCGCGGCATCGTTGCCGCTCTGCACGATCAGCCCGCGCAGCAGTTCGCTCACCTTGGGCGTCATCTTGGGGTCGATGAACATCACCGAGGCGCCGCCCTTGCGTTCGTTCCAGGCGCGCACGGACACCGGCAGCGTCTGCTCGAGGTCGAGCTTCTTGTCGCGGATGGCGTTGAACACCAGGTAGGCGGTCATCAGCTTGGTCAGCGAGGCCGGCTCGGCCTGCGCGTCGGCGTCGCGCTCGGCCAGCACCTGATTGCTGGCCAGGTCGATCAGGATGTACTGGCGCGCCGCGATCTCGGGCGGCTGCGGGGTCTGTGCGCGGGGGCTGAGGCTGAAGGCGGAAAGTGCGACGGCAAGAAGGCAGGCAGCAAGGAATCTCATCGGGGCTCAGGAAAAAGTGCGCGGGTGCCAGGCACCCGTGACGATGTGCTTGAGCAGCGTCAGCTGCCCGTGAAAGAAATGGCCGGCGCCGGGGACCACGGTCACCGGCAGCGACTGCGGGCGTGCCCAGTCGAAGACGGCGCCCAGCGGCACCACCTCGTCGGCCTCGCCGTGGATGACCAGCGTATCGGCCGGCACCGGCACCATCGGAAAGGTCTGCACCGCCGGACCCACCAGCACCAGGCGCTCGGCTTGCTCGCCCGCCGGCAACCGCGCGGCGGCCTGCGAGGCGACATAGCCGCCGAAGGAAAAACCGCCCAGCACCAATGGTTGGCCCAGGCCGCGATGGGCATGGATGACGGCCAGCGCGTCGTCGACCTCGCCGAGACCATGGTCCCAGTGGCCGGCCGAGGCGCCGATGCCGCGGAAATTGAAGCGCACGGCCGTATAGCCCAGGGCCACGAAGGTGCGCGCCAGCGTCTGCACGATCTTGTTGTCCAGCGTGCCGCCGTGCAGCGGGTGCGGGTGGCACAGCACCGCCAGGCCGCGCCCGCTGCCATGCGCAGGCGCGTCGATGGCGCACTCCAGGCTGCCGGCGGGGCCGGCGACGGCACGGCGCTCGGTGCGCGGATTCATCGGCCCACGTCGGGCGCCAGCAGCAGCCGTTCGACGACGCGCCCCCGCTTCAGGTGCACGTCCACGATCTCGTCGATGTCGCTCGCGTCGACATAGGTGTACCAGGTGCCCTCGGGGTAGACCACCGCCACCGGCCCGCCGGCGCAGCGGTCCAGGCAGCCGGCCTTGTTGACGCGCACGCCGCCCGGGCCGGCCAGATCCTCGGCCTTGACGCGGGTCTTGCAGTGGTCGAAGGCGGCCTGGGCGCCCTGGCTGGCGCAGCAGGCCTCGCCATTCGTGCGTTCGTTGAGGCAGAAGAACAGATGGTGCTTGTAGTAACTCATGCTCGGGATTGTAGGCAGCGGCTGCGCACGGCCTGTATCGGGCGCTCACCGGCGATGGCCCAGCCGCGACAGCATCCAGACCATCGCCGCGTACGGCCACAGCCAGCCCACCCACTGCGCCAGGCCATGGAAGCGCACGAACTGGCCTTGCTCCCAGGCCTTCAGGCTCTGCGCGAAATACGGGTCGCCGGGCGCCTGTGCCACGCCGACCACCAAGCCCGTGACCACCATCAGTCCCACGCCGGCCACCAGCCGCGTGGGCAGCAGCGCCAGCACCCCGGCCAGCACCAGGCCGAAGGCCAGGCCGGGCAGGGTGGCCGGTGTCAGCCAGGCCAGTGCGTGCGCGGGGCCGTAGTTGAGCAGCGTGGACAGCGTCATGCCGCCGAAGCCCAGCGCGCAGGCACCTGCCGCCATGACCAACCGGCGCCAGCCGGGTGCCATGACGGCGTAGGCCAGCAGGCAGGGCGTGAGCAAGCCGCAGGCGACGATCAGCGCCTCGGCCAGCGGTCGCAGCGGTGTGGCCGCTGGCGCCGGCGCGGCCAGCAGCGTGTGGGCGGTTTCGGCCCAGGGCACGTCCTGCAGCCAGCCGGCCAGGATTTCGCGCAGGCGCTCGCCCACCTGGCCCAGACCGAAGGGCAGCGGTGCCGGAAACAGCAGTGCCACCGGCCACAACGCCAGCAGCGCCAGCGCGCCGGCGCTGTCGCGCGCGAACCAGCGTTCGCGCAGCGCATGCCAGCGGTCCGCCAGCCCCAGGGAGTGCCCCATCCAGGCCAGCAGCGCGCCGCCCAGTGCACCCGCCACGTTCAAGGCCATGTCCTTGAGCGAAGGGTGGCGGCCCACCACGAAGTGCTGCAACACCTCCATGGCGTAGGACAGCAGCGCCGGCGCGCCCAGCGCCAGCAGCAGCGATGGCAGCGTGTGAACGCCGCTGCGCCGCGCCGCGATCAGCAGCAGCGCGCCCAGCGGCAGGTAGCCGAGCAGGTTGAAGGCGCTGTCGACATCGTCGCGCCAGGGCGGCCAGACCAGCGCCGTCATGGTGGTCAGCGTCTGTCCCGGCGGCCAGCGCCAGCCGGTGAAGGGGTACAGGCTGGCGTAGACCACCAGCACCGCGTAGGCCAGCGCCAGCGGTGCGGCCGAACTCCGATGGCGCAGGGCGGCCATCGTCGGCATCAGAAGGGCTTGACCACCACCAGCGCAGGGGCCAGCTTGGCGTGCACCCAGCCGCTGTCGCCGCCCACGCCGCAGCCGAGCCACAAGCAGAACAGGCCCGCGAACCAACTCGCGACGAAGACGATGTGGAAGGCCTTGATCCAGAGGGTCGCGCTGCTCATCGCGCCGCATTATCGCGAGGCTCTCCGCCGGGCAAGAAAAAAGGCCCCGGCGTGAAGCCGGGGCCTGCAAGCCTTATCGCTGTCATCACGCTAAGGCACCTGCTCAGGGAGGAAAAGCAGGGAATGACAGCCTCGCAGCTATCATTCGCCGGCCACTTTAGCAGATCGAAAACGCGCCCGCCAGACCGGTTAGCCCCCCCCAGCGCGAGGTGTGGCAGGGCCGCAGGAGACCTCCGTTGATCACACCACCGCCCTATCCCGCCAGCCGCCCGCGCCGCCTGCGGCGCGACGCCTTCACGCGCGACCTGGTCCGCGAACACCGCCTGGCGGCGGCCGACTTCATCCTGCCCGTGTTCGTGCTCGACGGCCAGCGTCAGGTGCAGGACGTGGCCAGCATGCCCGGCGTGCAGCGGCGCAGCGTCGACGGCCTGTTCGCCGTTGCCGAGGAATGCGTGGCGCTGGGCATTCCGGTGATGGCGCTGTTTCCGGTCATCGAAGCTTCGCTGAAGACACCCGACGGCGCCGAGGCCACCAACCCGCAAGGCCTGGTGCCGCGTGCGGTGCGCGAACTGAAGAAACGCTTTCCGCAGCTCGGACTGCTCACCGACGTGGCGCTGGACCCGTTCACCAGCCACGGCCAGGACGGGTTGCTCGACGACACCGGCTACATCGTCAACGACGAGACGGTGGCGGTGCTGACGCGCCAGGCGCTGGTGCAGGCCGAGGCCGGCGTGGACATCGTCGCCCCCAGCGACATGATGGACGGGCGCATCGGTGCCATCCGCAGCGCGCTCGAATCGCACCGCCTGGTGCACACCCGCATCATGGCCTACAGCGCCAAATACGCCAGCGCCTTCTACGGCCCCTTCCGCGACGCCGTGGGCAGCGCGGGCCATCTGGGCAAGAGCGACAAGAAGGTCTACCAGATGGACCCCGGCAACAGCGACGAGGCGCTGCGGGAGGTGGCGCTGGACATCGCCGAAGGCGCCGACATGGTGATGGTCAAGCCCGGCATGCCCTACCTGGACATCGTGCGCCGCGTGAAGGACACATTCCGCATGCCCACCTTTGCCTACCAGGTGAGCGGTGAATATTCCATGCTCAAGGCCGCCGCCACCAACGGCTGGCTCGACCACGACGCGGTGATGATGGAAGCGCTGCTGGCCTTCAGGCGTGCCGGCGCCGACGGCGTGCTGAGCTATTTCGCCCTCGAAGCGGCGCGCCTGCTGCAGCGCGGCTGATGCGCATCTTCCACGTCAGCGGCGAGCAGTTCACCGAACTCCACGCGCTGCCCGAGAGCCTGCCCGCGACCGGCTTCCTGTGGCTGGGCACCTCGCGCCGGGTCTTCGAGCTGCGCAGCGCGGAGGTGCAGGCCGCGCTGCAGCGCTGGGGCGCCGGCCAGCTGGTCGACCTGCATGTCTCCGACCTGCTGAACAACCAGCTGCCCAGCCACTTCGACTACACCTCGTGGTACGACCTGATGGTGTTCCGCCGCCTGGCGGCCGGGGCCGGCAGCCAGGATCTGTTCGTCGACGACCGCCACGGCACGCTGGCCTCGGCCAAGCGCGCGCTGGACGCCATCGACACCAGCCCGGTGGGCTTTGCCGTCTTCGATCGCGTACTCGTCACCGTGCACCCCACCGACTGCGCGGTGCGCGACTATTTCGCCCAGCGCTATCTGTCGCTCGGCACGGCAGCGGAAAGCCGCGGCGCGTCACGCCTGCCGAGCAACCCGCCGGACCTGATGCTGCGCATGGTCAACCACATGATCGACAGCTACCTGGACCTGCGGCGCCTGCTCACCCGGCAGCTCGGCACGCTGCAGCAGGAATTGCTGGACCCGCGCAGCCGCTTCAACGACTGGCAGGTGCTGCTGGACAGCCGCAACGCGCTGAACATGCTGGAAGACACCTGCGAGGACCAGCGCAGCGCGCTGCAGGAGTGGATCGACGCGCTGGACGAATGGCCCGAGGAGACCGACAAGCAGGCACGGCGCGAACGAGAATTGCTGCGCGTGCGCTCGCGCGACGCGCTCGAACACGTGGAACGCGTGCTGGGCCACGTGCGCCGCCTGGAGCAGAGCGCCGAGACCGCGGTGCAGATGCACTTCTCGGCGCTGGGCCACCGCACCAACGACATCATGCGCACGCTGACGGTGCTGACGGCCGTCTTCCTGCCGCTGAACCTGATCACCGGCTTCTTCGGCATGAACTTCGACTTCCTGCCGCTGATCCACACCGCCGACGGCTTCTGGTTCGCCTTCTGGGCCATGGTGATGGTCGGCGCGGGGCTGGTGGCCTATTTCTGGCGCAAACGCTATCTGGGCCGCGGCCACCCCTGAAGTCACCACCGGCCCATCCGCAGTCTCGTCCCTGGTGCCGTGGCGCCAATCGCCACGACCGGCGCTGAAGCGCTTTCGCTACAACGGGCGCTGAAGCGCTTTCGCTACAACGGGCGCTGTCGCGCTCTTCGCTACAACTGGCGCTGACGCGCCAGGGGCGGGTTCTTCGCGAAATAGCGCCTGATGCCCGTGGCCAAGGCGTCGACCAGCCTGGCGCGGTAGGCCGGGTCGCGCAACTGCGCCTCCTCTTCCGGGTTGGAGATGAACGCCGTCTCGACCAGGATGCTGGGGATGTCGGGTGCCTTGAGCACCGCGAACCCGGCTTGTTCCACCTGCCTCTTGTGCAGCCGTCCGACACGGCCCATGCGCGACAGCACTTCGTTGCCGAGCTTGAGGCTGTCCTTGATCTGCGCCGTGGTGCTCATGTCGAGCATGGCGCGCAGCAACTGCGGGTCCTTCACTTGCGCCACGTTGACGCCACCCACCTGGTCGGCCGAATTCTCGCGCGCCGCCATCCAGCGCGCGGCCGTGCTCGTGGCGCCCTTGTCGGACAGCGCAAAGACGCTTGCGCCACGCGCCTCGCTCCGCATGAAGGCGTCGGCGTGGATGCTCACGAAGAGATCGGCCTGCACGCGCCGCGCCTTGCGCACGCGCTCGTGCAGCGGCACGAAATAGTCGGCGTCGCGCGTGAGCAGGGTGCGCGTGTTGGGCATCGCGTCCAGGCGGTCGCGCAACTGCAGCGCCACGGCGAGCACCACGTCCTTCTCGCGCAAGCCGGTGGGGCCGATGGCGCCGGGATCCTCGCCGCCGTGGCCGGGGTCGATGGCCACGATGACCAGGCGGTCGACCTCGCGGCGTTCGGCGGCGGTGGCCGGCGGCGCCGAAGGCTGCGGCGCCGGCGTGGACAGCGCCACGGGTGGCGGCGCCGGCGCGGCCGGCAGTGCGGGTGCGGCTGCCGATGCGGATTCAGAGGCCGATGCCGGCGGCGGCAGGTCGATGCGCGCGATGAGCTCGCCCAGCGCGTCCTGCACCGCCCGTGCGGCGGCGGTCTCGGCGGCTTCCTTGTCGCGGATCAGCGCCAACAGCGGGTCGACCGCCTGCACCGGGTAGAGGTCGAACACCAGCCGGAAGCGATAGGCCGCCACCGGCAGCAGCGTGAACTGGTCCGGGCGTACCGCCTGCTTCAGGTCGAACACCAGCCGCACCACGCGCGGCTGGAACTGGCCCACGCGCACGCCGGCGATGTAGGGGTCGTCGGGCTGCACCTGGCCCACCAGTTCGCGCAGCGCGGCCTTGAGTTCCAGGCCGTCGATGTCGACGACCAGCCGCTCGGGCGCCGGCACCATGAGATGCGTGGCCGTCAGCGGCGCGTCGGATTCGATCGTGATGCGCGTGTAGTCCTGCGCCGGCCACACGCGCACGGCCACGATGGTGGCGCCGGCCGCGCCCAGCGCCAGTTGCGGCGCGCCCAGCAGCAGCACGGCGCGGCCCAGGGTGCGCAGCGCGCGGCGGCGCTCGGGCGTCGCCGTCATGCCAGCAACTCCCGGCCACGCGCCGTGCCGGCCTCGGCGCGTACCCGGCGCGCGCCGTCGTCCAGCGGCTCGATGTGCAGGAGCAGGTCGGGCGGCGGCAGCATGCCGGCGGCTTTCTCGGGCCACTCGGCGAGCTTGAGCCCCGGCGCCGCGAAGATGTCGCGGAAGCCGGCGTCGGCCCATTCGCGCGGGTCGTCGAAACGGTAGAAGTCGAAATGCGAGATCGCCAGCCCTGGCAGGGCATGCGGCTCGAGCACGGCGTAGGTGGGGCTCTTGATGCGGCCCGCCACGCCCAGCGCGCGCAGCAGGTGGCGCACGAAGGTGGTCTTGCCGGCGCCCAGCGGGCCGCGCAGTTCGATGAAGGCGTCGACCAGGGCCGCGTGTTGCGCCAGCGTGGCCGCAAAAGCCGCACAGGTCGCTTCGTCGGGCCAGTGCAGGGTGCGGGTTTCTAGAATCGGCGCATGCGCGGTCGGCATCAGTGGGAAGGGCAGGCGCTGCTGCAGCAGCTGCGGGGGTGGGCGCGTGAGCTGGGATTCTCCCAGATCGGTGTGTCCGACGTCGATCTGCGCAGCGCCGAAAAGGGCTTGCTCGACTGGCTGGCCGCCGGTTTTCACGGCGGCATGGGCTACATGGCCGCGCATGGACGGAAACGCGCGCGGCCGGCCGAGCTGGTGCCGGGCACGGTGCGCGTGATCAGCGCGCGCATGGACTATCTGCCGCGCGAAGCGGGCGACGCTTGGGTGGCCTCCGAAAGGGCGGCGCTGCACGAAGCGCAGCGCGCCGTGATTTCGGTCTATGCACGCGGCCGCGACTACCACAAGGTGCTGCGTTCGCGGCTGCAGAAGCTGGCCGAGCGGCTGGCCGAAGAGGTCGGCCCCTTCGGCCACCGCGTCTTCACCGACTCGGCGCCGGTACTCGAAGTGGAACTGGCCACGCGCGCCGGCCTGGGCTGGCGCGGCAAGCATACGCTGGCGCTGGCGCGCGACGCCGGCTCGACCTTCTTCCTCGGCGAGATCTTCGTCGACCTGGCCTTGCCCGTCGACGCCCCGGCCAGCGGCCATTGCGGCAGCTGCAGCGCGTGCCTCCTGGCCTGCCCCACGCAGGCGATCGTGGCGCCTTACCGGCTGGACGCGCGGCGCTGCATCAGCTACCTGACCATCGAACATGCAGGCCCGATCGCGCCCGCATTGCGGCCGCTGATCGGCAACCGCATCTACGGCTGCGACGACTGCCAGCTGGCCTGCCCGTGGAACAAATTTGCGCAGCGCAGCCCGCTGCCCGACTTCGACGAACGCGAGGGCCTGGGCCATGCCACGCTGCTGGCGCTGTGGGCCTGGTCCGAGGCCGACTTCCTGCGCCGCACCGAAGGCAGTGCCATCCGCCGTATCGGCTGGGCGCGCTGGCGGCGCAACCTGGCCGTGGCGCTGGGCAATGCCTGGCGCGACAGTGGGGAGCCTGCGCTTGCACAAGTGCTGGCGGCCGCGCGCGATGCGGCCGATACGATGGTGGCCGAACACATCGACTGGGCCTTGGCCCAGCGCGCGCCTTGACTCACCCCGACAGCGCACGCCACAGGACCAGCCAGGCCGGCAGCGCCACCATGCCGATCAGCGTGGACAAGGTCACCAGGCCGGCGGTGTAGGGGCCGTTGCCGCCCATGCGGGCCGCCAGCACATAGGCGCTGGACGCGGTGGGCATGGCCGCGAAGGCCATCAGCACCGCCTGCTGTCCCCGCGGCAGTGTGGTGGCCAGGATCAGCGCCAATGCCGCGGCAGGCATCAGCGCGTGGCGGATCGACATCAGCGCCGCGGCCAGCCTCGGGCCTTCGCGCAGGGCGCCGAACTGCAGCCCGGCACCCACGGCCATCAGCCCCAGCGGCAACGCCGCCGCACCCATGCGGGCCAGCGTCACGTCGGCCAGCGCGGGCAGCCGCACGCCGAGCAGGTTGCACAACAGGCCGGACACGGTGGCCAGGATCAGCGGGTTGCGCGCCAGCTCGCGCAGGTAACCCTGGCCGCCGTGGCGCGCCAGCGGCCACACCGCGGCCACGTTGCACAAGGGGATGCACACCGACATGATGAGCGCCATCCAGGCGACGCCGGGCGTGCCCTCCAGCCGCTCGGCCATGGCCAGCGCGACGTAGGAATTGAAGCGGAAGGCGGTCTGCGCGCCCGAGGCGTGCAGCCGCGTATCCACGCCCGGCCAGGCCTGCAGTGCGTAGGCCGCCGCCACGCCCACCAGCACCACCGCCAGCCCGCCCGCGGCCAGCGGCAGGGCGCTGCCCGGCGCCAGCGGATAGCGCAGGATGGCATTGAACAGCAGTGCCGGAAAGAGCACGTAGTACACCAGCCGCTCGGCGCCGTCCCACACCGGCCGGTTCAACGGCGTGTGGCGGCAGATCAGCCAGCCGAGCACGATGAGCGCGAAGTCGGGCAGCAGCAGCAAGGCGTCGGACATGGGCCGCTAGTATCGTGGACGTCTCGCGGCGCCCCGAGGGGCGCGGTGTCCCGGAGGCGCCGCCGCGGCCCCGCACCGTGCTCCCTTTGTCTGCGCATCCCAAGGAGACCATGTCCGCGCCGCACCCGCCATGCCACACGGCCAGCCAGGCCTCGATCGACCGTTTCATCGACGCGCTGTGGCTCGAGGACGGATTGGCGCCGCTGACGCTGGCCGCCTACCGGCGCGACCTGGGCCTGTATGCCGCCTGGCTGCAGCAGACGGCGCGCAAGGCGCTGGACGAGACCAGCGAAGCCGACCTGCTGGGTTTTGCCGCCCAGCGCCACGCTGCCACGCGCGCCACCACGGCAAACCGGCGGCTCACGGTGTTCAAGCGCTATTTCCGCTGGGCCGTGCGCGAGCGCCTGGTGGCGGCCGATCCCACGCTCAAGCTGCTGGCCGCACGGCAGCCGCTGCGCGTGCCCAAGACGCTCAGCGAGGCCCAGGTCGAGGCGCTGCTGGCCGCGCCCGACACCGCCACGCCGCTGGGCCTGCGCGACCGCACCATGATCGAGCTCATGTACGCCAGCGGCCTGCGTGTGAGCGAACTGGTGACGCTGAAGACCGTGCACCTGGGGCTGGACGAAGGCGTGCTGCGCGTCACCGGCAAGGGCTCGCGCGAGCGCCTGGTGCCGTTCGGCGCCGAGGCGCACGAATGGCTGCGCCGCTACTTCAGCGCAGCCCGCGGCGTCATCCTGGGCAGGCGCGCCAGCGTCTCGCTCTTCGTGACGGTGCGCGGTGCGGCCATGACGAGGCAGATGTTCTGGCGCCTCGTCAAGCGCTACGCCGTGGCGGCCGGCATCACCGCACCTCTGTCGCCGCACACGCTGCGCCATGCCTTCGCCACGCACCTGCTCAACCACGGCGCGGACCTGCGTGCGGTGCAGATGCTGCTGGGCCATGCCGACATCGGCACGACCACGATCTACACCCACGTGGCGCGAGAGCGGCTGCGGCAGCTGCACGCGGCCCACCACCCGCGCGGCTGAGCGGCGGCACGGGTCCTGGCCCGTCTCTCGGCGCTCGGCGGTCGATCTGCCGGCGGCCGATCACCGCGCGCGCCGCCGCTTTTTTGCAGGCCCGTCATCGAAGCGTGGCCGCCGCCCTGTATGCTGCCGGTCGACCTCGCATCGTGCGGTCGTGATTCGGAGCCTGCCTGCCATGAGCATCGATTCAAGACGTGGCCTGACCCGCAACACCTACACGCTGGTGCTGGCCGGCGGCCGCGGCAGCCGGCTGCGGCAGCTCACCGACCACCGTGCCAAACCGGCCGTGCCCTTCGCCGGCACCATGCGCATCATCGACTTCACGCTCGGCAACTGCGTCAACTCCGGACTGCGGCGCATCGGCGTGCTCACGCAGTACAAGGCGCAGCCGCTGATCCGCCACATCGAGCGCAGCTGGGGTTTCCTGGAGGCCAGCCTGGGCGAATTCGTCGACATCGTTCCCGCGCAGCAGCAGACCGGCGAGCTCTGGTACAGCGGCACCGCGAACGCGGTCTACCAGAACCTGGACATGCTGCGCGAGGCGGAGCCGAAATACGTGGTGGTGCTGGCCGGCGACCATGTCTACAAGATGGACTATTCGGTGATGCTGGAGGAGCACGCGTTGCAAGGGGCCCAGCTCACGGTGGCCTGCCTGGAGGTGCCGCTGGACGACGCCAGCGATTTCGGCGTGATGGCGGTCGACACCGAGCAGCGCATCGTGGCCTTCGACGAGAAGCCGGCCCATCCGCGGCCCCTCCCCGGCCGGCCCGACCGCGCGCTGGCCAGCATGGGCATCTATGTCTTCGACACCGACTTCCTGTTCGAGCAGCTCGAACGCGACGCCCGCGACGCTACGTCCAGCCACGATTTCGGCCGCGACATCATCCCCCGCGTGCTGGCCTCGGCGCGTGTCTTCGCCCACCGGTTCGAGGACAGCTGCGTGAACATGGTCGGCGACCGCCCCTACTGGCGCGACGTGGGCACGCTCGACGCCTACTGGGAAGCCAACCTCGACCTCACGCGCGTGGTGCCCGAACTCAACCTGTACGACGAGTCCTGGCCCGTGCTCGGCCGCCAGTCGACGCGCCCGCCGGCAAAATTCGTCTTCGACGACGCCGGCCGGCGCGGCATGGCGGTGGATTCGCTGGTGTCGGGCGGCTGCATCGTCAGCGGCGCCACCATCCGCCGCTCGATCCTCTTCAACGGCGTGCTCGTCGCCGAGGGCAGCCTGGTGGAGGATTCGGTGGTGTTGTCCAACGTGGGTATCGGTCGCGGTGTGGTGCTGCGGCGCACCATCATCGACCGGCGCTGCGTGTTGCCCGACGGCTTCAAGGCCGGCGTCGACCCGGTGCACGATCGTGCGCGCTTCCACGTCACCGAGCGCGGCATCTGCCTCGTCACCCCCGACCTGCTGGGCATGCACTGATTGCCCTGGCCGTGCCGGCGGCGGACACCAGCCCTTCGGCGGGGCCAGGCCTCGCGGGTCTTGAGGTGGATCAAGCAACACGTCGTGGATTGGTTGACCATACCCGGTGATCGTTTTCACTCCCAAGAGCCTTCCATGACCACCTCCACCAAATACGTCTATCTTTTCGGCAGTTCGCGCACCGACGGCGCGGCCGCGATGAAGAACCTGCTCGGCGGCAAGGGCGCCAACCTGGCCGAGATGTGTCGCCTGGGCATCACCGTGCCCTCGGGCTTCACCATCAGCACCGAGGCCTGCACGGTCTTCACCGAGAAGGGCAAGGACGCTGCGCTCGCGCTGATCGAGGCCGAGGTGCTGCAGGGCGTGGCCTACATCGAGCAGGAGATGGGCAAGAAATTCGGCAACGCCGCCGATCCACTGCTGCTGTCGGTACGTTCCGGCGCCCGCGCCTCCATGCCGGGCATGATGGACACCATCCTCAACCTGGGCCTGAACGACGAGGCCGTGCAAGGGTTGGCCGCCAAGGCCGGCAACGAGCGTTTTGCCTGGGACTCGTACCGCCGCTTCGTGCAGATGTACGGCGACGTGGTGATGGGTCTGAAGCCCGTGTCCAAGGAAGACCACGACCCCTTCGAAGTGATCATCGACATGGTCAAGGAACAGCGGGGCGTGCAGCTCGACACCGAACTCGACACCCCCGACCTGAAGGAGCTGGTGACGCGTTTCAAGGGCCTCATCCGTGCCCGCATCGGGCGCGACTTCCCCACCGACCCCTGGGAGCAGCTCTGGGGCGCCGTGGTGGCGGTGTTCGAAAGCTGGAACAACGACCGCGCCCGCGTCTACCGCGAGCTCAACGACATTCCGCAGTCCTGGGGCACGGCGGTCAACGTGCAGGCCATGGTCTTCGGCAACCTGGGCAATTCGAGCGCCACCGGCGTGGCCTTCTCGCGCGACGCCGGGACGGGCGAAGACCTGTTCAACGGTGAATTCCTCGTCAATGCCCAGGGCGAGGACGTGGTGGCCGGCATCCGCACGCCGCAGCAGGTGAGCCTGGTGGGCTCGCGGCGCTGGGCGCAGCTGGCCCTGGTGAGCGAGGAAGAGCGGCGCAGCAAGTACCCGTCGCTGGAAGAGCTGATGCCGCAGATCTACCAGCAACTGCTGCACGCCGAGACGACGCTGGAAAACCACTTCAAGGACATGCAGGACCTGGAATTCACGATCCAGGAAGGCAAGCTGTGGATGCTGCAGACACGCAACGGCAAGCGCACGGGTGCTGCCATGGTGCGCATCGCCATGGAGATGCTGCAGCAGGGCATGATCGACGAGAAGACGGCGCTGCAACGCGTCAGCCCCGACCGGCTGAACGACCTGCTGCACCCCATCTTCGACCCCAAGGCGTTGAAGGAGGCGAAGGTCATCGCCCGCGGCCTGCCGGCTTCGCCGGGCGCGGCGACCGGGCAGATCGTCTTCTTCGCCGACGAGGCCGAGGAGTGGGCCAAGCAAGGAAAGGCGGTGATCCTGGTGCGCCAGGAGACCTCACCCGAAGACCTGCGCGGCATGAGCGTGGCCAAGGGCATCCTCACCGCGCGCGGCGGCATGACCTCGCACGCGGCCGTGGTGGCGCGCGGCATGGGCAAGTGCTGCGTGTCGGGCGCCGGCGCGGTGCATGTCGACTACAAGGCGCGCACCATGACGGTGGGCGAGAAGTCCTACGAGGAAGGCGCGTGGCTGTCGCTGAACGGCTCCACGGGCGAGGTCTTCGCCGGCCGCGTCGCCACCAAGGACGCCGAATTGAGCGGCGACTTCGGTGCGCTCATGGCGCTGGCCGACCGCTACAAGCGGCTCGAAGTGCGGGCCAATGCCGACACTCCCGAAGACGCACGCGCGGCGCGCAATTTCGGCGCCACCGGCATCGGCCTGGCGCGCACCGAGCACATGTTCTTCGAGGGTGAGCGCATCATCGCCGTGCGCGAGATGATCCTGGCCGACGACGAGGCCGGCCGCCGCAAGGCGCTGGCCAAGCTGCTGCCGATCCAGCGCGCCGACTTCGAGGGCTTGTTCCGCGAGATGAACGGGCTGCCGGTGACGATCCGCCTGCTCGACCCGCCGTTGCACGAATTCGTGCCGCACGACGAAGCCGGGCAGCAGGTGATGGCCACCGAGATGAAGGTCTCGCCGGGCAAGATCCGCATGCGCGTGGAGGAACTGCACGAGTTCAATCCCATGCTCGGCCACCGCGGCTGCCGCCTGGGCATCACCTACCCCGAGATCACCGAGATGCAGGCGCGCGCCATCTTCGAGGCCGGACTGAACATGCAGGCCAAGGGCGTGGCGGTGAAGGCCGAGATCATGGTGCCGCTGGTGGGCACGGTGCGCGAATTCAACGCCCAGGCGGCGGTGATCCGCGCGGTCGCGGCGCAGGTCTTCGCCGAACGCGGCGAGACGCTGCACTACATGCTGGGCACCATGATCGAGACGCCGCGTGCCGCGCTGGTGGCCGATAGCATCGGCAAGCAGGCCGAATTCTTCAGCTTCGGCACCAACGACCTGACGCAGATGACGATGGGCTTCTCGCGCGACGACGCCGGCAAGTTCCTGCCCGACTACCTGAAACGCGGCATCTACGAACACGACCCCTTCCGCTCGATCGACCAGAAGGGCGTCGGCCTGCTGGTGGCCATGGCGGCGGAGAAAGGGCGCTCGGTGCGGCCCGACATCGAGGTCGGCGTGTGCGGCGAACATGGCGGCGACCCGGCCTCGGTGGCCTTCTTCCACCGCGTGGGGCTGGACTACGTGAGCTGCTCGCCGTTCCGGGTGCCGATTGCCCGGCTGGCGGCGGCGCAGGCGGCGGTGGACACGGCGGTGTGAAAGCGGCCTGAGTGCGGCTTGAGAGCGGCCAGAGCGGCCAGAGCGAGACAGGCCCGCCGCGGCGGGTGATGACGATGTCGCGGCGAGGGGCCCCATGGTGGCAGTGAAGAGGATCGGAGTACTCACCAGCGGCGGCGACGCGCCCGGCATGAATGCCGCGGTGCGCGCCGTGGTGCGCACCGGCCTGCGCCGGGGTGCCGAGGTGTGGGCCATCACCGAGGGCTACAAGGGCATGGTCGAAGGTGGTGGCGCCATCCGGCCACTGTCCTGGGACGCCGTGGGCGGCATCCTGCAGCAGGGCGGCACCGTCATCGGCACCGCGCGCTGCCCCGAGTTCCGCGAGCGCGAGGGCCGGCGCCGGGCGGCGGCAAACCTGGTCGCGGCGGGCATCGACAGCCTGGTCGTGATCGGCGGCGACGGCAGCCTCACCGGCGCCAGCCTGTTCCGCCAGGAGTGGCCCGAGCTGCTGGCCGAGTCGGTGGCCGCGGGCACGATCACGCCCGAGCAGGCCGCGGCGCACCCGGCGCTGACGATCGTGGGCCTGGTGGGGTCGATCGACAACGACATGGTCGGCACCGACATGACCATCGGTGCCGACACCGCCTTGCACCGCATCACCCAGGCGCTGGACGACCTGGCCAGCACGGCGGCTTCGCATCAGCGCTCGTTCGTGGTCGAGGTCATGGGGCGCCACTGCGGCTACCTCGCGCTGCGCGGCGCCATTGCCGGCGGCGCCGACTGGGTGTTCATTCCGGAATCCCCGCCTGAAGACGGCTGGGAAGAGCAAATGTGCACGGAGCTGAAGCTGGGTCGCCAGTCCGGCCGCCGCGACAGCATCGTCATCGTGGCCGAGGGCGCCATCGATCGCCACGGCCAGCCCATCAAGTCGGACTATGTGCGCGACGTGCTCGAGCAGCGGCTGGGCGAGGACACCCGTGTCACCGTGCTTGGCCATGTGCAGCGCGGCGGCTCGCCCAGCGCCTTCGACCGCTGCATGAGCACGCTGCTCGGCCACGCCGCGGTCGAGGAACTGCTGCAGGCCGGCGCGGCCAGCGAACCGGTGCTGATGGGCTTTCAAAACAACCGCGTCACGCGCGTGCCGCTCATGCCTGCGGTGGAGCAGACGCGCGCCCTGGCGGCGGCGCTGGACACGTGCGACTTCGACCGGGCCCTTCACTTGCGCAGCCGCAGCTTCCAGGAGACCCGCGATTCGCTGGCCACGCTGATGCGACCCGGCCCGCGCGTGGGCGGGGCGTCGCCGCGGCCCTTGCGCCTGGCGCTGATGCACGCCGGCGGCACGGCGCCGGGCATGAATACGGCGGCACGCGTGGCCGTGCGCACGCTGCTCGACCGTGGGCACCAGGTGTTCGGCGTGCGCTTCGGCATGGAAGGCTTCCTGGAGCGCAAGATCGTCCCGATGGACTGGGCCTCGGTCAGCGGCTGGGCGAGCCGGGGTGGGTCGGAACTGGGTACCACGCGGCGCATCCTGCAGCGCAAGGACCTTCATGCCATCGCGCGCACGATCGAGGACCACCGCTTCGACGGCCTGCTCATGATCGGCGGCTACGCGGGCTATGAGGAAGTACACCGCATGTTCGAGGAGCGGCCCAACTTCCCGGCCTTCAACCTGCCCCTGCTGTGCCTGCCGTGCAGTATCGACAACAACCTGCCGGGTTCCGAGATCAGCGTCGGCGCCGACAGTGCGCTCAACGCCATCGTGCAGGCGGTGGACAAGATCAAGCGGTCGGCGGCCGACGAGCGCTGCTTCGTGGTGGAGGTGATGGGCCGCTACTGCGGCTACCTGGCGCTGATGGGCGGCCTGGCCACCGGCGCCGAGCAGGTGTTCCTGCACGAGGAGGGCATCACGCTGGACAAGCTGCGCGGCGTGATCTACCGCATGTCGGCCAGCTTCGCGACCGGCAAGCGCCTGAACCTGGTGCTTCGCAACGAGCGCGCCAACGAGGTCTACACCACCGGCTTCATCACCGAGCTCTTCGCCGAGGAAGGGCACGGCCGCTTCAGCGTGCGCCAGGCGATCCTGGGCCACCTGCAGCAGGGCTGCGACCCATCGCCCTTCGACCGCAACCTGGCCACGCGGCTGGTCACGCATTGTGTCGACCGGCTCATCGCGCAGGCGCTGGCAGGCGAGAACGAGGCCGGCTTCATCGGCGTCAGCGAAGGCCGCGTGCAGTTCACCGGTTTCGAGGACTTCACGCGCTTGGTGGATGCCGCACACCATCGGCCGAAGCGGCAATGGTGGCTGGGCCTGCGCGACATCGTCGACCTGCTTGCCAGCCCCGAAGGCGCGGCCTGATCTATACCCCCTCGCGCCTGAACATCCCCGCCAGGTGCGCCTCGCCGTGGCCGAGCACGAAGTAGCGGAAGGCCTCGGCGGACGGTGACAGCTGCTTGGCGGCGCGGTTGACGATATTCCAGCGGCGCATCAGCGGCAGGTCTTCCACCGTGGGCACGGCGATCAGTCCGCTGCTCAGTTCCAGCCCGATGGTGTGCAGCGAGAGCAGGCTCACCCCCATGCCGGCCATCACGGCCTGCTTGATGGCTTCGTTGCTGGGCATCTCCATCACGAACGTCGGCTTCAGGCGGTGCTTGTCCAGGTATTCCTGCAGCGCCGTGCGCGTGCCCGAGGCCGGTTCGCGCACGATGAAGGGTTCGTCGGCCAACGCCTGTGCCGGCACGCTCTCGGCGCGGGCGAAGCGGTGCGTGGGGGCGGTGACCAGCACATGCGGGTGCATCGCGAAGGGCTCGGCACGGCTGGCGAAGTCCACCGGCGCGCGGCCCATCACGCACAGGTCCACCTCGTTGGCTTCCATCAAGGCCACGAGTTGCTCGCGGTTGCCCAGGCGCAGCCGCACGTCCACCGCCGGGTGCTCGGTGTGGAACCGTGCCAGCAGCTGCGGCAGGAAATATTTGGCGCTGCTCACCATGCCGATGGTCAACCGCCCTGATTCCAGCCGCGCGAAGCGGGCCATCGCATCCTCGGCCTCCTTCAGCGTGCCCAGCAGACGCCGCGCATAGACGAGGAAATATTCGCCCGCCGTGGACAGCGTGATGCGCCGGTTGGCGCGGTCGAACAGGCGCTGGCCGACCTGCGATTCGATTTCCTTGATCTGCAACGAGACCGCCGGCGGCGTGAGGTGCAAGACTTCCGAGGCGCGCAGCACGCTGCCCTGGCGCGCCACCTCCACGAAGACACGCAACTGCCTGAAGGTCACGTTCATGGTTTAGCCCTGGCTAAATCAAAGGTTTGGAAATTCTAACTTTCCTTTACTTCGGACTCTGCCTACAGTCACCTGCATACCCCACGACGTGTCCTACTTCACTGGAGACCGCATGAACAAGCCCACCGAACCTGGCGTCGCCGGCGCCGACCAGATCCACGACAAGAAGAAGCGCTACAGCGCCGGCGTGCTGAAGTACCGGCAGATGGGTTACTGGGACGCCGACTACAACCCCAAGGACACCGACACGCTGTGCCTGTTCCGCATCACGCCGCAGGAAGGCGTGGACCCGATCGAGGCCGCCGCCGCCGTGGCCGGCGAGTCCAGCACCGCCACCTGGACGGTGGTGTGGACCGACCGCCTGACCGCCTGCGACAGCTACCGCGCCAAGGCCTACAAGGTCGAGCCGGTGCCGAACACCCCGGGCCAGTATTTCGCCTGGGTGGCCTACGACATCATCCTGTTCGAGGAAGGCTCCATCGCCAACATCACCGCCAGCCTGATCGGCAACGTCTTCAGCTTCAAGCCGCTGAAGGCGGCGCGGCTGGAAGACATCCGCATGCCGGTGGCGCTGGTGAAGACCTTCAAGGGCCCGCCGACCGGCCTCGTCGTCGAGCGCGAGCGCCTGGACAAGTTCGGCCGCCCGCTGCTGGGTGCCACCACCAAGCCCAAGCTGGGCCTGAGCGGCCGCAACTACGGCCGCGTCATCTACGAGGGCCTGAAGGGCGGGCTGGACTTCATGAAGGACGACGAGAACATCAACTCGCAGCCCTTCATGCACTGGCGCGACCGCTTCCTGTACGTGATGGACGGCGTGAACAAGGCCAGTGCGGCCACGGGTGAAGTGAAGGGCAGTTACCTGAACGTCACCGGCGCGACGATGGAGGATATCTACGAGCGCGCCGAGTTCGCCAAGGAACTGGGCAGCGTGGTGATCATGGTCGACCTCATCATCGGCTGGAGCGCGATCCAGAGCGTCGCCAACTGGGCGCGCAAGCACGACATGATCGTGCACATGCACCGTGCCGGCCATGGCACCTACACGCGGCAGAAGAACCACGGCGTGAGCTTCCGCGTCATGGCCAAGTGGCTGCGTCTGGCCGGCGTCGACCACCTGCACACCGGCACCGCGGTGGGCAAGCTCGAAGGCGACCCGATGACGGTGCAGGGCTACTACAACGTCTGCCGCGACAGCCATACGAAGCAGGACCTGCCGCGCGGCCTGTTCTTCGACCAGGACTGGGCCGACATGAAGAAGGTGATGCCGGTGGCCAGCGGCGGCATCCACGCCGGCCAGATGCACCAGCTGATCGACCTCTTCGGCGACGACGTGATCCTGCAGTTCGGCGGCGGCACCATCGGCCACCCGGCCGGCATCCAGGCTGGCGCGGTGGCCAACCGCGTGGCGCTGGAGTGCATGGTCAAGGCGCGCAACGAGGGCCGCGACATCAAGAACGAAGGCCCCGAGATCCTGCGCAAGGCGGCACAGACCTGCACGCCGCTGAAGCAGGCGCTCGACACCTGGGGCGAGATCAGCTTCAACTACGCGTCCACCGACACCAGCGACTACGCCGTCACGCCCAGCGTGGCCTGAGGAGAGACCGACCATGATGACCAACCCCACCGGCCGCATCACGCAAGGCCAGTTCAGCTTCCTGCCTGACCTCAGCGACGAGGAGATCACGCTGCAGATCGAATACGGCCTGGGCAAGGGCTACGCCTGGAGCGTCGAATATACCGACGATCCGCACCCGCGCAATACCTACTGGGAGATGTTCGGCATGCCGATGTTCGACCTGCAGGACGCCGCCGGCGTGATGATGGAATTGCAGAACTGCCGCAAGACCTTCCCCAACCACTACATCCGCATGATGGCCTTCGACTCGACGCGCGGCGTGGAGAGCATCGCGATGTGCTTCATCGTCAACCGGCCCGCCAGCGAGCCCGGCTTCGGCGTCGTGCGGCAGGAGATCAACGGCCGCTCGCTGCGCTATACCGTGCACAGCTACGCCACCGACAAGCCCGAGGGCGAACGCTACTGAACGGGCCGCCAGGCCGACACCGGAAAGCCGCCATGACCTACCGCATTGCCCCGTCCATCCTCTCTGCCGACTTCGCGCGCCTGGGCGAGGAGGTGCGCAATGTCATCGCCGCCGGCGCCGACTGGATCCACTTCGACGTGATGGACAACCATTACGTGCCCAACCTGACCATCGGCCCGGGCGTGGCGCAGGCCATCAAACCGCACTGCGTGCGTGAAGACGGCAGCAAGGTGCCGCTGGACGTGCACCTGATGGTGCAGCCGGTGGACGCGCTGGCGCTGGCCTTCGCCAAGGCGGGGGCCGACCTGATCAGCTTCCACCCCGAGGCCAGCGCGCATGTCGACCGCACGCTGCAGCTCATTCGCGGCGAGGGCTGCCAGGCCGGGCTGGTGTTCAACCCGGCCACCCCGCTGGACGTGCTGGACTGGGTGATCGACAAGGTCGACCTGATCCTCATCATGAGCGTCAACCCGGGCTTCGGCGGCCAGAGCTTCATCGCCTCGGCGCTGCGCAAGACCGAGGCGGCGCGCAGGATCATCGAATCCAGTGGCCGCGACATCCGGCTCGAGGTCGACGGCGGCATCAAGGTCGACAATATCCGCGCTGTCGCCGATGCCGGTGCCGATACCTTCGTCGCCGGCAGCGCCATCTTCGGCCAGCCCGACTACAAGGCGGTGATCGACGCCATGCGCAAGCAACTGGCGGCACCCGCACGCTGAACGGGCGGCAGCACCATGGCCGCGCCGCTGTACAACATCCCGGGCAGCACGCAGGCCCCGGCGACCCCCGCTGCGACCGCCGCTGACGCGAGCGCCGCGCCCCAGGCCCGCACCGTCAACGAGGTGCTGGCGCAGAGCCAGGTCGAGTCGGTGATGGACGAGCTGGAGCGCGACCTGGTGGGCCTGGCGCCCGTCAAGCAGCGCATCCGCGACATCGCGGCCCTGTTGGTGGTCGACAAGCTGCGCCTGAACCTGGGACTGGCAGCCGGGCCGGCGGGTTCGGGCCCCAGCCTGCACATGAGCTTCACCGGCAACCCCGGCACCGGCAAGACCACGGTGGCCATGCGCATGGCGCAGATCCTGCACCGCCTGGGCTATGTGCGCAAAGGCCACCTGGTGGCGGTGACGCGCGACGACCTGGTGGGCCAGTACATCGGCCACACCGCGCCCAAGACCAAGGAGGTGCTGAAGAAGGCGATGGGCGGCGTGCTCTTCATCGACGAGGCGTATTACCTCTATCGCCCCGAGAACGAGCGCGACTACGGCCAGGAGGCGATCGAGATCCTGCTGCAGGTGATGGAGAACCAGCGCGACGACCTGGTGGTGATCCTGGCCGGCTACAAGGACCGCATGGACACCTTCTTCAAGAGCAACCCGGGCATGAGTTCGCGCATCGCGCACCACATCGACTTCCCCGACTATGCACAGGGCGAGTTGCTGGAGATCGGCGAACGCATGCTCGCCGGCATGAACTACCACTTCGGCCCCGGTGCCCGCGAGACCTTTGCCGAATACCTGGGCCTGCGCCTGCAGCAGCCCCACTTTGCCAATGCCCGAAGCGTGCGCAATGCGCTCGACCGTGCGCGCCTGCGCCAGGCCAGCCGGCTGTTCGCCGACCGCGACCGCGTGCTGAGCGCGGAGGACCTGACGACGCTGCGGCCCGAAGATATCCGCGCCAGTCGCGTCTTCCAGGCCGCCGCGGCCTGACACCGATTCGCAAGACCCACCCCGGGAGACCCCATGCCACTGTCCAACCGCTGGACCCTCACCCGCTACCTGATCGAGGAGCGCCGCCGCTTCCCCACCGCCGGTGGCGACCTGAATGCGCTCATCCTCGACGTCTCGCTGGCCTGCAAGGCCATCGCCCGCATCGTGGCTTTCGGCAGCCTGGGCGACTCGCTCGGCGCCGTGGCCGGGCCGCAAGGGGGCGGCCTCAACGTGCAGGGCGAGGTGCAGAAGCCGCTGGACGTGCTGAGCAACGAGATCTTCATCCGCATGAACGAATGGAACGGCCACCTCGCGGGCCTGGCCAGCGAGGAGATGGACGAGCCGAGGCAGATTCCCGGTGCCTACCCGCGCGGCAAGTACCTGCTCGTTTTCGACCCGCTCGACGGCAGCAGCAATATCGACGTCAACGTCTCGGTGGGCAGCATCTTCAGCATCCTGCGCGCGCCGCAGGACGTGATCGACAGCGGCCGCGACGTCACCGAGGCCGACTTCCTGCAACCCGGCGCCACCCAGGTGGCCGCCGGTTATGCCTTGTACGGCCCGGTGACGATGCTGGTGCTGACGGTGGGCAACGGCGTGGCCGGCTTCACGCTCAACCCCAACCTGGGCGAATTCGTGCTCTCGCACCCGAATATCCAGGTGCCGCCCGACACCACCGAGTTTGCCATCAACAGCTCCAACGCGCGCTTCTGGGAGCCGCCGGTGAAGCGTTATGTCGACGAATGCCTGGCCGGCAGGACCGGCCCGCGCGGCAGGGACTTCAACATGCGCTGGATCGCCAGCATGGTGGCCGAGGCGCACCGCATTCTCATGCGCGGCGGCGTCTTCATGTACCCGCGCGACACCAAGGACCCCGCCAAGCCCGGCCGCCTGCGCCTGCTCTACGAGGCCAACCCGGTGGGCATGGTGATGGAGCAGGCCGGCGGCCGCGCCAGCACCGGCCGCCAGCCCGTGCTGGGACTCAAGCCGACGGCGCTGCACCAGCGCATCGGCCTCGTCTTCGGCTCGAAGAACGAAGTCGAACGCATCGAGCGCTACCACCACGATCCCGCCACGCGCGACAGCGGCACGCCGCTGTTCGCCGAGCGCAGCCTTTTCCGCGACTGAGAAAGCCCCGTCATGTCAGAACGCCACCCCATCATCGCCATCACCGGTTCCTCCGGCGCCGGCACGAGCAGCGTCACGCGCACCTTCGAGACCATCTTCCGCCGCGAGAATGTCAAGGCCGCGGTCATCGAGGGCGACAGCTTCCACCGCTACGACCGCAAGGAAATGCGCGCCCGCCAGGCCGACGCCGAAGCCGCCGGCAACAAGCACTTCAGCCACTTCGGGGCCGAGAACAACCTCTTCCCCGAGCTCGAGAACCTGTTCCGCGACTACAGCGAAACCGGCACCGGCCAGCGTCGCAAGTACCTGCACGACCCGGTGGAGGCGGCGCCGTACAAGCAGGATCCCGGCACCTTCACGGCCTGGGAGCCGGTGCCCGAAGGCACCGACCTGCTGTTCTACGAAGGCCTGCACGGCGCGGTCATCACGCCCGAGGTCAACGTGGCGCGCTACCCCGACCTGCTGATCGGCGTGGTGCCGGTGATCAACCTGGAATGGATCCAGAAGCTGTGGCGCGACAAGCACGTTCGCGGCTATTCGGCCGAGGCGGTGACCGACACCATCCTGCGCCGCATGCCCGACTACGTGAACTACATCTGCCCGCAGTTCGCACACACGCACGTGAATTTCCAGCGCGTGCCCACGGTGGACACCAGCAACCCGTTCATCGCGCGCGAGATTCCTTCGGCCGACGAGAGCATGGTGGTGATCCGCTTCGCCAACCCCAAGGGCATCGACTTTCCCTACCTGCTGTCGATGATCAATGATTCGTTCATGTCGCGCGCCAATACCGTGGTGGTGCCCGGCGGCAAGATGGAGATCGCCATGCAACTCATCTTCACGCCTTTTATCTGGCGAATGATGGAACGGCGCAAGCGCGCCCTGGGGGCCCTGTGAGCACGGCCCGCGCTGTTTCGTCGCTGCCGACGCCCGCCGACGCGCTGCGCCTGCTCGCCGCCGACGCGGTGGAGCAGGCCAAGAGCGGCCACCCCGGCGCCCCCATGGGCATGGCCGAGATGGCCACCGTGCTGTGGACCAAGCATCTGCGCCACAACCCGGCCGATCCGCACTGGGCCGACCGCGACCGCTTCGTCCTTTCCAACGGTCATGCGTCGATGCTGCTGTACGCGCTGCTGCACCTGAGCGGCTACGACCTGCCGATCCAGGAGTTGAAGAACTTCCGCCAGCTGCACAGCAAGACGCCGGGCCACCCCGAGGTCGGCATCACGCCAGGCGTCGAAACCACCACCGGCCCGCTCGGGCAGGGACTCGCCAATGCCGTGGGCATGGCGCTGGCCGAGAAGCTGCTGGCGGCCGAATTCAACCGCCCCGGCCACGGCGTGGTCGACCACCGCACCTACGTCTTCCTGGGCGACGGCTGCCTGATGGAAGGCATCAGCCACGAGGTCTGCTCGCTGGCCGGCACGCTGCGCCTGTCCAAGCTGGTGGCGCTGTACGACGACAACGGCATCTCCATCGACGGGCACGTGGAGGGCTGGTTCACCGACGATACGCCGGCGCGCTTCCGCGCCTACGGCTGGCATGTCGTCGGGCCCATCGACGGCCACGACAGCGCGGCGGTGGATGCCGCACTGGCTTCGGCGCGTGCCCAGGGCGACACCGCCGACGGCAAGCCGACGCTGATCGTCTGCCGCACCGTCATCGGCCAGGGCGCACCCACCAAGGCCGGTGGTCACGACGTGCACGGCGCGCCGCTGGGTGCCACCGAGCTGGCCGGCCTGCGCGAAGCCCTGGGCTGGACCTGGGCGCCGTTCGAGGTGCCGGATCATTTGCGTGCGGCCTGGGACGTCCGCGAGCGCGGTGCCGCGCTGCAGTCCGGCTGGGCTGGGCGTTTTGCCGCCTACCGCGCCGAGCATCCGGCGCTGGCCGCCGAATTCCAGCGCCGCATGGCTGGCGACCTGCCGGCCGGCTTCGACGCAAACGTGGCGCAGGCGCTGGCTGCGCTGACCGAGAAGGCCAGCGCCGTGGCCACGCGCAAGGCCTCGCAACTGGCACTGGACGCACTGGCCCCGACGCTGCCCGAACTCTTCGGCGGCTCGGCCGACCTCACCGGCAGCAACCTGACCAATTTCAAGGGCTGCACGGTCGCCGGGCGCGACAAGCCCGGCAACCACATGAGCTGGGGCGTGCGCGAATTCGGCATGGCCGCCGCGCTCAACGGCATGGCGCTGCATGGCGGCTTCATCCCCTACGGCGGCACTTTCCTCACGTTCAGCGACTACAGCCGCAATGCCATCCGCATGGCCGCGCTGATGAAGCTGCGCGTGATCCACGTCTTCACGCACGACAGCATCGGCCTGGGCGAAGACGGGCCGACGCACCAGAGCGTGGAGCACGTGCCCTCGCTGCGCCTCATTCCCCACCTGGATGTCTGGCGCCCGGCCGATACGCTGGAGACGGCCGTGGCCTGGGCCGAGTCGCTGCGCCGGCGCGACGGCCCCAGTGCGCTGGCGCTGTCGCGCCAGGCGGTGCCGGTGGTGGCGCCGAAAGCCGGGATGGCGGCGGCCATCGCCCGCGGTGGCTATGTGCTGGCCGACGCGCCGGGGGCGCGTGCCGTCATCATCGGCACCGGCACCGAGTTGCACCTGGCGCTGCAGGCGCAGGTGGCGCTGGCAGCGGAAGGGCTGCCGGTGCGCGTGGTCTCGATGCCCAGCACCACCGTCTTCGACCGCCAGGACGCGGCCTATATCGACGCCGTGCTGCCGCCCGACCTGCCGGCCGTGGCGGTGGAGGCGGCGCACCCCGACTTCTGGCGCAAATACGTGGGCCGTCGCGGTGCCGTGGTCGGCATCGCCACGTTCGGCGAATCGGCACCGGCTCCGGCGCTGTATGCGCACTTCGGCATCACCGCCGAGCACGTGACCGCCGCAGCGCGCGCGCTGCTCGCGCCGACCTGAGCGGCCTCGGTGAGAAGCCTGCGCTTGCCTGTGGCGTGGCGCGCGGGCGGACCTGAGGCGGCATCGTCGATCTCGACGCGCTCGGTGCCTGCCACGGAACGCCTGCTGAAGAAAAAACGCGGCCCGCACGGTTGTGGCCGTGCGGGCCGTATTCGGGCGGCTCCTGGCCCCGGAAGGCCAGGAGCACCGCAACGATCAGAACGTGAAGATCATGCCGACCGCGAAGCCGTCGCCCTTGATGCTGGTGGCGGTGGTCTCGTCGACGCTGCCGTACTCGGCGTAGAAGTAGGTGTTCTTGAACACTTCCTTGTTGATGAACAGTTCGTAGCCCGTGGCGTCGGTGTCGCTGTTCTGGGCGTACATGGCACCGATGTTGAAGCCGGCGACGGGCGCGACGATACCCAGGCTGTAACCACCGATGTCGTTGCTGCCGTCGGAGTAGCCGGCCATCACCTTCACGACCTTGAAGTCGTAGCTGCCAGCGACCGAATAGAAGCCGTTGCTGGTTTCGGTGCGGGCGGACTCGGCGGCAGCCGAAATCGACAGACCGCCCGCAGCGTAGGTCACCGCGCCGGCAAAGGTGTCCTCGGCGCCGACTTCGTTGCCCTTGGGCACGAATCCCGCCTGCACCTTGAAGCCGCCCATATTCGGCGAGATGTAGTTCAGCAGGCGCGACTGGCGACCCGGCAGCCAGACGGCGCTGGAGGTATAGCCGCCCGAGGAGATGCCATTGGACGCGCCGTTGAAGTCATAGCCGCTCATGGTCTGGTAGACCACCGAGTCCTGCTTGCCCAGGCGCACTTCGCCCCAGCCACCCGACAGGCCGGCCCACATCTGGCGGTTGAAGAAATCACCGCCGTTGTTGACGCCACCGTCGCTGTCGATGCCGCCGGTCTCCAGGTTGAAATTGGCCTTGATGCCGGAGGCCACTTCCATGCTGCCCTTCAGGCCGATGCGGGTGGTGGAGTTACCTTCGCTGGAGCCGTTGTCGCCACCGGAGTGGAAGTCGGGGTCCTCACCGAGGTAATCGCTGAGGATGCTCTGGCCGTAGCTCAGGTCGATCAGGCCGTAGATGGTCATCTGGGCTTGCGCGGCGCCGGCAGCCAGGGTCAAGGCGGCGGCGGCGATCAGGGTCTTCTTCATGGAGGGTCCTTGCGTTGGATTGACGAAGCTTGCAGGCAATGTTCGCCATGCACCGACGCAGTCTAAGGGTCGATTACGTGAAAACCCGTAAGGGAGAGTCCCCAAGATGCGCTTTGACTGCCGCACTGCAGCATTTTCGCAACACTGCGGGGTCGGGCTCAGCGCCCGCGCAAGTGGGCCGGGGCTTCCAGGCGCTTGGCCAGCAGCGACAGGGTCAGCGTGAGCACCAGGTAGATCGCCGAGATGGCGAGGTAAGGCTCCCAGTAGCGCGAGTAGGCACCGGCCACGGTGCGCGCGGCCAGGGCCAGTTCGGCCAGGCCGATGGCCGAGACCAGCGACGAGTCCTTGATCAGCGTGACGCCCTCGTTCACCAGCGCCGGCACCATGCGCCTGAAGGCCTGCGGCAGCACCACGAAGCGCATGGCCTGGGCGTGAGTCAGCCCCACGCTGTAGGCGGCCTGGGTCTGGCCGCGGTGGATGCTCTGGATGCCGGCGCGGAAGATCTCGCTGATGTAGGCGCCGGCATTGAGCGATAGCGCCAGGCAGCCCGAGAAGAAGGCGCCGTGCTCCTGGCGGAAGCTGCGCGCCGCGTCGCCGGCCAGCAGCAGGCCGTGGTCAGGATGCACCAGCGTGGGCATCAGCGCGAAGTGCACGAGCAGGATCTGCACGAACAGCGGCGTACCGCGGAAGAACGTGACGTAGGCCAGGGTCAGGCCGCGCGCCACCGCCAGCAGCGCCCGCAGCGGCGCCGTGGCCGGCGGCGGCGCATCGGACGAGGTGCTGACGAGCCCGAAGACGATGCCCAGCACCAGCCCGGCAGCGATGGCCACCAGCGTGAGCTGGATCGTCATCCAGACGCCGCTGACGAACAGCGGCATATAGCCTGCGAGGATCTCCCAGCGAAGATCCATCGCGCGGCTTCCTGGTCGTGCCCTGGCGGAGGGTGGCTACTTCGACGCTGCCGGGGCCGGCGCGTCGGCGGCCTTGGCCGGTGCCTGGCCGAAATATTTCGCGTAGATCTGGTCGTAGGTGCCGTCGGCCTTGATGGCGGCCAGGCCCTGGTTGACCTTGTCCAGCAGTTCGGTGTTGCCCTTCTTCAGCGCGATGCCGTACTGCTCGGGCACGAACTCGGCGTCGGCCACGGTCTTGAACTTGCCGCCGGGGTTGTTGGCCACGTAGTGGATGACGACACCGTTGTCGGCGACCACGGCGTCCACGCCGCCCGATTCGAGTTCCTTCAGCGCCAGCGGCGTGGATTCGAAGCGCTTGATATTGGTGCTGGTCTTGCCTTGCAGCTTGGTCACGGCCTCGTCGCCGGTGGTGCCGGTCTGCACGCCGACCTTCAACTTCTTCAGGTCGGCGAACTTCGTGACCTTGCTGTTCTCCTTCACCGCAATGAGCTGCTGGGCGTCGAAATACGGGTTGCTGAAGTCCATGGTCTGCTTGCGCTCGTCGGTGATCGTCACCGCCGAGACGACCATGTCGCGGTCGCCCTGGCCCAGCGCGTTGAAGATGCCTTCCCAGGGGGTGTTGACGAACTTGACCTCGATGCCGGCCTTGGCGGCGATGGCCTGCACGACCTCGATGTCGAAGCCGACGATCTCGCCCTTCTCGTTCTGGCTTTCGAACGGTGCATAGGCGGCGTCGGTGCCGACGACGACGACCCTGGCCGGCGCCGGGGCACTGGCCACGGGCGCCGGTGCGGGGGCGGGAGCCTCTTCCTTCTTGCCGCAGGCGGCGAGCAGGAGGCCGGCCACCGTCAGGCCGGCGATCTGGAGAAAACGGCGTGTGTCGAGCATGGTCATGGTTCGTCGCGGGATGAAAGTGTCACGGCAGTGTAATGCGGCCGGCGCGGCGCGCTGCGACCTTGCGTTCCACCGCTCGTTCCAGGGCCGGGCGCGCCGAACGAGGTGCCGCCGCCCGCCGCTCAGCCGCTGTCGAGCGCGGCGATTTCCGCGGCGCTGAATCCGGCGTCGCGCCGCGCCTGTAGGTTGAAAGGCGGCCGCAGCCTGGGCGCGCCGTAGTCAACGGCCAGCCGGGCGTAATGCGCCAGCGGATCGTGGTCGTCGCGTTCGCACAGCCAGCGGTACCACCGGTTGCCCACGGCCACGTGGCCGATTTCGTCGCGCAGGATGATCGCCAGGATCTCCACCGCACGTGCATCGCCGGCCTTCGCCAGCCGCGCCTGCATCGGCGGCGTGGCGTCCAGGCCGCGCGCTTCCAGCGTGCGCGGCACCAACGCCATGCGTGCCGTGGCGTCGCCGGCCGTGCGTTCGACCATCGCCCACAGGCCGTCGTGGGCATCGAAGTCGCCGTAGTGGTGGCCCAAGGCCTGCAGATGTTCGCTCAGCAGCGTGAAGTGCAACGCCTCCTCGGCGGCCACGCGCAGCCAGTCGCGGTAGTAGGCCTCGGGCAGGCCGGGGAAGCGCCAGGCCGCGTCGAGTGCCAGGTTGATGGCGTTGAATTCGATATGGGCCACCGCATGCAGCAGTGCCGCGCGGCCCTCGGTGGTGAAGGGTGTGCGGCGAGGCAGCTCGGAGGCCGGCACCAGCCGCGGCCGCGGGGGCCGGCCGGGCAGGGGAGCGGTCGGTTGCAGTACTGCGTAGGTGTCAACGGCGAGGCCGGCCTGCGCCTGCAACGCCCGCACCGCCGCCACCTTGGCGGCCGGGTCGGCCTGCTGCAAGGCCTTTAGCGCACCGGATCGAAGCTCCATCCCTAGAATTATGGGCTTTGCCATCTTCGGGAGCGGTCATGGCGATCTATCAACTGGGGGACGACGCTCCCCGCATCGCCGCCACCGCCTGGGTGGCCGACAACGCGCAAGTCATCGGCCGCGTCGAGCTCGCCGACGACGCCAGCGTCTGGTACGGCGCCGTGCTGCGCGGCGACAACGACCGCATCACCGTTGGCGCGCGCAGCAACGTGCAGGACGGCAGCGTGCTGCATGCCGACGCGGGCTTCCCGCTCACCCTGGGTGCGGACGTGACGGTGGGACACCAGGCCATGCTGCACGGCTGCACGGTGGGCGACGGCTCGCTGATCGGCATCCAGGCCGTGGTGCTCAATGGGGCGACGATCGGCCGGCGCTGCCTCGTGGGCGCGGGAGCGGTGGTCACCGAGGGCAAGGAGTTCCCCGACGGCTCGCTCATCCTGGGTGCCCCGGCCAAGGCGGTGCGCAGCATCACGCCCGAGCAGGTCGAGCGCCTGCGCTTCGGCGCGCTGCACTATGTCGAGAACGCCGAACGCCACCGCCGCCAACTCAAGCGCATCGCCTGATGTCCGAACTGACCCCCTTCCTCTTCGACGGCCTGCCGGTGCGCGGCATGCTGGTGCGCCTGACCGATGCCTGGTTCGAGGTGCTGCAACGGCGCCAGGAACTGGGCCCGTTCCCGCCCGAGGTGCGTGTGCTGCTGGGCGAGATGACGGCCGCCGCGGTGCTGATGCAGGCCCATATCAAGTTCAACGGTGCGCTGGTGATCCAGGTCTTCGGCGACGGCCCGGTGAAGCTGGCGGTGGCCGAGGTGCAGCCCGACCTGGCCTTTCGCGCCACGGCCAAGGTGGTGGGCGAGGTGCCGCCCGGCGCACGGCTGGAGGCGCTGCTCAACGTGCACGGCCAGGGCCGTTGCGCGATCACGCTCGATCCGCTGGACAAGCGGCCCGGCCAGCAGCCCTACCAGGGCGTGGTGCCGCTGCATGGCGACCAGCGCGAGCCGCTGCAACAGGTGTCGCAGGTGCTGGAGCACTACATGCTGCAGTCCGAGCAGCTGGACACCCGGCTGGTCCTGGCGGCCGACGACCGGGTCGCCGCCGGGCTGTTGATCCAGCGTCTGCCGGTCAGCGGGGGCGGCAACCTCGCCGGGCGGCGTAACGAAGACGAACTCGGCCTGTCGGAGGACTACAAGCGCATCGCCCTGCTGGCGGCCACGCTCACCCGCGACGAACTGCTCACGCTGCCGGCCGACCAGGTCCTGCACCGGCTGTTCTGGCAGGAGCAGGTCACGCGCTTTGCGCCGCGTGCACCGCGCTTCGCCTGCCGTTGCTCCAGCGAGCGTGTGCGCGGCATGCTGCGCACGCTGGGCCGCGAGGAAAGCGACAGCCTGATCGCCGAGCGCGGCCTGGTCGAGGTGGGTTGCGACTTCTGCGGCCGGCATTACCGCTTCGACGCCGTCGACGTGGGCGAGATGTTCACGCCGCAGGCGAACCAGCCGCCGGCCAGCGAGGCGGTGCAGTGATGGTCTACGCGCTGCTCAAGGCCTTGCACGTGCTGGCCGTGGTGTTGTGGGTGGGCGGCATGGCCTTCGCGCACTTCTTCCTGCGCCCGGCGCTGGCCACGCTGGAGCCGCCGCAACGGCTGCGCCTGATGCACGCGGTGCTGGGCCGCTTCTTCGCCGTCGTGCTGTGGGCCGTGGGGCTGTTGCTGGCCAGCGGTCTGTGGATGATCGGTCGCGTCGCGCGCCAGGTGGTGCAGGGCGGCGGTTCGTTCGCCTGGCCGCCGGACTGGGTGCTGATGACGGCGCTGGGCCTGTTGATGATGGCCATCTTCGGCCACATCCGCTTCGTTCTCTACAAGCGCTTCTCGGCCGCCGTGAACGGGCAGGACTGGCCGGCGGGCGCGGCGGCGCTGGCGCAGATCCGGCGCTGGGTGGGCGTGAACCTGGCGCTCGGCGTGGTCGTGATCGCGATTGCACTGCTGATCTGACGGCCCGGTCGGGGCGGGTGGATGTGCGCCACGTTGGCGCCTTGTGAGTCGATCCCGAACTTGTCCTCGCGGTCCCGCATCCTCGCGCGTCGGCGACTTTGACTGACCTTCACCCTGCCGGGTCCCGGCCCGGCGGCCGGGTAACTTTCTTCTGCTGGCCCAGAAGAAAGTCACCAAAGAAGAGGGCCTGAAGACAAAAACCTCTCAGCTCGTTCTTCTCGCTCCGCACGCCCGGCCCAGCGGGTGACCTGACGCCGAGCGGCACATCGCACCACCTGCTCGCTCGTACGTTACGGCTCGCTTCGCATCGCCGGGAGGGGCGCTGGGGCTGCAGCGCTCGCTGGCTCGATGACTTCGACGCTCCACAAGCCCACAACGCCGCAGTAAGACCGCTGCACCGCTGCACCGCTGACCCGCTGAACGATGACGCCAGCGCCGCGTATCGGGTTTGCATTCGCACCCCGCAACCTTCGGGGGCCAAGGGCGAAGCGAAGCGAGCCCGTAACGTACGAGCGGGCTGCTGTAGCGATCTTCCTCGCGCTGTCAGGTCACCCGCTGGGCCGGGCATGCGGAGCGCGCCGATCGAGCTGAGAGGTTTTGCATTGAGGCACTCTTCTTTGGTGACTTTCTTCTGTGCCAGCAGAAGAAAGTTACCCGGCCGCCGGGCCGGGACCCGGCAGGGTGAAGGTCAGCCAAAGTCGCCGACGCCCTCACTGGTGGCGGGCGCGCCGCGCACCCGCAGCGGCGCGCGACCGCAGCAGCGGCAGCACCGCATTCACCGCCTGCTGCAGGCGCGCCGGCCCCGTGCCACCGATCACGGCCCAGGGCAGGCCATGCGCCAGCAGCCATTCGCGCAGCAGCGTGTCGACCGGCGCGCGCACCTGCTCACCGTCGCGCTGGTGGCCGTCGGCCACCCACGGCAGGTCCAGCGCCGTGAGCAGGGTCAGCGCCATGCGGGAGTGCAGAGCCATGGCACGTTCGTCGAGCGAGCGGTCGTCGAAGATCAATCGGCTGTAGACGGCCGTCATCAACGCCGTCGTGTCGCACACCACCACATCGTGCACGGCCGCCGCGGCCTCGATGCGTTCGTGCTGCTCGTGCAGGATCGCCGCCTGCTCGTGGGCCTGCGGCGTGCGGCCAGCGCGGTCGCACCACTCGCGCAGCAACTCGGGCACCCAGGCCACGCGCAGGCCGGTGTCCTGCGCCAGGCGTGACGCCAGTTCCGACGCCAGCGTCGTCTTGCCGGTGCTCTCGGCGCCGACGATGCCGATGCGGACCGGCTCAGGCATGGGCCAGCCGGCGCCAGGTGCGCCAGCCCACGAAGGACAGCACGGTGAACAGCGCATACAGCAAGACCGTCAGCCACAGCCCCTTGCTGGCGAAGAGCGCCACGCTGACGATATTCACCCCCGCCCACACCGGCCAGTTCTCGACGAATTTGCGGCCGAGCAGCACCTGCCCGGTGATGCTGGCCACCGTGGGCAGGGCGTCGAAATAGGGCACGTCGCTGTCGGTGCCGTGCTGCAGCAAGGCGCCGAGCAGCGGCCAGGCCGCCAGCGTGGCGGCGGCGGCCAGGCCACGCTGGCACGCCGACATGTGGCGCACGACCAGGGGCGCGCTGCCGTCGACGGTGCCGCGCAGCCATTGCCACCAGCCCCAGAAGGCGATGGTCACGAAGAACAGCTGCAGCGAAGCCTCGCCGTACAGCCGGCTGTTGGCGAACAGCAGCGCATAGAGCAAGGAACTGGCAATGGCCAGCGGCCAGGCCACGGGATTGACGCGCATGTTGGCCGCCACCATGGCCAGCGCCAGCACGAAGGCCACGATCTCCAGCCACGTGACCGGACTGCCCCAGGCCGTGAAGGCCGGCACCAGCAGCGGGCGGGCGGCTTGCAGCAGTGCGTCGAGCACCGCGTCAGGCCGCGGTCATCTGCGCGCGCTGACCTGGACGAGGATCTCGTCGGGCCGCACCATGCCGAGTTCCGCGCGCGCCTTTTCCTCGACCATCTCCAGGCCTTCCTTCAGGTCGCTCACCTCGGCCGCCACGCTGACGTTGCGCTCGCGTGCCGCGTCGTTGACCGCCTGCTGTTCCACCAGCTGCTTGCGCAGGCTCATCACGTAGGGCATGTTGCCCTTGCCGAACCAGAGGTCGGCATGCACCAGCGCGAGCAGCGCGGCGATGAGCAGCGTGGGCCAGCGCCGCATGCTCAACCAAGGTTGTAGAACGCCGAGCGGCCCGGGTAGCTGGCCACGTCGCCCAGATCTTCCTCGATGCGCAGCAGCTGGTTGTACTTGGCGATGCGGTCGCTGCGGCTCAAGCTGCCGGTCTTGATCTGCCCGGCATTGCTGCCCACGGCGATGTCGGCGATGGTGCTGTCCTCGGTCTCGCCGCTGCGGTGGCTGATGACGTTGGTCCAGCCGGCGCGCTTGGCCATCTCGATGGCGGCGAAGGTCTCGCTCAGCGTGCCGATCTGGTTGATCTTGATGAGGATCGAATTGGCCACGCCCTCGCGGATGCCGCGCTCCAGGATCTTCGTGTTGGTGACGAAGAGGTCGTCGCCGACCAGCTGCACCTTCCTGCCCAGGCGTTCGTACAGGAGCTTCCAGCCGTCCCAGTCGCCCTCGTGCATGCCGTCCTCGATGCTCACGATGGGGTACTTGCCGACCCAGGTGGCGAGGATGTCGGTCCACTCGGTGGCGCTGAGCTGCAGGCCTTCACCTTCCAGGTGGTACTTGCCATCCTTGTAGAACTCGCTGGCCGCGCAGTCCAGGCCGATGGCGACCTGCTCGCCGGGCTTGTAGCCGGCCTTCTCGATGGCCTCCAGGATCATCTGGATTGCCGCCTCATGGCTGGCGACGCTGGGCGCGAAGCCGCCCTCGTCGCCCACCGCCGTGCTCATGCCCTTGTCGTGGATGATCTTCTTCAGCGCATGGAAGGTCTCGGCGCCATAGCGCACCGCCTCGCGGAAGGTCGGCGCCCCCACCGGGATGATCATGAACTCCTGCAGGTCCAGCGTATTGTTGGCATGCGCGCCACCGTTGATGACGTTCATCATCGGCACCGGCAACTGCATGCGGCCCATGCCGCCGAAATAGCGGTACAGCGGCAGACCGGATTCTTCCGCCGCCGCGCGTGCCACGGCCATGCTCACCGCCAGCATGGCGTTGGCGCCGAGGCGGCTCTTGTTCTCGGTGCCGTCCAGGTCGATCAGCGTCTTGTCCAGGAAGGCCTGTTCGCTGGCGTCCAGGCCCAGCACCGATTCGCTGATCTCGGTATTGATGTGCTCCACCGCGCGCAGCACGCCCTTGCCGCCGTAGCGGGCCTTGTCGCCGTCGCGCAGTTCGATCGCCTCGCGGCTGCCGGTGGAGGCACCGCTGGGCACGGCGGCGCGGCCCATGGTGCCGCTTTCCAGCAGCACGTCGCATTCGACGGTGGGGTTGCCGCGGCTGTCGAGGATTTCGCGGCCGACGATGTCGACGATGGCGCTCATGATGTTCCTTGAAGTTGGGATGGGGGGCTCAGACCGGGGCGGGCACGCCCTCGACCAGGACCATGTTGAAATATTCGGTGGCACCGGCGCGCTTGCTGCGCACCTGGCGGTAGGTCTCGCTGTCGTAGAAGGCCTTGGCCTGCTCGTAGCTCGGGAAGCGCAGCACGGCCACGCGGTGCGGCTGCCAGTCGCCTTCCAGCGTTTCGTGGCGGCCGCCGCGCACCAGATATTCGCCGCCCGCGGCCTTCACCGCGGCGGGTGCAGCAGCCATGTACTGCTTGTACCGTTCGGGGTCGCTGATATTCATCTCGACGATCAGGTACGCGGCGGGCATGGCGGTCTCCACGAGAGTCAGCAGCTGAAATCGTTCTCGAGCAGCGGCTGCGCCTTGACGACGCGGTCCAGCGCCAGCAGCTGCTCCAGCAGCGCTTTCATGTGCTTCAGCGGCACGGCATTCGGACCGTCGCTCAGGGCATGGGCCGGGTCCGGGTGGGTTTCCATGAAGACGCCGGCCACGCCCACGGCGATGGCCGCGCGCGCCAGCACCGGCACGAATTCGCGCTGGCCGCCACTGCTGGTGCCCTGGCCGCCGGGCAGCTGCACGCTGTGCGTGGCGTCGAAGACCACCGGCGCGCCGGTCTCGCGCATGATGGCCAGGCTGCGCATGTCGGAGACGAGGTTGTTGTAGCCGAAGCTGACGCCGCGCTCGCAGGCCATGAAGACGTCTTCGGGCAGGCCCTTCTCGCGCGCCGCGGCGCGCGCCTTGTCGACCACGTTCTTCATGTCGTGGGGCGCCAGGAACTGGCCCTTCTTGATATTCACCGGCTTGCCGCTCTGAGCCACGGCGCGGATGAAGTCGGTCTGCCGGCACAGGAAGGCCGGCGTCTGCAGCACGTCCACCACCGCGGCCACGGCAGGCACCTCGGCCTCGCTGTGCACGTCGGTGAGGATGGGCACGCCGAGCTCTCGTCGCACCTTGGCCAGGATCTCCAGCCCGCGTTCCATGCCGGGGCCGCGGAAGGTGCTGCCGCTGCTGCGGTTGGCCTTGTCGTAGCTGCTCTTGAAGATGAAGGGGATACCCAGCGCCGAGGTCATTTCCTTCAGCCGCCCGGCCACGTCCATCTGTAGTTGTTCGCTCTCGACGACGCACGGGCCGGCGATCAGGAAGAAGCGTCGGTCCAGGCCGACCTCGAATTCACACAGCTTCATCGTCGGCCTTTCAGAGTGCGCCGAGCACGGCGCCCACGGCTTCGGTGCCGTCCAGGCGCTGGCGCTGGTGGTCCAGCGCGGCCCTGACGTAGCTCGAGAACAGCGGGTGCCCGCCCCAGGGCGTGCTCTTGAACTCGGGGTGGAATTGCACGCCCATGAACCAGGGGTGCGTCGCCGTTGGCAGCTCGACGATCTCGGTGAGCTGCTCACGCTGCGTCAGCGCGCTGATCACCAGTCCCGCCTGCTGCAGCCTTTCGAGGTAGTGCACGTTGGCCTCGTAGCGGTGGCGGTGGCGTTCAGTGACCACCGGGCCGTAGATGCGGTGGGCCAGCGTGCCGGGCTTGACGTCGGAGCTCTGAGCGCCCAGCCGCATGGTGCCGCCCAGGTCGGAACTCGCGCTGCGCTTCTGGATGCTGCCATCGCTGTCCTGCCATTCCTCGATGAGCGCGATGACCGGGTGTTCGCAATGGGGCTCGAACTCCGTGCTGTTGGCGCCTTCCAGCCCGGCCACATGGCGCGCATATTCGATCGTCGCCACCTGCATGCCCAGGCAGATGCCCAGGTAAGGGATGCCGTGCTCGCGCGCGTACTGCGCAGCCACGATCTTGCCCTCGATGCCGCGTTTGCCGAAGCCGCCCGGCACCAGGATGGCGTCGAGCTGCGCCAGCTGAGCGGCGGTTTCGGGGGTCAGTGTCTCGGCGTCGATGTAGCCGATCTCCACGCGGGCGTGGTTCTGGATGCCGGCGTGGCGCAGCGCCTCGTTGAGCGACTTGTAGCTGTCGGAGAGATCGGTGTACTTGCCGCACATGCCGATCTTCACGGTGCTCTGCGGATGTTCGACCTCGTGCACCAGCGTGTCCCAGCGCTTCAGGTCGGCCGGCCGCGTGAGCAGCTGCAGCTTCATGCAGATGAGTTCGTCCAGCCCTTGTTCGTGCAGCAGGCGCGGCACCTTGTAGATGGTGTCCACGTCCCACATGCTGATCACGCCGTGCGGCAGCACGTTGGTGAACAGGCTGATCTTGTCGCGCTCGTCGTCGGGCACCGGGCGGTCGGCGCGGCACAGCAGCACGTCGGGCTGGATGCCGATCTCGCGCAGCTTCTGCACCGTGTGCTGCGTCGGCTTGGTCTTCAGCTCGCCGGCGGCGGCGATCCACGGCACGTAGGTCAGGTGCACGAACGCGGTGTTGGTGGGGCCCAGGCGCAGGCTCATCTGGCGCACGGCTTCCAGGAAGGGCAGGCTCTCGATGTCGCCCACGGTGCCGCCGATCTCGACGATGGCCACGTCGACCTCGGCCGCGCCGCGCTTGACGAATTCCTGGATCTCGTTGGTGACGTGCGGGATCACCTGCACCGTCTTGCCCAGGTAGTCGCCGCGGCGCTCCTTCTCGAGCACGCTCTTGTAGATCTGGCCGGCGGTGAAATTGTTGCTGCGCTTCATGCGCGTGGTGATGAAGCGCTCGTAGTGGCCGAGGTCGAGGTCGGTCTCGGCGCCGTCGTCGGTGACGAAGACCTCGCCGTGCTGGAACGGGCTCATGGTGCCCGGATCGACATTGAGATACGGGTCCAGCTTGATGAGGGTGACCTTGAGGCCGCGCGATTCGAGGATCGCTGCCAGGGAGGCCGCCGCGATGCCCTTGCCGAGGGAGGACACCACACCGCCGGTGACGAAGACGAACTTGGTCATTGCGTGCGGCACCCGTTGCTGACGAGTACCGTGGTGGAAACTTGAAGTATATCGGTGGGGGTCGGGCGCCCCGCCGCAGGGGTGTCGGTTTTTCGGTGGGCGGTCGGCGGGGCCGGCGGCGGATGTCAGCCCGGTGAAGCCCGGCTGCGCTAGCATCGCGCTCGCTTGCACCAGGTGCCTGCCGCTTGTGTCCCAGGCGGCGGGTTGAACGGGAAACCGGTGAGCGGCGGTCGGCCCACGATCGCTGCGATTCCGGTGCTGCCCCCGCAACGGTCAGCGAGGAGCGTGCCGCACGACACGCCACTGGGCCCCGGGATCGTCTCCAAGGGCCTGGGAAGGCGCGGCAAGCCTCCGGCAGGGGTCACACCCCAAGCCGGCACTCGCGAGCCCGGATACCGGCCCGGTGCATGGGAAGCCGGTATTGCGGCGGGCAATGCCTGGGTGGCTGCGGGCCGGGCAAGGCTGCAGCGGGGCCTGGGCGCGAATGCCTCTTGCGAGACCGGCGATGCAACGCTGGGCCGCACGGGGTGTGCGGCTGGAGGCCCGAGGTGATCTCTTCCCTTCGCCGCCGCGCTTGCTGCGCGGCTTTCGTTTGTCTTTTTGCCCTCGTCGGCGTGGCCGTTGCGCAGACGCCGCCGGAAATCGTCGTCACCGGTTCGCGCGAACCCCTGGCGCCCGAGCGGCTGGCCGCCGACGTGGTGGTGATCGGCGCCGAGACCCTGCGCGCCACCACCGCCGACTCGCTGGCCGACCTGCTGCGCCGCGAGGCCGGCGTGCAGATCTCGCGCAGCGGCGGCCCCGGGCAGAGCACGGGGCTGTTCATCCGCGGCACCTCGTCGCAGCAGTCGGTGGTCCTGGTGGACGGCGTGCGCGTGGGTTCGGCGACGCTGGGCTTCGCGGCGCTGGAGGCCTTGAGCCTGGCCACGGCCGAGCGCGTCGAGGTGCTGCGCGGGCCGGGTTCCAGCCTGTACGGCGCCGACGCCGTGGGCGGCGTGGTGCAGATCGTCACGCCGCGCGGCGGCGGCGACAACCGCTTCACGGGTCGCGCGGCCATCGGCGGCTACGGCAGCAGCGAGTGGTCGGTCGGTTTCGGCGGCGGCGCCGGCGCGCTGGACCTGGCCGGCGCGCTGTCCAGCGAGCGCAGCGACGGCGTCTCGGCGCTGCGCCCCGGCGACGCCTTCGGCAACTACAACCCCGACGACGACGGCTACAGGCTCGACACCGCGCAGCTGCGCCTGGGCCTGGCGCCCGCCGCCGGCCACCGCTTGGGCCTCATGCTGCTGCGCTCGCGGCTGGACTCGCAATACGACGGCAGCGAATTCCTGCCGCCGAACTATGCGCAGGATGCGTCGGCGGACTTCCGTCGCAAGCTGGACACCGAGGTCGCCGCCCTGGACTGGCGCGGCACGCTGGCACCTGGCCTCGTGGCCACGGCGCGCGCTTCGCGCAGCGTCGACGATTCGCTGGACGGCGGCAGCGTGAGGGAACGCTTCCGCACCGAACGCGAGCAGATCGCCGCGCAACTGGCCTGGCAAACGGGCGTATTGGGCCAGTTCGTGGCGGCCATCGAGCACGACGACGACCGGGCCCAGGCCACCCCCTACACCGCCGACGTGCGCCGCCGCAACACCGCGGGGGTGCTGGAACTGACCGGCAGCGCTGCTGCGTGGTCGTGGCAGGGCGACCTGCGGCGGGACGACAGTTCCGACTTCGGCCGCGTCACCACCGGCCGCCTGGGCGGTGGCTGGCGCTGGGCGCCAGGCTGGAAGTTGCGTGCCCTGGCCGGCACCACCTTCCGCGCGCCCAGCTTCAACGACCTCTACTACCCCGGCTACGGCGTGCCCACGCTTCAGCCCGAGCGCGGGCGCAGCATCGAGGCCGGTGTGTCGTGGCAAACCGGTGCCAGCGAGGCTTCGGCCACCGTCTACCGCAACCGGGTGAGCGACCTCATCGGCTACGAGCCCGACCGCAGTCGCTGCCCGGCCGACCCGGCCTACGACTTCGGCTGCGCGGCCAATGTGAAGAGTGCCACGCTGCAGGGCGTCACGCTGGCGGCCGCGCAGCGCGCCGGCCCGCTGGTGCTGAAGGCGCAATACGACTGGCTCGACGCCAGCGACGACACCACCGGCGAGCCGCTGCCGCGCCGCGCCGAGCACCAGGGCACGCTGGGCGCCGAGGGGACGGCCGGCGCGTGGACCTGGGCCGCCAGCGTGCTGCATGTCGGTTCGCGGCCCGACGGCGGCAAGCAGCTCGCAGCGGAAACCACGCTGGACCTGTCCGCCACCTGGCGCATCGCCGGACCCTGGTCGCTGCAGGCCAAGCTGCTGAATGCCACCGACGAAGACCGCGAACCCGTGCGCGACTATCAGGGTCTGGGCCGCCAGGCCTGGCTGGTGCTGCGCTATGCGCCGAATTGAACGCCGGCGGCCACGGATGAGACTCCTGCGCCGGCCTTTCGTGTTGCTGGGCCTGCTGGGCACGGGCGTGGCCGTGGCGACCGCAGCGCCGGTGCAGGTCACCGACGACCGCGGCCGCGAGCTCACGCTCGCGGCGCCGCCGCAGCGCATCGTGTCGCTGCTGCCGTCGCTGACCGAAACGGTGTGCGAACTGCAGGCTTGCACCCGGCTCGTCGGTACCGACCGCTTTTCCAACTGGCCGGCCGCGGTGAGCGCGCTGCCCAAGCTGGGCGGACTGGAAGACTCTCAGATCGAGCGCATCGTCTCGCTCAAACCCGACCTCGTGCTGGCGGCGGTCTCGGCGCGCGCCATCGAACGCCTGGAGGCGCTGGGCCTGCCGGTGCTGGCGCTGGAGCCGCGCAACGGCGCCGAGACGCGGCGCGTCATCGAGCGCGTGGCCCTGGCTCTCGGTGAGCCGGCGGCAGGCGCGGCGCTGGTGGCGCGCATCGAGGCCCGCATGGTGGCGGCCGCGGCCCGCGTGCCGCCGGGCTTGCGCGGTCGCACGGTGTATTTCGAGGTCGCCGCCAACCCCTATGCGGCCGGCGCGGCGTCTTTCGTGGGTGAATTGCTGGCGCGGCTGCAGCTCGTCAATATCGTGCCCGCATCGATGGGACCGTTTCCGCAGCTGAACCCCGAATTCGTGCTGCGTGCCCAGCCCGCGGTGATCATGGCCACGGCCCCCGCGGTGGCCGAGATGCCGCACCGCCCGGGCTGGAAATCATTGCTGGCGCTGCAGCGCGGGCAGGTCTGCGGCTTCGACGCCGGTGCCTACGATACCCTGGTGCGCCCCGGCCCACGGCTGGGCGACGCCGCCGAGGCCATCGCCGACTGCCTGGTCCGACTGGGTACCATGCCGCCATGAATCGGGCGCCATCCGCTCGCACGGCCGCCCCGGCCGCGGTGCCGCCGGCAAGCCGCGCCATGGACCGCGTCGGCACGCCGCTCGGTCTGGCCGCGGCCTTGGCTGCGGCGGCGCTCTTGCTGCTGGGGTTGGGGCTGGCGGCCGGGTCGCAGGGCTGGTCCTTCGCCTGGGGCGAAGAGGCCGATCTGATCGCCGCCATCCGTGCCCCGCGCAGTCTGGGTGCCTTGCTCGCCGGCGCGCTGCTGGGCCTGGCGGGTGCCATCGCACAAGGCCTGTTCCGCAACCCGCTGGCCGACCCCTACCTGCTGGGATCGGCCGCGGGCGCCGGCCTGGGCGTGGTGCTGGTGCTGGCCGCCGGCGGTCTGCTCGGCGCCAGCCTGGGTCTGGCGGCGACCGGTCTGCTGCTGCGCCTGGGCCTGGTCGGCGCGGCCTTCGGCGGTGCGCTGGTCGGCATGGCGCTGACCCTGGTGCTGGCGCGCGGCGCCGGGCGGCCGATGGTGCTGCTGCTCGCCGGTGTGGTGGTGGGTGTGCTGCTGACGGCCTTGTCGGACCTGGTGATCCTGCTCTCGCCCGAGGCCTTGCGCGGCAAGCAGGTGTTTCTGCTCGGCAGCACCAGCTTCTTCGGCTGGCCCAGCGTGGCGGTGCTGGCGGCGGCCCTGGTGCTGGTGCTGCCGCCGGCGGTGAAGCTGTCGCGCGCGCTCGACGCCCTGGTGCTGGGCGAGGCGAGCGCGGCCAGCCTGGGCCTGCCGCTGCCGCGCCTGCGCCTGGCGCTGGTGGCGCTGATGGCGCTGGCCACCGGCACCGCGGTGGCGCAGGCTGGGCTGGTGGCCTTCGTCGGGCTGGTGGCACCGCACCTGGTGCGGCGGCTGGTGGTGACTCGGCATGGTGTGCTGCTGGCCTTGTCGGCGCTGGCCGGCGGTGTGTTGTTGCTGGCGGCCGATATCGCCGCGCGCAGCGTGATCGCGCCGCAGGAGCTGCCGGTGGGCGTGCTCACCGCCGTCTTCGGCGGCGGCTACCTGCTGCTGCTGTTGCGGCAGCGGCTGGCGCGCTGAAGGCGCGGCAGTGCAGTCCGACGCGATTCCGCCGCTGCAGGCCGAAGGGCTGACGCTGCGCCTGGGCGGCCGGCGTGTCGTCGATGCGGTCTCGCTGGTCTTGCGCAGCGGCGAATGGGTGGCGCTGGTCGGTCCCAACGGCGCCGGCAAGAGCACGCTGCTGCAGTTGCTGGCCGGCTTGCGCGATGCCGACGGCGGCAGCGTGCGTCTGGGCGGCCGTGCGCTGCAGGAGTGGCCGGGGCGCGAGCGTGCACAGCGGCTGGCCTGGTTGTCGCAGCAAGGCGAGGCCGACGGCGATATCGCGGCGCGCGACGTCGTGCGACTGGGGCGGCTGCCGCGGCACGGCCTGTTCGGCGCGCCCGATGCCGGCGACGAAATCGCGGTCAGCGCCGCCATGGCCGAAACGGCCTGCGCCGAACTTGCCGCACGCCGGCTGAGCGAGCTGTCCGGCGGCGAGCGCCAGCGCGTGCTGCTGGCGCGCGCGCTGGCCGTGGGTTCGCCGCTGTTGCTGCTGGACGAACCCACCACCCACCTGGACGCGCCGCACCAGCGTGCCCTGCTGCGCAGCCTGGCGGCGCGCGCGCGCAGCGGTTCGGCAGTGCTCTCGGTGCTGCACGACGTGACGCTGGCGCTGGCCGCCGACCGGGTGCTGGTCATGGACCAGGGCCGGCTGGTGGCCGATGGGGCGCCGGCCGACGCTGCCCTGCGCGCCGCCCTGGTGGCGGTGTTCGGTGCCGCCTTCAGCGTCGAGCGCGTCGTCTCGCCGACGGGGCCGCGCTGGGTGGCACTGCCGACGCTGTGACCCGGACTCGATGCCGAGCCCGTGAACGCCGCCCCGGCCGGCGTTCGAGTCTGCGCTGGGCGTACCACCGCACCCGCACCATCGCCGTGCCCGGCCGCGGGGGTGCCGCATGCACCGCGATGGCGCCATACTGCGCGCTGATTCCACAGCTCATCCGACAGGAGCCCCCATGCCCGCACCGCTGCGCGACGTGCCCCAGGAAGGCATCGAGCTGATCAAGAGCTTCGAAGGCATCCCCGACGGCGACCCCAGCTCCGTGAACCTGGACGCCTACCTCGACCCCGTGGGCATCTGGACCATCGGTTGGGGTCACGCCATCACCTACCAGGGCGTGTTCCTGCGCGGACCGCAGAACAAGGGCATTGCGCGCGCGCTGTATCCGGGCGGCATCACCATCGAGCAAGCCGAGATGCTGCTGCGCGGCGAACTCGTCAATTTCGCGCGCGACGTGCTGCGCCTGGCCAAGGTGCCGCTGGACGACGGCCAGTTTGCGGCACTGGTGAGCTTTGCCTTCAACTGCGGCTCGGGCAACCTGGCCAGTTCGACGCTGCTGCGCAAGCTGAACCAGGGCGACTACGCGGGCGCGGCCGACCAGTTCCTGGCTTGGAACAAGGCGCGCAAGAACGGCGTGCTGGTCGAACTGCCGGGGCTGACGCGGCGTCGCCGCGCCGAGCGCGCGCTGTTCCTGGGCGAGGACTGGCGCGCCGTTTCGGCGCTGCGCACCCGGGGTGGTTTGCCGGCGGCCCGGACGATGGCACCGGAACGTCCCGAGCCGCCGCCAGGCCAGGACGACGGCTCGTTGACCGCGGCTGAAGCGGCGAAGAAGCCGCGCCGCGCGCTCAAGGCAGCCAGCAAGACGCCGGACCTGGCAGCAACGGAGCCAGCCAGTGCGCGAGCCAAGAAGCCAACCAAGCAGCCAGCCGAGAAGCCAGCCAGGAAGGTGGTCGAAAAGGCGGTCGATGAAGAGCCGCGCGCTGCGGCCGCGGAGCCCGCTAAGCCACGCGCCCGAACCACCACACCGAAAGCGCCGCCGAAAGCACCGCCAGCATTGCGCCCAGCGCCGCGAACAAAGCGCTGATCTCGGTTTCCTTGCGCTCCACGACCATGCGCGAGCCCAGGTTCTCGTACACCTTCGTCAGGTCTTCGGCGGTACCGGCATAGAAATATTCGCCCAGCGTCAGCGCCGAGATGCTCTTCAGCGTGTCGTCGTCGAGCCGCACGCGCATGCTCCAGCCTTCGAAGCCGATGATCTCGCCCGCCGTCGTGCCGATGCCGACGGTATAGACACGGATGCCGCGCTCGGCGGCCATCTTTGCGGCATCCATCGGATCGGGGCCGGTGGTGCGCTGGCCGTCGGTGAGCATGATGACCGCCGCCGAACTGTAGGAACCCGCCGGCACGGGCGTGAAGGCCTTGTCTTCCTTCTTGCCGATGGGCTGGCCGGGAAAGTTGCGCTGGCCGGTGACGTGCTGGATCTCGATACCGTCGTCGGGAAACAGCGTGGCCAGCGAAAGGATGATGCCGCTGCCGGTGGCCGTGCCGCGCTGCAGCTGAAAGCGGTCGATGGCGGCCAGGATGTCGTCGCGGCTGGTGGTGGGCGCCTGCACCACGGCGGCAGTGCCGGCGAAGGACACCACGCCCACCTTCACCTCGCGCGGCAGCTTGTTGACGAAGGCCTTGGCCGCTTCCTGCGAAGCCACCAGACGGTTCGGCTTCACGTCTTCGGCGCGCATGCTGCCCGAGACGTCCATGGCCAGGATGATGGTGCGCTCGGCCAGCGGCAGCGTGATCGTGGCGGTGGGCCTTGCGGTGGCCATCAGTAGGGCGCTCACGGCCAGCAGCATCAGCAGCGGCGGAACGTGGCGTCGCCAGCCCGGCCCCTTGCCCAGCGCGAGCTTGGCCACGTTCACGCTGGCCACGCGCACCGTGCTCCTGCGCTTGCGCGCCAGCAGCCACAGGTAGAGCAGTACCAGCAGCGGCAGCAGCAGCAGCAGCCACAGCATCGAGGGCCAGACGAAACTCATGGGCGGGCCCCGGCCGGCGCGCCGGCTCCCGTTCCCGCAGTCGTGGGTCGCGCACGCTGCATGGCCGCAGGAAATCGGCGTGGCGTCTTCAGCCGCGCGCGGTGGCGGCGCAGGTCGGCAAAGCGCATCAGCGCGTCCAGCAGGTCATCGTCGGTGGCCAGTTCCAGCATGTCGGCGCCGCTGCGCGATAGGCTCTCCATGAGCGCCGCCTCCTGTTCCTGGGCAATGGCTTCATAACGCGCGCGAAAAGCCGGGTCGGCAGCATCGACGAAGACCTGTTCGCCGGTCTCGGCGTCCTCGATCGTGACCAGGCCCACGTCGGGCAAGGCCATTTCCATGGGGTCGAACAGGCGCACCGCCACCACGTCGTGGCGCCGCGCCAGGCGCGCCAGCGCGTCTTCCCAGCCGGGCTGGCTGATGAAGTCGCTGACCACGAAGACGAGCGAACCGCGCTTGATGGTGTTCTCGGCGCCGAGCAGCAACTCGGCCAGCGAGGTGCCGGCACTTCCGCCTGCACCCTGCGCAGCGCGCGGCCGCGGCTGGCGCATGCGCTGCAGCAGCTCCAGCACGTGCAGGCGCGAACCGCGTGGCGGCAGCATGGTGTCCACGCGCGTGCCGTAGAGCAGGGCACCGACGCGGTTGCCGTGGCGGGTCATGACCCGCGCGAGTGCCGCCACGAAGCCGGCCGAGACGGCCAGCTTGGTGACGTCGGCGGAGCCGAAGTCCACGCTGCCCGACAGGTCCAGCAGGAACCAGGCCGTGAGGTCGCGGTCTTCCAGGAACTGCCGCACGTAGGGTTGCTGCATGCGCGCGGTGACGTTCCAGTCGATATGGCGCACGTCGTCGTGGTGCTGGTATTCGCGCAGGTCGGCCAGGTCGACGCCGCCGCCGCGCCACAGCGTGCGCCAGTCGCCCTGCAGCAGGCCGTCCAGCCGCCGCAGCACCGTCCATTCCAGCCGCTGCAGCAGCTGCTCGCTGGAGGCGGCCGCGGGCTCAGCCATGGCCGGCACCGCCGCCTGGCGCGTGGGCCAGCGGCTTGTCGGGCGGCGCGATCTTGGCCAGCACGCGCTGCACCAGCGCGTCGGCCGTGATGTTGTCGGCCAGCGCCTCGTAACTGAGCACGACGCGGTGGCGCATGACGTCGGGCACGAGGTCGGTCATGTCCTCGGGCAGCACGTAACGGCGGCCGCGCAGCATGGCCAGCGCCTTGGCGCCTTCGATCATGCCGATGGTGGCGCGCGGACTGGCGCCGTAGGTGATGTATTTGGCCAACTCGGGCAGGCCGTGCTTGTCGGGCCGGCGCGTGGCCCCGACCAGCTTTACCGCGTACTGCATCAGCGCCGGGTCGCAGAAGACCTCGCGGCATTCACGCTGCAGCGCGGCGAGCTGGAAGGTGTCGGCCACCGCATTCACGTCCACCGCCGCGCCGGTGACGCGCTCGGCGATGACGAATTCCTCTTCCTCGCTGGGGTAGTCGACCAGCACCTTCATCATGAAGCGGTCGACCTGCGCCTCGGGCAGCGGGTAGGTGCCCTCGGTCTCGATCGGGTTCTGCGTCGCCATCACCACGAAGGGGTCGGGCACCTTGTGCGTCTCGCCGGCGATCGTGACCTGCCGCTCCTGCATCACTTCGAGCAGCGCGCTCTGCACCTTGGCCGGCGCGCGGTTGATCTCGTCGGCCAGCAGCAGGTTGGCGAATACCGGGCCCAGCGAGGTGCCGAATTCGCCCGTCTTCTGGTTGTAGATGCGCGTGCCCACCAGGTCGGAAGGCACCAGGTCGGGCGTGAACTGGATGCGTTTGAAGCTGCCGCGCACGGTGCGCGCCAGCGTCTTCACGGTGAGCGTCTTGGCCAGCCCCGGCACGCCTTCCACCAGCAGGTGGCCCTGGGCCAGCAGCGCCACCAGCACACGCTCGAGGAAGCGGTCCTGGCCGACGACGACGCGCTTGGTCTCGTAGAGGATGCGCTCCATGAGCGTGGCGGTGGATTCGGCCTGGTCTTGCATGGGGGCGTTGCCTGTGGGAGAAAGACGTGGACCGTGCCGGCCGGTGGCTCAGAACGGGTGCATGCCCGCGGCGGTGGCGGCATTCTCGATCGGCACGGCGAAGCCGATGCCGATGAAGGTGCGCTGCTCCGACGGGTTGAGGATGGCGGTGACGATGCCGACCACGTGGCCGTCCATGGTGACCAGCGGACCGCCGGAATTGCCCGGGTTGGCCGCGGCGTCGAACTGGATCAGGTTGCTCAGCGTCTTTTCGCCCTCGTCGGAGCGGAATTCGCGCTTCAGGCCCGACACCACGCCGTGGCTGGCCGAGGGGCCGATGCCGAACGGGTGGCCGACGGCCAGCACGTGGTCGCCGGGGCGCAGGTCGGCAGTGGAGCGCATGGTGGCCGCCGGCAGGTCGTCGGGCACGCTGAAGGCCTTGAGCACGGCGAGATCGTCTTCGGGCTGGGCGCCGACCATCGCGGCCTCGCTTTCGAAACCGTTGGCAAAGCGCACCCGCACTTTGCGCGCGCCCGCCACCACGTGCAGGTTGGTCAGGATGGTGCCGTTGTCGACGATCACCACGCCGGTGCCCAGGCTGCGTTCCATGGCTCGCTGCTCGGCGTTGTCCTCGCCCTCGTCCTTCTCGTCCATGAGCCCCACCACGCGCACCACCGAGGGCAGGATGGCTTCATAGGCCTTGGCCGCGGCCGACGGCAACGGTTCCCTTTCCAGCGACTCGCGCACGGCGGCGTCGATATCGTCCTGCGTGATCACGCGCTGGCCGGGTCGCAGCTGCTGCACGGCGAGCAGCGTCACGGCGGCGACCAGCGCAGCCGTCAAGGCCCAGGCGGGCCGATGGCCGAATCGGCGCAACAAGCCGGGTCGGGGCGCCGCGTTCGCGTCTGCCGCGCCAGATGCTCCGGCTGTTCCGGGTTTGGCGACCCCGGCAGCGGCGCCGGCAGGCGTTGGCGGCGCAGGGGGTCGGCGCGGCGAGCGGCTGTGGAGCGGTGCCTTGTTCATGGATTCGCCATCGATGGGCAAAGACAGTATCACGTTGCGCGCGCTGCTGCAGCAGCCGGCGGCGGAACCTGCGCCATCATCGGGATATGTGGATCGATACGCACTGTCACCTCGACGCGCCGGAGTTCGCTCCCGACCTGGGCGCGGTGGTGCAGCGCGCGCGCGCCGCTGGCGTGTCGCGCTGGGTGCTGCCGGCCGTGCAGGCCGACGATTTCGCCAAGGTACACGAATTGGGGCATCGCCTCGGCGCGGCCTACGCCCTGGGCATCCACCCGCTCTATGTCGACCGCGCCGACGACGCCGACCTCGACCGGCTGCAGGCTGCGCTGCACGCCCGGCGCGACGACCCGCGCCTGGTGGCGGTGGGCGAGATCGGGCTGGACCATTTCGTGCCCGGGCTGGACCGCGCGCTGCAGCAGCGGTTCTACCTGGCGCAGCTGAAGCTGGCGCGCGACGCTGGGCTGCCGGTGATCCTGCACGTGCGTCGCTCGGCCGACGCGCTGCTGCACGGGTTGCGCCGCATCGCGGTCAGCGGCGGCATCGCGCATGCCTTCAACGGCAGCCGGGTGCAGGCGCAGCAGTTTCTCGAGCGCGGATTCCGGCTCGGCTTCGGTGGCGCCGTGACCTTCGAGCGCGCGCTGCAGATCCGCGCGCTGGCCGCCGGCCTGCCAGACTCGGCGCCGGTGCTGGAGACCGACGCGCCCGACATGCCGCCGCAGTGGCTGTACCGCACCGCCGCCGAACGCGCCGACGGCGCCGCCAGCCGCAACGAGCCGGCCGAGCTGCCGCGCATCGCTGCCGTGCTGGCGCAGTTGCGCGGCTGGTCGGTCGAGGACACCGCGCGCATCACCGCCGCCAACGCGCTGGCCGCGCTGCCCAAGCTGGCGGCGGTGCCCTGGGGCGACGGCGCCGCCGCGACGGGGGCTGGTGCATGAACGAGCGCCTTCAAGGCCTGCCGCCGGTCATCGGCCGCAACGCACGGCTGCTCATCCTGGGCAGCTTTCCCGGCGTGGCCTCGCTGCGTGCGCAGCAGTACTACGGCCACCCGCGCAACCAGTTCTGGCCGCTGTTGTCGGCGATCTGGGGGGTGGACCTGGTGGCGGCGCCCTATCACGCCCGCCTGGCGGAGTTGCGCCGGCGCGGGCTGGGCCTGTGGGACGTGTATGCCAGCTGTTTGCGCGAGGGCAGCCTGGACCAGGCCATCGAGGCCGCCGAACTCAACGACCTCGCGAGCCTGCACCAACGTGCGCCGCGTCTGCAACTGGTGGCGCACAACGGCGGCGAATCGGCGCGCGCCATGCGCCACATCCGAGCGCTCGGCCTGCCGGTGCGACGCCTGCCTTCCTGCAGCCCAGCCAACGCCAGCTGGTCGTTCGAGCGCAAGCTGCTGGCCTGGCGCGAAGCTTTCCAGGCTGCCGGGCTGTGTGCGTGATGCGACGCGCCGTTTCGTTGCCGCCGGTCACGGTGTCGGAATTCGACGGCGTGCGCTACCTGCACCTGGGCTCGGTGTGGGTGCAGGGCGCGATGCGCATCAGCAAGCCGCAGCAGGTGGTGCTGGACTACGTGCAGCGCATGCTGGCCAGCCTGCTGTGGCTGCCCGGCGAAAGCCTGGGCCAGGGCCAGGCCGTGCAGCTGGGCCTGGGCGCGGGGGCCATCACGCGCTTCACGGCGCGCCAATTGGGCATGGCGACGACAGTGGTGGAGATCAACCCGGAAGTCATTGCCGTCAACGGCGCCTGGTTTCATCTGCCGCCAGAAGCCGAAGTGGTGCGCGGCGACGCCGCCGACTGGCTGAAGCAGGCCGAACCGGCCAGCGTGCAGCTGCTGCACGTGGACTTGTACGACGAGGAGGCCGCGGCGCCGGTGCTCGACGACGAGGCCTTCTACACCGCCTGCCATGCGGTGCTGGCGCCGGGCGGGGTGATGAGCGTCAACCTGTTCGGCCGCGACACCAGCTTCCAGGACAGCCTCCTGCGCATCGCCTCGGCCTTCGGCGCCGGCCAGGTGTGGAGCCTGCGCCCCACGCGCGAGGGCAATACGGTCGTGGTGGCCGGGCGCGACGTGGTCGTGCCCGGGCGCGAGGTGCTGGCGGCGCGAGCCGCCGCCCTGGAGACCCGCTTCGGGGCGCTGGGCCTGCCTGCGGGGAAGTGGCTGCGCATGGTGCGGCCTTACGTGGAAACCACGGCCGGTGCCGTCGGGCGCGGTCCCTAGAATGAACCGGCGTCCGGGCCCGCTTGGAGATGAGCGAGTGAAGATCAAGAGCGAGAAGGATTTCTGGTCCGGCCTCATGTTCGTGGCTGTGGGCATCGGCTTTGCCTGGGGTGCGCACAACTACAGCTTCGGCACCGCGGCGCGTCCCGGGCCGGCCTACTTTCCGTTCGGGCTGGGCGTGTTGATGGCGATCCTGGGTGCCATCATCCTGTTCAAGTCGCTGCTCATCGAGGTGGTGGGTGGCGACCGCATCGGCGCCATCGCCTGGAAGCCACTGCTCATCATCGTCGGCTCGGTGGCGCTGTTCGGCGTGCTGCTGCCCTGGCTGGGCATGTTGATCGCGCTGCCGTTGCTGGTCTTCGTCACGGCAGTGGCGGGCGACGAATTCCACTGGGGCGAGGCCATCGCCAATGCTGTCTTGCTGACCGCCGGCAGCTGGTTCATCTTCATCTGGGGCTTGAGCCTGACGATCCCGCTGCTGCCCTCGTTCATCCGCTAGAAGCGCCCGCCATGAACGAACTGCTGAACAACCTGGCGCTCGGTTTTTCGGTCGCCTTCTCGTTGCAGAATCTGGCTTATGCCTTCGGCGGCGCGCTGCTGGGCACGCTGATCGGCGTGCTGCCGGGCCTGGGCCCGGTGGCCACCATCGCCATGCTGCTGCCCAGCATCTATGCGCTGGACGCCACGCCGGCGCTCATCATGCTGGCCGGCATCTACTACGGCGCGCAGTACGGCGGCAGCACCACGGCGATCCTGATCAACGTGCCGGGCGAGTCGAGCTCGGTCGTCACCGCGATCGACGGCTATGCCATGGCGCGCCGCGGCCGTGCCGGCCCGGCACTGGCGGCGGCCGGCCTGGGTTCCTTCTTCGCCGGCTGCGTGGGCACGCTGATCATCGCCGCCTTCGCGCCGCCGCTCACCGAGGTGGCGTTCAAATTCGGCCCCGCCGAATATTTCAGCCTCATGGTGCTGGGCCTCATCGGCGCCGTGGTGCTGGCCTCGGGTTCGCTCGTCAAGGCCATCGCGATGATCATCCTGGGCCTGCTGCTCGGGCAGATCAACACCGACGTCATCTCCGGCGTGCCGCGCTACAGCTTCGACATCCCCGAGCTCACCGACGGCATCAGCTTCGTCGCCATCGCGATGGGCGTGTTCGGTTTCGGCGAGATCATCGCCAACCTCGGCCGCCCGGCCGAGCACCGCGAGGTCTTCACCAAGGACGTGAAGGGCCTGTGGCCGACGAAGAAGGATTTTCAGGACGCCTGGCCGGCGGTGTTGCGCGGCACCGCGCTCGGTTCCGTGCTCGGCATCCTGCCCGGCGGCGGCGCGCTGCTGTCGTCGTTTGCCAGCTACACGCTGGAAAAGAAGATCGCCAAGAACCCGAGCGTGCCCTTCGGCCAGGGGGCGATCCAGGGCGTGGCCGGTCCCGAGAGCGCCAACAATGCCGGCGCGCAGACGAGTTTCATTCCCATGCTCACCTTGGGCATTCCGCCCAATGCCGTGATGGCGCTGATGGTGGGCGCGATGACGATCAAGGGCATCCAGCCCGGCCCGCAGGTGATGACGAGCAACCCCGACCTGTTCTGGGGCCTGATCGCCAGCATGTGGATCGGCAACGCCATGCTGATCGTGCTGAACCTGCCGCTGATCGGGATCTGGATCAAGCTGCTGACGGTGCCCTACCGCTTCCTCTTTCCGGCCATCGTGTGCTTCTGCGGCATCGGCCTGTATACGCTGAACAACAACAATTTCGACGTCTTCATCGCGGCTGGATTCGGCGTCGTGGGCTATGTTTTCTACAAGCTGGGTTGCGAGCCGGCGCCGCTGCTGCTGGGCTTCATCCTCGGGCCGATGATGGAGGAGAACCTGCGCCGCGCGCTGTTGCTATCGCGTGGGGACTGGGGCACCTTCCTCACGCGGCCGCTGTCGGCAGCGCTGCTCATCGCGGCCGGGCTGATGATCGTGGTGGTCATGTTGCCGGCCATCCGCAGCAAGCGCGAGGTCGCCTTCCAGGACCCCGATTGACCCGCCTGCACCGCCCGAGTCGCCGCCAGCCACGCCACCGGCCCGCGGCCGGTCAACCGGGTTGAGGCCGTGCGGCTGCCTGCTGCACTGACACCGCTCGAAGGTCCAGTCTTCCGCGGCCTGTGGTTCGCCTGGTTGGCGGCCAACCTCACGATGTGGATGAACGACGTGGCGGCCGCCTGGCTGATGACCACGCTCACCACCAGTCCGGTGATGGTGGCCATGGTGCAGACCGCCAGCACCTTGCCCGTGTTCCTGCTCGGCCTGCCCAGCGGTGCCATGGCCGACATCGTGGACCGTCGCCGCTACTACGCGGCGACGCAACTGTGGGTGTCGGTGAATGCACTGCTGCTGGCCGCGCTTTCGCTGGCCGGGCAGTTGACGGCGGAGTTGCTGTTGCTGCTGACGTTTTCCAACGGCATCGGGCTGGCCTTGCGCTGGCCGGTGTTCGCCGCCATCGTGCCGCAGACCGTGACGCGTGACCTGCTGCCCCAGGCGCTGGCGCTGAACGGCATCGCCATGAACCTGTCGCGCGTGGTCGGCCCGGTGCTGGCCGGGGTGCTGATCTCCACCGTGAGCCCGGCCGCGGTGTTCGTGCTCAATGCATTGCTGGCCGGCGTGGCGTTCACGCTGGTGCTGCGCTGGCGGGGCGAGCCGGCGCGCGCCAGTGCGTTGCCCGGCGAGCGCTTCGTGGGCGCCATGCGTGCCGGCCTGAATTTCGCCTGGCAGTCGCCGCGCCTGAAGGCGGCGCTGCTGCGCATCTTCCTCTTCTTCCTGCAGAGCACGGCGCTGGTGGCGCTGCTGCCGCTGGTGGCGCTGCGGCTGCACGGCGGCGGGCCGGCCACGTTCACCGTGATGCTGTCCTGCCTGGGCGCGGGCGCCATCACCGCGGCGCTGTATTTCCCGCGCTGGCGCGCGCGCTACAGCCGCGACCAGTTCGTGACCATCGGCACGCTGGTGCATGCCGCGCTGTCGACGCTGATCGTGGCCGTGCCCCAGATCTGGGTCGCGCTGCCGGCCATGGTGTTCCTGGGCATGGCCTGGATCTCGGTGGCCAATTCGCTGGTCATCGCGGCGCAGACGGCGCTGCCCGACTGGATCCGCGCGCGCGGCATGTCCATCTACCAGATGGCCCTGATGGGTGGCGCCGCGGCGGGTTCGCTGCTGTGGGGGCAGGTGGCGGGGTTGGCCAGCGTGCGCACGGCGGTGGTCGCGGCGGCGGTGTTCGGCGTGGGCGTGGTGCTGGCCACGCGCCGCATCAGCGTGGAAGGCCGCGGCGAGATCGACTTCTCGCCCGTGCCGCTGGGCCAGTTGCCGCCGGTAGCCATCGACATCGCGCCCGACGACGGGCCGGTGATGGTGACCGTCGAATACCTGATCGACCCGGCCCGTGCCGCCGCCTTCACCGAAGTGATGCAGCGCACGCGACGCGCGCGGCTGCGCCAGGGGGCGCTGTCCTGGGGCCTGTTCCGCGACACCGCGCAGCCCGGGCGCTACGTGGAGTATTTCGTCGACGAGAACTGGCTCGAACACCAGCGCCGGCTCGAGCGCTTCAGCGCCTTCGACGCCGAACTGCGGGCGCGCCGGCTCGCCTTCCACCTCGGCCCCGAGCCCCCGCTGACGCGGCGCTACGTGGCCGAGGGCCCGCCGCCCGAGGGGCGTGGCTGACGTTGCCGCCGGGCTCACGGCGCCGGCTGCGGCGATACTTGCAGATCGTCATTCCCCGTCACGAGAACTGCCTTGACCCACAACTTCGACTGGACCACTGGCTACGCCAGCCAGCGCTCGCCGCTCTTCGCGCGCAACATCGTTTCCACCTCGCACCCGCTGGCCGCGCAGGCCGGGCTGCGCATGCTGCAGGCCGGCGGCAATGCCGTCGACGCCATCATCGCCACGGCGGCGGTGCTGACCATCGTGGAGCCGTGCAGCAACGGCCTGGGATCGGACGCCTTCTGCATCCTGTGGGACGGTGCGCAACTGCACGGCCTGAATGCATCGGGTCCGGCGCCGGCGGCCTGGACGCCCGGATATTTCCGCGCCAAATACGGCGCCGACGCGAAACGGCCGCCCAAGCGCGGCTGGGACTCGGTCACCGTGCCCGGCGCCGTGGCCGCCTGGACGGCCTTGCACGCGCGCTTCGGCAAGCTGCCCTTCGCCGACCTGCTGGCACCGGCCATCGAGGTGGCCGAGCGCGGCTATGCGGTGCCGGTGGTCATCCAGCAGAAGTGGCGCAATGCCGCTTCGCTGCCCGAACTGACCACGCAACCCGGCTTTGCCGAAGCCTTCATGCAAGGGCCGGGCTGGGGCGGGCGTGAACCGCAGGTCGGTGAACGCTTCACCTTCGCCGCCGCCGCGCGCTCGCTGCGGCTGATCGCTGAAACGAAGGGCGAGGCCTTCTACCGTGGCGAGATCGCCGCCGCTGCTGCAAGCCACGCGCGCGCCCACGGCGGTGCCATGACCGCCGCCGACTTCGCGGCCTACCAGCCGGAGTGGGTGGAGCCCATCGGGCGCGACTACCGCGGCTACCGCCTGCACGAGATTCCGCCCAACGGCCAGGGCATCGCCGCGCTCATCGCCCTGGGCATCCTGGAAAAATTCGACCTCGCGTCGCTGCCGGTCGACGGCGTGGCTTCGCAGCACCTGCAGATCGAAGCCATGAAGCTGGCCTTCGCCGATGTCTACAAGTACGTGGCCGAGCCGCGCGCCATGCGGCTGACGCCGGCGCAGATGCTCGACGACGCCTACCTGGCCCGCCGTGCGCGCCTGATCGACCCGAAGCGCGCGCAGGACTTCGGCCCCGGCCATGCCCCGCAGGGCGGCACCGTCTACCTGACCGCGGCCGACGAGAGCGGCATGATGGTCAGCTTCATCCAGAGCAATTACATGGGCTTCGGTTCCGGCATCGTGGTACCGGGCTACGGCCTGAGCCTGCAGAACCGCGGCCATGGCTTCACGCTCGACGAGAGCAGCGACAACCTCGTCGGCCCCGGAAAGCGGCCGTTCCAGACCATCATCCCGGCGTTCCTCACCAAGGGCGGCAAGCCGGTCATGAGCTACGGCGTGATGGGCGGCGACATGCAGCCGCAAGGCCACATGCAGACGCTGGTGCGCATGCTCGACTACCACCAGCAGCCGCAGGCCGCGTGCGACGCGCCGCGCTGGCGCTGGTATGGCGGCATCCTCAACGCCGAACAGGGTTTCGACCCCGCCACGGCGCAAGGCCTGCACGACCTGGGGCATCGCGTCGAGCCCTTCGCCGACAGCTACCAGGACTATGGCGCCGGGCAGTTCATCTGGCGCCTGGACGAAGGGCAGGGCGACGTGGCCGTGACCGGCTACGCCGCCGCCAGCGACCCGCGGCGCGACGGGCAGGCCGTCGGCTTTTGAACGCCGCGCCCGCGCGCCTGGGCCCCGGCCTGGCACTGGCCGCAGCGGGCTCGGTGGCCTTCTCGGCCAAGGCCATCATCGTCAAGCTGGCCTATCGGCACGACGTGGACGCGGTGACGCTGATCATGTACCGCATGTTGTTCGCGCTGCCGCTGTTCGTGGCCCTGGCCTGGTGGGCTGGGCGCGGCAAGCCGCCGCTGACGCGCCGCGACCTCGTGGCCGTGGCCGGCCTGGGCTTCTGCGGTTACTACCTGGCGAGTTTTCTCGACTTTGCCGGCCTGCAGTACATCTCCGCGAGCCTGGAGCGGCTGATCCTGTACCTGAACCCGACACTCGTGCTGGCGCTGGGCTGGCTGCTGTTCGGCCACCGCGCGACCGGGCGCCAGCTGCTGGCGCTGGCGGTCAGCTATGCGGGGGTGCTGCTCGTCTTCGGCCACGAGGTTCAGTTGGCCGGTGCCGACAGCGCCCTGGGCGCGGCGCTGGTCTTCGGCAGCGCGGTGAGTTATGCCGTCTACCTGGCCTATAGCGGCAGGGAGGTGCAGCGCCTGGGCGCGCTGCGGCTCACCGGCTGGGCCACGTCCGTCGCTTCGCTGCTGTGCCTCTTGCAGTTCCTGCTGCTGCGGCCCCTGTCAGCGGCGGTGGTGGCGCCGGAGGTGATCTGGCTGTCGGTGCTCAACGCCACGCTGTGCACCTTCGCGCCGGTGCTGATGGTGATGATGGCCATCGAACGCATCGGCGCCACGCTCACCGCGCAAACCGGCATGATCGGGCCGCTGTCGACCATCGTGATGGGCGTGCTGATCCTGGGTGAACCCATGAACGCCTGGATCGCGGCCGGCACGGTGCTCGTGCTGCTTGGCGTGTGGCTGCTGGCGCGCGCGCGTTGACCAACCCAAAGGAGACTTCTCGACATGGATCTCGGCATTCAGGGCAAGTGGGCGCTGGTCTGCGCGGCCAGCAAGGGCCTGGGCAAGGGCTGCGCGAAGGCTCTGGCGGCCGAGGGCGCGAACGTCGTGATCACCGCCCGCGGCGCGGAGGCGCTGCAGGCCACGGCGGCCGAGCTGCGCGCGCTCAACCTGTCGGTGCAGGTGATTGCGGTGGCCGGCGATATCACCACGCCGGAAGGCCGCGCCGCCGCGCTGGCGGCCTGCCCGCAGGTGGACATCCTGGTCAACAACGCCGGCGGCCCGCCGCCGGGCGACTTCCGCGACTGGGACCGCGAGGCCTGGATCAAGGCGCTGGACGCCAACATGCTGACGCCCATCGAGCTGATCAAGGCCACCATCGACGCCATGGCCGGGCGCGGCTGGGGGCGCATCGTCAATATCACCTCGGGCGCGGTGAAGGCGCCGATCGACATCCTGGGCCTGTCCAACGGCGCGCGCACGGGATTGACCGGCTTCATCGCCGGCCTGGCACGCCAGTCGCGTGTGGCCTCGCGCAACGTCACCATCAACAACCTGCTGCCCGGCCCCTTCGATACCGACCGCCTGCGTGCCACCATGATCGGCGCCGCACAGAAGAGCGGCCAGCCGCTGGAGGCCGTGATGGACGCGCGGCGCAAACTGAACCCGACGCAGCGCTTCGGCACGGCCGACGAATTCGGCGCCGCCTGCGCCTTCCTGTGCAGCGCGCACGCCGGCTACATCAACGGCCAGAACGTGCTGATGGACGGCGGGGCCTACCCGGGCACCTTCTGAGGCGCGCGCGGGCGCGACGCCGAGATGGCGATACCGGCCACGATGAGCAGGAAGGCGACACCGTGGTACGGCTGCGGTGCCTCGCCCAGCACCAGCGCCGACAGCAGGGCCGCGAACAGCGGCGTGAGGTTGTTGAAGAAGGCCGCCAGCGCCGGGCCGCCTTCGGCCACGCCCAGACCCCAGCAGCGGTAGGCCAGCACCGACGCGCCCAGCGACACGTACAGCAGCGCGCCCAGCACGCCCAGGTTCCACTGGATGGGTGCCGCACCGGCCAGTTGTTCGCCGGCCGTGAACAGGCCCGCCGCGGCCAGGCCGAACAGCGTCTGCACCAGCAGGAAGCCGGCCCAGTCCCAACCCGCCTCGGCCGTGGGCCGTTCGCTGCCGCGCATGTGCGCGGGCGGCTGCACGAGCAGCCAGCTGTAGAAGGCCCAGCCAACGACGGCGGCCAGCATGAACAGGTCGCCCGGTACCAGACGCACCGTCAGCAGCGTGGCCAGCGAACCGCGGCCGATGACCCAGAGCACGCCGGCCAGGCCCACGGCAGCACCCAGCAACTGCCGCTTGGTGGGGTGCACGCCGAAAAACAGCGTGCCCACGGCCAGCATCCACACCGGCATGCTGCACGCCACCAGCGTGACGTTGATCGGCGTGCTCGTCACCAGCGCCAGGTATTGCAGCGAATTGAACAGGCCCACGCCGAGCAGCCCGACCAGCGCCAGGTGGCCCCAGCGCCGCGCGATGCGCTGCGGCTGGCGCAGCGCGCGCCAGCCCAGCGGCAGCAGGATCAGCGCCGTCAGCACCCAGCGCAGCAGGTTCAGCGTCAGCGGCGGCACCTGGCCCACCATCAGCCGTCCGACCACGGCATTGCCGGCCCACAGCAGCGGTGGCAGCGTCAGCAGCACGGCAAGGCGGGGGGTGAGGTGTCCGCTCACGGCCGCATCGCGCCGCAGTTCCAGCACTGCTCGAAGGGGCCGTCGACCCGCTCGCCGCAGCCCGCGCACAGCCAGTGCAGGTGCGGCAGGTGGCGCAGTTCGTGCAGCAGCGCGGTGGCTCGCGCGTGCTCGCCGTCGTCCAGCACCCAGACCTCGGGCAAGGCCTGGTCGGGCGGAATCTCGCCGGCGATGCTGCCGGTGAAGTAACGCTGCACGCTGACCGCGAAGCCGGCCTGGCGCAGCATGTCGGCCCACAGCGTGGCAATGGCGGCGTTGGGGGCTTGCACGAGGCGCTTCATGAAGTGCCGATCGTGCCACGGCCGGCGGCATGTCCCGCGCCGGGCACGGCGCGGCCGCATGGCGTAATCTCCCCACCCTGTCCACGTACTTGCCTACCGGAGATACCCCATGCCCCAAGCGATACAGATCACCGCCTACGGCGGCCCCGAGCAGATGAAGCTCGTCGACCTGCCCGTGGGCGAGCCCGGCCCGGGCGAGATCCGCATCCGCCACGTGGCCTGCGGCCTGAATTTCATCGACGTCTACCAGCGTACCGGCCTGTACGCCAACCCGCTGCCGCTGACGCTGGGCATGGAAGGCGCCGGCATCGTGGAGGCGGTGGGCGAAGGGGTGACGCACCTGCAGGCGGGCGACCGCGCCGCCTATGCCAGCAACCCGCCGGGCAGCTACAGCCAGGTGCGCGTGATGCCGGCCAAGACGGTGTGCCGGCTGCCCGACGCCATCGACTTCGACACCGCCGCCGGCATGATGCTCAAGGGGCTGACGGCGCAATACCTGCTGAAGAAGACGCTGCCGGTGCAGGGCCTGCAGCCGGGCGATCACGTGCTGTTCCATGCCGCCGCCGGCGGCGTGGGCCTGATCGCCTGCCAGTGGGCGAAGGCCCTGGGCCTGCAGCTCATCGGCACCGCCGGCGGCACGGCCAAGTGCGCGCTGGCGCTCGAGCACGGCGCCGCGCATGTCATCGACTACACGAAGGAGGACTTCGTGGCGCGGGTGAAGGAAATCACCGGGGGCCAGGGCGTGAAGGTGGTCTACGACTCGATCGGCAAGGACACCTTCGAAGGCAGCCTGAACTGCCTGCGGCCGTTCGGACTGATGGCCAGCTTCGGCAATGCCTCGGGGCCGGTGCCGCCGTTCGCACCCGGCATGCTGGCAGCCAAGGGCTCGCTGTACCTGACGCGGCAGACGCTGTTCACCCACATCGCCACGCGCGAGTCGACCCAGGCCATGGCCAACGAGCTGTTCGAGGTGGTGGGCAGCGGGCGGGTCAAGATCCGCATCGACCAGCGTTATCCGTTGGCAGACGCAGCGCAGGCGCATCGCGACCTGGAGGCGCGCAAGACCACGGGGTCGACCGTGCTGCTGCCGTAGCGGCGCCGCAATGGCGCCGCGGAAGTAAGACCGCCGCTGGACACAGCGGCGGTGACATGGGATGCGACGCGAAGACCTAGGGCTGACTGAACTTGTAGTCGGTCTTGGCTTTATCGCGCAACGCGTCCTGGAATTGCTGCATCTTGGCTTGTTCCATGCGCTGCTTGAGCTGCGGCTTCACTTCTTCGAAGGCCGGGAACGGCGCGTCTCGCGTCTCCTCCAGGCGGATGATGTGCCAGCCGAACTGGCTCTTCACCGGCACCTCGATCATCTGGCCCTTCTGCAGCTTGGTCAAGGCGCTGCCGAATTCGGGCACGTAGGACTCGGCCTTGGCAAAGTCGAGGTCGCCGCCGTTCTGGCCCGAGCCCGCGTCCTTGGAAAACGTTTTGGCCAGTTCCTCGAAGCTGGCGCCGCCCTTGATCTGCGCCGTCAGGCGCTTGGCCTCGTCCTCGCTGTCGACCAGGATGTGGCGGGCGCGGTATTCGGTGCCGCTGGCCTGGGCCTTGAACTTGTCGTATTCGACCTGTGCCTCGGCGTCGGTGACGGGGTTCTTGCTGCGGTGGTCGTCGAACAGCGCGCGGATCAGCACGCTCTGGCGCGCCAGTTCCATGCGCGCCTTGTATTCGGGCGAGGCGGCCATGCCGCGCCTCTCGGCTTCCTGTACGAAAATCTCCCGCAGCACCACCTGGTCGCGCGCCTGGGCCTCCATCTCGGGCGCCACCTGCTGGCCGGCACGGGCGGCTTCCTGCAGCAGCAGGTCCACGCGCGCCTTGGGCACCGCCTTGCCGTTGACGATGGCGATATTCTGGGCCGCGGCGGACAGCGGCAGCGCCAGGGTGGACACGACAAGAATCAGTGCCGCGCGCGCGGCGGGAGTCATCGGCTTCATCGGTGAGCTGCTTTCAGGAGTGGGGCCACGGACGCGTGGCAGCGTGAAGACGGGCGCCGGTTGGAGCGGGCGGTATTGGCCGGGGTTCAATGGCCTGGGTTCGATCGCCTGTGTTCAGTCGGCTGGGGGCAGCTCGGCCACGATGGCCAGCGCGTGCACGCCTTGCGCGCCCAGAGGACCCAGGGAATCATACACAAGGCGATGCCGCGCCACGCGTGACAGGCCGGCGAAGCGCGCGCTGGCGATATGCACCGTGAAGTGCCGCCCCTCGCGTGCGCCGGCGTGCCCGGCGTGCAGGTGGCTGTCGTCCTGCACCTGCAGGTGCTGCGGCGCCAGTGCGGCGCGCAGGCGGGTCTCGATCTCGTCGGCGGTCATTTCGGCTCCGGCTGGAAGGCGATGGCGGCAGAATTGATGCAGAAGCGCTCGCCGGTGGGTTCGGGGCCGTCCTCGAACACATGCCCGAGGTGGCTGCCGCATTGGTTGCAGCGCACCTCCACGCGCACCATGCCGTGACTGGTGTCGACGACGCGCTCGACCACCTCGCTGTTGATCGGTTGCCAGTAGCTCGGCCAGCCGCAGCCGGCGTCGAACTTGGTGCCGCTCTCGAACAGCGGCGTGCCGCACCCCACGCACAGGTAGCGGCCGTCGTCGAAGTGGTCCCAGTACTTGCCGCTGAAGGCGTGTTCAGTGGCGGCATGGCGCGCCACCTCGTACTGCATGGGGTCGAGGCGGGCTTGCCACTCGGAGTCGCTCCGGTGCACCGGATAGCGCGGGTCGTCGTGGTCGTGCGGCGGGTCTTGTGGCATCGCGGCAAACTTCCTCAAGGCGGGGGGAGGCCGGGTCGGGCGTCCGGAGGGCATCGCCGGGCACCCGTCGGGCGCCAGCGGCGAGTCGACTACATTGTCGGTCCCGTCGCGGCGGCAAGGTGTCGATGGGGTCATCGCCATGTCGCCCGGGGGACATGGCTTCGGGGTAGTCCCGAAGCGCGGCGCCGCCCACTTCAGCTAACCTGCACAGATTCAGCAGATCACTCAGGAGACAACGATGGCATTTCGCAGAACCGTCCTCAGCATGGCCCTCGGCGCAGGCCTGGCGCTGGGCAGCAGCATGGCCCTGGCGCAGAAGGGCGAGACCGTGAAGATCGCCTGGATCGACGCGCTGACGGGCCTGACCGCGGCCACCGGCCAGAACCAGCTCAAGGGCTTCCAGTTCCTGGCCGAGCAGTTCAGCAAGAGCAACCCCGCCGGCGTCAAGTTCGAGATCACCTCGTTCGACAACAAGCTCAGCCCGCAGGAGACGGTCAACGCGCTGCAGGCCGCCATCGACCAGGGCGTGCGCTACGTCGCGCAGGGCACGGGCACCGGCCCGGCCACGGCCATCATCGACTTCCTGAACAAGTACAACGAGCGCAACCCCGGCAAGGAGGTGCTGTTCCTGAACTATGCCGCGGTCGACCCGTCGCTGACGAACGAGAAGTGCAGCTTCTGGCACTTCCGCCTCGACGCCGACACCTCGATGAAGATGGAGGCGCTCACGACCTTCATGAAGGACCAGCCGGACGTCAAGAAGGTCTACCTGATCAACCAGAACTACGCCCACGGCCACCAGGTCGCCAAATACGCCAAGGAGAACCTGGCGCGCAAGCGGCCCGACGTGCAGATCGTCGGCGAGGACCTCACGCCGCTGGCGCAGACACGCGATTTCGCCCCCTACATCGCCAAGATCAAGGCTTCGGGAGCCGACACCATCATCACCGGCAACTGGTCGAGCGACCTCACGCTGCTGGTCAAGGCGGCCAACGACGGTGGCCTGAACGCCAAGTTCTACACCTACTATGCGCCGGTCAGCGGCACGCCCACGGCGATGGGCGCCAACGCCGCCGGGCGCGTCTACGCGGTGGGCGTGATGCCCTACGAGGCCCCGGCCGCGCGCAAGCTGATGGACGAGTACAAGGCCAAGTTCAACGACGACTTCTACACCGCGCAGATCTACAACGCCTACGCGCTGCTGACGGCGGCGATGGCCAAGGCCAAGAGCACCGACCCGGTCAAGGTCGCTGCGACGCTCGGTGGCCTGGAGGTCAAGAGCCTGGGCGGCGACGTGCAGATGCGCAAGACCGACCACCAGCTGCAGCAGGCGGTCTTCATCTCGCGCTGGGAGAAGGCCGGGCCCAAGCCCTACGACTACAGTGTCGAGAACACCGGCTTCAACTTCCGCACCGTCAAGACCTTCGAGCCGTACGTCGCGAGCACGCCGACCTCGTGCCAGATGAAGCGCCCCGCCGGGCTTTGACGGCCACCGCGATCGACCGGGCCCTGGGGAGCTCGCTGCCCAGGGCCCTTTCTTTCGGATGATCCGCGGGTGGACCAGCTCCTCATCAACGTCCTGAACGGCGTCAGCGCCGGGCTGCTGCTGTTCATGCTCAGCTCGGGCCTGACGCTGATCTTCAGCATGATGGGCGTGCTCAATTTTGCCCACGCCAGCTTCTACATGCTGGGGGCGTATTTCGCTTACTCGCTGTCGCGGGCCGTCGGTTTCTGGCCGGCGCTGGTGCTGGCGCCGCTGCTGGTGGGCGCCATGGGCGCATTCTTCGAGCGCACCGCGCTGCGCCGCGTGCACAAGTTCGGCCACGTGCCCGAGCTCCTCATCACCTTCGGTCTGTCGTTCGTGATCCTGGAGCTGGTGAAGCTGATCTGGGGCCTGTCGTCGATGAACTTCCCGCCACCCGAGTTGCTGCAGGGGCCGGCGTTCACAGTGATGCAGTCCGACGCCCACGGCCTGGGACTGGCCTGGGGCGCGGCGCCGGCCGACCGCTGCGCGTCCACCGCTGCGGCCGTGATGCACTGCTCGACCTTCCCGGCGACGCGCTTCTTCATGATGGTGATGGCCTTGTTCATGCTGGTGTCGCTGTGGCTGCTGTTGACACGCACGCGCATCGGCCTCGTCATCCAGGCCGCGCTGACGCACGCGGAGGCCGTCGAGGCGCTGGGCCACAACGTGCCGCGCGTCTTCATGCTGGTCTTCGGCAGCGGTTGCGCGCTCGCCGGGCTGGCCGGGGTGATAGGCGGCGTGACCTTCGTCACCGAACCGTCGATGGCAACCATTGTCGGCTCGATCATCTTCGTCGTCGTCGTCGTCGGCGGCATGGGGTCGCTGGCGGGCGCCTTCGTCGCGTCGATCCTCATCGGGCTGCTGCAGACGCTGCCGCTGACGGTCGACAAGTCGCTCGTCCACCTGGCCGCCAGCCTGGGCTGGGCGGTGGCGCCGGGCGACCTGGGGTATCCGCTGATGAAGATCACGCTCGCCCAGGCGGCGCCCATCCTGCCATACCTGCTGCTGGTGCTGATCCTGATCTTCAGGCCCAAGGGACTGCTGGGTACTCGCGAGGGCTGACGATGCGGCGCACGCCCGAAACCCGCCCGCACTACCACTTCAAGCCCTGGAACGTGGGGCGCTGGGTGCTGTGGGGGCTGTTCGCCTTGGTCCTGGCGGTGGCGCCGCTGCTGTGGTCGTCGGGTTTCGCGCTGACGATGCTGTCGCAGATGGGCATCGCGATCATCGCCTGCCTGGCCTACAACATCCTGCTCGGCCAGGGGGGCATGCTGAGCTTCGGCCACGCCGTGTACACCGGCCTCGGCTCGTTCCTGGCCATCCACACGCTCAACATGGTGGCCGACGGCCGTCTGAGCCTGCCCGTCAGCCTGGTCCCGCTCGCCGGCGCCGCGGGCGGGCTGTTCTTCGCTGCGCTGCTGGGTTACGTCACCACCAAGAAGGCGGGCACGACCTTCGCGATGATCACGCTGGGCATCGGCGAACTGGTGTGGTCGATGTCGCTGATGATCCCCGAGTTCTTCGGCGGCGAAGGCGGCATCTCGGGCAACCGCGTCGTCGGCGCGCCAGTGCTGGGCATCAGCTTCGGCCCGCAACTGCAGGTCTACTACCTGATCGCGGTCTACTGCTTCATCAGCACCGCGCTCATGTTCGCGCTCACGCGCACGCCGCTGGGCCGCATGCTCAACGCCGTGCGCGACAACCCCGAGCGGGTGGAGTTCGTCGGCTACAACACCCAGCGCGTGCGCTACATCGCGTTCATGATCTCGGGCCTGTTCTCGGGCGTGGCCGGGGGCCTGGCGGCGATCAACTTCGAGCTCGTCACCGCCGAGGTCGTCGGCGCCGGGCGCTCGGGCGCCTATCTGCTCTTCGTTTTCCTCGGCGGCGCCACCTTCTTCTTCGGCCCCATCATCGGCGCCGTGCTGATGGTGGTGGCGCTGGTGCTGCTGTCCGAGCTGACGCAGGCCTGGCTGCTGTACCTGGGCCTGATCTTCGTCTTCATGGTGATGTACGCGCCCGGCGGCATCTCCAGCCTGATCATGATGAACCTGCGCGTGGCGGCGTTCGGCAAGCTGCGGCCGCTGCTCGGCTCCTACCTCGCGCTGGCGGGCACCGCGGCGACCATCCTCGTCGGCGCCGGCGCGATGATCGAGATGGTCTACCACCTGCAGCTCAACGAGGCCCTCGGCCCCGAACTACGGTTCATGGGCACCACGCTCAACGCCCACGGCTTCGACAGCTGGTTCGGCGCGGTCTTCGTGCTCGTCGTCGGCGTCGGCCTGTTCGAGCTGGCGCGGCGCCAGTTCACGCGGCAGTGGGGCGTCACGCAGGAAGAGATCGAGCGCGAGATCAAGCGGCGGGAAGCAGCGATATGAAAGTGGCGACATGAAGGCCGCGGCGGCGGGCGGCGCCAAGTTCGCAGTCGAGCTGCGCGACGTGCGCAAGAGCTTCGGCAAGACCGAGATCATCCGCGGCGCCAACCTGGCGGTGCACCCCGGCGAACGCGTGGCCATCATCGGCCCCAACGGCGCGGGCAAGAGCACGCTGTTCAACCTGATCAGCGGCCGCTTCGGCAGCAGCTCGGGCGACATCCTGCTGCATGGGCAGAAGATCGACGGCTTGAAGCCCTACGAGATCACGCGCCTGGGGCTCGCGCGCAGCTTCCAGGTCAGCAACCTGTTCACGCGACTGTCGGTGTTCGAGAACCTGCGCTGTGCCGTGCTCTGGAGCCTGGGCTACAAGTACGCGTTCTGGAAATTCCTGGCCGACCTGCACGACGCCAACGACCGCGCCGAAGAGGTGATGGAGATGCTCAAGCTGGAGAAGCGGCGCGACGTGCTGGCCATGAACCTGACCTATGCCGAGCAGCGCGCGCTGGAGATCGGCATCACCATCGCCGGCGGCGCCGGGGTGATCCTGCTCGACGAGCCCACCGCCGGCATGAGCCGCAGCGAGACGGCGCGCTTCGTCAACCTCATCCGCGAGGTCACGGCGGGCAAGACGCTGCTGACGGTGGAGCACGACATGGGCGTGGTGTTCGGGCTGGCCGACAAGATCGCGGTGCTGGTCTACGGCGAGGTCATCGCCTTCGACACGCCCGAGCGCGTGCGCGCCAACGAGCGTGTGCAGGAGGCCTATCTGGGTTCGGTGCTGGCCGACCAGCAGGCCGAAGCCGGCCAGGCTGCACACGGCCGCGCCGCGGGGCACTGACCGTGCTGAAGCTGCACAACGTCCACGCCTTCTACGGCAAGAGTCATGTGCTGCACGGCGTGAATTTCGACGTGCGGCCGGGCGAGATCGTGGCCCTGCTGGGCCGCAACGGCTCGGGACGCTCGACCACCGTGAAGACCATCATGGGCCTGGTCGACGGCACCGGCTCGGTGCGCTGGAAGGACGACGAAATCCTGGGCCGCAAGGCCTTCGAGATCGCCCACGCCGGTATCGGCTACGTGCCCGAGAACCGCGACATCTTTCCCACGCTCACCGTGCACCAGAACCTGATGCTGGGCCAGAAGCGCGGCGCCAAGGCCAGCCGCTGGTCCTTCGACGACATGTATACGCTGTTCCCGCGCCTGAAGGAACGCCAGCACACGGAAGCCGGCGTGCTGTCGGGTGGCGAGCAGCAGATGCTCACGCTGTGCCGCACGCTGATGGGCGACCCCGAACTGATCATGATCGACGAGCCCACCGAAGGCCTGGCGCCCAAGATCGTGGAACTGGTGGCCGAGTACCTGCGTGAACTCAAGCGGCGCGGCATCTCGGTGCTGCTGGTGGAGCAGAAGCTCACCATCGCGCTGGAGGTGGCTGACCGCTGCCTGGTCATGGGCCACGGCCAGATCGTCTTCGAGGGCACGCCGGTGGACCTGCGTGCCAATGCCTATATCCGCAAGGAGTGGCTGGAGGTCTAGCCCCAGCGGCCGGCCGCCGCTCGCGCAGGCTTGTCTCGACAGCGACAGGTGCCCCAGGCACCGAAGCCTAGAATCGCACGACCGTTCTATTTCCCCTTCCGAGGAGTCCCCATGGGTGCCAGTTATGCAGTGCGCGGCAAAGTCGCCGTCATCACCCTCGACAACCCGCCGGTCAACGGCCTGGGCTACGACACGCGGCGCGAATTCAGCGCCGGGGTCGAGCGCGCGCTGGCCGACGCGGCGGTGGCTGCGATCGTGGTCACCGGCGCCGGCAAGGCCTTCTCGGGCGGCGCCGATATCAAGGAATTCGGCAGCCCGAAGGCGGTGGCCGAACCCAATCTGCTGTCGCTGATCCGCCAGCTGGAGATGGCCACCAAGCCGGTCGTTGCCGCCGTGCACAGCGTGTGCATGGGCGGCGGGCTGGAACTCGCCCTGGGTTGCCACTACCGCATCGCCGCGCCGGGCACCAACGTGGCGCTGCCCGAAGTCAAGATCGGCCTCATCCCCGGCGCCGGCGGCACGCAGCGCCTGCCGCGCGTGCTGGGGGTGGAGACGGCGCTGAACATGATCGTCAGCGGCGAGGCGGTGAAAAGCGAGATGCTTGCCGGCGTGCCCGGGCAGAAGCTGTTCGACCGCATCATCGGCGACGACCTGCTCGCCGGCGCCTGTGCCTTCGCCAGTGAAATGGCGGTGGCCCATGCCGCCGGCCAGCCCCTGCCGCTGGTGCGCGAGATGAAGTGCACCCACGCCAACGCCGAGGCCTATTTCCAGTTCGCGCGCAACATGGTCAAGGGCATGGCGAAGAACTTCCCTGCGCCGGCGAAGTGCGTGGACGCGGTCGAAGCCGCGGTGAAGCGCCGCTTCGACGACGGCATGGCCTACGAGCGCGAACTCTTCACCGCGCTGATGTTCACGCCCGAGTGCAAGGCCCTGCGCCACGCCTTCTTCGGCGAACGCGCCGCCAGCAAGATTCCCGACGTGCCCGAGGACACGCCGCAGCGCCCCGTCGCCAAGGTGGCCGTCATCGGCGCCGGCACCATGGGCGGCGGCATCAGCATGAACTTCCTCAACGCCGGCATCCCGGTGGTGATGCTGGAAATGAAGCAGGACGCGCTGGACCGCGGCGTGGCCACCATCCGCAGGAACTACGACAACCAGGTGAAGAAGGGCAAGCTCAAGCAGGACAAGCTCGACGCGCGCATGGCGCTCTTGAGCACGACGCTGAACTATGCCGACATCGCCGACGCAGACATGGTGATCGAGGCCGTGTTCGAGGACATGGGCGTCAAGGAAAAGGTCTTCAAGGCGCTTGACGAGGTCATGAAACCCGGCGCCATCCTGGCGACCAATACCAGCACGCTCGACGTGAACCAGATCGCCTCGTTCACCAAGCGGCCGCAGGACGTCGTCGGCACGCATTTCTTCAGCCCCGCCAACGTGATGAAGCTGCTGGAGGTGGTGCGTGGCAAGGCCACCGCCAAGGACGTGCTGGCCACCGTGATGGCGCTGGCCAGGAAGATCCGCAAGACGGCGGTCGTTTCCGGCGTGTGCGACGGCTTCATCGGCAACCGCATGATCGAGCAGTACAGCCGCCAGGCCGGCTTCCTGCTGGAAGAAGGCTGCACGCCGGCGCAGGTGGACCGCGCGGTCGAGAAATTCGGCTTCGCGATGGGCCCGTTCCGCATGGGCGACCTGGCCGGCAACGATATCGGCTGGGCGATCCGCAAGCGGCGTTATGTCGAGAAGCCCAACATGCGCTACAGCAGGACGGCGGACCTGCTGTGCGAGATGGGCCGCTATGGCCAGAAGACCGGCGCCGGCTGGTACGACTACAAGGCGGGCAAGCGCGATGCGATTCCTTCGCCGCTCGTCGAGCAGATGATCGAAAAGCACCGCGCCGAACTCGGCATCACGCCGCGCAAGATCAGCGACGACGAGATCGTGCACCGGCTCGTCTATTCGCTCGTCAACGAGGGCGCAAAGATCCTGGAAGAGGGCATTGCCAGCAAGGCCAGCGACATCGACATGGTCTACCTCACCGGTTATGGGTTCCCGCTGCACCGCGGCGGGCCGATGTGCTACGCCGACCAGCAAGGCCTGTTCAACGTCGTGCAGACGATGAAGAAATTCGCCGCCAATCCGCACGACGACGCCACCTTCTGGCAGCCGGCGCCGCTGCTGGCGAAGCTGGCGGCCGAAGGCAAGTCCTTCACCTGAGCCTGCACCTGATTCACCCGAGCTTTCACCCGCATCCGTTGAAGGGAAACGCACCATGACAAGCGCCGTCATCGTCTCCACCGCACGCACGCCGCTGGCCAAGAGCTGGAAGGGCGCCTTCAACATGACGCACGGCGCCACGCTGGGCAGCTTTGCCGTCAAGGCCGCGGTCGAGCGCGCCGGCATCGACCCCGGCGCCGTGGAGGACGTGCTGATGGGCTGCGCCAACCCCGAGGGCGCCACCGGCATGAATATCGCGCGCCAGATTGCCTTGCGCGCCGGCCTGCCCATCACGGTGAGCGGTGCCACCATCAACCGCTTCTGCTCCAGCGGCCTGCAGACCATCGCGCTGGCGGCGCAGCGCATCATCGCTGGCGAAGCCGATGTCTTCGTGGCCGGTGGCGTGGAGAGCATCTCCTGCGTGCAGCAGGAAATGAACCAGCACATGCTGCTGGACCCGGCGCTGCAGGGCATCAAGCCCGAGATCTACTGGAGCATGCTGCAGACGGCCGAGAACGTGGCCAAGCGCTACGGCATCGCCAAGGAGCGCATGGACCACTACGGCGCCGGCAGCCAGCAGAAGGCCTGCGCGGCGCAGGAGGCGGGGCTGTTCAAGGACGAGATCGTGCCGGTCACGGTGATGGCCGGCGTCGTGGACCCGGTGCTCGGCCTGCGCAGCAAGGAAGTGAGCCTGAGCGCCGACGAAGGCCTGCGCCCGGGCACCACCTACGACGGCATCAAGGGCATCCGCTCGGCCATGCCCGGCGGCGTGGTCACGGCCGGCAACGCCAGCCAGTTCAGCGACGGCGCCGGCGCCTGCGTGGTGGTCAGCGAGACCTATGCGCAGCAGAAGGGCTTGAAGCCGCTGGGCCGTTTCCTGGGCTTCGCGGTGGCCGGCTGCGAGCCCGACGAGATGGGCATCGGCCCCGTCTTCGCCGTGCCCAAGGTGCTACAGCGGCTGGGCCTGAAGGTCGACGATATCGACCTGTGGGAACTCAACGAGGCCTTCGCGGTGCAGGTGCTGTATTGCGCCGACCGCCTGGGCATACCGATGGACCGGCTCAACGTCAACGGCGGCGCCATCGCCGTGGGCCACCCCTACGGCGTCAGCGGCCAGCGGCTCACCGGCCATGCACTCATCGAAGGCCGGCGCCGTGGTGCCAAACGCGTGTGCGTCACCATGTGCATCGGCGGCGGCATGGGGGCGGCCGGCGTCTTCGAGGTGCTCTGACGCCGACGTCGCCGGTTTCCGCATGCAGGCCGATCTCGAGTCGCTGCGTACCTTCTTCCGCAGCTCCCCCTTCATGGTCGACCTCGGCGTGGAACCCACCGCGGTGAGCGCGGGCCGCATCACCACGCACTTGCCGCTCGCCACGCGCCACATGCAGCACACGGGCCAGGCGCATGCCGGAGTCATGGCCACGCTGGCCGACCACAGCATGGGTGCAGCGGCGCAGACGCTGGCGCCTGCGGGCTTCTGGGCGCTGACGGCGGAACTCAAGACCAGCGCCTTGCGCCCCGGCCGCGGCGAGTGTCTGGTGTGCGAGGCCGTTGTGCTGAAGGCCGGCCGGCGCCTGAGCTTCACCGAAGCCGAGGTGTATGCCGAACAGGGCGGCGTGCGCACGCTGGTGATGAAGGCCTCCGCCACCATGGCCATCGTGGCCGCCGAGTGAGTTCGCCATGCGCCAGACCCTCGACTTCCTGCTGCACGACTGGCTGGGCGTATCTTCTCTGCTGGCGCGGCCACGCTTTGCCGACCACTCGGCGGAGACTTTCGCCTCGGTGCTCGACGCCTGCGAACGCATCGCGCGCGATAAGTTCGCGCCCTTCAACCGGCTTGCCGATAGCCAGGAACCCCACTTCGACGGCGAGCGTGTGCACCTGCCCGAAGCCACGCATGCGGCGCTGGCCGCCTACGTGGAATCGGGCATGCTGGCTGCGGCGCAGGACTACGACGTGGGCGGCATGCAACTGCCCTGCGTCATCGAGATGGCGGCCAATGCCTTCTTCAGCAAGGCCAGCGTGGCCATGGGCGGCTACGCCATGCTCACCAGCGGCAATGCCGGCCTGCTGATGGCGCACGGCACGCCGCTGCAGCGCGAGGTCTTCGCGAAGAACCAGTTCTCCGGCCGCTGGTTCGGCACCATGTGCCTGAGCGAGCCGCAGGCCGGCTCATCCCTCTCCGACGTGGCCACGCGCGCCGTCCCCGACGAGACACCCGGCGGTGCCGCCGAAGGCGTTGCGCCGTGGGAGTCCGACCCGCTGGGCCCGCGCTACCGCTTGCGCGGCAACAAGATGTGGATCAGCGCCGGCGAACACGAGATCACCGAGAACATCGTGCACCTGGTGCTGGCCAAGATTCCGGGGCCCGACGGCAAGCCGGTGGCCGGCACGCGCGGCATCTCGCTGTTCATCGTGCCGAAGCGGCTGGTCGACGAGCGCGGCGAACTCACGGGCGAGCGCAACGACGTGGCGCTGGCCGGACTGAACCACAAGCTCGGCTACCGCGGCACGACCAATACGCTGCTGAATTTCGGCGAAGGCAAGTACCCGGTGCGCGGTGGCGCGGGCGGTGGCCTCGACGGCCGCGGCGCCGGCGCCATCGGCTACCGCGTGGGGCCAACCCGGCGAAGGCCTGCGCTGCATGTTCCACATGATGAACGAGGCGCGCATCGGCGTCGGCCTCGGCGCCGTGATGCTGGGCTACGCCGGCTACGAGGTGAGCCGGGACTATGCCCGGCAGCGCAACCAGGGCCGGCCGATCACTGGTGCGGGCAAGGACGCCGCGCAGCCGCCGGTGCCCATCCTGCAGCATGCCGATGTACGGCGCATGTTGCTGGCACAGAAGAGTTATGTCGAAGGCGGCCTGGCACTCGAGTTGTATTGCGCGCGCCTGGTCGACGAACTGCACACCGGCGAGCCGCAGGCCGCGCGCGAGGCCGGCGTGCTGCTGGAAGTGCTGACGCCGATCGCCAAGAGCTGGCCCAGCGAATGGGGCCTGGAGGCCAATTCGCTGGCCATCCAGGTGCTGGGCGGCTATGGATACACGCGCGACTTCATGGTGGAACAGTACTGGCGCGACAACCGTCTGAACATGATCCACGAAGGCACGCACGGCATCCAGGCGCTGGACTTGCTGGGCCGCAAGGTGGTGATGGACGGCGGCGCCGGCCTCAAACTGCTGGCCAGGCGCATCGGCGAAACCATCCAGCGCGCCGGCCAGTTGGAAGGCCTGGCCGTGCCGGCCAACGAACTGGCCGCGGCACTGCAGAGGCTGGGCACCGCGACCAAGGCCGCCTGGGCCACCGGCGTGCCGGAGGAAGCGCTGGCCAATGCGACGCCCTACCTGCAGGCCTTCGGCCACGTGGTGCTGGCCTGGCTGTGGCTGGACGTGGCGCTGGCCGTGTCGCGCCCCGGCCCCGCCGCGGGGGCTTTCGGCCAAGGCAAACTCGCGGCCATGCGCTACTTCTTCGCCTACGAACTGCCCAAGATCGACGCCTGGCTGGGCGTCGTATCGCGCCGCGAAGCCCTGGTGCGCGGACTGCCCGACGAAGCCTTTTGAGAAATGAGCAACAAGGCGCTGGAACGGCTGGTCTGGATCCTCATCTACAGCGGACTGCTGTTCGCCTGCCTGGGCGTGTTCCTGATGCGCAGCGACACCGTGCTCGGCTGGGTCTTCGTCATCGCCGGCCTGGTGGACGCCGCCACCGGCGCCGTGCTGATCTGGGTGCGCTCGCGCCGCAAGCGTTGACGCGCCTTTTCTTCCACCCTCCCGATTCCATACCCGAAGGAACCCGCCATGGGCACCCCCGTGCAGCAACTCTTCGACTTGTCAGGTCAGGTCGCCCTGGTCACCGGCGGCTCGCGTGGCCTGGGCCTGCAGATGGCCGAGGCGCTGGGCGAGGCCGGCGCCAAGGTCATGCTCACCTCGCGCAAGGCGGCCGACCTGGAGGAGGCGGCCGCGCACCTGTCCGAGCGCGGCATCGACGCGCGCTGGATCGCTGCCGACGCCAGTGATCCGGCACAGATCCAGAAGGTGGTCGACGAGACGATGCAGCGCCTGGGCCGCATCGACATCCTCGTCAACAACGCCGGCGCCACCTGGGGCGCGCCGGCCGAGGACTACCCGCTGGCGGCCTGGGACAAGGTGATGAACCTGAATATCCGCAGCCTGTTCCTGTTTGCGCAGGCCGTGGGCAAGGCGAGCATGATCCCCAACAGGAAGGGCCGCATCATCAACGTGGCCTCGATCGCCGGCCTGGGCGGCAGCATGGACGTGCAGTTCATCGCCTACGGCACGAGCAAGGGTGCGGCGGTCAATTTCACGCGTACGCTGGCGGCCGAATGGGGCCGCCACGGCATCACCGTGAATGCGCTGGCACCGGGCTTCTTCCCGAGCAAGATGACGCAGGGCGTGCTGGCGCAGTTCGGTGCCGAGAAGTTGGCCTCCGCGGCGCCGCTGAAGCGCCTGGGCGACGATGACGACCTGAAGGGCGCCGCGCTGCTCTTCGCCAGCGCTGCCGGCAAGCACATCACCGGGCAGATCCTGGCGGTGGACGGCGGCGTCTCGTCGGTGCACGGCGGGTAGGACCGGTGACGGCCACGCCGCTGCCCTTTCCGCTGCGCATCCCCTTCGTCGAACAGCTCGGGTTCGAGCTCTGGGGCTTCGGCGGCGGTCAGGCCGAGGTGCGCATGGATATCGCGGAGACCCACCTCAACAGCTGGGAGGTGGCGCATGGCGGCGTGCTGATGACGCTGCTGGACGTGGCCATGGCCCACGCCGCGCGCAGCAGCGGCGTTTCCGCAGCGGCCGCGCGTGGCCTGCTGCAGGATGCCGCCGCCCTCGGCCCGGGCGTCGTCACCGTAGAGATGAAGACCAGTTTCATGCGCCCGGCCGAGGGCCAGCTTCGTGCCGTCGGCCAACTGCTGCACCGCAGCGCCACGCTGGCCTTCTGCGAAGGCCGCGTCTTCGATGAAGCCGGTGCCCTGTGCGCGCACGCCACCGCCACCTTCAAATACCTGCGAGCGCTGCCCACCGCGGGGCGTACCGCCAAGCCGCGGCAACAGGCAGCGCCATCCAGCGAAAGGGAAACCCCATGATCAACCGCCGCATCGTCTTGGCTTCGCGTCCGGCCGCCGAGGCCACGCTCGACAACTTCCGCCTTGAAACTGTCGATCTGCCCGCCCTTCAAGACGGTCAGGTGCTGGTACGCAACCACTGGCTGAGCCTGGACCCCTACATGCGCATGCGCATGAACGAAGGGAAAAGCTACGCTGCGCCGCAGGCCCTGGGCGGGCCCATGGTGGGCGGCACGGCGGGCGAGGTGATCGAGTCGCGCCACGAGCGTTTCAAGCCCGGCGACAAGGTCGTGGGCGGGGGCGGCTGGCAGGAAGTTGCCGTGTTCGACGCCGGCCAGCCGGGCGTGCTGCGCAAGGTCGACGACTCGGTGATTCCACTCTCCGCCTACCTGGGCGCGGTCGGTATGCCCGGCGTCACGGCCTGGATGGGGCTGACGCAGATCATCGAGCCCAAAGCCGGCGAGACGGTGGTGGTGAGCGCCGCCAGCGGCGCCGTGGGCAGCGCCGTGGGCCAGTTGGCCAAGGCGCGCGGCTGCCGTGCCGTGGGCATCGCGGGCGGTGCCGACAAGTGCGCCTATGTGGTGGAAACGCTCGGCTTCGACGCCTGCATCGACTACAAGGCGCATCGCGATTTCGACGCCCTGGCCGCGGCCCTGGACGAGGCCTCGCCGCAGGGCGTCGACGGCAATTTCGAGAATGTGGGTGGCATGATCCTGGACGTGGTGATGACGCGCATGAATGCCTTCGGCCGCATCGCGCTGTGCGGCATGATCTCGGGCTACGACGGGGCGCCGATCCCGATGGCGCGCCCGGCGCTGCTGCTCACGCAGCGGCTCAAGCTGCAGGGTTTCATCGTCAGCGAGCACATGGCTTTGTGGCCCGAGGCCCTGAAGGAACTCGGCGGCCTGGTCGCCACTGGAAAACTCAAATACCGCGAAAGCATCGCTGTCGGCCTGGAGAGCGCACCGCAGGCTTTCCTGGGCCTGCTGAAGGGCCGCAATTTCGGCAAGCAGTTGGTGAAACTGGTTTGAACTGGACCTGCACGCGCTTCCAAGAGCTCGGCGTCGACAACCTGTACGACGCGCTGGCGCTGCGCTGCCGCGTCTTCGTGCTGGAGCAAGGTCCGTATCTCGACCCGGACGGCATCGACCGCCAGGCCTGGCACCTGCTGGGCCGCGACGCAGCCGGCACGCTGCAGGCCTACCTGCGCATCGTCGACCCCGGCGTGAAATATGCCGAACCCTCGATCGGCCGCGTCATCACCTCGCCCGAGGTGCGCGGCAACGGTCTGGGCCGCCGGCTTTTCGCCGAAGGCGTGGCGCGCTGCCGGGTGCTGTGGCCGGGTCGGGGCATCCGCATCAGCGCGCAGGCGCACCTGGAAGGCTTCTACGGCGGCTGGGGCTTCCGGCGCGTCGGTGAGGAATATCTGGAAGACAACATCCCGCATCTGGAAATGCTCAGGAGCCCGTGATGCACGCCACCCACGAAGTCACAAACCAGAGCACGCCGTATGTCGGCGTCAACCTGTTCCGCGCCAACCGGCCGCTGCGCGACGCGCTGCACCTGCACGCGCCCGAACTCGAGCTGGCGCGCCTGGACGAACTGGGTGCCGAGGCCGGCTCGGCGGCCCTGCAGGCCCACGCCCGACGCGCCAATGCCCACCTGCCGGTGCTGCACACGCACGACCGCCACGGCCGCCGCATCGACGAGGTCGAGTTCCACCCCAGCTACCACGCGCTGCTGGCCAGCGCCCTGCGCCACGGCCTGCACGGCACACCCTGGTCGCGCGGGCCGGGCGGTCATGTCGAACGCGCCGCGGCCTTCATGCTCTTCACCGAGGCCGAACCATCGGTGCTGTGCCCGGTGTCGATGAGTTATGCCGCCGCACCCGCATTGCGCGCCAACCCGGCGCTGCACGCGGCCTGGGGCCCGAAGCTGGCGCATACCGCCTACGACGAACGCTTCATCCCGTTCGACCAGAAGTCGGCCGTGACCATCGGCATGGGCATGACGGAAAAGCAGGGCGGCTCCGACGTGCGCGCCAACACCACCCGTGCCACGCCGCATGGCAAGGACGGCTGGGGCCAGCGCTACGCCGTCACCGGCCACAAGTGGTTCTTCTCGGCACCCATGTGCGACGCCTTCCTGGTACTGGCGCAAACGGCCAGCGGCCTGAGCTGCCTGTTCATGCCGCGTTTCCTGCCCGACAGCCGCCTGAATGCCATCGCCGTGCAGCGCCTGAAGCACAAGCTGGGCAACCACGCCAATGCCAGTTCCGAGGTCGAATTCGACCATGCCACGGCCTGGCTGGTGGGCGAGGAAGGGCGCGGCATCCCGCAGATCCTGGCCATGGGTGCGTTGACGAGGCTGGACTGCGCCCTGGGCACGGCCGGGCTGATGCGGCATGCGCTGTCGCTGGCGCTGCACCACACGGCGCAGCGCCACGCCTTCGGCCGTCCGCTCATCGCACAGCCGCTGATGCAGAACGTGCTGGCCGACCTGGCTCTGGAAAGCGAGGCCGCCACCGCGCTGGCGCTGCGCGTGGCGGTGGCGGTGGACCGCACCGACCATGCACCCGACGAACACGAAGCGGTGATGCGCCGCCTGCTCACGCCGGTGGCCAAATTCTGGATCTGCAAGCGCGGCAGCCACTTCGCGCAGGAGGCCATGGAATGCCTGGGCGGCAATGGCTACGTCGAAGCCGCGGGCGAGGGCGTGATGGCGCGCATCTACCGCGAGATGCCGGTGAATTCCATCTGGGAAGGCGCTGGCAACATCATGGCCATCGACCTGCTGCGCGCGCTGCGCGGTGCCGACGTGCTGCCGGCGCTGGAGCGCGAACTGGCGCCGGCGCGCGGTGCGCACGCCGCCTTCGACCGCGCCGCCGGACTGGTGCTGCACAGCGTCGAACAAGGCGTGCACGAGGCGCAGGCGCGCATCCTGGCACGCGACCTGGCGCTGGTGCTGCAGGCCGCGCTGCTGCAGCGTCAGGCACCGGCCTTCGCGTTCGACGCCTTCTGTGCGTCGCGCCTGGCGGCCACGCCCGACGTCTTCGGCCTGCTGCCCGCCGGCCTAGACCTGGAAGCGCTGGTCGAGCGCGCCTTGCCCGAACCCACCCCACAGGAGACCTCATGAGCCACTTGCAAGGCGGCATTGCCGTCATCACCGGCGCCGCCTCGGGCTTTGGCCTGGAAGCCAGCCGCATCGCGGCGCGGCTGGGCATGAAGATCGTGATGGCCGACGTGCAGGCCGACGCGCTGGAGCTGTCCAGCCACGATGTCGCCGCCTTGGGCGCTGCATGCGGATCCGGCGCCGAGGTGCTCGCGGTGCGCACCGATGTCTCCCGCGCTGCCGATGTGGACGCGCTGGCTGCAGCGACATTGCAGCGCTTCGGCGCGCCGCATCTCGTCTTCAACAATGCTGGTGTCGGTGCCGGCGGCCTGGTCTGGGAGCACAGCGCGCGCGACTGGGAATGGGTCTTCGGCGTCAACGTCATGGGCGTGGCGCATGGCGTGCGCTTCTTCACGCCGCTGATGCTGGCCGCTGCCGAGGCCGACCCGGCCTGGCACGGCCACATCGTCAATACCGCCAGCATGGCCGGGCTGCTGAACCCGCCCAACATGGGCTTGTACAACGCCAGCAAGCATGCCGTGGTGGCGCTCAGCGAGTCGCTCCACCAGGACCTGGCGCTGGTCAGCGACCAGGTGCACGCCCATGTGCTGTGCCCGTATTTCGTGCCCACCGGCATCACCCGCAGCGAGCGCAACCGCCCGCACGACCTGCACGATGCGGCCGCCAAGCCCACGCGCAGCCAGCTCATCCAGCAGGCCATGATCGACCAGGCGGTGAGCAAGGGCCGCGTCACCGCGGCGCAGGTGGCGCAATTCGTCTTCGACGCCTGTGCCGAGAACCGCTTCTACATCTACAGCCACCCCAAGGCGCTGGGCCCGGTGCAGACGCGGCTGGAAGACATCATGACGCCGCGCAACCCCAGCGACCCGTTCCAGGACAAGCCCGAGATCGGCGAGCAGTTGCGCCAGGCGCTGCGTGAAGGGTAACGGCGCGCCGCTGGCCGCTTCGGGGCCGTCCGCCGCGGCGGGCGCAGGGGTCGCGGTGATCGGCGCCGGCCCGGCCGGGCTGATGGCGGCCGAGGTGCTGGCCAGCGCCGGCCATCGCGTGGATGTCTTTGACGCCATGCCCTCGGTGGGGCGCAAATTCCTGCTCGCCGGCGTGGGCGGGCTGAACCTCACGCATGGCGAGCCTTTCGACGCTTTCGTCTCGCGCTATGGATCGCGGGCGCCGGTGCTGGCGCCGCTGCTGCGCGAATTCGGCGCCGATGCGCTCCGCGGTTGGGCGGCGGGGCTGGGCATCACCACCTTCGTCGGCAGTTCGGGGCGCGTTTTTCCCACCGACATGAAGGCTGCGCCCTTGCTGCGCGCCTGGCTGCACCGGCTGCGCGGGCAGGGTGTGCGGCTGCACATGCGGCACCGCTGGCAAGGCTGGGGCGACGATGGCGCCTTGCGTTTCGACACGCCGCAAGGCGCCTTGTCCGTGGCGCCGCAGGCCACCGTGCTGGCGTTGGGTGGCGCGAGCTGGCCGCGGCTGGGATCCGACGGCGCCTGGTGGCCCTGGCTGCAGGCGCGCGGCGTCGACCTGGCGCCGCTGCAGCCGTCCAACTGCGGCTTCGACGTGGGCTGGAGCGAACATTTCAGCCGCCGGCATGCCGGCGCGCCGTTGAAGGCGGTGGCCATCAGCTTCGACGGCTGGCGCCAGGTGGGTGAATGTGTCGTCACCGCCGGTGGCCTGGAGGGCAGCCTCGTCTATGCGGCGTCGGCCGCGTTGCGCGAGCGCATCGTGCGCGACGGCGCGGCCACCTTCGAGCTCGACCTGCTGCCGCAGCGCCCGCTGGACTGGGTGGCGCGTGAACTCGCCCATCCGCGCGGTCCACGCACGCTGTCCACTCACTTGAAGACGCGGCTGCACCTCTCGGGCGTGAAGGCCGGGCTGCTGTGGGAACTCGTGCCCAAGGAGGTGCAGGCACAGCCCGAACGCTTCGCGGCGCTGATCAAGGCCTTGCCGATTTGCGTGACCGCGCCGCGGCCCATCGCCGAGGCCATCAGCAGCGCCGGCGGCGTGCGCTTCGAGGCGCTGGACGAGGGCCTGATGCTGCGCGCGCTGCCCGGCGTGTTCTGCGCCGGCGAGATGCTCGATTGGGAAGCGTCCACCGGCGGCTATCTGCTTACCGCCTGCTTCGCGACGGGCCGCGCGGCCGGGCGGGGCGCGGCGCGCTGGCTTGCCGGCGGGCCAGGGCGGAACGGCGGGCGGGACGGTGCGGGCCCGTGGCACACTCCGCGGCCTTCGTGACCACCGCCCTCGCGGCACCCCGCTTCTTGGACAAGATCGTTCTGCAGATCGCCGCCGAACTGAAGGTTCGGCCGGCACAGGTCAACACCGCCGTCGAACTGCTCGACGCCGGCTCCACCGTCCCCTTCATCGCCCGCTACCGCAAGGAGGCTACCGAGGGTCTCGACGATATCCAGCTGCGTGAGCTGGAAGCGCGCCTGGCCTATTTGCGCGAGCTGGAGGACCGCCGCGCGACGGTGCTCAGGAGCATCGAGGAGCAGGGCAAGCTGACACCCGAATTGCGCGGCGCCATCGAAGCCGCGCCGACCAAGCAGGAACTGGAAGACCTGTACCTGCCCTACAAGCCGCGGCGCCGCACCAAGGGCATGATCGCGCGCGAGGCGGGGCTGGAGCCGCTGGCCGACCGGCTGTTCGCCGACCCGGGCCTGGAGCCGCTGGCCGAGGCGACGGCCTTCATCGCCGCCTACCCCGGCGGCCCCGGCGCCCTGGCCGAGGCCGGATTCGCCGATGCGCATGCGGTGCTCGACGGCGTGCGCGACCTGCTCGCCGAACGCTGGGCCGAAGACGCGGCCCTGGTGGGCCAGCTGCGCGAATGGCTGTGGGCCGAGGCCAGACTGCTGAGCAAGCTGGTCGAAGGCAAGGACGGCCAGCACCCCGACGCCGCCAAGTTTCGCGACTATTTCGACTATGCCGAGCCCATCCGCAACGTGCCCAGCCACCGCGCGCTGGCGGTCTTCCGCGGCCGTACGCAGGAGTGGCTGGACGCCAGGCTGGTGCTCGACGAAGAAACCGTGCCGGGCAAGCCCGGCCTGGCCGAAGGCCGCATCGCGCGGCATCTCGGCTGGTCCCATTCGAAGCGGGCGGGCGACGAGCTGATCCGCAAGACCATCGCCTGGACCTGGAAGGTCAAGCTCAGCCTGAGCCTGGAGCGCGACCTCTTCGGCCGCCTGCGCGAAGCCGCCGAAGCCGTGGCGATCAAGGTCTTCGCCGACAACCTGCGCGACCTGCTGCTGGCCGCGCCCGCGGGAAAACGCGTGGTGATGGGACTGGACCCGGGCATCCGCACCGGCGTCAAGGTGGCCGTGGTCAGCGATACCGGGCGCGTGCTGGACACCGCCACCGTCTACCCGCACGAACCGCGCTGCGACTGGGAAGGTTCGCTGCAGTCGCTGGGCCGCCTGGTGGCCACGCACGGCGTGAATCTCATCGCCATCGGCAACGGCACCGCCAGCCGCGAGACCGACAAGCTGGCGGCCGACCTCATCAAGCGCATCCAGCCGCTGGCACCCGACGTGAAGCTCGACAAGATCGTCGTCAGCGAAGCCGGCGCTTCGGTCTACAGCGCCAGCGAATTCGCCAGCAAGGAGCTGCCCGATCTGGACGTGAGCCTGCGCGGCGCGGTGAGCATCGCGCGCCGGCTGCAGGATCCGCTCGCCGAACTGGTGAAGATCGACCCCAAGAGCATCGGCGTTGGCCAGTACCAGCACGACGTCAATCAGAGCGGGCTGGCCAGGAGCCTGGACGCGGTGGTCGAGGACTGCGTCAGTGCGGTGGGCGTGGACCTGAATACGGCTTCGGCGCCGCTGCTCGCGCGCGTCTCGGGCCTGTCGCCCGCAGTGGCGGCGAGCATCGTGCGCTGGCGCGACGCGCATGGCGCCTTCCGCAGCCGCCGGCAGCTGCTCGACGTGACTGGGCTCGGCCCCAAGACCTTCGAGCAGGCGGCGGGCTTCCTGCGCATCCGCGACGGCGACAACCCGCTGGACATGACCGGCGTGCATCCCGAGACCTACCCCGTGGTGCAGAAGCTGCTGGCCGCCACCGGCCGCCCGGTGCAGGAGCTGATGGGCCGCGCCGAGGTGCTGCGCACGCTCAAGCCCGAGACGATCGCACGTGAACTGGCCGACGAACGCTTCGGTGCCATCACCGTGAAGGACATCCTGGCCGAGCTGGAAAAGCCCGGCCGCGACCCGCGCCCCGACTTCAAGGTGGCGCGCTTCAACGACAGCGTCACCGACCTCAAGGACCTGCAGCCCGGCATGGTGCTCGAAGGCACGGTGAGCAACGTGGCGCAATTCGGCGCCTTCGTCGACCTGGGTGTGCACCAGGACGGCCTGGTGCACGTGAGCCAGATGAGCCACAAATTCGTGAGCGATGCGCGCGAAGTGGTGAAGACCGGCGTGGTGGTCAAGGTGCGCGTGCTCGAGGTCGACCTGGCGCGCAAGCGCATCAGCCTGACGATGAAGCTGGACGTGCCGCTGCCGGCAGCACCCGAAGGCGGCGCCGACAACCGCTACCGCCCCGCGGCACGCCAGGAGCGCAGCCGTGCGGCCGAGCCCGCAGCCACCGGCGCCAGCGCCATGGCGGCGGCCTTTGCGCGTCTGCAGGGCCGGCGCTGACGCCTGCGGCCTGTCGGTCGGCAACCCGGATGCGCGCAGGGCAGATCCTGGCCACCAACGCGACTGGCATATCGCGGCGGCCGAGAGCCAGCGGCTGGCCGACGAATTCGCGCAAATGGTGGCTTCATCGCGGCGCATCGACGCCCAGCCGCTCGTCTGACGTTGCCTGACGCCGCCCCTGGGCTAGAATTCGCTTTCGATTCACCAGCAAGGGCGAGAAAGGCATCCTGGTTATGACACCGCGGACTTCGACCTTTTTTGCCGAGGCCTTGGCCCCGGCGTGAACCGCTGCGCTGTCGTTCCCCCTTCCCCCTGAACAAAGCGCGGCCAACCCCCGCGTTTTTTCGTTTCTGGAGATCAAGAACATGTTGAACGTGACGCTGCCGGACGGGTCCCGGCGAGAATTTCCCGGCCCCGTCTCCGTGGCCGCGGTGGCGGCCGCCATCGGTGCCGGCCTGGCCAAGGCGGCCATCGCCGGCCGTGTGGACGGCCGGCTCGTCGACACCAGCCACATCGTCGACCGCGACGCGCAACTGGCCATCGTCACCGACAAGGACGCCGACGGCCTGGAGATCATTCGCCACAGCACGGCGCACCTGCTGGCGTATGCGGTGAAGGAACTGTTTCCCGACGCCCAGGTGACGATCGGCCCGGTGATCGAAAACGGCTTCTATTACGACTTCGCCTACAAGCGCCCCTTCACGCCCGAGGACCTGGCCGCGATCGAAAAGCGCATGGCGGAGCTCGCCGTCAAGGACGAGCCGGTCGAGCGCCGCGTGCTGCCGCGCGACGAGGCGGTGGCGTACTTCAAGTCACTCGGCGAGCACTACAAGGCCGAGATCATCGCCAGCATCCCGGCCGGCCAGGACGTGAGCCTGTACCGCGAAGGCGGTTTCGAAGACCTGTGCCGCGGCCCGCACGTGCCGCGCACGGGCAAGCTGCGTCACTTCAAGCTCATGAAGGTGGCCGGCGCCTACTGGCGCGGCGACCAGGCCAACGAACAACTGCAGCGCATCTACGGCACGGCCTGGGCCAGCAAGGACGAGCTGCAGCAATACCTGACGATGCTGGAGGAAGCCGAGAAGCGCGACCACCGCAAGCTCGGCCGCGAACTCGACCTCTTCCACTTGGACGAGCATTCGCCCGGCACGGTGTTCTGGCATCCCCATGGCTGGACGGTGTGGCAGCAGGTGGAGCAGTACATGCGCACTGTGTACCGCGACAACGGCTACCAGGAGGTGAAAGGCCCGCAGATCCTGGACCAGGGCCTGTGGGAGAAGACGGGCCACTGGGACAAATACCGCGAGAACATGTTCACCACGGAATCGGAGAAGCGCCACTACGCGCTGAAGCCGATGAACTGCCCCGGCCACATCCTGATCTTCAAGCAGGGCATCAAGAGCTACCGCGACCTGCCGCTGCGCTTCGGTGAATTCGGCCAGTGCCACCGCAACGAGCCCACCGGCGGCCTGCACGGCATCATGCGCGTGCGCGCCTTCACGCAGGACGACGGCCACATCTTCTGCACCGAAGACATGATCCTGGACGAGTGCGTGGCCTATACGGCGCTGCTGCAGAAGGTCTACGCCGACTTCGGCTTCAAGGACATCATCTACAAGATCGCCACCCGGCCCGATGCACGCATCGGCAGCGACGAGAGCTGGGACAAGGCCGAGCACGCGCTGATCGAGAGCCTGAACAAGAGCGGCTGCGAGTACGTGATCTCGCCCGGCGAGGGCGCCTTCTACGGCCCCAAGATCGAATACACGCTGAAGGACGCCATCGGCCGCCAGTGGCAGTGCGGCACGATGCAGGTCGACTTTTCCATGCCGGAGCGGCTGGACGCCGTGTATGTGGCCGAATCGGGCGAGCGCAAATACCCGGTGATGCTGCACCGCGCCATCGTCGGCAGCCTGGAGCGCTTCATCGGCATCCTGATCGAGCAGCATGCCGGCGCGCTGCCGGCCTGGCTGGCGCCGGTGCAGGTGGTGGTGGCCTCGATCACCGACGCGCAGGCCGAATATGCCGCCAGCGTGGCGAAATCGCTGCAAAAACAAGGAGTTAGAATCAAGCTTGATTTGCGCAACGAAAAAATCAACTATAAAATCCGCGAGCATTCAATGCAGAAGGTCCCGTTCATCCTGGTCGTCGGCGACAAGGAGAAGGCAAACGGGGCCGTTGCCGTGCGCGCCCGGGGCAACCTGGACCTCGGTGTGATGCCCCTGGCAGACTTCCAGCAGAAGCTGCTCGGCGATATCGCCCTGAAGACCTGAGTCCACCCCGCCACCGCATCCCCTTCAGAGTTGGCGGCCCGCCTTGCCTTGCGGCCGCATTGAGGAGTTGACACATCGCTACCTTCATGGACCGTCGCACGCCGAACGCGGAGCGCAAGCACAGGTTGAACCGGGAGATCATGGCGCCGCAGGTGCGCCTGAACGGGGTGGAGAACGAGCCGCTGGGCATCGTTTCCACGATGGAGGCCTTGCGCATGGCCGGCGAGCTGGACGTCGATCTCGTGGAGATCGCAGCCACGGCGGACCCGCCGGTGTGCCGGTTGATGGACTACGGCAAGTTCAAGTACCAGGAACAGAAGAAGGCCGCCGAAGCCAAGAGCAAGCAGAAGGTCATCGAGGTCAAGGAAGTCAAGTTCCGCCCCGGCACCGACGAAGGCGACTATGCGATCAAGATGCGCAATCTGCGCCGCTTCATCGCCGAGGACGGCGACAAGGGCAAGGTCACGCTGCGCTACCGGGGCCGCGAGATCACGCACCAGGATATCGGCATGCGCATGCTGGAGCGCATCCGCGACGAACTCTCCGACGTGGCGGTCGTCGAGCACATGCCCAAGCTGGAAGGGCGCCAGATGATCATGGTGCTGGCGCCGAAACGGAAGTAGGGAATCAGGATTTCGGCGGCACGGTCCGGTCACCGTGAAGCCGAAGAGTGCCGGCGGCACGAAGGTGCCAAGGCGAAGAAGCTGTTGCAGGCCGACAAGCACGCGGAAGCGGTTTCCGAGTCGCCTGCAGGAGTCACTTAGAAGGAGCAGTCATGCCCAAGATGAAGACCAAGAGCGGCGCCAAGAAGCGCTTCCGCGTCCGTCCGGGGGGGACCGTCAAGCGCGGTCAGGCGTTCAAGCGCCACATCCTCACCAAGAAGAGCACCAGCCGCAAGCGCGACCTGCGCGGCCCGACCAACGTGCACGAGTCCGACCTGGGAGGCATCGCCAAGATGCTGCCCATGGCAGGCCTCTGATCTTCCACTGACGGACAAGGAGAACACATATGCCTCGCGTCAAACGTGGTGTCACGGCACACGCCCGCCACAAGAAGATCCTGGCCCTGGCCAAGGGCTTCCGCGGCCGCCGCAAGAATGTCTTCCGCATCGCCAAGCAGGCGGTGATGAAGGCCGGTCAATACGCCTACCGCGACCGCCGCACCCGCAAGCGGGTCTTCCGCCAGCTCTGGATCGCGCGCATCAATGCCGCGGCCCGTGCCGGTGGCATCACCTACAGCAAGTTCATGGCCGGGCTGAAGAAGGCCAATATCGAGATCGACCGCAAGGTGCTGTCCGACATGGCCATCCACGACCCGGCGGCGTTTACGAGCATCGTCGACAAGGTGAAGGCTCAACTGGCTTGACGCCGAGCTGCCGTGCAGGTGCACGGCAGCCGTCAATGCAGACGAAGGCCGTCACCTGGGGACGGCCTTTTCACTTCTTCGTTGCACGAACTTCTTTCGCCCCCACGAGCATGAACGATCTGGAACAACTGGCAGCCGCGGCACGGGCCGACTTCGAAGCCGCGCCGACGCCGGCCGAACTGGAAAACGCCAAGGCGCGCTACCTGGGCAAGGCTGGCCGCGTCACCGAGCTGCTGAAGGCGCTGGGCGCCTTGCCGGTGGAGCAGAAGAAGACCCGCGGTGCCGAGATCAACCAGGCCAAGGCGGGCATCGAAGCCGCCCTGCAGGCGCGCCGCGATGCGCTGGCCGCCGCCGAACTGCAGCGCCAGTTGCAGGCCGAGGCGCTGGACGTCACGCTGCCCGGCCGCCGCCGCGGCACGGGCGGCCTGCACCCGGTGAGCCGCACCATCGAGCGCATCGAGGCCATCTTCGGCAGCATGGGTTTCGACGTCGCCGAAGGCCCCGAGATCGAGACCGACTGGATGAGCTTCACCGCGCTGAACAACCCCGAGAACCACCCCGCGCGGTCGATGCAGGACACGTTCTATGTCGACATGAAGGACGGCGAAGGTCGCTGGCTCAACCTGCGCCCGCACACCAGTCCGATGCAGGTGCGTTACGCCCGCGCCCATGCGGCGAAATATGCCGGTGTGGACCCGATGCCCGAAATTCGCGTCATCGCCCCCGGCCGCACCTACCGCGTCGACAGCGACGCCACGCATTCGCCCATGTTCCACCAGTGCGAAGGCCTGTGGATCGGCGAGAACGTCAGCTTCAAGGACCTGAAGGTGGTATTCATCGACTTCGTGCGCCAGTTCTTCGAGACCGACGATTTCGACGTGCGCTTCCGCCCCAGCTTTTTCCCCTTCACCGAGCCCAGTGCCGAGATCGACATCGCCTTCCGCAGCGGCCCGCTGGCCGGCCGTTGGCTGGAAGTGGCCGGCTCGGGCCAGGTGCACCCGAACGTGGTGCGCGCCTACGGCCTGGACCCCGAGCACCACATCGGCTTCGCCTTCGGCATCGGCCCCGACCGCCTGGCCATGCTGCGCTACGGCATCGACGACCTGCGGCTGATGTTCGACGGCGACCTGCGTTTCCTGAGCCAATTCAACTGAGCGCCGCGCCGCTGTACCCACCGAAGACCGAGATCCCATGCAATTCCCCGAGTCCTGGTTGCGCGAGTTCTGCAACCCGCCGTTGAACACACAGCAGTTGGCCGACCTGCTCACCATGTCGGGCATGGAGGTCGAGGACCTGCGCCCGGTGGCGCCGCCCTTTTCCGGCGTCGTGGTGGCCGAGATCCTGAGCGCCGAGCCGCACCCGCAGGCCGACCGGCTGCGCGTGTGCCAGGTCAGCGTCGGTGCCGGCGAGCCGTTGCAGATCGTGTGCGGCGCGCCCAATGCGCGCGCCGGGCTGAAGGCGCCGCTGGCCGTCGTCGGCGCCGAACTGCCCTCAGGCGACGATGGCCGGCCGTTCAAGATCGGCGTCGGCCGGCTGCGCGGCGTGGAGAGCCGCGGCATGCTGTGCAGCGCACGCGAACTGAAGATCGCCGACGACCACGGCGGCCTGCTCGAACTGGCGCCCGACGCGCCCGTGGGAACCGACATCCGCCAGTGGCTCAAGCTCGACGACACCGTCTTCACCCTCAAGCTCACGCCCAATCTGGCGCATGCGCTGAGCGTCTTCGGCATCGCGCGCGAAGTCTCGGCCCTGACCGGCGCGCCGCTGCACACGCCGGCCATACACCCCGTGGCTCCCGCCTTCGCCGACAAGCTGCCGGTGGAAGTGCAGGCGGCCGACCTGTGCGGCCGCTTCTCGGGCCGCATCGTGCGCGGCGTGAACACGCAGGCGCGCACGCCGGGCTGGATGGTGGAACGCCTGGCGCGCTGCGGCCAGCGCAGCGTCACCGCGCTCGTCGACATCTCGAACTACGTGATGTTCGAATACGGCCGCCCCTCGCACATCTTCGACTTGGACAAGATCCACGACAAGCTGGTGGTGCGCTGGGCGCGTCGGGGCGAGACGCTCGAGCTGCTCAACGGGAATACGGTGGAACTCGACGCCAGCGTGGGCGTGATCGCCGACAGCCAGGGCGTGGAGTCGCTGGCCGGCATCATGGGCGGCGAAGCCACGGCCGTGTCCGACGAGACGAAGAATGTCTACGTGGAGGCCGCCTTCTGGTGGCCCGAAGCGGTGCAGGGGCGTTCACGCCGCTACAACTTCAGCACCGACGCCGGCCACCGTTTCGAGCGCGGCGTCGACCCGGCTTCGACGGTGGAGCATGTCGAGCGCATCACGCAACTCATCATCGACATCTGTGGCGGCCAGGCCGGGCCGATGGACGACCAGGTGCTGCGCCTGCCCGAGGCGGCGCCGGTGACTGTGCGCGTGGACCGCGCCGCCAAGGTCATCGGCATGCCGCTGACGCAGGCGCAGTGCGCCGAAGTCTTCCAGCGCCTGGGCCTGCAGTTCACGCAGCAACCCGGCCACCTGACCGTGCGGCCACCGAGCTGGCGCTTCGACCTGAAGATCGAGGAAGACCTGATAGAGGAGCTGATCCGCGTCATCGGCTACGACCAGCTGCCGCTGACGCCGCCGCTGGCGCCGGTGACCGCGCGCGTGCGGCCCGGAGTCGCGCCGCAGCGCGCACACCCGTGCGCCGCGCGCTGGCCGCGCTGGACTACCAGGAGACGATCGGCTTCAGCTTCGTCGAGGAACGCTGGGAGCACGAACTCGCCGGCAACCCCGACCCGATCAAGGTGCTCAACCCGATTGCCGCGCCGCTGGCGGTGATGCGCTCCAGCCTCGTCGGCAGCCTGCTGCAGGTGCTGCGCACGAACCTGGCACGCAAGGCTGGCCGCGTGCGGGTGTTCGAGATCGGCCGCGTCTTCAAGCGCGACGCCGGCGTGCCCGATGGCCCGCTCACGGTGGCGGGGCTGCACCAGCCGATGCGCGTGGCCGGCCTGGTCAGCGGCTCTGCCGACGGCCTGCAGTGGGGCCGCAAGGAGCAGGGTGTGGACTTCTTCGATGTCAAGGGCGATGTCGAGTCGCTGCTGGCGCCACGGCGCCCGATCTTCGTACCGGCCACGCACCCCGCGCTGCACCCCGGGCGCTGTGCCCGCGTGGAACTCGACGGCCGCGCCGTCGGCATCGTGGGCGAATTGCACCCGCAGTGGCGCCAGGCCTACGAACTGCCCCAGGCGCCCATGCTGTTCGAACTGGATCTGGACGCGGTGCTCGACTGCCCGGTCCCGGTCTTCACCCCCGTACCGCGCCAGCAACCTGCCTACCGCGACGTGGCGCTGGTGTTGCGCGACGACGTGAGCCACGACGCGTTGATGTCCGAGCTGCGCGCCGACCCGGCCAGCCTGATCCGCAACGCCACGCTGTTCGACATCTACAAGCCGGCCACGTCGGTGCCTGGCCTCAAGGCTGGCGAGCGTAGCCTGGCGGTGCGGCTGGAACTGCTCGACGCCGAGACCACGCTCACCGACGACCGCATCGACGCCGCGGTGGCCGCTGCGGTGGCGCGTGCGGAACAGGCTTTCGGCGCCCGGCTGCGAGCCTGAAAGAAAGGGAACCGTGCCATGACCGAACCCCAGGAAGGCGTGATCCTGCCCACGCTGGAGGCGCCCACGCTGACCAAGGCCGAACTGGCCGATCTGCTGTTCGATCGCCTGGGCCTGAACAAGCGTGAATCGAAGGACATGGTCGAGGCGTTCTTCGAGATCGTGCACGGCAGCCTGGTCGAAGGCCACGACGTCAAGCTCTCGGGCTTTGGCAATTTCAATATCCGGCGCAAGGCGCCGCGCCCCGGACGCAACCCGCGCACCGGCGAGGCGATTCCCATCAAGGCACGCAATGTCGTCACCTTCCACGCCAGTCACAAATTGAAAGCCATCGTGCAAGGTGACACGCCGCCCGCGGAGGAGTTCGAGTAGAGTCTAGATTCGTGCTCCGATCCCATTGATTTCAATGGAGAAAACGCTCCCCGCCATCCCCGCCAAACGCTACTTCACGATCGGTGAGGTGAGTGAGTTGTGCGGCGTCAAGCCGTATGTGCTGCGTTACTGGGAGCAGGAATTCACGCAGCTGAAACCCATGAAGCGCCGCGGCAACCGGCGCTATTACCAGCACCACGAGGTGCTGCTGATCCGGCGCATCCGCGAGCTGCTGTACGACCAGGGCTTCACGATCAGCGGCGCGCGCAACCGCTTGTCGGATGCCGTGGCGGCCGCGCGTGCGGCCGAGGCCGAGTCGATCCAGGTCGCGCAGGCCGGCGTCGCCAGCGTGGCGAGCACCGAACCACCAGCCGATGCCGGCGCGCTGACGTCCATCGACGAGGGTGACGCGCCCGCTGCGCCGTGGGCCCTGGAGCCCGGGCCGCTGCGCGCCGAGCTGATGTCGATCCGCGATCTGCTCAGTGCGTGACCTCGGCAGCACAGCCGGGCAAGGTATACTGCAAGGCTTCGTCGGGGCGTAGCGCAGCCTGGTAGCGCACTTGCATGGGGTGCAAGGGGTCGCGAGTTCGAATCCCGCCGCCCCGACCAAAGAAATCAACGGGTCAGCTCTCAAAAGGGGTTGGCCCGTTTTGTCTTCCTTCGGGCCACCGGCAAGACGCGTCCAGCGTGACCGTTGACAGCATCACTCCCGCAGCCGAAGCTAGCCGTTCGCCATCGCGACGGGAGCGCCTCATGATCAAGCTGTTCCAGTTTGCACCGGCCTTCGGCCTGCCCAACGCCAGCCCCTTCTGCATGAAGCTGGAGACGTATCTGCGCATGGCCGGGCTACCGTTCCAGCTGGTGAACAGCGGCGACGTATTCAAGGCGCCGAAGCGCAAGCTGCCCTACATCGATGATGGCGGCACCGTCGTCGCCGATTCGGGTTTCATCATCGACTACCTGAAGGGCCGCTATGGCGACCCGCTGGATGACGCGCTGTCGCCGCTCCAGCGCGCCCTGGCGACGGCCTTCCAGCGCCTGTTCGAGGAAGATCTTTACTGGGCCGTGGTGCAGACGCGTTGGGCCGAGGATGCCGGCTGGGCGAAGACGCGCCAGGCGTTCTTCGCCGCGATGCCGCTACCGCTGCGCTGGTTCGTGCCGGTGCTGGCTCGGCGCGGGCTGCTGGCCGAGATGCGCGGGCACGGCATGGGCCGACACACGGCTGGGGAGATCCACGCCATCGGCTGCCGCGACGTGACGGCGATCGCGGACTTTCTCGGCGACAAGCCGTTCATGCTGGGCGAACAGCCGACTTCGCTGGACGCGTGTGCCCACGCGTTCCTGGCCAACTTGCTGTGGGCGCCCGTCGCGTCTCCGATCCAGCGCCACGCGCAGGCGCGCCCCGCATTGGAGGCCTACTGCCAGCGCATGAAGGCCCGGTACTTCAGCTGACCGGTCCGGACGTGCGCCGAAGTGAGCGCCAGAAAGAGGAACGGGCCGGAATGACCGGCCCACCTGCGTCGGACGGTGTCGTGCCGCTCGACTACTGCAGCGCAACTTCCACGCGTCGTGCCTGCGCCGGGTCGCCGCTGCCGGTGAGCTGCTCCGGCTTCTTCAGTTCGATCTTGTCCTCGGCCACGCCCGCGGCCTTCAGCGCGTCGCGCACGGCGAAGGCTCGCTGCTTGGCCAGTTCCTCGTTCATGGCCGGGTCGCCGCTGGCGTCGGTATAGCCGCTGACGACGGCCTTCTTGCCCTCGGCCACGCCCTTGGCCACGTCGGCCAGCGCCGTCGCAGCGCCGCTGGCGATGTCGGCCTTGCCGACGACGAAGAAGAATTTCACGACGCCGCCTTCGACGCTGACCGAGGCGCCGTCGGCAGCTGCCGTCGTCATGGGCGCCGCCGCTGCGGCGGGTGTCGCAGCATGGGCCGCCGGCTTGGCCGTGCCCGCCGGGATCGGCAGCAGCGGCACGATCAGCAGCGCCACGATATTGATGATCTTGATCAGCGGGTTGACGGCCGGGCCGGCGGTGTCCTTGTAGGGGTCGCCCACGGTGTCGCCGGTGACGGCGGCCTTGTGCGCTTCCGAGCCCTTGCCGCCGTGGTGGCCGTCCTCGATGTACTTCTTGGCGTTGTCCCAGGCGCCGCCGCCGGTGCACATGCTGATGGCGACGAAGAGGCCGGTGACGATGGTGCCCATCAGCAGCCCGCCCAGGGCGGCCGGGCCCAGCAGCAGGCCCACGATCACCGGCACCACCACCGGCAGCAGCGACGGGATCATCATCTCCTTGATCGCCGCCTTGGTCAGCATGTCGACGGCCGTGCCGTATTCGGGCTTGGCCTTGCCTTCCATGATGCCCTTGATCTCCTTGAACTGGCGCCGCACCTCGACCACCACCGAGCCGGCGGCGCGGCCCACCGCTTCCATCGCCATGGCGCCGAAGAGGTAAGGGATGAGGCCGCCGATGAACAGGCCCACGATGACCTTCGGGTCGCTCAGGTCGAAGGCGATGCTCATGCCGCGGCCTTCGAGCGAGTGCGTGTAGTCGGCGAACAGCACCAGCGCCGCCAGGCCGGCCGAGCCGATGGCGTAGCCCTTGGTCACCGCCTTGGTAGTGTTGCCCACCGCGTCGAGCGGGTCGGTGACGTCGCGCACGCTCTTGGGCAGTTCGCTCATCTCGGCGATGCCGCCGGCGTTGTCGGTGATGGGGCCGTAGGCGTCGAGTGCCACCACGATGCCGGCCATGCTGAGCATGGACGTGGCGGCCACCGCGATGCCGTACAGGCCGGCCAGGTTGTAGGCCACCAGGATGGCGACGCAGACGAACAGCACCGGCCAGGCGGTGGAGCGCATCGAGACGCCGAGACCGGCGATGATGTTGGTGCCGTGGCCGGTGGTCGACGCTTCGGCGATATGCTGCACCGGCTTGTACTGGGTGCCGGTGTAGAACTCGGTGATCCAGACCATGGCCGCGGTCAACACCAGGCCCACGGCACAGGCCAGCCACAGGTTCATCGCCGAGACGGTGCCGCCGGCCACCAGCTTGAGCGGCTCGGGGAACATCATCACCGTGACGCCGTAGAAGGCGATCAACGACAGCACGCCGGCCACCGCCAGGCCCTTGTACAGGGCCGGCATCACGTTCTTCATGCCCGGGCTGGCCTTGACGAAGAAGCAGCCGATGATGGAGGCGATGATCGACACGCCGCCCAGCAGCAGCGGGTAGACCACGGCGTTGACGGTGGCGCCGCTGACCATCAGCCCGCCCAGCGCCATGGTTGCGATCAGCGTCACGGCGTAGGTCTCGAACAGGTCGGCGGCCATGCCGGCGCAGTCGCCGACGTTGTCGCCCACGTTGTCGGCGATCACCGCCGGGTTGCGCGGGTCGTCTTCCGGAATGCCGGCCTCGACCTTGCCCACCAGGTCGGCGCCGACGTCGGCGCCCTTGGTGAAGATGCCGCCGCCCAGCCGCGCGAAGATCGAGATCAGGCTGGAGCCGAAGGCGAAGCCCAGCAGCGGCTTGAGCGTGGCGCTGTCGACCGCGGTGCCGCCGGTGAGCGCGAGGAAGAAGATGCCCACCCCCAGCAGGCCCAGGCCCACCACCAGCATGCCGGTGATGGCGCCGCCCTTGAAGGCCACGTCCAGCGCCGGGCCGATGCCCTTGGTGGCGGCCTGCGCGGTGCGCACGTTGGCGCGCACCGAGACGTTCATGCCGATGAAGCCGCAGGCCCCCGACAGCACGGCACCGAGCACGAAGCCGATGGCGGTGAGCGAGTCGAGGAAGATGAAGATCAGGATGGCCAGCACGACGCCGACGATCGCGATGGTCTTGTACTGGCGCGCCAGGTAGGCTGCGGCACCCTGCTGGATGGCGCCGGCGATTTCCTGCATGCGGGCGTTGCCGGCGTCCTGCGACAGGATCCAGCTGCGCTGCACGAAGCCGTAGACGACAGCGGCCAGGCCGCAGGCCAGCGCGATGTAGAGCGCTGTGGTGGTAGACATGGAAAAGGCTCCTCTTCGATCGGGTCTTCTGAACGGGGGGCGCAGTCACCGGACCGTGTTCCCCGGGCCAAGCGCTTCTCAAACCGCCGCGGATGCTACAGGACGCGCGCATCCGCCCGGCCGGGGTCTGGCGCCGGGCAGCCGCGTTGCGTCAGGGCAGGGCAAGCTGCATGCCTAGAATCCGCTCTTACACTGACACAGCGCTTTCCACGAGGCCGCCTCCATGAGCTTGCACAACGTGACGCCGGGCGCCAAGGCGCCGGACGAGTTCAACGTCATCATCGAGATCCCGATGAATGCCGACCCCATCAAGTACGAGGTCGACCATGACTCCGGCGCCATGTTCGTGGACCGTTTCATGTCCACCGCCATGCACTACCCGTGCAACTACGGCTACATCCCGAATACGCTGGCCGACGACGGCGACCCGGTCGACGTGCTGGTGGTCACGCCGGTACCGCTGATCCCCGGCGTGGTGGTCACCTGCCGGCCCCTGGGCCTGCTGAGGATGGACGACGAGGCCGGCGGCGACAACAAGCTGCTGGCGGTGCCGATCGACAAGATCCTGTCGATCTACACGCAGTGGAAGAAGCCCGAGGACCTGAACCCGCTGCGGCTGAAGACCATCCAGCACTTCTTCGAGCACTACAAGGACCTGGAAGAGGGCAAGTGGGTCAAGGTGCTGGGCTGGGAAGGTCCGGACAGTGCGCGCGCGGAAGTGCGCACCGGCATGGCCAACTGGGCCGCGCTGCACAGGTCCTGACCAGGCGCCGATCAGGTCAGCTGCTCTTGAACGGATTGCGTTCGCGCAGTTCGTCCACGTAGTCGCCGATGCCCGCGCCTTCGGCGGCGAGAAAGTCCGCCACCGCCGCGGCAAAGCGCGCATCGCGCAGCCAGTGCGCCGAATGGGTGGCCACCGGCAGCAGGCCGCGCGCCATCTTGTGCTCGCCCTGGGCGCCGCCTTCGAAGCGCACATAACCGTTGGCCAGGCACCAGGCCAGCGGCTGGTAGTAGCAGGCCTCGAAGTGCAGGCAGGGCACGTGTTCGGTGCAGCCCCAGTAGCGGCCCCAGGCCGTGCCTCGCGGCGGGTCGACCGCAATGAGCGCAGCGGCGATGGGTGCGTTGCCGCGGCGGGCCACGAACATCAGCCAGTTTTCCGCCATCGTGCGCGCCATGCGGGTGAAGAAGTCGCGCGTCAGGTAAGGCGTGCTGTGATGCGCGGCGTAGGTCAGCGTGTAGCAGCGGTGGAAGAAGTCCCACAGCGGCTCGGTGATGGCCGCGCCCTCGTGCACGCTGAAGCTCACGCCTTGTTCGGCGACGCGGCGGCGCTCCTGCTGGATTTTCTTGCGCTTGTCGCGCTGCAGGCGCTGCAGCAGGCCGGCGAAGTCCGCCACCGGCTGCGCCACGTCCTGCGTCCAGTGGAACTGCACACCCTGGCGCAGCATCCAGCCGGCACGCTGGAAAGCCGCGCGGTCGGCATCGTCGATGAACAGCACGTGCGCTGAAGACAGCCGGCCGTCCAGCGCCAGCCGGTGCAGCGGCCGCCACGAGCGCGTCGCGGCCGGCGTCGCTGCGCGCCAGCAGCCGCGTGCCGGGCACCGGCGTGAAGGGCACCGCGCCCAGCAGCTTGGGGTAGTAAGCCAGGCCGTGGCGCCGGTAGGCGTCGGCCCAGGCCCAGTCGAAGACATATTCGCCGTAGGAATGGCTCTTCAGATACAGCGCACAGGCGGCCTGCAGTTCGCCGCCGCGGTGCAGGGTCAGGAACTGCGGTGCCCAGCCGGTCTCTGGCACGGCGCTGCCCGAGGCGTGCAGCGCCGCCAGATATTCATGGCGCATGAACGGCGTGGGCGCGGCCTGCGCCTGCAGCAGGTCGTTCCAGGCCGCGGCGTCCAGGGCGGCAGGGTCCTGGTGCACGCGGATAACATCGTGTGCTTCTTCGACTCCGGCCTGTGTCATGCGGGTTCACGCATCGTGAAAGTGGCCATCGCGCAGATCAACACCACGGTGGGCGACCTGGCCGGCAATGCGCGCCTGCTGGCGCAGGCCGCGCGGCAGGCGCATGCGCAGGGTGCACGCGTGGTGCTGGCGCCCGAGCTCGCGCTCACCGGCTACCCGCCCGAAGACCTGCTGCTGCGCCCGGCCTTCATGCAGGCGAGTGCCGAGGCACTGGCGGCGCTGGCGGCGGAAGTGTCGGGGCTGGCGGGCTTGCATCTGGTGGTCGGGCATCCGCATCGGTTCGGCGTGGAAGCTCATGTTAGGTCCAAGTCGATGGCCGTGCAGACCCGGTTCAATGCCGCCTCGGTGCTGGCCGGCGGGCGCGTGGTCGGCACCTACTGCAAGCGCGAGCTGCCCAACTACCAGGTCTTCGACGAGCGGCGCTATTTTCTTTCCGGGCGCGACGCCGGCCTGCCGCCGCTGGTGTTCGAGGCCGAGGGCTTGCGCTTCGGCGTGCTCGTCTGCGAAGACGCCTGGTTCGACGAACCCGCGCACGCGGCGGTCCAGGCCGGTGCGCAGGTGCTGTGCGTGCTGAATGCCTCGCCCTTCCACCTGGACAAGGCCGGCGAGCGCGAGGCGCGCATGAGCGAACGCGCCCGCGCCACCGCTCGGCCGCTGCTGTACTCGCACCTGGTGGGCGGACAGGACGAAGTGGTGTTCGACGGCGCCTCGTTCGCGGTGGACGCGCAGGGCCGCGTCACGGCGCGGGCGCCGGCCTTCGAGGCCACCACGCTGATGCTCGAACTGGCGGCCGACGGCACGCCGCAGGGCACGCTGGCGCCGGTGCCGGAGCTCGAAGCCCAGGCCTGGGCTGCGCTCGTCACCGGCGTGCGAGACTACCTGGGCAAGAACGGCTTTCCGGGGGCCATCATCGGGCTCTCGGGCGGCATCGATTCGGCGCTGGTGCTGGCGATTGCCGTCGACGCGCTGGGCGCCGATCGCGTGCGCACGGTGATGATGCCTTCGCCTTACACGGCCGACATCTCCTGGCTTGACGCGCGCGAGATGGCCAGCCGGCTGGGCCTGCGCCACGACGAGATCGCCATCGCGCCCATTTTCGACGCCTTCCGCGCCGGCCTGGCGCCGCAGTTCGCCGGCCTGGCCGAGGACACGACCGAGGAAAACCTGCAGGCACGCATCCGCGGCACGTTGCTGATGGCGCTGTCCAACAAGCTGGGGGCCATCGTGCTGACCACCGGCAACAAGAGCGAGATGGCCACCGGCTACTGCACGCTGTACGGCGACATGGCGGGCGGATTTGCCGTCATCAAGGACGTGGCCAAGACGCTGGTCTACCGGCTGGCGCAGTGGAAGAACCGCCAACCGACGCCGCGTGCCGACGGCAAGGCAGGCGAAACAGGCCCGGTGATCCCCGAGCGCATCATCGCGCGGCCACCTTCGGCCGAACTGCGCCCCGACCAGACCGACCAGGACAGCCTGCCGCCCTACGAGGTGCTCGATGCCATCCTGGCCCTCTATATGGAGGAAGACCGCGGCATCGACGAAATCGTGGCCGCCGGCTTCGAGCGCGCCACCGTCGAGCATGTGGCGCGTCTGATCCGCGTCAACGAGTACAAGCGCCGCCAGGCGCCGGTCGGCATCCGCATCACCCACCGGGGCTTCGGGCGCGACTGGCGCTATCCCATCACGTCCAGGTTCCGTGCTTAAATCCGGCCCAATCGTCCCGCCCTTCTGGAGTCCGCCATGAAACAGATCACCGCCATCATCAAGCCCTTCAAGCTCGAGGAGGTGCGCGAAGCCCTGGGCGACGTGGGCGTTTCCGGCCTCACCGTCACCGAGGTCAAGGGCTTCGGCCGGCAGAAGGGCCACACCGAGCTGTACCGCGGCGCCGAATACGTGGTCGACTTCCTGCCCAAGGTGAAGGTGGAGGTGGTGGTCAAGGACGAGGACGTGGAGCGCTGCATCGAGTGCATCGTCAAGGCCGCCAAGACCGGCAAGATCGGCGACGGCAAGATCTTCGTCACCCCGGTGGAGCAGGTGGTGCGCATCCGTACCGGCGAGGTCGACGAAGCAGCGGTGTGACGTCCGGCGGGTCCGGGGGTCAGACCCGCGAATAGTCGTCGGGGGCGCCGCTGCCGCGGGCCAGCGCCGCCAGCGCCAGCAGCAGGGCTTGCGGATCCGTGTCCACCTGCAGCACGCCATGCTGCACGGGCGAAAGAAAGCCCTGGTCGACGGTGTGCGCCATGAAGCGCAGCAGCTCGTCGTAGTAACCCTCGACGTTGAGCAGGCCGATCGGCTGGTCGTGATAACCGAGCTGGCGCCAGGTCCACACCTCGTACAACTCCTCCAGCGTGCCGATGCCGCCGGGCAAGGCCAGGAAGGCGTCGGCGCGCTCGGCCATCATCTGCTTGCGCAGGTGCATGGTGGGCACCACGTGCAATTCATGCAGGCCACCGTGGCCCACTTCCAGCCGCTTCAGGCTCTCGGGAATGACGCCGACGACGCGGCCGCCGGCGGCCAGCGTGGCATCGGCCACCTCGCCCATGAGTCCCACCCGACCGCCGCCGTAGACGAGCTGCCAGCCGCGCGAGCCGATGGCCTGGCCGAGTGCACGCGCCGCCGCGGTATAGGCCGGCCGCGTGCCGTGGCGCGAGCCGCAATAGACACACAGGCTGAAGGGTGCGTTGGTCATCGGGCGGTGGCGTGTTTCGGCGGCGGCTTCCAGGTCACGAGCCGGGTACCGCAGACTGCATCGTGCCAGTACTGGCGGTCGGGGTGCAGCCGGGTCAGCCCGGCGTAGGCCAGCACGCCGGCCGCGATGGCCACGAACGCCGGCAGCGCGCCCTGCAGGCCCGCCAGCTTGAGCGCCGCCAGCGCCGGCACGAACCAGAGCCAGGCCAGCAGGTAGCGGCACAGCGCGCGCCATCGCGTCACCGGCTGGCCGCCGCGGGTGACGAGCCGGATGTGCCAGGTCTGCATGGCCAGCGTCTGCCCGCTGCGCGACCAGAACCCAATGAAATAGGCCCCGAGCACGACGAACAGGAAGACGCGCAGACCGAAGGCGCCGACCAGCGCATGGCGCTGCTGCGTGACCACGCCGTAGATCAACCCGGCGATCATGACCACGCCGAACAACAGCACGCCCTCGTAGACGAAGCAGGCCAGGCGGCGCCACAGTCCGGGCGTGCCCAGCGCACCCGGAACCCAGGGCTCGGTGCTCATCGGCTGCCGGCTGCTGCGCTGGCCGGGGCCTGCACGGCCGCGCCCTGGGGTCCGCGCTGCGGCAGCAGCGTGGCGGGGTCGACGAAACCCGGCGTGGCGGCGATCTTGGGCAGACCCGGCTGGTGGTGCAGCGGCGGCGGCCGGCGTGGTGACGGTGGTGGTGGTGGCTCCGGGCCGTGCCGTCACCACCGAGGGGGCCACGGAGCGGGCGGGCGGCGCCGGCCGCGCTTCGACGAGGTTGTTCTTGGCCGTTCCATTGGCGGCGTTGGCGCGACGAGCGCCGTTGTCGGTGCGGGCACCGCCCTTGGCGGGCTTTTCGGCGCGCTGCGCCAGCGCATTGCGCTGTTCCTCGGTCAACGCCTGGTAAGCCTCCCAGCGGGCACGTTTCTCGTCGGCCGGAAGTTGCCGTGTCTCCTGGAACTGCAGCCGTGCACGCTCACGCTCCGCCGGCGTCAGCCGCGTCCATTGCGTCATGCGCTCCTGCAGCCGTCGCTGTTCGTCGGCGGACATGCGCGGAAAGCGCGCGGCCACCTCGAGCCACTTCGACTGGCGACTCGCGTCGAGCGAAGACCAATCGCGCTGCAGCGGCGCCAGTGCCTGCCGCTGCGCGGGAGTCAACGCTGCCCAGGCCGTGGCTTCGGCGGCGGCCGGTCCGCCCGTGCCGAGCAGTGCAAGCAGCACGAGCAGCAGTCCGAGCAAGCTGGTTCGGCAGCGGTGGGGCAGGCTGGGCAGCAGGGGGCGAATCACGGTTGCGGCGGGGAACGCAGGAACTCGGCGAAGCCCGGGTCGCCGTAGGCGCTGGGCGGCAAGGTGTCGGCGAGCAGCAGGGTGTCGATTTCCGCGGCCGCCAGCACGCGTTCGCGCGAGGACCACTGCTGGATGACGAGCAGGCCACCGAGCAGCAGCAGCAGCGGCAACACTGAAGCCGCACGCCGCAGCCACGGCACGAAGGCGCCCAGCAGCAAAGCCCCCGCACTGGAGACGCCTACCGCCCCGGCGACGGCGGCGCCGCGGGTCTCGCGGGCGCACGCCAGAGCCTGCTCGCGCGCGAACCGCAGGCGTTCCTGCACATCCAGGGGCAGGCCATCGGCCCGTGCGTTGAGGTGACCCACGAGGCGCAGTGCCCAGCGCGTCTCCAGGGCGCGGGGATCGGTCGGGCTGCGGCTGGTTTCTTGACTGGCATTCATGGCGTGATTCCCTTGGCGCGCAACGACTTTGCCAGCGCATGCACCGCCCGCGAACAATGGGTCTTCACGCTGCCTTGTGAACAACCCATCACCGCCGCCGTCTCGGCCACGTCGAATTCTTCCCAGTAACGCAGCAGGAAGGCCTCGCGTTGACGCGCCGGCAACTCGGCCACCTCGGATTCGATGATCTGCAGCATCTGCGCCCGCGACACGGCGTCGGCGGCACTCTCGGTGCCCAGCGAACCTTCGGCGAGCTGCAGCAATTCCAGCACGTCGAAGTCGCCGCCGGGTTCGGCCGAGTCGAAGTCCGACAGGTTGCTGAACAGGGCGCCGCGCGTCTTCTCGCGCCGGAACCAGTCCATGGTGGCGTTGGACAGGATGCGCTGGAAAATGAGCGGCAACTCGGAAGCCGGGCGGTCGGCGTACTTCTCGGCCAGCTTGATCATCGCATCCTGCACCACGTCCAACGCTGAATCGTCACTGCGCAGCGCATAGACCACCCGCTTGAAGGCACGCTTCTCGACGCTTCGGAGGAAATCCGACAGTTCTTGTTCGGTGGCCAACGGGTTGGGGCGTGGAGTGGGAGACGTTCCAGGCCTGACGGCGCGCCTGTTTCGGGGACTGCGATTATCCATCGCACCCCTGCACAGCGGCAGGCGGCGCCCGATCCCCGGTGGCACAGGCATAATGCTGCTTCGCACAACGCTCTTTTGGGTCCTGAACCCGGCCGTCCGACCCGGACGGCGGTTTTATGACCGCGCAGGCGCCACATCCGTCTTACGAGGACGCGAAGAGGTGCACCGATGGATTTTCGTCAGAGAAATTCGCAAAGGTTCGAAATGGAAATGTCTGCCGCGGAAGTCAAGCGTGCTGCCCAAGCACAGCCGTCTTCTCCCACCTCCTCCGATCACGAGCCCAACGGCTCGGAAATCCTCGTTCGCTGCCTCCAGGCCGAAGGGGTGAAATACCTCTGGGGCTACCCCGGCGGCGCCGTGCTGTACATCTACGACGCGCTGTACAAGCAGGACACCATCGAGCACGTGCTGGTGCGCCATGAGCAGGCCGCCGTGCATGCCGCCGACGGCTACGCCCGCGCCACTGGCGAGGTCGGTGTCGCGCTGGTGACCTCGGGTCCCGGGGTCACGAATGCCGTCACGGGCATCGCCACGGCGTACATGGACTCGATCCCGATGGTCATCATCACGGGCCAGGTGCCAACGCCGGCGATCGGCCTGGACGCCTTCCAGGAGTGCGACACCGTGGGCATCACGCGGCCCATCGTCAAGCACAACTTCCTGGTCAAGGACGTGCGCGACCTGGCGCTGACGCTGAAGAAGGCCTTCCACATCGCGCGCACGGGGCGCCCGGGCCCGGTGGTGGTGGACATCCCGAAGGACGTGTCGCTGAAGACCGCGCCCTTCGACTACCCCGCCACGGTGGCCATGCGCTCGTACAACCCGGTGAAGAAGGGCCACGGCGGTCAGATCCGCAAGGCCGTGCAGCTGCTGCTGCAGGCCCGGCGCCCTTACATCTACACCGGCGGCGGCGTCATCCTGGGCAATGCATCGAACGAACTGCGCGAGCTCGTCGAACTGCTGGGTTACCCCTGCACCAATACGCTGATGGGCCTGGGCGCCATTCCCGCCAGCGATCCGCGCTTCCTGGGCATGCTGGGCATGCACGGCACTTACGAAGCGAACATGACGATGCAGAACTGCGACGTTCTGCTCGCCATCGGTGCGCGCTTCGACGACCGCGTGATCGGCAACCCCAAGCACTTCGCTTCGGTGGAGCGCAAGATCATCCACGTCGACATCGACCCGTCGTCGATCTCCAAGCGCGTGCGCGTCGACATCCCCATCGTCGGCGACGTGAAGGAAGTGCTGCTGGAGCTGATGGCGCAGATCCGCGAGGCGCAGGCCCGCCCCGATGCCACGGCGCTCTCGGCCTGGTGGAGCCAGGTCAACCAGTGGCGCAAGCGCGAGTGCCTGGCCTACAAGGACAGCGGCGAGGTCATCAAGCCGCAGATGGTGGTGGAAAAGCTCTGGCAACTGACGCGCGAGCGCGACACCTACATCACCAGCGACGTCGGCCAGCACCAGATGTGGGCGGCGCAGTTCTATCGTTTCGAGGAGCCGCGGCGCTGGATCAATTCCGGCGGCCTGGGCACCATGGGCGTGGGCCTGCCTTATGCCATGGGCATCAAATTGGCCAAGCCCGATTCGGACGTGTTCTGCATCACCGGCGAGGGCTCGATCCAGATGTGCATCCAGGAGCTCAGCACCTGCCTGCAGTACAAGACGCCGGTGAAGATCGTCAGCCTGAACAACCGTTATCTCGGCATGGTGCGGCAGTGGCAGCAGCTCGACTACGGTGGCCGCTATTCGCACAGCTACATGGACGCGCTGCCCGACTTCGTGAAGCTGGCCGAGGCCTACGGGCATGTCGGCATCCTGGTCGAGAAGCCGTCCGACGTGGAGCCGGCGCTGAAGGAAGCCATCCGCCTGAAGGACCGCACGGTATTCCTGGACGTGCGCACCGACCCCACCGAGAACGTCTGGCCCATGGTGCAGGCCGGCAAGGGCATTTCGGAGATGTTGCTGGGTTCCGAGGACCTGTGACGCGTTGAATCTGCAGGCAGGTCCCGGCGTTACCGCGCCGGCGCCGGGCGGGCAGGAACAGCATGGCGCAGCCGCGGGCTTTCCTTCAAACTTTCATCGAACCGCGTGGCCAAGGGCTGCGGCGTTACCGCGCCGCAGCCTGAAGAGCGCGCCAGGACGAACAGACATGAAACACATCATTGCCGTGCTGCTCGAGAACGAGCCCGGCGCCCTCTCGCGCGTGGTGGCCTTGTTCTCGGCCCGCGGCTACAACATCGAAAGCCTCACCGTCGCGCCGACCGAAGACGCTTCGCTTTCGCGCATGACCATCGTCACCACCGGCAGCGACGAGGTCATCGAGCAGATCACCAAGCACCTGAACCGGCTCATCGAGGTGGTGAAGGTGGTGGACCTGACCGAAGGCGCGTTCACCGAACGCGAACTGATGCTCATCAAGGTGCGCGCGGTGGGCAAGGAACGCGAGGAGATGGTGCGCATGACCGACATCTTCCGCGGCCGGATCATCGACGTCACCGAGAAGAGCTACACCATCGAGCTGACGGGCGACTCGAGCAAGCTCGACGCCTTCCTCGTCGCGATCGACCGCGCCGCGATCCTGGAAACCGTGCGCACCGGTGCCAGCGGCATCGGGCGCGGCGAGCGCATCCTGCGCGTGTGAACGACAGAAATTTCAACGGAGAGAACCATGAAGGTCTATTACGACAAGGACGCCGACCTGAGCCTGATCAAGGGCAAGAACGTCGCCATCATCGGCTACGGCTCGCAGGGCCACGCGCATGCGCAGAACCTGAACGACAGCGGTGTGAAGGTCACCGTCGGCCTGCGTCGAGGCGGCGCTTCCTGGGCCAAGGTCGAGAAGGCCGGACTCCGGGTCGCCGAAGTGGCGGCAGCCGTGAAGGGCGCCGACGTGGTCATGATCCTGCTGCCCGACGAGCAGATCGGCGCCGTGTACAAGAACGACGTCGAGCCGAACATCCGCGAGGGTGCATCGCTGGCCTTCGCGCACGGCTTCAATGTTCACTACGGGCAGGTCGTGCCGCGCGACGACCTCGACGTCTGGATGGTGGCGCCCAAGGCCCCCGGCCATACCGTGCGCAATACCTACACCCAGGGCGGCGGCGTGCCGCACCTGATTGCCGTGCACGCCGACCGGAGCGGCCGTGCGCGCGACATGGCGTTGAGCTACGCCGCGGCCAATGGCGGCGGCAAGGCCGGCATCATCGAGACCAATTTCCGCGAGGAGACCGAGACCGACCTGTTCGGTGAGCAGGCCGTGCTGTGCGGCGGCACGGTGGAACTCATCAAGGCCGGCTACGAGACCCTGGTGGAAGCCGGCTATGCACCCGAGATGGCGTACTTCGAGTGCCTGCACGAGCTGAAGCTGATCGTCGACCTCATCTACGAGGGCGGCATCGCCAACATGAACTATTCGATCTCCAACAACGCCGAGTACGGCGAATACGTGACGGGGCCGAAGATCGTCACCGAAGAGACGAAGCAGGCCATGCGGCAGGCGCTGAAGGACATCCAGACCGGCGAATATGCCAAGAGCTTCATCCTGGAAAACCGCGCCGGCGCGCCGACGCTGATGTCGCGCCGCCGCCTCACCTCCGAGCATTCGATCGAGGTCGTGGGCGAGAAGCTGCGCGCGATGATGCCGTGGATCAAGGCCAACAAGCTGGTCGACCGTTCGCGCAACTGAGCCGGCCTTGAACGGCAGCCCCGCGCTTGCAGGCGCGGGGCCGTTCGCGCCGCCCGTCTGCGCGCAGGCGCAGCCGGAGCCCACGGCGTTCACTGCCGTGGATCAAGGCCAACAAGCCGGTCGACCGTTCGCGCAACCGAGCGCGGAGCAGCACCATGGAGGGCCGCCGACGAGGCGGCCCTTTGTACTGGGACCCTGCGTTATCCTCACCGCATGACTGATGATTCGCGGCATTCGATCACCGATGACGGCGAACCGGCAGAGCCCGTGCGGCAGCGCCGCAAGGGCATCTACGTGCTGCCCAATGCCATCACGCTGGCAGCCTTGTTCGCGGGCTTCTACGCCATCGTGATGGCGATGAAGGGCCGTTTCGAACTGGCCGCCATCGGCATCTTCGTGGCTGCGGTGCTCGACAGCCTGGACGGCCGCGTGGCGCGCATGACCAATTCGCAGAGCGCCTTCGGCGAGCAGATGGACAGCCTGTGCGACATGGTCAGCTTCGGCGCCGCACCGGCGCTCATCATGTACGAGTGGGCGTTGAAGGACCTGGGCAAGCCGGGCTGGATTCCGGCCTTCGTCTATATCGCCGGGGCGGCGCTGCGGCTGGCTCGCTTCAACGTCAATATCGGCGTCGTCGACAAGCGCTTCTTCCAGGGCCTGCCCAGCCCGGCCGCCGCCGCCATCGTGATGGGCCTGATCTGGGTCATGGACGATGCCGGCTTCAAGGGGGTGCACCGGATCGGCTGGCTGGCCTGGACGGCCTTCGGCGTGACGCTGTTCGCCGGCCTGTCGATGGTGACCAACGCACCCTTCTACAGCTTCAAGGTGGTGGGCGGCCGCCGCACGGTGCCCTTCGTGGTCATCGTGGCGATCGCGCTGGGCATCGCGCTGATTGCGCTGGATCCACCGCGCGCCTTGTTCGCGCTGTTCTGCATCTACGGGCTTTCCGGCTACGCCGTCTATGCCTGGCGCAAGACCAAGGGCAAGCCGGCGAGCGTGATCGCGATCTCGACCGACGAGCCGGACGAGAAGGGTCTGCATCCGTGACCGCTGCGTGCTATATTGGTTCCGTGAATTCGTTCAGCCAGCTGATCGCGCTAGCCCTATCAGGAGCCCTGCGGGTACACTGATCGATTTCGCCTGTTTCCTTCCGATCAACGGCCCGCCAGCGCAACGCAGCGGGCCGTTCTCGTTTGCTCAAGCTGCGTCGCGAATTCCAACTCCTTCGTCCAAGGCCACACACCATGACAGACCAGCTCATCATCTTCGACACCACCTTGCGCGACGGCGAGCAATCGCCCGGCGCGTCGATGACGCGCGAGGAGAAGCTGCGCATCGCGCGTCAGCTCGAGCGCTTGCGCGTGGACGTCATCGAAGCCGGTTTCGCGGCTTCGAGCAACGGTGACTTCGAGGCCGTGAAGGCCATTGCCGACGCCATCCGCGAGGTCACCGTGTGTTCGCTGGCGCGCGCCAACGACCGCGACATCTCGCGGGCCGCAGAGGCGCTGAAGGGTGCGGCGCGTGCGCGCATCCACACCTTCATCGCGACCAGCCCGCTGCACATGGAAAAGAAGCTGCGCATGACCCCTGACCAGGTGCACGAGCAGGCGCGGCAGGCGGTGCGCTTCGCGCGCACGCTGTGCGGCGACGTGGAGTTCTCGCCCGAGGACGGCTACAGGTCGGAGCCCGACTTCCTGTGCCGCGTGCTCGAAGCCGTGATCGCCGAAGGTGCGACCACCATCAATATCCCCGACACCGTGGGCTACGCCGTGCCGGAACTGTTCGGCGAATTCATCCGCAGCTTGCGCGAGCGCGTGCCCAACAGCGACAAGGCGGTGTGGAGCGTGCACTGCCACAACGACTTGGGGCTGGCGGTGGCCAATTCGCTGGCCGGCGTGATGATCGGCGGCGCGCGCCAGGTGGAGTGCACCATCAACGGCCTGGGCGAACGCGCCGGCAACTGCAGCCTGGAAGAAGTGGTGATGGCGGTGCGGACGCGGCGCGACTATTTCAAGCTGGAGCTGGGCATCGACACGACGCAGATCGTGCCGGCCTCGCGCATGGTCAGCCAGACCACCGGCTTCGTGGTGCAGCCGAACAAGGCGGTGGTCGGCGCCAACGCCTTCGCCCACGCCAGCGGCATCCACCAGGACGGCGTGCTGAAGGCACGCGACACCTACGAGATCATGCGCGCCGAAGACGTGGGCTGGGCCGCCAACAAGATCGTCCTCGGCAAGCTCTCGGGCCGCAACGCCTTCAAGCAGCGGCTGCAGGACCTGGGCATCGAACTCGACTCGGAGAGCGAAGTCAACGCCGCCTTCGCGCGCTTCAAGGACCTGGCCGACCGCAAGAGCGAGATCTTCGACGAGGACATCATCGCGCTGGTCAGCGACGAGAGCGTCACGCCGGAGAACGAGCACTACCGGCTGCAGGCGCTGTCGCAGCGCTCGGAGACCGGCGAGCGGCCGCACGCCAAGGTCGCATTTTCCGCCGGCGGTGTGGAGCACCACGCCGAAAGCGACGGCAACGGGCCGGTGGACGCCAGCCTCAAGGCCATCGAATCGTGCGTGAAGAGTGGGGCCGAACTGATGCTCTATTCGGTCAATGCCATCACCTCGGGCAGCACAGAATCGCAGGGCGAGGTGACGGTTCGGCTGCAGCACGGCGGGCGGGTGGTCAACGGCGTGGGTGCCGACCCCGACATCGTGGTGGCGTCGGCCAAGGCCTATCTGTCGGCGCTGAACAAGCTGCACAGCACCACCGAACGGGTGGCGGCGCAGGGTTGAGACGGGCGGCCGGCAGCCAACGCAGGGGGTACTTTAGGAAATACACGCAAGATATTGATCTTGCACGCGTTTTCCTGGTGCCCTACACTCGTTCATTGATGCGGCTTGGGGGTGGGCAGTGGCAAAGACGTTTCGCAGTGCGCTGAAGGCGCTGTCGGCAACCGCGGTGGTGCTGGCCCTGTCGGTCCTGCCTGCGACGGCTGGACTCACGGAGGCGTCGGCGGCGCAGAAGAAACCTGTCAAATCCGCCAAAGCCGCCAAGGCCGCCAAGTACACCCGCACGGCAAAGCGGCCCCCACGCAAGGTGGTGGTGCGCGCAGTGCCGCGGCCGCCGTCATTGGGCCAATTGACGGGTCTTCACGCCACCCAGGACGCGCTCGACCTCAAGTCCAGTGTCGCCCTCGTCATCGACCAGGACACCGACGAGGTGCTTTTCAGCAAGAACGCCTCTGCCGTGCTGCCCATTGCCTCGATCACCAAGCTGATGACGGCGCTGGTCGTCACCGAAGCCAGGCTGCCGCTGGACGAAGTGCTGACCGTCACGAGTGAAGATGCCGCGGTGCGCGCCGGCAGCAGCCGCCAGCTGCGGGCTGGCGCCCGGCTCACGCGCGGCGAGATGCTGCACCTGGCCTTGATGGCGTCGGAAAACCGCGCCGCCTACCTGCTCGGGCGCACCTATCCTGGCGGCCTGCCCAGCTTCGTCGACGCCATGAACGCCAAGGCCCAGTTGCTGGGCATGCACGATACGCGTTATGTCGAACCCACCGGCCTGTCCAGCGACAACCGGTCCAGCGCCGAGGATCTGGCCCGCCTGGTGAACGCCGCCTCGAAGCATCCGCTGCTGCGCGAGCTTTCCACCTCGCCTGAAGCGGTGGTCCCGGTGGGCCGGCAGCAGGTCCAGTTCCGCAATACGAACGGACTGGTGCACAACCCCGAGTGGGACATCGGCCTGCAGAAGACCGGCTATATCGCCGCCGCCGGTCGCTGCGTGGTGATGCAGACGCAGATGGCCGGCCGCAAGTTGATCATGGTGCTGCTCGATTCCGCCGGCAGATATTCACGCCTCGGCGACGCCGAGCGCCTGCGCAAATGGCTGGTCACCGAGAGCCTGGTTCCGTTGATGCCGGCGCTGGACAGCACCGACGTGCGTCAGCCGCTGTAGCCGAGTGCGGCCGAAATCTGGGCGGCAGTGCCCTTGAGACGGTCCAGCCACGATTCCTCCAGCCGGTCGGCTGGCGCCGACACCGACAAGCCGGCCAGCAGCTTGCCCTGGTCGTCGAAGATGCCGGCGGCCATGCAGCGCACGCCCAGTTCCAATTCCTCGTCGTCGCGCGCCACGCCGCTGGCGCGCACGCTGGCCAGTTCGCGTTCCAGCCGCGCCAGATCGGTGATGCTGTTGCGCGTGTGGCCGGTGAGGCCGGTGCGCACCGCATAGGCACGCACGCGCGCCGGGTCGTCGTGGGCGAGGAAGAGTTTTCCCACCGAGGTCAGGTGCAGCGGCGCGCGGCCACCGATGGCGCGCACCACCTGCATGCCCGATCGCTCGCTGTAGGTGCGTTCCACGTAGATGATCTCGTCGCCCTGGCGCATGGACAGGTTCACCGGCTGGCGCGTCACCTTGTGCAGCTCGCGCATGGGGCCCAGCGCCGCGTCACGCACGTCCAGCCGCGCCTTGACCAGGTTGCCCAGTTCCAGCAGCCGCATGCCCAGGCGGTAGCTGCCGGCCTGCGGGCGGTCGACGAAGCGGCCGATGGTCAGGTCGTTGAGGATGCGGTGGGCGGTGGAAGGGTGCAGGCCGGTGCTTTCGCTGATCTCCTTCAGCGACACCGGGTCGGGGTGGCCGGCCAGCAGGTCAAGCAGGGCGAAGCAGCGCTCCAGCACCTGGATCGTGGGCTTGGGGGCGTCCTTGAGGCTCATGGCGGTGACGATGGGGCTGCGCGGTGGTGCCTATTTTGCATCGTGCAATCGCGGACTGCATGCCGAGATCATCTGGCTTCCGGTGCGGGGCAGGTTGCCGCTGCCCTGCTGGCGGGCCTTCTGTTCGGCCTGGGCGCGGTGGCGCACGCGGCCAGCACGGCGCCCGAACCCGACGCTTCTGTTGCGTTGCCTGCCACCACGGCCGGTGCTTCGGCCGGCGCGCCTGCAAACGCCAGTTCGGTACCCCTGCTCGGGATCCGGCCGGCGCCCGCACCCTCGGCCTGGATCACGGTGCCGCGTGTGACTGGGCGGCTGCGTGCGCCGGACATCGGTCTGATCATCAATACCGCCGACCCCTATTCGGTGGCCGTGGGCGAACACTACATCGCCGCGCGCGGCCTTGGCGCCGCAGCAGGTGCTGCGCCTGGAACTGCCGCTGCGCGACCGCCTTCGGCGCGATGAGTTCGAACCCCTGCGCGCCGCCGTGGCCGCACACTTCGGCGCCGCCACGCAGGCCCTCGCGCTGGCCTGGACGGCACCCTTCGCGGTGGAGTGCAATTCGATCACCGGCGCGCTGGCGCTGGGTTTCGACTCCGATCTGTGCTTGCAGACCTGCGCGCCTTCGCGTCCGTCGAGCTATTTCAATTCGCCGTCGCACCGCCCGCTGCAGCAGCACGGCTGGCGGCCGTCGATGCTGCTGGCCGCGCCTGGCATCGACCAGGCCAAGGCCTTGATCGACCGCGGCGTCGCTGCCGACGGCAGCCTGAGCCTGCGTGGCCGTCCGCCCGTGACCGCGATGATGCTCGGCACCGACGATGCGACGCGCCGCGTGCGCATGGCGCTGTACCCGCCGCCGGGCCTGTTGCGCGCGCCCGGCGTGGACGTGCGCCACGCCCCCGCCGCCGAACTGGCGGCGGCACGGCACGTCGTGCTGGCCATCACCGGCAGCGTACGGCTGGCGCTGGATCCGGCGCCCGACTGGACGCCCGGCGCACTGGCCGACCACCTCACCTCGGTGGGCGGTGTGCTGAGCGGCCAGGATGCCCAGAGCACGGTGCTGGAGTGGATCGCCTCCGGGGCCACGGCCAGCCACGGTGCGGTCAGCGAACCCTGCAACCACCTGCAGAAGTTTCCGCACCCGCAGTTGCTGCTGCTGCACTACATGCAGGGCAGCACCGCCATCGAGGCCTACTGGAAAAGCGTGGCCTGGCCGCAGCAGAGCCTGTTCGTGGGCGAACCGCTGGCAGCCCCGTTTGCGCGCGTGCCGAGGGTCAGGCCGTGACGAGTGCGGCCGCCACCTCGCCGGAGCGCACCGCGCCTTCCAGGGTGGCCGGGTAGGGCCCGTCAACGTAGTCGCCTGCGGCCACGAGCCGCGGCGCCACTTGCGCCGGCGGGCGCAGCAGGCCGGGCGCGCAGCGGAAAGTGGCGCGTTTCTCGGCCAGCACACGCAGCAGCACCGGCGGCGTGGGCCAGGTGCCGGTGGCAAAGGCGCTGCCGGCCTGTTGCAGCACGGCCGCACCGGTGGCGTCCAGCCCGCCGTCCACCCAGCGCCGCGCCCCGCTGATGACGAAGGCGAACAGCCCGGGCGTGGCGCCCAGCGCGCCATGGTCGAAGGCGAACTGTGCGGGTGCCGTATCGCTCTCCACCAGCGCCGTCATCGGCGTCGGCAGGCGTGCGCCAGGGCATTGCAGATAGACGGTGACGATCGGCTCGTAACGAAGCCCGGCCGCCTGCCGGGCCCAGGCGGGGGCCGCGTCGGTGGCCAGCCGCGCGGCTTCGGCCGCGCTGCACGCCAGCACCACGGCGTCGAAGCGCTCGCCGTCGACTCGCCAGCCACCGCTGGCAGCGGGTTCGAGCCGCTGCACCCGCGAGCCCAGCCGCAGGTCGGCGCCCGCCGCGTGCAGCCAGTGCGCGGCCGGGCCGGGCAGCAGGGCACCCAGCGAACACCGCGGCAGCAGCAGGTCGGCCGCGCCGCGGCCGCCGAACAAGGCGTCGCGCAGCACGCGCAAGAAGACGGTGGCGCTGGCCTCGCGGGCCGGCGTGTTGAGCGCGGCCACGCACAGCGGGTCGACGAGCAGTTCTTGCACGGCACTCGGCAGGCGGCGGCAGAGCTGCGCCACGGTGAGTTGCGGCGCACAGCGAAAGCCGGCCAGCGCCCAGCCGGTCGCGGCTGCCATCAGTGCGAGACGCTCGCGCGTCGTCCAGCCCTGGCAGCCGGCCACGGCGCGGGCGAATCCCAGCCACGCCGGGCCCGGCGGCACCTGCAGGCCACGGCCGTCGGGGTAGCGCAATTCGAGCGGGCGCCGCAGCAGCAGCGCGTCCGTGTCAGCGCCGACGGTGAGCATGAGCGCCAGCGTGCGCCGGTACGCGCCGATGAGGATGTGCTGGCCGTTGTCCAGTGCCCGTCCGTCGACGGCCACCTCGCGCGCGCGGCCACCCCAATGCGCTGCCATCTCGAACAGCGTCACGGCGTGGCCGGCCTCGGTGGTGCGCACCGCGGCCGCGAGGCCGGCCCAGCCGCCGCCCACCACGGCCAGCTTCACGGCGTTCCCGCGACGCGGTTCACCGGCCGCGCAGATGGGTGCGCGTGGCGATCCACAGCTTGCGCAGCGGCGTGAGCGAGGTGCGCTGGTGCAGCACCTGGAAGCGCTGCGACTCGATCTCGCGCAGCAGCGTGCGGTAGATGTTGGCCATCATCAGCCCGGGCCGCTGCGCCGCGCGGTCGGCCGGAGGCAGCAGCGCCAGCGCGGCGTCGTACGCGGCGTGGGCGCGTTCGGCCTGGAACTGCATCAGCGCGCTGAAGCGGTCGCTGTAACCCCACGGGGCTTCGCGCCGCAACAGTTCGTTGGCCTTGACGCCGAAGCGCTGCAGCTCCGACATCGGCAGGTAGATGCGGCCGCGGCGCGCGTCGTCGCCGATGTCGCGGATGATGTTGGTCAGCTGCATGGCCAGGCCGAGCCGATGCGCGTACTGCACCGTGGCGGCCTCGGTGCGGCCGAAGATATTGGCCGCCACCTCGCCCACGACGCCGGCCACCAGGTGGCAATAGCGCTGCAGTGCCGGGTAGTCGAGAAATCGGGTCTGCTCCAGGTCCACCTGGCAGCCGTCGATCACCGCGTCCAGGTGTGCGGCCGCTATGCCGTAGTCGGCTGCCAGCGGCATCAGCGCACGCATCACGGGGTGGCTGGGCGTGCCGGCGAAGGCCTGCGCCACCTCGGTGCGCCACCATTTCAGCTTGGTGGCGGCCACGCCGGGGTCGGTGATCTCGTCGACCACGTCGTCGACCTCGCGGCAGAAAGCGTAAAAGGCCGTGATGGCGGCGCGCCGCGGCGGCGGCAGGAAGAGGAAGGCGTAGTAGAACGACGAGCCACTGCGTGCGGCCTTGTCCTGCACGTATTGCTGCGGCGTCACGGCGCGCTCCTGGCCGCAGGGCAATGCCGCACCCGGCTGAGACCGGCGGCCTTGTCCTGCACGTATTGCTGCGGCGTCATGCGCGGTGGCCACTCATGCGCAGCGCTCGCCACAGCAGCAGCGGTGCGTCCATCGCCGTCAGCTTCGGGCGCTGCGTGAGGGCGGCATGGTCCATGCGATCGATTTTCTCAAGAATGCGCAGCCCGCCCTGGACGACCAGGCGCAATTCCCAGCCGGCGCGACCCGGCACACGCAGCGCCAGCGGCGCGCCGTCGTTCATCAGGGTCAGCGACCAGCGGCACAGCGACTGCACCAGCCGGCGGGCCCGCGGGCTGTCGGCGCACTGCCGCAGATCGTCGATGCCGATGCCATGCGCCAGCCGGTCGGTCTCGGGCACGTAGTGGCGGCCGCGCGGGCCGTCCACGCCCAGGTCCTGCCAGAAATTGATGAGTTGCAGCGCGCTGCACACGGCGTCGGACTGGCGCAGGGCGGCGCCGTCGGTGATGCCGTAAAGATGCAGCAGCAGCCGGCCCACCGGGTTGGCGGAGCGGCGGCAGTAGTCCAACAACTCGGCGCGGTCGGCATAGGTCGGGTTGCGCACGTCCTGTTCGAAGGCGTCCAGCAGGTCGTGCAGCAGGGCCGGCGGCAAGGCAAATTCGCGCAGGCAGCGCGCCAGCGGCTCGAAGATGCCGCGCCAACGTTCACCCGCCGCGCGGCCGGCGCAGGCAGCATTCAACTCCTGGCGGAACAACGACAGGTCGGCCAGCCGCTCGCTCGCGCTGGCATGGCCTTCATCGGCCAGATCGTCGCCCGTGCGCGCGAAGTGATAAATGGCCCGGATGGCCGGTCGCAGGGCCGGCGGGCAGAGCACCGAAGCGACGGGGAAGTTCTCGTAATGATCGATGCTCACGGGTGGGGATTCTGGCCCTGTCGCCCACGGGGTCGGTGGCGTGCGGGTTGTTGACAGCGCCAGCGGCCACTTCTATATTACTGACCGGTCAGTCATTAAAAGATCAAAACCGTCTTTGGCGTTCCTCCAGGCTGCGTTCATGCAAGATTCCGTCCGTCTGTTTCTGGCCTGTGGCTCGGCCGTGCTGCTTGCGGCCTGCGCCCCCCCGGAGCCTGCCCCGGAGCCGGTGCGCGCCGTGCGCACGGTCACGGTGGCGGCGGAAAGCGCCGGCGGCCGCCGGGAGTTCGCGGCCGAGGTGCGGGCGCGCACCGAGTCGCGCCTGGGTTTTCGCGTCGGCGGCAAGATGGTCAGCCGCAGTGCCGAGGTGGGGCAGAGGGTGCGTGCCGGCCAGGCGCTGGCGCAACTGGACGCGGCCGATCTGCAACTGGGCCAGCAGGCCGCGCAGGCGGCGGTGCGTGCGGCGGAGTCGTCATACGAACTGGCGGCCGCCGAACTGAGGCGTTACCGCGAATTGCGCGACCAGGGCTTCATCAGCGGCCTGGAGGTCGAACGCCGCGAGGCCACGCTGCAGGCCCAGCGCTCGCAGCTGGAGCAGGCGCGCGCACAGGCCGGGGTGCAGGTCAACCAGACTGCCTACGCCGCGCTGCTGGCGCCGGCTGCAGGCATCGTCACCGCCGTGGAGGCCGAGCCCGGCGTCGTGCTGGCCGCCGGCGCGCCCGTGCTCCGATTGGCACACGACGGCGCCCGCGACGTGGTCTTCGCCGTGCCCGAGGACGGCCTGGCCGGCATGCAAGGCCTGCTCGGCCAGCCCGGCGCGCTGCAGGTGCGGCCCTGGGGCCGCAGCGCCACCCTGCCGGCCACGGTGCGCGAGGTGGCCGCTGCCGCCGACCCCGCCACGCGCACCTTCCAGGTCAAGGCCGATGTCGGCCAGGCGCCGTTGTCGCTGGGGCAGACGGTGACGGTACTGGTCGAGCTGCCGCTCCAGCAAGGCGTGATCAAGTTGCCGTTGACCGCGCTGATGCAGCAGCAGGGCCGGAGCGCCGTCTGGATGCTCGACCGGCAGACGATGACGGTGCAGGTGCAACCGGTCGTCGTGGCCGGAGCCGAGGGCAACGTGGTCTTGGTCGCCGCCGGCCTGAGCCCCGGGCAGACGGTGGTGACGGCCGGCGTGCACACGCTGACACCGGGGCAAAAGGTCACGCTGTTCGAAGCGCCACCCGTGCCCCCGGCGACGCCGGCGGCCAGCCGCTGAGCGCCAGGCCCCGCACATGGACAGCTTCGGCCCCCCGGCGGCACCGCCGCGCCTGAGTCCCGGCATGGCCGGGCGCTCGCGCTTCAACATCTCGCGCTGGGCGCTGGAACACCCGGCGCTGACGCGCTACCTGATGATCGTGCTGCTGGCCCTGGGTGTGGCGGCCTATTTCCAGCTCGGGCAGGACGAGGACCCGCCGTTCACCTTCCGTGTCATGGTGGTGCAGGCGTACTGGCCCGGTGCCAGCGCGCAGCAGATGGCCGAGCAGGTCACCGACAGGATCGAGAAGACGCTGCAGGAGGTGCCCTACGCGGACAAGATCCGCTCCTACACCAAGCCCGGCGAGTCGGTGACCCTGCTGCAGCTGGCCGACTCTTCGCCGGCCAGCGCCGTGCCCAACAGCTGGTACCAGGCGCGCAAGCGCGTGGGCGACATGCGCCACACGCTGCCGTCCGGCGTGGTCGGGCCGGTGTTCAACGACGACTTCGGCGACGTCTACGGCTCCATCTTCGCCTTGTCGGCCGACGGTTTTTCGCCCGAGGAACTGCGTGTCTTTGCCGACCGCGTGCGCCAGCAGTTGCTGAAGGTACCCGACGTGGCCAAGGTCGAGACCTTCGGCGCCCAGGCCGAGAAGATCTTCATCGAGATCTCGCAGAAGCGGCTGGCGCAACTTGGGCTCGACATGAATCAGGTCATCGGCCAGCTCGGCGCGCAGAACGCCGTGGAAAGCGCCGGTGTGCTGAATGCCGGTAGCGAGAACCTGCAGGTGCGCGTGGCGGGGCAGTTCAACTCGGTGGAGGAGCTGAAGCGCTTCCCGATCCGCGCCGTCAACCCGGCCACCGGCACGGCGAGCAGCCTGCGCCTGGGCGACCTGGCCGAGGTGACACGCGGCTATGTCGACCCGCCGGCGGTGATGGTGCGTCACCAGGGCCAGCCCGTCATCGCGCTGGGCGTGTCGATGGCGCAGGGCGGCGACATCATCCGCCTGGGCAAGGCGCTGCAGGCCACGATGGCACGCATCCAGGCCGAATTGCCCCGGGGTGTCGCCATCGAGCAGATCCAGGACCAGCCACGCGCGGTGAGCCGCTCGGTGGGCGAATTCGTCAAGGTGCTGGTCGAGGCCGTGCTCATCGTGCTGGCGGTGAGCTTCATCAGCCTGGGGCTGCACACCAAGCCGCTGCGCATCGACATCTGGCCTGGCCTGGTGGTAGGCATCACCATCCCGCTGGTGCTGGCGATCACCTTCGTGACGATGTTCTACTGGGGCGTGGGGCTGCACAAGATCAGCCTGGGCAGCCTGATCATCGCCCTGGGCCTGCTCGTGGACGACGCCATCATTGCGGTGGAAATGATGGTGCGCAAGCTGGAAGAGGGCTACGACCGCGCCCGTGCCGCCACCTTCACCTACGAGCTGGTGGCCATGCCCATGCTCACCGGCACGCTGATCACGGCCGCGGGCTTCCTGCCCATCGGCCTGGCCCGGAGCGTGACCGGCGAATACACCTTCGCCATCTTCGCCGTCACGTCCGCCGCGCTGGTCATCTCGTGGTTCGTCTCGGTCTATTTCGTGCCCTACCTGGGCTGGTGGCTGCTGCACACGCGCAAGCAGGTCGACGGCGAGGCGCACGAGGACGAACTCTTCGGCGGGCCCTTCTACACGCGCTTTCGCCGCACCGTGGACTGGTGCGTGCAGCACCGCTGGATCACCATCGGGCTGACCGTGCTGAGCTTTGCGCTCGGCATCGCGGGCATGGGCCGCGTGCAGCAGCAGTTCTTCCCGGATTCGAGCCGGCCGGAGATCCTGGTCGACCTGTGGCTGCCCGAGGGCTCGACCATCCAGCAAAGCGACGAGATCGCGCGCCGCTTCGAGGCGCGTCTGATGCAGGAGCCCGGGGTGGCGACCGTCACCACCTGGATCGGCGCCGGCGTGCCGCGCTTTTATCTGCCGCTGGACCAGATCTTCCCGCAGAGCAACGTCAGCCAGGCCATCGTGCTGCCCAAGGGACTGAAGGAGCGCGAGGCACTGCGGGTGCGCCTGCCGCAGTTGCTGGCCAGCGAGTTTCCAGAGGTGCGCGGCCGCGTCAAGCTGCTGCCCAACGGGCCGCCGGTGCCTTACCCTGTGCAGTTCCGCGTGGTGGGCGAGGACGCCACGCAGGTGCGCGCCTGGGCGGACCGCGCCAAGGAGGTGCTGCGTGCCAACCCCGGCATGCGCGGTGTCAACGACAACTGGAACGAAGCCATCAAGGTGCTGCGCCTGCACATCGACCAGGACAAGGCGCGCGCCCTGGGGGTCACCAGCCAGGCCCTGGCGCAAGCCTCGCGCACCATCCTCAGCGGCACCACCATCGGCCAGTACCGTGAAGGCGACAAGCTGGTCGACATCGTGCTGCGCCAGCCGCCGGAGGAGCGCAGCCGCATCACCGACCTGGCCAACGGCTATCTGCCCACGCCCGGTGGCCGTTCGGTGCCCCTGCTCCAGGTGGCCAAGGTGGACTTCGGCTGGGAACCCGGCGTGCTGTGGCGCGAGGGCCGCAACTACGCCGTCACCGTGCAGGGCGACGTCGCCGAAGGCGTGCAAGGACCCACCGTCACGGCCCAGGTGTGGCCGGCGCTGCAGGCCCTGGCGGCACAGATGCCACCGGGCTACCGCATCGAGGTGGCCGGCGCGGTGGAGGAAAGCAGCAAGGGCCAGGGCGCCATTGCCGCCGGCGTGCCGCTGATGCTGTTCATCATCTTCACGCTGCTGATGTTGCAACTGCAGAGCTTCAGCCGCTCGGTGCTGGTGTTCCTGACCGGCCCGCTGGGCATGGCCGGCGTGGCCGGCGCGCTGCTGCTGCTGGACCGGCCGTTCGGCTTCGTGGCGCTGCTGGGCGTGATCGCGCTGATGGGCATGATCATGCGCAACTCGGTGATCCTCATCGACCAGATCGAGCACGACCGCAGAAAGGGCGTACCGGCCTGGGACGCCATTGTCGAAGCCGCGGTGCGGCGCTTCCGCCCCATCGTGCTGACGGCGGCGGCGGCGGTGCTGGCCATGATCCCGCTGTCGCGCAGCGTGTTCTGGGGGCCGATGGCGGTGGCCATCATGGGCGGGCTCATCGTGGCCACGGCGCTGACGCTGCTGGCGTTGCCGGCCATGTATGCGGCGTGGTTCCGCGTGAAGCGCGAGACGGCAGCCGGCTGAAGCTAAAATGCGCGGTTTGCCGCTTGCGGCTCAACCGCCCGCGCGGGTGGCGAAATTGGTAGACGCACCAGGTTTAGGTCCTGACGCCTTCACGGGCGTGCCGGTTCGAGTCCGGCCCCGCGCACCAGATCCCGTCCTTCCCGGTACAGCTCCGGTACCTTCTGCCCACCAAGAGACATCATGGCCGTCCAAGTCGAAACCCTGGAAAAGCTCGAACGCCGCATCACGCTGACGCTGGCGGCTGAAACCATCAATGGCGAGGTCAACAGCCGCCTGAAGAAGCTTTCGCGCACGGTCAAGGCCGACGGCTTCCGCCCCGGCAAGGTGCCGATGAGCGTGGTCGCCCAGCGCTACGGCTATTCGGTGCAGTACGAGGTGGTCAACGACCGCGTCGGCCAGGCCTTCAACGAAGCCGCCACCGAGGCCCAGTTGCGCGTGGCTGGTGCGCCGCGCATCACGCAGAAGGAGCAGTCGCCCGAGGGCACGCTCTCTTTCGACGCCACCTTCGAGGTCTACCCCGAGGTCAAGATCGGCGACCTGGGCCAGGCCGAGATCGAGCGCGTCTCCACCGAGGTGACCGAGGCCGCCATCGACCGCACGATCGAGATCCTGCGCAAGCAGCGCCGCACCTTCGGCCTGCGCGCCAAGGACGAGGCGGCGGTGGAAGGCGACCGCATCACCATCGACTTCGAGGGCAAGATCGACGGCGAACCCTTCGCCGGCGGCAAGGCCGAAGACTTCCCCTTCATCATCGGCGAAGGCCAGATGCTCGAGCAGTTCGACTCCGCCGTGCGCGGCATGAAGGTCGGCGAGAGCAAGACCTTCCCGCTGCAATTCCCGGCCGACTACCACGGCGCCGACGTGGCCGGCAAGGAAGCCGACTTCATGGTCACCGTGAAGAAGATCGAGGCGCAGAACCTGCCGGCGGTGGACGACGTGCTGGCCAAGAGCCTGGGCACCAAGGAAGGCACCGTGGAGGGCCTGCGCGCCGACGTGAAGAAGAACCTGGAGCGCGAGGTGAAGTTCCGCGTGCAGGCGCGCAACAAGACCGCGGTGATGGAAGCGCTGGCCAAGGCCGCTGAACTGGACCTGCCCAATGCGCTCGTCGCCAGCGAGACCGACCGCCTGATCGAGAACGCCCGCGCCGACCTCAAGCAGCGCGGCGTGAAGGATGCCGAGACGGCCAATATCCCGGCCGAGATCTTCAAGCCGCAGGCCGAGCGGCGTGTGCGCCTGGGTCTGGTGGTGGCCGAGTTGGTGCGCGCCAACAACCTGCGCGCCAAGCCCGAGCAGCTGCAGGCGCATATCGAGGAAATGAGCCAGAGCTACGAGAAGCCGGCCGAGGTGTTGCGCTGGTACCTGAGCGACCGCAAGCGCATGTCGGAGGTGGAGGCTGTCGTCATCGAGAACAACGTGGCCGAATTCGTGCTCTCGAAAGCCAAGGTCACCGACAAGGTGCTACCGTTCGATGAATTGATGACCGCTGCCTGAACGAGAAGGAATGCGAATGAGCGTGCAAGAGACCGTCGGCCTGGGCATGGTGCCCATCGTCATCGAGCAGTCGGGCCGCGGCGAGCGCGCCTACGATATCTACAGCCGCCTGCTGCGCGAGCGCATCATCTTCCTGGTGGGGCCGGTCAACGACGGCACCGCCAACCTGGTCGTGGCGCAGATGCTGTTCCTGGAGAGCGAGAACCCCGACAAGGACATCTTCCTGTACATCAACTCGCCGGGCGGCAGCGTCAGCGCCGGGCTGTCGATCTACGACACCATGCAGTTCATCAAGCCCGACGTGTCCACGCTGTGCATGGGCATGGCCGCCAGCATGGGCAGCTTCCTGCTCATGGCCGGCGCCAAGGGCAAGCGCAGCGCACTGCCCAACTCGCGCGTCATGCTTCACCAGCCCAGCGGCGGCGCGCAGGGCCAGGCCACCGACATCGAGATCCAGGCGCGCGAGATCATCAAGACCCGCGAGCAGCTCAACCGCATCTACGCCGAGCGCACCGGCCAGCCCTACGAGCGCATCGTCTCCGACATGGAGCGCGACTTCTGGATGTCGCCCACCGAGGCGCGCGACTACGGGCTCATCGACCAGGTGCTCGACAAGCGCGGCTGACCGCGCCGAGCCCGGCCCCGGGGCGGGCGGTCTTTGGGGTCCATTTCGGGCCATAGGCAGCCGCCGGTCTTGGTCTATGATGGTGCGGCAATCCGCGCTCAACCCCGCTCATCCACCTACCCATGGCCGAAAAGAAGGGCGCCTCCGGCGAGAAGGTTCTCTACTGCAGCTTCTGCGGCAAGAGCCAGCACGAGGTCAAGAAGCTCATCGCCGGGCCGTCGGTGTTCATCTGCGACGAGTGCATCGAGCTGTGCAACGACATCATTCGCGACGAGGTGCCGGCCGAGGGGTCGGCCGCCAAGGGCGGCAAGTCCGACCTGCCGACGCCAGCCGAGATCAAGTCCAGCCTGGACCAGTACGTCATCGGCCAGGAGCCGGCCAAGCGCACGCTCAGCGTGGCCGTCTACAACCACTACAAGCGCCTCAAGCACATGGGCGCGGCCAACGCCAAGGACGAGGTCGAACTGACCAAGAGCAACATCCTGCTCATCGGCCCCACGGGCAGCGGCAAGACGCTGCTGGCGCAGACGCTGGCGCGGCTGCTCAACGTGCCCTTCGTCATCGCCGACGCCACCACGCTCACCGAAGCCGGTTACGTGGGCGAGGACGTCGAGAACATCATCCAGAAGCTGCTGCAGAACTGCAACTACGACGTCGAGCGCGCGCAGCGCGGCATCGTCTATATCGACGAGATCGACAAGATCAGCCGCAAGGCCGACAACCCCAGCATCACGCGCGACGTCTCGGGTGAAGGCGTGCAGCAGGCGCTGCTCAAGCTGGTGGAAGGCACGATGGCCAGCGTGCCGCCGCAGGGCGGGCGCAAGCACCCGAACCAGGACTTCCTGCAGATCGACACCACCAACATCCTGTTCATCTGCGGTGGCGCCTTCGACGGGCTGGAAAAAGTCATCCAGAACCGCACCGAACGCTCGGGCATCGGATTCGCCGCCACCGTGCACAGCAAGACCGAGAAGAAGGCCGCCGAGGTCTTCCGTTCGGTGGAGCCGGAAGATCTGATCAAGTTCGGCCTCATCCCGGAACTGGTGGGCCGCCTGCCGGTGGTGGCCACGCTCGGTGAACTCACCATCGACGCCATGGTGCAAATCCTCACCGAGCCGCGCAACGCCCTCGTCAAGCAGTACCAGAAGCTGTTCTCGATGGACGGTGTCGAACTCGAGGTGCGGCCGTCGGCGCTGACGGCCATCGCGCGCAAGGCGTTGGCGCGCAAGACCGGCGCACGTGGCCTGCGCTCGATCATGGAGCAGGCCCTGATCGACACCATGTTCGACCTGCCCACCTTCGACGGCGTGGCCAAGGTGGTGATCGACGAGCACATCATCGAAGACGGCGCCAAGCCGCTGCTCGTCTACCGCGAGAAAAAGGCCTCGGCCTGATCGGACCACGGCGCGGCCCATTGCCTGGTCCGCCGCCCGGCGCGCCGCTTGCATTTTCCTGCTCGGTCCCCACTTGGGCCTGAGAAAGAGAGGTCTTCACAATGTCCGGACATCCCATCCTTCCTTCGGAACCGATCACGCTGCCGCTGCTGCCGCTGCGCGACGTGGTGGTCTTCCCGCACATGGTCATCCCGCTGTTCGTGGGCCGGCCGAAATCGATCAAGGCACTGGAGGCTGCCATGGAGTCGGGCCGCCAGATCATGCTGGTGGCACAGAAGGCCGCCGGCAAGGACGAGCCGCGCGCCGACGACATGTTCGAAGTGGGCTGCGTTTCCAGCATCCTGCAGATGCTCAAGCTGCCCGACGGCACCGTGAAGGTGCTGGTCGAGGGCGTGCAGCGCGCCACCACCAACACCATCACCGAGGCCGGTGAGCATTTCGTCGGCGAGGTCGTGCCCGTGCCGGTGGGTGCCGAAGCCACGCCCGAGATCGAAGCCCTGCGCCGCGCCGTGACGCAGCAGTTCGACCAGTACGTCAAGCTCAACAAGAAGATTCCGCCCGAGATCCTGACATCCATTTCGGGCATCGACGACCCGGGCCGCCTGGCCGACACCATCGCCGCGCACCTGCCGCTGAAGCTGGAGGCCAAGCAGTCGGTGCTGGACCTGTTCTCGGTGCCCAAGCGGCTGGAGAAGCTGCTGGAGCTGCTGGAGCACGAGGTCGACATCCTGCAGGTGGAAAAGCGCATCCGCGGCCGTGTGAAGCGGCAGATGGAGAAGAGCCAGCGCGAGTACTACCTGAACGAGCAGGTCAAGGCGATCCAGAAGGAACTCGGCGACGGCGAAGAGGGCGCCGACCTGGAAGAGCTGGAAAAGAAGATCAAGGCCGCACGCATGAGCACGGAGGGCCGCAAGAAGGCCGAGTCCGAGCTCAAGAAGCTGAAGCTGATGTCGCCCATGTCGGCCGAAGCCACCGTCGTGCGCAACTACATCGACACCCTCATCAACCTGCCGTGGGCGAAGAAGACCAAGGTAAAGAACGACCTCGTCTTCGCCGAGAACGTGCTCAATGAAGACCACTTCGGCCTGGAGAAGGTCAAGGACCGCATCCTCGAGTACCTCGCGGTGCAGCAGCGCGTCGACAAGGTGAAGGCGCCGATCCTGTGCCTGGTGGGCCCCCCGGGCGTGGGCAAGACCTCGCTCGGCCAGAGCGTGGCGCGCGCCACCGGGCGCAAGTTCGTGCGCATGGCGCTGGGCGGCATGCGCGACGAGGCCGAGATCCGTGGCCACCGCCGCACCTACATCGGCAGCATGCCGGGCAAGGTGCTGCAGAGCCTGAGCAAGGTCGGCACGCGCAACCCGCTGTTCCTGCTCGACGAGATCGACAAGCTGGGCATGGACTTCCGCGGCGACCCGTCGTCGGCGCTGCTGGAGGTGCTCGACCCCGAGCAGAACCACACCTTCAGCGACCACTACGTCGAGGTCGACTTCGACCTGAGCGACGTCATGTTCGTGGCCACCAGCAACAGCATGAACATCCCGCCGGCCCTGCTGGACCGCATGGAAGTCATCCGCCTGGCCGGCTACACGGAAGACGAAAAACTCAATATCGCCCAGCGTTACCTGCTGCCCAAACAGCAGAAGAACAACGGCGTCAAGGACCACGAGATGAACCTCACCGAGGAGGCCATCCGCGGCATCATCCGCTACTACACGCGCGAAGCCGGCGTGCGCAGCCTGGAGCGCGAGATCTCCAAGATCTGCCGCAAGGTCGTGAAGGGCCACCAGCTCAAGAAGTACGAAGGCCAGGTGGTCGTGACCGCCGACAACCTGAACGACTTCCTGGGCGTGCGCAAGTACGACTTCGGTCGCACCGAGAAGAAGAACCAGATTGGCCAAGTCGTTGGCTTGGCCTGGACGGAAGTGGGTGGCGACCTGCTCACCATCGAGGCCGCGGTGATGCCGGGCAAGGGCAACATCATTCGCACCGGCCTGCTGGGCGATGTGATGAAGGAGTCGGTGGAAGCTGCGCGCTCGGTAGTGCGCAGCCGCTCCCGCCGGCTGGGTATCAAGGACGAAATGTTCGAGAAGCGCGACATCCACATCCACGTGCCCGACGGCGCCACGCCCAAGGACGGCCCGAGCGCGGGCGCGGCCATGACGACGGCCTTCGTCTCGGCGTTGACCGGCATCCCGGTGCGCGCCGACGTGGCGATGACCGGCGAGATCACGCTGCGCGGCGAGGTCACGGCCATCGGCGGGCTGAAGGAAAAGCTGCTGGCGGCGCACCGCGGCGGCGTGAAGACCGTGCTGATCCCAGAGGAAAACGTCAAGGACCTGCAGGAGATTCCGGAGAACGCCAAGAACAAACTGGAGATCGTGCCCGTGCGCTGGATCGACCAGGTGCTGGAGGTGGCGCTGGAGCGTTTGCCCGAGGCGCTGGCCGAAGACGAGCCGCCGGCCGCCGTGGCTGCGGCAGCGGCCACGGGCGAGGTCAAGCCTCCGGTGGTGGCTGCCGACGGCTTGCCGCACTGAGCTGCGCCGCACGCCCGGTGCGCCATGTGAGTACCGGCGGCGGCCGTTCCGTTTGCAGGCAGCGAAAAAGTCGTCATATAATGCGAGGCTCGGCAAGCTGAAAGGTAGAGCCGATGCGACGCGGGAATAGCTCAGTTGGTAGAGCGCAACCTTGCCAAGGTTGAGGTCGCGAGTTCGAGTCTCGTTTCCCGCTCCAGATCATCAAGAACAAGGGAAGCCTCGGCTTCCCTTTGTTTTGTTAGGATGGATTCCAAGGCGCGATAGCAAAGCGGTTATGCAACGGATTGCAAATCCGTCTAGCCCGGTTCGACTCCGGGTCGCGCCTCCAGCACCTGCACCACCGCGTCGTTGCCAGGGCTCCCACCGTGGAGCCCTTCTCGCATCTGCGCCGCGCCCATAATGCGCCGCGCGCCCGGATGGCGAAAGAGGCAGACGCAGCGGACTTAAAATCCGCGGCCCGTCACAGGGCATACGGGTTCGATCCCCGTTCCGGGCACCACTTCCGACGCCCACCTCGGGCCGCCCTGGCCCACCCCGCGAGGACGCCCGCATGACGAAGATCGCCCCCGATGCGCTGAATCCGGGTGTCAAGAAGCGCGAGGTGTTCGGCTGGGCGATGTACGACTTCGCCAACTCGGGCTACACCACGGTCGTCATCACGGCCGTCTTCAACGCGTATTTCGTGGGCGTGGTGGCCGGCGGCGCGGCCTGGGGCACGCTGGCCTGGACGCTGGCGCTGGGCCTGTCCAACCTGGTGGTCATGTTCACGATGCCGGCGCTGGGCGCCTATGCCGACCTGCGCGCGGCCAAGAAGCGGCTGCTGCTGTTTACCACCGCCGGCTGCGTGGCGGCCACCGCCTGGCTGGCCGACGTGGGGCCGGGCGACCTGGTGCTGGCAGTGACTGCGATCGTGCTGTCCAACGTCTGCTACGCCTATGGCGAGTCGCTGATCGCGGCCTTCCTGCCCGAACTGGCGCGGCGCGAGGCCATCGGCCGCGTCTCGGGCTGGGGCTGGAGCTTCGGCTATTTCGGCGGCATGCTCACGCTCGGCCTGAGCCTGGGCTACGTGATCTGGGCGCAAGGGCAGGGCATGACGGCGCAGCAGTTCGTGCCGGTGACGATGCTCATCACCGCCGCCGTCTACGGCCTGGCCGCGCTGGCCACCTTCGCGCTGCTGAAGGAACGCGCCGTGCCGCAGCCCGGCGTGGCGCGCGCCGGCCTGGCCGAATCGCTGCTGCGCCTGGCCCGCACCTGGCATGAGGCGCGCCGTTACCAGGACTTCAGCTGGCTGCTGGTGTGCGCGGTGTTCTACCAGGCCGGCATCGCCGTGGTCATCGCGCTGGCGGCCGTCTACGCCGAGCAGGTGCTGGGTTTCAAGCAGACCCAGACCATGATGCTGATCTTCCTCGTCAATATCGCCGCCGCGCTGGGGGCGTTTGCCTTCGGCTACCTGGAAGACCGCGTCGGTCATCGCACGGCGCTCTCGGCCACGCTCTGGGGCTGGGTCGTGATGACGCTGCTGGCGGTGGCGGCCACCACGCCGGCCGTGTTCTGGGTGGCGGCTGTGCTGGCCGGCCTGTGCATGGGCAGCAGCCAGTCGGCCGGCCGCGCGATGGCCGGACTCTTCGCGCCGGCGCACCGCCTGGCCGAGTTCTACGGGCTGTGGACCTTCGCGGTGCGCCTGTCGGCCATCGTCGGCCCCATCACCTACGGGCTGGTGACGTTGGCCACCGGCGGCAACCACCGCATCGCGATCCTGTCCACGGGGGTGTTCTTCCTGGCCGGTATCGTGGTTCTGCGGCGGGTCGACGTGGCACGCGGCAGCGCCGCAGCCCAGGCTGGCGACTGAAAATAGTACGATCGTACTATTTTCTGTCCCTCCAAGGCGATTCGAGAGGGTTCGACGCCTAGAATCGACCGCAGTCAACGATCGTCATCTCAAGTCCAGGAGCGTCATTCATGAAGGTGCTGGTTCCCGTGAAGCGGGTGGTCGACTACAACGTCAAGGTGCGCGTCAAGAGCGACGGCAGCGGTGTGGACATCGCCAACGTCAAGATGAGCATGAACCCCTTCGACGAGATCGCCATCGAAGAGGCGGTGCGTCTGAAGGAGAAGGGCGTCGCCACCGAGATCGTGGCCGTGTCCTGCGGCGTCGCGCAATGCCAGGAGACGCTGCGCACGGCGATGGCCATCGGTGCCGACCGCGCCATCCTGGTCGAATGCGCCGACGAGCTACAGCCGCTGGCGGTGGCCAAGCTGCTCAAGGCGCTGGTCGACAAGGAGCAGCCGGGCCTGGTGATCGTCGGCAAGCAGGCCATCGACGACGACTGCAACCAGACCGGCCAGATGCTGGCGGCGCTGGGCGGCATGGCACAGGGCACCTTCGCGTCGAAGGTCGAGATCGCCGACGGGCAAGCGACCGTCACGCGCGAGGTCGACGGCGGGGTCGAGAGGATCAGGTTCAAGCTGCCGGCCGTCGTCACCACCGACCTGCGGCTGAACGAGCCGCGCTACGTGACGCTGCCCAACATCATGAAGGCCAAGAAGAAGCCGCTGGAGGTGGTCAAGCCCGCCGACCTGGGCGTGGACGTGACGCCGCGCATCAAGACGCTGAAGGTCAGCGAGCCGCCCAAGCGCGGCGCCGGCGTCAAGGTGCCCGATGTGGCCACGCTGGTGGCCAAGCTCAAGAACGAAGCCAAGGTGATCTGACCATGCCCGCACTCGTCATTGCAGAACACGACCACGGCACCCTCAAGGGCGCCACCCTCAACACCATCACCGCGGCCCTGCAGTGCGGCGGCGAGGTCCACGTGCTGGTCGCCGGCGCCAATGCCGCCGGTGCCGCCCAGGCCGCCGCGCAGGTGGCCGGCGTGGCCAAGGTGCTGCTGGCCGACGCGCCCGAGCTGGCCGAGCAGCTGGGCGAGAACGTCGCGGCGCAGGTCCTGGCCGTCGCGCGCAACTACACCCACCTGCTGTTCCCGGCCACCGCGCACGGCAAGAACGTGGCCCCGCGCGTGGCGGCGCTGCTCGACGTGGCGCAGATCAGCGACGCCATGAAGGTCGTCTCACCCGACACCTTCGAGCGCCCCATCTATGCCGGCAACGCCATCGCCACGGTGCAGAGCCTGGACGCCATCAAGGTGATCACCGTGCGCACCACCGGCTTCGACGCCGCTGCGGCCAGCGGCGGCAGCGGCGTGGTGGAGAAGCTGGCGGCGGTGGCCGACAGCGGCCTGTCGGTCTTCCTCGGCAGCGAGATCGCCAAGCTCGACCGGCCCGAACTCACCGCGGCCAAGATCATCGTCAGCGGTGGCCGCGCCTTGGGCTCCAACGAGAAGTTCAACGAAGTGCTGATGCCGCTGGCCGACAAGCTGGGCGCCGCTTTGGGCGCCAGCCGCGCCGCGGTGGATGCCGGTTATGCGCCCAACGACTGGCAGGTGGGGCAGACCGGCAAGATCGTGGCGCCGCAACTGTATTTCGCAGTGGGCATCAGCGGCGCCATCCAGCACCTGGCGGGCATGAAGGACAGCAAGGTCATCGTGGCCATCAACAAGGACCCCGAGGCGCCCATCTTCAGCGTCGCCGACTATGGGTTGGAGGCCGACCTGTTCACGGCGGTACCCGAACTCACCGCCAGCCTCTGATGCCGGCTTGACCCACGAGGGCGCCATCGCGGCGCCCTTGTCACATGAGGAGACAAGAGATGAGCTACCGCGCCCCCGTCAAGGACATGCTGTTCGTGATGAAGGAACTGGCCGGCATCGACGCCGTCGCGCAGTTGCCTGGCTACGAAGATGCCGGCGTCGACACCGCCGCGGCCGTGCTGGAGGAATGCGCCAAGTTCAATGAAGGCGTGGTGGCGCCGCTGAACTGGGACAGCGACAAGAACCCGTCGTCGTTCCAGAACGGCCAGGTGCGCACCGCGGCCGGCTTCAAGGAAGCCTTCCGCCAGTTTGCCGATGGCGGCTGGCAGGGCCTGCAGCACCCGGCCGATTTCGGCGGCCAGGGGCTGCCCAAGCTGATCCACGCCGCCTGCAGCGAGATGGTCAACAGCGCTTCCTTGAGCTTTGCGCTGTGCCCGCTGCTCACCGACGGCGCCATCGAGGCGCTGCTCACCGCGGGCACGCCCGAGCAGCAGGCCGCGTACATCCCGAAGATGATCGAAGGCGCCTGGACGGGGTCGATGAACCTCACCGAGCCTCAGGCCGGTTCCGACCTGTCGGTGGTGCGCACGCGCGCCGAGCCGCAGCCCGACGGCAGCTACAAGCTCTTCGGCACCAAGATCTACATCACCTACGGCGAACACGACCTGGCAGAGAATATCGTCCACCTCGCGCTCGCGCGCGTGGTCGGTGCACCCGAGGGCGTGAAGGGCATCTCGCTGTTCATCTGCCCGAAGTTCCTCGTCAACGCCGACGGCAGTCTGGGCGCGCGCAACGACGTGCACTGCGTGAGCATCGAGCACAAGCTCGGCATCAAGGCCAGTCCCACGGCCGTCTTGCAGTACGGCGACCACGGCGGCGCGGTGGCCTACCTCGTCGGGCAGGAAAACCGCGGCCTGGAATACATGTTCATCATGATGAACGCGGCGCGTTTCGGCGTCGGCGTGCAGGGCATCGCGCTGGCCGAACGTGCCTACCAGAAGGCGGTGGCCTATGCGCGCGACCGGGTGCAGGGCCGGCCGGTCGACGGTTCGTTGAAGGCGCCCGGCGCCATCATCCACCACCCCGACGTGCGGCGCATGCTGATGACCATGCGCGCCCACACCGAGGGCTGCCGGGCCATGGCGCTGGTGGCTGCGGCGGCGTACGACGCCGCCCATGCCCACCCCGATGCCGAGGTGCGCAGGCAGAACCAGGCCTTCTACGAATTCATGGTGCCGCTGATCAAGGGCCTGAGCACGGAGATGAGCCTGGACGTGGCCAGCCTGGGCGTACAGGTGCACGGCGGCATGGGTTACATCGAGGAGACCGGCGCCGCGCAATACCTGCGCGACGCCAAGATCCTGACCATCTACGAAGGCACCACCGCCATCCAGGCCAACGACCTGGTGGGCCGCAAGACCGCGCGCGACGGCGGCGCGGTGGCGCGTGCCATCGCCGGCCAGATCGAAGCCACCGAAGGCCAATTGCGCGCACGCGACAGCGCCGCCGGCCGTGCCGTGGCGGCGCGCCTGGCCACCGCGCGACGAGCTTTCCTCGATGCGGTGGATTTCGTCGCCGGCCAGACCCAGGCCAGCCCCAACGCCGTCTTCGCCGGCAGCGTGCCCTACCTGATGCTGGCCGGCACGGTGGTCGCCGGCTGGCAGATGGCGCGCGCGCTGATGGTGGCCGAAGACCGCCTGGCCGAAGGCACCGACACCGCCTTCATGCAGGCGAAAATCGCCACCGCACGCTTCTACGCCGACCATATCCTCAACAAGGCGAGCGGCCTGCGCGACAGCATCGTCGAAGGCGCGGACTCCGTCACCGCCATGCCCCTGGAGTCTTTCTGATGGCCCTGCCCGCCGCGCTCAAGAGGGTGCCGCTGCCGATCATCGGCGCGCCGCTTTTCATCATCAGCAACCCCAAGCTCGTCATCGCGCAGTGCCAGGCCGGCATCGTCGGTTCGATGCCGGCGCTCAATGCGCGACCGGCCTCGCAGCTCGACGAATGGCTGGCCGAGATCACCGAGACGCTGGCGGCCTGGGACCGCGACCACCCCGACAGCCCGGCGGCACCCTTCGCCGTGAACCAGATCGTGCACAAGAGCAACGACAGGCTCGACCACGACATGGCCGTGTGCGCCAAGTACAAGGTGCCCATCGTCATCACCTCGCTGGGTGCGCGCAGCGACGTCTTCCAGGCCGTGCAGGGCTGGGGCGGCGTGGTGCTGCACGACATCATCAACAACGGCTTCGCGCACAAGGCCATCGACAAGGGTGCCGACGGCCTCATCGCCGTGGCCGCCGGTGCCGGCGGCCATGCCGGCGTGAAGAGTCCGTTTGCGCTGGTGCAGGAGATCCGCGAGTGGTTCAGCGGGCCGCTGGCGCTGTCGGGCGCCATTGCCACCGGCAACGGCGTGCTGGCGGCGCTGGCCGCGGGGGCCGACTTCGCCTATATCGGTTCGGCCTTCATCGCCACCGACGAGGCGCGTGCCTCGGACGCCTACAAGCAGTGCATCGTCGACAGCAACAGCGACGACATCGTCTACTCCAGCCTGTTCACCGGCGTGCACGGCAACTATCTCAAGCCGTCCATCCGTGCCGCCGGCCTGGACCCGGACCACCTGCCCGAGAGCGATCCAAGCAAGATGGACTTCGGCGGCGGTGAAGGTTCGAAGAAGGCCTGGAAGGACATCTGGGGCTGCGGCCAGGGCATCGGCGCGGTCAAGGCCGTGGTGCCGGTGGCCGAGCGCGTGGCGCAATTGCGCGCCGAGCTGGGAGCGGCCTACCGGCGCCTGGCCGCCATCGAATCCCTGAGGCGGCTCCACGGCCTGGGTTGAGGCTGCGCAACCGCCGCGGGGTGAACGGTCCATGACGCTCCGTCGCCAGGCCCTCGTCAATGCGCGCCTGTTCGACAGCGCCAGCGGGACCCTGCGGCCGCACACCACCCTCGTCATCGAAGGCGGGCGCATCGCCGCCGTCACGCAGCAGGCGCTGCAGGTGGACGACGCGGAAATCATCGACGTGGCCGGCCGCGTCGTGCTGCCCGGCCTCATCGACGCCCATGTGCACGTGACGGCGGCCTCTGCCGACCTGGTGGCGCTGGCGCTGCAGCCACCTTCCCTGGTGGGCGCGCAGGCCAGCCACATCCTGCACGGCATGCTGCACCGCGGCTTCACCACCGTGCGCGACGCCGCCGGCGCCGACTTCGGGCTGCAGGAAGCGGTGGAGCGCCGCCTGTACGAAGGGCCGCGGTTGTTCATCTCGGGTTTCCCCATCTCGCAGACCGGTGGCCATGCCGACATGCGGCCCAAGGGCGTGGGCCGCGGGCCCGGCGGCAGCGCCATGTTCTGCAGCTGCGCCGGCCTCGGCCTCATGGGCGCCATCGCCGATGGCGTGGGCGAGGTGCGGCGCGCCGTGCGCGAGCAGATTCGCAACGGCGCCAACCAGGTCAAGATCATGGCCGGCGGCGGCATCAGCAGCCCCACCGACCCCATCGACGGCACGCAGTTCTCGCTGGAGGAATTGCGTGCCGCGGTCGAGGAAGCCGAGGCCGCGAACCTCTATGCGCTGGCGCATGCCTATTCGCCGCGCGCCGTCACGCGCGCCGTGCAGGCCGGCGTGCGCAGCATCGAGCACGGCAATCTCATCGACGAGGCCACGGCGCGCGTGATGAAGACGCACGGCACCTACCTGGTGCCCACGCTGTCGACCTATGCCGCGCTGGCCGACGAAGGCCAGCGCCTGGGCTGGAGCGCGGCCATGATGGACAAGCTGGCCGTCGTGCAGGCCCGGGGCGTCGAGGCGGTGCGCATCGCGCGTGCCGAGGGTGTGCCGGTGGTCTTCGGCACCGACCTGCTGGGCCACATGCACGCGCGGCAGTCCGGCGAATTCGCGCTGCGCACAGGGGCCATGTCAGCGGTGGAAGCGCTGCAAAGCGCCACCCTCACCGCGGCGCGGATGATGGGCCAGGAGGCGCATATCGGCCAGCTCGTGCCGGGTGCCTGGGCCGACCTGCTGGTGGTGGACGGTGATCCGACGCGAAGCCTGGAGATGCTGGCCGATCCGGAGCAGGGCATCCGCTTGCTCATGAAGGGCGGCCGCGTCATCCGCAACGCCTTGGCAGCATGAGCAACGGGGCCCGCGGGCCCCGTTGCTTGGGTCGAAAAGCGGCAATCAGCGGATCGACGTGAAGCGCGCCTCGGGCCGGTCGTCGGAACGGTGCACCGTGGTCACGCCGGCCTTCATGGCCCAGGGCCGCATCTGGTGGTGGATGGGGATCAACAGCACCTCGTCCTTGATGCGCACCAGCGCCTCGCGGATCATCGCGTTGCGCTTGGCGACGTCGACCTCGCTCTTCATCGCATCGGTCAGGCGGTCGACTGTCGGATCGCTGATCCTGGAAAAATTGAAGTTGCCGTCGGCGCCGCTGGTGCGCGTGCGGACCAGCGACTGGATCATGTACTGCGCGTCGTAGGTGGCCACGCCCCAGCCCAGCATGTAGAGCGACGAGTCGAAATTCTGGAACTTCTGGCTGAAGGTGGCCATGTTCTCGGCCACCAGCGAGGCCTTCACGCCGATGCGGGCCCACATGGCGGTCACCGCCTGGCAGATCTTCTCGTCGTTGACGTAGCGGTTGTTAGGACAGTTCAGCCGCACCTCGAAGCCGTTCGGATAGCCGGCCTCGGCGAGCAGGGCCTTGGCGCGTGCCGGGTCGGCCTTGGCCGGCGTGTCGAGCTGCTTGTCGTGGCCGTTGACGCCGGGTGCCACCATCAGTGCCGCGGGGATCGACATCCCGCTCATGGTGCTGCGGCGGATGGCTTCACGGTCGATGGCCAGGCTCAGCGCCTGGCGCACGCGCTTGTCGGCGAAGGGGTTCTTGCCCTTGACGTTGCTGTACTTCAGCTCGGGGCTGCCGACGTCGGGCGCGAAGAAGATCGTGCGCACCTCGGGCCCGTCGACGATCTTGAGCTTCTTGTCGGTGCGCAGCCGGGCGATGTCCTGCGTGGGGATGTCGGTGAGCATGTCCACGTCGCCCGACAGCAGCGCGGCGACGCGGGTGCCCTCGGCCTTGATCGGCGTGTAGACGACCTGCGCCACGTTGCCCTTGTGCTTGTCCCACCAGGCGTCGTTGCGCGCCATCATGACGCGCTGCTCGGGCTGCCAGCTCAGGATGCGGTACGGCCCCGTGCCCATGACGTTGCGGGTGGCGAAGTTCTCCTCCTTGGCCTTGTAGTCCTGCACCTTGGTGGCGTTGTTCTTCTCCGCCCAGGCCTTGCTCATGATGCGGAAGTCGACGATGTTGCGCAGCAGGATGGGGTTGGGCGCTGCCAGCACCAGGTCCACGGTGTGCTCGTCGATCTTCTTCACCTCGTTCACGCCGGTGACGTAGATCTGCATCGTGCCTTGCGGCTGCTTGATGCGGCCGAACGAGAACACCACGTCGTCGGCGCCGAACGGCGTGCCGTCGTGAAACTTGACGCCCTTGCGCAACTCGAAACGTACCTGCGTCGGGCTGACGAAGGTCCACTTCGTGGCCAGCGCGGGTTCGACCTCGTACTTGTCGTTGTACCGCGTGAGGCCTTCGTAGGCATGCATCAGGATGGCATTCGTCGTCGCATGGTTCTGCGAATGCGGGTCCATCGTCAGGATGTCGTTCTGCGCCGCCCAGCGCAGGGTCTGCGCCTGGGCGGGCAGCGCCACCGCTGCAGCCAGGGCCGCCGCGGCCAGGAATGCATTGAATTTCATGGGGCCGTCCTCATGGGGTTGCGAAACCCGGCATCGTAGTGCCGGCGCGCGCAAGCGGCAGCCGGGAAAGTCCGGGGCCGCCCCGATGCCCGCGGATGGCCCGCATTGTCAGGAAAACGCAGGGATTGCCATTGTCCAATCGCGGGGCAGAAACATGCAGGCGTGGTGCTAAAGTTCGCGTCTGAGAGAACAACGGTCCTTCCCGTCCCCTTGCTGTCGTGAGACAGGCAGCAAGGCGGGTCGCTAGTCCGCTGGCCCGGTGCAGCCGGGGTCGCGGAAGGTTGATCAACCCATCGAAGCCGGCGGAAACCGCGGGCGAAAGGTGAGCGAAAGATGATGCAGCAGTACAGGTCCAACTCGTACCTGTTCGGGGGCAACGCCCCCTACGTGGAGGAGTTGTACGAGGCCTACCTCGACAACCCCGGCAGCGTGCCGGACAACTGGCGCGCCTACTTCGACAACCTCCAGCACGTGCCGGCCACCGACGGCTCGGGCGCGCGTGACGTGGCTCACGCGCCGGTGGTGGAGAGCTTTGCCCAGCGCGCCAAGGCCAATGCCTTCGCGCTGAAGGCCAGCGAGGCCGACCTGGCCGTCGCGCGCAAGCAGGTGCACGTGCAGAGCCTGATCGCGGCCTATCGCTTCCTGGGTTCGCGCTGGGCCGACCTGGACCCGCTCAAGCGCACCGAGCGCCCGAAGATTCCCGAACTGGAACCGGCCTTCTACGACCTGAGCGAGTCCGACCTGGACATCAGCTTCTCGGCCGCGAACACGTATTTCAGCAAGGCCGAGAACATGAGCCTGCGCGAGATCGTGCAGGCCTTGCGCGACACCTATTGCGGCACCATCGGCGCCGAATTCATGCACTGCACCGACCCGGCCGAGAAGCGCTGGTGGCAGGAGCGGCTGGAATCGATCCGCAGCAAGCCCAGCTTCACGGTGGCCGAGAAGGTGCACATCCTGGAGCGCCTCACGGCGTCCGAAGGCCTGGAGCGCTACCTGCACACCAAGTACGTGGGGCAGAAGCGTTTCAGCCTGGAAGGCGGCGAGAGCTTCATCGCGAGCATGGACGAACTGGTCCAGCGCGCGGGGGAGAAGGGCGTGCAGGAGATCGTCATCGGCATGGCCCACCGCGGGCGGCTGAACGTGCTCGTCAACACGCTGGGCAAGATGCCCAAGGACTTGTTCGCCGAGTTCGACCACACTGCGCCCGAGGCGCTGCCTTCGGGCGACGTGAAATACCACCAAGGATTCTCCAGCGACGTCAGCACCCCGGGCGGGCCGGTGCACTTGAGCCTGGCCTTCAACCCCAGCCACCTGGAGATCGTCAACCCGGTGGTCGAAGGTTCGGTGAAGGCGCGCATGGACCGCCGCGGCGACAAGACCGGAGCGCAGGTGCTGCCGGTGCTGGTGCACGGCGACGCGGCCTTCGCCGGCCAGGGCGTGGTGATGGAGACTTTGGCGCTGGCGCAGACGCGCGGCTATTTCACAGGCGGCACGGTGCACCTGGTGATCAACAACCAGATCGGCTTCACCACCAGCGACCCGCGCGACACCCGCTCCACGCTGTACTGCACCGACGTGGTGAAGATGGTCGAGGCGCCGGTGCTGCACGTCAACGGCGACGATCCCGAAGCCGTGGTGCTGTGCACGCAACTGGCCATGGACTACCGCCAGCAGTTCCGCAAGGACGTGGTGGTCGACATCGTGTGCTTCCGCAAGCTCGGCCACAACGAGCAGGACACGCCCAGCCTGACGCAGCCGCTGATGTACAAGAAAATCGGCCAGCACCCGGGCACGCGCAAGCTGTATGGTGAAAAGCTGGTGACGCAGGGCGTGCTGCCCGAGACCGGACCCGACGACATGGCCAAGTCCTACCGCGCCGCCATGGACGAGGGCCGCCATACGGCCGACCCGGTGCTGACCAATTTCAAGAGCAAGTACGCCGTCGACTGGGTGCCCTTCCTGGGCAAGAAGTGGACCGACGCCGCCGATACCGCGCTGCCGCTGGCCGAGATCCGCCGCCTGTCCGAGCGCGTGACGACCGTGCCCGAGAACTTCAAGGTGCATCCGCTGGTGGAGAAGGTGCTGGCCGATCGCGCCGCCATGGGGCGCGGCGAGATCAACGTCGACTGGGGCATGGCCGAGACGCTGGCCTATGCATCGCTGGTGTCCAGTGGCTACGCCGTGCGCCTGAGCGGCGAAGACTGCGGCCGCGGCACCTTCACCCACCGTCATGCCGTGCTGCACGACCAGAACCGCGAGAAGTGGGATACCGGCACCTACGTGCCGCTGGAGCACGTGGCCGAGAACCAGGCGTCGTTCACCGTCATCGACTCGCTGCTGTCCGAAGAGGCGGTGCTGGGTTTCGAATACGGTTATGCCTCGGCCGAACCGAATACGCTCACCATCTGGGAGGCTCAGTTCGGCGACTTCGTCAATGGCGCCCAGGTCGTCATCGACCAGTTCATTGCCTCGGGCGAGGTGAAGTGGGGGCGCGTCAACGGCCTCACGCTTTTCCTGCCGCACGGCTACGAAGGGCAGGGGCCCGAGCACAGCTCGGCACGGCTGGAGCGTTTCATGCAGCTGGCCGCCGACAACAACATGCAGATCTGCCAGCCCAGCAGCGCGAGCCAGATCTTCCACCTGCTGCGCCGGCAGATGGTGCGGCAGTTCCGCAAGCCGCTGATCGTGCTCACGCCCAAGTCGCTGCTGCGCGCCAAGGACGCGAGTTCGCCGCTGAGCGAGTTCACCAAGGGCGACTTCCGCACCGTCAACCCCGAGGCCGACGACGCCATCGTGGCGAACAAGGTCAAGCGCGTGATCTGCTGCTCGGGCAAGGTCTACTACGACCTGGTGCGCAAGCGCGCCGAGAAGGGGGCCGACGACGTGGCCATCCTGCGCGTGGCGCAGCTCTATCCGTTTCCGCACAAGGCCTTCGCGCTGGAGATGAAGCGCTACCCCAACGCCACCGAGGTCATCTGGTGCCAGGACGAGCCGCAGAACCAGGGCGCCTGGTTCTACGTGCAGCACTACGTGCACGAGAACATGCTCGACGGCCAGAAGCTGGGTTATGCCGGCCGCCCGGCCTCGGCTTCGCCCGCGGTGGGCTACGCGCACCTGCACCAGGAGCAGCAGAAGGCGCTGCTCGACCAGGCCTTCGGCAAGCTCAAGGGCTTCGTGCTCTCCAAGTGAGCGGCGCGGCGGGAGGCGCGCGGCCCTGTTGCGCGCCCGCTTCCCGGTCCGGCCGAGCATTCAAACCAAAACAGACGAGATAGATCATGGCGATTGTCGATGTGAAGGTTCCGCAACTGTCGGAATCGGTGGCCGAGGCCACGCTGCTGCAGTGGAAGAAGAAGCCCGGCGAGGCCGTGGCCATGGACGAGATCCTGGTCGAGATCGAGACCGACAAGGTGGTGCTCGAGGTGCCGGCACCCACGGCGGGCGTGATGGCGCAGATCATCAAGGCCGACGGCGAGAGCTGCGTGGCCGACGAGGTGATCGCGCGCATCGATACCGAAGGCAAGGTCTCGACCAGCCCGCTGGCGGCGAAGGCGTTGCCGCCGGCGGCGGCCGCGGCCCCCGCGGCTCCGGCGGCCGGCAGCGGCAAGGCGGGCGTGGCCATGCCTGCGGCCGCCAAGCTGATGGCCGACCATGGGCTGCCGGCGGGCTCGGTGCCCGGTACCGGCAAGGACGGCCGTGTCATCAAGGGCGACGTGCTGGGTGCGCTCGCCGCGCCCAAGCCGGCGCCGGCCGCACCGGTGGCGGCGCCGGCCGCTCCCGCGGTGGCGCGGCCGCTGCCGTCGGTGGCCGCGCCCGCGATGGCCCATCTCGGCGACCGCCCCGAGCAGCGCGTGCCCATGAGCCGCCTGCGTGCCCGCGTCGCCGAACGGCTGCTGCAGTCGCAGGCCACGAATGCCATCCTGACCACCTTCAACGAGGTCAACATGGCCCCGGTGATGGAGATGCGCAAGCGTTTCCAGGACAAGTTCGAGAAGGAGCACGGCGTCAAGATCGGCTTCATGAGCTTCTTCGTCAAGGCCGCGGTGGCGGCGCTGAAGAAGTACCCGGTCATCAATGCGTCGATCGACGGCACCGACATCGTCTACCACGGCTATTTCGACATCGGCATCGCCGTCGGCTCCCCGCGCGGACTGGTGGTCCCGATCCTGCGCAATGCCGACCAGATGAGCTTTGCCGATATCGAGAAGAAGATCGCCGAATTCGGCACCAAGGCGCGCGACGGCAAGCTGTCGATGGACGAACTCTCGGGTGGCACCTTCTCCATCAGCAACGGCGGCGTCTTCGGCTCGATGCTGTCCACGCCGATCATCAACCCGCCGCAGAGCGCCATCCTGGGCGTGCACGCCACCAAGGACCGCGCGGTGGTGGAGAACGGCCAGGTCGTGGTGCGGCCGATGAACTACCTGGCGATGAGCTACGACCACCGCATCATCGACGGCCGCGAGGCCGTGCTCGGGCTGGTGGCCATGAAGGAAGCGCTGGAAGACCCGGCGCGGCTGCTGTTCGACATCTGAGCCGCGACTTCGGTTGCACCTGGAGGCCAGGATGGGACTTGCCGACGAACTGACTCGCCTGGAGGAACTGAAGGGGCGCGGTGCGCTCACCGAAGCGGAATTCCAGCGCGCCAAGGCGCGGCTGCTCGACGGCCCGCCGTCGCCGCCCGACATACCCGCCGTGGCCGCCATCAGCCGCTGGCGCCGCAGCCGCAGCGACCGCTGGATCGGCGGCGTCTGCGGCGGCCTGGCCGTCATCACCGGCGTCGAGTCCTGGATCTGGCGCCTGATCCTGTTCACGCTGGCGCTCTTCGGCGGCACCGGCGTGCTGCTCTACCTACTGCTGTGGATCTTCGTTCCGAACGAATGACACGGCTTCATTGAACAAACCATGTCCAAGCAATTCGACGTCATCGTCATCGGCGGCGGCCCCGGCGGCTACATCGGCGCCATCCGCGCGGCGCAACTCGGTTTTTCCACCGCCTGCATCGACGACTGGAAGAACGCCGCGGGCGGCCCCGCGCCGGGCGGCACCTGCACCAATGTCGGCTGCATTCCGAGCAAGGCGCTGTTGCAGAGCAGCGAACACTACGAGCAGGCGCATCACCATTTCGCCGACCACGGCATCGGGCTGAAGGACCTCAGCATCGACGTGAAGACGATGCTGGGGCGCAAGGACACCGTGGTGAAGCAGAACAACGACGGCATCCTGTACCTGTTCAAGAAGAACAAGGTCGCCTTCTTCCACGGCCGCGGCTCGTTCGTGAAGGCGGTGGACGGCGGCTACGAGGTCGCCGTCGGCGACGAGGTGTTGACCGGCAAGCAGGTGATCGTGGCCACCGGTTCCAGCGCGCGCGCGCTGCCGCAGGCGCCGTTCGACGAGGAGATGGTGCTCAGCAACGACGGTGCGCTGCGCATCGGCGCGGTGCCGAAGAGGCTCGCGCTCATCGGCTCCGGCGTCATCGGTCTGGAGATGGGCTCGGTTTGGCGCCGCCTGGGCGCCGAAGTGACCGTGCTCGAAGCGCTGCCCACCTTCCTGGGCGCGGTGGACGAGCAGATCGCCAAGGAGGCGCACAAGGCCTTCACCAAGCAGGGCCTGAAGATCGAACTCGGCGTCCAGGTCGGCGAGGTCAAGGTGAACAGGAAGGGCGTCAGCGTCGCCTACACCGACGCCAAGGGCGCGGCGCACAAGCTCGACGCCGACCGGCTCATCGTCTCCATCGGCCGCGTGCCCAATACCACCGGATTGAATGCCGAGGCCGTGGGCCTGAAGCTCGACGAGCGCGGCGCCATCGTTGTCGACGACGAATGCCGCACCAACCTGCCCGGCGTGTGGGCGGTGGGCGACGTGGTGCGTGGTCCGATGCTGGCGCACAAGGCCGAGGAAGAGGGCGTGGCGGTGGCCGAGCGCATGGCCGGCCAGCACGGCCACGTGAACTTCAACACCATCCCCTGGGTGATCTATACCAGCCCCGAAATCGCCTGGGTGGGCCAGACCGAGCAGCAGCTCAAGAGCGCGGGCCGCGCGTACAAGGCCGGCACCTTTCCGTTCATGGCCAACGGCCGCGCACGCGCGCTGGGCGACACCACCGGCATGGTGAAATTCCTCGCCGACGCGGCCAGCGACGAGATCCTGGGCGTGCACATCGTCGGCCCCATGGCCAGCGAACTCATCGCCGAGGCCGTGGTGGCGATGGAATTCCGTGCCAGCAGCGAGGACATCGCGCGCATCTGCCACGCCCACCCGTCCTTGAGCGAAGCGACGAAGGAAGCCGCACTGGCCGTCGACAAGCGCACGCTGAACTTCTGAAGCGCTGAACGCGCGAGCGCGTGGGAGTCCGCCAGCTCTACGAAGCCACGCTCGCCGAGCGCGGCTACCGCAGCGACCCGGCACAGCTGCAAGCCGTTGCCGCGCTGGAGCGCTGCGAGAACGAGTGGGTGGCCTACAAGTCGCGGCGCCGCAATGCGGTCACCAAGCTGCTGGTGCGCCCGCCCATTCCGCGCGGCGTCTACATGTACGGCGGCGTGGGGCGGGGCAAGAGCTTCCTCATGGACTGCTTCTTCCGGAGCGTGCCGCTGACGCGCAAGACGCGGCTGCATTTCCACGAATTCATGCGCGAGGTGCATCGCGAGCTGCAGGACCTGAAGGGCACCGCCAACCCGCTGCAGGAACTGGGACAGCGCATCGCGCGCCGATTCCGGCTCATCTGCTTCGACGAATTCCATGTCGCCGACGTCACCGACGCGATGATCCTGCACCGGCTGCTCGAATCGATGTTCGCCCACCGCGTGAGCATCGTCACCACTTCCAACTTCCACCCCGATGGCCTGTACCCCAACGGCCTGCACCGCGACCGCATCCTGCCGGCAATCGAACTGCTGAAGTCGAAGCTGGAACTGGTCAATGTCGACGCCGGTACCGACTATCGTCAGCACACCTTGCAGGGCATCACCATGTGGCACAGCCCGCTGGGTGCGGCCGCGGAAGCCGCGCTGGAGCAGGCCTTCGAACAGCTGGCCGAGGCGCGCGACGAAGAGCCGGTGATGCAGATCGAGCACCGTGCGCTGAGCGCGCTTCGCCGTGCCGGCGGCGTGGTGTGGTTCGACTTCCGCACGCTGTGCGGCGGCCCGCGGTCGCAGAACGACTATCTGGAGATCGCTTCGCGATTCCACACCGTGCTGCTCAGCAACGTGCCGCAGATGCCGCCGCGCATGGCCAGCGAGGCGCGCCGCTTCACCTGGCTGGTGGACGTGCTGTACGACCGCCGCGTGAAGCTGATCTTGTCGGCCGCCGTGCCGCCTGAAGGCCTGTATACCGAGGGGCCGATGGTGCACGAGTTTCCGCGCACGGTGTCCAGGTTGCGCGAGATGCAGTCGGCCGAATTCCTGGCGCTGGCGCGGCGCGAGGTCGATACCTCGCTGACCTGAGCGAACCGATGCGTTGGCTGTCGCTGCTCCTGCCCTTGCTGTTCTGGCCGCAGGCGGCGCGGCCGGTCGACGACGCCGAGCGCGCGCGACTGGCGGCCGAGCGGCAGGCGTTGATCGACGGCTTCGCCCAGGAGGAGCTGGCCTGCCAGCAGCGCTTCTTCGTCAATGACTGCGTCGAGGACGTGCGCCGCCGACGCCGCGAGGCGCTGGCGCCGCTGCGCGCGCGCGAGCTGGAACTCGACGACGTCGAACGCCAGCAGCGCGCTGCCGAGCGGCGCGCCGCCATCGAAGCCAAGCAGCGCGAGCAGGCGGCGCGTCCGGCACCGGCTTCCGCGCCGGAATTGCCGCCCCGGTCACCGGCCGAGCCCGCTTCGGCCGGGCCGGCTTCGCCTGCTTCGGCCTCGCAGCCGTCCAGCGCCGAGGCGCAGGCGCGTGCGGCAAAGGCCGCCGAGCGTGCACGGGCATCGCAACGCCGCCGCGAGGAAGCCGAGGCCGCGCTCCAACGCGTGCGAAGACGCTTGGCCGAACGCGAGGCCGCCGGCAAGTCCGCCGCGCCGCTGCCGGTGCCGGGGGCAGCCAGCGGGCCGGGACGCTGAGTCGGGCCCGGCCGAGTGCCGCCAGTCGCCGGCGCCCCCGGGCCAGGGCATCAACGCGGCGAGTCGATGCGCGCCAGCGCCAGCGACAGGTTGTCGCCGCCGCCTCGGGCGCGCTGGCGCGCCTTGCTGATCAGCATCTCGCTGGCCTCGCGAGGCGGCAGCGCGTGCAGGATGGCGCCCATTTCCTTGGGGGTGAAGTAGTGCCACAGGCCGTCGCTGCAGGCGAGCAGGGTGTCGCCGTAGTCGAGTCGATCGATGTGCCACAAGGCCAACGGCGGGTCGGCATGGGTGCCCAGGCAACCGGTGAGCAGGTTGGACTGCGGGTGCGTATTGGCCGCTTCCTCGGTGATCTTGCCTTCGTCGATGAGCCGCTGCACGAAGGAATGGTCCACCGTGCGCTTCATCATCTCGGCGCCGCGGAAGTGATAGACGCGCGAGTCGCCGGCATGCACCACGTCGCATTCGAGCCCGGGGCCGACGAGAAAGGCCGCCACCGTGCTGTGCGGTTCTTCCTCGGCGGTGATGGCCGTCAGCTTGATCATCAGGTGCGACTCCAGCACCAGCTGGCGCAGCAGCTCGCGGGCGTCGTCTTCGCCTGGTGAAAACCGCTCGAAGATCTGGCGGCCGGTGAGCAGCACCTGGTCTGCGGCCTTGCGTCCGCCGCTCTTGCCGCCCATGCCGTCGGCCACCATCGCGAGCACGGCGCCATGGATGCGCGGGTGGGTGATGATCTCCACCTGGTCCTGCTGGTACGCGCGGTCGCCACGGTGCAGCCCGGTGGCGGCACTGAAGCGGAACGATTGCGCGGCGCTGATCATCGCGAAGAATATAAACTGGAGGTCCAGTCCGCAACCGTGCAGCAATGGACGAGAACCTGAATTCGCCGCAGCGTCGGCTCATCGAATTGCGCATGGAACACGCCGATCTCGACGACCTGATCGACCGCAACCTGCTGGCCAGCCCGGCCGACGAACTGACGCTGCGGCGGCTGAAGAAGCGCCGATTGCTGCTGCGGGATCAGATCGCGAGCCTGGAGCTTCAGGTGGAACCGCCCGAACCCGCGTGAGCGCGCAGGCCTGCCGAGCGTTCGCTGCCGCCTGCAGGGGCCGGCCGCAGGCCCAAAGGATGCATCGTTGAACGGCAACCTAGCCCAGGCGGTGGGACGCGCCTTCGCTGCCGACGGTCCGCTGGCGCGCAGCGACCCCCACTTCCTGGCGCGTGCGGCGCAGGACACGCTGGCCGCGCGCATTGCGCAGGCAGTGGCCGGTCGCGAGACGCTGGTGGCCGAGGCCGGCACCGGCGTCGGCAAGACCTTCGCCTACCTGGTGCCGCTGCTGCTGTCGGGGCGGCGGGCGCTGGTCAGCACCGCCACCAAGAGCCTGCAGGACCAGCTCTTCCTGCGCGACCTGCCGCGCCTGCGTGATGCGCTGCGCGTGCCGGTGCGCATGGCCTTGCTCAAGGGCCGCGCCAGCTATTTGTGCCGGCATCGGCTGATCCAGGCCCGGGTGGGGGCGCAATTGCCCGACCGCTTCGCGGTGCGCGCGCTGCACCGAGTGGCGCAATGGGCGCAGGCCACGCAAAGCGGCGACCTGGCCGAGATCGAGGGCCTGGACGACCGCTCGCCGGTGATCCCACTGGTGACCTCCACGCGCGACAACTGCCTGGGCAGCGAGTGCCCGGAGTTCCGCGCCTGCCATGTCATGCAGGCACGGCGCGAGGCGATGGCGGCCGACCTGGTGGTCGTCAACCACCACCTCTTCTTCGCCGACATGGCGCTGCGCGACAGCGGCGTGGCCGAACTGCTGCCGACGGTGGACGCGGCCGTCTTCGACGAGGCTCACCAGCTGGTGGAAGCTGGCGTGCAGTTCCTGGGCACCACCCTGGCCACCGGCCAAGCCATCGACCTGGGGCGCGACCTGCTCGCCGCGGGGCTGGCGCATGCGCGCGGGCTGCAGCCTTGGAACGACCTGCAGGCCGGCATCGAGCGCGCAGCGCGCGAACTGCGGCTGGCCTGCGCCGGCGAGCAGCGCGAGGTGCGCGGCATGCTCAAGCGGCGCTGGGAGGAGCGGGGTGAGGCGACCGAGCCGGCACTTCAAGGCATGGCCGACGCCGCACTCGCCGCTGCCCAGGCGCTGGCCGGCGTGGCCGAAGCGGCGCCCGACTTTCCCAAGCTGGAGCAGCGCGCGCGAACGCTCGCAGCGCTGGCCGCACTTTTCGGCGGCGAGGCGGCCGCCGACCATGTGCGCTGGATCGATCTCACGCCGCAGCAGGCGCGGATGGTCGAGTCGCCGCTGGACATCCGGCAGATGCTGACCGAACAGCGCGCGCTGGCGCCGCGGGCCTGGATCTTCACCTCGGCCACGCTGGGCGACGACGAGGGCTTGAGCTGGTTCACCGCCAGCACCGGCCTGGAGGACGCCGAGAAGCTGCGCGTCGGCAGCCCCTTCGACTACCCGGCCCACGCCCGCGTGTGGGTGCCGGCGCGCTTTCCGCTGCCCAATGCCCCCGGCCATGCCGCCGCGGTGGGCGCCCTGGCCGCGCGTTGTGCCGGCGCACTGGGCGGGCGCACCTTCGTGCTGACGACGACGCTGCGTGTGCTGCCGGTGGTGGCCGACGCCCTGGCGGCGCAACCCGAAGCCGCCGGACTGACCGTGCTGGTGCAAGGCACCGAGCCGCGCCGAGCGCTGCTGCAGCGCTACGGCGACGGCCGCGGCTGCGTGTTGGTCGGATCGGCCAGCTTCTGGGAAGGCATCGACATGCCGGGTGACGCGCTGCAGTGCGTGCTCATCGACAAGCTGCCGTTTCCGCCGCCGGGCGACCCGCTGGTGGAAGCGCGCGTGCGCCAGCTGCGTGCGCAGGGCCGCAACCCTTTCGACGACTATTTCGTCGCCGAGGCGGCGGTCTCTCTGAAGCAGGGTGCGGGGCGGCTCATCCGCACCGAGACCGACCGCGGTCTGCTCGTGCTGTGCGACCCGCGACTGCGCCAGATGGCCTACGGCCGGCGCCTGCTGGCGGCCTTGCCGCCGATGGGGCGGCTGGGCGAGGAGGACCAGGCGCTGGACTGGTTGGCCGAACTGGCGGCCGGGCACTGAAGAGCGGCGCCGGCAGCGCCGCGGTCAGAACCGATACCAGGGTGTCTTTCGCGCCAGCAAGCCCTTGGTCAGGTATTCGCTCTCGGGAAAGTTCTGGCGCAGCACGCGCTCGGCGGCGTCGCGCAGCCCCGGCATCTCCAGCTTGTCGTAGCTGGCGATCAGGATGTACAGCGCCTCCTCGACGCTGGGCGTCTGCGAGAACTGCGAGATCGCCTGCTGCGCGCGGTTGGCCGCCGCCACGTAGGCGCCGCGGCGGAAGTAGTAGCGCGCCACGTGCACCTCGTATTCGGCCAGCGAATTGACGATGTAGTCCATGCGCAGCCGCGCGTCGGGCGTGTAGCGCGAGTCCGGAAACCGGTCGACGAGCTGCTTGAACGCTTCCCAGGCGTCGCGCGAGGCACGTTGGTCGCGCTCGGACAGTTCCTGCCCGGCCAGGCTGCCCATCAGCCCCAGGTTGTCGTTGAAATTGACGAGGCCGCGCAGGTACAAGGCATAGTCCAGCGCCGGGCTGGAGGGATTGAGCTTGATGAAGCGTTCGACCGCGCTCAGGGCCTGCGCGCGTTCGCCCAGGCGCCAGTTCAGGTAGGCCATGTCCAGCAAAGCCTGCTGCGCCAGCAGGGAACCGGCGGCCAGGCCCTCCACACGCGCCAGCGTCTTGATGGCCGCCGCGAAATTGCCCGAGTCCATCTCTTCGCGGGCCTCTTTGTACAATGCTTCGCCGGTGCTCAACGGCGCCTGATCCGAAGGTGTGGAACTGCATCCCGACAGTTGCAGCGCAGTGGCAAGCAGGGCCAGGAGCACGGCGCGCCAGTGTGGGGAAACGTTCATCGGTTGGGGTGGCGGTCGGTGCAAGGACAGCAGATTATAGGGAGCCCGACCTGAATCGCCTTGGCGCCGAAGCCCTGGACGACGCCACCGACGACGAGGGGGCGGCGGCGTTCGAGACCCGCACCGCCGCGGTCGAGGCCGCTCTCCACGGGCGGCGGCTGGACCAGGCCCTGGTGGTTCTGGCGCCGGAGTTTTCGCGCAGCCACCTGCAGCACCTCATCGATGCCAGGCATGTGCGGCTGGACGGCATGCCGGCAGGTACCGCATCGCGCCGCGTGCGCGCCGGGCAGCAACTGTCGCTGGAACTGGTACCCACCGCGGAGAGCCGCGCCTATACGCCGCAGGCCATGCCGCTGGCCGTGTTGTACGAGGACGAGCACCTGCTCGTGCTGGACAAGCCTGCCGGGCTGGTGGTGCATCCCGCGCCCGGCCACTGGTCGGGCACGCTGCTCAACGGCCTGCTGGCGCGCCATGCGGCGGCCGCTTCACTGCCGCGGGCCGGCATCGTGCACCGGCTGGACAAGGACACCTCGGGCGTCATGATGGTCGGCAAGACGCTGCCGGCGGTGACGGCGCTGGTGCGCGATATCGCCGCCCGAGCAGTGCACCGGCGCTATCTGGCGCTGGCTCACGGTGTCGTGGCCGAGGCCTCGTGCACGATCGAAGCTCCCATCGGCCGCGACCCTCGCGTGCGCGTGCGCATGGCCGTGGTGCCGGTGGCGGCCGGGGGGCGCACGGCGCGCACCGACGTCGCGCGAGTGGCGGTGCGCGAGGGCCAGGACCGCGGTGACGCCGTCAGCGCGCTGCGCTGCACGCTGCATACGGGGCGCACGCACCAGATCCGGGTGCATCTGGCGTCTTGCGGCCACCCGCTGGTGGCCGACGCCTTGTACGGCGGCCGTCCGGCGCTGGGCATGCTGCGCCAGGCACTGCATGCCAGCGTGTTGCAGCTCGCGCACCCGGTGACACGCGCCGCGCTGGTCTTCGAATGCCCGCCGCCGGCCGACTTCGCGGCGGCCTGGGCACAGGTGCTGGACGGCTGCGCCTGAAGCTGCGGGCCGCAAGCCGCCAGTCCGCGCTACAATTGCCGCAATTCACAGCGCCGCAGGCACTCCGTGTGCCGCGCCTGTTTGAGACGCTGCTCCGTCCCGGCCCCGCCGGGCCATGCGAAACGCCCCGCACCCGCGGTGATTTGCCGGGCAGGGCCCGACCCCCCCGAATGATCGATCTGGCCACCGCCATGCCGGGGGCCACTCCAACAGCACAGGCCATGAATACGAAAGAGGCCAAACGCGTCCTCGAAACCGCGCTCATCTGCGCCACGTCACCGTTGCCGCTTGCCGACTTGAAGGCCTTGTTCGACGACGAGGTCGGCGCTGATACCTTGCGCCGCCTGCTCGAAGAACTGGCCGAGGACTGGCAGGGCCGCGGCGTGGAACTGGTGACGCTGGCCAGCGGCTGGCGCTTCCAGAGCCGGCCCGAGATGCGTGCCTACCTCGACCGGCTGCATCCCGAGAAACCGCCGAGATATTCGCGCGCCGCGATGGAGACGCTGGCCATCGTGGCCTACCGCCAGCCCGTGACGCGCGGCGATATCGAAGACATCCGCGGCGTCACCGTCAGCAGCCAGATCGTCAAGCAGCTCGAGGAACGCGGCTGGATCGACGCCATCGGCTACCGCGAAGCCCCCGGCCGCCCGGCCCTGTACGCCACCACGCGGCAATTCCTGGACGACCTGGGACTGGCCAGCCTGGACCAGCTGCCGCCGCTGGAAGGCGCGCTGGACGGCGCCCGTGGCGCACTCGCGCTGGCGGCGCTGGAAGCGCCTCCGCTGCTGGGCGACGCGCAGGTCGACCTGCCGCTGGATGCCGCAGGCGAAACCGAATCCACCCCCGAGCCGGCGCCTCCGTGTGCCGATCAGAACACTCACTCTGTCGCCACCGACGCCCAAGCATGAACGCTAACGAAGCCGACTCCCCGCCTCCCGAGGCCGCCGCGGCCGATGCCACTGCGCCCGAAGGCGCCGTGGTCGACAAGCCCAAGCGCAAGCGCGCGCCACGCAAGGTGGCCGCCGGCGCGGAAGCGCCTGCCGAGGTTGCCGCGGAGGTCGAAGGCGCGGTCGAGGCTGTGGCCGGCGTGGGCGTGGAGCCGCCGCCTGCGGCAGCCCAAGTCGATCGCACCGAGCCGGCTTCATCCGAGGCCACCCAGGGCGCCGGTGCCGCATCTGCCGCTGCAGCGCCCGGTCAGGCCATTGAAACTGGATCTACAACCGATGGCCAGACCGGCGCTGAAGCCGGGGCCGATGCCGGTGTCGATGGCGAAGCGGGCACAGGCAGCCGGCGTGGCCGCAACCGCCGACGTGGCCGGCGCGGCGCCGAGCGTGGCGAAAGCACCGAGGCCGATGTCGATGTATCGGCCGAGGGCGGCGATTCCGGCGCGGGCCAACCGCTCGATGCGCCAGCCGCGATCCGGTTGCCGGCACCCGAAGCCGCGGAGGTTTTTGCCCAGGTACTCTCCGGCGCCTACGACGAAGAACCGGCGCCCACCGAGGCCGCCGAGCCCGCACTGCCGCCCAAGCGCGTGCTGGCCGCCGAGCCCGACGCCCCCAAGCTGCACAAGGTGCTGGCCCAGGCCGGGGTCGGGTCGCGGCGCGACCTCGAGCAGATGATCACCGAAGGCCGCGTCACCGTGAACGGCGAGCCCGCACACACCGGCCAGCGCATTTCCTTCGGTGACCGCCTCGCCGTCGACGGCAAGCCGGTGCGCGTGCGCATCGCGCCGCCGCCGCCGCGCGTGCTGGCCTACCACAAGCCGGCCGGCGAGGTGGTCACGCACGACGACCCGCAGCAGCGCCCCACCGTCTTCCGCCGCCTGCCGCGGCTGCAGCACGGCAAGTGGCAGTCGGTGGGCCGGCTCGACATCAATACCGAAGGCCTGTTGCTGTTCACCAATTCGGGCGAACTCGCCAACCAGCTGATGCACCCGCGTTTCGGTGTCGAACGCGAATACGCCGTGCGCTCGCTGGGCCTGCTCGAACCCGAGGCCAGGGCCCGGCTGCTGGAAGGCGTGGACATCGACGGCCAGCGCGCCGCCTTCAAGAGCATCGAGGACGGCGGCGGCGAAGGCGTCAATCACTGGTACCGTGTCGTCATCACCGAGGGCCGCAACCGTGAGGTGCGCAAGCTGTTCGAGGCCGTGGGGCACGCGGTGAGCCGGCTGATCCGCATCCGTTATGGTTCCGTGGTGCTGCCCTACGGGCTGAAGCGCGGCGTCTGGGTGGATCTGGACGAAAACGACCTGCGCACTCTGCGCCGCCTGGCCAGTGGGCCGCGGCCGGAGCGTGAGGAACAAAACGATGGTGGTGCGCGCCGCGGACGCAACCGTCGCAGCGGGCGGCGCGGCCAGGGTGGGGACCGCGGGCCGCGTCCCGATGGCGCCGAACCGGGCTTGCGCCCGGCGGCTGCCGAGTCGGAGCCGCGCCCGGAGCGGGCCGAGCGCGGCCCCAGGCCGGAGCGCGGTCCGCGGCCAGATCGCGGCCCGCGCGGCCCGCGTGCGCCAGGCTTCGAGCCAGGCGAAGGCGGTGTCATTCCGAATCCGCTGCAACAGACCTTCGACAAGCGGGCCATCCAGCAGGAGCGCCAGCTGCGGCGCGAGATCCCGGAAGACGGGCCCATTCCCAATCCGCTGCAGCAGACCTACGACAAGCGCGCGCTGCAGAAGGACCGGGCGCCGCGCCGCGACATCCCCGAGGACGGCCCGATCCCGAACCCGCTGCAGCAGACCTACGACAAGCGCTTTGCGCAGGGCGCGCGTGGCCAGGGCGGCTTCGGTCCGGGCGGCAGCAGCAACAGCGGACCTCGCGGCGGCGGCGGCAAGCGCGGCGGCCAAGCCAAGGGCGGCCAGCCCGACCCCTTGCGCACCGCCGTGGGCTATGTCGGCGCCGACGCCTTCCGCCGCAAGGGCGGCGGCCCGGGCGGTGGTCGCGGCAACCGGGGTGGCGGACGCAGCGGACCCGCCGGGCGGGGTCGCTGAGGGTTGTCACGCTAGAATAAAAAGCTTTGCCAAGTCATTGATTCAGGAGAATTTTTCATGGCCATTGAACGTACGCTCTCGATCATCAAGCCCGACGCCGTGGCCAAGAACGTGATCGGCCAGATCTACGCCCGCTTCGAAGGCGCCGGCCTGAAGATCGTGGCCGCGCGCATGGTGCACCTGTCGCGCGGCGAGGCCGAGGCCTTCTATGCCGTGCACAAGGCGCGCCCGTTCTTCAACGACCTGGTCAAGTTCATGATTTCGGGCCCGGTCATGATCCAGGTGCTGGAAGGCGAGGGCGCGATTGCCAAGAATCGCGAACTGATGGGCGCCACCGATCCGAAGAAGGCCGACAAGGGCACGATCCGGGCCGACTTTGCCGACAGCATCGACGCCAATGCCGTGCATGGCTCGGATGCCGCGGAGACCGCTGCGGTCGAGATCGCGTTCTTCTTCGCCGGCATGAACGTCTACTCGCGCTGAACCGGTGATGGCCGTCAATCTTCTCGACTTCGACCTCGAGGGGCTGGCGGCCTGGTGCAGCGCTCTGGGCGAAAAGCGCTTCCGCGCCATGCAGCTCTACCGCTGGATTCACCAGAAGGGCGAATCCGACTTCCGCCGCATGTCCGACCTGGCCCAGTCGCTGCGCGACAAGCTCGCCGGCGTGGCCGAGGTGCGCGGCCCGTCGCTGCTTTCGGAGCATGTCTCGGCCGACGGCACGGTGAAGTGGCTGTTCGACGTGGGCGGCGGCAATGCCGTGGAGTCGGTCTTCATTCCGGAGACCGACCGCGGCACCTTGTGCGTGTCTTCGCAGGCCGGTTGCGCCGTGGGTTGCCGCTTCTGCAGCACCGGCCACCAGGGATTCAGCCGCAACCTGGGCACCGGCGAGATCGTGGCCCAGCTCTGGTTCGCCGAACACCGGCTGCGCCAGCGGCTGGCGCTGCCAGCCGGTGTGCGTGCCATCGACAACGTGGTGATGATGGGCATGGGCGAGCCGCTGCAGAACTACGCGGCGCTGGTGCCGGCGCTGCGCACCATGCTCAGCGACCACGCCTACGGCCTGTCGCGGCGCCGCGTCACGGTCTCGACCTCGGGTGTGGTGCCCATGATCGATCGCCTGCGCGAAGACTGCCCGGTGGCGCTGGCCGTGTCGTTGCATGCCCCCAATGATGCGTTGCGCGAATCGCTGGTGCCGCTGAATCGCAAATATCCGCTGCATGAACTGCTGGCGGCCTGCCAGCGCTACCTGGATTCGGCGCCGCGCGACTTCATCACCTTCGAGTACTGCATGCTCGACGGCGTGAACGACACAACCGAGCTGGCGCACGAACTCGTGCGCCTGGTGCAGGGGCAGGCCGCGGCCAGCCGCGATCTGGGCCGCATTTCCTGCAAGCTCAACCTGATCCCGTTCAACCCCTTCCCGGCCTCGGGGCTGCAGCGTTCGCCGCGCGAGCGCGTGCAGGCCTTCGCGCAGGTGCTGCAGGATGCCGGCATCGTGACCACCATCCGCAAGACGCGCGGTGACGACATAGACGCCGCCTGCGGCCAGCTGGCCGGGGAGGTGCAGGACCGCACCGGGGCACGCGATCGGCTCGCGGCGCGGCGCGGCCTGATTCCGATCGCCGCCGCCGGGAGCGTGTCTTGAGGCCGCGGAGTTGGGGCCGGGCCCTGCCGCTGGCGGCGCTGGCCGTGCTGGCGGCCTGCACGTCCACGACCACCGTCACCACCAGCACCGCCGGCAGCGACGGCCTGCCGCCGCGCACCGGCACCGAACCCGGCGACGCCCAGCGCCGCGCCCAGGTGCGACTGGAACTGGCCGGCCTGTACCTGGCGCGCGGCCAGGCGAACACGGCGCTGGACGAGGTCAACCTGGCGATCGCCGCCAAGCCCGACCTGCCCGAGGCCTACAACCTGCGCGGCCTGATCCACGCCGCGCTGGGTGACCCCCAGCGCGCCGACGACGACTTTCAGCGCGGCCTCAGGCTCAACCCGCGCGACGGCAACGCGATGCACAACTACGGCTGGTTCCTCTGCCAGCAGCAGCGTTTCTCCGACGCCGAGGCGCAGTTCGAGCGCGCCTTGCAGCAGCCGCAGTACCGCGAGATCACGCGCACCCTGCTGGCGCAGGGGGTGTGCCAGGCGCGCGCCGGCCAATGGGCGCAGGCCGAGCGCACGCTGTCGCGCTGCTACGAACTCGACCCCGCCAACCCGGTCACGGCCTACAACCTGAGCGAGGTGCTGCTGCGCCGCGGCGAACTGGAGCGCGCGCGCTTCTATGTGCAGCGCATCAATGCCCAGCCCGACCAGTCCAGTGCGCAGAGCCTGTGGCTGGCGGCGCGCATCGAGCGCCGGCTGGGCAACCTGGATGCCGTGCAGTCCTACGGGCGGCAGCTGCAGGAACGCTTTCCGAAATCCACCGAAACCCTGCAATTCGAACGGGGTCGCTTCGATGACTGAGTCTGCCCCCGAAAAGCCCGGCGCCGGTGCGCTGCTCAAGGCCGCGCGCGAAAGGCAGGGGCTGCATATCGCGGCCCTGGCCGCAGCGATCAAGGTCTCGCCGCGCAAGCTCGACGCGTTGGAAAACGACCGCTGGGACGAGCTGCCCGACGCCACCTTCACGCGTGCCCTGGCGCAGACCGTCTGTCGCACGCTGAAGATCGACGCTCGTCCGGTGCTGGAACTGCTGCCGCAGCCGGCCATCATGTCGCTGGCGCCTGGCAGTGGGGGCTTGAACGAGCCCTTCCTCGGCCGCCCGGGTCAAGGCGATCCGGGCCGTACCGTCGCGGCCGTGCGGCCACTGATGCTGGCCGCTGCGGCGCTCATGGTGGCGGCGCTGGTCGTCTTTTTCCTGCCGCCAGGCTTGTGGACGCCGGCTGAACCTGCGCCTGCCACTGCGCTGCCTGCAGCCAGGCCCGCCGCTTCGGTCGCATCGGCGGCCCTGGCCGGAGCGGATGCGGCAGCGTCGGACACCGTAGCAGCCGCGGCGGCGGCGCAGCCCGCGGGCGAGACGGTCTTTGCGGTGCCCGCGTCGGAAGCGGCCGCATCCGATGCGGCTGCCGCCGAGGTGAAGACCGCAGCGCCTGCGGGGCTGGTGCAGTTGCGCACCACCGATGCCTCGTGGATCGACGTGCGCGATGCCGGCGGCCAGGTGCTGTTGTCGCGCACCGTGATGCCCGGGGAGAGCGTGGGCCTGGACGGCGCGCTGCCGCTGCGCCTGGTGGTCGGCAATGCCGCCGCCACGGAACTGGGGTTTCGCGGCCAGCCGGTCGACCTGGCGCCGCACACCCGCGACAATGTGGCGCGCCTGGAGCTGCGCTGACCAGGCGTCCCGGCCAACGAGGTTCTGCCATGAATGCACCCGATCCCGTGGACATCATCGAAGCTGCCGCGCCGGCTGCCAGGCGTTCGCGCCAGGCCCGCGTGGCCTGGGGCGATCATGTGGTGACGGTGGGCGGCGACGCGCCGGTGCGGGTGCAGGCCATGACCAACACCGATACGGTGGACGTCATCGGCACCGCGATCCAGGTCAAGGAACTGGCCGTGGCCGGCAGCGAACTGGTGCGCATCACGGTCAATACGCCCGAGGCCGCCGAGGCCGTGCCGCACATCCGCGACCAGCTCGACCGCATGGGCATCGAGGTGCCGCTGGTCGGCGACTTCCACTACAACGGCCACCGCCTGCTGACCGACTTTCCGGCCATGGCCCGGGCCTTGTCCAAGTACCGCATCAACCCGGGCAACGTGGGCAAGGGCGACAAGCGCGACCGCCAGTTCGGCCAGATGATCGAAGCCGCGGTGAAGCACGACAAGGTGGTGCGCATCGGCGTCAACTGGGGCAGCCTCGACCAGGAACTGCTGGCCCTGTTGATGGACGAGAACGCCCGCCGCGCGCGGCCGCTGGACGCCAGGCAGGTCATGTACCAGGCGCTGGTGCAGTCGGCGCTGAGTTCGGCCGAGGTGGCGCGCGAGATGGGCCTGAACCCCGACCACATCATCATCAGCTGCAAGGTCAGCGGCGTGCAGGACCTGATCTCGGTCTACCGCGCGCTGGCGCGACGTTGCGATTACGCGCTGCACCTGGGTCTCACGGAAGCCGGCATGGGCACCAAGGGCACGGTGGCCAGCGCCACGGCGCTGGCGGTGTTGCTGCAGGAAGGGATCGGCGACACCATCCGCGTCAGCCTGACGCCGCAGCCCGGCGAGGCGCGCACGCAGGAGGTGGTGGTGGCGCTGGAGATCCTGCAGAGCCTGGGCCTGCGCACCTTCAACCCCAGCGTCACCGCCTGCCCAGGCTGCGGCCGCACCACCAGCACCACCTTCCAGGAACTGGCCAAGCAGATCGACGACTTCCTGCGTGCGCAGATGCCGGTCTGGAAGGGCAAGTACCCGGGGGTCGAGAACCTCAAGGTCGCGGTGATGGGCTGCATCGTCAACGGCCCCGGCGAGAGCAAGCACGCCGACATCGGCATCAGCCTGCCGGGCACCGGCGAGGCGCCGGCGGCGCCGGTGTTCATCGACGGCGAGAAGGCGATGACGCTGCGCGGCGAGGGCATCGCGACCGAGTTCCACAAGATCGTCGAGAGCTATATCGAGCGTCGCTTCGGCGCTGCCGCAGTCCGGGTCTGACCCTCCGATCGACGCGACGCCGAGGGCCTGCCCCGGTGCCGAGCGAACCTCCCTTGCCAGCCATGCCAGAAAAGATCCAGGCCGTCAAAGGCATGAACGACATCCTGCCGCCCGACTCGGCGCGCTGGGAATGGTTCGAAGATACCGTGCGTGCGCTCATGCGGCGCTACGGGTACCTGAATATCCGCGTGCCCATCGTCGAGCCCACGCCGCTGTTCGTGCGCAGCCTGGGCGAGGTCACCGACATCGTCGAGAAGGAGATGTACTCCTGGACCGATGCCATGAACGGCGACGAACTCACCTTGCGCCCGGAAGGCACGGCCGGCGTGGTGCGCGCCGCCGCGGAGCATTCGATGCTCTACGACGGCGGCAAGCGCCTGTACTACATGGGAGCGATGTTCCGCCACGAGCGGCCGCAACGCGGGCGCTACCGGCAGTTCCACCAGGTCGGCGTCGAGGCGCTCGGCCACGCCGGCCCCGATGTCGATGCCGAGGTCGTCCTGATGTGCCGCAGCCTGTGGCGCGACCTCGGCCTGTCCGACGTGCGCCTGGAGCTGAACTGCCTGGGCCAGCCGGCCGAGCGCCGCGCCCACCGCGACGCGCTGGTGGCGCATTTCGAGGCCCACCGCGAGCTGCTCGACGCCGAGGCGCAGCGCCGGCTGCACAGCAACCCGCTGCGCATCCTGGACACCAAGAACCCGGCCATGCAGGCGCTGGTGGAAGCCGCGCCGCGCCTGATGGACTACCTGGGCGACGAATCGCTGCGGCATTTCCAAGGCCTGTGCGGCGCGCTCGACGCGGCCGGCCAGGCCTATCGCGTCAACCACCGGCTGGTGCGCGGCATGGACTACTACTCGCTCACGGTGTTCGAATGGATCACCGACCGCCTGGGCGCCCAGGGCACGGTGTGCGGCGGCGGGCGCTACGACGGCCTGATGGAACTCGTCGGCGGCAAGCCGGCGCCCGGCATCGGCTGGGGTCTGGGCATCGAGCGTGTGCTCGACCTGGTGCAGCAGTCGGGTCATGCGCCGCCGCCGCCGGTGCCCGACGTCTACGCCGTGGTGCCCGATGCCGCTGCGCTGCCCGTGGCCGTGCAGGTGAGCGAAGCGCTGCGTGCCGCTGGCGTGGCGGTGCTCATGCACGCCGGCGCGGGCAGCATGAAGGCGCAATTCAAGCGCGCCGACGCCAGCGGCGCGCGCTGGGCACTGGTGTTCGGCGGCAGCGAGCTGGCGCAAGGGGTGGTGGCCGTCAAGCCGCTGCGTGACGACGCCGCGCCACAGGTCACGCGGCCGCTGGCCGATGTCGCGGCCTGGGCCGCCGAACTGCTCCATAGATAATCCCATCCTTTCGCCCGGACCGCCTCAAGCCCCATGGCCACACAACTCGACCTGCAGGAACAAGAACAACTCGACGCGCTCAAGGCGTTCTGGAACAAGCAGGGCAACCTCATCACCTGGGCCCTGGTGCTGGTGCTGGGCGCCTTCGCGGCCTGGAACGGCTGGCAGTGGTACCAGCGCGACCAGGCCGCGAAGGCCGGTGCCCTGTTCGACGAACTCGACCGCGCCGCGCGGGCCGGCGACGCCGAACGGGCCGGCCGCGTCTTCGCCGACCTGAGCACGCGCTATCCGGGCACCGCCTATGCGCAGCAGGGCGGCCTGCTGGCGGCGCGCACCCAGTTCGACAAGGGGCAGGCCGACGCCGCCAAGGCCTCGCTGGCCTGGGTGGCCGGCCATGCCGTCGAGGAGGAGATGCGCACCGTCGCCCGCCTGCGCCTGGCCGCGCTGCAGGCCGAGGCGAAGCAGTACGACGAGGCGTTGCAGACCTTGTCCGCGGCCACCACCCCCGGCTTCGAGGGCCTGGTGCAGGATCGTCGTGGCGACATCCTGCTCGCCCAGGGCAAGAGGGATGAAGCGCGCGGCGCGTACCAGGCCGCCTACCAGGCCATCGGCGAACGGGTCGACTACCGCCGCCTCGTCGAGGCCAAGCTCACCGCGCTGGGCGCCGCACCCGCGGCCTCGGCGGCCGGAGCCGGGCGGTGAATCTGCGGGCGGCCGTCCGTTGGCTGGCCCTGGCAGGGATCGCAGCGCTGGCGGGCTGCGCCTCGTCCGACAAGCCGCCGCCGACGCCGCTGGAGACGGTCGAGCCCAGGATCGCCGGTCGTCAGGTCTGGGCCTCCAGCGTCGGCCGCGTCGGCTTTCCACTCGTGCCGGCCGCCCATGGCGGGGTGTTCTACGTGGCCTCTGGCGACGGCGAGGTACTGGCCCTGCAGGCCGACAACGGGACCGTGCTCTGGCGCGCCAGTGCCGGTGGCGCCTTGTCCGCCGGCGTTGGCAGCGACGGCCGCTTCACCAGCGTGGTGACGCGCGGCAACGAAGTCGTCACCTTCGACGGGGGGCGCGAACTCTGGCGCAAGCGCCTGCCTTCGAGCGTGGTGACGCCGCCGCTGGTGGCCGGAGAACGCGTCTTCGTGATGGGCGTGGACCGCGCGGTGCACGCCTTCGACGCCCTCGACGGGCGCCGGCTTTGGCTGCTGCAGCGCCCGGGCGACGCGCTGACGCTGGCGCAGGCCGGCGTGATCGCGGCCTTCCGCAACACGCTGCTGGTGGGGCAGGGCGCGCGGCTGGCGGGCGTCGATCCGGTGCGCGGCAACGTGCTATGGGAGGTGCCGATGGCCTCGCCGCGCGGCACCAACGAGGTCGAGCGACTGGCCGACCTGGTGGGCCCCGCGGTGCGCATCGGCAACCTGGTCTGCGCGCGCGCCTTCCAGTCGGCCGTGGCCTGCGCCGACGCCAGCCGCGGTGCGCTGACGTGGTCGCGCAATGTCGGCGGCATCCAGGCGGTGGGCGGCGACGCAAGGCACCTCGTCGGCGCCGACGCCAGCGACCGGCTCACGGCCTGGCGCATCGCCACCGGCGACGTGGCCTGGACCAGCGAGAAGCTGCTCTTCCGCGGACTGAGCGGTGCGACCGTGGTGGGCCCGGTGGTGGCTTTCGGCGACGTCGAAGGCCAGGTGCATTTCCTGTCCATCGAAACCGGCGAGACGCAATTGCGGCTGCCCACCGACGGCACCCCGGTGGCGGGCACGCCGGTGCTTTCGGGCACCACGCTGCTCGTCGTCACCCAGAAGGGCGGGCTGTTCGCTTTCCGGCCCAACTGATGAAACCCGTCATCGCCATCGTCGGCCGCGCCAACGTGGGCAAGTCGACGCTCTTCAACCGCATCACCAAGAGCCGCGATGCCATCGTGGCCGATTTCGCCGGCCTCACGCGCGACCGCCACTACGGCAATGCGCGGCTGGGCGGGCGCGAATTCATCGTCGTCGACACCGGTGGCTTCGAGCCCGACAAGCCCAGCGGGGTGGTCGCCGAGATGGCCAAGCAGACGCGGCAGGCGGTGGCCGAGGCCGATGCGGTGATCTTCGTCGTCGACGTGCGCGGCGGGCTTTCGGCGCAGGACCACGACATCGCGCGTTACCTGCGCGCGCAGCAAAAGCGCGTGGTGCTGGCGGCGAACAAGGCCGAGGGCATGACGGATTCGCCGTTGCTGGGCGAATTCTTCGAACTCGGCATCGGCACACCGCACCCCATTTCTTCGGCGCACGGGCAGGGCATCCGCAGCCTGCTGGAAGCGGCGCTGGAAGGCTTCCCCGAAGGCGAGGCCGAGGCAGAGCCCGAGCCGGCCGACGCCCCGGTGCGGCTGGCGGTGGCCGGGCGGCCCAACGTCGGCAAGAGCACGCTCATCAATGCCTGGCTGGGCGAGGAACGCCTGGTCGCCTTCGACCAGCCCGGCACCACGCGCGACGCCATCCACGTGCCCTTCGAGCGCGACGGCCGCCGGTTCGAACTCATCGACACCGCCGGACTGCGCCGGCGCGGGAAAGTCTTCGAGGCGATCGAGAAGTTCTCGGTCGTCAAGACGCTGCAGGCCGTGGCCGACGCCCATGTGGTGGTGCTGCTGCTCGACGCCACCCAGGGCGTGAGCGAACAGGACGCGCACATCGCGGGCTACATCCTGGAGTCGGGCCGTGCCGTGGTGCTGGCGGTGAACAAGTGGGACGCCACCGACGACTACCAGCGCCAGACGCTGCAGCGTTCCATCGAGAGCCGGCTCTCGTTCCTGAAATATGCGCCGGTGCTGCACATCTCGGCCATCCGGCGCACGGGGCTGACGGCGCTGTGGAAGGCCATCCTGCAGGCGCACGCGTCGGCCACGATCAAGATGCCCACGCCGGTGTTGACGCGACTGGTGCACGAAGCCGCCGAGCACCAGGCGCCGCGCCGCGACGGCCGCTTCCGGCCGAAGATGCGGTATGCCCACCAGGGCGGCATGAACCCGCCACTGGTGGTGATCCACGGCACCTCGCTGGACCACGTGACCGAGAGCTACAAGCGTTACTTGGAAGGTCGCCTGCGCGAGCACTTCAAGCTGGTGGGCACACCCGTGCGCATCGAGATGCGGTCCGCGGCCAACCCCTTCGACGACAAGGCCAATTGACGTTATGCCACTGGCCCGGCGCCGTTCGGCGACGCTGTGATAACGTCTTCGGCTTCCCCCACTCATCACGGAGCATATCGTGAGCAACAAAGGCCAACTTTTGCAGGACCCCTTTTTGAACCTGCTGCGCAAGGAGCATGTGCCGGTGTCGATCTACCTCGTCAACGGCATCAAGCTCCAGGGCCACATCGAGTCCTTCGACCAGTACGTGGTGCTGCTGCGCAACACCGTGACGCAGATGGTCTACAAGCACGCCATCTCCACCGTGGTGCCCAGCCGCGCGGTCAATTTCCACCCCGCCGAGAGCGGCGAATCGGCCTGATGCCCGCCGCAGACGGCCAGCAGCCTTGAGTTCCGCCACTGCCCCCGCCGCACCGGGTGGCGCCGAGCCCACGCGTGCGGTGCTCGTCGGCGTCGACATCGGCGGGGACCCTCGCTTCGACGCCACGCTGGACGAACTCGCGCTGCTCGCCGCGTCTGCCGGCGACCTGACGGTGGCGCGCGTGACGGCGCGGCGCCGTGCACCCGACCCGGCGCTCTTCGTCGGCTCGGGCAAGGCCGACGAGATCAAGGCGCTGGTCGCGGCCACCGAAGCGCACGGCGTGATCTTCGACCAGGCGCTGTCGCCGGCGCAGCAACGCAACCTGGAACGCCACCTGGGCGTGCCGGTGGCCGACCGCACCTCGCTCATCCTGGACATCTTCGCCGACCGTGCGCAGAGCCACGAAGGCAAGCTGCAGGTGGAACTCGCACGGCTGCAGTACATGGCCACGCGGCTGGTGCGGCGCTGGTCGCACCTGGAGCGGCAGCAGGGCGGGATCGGCACGCGCGGTGGCCCCGGCGAGGCGCAGATCGAGCTCGACCGGCGCATGATCGGCGATCGCATCAAATCGGTGAAGGAGCGGCTGGAGAAGGTCAAGCGGCAGCGCGGCACGCAGCGCAAGGCGCGCGAACGGCGCGGCACCTTCCGCATCTCGCTGGTGGGCTACACCAACGCCGGCAAGTCGACGCTGTTCAACGCGCTGGTCAAGGCCCGTGCCTACGCCGCCGACCAGCTCTTCGCCACGCTCGACACCACCACGCGCGCGCTCTGGCTGGGCGAGGCGCAGGCCTCGGTATCGCTGTCCGACACGGTGGGCTTCATCCGCGACCTGCCGCACAAGCTGGTGGATGCCTTCGCGGCCACGCTGCAGGAAGCGGCCGATGCCGACCTGCTGCTGCACGTGATCGACGCGGCCAGCCCGCACCTGGCCGAGCAGCAGGCCGACGTCGACCGCGTGCTGCAGGAGATCGGTGCCGCCGAGGTGCCGCAACTGCTTGTCTTCAACAAGTGCGACCTGCTCGAGGCCTCGCGCCAGCCGCGCGAGGAAGCCGACGTTGTCGAAGTGCGCTCGGGCGTGCGGCGCCAGCGTGTCTTCGTCAGCGCCCGCACCGGCCAGGGTCTGCCGCGGCTGCGGCAGGCGATCGCCGAAATGGCCCTGGCGCACTTGAACGCCGCCGGCGCCCCCCCATCTGGCAGCTCTGTTTCTGCCGTCTCGCCGTTGGCCGCCGAAGCGGCTCTGGCCATCAACCCGCACCAGCATGCGTGATCCTGAATCCCCCCGTTTTCTTTTCCGGCTCGGTGCCGCTGCGGCGGCGCTGCGCGCCTGGCTGGCGGCGGCCCTGCGCCGCCGGCCGGTGCAGCCGTCCGGCTCCGGCGTGCTGATCTTCAACAACCGCAACGAGGGCCCGCCCGACCTCGACGAACTCTGGCGCGACTTCAACCGCAAGTTGAGTGGCCTGTTCGGCGGCAAGGGCGGCGGCGGGGGGCGTTCAGGCGGCGACGGCGGCGGTGGGCCGTCGTTCCAGCCCGACATGAAGAGTGCCGGCATCGGTGTCGGCCTGATCAGCGTCGTGGCGGTGCTGATCTGGCTCGGCAGCGGTTTCTTCATCGTGCAGGAAGGCTACCAGGCGGTGGTCACCACCTTCGGCAAGTACAGCCACACCAAGGACGCCGGCTTCCAGTGGCGCATGCCCTATCCGGTGCAGGCGCACGAGGTGGTGGCAGTGACGCAGTTGCAGTCGGTGGAAGTGGGCCGCAATGCCGTGGTGCAGGCCACCGGGCTGCGCGACTCGTCGATGCTGACGCAGGACGAGAACATCGTCGACATCCGCTTCGTCGTGCAGTACCGCCGCGCCGACGCGCGCGCCTACCTGTTCGAGAACTACCGCCCCGACGAGGCCGTGGTCATGGCCGCCGAATCGGCGGTGCGCGAGATCGTCGGCCGCAGCAAGGTCGACCAGGTGCTTGTACGAGCAGCGCGACGCCATCGCCGCCGACCTGGTGAAGTCGATCCAGTCGCAGCTCGACCGCCTGAAGTCGGGCATCGTGGTTTCCAATGTCAATGTGCAGAACGTCTTCGTGCCTGATCAGGTGCAGGCGGCCTTCAACGATGCGTTGAAAGCCGGCGCGGACCGCGACCGCTTCAAGAACGAAGGCCAGGCCTACGCCAGCGACGTGATCCCGAAGGCGCGCGGTACCGCGGCGCGCCTGCTCGAAGAGGCGGAAGGCTACAAGGCACGCGTCACCGCGCAGGCCGAGGGCGATGCCCAACGCTTCCGCTCGGTGCTCGCCGAGTATCAGCGTGCGCCGGCCGTGACGCGCGACCGCCTCTATCTCGAGACCATGCAGCAGGTGTATTCGAATGTCTCCAAGATCATGGTCGACAGCCGGGCCGGCTCCAACCTGCTGTACCTGCCGCTGGACAAGCTGATGCAGCAAGGAGCCGCACCGGCGGCTGGCGCCGCAGCGGCGGCCAACGTGCCGTCGCCGGCTTCGGTCGACCCCACCGGCACCCAGAGTGTGGATATCCGTTCCCGCGACGGCGCGCGCACGCGCGACCGCGAGGGACGCTGATCGGCAGGACCCATGAATATGAACCGCATCGGACTCATCGTCGCTGGCGCCCTGGTGTTGCTGATGATCGCCGCCAGCACCTTGTTCGTCGTCGACCAGCGCCAGGTCGGCGTGGTCTACGCGCTGGGCGAGATCAAGGAGGTCATCAACGAACCGGGGCTGAAGTTCAAGCTGCCGCCGCCATTCCAGAACGTGGTCTTCCTGGACAAGCGCGTGCAGACGCTGGACAGCCCCGAGACCCGGCCCATCTTCACCGCCGAGAAGAAGAGCCTGGTCATCGACTGGCTGGTCAAGTGGCGCCTGTCGGAACCGCGCCAGTTCATCCGCAACAACGGTGCCGACTTCCGCAACCTGGAAAACCGCCTGGCTCCGGTGGTGCAGGCGGCGTTCAACGAGGAGATCACCAAGCGCAACGTGACCAGCGTGCTGGCCACCGAACGCGAAAAGGTCATGAACGACGTGAAGACCCGGCTGATCGAGGAAGCGAAGGACTTCGGCATCGAGATCGTCGACGTGCGCATCAAGCGCGTGGACTTCGTCGCCGACATCACCGACTCGGTCTACCGGCGCATGGAGTCCGAGCGCAAGCAGGTGGCCAACGAACTGCGCTCGCAGGGCGCGGCCGACGGCGAGAAGATCCGCGCCGACGCCGACCGCCAGCGCGAGGTGATCATCGCCGAGGCCTACCGCGACGCGCAGAAGGTCAAGGGCGAGGGCGACGCCAAGGCCTCGGCGCTGTACGCCGAGGCCTTCGGCCGCGACCCGCAGTTCGCGCAGTTCTACCGCAGCCTGGAGGCCTACCGGGCGAGCTTCCGCGAACGCAGCGACATGATGGTGCTCGACCCGAGCAGCGAATTCTTCCGCGCCATGCGCGGCGGCTTGCAGCAGAGCAAGTAGGCGGCGCGTCTCGCATCGACAAGCCCGCACCGATCCGGCCATGGGCGACCTGCTGCTCGGCGCACTGGCCCTGATGCTGGTCATCGAAGGGCTGCTGCCCTTCCTCAGCCCCGGCAGCTGGCGCATGATGTTCGAGCGCGCCACGCGTTTGTCCGACGGTCAGATCCGCTTCGTGGGCCTGAGCAGCATGGTGGCGGGGCTGGTCTTGCTGGCCGTCTGGCGTTGATCCGCAGCGACGGCAGGGCGCATCGAGGTGCCCCGTACAATGCCGCTTTCAACACCGGTCCGTTTCATGCTGTCTGCTTGGCTGCTGCCCGAGCACATTGCCGACGTCCTGCCGACGCAGGCGCGACGCATCGAAGATCTGCGCCGCGGCCTGCTCGACCGGGCGCGCGGCTATGGCTTCGAGCTCGTGATGCCGCCGCTGCTGGAGCATCTGGAATCCCTGCTTTCGGGCACCGGTCGTGAACTCGACCTGCAGACCTTCAAGCTCGTCGACCAGCTCAGCGGCCGCACCTTGGGGCTGCGCGCCGATACCACGGCGCAGGCCGCGCGCATCGACGCACACCTGCTCAACCGCGAAGGCATCACCCGCCTGTGCTACTGCGGGCCGGTGCTGCATACGCGGCCGGCCGGGCTGGCGGCGACGCGCGAACCGCTGCAATTCGGCGCCGAGATCTTCGGCCACGCCGGCCTGGAAGCCGACCTGGAAGCGGCCGAGCTGGCGCTGGACTGCCTGCAGCTGGCCGGCGTGACGCAGCCCGTCATCGACCTGGCCGACGCGCGCGTGCTGCGCGGCGTGCTGGCGGGGGTGCCGTTGGAAGCGGCGCAGTTGCAGGACGTGGCGCACGCGCTGTCGGAGAAGGACGCCCCGGCCGTGGCCGCCCTCACGCGCGGCGCGCCTGAGGAGGCGCGTGCCGCGCTGCAGTCCCTGCTGCGGCTGTACGGAGGCGACGAGATGCTGGACGCGGCGCGGCGCGAGCTGCCGGCGCGGGCGCTGGTGCGCCGGGCCCTGGACGACCTGCAGTGGCTGGCCATGCATTTGCGCCAGGCCTACCCCGACCTGCGCATCGGCTTCGATCTCTCCGACATGAGCGGCTATGCCTATTACAGCGGCCCGCGCTTCGCCGTCTACGGCGCCGGCTGCAGCGACGCGCTGGCGCGTGGCGGGCGCTACGACGAGGTCGGCGCCGTCTTCGGCCGCAACCGGCCGGCCGTGGGCTTCAGCCTCGACCTCAAGACCCTGGCCGAAGTGGCGGCCGCGACGCCGCTACCCACCGCGATCCGCGCTCCCTGGGGCGAGGATCCCGACCTGCGTGCGGCGGTACGGCGTCTGCGCGCCGCCGGCGAGACCGTGCTCACCGTGCTGCCCGGGCACGAACCCGAGGTGGCGGCCTTCGACTGCGACCGCGAGCTGGTTCCGGTCGGTGGCCGCTGGGCGCTGCGCAGCGTCGACGCCGCGGCTGCGCCCACCCCCTGATTCAACCGAGGACTCCAGACCCATGCAAGCAGTCATTCCGCCCCGCGCCGGCCGCAACGTCGTCGTCGTGGGCACCCAGTGGGGCGACGAGGGCAAGGGCAAGATCGTCGACTGGCTGACCGACCACGCCCAGGGCGTGGTGCGTTTCCAGGGTGGCCACAACGCCGGGCACACGCTGGTCATCAACGGCCGCAAGACGGCGCTGCAGCTGATTCCTTCGGGCGTGATGCGCGAAGGCGTGGCCTGCTACATCGGCAACGGCGTGGTCGTCGACCCGCAGCACCTGCTGGTCGAGATCGAGCGCATCGAGCAGCTCGGCGTGGACGTGCGCTCGCGGCTGTTCGTCAGCGAATCCTGCCCGCTGATCCTGCCCTTTCATGTCGAGATCGACCGTGCACGCGAGGCGCGGCGCGAGAGCAGCGGCAGCGGCAAGATCGGCACCACCGGCAAGGGCATCGGCCCGGCCTACGAGGACAAGGTCGCGCGCCGTGCGCTGCGCGTGCAGGACCTCAAGCACCCGGCAAGGCTCCAGGCCAGGCTGGCCGAGTTGCTGGAGCTGCACAACGCCGAACTCGCCGGCGTGCTGGGCAGCCAGCCCATGCCCTTGCAGCCGATGCTGGACGATGCGCTGCATGCCGCCGAGCAGATCAAGCCGCTGATGGCCGATGTCGGCTACCGGCTGTTCCAGGCCCACCTGCGCGGCGAGAACCTGCTCTTCGAAGGCGCGCAGGGCACGCTGCTCGACATCGACCACGGCACCTACCCGTACGTGACGTCGAGCAACTGCGTGGCCGGCAACGCGGCCGCCGGATCGGGGCTGGGCCCCGGGCATGCTGCACTACATCCTGGGCATCACCAAGGCCTACACCACGCGCGTCGGCGGCGGCCCGTTCCCGACCGAGCTGGACATCGACCAGCCCGGCACGGTGGGCCACCACCTCAGCACGGTCGGCCAGGAGCGCGGCGTCGTCACCGGCCGCGCGCGGCGCTGCGGCTGGCTGGACGCCGCGGCGCTGAAGCGCTCGATGATCATCAACGGCATCTCCGGCCTGTGCATCACCAAGCTCGACGTGCTCGACGGCCTGTCCGAGATCAGGATCTGCACCGGCTACGAACTCGACGGCCGCGTCGTCGACATCCTGCCGCTGGACGCCGACGAGATCGTCGCCTGCCGGCCGGTCTACGAAACGCTGCCGGGCTGGAGCGACAGCACGGCGGGGCTGACCAACTGGGAGCAGTTGCCGTTGAATGCGCGGCGTTACCTGGAGCGCATGCAAGCCCTGATCGGCGTCCCGATCGACATGGTGTCCACCGGTCCCGACCGCGTGCACACCATCCTGCTGCGGCACCCGTTCCGCGCCTGAAGACAACGCACGACGAGGAGGTTGCGAGCATGCTCACCGACGACGGCAAGCACCTGTACGTGTCCTGGGACGAATACCACCTGCTCACGGAGCGGCTGGCGCTGAAGGTGCACCACTCGGGCTGGGAGTTCGACCAGATCCTGTGCCTGGCGCGCGGCGGCATGCGGCCCGGCGACGTGCTCTCGCGCGTCTTCGACAAGCCGCTGGCGATCATGTCCACGAGTTCCTACCGCGCCGAGGCCGGCACCATCCAGGGCCGGCTGGACCTGGCCAAGTACATCACCATGCCCAAGGGCGAACTGGCCGGCCGCGTGCTGCTGGTCGACGACCTGGCCGATACCGGCCACACCTTGCGCGCAGTGGTCGAGCGCCTGCGCGGCATGCCGTCGATCCGGGAGCTGCGCGCCGCGGTGATCTGGGTCAAGGGCGTGTCGACCTACCTCCCCGACTACTACGTCGAAAACCTGCCGACCAGCCCCTGGATCCACCAGCCGTTCGAGGAATACGACGGCCTGCGCCCGGACGGGCTGGCGAAGAAATTTGCCGTCTAAAAACGAAAATGGCCGACATCGCTGTCGGCCATTTCACTCAACTTCGCTCAGTCTGTCTGGTGCCCAGGAAGGGACTCGAACCCCCACGCCGTTAAGCGCTAGTACCTGAAACTAGTGCGTCTACCAATTCCGCCACCTGGGCCCGACTGAGAACCGAGGATCATATCATCAAAGAAATCACTGCACCAAGCCCTGCAGCTGCCGGTCCCGCTCTGGCGGGTGAAATCGACGGCCGTGTCGAGGGCCACCGCGACGGCCACGGCTTCGTCATCCCCGACAACGGCGACCCCGCCATCTACCTGTCGCCACAGGAAATGCGCAGCGTGCTGCACCGCGACCGCGTGCGCGTGCGCCTGCTGCGCCTCGACCGCAAGGGCCGCCCCGAAGGCCGCGTGGTCGACATCCTGGAGCGCCGCAAGACGCCGATCATCGGCCGCTTGCTGCACGAAGGCGGGCAGTGGCTGGTGGCGCCGGAGGACAGCCGCTACGGCCAGGACATCCTGATCCCCAAGAATGCCACCGCCAGCGCCGCGGTGGGGCAGGTGGTCTCGGTGGAACTCACCGAGCCGCCGTCGCTGCATTCGCAGCCGGTGGGCCGTGTCGCCGAGGTGCTGGGCGAAATCGACGACGCCGGCATGGAGATCGAGATCGCGGTGCGCAAGTACGAGGTGCCGCACCAGTTCTCCGCCGAGACGCTGGCCGCGGCGGCGGCGCTGCCCGACCGCATCCGCGCCGTCGACCGCAAGCACCGCGTCGACCTCACCGACGTGCCGCTGGTCACGATCGACGGCGAGGACGCGCGCGACTTCGACGACGCCGTGTACTGTGAGCCGTTCAAGCGCGGCCGCGGCAAGACGGCGCTGGAGGGCTGGCGGCTGCTGGTTGCCATTGCCGACGTCAGCCACTACGTGAAGCCGGGCGAGGCGATCGACGACGACGCCTACGAGCGCGCCACCTCGGTGTACTTCCCGCGCCGCGTGATCCCCATGCTGCCCGAGAAGCTGTCCAACGGCCTGTGTTCGCTGAACCCCGGGCAGGACCGCCTGGCGATGGTCTGCGACATGGTCGTGGACAGCGACGGCCGCATCGATGCCTACCAGTTCTACCCCGCGGTGATCCACTCGCATGCGCGGCTGACGTACACCGAGGTGGCGGCCATGCTGGCCAATACCCGCGGCCCCGAGGCGCACAAGCGGCCGGAGATCGTGCCGCACCTGCTGCACCTGCACGAGGCCTACCGCGCCCTGCTCAAGCAGCGCGCGCAACGGGGCGCGGTGGACTTCGAGACCACCGAAACGCAGATCGTCTGCGACGAGAGCGGCCGCATCGAGAAGATCGTGCCGCGCACGCGCACCGAGGCGCACAAGCTGATCGAGGAATCGATGCTGGCGGCCAATGTCTGCGCCGCCGAATTCATCACCGCCGGCGAGCATCCCAGCCTGTTCCGCGTGCACGAAGGCCCCACGCCGGAGAAGCGGTTGATCCTGCAGGGCTACCTGAAGGCCTTGGGCATCGGCCTGCACCTGAGTGACGACCCGGCGCCGGGCGAGTACCAGGCCATCGCGCAGGCCACGCAGGACCGGCCCGACGCGACGCAGATCCACACCATGCTGCTGCGCTCGATGCAGCAGGCCATCTACACGGCATCGAATGCCGGCCACTTCGGCCTGGCCTACGGCGCCTATACGCACTTCACGAGTCCGATCCGGCGTTACCCCGACCTGCTGGTGCACCGTGTCATCAAGGCGCTGCTCGGCTCGCGCCGCTACCACCTGGCGCCGAGCGAACACACGCGCGTGCCCGAAGTGCGCCGCGGCGGCAGGGTGGCGCAACGCCCGGCCAAGCCGCTGTCGCAAGAGATGGCATTGTGGGAATCGGTGGGTGCGCACTGCAGCGCCAACGAACGCCGTGCCGACGAGGCCAGCCGCGACGTCGAGGCCTGGCTGAAGTGCCGCTACATGCGCGAGCACCTGGGCGAGGAGTTCTCCGGCACCGTGAGCACCGTGACGAGCTTCGGCCTCTTCGTGACGCTGGACGCGCTGTATGTCGAAGGCCTGGTGCACATCACCGAGCTCGGCGGCGAGTACTACCGCTTCGACGAAGCGCGCCAGGAACTGCGCGGTGAACGCACCGGTATCCGCTATGCCGTGGGCGGGCGCGTGCGCGTGCAGGTCAGCCGAGTCGACCTGGACGGGCGCAAGATCGACTTCCGCGTGGTGCGCGAAGGCGAGGGCGAACGACCCCAGGTGCGCGGCGACAAGGCCCGTGCGCCCGGCTCGGCGGTGGAGGAACTGGCCAGCGTGCGCGCCACCGACCGTGCGGTGAAGACGGCATCGCGCAGCGCCAGGAGCAAGGGTGCCGCGGAAGGCGGCACGCGCTCGCGCAAGCCGGGTGCGCAGCGGCCGTCGCCCAAGCCGCGCACGCGGCGCTGAGCCGCGCTGCTGGCCGGATGGGGGTGACGAACAGCGCCGCAGGCCGGGCCCGAGCATCGAAGGGCGGTTGAGGCCCGAACCCGGCTCGGTGCCGGGCCGGTCTGCATCGGCCGGCGCCGATCAGGCCGAAGGCAGCCGGGCCAGCACTTCCACCAGATCGGCGGCGCGCAGCGGACCCCGGTGGCCCGCCAGCACGAACAGGTCGGCGGCGCGGCCATGCTGCCAGGCCGCGGCCACGGCCACGTCGGCGGCCGCCGCCTCGGGCTGCTGCGCCCACAGCCCGGCGGCCCAGCCGGCGAGCACGTCGCCCGTGCCGGCCGTGGCCAGAGCGGCGTTGCCTGTCGGGTTGATGTGCGTCGGCTGGCCGGCGGCCGCGATCACGCTGCCCGACCCCTTGAGCAGCACCGCCGCACCGGTGTCGGCGGCCAGTTGCCGGGCCGCCGCGAGGCGATCCCGCTGCACCTCGGCAGGGCCTGTCTGCAGCAGTCGCGCGGCCTCCAGCGGATGCGGCGTGAGCAACGTGGCCCGCCCGCGCGCGGCGCGTGCGCGCAACAGCGGCTGCAGCGCCGGGTCGACGGCGAGGGCGTTCAGCGCATCGGCGTCGAGCACCAGCCGCCCCGCATGCGACAGCAGCGGCGGCAGCGCAGCACGCACCGCCTCGCCGCCCCCGCAGCCGCAGACCACCGTGCACTGCGCCAGCAGCGCCGGCGGCGACTGCCACCAGGCCGTTCGTGCCATCAACTCCGGCCGCGCGGGGTCGAGCGTGGCCGCCTGCGGGTCGAGCAGGCTGCAGTAGACGCGGCCGGCGCCGGCGGCCAGGGCGGCGCGGGCCGCCAGCCACGCGGCGCCCACCATGCCAGGCGCGCCGCCGACCACGGCCACGTCGCCGAGACTGCCCTTGTGCGCGGCATGCCGCCGCGGCCGCCAAGGCGGCGGCCCGCTCAGCCAGGCCGTCGGTGCATCCGCCGTCACGCCCAGCGTATCGAGCCAGAGTTCACCGGCGTGGTCGCGACCGTGGCCCGTGCAGCAGCCGGGCTTGAGCGTCAGCAGCGCCAGCGTGACGCCGGCGCGCACGGCGGCAGGGCCGAGCAGGGTGCCGGTGTCGGGGTGCAGGCCGGAGGGCAGGTCGACAGCCAGCACCGGCGCCCGCTGTTCGTTGACGGCCGCGATGGCGGCCGCGATCAAGCCTTGCGGCGCACGCGATGCGCCGATGCCGAGCAAGGCGTCGATGCACAGGTCGGCCTCGTCCCCGTCGAGGCTGCCAATGTCGATGGCCACGCCGGCCTGCTGCGCATCGCTCAGCGCCTGCGCGGCGTCGGCCGGCAGGCGATTCGGATCGGCCAGCAGACTGACATGGGCCGCCACGCCGGCCGCGCACAGGTGGCGCGCCGCGACCAGGCCGTCGCCCCCGTTGTTGCCCGGGCCGGCCAGCACATGCACCCGCCGTGCCTGCGGCGCCCAGGCCATGGCCAGCCGGGCGACGGCCAGGCCGGCGTGCGCCATCAGCAGATGAGGAGCGTGCAGTGCCAGGGCCGCGTGTTCGGCAGCGCGTGACGCATCGGCGTCGTGCAAGGGCCACGGACCGCCCGTGGCCGAGATGCGGGTGATGCCGTCGTGCACGCTCATGCGCCGATTGTCGCGCCGCGTGGCGCGGTTCGATGCTGCGGCATCGCGCCAAACCGGGCAGGTCAACGCAGGCGTTCCGCGGTCAGTCCGGACATGTCCAGCGGCGCCTCGCGTCCGGCAACCGTTTCCGCGAGCACACGCGCCGAACCGCAGGCCAGCGTCCAGCCGCTGGCACCGTGGCCCAGGTTGAGCCAGACGCCGGGCGCACCGCTGGCCCCCAGCACCGGCGCACCGTCGGGCAGCGTCGGCTGCGCACCCTTCCAGTGCTGCGCCTGGCGCGTGAGCGCCGCGCCGGGAAACCAGTCGTCGAGCACGCGGTACAGGCTGCGCAGCGCCGCCGGATCGATGCGGTCGAGCCGGCCGCCGACTTCGGCCACGCCGGCGACCCGTATGCGCTGGCCCAGCCGCGTGATGGTGACCCGGTGGCCTTCGTCCATCAAGGCCGCGCGGGGCCCCGGCGGCGGGTGGCCGTCGATGTGCCGCACCGGCGCCGTCACCGAATGGCCGTGGATCGGCGCCAGCGGCAGCTTCAGGCCGATCGAAGCCAGCAGCGCATTGGCCTGCACCCCAGCGCACAGCACCACGGCGTCGAATTCGTGGACCCGCCCGTCACCGGTGGCCAGCGTCGGCCGGGCGCCGGGCGCCAGGCTGCGCACCTCGGTGTCGAAGCGAAAGCCTGCACCCAGGCGCTGTGCCTCGGCCTTGAGAAGGTGCGCGAAGTGGCGGCAGTTCCCCACGCCGTCCTGCGGCAGATGGATGGCGGCGGCCAGCGCGGTCTCGGGGCTGAGGCCCGGTTCGAGCTGCCTGCAGCGCGCCGCGTCCACCACGTCGTGGGCGACGCCGGCTTCGCGCAGCAGCGCCAGCCCGGGCTGCGCCCGCGCCAGATCGCGCTCGGTGCGCAGCAGCACCAGGAAACCGGGCATCTGCTGGAAGTCCAGGCGCAGCAGCCGGGTCAATTCCAGCAGCCGTTCGCAGCTGAACTGCGCCAGGCGCTGCAGCGCGGCCCGGTGGCCCGCATGCACCTGCGGCCGGCAGGCGCGCCACCAGCGCCATAGCCAGGGCAGATGCGGCAGCGCGTTCCAGCCGCCCAGTCGTACGGCGGCAGGGCGGCTCAGCAATCGTTGCAGCAGCTGGAGCCGCAGGCCGGGTGCCGTCCAGGGTGCCACGTAGCCGGCGGACAGCACGCCTGCATCGGCGAAGCTCGCCTCGGCGGCCACGCTGTTGCGGCGTTCGAAGACGGTGACCTCCAGGCCCAGCGCGGCCAGCTCGTAGGCGGTGGTCACGCCCACGATGCCGGCGCCGACCACGGCGACGCGCATCGTCATGCTCCGGCCCGGCGCGGGCCGCGTGCTAACATCTGCAGGTTTGCCTCGATCGAGGTTGGGATTCTGGGTGGTGCGGTGCCGTCGGCTCGCGCCGTTCACGGCCCCGATGTCGTGTCTTTCAGAGGCAGGCAAATCGCGAACCCGACCGAACCGACAGGTGTCGTTGTGCCGCGTGGCGTTCCTCCCCGGAACGGCGCCGTGCCCAGCGATTCAGCGGCGGGATTCTAGACTCAACCTTCGGAGTTTCCATGACTGTCTCCATGCGTGAAATGCTGGAAGCGGGCGTCCATTTCGGACACCAGACCCGCTTCTGGAACCCCAAGATGGCCCCGTACATCTACGGCCATCGCAACAAGATCCACATCATCAACCTCGAGAAGACGCAGCCGCTCTTCGAGGAAGCGATGAAATTCGTGCGCAAGCTCTCCAGCAAGCGCGGCACCATCCTGATGATCGGCACCAAGCGCCAGGCGCGCGAGGTCATCGCCATGGAGGCGCAGCGCTGCGGCATGCCGTATGTCGACCAGCGCTGGCTCGGCGGCATGCTCACCAACTTCAAGACGGTGAAGGGCTCGCTGAAGAAGCTCAAGGACATGCAGGTGACCAAGGAAGCGGGCACCGAAGCCATGATCAAGAAGGAAGCCCTCATGTTCGACCGCGAGCTGGCCAAGCTCGAGAAGGACATCGGCGGCATCCAGGACATGGGCGCGCTGCCCGACGCCATGTTCGTCATCGACGTCGGCTTCCACAAGATCGCGGTGGCCGAGGCCAGGAAGCTGGGCATCCCGGTGATCGGCATCGTCGACACCAACCACTCGCCGATCGGCATCGACTACGTGATCCCCGGCAACGACGACTCGGCCAAGGCCGTGGCGCTGTATGCCCGTGCCGTGGCCGACGCCGTGCTGGAAGGCAAGGCGAATGCCACCAGCGAGGTGGTACAGGCCGTCGCCGGTGGTGACGAGTTCGTGGAAGTCAACGAAGAAGCCTGACCACGGCGTCCCCTGTGTCCGCGGCGCCCATGGCGCCGCGCTGCCTTCCCCGCCACCGGGTCGCGACGTCCTCGCCCCAAGGCCCGGTGGTCGACCGTATTTCATGGAGAGAACGATGCCCGCAATCACTGCAAGCATGGTGGCCGAGCTGCGTGCCAAGACCGACGCGCCGATGATGGAGTGCAAGAAGGCACTCATCGAGGCCGAAGGCGACGCCGCCCGCGCCGAGGAAATCCTGCGCGTCAAGCTCGGCAGCAAGGCCAGCAAGGCCGCATCGCGCATCACCGCCGAAGGCGTGATCGCTGCCGCGGTGCACGGCAGCACTGGCGCGCTGGTCGAGGTCAACTGCGAGACCGACTTCGTTTCCAAGAACGACTCGTTCCTGGCCTTCACCCGGTCCTGCGCCGAGCTCGTGGCCGAACATGCCCCGGCCGACGTGGCGGCGCTGTCGGCGCTGCCGATGTCTCAGGACGGCTTCGGCCCCACGGTCGAAGACGTGCGCAAGGGCCTGATCGGCAAGATCGGCGAGAACATGGCGGTGCGCCGCTTCAAGCGTTATGCCGGCGGCGGCGCGCTGGCCAGCTACCTGCACGGCACGCGCATCGGCGTCATCGTCGAATATGCGGGCGACGCGGTGGCGGCCAAGGACGTGGCCATGCACGTGGCGGCCATGAAGCCCAAGTCGCTGGCCACCTCCGACGTGCCGGCCGAACTGATCGAGGTCGAACGCCGGGTGGCCGCCGAGAAGGCCGCCGAAGACTCGGCCAAGGCCGTGGCCGAAGGCAAGCCGGCGCAGTCGGCCGAGATCGTGGCGCGGCGCGTGGAAGGTTCGGTGCAGAAGTTCCTGAAGGAGGTCTCGCTGCTCAACCAGCCCTTCGTCAAGAACGACAAGCAGACCGTGGAGCAGATGCTCAAGGAAAAGGCCACGAAGGTGGCCGGCTTCACGCTCTACGTGGTCGGCGAGGGCATCGAGAAGAAGGTCGACGACTTCGCCGCCGAAGTGGCGGCCCAGGTCGCCGCGGCCAAGGCGCAGTAAGGCGGCTGGAGGTGCAAGGGGGCGCGGGATGTGCCGCCTTACACTGCAGGCTTTGGACGGAGTGGAATCGATGCCGGCGTACAAGCGCATCCTGCTGAAGCTTTCGGGCGAGGCCTTGATGGGCGACGATGCCTACGGCATCAACCGCGCCACCATCGTGCGCATGGTGCGCGAGGTGCAGGGCATCACGGCGCTGGGTTGCGAGGTCGCGGTGGTGATCGGCGGCGGCAATATTTTCCGCGGCGTGGCCGGCGGCTCGGTGGGCATGGACCGCGCCACCGCCGACTACATGGGCATGCTGGCCACGGTCATGAACGCGCTGGCACTGGCCGACACCATGCGCCAGGAAGGCATGACGGCGCGCGTGATGTCGGCCATCAGCATCGAGCAGGTGGTCGAGCCCTATGTGCGCCCCAAGGCCCTGCAGTACCTCGAAGAGGGCAAGGTCGTGGTCTTCGCCGCCGGCACCGGCAACCCCTTCTTCACCACCGACACCGCCGCGGCGTTGCGCGGCGCCGAGATCGGCGCCGAGATCGTGCTCAAGGCGACCAAGGTCGACGGCGTCTACAGCGCCGACCCGCACAAGGACCCGCACGCCACCCGCTACGCGCGCATCGGCTTCGACGAGGCCATTTCCCGGAACCTGCAGGTGATGGACGCCACCGCCTTTGCGCTGTGCCGCGACCAGAAGCTGCCCATCAAGGTGTTCAGCATCAACAAGCCCGGCGCCCTGCAGCGCGTGGTGATGGGCGAGGACGAGGGCACCCTGGTGCATGTTTGAGGAGCCGCATCCGCCATGACCATCGAAGACATCAAGAAGACCGCCGAGCAGAAGATGGGCAAGACCATCGAGGCCTTCAAGAACGAGTTGCACAAGATCCGCACCGGCCGCGCCCACCCCGGGCTGCTGGACCAGGTGCATGTCGACTACTACGGCTCGTCTGTGCCGATCAGCCAGGTCGCCAACGTGACGCTGCTCGACGCCCGCACGATCAGCGTGCAGCCCTGGGAAAAAGGCATGGGGCCGAAGATCGAGAAGGCCATCCGCGAATCCGACCTGGGGCTCAACCCGTCGTCGCAGGGCGACCTGCTGCGCGTGCCGATGCCGGCGCTGACCGAGGAGCGCCGCAAGGAGCTGACCAAGGTCGTGCGCCACACCGGAGAGGAAGCGCGCATCGCCGTGCGCAGCGTGCGCCGCGAGGCCAACGAGCACCTGAAGCGGCTGCTCAAGGACAAGGCGGTTGCCGAGGACGACGAGCGCCGGGCCCAGGACGAGGTGCAGCGCCTGACCGACCGCGTCATTGCCGAGATCGACCGCCTCGTGCATGGCAAGGAAGCGGAGGTGATGGCGGTCTGAAGCGGCTGCCATCCATGCCCACCGTGCCGATGCCCGAATTGCCGCTGGTCGAGACCGCGACCCATGCATCTGCCCCGGTCGCCATGGCCGCGGGCAGCGCCCTGCCCGACGCCGATGCGCCGGCCGTGCCGCGCCATGTGGCCGTGGTCATGGACGGCAACGGCCGCTGGGCGCGGCAGCGCTACATGCCGCGCTTCTTCGGCCACAAGCAGGGGGTGGATGCGCTGGTTCGCGCGGTGAATGCCTTCGCCGACCGCGGCGTGCGCTACCTCACCGTCTTTGCCTTCTCCTCGGAGAACTGGAAACGCCCCACCGAGGAGGTCTCGGGCCTGATGAGCCTGGTCCTGGTGGCGGTGTCCAAATACCTCACCAAGCTGGCCGGCGACGGCGTGCGCATCCGCATCGTGGGCGACCGTTCCGCCGTTTCCGACAAGCTGCGCCGGGCCTGGGAGCACGCCGAGCTGCTGACGCAGCACAACGACCGCATCACGCTGGCGGTGGCCTTCAACTACGGCGGCCGCTGGGACGTGGTGCAGGCCTGCCGCCGCGCGCTGGCCGAGGGCGTGGATCCGGAAACGGTCGACGAGGAATGGTTGTCGCGGCACATGGCACTGTCCTTTGCCCCCGACCCCGACCTCTTCATCCGCACCGGCGGCGAGATGCGCATGAGCAACTTCCTGCTCTGGCAGGCCGCCTATTCCGAACTGTTCTTCACCGAATGCCTGTGGCCCGATTTCGGCGAGGTCGAGATCGACGCCGCGTTGACGGCCTTCGCCCAGCGCGACCGGCGCTTCGGCGGCATCCGGCCGCAGCCCGTCGTGCGCGAAGACCGCTAGGATGCTGCGCCAGCGCATCGTCACGGCACTCGTGCTCGTCGGCTTGATCCTGGGCTCGCTCATGGCGCGCAGCCTGTGGCCGTTCGCGCTGCTGACGCTGGCGCTGGTCGCCGCTGCCGGCTGGGAGTGGGGGCGTCTGAACCAGGCCGGCAACGGCCTGGCCCTGGCCATGGGTGCCGCGGTGGCGATGGCGGGCGCTGCCGGCCTGAGCCAGGGCTGGAGCGAGCGTGCGCCCGCGCCCCTGTGGTGGGGCACTGCCCTGCTGTGGGTGGTTTGCGGTGCGCTGGCGCTGCGCACCGGGCCCGCCGCCTGGCCCCAACTGGCGCGCCCCTTGCGTTGGGGGCTGGGCCTGGTCGCGTTGTGGGCCGCATGGCTGGCGCTCACCGACGCCCGCGTCATCGGCATCAATTTCATGCTGTCGATGCTGTGCCTGGTGTGGATGGCCGACATCGCAGCCTACTTCGGTGGTCGCGCCTTCGGCCGGCGCAAGCTGGCGCCTGCCATCAGTCCGGGCAAGAGCTGGGAAGGCGTGTGGTCGGGCATGGCGGGGGTGCTGTTGCTGGCGTTGTTCTGGACCTGGCTGGACACCCGATCCGACCTCGGCAGCCCGAGCCTGTATTCGACCCTGGTGCACCAACTTGGCTGGGCCGGCGCCGCACCCGCGCTGCTGGCACTGGCGGGCTTGAGCGTGGTCGGCGATCTGGTCGAATCCCTCGTCAAGCGTGCCGCCGGCGCCAAGGACAGCAGCCGCTTGCTGCCCGGCCACGGCGGCGTGCTCGACCGTGTCGACGCGCTGCTGCCGGTGCTGCCGGCGGCCATGGCCCTGGTGTCGATCCGTTCGGCTTGACTGTCAGCTGCATGAATCCGCTTCTGAATCTGGTCATCCTGGGCTCCACCGGTTCGGTGGGCACGAGCACGCTCGACGTGGTGGCGCGCCACCCGGGGCGCTTCCATGTCGTCGGACTCACGGCGCAGCAACGCGTCGACGTGCTGTTCGAACAGTGCCGGCGTTTTCGGCCGCGCGTGGCCGTGCTGCCGACCGAGCCACGGGCCGCCGAACTGCGTCGCCTGCTGGCCGCCGAGGGCCTGGTGACGGAAGTCCGCGTCGGCCCCGAGGCCTTGTGCGAACTCGCGGCGGCCAGCGAGGTCGACGCCGTGATGGCCGCCATCGTCGGCGCCGCCGGTCTGCGGCCGTGCATGGCCGCGGCGCGCGCCGGCAAGCGTCTGCTGCTGGCCAACAAGGAGGCGCTGGTCGTCGGCGGTGGCCTGTTCATGCAGGCCGTGGCCGCGGGTGGCGCCACGCTGCTGCCCATCGACAGCGAACACTCCGCCATCTTCCAGTGCCTGCCCGAGGACCGCTCGACCTGGGCGCGGCGCATCGACCACATCGTGCTCACCGCCAGCGGCGGCCCGTTCCGCCAGCGCGACCCGGCGACGCTGCACGAAGTGACGCCGGCCATGGCCGTGGCGCATCCGAACTGGGTCATGGGGCAGAAGATCTCGGTCGACTCCGCGACCATGATGAACAAGGCGCTCGAGGTCATCGAAGCCCGCTGGCTGTTCGACCTGGCGCCCGAACGCATCAAGGTCGTCATCCACCCGCAGAGCATCATCCATTCGATGGTCGTGTGTCGCGACGGGTCGGTGCTGGCGCAACTGGGCACGCCCGACATGAAGGTGCCCATCGCCTACGGACTGTCGTTCCCCGAACGCATCGAATCGGGCGCCCCGCGGCTGGATTTCGAACAACTGCAGTCGCTGAGCTTCGAGCCACCCGACCCGCGCCGTTTCCCGGGCCTGCAGCTCGCGTGGGACGCGCTGCGCGCGCCGGCCGGCACCACCGCGGTGCTGAATGCCGCCAACGAGGAAGCCGTGGCGGCCTTCCTGGCCGGAACCATCGGCTTCGGCGCCATTCACAGTGTCAATGCCCGCACCCTGGACCGCCTGCCGCCTCGGCTGGGACCCAGCCACACGCTGGACGACCTGCTCGAACTCGACGGCCGCGCGCGCGACGTCGCCCGGCAGGTCATGAGAGAGCTCGCCGCATGACCACGCTGTTGGCTTTCCTGCTCACTTTGGGCGTGCTCATCGTGATCCACGAGTACGGCCATTACCGCGTGGCGGTGGCCTGCGGCGTGAAGGTGCTGCGCTTCTCGGTGGGCTTCGGTCGTGTCGTCTGGCGCCGCCAGGCCACGCCGGATGCCACCGAATTCGTGCTCTGCGCGCTGCCGCTGGGCGGCTACGTGCGCATGCTCGACGAGCGCGAAGGCCACGTGCCGGCAGAGCTGCTCGGACAGGCCTTCAACCGCCAGCCGCTGCTGCAGCGCGCCGCCATCGTGGCGGCCGGGCCGCTGGCCAACCTGGGGCTGGCGATCCTGCTCTACGCCGGCGCGCACTGGATCGGCATCGACGAGCCCAAGGCCGTGCTCGGTCCGCCCGCCGCGGCCAGTCCGGCCGAGCGCGCCGGCCTGCGTGCCGGCGACTGGGTGCGCGCGCTCGCGCACGACAGCGGCGACTGGCAGGACATCGCCTCGATGACCGACCTGCGCTGGCAGGTCACGCAGGCAGCGATGCGGCGCGAAGCCGTGCAGTTGCGCTTGAGCGACCGCGACGGCCGCGGTTCGCGCACCGTGCGGCTGGACCTGTCCGTCGTCGAGCCTGGCGAGGTCGACGCCGGTCTCATGAGGACCGTGGGACTCGGTGCGCCCTACAGCGAACCCGTGCTGGGCGAGGTCAAGGCCGGCGGCCCGGCGGCGGCGGCCGGGCTGCGCCAGGGTGACCGCGTGCTGGCCGTCGATGGCGTTGCATTGACCGACGCGCAGACCCTGCGCGAACGCATCCGCGCCGGCGTGCACGACAACCGGCCCGTCGAGCAGCGCTGGTCGATCGAACGCGACGGTCGCATGATGGAGACCATGGTCGCGCCGCGGCTCGTCAGCGACGGCGGCCAGAATGTCGGCCGCATCGACGCCTTCGTCGGCCGGCCGCCCGAGATGGTGACGGTGCGCCACGGCCCGGTCGAAGGCCTGGTGCAGGGCGCCGCGCGCACCTGGGAGGTTTCGGCGCTCACGGTGAAGATGCTGGGCCGCATGCTGGTGGGCGAGGCCTCGTTGAAGAATCTGAGCGGGCCCATCACGATTGCCGACTATGCCGGCCAGTCGGTGCAGCAGGGCCTGGCCTACTACCTGGGCTTCCTGGCGCTGGTGAGCGTGAGCCTGGGCGTGCTGAACCTGCTGCCGCTGCCCATGCTCGATGGTGGCCACCTGATGTATTACATTTTCGAAGCTGTGACCGGCCGCCCGGTCTCCGAGCTCTGGCTGGCGCGTTTGCAGCGTGGCGGTATCGCGGTGCTGCTGGCGATGATGTCGATCGCCCTCTTCAACGACGTGGCCCGCCTGCTGGGCCTGCACTGACATCCATGTTCCCAGTCTCTCCGTTCGTGCCGCTGCGCCCGGTCGCGGCGCTCGTCGTCGCGGTCGCGCTCGCGGCAACCGTCCCGGCGGTGCGCGCCGTCACGCCCTTCGTGATCCAGGACATACGGGTCGAAGGCCTGCAGCGCACCGACCCGGGCACGGTCTTCGCGGCGTTGCCGTTCCGCATCGGCGACACCTACACCGACGACAAGGGCTCGGCCGCGCTGCGTTCGCTGTTCGGCACTGGCCTGTTCAAGGACGTGCGGCTGGAGATCCAGGACCGTGTCGCGGTGGTCATCGTCGACGAGCGTTCGATCATCGCCAACGTCAGCTTCGTCGGCCTCAAGGAATTCGACCAGGAGCCGCTGACGAAGTCGCTGCGCGACGCGGGCATCGGCGAAGGTCTGCCCTTCGACCGTGCGCTGATCGACCGTGCCGAGCAGGAGATCAAGCGCCAGTACCTCAGCCGAAGCCTGTACGGCGCCGAGGTCGTGACCACGGTGACGCCGCTCGAGCGTAACCGAGTCAACGTCACCTTCACCATGACGGAGGGCGACGCCGCGCGCATTGCCGACATCCGCATCGTCGGCGCCACGGTCTTCTCCGAGTCGGAACTGCTGTCGCTGTTCGAACTCACGAAGAGCGGCTGGCTCACCTGGTACAGCAAGACCGACCGCTACTCGCGCAGCAAGCTCAATGCCGACCTGGAGAAGCTGCGCGCCCATTACGTCAACCGCGGTTATCTCGAATTTGCCGTCGAATCGACGCAGGTCACGATCTCGCCCGACAAGCAGACCATCACGATCGCCATCTCGGTGCGCGAAGGCCAGCCGTACACGGTGACCGCGGTGCGCCTGGAGGGCGACTACCTCGGCAAGGAAGACGAGTTCCGTTCGCTGGTGCTGCAACTGCCGGGCCAGCCCTACCGGGGCGACGCCGTGGCCGCCACCGCGCGCCGCTTCCAGGACCTGTTCGGCCTGTACGGCTATGCCTTCGCGCGCATCGAGCCGCGGCCCGAGATCGACCGCGCCACCGGCCAGGTGGAGCTGGTCTTCGCCGCCACGCCGCAACGCCGTGTCTACGTACGCCGCATCGAAGTGGCCGGCAACACGCGCACGCGCGACGAAGTCGTGCGGCGCGAATTCCGTCAGCTCGAATCGGCCTGGTACGACGGCGGGCTGATCAAGCTGTCGAAGGAGCGGCTCACGCGGCTGGACTATTTCAGCGAGGTCGACATCGAGACCGTGGAGGTGCCGGGCTCTCCCGACCAGGTGGACCTGGTCGTCAACCTCGTCGAGAAGCCCACCGGCAACCTGCTCGTCGGCGCCGGCTACTCCAACGCGGAGAAGTTCACTTTCAACGCTTCGATCAAGCAGGAAAACGCCTTCGGTTCCGGCAAGTACCTGGGTATCGAGGTCAATACCAGCGACTTCAACCGCATCCTGGTGGTCAGCACGGTCGACCCGTACTGGACGGTGGACGGCATCTCGCGCGCCATCGATGTCTTCTACCGCGCCAGCCGGCCGTACAACAGCCTGGGCGAGAGCTACGACCTGGTCACGCCGGGCGCCACCTTGCGTTTCGGCATCCCGTTCTCGGAATACGACAGGGTCTTCCTGGGCATCGGTTTCGAAAGAACGGAAATCGGCAGCTCCATCGGCATTCCCCTGAGCTACCTCAACTACCGTGTGCTCTACGGCGAGAACAGCAACGCCTTTCCGCTCACGCTGGGCTGGTCGCGCGACGCCCGCGACAGCCTCATCGCCCCCGGGTCCGGCCGCTTCACGCGCATCAACCTGGAGTGGAGCCTGTTCGGCGACGTGCGCTACACGCGCACAAATCTTCAGTACCAGGAATACTGGCCCCTGCCGTACCAGCTGACCCTGGGGTTGAATGCTGAACTCGGCTATGGCAAGGGCCTGGGCGGCAAACCCTATCCGGTGTTCAAGAACTTCTACGGCGGCGGTCTGGGTTCGGTGCGCACCTTCGAGCAGGGTTCGCTCGGCGTGGTCGACCCGACCGGCGCCTATATCGGCGGCGCCCGGCGTTTCAACTTCAACACCGAGCTCTATTTCCCGGTGCCAGGGACCGGCAACGACCGCAGCCTGCGCGTCTTCGCCTTCGCCGACACCGGCAACGTCTGGCGCGAGGACGAGAAGGTGACGCTCGACTCGCTGCGTGCCTCGGCCGGCCTCGGCGTGTCCTGGATCTCGCCCGTGGGCCCCTTGAAGATGAGCTATGGCAAGCCCTTCCGTGTGCAGCGCAACGATAGAATCCAGGAATTCCAATTCCAGATCGGGACCGCCTTCTGATGAAGACCCAAGCCATCCGGCTGCTCGCCACGGCAGCACTGTTCCTGGCCGCGGTCGCCCCGGCGGCCGCGCAGGAGCTCAAGATCGGCTACGTCAACAGCGAGCGCGTGCTGCGCGAGGCCGCCCCTGCCAAGGCGGCGCAGGGCAAGCTGGAAGCCGAGTTCAGCCGCCGCGAACGCGACCTCAACGAACAGACCGCGCGCCTGAAGGCCGCCGCCGACAAGCTGCAGAAGGAAGAGCCGACCCTGGCGGAAGCGGAAAAGATCCGCCGCCAGCGCGAACTCGTCGAGCAGGACCGCGACCTGCAGCGCAAGCGGCGCGAGTTCCAGGAAGACCTCACGCAGCGCCGCAACGAGGAACTGGCGGCGGTGGTGGAACGCGCCAACCGCGCCATCAAGCAGATCTTCGACGCCGAGAAATACGACCTCATCCTGCAGGAGGTGGTGTTCGCGGGTCCGCGCGTGGACATTACCGAGAAGGTGATCCGCGCGCTCAACGGACCGGCCCCAGCGGGCAAGTGAGCGCCCGGCGTGGCCCACTCCCCGGGCGGGCCGGCAGTGCATGTGCGTATCGGTGAACTGGCCGCGCTGCTGGGTGGCGACCTGGTCGGTGACGCCGCGCTCGAGGTGGTCCGTATCGGCGGGCTGGAGGACGCGGACGCCCAGAGCATCAGTTTCCTGGCCCACCCGCGTTATGCGGAGCAACTGAAGACCACGCGCGCCGGCTGCGTCATCGTCGGGCCGGCCCTGCGCGACGCCGCGGCGGCACGCGGCGCGGCCATCGTCTGCGCCGACCCCTACCTGGCCTTCGCGCGCCTCACGCAGTGGTGGGCCGCCCGGGTGCGGCGCGCGCCGGCCGCGGGCGTGCACCCTTCGGCAGTGGTCGAACCCGGCGCCCGCATCGACGCCACGGCCTCCATCGGCCCCCTGGCCTACGTGGCCAGCGCAGCCCGCATCGGCGCCGCCGCCGTGGTGGGCGCACAGTGCCATGTGGGCGGGTGCGCCGAGGTCGGCGTGGCCACCGTGCTCAAGCCGCGAGTGGTGCTGGCCGAGGGCTGCCGCATCGGGCAGCGCGGCATCGTGCACAGCGGCGCGGTGATCGGGGCCGACGGCTTCGGGTTCGCACCCACCGAGGGCCGCTGGGAGAAGATAGAACAGCTCGGCGGCGTGGCCATCGGCGACGATGTCGAGGTCGGCGCCAACACCTGCATCGACCGTGGCGCGCTGGCAGACACCGTGATCGAAGACGGCGTCAAGCTCGACAACCTGGTGCAGATCGCGCACAACGTGCACATCGGTGCGCACAGCGCCTTTGCCGGCTGCGTGGGCGTGGCCGGCAGCGCACGCATCGGGCGCCACTGCACCGTCGGCGGCGGGTCAAGCATTCTCGGTCACCTGGAGATCGTCGACCACGTGCACATCACGGCGGGCACGCTGATCTCGCGCTCGATCCGCAAGCCGGGCCAGTACAGTGGTTCCTTTCCCTTCGATGACAATGCGTCCTGGGAGAAGAATGCCGCCACGCTGAGGCAGCTCCACGCGCTGCGCGAGCGCATTCGTGCACTCGAGAGGAAGAGTTGAACCCGATGGATATCCAGCACATCCTGCGCCGGCTGCCGCACCGCTACCCGTTCCTGCTCGTCGACCGCGTGCTCGAATTCGAGAAGGACGTGCGCATCAAGGCGCTGAAGAACGTGACCATGAACGAGCCGTTCTTCGCCGGTCACTTTCCGGCGCGACCGGTGATGCCCGGCGTGCTGATGCTCGAGGCCATGGCGCAGGCGGCCGCGCTGCTGTCGTTCGAATCGATGGATGCCGAGCCCGGCGACGACACCGTGGTCTATTTCGTCGGCATCGACGGCGCTCGCTTCAAGCGCCCTGTCGGCCCGGGCGACCAGCTCATCCTGGACGCCGCCATCGACCGCGTCAAGTCCGGCATCTACCGCTACAAGGCGCGTGCCAGCGTCGACGGCCAGACCGCGGTGGAAGCCGAACTCATGTGCACCATGCGCAAGGTCGCCTGACCCCCATGGCCAGCGTCCACGCCACGGCCATCGTCGACCCTGCGGCCGAACTCGCGGGGAGCGTCATCGTGGGTCCGTACGCCGTGATCGGCGCCGGCGTCACGGTGGGCGAGGGCACGAGCATCGGCGCGCACTGCGTGATCGAAGGGCCCACCACCATCGGCCGCGACAACCGCATCTTCTCGCACGCGGCACTGGGCGGCGCGCCGCAGGACATGAAATACCGCGGCGAGCCCACGCAGCTGGTCATCGGCGATCGCAACACCATTCGCGAGTTCTGCACCCTGAACCGCGGCACGGCGCAGGACACCGGGGTCACGCGCGTGGGCGACGACAACTGGATCATGGCCTACGTGCACATCGCGCACGACGTGCAGCTGGGCCACCGCACGATCCTGGCCAACAACGCCACGCTGGCCGGGCACGTGCACGTCGGCGACTGGGTCATCGTCGGTGGCTTGAGCGGCGTGCACCAGTTCTGCAAGATCGGTGCCCACGCGATGACGGGTTTCCAGAGCCATGTCTCGCAGGACGTGCCGCCGTTCATGATGGTTTCGGGCCACCCGCTGGCCGAGCACGGCTTCAATGTCGAGGGCTTGCGCCGGCGCGGCTTTTCGCGCGAACGCATCGCACTCGTCAAGCAGATGCACCGCCTGCTGTACCGCAGCGGCCTGACGCTGGAGCAGGCGCGCGCGGCCATCGCGGCCCTCGTCGGCAGCGTGGAAGGCGGCGACGACGACGTACGCCTGCTGCTCGATTTTCTGGCCGCGGCCAAGCGCGGCATCGTGCGCTGAGCGCGGCCGGCGCCTGCATGCCGATGCGCCTGGCCCTGGTCGCCGGCGAGGCCTCGGGCGACCTGCTCGGCGGCCTGCTGCTGGCGGCGCTGCGCCGGCGCTGGCCCGAGCTGCGCGCCGTGGGCATCGGTGGCCCGCGCCTGGCCGAACAGGGCTTCGAAGCCTGGTGGCCGCACGAGCGGCTGGCGGTGCGAGGCTACGTCGAGGTCCTGCGGCATTACCGCGAGATCTCGGGCATCCGCGATGCCTTGGCCGAGCGATTGCTGCAGGAGCGGCCGGCGGCCTTCATCGGCGTCGACGCACCCGACTTCAACCTGGGCCTGGAGGCGCGCCTGAAGGCGGCCGGCGTGAAGACGATCCACTTCGTCTGTCCGTCGATCTGGGCCTGGCGCGGCGGCCGCGTAAAGAAGATGGCCGCCAGTTGCGACCATGTGCTGTGCCTGTTTCCCTTCGAGCCCGAACTGCTGCGCGCGCACGGTGTGGCGGCTACCTACGTCGGCCACCCCCTGGCCGACGTCATCCCGTTGCAGCCGCCACGCGCCGCCAGCCGCGCCGCGCTGGGGTTGGCCGAGAGCGATGCGGTGGTGGCGGTGTTGCCGGGCAGCCGGCGCTCCGAGATCCAGTACATCGCGCCGGCCTTTCTGGAGGCCGCCGCGCGGCTGCACCGCGAGCGGCCGGCGCTGCGTTTCGTGCTGCCGCTGGCGCCCGGGCTGCGCGGCCTCGTCGAGCCGCTGGTGGCCCGGCATGCCGCGGGCGTGCCGCTGCAATTGCTCGAAGGCCAGTCGCACACCGCGCTGGCGGCCTGCGACCTGACCCTCATCGCCAGCGGTACCGCGACGCTGGAGGCGGCGCTGTTCAAGCGGCCCATGGTCATCGGCTACCGCATGCACCCCTTGAGCTGGCAGCTCATGAAGCGCATGGGTTACCAGCCCTGGGTGGGACTGCCCAATATCCTGTGCCGCGACTTCGTGGTGCCCGAACTGCTGCAGGGCGACTGTCGCCCCGACGCCTTGGCCGCCGCGGTGCGCAGCGGGCTCGACGACGCCGCCGGCGCCGCGCAGGTCGCGCAGCGCTTCACCGAACTGCACCATCTGCTCAAGCGCGACACCGCGCGCTGTGCCACCGATGCCATCGCGCAAGTCCTCCAGGCCTGAACAGCTGGGCCTGGACTGGCCCGAGCCGCCGCGCACGCGCGGCGCTCCGCCACGGCGGCGCGTGCGCGCGTTGCCGGCACTGGTGGCCGGCGTCGACGAAGCCGGCCGCGGCCCGCTGGCCGGGCCGGTGGTGGCGGCGGCGGTGATCCTGGACGAATTGCAGCCCGTGCGCGGCCTGGCCGACTCGAAGACGCTGACGGCGGCGCGGCGCGAACGCCTGTACCACGAGATCTGCGCCAAGGCGCTGTGCGTATCCATTGCCGAGGCCAGCGCCGAGGAGATCGACCGCCTGAATATCCTGCAGGCTACGCTGCTGGCCATGCAGCGTGCGGTGCAGGGCCTGCGCCTGGCGCCCAAGCAGGTGCTGGTCGACGGCAACCGGGTGCCGGCGCTGACCATGCCCGTGCAGGCCGTCGTCGGGGGCGATGCCACCGTGGCCGCCATCTCGGCCGCGTCGATCCTGGCCAAGGTGCACCGCGACCGCCTGTGCCTGGAACTGCACGCGCGGTTTCCGGACTATGGCTTCGACGGCCACAAGGGCTACCCGACACGCGAGCACCTGGCAGCGTTGCAGCGTCACGGCCCGTGCGCGGCGCACCGCCGCAGCTTCGCGCCGGTGCGCCTGGCCAGCCACGGGACCTCGGAGGACGGTGCTTGATCGGGCCACTGCGCATTACTTCGCGCGACAACCCGCTGCTGATGCGGCTGCGCCGCTTGTCGCAGGACGGCGCGGCCTATCGCCGCCTGGGCCAGGTGTGGCTGGAAGGCGATCACTTGTGCCGCGCCTGGCGTGAGCGCGGCGGTGCGGCGGCGCAGGCCGTGCTCAGTGAAGCGGCCTGGCAGGACACCCGCCTGCGCGAACTCGCGGCCGGCGCCGCGAAGGTGGTGGTCGTGCCCGCGCCGCTGTTTGCCGGGTTCAGCGCGCTGGAGTCGCCGGCTGCCGTCGGTTTCGTGATCGACCTGCCACCGCCGGCACGGGTGCTGCCGCACGTGCCCAGCGTGGTGCTGGACCGCCTGCAGGACCCCGGCAACGTAGGCAGCGTGCTGCGCAGCGCGGCGGCCTTCGGCGTGGCCCAGGTCTTGGCGCTGAAGGGGACGGTGGCGCTGTGGTCGCCCAAGGTGCTGCGCGCCGGCATGGGGGCGCACTTCGGCTTGCGGCTGGCCGAGGGCCTGGACGAGGACGCGCTCGCTGCGCTCGCGGTGCCGCTGGTGGCCACCAGTTCGCACGCTGGCGACGAGCTGCCACGCGCTGCCTTGCCCTGGCCCTGCGCCTGGGTGCTGGGTCACGAAGGGCAGGGTGTCGCGCATGCACTGCTGGCGCGTTGCGCGTTTCAGCTGCGCATCCCGCAGCCCGGCGGCGAGGAATCGCTCAACGTGGCCGCCGCGGCGGCGGTCTGCCTGTATGAATCGGCGCGGCGCCGACTCATGGACGGGCCGTAAACCGGCGGTTCAGTAGATCAGCCGGTCGGGCCGCAGGTCGCGCAGGATGGTGGTGGCGATCTCCTCGATCGACTTGTGCGTGCTCGACAGCCAGGCGATGCTCTCGCGGCGCATCATGGCCTCGGCCTCATTGACCTCGAAGCGGCAGTTCTCCAGCGATGCGTAGCGGCTGCCCGGCCGCCGTTCGTTGCGGATCTGCGCCAGCCGCGCGGGGTCGATGGTGAGGCCGAAGCACTTGCGTTTGTAGGGAGCCAGCACCGAGGGCAGGCGGCCGCGTTCGAAGTCGTCGGGAATGAGCGGGTAGTTGGCGGCCTTGATGCCGTGCTGCATGGCCAGGTACAGCGAAGTCGGCGTCTTGCCGCTGCGGCTGACGCCGACCAGGATGACGTCGGCGATGTCCAGGTTCGCCGCCGACTGCCCGTCGTCGTGTTGCAGCGAGAAATTGATGGCCTCGATGCGGTCGTGGTACTCCTGGCTCTGGCTGGTCTCCGAGAAGCGGCCGACGCGGTGGCTGCTCTTGACGCCGAACTCCACTTCCAGCGGTTCGACGAAGGTGCGGAACAGGTCCAGCACCAGGCCCTTGCAGCGTTCGCTCCTGACGATGTCGCGCACGGCGTCGTCGACCAGGGTGATGAAGACGATGGGCCGCTTGCCTTCGCGGTCGTGCGACTCGTTGATCTCGGCGACCACGCGCACGGCCTTTTCCACGCTGTCGATGAAGGGCCGCCGCACATGCCGCGGCTTGGCCGGAAACTGGTTGAGGATGGAATTGCCGAAGGTCTCGGCGGTGATGCCGGTGCCGTCCGAGACAAAGAACACGGTGCGTTCGGGCATGGGGCTGGGGGCGGCGGCGCGCGCTGGGGAAGTCGGCGTCATGATAAGGAAGAACTCTTAGAATCGAAGCATCATTCCGCCGCACGGCCCCGACGTGGATTTCAGCCCCCGACCAGCAGAACAACACAGCGCCGGCAGGCGCCGCGGCTGCGGTTCGGTCGCGCATGCGGAAGCACCGGTTTACCCACATCACGGAGCTTTCCCATGTCACAAGCCCCCCTGGCGACCGCCCTGGTCGCACCGTTCGAAGCCCTGAGGATGACCGACGTCGAGGTGGTGGGCGGCAAGAACGCCTCCCTCGGCGAAATGATCAGCCAGCTGGCCGCCACCGGCGTGCGCGTGCCCGGTGGTTTCGCCACCACGGCGCACGCCTTTCGCGAATTCCTGCGCCACGGCGGGCTGGGCCAACGCATCCAGGACAAGCTGGCCACGCTGGACGTCGACGACGTGCGCGCACTGGCCGCGGCCGGCGCGCAGATCCGCCAGTGGATCGTCGACACCCCGCTGCCGCCGGCGCTGGAAGCCGGCATCCGCGAGCATTTCCAGCGCCTGGTGGCGGGCAGCCCCGAAGCCAGTTTTGCCGTGCGCTCTTCGGCTACGGCCGAGGACCTGCCCGATGCCTCTTTCGCCGGCCAGCAGGAGACCTTCCTGAACGTCACCGGCATCGACGACGTGCTGCACCGCATCAAGGAGGTCTTCGCGTCGCTGTACAACGACCGCGCCATCAGCTACCGCGTGCACAAGGGCTTTGCCCATGCCGAGGTGGCGCTGTCGGCCGGCGTGCAGCGCATGGTGCGCTCCGACCTCGGCTCGGCCGGCGTCGTCTTCACCATCGACACCGAGTCCGGCTTCAAGGACGTGGTTTTCATCACCTCGAGCTACGGTCTGGGCGAAACGGTGGTCCAGGGCTCGGTCAATCCCGACGAGTTCTATGTCCACAAGCCGCTGCTGGCGGCGGGCCGCTTCCCGGTCATCCGCCGCGTGCTCGGCTCCAAGCTGCAGCGCATGGGTTTTGCCAGCGCCGAGGACCGCGCGGCCAGCGGCCGGCTGGTGCAGATCGTCGACACGCCGCCCGAGCAGCGCAACCGCTATTCGCTGACCGACGCCGATGTCATCGAACTGGCGCGCTACGCGATCATCATCGAGACGCACTATGGCCGGCCGATGGATATCGAGTGGGGCAAGGACGGCATCGACGGCCAACTCTACATCCTGCAGGCGCGGCCGGAAACGGTGAAGAGCCAGGTCGGCGACAAGGTCGAGCACCGCTACAAGCTCAAGGGCGATCGCAGCAAGAATACCGTCCTGGCCGAGGGCCGGGCCATCGGCCAGAAGGTGGGCACGGGCCCCGTGCGCCTGGTGCGCAGCCCGGCCGAGATGGAACGTGTGCAACCCGGCGACGTGCTGGTGACCGACATGACCGACCCCAACTGGGAACCGGTCATGAAGCGCGCCTCGGCCATAGTCACCAACCGCGGCGGCCGCACCTGCCACGCGGCCATCATCGCACGCGAACTCGGCATCCCCGCCGTGGTGGGCTGCGGCAACGCCACCGAGCGTGTGCACGAAGGCAACCTGGTGACCGTGTCCTGCGCCGAGGGCGACACCGGCTACATCTACGACGGCCTGCTGGAAACCGAGGTCAGCGAAGTACAGCGCGGCGACATGCCCTACTGCCCGATCAAGATCATGATGAACGTCGGCAACCCGCAGCTGGCCTTCGACTTCGCGCAGATGCCCAATTCGGGCGTCGGCCTGGCGCGGCTGGAATTCATCATCAACAACAACATCGGCGTGCACCCGAAGGCGATCCTCGACTACCCGAATATCGACCCCGACCTGAAGAAGGCCGTCGAATCGGTGGCGCGTGGGCACGCCTCGCCGCGGGCCTTCTACGTCGACAAGCTCACCGAGGGCATCGCCACCATCGCCGCGGCCTTCTGGCCCAAGCCGGTGATCGTGCGGCTGTCCGACTTCAAGAGCAACGAGTACAAGAAGCTCATCGGCGGCACGCGCTACGAGCCCGACGAAGAGAACCCGATGCTGGGCTTCCGCGGCGCCAGCCGCTATATCAGCGGCGACTTCAAGGACGCCTTCGCGATGGAGTGCGAGGCGCTCAAGCGCGCGCGCAGCGACATGGGCCTGACCAACATCGAGATCATGGTGCCGTTCGTGCGCACGGTGAAACAGGCCGAACGGGTGGTGGCCATGCTCGCCGATCGCGGCCTGAAGCGCGCTGCGTCTGGCGGTGGGGACGGCCTGAAGCTGATCATGATGTGCGAGGTGCCCAGCAACGCCATCCTTGCCGAACAGTTCCTGGAGCACTTCGACGGCATGTCGATCGGCTCCAACGACCTCACGCAGCTCACGCTGGGCCTGGACCGCGACTCCGGCCTGGAGCAGCTGGCCAGCGATTTCGACGAGCGTGACCCCGCGGTCAAGGCGCTGATCTCGCGCGCCATCGCCGCCTGCCGCGCCACCGGCAAGTATGTCGGCATCTGCGGGCAGGGGCCGAGCGACCACCCCGACTTCGCCGACTGGCTGGCGGCCGAGGGCATCGTCTCGATCTCGCTCAACCCCGACACGGTGGTCGAGACCTGGACGCGGCTGGCCTCGCGCTAGCCGGCACGGCGCCGCGCCACTGCGGGTTTCCCGGGGCCGCGACCGCCGCGCCGCTGCGGGCGCCGGCGCAGATAATGTGCCGATGTCGACGGCTTCCGGACATCGGTTCTGGCTGCGGACCCGGCGCCTGACGGGTGGCCTGCTCGCCGTGTGGCTGGCCGTGAACCTGCTGGTACCGTGGTTTGCGCGCGACCTGAACCAGTGGCAGGCGTTCGGTTTTCCGCTGGGCTTCTGGCTGGCCGCTGAAGGGGCCCTGCTGGTGTACCTGGCGATCATCGCGGCCTACGTGGTGGCGATGGACCGGCTGGAAGCCGCTTACCTGGCCGAACAGGCCGCAACCAGCGCGGGCGCCGCAGGCCCCGGCCCGGAGTCCGCATGACGGCACCGGCCGGCGCATCGCAGGGCGCCGACCGCGACTTCTCCCGCATCCTGGCGCGGCGCTATGCGCTGTTCCTGCTGGCCTTCTTCGCCCTCATCGCCATGATGGCCGTGGCCGAGCGCCTGGGCCTGCCGCGCGGCTGGATCGGCGCCACTTTCCTGGTCGTCACGGTGGCCGTCTACGCCGGCATCGGGTTTCGCTGCCGCACCTCCACGCCGGTGGAATATTTCGTGGCCGGCCGCCGCGTGCCGGCGGTGTTCAACGGTCTGGCCACCGCCGCTGACTGGATGTCGGCGGCTTCGTTCATCGGCACCGCCGGCGTGCTGTACCTGCAGGGTTACGGCGGCCTGGCCTACATCCTGGGCTGGACGGGCGGCTACTGCCTGCTTGCGCTGCTGCTCGCCCCCTACCTGCGGCGTTTCGGCGAGTACACCGTGCCCGATTTCCTGGGTGCGCGTTACGGCGGCCAGTTGCCGCGGCTGATCGGCGCTGGCGCGGCCATCGGCGTGTCCTTCGTCTACGTGGTGGTGCAGATCTACGGCGTGGGGCTGATCACTTCGCACCTCACCGGTTTCGGGTTCGAGTTGGGTGTCTTCGTCGGCCTGGGCGGCGTGCTGGTGTGTTCCTTCCTCGGTGGCATGCGGGCCGTGACCTGGACCCAGGTGGCGCAGTACCTGGTGCTGATGGTGGCCTTCCTGGTGCCGCTCACCTGGCTGTCGGTCAACCAGACCGGCAGCTGGTTGCCGATGCTGAGCTATGGCCAGCAACTCGAACGCGTGGCCGAGATCGAGCGTGCGCTGACTGCCGATCCGACCGAGCGCGAGGTCATGGCACTCATGGCGCAGCGCGCCGCCGATGCCGAACGCAAGCTGCTCGACGTACGCACGGCGATGCTGGAAGACGAGCAGCGGCAGCAGGAACTCATTGCCACCTTGCGCGCCGAGAATGCGCCGCTGGTGCGCATCCAGCGCGCCGAGCGCGAACTGGCGCAGCGGCCGCGCACCGAGATCCAGGCTCGCCGGCTCTACGAGCGCGAACGCGACAGCGCACTGGCGCGTGCTTCCAGTCTGGCCGGCATGCCGCCACAGACGCTGCCGTTTGCCGTCAACGGGCCGGGCGGCGTGAAGGTCGCCGGTGGCGGCGAGGGCGCGCCTCCCCAGCGCTTCGACGCGGCGCGCATCAATTTCATCGCCCTGGTGCTGTGCCTGATGATGGGCACCGCCGCCATGCCGCACGTGCTGACGCGCTACTTCACCACACCTTCGGTTTCGCAGGCGCGGCGCTCGGTGGGCTGGTCGCTGTTCTTCATCACCTTGCTCTACGTGGCCGCGCCCGCGCTGGCGGTGCTGGTCAAGTTCGAGGTGCTGCAGCATGTGGTCGGGCTGCCCTTCGACGAACTGCCGGCCTGGGTGAACCGCTGGTCGCGGCTCGACCCCAGCCTGGTGTCGGTGCGCGACGTCAACGGCGACGGGCTGCTGCAGTTCGGCGAGCTGATGATGGCCGGCGACGTGATCGTGCTCGCCGCGCCCGACATCGGCGGCCTGCCGTACTGGGTGACCTGCCTGGTGGCGGTGGGCGGCATGGCCGCCGCGCTGTCCACCGCCGACGGCCTGCTGCTGACGGTGGCCAATGCCGCCTCGCACGATGTCTACTACCGCGTCGTCAAGCCCGGCGCTTCGGCGGCGGCGCGCGTCATCGCCTCCAAGGTGCTGGTCATGGTGATCGCCTTCGTGGCCGCGCTGATCGCGGCACTCAAGATCACCGACATCCTGCAATTCGTCTCGGCGGCCTTCTCGCTGGCCGCCGCGGCCTTCTTCCCGGCGCTGGTGCTGGGCATCTTCTGGCGCCGCGCCAACCGTGCCGGGGCCAGCGCCGGCATGCTGGCGGGCCTGGGCGTGTGCGGCTGGTACATGGCGACCAACCTGCCGCTGCTGCGCGCCTGGTTCGGCATCACGCGGCCGCTGGCCGACTGCCAGTGGTGGGGTGTGGAGCCCATCGCGGCCGGCGTCTTCGGCGTGCCGGTGGGGTTCGCGGTGATGGTCGCGGTGAGCCTGGCCACGGCACCGCCCGACGAAGAGACGATGAAGTTCATCGACCGCATCCGCCTGCCGCAGCCCGGCGAGCGCTGATGTGGCCGTGATTCGGCCGCTGCTGCGCCCGTCGCGCCGGGCTATAATCACCGGCTTTCCTTGCCGCACCCGCCATGTCGACGCATCGGGGCGGCTTCCCCACCCGAACTGGCGCAGGCTTTCGTCTGCCGTGGTCGGAATCCACAAGGAGTGTTCATGCGTCACTATGAGATCGTTCTGCTGATCCACCCGGATCAAAGCGAACAGGTTCCGGCCATGCTGGAACGCTACAAGGGCCTGGTCACCGCCGCCGGCGGCAAGGTCCACCGTGTCGAGGACTGGGGGCGGCGTCAGCTGGCCTACATGATCCAGAAGCTGGCCAAGGCGCATTACCTGTGCCTGAACATCGAGTGCGGCCACGAGACGCTGACCGAACTCGAGACGGGTTTCCGTTTCAACGACGCCGTGCTGCGCCACCTGACCGTGTCGCGCGACAAGGCCGAGACCACGCCTTCGATCATGATGAAGGCGGTCGAGCGCGAAGAGGCCCGCAAGGAGCGCCACGAGGCCGCTGCCTGAGCCAGCGTTCGTCCGTGCCGCCGCCGCCGCGATGAACCGGCTGGTTCTCTCGGCCACGCTGGTGGAGCGCTCGGCGCTGCGTTACACCCCAGCCGGCCTGCCGGCCCTGGACTTGAGCCTGAAGCACGAGTCCGAGGTCAGCGAAGACGGCCAGCCGCGCAAGGTCTCGATGGAGATGCGCGCGGTGGCCATCGGGGCCGTGACGCGGTCGCTGCTGGCTCTGGAGCTCGGTGCGGCAGGCCTGTACGCAGGCTTCCTGGCTGGCTCGCGCAACGGACGCGGTCTGCGTTTGCACATCACCTCGGTCGAGCCTGCCGGCTGACCCGGGCCCATCCGGTTTCATATCTTTCTTCAGGAGTTCACGATGCCCCCGCCACGTGGTAAAGGTCGGTTTTCCAAGGACAAGCGCCCCAAGCGCAATACCCAGTCGCTGCTGTTCCGCCGCAAGCGCTTCTGCCGCTTCACGGTGGCCAAGGTCGAGTCGATCGACTACAAGGAAGTCGATATCCTGCGCGACTTCATCGGTGACAACGGCAAGATCACTCCCGCCCGCCTGACCGGCACGCGCGCCTTCTACCAGCGTCAGCTCACCACCGCCATCAAGCGCGCACGCTTCCTGGCGCTGCTGCCGTATTCCGACCAGCACAAGGTCTGAGGAACCCGCCATGCAAGTCATTCTTCTCGAGAAAGTCGGCAAGCTCGGCGACCTGGGCGACGTCGTCAAGGTCAAGCAGGGTTTTGCCCGCAACTACCTGATCCCGACCAAGCTGGCGCGCCGCGCCACCGAAGCCGCGATCAAGGAATTCGAAGGCCGCCGTGCCGAGCTGGAAAAGGCCGCCGCCGCCAAGCTGGCCGCCGCCCAGGCGCTCGGCGAGCAGCTCGCCGGCAAGACCGTGCGCGTGGCACAAAAGGCCGGTGTCGACGGCCGCCTGTTCGGGTCGGTCACCAATGCCGATATCGCCGAGGCGCTCACGAAGATGGGGCTGGCCGTGGTCAAGTCGCAGGTGCGCATGCCCAATGGACCGATCAAGACCGTGGGCGACCACACGGTGGCCGTGGCCCCGCACACCGACGTGGTGGTCGACGTGGCGGTGCAGGTGCTTGCACAGGCCGACTGATCCGGCGTAAGCTGGCCACATGCGCCCCGAAGGCCGGCTCAAGCCGGCCTTCGTCGTTTCCGGGCGGCTGACTTATCCCGCGTTATCCCGCGATCAGCACGGCCCGTCCACAGGCTTGCCCACAGCCAATAGCACGTCACCACCATGTCAGCGATCTACGACCCCCGTGAATCCAGCGCCCCGGCGCGCGACGAGGAGGTCTCGCGCCTGCGCGTGCCGCCCCATTCGGTGGAAGCCGAGCAGAGCGTGCTCGGCGGCCTGCTGCTCGACAACCTGGCCTGGGACCGCGCCGGCGACCTGCTCACCGACAGCGACTTCTATCGCCACGAACACCGGCTGATCTACGCCGCCATCGGCGCGCTGGTGTCGCAGAGCAAGCCGGCCGATGTGATCACCGTCTTCGAGCAGCTGCAGAGCCTGGGCAAGGCGCAGGACTGCGGCGGCCTGGCCTACCTGAATGCGCTGGCGCAAAGCGTGCCCAGCGCGGCCAATATGCGGCGCTATGCCGAGATCGTGCGCGAGCGATCGATCCTGCGCAAGCTCATCGCCGCCAGCGACGATATCGCCACCAGCGCCTTCAACCCGCAAGGGCGCGCCGTATCCACCGTGCTCGACGACGCCGAGCGCCAGATCTTCCAGATCGGCGAAGAGGGTTCGCGACAGCGGCAGGGTTTCCAGGGCATCGACAAGCTGGTGGTGAGCCTGATCGACCGCGTGCAGGAACTGCACGACAACGGCGCGGAAGAGGTCACCGGCGTGCGCACCGGTTTCTACGACCTGGACCGCATGACCGCCGGGCTGCAGAAGGGCGACCTGGTGGTGCTGGCGGCGCGGCCGTCGATGGGCAAGACCGCCTTTGCGCTCAATATCGCCGAACACGTGGCGGTGCAGGAAGGTCTGCCGGTGCTGGTGTTCTCCATGGAAATGGGCGCCTCGCAGCTGGCGCTGCGTCTGGTGGGGTCGCTCGGCCGCATCGACCAGCAGCATCTGCGCACGGGGCGGCTGGACAGCGGCGAATGGGAGCGGCTGACTGGCGCGGTGGAGCAGTTGAGCAAGGTGCAGCTGCTGATCGACGAAACGGCCGGCCTTACCAGTTCGGAATTGCGCGCGCGCGCGCGCCGCATGGCACGCCAGTTCGGCACGCTGGGCCTGATCGTCATCGACTACCTGCAATTGATGAGCGGCTCGAGCAACAGCGACGAGAACCGCGCCACCGAGCTGGGCGAGATCTCGCGCGGGCTGAAAAGCCTGGCCAAGGAACTGCAGTGCCCCGTGCTGGCGCTGTCGCAGCTGAACCGCAGCGTGGAGAGCCGCAACGACAAGCGGCCGATGATGAGCGACCTGCGCGAATCCGGCGCCATCGAGCAGGACGCCGACATCATCATGTTCATCTACCGCGACGACTACTACAACAAGGACAGCAAGGAGCCCGGCGTGTCCGAGATCGTCATCGCCAAGCAGCGCAATGGCCCGGTGGGCACGGTGAAGCTGACCTTCCTGAAGCCGCTGACGCGATTCGACAACCTGGCGCCCGGCAGCAGCCCCGGAGACTACTGACCCGGCTTGCAGGCTCCGGAAAGACTGTATATATTAACAGTCATTCGGGAGTCGCCATGAGTATTGCATCCTCGGCAAGAAACGCGGCCACCACGGCCACCCAACCGTCTGCCGCCACGTTGATGCTGGCGCCCTTGAAGGGGCGCGGCACGGTCTGGGCCATCGAGCACCGCTTCAGCGCCCAGACGAGTGCCGAATTCGACGACGGCTGGGGCACCCTGGACCAGGCCGCGCTGGAAGAACGACAGGCGCCAGGCACGCAGGTCATCGAGGAGCACGCGCGCGGCATCCTGGCCGGCAACGACTCGCCCGACATCGGCTTCGACCTGTCGATCAACCCCTACCGCGGTTGCGAACACGGCTGCGTCTACTGCTACGCCAGGCCCACGCACAGCTACCTGAACCTGTCGCCGGGGCTGGACTTCGAAACCCGCATCGTCGCCAAGGTCAACGCCGCCGAGCGGCTGCGCGAGGCGCTGTCGGCGCGCGGCTATGCGCCGTTGCAGCTGAATATCGGTTCGGTGACCGACGCCTACCAACCGGCCGAGCGCCGGCTGTGCATCACGCGTTCGGTGATCGAGGTGCTGGCCGAGGCGCGACATCCGTTTTCCGTCATCACCAAGAGCAGTCTCGTGGAACGCGACATCGACCTCATCGCGCCCATGGCCCGTGAAGGCATGGCCGCGGTGTACGTGTCCATCACCACGCTCGACCCCGCGCTCGCACGAACCCTGGAGCCGCGCGCCGCCGCGCCGCACCGCCGGCTGCGCACCATCGAGGCCCTGGCACGCGCCGGCATTCCCGTGGGCGTGAGCGTCTCGCCTGTGATCCCGTTCCTGAACGAACCCGAACTGGAACGCATCCTCCAAGCCGCGCGCAACGCCGGCGCCAGCCGGGCCTTCAGCATCGTGCTGCGCCTGCCCTGGGAAGTGAGCCCGCTGTTCCAGCAATGGCTGCAGCAGCAGCTGCCCGAGCGCGCCGAGCGCATCATGGCCCGCGTGCGCGAGATGCGCGGCGGCAAGGACAACGACAGCCGTTTCGGCACCCGAATGACGGGGCAGGGCGTGTGGGCGCAGTTGCTGCGCCAGCGCTTCGACAAGGCCTGTGCGCGGCTGGGCTACCAGCGCGAACGGGCCGAACTCGACGTCAGCCGATTCCGGCCGCCGGCGCGGCAGGCCGGGCAGGGTCAGCTGTTCTGAGGCGCGGGCCGGGTTTGGCGGCTGGCCCGGACGCGAACTGGGGCCGAAGGGCCTACTTGAACAGATCCTTGACCCGGTCCGCCCAGCTCTTGCTGGTGGGCGAATGGCGGTCGCCCGACTTGCGAAACGACTCGTCCAGTTCCTTCAGCAGCTTGCGCTGGTGCTCGGTGAGCTTGACCGGCGTCTCCACGCTGACATGGCAGTACAGGTCGCCCGGGTAGCTGGAGCGCAGGCCCTTGATGCCCTTGCCGCGCAGGCGAAAGGTCTTGCCGTGCTGCGTGCCTTCGGGCAGTTCGATCTCAGCCTTGCTGCCTAATGTGGGCACCTCGATGGTGCCGCCGAGTGCCGCCGTCGTCAGGCCGACCGGCACGCTGCAGTGCAGGTCGTCGCCGTCGCGCTCGAAGATCTCGTGCTGCTTGACGCGGATCTCGATATACAGGTCACCCGACGGCCCGCCGTTGGTGCCGGGCTCGCCGTTGCCGGCCGAACGGATGCGCATGCCTTCGTTGATGCCGGCGGGAATCTTCACTTCCAGCGTCTTCTGCTTCTTGATCTTGCCCTGGCCGCTGCAGGTGGTGCAGGGCTCGGGGATGATCTTGCCGCTGCCGTGGCAGTGCGGGCAGGTCTGCTGGATGCTGAAGAAGCCCTGGCGCAGATGCACCGTGCCGGCGCCGTTGCAGGTGGGGCAGGTCTTGGCGCTGGTGCCGGGCTTGGCGCCGCTGCCCTTGCAGGTTTCGCACGACTCCCAGCTGGGCACGCGAATTTGCGTTTCCTTGCCGCCGGCGGCTTCTTCCAGCGTGATCTCCATCGCATAGCTGAGGTCGCTGCCGCGGTAGACCTGCTGGCCGCCGCCGCGCCGGCCTCCGCCGCCCTGGCCGCCGAAGATGTCGCCGAAGATATCGCCAAAGGCCTCGGCAAAGCCGCCGAAACCTTCGGGGCCCGGACCGCCACGCCCGCCCATGTTGGGGTCCACTCCGGCATGGCCGAACTGGTCGTAGGCCGCGCGCTTCTGCGCGTCGGAGAGCATCTCGTAGGCTTCCTTGGCCTCCTTGAACTTGTCCTCCGACTTCTTGCTGTCCTCACCCTGGTTGCGGTCAGGGTGGTGCTTCATGGCCAGCTTGCGGTAGGCCTTCTTGATGTCGTCCTCGGACGCGTTCTTGGGCACGCCGAGGATGTCGTAGTAGTCGCGCTTTGCCATGAGGGTCTCGAAGTCTACGAAGCGAAACCGCCGCGTCGAGATTCAGGCCCTGGCCTTGCACCCCGAACGCGGCGAGATATCACGGCAGGCTGAAAGCCCGGCCGGGATATCGGCAGATCACTTCTTCACTTCCTTGAACTCCGCATCGACCACGTTGTCGTCGGCCGGCCCGGCCTTCGGCGCTTCGCCGTCACCGTGCGCCGCTCCCGCGGCACCCGCCGCGGCCTGCGCCGCCTGGGCGTCGGCATAAGTCTTCTCGCCCAGCTTCTGGCTGGCCGTCATCAGCGCTTCGGTCTTGGCCTCGATGGTTGCCTTGTCGTCGCCCTTGATCGCTTCCTCGGCCGCCTTGATGGCGCTTTCGATGGCCTCTTTCTCGGCGGCGTCGAGCTTGTCGCCGTGTTCGCCCAGGCTCTTCTTCACCGAGTGCACCATGGCATCGGCCTGGTTGCGCGCCTGCACCAGTTCCACCTTCTTGTGGTCCTCGGCGGCATTGGCCTCGGCGTCCTTCACCATCTTCTCGATCTCGGCCTCGCTCAGGCCCGAATTCGCCTTGATGGTGATCTTGTTTTCCTTGCCCGTGCCCTTGTCCTTGGCGTTGACGTGCAGGATGCCGTTGGCGTCGATGTCGAAGGTGACCTCGATCTGCGGCAGGCCGCGCGGCGCCGGCGGAATGCCCTCGAGATTGAACTCACCCAGGCTCTTGTTGCCCGTGGCCAGCTCGCGCTCACCTTGAAAGACCTTGATCGTCACCGCCGGCTGGTTGTCATCGGCGGTGCTGAAGACCTGGCTGAACTTGGTCGGGATGGTGGTGTTCTTCTTGATCATCTTCGTCATCACGCCGCCCAAGGTTTCGATGCCCAGGCTGAGCGGGGTGACGTCGAGCAGCAGCACGTCCTTGCGCTCGCCACCGAGCACCTGGCCCTGGATGGCGGCACCCACGGCCACGGCCTCGTCGGGGTTGACGTCCTTGCGCGGCTCCTTGCCGAAGAACTCCTTCACCTTCTCCTGCACCTTGGGCATGCGCGTCATGCCGCCGACCAGGATCACGTCGTCGATCTCGCCGAGCTTGACGCCGGCGTCCTTGACGGCGATCTTGCAGGGCTCGATGGTGCGTGCGATCAGCTCGTCGACCAGGCTTTCCAGCTTGGCGCGCGTGAGCTTGATATTCAGGTGCTTCGGACCCGAAGCATCGGCCGTGATGTAGGGCAGGTTGACGTCGGTCTGCGTGCTGTTGCTGAGCTCGATCTTGGCCTTCTCGGCCGCTTCCTTCAGCCGCTGCAGCGCCAGCACGTCCTTGGTCAGGTCGACACCTTGTTCCTTCTTGAACTCGGTGACGATGTAATCGATGATGCGCTGGTCGAAGTCCTCGCCGCCGAGGAAGGTGTCGCCGTTCGTCGAGAGCACCTCGAACTGCTTCTCGCCGTCGACGTCGGCGATCTCGATGATCGAGATGTCGAAGGTGCCGCCGCCGAGGTCGAAGACGGCGATCTTGCGGTCGCCCTTGCCGTGCTTGTCCAGGCCGAAGGCCAGCGCCGCGGCGGTGGGCTCGTTGATGATGCGCTTGACATCCAGCCCCGCGATGCGGCCGGCGTCCTTGGTCGCCTGGCGCTGGCTGTCGTTGAAATAGGCCGGCACCGTGATCACGGCCTCGGTGACCTCTTCACCGAGGTAATCCTCGGCGGTCTTCTTCATCTTGCGCAGGATCTCGGCCGAGACCTGCGGCGGCGCCAGCTTCTTGCCGCGCACTTCCACCCAGGCGTCGCCATTGTCGGCGGCGGCGATCTTGTAGGGCATCAGGTCGATGTCCTTCTGCACTTCCTTCTCGCTGAACTTACGGCCGATCAGGCGCTTCACGGCGTAGACGGTGTTCTTCGGGTTGGTCACCGACTGCCGCTTCGCCGAAGCGCCAACGAGGATCTCGCCGTCTTCCTGGTAGGCGATGACCGAAGGCGTGGTGCGCGCACCCTCGCTGTTCTCGATCACCTTGGTGGTGTTGCCTTCCATGATGGCGACGCACGAATTGGTGGTGCCGAGGTCGATGCCGATGATCTTGCCCATGTTCTGATGCTCCTGTGGAGTGGATTGCTGTTGTTCTGGAGTTGTGGTTCGGGGGGCCGGCTTTCAAGGGTGCCAGCCGGGCCCGCGCGGCTACCTGGGCGCGGAAACGGTCACCAGCGCCGGGCGCAGCACGCGATCGGCGATGAGATAACCCTTCTGCAGCACGGCGACCACGGTGTTGGCGTCCTGCTCAGCCGGCACCACGCTGATGGCCTGGTGCTGGTGCGGGTCGAATTTGGTGCCCACCGGCGGCGCGATCTGCACCACCTTGTTGCGCTCCAGCGCCTGCGTCAGCTGGCGCAGCGTGGCGTGCACGCCTTCCAGCATCTGCTCGGGCGTGGCGTCGGGAATGGCGATAGCCGCCTCCAGGCTGTCCTTCACCGGCAGCAGGCTTTCGGCGAAGGCTTCGACGGCGAACTTTCGCGCCTTGCCCATCTCTTCCTCGGCGCGGCGGCGGGTGTTTTCGGCGTCGGCCTTGGCGCGCAGGAAGGCATCTGACACTTCGGCGTGCCGGGCTTGAAGCTCGGCGAGCTGCGTTTCCAGCGTCGGCTGCGCGTCGGCGCCGGGTTGCGGCGCGGTGTCAGCCGGATCGCTTCCGGCGGTGGTGGGGACGGGTTCGGGCGAGAGGTTCATGGTGTTGCTGACAAAGACACTCCCTGGAGCTTGGGGCCCGAGTCCGTGTTTTCAATAGGGGAATTCAGAACGAGCGGGGCCAGACGGTCAGCCTGCGTTCTCGACGTCGTCGGCGCTGGCGCTCCAGCGCTGCCAATCGGCGAGCTGGCGGCGGTTGCGCTTGGTCGGCCGACCCTGTTCGATGGCATCGGCCGGCTCGGTACCCAGGCGGCGCGCCTCGGCCGCCTTCAGCCGCAGGGCCAGGCTTTCCGGCGTTTCAGCATACAGCGCCTGCGCCACCGGCGCCGGGCCGCGCACGCTGCTCAAGCCGAGCAGGTCCACCGTGCGCTCCACCGCGTCCTGGCGCAGCACGATGCGGTCGCCGACCCTGAGCTCGCGCGAGGCCTTGGCCAACTGGCCGTTCACGCTGACTCGGCCGCGGCCGATCTCCTCGGCCGCCAGTGCCCGCGTCTTGTAGAAGCGGGCCGCCCACAGCCACTTGTCGAGGCGGATGCGGGTGTCCTGGCTCATGGCAAGTGTCGGCACGCGGCAGCAGCGGGCGCGGCGCCGGTGTCAGATCGGCGCGCCCATGGCCAGGGCGCGTTCGCGCTGGCGTTCGAGTTCGGTGGCCTCGGGCAGGACAGTCGTGTCCCAGCCCTGCAGTTCGCGCTCGACGATGCCGGCCAGCGCGGCGATCCATGCCGGGTCGTCGTTCAGGCAGGGGATGTAGCGGAAGTCCTCGCCGCCGGCGTGCAGGAAAGCCTCGCAGGCCTCTTGCGCGATCTCCTCCAGCGTCTCCAGACAGTCGGCCACGAAGCCCGGGCACATGATGTCGACGCGCTTGACACCCTGGGACGCCAGCGCCACCAGCGTCGGTTCGGTGTACGGCTCCAGCCACTTGGCCTTGCCGAAGCGGCTCTGGAAGGTGACGACCATCTGCTCGCGTGCCAGCCCGAGCCGTTCACCGAGCAGCCGCGCCGTCTTGTGGCATTGGCAGTGGTAGGGGTCGCCCAGCAGCAGCGAGCGGTGCGGCACGCCGTGGAAGCTGAGCACCAGCTGTTCGGCGCGCCCCTTGGCCTGCCAGTGGTGTTCGACACGCTGCGCCAGAGCCTCGATATAACCGGGGTCGTCGTGGTACTCCGCCACGAAGCGCAGCGCCGGCATGCGGCGGGCGCCGCAGGCCCACTGCAGCAGCTTGTCGCCCACGCTGGCCGTGGTCGCCGCCGCGTACTGGGGGTACATCGGCAGCACCAGCGCCTGCGTCACGCCTTCCTCACGCAGCCGGTCCATCACCGCCGGGATGCCGGGGTTGCCGTAGCGCATGGCGTGGCGCACCGTCAGGTGGTGGCCGTGGGCGGCCAGCTGGGCGGCCACGCCGGCGGTCTGCCGCGCCGTCCACACCGCCAGCGGCGAACCCTCGGGCATCCACACCGTGGCGTATTTGGCGGCCGACTTGGCGGGCCGCGTATTCAGGATGATGCCGTGCAGGATGGGCCACCACACGGCACGCGGAATTTCCACCACGCGCGGGTCGCTCAGGAATTCGGCCAGGTAGCGGCGCAGCGCGCGCGGCGTCGGCTCGTCGGGCGTGCCCAGATTCACCAGCAGCACGGCCGTGCGCGGGGGCTGGCCGTGGCGGAAGGTGGGTTCGGGGCGGAAGGTCATTCGGCTGCGGGCCGACAGCGCGCCAGCGCGGCCATCACCTCGGGCAGGTGCACCGGCTTGGGCCAGCAGCCGTCGAATCCGGCTGCGCGTGCCGGCTGCTCGACCAGCGGGGCCTCGTCGGCGGTGCACAGGTAGGCGGGCGGCTGCGTGGCCAGACGGTTGCGCAGTGCGGGCAGCAGTTCGTAGCCGTTGCCGTCGGGCAGGTGCAGGTCGATCACCAGCAGGTCGGGCGCCCAGGTCTGCACCAGTTCCAAGGCCTCGCCCGCAGTGGCCGCGGTCTCGACCTCCGCCCCACCCGCCACGCGGCAGGTCTCCACGAAGAGCAGGCTGTTGATGCGGTCGTCGTCGACGTAGAGCACGCGCACCATCTAGCGCAGCTCCAGCGGCACCTGCGGCTGCGTATCGGCGAAGCGCAGCACGTCGAAGCTGACGCAGGCCGAGCCGGGGTCGCTGGGCGAGCCGCCCAGGCCGATGGTGCCGCTGCCGTGCAGCGTGCAGCTGCCGCGGCGCAGGCTGACGATCTCGCCGTCGTTGAAGCGCACGTAGGTGCCGTTGTAGCTGAGGTCGGCGAGCTGGAAGCTGCCGCCGTGCCAGTCGACGCGGGCGTGCGAGCGCGAGACGCGGGTGTCGTCGACGCAGAACGTGGCCTGCGGGCTGCGTCCCAGCACCACCGGCATCTGCTGGCTGGCGAAGACGCGTTGCAGCCCGCCCCACATGAGACGCAGGCCGTCGGGTTCGTGCACCGTGGAGACGTCGCCGAACTGCGTGGCGGCGAGGTCGATGCCGCCGCGGCGACCGCCCATCACGTGCACCTCGACCGGCTCCACGCGACCTCGCAGCACCAGCCGGTCGAGGCTGCGGAAGCGCGAACGCAGGTCGGCCGAGAGGCCACCCAGCACTTCGACAGTGAGCAGCGTCTCGTTGTCGCCGGCGTGGTCGAGCAGCCGTGCAGCCACGTTGACGGCGTCACCGTAACAGTCGCCGGCCATCTCCACGACCTCGCCGCGGGCCAGCGCCACCTGCAATTTCAGCCCGCGCAGGCCCGACGATGCGCCGCGCTCCTTGCCGCGCGAAACCATGCCGTCCAGCAGGTCGTGCATCTCCATGGCCGCCGGCACGGCCATCGCCGGGGCGTCGAAGACCGCCATCAGCCCGTCGCCGAGGGTCTTGACGACGCTGCCGTTGTGGGCCGTCACCGGGCCGCTCAGCGCATTCACGCAATGCGTCACCACCGACGTGGCTTCGGCATTGCCCAGCGTCTCGAACAGTGCCGTGCTGCCGCGCAGGTCGGCGAATAGGACGGTGCGGTCGGAGATCCGTGTCATGCCGGCCAAAAGTGTAACTGCCGCAAGGAGTGGACTCCCCGCGACAGGGGCATCACAAGTTGTCCAGGTACGTGCGCAGCTTGTCGGAACGACTGGGGTGCTTGAGCTTGCGGATCGCCTTGGCCTCGATCTGGCGGATGCGCTCGCGCGTGACGTCGAACTGCTTGCCCACCTCCTCCAGCGTGTGGTCGGTGCTCATCTCGATGCCGAAGCGCATGCGCAGCACCTTGGCCTCGCGCGGGGTCAGGCTGTCGAGGATGTCCTTGACGACGTCGCGCAGGCCGGCCTGCATGGCGGCGTCGACCGGGGCCACGTTGTTCGTATCCTCGATGAAATCACCCAGGTGCGAATCGTCGTCGTCGCCGATCGGCGTTTCCATCGAGATCGGCTCCTTGGCGATCTTCATGATCTTGCGGATCTTGTCCTCTGGGATCTCCATCTTCTCGGCCAGCGTCGGCGCGTCGGGCTCGTAGCCGAACTCCTGCAGGTGCTGGCGCGAGATGCGGTTCATCTTGTTGATGGTCTCGATCATGTGCACCGGGATGCGGATGGTGCGCGCCTGGTCGGCGATCGAGCGCGTGATGGCCTGGCGGATCCACCACGTGGCGTAGGTCGAGAACTTGTAGCCGCGGCGGTATTCGAACTTGTCCACCGCCTTCATCAGGCCGATATTGCCTTCCTGGATGAGGTCCAGGAACTGCAGGCCGCGGTTGGTGTACTTCTTCGCGATGCTGATCACGAGGCGCAGGTTGGCCTCGATCATTTCCTTCTTCGCGTCGCGGCTGGCCTTCTCGCCCTCGTTCATGCGCTTGTTGATGAGCTTCAGGTCTTCCAGCGGCACCACCGCCCGGCTTTGCAGGTCGCTGAGCTTGGTCTGCAGCTCCTGCACCGCGGGTAGGTTGCGCGCCAGCACGTGGCTGTAGGGCTTGCCCAGCGCGATCTCCTTCTCGGCCCACTTCAGGTTCATCACGTTGGGCGGAAAGGTGCGGATGAAGTGATCCTGCGGCATGCCGCACTTGTCGACCACGATCTTGCGGATCTCGCGCTCGTAGCGGCGCACGTCGTCGACCTGGCTGCGCAGGATGTGGCACAGCTTCTCGATCGTCTTGACGGTGAAGCGGATCGTCATCAGGTCTTCGCTGATGGCGTGCTGGGCCCGGTTGTAGGCGTTCGACTTGTAGCCTTCCTTCTCGTAGGCCTTGCGCATCTTGTCGAAGTGCACGCGCAGCGTGGTGAACTTCTCCAGCGCCTGTTTCTTCAGCTCTTCCAGCTTCTTGGTCAGGGCGCGGCTGCCGCCGTTGCCGTCGTCGTCGTCTTCCTCGTCGAATTCGTCGAAATCTTCCTCGGCCACGTAGTCATCGGCCTCGTCCTCGGCCACGAAGCCGTCGACGGCCTCGCTGATCTGCATGCCGCCTTCGGCGATGCGGTCGGCCATGGACAGGATTTCGGCGATCGTCGTGGGGCTGGCGGAAATGGCCAGCATCATGGCCTGCAGCCCGCCTTCGATGCGCTTGGCGATCTCGATCTCGCCCTCGCGCGTGAGCAGCTCCACCGTGCCCATCTCGCGCATGTACATGCGCACCGGGTCGGTGGTGCGGCCGAATTCGCTGTCCACCGTGGACAGCGCGGCCTCGGCGGCCTCTTCGGCTTCTTCCTCGGTGGCGGTGGTGGTGCCGCCGCCGGCCACCAGCAGCGTGGCGGCGTCGGGCGCCTGCTCGTAGACCGCGATGCCCATGTCGTTGAGCATGGAGATGATGGCCTCGAGGATCTCCTCGTTGACCAGCTTCTCGGGCAGGTGGTCGTTGATCTCCTGGTGCGTGAGGAAGCCGCGCGTCTTGCCCATCTTGATGAGCGTCTTCAGCTCCAGCCGGCGCTTGGCCACCTCCTCTTCGGTGAGCGTGGTCTCCTCGAGGCCGAACTCGCGCATCAGCGCGCGCTCCTTGGCGCGGCTGACCTTCATGCGCAGCGGCTTGGCCTTGGCGGCCTTCTCGGTATCTTCGGCGGCTTCGACGTCGACCTCGGCTTCGGCGTCGATCTCGACGTCGCCCTCCAGGTCGGCGTCGATATCGGCCAGGTCCACGTCGTCGGTGGCGGGCGCCTTGTCGACCTTGCCCGGCTTCGCGTCGGCGCTGATCGGGGCCTTCGGGGCCGCCTTGCTGGTTCCCTTGGCTGCGGACTTGGGCGCAGGCGCGGGCTTGGTGCCCGTCTTGGCCAGCGACTTCGCCGGCGCCTTGGCTGCGGGCTTGGCTACGGCCACGGCCGGCCTCGCGCGCTTTGGTTCCTCCGCCTTGCCGCCCTTGGCCGCCGGCTTGGCCTTGGCCGCGGTGGGCGCCTTGGCCGCGGCCTTGGATGCGGTCTTGTTGTCTTTGCCGTGCTTGACGGCGGGTGCGGCAACGGGGGCGGCGGCAGGCTTCTTGGCAGTCATGCGGTTCCTCGGGAAAGCGGTGGCGATGGGCGGCCCCGGGCACACGCGCGTCTCATGAATCCACGTCGCCTCGGCGGCGCGGCAGGTTCGATCTCGCGTGTCGTCGGGCGGGCAAGCTCGCGTGGACGGTTCTGAAGTGCAGCTCTCGCGGGCGGGGGGATGTCCGAGAGCGCTCGCTTCCAGCGTGTTCGGGCCCCCGGTTCGCCGAGGTTCCTGCTGCTGTCACCCTGGCTGCCGCGACAAACGGCGGATTATACCCGCCGACACCGGTTTTCCGGGGTCGGTGTCAGCCCCCGGGGGCCGTCAGCAGGGCCTTGAGCCGGCCGATCTGCTCGTGCAGCGCGCGCAGGCGCAGCAGCTGCTCGCCGCCCTCGGCGCCTGCTGCGGCGAGCTGCTGCGCTTCGTCGCCCAGGCGGCCAATCCACAGCCGGTGCATGACGCGCTGCAGGTCGTTGAAATCCTGCTCCTCGCCAGGGTCGGCGGTATCCACCCAGGCGCGGGCCTGGGCGTGCCAGGGCTCGTCGGCCATGGCCTGCGCCAGTACCGACCAGGTGAGAGGCCCGTGCTCCATCAGCTGCTGTTCGAGCCAGCTCACGGCCTCGCCGTGGCTGCCGCCCAGTTCGTGCAGCAACATGTGGTCCTCGGCCGAGAGCTGCTGCCACCAGTCGCTGTGGCGCAGCAGCAGCCGCAGCGCCAGGTCGGCACTGGCCGCGGGCGCGCGGCGCCCGGGGCTGTGCAAGGGCAAGCGGCCGGACCAGGGGCCGGCTGCCGCGGGTGGCCGCGCCGCTGCACCGCGAGCCGCCGCCGCACCGCCCCACAGCGCGCCCAGGTCGGCCACTTCCAGTTGCGCGCGCCTTGCCAGTTCGGGCAGCAGCTGCCGCTTGAGCGCGCCATCGGGCAAGGCCGCCCACAACGGCCGCGCCTGTGCCAGCATACGCGAGCGTCCTTCGGCGGTGGCCAGGTCGGCACCTTCGGCAGCTTGTTCGACGAGCTGGCGCGACAGTGGCACGGCGGCCGCCAGCTGGGCCTCGAAGGCCTCGGCGCCGAGTTCGCGCACGTAGCTGTCGGGGTCGTGCTCGGGCGGCAGGAAAAGAAAGCGCACGGTGCGCAGGTCGCTGGCGTGGGGCAGGGCGGCTTCCAGCGCGCGCGCTGCGGCGCGGCGGCCGGCGGCGTCGCCGTCGAAGCTGAACACCACCACGTCGGTGAAGCGGAAGAGCTTTTGCACATGTTCGGCCGTGCAGGCCGTGCCCAGCGTGGCCACCGCGTTGGTGAAGCCAGCCTGGGCCAGCGCCACCACGTCCATGTAGCCTTCGACGACGAGCGCACAGCCCTTGTCGCGCAGTGCCTGGCGCGCCTCGAACAGGCCATAGAGTTCACGTCCCTTGCTGAAGACCGGCGTCTCCGGCGAGTTCATGTATTTGGGCTTGCTGTCGTCGAGCACGCGGCCGCCGAAGCCGATGACCTCGCCGGCGACACCGCGGATGGGAAACATGATGCGGTCGCGGAACCAGTCGTAGCGGCCGCCGTCGGCGTGGCTGCCTTCACCGCCGTCGCCTTCGGCCTCGCGCTGCCGCACCAGGCCGGCTTCCTCGAGCACCGGATCGTCGTAGTTGGGGAAGACGCCGGCCAGCGTGCGCCAGCCCGGCGGCGCATAGCCGAGACCGAACCGCGCGGCCACCTGGCCGGTGAGGCCGCGCTGCTTGAGGTAGTCGATGGCGCGCGGGTGGGCGCGCAACTGGCCGCGGTAGAACTCGGCGGCGCGGGTCAGTACCGCGGTGGCCGAGAGCCGTCGCTGGCGCAGCGTATCGCGCCGTTCGCGTTCCTCGGGGCTGGCATCGTCTTCCGGCACCGTGAGGCCGGCGCCCTGCGCCAGGTCGCGCACCGCTTCCACGAAACTCAGGCCCAGGTGCTCGGTGAGGAAGCGGATCGCGTCGCCACTGGCACCGCAGCCGAAGCAGTAATAGAACTGCTTGACCGGGCTGACCGAGAAGCTCGGCGACTTCTCGGCGTGGAAGGGGCACAGCCCCATCAGATTGGCGCCGCTGCGCTTGAGTTCGACGTGGCGGCCCACGACGTCGGCGATGTCGACGCGCGACAGCAGTTCCTGTACGAAGCCCGGTGGAATCACCGGTGGAAGTCTAGCCCCCCGGTCCCTTCGCGAAGAGCGGGGCCGCAGCCGCCTCGGCCGGTGCCAGCGTGAACATGCCCTTGTAGTCGCGCACCCAGCCGGCCACCTGGGCCGATGGCATGGGCGCGGCGATGCCGGTGCCCTGGCCGATGTCGCAACCCAGCTCCAGCAGCGTGCGCGCCTGGGCCGGCGACTCCACGCCCTCGGCCACCACCACGCAGCCGAAGGTGCGCGCCAGGCCGATCACGCCCTCGACGATGGCCAGGTCCTGCGCGTCGTCGAGCATGTGGTGCACGAACGAGCGGTCGATCTTGAGCACGTCCACCGGCAGCCGCTTCAGGTAGCTCAGCGTGGAATAGCCGGTGCCGAAGTCGTCGAGCGCGAAGCGCACGCCCATGCCGCGGCAGCGCGCCAGCAGCGCCGAGGTGGCGTCGATGTCGGCATGCGCCGCGGTCTCCAGCGTCTCCAGTTCCAGGTACGGCGCCAGCGGGTCGGCGTGGCGGGCCAGCAGTTCACCCAGGCGCAGCGCGAAATCCGGCTCCTGCAGGTGGCGCGCCGAGACGTTGACGCTGACCGAGATGTCCAGCCCGCTGCGGCGCCACAGCGCCAGGTGCTCCAGCGCCTGCGAGATGACCCAGTCGCCGATGCGCGACGACAGGCCGGTGCTCTCGATCAGCGGCAGGAACTGCATTGGCGCGATCAGGCCCTGGCTCGGGTGCTCCCAGCGCAGCAAGGCCTCGAAGCCGAGCACGCGGCCGTTGCGCATGTCGACCTTGGGCTGGTAGTAGAGCAGGAATTCCTGCTGGTCGAGCGCCTCCTGCACGCGGCCGATGGCCATCACGCGCGCCTCGGCCTGGCGCCGGTGCTCGGGGTCGAAGAAGAGGTAGCCGTTGCGGCCCGACTGCTTGGCCTCGTACATGGCATGGTCGGCATGGCGCAGCAGCGTGTCGGCGTCGCTGTGGTCGATGGGGTAGACGGTGGCGCCCATGCTGGCCGTCACCTGCACCGGATCTTGCGCGGGGTCGATGACGTAAGGCAGCGCCACCACGCGCAGCACACGTTCCACCGCCAGCCGCGCCTCTTCCAGCGTGCCGGCGCGCAGCAGCAGCACGAATTCGTCGCCGCCCAGCCGCGCCGCGGCGTCGGCCCAGCTCTCGCGGCTGCGCAGCGCGCTGCGCAGGCGGCCGGCCAGTTCGGCCAGCAATCGGTCGCCGGCGGCGTGGCCGAAGCGGTCGTTGACGGGCTTGAAGCGGTCCAGGTCGAGATAACACACCACGAGCAGGTAGCCATCGCGGTCGGCCGCGCGCATGCCGTCGTCGAGCAATTGCGTGAGCCGCGATCGGTTGGGCAGCCGCGTCAGCTCGTCGAAGTGCGCCTGGCGCTCGAGTTGCTCGCGCTGCTGGCGCTGTTCGGTGATGTCGGAAATGACGAGCACGTGGTAGCGCAGGTCATGCGCCGGGCCGCGCACCGTGGAGATGGTGGTCTGCAGCGTGCACGGTTCGCCATTGCGCCGCCGCTCCAGCAGTTCGCCGCGCCAGCTGCCGGTGTCGCGCAGGCTGGCCCACATGGCGGCGCGCTGCTGGCGCGCCACCGGGTCGGCCGGGGTCGGCCGCAGCAGCAGCGGCACGGTGCCCAGCAGTTCGTCGCGCGGCACGCCCAGGATCTGCGTATAGGCCGGGTTGGCGTCGAGCGCGCGCAACTCGGCGTCGGTGATGAGCAGGCCCTCGTGCAAGTGCTGGAACAGGCTCACCGACATGCGCTGGCCTTCCAGCGCCTCGCGTCGCTCCTGCACGTCGGCCAGCGTGGCCAGCAGGCGCACCGGCTCGCCGCCGCCGCTGCGTTCGATGACCATCAGCGTGGTTTCCATCCAGCGCCAGCCGTCGCCCTGCGGCAGGCGCAGTTCGAGCTGGCGCCGGCCGGCTTCGCCCGTGCCCAGCGATGCGATGGCGGCTGCCAGCGCAGGGCGGTCCTCGGCGTGCACGCTGGCCAGCCAGTCGGCCGGGCTCCAGGCACGCGCGGTGTGGCCGCTGAGCTGGCGCCAGGCCGTCGAGGCGAAGCGGTCGTCGCGCTGCAGGTGCCAGTCGGCCACGCCCAGGCGCGAGCCGTCGAGCGCCCATTCCCAGCGCTGGGAGCGGCTGCGCCAGTCCACCGTGGCGGCGTGGGCCAGCAGCATCAGCGCCAGAGCCGAGGCTGTCCAGGCGGCCAGCAGCGCCGGCCCATGGCCGCCCGCAGCCCATGGCGCCAGAGCGGCGCTGCTACCCCGACCCACCAGCAGCGCGGCCAGCAGCAAAGTACTTGCCGCCATCGCGAGGTGCCGGCGCAGCACCAAGGCGGTGACCACCACGGGCTGCAGGAACAGCGCCAGCGTGCCCAGCACCGAGCGGGACGCCGGCGCCACGAGGAGCAGACCCAGCGCCAGCGCCGCCAGCGATGCGCCGACGACGCTGCCGCGCCATGGCGCACCCGGCTGCAGTGCATGCAGCACGCTGCGGTCGAAGGCCAGCGCCGCGACGGCCGTGCAGAGCATGCCCAGGCCGAGCGTGACCGAGCCGGTCGCGAGCGTTGCCAGCGGCGAGCCTCCGGTGCTGGCCGTGACCCACACCGACACCGCCAATGCGGCGGGCAGCGCGGCCGCCAGCAGGACGGCCGCCACCAGGGCGGCCACGTCGGCAGCGCGTTCCAGCCGAGCGTCGAAGCCGGTCCATCGCAGGGCTGACTGCGCTGCCAGTGTCGTCAGCACCAGCACCAGCGGCGCCAGCGTGGCGACCGTCCAGGGCAGGCCCAGGCCGAGCAGGGCCACGAAGACGCCTGCGGCCACGCCGACCAGGACCGGCCGCCCCCAGCGCCAGACGGCCGCGATGGCCAAGCCACCCGGCAGGGCCAGCGCATTCCAGGGACCGAACGGCAGGCTGAAGCTGCCGGCATAGGCCAGGACCAAGCTGGCCAGACCGACCACGGCCGCGCGCAAGCCGGCGTTGCCAGCATCGTGCCAGACCGCCAACCGCTTGCGCCAGGGGGTGGCCGCAGGTTCGATCATGGCTGCAGCGTCCGACTCATGCCGCATCGACCCGTTGCCGCGCCGGTCCGGGGCCGGTAGCTTGGCGCGTCAGACGGCGAAGTCGGTCAGTGGGCGCCCCGAGGCAAGTGCCGTCTTCAGCCAGTTGGGCTGCAGGCCGCGCCCGGACCAGGTTTCCCCGGTTTCGGCATTGCGGTATTTGGCCGCCACCTTTCCGCCGGCCTTGCGAGCCGGTGCGGCTGCGGTGCGGCTGCCAATATCGGCCAGCGTCAGGCCAAATTCGGACATCAGCGACTTGATCTGGGCAATGGCGGCGCTGCGCTGCTCGCGCTGGGCGTCGGCGATTTGTTTTTCCAGCGCGGCCCGCTGGGCCAGGAGGTCGCTGAGGGATACTTGCGACATCGTTATGCTCCGTTGAGTATTCGGTGGCGGGAATATAGCGCAGGCCGCGCACCGGACTCAATCGGGAAAATACGCAGACCGGCTTTTTACCCACCGGGGGGCACATAGCCCATCGGTTGCTCGGCTCCTTGGCCGAAGAAAAACTGTTCCATCTGCCGCGCCAGATATTGGCGGGCACGGGCATCGGCAAGATTCAGGCGGTTTTCGTTCACGAGCATGGTCTGGTGCTTCTTCCAGAGCTCGAAAGCCTCCTTGCTGACGTTGTCGTAGATGCGCTTGCCGAGTTCGCCCGGGTACGGTGGAAAACTCAGCCCTTCGGCTTCCTTCTTGAGATGAATGCAGTGCACCATGCGTGTCATGGGGATTCTCCGGTGAGATGCCGCCGGGGAAAACCCGGTTATCGCGGCAGTGAAAAGTCAGACGAGTTTCTTGACCAGCACCTGCGAGCGCCGGTCCCAATTGTATTTTCGCTTGCGCGCCTCGGGCAGCCATTCCGGGTCGACCGAGACAAAACCGCGCTTGATGAACCAGTGCATGGTGCGCGTGGTGAGCACGAAGATGCTGTCCAGTCCGCCTTGGCGCGCGCGCTGCTCGACGCGCTTGAGCAGGCGTTCACCGTCGCCCTGGTTTTGCGACAGTGGAGAAACAGTGAGTGCGGCCATCTCGCCGGTGCGTTCTTCGGCGTAGGGGTAGAGCGCGACACAGCCGAAGATGATGCCGTCGTGCTCGATCACGGTGTAGTTGGCGATATCGCGCTCGATCTCGGTGCGTTCGCGCCGCACCAGGGTGCCGTCGCGCTCGAAGGGTTCGATCAGCTGCAGGATGCCGCCCACGTCGTCGGCGCTGGCCTCGCGCAGGCTCTCCAGCTTCTCGTCGACGACCATGGTGCCCACGCCGTCGTGCGTGAAGACTTCCAGCAGCAGCGCGCCGTCGGTGGCATAGGGCAGGATGTGCGAGCGCTCGACCCCGCCCGCGCAGGCCTTCACGCAATGCTGCAGGTAGAAGGCCGGTTCGGTGGGCTGGGTCGGTGCCGGCATCGCCGCCAGCAGGCGCCGGGCGTCGGCCAGCGCGAGCTCGGTGTCGATGCTGCTCTCGGGGTCGGCGGCGTTCTCGCGAATGCCGGGGATCTCGGTCAGGAACAGCAGCTTGTCGGCCTGCAGCGCCACGGCCGTGGCGGTGGCCACGTCTTCCATCGTCAGGTTGAAGGCCTCGCCGGTGGGGGAAAAGCCGAACGGGCTGAGCAGCACGATGGCACCGGACTCGATGGCACGGCGGATCGCCACCTGGTCGACGCGTCGCACCAGGCCGCTGCGCAGGAAGTCGATGCCGTCGACGATGCCGACGGGACGCGCGGTGAGGAAATTGCCCGAGACCACGCGCACGGTGGAATTGGCCATCGGTGTATTCGGCAGGCCCTGCGAGAAAGCGGCCTCGATCTGGAAGCGCAACTGGCCGGCGGCCTCCTGGGCAGCGTCCAGCGCCACGTCGTCGGTGATGCGGATGCCGCGCGCAAAACGCGAGACATGGCCCTTGGCCGCCAGCTGTTCCGTCACCTGCGGCCGAAAGCCGTGCACCAGCACGAGCTTGATGCCGATGGCGTGCAGGATCGCCAGGTCCTGCACGAAGGCTTCCAGCTTGCCGGCGGCGATGGCCTCGCCCGTCAGCCCGGCGACGAAGGTCTTGCCGCGGTAGGCGTGGATGTACGGCGCCACGGCGCGAAACCAGGGCACGAAGGTGTGCGGGAAAACGAGGCTCATGCTGCGCGCGATTGTGCCGCAGCATGTGTGCTTCTCACCCCGGGCAGGCGACCCGTGCAGGAGGCGACCATGGACGTTTACAAGACCCACGGCGCATTCAGCTGGAGCGAGCTGATGACCACCGACCCCGAGGCCGCCAGCCGCTTCTACGGTGGCCTGTTCGGCTGGACCGTCAAGAACATGGACATGGGCACGGGCCCGTACCACGTGGCCAGCGTCGGCGACACGGCCGTGGGCGGGATCATGGGCATGCCGCCCGACGCCGGGCCCATGCCGCCGGCCTGGGGCTGCTACATCACGGTGGACAACGTCGACGAGACCATGGCCAAATGCACGGCCTTGGGCGGCAAGACGCTGGTGCCACCGATGGACGTGCCCACGGTCGGCCGCATGGCCGTGCTGCAGGACCCGCAGGGCGCGGTGTTCAGCGTGATGACCTACGCCGGCTGATGGCGGCGCGGCGCGCGGAGATAATCCGCGTCCCGTGAATGCCCCCCGGGGCCCGGCCGACGTGGCCGCGGCCCGCTCCATCCCGCCGATCACCTACCCCGAATCGCTGCCGGTCTCTGCCCGGCGCGACGATATCGCGCGCGCCATCCGTGAACACCCGGTGGTCATCGTCTGCGGCGAGACCGGTTCGGGCAAGACCACGCAGCTGCCGAAGATCATGCTCGAGCTCGGGCGCGGCCGCGGCGCCGGCGGGCACGGCCTCATCGGACACACGCAGCCGCGGCGCATCGCCGCCAGCAGCGTGGCCAAGCGCATCGCCGACGAGCTGAAGTCGCCGCTGGGCGACGTGGTCGGCTACAAGGTGCGCTTCCAGGACCGGTTGCAGCCCGGCGCATCGGTCAAGCTCATGACCGACGGCATCCTGCTGGCCGAGACGCAGAACGACCCGCTGCTGCGCGCCTACGACACGCTGATCATCGACGAGGCGCACGAGCGCAGCCTGAATATCGACTTCCTGCTCGGCTACCTGCGCCAGATCCTGCCGCGGCGGCCCGACCTGAAGATCGTCGTCACCTCGGCCACCATCGACGCCGACCGGTTTGCGAACCACTTCACATCGAGACTCGGCCCGGCGCCGGTGATCCAGGTCTCGGGCCGGCTGTTTCCGGTGGAGCAGCGCTGGCGGCCGTATGAAGAGCGCAAGGACTTCGACCTCGACGATGCCATCGCCGACGCGGTGGACGAGCTCTGGCGCGCCGGCGAACGCGGCGACATCCTCGTCTTCCTGCCCGGCGAACGCGAAATCCGCGAAACGGCGGACCACTTGCGCAAGCATCTGGCCAGCACGCAGCGCGGTGGGCCGCCGGCGGAGATCCTGCCGCTGTTCGCGCGCCTGTCGCAGGCCGAGCAGGACCGTGTCTTCGAGCCCGGCAACGGTCGGCGCATCGTGCTGGCGACCAACGTGGCCGAGACCTCGCTCACGGTGCCGGGGATCCGCTATGTCGTCGACAGCGGCCAGGCGCGCGTGAAGCGCTACAGCTACCGCAGCAAGGTCGAGCAGCTGCAGGTGGAGCCCATCAGCCAGGCGGCGGCGAACCAGCGCGCCGGGCGCTGCGGGCGCGTGGCCAACGGCACCTGCATCCGACTTTATGGCGAGGACGACTTTGCCGGCCGGCCACGCTTCACCGACCCCGAGATCCTGCGCTCCTCGCTGGCGGCGGTGATCCTGCGCATGAAGTCGCTGCACCTGGGGCCGATCGAGGACTTCCCGTTCCTGGAAGCGCCGCCGAAGAAGGCCATCGCCGACGGCTATGCGCTGCTGGGCGAGCTGGGTGCCGTCGACGAGGCCAACGAGTTGACACCGATCGGCGCCGAGCTCGCCAAGCTGCCGCTGGACCCGCGCATCGGCCGCATGATCCTGGCCGCGCGCGAGCGGCAGGCCCTGACCGAGGTGCTGATCATCGCCGCCGCGCTGAGCGGCCAGGACGTGCGCGACCGCCCCATGGAAGCGGCGCAGGCCGCCGACGAGAAGCACAAGAAGTTCGACGACGAGAAGTCGGAATTCACGGGCCTGCTCAAGCTGTGGCACTGGATCGAGGAAGGCCGCGGCCAGCACGGCCACCCGGCGCAGGCCGGCCAGCGCGTGGACAGTCACAAGCTCACCAACCGCCAGCAGGAACAGCGCCTGCGCGACAGTTTCGTGAGCCCGCGCCGCGTGCGCGAGTGGCGCGATATCCACTCTCAGCTGCACACCGTGGTCGCCGAACAGGGCTGGCGGCTGAATGCCCAGCCGGCCACCTACGAACAACTGCACCAGGCCATGCTGGCCGGGCTGCTGGGCAATATCGGCTGCCGCGCCGACGCCGGGCCGCCCCAAGGCGGCGCACCCCCTCGGGGGGATGGGGGCCGTCGATCCCGCGATGACGAGGACTGGTACCTGGGCGCACGCGGCATCAAGTTCTGGCGCCACCCGGGCGCGCACCTGAGCAAGAAGCCCGGGCGCTGGCTGGTGGCGGCTGAACTGGTGGAGACCACGCGCTTGTTCGGCCGCGGCCTGGCGGCCATCGAGCCGCAGTGGATCCCGCCGCTGGCCGGCCACCTGCTGAAGACGCAACTGCTCGAGCCGCACTGGGAGAAGAAGGCGGCGGAGGTGGTGGCGCTGGAGCGTGCCACGCTGTATGGCATCGTCGTCTACAACAACAAGCGCGTGAATTTCGGTCGCGTCGACCCGGTGGCGGCGCGCGAGATCTTCATCCGCGAGGCGCTGGTCGGCGACGAGTGGGAGACCCGGCTGCCCTTCCTGGCGCACAACCGAAAGCTGCTGGCGCAGGTGGCCGAACTGGAGCACAAGTCGCGCCGACAGGACGTGCTGGTCGACGACGAGCTCATCTTCGCCTTCTACGACCAGCAACTGCCGCCCGACGTGTGCTCGGGCGCGACGCTGGAGCGCTGGTATCGCGAGGAGGTCAAGAAGAACCCCAAGCTGCTGCAGCTGACGCGCGAGGAGCTGATGCGCCACGAGGCCGCCGGCATCACCACCGCGGCCTTCCCGAAGACCGTGCGGCTGGGCGGCATCGACTGCACGGCGAGCTATCTGCACGAGCCGGGCGACGCCAGGGACGGCCTCACCGTGACGGTGCCGATCTATGCGCTGAATCAGGTCAGCGAAGAGCGCTGCGAATGGCTGGTGCCGGGCATGCTGCCGAACAAGGTGCTGGCGCTGGTGAAGAGCCTGCACCAGCGGCCGCGCTCGAGGCTGGTGCCCTTGCCCGACTATGCCGCCGAGTTCTGCGCCGGCGTGCCGTTCGCGCAGGGCGGGCTGCTCGACGCGCTGCTGAAAGCAGTGCGCGAGCGCACGCAGATCGCGGTGCAGCGCAACGACTTCAAGCTGGATCAGTTGCAGCCGCACCTGTTCATGAATTTCCGCATCAATGACGAAAACGGCCGGCAGCTCGGCATGGGGCGCGACCTCGCCGGGCTGAAGGCCGAATTCGGTGCGCAAGCGCGCAGCGCGTTCCAGGCGTTGGCGGTGTTGAAGCGGGGGGCGCCGGCGGATGCACCCTCACCCCAACCCTCTCCCGCGAGCGGGAGAGGGGGCAAGACGGTGCCTGCGGGCTCGTCGGCGGACTCCCGAACTGCTGGTCGCGCCAACGGCCGCGCATCACTCCCTCTCCCGCCTGCGGGAGAGGGCCGGGGTGAGGGTGCAACGAGCCCCGCCACCCCCGACCTGCACACCGCCTGGACCTTCGGCGAACTGCCCGAATTGATGGAACTGCGCCGCGGCTCGCAGGTGCTGATCGGCTTTCCGGCGCTGATCGACCGCGGCCATGCGGTCGAGGTCGAGGTCTTCGACGAACCCGAGGTCGCCGCCACGAAGCACCGCGCCGGCCTGCGCCGGCTGGTGGCGCTGCAGATTCGCGAGCCGCTGAAATATCTCGAGAAGAATATCCCCGAGCTCACGACCATGGCCGCGGCCTATATGAGCTTGGGCACGCTGGAGGAATTGCGCGACCAGATCATCGAAGTGGCGCTGGACCGCGCCTTCCTGGCCGATCCGCTGCCCACCGACGAGCGGAGTTTCAAGGCGCGGGTGGAGGAGGGTCGTTCGCGGCTGAATCTCATTGCGCAGGAAGTGGCGCGGTTGACCGCGACGGTGCTGCTGGATCACGCCGCGGCGCAGCGCAAGCTCAAGGACAGCAAGCCGCCACGCGAAGTGGCCGAAGACATCCAGGCGCAGTTACAGCGCCTGGTGGGCAAACGCTTCCTGGCGCAGACAGCGTGGCCTGCGCTGCAGCACCTGCCCCGCTACCTGAAAGGCGTGGTGCTGCGGCTGGACAAGCTGCGCGCCGACCCCGCGCGCGACGCCGCCCGGCTGGCCGAACTGCGTCCGCTGGAGCAGCGCTGGCAACGCCGCGTGGCCGACCTGCGCGGCGCCGGGCATGCGCGGCTGGACGAATTCCGCTGGCTGCTGGAGGAATTGCGCATCGGCCTCTTCGCGCAGGAATTGCGCACGCCGCAGCCGGTGAGCGTGAAGCGGCTGGAGAAGGCCTGGGCGCAGTTGAGCGGCTGAATCCATCGGCTGGTGGAATTTCTTGATCAAAATCAATTGGACGCAAATGACAATGATTCGCGATTGCGATATGCTTCAAATCGTTCATTCACGACATCCGTCCATCGACGGCGACACCGCCATGAAGATCCTCCTGCGCCGCCTAGGCGCCCTCTCGATGCTCGCTGTGGCCAGCCTCGGCACGCCGCTGGCCCAGGCCCAGGACAAGGTGCTCAACCTGTACTCGGCGCGTCACTACCAGACCGACGAAGCGCTTTACGCCAACTTCACCCAGGCCACCGGCGTGCGCATCAACCGCATCGAGGCCGACGATGCCGGCATCCTGGCGCGGCTGAAGGCCGAGGGCAGCGGCAGCCCGGCCGACGTGATCCTGCTCGTCGACGCCGCGCGGCTGTGGCGGGGTGAACAGGACGGCCTGTTCCAGCCCGTCAAGTCGGCCGTGCTCGAGCAACGCATTCCGGCGCAGTTCCGCGGCGGCGTCACGCCGCAGGGCGCGCAGTGGTTCGGTATGTCGACCCGGGCGCGTGTCATCGTCTACGACAAGGCGCGCTTCAAGCCCGAGCAGCTGGACAGCTACGAGAAGCTGTCCACGCCGGCCGTGAAGGGCGCCTTCTGCGTGCGCAGCGGCTCGCACCCGTATAACCTGAGCTTGTTCGGTTCCATGCTCGAACACCTGGGGCCGCAGGCCACCGAGGCCTGGCTGCAGGGCCTGGTGGCCAACATGGCGCGCCCGCCCAAGGGCGGCGACACCGACCAGATCCGCGGCGTGGCTTCGGGTGAATGCGGAGTGGCGTTGAGCAACAGCTACTACGTGGCGCGGCTGATGCGCTCCGGCAAGCCGGAAGACAAGGCTGCGATGGAGCGCGTCGGCGTCGTCTTCCCCAACCAGGCCAGCTGGGGCACGCACGTCAATATCGCCGGTGCCGCGGTGGCGCGCCACGCGAAGAATCGCGAGGCGGCCGTGCAGTTCCTGGAATACCTGTCCAGCGATACCGCGCAGCGCTATTTCGCCGACGGCAACAACGAGTACCCGGTGGTGGCCTCCGCCGCCACCGAGAACCCGGCGCTGGTGAGCCTGGGCCGCTTCAAGGCCGAGACGGTGCCGATCGGCAAGGTGGGGGCGAATACCGCCGCGGTGCAGCAGATGCTGGACCGCGTAGGGTTCAAGTGACGCTTCATGGCCCCGGCGGTGCGCCGGGGCCTGCGGGATGCGTCAGGCGGGCACCGAAGGCAGGCCCGACAGTGCCATCGCCAGCTCGGCCTCGTCGTAGGGCTGGTCGACCAGCTTGCCGGCGTGGTAGTTGCTGTAGGCGCTCATGTCGAAGTGGCCGTGGCCGCACAGGTTGAACAGGATCACCTCGCTTCTGCCCTCGGCCTTGCAGCGCAGCGCCTCGACGATGGCGCCCTTCACGGCATGGTTGGCCTCGGGCGCGGGCACGATGCCCTCGGCGCGCGCAAACAGCACGCCGGCCTCGAAGCAGTCGTTCTGGTGGTAGGCCGTGGCCTCGATGAGCTTCATTTCCGCCAGGTGCGACACCAGCGGCGCCATGCCGTGGTAGCGCAGCCCGCCGGCGTGGAAGCCCGGCGGCGTGAAGGTGCTGCCCAGCGTGTGCATCTTGGTCAGCGGCGTCAGGTGTGCGGTGTCGCCGAAGTCGTAGGCGAACTTGCCGCGCGTGAGCGATGGGCAGGCCGCCGGCTCCACGGCCACGATGCGCCGCTGCTTGCTCTTGCCGCCGCCGCGCAGTTGCTGGCCGATGAAGGGGAAGGCGATGCCGGCGAAATTGCTGCCGCCGCCGGTGCAGCCGACGATGACGTCGGGGTCGTCGCCGGCCATTTCCAGTTGCAGCATGGCTTCCTGGCCGATGATGGTCTGGTGCATCAGCACGTGGTTGAGCACCGAGCCCAGCGCATATTTGGTGTCGTCGTGGGTGGCCGCCACCTCCACCGCCTCGCTGATGGCGATGCCCAGCGAGCCGGGGTGGTCGGGGTGCTCGGCCAGGATGGCGCGGCCGCAATTCGTCAGGTTCGACGGGCTGGCGTGGCAGGTGGCGCCATAGGTTTCCATCAGTGCGCGCCGGTACGGCTTCTGGTCGTAGGACACGCGCACCTGGAAGACGGTGACGGCGATGTCGAACAGCGCCCCGGCAAAGGCCAGCGAAGAACCCCATTGCCCGGCGCCGGTTTCGGTGGCGATCTTCTTCACCCCCGCCTGGGCGTTGTACCAGGCCTGCGGCACGGCGGTATTGGGCTTGTGGCTGCCGGCCGGCGAGACGCCTTCGTACTTGTAGTAGATCTTGGCCGGCGTGCCCAGGGCCTTTTCAAGCCGGTGCGCGCGCACCAGCGGGCTCGGCCGCCAGAGGCGAAAGACCTCGCGCACCGGCTCGGGAATCTGGATCTCGCGCTCGGTGCTCACCTCCTGCAGGATGAGTTCCATCGGGAACAGCGGTGCCAGGTCGTCGGGGCCCACCGGCTGCATCGTGCCCGGGTGCAGCGGCGGCGCCGGCGGCGTGGGCAGGTCGGCCATGATGTTGTACCAATGGCGGGGCATGCGGCTCTCGTCGAGCAGGAATTTGGTTTGCGACATGGCGCTTTCTGCGGTGGAGTGTGGGAAGGGCAGTCATCGTAGGGGCAGCGCCCCCGTCCGGGTAAGGCTGGTTTGCCCCAGGGCGGGCCCGCCGCCACTGGGCCCCCTGGGGGCCGATGCGCAGGTGCGCGCTGTCCAGGCCTCAGGGCCGCAGCAATTCCAGCGCGCGGTCCATGCCGCCGCTGGTGATCGACAGCATGGCCTGCTCCAGCACCGCAGGCTTGGGGCGGTAGGCGATCGAAAGACCCGCCGCTTTCATCATGGGCAGGTCGTTGGCGCCGTCGCCCACGGCGATGGCCTGTTCGGTGGAAATGCCCATCAGTTCGCACACCTCCAGCAGCACACGCCGCTTCTCGGCGCCGTCGACGATATCGCCCCAGGGGCGGTCGAACAGCGTGCCAGTGAGGCGACCGTGCGCCACGCCCAGGGTATTGGCGCGCGCGAAGTCCAGTTGCAGGCGTCGGCGGATGCGCTCGCTGAAGTAGGTGAAGCCGCCCGACACCAGCAGCGTCTTCAGCCCCGCGGCGCGACAGGCGGCGACGAAGGTCTCCACCCCCGGGTTGATCTGCAGCCGCTCTTCGTAGACCTTCTGCAGCGCCGCCTCGGGCACGCCGGCCAGCAGCGCCACGCGGCGGCGCAGGCTGTCCTTGTAGTCGGCGATCTCGCCACGCATGGCAGCCTCGGTGATCTCGGCCACCTCGACCTTCCGGCCCACCACGTCGGCGATCTCGTCCACGCACTCGATATTGATGAGCGTGGAGTCCATGTCGAAGGCGATCAGCTTGAAGTGCGCCAGTTGCAGCGGCGGCGTGAAGCCGCGCACAAATAGGCCAGGCTGAACTTGCTGTGCGGTCATGTCTCGACTTTCATCGGCTGCCCCAGGCTGCGCAACAGGTCGCGCAGGTAGTGCGCCCGGTCGGCCGGCGCGGCGATCTCGCGTTCGATGCGCAGCTTGTCGTTGCCCGCCAGCTTGACGGCGCGGTTCTTCTGCACCAGCTCAATGATGCGCTGCGGGTCGATCGGCGCCTTCGGGCGAAAGCTCAGGTTCATCAGCTTGGGCCCGGCGTCGATCTTGGCCACGCCGTAGGGCTTGGCCAGCACGCGCAGCCGGTGCGTGTCGAACAGCGTCTGGCCCTGCGCCGGCAGCTTGCCGAAGCGGTCGGTGACCTCCTCCAGCAGCGCGTCGATGGCCTCCGCCTTGTCCACCGTGGCCAGCCGCTTGTACAGCGACAGCCGGGCGTGCACGTCGCCGCAATAGGCGTCGGGCAGCAGCGCCGGGGCGTGCAGGTTGATTTCGGTGGTGGCTGCCAGCGGGCTCAGCAGGTCCGGCTCGTGCCCGGCCTTCAAGCTGCGCACGGCCTCGGCCAGCATGTCGTTGTAGAGCTGGAAGCCCACCTCCATCATGTTGCCGCTCTGGCTCTCGCCCAGCACCTCGCCGGCGCCGCGGATCTCCAGGTCGTGCATGGCGAGATAGAAGCCGCTGCCCAGGTCCTCCATCTGCTGGATCGCTTCCAGCCGTTGTGCCGCGGCCTTGGTCAGGCCTTGCACGTCGGGCACCAGCAGGTAGGCGTAGGCCTGGTGATGGCTGCGGCCGACGCGGCCACGCAATTGGTGCAGTTGCGCCAGGCCGAATTTGTCGGCGCGGCTCATCACGATGGTATTGGCGGTGGGCACGTCGATGCCGGTCTCGATGATGGTGGAGCACAGCAGCAGGTTGTGGCGCTGGGCCACGAAGTCGCGCATCACGTGCTCCAGCTCGCGCTCGGGCATCTGGCCGTGGGCCACGGCGATGCGTGCCTCGGGCAGCAGTTCTTCCAGCTTCTGGCGCCGGTTCTGGATCGTCTCGACCTCGTTGTGCAGGAAATAGACCTGGCCGCCGCGTTTCAACTCGCGCAGCACCGCCTCGCGGATGACGCCGTTGCCCTCGTTGCGCACGAAGGTCTTGATCGACAGCCGGCGCTGCGGTGCGGTGGCGATCACGGAGAGGTCGCGCAGACCCTCCAGCGCCATGCCCAGCGTGCGCGGGATCGGCGTCGCGGTCAGCGTGAGCACGTCCACTTCGGCACGCAGCGCCTTCATCGCCTCCTTGTGGCGCACGCCGAAGCGGTGTTCCTCGTCGATGACGAGCAGGCCCAGGCGCGCGAATTTCACGTCGCTGGACAGCAGCTTGTGCGTGCCCACGACGATATCCACCGTGCCGTCGGCGATGCCTTCGAGAGCTGCCTTCACCTCCTTGGCGGTACGAAAGCGCGACAGCTCGGCCACCTTCACCGGCCACTTGCCGAAGCGGTCGACCAGAGTCTGGTAGTGCTGCTCGGCCAGCAGCGTGGTCGGCGCCAGGATCGCCACCTGCTTGCCGCCGTGCACGGCCACGAACGCCGCGCGCAGCGCGACCTCGGTCTTGCCGAAGCCGACATCGCCGCACACCAGCCGGTCCATCGGCCGCGGGCTGATCATGTCCTGGATCACGGCGTGGATGGCGGCGCGCTGGTCGGCGGTTTCCTCGAAACCGAAGCTGGTGGCGAAGGCCTCGTAGTCGTGGGCGCTGAAGCGGTGCGCGAAGCCTTCGCGCGCGGCACGGCGGGCATACAGGTTCAGCAGCTCGGCGGCGGTGTCGCGCACCTGTTCGGCGGCCTTGCGGCGCGCTTTCTCCCACTGACCGCTGCCCAGCCGGTGCAGTGGCGCCTCTTCGGCGCTGACGCCGGTGTAGCGGCCGATCAGGTGCAGCTGCGCCACCGGAACGTAGAGCGTGGCCTTGTCGGCATATTCCAGGTGCAGGAATTCGCTCGCCCCTTCGCCGAGGTCGATATTGACCAGCCCCTGGTAGCGTCCGATGCCGTGGTTCAGGTGCACCACCGGGTCGCCGACCTTCAGCTCCGAAAGATCCTTGATCAGCGCCTCGACGCTGCTGACCTGCTCCTGCTTGCGGCGGCGTCGCGCCTGCGGCGTGGTGGCGAAGAGCTCGGTCTCGGTGACGAACTGCACCGATATCGCATGCCCCCCGCCGGCTGCGCCGGGCGCCCCCCCCAGGGGGGGTGCGGCCTCGGGCTCGAGCCAGTGGAAGCCCTCGGCCAGCGGCGCCGAGGCGATGGCCACCTTCTCGTCGCCGGCCAGGAACTCCTCCAGACTGGCGACGCTGGGCACGTCGATCTTGTGGTCGCGCAGCAGTTCCAGCAGGCTCTCGCGGCGGCCCTCGCTTTCGGCCAGCAAGAGCACACGGTGCGGGGTCTGGCGGATGTGCCGCTCGAGCCCGCCCAGCGGCTCGGTGGCGCCGCGGTCTATGCTCAGGTCCGGCAGCGGGCGCGCCCAGTCCAGCGGCTCGCTGCCGCGCAACGACAGCACGGCGTGCGGTTGGGTGCGGGTGAAGAACTCCTCGGCCGGCATGAAAATCTCGGCCGGCGGCAGGATCGGCCGTTCGGGGTCGTGCTGCAGGAAGCGGTGGCGCTCGCGTGTATCGGTCCAGAAATGCTCGAAGGCCGCGTCCACCGCGCCGTGCAGCACCAGCGCCGCAGCGCCGCCCAGGTAGTCGAAGAGCGTGCCCGTCTGCTCGAAGAAGAGCGGCAGGTAGTACTCGATGCCACCGCCGGCGATGCCGGCGCCCATGTCCTTGTACAGCCGCGCCTTGGTCGGGTCGCCTTCCAGCTTTTCGCGCCAGCGGGCGCGGAAGGCGGTACGCGCGGCCTCGTCGAGAGGGAATTCGCGGCCCGGCAGCAACCGCACCTCCGGCACCGGGTACAGGCTGCGCTGGCTGTCGGGGTCGAAGGTGCGGATCGAGTCGACCTCGTCGCCGAACAGGTCCACGCGGTAGGGCACCGGGCTGCCCATCGGGAACAGGTCGATGAGGCCGCCGCGCACGGCATATTCGCCGGGCGAGACGACCTGGCTGACATGCTGGTAGCCGGCCAGCGTGAGCTGCGCCTTCAAGCCGGCTTCGTCCAGCCGCGACTTCTGCTTGAAATGAAACGTGGTGCCGGCCATGAACGACGGTGGCGCCAGCCGGGTAAGCGCGGTGGTGGCCGGCAGCAGCACCACGTCGACCTCGCCGGATCGCACCCGCCACAGCGTGGCCAGGCGTTCGGAGATCAGGTCCTGGTGCGGGCTGAAGGTGTCGTAGGGCAGCGTCTCCCAGTCCGGGAACACCGCCACGCGCAGTCCGGGCTCGAAGAAGGGCAGTTCGTCGGCCAACCGCGTGGTGTCGGAAGGCTCGGCGGTGAAGATCGCCAGCAGCCGCTTCGCGCCGGCATGTTCACGCGCCAGCCGCGCCAGCAGCAGGGCGTCGGCCGAGCCGACGGGCCGGGGCAGCGTGAATCGCTTGCCGGGCGCGATGGTGGGAAGTTGCATTGGAAGCCGGAATGGAAAACCGCCCCGGCGCGGGTACGGCGGGGCGTGATGGCTGCGATTCTAGAATCCGGCGCCATGGTGGACCTGCCGCGCTGTTATGCCCTGGTGCCTTGCGCCGGCATCGGGTCCCGCGCGGGCACCGGCGCGCCCAAGCAATATGCGCTGCTGGCCGGGCGTGCGGTGGTGGCGCACACGCTGGCGACGTTGGACGCCGTGCAGCGGCTGTCCGCCACCCTGGTGGTGCTGGCGCCCGACGATGCGCTCTTCGAGGCCTTCGTGCCCGGTTTTGCGGGCCCGCGCGCCTGGGTGGCGCACTGCGGCGGCGCCACACGGGCGGCCTCGGTGGGCAATGGGTTGGCCGTGCTGCGCGAGCACGGCGCGCGCGAAGGCGACTGGGTGCTGGTGCACGATGCCGCCCGCTGCCTGCTGCGGCCATCCTGGGTCGACCGGCTGATCGACGCCTGCCGGTGCGACGAGGTCGGCGGCCTGCTCGCACTGCCGGTGGCCGATACGCTGAAGGCGGCGCAGGGCGAGCGCGTGATGGCCACGCTGGACCGTGGCGGCAAGTGGCTGGCGCAGACGCCGCAGATGTTCCGCCTGGGTCTGCTGCAGCGCGCGCTGGCGCAGGCCGGTGCGGCCGTGACCGACGAGTCCAGCGCCGTGGAAGCGCTGGGTCTGGCGCCAAGACTGGTGCCGGGCGAGATGGAGAACCTCAAACTCACCTGGCCCGCCGACTTCGCGCTGGCGGCCCGGCTGCTGGAGACACGATGACTTTGCCCGTGGTGCCTTCCATGCGCATTGGCGAAGGCTGGGACACGCATCAACTCGTGCTCGGTCGGCCGCTGGTGCTGGGCGGCGTGGCCGTGCCGCACAGCCACGGCCTGCTCGGACATTCCGACGCCGACGCGCTCTTGCATGCCATCACCGACGCGCTGCTGGGCGCCGCCGGCCTGGGCGATATCGGGCGCCACTTTCCGGACACCGATCCAGCCTACAAAGGCGCCGACTCAGTGGTCCTGCTGCAGTCTGCAGCCGAGCTGGTGCGCAGCGCCGGCTGGGCCGTCGTCAATGTCGACAGCACGATCATCGCCCAGGCGCCGAAGCTCGCGCCTCATGTCCCGGCCATGCGCGAGCACATCGCGCAGGCCCTGGGCCTGGCGGCCGACGCCGTCAACGTGAAGGCCAAGACCGCGGAGAAGATGGGCCCGGTCGGCGAAGGCCGGGCCATCGAGGCGCGTGCCATCTGCCTGCTGCAGCGGGCCTGAGGCCGCTGCAGCGCGATTGCTGCCGCCGCACCGAAGTCACGGCGACGCGCACTGCGGCGGTCACTGCACCTGCACGCTGATCTTGCGCGGCTGGGCGTGCTCGGCCTTGGGGATGCGCACGCGCAGCACGCCCTGGCTGAGTTCGGCGCTCACCTTCTCGGGGTCGAGCTCCTTGCTCAGCGTGAAGGCGCGGCGGTAGCGTGCGCGGCTCACCTCGGCGTGGCTGGGCGTCATGCCCTGCGGCACCGGCAGCGCGAGTTCGGCTTCGATATTGAGCTGGTCGCCCTCCACGCGCAGGTCGAGCTTGTCCTTGGGCACGCCCGGCAGGTCGGCATACAGCGTGATGCCGGTGGGGTCTTCGACCACGTCCACCGGCGGCAGCAGTGCGGCTTCCTGGCGCGCCTGAGTGGCTTCATCACGCACGGCAGTGGACGAAGTGTTGGGTGTCACGGCATTCATGGTCATCCTCCTTGGGTGGTTCACTGCACTTCGATGCGGCGCGGCTGCGCCGATTCGCGGCGCTTCACGCTGACATGCAGCACGCCGTCGCGGTAGTCGGCGCTCACGGCATTCGGGTCGATATCGTCTGGCAGGCTGACGACGCGGCGGAAACGGCCCTCGAAACGTTCGTTCAGGTGCAGGGTGGACTTCTCGTCGCCGGCCGGCAGCGTGGCCTTGCGCTCGCCGTCGATGGTGAGCACGCCGCGGTCGAGGTTGATCTCCACCGCCGCCGGGTCGATGCCGGGGGCGAAGGCATAGATCTCCACCGACGTGGGGGTGCTGCCGACGTTGAGCGCCGGATAGCCGCCGCGGCCGAAACCGCGGATGCTGGGCGAATAGTCGAACACGCCGCTCATGTCACGCTGCAGGCGGTCGAGTTCGGCGAAGATGTCGCGCGGAAACAGGCTTCGGTACATGATCTGGCCTCCTTCGGTTGAACTGGTTCATCGAGCGGGCCATCTCGACCCACGAATGGTTAATTAGGGCCCGGGTTGATCGCTTTCAAGGTCGCGGCTTGAACTGCGCGCAAACTGACACCACCTCCGCAGGAGAAGAGGACGGCAGATCGTGCAGTTCAAGGATTACTACCAGGTGCTCGGCGTGGCGCCTGACGCCACGGCCGACGCCGTCAAGAAGGCCTACCGCCAGCTCGCGCGGAAATACCACCCCGACGTGAGCAAGGAGGCCGACGCCGCCGCGCGCATGAGCGAGGTCAACGAGGCCTACGCGGTGCTCTCCGACCCCGAGCGCCGCGCCGCCTACGATGCCGTGGGCCAGGGCCGGCGCCAGGGCGAGGCCTTCACGCCGCCGCCCGACTGGGACGCCGGCTTCGAGTTTTCCGGTCGCGGCTTCGAGGGCATGGACGCGGGCCAGTTCAGCGACTTCTTTGCCGAACTGTTCGGCCGCGCCGGGGCCGGCGCGCATCGTCGCGCCGCGGGCGGCCGCTTCGAGATGCGCGGCCAGGACCACCACGCCAAGATCGTGCTCGACCTGGAAGACGCCTGGCGCGGCGCCACGCGCCAGGTCACGCTGCGCAGCCCCGAGGTCGACGCGCAGGGCCGGGTCTCGCTGCAGCCGCGCACGCTGGACGTGAGGATCCCGCTCGGCGTCAAGCCCGGGCAGCTGATCCGCCTGGCCGGGCAGGGCGGGCCGGGGCAGGGCGGGGCACCGGCCGGTGACCTGTTCCTGGAGGTGCATTTCAAGCCGCATCCGCGCTTCCGTATCGACGGCGCGCATCTCGTGGCCGACCTGCCGGTGGCGCCGTGGGAAGCTGCGCTGGGTGCCGTGGTGCCGGTCGAACTTCCCGATGGCAGTTCGCTGAAGGTGCGCGTGCCGGCCGGCGCGCAGAGCGGGCGCGAATTGAGCGTGCGCGGCAAGGGCCTGCCCGGTGCCGCACCGGGCGACCTGGAGCTGGTGGTGCGCGTCGTGCTGCCCAGCGCCTTCGACCCGCGGGCGCGCAAGCTGTACGAGCAGATGGCGGCGGAACTGACCGATTTCGACGCCCGCAAGGTGGCGGCGGCCGATGCCGCGCGCGGGGAGTGAAGTGATGGCCATGAAACAAGACAGGATGGCCGTGCAGGCTGACGAGGTGCTGCTGACGCTGGACGAGTTGTGTCGCGCCACCGAGGTCGGCCCGGACTGGGTGAGCGCGCGGGTGCAGGCCGGCTTGCTGGCGGCGCACCGGGTCGATGCCGCCGCCTGGCAATTCGACACCGTGGCGCTGCAGCGCGTGCGCTGCATGGTGCGGCTGGAGCGTGACTTCGACGCCGTGCCCGAACTGGCGGCGCTGGTGGCCGACCTGCAGGACGAGATCGAACGGCTGCGCGCCCGGTTGCGCCGCGCCGGCCTGGGCTGACACGGGAGGCTTCGCATTGAAGACCGATCCCAAGACGCAGTGGAATGTCGGCTACTGGTTGCTGGCGCTGCTGACGCTGGTGTGGCTGCAAAGCCTGTGGCAGACGCAGCGCCAGGTGGAGCCGGTGCCCTACAGCGTCTTCGAGCAGGCCCTGGCCGAGAATCGCGTGGCCGAGGTGGTGGTGGGCGAGACCACCATCACCGGCAAGCTGAAGAACCCCGACCCCGGCGGCAAGACGGTGATCGTGGCCAACCGCGTGGAGCCCGACCTGGCCGAGCGCTTGTCGCGCTACGACGTGCCCTACACGCGGGTCGTCGAAAGCACGCTGCTGCGCGACATCGCTTCGTGGGTGGTGCCGGCCGCGGTGTTCTTCGGCTTGTGGTTCTTCGTCATCCGTCGCGTGCTCGACAAGCAGGGCATGGGCGGCTTCATGAGCGTGGGCAAGAGCCGGGCCAAGGTCTACGTGGAAAAGGACACCGGCGTGACCTTCGCCGACGTTGCAGGCGTCGACGAGGCCAAGGCCGAGTTGCAGGAGATCGTGGCCTTCCTGAAGGACCCGCAGGGCTACGGCCGGCTGGGCGCGCGCATGCCCAAAGGTGTGCTGCTGGTGGGCCCGCCAGGCACCGGCAAGACGCTGCTGGCCAAGGCTGTGGCCGGCGAGGCCGGCGTGCCTTTCTTCAGCATCAGCGGCAGCGAATTCGTGGAGATGTTCGTCGGCGTGGGCGCGGCGCGCGTACGCGACCTCTTCGATCAGGCGCGTGCCAAGGCGCCGGCCATCATCTTCATCGACGAGCTCGACGCACTGGGCCGCGCGCGCGGTGCCGCCGGTCCCGTGGGCGGCCACGACGAACGCGAGCAGACGCTGAACCAGCTGCTGGTGGAACTGGACGGCTTCGACGGTTCGTCGGGCCTGGTGCTGCTCAGCGCCACCAACCGGCCCGAAATCCTGGACCCGGCGCTGCTGCGCGCCGGCCGCTTCGACCGCCAGGTGCTGGTCGACCGGCCCGACAAGGCCGGCCGCGTGCAGATCCTGCAGGTGCACGTGAAGAAGCTGCGGCTGGCGGCTGCCGTCGATCTGGAACAGGTGGCCGCGCTGACCACCGGTTTCTCGGGCGCCGACCTGGCCAACCTGTGCAACGAGGCGGCGCTGGCTGCCACCCGCCGCGGCGCCGGTGAAGTGGCGCTGGAGGACTTCACCGTGGCCATCGAGCGCATCGTCGCCGGGCTGGAGAAGAAGAACCGCGTGCTCAATGCGCGCGAACGCGAGATAGTCGCCTACCACGAGATGGGGCATGCGCTGGTGGCGCTGTCGCTGCCCGGTGCCGACCCGGTGCACAAGGTGTCGATCATCCCGCGCGGCATCGGCGCGCTGGGTTACACCATCCAGCGGCCCACCGAGGACCGTTTCCTGATGACGCGCGAGGAGCTCGAGCACAAGATCATGGTGCTGCTCGGCGGCCGCGCGGCCGAGAAGCTGGTCTTCGGCCACCTGTCCACCCGCGCGGCCGACGACCTGGCCAAGGTGACCGATATCGCACGCGACATGGTCACGCGCTATGGCATGGTCGAACAGCTGGGCTACGTGGCCTACGAGGCGCAGCCGCCGCGTTTCCTGGACGTCGCCGGTCCGGTGCCCGGCGGCTGCCCGGTGAGCCCGGCGACGCAGGAGCGCATCGACGAGGCGCTGCGCGGCATCGTGATGGCGGCCTTCGAGCAGGCCACCGCCGTGCTGGAACACCACCGCGAGACGCTGCACCGCTGCGCCCGCGAACTGCTGCGGCGCGAGACGCTGGACGAAGCGGCGCTGCGCGAATTGACGCAAGACCTGCGCGCCGTGCCCGCCGCCGTCGGCACCACCGCCGTCAACCCACGCGCTTGAGCCGCAGGTGCGCCACGAGCCCACCTTCGGGCGCGTTGGCCAGTTCCAGCGTGCCGCCGATGCGCTGCATGGCCTTGTCCACGATGGCCAGCCCGAGGCCTGCGCCGGTGGCCGCCGTGCGCGCGGCGTCGCCGCGGAAGAACGGTGTCGTCAGGTGGGCCAGCTTCTCGGGAGCCACACCCGGGCCCTGGTCGCGCACGCTCACGATCGCCCACGGCCCCGTCGTCACCGTCGACACCGTGACCTCGGCGATGCCGGTTTCGGTGCCGCGACCATAGCGGCGGGCGTTCTCGAACAGGTTCAGGAAGACGCGGCCGAGCTCGGTCTCGTCGCCCAGCACCTCCAGGTCCGCCGGCACGCGCGACAGGATGCGGATCTGCGACGGGTCGCGCAACGATGCGGCCTCGCGGTCGACGAGTTGCGCCACGTTGACCGGCATCAGCCGCGTGTCGCCCGGGCGCGCGTAGTCCATGAACTTGTCGATGATGGCGTCGAGCTGGTCGATGTCCAGCGCCATGTTGCGCCTGGCTTCCTCGTCCTGCACGCTCATCTCGGTTTCAAGCCGCAGCCGCGCCAGCGGCGTGCGCAGGTCGTGGCTGATGCCGGCCAGCATCACGGCGCGGTCTTCCTCCACGCGCGCCAGTTCGCGCGCCATGCGGTTGAAGCCGCGGTTGACCTCGCGGATCTCGCTGGTGATCGTATTTTCGTCCAGCCGCGAGTCCAGGTCACCGTCGCGGATGCGGCTGGCGGCGAACGAAAGCTGCTGCAGCGGCCGGTTGATGAGGCGCGCGATGCCCACCGAGCCCAGCGCCGTGGCCGCCAGCGCAATGCCGATCCAGATCGCCCAGGTGCTGCCGCCCAGCGGTCCGGTCTGCGCCGGCGCGGCTTGCAGCCAGTAGCGGTCGCGCTCGATCGGGAAACCCACCCATAGTCCCGGCTCGCCGTTGACGCTGCGCGCCACCACGGCGTCGGCCCCCAGTGCGCCGATCAGCTCCTCACTGACGCGGCGCGTGAAGCGGTCCACCGCGAAGGGTTCCCAGCGGTCGCCGGGTTCGCGCGGCCGCACGCGCACGGCCTGCTGCGCGCCCAGGCTCTTGACCAGCGCCACGCGGTTGATGCCGTCGGCCTGCTCCAGCGCGGCGCGCGTCAGGTTGACCAGGCTCGCCGTCTGCTGCGCCGCCAGCACCGCGCGCGGCTCGAACTCCATGGCCCGCAGCGTCTGCACCCAGGCAAACACGCCGCCGGCCAGCAGGATGGCCAGCAGGACGAAGGTGCGCCAGAAGAGGCTCAGGCCCAGGGGGCGTTGCGGCACGTTCTGGCGTCAGTTGGCGCCGTCGGGCACGAAGACATAGCCCACGCCCCACACGGTCTGGATATAACGCGGTTGCGCCGGGTCGGGCTCGAGCATCTTGCGCAGGCGCGAGATCTGCACGTCCAGGCTGCGGTCGAAGGGTTCGAATTCGCGGCCGCGCGCCAGCTGGGCCAGCTTGTCGCGCGACAGCGGCTGGCGCGGGTGGCGCACCAGCGCCTTCAGCATGCTGAATTCACCCGTGGTGAGCGCGATCTGTTCACCGTTCTTGGACAGGCGGCGCAGCGAGAGGTCGAATTCGAAGGGCCCGAAGTTCACCACCTGCGCTTCCTTCGAAGGCGCCCCGGGCGCCTCGGGCGCCGGACGGCGGCGCAAAACGGCGTGGATGCGTGCCAGCAGTTCGCGCGGGTTGAAGGGCTTGGAGAGATAGTCGTCGGCGCCGACCTCCAGGCCCACGATGCGGTCCACGTCCTCGACCTTGGCGGTGAGCATGATGATGGGCGTGCTGTCGTTGGCCGCGCGCAGGCGCCGGCAGATGCTCAGGCCGTCCTCGCCGGGCAGCATGAGGTCGAGCACGATGAGGTCCACCGTTTCGCGCGTGAGCACGCGGTTCAGCGCCTTGGCATCTTCGGCCAGCAGTACGTCGAAGCCCTCCTGCGAAAGGTAGCGGCGCAGCAGGTCGCGGATGCGGGCATCGTCGTCGACGACAACGATGCGGTCGGCGCGGGTGGTGGCAGGGGTACTCATGACCGGCTCCGAATTTGTAACAGCCGCATTGTGCGGGGCGACATCGGTGGAATCGGGGGCGAACTGACCATCTGTTACATGTCTGTCGCCACCGCCACGGGGCCGTGGTGGTCAACCCGTGACGCATGCCACGGGTTGAATGGCAGCATCGCCGAAGCGCGATGATCGTCGGTCCAACCTCAGCAAGGAATTCCATGCCCAAGCTTCCACGAAATGCCCTCAAGAACTGGGCCGCCGCTGCCTGCCTGGCCGGCAGCCTGCCGGCCCTGGCGCAGACGCTGCCGCCGCCGGAAAACGTGGTCACCCTCAGTGCCAGCGCGGCCGTCGACGTGGCGCAGGACTGGCTGACGGTGGTGTTCTCCACCAGCCGCGAGGGCCTGGACGCGGCTGCGCTGCAGTCTCAGCTGAAGCAAGCGCTCGACGCGGCGCTGGCCGAGGCGCGCAAGGCCGCCAAGCCCGGCCAGCTGGAGGTTCGCACCGGCGCGTTTTCGCTTTACCCGCGCCATGCGCCCGCCAGCGCCAGGGCGGCGGGGCAGGGCGGCATCGTCGGCTGGCAGGGCAGCGCCGAACTGGTGGTGGAAGGCCGCGACGTGCAAGCCATCGCGCAGCTCACGGGCCGCATCCAGACGCTGACCATCGCGCGCACGGGTTTCTCTTTGTCGCGCGAGGCGCGAGAAAAGGTCGAGGGCGAGGTGGCGGCGATGGCCATCGCGCGCTTCCGTTCCCGGGCCGAATCGGTGTCGCAGCAATTCGGCTTCGGTGGCTACACGGTGCGCGAGGTGAACGTGTCGAGCGACGAGATGCGTGGCATGCCGGTGCCGATGATGCGCGCCCAGGCTTCGCGTGCGGCGATGGAAGACGCACCCTTGCCGGTGGAAGCCGGCAAGGCCACCGTGTCCGCCGTGGTGAGCGGCAGCGTGCAGATGAGGAAGTAGCGGCTGCCGACCGCGCGCCCGAAGGCGCGACGCGGTGGCAGGGACGCTATTGGGCGGTCCAGCCTCCGTCCATGGCCCAGGCCTGGCCCATGACGTTCTTCGCCGCGTCGGTGCACAGGAAGACGCACAGCTCGGCCAGTTGCTCGGGCGTGGTGAACTGCAGCGATGGCTGCTTTTCCTGCAGCAGCCGCCGCTGGGCCTCGGCGTCGTCGACGCCGTCGGCCGCGGCGCGCGCGTCCACCTGCTTCTGCACCAGCGGCGTCAGCACCCAGCCCGGGCAGATGGCGTTCACCGTGACGCCGGTGGTGGCGTTTTCCAGCGCCGCCGCCTTGGTCAGGCCCACGATGCCGTGCTTGGCCGCCACGTAGGCGCTTTTCTGCGCCGAGGCCACCAGGCCGTGCGCCGAGGCGACATTGATGACGCGACCCCAGCCGCGCCGCTTCATGCCCGGCAGCGCCGCGCGCATGGTGTGGAAGGCCGAACTCAGGTTGATGGCGATGATCGCGTCCCAGCGCTCGATCGGAAAGTCCTCCACCCGCGCCACGTGCTGGATGCCGGCGTTGTTGACCAGGATGTCGCAGGCACCGAATTCGGCTTCGCAGGCTCGCACCATGTCGGCAATCTGCGCCGGCTGGCTCATGTCGGCGCCGTGGTACGCGACCCGGGAACCAGCCCGGCGCAATTCGGCCAGCGGGGCCTCGAAGTCGCCGAAGCCATTGAGCATGACCTGCGCGCCCTGGGCGGCGAGCGTGCGGGCGATACCCAGGCCGATGCCGCTGGTGGACCCGGTCACGAGAGCGGTCTTGCCTTTGAGCATGGTGGATTCCCCGTGCCTCGTTGTTACGATGGCGTGATTATCCAGCGCCTCCGGCACCCAAGATGACCTCATCGAGCACCGAACCCCGTCTGCGCACGGTGCAATGCCTGGGCAGCGCCGGGCTGCACCGCATGGCGTACTGGGAGTGGGGCGACCCCGCCAACCCGCGCGTGCTGGTGTGCGTGCACGGCCTGTCGCGCCAGGGCCGCGACTTCGACACCCTGGCGCGCGACCTGGCTTCCGACTACCGCGTGATCTGCCCCGACGTCGTCGGCCGTGGCCGTTCCGATCGCCTGGCCGACCCCATGGGCTACGCCATCCCGAACTACGTGGCCGACATGGTGACGCTGCTGGCCCGACTGGACGTGGCGCAGGTCGACTGGGTGGGCACCTCGATGGGCGGCCTGATCGGGCTGGGGCTGGCCAGCCTGCCGGGGTCGGCCGTGCGGCGGCTGGTGCTCAACGACGTGGGGCCGACGATCCAGCCCGCGGCACTGCAGCGCATCGGCGGCTATCTGGGCCAGCCGGCGCACTGGCGCAGTCTGGACGAAGCGGCCGACGCGCTGTGGGCCATCTCGCAGGGCTTCGGTCTACACACACGCGAGCAGTGGCTGCAATTGACGCGGCCGCAACTGGTGCCCGACGGCGACGGCTTCAAGCCCCATTACGACCCGGCCATTGCGGTGCCGTTCCGTGCCATCACGCCCGAACTCGCCGCGGCTGGCGAGGCGATGCTGTGGCAGAGCTACGACCGCGTGGCTTGCCCGACGCTGCTGCTGCGCGGCGCCGATTCCGACCTGTTGTCGCACGACACCGCGTTGGCCATGACGCAACGCGGCCCGCGCGCCCGGCTGCGCGAATTCGCCGGTATCGGCCACGCGCCCATGCTGGTGCAGCCCGAGCAGCGGGCGATCGTGCGCGAGTTCCTGCTCGGGCCATGAAACGCGGCGCCGCGGGCGCCGGCGTTGGGGCGACCGGCTCGATAGGATCGGAAGGCGCCGCGGCCATCGTGCACCTGGCCGGCACGGCCGAGCCGGCCATCGCGGGCGTGGATCCGGCGGCACGCGCCCGCGCCTTCGCCGAACCGCTGCTCAGCGGCCAGCGGCTGGACACCGGTGAGGACGCGCTCGGCCATGCCGACGGCGTGGCGGCACTGCTGGCCAGCATCGGCGGCGCGCCTTCGTTGTGCGCGGCGGCCTACCTGGTCTATGCCGGCGACTACCTGCAGCGCCCCGAGGAGGTGGTGAAGAAGGCCTTCGGCGAGAGTTATGCCAGCCTGGTGACGCTGACGCGCAAGCTGGTGCAGATTCAGCGCGCCGCGCGCGAGGCGCACCAGGGGCATGGCGCCGCCAGCGGCCAGGGCGCCTTGCAGACCGAGCGCGTGCGCAAGATGCTGCTGGCCTTCTCGCGCGACCTGCGCGTGGTGCTGCTGCGCCTGGCCTCGCGGCTGCAGACGCTGCGCTGGTTCGCGGCGCAGAAGCGGGCGTGCCCGCAGGCCATTGCCCAGGAGTCGCTGCAGGTCTTCGCGCCGCTGGCCAACCGGCTGGGCATCTGGCAGATCAAGTGGGAACTGGAGGACCTGTCGTTCCGCTTCCTGCAGCCGGCCGAATACCAGCGCATGGCGCGCCAGGTGGACGAGACGCGCGCCGAGCGCGAACGCAGCGTGGACGCCGCGCGCCAGCAACTGGCCGAGCTGCTGACGGCGGCGGGGCTGCCTGCCGACGTGCAGGGCCGGCCCAAGCACCTGTACAGCATCTGGAAGAAGATGCACGGCAAGGGGCTGGCCTTCACGCGCATCTTCGACGCCCGCGCGTTGCGCGTCATCGTTCCCGACGTGGCCGCCTGCTACGCCGCGCTGGCGCTCGTGCACGAAGCCTGGCGCCCGGTGGAAGGCGAGTTCGACGACTACATCGCGCGCCCCAAGCCCAACGGCTACCAGAGCCTGCACACCGTAGCGCTGGGCAGCGACGGACGGCCGCTCGAAGTGCAGATACGCACCCGTGCCATGCACGAGCACGCCGAGCACGGCGTGGCTGCGCACTGGATGTACAAGGAAGCCGGTGCGCGCGGCTATGCCGGCACGAGCGGCCTGCGCGGCGGAGGCGGTGGCGCCGCCGCCGGCGGCGAATTCGAGGAACGCATCGCCGAGGCGCGCAAGGCCGTGCTGCGCGAGCTGCTCGCCTGGGAGCGCGACGCCTCGCGCCAGGGCGCCGGCGAGGCCGGCGCGGCGGCCTTCGACGACCGCATTTACGTCTTCACGCCGCAGGCCAGCATCATCGACCTGCCGACCGGCGGCACCGCGCTGGACTTTGCCTACGCGCTGCACACCGACCTGGGTCACCGCTGCCGCGGCGCGCGCGTCGACGGCGCCATGGTGCCGCTGAACAAGCCGCTGGCTTCGGGGCAGACGGTGGAGATCGTGGCCGCCAGGGAGGGCGGGCCTTCGCTGGACTGGCTGAACCCGGAACTGGGCTATGTCGCCAGCCCGCGTTCGCGCGCCAAGGTGCGTGCCTGGTTCAATGCCCAGGCGCAGAGCGAGACCATCGCGCGCGGCCGCGAGGCGGTGGAGAAGTTGCTGCAACGCGAGGGCCGCACGGCGCTGAAACTCGATGCGCTGGCCGAGCAACTGGGCTTCAGGAATGCCGAGGCGCTGTTCGAGGTGGTGGGCAAGGACGAGTTTTCGCTGCGCAACATCGAGACCGTGCTGCGACCGGCCGAGCCGGCACCGAACGAGGACCGCGTGCTGCTGCACCGGCCGCGCGCCGAGGCCGGCGGCGGCCGCGGCGGCGTGCTCGTGGTCGGCATCGATTCGCTGCTCACCACGCTGGCACGCTGCTGCCGACCGGCGCCGCCGGATGCCATCGCCGGCTTCGTGACACGCGGCCGCGGCGTGGCCGTGCACCGCGCCGACTGCAGCAATTTTCGCCACATGGCGCAGACGGCGCCGGGTCGCGTCATCGAGGTCGCCTGGGGCCAGTCCGGCGGCGACAAGCCGGCGGTCTACCCGCTGGACGTGCTGGTGGAGGCTGCCGACCGGCCGGGTCTGCTGCGCGACATCTCCGAGGTCTTCGCCAAGGACAAGATGAACGTGACCGGCGTGCACACCCAGTCCGCCAAGGACCGCAGCGCGGCCTGGATGACCTTCACCGTGGAGTTGACCGACGTCTCGCGGCTGGCGCCGGTGCTGGCACAGATCGGCCGCGTGCCGGGCGTACGTCACGCGCGGCGCAAGTGACCTACGCACGGGCCCGCGGGTCTTTGCGCGCACGGGCCGTATATACTGCGAGGCTGACCCAGGCGCGTAGCTCAGCTGGTTAGAGCACCACCTTGACATGGTGGGGGTCGTTGGTTCGAGTCCAATCGCGCCTACCAAATTCGGTAGAAGAATCAAGCACTTGGCGGTGACGCTCGGTGCTTTTTTCTTGTCGGTACGGAAAAAGTACGGAAAAGCGGGTGTCGCTGCGGCCCAAAGCGCTGTACTCGCTCGCACATGGCCGCGTGCCACGGTGGCGGTGAACGCGACGGCCAGTTCGACGACGGCGACTTCGGCAGGCCCCTGTACGCCAATGGCGACGAGGGGCTGGTGCTGCCGGACCTGGACCCTTCCGCGCACGATATGGCGGAGGCGAAAGCCGGAGCGATCTTCAGCCGGGCAGGGTGAGGACGCTGTCGACCTGCCCGCTAAGGTGTCGGCTTGGCTGCGCAACCGTGCCAGTAGGTTCTTCTAGGCCATCGATGGAGGCGTGCGGAGGGGGGGGCTTGCCGTGTCGACCCACGCTACCACGTCGTTCTCGCCGTCAAGGTCTGCGCGCTCGCGGGGCGAGCGCTTGCGGCCTGCGGCCGTCTTCGAACCCTGACGGCTGCGCTGCGCCGTGGTGCTCCGGTCTCGGGCAATCCCGCCCGACACAGACCGGAGTTCGCCATGTCGCTGTCTTCCACTTCTTCCGTTGACGCTGTCGCTGCTGCTGCACTGCTGGTGCGCGATGTCGATGGTCAGTACCGTCCGGCGCGTGCCGAGGAGGTGCTGTCCCAGGCGCGGCGCGTGCTGTCGCAGCGGGTGCGGCGCGGTGCCACGATGTCGTCGCCGCAGGCGGTGAAGGACTATCTGCGCCTGGAGATCGGGGCGCTGGAGCACGAGGTGTTCTGCGTGCTGTTCCTGGATGCGCAGCACCGGATCATCGCGCTGAAGCAGATGTTCCGCGGCACGGTGACGCAGACTTCGGTGAACCCGCGCGAGGTGGTCAAGGAGGCGCTCGGGTGCAGCGGGGCGGCAGTGATCCTGGCACACAACCACCTGTCGGGGGCGGTTGAGCCGAGCCGGGCAGACGAGTACCTGACGCAGACGCTGAAAACGGCGCTGGCGCTGGTCGACGTGCGGGTGCTCGATCACCTGGTGGTGGCCGGTGCGGACGTGTGTTCTTTCGCCGAAAGGGGTCTTTGAGCGCCCGGGCACGCGCGTGCCCCTTTGTCGTCTGTCGCTCGCCGGCCGGGTCTGGCGAGGCTGAGCCAGCGGATGTGCAGTTCGAAGGGGCCGGCCTGGCGGGCGGCGATCATCAGGCCGACCTGGCGGATGCGCGCGGGATCGAGCGCCGACGCGCTGGGGACCTCGCGACCGCGGAAAGCTGGCGCGGAACGCGGCCAGTGGGAGGTGCAGGGCCTGCCAGGCGCCCGTCGCCGGTTCAAAAGGGGTCTGGTGATTGAGACTGTCGAAGCCATCGTCCGTGAGCAGGCTGAGATTGAACTGCTTGTTGTCGCCGCGCAGTTCGTTCAGGCAGGTCCCGGCGCCTGGCAGGCCTCGCGCAGCGGGGCGGGATCGCACCGACGCAAAGCCACCGTTGCTTTCCAGTGAGACCACCCCCTCAAGGATGGCATCGCCCGCCGGGTCGTGCCGCAGCCTGCTGCGTGAGATGCCGCCCGTGACGCGGTCGTCGATCGGCGCGCCAGGCGTTGGCCGCGTTCGGGTCGGTGAAGTCGAACAGCACCTTCGACATGGCGGTCGTTGTGGCCGGTGTCGACGCGGGTGTGTCAGGCATGTGCCGGGTCACTCACCGGTAGTCAGGATGGCGATGATGTCCTGCCGATCGCCGAGAAGGCGCACGACATCGAGGTGGTCATCGGCCTCGAAGTGCAGCCATTGCATGGGGAAGTCGGTGACGCGCCAGGAACGCAGGCCGGGGATCTCGCACAGTTGCCCCAGGCGGGGCGAGCCCATGCCGGGCATGCGCTCGATCGGTTCGAGTGCGGCAATGGCTGAGTCGAACATGCGTTCGGCCAGATCCACGCTGCCTTCCGTGGCGTAGTGCCGCGCGGCTTCAAGCAGGTCGGCCTCTGCCTGCGGGCGCAGGTGGACGCGTTTCAACGCCGCTTGCCCAGGGCCTGCTTCTTCAACTGCGCGGCGCGCTGGGGCGTGAGCGCCTGGCCGGGGCCGGAGTTGAGACCTTCCTCGATCAGTTCGCGCAGGCGCTTCTTGGCCTGCTCTTCCTGGTCGCGCCGGATCAGCTCCCGCAGGTATTCGCTGGTGTTGCCGTACTGGCCGGCGCGCACGCGCTGGTCGACGTAGCTGCGCATGGCTTCTGGCAGCGCAAAGCTCATGGTGTTGGTGCTCATGGCCGAATGATCGCGCGGACTATCAATAGTTGTCAATACTTGGCCCGACTTCGTGCGGCGTGGCCTGGGGTCGAAAAGGGCCTCAGCGCACCCGCAGCACGTGGTCGGTCTCGCCCTTCTTGATCTCGACGACGGCGTCCATGGCCTTGACCATGTCGGCGAAGTTGGCGTGGCCGTGGTCCTTCGGATCGAAGGTGGGGTCGAGGCGCTTGATCATGTGCCAGACGGATCCCTTGTTGACCCAGGCCTCGCCCTTGGTCTCGGCGAGCAGGCGCACGGCACGCTTGAGCATCTCGGCGCCCGGGTCGGCCGGTGGTGGTGGTGGTGCGTCTTTGGCTTCGCTGGGCTTGAGCGTTTCTTCGGTGCTGGGCGCTTCGACCAGGCTGTCGTAGTAGCGGAACTCGTGGCAGCTCTTGGCCCAGTGCTTGTTCGTGTTCCTGCGGTTGCCGATGCCGATCAGGGTTCTGCCGGCGGCCTTGATCTTCTGGGCCACCGGCATGAAGTCGCTGTCGCCGCCGACGATGATGACGGTGCCGATGTGCGCGAAGCGGCTGATGTCCTCGGTGGCGTCGAGGCAGAGCTTGATGTCAGCGCCGTTCTTGGCGGAGGCGCCCGGCGGGAACAGCTGGATCAGCTCGACGGCGCTCTGCAGGAGGGCGTCGCGGTAGCGGCCGAAGTACTGCCAGTTGCCGTAGGCGCGGTTGATGGCGATGGGCCCGAAGGATGCGCCTAGCTCGACCAGGGCCTGGACGTCGATCAGGGGTTCCTGGACCTTGAATCGGTTGTCCTGCTTGGCGTACGCGCCTTCGCCGTACTTGGCCTCCATGAGGCCGGCGTGCAGGTTTTCGAAGTCCCAGTAGAGCGCGACGGATCGGCTGTCGTCGTTGTCGTTCGCGTTCATGGTGTTCTCCCTCCCGGTCTTGTTGGAGTCATCGTAGTGCCTCCGGGCGAGGTCTCATTGGCCGGCTACGTCAGGCCCGTGGGAGTCGTGGCGGGTGCATGTGTGGCAGCGGGCGCGTTCAGGTCTCTGTGGGCCTGGGCGTCTCCCCGCTGCGCGGGGCCGGGCTGTCGCGCTGCGCGTCGAGCCACCGGGGTACCGGCGTCTCGCCCCTGACGGGCTTCCATCCCTGACGCAACACGGTCAGGCCGGCGATGCCGGCCGAGATACGCGGCGGCCCTTTCCCGTGCCCGGGGAAGGGCGGGCCCTGATTCCTTCACGCTGCGCGTGAACGAGGCCCGCTTGGCGAACTGGCTGGCTTGCGCAGTCGCTGCGCTGCGCTGCGCTGCGCTTCGCTCTGTGCGGCGCCGGCCAGATCGCCACCCCGGCCAGCAGTTCACCGCGGCGCGGGCCTGTGCGTTGCCTGACGAGATCACCATGGGGCGCTTCGTGTTGCCGGCCACGGCACGGGTGGCGACCGGTGCCATCACCAACGAGCGTTACCTCAATGACAGGATCCAGTTCACGAGGTTGTAGATGCGGTCGGGGTCAGCGGTCTTGACGACCGGGTGCCGCTCTTCGTGGCCGTCGTCGAACCTGGCCTTGCGGCCCGTCGTGACATGCTTGTACAGGTTGTCCTCGGCGCCGACGCTGCCCAGGTACTTGGCGGCGACGTCCTTCCAGGCCGGCCCTTCCTTCTTGTCTTCGACCGCGTGACATGCCAGGCAGCGGCTCTGGCGCGCCAGCGACTCCGCGGCCTTCACGTCGACCGGTGCGGCCACCGGCAGGGCCAGGATCCAGTCCACGAGATTCTGGATGCGCTTCGGGTCGGAGGTCTTGACGATCGGGTGGTCCCTTTCCTGGCCATCGTCGAACCGGGCCTTGCGGCCTGTCGTGACATGCAGGTACAGCCTCTGGCCGGCATCGGCCTGGCCGTGATAGGTCGCAGCGACGTCCTTCCATGCCGGCCCGTCCTTCTTCTGGTACACGCTGTGGCATGCCACACAGGCGCTCTGCCGTGCCAGCCTCTGCGCTGCGATGACATCCACGGCGTAACAGTCCCGGGAGAAGGCGAGCAGTGCCGCCAACAGTGCCAGGGTCACCAGGGGAAACACCTTGCCCGGCCTCGATGCCGTGTTCTCCGCAAACTCGGTGGACGTCCACCCCATGGCCGCCGCATCGATCGAAGGTGCGTGGGACACGTTCACGGCCGTGGCTGCCGAAGGCGGCCCTTGGCGAGCAGCTTCTCCAGCCACCGGATGCCGACGACGACGACGACCACGCAGGCGCCGAACAGACCCGCCATCGCCAGAATCGTCAGTACCGTCCAGATTGCCAGCGCCATCACACAATTCCTCGTTCGTACCCGCGGCGAAGGCGCGCTACTCCTCGTCTTCCGTGTATTCGCTGGGCAGCAGGTGCGCGATGCCCTTGTGGCAGTCGATGCAGGTCTTGCCCTCCTTCTGCGCCGGCTCCATCTTCTTGCGCGCCCGTGTCGTCTGCTTGTGGGGATCCATCGCCTCCCACGAGTGGCAATTGCGGCACTCCTGCGAATCATTGGCCTTCATCGTGGCCCACACCCGCTGCGCCATCTCCATGCGCTTGTCCTCGAACTTCTCGGGCGTGTCGATCGAGGCCGTGACGAACTTGCCGTACAGCTCGCTGCTCGCCTGGATCTTGCGCAGGAACTTGTGCGCCCAGTCCTTCGGCACGTGGCAGTCGGCGCAGGCGGCCCGCACGCCCGAGCGGTTCTTGTAGTGGACCGTCTCCTTGTACTCCTGGAGCACGGTGTCGCGCATCTCGTGGCACGAGACGCAGAAGCCCAGGGTATTCGTCGCATCCATGCCGGTATTGAAGCCGCTCCACAAGAGCAGCCCGGACAGCATCCCGATGCCGACCACCGCCGTGACCGACATCGTCGACGGGCGGAAGAAGAAGTCGCGCAGCCGACTCCAGCGCGAAGGCGGGGTCATGTCGGCGCTCATGCTCCCTCTTCAGCGCGCGGGCGATGCAGCGGCCGCTACAGGGACAGGATCCAGTCGACGAGATTCCTGATCTCGTCGGCGTTCTTCGTCTTGATGATCGGATGCACCTCCTCCGATCCGTCCTCGAGCTTGACCTTCGGTCCGGTCGTGATGTGCTTGGTCAGCCTCTCCTGGGCATCGGGCTTGCCCTTGAGTTCCTTGGCGACCTCCCTCCAAGGCTTCGCATCCTTGACCTTGTCGACCGCGTGGCACTTCATGCAATTGCTGCGTCGGGCCAGTGCCTGGGCGGCTTCGGCGTCCGCGGCCTGGGCGGGGCCGGCAGCGGCGAGCAGGACAGTCGCCGCCAGCAGTGATGCCGGAAGCCCCGTGGGAAGCAGCGTCGTCATGGAGTCCTCCATTCAGGGTGAACGCCTCGGAAATGCACCCACCAAAAGTGTCGGCCCAAGACGCTGCAGTGACGCTGATCTGGATCAAGCCTTGCGCTGCGCGGTCCGCTCGTTGATCGGCCCTGGGCGCTGTCGACGCCGCAAACAGGTCACCCGAAAGATGCATCAAGCATATTGCTTTACGGCGCGCCCGTCGTTAAGATGCATCAGACATCGATGTTTAGCCGATCCGGCGTCTGGCATCGATCACGAACCCTGCTCCCACGCCATGACAACTTCCATTTCAACCCTCGCGGCCACCGCGCCGGCGCCCCGGGGCTGGCCGCTGCTGCGGCTCGGCTTCCGCCCCTTCTACCTGGGTGCCGCCGCCTACGGCATGCTGGCGGTGCCGCTGTGGATCGCCCTGCTGCTGGGCCAGGTGTCGTTGAACCTGAAGCTGGCCCCGGTGCTCTGGCACGCCCACGAGATGCTGTTCGGCTTCGCCGTGGCCGTGATCGTGGGTTTCCTGCTCACCGCAGGCAAGGCCTGGACCGGCCTGGCCACGCCGCGCGGCGGGGTGCTGGCTGCACTGGCCGGGCTGTGGCTGGCCGCCCGGCTGGCGGCTGTGTTTGCGCCCTATGCCGTCTATGCGGCGCTGGACCTGCTGCTGCTGCCGCTGGTGGCGGCCATCCTCATCTCGGTGCTGCTGCGCGCCGGCAACCGGCGCAACCTGCCGCTCGTCGCGATCCTGGTGCTGCTGACGGTGGCCAACGCGGCGTTCCACGGCGCGGTGATCGGCGTCATCGACATCGACCCGGTCCGCGCGCTGCATGCAGGGCTGGCGCTGGTGGTGATGATCGAGTGCGTGATCGCCGGCCGCGTGATTCCGGCCTTCACGATGTCGGCGCTGCCCGGCCTGAAGCTGCAGTCGCCGCGCGTTCTGGAACAGGCCACGCTGGCCACCACGGCCGTCGGCCTGGCGCTGTGGGTGCTGGCACCGCCCCAGGCTTTCACCGCCACGATCCTCGGCGCTGCCGCCTCGCTGCACGCCCAGCGGCTGTGGCGCTGGAAGCCGCTGCGCACGCGGGGGCGCCCGATCCTCTGGGTGCTGCACGCGGCCTATGCCTGGCTGCCGATCGGCCTGGTGCTGCTGGCCTTGTCGCAGCTCGGCGCGGTGGCTGTCTCGGCCGGCATCCACGCCTTGGCGGTGGGCGCCACCGGCGGGCTCATCATCGGCATGATCACGCGCACCGCGCGCGGCCACACCGGCCGGCCGCTGCGGGTGTCACGGCTCGAGGTCACCGCCTACCTGCTGGTGGCCGGCGCCGCGGCGACCCGGGTCCTGCTGCCGCTGCTGGCGCCGCAGCACCTGCTCACCTGGCTGACGGCCGCTGCCGTGGCCTGGGGGCTGGCGTTTGCGCTCTATCTGTTCGTCTTCGCGCCCTGGCTGGTATCGCCCCGCCTCGACGGCAAGGACGGCTGAGCGTCAGCCTGGTCCCTGCTCGTCTCGCCCCTTTCCCAGCGCACGCCGCGCAACCTGTCCACACCCTCTGTCAACCCGAAAGGAACATTCACCATGTCCATCCACGCCACAGCCACGCCCGCCGCCGTCGACCTGCGCACGATCTCACCCCGCGATCGGCATGCCACGGTCTTCAGCCGCTTCGATGGCTTGCAGCCGGGGCAGTCGCTGCAACTGGTCAACGACCATGACCCCCTGCCGCTGCGCTTCCAGCTCGACGACCGGGCCTCCGGTCAGTTCGAGTGGGCGGCGCTGGAATCCGGTCCGGCCGTCTGGCGCGTGCAGATCACCCGTGTCGGCGTCAAGCCCATCGTAGTGGTCGGCGACTCGTGCTGCTCCGGCGGCGCGTGCTGCGGCTGACCCGCCGCGGGCCCGGCCATGACCTTCGTCGTCACCGAGGCGTGCATACGCTGCAAGTACACCGACTGCGTGGACGTGTGCCCGGTCGATGCCTTCCGTGAAGGTCCGAACTTTCTCGTCATCGACCCCGACGACTGCATCGACTGCGCCGTCTGCGTGCCGGAGTGCCCGGTCAACGCCATCTTCGCCGAAGAGGACGTGCCGGGCGATCAGCAGCATTTCACGGCCTTGAATGCCGAGCTGGCTCGGGAGTGGAAACCCATCACCCGCACCAAACTGGCGCTGCCGGATGCCGAGGCATGGAGCCGCATCGAATCGAAGCTCGCCGAGCTGAAGCGATGAAGCACATGCGCGAGGGTCCGTCGACCCCCGAGGCACCTACCAGCGCCCGCGCAGCGTCAGGCGCCAGGTGCGGGGCGGCTCCACGTGGGTGTACAGCGGCGAGACTTCCGCCAGCCGCACGTCGCCCAGGTTCTGCACGCCCAGCGCCAGTTCCAGGCCCCAGGGCAGCAGCCGCGAAACCTGCGCGCCTACCAGGGTGAAACCGGGCGCGGGCTGGGGCGGCGCGGTGGCCACCGGGGCCGGCAGGAGCTGTTCGCCGCTGTATTCGGCGTACACGTTGGCGCGCCAGGCGGTGCCCTCCCAGTCGAGCTGCGCAGCGGCGGTGTGGCGTGGCCGCTTCTCCAGCCGCTGGCCGGTGTCGGTGCGGGCATCCAGGTAGGCGTAGTTCAGCCGCGCCGTGAAGCCTGCACCCAGCCCCTGGGCGATGGCCGCCTCCACGCCTTTCATGCGCGCCTGGGCCAGGTTCTCGTAGGTATAGGTGCCGATGCCGGGCACGGGGCCGGCGGCGACCAGGCGCACCTCGATCAGGTCTTCCACGCGCTGCTCGTACAGCATCACCTGCACCTCGGTCGCGCCGGCGGCGTAGCCCGCGCCGAGCTCGATGCCGTCGCTGCGCTCGGGCTGCAGGTCCGGGTTGCCGATGAAGGTGTTGGGGCCTTCGGCGCGCTGCCCGGGCACGATCTGCTTCAGGTTCGGCGCCTTGAAGCCGTGGCTGTAGCCGCCCTTGACGGTCCATGCGGGGCTGGCCTGCCAGACGGCGTACACCCGTGGGCTCCATTCGTCGCCATAAAGCTCGTTGCGGTCGTGGCGCAGGCCCAGCGTGAGCAGGGTCTGGCGGTCCAGGGTCCACTCGTCCTGCACGAACAACGCCCGGTTCCGCGCCACCGATCGGCCGTCGGGCAGGCCGGGGTCCTCCAGCGACTCGTCGCGGGCCTCGAAGCCGACGGTCAGGCCGTGAGAACCCAGTGCCGAGCGCGCCTGGCCTTCGAGCACGCGGTCCTCGATGCGCTGCGGCGGGTTCACCGCCACGCCTTCGGTGCGCCGGTTCACCACGTCGACGCTGGCGCGGTACGCGCGCAACTGGCTGGTCCAGGCCGGCAGGCCGGCCGCGCCGGCCCAGTCGGCTTCCCAGCCCAGCGAGACGAGCGAGCGGTCGATGTCGTTGAAGGTCTGGTGGTAGCGGCGCTTGCCGCTGCGTTCGCGGGCGTCGGCCCAGCGTTCCTCGCGGCCGGCGCGGACCTCGAAGTCCACGCGCTGGCCGCCGGCCGCCGGGCCCGCGCCGCGCCAGCCCAGGCCCAGCCAGCCGTCGTTCTTGTCGCGTCCTTCCAGCTCCGAGATGCGCGGGTCCTCGGGCGAGGCCAGGGCTTCGACGCGCGTGGTCGCCGCCCCGGCGCGCAGCACGATGCCACCGCCGAGCGGGCCGTCGGCGCGCGCCGAAAGCCGATGGCCGTCGCCACCGCGGTTGCCTTCCGCGCGACTGCCCTCGGCCGTGGCGCCGAAGCGCCACTCGTTGCCGGGGTCGCGCGTGATGACGTTGACCACGCCGCCCATGGCCTCCGACCCATACAGCACCGACAGCGGGCCGCGCACGACCTCGACGCGCTCGATATCCTCCACCGCGATCCAGTCGTACTGGAAATCCGAGTGTCCGATGACGCCGTCGCTGGCGCCGATGCGCCGGCCGTCCACCAGGAACAGCGTGTGCTTGCTGTCCATGCCGCGCAGGCTGAGCACCTTGCGGCCACCAATGGCGCGGCCCTGCAGGCTGACGCCAGGTTCGGCGCGCAGCGCGTCGAGCAGGTTGTCGGCGCCGCGGGTTTCGATCTCCTGCCGCGTCACCACGCTCAGCGCGGCGGGTGCCAGGTTTTCCAGCATCAGGTGCCGCGTGGCGGTGACCACCACGCTCGGTGCCGCCTCTTGCGCGCTCACCACCGTCGAGGCCGCGACCGCCACGACCGCGGGCAGGCAGACCAGGGTGCGACCGGCAAGCCACCGGCGAGGGGTGCCGCGCGGCGCGCGGAGGCAGGGGGCAACGTTCATGGGTGATGGATGGATGGGCGCGCAGGCCGTCGATCGCCGCGCGAGGCGAGTATCGTCGACGCGCCCGTCTCGCGCGTCCTTGAACTGCTTCGGCTTGCACCGGGAACGCGCCGGCCTCGTGCGGCGCGCCAGGCGGCTTGCGCGTGGTGTCGCTAAAAAGCGCCTCCCGAGTTACCCTTGAACCAGTTTAAGGAAAGACCCTAAGGCAAGCACGACGATTCCACGTGAGTCGAGTTGTTCTCATCACCCGCTTCACATCAACGACGAAGGAAATCCGATGAAGGTCCTGAAGTCCCTGAAGAGATTCATTCCCATGGCCGCGACGCTGGCCCTGGCCGTCTCGTTCGGCGCCCACGCACAGGAGAAGAAGGGCGTCACCGAATCCGAGCTGAAATACCAGGCCGGCGCCTCGCCGCTGGCCGGCGAGGCCATGTACCAGTCGACGAACCCCAAGGCCCCGCCGATGACGAAGGCCGAGTTCGACAGCGCGCGCAAGATCTATTTCGAGCGCTGCGCCGGCTGCCATGGCGTGCTGCGCAAGGGCGCCACCGGCAAGCCGCTGACGCCCGACATCACGCAGGAAAAGGGCACCGAATACCTGAAGGTCTTCATCGCCTACGGCTCGCCCGCGGGCATGCCCAACTGGCAGACCAGCGGCGAGATGGACGAGAAGACCGTCGACCTGATGGCGCGCTACATCCAGCACGATCCGCCGGTGCCGCCGGAGTTCGGCATGGCCGACATGAAGGCGACCTGGAAGGTCATCGTGCCGCCGGATCAGCGGCCGACGAAGAAGATGAACGACTACAACATCGCCAACATCTTCTCGACCACGCTGCGTGACACCGGCGAGGTGGCGCTGATCGACGGCGACACCAAGAAGATCATCAATATCGTCAAGACGGGTTACGCGGTGCACATCAGCCGCACCTCTGCCAGCGGGCGCTACCTGTTCGTGATCGGGCGCGACGCCAAGATCAACATGATCGACCTGTGGATGCCCAAGCCCGACAACGTGGCCGAGATCCGCATCGGCCTGGAGGCGCGCAGCGTCGACACCAGCAAGTTCAAGGGCTACGAGGACAAGCTGGCGATCGCCGGCGCCTACTGGCCGCCGCAGTTCGTGATCATGGACGGCAATACGCTGGAGCCCAAGCGGATCGTCAGCACCCGCGGCATGACGGTGGACACGCAGGAATTCCACCCCGAGCCGCGCGTGGCCGCCATCGTTGCCAGCCACTACAAGCCCGAATTCATCGTCAACGTCAAGGAGACGGGCAAGTCGCTGCTGGTCGATTACTCGAACATCAACGCGTTGAGGATCACCGAGATCGGCTCGGCCCGCTACCTGCACGACGGCGGCTGGGACGCGAGCAAGCGCTACTTCATGGTTGCGGCCAACAACAGCAACAAGATCGCCGCCATCGACGCCAAGGACGGCAAGCTGCAGGCGCTGATCGACGTGGGCAAGATCCCGCACCCCGGACGTGGCGCCAACTTCAAGCACCCGACCTACGGGCCGGTGTGGGCGACCAGCCACCTCGGTGACGAGACCGTGGCGCTGATCAGCACCGACCCCAAGCGCAAGGACGGCTTCAAGATGGTGCAATCGCTCAAGGCGCAGGGCGGTGGCTCGCTGTTCATCAAGACGCACCCGAAGTCGAACCACCTCTACGTCGATACGCCGCTCAATCCCGACACCGCGCTCTCGCAGTCGGTGGCGGTGTTCGACATCAACAATCTGGCCAAGGGCTTCACCGTGCTGCCCATCGCCCAGTGGGCCGACCTGAAGGACGACGGCGCCAAGCGCGTGGTGCAGCCCGAGTACAACAAGGCCGGCGACGAGGTCTGGTTCTCCGTCTGGTCAGCCAAGAACAAGGAAAGCGCGTTAGTGGTCGTGGACGACAAGACCCTGAAGCTGAAGGCGGTGATCAAGGATCCGCGCCTGATCACGCCGACGGGCCACTTCAACGTCCACAATACGCAACACGACATCTACTGAAAATCGGCTGTCAACCACTTTAGGAGTTTTGCAGATGCGCACATGGATCACCCTTCTCGGCACGGCCGCCATCGGGCTGGCAGTCAGCCTGCCGGCTCACGCCAACCCCGAGGCCAATATGAAGACGGCCGGCTGCTTCGCCTGCCACACCGTCGACAAGAAGCTCGTCGGACCCTCGTACAAGGACGTCGCTGCCAAGTACAAAGGGCAGGCCGATGCGGTCGCCAAGCTGACCGAAAAGTCGCGCAACGGTGGCAAGGGCGTCTGGGGCCAGATCCCGATGCCTCCGAACCCGGTGGCCAAGATCTCGGACGCCGACCTCAAGGCTGCCGTGGAGTGGATCCTGAAGCAGTAAGGCCATGAGGGCCGATCGTCGTGGTCGGCAAGGCAGGACTGCAGGGCCGAGGGCATGCAGCGCAGGGCGGCACTGACCGCCCTGGTTTGCTTCGGGGCCGGGCCGGCGGCAGGGCCGCGCGCCCGGGCTGGCGCGGCTGGGCATCCAGGCATTCTGGCTTGGGGACCTGGGGGGTGTTGGGTCGCCGCAGGCGGTGCTACTGAACTGACCCGGCTGCCGGATGCACCCGCACCGGCCATCGACCCCGTGCCCGTGGCCGGCGGACTGTGGCTGGTGGCCACCGACGGCAGCCTGCGCTGCTGGGAGCCGGCCGACGGCTCGAGTTGGCGGTTGCGCTGCAGGGTCGCGTTGGAAACGCCCGTGCATGCCCTGGCCGCCAGCCCCGACGGTCGCTGGGCCTTGGTCGCGTACGGCCAGCGGCTGAGCCTCGTCGATGCGCCAGGCGCGGTCGTCAAGACCTTCGAAGGCCGCGACCTCGGGCGCACGCGCCAAGGCGCCGCCACCGTGCTGTTCAGCCTGCCGCAGCGGCAGAGCTTCTTCGCCGCCTGGCCGGCGCTGGGCGAGTCCTGGGAGATCTCGCTCGACCCGGACGCCGCGCCCCTCTTCGACGGCCTGGTGCACGACTACCGCATGGGCGAGGGGATTGCCGCGCCGGGTTATCTGGGCGCGCGGCGGGCCCCGCTGGGCCAACCTATGCCCGACTTCGGCTTTGCCGATCGGCGGGTACCCTGGTTGGCCGGGATGCAGGGCGACGAGGCCGTGGTCGTGCACCTGGACGTGCGCCGCCGCATCGCCGCGCTGCGCGTGCCCGGCGCCAATCCCGCCGGCGCGGCGTTGCGGCCGCCCTCGCGCGGCCGAGGCACGATCCAGTGGTGGCTGCCGGCGGGCCACGAGATCCACGTCTTCGATACTGCGCGCTGGGTCCGTCTGGCCACGCACACCCTACCCGGACCGGTGCTGCAACTGCAGGCCACCGACGAGACCGTGTGGGCGCTGGTCGGCGAGCGGGCCGGCGCGACCCTATTCACCCTGGGCGACAGCCAGCCCGATGCATGGCAACGTGTGGGCGCCGGGGCGGCGGCCTTGTCCGCCTTGCGCGCAGCGCCCCGCACGCCCCAGGTGCTGGTGCTGCGGGCCGCCGATGCGCACGAGCTGCTGCTGCTCGATGCCGGTGGGGCGGTGCTGCGCCGCTGGTCCGTGCCGAAAGGCGTCGGACTCGATGGCGTCGCCTGGTGGCCGGTGGCATGAAAGTCAGGATTCGGCGCGGCGGCCCAGTCCCAGCATCAGCGCCAGTCCAAGTGCGGCGCCGATGTTGTGCAGCAGGACCCAGGCCGGCGCCGCCGCACTGCCGGCGGCGGCTGCGGCGAGCACGAACTGCAGGCCGGTCATCGACAGCAGGCTGGTGCCATCGACGCGGTGGCCCTGCCGGCGTGCCGCCATTCCGACACCCAGCGAACAGCTGCCGGCCACCAGCGCCAGCACCATGTGCGCCACCGGTGCGGCACTCCAGTGACCGCTGCCCGACAGCGCGCCGAACGCGGCCTGGGCCATCCAGAGCGCGGCGCCGAGCCGCGCCCAGCGCCTGAGCGTGGGGCTGGCCTCGGGCCAGCCCGCAAGCTGCGTGGCCAGCCGCCAGCTCAGGCCCAGCATCAGCAGTCCGCCCAGAAGATTGCCCAGCAGCACGCCCGAGGCGCGCGAACCCGGTGTCACGATGCCCAGCACCGACAAGGCCAAAGCCAGGACCAGCAGCGCCAGCGCGAGCCGCCCCGCCGCCCAACGCCGCGGCGGCTTCGCCAGCGTCAGCGCGGCCACCGCGATCACCACCAGCAGCACCAGCGTGGCCGAGGCGCGATGCGTGCCGCGCACCAACGCCAGCGTGGCCGGCGCACCGAGCATTGGCGGTACCATAGCTGCCGCGACGGGACGGTCGGCGCTGCGGCAGGCGGGCCAGTCGAAGCAAGCCGGCCGCGGCTGCGCCAGCCGCAGCCAGGCGCTGGCCGTGGTGACGACGAGCATCAACAGCACGCAGGCCCAGGCCAGGCGACGCAGCAGCGTCAGGCGGGAATCGGCGGTCGTGACCATGAGCGCATTCGAAGGGCGTCGTGCTTCATCGTAAGGGCGAATCCGGGGTGCTCTGCACCTGGGGCTGTGCAACGATCGATTCCTTGAACTGGTTCATTTTCCGGCGCGGCGGGCGCGCCACAGAATCCCCCGGCTTGCCGCGAGCTCGCTCGTCTTGCCTTGCGGCACCCCCCACGCCCTTGCGACTGCAACGAAGGAGACCACCATGAGTTCCCACGATACGCACGACGACGACAACGCTCCCGTGCCCTGGATGCAGCAGTTGCTGGACAACCCCTTCCTGCTGCTGTTCCTGGGCGTCTTCGTGCCGATGATGGTCTACACCGTCTGGGGTGTGGTCGACATCCTCACGCTGCCGATGGCCAAGTAGGCCGGGAGAATCGACATGAGCGCCATCCTCCCGCCCGCGGAACGCCTCTGGTACAAGCATCCAATCGACCGCGTGGAAGGCACGTGGATCGTGATCGCGCTGACCTGGTGCCTGATCATGTTCTTCATGATGGTCGGCTGGCACGTCTGGGGCAAGCAGAACCTGTCCACCGAAACCTATCGCACCACGCCCGAGATGTTCATGGCCAAGACGCAGGCCATGGTCGACAAATACACGGTGCGCATCGAGAAGGACGAAAACGCCACCCCGGTAGTGGCGCCGCCGCCCGGCAGCGACGTCTATTTCATCGCGCGGCTGTGGAGTTTCTATCCCGTGCTCGAACTCGAGAAGGGCAAGACCTACAAGCTGCACCTGACGTCGATGGACTACAACCACGGCTTTTCGCTGCAGCCGGCCAACATCAATATCCAGATCGTGCCCGGCTTCGAGCACGTGGTCACCGTGACGCCCAACCAGTCGGGCACCTACTCGGTGGTGTGCAACGAATTCTGCGGCATCGGCCACCACAAGATGGTCGGCCGTCTGTACGTCAAGTGAGGAGCGGGCGATGAGCACAAGCACCACCTATCGCACCTGCCCGCGCTCGGGCCTGCAGTTCGAACACCAGGCCGAATGGCTGATGAAGGCCAACGCCTTCGTCGCCGTGGTCTGGCTGCTGTTCGGCGGCATCCTCGCCATCGGCGTGGTTCTCACGCGCTGGCCGGCCGTGCGCTGGCTGGAAGCCGACACCTTCTACATGGTGCTCACGGCGCACGGCATCGACATGCTGATCTACTGGATCATCTTCTTCGAGATCGCGATCCTGTATTTCTGCGCCTCGACGCTGCTGCGCTGTCGCATCGCCACGCCCAAGATCGCCTGGCTGGCCTTCGCGCTCATGGTCATCGGTTCGGTGGTGAACAACATCGCGGTCTTCCGCGGCGCCTCCAGCGTCATGATGACCTCGTACGTGCCGATGATGGCCGAACCCAATTTCTACCTCGGCCTGATCCTGTTCGCGGTGGGTGCGCTGATCGCGGTGTTCGTCTTCTTCGGCACGCTGGTGGTGGCCAAGAAGGAAAAGACCTACCAGGGCTCGGTGCCGCTGGTCACCTTCGGTGCGATCACGGCGGCCATCATCGCCACCTTCACCATCGCCTCGGGCGCCATCATCCTGATCCCGACCTGGCTGATGTCGATCGGCGTCGTGAAGGAGGTCGACCCGCTCGTCTACCGCACGATCTGGTGGGCCTTCGGCCACTCGTCGCAGCAGATCAACGTCGCGGCGCACATCTCGGTGTGGTACTTGGTGGCGGCCATCGCCTTCGGCGCCAAGCCGATGAGCGAACGCGTCAGCCGCACCGCCTTCCTGCTCTACATCCTGTTCCTGCAACTGGCCAGCGCGCACCACCTGCTGGCCGACCCGGGTCTTTCCACCGGCTGGAAGGTCGTCAACACCAGCTACTTCATGTATTTCGCGGTGCTGGCCTCGATGCTGCACGGCCTGACGATCCCCGGTGCGATGGAAGTCGCGCAGCGCCAGAAGGGTTTCACAAAGGGCCTGTTCGAGTGGCTGCGCAAGGCACCGTGGAGCAACCCCTCCTTCAGCGGCGTCTTCATCTCGATCATCGGTTTCGGCTTCCTGGGCGGCATCTCGGGCGTGATGATGGGCACCGAGCAGCTGAACATGATCATTCACAACACGATCTACGTGCCGGGGCACTTCCACGCCACGGTGGTGGTGGGCACCACGCTCACGTTCATGGCGCTCACCTACTACCTGATCCCGGTACTGTTCAAGCGCGAGATGATCGCCCCGACGCTGGCCAAGTGGCAGCCCTACCTCTTCGGCTTCTCGATGTATTTCTTCTGCCTGGTGATGATGGGCGCAGGCACGCTGGGGGTGTCGCGGCGCCACTGGGACATGGCCTTCCAGGGCGCGGCACTGGCCTATGAGTGGCCGGGTGCGGCCTACCTGATGATGGCGCTGGTGGGCGTGGCCGGCATCGCGGCCATCGCCGGCGGCGCGATCTACATCTACATCACGGTGGGCTCGCTGCTGTGGGGGCGCGCGCTCGAAGGCGGCCCGGCCAGCGGCAAGTTCACGCCCATTCCCCGCACCGCCCCTTCGGCCGTGGCGCAGACCTATGGTTCGATGGGATTCGCGGCGCCGGGCACCTTCGCGCTGGCGATGGTCTTCCTGCTGGCCTTCGTGCTGTACTACTTCATCAACTGGAAGTACCTCTCCACCTTGTGGGGCCTGAGCTGAGCCGAGTGGGCAGCAGCGCCTGACTTCGACCCGCACGGCAACGACACCCGGAGACTCGCCATGAACCGCAGCTCGCAGACCGCCGCGTCCCCTGCAACGGCACTGGCCACTTCGGCCGGCGAGTCTGCCGCCGTGCGCGGCGGGGTGCATTGGCGCACGGTGCTCGGCGTGTTCAAGCTGCGCATCAGCGTGCTCATCATGGCCACTGCGCTGGGCGGCTTGTTCATCGTGCCCGAGGGCTCGGTGGCGCCGCTGCAGGCCCTGGTGCTGGCGCTGTCGGTGCTGCTGGCCTCGGCCAGCGCGGGCGCCTTCAACCAGTTCGTCGAAGCCGACAGCGATCGCCTGATGGCGCGCACGCGTTCGCGCGCCTTCGCCAGCGGCGCGCTGCCGCGCAGCTTCGGCTGGCTGCTGGTCATCGTGGCGCTGCTGGTGTTCGCGGTGTCGATGGCGGCCTGGGTGGTGAACCTCAGCGCCGCCGGCTTCGTGTTGCTGGGCGCGCTCACCTACGCCGGCGTCTATACGCTGGGGTTGAAGCGGCGCACGCCGTGGAATATCGTCATCGGCGGCCTGGCCGGCAGCTTTGCCGTGCTCGCCGGCGCCGCCGCGGTGAACCCGCAGGTGGGCCCCTTGGCGCTGCTGCTGGCGCTGGTGCTGTTCCTGTGGACGCCGCCACACTTCTGGAGCCTGGCCATCGCCAACCAGTCGCAATATGCCGCCGCCGGCGTGCCCATGCTGCCGGTGGTGGTGGGCGCGGCCCGGGCCGCGCGCATCGTGCACGGCAGCACCGTGGCCCTGGTGGCGGTGTCGCTGCTGCCGGTCTTCTTCGGTGCCGGCTGGATCGTCTTCGCAGGCGCGCTGGCCGGTGGTGTGCACTTCCTGCGCAAGACGCATGCGCTGGCGCGCCAGCCCAGCCGCCAGACGGCGATGGCGGCCTTCTTCGCGTCGATGGTGCAGCTCAGCGCGCTGCTGGCGGCGGTGGTCATCGATGCTGCTCTGCGCTGATGTTCCGCGCTCGCGCTTCGCGCTCTCTTCAGCTGGTCGGCATAACGGGCTGACGCGCTTGGGCAGCGCCCTGGCGGCGCTGGTCCTGAGCGTCTCCTTCGCCGCCTCGGCCGGCGAGACGGTCGCCCCGGCGACGAAATCGGCCGCTGGCCCCATCGTCGAGCGCGCCGATCCCGCGCCGCGCGAGGCCGGCACGGTGCCGGCGCTGGACGAGTCCGCGGCCCTGCGCGCCGCCGAGGCCGCCATCGGACGCATCGTTCCCGACCTGCCATTGCTCGACCGCAGCGGCCGCCCGGTGCGCTTGTCGGACTACCGCGGCAAGCCGCTGCTGGTGAGCTTCATCTACACCGGCTGCTTCCAGGTCTGCCCGACGCAGACACGTTCGCTGTACGAGGCCGTGAAGGGCCTGGACCGTTTGCTCGGCGAACACCAGTTCAACGTCGTCAGCATCGGCTTCAACCAGCCGTTCGATTCGCCGGACGCGATGCGCTCTTTCGCGCGCCAGCATCGCATCGAACACCGCAACTGGGAATTCCTCAGTCCGCCGCGGCAAAGCGTCGAGGAGCTCACGCGCGCCTTCGGTTTCAGCTTCGTCGCCACGCCGGCCGGTTTCGACCACGTGCTCGGCGTCACCGTGGTCGACGCCGAGGGCCGCATCCACGCCCAGGTCTACGGCGACCGCCTGCGTGCCGACCAGCTCGGTGCGCCGCTGCGCCAACTGCTGCTGAATGCACCGCCGGCGGCGGCCTCCACGCTGGCGGCGATGGTCGAGCGCGTGCGCATCCTGTGCACCGTCTACGACCCCGACACCGGCGAGTACCGCTACGACTGGAAGCTCATCTTCGAAATCATCGGCGGCCTGCTGTTCTTCAGCAGCGTGGCGCTGTATTTCCTGTTCGAATGGCGCGACCAGCGGCGTGCACGCAGGCTCTCATGCAACGCCCCACGGCAAGCTTCCGGCAGCACGGCCTGAAGGTCTGGCGCACCATCGAAGGCGGCTTCGACACCGCTTTCGGCTCGGCGTTGAACCCGCTGCGCCACCTGGGTGCCATCGGCTTTCTCGCCTTCTGGCTGCTGGCGGCCAGCGGCGTGGTGCTGTTCATCTTCTTCGACACCTCGGTGGCGGGGGCCTGGCGCTCGATCGAGGAACTTTCGCGCCTGCCGCTGGGCCTGGGCCGGCTGTTGCGCGGCCTGCACCGCTACGCCGCCGACGTGCTGGTGCTGGCGATGGGCCTGCATCTGCTGCGCGAGTGGCTGCACGGCCACGAGCGCGGCTTTCGGCGCTTCCACTGGCTGACCGGCGTGCCGCTGATCGGCTTCGTCTTCGTCGGCGCGATCGGCGGCTTCTGGATCAACTGGGACGAACTGGGCCAGTTCTCGGCCATCGCCAGCCTGGAGTGGTTCGACGCGCTGCCCATGATGGCGGCACCGCTGGCGCGCAATTTCCTCGCTGTCGAGGCGGTGAGCGACCGCCTGTTCTCGCTCTTCGTCTTCGTGCATATCGGCGTGCCGCTGCTGCTGCTGTTCGGGCTGTGGTTCCACATCCAGCGCGTCACGCGCGCTGCGGTGATGCCGCCGCGCGCCTTGGCGCTGGGCCTGTTGGCCACGCTGGCCGTGCTGGCGCTGGCCTGGCCTGTGACGAGCCATGCGCCGGCGGCGCTGGCCCGCGTGCCGGGTGAGCTGCGGCTGGACTGGATCCTGCTCTTCCTGCACCCGCTCACCTATGCCACCTCGCCGGCCTTCGTGTGGGTGCTGGTCGGCGGCGGCACGCTGCTGCTCTTCGCGCTGCCCTTCCTGCCGCAGCCGGCGCGGGCGGCGGTGGCGGTGGTCGACGCCGCCAACTGCAACGGCTGCCGGCGCTGCTTCGCCGACTGCCCCTACGCCGCCATCACCATGGTGCCGCACCCCAATCAGCGTATCGGCCGCACGCTGGCGCAGGTGGACCCCGACCTGTGCGCCGGCTGCGGCATCTGCGCCGGTGCCTGCCCGTCGTCGACACCGTTTCGCAGCGCGGCGCAGCTCGTCACCGGCATCGACATGCCGCAGCTCACCGTGAGCGCCCTGCGCCGCCAATTGCAGCAAGCGCTGGCGTCGTCGTCGTCGGCACGGCCGCTGGTGGTGTTCGGCTGCGACCACGGCGCGCGCTGCAGCAACCTCGGCGGTGCCGACGTGAGCCCCTTCAGCTTGCTGTGCACGGGCCAGCTGCCGCCTTCGTTCGTCGAATATGCTCTGCGCGACGGGGCCGCCGGCGTGCTGGTGGCGGCCTGCAGCGAAGGCGGCTGCGAATTCCGTCTCGGCGAGCGCTGGACGGCCGAGCGCCTGGCCGGCCAGCGCGAACCGCACCTGCGCGCGAGCGTGGCGCGCGAGCGTCTGGAACTGGTCTTCGCCGGCCCGGGCGACGAAGCCCAGTTGCTGGCCGGGCTGGAGCGTCTGCGCCGCCGTGTCATCCCTCTCGAACCCGACGCCGACTTGCCGGCCCGCCTGCACCATGCCTGACACCGCGAAAATTCGTCCCGCCAGGCCACTCGGCGCCGGGGCCTGGATCGGCCAGGTGCTGCTGTACGGGCTGTTCGCGCTGGCCATCGGCGTCTTCTCGCAATGGCCGCCGTACCGGCACCTGGGCGAGGATCAGGCGCTCATCAAGCTCAGCTTTTCGCGCGTCGGCAAGCCGGTGGGCGACTGCCGCACCCTCAGTGCCGCCGAACTGGCCAAGCTGCCGCCGAACATGCGCGCGCCCACGGTCTGCCCGCGCGAGCGCTCGCCGGTGACGGTGGAAGTGGACCTGAACGGCACCACGGTGCTCAAGCGCATCGCGCCACCCACGGGCCTGTCCAAGGACGGCGCATCGGCGGTCTATGAACGCCTGGTGGTACCGGCCGGTGAGCACCTCATCACCGTGCGACTATCGGACGACGTGCGGGCGCGCGACCAGGCCTATCGACACGAATCCACCGTGAAGCTGGTGCCCGGCCAGGTGCTGGTCATCGATTTCGACGCCGGGAAAGGCGGCATCACGCTGCAATGAACACACTCACTTCGGTCGACTCTGGCCAGGCCAGGCGGCCGGCCTACGCCTCCGGCACCGTGCCCGGGCCCGCCACCGCTTCCAGGCCGGCGGCCTACACGCTGCCGGCAGTGGCAGCCGGCCAGCGCGGCCTGGCGCGCGCCTGGTTGTGGCTGGCGCTGGCCGCGCTGGTGGGATCGGGGCTGTTCTCGGTGCTGCTGGTGCTGGCGCGCACGCCGGGCATCAATGCCTGGCTGCCGGCGGGCGACTTCTTCCGCGTCGCGCTGGTGGTGCACGTGGACCTCTCGGTGCTGGTCTGGTTCGTGGCCATCGCCGGCTTGCTGTGGAGCCTGAACCTGCGGTCGGCACGATCGCGTGCCGGCGCGGCGCTGGCCCGGCTGCCGCTGCTGCTGTGCGCGGCAGGTGCGGCAGGCATGGCGCTGGCGGCCTTCGTCGACCCCGGCCAGCCGGTGATGGCCAACTACATTCCCATGCTCGACAGCACCACGTTCCGCGCCGCGGTGGGCGTGTTCGGCGTCGGCGCGCTGCTGCTGGTGCTGCAGGGCCTGGTGCGTGCGGCGCCGATCGGCCCGGCGCTGGACGGCGCCGGGGCCTTGCGCTTCGGGCTGCACGCCAGCGTGGTGGCCACCGCCGTGGCTTTGCTGGCCTTTGCCTGGTCGCTGGCCCTGGTGCCGACCTCGCTGCCGCCGAAGGCCTATTACGAGATCCTGTTCTGGGGCGGTGGCCATGCGCTGCAGTTCACCTGGACGCTGCTCATGCTGGTGGCCTGGCTGGCGCTGGCGCAGGCCTGCGGTGGGCGCATCCCGCTGTCCCCGCGCATCGTGCTGCTGCTCTTCGCGCTGGCGCTGGCGGGCGTCTTCGGCACGCCGCTGGCCTACCTGATGCACGACGTGAGCAGCGTGGAACACCGAGACATGCACACCTGGGGCATGCGCTTCGGCGGCGGCCTGGCCATTGCGCCGCTGGCGCTGGCGGTGCTGCTGGCGCTGGCGCCACTGCGGCAGCTGGCGGCCGAGCGGCGTCCGCTGCGGGCGGCGCTGCTGGCCTCGATGCTGCTGTTCGTGGCCGGCGGCGTGATCGGCCTCACCATCAGCGGCAGCAACGTCAAGATCCCGGCGCACTACCACGGCTGCATCGTCGGCGTGACGCTGGCGCTGATGGGCCTGGTCTTCCACCTGCTGCCGCAGCTGGGCTACCGCGCACCCAGCGGCCGCCTGGCGGTGCTGCAGCCCTGGCTGTATGGCGTGGGGCAGTTGCTGCACATCGTGGGCCTGGTGTGGTCGGGCGGCTACGGCGTGCAGCGCAAGGTCGCCGGTGCAGAGCAGGTGCTGCGCAGCACGGGCGAGGTGGCCGGCATGGGCCTGATGGGCCTGGGCGGGCTGCTGGCCATCTGCGGCGGGCTGCTTTTCGTAGTCGTGGTGGCACGCGCCATGCGCCGGCACTCATGAGGGGCGCGCCATGATCTCGATCACGGAGCCAACGCGATGATCGCGTTGATGCAGCGCGCGCTGCGTGCGGCCTTCATGAGCGCGGAGGCGCTGTTCAATCGCGCCTTCGGCGACCGCCTCAACCCGCTGTACCACCTGGGCGCCATCACCTTCTTCCTGTTCTGGGTGGTGGGTGTGACCGGGCTCGTGCTCTACGCATTCTTCGACACCAGCGTCACCGGCGCGTACAACTCGGTGGAGGCCATCACGCACGGGCTGTGGGGTGCCGGCGGCGTGGTGCGCACGGTGCACCGGCATGCGTCCGACGCGCTGGTGCTCACCATGCTCATCCACGCGGTGCGCTATTTCGCCTTCGACCGCCTGCGCGGCTTTCGCTGGTTCTCCTGGGTCACCGGCGTGGTACTCATCTGGCTGGCCTACGTGGCCGGCGTCAACGGCTACATGCTGCCCTGGGACCGGCTGGCGCAGTACGTCACCCAGGGCAGCTTCGAATGGCTGGACTGGATACCCGGTTTCGGCGGTACGCTGATCCGCAACTTCATCCTGCCCGAGCACGTGAGCAACCGCCTGTTCTCGCTGCTCGTCTTCATCCACATCGGCGTGCCGCTGGTCATGCTGCTGCTGATGTGGGTCCACGTGCAGCGAGTGCCCAAGGCCGCGACGCAGCCGCCGCGGCCGATCGCGCTGGCGCTGATGATCACGCTGCTGGTGCTGGCGCTGGTCACGCCGGTGGCCAGCCAGGGACCGGCCGACCTGAACACCGCGCCGGCCTTGCTGGCGCTGGACTGGTTCCTGCTGACCCTGTTTCCGCTCATGGATACCTGGCCGCTGGGTGCCGTGTGGGGCCTGGTGGGCGGCGCCACGCTGCTGCTTCTGGCATTGCCCTGGCTGCCGCCGCGGCGCGGCAACAAGCAGGCGCACCACGTCACGCTGCATCCGGGGCCGGCACGCATCTCCGCGCGAGCCGGCGAGACGCTGCTCGAAGCCGGCCTGCGCGCCGGCCTGAAGCTGCCCTACGACTGCCGCGCCGGCGGCTGCGGCCTGTGCCTGTGCACGGTGCTCAACGGCCGCGTCGACCCCGGCCCGTTCCAGGCCGCGGCACTGACCGCGGCCATGCAGGCGCGCGGTCAGGCGCTGATGTGCTGCGCGGTGGCGCTGGAAGACGTGGAACTGGAAGTCGAGGGCGTGGCCTCGCTGGCCGCCAGCGAAGCCACGGAACTGCGCCGCCTGCAGGGGCGCGTGACGGCGATGGAACGCATCTCACCCGACCTGATGCGCCTGTTCGTCGCGCTGCCCGGCAACGAGAAGCTGGCTTTCGTGGCGGGCCAGTACATCAATATCATTCTCGAAGACGGCGCCAAGCGTGCCTTCTCGTTCGCCAATCCGCCGGCCGACCCGGGCCAGCCGCCGTCGACGGCCGGCGACGTGATCGAACTGCACGTGCGGCTGATCCCCGGCGGCCGTTTCACCACCCATGTCTTCGAGGGCATGAAGGTCGGTGATACGCTCGATTTCGAAGGCCCGCTGGGCCGCTTCACGCTGCACGACAGCGAGCGACCGATCCTCTTCCTGGCCGGCGCCACCGGTTTCGCGCCCATCAAGAGCATCCTGGAAGATGCCTTCCGCAAGGGCGTGAGTCGACCGATGGAGCTGTACTGGGGCGTGCGCACGGCGGGCGACCTGTACCTGCTCGACACCATCGAACGCTGGCAGCGCGAACACGCCAATTTCCGCTTCGTACCCGTGCTGTCGGAAGCCGGCGACGATGCATCGTGGACCGGCCGGCGCGGCTACGTGCACGAGGCGCTGCTGGCCGACCACCCCGACCTCAGCGGTTACGAGGTCTACGCCTGCGGTTCGGTGCGCATGGTGGAGGCGGCGGTGCCCGACTTCCTGGCGCACGGACTGGGCGAGCAGTTCTGCTTCTCCGATGCCTTCACGCCGACGGCGGTGCCGAAGGCCGCGCCGGACGAAACGGCTGCGCCCGGCCCGGCCACCTGATGCGCTTGCCGCAGGGTCCTCAGCGCACCGGTTCCAGCCACGCCAGGGGCCCCCGCACGTCGTGCGCCAGTGCGGTGGCGACCATCCAGCCGAAGCAGCCCAGCGCCGCCAGCGTCCAGGCCAGCCGAGCAGCAGGCGTGCGGGCGCGCCGCAGCGCCATCGTGCCCAGCCCGACATAGACCAGCAGCAGCGCCAGCTTGGCGCCGAGCCAGGTCTGCACCAGCGGGTTGATCTGCAGCGTGGCCCACAGCAGCGAGCCGGCGCTCAGCAGCCCGGTGTCGACGACCCAGCTCGCAGCGCGGGCGGGCAACCGCAGCGGCCAGCGTGCACCGCCCAGCGTGGCGAAGGCGCGCAGCGCGAACAGCGTGCCGCTGGCGGTGACGAAGCCGATGTGCACCTGGCGCAAGGTGGCGTAGTGTTCGATCAAGCTCATGGCGGCGGCGGGGAAGGGTTCCAACGGGGGCGACAAATTGTGCCGCGTGCGAGGCCGTTCGAAGCGCCGTCCACAAGCCCCGGCTCGAAGGCCAAGCTCAGAGGCCCAGGAACCCCGCCAGCGCCTCACCATGGCGCAACTCGGCGGCTGCGCCGGCCAGCACCACCTCGCCCTTCAGCAGCACCACCAGCCGTTCGGCCTGCGCCGCCACCTTGCGGTAGTCGCGGTCGACGATCAGCGTCGCGATGCCGTCGTTGCGGATGGCTTCCACCACGCGCCAGATCTCGGCCACGATCTGCGGTGCCAGGCCTTCGGTGGCCTCGTCCAGGATGATCAGCTTCGGGTGCGTCATCAGCGCGCGGCCGATGGCCAGCATCTGCTGCTCGCCGCCCGAGAGCTGTGCGCCCAGGTGCTTCAGGCGTTCGGCCAGCCGCGGAAAGGTCTGCAGCACGCGCTCCAGCGGCCAGCCGGCACCTTGGCCGCTGCCGGCCGGGGCCGGGCGCGCGGCCATCACCAGGTTCTCGAGCACCGTCAAATTGGGAAACACGCCGCGGCCTTCGGGCACGTAGGCCACGCCGCGCCGCGCCACCTCGTGCGGCCGGGCGCGCGACAGGTCGTGGCCGTCGATCACGATGCGGCCCTTGCGCTCGGTCACGTGCCCGAGCAGGCTGCGGATCAGTGTGCTCTTGCCCATGCCGTTGCGGCCGAGCAGGCCCACCGTCTGGCCGTGGGCGATGCTGATGTCCACGCCGTGCAACACATGGCTGGCGCCGTACCAGGCATGCAGGCCCTGCGCCTGCAGCAGCAGCGGCGGTGCGGCTGCGGCCGAGTCGCGACTCATTCGGCGCCCCCGAGATAGGCCGCCTGCACCTCGGCATTGGCCTTCACCGCCTGCGGCTCGCCGCTGGCCAGCACGGCGCCGTTGACCATCACCGTGATGCGGTCGGCGATGCGGAAGACGGCATCCATGTCGTGTTCCACCAGCGCGATGGCATGGCCGGCCTTGAGCTCGCCCAGCAGCGCCAGCATGCGTTCGGTCTCCTCGGCGCCCATGCCGGCCAGGGGTTCGTCCAGCAGCAGCACCTCGGGCTGGGTGGCCAGGCACATGGCAATCTCCAGCTGCCGCCGCTGGCCGTGCGACAGCGTGCCGGCCGGCCGGTCCAGCCAGTCGGCCAGTCCGGCGCGCGCCGCGGCGTCGCGCGCCGCGGGCACGCTGTGCGGGCAGGCATCCGCATCGGCCCACCAGGCCCAGGGCCGCGGGTGGCGCGCCTGGGCCGCCAGCCGGCAGTTCTCCAGCACCGTGAAGACCGGGTAGATGGTGGTGCGCTGGTAGCTGCGGCCGACGCCGGCGCGCGCGCGCCGCGGCTGCGACCAGCGCGTGATGTCGGTGCCGCGAAGTTCGACGCGGCCGCTGCTGGCAGCCAGCTCGCCGGACAGGATATTGATCAGGGTCGACTTGCCGGCACCGTTGGTACCGATCACGGCGTGCACCGTCCCGCGCTGCAGCTCCAGCGATACGCCGTCCACCGCCACCAGGCCGCCGAAGCGGCGCGTGAGCTGGCTGGCGCGCAGCAGTACCTCGCTCACAGCGTGCCTCCCACGCGGCGTTGCAGGCGACGGCTGAGCAGCGCGCCGATACCGATCAGGCCGCGCGGCAGCAGCGCCACGCTCACGATGATGGTCAGCCCCAGGCCCAGCAGCCAGTGCTTGGAGAAGTCGCCGAAGATCGCCTCGGACTTGAAGAACTCCTGCAGCAGCGCGAAGGCGAAGGCGCCGATGACGGCGCCTCGCAGGTGGCCGATGCCGCCCAGGATGATCATGACCAGCACGGACCCCGAGAGGTGCCAGCTCAGCAATTCGGGGTTGACATAACCGTCCTTCACCGCGAACAGGAACCCGCCCAGCCCGGCAATGGCGCCGGAGATGACGAATGCCGCGAGCTTGTACGGGTAGGTGGTAAAGCCGGTGGCGCGCATGCGCTGCTCGTTGATGCGGATGCCGGCAAGGGCGCGCCCGAAGGGTGAACGCAGCAGCAGGGCCAGGAAGACGAAGACCAGCGCCAGGGCGCCGAGCACGAAGTAGTACAGCGCCAGCGGGTCGCCCAGGTCCAGCAGCACCGTGGAGCCGATCTCGGCGACCGGCTTCAGCGACAGATAGATGCCGTCGGTGCCGCCGCCCAGCGGCGTGTCGTGCACCACGTAGTAGGCCATCTGCGCGAAGGCCAGCGTGACCATGATGAAGTAGACGCCGCGCGTGCGCAGCGAAAGCGCACCCATGAACAGCGCGTAGGCGGCAGCCACCGCCATCGACACCGGCAGCAGCCAGAACAGCGATGCCGGCGCGTCCGCCGGCGACAGCTGCACCACCGCGTAGCCGGCCAGACCGAACAGCGCCGCCTGGCCGAAGCAAACCAGCCCGGTGGTTCCCACCAGCAGTTCCAGGCTCAGCGCCAGGATGGCGAAGATCATGGTCTTGGTGGCGAAGTCGATGCCGTAGCTGCCGGCGGCCAGCGGCCACAGCGCCAGCGCCAGCGTGGCCAGCAGCACCGGCACGATGCGCGCCGGATTCATGAACCGGCCCGGAACAGCCCGCCCGGCTTCCACAGCAGGATCAGCGCCATCAGCACATAGACCAGCACGCCGGCGGCATGCGGAAGAAGCACGGTGCCGAAGGTCTCGGCAACGCCGATGAGCAGCGCGGCCAGCAGTGCACCGCGGATCGAGCCGATGCCGCCGATGACCACCACCACGAAGCAGATGATCAGCACCTGGTTGCCCATGCCCGGGTAGACCGACGATACCGGCGCCGCCACCATGCCGGCCAGCACCGCCAGCGCCACGCCGGCGGCGAAGACCACGCGGTACAGCAGCGTGATGTCCACGCCCAGCGACTGCACCATCTCGCGATTGGTGGCGCCGGCGCGGATCTTCATGCCCAGCCGCGTGCGTGCCAGCACGTACCACATCAGCAGCGCCACGCCCAGGCAGACCGCGGAGATGAACAGCCGGTAGACCGGGTAGGTCATCAGTTCGCCCAGCGGAATGGCGCCCGCCAGCCAGGCCGGCGGCGGAACGCCATGCACGTCGTCACCGACCAGGATGCTGCGCAGTTCCTCGAACACCAGGATCAGGCCGTAGGTCATCAGCACCTGCTGCAGGTGCTCGCGCCCGTAGAGAAAGCTGAAGAAGGCCCACTCGAGCAGGTAGCCCAGCAGCACCGCCAGCACCAGCCCCAGGGCTAGGGTGGCGAAGAACCCGCCCCCCAGCGTCGAGGCCACGAACGGCGCCAGCGCATAGGCCATGTAGGCGCCGATCATGTAGAAGCTGCCGTGCGCCAGGTTGATGACGCCCATGATGCCGAAGATCAGCGTCAGCCCCGATGCGACGAGGAACAGCAGCAGCCCGTATTGCAGGCTGTTCAGGCACTGGATCAGGAAGGTGGCGAGGTCCATTCACACCCGGAAGTTGAAAGGGTTTCCGCGACCGGATGTGGCCGAGATTTCGTCGCGAGCGGCCCGAGGTCGGGTCGAGCAGCGCAGCCGTACACCCGTACGGCGAGCAGCACAGGCCCGAGATCGGGTCGCGTAGCAGAAAGATCGGCTACATCCGGCAGCCGCGGCCCGGGTCGGCCAGGGCCTTCGACGCCACGCCGACGACCTTGTTCTCCTTGCCCACCACCTGGCGCAGATAGATGTCCTGCACGGGATTGTGCGACTTGCTCAGCGTGAACGGGCCGCGCGGGCTGTCGATTCGGGCCTTACCCACCGCAGCGGCGAATTCGGCCTTCTTGGTGATGTCGCCCTTGGTGGCCGCCAGGCCGATGCCCAGCATCTGCGCCGCATCGTAGCCCTGAACCGCATAGACGTCGGGCTGCAGCTTGTAGCCCTTGGCGTAGGCCAGGCGGAAGGCCTTGTCGCGCGGTGTCTCCAGGCTGTCGCCGTAGTGCAGCGTGGTCAACAGGCCGTCGGCGGCGGCGCCTTGCGCTTCCAGCGTGCCGTCGGTCAGGAAGCCGGCGCCGTACAGCGGGATCGACGCCTTGAGCCCGGCGCCGGCATAGTCCTTGACGAATTTCACTGCGCCGCCACCAGCGAAGAAGGTGTAGACCGCATCGGGCTTGAGCGACGCGATCTCGGTCAGCAGGGCCTGGAATTCGACATTCGGGAACGGCAGGCTCAGGTCCTTGACGACTTGGCCGCCGGCCTTCTCGAAGGCCTCGCGGAAACCCTTCACCGATTCGTCGCCGGCGGCATATTTCCAGGTGATCGTGACGACCTTCTTGTGGCCCTTCTTGGCCATCACCTCGCCCATGGCGTAGCCGGGCTGCCAGTTAGAGAACGAACTGCGGAAGATGTGCGGGGCGCACATCGGGCCGGTCACGGCATCGGCGCCGGCGTTGGGAACGATCAGCATCGTGCCGCTGTCGCGCGCCACCCGCGCCATCGCCATCGCCACGCCGGAGTGCACGCTGCCCACGAGCACGTCGACGTTGTCGCGCTTGATCAGCTTGTTGACGTTGTCGGTCGCCTTGGACGGGTCGGACTCGTCGTCGACCTTGAACCACTCGATCTCGCGCCCGCCGAGCTTGCCGCCCTGTTCGGCGACGTAGAGGCGGAAGCCGTTCTCGATCGCGGTGCCGAGCGCGGCGAAGGTGCCGGTGTAGGGCAGCATCAGGCCCACCTTCAGCTTGGCCTGTTGTGCCCAGGCGGGAGCGCCGGCGAAGGCGAGGGCGGCGGCGAGGGCGCCGAGGATCAGGGGCGTGCGACGGGTGGTCATGGACAGGTCTCCTGCGGTGGGTGAATCTGGCGGCGTGATTTCGGCGACCACGCCTGCGAAGGGCCGATTGTGCCGTCGGCCGGCCGGGTTCAGGCCGGAACCGTGTGATCCGGTGCCGCCTGGCGTTGCAGGCGCGCCCAGCCGTCGTCGATCTCGGCCTGCAGCTCGGTGACCTGTTCGCCGCTCATGTGGCGGTAGCGGCGCTGCAGCGCGAGGTATTCGCCGATCGGCCGCGTCTTGCCGGCATTCACCGTGTAGCGAAGGCCGTCCTCGATCTCGTACAAGGGGAAGGCGCCGGTCTCCACCGCCAGTCGCGCCGCGGTGAGGCCGGCGTCGTCGGCCAGGCCCCAGCCGTCCAGGCAGGGGATCAGCAGCGTGATGAAGCGCGTGCCGCGCAGCGCCTTGGCGCGCATCACCTTGCGCTTCAGGTCGGCCAGGTGGCCCACGCTGGCGGTGGCCACGTAGGGCACGCCGTGCGCGGCCATGATCTCGGTCATGTTCTTCTTGCGCGAGGTCTTGCCCGCCGGCGTGGAGCCGGTCCAGGCGTAATGCGGCGTGGAAGACGACTTCTGCGCGCCGGTATTCATGTAGCCCTCGTTGTCGAGGCAGAAATAGATGAAGTTCTCGTTGCGCTCGGCGGCCGACGACAGGCACTGGAAGCCGATATCGTAAGTGCCGCCGTCACCGGCCAGCACGATCACCGTGGTTTCCTGCTTGCCCTGGGCGTCGAGCGCGCGGCGCAGCCCCGAGGCCGCCGCCGCGCTGGCTTCCAGCGTCGGCTGGTAGACGGGGATCTTCAACGAACTGTAGGGTTGCGGCCCGGCGATGATGGCCATGCACGACGGCGGAATCACCGCCATCGTGTCCGGCCCCAGCATCGCCAGCACGTGGCGCACCGAGAGCGCGTCGACGCAGCCCGGGCAGGCGGCGTGTCCCGAGCAGAGCATGGGTTCTGGCGGCAGGTCGATCAGATCCATCAAGTGCACTCCGTTGGTTGTCTGCCGTTCAGCGCACCCACAACGATTCGGGCACCGTCGGCGTGCCGACCACGCCCTGCACGAAGTCGCGGATCTTGTCCACCGGCACGTTGACGCCGCCCACGCCGGCCAGCAGGCCGTGGATGCGCGGCGCCTGCGGCAGGCCGTACAGCGCGGCCCGCAATTCCTGGTGCAGCACGCCGCCGATGCCGGGCGAATGGTTGCGGTCGAGTACGACCACGTCGGCCACGCCGGCCAGCGCAGCGCGCAGCGCCGCCACCGGCAACGGGCGGAACAGCCGCAGCTTGACCAGCCCCACGGCTTGGCCGGCGGCGCGCATCGCGTCCACCGCGTCCCGCGCCGTGCCGCACATGCTGCCCAGCGTGACGATGACGGTGGCCGCGCCTTCGCAGCGGTAGCGTTCCACCACGCCCCAGCTGCGCTGCGTATGCCCGGCCCACTCGCGGTCGGCGTCGGCAGCCAGCCCCGGCACGCGGGCCATGGCCTCCTCGGTGGCCTGGCGGTGGCGGTAGAACATGTCCTGGCTGACGACGTTGCCCCAGGACTCGACATGCGCCGTATCCAGGCGGTGCAGTGGCTGGAACGGCGGCAGGTAGGCGTCGACCGTTGCCTGCGACGGCACGCGCACCGGCTCCAGCGCATGCGAGACATAGAACGCGTCCAGGTTCACCATCGCCGGCAGCAGCACCTGTTCGGCCACGCGGTAGGCTTGCAGCACGGTGTCCAGTGCCTCCTGCGCGGTCTCCACGTAATACTGGATCCAGCCGGTGTCGCGCTGCGCCAGGCTGTCGGTCTGGTCGGGCCAGAAGGCCCAGGGCGAGGCCACCGTGCGGTTGACGTTGGCCATCACGATCGGCGCCCGCGCGCCGGCCGCGTAGTGCAGCAGTTCATGCATCAGCAGCAGGCCCTGCGACGCGGTGGCGGTGAAGACGCGCACGCCGGCCAGCGACGCCGGGATGCAGGCCGACATCACCGAGTGCTCGGATTCGACGGTGATGATCTCGGCGTCGAATTCGCCGGCGGCCTGGAATTCGGTCAGCAGTTCCAGCACCGGCGTCTGCGGCGTGATCGGGTAGACCGGTGCCACCTTCGGCCGCGCCAGCCGTGCGGCCCAGGCCACGGCATGGTTGCCGGTCAGCAGCACGGGCTTGTCTTCTGCCGAATTCATGGTGCCCCCTTGGCGCTTTGCGCCGTCCCCCCGAGGGGGAGCGAGCGCCTTCGGAACGGCCGTGCGGCGCTCATCGCCGCTCCTCGACCATCTTCATCGACCCCGTCGGACATTCACGCACGCACAGCCCGCAGCCCTTGCAGTAGTCGGCCAGCACCTCGTAGCCGACATCGACGCGGGCCACGGCGAGGTCGGGGCAATAGACGACGCAGTTGTCGCAGTGGATGCAGGTGCCGCAGGAGAAGCAGCGCCCGGCCTCGGCCAGCGCCTGCTCGATGTCCAGCCCCAATTGCACTTCCAGCGCGGCACTGTGCCGCTCGGAGGGCAGCCGCACCTGCTCGGTCACGCGCGGCGCCTTCGGGTGGTACCAGGTGGCGATGGCGGCCAGCGGCACCACGGCTTCCGGCCCAGCCGCGCTGGCCGCATCGTCGCCGGCCGGCGCGGCCGCGTCCAGCAACCGGCGGTGGATGTCCAGCGCCGCCTGCTTGCCCATGCCCACGGCCTGCGTCACATAGCGGGCCATGCTGGCCACGTCGCCGCCGGCCCAGACGCCAGCGCCGCCCGTGGCCTGGCGTTCGTCCACCGCGAGCAGCGCACCGCGCTCTGGGAGGGCGCCTGCGAAGGGCGTCAGGTCCGGGTCCTGGCCGATGGAACAGAGCACCGCATCGGCCGCGAAGCTGAAGTGGGTGGAGGGACCCTCGGCCAGCGGCACCACGCTGAACGGCCGGCCGTCGGCGGCGGGCTCGAAGCGCACGCGCTGGCAGTCCAGCCGCAGTCCAGGTGACACGGCGCTGGCCGACGTGAGCATGGCGCCGTCGAGCAGCGACACGCCTTCCTCCAGCGCCTCCTGCACTTCCTCGCGTTGCGCCGGCATCTGCGCGCGGCTCTCCAGCGCCAGGATCGTGACCTCGTGCCCGGCGCGGCGGGCGCTGCGCGCGGCGTCGATGGCGGCGCTGCCGCCGCCGATGACGACGACGTGGCGCCCCAGGGCCGGCGCATGGCCGGCGTTGCAGGCTTCCAGGTAGGCCGCGCCGTCCATCACGCCGGGCAGGCCGTCGCCGAGTGCCGGCAGCCGCTTCACGCGCGCCGCGCCCACGGCCACGAAGACGGCGTCGTGCGTGGCGCGCAGGCGCTCGAAGTCCTCGGGCGTGGAGACGGACTCGCCGCAGCGTACGACGACGCCCAGTGCGACGATGCGCGCGATCTCGGCGTCCAGCACGCTGCGCGCCAGCCGGTAGGGCGGGATGCCGTGGCGCATGAGACCGCCCAGCTCGGCGCGCGCCTCGAACAGCGTCACGCGCCAGCCACGCCGGCGCAACTGGAAGGCCGCCGACAAGCCCGCCGGCCCGCCGCCGACCACGGCCACGTGGCCGCTGCGTTCCTCGGTCGGCGCTTCCAGGCTCCAGCCCTGGGTGATGGCGGTGTCGCCGACGAAGCGCTCGAGCTTGCAGATGGCCAGCGATTCGTCGAAGCCGGCACGGTTGCAGGCCGCCTCGCAGGGGTGGTGGCAGATGCGGCCGGCGATGGCCGGGAACGGGTTGTGGCGCGCCAGCACGTCGAAGGCGCCGCGCCAGTCGCGCTGCCGCGCCAGTGCGATCCACTCGGCGATGTCGCCGTTCACCGGACACGCCTGGTGGCACGGCGAAGGCGCCTGGATGTGCCTCGGCAGCGCGGCGCGCCAGGTGCCGGTGTGGAAGACCTCGGTCGAACCCGTGGTCCAGATCGGCGGCACGGCCGCTGGGGTTGCCGTCATGACGCCACCTCCGTACGCAGCTGGGCGTCGGCGCAGCGCCAGCCCTCTTCGCAGGCGGCGACGTTGGCGTCCTTCAGTTTCGGTGCGCGTTCACGCAGCGTGGCCTCCAGCATCGGCAGGTCCGGGGCGCCGATGGCGCGCGCGAAGGCGCCGAGCAGGGCCGAATTGACGATGCGCCCCAGGCCGTGGCGGCGCGCGATGGCCAGCCCGTCCACCGGCACCAGGTGCAGCCCCGGCAGCGTGCGCGCCAGTTCGCCCGCGCTGCGCTGCGAATTGACCACCACCACCGTGGCCGGCGTGGCCGTGGCGCGCAAGGCACCGGCCAGCAGCGTGGCGTCGAAGCACAGGATGGCGTCGGCGCGCTCGATGTCGCAGCGCACGCGGATCGGACGGTCGTCGACGCGCAGGTAGGAACTCACCGGCGTGCCGCGGCGCGCGCCGCCATAACTGGCGAAGCACTGCACCTGGCGGCCGGCGGCGAAGAAGGCGGCAGCGAGCAGGTTGCCCGCCGTCTGCGCGCCTTGGCCGCCGCGGCCCTGGATGACGATCTGCAGCATGGTCTCGCTTTCGAACGGCTACTTGGCGTGGCGCCGGAAATCGGGCGCGCGCTTTTCCTGGAAGGCGCGCACGCCTTCGCGCGATTCGTCGCTGTCGTAGTACAGCTTCAGCGCATAAAGACCCATGCCGGCAATGCCGGCCTGGTGCGCGGTGTCCATATTGAACGATCGCTTGGCGATGGCCAGTGCCGTCGGGCTGCGCTGCTGGATCTCGTCGCACCAGCGCTGCACCTCGGCGTCGAGCTGTTCGTGCGGGACCACGGCATTCACCAGCCCCATGGCCAGCGCCTCGGCCGCGCTGTAGCGCCGGCACAGGTACCACATCTCGCGCGCCTTCTTCTCCCCCACCACGCGCGCCAGCAGCGCCGTGCCGTAGCCGGGGTCGACCGAGCCGACCTTGGGGCCGACCTGGCCGAACACCGCGCGTTCGGAGGCGATGGTCAGGTCGCAGACCGTGCACAGCACGTTGCCGCCGCCGATGGCGTAACCCTGCACACGCGCGATCACCGGCTTGGGCGCGTCGCGCAACGCGGCGTGCAGTTCCTCCATCGGCAAGCCGATGGTGCCGCGGCCGTCGTACTGGCCTTCGTGGGCCGACTGGTCGCCGCCGGTGCAGAAGGCCTTCTCGCCGGCGCCGGCGAGCACGATGCTGCCCACCTCGCGGTCCCAGGCGGCGCGCTGCAGCGCGTGGATGAGCTCGTCGCAGGTGCGGCCGCGAAAGGCATTCATGCGCTCGGGCCGGTTGATGGTGATCCACGCGGCGCCGCCGCGGCGTTCGACGATGAGATCCTGGTAGTCCATGCGTAGGCCTTGCGGTTTGCCGCGCTGCGTTGAGCTGCGCGCTGTCAGGCGCCCGGGCGCGGCAGCACCGCCGTGGCTTCGAGCTCGATCTTGCCGGGGTCGTCGAGCAAGTCGGTGACGAAGATCATGCTCATGGCCGGGTAGTGCGTGCCCATGTGCTTGCGCCAGATCGCGCCCAGTTCGCGGCGCGCGGCCAGGTAGGCCGGCTTGTCGCAACAGAAGGCAGTGATGCGGCAGATGTGCTGCGGCTGGCCGCCGGCCGCGGCCAGCACCGCCAATACGTTCTGCAGCGCCTGCTCGAATTGCGGCACCAGCTGGTCGGACTCGAAGATCTGGTCCGCATTCCAGCCCACCTGGCCGGCCAGGAAGACGATGCGGCCGGCATCGACCTCCACGCCGTTGGCGTAGCCCTTGGGCGCGGCCCAGCCTTCGGGGAGCAAGGTGTTCATGGGGATGTTCGGGCCAGGGCCATCAGTCGATATAACGCGGCGGGTCGGGGTCGTCAGACCAGTCGCTGTCGGGTTGCGGCACCTTGGCCATCCAGGCCTTCACCAGCCCCACGTGCTCGGCCTCCTCGGCTTGCAACTCCAGCGCGGCGGCGCGTACCGCTTCGTTGGTGGTCATGGCCGCGAGCTGGCCGAAGAAGGCCTCGGCGCGCTTCTCGGCGGCCAGCGCCAGTTGCAGCGCGTGCCAGGGCTGCATGAGGTAGTGCACCTCGTCCACGGCCGCCGCCTCGGGCGATTCGTAGCCCGGCCAGCAGACCAGTTCACGCGGCACCGCGGGTGCGGTCTTCCAGCCCATCTGCGCCATGATGTGCTGCGCGTGCTTGGCCTCGTAGCCGGCCATGGTGCGGAACAGCTTGGCCACGTCGCCGTTGTTGTGCGTCTCCATCATGTCGGCGAAATCGGTATAGCGGTCCACGGCCTCGTTTTCCATCGCCAGCGCGACGGCCATGAATTCGTCCAGGGTCTGCGGCGTGGTCTTCACAGCTCGAACTCCCGTTCCAGGTCGGCCACGCTGCGCGTGGCTGATCCCACCCGCGCCGGGTAGGGGTTGCGGTGGCCGGCATAGAGCACGCCGATGTTGAAGCCGTCGTCGGTCATGATGCGGCGCGCGGCCAGGGCCGGGTCGTCGGTGGGCTCCACCGGCGCGGCGCGCACGATCTCCTTCCAACCCTTCTGCTCGGGGCGGAAGGTGACGCAGGGGCTGAGGATCTCGACGAAGGAGAAACCCGGGTGGCGGATGGCCTGCGCGATGATGGCCGCCGTGCCGTTGGGGTCGCCCGAGAAGCCGCGGCCGATGAAATTGGCCCCCGAGGCGAGCGCGATCACCAGCGGGTGGAAGGCGCGGATGCCGGTGCCGCCGGGCGCGAGCTTGTTGTCCCAGTCGGGCTCGGTGGTCGGCGAGGCCTGGCCCTTGGTCATGCCGTAGACGTGGTTGTCCATCACGATGTAGGTCATGTCCACGTTGCGCCGGCAGGCGTGCATGAAGTGGTTGCCGCCGATCGAATAACCGTCGCCGTCGCCTCCGGTGACGACCACCGTGAGGTCCGGCCGCGCCACCTTCAGCCCGGTGCCGGCGGCCAGCGCCCGCCCGTGCACGCCGTGGAAGCCGTAGCAGGTGGTGTAGGCCGGGATGCGCGAGCTGCAGCCGATGCCCGAAACCACCGCCACCTCGTGCGGCGGCCGCTGGATCGTGGCCAGCGCCTTGGTCAGTGAACTGAGCACGGTGTAGTCGCCGCAGCCCGGGCACCAGATCGGCTTGTAGTCCGACTTGTAGTCGGCGGCGCTGAAGCGCGCCTCGAGGGTCGTATCGTTCACGCGGTGGCCTCCTGCGGCGCGTGCGCGGCCGCCCAGTCGACGAAGGCGGCGCAGAGCTCGCCGGGGCGCAGCGGCAGCGGGCCGGGGCGATGCAAGCCGCTCGCACGGCCGGGCAGGTCGGCGCGGCTGCGCAGGTAACGCAGCAGCTGGCCGCCGTGGTTCTGTTCCACCACCAGCACCTGGCGCACGCCGCGCAAGGCATCGGTCAGCGCCTCGATGCGCAGCGGCGCCAGCAGGCGCAGCGACAGCAGCCGCAGCGGCACGCCTTGCAGCGCGGCGCGGGCCACGGCTTCGCGCACGGCCGCGGTGGTGGAGCCGAAGGTGATGACGGCTAGGTCGGCGTCGCCTTCCACATCGGCCCAGCGCGCGCCATAGTCGTGGCGGTCGAGCTTGCGCTGGCGTTTGTCGAGCTGCTTGCGGTGGTCGGCGGCCTGGCTGCTGGGGATGCCGCGTTCGCTGTGTTCCAGGCCGTCCGCGGTGTAGACGGTGCCCGGCGTGCCCGGCACGGCCATCGGCGAGATGCCGGATGGCGTGTCCAGGTAGCGCTGGTAGGCGGGGCCGTCGGTCGCGGCGGGTGCGGTGAGGCGGCGCGCCGGCACGCCGGGTTGCGCCGGGCGGTCGATGACCGCGCGCGACTGGCCCATGAACTGGTCGGACAGCACGATCGCCGGCGCCTGCAAGGCTTCGGCGAGCTGCACCGCCCATTCGGTGGCGGCCAGGCAGTCGGCGATGGAATTCGGTGCCAGCACCAGCCGCGGCGCGTCGCCGTGCAGGCCGTCGACGGCGAAGGACAGGTCGCTTTGCTCGCTCTTGGCCGGGATGCCGGTGGAGGGGCCGCCGCGCATCACGTCGACCACCACGATCGGCACCTCGGCCGCCACCGCCAGGCCGATGCCTTCGGTCATCAGCGCCAGCCCCGGGCCGGCGGTGGCGGTGAGCGAGGGCACGCCGCCGTACGAGGCGCCGATGATCATATTCACCGAAGCCAGCTCGTCCTCGGCCTGCAGCAGCGTGCCGCCCACCTGGGTGAGCGCAGGCGCCATCCATTCCAGCAGCTCGGTGGCCGGGGTGATGGGATAGGCGGCGACGAAGCGCACGCCGCCGCGCAGCGCGCCGCAACCCGCAGCTTCGTTGCCCGACAGCAACCAGCGGCCGGCGGGCGCGTCCGTGCGCGGCAGCAGCGGCGCGGGGCGTTCGCCCGGCAGGCCCAGCGCCATGGCCACCCCTTGCTGCAAGGCGGCCAGATTGGGCGCCAGCGATTCGGCGCTGCGCTTCCAACTCGCGCGCAACGCGGCTTCCAGCGCCGCCGCGGGCAGGCCGGCCAGCGCGCCGGCCAGGCCGAGCGCGATCATGTTGACCCAGGCGCCGCCGCAGGCCTTGGCGGTCTTCTTCAGCGCCAGGGCGTGCAGCTTCGCGCCGCTGCGGCGCAGCGCTTCAGGGGCTTCGCCCGCGTCGCTGTCGCCGACCAGCAGGCTGGTGGCGCCGAGCGGAATCTCGTCGGCGAAGCGGTGCAGGTTCTGCCAGTCGATGGCCAGCAGCAGGTCGAAGCGGTCGTCCAGCGTGGCCACCGGCTGCGGCCCCAGGCGCAGCAGCGCAGCGGCTTCGCCGCCGCGGATCTGCGGGCCACTGGTGCGCACCATCAGACCGTACAGGCCGGCGCGCGCCGCGGCGTCGAGCAGCAAGGTGCCGGCGGTCATGACGCCGGCGCCGCCGCTGCCGGCGATGGCCACCGAGAAGGTGCGCGCCACGGCCGCGCGGGACGCGACGGGCGGCTCGGCAACGGGGTTGGAAAGAGGGGAAAGCGGCACACGCGCCTCCTGCGTGAACGGGTGCCGCCAGTGAAACGGCAGGGGAATTTCAAGTCACTGATCTAGGTCAAGGAAATGGTCCGACGCCGCCGCAGAATCGCGTCATTGCAGCATTGTGGTACTGGAATACCACTATGCCGACCACCGGGGCCAGGCCACGACCCCGCGCCGAACCCCCCAAGCCGGAGACCGTTGCCATGCCGATCGATGCCCACCGCTGGCTCATGACCGCCCCCGGCGCGCCGCTGCAGCGCCAGGATTTCGCGGCCATACCCGGCCCCGGCGAGGTGGTGGTGGCGGTGGCCGGCTGCGGCGTCTGCCACACCGACCTGGGTTATTTCTACGACGGCGTGCGCACCAACCAGCCGCTGCCGCTGGCGCTGGGCCACGAGATCAGCGGCCACGTCGTGGCCGCGGGTGAAGGGGCGGCCGCCTGGATGGGCCGCGCCGTCATCGTGCCGGCGGTACTGCCCTGCGGCGAATGCGACCTGTGCCGGCGCGGCCTGGCCACCATCTGCCGCGCGCAGAAGATGCCGGGCAACGATATCCAGGGCGGCTTCGGCAGCCACATCGTGGTGCCGGCGCGCGGGCTGTGCCCGGTCGACGAGGCGCGCCTGGCCGCCGCCGGGCTGACGCTGCCGCAGGTCTCGATCGTGGCCGACGCGCTGACCACGCCCTACCAGGCCGTGCGCCGCGCCGGCGTGGCGCCGGGCGACGTGGCGGTGGTGGTGGGCGTCGGGGGTGTCGGCGGCTATTGCGTGCAGGTGGCGCGCGCCTTCGGCGCCGAGGTGGTGGCGATCGACGTCGATGCACGCAAGCTGGATGCGATCGTCGCCGACGGCGGCGCGGCGCTGGGCTTGAATGCGCGCGAACACGACGCCAAGGCGCTGAAGAAGGCGGTGGCCGACTTTGCCAAGCAGCGCGGCCTGCGCGCCACCGAATGGAAGATCTTCGAATGCTCGGGCTCCGCGGCCGGGCAGACCACCGCCTTCAGCCTGCTGGTGCACGGCGCCACGCTGTCGGTGGTCGGCTTCACGATGGACAAGGTCGAGGTCCGGCTGTCCAACCTGATGGCCTTCGACGCGCGGGCGCTGGGCAACTGGGGCTGCCCGCCCGAGTTCTACCCGGCGGCGCTGGACCTGGTGCTGGACGGCAAGGTGTTGCTGGCGCCCTTCGTCGAGACGCACCCGCTGGCCGAGATCAATGCCGTCTTCCACGCCGTGCACCAGCGCGAGATCACGCGCCGCGCGGTGATGGTGCCCTGAATTTTTGCAAGGAACCTGCGATGAGCCACGAATTCAAGAACCACGACCTCGTCGACGATATCGCCAAGCCGGGCGTGCGCTATGAGAAACGACCGGCGCGCCGGCCCGACGGCAGCGAAGTGCCGGGCCTCTACAACGCCTGGATCTGGCTCGACAACCCGGGCCAGTACAACAGCTACACCACCGACATGGTCAAGGGCGTGATCCTGGCCATGCGCGCGGCGAGCAATGCGCGCGACGTCAACTGCGTGGTCTTCACCGGCGTCGGGGACAAGGCCTTCTGCACCGGCGGCAACACCAAGGAATACGCCGAGTACTACGCCGGCCAGCCGCAGGAGTACCGCCAGTACATGCGGCTGTTCAACGACATGGTCTCGGCGATCCTGGCCTGCGACAAGCCGGTGATCTGCCGCGTCAACGGCATGCGCATCGGCGGCGGCCAGGAAATCGGCATGGCCTGCGACTTCTCGGTGGCGCAGGACCTGGCGCGCTTCGGCCAGGCCGGCCCGAAGCACGGCTCGGCCCCGATCGGCGGCGCCACCGATTTCCTGCCCGTGGCCGTCGGTGCCGAACGCGCGATGGCGGCCTGCGTGCTGTGCGAGCCCTTCAGCGCGCACAAGGCCTACCAGATGGGCATCCTCACCGACATCGTGCCGGCGCTCAAGGTCGACGGCAAATTCGCCGCCAACCCCACGGTCGAGACGCAGCGCCTGTTCGACGAATTCGGCCGCAACGCCTACGGCGAGACCAAGACCGGCGACGCCCTGAACGAAGGCAAGGCGCTGATGAAGCGCGGCACGGTCGACTTGTCCATGCTGGACGCCCGCGTCGAAGAGCTGTGCGCCAAGATTCTGCTCACCTTCCCCGACTGCACGACCAAGACGCTGGAGGAGTTGCGCAAGCCCAAGCTCGAGGCCTGGAACCGCAACAAGGAAGACTCGCGCGCCTGGCTGGCGCTGAACATGATGACCGAGGCGCGGTCGGGCTTCACCGCCTTCAACGAGGGGCCGAAGGACGACCGCGAGATCGACTTCGTGCTGCTGCGCCAGAAACTCGCCGCCGGTCAGAGCTGGGTTGGCACGCTGCACGACGAGATCCAGCCCGGGGCGAAAACGCATGGCTGAGACCGCAAGCTCGCCGCTGAAGGTCTGGCTCGACCGCGACGGCGCCTTGCTGCGCCTGCGGCTGGACCGGCCCAAGGCCAACATCTGCGACGCCGCGATGATCGGCGCCTTGCGCGCCGGGCCTGCCGCCCACCGCGCGACGCCCGGCCTGCGCGGCGTGCTGCTCGACGCCGAGGGCCCGCACTTCAGCTTCGGCGCCAGCGTCGAAGAACACCTGGCCGAGCGCTGCGCCGGCATGCTGGCCTCGCTGCACGCGCTGATCCTGGCGCTGGCGGGCTGTCGCGTGCCGGTGCTGGTGGCCGTGCGCGGCCAGTGCCTGGGCGGCGGCCTGGAGATCGCGCTGGCCGGCGGCCCGATCTTCGCGGCGCCCAACGCCCAGTTCGGCCAGCCCGAGATCAAGCTCGGCGTCTTCGCGCCGGCGGCCAGCTGCCTGCTGCCCTGGCGCGTGAGCGCCGTCGCCGCCGAAGACCTGCTGTGCTCGGGCCGCAGCGTCGGCGCGCCGCAGGCGCTGGCCATCGGCCTGGTGCAGACGCTGGCCGACGACCCCGAAGCCGCGGCGCTGGCCTGGTTCGACGAACACCTGGCGCCGCGCAGCGCCGCGGCCCTGGCTTGCGCCGTTGCCGCGGCCAGGGCGCCACGCGTGCGTGAACTGCGCGAACGCCTGGCCGAAGTGGAAAGCCTGTACCTCGACCGCCTGATGGTCACCCGCGACGCCAACGAGGGCCTGGCCGCCTTCCTGGCCAAACGCGCACCGCGCTGGGAGCACTGCTGAAATGAATACCGAAACACCGCAAGGCCCCGAAGTCCTGCGCATCGTCGCACGCTGCGAGGCGCTGTTCGACGACCTGCACTTCAACGCCGTCAAGGACTGGAAGGCCGCCGTGCCCGGCCGCAAGGCCATCGGCTACATGCCGGTCTACGTGCCGCGCGAGCTGATCCACGCCGCCGGCATGCTGCCGGTGGGCATCCTGGGCGGCGGCGACTCGCTCGAGGTGATCCAGGGCGACGCCTACTACCAGAGCTACATCTGCCGCATCCCGCGCTCGACCATCGAGCTGGGCCTGACCGGGCGCCTGGACTGCCTGGACGGCATGCTGTTCCCGAGCATCTGCGACGTGATCCGCAACCTGTCGGGCATGTGGCAGATCCTGTTCAAGGACAAGTACGTGCGCTACATCGACGTGCCGCAGAACTACCAGGACGAGGTCGGCGGCAGGTTCTACATCGAAGAAATGCAGATCCTGCGCGATGACCTGGGCAAGATGCGTGGCAGCCCGATCACGGACGCCGAGCTGAACGCGTCGATCGCGGTCTACAACGCCAACCGCCAGGCCATCCGCGACCTGTACGCCTATCGTGCCGCGCAACCCTGGCAGGCGCCCACATCCGAGGTCTACCTGCTGCTGCGCGCCGGCATGGTGCTGCCGGTGGAGGAGCACACGCTGCTGGTGCGCGAATACCTGGCCGCGGCCGAACAGCTGCAGCGCACAAGCGCGACAACGCGCGCGTGGTCATCAACGGCAGTTTCTGCGAACAGCCGCCGCTGGCGCTGATCAAGTCGATCGAGATGTCGGGCTGCTACATCGTCGACGACGACTTCATCCTGGTCACGCGCTGGCTGCTCGACGACGTGCCGGCCGACGGCGATCCGCTGCAGGAACTGTCCAAGGCCTTCCTGCACCGGTCGGCGTCCACCGCCGCCAAGTACGACGTCACGCGCGAGGAAAAGGGCGTCTTCCTGATGAAACAGGTGAAGACGCGCGGCGCCGAAGGCGTGGTCTTCGCCGCGCCTTCGTTCTGCGACCCGGCGCTGCTGGAGCGGCCGATGCTGCAGGATGTCCTTTCGAAGCACGGCATCCCGCACACCGCGTTCAAGTACGCCGAGAACACGGGCCAGATGGCACCGATCCGTGAACAGGCCGGCACCTTTGCCGATTCGATCAAATTGTGGAACGCGGCCTGAGCGCCAGGAGAACCCCGTCATGAACACCCCCGTCTCGATGCCCGCGCCCACCGGCTCCGCCAAGCGCCCGCCACCGGTGCAGAAGGAAGACGCGATGTGGCTGCAGAAGGAGCTCATCAACAAGAACTACATGGAGCTGGCCACCGCGCGCGCCAACAACCGCAAGGTCTCGGCCACCTTCGTGCCCGGCAACCTGAACGAACTGCTGATGTGCTTCGACTTCGCGCGCAGCCTGCCGGAGACCAATGCGCTGCAGAACGGCATGCGCAAGAAGAGCGGCAAGATGATCATGGACGCCGAGCGCGACGGCCAGAGCGAGGACGTCTGCACCTACGTCAAGGCCGACCTGGGCATGATGATGGGCGGCGAGATCGGCCCCACCGGCGACCCGCTGCCGCGGCCCGACCTGCTGCTGCTCAGCTACACCGGCTGCTTCACCTTCATGAAGTGGTTCGAGCTCATCCGCCACAAATACGGCTGCGAGACGGTGATGCTGCACGTGCCCTACCAGGGCGAAGGCAAGATCGCGCCCAACATGCGCGACTACGTCGTCAAGCAGCTCAAGGAGACCGTGATCCCCACGCTGGAGCGCATCTCGGGTGTGAAGTTCGACATCGACCGCCTGCGCCAGTACATGCGCGAATCGGTCAAGGCCGAGGAGGACCTGGTCAAGGTGCTGCAGTCGGCCAAGAACCGGCCGAGCCCGATCGACGGCTACTTCGGCGCGGTCTACTACATCGGCCCGATCTTCACCGCCTTCCGCGGAACGCCCGAGGCGACCGAGTACTACCGCGTGCTGCGCGGCGAGATCGAGCAGCGTGTGCGTGAAGGCAAGGGCCCGATCACGCCCGAGGGCGAGATGGGCGAGGAGAAATACCGCCTGGTGGTCGAAGGCCCGCCCAACTGGACCAGCTTCCGCGAGTTCTGGAAGATGTTCTACGACGAAGGCGCGGTGGTCGTCTCGTCGACTTACGCCAAGGTCGGCGGGCTGTACGACTTCGGCTTCCGCCACGACCCCGAACACCCGCTGGAGTCGCTGGCCGAATACTGCCTGGGCTGCTACACCAACCTGAACCTGCCGTCGCGCATCGACATGATCTGCAAATACATCGACGAGTACCAGGCCGACGGGCTGCTGATCAACTCGATCAAGAGCTGCAACAGCTTCTCGGCCGGGCAGCTGCTGATCCTGCGCGAGGTGGAGAAGCGCACCGGCAAGCCGGCCGCCTTCATCGAGACCGACCTGGTCGACCCGCGCTACTTCTCGGCGGCCAACGTCAAGAACCGGCTGGAGAGCTACTTCCAGATGGTCAAGGCCAAGCGCACGCGCGGCCCTCGCCGGGCGCATTGAGGAGCCGACATGCGCTGTTTTATCGGCATCGACCTCGGCTCGACGACCACCAAGGCGGTGGTGATCGACGAGAACCAGAACATCCTCGGCCGCGGGATCACCAATTCGCGCTCCAACTACGACACGGCGGCAGCGGTCGCCAAGCAGGAGGCGCTGGTCAACAGCCGCTTCCACCTGTTCCGCCAGGAGCTCGGCCGCACGAATGCGCTGAACGGCGCGCTCGACGGCTTCATCAACCAGCTCGAGCGCGACTTCCGTGCCGAGCAGTACATGGAGCAGCTGGCCGACCTGGAGCAGACCTGCCAGCGCAGCCTGGCCACGGCGCGTTTCGGCGACACCGGTGGTGGTGTCGCCGATGCGCTGACCGAGGTCTTCCGGCGCCTGACGGCCGAGGCGCCGGCGCTCTTCGCTCCGGGCGCCAAGCGCAAGAGCGACTTCTTCCGCGACATCGCCGGCAGCCAGTACCTGGCCACCGGCGAGGCGGTGGCCAAGGAAGGGGCTGCGCTACGACCACCTGCTGAACCTGTTCGACCGCTCGATCATCGAGGTCGAGAACCGCGTCTACGCCGATTCGATCCGGCGCCACCTGCTGGCGGCGCTGGAGCGCACCTTCGCCGCGCTGCCCGAGACGGAGGCAAGGCGTGAGCAGGTCGAAGCGCCGATCAAGGGCATCCTCGACACCGAGCTGGAGGAGACCTATGTCGTCGGCACCGGCTACGGCCGCGCGCGGCTGCCCTTCAGCAAGGAGCACATCCGCAGCGAGATCCTGTGCCACGGCCTCGGCGCGCACGTCATGTACCCGGGCACCGCCACGGTGCTGGACATCGGCGGCCAGGACACCAAGGCGATCCAGGTCGACCCGGCCGGCATCGTCGAGAGCTTCCAGATGAACGACCGCTGCGCCGCCGGCTGCGGGCGCTACCTGGGCTACATCGCCGACGAGATGAACATGGGCCTGCACGAGCTGGGGCCGATGGCGATGAAGTCGACCAAGGCGATCCGCATCAATTCCACCTGCACCGTGTTCGCCGGCGCCGAACTGCGCGACCGCCTCAGCCTGGGCGACAAGCGCGAGGACATCATGGCCGGGCTGCACCGCGCCATCATCCTGCGCGCGATGAGCATCCTGGCGCGTTCGGGCGGCGTGCGCGACCAGTTCACCTTCACCGGCGGCGTGGCCAAGAACGAGGCGGCGGTGCGCTCGCTGAAGGAACTGGTGCGCGAGAACTACGGCGAGGTCACGCTCAATATCGACCCCGATTCGATCTTCACCGGCGCGCTCGGCGGCGCCACCTTCGCCTGGCGCGCCGTGGTCGAGGAAGGCAAGTCCGCCGAGGCAAGGAGCTGACACCATGATCCACACCATCGGCATCGATATCGGCTCCGGCGCCGTCAAGTCCGTGCTCTTCCGCCACCAAGGCGAGGGCAGCACCCCGGTCTGGCTGGCCAAGCGCTGCGAGCGCATCCGCAGCCGCGACCCCATGACGCTGGCCCGCCAGGGCTTCGACGACGTGCTCGCCGACGCGGGCCTGGCCGCCGGCGACATCGACTACGTCGCCACCACCGGCGAAGGCGAGAACGTCAAGTTCGCCACCGGCCACTTCTACTCGATGACCACGCACGCCCGCGGCGGCGTGTTCCTGGAGCCGACGGCGCGCGCCGTGGTCGACATTGGCGCGCTCAATGGCCGCGCCATCTACGTCGACGAGCGCGGCAAGGTGCTGAGCTACAAGATGACGAGCCAGTGCGCTTCGGGTTCGGGCCAGTTTCTGGAGAACATCGCGCGCTACCTGGGCGTGGCGGTCGAGGAGATCGGCCCGCTGTCGCGCAGCTCGCAGGACCCCGAGAAGGTGAGCTCCATCTGCGCCGTGCTGGCCGAGACCGATGTCATCAACATGGTCAGCCGCGGCATCGCCACGCCCGACATCCTGAAGGGCATCCACCTCTCGATGGCCTCGCGCATCGTCAAGCTGCTCAAGGTCACCGGCATCAAGACCGGAACCGCGCTGCTCACTGGCGGTCTGGCGCTGGATACCGGCTTGCTGGCCGCGATCCAGGAGGAGATGGTCAACGAGAAGGTCAAGGTGCAGGCACGCGCGCACCCCGATTCGATCTACGCCGGTGCCATCGGCGCGGCGCTGTGGGGTGCCTTCCGGCACTCCAAGCTGAACCAGCTCGAAGCGGCGGTGGCCGCCTGAACCCGGGAGCGCTTCCACCATGGCCCTGCTGATCAACGACGACTGCACCGCCTGCGACGCCTGCAAGCCGGTGTGCCCGAACGACGCCATCAGCGAAGGCAGCCCGATCTACGTCATCGATGCGCTGCGCTGCACCGAATGCGTCGGCGCCGAGGACGAGCCGCAGTGCATGCTGGTCTGCCCGGCCGACTGCATCGTGCCGAATCCGGACTTCGTGGAGTCGAAGGAAGAGCTGCTGGCGAAGTACCAGAGCCTGCACGGCTGATGCTCCCACCGCCTGGCGCGACGCGCAGTTCGACACCCCCGGAACAGGTGGCCGTAGGCGAATTCTTGTTCCAGGTCAAGGACGCCGGGCGCCCAGGCGCCGAATGCTGCGCCACCGCGAACCGAACGGAGGCGGGCCATGCACGTCGCGCCGAGGTGGATTCCCTGGCTTCTTGCCGCTTGCCTGGCGTCGGCGGCGCACGCCCTGCCGGCCGTGCAGGCGCGCTTCACCTTGGAGTTCGCGTATCCGCCGAACCCCTGCGTCGAGACGTCGTTCCTCCACGGCGAAGCCCGGCTGCGGGTCGGCGACCCGGCGGCCGGCGGCAGCGTCACGTCGGCAGCGCTGACGGCCCCGCTGGCCTACCGCCAGGCGGGCTCGATCAGCCTGCTGCTGCCCGCGGTGCAGGACGGCCCGGTCGAGATCGGCTTCGAGGGCGCCTGCAAGGGCGCCAACGGGGCCTACCTCGGCGCGGTGTTCGCCCTGGCCGATGAGGTGTCCGAAAGGCCCAGCGCGATGCCCTGGCACGAGGTCGGCCGCTTCGACAGTGGCCAGTGGGTGTCGACGCAGGCCGACCCCTGGGCGCTGATGGCCTTCACGCCTTCCGGCACCCGCGCCCGCATCGGCACGCTGGCGGCCGTGCTGCAGCCGGTGCCGGTGCCGGAGCCGGCCAGCGCCGCGCTGGTCGCCGTCGCGCTGCTGGCGGCCGCATGGGCGCCGCGGCGGCGCCGGCTGTCGTGACGGGCAAGGACCACGGACCGGCGGACCGGGTGGCGGGCCTGGTTCCGTGCGCAACGTCGGGCCGTCACTCACGGCCACACTCGAGGAGACGGTGATGTGGATGGCAAGCATCTCGGGCGCCCTGCGGCGCTCGACCATCGGCGCGGCGATGCTGGCCGGTCTCGTTTGCGGCATGCAGCCAGGCTCGGCGCAGGCCGAGCCGCTGGGGGCACGCCAGCGCCTCGCGGCCGCCACCGCCGCGGCGCGCGTCTGGCAGAAGGACGCGCAGCTCGTGCGCGTGGAGACCAGGAACGCCGACGCGCAGGGCCGATCACCCGACTGGACCTACGTGTTCGACTCGCCCGGCGCGAAGAAGCAGACGCTGGTCTCGGTCTTCGGTTCGGACAAGCCCGACCTCATGCCGACCGGCACCGCGTACCGGCGGCCGCTCGGCGACTTCGTCGACAGCACGGTCGCGATGCAGGGGGGGCCCCGCCGCCCCGGAAGCCCGGGGCCGCCGGGCGTGGTCGTTCCCCGGCCGGGGGCCCGGCCCGGGGCGGGGGCTGGGGCGGGGCGGCCCCCGCCGTGGGCGGGGGGGGGGGACGCGGCGGGGGGGGGGGGGGGGGGGGGGGGGGGGGGGGGGCGGGGGGGGGGGGGTGGGGGGGGGGGGGGGGGGGGCCGGGGGGGCCGGCCGCCCCCCCCCCGGGGCCGGGGGGGGGGGCCGGGGGGGCGGCCCTGCCGGATCGACGGCGGCGCGTGGACCGGTGTCTGGGTCTCCGCCACCGGCCGCAACGATGAAGGACGAGCCGCGCCCGTACGCCGGGCCGCGCCCCGGCGCCGGCTCGCCGCGACCACGAGGCCGCCGTGAGGAGGGCGCCCGGTGATCCCCCCGCCCGCCGCCACCGTGGCAGCAGCCGCGATCGCCGGCATCCGGCGGCTAAGTGCGCTCGGCCTGCCCGGACCCGAAGTGATTCCACCGATCCTGTGGCGCCTGCACGGCGTGGTCGCGTCGGCGACCAACAGCTTCCACTGGGTCGACGCCAATGGCCGGGCCAGCGGCTGGTTCGGCGAGCCGCCCTACCTGCCCGAGGTCGCCCGCCTGAGCGCCGAACTTCAGCACGGCGCGCGCGGCGCGCCGACGCTGCCGACGCACCGGGTCTTCGGTTTGGGCCGCAGGGCCGTGCGCCGGACGCCGCTGCCGCCGGACTTCCACGACTCCGAAGCCTATCGTCGCGTCTGGCAGGCGCGCGGCCTCCACCACGCGCTGGAGGCCGTGGTCGACGACGGCCGGCGACCGCTGGGCGTGCTGGTGCTGTATCGCGGGCCGCGCGACCCGGACTTCGCGCCGGAGGACCTCGAGACCGTCTCGGCGCTGCTGCCGCTGTTCGCCCGCGCGTGCGGCGGGCCGCCGTCGTACGACGGCGAGCGTGCGGCGGCATCGCCGCCGGCCTTCGCGGTGGTCGGCCTGGGCGGCGAGATCCGGCACGCCGGCGCGGACGCGCGGTTGCGGCTCGCGCTGGCGCTGCACCCTTGCCTGAATCACCGTTCCTGCGGGCGCGGCTGCGCCACGGCGGATGCGGGCGTGACGGCGCAGCTCGCCTCGATCTGCGCCGCGCTGCCAGCCGACCCGCGGCAGACGACGACGCTGCGCCTGCGCAGCCCGTGGGGGCAGTTCACGCTGCGCGCGCAGCGGCTGCAGCCGGTGCACGGCGACGGCGTGCCGCTGGTCGGCATCGCACTGGAGCACGAAGTGCCGCTGCCGGTGGCGGTGGACGCTGCGCTGGAGCGCAGCGCGCTGTCGCCGCGCCAGCGCGAGCTGTGCCTGCTGCTGGTGGCGGGCGGCAGCTATGCCGCACTCGGCGAGCGGATGGGCATCTCCGAACAGACGGCAATCAGCTACGCGAGAGTGATCTTCGCCAAGCTCGGCGCCCGCAGCCGCGAGGAACTGCTGCACCGGCTGCTGCTGGCGCCGCGGCTGGCTTGAACCTCCCGCCGCGCCCGCCCGATCGCGCGTCCCCTGCGGGCAGCGCAGGCCATCGCCTCCGGCCAGACACCGGACGGCCCGCAGGCCCTCCTCACTGAGTGTCGACGCCCTGCCCGCCGCGGGCGCACCAGAAGTAGCGGTCGTAAGAGAGGAACGGGCCGCCCGCGCCGTTGTAGAAGCTGACGACCCACACGGTGTTGGCGGACTGGGCGGAGCGCGTCGCCGACCAGTAGAAGTCGCCCGAGTTCGTATGGATGCCGATGAAGGGATGACCGGCAGGAAGCGTCGCCATGCCGGTGATCGGATCGGGCTCCAGCAAACTGGCCAGCTCCTCGGCGCGCGGCAGCCGCCAGCCTCTCCGGCCACCGGTGCTCGCGAGGTGGCAGGTCCAGGCTGCGTACGACAGGTCGTTGTCAAAGGTGATCGGCGAGCGCTGCCAGACGACCCCGGTCTCGCGGTCCAGCACCGCTTCGTTGTTCCAGTTGGCCAGGATCACGAAGCGGTTCGTCGTGAGCTTCTGGTCCCACGACGGCGTGGCGTAGTAAGGGCCGTTGGCCGTGGTGGAAAGTTGGGCGAACGTCGTTGCCGGCGCGGCCGCGAGGATCACGCCGAACGCGGCCGCGATGGCCTTCGCCTTGCGAGTCATTTCCTTCACTGTCACTCTCCTTCACGCGGAGTCTCGGGCGTCCCGCGCGCCGCTGTGCACACCTCCCCGAAGGCAATCCCTAGCCGTTCGAATTCACGCCCTGCCCGCCGCGAACGCACCAGACATTGGCCGACACAATCACTCGATTGGCGGCGATGGGAGTCGTAGCCGCAGTGATGTTCCGAGCCAAGGCGAACGTGTCGTCGGCTGGGTAGATCGTCGCCGACCAGTAAAGCGGATTGGTGCCCACCTGAAACGGATGACCGGCGGGCAGGGCGCCCGTCGCGTCCGCCAGCGAACTGATCTCGTGGTAAGTCGGCAGCCGCCAGCCGTAGCGCCCGCCGGTGCCGACGCCCGCGCAGTTCATCGTTGCGCCATACCAGTTGCTGTCGCTGCCGTACGGGGATCCGATGCCTGGCGTCACCTGCCACACCAGGCCCGTTTCGCGGTCGAGGACGGCCTCGCTGCTCCAGTTGAGGAGGATCACGAAGCGGTTGGTGGTGAGCTTCTGATCCCACGACGGTGTCGCGTAGTACGGGCCGTTGGCGGTCGTCGAGACTTGTGCCGCGGCGGGTGCGGCCAGCACGGCGATCAGGCCTGCCGCCATTGCCCCGAGCGCTTTGATCGTCGACGCATTCATCGTTGTCTCCTTCGCTTGTCGTCCGTTGCTCCACCTTGCTCCGCCGGCCCTGCCTGCCGGCCCTGCTCGCCGTGAAGCGCGGCCACGGCAGGGAGTTCCACCTTCGGCGTCGGCTTCAGCCGATCGGCCGACGCGCTGCTTCGGCTAGCGGATGGCGCGTGATTGGCCCAGCGACCCGCCCCGCTTTGCCGGCGCCGCAGCGCAAAGCCGCCGGTGGCCAGCGCCACCAGAGCCAGCGTTCCGGGCTCGGGGACCTGCGCCTGCACCGTGACGGTTCCATCCTGACGCGATCCTCCGGAGGCGTCTGGCCAAAGCCGAGTTGAACAGGTCCGGCAGCGTCAACGGCGAGGTGCCAACGGCGAGCGCCGTGAACTCGATCTCCGCGAGCACGCCTTCGCAACAATCACGGATCGGCATCCACGAACGATCGGCGGTCAAGGGTGATCAGGCCGCTGCCGTTGTCGATCGCGCCCGGCGGAGAAAAGCGTCGTCAAGGCCGGATCGGCCCTTCGCTGACCGAGTTGGCCGGCAGGATCATGGGGTCGAACTCGAGATCGATCTGCCAAGTCGTCAACCCTAAGCCTTCGGCGCCGCTGATCGAAACCTGGATCGTGAACGTGTCGCCGACGCCGACGGTGGCAGAGCCGGCGGAAATCGTCGGCTCCGCCCAAACCGGCAGCGGGCAGATGGCCAGCACCAACCACGACAGGACGGCGGCGATTGCCTTCGACATGGTCTGTTCTCCTCGATTCCTGCGCCGGCTGGATGGGTCGACCGGCCCAACGCGAACGCATCGCGCGCGACCGCCCGTTCGAGCGGGCGTCTGGCCTGCGGACTCGCCCATGGCGTCGCGGAAAGTCTAGTCAGCCCCGCCGTACGCACTCACCCCAGCGCTGGGGTGATCGGGCCCCCGATTCGTGGGGGCGCAGCGAGCCCGCGGTTCGTGGGGGGGTGCGCATCGACTCGATCTGCTTTAAGGAATCGGCAGCCGGCGAGCAGGACCCTGCCCGGCACTTCGGACCCGGGCGCCGGATATTCGAGACCCGGGCCTGCGCGGGTCGAACTTCTCGGAGGGCACGATGAATCGAGATGCTGCTGCATGTGGGCGCGCTGCGTTGATCGTCGCGCTGTTGAGCCTGGCCGCACCTGCGGGGCCTACCTGAACCAGGTGGGCTGCCTGGGTTCGGGTGGGACCCGGGGCTCGACGTCATCGCTGAGGCCCGGCCTGTCCTGGGCCTCCGGAAGCGGCAGCCCGGACCGGACCGGGCGTGCCAACGCCGACCTGGCACAGCAAAGCCTGAGCGCCTTCGCATCGGGGCGATCGCCGTCCATTCGAGCTATTTCAATCAGTTCGTGACGCTCTCCTGGGGGCCGACCGCGAAGCTCGCGGCCTGGGCCTCGGCGGGCCGGCTCAGGGGGGGGGGGCGGCCCGGCGGCGGCCGCCGCGGCCCCCGGCCGCGGGGCGCGGCCCGCGCGGCGGGGCGCCGGCGGGCGCGGCGGCGCGCGCGGCGGCCGGCGGGCCGCGGCGGCGCGGCGCGGCGGCGGGCGGCCCCGGGGCGGCGCGCGGGGCCGGGCGGCGGCGGCGCGGGCGGGCCCCCGCCCCCGCGGCGGGGCGCGGGGCGCGGGGCCGCGGGCGGGGCCCGGGCCGGCGGGCGGCGCCCGGCGGGCGGGGCCGGGGGGCCGGCCGCCCGGGGGGGCGGCGCGGGGGGGGGCGCGCCGGCGGCCGGGCGGGGCCCCGGGCGGGGGGCGCGGCCGCCGGGCGGGCCGCCGGCGGGGGGGGGGGCGGCGGCGGGGGCGGCGGGGGCGCCGCGGGCGGGCGGCGGCGCGGCGCGGGGCCGGGGGGGCCGGGCGGCGCGGGCGGGGGGGGGGGGGGGGGGCAGCGCAGCAGCTTCAGCGCGAGGCCGCGGCGGAAGCCCGGCCCTGGCGCCTCGAGCGCACCGTCGGCGTACTGTGCGCTGAACACGACGGCGCCGTCGACGAGCAGGTCGACCGTGGCCGAGCGGTCCGCATGACCGGCTACGCGCTGCGCCCCGGCCGGCGCGCGATGAGGGTCGAGAATCGTTTGACGAGGCCGCGCGGGGCCGCGAAGTCCTGCTCGGCGTCGTACAGCAGCGTCCAGCCGTCGAAAGCCCGCCGCAGCTCGTCGCCGCCGAAGAGGCAATGGGCCTCGGCGCCGAACATGTCCAGGTAGGTGGTGCCTTCGATCAGCACGTTGACCGCCGCCACGCCGCCCGGCCGCACGGCGGCCTGCAGGCGCGCGAGCTGGCGTCGCGCGTCCGTGCACGCGAAGAACATCAGCAGCCCGATCGAGACCACGGCGTCGAACGCCTCGCGCGGCGGTACATGGTCGCGCAGGTCGGCCCGCGCGGCGGTGATGGGCAGGCGGTGCGCAACGGCCAGCGCCTGCAGGTGGGCGATGGCCGCCGCGCTGCCGTCCAGCGCCACCACCGTGCAGCCGCGCTGCGCCGCCGCCAGCGCCAGGTTGCCCAGGCCGCAACCGCAATCGAGCACGTGGCCTTGCAGGAAGGGCAGTGCCGCCTGCTCGAAAGGATTGAGCTGCAGTTCGCCGGCCGCCAGCTGGCGCTCGAACTGCGCGTCGAAGAAGCGGACGCTGGCGCTGGGCTCCATGGGGCAAAAGTCTAGTCGACCGGTACCGCGTTCAGGTCCGCGTTCAGGGTGTGCTCAGAACTCGTAGCTCGCAGCCACGTAGACCGAGCGCCCCATGCCCGGCACCGCCGTGCCCCAGGGCACGCCGTTCATGCTCATCGTCTTGCCCTGGCCGACGTAGGCGCCGCCGAGCGGCAGCGCGTACAGCTTGTCCAGCAGGTTGTCGATGCCGAAATCGACGCGCAGCTGCTTCCAGGTGTGGCTGGCGCGCAGGTTGACCAGGCCGTAGCCGGCGGTGCGGATTTCGTTGCGCACTTCGGACAGATCGTCCTTGGCCTGCACCAGCACGACTTCGACGGCGTTGTCCCACCCGCCCTGCCGGTGCGTCAGCGTGAGCCGGGCATTCAGCGGCATGATGTTGTACAGGCCCTGGCCCGTGTCGCGGTTCTCGCCGTCGGTGACGTTGACCACGCCCTCCAGACCCCAGCGGCCCCAGCCACCCTCGGTCAGCGGCATCTGGCCCGAGAGGTCGACGCCGACCAGTCGCGCCGACTGGTTGGCGTACTGCAGCACCACGAAGGCGTTGGTCGCGGTGCTGGTGGCCGGGCAGGCCGAGCCGGGGATGAGGGCCGTGGTGCAGCGCACGGCGTCGATGAAGTCCGTCACCTGCGTGACGTACGGCGTGGCCCTGATGGCCCAGCTCCGGTCGGCCGCGTGCCAGTCGAAGGTGGCGCTCAGCGTGTGCGCCACTTCGGGCTGCAGGTCGGGGTTGCCGACGTAGCCGTTGCCGTCGCCGACGAAGTTGTTCATCGTCGCCGCCATCGGCCAGGTCGACCACGCGTAGCGCTCGTAGAGGTTCGGCGAGCGCACCTTGCGCGCGACGCCGACCTCGATGTCCAGGCTGGCGCTGGAGGTGTGGCGCAGCAGCGCGGTGAGGTCCCAGTTGTCGTCGTTGCGCTCACGGTCCAGGGCGTTGAAGCGCGCCGCGTCGGCCGCCTGGCTGCCGGGTGCACCGGCGGCAGTGCTGTAGCCGCGCACGTCGCCGGTGTTGGTTTGCACCCGTTCGTAGCGGGCACCGAGCAGGGTGGTCCACTGCGGGCCGGTGCGTGCCTCCCACTCGGCGTAAGCGGCCGCGCGGTCGCGCTGGCCGTCGGCGATGTTCAGGAAGGTGCCCGGCCACATGCCGCCGCCGGACGCCGGCCACCAGTCGTCGAGCCGGTAGCGCTGGAATTCGCTGCCCAGGCGCAGCGTGGCCTGCTCGCTCAGTTCGAGGCTGCCCTGGAGCGAGAGGCCGCTGTTCGTGCTGGCGGTCAGCATCGGCATGCCGGCGGCGCAGCTGTTCGGTGCGCCGCCCAGCGGTGCGCAGGGGACGCCGTCGCCCGAGAGGGTGCCGTACCAGAAGCGCCGGTCGGGCCCGAAGTCCATCTCGTGATCGACGTCTTCGTGCGTCGCCCGGGCCTCCAGCGTGCCCCAGTCGAACTGGCCGAGGTAACGCAGGTTCACGCGCTGCTGGTCGTTGCCCAGCATGTCCATGCGCTGGTTGGGGTAGAGCTGGTAGGGCACGTCCTGCAGGCCCAGCTTGGCCTCGACCAGGTGGTTCGCGCTGCGCAGGGCCACCCCCACCAGGTGATTGCGTGTGTCGTAGGCCGTGGAGCCGACTTCGTCGAGCGGCAGCGTGTGGCCGGGGCGGCCGGTCTCGGTCGTCGTCTTGAAGTCGCCGCCGGCGCGGTAGTTGTCGGCCCGGGCCAAGCTGCCGCTGTAGGCCAGCTGGAAGGTCTCGGTCGCATAGCTGGCCGCGAGGCTGGCGCTGCGCGCCTGGTTGTTGCTGCGGTAGAAGCCGCTGAGCCGGCCCGTGACGAGCGGCGCCTCGCCGGGCGCAGCGAACTCGGGCGCGGGAGTCTCGGCGATGATCGTGCCGCCGATGCTGTCGCCGCCGACGCTGACCGGCGTGATGCCCGCGTACACCTTGAGGGTGTCGACCATGGTCGGGTCCAGGTAGGACAGCGGCGGGTTCATGTGGTTGGGGCACGAGGCGACGAGGTCCATGCCGTCGACCTTGATGCGCAGCCGGTCGTCGGCCAGGCCTCGGATCGCCGGCAGGCTGGACGCGCCGCCGGCCCCGTACAGGCTGACGCCCGGTGTGGAGCGCAGCAGGCTGGCGGTGTCGCTGGTGGCGGCACGCAGCGCCTTCAGCGTGCCGGCATCGACGCTGACTGCATTCAGCGGCACGGCGGCGCGGGGTGCCGTGACCATGACGCGGTCCGGCGAATGGGCATCCTGCGCCCAGGCGATGCCGGGCAAGGTCGCGAGCAGAAAGGGAAGGGTACGAAGCCTATGGCTGGGCAGGGAAATCACAGTAGGGTCCTCGGGCGGCAAGGGTGGGCCGCGGCAGCGCCACCGTCCGGCGGGCAAGGCCGGGGCGGCAGGTTGTCGGATCGACAGGCGTGGCGCCGTGCACCGGGTGCGGCCATGGGCCGGCATCCGGGTCGGGCGGGGCATCAAGCCAGCGCGGGAGGACCGGTGGCGGGCGGCGTGGCCGCGGTGAAGCAGGGCCGGTAGGCGGTCGGCGCGAGGCCAGCCGCCGCGCAGGCGGCCGTGATCGGGGCAGGCAGCGTCGCCTGCGGCGCCGGCAAGGCCGCCGGCATCGCGCACAGGGCGCAATGCCCGCCGTGCGACGGCTGCGCGTCCACCGTGTGCACCTGGCCGTCGGCATCCACGACGATGGTCTTCATGCCGGTGGGCGTGCAGATCACGCGCACCAGGCCGTCTTGGCCGGCCATGGCCGCATAGCCCAGCAGCGGCGCGCCGGCATTCAGCACGGCGACCGCCAGGGCCAGCCACAGGAATCTCAGGCGACGCAACGACATCTAAGGTCGAGTGTTGCCGCGGCGCGGACAAAAGAAAACGGACTGGATCAAGTCGATGTCGACTGACCACATGCGACTCGTCTCGATCCGAGCAATGCGGGTCGGACCCGAGCCGCAGGCGGGCCGTGCCCGGGGCTGGCACGCCACGGTTGACGGAAGTCAAGTCAGCGTCGCGGCCGCGGATCGATAGTGCTCACGAAACGAAATGCCGGCGTCCCGCCCCCAAATTCCCAGGAGTTGACGATGCGATCCAACGGGTTCCTGATGTCCTTCGCAGCCTGTGCCCTGTGTTCGATGACCGCCACCGCTCTCGCGCAGGCCAAGCTCGACCTGGGCAAGCGCGAATTCGAGACCAAGTGCGCCGTCTGCCACGGCCTGGACGGCAAGGGCAAGGGGCCTTATGCCGAGCAGCTCAAGAACCCCTTGCCCGACCTGACGCAGCTGGCGCGCAAGAACGGCGGCGTCTTTCCGGTGAGCCGCACCTACGAGACCATCGAGGGCGCGGGCAAGGGCCACGGCACGCGCGACATGCCGGTGTGGGGCATGGACTACACCATCCAGGCGGCCGAGGCGCTGCCCGACATGCCCTACAACCAGGCGGTCTACGTGCGCACGCGCATCATGTCGCTGCTGGAATATCTGAACCAGCTGCAGGTGAAGTGAACGCCGGGCCGGCGAACGGGCGCAGGCCAGCCCGCGCCGTGCGTCTTCAGCCGGCCACGGCCACGCCGTTCTTCACCGCCACGACTTCGGCCAGCACCGAGACCGCGATTTCTCCCGGCGTGCGGCTGCCGATGGGCAGCCCCACCGGGCCGTGCAGTCGCGCCACCTCGGCATCCGAGAGGTCGAACAGGCGCAGTCGTTCGCGCCGCGCGCTGCTGGTGCGCCGCGAGCCGAGCGCGCCGACGTAGAAGGCCTGCGACTTCAGCGCCTCCAGCAGCGCCATGTCGTCGAGCCGCGGGTCGTGCGTGAGCGCCACGATGGCGGTGTGCGCGTCGGGCTCGATCTCGCGCACCACGTCGTCGGGCATGCCTGGAAGCCAGACCAGCCCGGCCTCGTTCAAGGCGCAGCGGTATTCCTCGCGCGGGTCGCACACCAGCACCTCGAAGTCGAGCGCCTGCGCCATGGATCCGAGCGCACGCGAGAGCTGGCCGGCACCGATGAGCAGCAGCCGCCAGCGCGGCCCGAAGGTGGCGTGCAACGTGGTCTCGGTGAATTCCAGCGCATCGCCGCGCCGGCCCTCGGTCAGCGTGACGAGGCCGCTGGCCAGGTCCAGCGTGCGCCGCACCAGGCGGTGGCGGGCGGTGCGCTCCAGCAACTCGCCAATCCAGGCCGGGTCGGACAGGGGCTCCTGGAGCAGGCGCAGCGTGCCGCCGCAGGGCAGGCCGAAGCGCGCCGCCTCGTCGGGCGTGACGCCGTAGCTCAGCCACTGCGGCCGTTCGGGCAGGCCGGCGCTGCGCACGCGGTCGATGAGGTCTTGCTCGACGCAGCCGCCCGAGACCGAACCGCTGGCCACGCCGTCGTCGCGCAGCGCCAGCAGCGCGCCGGGCGGACGCGGCGCGCTGCCCCAGGTCTGCACCACGGTCACCAGGCAGACGCCGTGGCCAGCGGCAAACCAAGCCGCGGCGTCGCGCAAGACTTGCAGATCCAGGGGTTCCACGCCGTGTCCTGTTTACGGTTTCGATAGCGATCAGGCGGACGGCGGCGCGCGTCTCAGGCAACGCACAGCGTGAGCAGCGCCGAGGAGTCGGCCCGGGCCTTCAGCGCATGAGGCTCGTTGCGGCGCAAGTGGACGAAGTCGCCGGCCGTCATCGTCTGCACGCCCTGCGGCGTGCTGAATTCGATGCAGCCTTCCAGGCACTGCACCGTGATCTCGCCCGGCGCGCTGTGCTCGCGCAATTCGCTGCCGGCGAGCAGCACGAGGCGCACCACTTCCAGTTGTTCGGACTTCAGCAGCGCGGTGGTCCGGGCCGAGCCCAGGCCGGTGCCCAGCGGCCGCACGCTGGCGATCTGGCCCGGGGGGACATGTTCTCGGGCCATGGGCGTTCTCCCTGGGCAGGCGTTCGGGCGTTTCAGAGGTCTTGACGCCGCGGCTGCGTGGCGCTCGCAGTCGGTTTTCAGCGCACGCTGAAGTCGATGACGATCATTCCCGGTTCGCGGTGCCGGTATTCGATGGCGACACCTTCGCCGTAGCGTTGCGCCAGTTGCTCCAGCAACGGCAGCGGGTCGTGGTCGTTGGCGAAGCGCATGGTCTCGCCGGGCCGCAGGCTGTCGAGGGCGCCGAAGATGGCTGCATGCCTGAAGCGCTTGGCCACGCCGCGGGCGTCGAAGGGGTAGATCGAATCGGGATTCAGGTGGACATGGGGTTGTGACATGGTGGTCCTCGGGTTGGGGCGGGTGGCATCCCGCGCAGATGAATCGGTGGTGGACAACGGGGATCTCTAAGGATGAGCCGGCAGCGGGGGCGTCAGCGCGAGGGGGTGGCCTTGGCCGGCCCGGACGGGCGCTTCGGCATCGCCATCGCCACCACCCGCACCGGCGGGTGCCCCGCGGGGCCGGCCGGCTTGCGTCGCGGTGCCGCGGCAGGGCCCGGGGTCAGGTCGGCCAGGGTGGCGCCGTCCAGGGCCCTGAAATAGGCCTGCAGCGCATCGTCGAAGACATGCTTCAGCCGGCAGCTGGGCGTCAGGCTGCACAGGTTGGTACGGGGGTCGAAACACTCGACGAGCCGGAAGTCGGTTTCCGTAGCGCGCACGACGTCGCCGATGCGGATGGCCCCGGGCTCCTTCAGCAGCCGCAGGCCGCCGCCGCGCCCGCGCGTGGTCTCGATCAGGCCCTGGTGCGCCAGGTCGTTGACCACCTTCATGAGGTGGTTTTTCGACACGCCATGATATTCGGCCAGTTCGCCGATCGTGACCAGGCGCTCGCGGTGCGCCGCGCAGTACATGAGCACGCGCAGGGTGTAGTCGGTGTACTCCGAAAGTCGCATGGGGGGTCGAATCGAAAGATGCACGCAGTGTATTGCTTTAATGCCGGCCTGTCCTTAACATATATCAATCGTGCATCTTTTGAACACCCCGGCCCGCAGGCGGCCGTACCGCTGCGATGAAACCGCCTGAAGCCCGGCGCCGGGCCATGATCCCGATCCACCCCGCCGGACCCGCCGACAGTGGCGGCGAAGCCGGCGACGGCCCGCAGTTCGTCTCGATGTACGAGAAGCAGCCCGAGATCTACCCGCGGGCGGTGAGCGGCTGGTTCGCGACCTGGCGCTGGACCTTCGTCTGGCTGACGCAGATCGTCTTCTATGGCCTGGCGTGGCTGCAGTGGGGCGGCCGCCAGGCGGTGCTGTTCGACCTGGAGGCGCAGCGCTTCTACATCCTGGGTCTGGTGCTGTACCCCCAGGACCTCATCTTCCTGGCCGCGCTGCTGGTGCTGTCGGCGCTGGCGCTGTTCTTCTTCACCGCCGTCGCCGGGCGGCTGTGGTGCGGCTACACCTGCCCGCAGACCGTCTACACCGAGATCTTCATGTGGGTGGAGCGCAAGATCGAAGGCGACCGCGTCGCGCGCATGCGGCTGGATCAGGCGCCCTGGTCGGCGGCGAAGCTGGCGCGCAAGAGTGCCAAGCAGGCGGCGTGGCTGGCCATCGGCCTTTTCACCGGCTTCAGCTTCGTCGGCTATTTCACGCCCATCCGCGAGCTTGGCGCAGACGTGCTGGCCTTCGACGTGTCGGCCTGGAGCGCGTTCTGGATCCTGTTCTACGGCGCCGCCACCTACGGCAACGCCGGCTACCTGCGCGAGCAGATGTGCAAGTACATGTGCCCGTACGCGCGCTTCCAGAGCGCGCTCATCGACAAGGACTCGCTGATCATCACCTACGACCAGGCGCGTGGCGATCCGCGCGGCTCGCGCTCGCGCAAGGCCAGCCCGGCCGCGCAGGGGCTGGGCGACTGCGTCGACTGCACGCTGTGCGTGCAGGTCTGCCCCACCGGCATCGACATCCGCAACGGGTTGCAGAACGAATGCATCGGCTGCGCCGCCTGCATCGACGTCTGCAACGGCGTCATGGACCGCATGGGCTACGCCAGGGGCCTGATCCGCTATTCCACCGAGAACGGCGTGCGCCACGGCTGGACGCGGCTGCAGATGTTCAGGCGCGCGCTGCGGCCGCGCGTGCTGATCTACGGCGCGGTGCTGTCGGCCGCCAGCGTGGCCTTCGCGGCCAGCGTGGCGCTGCGCAGCCCGTTCCAGTTCGACGTCATCAAGGACCGCGGCGCGCTGGCGCGCATCGTCGACGAGGGCACGGTCGAGAATGTCTACCGGCTGCAGATCATGAACCGCACCGAAGTGCCGCAGACCTACCGATTGGCGGCCAGCGGCATCCCCGGCCTGGTGCTGGCCGCACCCCCGGTGACGGTGGCACCGGCCGGCATCGAGTCGCTGGTGGTGGGCCTGCAGCTGCCGGCCGAGGCGGCGCAGGGGCTGCGCGGCCGCTCGGCGCCGGTGGTGTTCGAACTGACGATGCTGCCGCGCGGCGACGGCCAGGCGGTGGTGCAGCACGAGAATTCCACCTTCCTGGTGCCGCGATGAACGCGCAACGGCTGGCGGTCGCCCGCGACCTGGTCGAGCACGTGCTGGAACGCTTCCACGAGGCGCACCGCCGCGACCTGCCGCGCATCGTGGCGCTGGCGCGGGACGTCGAAGCCGGCGCCGGCCCGGCCGGCTTTGCCGCGCCGTTCGCGGCGCTGGCCGAGGCGCTGGAGATGCACATGTTCAAGGAGGAGATGCGCCTGTTTCCGATGATGGAACAAGGCGGCAACAGCCTCATCGTCCGGCTCATCGACGACATGCAGGCCGAGCACGGGCTGCACGGCGACGAGATCGCGCATATCGAGGCCTTGCTGCAGGCGCTGCCGGCGGCGGGCGCCGGCTCGGCGCTGGCCTCGCTGCGTACGGCCTGGACCGGGTTCCTGGCCGACCTGGCCGAGCACACGCAACTCGAGGACGAGCGGCTGTTCCCGATGTTCAGGCACTGATTCAGGCCAAACGCCACGGTCGGCCGCCAGGCCGCCCGCGCAGCACCGCAGTGGCCGCATCGGCGGTGCCCCCGGCTCGTTCAGCCTCGTCGTGGCTAGAGGTCGGTCGCGCCGGGTCCGACCCGGCCCAGGCTCATGCCTCCTCGACCCAGCGGTCCACCGTGTCATCGCCGTCCAGCCAGCGCACCACCTCGGCCGCCATCGGATGGTCCACGGCGGCATAGCGCTGGCGCAGCCGCAGCCGCTCGTCGCCCAGCCGGTCGATGCCCCGGTCCTGCAGTGCGTGCAGGTCTTCCTCGAGCATCGCCGCCAGCTCGGCGCCAGCCAGCGAACGCGCGGCCTCGCGGAAGGCGCGCATGTAGGCATAGGTGGCGCCCTCCCTGTAGCTGGCCACCAGCGTGGCGGCAGGAATCAGGCTCAGGTGTGGCTGCAGCGCCGGGTTGATGGCATGCGCCGCGACGCAGGGTGCGATCGCAGCCGGGCGCCCGGTGAAGCCGCGCAAATGCAGGAAGCGCGACATCTGCGGTCCGTCGTTGACCGGATAGTTGTCCCACAGCGTCGGCTTGCGCCGCAATGAATCGGCCACACGCGCCAGGTGGCCGACGCTGAACTCGCGCGCGCAGATCTCTTCCCCGGTCCAGTAGACACCGACGCGGGGGTCGAGCCTGCGCCCGAGGTCGTCGAGGTAGCCCGCCGGGCGTTCGCCGAAGACGATGTCGAGCATCCGGTCGTCGGAATAATAGGTCGGGCACATCATGACCCGGCTGGCGCGGGTGGTGGCCAGCGCGGCATGCACGATTTCGGCCTCCCGGGCCGCCAGGTCCGGCATATCGCCTCGCGTGTCGTCGAAGAGGATGGCGAGGTCGTCGATGCCGATCTCGTCCAGGGCCTCGAGCTTGGCCACGAAATCGGCCTTCGCGGCCCGGTTGTGGTCGCGATACAGCTCGTAGGGGCTCAGGCCGATGCCGAAGCGCAGGCCGAGGGCGCGGCAGTGGGCTGACAGATCGGCCAGCTCGGCGAAGGCGGCCGGCGGGTGCCGCTCGCGCCAGCGCCGCCGCAGGAAGGGGTCTGCCTTGGGTGCGTGGCAGAACCACGCGAAGCCGAGTTCGCGCAACTTCGTCAGCACGCGCTTGCGATCCGCGTGGCGCCACGGCCGGCCGAAATAGCCTTCGATGACGCCCAGCTCCGGAACCATGTCGGTTGCCCGCATGGCCTAGAAGACCAGCACCTTGTCGGACTCGGCGGTCCACTCGGCCAGCTGGGCCAGGGTGCTGCGCCGTGCGCCTTCGATCACCTCGTCGTCGCGCAGGCCGCGCGCGTCCATGCAGGTGCCGCACAGCCCCACCTCGCCCTTGCGGATGACCTTGCCCAACATCAACTGCAGGTTGTAGTAGCCCTCGGGCAGCTTCTGGCCGCTCTTGGCGCAGGCCACGGCGTCGGCCATCAGGAACAGCCTGACCTGCTGACCGTCCCTGGCCGCCAAGGCGGCCGCCAGTCGCAGGGCGTTGTAGGCACGTTCGTTGCCATAGGGCGCGTCGTTGAGGATGAACAGGGTCGAGGTCATGGTGGCTCCTGGGTGCTGCAAAGGCTGGTTCCGGGCGCGCCGGACTCGCCCGGCATCTCGCCCATTTCCAGCCGCCTCGGTCCGGCCAGGGTCCTGCCCACGCTGCCGACCTGCCCGTACCGAGGAGCCTCGAGCGAACGATCGTCCATCGAGCGCATGCTAAGCATCATTTGGATGCGAGGCAAAGCTTGGGTCTGCCGTGCCCGCGACTGACCACCGAACACGGGCACGGACCTTGACCGGTTCGTGCGGGCGCACCGGTCACTCGTGCGGTCCGGTTCGTCTTCGATGCCCCCCGACCCGTGCTGGGGCGCCTGGCCGACGGGGCGGGCATGCCTTCAACCGGCGCGTCCGGCGCGCGCCGGCGCGGCGGTGTGTTCTTGGTGCGACGCCCCGGCCCTAGACACGCGTCCGGCGGCTTGCAGCGCCCGGTCAGGCCCGGCTCGACCGCCGTCCGCCACGCCGCCCGCGCAGCACCGCGGTGGCAGCATTGGCGATGAAGCCCACCGTCGCCAGCGCCGACAGCAGCGCGCCCCAGCGCCTGAGCTCGAACGGGCCGGCGGACCGCGTCAGCGTCGCCCCGTATGCCTTTGAGGCGCGATTCGTGGAGAGCGACGTTTCAGGGATCGATGTCGCTTCCCAAGAGCCAGTCTCCCGATCCACGCCAGGATATCGTCCGCCACATCCCTCCAGTCGGGTTCGCTTTGCATGATGTGGCTCATGCCGGGAAAAATCTTTGCTTCAGCCCTCATGTCTCGCGCTGCGCGCCGCACTTCACTCGCCGGGATGATGTGATCGCCCTCGGCGCCCCAGAATTTGAGCGGACAGGGCGGCGGCCCCTGATGGGTGGTTCGCGGAAAAAGGCTTTGACCCAGCACCAGTGGTGACTCCGCTTGCAGTCTTCGGGTCACGGCGATGCGGGCTTCTTTGCTGACTCGAGACGAGTAAATGCCCAACGGCGCTTCACCCAGCCGCGAGATTCTGGGCTCCAGGGCGAGGGCTCCCAGCTTGAGTACGCTCGTCGGAGACTGCTTCGCCAGAGCCAGCACACTGCCTGCGACGCCATGGAGTGGAATCGGCGACAGCAACCCCAGCGCCGCCAGCGGCCTGCGGTAGGCGACGCGCTGGGCGATCAAGCCCCCCAGCGAGTGGGCGATGACGATCGGTGGCGCGCGCATCTGGGCGATCGCCGCCTCCAGATCCCGTTCGAACGCTTTCAAGCCGCGGCGCCACAAGGACCAGCCGCGCTGCCCGTGTCCGCCAAAGCTCATGGCCGCAACTTCATAGCCCGCCTGGTGAAAGTATTCGAGAAAATTGCCGCGCCAAATCCAGGCGCCGGAAAACGATCCAGGCACAAGAAGCACCGGAGGACTCGCGGATGCGGGTTGCCTGAAGAGAATCTTGATCGGACCAGCCTGATCCTCGAACTCGTCCCTCAGTTGTGGCGCCAACACTCGGCTTGCTGCAGTGGCGGCCCGTTTACGCACGACCACTCCCGAATTCCATCGCCTGCAGAGCCTTTGCAATCACGGACCATACGGTGCCGTTGTAGGGCAATCCCAGGTGGGCGACATCCAACCGGACATGTTCGACGGCGGGACTGTGGTGATCCAGCGCGGCCAGATAGCTGACGACGCCATCGGAGGGGCTCACCACCGCCGTGATCGGCACGGTGATGGGACGCTCTTCGCGATCGGCGATGAGGCGTTCCACCCAATCGAGATCGTACTGGCGGCGATTGAACGCCTTCGCCGCGAGCGTGCACTTTGGACCACCGATGACCGGCGAGCCCAAGGTGATGACCTGGCTGATTTGTGTCGGTCTCTCGCGCGCAGCTTCACGCGCCATGAAACCACCGAGGCTCCAGCCGACCAGGGCAATGGGTTGTCTGCTCGCCTGTGACAGTTCGTCCACCCGACCGATCAGGCGATCAACGACATACGGCACGCCGGCCTCACCTCGGTAAGGGGCTATGGGCGGCAGCTTCCATCGCGAATGAAGGTCGCTGAGCGCGTGCGGCATGTTCAGGCCGGCCATGTTGGTGCCCAGACCCCAGCCCATCGTCGCGTAGCCCAGGCAGCAGCAAATGACCGGTCAAACGGGTGGGTGCCTCAGCGGGCGGTGTGTGTATCGCTGGAGGCCTCATCCAGGGCCGCAATGCTGGCATCCAGCAAGTCGTGCAGTGCACAAACCTGCGCCACCCCCAGGCGATGGTTCAGGTCCGTTTGCGCCGCTTTCCAGGCGCGCTGGGCTTCGGCACGCAGGGCTTGGCCCGCTGCGGTGGCTGCGATCAGGCGACTGCGAGCGTTCTCGCCCGCACCGACCGCCAGCCAACCCTGAGCCACCATGGGTTGCAGGTTGCGGGTCAACGTCGATGCATCCATTTGCAGGCACCGCGACAGATCGCTGGGTCGGATCGGCCCGAGTTTGACGACATACGAGAGCAAGGCGTACTGCGTGCTCTTCAGGCCCACCGCGGACAGGTGGTGGTCGTAGTGGCGGTTCACCATCCGCCCCAGCTGTCGAAGCTTCAGATTGGTGCAGCCTCGCGGTGCAACAGCTTTCTTCATGTTCCAGATTGTACCTACAATACTTGTATCTGCAATTCAAGTGTGAGCGCCATGACCCCCCAACAGACCCTCGAGAACTGGCAGGAAGCCGACCGCACCGTGCGCAACGGCCTGAGTGCGCCGGGCACGGCGCCACGAGAAAAGACCTTCGGCATGACGGGCATGGAGGTGTTCGAAGCCATCTTTGCCGGCGAGCTGCCCGCGCCCCCCATTGGCGAAACCATGGACTTCGTCCCGGTCCACATGGAGCCGGGTATCGCCATCTTCCAGGGCCGGCCGCAGTTGCGGCACTACAACCCGCTGGGCACGGTGCACGGCGGCTGGTTCTGTACCTTGCTCGACTCCGCGCTGGGTTGCGCCGTGCATACGACCCTGCCGGCCGGCATGGGGTACACCACGCTGGAGCTGAAAGTGAACATGCTCAGACCGCTCACCGATGCCGTTCCCCTGGTTCGCGCCGAGGGGAAGGTGATCCATGCCGGGCGCCAGGTCGCCACGGCCGAAGGCCGCATCGTCGGTCCGGACGGAAGACTCTACGCCCACGCCACGACGACCTGCATGATTTTCGACCACTCCGGAAAGTGAGCTCGTGCGAGCATTTGTTCTCGAGCGCTACGGCAAACAGCGCGCCCTGAAGCTGTCGGATGCGCCCGTGCCGCCCCAGACAGTCGCGATGTCGAGTCGACCGCCGACTGGCTGACGTCCAAGCTGAGCGGACCGATGCCTGCCGGCCATGACAGGCAGCGCTCGGCCAACCTCGGACCACGGGCCTTCCGATGCATGGAGCGGCGAGACGGCGGTTCACATTGCCGCGATCTTGGGCATTGGGGCTCAGTCCAGCGGCGCATGGCGAGGTTTCCTATCATCTGCACAGTGGCTCGCGTCGCCGGGACGCTGCCGTATGGGGCAAGCAAAGCACCGGCGCAGGTTGGACAGAACAGCCCTCGACATCCCGCCCATCCCGTTCACGCCTCCCACCCCAAGGATCCGCATGCTCTTCGAACCATTTGTCGCCCGCTCGCTGCGTCTGGCCAACCGTGCCGTCATGGCGCCCATGACACGCAGCCGCGCGGTGGATGGCAACACGCCCAACGCCCTGATGGCCGAGTACTACGGCCAGCGCGCCTCGGCCGGCCTGATCGTCACTGAGGGCACGTCACCCTCGCCCAATGGCTTGGGTTATCCGCGCATCCCCGGGCTGTTCAACGAGGTCCAGATGCGCGGCTGGCAGCTCGTCACCGACGCGGTACACGCCCAGGGCGGCAAGATCGTCGTGCAGCTCATGCACACCGGGCGCGTCACGCAGATCGCCAACCTCCCGCCCGGCGCCGAGGTGGTGGGCCCCGCCGCTGCCACATGCCCGGGCGAGATGTTCACCGATGCCAATGGCATGCAGCCGCACACCACGCCGCGCGCGATGACCGAAGCCGACATCGCGCACGCGGTCGGCGAATTCGCGCAGGCCGCACGCCTGGCCATGCAGGCCGGCTTCGACGGCGTGGAACTGCACGCTGCCAACGGCTACCTCATCGAGCAATTCCTCAACCCGTTGGTCAACACGCGCACCGACGCGTACGGTGGCAGCATCGCCGGTCGCAACCGCTTCGCTCTCGAAGTGGCCGGCGCGGCGGCGCAGGCCATCGGTGCCGACAAGGTCGGCATCCGCTTGTCCCCCTACGGCGTGTTCAACGGCACCGGAGCGTTTCCCGAGGTCGACGCGCAGTACCTGTCGCTGGTGCGCGAACTGTCGACTTTGGGCCTGCTGTACGTGCACCAACTGGACCATTCGGCGATGGGCGCGCCGCCGGTGCCGCCCGCGCTGAAGGCGCAACTGCGCAGTGCATTCAAAGGCGCCTACATCCTGGCCGGCGGTTTCGATGCTGCGAGTGCCGAGAAGGCGCTCACCGAGGGACAGGCCGACCTCATCGCCTTCGGCCGGCCCTTCCTGGCCAACCCGGACCTGCTGGCGCGCATGCGCTCGGGGGCCACGCTGAACGCGCCCGAGATGGGCACGTTCTACACGCCGGGTGCCAAGGGCTACACCGACTACCCTGCGATGGCCGCGTGATCAACCGGCAGGTTGCTCGCTGACCGAATGCCCACTTGCACTTGCGCGAAACTTGATCGGCAAGGTCGGCGGCAGCCGCTTTCAGGGTGCGGATGCGGGCGCCGTCGAGAACGAGCACTCGGCGCGGCCTCGCGCCTCCCAGGGTCAACACCTTCTGCCCTGCGCGGGGTGCCGAAGGCGATGCGGTAGGTGATGGCCGTGGCCTGCAGCGGCCGCAACGTGCGCGCCTCCTCGCCGTCGGCGTCGGACTCGGCCAGGTGGGTCTGGCCCATGTCCTCGACCAGCACGCCCCGGCGCGTGAGCATCTTCATGAGCCGGGCGATGATGGTCTGCAGCAGCGCGTGCCACGCCTCGTCGCTGGGCGCACTGACCTCGATGAAGCTGGGCAAACCGTCGGCGTCGCACCGATACACCCCGTCCAGCACGAGGCAGTGCAGGTGGATGTGGAGGTTGGCGGCCGAGCCGAAGCGCTGGATCAGCGAGACGGCGCCGCCATGGCCTTCATCGGTCTCGAGACCGGCCGCCTCCGGCAGATGACGCGTGACCACTCGCTGCACCACCTGCAGCACCGGCGTGACCAGCTCGGGCTGCGCGGCCAACAGCTTGTCGTGGCCGCACTCACCGCAGCGCAGCCTCAGGAAGCCATGGGGAAGGATGCCGCATTCGAGGAAGGTGTCGAACTCGGCCTTGCAGGCCGCGTCTGGCCAGTGGCCAGGCCCTTCGCCAGGCACGAACAGTCCACTGGACTGTTTGTGTCCGGGCTCAGCCTTGATGAAGCGCGGGAGTTCGGCGCCGGTGCTGGCCTCGGTGTGCGCGATGAAACCGGCCGCGTGCTGCTGCACCAGGCGGTACAGCGTGGTTTGCTCCGGGCGATGGCGCTCGCAGTGGAGCGGAACGCCATCCGGCGCCGGCTGGGGCTGCCGGTCGCGCAACTTGGAGGTCGGCTTCCCGGCAGTCAGATCGCGCGCCCGACCGGCGCTGGCCGACCCATTCTTGCCCATCGACGTCTGCCAAGCCGAGCGTTCGGACGGCAGCCATCGGGGCACTCGCGCCGACCGTGTCGTTCCTCCCATGGGTACTACTCTGGGGGCACCGGCAACCCCATCCCTGTTAGCGTGCGCTGGGGCGTGCTTGCCGTGGGCATGCGCCGTCCCGTTCGCCCAGCACCATGAGGGATCACGAGGATGACCATGTCGCCGATCGAAACTGACTACCTCGTCATCGGCGCCGGTGCCATCGGCATGGCCTTCGTCGATACGCTGCTGACCGACACCGACGCTCGGATCGTCATGGCCGACCGTCACCACCGGCCCGGCGGACACTGGAACGAGGCCTACCCATTCGTGCGCCTGCACCAGCCTGCGGCCTATTACGGCGTCAATTCGCGCGAGCTGGGCCAGGGTACGAAGGACACGGTGGGCCTGAACGCCGGCATGTACGGCCTGTCCAGTGGCGCTGAGCTGCTGGCCTACTTCGACCAGGTCATGCAGCAGCGCTTCCTGCCCTCGGGCCGTGTGCGCTTCATGCCGATGAGCCAGGTGGTTGGTGCCTACGAAGTGGAGTCGCTGGTCACGGGTGCCCGCCAGCCGGTGAAGGTACGCAAGAAGGTCGTCGATGGCACCCACTCTCGCATGCGGGTGCCGGCGACCACACCGCCCCGCTACGCGGTGGCCCCCGGGGTGAGTTGCGTCCCGGTGAACGATCTGGCAAGAATCGCCCGGCCGCAAGCCGGCTATGTCGTCGTCGGGGCCGGCAAGACTGGCATGGATGCTTGCCTCTGGCTGCTGGAGCAGGGTGTGGACCCGGACCACATCCGCTGGATCATGCCGCGCGACTCCTGGGTGCTGGACCGTGCCAACGTCCAGTCAGGGGACGACTTCTTCATGAACACCTGGGGCGCCATGACCCGGCAGCTCGAGTCGGTGGTGGCAGCGGACGACGTCCAGGACCTGATGCTGCGGCTCGAAGCGGCCGGCGAATGGATGCGCATCGACCCCCGCGTGATGCCCACCGTGTACCACGGCGCCATCCTCAGCCAGGCCGAACTCGCCCAGTTGCGCCGCATCCACGGCATCGTCAGACTCGGCCACGTGAAGGCCATCGATGCCGACCAGATCCATCTCGAGCAAGGCAGCATCGCGCTGGACCCGGGCACGCTGGTGGTGGATTGCAGCGCGGCCGGCATCCCCAGCGTCGAGGCCGTGCCGGTGTGGTCCGGCGACCGCATCACGCCGCAATGGCTGCGCTCCTTCGGCACCGTCTTCAGCGCCGCGCTGATCGCCCATGTGGAGGCCACCGTCGACGACGATGCAGAGAAGAACGCGCTGTGCACACCGATCGTGCCACCCACGCTGGCCACCGACTGGCTGCGCATGCTCGACGTGAGCATGAAGAACGGGCAGCGCTGGTCCCGGCATCCGGGCCTGCAGCAGTGGCTCGCCGAGTCGCGCCTGAATTCGCTGTTTCACCCCGCAGCGCGCATACGGCCCGATGAGACCGAGAAGGTGGCGCTGATGCAGCGCTATCGGCAGGCCATCAAGCCGGCGGTCGCACGCTTGCCCGAGTTGATCGCGACCCTGGCCTGAGAGCAAGCGCATGGCTGCAGCCGCCTTGGCTATGCAGACGCTGGACGTCAACGGCTTGCGCATGCAGGTCGCGGTGCAGGGCAGCGGCCCGCTGGTCCTGCTGTGCCACGGTTTCCCCGAACTGTGGGTCTCGTGGCGTGCGCAACTCGACGCCCTGGCGGCCGCGGGGTATCGGGCCGTGGCGCCGGACATGCGCGGCTACGGCGGCACCTCTGCGCCCGACGATGCCACCGCCTACACCCAGTTGCACCTGGTCGGCGACATGATCGACCTGGTCCGCGCGCTGAACGAGACCCAAGCCGTCATCGTCGGCCACGACTGGGGCGCACCCGTGGCTTGGAATGCAGCGTTGCTGCGACCCGATGTCTTCCGCGCCGTTGTCGGCATGAGCGTGCCCTTTGCACCACCGGGGCGCGTGGAGATGCTCTCGGCGCTGAGCCAGGCGGGCTTCCACGACTTCTACCTGCAGTATTTCCAGACACCGGGGCAGGCCGAGGCCGAACTCGAGCGCAACGTCGGCGCATCGATACGCCGCATCCACTTCGGCGCGTCGGGCGAAGGGCAGGCGCTCCTCGGGCGACCCGTGTTCGGCACCGTCGAGCCGGACAAGGGCTTCCTGGGTCACCTGGTCGAGCCACCCAGCCCGCCGGCGTGGTGGAACGAGTCCGACATGGGTTACTACATCGCCGAGTTCACGCGCACGGGGTTTCGCGGCGGGCTGAACTGGTATCGAAACATCAGGCGATCGTGGGAGTTGTTGGCGCCGTGGCGCGGGCAGGTCATCCGCCAGCCTTCGATGTTCATGGCCGGGGCAAGCGATGACGTGCTGAAGTTCCCGAGCTCGAAGCCGCAGATCGAGAACTTCGGCAAGACCCTGCCCGGCCTGCGCGGCTGCCACATCCTGGAGGGCGCCGGGCACTGGATCCAGCGCGAGCGTGCGCCCGCCATCAGCTCGCTTCTGATTGATTTCCTTGCCCGACTGTGACGGCCGCCAAGGTCAGCTCATTGCGGTAACGTCGAACTCACGCTGGTGTTTAGGCTTGTGCGACACCTGCCCTCACGCGCAGGCGGTCGCACGCTCTCGCTGCGTCCGGGCAGGTGTTGCATAAGCCTTAACACTTCCGGTCGTACGATCGATCAGAAAGTCGCGATGCCAATGACCGGATTGAAAGTACAGCCGCCCTAGGGCGACATCCGGTTGAACGCGCCCATTCTCCAAAGCGGTCCATCGCGGTTTTACTGCCCCGATCGACAGCCGATGAATGCGGTACGTCAGCAGCGCCTTGGCCAAAGGGGCGCGAGACCCCGTGAGGGCAGTCGGCCCCGGGGGGGGAGCCGAAAGGGGGCCGCCGACCCCTTGAAAACAAACGAACCCGGCGGGGGGGTCAGCAAAGTGATGGTCATCCGACCGTGCAGACGAGCCGCCCTGTGGCGGGACTTAGCCACACGCGGATTCCCCTCAACAGCATCCTTTGAAGTAACGTCGACGTGCCGGCCATCGCACCGGGTACTCACAGTTTCGACAACTGGCATGTTCGCGCTGGGCCTGGTGCCGGTGGGTGCAGCCCGGGCCAGGAGGCGCTCTCAGCCCCCGGCGCGGTACCTGGCGCCACCCTCGCCGAGCATCGGGCTGTTCGCTTCGCGGATCTTGGCGGCCGCATCGTCGTACAGGAAGGGCAGGAAGGCGTAGCGGCGCCCCCGTTTCACCGTCGACACCGCGTGCAGCAGCGAGCAGGAGAACACGACGGCCCCGCCCGCCGGTGCCTTGTAGCTCCTGCGGCCGTACTCCGGAAACGAGACCTCTCCGCCGTCGAAGTCGTCGTTGAGGTTGATCGAGACCGCGAAGCGGCGGTGCGCCGTGCCGATCGTCGTGTTGTCGCGGTGCGGGCGGAAGTGCGCCGCCTCCGCCGAGTCGTAGCAGGCGACGATGAAGCGCTCGATGCGCGTCACATGAAACTGGTGCACCTTGAGGATCTCGGGCGAGACGCGCCGCTTGAGCAGGGCCTTGGTGCGGTCTATCACGGCCTTGTCCTTGATGAAGTGGTCGCGTCGGCGCTTGTGCGAGTAGTCGACGTCGTCGAGCGTCTTGCCGTCGACGTCGCGCATGAAGCCGGTGTCCTTGCCGCCGTGCGACTCGTACAGCGCAACGAGTTCACGGCAGAACGCAGGCTCGAACACGTTGGGCAGCACGAGGATCGGCGCGGCGACCTCGAAGCCGGCGAAGGCCGACGGCGGCGGCAGCCGCTCGACGAGGTCGAGCACCCTTGCGATGTCGCTGCGGTCGTCGGCGAACGCGATGACGTCGATGACGCGCGTCGTCGGGTCCAGGATCACCCATTGGCAACTGGCTGCGTCCGCAAAGGGCTCGGCGGCGCCCGCGGCCGCCGCGCCGTAGGCTTGGCTGACGGTGGCGTCGAAGTCCCAGAAGTAGCGGTAACCCGGAACGACGTCGGCGACGCGTTGCTCTGACTCGTCCGCGGGATCTAGGCTAACGCCGAAGAAGGCGGCCTTGCGGTCGTCGAAGAGATCACGTCGTGCATGCACGGCGTCGAGCGCGGCGCGAGCGTGCGCGCGGCTCGCCGACGCAAAGAAGCACAGCACGAGGTAGCGACCCGCAGCGACGTCGAATACGAAACGCGGCCGCGTGCTCGTGCGCTGTTGGAACCAGGGGGCAGGATCGCCCACGGACAACTTCACGTCGGTCGCCATCGTCTCCTCGATCGCAGCTTCGAAAGGCCAGACAGTACCCAACCACGCACGCCCTTGGGCGGCGCAAAGCGGGCTCGCAAAGCATAGCGCACAGGGCGTTCGACCACCGCGGACATGGCGCTTCGTGCGGCCAAGACCGGGCCGATGCAGGCGTCACGTGCCGCCAGTTCGTTGCTCCGGGCGGGCCACGATTGGGCTCGCGAGTGGGCCTGGCCGGCGCGTCAGAGCATGAAGCCCAGGTTGCCGGTGGACGACGCCTTGGAAATCCCGGAGCAGACTGAAATCTGATTCCCAGCGGTGCCGTCCGGTCGATGGCCAACAAAACGCTTACCGGACGACCAAGCCCCCGTCGGCGCCTGCTCGGCGTACAGACCTTGAAATTGCCGATGAGACGCCGCAGGCGATCGATGTCAGCTTCCTGGCAATCCGGCGTCAACCTGCGCGCGTTCAGGCGACGAGCGGGGGGCGTCTTTCACGGCCGATCGGCGGCGAACACTGCTTGTCGATGGCGGCGCGCTGCCCGGCCACGGACATCGCCTTCTGCAGGGTGGCCCGGGGGGGGGGGGGGGGGGGGGGGGGGCCCCGTGGGAGGTCGGCCGAGCGGACAGCGCTGGGAATACCGCCAGTCTTCACGATCGCGACGCACCGGGGTACTTCACTGATAGCGCGTTGGGCAACCACACCTTGCCGAAGCCGGCCTTGAGATCCTTGTCGTGCAGGGCCATGGCATGGGCCAGTTGCTGTTGCAGGGGCAGGATCAGGTTTTCGGGAAGCACGGTGACACGGTCCTTGCCGCCCTTGCCGTCACGCACCACGATCTCGCGTCGTTCAAAGCTGAGGTCCTTTACGCGCAAGCGCAGGCCCTCCAGCACCCGCATGCCGGTCCCGTACAGCAGCGACGCCAGCAACCCCATCGTCCCACTCAGTTCGTTCAGAAGCGCACGCACCTCCGAGGGAGTGAGGACCACCGGAAGGCGTCGCTGCGACTTTCTTGCTGTCCACGCCGATGTGCAGCTTCATGCCGAAGTACCACTGCTGACCCTTGCGGGTCTGGTGCATCTCCGGGTCGCGCTGCTTCTGCGCGTTCTTGGTCGAACTGGGCGCGCCGATGATCGTGGCGTCAACGATCGTGCCGGTGCCGACCTTCAGCCCTTGGGCCTGCAGAACCTCGCCCACCTTGGCGAAAAGCGCCTCGCCGAGCTTGTGCTTCTCCAGCAGGCGACGGAACTTCAACAGCGTGGTGGCGTCGGGCACCCGCTCGCGGCCCAGGTCGATGCCCACGAAGCGTCGCAGCGCCGTGCTGTCCAGCAGCGCGTCCTCGCACGCTGCGTCGGCCAGGTTGAACCAGTGCTGCACGAAGTACATCCGCAGCATGCGCTCCAGACCGACCGGCGGCCGGCCGTTGCCAGCCTTCGGGTAATGCGGCTCGATCACGCTGCACAGGTCGGCCCATGGGACGATCTGCTCCATCGTCGCGAGGAACACGTCGCGTCGGGTCGGCCTGCGGTACTGTTCGTACTGCGCGTTCTGATCAGCAGCCATGGCAAGGGTCTGTTGCTTCATGTCGGAGTCAACGCATGGAGCGTCCTGGCGGTGGACTTGATCAGCGTTGCCCTAACCCCTCGCTCAAGCGGAGCCCCAACGGCATGCCACCAGGCCCGGGAGTCTTGCATTCGATGGTGGAGAAAAATTGCTGGAGGTCAGGCCATGCAGTATGACGATGCCAAGGTTGAGGACGCAGTGCTGGCGCTGCTCGGCGTCTTTGAGTTTGAGAACGGACGCGCTTGGAAGCGTTTCGACTTCGACGTAATGGAAGCCTTGTTCGCCAAAGGACTGATTTCCGATCCACGAGGCAGGCAGGAGTCCGTGCACCTCACGGAAGCAGGCCTACTGAAGGCGAAGTCACTGGCACAGTGGATGTTTGGCCAGCGCTGATGACTCTGGCGAGGCGTCGACGGATTGCTCGTGACCCGGCGCACAGACTGCTATGAGGACCTCAATCTCGATCGGCCTACGGCGGCTCTGGGTCGGAAGCGCAAGTTCGCCTTCTTCGGAGGCAGTCACTCGGTCGACGGTGTCGGCCCCAGCCCGACGGCGATCGCGTGCGCCCGCTCGACTTGGCGGCCATCTGCACGCCGAATCCGGCGAACGCCAAGTTTCAACGCGATGGCTGGCGAAGCCTTTCAGGCCCGGCTCACCCGCCGCCCGCTTCGCCGCCCGCGCAGCACCGCGGTGGCGGTATTGGCGATGAAGCCCACCAACGCCAGTGCCGACAGCAGCGCGCCCCAGCGCCTGAGCTCGAACGAGCCGCCGGCATCGCCTGCGATTCGGAGCACCAGGGAGGCGTGCAGCAGCACCAGCGGCGCATAGAAGCCCGGGTGGTAGGGCACGGCCACGCGCAGCACGGCCGGAAAGATGATCGGGGCATGGCCGAAGACCATGGCGAAGACGAAGCCCAGCAGCAGCGCGTGCAGCGCCGCGTCGTAGGGCGCGCTGCCGGGTTCGAGTCCGTTCACCGCCATCACCGCGCCGCCCAGGGCGAGCCAGAAATAGCCCGACAGCAGGCACACCGCGATGAAGCGCGTGAGGCCCTGCTGGCGCACGGTTCGGCGGGCGATATCGTTGCGCAGCAGCCAGACCGCCAGGGCCAGCAGCGCCAGGCCGAAGAGGCGCGGCCCCCAGGGCTGCAGCCACGCCACCAGCGCCACCAGCACGGCGGCGACGATGGCGGCGAACAGCTGGGTGGCGCGGCGCGACGGCGGCATGAAGCGCGACAGCTCCAGCCGCTCGCCGGCAATGGTGAGCACCAGGAAACCGATCCACCAGCCCACCACCTCGTGCACCGCCCAGCCCGCCGCCCACAGCGCCGTGCCCACGGTCCAGCAGCCGGCGGCCAGCGCGATGGTGAACATGAAGCCCTCGCGCTGGCGCCACAGCACGTGCAAGGAAGCCGCCAGCAGCACCGCGCTGGCCGCCAGCGTCAGCACTGGCGTCGCGGCCACGTGCCCGTGCAAGGCGGCAGCGGTGCCCAAGCCGGCCAGCAGCGGTGCGCCGTAGGCCCACCAGCGGCCGATGGCCACGGCGCGTTCGAGACCGATGACGACGCCGAAGAAGCCGCAGATCATCAGCGGCCCGTGCCACGCCGCGGCGCCCGCCGCGACCTCGGGCATGGCCCAGCCCAGCCGCGCCAGCCCGGCTCCGATGCCGGCGAACAGCGCCACGAAGCCCAGCACCAGCAGCGGCAGCCGCTCCCAGGCCGGTCGGCGCGCGGCCGCGGTCGGCGCGCCGCCGGGGGCGCTCACTTGAAAGTCCAGCCGAAGTGTTCGCGTGCGAAGTCGCTCATGCGCTCCGGCGTCCACGGCGGGTCCCACACCAGTTCCACTTCCACCGGCACGCTGGACGGCACCACGGACTGCAGCGCGGCATGCACGTCGTCGACGATCATCTCGGCCATCGGGCAGGCGGCGCTGGTCATCGTCATCTGCACGTGCACGCCGGCGTCGGAAACGTCGACGCCGTAGATCAGGCCGAGCTCGACGATATTCATGCCGGCCTCGGGGTCGACGACGCTGCGCAGCGCCTCGCGCACCGCGTCCTCGTCGGGCAGGTTCACGCCCGGCCCTCCAGGCGGTGCACGAAGGGCAGGCGTTGCGAAGGCACGAAGCCCGCGGCGTACAGGAAGCCCAGCAACTGCAGGTCGCGCTGCGCCACCATGGTCTCGACGCGCTCCACGCACAGTGCACCCAGGTTGGCGAACAGCTGCGACAACAGCGCGCGGCCGATGCCGCGATGCGCATAGTCGGGGTCCACCCCCAGCGTGTCGATCACCGCCACCGGCTCGGGGCGGCCGAAGTCGCCGATGTCGGCGCGCGCCATCAGGTAGCCGACGATGGCGTCGTCGCAGCGCGCGGTGAGCGAGACGCGAACGCCGCCATCGGCCAGCGCTTCGCCCAGCCGGGCCGCGATGTAGTCGTGGCGCTGGCGGCCGGTGATGCCGCGGTCGATGCGCGCGATGGCGTCCAGGTCGGCCAGCGTCATGGAACGCACGTCGGCGCGGTCGCGCGCCAGCCGTTCGTGGTCGTTCGACTCGGGGCGGCCGTAGTCGATCTCGTGCCCGGCCTGGCCGAAATCGACCGTCAGGGTGGCGTCGGTGCCGGCGCCGCCGCCCAGGCCTTCAGCGCGCTCGGCGCCGCCATCGACGGCGCTTTCGACGATCTGGTCCGGGGCGAGCTCGAAGCCGAGGGTGTCGAACCACGACAGCATGGCCGTGTTGCGCCAGCTGGCGGCGGTGCGTGTCTCGACCATGCCGTGGCGCCGCGCCCAGGACTCCAGCGCGTCGAACAGGCGCTGGCCGACACCGGCATGGCGGCGGTCGGCGCGCACACCCACCGCTTCCAGCCGCAGCGCGGGCTGGCTGAGGCCGAACTCGCCGACCAGCACGCGCGCCAGGATGAAGCCGGCCAGGCCCTGGCCGTCGTCGGCCGCGAACTGCGCGTGCAGGGCCGGTTCGCGGCGCGCCGCGGCCAGCCGGCGCTCGAAATAGTCGTGCCGCGTGCGGCCCTCGCTGGCGGCGTCGATGGCCACCACGGCCTGCACGTCGCTGGCGGCCAGCGGGCGCAAAGTGATTTCGGCAGCGGTGTCGGCAGCGGCAGGGCTCATGGCAATGGCTCCTTGTTGGGTCCGGGGTTCAGATCTTCACGAGCGCTCAGCCCGCAGCGTACTCGAAGGCCAGCCGGCGGTCGGTTTCTTCGTCGAGCAGGTCGTCGAGCAGCGGCAGCAAGGCCATGGTTTCCTTCTGGATGTGCGAGACCTGGCGCTCCAGGAGTTCCAGCAGCAACTGCTTGAGCAGCGTCGCGGCAGGCGGGGCCAGCGCCTCGACTGTGGCGGCCCGTGCCAGCGGCGCCAGCTCGGCGACCACGGCGCGGATGTGGCCGTGTTCCTCGGTCAGCAGGGCGGCCATGTCACCGTCGCCGGCGTCGGCCATGAGCGGAAACAGCTGCTGCTCCTCGAAGTCGAAGTGGCGGCCGACCTCGTGTTCCAGGTGATGCTGCAGCGGCCCCACGAGCCGGGCCAGGTCGGCGGCGGTGCCGCGCACCAGCGCCTGCTCGACGCGGCCCAGCATCTCGAGCAGGGCACGGTGTTCTTCGTCCAGGGAGCGGCAGACTTGGCGGGAAGGGGTCATGGCGTGGTGCGAGGGCTCGCGCACGAAGGTCGGCCCCCGATACTGGTAAACAAATACCAGAATACAGGTCGCGGGCTCGCCCCGCCTTGAATCAGTTCAAGGCCGCGCCGGGTTTCCCGCCCTCACGAGCTTGCCGCAGCCGCTGCATCAGCACGACGAAGAAGACGCCGAAACTGAGCGCACCGGCCAGGCCCGCCAGCGCCGCCGCGGCCGCCAGCGCGGTGGCGCCGGCCGCCGTGGCCGCGGCCAGCGCCGCCAGGGCCGCGACGTGGCAGCGCAGGTGCCAGGCCAGGGCGCGGTCCAGCGTCAGCGCCGAAGGCGTGGGCGGTCGCTTCTGTCCGCGCGCCGCGTGCATCGCGGCCAGGAAGGGCAGGATGCGCTGCAGCACGCCGAACAGGAAGCTGAGCAGCCAGCCGCCGACGACGGCGATGCCGAACAGGCGGCCGAAGATCTCGGCCGGCGCGCCGAGCACCAGTGCCAGCGCCAGCCCCAGGGCCAGCGCCAGGCTGCCCCAGCCGATGCGCATGAGCACCAGCGCGCGGCCGAAATCGCGCCGCATGCCGCTGGCCAGCGTCCGGCGCATCAGCTGCAGGTGCAGCGCGAGCGCCAGCGTGCCGGCGGCGATGGCGGCCAGACGCAGCGCCGTGGGCGCCACGCCGAAGGCGGCGACCATGGCCAGGGCGATGGCCGCGATGGCGGCGGCACCCGAAGCCAGTTGGCGTCGTTCATCCGGCACCGGTGACAGCGCGAACATCGGCAGCAGCACATAACTCAGGCCGAAGACGAGCAGCCCCATGACGCCGAAGGCCGCGGCCAGCAGGTGCAGGCCGCGCGCGGCGGCGGCGTCCAGCAGCGGCCGGCCCAGCCACAGGCCCACCAGCGCGACGGCGCTGAAGGCCAGCAGCAGCAGCGCGGCCATCGCGCCCCAGCCGTGCAACACCACGCCCGGCATGCCGTGCGCGCCTTTCAGGTTGAGGCCGAGCAGCGTGCCGTAGACCGCCAGCGCGCCCAGCACCGCCACCGCGCCGGCGGCCACCCAGTGCGGTTCGGCGCGGCCCATGCCCAGCGTCAGCACCGCCACGCCGGGCACGTAGACCCACCACAGCGCGGCCATCAGGCGCTGCGACCGCACCGGCTGGCGTGTCGCCACCGGCAGCAGTTGCAGGCTGGCGCCGATGGCGCTGCACAGCAGCGTGCCCAGCGTGACCAGGTGCAGGGCGGCCAGCGGCCAGCCCAGGCCGCCCTGCCAGGCTGGCCAATCGGCGGCGCCGGCCAGCAGCGCCAGCCAGGCCAGGACGTGGAAGACGGCGGCGGCGCCGAAGAAACGCCAGGGCAGCGAGGCCGGCAGCAGCCGGCTGCCGGCGCCGGCGAGAAAGGCGCCGGCCAGCCGGCGCTGCGGCGGCTTCACGGCGCGGCGGCCAGGCGCAGCCGCACTTCGCCGGGTTCGCCGGGAATGCGTTCGGCCCACCAGCCGATCTGCACCAGCTCGGGGTACAGCAGCAGCGGGTCGCGGTCGTGGTGCACGATCAGCACGCCGTGCGGCCCCACTTCGTGCACCATCTGCAGGATCAGCACCAGCGGCTGCGGCGCCTGCAGGCCGCGCACGTCGACATGCAGGCCGTCGTCGGCGTTCCAGGTGCGTGCACCGGGTGCGCCGGCACCGGTCATGGGGCCACCCCGGGCAAGGAACCCGCCAGCTGCCGCCGCAGCAGCTTGCCGGTGGCGGTGCGCGGCAGTTCGGGCAGGCAGTGCAGCCACTGCGGGCGCTCGTGCGGCGGCAAGGCGGCAATGCGCTCGGCGAGCGGGCCCTGCACGGCGGCGGCATCGTCGGCCACGTAGAAGAAGGCCACCGCGCACACCCCGTCGGCGTCGGGCACGCAGGCGGCGGCGGCCTCGCGCAGGCCCGGCAATCCGGCGCCGAGGCGTTCACCCAGGTCGGCCAGGTCGACCCAGCGGCCGCGGATCTTCACCAGCGTGTCCTCGCGCCCGGCGAAGCGCCAGCCGCCACCGGCGCTGCGCACGAAGAGGTCGGCCGGGCAGAAGCTGCCGTCGCGAAAGGCTTCGGCCTGGGCCTGCGGGCGGTCGTGGTAGCCGGCGGCCAGCGTGGCGGCGTGCAGCAGCAGCCGCGTCGGTGCGCCCGCGGCTGCGGCGGCCGGGTCCAGCGGCTGCACCTGCACGCCCGGCGACGGCTGCAGTCCGTCGTCACCGGGCAGCGCCGTGAGCACCAGCGCCAGTGTCTCGGCATTGCCGTAGCCGTCGATCATGGGCAACCCGGCCTGCTGCTGCCAGGCTTCGCGCAGCCGCGCCGGCAAGGCTTCGCCGGCCGAGACGCAGCGCGCCACGCCGGCACGGTGCAGGCCCGCGGCCAGCCCGGCCTGCAGCAGGTCGCGGTACAGCGAGGGCACGCTGAACAGCACGGTGGGGCGCAGCGTGGCCACGGTCTCGGCCACCGTGGCTGCGCTCGGCCATGACGCATCGAGCAGCACGGTGGCGCCCATGGCCAGACCGGCAAGCAGCACGTTCACCAGCGGATAGGTGAAGAACAGCCGGGAGCTGGAGAACAGGCGGTCGTGCGCGCCCAACCCCAGCCGTTCGACCGAGATGCGCGCGATGCCGTGCAGCGCAAGGTGCGTGTGCACCACGGCCTTCGGCGGCCCCGAACTGCCGCTGGAAAAGACCCAGAAGGCCGGCGCCTCGGGTGCCATGGGTGGCGCCGGCAGCGGTCGCGCGGCCAGCCGCTCGCGGCGCACGGTGTCCGTGGCGATGCAACGGCTGCGCCAGGCCGGTGGGGTGTCGGTCGTGACGTCGGCCGCGGCGTCGGGCGTGAGGTCGGGCGGGGTGTCCGTGACGATGAGGTCGAAGCCCGAGCTTTCCAGCAAGCCCTGCCACTCCTGCGGCGTCAGCCGCGGGTTGACACCCACCGCCACGCCACCGGCCCACACCGCACCCAGCCACGCCACCGCCCATTCGATGCCGTCGGGCAGGCACACCGCCACGCGCCCGCCCGGCTGCAGCCCATGCGCGCGCCAGACGGCCGCCGTGCGCGCCACGGCGTCGCGCAAGGCGCCGTAGCCGATGTGTTCGTCGCGACAGACGATGGCGACATGGCTGTCGTCGGCGCTGGCGAGCAGGCGGGCGGCGCCGTTCTGGATGCGGGGGATGGACAGGCGCTGCATGGTCGGCCGACTCACGAGCTCTCGGGGGTCAAGCCTGGCGGGCCAGTTCGCGCACCAGCCGCTGCGCGGCAGCCACCGCCACCAGGCGGCGGTGGTTGGACGGTGTCACCGTGCTGCGCATGGGGCTCACCTGCTTGCGCACAAGCTTGCCCAGCGTTTCGAGCAGCGTGCCGTCGACGGCGTGGCCGAGCAAGGTCTCGGTGCCTTCCAGCCGCAGCGGCAGCGAGTTGGTGCCGGTCAGGCCCACGGCCAGTTCGGCCAGCACACCGCCTTCCAGCCGCAGGGCCACGGCGACGCCGGCCAGCGGAAATTCCATCGCGCCGCGCAGGCGCAGCTTGCGGTAGGCGCTGGCCGTGCCGGGCAGCGGTGCCGGCACGTACACGGCGGCCACCACCTCGCAGGGCCGCAGCGTCAGGTGGGCGGCGCCGTCGTCGCGGTACAGGCCGGCCAGCGGGCGCCGGTAGCGTGCTTCGGTGCCGACGATCTCGACCTCGGCGCCGTAGGCCAGCAGCGGCGCCGCCAGGTCGCCCTGGTAAGCGGCATGGCAATGCTGGCCCTGCGGCGCCACATGGCAGGTGTCGCCCTCGTATTTCAGGCAGCCGTGGTTGGCGGCGCGCCACCAGGCGCTCTGGTTGTAGAACACGCAGCGGGTGTCCTGGCACAGGTTGCCGCCCAGCGTGGCCGCGCTGCGGTGGCCCGGGCCCGCCACCTGTGCCGCGGCCTGCGTCAGTGCCGGCAATGCCTGGGCCAGGCCGGCATGGCGTTCCAGCGTGGCCAGCGTGGCACCCGCGCCCAGCCGCCAGTGCCCGGCGTGCAGTTCCACGGCGTCGAAGCCCGGCATCGAGCCCAGGTCGATCAGGCAGCGCGGGTCGAGCAGGCCGCGCCGCAGGTTGGGCAGCAGGTCGGTGCCGCCGGCCACCAGCCGCGCGCCGGGGCGCTGCAGCAGGGTGGCGGCCTCGGCCACCGTGGTCGGGCGCAACAGATGGAATTCGGCGATCGGTCGCATGGTGTCACCCCCCGCTGGACGATGCGGCGGCGGCCGCCGCCTGGGCCGCGCGCTGCGCCCGCGCGGCTGCCAGCCGTTCGTCGCGCTGGCGCTGCTGCAGCGCCTCGAGCACGCGGTCGGGCGTGATCGGCAGCGCGTGCAGGCGCAGGCCCGTGGCGTCGTGCACCGCGGCGGCCAGCGCCGGCGGCACGCTGTGCAGGCCGCCCTCGCTGGCCTCCTTGGCGCCGAAGGGGCCCAGCGGGTCGATGCTCTCGACCAGGGTCACGGCTATTGGTGGCGACTCCACGCTGGTCGGGATGCGGTAGTCGATGAAATTGGCGCGCAGCGGCAGGCCCTCGTGGTACTGCGTCTCTTCGCCCAAAGCCTGGCCCAGGCCCATCCATACCGCACCCTGCACCTGCCCCTGCACGGCCAGCGGGTTGAGCGCACGACCGCAGTCGTGCGCGGACCAGACCTGCAGCACACGCACCGCGCCGGTGTCCTCTTCGACCTCGACCTCGACCACCTGCGCGCTGTACGAGAAGCCGGCCGTCGAGCCGACGGCGGCACCGCGGAATTTGCCGCCCTGCGTCTCGGGCGGTGTCGACCAGGTGCCCTTGACGGTGAGGGTGCCGGTATCGACCAGCGCCGCCTGCACCACGTCGGCGAAGAGCAGGCGGCGGTCGCTGCCGGCCACGGCGCACGATTCGCCGAGCCATTCGATCTCGTCCGCAGCCACCTCCAGCCGCCGCGCCGCGGCTTCGACCAGCACGCGCTTGAGCGCCTCGGCGGCACGCAGCGCCGCGTTGCCGACCATGAACGAGACGCGCGACGAATACGAGCCGTTGTCCTTGGGCGTCAGCGCGCTGTCGGTGGCGACGACGCGGATGCGCGGCATCGGCAGCAGCAGCACCTCGGCCACCACCTGCGTGAGCAGCGTCGACGAACCCTGGCCGATATCGGCGGCGCCGGTGAGCAGGGTGATGCCGCCGTCGAAGTCCAGCTTGAGCAGCACCACCGCATGCGGCTCGCCGCTCCAGTGCACCGGCTTGGCCGACCCGGAGACATAGTGCGAGCAGGCCATGCCCAGGCCCCGCCTGAGGCCCGGGGTCTGCGGCAGCCGGCCGCGCCGCTCGTGCCAGCCCGAGGCCTTCTCGACCGCGTCCAGGCACTGCGGCAGGCCGTAGGAATTGACCTGCAGGTCGTTGAGCGTGCGGTACGGCGGCGTGATGAGGTTGGCGCGGCGCAGCGCGAACGGATCCAGACCGAGCTGCCCCGCCATCTCGTCGAGTAGCGACTCGAAGGCGAAGCGCACGTTCACCGCGCCGTGGCCGCGCATGGCGCCGCAGGGCGGCAGGTTGGTATAGACACGATAGCCGCGGTAGCGCACCGCGCCCACGCGGTACAGCGCATGCAGCAGCGCGCCGGCATAGAGGATGGTCACCAGGCCGTAGCCCGCATAGGCGCCGCCGCGCTGCACCACCTCGGCGTCCACGGCGGTGATCTCGCCGTTCGTTTTCAGGCCGATCTTCAGCCGCGTCTGCGTCGCCGGCCGGCCGCGGTGGGTGAGGAAGGTCTCCTCGCGCGTGAGTTCGAGCTTGACCGTGCCGCCGGCAGCGCGTGCCAGCGCCGCGGTCACCATCTCGAAATTCAGCGGCTCGACGCGGTGGCCGAAACCGCCGCCGACGAAGGGCTTGACGACGCGCACGGCCGCGCCGTCCAGGCCCAGCGTCTGCGCCAGCATCAGGTGCAGGTAGTAGGGCACCTGCGTCACCGAGTGCACGGTGAGCTGCTCGCGTTCGGCATCCCATTGCGCCACGGTGGCATTGAGCTCGATCTGGCCGTGCGCGACCTCGGCGCAGTCGTAGTTGCGCTCCAGCACCAGGTCGGCGGCGGCAAAGCCGGCCTCGACGTCGCCGAAATCCTGCTCGACGCGGCGCTCCAGGTTGCCGGGCTTGTCGTCGTGCAGCAGCAGCGCGTCGGGCGCGCGCGCCGACTCGGCGTCGAAATACGCGGGCAGCGGGTCGATCTCGACCTCCACCGCGGCGAGTGCGGCCTGCGCCGTGCGGGCGTCGTCGGCCGCCACCGCGAACAGCGGCTCGCCGCGGTAGCGCACGCGCTCGCGCGCCAGCGGCCATTCGTTCTCGGCGATCGGGATCACGCCATAGGGCGCCGAAAAATCGGCACCGGTGACCACGGCGCGCACGCCGGGCAGCGCCAGCGCGCGCGTGGCGTCGATGCGGCGGATGAGCCCGTGCGCCACGGTGCTGCGGCCGATGCGCCCGACCAGCGCGCCGGCGAAAGGCAGATCGGCGGTGTAGAGGGCGCGGCCGCTGACCTTGTCGGGGCCGTCGACCAGCGGCCGCGGCAGGCCGATCGAATGCGTCGGCGGCGCCGGATCGCGCGGCGCGGGGGCATGGCGGGACTTCATGGCAGACGCTCCTGGGCCGCGCCGGCGGCGGCCTGCACCGATTCGACGATCTTCACGTAGCCGGTGCAGCGGCACAGGTTGCCGGCCAGCGCGTCTCGGATCTGCGCCTCGCTGGGCTGCGGCACGCGGCGCAGCAGCGCCTCGGCGGCCATCACCATGCCGGGCGTGCAGAAGCCGCATTGCGCGCCGAGCTTTTCGTGAAAGGCGCGCTGCAGCGCCGACAGCCGGCCCTGCGTGGCCAGCGACTCGATGGTCTCGACGGCGCGGCCCTCGATGCTGGCGGCCAGCGTGATGCAGGCCAGCCGCGGTTCGCCGTCGACGAGCACGGTGCAGGCACCGCATTCGCCGCCGTCGCAGCCCTGCTTGGTGCCGGTGAGCTGCAGGCCGTCGCGCAGCACGTCGAGCAGCAGCGCGCGGCCGTGCGCGGCCAGTGTGTGCAAGCGGCCGTTGACCTGCAATTGCAGCCAGCGTTGGGCCATGGTTCAGCCTCCTGTGTTCAAGCGCATGCGGTGGGCTCCTGGCGCAGGTCGCGCACGCGTGCCGCCTTGCCCTGCGAGCGCGGCAGGCTGCCCGGCACCATGACGGCGACCTCGGCGCTGACGCCGATCATCGACTTGACGTGGTGCACCGCTTCCCGCGCGATGGCGTCGAAGGCTGCCGGGTCCAGACCCGGCACCGCCTCGACCTCGATGCGCAAATGGTCCAGGCTGCCGCGGCGTTCGATGACCAGCTGGTAGTGCGGTGACAGCCCCGGCCGGCCCACCAGCACGGCCTCGATCTGCGACGGGTAGACGTTGACGCCGCGGATGATCAGCATGTCGTCGTTGCGGCCGGTGACGCGCAGGATGCGCAGGTGCGTGCGGCCGCAGTCGCAACGCTGGTGCGTCAGGCGCGTGATGTCGCGTGTTCGGTAGCGCAGCATCGGCAGCGCTTCCTTGGTCAGCGTGGTGATCACGAGTTCGCCGGCCTCGCCGTCGGCCACCGGCGCGCCGGTCTCGGGGTCGACCAGTTCGAACAGGAAATGGTCCTCCCAGCCGTGCAGCCCGTTGCGGCATTCGCACTCGCAGGCGACACCCGGGCCCATGATCTCGGACAGACCGTAGACGTCGTAGGCGCGCAGGCCCAGGCGGGACTCGATGTCGTGCCGCATCGCCGCGCTCCACGGCTCGGCGCCGAACATGCCCACGCGCAGCCGGCTCTGGCGCAGGTCGACACCCATGTGTTCAGCGACCTCGGCGATGGCCAGCGCGTACGACGGCGTGGCGCACAGCACGCTGGCGCCGAAGTCCATCAGCAGCGCCACCTGGCGCTCGGTGCCACCGCCGGAGATCGGAACCACCGGACAGCCCAGGCGCTCGGCGCCGCAGTGCGCGCCGAGCCCGCCGGTGAAGAGGCCGTAGCCGTAGGCGTTGTGCACCAGGTCGCCGCGCTTCACGCCGGCGCCGGACATCGAGCGCGCCATCAGGTCGGCCCAGCGCGACAGGTCGCCGCCGGTGTAGCCCACCACCGTGGGCCGCCCGGTGGTGCCCGACGAGGCGTGCACGCGCGCCAGTGCGTCGACCGGCCGCGCGAACAGGCCGAAGGGGTAGTGGTCGCGCAGGTCGGTCTTGACCATGAAGGGCAGGTGCCTCAGGTCGTCGAGGTCGGCCACCGCTTCCGGGTGCATGCCCGCGGCCTGCATGCGCCGCCGCTGCCAGGGCACGTTCGCGAAGGCGTTGTGCAGCACCGTGCGCAGGCGCTGCAGTTGCAGCGCGGCGAGTTCGTCGCGCGACATCGTCTCGAGCGCGGGGTGCAAGGCCGACGGCAGGCCCGCGCGCGAGCCCGCGTTGGCGCTGAAGCGCCCGCCGTCGGCCAGGCTAGCCATGATCGTCCCTCCGTGGCAGCGCCTGGCCGCGGCGCACGCCGCGCACCGGCAGCCGGGTCAGCGCAAAACCCTGGTTGTAGGCGCCGCGCGTGACCAGCGTGAACTTGAACCACAGCCCGCCGGCCAGCGCCAGCGCCCCCGCCAACGCCTGCAGCGCGGCCAGCGCCCCCGGGGGCAGCGGCGAAGCCAAGGCCAGCGCGGCGGCCACCAGCGGCAACAGCGTGGCGGCCTTGAAGACCCGGCCGGCGCTGTCGATCGCGGCCAGCGCGCGCGGCGCCGCGCGCAGGCGGTTGCGCCAGGCCAGCCACAGTGCCCAGCGCGCCAGCAGCGCCAGGCCGGTGACCGCCCAGGGCAAGGTGATGGCGGGACCGCTGGCCACCGTGAGCAGCAGCCACAGCCCGCCGCCCTCGGCCAGCCCCGTGGCCACGACCAGCGGCACCACCAGCGGTTCGCGCCAGGCCGGAATGCCCTTGGCCGCCTGCAGCATGCGCCCCTGGCAGTAGACGAAGGCCAGCGCCGCCAGCGCGGCCAGCGTGGCCCCGGCCGGCAGCCAGGCTGCCGGTGCCAGCCAGGCACCGGCCACGCTGGCGAAGAGCAGCGGCGCCACCAGCGCCTCGCGCGTCATCCATGAGCGGCCCGGGTGGCGCACCACGTTCATGGCGCGCAGCGGGCGGCCGATTTCCATGAACACCGAGAACAGCCCCAGCGCCACCAGCGCGGCGCCGACGGCCAGCGCCCAGACCGGCCCGCCCCCCAGCCCGGTGACGACGATCAAGCCGCTGCCGGCACCGCCGCACATGAAGTTGGCCGCGGCGCGTGCGTCCCAGCTCTGCTGCTGCCAGGGGTTCGGGCCGAAGCTCATGGGGCCCCCTTGGCGCTGCGCGCCGTCCCCCCGAGGGGGAGCGAGCGCCTTCGGAACGGCCGTGCGGCGCTCATGCCGGGGTGTCCTCCTTGCGGTCCCACAGGTAGAAGAAGCCCGGGCCGTTGCCCAGCTCTTCGTGCATGCGGAAATGTTGATTGGCGTCCAGCAGCTTGGAGACATTGCTGCCCGGGTCTTCCAGGTCGCCGAAGGCCAGCGCCTCGGCGATGCAGGCGTTGACGCAGGCCGGCGTGGCCTCGGGGTCGACCCCCGGGGTCTGGCCCTTGGCCAGCCCGGCGTCGATGCGGTCGACGCAGAAGGTGCACTTGGTGGCCACCGCCAGGCGTGCGTCGTCGCGGCGCTGCGTCTCGTGCTCGCTGGCGCGGCCGTAGGCGAAGCTGGCGCGCGTGGTCTTGTAGCGTGCCTGGTAGGGGCAGGCCACGGCGCAGTAGGCGCAACCGATGCACAGGTCGTAGTCGATGGTGACGATGCCGTCGGCGCGCTTCTTCGTGGCCGTGGTCGGGCACACGTCCATGCACGAGGGCTCGTCGCAGTGCTGGCAGCCCACCGGCACGAAGGCGCGCTGCACGTCGGGGTATTCGCCGAACTCCATGTCGAGCACGCGCCGCCACTGCACGCCGGGCGGCGTGGCGTTGGCGTGCTTGCAGGCCGCAGTGCAGGTCTGGCAGCCGACGCAGCGCCGCAGGTCGGCGACCATGGCCCAGCGCGTCATGCCCGCACCCTTTCGAGCTGCACGCGCACGATGTCGGCGCCCGAACCGGTGGCGTCGGTGAGGTCCATCGACATCGTCGCCAGCGTATTCAGGCTCGGCACGCCGAAGTCCTTGGCCAGCGGCGTGGCCCAGTGGTCGAACTGGCCGATCAGCAGCAGCGTGTCGGGGCGGATGCCCTGGCGCACCACGGCGCGGCCGCGCACGCGGCGCTTGGGCGTGGAGATCTCGACCGCGTCGCCGTCGGCGATGCCCAGCCGCGCCGCGGCCTGGGTATTGACGATCACGCCGCCGTGGCCCGACACGTTGCCGGCCACTTCATGCATCAGCTGCACGCCGGCATTGCCGCCCCAGGCGTACTGCATGCTGCGCGCGGTGAGCAGCCAGAAGGGGTAGGCCTGGCCGCTGCCGCCGGCCGTCACCACGGCTTGTTCCCACAGCCCGGGGAAGTCCTTCCACGGCGGCAGCGCCTGGTATTCCTTCAGCTGCGTGTCCCACCAGTGCATGTCGTGTTCGTGCAGGCGGCGGCCGAGTTCGACGCCGACACGCTTGAGCCGCTCCTGGTAGGGCAGTTCGAAGCGCAGGCCCTGGCGCTGCAGCGTGGGCAGCAGGTACCAGTCGAGCTGCGAGAAGGGGTGGGTCATGAGGCCGTTCTCGCGCCACCAGTCCAGGCCGTGCACCTGCGTGCCGCCGCTGACCTCGGCGCTGGCGGCGCGGCACACCGCGTCCCACACCGCTTCGCGGCTGGGCGTGGTTCCGGTGGGCAGCGAGTCGTCGCCGTGTTCGTGCGTCAGCGGCACGCCGCAGGCGCCCTTGTTGATGGCCGCCACGTACTTGGCGGTGAGGCCGCTGCGCTCGGCCAGGTCGCCGGCCACCTCGGTGAAGTCGCGCGCCTGGCCGCGCACCGCCACCGCGGGCTGGCGCAGCGCAAAGCCCTCGTGCTGCCAGAACTGCTCGACGTATTTGGTGCCGCCGATGCGGATGAGCTGCAGGCTTTCCAGGTCGGTGGCGTCGGGCAGCAGGATGTCGGCGAAGTGGTTGGTCTCGTCGCGCGTGTAGGCGAAAGCCACCACGAACGGGAAGCGCGCCATCTTTTCACCGATGGCCGGTGTGTCCCAGAACGAGATCGCCGGGTTGGTGCGGTAGACGAACCACAGGTCGGGTGGTGTCACGCGCGGCAGGCCGTGCGGCGTGTCGTCGAGGAACAGCCACGAGAAGTGCGTGGGGCCGAGGGCCTGGCTCCAGGGGCCGTCGGCGGCCAGCGGCACCATGGTGCGGTAGGCGTTGCGGATATTCGGCTTCGGCGACCAGTGCTCGCGGCTGGTGGGGTTCAGCGGGTAGTGCATGAAGCCGTCGGGCCCGGGCTTGACGCTCTCGTGCCGGTGCGACATGGGCCGCGTCAGCCGCACCGTGGTGCCGATGGTGCCGCCGGGCACCTCCAGCGCACCCACCAGCACCGCCAGCAGCGTGCGCGCCCAGCAGCATTCGAAACCGCCCCAGCCATTGTTCACGGTCTTGCCCAGCGACACCGCCACCGGGCGGTAGGGCAGGGTCTGGCCATCGATCTCGATCGTCTGGCCGACGCAGGCGTGCGCCAGGTAGTCGTTGGCGATGCCGCGGATGGTGGCTTCGGGCACGTCGCACACGCCGGCCGCCCAGGCCGGCGAATAGGGCCGCATGTGCTCGGCCAGCAGCGTGAAGGCGGTGCTGCCTTCGAGCCGACCCTGGGCCAATACTTCGCCGTCGGCGCCGATCTCCACCGCTTCGGCGCTGTAGCGGCCTTCCAGCGCCTCGCTGATGCCGGGGCTGTCGTGCGCGGCGGCGCGCTGCGTGGCGGTGTCCCACACCAGCGGCTGGCGCGTCGCCGGGTCGCGCAGGTAGTAGCCGTTGGCGCCCACGAGGTAGGGCGAACCGGTCCAGCGCGCCAGGAAGGGCAGGTCGAGACGGTCGCGCGGCGCCTCGTGCAGCATGACGTGGATCAGCGCGTACAGGAAGGCGGCGTCGGTCTTGGGCTTGATCGGCACCCACTGCGCCGAGCAGGCGCCGGTGACCGACAGATGCGGTTCCACCTGCACCCGCTTCATGCCGCGCACGCGCGCCTTGGCATGGCGCCAGACGCCGACCACGCCGCCCGAGGCCTCGACATTGGCGCCGCACGAGATGAGGTAGTTGCACAGCGGCGTGTCGGGCGCGACGATGAAGGCGCGGTGCCAGAACTCGCCGTACAGGTGCTCGGAGTGGTAGCACTTGACGCCCTGACCCGAGCCCATGCCGAAGTCCACCGCGCCCCAGGCGGCCAGGAAGGCCGGGAACGTGCCCATGTAGAACTGCGGCGTGCCGCCGCCGCCGAAACTGGCCGCCACGCGCGGGTAGCCCGACTCGTCGGTGAGGCCTTGCTCGCGGATCGAATTGAGCTTGTCGGCGATCGTGCCCAGCGCCTCGTCCCAGGTGATCTCGACGAAACCCGGGTCCTCGTGGCGCCCCTTCTTCGGGTTGGTGCGCTTCATCGGCGCCAGCACGCGGTTCGGGTTGTAGGTCTTCTGCATCAGGCCGTAGGCCTTGACGCAGACCTTGCCGCCGCCCGGGTGCACCGCGGCGGCGCAGAAATTGGGCTCCACCTCGGTGGCCACGCCGTCCTCCACCTTCACCGTGAGCAGGTCGGGGCCGGCCACGCACTGGTAGCAGTAGGTGGGCACGCGGCGGGTGGTGGTGGGGGCGGCAGCGGTCATGGTGAGCCTGGCTCAGCCTCCGGCCGCGGGCTTCATCGCCGCGGCCTTCCCGGCCTTCGCCGCCAGCCGCTGCGCGGTCTTGGCGACGTCGACGACGAAGCGCGAGTGCCGGCCGCGCACGATGGGCTCCACGGCGTCGCGGCCCTCGACCTCGAACACCACCGCGCGGCCGTTGAGTTCGGCCACGCGCACCGTCAGCTCCACCGGCATGCCCAGCAGCGTGGCGCCGATGTGGTCGATCTCCACCCGCGTGCCCACCGAGTCCTCGCCCGCGTCCAGGTGCGCCAGCAGCAGGTTGCGGCAGGTCATCTCGATATCGCGCACCAGCATCGGCGTGGCATAGACGCGCGCGGCCTCGCCCATGAAGTCGATGGTGCGCTCGCGGTCGACGTCGAAGCGGGCTTGCGCCTCGAGTCCGGGTTGCAGCGTGGGTTTCATGCGGGGTCCTCGGGGTCGGGTTTCAATGGCCCAGGTAGGCCTGCTGCACCTGCGGGTCGCGCAGCAGGTCGGCGGCGCGGCCCTGGGCGACGATGCGACCGGTGGCCATGACATAACCGCGGTCGGCGATGGCCAGCGCGGCGCGTGCGTTCTGGTCCACGAGCAGGATCGTCGTGCCGCGGGCCTTCAGCGCCGCCACGTGGCCGAAGATCTCGGCCACCAGCAGCGGCGCCAGGCCCATGCTCGGTTCGTCGAGCAGCAGCAGCCTCGGGTCGGCCATCAGCGCGCGGCCGATGGCCAGCATCTGCTGCTGGCCGCCCGACAGCGTGCCGGCGGTTTCCTGGCGCTTTTCGCGCAGCACCGGGAACATGGCCCACACAGTGTCGATGGTGTCGCGCGTGCCGCGGGCGAAGGCACCGAGCAGCAGGTTGTCTTCCACGCTCATGGCGCCGAAGACCTGGCGGCCTTCGGGCACCTGCACGATGCCGCGCTGCACGCGCTGGCGCGGCCGTTCGGGGCGGATGTCGGCACCCTCGAAACTCAGCGTGGTGGCGGTGGACGGCTGCACGCCCGACAGCGAGCGCAGCAGCGTCGTCTTGCCGGCGCCGTTGGCGCCGACGATGGCCACCAGTTCGCCGGTCTCGACGCGCAGCGAGATCTCGGCCAGTGCCGGGATGCGCCCGTAACGGCTGGCCAGGCCGGCGACCTCAAGCATGGGTGGCCTCCGTGACGGGTTCGGTGGACGCCTCGACGCCGAGGTAGGCCTCGATCACGCGCGGGTCGGCGGCCACCTCGGCCGGCGTGCCCTCGGCCAGCCGCGCGCCGCGCTCGAGCACCAGCACGCGGTCTGAGACCTCCATCACCAGCCGCATATTGTGTTCGACCAGCACCACGGTCATGCCGTCGCGCGCCAGCTGGCGGATCAGCACGTCGATCTCGCGTGCCTCGGTGTGGTTCAGGCCGGCGGCCGGTTCGTCGAGCAGCAGCAGCTTGGGTTCGGCGGCCAGCGCGCGGGCGATCTCCAGCCGCTTCAGCGCGCCGTAGGGCATGCCGTCGGCCGGCGCGTCGACCCAATCGCCGAGGCCCACGCGTTGCATCAGGGTGACGGCCTGCGCGCGGTTGGCGGCCTCGGCGCGGCGCAGCGTGGGCAGGCGGAAGATGGCCGGCACCAGCGCCGTCACCTCGTGCAGGTGGCGCCCGGTCATCACGTTTTCCAGCGCCGTCATGTTGAAGAACACCTGCAGGTTCTGGAACGTGCGGCCCAGCCCGGCGGCGGCCCAGCGGTGCGTGGGCTGGCCGGTGAGGTCCTGCCCGGCCAAGCGCACGCGGCCGGTGTCGGGCGCGTAGATGCCCGTCATCAGGTTCAGCAGCGTCGTCTTGCCGGCGCCGTTGGGGCCGATGATCGAATACACCGTGCGCGCCGGCACCTCGAACGAGAGGTCGTCCACGGCGCGCAGGCCGCCGAAACGCTTGGCCAGGTGATCGACGACCAGCAGGCTCATCGCCGGCTCTTCGAAAGCAGGCGCTGCAGCGTGGGCACGATGCCGCGCGGGAAGAACACCATGGTCACGATGAGGATGGCGCCGAAGGCCATCATCTCGTAGTCCTTGAGCACGGTCAGGAACTGCGGCAGCAGGGTCAGCACCGCGGCGCCGACGACCGCGCCCCAGATCGAGGCCATGCCGCCGAACACGACCATGATCACCAGCTCCACCGAATGCAGGAACGAGGCCTTGGCCGGCGTGATGAAGCCCGCGTAGTGCGCCGTCAGCGCGCCCGCGGTGGCGGCGATCAGCGCCGACTGCACGAAGACACGCAGCTTCCACTGCGCCGAATCGATGCCCACGGTTTCGGCGGCCACCTCCGAGCCGTGCAGCGCGCGCAGCGCGCGGCCCACAGGAGAGTCGATCAGGTTGAGCGCAAACCACACCGTGAGCCACAGCCCCAGGCCGACGATGGCGTACCACAGCGTCTCGCCCTGCACCGTGAAGCCCAGCAGCACCAGCGGCGGCACGGCCATGCCGTCGGGTCCACCGGTCAGCCGGTCCTCGTTCGAGAGCACGATGGAGATGATGACGCCCAGCCCGAGTGTCGCCATGGCCAGGTAGTGGCCCTTCAGGCGCAGCGTCGGCCGGCCCACCGCCCAGGCCAGCAGCCCGACCGCGGCCACCGCCACCGGCATGGACAGCCACACCGGCCACCCCCAGCGCGCCGCCAGGATGGCGCTGCCGTAGGCGCCCAGCGCATAGAAGCCGGCATGGCCCAGGCTGATCTGCCCGGCATAGCCGATGAGCAGGTTCAGGCCCACGCAGACGATGGCGTTGAGCGCCACCAGGATGGCGATCTCGAAGAAGTAGTTGTTCGGAAAGACCAGCGGCAACACCGCCAGCACCAGCGCCAGCAGGCCCAGGCCGCCGGTGCGTGGCGAGGCCAGCCGTTGCCGCCAGCCGGTGGCGGCCGGCGCCACCGCAGGTGTCGATGCGCCGCGCTCAGACACGTTCGCTGCGGCGGGCACCGACCAGCCCTCCCGGCATGAAGAACAGCACCCCGAGGATGACGACGAAGGCGATCGCATCCTTGTAGGCCGAGGACACGAACCCCGCGCCCAGGCTTTCCAGCAGGCCCAGCATCAGCCCGCCGGCGACCGCGCCGCCGAAGCTGCCCAGCCCGCCGAGCATGGCCGCGGCGAAGCCCTTCAGGCCCAGCATCACGCCGACGTCGTACGAGGTGAAGGTGATCGGCGCCGTGAGCACGCCGCCGAGCGCGCCCAGCGCGGCCGCCAGCAGGAAGCTCACGCGCATCACGCCGCGCGTGGAAATGCCCATCAGCTGCGCCGCCAGCGGGTTGAAGGCGGTGGCCCGCATGGCCTTGCCGTACAGCGTGCGGCCGAAGAACCAGCCCAGCACCAGCACCGCCAGCGCCGTGCCGCCCAGCACCCACAGGCTTTGCGGCAGGATCGTGGCTCCCAGCAGCGCGATCGGCTCGGCACCGGTAAACGCCGGCAGCGGGTGCACACGCTTGTCCCACAGCACCTGCGCCAGCCCGCGCAGGAACAGCGCCACGCCGATGGTGATGATGATCAGCGTCACCACGTCGGCACGGCCCGTGCGCTGCGCCGGCTCGATGGCGAATTTCTCGACCACCATGCCCACCCCGCCGGCCGCCGCCACCGCCAGCGGCACGGCGGCCCACAGCGGCAACCCGAACCCCACCAGCGACACGGCGGCCATGCCGCCGACCATGACGAATTCACCCTGCGCGAAGTTGATCGCGTGGCTGGCGTTGTAGACGATGGAAAAGCCCAGGGCGACCAGGGCGTAGATCGCGCCGGAGGTCAGTCCGGCAGCGACGAACTGCATCCATTGCTCGCCCATGGCCGGCTCGTGCGGTGCTGGCGGGCAGGTTCACTTCACCAGCGACCAGGTGCCGTTCTTGACCTCGAGCATGCGGAAGGCGCTGAGGTCCAGCCCCATGTGGTCGGTGGCCGACATGTTGACCACGCCGCCGGTGCCGACATAGCCCTTGGTCGCCTCCAGCGCATCGCGCACCTTGGCGCGGTCGGTGCCGCCGGCGGCCTTGATGGCGCCCACCGCGAGCATCAGCCCGTCGTAGGCATGGCCGCCGAAGGTGGAGACGTCGCTCTTGTAGCGGCCTTCGTAGGCGTCGCGGTAGGCGGTGACGACGGGTTTCTGTGCATCGCCTGCATCCAGCAGGTCGGCCACCAGCAGCGCCGCGGCGGGCAGGCGCACGCCGTTGGCGGCGTCGCCCGAGAGCTTGATGTAGTCCTTGGAGGCGACGCCGTGCGACTGGTACAGCGGCAGCGTGATGCCGACCTGGCGGTAGTTGCGCGTCACGATCGCCGGCCCCTGGCCGAAGCCGGCGTTCAGCACCGCCTGCGCGTCGCTGCCGCGGATCTTGGTCAGTTGCGCCGTCATGTCGGTGTCGGTGGCGCCGTAGGTCTCGTCGGCGACGATCGCCACGCCGTGGTTCGGCGCCACCTTCAGGCATTCGGCGCGCATCGACTTGTCGAAACCGCCGCTGCCGGAGATGAGTGCGGCCTTGGTGACGCCGCGGGCCTTCATGTCGACGAAGATCTTGTCGCAGGCCATGCGGTCGGTGTGCGGCGTCTTGAAGACCCACTTCTTGACCGGCTCCACGATCACCACCGCGCCGGCCAGCGAGACGAAGGGCACGCCGGCCTGTTCGACCAGCGGCACCGCCGCCATCGTGGTGCCGGTGGTCGAGCCGCCGACGATGACGTCGACCTTGTCCTGCTCGATCAACCGCTTGGCGAAGGTGCGCGCCTTCTCGGCGTCGCCGGCGTCGTCGTAGGCGGTGAGCTGCAGCTTGCGCCCGTTCACGCCGCCGGCGGCGTTGATGCGCTCGACATAGAGCTCCAGCGTCTTCAGCTCGGGGTCGCCGAGGAAAGACGCCGGCCCGGTGACCGAGAGGAAGCTGCCGATGCGGATGGGTTCCTGCGCCAGGGCCGGCGCCGTGACGGCGGCCAGGGTCAGCAGGGCGGCCGGGGCCAGGCGGGCCAGACGGCGGACATGGCGCAAGAGATTCATGTTTGTCTCCGGGAAGTGCTGCGGATGGCGCCGCAAGAGGGGCGGCTGACCGCGGGGCGTGCTCGGCGGTGGCCGGCACGGTCTTAGAATGTTTCCTTCAAACTCATTCTGGTACTGGAATGCGGGTTTGAATTTGACCTGGTTCAGGTTTTCGGGAGTTGCCGTGGGATCGACATCGACGCAGCCGCGCAAGGCGTCCGCACGACGGGCCGCGGGGGTGGTGCGTCAACAGGCCCCGGCGGCAACGGCGGCGGCAGCGGCGGCACCGCAGGTGCGCGCGGTGCGGCAGGGCGACCTGCCCGAAGTGATTGCCCTGGACGCCACCGTGACCGGCCTGCACAAGGCCGACTACTGGCAGCGCATCTACCGCCGCTACGGCGTCGGCGGCCAGGGGCTGCGGCATTTCCTGGTGGCGGTGCAAGCCGGGCGCGTGGTCGGTTTCATGATCGGCGAGGTGCGCGACTGGGAATTCGGCTCGCCGCCCTGCGGCTGGGTCTTCGCCATCGACGTCGACCCCCGGGCGCGCCAGCAGGGCGTGGGCACGATGCTGCTGACGGCCATGCGCGAACGCTTCGAACGCGTGGGCGTGCGCGTGATGCGCACCCTGCTGGCCAGCGACAACCCGCTGATCCTGTCGTTCTTCCGCAGCCAGGGCATGACGGCGGGCCGGCTGATCCCGCTCGAACTGGCCATCGGCGCGGAAGCCTGAAGCGATGAAGCTGCAGAAGAATACCGAACTGGCGCTGTACAGCGTGCTCGAATTCGCGGCCCGCCCGGACGAGCACGTGCCGGCGGCCGAGGTCGCGGCCAAGTACGGCGAGTCGCTGCACCACCTGGCCAAGGTGCTGTCGGAACTGGCGCGTGCGGGCATCGTCGATTCGGTGCGCGGCGTCGGCGGCGGCTACCGCTTCGCCGCCAATCCGCGCCGGCTGACGCTGCTCGACGTGATCCGGCTCTTCGAGGACCTGGGCGCGGGCGCGCCCGCAGCGCCCGAAGGCCGCACGCCGGTCGATCGGGCGCTGGGCCAGGTGCTGGCCGAGATCGACCAGATCGCGCAGGCCACCTTCGGCTCGATCACGGTGGCGACCATGCTGGGCATGGTGGACCGTGCCGCGACGCCGGCGCCGTGACCGCCGGTGCGGATCGCCGGCGCTGCGCCCGTGCGATCGATCGCAGCTGACCCCGTTTCCGCCCGGTTGCCGCCGCCTGTTACCATTTCAATTCAAGGTCACCCCGTGCTCGATACCCGCACTTTCGACATCCCCCGCTTCCTGTCGGTGCTGCCGCTGTTCTCGGACATCGGTGGGCCCGAACTCGAGCGCCTGGCCAAGGGCTGCCAGCTGCGTCGCTTCGAGCGCGGCGAGATGGTGTTTCGCATGGGCGAGGCCTGCGAGTCCTTTCACGTCGTCGTGGTCGGGCAGGTCAAGCTGTTCGTGATCTCGCCTTCCGGGCAGGAGAAGGTGATCGAACTCATCAGCCCCGGCTCGAGCTTCGCCGAGGCGCTGATGTTCCTGAACAAGCCTTATCTCGTGAATTCCCAGGCACTGGCCGATTCGCTGCTGCTCACCGTGCACCGCCAAGCCGTGATGGAGGAACTGGAACACGACAACCGCTTCGCGCTGCGCATGCTCGCCGGCCTGTCGCGCCGCCTGCACGGCCTGGTGCACGACGTGCAGGCCTATGCGCTGCAAAGCGGGGTGCAGCGGGTGGTGGGCTACCTGCTGCGCGACCAGGACTTCGAAGACGGCCCCGCCGGCGAAGAGAGAACGGTTTCCTTGCCGGTGAGCAAGGCCACCGTGGCCTCGCGCCTGTCGCTGACGCCGGAGTATTTCTCGCGCGTGCTGCGTGAACTGGAAACCGCTGGCCTGATCGAGGTCGACAAGCGCGACATCCGCATCCTCGACGGCAAGCTGCTGGCGGCCTACCGCAGCGGCTAGGGCGCGCGGCGCGCACCGGGGTCGGGCCAGGCTTTCGCCCATGTCAGCGCGGCGTCGGCGCCCACAGCGGGCCGATGGCGTCCAGCGTATTCTTCAGCAGCAGCGCGAATTCGGTATCGCCTTCCATGACGAGCCGGCGTTCGAAAAACAGGCGGTCGGCGTCGTCCTCGCCGCGGGCCAGCCGCAGCAGGGCGGCGGTCTGGGCACGGATCACGACCACCGGCGCCAGACCGGCGCGCGCGACCTCGAAACCGCGTTCGCCCAGCACCAGGCGCACGCGCACGGCGGTCTCCACGCTCTCGATCTCGATGCAGCGATGCCGCAGCAGCGTGCGCTGCGATGCGTCCAGCCGCGGCCACAGCAGCCGGTCGAGCACACGCGCGGCCACGAACGAAGGCGGAGCCAGCGGCAGCCGCCGCACCACGTCGCGCAGCCGCCGCGCCACGGCTTCCAGCGGCCACGGGGCCTCGGGTGGGCTCCCGGGCCGGAATTCGGGCCGCACTTCAGGCCGGTGGCCCGCGCTGCTGTTCATGCCGCCACCTCCACCATGCCGGGCCGCTGGCGTGCGAAGCCGTCGACCAGGGCCCCCGGCAGGCCCGCGGCACGCAGTTGTTCCATGCCTGCGCCGACCGGTGTGCCGTGGTTGAGCACGGCGTCGAAGGCCGTCAGCGCCTGCACGAAACCGCGGCTGCACGGCGACAGCCGCAGCCGGCGTACGCCGGCCGCCGCCAGCGCCGGGCCGGCGTCGAGCAGGCACTGCAGCGCCGCCGACTGGGTCTGGATGCCGTTCAGCACCAGGAAGGGTTCACCTTCGCTGGTGGCCAGCAGCAGGCCGTCGGCGTCGTCGCGACAGCGGAAGTCGCATTCGTCCTTCTTCAGCCGGTGGTGGCGTGCCGTGAAGCAGCGTGCCGAGAACGCCAGCGGCATGCGCCCGAAGGCGAAGACTTCCGTCACCACCGGCCCGGCCACACCGGGCACCGGAGCGCCGGGTGGGTTGATGTGGCCGACGGCGTCGAGCGATAGCTCCAGCGGCGGCACCCAGGTGCCGGCGCCCAGCGGCGCCCACTCGGCCAGCGCCGCGCGGCTGTAGACATTCACGTGCGGGCCGATGACGAAGGCCGGCCGCTCGGGCCGCGCCGCGTGCTCCCGCGCCAGCACCGCCAGCGCCGAGACGTCGCCGGCTTCGACCGCGAACTCGTCCTGTTCGCACAGGCGGCGCAGGGTGCGCAGTTCGGCCTCGGTGCTGATGAGCGGCATCGTGGCCAGCACCACGGTCTTGCCGGCGCCGGCCAGGTCGCGCGCCAGCGCCAGCCAGTCGTCGAACTTGAATTCGTTGCGCCGCGAGCAGGTCACCTCACCCAGCACCACGGTGTCCACGGCCGGGTGCTCGGCCATCTCGGCGTAGAAGCCCAGCATCTGCATGCGCGGCCACCAGTATTGCAGCGGGCCGACGGTGAAGCCGAAGCGGCGGGGCGGGGCGGCAGGGTTCACTTGAGGTTCTTCCTTCACCGCCAGGGCCGGTCGTAGGCACCCAGCGTCTGCTGCTGGCCCTCGGCCCAGCGCCCCAGCATCGCATTCCAGCCCGGCTGCACCGAATAGCGCGCGCCCGATGCTGCAGCGTCGATGGCATGGCGCCATACGCGCGTGACTTCGGCGACGTAGCTCGGGCTGCGCTGGCGGCCCTCGATCTTGATCGCCGAGACGCCGGCCTCGATGAGCTGCGGCAGCAGCGCGAGCGTATTCAGGCTGGTCGGTTCCTCGATCGCATAGTCGCGCTGGCCGCCGACTTCGAAGCGGCCCTTGCACAGCGTGGGGTAGCCGCGCGGTTCGTCAGGTGCATAGCGGTCGATGAGCACGCCGCCCAGCCGCGCCTCGACGCCGGCGGCCGACTCTTCCCAGCGCACCGCCGACGGCGGCGAGCACATGCCGGCGGTATTGGGCGACTGTCCGGTGGCGTAGGCCGACAGCGCGCAGCGCCCCTCGACCATGACGCACAGGCTGCCGAAGCCGAAGACCTCGATCTCGGCCTCGGTGTGGGCGATGGTGTGCTGCACCTGCGACAGCGTCAGCACGCGCGGCAGCACCGCGCGGCGGATGCCGTAGCGCTGGCGGTAGAACTCGATCGCTTCCCAGGTCGTGGCCGAGGCCTGCACCGAAAGATGCAGCCGCAGTTCAGGGTGCTGCCGCCGTGCATAGGCCATCACGGCCACGTCGGCCACGATCAGCGCGTCGGCGCCCAGTTCGGCGGCGCGGTCCACGGCGCGTTGCCAGGCGCTGTCGTCGTGCGCGTCGGCATAGGTGTTCAGCGCCATCAGCACCTGCCGGCCCCGCGTGTGGGCGTAGCGGATGCCGGTGCGCAACTGGGCGTCGTCGAAATTCAGGCCGGCGAAATTGCGCGCGTTGGTGGCGTCCTTCAGCCCCAGGTAGACGGCGTCGGCGCCGGCATCCACCGCCACCTGAAGCGCGCGCAGCGAACCGGCCGGGCACACCAGCTGCGGCGCGGCGCCGGCGCGCCGCGCCTCAGCCACCACTGCAGGAGCAACCGCCGCCGCAGCCGGTGCTGGTGCCGCTGGCCGTGCCGGCGGCCACGCGCGCGATGCGCACATGCCACTGCGCCGGGCCGGCTTCCAGATAACGCCAGGCGAACTGGCCGCCGCGCGTCTTCTCGAACTGGAAATACAGCGGCATGGGGTCGTGGTCGTTGACGATCTCGAACGCCTGCCCGGGCTCCAGCGCGTCGAAGGTGCCGAAGATCAGCGGGTGTCGTTGCGGTGGCGGCACGGTGCGGACGTCGATCATTCCAGTCGCAGCGGTCATGGCGGGTCCCGAGGTGATGACAGGGCTGGCAGGCTAGGGCCTCGGCTGCGCCCCGGCCTTGAACGGGTTCAAGAAATCCCCTGCCGAGACCGCGTGCGCCGCTGCGCATCGCGCCGGGTGGGCGCGCTATTTCGGTTCCAATGCAGGTATGGACATCACCACCTTCGACGATCTTCTGCTCGCCGCCCGGCAGCAGCCCGATCCGCAGCGCCTGCTGCTGGTCTTTGCAGGCGCCAGCCTGCCGCCCGACGCCAGCGCCGCGCAGCGCGCGGAATTCGAGGCCGGCGAGGGTGGCGAACTGGCGCCCCTGATGTGCGTGGACAAGGACCCGCACGCGCTGACCAGCTTTGCGGCGCTGGCGGCCGAGGCGAAGACCCTGGGCCCGCCTTGGGTGCTGGTCTTTGCCGGCGCGCTGGCCGGCCAGGCGCCGCTGCCGCCTTCGGAAAGCCAGGTGGAAGCGGCGCTGGAGCAGATGGTGGAAGCCGTGCGCGTCGGCGACCTGGTGCCTTATCTGGCCTTCGACCGTGAAGGCCACGCTGTGACCCTGGTCTGACCCTGGTCTGACGCCGGGCGCGACCGGCCACGCCGTCAGCGGCGCCGGCACGACGGTAGGTCAACCGCCGCCGCCAGCCAGCCATAACCCTGGGCTTGCGCCAGTTCCATCGACTGCCGGCGCGCGGCTTCCGCCGCCGGCCCGGCGTCGAGCTGCCCGATCAGGTGCAGCGCTTCGCAGCGCCACTCCAGCAACTCGGTGCGTTGCGCCACCGCCGCCTGTCGGCGGGACGCCTCCAGCGCGCGCGCGGCATCGCCATGCCGGGCGGCGGCGGCGGCCTGCGCCCGCCAGTGCCGCACCTGCACCAGCGGATGGCGGCTGCGCTCGCTGAGCTGCTCCAGCGCGGCCAGCGCCGCCGCCTCCGGCGTGCCGGGTGCCGGCCCGTCGTCCAAGGCGGTCAGCACTTCCATCAACGCCAGGGCGCTGGCGCGCAGCGGCTCGGTCACCGACCCGGCCTGCGCGCGCGCGGCCAGCGTGGCCTCGCGCGCCGCTGCCGCATCGCCGGCCGCCCAGTGCAGGCGAGCACGCCGCACCAGAGCCTCGCTCACGAACAGGGCCGAACCCTGCCGCAGGCCGAGTTGGTGCGCACGCGCCAGCGTCTCCAGCGCCTCGCCAAAGCGTCCGCCGCTGGCCAGCGTGGACCCGAGCACCAGGCACGACAAGGCTTCGGTGTGGGCCACGCCGGCCCAGCTTTGCAGGCTGCGCCGCGCCATGGCCTCGGCCGTGGCCAGATCGCCCAGCGCATGGCTCATGACGGCCAGGTCGTTCTCGATCGTGAGGCCGCGGCAGTAGTCCGGGTGCTGCGCCAGCAGCTGCTCGAAGACCTGCCGCGCTTCGCGCACGGCGCCGCTGAACCAGTGGATCTGGGCCTCGAACGACAGCACCACGGCCGGGGCCGCGCCGGCCTGCCGCAGCCCCTGCAGCGATGCCGCCGCGGCACCGAAATCGCCTTCGCGCATGGCGGCCTCGATCAGCACCGGGTGTGCTTCCAGCAACACGTCGCGCGCCAGGCCGGGCAGGCGTTCGCGCAGCGCGATGGCCAGTTCGCCGGCCTGTGCCAGGTCGCCGCTGAAGACGGCGTTGTCGACCAGTCCGGCGAGCGCATGCGCCTCGATCGTCTGCCGCGCGAGCCCCGACGGCAGGCGGCAGGCGCGCACCTGCACCGACTCCAGCGCGCGCCGGCCGGCGACCAGGTCGTCGAACAGGTGCTCCTGCGCCAGCATGATCTCGGCGCGCAGCGCCAGAGCCTCGTCCTTGGTGGCGCCTTGCAGGTCGCGCAGCGCGGCCAGGGCGCCGGCATGTTCACCACGCTCGCGCAGGCGTTGCGCGGCGCGCAGGACGTAGGGCCACGCGGCCTCGACGTCGCCCGCGCAGCGCCAGTGGGAGGCGATCGTCTCCGGCTCCGCGCCTTCGTCTGCCAGGCGGCACGCCATGCGCCGGTGCAATTCGGCGGCGCGGGCCGGGGTCAGGCCCGCCAGCATGGCCTCGCGTACCAGGTCGTGGCGGCACGCGGTGCCCTGCAGCAGACCCTGCTGCTGCGCGCATTCGACGGCCGCCAGCGTCGTGGGCAGGTCCAGCCCCGCCACGCTCGCGAGCTGCGCCAGCGTGGGGCGGCCGATCGCGATGGCCGCGGCGTCGACCACGGCGCGGGCCGGCTCGGGCAGCAGGTCGCGGCGCCGCTGCAACATGCCCGCCACACGCTCGGGCAAGGGCAGGTGCGGCAGCTGGTCGGGGTGGCAGTCGTTCGTCAGCGACTGCATCAGCTCGATGGCGCAAAAGGCATTGCCGGCGGTGTAGGACCACAGTGCGTCGAGCCAGGCATGCGGGCGCGGAAAAGCCTCCGGTCCGGCCAGGTCGGGCCGCCGGTCGTGCAGCAGCGCATTGAGCGCATCGCGGTCCAGGCCCTGCAGCGTGACCACCCCCGCCACCCCCGCGGCCTGCAGCGAACGCAGCGCCTCCGATGCCGACGCCGACAGTTCGCCGCTGCGTGCCGTGGCCACCCAGCGCAGCCGGCTGCGGTGGGCCAGCATGACCAGCCATTCGAGCGTGGCTGCATCGGCCCACTGCAGGTCGTCCACCGCCAGCAGGCCGGCGTGCCGCTCGGCCGCGCGCGCCAGCCCCTCGAACAAGCGCACACGCGCGGTGATGGCGTCCAGCGGCGGCAAGGGCTCGTCGGGGGCGGTGTCGGGCAGCAGGCGTGCCACATCCAGACGGTAGGCGCCCAGGTCCTGCAGCCAGTGCGGATGGCCGTTGAAGAGTTCGGCCACGGCGCCGAAGGCCATCTGGCTCAGGCCTTCGCGGCAGCGCAGCCAGGCCAGCCCGGCGAAGGCCTCGGCCACGAGCCGGCTCTTGCCGACGCCGGCTTCGCCCTCGACCACCAGCACGGGCAGCCGCGAGGCGCGCAAGCGCGCCAGTTCGACGCGACGGCCGTAGAAGTCCGCGCCGGCCGCAGCCTTGGCTGCGGGTTCGTCGGCTTCGAGCGTGCTCGCCGCAGCCGCAAGCCCCTGCGGCAAGCGGCCCTGCCAGCTTTGGCGCCAGGTGCGCAGCCAGCGATCGAACGGCTCGAACTCCGGCAACTCGAAGCCCAGCGCCGGCGTGCCGCTGCCGGGGGCTGCGCCGGCCAGGTCGGTGGGCGGAGCCCAGCGGAGGCGGCGCCGCTCGACCTGGATCGGCTCGTCGATGCCCAGGCGGGCCAGCAGCCGGCGCGCCTTGTGCAGATTCACGCGCAGGTTCAGCGCGGCCGACGCGTCGCTGTGGTCCGGCCAGAACAGGGCGGCCAGCTCAGCGCGTGACATCCAGTGCCCGTGACGCGCCAGCACCAGCAGCAGCGCCGCCGGCAAGACCACCGGCAAGGGCTGGGCCTGCAAGCTGTCGGTTTGCCAGCGCATGGGGCCCAGAAGGCACAGGTTCATGCAAAACCACCTCGCTGCGGGCCGCGGGGAGAACCGCGAGGACCGCGGGAACCGCCAGGAACGGCAGCGGCACCGAGTGCCACCGGGGATGCGTTAATGGACGCTTGTTAACGGACGATTAACGACGGCCAGTCTACAAGGACCGAGGCCGGCCGTGGGGTCCCGGGCCGGCCTTCGACACGCAGTGCGGTGCACCGCGGGTTGGCGCGGGGATCCATCGACCGCAAGGAGGAATCATGAAACACGTCTTCGGCTTGATCACCCTGAGCATCGGCCTGGCCTCCTGGGGCACGGCGGTGCACGCGCAAGAGCCCGCCGCCCTGGCCGAGGCGGAATTCGAGGCCGGACACCATGCCATCGCCCTGGCGCTGTTCGAGCATCGGGCCGTCGCCGGCGACAGCGCCGCGGCCGAGCGGGCGGGACAGATGATCTACGACAGCGCGGCGGCTGACGGCGCTGCCGCGACCGAGGAACAGTGGCGCGCCCTGCGCTACCTGGGGCAGGCGGCGACGGCCGGGCGACCCGGCGCACGGCAACTGATGCAACGCGTGCTGCCCCCAGCGACCACCGAGGAGTACGTGCCCGGCCCGGCCGGCTGCTGAGGCGGGTGCCGCTGCGCCGGGCTACGCGCGGCGGCGCACCATCGCGGCCAGGCCAGCCAGGCCGGCCAGCATCAGCCACCACTGCGCCGGTTCGGGCACGTGAGCCACGATCTGGCGCGCAAAGCCGGGTGGCATCGGCCGCGAAGGATCGGTGGCCGGGCCGTGGGTGGCCAGCATGCCAGTGTGGGCGCCCGAGCGCGAAGGTGGCGCTGACTCGTGGTCCCGCAAGCGCAGGGTCGTGCTGAGGGCCCTTGCCGCGGTCAGCCGCGACGCAGCGTCATCGCCGGCAGCCGCTGGCGCAGGCGCTGCAGGGTGGCGGGCGACGGATAGTCCGACGCCACCGCTGGCAAGTCGCTGGCCGCGCCCTGGGTGCGAAAGATCTGCAACGCCCACTGCGCCACGCCGGCTTCGGCCAGCTCGTCGGCAAGCTGCAACAGCGCTGCGTCGTCCAGCAACGTCGGGTGCGCCGTGGTGCGGCACTCGTAGGCCAGGCCGGTGGCCCGGCTTTGCTGCACCAGCGTGGCGAGGCTGCGGCGCACCGCGTCGGCGCCGTGGCGCGTTTGCGTCACGCGGTCATGACGGGCCGCGTCGGCCAGCGGCGCCTTGATGTCCAGGCCCACCCAGTCGACCAGCGGCAACACCGCCTGCAGCCGCTGCGTGTAGATGCCGGCGCTGTGCAGGCCGACCTTGAAGCCGAGCGCACGCACCTCGGCGATGGCCTGGGGCAGGGCCGGGTCGACCGTAGGCTCGCCGCCGCTGAAGACCACGGCGTCGAGCAGGCCGGCGCGCCGGCGCAGCAACTCCAGGACCTCGCTCCAGCTCGGCCCCTGGTCCTGGCCGCGCGCTTGCAGGTGCGGGTTGTGGCAGTAGCCGCAGCGCCAGGGGCAGCCTTGCACGAAGACCACGGCCGCCAACTGGCCCGGATAGTCGATGGAGGTGAACGGCGTCAGCCCGCCCACCTGCAGGCGGCGCGCCGCCGCCGGCGTGCCCGCCGTCGCCGTCGCGCGCGCTGCCGTTTCCGGGCCGGCGACCGCGGCGCTCACTGCACGACGGCTTCGACGAAGTGCACGCGCTCGTGGAATTCGCCCTGCTTGCCGATGTTGAACGAAGCCACCGGGCGGTGGTAGCCCATGACCCGAGTCCAGACCTCGCAGCGCTGACGCTCGTCGTCGCGCAGCGTGACCGTGGCGCTATCGGCCGTGGCGCGTTCCTGCTGCAGTTCGATGCTCGTGGTGTTCATTCGGGTCTCCTTCTCGATGGCGGGTGGTTGTGGGTGGTCAGGCGGCGGCCAGGCGCTTCTTCTTCGCCAGCCGTTCCTCGTCGCACCTGGGGCAGAACTCGTGCTGCCCGCCCAGGTAACCGTGCGTCGGGCAGATCGAAAACGTGGGCGTGACCGTGATGTAGGGCAGCCGGAAACGCGAGAGCGCGCGCCTGACGAGTTCGCGGCAGGCCGCGGCGCTGGACAGCGGTTCGTTCATGTACAGGTGCAGCACCGTGCCGCCGGTGTACTTGCGCTGCAGTTCGTCCTGCCGCTGCAGGGCCTCGAACGGGTCGTCGGTGAAACCCACCGGCAGCTGCGAGCTGTTGGTGTAGTAGGGCTGCTCGGCCGTGCCCGCCTGCAGGATGGCGGGGAAGCGCTTCTTGTCTTCCTTGGCGAAGCGGTAGGTGGTGCCCTCGGCCGGCGTGGCCTCCAGGTTGTAGAGGTGACCGGTTTCCTCCTGGAACGCCACCATGCGGTCGCGCACATGGTCGAGCAGCCGCACCACCAGCGCGTGGCCGCGCGGGTCGGTGATGTCGTAGGCGTCGGCACTGAAGTTGCGAACCATCTCGTTGAGGCCGTTCACGCCCAGCGTGCTGAAGTGGTTGCGCAGCGTGCCCAGATAGCGCCGGGTGTACGGAAACAGGCCCTGGTCGATGAGGCGCTGGATGACCTTGCGCTTGATCTCCAGGCTCTGCTTGCCCAGTTCCAGCAGTTCGTCCAGCCGCGCCAGCAGCGCCGGCTCGTCGCCCGCGTGCAGGTGGCCCAGTCGCGCGCAATTGACGGTGACCACGCCCACCGACCCGGTCTGCTCGGCCGAGCCGAACAGGCCGTTGCCGCGCTTGAGCAGTTCACGCAGGTCCAGCTGCAGCCGGCAGCACATGCTGCGCACCATGTGCGGCTCGAGGTCGGAATTGACGAAGTTCTGGAAGTACGGCAGGCCATAACGCGCCGTCATCTCGAACAGCGCCTCGGCATTCGGGCTCGTCCAGTCGAAGTCCTTGGTGATGTTGTAGGTGGGGATCGGGAAGGTGAAGGCGCGGCCGCGCGAATCGCCGGCCATCATCACATCGATATAGGCGCGGTTGATGAGGTCCATCTCGGCCTGCAGCTCGCCGTAGCTGAAGGGCATGTCTTGCCCGGCGATCACCGGCACCTGTTCGCGCAGGTCTTCCGGGCAGACCCAGTCGAAGGTGAGGTTGGTGAAGGGCGTCTGCGTGCCCCAGCGCGAGGGCACGTTGAGGTTGTAGACCAGCTCCTGGATGCACTGGCGCACCTGCTCGTAGCTCATGCGGTCCTGGCGCACGAAGGGCGCCAGGTAGGTGTCGAAGGAGCTGAAGGCCTGCGCGCCGGCCCACTCGTTCTGCAGCGTGCCGAGGAAGTTGACGATCTGGCCGACGGCGCTGCTCAGGTGCTTCGGCGGCCCGGCCTCGACCTTGCCGGGCACGCCGTTCAGGCCCTCGTGCAGCAGCGTGCGCAGGCTCCAGCCGGCGCAGTAGCCGCTGAGCATGTCGAGGTCGTGGATGTGGATGTCGGCCTGCCGGTGGGCTTGCCCGGCTTCGGGCGGGTAGACGTGGTCGAGCCAGTAGTTGGCGATGACCTTGCCCGAGACGTTGAGGATCAGCCCGCCCAGCGAATAACCCTGGTTGGCATTGGCGTTGACGCGCCAGTCGCGCTGCTGCAGGTATTCGGAGACCGAGGCCTCGACGTCGACCAGCGTGCGCTTGGCGTCGCGCAGCTTGCGGTGCTGCTCGCGGTAGACGGTATAGGCGCGCAGCGTGCGACGGTGGCCGGCGGCGAACAAGGCGGCTTCCACCAGGTCCTGCACCTGCTCCACGTGCGGCGTGAGCGGTGGCGCGCCGGGGGCAGCCACCTGCGCGGCCAGGGCGGGCAACACGGCCTCGTTGGTGAGGCGAAGCGCCTCGTCGTCGCCGAACTCACCGCTGGCATGGCCGGCGCGGCTGAGCGCCGAGGCGATGCGAGCGGCATCGAAGGCGCGCACGCTGCCGTCGCGCTTGATCAGGTGGGTGGTTGCCGCGGTCGCTTCGATGGTCATGGGTCTAGGGCTCCGGACACTAGATGTAGTGGTCGGCAGCGAGGCTAAACGCTAGCGGTAGCGTCCGCAATCCTGACTTGTCGAAGACTTGAAGCAGATCAAGAAGGCTGGGTCCTCCCATGGCGTCGAGACGCGCTCGCGGGACGCCAGACGGGGGGCTGCGCTGAAGCATTGACCATGACGCGCCCTCGCTGGCATGCTGCACCCATGGACCCGCAGCCGACAACGGACCTGGAGGCCGCCATGACCAACGAATCGAACTCGACCGCGGCACCGAGCGCCGACGCGCAGACCGCGCGCATCTTCGCCTGGCGGCGCGGCTTCAACGCGATGCATCTGATCGACCTCGGCGAGCGCCTCGGGCTGTGGCAGGCGCTGGCCGATGCACCCGACTCGACGCCGGCCGATCTCGCCGCGCGGCTGGACCTGCATGCGCCCTACGTCGAGGTGTGGTGCACCACGGCCTACGGCTTCGAGCTGCTCGACTCCGACGACGGCGAGCGACTGCGCCTGGCGCCGCACATCGAGGAGACTCTCGCGCGCCCCAACCACCCGCGTTATCTCGGCGGCTACGTGCGCCTCGGAACGCAATTCGCGACCGAGGACTACCGTCGCGCGCCGCAGGCCTTCAAGACCGGCGAGACGGCTCCCTTCCAGGGCCGCAGCGAGGCCTTCGCGCAGGCCGTGGCACAGGCCGTCGCCGGCGTGAACCTGCTCGTCGCACGCAAGATCCTGCCCGGGCTGGGTGATGTCGCAGCCCGGCTCAATGCGGGCGGGACGCTGCTCGAGGTCGGCTGCGGCGCCGGCAGGCTGCAGCTGCAATTGGCGAAGGCCTTTGCCAACGCACGCTGTACCGGCATCGACATCGACCCGACCGGGCTCGCTGCCGCGCGCGCCGCGGTGCGCGAGGCCGGCTTCGAAGGCCGCGTGCAGATCGTCGAGGGCGATGTCGCGAGCGCTGTCGCGCCGGCGTCGTTCGATGTCGTCGTGATGGTCGAGGTGCTGCACGAGATCGCGCCGGCCATCCGCCCCGGCGTGGTCGCCGCCTGTGCGCGCGCCTTGCGCCCGGGCGGCTGGCTCGTGATCGTCGACGAGACCTATCCCGCCACGCTCGCCGAGGCGCGGCTGCCGCAGTTCCAGTTTCCGCTGCAGACGGGGCTCGAGGAGCTGACGTGGGGCAACGTCGTGCCCACGCGCGCCGAGCAGGAGCGGCTGCTGCGCGGCGCGGGGTTCGCCGGCACGATCGAGCGCTCGATATTCGGCGAGGGCTTCACGCTGCTGGCGACGCAGCGCTGACGCCAATGAAGCGTCGTGTCGGCTAGGCAGGGCGAGTCAGAGCGAAGCCCTCGTGGCCCGGCGAGCGTCGTCGCAGGCACCGTGCGAAAGATCGAGCTCAGCGCGCCACCGTGTGTGACGCGGCCACGCGACCGGCAGCGCTGCTGTCAGCCGAGGTCCTCATGCAGGCACAGGATGTTGCCTTCGGGATCGCGGAACCAGGCGGCGCGCTCCGAGCCGAGCACGCAGACGTGCTCCACCGTCTTGAAGCCCGGAAGATCGTAGTCGTCGAAGACGACGCCGCGTGTCTTCAGCGCGGCGATCGCCGCCGCGATGTCGGCGACCTTGAAGCTGACCGCGGTGTGCTCGGCCTTCGTGCCCTCGGGCTTCGGAAACAGCGCCAGCTCGGTGCCGCCGCTGCGGTAGACGAACTTGCCGTCGGGTTTGGCGCCCAGCGGCAGCAGGCCGAGTGCTTCCTCGTAGAAACGGCGCGCCCGCGCCATGTCCTTGACGGGCAGCATGCAGGTCACCTGCGCAGACTGCAGCACGGTCGCGGCGGACGCGCCGGCCTGTCGATTTGTCGCTTCCATGACAGCCTCCTGGTTGGGCCCGATGCGCAGCGGGAGGAGACCCGTGCGTCGTCGGCAATGGTGCTCCCGCCGGCGCGCGATGGCAATGGGCCGCCTTCGACATCGCCGTTCCTGTTTACGAGCCGCTCCAGGAGGCACAGGCGAAGGCCGATGAACGCAATCGCCTGCACGCCTGGTCAATTCCGGTGGCCCGGATCGGTCAAGGCGATCTGCGCAAGGCGGGGCCGGTCGCCTGCTGCCACCAAGCGACATCCACCCGATCGAGCCAGTCGTTGTGACCGGCGCCGTCGATCTGCATCAGATGCTTCGGGCCGCGCAGCGCGGCGTGCAGCGCGGCGCCGAAGCGTGCCGGCACGATGCTGTCCTGTCCGGCCACGGCGACCACCACCGGGCGGTCGAACCCGGCCAGCCGGGTCGCCGTGTCGTATTGGTCACGCAACAGCCACTTCACTGGCAGCCAGGGGTAATGGTGCGAGGCCACTTGGGCAAGCCGGTCCCACGGCGTGATCAGCAGCAGCCCGGCCGTGCGCCCCTGCTGTCGCTGTCCGGCCGCGGCGGCCACCGCGGCCCCGAGCGACTCGCCCACCAGCAGCAGCGGCTCTCCATACTGATGGTGCGCAAGCGCAACCGTCTCGCTGGCATCGTCGACGAGGCTTCGTTCCCCGGGCTTGCCGGCGCGCGGACCGTAGCCGGGGTACTCGGCGAGGATCACCCGCCAGCCCAGCGGGGTCAGTGCATCGGCGTAGAACGAGCGATGGCCCGCGTGCCCGGCATTGCCGTGGAATACGATCGCGGTCCCGCGCACGGCGCCCGCCGGTTCGGCAGCCAGGCCGCGGAAGTCCTGCGCCGACGGCCACGGCCGCAGTCCGGGGCCGGTCACCTCTTCGACCGTCGCCCGCTGCGGGAAATAGAGCAGCCGGTCCTGGAAAACATAGACCAGCGCCAGGAACCCCAGGCCGGTCGCGGCGATCCACAGCGCGGTGATCACGGGCTTCATCGGCCCGTCTGCCGGCCCAGCGACTGGTCCGTCCGCAGCGTGTCGGATCGGTCGAAGCGTTCCGTCGGCGGCGCCACCAGCAGGCCCATCGCCTCGTCCGGCGTTGCCTCGAGCCAGGCCGTCCACTGATCAGGCTCCAGCGACACGACCGATCGCTTGTCCTGCGCATCGGCAGGCAGCTTCGGGTCCGGCTCGTGCAGTCGACCCAGCGATGGATGACCGTCGCAGTTCACGGTCAGCATCGTGAAATTCGGGACGATCTCACCCGTCGCCGGGTCGGTCCACTCCGACCACAGGCCGGCGATCGCCCAGGGCTCGCCATCGGCGCGGGTCATCCGCCGCCAGACATTGCGGCCGGTCTCCCAGTTCGGCTCCTGGTACCAGGCCGCCGGGATCAGGCAGCGCTGGCCCGCGGCCCAGGCGGCGCGGTAGGTCGGGCGGCTCGCCGCGGTCTCGCTGCGGGCGTTGTTCGTCTCGGGCACCCTCGCCCGGAAGTAGCGCTCGACAGGATCGCGTGGTGCCATGGGGTAAAGCTTGCACATGAGGGGGCATGGTAGCCGCGAGGTCGGGAAACGAAGCCGCATCTCAAGCAGCGGGCGCTCGGGGGCAGCTTTGTGTGCGGGGGTGGGTACTCACGATGGATGCCCGTGCTGACTGTGCCGGCCACGAGCGGTGGTTGGGCCCCGTGACCTGATCGGCAGCTGGAGACTTTCTGCAGCCGTTCGGACTGGGCGGATGAATGTCAGCGGCCGCCCATGGCTCCCGGCCATCGGTCGCCGGGGCGAGCGACCTGCCGTTCACCGGGGGCCATCCGATCGTGCATGGCACCCTTCGGCGCCTCGTCACCCGTGCGTCAGCGCCCAGTCGAATGCGTCCTCGAGACGATCGTCGCCCCAGAACAACTCGTTGCCGACGACAAAGGACGGCGCACCGAAGATGCCGCGCTCAACGGCACGCGGGGTCTGGGCCTTGAGCGCTTCCTTGTTCCCTGGCGAATTCGCGAGCTGCAAGACCTGCGCAGCATCGAGACCAAGGGTGCCGAGGGCCTCCCGCAGGTTGTCGTCGGTACCTATGAGACACCCTTGCGTCCAGTGCAGACGAAACGCTTCCTCGGTAAAGCGCTGGCACCAGCCGTCCTGCTTGCCTGCGAGGGCCACGCGCGCGGTCGGAAGCGAGTTCACGGGGTAGGTGGATGGACGCCGATACGGAACGCCCAACCTGTCCGCGCGCCGTTCCAGGTCGCGCCACATGTGTGCTGTCTTCGCCGACGCTTCCGGAAACGGAAATCCCAGTCCTTGATGTTCGCGCACCGGAGGCAGGAAGAAGGGCTGCCAGTCGAGTGCCACGCCAAGCTGCGCAGCAAGGCGCCCGATGCGCGCCACCGTGAGATACGAGTAGGTGCTCGCGTACTCGATCCAGACTTCCATCGACGGCATGACGACTCCTGGTGCATGGGCCTTACACGATGCCACGGATCGGGCGACATGTCACACCGGAGACAAGGCGCATCACCTCGATGCATGCCAGGGCAGAGCGCCGAACGTCGGCAATGCAAGGCGACTGACCGTCGAGCCGATCTCGCCTTGCGGCGGCTCCTGGCCGCCAGCGTGAGCACGACGCGGCGCCAGGAAACTGACCTTCGGCGCGATGGCGTTGCCGGCCGAAGTCGGCTTGCGGTGACCCCTGGGGAACCCGGTCGCAGGAACTGCCCTTGGTGAGAGGCGGCTTCGCAGCTCCGGATCGTCAACCCGATTTCGGCGATGCCGCTCGCAGTATCGCCAGCCCCAACGGGATCAGCGCGATGCCGGCGACATGCAGTAGAAAGAGCTGCGCAGTCCAGGCCGCCTCACCGGCCATCGCCACCGTGCCGGCCGCCAGGCTGAACACGCCCAGGTAGATCGGCACGTGGCCGTAGGCCCACCGTCGCAGGTTGCGGCCTCCGGCCGCGCCCTCGATCTCGCGCTCGTCGTGCGCGCGGGTCACCTCGAAGTAGCCCAGCCAGGCGCCGAAGGTCAGCGCCACGCCGCCCAGCGCCGCGGCCACCGCGTGGCCGTGCAGCTCGCTGCCGTGATCCAGCGCATGCACCATCGAGGCCACGCCCTCGCCGAGCAGGATGATGGTGAACAGGCCGAAGCGCTCGGGCAGGTGCTCGGGGTGCGGCTGCACAACGGTGGTGTAGCGCGCCACCCACCATGGTGAGACCAGCGCCAGCGCCAGCAGCCAGAAGGCCACGCGTGGCGTGGGCGGCAGCGCGGCAGACGCCGCCCAAAGCGCGGCCTGCAGCAGGTACAGCTCGGATCAGGCGCGGATCGGCCCGTGCGCGCCGCGCCGGCGCCGCTCGCGCAGGTAGGCCACCGCCCGCAGCAGCTTGAAGGCCGCCCGTCCCAGCGCGAAGGCCGGGCCGCGCGCGCCGTGGGCATCGGACACGCCGTAGCCGATGACCGTCACCGCCAGGATCTGCGCCAACCCCAGCAGCCGCTGGTCGGTCCGCTGCTGGTCGAAGCGCGTGGCGTGGAAGGTGCGGCCTGGTTATCGGCCTGCTGCCGCGGCGCGTGGCCGAGCCCGGCGGCCAGCCGGCGCTGCTGCAGCGCGTGCTGCCGGACTGGGCGGCACCCGAGGTGCCGGTTCACGCGGTGTTCGCCAGCGCGCGCTACCTGACGCCCAAGGTGCGCGCCTTCATCGACCTGGCAGCTGAGAAATTTCGCCCGCCCGGCTGAAGTCGGCTTTTGGGCCTCTCACTCCAGGGGTCGCCAAGAAGGGTGCGGATCGAAGCAGCTAGGTTGTTGCCGCGAGCGCCGGCGGCGCGGTTGGCAGGCCGATCTGACCGACGAGATGCCCTGGCAGATGCAGGCCGACACTGCCCGATGTGCGTTTGCGCCTGGCTCGCGCCCGCTCCTCCGTCATCTGGCAGCCGGTGGTAGCGATGATCGTCACGCACCTGGGGATGCAGGCGCCGGTGCCGAGGCGAGCGGATGTCCGCGGTCCGCATCCCAAGTGCGCCGCCAGCGCTCGCGCCATCAGGCGGTCACGGCGCCCGCGCCTGTGTGCGCCCGCTCTGGCGCACCTTGCCAGAGCATGTCGTAGCCGAACTCGCGCGTGTCGGTGCACATCGCCGCCAGTGCCGAGAACCGGGCCTTGAACACGCTGTCGGCGTGCGAGCGCTCGTGCTGCTCGAACGAGCGCCAGTAGGTCACGATCACGAGGTCGTGGTCGGCGCCCTGCGGCGCGTGGATCGAGCCCTCTTCTGACACGAAGCCCGAGAAACGAAACACCTGTCCGGCGACGAAACCGCCCTTGTCGCCGCCGTAGGTCTCCTTGACGACATTGCACATCTCCGCCAGCGCCAATTCGACGTCGTCGTAGGTCACACCCGGCTTGAGCTTGACCGTATTGAACAGCAGCTTGACGCCGTAGGGGATCGTGACGGGTCCGAACATCAGGGAGGTCTCCGAAGAGGGATGGAAATATGGATGACGTGCATGGTGCCGTCAAGTGCCACGGTCGTGTTCGAAGCTCGCGCCATGGCCTCGACCGACACGGGGTCTTCGCGACTGCGCGGGCGCCGACGACGCCCTCCTGCCGGTCCGGCGTGACGTGGGGCGGCACCTGGCGCGGGATGATTTGATTGCTGCGCCTTTCGTCACCGAATGCGGGCCCCATGACCCCGGGGGGCAACAATACGGCTGCATGGACCATACCTTTCTCTCTGCCCTGATCCTGCTCCTGCTGGTGCTGGACCCGCTGGGCAGCTTGCCCATCTTCATCTCGGTCATGCGTGCCGTGCCCAAGGAACGTCGCGCCCTCGTGGCCGTGCGCGAGATCGGCCTCGCCTTCATCGTGCTGCTGACCTTCATGTTCCTGGGCGACGCGTTCCTGCGCCTCATGCATTTGTCCGAGCGATCGCTGGAGGTGGCCGGCGGCGTGATTCTCCTGATCATCGCGATCCGCATGATCTTCGGCGGCAGCAGCGAATCGGCCTACGGCCTGGAGCCGGGTCGCGAGCCCTTCGTGTTCCCGCTGGCCGTGCCCTTGCTGGCCGGTCCCTCGGCCATGGCCACCGTCCTGCTGCTGGCTTCGCGCCAGCCCGAGCGCATCGGTGAGTGGATAGGCGCCCTGATCACCGCCATGCTGGTGTCCTTCGTGGTGCTGATCCTGGCCGACCGCATCCGCAGGCTGCTGGGCGATTCGGTGGTCTCGGCCATCGAGAAGCTGATGGGTCTGGTGCTGACCGCTATCGCCGTGGAAATGGTGTTGGCCGGCCTCAAGCGCTACTTCGTGGGCGGCCCCTGATCGCCAACCATCCTCGGCCATGGAGATGGGCGCCAGCAGACGCCATGCGCCGCATGCTGCCTTCGAAGTGCCGGCCTGTGCGCCATGTCGGCGACGTGTGGCAAACCGAGCGCACAACAGCCGTCGGGTTACTGCCACGTCTGGCCGACTTCGGCACCCCTGGATCGTCCAGTTGCCACGACGGCAAGGTTTGCCGGCCGGCTTGCAGGCCGCAGCGCCAAGGCACAGCTCTTCGGTCGCCGCGCCCTGGGCCGATCGATCATTGCGGATGGAGTCGACAGACCGCGTCCTCCAGGGACAACCTGTCCAGCCGCGAGGTTCAGGCTCTGCCACGCCTCCTTGCCCGCAGGCCGGGTCGTCAACCCTGCATCTGCAAGAGGATGGTGCGCTCGAGGCCCGCGTAGCGATGGACGCCCTTGGCGACGGCGAACAATGTGTAAATCGCCGCTCCGTGCTGATTCAGTAACACCTCCACGGGGTACTCAGGGCGCTCCGCATAAGCCGCGTCCAGCCAGTCGCCGATGTTCGGAATGACCTCGCCGGTGTCCAGGTCCGTGGCTTGGCGAATGCGCGAAAAGCGGAATGGCCGGTTCGCGCCGCGCAACCGGCAGAACGCCCAGAGTGCGCCACCCATTCCGTCGGTCGTGCGCACATAGCGCACCGTATTGATGTCGCGCTCGGTGACTTTACCGAGGCGATCCTCAAAGGTGATATGTAAGCGCTTGCCCGGCAGACTCCTCGCGTCGCCTTCCATGTAGGTGCTGAGGGCTTCCTGGTCCCATGCGTCTTTGTCGAGTGCCTGATGCTCCGACTCTGGAGGGCCTTCCGATGTAATCGTCACCTTCAACTCGATCGGTTCCGACACGCGACTGTTCGGCGAATCACTCGGTTGGGACTTCTTGCTGCGACTCACGAACCACCACAGTCCGGCTGCTGCCGCGATCAATGCCCAGAAGGGCAAGTAGTCCACGGCGCCCCCCGCACGTGTTCAGATACGAGAGGAGGATAAGGCGAAGGCCGCGGGTTTCCGCGCTACTGGGTCGCCGGTCTATCCGCAGCGGCGGCGCCAGGCGTAGCGCGCCACCGGGGCCAGACGTCGGCCCGCCAGACCTGCAGGAGCGCAGCCCTCAGCGCGGGGTTGGCCGCCGGCCCGGTCCAGGCCGTCCAGTCGCTGGCCGGCATGCCGCGATCGAACGCCTCAGCCACGATCAGCGCGAACGGTGCCGGTGGCTCGACGGTGAACACTTGGCCGCCCTGCATCACGAGGTCGAGCACGTCGGAGGCGGGGGGTGGCTGCGGCGCGATGGCGGCAGCGACGGGGTCGGGCATGAGGTGCATGGTGGCGCGCGGTCGCCGGCGCCTCATTTCCCAGGCATCTCCCAGAACGGCCTAGACCCAGGAAAAGTTAGGGGCCGCTCACTGGCGGCCCCTACTGTTTCTTGGTGGAGACGAGGAGGATCGAACTCCTGACCTTCGCATTGCGAACGCGACGCTCTCCCAGCTGAGCTACGCCCCCACGGACGGCCGCGAGTTTAGCACTGGCGCGGCAGGCCCACTCAAGGGGCTCACGCGTTGCGGTACTGGCCCCGCGTCGGGTCCGCACCCGGCACCGCGCCGGCATCGGCGCCTACACTGCGCGCCGCTTCATCCTTCGCAGGAGTTCCCCCGCATGCGCCCCCGACTCGACCCCGCCTGGCTCGACACGCAATACAACAACCGCGCCCGCGTGCCCGACCACGCCACCGTCCTGGCCAGCTGGGCGGAGGCCTCGGCACTGGCGCGAGCGCGCAGCCCGGCGCAGCTGGACGTGCCCTACGGCAGTGGCGCCGGCGAGACGCTGGACGTTTTCCCGGCCACCGTGCCCGGCTCGGCAGCCGCGCCGGTGCTGGTCTTCATCCACGGCGGCTACTGGCGCTCGCTGGACAAGGCCGAGCATTCCTTCGTCGCGCCTTCCTTCAACGCCGCCGGCGCGATGGTGGTGGTGCCCAACTACGCGCTGTGCCCTGCCGTGAGCATCGAGCACATCGTGCTGCAGATGGCCGCGGCGGTGGCGTGGACCTGGCGTCGTGCAGCCGACTTCGGCGGCGACCCCACTCGCATCGCGCTGGCCGGGCACTCGGCCGGCGGCCACCTGGCCACCATGCTGCTGAGCTGCCGCTGGAAGGAACTGGCCGACGACCCGCCGCTGCAGCCGCTGGCCGGCGCCTTGTCCATCTCGGGCCTGTACGACCTGGAGCCGCTGCGCCATGCACCGTTCCTGCAGGCCGACCTGCGGCTCACGCCGTCCTCGGTGGCCCGGCTCAGCCCGGCCTTCTTTCCGCGCCCCAAGGGTGCCAAGCTCTTCACCACCGTGGGCAGCGAGGAGAGCGACGAATTCCTGCGCCAGAACCGCCTCATCCGCGATGTCTGGGGTCCCACCGCGGTGCCGGTGTGTGAAACCGTGCCCGCCGCCAACCACTTCACCGTGCTCAGGAACCTGGCCGACCCGGCCGGCCGCCTGCACGAACTGGCGCTGCGACTGCTGGGTCTGCGCTGACCGCGTCTTTGGCATTGACTATGACCGGCATTGACGCGACGCATTGGACGGCGGCCATGGATCTGATAGCGTTTCACTTCGGCAGCGCCGCGTCTCGGCGCCCCGACAGACCGACAGACCGCTTGACTACCAGGAGCATCAAATGGGCTTGAAAGGTACGAAGACCGAGCAGAACCTGAAGGACGCCTTCGCGGGCGAATCGCAGGCCAACCGCCGCTATCTGTATTTCGCGAACAAGGCCGACGTGGAAGGGCAGAACGACGTGGCGATGCTGTTCCGTTCCACCGCCGAGGGCGAGACGGGCCACGCGCACGGCCACCTCGAATTCCTCGAGAACGGCTCGGGCGACCCGGCCACCGGCCTGCCCATCGGCAGCAGCCGCCAGAACCTGATGGCCGCCGTGGCCGGCGAAACGCACGAGTACACCGACATGTACCCGGGCATGGCCAAGACCGCGCGCGACGAAGGTTTCGACGAGATCGCCGACTGGTTCGAGACGCTGGCCAAGGCCGAGCGCTCGCACGCCAACCGCTACCAGAAGGCGCTGGACGCACTCGTCGACTGAAGGCCCCCGCACGCGCCGGCCGCGGGTTCGCCTGCGCCCGGCAAGGCTGGAACAGGGGGCCTCGTGCCCCTTGTTCCGTTTGAACCACCCACCGGCAGCCCACCATGCGCGAAGGCAACCTCGAAGCCCCCACCCGGCACGCGATCGACTGGAAGAACCCCGACTTCTACGACGAAGGGAAGGCCTTCGCCGAGATGGAGCGCGTGTTCGACATCTGCCACGGCTGCCGCCGCTGCGTCAGCCTGTGCCAGAGTTTCCCCAACCTGTTCGACCTGGTCGACGCCACCGCCGACGGTGAAGTGCACGGCGTCAAGAAGTCCGACTACTGGGGCGTGGTCGACCAGTGCTACCTGTGCGACCTGTGCTACATGACCAAGTGCCCGTACACGCCGCCGCACGCCTGGAACCTGGACTTCCCGCACCTGATGCTGCGCGCCAAGGCCATCAAGTTCAAGAAGGGCGAAGTGGGCGCGAAGGAGAAGCTGCTCGCCAGCACCGACGTGCACGGCCAGTTCGCCGGCATCCCCATCGTGGTGGACGTCGTCAACCAGGTCAACGCCACCGGCTTCGCGCGCAAGCTCATGGACAGCCAGCTCGGTGTGCACCCCGAGGCCTGGATGCCTGGCATGGCGCCGCAGCGTTTCCGCTGGGGGCGGGCCATGAACAACACCGCGTTCACGGCCGTCAACGGCGAACGCACGCCCGGCAAGGTGGCCATCTTCGCCACCTGCTACATGAACTACAACGAGCCCGGCATCGGCGCCGACCTGGTGAAGCTGCTCGACCACAACGAGATTCCCTACGAGATCGTCGAGAAGGAGCAGTGCTGCGGCATGCCCAAGCTCGAACTCGGCGATCTGGAGTCGGTGGAACAGGCCTGGAAGGCCAACATGCCCGTGCTGGCGAAATATGCCCGCGAAGGCTGGGCCATCGTCACCCCGGTGCCGAGCTGCACGCTGATGTTCAAGCAGGAACTGCCGCTGATGTTTCCCGACGACGCCGATACGCAGCTCGTCAAGGCGGCCATGTTCGACCCCTTCGAATATTTCGTCGCGCGCCACAAGGACGGCCTGCTGAAGACCGACTTCAAGACCGCTCTGGGCAAGGTCAGCTACCACATCCCCTGCCACGGCCGGGTGCAGAACATCGGCAAGAAGACCGAGGAGATGTTCAAGCTCATCGGCCAGACGGTGGAGGTGAAGCTCACCACCGTGGAGCGCTGCTCGGGCCACGCCGGCACCTACGGCGTGAAGACGCCCACCCACCCGGTGGCGATGAAGATCGGCAAGCCGGTGTTCAAGGCCATGGCCAAGGACGAGCCCGACTACATCGGCAGCGACTGCCCGATGGCCGGCCACCACATCGCGCAGGGCATGGCGCAGGCGGGCACGCCGGCCAAGGCACTGCAGCATCCCATCAGCCTGGTGCGCATCGCGTACGGGCTGGCCTGAATCACCTCAGCACCAAAGCCGGAAAGGAGCCCCAGCCCATGACCATCACCCGCGACAGCCTGCTCACGCTGGAGGGCTACGCCAAGGTCCGCAAGAGCAGCAAGATGGAAGCCATCGCGCACCGCCGCCTGCGCAGCGTGCGCCTGGGCGAGCACGTCACGCTGCAGTTCGAGGACGTGCACACCATCAAGCGGCAGATCCAGGAGATGCTGCACATCGAGAAGATCTTCGACGAAGAAGGCATCAACAGCGAGATCGAGGCCTACGCACCACTGGTGCCCGATGGCAGCAACTGGAAGGCCACCATGCTCATCGAATACCCCGACCCGCACGAGCGCAAGCGTGAACTGGCGCGGTTGATCGGCGTCGAGGACCGCATGTTCGTGGAGGTCGAGGGACACCCCCGCGTCTACGCCATCGCCGACGAGGACCTGGACCGCGAGAACGACGAGAAGACCTCGGCCGTGCATTTCGTGCGCTTCGAATTCAGCGACGCGCAGCGCCAGGCCATCCGTGCCGGCGCCGCCGTGAAGCTGGGCTGCGACCACCGCAACTACCCGGCGCACGTGGTGATCGCGCCCGAGACGCTGGCCAGCCTGGCCGGCGACCTGCACGCCTGAAGTCGGGCGGCTTTGTGCCGGCAGCAATGCCGGCCACAATTCCGGCATGTTGCCCGGCCCGTTCCCGCCGTGGCCGGAGACCGCCCATGAAAACGCACAACGATTTCGGCCTCATCGGCCTGGCCGTGATGGGCCAGAACCTGGTGCTCAACGTCGCCAGCCGCGGCTATTCGGTGAGCGTGTTCAACCGCAACCCCGAGGTCACCGCGAAATTCGTCGCCGCGCACCCGGGCCAGCGCCTGACGGGCGCAACGACGCTGCCCGAATTCGTGGCCAGCCTGTCGCGACCCCGCAAGATCATGCTCATGGTGAAGGCCGGCGCGCCGGTGGACGAGGTCATCGCGCAACTGCTGCCGCTGCTGGAACAAGGCGACATCGTCATCGACGGCGGCAACAGCCTGTTCACCGACACCGAACGGCGCGACGCGCAGCTGTCGGCGCTGGGACTGCGTTTCGTCGGCGCCGGCGTCTCGGGCGGCGAGGAGGGCGCACGCAAGGGCCCGGCCATCATGCCCGGTGGGCCGGCGTCGACCTGGCAGGAACTGCGGCCCATCTTCGAGAGCATCGCGGCGCGCGTGGACGGGCAGCCCTGCGTCATCCACATCGGCCCCGGCGGCGCCGGGCACTACGTGAAGATGGTGCACAACGGCATCGAATACGGCGACATGCAGCTCATTTGCGAGGCCTATGCGCTGCTGCAGGCCGCGGGGCTGAGCAACGACGAGATGGCCGACGTCTTCGCGCGCTGGAACGAAGGCGACCTGCAGAGCTACCTGATCCAGATCACTGCCGCCGCGCTGCGCCAGCGCGACCCCGAGACCGGGCAACCGGTGGTCGACCTGATCCTGGACCGGGCCGGGCAGAAGGGCACCGGCCAGTGGACGCTGATCAATGCTGCCGAGAACGCGGTGGTGGTGAGCACCATCAACGCCGCGGTGGAAGCCCGCGTGCTGTCGTCGATGAAGGCGGCGCGCGTGGCTGCCAGCACGGTGCTGCACGGGCCGAACGCGGCCCTCGGCGGCGACCGCGCGGCGCTGGTGGCGCGCGTGCACGACGCGCTGTATGCGTCCAAGGTCGTGAGCTATGCGCAGGGGCTGGACCTGATGCGCACCGTCGGCCGGAAGAAGGGCTGGGGGTTGGACCTGGCCGGCATCGCGAGCATCTGGCGCGGCGGCTGCATCATTCGCGCCCGCTTCCTGAACCGCATCAGCCAGGCCTGGCGCGCCGACCCCGAGCTGCCGCACCTGATGCGCGCACCGTATTTCGTGGACTTGCTCAACCGCAGCCAGCAGGCCTGGCGCGAGACGGTGGCGCTGGCCGTGAGCCACGGCATCGCGGTGCCGGCGATGGGTGCTTCGCTGGCCTATTACGACAGCTTCCGCAGCGCGCGGTTGCCGGCCAACCTGCTGCAGGCGCAGCGCGACTTCTTCGGCGCCCACACCTACGAACGTGTCGACCGGCCGGCCGGGCAGTGGTTCCACACCGCCTGGCCCGAGGTCATCGAATAGGCCGGGGCTGCAACGGCCTTCAGGGCGGTGGTGCCGGCGCCGGCCGCAGCCAGCGCAGGCCCAGTGCGTCGGCGCTCACGACCGCCAGCGCGGCCCAGATGAAGGCGAAGCCCACGAGCCGCGCGCCGTCGAAAGGCTCGTGGAATACCCACACGCCCAGCAGCAGCGAGATCGTCGGCGCCAGGTACTGCACCAGGCCCAGCGTGGCCAGCTTCATGCGCCGCGCGCCGGCGGCGAACAGCAGCAGCGGCACGGCGGTGAGCGGGCCGCTGAGCAGGATCCATCCGATCTGCGCCGCATCACCCTGCGCCAGCACGCCGTGGCGGGCGAAGGTCCACCAGGCCAGCGCGGGCACCACCACCGGCGCCAGCAGCAGGGTCTCGAGCGCAAAGCCTTCGATCGCGCCCAGCGGGGCGGTCTTGCGCATCAGGCCGTACAGGCCGAAGCTGCAGGCCAGCGCCAGCGCGATCCAGGGCAGGCGGCCGGTGTGCAGCGTCAGCCACAGCACGCCGGCGGCAGCCAGCGCCACGGCCAGCCACTGCGCGCGGCGCAGCCGTTCGCGCAGCACCAGCACCCCCAGCAGCACGTTGACCAGCGGGTTGATGAAATAGCCCAGGCTGGCCTCGATGACGTGGCCGTTCTGCACCGCCCAGACATAGACCAGCCAGTTCACCGACAGCAGCAGCGCGCTCAGCGCAAACAGCCCCAGCCGGCGCGGCTGTGCCGCCAGCGGCCGCAGCCAGTCCCAGCGCCGCAGCAGCGCGAGCAGCACGAGCACGAAGACCAGCGACCACACCGAACGCTGCAGCACCACCTCCAACGGCGGCACGCTGGCGATCTTCAGGAAATACAGCGGGTACAGGCCCCAGGCCACGAAGGCGAGGGCGGCGTAGGGCAGGCCGGAGTTCATGGCTGGCGAGGATTGTCGCCGCAGCCCGGTGCCGGCTCGCGCACCGGTTCCTCAGGCTACGTCGCCGTCGACGTACCACCAGCGCCCGTTCTCGCGCACGAAGCGGCTCGTCTCGTGCAGCCGCGCGGCGCGACCGCCGAGCTTGCTGCGCGCCACGAATTCGACCACCGCATGGTCGGCGTCCAACACCGCGTGGCGTCGCACCTCCAGGCCGAGCCAGCGCACGGCCGGGTCGGGCAGCAGCGGCCCGGCCGGCCGCGTCTGCGGATGCCAGGTGTCGCGCAGGTAGTCGGCCAAGCCCAGCACATAGGCGCTGTAGCGCGACCGCATCAAGGCTTCGGCGCTGGGTGCCTGCAGGTGCAGCGCACCGGCATGCCAGCGCCCGCAGCAGGCCGCGTAGGGCAGGGCCGAGTCGCAAGGGCAGGGTGCGGGGCGGGCATCGGTGTGCATGGCGGGCTCCGGCATTGTGTCGTGGCGGTCCGCAAGGCGCCGCCGCTGCGGCACGGGCCTAAACTGGCCGGCCTCGCCCGCCCAGGACCCGTCCATGCTCGACCCCCAAGCCCGCGCCCTGCTCGACCTGATGGCCGCCAACGGCGTGCCGCCCGTGCACACGCTCACGCCGGCCGACGCGCGCCGCTTCTATCTGGAGCGGCGCTTCTTCACCCAGCCCGAGCCGCCCGCAGTGGCTGAAGTGCGCGACCTGCGCACCGACACCGGCCTGCGGCTGCGCCTGGTCCGGCCCGCCGCGACCTCGACCGCCGCCGCCACGACCGCGGGCTTGCAGCCGGCGCTGGTGTATTTCCACGGCGGCGGCTGGACCATCGGCGACCTGGATACGCACGACGTGCTGTGCCGCCAGCTCTGCGCGGCTGCGGGCGTGGCCGTGGTGTCGGTGGACTACCGGCTCGGCCCCGAGCATCGCTTTCCGGCCGCGGTGGACGACTGCGTGGCCGCCACGCGCTGGCTGCAGCGCGAGGGGGCCTCATTGGGCCTGGATCCGACCCGGCTGGCCGTGGGCGGCGACAGCGCCGGCGGCAACCTGGCCGCGGTGGTGGCGCTGGTGCTGCGCGATGCCGGCGACCCGGCGCTGGCGTTCCAGCTGCTCATCTACCCGGCCACCGACATGCGCGCCGTGGCGCCTTCGCACACCGTCAACGGCCAGGGCTACCTGCTCACCGCCGACAGCGTGGCCTGGTACCGCGGCCACTACATCGCCGACGCCGCGCTGTGGAGCGACTGGCGCGCCTCGCCGCTGCTGGCCGCCGACCTGTCGCGCTTGCCGCCGGCGCTGGTGCTCACCGCGGGTTTCGACCCGCTGCGCGACGAAGGCCGGCAATATGCCGACGCGCTGTCGGCCGCCGGCAACCGCGTGCAATACATCTGCTTCGAACGCCAGCTGCACGGCTTCATCACCATGAGCAAGCTCATCGCCGAGGCGCGCACGGCGGTGGCGCTGTGCGCGGCGGTGCTGCGCGAGGCGCTGTCCGGCGGCGCCGTCTGACGCGGCCGCGCGGTCTATCAATCCGCTGCGGCCGGTGTGGCCGGCCGCGTCGGCTGGCCCAGGATGGACGCGAGCTCGGGCATGAACGCTCCGGGCTCGCAGTGGCTCAAGGCGCCTTCCAACGTGGCAAGCACCGCGGCCGCGATGTCCTTGGCCGCGCCCGCGTCGGAAGCCATGGCGTTGTAGTAGCCCAGGTCCTTGCAGGCATTTGCGATGGAAAAGCGCAGCCCCGACGGGTCCTGTGCCAGCAGGTAGGGCTTCATACGCTCCAGCGCCGTACCGCCGCCGCCGCCTTTGACCAGCACGTCGACGAACACCTCGGGTGCCACACCGTTGCGGCCGGCGCAGGCGGCGGCCTCGCACAGCAGCGACACCATGCCCAGCGACACATAGTTGTGCAGCAACTTCATGCCGTGGCCTGCAGCCACCTGGCCGGCGTGCACGATGTTCTCGGCGAAGCATTCCAGCAGCGGCCGGCATTCCTGCAGCAGCGCCGCTTCGCCGCCCACCAGCAGGTTCAGCCGGCCCGCGGCGGCTTCCTTGGGCGTGCGCGTCATCGGCGCGTCGAGGAAGCGGCCGCCGGCGGCTTGCACGGCCTGCGCCATGCGCAGCGTCGACGACGGGATGGCCGTCGAGCAGTCGATCACCACGCTGCCCGGCCGCAGACCTTCGAGGACGCCGCCAGGGCCGGTGAGCACGGCCTCCACCTGCGGCGAGCCGGTCAGCACCAGGATCACGACGTCGCTGCGCGCAGCCAGTTCGGCCGCGCTGCGCAGGCTCACCGCGCCGGCGGCCTTCAGCGCGTCCAGCGGCTGGTTGCCGGGATGCTCCAGCATGGCGAGCTCGTGACCCTGCTTGACGATATTGCCGGCAATGCCGTGGCCCATCAGACCGATGCCGATCATGCCGACTTTCATGGGATCCTCCGTGGAGTGGTGGGGGCCTGCTGCAGGCAGAATGCGAGCTCATTCTGAACGCTGCGAGGGGTCCATGAGCGAAGCACTTCTGGAAGCGATCCGGGTCGGTGATGCCGCGGCGGTCGAACGTCTGGCGACCCCGGAAACGGTGAATGCCGCGGGCCCCGGCGGCGTAACGCCGCTGATGGCGGCGGCGGTGCGGGGCCAACGGGCGATCGTCGCCAGCCTGCTCGCTGCCGGCGCGGCCGTGGACGCGACCGACGAGCGCGGCTTCACGGCGCTGTTCCACGGCTGCTACGACCCGGACGAGGACCGCGGGCATCCCGAGGTGGTCGAACTGCTGCTCGCCGCCGGCGCGGACAAGGAGGCCAAGATCGGCTTCGGCGTCCGCCCGCTCATGTACGCCGCGGGCAACGGCGAAGCCGGCGTGGTCGAGGCGCTGCTGCGCGCGGGCGCCGACCCCCTGGCACGCAACGAGGTCGGGCGCACGGCGCTGATGATGGTCAAGGACCGCGACTATGTTGACGTCATCAACATTCTTCACGAGGCCGAATCCCTGCTGGAAAGTGCGAGTTGCGGTTCGCGCAATGCGCCGGACATGCAGGTGGTCACGTTCCTGAAGCCGGCCCGCAAGACCTGAGGGCGCCAGCCCGGGGCGCGGACCGAACGTGTTCCGGCGGGTGCTGCCGCATGCCGGCCCGGGCGGGTGGTCCGAGGCAGAGCCGCCAGCCGACGTGCCGCTGCGGGTCGGCTGCCGACGTCATGCCGCGCACGCCGCAGCCGCTCGTTCGCGGGACGCGCTGCCAGCCGTGGCGGGCGTCAGGCGCCTCGACGGCGCCGGGCGGCGGACCCCACGGCGACCAGGCCGAGCCCGAACAGCGCGTAGGTGGCCGGCTCCGGCACCACGGCCACATTCCAGCCGATCACGTCGAAGGCCGTCAGGTCGTTGGTGCCGATGCTCAGCAACTCGCCGGGGCCTGCCGTCGGGTCCATGATGCCGAGGCCCAGGTTGTCCTTCCAGTGGCTGGCCTGGCGGCCATCGCCGAAGGTGATGCTGGTCGAGAATGGCGCGCCGGCGGTGGCGCCGCCGTCGATCGAGAAGTACTTGTCGCGGTTGTCGGCCGTCCAGTCGATCACCCCGGACGCGGTGCTCAGCGCCGAGAAGCGGAACAGGTCGAGCGACGAGAGGAAGGTGAAGGCGTTGGCCGGGAACGGGCCGCCATTCGGCGGGCTGTTGAAGTCGAGAAAGTCGACCCCGCTGACGAAGCCCAGTGCGTGGCCGATCTCATGCGCGGCGATGCCGACGAAGTCGTAGGCATTGCCGTCGATGCCGTTGCTGCGGTCGTGGTCCCAGTTGAAGCCGGTGCTGAACTGGATGAACCCGTCGCAATCCGTGCAGCCACCGCTCACCCCACCGTCGCCGAAGCCCAGACCGAGGGCGCGCGCGTTGGCGGCATTCAGGCTGACTGTCTCGTTGTTGGCCCCTGAGGCGTCGACATACGGCGTGGCCGAGCCGGCGCCGTTCGGGTTGTCGGATGTGCGGTTGATCAGCATGCCGACACTGGAGCCTGCGGCGAGATGGGCCACCGCGGTGCCGTCGGCGGCACTGGACGCGTCGGCAACGAGCGCATCGCGCACGTCGGTGTAGCTGTAGCTGATCGAGCGTGAACCCGCCTGCGCCAGGATGCTGCTGCCCAGCGCGCCGGTGCCGACCGTCAGCTTGACGGTGACGTTGTCGTTGAACTGCGCCGACCACAGGCCGGCCGCGGCAATGAAGGAATTCTGCTCGGCCACGCCGGTACCGTCGATAAAACTGAGGTCGAAGCTCAGCGCCTGGGCGCTGCCGGCGGCGCCGGCGAGCAGCAGGCCGGCAGCGGCGGATGCGAGAGTTCGTTGCATGGCGGTACTCTTCGGGCTTGGGGTCTGCGGCGGTGTGCAGCGCGTGCGAGCGAGGAATGTAGTGGGCCCGGGGTCCGCGTGTATCCCCCTGGGTTAGGGGATGGCATGTCGGGCCTGCACGGTCTCGGGCGCCAGATTGCGACCAGCACTGTGACGCGGATGCTTGACGCCACCCTGTTCGCTGGCATCGTTCAGGGCATCACCATCGTGGTCGTCACGGCGGTGACCGGCGGCCACGGCCTGCGTTGCTGCACGCCCGTGACGCCGGGTCGTGGACGACAAAGGGTCGCGTTCGGGCACTTCTTCGGCCTTCGATCGAAGACGGTTCGGCATGACACGCGGGCGCCTCTCGTGGCGGACGCCTTGGCACGCAGTGGCCGCAGCACTTGCCATGAATACTGGATGAACGTACAGTCGCTCGGTGGCCATTTCTCCGCTGCCCGCCCCCCACGCCGCCCCCGTGCGCGCGCCGAATGCAGTCGCGCTGACGCGGCGCAGTTTGCCGCGCTCAGCGGCCGGATGCACCCGTCCTCGGACTGTCATGCCCATCCTGCAGGCCCTTGAAAATCTCCATCCGGCGCTGTGGCGCGCCCACCAAGTGGCGCGCCCGTCCGAGGCCGTGCTGCCCAGCGGGCATGCCGACCTCGACGCCCAGCTCCCCGGCGGCGGCTGGCCGGCGCGCGTGCTCACCGAGCTGCTGCTGCCGCATGCCGGCGTGGGCGAACTGCGCCTGCTGGCGCCGGCCCTGGCGGCGCTGCAGCGCCGGCAGCGCGCCGTGATGTGGTTCGACCCGCCGGCCGCGCCCTGCGCCTGGGCGCTGGGCGCCCTGGGCCTGGACGCACGGCAGTTCGTGGTGGTGCGCAGCCGTGGCGGCGCCCGGGGTCGGGCACGCGAGCGGCTGCCGGCCGTCGACGTGCTGTGGGCGCTGGAGCAGGCGCTCAAGAGCGGTCATCTCGGCGCCGCGCTGGCCTGGCTGCCGGCGCGGCTGCCGGCCGATGCACTGCGCCGCCTGCAACTGGCCGCACAGGCGCACGACGGACCGGTCTTCCTGCTGCGCGACGCCCAGGAGCGCACGCGGCCCAGCGCCGCACCGCTGCGCCTGCTGCTGGCCAGCGCCGGCCCCGACCGGTTGCGCGTGACGCTGCTCAAGCGCCGTGGGCCGCCGCTGGCGCAGCCGCTCACGCTGGCGCTGGCGCCGGTGCTGTCGGCTCCTGCGCTGGCGCGTGCCCAGTCGGCGCGCGGGCCGGCGGCGGCCGTGCCGCGCGTGGGCGTGCCGGTCTGACAGACGGTGCCCGGCCTCTGCACAGCCTGCGGCATGCCGCCTGCCTTCTTGCGCCACCGCTGCCGCATTCCCCATGCTCTGGCTTGCCCTGCACCTGCCGCTGCTGTCGCTGGAAGCCTTCTGCGCCACGCTGCCGGCGCAGGCCCAACCCGTAGCGGTGGCGCTGATCCACCAGCACCGCATCGCCGCCGTCAATGCCGCCGCGGCGGCTTGCGGCGTGCGGCCCGGCATGAAACGCGCCACGGCACTGGCGCTGGTGGCCGACCTGCGGCTGGCCGACACCGACACCGCGCGCGACGCCGCCGCGCTGCAGGCGGTGGCGCACACGGCACTGGCCTTCACGCCGGCAGTGACGCTGCACGACGCGCAGACCGTGCTGCTGGAAGTGCAGGCCAGCCTGCGCCTGTTCGGCGGTCTGGCGGCGTTGCGGCAGCGCCTGGCCGCGGCACTGGCGCCGCTGGGCCACCGCGTGCAGATGGCCGCCGCGCCCACCGCTTCAGGCGCGGCACTGCTGGCGCGTTGGCATCCGGCCGACCGTGGTGACCTCGTGCTGGGCGCCCATGCCCGCCAGTTGAGCGCCTTGGAACCATTGCTCGACGCCGCGCCGGTGTGGCTGCTCGGCCCCGGCCGCGAGCACTGGGAGGCGCTGCAGGGCATGGGCCTGCACACCCTGGCCGACCTGCGCGCGCTGCCGCGCGCCGGCCTGGCGCGGCGTTTCGGTGCCGGTCTGCTGGACGAACTCGACCGCGCCCGGGGCCGGCAGGCCGACCCGCGACGCTGGCTCGAATGGCCGGCCACCTTCGACAGCCGGCTCGAACTTTTTGCCCGCGCCGAAACCAGCGAACAGGTGCTGGCCGGCGCCAGCGTACTGCTGGCGCGGCTGGTGGCCTGGGCGCGGGCGCGGCAGGCACGCGTGGGCAGCTTCACGCTGCGCATGGGGCACGAGCGCCAGCGCCAGGCCCAGGTGCCGGCCACCGAATTGCACGTCGAACTGGCCGAACCCGCCCTCGACGCGGCGCACCTGCAGTTGCTGCTGCGCGAGCGGCTGGGCCGCTGCCAGCTCGCCGCGCCCACATTGGAACTGCAGCTGCGCTGCCGCCACCTGGTGGTCGGCGCGGCCCCCAACGGCGAGCTGTTCCCCACCCGCGCCAGCGAAGCTGTCGGCCTGGTGCGCCTGCTGGAGCGGTTGCGCGCGCGGCTGGGCGACGAACAGGTGCAGCGCCTGGAGCCGGTGGCCGACCACCGCCCCGAGCGCGCCAGCCGCAGCGTACCGGTGCAGGGCACGGCGCAGGGCACGGTGCCGGCGCGGCCCGGTGCGGCACTGGCTGCCGTCTCGGCAGCGGCCTCCGCGCCGGTCGCCCCCGCGTTGCCGCACCACCGCCCGGCCTGGCTGCTGCCCGAACCGCTGCCGCTGGCCGAGCGTGGCGCGCTGCCGCTGCTCGAGGGCCGGCCGCTGCAACTGGTGAGCGGCCCCGAGCGCATCGAGGCCGGCTGGTGGGACGGCGTGCCCGCGGTGCGCGACTATTTCATCGCCCAGGCCGAGGACGGTTCGCTGGTCTGGCTCTACCGCAGCCGCCTGCCGGCGGCCGTCGACGATGCCGGCTGGTTCCTGCAGGGCCGGTTCGGGTGAACGGCCCTCGATGCGGGCATGCGGGCGCGACGCATCGCTTCACCGCTTCCCGTCGCTCGCCTCGCCGTCCGACGACCACTGTGGCAGCCGGTAGTCGGTGAGCAGCGCCAGCCCGCGCAGGCCGGTGGCGGTGCCGGCAGCGGCCAGCACCGTGGCGCCGTCGGGCAGGCCCAGCGCGTGGCCGCCGACGAGCACCCAGCCGCCGATGAAGGCGCACACCGCATAAGGGCGGTGGTCGCGGAAGGCGCTCGGGATCTCGTTGCAGACGATGTCGCGCAGCACGCCGCCGAAGGTGGCGGTGACCACCCCCATCAGCACCGCCACGATGGGCGGCAGGCCCTGCGCCAGCGCCAGCTGGGTGCCGCCGGCGCTGAACAGCCCCAGGCCCAGCGCGTCGGGCCACTGCATGGCCTTCTCGGTGGGCGCGAAATGCCGCGCGCGCAGCCACGCCATCGCGCCCACGCACAAGGCCAGCAGGGCCCACAGCCAGACGGCGTGCTCGACCCAGAAGAAGGGCCGGCGGTCGAGCAGCACGTCGCGCAGCGTGCCGCCGCCGAAGGCGGCCAGGCCGGCGACCACGCACACGCCGACCGCGTCGAGCCGCTTGCGCGCCGCTTCCAGCAGGCCCGACAAGGCGAAGGCGATCGTCGCCGTGGCCTCGACGGCGGTGAGCAGCAAGGGCAGCAGGGGCAGGTCGCGCATCGGGTCTGGTTCTCGAACAGCGGCCGCGGCAGGGGCGGGCCGGGTTCCTGGCGACGATAGCCGACGCAGGCCCGCGGCGTCCGGCCGGGCATCGGCCGAGACGTTCGGTCGCGGCTTGTGGCGCGCCCGGTCAGGGCCCCAATTCGATGCGATAGCGCAGTCCGGGCGCATGGCCGTAGGCGGCGCCCTTGTCGAAGGTCCCGACGAGCACACCGCCGTTGTCCAGGATCACCTTCTGCGAACCGAGGTTCTCGGGGTCGGTGGTGATCTCCAGATGCGTCAGGCCGCGTTCGCGCGCCAGCGGCAGCATCAGCGCCAGCGCGCGTGTGGCATGGCCGCGCCGCTGCTGCCAGGGCACCACGGCATAGCCGATGTGGCCCAGCACGTGCGGCGGCAGCGGCGCGCCGTCCTTCGTCCAGCGCAGGCCGATGCTGCCGGCGAACTGGCCACCGTCGGGGCCCGGCAACCACATCCAGCGGCGCAGGCTGGGCAAGCGCGGCACGGTGGAGCCGTTGGGCAAGGTCACCGGCCCGGCGATCGCGTCGGGGTCGTCCATGCGCGCCAGGAAACCCGCGGCGTCGGTGGCGATGCGTTCCAGTTCCTCGCGCGCCGCAGCGGCGCCGCGCAGGTTGTCGGCCGACCAGCCGCGCCGCAGCGCCGCCTCGTACGCGGCCAGGTGCTCGGGGCCGGGGCGCACCAGTTGCAGGCCGTGCACGGTTCAACCCGTCAGGCCAGCACCTGCAGCAGCCACCGGTTCAGCGCCTGCACTTCTTCCATGCACACCGAGTGTTCCATCGGATAGTCGTGCCATTCCACGGGATGGCCCAGGCTTTGCAGCAGGTCGCGGCCGGCCGCGCCGCGGGCCAGCGGCACCACGCCGTCGCCGCGGCCGTGGGCCAGGAACACCCGTGTGTCCTGGTTGGCGGCATGGCGTTCGGCGGCGGTGGTGTCGGCCAGCGGTACGTAGCCAGACAGGCCGGCCAGCCCGGCCAGTCGCTCGGGGTGGCGCAGCCCGGCGCCCAGGCCGATGGCGCAGCCTTGCGAGAAGCCGGCCAGCACGATGCGCCGCGCCGGCATGCCGCGGGCCACTTCACGTTCGACGAGCCGCTGCACCAGCGCCATCGATTGGCGCAGGCCGGCTTCGTCTTCCCGGCGGGCGAGGTCGGCGTCGCGGATGTCGTACCAAGCGCGCATCGGCGCGCCGCCGTTGATGCTGACCGGCCGCACCGGCGCGCGCGGAAAGACGAAGCGCACGGGGCCCACGGCGTCGAGCTTCAGCTCGTCGGCCACGGGCAGGAAGTCGGTGCCGTCGGCACCCAGGCCGTGCAGCACGACGACGGTGGCGCGCGGCTCGACGCCAGGGTCGAGTTCGATGGTCTGCAGCGGGCCTTTCGTCATGCGCGGTTCCTGGATTTCAGGGTCAGGTCTTCAGGGTCTTCGGGGTCGGGTCTTTAGGTTTTTCAGTGTCAGTAGTCCAGACCCATGGCGCCGCGCACGTCCTTCATGGTCTGCCGTGCCACCGTGCGCGCACGCTCGGTGCCCATCTCCACGATCCAGTGCACCTTCTTCGGGTCGGCCAGCAGCGACTCGGCGCGCTCGCGCCAGGGCTGCTGTTCCTGCACGATGGCGTCGATGACCGGCTGCTTGCAGTCCAGGCAGCCGATGCCGGCGCTGGTGCATCCCTTGACCACCCATTCGCGGGTGGCTTCGTCGCTGTAGACCTTGTGAAAGCTCCAGACCGGGCACTTCTCGGGATCGCCCGGGTCGGTGCGGCGCACGCGGGCGGGGTCGGTCATCATGCCGCGCACCTTCTTCGTCACCGTCTCGGGGTCGTCGCGCATGAGGATGGCGTTGCCGTAGCTCTTGCTCATCTTCGTGCCGTCGACGCCGGGCAGGCGCAGCACCTCGGTGTGCAGCGCCTGCGGCTCGACCAGGATGCTCTTGCCGCCGCCGTGCAGGTGGCCGAGCAGCAGTTCGGTGTCGGCGTCGCTCCAGCCCGCCACTTGGGCGGCGGCGCGGCGCACGACGGCTTCGCCCCTGGCCAGCGCTTCGGCGGCACCGGTCTCGCCGAAGGCCTTGCGCTGCTTGTCGAAATATCTCGCATCGTCCTTGGCGAGCTTGGCCAGCGCGGCGGCCACGTCGGCCTCGAAGCTGGGCGCGCGACCGTAGAGGTGGTTGAAGCGGCGCGCCACCTCGCGCGTGAGTTCCACGTGCGACGACTGGTCCTCGCCCACCGGAACGTAGGTGGCCTTGTAGATCAGGATGTCGGCGGCCTGCAGCAGCGGGTAGCCCAGGAAGCCGTAGGTGGCCAGGTCGCGGTCGCGCAGCTTCTCGATCTGGTCCTTGTAGGTCGGCACGCGTTCCAGCCAGCCCAGCGGCGTGCCCATGGCCAGCAGCGTGAAGAGCTCGGCGTGCTCGGGCAGGCGGCTCTGGATGAAGATCGTCGCCTTGTCCGGGTCCAGCCCGGCGGCCAGCCAGTCCACCACCATGTCGTAGACGGTCTTCTCGATCACCTCGCGGTCTTCGTAGTGCGTGGTCAGCGCATGCCAGTCGGCGACGAAGAAGAAGCAGTCGTGTTCGTCCTGCAGCCGCACCCAGTTCTTCAGGGCACCGTGGTAGTGGCCGAGGTGCATGCTGCCGGTGGGGCGCATGCCGGAAAGGACTCTCGATCGCATGGAAGGCAGGACGTTGGCTGGGGAGAGTGGCATTGTCTCAGTTCGGCCTCCACTGCTGCGTGCACCGCGGCATTCACCGCCACAGCCCGCCACTGCGCCTACACTGCCGGCCGCCATGCAACGCATCGTCATCCTCGTCTCCGGCCGCGGCTCCAACATGGCGGCCGTGCACCAGCGCTGCGCGGCCGAAGGCTGGCCGGCACGGGTGGTGGCGGTGGTGACCAACCGGGCCGGTGCCGGCGCCCTGGCCCACGCCGCGGCGCATGGCATCGCCACCGCCGTGGTCGACCATCAGGCGCATGCCACGCGCCAGGCCTTCGACGACGAACTGGCCCGGGTCGTGGAGAGCTTCTCACCCGACCTGGTGCTGCTGGCCGGCTTCATGCGCATCCTGGGCGCCGACTTCGTGCGCCGCTTCGAGGGGCGCATGCTCAATATCCACCCCTCGCTGCTGCCGGCCTTCCCCGGGCTGCACACGCACCGTCGTGCGCTGGCGGCCGGCTGCAAGGTGACCGGCGCCACCGTGCATTTCGTGGTGCCCGAGGTCGACCACGGCCCGATCGTGCTGCAAAGCGTGGTGCCGGTGCTGGCCGGCGACGACGAAGACACGCTGGCCGCGCGTGTGCTGGCCACCGAACATGCCATCTACCCGCTGGCGGTGCGCTGGTTCGTCGAGGGCCGGCTGCGCGTGGACGGCGGCATCGTCTTTCACACCGGCGGTGCCTCGCAGGTCCTGATCTGAGAGGCTGAGGCCACCCCGTGCACCCGAACGCCTTGCTCGAGCTCGCCGCCGAACTGCTGCGCGCGCTGTTGAAGTTCGACGCCCCGGCCGACGGCGTGGTGGCGGCCTTCTTCCGCAAGCACCGCGCCCTGGGCACGCGCGAGCGCCACACGCTCACCGAGACGGCCTACGCCGTGCTGCGCCAGCGCCTGCTGTTGCAGCACCTGGCACGTGGCGATGGCGACCCTGGCGTGGCCGTTGGCGGCGCGCTCGAACGCCGTCTCGCCATGCTGGCCTGGCAAGGCAGTGAATCCTTTCTGCGCGGCGCGCTCACGCCGGGCGAGCAGCAATGGTTGGCCGAAGCCGGCCGCATCGACCGCCAGACGCTGCCCGACAAGCTGCGCCACAACCTGCCCGACTGGCTGGCCGGCCAGTTGCAGGCCCGGCTGGACGACGACTTCTGGCCGCTGGTGCAGGCGCTTGACGGGCCGGCGCCGCTGGACCTGCGCGTGAACGTGCTCAAGGCCCGGCGCGAGGATGTGCAGCGCGCGCTGGCCGAGTCAGGCATCGCCAGCGAGCCGACGCCGTTCTCGCCCTGGGGCCTGCGTGTGAACGGCAAGCCGGTGCTGACCCGGCACCCCGGCTACCTGGCGGGCCACTTCGAGGTGCAGGACGAGGGCAGCCAGTTGCTGGCACTGCTGACCGACCCGAAGCGCGGCGAGATGGTGGTGGACTTCTGCGCCGGCGCAGGGGGCAAGACGCTGGCGCTGGGCGCCTGCATGCGCAACACCGGCCGCCTGTACGCGTTCGACACTTCCGGCCACCGGCTCGACGCGCTCAAGCCGCGGCTGGCGCGCAGCGGCCTGTCCAACGTGCACCCGGCCCAGATCGCGCACGAGCGCGACGAGCGCATCAAGCGGCTGGCCGGCAAGATCGACCGCGTGCTCATCGACGCGCCCTGCTCGGGCCTGGGCACGCTGCGCCGCAACCCCGACCTGAAGTGGCGCCAGTCGCCGAAGCGGGTGGCGGAACTGCAGGCCACCCAGGGCGCGATCCTGGCTTCGGCGTCGCGGCTTCTCAAGCCGTGCGGACGCCTGGTCTATGCCACCTGCAGCCTGCTGGCGGCCGAGAACGAAGAGGTGGCACAGGCCTTCACGGCCGCCCACGCGGCGGACTTCGAGCCGCTGCCGGTGTTGCAGGTGCTGCAGGCGCTGCGCGTTGAGCAGCCTGAGCGCCTCGTCGAAGGGCCATTCCTGCGCCTGTGGCCGCATCGGCACCATAGCGACGGCTTCTTTGCCGCCATCTGGCGGCGGCGCTGACAAAGCACCCTAAAGCGTATCTTTCGACGGCAACGTGCCGTCATCGCGATGACATCGGTTGTCGGGCAGGCGTTCAGCACATCGCTTGCGCTGCCCTGTGTGCGCTGAACATGCAACCATTTCAGCGGTCGGCACTCTACAATGCTGGATTGGCTTATAAGCAAGAGGAATTTCGATGAATGGATTCTGGTTGGCGCACGACGCGCTCGTGGCGTGGTTGTCACACGGCGTGCTGGCGGCCTCCTGGTGGCAGATCGTGATCTTCGCGCTGGTGGCTACGCACATCACGATCGCCGCCGTCACCATCTATCTGCACCGCTCGCAGGCGCACCGCGCGCTTGAGTTGCACCCCGTCGTCTCGCATTTCTTCCGCTTCTGGCTCTGGCTGACCACCGGCATGGTGACCAAGGAGTGGGTCGCCATCCATCGCAAGCACCACGCCAAGTGCGAGACCGTCGACGACCCGCACAGCCCCGTCACGCGCGGCATCAAGACCGTGCTGCTGACCGGGGCCGAGCTGTACCGTGCCGAGTCCAAGGTGCAGGAGACGATGGTCAAGTACGGCCACAACACACCCGACGACTGGATCGAACGCAACCTGTATACGCGCTACAGCTGGCAGGGCGTGGGCCTGATGCTGGTCATCGACCTGTTCCTGTTCGGTGCCATCGGCGCGGCGGTTTGGGCGCTGCAGATGGCGTGGATCCCGATCACCGCTGCCGGCATCATCAACGGCCTGGGCCACTGGTGGGGTTACCGCAATTTCGAGGCCGCCGACGCCTCCACCAACATCTCGCCCTGGGGCATCATCATCGGCGGCGAGGAGTTGCACAACAACCACCACACCTATCCGACCTCGGCCAAGCTGTCGGTGAAGCCGCATGAATTCGACATCGGCTGGTTGTATATCCGCCTCATGGAAATGGCCGGCCTGGCCACCGTGCGCAAGACGCCGCCCAAGCTGGCGCTGGGGGCGGTGAAAGCGGTGGCCGACGGCAAGACGCTGGAGGCCATCATCGCCAACCGCTACGAGGTGATGGCGGGGTATGCCGCCGAACTCAGGCGTGCGGTGGGTGCCGAGCTCGACCGGCTCAAGGCCCAGGACGCCCAGAACAGCACCCGCTGGCGTAACCTGCGCCTGGCCAAGGCCTGGCTGCACCGCGACGACGACAAGGTGCCGCAGGGCGTGAAGCCGGTGCTGGCGCAAGCGCTCGGCGAAAGCCCCACGCTGGCCAAGCTGGTGGCCATGCGCGAGGAACTGCGCCTGCTCTGGACCCGCACCAACGTATCGGCCGAGCAACTGGTGACCGACCTGCAGGCCTGGTGCCGCAAGGCCGAGGAGAGCGGCATCGGCACGCTGCAGGAGTTTTCGCTGAAGCTGCGCGCGGCGCACGCCTGAAGCCTCGGCGACGCGCCCGGGCGCGTCCAGCTCGAAGCCCTCCCTGTGGCGGGCTTCGTTCGTTTCGGACCCGCGATCGGCGCCGGCGGGGCTGCGACGCTCAAGTCCGGGCCTGGGGTGACGATGTGATGAACAGCTCCCATGCCTGTTCATCACCGCGCCACGTCCGCCGCCCATGCCCGTCCCCGCCGCGCGCCGCCGCGATGGTCGCCGCGCTTGGCCACGCTGGTACTGGCATTTGCCGCGGCACTGCCTTCCAGCGCATGGGATGCCGGCCTGATGCATGCCGCGGCGCAGCGCCTGGGGACACGCGCGCTGGCCGCCGTGGGACCGCTGCAAGAGGTGCTGGCCGCCGCGCGGGGAGCCGACGATGTCGAGCGCCTGGATCTGATCAACCGCTTCTTCAACCAGCGCATCGCGTTTCGCCCCGACGCCGAGGTCTGGGCCGTGGCAGACCATTGGACCAGCCCGCTGGAGGTGCTGGCCAAGGGGCAGGGTGACTGCGAGGACTATGCGATCGCCAAGTTCGCGAGCCTGCGCGCCGCGGGGGTGGCGCGGGACCGGCTGCGACTCGTCTACGTGCGGACCCGCCTGCCTGGCCAGCCGGAGGACCAGGCGCACATGGTGCTGGCTTATCACGCCGAGCCCGGGGCCGAGCCGCTGGTGCTGGACAACCTGCGGCCCGAGATCCTGCCCGCCGGGCAGCGCCCCGACCTGACCCCGGTCTTCAGCTTCAACGACGAAGGGCTCTGGCAGGGCACCGGCAGCACGCGTGCCGGCAACCCGCTGGCCCGTGTGTCGCGCTGGCGCGAGGTCTGGGGCCGCACGCTGGACGAAGGCTTCCGATGAGCCCGCGCCACCACCGCCAGCACGGGGAGCCGCACCGATGACGATGACGCGCCGCATCGAAGGGCTCATTGCCGCGGTGCTGCTGCTGGCGCTGCTGGGCAGTCTGGGCATCCACACCCTGACGGCGCGCCAGGCGCTGCAATGGCAACTGGAACTGCGCAACCGCGACGCAGCGTCAGCGCTGGCGCTGGCCTTGTCGCAGCAGCACGGCAACGCCACGGCGCTGCAGATCGTGGCCGCGGCGCAGTTCGACCTGGGTCACTACCGCCGCCTGCGCCTGCAGGCCGTCGACGGCCGGGCGCTCGTCGACCTGCAGGCCGCTGCGAGCACCGGGCACGCGCCGGCGTGGTTTGCGCGGGCGTGGCCGATCGCGGCGCCCGCGGGCATGGCCATCGTCAGCGATGGCTGGCGCGAGATCGGCCAACTGCAGATCGAGTCTCACGCCGCCTGGGCGCGCGATGCGCTGTGGGATGCGGTCAAGCGTACGGCCCTGCTGCTGTCGCTGCTGGCGCTCGCCGCGGGCGGCGCGGCGGCCTGGCTGCTGCGCCTGTGGCGGCGACCCTTGCGCGCCACGGTGGCACAGGCGCAGGCGCTGGAGCAGGGTCGCTTCGTCGAGGCCGAGGAGCCGCGGTTGCCCGAATTGCGCCAGCTCACCCGCAGCATGAATGCCACCGTGCGGCGCCTGCGCGCCGTCTTCGACGCCCAGGCCGGACAAGTGGCGCTGCTGCAGCGGCAGGCGCAGCACGATGCCGTCACCGGCCTGCTGCTGCGCTCGCATTTCCTGACCCGGCTGCAGGACCAGCTGGGCGCCAGCGGCGCCGGTGCGTCGCCGCAGGCCGGTGGCTCGGTCGGAACGGCACTGGTCCTGGTGCGCTTGCTGGAACTGCAGGGCGCCAACGACAGGCTGGGGCGAGAAGCCACCGATCGCGTCCTGCGCGCCGTGGCCGACGTGTTGCAGACCTATGTCGAACGCGTCCCCGGCGCGCTGGCCGGGCGCCTGAACGGCGGCGACTTCGCGCTGGGCCTGCCGGTGCCCGGCGTCGCGGCCGAAACCGCCGCTTCGATCCACACCGCGCTCGCAGCCGCACCGGCGCTGCGTGCCGGCGGCGTGAACTTCGCGGTGGGGGCGGTCGACGGGCTGTTCAACACGGGCGTCGGTGCAGCGCTGGCGCAGGCCGACGCGGCGCTGGCGCGCGCGGAGGCCACCGACGGGCTGGCGGTCGACGCCAGCGACGTCCTGGCCGCCGATCCTACCGGTGCTCGCGCCTGGCGCGAACAGATCGGCGCGGCGCTGGCGGGCGGGAGGACGCGGCTGGGCGAATTCCCGGTACTGAACCACGATGGCGTCCTGATCCACATGGAGTGCCCGCTGCGCGTGCAAGTTGAACCCCAGGGAGAATTCCACGTCGCGTCGCGCTGGCTGGCGCTGGCCCGACGCGGCCACCTGATGCGGGAGGTCGACCTGGCCGCGCTGGGGCTGGCCTTGAAGGCGATTGCCGACGATGGCCGCCCGCGCGCCGTGCACATCGCGCTGGCCTCGGTGGCCGTGCCCGGCTTCGCCGCCGAGGTCGCCCGGCTGTTGCGCGCCACCCCCGAGGTGGCGGAAAAGCTGTCGCTGGAATGCACCGAGCCGGCCCGGCCGGCCGAACTGCGAGCGTGGACCGACGCCGCGGCGCTGTGGCGCTGCCGGGGCGTGCGGCTGGGTGTGGAGCATGCCGGCGCCTCGCCGCAGCAATTGCTGCGGCTGCAGTGCGCCGGCATCCACTACGTGAAGGTCGACGCACGCCACCTGCGCGGCGTGGCCGGCAACGGGGCCGTGCGCGCCTATGCGCAGAGCCTGGTGGCGCTGGTCCACGGCCTGGGCCTGACGGTGCTGGCCGAAGGTGTGGACGATGCCGCGGACCTGTCAGCGTTGTGGGCCCTGGGCTTCGACGGCGCCACCGGGGCGGCCATCACGCTGCCGCAGTGAGCCGCGGCCTGGCGCTCAGGCGATATCGCCGGCGTGGACAGGAAATGTGCCACCGTCGCGACGGTCGGCAAAGAAAAGTTCCAGCGTCTGCCGCACGGTGCGAAAGGCGAGTTGGTCCCAGGGTACCTCGTCTTCGCGGAACAGCCGCGCTTCGATGGTCTCGGGCCCGGGGGCCAGGCTGGTGTCGAGCATGCGCGCGCGGTAGTACAGGTGCACCTGGCCCACGCGCACGACATTGAGCACCGTATACAGGCCCTGCAGTTCGATGCGCGCGCCGGCTTCCTCGTCGGTCTCGCGCAGGGCGCCTTCGGCCGTGCTCTCGCCGAGTTCGAGGAAGCCCGCCGGCAGCGTCCAGAAGCCGTAGCGGGGTTCGATATTGCGCCGGCACAGCAGCACCTGGTCGCCCCACACCGGCAGCGTGCCGACGACGTTGATGGGGTTTTCGTAGTGGATCTCGCCGCAGGCCGTGCAGGTGGCGCGTTCGCGGTTGTCGTCGGGCGGAATGCGGTATTCAGCGGCGGCGCCGCAGACCCGGCAGTGCAAGATGCGGCGGGGCAGGAACATGCGCCGCAGTGTAGCGGCGGGCCGGGCGTAGCATGCTGGTCTGCCTACCACGCCGCAGCCCGCCATGAGCCTCGTCTTTGCGCCGCCCGCCGCCGTCACCGTGCCCTGCACGGGAGGCGGAGCGTTTCCCGTCCACCGCGTCTACTGCGTGGGCCGCAACTATCTCGAACACGCGCAGGAGATGGGCCACAGCGGCCGCGAGCCACCGTTCTTCTTCATGAAGCCGGCCGACGCCCTGGTGCCCGTGCCCGAAGGCGAGACCGGCGTCATCGACTACCCCACGCTCACCGCCAACCTGCACCACGAGATCGAACTCGTGGTGGCCATCGGGCGCGGCGGCAGCGGCATCCGCGCCGCCGATGCGCCGGCGCACCTCTGGGGCTACGCCGTGGGCCTGGACATGACGCGGCGCGACCTGCAGAACGAGATGAAGAAACAGGGCCGGCCGTGGGAGATCGGCAAGGCCTTCGAGCAGAGCGCGCCCATCGGCCCAGTGCGGCCCATGGCGCAGTGCGGCGAGTTGCTGCGCGGCGCCATCACGCTGGCCGTGAACGGTGCGCCGCGGCAGAAGGGCGACCTGGCCGACCTGATCTGGAGCGTCAACGAGACGATCGAGCAGCTCAGCGCGGCCTGGACGCTGCAGCCCGGCGACCTGATCTTCACCGGCACGCCGGCCGGCGTGGGTGCGGTGGTGCGCGGCGACCTGATGGAAGGCGCGATCGAGGGCCTTGGGGCTCTCAAGGTGAAGGTGAGGTAACACGCCATGGAGCTGTACAACTATTTCCGCTCGTCGGCTTCATACCGAGTGCGCATCGCACTGGCGCTCAAGGGGCTGGACTACGAATACAAACCCGTGCACCTGGCGAGGAACGAGCAGTTCACCGAGTCCTATGCCGCCGTCTCGGCGGCGCGGCTGGTGCCGATCCTGCGCGACGGCGAGCACAACCTGACGCAGTCGCTGGCGATCATCGAATACCTCGAGGAAACGCACCCCGCGCCGCCGCTGCTGCCCGCCGCGCCGGCCGAGCGCGCGCGCGTGCGCGGACTGGCCATGGACATCGCCTGCGAGATCCACCCGCTGAACAACCTGCGCGTGCTGCGCTACCTGGCGCGCGACCTGAAGATCGGCGAAGACGACAAGAACCGCTGGTACCGGCACTGGGTGGAGACCGGCCTGGAGGTCGTCGAACGCCAGCTGGCGGCGCGGCCCGGCACCTACTGCCACGGCGACACGCCCACGCTTGCCGACTGCGTGCTGGTGCCGCAGATCTTCAACGCCAGGCGATTCGACTGCCGGCTGGAGCATGTGCCGCAGGTGATGCGCGTCTTCGACGCCTGCATGAAGCTGGACGCGTTCGGGAAGACGCGTCCCGAGCTCTGCCCCGACGCCGAGTGACGCCACGGTGAACCTGCCGCAGCTGCTGCGGCCCGACTGGCCGGCGCTGCCGGGCGTGATCGCGGGCATGAGCTCGCGCGCCGGCGGCGTCAGCGTGGGTCCCTTTGCCAGCCTGAACCTCGGGGGCGCGGTGGGCGACGACGCCGCGGCGGTGGCCGAGAACTGCGCGCGCTTTGCAGCGGCGCTGGGTGCGCGTCCGGTCTGGCTGCAGCAAGTCCATGGTTCACGGGTCGTGCGCCTGCATGGCGGTGCGGCCGATGCCGCCTTGCCGCCGGCCGACGCCGCCTGGAGCAGCCATCCCGGCGTTGCCTGCGGCGTGCTGGTGGCCGATTGCCTGCCGGTGCTGATGGCGCTGCGCGACGGCAGCGCGGTGGCAGCGGCGCACGCGGGCTGGCGCGGCCTGGCCGCAGGTGTGCTGGAAGCCACCGTGCAGGCGCTGTGCGCGGGCACGGGCGCCGCCCCTCGGGATATCGTCGCCTGGCTCGGGCCGTGCATCGGGCCGCGCCAGTTCGAAGTGGGGGCCGACGTGCTGGCGGCTTTCGGTCAGGCTCCAGCAGCTCCCGATGTGGCACTCTTCGTCAGCCGGCTGCGGTCCGACGGCTCGCCACGCTGGCTGGCGCACCTGCCGCGGCTGGCGCGCCAGCGGCTGCAAGATGCCGGGGTTGAACTCGTCAGCGAGGCCGGCGCCTGCACCGTGGAAGACGCGTCAAGCTTCTTTTCCTTCCGGCGCGACGGCATCACCGGGCGCCATGCCGCCGCCATCTGGCGTGGCTGACGGCGCGGCGGTGGGCACGGCCGCCGCCTCGGCCGTGCGCCGCGCCCGGCCGCGTGCCGGCGCACTCATGATGTACAGCAGCACCGACAGCGGCAGCAATCCGTACAGCACGAAGGTGATGACCGCGCCGAGCACGGTGCCTTGGCTGGACAAGGCCTCGGCCAACGCCATCATCAGCACGACATAGATCCAGGCGATCGCTACCAGATGCATCGCAGTTTCGAGTGAGAATCCTTCGACAGGGAAAACAACGTCATGACAGGGTAAGCGGCCCCGCTTACAACCGGCCCGCCACCGGCACCATGAGGTCGGCGACGGCGCCGCCGGCCGCTCCGAGGAGACAAGACGATGAACGACAAGACTACGCCAGGTCAGCCCCTGGCCGCTGGCCCCGCCGATGCATTCGGGGCTGCCCTCGGGGGCATGCTCAAGTCGATGCAGGGGCTGAGCCTGCCGTTGCCGCAGCTGGCACAGATCCAGTCCGACTACGTCAAGCAGGCCACCGAGGTGTGGAACCAGTCGCTGCAGCGGCTGCAGCCGCCCGCGGCGCCGGCGGAAGCGGCCCAGCCCGTCGCGATCGGCGACCGCCGCTTCGCCGCCAGCGAATGGCTGACCAACCCGGCCGCGGCCTTCACCGCGCAGCTCTACCTGTTGAATGCGCGTGCGTTGATGCAGATGGCCGAGAGCGTGGAAGGCGACGCCAAGACCCGGGCGCGCATCCGCTTCGCCGTGCAGCAGTGGATCGACGCTTCAAGCCCCAGCAATTTCCTCGCCCTCAACCCCGAGGCGCTGCAGAAAGCCCTGGCCACCAAGGGCGAAAGCCTCACCACCGGCATGAACCAGCTGCTGGCCGACCTGCGCAAGGGCAGCGTGTCGCAGACCGACGAGAGCGTGTTCGAGGTCGGCCGCAACGTCGCCGCCAGCGTGGGCAGCGTGGTGTTCGAGAACGAACTCTTCCAGCTCATCGAATACCGGCCGCTCACCGCCAAGATGCACGAGCGGCCGATGCTGTTCGTGCCGCCCTGCATCAACAAGTACTACATCCTGGACCTGCAGCCCGAGAACTCGGTCATCCGCTACACCGTGGAGCAAGGCCACCGCACTTTCGTGATGAGCTGGCGCAACCCCGACCAGACCCTGGCCGGCAAGACCTGGGACGACTATATCGAGCACGGCCCGCTGGCCGCCATTCGCACGGTGCAGGCGATCACCGGCGCCGAGACCATCAATACGCTGGGCTTCTGCGTCGGCGGCACCATCCTGGCCACGGCGCTGGCGGTGCTGGCCGCGCGCGGGGAGCATCCGGCGCACTCGATGACGCTGCTGACCACGCTGCTGGACTTCGCCCATACCGGCATCCTGGACGTCTTCGTCGACGAAGCCTCGGTGCAGTTGCGCGAGATGACCATCGGCGAGAAGTCGCCGCGCGGCCCGGGCCTGCTCAAGGGCAAGGAACTCGCCACCGTCTTCAGCTTCCTGCGTCCCAACGACCTGGTGTGGAACTACGTCGTCGGCAACTACCTCAAGGGCGAATCGCCGCCGCCGTTCGACCTGCTGTACTGGAACGGCGACTCGACCAACCTGCCGGGTCCGATGTACTGCTGGTACCTGCGCCACACCTACCTGCAGAACGACCTCAAGGTGCCGGGCCGGCTCACGGTGTGCGGCGAGAAGGTCGACCTCGGCCGCATCAAGGCGCCGGTGTTCGTGTACGCCTCGCGCGAGGACCATATCGTGCCCTGGCAGGGCGCCTACGCGTCGACGCCGCTGTTCAAGGGGCCGAGCGGTACGCGAGCCAAGGCCAACAAATTCGTTCTCGGTGCCTCAGGCCACATTGCCGGTGTCATCAATCCGCCGGCCAAGGGCAAGCGCAGCCACTGGGTCAACGACCAGCTGCCGGCCAGCGCCGAGGACTGGTTCGCCGGCGCCACCGAAAGACCCGGCAGCTGGTGGCCCGAATGGAGCCGCTGGCTCGAGCCGCTGGCCGGCAAGGCGGTGGCCGCGCCCAAGGCGCCGGGGAACCGGCAGTTCAAGGCGATCGAACCGGCGCCCGGCCGCTACGTCAAGGCCAAGGCTTGAGCCGGCGCCAGCGGCGGCGCTGAAGCCAGCGCATTTGGACGCTAACCCTGATTGACCCGCCCGCGAGTGCAAGCCACGCTTACGGGTTCGCTACACCACCCCCCAAGGAGAGACAGATGGCAAAGAAAGTGGCATACGTGACAGGCGGCATGGGCGGCATCGGCACCGCGATCTGCCAGCGACTGGCCAAGGAAGGCTTCAAGGTCATCGCCGGCTGCGGCCCCAGCCGCGACTGGCAGAAGTGGCTCGACGAGCAAAAGGCCCTGGGCTATGAATTCCACGCCTCGGTGGGCAACGTGGCCGACTGGCAGTCCACGGTGGACGCCTTCACCAAGGCCAGCGCCGAGGTCGGCCCCATCGACGTGCTGGTGAACAATGCCGGCATCACACGGGACCGCATGTTCCTGAAGATGACGCCCGAGGACTGGAAGGCGGTCATCGACACCAACCTCAACAGCATGTTCAACGTCACCAAGCAGGTGGTGCCGGGCATGGTGGAGAAGGGCTGGGGACGCATCATCCAGATCAGCTCGGTGAACGGCGAGAAGGGCCAGGCCGGGCAGACCAACTACTCGGCGGCCAAGGCCGGCATGCACGGCTTCACGATGGCGCTGGCGCAGGAAATGGCGAACAAGGGCGTCACCGTCAATACCGTGAGCCCGGGCTATATCGGCACCGACATGGTGCTGGCGATCAAGCCGCAGATCCTGGAAAAGATCGTCGAGACGATCCCGGTCAAGCGGCTGGGCACGCCGGCGGAAATCGGCTCCATCGTGGCCTGGCTGGCGGGCGAGGACTCGGGCTTCACCACCGGCGCCGACTTCTCCTGCAACGGCGGCCTGCACATGGGGTGAGCCGAGCCAGGGTCCCTGCGGACCCTGGCTCGCCTGGCGAACGACGGTGCGCGTCTCGCGCGCGCCGGCTGAGCGGCTGCGCCGCTCAACCCTTCGGGTGCATGCACAGCTCCCCCGAGCCCCCTCCAAGAGGGGGCTCCGGTCAGAAATTGAAGCGCCGGCCCTGGGCCGGCGCACGTCTTTGTGCGGCTACTCTCCGCCGATGAAATACTTGATCACCGACTTGGCGGCGAAGCCCACCAGGCCGAAACCCAGCGCCAGGAACAGCACGAAGGTGCCGAACCGGCCGGCCTTCGATTCGCGCGCCAGCTGAAAGATGATGAACACCATGTACAGCATGAACGCGCTGACGCCGAAGGTCAGCCCGAACTGCGCAATCTGCTCCTCGCTGTAGCCGAACATCAGCGCGGGCTTCCGGCTTCCGGCTCGACGAGGTCGCGATAGGCGTGCCAGCTGGCATGCGCCAGCCAGGGCACGGCCACGATCAGGCCCACCAGCGCGGTGGCCATGCCGATCAGGGTGACGACGAGGATCAACGTCGCCCACAGTGCCATCGGCGCCGGGTTCAGCAGCGCCGTGCGCACGCTGGTGAGCACGGCGTCGCGCACTTTCACAGGGCGGTCCAGCAACAGCGGAAGGGCCACCACGCTGGAAGCGAACATGGGCGCTGCGAGCACGCTGCCCAGCACCAGCCAGGTCTCGAACAACCAGCCGTCGCGGGCCAGCACCACCACGTGCAGGAAGTCGGACGGGCTGTTCACTGGCGCCGCCGCGAAGCGCGTGATGAGCGAGGCCGAGGTCAGCACCCAGCCGGTGCCGGCCAGCGCCAGCAACACGCCGAACAGGACCAGCCGCCCGTCGCGTGGCCGCCAGGTCGCCAGCGCGTCGGCCAGGCCGACGGGCTGCTGCCGTTCCAGGCCGCGGCTGATGGCATACAGGCCGGTGGCCACCACCGGCGCCACCAGCATGAAGCCGCTGAAGGCGCCGGCCAGCAGCCAGAAGCGGTCGTGCGCCAGGGCCACCAGCAATGCGCCGAAGACGGCCGTGGCCAGGCCGTGCAGCAGGCCCGGCACCGGTTGGCGCAGCAGGTCGGCCCAGCCGCGGGCCAGCCAGGTGAAGGGCTGACCGGGGTCCACCGGGCGCGGGACCGGACGGGGCGGCGGGGCGGCGTGCGGAGTGACGGGCATGGCGGCGAGCGAGCGGAGCGGGAAGGAGTGTAGGCAGCGCGGCTGTCGCGGGCTTGACCGTGGTCAGCCCGCCTCGGCAGCCGCCAGGCCGCCGCGTGACTGCCGCGCCAGCGCCGCAGCGGCGGCGGCCAGCGTGGCCGGTGCGGCATCGGGCAGTTCGACGGCGCGGGCCGCGGCGAAGCCGGCGAAGTTGCGCTGCATCGAGCGCTGGTAGATCGGGTCGTAGTGCTGCGTGAGCAAGGCTTCGACCACGGCGGCCACGCGGCCGGCACGGGCCTCGGCCTGCCAATGTTCGACCACCGTGGCGCCGCGCAACTCGCGCAAGGCTTCCAGGCGCGCGCAGAAGCCCTCGACGTCTTCGACGAAATGCGCATAGTCGTGCAGCAGGAAATCGACGCGCGCGGCCAGCGGCATCTGCAGCTGCACGCAAGGCGCGGCGCGCAGCCGCAGCAACAGCGGCTCGGGGATGCGCAAGCGGCCGATGGTGCGGCTCTCACCTTCGGCCCACACCACGCGCGCGGGGTCGAAGCGGCGCAGCGCCTGCCACAGCCGCGTCTCGAAGGCTTTCTGCGACGGCTGCGGCTGGCCCGGCAGCGGCCCCAGCACCGAACCGCGGTGGCAGGCCAGCGCCTCCAGGTCGAGCACCGGCTCGCCGGCGGCGGCCAGCGCCTGCAGCAGCCGGCTCTTGGCCGACCCGGTGCGGCCGCAGACGACGCGAAAGGCCAGCCTGGCGGGCAGCGTTTCCAGCTCGGCGATGACGGCGCGGCGGAATTCGCGGTAGCCGCCTTCCAGCACCTGCACGTTGAAGCCGATCCGGTCCAGCACCAGCGCCAGCGCACCCGATCGCTGGCCGCCGCGCCAGCAGTAGACCAGCGGCCGCCAGCTGCGCGGGTGCGCCATCACCTGCGTCTCGACATGGCGCGCGATATTGCGCGCCACCAGTGCGGCGCCGCGCTTGCGCGCGTCGAAGGGCGAGAGCTGGCCATATTCGGTGCCGACGAGGCGGCGTTCCTCGTCGTCCAGCACCGGCCAGTTGACGGCGCCCGGCAGCCGGTCTTCGGCAAATTCGCTCTCGCTGCGCGCGTCGACGATGGCGTCGAACTCGGCCAGCCGCGCGATCGCCTCGGTGGCGGAGATGCGCCTCAGGGCCATCGGATCACGTGACCGGCGCGGCCACCGCGTCCAGGATCTCGGTCTCGATGCGCACCTGCGTCTTCATGTGCGGCAAGGCCGGCCCGTCGACGAGGAAGGTGTCCTCGACGCGTTCGCCCAGCGTGCTGACCTTGGCCAGCTGCAGGTTGATGTGGTTGCGGGCGAGCACGCGGGCGATGGCGTAGAGCAGCCCCGTGCGGTCGCTGGCCGAGACGCTGAGCAGCCAGCGTTGCGCACGTTCGTCGGGCGCCAGCGACACGTGCGGCGTGACCGGGAAGCTGCGCACGCGGCGCGAGACGCGGCCGCGCCTCGGCTCGGGCAGCGGCCCGTCCGACGACAGCGCCTGCGTGGCCTGGGTCTCCACCAGGGAAATCAGGTCGCGGTACTGGAATTCGCGCTCGTCCGGCGGGCTGTCGGCGCCGAATTGCGTGCTCACCACCTGGAAGGTGTCGAGCGCATAACCGGCGCGCGTGGTGTGGATCTTGGCGTCCTGGATGCTGAAACCGGCACTGTCGAAATAGCCGCAGATGCGGGCGAAGAGGTCGGGCCGGTCGGGTGTGTAGACCAGCACCTGCAGGCCGTCGCCCACCGACGAGGCGCGCGCGCGCACGATCGGCACCTGCGTGTGGACGTGGCGCCACAGCGCTCGCGCGTGCCAGGCGATGTCGGCGGCGTCGTGGCGCGCGAAGTAGCTCACCTCCAGCGTGTCCCACAGCGGCCGCTCGGTGCCCGGCAGCGCCGAATGCAGCGCCAGGTTGTGCTGCGCCTCCTGCTTGCGCGCCTCGATCTCGGCGTCCAGGTTGGGCCGCGCGCCGCCCAGGGCGCGCAGTGTCAGCCGGTACAGGTCTTCGAGCAGCTTGCCCTTCCAGGCATTCCACACGCGCGGGCCGGTGCCGCGGATGTCGGCCACCGTCAGCAGGTACAGCGAGGTCAACCGCTCGGGTGTGCCCACCAGGCGTGCGAAATCGGCGATGACGTCGGCATCGGACAGGTCTTCCTTCTGCGCGATGCGGCTCATGGTGAGGTGGTGCCGCACCAGGAATTCGATCAAGCGCGCGTCTTCCAGGGCGATGCCGTGGTCGCGGCAGAAGCGCCGTGCCTCGCGCGCGCCGAGTTCGGAGTGGTCGCCACCGCGGCCCTTGGCCACGTCGTGGAAGATCGCCACCACGTACAGCAGCCAGGGCTGGTCCCATTGCGCCGCCAGCTGGCTGCAGAACGGGTATTCGTGCGCGTGCTCGGGGATGAAGAAGCGGCGCACGTTGCGCACCACCATCAGGATGTGCTGGTCCACGGTATAGACGTGGAACAAGTCGTGCTGCATGCGCCCGACGATGCGGCGGAAGACCCACAGGTAGCGCCCCAGCACCGAGGTCTGGTTCATCAGCCGCAAGGCATGCGTCTGGCCGCTGGGCTGGCGCAGGATGGCCATGAAGGTGGCGCGATTGACGGGGTCGCGGCGAAAGGCCGGCCCCATGACTTGGCGCGCGTTGTACAGCGCGCGCAAGGTGCGCGCCGAAAGTCCCTGCAGCCCCGGCGTCTGCTGGAAGACGAGGAAGGTCTCCAGGATGGCGTGCGGGTCTTCCAGATAGAGGTCGTCGCGCGCCACCTCGAGCGAGCCGCCGCGGTCGAGGAAGCGCTCGTTGATCGGCCGCATCGGCGCCAATTCCGACGCCGTGATGCGCTCCTCGATATTCAGCATCAGGATCTGGTTGAGCTGCGTCACCGCCTTGGCAGCCCAGTAGTAGCGGTGCATCAGGACCTCCGACGCCCGCTGCTCCCCGGTGGCGTGGCAGCCGAAGCTCTCGGCCACGGCGGTCTGCAGGTCGAAGACGAGCCGGTCTTCGCGGCGGCCGGCCACCATGTGCAGCCGGGCGCGCACGGCGCGCAGCGTGCCCTCGTGCTTGACGAGCTGGCTGGCCTCGAAGGGCGTGATCAGTCCCGTGGCGGCCAGTTCGCGCCAGGTGCGGCCCAGACCCGCGGCGCGCGCCACCCAGATCACCACCTGCAGGTCGCGCAGGCCGCCCGGGCTTTCCTTGCAGTTGGGTTCCAGCGCGTAGGGCGTACCCTCGTACTTGACGTGGCGCTGCTTCATCTCCAGCGTCTTGGCGCGCAGGAAGGCGCGCGGGTCCAGCGCCGCTTCGCAGGCCTGCTGCAGCTCGCGAAACAGCAGCCGCGACCCGCAGACCAGTCGCCCCTCGAGCAAGGCGGTCTGCACGGTGACGTCGCGCTGTGCCTCGGTCACGCACTCGGCCACCGTGCGCACCGAGCTGCCGGCCTCCACGCCGATGTCCCAGCACGAGGTCACGAATTGGCTGGCCGCGGTGCGCATGGCCTCGTCGTGTGCCTCGGGCAGCAGCACCAGCAGGTCCACGTCGGAGTAGGGAAACAACTCGCCGCGGCCGTAGCCGCCCACGGCCACCAGCGCCGCGTTCGCCGGCAGCCCGGCTTGCGTCCACAGCCCGGCCAGCGCGTCGTCGACCTGGCGTGACAAGGCCCGGATCAGGCGCGCTGCGTTGGTGGCCGTGGGGCGCGCCGTGCGGTACTGCGTGATCAGCGCGGCCTTGTCGTCGCGAAAGCCCTCCCGCAGCGCCGCCAGGCTGCCAGGCGCGGGGACGCCGGCTTCGGCGAGCGCGGGCATGGCCTCAGGACGTGGCGAGTGCGGCCGCGGCGCTCGACGCCGGCGCGGCCGACGCCTTGCCGTAGCCGGCGCTGGCAAAGTCCGGTGGCGGCGGGCTGCCGGCCGACACCGTGAGCACCTCGTAGCCGGTCTCGGTGACGAGCACCGTGTGTTCCCACTGCGCCGACAGCGAGCGGTCGCGCGTGACGATGGTCCAGCCGTCGTAGGGCCGGTTGCCCTTGCGGTCTTCCTTGATGTCTCGCTTGCCGGCGTTGATCATCGGCTCGACGGTGAAGATCATGCCCGGTACCAGCGTTTCGAGCGTGCCCGGGCGGCCATAGTGCAGCACCTGCGGCTCTTCGTGGAAACGCGCGCCGACGCCGTGGCCGCAGAATTCGCGCACCACCGAGTAGCCGGCATGTTCGGCAAAACTCTGGATGGCGTGGCCGATATCGCCCAGCCGCGCGCCGGGCTTGACCTTCACGATGCCCCTCCACATGGCCTCGAAGGTCACCTGGCACAGCCGGCGTGCCGCGATGCTGGCCTCGCCGACGATGAACATGCGGCTGTTGTCGCCGTGCCAGCCGTCCTTGATGACGGTGACGTCGATATTGACGATGTCGCCGTTCTTCAGCGGCCGGTCGTCGGGGATGCCGTGGCAGACCACGTCGTTGATCGACGAACACAGCGAAGCCGGGTAGGGTGGGTAGCCCGGCGGGCCGTAGCCCAGTGTGGCCGGGATGCCGCCCTGCACGTGGACCATGTGGTCGTGCGCCAGGCGGTCGAGTTCGCGCGTGGTGACACCGGGCCGCACATGCGGCGTGAGCATGTCCAGCACTTCGGAAGCCAGCTGCCCGGCCAGGCGCATGCCCTCGATCTGGGCGGCGGTTTTGATCGGGATCGACATGGCGGCGGATTATCCACCGGCCCCGTAAAATCCGTGGCCAGTCACCACACGCCGGGCTCTCACCGGGATTGCATGCCTGCATCGCCGCTCCATCTTCTGCATTTCGAGGGCGGCGGTGCGCTGCCGAGCTTTCGCGCCCAGGCGCTGCTGGCGCGGCTGCAGGCCGCCTGCCCGCGCATCACCCAGGTCTCGGCGCGCTTCGTGCATTGGGCCGCCTTCGACGCACCGCCGGCCGCCGCGGTGGCCGACCGGCTGCAGGCGTTGTTGGACTACGGCGAACCGGCGCAACCCGAAACCCCGGGTGAACTGGTTCTGGTCATGCCGCGCCTGGGCACCGTCTCGCCCTGGGCCAGCAAGGCCACGGACATCGCGCGCAACTGCCTGGGCGGCACGGGCGGTCTGGCGCTGCACCGCGTCGAACGCGTGACCGAGTTCCGGCTCGGCATCAAGGCCGGCCTCCTCAGTGCCGGCAAGCCCTTGTCGGCGGACGAACGCGCGGCCGTGGCCGCGCTGCTGCACGACCGCATGACCGAGAGCGTGGCTTTCGAACGCGAGGCTGCGACGCATCTGTTCGACGCCCGGCCGGCCGAGCCGCTGGCACATGTCGATGTGCTCGGCCAGGGCCGCGAGGCGCTGGTCGCCGCCAATGTGGAATTCGGCCTGGCGCTCTCGGCCGACGAGATCGACTACCTGCTGTACGCCTTCACGCGGTTGCGGCGCAACCCCAGCGACGTCGAGCTGATGATGTTCGCGCAGGCCAACAGCGAACACTGCCGGCACAAGATCTTCAACGCCCGCTTCACCATCGACGGCGTGGATGAACCGCTGTCGATGTTCGGCATGATCCGTCACACCGAGAAGATCTCGCCGCAGTACACCGTGGTGGCCTACGACGACAACGCCGCGGTGATGGAAGGCGGGCCGGTGCAGCGCTGGACGCCACAGGGCTTCACCAACGCGCCGCCATACGCCCCGCGGTACGAGACCGCGCATGTGCTGATGAAGGTGGAGACGCACAACCACCCCACCGCCATCTCACCCTTCGCCGGCGCGGCCACCGGCGCCGGCGGCGAGATTCGCGACGAAGGCGCCACCGGGCGCGGCGCTCGGCCCAAGGCCGGGTTGACCGGCTTTTCGGTGAGCAACCTGCATCTGACCGAAACCAGCGAGCCCTGGGAACGCGACCCCGTGGGCAAGCCCGAGCACATCGCCAGCGCGTTGACCATCATGACCGAAGGTCCGCTGGGCGGCGCCGCCTTCAACAACGAATTCGGCCGCCCCAACCTGGGCGGCTTTTTTCGCGTCTACGAGCAGGCGGTGGCCGGCCTGCGCCGCGGCTACCACAAGCCGATCATGATCGCCGGCGGGCTGGGTGCCATCAGCGCCGACCAGGTGAAGAAGCTGCCCTTCGGCCCCGGAACGCTGCTGGTGCAGCTGGGCGGGCCGGGCATGCGCATCGGCATGGGCGGCGGCGCGGCCAGCTCCATGGCCGCCGGCAGCAATACCGCGGCACTGGACTTCGATTCGGTGCAGCGTGGCAACCCCGAGATCCAGCGCCGGGCGCAGGAAGTCATCAACCATTGCTGGAGTCTTGGCGAAACGAACCCGGTGCTGGCCATCCACGACGTGGGTGCCGGGGGCCTGAGCAACGCCTTTCCCGAGCTGGTGGACGGCGCCGGGCAAGGTGCCCGCTTCGACCTGCGGCGTGTGCCGCTGGAGGAGAGCGGCCTGGCGCCGAAGGAGATCTGGTGCAACGAAAGCCAGGAACGCTACGTGCTGGCCGTCAACCCGGACCTGATGCCGCTGTTCGAGCAGATGTGCGCGCGCGAACGCTGCCCGTTCGCCGTCGTCGGCGTGGCCACGGCCGACCGTGCGCTGGTGGTCGAAGAAGGTGCGGGTGGCGAAAGCGTCATCGACATGCCGCTGGAGGTGTTGCTCGGCAAGCCGCCGCGTGTGCACCGCGACGTGCAGCGCGTGCGGCGCCCCGGCAAGCCGCTGCACCTGACCGGCGTGGAACTGGCCACCGTGGCGCTGGACGTGCTGCGCCATCCCACAGTGGCCAGCAAGCGTTTCCTGGTCACCATCGGTGACCGCACCGTGGGTGGCTTGACGCACCGCGACCCCATGGTCGGCCCCTGGCAGGTGCCGGTGGCCGACTGCGCCGTGACGCTGGCCGACTTCGCGGGTTTTGCCGGCGAGGCCATGGCCATGGGCGAGCGCACGCCGCTGGCCGCGCTGGGTTCGGCCACTGCGCCGGCCTCGGGCCGCATGGCGGTGGGCGAGGCGCTGACCAACCTGCTGGCGGCGCCGATCGAACTGAGCCGCGTCAAGCTCAGCGCCAACTGGATGGCGGCTTGCGGCGAGCCGGGCGAAGACGCGGCGCTGTTCGACACCGTGCGCGCCGTGGGGCTGGAGCTGTGCCCGGCGCTGGGCATCGGCATCCCGGTGGGCAAGGATTCGCTGTCGATGCGCACGCGCTGGTCCAGTGGCGACACCCCCAGGCAGGTGACGGCACCGGTGTCGCTCGTCGTCACCGCCTTCGCCACGCTGGACGACGTGCGCGGCACGCTCACGCCGCAACTGCAGCCGGGCGATACCACGCTGGTGCTCGTCGACCTGGGCCAGGGCCGGCAGCGTTTGGCCGGCTCGATGCTGGCGCAGGTGCTGGGGCAATTCGGCTGCGACGTGAGCGACGGCGTGCCCGACCTCGACGATGCGCAGCAGCTCAAAGCGCTGGTGGCCGCCATCAACGTCTTGCGCGCGCAAGGCCAGCTGCTGGCCTACCACGACCGCAGCGACGGCGGCCTGTGGGCGACGGTGTGCGAGATGGCCTTCGCCGGCCACCTGGGCGTGAGCCTGAACGTGGACATCCTGGTCACCGAAGGCGACGGCATCGCCGACAGCCGTGCCGAGTACGGCGACTCCAAGAACTGGGCCGCGCAGGTGGGCGAGCGCCGCAACGAACTGACCTTGAAGGCACTGTTCAACGAGGAACTCGGCATCGTCGTGCAGGTGCCCACCGCCGTGCGCGACGAGGTCATGGCCACGCTGCGCGGGCACGGGCTTTCGCGCCACGCCCACTTCATCGGCAAGACCAACGACCGCGGCGTGGTCGAGGTCTGGCGCGATACCAAGTGCCAGTTCAGTGCGCCTCTGCAGGCGCTGCACCGGCAATGGGACGAGGTCAGCTGGCGCATCGCGCGCCAGCGCGACAACCCGACCAACGCCGATGCCGAACATGCCGCCGCCGGGGCGGCCGACGACCCGGGCCTGCACCTGCACCTGAGCTTCGACCCGCTGGGCTCACCAGCCGTGCACCTGACGCGCCCCAAGCTCGCCATCCTGCGCGAACAAGGCGTGAACTCGCAAGTCGAGATGAGCTACGCCCTGGCGGCGGCCGGCTTCGACACCTTCGACGTGCACATGACCGACTTGCAGGCCGGCCGCGTCCGGCTCGATCAGTTCCAGGGTTTCGTCGCCTGCGGCGGCTTCAGCTATGGCGACACGCTGGGCGCCGGCGAAGGCTGGGCGCGCAGCATCCTGTTCAATCCGGCGCTGGCCGAGGCCTTTGCCGCCTTCTTCAGCCGCCCCGACACCTTCGCCCTGGGCGTGTGCAACGGCTGCCAGATGATGGCCGCGCTGAGCCCGCTGATCCCGGGCACGGCGGCCTGGCCCCGATTCACGCGCAACCGCAGCGAACAGTTCGAGGCCCGGCTGTCGCTGGTGGAGGTGCTGGACAGCCCGAGCCTGTTCTTCACCGGCATGGCCGGCAGCCGGATGCCCATCGCGGTGGCGCACGGCGAAGGTCATGCCGACTTCTCGCAACGTGGCGACGCCGCCGCGGTGCATCGTGCGATGCGCTTCGTCGACCACCACGGCCGGGCCACCGAGGCCTATCCCGCCAACCCCAACGGCAGCCCCGGCGGCCTGACCGCGGTGACCACCGCCGACGGCCGCTTCACGGCGCTGATGCCGCACCCCGAACGAGTGTTTCGCAACGTGCAGATGAGCTGGCGCGGCGACGCCGACATCGCGGCCCCCAGCCCCTGGATGCGCATGTTCCACAACGCACGTGCGTGGCTGAAATGACCGCCACCACACCCATTGTGTTCACTGGCCGCCGGCGCGATGCTTCGCGCCCTGGTGCTGCTGGCTTCGCGCCGCTTTCCATCCTGCGCAGGGCCACGGCGCGGCCGCCGAGCCCTCGCCGGCGGAACATGCCGGCGCTGGCGCCCCGGTTTGCACCGGGTGACAGCGGCGGCGCAAACGCGCCTCAGCGGCTTTGTTCGATGCCGGCGATGGCCCAGCTGCGGCTGTCGTCCAGCGGCTTGGCCAGGTGCCACACCTCGTTGAAGTCCACCGGCGCGGCACCGGGTTCCTCGACGACCTGACCGCTGAAACGCACGCTGACAATCTGGCGGTCGCCTTCGTTGGCCACGTCCAGTACCTCGGCGTCGACGTGCACGACGTCGGTCTTCTGCTCGGACGGGCCACGCTCCTGGATGTCGAGCCGGGCCGAGGCGAACATCTCGGGCGTGGTGAAGCGGCGCAGGTCGTCGAGGTCGGCGCTGTCGTTGGCGGCCTGCATGCGGATGAAGATCATCTTGGCGATGCGCGAGAAACCTTCGCTGTCGAAGGACGCGGGCACGAAGGCCGGGGTCACGGCCGGTGCCGCTTCGACTGCGGGCGCTTCGGCGGCCACGGGCGGGCCGGCCGCGGGCACATTCGCCGCGGCGGCGGGCGGCATGTCGAGGCCGCGTCGTTCGCTGGCGGCAGGTGTCTGCCAGGGCGATGCCGCGGGTGCACCGGCACCGGCCAGCGCCGGGCCGCGCGCCGGCGTGCCAGCGCCCATGCGGCGCATCACGAAGCGCACCAGGAAGATCGCGGCCACGGCCAGCAGCGCCAGCATCAGGAAGTTGCCGAAGGCCTCGCCCAGGCCCAGGTGGCTCATCAGCGCGGCAATGCCCAGGCCGGCGGCCAGGCCGGCGATGGGGCCCATCCACGAGCGGCCGGCCGTGGCCGCCGCGGGTGCCGCGCCCGCCGCCGCGCCATTGGCCGGTGCGGCCTGCTGCGGTTGCGCCGGGGTCGCCGGCTTGGGCGGCGGCGCATTCGGCGCGGTCTTGGCCGGCATGCTGCGTTGCATGCCGCTGGAGCCGCCGCCGCCGAAGCGCTTGGCCTCGGCCACGTCGGGAACGGACGTGGCCGCCACCGCGGCCACCAGGGCACCGATCAGCCATTGCTTCATGGTCTAGCTTCCTCTTCGATTCGAACAGACGCGACGCTGCGTCAGCATTCGTAGTGTGGCGCAAGCGGGGCCGGTGCTCAAAACGCGCCGGCAAAGCCACAGCCGGCCTGGGTGCACGGCCGGCGGCAGGCATCATCGCAGGCTTGCCTTGAAGGAGGAACGATGACGACGACGCTGCTGTGGCTGTGCGTGGTGCTGCTGATCGCCGCCGGCCTGGCCGGCACCGTGCTGCCGGCGTTGCCGGGCACGGCGCTGGTGCTGGCCGGCATCGTGCTGGGGGCCTGGATCGACGATTTCGCCCATGTCGGCGGCACCGTGCTGGCCATCGTCGCCGTGCTGGCGGTGCTGTCCTGGGTGCTCGACTACGTGGCCGGCCTGCTGGGTGCGCAGAAGGCCGGCGCCAGCCGCGAGGCGCTGTGGGGCGCGGCGCTGGGCACCGTGGTGGGTTTGTTCATGGGCCTGGTGGGTGTGCTCTTCATGCCGCTGGTGGGCGCCGCGGCGGGCGAGTATCTGGCGCGCCGGGCCGATGCCAACGCGCACGGGCAGGCCTTGCGGGTCGGCGTGGCCACCTGGCTGGGCATCATGGTCGGCCTGCTGGCCAAGGTCGTGATCGCCTGCATGATGATCGGCATCTTCGTCGCCGCACTCTTGTTCTGACGCGTGGGCGGCGCAAAATCGCCGCCATGCAGCGCCTGTTTCGTCTACTTCAAGGGGGCGACCGGGCGCGCTTGGCGGTGCTGTTCGCTGCCGTCGCGGCGGGCCCGGTGGCGGGGCAGGCGGGGGACGACCGCGCCTTCGAGCGCGAGCTGTTCAAGACGCGCTTCGAACAGGAGGTGAAGTTCCGCGCCGCGACGGTGCACGTGGCCTGGGCCGCCGAGGCCCTGTGCCACGCCACCGGCGAGATCGAACCCTTCGTCTTGCTGTCGGTGCACGCCTTGCGCAGGCAGCTGGCCGATGGCGACCTGGCACTGTTTCGCCAGGTGACCGGCATGGACGACAAGTGGCGCGTGGTCTGGCTGGACGAAGGCGCGCCCGAGGCCCTTCAAGTGGGTGACGCCGTGGTCGCCGTGAACGGCCGGCCGCTGCCTGGCGGCGACACGCGCATCGAACCGGGGGCCTGGTTCAAGGGCGGCTCGGTGCTGTCCAGCGACGACCAGGGCTTCTGGGACGTGGTGCAGCAGGCACGCCGTGAAGCCGGTGCAGGGCAGGGCATGCGCATCACCCTGGAAGACGGCCGCACGCTGAAGGTGGAAACGCAGACCGGCTGCGCCGGTGCCGTGACCGCCAGCGCCTTCGACGCCGACCCCGACGTCTTCTGGCGCCAGGGCAACCGGCGCGTCAAGATTCCCGCCAACGCCATGATCGAGGCCCGCAATGCCGACGAATTCCGCTGGCTGGCGGCTTTCGGCACCTATTTCCAGGCCAGCCAGAACTCGATCGCGGCGGTGCAGATGGCCGAGAGCGTGAGCGCAGGTTTCACGGTTGGCAAGATCCTGATGCTGGCCGTGCCGGGCGCCGGCATGCTGCTCAGCGCCGCCGAGGCGCAGGCCGAGAAGGCGATTGCGGTGGACGGCATCGTGGGCAGCGCGGACCTCTTCGCGAACGAGGTGGTGGCCGCACTGGGTGGTGACCCGGCGGCGGGGCTGCGCCTGTCCGAGCGCATGGCGGCCAAGGGCATGCGGGTCGACGCGGTGATGATGGACGCCTTCCGCCGCTCCAGTGCCGCCGAGCACGTGCGCCGCCTGAAGGCGCTGCAGGCGGCGCAGGCCGAGCGCGAGCGCGCCCAGGCGCGGGCCGAGGACGAGGCGCAGCGACAGGCGCAAAGGGCCGCCTGGCAGGAAGCGCTGAAGGCCGCGCGGCGAGAGGCGGCGGGGGCGGTTCCGCCGGGGCCGCCGCCGGCGGCTCCGGCCCCAGCGCAAAACTCGGGCACCGGCCGCTGAGCGAAACGGCCATGAAGCGGCTGCGGCAGCCGCTTCAGGCGCCGACGAGCAGGCCCAGGCTTTCGTGCAGCACCAGCCGCGTCTGCTCGAAGCCCGAGAGGCTGGGCAGCCAGTCCAGCAGGGTCAGCGGGGCATCGTCGCCCAGGCCCATGGGCGCCGGCGTCACGCGCATCGCCACGCCAGCCGTGGCCAGCGCACGGTCGAAATTGCGCAGCGCGCGCCGCATGTGATAGTCGTGCGTCACCAGCACGATATGTTCCACGCCCTGCGGATGCAGCAAGGCCACGGTGCGGATGGCGTTTTCGCGCGTGTCGCGCGATTCGGCCTCGGTCCAGCGCAGCGGGCGCCCGAAGTCGCGTTCGGCCACACGGGTCGCGATCTCGGCCTCGCTGGCGCCGGGTTCGCTGCCCGGCGTGAGGCCGCCGCTGAAAGCCACCGGCAGCGCGGTCTGGCGCGCCAGCCACAAGCCGTAGCGCAGCCGCTCGATGCCGCGCGGGTGCAGCATCGCCGTGCCGTATTCGGGCGCAAAGGACCGTCGCCCGCCACCGAGCACCACGATGGCGGTGTGCGGCGCCCGCTTCAGTGCGGCGATCTGCGCTTCGCCCAGCGCCGGCGGCGGCATCAAGGGCCAGCGCAGCAGGCCGCTCCTGACCGCGCCCGTGCCGCTGAGCCACAGGCCACCCAGTGCCAGCAGCAACAGCAGCCAGCCCAGGGCGCGGCGCCGCGGCAGCAGTCGCGCTCCCACCAGGGCCAGCAGCAGCAGAGGCACCGGCGGCAGCAGCAGCGCCGCCAGCACCGGCTTCCAGGACTCGATGCCCAGCGCGAGGAAGAGCTCGTTCAAGCCGCGGCGCGCACGGAGTTCAGAAGAAGGCCTGCAGCCCCGTCTGGGCGCGGCCCAGGATGAGCGCGTGAACGTCGTGCGTGCCCTCGTAGGTATTCACCGTTTCCAGGTTGATCATGTGCCGGATGACGTGGTATTCGTCGTGGATGCCGTTGCCGCCGTGCATGTCGCGCGCCATGCGCGCGATGTCCAGCGACTTGCCGCAGCTGTTGCGCTTGATCAGGCTGATCATCTCTGGCGCCGCGCGGTCCTCGTCCAGCAGCCGGCCCACGCGCAGGCAGGCCTGCAGGCCCAGCGTGATCTCGGTCTGCATGTCGGCCAGCTTCTTCTGGATGAGCTGGTTCTGGGCCAGCGGGCGGCCGAACTGCTTGCGGTCCAGCGTGTACTGACGTGCGGCGTGCCAGCAGAATTCGGCCGCGCCCAGGGCGCCCCAGGCGATGCCGTAGCGCGCCTTGTTCAGGCAGCCGAAGGGGCCCTTCAGGCCGTGCACGCCGGGCAGCAGGTTCTCGGCCGGCACGAATACGTCGTCCATGACGATCTCGCCGGTGATGCTGGCGCGCAGGCTCATCTTGCCTTCGATCTTGGGCGCGCTCAGGCCCTTCATGCCCTTGTCGAGGATGAAGCCGTGGATGCTTTCCTGGCCGCCGACCAAGCCGCGGGCGTCTTCCTTCTTCGCCCAGACCACGAAGACGTCGGCGATGGGACTGTTGGTGATCCACATCTTGCTGCCCTTCAGCACGAAGCCGCCGTCCACGGGCCGGGCGCGCGTGAGCATGCTGGCCGGGTCACTGCCGTGGTTGGGCTCGGTCAGGCCGAAGCAGCCGATCCATTCGCCGGTGGCCAGCCGGGGCAGGTATTTCTGGCGCTGCGCCTCGCTGCCGTAGGCGTGGATGGGGTGCATCACGAGCGAGCTCTGCACGCTCATGGCGCTGCGGTAGCCGGAGTCCACGCGCTCGACCTCGCGCGCCACCAGGCCGTAACACACGTGGTTGAGGCCGGCGCAGCCATAGCCCTCGATGGTGCTGCCGAGCAGGCCGAGTTCACCCATCTCGGTCATGATGGCGCGGTCGAAGGTCTCGTGGCGCGCGGCCAGGAGCACGCGCGTCTGCAGCCGCTCCTGGCAGTAGGCGGCGGCGGCGTCGCGCACGGCGTGTTCGTCGCTGCTCAGCTGGTCATCGAAGAAGAAGGGGTCATCCCAGGTGAAGCGGGTCGGCATGGTGTTGATCTCCGGATAATCCCCCCGAGTGTAAGGAGTCGCGCGGCGGCGCGGCATTCAGCGTTCGGTCACCAGGCGTCGAGGAGGCAGCAGCTTGAACCCACAATCCATCACCCTGGCCGGCGGTTGCTTCTGGTGCCTGGAAGCGGTGTACGAACTCGTCGAGGGCGTCACCGCGGTCGAGAGCGGCTACAGCAACGGCCAGCTGCCGAACCCCAGCTACGAGCAGGTCTGCAGCGGCACCACCGGCCACGCCGAGGTGGTGCGCGTGAGCTTCGACGCCGACCGCATCACGCTGCACGAGGTGCTGGAGATCTTCTTCGATATCCACGACCCGACGACTCCCAACCGCCAGGGCAACGATATCGGCACGCAGTACCGCAGCGGCATCTACTGGCACGACCCGGCGCAGGAGGCCGTGGTGCGCGACGTGGTGGCGCAGGCCAACGCGGCGCTGCAGGGGCGGGTGGTCACGGAAGTGCAGCCGCTGGCGAACTACTGGCGAGCCGAGGCTTACCACCAGCACTATTTCGCCAACCACCCCGGCCAGGGTTACTGCGCCTTCGTGGTCGCGCCCAAGGTGGAGAAATTTCGCCGCACCTTCAAGGCGCGCGTGAAGGGCTGAAGACGCGCACGGCCGCGGCCCGCGGCCGGGGTCAGAGCGTGACGAAGCCGCTGGCGTGGCCCAGGTCGGGGAAGATCGAATCGAGGCCGCGCCGCAGTTGCTGCCGGCGCTGGCGGTAGCCGGGGTCGGCGCCGCCGAGCGCGGCGAAGACCGGCGCGCGCAGCAGCCACAAGTCCACCGGCTCTTCGGCGTGGCGCACCTGGATCTGCAGCCAGCCCGTATCGGGCACGTCGGCCAGCGCGGTCATGAAATCGAGCTTCAACGCGACGAAGGCGCGCCGCGCGGCCAGTCGTGCGCCGCGGTCACCGGGCATGCCGCAGCCCGGGCTGTACTGGCGGGGTGCGGTGGCCAGCATCACAGCGGCGCGAACTGCGAGCGCGGTGCGCGCGTCGGAAAGTGGCGGTTCATGCGCGCCAGCCGGTCCTCGGCCACGCTCTGGCTGTAACCCAGGCCGATGACGCGGTAGGCCTCGGCGCGCAGGTGCCAGAGCTCGCGCAGCGAACCCGCGTCGGCGATGCGCCTGCACAGCGCGCGGGCCGCGTCGGTGTCGATGTCGGCCAACAGCGCGGTGAAGTCGCTGCGCACGGCGTGCAGGCGGCTGGGCGCCGGCGACGCGTCTTGCGGGGCCGGCGCCAGCAGCCAGAACATGGCGCGCTGCCAGGTCCTGTCCGGCGCCTGGCGCAGCGAAGGCGGGCAGACCTCGACGCGCAGACTGCTTGGTGCCTCGAGCGTGGAGCGGCGGGCCCGGCGGGACAGGAACGGCAACGATTTCATCATGGTCGTGATATCGGACACACCCTGTTGAACCTGAGCGCTATCGTGGCGTGGTCCGGCCCGGGCAAGCGCCGGAACAAAGGCCGGTTGGGAGCGCAGTTCAAGCCCGGGTCATGCCCGCGGCCGCGGCAACCCGGCCGCGCTGCAACGCGTTACGCTTGGCGACCCTGGCGAAGACGAGAGGATGACAACGTGAGGCGATGGTTGAAGACGGCGGCCTGGGCGGCCCTGTTGCTGATCACGGCGATCGTGGCGGCCGCGGCCTGGTACGCGCAACGGGCCCTGCCGCAGACCGACGGGCTGCTGACGCTGAGCGGCGCGGCGGCTGAACTGCGCATCGAGCGCGACGAACATGGCATTCCCACCGTGCGCGCCGGCAGCCCGCACGACGCCTATTTCGGCCTCGGCGTGGCGCATGCGCAAGACCGGCTGTGGCAGATGGAGACCCACCGTCGCATCGGTGCCGGCCGGCTGGCGGAAGTGTTCGGCGCCAGCGCGCTGGAAACCGACCGCTTTCTGCGCGCTTTGGGCGTGCGCCGCACCGCTGCCGCGCAGTGGCAGCTGCTGGACGTCGAGTCGCGCGCCGCGCTGCAGGCCTATGCCGACGGCGTCAACGCCGTGCTGCGCCAGGCCTTGCGCGCGCGGCCGCCGGAGTTCGTGATCCTGGGCATCGAGCCCGAACCCTGGGATCCGGTGGACAGCCTGGCCTGGGCCATCATGATGGCCTGGGACCTGGGCGCGAACTGGAATACCGAACTGCTACGCCTGCGGCTGGCGCTGCAGATGCCGGTGGCGCGCATCAACGAATTGCTGCCCGCGTACCCGGGTGAAGCGCTGCCGCGCACCGCCGACTACGCGGCGCTGTTCCGCGGCCTCAAGCTCGACGCCGGTGCGGTGCAGACCGCCTGGCAGCGGCTGCCGGAGATCGCGCCGCCTTCTGGCGTGGAAGGTGTGGGCTCCAACAACTGGGTCGTGGCCGGATCGCACACCACCACCGGCGCGCCGCTGCTGGCCAACGACCCGCACCTGAAGCTCAGCTCGCCGGCCTTGTGGTACTTCGCGCGCCTGGAAGCGCCGGGTCTGAAGGTGGCTGGCGCCACCCTGCCCGGCCTGCCCGTGGTGGTGCTGGGGCAGAACGAACAGATCGCCTGGGGTGCCACCAATACGGCGCCCGACGTGCAGGACCTGTATGTCGAGCAGATCAAGCCCGACGATCCGTCGATGTACCGCACCCCTGAAGGCTGGGCGGCCTTCGAGACCTCGGCCGAGGTGATCAAGGTGAAGGGCCAGCCCGGCGTGCCCTTCACGCACCGGCGCACGCGGCACGGCCCGGTGATTTCCGACGCCGGCACCACCGCCGACGTGCTGGGTCCGCGCGACCGGCCGGCCTACGTGCTGGCGCTGCGCTGGACGGCGCTGGACGCCGATGCGGCGCTGCTCTCAGCCAGCCTGGCCATGCAGCGGGCCGGCTCGGTGCAGAGCTTCTTCGACGCCACGCGCGGCTGGAGCGCACCGATGCAGAACTTGGTGGTGGCCGACCGCGCCGGCCGCATCGGCGTGGTCTCGCCCGGCCGCGTGCCGGTGCGCCAGCCGGGCAACGACCTGCAAGGCCTGGTGCCCGCGCCGGGCTGGGAGGCACGCTACGACTGGGCCGGCTGGGTGCCCGCCGACGAGACGCCGCGCGAGACCGACCCGGTGCGCGGCTGGATCGCCACCGCCAACCAGCGGGTCACGGCGCCGGGCTATCCGCACTACATCACCAGCGAATGGGCGCTGCCCTACCGGCAGCAGCGCATCGAGCAACTGCTGCGTGCGCGGCGCCAGCATTCGATCGACGACCTGGCGGCGATGCAGGCCGACGAACAATCGCTGGCCGCGCAGACGCTGCTGCCCTGGCTGCAGAAGGCGGCGTCGGCGCATGCGCTGGCGCCGGCGGCACAGATGCAGTTGCAGGTCTTCGACGGCACGATGGCTGCCGACCGCGCGGCGCCGCTCATCTTCTGGGCCTGGCAGCGCCAACTCGCGCGCGGCATCTTCCAGGACGACACCGGCGCCGAACTGTGGGAAAAGTCGCTGGCCACGCGCACTTTCCAGGACGCGCTGGAGAACGTGCTCGTCCGCGACGACACCACCTGGTGCGACGACCGCGGCACGCCGGCGACGGAAACCTGTGCCATGCAGAGCGACGCTGCGCTGACGCGGGCGCTGGACGAACTGCAGGCGCGTTTTGGCGCGGAGGTGGCGCAGTGGCAGTGGGGCCGGGCGCACCAGGCACGCTCGGAGCACCGGCCGTTCAGCCGCGTCAAGGCGCTGGCGCCCTGGTTCGAGCAGCGGGTGGCGGTGGGCGGCGACACGCACACCGTGAATGCCGCGCGCGTGGGACTGCGCCCAGACGCCACCACCGGCGAGCTGTACCTGCACGAACATGGCGCCAGCCTGCGCGCCGTCTACGACCTGGGCGACCCGGCGCAGTCGCGCTTCATGCATTCCACCGGGCAGAGCGGCATCGCCTTCTCGCCGTTGTTCCGCCGTTTCGTGCAGCCCTGGGCCGAGGTGCAGTACGTGCCGGTGTGGCCACAGGCTGCGCCGGAGCAGGTGCTGGTGGTGCAACCCGGTCCGTGACACCGGCGCTGCGTGGCGGCGCACGGGCGCGTGCGGCTAGACCGCGCCGTAGCGTGCCTTGCGTGCCGCCGTGTAGGCCCACCAGGGCCGCGCATCGGCGCCGCGCATGAAGTCGGCGGCGGCGATGAAGGTGTCGAGCACGCAAGGGTCCTGTCGTTTGCCGCTGGCGCGGCACAGCTGCTGGTAGAGCTGGAAGGCGTCGCTTTGCGCCAGTTCGGCCGGATGTTGCACGCCGATGGAACGCAGGTCGGCGGCAATCGATGGGCCGATATTGGGCAACTGTTCGAGACGCTCGCATTCGGCAGCCGTGCGCGCCTTGCGCGGCGGCAGGGCACGCGGCGGGTGCTTCGAAGGGTCCGGCAAGGGCCGCGTGGCGTGTTCGCTACGCTCGGTCGGCAAGGGGGCGAGCATGGCGGCCTCCGTCACATCAGCATGGTGTTGCGGATGAGCCCGACGGCAACGCCCTCGAGCTCGAAATCGGTGGCCTCCGGCGGCACCACGAGGGTCTGGAAATCGGGGTTCTCGGGGATCAGCTCGATGCCGGCCTTGGTGCGGCGGAAGCGCTTCACCGTCACCTCGTCGCCCAGCCGCGCCACCACGATCTGGCCGTTCTTGGCGTCCTTGGCCTTCTGCACGGCGAGCAGGTCGCCGTCCATGATGCCGGCGTCGCGCATGCTCATGCCGCGAACCTTGAGCAGGTAGTCGGGCCGGCGCGGGAACATCGACGCTTCCATGAGGTAGGTCTGGTCGATGTGCTCCTGCGCCAGGATCGGGCTGCCGGCGGCCACCCGGCCCACCAGCGGCAGCGTGAGCTGCGCCATGGCCGGCAGCGGCAGCAGGTATTGCTTGCCGAAGGGCGCCAGGCGTGCCTCGTTGAGCGCACGCAATGTGTCAGACTTCAAGCGAATGCCGCGCGAGGTACCGCCCACCAGTTCGATGACACCCTTGCGCGCCAGCGCCTGCAGGTGTTCCTCGGCGGCATTGGCCGACTTGAAACCCAGTTCGGCGGCGATCTCGGCGCGCGTGGGCGGGGCGCCGGTGCGTTCGATGGCGCTCTGCACCAGATCCAGGATCTGCTGCTGGCGGGCGGTGAGCTTGGGGCTGTCTTCCATGGCTTGCATCCGGTTCCAGGCCTGGGTGTTTATCCAGTAGCTGTATTTTCATCCAGAAAGCGCACAAATGCAAAACAACGCGGGGGTGGTGGTGATCCTCGGCACCGGCGGCACCATCGCCGGCACAGCGGCGCGGGCCGACGATCTGGTGGGTTACACCTCGGCCGCTCTGGGCGCCGACGACCTGGTGGCGGCGGTGCCGGCCCTGGCAGGCCAGGCGATAGAGGCCGAGACGCTGGCCCGACTGGACAGCTCCGACATGGACCACGCCACCTGGGCCACGCTGCGCGCGCGCGCCGCCTTCCACCTGACCCGCGACGAGGTGGCCGCGGTGGTGGTGACGCACGGCACCGACACGCTGGAGGAGACCGCCTACTTCCTGCACCGCACCCTGACCGCGCCCAAGGCGCTGGTGCTCACCGCAGCCATGCGCCCGGCCACGGCGCTGTCGGCCGACGGTCCGCAGAACCTGCTCGATGCCGTGACGGTGGCGCGCGAACCGGGCTCCCGTGGCGTGCTGGTGGTGCTGGCCGGGCGCGTGCACTCGGGTGCCGAGCTGCGCAAGCTGCACGGCTGGCGTATCGATGCCTTCGGGTCGGGTGACGCCGGACCGTTGGCGGTGGTGGAGGACGGTCGGCTGCGCCGGTTTCGCGACTGGCCCGAGGCACCTCTGCACGCCGCGGCCGCGAGTCTGGGCGACGCGGCTGGCTGGCCCGTGGTCGACATCGTCACCAGCCACGCCGGCGCGCGCGCCCGCTCGCTCGACGCGCTGGTGGCCGCCGGTGCGCAGGGCATCGTCATCGCCGGCACCGGCAACGGCAGCGTGCACCAGGAGCTGGAGCAGGCCGCCCGCGGCGCCATCGCCGCCGGGGTGCCGGTGCGTCGCGCATCGCGCTGCCTGCTCGGCGGCGTGGTCGGCGCGCCGGCCGACGCACTGCCGTCGGCCGGCACGCTGACGCCGGTGCAGGCCCGAATCGAGATGATGCTGGACCTGCTGGCGGCGACCGCCGCTTGACCTCGGCGTTCAGCCGCGGCGGCGCGCCAGCCAGCCGACCACGCCCAGGCCGGCCAGCAGCAGCGCGTAAGTGCCGGGCTCGGGCACGGCGCTGATCGCATACAGCGTGGTCGTGCCCGACACCTCGTTGGCAATCGCCAGGTAGGTGGAGCCGCCATATTCGAAGGCGGTCAGGCCTTCGGGCTCGACGCCCTTGTTGTCGCTGCGTTCGTCGCGGCCCTGGCTGTCCACCGGATACAGGCCGCGCGCCTCGTCCTGTTCGTCGGCGCGAGCGTCGCCGTCGTTGGCCATCACCAGGAAGGTCTGACCGTTGGCGGTGCAGCTGGCCATGCCGTCGGGCATGTAGAAGCCCCGGGCGTCGACGCTGCGCAGTCTCTGCTGCGTGGCGCCGCTGTTGCCGCTGATGTAGTCGCGGTCGATCGGGTCGATCTCGTTGCCCGGCAGGCTGAAGTCCTTCACACCCAGTCCGGTGACGGTGGTGATGCGATTGCTGCCCAGGTCGAGCGTGGCCACGGCATTGGCTTCCTGCAACACCACGAAGGCCTTGCTGCCGTCGGCGGCGACGGCAATGTACTCGGGCTCGAAGTCCATCGTGGTGCCGCCGCGGATGCCGTCGAAGCTGCCGACGTGGCTGCCGTTGAAACTGATGTTGCCGGCGAAGCCCGCGGTGGCGCTGACGCTGCGCGTGCCAACGTCGATGATGCTCACGCTGCCACGGGGATCGACCAGGTTCGACGGCTCGCCTTCGTTGGCCACGCTGTTCGCCTCGCCGAAGGCCGAGGTGTCGATATGCTGCACCAGGCTTCCACTGCCCAGCCCCAGTGCGTCCGCGCCCTTCAGGCCCACCACCCACAGCGATTACGTGGCGGCGTCGAAGCCGACGATCTCGGAGGTCTGGCCGGCCACGCCGGTGGCGGCATGTTGGTAGGTCCAGGCCAGCGGGACGGCGTGGCTCAGATCGGCGGCAGCCAGGGCAGCAACTGCGGCGAGTGCAGTCACGGTCTTCTTCATGGTCGACTTCTCCTGTGGCAAAGCCTGGGATCGTCGGTGGCGTCGATGACCGTTCCGTGATGAAGACATGACATCCCCGCGAAAGCGAGGGGTGCCGGCAGCAGCAGCGCCGGCTGCCGGCCGGCGTGAGCGGGTTCAGACCACCGTCAGCACGACGTCGACATTGCCGCGCGTGGCGTTCGAATACGGGCAGACCTCGTGTGCGGCGGCCACCAGCGCCTCGGCGGCGGCGCGATCCATGCCAGGCACCGAGACCGCCATCGAAACAGCGATGCCGAAGGCGCCGGGCTTGCCGGTCATGGGCCCGATCGAAACGTCGGCGGTGATCGACACCTCGGCCGGCAACACGATCTTCTGGCGCGCAGCCACCGCCTTCATCGCGCCAATGAAGCAGGCCGAATAGCCCGCCGCGAACAGCTGCTCCGGGTTGGTGCCGGGGCCGCTGTCGCCACCCAGTTCCTTGGGCGTGGACAGCTGCAGCTGGATCTTGCCGTCCGATGAGGCGGCGCTGCCGGTGCGGCCGCCGGTGGATGTGGCGTGGGCGGTGTAGACGGCTTTGTCGATGGCCATGGGGGTTCTTTCGGGGGGGGAGTGGGGGGCGCAGCGCCGGCCGGGCGCTGCGGGGCGACTACAGAGAACTCATTTTCGGCGACTTCGCCTCAGGCACCGGCCTGCAGGGTTTCCAGGTCGGCCTGCAACTGCAGCCAGCGCTCCTCGAGCATTGCCGTCTCGGCCTGCACATGGGCCAGGCGACGGCCGTATTCGGCAAAGTCGTCGGCCTGCGCCCGGGGCTGCGAGAGCAGTGTCTCGACCTCGGTCTTTTCCTGCGCCAGCCGCGCCAGGCGGTCGTCGATGCGTTGCAGCTCCACGCGCAGCGGGCGCGTGGTCTCCGCCAGGCGGGCACGCGATTGTTTGGCGCCTTTGCGGTCATCGCGCGTCGCGCTCAGCGAGGGGGGCGGGACGGTCTCGCGGTGACCCGCGGCCTTCGGTGCTGCGCTGGAACGTGGCGCTGGACCCGGCGCCGGCCGGGGTGCGGCGGCCGGTATGGGCGCTGCCACGGCGGGCCGCGGCGGGTCGGGCGGCGGCAGGCCGCGCGCCGTGGCGCGTGAGACCTCCAGCAGCCACTTCTGGTAGTCGTCCAGGTCGCCGTCGAAGGGCAGCACGCCGCCGCGGGTGACGAGCCAGAATTCGTCGCAGGTCTCGCGCAGCAGCGCGCGGTCGTGGCTGACCAGCATCACCGTGCCTTCGAATTCGTTGAGCGCCACCGACAGCGCCTCGCGCGTGGTCAGGTCAAGGTGGTTCGTGGGCTCGTCCATCAGCAGCAGGTTGGGGCGCTGCCAGACCAGCATGGCGAGCACCAGGCGCGCCTTCTCGCCGCCCGAGAGCGAGCCCACCGCTTGCTGCGCCATCTCGCCGGTGAAGCGAAAGCGGCCGAGGAAGTCGCGCAGTTCCTGTTCGCGCGCCGGCGGGCCGACGTCGCGGGCCAGCCGCACCATGTGCATCAGAGGGCCGTCGTCCAGGCTCAGCACGTCGAGTTCCTGCTGCGCGAAGTATCCGATCACCAGGCCCTTGCCGGCGGTCATGCGCCCGCCCAGCGGCGGCAGTGCGCCGGCGATGGTCTTCACCAGCGTGCTCTTGCCCTGGCCGTTGGCGCCCAGGATGCCGATGCGCTGGCCGGCCAGCACCGAGCGGCTGACGCCGCCGACGATGGGCGTGGGGCCCGAGCCGGGGGCGAGTCCGGGATATCCGCAGACCAGGCCATCGAAGCTGAGCATCGGGTTGGGCAGGCTCGCCGGCTCGCGGAATTCGAACTCGAAATCGCCGGCGGTGAGCACCGGCGCCAACCTTTCCATGCGTGCCAGCGCCTTGACGCGGCTTTGCGCCTGCTTGGCCTTGGTGGCCTTGGCCTTGAAGCGGTCGATGAATTTCTGCAGGTGGGCGATGCGCTCCTGCTGCTTGGCGTACGAGGCCGCGGCCTGCGACAGCCGCTCGGCACGCATCTCCTCGAAGGCGCTGAAGTTGCCGCCGTAGCGTGTGAGCTGCGCTTCGTCCAGGTGCACGGTGACGCGTGTGACGGCGTCGAGGAATTCGCGGTCGTGGCTGATCACGATCATCAGCCCGTCGAAGCGCTTGAGCCAGGATTCCAGCCACACCAGCGCGTCCAGGTCCAGGTGGTTGGTGGGTTCGTCCAGCAGCAGCAGTTCGGCCGGGCACATGAGCGCGCGCGCCAGTTGCAGCCGCATGCGCCAGCCGCCCGAGAAGCTGTTCACCGGCGCGTTCAGCTCCTGCGCGCGAAAGCCCAGGCCGAGCAGCAGGGCCTCGGCGCGCGAACGGGCGTCGAAGGTACCGGCTTCGTCGAGCAGTTGGTGGGCATGGCCGATTTCGTGGCCGTCGCCCGAGGCCTCGGCAGCGGCCAGCGCAGCCTGCGCCTGCTGCAGCGGCAGGTCGCCCTGCAGCACGAAGTCGGTGGCGCCGTCTTCGGTCTCGGGCATCTCCTGCGCCACTTCGCCCAGGCGCCAGCGCGGCGGGATCTCCACGTCGCCGGCGTCGGCGTGCAGCCGCCCGGCGAGCAGCGAAAACAGGCTCGACTTGCCGGCGCCGTTGCGGCCGACGAGTCCCACTTTCTCGCCCGGCTGCAGCACGACGCCGGCGTTCTGCAGCACGACCTTGACGCCGCGGCGCAGCGTGATATTGCGCAGCGTGATCATGGCCAGGCCTCCCGTTCGACGAGCAGCACCTGGTCGTCGCCGGCACTGGTGGGCAGCCAGACCACGGGCAGGCGCGGGAAGGCGGCCTCGAAGTGGGCGCGCTCGTGGCCGATCTCCAGCAGCAGCACGCCGCCGGGGTTCATATGGGCCGGTGCACCGATGAGCAGCCGACGGATGAAGTCCATGCCGTCGCTGCCGCCGTCGACATTGCCGTCCAGCGCCAGCGCCGGCTCGGCGCGGAATTCGGCCGGCAGCGCGGCCATCGACGCGCGGTTGACGTAGGGCGGGTTGCACAGCACGAGGTCGTAGCGGCCCGGTGCTGCGGCCCAGCCGTCGCCCTGCGCCAGGGTGATGCGGTCCGCAAGGCCGTGGCGCTCGACGCTGCGCTGCGCGACGGCCAGGGCGTCGGCGCTGATGTCGGTGGCCCGCACCTCGACTTCGGGCCAGGCCAGCGCGGCCAGCACCGCCAGGCTGGCGTTGCCGGTGCACAGGTCGAGCACGCGCCGCATGTCGGGCCGCAGCCAGGCGTCCAGCGTGCCGTCGGCGATGACCTCGGCGATCAGCGAGCGCGGCACGATGACGCGTTCGTCCACGAAGAAAGGCACGCCCTGCAGCCAGGCCTCGCCGGTGAGGTAGGCGGCAGGGCGGCGACTGGCGATACGCTCGCCGACCAGCGCCTCGGCCGCTGCCTGTTCGGCCGCCGTCACCGGCCGTTCGGCCACGTCGTCCAGCGCGTCCAGCGCCAGTCCCAGTCGCCACAGCACGAGCCAAGCCGCTTCGTCGAAGGCGTTGGCGGTGCCGTGGCCAAACGAAACGCCAGCCGCTTCCAGCCGCGCGCTCGACCGTTCGATCAGCTCCAGCACCGTCATCTCAGGAAGTTCTCGATCGTGCGCCGATAGACGTTCTTCAGCGGCTCGATGGCGGCCACCTCGACCCACTCGTCGATCTTGTGAATGCTGTCGTTGACGACACCGAATTCCATCACCTGCGGGCACAGGCGGGCGATGAAGCGGCCGTCCGAGGTTCCGCCGGAAGTGGAAAGCTCAGGTCTGAGGCCGCACTCGGCGGCAATGGCTGCCACCAGTGCATCGCTCAGGCTTCCCGGTGGCGTGAGGAAGGGATCACCGGCCTGGGTCCAGGTCAGTTCGCAGGGCACGCCGTGGCGGTGCAGCACTTCGTGCAGGCGCGCCTTCAGCGACTCCGGCGTCGACTCGGTGCCGTAGCGAAAATTGAAGTCCAGCACGAGTTCGCCCGGAATCACATTCGTGGCGCCGGTGCCGGCGTGGATGTTGCTGACCTGCCAGCCGGTGGGTGCAAACCATTCATTGCCTTCGTCCCAGCGCGTGGTCACCAGTTCGGCCAGTGCCGGCGCCAGTGCGTGCGTGGGGTTGCGCGCCAGCTGCGGGTAGGCGATGTGGCCCTGGATGCCCTTGACCACCAGCCGCCCCGACAGCGTGCCGCGGCGGCCGTTCTTCACCATGTCGCCCAACTGCTGCACCGACGTCGGCTCGCCCACGATGCAGGCGTCGAGCCGCTCGCCACGCTGATCCAGCACGCCCATCACATGCTTGGTGCCGTGCAGCGACGGGCCTTCCTCGTCGCTGGTGAAGAGCAGCGCCACGGTGCCGGCATGGCCGGGATCGATGGTCACGAATTCCTGCGCCGCCACCGCCATGCAGGCCACGGCGGTCTTCATGTCGGCGGCACCGCGACCAACCAGGCGGCCGTCGCGGTGGGTCGGCACGAAGGGGTCGCTGGTCCAGCGGTCCAGCGGGCCGGTCGGCACCACGTCGGTGTGGCCGGCCAGCACCAGCGTGGGCCCGGGCCGGCCGCCGCGGTGCCAGGCCCAGAGGTTGCTGACGCGCGCTTCGGGCGGGCCGGCGTCGAGCGGCTCGCACACGAATCCGGCAGCAGCCAGGCCTTGCGCCAGCAGCGCCTGGCAGCCACCGTCGGCGGGCGTGACGGAACGACAGGCCATCAGCGCCTCGGCCAGGCGTAGGGCGGCCGTCATGACGGCCCTTGCGGCAAGCTCACCTGCGCAACCACGGCGGCGCGGCCGCGGCAGCCGTGCGCGGCTCGTCGGCGCGCACGTCGAGCGTGATCTCGGTGAATGTGGCGGCCTCGGGCTCTTCCTTCTTCGGCGCGATGCGCGAAATGGGCGCCTGGTCGTTCTGCAGCCGCCACAGCAGGTTGGTCGGCGAATCGGCGTGCGCCAGCCCTTCGTCGCGCGAGATCACGCCTTCACCGATGAGCCGAGCCAGGTCGTGCTCGAAGGTCTGCGAGCCTTCGGCCAGCGACTTCTCCACCGCCTCCTTGACGCCGGAGAGGTCGCCGCGCTCGATCAGCTCCGACACCAGCTGCGTATTCAGCAGCACCTCCACCGCAGGCACGCGGCCGCCGGCATTGGAGCGCAGCAGCCGCTGCGAGACGATGGCGCGCAACCCGGCGGCCAGGTCGGACAACAGCGTGGCGCGGGCTTCGGGCGAATAGAAGCTGAGGATGCGGCCCAGTGCGTGATAGCTGTTGTTGGCATGCAGCGTGGCCAGCACCAGGTGGCCCGACAGGGCGTACGAGATCGCCGAGGTCATGGTCTCGCGGTCGCGGATCTCGCCGATGAGAATGCAATCGGGGGCCTGGCGCAGCGCATTCTTGAGCGCCGTCTGCAGGCTTTGCGTATCGCGGCCCACCTCGCGCTGGTTGACGATGCTCTTCTTGTTGGTGAAGAGGAATTCGATCGGATCCTCGATGGTGAGGATGTGGCCGGTCATCTGCTGGTTGCGCCACTCGATCATCGACGCCAGCGTGGTGCTCTTGCCGGTGCCGGTGGCGCCCACCATCAGGATCAGCCCGCGCTTTCCTACCACCAGTTCCGAAAGCAGCGGCGGCACGCCCAGCGAGTCCAGCGACGGGATGTTGAACGGGATGCAGCGCAGGACGGCGGCAACCGAGCCACGCTGCTTGAAGGCCGAGAGCCGGAAGCTGCCCACGCGCGGCAGGCTGATGCCCACGTTGAGCTCACCGGTGTCCTCCAACTCCTCCATCTGCTGCGGCGCCAGCAGTTCGGCCAGCAGTTGGCGTGTCTGGTGCGTGGTGAGCAGCTGGTCGGACAGCTGCAGGATCTGGCCGTGGATCTTGATCAGGATCGGCGTATTGGCCGACAGGTAGACGTCGGAGGCGCTCTTCTCCGCCATCAGGCGCAGCACACGTTCAAGGTTGTTGGCCATGGCGGGCTTTCGTGGCGGCGTCAGGCGCGCAGCAGTTCATTGATGGACGTCTTGGCGCGCGTCTGCGCGTCGACCTTCTTCACGATCACCGCGCAGTACAGGCTGTGGCTGCCGTCGGGCGCCGGCAGGCTGCCCGACACCACCACGCTGCCGGCGGGCACGCGGCCGTAGCTCACGGTGCCGCTGGCGCGGTCGTAGATCTTGGTGCTCTGGCCGATGAAGACACCCATGCTGATGACGGAGTTCTCTTCCACGATCACGCCTTCGACGACCTCGCTGCGCGCACCGATGAAGCAGTTGTCCTCGATGATCGTCGGGTTGGCCTGCAGCGGCTCGAGCACACCGCCGATGCCCACGCCGCCCGACAGGTGCACGTTTCTGCCGATCTGCGCGCAGGATCCCACGGTGGCCCAGGTGTCGACCATCGTGCTCTCGTCGACATAGGCGCCGATGTTCACGTAGCTCGGCATCAGCACCACGTTCTTCGCGACGAAGCTGCCGCGCCGCGCCACCGCCGGCGGCACCACGCGCACGCCGCTGGCGCGCATCTGCTCGTCGCTGAGCCTGGCGAACTTGGTCGGCACCTTGTCGTAGAAGCCCAGGTCGCCGGCGTGCATGAGCTTGTTCTCGGTGAGCCGGAAGCTCAGCAGCACGGCCTTCTTCACCCACTGGTTGACGGCCCAGTCGCCGACGTCGCGGCGTTCGGCCACGCGCACGCGGCCGGCGTTGAGTTCGTCGATCACATGCTCGACGGCGTCTCGCACCTCGGGCGAGTTGACGGCCGAGATCTCGGCGCGGGCCTCCCAGGCGAGGTCGATCACGGCTTGCAGTTCAGTGAGGTTCATCGAAGGCTTTCGGTGTAGGAAACGATGCGCCGGGCGGCTTCCAGGCATTCCGCCAGCGGCGCCACCAGTGCCATGCGGATGCGGCCCTGGCCCGGATTTGCGGGGCGGGCGAGGTTGGGGCCGGGCATGTCGCGCGCCAACAGGCGGCCGGGCAGGACGTTGACATTGTATTGAGCGAGCAGGCCGCGGGCCCAGGCGATCTCGTCGCCGCCACCGGGGATGCCGGCCCAGAGGTAGAACGCAGCGTCGGGCAGCGCCACGTCCAGCACCTGGGCCAGCAGCGGCGTCACCTGCTCGAACTTGGCGCGGTAGAGCGCGCGGTTGGCCACCACGTGCGTTTCGTCGTTCCAGGCCGCGATGCTGGCGCGCTGCACCACCGGCCCCATGGCGCTGCCGTGGTAGGTGCGGTAGAGCAGGAAGGCCTTGAGCAGCGCGGCGTCGCCGGCCACGAAGCCCGAGCGCAGCCCGGGCACGTTGCTGCGCTTCGAAAGGCTGGTGAAGGCGACCAGGTTGCGGAAATCGTCGCGGCCCAGTGCGCGGGCGGCCTGCAGGCTGCCCAGCGGGGCTTCGCGGCCGAACCAGATCTCGGAATAACACTCGTCGCTGGCGATGACGAAACCGTGGCGGTCGCTCAGCTCGAAGAGCTGCCGCCATTCGGCCATCGGCATCACCGCGCCGGTGGGATTGCCGGGCGAGCAGACGTAGAGCAGCTGCGTGCGCGCCCAGGTGGCCTCTGGCACGCTGGTCCAGTCGGCGGCGAAATGGCGCGCCGGGTCGCTGGCGACGAAGGCGGTTCGCGCCCCGGCGAGCAGCGCCGCGCCTTCGTAGATCTGATAAAAGGGGTTGGGGCAGACCACGGTGGCACCCGGTCTCGTGGGGTCGATGACGGTCTGCGCAAAGGCGAACAGCGCCTCGCGCGAGCCGTTCACCGGCAGCACCTGCGTGGCGGCGTCGAGCGACACGCCGTAGCGCCGCCGCACCCAGCCGGCGATGGTTTCGCGCAAGGCGGGTTCACCCAGGGTGGACGGGTAGGAGGACAGCCCTGGCAGCGCAGCCACCAGCGCTTGCTCGATCAGCGCCGGCGTGGCGTGCCTGGGCTCACCGATGCCCAGGCTGATGGCGGGCAGGCCGGCGGGCGGTTGGAGGTCGCGCGTGAGCTCGCGCCAGCGTTCGAACGGGTAGGGGTGCAGTCGCGCCAGCAGCGGGTTCATGCCGGGATTATCCTGAAGGGCGATCGGCTTGCCGCGGCCGATGATGAGGCCATGAAAGACTGGACCCGCTGCCGATTTGCACTGGCCTGGCTGATGCCGATCTCGGTGGGCGCGGCGGCCTGGGTTTCGCCCTGGGCGGCCTGGGGCACGATGCTGGGCATCCAGGTGCTGCTGGCGATGGCCGAGCGGGTGCCGGCACTGCGGCATTCACCGCCGGCCGCGCCGCAGTCGGCCTGGCACCGCTTCTGCCTGCGGCTGCATGTGCCGCTGCAGGCGGCGCTGCTGGCCTGGGGACTGTGGCTGGTGACCACGAGCGAGATGTCTGCCGCCGCGGCCGTGGCGCTCGGCATGGGAGTGGGCGGTGTCACCGGCAGCCAGGGCATCACCTTCGCACATGAACTCGGCCATGCCCGTTCGCGCCTCGACCGCTTGCTGGCCTGGGCGCTGATGGCCAGCGTCAACTATGCGCATTTCATGGTCGAGCATTACCGCGGCCATCACCCGCGCGCCGCCACCTTCGACGACCCGGCGTCGGCGCGCCGTGGCGAGAGCCTGTGGCGCTTCCTGCCACGCACGCTGGCCGGCAGTTGGGCCAGCGCCTGGCGGCTGGAGGCGCAGCAGGGGCGGCAACTGCGTCGCGGCTGGGGTCGCAGCCCGCTGCTGTGGGCGACGGCGCTGCAGGCGGCGTGGCTGGCGATCGTGGCCGTCTGGCTGGGGCCGCTGGCGCTGTTGTTCTGGGCGGTGCAGTCGGCCTACGCGGTATTCCTGCTCGAGGCCATCAACTACATCGAGCACTACGGCCTGCAGCGCCGAACGGAAAACGGCCGGCGCGAAGCCTTCGGCGTGCAGCACGCGTGGAATGCCGACGGCCTGCTGACCAATTCGATGATTGCCAACCTGCAGCGCCACAGCGACCACCACATGCACGCCTGGAAGCCGTATGCCGAACTGGAGCCGCTGCCCGGACCGCAATTGCCCACCGGTTATGCCGGCTGCCTTTTCCTGGCCTCGGTGCCGCCGCTGTGGTTCAGGGTCATGGAGGCGCGGCTGCAGGGTCTGGACCAGGCCTGAGTCGGCCGGCAATCCTGGCATGAGAACCCAGTGAGAGCCTTTCATGACGGCCAGGTGATCCCCGTGTGGCAGCAGGCTGGGTGCGGCGCCGCGACAACGGTCGGGACCGCTTGCTGTCAGGTATGTTCAACCACCTCCAGACAGGCGCCAGATCGGCACCAGCCGACACCAGAAAGCAAAACGCCGAGAAAGACGCAAGTCCTTCTAGCCGGTGGCTTTTCTTGGAGCCCCGACCTGGGCTCGAACGAGGGACCTACGCATCGACAGTCACGGCGGGCTGGTCTGTCTGGAACGGTCCGGAACATGCTGGGAGAGAGAAAATCATAATTGGATCAATGGGTTAGGCCGTTCCTGTTGTCTCACGATGTCCCGATCGATCGCATTTGAGCTCGCCATTTCTCGGACACCTGTCGGACGCGCATGCCCCTCCTCGCCGTGCGTGCCGTGGACGCCCACCGCCCAAGAACACAGCCCTGCAAGATCACGCTGGACCGGGGACTGCAGCTTGGGATCGCACCGGACGGCGCACGAACGCTTCTGGTCCGCTACACCGTCATGGCCTTCGAGCGACCTTTGCCAGCCTCGCAGAGGAACTCGGCTCTTCTGCGTTGCTCAAGCGGATGTTGAATCATGCTGCAGCGGGCGGCCCACACGCGGCGGGGCGGCGTGGCCTGCCGCGGCAGTTCGCCCTCGAGGGTCGAGATCCCGTGCCCGGCCCGGGCGGCCCTCGCGTGCGCTCAGCATTGCTGCGCCCGCAGCCGCATCGTCAGCCCGACCGGGGCCATCGCGAAGGCGAGCTTCTCCCGGGCGATCTGGCCGTCGGGCGTGTCCACGCTGTCCAGTTCGAAGCGCCCGAGCAGCGTGGCCATCGCCATCTTCATCTCCAGCAGCGCCAGGTAGCGCCCGGGGCAGATGCGCGGGCCGGCACCGAAGGGCATCGAGATGCGCCGTGCCGATCCGGCCAGTGCCGCCGCACCGCCAACGCCCGCCGCCAGCCAGCGCTCGGGCTCGAATGCGGCGGCGCGCGGCACATGCTCTTCGCTGACACTGTCGCGCCGCATCACCGTCGTCACCACCATGCCCTTGGGCACCTGCACGTCGGCCAGCGTGGTGTCGGCCAGTGCCTGCACCACGAGCAGCGGCGCCACCGGCTTGAGGCGCATGGTCTCGTGCGTGCAGGCCTCGATGAAGTCCAGCTGCGCGATCTCGTCCCAGGTCGGGCGGGCCGGGTCGGCGACGACGGCCCGCACCTCGGCCTGCGCACGCTGCAGCGCCGCCGGGTGGCGCCACAGCAGGTGGATCATCCAGGCGATGGTGTTGGCGGTGGTGTCCTCGCCGGCCAGCAGCATGGTCAGCACGTTGCCGCTGACCTGCTTGTCGTCGATGCCGCTGCCGGGTTCGTCGGCCGCGGCGAGCATGGCCTCGAGCAGGTTCTCGGGGTGCTCGCGGCGGCCCGGATCGGCCACCAGGCGCGCCCGGGCCTGGGCGATGAAGCCGTCGACCGCCTTGTTCACCTCGGCCACGCCGCGTTCCAGCTCGCGGTCGGCCGCGCTGCGCCACCAGCGCCAGATCGGCAGGGGTGACAGCAGCCGCCGGCCAAGCGCCGGGAAGATCTTGTCCAGGTGGTGCTGCAGCACGTTGCCTTCGGTCTCCAGCGTGTTGACCTCGGCACCGAAAGCCAGGCCCGCGATGGTGTCCACCGTGTAGCGCATCAGGTCGGCCTGCAGGTCGATCGTCTGGTCCTGCTGGGCGGCCTTCTGCCAGCGCCGCGCCAGCGCCGCGGCCACCTGCTGGAGTGCGGGGAAGTAGCGCTTCACGTGCGCCGGGTCGAAGCCCGACATCACCATGCGGCGCTGGCGCTTCCAGACCTCGCCGTTGACGGCAAAAAGCCCCGGCTGCATGCCCATCTCGGTCCAGACCGTTTCGAGCGCGCTGGTGCGGCGAAAGCCCTCGGGCCGGTCGCGCAGCACCCGAGCGACGAGGGCGTGGTCGCCGATCACCATCACGCGCCGGGGACCGATGCGCAGGCGGTAGATCGGCCCGTACTCTTCACACCAGCGCTGCATCTGCAGGTGCGACGCGCGGCTGTCGAGTTGCAGCGCGTTGCCGACGACCGGGTAGGGGCGCGGGCCGGGCAACTCGTCGTAGCGGCGCAGGCGGGTCGTGGCCGGGGCGGCGGTTCGGTCGGGGGTTTCGAGGTCCATCGGCGAATCCTTGGCGGCTGTCCGTGGCGGGCGAAGTGTGCCCGAAGCAGCGCTGCAGCGAAAGCGCAATGCCCGTCTTGTCTGGGTGGGTAGCCGACGACGACGCGTCGGCTCCATCATCGGTGCAACCTCGAAATGGTTTCGCCGTTCCGAGCCGGCTGGTCGCGAGTACCTGGAGTTGGCCGGGACCGTCTGTGGCCATCCTCAGGCGACTGGCGCCGTGAATCCGGATGGCAGGTTCAGGGTGGCGAATCCAGCGCGGCGGTTGTGAAGGTTCGACCCAGATCGGCCATCGAGCTGCCGGGATTGACCCGCGAAGCAGTCCTTGGCTGGCGCAGCAGAAGCCGTGGCACGAGCACCGCCAGCCGCCGCATGAAATCCAGTGGCGACATCACCCGCCGACTGGTGCGGGTGCGGGCGCTCCGGGGCGTGATCGCCAGCCAGCGCTGGGCGCGCTCGCGCCCTGCAGGCACGTCAGCGACTGGCCAAGCCAGCCGCCATGAGCGAGGTCAGCCGGAACATCGCGTCGTGCGCGCAGCCATCGGCGAGCACTCCGCGATGCCCGCCGAATGCCACCAGCAATGGCGTGATGTCGGGCACACCGCCGTCGGCCCGCGCGCCGGTCTCGAGCCGGAAGATGGTCTTTCCCTCCTTGACTGTCTCGGTGACCTTGATGTCGGCGATGGTGGTCGGTTCGACCGCCGTCGGGTCCTTCGACAGGATGGCGAAGTCGGCCAGCTTGCCACGCTCCAGGCTGCCCTTGGTCTTCTCCTCGAAGTGGTGGTAGGCCGGCCAGATCGTCATCGCCTTCAAGGCGGTGATGACATCGACCTTGTGCTCGGGGCCGACGATGCGGCCCGAGCCGCGGGCGCGGCGGGTGACGGTGGCGTCGAGCACGCGCATCGAATCCGGAAACGCCACCGGCGCGTCGTGGTGGCTGGAGAAGATCATGCCGCGCTTGCGCGCCCAGCCGGTGGGCGAGATATTCATGCCCGCTTGCGGGCCGACGGTGTGGTCCAGATGCCAGTCGCCCCAGTAGAACGTGTGCATCGGAAAGAGCGAGGGGATGACGCCCAGCGCCTTGTAGCTGTCGAGCTGGTCCTCGCGCAGGAACTGGCCGTGGATCAGCACCGGGCGCAGCTTCTTCGCTTCGGGGAAGCGCGCCTGGGCCGCCCGGTGGGCGGAGATCAGCATGTCGGAGGCCCGCTCGCCGTTGGCGTGGGTGATGACCTGGATACCGTTCTCGGACGCCCATTGAACGGCATCCATGACCTGCTCGCCCGACGCTGCGGCATAGCCGGAATAGCCTGCCGGGTAGTTGCCCACCGGTTTGTAGTACGGCTGGTCGCGCCAGGCCGTGAAACCCTGCGGGCTGCCGTCGATGGTGAGCTTGGCGCCTGCGACCCGGAAGCGGTTGGTGTAGGTGGGACTTTGGTTCGTCTTGATATACGCACGGTCGATCAGCACATCAGGATAGGTCGCCACGTCGTTCGCAAAGCCGCCTTCGCCTGCCACCTGCCTCATGACGTCCGCCACCTGGGGCGAGGACCGACCCTCCTGGGCCGTGGTGTAGCCGAAACTCGCCCAGAGCTTGGCACCTTCGCGGGCAAAGATCTTCAAGCCTTCCGGGCCGACGCGGCCCATGACCACTGGACCCGCGGCGAAGAATGCCGTCTCCTCCAGCGTGCCATTCGGCTCGGTCGTGCCCGGTTTGCGCTGGATGACGCCACCCGCCGGATCCTTGCTGCTGGCGTCGTAGCCCATCTCCTTCAGCATGATCGAATTGACTGTCGCCAGGTGGCTGGACTGGTGGATGATGACGACGGGGACGTCCTTGGATACGGCGTCCAGTTCTTCTTTGGTGGGATGGCGCAATTCCTTGAGCTGGGAGTTGTCGTAGCCGAAGGCGATGATGATCTTCGTCTTCTCGACGATCGCCGCGCTTTTCTGCGCCCAGTCGCGCAGCGTCTGCTGCAAGGATGCGATGTCCGTCACCTTGCCGTCCGGCGGCGCCAGCAGGTTGGCGGAGATGGCCTGCAGACCACCGATGACGACGTGCCCGTGGGCGTCCACGAAGCCGGGGACGAGGGTCTGGCCCTTCAGATCCACGAGCTGGGTTGCCGGGCCCTTCATTTTCATGATGTCGCTGCGCTTGCCCACGGCAAGGATCTTGCCGTCGGCCACTGCAACAGCCTCGGCGCGCATGGCCTTGTCGTTCATGGTGATGATGGGGCCGCCCGACCAGATGCTGTCGGCAGTCTGCTGGGCCGATGCCGTGGTTGCGAAGACGATGCCCGCCAGCAGTGCGGAAACAATGCCGCTGATCTGCGCGGATTGCTGCCATGCGGAATGGGACGGGGATCCGTCTGACAGGCACTGCAAAGGGCACCGTGTGATGGGGTTTCGATCGATCATGGGGTTGTTCCAGGATTTTTTGGGGGCTGTCAAGTCGTGCTTCGGGGTCGGCGGTATCTCGTGCGGCGGCGGATGGCTCAAACCATCCCAGGGCCAGGAGAGGTGGCAGCGGCGCAGTTGCGCCGAGAGTCGCCGGGCCGGACATCATTGACGCACTCGCATGCTCTCGCTGCGTACACGTTGGCGCGATGCCGATGTGGATCATCCCCAATAACCTACCGGTCAGTTGTCAAAGTCTTGACAACTCCCGGCCCGTCGCCAGACTCCCGCGACCTGTCCAAGCAACCGCCACGCTCCCCGTGTCGCCCGAAGCCCCCGAGATCGACGTCCTGCGCCGTGGCCGCTGGTTCGCTTCGCTGCCGTCGGCCCTGCAGACACGCATTTCCCAATTGGCCGTGCTACGGACGTTTCGCACAGGCCAGTACCTGTTGCGCGCGGGCGATCCGCCGCGCGGCATGTTCGGGCTGGTCAGCGGCCGCACACGACACATTTACGTGGTTGGCGAGGACCGCGAGGTGCTCTTGCACGTCGGCGGCCCGGGTCTGTGGACCGGCGAATACGTGCTGATATCGCGTGGCCGCTCGATCAACAGCGTGATTGCCGATGCACCGACCAGGGCACTTTTCCTGAGTGCGAAAGACTGGCAGCGCATCGTCGACGAGGAGCCGCGTTGGCTGAGCCACTTCGCCGTGCTGCTGGCCGAACGCTTTGCGACGGCCTTTCGAGCCTACGCCGAGGCACAGGCGCTGTCGCACGACGAGTGGGTCTACGCCCGGCTGCGTTTGGTGGCGCAGGTCGAGCGCGAACACGGCGCAACGGCATCCCGGATCCAGCTCTCCCAGTCGCACCTGGCGAGCATGGTCGGTGTGTCGCGCCAGACCTTGAACGCGGCACTGGGGCGTCTGCAGAAGCGCGGGCTGTTGCGGGTGGGTTTTCGCCTGATCGAACTCGTCGATTGACTGATGCGGCCGAGGCCAAACGAGGCCGGCCGCGGCGAGGTGGGCATTGACGCGCGCCGCTCGGTCTGAGGCGCACAGGTGCCTCGCGTACACGAGGAGGCAGCAAGCCGCTGTCCACCAACGACGGTCGATGGCCGGCTGCGTCAGTCCAGTGACCAGCGGCGGCCGGCGGCACGGCATGCCTTGCTGACGCCCAGCACGACACCCCCAGCAATGCTTGGCGCCGAGGTGCATGGGGGGGGGGGGGGGGGGGGGGCGGGCCCCGGGGGAGAATCACGGCCGGGGCGTCGTCGAACAGCTGGCTTTGCTTTCGGGTTGCCGGCAAGAGGGCTTTGGCGAGTACACGGTTTTCGTGACACCGTCGGGGGCCGCGGGGCGGGGGTGCACACGCACAGTCGGATTGAGCCCCGCGCGGGCACCGGCCCCACCTGGCACACAGGCTTTGGCGTTGAGGCGGGGCGGCTAGTACCGACATAGCGAGGAGGCGGACAAGGTTCCAGGGGGCCGCTTGACGCACCACTCTAGGACACTTGTCCACCCAGGCCAGCCAGCCTCCTTGCCGGCAGGCCGAGTCGTCAGCCCTGCATCTGCAAGAGGATGGTGCGCTCGAGGCCCGCGTAGCGATGGACCAGCGCCTCGCGATACGCGGCGTTGGCCATCATCGCGAGGAAGTGCTGGCGGCTCGGGTAGCGGACCAGCAGGCACTTGTCCCAGTCCTGGCTGGCATCGCCGATGAAGGGTCTGTCGATCTTCCCTTCCCACACCACCTCGGCACGGCTCACGTCGCCCACGGCTTCCACGAATGCCGTCTGGTACCTGCGGTAGGCCTCGGCACCCGAGCAGGGTGCGTGGGGAGACCCTGCGGGGTAGTTCGCTCGCTCGCGGAACTTCAGAAGATTGAGCATCACCACCGGGCCGTCGGGGCCGGCATCACGCAATGCGCGCACCTGATTGGCCGTGGGGTCGATGGACGGATCGAAATTGGCGGGACGGAATGTCATGAAGTCGGCCCTCTCTGATGCCGCGCGGTGCCTGCGCGACCCGCATTGTCGGCGCGGTGGCCACGTTCAGCCGTCAATGGGACGACCGAACTATGCTCCCAGATTCGTGCGATTCCGGACACGAGCAGGACTCGGGAAGACAAAGGGGTTAGCGATTCGCCTCGCTAACCCCTTGATTTTCATGGCTCCCCGACCTGGGCTCGAACCAGGGACCTACGGATTAACAGTGCGCTTTCTGCGTGTTTTCTGGGACGTCCTGGAATGATCTGGGAATGACAAAAACCATTGCATATCAATAGGTTACGAGGTTTCTGTTGTTTCAGGCGGTCCCGGTCGATAGCATCCGAGTTCAGGATTTTTCGGACACCAGTCGGACACGGAGCCCCCAGGATGCCGCTCTTGACCTTCAGAGCGATCGAAGCCCACAAGCCTCGCGCCCAGCCCTACAAGCTCACCCTTGATCGCGGGCTGCGGTTGCGCATCGCTCCGGACGGCACGCGCACCCTCCTGGTTCGGTACACCGTCAAGGGTTCGGAGGTCGAGCGGCAACATCGACTTTCGCAGGAGTACGGCGAGGGGCCAGGCCAGTTGAAGCTCGCAGCAGCGCGCGCCGAGGCGGCGCGCATCCGAGCTTTGGCGCGCGACGGCGTGGACTGGCCGGCGGCAGAAGAAGCAAGGCTGCGTGCGGAGGCCGCTGCGCGCGAGCAGGCGGACCGGGAAGGCGGCCTTACGCTGGCGAAGGCGGTGCGCGAATACGTCGAAAAGAAGCGTCGGGCGAAGGACGGACTGCCACTGAAGGCTCGCACGCGGGCCGAGTACCTGGCCATGCTTGAGGCCGGCAGAACGTCCAAGGCCGGCAAGAAGTTCGCCGATGGCGGGCTGTATCCCATCGCGGAGCGGCTGTTATCCAAGCTCACTGCTGATGACATCCGCGGTGTACATACGGCTCTCCTGAAGCGATCCGAACGCGAAGCCACGTACTCCATGCAGGTGCTGCGCGCAGTGTTGCGCTGGCACGGTGTGGTGGTGCCGGGCAATCCGCTGGGGCGGGACACCGCAGGGCGAGATCGCATCGTGCTTGCAGCGGCCAAAGGCAACCCGTCGCCGATCCCACCGGAAAAACTCGGCGCGTGGTGGCGGGCTGCGGGTGCCGCGCCCTCCCGCGTCGCGGCAGACTACTACCGCTTCCAGCTCCTCACCGGCTGCCGCGGTGGCGAGATCCACGGCGACAAGCGTCACGGTTACGCGCCGATCAAGGTCGGCGACGTCGACTGCGAACTCGGCAAGCTTGTTTTGCGTGATACGAAAAACAGGAGCGATCACAGGCTGCTGCTTTCTCGGCAGGCGCTAGAGATCGCCACGCGGAACTGCTCGGGCCGAAAGCCCGAAGATCCGCTGTTCCCGATCGTCGATGCGCGCAAGACGCTGGCCTGGATCAACGCGCGGGCCGGTACAGCGGTACAGGGGCACGGCCTGCGAGCGACCTTCGCCAGCGTTGCTGAAGAACTGGTCTCGGGTGGCGCGCTGAAGCGGATGCTGAACCACGCCACTGGGGGCGACGTCACCTTGGGTCACTACGTTGGCAAGAGCGAGGCGCAGCTGCGCGCCGCATGGCAAACGGTCGCGGACTTCATCGACGCGGAGGCGGTCAAGGACGTTCAACCGGCGCCTGTACCGCCCGCGCGATCCGGCAGGCGCACACAGCGCGGCGGTACCGCGCCGGCGGTCGCAACACGTCGGCGGCCATCACGCAGAGCGCAGCCGCCTTCGAGCGAAGGTTCCAGCTTTCAGTCAATATCCGAACGGGTATAATTTGTGAGTGATCAGCGTAGACCGTTGTTCTGGGAGGGCTCCTCAAAGAAGGACTTCAAGGCGTTCCCGGTCGCTGTCCAGAAGGACATGGGTGTGGCCTTGTTCATCGCGCAACTGGGACGCACCGCAGGCTCGGCGAAATCCTGGAAGGGGCTGGGATCAGGCGTCTATGAGTTGGTGGAGGATCACCGAGGCGATACGTTTCGTGCGGTCTACATGGTGCAGGTTGCTGATGCCGTGCACGTGTTGCATGCGTTTCAGAAGAAGTCGAAGTCCGGGATTGCGACGCCGCAGCCGGATGTTGAGCTGGTAGAGAAGCGGTTGAAGACAGTTCTCGCCCGGTACGGGCTTGGTCGGGGGTGACATGGAAAGCAAGCGCAGTCTCAAAGGCGCCAACAACGTTCTCGTCGACCTCGGGTTCGAAGACGCGGAAGAGCTGACGGCCAAAGCCTCGCTCGCCGTGAAGTTGAACGACCTGGTCGAAAAGCGCGGTCTCAGCCAGACCGAAGTTGCCGCCATCACTGGGATGACACAACCCAAGGTGTCGCAGGTGCGGCGCTACAAGCTTCAGAACATCTCGCTCGAACGCCTTATGCAGGCTTTGGTGTCCCTCGATCAACGCGTCGAGATTGTGGTTCGGCCTGCGCGAAGCACGCACGGGCCCGGCATCACCGTGGCTGCCTGAGGCAGCTTGCGCGCAGGCGCCCCAGAGGGGCCGATCGCTTGGCATTGGCGGCGGTGCGAAGTTGAGCCGTGAACTTCTATCGGCGGCTGCCCCGTAAGCTGCCGCCCAGGAGCACCGGCGACCGGCCAAGACCTGCCGCTGGCCACGGGCCGCTTCCAGGCATCTCACTTGACATTGCAGACTCAGACCATCTGGCCAGCATGATTCCCGGGCAGTTCACTCTGCTCGTCAACGACTATTCCAAGTGAGAGAACACCCGTGGATCGATTGCCGCGGCAGCGAATACGCCGCCAGTCATAGCACCCATCACACCGGCCGAGAAGACGTCCTGGCCGGCGAGGTAGAGGCCTGGCACGGGTGTCCTCGGCCGCAGGCTGTCCGACAAGAACCGTCGCGC
>JADJMW010000002.1 GCA_016709385.1 Candidatus Rubrivivax defluviihabitans
GACTCGCCGGCGAAGCGCTCCGCGCGGTCATAGTAAACGATCGATGACGGGAATCCCAATTGGGGAATGATGCCGCGCAGGAACAGGTTGGATTCACCGAACTGCTTGAGCGCCTCGATGGCCCGACGGCTGAGCAATCTGTAGTCGGCATGGTTGAAGACCACCTGAACCTGCATCGCTCCCAGGAGCTTGTAGTAGCCCTCTGCAGTGATGCGCTTGAAGCGGGTGTCGGTATCGCGGCGCTTGCGCACGCCGTAAACGACGTCGGCGCCGGCCGTATGCGCGTCCACCATGCGTTCGATGGCACCCAAGTCGTCCTGCAGATCAGCGTCTACGCTGATGACGATATCGCCCGTCGCATGGAACAGGCCCGCAACCAACGCGTTCTGATGACCGCGATTCCGGGAGAGCTTGACCCCTCGGGTGTCTGGATGGGCTCTCGATTCGTCTTCTATCAACGACCAAGTCGCGTCCTTGCTGCCATCGTCGACGAAGATGACATGACTCGCTGGCTCGATCTTGCCACTGGCAACGAGCTGCGCCAGCACCACACGCAAACGCCTGGCGGTCTCGGGCAGAACCTCCTGCTCGTTGTAGCAGGGAACGACGATGGAGAGCTTCATGGGCAAGGGTCTCTCTGTTCGCTGGCGCCTGCTTGATGTGGGCAAACGCCCATGTTCTGGCCAGCGCGAAGTTCCATAGGACAGTACCTGCGGTAGCGATCAACTGGGCCAGCAGGTAGTGGAGCTGCAGCCCGCTCGCAGCGAAGGCCATCAGCGCGCCGTTGATCACCACACCTGTCAGCGCCACAACCATGAAGCGAGGCAGCGCCGACACGTGTCCTGCCCGGAACGGAACGTGAACCGGTGATTCAGCCGGTAGTTCAGTACCGCGCTGACCGAGAAGCCAAGGGTGCTCGCGGCGACTGGCCCCATCCAGCCGCGGACAACGAGCGCGGCCATGATCGCGTAGTGGAGGGCAGTAGCAAGCCCGCCGACGCCTAGAAATCGCAAGAACTGCGTCGCGATCCTCTTCATGGAGAACGATGCATGGCGCGGGCACTCAAGGCGACGCCGAGCATCGCCGGAAGAACCCAAAGGACGGGTACGTGGTACTTGCCCGTGCTTTCGAACACGCTGTGCAGCACGAAGAAGTAGATCCACAACCAGAAGGGCAGCCGCGCCCAGGGCGACACTTCGCTCCGCTCATTGCGCCGCCGGCTCAGCAGGGCTCCGACCAGAAGCAGCCATGACAGCAGCCACCACAGGTTGGCTGCAGACTTGACCAGGAAGTAAAGCGAGCCGCTGTCCGTTCCCTTTCCCACTTTCAACGCGCTGTAAACGCGAGCCGCGTCGTCGCCCATGAACCGCGCCTGCTTCTCGAACGTCAGGCGAAGAAAGTCGCCGGGGTGCGCACGTATCCAATGCAATGCCAGCGCCTTGTAGGCGGCATCGCGCTCCAGTTCGTCAGGCTGGTCGAGCACTACTTCGCCGCTAGGGGTCCATCCGCCGTGAGCCAGCGGGTTGTTGGCACGGTAGAGGTTGTCGCCACCGTTCGATGAGACGAGCACGAAGCGCCCGAATTGTTCGTAGTTCCTGATTGTCCAAGGTGCCACGATGAGTGCTGCGCCCAACACGAACGCCGCAGAAGCGATCAACGCACGTGCCGGGCCAAGCGTCAAGCCAAGCAGGCCCACCAGCAGGGGCAACAGCAATTGCACGGACGGTTGCACCAGAGTGCAGGCCCCCAGGAGCGCACCAGCCAACCCGGCGTGCCGAACGCCCCCGCTGCCGCGAATGGCAGCCAGCACCGACCATACGGCCCAAGGGAGCAACGCAACCACGACGTTCTCTTTGTCCGGTGTCGCAGTCATGACGATCAAGTTTGGCCACAAGGCAAACAGTACCGCCGCAATGCGGGCTGCGGATTCATCCGCCACGCTGAGCACGAGGCGCCAAACGCCGTAAACCCCCACCATCGACAAGAGCAGGTTGGGCACCACCCAGATCCAACGCGAACCGTCGAAAAGCCAGACCCAGGGCACCAGAAACAAGGGATAGCCGGCGGGCCAGTAGGCGTAAGTGCCGTTAGTGAAGTACTCCTCACCATCCGCCAACTGACGGGCAAGCTGCAGATAGACCGCACCGTCGGATGCCGGGCTGGCATTCACGGTCATGACCCAGATCAGTCGCAGAAGAGCGCCGCAGCGACGATGACACCGATCGACGGTTGGGAAGCGAACCTGACGAACGGTGGCACCCACTGCGCACCGCGACGGCCCACGCACCGTGCAAGCAACAAGAACGCCAGCGCCACACCGGAGGCCGCAAGGTAAGACGCAGGCCCATCGTCATCAGCCACACTGCGATAGGTCAAGAGCGTGGTGGCGAAGGCCGCCCAGACACCGAATACGACCATTGCCATGTCCAGCCAGGGTGCACCGAGCCAGGCGATGAGTCGGGGCACCGATTGTTGACGAGGCTCAGTCAGCATGAGCACTCTTTGCTGCCATGGCTGGCCGTAAAGATCTCGGCGAACTGGCTCGTCAGCATCTCGACCCGCTGATCCCAGGCATTGGCCTGGGCGTGCCGGTAATCTCCGCTGCGGTCCCCAGGCAAAGCTCGCTGGGGCCGCGTCGAGCGCCGCGGTCAATGCGGTTTCAATGCGAAAGGCCAAGAAGGGGCAACGAGGCGGCCCAACGAGAGCGGACTTCGGCATTGCCGCCCACGGCCGTGGTGACCACCGGCAGGCCGCAGGCCATGGCTTCCAGGAAGACGTTGGCCCAGCCCTCGTTGCGCGTGGCCAGCACGAAGACGTTGGCCGCCGAGAGCGGCACGCGCAGCGCTTCCGGCGGCAGCGGGCCCAGGAAGCGCACGGTGTCTTGCAAGCCCAGTTCGGCCACCTGGCGCTGCAGTTGCGCGCCCATGTCGCCTTCCGGGCTGGGGCCGCCCACGACCAGATAGACCAAGCCGGGGAACCGCTGCCGCAGCACGGGCAGCAGCTCGATCACGCGATGGAAGCCCTTGCGTTCCACCAGGCCGCCCACGCTCACCAGCACCGGGGCCTGTGCAGGCAGGCCGAGTTCGTGCCGGGCCTGGCCTCTGGGCACGGGCTTGAAGCGCTGCAGGTCGACCCCGTTGCCCACCACCTGCAACTGGCTGGCGGGGATGCCCAGGCCCAGCGCCACCTGGCGCAGCGAGTCGGACACGGTGAAGACGCGGCTGGCGCGCTGCAGGGCCGTGCGCAGCCGCGGCGCCAGCGCGGGGTCGCGCGCGTGGCGGGTTTCCGTGCCGCGCAGGGTGATGGTCACCGGCACGCCCAGCCAGCGCCCCAGCAGCGTGGCGGCAAAGCCGTCGGGGTAGCCGAAGTGGGCGTCGATCAGGTCCAGCCGGCCTTCGCGCTTCAGGCGCGCCAGGCGCGGCCAGGCGCCCAGCGCCATGAACCAGCCGTCGAGCTGCCTGAAAGCGCCGGGCAGCGAGAAGAAGCGGGGAAACCAGACATCGTGCCCCTGTTGGTTCTCGTGGCGCGGCGCCCCGGGCCGGTAGCCGGGCTTCACCAGCCGCAGCAGCCGCTGCAGCGGAAACCAGGGTTGCGGCGCCACCACCGCCAGCGGCAGGTGCGCACCCACGCGAAACATGCGTTCGCGCACGAACAGCCCGGCCCCGGGCTGCACGCGGCTGGGGAACAGGCTGCTGAGCACCACGACGTGGGGCTGGCGCACGGCGTCAGCCTTGCGGCTTGCTGAATCCCACCCACAGGCCCAGGCAGGCCAGGTCGGCGTCGCCGAGCTCACGGAACGGCGCGGCCAGGCGGTTGCGCACGGCTGCCACGTCGGCCGCGCTGGCCAGGAGGGTGGGTTCCAGGCGCCGGTCCTGCACCGGCAGCGCGTGCAGGATCTGCCGGTAGCGGTCGATGCGCCAGCGATTGGGCACGCCCTTTTGCGAATACATCAGCGACCACAGCCAGGCGGGCCACGCCAGGAAGTCGAGCGGGTTGTCGCGGTGCAGGCCGTGGCTCTTCAGGTCCACCTGGTGCATGGCCAGCCCGCCGGGCTTCAGCGCGGCCAGCATGTCGGCAAAGGTGCCTTCCAGGTCGTCCACGTGCTCCAGCACCGCACGCGAAAGCACCAGGTCGGCCTGCTGCTGCAAACCGCTGAAGCCATGCGGGCGCACCACATATTCGATGGCTTCGCGCTTGAACCCGTCGGCCGGCACCTGCGGGTTGTTCAGCAGCGCCAGGGCACGCTGCCGCGGCTCGCCGTGCAGGCTGGCCAGCAGGGCCTTCCACACGCCTACGTTCTTTTCAGTCAGGCGCACCATGCGGAACCGGTCCACCGCATAGACCTTGCGGGCCCCGTACGCCAGCATGAGCAAGGCCACGCCGGGGAAGTCGCCCGGGCCGTATTCGACGACGGTCTTGCCGGCGAAGTAGCTCGGCGCCTGGTCGGCGGGCACGCCGGCAAAGGCCAGGTAGTCGGCGACGCACTGGCTGAAATAGGCGGCGATGTCTTCCGGCGACTCCTGGTCGCTGTCGCCGCGCCCGGTCTGGCCGGTGAGGCGCACATACAGACCGGGTGCCAGGCGCGCCACCTGGTTGGTGGCCACCGCACGGGCTACGCGCAGCAGCTCAGGCAAGGCTGGCTTCCAGGCCCACGGCACGCGGCAGCACCACGCCAGCGGCACGGCTGGCACCGGCGTCCACCACGTTGCGCAGGAAGGCCTCGAACATGAGCAGGGTCCACAACGGCGCGCTGTAGTCGCTGGCGCCGCTCTGGTGGGCATTCACCAGGTGTTCCAGGTAGGGCCGGTTGAACCATCCGGTGGCGGCCAGGCGGTCGCCCAGCACGGCATCACGCACGCGCGCCTTCAGCGGCCCGCGGAACCAGCGTGCCAGGGGCACGCTGAAGCCCATCTTGGGCCGGTAGAGCACGTCCTGGGGCAGGTGCGGCTCCATCGCCTTCTTCAGCAGGAACTTGCCTTCCTGGCCGCGCACCTTCATGGCACTGGGCAGCGTGGCCAGCCACTCCACCAGCTTGTGGTCCATGAGCGGTTCGCGCACTTCCAGCGAATGCGCCATGCTGGCGCGGTCGACCTTGGTGTTGATGTCGCCCACCAGGTAGGTCTTCAGGTCGAGGTACTGCACCAGGGCCAGCGGGTCGTCGGTGCCGGCGCTGCGCGCGTGGCGGCCGAAGACCTCCAGGGCGCTGTAGCCGCCACGCTGGCGCTTGAAGGCCGGGCTGAACAGCTGTTCGCGCATCGGCCCGCGCAGGATGGAGACGGAATGGAAATAGGCTTCCACCGAACTGCGCGCCATGCCTTCGAAAGTGGTCTTGGCGCGGAACATGCGCGGTGCCCAGTCGGCCTTGGGATACACCCGCCCCAGCATGCCGAACAGCGGCTGGCGGATGCCGGCCGGCAGCGCCGAGCGCAGCTTCTCTTCCATCAGGTGCAGGCGGTAACGGCGGTAGCCGCCGAAGGTCTCGTCGCCGCCGTCGCCGCTGAGCGCCACGGTGACGTGCTTGCGCGCCAGCTGGCACACGCGGTAGGTGGGGATGGCGGAACTGTCGGCATAGGGCTCGTCGTACAGCCGGGCCAGGGTGTCGATGAGGTCGAAGTCGTCGCTCTTGACGGTTTCGACAAAGTGCCGCGTGGCGTAGCGCGTGGCCACCTTCTGCGCGAATTCGCTCTCGTTGAACTGCGGGTCGTCGAAGGCGATGGAGCAGGTGTTCACCGGCTCTTCCGACAGGCCGGCCATGGCCTGCACCACGGCGCTGGAGTCCACGCCGCCGGACAGGAAGGCGCCGAGCGGCACCTCGGAGATCATGCGCAGGCGCACCGATTCGCGCAGCCGCTCCACCAGTTCGGCGCAGGCGTCTTCCACGCTGCTGGGGTTGCCCAGGGTGAAGTTGACGTCCCAGTATTCCGTGGGTTCGCCCACCGGCTGGCCGCGGCGCAGGACCAGCGCATGGCCGGGCGGCATCTTCCGGGCCTGGGCGAAGATGGTGCGCGGCTCGGCCACGTAGCCGAGGGCGAAATACTCCTCCACGGCCAGCGGGTCCATCTGCCGCTGCAGGCCGCCGCCGCGGCCGTCGTCGTAGGCCAGCAGCGACTTGAGTTCACTGCCGAACAGCAGGGTGCCGTCGTCCAGCAGCGCGTAGTACAGCGGCTTGACGCCCAGCCGGTCGCGCGCCATGAACAGCGTCTGCTGGTTGCGGTCCCACAGCACGAAGGCGAACATGCCGCGAAAACGCTGCAGGCAGGCCGCGCCCCAGGCTTCCCAGGCATGCACGATGACTTCGGTATCGCTCTTGGTCCTGAACACGTGGCCCAGGGCCTGCAGTTCGGGAATGAGTTCCTGGAAGTTGTAGATCTCGCCGTTGAACACCACCACCACGCTGCCGTCTTCGTTGAAGAGCGGCTGCTGCCCGGTGGCCACGTCGATGATGGACAGCCGCCGGTGCCCCAGGCCCAGTCCGGGCTCCAGGTGCGCACTGCCTTCGTCGGGGCCGCGGTGCGCCTGCGACGCGTTCATGCGCTGCAGCACCGGGTAGGAGATGGCGCGCTCGCCGCGGGTGTCGAAGATGCCGGTGATGCCGCACATGGATGGTTGGATTCTCGTCAGACGTGCGTGGCACGGCCACGGGCAGGCCGCATGGTAGGGGAGCCGCGGCGCCACGACGACTGCGGCGGCGATCTATTCGGGCAGCGCATGACATCTGCCACGGCCGCACCGGCTTGCGCGCAGCCGGAGGGGTTGGGATCGGCGCACCAGCTCGCGGAGCCAGGTTTGCTACGCGACGGCCTCGACGGGTTGCAGGCCGGATGCGAACGCCACGCTCCCAGGCCCAGCGCCGCATCCAGCAACCCGAACGCATATTCCCAGGAGTAGTGGTTCACGACATAGTCCCGCGCCGGCGGAAACAGCGCAGGCGCTGCCAACGCCTGCGTAACGGCGCCGGCCAGCGCGGCCGGCTCGTCATGCGTATTCGCCTGGATGAACGGCGCCGGCCGCAGCCCCGCGGCCGCCGACCGGGCCAGCACCACGTTGCGCCCCATGGCGTAGGCCTCCAGCACCTTGTTCTGCACGCCGCGGGCCACCCGCAGCGGTGCCACCACGCAAGCCGCGTGCTGGATGTACGGCCGCACGTCGGGCACGCGCCCGGTGACGTGCACGCCGGCCAAGGCCTGCAATTCGCTCACCTCCTTGGCCGGGTTGCTGCCCACGATCCAGAACTCGGCCCCGGGCCGGGCGGCGCGCACCAGCGGCAGCACGTCGGTGGCAAACCAGCGCACCGCATCCACGTTCGGCCAGTAGTCCATGGCCCCGGTGAAGACGATGGCAGGGCGGGCGGGGTCGAAGGGGTTGTCGTGGCGCAGGGCCGGGTCGAAATACCCGGTGTCCACGCCGTTGGGCACCACACCCACCTTGTGCGCGGATTCGGGTGCCAGCGTGCGGTAGAGCGCGGCGTCGGCCTCGCTGACGAAGGTGGTGGTGTCGTAGGCCTTGGACATGGCCCGCTCCAGCGCCAGCAGCGTGCGCGCCTCGCGGCGGTAGACCCAGCCCACGGGTCCGGCGTGCTTTTCGGCGTACTGCTGCCACTTCTGCGAGTCCACGTCGGCATAGTGGGTCATGCGCGGCAGCGCCGCCCAGCGCGCCGCGGCGGCGTAGGGCGCCATGGCGCTGCAGTAGGCCAGCACGCCTTCGATGCCGCGATGCGCCAGCGTGTCGTCCACCCAGGCCTGCAGTTCGGCCGAACGATGGAAGGTCTCCGAGATGGACGCGCCGCCCAGCAGCGCGCGCGCGCTCATCAGCTTGCGCTTGCGGGGTTCGATGCGCACCAGCTTCATGTCGGCGCAGTAGCCGGACAAGGTCTTCACGTGCTGCCAGTCGTCTTCGCTGTCGACGAAGGCGCCCAGATGCACCTCGTGGTGCGCCGCCAGGTGGCGCAGGAAGTGGAAGGTGGTGATCTTGTCGCCCTTGTCGGGCGGGTAGGGCATGCGGTGCGTCAGGTAGAGCAGGCGGGCCATGGTCAGTCCAGGTGGGCGGCAACGTCGGCGATCGACGGCACCACGATGTGGGCGCGTGTCTGCGCGTGCAGTCGCTCGTCGGTGCTGACGAGGATGATGCGCCCCACGCCGGCGCGCACGCCGGCCAGCACGTCGGTTTCGTGGTCGCCGACCAGGGTCGACCGCGACAGGTCCAGCCCCAGTTCCTGCGCTGCCAGCAGCAGCATGCCGGGGCCGGGCTTGCGCATGTCGCTCTCGCGCCGGTATTCGCCCTGGCCATGTTCCGGGTGGTACGGGCAGAAGTAGACGCGGTCCACGGGCGCGCCGGCGCTGGCAAATTCACCCAGCATCCAGTCGGTGAGGCGATGGAAGTCCTGCTCCGTGTAGTAGCCGCGGCCGATGCCGGCCTGGTTGGTGACGATGGCCACCGCGTGGCCGCGCGCGCGGGCGGCGCGCACGAGGTCGAAGATGCCGGGCACGAACTGCCAGTCGTCCACGCGGCAGACATAGCCGTGGTCCACGTTGACGATGCCGTCGCGGTCGAGCAGCAGGCCTTTGCGGAGCATGCCGCTCATCGCCGGTGCCATGCCGGAATCAGCTGCTGGGCGCGGTCGAATTCCTCGGGCACGCCGATGTCGATGAAGTCGCCCTGGCAGACATGGCCACTGAGATTCAGCGCAGCCAGGTGCTTTTGAAAGAAGTCGGTCTCCAGCGAAAAGGCCTCGGGCAACGCGAAGCGGCTGAAGGTCTGCGGCGCCAGGCGGTAGATGCCGGCGTTGATGAGGCCCGGCCCGCTGGCGGCCTTCTCGCCGAAGCCCGCGATGCGTTCGCCCTGCAGCCGCACGGCGCCGAAGCGCGACACGTCGGCCACCTCGCGCAGCACCACGGCGCCGTCGCCGGGCCGCTGTGCGGCCCAGGCGTCGAAGGCGGCCAGGTCGACGTCGAGCCAGGTGTCACCGTTCAGCACCAGCGTGGGCCCGGCGGGCAGGCCGGACAGGGCACGCACGACCGCACCGCCCGTGCCCAGGGGCGCTGGCTCGCGCGAGTAGCGCAGCTGCAGCGTGCCCCAGGCGGCGCCGAAGTGGCTTTCGATGCTTTCCGAAAGATAGCCGGTGGCCAGCACCACCGTGCTGCAGCCGGCGCGTTCCAGCCGCTCCAGCAGGTAGGCCAGGAACGGCCGCCCGGCAATGGGCGCCATGGCCTTGGGCAGGTCCTTCACGCGGGCCCGCAGCCGGGTGCCCAGGCCGCCGGCCAGAACGATGGCTTGCACGGGCCGTCTCAGCGCCGGGCGCTCGCCTCGGCGGGGAACATCATCGCCTCGACCAGGCCGCACAAGGCGTGGCCGAGCACGATGTGCCCTTCCTGGATCTTGGGCGTCTCGCGCGAAGGCACGCGGATGCACAGGTCGCACAGGCCTTCGATGGCCTCGCGCTGGTTGCCCGTCATGCCCACCGTCACCAGCCCCGTTTCGCGGGCCGCCTTCAGGGCGCGCAGCACGTTGGGCGACCGGCCCGAGGTGGAGATGCCCACCAGCACGTCGCCCGGCCGGCCGAGCCCGCGCACCTGGCGCTCGAACACCCGTTCGTAGCCGTAGTCGTTGCCGATGGCGGTGAGCACCGAGGTGTCGGTGGTGAGCGCCACCGCGGCCAGCGGGCTGCGGTCGAAGTGGAAGCGGCTGACGAATTCGCCGGCCAGGTGCTGGGCATCGGCGGCACTGCCGCCGTTGCCGCAGAACAGCACCTTGCCGCCGCGGCGCAGGGCTTGCACGCAGGCCTGCGCCACCGCGGCCACCACGGCCTGCAGTTCGGCGTCGGCCGACATGGCCGACAAAGTCTCGCGGCTGCGGTCGATCTCGACCTTCACGCGGGCGGCCGCTTCCTGGGAGGTCATCGTCACAGTCGCCATCCTTCCGTTCCGTGTTTGCTGAAATGGCAGCCGCCGGCCTGGCCGCCCAGGGCCTGCAGGGCCCGGAGGGCTTCCATGCGCCGGGGCGGGTCCACCAGGAAGAACATGAAGCCACCGCCGCCGGCGCCCGACACCTTGCCGGCGCGCGCGCCGGCGCGGCACGCCACTTCGTAGGTTTCGTCGATCTCGGGGTTGGACACCTGCCGTGCCAGGCGCTTCTTCGACTCCCAGCCGGCACGCATGGACTCGGCCAGGGCTTCGAAGTCGCCCTTGAGAACGGCTTCCTTCATGGCCACGGCTTCGCGCTTGAGCGCGAAAGAGGCGTCCAGGCTGGCCTGCGCCTTGTCTTCGACGTTCTTCTTCTGCTCGCTGATGATGGCCGCCGACTGGCGCGAGACACCCGTGAAGTACAGCACCAACGAGGCTTCGAGCTCGGTGAGGATCCAGTTCTTGATGCGCAGCGGGTTCACCACCACGCGCTCGTCGGCGTAGAACTCCATGAAGTTCACGCCGCCGAAGGTGGCCGAATACTGGTCCTGGCGCCCACCCGCCAGGCCGACGTCGACGCGCTCGATGTCGTAGGCGATGCGCGCGATCTCGTATTCGCCCAGCGGCAGGTTCAGGTATTCCACGAAGGCCTTGATCATGGCCACCACCAGGGTGGAAGAAGAGCCCAGGCCCGAACCGGCGGGGGCCTCCGAGAAGGTGGTGAGCCTCACGGACAGGGGCTCGCCGCCGCGGAAGTCGCGCACGATGCGGTTGTAGACCCCCTTGTGCAACTGCAGTTCGTCGGCCAGGGCCAGGTGGTCGGTGGCCGCCGCGGTGAAGGACTGTTGCTGGTCGGTGGCGACGAGTTCGAGCCGGCCCGCGGGCAGCGGGTCGATCATGGCGTAGGCGTACTTGTCGATGGCGGCATTGAGCACGTAGCCGCCGTGCAGGTCGCAAAAGGGCGAGACGTCGGTGCCGCCGCCGGCCAGCCCCAGGCGCAAGGGGGCGCGCGCCCGGACACGGGGTTTCATGCGGGGTTGCTTTCTGTGGCGGTCGTGGGTGTCAAGACGCGGCTGCTGCGGCGCGTGTGGCGGAGTGCCATGCCGGCCCTTCGACGGTTATAGCGGGTCTGGCCGTGCCGGGGCATGCTTGCCCGGCCCGCCCGTGGCGCACGTCACGCCATTGCGGGCTGGCCGCGGTGCGCCGCCAGGGCGCGCGAATAGACACCTTCGTAGGCTTCGACGCTGCGCGTCCAGGTGCGCTCGGCGGTCACGAAGGCACGCCCTTGGGCGCGCAACCGGTCGGCCAGTTCCGGGGCATCGTGCAGTTGCACGATGCGCTCGGCCAGGGCCGCGGCGTCGTCGGCGGCGAAGAGCAGGCCGGTGCGACCGTCGTCGATGAGTTCGCGGTGGCCGCCGACGTCGGACGCCACCACCGGCAGGCACTGCGCCATGGCCTCCAGCGGCTTGAGCGGCGTCACCAGTTCGGTCAGGCGCATGCGCTTGCGTGCGAAGACCAGCGCGTCGATGAGTGCGTAGTAGTCGTGGATGGCCGCGTTGGGCACGCGGCCCGTGAACACCACCTTGTCTTGCAGGCCGAGCTCGGCCACCAGCGCGCGCAGGTCGGCTTCGGCCGGACCGCCGCCCACCAGCAACAGCCGGGCTTCGGGGATGCGCTGCAAGACCTGCGGCAGCGCGCGCAGCATCACGTCGATGCCTTCGTAGGCATAGAACGAGCCGCAGAACCCCAGCACCCACTTGCCGGCGAGACCCAGCGAGTCGCGCAAGCCACCTTCGGCCCTTTGCACGGGCTGGAAGCGGTCCACGTCCACCGCGTTGGGGATGAGCGTGATGCGATCGGCGGCGATGCCGCGGCGGGTCATCTCCTGGCGCAGGCCGTCGCAGATGGTGGTCACCTGGTCGGCCTGCCGGAGTGCCTGCGTCTCGTGCCAGCGGGTCAGGCGGTAGCGCAGGCCCCCTTCCTGCGTGGAGCCGTGGTCGACCGCGGCGTCTTCCCAGAAGCCGCGCACCTCGTACACCACCGGGATGCCGAGCTCGCGGCCCACCTGGATGGCGGGGTGGGCATTCAGCGAGGGCGAGTGCGCGTGCAGGATGTCCGGGCGCTCCTGCAGCGCCAGTTCGTGCAGACGCTCGCGCGTGGCGTGCATCTCCAGGAACGGCCACAGGGGTGTGCGTGCCAATGCCGACGCTTGGAACGGTGTACGCCAGAAGGTGAAGCCGCCCACTTCCTCGGAAGCTGCACCCGAAGCAGCCGCGTCGACATGGCGGGGCGTCGTGAGCTGCACCGTGTGCCAGCCCCGGGCGCGCTGCGCCCGCAGGATGGCCATGGAACGGAAGGTGTAGCCGGTCTGCAGCGGCAGCGAATGGTCGAACAGGTGAAGGATCTTCACTGGACGGGGTTGTTGGAGGCGGTCGTCGGAAACGCTCCTGATGAGCGTCGAATTCTTGGCATCGGCCATTGTGGGCTTGCACGCTGGCCGGATTGGCCATGCAGGTGCGAGCGGCGTCGACTTTGCCGCGAAGCTGGGCAAAGAAACGGAGTCAAAACTGATGGGGGGTCAGGTCTTGAATTTTAAGTACTGATAGGTGGTGGGTCAGGCCTTCAATTTTAAGATGCCTCAGGGAAGCACCGGGGCCGAGGTCAGGCCCTGGGTTTTGGGTCCACCCACGCTGAAACCGGCACCGACGGCTTTCAGGCGCGGAAAGCCCTGGTCGCTAATGAAGACCTGCCCCCCCGCTTCGGTGGGCACTTGGCCTTCGGAGTCCCTTCCCTTCTGGGAGTTTGGCTTGTCCAATCCACCGATGCTCCTGAGCTTCACCCACCACGGTGCCGTGGACGGCGTCACCGGCTCATGCCACCAACTCACGCTGCCCGATGGGCAGTCGGTGCTGGTCGACTGCGGCCTGCTCCAGGGCGCCGAGACCTCGCCCGACGGCGCGGGCGCCAACCAGCTGGAGATCGGCTTTGCGCTCGACAAGGTGCGGGCCTTGATCGTCACCCACGTGCACATCGACCACGTCGGCCGCATTCCCTACCTGCTGGCGGCCGGCTACACGGGGCCCATCTACTGCAGCGAGGCTTCGGCGCTGCTGCTGCCGCTGGTGCTGGAAGACGCGCTGAAGGTGGGCTTCACGCGCAACCAGGCGCTCATCCAGCGCGTGCTGCGGGTGCTGCGGCAGCGCATCGTGCCGCTGCCCTACAAGCATTGGCAGACGGTGATCGCCGGCACGCCGGGGCTGCGCGTGCGGCTGTCGCCGGCCGGGCACATCCTGGGCTCGGCCTACGTGGAGCTGGACGCGCAGCTGGGGCCGGGGCAGAAGCAGCGCGTGGTGTTCTCGGGCGACCTGGGCGCGCCCTATACGCCGCTGCTGCCGGCGCCCAAGGCACCCATGACCGCCGACGTGGTGGTGCTGGAAAGCACCTACGGCGACCGCAACCACGAGCCGCGCAAGCAGCGCCGCCAGCGGCTGCAGGCGCTGTGCGAACACGCCTTCGGCAACCGCGGCACGCTGCTGGTGCCGGCGTTCAGCATCGGCCGCACGCAGGAACTGCTGTACGAACTGGAAGAGATCATCCACCGCCACCGGCAGCGGCCGGCGGCACTGGGCCTGGCCTGGGCGAGGTGGACGTGATCGTCGATTCGCCGCTGGCGGCCGATTTCACCGCCGGCTATGCGCAGCTGAAGTCGCACTGGGACAAGGAGGCGCGCCGCAAGCTGGCGGCCGGGCGCCACCCGCTGGCCTTCGAGCAGCTGACCACCGTGGCCGACCACGGCGCGCACCTGCGCATGGTGGAAGCGCTGGCGCGCAGCGCGCGGCCGGCGATCGTGATCGCGGCCAGCGGCATGTGCAGCGGCGGGCGCATCGTCAACTACCTGAAGGCGATGCTGGGCGACGCGCGGCACGACGTGCTGTTCTGCGGCTACCAGGCCGCGGGCACGCCGGGGCGCGACATCCAGACCTACGGGCCGCGCGGCGGCTGGGTGGAACTGGACGGCCAGCGATTCGACATCCGCGCGGGCGTCCACACCCTGGGCGGGTTCTCGGCGCACGCCGATCAGTCGGGCCTGCTCAATTTCATCGGCCGCATGCGCACCCCGCCGAAGCAGGTGCGGCTGGTGCATGGCGACGACGAAGCCAAGCGTACGCTGGCGGCGCTGCTGCGGCAGCGGCATCCGGGGGTGGAGGTGGTGGTGCCGTAGGGCGCGAAGGGGTCGGTGTTCGGGTCATTGACCGACGACGATGCGCGGCGGGTGTCGAGTTGGGGGCAGTCCCAGAGTAAGCGGCATCCCGCGCCGTGATGTCACCCGATCGCAGCGCCCAACGCACCCTGCCAGTCGACGATCAGGGCTTCGGCGAATGCCAACGGCTGTCGCACCTGGCTCGTGATCGCCATGATGACGACGTCTCGCCGATGCTCGCCGTAGTCGCTGCTCGACACGACCACGGCAGGCCGCTTCTTCAAGCCCGACTGGTCGGTGAACGGAAACGGTACCAACACCACATCGCCGAAGGTGAACCTCGAAACGGGCGCCATGGGTCACATCTTGTCGTAAGCCGCATCCTCGTCGTTTTCCCACACGGCGGCAAAGCTGGCCTCGCCGGCTTTCGCCGCGGCAAGCGTGAGACCCCGTTCGTCGTCGCGAGCGCGCAGGAAATCAACGAAATCCTCCACCTCCGCCAGGCGCTGCGGCGGAAGTTGCTTGATCTTCTCGATCAGTGCCTGTTCGCTTGCTGCCATCCCACCGACTCCTTCCGGCTCCGTTTCGCTTGCTGCGCCGATCGTACTGGTCCCGCTCCGTCGTGATGAATGTATCTGTTTGAATGTACCTTCTCGGCGGGGTCGGCGGACGAAGGCGGGGTCACGAAGGCGGGGTCAGGTCTTGCCTTTCGAAGGCGGGGTCAGGTCTTGCCTTTTGCCCCCCCAGGTCTTTTCCCATCAACGCTACAGCCCGGCACTGCGCCTACACTGCGCCGCATGAGGTTGACCCTGCAGGAGCGCCATGCCATCGCCGAGGCAGCACGGGCCACGCTGGCAGCGGGCACGCAGGTGTCGCTGTTCGGGTCTCGCACCGACGACCAGGCGCGCGGCGGCGATATCGATTTGCTGGTGGAAACACCGCTGCCGATGTCCGCGGCCGAATGGGTGGCGCGACGCCAGGCCTTCGTGGCGCGCCTGTACAGGCTGCTGGGCGAGCGGCGCATCGACGTGGTGATTGCCTGCCCAGCGGCTGCCGACACACCCCCCGTGGTGGCTTCCGCGCGCCGCCAGGCCGTGGAGCTGGTGCGAACATGACAGCGCCACCGGTGGACCGGCTGGCATTGGCGCGCTGGGAGGCCGATCGCCACGCCGCGGTGCTGGACGATGCGCTGGCGCGCTGGCGGGCCCTGCCTGCGCCCAGCCTGGAAGCGATCGAGTCCGACCCGGCCTTGCGCCAGCTCACCGACCAGATCCTGTTCCGCTTCATCAAGCTGCAGGACACGATGGGCGAACGCCTGATACCCGGCACCCTGGGTTGGCTGGTGGAGCCTTCGAGGACTGGCCGATGCGCGACAGGCTCGACCGGCTCGAAAAGCTCGGCTACCTCGACGTGGAGGCCTGGCTGCGCTGGCGTGAAATCCGAAACCGGCTGGCGCATGAGTATCCCGATGCTCCCGAGCTGCGCCATGCCCAGTTGCTTGCGGCCATTGCCGGTGCGGCCGACATTCTTGCGGCCTATCGGCTCTGGGCGGGACGGCTGCCGTAGTCTGAAGTCGATCGGGAGCAGTGGGCCGGCAACGATGCGTGGGCGTTGGGAGTCGGGAGACGATCCGCCGAGCGTGAGGCCTTGAAATTCAAGACCTGACCCCATTCGCCTCACGGAACGGGTTGACGATGGTGAGCGATTCGATCTGCTGGCCGTGCTGCAGGTCTTCGCTCAGCAGCTTGGTGCAACCGGCGGTCAACGCTGCGGCGATCACCAGTGAATCGTAGAAGCCGTAGCGCCATCTCGCCCGGATGCCCAGCGCGCGGTGAAAGAGATCCAGGCTGGCGCCCACTTGCAGCAGCGGCGCCAGAACGGCGTCGAGATAAGCCTGCGCCTGCTCTGGCGTGAGTGGCACCCGTGCCTTGCTGGAGATGACGTTCAGGCATTCCTGCACCACCTGATAGCTGATGCAGGCGTTTCGGGTGCGCAACGCCTCGCTCACGATGTCGCCGGCAAGGGCATGTTTGCGTGGGTCGGTGGCGTCGAGGTGATAGATGAAGACGTTGGTGTCGATGAAGATGCTAGCGCTCATTCATCTCTTCCCGGCCGAGCTTGCGGCCCACCTGAAGCTGGCCCCGCAACTGCGCCATCACTTCGTCGCAGCGCTGCAGGCGTTGCTGCGCTTGCGCGTAGTCGGCCAGCCAGCGCCGGAATTGCTCGTTGAGCGTGGTGTGCTCGGCGCGCGCGCGTTCCCGGGCGGCCTCGATGAGGCGCTCGTCGGCGCTGAGGGTGATGTTTTTCATCGGATTGGCCTGCGGGAGCACACTGTCGCAGTGTACGCACGATTCGTGCGATCAGAAGTCACAGCGGGATCAAGTCACAGTGATCTTCACTCTGGAGCCTTCAAATTCAAGACCTGACCCCAACGCGGCTTGTAACGCCGGGTAATGTTGCCTTGAGCCCGAACCGGTTCGGTCGAAAGGATGGAAAGCCGCCCGCCCCCCAAGCAATGGAGCCCCATCCATGATTGAGCCGGTACACCATGACTTGTTCACCAGGCGCGCACTGGGCGCCTATACGCAATCCTGCGGCGCCCATGCCAATGCATTGCTCGCCATGAGCGGCGCCGACACGGACACAATGGGCCGGCACTATGTCGTGCTTCGCGACGGAAGCATCGACATCTGCGCGGTCTACCGTGTCCGCAACGACGGAAGGCTGAAGCGACTCAAGCGCTGGCCGGCCGAAGTCGGCTGACAAGGCACTTGGGATCAGGTCTTCAGTTTTGAGGCCTTCAAATTCAAGACCTGACCCCAAGCTCACGGTCGTACAGCGCTTGGTAGGCCGCCACCATGGCCTGCAGGCTGAATCGGCGCTCCACCTCGGCGCGGCCGGCGCGGCCCATGGTGGCTGCGCGCGCCGGGTCGGTGGCCATGCGCACCAGGGCCTGGGCGAGTGCGTCCACGTCGTCGGGCGGCACCAGTGCGCCGGTGCGGCCGTCGTCGACCAACTCGGCATTGCCGCCGACCCGGGTGGCGATCACAGGTAAAGCCGTGGCCATGGCTTCCAGGATGGTGTTGGAGATCCCTTCGGCCAGCGAGGGCAGCACGAAACAGTTCAGGCCGCGCATCACGTCGGGCACGTCGGCCCGTTCGCCGGGCAGCCAGGCCAGGGCGCCGGCGCCTGCTTCGTCCAGGATGGCCTGGGCATGGGCTCGCAGCGGGCCCCCGCCCACCATCACCAGGCGGGCGGGTACCGCGCAAGGCGGGAGCCAGTTCGAGCGCGCGCACGAAGGCGCGGGCCAGCAGCGTCTGGTGCTTGACGGTCTGCATGCGGCCGACGGTGCCGATGAGCCAGTGGTCCGACGCCGCGAACGGCGCACCGGCGATCGGCACGGCTCCCTTCGGCGCGGGCGCAAAGCGTTCGGCATCGACGCCGTTGTAGATCTGCTCGATGCGCTCCTGCGCGATGCCCACGGGCCCCTGCAGATAGCCGGCCAGGTCGCGCGACAGCGCCACGTAGCGCTGCACGAAGGGCGAATACAGCCGGCGCACGCGCTGGTAGTGGCGGCTGCTGCCGTCCAGGTCGTCCACGTCGCGCCCGTGCTCGCCGTGGATGCGCACCGGCACGCGCGCGGCCCAGGCGGCCGGCTGCATTTCCAGCGCAGCCAGGTTGCGCGTGTGCACGATGGCCGGGCGGTGCTGGCGCAGCAGGCGCCACAACTGCGGGTAGAGCTTCGCGCCGTGGCCCGGCGGCTTGTGCAGGGCGATGCACTCGACGTCGCCATGCTGAAGGCGCTGGCGGAAGTCCGTCACCTCGGTCAGCGCCACCACCATGTGGCGATACGCCGACCGCGGCATGTGGTTGATGAGGTTGACGACGCCGTTTTCCAGGCCACCGGTGTCGAAGCGGTGGACGATGTGCAGAACCAACGCGGGGTCAGGTCTTGCCGTTTGCCTATTCATTCAAGGGGGCAAAAGACAAGACCTGACCCCATCCTTCAAATTCAAGGCCTGACCCCATCATTACAGCCGCCAGACGCGGTAGCCGGCGGCGCGCAGCGCCGCCTCGTCGAACGCCGCCTTCACGTCGATGAAGGCGCCGCCCTTCACCATCTTGCGGCCCAGGTCCTCGACCGACAGCGCGGCGTATTCCTTGTGCGCCACCGCGGCCACGATGGCGTCGGCGCGCGGCAGGGAGTCGAAACTCACCAGCGCCACGCCGTATTCATGCATGGCCTCTTCGGGGTCGGCCTGCGGGTCGGTGACGGAGACTTCCACGCCGTAGCTCTGCAACTCATGGATGATGTCGATGACCTTGCTGTTGCGCAGGTCGCCGCAGTTTTCCTTGAAGGTCAGGCCCAGCACGTTGACCTTCGCGCCCTTGATGTAGCTGCCGGCGGCGATCATGTGCTTGATGGTCTGCTCGGCAATGAACTTGCCCATGCCGTCGTTGATGCGCCGGCCGGCCAATATCACCTGCGGGTGGTAGCCCAGCATGTCGGCCTTGTGCGTCAGGTAGTACGGGTCCACGCCGATGCAGTGGCCGCCCACCAGGCCGGGCTTGAACTTGAGGAAGTTCCACTTCGTGCCCGCGGCTTCCAGCACCTCGGTGGTGTCCAGCCCCATCTTGTCGAAGATGATGGCCAGCTCGTTCATCAGCGCGATATTCAGGTCGCGCTGGGTGTTCTCGATGACCTTGGCGGCCTCGGCGGCCTTGATGCTGCTGGCGCGGTGCACGCCGGGCACGATGATCTTCTCGTAGAGCTTGGCCACCCTGTCCAGCGTCTCGGGCGTGTCGCCGCTGACGATCTTCAGGATCTTGGTCAGCGTGTGTTCCTTGTCGCCCGGGTTGATGCGCTCGGGGCTGTAGCCGACGAAGAAGTCCTGCTTCCACTTCAGGCCCGATTCCTTCTCCAGCACCGGGATGCAGACCTCTTCGGTGGCGCCGGGGTAGACGGTGGATTCGTAGACGACGATGGCGCCCTTCTTCATGTGCCGGCCGGCGCTGGTGGAGGAGCCGATGAGCGGGCGGAAGTCGGGGATGTGGGCCTGGTCCACCGGCGTGGGCACGGCCACGATGATGATGTCGGCCTCGGCCAGCAGGGCCGGGTCGTCGGTGTAGATGGCGTGCCTGGCCTGCGCCATCTGCGCGTCTTCCAGTTCGCGCGAAGGGTCGGTGCCGCGCTGGCAGGCCAGCACCTTGTTCTTCGCGATGTCGAAGCCGATGGTGCGCAGGTGCTTGCCGAATTCCACCACGAGCGGCAGGCCGACGTAGCCCAGGCCGATGACGGCGACGGTGTTCATGAAATCGGGTTCCTTGGTGCTTTCAACGGTTCAACGGGAAACGGGCTTCCAGCCTCAGCGCTGATCGCGTGTCTGCGCCAGCAGGTGTCGATCGCGCTCAGGTTGTCGCGCACGAACTTCGCGGCAAGGCCCGAGCCTCGTCCTGGGACGCGTTGTCGGTCCACAGCACCAGCACGGCGCCGTCGTCGCCGCGGCCCAGCAGCCGCGCCAACGCACCCGCGAGCTTGGCGGCGGCATCACCAACCACCCAGCGGCCATCGACCCAGTAGCTGCGCCACGCCGTCAACTGCTCGCGCTGCCCCTTGGCTCGCTGGGTACCCAGGATGTGGGCCGTTCGCCAGCCGACGCCGCGGCCGTCGTCGAGCGCAACGGAAGTGGTGCCGCTCGCCACCTGGTTGTGGTCGGGGTCGTCGGCGCGCAGCAAGGTGTTGACCGAACTGACCAGCTTGCCTCCATCGCTCTGCGCGCGGTAAGTAGGCCAGATAGACACCGACCGCGCCGGCGGCACTTGTATACGCGGTCCGGACCTTGGCTGCCGGGCTGTTGAAGATCGGCTCGAAGCGGCTGACCGGCGGCGTGGACCGCCAACCCCCCGCCAGTGCCGTCGGCAAGCTCAGGCGCGGTGCGCCAGCGCCCTGCTCCAGCGTCTGCAGTCCCCAGAGGGCCGCGTGCGGCAGCACCAGCACGAACAGCGCGGCCAGGGTCACCGGCAGCAGGCGTGCCTCGATTGCGCCATGGCTGTTGCGCGCCGCCGCGCCGGGGCCGGGGCCGACCGGCGGCGCTGGTTCTGGTTCGGACCAGCGGGCCCCGATCAGGAACATGATCATGATGACGATGCCGAAGAACACCCAGCCATACACCAGGTGGTCGGCACCCACGGCGATGGTGTTGCCCGAATGGTGGCCCAGCATCACGATCATGTAGGCGCGCAGCCAGTTGGCCACGATGGGGACCAGGATCGACACCAGCATGAAGAGGGCGCGCCGCTTCCACGACTGGTAGTTGAGATAGGCGAACAGCGTGCCCACCATGAACGACGCGATGAGGTAGCGCACGCCGCTGCAGGCCTCCACCACGCTCCAGCTGCCGGAAGGAATGACGAATTTCAGACCTTCCCGGTAGACCGGTACGCCCGACCAGCGCAAGGCGGCCACCGTGAAATCGGCCGTCCACTGCATCATCGGAACGGTCATGAACTCGCCGATGGGCACGGCGAAGAACAGGAACAGCAGCGGGAACAGGATGGCCAGGGCCACCTGCAGGCCCAGCACGGCCGGCACCGCCAGCACCAGCATCGCCACCCAGGCAAACTGCGCCGCCGCATTCACCAGCACCAGGTCGGCCAGCAACCACAGGCTGGCAAACGCGGCCAGTCCCAGCAACAGCCAAGGCTGTGGGCGAGGCGTTAGCTGCACCAGGGCCCCGCGCTGGCGCCACACGAGCCACAGCGAGATCGGGGGCACCAAAAACGCATGCGCGAAGGTCTCCGACCGGTACCAGATGCCGACCATGGACGACACCGTGTCGGCATACAGGCCACCCAGCACCAGCAGCACAGCCCCCAGCGCCAGCAGCGCTGGGCGCCAGGGAGAGGTCCTGACGGTGGGCGTGAGGACGGCACTCATGTCGTGAAATTCCGGGTCAGGGCGAGCGCTGCCGTGGGGCCGATAGGGCGCAAGCGCAGGCGGGGCGTGACGATGCCGGTCACCCCAGGCTGCGCACGATGTGCGGCCCCAGCCAGTTGGCCACGCCCAGTGGCAGGCGGCGCCAGGTCTCGATCATCAGCTTGTACTTGGCATTGGCGGGGTTGTTCTGGGGCACGGCGTCGCGCTTGTAGAGCTGGTATTCGTAGTGCAGCGGCATGGGCTCGAAACCCCAGTTCTTCTTGAACGCATACGGGCCCGTGCCCTGCTTGCTGCGACCGTAGTCGAACAGATTCAGGCCACGGGCGCAGCTGCGCCGCATCAATTCCCAGTATTTGAAATCGTTGGCGGCCAGATCGCGCGCCGCCTCGTCGTCGCCGGCGTAGTAGGGCAGCACTTCGTCACGGAAGTAAAAACTCAATACGCTGGAAAGCGGCCGGCCCTCGGCGCTGCTCACGGTGAGCAGCTCGCAGTCGGCGCCGAATTCACGCTGCAGCTCGGCGAAATAGCGCCGCGGCAGCGCCGGTGTGCCGTGGCGGTGCACGTTGTCGGCGTAAAGGCGGAAGAAGCGGTCCTCGTCGCCGTCCACGGCGCTCGTCAGGCCGTTCTTGATGCCCTTGCGCACCATCGCGCGCTGCTTGCGCGGGATGGCCAGCATATTGGCCTCTTCCTCGGGCAGGATCGGCTTGCGGAAGGTGACGTAGAGGTCCTGCACCGGCCAGTCGGCATGGCGGCGTTCGCGGTGGCGCAGTTCCAGGTGCTGCACGCCCAAGTGCTGCGCCAGCCGCTGGGCTTCGGCTTCCAGCGCGCTGGCGCTGGCTTCGTCGGCGGCGGCCACGCCGCCGTAGACGGCGAACGGCAGGCTGGTCAGCGCATTGCCGAACAACACGCTCTTCACGTGCGCCAGCGGCAGCACGCCGGTGATGCGGTTGTCGACCACGGCGCACAGGTAGTGCGTGCGGTGGCCGAAGACCTGCTCCAGCAGACGCTGCCAGCCGGCGCGGTGGAAGAAGCTGGCCTGCGGGCAGGCCAGCACGAAGGCGTCCCAGGCGGCGGCGTGGCGCGTGTCGCCCTGGGCCAGGCGTTCGATGGTGGGCATCGTGGCGGCCGGTTCAGGCCGGCGCGTACGCCGAGACCTCGACGCGCCGCAGGAAGATGTCGTCCATGCGCCCCCAGCGGAAGTCGCGCAGCAGCGCACCCAGCCGGCGCTCCATGCGCGGGATGTTCACGTAGTGGCGGAAACGCGTCTTGGCGCCGATGCCGGGGATGCGCGGCTGGCCGGTGTCGAGCTCCCAGGGGTGGAAATAGAACACCGCGGCCTCGCGGTCCTGGCGGTTCACGCGGCCGATCATCCAGCGCGACAGCGCATACGGCAGCAGCCGGAAATAACCGCCGCCGCTGGAAGGCAGGTTGCGGTCGAGCAGGCGCAAGGTGGTTACCGGCACCTCCAGCATGCCGTTGTCCAGCCGGTAGGCGAAGCGCGGCGCGTCGGGCATGCCGTAGTGGTCGTGCCGGATGGGGTAGATGCTGCTGCTGTAGCGGTGACCGGCGCGCGCCAGCACGTCGAAGGCCCACAGGTTGCCGGTGCCGATGGAAAAGCTGGGCGCACGGTAGCCGTGCACGGCGCGGCCCGACAGGTCTTCGAGCAGCTTCTTGGCACGCGACACGTCTTGCCAGAGCTCTTCGCGGCTCAGCTCGCTGGCGCGCTGGTGGCCGTAACCGTGGCTGGCCAGTTCGTGGCCGCCGGCGACGATGCGGTGCACCAGTTGCGGGTAGCGCTCGGCCACCCAGCCCAGGGTGAAGAAGGTGGCGCGGGTATCGCACGCGGCCAAGAGCGCCAGGATGCGGTCGACGTTGGCCTCGACGCGGCATTCGCGCGCGTCCCAGTCTTCGCGCCGGATGTGCGGCGCGAAAGCCGAGACCTGGAAATAGTCTTCCACGTCGATGGTCAGCGCGTTGGTGATGGCGGGGGCCAGCATCTCGGGGTTCTCTGCTCTCTGTCTCTCTACTTGGCGCCCGCGGCCAGCCACTGCCACAGGTCAGCGGCGATGCGCTCGGCGGCGCGCCCGTCCCACAGCTCGGGCACGCGGCCGCGCTTGCCGCGGCCGGCCAGGATCTCGGCCACGCCGCTGCGAATGGCCTGCACGCTGCGCCCGACCATGGTGTTGGTGCCCTGCTCCACCGTGATCGGACGCTCGGTGTTCTCGCGCAGCGTCAGGCAGGGCACACCCAGGGCGGTGGTCTCCTCCTGCAGGCCGCCGGAGTCGGTGAGCACCAGCGTGGCGCCGTTCATCAGGCCCACCATCTCCAGGTAGCCCTGCGGCGGCAGCACGGCAATGTGTTCGGGATTCAGCAGCGCGCCGAGGCCGAAGCGTTCGATGTTGTTGCGCGTGCGCGGGTGCATGGCAAAGACCAGCGGCAGCTGCGCCGCCACTTCGGCCAGTACCTCCAGCAGCGGGCGCAGCGTGGCCGCGTCGTCCACGTTGGACGGCCGGTGCAGCGTGACGACGCCGTAGCCGCGCGGGTGGGCCAGCAGCGCCGGGTCGATGTCGTGCGCCTGCAGCGTGGCGGCGGCCGGGCGGGCGTGCTCGCGGCTGGTCAGCAGCGAGTCGATCATCACGTTGCCGGTGAAGACGATGCGCTCGGCGGCCACGCCTTCGCGCTGCAGGTTGGCCGCAGCGCTGCGCTCGGTGGTGTACAGCCGGTCGGCCACCTGGTCGGTGAGCACGCGGTTGATCTCTTCGGGCATCTTGCGGTCGTAGCTGCGCAGGCCGGCTTCCACGTGCACCACGGGGACGCCCTTCTTCACCGCCACCAGCGTGCAGGCCAGGGTGGAGTTGACGTCGCCCACCACCAGCACGCAGCTGGGCTGGTGCATGTCGAGCGCGGGTTCGAAGCGCTTCATGACCTCGGCCGTCTGCACGGCGTGGCTGGCCGAGCCCACTTCCAGGTTCAGGTCGGGCTGCGGCAGGTTCAGGTCGGCGAACAGGCGGTCGCTCATGCTCGCGTCGTAATGCTGGCCGGTGTGCACCAGCAGTGCGGGCAGGGGCGGCTGGTGCGCGGCAAGAGCGCGCAGGATGGGCGCGATCTTCATGAAATTGGGGCGTGCGCCGACGACGCACATCACGGGCCCCGTCGGCGCGGCGGGTGCTGTGAAAAGCGGTCCGCTCATCACGACTTGTCGCCGGGTTTCTTGACCGCTTCCACCAGCTTTTGCAGCATGGTGAGCGTCTGCACGTTGATGCGTTCCAGGCGCAGCAGGCTGCGTTCCAGGCGCTGCAGCTGGTCGCCGCGCTGGTCGGCGGTGAGCGCGGCGATCTGGCGCGACATGCCTTCGGCGGCCTCGGCGTCGAGCTTGACGCGGCTCAGGTCCACGTCGAGCAGCGCGCCGGCGGCACCGCCGGGCATCGTGGGTTCGCCGTCGGCCGCAACCGCCATGGCCGGCGCCCGCACCGGCACGCGGTTTTCCTGCTGCAGTTCCTGCACCACCTCGGCCACGTCGGCCAGCGTGAGATGCGTGTGGTCGCCCAGGAAACCGGCCAGCAGCAGGCGGTCGCAGACGGCGTTGATGCGGCGGGGAATGCCGCCGCTGGCCTGGTGGATCTCGGCGAACACCCCTGCCTCGTAGCTGGGCTTGCCGCTGGCGCCGGCGCACTTGAGCCGGTGCTCGATATAGGCCTGGGTCTCTTCGGCGTCCAGCGGGCCGATGTGGCAGGTGGCCGACACACGCTGCCGGAACTGCTCCATCTCGGGCCGCTGCAGGATCTCGCGGAATTCGGGCTGGCCGACCAGGAAGCTCTGCAGCAGCGCCTGGTTGCCGAACTGGAAATTGCTCAGCATGCGCAGTTCTTCCACCGCGCGCGGCGTGAGGTTCTGCGCTTCGTCGACGATGAGCAGGCAGCGCTTGCCCTTGCTCGTCTGGCTGATGAGGAAGGCTTCCAGCGTGATGAGCAGTTCGCTCTTGGGCACGTCCTTGACGCGGAAACCGAAGGCCGCGCCCACCATGCGCAGCGTGTCCTCGGCGCCCAGCTGCGTGGTCACCAGGTGGCCGGTGACGACGTTGCTGCCGCTCAGGCTGTCGATGAGCGAGCGCAGCACCATGGTCTTGCCGGCGCCGATTTCGCCGGTGATGACGATGAAGCCCTCGTTGCGCGAGACGCCGTATTCCAGGTAGGCCCTGGCACGCCGGTGCTGCTTGCTGGCGAAGTAGAAATTGGGGTCGGGGTTGAGCTGGAAGGGCTTGCTCTTCAACCCGTAGAAGGCTTCGTACATGGCTTCTAGAAGCTCACGCTCAGCGCGGCATAGACGGTGGACTCGGTATAGGGGTCGGACACACTCACGAAGTCCGTGTAGCGCACGCCGAAGGAAGCGCTGGCACGGGGGCCCACGTTGCCCGTCCAGGCGAGATTGAGCTCGCGCAGGTCGTTGCCGGAGTTTTCTGCATTGTCTTCGGTGCGCTGCCACGACCCGCTCAGGCTGACCGACCAGCGCGGCGTCAACCGGTGCGACAGCGACGCCGAGCCGCCGTACTGCTTCACCTGACCGTAGGTCGACGTGGTCAACGGATCATCGACCGGCGTGCTGTCGAGCTGGAAGGCCTGCAGGTTGAAATTGGTGCGGCGGCCCAGCAGCGCCAGCGACAGGTCGTCGCGGCGCTCCACGCGAACCTCCGACGAAACGAAGCCGCCGCTGACCACGGCGTTCGGGTCCTGGCCGGTGGCTCGCAGAAGGTCGCGCACGAGCTGGTCGCGCGCCACGGGGTCGGGCGCCAGCGAGACGAACTGCGCGTCGTACAGCTGATACAGCGACCACGGCTGCCCGACACCCATGGGGTCGGAACCCGTGACGTCGTCGCGCGAACTCGTGAAGCGCCAGATCGAGCGCGCCCGCCGGTGCTCCAGCAGGATGTTGTAGCCGCGCCCGAAATAGCGGTGTTCGGCGCTGATGTCGGCCACCGTGCGCGGGCTCGGCGTCCAGCGCACCCCCGCGCCCCAGGTTGCGTTGCGCAGGGTATCCAGGCTGGTGAAGTTGTTGGCCTCGCCGCCCACGCTCAGAGACAGTTGGAGTTCATTGGTCGGGTTCGAGAACAGGGTGGCGTTGACGCTTGCGTCCTCGGAGCTGCGGCCCTGGCGGTATTCCACGCGTTCGGCCGTTGCGTCCAGCGACCAGCCAAAGCGGGTGCCCCGCTGTACCGAGCCCAGGAAAGCATTGACCTGCGTGGTGAGGGAATCGCCGGCGGAATAGTTCCTGGTGGTGGTGCCTTCGGCCAGCGCGCCGAGCTGGTATTCCACGTCACCGCCAACCCGCCCGCGCAGAGACGGGGCGACGGAGACGGTGGCGACTTCGGTGCGGTTGTCGTTGACCGATGAACTGTCAGCGCTGCTTTGCTGGCCGAATGGCGAGATATTCTGCTGGTCGATGCTGGCCGCGGCATTCACGAAGGCCCAGTCCTCGACCACCTCGGCCGCGACCGTGGCGCTCAGGAAGTTGCGCAGTTCGTTTTCCTCGGACTGCTTGGAATAGTTGACGATGTCCAGCCGGTAGCTCAGCGATCCCGTGACGCGCCCTGAACGGCTGCTGGCCTGGATGCCCGGGCTGAGCGTGGTCACGAACTGGCCTCCCAGGTCCTCGTTGGCGCCGTTGCGGTACAGGTAGTACTCGACAGTGGCCGCAGCTGTGGGAGTGACCCTGGGCACCGCGCCCGAGGACTGGGCCACCGCCGCCGAGCTCCAGGCACCCAGCACCAATGCGCAGCCCATGGAGACGGCATGGCGGGGCGCTGCCAAACCAGTTCGACACGCTCGGCCGGGCTTCATGGGCAATGGCTGGCGCCGGCTCAGGGGCTTGCAGCGTGCGCTTGCTGCGCAGCAGCGTCGGCCTCCGGGCCGTGACCATAACCGTAGCCGTAGGCGCCATAGCCGTAGCCGTAGCCATAAGCACCCGGCCCGTCGGTGCGCGCCTTGTTCAACACCATCAGGCGCACCGGGCACGCTTCGATGGTGCTCAACGCGTGCCGCACTTCCGACTGCTGCGTGCGGCCGGCCTGCACCACCATCACGATCTGGCCCATGTGCGTGGCAAGCACCCGCGACTCGGTGGTCAGCAGCAAGGGTGGCGAGTCGAAGATGATGATGCGGTCGGCGTAGCGCGTGGCCATGTCCTCGAGCAGCCTGCTCATGGCGTCGCTGGCCAGCAACTCGGTGGCCTTGGCGTGAGGCGCGCCGCTGGGCAGGATGCTCAGTTTGTCGACGTTGGTCTTGAGCAGCACGCTGGACATGTCGGCCTTGCCCTCGAGCATTTCCAGCAAACCCGGCCCCGGGGGCAGGCCCAGCATGCGCAGCACCGAAGGCCGGGCCACGTCGGCGTCGACCAGCACCACCGTGTGGTCCAGTTCGGCGGCAATGCTCATGGCCAAGTTCACCGACATGAATGTCTTGCCCTCGCCGGCCAGGGCGCTGGTGACCTGATGAGGTTGCCATGGGTCAGCGTGGCGGCCCCCTTGCCCACGGCGTTGCTGATGAGTGGCCGCTTGATGACGCGGAACTGATCCGCCAGCGCAGCGCGCGGGGCATCCGGTGTCAGAACGCCGGCAGCGGCCAGCGCCGCCAGATCCAGCTCCACGCGCCGTGACATCGGGTTCGACAGCGCGGCGGTCGTTGCGGACGCGCGCTTCGGAACCGGGGCCGGCGGGGCGATCGCGGGGTCGGCCAGCACGGCCTGCTCCCCTGCCTCGGGCACATCGATGCCGGCGCGCCGGAGTTGCTCGAGCCGCTGCGCGGCCTGTTCGATCAAGCTGCTCAAGATGCAAGTCCTGTCATCAAGACATGGCCGCGGTGACGGCCAGGCCGACTGCAAACAGCCCCACCAGGCTGGCCACCGCGCTGATGAAGCGGATCAGGCTGCTGCGTTCCTTGCGCCGGACGTTGTCGTCCACGCGCAGCGAAACGATGCCCAGCAAGGGCAGGCCTGTCTTCTCTCGCAACTCGGTCGGGTCATAGAAGGCCGGGCGCAGCTGGCTCAGCAGAAAGGCCAGCGCCAGGCCGGCACCCAGCCCCGCCGCCAGCGCCAGCGGCAGCATGGCCAGGCGGTTCGGCGCCACCGGCTTGGGCGTGACTCGCGGCGGATCGATCAGCCTGAAGTCGGCCACACCCGACGCCACTTCGAGCTCGCTCGACATGATCGCCGACTGCCGTCGCGCCACCAGATCATCGTAGTTCTTGCGATTGATCGCATAGTCCCGATTCAACTGGGCCGCCTCGGTCTCCAGCTGGGGAGCCGTCTTCATCGATTCCCTGGCCAGCGCGACGCGCGAGCTGAATTCGGCCACCCGGGTGCGAAGCGTCGCCACCTGGACTTCGGCCGCTGCAAGCATTCGTGACAGTTCCTGCGCCGCCAGGCTCGCGCCCGCATTCGGGTCCGCTGGCCGCTGAGCGGCGGCCGCGGCGGCAGCCTTTCTGAGGGCATCGACCTCGCGCGCCTTCTCGTTTTCCAGTTCCTTGATCTGGCGGCGGCCGGCGATGACGTCGGGGTGCTGGTCGGTGAAGCGCTGCATGAGCGAATCGAGGTTGCGGTTGATGCTCTCGATGCGTGCGTCGATTTCCGGCGTAGTGACCGACATCGTGGGTGGCGGCAGCAGGCTGGGCAGCGCCGACGCGCCACCCGGGTTTCTTTCCAGCGCAAGCTGCTGCTTGATCGCGTCGCGCGCATTCTCGGCCTCGCGCAACTGCAGGCGCGCGCTCTCCAGCTGGGCCGAGGCTTCGGCCATGCGCGAAGTGGCGTCCTTGCCGTCCGCGTTCTGCATCTCGATATTGCGGATCCTGAATTCCTTCATCCGGAGTTCGGCCTCTTCGAGCTTCTGCTCGTAGCGGCGGATCTGCTCCTCCAGAAAGCTCTTTGCCGAGTCGCTGTCCTTGCGGCTGGCGCCGAGACTGGACTCGACGAAGATGGAAGTGAGGGACTGGATGACGCGCTTGGCCTTGTCCTGGTCCTGGTCGCGGATGGCCAGCGTGTAGAGGTTGTCTCTGCCTGTGTTCCTGATCTCTATCTGGCCGCCCAGCTTGGTGATCAGTTCGTCGCGCGCGATCTGCGTCTTGGCATTCAGGTCCAGGTCGGCCATCCGCACCAGCTTTTCCATGTTGGGGCGGCTCAACAAGGTGCGGCTGAGCATGCTGATCTGCTGGTCGACGTTCGGCTGCACCGTCAACCCGGCCATCAGGGGCTTGAGGATCGACTGCGTATCGACAAAGATGCGCGCCGAGGCCTCGTACTGGTCCGGCACCCGGTAGATGAAGACCACACCCACCAGTGCCACGACCCAGGCCAGCACCAAGCCGGGCCAGCGGAACTTCCACATGCCCCGCAGGAAACCCAGGAGCTGCTTGATCAGATCATCCATGCGCCATGCCAGCCATCAAAAGGTTCGTTGCCACGCCGCTCAGAAGAAACTCTGCGGAATGATCAGGATGTCGCCCGGCCGCATCTCCACGTTGGCCGATACATCGCCCTGTTTGATCAGGTCGCTGAGTCGCACCGAGTACTGCTTGTTGCCTTCGGCGGTGCGAAGAATGGTGGCGCTGTTGCCGGCTGCGAAATCCGTGAGGCCGCCCACGGCGATCATCACGTCGAGCAGCGTCATCTTCACCTTGTAGGGCAGGAACTGCGGCCGGGCCGCTTCACCGACGACCCGGATCTGCTCGCTGTACGGGCCGACGAAGCCGGTGACGAGCACCGTCACGATCGGGTCGCGCACGTATCTGGAAAGCACCTGCTCGATCTCTCGCGCCAGCTGGATGGGCGTCTTGCCCTGCGCCATCAGCTCGTCCACCAGCGGTGCGGCGATCTTGCCGTCGGGCCGCACGGGCACCGACATCGAGAGCTCGGGGTTGCGCCACACCACGATGCTCACGGAGTCCCCCGCGCCGATGATGTAGGTGTAGTCGGCCTCCGAGGCGGCCGCCACGGGCGCAGGCGGATGCGACGGCCCGGTCGCACACCCCATCAACACGGCAACGGTGGCAACCGACGCGATCAGGGCGGCACCTAGACGGCGAATGACGGGCGGCATCATGGAAGGGTGGCTCCTCTTTGAGACCAGAACAAGAGATCGATCGATTCGAAGACGCGTGCGGGCGACAGGGTGCACATCGGCATACAGAAGAACAACCCTCCAACCCGCCGCATGGCGCGAGCGCGCCCCGAAACGGCTCGGATGGTGGCTCCGCGCCAGACCGAATGGATCTTCTCACAGGCCCACCGGGCCACGCCCTGGTCTGGGGCCCGCTACTGCCCGAGGGGGCGCACTATTACCGAAGTCAACCGGGACCACAGTGAACAAGGCCCCAGGCGGCGAGCAAGCGGGTTCCGGCGCACGGTTCGCAGGGTCAACGGACCGCCTTCATCATCTCCAGAACCTTGTCGCGCTGCGGGAAATTCTCGCCGAGCGCTTCGAGCACCTTCAATTCGTCCTGAGCCTGGGCCAGGTTGCCCGACGCAATCAGCAACTCGGCCAGGCGCATGCGGTATCTCGGCTCACCGTTGGAAGCCGCAACGGCCTTCTTCTGCCAGTCCACCGCCTCCGGCAGCTTGCCGGCGGACTTCAAGGCAGCGGCCAGCGTGTCCATCAGGGCGGGCTGCCCCGGCAACAATTCGTTCGCCTCCCGGGCCTGTTGCAAGGCCTCGGGTTTGCCCTGTTGCACCAGTACCCAGGCCAGATTGTTCAGCGCCACGGCATCCGCGGGCCGGATGTCCACGGCGCGCCGGAAGCGAGCTTCGGCCTGCGGCAAGTCGCCGCGTTGCAGTGCGATCGACCCCAGATGACTGATGAAAGCAGCATCTGCCGGGTTTGTCCGCAGCCAGTCGGCGGCAAACCGGTCGGCATCTGCGCCGCGGTTGGCCAACACCTGCAAGCCATGCAGGCGCACGGCGAGGTCCGACGACGGCTGCAGCGCGAAGGCATCCCGCACCGACTTGATGGCCTCGGGCAGCTTTCGCTGATTCAGATGGACATCGGCCTCCAGCAAGAAGCCGAGAGGGTTCTTCGGATCGCGCCTCTGCACTTCGCGCGCAAGCGCCAGGGCTTCGCCGTATTTGCGTTCCGTCAACATCAGGTTCATCACGGCACGCAGCACTTCAGCGGACTCCGGGCTGAGCTGACGCGCCCGCTCCAGGCTCGTCCGGCCGGCCGCCAGGTCGCCAGCGCGCAGTTGCGCCGTGCCGAGCCGCAGGTAGGCCAGACCCGAGGTGGGCCGCAGCGCAACGACCTTGCCGAACGACGCCGCCGCTTGCCGGGCGTCGCACACTTCCAGCAGCACGCGGCCCAGCGCGTCTTCCAGTTCTGCGCTGCCCGGTACTGCAGCCACGGCCTGCTCCGCGGCGGCGCGGGCAGCGGCCAGGGCGCGGCGCGAAAGCAGGTAGTCGACGAGCAGCAGTCGCGGTTCGGCATCCGCCGGGTGGGCCTGCAGGGCCGCTTCCAGCCGGCGCTGGATCGCCTCCGGCGGTGTGTTGCCGGCCACCAGCACCTGGGTCAACCGCAGCAAGGCAGCGTAGTTGCGGGGCACCTCCTTCAGGTGCGACTCCAGGCGGCTGCCCGCCACGTCCCACTTGCCTTCCATGGCGTCGAGGTCGACGAGACCGGCGACCCCGGGGTAGTACGTCGCATCGAGTTCGAGCGCCTTCTCGAAGCTGCGACGCGCCTCGGGCAGCTTGCCCTGCTGGGCAAAGACCCGCGCGCGTAGTGCGTGCGTCATGGGCAGGGCCGGCGCCTTGGCCTCCAGCGCGTCCACGGCCTTGAGCGCCTTGTCGAATTCGCCGCGCGAAAGCAGACTGGCGATCAGCGTCAGGTCGGTCTGCACGTCCTGGTCGGTGGCTGCCAGGCGCTCCAGTTCGGCATAACCCTGCTGCGTATCGCCCTTGGCGATCTGCGCCAAGGCCAGTGCCGTGCGCGCCTGGGTGTTGTCGGGCTTTGCCGTCACCGCGCGCTGGAAATAGGCCTCGGCCTGGGGCAGGCGGCCTTGCTGCAGTTCAGCCTTGCCGGCAATCTGCAGTGCCTGCGAATCCGGGGGCGTGGCCGCGAGCAGCGGGCTCAAGACGTCCAGTGCCCGCGGCGCATTGCCGTTGTCCAGGTGCAACTGCGCCAGCACGCGCCGCGGCTCGGCCGCCTGCGGCGCCTGCTGCACCGCCTTCGCCAGGTGGCCTTGGGCCACCACCAGCGACTTGGCGCGCAGTTGGGTCACGCCCGCGAAGTACAGCGCGCGGGCGTTGTCGGGCGCCAGCAGCAGCAAGCGTTCACTCTTTTCCTTCGCCGCCGGAATGTCGTTCTTCACCAGCGCCAGCTGAATCTCGGCGAACAGCGTTTCGGGGTGCCTGGGCAGGGCCGTCTGCAAGGCCTTGACCTGCTTCTCGTAGCCTGGCACGTCGTTGCGGCGGACACTGATATTCATCAGGGCCAGGTGCGCCGGCACGTACCTGGGGTCCGCGGCCAGCGCCGACTCGAAGACAGGCGCCGACGCTTCCAGGTCATTGCGGCCCAGCAGCAGCAACTCGCCCTTGAGATGGAGCGCGGCAGCGTCCTTGGGGTTGTCGGCCAGCAGGGCTTCGGCCTGCTGGAAGGCGGCATCCACGTCGCCTTTGCTGGCGGTGAGGCGGGCCTGCATGAGGCGCGCATCGGCGTTGGCCGGGTCGGCGCGCAAGGCCGAAGCCACGGCCGACTCCGCGCGCTCGTTCTGGCCCTGCGTCAGCAGGGCCGACGCCAATTCCACCTGCAACTCGGCTTGTTGCCTGGGGTCGGGCAGGCTGACGCCGGCCAGCCGGTCGACCACGTCCTTGGCGCGCCCGGTGGCCGCCAGGGCCCGCGCCAGCGGCAGCGCCAGGTCGGCCTCGGCCGCACCCAGGTCCTTGGCCCGATCCAGTTCGATGACCGCACCCGCGGCGTCCTGGGCGGCAAGCAGGGCCTTGCCCAGCAGCAGGCGCCCTTCGGCGGAGGCGGGTGCGACATCGACCAGGCCCTTGAAGTGAATCACCGCCGCCGGCGCGTCTTTGCGCTCCAGGGCCGCGCGCCCTTCGGCCAGCAGCTCGTCGGCAGAAGGTTTGCCGCAGGCGGCCAAGGTGAGCGCCAGCAGGGCGGAAACAAATGCACGTGTAACGAGGTGAGGCATGAACGCCTTGAAGAGAATGCTCGGCCAGGGGACCGCCGGCCAGGGGAAGCCCGAAGTGCGTCATGAAGTCGGCACGACCGCACATCCCGCACCGAACTCGCGGGTGGTCCATACCATTCGACCATGATCGGTGGCGTTTGATTTTGCAGCAACAGATGACTCCCGCCTGCCAGCGCCCCGCGCAGCAAAGCAGGCATTTGTTCTCGCCGGCCCGGACCGTTCGGCGAGTTGACAGCGCCCAAAGGTGTCGGCATGGGTCTTGCTTAGTTTCGGCGCTGTCTGCCCCGGGGTAGACAGTGAAACCCGCCAGCGGGTCAAGGACGCATACGGTCTGGCCAGACCGAAAAAGCGCCTGCGACCCGAGCCGCGACTGTCGGGATTTTTTACAGGGCAAGTGACCCGTTGCAGGGTCGAAGCGATCCTTGGTTGCCAAGTGCCTGTCCGGCAACGATTTTTTCTGATGGGTCCAAGCTGGCACACGAACTGCTTAAGAAGAGACAAGCGGGCACTGGCGTCCGTTCACTGTCTAGGAGATCCACCATGAAGAAGCTTTCTGTCAAGTCGGCGGCGCCGGGCAAACTGGTTGCTGGCCTGTCCCTCGCAGCAATGTGCGCCCTGCCGGGCGTGGCGCAGGCCGATGCGCTGGCGCAGTCCATCCTTGAGATCACGACTTTCAAGTTGACAGCCAGCGGCGACATCGCCAGCGGCACGGCGAGTGGTCTGGGCACCGTCAGTGGCCAGCTGAATGGCGTCAATCTGACAAACGTCAACGCGCCGGGAACCAATTACGGTGCCAGCACGTCGCTGGGGGCCGGCTACGTCGCCAACTCGGAGATCCTTGGTGCGGTGACTGGCACCTTTGCGGGTGGAACGACGACCATCGCCGGCACGGCAGTTACGAATGCTCCCTTCGGTGGGTCGGGGGCCGATGCACTGGCGGACGCGGTCGTCTCGCTGAAGCCGCAGGGCAGCGGCAACGTCGAGACCAACACGGGAACGACCTTCAGCTATTCTTTCGCGCTGGCGTCGGCAAGCAAAATCACGATCGCGTTTGACGCCGATCAGTTCCTGAGAGCCTATCTGCAGGGCACGCCAATTCTCGGCGGCACGGCGACGGCAAACAGCAACTGGTCAATAAGCATCCAACAGGCTGGCGTGGGCGAGGTGTTCAACTGGGCGCCCAACGGCCAATCAGGTGGCATCACTGGCGGTACCGAGACCTCTGACCCGTTCAGCTTGAACCGCGGCGCAACGGCGACAGCGAACTTCATCAACGAAGTGGTCGTCAATCCCGCCGTGGGCAGCTTCGGTGCCTTCACTGACGAGTTTGGGATCGGCACGTACACCATGACGATCAATCACAAGGTGGACACCCGCGCGAATATCGAAGTGCCGGAGCCGGGCACGCTGGCCTTGGTTGGCCTCTCGCTGGTCGGTCTGGCCGGTCTGGGCCGCAGCCGGGCCAAGCGTCAGGCTGCCTGAACGTCTCCTTAAGGCAAAGCGAGGGAGGGCGCCTGGGGCGCCCTTCTGTCTTTCTACTGGCACTGCCATGGGTAGGGTCCAGGTCTCATCCTGCCGGATGTGTCTCACGAGGCCGGGCTCGTCGGCGCGTCAGATACAGACTGGCAGCCAGCAGAGTCGGCCAAGCACTTGGCGTGCGAATGTCACGGCTCCAGCCCCCTACTTGCGGGGGCCACGGGGCCGAGCCGAAGGCGATAATCGAACCCAGTTGGGTTCAGTTTCCCACGGAGAGTTTCATGGACCACACCGACCCATCAGCCGTGCAGGCACCCAGTGCGCGCCGACGCCTGATCCGCGGCGCCCTGGCGGCGCCAGCGCTGATGACCCTCTGCTCGGGCAGCGCGTTTGCCGCCGCGTCCACCCGCTGCCTGGCCAACGCGCAGACCATGCCTCAGCCTGCACCTTCGGGCACCCCGGCCGCTGACACCTACCTGCGTGTTCAGCTCTACAAGGTGACCACTCACGCGGTCACGCCGTGCACGACGGCCACCACGTCTACGCCCGCCGTCGATACCACCGCTACCGGCAAGGATAAGCCCAAGAAGCCCAAGGATCCCGGCAGTGCAGATGAATCGATTCCCGTACCTGCTACGGATCCGCCGTGCACCCCGGTCGACAAGTTCTACGTCAAGGGTGCGGATCTGGGCACCTATCCTCGCGGGCCCGGCATGCCCAGCAAACTTCAGTATCTCGAGATCAGCCCGACCACCTATCTGACGAGCGGTTCACCGGTGAGCCCGCCAACGCCAGTGGTCTCTGAAGGCTATGTCAACCAGTGGGCGGCCCTGCGCTTCGATGCAAGCGGCACGATCGTCGGCATAGGCGAACGCACTTCGACCGGCGGGGCCTTGCTGAGCCTGAATTGCTGGAATTCGGCGTTTCCCGCCGGCGCCTAGGTCGGCGTCCGACGGTGGATCGCCGAACCGGCTACTTGCTGGCCGGCGGCACACTCATGGAGCAGCTCGGTGAACACTGGGTGGCTTTCAGTCCGTTGTCGGGCGAAACCCACCTCATCAATGACACGACCGCCGCGGTGGTGGAGTCGGTTTCCCGCGAAGTGCCTGTGACCCTGGAACAGCTGTGCGCGTCGCTCGCCGCCGACGCCGGCGTGATGCCGATCGATGCCGAGGATCTGGTGCGCCAAGCCCTCCAGATGCTGGTGGCGGCCGGTTTGGTTCGTGAAGTGCCGCTGCCGCGCGCCGCTGCAGCGTGAAAGAGGCCGATCGCAGCGCCGGCAGCTTGCTGCGGCAGGGCCCTGAATCGATCCAGCGTCAGCTGGCCCAAGACGGCCTGCACCTGGACCTGGGCCTTGTCCGCCTGCGCATTCGCACCAGTGAAGCCTCGGTTGCACGCCAGCTGTTCGAGGTCTACAGGCACTACGGCCCCTTGCAGGACCCGAGCTGGTGTGACCTGCACGTATCCCTGATGCGCGCCCAGGGTATCCGCCGCTGGCTGCGCCCGCAGGTGCGCTTCTTCGCCGACGGCGCCATGAATTTCGACGCCTTTCCCGCCGACCATGGACTGCCGCTGCTGGAGTGGGGCGTCAACTGGCTGATCGGCCGGCGCATGAACGACGTGCTGCTGCTGCACGCGGGAACGCTGGAGCGCGACGGGCGGGCGCTGGTCATGCCGGCCTTGCCCGGCTCGGGCAAGAGCACGCTCACGGCAGCCCTCAGCCTGCGCGGGTGGCGGCTGCTCTCCGACGAGTTCGGCGCCTTCGACCCCCAGGCAGGCGCGTTTCGGGCGGTGCTGAAGCCGGTGGCCCTGAAGAACGAGTCGATCGGCGTCATTCGCAGCTTCGAGCCCGGCGCGGAACTCGGGCCCTCGTTCGACAAGACCCGAAAGGGCACGGTCGCACATCTGGCGCCTTCGCCTTCCTCGGTGGCGTGCGTGCACGAAGTGGCACGACCGGGCATGCTGGTGTTGCCGCGCTGGCAGGCAGGGAGCGCGACTCTGTTCGAACCCGTCCCGCCCACGGCAGCCTTCACCAGCCTGGCGTTCAACGCCTTCAACTATGCGGTCCTGGGCGCGGAGGGCTTCCAGGCGGTGACGGCGCTCGTTCGGGGCATGCCGGCGTGGCGCCTGGTGTACAGCGACCTCGAGGATGCGACGTCGAAGCTGCTCGGTCTTTGGCAACAGCAGGCCTGGCGACCCTGGCCGCCCCTGCGCCCGCAGGAACCGGGGTTGCCGGCCATGGCCGAGCTGGGAACCTCGGCATGACGCGCGATGATGGCGCCTCGATGCAGCTGGACTGGCTGCAGAGCCTGCGTGATCCGGCTGCAGTCCAGGGCTGGAGCCTGGCTCAGTGGGAGCGGGTGATCCGCCTGGCGCGGCGGCTGCGCCTCTTGGGCCGCCTGGCCAGCGTCGTGCAAGCGCCGGAACTGCTGATGCACGTTCCCCCCGAGGCCGCCCGGCACCTGCGCGCGGAGCTGCGTTATGCGGCCTGGCGTTCCGGCGCCCTGGCCTGGGCGCTGGAGCGCCTGCCGGCCATGCTGGGCGACGTGCCCTACCCGCTGGTGCTGCTCAAGGGCGCCGCCTACATGGGTCAGGACCTGCCGATCGGCCGCGGGCGGCTGCCGTCAGACGTGGACATCCTGGTGCCACGCGAACATCTGGCCGACGCGCAGGCGCGGCTGCTGCGGGCCGGTTGGGAAGAAACGCCGCTGGACGACCACGACCAACGCTACTACCGCGAATGGGGTCACGAACTGCCCCCCATGCGGCACCCGCTGCACGGGCTGGAACTGGACCTGCACCACAACATCCTGCCGCCCGTGGCCCGCACGCATGTCGACGCCGCCTTGCTGCTGGCACGCCTGCAGCCTTCGCGCTGGCCGGCCTGGCAGGTGCTGTGCCCCGTGGACCAGGTGCTGCACAGCGCCGCCCACCTGTTCCACGACTCGGAACTGCGCGACCGCCTGCGCGACCTGGTCGACCTGGACGGGCTGCTGCGCCACTTCGGCGCTGCCCCCGGCTTCTGGGACGAACTCGCCGAGCGTGCCTTCACGCTGGGCTTGCAGGAGTCGCTGGCCCTGGCCCTGCATTTCTGCACCCGCTGGCTGGCCACACCCGTGCCACCGGCCGTGGCGCGCGGCGTGGTGGCACGCGGCCTGCCGCGCTGGAAGGCCGCCTGGCTGCTGCCGCTGTTCAAAACCGTGCTCTGGCCCACCGACCCCGACCGCCTGCCCAGCCGGCGCCAGGCCCTGGCCGCGCAGGCCCTGCTGGTGCGCCACCACCTGGGGCGCATGCCCTTGACGCTGCTGCTGCCCCACCTGTGGCACAAGATGCGAACGCGTCCGGTTTCGGACCCCGCCGCGCCAGCTGCCGGGGTTTGAGGCACCGAGAGGGGCTCACCCGCGCGGGCAGCGGACTTATGTCACGCCAACCCCCTTACCCAGGGGGTGTGGCGATTGGCCGCCCTTCCTTACAGTTCAAGGCATGGCTGAAGTGTCAAGAAACTCGACACGGTTTTTGCCCACTGCACCGTACAAACCCCGATCACATCGCGCCCGCGGCCCCGCGCTGCGCAGCTTGTGATCCGCCCCAGGGAGCATCAATGAGTCGGTTTTCGCACCAGCAACGCCTAGGCAGCCGCATGCTGATTGCGCTGTTCGACGCCGGATTGGTGATGGTCGCGGTCTGCTGCGCGCTGCTGTGGCAGGCCGGGTCGCTGGACCATCTGGTACCGGTGGCCGGCACCCATGGCGTCTCGCTCGGAGCGGGCCTGTTCTTCATCAATGCCGCCAACGGCTTCTACGACTCCAGCCAGCGGCCGCCCGTGCTGCAGTTGCTGCTTCGCACGGCGCTGGCGCTGGGGCTGGCGCTGGGGCTGACCTATGTCGTGTTCAGCTACCTGCCGGCCGACTTCGGCAACCGCGGCGACCTGCTCGCGGCGGCCATGCTCGCGGTGTCGGCCGTGGTGCTGCGTCGCGCCTACGTGACCCACCTGTCCACCAGCCCCACGCGCGCACGCTCGCGCACGCTCATTTTCGGCTGCGGCGAGGCGGCACGGGTGGTGGGCCACACGATCAGCAGCGCCGACCCGAACGCCGAAATCGTGGGCTACTACCCGGGCCCCAACGAGAAGCACCCGGCCGTGCCAGCCGAGGCGATCCTGTCCGCCGGCCGTTCCCTCATCGACACCGCGAAGGAGCGCCGGGTCGACGAGATCGTGGTGGCGCTGACCGAGCGCCGCGCCGGCAGCATGCCGCTGCGCGAACTGCTGGACTGCAAGCTGCAGGGCGTGAAGGTCCACGACCTGAATTCGCACTTCGAGAAGCGCCTGGGCCAGATCCGCATCGACTACCTGAATGCCGGCTGGCTGATCTTCGGCGACGGCTTCAACCAGGGGCTGGGCCGCACGATGGTCAAGCGCGTCTTCGACATCGTCAGCGCCAGCATCTTGATCGCGCTGGCCTCGCCCATCATGCTGCTCACGGCGCTGGCCATCAAGCTCGACAGCCGCGGCCCGGTGCTGTACCGGCAGGAGCGCACGGGCCTGGACAACAAGCCGTTCCAGGTGGTCAAGTTCCGCAGCATGCGGCAGGACGCCGAAAAGGACGGCCAGCCGCGCTGGGCCACCAGCGGCGACGACCGCATCACGCGCGTGGGCCGGCTGCTGCGCGTTTCGCGCATCGACGAGCTGCCGCAGCTCTTCAGCGTGCTCAAGGGCGACATGAGCCTGGTGGGCCCGCGGCCCGAGCGGCCCTATTTCGTGGAGCAGCTCACGCGCGAGATTCCGTTCTATGCCGTGCGCCACAGCGTGAAGCCCGGTGTCACCGGCTGGGCCCAGGTGCGCTACCAGTACGGTTCGACGGTGGAAGACTCGCAGGAAAAGCTGCAGTACGACCTGCACTACGTGAAGAATCACACGCTCTGGCTGGACCTGCAGATCCTGGTCGAAACCGTGCACGTGGTGCTCACGGGCAAGGGCGCCCGCTAGGTACACTGCGCCGGCGCTGCTCCGGGCGCTGGTCCCCGGGGGCGTACCCCCGGGCCCTGGTGCATGACTGCCGAATCCGCCGACATTGCCATCTTCGGCTTCGCCGCAGCCACCGTGGTGCATGCGGTGTTTGCCGCGCTGCTGCTGCGCGACCCCGGGTTCGGCGCCGGCAACCGCCTGGCTAGTCGAGCCTTCGTAGGCGCCGTGGTGGCCAGCGTGGCCTGGGTGCTGGCCAGCCTGATCGACCAGTTCTCGCCCTACGTGGCCACCACCCACGCGGCCATGGCGCTGGACTGGCTGCGCTACGGGCTGTGGCTGCTATTTCTGGTTGCGCTGGTGCAGTCCGGGGTCAGGTCTTGCCTTTTGCCTACCCCGGAGGGGGGGCAAAAGGCAAGACCTGACCCCGTCCTGCGGGGCGGGTTGACTGCCACGGCGCTGGGGCTGTGGCTGGCCGGGGCGCTGCTGCTGGCGCTATTGACCGCCGGCGGACAGGGCAGCCGCTGGATGTCTCTTTGGCTGCTGACGGCCCTGGGCTTGCCCGTGCTGGGGCTCGTGCTCGTGGAGCAGCTGTTTCGCAACCTGGCCGAAGACGCGCGCTGGAATGCCAAGCCGGTGTGCCTGGGCCTGGCCGCCATCTTCGTCTTCGACATTTACTTCTACTCCGAAGCGGTGCTGTTCGGGCGCTTCGATCCCGACGCCGGCCATGTGCGCGGCGTGGTGCACGCGCTGGCGCTGCCGCTGATCTTCGTGGCCTCGCGCCGCAGGGGCGACTGGCTCGGCCGGCTGCAGGTTTCGCGCCGCGCCGCGTTCTACTCGGCTTCGTTGCTGCTGGTGGGCGGCTACCTGCTCTTCGTGGCCGGGCTCGGCTACGCCGTGCGGGCCTTCGGCGGCGACTGGGGCCGCGCCATGCAGCTGGCGCTGCTCAGCGTGGCCCTGCTGTTGTTGCTGGTGCTGATGCTGTCGGCATCGCTGCGGGCGCGGCTGCGCGTCTTCCTGGGCAAACACTTCTTCAGCTACCGCTACGACTACCGCGAACAATGGCTGCGCTTCACCAACATGCTGTCGGCCACCTCGGCCACGCAGGACGTCGGTGGCCTGGTCGTGCGCGGCCTGGCCGACATGCTGGAGAGCCCGGGCGGCAGCCTGTGGACACGCAACGCCGCAGGAACCGCCGTTGCGCAGACGACGCGCTGGAACCTGCCGGCCGTTGGCGACTCCGAACCGGCCGACGGTGCCCTGGCTTCCTACCTGCGCAGCACGGGCTGGATCATCGACCTGGACGAATACCGCAACGCGCCCAAGCGCTACGGCACGCTGGCGCTGCCGGCCTGGCTGTGGTCGGGGCCGAACCTGTGGCTGGTGATCCCCTTGAGCGTGCACGACGAACTGCTCGGCTGGGTGCTGCTGGCACGGCCGCGCGCGCCGGTGCAGATGAACTGGGAGACGCGCGACCTGGTGAAGACGGCCAGCCGGCAGGCCGCCGGCTTCCTGGCCCAGATGCACGCCACCGAGGCGCTGCTGGAGCTGCGCAAGTTCGAGGCCTTCAACCGCATGTCGGCCTTCGTGGTGCACGACCTCAAGAACATCGTCACCCAGCTCTCACTGATGCTGAAGAATGCGGAACGTCTGCACGCCAACCCCGAATTCCAGCAGGACATGCTGTTGACGGTGCAGAGCTCGTTGGACAAGATGAAGCGCCTGATGCTGCAGTTGCGCGAGGGCGCCACGCCGCCGGGCTCGACGGCCGGGGTGGCGCTGGAACCGATGGTGCTGCGCCTGCAAGCCATGGCGCGTTCACGCGGGCGCGAAGTGCAGTTGCGGCAGGTCGCGCCGGTGGCTACGCGCGGGCACGAGGAACGACTGGAACGGGTGCTGGGCCACCTGGTGCACAACGCGCTGGATGCCACGGCCCAGGGCGGCGACGTGTGGATGACGGTGCAACGACAGTCCGGCCAGGTGCTGGTGGAAGTGGGTGACTCTGGGGTGGGGATGTCTGACGAATTCGTACGAACGCGCCTGTTCCGGCCCTTCAGCAGCACCAAGAGCAGCGGCATGGGCATCGGCAGCCATGAAAGCCTGCAATACGTGCGCGAACTCGGTGGCCAGATCGACGTGGACAGCCGCCCCGGCGAGGGCACCGTGATGAAGGTGCTGCTGCCGCTGTTCGATTCGCATGCCGAACCCGTGGCCGCCGCGGGGAGTGCTGCATGAGCAATGCGGGGCCGCCGCCGCTGCTCATCGTCGAGGACGACCTGGCGCTGCAGAAGCAGATCAAGTGGTCGCTGGACCGCTTCGAATCGGTGACGGCCAGCGACCGCGAGACGGCGCTGGTGCAGTTGCGCCGCTTCAACCCCAGCGTGGTGACGATGGACCTGGGCCTGCCGCCCGACCCCGATTCGGTGTCGGAAGGCTTCAAGCTGCTGGACCAGATGCTGGACATCGACCCCAACCTGAAGGTCATCGTGCTCACCGGCCAGAACGACCAGGCGCATGCGCTGCGCGCGGTGGCCCTGGGCGCCTACGACTTCCAGGCCAAGCCCTTCGACCCCGAGGTGCTGGCGCTGACCATCGAACGCGCCTACCGCCTGTCCGAACTGCAGCAGGAAAACCGCCGCCTGCAGGCCATGGCCCAGCCCGATGCACTTTCGGGGCTGCTGACGCGCGACGCAGAGATGCTGCGCATCGGCCGCCTCATCGAGCGCGTCGCCGGCAGTGGTGCCTCGGTGCTGCTGCTGGGTGAGAGCGGCACCGGCAAGGAAGTGCTGGCGCAGGGGCTGCACGCGGCTTCCAGGCGCAGCGGCAAGTTCGTGGCCATCAACTGCGCCGCCATTCCCGAAACCCTGCTCGAGAGTGAGCTCTTCGGCTACGAGAAGGGCGCCTTCACGGGGGCCACCAAGACCACGCTGGGCAAGATCGAGACCGCGAATGGCGGCACGCTGATGCTCGACGAGATCGGCGACCTGCCGCACAGCCTGCAGGCCAAGCTGCTGCGCTTCCTGCAGGAACGCACCATCGAACGCCTGGGCGGGCGCCAGGAGGTGCCCGTGGACGTGCGCGTGGTGGGCGCCACGCACCAGGACCTGCGCGCGCAGATCAAGGCCGGGCAGTTTCGCGAGGACTTGTACTACCGGCTGGCCGAGATCGTGGTCACGATCCCGCCGCTGCGCGAACGCAACGGCGACGCGGTACTGCTGGCGCATGCCTTCCTGCGCCGCTTTGCCCAGGAACAACGGCGCGGCAACCTCAGCTTGAGCGAGGACGCCATCCGCGCCATCGAGGCGCATGCCTGGCCGGGCAACGTGCGTGAGCTGCTCAACTGCATCAAGCGCGCGGCCATCATGGCCGACGGCGCACGGGTGATGGCCGAAGATATCGGCCTGCCGGTGCCCGACAGCGGCGACGCCGGTCCACCGGCCAGCGAGATCGACCTGCGCACGGTGCGCGAACAGGCCGAGCGCGAGGCCATCGTCACCGCGCTCTCGCGCACCAACGGCAACATGGTGCGCGCCGCCGAACTGCTCGGCATCAGTCGGCCGACCCTGTACGACCTGATGCGGCGCCTGGGCATCAAGTGAGACTCCTGCGCCCGACACCGGCGCCCCATGTCGCCCTCGGAGACCCCATGACAAGAAGATCGAACCCGTCGCGTGCGGCCCGGCTCGGCGCCCTGCTGGCCGGCGCCTGCCTGCTGGTCGCTTGCAGCGGTGGCGGCAACGACGCCACCGCACTGGTGGCTTCGGCCAAGATCTATGTCGAGAAGCGCGACTACGCCGCCGCGATCATCGAGCTCAAGTCGGCGCTGCAGAAGGCCCCCGACGACCGCGAGGCGAGGTTGCTTCTCGGTCGGTCGCTGCTGCAGACAGGTGACCCGACGGCCGCGGCGATCGAGCTTCAGAAGGCGCTGGACCTGGGCGCCGATCCCAACGACGTGCAGCCTTTGCTGGCCCAGGCGGTTCTCGGCCAGGGCGACATGCGCAAGGTCGTCATGCAGTTCGCAGATATCCGCCTCGATCGATCCTCGGCGTCGGCGGATGTGAAGGCGATCGTGGCCACGGCCTTTGCCGCCCAGGGCGAACGGGAACGCGCACTGGAGGTGACGCTTTCGGCGCTGAACGACTCGCCCCAGCACATACCAGCCACTCTCCTGCATGCCCGGCTGAAGGCTGCGGATGGCGACACTTCCGGCGCCATCGCGCTGGTTGACCAGGTGTTGTCCGGCAGCAGCCAGAATCTCAACGCGTTGCTGTTCAAGGCCGAGTTGCAGCGCTACGGTCAACGCGATGCCGCTGCAGCCCAGGCAAGCTACGAGGCGGCCCTGGCGGCCCATCCCAAGGCCGTGGCGGCACATGCAGGAGTCATCACCCTGCTGTTGGAGCAGCGCGATACCGCCGCGGCGCGGGCCCAGTTCGAGCGGCTCAAGGCAGCGCAGCCGGCGCACCCCGAGACGATGCTGTTCGACGCCCAGTTCGCCTACCTGGACGGCAACTTCGCGCGCACGCGGGAACTGCTCGAACCCTTGCTGCGGGCCTTCCCGAACGACATGCGGGTGGTGCAACTGGCCGGCGTGACCGAGCTGCGGCTGAACTCGCTCAGCCAGGCCGAGGCGCACCTGGGCCGTGTCGTCAAGGCGCAGCCCAAGGAACGCCTGCCGCGCCAGCTGCTGGCGCGCATCTACAACCGCACCGGGCAGCCGGGCAAGGCGATGGAGGTGCTGCGTCCGATCGTCGATTCGACCCACGCCGACAGCACCAGCCTCACCCTGGCCGGCGAGGCGCTGCTGCAGACCGGCGACCTGGCGCGCGCCGAGGCCGCCTTTGCCCGCGCCACCAAGGTGAACCCGCAGGCCACCACCGCCCGCGCGGCGCTGGCGCTGGGCCAGGTGGCGCGCGGCAACACGGCGGCCGGCTTTGCCGAACTGGAAGCGGCAGCCGCCGCCGACACCGGCATCCGCAGCAACATGGCGCTGATCGCGGCACGGCTGCGCAGCAAGGACATCCCCGGCGCACTCAAGGCCATCGACGCACTGGAGAAGAAGCAGCCTGACAGCCCGGTGGCCCATACCTTGCGCGGCTCGGTCCTGATGCAGAAGCGGGACACGGCCGGGGCGACGGCGAGCTTCGAGAAGGCATTGCAGATCGACCCGCAGTTCTACGCCGCCACGGCGGGCCTGGCTTCGATCGAACTCGCGGCCGGCCGCCCCGAAGGGGCGCAGAAACGCTTCGAGGACCTGCTGAAACTCGACTCCAAGAATACGCGCGCCCTGCTCGGCCTGGCCGAACTCAAGGCACGCACCGGAGGCACCAAGGAAGAAGTCACGGCCGCCATCACGCAAGCCGTGAAGGCCAACCCGGGCGAAGCCGGCCCGCGCGTGCTGCTGGTCAACCACCTGCTGGGCCTGGGCGATGCCAAGGCCGCGCTGGCCGCCGCGCAGGAGGCCAGCGCCGCGCTGCCCAACAGCGTCGAGGTGATGGAGGTGCTCGGCATGGCGCAACTGGCCGCCGGCCAGGGCCAGCAGGCCGTCACCACCTTTTCCCAGCTGGCCGCGCTGCGCCCCGATCGGCCCGAACCCCAGTTGCGGCTGGCCGAGGCCCATGTCGCGGTCAAGGACCTGAAGCAAGCCAAGCGCGCGCTGGACAAGGCGCTGGAGATCCGCCCCGGTCTGCTGCCGGCGCAGCGGGCCCTGGCCCAGCTGGCGATGCGAGAGGACAACCCACAGGAGGCGCTGCGCATCGCACGCGAAGTACAGAAGGCGCAGCCCAAGCAGGCGGCCGGCTTTGCGCTCGAAGCCGATATCGAACTCGCACGCAACCGCCCCGAGGCGGCGATCGAGCCGCTGCGCAAGGCTTTGCAGGTGGGCGCCAGCACCGAAGCCGCCATCAAGCTCCACACTGCGCTGAACGCGGCCATGCGGCCACCCGAGGCCGAGCGCATGGCCGCCAGCTGGGTCAAGGAGCATCCGCGCGATGCCGCCTTCCGCTACTACCTGGGTGACATAGCCCTGGCGCGCAAGGACCATGCGGCCGCGGAAGCGCATTACCGCAGCGTGCTGGAGGTGCAGCCGAACAACGCCCTGGCCATGAACAACCTGGCCTGGATGCTGGCACAGCAGAAGCGACCGGGCGCTCTGCCGCTGGCCGAGAAGGCCAACGAGTTGCTGCCGGACCGGGTGCCGCTGATGGACACCCTGGCCTACGTGCTGGCGCTGGAGAAGCAGCCCGAGCGCGCCGTGGCCTTGCAGCGCAAGGCGATGGCGCAGAACCCCGAAGATCCGAACCTGCGCCTCACGCTGGCCAGGATCCATGTCGTCAACGGCGACCGCACGCAGGCACGAGCCGAGCTCGACGCGCTGGCCAAGCTCGGCGACAAGTTCAGCGCCCAGGACGAGGTGGCTCGACTGATGGCCACGCTCTGATTGGCGCCGCGGCTTACACCTGTAACCCCCGCTTGCAAGTGGCCCGCCGCCTGCGCTCAAGCGCAGGACCGTGCCGGCCGAGAAACCTATGGGGGGATGGCGACCCCGGTTCTCGGCACCTGGCACATCATGAAGAAACTTCATTGGTCGACTCTGCGGCGGCATGGCCGGCGCTTCGCACGCTCGCTGCTGGCGGCCATGCCCGGTTCGCTGCGCTTTGCGCTGTACCGCCGCACGGTGGACTGCGAGCCCGTCACCCGGGGCCGGCTCGAGCTGAAGATCGCCCACACCCAGGACGAACTGGAGGCCTGCTTCAGCCTGCTGCACGACGCCTACGTGGCCAGCGGCTTCATGCGCCCGCACCCTTCGGGCCTGCGCGTCACGCCGTACCATGCCCTGCCCACCACCACCACCTTGTGCGCCAAGGTCGACGGACAGGTCGTGGGCACGCTGTCCATCGTCCGCGAAGGCGTGTTCGGCTTCCCCATGCAGGCGGCGTTCGACATCTCCAGCGTGCGTGCCAAGGCAGGCCGCATCGCCGAGATTTCGGCACTGGCCATCCACCCGCGCTGGCGCAAGACGGGCGGGTCGATCCTGTTCCCGCTGATGAAGTTCATGTACGGCTACTGCACGAGCTACTTCGACACGCGGCACCTGGTGATCGCCGTCAATCCGGCGCACATCGAGATGTACGAGTCGGTACTGTTCTTCCGCCGCCTCGACGAGCAGGTGGTGAACCGCTACGACTTCGTCAACGGCGCGCCGGCCGTGGGGGCCACGCTCGACCTGCACGAGGCGCCGGCGCTGTTCGAGCGCGCATACGGCCACAAGTCCGGGCGGCGCAACCTGCACCGCTTCTTCGTGCACACCGAACTGCCCGAGATCAGCTATCCGGCACGGCCCTGGCATACCAGCAACGATCCGGTGCTGAGCCCGGCCCTGATGGACCACTTCTTCAATCAGCGCACGCACGGCTTCGACGGCCTGGACGACCGCCGCAAACGCCTTCTGCATTCGATCTATCGCGAGCCCGAGTGGACCGCCGTGCTGCCCCCGCTGCCTGCCGAGGCCGGCTCGGCCATCGCGCTGCGCCGCCACGCACGCCACTCGATGAAGTGCCCGGCGTCGCTGGACCTTCCCGGCATGCCGGCCAGCCCAATGCCGGTGACCGTGCTCGAGATCTCCGCGCAAGGCTTCCTGGCACGAACACCCCAGCCGCTGCCGGTGGGCGCGCGCTGTCATGTGGTGGCCGAACTCGGCAGCGGCGTGCCCAGCCGCGTGCAGGCCGAAGTCGTGCGCAGCGCCAGCACTGACGCCGGCCAGTTCTATGGTTTCCGCGTCGAGCGCCCCGATGCGGCCTGGCAACGCTGCGTGGCCTGGCTGGAGGAGGCCGCGGCGCAGGCCAGTCGCCCCATGGCCGTGCCGCCCACCGCGGCAGTGCAGCACCCGAAACTGGACGTGGAGTACCTGCTGCAGGTCTGATCGTGGCGCCGCCGGCTACATTCGGCGCTGGCTCCTGACCCGAAGGCCTGCAGTGTCTGCTTCAACGACCTCCCGTCGCTCCCTGCTCGGCGCCGCGCTGCTGCTGTCACTGCCGGCGCGCGCGGATCTGACGGCCCTGGTGGCGGCGAGTCGTCCCTCGGTGCTGCCGGTCGGCACCTACGACCCCCTCAACAGCCCGCGCTTCAGCTTCCGCGGCAGCGGTTTCGTCGTCGACGACGGCAACCACCTGGTCACCAATGCCCATGTGTTGCCGGAGCCGGGCAAGACACCACCGCCACAAATGGCGGTGCTGGTGAATTCGCGCGGCAACAGCGCGGACGGTCGCCTGGCCACGGTGGTCAGCGTCGACCGCGACCACGACCTGGCGCTGCTGCGCCTGGAAGGCCCACCCCTGCCGGCGCTGGCGCTCGCCGCGGCCGGCAGCGTGCGCGAGGGCATGGATGTGGCGCTCATCGGCTATCCGATCGGCGGCGTGCTCGGCTATTCTCCGGTGACGCACCGCGGCATCGTCGCTTCGATCACCACCGTCGCCCTGCCCTCGCTGACCGCCCGGCAACTGGACGCCAAGACCGCGGCACGTCTGCGCGAGGGTCCGTTCGAGGTCTACCAGCTCGATGCCACCGCCTACCCGGGCAACAGCGGCGGCCCGGTGCTGGACGCGCGCACCGGCGAAGTGGTGGGCGTGGTGAACATGGTGCTGGTGCGGGGTACGCGCGAGTCGGCCTTGTCCAACCCCACGGGCATCAGCTATGCCATCCCGGTGGCGTTCGTGAGGGAACTGCTGCAGCGTCCGCGTTGATCCCCACGCGGGCAGGGTAAACCGGTCCGGCGGCCCAGAATCACGCCACGGCTTCGGCCGCGCAATAGCGTCCGGGCGCGATCACGCCGTCCGGATCCCAGGCGTCCTTCAATCCCCTCAGCATATTCCAGTATTCCGGATTGCGGCCGATCACCGCCGACATCTGGTCGGTTCGGGCGCGATAGACCTCCAGCCCGCAGGCGTGGACGTGCTGCAACATGGCAGCCGAGCAGTCATGCGCCCGCTTGTTTTCCTCCTTGCTCGTCTTGTCGAAAAGCAAGTTGATGATGGCGACGACCGAGCTCGATGTCTCGACATTGATGGTGACGTAGAACTCGTGCCCGAAGCGTTGAGCGATCTTCAACATGTCGTCAACGAAGCGGGCGATGAAGGCGCCATCCAGCGGCAAGGCCGGACTGACGAACAGGACCCCGCACCGGGACGACTCGAAATCCTCGGCCGCCAACTCCGGCTGACCATACAGCCACAGCAGGTTGTCGATGGCGGTGTCGGTGGGGGTACCCAGCGCCAGCTCCTGCAGCGGCACGACGGCAGCCAGGGCGGCGGCAAACCGGCGCACGCCGGGCATGGAGCGGAGCCTGTCGGCCAGTTTCGCAGTTGCGGCCAGCATGTCGGCGCTGTAGGTCTTCACGACGGCCAAGCCCTTCAGCCGCGCGCGCACTTCGGCCAGGGCTGCTCGCGCCTGTCCGCGGTTGCCGGCCAGACCGGCCAGACCCGTCCAAGCCGTGCCCGCGGCCACGGCGAAGGCCGCCTCGACCTCGCGTGCCAGTGAGGCCTCGGGCACGCCGCAGCGGTCGCGCAGGTACCGCGTCAAGCCCGCGCGAAGGGTGGAGCGCGCGCGGGCCGCATTGCCGACATGGGCCACGGACACCAGCAGGCCATCACGCTTGAGATCGAACAAGCGGTCCATGAATGGGGCGAGCTTCGATGCATCAATCAGGCCCAGGGATAGGGCCATTTCCACCGGACGCCTGCGCAGCAGGTGAAAGCAAGCGCTGGTGACGATGCCGAAATTGCCTTGAAAGAAGAGGCCATCGGTGATGGGACCCAGGCCGTGCGGGTGACTGTGCGCCAGTGGCGAGCCTTCGCCCAGGCGACGAAATCCGGTTTGCACGACGTCGCCGGTACCGAGCACGGCCTCGAGTCCGAACACGTCGTCGCAGCGCGGCCCCATATAGCCGACGCCGCGGTCGAGCGCGCACCCGATCAGGCTCGTCGACCTGGCCGAACCGGTGACGTTGAATCCGAGCCCCGGTGCATGCGCCTTCAAGTGCTCATGCAGTTGTTGCTGGGTGACCCCCGCTTCGACAACGGCAACCGGATTGGACAACGAGATCGCCGAGGCATTGCGGATGCGGTTCATGCCCGACAGTTCGACCACGATGCAGCCCGGTTTCGGCGGCGTTGCGCCACCATAGCCCCAGTTCATGCCCCGGGACACCGGGTACAGCGGCACCTTGTCGGCGCGCGCCTGATGCACCAAGGACACCACGTCTGCGACGCTGAGGGGCCGCACGACGGCCTTGACGTGATCCATGATGAACGGGCTCGTTGGACGCTGGACTGCAGAGATGTCGCCAACCGGCATGCATCTGACGCAAAGTGTACGGCCGCGCACGGTGCGTCGCTGCCGAGCATCCATGCCGGCCAACGGGCAGGCCCGGGCCCGCAGTTGGCGCCTGCCGACGCGCGCCGTCGACCGCGGCAGCCACGATCCAGTCAGGACAAGGCGCGGGGCAAACGGTTCCGGCAGCGCGCCCGATCGACAAACCCGTCCTGCTCGGCCTGCCGCGCCAGCGCGGCCAATTCAGCCAAGGACAGGGACAGCAGCACCGCAGGGGCATTGACGCCCGGATGGTGCCGCTGTGCAGCCAGCAGTTCGGCACCGAACATGCGCTCGTAGTAGCGCACATGCCTCGGGTGCACCTCCACCAGCAGCGTGTCACAGCCGCAGTCGAGATGGGCCAGCGTGTAGGCCGCGTGGAACAGAGCAGTGAGCACGCCGCCGGACTGACGGCCCGTGGTGTCGACGGCCAGACGCGAAAACTCGCAGACCTTGGCGCCGGCGGCGCGCAAGGCAGAAACCTCGGCGCCAAAGAGGGCGTCGCAGTTCAGGCCATCCGGGCCGTCGAACGCCACCGTGAGCGTACCCAGAAGCCGCTGCGGGTCCTCGGCCGCCAGCGTGCATCGCTGGGGGTGACGCTCGGGCGGCAGGCTGGTGTGGCCATAACCACGCCAACGGTAGCGCCGCTCCAGGAGGCGAGCGGCGCGATCCCGATACTCCGGCGTGTCGACGGAGCGGACGGTAACTGCACAGGGCGAGGAAGGCTGGTGACGGCGGGGACCGATGAACGATTGGTTACGGATTCGCAGATCGATAGGTGTCGCAGAGGGGTTGCGCATGGGCCGGGTAACGTACAGACGAGAGATTGGAAACCGTTCCCAAGTCTGCCCAACTTGTCGCGGCAAGACTGTATCCATGCGTTCGATTTGTCCGCCACACCACACCGGCGACGGCGCCGCGCGGTCAAGTGCAACAATCTGTTTCGCGATGGCGGCCGAAGTCAGGGCTCGGATCGATCGACCCTCGGCGCGGGATGCCGCGCGGCTCGATCTCAAACCCGGTAGTAAGCCCGATACCACTCCACGAACCGCCCGATGCCCGTGCGGATGTCGGTGGCCGGCGTGAACCCGACCCAGTCGCGCAGCGCATCCACGTCGGCATAGGTGGCGGGCACGTCGCCGTCCTGCAGCGGCAGCAGGTTCATCTCGGCCTTCATTCCCAGCGCTTGCTCGACGCAGCCGATGTAGTCCAAGAGCGGCACCGGGTGGTGGTTGCCGATATTGAAGATGCGGAACGGCACGTTGCTGGTGGCGGGGTCGGGGCTCTCGGCACGGTAGTCGGCATTCGGCGTGGCCACGCGGTCGAGCACGCGCACCACGCCTTCGACGATATCGTCGACGTAGGTGAAGTCGCGCTGCATGCGGCCGTGGTTGAAGACGTCGATCGGCCGGCCTTCCAGGATGGCCTTGGTGAACAGGAACAGCGCCATGTCCGGCCGCCCCCAGGGCCCGTAGACGGTGAAGAAGCGCAAGCCCGTGGTCGGCAGGCCGAACAGGTGGCTGTAGGTGTGCGCCATCAGCTCGTTGGCCTTCTTGGTGGCGGCGTACATGCTCACCGGGTGGTCGACGCTGTCGTGCTCGGAGAACGGCATCCGGGTGTTGCCGCCGTACACGCTGGAGCTGGACGCATACACCAGGTGCTGCACCTTCGTGTGGCGGCAGCCTTCGAGCACGTTCATGAAGCCGACCACGTTGCTGTCCACGTAGGCCTGCGGGTTGACCAGCGAATAGCGCACGCCGGCCTGCGCGGCGAGGTGGATGACGCGGTCGAAGCGCTCCTCGGCGAAGAGCCGTTCCATGCCGGCGCGGTCGGCGACGTCCATCTTCACGAAGCGGAAGCGCTCGTGCGGGGTCAGCCGCGCCAGCCGGTCTTCCTTCAACTGCACGCTGTAGTAGTCGTTCAGGTTGTCCAGGCCCACGACCTCGTCGCCGCGCGCGAGCAGGCGCAAGGCGGCGGTCGAACCGATGAAGCCGGCAGCGCCGGTGATCAGGATTTTCATGGGATGTGGGGTCGGTGGCTGGGCAGGACGACGGCGCGTCGAGCGCCGCGAAGGGAGACCGGCGCCGTGATGCGCCCGTGCCCGAAGATTCTGGCATGCGGCACCAGCGCAGCCACCGCGACTCGGGCCGCGCCGGCCCGCGCCGCCCCCAGATTTTCACGCTACCGGCGAGCTCACAGCCAGCCGGCCTTGCGAAAGCGCCAGTACATGACGCCGCAGACCGCGGCGATGACGCCCAGCGCCAGCGGGTAGCCCCAGGTCCAGCCCAGTTCGGGCATGTGCTGGAAGTTCATGCCCCAGACGCCCACGAAGGCGGTGGCCACGGCGAAGATGCCGGCCCAGGCCGCCAGCTGCTTGGTGGTCTCGCCTTCCTCGATCGTCACCATCGACAGGTTGACCTGGATCGCCGTGACGATGGTCTCGCGCAGCGCCTCCAGCGTGGCGTTGCTGCGCACCAGGTGGTCGTAGACGTCGCGGAAATAGTCCTGCGAGCGCTCGCACACCGGCGGCACGCGGCCGCCGAAAAGCTTGCCGGTGGCTTCCATCAGCGGCACCACGGCGTGGCGCACCACGCCCAGCCGGCGCTTCAGCGCGTACAGGCGCTCGATATTCTGGCGCGCCGAGCCGGACTCGAAGATCTCTTCCTCGATCGCCTCGAGCTCGTCTTCCATCTCGTCGATGATGGGGAAATAGCGGTCCACCACGGCGTCCATCAGGGCATAGAAGACGAAGGAAGCACCGTGGCGCAGCAGGTGCGTCTCGCGCTCGGCACGTTCGCGCACGCCCAGGAAACCCAGCGTCGAGCGGCTGCGCACCGAGAGCACGAAATTGGGACCGACGAAGACGCAGACCTCGCCCCGCAGAAACTCGTCGGTGGGCGAGAGTTCGATCATGTGCATGACCGCGAAGACGGTGTCGCCGTATTCCTCGATCTTGGGCCGCTGGTGGCCGTGGCGGGCGTCTTCCACCGCCAGTTCGTGCAGGCCGAACTCGCGCTGCATCTCCAGCAGCTCCTCGTCGCTGGCGTCCTTCAGCGCCACCCACACGAAGCAGTCCTTGTGCTTCAGGTAGTCGCTGATGGCCGCGACCTCGATGTCGGCGAGCTTCTTGCCTTGCTGGTAGGCGACGCAGTTGATCAGCATGGCGGCGATCCGTGGGACGACAGGGGCATCTTCGCATGCGGCCAGCGCCTCGGACCATGTCGGTCGCGGGCGAAGGCTCGGCCGGTCACCGGTGCGGCTCAGACCGAACGCACGCGCACCTTGGCGCCATCCTGCACTGCCGCCGGCGGATAGATCAGCACCTTGGCGCCAGGGGTCAGTCCGTGCTGGATCCAGGCTTCGCTGCCGTTGCGCGCCCCCAGCTGCACCGGCTGCAGTCTTGCGCGCCCGCCGTCGAGCACGAAGACCGCCGGGCCCGTTGCCCCGCCGCCGTCGGCCGGCAGCGGAAAGACCGCGCTCACCGGCACGCGCAGTACGCTGGCCTCGCTGCGCGTGACGATGCGCACGCCGACGCGGTAGCCGTCGCCCAGCGCCGCCCAGGCGGCGGCCGGGCTCGTGAGGTCGATGAGCACGTTGACGCGCTGTTCCTCCACGCCCAGCGCCGAGATCTTGGTGAAGGCCGCCGGCTCGACCAGGCGCACGCGGCCCTGCAGTACGTCGGGGCCGCCCCAGCGTTCGATGCGCACGGCGCTGCCGGGCACGGCCAGCAGCGCGTCGGTGGTCAGCAGTTCGGCCACGATCTCCATGCGCGCGGTGTCGCCCAGTTCCAGCAGCGGCGTGCCGGTGGCGACCACGGTCTCGCTCTGGTGGTGCACCTTCAGCACACGCCCCGCCACGGGAGAGCGCAGTTCGAAGGCACCGCGGGCGCTGCTGCCGTCGCGTACGGCGCTCAGCGCGGCGCGCGCCTGCGCCAGCTCATGGCGTGCGATGCGTTCGCCCTCGGTCGCCACCTCCAGCGCCTTCTGCGCTGCCGCGGTGGCCAGGCGGTCGCCCTCGATCTTGCTCGGCGAGACGAAGCCCTGCTGCGCCAGCTGCTCGGTGCGGCGCTGCTCGGCACGCGCCTGCTCCAGCGCCACGCGCGCCGCGCCGATGCGCGTGCTTGCGAGCTGCACGCCGGCCTGCGCCGTGGCCACGCGCGCCTGCTGCTCGAGCAGGCTGCGTTCGTCCAGCATGGGGCTGAAGGCCGGCAGCAGGGTGGCCAGCAGGTCGCCGGCCGCCACCGCGTCGCCCTCGCGCAGGCTCACGCGCTGCAGCCGCGCCGCCAGCGGCGCCGAGACCACGTAGCGGTCGGCCACGCGCGTGCGCGCGTCCTCGTCCACGGTGGTCTCGAAGGGGCCCATCGTGGCTTCGGCCACCTCCACCTCCACCGGCCGCGGCGCGAAGGCCCAGGCCAGCAGCGCCACCAGCGCCGCCACGGCCACGCCGCCGATGAGCATCGTCCTGCGGTTCATCCGTTCACTCCCGAGTCTTCAGCGCCGCCACCATGTCGAGCCGGTCGATGCGCCGCCGCACCACCAGCGCGCTGGCCACGCCGGCGGCCACGATGCAGATCGCGGCCCAGGCATAGGTGCGCGGCTGGATCACCACCGGAAAGAAGAACTGGTCGCTCTTGAGCAGCCCCACGATCAGGTGCACCAGGCCCCAGCCCAGCAGCATGCCCAGCGGCAGCGCCACGGCGATCGTGATCGCCAGTTCGCCCAGCAGCAGCGCCGACACCTCGGCGCGCGTGAAGCCCAGCACACGCAGGCTGGCCAGTTCCCAGCTGCGCTCGGCCAGCGCGATGCGCGCATTGTTGTAGACCACGCCCACGGCGATGACGGCGGCAAACAACGTGAGCACCGTGCTCATGATGCGGATATTGCGGGCGCTGATCTCTTCCATGTTGCGCAGCATGCTCGCCTTGCTGAAGGCGCCGGCCACGCGCGGCATCTCGCGCGTGGCGGCCAGCAGCGCCGGTTCGCTGCCGTTGTCCAGCGCCAGCACGAAGCCGCTGGACAGGTCGCCCTCGCCCAGCGCGCGGTTCAGCGCCTCGCGGTTCATATAGGCGTTCAGGCCCATCATCTCGCGCACCGTGGCGTCCACCACCAGGCGCAGCGTGCGCGGCCGGCCCTCCAGCACCTCGGCCAGCACGGTGTCGCCCACGCGCAGCTCGAGCTTGTCGGCGAGGCGGTCGGTGAGCACGAGGCCGTCGCCCGCCGGCAGCGTTTCGCGGCCGTGCACGTCGATGATGCGGTAGAGCTCGGGCACGGTCGCATAGCCGCGGATCTGGCTGCGCTCGCGGCGGTGGCCGTTGACCAGCGTCACGGCCACGAAGCGGCTCGACTCGGCAGCCTTCACGCCGGGCAGCCCGAGCAGTTCGCCGCGCGCGCGGTCGGATACGGTCTCCAGCGTCCACACCGCCACGTCGTTGCGCATCACCAGGCGGAACTGGCTGTCGACGACGAATTCGATGGCGTCGCGGAAGAAGTTGCCCATGATGACGATGGCCACCGCCGCCGCCACGCCGGCCATCGACAGACCGGTGCGCAGCGGCCGCCGCTCCATGTTGCGCAGGATCATGCGCAGCGCCGTGCCGATGCGCTGCACGCCCAGGCGTTCCAGCAGCGTGCGCCGGTAGCGGCCGGGGGCCGGCGGTCGCATGGCCTCGGCCGGCGCCAGGCGCACCGTGGCGGCAATGGCATTCAGCGTGCCGAGCACCGCGGTGGCCAGCGACAGCACGGCGCCCACCAGCACCAGCCAGGGCGCGATGCGGTGCTCGAAACTCGGAAAGCGGAAGAACTCGGCGTACAGGCCCGTGAACATGGTGCCCAGCCAATGTCCCAGCGCGAGGCCGAGCGCGAAGCCCGCGGCCACGATCACCAGCACCATCTTCAGGTAATGCGCCGCAATGGCCGCATTCGGGTAGCCCAGCGCCTTGAGCGCCGCGATCTGCTCGCGCTGCGTGGCCACCAGGCGCGAGATCACCACGTTCAGCAGGAAGGCCGCCACGCCCAGGAAGATGGACGGCAGCACGGTGCCCATCACCTGCTGCTCCTTGATCTCGTTGTCGAGCATGGCGTGCGAGACCTGGTCCTCGCGACCATGCGCTTCGCGCCCGCCGTAGCGCGCCAGCCGGTCCTGCAGCGCAGCGATCACCGCGCGCTCGTCGGCGCCAGGGGCCAGCTTGACGGTCACCCGGTTGAACGCGCCCTGCATGTCGTAGGCGGCGGACAGCGCCTCGTCGTCGACCCAGAAGACACCGAAGCCGCGCTGGTCGGGCATGCCCCAGAGTCCGGCGAAGATGTACTCGGGCGACAGCGCCACGCCGGCCATCACCAGCGCGCGCCGCTTGCCGTTGATCAGCGCCGACAGCCGCGCGCCGGGCTGCAGGCCGTGCGCGATGGCGAAGCTTTCCGATACCCAGGCCGGCAGCGCGCCGTCGGACTGCACGCGCCCGGGCGACATCGAATCGTCGGCGGCACGCCCGCTGCGCAGCGTGATGCGGTTCATGCGCAGGCCTTGCCGCGCATCCACGCCGATGAGCTGGCCGATGATGGGGTCCGACAAGCCCTCGATCTCCACGCGCACGGCAAATTCGGTGGTGGTCTGCACGTCGGCCACGCCCGGCAAGGCGCGCAGGGTATCGACCAGCGCGTCGGGCGCGCGCTTGACGCTGGCAAAGACATCGGCGAAGCGGCCCTGGGCGTAGAAACGGTCGCGCGCCAGCGCCAGCGAGTCCACCGCCGACAGCGTGGTGAGAAAGCCGCCCACGCCGCTGGCCACCACCAGCGCGATGGTCAGCGCCTGGCTCCACATCAGGCGCAGGTCGCGCAGCAGCTTGCGGTCCAGGGCTTTCACCAGCTCAGCTCCGCGGGCGAGATCTTGTGCTCGTTGTGCTCCACACGCTGGATGCGCCCGTCGCCCAGGTGGATCACGCGGTCGGCCATGCCCGCGATGGCGGCGTTGTGCGTGATCACCACCGCCGTGGTGCCGAGCTCGCGGTTGATGCGCGCGATGACCTCCAGCACCAGCTTGCCGGTGGTGTAGTCCAGCGCGCCGGTGGGTTCGTCGCACAGCAGCACGTCGGGCTTCTTGACGATGGCGCGCGCGATCGCCACGCGCTGCTGCTCGCCGCCGGAAAGCTGCGCCGGGAAGTGGTCGCGCCGCGGCGTCAGGCCCACCAGCGCGAGGGCTTCGTCGATATCCATCGGCGCCTCGGCGATATCCGTGACCAGGGCCACGTTCTCGCGCACCGTCAGGCTGGGAATCAGGTTGTAGAACTGGAAGACGAAGCCCACGTGCTCGCGCCGGTAGCGCGTGAGCTCGGCGTCGCCGGCGCCGTCGAGCCGGTGCTCGGCAAAACTCACCTCGCCCGCGGTGGGCACGTCCAGCCCGCCCAGGATATTGAGCAGCGTGCTCTTGCCGCTGCCCGAAGGGCCCAGCAGCACGATGAATTCGCCGCGCCCGATCTCGAGCGTGACGCCGTGCAAGGCCACCACCTCGACCTCGCCGGTGCGGTAGGTCTTGCTCAGCTCGCGGGCACGGAAGACGATGTCGGCGGGCATGTGCGAGGGCAACCTCCTGCCCGACGATTGTCGGCCGCACCCCGGCGCCGGCCGCTTGCGCCGGGTCAAGCGCCGGCGCGGCCAGCCCCGAGTCCAGCCACCCCGGGGCTCTTCAGGCCGGCCGCGGCACGCGCAGCAGCAGCCACAACGCCAGCACGCCCACCAGCGGCCCCAGCGCCAGCCAGGGCAGCAGCTCGGCCAGCGGCGCCCGCGCGGCCCAGCGCACGAAAAATTCGATGCTGGCGATGGAGATCGCAAAGCCCAGGCAGTTGGTGAAGGTGAGCACGCTGCCCACGGCGTGCGCCGGCGCGTTGCGCGCCGTCAGCGCCGAGAACTGCGGCGAATCCCCCGCCACCGTGATGCCCCACACCACCAGCCAGAGCACGAAGACCGCATCGCTCGCCCCCAGCGCCCACGGCGCCGCCACGCAGCACAGCCCGCTGATGGCCAGCTGCGTGCCGGCCACGCGCGCGCTGCCCACGCGCTGCGCGATCCAGCCGCCCACGCCGCAGCCGAAAGCGCCGGCGCCGAGCACGAAAAACGCCGCCCATGAGATGGCCGCACCCTGCAATCGCGTGGCCAGGATCAGCGGCAGCAGCACCCACATCGTGTAGAGCTCGAACATGTGGCCGAAATAGCCCAGTACCGACGCGCGCACACGGCGCTCGGTCCACAGGCTGGCCAGGGCGCGCAGGTACGAAGACGGCGGCGCCGGGCGCGCCACCAGACCGGCGCCGGGCATCACCGGCGCCACCGGTGCCGCGGGCACCAGGCCCGCCCCCGGCGGGTCGGGCAGGCTGCGGGCCAGCAACCACCCGCCCGCCGCGCACAGCAGCGCCACGCCCACCATCACCCCGCCCCAGGGCAGGCTGCCCATCGGCGCCGCGGCCAGCAGGCCGCGCAGCGCGTGCGGGCTGGCCGAACCGAGCACCAGCGCGCCCACCAGCCAGCCCAGCGCGCCGCCGAGGCCGCCGCGGTACCACTGCGCCGCGATCTTCATGCCCACCGGGTAGATGCCCGCCAGGCAGAAACCGGTGGCCGCGCGCAGCAGGTGCAGCGCCCCCAGGTGCGAGGAACAGGCCAGCGCGGCCAGCGTGCACAGCGCGGCGGCCAGTGCGCTGGCCAGGAAGACGCGGCGCGCGCTGAAGCGGTCGGCCACGCCGCCGAGCGCGAAGACCAGCGTGCCCAGGATGAAACCCGCCTGCACCGCCGAAGTGAGCGTGGCCAGCGCCGTGTCGGGCCAGCCGTAGGCCTGCTGCAGGTCGGGCATCACGGCGTTCACCGCGAACCAGGGCGAGGTGCCGGCGAACTGCGCCAGCACCAGCAGCGGCAGCACGTGCCGCGGGGCCTTGTCGGCGGTCATGGCGTGCATCGCGCGGCGGCGGCCGTGGCTCGCAGGCACGGGCTGGGGCGCCCGGCCGTCGCGGCCCGCCCGGCATCGAGCCCGATTGCGCACGGCTTCACGCGCGGGGGGGGGGGGGGGGGGGGGGGGGGGGGGGGGGGGGGGGGGGGGGGGGGGGGGGGGGGGTGCGGTCATGGCCGCAAGCTCATTCGATCTTGATGCCGCGGGCCTTGATGATGCCGCCCAGGACCTCGGTCTCGCGCGCCACGCGCTGGCGCAGGCCGTCGGAGCTGCTGCCCACGGCCTGCCAGCCCGAAGTGAGCAGGCGCTCGCGCGCTTCGCCGTTCACGGCCGCCGGCACCTCGCGCGCCAGCCGCTCCTGCGCCGCCGCGCTCAGGCTGGCCGGGCCCACCAGCGCCACCCAGACTTCCAGCGCGTCCATCTGCACGCCCAGTTCGGCCAGCGACGGCGTGTCCGGCGCCAGCGGGCTGCGCGGCCCGGTCAGTCCGATGGCCTTCATCTTGCCGGCCTTGACCTGCGGCAGCGCGATGCCCGGCGGCATCAGCGCCATCTGGACCTGGCCGCCGAGGATGGCGGTGATGACCGCCGGGTTGCCGTTGTAGGGCACGTGCACCGCGTCGAAATTGCCGGCGCGGCTCTTTACATATTCCATGCCCAGGTGGCCGACCGAGCCGATGCCCACCGAGCCATAGCTCCACTTGCCGGCCGAGGCGCGCGCCGCGGCGAAGAAGTCGGCGCCGGCGGGCAGCTCGGGCTGCGCCGCCAGCACCAGCGGCGCCGTGGCCAGCAGCGAGACGAAGGCAAAGTCCTTGGCCGGGTCGTAGGGCAGGTTGGCCTTGAGCAGCTTGGCCGAGGTCAGGTTGCCGTTGATGACGACACCCAGGGTGTGGTCGTCCCCGGCCTTGGCCACCTGGTCGGCGGCGATATCGCCGGACGCGCCGGGTTTGTTCTCCACCACCACCGGCTGGCCCAGCGACTTGGCCAGCACCTCGGCCAACGCACGGGCGGCCATGTCGGGCGTGGACCCGCCCGGGAAACCGACCATGATCTTCACCGGTTTGCTGGGCCAGGCGGGCTGAGCCAAGGCGCTGCTGCACCAGGCCGTGGCCGCCAGCGTGGCGGCCGCCACGAGCAGCTGGCGGCGGGAGGGGGTCTTGGGGTTGAACATGGGGTCTCCTGGGTCGGTGGAAAGGAGCGTCGTCGCCGACGAACGGCGCGCAGTATCGCCCAAGGCCTCACGCCGGCGCCGGGTCGCGCCGCCCGGCTACGATGCACCGATGCCGTGGCTCGACCTCCTGCTCGCCACCGCGGCGCTGGCCGCGGCGCTGGCCTTGAAGCCCTGGCGCGCGCTCGCCGGCGGCGTGCCGCCTTGGCCCGCACTGGCCTGGTGGGCACTCATGCCGGTGCTGTGGAGCGCCGACCGGCTCAGCGCCATACCGGTGCTGCAGCCGCTGGCCGGCAGCTGCCTGCTGATGCTGATGCTGGGCTGGCCGCTGGCGGTGCTGATGCTGGTGCCGGTGGCTGCCGTCACCTGGCTGCTGGGCGGGCTGGCGCCAGCGGAAGCGCTGGACCGCTTCGTCTGGCTGGGCGTGGTGCCGGTGACGCTGGCCATGCTCATCGGCGCGGCCTTGCGGCGCTGGCTGCCGAACCACTTGTTCATCTACATCCTGGGCCGCGGCTTCTTCGCCACCGCACTGGCGGTGGCCGCCGCCGGCGCCATGGCATCGCTGCTGCAGACGGCCCCGGTGGGCCTGAGCGGAGACGACCTGCTGCTGGCGCGCTGGCTCTTCGCCTGGGGAGACGCCTTCATCACCGGCATGCTGGTGGCCATCTTCGTCGCCTTCCGCCCGCAGTGGCTGGCCACCTACGCCGACCGCATCTACCTGCCGCGCGGCTGACTCAAGCGCCGCCCGGCGTCCCGCGCACCTCGGCCCACGGCACGAAGACGCTGCCCTGCATGAGCCGGCGGGCGCTGCGCGTCATCGACACCTTGTCGATGCGCCAGCGGCCGTCGTCGCCGCGGCTGGCCCGGGCCGCGACGCTCAAGCTGCCCGAAGGATGCCCGAAGCGCACCCGGCCGTCGGGCGGCGCTGCGGGCAGCAGGCGCTGCACCAGCGTGCCCGGGATGCTGGCGGCCGCGGCGATGGCGACGCCGCCGGTGCCGGTCATGGCGTGGTGCAGCCGGCCCATCGAGAGGATGCGCGCCACCAGGTCGATATCCGCGGCATTGACGCGCCGGCCGTCGGCGGCCCGGTAGTCCGCCGGCGGCGCCACGAAGCACAGCTTGGGTGTCGCGGGCCGGTCGCGTGTCGCCTCGCCGGCGCTCCCGGCCAGGCCCATGACGACGGCCGCCTGCGCACGCAGCGCCTCGAGCCGGTCGAGCAGGGCCGGGTTGGCGTTGACGTCATGCTGCATCTCCCGGCCCGTCAGTCCGATCGCCTGCGCATCGACGAAGACGGTGGGGTTGCCGGCGTTGATCAGCGTCGCCTCGACGCGGGCGCCGTCGGGCGCCGTCAGCACGTCGACGGCCCGCCCGGTGGGCAGCAGCGGCCCCGCCGCCCCGGCCTTGCCGCCGCCCGGGTCGAGGAATTCCAGTTCGATGGCCGCCGACGCGAAGGCCACGCCGTCGAGCATGAAGTCGCCCGCCTCGCACACGGCGCCGCCCTGCATCGGCACATGGGCGACGATCGTCTTGCCGATATTGGCCTGCCAGAGGCGCACCGTCGCCAGGCCGTCGCGCGGCGCCGGCACCAGACCCTGGGCGATCGCGAACGGCCCCACGGCCGCGCTCAGGTTGCCGCAGTTGCCGCTCCAGTCGATGAGCGGCTGGCCGATCGCGACGGCGCCGAACAGGTAGTCCACGTCGTGGCCCGGCCGCGCACTGCGCGCCACCAGCACCACCTTGCTCGTGCTCGAGGTGCCGCCGCCCAGGCCGTCGATCTGCGCCCCGTACGGATCGGGGCTGCCGATCAGGCGCAGCAGCAGGCGGTCGCGCAGCGCCGGGTCGGCGCGCGCGGCGGGGGGCAGGCTGGACTGCAGCAGGAAGATGCCCTTGCTGGTGCCGCCGCGCATGACCGTGGCCGCCAGGCACAGCATGCCGTCCGCGCCGACCGTGCCGACGGAAGGCAGCTCAATGCTTGCCGAAGCGCTCGTCGTGTTGGCATTCATGGGTGGCGGGGATGACGTCACGAACCATTGTGTCGCCGGACCGGGTGCCAGGCAGGCCACGGAGCGGCCGCGCGCGACTGCGGTCTCCAGCATGGCGGCAGCGGCCTCTTCCAGGGGCCCGCATCATCACCCCTCGTTAACCCGATCAGGGTATGTCCGTAGCTCTCGGCGATGCAATTGAAAGCCGATCGAAAGCTTTTGCCGGCCGTCGGCGGCATCATTCCCGGCACGGGGCGGCGGACCGCTCGACAACGCGCGGCCTCGCCGCCGCCCGGACCATCATCCCACCACAGAAGGAGACCCGCACCATGTCCAAGATCAAGGCCCTGGCCTGCCTCGCCACCGCCGCAATGGCCCTGGCCACCGCCCACGCCGAGCCTGCAAAGCCCGAGTGCATCGCCCCGGCACAGCCCGGCGGCGGCTTCGACCTGACCTGCCGCATCGCGGTCAATACCTTCAAGAACACCGACACGCTGAAGGCGCCGATGCGCACCGTCTACATGCCCGGCGGCATCGGTGCCGTGGCCTACAACAACGTCATCACGCAGCGCCCGGGCGAAGGCGGCACCATCGTCGCCTTCTCGGGCGGTTCGCTGCTCAACCTGGCGCAGGGCAAGTTCGGCAAGTACGGCGTCAACGACGTGCGCTGGCTGGCGTCGATCGGCGCCGACTACGGCGCCGTCATGGTGCGCAACGATTCGCCGTACAAGACGCTGCCCGACCTGATGGCGGCCTTGAAGGCCGACCCGACCAAGGTCGTGATGGGCGCCGGCGGCTCGGTCGGCAGCCAGGACTGGATGAAGGCCGCGCTCACCGCCAAGGCCGCGGGCGTGGACTACACGAAGATGCGCTTCGTCGCCTTCGAAGGCGGCGGCGAGGCGGTGACGGCGCTGCGCGGTGGCCACATCCAGGCCTACACCGGCGACGCCGCCGAGGCGCGCACGCTGATGGACGGCGGCGCGCCGATCCGCGTGCTGGCGGTCTATCACAACGAACGCCTGACCGGCAAGATGAGCAACGTGCCGACCGCCAAGGAGCAGGGTTACGACATCCAGTGGCCGATCATTCGCGGCTTCTATGTCGGGCCCAAGGTCTCCGATGCCGACTACAACTGGTGGGTGGCGGCCTTCGACAAGGCCATGGCCACGCCCGAGTTCGCCAAGGAGCAGGAACAGGGCGGGCTGTTCCCCTTCAACATGACCGGGGCCAAGCTCGACACCTTCGTCAAGGAGCGCACGGCCGCCTACCGCGACCTGGCGCAGACCTTCGGCCTCGTGAAGTAGGCGCGTCCCGGCCGACAGACTCGCGGCCGTCGGCAGCAGAACAAGGGCGCCGCGCCGGTGCGCGGCGCCCGCCCACGCAGGAGACAGGGCATGACCATCAACGACCGCATGGCCGGCATCGCCGGCCTGCTGCTGGCCGCTTTCCTGGCCATCTTCGGCTGGGGGCTGCAGGCCCCGTTCGCCTACGAACCGGTGGGGCCGCGCGCCTTTCCGCTCGGCCTGTCGCTGGTCATCGCGCTTTGCAGCGGCTGGCTCGTCTACAAGGGCGGCGGTGAGGCCGAGCCCAACCCGCCGGGGGCCAACCTGCGCATCTCGCTGATGGTCGGCCTGATCGCGGCTTATGCCTTCCTCTTCGTCTGGCTGGGCTTCGTGATCGCCAACACGATCATGGTCGTCTTCGTCGGCCGGCTGTTCGGCGGCAGCTGGGTCAAGTCGGTGATCACCGGTGTCGTCATGAGCGTGCTGTTCTTCCTGCTCTTCGACAAGGTGCTCGACGTCGTGCTGCCCACCGGTCTGCTCGGAGGACTGCTCTGATGGACACCCTGAGCAATCTCGGCATCGGCTTCGGCGTCGCCTTCACGCCGCTGAACCTGCTCGTGGCCGCCGTCGGCGCCTTCCTCGGCACCATCGTCGGCGTACTGCCCGGCCTGGGGCCGATCAACGGCGTGGCGATGCTGGTGCCGATCTGCTTCGCCATGGGCCTGCCGCCGGAGACGGCGCTGATCCTGCTCGCCGCGGTCTATGTCGGCGCCGAATACGGCGGCCGCATCACCTCGATCCTGCTCAACGTTCCGGGCGAAGCCGCTTCGGTGATGACGACGCTGGACGGCTACCCCCTGGCACGCCAGGGCCTGGGCGCGGTGGCGCTGTCGCTGTCGGCCTGGGCCTCGTTCATCGGCTCCAGCATCGCCATCCTGGGCATCGTGATGCTGGCGCCGCTGGTGGCCCAGTTCGCGCTGGCCTTCGGCCCGGCGGAATATTTCGTGCTCATGATCTTCGCCTTCTGCGCGCTGACCAGCCTGCTCGGCGACAACCCCGTGAAGGGCATCCTGATGGCCGCCATCGGGCTGGCCATCTCGACCGTGGGCGTGGACAGCAATTCGGGCGTCTACCGCTACACCTTCGACCTGCCGCACCTGGCCGACGGCATCGACTTCACGGTGGTGGTGATCGGCCTGTTCGCCATCGCCGAGATGCTGCAGATGCTGGAAAAGCTGCTCGGCGGGCACAAGGTCGAGGTCACGTCCAGCGGGCGCAAGATCTTCAACCTGAAGGAGCTGGCCTTCACCTGGTGGACGACCTTCCGCAGCGGCTTGATGGGTTTCGTCATCGGCGTGCTGCCGGGTGCCGGTGCCAGCGTGGCTTCGGCGGTGGCCTATTCGAACGAGAAGCGCCTGCACGAGTCGAAGGACCCCGACGCCAAGTTCGGCCGCGGCGACATGCGCGGGCTGGTGGCCCCGGAGGCGGCGAACAACGCTGCCGCCACCGGTTCCTTCATCCCGATGCTGACGCTGGGCGTGCCCGGCTCGGGCACGACGGCGGTGATGATGGGCGCGCTGACGCTGTACAACATCACGCCGGGGCCGGTGCTGTTCGAATCGAAGCCCGAACTGGTGTGGGGCCTGATCGCTTCGCTGGCGGTGGCCAACGTGATCCTGCTGCTGATGAACGTGCCGATGGTGCGTGTCTTCGCCTCGATGCTGGCCATTCCCGGCTACATCCTGGTGCCCGGCATCCTGGCCATCAGCTTCATCGGCGTGTATGCCATCAGCGGCTCGGTGTTCGACCTGATGATGATGACGGCGATCGGCGTCGTCGGCTACTTCATGGTCAAGGTCAAGATGCCGATGGCGCCGCTGGTGCTGGGCGTGGTGCTGGGCGACCTGATGGAGCAGAACTTCCGGCGCGGCCTGTCCATCACCAACGGCGACCCGGTGATCTTCGTTTCCAGCACCATCTGCATCACGCTGTGGGTGCTGGCGCTGGCCGTGGTCGTGGTGCCGCCGGCGCTGCGCGCCTACGGCAATCGCGGCCGCCGGTCGCCGGCCGGCTGAAGCGGCGCCGCGAGCCGCGCCGGTGATGGACACCAGCAGCCCGGCCTGGGTCGCGGTTGGCCGGATCAACGCGCCGCGGTGAAAGCACCGTGCCAGCGTTTCAGGAAGGCCGCCCGGCGGCTCTGGTCCAGCGGTGCCATCAGCCCTGGCCCGAGGGCGATCGGTCGCGCTGCCGCACCGAGCTGCCGCTGCAGCTGGCTGCCGGTGCGCGCGCCGTCGAGGTCGGTGCGCACCGGGTAGAGGCCGCAGTCGTCGGCCAGCACACGCTGGCCGGCGGGCGACAGCAGGTGATCCAGCCATTGACGCGCCCCTTCGGCATTCGGCGCGCGCTGCGCCACGAAGGCCACGCGCGAGGCGATCAGCGTGTAGTCACCGGGATAGACCAGCACCAGCTCCGGGTGGCTGGCGGCCGCCGCCGCGGCATAGGTGCCCAGCACGTTGTAGGCCAGCAGCGAATGCCCGAGGCGCACGCTGTCGAGCATGTCCTGCGTATGGGTGTACAGGCGCGCCTGGCTGGCGGCCAGCGCCTGCACCAGGTCCCAGGCACCCTGCGTGACCTGCGCGTCGTGCGCTGCCAGCAGGTAGCCCAGGCCGGAACGTTCGATATCGTAGGTCGCCACACGCTGGCGAAAACGCGCCGGCTCGGCGCGCAGCAGTGCCGCCAGCGCGGCGTGCGTGCGCGGCACCTCGCCTGCGGCCAGGCCGTCGCGGTGGTGGACCAGGCCGACCGGCTCGTAGGTGGTGGCATAGGCCTCGTGTTTCCACACCGCCCAGCGCGGCAGGCTGGCGGCATGCGGGCTGACATGGCGCGCCGCATGGCCGTCGTTGACGAGCTTGATCTGCAGGTCCATGGCCGAACTCCACAGCACGTCGGCGCCGCGTCCGCCGTCGGCCAGGAAGACCTGCATCAGCTCCGTGCTGCCGAGCTCGACATAGTCCACCACGAGCCCACGGTGGCTGGCCTGGAAGTGTTCGATCAGCGGCTGCACCCGTGCCCGGTCGGTGGCGGCCAGCACCCGCACCGTGCGCGCTGCCGAGGCGCGGGCCAGCGGCAGGCCCAGCGCCGTGGCACAGGCCGCGCCGGTGCGCAGCAGCACGCGTCGCCTGCCGTTCGAGCTGTCTCCAGGCGTGGCGGTCATGGTTGGCGCCATTATTGCGACCCCCGGCAGCGTCCCGCCTGAGCGTTGATCCCCCCCATCATGAAGATCCTGCTGGTCGAAGACGAGGCCGAACTGGTGCGCACGCTGACGCAGTCGCTCGGCACCCTGGGCATCCAGGTCGAAGGCCGTGGCGACGGCGCCAGCGCCGATGCCGCACTGCAGCAGCATGCCTACGACGTGGTGGTGCTCGACCTGGCGCTGCCGCGACTGCCCGGGCTGGAAGTGCTGCGCCGCCTGCGCCAGCGCAACGACACCGTGCCGGTGCTGGTGCTCACGGCCAGCGGCGACATCACCGACCGCGTCTACGGACTCAATGCGGGCGCCGACGACTACCTGGCCAAGCCCTTCGAGCTGAGCGAGCTCGAGGCCCGGCTGCGTGCACTGCACCGGCGCCGCCTGAAGTCCGCCCATTCGGTGCTCGCCGTGGGCGCACTCGCCCTGGACACCATCTCGCGCCGCTTCACCGTCGGCGGGCAGCCGCTGGAGCTGCCGCCGCGCGAGCATGACCTGCTGGAAGCGCTGATGATCAACGCCGGGCGCCCGGTGAACAAGCTGCTGCTGGCCGACCGGCTGCGCAGCAGCGACAGCGTGCTCAGCCACGATGCGCTGGAGGTCTACGTGCACCGGCTGCGCCGCCGCATCGAAGGCAGCGGCGCCGCGATCCACACCCTGCGCGGCCTGGGTTATCTGCTGGAAGCGGCCGATGCTTCGCCTGCGTGACCTGCTGCTGCGCTGGCTGCTGGTGCCGACGCTGCTGCTGTGGGCCGGGGCCTTCGTCTTCGGCTATCTGCACAGCCTGGACCAGGCCCATGCCGCCTTCGACCGCACGCTGCTCGGCTCGGCCATGGTGCTGGCCGAGAGCGTGCGCCTGCAGGACAAGGACGTGGTGGCCGAGGTGCCGGTGGCGGCCCTGGAGATGCTGCGCACCGACGCGCACGACCGCGTCTTCTACCGCATCGCCGACGCCGGCAGCGGCGCGCCCATCACCGGCTACGCCGACCTGCCCGCACCGCCGCCCGGCCTGGCCGCGCTGCCGGCCTTCTTCGACGCCGACTACAAGGGGCAGCGGGTGCGCGTGGCGAGCCTGCAGCACATGGTGCTGGCCGGCGCCGAGCGCCGCGAGCTGCTGGTGCAGGTGGCCGAGACGCTGGACGCCAGGCACCAGCTGACGAACCGGCTGGTGCTGCGCTCGACGGCGGTGCAGCTGTCCTTGATTGCGTTGTCGGCGGGACTCATCACCTTCGGCGTGCGGCGCGGCCTGTCGCCGCTGAAGCGACTGCACGACGAGGTGAAGAGCCGCGACCCGGCCGACCTCGAGCCGATGGACACGCGCACCGTGCCGCGCGAGGTGGTGCCGCTGATCGACGCCATCAACGCCCACACCGAGCGCCAGCGCCAGCTCGCCGAGGCGCAGGTGCGTTTCGTCGCCAACGCCTCGCACCAGCTGAAGACGCCGCTGACGGTGCTGCGGGCGCAGGTCGGGGAGGCCCTGCAGCAGAACGATGTCGAGGCCATGCGCGCCATCGTCGCCCGCATGGACGGCACCACCGAGGCCACCGGACGCCTGGTCGGCCAGCTGCTGGCGCTGGCCCGCAGCGAGCCCGACCGCCCGCTCGACGCACGGGACCTCGACCTCGCCGAACTGGTCCAGCAAGCCACTTTCGAGCAGGTGTCGGCAGCGCGCGCCAGGGGCATCGATCTCGGCTTCGAGGGCGCCGGCCCGCTGCCCTTGCGCGGCGAGGCGCTGCTGCTGCGTGAACTGGTGACCAACCTGGTCCACAACGCGGTGACCTACACGCCCGCCGGGGGCCACGTCACGGTGAGCGTGGGCCGGATCGAGGGCGGCGTGCGGCTGCGCGTGGTCGACGACGGACCCGGCATCCCGGCCGAGGAGCGCGAACGCGTCTTCGAGCGCTTCCAGCGCCTGGACGGCAGCGGCGCCGCCGGCAGCGGCCTCGGCCTGGCCATCGTCAAGGAGATCTGCGCACGCCACGGCGCCGAGGTCCTGCTCTCCGACCCGCCGCAGGGCGGCCGCGGCCTGTGCGTCGATGTGCGCTTTGCCGCCCGCGCCGGCGGCTGAGAGGCCCTGGCGGCACAGCGGCCGATCGGCCGGCGTGCTCAGCGCCGCCAGAACGCCGGCGTGAACAGCACCAGCACGCTCAGCAGTTCCAGCCGCCCCAGCAGCATGGCGAAGGTGCAGACCCAGGTCTGGAAGTCGTTCAGCCCCTGGTAGTTGCCGGACGGGCCGACCTGCCCCAGCCCCGGGCCGGTGTTGTTGATGCAAGCGATGGTGGCCGTTGCTGCGCTGACCAGGTCCAGGCCCGAGAACATCAACAGCATGCTCACGATCACCATCGACGAACCGTAGAACAGCATGAACGCCAGCACCGACATCAGCACCTGGTTCGGCACCACGCCACCGCCCAGGGTGACCGGCACCACGGCACGCGGATGGACGATGCGTGTCAGTTCGCGCCGCGCCTGCTTGAGCAGCAGCAGCGAGCGGATCAGTTTGATACCGCCGCCGGTGGAACCCGCACAGGTGGCGAAGCTGCAAAGGAACAGCATCAGCACCGGCGCGAAGATCGGCCATTGCGCGTAGTCGACGGTCGCGTAACCGGTGGTGGTGGCCACCGACACGACGTTGAACGCGGAGTGGCGCAGCGCGGTCCAGAAACCCGGGTACACCTCGTTGGCCCACAGGAAGACCGCCACCCCCAGCACCGAAGTCAGCATCAGCGGCACGTACATGCGGACCTCGAGGTCGTGCCAGAGCACGGCCGGCGAGCGCTTCTTCCAGACCAGGAAGTAGAGCGCGAAATTGATCCCCGCCAGCAACATGAAGACCACGGCCACGGCTTCGATCCGCGGCGAGTCGAAGGCCCCGAAACTGGCATCGTAGGCGGCGAACCCGCCCAGCCCCATCGTCGAGCACATGTGCATGAAGGCATCGGTCCAGCTCATGCCGGCCCAGCGGTAGGCCAGGAAGCAGGCGCCTGCCATCACGAAGTAGACGGCCCACAACCCGCGTGCCGTCTCGGCGATGCGCGGCGTCAGCTTCTGGTCCTTCATCGGGCCCGCGGTCTCGGACTTGAACAACTGCGCGCCACCCACCCCCAGCAGCGGCAGGATCGCCACCACCAGCACGATGATGCCCATGCCACCGACGAGGACCAGCAGGCAGCGCCAGACATTCACCGACACCGGCAGCGTCTCCAGCCCCGTGAGCACGGTGGCCCCGGTGGTGGTGAAACCGCTCATGGCCTCGAAATAGGCGTCGGTGATGCTCAACCCCGGCATGGCCCACAGCAGCGGCAAGGCGGCGAAGGCCGGCAGCAACAGCCAGGTCAAGGTCACGAGCAGGAAGCCATCGCGCGGCTGCAACTCGCGGCGGAACCGGCTCATCGTCAGACTCATCGCCGCGCCGGCACCGAAGGTGGCCATCATGGCGCCGATGAAGGCCATCTGGGCACCGTCCTCGCCCACCGCAGCAAAGCCCAGCGGCACCGCCATCAGCAGGGCGAAGATCATCACGATGCGCCCGACCAGGGCGACGACGGCCAGCGTACCCATCAGAACAGGAAGGTCGCGCTGACCTGGAACAGCTTCTCGACCTGGCGCACCATCCGCTTCCTGGGTACGAAGATGATGACGTGGTCGTTGGGCAGCACGACCGTGTCGTGATGGGCCATGATGACCTCCGGCCGGGCCTCGAGGCCGGCCTCGCTGCCGTCGGCGCGGTGCAGGCCGCGCACGATGGCGCCGACCTGGGCGCCGGTCGGCAGGCCCACCTCGTCGATGCGGCGCCCGGCCATGCGGCAGGTCTTGCGGTCGCCGCGCACGATCGCCTCCAGCGCCTCGGCCGCGCCGTGGCGCAGGCTGTGCACGGCCTCGACATCGCCGCGCCGCACATAGGCCAGCAGTTCGCCGATCACCGCCTGCGCCGGCGAGATGGCGATGTCGATGGCCGTGCCCTGCACCAGATCGGCATAGGCACGCCGGTTGATCAGGGCCAGCACACGTCGCGCCCCCAGCCGCTTCGCCAGCAGGCAGGCCATGATATTGTCCTCGTCGTCGCTGGTCAGGGCGATGAAGAGATCCATCTGGTCGACATTCTCGTCACCCAGCAATTCTTCGTCGGTGCTGTCACCCTGCAGCACCAGCACCTCCGGCGGCAGTTGCGTGGCCAGGTACTCGCAGCGCTTGGGCTGCGCCTCGATGAGCTTGAGCTGGTAGCCGGACAGCAGTTCACGTGCCAGCCGCAGGCCCACCTTGCCGCCGCCGGCGATCATCACGCTGTGCACGGACCGGTCCATCCTGCGCAGCGCGCCGAGCACGGTGCGGATGTGCTCGGTGGCGGCGAGCACGAAGACCTCGTCGCCGGGCTCGATGCGCGTCGTGCCGTCGAGTTGCGCCAGCGATTTGTCCTGGCGATAGATGGCGACGATGCGCATCTCGACGCCCGGCACCAGTTGCGGAATCTCGGCCAGGCTGTGCAGCACCAGCGGTCCCCCGGCGATGGCACGCACCGCGATCAGGCTCACCAGACCGTGCGCAAATTCCAGCACCTGCAGCGCCTCGGGATATTCGATCAGCTTGCGGATGTAGGCGGTGACGCTCTGCTCGGGGCAGATCACCTGGTCGACCGCGAAACCCGACTTGTCCAGCATCGGACTGCCGTCGACGAACTCGGGGCTGCGGATGCGGGCGATGGTGGTCGGCACCGAGAACACGTCCTTGGCCACCTTGCAGGCCACGAGGTTGGTCTCGTCCATCGGTGCGCAGGCGATCAGCATGTCGGCGTCCTCGATGCCGGCTTCCTTCAGCGCCGAAGGCTGGATGCCGTTGCCGGCCACGCCACGCAGGTCCAGCCTGTCCTGCAGCACGCCCAGCCGCACCGGGTCGGTGTCGATGACGGTGATGTCGTTCTTCTCCGAGACCAGGCTCTCGGCCACGCTCTCGCCCACGCGGCCGGCGCCCAGGATGAGGATCTTCATGGCGGCGGATTATGGGAGCCCGGGTACAGGCGCGCCAGCAGCGCGCTGGCGGCGCCGGCCAGCAGCGGCCGCAGCGCGGCGGCCAGCCGCTCGGCTTCGCCGGCGTTTTCCACGCGCTCGCTGCGGCCGGCCCACAGCGCGGCCAGCGTGTCGCGCTGCGCGGCCAGCGCCTCGGCCACGGCCGCCGCCCAGTGCGGCGGCGCCTCGCCCTGCACCCATTCGCCGCGGCCGCGGCCGAAATGCGCCACCGCCAGGTAGCGCAGCAGCGCGGCTTCCACGAGCGGGCCCATCGCGGCGTCGCTCCACGCCACCCAGCTGCGGCCGGTGCCGCGCACCACGTTGATGCCGCGCGCCAGCCCGGCCGCACCCAGGGCGCCGATCAGCCCGCCGGCGATCAGTCCGCCGCCGAGGGTGAGGCCACCGCTGGCGATGTCGGCCTTCAACCCGGCCAGCGCCCCGGTGACGGCGCCACCCAGGATCGCGGCCCTGCCTTCCGGCACACGCTGGTGGCGTGCGAACTGGCCCGCCACGCGATCCAGGATCTCGCCCTGCGCATGGCCTTCCAGCCCGTGCAGTTCGATCAGCTGCGTGGTGCTCTGCCGCACCTCGGCGTCGAGCGCCGCCGCCAGGCGCTGCTGCGCGGCACCGGCGGGGTCGGCGGCGGCGTCGGCGTCGAGCCGCCGCGCCACGGCGCCGCCGATCTGGCGCAGCCGCTGGCCGATGCCCGCGCCCTCGGCCACCGTCTCGCGCGCCGCCGCGGTGCGCGCCAGGCTGGCGGCCAGCACCTGCATCGACTCGTCGAAGACCTGCTGGCGGCGCTGGCGCCAGGCCGCGGCCAGCCGCGCCATGGCCTCGGCGCGCTCGCCTTGCAGCACGGCCTGCACGGCCGTCAGCAGCGTGGCCTCGTGCACCCAGCAGCGCGCGAAGGCGTCCAGCGGCAGCACCGCCCGCACCAGCGGCCAGTGCGCCAGGTGGGTGCGCCAGGCCTCGACTTCGGCCGCCTCCTGCGCCGCCGCGCGCGGCGCGCCGAGCTGGTTGAGCAGCACCAGCACCGGCTTGCCGACCCAGGCCAGCAGGTCCATCTCGGGCGCCACATAACCGGCGGCCTGCGGCGATTCGGCGGCATTCACCAGGTACAGCACGACGTCGCTCTCGGCCTGCACGTGGCGCAGCGCCTGCTGGCTGGCCCAGAAGGCGTGGTCGCGCCAGCGGTCCCAGACCTCGCTGAGGAACCAGCCCAGCGGCTCGCCGCGCTGCCGCAGCCGCCGCGCCAGCCGCGCGCTGTCGCCGAAGCCGGGGGTGTCCCACAGGCGCAGCCGGTCGCCGGCTTCGGTGACGATGAGATCGTGCCCGTCGGCGAACTGCGTCACGTGCGGAGCATCGCGTACCACGCCCACGTCGCTGCCGAGCAGCGTGCGCGCCAGCGTCGTCTTGCCGACGTTGGTGTGCGAGACCAGGCTCAGGGTGACGGTGGTCATGGCGAATCGGCCTGTCTCGGCCCCTCAACGCGACAGCGCCGCCTCCAGCGCGGCGGTGGTCGTCTCGTCGGCCGCGGCCGGCGAATTCAGCGCCGCCGCGGCCCAGGCGGCGTCGTGGGCGGCGGCCAGTTGCTGCCAGGCCGCGCGACGTTCGGCGCCGCGTGCCGGCGTGGCGGCGAAGCGGCGATCGAAGTCCGAACTGTCGGCCAGCAGCAGCAGCGGCACACCCGGTGCCGACTGGCGCAGGCCTGCAGGAAGCGGCCAGGGTGTCTTCCTCGGGCGTGGTGCCCAGGTCCACCAGCGCCAGGCGCAGCGTCGTCTCCGTTTCGGGCGCCAGCTGGGCAGCCGCTTCCTCGTTGCCGTAGCTCGTGGCGTCGGCCACCGTCATCTGCAGTCCCGGGCCGAGCACCTGCGCCAGCAATGCGCGCAGGCCCAGCGCCGCCTGCGCCGTGGGTGCGGCGCCGTGCGGCGCAACCCCTCACCGCGCGGCGTGCCGCCGCGGTGTTCGCGCAGCAGGCGCTGGAAATACGGATCGTCCTTCGGCAGCGCCACGTGGCGCGCCAGCCAGCGCGAACGTGCCGCAGCCCACACTGCCAGCGCCAGTCGCGGCGCCACCACGAACAGCGCCAGCATGGCCGCGTACAGGTGGATCCACGGCGCGGCGCTGGCGCTGGCGGCACCCTGGGGCCCCACGCGCAGGGCTTCCAGCGCGGCGGCATCGGGCAGCGCGATGCCGGTGGCCGGCACCGCCGGCGCCAGCAGCGTGGCGAGCACCGTTTGCACGGTGGCGGCATCCAGGAAGGTGCTCTGCCAACCGGCGCGGAAGTCGAGCACCAGGCCGCGCAGGTACAGCCCGGCCACCAGACCGGCGGCCAGCGCCGCCGCAGCCAGGTGCAGCAGCGCGGCGCGCCACCGCCAGCGGCCAGCCGTGGCGCGCCCAGGCCTGGCCGCAGGCCCCGTGCAAGGGCGCGCTGCCGCCGGCACGCGCGCCAGCCGGCGCGCCAGCCAGGCGCGGGCGCGCTTGGGCACCGGCAGCAGCAGGCTCAGGTAGACCAGCAGGTTCCAGGCCATCACCACCCACACCGGTGGCGCCAGCAGGTTGATGTGCTGGCTGCCCCAGCGCGTCCGCCGCCAGGCCGAGCACGGCGCCGAGCAGCAGCGCCAGCAGCGTCCAGCCCGGGCGCCACAAGCGCCGGTCGAGCCAGCGCGCCACGGCCTTGTCGCGCGGCGCCAGCATGTGCAGGGCATGCCGGGCTCGCTCGTCCAGGTAGCGCTCGGGGCGGGCGTCGACCGGTGTCGTCTCGCGCGCCAGCCGCGTGACCAGGGCACGGTCCTCGGCCGTCCAAGGCTTGCCATCGGCCGGGCCGGTTTCGAAGGCCTGCACCATGAGCACGCGGCGCGCGGCGGCTTCGTCGAGATGAAAGGCGTTCTTGCTCACGATACGGGCAATGTAGCGCCTGTCGGCGGGGGCCCGGAACCGCACGCTGGCGGCACAGCCGCCGGCTCGCCGGGCCGGGCCGCTCGCGGGCCGCAGATCCGGCGCAGGCCGGGATCTGCGCGCGCCCTCGCCTATCCCAGTGCCCGGCCGATGAGAATCTTCTGCACCTCCGACGTGCCCTCGTAGATCTGGCACACGCGCACGTCGCGGTAGATGCGCTCGACCGGGAAGTCTGCCACGTAGCCATAGCCGCCGTGCACCTGGATCGCGTCGCTGCACGCGCTCGGCCATCTCGCTGGCGTAGAGCTTGGCCATCGCGGCTCTTTCAGGCAGGGGCGGCCGGCGTCCTTCAGGCTGGCGGCGTGCCAGATGAGCTGGCGTGCCGCTTCTCGATCCGTGTCGCCATGTCGGCCAGCTTGAACTGCACCGCCTGGTGGTTGAAGATGGGTTGGCCGAAACTCTCGCGCTGCTTGGCGTAGGGGCCAGCGCGGCTTCGAAGGCGGCGCGCGCCATACCGACGCTTTGTGATGCGATGCCGATGCGCCCGCCCTCCAGGCCGCTGAGCGCGATTCTCAGCCCCATGCCTTCTTCGCCCAGCAGGTTGGCCGCCGGCGCGCGGCAGTTCTCGAAATTGATCTGCGCCGTGTCGCTGGCGTGCTGGCCCATCTTGTCTTCCAGCCGCGCCACCACGTAGCAGCCGGGCGTGGCGGTGGGCACGACGAAGGCGCTGATGCCCTTCTTGCCGGCCGCCTTGTCGGTGACCGCCATCACGATGGCCAGGTCACCATGCTTGCCACTGGTGATGAACTGCTTGACGCCGTTGAGCACGTAGGCGTCGCCGTCTTCGACACGGGCGGCGGTGGTCTTCAGGCCACCGGCTTCGCTGCCCACGTGCGGTTCGGTCAGGCAGAAGGCGCCGAGTTGCTCGCCGCGCGCCAGCGGCACCAGGAAACGCTGCCGCTGCTCGGCGCGTTGCCATACGCCATCAGGATCGAGCAGACGGGGCAGTTGTTGACGCTGACCACGGTGCTGGTGGCCCCATCGCCGGCGGCGATCTCCTCCAGGATGACGGCCAGCGCCAGATAGTCCAGCCCGGCGCCGCCCAGCTCGGCCGGCACCGCCACGCCGTAGCAGCCGAGTTCGGCCAGGCCGCGCAGCGCGGCGGCGGGGAAGGTGTGGCCCTTGTCCCAGGCGGCCGCATGCGGCGCCACTTCGGCCTGCACATAGGCGCGCACGGCATCCTGCGGCGCGGTGGTCATCGGGCAACAGCATGCTGGGACTCTCGTGGGTTGTACGACCGGTGGATCGATGCCGCATTGTGGGCTTGTCCGGTGTCGCGCGTCGATGCCATGACCGCGCGGCCGGGGCCTCGAAGGGCGTCCCGGCGACGCCGGGCCCTTGCAGGACCCTCTGGCCGGCCCGGGTCGAGGAACGGCGGACCAGCCGCCAGTGGCGCCGTTGCGCCAGCGGCAACTTGTCGTTCAACGCCGCTTCGGCGGCGGACGCACGAGCATGGTCTGAGGGAAGCCGTCGGACCGGGCCACGGTGGACGCGAAGCCGGCTTCCGCCCGCGCGCCGCTCGGCGCCGGGTCCGTCGCCGCGGCGTCCCGCAGCTCGCTCTCGGCCACCGGCAGCGGCTGACGGGCTGCCAGTTCAGCCTGCAGCTGACCCATCTGCCGTCGCGCCTGTTGCGCATGCTCCGCGGCCGTTCGGCGCACCGCCTGAAGTTGTTCCTGCAGCGCACCGAGTTGGCGCTTGTAGCGCCAGGCGGCGGCGAACCAGCCGCAAGGCAGCAGCACGAGCGCCGCAACGAGCCAGAGCATTTGGGTCATGGGATTCGGGCTGGGCGTGGCCAGCCGGCCAGCAGTGCGGTGACAGACCTGCATCGGCACGACTTGCGCCGGACTTGAGGGTCAGCGCATACCGAGCCGTCGATCGGCCAGAAGTGGCTGGCCCCCGGACCGCCCTGTGCCACGCCGTCTGGCTATCCTTGCATCAGGCCAGCGCGGGCCGCGCACCGAGCAGGCGCAAGGCCAGCGCGATGAACAACGTGCCGCCCAGCAGGCCCAGAGCGCGCCGCGCCGCCGCCGACGGCTGCCAGCGCGACAGCCGCGTGGAAAGCAGCACCAGCAGCGCCAGGAACAGCGTGCCCTGCAGCGCGAACCAGCCGCCCAGCAGCAGCAAGGCGGCCGTCTTGCCGGGCGCGCCCGCGGGCACGAACTGCGGCAGGAAAGCCAGGAAGAACAGCGCCACCTTGGGGTTGAGCAGGTTGGTCAGCAGGCCGGTGCGGAATTCCAGCCACAGCGGCCGCACGGGCACTGGGGTGAGCGGCGAGGCCGTTGCCGGCGCACCGGCGGCGCAGGCCGCTGGCCCGCGCCACGCCTGCCGCAGCAGACCCAGGCCGAGCCAGCCCAGCCAGGCCGCGCCGGCCCACTGCACGGCGCTGAACGCCGCCGGGTGCAGCGCCAGCAGCGCCGCCAGGCCGAAGGCGGCCGCCAGTGCATGCGCCACGCAGCCGGCACCGATGCCTGCCGCCGTCGCGAGCCCGGCGCGCGCTCCGCCTTGCAGCGTGCGCGTCACCGTGAGCAGGAAATCCACCCCCGGCGTGGCGTTGAGCACCGCCGTCGCGGCGACGAACAGCGCCAGGTCGCCCGGCCCCGGCAGCAGCGGCGTCACATCAACTCGACCGCCAACGCCGTTGCCTCGCCGCCGCCGATGCACAGCGCCGCCACGCCGCGCCGCTGGCCTGCTTGCGCAAAGCGCCCAGCAGGGTGACGACGATGCGTGCCCCCGAAGCGCCGATGGGATGGCCCAGGGCACAGGCGCCGCCGTGCACGTTGACGATCTCGTGCGCCAGCTCGAATTCGGTCATCGCGGCCATGGTGACGGCGGCGAAGGCCTCGTTGACTTCCCACAGGTCGACCTGGCCGACCTGCCAGCCGGTCTTCTTCAGCACCTTGCGGATGGCGCCCACCGGCGCGGTGGTGAACCAGTCGGGCGCCTGCGCGTGCACGGCATGGCCGGCGATGCGCGCCAGCGGCTTCAGCCCCATCTGCACGGCCGTGCTCTCGCGCACCAGCACCAGCGCCGCGGCGCCGTCGCTGATGCTGCTGGCATTGGCGGCGGTGATGGTGCCGTCCTTCTTGAACGCGGGTTTGAGGCCCGGGATCTTGTCGAGCTTGGCCTTGAAGGGCTGCTCGTCGAACTTCACCACGGTGTCGCCGGCCTTGCCCGGCAGCGAGACCGGTGCCATCTCCCAGTCGAAGCTGCCATCCTCGTTGGCGCGCTTGCTGCGCACCGTGGACTGCACGGCGAAGTGGTCCTGCGCCTCGCGCGTGAAGCCGTACTTGACGACGCACTGCTCGGCAAAGACGCCCATCGCCTTGCCGCGCTCGTAGGCGTCTTCCAGCCCGTCCATGGCCATGTGGTCGAACATCTGCGCCGCGCCGTATTTGATGCCCTTGCGCGCGAACAGCAGGTGCGGCGCATTGGTCATGCTCTCCATGCCGCCGGCGACGACGACGTTGGCCGATCCGGCCAGCAGCATGTCGTGGCCGAACATCATGGTGCGCATGCCGCTGCCGCACATCTTGGACAGCGTCACGGCGCCGGCGCTGTCGGGCAGGCCGGCGCGGCGCATGGCCTGGCGCGCCGGCGCCTGGCCCTGGCCGGCCATCAGGCAGTTGCCCAGCAGCACCTCGTCGACGGCGTCGCCGGGAACGCCGGCGCGTTCGACGGCGGCCTTCACGGCCACGGCGCCCAGTTCCCAGGCCGCCAGCGACGCGAAGTCGCCGAGCAGGCCGCCGATGGGGGTGCGGGCGGCGGAAACGATGACGATGGATTCAGCCATGGGATGCTCCTTTGAATGAGGCCGGCGGCTTCATTGTGCCGGCCGCGACGAAAAGCGCTTGGAGGGCTCGTAGGGAAAGACGTCGTGCACGTGGCCGGCGGCGATGCGCTCCTTGTGGCCTTGCCAGAAAGCGGCGTCCAGCAGGTCGGCGTGGTGCGCCATGAAGACCTCGCGCACCTGCGCGTTGCCCAGCAGGAAGGGGCCGAAGGTCTCGGGGAAGACGTCGTGCGGGCCCACCGAATACCAGACCTCGCCCGACATCTCCTCTTCCTCGTTGCGCGGTTGCGGCACACGGCGGAAATTGCAGTCGGTGATGTATTCGATCTCGTCGTAGTCGTAGAACACCACCTTGCCGTGTCGCGTGATGCCGAAGTTCTTCCACAGCATGTCGCCGGGAAAGATATTCGCCGACACCAGGTCCTTGATGGCATTGCCGTAGTCGACGACCGCATGCGACATCTGATCGGGGCCGGCCTCCTGCAGGTAGATGTTGAGCGGGATCATGCGGCGCTCGATATAGACGTGCTGGATGACGAGCATGTTGCCGTCTTCCTCCAGCAGGCTGCCGCAGAAGTGGCGCAGCTCGGCGATCAGCTCTTCCTCGAAGCGCTGGCGCGGGAAGGCGACCTTGCTGTATTCCAGCGTGTCGGCCATGCGGCCCACGCGGTCGTGCTGCTTGACGAGCAGGTACTTGCCCTTGATCTGTTCGCGCGTGGTCTCCTTCTGCGGCGGGTAGAAGTCCTTGATGACCTTGAACACGTAGGGAAACGAAGGCAGGTCGAAGACCAGCATGACCATGCCCTTGATGCCGGGCGCGATGCGGAACTTGTCGGAAGAATGCCGCAGGTGGGCCAGGAAGTCGCGGTAGAAGAGGTTCTTGCCGTGTTTTTGCAGCCCGATGGCGTTGTACAGCTCGGCGCGCGGCTTGCGCGGCATGAGCGAGCGCAGGAACTGCACGAAGGCGCTGGGCACCTCCATGTCGACCATGAAGTAGGCCCGCGCGTAGCTGAAGATCATGAGCAGGTCGTCTTCGCCGAACAGCGCGGCGTCGATGAAGAGCCGGCCCGTGGGCCCGTGCAGGATGGGCAGCGACACCGGCGTCTCGGTGAAGCCGTTGATGATCTTGCCCACCAGGTAGGCGCCCTTGTTGCGGTAGAACAGGCTCGAGAGCACCTGGATCTGGAAATTGGCGCGCGGCCTGAAGCCGCCGAGTTCGGACACCATGGCCTGCACCACGTTGTCGACGTCGCGGTCCAGGTCCTCGAAGGGCACGCCGAGCTGGAAATTGCTGACGATGCGCGACCAGGTGTCGTGCAGGTTGTCCTTGCCCGGGTAGTAGGCGCGGTAGGTGGGGGCGGCGCCCGGCGTGTCGGGCTCGATGTATTCGGTGCTGATGGCCGGCCGCACGAAGATGAAGTCGTTGCGGAAATAGCTGCGGTGCAGCAGCTTGGCGGTGGCCGAATTGAAGAAGGTCTCGGCCAGTTCGGGCTGCAGGTGGTTGGTGAGCAGTCCGATGTAGTGCAGCTTGGCCTGCTGCCAGGTGTCCATCGACAGCGAGGCCATGTCGAACTCGCCGCGCAGCCGGTCCACGGCCTCGTCGACGCGCTGGTCGTAGTACTCGATGCGCTGCGCCTGCGCGCGCTGCTGGCCGTGCCAGTCGGCGCGCTCGAAGCGGCCCTTGGCCGCGGCGCTGGTCTCGCGGAACAGGCGATAGTGGCGGTCGAAACCGTCGAGCAGCGTGCTGGCGATGGCGTAGGCGCGGTTGTCGGTGAGCTTGTGCGGAAACATGCGTTCTCGTTCAGTCGGTATCGGTGGCCTCGTTGCGCGCCTCCACGCGCGGGTAGCGCTTCAGCGCGGCACCGAACACGTCCACCACGGTCTCGGGGCGGTCCATGGTGACACCCAAATCTTTCAGCAAACCGTCGCGCAAGCCGTAGACCCAGCCGTGCACCGCCACCTTCTGCCCGCGCGCCCAGGCGTCCTGCAGCACGGTGGACAGCGCCACGTTGCCCACCTGCTCGATGACGTTCATCTCGCACAAGGCATCTTCCTGCTTGGCCGGCGACAGGTGCTCCAGGCGCTTGCGGTGGCGCAGCCGCACGCTGTGCACGTGGCGCAGCCAGTTGTCGGCCAGGCCGACGCGGGTGCCGCGCAGCGCGGCGCGCACGCCGGCGCAGCCGTAGTGGCCGACGACGATGATGTGCTCCACCCGCAGGTGTTCCACCGCGAACTGGATGGTCGACAAGGCATTCAGGTCGGAGGGCACCACCACGTTGGCCACGTTGCGGTGCACGAAGACCTCGCCGGGGTCGAGCCCGGTGATCTCGTTGGCCGGCACGCGGCTGTCGGCGCAGCCGATCCACATGTAGCGCGGGTTCTGCTGCTGCGCCAGCCGCGTGAAGAAGCCCGGCTCGCGCTGCTCGGTGGCGGCGGCCCAGCGGCGGTTGTTCTCCAGCAGGTCGGGCAGTTGTCGTGGCATCGAGACCTTTGCGCTGGCGTTCAGCCCAGTTGGACGATCTGATTCAGCACCCCGCAGGCTTCGGCAAACGGCCCGTCGGGCAGCCGCTTCATGGGGTGCGGCTTGCCGCCACGCGCGCGCCAGTCGAAGGACTTCGGCTGGTGACACAGTACGTAGCTCGTGCGACCCGCGGGGCGGCCCGGAGCCGGCCCGGCGGCCACCGCAAAGGGGTTGTCGGCGTTGTACGCCGCCGTCGTCATCGGCAGGCCCACCACCAGCGACGTGCGGTCGTTGAACTCATGGGGGGACAGCACCAGGAAGGGATGCACCTCGCGCATTTCGCGGCCGGCCTGCGGGTTGCAGTCGATCCAGATCACCTCCTGGCGGCCGGGCACCCAGTCCGCACGACGCCCGCGGGCCCGTGCCGCCACTGCACTACCACCGCTCGGCGCCCACCGGGCCCGACGGCATCGCCTCGCCACCGTGGCGGATGGGGTCGAAGCGCGCCAGGCGCTCGGCCAGCGACGCCACGGCGGACAACTCCGGGACGATGACGACGCGGCCGTCCTCGACGCTGACGCGAACCCGCTGGTCGGCCTTCAGGTGCGCGGCGCGCGCCACGGCCGCCGGCAGGCGCACCCCCAGGCTGTTGCCCCAGCGCTTGATGTCGAGCACGGCTTCACTCACGATCGGCCTCCGGCGGATGACGTTTAAACATAGTATACACATCGACCGGCCCGTCGCCGACCCTCACATCGTCTCGGCGAAGAGTTCGCGGCCGATCAGCATGCGCCGGATCTCGCTCGTGCCGGCACCGATCTCGTACAGCTTGGCGTCGCGCCACAGCCGCCCCAGCGGGTAGTCGTTGATATAGCCGTTGCCGCCGAAGATCTGGATGCCCTCGCCGGCCATCCAGGTGGCCTTCTCGGCACACCACAGGATGACGCTGGCGCAGTCCTTGCGCACCTGGCGCACGTGCTCGGCGCCCAGCAGGTCCAGATTCTTGCCCACCGTGTAGCAAAAGGCGCGGCCGGCCTGCAGCACCGTATACATGTCGGCCACCTTGCCCTGGATGAGCTGGAACTCGCCGATGCTGTGACCGAACTGCTTGCGGTCGTGGATATAGGGCATCACGTTGTCCATCACCGCCTGCATGATGCCGATCGGCCCGGCCGCCAGCACCGCACGTTCGTAGTCCAGCCCGCTCATCAGCACGCGGGTCCCGCGATGGAGATGACCCAGAATATTTTCGGCCGGCACCTCGACGTCGCGGAACACCATCTCACCGGTGTGGCTGCTGCGCATGCCCAGCTTGTCGAGCTTCTGCGCCGTGGAAAAGCCCTTCATCCCTTTCTCGACGATGAAAGCGGTGATGCTGCGGGCTCCGCCTTCGGCCGCACGCCCGCCCGCAGAAGGGTGAGGCGCCTCCTGGGGGTCGCCGGATTCGGTCTTGGCGTAGACCACCATGGTGTCGGCGTCGGGGCCGTTGGTGATCCACATCTTGGAGCCGTTGAGCAAGTAGCTGCCGCCCAGGTCCCGCGCCTTCAGCTTCATGCTGATGACGTCACTGCCGGCGCCGGACTCGCTCATCGCCAGCGCGCCGACATGTTCGCCGCTGACCAGTTTCGGCAGGTATTTCTGCCGCTGCGCTTCGGTGCCGTTGCGCTTGATCTGGTTCACGCACAGGTTGCTGTGCGCGCCGTAGCTCAGGCCGATGCCGGCACTGGCGCGGCTGATCTCTTCCATGGCAACCATGTGCGCCAGGTAGCCCATGCCGGCGCCGCCGTACTCTTCGGGCACGGTGATGCCGAGCACGCCGAGTTCGCCCATCTTGCGCCACAGATGCATGGGGAACTGGTCGCTGCGGTCGGCTTCGGCAGCGAGCGGGGCGATCTCGGAATGCGCGAAGTCGCGCACGGCGTGGCGCAAGGCGTCGATATCTTCACCGAGCTGGAAATTCAGGCCGGGCAGGTTCATGGGGGCGTCTCCTCGGGCGTTTCGGGGCGCGGTGCTGCGGGCAGTGGTTAGACTGGCTCGAACCGCTGCCGCAAATATAGAGCCATGGCCAACCCGCACGAGAGCGCACTGCACTACCCGCTGGGCGACACGCTGCCGGCCCCCGGCAGTACGATCGAAATCGCGCCCGGCGTGCGCTGGCTGCGCATGGCCCTGCCCTTCGCGCTGGACCACATCAACCTGTGGCTGCTGCGCGACCGGCAGGACGGCATCGAAGGCTGGACCGTCGTCGACTGCGGCATCGCCAACGACGCCACGCGCGCGGCCTGGGAACGCCTCTTCGCGCACGAACTGCAGGGGCTGCCGGTGCTGCGCGTGCTGGTCACGCACATGCACCCCGACCACATCGGGCTGGCGCACTGGCTGTGCGAACGCTGGACGACGCCGCAGCGCGAATGCCGGCTGTGGATCAGCGGCACCGACTGGAATGCCGGCCGAATGGCCAGCCTTGCCACCACCGGCTTCGGCGGCGAGGCCGCGGCGCGCTTCTTCGCGCTGCACGGTCTGGTCGACCCCGAGTCGCTGGCCAGGGTGCGCGCGCGCAGCAACTACTACGCGAGCATGGTGCCGCAGGTGCCGGGCCGCTTTCGGCGCCTGATGGACGGCATGGTGCTGGACATCGGCGGCCGCGCCTGGCGCTGCATCGCCGGCTACGGCCACGCTCCGGAGCACATCGCGCTGTTCTGCGAAGCACTCGGCCTGCTGATCTCAGGCGACATGGTGCTGCCGCGCATCTCCACCAATGTCAGCGTCATCGACCTCGAACCCGAGGCCGACCCGCTGCCGCTGTACCTGAAGTCCATCGCCGCGCTGCGCGCGCTGCCCGCCGCCACGCTGGTGCTGCCGTCGCACGGCCTGCCCTTCACCGGGCTGCACGAGCGCATCGCGCAACTGGAGGCGCACCACGACGAGCGCCTGGCCGAGGTGCTGGCGGCCTGCCGCAACGCTCCGTGCAGCGCTGCCGACCTGCTGCCGGTGATGTTCAGACGCCAGCTCGACCTGCACCAGACGACTTTCGCGATGGGCGAATCGATCGCCCATGTGCATGCGCTGCAGACGGCCGGCCGGCTGGCACCCGAGCCGGGCGCCGACGGCGTACTGCGCTGGCGCGCGGTCGGCTGAAGTTCGGCACCAGCCACGCGCGCGCGCCCGGGTGCCACCAAAACAAAACGGCGACAGGCGGGGGTTCGAACCCGTCCTGCCGCCGCACTGAGCCTCCCAGCCCGTCCCTGCCTGACTCTTTGTGATGACAACTTGAGCCACCAGTATCGAGGCCCGCCGGCACCTTGCCAACCCTGCATTTGGAGGTCGGACGATTCTTCGGACTTATCCCCCATTTGGGGGTAGGACACGACGCCGCCGGCGCCTTCAGTCAAATGCAGGCAGCACTTCGTGGCGCAAGGCACCGCGCGCGGCCTCGAATTCGGGCAGGGCCTGGCGCACCACCTCCCAGAAGGCGGCGCTGTGGTTCATCTCGCGCAGGTGCGCCAGTTCGTGCGTCACCACGTAGTCGATCACCGGCCGTCCGAAATGCACCAGGCGCCAGTTCAGCCGGATCGAGCCATCCGCGCTGGCGCTGCCCCAGCGCGTGCTGGCCGAACTGAGCGTCAGCCGCTTCATGCGCACGCCCAGCCGGCCGGCGAACCAGGCGCAACGCTCCTCGAAGATTCGCCGCGCCTGGCGCTGCAGCCAGCTCTGCACGGTGTCGCGGATCTGCTCCGGCGCAGCGCCCTGCGGCAGGCCCAGGTGCAAGGTCAGCCGCGGCACGCCGGGCAGCGTGTCTTCCGCTGTGTGCAGCACGGCGCCGGTGGCACGCGGGTCCAGCACCAGGATCACGGTTTCGCCCAGGAACGGAATCGTGCTGCCGTCGCGCCAGTCCACGCGCGCGGCAGCCAGCCGCCGCGCGCGTTCACGCTGCTCGTGCAGCTTGCGCAGGATCCAGGCGGCTTTCTCGCGCAGCGCTGCTTCGACCTCGCCCACGCCGACCCAGCGCGGCGCGCTGACCGACAGCCCCTCGACACCGACCACGAACCCGATGCTGCGCCGCCGCGCCCGCCGCAACTCGTAGGCCACCAGATGTTCACCGAGCCGGATGTCGCGCTGCGAGCGCGGGTGCCGGAAGGCTTCGGGCTCGGGCGGTGCTGGCGGCGTTTGCGTTGGCGTGACGGGCGACGCCAGCCTCGGGCCCATGGCGGCCGCTACGTCGTCGAACAGCGAAAGTTGCAGCGGCGAAGGGGGCGCGGGCGGCATGGGCCGCGATTCTAGGAGGCGGCCGCCATCGATGCCGGCACGCTGCGGGCGGCCTCTGGATAGGCCTCGGGGTCCAGCCGCCGCATCTCGGCCTCGATCCAGCCCTCGACCTCGCGCATCAGCTCGTCGGGCTTGCGTCCGACACTGGGGATGGGCCGGCCGATCGAGACGTCGATGACCCCCGGCCGCAGCAGGAAGCTCTTGCGCGGCCAGCACTTCGCCGAGGTGACGGCGATGGGCACGATGGGCACGCCGCAGGTGATGGCCAGCCGCGAGGCGCCGCTCTGGTAGCGACCCTTGTGCCCGCGCTCGGTGCGCGTGCCTTCGGGAAACATGATCACCCAGATGCCCTGGGCAAACAGCTCCTTGCCCCGGGCCGCGATCCTGGCCCAGGCTTCGAGGCGCTTGCTGCGGTCGATGTGGATCATGTCCAGCCGGCCCATGGCCCAGCCGAAGAACGGCACGTAGAGCAGCTCGCGCTTGAAGACATAGGCCAGCGGATGCGGCATCAGCGTCGGCAGCGCGAAGGTTTCCCAGGCGGACTGGTGCTTGGGCGCGAGCAGCACCGCGGCATGGCCATCGGCCGCGGTGGGCAGGTGCTCGATGCCTTGCACGCGGTGGCGCACGCCGCAGATCACGCGTGCGCCCCACACCGCCAGCCGCAGCCAGCCCATGGTGGGCCAGTACAGGCGCGGGCCGCGCACGAAGATCGAAAGCAGCAGCATCGCCAGGGCCCAGGGCACCACCGTGGCGGCGAGCCAGAGCACGAAGAGCAGCGAACGCAGCGCCCAATGCACGCGCACCGGCACGCGCACCGGCACGCGCGCCGCGCGCATCAGCCCAGTTCCCCCGAAGCGGAATCGGCGACGTGGTCGCGGCGCAGCAGGAAGTCGGCGAACGCCGCCAGGTCGGCATGCGCCCGCGCCCCCGGCACCTGCGACAGCATGTGGTGCAGCTGGTCGTCGCCGATATTCGCGGCGCGGCCGGTCAGCAACAGGTGCGGTTCGCAGCCGGCGGCATGGGCGGCGAGCAGGTCGCGCAGCGTGTCGGCGGCCATCGGCACCGTCTTCAGGTCCACGCCATAACGGCGGCCCACCTCCAGCATCATGCCGGGCTTGGGCTTGCGGCATTCGCAGGTTTCGTCGGGCGTGTGCGGGCAGAAGAAGACGGCGTCGATGCGGCCACCCTGCGCCGCGAGCAACTGGTTCATGTGCGTGTGCACGGCGTTGACGGCGGCCATGTCGATCATGCCGCGGCCGATGCCGGCCTGGTTGGTGGCCACCACCACGTGCCAGCCGGCATGGTTCAGCCGCGCCACGGCCTCCAGCGCGCCGGGCAGCGGCTGCCACTCGGCAGGCTCGGTGACATGGCCCTCGCGGTATTCGTTGAGGGTGCCGTCGCGGCCCAGGATGACGAGCTTGGTGGTGTGCATGGCGCGCGCCCCCGAATGTGCCGGTCAGGCGGCAAGACGCGAGAGATCGGCCACGCGGTTCATCGCGCGGTGCAGGCCGGCCAGCAGCGCCAGCCGGTTGTTGCGCAGCGCCGCGTCGTCGGCGTTGACCATGACCGCGTCGAAGAAGGCATCCACCGGCGCTTTCAGCCCGGCCAGGGCCTGCAGCGAGGCCGCATAGTCGCCGCGCTCGAAGGCCGCGTCGGCCTGCGGCGCCACGGCGTGAATCGCTGCCGCCAGCGCCTGCTCGGCGGCTTCGCGCAGCAGCGCCGAGTCCACGGCTGCGGGCACCTCGCCCGCGGCCTTCTTCAGGATGTTACCCACCCGCTTGTTCGCCGAAGCCAGCGCCGGCGCCTCCGGCAGGGTCGCGAAGCTGCGCACGGCCGCCAGCCGCTGCGGCAGTTCGGCCCAGCGCGGCGGGCGCAAGGCGATCACCGCGTCCACTTCGTGCGCGCTGTAGCCGAGTTCACGCAGGTAGCCCACCAGGCGGTCGTACAGGAAATTCGCCACCGCCTCGCGTTCCTGGCCATGGTGCGAGGGAAAGGCCGCGAAGGCCGCGTCCACCAGCCAGGGCACGGCCAGCGGCAGTTTCCGTTCGACGAGCATGCGGATCACGCCCAGGGCATGGCGGCGCAGCGCAAAGGGATCCTTGTCGCCGGTGGGCACCTGCCCGATGCCGAACAGTCCGGCCAGAGTCTCCAGCTTGTCGGCCAGCGCGGCCGCGATGCCGGCTTCACCGCGCGGCAGCGCATCGCCGGCGAAGCGCGGCTTGTAGTGGTCTTCCACGGCCTGCGCCACGTCTTCGGGCTCGCCGTCGTGGCGCGCGTAGTAGCCACCCATGATGCCTTGCAGTTCCGGGAATTCGCCCACCATGTCGGTCAGCAGGTCGGCCTTGGCCAGCAGCGCCGCGCGGTCGGTCGCGGCGGCCAGGGCCTCGCCGCCGAGCTGGCCGCCAATCACACGCGCGATGGCGCGCACGCGCTCGACGCGTTCGCCCTGGCTGCCGAGCTTGCCGTGGTAGACCACCTTGTCCAGCAGCGGCACGCGCGATTCGAGCGTCTTCCTGCGGTCCTGGTCGAAGAAGAACTTGGCGTCGGCCAGGCGCGGCCGCACCACGCGTTCGTTGCCCTGCACCACGCGGCCGGGGTCGGCCGGGGTGATATTGCTCACGATGAGGAAGCTGTTGGTCAATCCACCCGACGGATGGAGCAGCGGAAAATATTTCTGGTTGGCCTTCATCGTGAGGATCAGGCACTCGGGCGGCACGGCCAGGAATTCGGCCTCGAAGCGGCACAGCAGCACGTTCGGCCGCTCCACCAGCGCCGTGACTTCATCGAGCAGCGCATCGTCTTCGATCGGCACCAGATGTTCGCGCGCCGCCGCGGCGCCGAGCTGGCGCACGATCTCGGCGCGGCGCGCCTTGAAACTGGCGATCACCGCGCCCTGCTCTTCGAGCTGGCGTTCGTAGTGGTCGGCATGCTGCAGCACCACCGGGTCCACCGCCGCCTCGAAGCGGTGGCCGCGCGTCTGGCGGCCGGCCTGCAGGCCGAGCGCACGCACCGGCACCACGTCGGCGCCGTACAGCGCCACCAGGCCGTGCGCCGGGCGCACGAAATTCACGCTCGTCCAACCGGGCTGGAAGTCGGCGCCCTCGCCGTTGTCCAGCTGGTATTGCATCACCTTCGGGATCGGCAGCCCGGCGATGGCCTCGTCCAGCGCCTGCTGCAGTCCCGCGGCCAGCGTGGCGCCGGGCAGCACGTGGTCGAAATACAAGGCCTCGGCCCTGCCATCGGGCTGGCGCCGCAGCTGCGGCAGCACGCTGGCGTCGGTGCCCAGGCCGGCCAGCTTCTTCAGCAGCGCCGGGGTCGGCTGGCCGGATGGGTCCAGCGCCACGGCCACCGGCATGAGCTTCACCGACACCGGCTTGTCGGGCGCCACGGCCAGAACATGGCTGATGCGCGCCGCCAGCCGCCGCGGCGTGGCAAAGAGATTCACCGCCGAAGACTCGTCGACCAGGCCCTGCGCCCGCAGACCCTGCTGCAGCGCGCTGCCGAAGGCCTCGCCCAGCTTCTTCAGCGCCTTGGGCGGCAGCTCCTCGACGAAGAGCTCGACCAGCAGGTTATGCGTGCCGACCATATTCATGCCGCCTTCTTCGCCAGTTGCGCAGTCACCTCGTCGGCCCAGGCGCGCGGCGCCAGCGGGAAGCCCAGCCTCGCCCGGCTGTCCAGGTAGCTCTGCGCCACGCTGCGTGCCAGGTTGCGGATGCGGCCGATATAGGCCGCGCGCTCGGTGACGCTGATGGCGCCGCGCGCGTCGAGCAGGTTGAAGGTGTGCGCGGCCTTGAGCACCTGCTCGTAGGCCGGCAGGGCGAGCTGCTGTTCCATCAGATGCCTGGCCTGCCTTTCGTGCGCCGTGAAGGCGCCGAGCAAAAAGTCAACGTCGCTGTGCTCGAAGTTGTAGGCGCTCTGCTCGACCTCGTTCTGGTGGTAGACGTCGCGGTACAGCAACTGGCCCGCCGCGCCTTCGGTCCAGACCAGGTCGTAGACGTTGTCCACGCCCTGAAGGTACATCGCCAGCCGCTCCAGGCCGTAGGTGATCTCGCCGGTGATCGGCCGGCAGTCGATGCCGCCGACCTGCTGGAAATAGGTGAACTGGGTCACTTCCATGCCGTTGAGCCAGACCTCCCAGCCCAAGCCCCAGGCGCCCAGCGTGGGGTTCTCCCAGTCGTCCTCGACGAAACGCACGTCGTTGGCCTGCAGGTCGAAGCCCAGTGCCTCCAGGCTGCCCAGGTAGAGCTCCAGGATGTCGGGCGGCGCGGGCTTCAGCACCACCTGGTACTGGTAGTAGTGCTGCAGCCGGTTCGGGTTGTTGCCGTAGCGGCCGTCCTTGGGGCGGCGGCTGGGCTGCACATAGGCCGCCTTCCAGGGTTCGGGGCCGAGCGAGCGCAGGAAGGTGGCGGTGTGGCTGGTGCCGGCGCCGACTTCCATGTCGTAGGGTTGCAGCAGGGCACAGCCCTGGGCGTCCCAGTAGCTCTGCAGCTTGAGGATGATCTGCTGGAAGGTGAGCATGGCGGCGGCAGGCGGAAACCCTTGAGTTTACGGGCCCTGCAGTCGCGTCGACCGGCGCGGCGGCCGCTCGCGCCAGGCGGCCGCCAGCACCACCAGCAGCGCCCCCAGCGCCAGCGGCCACAAGCCCGCGCGCGCCGCCCACCAGGCGAAGGGCGTGATGCCGTCGCGTCCCTGCACGCTGCCGGTGAGCACGCCACGGGTGTGCGGCGGCAGCATGGCCTGCACCACGCCGCGGTGGTCGACGATGGCCGTGGCGCCTGTATTGGTGGCGCGGATCATCGGCCGCTGGAATTCCAGCGCCCGCATGCGCGAGATATTCAGGTGCTGCACGGTGGCGATGGTGTCGCCGAACCAGCCGATATTGCTCACGTTGGCGAACACCGTGGGCGCGGTGGCCGGGTCGGTGAAACGGCGCGCGAGTTCCTCGCCGAACAAGTCCTCGTAGCAGATATTGGGCGCCACGCGCTGGGCGCCGACGGCAAACGAAGGCGGATCGACGACGCCGCGCGCGAAGTCGCCGAGCGGGATATTCATCATGGCCGTGAACCAGCGAAAGCCGATGGGGATGAACTCGCCGAAGGGCACCAGGTGGTACTTGTCGTAGCGGTATTCGCCGGCCGGCGACAGCCCGGCCACCGAATTGGTGTAGCCGCGCTCGTAGTCACCCAGCGGCACACCCACCAGCGCCGCGCGGCCGGCCGCCGCGTCGCCGAAATGTCCGCGCAAACCCTCCCAGTAGCCCGGCGCCATTTCGGCCAGCTGGAAAGGCAGCAGCGGCACTGCGGTTTCCGGTGCCACCACCAGGTCGGCCCGAGCCAGCCGCAGCCGGTTGTCGACCCAGGCCAGCATCTCGGGCATGCGCTCGGCGGAAAATTTCTCGTCCTGCTTGACGTTGGTCTGCAGCAGTGCCACCGAGATTTCGCCCGCTGGCCGGCTGTGTTCGCCGGGCCCCGCCCAGTTCACCCAGGCCACGAGCGCCAGCGCCGCCGCGGCCGGGCCCCAGCGGCGCCCGCGGCTGCGAATCAGCCGCGCCAGCGCCGCCGCCGCGAACGCCAGCACCGCACCGATGCCATACACGCCGACCCACGGCGCCAAGGCCGCCAGCGGTGCGTCGAGCTGCGAATAGCCCGAGGCCAACCAAGGAAACCCGGTGAAGACCACGCCGCGCGCCAGTTCGGCCAGCAGCCACAGCGCCGCGAACAGCCAGGCGTCGCCCGCACCGCCCCGGCGCCAGCGTGCGTAGGCCGCCGCGGCCAGCGCCAGCCAGCCCGACAGCGCCGCCGCCAGCAATAGCACCGCCGTCGCCGCCATCCACGCCGGCAGGCCGCCATAGCGATGCATGCTGATGAACAGCCACCACACGCCGGCCACCAGCCAGGCCGTGGCGTAGCAGGCCGCCAGCAGCGCGGCACGGCATGGCGGCACGGTGTCCAGCCGCCACACCAGCCAGGCCAGCGTGGCCAGCGGCAGCAGCCAGGCGCCGGGCAAGGCCGTGTGCACGTAGGCCAGGGTCTGCAGCGCGCCCAGCGCCGCTGCCACCACCGCGTCGGCCACCGGCCCGGGCCCGGGTCGGCGTGCTGGGGGGCTCAATCGACGCCGCCGCCTTCGGCCGCATCCTCGGCTGGCGCCAGGCGGCTGACGCGGAACCAGCGCACCGCGCCCCCGCGCGTGAGCATCACCGTGAAGCGCAGGCCGGCCAGTTCGATGGATTCGCCGCGCCGCGGCACGCGGCCCAGTTCGTGCGCGATCAGCCCGCCGATGGTGTCGAAATCATCCTCCGGCAGGTCCACGCCGAAGGACGCGTTGACGTCGGCTATGCCCACGTCGCCGGCCACACGCTGGTTGCCGTCGGCCAGCGTGACGATGCCGTTCTGGCGCTCGGCCTCGTCGAATTCGTCCTCGATCTCGCCGACGATCTCCTCCAGCACGTCCTCGATGGTGATCAGCCCGGCCGTGCTGCCGAATTCGTCGATCACGATCGCCAGGTGGTTGCGGTTGGATCGGAAGTCGCGCAGCAGGTCGTTCAGCGCCTTGCTCTCGGGCACGAAGACCGCCGGCCGCAGCAGCGTGCGCAGGTTCAGCTCGGGCGCGCGCTGCAGCTTCAGCAGGTCCTTGGCCATCAGGATGCCGATGATGTTGTCGCGCTCGCCGTCGTAGACCGGGAAGCGCGAGTGCGCGGTCTCGATCACGGTATTGAGCAGTTCGTCGTAGTCGGCCGCAATGTCCAGACGGTCCATGCGCGTGGCCGGCACCATCACGTCGCCGGCAGTCATGTCGGCCATGCGCAGCACGCCTTCGAGCATGGCGCGCGACTGGGGTTCGATCAGTTCACGATTCTCGGCATCGGCCAGCGTGCGGATCAGCTCGGCCTTGCTGTCGGGGCCGGGCATGATGAATTCGATCAGACGCTCGAACAAGGACCGCTTGTCCGCACTCGCGCGCGCAGCGGCGCGCGGGTGCCGGGATGGAGCAGGGTCGGACACTGGGTCGGGTGCCGGCAGTGGAAGAAGCATGAAGAATAACCGAGGCCCGGCAGCCGGCACCGGGGGCGGCGACAATCTCCGGTTCCGTTGCCTACCGCCCCGACCATGACACGCCCTTACTCGCCGGCCGCCCTGCAGGCGCTGCGCACGCCGATCCTGGCCATGGCCGCGGTGATCGTGCTGTCCAACGTGCTGGTGCAGCACCCCATCAACGACTGGCTGACCTGGGGCGCGTTCAGCTTTCCGGTGGTCTTCCTCGTCACCGACCTCACCAACCGCAGCCTCGGCCCGACCGCGGCGCGCCGCGTGGCCTGGGTCGGGTTTGCGCTGGCGGTGGTGGTGTCGCTGCTGCTCGCACCCTGGCGCATTGCGCTGGCCTCGGGCAGCGCCTTCATCCTGGCGCAGATCCTCGACATCTCTCTGTTCAACCGCCTGCGCCGGCTGAGCTGGTGGAAGGCGCCCTTGCTGGGCTCGCTGGCGGCTTCGGTGCTGGATACCGCGGTCTTCTTCTTCCTGGCCTTCGCCGGCACCGACCTCGACTGGACCCTGCTGGCCGCCGGCGACCTGGCCGTGAAGGCCGCGATGGCGGCGCTGCTGCTGGCGCCGTACCGCCTGATGCTGCCGCGGCTGCAGGTCTGGGCCACGCCGTCCTGAAGCCGCCGCGCGCTGCCGGCGGGCGGCACCCACGCCTGCCTTGACTTGCGGCAGCCCTTGCAACACAGTCACCGCCCCCATCCATCCGCTCCATTCGCCAGCAGCCCCCCACATGACGACAGGCCTCATCCCCGCCACCATCCTCACCGGCTTCCTCGGCTCGGGCAAGACCACGCTGCTCAAGCGCGTGCTCACCGAAGCACATGGCCAGAAGATCGCCGTCATCGAGAACGAGTTCGGCGAAGAAAATATCGACAACGACATCCTGGTCGCCGACACCGGCGAGCAGATCATCCAGATGAACAACGGCTGCGTGTGCTGCACCATCCGCGAGGACCTGCGCTCCACGCTGTCGGACCTGGCCGAGAAGCGGCGCAAAGGCGAGCTCGACTTCGAGCGCGTGGTCATCGAGACCACCGGCCTGGCCGACCCCGGCCCGGTGGCGCAGACCTTCTTCATGGACGACGAGATCGCCGAGAGCTACCTGCTCGACTCGATCCTGACCCTGGTCGACGCCAAGCACGCCGACGGCCAGCTCGACACGCGCCAGGAGGCGCGCCGCCAGGTCGGCTTCGCCGACCAGATCTTCATCAGCAAGTCCGACCTCGTGACGCCCGACGACGTGAACGAGCTGATGCACCGCCTGAAGCACATGAACCCGCGCGCGCCGCAGCGCGCGGTGCACTTCGGCGAGGCGCCGCTGGCCGAAGTGTTCGACCTGAAGGGCTTCAACCTCAACGCCAAGCTCGACCTCGACCCCGAGTTCCTGCATGCCGACGACGGGCATGGCGACCATGACCACGCTGGCCACGACCACGGCCCCGGCGAGCGCTGCGACCACCCGCACCACCACGCCCACGACGACGACGTGAAGTCCTTCGTGTTCCGCAGCCAGCGCGCCTTCAACCCGGCCAAGCTGGAAGACTTCCTCGGCGCCATCGTGCAGGTCTACGGCCCCAAGATGCTGCGTTACAAGGGCGTGCTGCACATGAAGGGCAGCGACCGCAAGGTCATCTTCCAGGGCGTGCATCAGCTCATGGGCAGCGACCTCGGCCCCAAGTGGGCGCCGGGCGAGGAGAAGCTCAGCAAGATGGTCTTCATCGGCATCGATCTGCCGCGCGACGTCTTGATGCAGGGGCTGGAGCAGTGCCTGGCGTGAAGGGTTGCCGGCCACGGCCCGCGGATGGGCGGCCGCCGGCATGGGCGTGGCTACAATCCGCGCGCTTCGGGGGTCAGGCCCGGCACTCGGCGGCACCCCGCCGCGGCCCGGGAACCGGCTTCAAGAATGCGTGAATTCAAGGCGAGGAGTCCCCATTGAACAAGACACCGGTCAAGCCCGCAGACAGCAAGCCGGCGGCCAAGGCGGCAGAGGCGGCCCAGACCGCCACGCCCGCGCCCAAGCCCGTGAGCCGGTCGGCTGCGGCCAAGGCGGCCGCCAAGGCCGTGCCGGCGCCGGCCCCGATTCCGGCCCAGGCTCCGGCGGCCAACCGCTTCACCGACCGCTTTGCGCCTGCCACGCCGGCCAGCCGGCAGTTGGCCGATGCCGCCGATACGCCCCGGCCCGCGCACAAGGCCGACCCCAAGCTGGCCAACGCCTGGAAACACAAGGCCGGCCGCGACCTCACGGTGGACGAATTGCTCGCCATGCCCGACAGCGAGTACATGAACGAGAAGCAGCTGGACTTCTTCCGCGCCCAGCTGCAGAAGCAGAAGGACGACCTCCTTTCCAACGCCGGTGAAACCACCGAGCACCTGCGCGAGGACACCTCCATCGTGCCCGACCCGGCCGACCGCGCCACCATCGAGGAAGAGCATGCGCTGGAGCTGCGCACGCGCGACCGCGAACGCAAGCTGCTGAAGAAGATCGCGCAGTCGCTGGCGCGGCTGGACAGCGGCGACTACGGTTATTGCGACGAGACCGGCGAGCCCATCGGGTTGCAGCGTCTGCTGGCCCGGCCCACCGCCACGCTGTCGCTGGAAGCGCAGCAGCGCCGCGAGCTCAAGCAGAAGATGTTCGGCGACTGAAGCGGCGCGGCAGCTGCGAGCCCGTTCGCAGCAGCCGCCCCGGTTACCATTTGCCACATGGCCGAGAACGAGAGCTTCTTCCGCAAGGTGGTCCGGTTCGTCGCGAACCCGGCCACCGACTGGACCGAGCTCAATTCGCGGCAGGAGGACTCGCGCGAGCTCGAGCTCGAGAAGTCCGAGCTGAAGGCCATGATCGAGCGCAAGCGGCGCAATGACTTCGTTCGCAAGCGCGAATTCGACGTGTTGCGCCGCGTGCGCCGCGAAGGCCTGTCGCCCGAACAGCTGGCAGCACTGGGCGGCTCTTCCCGTCTCGACGATTCCGAGGCCCGGCTGCCTGACAGCAACCTCACGCGCACCGACGGGGTGAAGGCCAAGATCGACGAGATCGAACAGCAGATGGTCGGTGACGGCGGCTTCAATTCCACCCGCCGCAGGTCCACCGGATTCAACCAGGCGTCCACCGTCCCGGCGGCGCTGGCCCGCCGCGCCGAAGGCCCGAGCACCGGCGGCGGCGTGCTCGACGACGGTGAGACGCTGCTGCCGCTGCCGCCGCTGCCCGAATTCCCGCTGCCTCCGGCAGCGGCACCGGCACCGGTGCAGATGTCCGGCGGCCTGCCTCCGCTGGCCCCGCTCAGTCCGGTGTCCTTCGACGACGCCGCCCCTGCAGCGGCGGGCGAGAACAACGATTTCCGCAGCGCGTTCGCGGTGGAGGTCAACGAGGTCGTGCACGACCCCGAGCTCGACGAGGCCGTGATCGCCTTCGCCAATGCCGATTTCGCGCAATGCGAGGAGGCGCTGCAGCGCATCATCGCCGCCGGCAGCGCGCGCGCGCAGCATGCCGAGACCTGGCTCGTGCTGTTCGACCTGTACCGTGCCACCGGCCAGCATCAGCACTTCGAGAGCCTGGCCGTGGACTATGCGCAGCAGTTCGGCTGGTCGGCGCCGCAGTGGTATTCGCTGCCCAAACTGGTGGCCGACGCGCTGGCCGAGGAACCGATGACCAGGCATCGCGACTCGCCAGCGGGCGACGTGGGCTGGATCTGCCCCGAGCTGCTGGACATCGAGGCCGTGGCGCGGCTGCGCTCGCAGGCGCTGCAGATGCCGCTGCCCTGGATCTTCGACTGGAACCAGCTGCGCGTCATCGACGCCGAAGCGGCGATGCAGCTTTCCGCGCTGTTTCGCCTGTGGGCCGGCCAGGCGCTGGAAATGCGCTGGCTGGCCGGCGACCGCCTGCTCCACACCCTGCAGGAAGCGGCACCCACGGGCGTTCGCGACGCCGATCCGGCCTTCTGGCTGACGCGGCTGGACGCGCTGCGGCTGGCCAACCGGGCCGACCAGTTCGACGAAGCCGCCATCGACTACTGCGTCACCTACGAGGTTTCACCGCCTTCGTGGTCCGCGGCGCGCTGCAAGGTGCACATCAGCAGTTCCGGTCTGGCCACGCGCACGCCTTCACTTTCGATGGTCAGCGAGGTCTCGACCAGCTTCATGGAGTCGGGCCTGACCGACAGCCCGGCCAGCGGCGGCGTGGAAGTCGCGCACGTGGAGCTGTCGGGCCAGCTCGTCGGCGACATCAGCGCCACGCTGGCCAAGCTGCAGGGCCGGCTCGGCACCGCGCCGGTGGTGAGCGTCTCCTGCGCGCGGCTGATCCGCGTCGACTTCATCGCCGCCGGCGACCTGCTGAACTGGGTGCTGTCGCGCTGCAGCGAGAACCGGGCCGTGCATTTCGTCGACGCCCACCGCCTGGTCGCGCTTTTCTTCGGCGCCATGGGCATCAATGAACACGCCAAGGTGCAGGTCAGGAAGGTCTGACCGCGCGCGACCGGCTTGATCCGGGCCGCCACGGCCCCATCTGCAAACGACCCATGGAAAACTATCACGGCACGACCATCGTCAGCGTGCGGCGCGGGCCGCTGGTGGCGCTGGGCGGCGACGGCCAGGTCACATTGGGCACCATCGTCGTCAAGGCCAGCGCGCGCAAGGTACGCAAGCTGCACCGCGACCAGGTGCTGGCCGGCTTTGCCGGGGCCACGGCCGATGCCTTCACGCTGTTCGAGCGCTTCGAGGCCAAGCTGGAAAAGCACCAGGGCCACCTGCAGCGCGCGGCGATCGAGCTGACCAAGGACTGGCGCACCGACCGCGTGCTGCGCCGGCTGGAGGCCATGCTGGCGGTGGCCGACCGGGAGTGCTCGCTCATCATCACCGGCAACGGCGACGTGCTGGAGCCCGAGTTCGGCATCGTCTCCATCGGATCCGGCGGCGCCTATGCCCAGGCCGCGGCACGGGCGCTGCTGGACCACACCGAGATGACGCCGGCACAGATCGTCAAGCGCTCGCTGGAGATAGCCGGCGACCTGTGCATCTACACGAACCAGCAGCACACGGTGGAGACGCTCGAATGAGCATGACCCCGCAGGAGATCGTCTCCGAACTCGACCGCCATATCGTCGGCCAGCACAAGGCCAAGCGCTCCGTGGCCATCGCGCTGCGCAACCGATGGCGGCGACAGCAGGTCGACGAAAAGCTGCGCGCCGAGATCACGCCCAAGAACATCCTCATGATCGGCCCCACCGGCGTGGGCAAGACCGAGATCGCGCGGCGCCTGGCCCGGCTGGCCGACGCGCCATTCATCAAGGTCGAAGCCACCAAGTTCACCGAGGTGGGTTATGTGGGCAAGGACGTGGACACCATCATCCGCGACCTGCTCGACGTGGCGGTGAAGGAAGAGCGCGAGCGCCAGATGCGCACCAAGCGCGCGGCGGCCGAGGACGCGGCCGAGGAGCGTGTGCTCGACATCCTGGTGCCGCCACCGCGCAGCGCACCCGGATTCACCAGCGACACGCCGCCGGCAGACAACACCGCGCGTCAGGTCATGCGCAAGCGGCTGCGCGAAGGCAGCCTGGACGACAAGGAAATCGAGATCGACATCGCCGAGGCCAAACCCTCGCTGGAGATCCTGGGCCCGCAGGGCATGGAAGAGATGGCCGAGCAGCTGAAGGGCTTGTTCAGCCAGATGGGCCAGACCAGGCGCAAGTCACGCAAGCTGCGCATCGGCCAGGCGCTGCAATTGCTGGTGGAAGAGGAAGCCGGCCGGCTCGTCAACGAGGACGAAATCCGCGCCGCCGCGCTGGCCAACGCCGAGGGCAACGGGATCGTCTTCATCGACGAGATCGACAAGGTCGCCTCGCGCCAGGAACACGGCGGCGCCGAGGTCAGCCGCCAGGGCGTGCAGCGCGACCTGCTGCCGCTGGTGGAAGGCACCACCGTCAATACCAAGTACGGCATGGTCAAGACCGACCACATGCTGTTCATCGCCAGCGGCGCCTTCCACCTGGCCAAGCCCAGCGACCTGATCCCCGAACTGCAGGGGCGCTTCCCGATCCGCGTCGAACTGGGCTCGCTGAGCGTGGACGACTTCGAGGCCATCCTCACCAGCACCCAGGCCAGCCTGGTCAAGCAGTACACGGCGCTGCTGGCCACCGAGGGCGTGACGCTGGACTTCACCCCGGGCGCGGTGCGGCGGCTGGCGCAGATTGCCTTCGACGTCAACGAGCGCACCGAGAATATCGGCGCCCGTCGCCTGGCCACGGTGATGGAGCGGCTGCTCGACGAAGTGAGCTTCGACGCGCCCAACCGCAGCGGCCAGACCGTGGTGCTCGACGCGCAGGCGGTGGACGACCGCCTGGCCGAACTGGCGAAGAACGAAGACCTCTCGCGCTACATCCTCTGACGACGCCAGCAAGGCTGCCGCCCCCATTCCACCGCGGGGAGAGCGCAGCGGTCATCGGCCAGCGGCACGCGCCACCGCTTGCCTCTCAGTGCGACATCAGCACCGGCAGCGTCATCGTCTGCAACATGGTGCGCGTGACGCCGCCCAGCGTCAGCTCCCAGGCCCGCGGGTGGCCGTAGCCGCCCATCACCAGCAGGTCGGCGTCGGTGTCGGCGGCATGCGACAGCAAGGCCTCGGCGATGGGGACGTCCACAGTCCAGGTGGACAGCAGCCGCTCGCCCAGTGAAGGCGCCGGGGTGTGGCGCACCGTTGCCGTGGCCGCGATGCCGTGCCGCAGCAGGTGGGCCAGCACGGGCTCCAGCGGCTCGGGCGTCGCTTCGGTGGCGGGGGCGAAGCGGATCAGTTCCACCCGGCTCGCCGCGGCCAGCAGCGGCAGCGCGTCGCGCAGCGCGCGGACGGTCTCGCGCGAAGGCGACCAGGCCACCAGCACGCGCTGGCCGCAGGGCGGCGCACCATCGGTCTGCAGCGGCAGCGTGTCGACGTGCGGCACGAAGAGCAGCGGCGTGCCCGACCCCACCAGCAGCCGTTCGACGAAGTGGCGCTGCGCACCGTCGGTCTGGACCGGGTTGCGCTGCGACAGCACCACCAGGTCGGCCGTTCCGGCATGGCGCAAGGTGTCGCTCACCGTCTCGCCGCGCAGCGCGATCAACGGAACCTCCAGCCCGGCGGCGCCGGCCGCCGCGGCCACGCGCGCGCTGGCCTCGGCCCAGCGCTGGGCCTCGGCCTCGGCGGCCCAGGACGCCGCCACGCTGGCCGCCTCGGCCGAGATGAAGGCACCGCTGCGCAGCGGCTCCACCGCATGCACGGCCGCCAGCGCCGCGCCATGCTGGCGCGCCAGGTGCGCCGCCAGCGTCAGCACGCGCGCGCTGCGCGGGCTGTCGTTGACCAAGGCCAGGATCTGACGGATTTCGCGCATGGCTACCCTCCGGATGACGTTGCGGACAAGCCAAGCCTACTCCGCCACGACGGCCTGTGCGAACGTCTGGCCGCCGCTTGATCTGGGTCAGCGTAGGGGTATCGGATATCGCCGCCCGCGTCGCTAAGCTTGACCTTGCCATGTCGACCCGACCCGAGTCCACGGACCGGCCGTGGCACGCCTGCGAAGCCGGTGAGGCCGTGCAACGGCTCGGCAGCAATGCCTTGCGCGGGCTCGGTGCGGACCAGGTACGCGAACGGCAGGCCGAGCACGGGCCGAATGCGCTGCCCGAAGCGCCGCCGCGGCCGCTGTGGCGCACGCTGGCGCATCAGTTCAAGAGCCCGCTGATCTACATCCTCTTCGTCGCCGCGGTGCTGGCGGTTGCGCTGGGCCACCACGGCGACGCCGCGGTGATCCTGGCCGTGGTGGTGGTCAATGCACTCATCGGCACCTTCCAGGAAGGCCGCGCCGAACGTTCGATGGCGGCGCTGCGCCGGCTCGCGGCGCTGCATACACGCGTGGCGCGCGACGGTCAGGAGGTCTTGCTGCAGGCACGCGAACTGGTGCCCGGCGACCTGCTGCTGCTGGCCGCCGGCGACGCCGTGGGTGCCGATGCGCGCTTGGTCGAGCTGGCGCAACTGCAGGTGGCCGAAGCCGCGCTCACCGGTGAGTCGGTGCCGGTGGTCAAGGCGCTGGCGGCGCTCCCCGAGGCCACCGGGCTGGCCGACCGCCACGACATGGTCTATGCCGGCACCTACGTGACGGCCGGTCGCGCGCGTGCGGTGGTGGTGGCCACGGGCAAGCACACCGAGGTGGGCCGCATCGCCGGCCTGACCGCGGGTGCGCAGGAACCGAAGACGCCGCTGGAACAGCGTATCGAACGCTTCGGCCACTGGTTGGTGGGTGCGGCGCTGGGCCTGTTCGCGCTGGTGGTGGTGCTGGGACTGTGGCGCCAGCTGCCGCTGGCCGAGGTGCTGATGGTGGCCATCAGCCAGATGGTGTCGATGGTGCCCGAAGGCCTGCCGGTGGCGATGACCATCGCGCTGGCCGTGGGCATGCAGCGCATGGCCGCGCGCGGCGCGATCATCCGGCGGCTGTCGGCGGTGGAGACGTTGGGTTCCACCACGGTCATCTGCAGCGACAAGACCGGCACGCTGACGAAGAACGAGATGACGGCGGTGGCCCTGTGGTTGCCTCCGGACAGGGGCGCCGAGTGCGGCGGGCACGAAATCGGCGTCTCCGGCATCGGCTACACGCCACAGGGCGAGTTCACGGAAGGCGGACGGGCGGCGAAACTGGACGAACCCGCGCTGGCCACGCTGCTGCAGGCCGCCGCGCTGTGCAACGACGCCGAGCTGGTGCCACCGGACGACGAACGCGCCGGTTGGACGGTCATCGGCGACCCCACCGAGGGCGCGTTGCTGGTGCTGGCCGCCAAGGCCGGCATCGACCTGGCGGCACTGCGCCGCGAAGCCCCGCGCGAAGCCGAGTGGCCTTTCGATGCCGACACCAAGCTGATGGCCACGCGGCATGCGCTGCCTGGCGCACCACGCCGGGTCTACCTCAAGGGAGCGCCCGAGGCCGTGCTGCGACTCTGCACCGGGGAAGGCGCTGCGGCGCGCAACGCGGTGCGCGCGGCGGCCGAAGACATGGCGGCGGCCGCGTTGCGCGTGCTGGCGTTCGCGGTGGTCGACGACGAGATGCTCGACGCCTGTCAGGCCTTCGACACGTTGGTCGGACGCCCCCGGCTGCTGGGCCTGATCGGGCAGATCGACCCGCCGCGCGACGAGGTCAAGCTCGCGGTGGCCGCATGCCGCAGCGCCGGCATCCGCCCGGTGATGGTCACCGGCGACCACAAGCTCACCGGGTTGGCCATCGCGCGCGAACTCGGCATCGCGCGCCAGGGTGACGGACACAGCGACCGCGCCGTCGACGGCCCCGAACTGGAATGCATGGGCGAAGCCGACCTGCGCAACGAACTGCCGCACATCGCGGTCTTCGCGCGCGTGCAGCCGGCGCAGAAGCTCCGCATCGTCGAGGCGCTGCAGGCGCGCGGCGAAGTGGTGGCAATGACGGGCGACGGCGTCAACGACGCGCCGGCGCTGGCACGGGCCGACGTCGGCGTGGCCATGGGCATCACCGGCACCGAAGTGGCCAAGAGCGCGGCCAAGATCGTGGTCACCGACGACAACTTCGCCACCATCGTGGGTGCCGTCGAACAGGGTCGCGTGGTCTACGGCAACCTGAAGAAGGTGATCCTGTACCTCTTTGCCACCTCGCTGGCCGAAGTGCTGGTGCTGCTGCTGGCGCTGGCGGGTGGTTTCCCGCTGCCGCTGGCCGCAGTGCAGATCCTGTGGATCAATATCGTCACCGAGGGCACGGTGACGGTGAACCTGGTGATGGACCCGCCGGACGGCGACGAGATGAAGCGTGCACCGGTGCCGCGCAATGACCGCCTGCTCAGTCGCGAGACGCTGCTGCGCGTGGCGCTGATGACGCCGATCATCGCCGCCGTCACTTTCGGCTGGTTTGCCTGGCGGCTGGGCCAGGGCTTGCCCGAACCCCTGGTGCGCACCGAGACCTTCACCGTGCTCGCCATGTGCCAGTGGTTCAACGTGCTCAATTGCGAGTCGGCCACGCGATCGGCCTTGCGGCTGCGACGTGGGCTGCTGAAGAACCCCTGGCTGCTGGGCGGCCTGAGCCTGAGCGTGCTCCTGCAGGCCGTGGTGCTGTACCTGCCGGCGATGAACGGGTTGTTCCACACCGTGCCGCTGGCGCCGTCGGCACTGATGCCGCTGCTGGGCCTGGCCAGCACCGTGCTGTGGGCCGAGGAATTGCGCAAGCTGGTGGTGCGCACGCGCCAAAGCCGCCTGTGGAGCCGACCATGACACTGGGCTTGCTGTTGCTGCAGTTCGTCCTGTGCGCGCTGCTCATCGCACGCGCCGGCTACATGTTGTGCGTCAGCGCCGACCGCATTGCGCAGGCCACTGGCCTGAGCCGCGGCTGGGTCGGGCTGGCGCTGCTGGCCACCGTGACCTCGTTGCCCGAACTGGCGTCGGGCATCAGTGCGGTGGCGGTCGTCGACGCTCCGAACCTGGCGGTGGGCAACGCGCTGGGCGCCTGCGTCTTCAACCTGCTGTTCCTGGTCGCCATCGACGCATTGCAGCGGCACCAACCGATCTACCAGCGCGCTAGCGCGGCGCACTTGCTGTCGGCGGCCTTCGGCGTGGTGATGCTGGGCTTCGTGACCATGAGCCTGGTGCTGGCCAGCGACGCCCCCGCGCTGCTGCACCTGGGCCTGTACAGCCCGGTTCTGCTGGCGTTGTACCTGCTGGCTTTGCGCAGCGTCTTTGCGCATGAGCGAGCGATGAAGCTGCCCGACATCGCCGCCGCCCCGGGGACGCCACCCGAGCCGCACCGCGAAGTGGGGCCCTTCCTCATGGCCGCCGCGGTGGTGCTGGCCGCGGGCACCTGGCTGCCTTCGCTGGGCGACGAGTTGGCGCAGGCCATGGGCTGGAGCCGGAGCTTCGTGGGCACGCTGTTCATGGCCTTCGTGACGACCCTGCCCGAGATGGCTGTCACGCTGTCGGCGCTGCGCCTGGGGGCGCTGGACATGGCTTTCGGCAACCTGCTGGGCAGCAACCTGTTCAACGTCATGATCTTGGCCGTGGACGACGCCTTCTACCGCCGCGGCCCGCTGCTGGCCGACGCCGAACCGGTGCACGCCGGCACGGCGGTGGCGGCCATCGTGATGACCGGGCTGGTGATGATCGGCCTGGTGATGCGGCCGCAGGGCCGGGTGCTGCGCGTGCTGAGCTGGGTCAGCGTGGGGCTGGTGGCGGCCTACCTGATGCATGTCACGCTGCTGGCGCTGGCCTGATGCCCGCTTCGGCCCTGGCCCAGATCCTGCTGCTGCTGGGCAGCGCCGTGGCCATCGTGCTGGTCTTCCAGCGGCTGCGCGTGCCGTCCGTTCTGGCTTACCTGTTGATCGGCGTGCTGCTGGGGCCGCACACCGCAGGCCCGGTGGTCGACGCACCGCCGCTGCAGGCGCTGGCCGAGTTCGGCATCGTCTTCCTGCTGTTCACCATCGGGCTTAATTTTTCGCTGCCGCAGATCCATGCGCTGCGCCACATGGTGCTCGGGCTGGGCACCGCGCAGGTGATGCTCACGACCGTGGCCGTGGGTCTGATCGGCTGGGCGGCCGGGCTGGCGCCGGCTGCCGCCTTCGTCGTCGGCGCGGTGTTCGCGCAGTCGTCGACGACGATCATCAGCCGGCAGCTCGCCGAGCAGTCCGAGGAAAACGGGCGCCATGCCCGGCTCGGGGTGGCGATGTCGGTGTTCCAGGACGTGACGGCGGTGCCCTTCGTGGTCGTCATCCCGGTGCTGGCCACGGCCGGCGCCGCCGCGCTCGGCACGTCGCTGGCATGGGCCTTGGCGAAGGCCGCGCTGGCGCTGGTGCTCGTGGTGTTCGTCGGGCGCTGGCTGCTGCGGCCGCTGTTCCACCTCGTCGCGGCGCGCCGTTCGGCAGAGCTGTTCACGTTGACGGTGCTGTTCGTCTCGCTCGCCGCAGGCGCCACCACGCATGTCCTGGGGCTTTCGATGGCCTTTGGCGCCTTCCTCGCCGGCATGGTGCTGGGCGAGACCGAGTTCCGCCACCAGGTGGAAACGACGATCCGGCCGTTCCGCGACGTGCTGCTGGGCTTGTTCTTCGTCGGCATCGGCATGATCGTCGACCCGGCTGCACTGGCGCGGGTATGGCCCATGGGACTGCTCGGCGCCGCGCTGCTGCTGGTCGTCAAGTGCCTGCTGGTGGCTGCGATCGTGCGCCGGGCCGGCATCGACTGGCTCACGGCCTGGCGCACCGGGATGCTGCTGGCGGTCGGCGGCGAATTCGGCTTCGCGCTGCTGGCGCTCGGGCTGCAGGCGCAGGTGCTCAGCGAGACGGTGGCGCAGATGGTGCTGGCGTCGGTGCTATTTTCGATGCTCGCCGGCCCGCTGCTGATCCGCTTCAACCATGCGCTGGCCCTGCGCCTGGCGCCGCGGGCGCCGGCCCCCGCCGAGCCCGGGCCACAACAGCCCCATCTGCCACCGGCCGCGCCGCTGGCCGGGCACGTGCTGCTGGCCGGCTACGGCCGCATCGGCCAGAGCCTGGGCCACCTGCTCGAGGCCGAGGGCCTGCCATGGGCGGCGCTGGACCTGGACGTGGAGCGCGTGCGAGAGGCGCGCCTGGCGGGCGAACAAGTGCATTACGGCGACGGCGCGCAGATCGACCTGCTCGAGGCACTGGGCCTGGCGGCGGCGCGTCTGGTCGTCATCACCCACGACGACAGCGCGGCCGCACTGAAGACCCTGCAACAGATCCGCGTCCGCCACCCCCGGCTGGCCGTGATGGTGCGCACACGCGACCTCAGCGCGGTCGACGAACTCCGCGCCGCGGGTGCCACCGAGATCTTCCCCGAGACGCTGGAGGCCGGGTTGATGATCGCGTCACAGGCCTTGCTGACCCTGGGCGTGCCGTTGGCACGCGTGCTGCGGCAGGTGCGGGCGCAGCGCGCCGGCCACTACAGGCAACTGCGCGAGCTGTTTCCCGGCGACGCCACGCACGCGTCCAGCGACGACGACCCCGACGCAGACCGGCTGCACGCGCTGCGCCTGCCCGAGGACAGCAGCTACCGCGGGCAGCCGCTGTCGGACCTGCCCCTTCAGGGCGTGGTGATCACGGCGCTGGTGCGGGCGGGGCAGCGGCGGCTGCAGCCCACGCCGGAGACGCTGCTCGAGGGGAACGACACGCTGGTGCTGTTCGGGCCGCCCGAGGCCCTGGCGCGAGCCGAGACACGCCTGCTGGCGTCGGTCTGGTCAAGATTTGAATCGACATGAATCGCCACAGCGCCATAGCGTGCCTTGCCACGCCCGTCACCCGGGCGGCCACCTTGCGCGAATTGGAGACGCCACAATGAGCCCGTTGACCTCGATCCTTGCCGCCACCGATTTTTCGGCCCACGCCCGCCACGCCACCGACCGCGCGGCGCTCTTGGCGCACGAAACGGGCGCGCGGCTGACGCTGATGCACGCGCTTTCCGGCAGCGCGCTGGCCGAGTTGCGGCAGTGGCTGGGTGCGGGCCACGCCGGCGAGCAGCAGCTCGTGGAACAGACACGGCGCAGCCTGGAGCAGGCGGCCACCGAACTCGGCGCCGCGCGCCGCGTGGCCGTGCACACGCACCTGGGCACCGGCGCCGCGGTGGACTGCATCGGCCAGCAGGCCGACGCCGTGAACGCCGACCTGCTGGTGCTGGGCGCCCGCGGCAGCGGCTTCCTGCGCCGGCTGGTGCTGGGCACCACGGCCGAGCGGCTGCTGCGCCGCACCACGCGCCCGTTGCTGGTGGTGCGGCAGACGGCGCACGAACCCTACCGCCGCGTGCTCGTGGCGCTGGACTTCTCGCCCTGGTCGGCGCAGGCCTTGCGGCTGGCGCGGCGCGCAGCGCCGCATGCCCGACTGGTGCTGTTGAGCGCCTTCCAGGTGCCGTTCGAGGAGAAGCTGCGCTTTGCCGGCGTCGACGCCGCCACCCTGGACCATTACCGCGCCCAGGCCCGTGCCCTGGCCACGCAGCGCCTGTATGCCGCGGCGCACGATGCCGGGCTCAAACCCGGGCACTGGGACGCCCGCATCGTGGAGGGCGACGCCTCGCAGCGTATCCTCGAACACGAGCAGGAGTCCGACTGCGACCTCGTCGTGGTCGGCAAGCACGGCCAGAGCGCGGCCGAGGAACTGCTGCTGGGCAGCGTGACCAAGCATGTGCTGGACGAGGGCAGCGCCGACGTGCTGGTCTCGACCGCGCCAACCCCGCCAGTGCCGGCCTGAACCGATGCCGGCGCCACGAGTCGAATTTCTTACAACCCCGAGGAGTGATACATGCAAGTCCAACTCAATACCGACAGCCGCGTGCAGGGTGCCGAATCGCTGGCCGCGTGGGTCGAGACAGAACTCAAGCACAAGCTGGCACGCTTTCGCGACCAGATCACGCGCATCGAGGTCCATTTGAGCGACATCAATGGCGAACGTGTCGGCGGCGGCGAGAAGCGCTGCCTGCTGGAGGCGCGCCTCACCGGCCGCCAGCCGGTGGCCGTCAGCCACAACGCCGACAAGGTGGCCGACGCCGTGTACGGCGCGGCCGACAAGATGCTGCGCGCGCTGGACTCCGCGCTGGGCAAGGTGCGCAAGGTGAAAGGCGGGGAAACCATCCGCGGAGAGGGCGGCCTGTAAGCGCAGCCCCGTTACATTCGCTGCGCACGCACCTCGGCCGGCTTGAAGACCCGACCGGAAACGCCTGCCGATGGCCGATGACGCCTGGTCGGTGATCGGCCCGTTCGTCGGCGGGCTGGGCTTGTTCTTGCTCGGTATGAGCATGATGACCGACGGCCTGAAGCTGGCTGCCGGTCCGGCCCTGCACCGCATCCTGAGCAGTGCCACGCGCACGCGCTGGCATGCGCTGGGATCCGGGGCGCTGGTGACGGGCCTTGTGCAGTCCTCCAGCGCCGTCACCGTGGCGGCCATCGGTTTCGTCAACGCCGGGCTGCTGGGCTTGGCGCCGGCGCTGTGGGTGCTGTTCGGCTCCAACGTCGGCTCCACGATGACGGGCTGGATCGTGGCCCTGGTGGGGCTGAAGTTCAAGATCGAGGCGCTGGCGCTGCCGCTGGTGGGCGCCGGCATGATGCTGCGGCTCACCGGGGAAGGCCAGCGCCGCGGCGCCCTCGGCACGGCCGTGGCCGGTTTCGGGCTGCTGTTCCTGGGCATCGCGCTGCTGCAGCAGTCCTTCGACGGCCTGGCCGGACAGGTGGCTCTGCCGCAGGGCGACGGGCCGCTGGCGGTGCTGGCGCAGGTGCTCGTCGGCGTGCTGATGACGGTGCTGATGCAGTCCTCGGCGGCTTCGATGACGATCACGCTGACGGCGGCGCAGGGCGGCCTGATCACGGCCCAGGGTGCGGCGGCGGTGATCATCGGCGCCAATATCGGCACCACCGCGACCGCCTTGCTGGCGGCCATCGGCGCCACGCCCAACGCACGCCGCGTGGCCGCAGCGCACGTGATCTTCAACGTGCTCACCGCCTGCGTGGCGCTGGCGCTGCTGCCCTGGCTGATCGGCGCGCTGGCCACGGCGCGCGCAGCACTCGGGCTGGCACCCGACGCGGCGGCCAAACTGGCGCTGTTCCACACCACCTTCAACCTGCTGGGCGTGTTGCTGATGTGGCCGCTGGCCGACGTGCTGACGCGCTGGCTGCTGCAGCGCTTTCGCGCCCGCGAGGAAGACGAGGCCCAGCCCCGCCACCTGGACGACAACGTGCTGGCCGTGCCCACCCTGGCCATGGACGCGCTGGAGCGCGAGGTGGGCCGCACCGGCCATCTGGCGCTGCAACTGGCGCGCTCGGCCCTGGCGGGCGCCGAGGTCGCGGCGCTGGCGCGCGAAGAGGCGGTGGTGGCGCGGCTGGACGCCGCGGTGGAGGCCTTCGTGGAGCGCATGAGCCGCGGCGCCATGCCGCAAGGCACGGCCGAGCGCCTGGCGCGCACGCTGCGCGTGCAGCGCTACCACGAGACCACCGCAGAGCAGGCGCTCGCCGCGGCGCCGCTGCGGCCGCCGGCCGCAGGCGGCGCCGAGGTCGAGGCCCGCCATGGGGCCTTCGTGGAGCAGGCCCATGCCTTGCTGATCCTGTGCGACCCTACGCTGGGCGAGGCCGATGCCGCGGCCATCGACAGCGCCTTGCAGGCCAGTGAAGTGGCGTACCAGGATTTGAAGACCGCGCTGCTGGCGGCCGGTGCCACGGGCAACGTGCACGTGGCCGACATGGAAGCCGCCCTGCGCCGCTACAGTGCCATGCGCCGCGCCGTGCAGCAGGCGGCCAAGGCGAAGCAGCGGCTGACGGTGCCCGCCCCGCGTGCCGACGGTACGGCCCGCGCCGAACCCCAACCCGCACAAACCCCTTGATGCGCATCGAAGAGATCCGCCAGCGCCTGCGCGCTCTGGGCGCCGGCCCGCGCCATGAAGCGCATGTGCTGCGGTGCTGGTCGCAGGCCTTGCCGCAGGACGGCGGCAAGCGGCGGCTCGAACACTTTCTGCCGCAGCCGCTGCGCCAGGCCTTGCCGGGGTTGAGCGAAGAACTCGCCGGCCTGGCACGGCTGCAGTCGGAACACCCGGCCCGCGACGGCTCGGCCCGGCTGCTGGTGGCGCTGGCCGACGGCCAGGCGGTGGAAGCCGTACGGCTGCCGCGCGACGGCCTGTGCGTCTCCACCCAGGTCGGATGCGCCGTGGGCTGCGTCTTCTGCATGACCGGCCAGGGCGGGCTGCAGCGACAGCTGGGCAGTGCCGAGATCGTGGCCCAGGTGGTGCTGGCGCGTACGCGCGGGCGGGTGAAGCGAGTGGTCTTCATGGGCATGGGCGAGCCGGCGCACAACCTGGAAAACGTGCTGGAGGCGATCGACCTGCTCGGCAGCGCCGGCGCCGTGGGCCACAAGAACCTGGTCTTCTCCACGGTGGGCGACGCGCGCGTCTTCGAGCGCCTGCCTCAAGGCCGCGTGAAGCCGGCGCTGGCGCTTTCGCTGCACAGCACCAAGACCGCATTGCGCGCCGAGCTGCTGCCGCGCGCACCTCGTTGGGAGCCGGCCGACCTCGTGGCGGCCGGCGAGGCCTATGCCCGCTTCAGCGGCTACCCGATCCAGTACCAGTGGACGCTGATCGAAGGCGTGAACGACGGCGACGACGAAGTGGATGGCATCGCCACGCTGCTGGCCGGCAAGTACGCGATGATGAATTTCATCCCCTACAACGCCGTCGAAGGCCTGCCCTTCAGGCGCCCGGCGTGGGAGCGCGCGGCAGCGATGGCACGCGCACTCAACCGGCGCGGTGTGCTCACGCGGCTGCGGCGTTCGGCGGGCCAGGACGTGGACGGTGGCTGCGGGCAGCTGCGCGCACGAACCGCCACGGCAAGACCGCGATCCATCCCGATCCAGACGGCGGAGCGATGACGCCGGCGCCGCCGCCGCAGCCGTCGCCGACGGATCGCCGCCTCGCGCTGGGTCCGGGTGCCGGCCGCGGGCCCTTGGCCGCTGCGCTGCTGCTTTCGCTGGCCATGCACGCGCTGCTGTTGAACCTGGTCCAGAGCGGCCAAGGATCGGGCCTTCCGGGCTTCAGCTTCCCGTGGCAGGAACGGCGGGGCGAGGCGCCGCCCTTGCGCATGATGATCGTTCCGTTGCGTTCGGCGCCCATACCGGGGGAAGCCCCACCGGCACCCCTGCAGGCCGTCGCGCAGGTCCTCACACCGGGTGCTGCGCCGCCGCCGGCGGCAAGGCACGAAGCGCCCCTGGCCGGCGCAACGCCGCCGACGCCCGACGCGGCGCCCGCACCCACCACCGAGCCACCCGCTTTTACCGATCGTTCCGTCGCGGCCGCGCTGGCACCGGTTCCTGCACCACTGCTCGAGTCGATGCCTGCACCGGCGGCCCCGCCGATCGCGGCACCGGCCTTGATCACCACGAAGCAGCCCGAGGCTCCCACCTGGGTCGTGCCGCCAGCGGCCGAACTGCCGGCACCCACCATCGCCGCCGACCCGGGTGCCTCCAGCCCGCAACCCGCGCCACAAGCGCCTGCCGACAGCACGGACGAGCGGCCGCAGCCGGTCGAGCCGCCGCTTCGGCCAGCCGCCGAGGCGCCGGCCCAGCCCGACGCTGCGCAGGCGGAGATGCGGCAGCAGGCCGAACGGCAGGAGGCGGAACGTATCGCAGCCGCGCGCCTGGACCTCGAGCGCCGGGAAGCAGAGCAACGGAAGGCCGCCGTCGAGGCAGCGGCGCGGGCCGAGGCCGCGCGGCTGGAAGCGCAACGCCTGGAAGCGGCGCGCCAGGCGGCCCTGCTGCAGGAGGCCGCCCGGGCCGAAGCCGCGAGGCAGGAAGCCGTTCGCGCCGACGCGCGGCGAATCGAGGCCGCGCGCCTGGAAGCCGAGCGCAAGGAGTTGGCAGCGAGGCAGGAGGCCGAAAGGGCCTTGGCCGCGCGGCTCGAGGCACAGCGTCTGGAGCTTGCCCGGCGGGAAGCCGCCAGGCTGGAGGCGGCGCGCATCGAGGCGGAACGTCGGGAGGCCGAACGCCTGGAGGCAACGCGCCTGGCAGCGGCGCGGGACGCCGCGGCACAGGAGGCAGACGCACGCCGCGAGGCGGCACGGCGGGCGATGGGTCGGCAGCTCGACGAGGAGGCCGCCCGGCGCGAAGCGGCCGCCAATGCGACGCGCCCGTCCGATACGCGCCCGTCCTCCTGGAGCAGCGCAAGGCGTGGCCGGCTGTTCGGGCGCACCGACGCCCACCGCGAACTCGTGCAGTACGCCGAGGCCTTTGCGCGCAGGATCCAGCTCAACACGACGATGGCCATGGTGGCCGAGGCGGCCGCGCAGCCCCACACCGCCCCCCTCGTCACGGTGGCGATCCGCAGCGACGGTTCGATCGAATCGGTGAGCTTCGTCGTTTCCAGCGGCGTGGCGGCCATCGACGAGGCGATCACTCGCATCGTGCACAGCCAGGCGCCCTACCCGGCGTTCCCGCCGGGCCTGGCGCGCGACTTCGACGTGATCGAGATCCGCCGAAGCTGGCACTTCGACATGGCGATCCGCCTGTACTGACGGAAGCGGACGGAAGACCGATCGCGGCCGGGCGCCCTGCGCCGCGGCCCCGGCAATGCTGGACTTCGATCCCAATGCGCGTGGGTTCTTGCACGGAATTGAACAATACTGTTCAATCTTGATCCCGGATGCTCATTCTCTGGTACGTATGTCGAAGAACCCGGACCTCCTCCCGCTGAACCAGGCGCGTCGGCGCATCCACGCCGCTGCAATGAAGTTGTTCGCCGAACATGGCGTCACCAAGGTTCATGTCAGCGAGCTGGCGGCCGCAGCCGGCATGGCGCGCGGCACCATCTACAGCCACGTGCCCGATGTCGAGCGCCTGTTCGAGGACGTGGCGGCCGGTCTGGCGCACGAGATGATCGTGCGCGTGAAGGCCGGGTTCGCCGGCGTGGACGATCCCGCCGCGCGGCTGTCGATCGGCGTGCGCCAGTACATTCGCCGTGCCCACGAGGAGCCGCTGTGGGGCCGCTTCATGAGTCGCTTCGGCCTCAGCCCGACGCTGTTGCAGGCACTGCTCGACAGCGATCCGCTGGCCGACCTGCAGGCCGGCGTGGACTCCGACCGCTACCACATCGGCCGCGCCCAATTGCCCGCCATGGTGGGCCTGCTCGCCGGCGGCACCCTGGCCGCCATGCTGCCGGTGCTCGACGGCCACGCCACCTGGCGCGAGATCGGCGCCGATACGGTCGAACTGCTGCTGGTCGCGCTCGGCATCGACCGCGCGCAGGCCCGCGCGATCGCGACCACGGAGCTGCCGCCTCTGGCCCCGCCGGTTTGACCGCACCCGGCGTCGGCCCCACTCAATTTCACCGCAAGCGAGCGTTCGACATGACCAACGAAGTGCAACACGTCGTCGACCCGGTCCGCCGGACCCTGGTCAAATCGGCGGCCCTCGGCGCCGCGCTGCCGGCGCTGGCGGGCGGCAGCACGGGCCAGGCAGCCGCCGCGGGCCCGCAGAGCGGCCCGGCACGTCCGGCCGCGGGGCCGGGCCCGTACAACATCCTGTTCATCCTCACCGACCAGGAGCGCCACTTCCGGCCCGGCGAACTGCCGCCCGACTTCCGGCTGCCGGGGCACGAGAGGCTGCTGCGCCTGGGCACGCGGTTCGAGAACCACCGCATCAATTCCTGCGTGTGCACGTCGTCGCGTTCGGTGCTCTACACCGGCCGCCACATCCAGCACACGAAGATGTTCGACAACACGAACTTCCCCTGGATCAGCAGCCTGTCGCCCGACATCCGCACCGTCGGCCACCGCTTGCGCGAGGCCGGCTACTACACCGCCTACAAGGGCAAGTGGCACCTGACCAAGGAGTTCGAGACCGTCAACGAACTCTCCTCGCCGACGAGGATCTTCACCCGCGAGATGGAGGCCTACGGCTTCAGTGACCACGTCGGCGTCGGCGACATCATCGCGCACGACCGCGGCGGCTACCTGCACGACCCGATCACGGCCGCGATGGGCGTGAGCTGGCTGCGCGGCCGCGGCAAGGATCTGGCGGCCCAAGGCAAACCCTGGTTCCTGGCCGTGAACCTGGTCAATCCGCACGACATCATGTTCCTGAACACCGACCGGCCCGGCCAGGTGTCGCAGGCGAAGAACCTGCTCGGCAACATCCGCGACGAACCCGATGACCCGCTCTATGCGAAGCAGTGGCGGTTCGAGCTGCCGGCGTCGTTCCGGCAGCCGCTGGACGCGCCGGGCCGGCCGGCCGCGCACCTCGACTACATCCGTTCGCACGACGGCCTGGTCGGCCGCATCGACGAGAACGAGGCATGGCGGTGGCGCCGGCGGCACAACTACTACCTGAACTGCCTGCGCGACGCCGACCGCAACCTGGTGACGCTGCTGGACGCGCTCGACGCGCTCGGACTGGCTTCGAACACGATCGTCGTGCTCACGGCCGATCACGGTGACCTCGACGGCGCGCACCGGCTGCACGGCAAGGGCGCGACCTCCTACCGCGAGCAGAACCAGGTGCCGCTGATCCTCGTACACCCGGGCTACACCGGGGGCAGGAGCTGCAGGGCCGTCACGACCCACCTGGACCTCGTGCCCACGCTGGTGAATCTCAGCGGCGCCGACGCGGGCCGCAAGGCCGCACTCACCCGCGACCTGCCCGGCAAGGACCTCTCCGGGCTGCTGGCCGCGCCCGAGAGGGCGCCCGCCCATGCCGTGCGCGACGGCGCGCTGTACTGCTACAACATGTTCGCCTACCTCGACGGCGACTTCATGGCCAAGGCGGTGGCGATGATGATGCAGCCCGACGGCAAGGCCCGGGTGCAGGCGGCGGCCAAGGACGGTTCACTGCGCCCGGACCTCGGCAAGCGGGGCGCCATCCGCAGCGTGTTCGACGGCCGCTACCAGTTCGCGCGCTACTTCTCGCCGAAGCAGCACAACCGGCCGACGTCGATGGAGGCGCTGTTCAGCCTCAACGACGTCGAGCTCTACGACCTCGAGCGCGATCCGCACGAATTGAACAACCTCGCCCTCGACCGCGCAAGGCACGGCGAACTGCTGCTCGCAATGAACGACAAGCTCAACCGGCTGATCGATGCCGAAGTCGGCGAGGACGTCGGCCAGATGCTGCCCGGCGGCATCGACGGCGGCTGGGTGACCACCGACGCGGTCAAGGACGTCTGAGTTCGCGCACGAAGCGTCGGCAGCGGTCTTCAGGATCCGCCGAAGAACCGCTCCACCAGCGCAAACTGCTGCGGCGTATTCAGCGCCGGCGCATGGCCGCAGCCCGGGATGGTGACGACCACGGCGCGCGGCCCGCGCGCGCGCATCGCTTCGGCGGTCTCGGGCAGCAGCAGGTCCGAGGACTCGCCGCGCAGGCACAGCACCGGCAGTTCCAGCGTGTCCCATTCGTTCCACAGCAGATAGTCGTCGGGGTGGCACTCGAACTGCTGCACCATCGCCGGGTCGTAGTGCGGCGTCACGCGGCCGTCGGGCAGGCGGCGCATCGAGGTCTCGGTGAGCTGGCGCCACTGGGCGTCGGGCAGCCATCCGTAGGGCGCATAGACGGTGCGGAAAAAGGCTTCCAGCTCGGCCATGGTGGCGAAGGCCGGCGGGCTGCCGGCGTAGGCGCGGATGCGCTGCACCGCTGCTTCGGCCAGCTGCGGACCGATGTCGTTGAGCACCAGCCGCCGGATGCGCCCGCGCAGGGTACCCGCCGCCGCCTTCAGGCCGATGGCGCCGCCCATCGAGGTGCCCAGCCACAGGCAGTGCGCCACGCCCAACTGGTCGAGCAGAGAGACCGCCAGCTTTTCGTAGAAGGCCAGGCTGTATTCGGCCTTCGGATCGGGGCTCCACTGGCTCAGGCCACGACCCAGCGTGTCCGGGCAGATGACGCGCCAGCGGTGCGAAAGCGCTTGGGCAATGGCGTCCATGTCGCGCCCGGTGCGCGCCAGGCCGTGCCAGGCCACCACCACTTCGTCGTGCTGCGCCCCCCACTCGGTGTAGTGGATCTCGCGCCCTTCGCACAGCAGATAGTTGGACGTGCCGCCACTCATGGTTTCACCTTCAGCGCCAGCGCCCAGGCCCGCAGCCGGCCCACCACGCCGGTGGGAAAGTGGTAGACCGAGAGCACGAACAGCACCCCCAGCCACAGCAGCCAGCGGTCCGGGGCGATCAGGTCCTGCAGCAACGGCACGCCCAGCACCGCCGTGGCGCCCACGGCGAGCAGGTCCTGCAGGTAGGCCTGCGCCAGCACGAAGAGCACGGCGCCGACGACCGCGCCGTACATCGTGCCCATGCCGCCGATGACGACGATGAGCAGGATGTCGAGCATGATCTCGAAGCTGAGCGTGGTGGCCGGCCCCGCGTAGCGCAGCGAAAGCGCCAGCAGCGCGCCGGCCAGCGTGGCGAACAGCGCCGCCAGCACGTTGGACAGCGTGCGGTAGACCACGGTGCGGTAGCCGATGGCCTCGGCGCGGAAGTCGTTTTCGCGGATGGCCTGCAGCACGCGCCCGAAGGGTGAATTGACGATGCGCAGCAGCAGCAGGAAGAGCAGCGTCACGGCCACGAACAGCAGCCAGTAGGTGAAGGCCTTGCCGTCGAGCAGCAGGCCGAAGATTTCGCTCTCGAAGGGCTCGAACGAGGGACTCAGCCACTCGGGGTTGCGGAAAGTGAGGCCGTCTTCGCCGCCGGTGAAGTCGCTCAGCTGCGAGGCCAGGGTCTGGAAGGCGGTGGCCACGGCGAGCGTGATCATGGCGAAGAAGATGGCCTTCACGCGCAGGCTGAAGAGTCCGATCAGCAGCGACAGCAAGACCGAAACGACCACCGCGCCGAGCAGCCCCAGCGCCACCGCGGCCCAGCCGGCGCCGAGCCTCTCGCTGGCGATGGCGATGCCGTAGGCACCGATGCCGAAGAACATGGTGTGCGCGAAGCTCACGATGCCGGTGTAGCCCAGCAGCAGGTCGTAGCTGGCTACCAGCAGCACGAAGACCAGGATCTTCGACGCCACCGACATCGACTTCGCGCCCGGGAACAGGAAGGGCGCCAGCGCCAGCACCACGAAGACGACGACGAGCACGGCCGCCAGCCAGCGGCTGCGTGGGTGGTCGTGCGAAAGGATGCGGTCCAGGACGCTCATCGGTTGCTTACCGGATAAAGGCCTTGGGGACGCCACAGCAGGATCGCCACCATCAGCGCGATGTTCGAGAACAGCGCCACCGTGGGCGCCAGGTAGCCGGTGTAGTTGGCCATCAGGCCCACCAGCAACGCACCCACCAGGCAGCCGAAGGTGGAGCCCAGGCCGCCGATGATGATGACGATGAAGATGAGCACGTTGACCTGGGCGCCGATCTGCGGCGTGACCCCTTCCTGGTACAGCCCCCACAGCACGCCGCCCAGCCCGGCCAGCGCCGAGCCGGCCACGAACACACCCACGAACAGGCGCCGGATGCGGTAGCCCAGCGCCTCGACCATGCTGCGGTCCTGCACGCCGGCGCGGATGAGCAGGCCGATCTTGGTGCGGTTGAGCGTGAATACCAGCGCGGCCAGCACCGCCAGCCCGATGGCCGCGGCCAGCACGCGGTATTTCTCGATCGCCGCTTCGCCGAACAGCCAGGCGCCGCGCAGTTCGTCCGGCAGCGGCAGGGCAATCTGCAGCGGCCCCCAGATCACCTTGATGATCTCCTCGCCGACGATCATGCCGCCCATGGTGATGAGGATCTGCTTCAGGTGCAGGCCGTAGACCGGGCGCACGATGACGCGCTCGAAGGCCCAGCCCACGGCGCCGGCCACTGCCATGGCCACCGCCATGGCCGCGAAGATGCTGAAGAAGCCGCTCCAGCCCGCGCCGGCACCGTAGCCCATGACGCTGGTGGCGACGAAGGCACCGAGCGCGATGAACACGCCGTGGCCGAAATTCAGCACGTCCATCAAGCCGAAGATCAGCGTCAGCCCCGAGGCGATGACGAAGACGATCAGCCCCATGGCCAAACCGGCCACGGTGAGCGTGATCCAGGTGCTGGTGCTGCCCACCGCCGGCACCGCCAGTGCCATGACGGCCAGCACCAGCGCCACCGGCCGCCAGTCGAAGCTGGCCTTGGGCACGGCTTCGGCGGCGCCGGCCGCGGCGGCCACGGTGGACGCATTCATGCGTGCGCTCCCAGCGACAAGCCCAGCAGCCGCTGCTGCAAGGCTTCGTCTTCGGCCAGTTCGGCCATGGCGCCGCGGTGCACGACGCGGCCGTTGTCCATCACCGCCACGGTGTCGCCCAGCGCGCGCGCCATGCCGAAGTTCTGCTCCACCAGCAGCACGGTGGTGCGCTGAGACTTCAGCTCGCGCAGCGCACCGATCAGGTTCTGGACGATGCTGGGCGCCAGGCCCTTGCTCGGCTCGTCGATGAGGATCAGCGCCCGCGGCTCGACGATGGCACGCGCCACCGCCAGCATCTGCTTCTGTCCGCCGCTCAGCTTGCCCGCCGGGTAGAGCCAGAATTTCTTCAGCGCCGGAAAGAGGCCGAAGATCCAGTCCAGCCGCGCCTTGTCCAGTTCGCCCGCATGGCGCGCGGCACGGGCCGCCAGCACCATGTTTTCCTGCACCGTGAGGTCGCTGAAGATGCCCATGGTCTCGGGCACGTAGGCGATGCCGAGTTGCGCAATGTCCGGCGTTTCCAGACCCTCGATGGCCTGGCCGCGGAACATGATGCCGCCCTGGCTGGCGGGGGTGAGGCCCATCACCGTGCGCAACGTGGTCGTCTTGCCGGCGCCGTTGCGGCCGAGCAGCATGGTCACCTGGCCCTCGGGCACGTCCAGGTCCACGCCGTGCAGGATGTGGTACGCGCCGATATGCGTGTGCACGCCGCTCAACGACAGGACGGCGGTCATGCCGGTTCCTCCGCGGCCATTCCCAGATACGCTTGCTGGACAACGGGTGAAGCAATCACTTCTGCCGGTTCGCCGTCGGCCACCAGCTGCCCGTTGTGCAGCACCACGATGCGGTCGGAAAGCTCGCGCACCACGTCCATCTTGTGCTCCACAAGCAGGATGGTGCGGTCCTTGCGGCGTTTGAGCGCGCGGATGAGGTCCAACACCACCGGCACGTCGTCCACGCTCATGCCGGCCGTGGGTTCGTCGAACATGTAGACCTTGGGGTCCAGCGCCATCAGCAGCGCCACCTCCAGCTTGCGCTGGTCGCCGTGCGGCAGCGCCGCGGCGTGATGCTGCAGCTTGTCGCCCAACTGCACCTGGTGCAGCAGTTCGGCGGCCTCTTCGATCCAGGCCTTGCGGTCCAGCCACACCGAAAGCAGCTGCAACCCACCGCCGCAACGCGCCTGCACCGCCAGGCGCACGTTTTCCAGCACCGTGAGGTTGGGGAACAGCTGCGTCAGCTGGAAGGCGCGGCCCAGGCCGCGGCGGGTGCGCGTGGGCGCCGGCAGCCGCGTGATGTCTTCGCCGCCCAACAACACGCGGCCCTCGCTGGCCGGCAACTGGCCGCTGATGAGGTTGAAATACGTCGTCTTGCCGGCGCCGTTGGGCCCCACGATGGACGTCAGCGTGCCGGGCTCGAAGCGGCACGAGACATGGTCCACGGCCACGTGGCCGCCGAACCGTATCGTCAAATCAACCGTCTCGAGCATGGGGCATCCACGCCCGGCCGCAGGCCGGGCTCGTCAATCTGACTGGAGCTCCCTCTCGGAGGGGCTCTGGGGAGCGGTGCATTCCAGCGCGCCGCGCTGAGCGCCGAAGGCGCTCAGCGCTTGTTGCGGATCGGAATGGCCAGTTCGGCGGCCGGAATGACGCGCACCAGTTCCGGCACGCCCCAGGCGAAGGCCGGGTCGTTCTTGATGCGGAAGTGGTACATGTCCTGCATCGCCTGGTGGTCTTCCTTGCGGAAGGTCATCTTGCCCTTGGGAGTGTCGAAGCTCATGCCTTCCATGGTGGCGATCAGCTTGTTGGTATTGGTATCGCCGCCGGTCTTCTTCAGCGCCTCGACCACCGCGATGGCCGCGCTCATGCCGCCGGCGGTGAAGAAGTCGGGCGGCGCCTTGAACTGCTTGTAGTGGTTGGCCACCAGCCATTCGTTGGCCTTGTTCTGCGGAATGCCGAAGTAGTAGTACAGCGCGCCTTCCATGCCCTCGAACTGCTTGTAGGCCACCATGGCCGGCAGGATGTTGCCGCCGGTGGCCAGATCGATGCCGTAACGCTGCTTGAGCTGCAGGTCGGCGATCTTGGAGAACGGCGTGGGCGCGCCCGACCAGGTCACCGAGATGTACTTCTTGCCCGGCTGGTCCTTCAGCTTGTCGACGATGCGCTGCAGGCCGGCGGTGAAGTCGGTGGTGCCCACCGGCAGGTATTCCTCGTGGACGATCTTGGCCTTCTTGGTGAACTCCTTGGCCGCCTTCACGCCGTCGCGACCGAAGGCGTTGTCGTTGGCCAGCACGGCGATCACGTTGCCCGGCTGGTCCAGCGCGGCGGCGTTGGCGGCGGCGTCCTGGCTGGAATTGCGGCCGGTGCGGAAGATGTACTTGTTCCACTTGTCGCCGGTGATGCTGTCGGCCACCGCCGGCTCCACGAGCAGGATCTTCTTGTATTCCTCGGCCACCGGCAGCATGGCCAGCGCCACCGGCGAGGCGGTGGGGCCGACGGCGATGTCGACCTTGTCGTCGGCATAAGCCGCGGCCAGCTGTGCCTTGCCCACGTCGGGCTTGCCCTGGTCGTCCTTCTCGATCACCACCAGCTTGCGGCCGGCCACCGCCATGGTGCCGCCGGTGGCGTAGTCCAGGCCCATCTGGAAGCCGGTGATCGTCTGCTTGGCGTAGGCCTCCAGCGGCCCGGTCTTGCTGGCGATGATGGCGATCTTGACGTCGCCCTTGCCCTGCGCCATGGCGGCGAAGGCGGCCAAGGCCAGGGTGGAAGCGACGAGCGTGGTCTGGAACAGTCGGCGTTGCATGCGGATGACTCCTGTCTGGGGGGTACTCGGCACCGCCGATAGCGGCCGTGCGACGCCTGGACTGTACGCAAACGAGATGCCTGAATTTGCCGTATGAGTGCAAACCCCATGTCAGGCAAGACAGCGTCAAGACGGGAGCGAATCGCGGGCTCAGGGGTGCCGCAGACCTCGGGTGATCGTTCGCACACGCATGGAGCCAAGGAATCGAAATCCCCTCGATGACGTCGAGATTGACTGCAGTCGTCGGTATTCAATCCGCTGGCTCACTCCGCTCGAGCCGGAGCTGCGCGCCACGCAGCCTGGCCCACGCCAGCGCAATACGATCCGGGCCGTGGGCAAGCTCTGCCGGGCCGGCCTACACCCCGTACTTGGGCCGCTCGTCCTTGTCCCACAGGCCCCACTGGGTGCCCACTTCGCCTTCCTGGCGCAGCTTCCAAGGCTCGTCGAACGAAGAGAAGTAGAACAGCTTCACCCCCTCGCGCCGGGCCCATTGCTGGACGTCGATGAAATACCGCATCGCGTTCTCGGCCGAGGGCACGGCCCGGGCCACCGGCTGGCCTTTGCCGGGCCAGCCGGTCTCGGCGACGATGACGCGCTTCTCGCCGCCCGCGGCCTGCACCAGCCCGTGCATGCGGCGCAGGTATTGCGCGGCCACGGCGATGTCGACGCCTTCCCAGAACGGGTAGCAGTTCGGCAGCAGCAGGTCGCAGGCCGCCGTCAGCGCCGGGCGTTCCAGGAACTGGTAGTAGGCGTCGACGCAGCCCACCGGCACGTCTTCGGGCAGGACGGCCCTGACGCGCCGGATGTACGCCAGCAGTTCGGTCTCGGGCAGTTCGTCGCGCAGCAGCACCTCGTTGCCCACCACCGCGATGTCGACCAGCCCGGCCTGGGCCAAGGTCAGCAGCCCGTCGATCTCGCGTTCGTTGCGGTCCCGGTCGTGGCTGATCCAGGCCCCCACCATCGTCTTCAGTCCTTTTTCGCGGGCCCACCGGGGAATCAGCTCGTGCCCCTCGGTGCAGGCGAAGGAACGCACCCAGCGGGTGTGCGGCGCGATCAGCTCGATGCGCCGGCGCACCTGCGCCTCCGTCAGCTGGTCACCCGCACCCTGCCCTGCGGCATAGGCACTGAAGCACAAACCGGACATGCCACCCTGGATCTGCTCGGCATAGAGCGCGCTGATCTCGGCCGCGGCTTTGCCCGCCAGGGGCGAGCGGTCCACGGCCGGCAGGTGCAGGCCATGCTCTTCCAGCCAAGGCCTGGCGCCCGAACCCTGCGACGACGACGCGGCGGCGCTCCGCTTGCGCCGCTCGATCTCGGCATGCACCTCGGTGGCCCGCTTCTCGTCGAGGTCGTAGTCGTGCATGACCCACATGGCCAGCAGCGTGCCGAAGATCGGCACGCCGGAATAGAACAGCCGCAGCCCGTCCACGGCGCCCGCGGCCTGCGTGGCCGCACCCGGCGCGAAGCCGACGAAGGACATGATGGCGCCGCTGAGGAGGCCGGCGATGGCGAAGCCGAATTTCACCATCCACCAGTAGATGGCGCCGAAGATGCCCTCGCGCCGCTTGCCGGTGGCCAGTTCGTCGAGGTCACACACATCCGCGGTCATCGACATCATCAGCGTGAACAGCCCGCCGATACCGAAGCTGAAGAACGGCAGCGCGAACATGAACATCCAGGGCTTGCCCGGGATCATCAGGAACCACAGCAGCACGTAGCCGATGATGGAGATGCCCTGCGACAGCATGAAGGCGTTCTTCTTGCCCATCTTCTTCGACATCCAGGCCACGGTGGGGATGACGGCGAAGGTGGTGACCAGCGCGCCGACGCTGCCGAACAGCGTGGGCCAGATGCCGGCCGCCGGCGCATTGCCGGCGAACAGGTGGTAGACGACGATGAAGAACGAGAACGCCGCCACGGTGTTGAAGGCGTTGAAGATCAGGAAGGTGGCGAAACACAGCTTGCGGAACGGCACCGAGCCGAAGGCTTCCTTGAAGCCGATCAGGATCTCCTTCATGCCGCCGCCGAAATTGGCCCATGTCAGGGGGACGAGGTGGGTGTCGTCCTTGGTCGAGCGGCTGGGCAGGAAGATGGCCGGCACCATGGCCAGCAGCATGCAGACCACGCCGACCCAGATCGACAGCGTGCGCGTGGCGGTGTCGGCGTTCTCGAACCACTCGGGGTCGTACATCACGACCCAGAACCACGGTGCGATGACCCACGCCCACTGGCCGATCCACTGCGCCACGGCCATGATGCTGGTGCGCTCGTGGAAGTCGTCGCTCATCTCGTAGCCCATCGCCACGTAGGGGATGCTGAACAGCGTCAGGCCGGCGTAGAACACGATCGACCAGCACAGGAAGTAGACGAAGTTGTGGTTCACGCCGTCGACGCGGTAGAGCTGCCACATCGCGACGAAGCTGATGCCCATCACGATGGCGCCGACGAACACGTACTGCTTGCGCCGGCCCCAGGTGGAGCGCGTGTTGTCGGAGATGAAGCCCATGATCGGGTCGGTGACCGAATCGAAGACCCGCGGCAGGAAGAACAGCACCCCCCACATCCAGCCGGGGAAGCCCATGTCCTGCACCAGCACCACCATGAAGATGCCCAGGGCGGCCGGGAACATCTGGTTGGCCAGCATGCCGAGCCCGAAGGCAACCTTCTGGCCGAACGGGACCTTGTGGGCTGCGGTGGCGGCGGTTTGGGACATGACGGCTTTCGGTGGGACGGCACGCGAAAGCGCCGCCAGGGACTGGTGCTCGAGGGAAGCCGCCCATCGACCGGCGCGTGGTGTGGATCCCGGGAGGAGCGGATTCGGGACTCAGGTCGCGGGTCGCCGGTTGACGTCGCCGCGGTGAACGGGATCCTGCATGGGCGAACCGCCTCGAGAAAAACTTGAAAGCGCTATCTTCGCCGCATCGAGTCGACGCGTCGATCGGTGTTTTGACGGGGGTGAAAGCGGTTTCAGTCGTGCAGCCCGGCCTTGGGCCGGACGGCCGCGCCTTGCACGAGGCGCCACGACGGCGACAGTGCCAAGGACTTGCCCGCGCTGCGGCCGGCTCGGCGCCGACGGCATACCTGTGCCGCGGACAGGGTGGCCCCTACATGCCCAGCGCCACCTCGGCGCTCACGCCGGCCAGCCCGAGCGCCTGGGCCACCGGTTCGCAGGTGACGCGGCCGCGGTGGACATTCAGGCCGCGGCGCAGGTGCTCGTCGTCCATCATCGCCTGCTCGCCCCGGGCTGCCAGCGCCAGCCCGAAAGGCAGCGTGGCGTGGTTCAGCGCGTGGCTGCTCGTCTGCGGCACGGCACCCGGCATGTTGGCCACGCAGTAGTGGATGATGCCGTCCAGCTCGTAGGTGGGCGCGTCGTGCGTCGTTGCGTGCGAGGTTTCGAAGCAGCCGCCCTGGTCGATCGATACGTCCACCAGCACGCTGCGCGGCCGCATGTGCGCAAGCATGGCCCGCGTCACCACCTTGGGCGCGCTGGCGCCGGGGATGAGCACGGCGCCGATCACCACGTCGGCGGCCAGCACCTCTTCGTCGACGTTCGCCGCGCTCGAGAACCGCGTGCGCACGCGGCCCTGGAACAGCTCGTCCAGCTGGCGCAGCCGGGGCAGCGAGCGCTCGAGCACCGTGACCTCGGCGCCCAGCCCCACCGCCATGCGCGCCGCCTGCGTGCCGACCACGCCGCCGCCAACGACGACCACGCGCGCTGGCGGCACGCCCGGCACGCCGCCCAGCAGCAGGCCCTTGCCGCCGGCGGGCTTGCGCAGCGCGAAGGCCGCGGCCTCGATCGCCAGCCGCCCGGCCACTTCGCTCATCGGCGCCAGCAGCGGCAGGCCGCCGTGGGCGTCGGTCACGGTCTCGTAGGCCACGGCGATGCAGCCGGAATCGATGAGGCCGCGCGCCTGCTCGGGGTCGGGCGCCAGGTGCAGGTAGGTGAATAGGATCTGGCCCGGGCGCAGATTCTTCCACTCGGCGGGCTGCGGCTCCTTCACCTTCACCACCATGTCGGCGGCGGCGAAGACTTCCGCGGCGGTGGCCACGATGCGCGCGCCGGCCGCCTCGTAGGCCGCGTCGGCGGCGCCGATGCCGGCGCCCGCGCCGGCCTGCACCAGCACCTCGTGCCCGGCCGCGGTGTACTCGCGCACGGCCATCGGCGTGAGGCCGACGCGGTGTTCCTGGATCTTGATTTCCTTGGGCACGCCGACTCGCATGGGTCCACTCCCGGGGGCTGTAGGGGTACCGACCAGTCTATGCCGGCGCGGCCTCAGGCAACATCGTGCCCGCCGCCGGACTTGGGGCGGCGCCGCGGCCACCAGGGCAGCGCGCGCGTGAGTGACAGCACCTCGCCCGGCCGCTGCACGCCGTAGCCCGGCAAGCCCTGAAGCGTCTGCGCCCAGGCCGCGGAAGCAAGTGTCGCGCGCAGTTCCCGCACGGCGGGGGTTTCCAGGGCCGGCTTGAGGCACACGAGGTAATAGTCCTCGTCGACGAGCGGTGCGAAGTCGAGCCCGAATTCGCTTGCCGCGGCCTCTATGCCCAGGCCCAGGTCGGCCGACCCCGCGGCCACGGCGGCGGCCACCGCGACGTGGGTCTGTTCGTTGCGCGTGAGATAGCCGGGCACGGCATGCGGCTCCAGGCCGGCCTGCTGCAGCAGGTGGTCCATGAGCAGCCGCGTGCCGGAACCGGCCTGGCGGTTGACGAAGCGCCAGCCGCCTTGCGCCAGCGCCTGCACGTTCTCCGGCACCGGCGTTCCCGGGCGCAGCATCCAGCCCTGCCGCCGCCAGTGGCTGCCGATCAGCTTGTGCGTGCCCGGCTGCAGCAGCGGCCGCAGCGCGCGCAGGAAGACGGGCGAAGCCTGCGCCAGCCGCGGCACGTGGAAACCCGCCACGGTGCAGCGGCCGTCGAGCAGGCTGCGCAGCGCCTCCTCGCTGCCGGCAAAGCGCAGGCTCAGGTGCAGTGCCTGCTGCGCCTCGGCCAGCGCCACCAGCCGCGGCAGGCCGAGATCGTGGCTGGCAAACAGGTCCAGCACCTGCAGCGCGGGGTCGTCGGCCAGCGCGAAGACACGGGCGAGTTCGCTGCGCAGCGCCTCCACGTGCGGCGTCAGCCTCGTTCGTGCCTGGCGTTCTGCCCATAGCAGCCTCTGCGCGAACGGCGTCAGCCGCGCGTGCCGGCCCTTGGCCCACAGCACCAGCGCCGTGCCCAGCACGGTTTCCCACTGCTTGAGTGCGCCCCACATATGCCGGTACGACTGCCCTTGCGCCTGCGCGGCGCGGCTGATGGAGCCGTGCCGCTGCAATGCCGAAAGCAGGTCGAACAAGGGATTCTCGATTTCCGCACCTTGCTGGCCACGGTCTTCGAAGGTGTAGCGCAGGTGGATACCGCGGTGTGGCACAGGCAGCGGGTCGGCAGAAGCGAGGGCTCTAGTGTCACACGGTCGTAGCGGAGCGGCACCGCCAGCGCCGCAGCCGGCCCGTACGCAGCCTTCGAGTGACCGGGCCCTGTCAGCCTTGCCTCGAGGGCCGCCGGCACGAGCCGGGCTGCCCGGCGCAGTCGGTCACCGCGAAGTGGGCCCGATGCCGTAGCGGCGCAGCCGCTGCGCGATTGCCGAATGCGAGGTACCCAGCCGCTCGGCGAGCTTGCGCGTCGAGGGGTAGCGCGGAAACAACTCCTCGAGCAGTGACTTCTCGTACGCCGCGACCGCGTCCTCGAGCCGGCCTATCGTATCGGCGGATCCCCGCGGCGCCGCCGCAGCGGCGCCGGCAAGCTCCAGGTCGCCGGCGTCGATCAGCGCGGCTTCGGTCAGCGTCGCGGCACGGAAGATCACGTTCTGCAGCTGGCGCACGTTGCCGGCCCACGGGTTGGCGAGCAGCGCGGCGCGCGCCGCGGCCGACAGCCGCGCCTTCGGCCGGCCGGTCTGCGCGCAGGCGCGCTCGAGGAAGCGCTCGGCCAGCGGCACGATGTCCTCGGTGCGCTCGCGTAGTGGCGGCAGCTGCAGTTGCAGCACGTCGAGGCGGAACAGCAGGTCCTGGCGGAAGCTGCCGGCCGCGACCATCTGCTCCAGCGCGCGGTGCGTCGCGCTGACGATGCGCACGTCGGCCTTCAGCTCGCGGTCGCCGCCGACGCGGCGGAAGCTGCCGTCGTTCAGGAAGCGCAGCAGCTTGGCCTGCAGGTACGGCGACATCTCGCCGACCTCGTCGAGGAACACCGTGCCGCCGTCGGCCAGCTCGAGCAGCCCGGGCTTGCCGCCGCGCAAGGCGCCGGTGAACGCGCCGGGCGCGTAGCCGAACAGTTCGCTCTCGGCCAGGCTTTCCGGCAGCGCGGCGCAGTTGAGCGTGAAGAACGGCTGGCTGCGCCGCCGGCTGGCGGCGTGGCAGGCGTGGGCGACGAGCTCCTTGCCGGTGCCGGTTTCGCCGCGGATCAGCAGCGGCGCGTCGACCTGCGCCATCCGCGCGGCGCGCGCCTTCAGCTGGCGGATCGCCGGCGAGCTGCCGAGGATCGAATCGAAGCCGCCGGCGTCGTAGTTCTGCAGCGCGCTCAGGCGCTCGCCGATGCGGTGCGGCGCGTGCAGCGTGACCACCGCGCCGGCGACGCCGCCGTCGGGTTCGTGCAGCGGCACGCTCTCGCACAAGTACGGCTGGCCGCCGAGCTGCAGCTCGCTGACCGGCGGCCGGTCGCCGCGGCCGACGAGCGCTTCGGCCAGGCCTTCGTCGCCGATCAGATCGCCCAGGCGCGTGCCGACGAGTCGGGATTCGGCCCGGCCGCTCGCCGCCACCGCCGCGGCGTTGGCGACGACGACGCAGCCGTCGGCGTCGACCGCGAGCACCGGGTCGGCCTGCGCCGCGAGCAGAGCGTCCAGGTAGAGCCGCCGGCGCGCGCCGGGCAGCATGCCGAGCGTGTCGATCGACAGCACGCCGGCCACCTGGGACAGCTCGCCGCGCAGCGCGTCCAGGCCCGACGCGTCGAGCGCCGGCGCCTCGATGAAGAGATGCGGCGGCTCGACCTCGACCGCCGACACATTCAGCGCCCGGCCGGCGAGCTTGGCGAGGATTTCCTGCGCGATGCCGACCCGGTCGGCGAAGTGAACGTCGATACGCATGGTTTGGAGTGATTTCGAGACACTGTAATGGATTCGTGACGAGTCGCGTAACCCATTGATGCAGATGGATTTTCTGCATTCAAAGTGCGATACGAGGGTCCGTTCGTCACGAAAACAATACAGTCAAGGCGATGACCTGCCCGCGAAGTACGCCTAAGTCGTTGATTTCAAAGGAAAGGCTCGCGCTGGCACGGCATCTGCTAAGAGCCTCGGCATCGCGCGCCGCCGGTGCGCCATCCGACCTCAAGGAGTTTCCATGCGCGTCATCGTTCTCGGCAGTGGTGTCATCGGCACCTCGGTGGCCTACTACCTCGCCCGCTCGGGCCACGACGTGACGGTGATCGACCGCCAGCCGGGGCCGGCGCTCGAGACGAGCTACGCCAACGCCGGCGAGGTCTCGCCGGGCTATTCGGCGCCCTGGGCCGGCCCGGGCGTGCCGATGAAGGCCATCAAATGGCTGCTGATGCAGCACAGCCCGCTGGTCGTCAAGCCGATGCTCGACGCCGCGCTGTGGCGCTTCTGCCTGCAGATGCTCGCCAACTGCAACGCCGAGGCCTACGAAGTCAACAAGAGCCGCATGGTGCGGCTGGCCGAATACAGCCGCGACTGCCTGCGCGAGCTGCGCGACGAGACCGGCATCCGCTACGACGAGCGTACCCGGGGCACGCTGCAGCTGTTCCGCACCCAGAAGCAACTCGACGGTGTGGCCAAGGACATCGAGGTGCTCAAGTCCTCCGGCGTGCCTTTCGAGGTGCTCGACCGCAAGGGCTTCGTCGAGGTCGAGCCGGGGCTCGCCGAGACACAGCACAAGTTCGTCGGCGCGCTGCGCCTGCCTGGCGACGAAACCGGCGACTGCTTCAAGTTCACGCAATCGCTCGCGAAGATGGCCGAAGCCTTAGGCGTGCGCTTCCGCTTCGGCGTTGCGATCGAGGGGCTCGAGCAGGCCGGCAGCCGCATCACCGGCGTGCGCACCGCCGAGGGGCTGCTGACCGCCGACCAGTACGTGGTCGCGCTCGGCAGCTACTCGACCGCGCTGCTCGCGCGCTTAAGCATCCGCATCCCGGTCTACCCGGTCAAGGGTTTCTCGATCACCGTGCCGATCACCGATGCGTCTTGCGCGCCCGAGTCGACGATCATGGACGAGACGCACAAGGTCGCCGTCACCCGCCTCGGCGACCGCATCCGCGTCGGCGGCACGGCGCAGCTGTCGGGCTTCGACCTGAGCCTGACCGACGCGCGCCGGCGCACGCTGGAGCACGTGGTCACCGACCTGTTCCCGCGCGGCGGTGACGTCGCGCGCGCCGAGTTCTGGACGGGCCTGCGGCCGATGACGCCCGACGGCACGCCGATCGTCGGCGGCACCGCGATCGACAACCTCTATCTGGCCACCGGCCACGGCACGCTCGGCTGGACGATGGCCGCCGGCACCGGACGCGTGCTGGCCGATCTGATCAGCGGCCGCGAGCCCGAGATCAGCCTCGAAGGCCTGGGCGTCGAGCGCTACGGCCGCCGTGCCACACCTGCCGCGATGACCGGCGGCCTGAAGCCCGCGCGCGCCTGACCCGGACGCGGGCCGCGCACGGCGCGCGGCCGGCAACGCCTGACGCGCCACCCGCGCCGCTCCGTTTTTTCCTTCCACCCGGCCCCGGTCAAGGGGACGGGGGACATCGTTTTGCCACACCACCACAGGAGACAAGCTTGGAAACCCTCACCTCGATCGTCACGGCGATCAACGACTTCGTCTGGGGACCGCCGATGCTCGTGCTGATCCTCGGCACGGGCCTGCTGCTGCAACTGCGCCTGAAATTCATGCCGATCCTGCGCATCGGCACCGGCTTCAAGATGGTCTGGAAAGGCCGCCATCCCCCTGCCGGCGCCGCCGGTGACATCAGCCCCTACGCGGCGCTGATGACCGCGCTCGCCGCGACGGTGGGCATCGGCAACATCGCCGGCGTCGCCACCGCCATCGCGATCGGCGGCCCGGGGGCCCTGTTCTGGATGTGGATGACCGCGCTCGTCGGCATGGCCACCAAGTACGCCGAGGTGCTGCTCGCGGTGCACTACCGCGAGACCGACGACCACGGCGAGCAGGTCGGCGGCCCGATGTACGCGATCAAGAACGGTCTGAAGCGCCACTGGCGCTGGCTCGGCGCGGCCTTCGCGATCTTCGGCGGCATCGCCGGCTTCGGCATCGGCAACATGGTGCAGTCGAACTCGATCGCCGACGTGTTGAACGCGAACTTCGGCGTCTCGCCGTGGGTTTCGGGCGTGGTGATGATGGTGCTGACCGGCTTCGTGCTGCTCGGCGGTGTCAAGCGCATCGGCGCGGTGGCCGAGAAGCTGGTGCCGTTCATGTGCGTCGGCTACGTCGTCGTATCGCTGGTGGTGCTCGGCCTGTATGCCGACCAGATCCCGGCCGCCTTCGGCCTGATCTTCCACCATGCCTTCAACCCGACCGCGGCCACCGGCGGCTTCGTCGGCGCCGGCGTGATGATGGCGCTGCGCTACGGCGTTGCGCGCGGCATCTTCTCCAACGAAGCCGGCCTGGGCACCGCGGGCATCGCGCAGGCCGCGGGGCGCACACGCCACGCCGCCGAATCGGGGCTGATCGGCATGATGGGCACTTTCATCGATACGCTGATCGTCTGCACGATGACCGGCCTGGTGCTGATCGTCACCGGTGCCTGGCAGAGCGGCCTGAAGGGCGCGGTGCTCAGCTCGGCGGCCTTCGAGACCGCGCTGCCCGGCTTCGGCGCCAACTTCCTCGCGCTGGCGATCGTGATCTTCGCGTTCACGACGATCCTCGGCTGGGCCTACTACGGCGAGAAGTGCTGGGAATATCTGGTCGGCACGAAGTCGGAAAAGCCGTACCGGTTGCTCTGGACCGCGTTCGTGCTGGTCGGCGCGGTCACGCACCTGGATTTGGTCTGGCTCGTCGCCGACACGCTGAACGCCTTCATGGCCTTCCCCAACCTGGTGTCGCTGCTGCTGCTGTCGCCGGTGGTGGCCAAGGTGACGAAGGACTACTTCGACCGCCAGGGCGCGACTCAGGCGCTGCCGGTGGAGGTGGCCGGGCAGCCTCGATGAGCGACATGCCTTCGCAAGGCGCCGGCGCGGTGCTGGCGATCGACCTCGGCGCGATCGTCGCCAACTGGCGACTGCTGAAGGCCCGCGTCGGCGGCGCCGACTGCGCCGCGGTGCTCAAGGCCGACGCCTACGGGCTCGGCGCGGCACAGGTCGGCCCGGCGCTGGCCGCGGCCGGCTGCCGGCAGTTCTTCGTCGCCCACCTCGACGAGGCGATCGTGCTGAAGCCGCTGCTGCCGCGCGACGCGACGCTGTCGGTGCTGCACGGGCCGCTGCCCGGCAGCGAAGCAGAGTTCGTCGCCCACGGCGTGCGGCCTGTCCTCAACAGCCAGGCGCAGATCGATGCCTGGCGCGCGCTGGCGCACCGGCTCGACCGCGAGCTCGGCGCCATCGTCCAGGTCGACACCGGCATGGCGCGGCTCGGGCTCGACGAGCGCGAACTGCGCGCGCTCGCCGACGATCGCGGCGCCTTCTTCGGTCTGCGCGTGGAACTCGTGATGAGCCACCTGGCCTGCGCCGACGATCCCGCGCATCCGGCCAACGCGGCGCAACTCGTGCGCTTTGCAGCCGCGCGACGCTCTCTGCCGCAGGCCCCGGCGAGCCTGGCCAACTCGTCGGGCATCTTCCTCGGCGGCGACTACCACTTCGACCTCGTCCGCCCCGGCGCCGCGCTGTACGGCCTGGCCCCGGCGGCCGGCGCGCCCAACCCGATGCGGCCGGTGCTGCGGCTGCAGGCACGGGTGATCCAGGTGCGCGAGTTGCCGGCCGGCACGCCGGTCGGCTATGGCCATGCGTGGAGCAGCGATCGGCCCTCGCGCATCGCGACCGCGTCGGTCGGCTACGCCGACGGCTGGCTGCGCAGCCTTGGCAACCGCGCGAGCGTCTGGGCCGGCGAGGTCGAGCTGCCGATCGTCGGCCGCGTGTCGATGGACACGGTCACGATCGACGCGACCGCGCTGCCACCCGATGCCTTGCGGCCTGGCGATGCGGTCGACCTGATCGGGCCGAGCTGCGACGTCGACCGCGTCGCGGCGCAGGCCGGAACGATCGGCTACGAAATGCTCACGCGCCTGGGCCGTCGCTTCTCACGCGTCCACCGTCACGGCGTCGACAGCGAGCCGACCTGCCGGGCCCGCAGGGCCGAGGAACGGACGATCGCGGGGTGACGACCGGGCCGACCCGGCGGCGGCGAGTAGGATGCACTGCGCCTCGCCACCCTCGTGCCGGAGTCGACCGCCATGCCAGACACCTCGCCGCCGGGCTTCACGCTGCAAGAGGAGCGGCGCAGCCAGTTCATCCGGCTGGCGACATGGGTCGCGGGCGGTTTCGCGCTGATCGCGATCGCCGTGCTCGAGTGGCGCGGCATGACCGAGTGGCGTCGCCTGGTGGCCAATCTCGGGGTGCTGGCCGGCATGGTTGCGGCCAACCTGCTGTGCCGGCGCGGGCGCGTCGGCGCCGCGGCGCAGGTGCTGGTCTGGAGCGGTTTCGCCGCGATCACGCTGGTCTGCTATGCGACGGGAGGCTTCCGCTCGGCCGCGAGCAACCTCTATCTCACGCTCGTCGCCTTTGCCGGATGGCTGCTCGGGCTGCGCCAGATGGTGCTGGCCACGGTGCTCGCGCTGGCCATCATGCTCGGCCTGTTCCTGCTCGGCGCGGCCGGGCTGCTGCCGCCACCGGCACCGACGATCGCGCTGCTGCAGTTCGGCACGACCTGGATTGGGATCGTGCTCGGCGGCATGCTGTTCTACTTCGTCGTCGGCGAGATGCACCGCAGCTGGCTCGAGGAAGTCGCGCTGCGCGAGCGCCTGAAGCGCGCCAACGACGAGCTCGAGGCCAAGGTCGCGCAGCGTACGCGCGAACTGCAGCTCGCCAAGGAGGCCGCCGAGCGGGCGAGCCGGGCCAAGGGCGACTTCCTCGCCAGCATGAGCCACGAGATCCGCACGCCGCTGCACGCGATCCTCGGCCTGTCGGAAGTGCTGTGGCGAGAGGTCGCCGAGCCCGCAGCGCGCGAGCGGCTGGCGCTCGTGACGCAGGCGTCCGACCACCTGCTCGCGCTGGTCAACAACGTGCTCGACATCTCCAAGATCGAGAGCGGCAAGATCGAGCTGGCGGCGGTCGAGATGCACCTGGGCAATGTCTTCTCGCGCGTGCTCGGGATGTTGCGGGAGGAGGCGCGCCGCAAGGGTCTCGAGCTGACCGGCGAGCTCGACGTCGACGCCAGCCGGCGCGTCGTCGGCGACCCGACGCGCCTCGGGCAGGTGCTGCTCAACTTCGCCGCCAACGCGATCAAGTTCGCGAACCGCGGTGCGGTCTCGCTGCGCTGCCGAGCGCTCGACGACGCCGCCGGCCTGTACCGCTTCGAGATCGAGGACAGCGGGCCCGGCGTGCCCGAGGCCGACAGGGCGCGCATCTTCGAGCCCTTCGAGCAGGTCGGGCCGGCGCTGCAGCGTGCCCGCGCGGGCAGCGGCCTCGGGCTGACCATCAACCGCTACCTCGTGCACGCGATGGGCGGCGAGATCGGGCTGCGCAGCGAGCCCGGTGCCGGCAGCCTGTTCTGGTTCACCGCCCGGCTGCCGGCCGCGCCGGCGGCGCCGGGCGCCGAGGACGATGTCGGGCTGACCGGCGGCGCGGACACGGCCGAGCACCTGCTGCGCACGGCCTTCGCCGGCAGCCGTGTGCTGGTGGTGGACGACAACGAGGTCAACCGCATCGTCGCGCGCGCGCAACTGGGCGCCGTCGGCCTCGAACCCGACGACGCGGCCGACGGCCTGCAGGCGCTGGAGCGCGTGGCGGGCGGCGTCGGCTACGACATCATCCTGATGGACGTGCACATGCCGAAGCTCGACGGCGTCGAGGCCACGCGGCGCATCCGCGCGCTCGCGCCCCATCGGCACACGCCCATCATCGCGCTGACGGCCGACGCCTTCAGCGCCGACCGTGAGCGCTTTCTCGATGCGGGCATGTCCGATCACCTGCCCAAGCCGCTGCAGGCGCGCCAGCTCTACGCGATGCTCGCGCACTGGCTCGCCCGGGCGGCGTCGGAGCGAGAGGCGCCGGCTTGACGAGCGCAGGGCGACCCGGGCCCGCCGTGAGCTGCCAGCGCGAAGGCCCCCAGGCGCACCGTCGCAGCCACATTGGACGGCTCCGGCGTCCAAACCCCCCGGCTCTTCCGGAGGATGGTTACCCGAGGAGGCGCCGGCGCGCCAGGCCGCCGACGAGCCCCAGCCCGACAAGCATCATCAGGGGGGCCGAGGGCTCCGGCACCGGGACCGCGGAGTGGCGGTAGTCGAAACCGGAATCGGAACTCAGCGAATAATCGTTCACCGGACTTCCGGAAGAATCGGTCACGCCGAGGAAGCCGTCCCAGAACATCGTGTGTCCGAGGTCCACCGTCGAGCCGATGTTGGACATCGGCACGCAGGTGCCGAGAGGGCAGGCATAGGATTTGACGCTGCTGGCGACGTGGCCCCAGATGTCGACCTGGATCGGCGTGCCGAACTCGAAGTCGATGGCGATGGTCCACAGGCCAGGTGCGCGATAAGGCATGTCGGTGGCGAGCCAGCGGTCGCCCAGATAGTCGGCCACGTGGCGCTGCCCACCCTTCTCGAAGACGTCCTGTCCCGTTGCTGAGTTGCTCAGGTGCAGCCAGGCACGGTACTGCTGGTCCATGCGGGCGTCGCTGTTGACCGAGCCGTCGTAGATCGAGACCAACGTGCCGCTCACCTGAAAGCCGGCGACGAGATGGCCGACCGTGCCGTTGAGGGCGCCGCCATCGATGATGAAACTGTCGTCCCAGCGCGCGCTGGTGGTGGTCTGGGCGATGGCCGTCACATAGGTGCTGGTGGAGGGCCAAGCGTGGACGGCGGAGGCCGCGTCGCCGCCGTACAGCTGGATCAGGCCGGGCTGGACGTGGGCGCGCGAAGCGGACGACAGCCACCACAGCGCATCGCTGGCGGTCATCGACGAGAACGAGGTCAGGGGCGCGCCTGTGCTGCTCGAGAGGGACTCGGCGTCGTAGATCGGCGAGGGCGGGTTGATGTTGGAATTCCCGTAGGCGCGGGTCGAGACCTGCGAGTGCGGGGCGGCCCAGATCGGCAACCCGCTTGCCAGCGTCAGCGCCAGCAAGAGGAGGAGAGCACCTGGCTTTGTCTTGCCCCCTCGAAAGCCAGTGGCAGGAAACTCGAGCCTAGGAGGCTCAAACGCAGTCGGCAATCCCCAGGACCCGCGCCGGGCCGGCCGGCGCGCGGAGGCCTGCCTGCGGGCCGCGGTGGCCCGTGGTACTGGACCTGGACGCCGTGGTGCTGCGCTGCGTCAATGCAGCGAGGAATGCCGCGCTCTTTCCCAGGGGTGACGCAGCGATTCGCGCGCAGGACTCGCCCGTGCGGCCCCGGGGTGGCAGGGAGCCGCGCACGCACTGGGGGACATCGCTGCACTCCCGGTGGCAGGTTCGGCCTGACATCGCTAAGCTGCGGGCTCGACCCCCGCAGGAGCATGCCACGATGGACCCCGCACATATCCCGTCGCCTCGACCGGCGCTCGGCCGGGCAGCGGCCCTGCGCGACGACAGGTCCGGTGCGGGCGGCGCCCAGGTGGGGCTGTTTGACCACAGCCCACGGCAGCTGGCGCAGCGCCAGCTGCTGCAATCGGCCTTCGGCGCGCGTCAGCTCACGGATAGCGAGGAAGAGGAAGCGCTGCAGGGCCGTTTCATGCCGGCGCAGCGCGAGGCCCTCGCCGACCGCGGAGCGCCGACCCTCCAGCGGCAAGGCCCAGAGGCCGTCATGCAGGTCCGCCGAGGCAGCGCGGACGTGCTGCAGCGCGCGCCGCAGGCGGCCACCGTGATCAAGCCCGGCGGCGCCGGCATACACAAGTCCAATGCCAAGAAGGTCGACCAGGGCGAGGCCGACGAACTGGTGGTACGAAGCGGCGGCCTCTTTCGCAGCGGCATCAAGATCACGGTGCCCGTGGGGGCCCAGGTGATGGTCGACCTCGACCGTGCCACCGGCGACGGCGTCTATGTCTGGGTGCAGTACACCAAGCCGGACGGCAAGGTCTACGAAGGCTACATGGCGCGCGCCAATGTCGACCCGGCGGCGGTCGAGCCCGAATTCGGACCGGAACCCGTGCCCGAGCTCCTGGACGCCGTCGAGTCGGAGTCCGAGCAGGAGGAGGTTCAGGGCGAGCACGTGCCCATGCCCCAGCCGCCGACCCAGGTCGAGAAGGACATCGCGCTGGCGCGCGCGCTGCTCGACCCCTACCTGGAGACGCATACCATCGGCCAGCACATGGGCGAAGAGGTGGCAAACCGCGATGAGCTGATCAAGGAGGCCGGCACCAAGGCCGGAGAGGCGGAGTCCTGGGGCCTGCGCGAGCTGGGCGTGTCCGAGAGCCTGGGCAAGGCATCGAGCAAGCGCCAGAAGGAGACGCTGGACAGACAGCGGCAGCGCGAGGAGGACCTGAAGCAGTTGAGCAAGAAGGATCTGGTCGACCGGCTGATCGAGGAGATCCCCGAAGAGGAGCCGTTCCGCGAGGCCTACATGGACCCCGAAACCTCGAAGTGGGACCTCGTCAAGCAGCTGGCGCGGCACCTGGGTGAAAAAGACAGGAGCGAAGTGGCCCGGCTGAACCCGCAGGAGGAAGTGTGGAAGCGCCCCGAGTTCTGGCAGTACAAGGGCGAGCAGTTGCTGGCCCACCCGATGGCGCCGACCCGAGGCGGTGACGATGAAGGCAAGGTGCCGATCTGGTGCGATCAGTCCACCGCCATCATCGTCGCCACGCTGCGCGGCAACGCGGCCTTCAAGTCGTCGCTCACGGTCATCAAGCAGGGCGACCCCAAGCAGCACGGCCACTGGTATGTGCTGGCCAACCAGGAACCAGGCAAGACGCCGGCCTTCGGCGACGCGCTGCAGGGCGACGAGTTCGTGATCGACATCTGGGGCGCGCTGCGGCTGAAGGAAAGCGACCCTTCCGTCGACACCGTGGTCTACCAGGAAGGTACCCGCATGCTGCTGAACACCGCGGTCGTGGCAGAGCCCGAGGAAGGCGCCGACGAGGAAGCGCTGCAGGACTATGAACGCACCTTCGCGGCGCAGAACAAGATCGACACCTTTGCCACGTTTGCGAAACGATGAGGCAGCGCAGGCCACCCACGGCCGCAGGCGCGCCCGATGAACACGCGCTGTTCACAGCGCTGCAGTGCAGGCACATTTCGGTCTTCATGGTCTTCATGGTCTTCACGGCCCGTGTCTTTTCCGGGTCGCTGATCGCGGCGACGGGCGCCGCGCGATCATGAAGACGGCAGGCTCGCTGCTGCCCGAGCACGAGGGCCTGCGTCGAGCGGTCCGGTGGCTGGCCGAGCAGCCGTCGCGGGACGCCAGGATCATCGAGGAGGCAAGCCTTCGCTTCGATCTGTCCCCGACCGACGAGGAGTTCCTGCTGCAGCACTTCCGCGATCCCGAGCACGGCAGCGACGACCCGATCGCCCGGCAGATGAGCGCGCGGGACGGATGAAGGGCTAGGCCTTCCCCGCCGCCGCTTGGCCGCCAGCACGCGCCGGGCCTGACGGTCCGTTTCAGACCGGGTGATGCACCAGGAGAAGACCGCGTGAAGCATCGAGTCTTGCTGGATGCCGATGCGTCTTCTGCCCGCCCTGGTGTTGCGTGACGTGACGGCGCCGGCACCGGGGGCCACGCGCGGGCGCCCGATGGACGGCCTGCGCGGCCGGGTTTATCGTGCGGCCATGAACCCCGCCCCCCGCACCGCCGTCGACTTCTGGTTCGACTTCTCCTCGCCCTACTCGTATATTGCCAACGAATGGGTCGACGCGCTGGCCGCACGCCATGGCCGCACCGTGCACCGGCATGCCATCCTGCTGGGTGCCACCTTCCAGGCTGCCGAGCTGAAGAGCCCGGTGTCCTACCCGATCAAGCGCGAATATTCGATCGCCGACTTCGCGCGCTCGGCGCGCTTCGAGGGCCTGCCGTACAAGCTGCCGGCCACCTTCCCGATTCCGACGCAGAATGCGGCGCGCATCTTCTGGTGGTTGCACGACACGGTGTCGCCGCAAGCCGCCGCCGACTGGGCGCGTGCCGCTTTTCGCGCCTACTGGACACGTGGTGTGCTGCTCAGCGACCCCGTGGCGTTGAAAGCCCTGGCGGCTGAGAGCGGCCTGGACGCCGACGCCGCCGAGGCGGCCTGGAACGACGCCCCCTGGAAGCAGCGGCTGAAGACCGAGAACGACGCGGCGATCGCCGCCGGAGTCTTCGGCGCGCCCTTCTTCATCGTCGACGGCGAGCCCTTCTGGGGCAACGACCGCAAGGCGCAGCTCGAGCGCTGGCTGGGCAGCGGGCCGTTCTAGGGGGGTGTGCCCCGCTGCTGTCCCGGTTGCGCGGCGCAAGGGAGTGCCGCCCCTTCGAGAGTCGGCGTCTTCCTGGGCGTCGACCAGGCGGCGGCCGTTCTGGCCAAGGGCTGCAACGCCTTGCGTCCGGGATCTCGTGGCGGGTTGATGGTCTCGCGTTGGCCCGTTGCCGTCGTTCGTGTTCGTTCTCTGTTCGTCGACATCAGCGCGCCGCGGCAGGCGGTGCCCGGCGGGGGCGCTGGATGGAGCGGCCTCCGCTTCGCTCCGGCTTCCCTGCGCTGCTCGGCGCCCCATACAGCGCCCCCGCCGGGCACCGCCTGCCGCTCAACCCACCGTCGTAGCGCTCATCGAGAACCACCCATGCCTGCTGCAAAGGGCTGTCCGGGTGCGACGCGGCGTGCGTCTGAAGCGCCGAGGAGCGCAGGGTTCATGGCCCGCGAGCGCAGCGAGCCTCGTAGACACTTCTGGCGCATCCTGTTTGAGCGTAGCGAACGCAGTGAGCGAAGCGAGTCATGCGCCGGGCCATGGACCCGAGCACCGCAGGGCAGCCGGAGCGCAGCTCAGGCCGCTTCATCCGCATGCCGTGGCGCGCCCGGACAGCCCTTTGCCGCCACGGAACTTCGCCTGCCGATCGATGCATCGAATGTCGGCGGTTGACCGTCTGCGTAAGCTTGGTTGCATGTCAAGCAGACCCCCCGGCCCCTCAGCATCCGGGACATCGTGCGCATGGGAGGTGCCCCGCGCCAGGAGCGGGCGGGTCGGCCCGACCGCGGCGCCAGCGGCTATCTAGAATGACTGCCGACGTCGACCCGCTGGTCGGCCGCCGCCGGCCCCAGGAGACACGATGCCCGCCTTGCCGTCCAAGCTCAACCCGCGCTCCGAGGAGTTCAAGGCCAGCGCGCTGCAGATGCGCCAGCTCGTGGGCGATCTCAACGCGCGGCTGGCGAAGATCGCCGAGGGCGGCGGCGAGTCCGCCCGCGCCCGCCACGCCGCGCGCGGCAAGCTGCTGCCGCGCGACCGCGTGGAGATGCTGCTCGACCCCGACACGCCGTTCCTGGAGGTCGGTGCGCTGGCCGCGCTGGACATGTACGGCAACGACGCGCCGGGCGCCGGCCTCATCGCCGGCATCGGCCGCGTCAGCGGCGTGGAATGCATGGTCGTGTGCAACGACGCCACCGTGAAGGGCGGCACCTATTACCCGATGACGGTGAAGAAGCACCTGCGCGCGCAGGAAATCGCCCAGGCCAACCGCCTGCCCTGCATCTACCTGGTGGACAGCGGCGGCGCCAACCTGCCCAACCAGGACGAGGTCTTTCCCGATCGCGACCACTTCGGCCGCATCTTCTACAACCAGGCGCAGATGAGTGCGCTGGGTATTCCGCAGATTGCGGTCGTCATGGGGTCGTGCACGGCCGGCGGCGCCTACGTGCCGGCGATGAGCGACGAGGCCATCATCGTGAAGAACCAGGGCACCATCTTCCTGGGTGGCCCACCGCTGGTGAAGGCCGCCACCGGCGAAGTGGTGACGGCCGAGGACCTGGGCGGCGGCGACGTCCACACCCGGCTCTCTGGCGTGGCCGACCACCTGGCCGAAAACGACATGCACGCGCTGGCCATCGCGCGCGCGTCGGTGGCGCATCTGAACTGGCGCAAGCCCGAGCAGATGAAGCTCGTGCCGCCACGCCCACCGCTGTTCGACCCGCTGGAGCTGCACGGCGTCATCCCCACCGATGCGCGCAAGCCCTTCGACGTGCGCGAGATCATCGCCCGCATCGTGGACGGCTCGGAGTTCGACGAATTCAAGGCCCGCTACGGCACCACGCTGGTGACGGGCTTCGGGTTTATCGAAGGCATGCCGGTGGGTCTGGTCGCCAACAACGGCATCCTGTTCGGCGAGAGCGCCATGAAGGGCGCGCACTTCATCGAGCTGTGCTGCCAGCGCCGCGTGCCGCTCGTCTTCCTGCAGAACATCACCGGCTTCATGGTCGGGCGCAAGTACGAAAACGAAGGCATCGCCAAGCACGGCGCGAAGATGGTCACCGCGGTGGCCACGGCCACGGTGCCGAAGTTCACGGTCATCATCGGCGGCAGTTTCGGTGCCGGCAACTATGGCATGTGCGGTCGCGCCTATTCGCCGCGCTTCCTGTGGATGTGGCCGAATGCGCGCATCAGCGTCATGGGCGGCGAGCAGGCGGCCAGCGTGCTGGCCACCGTCAAGCGCGACGCCATCGAAGCCAAGGGCGGGCACTGGCCGGCGACCGAGGAAGCCGCGTTCAAGGCGCCGATCCTGGAGCAGTTCGCGCACCAGGCGCACCCGTATTACGCCAGCGCGCGGCTGTGGGACGACGGCGTCATCGACCCTGCCGATACGCGCCGCGTCCTGGCGCTGGGCCTGAGCGCCAGCCTCAACGCGACCATCCCCGAGCGGCCGCAGTTCGGCCTGTTTCGCATGTAGAAGAGTATGATGTGCATTTAGACATCAAATCATACACATCATGCGCACGAACATCGAGATCGACGACACCTTGATGGACCAGGCCATGAAGGCCGGGCCGTACAAGACGAAAAAGGACGCCGTCGAGGCGGGCCTCAAATTGCTCGCGCGGCAGGCTGCCTACCGGGAGATCCTCAAATGGAAGGGCAAGTTGAAGTGGGAGGGCGACGAGTCCGTCGACTGGACGCAGCCTGAAGCCGAGGCGCCGGCCCGGTCGCGGGCCCAGGTGATGGCAGCGCCCGCGGCGGCGCCGCGCGCCACCGTGCTCACCGCTGCCGAACCGGCCCCCAGGACACGCCGTGCTCGTCGCTGATTCCGGCGTCTGGATCGACTTCTTCGCCGATGCGCCGCATCCGGCGGTCGACCGGCTGACCGAGTGGTTGCGCGATGGTGAAGTGCGCGTCGTCGTGCCCGACCTGGTGCTGTTCGAGGTGTTGCGCGGCTTTCGCCACGAGCGCGACTTCCGCGAGGCGCGCGCCTTGCTGGAGAGCCTGGACGTGGAAACCGTCGGCGGCCACGCGCTGATGCTGGAGGCGGCGCAGCACTACCGCAGCCTGCGTGCGGCCGGTGTCACCGTGCGCAGCGGCGTGGACGTGCTGATCGCCGCATTCTGCATCGAGCGCGGCTATGCGCTGCTGCACCGCGACCGCGATTTCGACGCCTTCGAGCGGCTGCGCGGCCTGCGCGGCTGGCGGCATTGACCTTTGCGCCACGATGACCGCCACGCTCGACATCCGCCGCCCCTCGGCCCACGTGGCCGAGGTCTGGCTCGACCGCCCCGAGGTGCGCAACGCCTTCAACGACGGCGTCATCACCGAACTGACCGCCGCCTTCCGCACGATGGCGCAGGACGGCGAGCTGCGCGCCGTGGTGCTGGGCGGCCACGGCAAGGCCTTCTGCGCCGGGGCCGACCTGTCGTGGATGCGGGCCATGGCCGACTACACCTGGGAGCAGAACCACGCCGACGCGGCACGGCTGGCCGAGATGCTGTGGACGGTGTGGACCTGCCCGGTGCCGGTGGTCGGCCGCATCCACGGCGACTGCTATGCCGGCGGCGTGGGCCTGGCCGCGGTGTGCGACGTGCTGGTGGCTGCCGAGGGCGTGCATTTCTGCCTCAGCGAAGCGAAGCTCGGGCTGCTGCCGGCGACCATCGGCCCTTATGTCGTGAAAGCGCTGGGCGAGCAGGCTTCGCGGCGCTATTTCGTCACCGCTGAACGCTTCAGTGCGGCGCAGGCGCTGGCGCTGGGCTTCGTGCACGAAGTCGTTGCCGCCGAGGCGCTGGACACCAAGGTGGCCGAGATCGTGGCGGCCCTCGTGGCCAACGGCCCGGCGGCGGTGCGCGCCTGCAAGCGCCTGGTGCACGACGTGGCCGGCCGCGAGATCGGCGCCGCGCTGCGCGACGAGACGGCCCGCCGCATCGCCGACATCCGCGCCAGCGCCGAGGGGCGCGAAGGCGTGCAGGCCTTCCTGAACAAGCGCGACCCGGCATGGAAGCTGACCTGAACCTCACGCAGCTGGTGGCGCTGGCCGCGGCGCTGGGCTGGGCCAGCGGCTTGCGCCTGTATGCGGTGGTCTTCATCACCGGCGCCATCGGCTGGCTGGGCTGGGTGACGCTGCCCGCAGGGCTGTCGCTGCTGCAGCACCCGGTGGTGCTGGGCGCCAGCTTCCTGATGTTCCTGATGGAGTTCGTGGCCGACAAGATCCCGGGGCTGGACTCGCTGTGGGACGCGGTGCACACCTTCGTCCGCATCCCCGCCGGCGCGGCGCTGGCGGCCGGCGTCTTCGGCGGCGATTCGGCGGCCTGGATGCTGGTGGCGGCGCTGGCCGGCGGCACGCTGGCGGCCACGGCACACACCGCCAAGGCCACCACGCGCGCGGCGGTGAATACCTCGCCCGAGCCATTCTCGAATATCGGCATGTCGCTGGCGGGTGATGCCGCGGTGCCGGCGATGTTGTGGCTGGCCTGGGAGCAGCCGTTGTGGTTCTTCCTGGCGCTGGCCGTTTCGATGCTGGTGGCCGTGGGCCTGATCGTGGTCTTGTTCAAATTCCTGCGCGCGCTGGTGCGGCGTTTCGTTCCCGGTCCCCAGGCCACGGCCTGAGAGGTTGAGAGGCCTGCATGTTCAAGAAGATCCTGATCGCCAATCGCGGTGACAAGCACTGCGAAGCGGTGCTTGCGGCGCAGCCAGAATGCCTGGCACGCGCAGCGTGCGCAGGCGATCTCACCGCGGGGCACTGACCATGTTCAAAAAGATCCTGATCGCCAATCGCGGTGACAAGCACTGCGAAGCGGTGCTTGCGGCGCAGCCAGAATGCCTGGCACGCGCAGCGTGCGCAGGCGATCTCACCGCGGGGCGCTGACCATGTTCAAAAAGATCCTGATCGCCAATCGCGGTGAGATCGCCTGCCGGGTGGCAGCCACCGCGCGCCGCCTGGGCGTGCGCACCGTGGCGGTGTATTCCGACACCGACGCCCACGCGCGCCACGTGCGCGCCTGCGACGAGGCCGTGCACCTGGGCGGCAGTGTTCCGCGCGACAGCTACCTGCAGTGGCAGCGCATCATCGAGGCCGCACTGGCCACCGGTGCACAGGCCATCCACCCCGGCTACGGTTTCCTGAGCGAGAACGAAGACTTCGCGCTCGCCTGCGCGGCGGCCGGCCTGGTCTTCATCGGCCCGCCGGCTGCAGCGATTGCGGCCATGGGCAGCAAGTCGGCGGCCAAGGCGCTGATGGACCAGGCCGGCGTGCCGCTGGTGCCCGGCTATCACGGCGACAACAACGACCCCGCCTTCCTGGCCGCGCAGGCCGATGCCATCGGCTACCCGGTGCTCATCAAGGCCAGCGCCGGCGGTGGCGGCAAGGGCATGCGGCGCGTCGACCACGCCACCGATTTCGCCGCCGCGCTGGCTTCCTGCCAGCGCGAGTCCAAGGCCAGCTTCGGCAACGACCACGTGCTGATCGAACGCTATGTGACGCGGCCGCGACATATCGAGATCCAGGTCTTCGGTGACAGCTTCGGCCGCTGCGTCTACCTGTTCGAGCGCGACTGCTCGGTGCAGCGCCGCCACCAGAAGGTGCTGGAAGAGGCCCCCGCACCGGGGATGAGCGAGCAGCGCCGCGCCGAGATGGGCGCCGCCGCGGTGTCTGCCGCGCAGGCCGTGGGCTACGTGGGGGCCGGCACGGTGGAATTCATCGCCGAGGAAAGCGGCGACGGCGATCTGCGCTTCTATTTCATGGAGATGAATACGCGGCTGCAGGTGGAGCACCCGGTCACCGAGGCCATCACCGGGCTGGACCTGGTGGAGTGGCAACTGCGCGTGGCCGACGGCGAGCCGCTGCCGCTGGCGCAGGAACAGCTCACGAGGCACGGCCACGCCATCGAGGCCCGCATCTGCGCCGAGAACCCCGAGGGCGGTTTCCTGCCCGCCACCGGCACGCTGCAGGTGGCACGCTGGCCGGCGCACGTGGCCTTCCAGCGCAATGCCGACGGCGTGCGCTTTCACGACCCGGCCGCCGTGCGCATCGACCGCGGCTTCGACGAAGGCGACACCATCAGCCCCTGGTACGACTCGATGATCGCCAAGCTCATCGTCTGGGGCGAAGACCGCGCGCAGGCGCTGGCGCGGCTGGACGCGGCGCTGCGCGACACCCACCTCATGGGCCTGCACAACAACGTGGCCTTCCTGCGCCGGGTGGCGGCCAGCCATGCCTTCGCCACCGCCGACCTGGACACCGCGCTCATCGAACGCGAACACACCGCGTTGTTCGAGGCGCCGCCGCTGGCCGCCGAGGTGGCCGCTGCCGCAGTGGTGGCGCATCGGCTGGCCACCGAGGCACGGATGGAGGGCGCCGACCCCTGGTCGCGCCGAGACGGCTGGCGGCTGCACGGCGGTGCGCAGCGCCGGCTGAGCCTTGAAGTGCAGGGCCGCGACCTCACGGTGCTGATGGAGCGGCTGCACGACGGCGCCACCGTGCTGCAGATCGGCGACCAGCGCTGGCCGTTCACGGCCCGTGTGCTGGGCGGTGCGCGCCACGACCTGCAACTGGGCGAGCAGCGCATCACCGCCACCGTCTATGCCCAGGGCGAGCGCCATGCCGTGTTCACCGACGCCGGCAGCGCCCTGGTCAACGAATTCGACCCCATCGCCCATGCCGGCGAGGGCGCGACCGAAGGCCGGCTCACGGCGCCGATGCCGGGCAAGGTGGTGTCCTTCTTTGCCCAGCCCGGCGACCGCGTGCAGCGCGGCCAGGCGCTGGCGGTGATGGAGGCCATGAAGATGGAGCACACCCTGCACGCCCCGCACGACGGCGTGGTGGCCGAACTGCTCTATGCAGTAGGCGACCAGGTGCTCGAGGGCGGCGAACTGCTGCGGCTGGCGCCGTCTTGATGCCTGAAAAGCACCGCGCCGCGCTGCAGGTGCTACTTTCCGCCGTGGCCGGCGTCTTTGGCCGGGTCTTGGCTGCCGGAGTGCTTGCGCAGAGGCGAAAGCCAGCGCCGGGGCGGCAGCCTGCCATCGGCACTGCCGGAGGCGGCAGGCTGCGAATCGAGCGTCGACGGCCCGAAGCCGAAACCCGAGGCCAGACGCGACCACATGCCCGTGCCGAAGCCCGAGCTGTTGCCGGCGCCGGTATCGGGACCGGCGCGCGCGGCGCCGCGGCTGTCGGGCTCCAGGCCGGCCTGTCGGGCTCGGGGGCCGCTGGCGGCAGTCCGCGGCGACGTGGCCTCGCCCTGCGGGGTTTCGGTGGCGGCGACACGAAACTGCTGTGCCAGCGTGGCGAGCTCGGTGCCCGGCATGGCGTCGCAGACCAGCAGCACGTCGCGCGCATACAGCGGCTCGGCCACCATGCGCAGTTCGTCCACACCCTGGCCCAGCTCATGCAGCAGCAGCGCATTCATGCGCTCGGCGATCTTCAGGCAGCGGCGTGTATTCATGGCGACAATTCCGACCCTGGAGTGTGCGCCCGGCGCGGCAGCCGCACCATCCCCCAGTCGGTCTTTTCACCACCTGTAACCTTTGCCCAGCCTCGATCCGGCCGCCCCCGACCATGATTCCCAGCCAAGTCACCCTCGTCGAAGTCGGCCCGCGCGACGGCCTGCAGAACGAAGCGCAGCCGGTGCCGGCGGCGCAGAAGATCGAGCTCGTGCACCGCTTGCAGGCCGCGGGATGCCGCGACATCGAGGTCACCAGCTTCGTGAGCCCGAAATGGGTGCCGCAGATGGCCGACGCCGCCCAGGTCATGGCCGGCATCGCGCGCCCGGCCGGCGTGCGCCACTCGGTGCTCACGCCCAACATGAAGGGGCTGGAAGCCGCGCTGGCGGCGCCGCGCGGGCAGTGGCCCGACGAAGTGGTGGTCTTCGGCGCCGCCAGCGAGGCCTTCAGCCAGCGCAATATCAACTGCTCCATCGCCGAGAGCATCGAACGTTTCCGCCCCGTGGTGGCGGCCGCGCACGCCGCCGGCCTGAAGGTGCGCTGCGCCATTTCCTGCGCGCTGGGCTGCCCCTACCAGGGCGAAGTGAGCGTCGACGAGGTGGAGCGCGTGGTGAAGCTCATGAAGGACATCGGCGTCGACCATTGCGGTGTCGCCGACACCATCGGCGTGGGCACGCCGCGGCGCGTGCAGGCGGCGCTGGAGCGCGCGCTGAAGCACTATCCGCTGGCGCAGGTGAGCGGGCATTTCCACGACACCTACGGCCAGGCGCTGGCCAATATCCTGGCCTGCCTGGAGCTGGGCCTGCACACCTTCGACACCAGCATCGCCGGCCTCGGCGGCTGCCCCTACGCCAAGGGCGCCACCGGCAACGTGGCCACCGAGGACGTGGTCTTCATGCTGCACGGCATGGGCATCGCCACCGGGCTGGACCTTGACGCGCTGGTCAGCGCTGGCGGCTGGATCAGCGGCGTGCTCGGCCGCCCGCCGGTGTCTCGTGCCGGCAAGGCGCTGCTGGCCAAGCGCGCCGCGGCGGCCGCGAAGGCGGCCGAAGCCGCGGCCGGCACGCCGTGAACGAGTCCGAAGCGCGACCCGAGGGTTTCCTGCGCGTGGCGCAGGCGCTGGCCGAACGCGGCCACCGGCATGCGCCGCGCTGGCTGCCGGAAGCCGTGCGCACGTCGCAGCAGGCGGCCGACGCCTTGGGTGTGGCCGTGGGCCAGATCGCCAAGAGCGTGATCTTTCGGCGCCAGAGCGACGGCGCCGCGGTGCTGGTGGTGACCTCGGGCGACCGGCGCGTCGACGAAAGGCGCGTGGCGGCGCTGACCGGCGCGCTGGGCCGTGCCGACGCCGGCTTCGTGAAAGAGCGAACCGGTTTTTCCATCGGCGGCGTGGCCCCGCTGGCGCATGCCAACCCAACGGTGACGCTGATCGACCGCGAGCTCTTCCGCTTCGCCGAGATCTGGGCTGCCGCGGGCCATCCCAACGGCGTATTCATGCTGACGCCGGCCGAACTGGTGGCCCTGACGGCCGCCCCGGTGGCCGACGTGGTGGTCGAAGTGCAGGCGGCGCCATGACGCAGCCCGTGCCTTCGCCCTGCATCGATGTGTGCCGCATGGACGAGGCCACGGGCTGGTGCCTGGGTTGCCTGCGCACGCTGGACGAGATCGCGCTGTGGTCGGCGCTGGACGACGACGACAAGCGCCAGGTCTGGCGCGATCTGGAGCAGCGCCGCGCTGCGCTGCCGCAGCGTGACGAACCCGCGCCGGCAACCGGCCGCAGAGGAACCGTCTGAATCGCCCAGGTGCCGAGCATGCAACGCATCGTCTTCCACTTCGACGTCGTTTCGCCCTTTGCCTACCTGGCCTTCGAACGCCTGCCGCAGGTGCTGCAGGGCTGCAGTTACGAAGTCGACTATCGCCCGGTGCTGTTTGCCGGCCTGCTGCAGCACTGGGGGCAGAAGGGCCCGGCGGAGATCGAGCCCAAGCGCGCCTGGACGTTCCGCCACGTGCACTGGCTGGCGGCGCAGCACGGCATCACGCTGCACACGCCCGCGGTGCACCCGTTCAACCCCTTGCCGCTGCTGCGGCTGGCGCTGGCCTGCGGGCCCAACCGGCGCGTGGTGGAGGCGTTGTTCCGGCATGCCTGGGTGGGCGGGCTCGACGCGCAGGACCCGCAGCGCTTGGCCGAGGTCACGGCGCGGCTGGCGCCGGCGCGCGACCCGGCGGGCGAGGCGGTGAAGGGCGAGTTGCGCCGACTCACCGAACAGGCGGCCGCGGCGGGCCTGTTCGGCGTGCCGAGCTTTGCGCTTGCCGGCCGTCACTTCTGGGGACTGGACGCGCTGCCCATGCTGCGCGACGCACTGCTCGACGGACCCTGGTTTGTCAGGCCCGACTGGGATGCCGCCGCCGTGGCTCCGCCGGGCGTGGTGCGGCGCTGAGCCGTTCAAGCCTCGGTGTGTTCGCCTGGCGGGCACGCCGACCCTGCGCTTACCCCCGTTCTCGTCGCGATTCCGCATGGCGGTACGTCGTGTGCGGGTTAACGCGGATGCTGTCAGTTTGTGTTGTCGCCGCGTAAGTGCAGGGTCAGAGCCTTTGCCGATAGTCCGCCGCAGCGCTGCCCACTACCGTGCAGCGTGTCCGAGTTTTCCACTGGAGGAGACATCCATGCAACATGACAGTAGCGGCTACTGGAAAGCCACGCTGGGCCTATTGACCAAGATATTGATCGTCTGGTTCGTGGTCTCTTTCGGCGCCGGCATCCTGTTTGCCGATTTGCTCAACGGCATCAAGCTCGGCGGCTATCCGCTGGGATTCTGGTTCGCGCACCAGGGCTCGATGTACATCTTCATCATCCTCATCTTCTACTACGCGAAGAAGATGGGCGACATCGACCGTCAGTTCGACGTGCACGAGGACTGATCAATCATGGAACTGCAAACCACCATCTATCTCGTCGTCGGCCTGAGCTTCGCGCTCTACATCGGCATCGCCATCTGGGCGCGTGCCGGCTCGACGAGCGAGTTCTACGCCGCCGGCGGCGCCGTGCACCCGGTGATGAACGGCATGGCCACCGCAGCCGACTGGATGAGCGCCGCGTCGTTCATCTCGATGGCCGGCCTGATCGCCAACATGGGCTACGGCGGCGGCCTCTTCCTCATGGGCTGGACCGGCGGCTACGTGCTGCTGGCCATGCTGCTGGCACCCTACCTGCGCAAGTTCGGCAAGTTCACGGTGCCGCAGTTCATCGGTGACCGCTTCTACTCGAAGTCGGCCTCCACCGTGGCCGTGATCTGCCTGCTCACCGCGTCCATCACCTACATCATCGGCCAGATGACGGGTGTCGGCGTGGCCTTCTCGCGCTTCCTGGGCGTGAGCAGCGAAGTCGGCATCTACGTCGGCATGGGCATCGTCTTCCTGTATGCGGTCTTCGGCGGCATGAAGGGCATCACCTACACCCAGGTGGCGCAGTACATCGTGCTGATCCTGGCCTACACCATTCCGGCCATCTTCATCAGCCTGCAGCTCACCGGCGTGCCGCTGCCGCAACTGGGCCTGGGCGCCGACATGGCGGGTACCGACGTTTCGCTGCTGGCGCGCCTGGACCAGGTCGTCACCGACCTCGGCTTTGGCAAGTACACGACCACCACGGCGGGCAGCACGCTGAACATGTTCGTCTATACGATGAGCCTGATGATCGGCACCGCCGGTCTGCCGCACGTCATCATGCGATTCTTCACCGTGCCTTCGGTGAAGGACGCGCGTTCGTCGGCCGGCTGGGCGCTGGTGTTCATCGCCATCCTCTACACCACGGCGCCAGCCGTGGCCGCGATGGCCAAGATGAACCTGCACGGCACGGTCAATACCGCCGTGGCCAAGGGCGGTGACCTGTACGCGGCCGAAGCCAGTATCAAGGCCGAGGAGCGTCCGGACTGGATGAAGCGCTGGGAAAAGACCGGTCTGCTGAAGTTCGAGGACAAGAACGGAGACGGCCGCATCCAGTACTACAACGACGCCACCAAGAACGCCGACGCCAAGGCCAAGGCCGAAGCCGCGGGCTGGAAGGGCAACGAACTGACCGTCAACGCCGACATCATCGTGCTGGCCAACCCCGAGATCGCGCTGCTGCCCAACTGGGTCATCGCGCTGGTGGCGGCGGGCGGCCTGGCGGCGGCCCTGTCCACTGCGGCGGGCCTGCTGATGGCCATTTCGGCGGCCGTTTCGCACGACCTGGTGAAGAACGTCTTCATGCCCGAACATCAGCGAGAAGGGTGAACTGCTGGCCGGCAAGATCTCGATGGCCGTCGCCATCGTGATCTCGGGCTGGCTGGGCCTGAACCCGCCCGGCTTCGCGGCCGGCACCGTGGCGCTGGCCTTCGGCATCGCCGCCAGTTCACTGTTCCCGGCCATCATGATGGGCATCTTCAGCAAGAAGATGAACAAGGAAGGCGCCATGGCCGGCATGCTGGCGGGCCTGTTCGTGACCCTGTTCTACGTCTTCGCGCACAAGGGCATCTTCTTCATCAAGGGCACCGACTTCCTTCCGTTGATCGGTGGTCCGAACAGCTTCTTCGGCATCACGCCGGAAGCCTTCGGTGCCATCGGTGCGCTGGTCAACTTCGCCGTCGCGTTCGCGGTGGACAAGGTCACCAAGGAGCCGCCGGAGCACATCCAGCACATGGTCGAGGCCGTGCGCATCCCGCGCGGTTCCAAGGCCGTGGACGGGGCGCACTGACGCCACCAGGGCCCCGGCGGCGCCGGGGTTGCCACAATGGGGCCCTGCCGGTGCTGCCGGCGGGGCCTTTTTTCATCCGGAGCCATGCATGGTTTTCGACTTCAGCATCGCGCTGACCTGGATCCTGTTCCTGGCCCTGTTCCCGCTGGCCTTCTTCTGGCTGCGGCGCGCCTGGCGCATCCTGTACGGGCGTGACTTTTCCGAGGTCGCCCTCAAGGGCGGCGAGCCGCCGGCCGACGCCGAACGCTGGGCGCCCCACACCGGCATCGCCAACCTGGTGGCCGGCGCCGTGGCGGTCGGGATCATCCTGCTGGTGGTCGTGGCCGCCGTGCCCTATGCCACCTGGAGCGCCGCGGCGGGCACCACCATCTGGTGCAAATTCTTCGCCGACTTCATCATCAGCCGGCACGCCCACAAGACGCTGGGCAAGGGAGCGGCCCGATGAAACAACGCCTCGGCCAGCAGCGCCTGCTCGCGCTCTTTGCCGCCGGCCTGCTGGCCTTCAACTTTCCGCTGCTGGCGCTGTGGGACGTGGACGCCACGTTGTGGGGCCTGCCGCTGTTCCCGGCTGCGCTGTTCGTCATCTGGGCGCTGCTGATCGCCGTGCTCGGCGTCATCAGCGAAAGCATCGCTGACTGAAGGGGCCGTGGCGATGTTGAGCCCCACGCTCGTCATCGGCACCTCGCTGGCCTACCTGCTGCTGCTGTTCGCGGTGGCCGCCTGGGGCGACCGGCGCGCGGCGCAGGGGCGGTCCATCGTGGGCAACGCCTGGGCCTATGCGCTTTCCATGGCCGTGTATTGCACGGCGTGGACGTATTTCGGCAGTGTCGGCCGCGCTGCCGCTTCGGGTGTGTGGTTCCTGCCCATCTACCTGGGCCCCACGCTGGCCATGGTGCTGGCCTGGACCGTGCTGCGCAAGATGATCCGCATCGCGCGCCGCTACCGCATCACGTCGATCGCCGACTTCGTGGCCAGCCGCTACGGCAAGAGCCCGCTGCTGGCCGGGCTGGTGACGCTGATCACGGTGGTGGGCATCGTGCCCTATATCGCGCTGCAGTTGAAGGCCATCGCCACCGGCTATGCCTTGCTGACCACCGCGCCCGGCATCACCTCCGCCGGTGCCGCGCAACTGGACTGGTGGCGTGACAGCACCTTCTACGCTGCCTTGCTGCTGGCCGGCTTCACCATGATGTTCGGCACCCGGCACCTGGACAGTACCGAGCGCCACGAAGGCATGGTGGCGGCCATCGCATTCGAGTCGGTGGTCAAGCTGCTGGCCTTCATGGCCGTGGGTGCCTTCGTCACCTGGGGCATGTTCGGCGGCCTCGCCGACCTGTTCGCGCGCGTGGAGGCGGTACCCGAGCTCGAGGCATTGCTCACGCTGGGCCAGGGCCAGGCGTTCGCCTACGAGCAGTGGTTCGCGCTGACCCTGCTGTCGATGCTGTCGGTGATCTTCCTGCCGCGGCAGTTCCAGGTCATCGTGGTGGAGAACGTCGACGAGCGGCACCTCAAGCGCGCGGCCTGGGTCTTTCCGATGTACCTGCTGCTCATCAACCTGTTCGTGCTGCCCATCGCCTTCGGCGGGCTGCTGCACTTCGGCCCCGGCTCGGCCAATGCCGACGCCTTCGTGCTTTCACTGCCACTGGCGCAGGGCGCCCAGCTGCTGGCGCTGGCGGCCTTCATCGGCGGCTTGTCGGCGGCCACCGGCATGATCATCGTCGAGGCCATCGCGGTCTCCACCATGGTCTGCAACGACCTCGTGATGCCGGTGCTGCTGCGCATCGGCCGCCTGCACCTGGGCGGCCGCGGCGACCTCACCGGCGTGCTGCTGGGCGTGCGGCGCGGCGCCATCCTGGGCGTGCTGCTGCTGGGCTACGCCTATTTCCATCTCGCCGGCGAGGCCTATGCGCTGGTCAGCATCGGCCTCATCAGCTTCGCCGCGGTGGCGCAGTTCGCGCCCGCCGCTTTGGGCGGCATGTACTGGAAAGGCGGCACGCAGCGCGGCGCGCTGGCTGGTCTGGCAGCAGGGTTTCTGCTCTGGGCCTATACGCTGATGCTGCCTTCCATTGCCAAGTCGGGCTGGCTGCCCGACGCCTTTCTCACGCAAGGCATCTTCGGGCTGGAACTGCTGCGCCCCGAATCACTGTTCGGCCTGCACGGGCTGGACAACCTGACACACTCGCTGTTCTGGAGCCTGCTGGCCAACGTGGGCGCCTACGTCGGCGTCTCGCTGTGGCGCGCGCCCTCGGCGCGCGAGGCCAGCCAGGCGGCGCTGTTCGTGGACGTCAGCGACGCCGTGCACACCGGCCCGGCCTTCTGGCGCGGCCGCGCCGCGGTGGCCGACCTGCTGCCGCTGGCGGGGCGCTTCCTGGGCGAGGCGCGCGCGCAGCAGCTGTTCGAGGACTATGCGCAGCGTGCCGGCGTCGCGCGCGTGGCCGATATCCGCGCCGACGCGCAACTGGTGCAGTTCGTGGAAACGCAGCTGGCCGGCGCCATCGGCAGCGCGTCGGCGCGCGTCATGGTGGCTTCGGTGGTGCAGGAGGAACCGCTGGCGCTGGACGACGTGATGCGCATCCTGGACGAGGCGACTCAATTGCGCGCCTATTCGCGGGCGCTGGAGGAGCAGTCGGCCTCGTTGCGCCGCGCCACCGCCGAGCTGCGCGCCGCCAACGAGCAGCTCAAGAGCCTGGACCGGTTGAAGGACGACTTCATGAGCAGCGTCACGCACGAGCTGCGCACGCCGCTCACGAGCATCCGCGCGCTGGCCGAGCTGATGGCCGACGACCCGCAGATGGACGTGGCGCAGCGCCAGCAGTTCCTGGGCATCGTGGTCGCCGAGACCGAGCGCCTGAGCCGGCTGGTGAACCAGGTGCTGGACCTGGCCAAGATCGAGGCCGGCCACGCCGAGTGGCGCAACAGCGACGTGGACATGCGCGCGCTCGTGCAGCAGGCGGCGCAGGCGGTGGCGCAGCCGCTGCGCGAGCAGGGCACAAGGCTGGAACTGGACCTGCCCGAAAGCGTGCCCCTGCTGCGCGCCGACGCCGACCGGCTGACCCAGGTGCTGCTCAACCTGCTGGGCAACGCAGCCAAGTTCGTGCCCAAGCCCGGGGGTCTGATCCGCGTGCACCTGAGCGGCGACGAACATGGCCTGACGGTACAGGTGCGCGACAACGGCCCCGGCGTGCCTGCCGAGCAGCGCAGCCTGATCTTCGAGAAGTTCCAGCAGGGCGGCGACGCCAATCACCGGCCGGCCGGCACCGGCCTGGGCCTGCCCATCAGCCGCCAGATCGTGGAGCATTTCGGCGGCCACATCGGCGTGCACGATGACGCGGATCAAGGCGCATGCTTCGAGTTCACCCTACCTTGGGTGGCGCCCGGGACGGCGCACGAGAGCGAGATTGCGGAGACGAGCCATGACGACGAAGATCCTGATCGCCGACGATGAACCCAACATCCTCATCTCGCTGGAATTCCTGATGAAGCGCGAGGGCTACGAGGTGCATCTGGCGCGCGACGGCCAGGAGGCGCTGGACGCGCTGCGCCGCGAACACCCGCGGCTGGTGCTGCTGGACGTGATGATGCCGAAGAAGACCGGCTTCGAGGTCTGCCAGGAGGTGCGCAACGACGACGGCATCCGCTCCACGCTGATCCTCATGCTCACCGCCAAGGGTCGCGAGACCGATATCGTCAAGGGCCTGGCGCTGGGCGCCGACGCCTACATGACCAAACCCTTCTCCACCCGCGAACTGGTGCAGAAGGTGCGCAGCATGCTGGAGGCCGCGCCTTGAGCGTGGTTGGCGGGGAGTCCGAAGCATGAGGCGCGACACGCGGCTCTTGAAGGCGCTGGCGTGGTCGGTGGCCGTCACCGCCGGCGTGCTGGGCGCGTGGCTGGTAGCCACGGCGGCGCTGGTGCAGTCCACCTTCACGGCAGATGAAGCCGCCGCCGCGGCCGCGCTGCTGGACCCGCGGCTGGCGCTGCTGGTACTGGCGGTGCTGCTGCTGGCCGGCGCCATGATGGCCATTGCGCACCGCATCTACCACCACTTCGTGGCGCCACCGGCGCGGCTGCTGGAGCAGGCGCGCGTGCTGCTGGAAACCAATGCCGAGACCACGTTGCAGGCCCAAGGCAATGCCGAGGTGCGCGGCCTGGCCGAAACCCTGAATGCGCTGGTGGCGCAGCGCGAGCAATTGCGCAGCGAGATCGGCCAGCGCGTGGCCGAAGGCAGCCGCCGCGTGGAGCAGGAACGCAGCCGGCTGGCGGCGCTGATGTCGGAGCTGACGCAGAGCGTGGTGGTGTGCAACCTCGACGGCCGCGTGCTGCTGTACAACAACCGCGCGCGGCTGCAGTTCAAGGCGCTTTCCGATGCTCCGGCGCTGGCCGGTGGCGCCGAGCTCATCGGACTGGGCCGCAGCATCTACACCGTGTTCGACCGCCAGCTGGTGGCGCACGCGCTGGAGAATATCCAGCAGCGGCTGCAGCGCGGCGCGGCCACGCCTTCGGCGCAGTTCGTCACCGTCACCAAGAGCGGGCAGCTGCTGCGCGCCGTGATGGCCCCGGTGCGCGAAGGCGAGGCCGCCGAAGCGCCGCTGGGCGGCTTCGTGCTGATGCTGGACAACATCACGCGCGACTACGAGCGCGACTCGGCGCAGGACCAGTTGCTGCAAGGCCTGACCGAAGGCAGCCGCGCTTCGCTGGGCAACCTGCAGGCGGCGGTGGAGGTGCTCGACGAGCCGGGCCTGGACGAGGCCACGCGCGAGCGTTTCCTGGCCGTCGTGCGCGACGAGGCGCAGGCCATGGCGCGCCGCATCCAGGAGATGGCCGCTCGCAGCACGCAGGAGGTGAAGACGCGCTGGCCGCTGGAGGACATGCTGGGCGCCGACCTGGTGGCCGCGGCGCTGCGACGCATCGAGGCGGTCTGCGGCGTGCGCACCGGCACGCAGGAGGTGGACGCCACGCTGTGGCTGAAGGTGGACAGCTTCGCGCTGCTGCAGGCGCTGGCCTACCTGGGCCGCCGCCTGGTCGACGAATTCGAGGTGCGTGCGCTCACGCTGCGGTTGCAGCCCAGCAGCGGCCGCGCGCAGCTGGACCTCATCTGGTCGGGTCAGGCCATGAGCACCGAGACCGTGATGAGCTGGGAAAGCGAGCCCATGCGCTTCGGCAGCGAAGTCAGCCCCTTGAGCGTGCGCGACGTGATGCAGCGCCACGGCGGCGAATTCTGGTTCGAGCGCGACCGCGTGCGCCACCAGGCCTTCTTCCGCTGCCTGCTGCCGCTGGCCGAAGGGGCCCGCGACGTGGAAGACCTGAACGCCGCCGCGCTGCGCCACGCGAGCCGGCCCGAGTATTACGATTTCGATCTCTTCCGCGCCAGCGAAAGCCAGCATGCGCTGGACGACCGCCGCCTGGCCGAGCTGAGCTACACCGTCTTCGATACCGAGACCACGGGCCTGGACCCGGCCGTCGACCAGATCATCCAGATCGGCGCCGCGCGGCTGGTCAACGGCAAGCTGCTGCGCCAGGAGGGTTTCGAGCAACTGGTGGACCCGCAGCGCAGCCTGCCGGCGGCCGGCATCGCCATCCACGGCATCCAGCCCGAGATGGTGCGCGGCCAGCCCACCATAGCCCGCGTGCTGCCCGCCTTCCACACCTTCGTCGGCGACACCGTGCTGGTGGCGCACAACGCGGCATTCGACATGCGTTTCCTGCAACTGGCCGAAGCGCGCAGCGGCGTGGTCTTCGACCAGCCGGTGCTCGACACGCTGCTGCTCTCGGCGGTGGTGCACCCGAACCAGGACAGCCACCGGCTGGAGGCGATTGCCGAGCGCTTCGGCATCACCGTGATCGGGCGGCACACGGCCTTGGGCGACGCCATCGTCACGGCCGAGGTATTCCTGAAGCTGATCCCGCTGCTGGCCGCGATGGGCATCCAGACGCTGGGGCAGGCGCGCGAGGCGGCGCAGAAGACGTATTACGCGCGGTTGAAATATTAGCCAGTGGCGGCGCCGCCCCTATGCGGCGAGTTCGATGTACTCGACCGTGCTCGTAGGTGCGGGGATCGGCAGCCCGTCTTCGCGCATGCCGTCGAGGTGAAATGCGATGGCCTCGCGGATCTCGGCTTCGACTTCCTGGAGGCTTGCGCCAGTGGCAATGCACCCGGGGAGGTCCGGGACGTAAGCGGAGTAGTTTGCTTCCGCCTTCTCGATGACAACCGCGTATCGCATGGTGAACCTCACTTCAGGCCAGCCTGCTTCAAGATGCTGTTCTGTGTGCCGGGCGCCAGGTCGTCGCCGGGCTTGCCGGGCACGGTGACGCGGCCGAGCTTGCTGGCATGCTTGAACTGACGATGGCTTCCGCGCTGGGCAACCAAGAACCACCCGTCTTGCTGGAGCAGGCGAAGGATCTCGGAGACTTTCACGCGGAAAGGATACCTCGACTGGGGACCGGCGCCGGGGCGGCGCTGGCCGCATCCGGAAAAGCGAGCCAGCGGCAAGCTCATGTTGCGCATTGCGCCCGAAGATCATGCGGCCGCCCTCCATGCCGGCTCCGCCACCAGCCTCACCCGCGCATACCGGCAGTCCTGCTCCACGATGTGGTTGAAGCGGCGCCAGTCGAACCTGGCCACAAGATCCAGCGGCAGATTCAGGTACCGGTCGGTGCGCCGGCGCGCCACGCACTGACGCGAGGCGCTGCCGTACCCGCGCCACCTCGAGCATCTTGGCCCATCCCGGCCCGAGAGCCCGAGTTGCGCGACTCAGAACAACGACGTCACCCGCATCACCCCGCCGATGTCCTCCACCTGCACCTGGCTCGACGCGGTGCGCGCCAGGCGCAGCATGTGCTCGTTGCCGGCCTTGATCTCGGCCACGAAGCCGCGCACGCCGCGCCGCTGCGCCTGCGCCGCCAGCTGGCGCTGCAGCCAGCCGCCGAGCCCCGTGCCCTGCCAGTCGGGGTGCACGATGAAGGCGGTCTCGGCCAGGTTGGTGCCGGGGTCGACCACGTACATGGCGTGACCCACCACCTGCGGGTCGTCGCGCGGCCCGGCGGCGGCCACCAGGGCCACTTCGTTCTCGAAGTCCAGGTTGCACAGGCGCTGCACGTCGGCCAGCGACAGGCCGCGGATCTTGCGGAAGAAGCGCGTGTACACGTCCTGCGGCGGCATCTGGTGGAAGAGGTGGCGCACGGCGTCGCCGTCGCCGGCCACCGCCGGGCGCAGCAGCAGCTCGCGCCCGTCGCGCAGTCGCACGGGGCGCTCGTCTTCCACCGCGTAACCGCGCAGGTTGCGCAGCGCCTGCTCCGGCGGCAGCCAGCCGAGCGCGCGCGCCTGGTCGAAAAGCGCCTGCCGGCATGCCGGGTGGGCGATCTGGATCAGCGCCACCGCGCGTTCGCGCACCGACTTGCCGAACAGGTGGGCGATGCCGTATTCGGTGATCACGTAGTGCACGTCGGTACGCGCGATGGTCACGCCCTCGCCGGCCGGCAGCATGGCGCGGATGCGGGAGGTGCGGCCGTCGTCCTCGGTGGCGGGCAGGCAGATGATGGCCTTGCCGCCCGGCGAGCGCGAAGCCCCCTGCAGGAATTCGCCCTGCGCCGCCAGGCCGCCGTAGAAGCTGCCGTTGAACTGGTCGGCGCAGACCTGGCCCGTCAGGTCCACCGCGAAGGCCTGCGTCACCGAGACCAGCTTGTGCTGCGCGGCCAGCACGGCCGGGTCGCACACCGCTTCCATGGGCTGGAAGCTGAACAGCGGGTTGCGGTCGATCAGCTCGTACAGCCGTCGTGAGCCCATGGCGAAGCTGGTCACGATCTTGCCCGGCTGGTGCGTCTTGCGCCGGCCGGTGAGGATGCCCTTTTCCAGCAGCGGAATGATGGCGTCGGTGATGACGTCGGAATGGATGCCCAGGTCGCGCCGGTCGGCCAGGTATTTCAGCGCCTCGTTGCTGAAGCGGCCCAGGCCCACCTGCAGCGTGGAGCCGTCGTCGATGATGCCGCCGATATAGCGCGCGATGCGCTCCACCACCTGCTCCTGCGTGGCGGGGTGGGCATATTCGATGACCGGCGTGTCCACCGGCACCAGGTGGTGGATCTGGCCCACGTGCAGCGTGGAGTCGCCCATCGAGCGCGGCATGGCCGGGTTGACCTCGGCGATGACGAGCCGCGCCCGCGCCACCGCGGCGGGAATCACGTCGACCGAAACACCCAGGCTGACATAGCCGAATTCGTCGGGCAGGGAGACCTGGATCAACGCCACGTCGACGCGGATGCGCCCGATGGCCATGAGCTGCGGCACGCGGGCCACGGAAATCGGCACGTAGTCGGCCAGGCCGCTGCGCACCGCGGCGCGCATGTCCTGGCCGACGAAGAAGCAGCGGTGCCGAAAGCGCGTGAGCGGCTCGCCGCTCATGCCGTGCGGCACGGCGTGGTCGGTGAGGAAGTGCACCAGTTCCACGTCGGCCGGTGCCGGCGACAGGCCTTCCAGCGCCGCCACCAGGGTGCGCGGCGTGGCGCAGGCGGTGCCCACGAAGACATGGTCGCCCGGGCGCACGTTGGCCAGCGCCTCGGTGGCGGTGCAGATCTTGCCCGCACAACCGCGCAGCCGCGGGTCCAGGGCCGGCGCCGTGCCGGCGGGCGCTTCGGCGCCCTCGGCCGTGTTTGCCGGGCCGCCGGTGAAGCCGTCGCCGAAACCGGCCTGCCAGGCCGCGGCCAGCCGCGCCAGCAGGTTCCAGGCGCGATTCTCAGGGGGTGTGTGGGCGGCGCTGCCCGCCGGCTGGGCAGCGCCCGATCCGGGGCCTGCAACGGGTGTGTTCATTCCCCGCCCTCGGCCAGGGTGACGGGTCTGGCCGCCAAAGTGGTCGGCGCCGGCACAGCTTGTGGTGGTGCGGCCCGCGGCGCTGCGCCGGGTTCGGCCAGCTTCTGGCGCGCGTACTGGTAGCCCTGCTCCACGATCTGGTCGAAGCGGCTCCAGTCGAGCATGCCCACGCGTTCCAGCGGCGGGTTCAGGTACAGGTCGGTGAGGCGGCGCGCCTGGCGCTCGCGCGAGGTGCTGTACAGGATGGTCACGTTCATCAGGTAGGCGGCCAGGGTCGGCAGCCGGTAGCGCCGTTTCGAGCGCGGGCGCAGGCGGTCGCGCAGCAGCGCCCAGGTGCCGGGCACCTCGTCGTGCTCGATGCGGCGCGGCTTGCGAAAGCTGAGGTCGACGCCGATCACCCGGCGCACGCCGCGCACGCCGCGCATCACGTCGACCGGGAAGTTGTTGAAGGTGCCGCCGTCGCACAGCAGATCGCCGTCGCGGATCACCGGCGGCAGCGCGCCCGGGATGGCCACGCTGGCCAGGATGGCCTGCAGCAGCGGGCCGTGGCGGATCACCTGCTCGCAGGCCTGCGAATAGTTGGTGGCGACGACGTAGCAGCCCTTCCACAGGTCTTCCACGTCGGCGCTGAAGCCCACCGTGTCGCGCAGACCCTGGTCGACGGTGCGGCGCAACCGCCGGCCCTTGATGAGCGAAAGCAGCGGCAGCCAGTTGTAGTCGCCCGTGGGGTTGCCGCTGAAGGCCTGGCGCGCGTTGGCCACCAGCGTGTCCAGCGGCCGGTCGGTGGCCACCAGGGCGGCCATCACGGCGCCGATGCTGGTGCCGCCGACGACGTCGATCTCGACCCCGCTCTCCTGCAGCGCGCGCACCACGCCCAGGTGCGCCAGGCCGCGCGCGCCGCCGCCGGCCAGCACCAGGCCCGCCGCGGTGCGGCTTTGCAGCCGCGCCAGCCGCGCCATGTCGCGGTCCAGCGTGGGGCGGATGTGCACGTGGTCCTTCAGCGGCCGGCGCGCCAGCCAGGCTTTGGTGCCGCGCGGCGAGAGGCGTTCGGCCGGGTGCAGCAGCACCAGGATCTCGGCCGCGTCGGTGCGCGGCGGCCGGTTGGCCAGGCACTCGGTCTCGATCTCGTGCAGCAGCGGCGGCGCGTCGGCGTCGGCCAGCAGAAGCAGTTCGTCGCAGTGGCGGCTGCAGCGGTGGGTCCATGGCGTGGGCGTGGCATCGGCCAGCAGCAGCACGAAATCGTGGCCGGCCTCGATCTCGTCCAGCCGCACGGCGATGCGGCGGTTGGCCTCGGCGTCGGACGGCGCCCGCGCGGTGATGCCGGGGGCACCGAGGTCGGCATCCAGGGTTGCGGTGTCGACCACGGCCACGCGGCCCAGCGGCCGCAGCTGGGCGGCCAGCCGCTCGGCGAAGCCGGCCAGGTCCACGCCCGAGGTGATGGGCAGCAGCCCCATGGCCACCGGCCGGTCGAGCGCGGCAGCCGTGCCTTCGGTCTGCAGGCGCTGGATGATCTGCCGCGTGATCGCCACCGAGACCTGTGCGCTCAGGGCCAGCAGGCGCTTGAATTCGTCCTTGCCCAGCCGCACCAGCACCGAGTCGCGGATGGCCACCACCGTGGCCGTGCGCGGTTCATCGGTATATAGGCTCATCTCACCCACGATCTGCCCGCGCGAGACCTCGCGCACCATGCGCTGCGGGCCGCCGTCGGCCGCGATATAGGTGCGCAGGCGGCCGCTGACGAGCAGGTACATGGCGTCGCCGGCCTCGCCCTGCGTCATGAGGGTCTGGCCGCCGCGCAGCTCGACCCAACTGAGGTGTTCGCGCAGCAGCGCCAGCGTGCCCGGCTCGATGGCCCCGAGGTAGGCGCCCAGGTGCTGGATGAGCAGGGCGTCGAGGTGTTTCGGGGGCGTGGGAGCGGGGTCCATGGGTGCGGGGCGGCGAAATCGGTGAAGCCGGCGGGCGCTGCGGCGGCAACGCTGGCGGAACACGAAGACTCTAACGCGCCGGCCTCGCCGGCTCGACCGTGCTTTTCCCGACACCGGCGGCGCCGGTCCGGGGTGACCCCACGGCGGTCAGCCTGGCCGGCCGGCCGCAGCGCCGTTGGCGCAGGCCTGCGGCTACCGCTGTGTCTCCAGGGCCGGCTCGGGGTGGTGCCTGCTGGCCAAGCCGGTCGTCGTTTCGAGCGCGCCGCCGCAGCTGCTGCCCTGGCCGGCGGTGCAGCCGTAGCAGTGGTCGGCGGTGCGGATGGCTTCGCCTGCGGGGTCGTGCGCCAGCAGGTCGCGCAGGTGCGGCCGGACCTGGCCCCGCAGCCGTGCGCGCAGGCCGAGCATCTGGTTGAAGTCGCAGTCGTGCAGGTCGCCCTGCCAGTCCACGCTGAGCAGCGTGCGGCACATCACCGTGTCCAGGTTCTCGGCCCGGTAGGCGCCGCGCAGCAACTGCATGTAGCCGGCGAACGTACCCTTGGAGACGAGCGTGCTGCCGAAGCGCTGGATCGGCATGTTGGTCAGCGCGAACAGGTGGTTGAAGCGGATGCCGAAATGCTGTTGCAGTTCACGCTTGTAGTCGGCTTCCAGCGGCCCTTGCGGCGGCGGCAGTACGGCGCCCTGCGGGTTGTAGACCAGGTTCAGCACCAGCGGGCCGCCCGGCCGGCCGTAGCCCAGCGCATTCAGCGCCTGCAGGCCGAGAATGCTGCGCTCGAAGACGCCGTCGCCGCGCTGGCGGTCGACGTTGGCCGGTGAATAACAAGGCAGCGAGGCCACCACCTCCACGCCCTGCGCGGCCAGGAATTCGGCCAGGCCTTCCTGCCCGGGTTCGGAAAGGATGGTGAGGTTGCAGCGGTCGATGACCTTCACGCCCTGCGCGCGCGCGGCCTGCACCAGGCGCCTGAAATGCGGGTTCAGCTCGGGTGCGCCGCCGGTCAGGTCCAGCGTTTCGATGCCACGTGCGCGCAGCACCCGCAGCACCAGGTCCACCGTGTCGCCGTCCATCGTCTCGGTGCGGTTGGGCCCGGCGTTCACGTGGCAGTGCAGGCAGCTCTGGTTGCACTTGTAGCCCAGGTTCACTTGCAGGGTCTGCAGCTTGCCGCGGCGGATGGGCGGGAAGTCGGTGGTGGCGAGAAGCGGCAGGGTGTCGTGCATGGAGCCAAGGAGCGCAAGTGATCCGGCGCTGAAGTGCCGGGCGTCGAGGAGGTGTCGGGGCGCATTCGTCGCGCCTGCTGCGATGGTTACACGCGGGCGCCGGGCTTGCCGGCGCAAGGTTCTTTGCACCGCGCTGTAACCGCGGCTCGGCGCACAGCGACTACGCGGGGGTCGGCCGGCGGACCCGCCTGCCGCAACCCCAGGTTCCACCCACTTCACGGAGATTGCCCATGTCACAGACCCTCGCCACCCAGACCACCGCCGCCGCCCTGGCCCTTGCCCTGGGCGCCGCCCTCACGCTGGCCCACGCCCCCGCCCAGGCGCAAGGCGCCGACAAGGAAAAGTGCTACGGCGTGGCGATGAAGGGCAAGAACGACTGCGCCGCCGGGCCCGGTACCACCTGCGCCGGCACTTCGGTGCGCGACTACCAGGGCAATGCCTGGAAGATGGTTGCCAAGGGCACCTGCGAGCAGACGGCGTCGGCCACCTCGCCCACCGGCAAGGGCCAGCTCAAGGAATTCAAGGAGAAGAAGGCCTGAGCGGGCGGATCTTCCCTGTCCTTTCACCACGCCGCACTGCCACCATGACCCAGGACTGGCCGCCTTCGCCCCGCCCCGACGGCGGGACGCGGGGCGGCGGTGCGGCGTTGGCCGGCCTGGGCCTGAAGACGAGTCACGTCGCGCAGGTGCTGGAAGGCGGCGCGACGGTGGACTTCTTCGAGGTCCACGCCGAGAACTACATGGTCGACGGCGGGCCCTTCCTGCGCCACCTGGAGCGCGTGCGCGAACGCTGGCCGCTGTCGATCCACGGCGTGGGCCTGTCCATCGGCGGCGAGGGCCCGCTGGACCAAGCCCACCTGGCGCGGCTGGCGACCTTGCTGGAGCGTTATCAGCCAGCCTGGTTTTCAGAGCACCTGGCCTGGTCCAGCCACGGCGGCCACTGGTTCAACGACCTGCTGCCGCTGCCCTACGACGCGGCGACGCTGCAGCGCGTATGCGACCACGTCGACGAGGTGCAGCAGCGCCTGCGCCGCCGCCTGTTGCTGGAAAACCCCAGCACCTATGTCGAATTTGCCGCGTCGACGATGAACGAAGCGCAGTTCCTGAACGAAGTCGTGCGCCGCACCGGCTGCGGGCTGCTGCTGGACGTGAACAACGCCTTCGTCAACGCCGTCAACCATGCCGGCGACGCGGCGGCCTTCATCGCCGCGCTGCCGGCTGCCGCGGTGGGCGAGATCCACCTGGCGGGTTTTGCCGAAGATGCAGACGCGGCGGGCGACCGCCTGCTCATCGACGACCACGGCTCGCCCGTCGCCGATGCCGTGTGGTCGCTGTACGCGCAAGCCACGGCCCGGCTGGGGCCGGTGCCGACGCTGATCGAGCGCGACAACCATGTGCCGGCCCTGGCCGTGCTGGAAGCCGAGGCGGCGCGGGCGCGGGCGGTGCTGCACAGGCATGCCGCGCCGCATGCGGCTGTCGCCCCGGCTCGCCTGGCGGCCCGTGTTGCACCGCCGCGGGACGCCCCGGCCCCGGCGGGAGCCCAGGCATGATTCCGGCCCTGGTCCGCCCGACGCAGAGCGGCTTCGTCCGCGCCCTGCTCGACCCGACCCTGCCGGCGCCTCCCGGCCTGGCGACCTGGAACGGCTCCGACCCCGCCCTGCGCTTCGCCGTCTACCGCAACAACGTGGTGGTCTCGCTGGTGGCGGCACTGGCCGATACCTTCCCGGTGGTGCGTGAACTGGTGGGCGCCGACTTCTTCACCGCCATGGCGCGCCTGTACGTGGCCGAACAGCCGCCATCGTCGCCGGTGCTGGCCCACTACGGCGACGGCTTCGCCGACTGGCTGGCGCAGTTCGAACCCGCTGCCAACCTGCCGTATCTGGCCGACATGGCGCGACTGGAGCGCGCCCGCGTGCGGGCCTACCACGCCGCCGACGCGCCGGTGCTCGGCGCCAATGCCATCGCCGCGCATCTGGCCGACCCGGCGCGGCTGCCCGCGGCAAAACTGCAACTGCATCCGTCGGTGACCGTGCTCGCCTCGCCCTGGGCCATCGTCTCGCTTTGGGCCGCGCACCAGGGACAGGGGCGGCTGGGAGACGTGGACCCGGACTGGCCCGAGTGCGCGCTCGTGCTGCGCTTCGAGGACGACGCGACCGTGATCGCTATTCCCGAGGCTGCGGCCGAATTCTTCCACCGCCTGCAGCGCGGCCTGCCGCTGGGCGAGGCGGCTGCCCTGCCCGAGCCGCTCGACCTGGGTGCGAGCCTGGCGCTGCTCATCCGCCATGGCGCCATCAGCGACTGGCTCAGCCCGGATTGAAACCATGAACAGCCTGACCCCCGCCAACGGCGCCCGCACCGCAGCACCGAGCGGCAATGCACTCGCGGGCCTGCTGGCCAAGGCGGTGGCGCTGATGTCGCGCCTGCCGCATTCGCTGACGGCATTGGTCGGCCGTTTCGCCATTGCCGGCGTCTTCTGGAAGTCGGGGCAGACGAAGATCGAGGGCCTGCAGATCGATCTCGTCGAAGGCACGTTCCAGCTGGGTCTGCCGCGGCTGTCGGAATCGGCGGTGGACCTGTTCCGCGACGAATACCAGCTGCCGCTGCTGGCGCCCGAACTGGGCGCCACGCTGGCCGCACTCGGCGAACATGCACTGCCGCTGTTGATCCTGCTCGGCCTGGGCACGCGCTTCGCGGCACTGGGCCTGCTGGTGATGACGGCGGTGATCCAGTTGCTCGTCTACCCCGGCGCCTGGCCCACGCACGGCGTGTGGGCGGCGGTGCTGCTGTGGCTGATGGCGCTGGGGCCGGGCGTGGTCTCTCTGGACCACTGGCTGGCCCGCCGCCGCGGCTGACCCCCGGCGCGACCTACCACTCGATCTGCCAGCTCCAGCCGCAGCCGCGGCAGCAAACGCGCATGCGCGCCGGTGCGTCGTCGTCCGAGCCGGCGTCCACCGTCGCGCGCGCCAGCGCGGCCGGCGGCTCCACGGCCCAGCGGCCGTAGGCCTGGCACTGCGCGCAGACGGCCTGGTTGGCGATGTGCTCGGCGCGCGTCAGCAGGAAGAGATAACGACGCAGCGCCCACAGCCCGATGCCGGCGGCCACGATCACGCAAGCGCCCATCAGCCAGCGCTGGCCGTCGGGCTGCGCGAAGGCCTCCATGCCGCCCACCAGGGTCAGCACGCACAAGAGCAGCAGCACCAGGTGGGAGTGACCCACGAGCAGTTCGCGCTCGTACCACTTGCGGAAACCCCGTCGCTGAATCGCTTGCGGAATGGCCATGCTGCTCGCCCCAGGTGCGACCCGATGCTAGCGCGGCACCGCCGGCCGCACCGGCCGTGCAGGCTCAGCGCCCGTAGTCGAGTTCGATGCGCTGCAGCAGGCGCCGTGCCACGCGCAGGGCCTCCTTCAGGATGCTGCGCTCGATGTCGTCGAGCGTGCCGACGTCGATCAGGTTGGGGTTGCCCGGCGCGGACGCGCCGGCCGGCGTTTCGGCCACCTGCGCCCGCAATCGCAGCCCCTGCAGAAATTCGAAGGCGCTGACCCAGGCCTCGCTCTCCCTTGGCGCCACGTGCATGCCGGGCGCCGCCGCCTCCAGCCGCGCCCTCGTGCCCAGCACCGGCAGACCCTGGGCCAGTGCAAACACCCGTGCCGCGTCGACGAAGATTGCCGTGCCGTGCAGCTTCAGGTCGAGCATCTCGCGGCCGTCCACTGCCTGCGTCTCGATGGCGCCGCGCCAATTCAACGGCACGCGGTAACGCAGCGTGTTGCCGGCCAGCTGTTTCAGGAAACGCGGTACGCGGGCCGCTTCGCGTGCGGGCATGGCCTGCAGCGCCTGCGCCAGCGCGGCGTTGCCGCACAGCGGGCGCAGGTCGAAGTAGATGCTGGCCTTGAGCAGGTCCTCCGGTGCACCGTGTTCGATCCAGTGTGCGAAACGCGCGCGCCACTCGTCGGGCGTCAGGCAGCACTCGGGGTTGCTGGCCATCACCCGGCCCTTGCACAACGGGTAACCGCAGGCGTCCAGCGCGTCGTTGACTTCGCGCGCCAGCGCCAGCCAGCGCGGGCGGTCGGTGTCCGGGTCGTGGCTCGCGAAGACGAGGCCGTTGTCCTGGTCGGTGGCGACGGTCTGCTCGCCGCGACCCTCGGAGCCGAAGGCCAGCCAGCTCGCCTGGCCCAGGTCCATGCCGCGCTGCGCCGCGACCAGCAGCACCAGCCGTTCGGTGAGCACGTCGTTGAGGTGGCTGATGAGTTCGGTGGTCTGACGCGCCTGCACTCCCTGGCCGAGCAGGTTGCGCGCCAGGGCGCGTATCTCGCCGGCCAGGTGGCGCAGGGCGTCGACGTCGGGCGCCGCACGGATCTGCGTGCTGAGCTGCCGCAGCGACAGGCGCTGCAGCGCGAAGAGGTCGCGCTCGGAGACGATGTTGACGATGCGTCCGGCCTCCGTCACGGGCAGGTGGCGGATGCCATGCCGGGCCATGACCAGCGCCGCGTCCTGCAGGGTGTGTTCGGTCGTCAGCGACTGCACAGGTGAACTCATGACCTCGGCGATGGGCGTGGTCAACGCACGCTGCGGCAGCGTCACGCGGCCCAGGATGTCGTGCCGCGTCAGAATGCCCACGGGCGCCTGCGCCGCGTCCAGCACCAGCACCGAACCGGTGCCGCGTTCGTGCATCGCCGCCAGCGCCTGCGCCAGCGGCGTGGCCGGGCTGCAGGCCAGCGGCTCCTTGCGCGGCAGGCTGGACAGGCGGGCGTCCAGCGTGTGCGCCGCGCCGCTGCGCTGGAGCGCGCGCTGCGACAGCGTGAGGAAGTCCATCACGCGGCGGTTCAGGAAGTCGGCGAAGGCGGGGCTGGCCGTGGCCAGGCGCTGCACTTCGTCGGCCGACAGCGCCAGGCAGACGCTGTCGTCGTTGGCGGTATAGGTGGCGGTGACGGCACGCTGGCCCAGCAAGGCGCCCACGGGGAACAGGTCGCCCGCCACGTACTCGAAGGGGCCGGCGCTGTCGGCCATGCCGCGGCGGCCGGTGATGCGGCCCTCGCGCATGAGCAGCAGGGCCTGCACGGGCCCGTCGGCGGGTTGCAGCACCACCTCGCCGCGCCTGAACTGCAGCGGCCGCGCCGCTTCGATGAACTGCGCGACCTGCGCCGGTGACATGACCGAGAACGGCGCATGCCGCGCCAGCTCGGCACCGAGGGCGGCCAGCGCGGCACACGCCTCGGCGGCGTCGGGGTTCGATGGGGTCTCGGACATGCAGCGCCTTTTCTCGCCATGCGTTGGCGGGCATCTTAGAACCGCAGACCCGCCTTGCCCAGCCTGCGCGCCTGACCCTCGTCCAGCGTCGCGCAGCACGCCGGCTCAAGGAAAAGGGCCGCACCCCTGCGGGTGCGGCCCTGCGCTCGAAGACCGTCAGCTCAGGCGCGCGAGGTGTTCAGGTTCGGGTAGCGCACATGCTCCACCAGTTCCTGGGTCTCGGCCGTCGGCGCCTTGGTCAGCAGGCTCACGATGATGATCACCGCGAAGCCCAGCGGCACGCCGAAGAGGCCGGCCGAGATCGGCAGGATGCCCCACCACAGTTCGATCGGCGAGGTGACGCCGAAGATGCCGCGCAGCCAGGGCTGGGTCGTGGCCATGTAGTAGAAAGTGATGCCCAGGCCGGCGATCATGCCCAGCGAGGCGCCCCACTTGTTGGCGCGCTTCCAGAAGATGCCGAGCGTGAGCGCCGGGAAGAAGGCCGCGGCCGCGAACGAGAAGGCTGCCGACACCAGGAACAGGATGTCGGCCGGCTTCTGCGCCGCCACCGAGGCGGCAGCCAGGGCCACCACCAGCAGCAGCACCTTGGAGATCATGACGCGGCGCGCGGTGGGCGCGTTCGGGTCGATCATCTTGTAGTACAGGTCGTGCGACAGCGCGTTGGCGATGGTCAGCAGCAGGCCGTCGGCGGTGGACAGCGCGGCCGCCAGGCCACCGGCGGCCACCATGCCCGACACCACGTAGGGCAGGCCCGCGATCTCGGGCGTGGCCAGCACGATGATGTCGCCGCCGATACGCATCTCACCCAGCTGGAAGATGCCGTCCTTGTTGATGTCGATGACCGACAGCAGGGCCGGGTCGACCCGCTGTCCAGCTCTGGATCCAGGCCGGCAACTGGTCGAACGGCGTGCCCACCAGCACGTTGAAGACCTCGTACTTGACGAGCACCGCCAGCGCCGGTGCCGTGAAGTAGAGCAGGAAGATGAAGAACAGCGACCAGGTCACCGAGGCGCGCGCGTCCTTCACCGAAGGCGTGGTGTAGTAGCGCATCAGGATGTGCGGCAGCGCAGCCGTGCCCACCATCAGGCAGAACACCAGCGCCAGGAAATTGCGTCGGCTCTCGTTGAAGGTCTTCTGCGCCTTCTCGTCCCCATTCGGGTCGCCCGCGTATTGCGCGGCGTGACGCGGCATGCCTGCCAATGGCTTGGCGCGGCCGTCGGCGGCGGCCTTCGCGGCGGTCCAGGCCTTCTTCGCGGCGTCGGCGTCCTTGGGCACCGCGGCCAGGGCCTTCTCGGCGGCCTGCATCTCGGCCACTGGCGCGTTGGCAGCCTTCAGGTCGGCCACCTTGGCCTGGGCGGCGGCCAGGTCGGCGGCCAGCGCGGTGGGCACGTCCTTCAGCTTGGCGGCCAGGTCGTCGGACTGCTTCTTGAAGATGGCAATGACTTCCTTTTCCTTCGGGTCGTCGATCAGCAGCTTCTCCTTGGCCGTGACCTTCTCGAGCTGGAAGCCGTAGACGGCCTGCGGGATGGGCACGCCGGTCTGCTTCACGCTCAGCCAGACCACCGGCAGCATGTAGGCAATGATCAGGATGATGTATTGCGCTACCTGCGTCCACGTCACCGCGCGCATGCCGCCCAGGAACGAGCAGACCAGGATGCCGCCGAGGCCGACGAAGATGCCGATCTCGAAGGCCAGGCCCGACAACCGCGTGGTGATCAGGCCGACACCGTAGATCTGCGCCACCACGTACGTGAAGGAGCACAGGATGGCGGCCAGGATGCCGATGAAGCGCGGCAGGTTGCCTTCGTAGCGCGCGCCCAGGAAGTCGGGGATGGTGAACTGCCCGAACTTGCGCAGGTAGGGTGCGAGGAACAGCGCCACCAGGCAGTAGCCGCCCGTCCAGCCCATGATGAAGGCCAGGCCGCCATAACCCGTGAGGTAGAGCGTACCGGCCATGCCGATGAACGATGCGGCCGACATCCAGTCGGCACCGGTGGCCATGCCGTTGTAGACGGCGGGCACGCGGCGGCCGGCCACGTAGTACTCGGCGGCGTCGTTGGTGCGGCTCATGATGCCGATGCCGGCGTACAGCGCCACCGTGGCGGCCAGGAAGACGAGGCCGATCGCGGCACGCGACAGACCCATCTGCTCGGCGATGGCCAGCACGATGACGAAGGCGATGAAGCCTCCGGTGTACCAGCCATAGACCTTGTTCAGGCCCTTCTTGAAGGCCGCATTGGCCTCCTTGTTGGAGACCCCGGTCTGGGGTTCGAAGCTCAAGCCTGCCATGTCATTCCTCCTCGGAAACGCCGTGCTCGATGTCGAGCTTGTTCATGTAGTGGGCGTAGTACGCGATGATCACGACGTAGACCACCAAGGAACCCTGTGCCGCCATCCAGAAGCTGAAGGGCCAGCCCGCAAAGTTGAAAGCCAGGTCACGGGCGAAGTACGCCATGACGTAGGTCACTACGAACCAGATCGCCAGCAGGATCGAGGTGATCCTGAGGTTCTTCCGCCAGTAGCTTTGGTGGTTCTCGCTCACCTTCATCGTTGTCACCTCTCGGTTGGTGGAATGGCGCCCGGTATGGGGCTGCTTCAGGAAACCCGGCCGACGAGCAGGCCCGTCTCGCGTTCCAGCTGCGCCGCCACCTTGGGTTCGAAACCCTTGAGATGGCGAATGATCTTCACGGCTTCGTCGGGCTGATGACGGTCGACGTGCACACGGGCCAGCTGGTACCAGCCGTAAGGGCTCATGGGCTGCAGCTCGGTATTCCTCTTCAGCGCGGATACGGCTTCTTCGTAGCGCTGCAGGCGAATGAGCACCAGTCCCAGGCCGTACCAGGCGCGGTCGAGCTCGGGGCCCAGCTCGGTGGCGCGGCGGAAGGCGGCCTCGGCCTCGGTCAATTCGCCGGCGGCTTCGAGCATGAAGCCATGGTTGAACCAGGTACCCGCATGGTCGGCGCGCAGCACCACCAGCCGCTGCGAATCGGCCAGCGCGGCCTGCACCTGCCCGGCCTCGGTCAGCAGGTGGGCACGGCTGGCCAGCGCGTAGGCGTCGTCGGGCCAGCGCTGCAGCATGGTGTCGAACACCAGGCGCGCTGCCGCCTTGCGGCCCAGCACCAGCAGGCCGATGGCCTTCCACTTCTCGAACTGGTAGGCCAGGTCCATCAGCGGCATCCTGGCTGGCCGACGAGGCCCTGTGTCACACACAGATTGGCGCGCTCGAAGGTGACGACCATGTAGAACACGGCCAGCAGGCAGAAGGTGACGATGGGCACCTGCTTGTCCGACACCTGCTTCGGCGTGATCCTGCGCACCAGCCAGGTGAAGGGTTTGCCCACCACCTGCAGCAGCTTGTAGAACACGTTGCTCTCGCGCCGCTGACCTGCCAGCACGTACAGCGCGCCCTGTCCGACGAGGGCCAGAAGGGCGATGTACAGGACGAGCTGGACGGCGTTGAGGATCGTCAGCATGGTGTCAACCAAAGGCTGGCGTGACTGTTTTGTTCGGCGCTTACGGCCTTCTGACAAAGCACGCCGAACGCTCGCAAGCACCTATAGGTCTTACCCTAGTTCGGCGCCAAGCTGCAGGCGGTGGCGGCAGATCGGACTCAGGCTCCCGGCCCGCAGTCCAGGCAGCGCTCCACCGGCGGCGGCCCCATGCGCAGGGCGCGGTTGAGGTCGCGCAGTGCGCTGCGCAGGCCTTCCTCGACCACCGGGTGGTAGAACGGGCTGTCCAGCATCTGCTGCACGGTGTCGCCGCGCTGCGCGCTCCAGGCCAGCAGGTGGCCGATGTGCTCGGCCGCCGGGCCCAGCATCTCGGCGCCCAGGAAGCGGCCGCTGCCGCGTTCGCCATAGACATGCAGCGCGCCCTGGTTGCGGCCCATCACGCGGCTGCGGCCCTGGTCGCTGAACGACACCGCGCCTTGCGCGAAGTCGGCGCCCGCGGCCACCAGCTCGGCATGGCTGGCGCCGGCGAGCATGATCTGCGGCTCGCTGAATACCACCGCCAGCGGCGCGCGCCGCGGTCGCATTCGGATGTCGGGCCAGCGGCCGGCGTTGTCGCCGGCGATGCGGCCGTCGTCGGCGGCCTCGTGCAGCAGCGCTCGTTCGTCGGCGGCGTCGCCGGCCAGGAAGACGTGACTGCCGCCGATCTGGCCGCTGCGCCGGTCGTGCACCGGCACGCCGGCAGCGCTGCGTGGCAGCGCGGTGTGCTCCAGGCCCAGGTCGTCGATATTCGGCTGCCGTCCGCTGGCCGCCAGCAGCCAGTCGAAGCGCTCCTCGACGCGCTGGCCGTCCGGGCCCAGGCTGCTGACGATGACTTCGTCGCCTTCGCGGCGCAGGGTGAGCTGGTGCGCCTGCGCCGTGAGCGGCAATTCGCCGGCGAAGATGTCGGCCGCCAGGGCCTGGAGCGCGGGGTCGGTGAGCGGGCCGATGCGCCCGCTGCGGCCGTACAGACGCACGCGCACCCCCAGCCGGTGCAGCGCCTGCGCCAGTTCCAGCCCGACGACGCCGGTGCCGGTGACGGCCACCGACGCCGGCAGCGTGTGCCAGGCGAAGACATCGTCGTTGACGATGAGCCGGTCGCCCAGTTCGCGCCGCCAGGCTTCGGCCACCGCCGGGCGCGAACCGGTGGCGATGACGATGCGCTCGGCCAGCACGCGCGTGTGACCGCCCACGTCGAGCGTATGGTCGTCGACGAAGCGCGCATGGCCCTGCAGCCGGTGCTCGGCCGGCCAGGCCTGCACGGCTTCGACGACGAAGCCGACGAAGCGGTCGCGCTCGCGGCGCACGCGGTCCATCACCGCCGCGCCGTCGACGACCAGGCCGCCGCCGTGCACGCCGAAGCGAGCCGAGTGCGCGATGGTGTGCGCCGCCTCGGCGGCGGCGATGAGCAGCTTGCTCGGCATGCAGCCCACGCGGGCGCAGGTGGTGCCGTAGGGGCCGCCTTCGATGACGACGACGCGGCGTGTATGGGCCAGCGCGCCGCGGTAGGCCGTCATGCCGGCGGTGCCGGCGCCGATGATGGCCACGTCAACATTCAGGGTGTGCATGGGATTGACCTCCGGGCGGCACTGACGCCGGATGCTCGGCTGAAAGGCCGATGAACGATGTTCGATGGTAGGGCAGGCGGCCGGATCCCGGTGCATCGTCGGCAAGGGCCCATCGCTGCGCACTTGTCGCTGGCTGCCGGGGTGGCGCTGCACAATCGCCGGCGCGTGCCGCTGCCATGCGCCTGTAACCAAAGCCCCCGCGCCGACGAATGAATCATGACGCTGCCCGCGACGACTTCGAATCCGGCCTGAAGCCGTTGTGGCTGCGCGCGCAAGCGGGGGACGAAGCGGCCTACCGCGAGGCGTTGCGGCGTATCGCCGTGCGCTTGCGCAGTTATCTGCGCCGCCGCATGCAAAGTTTGCCGGACGACCTGGAGGACCTGGTGCAGGAAACCCTGCTGGCGCTGCACCTGCAGCGCGGCACCCACGACCCGGCGCTGCCCGTCAGCAGCTGGGTGCTGGCGATTGCCCGCCACAAGCTGGTGGACCTGTGGCGGCGGCGCGGGCGGCAGGAAGCGCTGCACGACCCGCTGGACGAGCTGGAAGACCACGCCATGCCGGTGGCCGCGGAAGAAGGCTCGGCGCGGCGCGACCTGGGCCAGCTGCTGCAGGAACTGCCCGAGGCGCAGCGGCGCGCCATCGTGCTGACCAAGATCGAGGGCTTGTCGGTGGCCGAGGCCGCGCAGCGCACGGGCGCCAGCGAGTCGGCGATCAAGGTGCAGGTGCACCGCGGGCTGAAGCGGCTGGCCGCGAAGGTGAAGGAGGAATCGACATGAAGACCGAATCGCTGATCGACATGCTGGCGCGCCAGGCCGGCCCGGCGCCGCGTGCCATGGCGGCGCGGCGGCTGACGCCGGCGGTGGCCGGCGGGCTGGTGCTGGCCGTGGCCGGCGCGCTGGCGTGGATCGGGCCGATTCCGGCCGAGCTGTATGCCGACCCCGGGCCGTGGATCAAGTTCGGTTACGCCGGCCTGCTGGCCGCCGCCGCGCTGTGGTGGGTGGCGCGGCTGGGCCGGCCGGCGGCACCGGTGGCGGCACCGGCGCGCGTGGCCGGCGGTGTGGTGGTGGCGATGCTGCTGCTGGGCGCGGCGGCGCTGCTGTCGGTGCCCGGCGACGAGCGCATGGACACCTTGATGGGGCACTCCTGGCTCAGTTGCCCGGTGAGCGTGCTCGTGTTGTCGCTGCCCACGCTGGCCGGCGCCTTCTGGGCCTTGCGCGGGCTGGCGCCGACACGGCTGCGCCTGGCCGGCTTTGCCGCCGGCGTGCTGGCCGGGGCGGTGGGCGCGTTCAGCTACGCCTTGTCTTGCGACGAACTCGCGCCCAGCTTCGTGGCCGTGTGGTACACGGCCGGCATCGGTGCGGCCGGCCTGCTGGGCGCGCTGCTGGGGCCGCGGTTGCTGCGCTGGTGACGTCGCAGCGGCCGCCGCTGCAGCGCGCCTGCCGCGGGTCGACCCCGCGGGGTCACCACCGCTCCGGCAGCGCCTTCCCCAGCCGCCAGCTGCGCCCTTGCGGATTCACGTAGCCCCCGGTCTCCAGATCCTTCAGCAACCGGCTCACCATCTCCCGCGAACGCCCGATGCGCGCCGCCAGTTCGCGGTGCGTGGGACGGTTCTCCACCCAGCGGCTGCCGTCGGCGCGCAGCACCGACTCCGCCTCCAGCCAGGCCTTCAGGTTGCCGTAGGCGTCGTTCAGCGCCAGTTGCCGCGCCGTGAGGGTGGCGCGGCGGGCGCTGCCGATCACCTTGGCCAGCAGTTCGAAGGCAAAGGCCGGCCGCTCGGCGATGAAGGCTTCCAGCGTGGTCCGTGTCACCGCGGCGCACACGGTGTCTTCCAGCGTCTCGACGCTGGCGCTGCGCGGGCCGCCGTCCAGGCTCATTTCGCCCACGTAGTCGCCCGGTCCGTAGGTGCCGTAGGTGATCTCGCGGCCGTTCACGGGGTGGGCCGAGAAGGCGCGCAGGCGGCCGCTGAGCACGATGTACATCGTGTAGGCCTGGTCGCCTTCCTCGATCAGCAGCCGGCCCTTCCTGTACTTGTGCGGCACGCCACGCTGCGCCAGTTCGCGCAGATCGTCGCTCGCGCCGGGCAGGTGGATCATGCGGGCGGGGGCAGCAGCCAGAGCATGCACCATGGTAAGGCCAGCGGCGCCCGGGGGTGGGCCCCGCGCTGGTCGCGCAGGCGGTACGCGCCGTGCCGCACCCAGGACGGCCGGCGGCCCGGGGCGCGATGCTGCCGGCGCCTCGGCCAGCGCGTCTTCAGGCACGCAGCGCCCCCACCATCGGCGGCAGCCCGGCCACCAGCCGCACCAGTGCCGTGATGGTGCCGGTGCCGGTCTTCTGCCGGATGGCGCTGATCTGCGTGCGCACGGTGGAGATCTTCACGCCCTGCTCGCGGGCGATCTCGGCCGGAGTCACGCCGCGCCCCAGCGCGGCCAGCACCCGCGTCTCGGCCGCCGTCAGCTCGTGGTTGCGCGCGAAGCACTGCAGCGAAAGGTCTTCGCACACGCTCGAACGCCCCAGCAGCAGCGCCGCCACGCCGGGCTGCACCGGTACCAGCGCGGCCAGTTGACGATCGTCGCCCTGGCCCAGGGCCAGCAGCCGGCGCAGGCCGCGCTGCGCCGCGTCGTGCAGTGCGTGTTGCAGATGCGCCATCGAGCGCGGGTCGCTGGTGCGCAGCCGGTTGTCCGTGAGCTGCAGGCCTTGCCCGGCGCGCAGCGCGTGCCGCGCGCGGTGGTTCAGGTGCATCACCTCGCCGTCGTCGGCGAGCAGGACGATGCCGAAATCCACCTCGTCCAGCGCCCGCGCCAGCAGGGTGCCCGGTGACCAGGCCTCGGGCGCGGCACCCGCCCACGGCGGCGCCGGTGCCACCGCCTTCGTCGATGTCTGAAGCATGAGTCGGTCCTTTGCTGCGTTGCGGTGGCCAGGGGGGATGCCCTGGGCTACACCGTGTGCACAGCGTAGGGACCGGCAGGCGCCGCCGGGTGTGCAGGTGCACCGGCCGGCTTGTGCGAAATTCACCTCGACCCGGCCGGTGCAGCGGGCCCGCGCAGAGGCCGTCGGGGCCGCACGAGCGCTACCGGGGATGCCGGCACGGTGCCGATTGGACACGGCGCCCGATGCGTTGTCGTCACTCGAATTCGTGACGAATGCGCCGCGCGATCGTCTGCATTGCGCAGGTGCTGCCGTCGTCTGCGATCAGAAGCGGCTGCCGCCCTGGTAACGGTGTGCCAACACGTCCTGCAAGGCCTTGACCACGCCGAACGCCTCCTTGAGCTGGCCGCGCTCGAAATTGGATAGCTCTTCGGGCCGCAGGTAGTTGTCCACCGGTTGCCCGGCCGCCATCTGCCGCGCCTGGTGGCGGATGCGGATGGTGGACATGAATTCCAGCGCGTCGCGCAGGTCGTGCACGCCCTTCGCGCTGATCTCGCCGCTGTCGGCCGCCACCGCCAGCCGGTCGTGGGTGTTGACGGCGTCGTGGCCGCCGGCCAGCGCGTAGACGCGCGCCAGGTCGACCACCGGCACGATGCCTTCGTGCTTCAAGTCCAGCGTCCCCTTGTGCTCGCCCGAGCGGATGGTGCTCAGGCCGCCGAACAGCCCCAGCGGCGGCCGCCGCTTCAGCGCATTGCCCACCATGTGCGCCAGGAACAGGCTGTTGCCGCGCGTGCGCCTGAGCATGTCGGTGCGCAGCCCGTCGAGCAGCTCGCCGCGGCCGGCCACGGTGCGCACGTCGAAGAAGACGCAGGTCAGCATCAGCGCCATCGGCTCGGGCGTGTCCACCCACTTGCGGAAATACTCGGCCCAGACTCGGCGCGGCTGGCGCCACTTGTCGGTCATGGCCATCATCTCGCCGGGGCAGTGGATGTAGCCGCAGGCGGCCAGGCCATCGCAGACCCAGCTGGCGAGCAGCTTGAAATACGTGCCGTGGGCGGCCTCTTCGTAGGCATCGTCCAGCACCATGCAGTTGTCCTGGTCGCTCTTGGCCGTCTGCTCGCTGCGCGCCTGCGAGCCTGCGGCCACCCAGGCGTAGTCCACCGGCGGCGGGCCGAGTTTCGCTTCGCCCAGGTGCAGCAGCCGCGCGGTGATCGCGTCGGTGATGGCCGTGACCATGTGCCCGGTGGCATAAGCACTGGCGCCGGCGGCGGCCAGGTGCTGCTGCAGCGTGCGCACGCGGGCGGCGGTGGCGACCAGGCCTTCCAGCGTGGTCTGCTTGTGGATGTCGCCGGACAGGTAGACAGCCGAGCTGCTGTGCTGTTCGGTCACGTCGGTGGCGGTGATCATGCCGGCCGGCAGCGTGCCGTCCATCACCGGCACGTGATGGATGTTGTGGCGCGCCATCAGCATCAGCGCCTCGAAGCCGGGCGCGTCGATGTCGATCGTGAGCGGCGCCACGGTGGCGATCTCCACCACCGGCAGCGCCGTGTCCAGCCCGGAGGCCAGCGCGCGGTTGCGCAGGTCGCGGTCTGTGACCAGGCCGAACAGGTGGCCTTGCTCCACCAGCAGCACCGACGAGACGCGCTGGTCGCGCATCAGCTCGGCCACGGCACGGATGGGGCTGTGCGGCGAGACCGTGATCGGGGTGCGCTTGAGCAGCTTGCGCACCGGCGTCCGCATCAGGTTCATGTGCGGGTCGGCCGCTTCGCTGGGCGTGCGCTGCGCGCTCGGCGGCTCCACGAAGAGCTGCAGCGCTGGGTGCGCCTCGAGCAGCGCCGCCAGTTCGTCGGCCGGCAGGAAGCCCACCAGCACCGCTGTCTCGGCCACTGCCGCGCAGCCGCCCAGCGCCGCGGCCGGCTGCACGCCAGCGCCGAACCAGTCTGGCGCCTTCACGTTGAAGGCGGCTTCGCCGGCTTCGTTGTGGAAGCCGACGCTGCCGCGGGCCACGATGCCCAGCCGCTGCGTCAACGCATCGGCGCCAGCCACCATCTCGCGCGCGGCAAATCGCCGGGGCTGCAGTCTGGCCAGCAGCGCCTCGCGCGCGGTGGCGTCGAGCTGGCCCAGCACGCGGTGGCGCTGCAGGGCGGAGGCGAGGGCTTCGGGGTCGGGCAAGGTGGCGGGCATGGCGGTCCGGGTGGCGGCGAATGGATGAGTTGCTATTGGACACCCAGCACTGCAGCTAGCCGCCGCCGGCCGGCACGACGGCCGGGACTGCGCACCCGTCACTGGCCCTATCCTGGGCGCCATGACGGCCACGCTGTTCCTCCAGTCGATGTGGGTGGGCCTGGCGATCGCCGCGCCGGTGGGCCCGATCGGCGTGCTCGTGATCCAGCGCACCTTGCGCCACGGCGTGCCGGTCGGCCTGGCCACCGGACTGGGTGCTGCGGTGGCCGACGCCGCCTACGGCGCGGTGGCGGCGTATGGCGTCACCGGCCTGACGGCCTGGCTGCAGGGCGCACGCGTACCCTTGGCCCTGGCGGGTGGCGCTTTCCTGCTGTGGCTGGCCTGGCGCACCTGGCTTGCCGAACCGGCAGCGATGGGCTGCAGCGCGTCGGCCGCGCCGGGCCTGGCGGCCACCTTTGCCGGCGCCGTGGCCCTGACGCTGTCCAATCCGGCCACCATGCTGTCGTTCATCGCCATCTTCGGGGCCCTGGCAGGCGCCGGGGCGCCGGCGTCGCCGGGCACGATGGTCGCCGGCGTGCTGGCCGGTTCGGCGCTGTGGTGGCTGCTGCTGTGTGCTGCGGTGGGCGTGCTGCGCGGGCGCTTCGACGTCGCCTGGCAGCGCCGCGTGGCGCGTGTCTCGGCGCTGATGCTGGCGGCCTTTGCGCTGTGGCAGTGGGGGTCCTTGCTGGCGCGGTAGTCCTCGCCCCCCGCGGTGCCGGAAACGGCGAGGCCCCGCCGCGGCGGGGCCTCTCGATGGCGCTCGCTCGGCGCCATACTGGGCACCGGGTCCGTGTCGTTCAGGTGTTGGGCGGGCGTACCGCCTCGGTGGCCACCACCTGGGCCGGCGCGGCCTGGCGGGCCATCTGCAGGTCGGCGGCGGGCTGCGTGGCGAGCAGGTCGACGCTGGCCAGGATCGACAGCGTCACGAAGGCGGCGAAGCCGAAGGCGGTGACGCGGGCGCTCGTGCGGGTGGCGAGGGCGTTGCGGTGGTTCATGTGAGGCTCCTGCAAGGGGTGGGACCGTTGGCGATGGAGTGAACTCTAGGCAGCTGCACCGCGCGCCGCCACGCGCCTGCGACGAAGCGCGGCCGTGCCGGAGCGAACGGCGGCTGCGGTGGATGAACGGCGGCCGTTCAGCCGCCGGCGGCACTGGGCCGGCCGTGCCAGGCTGCGAGCAAGGCCGCTTCGCGGCCGGCTTCCAGGCCCACCGCGGGGCGCGGCGGGCCCCCGACCGTGCCGGCGGCATCGGCTCGGGCTGCTTCGGCCGCCCAGGCTGCGGTGTCGGCCAGGGTGGCCGCCAGCGGCCGGCATGTCAGGCCGCTGGCCAGCGCGCGGGCGATGCTGACCTGGTCCAGGCCCCATTGGCCCTGCGGCAGCCACAGCGGCAGCTCGGTCCACGGCGCCACGCCTTGCGCCAGCAGAAAGGCTTCGTCCAGCCATCGCAGCCGGGCCTGCGGCGCCAGCAGACGGCGCGCGGCTTCCAACAGCCCGCCCATGGTGAGCGGCTCGGCGGGACCGGTCAGGTTGAACGTTCCGGCGCTGCCGCGTTCGGCTTGCAGCAGCATCCAGGCAGCGGCGTCGCGCGCGTCGATGAACTGCACCGGCGCCTCCGGGTCGCCCGGCGCCAGTACCTCGCCGGCGCGCGTCAGGCGCTGCAGCCACCAGGTGAAGCGCCCGGTGGGGTCGTGCGGTCCCACCAGCAGCCCCGGCCGCGACACCAGGCAGCGCGTGCCGAAGCCCTGCTGTGCGGCGGCCTCGCACAAGGCTTTCAGGCCGCCGTAGGTCTCCCCGGTGACGGCTTCGGTGGCGGGGTCGTCCAGCGTCTGCACGGAGGCGTTCTCGTCCAGGCCGGGCGCATCGAAGGTGGTGTAGACGCTGATGCTCGACACCAACTGGTACTGCCCCACGCGCCCGGCCAGCCGCTCGGCCATCTTGCGCACCTGGCGCGGCACGTAGGCGCTGGTGTCGATGGCGGCGTCCCAGGTGCCGGCGTCCAGCGCCGAGAGGTCGCCGTCGCGGTCGGCGATGCGGTGTTCGGCCTGCGGGAACAAGCCCGGCCCGCTGCGGCCGCGGTGCAGCAGCGTCACGCGGTGGCCGCGCGCCAGCGCCTGTTCGGCCAGGTGGCGGCCCAGGAAGCGCGTGCCGCCCAGGATGAGCAGGTTCACGAACCGGACTCCGGCGCCGGCCTTGCGCGCCCCGGCGCGGACTCGGCTCGCGCCAGACCCTGCAGGCAGGCCAGGCACAGGCAGCCGACGAACTGCTGCCGCAACCGCGCCTGCAGCGCCGTGCCGAGATCGATGCCGGCACAATGGCAGGGGCCCGTCCCGGCCGCGCCGCAGTGGAACGTGCCGCCGCATCGCGGGCAGCGGTCGGCGGTGGTGGCGGTGGGCGCGCTCATCGCGTCAACGCACGAACAGCCCGCGGTGTTCTTCGCGCAGCAGGTTCTTCTGCACCTTTCCCATGCTGTTGCGCGGCAGCTCGGGCACCACGAAGACCTGTTTCGGCAGCTTGAAATTGGCAATCTGCTTGCGCAGTTGCGCCGCGATGGCCGCGCCGTCCAGCGTGGCGCCGGGCCGGGGCACCACCACGGCCACCACGGCCTCGCCGAAGTCGGGGTGCGGCACGCCGATGACCGCCGACTCGGCCACGCCCGGCAGTTCGTTGACGACGCCTTCGATCTCGGCCGGGTAGACGTTATAGCCGCCGCTGATGATGAAATCCTTGCTGCGGCCGACGATGGTGACGTAGCCGTGCTCGTCGATGCGGCCCACGTCGCCGGTCTTGAACCACAGGTCGGTGGTGAATTCGTCGGCCGTCTTCTCGGGCATGCGCCAGTAGCCCTTGAAGACGTTGGGGCCCTTGACCTGGATGTGGCCCACTTCGCCGGCCGGCAGCGGGCTGCCCTTGTCGTCGAGCACGCGCACGCCCACGCCGGGCAGCGGCAGCCCCACGGTGCCGCCGCGGCGCGCGCCCTCCGGTCGGTAGGGGTTGCTGGTGAGCATGACCGTCTCGCTCATGCCGTAGCGTTCCAGGATGGTGTGGCCGGTGCGTTCGCGCCAGGCGTTGAAAGTCTCGATCAGCAGCGGCGCCGAGCCGCTGATGAAGAGCCGCATGGACTTGCAGGCGCCGCGCGTGAGGCCGGGTTCGGCGAGCATCCGCACGTACAGCGTGGGCACGCCCATGAAGACCGTGGCTTCGGGCAGCCGCGCCACCACGGCGCGGGCGTCGAAGCGGTTGAACCAGATCATGCGGCTGCCGTTCAGCAGCGCGCCGTGAGAGGCCACGAACAGGCCGTGCACGTGGAAGATGGGCAGGGCGTGGACGAGCACGTCGCCTTTCTGCCAGCCCCAGTAGTCTTTCAGCACCCGCGCGTTGGACAGCAGGTTGCCGTGCGTGAGCATGGCGCCCTTGCTGCGCCCGGTGGTGCCGCTGGTGTACAGGATGGCCGCCAGGTCGCCCGCCGCGCGCGCCACGGGCTCGTGGATATCGGGCTGGAAGGCGGCGCGGTCGAGCAAGGTGCCGCTGCGGTCGTCGTTGAGGGTGTAGACGTGCTGGGTGCCGGCCAGGAACGCAATCTTGCTGACCCAGCCGAAGTTGGCGCCGCTGCACACCACCACCGCCGGCTCGGCGTTGCGGATGAAATATTCGATCTCGGCCGCCTGGTAGGCACTGTTCAGCGGCAGGACCACATGCCCGGCGCGCAGCACCGCCAGGTAGAGCATGAGTGCTTCCACGCTCTTTTCCACTTGCACGGCGATGCGCGATTCGGGCGGCAGTTCCAGCGACCCGATCAGGTTGGCCAGCATGGCCGTGCCGCGTTCGAGGTCGCGCCAGGTGTAACGCAGCGGCACGGGCGTGTCGGCCGTCTCGATGGCCACGCCCTCCAGGTTGGCCGGGAAGGCCGCGCGCAGCGCGCTGAACAGGTTTCCGGAAGTCATGTCAGTCGAGCTTGGCCCCGGATGTCTTCACCACCTCGGCCCAGCGCTTCACCTCGCTGGCGACGAAGCGGCCGAAATCGTCGCCCCACAAGTCGGGAGTCTCGGTGCCCAGGCCGGTCCACTGCGACTTCAGCTCGGCGCTGTTCAGCGCCTGGCGCATGCCCGCCTGCATGGCGGCCACGGCTTCGCGCGGTGTGCCCTTGGGCGCCCAGATGCCGTACCAGGTGGCCACCTTGTAACTGGGCAGGCCGGCCTCGGCCGCGGTCGGCACGTCGGGGAAGGCCACGGCGCGCTTGTCGGCGGCCACCGCGAGGGCGCGCAGCCGCCCGCCCTTGATGTGTGCGGCCGAAGAGCCCAGGCCGTCGAACATCATCTCCACCTGGCCGGCGATGAGATCTTGCAGCGCCGGGCCGGCGCCGCGGTAGGGAATGTGGGTGATGAAGGTCTTGGTCTGCAGCTTGAACAATTCGCCGGCCAGATGGTGCGAGGTGCCGTTGCCGGCCGACGCGTAGTTGAGCTTGCCCGGGTTCTTGCGCAGGTGGTCCAGCAGCTGCGCCAGCGTGGTGGCCTGCACCTTGGCGGGATTGACGACCACGACCTGCGGCACGCTGGACACCAGGCCCACCGGCACGAAGTCGGTGAGGATGTCGTAGTCCAGCTTCGGGTACATGCTGGGCGCGATGGAATGGTGCACCGCGCCCATGAAATAGGTGTAGCCGTCGGGCGCGGCCTTGGCTGCCACCGAGGCACCCACAGTGCCGCCGGCGCCGCCCTTGTTGTCGATCAGGAACTGGCGGTTCAGGTTCTTGCCCATGGCGCCGAACAGCGGCCGCGCGAAAGCGTCGGTGCCGCCGCCGGGCGGGAAGGGCACGACGATGTTGACCGGCTTGGTGGGCCAGCCCTGGGCGTGCACGTAGGGGGCGGTCAACGCGGCGGCGCCGGCGGCCAGCAGCTGGCGACGGGTGGGGTGGGTCATGGCGGTGTCTCCTGGACAGTGTTCGAAATGCGGCGATCATCGCGGGGCGGGCCGATTCTGCGGTGCCGCGGGACTTCGCCCTATGGGGCAAGCCCGGGCCGCGCCACATGTCGTCGAGCCTGCACGCCGCGCTGCCGGCAACCCTGCATATGACTTTGCCCGGCGCCCAGCAACGGCCCGCCGGCTTACCGCACTAGACTGCACGCATCTTCCTACCTGGAGCCTCGCCGTGATCCTGGAACTCGCCGATTTCCGCATCGCTCCCGGCCAGCAGGCCGCCTTCGAAGAGGCCGTGCAGCGCGGCATCCAGACCGTGGTCCAACGTGCCCGGGGCTTCAGGGGCGCCAAGGTCAACCGCAGCATCGAAAGCCCCGAGCGCTACATCCTGCAGATCTTCTGGGAAACGCTGGAAGACCACACCGTGCATTTCCGCGGTGGAGCGCTGTTCACCGAGTGGCGCGCCATCGTCGGCCCGTTCTTTGCCGCGCCGCCGGCGGTGGAGCATTTCACGCTGGTGAGCAAACCTTGAAGCGCGAGCACGCGCTGGCCTTGGCCGCACAGCATTTCGACAGCGGCAACTTCGCGCGCGACCTGGCGCGGCGCGTGGCCCTGCGCACCGAAAGCCAGGACCCGGCCTCGGGCCCGGCGCTGCTGGCTTACCTGGCCGAGGAGATCGGCCCCTCGCTGGCGGCGCTGGGATTCACGTTCACGATCCATCCCAACCCCGAGCCGCCCTATGGCCCGCTGCTGGTGGCCACAAGGCACGAAGGCGGCGCGCTGCCCACGGTGCTGATGTACGGCCACGGCGACGTCGTCCGCGGCCAGGACAGCTCGTGGACGCGCGGCCAGGGCCCGTGGTCGCTGGCCGCCGAAGGCGAGCGCCTCTACGGCCGCGGCACGGCCGACAACAAGGGGCAGCACAGCATCAATATCGCCGCGCTGGCCCAAGTGCTGGCGGCGCGCGAGGGGCGGCTCGGCTTCAACGTGAAGTGGCTCGTGGAAACCGGCGAGGAGACCGGCTCGCCGGGCCTGGCCGCCTTCTGCGCCGCGCATGCCGCCGAACTGGCCGCCGACGTGCTTGTCGCCAGCGACGGCCCGCGGTTGCGCGCCGACCGGCCGACGGTCTTCCTGGGTTCGCGCGGCGTGGCCAATTTCGATCTCACGCTGAAATTGCGCGATGGCGCGCACCACTCCGGCAACTGGGGCGGCCTGCTGCGCAACCCGGGCACGGTGCTGGCTGCGGCCATCGCCAGCCTGGTCGACGGCCGCGGCCGCATCCTCGTGCAGGCACTGCGCCCGCCACCGATCCCGGCCAATGTGCGTGCCGCGCTCGCCGGGGTGGAGGTCGGCGGCGACCCCGGCGACCCGGCGATCGATGCCGGTTGGGGCGAACCCGGGCTGACGCCGGCCGAGCGCGTCTTCGGCTGGAATACGCTGGAAGTGCTGGCCATGCGCACTGGCAATCCGGACCACCCGGTGAATGCCATCCCCGCCGCGGCACAGGCGCGGCTGCACCTGCGCTTCGTCGTCGGCACGGATATCTCGCGCCTGCGTGCCGCGGTACGGGACCACCTGGCGAAGCAGGGCTTTGGTGACATCGAGGTCAGCGAGCCCGAGATCATGAACGCCACGCGGCTGGACCCCGACAACGCCTGGGTGCGCTTTGCGCTGGCGTCCATCGAACGCAGCACCGGCTGCGCACCGGTGCTGCTGCCCAACCTGGGCGGCTCGCTGCCCAACGACGTCTTCGCCGAACGCCTGGGCCTGCCCACGGTGTGGGTGCCGCACAGCTACCCTGGCTGCCAACAGCATGCGCCCGACGAACACCTGCTGGCCCCGGTGGCGCGCCAGGCGCTGCAGCTGATGAGCGGCCTCTTCTGGGACCTGGGCGAGGCGGGTGCTCCGGGCGTTGCGAGTTGGAGCGCCGGCAAGCTGCAAGGCGCTCGGGTATAACGGTCGGCCCCAGGACACGGCACACGATCGACGACACACGAGAGAACCACCATGTCACGCACGCTCAAGGACTTGCTCGCCACCGGCGCCTACGACGCCCCCGCCCTCGGCGCCCCCGGCCGCCCGCCGCTGGACTACCGCGGCCTGCGCGCGGTGATCGCCGATACGCTGACCACGCTCAATGCCCTGGACATCGGCCGCGGTGACCGCGTCGCCATCGTGCTCAACAACGGCCCGGAGATGGCCGCCTGCTACATGGCATGCGCCAGCGGCGTGACGAGCGCGCCGCTGAACCCGGCCTACCGAGCCGACGAATTCGAGTTCTACCTGCAGGACCTGAATGCCAAGGCGCTGATCGTCGAGGCCGGCAGCGCTTCGCCGGCGGTGGCGGTGGCGCAGAAGCTGGGCGTGCGCCTGATCGATCTCGTGGCGCCAACCGATGGCCCGGCGGGCGCCTATTCCCTGGTGGCGCGCGACGGCGCCACCGCCTCCGCCGCGGCAGAGAACGGCGGCTTTGCCCATCCCGACGACGTGTCGATGGTGCTGCACACCTCAGGCACCACCTCGCGGCCGAAGATCGTGCCGCTGTCGCAGGCCAACCTGGTGGCTTCGGCCACGCATATCGGCCGCACGCTGCGTTTCACGCCAGGCGACCGCGGGCTGAACATCATGCCGCTGTTCCACATCCACGGGCTCATCGCCGGCATCCTGGCGCCGCTGTCGGCAGGCTCGTTCGTCTTCTGCACGCCCGGCTTCAACGCGCTGAAATTCTTCGCCTGGATGGACGAGGCCCAACCCACCTGGTACACCGCGGTGCCGACCATGCACCAGGCCATCCTGTCGCGCGCCGGCAAGAATGCCGACGTCATTGCGCGCCACCCGCTGCGCTTCATCCGGTCTTCTTCGTCGTCGATGCCGCCGCAGGTGATCGCCGAACTGGAGCAGGTCTTCGGCGCGCCGCTGATCGAAAGCTACGGCATGACCGAGGCCACGCACCAGATGGCCAGCAACCCGCTGCCGCCGGCGGTGCGCAAGCCGGGCACGGTGGGCATCGCCGCCGGGCCCGAGGTGGCGATCATGGGCGAGGACGGCAGCCTGCTGGCCCCCGGCGAGACCGGCGAGATCGTGATCCGCGGCCCCAACGTCACCGCCGGCTACGAGAACAACCCGAAGGCCAATGCCGAGGGCTGGCGCGCCGGCTGGTTCCGCACCGGCGACCAGGGCGTGATGGACGCCGACGGCTACGTCAGCATCACCGGGCGGCTGAAGGAGATCATCAACCGCGGCGGCGAGAAGGTGAGCCCGCGCGAGGTGGACGAGATCCTGATGGACCACCCGGCCGTGGCGCAGGTCGTGTGCTTCGGCATGCCGCACCCCAAGCTGGGCGAGGAAGTGGCCGCCGCCGTGGTGCTGCGCGAAGGCCAGACCGCCACCGAACGCGATCTGCAGGCCTTCGTGAGCAGCCGCGCCGCAGAGTACAAGGTGCCGAAGAAGATCCTGATCCTGGACGAGATTCCCAAGGGGGCCACCGGCAAGTTGCAGCGCATCGGGCTGGCGGCCAAGCTCGGACTGGGCTGAGCGACAGCGCCTTCGAACTGCCTCGAAGGCCGCCACCTGCGGCAGCCGGGTTTCCCCTCGATTCAGGTTTACCTGAATCACGGCGCTCGAAACTCTTAATTTACTAATCCCGCGAGGCTCTCTAGAGTCCGCGGCTCTGTCTTTGACAGTTCCAGCCACTCACTCGAAGGAGACACGATGAAAGCAGCATCAGGTGCATGGAAGCAAAGTTGGGTGGCCGCCGTGGCGATAGCCGGTATGGTCACTTCGGCCGCCGCCTGGGAGCCCACCAAGCCGGTGGAATTCATCGTGCCGGCCGGCACCGGCGGCGGCGCCGACCAGATGGCGCGCTTCATCCAGGGCGTGGCGGCCAAGAACAACCTGATGAAGCAGCCCATCGTCGTCGTCAACAAGTCGGGCGGCGCGGGGGCCGAGGGTTTTCTCGACGTCAAGGGCGACAAGGGCAACCCGCACAAGATCATCATCACCCTGTCGAACCTGTTCACCACGCCGCTGGCCACCGGCGTGCCTTTCAACTGGCGCGACCTGACGCCGGTATCGATGATGGCGCTGGACCAGTTCGTGCTGTGGGTCAACGCCGAGTCGCCTTACCAGACGCCGAAGGACTTCTTCGCGGCGCTGAAGAACGGCCCCGACCGCAGCCTCAAGATCGGCGGCACCGGCAGCAAGCAGGAAGACCAGATCATCACCGCGATCCTGGAGAAGGCCGCCGGCAAGAAGGTGACCTACGTGCCCTACAAGGGCGGCGGCGAAGTGGCGGTGCAGCTGGTGGGCAAGCATGTCGACGCCACGGTGAACAACCCGATCGAGGCCGAGAGCCACTGGCGTGCCGGCAAGCTGCGCGCGCTGTGCGTCTTCGACGCGCAGAAGCTGCCCTATACGAAGAAGGTCACGGCCACGCAGAGCTGGGCCGACCTGCCCACCTGCTCGTCGGCCGGGCTGCCGGCCGAATACGTGATGCTGCGCGGCATCTTCATGGCGCCGGGCGTGACGCCCGAGCAGACGCAGTATTACGTCGACCTGATGGCCAAGGTGCGCGCGCTGCCGGAATGGAAGGAATTCATGGAAAAGGGAGCCTTCAACCAGACCACGATGAGCGGCCAGGCCTATTTCGACTGGGTGGCCAAGACCGAGCAGATGCACCGCGTGCTGATGCGTGACGCCGGCTTCCTGGCTCAATGATGAGCGGCTCGGCCGAAGAGAAGGACGACTCGGTCGGCGTGCGCTGGCCCGAGTTGGGCGTGGCGCTGCTGCTGGTGGTGCTGGCCGGGCTGGTCATCAAGGACAGCCTGCGCGTGGGCACCGGCTGGGCCGACGACGGGCCGCGTGCCGGCTACTTTCCCTTCTACATCGGCCTGGCACTGCTGCTTTCGGCCGGCTGGGTGGCGCTGAAGCAGTTGCTGAACTGGCGCGCCCACGAGCGTTTTGCCGAACGGGCGCAGATGGCCAGCGTGTGGGCCATCCTGTGGCCGATGGCCATCTACGTCGGCCTGATCTTCGCGGTCGGCATCTATGTCGCGTCGATCTTGCTCATCGGCTATTTCATGTTGCGCCACGGCAAGCACGGCGTGGCGCTGACAGCGGCCGTGTCGCTGGGCGTGCCGCTGTTCTTCTTCCTGGTCTTCGAGCGCTGGTTCCTGGTGGCGCTGCCCAAGGGTCCGCTCGAGGCCTGGTTCGGGTTCTGACCGCCCCGCCGCCGCTGCCATGGACGAACTGCAGAACCTCTTTCACGGCTTTGCCGTGGCCGCCACGCTGCCCAACCTGGGCTTCATGCTGGTGGGCATCACGCTGGGTGTGCTGATCGGCGTGCTGCCGGGGCTGGGCGGCGCCAACGGCGTGGCCATCCTGCTGCCGCTGACCTTCAGCATGAATCCTACCTCGGCGATCATCATGCTGAGCTGCATCTACTGGGGGGCGCTGTTCGGCGGCGCCATCACCTCGATCCTGTTCAACATCCCGGGCGAACCCTGGAGCGTGGCCACCACCTTCGACGGCTACCCGATGGCGCAGCAGGGTCGCGCCGCGCAGGCGCTGACGGCGGCGTTCACGTCCAGCTTCGTGGGCGCCATCTTCGCGGTGATCCTGATCACCTTCACGGCGCCGCTGCTGGCGAAATTCGCGCTCGAGTTCGGCCCGGCGGAATTCTTCGCCGTGCAGTTGCTCACCTTCTGCAGCTTCGTGGGCATGAGCAAGGAGCCGCCGGCCAAGACCATCGCGGCCATGATGCTGGGCTTTGCGCTGGCCGCCGTGGGCATGGACACCGTCACCGGCCAGTTGCGCATGACCTATGGCTATACCGAACTGCTCAAGGGCTTCGGTTTCCTCATCGCGGTGATCGGCCTGTTCGGCATCGGCGAGATCCTGCTCACCATGGAAGAAGGTCTGGCCTTCAAGGGCAAGAGTGCGAAGATCGACTTCAGGGTGGTGTGGCAGACCTGGGGCGAACTCATCAGGCACTGGAAGTTGTTCCTGCGCTCCGTGGTCGTGGGCTGCTGGATGGGCATCACGCCCGGCGGCGCCACGCCGGCGTCGTTCATGAGTTACGGCATGGCGCGGCGCATGAGCAAGGACCCGCAGAGCTTCGGCAAGGGCCGCATCGAAGGCGTGGTGGCGCCGGAAACGGCGGCCCACGCGGCCGGCACCTCGGCGCTGCTGCCCATGCTCACGCTGGGCATCCCGGGTTCGCCCACCGCGGCCGTGCTGCTCGGCGGCCTGCTCATCTGGGGCCTGCAGCCGGGGCCGATGCTGTTCGTGGAGCAGAAGGACTTCGTCTGGGGCCTGATCGCCAGCATGTATATCGGCAATATCGTCGGTCTGATCGTGGTGCTGACCACGGTGCCGTGGTGGGCCGCCATCCTGCGCATCCCGTTCTCGATCATCGGGCCGGTGATCATCGTCATCTGCGCCATTGGCGCCTACACGGTGAACAACTCGATGTTCGACGTGGTGATGATGCTGGTCTTCGGCGTCATGGGCTATCTGTTCAAGAAGCTGAAATACCCGCTGGCGCCCATGGTGCTGGCGCTGGTACTGGGCGACATGGCCGAAGCCAGCTTCCGCCAGGCCATGCTCATCAGCCAGGGCTCGATGAACATCTTCTGGAGCAACCCGCTGGTGGCCAGCATTGCCGGCCTGGCCATCGCCATGCTGGTGTGGCCGCTGTGGGGTGCGGCGAAGAACCTGGCGCGGCAACGTGAACTGAGGGCCGGCGGATGAAGATCTGTGTCGTGGGCGCCGGCGCCATCGGCGGCGTCCTGGGTGCAAAGCTGGCGCTGGCCGGTGAAGAGGTCACCTTCATTGCGCGCAACCGCAATCTGGAGGCGATCAACGCCAGCGGCTTCAAACTGATCCTGGAAGACGGCATCGAGCAGCGCGCCACCACCGTGCGCGCGGTGCAGCGCTACGCCGACGCCGGCGAACAGGACGCCGTGCTGCTGACCGTGAAGGCGCACCAGGTGCGCGACCTGCTGCCCGACCTGCGCGCCCTGTTCGGCCCCAGGACCATGGTCGTGACCATGATCAACGGCATCCCGTGGTGGTATTTCCACAAGCTGGCCGGCCCGCACGAGGGCCGCACGCTGGAGTCGGTGGACCCCGGCGGCGTGCTGGCCGGGAATATCGAGCCCGAGCGCGTGATCGGCAGCGTGGTCTACCCCGCGGCCGAGCTCGTGGCCCCAGGCGTGGTGAAGGTGATCGAGGGCAACCGCTTCACGCTGGGCGAGCCCGACGGCACGCGCAGCGAGCGCATCGAAGCGCTGTCGGGCGCCCTCATGCGCGCCGGCTTCAAGGCGCCGGTGGCCAAGGACATCCGCAGCGAGATCTGGGTCAAGCTGTGGGGCAATCTGAGCTTCAACCCGATCAGCGCGCTGACCCACGCCACGCTGGAAGAGATCTGCCGCTTCCCGGGCACCCGTGCGCTGGCCGCGGCGATGATGGGCGAGGCCCAGCGCGTGGCCGAGGCCCTGGGCGTGCGCTTCAAGATCACGCTGGAGCAGCGCCTGGCAGGCGCCGAGGCCGTGGGCGCGCACAAGACCTCGATGTTGCAGGACGTGGAGAACGGCCGCGCACTGGAACTCGAGGCGCTGGTCGGTGCCGTCGTCGAACTCGGCCGCATCACGGCGGTGCCGACACCCACCATCGGCGCCATCTATGCCGCCACCACGTTGCTGGGGCAGACGCTGGCAGCCCAGCGCGGGCGCTTGCGCGTGGAACCGCTGCCGGGCTGAAAGGGCTCGCGGCGCCCTGCGCGGGCGCCTGCCCACTCGACGTTGCCGCGCCGGCAGGCCGCACGCGCCATGCATACTCGGCGCCCACACAGCAGCGCGGAGAACGGGGTGACGCAGTGACGACCATGGGTTATGTCTTCGGGTTCATCGGCGCCGGCCTGATGGTGGCCAGCTACCTGATGAAGAGCATGCTGCCGCTGCGCGTGGTGGCGTTGGCGGCCAACGTCTTCCTGGTCACCTATGCGGCCCTCAGCGGCGCCTGGCCCACCATGGCGCTGTATGTCGCCATGTTCCCGATCAACCTGAAGAAGGTGATCGAGATCCGCAAGCTGATCGGAGCCATCAAGCATGCCCAGTCCGAGACGCCTCTGGCCGACTGGCTGCTGCCGCACATGACGCGGCGCGAGGTCAAGGCCGGCACCACGCTGTGGAAGAAGGACGACGTGTCCACCGAGATGGTCTACGTCGACAACGGGCGCCTTCGGCTGCTCGAGCAGGACGTGGTGATGGACCCGGGTTCGCTGGTCGGCGAGATCGGCCTGTTCGCACCGGGGAACCGCCGCACCGGCACGGTGGTCTGCGAGACCGACTGCACGCTGTACACCTTGTCGGCCGACGCCATGGCGCAGCTGTACTACCTGAATCCCAAGCTCGGATTCCACGTCATGCGCATGGTCGTGGCCCGGCTGCTGCACGACAGCGACGCTGCCCGCGCGCCATCGGCGAGCGCCGCTACCTGAGACGGCCGGTTAGAGTGTCGTCCAGCCACGCGAGCCGTGGCTTTTGCGGTCGGCCGGTTCGCGGTTGTCGGAAGACGGGCGCGTGAAACGCAAAGCAAAACGCCGACCCCGGGGCCGGCGTTCGACTATTCGTGCGTTGTCGTTCTTGTTCTTGAATCTTGGTTGCGGGGGCAAGATTTGAACTTGCGACCTTTGGGTTATGAGCCCAACGAGCTACCAGGCTGCTCCACCCCGCGACTGAGCTTTACAGTATAAGCGATATCGCCGCCTGCCGTCACTCTGCGCTGTCGGCCGACGCCGCAGCTTCGGCGACGGGCTCGGGCCGGTCGACCAGTTCCACGAAGGCCATCGGTGCGTTGTCGCCGACGCGGAAACCCATCTTCAGGATGCGCGTGTAGCCGCCCGGGCGTGCTGCGTAGCGCGGTCCGAGCTCGTTGAACAGCTTGGCCACCACGTCCCGGTCGCGCGTGCGGTTGAAGGCCAGGCGACGGTTGGCCAGCGTCGGCGTCTTGCCCAGGGTGATCAGCGGCTCGACGACGCTGCGCAGCTCCTTGGCCTTGGGCAGCGTGGTCCGGATCGCCTCGTGCATGATGATCGAGTTGCACATGTTCCTGAGCATCGCCAGGCGGTGCGAGGTGGTGCGGTTGAGTTTGCGGGGGCCGTTGCGGTGGCGCATGGTGCTTGCCTTTCATTAGTTGATGCCGGCCGCCGTGTCAGGTACGGCCGGGTGCACCGGAATCGCGAAAAGCGACTTACCGTTTATCCAGGCCCTGGGGGGGCCAGTTCTCCAGCCGCGCGCCGAGCGTGAGCCCGCGCGAAGCCAGCACTTCCTTGATCTCGTTCAGGCTCTTGCGGCCCAGGTTCGGCGTCTTCAGCAACTCGGTCTCGGTGCGCTGGATGAGGTCACCGATGTAATAGATATTCTCGGCCTTCAGGCAGTTGGCCGAACGCACCGTGAGTTCGAGTTCGTCCACCGGTCGCAGCAGGATGGGGTCGAACGGCGTCGGGCGTGACACCTGCGGCACCATGCTGTCACCCGGGCTGATGTCGATCTGGCCGAAGAACGCGAGCTGCTCGACGAGGATGCGCGCGCTCTGGCGAATGGCTTCCTCGGGCGCGATGGCACCATTCGTCTCGATCTCCATCACCAGCTTGTCCAGGTCGGTGCGCTGTTCGACGCGGGCGTTTTCCACCGCGTAGCTGACGCGGCGCACCGGCGAGAAGGAAGCGTCGAGCACGATGCGGCCGATACTCTTGGTGGTCTCGTCGCCGTAGCGGCGCAGGTTGCCCGGCACGTAGCCGCGACCCTTCTCCACCTTGATCTGCATGTCGAGCTTGCCGCCCTGCGCCAGGTGCGCGATCACGTGCTCGGGATTGATGATCTCCACGTCGTGCGGGGTCTGGATGTCGGCCGCCGTGACGGCGCCTTCGCCTTCCTTGCGCAGCACCAGCGTCACTTCGTCGCGGTTGTGCAGGCGGAACACCACACCCTTGAGGTTCAGCATGACGTGGACGACATCTTCCTGCACGCCGTCGATGGCCGAGTATTCATGCAGCACGCCGGCGATGGTGACCTCGGTCGGCGCATAGCCCACCATCGAAGACAGCAGCACGCGCCGCAGGGCGTTGCCGAGGGTGTGGCCGTAGCCGCGCTCGAAAGGCTCGAGGGTGGCTTTGGCGCGGTGGCCGCCGAGCGGCTCGACCTGGATGGCCTTGGGCTTCAGAAGGGTGGTTTGCATGGGTCTGTCAGTTCCTGTCAATACCCTCGGCTCGTTACGCCGATAAGGCTGATGGACCACGCCGGGCAGTGCTGAACTGCTGGGTCGCCTCGTGCCCGGCGGAACGAAGCGTGTGTTTGTGGCTGCGCGGCACCCAGGCCGGCGGCCGGCGCATCAACGCGAGTACAACTCGACGATGAGGGCTTCCTTGATCTCGGCGCCGAATTGGTCGCGGTCGGGCACCTTCTTGAAGACGCCTTCCATCTTGGTGGCGTCTACTTGCACCCAGTCGGCCAGGCCGATGGACTGCGCCAGCTTCAGCGCGTCGGTGACGCGCAATTGGCTCTTGGACTTCTCGCGCAACGCGACCACGTCGCCGGCCTTGACCTGGTACGACGGGATGTTGACGACTTGGCCATTGACGGTGAGCGCCTTGTGCGACACCAGCTGCCGGGCCTCGGCGCGCGTGGAGCCGAACCCCATGCGGTAGACGACGTTGTCCAGCCGCGACTCCAGCAGCGCCAGCAGCGTGGCGCCGGTATTGCCCTTGCGGCGCTCGGCCTCGGCGAAATAGCGGCGGAACTGGCGCTCCAGCACGCCGTACATGCGCTTGACCTTCTGCTTCTCGCGCAGCTGCAACCCGAAGTCGGAGGTGCGCGAGCCGCTGGTGCGGCCGTGCTGGCCGGGTTTGCTGTCGAATTTGGCCTTGTCGCTGATCGAGCGGCGCGCGCTCTTCAGGAACAAGTCGGTGCCTTCACGGCGGGAGAGTTTGGCCTTGGGGCCGAGATAACGTGCCACGGGATAGGTCCTGTTAGATTGTCTGACGCGGCTGCAAGCCCCTTCACTGCTGAAGGAGCCACCCGCGCGAGTCCGGTGCTGGAGCACTGCTCCGCCCGAACGGTGGGCTTGAGGAGGGTGTCGACCCCCCAGAAAAACGGCCGGTCTGCACAGAAGTGCTCGCCGGCTCGGGAAACTGCGTATTCTAGCTTCAGCCAGCGATGCCTGCACTGGCAGGTGCGGGTGCCTCAACTTGGACGCCCGCCCACGAACTTGTCAGATGCGGCGACGCTTCTGCGGCCGGCAGCCGTTGTGCGGGATCGGCGTCACGTCGCTGATCGAATTGATGCGGATGCCCAGCGAGGCCAGCGCGCGCACGCTCGACTCGCGCCCCGGGCCCGGGCCCTTGATGCGAACGTCGAGGTTCTTGATTCCGTGTTCCTGGGCGGCGCGACCGGCCGTTTCGGCAGCCACCTGGGCGGCGAACGGCGTGCTCTTGCGCGAGCCCTTGAAGCCCTGGCCACCGCTGGACGCCCAGGCCAGCGCACTGCCCTGGCGGTCGGTGATGGTGATGATGGTGTTGTTGAACGACGCGTGCACGTGCGCAACGCCGTCCGCAACGTTCTTGCGGACCTTCTTGCTCACGCGGCGTGCCGCGGTATTGGGTGCCTTGGCCATATCTTGATTCTTTCAGAGTTCCCCAGCGGGCTTTACTTCTTCAGCGCCTGCGCACCCTTTTTCGGACCCTTGCGGGTGCGGGCGTTGGTGCGCGTGCGCTGGCCGCGCACGGGCAGGCCGCGGCGGTGGCGGAAACCCCGGTAGCAGCCGAGGTCCATCAGTCGCTTGATGCTGATGGACAGCTCGCGGCGCAGGTCGCCTTCGATCGTGAGGCGGCCGATCTCGTCGCGGATGCGCTCGAGGTCGACGTCGGAAAGGTCCTTGATCTTCTTCGAGTACGGGATCCCGACCGTGGTGCAGATCTTCTGCGCCGTGGTGCGGCCGATGCCGTAAATGGAGGTCAGACCGATTTCCGCGTGCTTGTGCGGCGGGATGTTGATGCCGGCGATGCGTGCCATGTTAATTCCTTCTTTGACTCTCAGCCCTTGCGCTTGCAGGCGCAACGGCGTTCGGCAGGCGTTCTCGGGTCCGCAGGGACCCGCTCACGTCCAGCCTCACCCCTGACGCTGCTTGTGGCGCGGGTCGGTGCAGATGACGCGCACCACGCCCTTGCGGCGGATGATCTTGCAGTGACGGCACATCTTCTTGACGGAAGCGGCGACTTTCATGGTCTTCTCCTTGACCCGGTTCCTGAACTCTATTTGGCGCGAAAGACGATCCGCGCGCGACTCAAATCGTAGGGCGTCAATTCCACCGTGACCTTGTCACCGGGCAGGATGCGGATGTAGTGCAAACGCATCTTCCCGGAAATGTGCCCCAGCACGACATGCCCGTTTTCCAGCTTCACGCGGAAGTTGGTATTCGGGAGCTTCTCCAGAATCTCTCCCTGCATCTGGATCACGTCGTCCTTGGACATGCGTCACGGGTGTCAACTGGTCTTGAAATTCGCCTTCTTCAACAGGCTTTCATATTGCTGGCTCATCACGTAGCTCTGGACCTGGGCCCAGAAATCCATCGTGACGACGACGATGATCAGCAGCGAGGTGCCGCCGAAATAGAACGGCACGTTGTACTTCAGGATCAGGAACTCGGGCAGCAGGCACACCGCGGTGATGTAGACGGCACCGGCCAGCGTCAGGCGCGACAGGATGCGGTCGATATGCCTGGCCGTCTGGTCGCCCGGCCGGATGCCCGGAATGAAGGCACCGCTCTTCTTCAGGTTGTCCGCTGTCTCGCGACTGTTGAAGACCAGCGCCGTGTAGAAGAAGCAGAAGAAGACGATCATCGCCGCATACAGCAGCACGTAGATCGGCTGCCCCGGCGACAGCGCGCCCGACAGATCCTTCAGCCAGCGCATGCCTTCGCCGGTGGCGAACCAGCCCACCACCGTGGCCGGCAGCAGGATGATCGAGCTGGCGAAGATGGGCGGGATCACGCCCGACATGTTCAGCTTCAGCGGCAGGTGCGAGGACTGACCACCGTAGACCTTGTTGCCGACCTGTCGCTTGGCATAGTTGACGAGGATCTTGCGCTGGCCGCGCTCCACGAACACCACCGCGTAGGTCACGAAAACCACCAGCGCCAGGATGAACAGGCAGGCCACGATGCTCATCGCACCGGTGCGCACGAGTTCGAACAGGCCACCGATGGCGCTGGGCAACCCGGCCACGATGCCGGCGAAGATGAGGATCGAGATGCCGTTGCCCAGGCCACGCTCGGTGATCTGTTCACCCAGCCACATCAGGAACATGGTGCCGGCGACCAGGCTCACCACCGCCGTCATGCGGAAGCCGAAGCCGGGCGACAGCACCAGGCCTTGCGAACCCTCGAGCGCCAGCGCGATGCCCAGGCTCTGGAAGATGGCCAGGAACAGGGTGCCGTAGCGCGTGTACTGCGTGATCTTGCGCCGGCCAGCCTCGCCTTCCTTCTTCAACGCCTCGAGCGTGGGCACCACGTGCGTCATCAGCTGCATGATGATCGACGCACTGATGTACGGCATGATGCCCAGCGCGAACACAGTGAAGCGCGACAGCGCGCCGCCGCTGAACATGTTGAACAGGTTCAGGATGCCGCCGCTCTGCCCCTGGAAGAGCTGCTGCAGCGCCACCGGGTCGATGCCAGGCACGGGGATGTGCGCCCCGATGCGGTAGACCACCAGCGCCAGCAGCAAGAAGACGACCCGCCTGCGCAGGTCGCCGAACTTGCCGCTCTTGGCCAGCTGGTTGGCGGAAGTCACCACGGGATTGCCTTCCCTCAGGCGCTCTTGCCTGCCGCGACTGCCGAGGACTTGGCGCCCTTGCCAACCAGCTTGCCCGGCTTGACTGCAGCTGCCGCGACGGCCTCGACCGAGCCACCGGCCGCCTCGATGGCGGCCTTGGCACCGGCGGTGGCAACGATGCCCTTGAGCGCCACCTTGCGCGTCAGCTCACCCGACTTGATGACCTTGACGTGCCTGATGATCTCGCGCACCACCCCGGCGGCCTTCAGCGTGAGCAGGTCCACCTCGCCGGCGCCCAGCCGCTCCAGGTCGGTCAGCGTCACTTCGCCGTTGTACTTGAGCTGCGCCGACTTGAAGCCGCGCTTGGGCAGGCGGCGCTGCAACGGCATCTGGCCGCCTTCGAAACCGACCTTGTGGTAGCCACCCGCGCGCGACTTCTGGCCCTTGTGGCCACGACCGGCGGTCTTGCCCAGGCCGGAACCGATGCCCCGACCGACGCGGCGGCGGTCCTTCTTGGAGCCGGCACCCGGCTTGATCTGATTCAGTTCCATCACAGCACCTTGACCAGGTAGGCGACCTTGTTGATCATGCCGCGCACCGCGGGCGTGTCTTCCAGCACACGCTCGCTGTTGGTCTTGCGCAGGCCCAGGCCGCGCACGGTGTCGCGGTGCGACTGGCGCGTGCCGGCCACGCTCTTGACGAGCTTGACCGTGAGTGTTGTCTTGTCTGCCATCGGTTTTCTCCGCCGCGCGCTTCAGTTGAAGAGGTCTTCGACCGATTTGCCGCGCTTGGCGGCCACTTCGGCCGGCGTCGTCGAGCGGCGCAGCGCGTCGAGCGTGGCGCGGACCATGTTGTAGGGGTTGGACGAGCCCAGGCTCTTGGCCACGATGTCGGTGACACCCATGACCTCGAACACCGCGCGCATCGGGCCGCCGGCGATGATGCCGTCGCCGGGCTTGGCCGGCGCCATCAGCACCTTGGCCGCGCCGTGCTCGCCGCGCACGTTGTGCTGGATGGTGCCGTTGCGCAGGCTGACCTTGGTCATGTTGCGGCGAGCGGCCTCCATGGCCTTCTGCACCGCCACCGGCACTTCCTTGGCCTTGCCCTTGCCCATGCCGATGCGGCCGTCGCCGTCGCCCACGACGGTCAGCGCCGCGAAGCTGAGCGTGCGGCCGCCCTTGACGACCTTGGTGACGCGGTTGACCGCGATCATCTTTTCCTTCAGGCCGTCGTCGCTGCCTTCGGCCTGCGCGCGGGGAGTGAACTTTGCCATTTTGCTGATCTTCCTTGTCGTGCGCCGGCGTCAGAACTGCAGGCCGGCTTCACGCGCCGCCTCGGCCAGCGCCTTGACGCGACCGTGGTAGGCAAAACCCGAGCGGTCGAACGCGACCTTCTCGATCCCCGCTGCCTTGGCCTTCTCGGCGATGCGCTTGCCGATGATCGTGGCGGCGGCGGTGTTGCCGCCCTTGCCGGGCGAACCCAGTTGCTCGCGCACCTCCTTCTCGGCGGTGGAGGCGCTGGCCAGCACGCGCGCTCCGTCGTCGGAAATGATGCTGGCGTAGATGTGCAGGTTGGAACGGTGCACCGCCAGGCGCGCCGTCTGCTGCAGCGCAATGCGCAAGCGCGTCTGGCGCGCGCGGCGCAGGCGTTGATCTTTCTTGGTCAGACTCATTTCGGTGCTCCTTACTTCTTCTTCGTCTCTTTCAGCACCACGCGCTCATCGGCGTAGCGGATGCCCTTGCCCTTGTAGGGCTCGGGGGGACGGAAGGCGCGCACCTCGGCCGCCAGTTGGCCCACCACCTGCCGGTCGGCGCCGGAGATCAGGATCTCGGTCTGCGTCGGCGTGGTCACCTTGATGCCCGCGGGCATCTCCTTGACCACCGGGTGCGAATAGCCGATCTGCAGGTTGAGCTTCTGGCCTTGGGCCTGGGCCCGGAAACCCACGCCCACGAGCGTGAGCTTGCGCTCGAAGCCCTTGCCAACGCCACCCACCATGTTGGCCACCAGGGCCCGCAGCGTGCCGCTCATGGCGTCGGCGGCCGAAGAATCGTCGGCCGGCACGAAGGTGATGGCGCCAGCTTCGTTCTTCACGTTCACCAGCGGGTGCAGCTTGCGCGTCAGCGTGCCACCGGCACTCTTGACGGTGATCTGGTCGCCCGCAATCGCCACGTCCACGCCTTTCGGCACGGCAATGGGCATTTTTCCTACGCGTGACATGTCGCTAGCCTCCCTTAGGCCACGTAGCAGAGGACTTCGCCGCCGACGCCGGTGGCGCGCGCCTTGCGGTCGGTCATCACGCCCTTGGGCGTGGTGACGATGGCCACCCCGAGCCCGTTCTTGACCTGCGGAATGGCGTGGCGACCTTTATAGATGCGCAGCCCGGGGCGGCTGACACGTTCGATGTGCTCGATCACCGGCCGCCCGGCGTGGTACTTCAGGGCGATCTCGAGCTGCGGCTTGCCGTCCTCGTTGCGCACCTGGTGGCCGTCGATGTAGCCCTCGTCGTGCAGCACCTTCGCGATCGCGATCTTCAGCTTGGACGACGGCATCGTGACGACCGCCTTGTCCACCGCTTGCGCGTTGCGGATGCGGGTCAGCATGTCGGCGATGGGGTCACTCATGCTCATGGGTGTTCTCCTGATCTTCTCGCCGGACTACCAGCTGGCCTTGACCACGCCCGGGATCTCGCCCTTGAAGGCGAGTTCACGGATCTTGTTGCGGCCCAGGCCGAACATGCGGAAGGTGCCACGCGGGCGCCCGGTGATGGCGCAGCGGTTGCGCAGGCGCGTCGGGTTGGCGTTGCGCGGCAGCTTTTGCAGTTCCAGGCGGGCCGCGTAGCGCTGCTCGTCGGAATGCTTGGCATCGTCGGCCACGGCCTTCAGCTCGGCGTATTTCTTGGCGTACTTGGCGACGAGCTTCTCGCGCTTCAACTCACGCTGCTTGAGGGATGTCTTGGCCATGTCGGAAGCCTTCAGTTCTTGAACGGGAATTTGAAGGCGGCGAGCAGTGCCTTGCACTCGTCGTCGGTCTTCGCGCTCGTGGTGATGCTGATGTTCATGCCGCGGATCGCATCGATCTTGTCGTAGTCGATCTCGGGGAAGATGATCTGTTCCTTGACGCCGATGTTGTAGTTGCCACGACCGTCGAAGCTGCGCCCGCTGATGCCGCGGAAGTCGCGCACGCGCGGCAGCGCCACGGTGACGAAACGGTCCAGGAATTCGTACATGCGCACGCCACGCAAGGTGACCATGCAGCCGATGGGCACGCTCTCGCGGATCTTGAAGCCGGCGATCGGCTTCTTGCTCTTCGTGACCACGGGCTTCTGGCCGGCGATCTTGGTCATGTCGCCGACGGCGGAATCCATCACCTTCTTGTCGGAGACGGCCTCGCCCACGCCCATGTTCAGCGTGATCTTCTGCAGGCGCGGCACCTGCATCACCGAGGTGAAGCCGAACTTGGCCATCAACTCGGGCACGATCTTCTCGCGGTAGATCGTGTGCAGGCGAGCCTGGGGCGCGGGGCCCGGCGACGTGACTGCGGCGGCAGCTTGTTCTTTCTTGGCCATGGTCGGTTACGCCTTGATCTCTGCGCCGGTGGATTTGTAGACACGCACGCCGTTGTCGCGCGTCTTGCGGGCCGCCTGCTCTTCCTTGCTCAGCAGCTTGATGCCGACCTTGTCGGCCTTGCCGGCAGCGGCATTCCAGATCGCCACGTTGCTCTGGTGGATGGGCATGGTCTTGTCGACGACGCCGCCGGTGGTGCCCTTCATCGGGTTCGGCTTGACGTGCTTCTTCACGACGTTGACGCCCTCGACGACGATGCGTTCCTCGTCCACACGTTGCGTCACGGTGCCGCGCTTGCCTTTGTCGCGGCCGGTGGTCACGACGACCTGGTCGCCCTTGCGAATCTTGTTCATGGTGGGTCCTGACGGGTCTGGAGTCAGAGCACTTCGGGTGCCAGCGACACGATCTTCATGAAGCGCTCGGTGCGCAGTTCGCGCGTGACCGGGCCGAAGATGCGGGTGCCGATGGGTTCGAGCTTGGCGTTCAGCAGCACGGCGGCATTGCCGTCGAACTTGATCAGCGAACCGTCCTGGCGACGCACGCCCTTGGCGGTGCGCACGACCACGGCGCTGTAGACCTCGCCCTTCTTCACGCGGCCCCGCGGGGCGGCCTCCTTGATGCTGACCTTGATGACGTCGCCGATGCCGGCGTAGCGCCGTTTCGAGCCGCCGAGCACCTTGATGCACATGACGGACTTGGCGCCCGTGTTGTCGGCCACGTCGAGCCGAGACTGCATTTGGATCATGTTCTGTCCCCAACTTGTACCGCGCTGCGCCGCCTGGGGCGGTTGCCGCTCGATCAGTCTTGGGCCCGTGGATGGGTGGAACCGGACCGGGGTCTTGTGCAGTGCACAAAACCAGCCGAACCGGCGAAGCCTGTGATTATGTTCGATCTAGCGTAGGCGCGTCAAGCATCGGCGAGACGAGTGTCGCAAGAGGGGGCGGCTCAGGCCTTCAATGCCTTGGCCTGCGCCAGCAGGGTGCCGGCGTCGCTGACCTCGAACTTGCCCGGGGCCTCGATGTTCAGCGTCTTGACCACGCCATCGACCACGAGCATGGAATAGCGCTGCGAGCGCAGGCCCATGCCGCGCGCGCCCAGGTCCAACGTCAGGCCGGTGGCCTTGGTGAAGTCGGCGCTGCCATCGGCCATCATGCGCACCTTGCCTGCCGTATGCTGGTCGCGGCCCCAGGCGCCCATCACGAAGGCGTCGTTCACCGATACGCACCAGATCTCGTCCACCCCGGCAGCCTTCAGCGCGTCGGTGTGCTGCACGTAGCCCGGCACATGCTGCGCCGAGCAGGTGGGGGTGTAGGCACCGGGCAGCGCGAAGATGGCGATCGTCTTGCCGGCCGTGGCCTTGCCGATGTCGAAGTTGTTGGGGCCCAGAGTGCAGCCCCCGCCTTCGACCTCGATGAATTCCTGCAGACTGCCCGCGGGCAGCTTGTCTCCGACCTTCAGCATGGTTTGACTCCTGTACTCAAAAAGAAAGCGACCGAAGGCTGGAGTCTCCAGCGTTCGACCGCTTCGTGCAGAAACGGGGTTTTCGACCCCGCTGCGGTGGTCAGACCAGCTTGGCCTTCTCGATCAGCCGCGTCACGACCCAGGACTTGGTCTTGCTGATCGGGCGGCCTTCGGCGATCTCGACCATGTCGCCCATCTTGTACTCGCCCTTTTCATCGTGGGCGTGGTACTTGCGGGACTTGGCAACGATCTTGCCGTACAACTCGTGCGGCGTGCGGCGCTCCACGAGTACGGTCACGGTCTTGGCGCGCTTGTCGCTGACGATGCGGCCGACGAAAGTACGCGTATTCTTCACCGGGGCCGCCGGCGCGGCCGCGGCTTCGGCGCTTGCAGCTTGGGCTTCGCTCATTTGGCGGCTCCCTTCTTCTTCTCGGTCAGCACGGTCTTGACGCGTGCGATGTCGCGCCGCGTCTTGCCCAGTTGCGAGTTGTTGGCGAGCTGCTGGGTCGCGCGCTGCATGCGCAGGCCGAAGTGGGCCTTCAGCAGGTCGGAGACTTCCTTTTCCAGCGCCGCCACGTCCTTGGTGCGCAGTTCAGATGCTTTCATGCTTGTTTCCTTCGCGTCACGCGCCGACCTGGCGGGCGACGAATGTGCAGCGCAGCGGCAGCTTGGCCGCGGCCAGCGTGAAGGCCTCGCGCGCCAGCGCCTCGGGCACGCCGTTCAGTTCGTAGAGCATCTTGCCGGGCTGGATCTCGGCCACGTAGTACTCGGGGTTGCCCTTGCCGTTGCCCATGCGCACCTCGGCCGGCTTCTGCGAGATCGGCTTGTCGGGAAAGATGCGGATGAAGACGCGGCCACCGCGCTTGATATGGCGGCTGATGGCGCGCCGTGCGGCCTCGATCTGGCGTGCCGTGATGCGGCCGCGCTCGGTGGCCTTGAGGCCGAATTCGCCGAACGACACCTTGGCGCCACGCGTGGCGATGCCGGTATTGCGGCCCTTCTGTTCCTTGCGGAACTTGCGACGTGCGGGTTGCAGCATCCTTATTCTCCTTTGGTCTCGCCGCCGGCCGGGCCAGCCGGCGGGGCGGCGCGGCGCACGCGCTTGACGGCCGGGCCTTTCGGGCCACTCGGGCCACCCGGGGCTTCGCCGGCCGGGCGATCGCCGGCGGCTTGCACGAGGTCGCTGCGCGGCATCGGGGGACGGTCGGCACCGGGGCGGCCGCGGCCACCCGGCGCACCCGGACCACCGGGGCGCGGACCGCGGCGGTTGCGGCGGTCGTCGTCGGCACTGCCGTCGCCCTTGCCCAGCGTCGGCGCCTCGCCGTTGGCCAGGCGGTCACCTCGGTAGACCCAGACCTTGACGCCGATGACGCCGTAGGTGGTCTTGGCTTCCGAGAAGCCGTAGTCGATGTCGGCGCGCAGCGTGTGCAGCGGCACGCGGCCTTCGCGGTACCACTCGCAGCGCGCGATCTCGATGCCGTTCAGGCGGCCCGAGGACATGATCTTGATGCCCTGCGCGCCCAGGCGCATGGCGTTCTGCATCGCGCGCTTCATGGCGCGGCGGAACATGATGCGCTTCTCGAGCTGCTGAGTGATGCTGTCGGCGATGAGCTGGGCATCGACCTCGGGCTTGCGCACTTCCTCGATATTCACGGCCACCGGAACGCCCAGGCGGCGCGTCAGCTCGGCCTTGAGGTTTTCGATGTCTTCGCCCTTCTTGCCGATGACCACACCGGGGCGCGCCGAGAAGATCGTGATGCGGGCGTTCTTGGCCGGACGCTCGATGAGGATGCGCGAGACGGCAGCGCTCTTCAGCCGCGTCTTCAGGTAGTCACGCACCTGCAGGTCTTCGGCCAGCATGCCGGCGAAGTTGCGGCTGGTGGCGAACCAGCGCGACGACCAGGCGCGGGTGACCGCGAGGCGGAAGCCGGTCGGGTGGATTTTTTGTCCCATGTGTATTTCCAGCTTCAGTTGCCGACGGTCACGTAGATATGGCAGGTGCCCTTGCTGATGCGCGCGCCGCGGCCCTTGGCCCGCGCCGAGAAGCGCTTGAGCACCGCACCCTGCTCGACGTAGATCGATTTGATCTTCAGCTCGTCGATATCGGCGCCGTCGTTGTGCTCGGCATTCGCTACCGCGGAGTCGACGGCTTTCTTGATGATGCCGGCGGCCTTCTTCTGCGTGAACTGCAGGATGTTGAGGGCCTGGGCGACCGATCTGCCACGGATCATGTCGGCCACCAGCCGGCCCTTGTCGGCCGACAGGCGCACGCCGCGCACGATTGCTTTGGTTTCCATTTGCCGGGCTCCTTACTTCTTCGCCTTCTTGTCCGCGGGGTGACCCTTGAACAAGCGGGTGAGGGCGAATTCGCCGAGCTTGTGGCCGACCATCTGGTCGGTCACGTAGACGGGCACGTGCTGCTTGCCGTTGTGCACGGCCACCGTCAGGCCGATGAATTCCGGCAGGATGGTGCTGCGGCGCGACCAGGTCTTGATCGGCTTCTTGTCCTTGGTGGCGGAGGCCTTCTCGACCTTGGCCATCAGGTGGTGGTCCACGAAAGGACCCTTCTTGAGTGAACGCGTCATGGTGGCTGTGTCCCTCGGGCCTTACTTCTTGCGACGCGAGACGATCATCGTCTGCGTGCGCTTGTTGCTGCGGGTGCGGTAGCCCTTGGTCAGGGTGTTCCACGGCGACACCTGCGGCTGGCCCTCGCCGGTGCGGCCTTCGCCGCCGCCGTGCGGGTGGTCGACCGGGTTCATGGCCACGCCGCGCACCGTCGGGCGGATGCCGCGCCAGCGCGTGGCGCCGGCCTTGCCGTACTGCTGCAGGCTGTGCTCTTCGTTGCTCACTTCACCGATGGTGGCGCGGCAGTCGATGTGGATCTTGCGCACTTCGCCCGAGCGCAGACGCAACTGGGCGTAGATGCCTTCGCGCGCCATCAGCGTGACCGACGTACCCGCGGAACGCGCGATCTGCGCGCCCTTGCCGGGCATCATCTCCACGCAGTGCACGATGGAACCCACCGGGATGTTGCGGATGGGCAGCGTGTTGCCGGCCTTGATCGGCGCCTCGGCACCGCTGAGCAGCGTGGCACCGGCATCGACGCCGCGCGGGGCGATGATGTAGCGGCGCTCGCCGTCGGCGTAGCACAGCAGCGCGATGTGGGCGGTGCGGTTGGGGTCGTATTCGATGCGCTCGACCTTCGCAGGGATGCCGTCCTTGTTGCGCACGAAGTCGACCACGCGGTAGTGGTGCTTGTGCCCACCGCCCTTGTGGCGCATCGTGATGTGGCCGTTGTTGTTGCGGCCGGCATTCTGCTTTTGCGGCTCGAGCAACGAGGCTTCGGGCGCGCCCTTGTGCAGGTGCTTGTGCACCACCTTGACGACGGCACGGCGGCCGGGCGAGGTGGGCTTGACTTTGACGATGGCCATTTAGGAGGCCTCCCCGGAGAAATTGAGCTCCTGGCCGGCCTTCAGCGCCACGAACGCCTTCTTGACGTGATCGCGGCGGCCGATGGCGCGCCCGAAGCGCTTGACCTTGCCCTTTTGCACGGAGGTCGACACCGATGCGACCTCGACCTTGAACATCAGCTCGACGGCAGCCTTGATCTCGGGCTTGGTGGCGTCGCGCAGCACCTTGAACATGACCTGGTTCTGCTTCTCGCCGATGCGGGTGGCCTTCTCGGAGATGATCGGTGCCACCAGCACCTGGGCCAGGCGCCCTTCGTCGTATTTGCGCTGCGCGGGGGATGGGTTGATGCGGCTCATGCGTACATCTCCTTGAGCTGCTCGATCGCGCCCTTGGTCACCAGCACCTTCTTGTAGAAGACCAGCGACAGCGGATCGGCATAACGCGGCTCGACCACCAGCACGTTGGCCAGGTTGCGCGAGGCCAGCGCCAGGTTGTCGTCAATCTGGTCGGCAATGACCATCACCGAGTCCAGCCCCATGGCCTTGAACTTGGCCGCCAGCAGACGGGTCTTGGGAGCGTCGACGCTGAGCGAGTCCACCACCGCCAGGCGGCCGTCGCGGGCCAGCTGCGAAAGGATGGACGCCATGCCGGCGCGGTACATCTTCTTGTTGACCTTTTGCGAGAAATTCTCGTCGGGACGGTTCGGGAAGATGCGGCCACCACCACGCCAAAGCGGCGAGCTGGTCATGCCGGCACGGGCACGGCCGGTGCCCTTCTGGCGGAATGGCTTCTTCGTGGAGTGCTTGACCTCGCCGCGGTCGAGCTGGGCACGGGTGCCCTGGCGCGCGTTGGCCTGGAAGGCAACGACGATCTGGTGCACCAGCGCTTCGTTGTAGTCGCGGGCGAAGACGGTGTCGGGCGCGTCCACCTTGCTGGTGGCTTGGCCTTGTTCGTTGAGGAGCTCGAGCTGCATGCTTAGGCTCCCTTCTTCGCGGCGGCGTCGGCGCCGGCCTTGACGGGACGCGCCTTGATGGCCGGGCGCACCACGACGTGGCCGTTCTTGGCGCCCGGAACGGCGCCGCGGACGAGCAGCAGCGAACGCGCTTCATCGACGCGGACGATGTCCAGGTTCTGCGTGGTCACGGTCTCGTCGCCCATGTGGCCGGTCATCTTCTTGCCCGGGAATACGCGACCCGGGTCCTGCGCCATCGAGATCGAGCCCGGCACGTTGTGCGAGCGGCTGTTGCCGTGCGAGGCGCGCTGCGAGCTGAAGTTGTGGCGCTTGATGGTGCCCGCGAAGCCCTTGCCGATGGAAGTGCCCTGCACGTCCACCTTCTGGCCGGCGGCGAACACGCTCACCGGCAGCACGGCACCCGGCGCGTACTGACCGGCGGTTTCGGCGCTGACGCGGAATTCCTTGAGCACCTCGCCGGCTTCGACACCGGCCTTGGCCAGGTGCCCGGCGGCGGGCTTGTTCACGCGGCTGGCCTTGCGGGCGCCGAACGCCACCTGCAAGGCGTTGTAGCCGTCGGTGGCGGCGGTCTTGACTTGCGTGACGCGGTTGTTGGACACGTCGAGCACGGTCACGGGGATGGTGTCGCCATCGTCCGTGAAGATGCGCATCATGCCCACCTTGCGGCCCAGCAAGCCGAGCTGTTCGCTCAGACTCATGGTCTTTCTCCAGCTCCGTCGGAGGAGCCTTTGTTCACGATCCCGACATCGATTGGTCGGGGTGGTTTTTTCACTCTCCCGACCTGTCCCAGGGACAGGTCGGGGAAGCGGAATTCCTGGCCGGGAAAACCCGTTCAGAGAAAAGCCTGTGATTGTAGCAGTGCGGGTAGAACCCGCAACCGCCACGTCACTCGGCGTGCACTTACTGCAACTTGATCTCGACGTCCACGCCGGCCGGCAGGTCGAGCTTCATCAGCGCGTCCACGGTCTTGTCGGTGGGATCGACGATATCCATCAGCCGCTGGTGCGTGCGGATCTCGAGCTGGTCCCGGCTCGTCTTGTTGACGTGCGGCGAGCGCAGGATGTCGAAACGCTGCATGCGCGTGGGCAGGGGCACGGGACCCCTGACGATGGCGCCGGTGCGTTTGGCGGTATCGACGATCTCCAGCGCCGACTGGTCGATCAGCTTGTAGTCGAAGGCCTTGAGGCGGATGCGGATCTTCTGTTTGGTGGACATGTCCGCCCCTTACTCGATGATCTTGGCCACGACGCCGGCGCCGACGGTGCGGCCGCCCTCGCGGATGGCAAAGCGCAGGCCTTCTTCCATCGCGATCGGGTTGATCAGCTTGACCGTGATGCTGACGTTGTCGCCCGGCATCACCATCTCCTTGTCCTTGGGCAGCTCCACCGCACCCGTCACGTCCGTCGTGCGGAAGTAGAACTGCGGCCGGTAGTTGTTGAAGAACGGCGTGTGGCGCCCGCCTTCTTCCTTGCTCAGCACGTAGATCTCGGCCGTGAAGTGGGTGTGCGGCTTGACGCTGCCGGGCTTGCACAGCACCTGGCCGCGCTCGACGTCCTCGCGCTTGGTGCCGCGCAGCAGGATGCCCACGTTGTCGCCGGCCTGCCCCTGGTCGAGCAGCTTGCGGAACATCTCCACGCCGGTGCAGGTGGTCTTGACCGTGGGGCGGATGCCCACGATCTCGATTTCCTCGCCGACCTTGATGACGCCGCGCTCGACCCGGCCCGTCACCACCGTGCCGCGGCCGGAGATGCTGAAGACGTCTTCCACCGGCATCAGGAAGGCGCCGTCCACCGCCCGCTCGGGCGTGGGGATGTAGCTGTCCAGCGCGTCGGCCAGTTTCATGATGGCTTGTTCACCAAGCTCGCCCTTGTCGCCTTCCATCGCCAGCTTGGCGCTGCCGTGGATGATGGGGGTGGCGTCGCCGGGGAATTCGTACTTGTCCAGCAGTTCGCGCACTTCCATTTCCACCAGCTCCAGCAGCTCGGCGTCGTCGACCATGTCGCACTTGTTCAGGAAGACGATGATGTAGGGCACGCCCACCTGGCGCGCCAGCAGGATGTGCTCTCGCGTCTGCGGCATCGGGCCGTCGGCGGCCGAGACCACCAGGATGGCGCCGTCCATCTGCGCCGCACCCGTGATCATGTTCTTCACGTAGTCGGCGTGCCCGGGGCAGTCGACGTGCGCGTAGTGGCGCTTGCTGGTCTCGTATTCGACGTGCGCGGTGTTGATGGTGATGCCGCGCGCCTTTTCTTCAGGCGCCGCGTCGATCTGGTCGTAGGCCTTGGCCTCGCCGCCGAACTTCTGCGCCAGCACCGAGGTGATGGCCGCCGTCAGCGTGGTCTTGCCGTGGTCCACGTGACCGATGGTGCCCACGTTCACGTGCGGCTTGGTGCGTTCGAATTTGCTTTTTGCCATTTCGGTTTCTCCGGATAAAGAGCGATGCCAGTGGTGGGTTTAAGGTTTCCGGCGGGTCGTCGATTCGCATGTCACTGGCAACACGCGGCGACCCGCCGAAGACCGTCGAAGGAAAGGGCTCGCGAAGCGACTGCCCGCCACTTCTGTCTGTGTCTACTGCCCGCTACTTCTGTCTATGACTACTGCCCGCTACCAGTTCACTTTCCGCGCGCGGTGATGATCGCGTCGGCCACGTTCTTGGGCGCCTCGGAGTAGTGCTTGAACTCCATCGTGTAGGTGGCCCGGCCCTGGCTCATGCTGCGCAGCGTGGTCGAATAGCCGAACATTTCCGACAGTGGCACCTCGGCCTTGATGATCTTGCCGCCGCCGGGCATGTCGTCCATGCCCTGCACCATGCCGCGACGGCTGGACAGGTCGCCCATCACGCTGCCGGCGTAGTCTTCCGGAGTTTCCACTTCCACGGCCATCATCGGCTCCAGGATCACCGGGCTGGCCTTGCGGCAGCCGTCCTTGAAGCCCATGCTGGCCGCCATCTTGAACGCGTTTTCGTTCGAGTCCACTTCATGGTACGAGCCGAAGGTGAGCGTCACCTTCACGTCCACCACCGGGTAGCCCGCGAGCACGCCGTTGGGTAGCGTATCTTCGACGCCCTTCTTCACCGCCGGAATGAATTCGCGCGGCACCACGCCGCCCTTGATGGCGTCGACGAACTCGAAACCCTTGCCCGGCTCCTGCGGCTCGATCTTCAGCACCACGTGGCCGTACTGGCCCTTGCCGCCGGACTGGCGCACGAACTTGCCTTCGACGTCGGACACCGGCTTGCGAATGGTCTCGCGGTAAGCCACCTGCGGCTTGCCGACATTGGCCTCGACGCCGAATTCGCGTTTCATGCGGTCGACGATGATCTCCAGGTGCAGCTCGCCCATGCCGGAGATGATGGTCTGGCCACTCTCCTCGTCGGTGCGCACGCGGAAAGACGGATCCTCCTGTGCCAGGCGGCCCAGCGCGATGCCCATCTTCTCCTGGTCGGCCTTGGTCTTGGGTTCCACGGCCTGGCTGATGACGGGCTCGGGGAAGACCATCTTTTCCAGCGTGATGATCGATTCCGGGTCGCACAGGGTTTCGCCCGTGGTCACATCCTTCAGGCCCACGCAGGCGGCGATGTCGCCGGCCAGGATTTCCTTGATCTCCTCGCGCTGGTTGGCGTGCATCTGCAGGATGCGGCCGATGCGTTCCTTCTTGCCGCGGATCGGGTTGTAGACCGAGTCGCCCGACTTCAGCACGCCCGAGTAGACGCGCACGAAGGTGAGCTGGCCGACATAGGGGTCGGTCATCAGCTTGAAGGCGAGCGCGGCGAACTTCTCGCTGTCGTCGGCGCGGCGCGAGGTCTCCTTGTCGTTGTCGTCGGTGCCCGGCACCGGCGGCACGTCGATCGGCGAAGGCATGAAGTCGATCACGGCGTCGAGCATGCGCTGCACACCCTTGTTCTTGAACGCGGTGCCGCACAGCATGGGCTGGATCTCCGCCGCGATCGTGCGCATGCGCAAGCCCTTCATGAGCTCGTCGTGCGTGAGTTCACCCGTCTCCAGATACTTGTTCATCAGCTCTTCGCTGGCCTCGGCGGCGGCCTCGACCATGTTCTCGCGCCACTTCTGCGCCTCGGCCAGCAGCTCGGCGGGAATCTCCTGGTATTCGAACTTCATGCCCTGCGAGGCCTCGTCCCAGATGATCGCCTTCATGACGATGAGGTCGATGACGCCGGTGAAGTTTTCCTCGGCACCAATGGGCAGCACCACCGGCACGGGATTGGCCTTCAGCCGGGCCTTCATCTGGTCGTAGACCTTGTAGAAGTTCGCGCCGGTGCGGTCCATCTTGTTCACGAAGGCCAGCCGCGGCACCCTGTACTTGTTGGCCTGGCGCCAGACGGTCTCGCTCTGCGGCTGCACGCCGCCCACGGCGCAGTACACCATGCAGGCACCGTCGAGCACGCGCATGGAACGCTCCACCTCGATGGTGAAGTCCACGTGGCCCGGGGTGTCGATGATGTTGATGCGGTGCTCGGGGTGGGACAGGTCCATGCCCTTCCAGAAGCAGGTCGTGGCGGCGGAGGTGATGGTGATGCCACGCTCCTGCTCCTGCTCCATCCAGTCCATCGTGGCGGCGCCGTCGTGGACCTCGCCGATCTTGTGGTTGACACCCGTGTAGTAGAGGATGCGCTCGGTGGTGGTGGTCTTGCCGGCGTCGATGTGCGCGCTGATACCGATATTGCGGTAGCGCTCGATAGGGGTCTTGCGGGCCATGGTCTTTCTCCAAAAGCAGGAGCCGCCTCCGGGCTGGTGTTAACCCGTAGAGGCGGCCGGAAGCCGGTTATCAGAAGCGGAAGTGCGAGAAGGCCTTGTTCGCTTCGGCCATGCGGTGCACTTCGTCGCGCTTCTTCATCGCGCCGCCGCGGCCTTCGCTGGCCTCGAGCAGTTCATTCGCCAGGCGCGCGGCCATCGACTTTTCGCCGCGTTTTCGCGCCGATTCCTTGAGCCAGCGCATCGCCAGCGCCTGGCGGCGTACCGGGCGCACTTCCACCGGCACCTGGTAGTTGGCACCACCGACGCGACGGGACTTCACCTCGACCATCGGCTTGATATTGTTCAGCGCCACCATGAAGACCTCGAGCGGGTCCTTGCCGGCCTTCTTCTCGACCTGGTCGAGCGCGCCGTAGATGATGGCCTCGGCGACAGCCTTCTTGCCCGACTCCATGATGACGTTCATGAATTTGGACAGATCGACGGAACCGAACTTGGGGTCGGGCAGGATTTCGCGTTTGGGGACTTCGCGACGACGGGGCATGACACTCTTCCTTGTAGATGCTTCAGTTGGCGAAGGCCTTGCGACCCGCGCCGCGAAGGGCCATCCGCGGCCCCTCACTTACTCGGCCGGCACCCCACCAAGAACAGGGGCACCTGCCGCACGTGTGGCCGGCTCTGCAAAGCCGGCCGGCCCCGCCGACGCGAGGCGTCGACCCGGGCTGCGAAGGCCTCTCAGGCCTTCTTCGGGCGCTTGGCGCCGTACTTGGAACGCGACTGCTTGCGGTCCTTGACCCCCTGCAGGTCGAGCGAGCCGCGAACGATGTGGTAACGCACGCCGGGCAGGTCCTTCACGCGGCCGCCACGCACCAGCACGACGCTGTGTTCCTGCAGGTTGTGGCCTTCACCGCCGATGTAGGAAATGATCTCGAAGCCGTTGGTCAGGCGCACCTTGGCGACCTTGCGCAGCGCCGAATTCGGCTTCTTGGGCGTCGTGGTGTAGACGCGGGTGCACACGCCGCGGCGCTGTGGGCAATTCTGCATCGCCGGCGACTTGGACTTCACGGCTTCGACCTGACGGCCGTGGCGCACGAGCTGGTTGATGGTAGGCATAGGACCGTTGGTTTCCGTTGATGGCGTTCCGGCCGCAGATTTAGCGGCAAATATCGCCGAAAAGCTTTCCATTATATTCCGCCCTGTGTACCGCAGCAAGTGCCGCGTTGAATAGCTCGCATCCACCGGCCCGCAACGGCCCAACGCCGTGGCTCGTGGCCGACACCCAGGTCGTCCTCGACTGGCTGGTGTTCCGCGATGCCACGGCTCGGCCGCTTCTGCAGGCGATGCTGGAGGGGCGGCTGCGCTGGCTGGCAACGCCGGCGATGCGCACCGAGCTGGAACACATGCTGCGTCATCCGGCACTTGCACGCTGGGGCCACCGACCCGAGCTGGCGATCGCTTTCTTCGAGTGCCACGCGACCCTGCATGGGGATCCGGTGCCCGCATCCAACCAGCCGCTGCGCTGCAGCGATCCGGACGACCAGATCTTCATCGACGCGGCGCTGGCCCACCACGCCACCTGGCTGGTGACTCGCGATCGCGCCTTGCTGAAGTTGCGCCGCAAGGCGCTCGCCCGAGGAGTGCGCATCCTGCAGCCGGCCGAGTGGCGCGATACCGACACGCCCCAGGGATAGAAAGAGGGCGGCCGGAGCCGCCCCCTCGTGGCCCAAACGCAATCGGACCTATTCGGCCGTCTCGCTGCCTGCGGCCGCTGCCGCGGTGGCCGCGTCGACCTGCGCCATCTGCACTGCGGCCAGTTCCTCGGCCTCCTGCAGCGCGATGGCCCGGCGCTCGGAGTCGTCCATGGCTTCCTTGGCCTTGCGCGCCTCGTGGAAGGCCATGCCGGTGCCCGCGGGGATCAGGCGGCCGACGATGACGTTTTCCTTCAACCCGCGCAGCTCGTCGCGCTTGCCCATGATCGCTGCTTCGGTGAGCACGCGCGTGGTCTCCTGGAAGGACGCGGCGCTGATGAAGCTGTCGGTGGACAGGCTGGCCTTGGTGATGCCCAGCAGCACGTCGGCATACGTGGCCGGCACCTTGCCCTCGGCACGCAGCTTCTCGTTGGTATTGAGCAGCTCGGAGCGCTCGACCTGCTCACCGTTGATGTACGACGAGTCGCCGGCGTTGGTGATCTGCACCCGGCGCAGCATCTGGCGCACGATGACTTCGATGTGCTTGTCGTTGATCTTCACGCCCTGCAGGCGATAGACGTCCTGCACCTCGTCGACGATGTAGCGCGCCAATTCCTCGATGCCCAGCAGGCGCAGGATGTCCTGCGGGTCGGCCGAGCCGTCGACCACCAGTTCGCCGCGGTTGACCACCTGGCCTTCGTGCACCAGGATGTTCTTTTCCTTGGCCACCAGTTCCTCGTGAACCTGACCCTCGGGGCTGGTGATCTGCAGGCGGTTCTTGCCCTTGGTTTCCTTGCCGAACGACACCGTGCCGGTGATCTCGGCCAGCGTGCCGACATCCTTTGGTGAACGTGCCTCGAAGAGCTCGGCCACGCGCGGCAGGCCGCCCGTGATGTCGCGTGTCTTCTGGCCTTCCATCGGGATGCGCGCCAGCACTTCGCCCGGGGCGAGGTCCTGGCCGTCGCGCACCTGGATCAGCGCACCGACCGGGAAGCCGATCGTCACGCTGTGGTCGGTGCCGGGGATCTTGACCTCGTTGCCGGCGGCGTCGAGAAGCTTGACCTGCGGCCGCACCACCTTCACCGCGCCGCGGCGCTTGGGGTCGATGACCACCAGCGTCGACAGGCCCGTGACCTCGTCGACCTGCTTGGCGACGGTGTTGCCCTCCTCGACGTTCTCGAACTTCGCCCGGCCGGCGAATTCGGTGATGATGGGTCGCGTCAGCGGGTCCCAGGTCGCCAGCACGGTGCCGGCCTTGACCTGCTGGTCGGGCTTGATGTTGAGCGTGGCGCCGTAAGGCAGCTTGTGGCGCTCGCGCTCTCGGCCGTGCTGGTCGCTGATGACGATCTCGCCGGAACGCGAGATCACCACCAGCACACCTTTGCCGTTGGTCACGTAACGCATGGTGGCGTTGAAGCCGATGACGCCGTCGCTCTTGGCGTCGATGCTGCTGGCCACCGCCGCGCGCGATGCCGCACCACCGATGTGGAAGGTGCGCATCGTGAGCTGCGTGCCCGGCTCGCCGATCGACTGCGCGGCGATCACGCCGATGGCTTCGCCGACGTTGACCAGGCCACCGCGGCCGAGGTCGCGGCCATAGCACTTGGCGCAGATGCCGAAGCGCGTGTCGCAGGTCAGCGCGGTGCGGACCTTGACCTCGTCGACCCCGGCGGCTTCCAGCGTATCGATGGTTTCCTCGTCGAGCATCTCGCCGGCCGGCACCATGACCTCCTGCGACTCGGGGTGCAGCACCTCGATGGCCGTGACGCGACCCAGGATGCGGTCGCGCAGGCTCTCGATGACCTCACCGCCTTCGACCAGCGCACGGCGGTTCATGCCGTTCTGCGTGCCGCAGTCGTTCTCGATGACCACCAGGTCCTGCGTCACGTCGACCAGCCGGCGCGTGAGGTAGCCCGAGTTGGCGGTCTTCAGCGCCGTGTCGGCCAGGCCCTTGCGCGCGCCGTGCGTGGAGATGAAGTACTGCAGGACGTTCAGGCCTTCGCGGAAGTTGGCGGTGATGGGCGTTTCGATGATGCTGCCGTCGGGCTTGGCCATCAGGCCGCGCATGCCGGCCAGCTGGCGGATCTGCGCCGCGGAGCCGCGGGCGCCGGAGTCGGCCATCATGTAGATGGAATTGAACGACTCCTGGTCCACGAGCTTGCCGTTGCGGTCGGTGACCTTTTCCTTGGACAGCTGGGCCATCATGACCTTGCCCACCTCGTCGCCGGTCTTGCCCCAGATGTCGACGACCTTGTTGTAGCGCTCGCCGGCGGTCACCAGGCCCGAGACATATTGCTGCTCGATCTCCTTGACTTCCTTCTCGGCGCGTTCGATCAGGCCCGGCTTTTCCTTGGGCACCAGCATGTCGTCGATGCTGATCGAGATGCCGGCCCGCGTGGCCAGCCGGAAACCGCTCTGCAGCAGCTTGTCGGCGAAGATCACGGTGTCCTTCAGGCCGCACTTGCGGAACGACACGTTGATCAGGCGCGAGATCTCCTTCTTCTTCAGCGCCTTGTTGATATTGCTGAACGGCAGGCCCCTGGGCAGGATCTCCGACAGCAGCGCGCGGCCCACCGTGGTGGCCACGAGCGCGGTGTGCGGCTCGAATTCACCGCTGTCCTTGTTCTTCACCCACTCGGTCATGCGCACGCTGATCCGGGCCGTGATCTCCACCACGCCGTTGTCCAGCGCACGCTGCAGTTCCTGCATGTCCGCGAAGACCATGCCTTCGCCCTTGCCGTTGATGCGCTCGCGGGTGGCGTAGTACAGGCCCAGCACCACGTCCTGCGACGGCACGATCGACGGCTCGCCGTTGGCCGGGAAGAGCACGTTGTTCGACGCCAGCATCAGCGTGCGGGCTTCCATCTGCGCCTCGATGGACAGTGGCACGTGCACGGCCATCTGGTCGCCGTCGAAGTCGGCGTTGAAGGCCGAGCACACCAGCGGATGCAGCTGGATCGCCTTGCCTTCGATCAGCACCGGCTCGAAGGCCTGGATGCCCAGGCGGTGCAGCGTCGGCGCGCGGTTGAGCAGCACCGGGTGTTCCTTGATGACTTCTTCAAGGATGTCCCACACCACCGGCGTGCCGCTCTCGACTTCCTTCTTCGCCGCCTTGATGGTGGTGGCGATGCCCATCGCCTCCAGGCGGCTGAAGATGAACGGCTTGAAGAGCTCGATGGCCATCAGCTTGGGCAGGCCGCACTGGTGCAGCTTGAGCGTCGGGCCGACCACGATGACCGAACGGCCGGAATAGTCAACCCGCTTGCCCAGCAGGTTCTGGCGGAAGCGGCCGCCCTTGCCCTTGATCATGTCGGCCAGCGACTTGAGGGCCCGCTTGTTGGCCCCGGTCATCGCCTTGCCGCGGCGGCCGTTGTCCAGCAGGCTGTCCACGGCTTCCTGCAACATGCGCTTCTCGTTGCGCACGATGATCTCGGGTGCCTTCAGCTCCAGCAGTCGCGCCAGGCGATTGTTGCGGTTGATGACGCGGCGGTACAGGTCGTTCAAGTCGCTGGTGGCGAAGCGGCCGCCGTCCAGGGGCACCAGGGGGCGCAGGTCGGGCGGCAGCACCGGCAGCACTTCCAGCACCATCCACTGCGGCTTGATGCCGCTCTTCTTGAACGCCTCCATGACTTTCAGGCGCTTGCTGTTCTTCTTGATCTTGAGCTCGGACCCGGTCATGTCGTTGCGGATCTTGTCGATCTCCGCGTCCAGGTCCATCTCCTCGAGCAGCTTGCGCACGCCCTCCGCACCCATCATGGCGACGAATTCGTCGCCGTACTCGGCGTGCTTGGCCTCGAAGTCGTCCTCGCTCATGATGCTGAACTTCTTCAGCGGCGTCATGCCGGGGTCGACCACCACGTAGGCTTCGAAATACAGCACGCGCTCGATGTCGCGCAGCGTCATGTCGAGCACCAGGCCCAGACGCGAAGGCAGGCTCTTCAGGAACCAGATGTGCGCGCAGGGCGCGGCCAGGTCGATGTGGCCCATGCGCTCGCGGCGCACCTTGGTCTGCGTGACCTCGACGCCGCATTTCTCGCAGATCACGCCGCGGTGCTTCAGGCGCTTGTACTTGCCGCACAGGCACTCGTAGTCCTTGATCGGACCGAAGATCTTGGCGCAGAACAGGCCGTCGCGTTCGGGCTTGAAGGTGCGGTAGTTGATGGTCTCGGGCTTCTTCACCTCGCCGAACGACCACGAGCGGATCTTCTCCGGCGAGGCCAGGCCGATCCGGATGGCATCGAAATGCTCGTCCGGGGTGAATTGCTTGAAAAGGTCGAGTAGTCCCTTCATGCGTGTAGCTCCTTAATTCTTTTCCAGTTCGATGTCGATGCCCAGGGAGCGGATCTCCTTGACCAGGACATTGAACGATTCCGGCATGCCGGCTTCGATGGCGTGTTCGCCCTTGACGATGCTTTCGTAGACCTTGGTGCGGCCGTTGACGTCGTCGGACTTGACGGTGAGCATCTCCTGCAGGATGTACGAAGCACCGTAGGCTTCCAGCGCCCAGACTTCCATCTCGCCGAAGCGCTGGCCGCCGAACTGCGCCTTGCCGCCCAGCGGCTGCTGCGTCACCAGGCTGTACGGGCCGGTGGAACGTGCGTGCATCTTGTCGTCCACCAGGTGGTGCAGCTTGAGCACGTGCATGTAGCCCACGGTCACCGGGCGCTCGAAAGCCTCGCCGGTGCGGCCGTCGTGCAGCGTGGCCTGCGTGCGCGTGGCATTCAAGCCCTTGCGCTGCGCGATGTCGTCGGGGTAGGCCAGATGCAGCATGGCGCGAATCTCCTCTTCCGCCGCGCCGTCGAACACCGGCGTGGCGAAGGGCACGCCGTGCTGCAGGTTGCCGGCCATTTCACGCACCTCGGCGTCGCTGAGCTGGTCCAGGCGCTCGGTCTTGCCGCCCGACCGGTTGTACAGCTCGTCGAGGAAGTTGCGCAGTTCGGCCGCCTTGGCCTCCGTCTGCAACATCTGCCCGAGGCGTTGGCCGATGCCCTTGCCAGCCCAGCCCAGGTGCACTTCCAGCACCTGACCCACGTTCATGCGCGAAGGCACACCCAGCGGGTTGAGCACGATGTCCACCGGCGTGCCGTCGGCCATGTAGGGCATGTCCTCGACCGCGACGATCTTGGACACCACGCCCTTGTTGCCGTGGCGGCCGGCCATCTTGTCACCCGGCTGCAGGCGGCGCTTGACGGCGAGGTAGACCTTGACCATCTTCAGCACGCCAGCCGGCAGCTCGTCGCCCTGCGTCAGCTTCTTGCGCTTTTCCTCGAACGCGAGGTCGAAGCTGTGGCGCGTCTGGTCGTTGGCGTTCTTGATGCTCTCCAGCTGGTTGGCCACTTCGTCGTCGGCAGGACGGATGTCGAACCAGTGGTACTTCTCCACCGAATCCAGGTAGGCCTTGTCGATGACGCTGCCCTTGGCGATGCGGTTCGGTCCGCCGTTGGCGACCTTGCCGACGAGCAGCTTCTCGATCCGGTCGAAGGCGTCCGCCTCGACGATGCGCAGCTGGTCGTTCAGGTCCAGCCGGAAGCGCTTCAGCTCGTCGTCGATGATCTGCTGCGCGCGCTTGTCGCGCTGGATGCCTTCGCGGGTGAAGACCTGAACGTCGATGACGGTGCCGTTGGTGCCCTGGTCCACACGCAGGCTGGTGTCCTTCACGTCGCTGGCCTTCTCGCCGAAGATGGCACGCAGCAGCTTCTCTTCCGGCGTCAGCGTGGTCTCGCCCTTGGGGGTGACCTTGCCCACCAGCACGTCGCCGGGGTTGACCTCGGCGCCGATGTAGACGATGCCGGACTCGTCCAGCCGCGCCAGCTGCTGCTCGCTCAGGTTCGGGATGTCGCGCGTGATCTCTTCCGAGCCCAGCTTGGTGTCGCGCGCCATGACCACCAGTTCCTCGATGTGGATCGAGGTATAGCGGTCTTCGGCGACGACCTTCTCGCTGATGAGGATCGAGTCCTCGAAGTTGTAGCCGTTCCACGGCATGAACGCGATCAGCATGTTCTGGCCCAGGGCCAGCTCGCCCAGGTCGGTGCTGGCGCCGTCGGCAATCACGTCCAACGCCGCCACCGGGTCGCCGCGCTTGACGATCGGCCGCTGGTGGATGTTGGTGTTCTGGTTGGAACGCTGGTACTTGATGAGGTTGTAGATGTCCACGCCCACTTCACCGGCCACCGTCTCGTTGTCGTTGACGCGGATGACGATGCGGTTGGTGTCGACATAGTCGACCACGCCGCCGCGGCGCGCCGTGACCACGGTGCCGGAGTCGATCGCGGCGACACGCTCGACGCCGGTGCCGACGAAGGCCTTCTCGGGGCGCAGCACCGGCACCGCCTGGCGCTGCATGTTGGCGCCCATCAGCGCGCGGTTGGCGTCGTCGTGCTCCAGGAAGGGCACCAGCGAGGCCGCCACCGAGACGATCTGCGTCGGCGCTACGTCCATGTACTGGATGCGCTCGGGCGAAGTCAGCACCGACTCGCCGTTCTCGCGCGCCGAGACCAGTTCGTCGATCAGCTTGCCCTGGCCGTCCAGGCCGGCATTGGCCTGGGCGATGACGTACTTGCCCTCCTCGATCGCCGACAGGTAGTCGATCTGCATCGTCACCTTGCCGTCGACGACGCGCCGGTAAGGCGTTTCCAGGAAGCCGTATTCGTTGAGCTGCGCGAACAGCGCCAGCGAATTGATGAGGCCGATATTCGGGCCTTCCGGCGTCTCGATCGGGCACACGCGGCCATAGTGGGTGGGGTGCACGTCGCGCACCTCGAAGCCGGCGCGCTCGCGTGTCAGGCCGCCCGGGCCCAGGGCCGAGACGCGCCGCTTGTGCGTGATCTCGCTCAGCGGGTTGGTCTGGTCCATGAACTGGGACAATTGCGATGCGCCGAAGAATTCCTTGAGCGCGGCACTGATCGGCTTGCTGTTGATCAGGTCGTGCGGCATCAAGGCTTCGGTCTCGGCCTGCCCCAGGCGTTCCTTGACGGCCTTCTCGATGCGCGCCAGGCCGCTGCGGTACTGATTCTCGGCCAGCTCGCCGACGCAGCGCACGCGGCGATTGCCGAGATGGTCGATATCGTCGACCTCGCCGTTGCCGTTGCGCAGGTCCACGAGGATCTTGACGACGTCCAGGATGTCCTCGTTGGACAACGTCATCGCGCCTTCGGGAGTGTCGCGGCCGACGCGGGCGTTGAACTTCATGCGGCCGACGCGGCTCAGGTCGTAGGTGTCGGCGCTGTAGAAGAGACGGTGGAAGAGCGCCTCCACCGCGTCCTCGGTCGGCGGCTCGCCGGGGCGCATCATGCGGTAGATGGCCACGCGCGCGGCGAGCTGGTCGGCCGTTTCGTCAGAGGCCAGCGTCTGGCTGATGTAGGCGCCCTGGTTCAGTTCGTTGGTGAACAGGCACTGGATTTCCTTGATGCCGGCCAGGCGCAGCTTCTTCAGCACCGCCTCGGTGAGTTCGTCGTTGGCCTTCGCCACGATCTCGCCCGTCTCGGCGTCGACCATGTTGCGCGCCAGCATGCGGCCCACCAGGTAGTCCTCGGGCACGCTCACGAAGCCGGTGCCCGCGGCTTCCAGCTGCTTGACGTGGCGCGCGGTGATGCGCTTGTCCTTCTCGACGATGACGTTGCCGGCCTTGTCGGTGAGGTCGAAGCGCGCCACCTCGCCCTTCAGCCGCTCGGGCACGAATTCCATCTGCGCGCCCGCGTCCATGAGGCGGAAGTGGTCGAAGACGAAGAAGTGCGAGAGGATCGCCTCGGGCGTCAGGCCGATGGCCTTGAGCAGGATCGTCACCGGCATCTTGCGGCGGCGGTCGACGCGGAAATACAGGATGTCCTTGGGGTCGAACTCGAAGTCGAGCCAGGAGCCGCGGTACGGAATGATGCGGGCGCTGAACAGCAGCTTGCCCGAGCTGTGCGTCTTGCCCTTGTCGTGCTCGAAGAAGACGCCGGGCGAACGGTGCAGCTGCGACACGATGACGCGTTCGGTGCCGTTGACGATGAACGAGCCGTAGTCGGTCATGAGCGGCACTTCGCCCATGTAGACCTCCTGCTCCTTGATCTCCTTGACGGCCTTCGCGGGGTGCGACTCGCGGTCGTAGATGATCATCTGCAGCTTGGCGCGCACGGCGGCGGCGAAGGTCAGGCCGCGCTGCTGGCATTCGCGCACGTCGAACGGCGGCTTGGCGATGTTGTATTCGATGAACTTCATCTCGACAAACTGGTTGTGCGAGACGATCGGGAACGCCGACAGGAAAGCGGCCTGCAGGCCCTCGGGCTTGCGCTGGTTCGGTGGCACGTCCTTCTGCAGGAACGCGACATAACTCTCCCGCTGCATGGTCAGCAGATAGGGCACGTTGAGGACACTCGCACGCTTGCCGAAGCTCTTGCGGATGCGCTTGCGCTCGGTGTACGTGTAGGGGGTTGCTTGCGCCATTGAACTCTCCGTTTCGGGAGCCCCGGCCTGGCCTTGGCGGGACTCCGTCGGCGACTGGCTGTCCCGGTGCCCCAAGGTGTCCGCTTCGCGGCCACCGCCCCCAAGGGGAGCGAGTCGACTCGGGACGGCCCGTCGTCGACTCAGGCATTGCACCTGAAAGCTTGGTGACAGGCCACTACCTGCCGCTGGCGGACAACCCCGGCGTTGCACCGGAGCCCGACCAAACCTGTTCCCTGCAGTCGGATCAGAGAACACTTGCAGCGCCGCCTTCGGCACTTGCAAGTGCTCCCCGGGGCGAGCCCCCGGGAGCGCAGCGGGATTACTTCACTTCGGCCTTGGCGCCGGCGTCGAGCAGCTTCTTCAGGGCGGCTTCGGCATCGGCCTTGGGAATCGCTTCCTTCACGGCCTTGGGCGCGCCGTCGACCAGGTCCTTGGCTTCCTTCAGGCCCAGGCCGGTGAGTTCGCGCACGACCTTGATGACCGACACCTTGTTGGCGCCGGCTTCCAGCAGCATGACGTTGAACTCGGTCTTCTCTTCCACCGGCGCGGCAGCGGCGGCGCCACCACCGGCGGCCGGGGCGGCCATGGAAGCGGCGGACACGCCGAACTTCTCTTCGATGGCCTTGACCAGGTCGTTGAGTTCCATCACCGACATGCTGTCCATGGCGGCCAGGAATGCGTCTTTATCGAATGCCATTTGGGGTTCCTCGAAACTTTGGGGTTCAGAAATTTGGATGCTGGGGTGGAATCAGGCTGCAGCGGGCTCGGCCGGTGCGTCGGCCGATTCGGCAGCCGCGGGGCTTTGCTTCTGCACGACTGCGGCCAATACGGCTGCGAAACGCTGGATCGGCGACTTCAACAGGCCGGCCACCTGGGAGATCAGCACTTCGCGGCTCGGAATGGCTGCGAGGGCTTTGACGCCGTCCGCATCCAGTGCCTTGCCGGCGTAGGCGCCGCCCATGATCTTCAGCTTGTCGTTGCCCTTGGCGAAGTCGGAAATGACCTTCGCCGCGGCCACGGCATCCTCGGAAAAGCCGTAGATCAGCGGGCCGACCATGGCACCCTGGGCCACCTCGAACGGCGTGCCGGCGACGGCGCGACGGGCCAGCGTGTTCTTCAGTACATGAAGGTACACGCCCTTGGCCCGCGCATCGACGCGCAGCTTGTTCAGGTGTTCCACGGTGAGGCCACGGTATTCGGCCAGCGCGAGCGTCTGCGAACGCGCCACTTGCGCGGACACATCCGTGACCACGGCTGCCTTCTCGTTGCGATTGAGACTCAAGGTCTGCTCCTCACACAAAACGTGCCTTGCATTGCTGCGCGGCACACCGGGACATCAGCGACCTTCTGTTTCGGGAACCCAAAATACGAGCACCTTTGCAGCGGGACCGCCATCTGCGCTGGCTCGGGGCCGCAAGGCCCTTCATTAAGAAGCTCCCGGTGGCCCGGGCGCCTCGCCAGCGGTCTTGGATGACCTGGCCCCGTTGCCGAGAGCCAGCCCACCAATTCACCAGACCGCGCGCCAGACCAGCGCGCAGCCCGTCAAAAAACGTTATGCCGAGGCCTGCTCGGCGATCGAACCGGTGTCCACGCGCACACCGACCCCCATGGTCGAGGACACCGCCACCTTGCGCAGGTAGATCCCCTTGCTGGACGCCGGCTTGGCCTTGTTCAGCGCGTCGATCAGCGCGCGCAGGTTGGCCACCAGCTTGTCGTCGTCGAAGGAGCGGCGGCCGATGGTGCCGTGGATGATGCCGGCCTTGTCGACGCGGAACTGCACCTGGCCGGCCTTGGCGTTGCGCACGGCCTGCGCCACGTCGGGCGTCACGGTGCCGACCTTCGGGTTCGGCATCAGGCCGCGCGGGCCCAGGATCTGGCCCAGCGTGCCGACCACGCGCATGGTGTCGGGGCTGGCGATGACGACGTCGAAATTCATGTTGCCGGCCTTGATCTCGGCGGCCAGGTCGTCCATGCCCACGATGTCGGCGCCGGCGGCCTTGGCTTCCTCGGCCTTGGCACCCTGGGCAAACACGGCCACGCGCTTGGTCTTGCCGGTGCCGCTGGGCATGACGACGGCACCGCGCACGACCTGGTCGGACTTCTTGGCGTCGATGCCCAGTTGCACGGCGACGTCGATCGATTCGTCGAACTTGGCGGTGGCGCACTGCTTGACGAGCGAGAGCGCGTCGGAAAGCGGGTACAGCCGGGTGGTCTCGACCTTGCCCTGCAGGGCCTTGGCCTTCTTGGTGAGCTTGGCCATGTTCAGACTCCTTCGACGATGAGGCCCATCGAACGGGCCGAGCCGGCGATGGTCTTCACTGCGCCGTCCATGTCGGCGGCGGTGAGGTCCTTGATCTTGGTCTTGGCGATTTCCTCGAGCTGGGCGCGCGTGACGGTGCCCACCTTCTCGAGGTGCGCCTTGCCCGAGCCCTTCTCGATCTTGGCCGCCTTCTTCAGCAGCACGCTCGCCGGCGGCGACTTCAGGATGAAGGTGAAGGACTTGTCGGCGTAGGCGGTGATCACCACCGGCAGCTTCAGCCCCGGCTCGTAGCCCTGCGTCTGGGCGTTGAACGCCTTGCAGAACTCCATGATGTTGACGCCGCGCTGGCCGAGAGCCGGCCCGATGGGCGGCGACGGATTGGCCTTGCCGGCCGGTACCTGCAGCTTGATGAAGCCGACGATCTTCTTTGCCATGGATGGCTCCTCGAGTTCAAGCGCCTGCCGCTTCGGCGGGCTCCTCGTCTATCGACCCTGGTGATGACGGCGCGCCGGGGTCGGGGCGGCGCGCCGGGTACTCAAACGCTGCCGTCAGACCTTCTCGACCTGCGCGAAGTCCAGCTCCACGCCCGTGGCGCGGCCGAAGATCGTGACCGAGACCTTGACCTTGCTCTTTTCGTAGTTCACGTCTTCCACCGCGCCGTTGAAGTCGGTGAAAGGGCCTTCCTTCACGCGCACCAGTTCGCCCACCGTCCATTGCACCTTGGGCCGCGGCTTGTCCACGCCTTCCTGCATCTGGTTGACGATCTTCGCGACTTCGGCCTCGGAGATGGGCGCCGGGCGATTGCGCGCACCGCCGATGAAGCCGGTGACCTTGTTCGTGTGCTTCACCAGGTGCCAGGTGTCGTCGGCCATGTCCATCTCGACCAGCACGTAGCCGGGGTAGATGCGGCGCTCGGTGACCGTCTTCTTGCCGTTCTTCAGCTCCACCACTTCCTCGGTAGGCACCAGGATGCGGCCGAACTTGTCCTGCATGCCGGCACGGTCGATGCGCTCGCGCAGGTTGCGCTCCACCGCCTTCTCCATGCCGGAGTAGGCGTGCACGATGTACCAGCGCTTGGTGCTGGGGGGCGTCGCCGGCGCTTCCGGCGCCAGGGCTTGGATATCTTGCTCGCTCATCGTTTCACCTCAACGGCGCCAGCCGAGAACCAGGTCGTACAGCGCCCATTCCAGCGTCTTGTCGGTCAACCACATGAACAAGGCCATCACGAAGACGAAGGCGAAGACGTATCCCGTCATCTGCCCCGCTTCCTTGCGCGTGGGCCAGACGACCTTCTTCACTTCGCGCACCGAATCGCGGCCGAAGGCAATGAGTTGCTTGCCGGGCTCGGACGTGAAGAACAACGCCACCGCGGCCACGATCAACGCCAGCAATGCGGCCACGCGCACCCACAGATCCTGTTGCGCCAGGTAGTAGAAGGCGAAGATCGACGCCAGCAGCAGCAGCACCGACCCGGCCAGCTTGGCCTTGTCGGCGCCCGTGGACACCGTTTCGACTTGGGGGGACGTGGACATGACGCTGTGGTTTGAAGTGGCCGCGCATCAGCAGCTATTTTCCGCCGGATGCACTGGCAACGAAGCCCGCCGGGCTGTTGCAGCGCCCGGCGGGCTGGGTTTTCGGTTCCACCCGGTTCAAGGGGTGGCAGGGGCAGAGGGAATCGAACCCCCAACCTTCGGTTTTGGAGACCGACGCTCTGCCAATTGAGCTATGCCCCTGCGGCAACCTGACTGTGTTGATTACTCGATGATCTTGGCCACGACGCCGGCGCCGACGGTGCGGCCGCCCTCGCGGATGGCAAAGCGCAGGCCTTCTTCCATCGCGATCGGGTTGATCAGCTTGACCGTGATGCTGACGTTGTCGCCCGGCATCACCATCTCCTTGTCCTTGGCAGCTCCACCGCACCCGTCACGTCCGTCGTGCGGAAGTAGAACTGCGGCCGGTAGTTGTTGAAGAACGGCGTGTGGCGCCCGCCTTCTTCCTTGCTCAGCACGTAGATCTCGGCCGTGAAGTGGGTGTGCGGCTTGACGCTGCCGGGCTTGCACAGCACCTGGCCGCGCTCGACGTCCTCGCGCTTGGTGCCGCGCAGCAGGATGCCCACGTTGTCGCCGGCCTGCCCCTGGTCGAGCAGCTTGCGGAACATCTCCACGCCGGTGCAGGTGGTCTTGACCGTGGGGCGGATGCCCACGATCTCGATTTCCTCGCCGACCTTGATGACGCCGCGCTCGACCCGGCCCGTCACCACCGTGCCGCGGCCGGAGATGCTGAAGACGTCTTCCACCGGCATCAGGAAGGCGCCGTCCACCGCCCGCTCGGGCGTGGGGATGTAGCTGTCCAGCGCGTCGGCCAGTTTCATGATGGCTTGTTCACCAAGCTCGCCCTTGTCGCCTTCCATCGCCAGCTTGGCGCTGCCGTGGATGATGGGGGTGGCGTCGCCGGGGAATTCGTACTTGTCCAGCAGTTCGCGCACTTCCATTTCCACCAGCTCCAGCAGCTCGGCGTCGTCGACCATGTCGCACTTGTTCAGGAAGACGATGATGTAGGGCACGCCCACCTGGCGCGCCAGCAGGATGTGCTCTCGCGTCTGCGGCATCGGGCCGTCGGCGGCCGAGACCACCAGGATGGCGCCGTCCATCTGCGCCGCACCCGTGATCATGTTCTTCACGTAGTCGGCGTGCCCGGGGACAGTCGACGTGCGCGTAGTGGCGCTTGCTGGTCTCGTATTCGACGTGCGCGGTGTTGATGGTGATGCCGCGCGCCTTTCTTCAGGCGCCGCGTCGATCTGGTCGTAGGCCTTGGCCTCGCCGCCGAACTTCTGCGCCAGCACCGAGGTGATGGCCGCCGTCAGCGTGGTCTTGCCGTGGTCCACGTGACCGATGGTGCCCACGTTCACGTGCGGCTTGGTGCGTTCGAATTTGCTTTTTGCCATCTTGATCGCTCCTGGCTGGTCGTTCAGTTGTCAGTGACGAAGGAAACTCTTGTGGTGCCCATGGCGCGGATCGAACGCGCGACCTCCCCCTTACCAAGGGGGTGCTCTACCACTGAGCCACATGGGCATCGGTACGGGTCTGGCGGCCAGGCGGCTCGGCCTCACCGCCAGGCCCGTAACGACATTGATGCTGTCTACTCTTCGGATTCCACCTTCCGTGGAGCGGGAGACGGGAATCGAACCCGCGTCATTAGCTTGGAAGGCTAAGGTTCTGCCATTGAACTACTCCCGCTTGGCACAACCGCTCAGGTCTGTCTGTCGAAGTCTCTGGTGGAGGAGGGTGGATTCGAACCACCGTAGGCGTAAGCCAACAGATTTACAGTCTGCCCCCTTTAGCCACTCGGGCACCCCTCCGGAGAGCCCGTGACTATAACACGGCGCCGCGAGCGGGCCACCCCGGCCGGCCGGAAGGGCCGATCAGGCCGGTTTCGTTAGCTGGGCGATGACCCCGCTGCACCAGACCCCGATGCGGCCGGGCGTGTCGGCCGCGCCGGCAATCATGTTCACCGAACGCTGGCTCAGGTGGCGCGCGAAAGCCAGCCGGGCCTGGATGGCACCCCGGTCGGCCAGTGCCTGCACGGCGGCATGGGCCTGGGCGCCGCAGGCCACGATGGCTTCCAGCGCAGCGACCTCGGCGGCCAGTCGCTCCAGGTTGTCCACCTCCAGGACTTCGTTCAGCGTCGGCACCGAGCGCTGCGTGAGTGCCGGATATTCGACCCGGCTCCAGGAGTTAGTGATCACATACCTATTGCGCAAAGGACTTGGAAACTGCGCCGGCAGGCGTTCGTTCAGCACGGCCAGCGCACGCGCCAGGTTGGCCCCGGTACCGGCCGCACAGGGGGTGCCCCGGGCGGCCTCGAAGCGGCCCGGGCAGATGAAGACGAATCCGGTCCGGGCGCCCGGGCAAGCCTGGAAGTGCGGCAAACCCATCAGGTGAACAGTTCGGCCAGCGCGGCCCCGGGGTCGGGTGCGCGCATGAAGGCCTCGCCGACCAGGAAGGCGTGCACCCCGGCCCCGCGCATGCGTTGCACGTCGGCGCGCACCAGAATGCCCGACTCGGTGACGAGCAGCCGGTCGGGCGGCATCCGCGGCAACAGCGAGAGCGTGGTGTCCAACTTGACTTCGAACGTGCGCAGGTTGCGGTTGTTGATGCCCAGCAGCGGTGTCGTCAGGCGCAGCGCGCGGTCGAGTTCGGCGCCGTCGTGCACCTCCACCAGCACTGCCATGCCGAGTGCGGCCGCGGCCGCTTCCAGGTCAGCCATCAGCGCATCGTCCAGGCAGGCGGCGATGAGCAGGATGCAGTCGGCCCCCAGCGCCCGCGCCTCGACGACCTGGTATTCGTCGACCATGAAGTCCTTGCGCAACACGGGCAGCGAACAGGCGGCGCGCGCCTGCTGCAGGTAGTCCGCGGAACCCTGGAAGAAGCGCTCGTCGGTCAGCACGCTCAAGGCGGCGGCGCCGCCGGTTTCGTAGCTGGAGGCGATCTCCGCCGGAACGAAATGCTCGCGCAGCACGCCCTTGCTGGGACTGGCCTTCTTCACCTCGGCGATCACCGCGGCCCGCCCGGCAGCCAGCTTCGCGCGCAGGGCAGCCTCGAAACCCCGCAGCCCGCGCTGCGCCACGGCCGATTCGGCGTCGCCGCGCAGGCTGGCCAGGCTGCGCGACGCGCGCGCGGCGGCCACCTCTTCGCGCTTGACGGCCACGATGCGCTGCAGGATGTCGCTCATCGAACCCCCGAGACGCCTGCGGCGTCGACCCCCCGAGGGGGCGTGCCTGACTCGAGACGGCTCGACGTCATGCGCCGGGCCGGAACTTGTTGCTCACGCTCACGAACTGGCTCAGCTTGGCCATCGCCCGACCCGAGGCGACGGCCTCGCGCGCGCGCTTGACGCCGTCGGTGACGGAAGACGCCACGCCGGCGCAGTAAAGGGCCGCACCGGCGTTGAGCAGCACCACATCGCGGATGGGTCCGTCCTCGTTGGCCAGCGCGCGCTGGATGCACTGCACCGATTCTTCCTTGTTGGCCACGCGCAGCACGCGCGAGTCGTACACCGGCAGGCCGAAGTCGCTGGGGTGCACGGTGAATTCGCGCACTTCGCCGTCCTTCAGTTCGCCCACCAGCGTTTCCCCCGAGAGCGAGATCTCGTCCATGCCGTTCATGCCGTAGACCGTCATCACGTGGTCGCTGCCCAGGCGTTGCAGCACGCGCACCAGGATGCCCACCAGGTCGGGGTGGAAGACGCCGAGCAACTGGTTGGGCGCGTTGGCCGGGTTGGTCAGCGGCCCCAGGATGTTGAACAACGTGCGCACGCCGAGTTCCTTGCGCACCGGCGCGGCATGTTTCATGGCCGCGTGGTGGTTGGGCGCGAACATGTAGGCGATGCCGGTTTCCTCCAGGCAGGTCGCCACCTGGTCGGGCTTGAGCGTGATGCAGGCGCCCAGCGCTTCCACCACGTCGGCCGAACCCGAGGTGGAAGAGACGCTGCGCCCGGCATGCTTGGCCACGCGCGCGCCGGCCGCGGCGGCCACGAAGACCGATGCGGTGGAGATGTTGAAGGTGTGCGAGCCGTCGCCGCCGGTGCCCACGATGTCGACCAGGTGCGTCCGGTCGGCCACCGGCACGGGGGTGGCGAATTCGCGCATCACCTGCGCCGCGGCGGCGATCTCGCCCACGGTTTCCTTCTTCACGCGCAGGCCGATGGCGATGGCCGCGATCATCAGCGGCGACATCTCGCCGCCCATGATGCGGCGCATCAGCGTCAGCATCTCGTCGTGGAAGATCTCGCGGTGTTCGATGATGCGCGTCAGCGCTTCGGTGTTGGTGATGGGCACGGGTCTCTCCTACTGAGTCCTACAGGGTGGCTCTGAGCACGGCGATGGCGCGCTGGATATCGGCGGCGGAAACGTCGAGGTGCGTGACCAGGCGCAGGCGGACCGAGCCGCTGCACAGTACGCCGGCTGCGCGCAGGCGCTCCACGGCACCCGCGGCCTTGGGCGGCGCCAGGTCGACGAAGACGATATTGCTTTGCGGCGGCAGCACCGTCACGCCCGGCAGGTCTTGCAGGCCTTCGGCCAGCGCGCGGGCGTGGGCATGGTCTTCGTCCAGGCGGTCGACATGGTGGTCCAGCGCATGCAGCGCGGCGGCGGCCAGCACGCCGGCCTGGCGCATGCCGCCGCCGGCCATCTTGCGCCAGCGGTGGGCACGGGCAATGAAGTCCTGCGACCCGCACAAGGCCGAGCCCACGGGCGCACCCAGTCCCTTGCTGAAGCACACCGAGACGCTGTCGAAGTGGCCGGCAATCGTGCGCGCGTGGCTGCGCGCATCGCCGCCCGCGGCCTGCGCCGTGGCCACCGCGGCATTGAACAGCCGCGCGCCGTCCAGGTGCATGGCCAGGCCGCGGCGGCGCGCCAGCGCCGTGGCGGACTCGATATACGGCAGCGGCAGCACCTGCCCGCCCCAGGTGTTCTCCAGCGCCAGCAGCCGGCTGCGCGCGTAGTGCACGTCGTCGGGCTTGATGGCAGCCTCGATCTCGGCCAGCGGGATCGAACCGTCGGGCTGCTGCGCCAGCGGCTGCGGCTGGATGCTGCCCAGCACCGCCGCGCCGCCGCCCTCCCAGCGGTAGGTGTGCGCCATCTGGCCGACGATGTATTCGTCGCCGCGCGCGCAATGGCTCATCAGCGCGCACAGGTTGCTCATCGTGCCGCTGGGCACGAACAGCGCGGCCTCGAAGCCCAGCATCGCGGCGATGCGCTCCTGCAGCGCATTCACCGTGGGGTCGTCGCCGTAGACGTCGTCTCCCACCTCGGCCGTGGCCATGGCCGCGCGCATGGCCGGCGTCGGCTTCGTGACGGTGTCGCTGCGCAGGTCGATCGGTTTCATGCCGTGGCCCTGTCGCGTCACCGCACGCCGTCGAGGAAGTTCTTCAGCATGGCGTGACCGTGCTCGCTGAGGATGGACTCGGGGTGGAACTGCACGCCCTCGATGGGCCATTCGCGGTGGCGCACGCCCATGATCTCGCCGTCCTCCGCGGTGGCCGTCACTTCCAGCTCGGCCGGCAGCGTGGCGCGTTCGATCACCAGCGAGTGGTAACGGATCACCGTCATCTGCCGCGGCAGGCCCTGGAAGACGCCGCGCCCGTCGGTGCTGATCTGGCTCGTCTTGCCGTGCATCTGCCGCTGCGCGCGCACGATCTTCCCACCCAGCGCGGCGCCGATGCTCTGGTGCCCCAGGCACACACCCAGGATCGGCAGCCGGCCCGCGAAGTGCCGCACCGCCGGCACGCAGATGCCGGCCTCGGCCGGCGAGCAGGGGCCGGGCGAGAGCACGAGCTGATCGGGCTGGAGCGCTTCGATGCCTTCGAGCGTGATCTGGTCGTTGCGGCATACGCGCACATCCTGACCCAGCTCGCCGAAATACTGCACCAGGTTGAAGGTGAAGCTGTCGTAGTTGTCGATCATCAGCAGCATGGGCGCACGATCCTGTTGATTCCAGCAAGCAACTGCCGCCTTCGACCCGCTCCACGCCCGCTCGGCGACCCGTCAGCGTCTGTCTGCGGTGGGGACGAAGTGAAGTGCGGCTTGGGGTTGGTCGCGCCCGGTTCGCGAAGGAACGGGGCCATGGGCGTCGGTCAGGCGGATGGCTCACGCCAACGCCAATCGAGGAACGCCGCCGAAGACGAGGCCATCGCGAACATGAAATTCATTATCGCCGGCAATCGGGGGCTGACATGTCACCGGCACGGGCCCGGTCAGGGCGAAGTGGAGGTCAGAGTGCCGGCCGACTCGCAAACGTCCTCAGCCCCGCCCCCCGAAAATAGCCGTGCCCACGCGCAAGATCGTGGCCCCTTCGGCCACGGCGGCCTCCAGGTCGGCGCTCATGCCCATCGACAGCGTGTCCAGCGCAAGACCGCGGGCATTCACCGCGGCGAGCAATTCGCGCAGCGCCCGGTGCGGCGCGCGCTGTTCGTCGAAGTCGCCCGCGGGCTCGGGAATGGCCATCAGACCGCGCAGCACCACCCGCTCGCGCGGCAGCGCGGCCACGGTCAGCGCCAGCGCGCCGGCCTCCGCGGGCAGCACGCCGCTCTTGCTGGCTTCGCCGCTGATGTTCACCTGCAGGCACAGCTGCAGCGGCGGCAGCCACGCCGGCCGCTGCTCGGCCAGGCGCTGCGCCACCTTCAGCCGGTCCACCGAGTGCACCCAGTCGAAGGCCTCGGCCGCGGCCCGGGTCTTGTTGCTCTGCAGCGGCCCGATGAGGTGCCATTCGATGCCCGGGCGCAGGTCGGCCAGCGCCTGGATCTTTTCCAGTGCCTCCTGCACGTAGTTCTCGCCGAAGGCGCGCTGCCCGGCGGCGTGCGCCTGGCGCACCACATCGGCGCCGAAGGTCTTGCTCACCGCCAGCAGTCGCACCGCAGCAGGGGGCCGGCCAGCGGCCAGAGCAGCACCGGAAATGCGCCGCTTCACTTCTTGCAGGTTGTTTTCGATGCTGCCCATAATGCCTGCAAGCTTACGCGTTCGCGCGCTCCTTCCATGGCAATGGACATCACGCAACTGCTGGCCTTCTCGGTCAAGAACAAGGCCTCCGACCTGCACCTCTCGGCGGGGCTGCCGCCCATGATCCGGGTGCACGGCGACGTGCGGCGCATCAACGTGGAGGCGCTGGACCACAAGGCCGTGCACGACATGGTGTACGACATCATGAACGATGCCCAGCGCAAGCACTACGAAGATACGCTGGAATGCGACTTCAGCTTCGAGATCCAGGGCCTGGCGCGCTTCCGCGTCAATGCCTTCAACCAGAACCGCGGCGCCGGCGCGGTGTTCCGCACCATCCCGAGCAAGATCCTCACGCTCGAGCAGCTGGGCTGCCCCAAGGTGTTTGCCGAACTGGCGCTGAAACCCCGCGGCATGGTGCTGTGCACCGGGCCCACGGGTTCGGGCAAGAGCACCACGCTGGCGGCCATGGTCAACCACCTCAACGAGCACGAGTACGGCCACGTGCTGACGGTGGAAGACCCGATCGAATTCGTGCACGAAAGCAAGAAGTGCCTGGTCAACCAGCGCGAGGTGGGGCCGCATACGCTGAGCTTCGCCAATGCGCTGCGCAGCGCGCTGCGCGAAGACCCCGACGCCATCCTGGTGGGCGAGATGCGCGACCTGGAAACCATCCGCCTGGCGCTCACCGCGGCCGAGACCGGCCACCTGGTGTTCGGCACGCTGCACACCAGCAGTGCGGCCAAGACGGTGGACCGCGTGGTCGACGTCTTCCCGGCAGCCGAAAAGGAAATGGTGCGCGCCATGCTCAGCGAGTCGCTGGTGGCCGTCATCTCGCAGAGCCTGTGCAAGCTGAAGGACGGCTCGGGCCGCGTGGCCGCGCACGAGATCATGCTGGGCACCAGCGCCATCCGCAACCTGATCCGCGAGAACAAGATCGCGCAGATGTACTCCAGCATCCAGACCGGCCAGAGCATGGGCATGCAGACGCTGGACCAGAATCTCACCGACCTCGTGCGCCGCAATCTCATTTCGCCGGCCGAAGCGCGTTCCAAGGCCAAGATCCCGGAAAACTTCCCCGGCTAGACCCAGGACACATCGAATGGAACGCGACCAGGCCTCCAAATTCGTCAACGACCTGCTGCGGCTGATGGTCGGCCGCAACGGCAGCGACCTCTTCCTCACCGCCGACTTCCCGCCCGCCATCAAGGTGGACGGCAAGGTCACCAAGGTGAGCCCGCAGCCGCTGACCGGCCAGCACACGCTGGCGCTGGCGCGTGCGGTCATGAACGACAAGCAAGGGGCCGAATTCGAGCGCACCAAGGAGTGCAATTTCGCCATCTCGCCGCAGGGCGTGGGCCGCTTTCGCGTCAACGCCTTCATCCAGCAGGGGCACGTGGGGCTGGTCTTCCGCACCATCCCGCAGACGCTGCCCACCATCGACACGCTGGGCCTGCCGCAGGTGCTGAAGGAAGTGGCCATGACCAAGCGCGGCCTGGTCATCTTCGTCGGCGCCACCGGCTCGGGCAAGAGCACCTCGCTGGCGGCCATCGTCGACTGGCGCAACGAGAATTCCTTCGGCCACATCATCACCATCGAGGACCCGGTGGAGTTCGTGCACCCGCACAAGAACTGCATCGTCACGCAGCGTGAACTGGGCATCGACACCGACAGCTGGGAGGCGGCGCTGAAGAACACCTTGCGCCAGGCGCCCGACGTCATCCTGATGGGCGAACTGCGCGACCGCGAGACCATGGAGCACGCCGTGGCCTTCGCCGAGACCGGCCACCTGTGCCTGGCCACGCTGCACGCCAACAGCTCCAACCAGGCGCTGGACCGCATCATCAACTTCTTCCCCGAAGAGCGGCGCCAGCAGCTGCTGATGGACTTGTCGCTCAACCTCAAGGCGCTGGTCAGCCAGCGGCTGATGCCGCGCGAGCAGGGGCGTGGCCGCGTCGCCGCGGTGGAGATCCTGCTCAACACGCCGCTGGTCGGCGACCTCATCTTCAAGGGCGAGGTCAGCGAGATCAAGGAGCTGATGAAGCGCAGCCGCGAACTCGGCATGCAGACCTTCGACCAGAGCCTGTTCGACCTGTTCGAGGCGCGCCAGATCAGCTATGAGGATGCGCTGCGCAACGCCGACAGCGTGAACGACCTGCGGCTGCAGATCAAGCTGCAGAGCCAGCGCGCACGAAGCACCGACCTGGCGTCAGGCACCGAACACATGAAGATGGTCTGACCGGCGGCCGCTACAGCGGCCGCCCAGGCCGGCGCGGCTTTTTCATGGCAGCATGCCGGGCATGAACACCCGCAGCTATGAACCGACGCCGCCGCGGCGCGTGGCCTTCCTGGGCCTGGGCGTGATGGGCCATCCGATGGCCGGCCACCTGGCGCGCGCCGGCCACGCCACCACCGTCTACAACCGCACCGCCGCCAAGGCCGCGGCCTGGCTGGCCGCATACGGCGGCGCCTCTGCACCCACGCCGCGCGAGGCCGCAGCCGGGGCCGACATCGTCTTTGCCTGCGTCGGCAACGACGACGACCTGCGCGCCGTCACGCTGGGGCCCGACGGCGCCTTCGCCGGCATGCGGCCCGGCGCGATCTTCGTCGACCACACCACGGCCTCGGCCGAGGTTGCACGCCAGTTGCACCGCGAGGCGCTGGCGCGCGGCCTGCACTTCATCGACGCGCCGGTGTCGGGCGGCCAGGCCGGCGCGGTGAACGGCGCGCTCACCGTCATGTGCGGCGGCGACGAGGCCCCCTTCGCCGCCATGCAGCCGGTGGCGCTGAGCTTTGCCCGCGCCGTCACGCGCGTGGGCCCCAGCGGAAGCGGGCAGTTGGCGAAGATGGTCAACCAGGTGGCCATCGTCGGCATGGTGCAGGCGCTGGCCGAGGCGCTGGCCTTCGGCAAGCGCGCCGGGCTGGACATGCCGCTGGTGCTGGACGTCATCGGCAAGGGCGCAGCGCAGAGCTGGCAGATGGACAACCGCGGCAAGACCATGCTCGAGGAACGGTTCGACTTCGGCTTTGCCGTGGACTGGATGCGCAAGGACCTGGGACTGGTGCTCGACGAAGCGCGCCGCAACGGCGCGCAACTGCCGGTGACGGCGCTGGTGGACCAGTTCTACGCCGAGGTCCAGGCCCTGGGCGGGCAGCGCTGGGACACGTCGAGCCTGATCCGCCGGCTGCGCGGCTGACCCACCTGCCGCCGCGAGCCCGGCCTGCCCCGCGGCGCCTCGGTGCCCCTATTTCGGCGCCGAGGCCGCGGATGCCGCCGGGGCCGGGCCGGCGGTGGCCGCGCCCAACGCGGCGAGTTCCTGCTCGGTCAGTATCTCGAACACCTGCACCACCTTCTGCACGCCCGAGACGGAACGTGCGATCTCGGTGGCGCGGTCGGCTTCACGCTGGGTGACGCGGCCCATCAGGAACACCACGGCGCGTTCCACCACCACCTTGAAGGCATTGGCCTGCAGGTCGGCCGTGTCCACCAGCGAGGCCTTGACCTTGCCGCCGATCACGGCGTCGGTGGATTGGGAACCGAAGCTGCTGTTGCCGCCGATACCCAGTTCATTGACGACGCCGCGCACGTTCTGCACGCCGGCCACGGCGCTGCCGACACGCTCCTTGTCCGCCTGCGATGGCACCTCGCCGGTGATCAGGGCGACACGGTTGTAGCTCACCACGTTGACATGGCCCAGGGTGGCCAGGGCCTTCACACGATCGGCGGCCTTGAGCTCGATGGTCTGGTCCTCGACCTGGGTGCCGGTGGTGCGGCGGTCGGTGGCGACCAGGGTGCCGCCGACCACGACACCCCCAACGACCAGCGGCGCGCAACCCGCCAGCACGCCGGCGGCGGCCAGTGCCACCGTGCACCGGGCCAGCCTGCCCAGACTGAAATGCATCATGTGTCCTGTTCTCCCATCAGCTGGAAATCAACCGCGTCGCACAGGCAGTGCAGCACCAGCAACTGCAGTTCCACGATGCGGGCGGGGCGCTCCATCGGCACCGCCACCAGCACGTCGGTCTCGGCCAGAAGTTCACCGAATGCGGCGGCGCCGCGGCCGGCCAGCACGACGATGGTCATGTCCTTGGCCTGCGCAGCGGAGATCACGGCCGTGCTGTGACCCTCGCCGTCGTCGACATACATCAGCACGTCGCCCGGCAGGCCCAGGGCGCGGATCTGCTGCACCTGCATGGCCGGCTCGCCGGCCAGCGCCAGCGCGGCCAGCGGCGGACGCTCGCGTTCGAAGCGACCGGTGAACAGCCGCGCCAGATGCTGTGCCAGCACCGTGCCGGCACCGCTGCCGCAGGCCATGACCTTGCCGCCGCCGGTGATGGCCGAGAGCAGCGCCGCAGCGGCCTCGGCGATTGGCCGCGCCACGGCCTCGGCAGACTGGTACTTGAGGTCGGCGCTGTCGAAGAAGTGCTGCTGGATGCGCTGTTCGAGCATGTGCGCGGATCATATGCCAGGGGTTCGCCGGCGTTCCGACTTCAGGGCTTGAGTCGTCGTCCGTCCCCCCGGGTCGTCACGCCCTGCAGGCTCCGAACACTGCGGGGCGCGGGCTCGGCGTTGCGAACAGCGCGAGGGGCACCGGGCCAGCATCGACCGGGCCGCATGGGCTGGATAGACTTACTGTGCTGCGTGCGCACCACTTCGATGAATCGGCGATGAAGCTGCTCGACACACTCCAGGACGAACACGTGCTGATCGATCGGGTGCTCGGCTCGCTTCGAACGTACGTCGGCAGACTCGTCGACGGGACTGCGGATCCCGCCGACGGCCGGCGCTTCGCCTCGTTCTTCACCGAGTTCGCCGGCCACTTCCATCACGATCGCGAGGAGCGTGTGCTCTTCCGTGCGCTGGTCACGGCAGCGGAACTGCCGGCCGACCGCGGACCCGTGTACGCCCTCGCGCGCGAGCACGCTGAAATGGAGGAGTGGCTGCGCGAGCTGGCGCCGCTTCTCGAACGCAGGCCGCAGTCCGGGGACGACCGCGCCCGGCTTCGGGCCCTGGTCATGCGCTACTCGCACGCGCTCTGGCGTCATATCGACGCCGAGAACTCCGTCCTGTTCCCGCAAGGCGAGGAGCGGCTCGTCCAGTGCGGGATCCGGGAGCTTGCAGACCGGCCGATGAGCGAGGCCGAGGCGGCCGCGCGCGAGGGCGCCGCGGCCTTGCTGGTCGGTTACCCGCCGGTCGAGGACGATGCGCTCACGCGCGGCGACGGTTGTTTCATGTGCCGAGCACACGGTGAAACCTGCGCTGGACTCGAGGCCGAGGGGTGGACCGAGCTCGAATGGGAGGAATTTCACAGCAGGGACGCCAGCGACTGAAGGACCGCTGAGCGAGGCCCCGCGACCCGCCATCCGGAGGTGCCGCGCGCGACAAGTCGAGTCAATGCCCCAGGATCTTCGACAGGAAATCCTTGGTGCGCTCGCTCTTCGGGTTGTTGAAGAACTCGTGCGGCGAGTTCTGCTCGACGATCTGGCCCTGGTCCATGAAGATCACGCGGTCGGCCACGGCCTTGGCAAAACCCATCTCGTGCGTCACGCACAGCATGGTCATGCCCTGGCCGGCGAGTTCGCTCATCACGTCGAGCACTTCCTTGATCATCTCCGGGTCGAGCGCCGAGGTGGGCTCGTCGAAGAGCATGATCTTGGGCGTGAGGCACAGTGCGCGCGCGATCGCCACGCGCTGCTGCTGGCCGCCGGAAAGCTGCAACGGATACTTCTTCGCCTGCTCGGAGATCTGCACCCGCTGCAGTTGCTGCATCGCGCGCGCCTCGGCCTCGGCCTTGGGCAGGTGACCCACCCACATCGGCGCCAGCGTCAGGTTCTCCAGCACCGTGAGATGCGGGAACAGGTTGAACTGCTGGAACACCATGCCGACCTGCTTTCGCACCGCCTCGATGGCCTTGACGTCGTCGCTGAGCAGCGTGCCGTCCACCGTGATGCGGCCTTCCTGGTATTCCTCCAGAGCGTTGATGCAGCGGATGAGCGTGCTCTTGCCCGAACCCGAGGGCCCGCAGATCACGATGCGCTCGCCGCGCGCCACCGTGAGGTCGATGTCGCGCAGCACGTGGAAGGCGTTGCCGTACCACTTGTTGACCTTCTCGAAGCTGACGATGGCGTCACTCATGGGCGGGCTTTCGCGCGGTTCGCGGTGGGTTGTTCTCAGCGCGTCTTGGCCACGCTGACCTGCTTTTCCACCCACAGGCTGTAGCGGCTCATCGCGAAGCAGAAGCTGAAGTAGATGGCGGTGATGAACAGGTAGGCCTCGATCTTGAACGGCCGCCATTCCACGTCGGAATTCAGCGCCAGGCTCAAGGCGCCTGTCAGTTCGTACAGGCTGACGATGGTGACCAGCGAGGTGTCCTTGAAGATGCTGATGAAATTGTTCATCATGCTGGGCACCACCATCGCCAGCGCCTGCGGCAGCACGATCTTGCGCTGCGTCTGCCAGTAGCTCAGGCCCAGCGTGTCGGCCGCCTCGAGCTGCCCCTTCGGGATGGCCTGCAGCCCGCCGCGCACGATTTCGGCCATGTAGGCGGCGGCGAACAGCGTGATGCCGACCAGCACGCGCACCAGCACGTCGATCGTCATGCCCTGCGGCATGAAGAGCGGAAACATGAACGAGGCCATGAACAGCACGCTGATCAGCGGAACGCCGCGGATGAGCTCGATATAGACCACGCACACCGTGCGGATCGCGGGCAGCTTGCTGCGCCGTCCCAGCGCCACCAGAACCGACAGCGGGAAGGCCAGGAAGATCGACAGCGCGGCCAGCATCACGGTGAGCGGCAAGCCGCCCCAGAGGTCGGTGCGCACGGGCTCCAGCCCCAGCACGCCGCCGCCCATGAGACCGAAGAACACCGCCAGCACGGCCGCCCACATCAGCGCCAGCCAGGGTTTCCAGAACCAGCGTACGCAACTCGCCATGAGCGCAGCCACCATCAACACGGTGGCGATCTCGGACCGCCATTGCTGTTCGAACGGGTAGCGGCCGAAGATGATGACGCGCCACTTCTCGGCGATCACACCCCAGCAGGCGCCGCTGCCGCGTGCGGCCTGGCAGGCTTCGGCGTTGGCCGGGAAGACAGCCTGCGTCAGGCCCCAATGGACCAGGCCGGGGAGCAGGGCCAGCGCCAGCGCCACCAGCAGCACGGTGGTGAGGCCGTTCTTCCAGTCGGCGAACAGGTTGCGCTTGACCCAGGGTACGAAGCCCTCGGTGCGCACGGGCGCCGGGCGCGGTGCGACGGGTTGAAAGGTGTCGGCCATGGTCTTTAGCGTTCCATGATCGCCACGCGCTTGTTGTACCAGTTCATCAGCGCCGAGGTACCCAGCGACGTGCTCAGGTACACGAGCATGATGATGGCGATGCACTCCACCGCGCGCCCGGTCTGGTTGAGCGTGGTGTTGGCGATGGAGACCACGTCGGGGTAGCCGATGGCCACCGCCAGCGACGAATTCTTGGTCAGGTTCAGGTACTGGTTGGTCAGCGGGGGGATGATCACGCGCAGCGCCTGCGGCAGCACGACCAGCCGCATCTGCTGGCGCCGCGACAGGCCTAAAGCGCTGGCGGCCTCGGTCTGGCCGTGGCTCACCGACTGGATGCCGCCGCGCACCACTTCGGCGATGAACGAGGCCGTATACATGACCAGCCCCACCAGCACGGCCATGAACTCGGGCGTGGCGCTGATGCCGCCGTCCACCATGAAGGCCAGTTGCTCGGGCACCGACCAGGCGGTCGGCGCACCGCCGGCCGCCCACCCGATCAGGGCCCCGCCCAGTACCGCCAGCAGGGGCACGGCCCAGCGGTTGCGGTCCTGCCCGGTGGCCTCGAAGGCGGCCTGCGCGCGTTGGCGCCACCAAAGGCCGACGCCGACGCCGACGAGGGCGCCCGCGCCCATCCACGCATGGCCCGCGCCCCACACCGGCGACGGGAACGCAAAGCCGCCCTTGCTCAGGAAGAACAGGTCGGCCACGTTCCACGCCGCCTGCGGCGGCGGCAGCACCTCGACGAAGAACAGGTACCACATCAGCAGCTGCAGCAGGATGGGGATGTTGCGGAACAGCTCCACGTAGCCGTAGCACAGGCCGCGCACCAGTGCATTGCGCGAGAAGCGCCCCACGCCCAGCAGCACCCCCAGCACGGTGGTCAGCACGATGCCGATGGCGGCCACGCGCAAGGTGTTGAGCACGCCGATCCACAGCGCCCGGCCGTAGCTCTGGCTGGGGTCGTAGGCGATCATCGTCTCGCCGATGTCGAAGCCGGCGGCCTGGCCCAGGAAGTCGAAACCGCTCTGGATGCCGCGCACCTGCATGTTCTGCTGCGTGTTGTGGGCCAGGAAGGCCACCACGCCGGCCACCGCCAGCAGGGCCAGCAGCTGGTACACGAGCCCGCGCGCGGCACGGCTGCGCCACGACCAGGCGCGTTTCTTGGGCGGCACGCGTTCCTTCAAGGGCAGCTCCGGCTCGGCAGGCGGCAAGCGGGCCCGCGCACGCTGTCGACAGCGTGCGCAGCGGCCGTCACGGGTTCATTCCGGCCGCTTCAGCGCACCGGCGGCGCGTACATCAGGCCGCCGTTCGTCCACAGGTTGTTGGTGCCGCGCGGCAGGCCGATGGCCGTCTTCTCGCCGACATGGCGTTCGAAGATCTCGCCGTAGTTGCCCACGGCCTTGATGGCGCGGTAGGCCCACTCCTTGTCCAGCCCCAGCACCTTGCCGGTGTCCTCGGTGCCCGAGCCGAGCAGCCGCATCACACCGGGGTTCTTGCTGTCCTTCTTCATGGCGTCGGCGTTGGCCTGCGTGATGCCGTATTCCTCGGCCTCCAGCAGCGCATTGAGCGTCCACTTGGCGATGGCGAAGAACTCGTCGTCGCCGCGCCGCACCGACGGGCCGAGCGGTTCCTTGGAGATCAGTTCGGGCAGGATGACGTGGTCGTCGGGCTTGGCCGCTTCCTTGCCGCGCGTCGAGGCCAGGCCCGAGGCGTCGGTGGTGTAGGCCTGGCAGCGGCCGGAGAAATAGGCCCCGGTGGCGGCTTCCAGCTTCTCGAACACCACCGGTTTCATCTGCAGGTTGTTGGCGCGCGAATAGTCGGTCAGGTTGAGCTCGGTCGTGGTGCCCGACTGCACGCAGATGGTGGCGCCCTTCAACTGCTTGGCGCTGGTGACCTTCAGGCTCTTGGGCACCATGAAGCCCTGGCCGTCGTAGAAGGTGACGCCGACGAAGTGCATGCCCAGCGAGGCGTCGCGCGTCAGCGTCCAGGTGGTGTTGCGCGACAGCACGTCGATCTCGCCCGACTGCAAGGCCGTGAAGCGCTGTTGCGCCGTCAGCGGCGAGTAGCGCACCTTGTTGGCGTCGCCGAGGATGGCGGCCGCCAGTGCGCGGCAGTAGTCGACATCCAGACCCGACCACTTGCCCTGGCTGTCGGCGGCCGAGAAGCCGGCCAGCCCGGTGTTGACACCGCACACCAGCGTGCCGCGAGACTTGATCGCGTCGAGGTCCTTGCCGGCAAACGCCGGCGCTGCGGCCAGGAGGCCGGCGCCCGCAACAGCGGCCAGGGCGAAGCGGGACAACTTGTGGATCATGGATTGACTCCTGAAGGATGGGGGTGTGCGCGCCAGGGGCGCCGAGGACAGCCCTGGGACGCTAGCGGCAAAGTCTCCCAGCAGCAACTGTGCCTATCCCTGAGGGTCCGCCGGGCCGTCACCGAGGCCCTGCGCTCACCGCGGGCGCGGCAGCGCCTCTCATGGCGACGGCGCGACGACGCCCGCAGTCAGCCCAGGTGGGCGCGGTCGGGCAGCTCGTTCGGGTTCTGCTGGCCTTCGGCCAGCGGGAAGTGGCGCACCAGCATCGCGTCCACGGCGTCCACCGCCTGCTCCAGGCCGGCTTCGAAACGGCCGCCGCGGAAGGCCTCGCGCATGCCGCCCACCAAGGTGTCCCAGTGCGCCTGCGGCACCTGTCGCGCCAGCCCGCGGTCGGCCACGATCTCGATCGCGTGCTCGGCCAGCAGCAGGTAGATCAGCACGCCGCTATTGGCCTCGGTGTCCCACACGCGCAGCTTGCCGAACATGGCCAGCGCGCGTTCGCGCGCCGTGGCGCCGCGCCACAGGTAGGACAGCGGCAGCCCGGCTTCCACGCACAGGCGGATCTCGCCGCTGTGGCGCCGTTCGCTGGCCGCCACGCGCGCTTCCAGTCGTTGCAGCGCGGCGGTGTCCAGCGCGCGCGCGGTGTCGGTCTCGTCGAGCCAGCGGTGTTTGAAGATGCGCAGCCAGCGGTTCATCTGTCACCAGCTCCCCGAAGATCCGCCGCCGCCGAAGTTGCCCCCGCCGCCCGACGAGAAGCCGCCACCACCACCGCCGCCGAATCCGCCCCCGCCGCCGAAACCTCCACCGCCGCCGCCCCAGCCGCCGATATGCGGCAGGCTGCGCCCCCGCTGCCCCGCCCGGCGCACGGCCGAGCCGATGCCGAAGATGCCCACCAGCACCAGCGCCACCACCGCTGCGCCTACGGCGGCCAGCACGCTGGCGGTGACGAGCCAGCCCAGGCCGCCGGCCGCGCCGGCGGTCAGCAGCGAGCCCAGCTTGCGGCCGAAGATGCCGGTCAATACGGCGCCGATGATCGGCACGGCGACGAAGAAGAACATCGCCAGTTCGTTGATCTGCAGTCCAGGCTGGGCCTTGCCCCGGACCGTGGGTGCCGGCAGCGCTTCGCCACGGATGCGGGCGATGAGCTGGTCCAGCGCAGCCTCCAGGCCGCCGGCGTAGTCGTTGGCGCGGAAGGCCGGGCGGATGGATTGGTCGATGATCTGTCGCGCCGCCAGGTCGGGGATGGCGCCTTCCAGCGCCTTGGCGACCTCGATGCGCACGCGGCGCTCGTCCTTGGCCACCACCACGAGCACGCCGTCGCCCACCTCGCGACGGCCGATCTTCCAGGTATCGGCCACACGCTGGGCGTAGGCGGCGATATCTTCCGGCGCCGTGGCCGGCACCAGCAGCAGCACGATCTGCGGCCCGGCCTCGGCCTCGAAGGCGGCGAGCTTGGCCTCGAGCGCCGCGGCCTGATCGGCCTGCAGCGTACCGGTCTGGTCGATCACGCGCGCCTTGAGCTCGGGCACCGGCAGCACGTCCTGGGCGCGCGCGGTGCCCGGCCATGATGCGGCCAGCATCAGCGCCAGCGCCAGTGCCGGCACCAGGGGCACCCACTTGGCCTGTGTCAGGGCGCGCATGGAATCGGCGCCACCGCCCTGCGGCCTACTTCGATCCCGCAGGCTTGTCGAAATTCACCGTCGGCGGCGCCGCGATGGCGGCCTCGTTCTCCACCGTGAAGTTGGGCTTGACCGAATAGCTGAAGATCATGGCCGTCAGGTTGGTGGGGAAGCTGCGCGCCAGCACGTTGTAGTCCTGCACCGCCTTCACATAGCGGCCGCGCGCCACGGTGATGCGGTTCTCGGTGCCTTCGAGCTGCACGCGCAGGTCCTGGAAGCCCTGGTTGGCCTTCAGGTTGGGGTATTGCTCCACCGTCACCAGCAGGCGGCTGAGCGCGCCCGAAAGTTCACCCTGCGCGGCCTGGAACTTGCCGAAGGCCTCGGGGTTGTTGATCAGTTCCGGCGTGGCCTGGATGCTGGTGGCGCGCGCGCGGGCCTCGATCACCTTGGTCAGCGTCTCCTGCTCGAAATTCGCCTCGCCCTTGACGGTGGCCACGATATTGGGGATGAGGTCGGCACGCCGCTGGTACTGGTTGACGACCTCGGACCAGGCCGACTTCACCTGTTCGTCCAGGCGCTGGAAATCGTTGTAGCCGCAGCCCGACAGCAGGGTGGCCGCCAGCAAGAAGGGGGTCAGCCAGAGTCGGCGCGCGGTCAGGGTGGCGAATGTCATGGGTCTTCCTCCGTGTGGGCAGCGAGCATCGTAACCCGCAGCCGATGTGGGGCGAGGCCGGTGTGCTTCAAGAGGGCACCGCCGTGAGCCCGCCCCCACGGCCGGGCGCCGCCCTGCACCCGGCGGCCATAATCCGCCGCCATGTGGCCCACCCTGCAAAACGATACCTTCCTGCGCGCCTGCCTGCGCCAGCCCACCGACCACACGCCGCTGTGGCTGATGCGCCAGGCCGGGCGCTACCTGCCCGAGTACAAGGCCACGCGCGTGAAGGCCGGCAACAGCTTCATGGGCCTGGCCACCAACGTGCCCTACGCCACCGAGGTGACATTGCAGCCGCTGGACCGTTTTCCGCTGGATGCGGCGATCCTGTTCTCCGACATCCTCACCGTGCCCGACGCCATGGGCCTGGGCCTGAGCTTCGGTGCCGGCGAGGGCCCGCGCTTCGCCCACCCGGTGCGCGACGAAGCCGCGGTGGCCGCGCTGGCGGTGCCCGACCTGGACAAGCTGCGTTATGTCTTCGACGCCGTCACCTCGATCCGGCGCGCGCTGAATGGCCGCGTGCCGCTGATCGGGTTTTCCGGCAGCCCCTGGACGCTGGCCTGCTACATGGTCGAAGGCGCCGGCTCCGACGACTACCGGCTCGTCAAGACACTGCTCTACAGCCGGCCCGACCTGATGCACCGCATCCTGGAAGTCAACGCCGCCGCCGTCATCGCCTACCTCAACGCCCAGATCGATGCCGGCGCGCAGGCGGTGATGGTGTTCGACAGCTGGGGCGGCGTGCTCGCCGACGGCGCCTTCCAGCGTTTCAGCCTGGACTACACGCGCCGCGTCGTCGCCGGCCTGCAGCGCACGAAGGACGGCCAGCGCATCCCGTGCATCGTCTTCACCAAGGGCGGCGGGCCATGGCTGGAAGAGATCGCCGCCTGCGGCGCCGACGTGGTGGGCCTGGATTGGACCGTGAACCTGGGCCGTGCCCGCCGCCTCGTGGGCGACCGCGTGGCGCTGCAGGGCAATCTCGACCCGAACGTGCTGTTCGCGCCCGACGAGGCCGTGGCGCGCGAGGCCGTGGCCGTGCTCGACAGCTTCGGGCGCCCACAGCGCAGCGACGGCACCTGGGACGGCCACATCTTCAACCTGGGCCACGGCATCAGCCAGCACACCGATCCGGAGCGCGTGGCCACGTTGGTGGAGGCGGTGCACCGGCATTCCCGAGCGTTGCGCTCGGCGGCCTGAGAACGGCGCGGCCGCCGGCCAGCACGCTGGCCGGTCGCATGGCGGTAAGTGAGCACTCAGGGCTTGACTTATCCCCAAATGACGTGCCGCACTGCAGCAGCTTGCACTTGACAACCAGGGCTTGCCGGATTCGCCGTCGATACGTGTCAAGTCCTTGATTTTCATCAATTTTGTCGGCTGCCGCGAAATTGGGCACAGGACGAGGCGACGCGCAGAATCAAGTACTTGCGATGACTCGCCGCAGTTTTCCCACAAAGTTATCCACAGATTGCGGGGACAGCTCGAAAAGTCCTTTTCGATCATGCACTTGCGCCGCATTCTTGAGGTACATCCTGGATTCCGTGCGCAACTTCACAGTGCTGGGGCATGACTGAGTCCGTGCTGCTCTCGGTGGCGGTCGAGACACCCCGGTACTCGTCGGTGGGTGGTCTTCTGGACTATGCAAGTGAGCAGACACTGCCGCCAGGGACCCTGGTGCGCGTGCCATTGGGCCGCCGCGACATGCCCGGCATCGTGTGGCAGCGGTCGGCCGACGCCGCTCCCGCAACGGCCGAATTGCGCCCGCTGGCAGCCGTGTTGTCGTCGCTGCCACCGCTGGCCGACGAATGGCGCGAGCTGATCGACTTTGCCGCAGCCTATTACCAGCGCGGTGTGGGCGAACTGGCGTTGGCCGTGCTGCCACCCGACCTGCGCAAGATCGACGATACGCCCCTGGCGCGGCGCGTGGCGCGGCTGCAACAGAGGCCCGCAGCTGCAGACACCGCCGCGCTGGCCACCCCATCCGAGCGACCCGAACTCAACGCAGAACAGGCGGCAGCCCTGGCGGCGATCGGCGCGGCCGACAAGCCGGTGCTGCTGCACGGCGTCACCGGCAGCGGCAAGACCGAGGTCTACCTGCGGGCCGCCGAGGCGGCGCTGCAGCAGGGCCGGCAGGCGCTGGTGCTGGTGCCCGAAATCAACCTCACGCCACAACTCGAAGCGCGCTTCGCCGAACGCTTTCCGCGCCACCTGATGGTCAGCCTGCACAGTGGCCTGACGCCGGCGCAGCGGCTGCGCCACTGGCTGCTGGCGCACCTGGGGCGCGCCGACCTGGTGCTGGGCACGCGGCTGGCGGTCTTCGCCTCGATGCCGCGGCTGGGGCTGGTGGTCGTCGACGAGGAGCATGACCCCTCGTTCAAGCAGCAGGAAGGTGCGCGTTATTCGGCGCGCGACCTCGCGGTGTGGCGTGCGCACCGGCTGGGGGTGACCGTGCTGCTGGGGTCTGCCACGCCGTCGCTGGAAACCTGGCAGCGGGCGCTGGAAGGCGGATATCTGCGGCTGGCGCTGGAACGCCGCATCGGCGGCGGCGTGATGCCCACGGTGAAGCTGGTGGACATGACCCGGCTGCCCCGCGACGGCGCGCAGGAGCGCGTGCTCGCGCCGCCGCTGCTGGCGGCCATCAGCGAGCGCATAGCGCGCGGCGAACAAAGCCTGCTGCTGTTGAACCGCCGCGGCTATGCGCCGGTGCTGCACTGCGGCGCCTGCGGCTGGAAGAGCGGCTGCCCGCATTGCAGCGCCTGGCGCGTCTTCCACAAGGCCGACCGCACGCTGCGCTGCCACCACTGCGGCCTGACCGAACGCGTGCCGCGCGCCTGCCCCGACTGCGGCAACCTCGATCTCGCCCCGCTCGGGCGCGGCACCGAGAAGCTGCAGGAACAGCTGGCCGCGCTGCTGCCCGGCGCACGCGTGGCGCGGCTGGACGCCGACAGCACGCGCGGCGAAGGTGCCTTGCAGCAGCAACTGGGCGCCGTGCATGCCGGTGAAGTGGATGTGCTGGTGGGCACGCAGATGCTGGCCAAGGGGCACGACTTCCGCCGCGTCACGCTGGTGGCGGCGGTGAACCCCGACACGGCGCTGTTCAGCAGCGACTTTCGTGCGCCGGAACGGCTGTTCGCGCTGCTCATGCAGGCCGCGGGCCGCGCCGGCCGCGACGCCGCACAGGCCGAGCGCAGCGAGATGTGGGTGCAGACCTGGCACCCGCGCCATCCGCTGTATGCCGCCTTGAAGGCGCACGACTATGAGGCCTACGCGACGGCGCAGCTCGGCGAGCGCCGTGCCGCCGGCCTGCCGCCTTTTGCCAGCCTGGCGCTGCTGCGCGCCGAGGCGCGCACGGTGGAGGTGGCGCGTGCCTTCCTGCACGACGCTTCCAGCCTGGCGGCAGCGCACGCGGGAGTCACCGTCTATCCGCCGGTGCCGCCGCCGGTGGCCAAGGTGGCCGACGTGGAGCGCATGCAGATGCTGGTGGAGTCGCCCTCGCGCAGGGTGCTGCAGCGCATGCTGGCGGCCTGGCTGCCGGGGCTGCACGAATTGCGGGCGCGGCACAAGGGGCTTTTGCGCTGGGCGGTCGACGTGGATCCGCTGGCGATCTGAACCGCTTGCCCGAGTCCCTTTCAGACTGCCCGACCGGCAGGTTCGCCTGCGGGCCCACGGGCGATGGCGGTCACTGCGCCAGCACACGCTGCAGTTGCAGCGCCTCGGCCACTTGCGCGGTGGCGATGCGCTCGCTACCGGCCAGGTCGGCGACGGTGCGCGCCACCTTCAGGCAGCGGTGCAGCCGGCGGCCGCTCCAGCCCAGGCGCTCGGCGGCGCTGCGCAGGAAGCGCGCGGCGGCTTCGTCCAGAAGGCAATATTCGTCGATGCGGCCGGCTTCCAGCAGGGCATTGGGCTCGCCCTGGCGCTCGGTCTGCCGCAGCCGCGCCGCGGCCACGCGCGCCGCCACCGCCGCGCTAGCTTCACCGTCGGGCAGCGCCAGCAGCGCGGAGGCGGGCGCGGCCAGCACCTCCACCTGCAGGTCGATGCGGTCCAGCAGCGGCCCCGACAGCCGACCCTGGTAGCGCGCCACGGCGTCGGGGGTGCAGCGGCAGGCCTTGCCCACCGCCGCCGGCGCGCCGAGCCAGCCGCAGGGGCACGGGTTCATGGCCGCCACGAGCTGGAAACGGGCCGGGAAACTGGCTTGGCGCGCGGCGCGGGAGATGGTGATGCGGCCGGTTTCCAGCGGTTCGCGCAGGGCTTCGAGCGCGGCGCGGGGGAACTCCGGGGTTTCGTCCAGAAAGAGCACACCGCCATGGGCGAGCGAGATCTCGCCCGGTCGTGGCGGCGAGCCCCCGCCCACCAGCGCCACCGCGCTGGCCGTGTGGTGCGGCGCGCGCACCGGGCGGCGGCCGTGGGCGGCGTCGGCGCTGGCCGTGGTCAGGCCGGCCAGGGCGGCGCTGGCCAGCGCTTCCTCGTCGTCCAGCGGCGGCAGCAACCCCGGCAGGCGCTGCGCCAGCATCGATTTGCCGGTGCCCGGCGGGCCCACCAGCAACAAGCTGTGCCCGCCCGCCGCCGCGATCTCCAGCGCTCGCTTGGCCGCGGCCTGGCCCTTGACGTCGCGCAGGTCGGGTCCCGGCGGCGCCGGCTGGCGCGGCCAGGGCAGCGCGGCAGGCAGCGGCACCGCGGCATCGCCCGGCAGCAGCGCGGCCACCACCTCGGCCAAAGTGGCCGCGCCCCGCACATCCACGCCGCCCACCTGGGCGGCGATGCGTGCACTGGCCGCCGGCAGCACCAGCGTGCGCGCGCTGCCGCCGCGGCGCAGCGCCAGGGCCAGCGCCAGCGCGCCGCGCACCGGGCGCAACTCGCCCGCCAGCGACAGTTCGCCGGCAAATTCGCAGGCCGCCAGCCGCACTGCATCCAGTGGCCCGGCCGCCGCCAGGATGCCCAAGGCGATGGCCAGGTCGAAGCGGCCCGATTCCTTTGGCAGGTCGGCCGGCGCCAGATTGACCGTGATGCGCTTGTTGTGGGGGAAGGCGAAGCCGCTTTGCTGCAGCGCCGCGCGCACGCGCTCGCGCGACTCCTTCACTTCGGTATCGGCCAGCCCCACCAAGGTGAAGTTCGGCAGGCCATTGGCCAGCTGCACTTCCACGTGCACCTCGGGGGCTTCGAGCCCATCCAGCGCGCGGCTGAAAACCATCGCCAACGACATGCGGCCCTCCTGGTGAGTACCGATTCTGGCCAGCGCAGCCAAGCTTCGGCTCCGCACCAAAGGGGGGAAGCAGAGGGTCCGGCACCATCTTGGTGCACCATTTCGCTCTTAAGGGGGATGCCTCGCCACGCAACGGTGCTCAGCCGGCGGGCCGCGTGGTGGCACGGAAGCTGCAAAGACCCTGGCAGCTGTCCTTCATCTCCATCTCACTTGCGGAGCACCCCCATGAACAGACCGATCCCCGGCCGCAGCGCCGACCCAGGTTTCCACCCGTCGCCGGTCATCGGCATGCCGCTGGACCAGCGGGGCCGCGCGCCGCGCGCCCGGCACATCTTCTGAGGAGTCCGTCGTCATGAAAATGGTGACCGCCATCGTCAAGCCGTTCAAGCTGGACGAAGTGCGTGAAGCCCTGAGCGGTATCGGCGTTCAAGGCATCACGGTGACGGAAGTGAAGGGCTTCGGCCGCCAGAAGGGCCACACCGAGCTCTACCGCGGCGCCGAGTACGTCGTCGACTTCCTGCCCAAGGTGAAGATCGAGGCCGCCGTGGACGACGCCCTCGTCGACCGCGTCATCGAGGCCATCGAAGGCTCGGCCCGCACCGGCAAGATCGGCGACGGCAAGATCTTCGTCAGCACGCTCGAACAGGTGGTGCGCATCCGCACCGGCGAGACCGGCAAGGACGCCCTCTGAGGCGGCCGGCGAACCCCACGAGAAAACAAGCATCATGAAACAACTGATCGCAATACTTGCTCTCGGCCTGCTGGTCCTGGGCTTCGGTGGCGCCGCGCAGGCGCAGGATTTCCCGGGAACGAAGATCCTGTTCGAGACCGGCAAGGCCGAACTTCCGGTCACTGCCGCCGACGACCTGAAGAAGGTTGCCGACTATCTGGCCGCCAACGCCGCAGAGAAGGTGATGCTCGAGGGCTTCGTCGACTCCACCGGCCCGGCCGACGTGAACAAGGAACTCGCCAAGCAACGTGCATTTGCCGTTCGTGACGCGTTGAAGGTTGCCGGCGTTGCCGAAGACCGCATCGTGCTGCAGAAACCCGAGGACATCACCGCCGGCGACGGCGAGCAGGCGCGCAAGGTCGAGGTATTGCGCTTCGCGCAGGCCGCCGCGGCGCCCGCCGAAGCGGCTTCGGCGCCCGAAGCCGCGCCGGCCGCGGCCCCGGTGCCGGACAAGGGTGACGTGAGCTGGATGCTGCTGTCCACGCTGCTCGTCATCATGATGGCCATCCCCGGCCTGGCGCTGTTCTACGGCGGCCTGGTGCGCAGCAAGAACATGCTGTCGGTGCTGATGCAGGTCTTCGTGACCTTCTCGATGATCGTCGTGCTGTGGGTCGTCTACGGCTACAGCCTGGCCTTCACCGAGGGCAACGCGTTCATCGGCGGTTTCGACCGGCTGTTCCTGAACGGTGTCTTCGACCCCGCCGCGGGCACTTTTGCGATGGCTGCCACCTTCAGCAAGGGCGTCGTCATCCCGGAGATCATCTTCGTCGCCTTCCAGGCCACCTTCGCGGCCATCACCTGCGGCCTGATCGTCGGCGCCTTTGCGGAGCGCATCAAGTTCTCGGCGGTGCTGATGTTCATGGCGATCTGGTTCACCTTCAGCTACGCGCCGATCGCCCACATGGTCTGGTACTGGATGGGCCCCGACGCCTACACCGCGGCCAGCGTGGTCGACGAGATGAACGCCAAGGCCGGGCTGATCTGGCAATGGGGCGCGCTGGACTTTGCCGGCGGCACCGTCGTGCACATCAACGCGGCGGTGGCGGGCCTGGTGGGCGCCTACGTGATCGGCAAGCGCGTCGGCTACGGCAAGGAATCGATGGCGCCGCACAATCTGACGCTGACGATGGTTGGCGCCTCGCTGCTGTGGGTGGGCTGGTTCGGCTTCAACGCCGGCTCGGCGCTGGAGGCCGGCAACAGCGCCGCGCTCGCCTTCATGAACACCTTCTCGGCCACCGCGGCGGCGGTGCTGGCCTGGTGCGCCGGCGAGGCGCTGATGAAGGGCAAGGCCTCGATGCTGGGTGCGGCCTCGGGTGCGGTGGCCGGGCTGGTGGCCATCACGCCGGCGGCCGGCAACGTGGGCATCGTCGGCGCGCTGGTCATCGGCGGCGTGGCCGGCATCGCCTGCCTGTGGGGCGTCAACGGCCTGAAGAAGATGCTGGGTGCCGATGACTCGCTGGACGTCTTCGGCGTGCACGGCGTCGGCGGAATCGTCGGCGCACTGCTCACCGGCGTCTTCAATACGCAGGCGCTCGGCGGCCCCGGCCTCGTCACCGACTGGGTCACGGCCACGGTCGGCTCGAACGCCATTGGCGCGCAGGTCTGGATCCAGCTCAAGGCGGTGCTCCTGACCATCGTCTGGTCGGGTGTGGTCTCGTTCATCGCCTACAAGGTCGTCGACCTGACGATCGGGCTGCGCGTGCCGGAAGACGAAGAGCGCGAGGGCCTGGACATCACCTCGCACGGCGAGACGGCTTACGGCAAATGACGAGCTTCCGGGCGGCTTGGGCTGCCCGGGAACTCCGGCGGGGGAGACGGGGCTCGGCGCCCGTCTCCCCCGCCTTGCTTTTGCCTGCACACCCCTGGTTCCGGCTGCCTAGAATCCGCTTCTGTCCGCTTCGAGCCTCGCCATGGTCCCGCACCTCACCACCGCTCTCACCAGCCCCATCAACGAACTCGAGGCGCGCATCCTGGAGTCGATGCCCGCCATCGAGCGCTGGTTCCGGCTCGAATGGATGGAGCACACGCCGCCGTTCTACAGCTCGGTGGACCTGCGCAACGCCGGCTTCAAGCTGGCGCCGGTGGACACCAACCTGTTCCCGTCCACCTTCGACCACCTGGCGCCCGAGATGCTGCCGCTGGCCGTGCAGGCGGCGATGGCGGCGATCGAAAAGATCTGCCCCGAGGCCAAGAACCTGCTGCTCGTGCCCGACAGCCGCAGCGCCAACGCGCACTACCTGTTCAACGTGCAGCGGCTGATGCAGATCTTCGGCCAGGCCGGCCTGAACGTGCGCCTGGGAACGCTCGACGAATCGGTCACGGTGCCGACCACGTGCGTGCTGCCCGACGGAAGTGAACTCGTCGTCGAGCCGCTGCTGCGCACGCGCGGGCGGCTGGGGCTGAAGAATTTCGACCCCTGCACCATCCTGCTCAACGACGACCTCTCGGCCGGCCTGCCGCCGGTGCTGCAGCACCTGCACGAACAGTACCTGCTGCCCCCGCTGCACGCCGGCTGGACGGTGCGGCGCAAGTCGCGCCACTTCCAGAGCTACGAGGAGGTGGCCAAGAAATTCGCCAAGCTGCTGGGCATGGACCCGTGGCTGATCAACCCCATGCACGCGCAGTGCGGCAAGGTCGACTTCACGCAGGCCGAGGGGCTGGACTGCGTGAAGGGCCACGCCGACGCCATGCTGGCCAAGGTGCGCCGCAAGTACAAGGAATACGGCATCAACGAGAAGCCCTTCGTCATGGTCAAGGCCGACAACGGCACCAGCGGCCTGGGGCTGATGACGGTGCGCGACGTGAAGGACCTGGACGACGCCGAGCGGCTGGCCCGGCACCAGATGAGCGCCGCGCATGGCGGTGCCACCGACATCACCGAGGTGCTGATCCAGGAAGGCGTGCCCACCTACGAACGCATCGAGAACGCGGCGGCCGAGCCCGTGGTGTGCATGATCGACCGCTACGTGGTCGGCGGCTTCTACCGCACGCATGCCCACCGCGCCTTCGACGAGAGCCTCAATGCCCCCGGTGCCGGTTTCGTGGAACTGGCCTTCGCCGAAAGCACGCAACTGCCGCGCCCCGGCGCCAAGCCCGGCGCCAGCGCGCCCAACCGCTTCTACATGTACGGCGTGATCGGCCGCCTGGCGATGCTGGCCGCGGCCTACGAGCTGGAAGCCACCGACCCCGACGCCGAGAGCTACGAGTGACGGCTCCGCAAAGCCCGGCCCGCCGCCACGCGCCCTGAAGCGTTTGCGCAACAGGCCCGCACCTGGGGTTGCTGCGGCGCAGCATCCCTGATCGGCCGGGCGCACAATCGCGTTTTCGTCCATGAGCGCCGACCCCCACCACCGCACGCCCGGCGCGCTGGCTGCCCTGACGCTGGCCGCCATCGGCGTCGTCTACGGCGACATCGGCACCAGCCCGCTGTATGCGCTGAAGGAGGTCTTTGCGCAGGGCCGCGTCCCGCTCACGCCGGACAACATCCTCGGCATCCTGTCGCTGGTGTTCTGGACCCTCACCGTCATCGTCTCGCTGAAATACGTGGTGCTGATCCTGCGCGCCGACAATCACGGCGAGGGCGGCCTCATCGCGATGCTGGCGCTGGCGTCGCAGGCCGTGAAGCACCGCCCGCGGCTGCGCGCGCGGCTGCTGCTGCTGGGCATCTTCGGCACCGCCATCTTCTTCGGCGACGGCGTCATCACGCCGGCCATCAGCGTGCTCTCGGCGGTGGAGGGGCTGGAAGTGGCCGCGCCCGCGCTGCACCGCTGGGTGGTGCCGGTGACGCTGGTCGTGCTGACGGTGCTGTTCGCCGCCCAGCGTTTCGGCACCGCCGCGGTGGGGCGGCTGTTCGGGCCGGTCACGATGACCTGGTTCGCCGTGCTGGCGCTGCTGGGCGTGGTGCACATCGCCCGGCACCCGCAGGTGCTGGCGGCGCTGGGCCCACAGTATGCGCTGGGCTTTGCTTTCGCGCACCCGGGCACGGCCTTCGTGGCCCTGGGTGCCGTGGTGCTGTGCGTGACGGGTGCCGAGGCGCTGTACGCCGACCTCGGGCACTTCGGCAAGCGGCCGATCCGCCTGGCCTGGTTCTGCGTCGTGATGCCGGCGCTGGTGCTCAACTATTTCGGCCAGGGCGCGATGCTGCTGCAGCACCCCGAGAACGTGGGCAACCCGTTCTACGAGATGGCACCGGCCTGGGCGCTGTTCCCGCTCATCGTGCTGGCCACGGCGGCCACCGTGATCGCTTCGCAGGCCCTCATCACGGCGGCGTTCTCGGTCAGCAAGCAGGCGGTGCAGCTGGGCTACCTGCCGCGGCTGCGGCTGCTGCACACCAGCGTGCGCGACACCGGGCAGATCTACGTGCCCTTCGTCAACTGGGCGCTGTACCTGTGCGTCGTGTTCGCGGTGGTGATGTTCGGCTCCAGCAGCGCGCTGGCCTCGGCCTACGGCATCGCCGTCACCATCGACATGACGATCACCACGGTGATGACCTTCTTCGTCATCCGCTGGGCCTGGAAGCTGCCGCTGGCGCTGTGCGTGGCGGCCACCTTCGGCTTCCTCGTCATCGACCTCACCTTCTTCGCCGCCAATGCGGTGAAGGTGCTCGAAGGCGGCTGGTTCCCGCTCGTCATCGGCGGCGCCATGTTCACGCTGATGGTGACCTGGAAACAGGGCCGCGCGCTGATGAGCGAGCGGCTGCGCGAGGAAGCGATCGAGCTCGACCTGTTCCTGGAGTCGGTCTTCCTGAGCCCACCGCTGCGCGTTCCGGGCACGGCGGTCTTCCTCGCCGCCGAGAAGGGCGCCACGCCGGCGGCGCTGCTGCACAACCTGAAGCACAACAAGGTGCTGCACGAGCGCAACCTGTTCGTCGACGTGCAGCACCACGAGCGGCCCTGGATCGGCTTCGACCAGCGCTGCGAGGTGGAGTCGCTCGGCCACGACTGCTGGCAGGTGACGCTGCACTTCGGCTTCAAGAACGACCCCGACGTGCCCGAGGCGCTGCAACTCCTGGCCGGCCGCGGCGTGCGCCTCGACGAGATGGAGACCAGCTACTTCCTCAGCCGCGACACCGTCGTCCCCACGCTGCGCGGCGGCATGGCGTTGTGGCGCGAGAAGCTCTTCGCCAGCATGCACCGCAACGCCGCCGGCGCCGCCGACTTCCTGCACCTGCCCACGAACCGCATCGTCGAGCTGGGCACCAAGCTGGAAATCTGACGGGCCCCCAGGCTCCCTCCGGTCGCCACCCCCCGAGGGGGCTCATGCAGCGGACCGGCGAAGCCGGATCCGCGCATGCGGCTTGGCCGCGTCAGGCGGCGAGCAGCTTCGAGAAAAGCTTGGTCTGCCTGGGTCGATACAGCCGCAGCCGGCGCGCGATCTCGGCAATGTGTTCGGGTGTGGTGCCGCAGCAGCCGCCGGCGATATTGAGGAAGCCCACGCGCGCGAATTCCTCCATCAGGCCGCCGGTGATCCCCGGCGTCTCGTCGAAGCCGGTCTCGGCCATCGGATTGGGCAGCCCGGCATTGGGGTAGCAGCTGATGTAGGTGTCGGCCGCCACCTTGGACAGCTCTTCGATGTAGGGCCGCATCACAGCCGCGCCCAGGGCGCAGTTGAGCCCCACCGCCAGCGGCCGCGCATGGCGCACCGAGTGCCAGAACGCGGCCACGGTCTGGCCGCTGAGGATGCGCCCGGAGGCGTCGGTCACGGTGCCCGAGATGACCACCGGCAGGCGCTCGCCGGTTTCCTCCATCAGTTCGTCGAGCGCGAAGATGGCGGCCTTGGCATTCAGCGTGTCGAAGATGGTTTCCACCAGGAACAGGTCGCAGCCGCCTTCGAGCAGCGCCGCGGCCTGCTCGCGGTAGGCGGCACGCAGTTCGTCGAAACTGGTGTTGCGCGCGCCGGGGTCGTTGACGTCGGGGCTGATGCTGGCGGTGCGCGGCGTGGGACCCAGGGCGCCGGCCACGAAGCGAGGCTGCTCGGGCGTGGCGGCGGCGTCGGCGGCTTCGCGGGCGATGCGCGCGGCAGCCACGTTCATCTCGCGCGCCAGGTGCGCCAGGCCGTAGTCCTCCTGCGCGATCGAGGTGGCGCCGAAGGTGTTGGTCTCGATGATGTCGGCGCCCGCCGCCAGGTACTGGTCGTGGATCTCGCGCACCACGTCGGGCCGCGTCAGCACCAGCAGGTCGTTGTTGCCCTTCAGGTCCTTCGGGTGGTCCTGCAGCGAGGCATGGCGGAAGTCGGCCTCGCCCAGCTTGTGGCGCTGGATCATGGTGCCCATGGCGCCGTCGATGATGACGATGCGCTGCTGCAGCAGCGCGGGCAGGGCGACGCCGCGTGTATAGGTGTTGGGCAAGGGATACATTCAGCGATTGTAGGAAGCGCGTTCCGCCGCAACGGCGCGCGCCGGCCATTCAGACCAGCCACTCACGCCGGCGTGCCGGTGCCGTGTCACCCACCGCCTGCCGGCACGCCCGGGCCACCGCTATCGATGGCCGCGCTGCCCGGTCGCTTCAGTGCAGCACGACAGGCTGCTGCGCCAGCGCCGTGAAACCGGCGATGTAGTCGTCGATCACTTCCTCGTTGGGGCCCTGGCGCACCAATTCCTGCACGCCGCGCTGGAAACTTTCGGCCACGGCACCTTCGATGAAGATCTCCTTCCGTGCCAACTTGTCCACGATCTCGAAACCGCCCCGCCTGGGGGCGGCATCCTCACTGGCGCCGGGCACGTCGAACTGCACGACCACATAGCTGTCCGAGTTGTAAAGCATCTGCATCGGGATACCTCCTGCCCCATCAGATGGGTCTGCCTGGCCGGCGTTCAAGCCGGCGACCCCCGATCAGGGGGCGCCGAGCTGTTCCAGGGCCCAGTCGGTGCCGCCCGCGGCGGGCGGGAACTGCATCAGCATGCGCACCGGCAGGTGGTGGCGCGCCGGGTCCAGCCAAACGTCGACTTGGGTGTCGTAGGGCCGGGCCGCGGCGCGCCTCAGGTGCAGCGCGCCGGCCATTGGCCCGGCGGGCGCCTCCAGATCATGAAGGCCCTGCACGGTGAAGGTCCAGACCTGGCCGTCGCCGCCCGCGCCAGCCACGAAGATCAACACCTCGTCGCCAGGCGCGCGCAGCGTGGCATCGGCCTCCAGCACCGCAGGCAGTTGCAGCATCCAGCTCAGGCGGTCCTGGGCACCCGGCAGCAGCGGGTACTGAAGCTGCGGCCCGCTGAACGTGATGCGCCCGGCCTCGTGCTGGAAATTCACCGCGCGCTGCTCGCGCCCGCGACGGCTCTCGACATAGCGTTCGGGCGCCAGGCCGGCCGCACCGAGCCGGCCCTGGCTGTCCGAGCCCAGCGCGGCCTGGCCGCTGCGTTCCAGTGTCAGCCGGTAGCGGTCGCCGGCGGGTTGCCAGCGCAGCAAGGCCTGGCTGGTGGCGCCGCCCTGACGCACCGAGTAGTGCAGCGTCATGGGTGGCGGCAGATGCGCTGCATAGGCCGGTAAGGGCGTGCCGCCGGGCGCCGGCGGCGCGGGGGTGGCCGGCGGCGCGGGACGGCGTTCGGCAGCGGCGTGTTTCCGGGGCGGCGGCACCGACCCGGGCCGTGGCGCTACGGCGGGAGCCGCCGTCGGGCGCGCCTCGGTCGTGGACTCGGTCGTGGCGGCGTTCGTGGCGTCGTTCGCCGCCTGGTTCGCTGCCTTCTTCGCCGCCGGCACCACGATATGGCGCACCTGCATGGGCGGTGCAGCAGCCTGGCGGCGGTCGCTTCCCGGGGCCGTGCCGGCTTGGCCGAGCAACAGCAGGTGCACGGCCAGCACCGCGGCGGTCGCCGCCAGCGCGGCATGCCGCCGCGATGGCCGTGGCGGCGGCAAGGAAAGTGGCAGCGAATTCAGCGCGGCAGGGGGCATTCCACAATACTGCCATCCTGCCCCCGGGCGCCGATATCCCGCTTCCGCATGAAACTCGCCACCCTGAAGGACGGTTCGCGCGACGGCCAGCTGGCCGTGGTCTCGCGCGACCTCAGCCGCGTGCATTTCGCCACCGGCATCGCCGGCACGATGCAGCGGCTGCTCGACGACTGGAACTTCCTCTCGCCGCAGCTCGAGGACTTGTACGCCACGCTCAACGACGGCAAGGCGCGCCACGCCTTCGACTTCGACCCGCGCCGGTGCATGGCGCCGCTGCCGCGCGCCTTCCAGTGGGTCGACGGCTCGGCCTACCTGAACCACGTGGAGCTGGTACGCAAGGCGCGTGGTGCCGAGATGCCGGCCAGCTTCTTCGACGACCCGCTCATGTACCAGGGCGGCAGCGACGACTTCCTGGGCCCCTGCGACGACGCCGTCTTCGCCAGCACCGACTGGGGCATCGATTTCGAAGCCGAACTGGCCGTCGTCACCGGCGACGTGCCCATGGGGACCACACCCACCGCGGCGCTGGAGGGCGTGCGCCTGCTGATGCTCGTCAACGACTGGAGCCTGCGCCAGCTGATCCCGGCCGAGCTGGCCAAGGGCTTCGGCTTCCTGCAGAGCAAGCCGGCCACCGCCTTCGGCCCGGTGGCCGCCACGCCCGACGAACTCGGCGACGGCTGGCAGGGCGGCCGCGTGCACCTGGCGCTGGAAAGCCGCTGGAACGGCCGCCGCGTGGGCCTCACCGACGCGGGGCCGGAAATGAGCTTCCACTTCGGCCAGCTCGTCGCGCACTTGGCCAAGACGCGCCGCCTGCGCGCCGGCAGCATCGTCGGCAGCGGCACGGTGAGCAACCGGGACTGGAGCCATGGCTGGAGCTGCATCGCCGAGCAGCGCGCCATCGAGACCATCGAAGGCGGCGCGCCGAAGACCGCCTTCATGCAGTTCGGCGACACCATCCGAATCGAGATGCTCGGCCGCGACGGCCAGAGCGTGTTCGGCGCCATAGCCCAGCGCGTGGCGCCGCTGGCCGGCTGAGGGGCCCCCGACCCCATGACCGACCTGCCGGGCTGGGTCAAGCACAGCACCGTTTGGCTGCTGCTGGCGCTGGGCATCTTTCTGGGCGTGCAGGCCTGGATGCGCAGCGAGGCGGCGACGCGCTTCGTCGTCGACGGCGGCACGGTGGAGATCCGCCGCGCCGCCGACGGCCACTACCACTGGCCGGGCCGCATCGACGGCCGTCGCGTGGACTTCCTGGTCGACACCGGTGCCACCGGCACGGCGATCCCGGAGTCGCTGGCACGCAGCCTGGGTCTGGAGCAACGGGGGAGTGTGCGCTCGCAAACCGCGGGCGGCGTGGTCACCGGCACGGTGGTGGTGGGTCACCTGCAACTGGAGGGTGGCGTCAGCGCCGAGCGGCTGCGCATGGTGGCCCTGCCCGGGCTGGCCGCCCCGCTGCTGGGCATGGACGTGCTGGGCCGGCTACGCTGGCAGCAGGGCGAGGGTCTGTTGCGCGTGGACTTGCACGGGGCAGCGCGGTGACGGGGCGCTGGCTGCGCCGCCGGTTGGCGGCACTGGCGGTGACCCTGCCGTGGCTGGCGGTGGCGCCGGCCCCGGCTCAGCCGCCGGCCGCCGTCTGCCCGCCGGCCGTGGTGTCGACGGGCGCGGCCGACGGCGCCCCGCGCGACCGCGGACTGCTGTGGCGCATCACGCGCGATGGCCGCAGCTCTTACCTCTACGGCACGCTGCACGTGGGCAAGCCGGCCTGGCAGCGGCTGGGCCCGCAGGTCACCGCGGCGCTTCGCGCCAGCGATGCGCTGGCGCTGGAGGTCGACCCCGGCGACCCGGCGCTGCTGCAGGCCTTGACCGGGCTGCCGCGTGGCACCGCGCTGCCGGCGCCTCTGAACGACCGGCTGCAGCATGCTTTCGAGCGCGCCTGCGTGGCACCCGCGTCGCTGGCGCCGTTGCACCCGGTGCTGCAGACCACGACGTTGGCGGTGCTGGAGGCACGCTGGCTCGGCATGGACCCCGCCTTCGCGCTGGAGCAGATGCTGGCGGAGCAGGCGCGCGCCGGGGGCCTGCGCGTGGTGGCGCTGGAGACCGCCGCGCAGCAGACCGGGGCGCTGCTGCCCGCCAGCGACGCCGAGACCCAGGCGCTCATCGATCAGACCCTGCGCCAACTGGAAGACCGCAGCGCGCGCCGCGTGCTGGCGCGCCTGGCCGCGGCCTGGGAGAGCGGCGACCTGGCGGCGCTGGAGGACTACGAGCACTGGTGCGACTGCGTCGCCAGCGACGGCGATCGCGCCTACCTGCGCCGGCTCAACGACCGCCGCAACCCGGCGCTGGCCAACGGCATCGAAGCCTGGCATCGCCAGGGCCGGCGCCTCTTTGCCGCGGTGGGGGCGCTGCACATGACCGGGCCGCAGTCGCTGCCGCGGCTGCTGGCGAAGCAGGGCTTCGCGGTCGAGCGCGTGGCCTTCGAGCGCTGAACTGTGGCGCAAACCGGTCTTCGGCGGAGCGCGCCCGGCGCACAATGCAAGTTGTCCCGACCGCAAACAAATCGAGGAGACGCGACATGACGGGTGCAGGCGACTTGGCCAGGATGGTGCCGGGCTTCGACTTCCTTCAGAGCCTGATCAAGGGCGCGGGCGCCGCGGTGCCCGGCATGGGGCAGTGGATCGCGCCCACGCTGGACCCGGAGGAACTGGACAAGCGCATCGGCGAATTGCGCACCGTGCAGTTCTGGCTGGAGCAGAACGCGCGCCTGCTGGCGACCACGATCCAGGCGCTGGAAGTGCAGCGCATGACGCTTTCGACGCTGCAGGGCATGAACCTGCCGCTGTCCGAGCTGAGCGAGGCCTTGCGCATCAAGACGCCTGCGTCACCACCGCCGCCGCCACCCCCGGCAGCACCGCCGCCGGTGCCGCGGTCGGCACCGGCGGCCGTACCCGAGGCTGCCGCAAAGGCTGAATCCCCTGCGGCCAGCACGAGTGCCGGCGTCATCGACCCCATGCAGTGGTGGGGTGCGCTGACACAGCAGTTCACCGAGATCGCGTCCAAGGCCATGAAGGATGCCGGGCTCGATTCGGCGAGCGCTCCCGAACTGTCGGCTTCGGCGCCGCCCCGCACCGGCGCGAAGAAGGCGCCGGCCACGAAGACGGCTGCCGCCAGGCGCGCGACCGCGTCGCGCAAGCGCGGCGCCTGAACGTTCGGGCACCTGCCATGTCCGGTTTCCTGGTCGGCCACGCCACGCATCCGGACTGGAAGGCGGCGCTGGCACTGGCCGCCATGCAACTCGACGCCCAGCGCGAGCGTCACGACGCCAGCGGCGCCGGTCCGCTGACGTTGGGCTTCGCCTATTTCACCGACCACTACGCCGCCTTTGCCGAGGCCTTGCTGGCGGCGCTGCGTGAGCGCTGGCCCGGCGTGGCCTGGGTGGGCAGCGTCGGCGTGGGCGTTTGTGCCGGCGGCGTGGAATATTTCGACGAACCGGCGCTGGTGCTGATGCTGGCGGCCCTGCCGGCAGGGCGCTTCGAAGTCTTCTCGGGCGCGCGCAAGCTGCAGCGCATCGAGCCCTACAGCGCTCTGGTGCACGCCGACCCGGCCACGCCCGACCTGGCCGAGCTGATCGTGGAAATGAGCGACCGTACCACGTCGGGTTATCTTTTCGGCGGCCTCGCGTCGTCGCGCGGGGCCGCCGTGCACATCGCCGACGGCGTCTGGCAGGGTGGACTGTCGGGCGTGGCCTTCACCGAAGACGTGGCGCTGGTCTCGCGCGTGACGCAGGGCTGCCAGCCGGTGGGACCGACGCGAGAGGTCACCGCCTGCGAGCGCAACATCATCGTCGAACTCGACGGCCAGCCGGCGCTTCCCAGCCTGCTGGCCGACCTGGGGTTGCCCGCCCTGGACGACCCGCGCCAGGCCTTGCCGCGCTTGCGCGCCACGCTGGTGGGCGTGACCGGCAGCGCCAGCGCGTCCATGGCGCCGGCCGGTGCCGCGGCCATGCAGTCGCGGCACCGCGCCTTCGGCGACGACGTGCGTGTGCGCCACCTCATCGGCCTGGACCCCGGGCGCCGCGCGGTGGCAGTGGCCGAGTTGCTGCAGCCCGGCATGCGCGTCGCGTTCTGCCAGCGCGACGTGGCCGCGGCGCGGCGCGACCTGGTTCGCATCTGCAGCGAGATCCGCGACGAACTCGACTCTGCCGACGGGCCGGCGCGGCGCATTCTGGGTGCGCTGTACGTCAGCTGCGCCGGCCGTGGCGGGCCGCATTTCGGCGGCCCTTCGGCGGAATTGAAGATCGTGCAGTACGCCTTGGGCGAGGTGCCGCTCGCGGGCTTCTTTGCCGGCGGCGAGATCGCGCACCAGCACCTGTACGGCTATACGGGGGTGCTGACCGTCTTCACCGGGCAGGCCTGAATGCCGGCCGGCAGCGACCCCCCGGATGCGGCCGCGCTGCTGTTCCGCCGCGCCACGCGCGACGACCTGCCGGCCATCGTGGCCATGCTCGCCGACGACCCGCTGGGCGCGCGGCGCGAATCGGATACCTCGCCGCTGCCGCGCTGCTACCACGACGCCTTCGACGCCATCGACCGCGACCCGAATATCGAACTCGTGGTCGCGCAGGCCGGCGCTGGCGGCGCGCTGGGCGCGTTGGGCATCGTGGGCGTGCTGCAACTGAGCTTCATCCCGAATCTCAGCCACCGCGGCGGCTGGCGGGCGCTGATCGAAGGGGTGCGCGTGGCCGCGGCGCACCGCTGCGGCGGCGTGGGCCGGCAGATGCTGCAGTGGGCCATCGAGCGCGCGCGGCAGCGGGGCTGCCTCATGGTGCAGCTCACGTCGGACAAGTCGCGCACCGACGCCATCCGTTTCTATGAAGGCCTGGGCTTCGTGGCCTCGCACGAAGGCATGAAGCTGCACCTGTCGCGTGGTGAGGGTGACCATGGCTGACGCCGGCGCCGAAGCAACCTGTCTGGCCGACCTGATCGAACTGCACCGCGGCCTGCCGCGCCAGGGGCCGGGCGACGCCCATTTCTCGCGTCGCCTGCTGCAGGGCTTGCCGAAGTTGCCGCAGCGGCCGCGCATCGCCGACCTCGGCTGCGGCAGCGGCGCCGGCGCCCTGCTGCTGGCCGAGTTCTACGGCGCCGAGGTGCTGGCGGTCGACACCACGGCCGTGTTCCTGGAGGAACTGGCCGGACTGGCCCGGCAGCGCGGGCTGCAGCACCTGGTCCACCCGGTGCAGGCCGACATGGGCGCGCTGACCTGGCCGCCGGGCGCGCTGGACCTGATCTGGTCCGAAGGCGCGGCCTACAACCTGGGCTTCGAGACGGCGCTCGCCCGCTGGCGTCCCCTGCTCGCCGCCGAAGGGGTGGCGGTCGTCTCGGAGATGAGCTGGTTCAGCGAAGACGCGCCGGCCGAGCCGCGCGAGTTCTGGTCCGCGGCCTACCCCACGATGGCCGGCGAGGCCGAGAACCGGCGCCGCGCGCAGCGGGCGGGCTTCGCCGTACTCGGCACCGAGAGGCTGCCCGACGAAGCCTGGTGGAACAACTACTACAGCCCGCTGCGCGAGAAGATCGAACACCTGCCTGCCGCATTTCGCGCCCGCGCCGCGGTGGCCGAGGCGGAGCAGGAAATGCGGCTCTTCGAGCGGTTCAGCCACCACTACGGTTATACGTTCTACATCCTGCACCCGGACGCCGCGGCGCGACCGGCCCCGGCGCAGTCGATTCGGTCGTGACGCCAGCACGGCGGCCCAAACGCGGGTGCAGCCGCTACAGTGCAGGGCATGAATGCCCCCCTGCCCCCGGATGCCGCCTCGCGCGCCGAACGCCAGCGCGAGGCCGTGGCCGCCCTCTCCGCGGTGTTGCCCGCCCATGCGCTGCTGTGGCAGAGCGAGGACACCATTCCCTATGAATGCGACGGCCTGACCGCCTACCGCGAGCGCCCGCTCGTGGTGGCGCTGCCCGAGACCGAGGCCCAGGTCGCCGAGGCGCTGAAAGCCTGCCATGCGCTGAAGCTGCCGGTGGTGGCGCGCGGCGCCGGCACCGGCCTGAGCGGCGGCGCCCTGCCCAACCCCATGGGCGTGACGCTGAGCCTGGCCAAGTTCAACAAGATCCTGAACGTGGACCGTGCCGCGCGCACCGCCACCGTGCAGGCCGGCGTGCGCAACCTGGCCATCAGCGAAGCGGCGGCGCCGTACGGCCTGTACTACGCGCCCGACCCCAGCAGCCAGATCGCCTGCACCATCGGCGGCAACGTGGCCGAGAACGCCGGCGGCGTGCACTGCCTGAAATACGGCCTCACGCTGCACAACGTGCTGCGCGTGCGCGGCCTCACGGTGCAGGGTGAACCGGTCAGCTTCGGCTCCGAGGCGCTCGACGTGCCGGGCCTGGACCTGCTGCCGCTGGTGGTGGGCAGCGAAGGCATGCTGGCGGTGACGCTGGAAGTGACGGTGAAGGTGGTGCCCAAGCCGCTGCTGGCGCGCTGCATCATGGCCAGCTTCGACGACATCCGCCGTGCCGGCGACGCGGTGGCCGCGATCATCGCCGCCGGCATCATCCCGGCCGGGCTGGAGATGATGGACAAGCCCATGGCGGCGGCGGTGGAAGACTATGTGCACGCCGGCTACGACCTGAATGCGGTGGCCATATTGCTGTGCGAAAGCGACGGCACGCCCGAGGAAGTGGCGGAAGAAATCGACCGCATGCTCGACGTGCTCTCGGGCGCTGGCGCCACGCGCCTGGAAGTGAGCAAGGACGAGGCCCAGCGGCTGAAGTTCTGGAGCGGGCGCAAGAACGCCTTCCCGGCTTCGGGCCGCATCAGCCCCGACTACATGTGCATGGACAGCACCATCCCGCGCAAGCGGCTGGCCGACATCCTGCAGGCCATCGCCGGCATGGAGCAGAAGTACGGGCTGCGGTGCGTCAACGTCTTCCACGCCGGTGACGGCAACCTGCACCCGCTGATCCTGTTCGACGGCAACGACCCCGACCAGCTGCACCGCTGCGAACTCTTCGGCGCCGACATCCTGGAAACCAGCGTCGCCCTGGGCGGTACCGTCACCGGCGAACACGGCGTGGGCGTGGAAAAGCTCGGCAGCATGTGCGTGCAATTCAGCCCCGAGGAACGCGAGCAGTTCTTCGCCGTCAAGCGCGCCTTCGACCCCGGCGAAGGGCTCAACCCCGGCAAGGTGATCCCCACGCTGCACCGCTGCGCCGAGTCCGGGAAGATGCACGTGAAGGGCGGGCTGCTGCCGTTTCCGGAACTGGAGCGGTTCTGATGGACGCGGCACTCGACCGAATCGTCGAACAAGTGCAGGCCGCGCGCGTCGCCCAGACCCGGCTCGACATCCGCGGCGGCGGCACCAAGGCCTTCTACGGCGGGCCGCCGAGCGGCGAGCCGCTGGAGGTGGCACCACTGGCCGGCATCAGCAGCTACGAACCCAGCGAACTGGTCGTCACCGTGCGCGGGGGCACGTTGTTGGCGGACCTGGAAGCCGCGCTGGCCGAGAAGGGCCAGTGCCTGCCATTCGAGCCGCCGCGTTTTGCACAGGGCGGAACGGTGGGCGGCATGGTTGCCGCCGGGCTGGCCGGCCCAGCGCGCGCGGCGGTGGGCGGTGTGCGCGACTATGTGCTCGGCGCCAAGCTGCTGAACGGCCGCGCCGAGCTGCTGGGCTTCGGCGGCACGGTGATGAAGAACGTGGCCGGCTACGACGTGTCGCGTCTGCTCGCCGGGTCGATGGGCATCCTGGGCGTGATCTGCGAGGTGTCGCTGAAGGTGCTGCCGGTGACGCCGGCCACGCTGACGCTGCGGCTTGAGATGAACGTTGCCACAGCCATCCAGCGCCTCAACGAATGGGGTGGTCAGCCCTTGCCGCTGAATGCCAGCGCCTGGTGGGAAGGCATGCTGGTGCTGCGCCTGTCGGGTGCCGGCGCGGCCGTGCGTGCGGCGCAGGCGAAGATCGGCGGCGAGGTGGTCGACCCGGTGCTGGCCGCTGCCTTCTGGCAAGGGCTGCGCGACCACCACGACGAGTTTTTCGTCGGCGCGCTGCGCGCCGTGGCAGGCGGCGCCAGCCTGTGGCGCCTGTCGGTGCCTGCGACCACGCCGCCGCTGGCCTTGTCGGGCGAGCAACTCGTGGAATGGGGCGGCGCGCAACGCTGGATCTGCACCACGGCGCCGGCCGCCACGCTGCGCCAGGCGGCTGCGGCGGCGGGCGGCCACGCCGTGCTGTTCCGCGCCACCGACAAGAGCGCGGGCGCCTTCGCGCCGCCGGCACCGCCGCTGGACCGCATCCACCGCGAACTGAAACGGGCCTTCGACCCCGACGGCATCTTCAACCCCGGCCGGCTCGTGCCCGGGCTTTGACCGTGGCTGCCGATATCGTCGACGGCATGCGCCGCTATTACGCGCGCCGTGCGGCCTATTACGAGCGCGTCTATCACAAGCCCGAACGACAGCATGACCTGCGCGCCATGGAAGCCTGGCTCGCCGGCGCCTTTGCCGGCAGGCAGGTGCTCGAAGTCGCCTGCGGCACCGGCTGGTGGACGCCCCATGGCGCGCGCGATGCCGCATCTTGGCTGGCCACGGACCTCAACTCCGAGACGCTGGCGGTGGCGCAAGCGCGGCCGATGCCGGCGAGCGTATCTTTCGCGACCGTGGATGCCTACACGCTGGCGGGCCTGGATAGGCAACGCTTCGACGCTGCCTTTGCCGGCTGCTGGTGGAGCCACGTGCCGTTGTCGCGCCTGCCCGGCTGGCTGGAAATGCTGCATGGCCGGCTGCCGTCCGGCGCGCGCGTCGTCTTTCTCGACAACTCCTACGTGCAGACCAGCAGCACGCCCATCTCGCGCCGTGACGAGGCCGGCAATACCTACCAGCAGCGCACGCTCGACGACGGGTCGGTGCACGAGGTGTTGAAGAATTTCCCCGGCCGCGACGAGGCCGTCGCCGCGCTCGGCGCGCGGGCGCGGCAGCCGCAGTGGACCCCGTACACGCACTACTGGGTGCTGTCCTATGAGCTGGCCTGAGACATGGACGCGCTGAGGGGCTTCACGCTGCTGCTGCTGTGCCAGTCGGCCGGCGAGGCGCTGGCCAGGCTGGCGCACTGGCCCTTGCCGGGGCCGGTGCTGGGGCTGGTGCTGCTGGTCGGCCTGCTGCAGTGGCCGGCCGTGCGCGTACCGGTGGAGGCGGCGGCGCAACCGCTGCTGGGCCACCTGTCGCTGCTGTTCGTGCCGGTGGGCGTGGGCGTGATCGGCCACCTGGGGCTGGTCGGCCAGTACGGCGTGCAGATGCTGGTGGCGCTGGTGCTGTCGACCTGGGTCGGCTTGCTGGTGGCCGCGTGGGTGCTGCGCGCGCTGCTGCGGCGGGAGACCGCGGCGCCGCTCGCCCCCTAGGGCCGCCACGATGAACGAGGTCGTCCAGCTCTGGGTCTACCTGTCCGCCACGCCGCTGTTCGGTCTGACGGCCACGCTGGCGGTCTACGTGGCGGCGTCGCTGCTGTACGAACGACTGGGCCGTGCGCCCTGGGCCAACCCGGTGCTGTGGTCGGTGGTCGTGCTGGCGTTGCTGCTGCGCGCCACCGGCACGGCGTACGAGACCTATTTCTCGGGCGCGCAATTCATCCACTTCCTGCTCGGCCCGGCCGTGGTGGCATTGGCCTGGCCGCTGTGGCAGCGCCGTGCCGAATTGCGCGCCCGTGCCGGCGCACTGTTGCTGGCGGCGCTGGCCGGTGGCGCCGCCGCCAGCGGCAGCGCGGTGGTCATCGGCTGGGCGCTGGGCCTGCCGCGCGAGGTGATCGCTTCGCTGGCGCCGAAGTCGGTGACGGCGCCGGTGGCCATGGGCATTGCCGAGCAGCTGGGCGGCATTCCCGCGCTGGCCGCCGTCTTCGCCGTGCTCACCGGGCTGGTGGGCGCCATCACCGCCAAAGTGCTGCTGGACGCGGCGCGCATCCGGCCGCCTGCCGTGCGCGGCTTCGCACTGGGCACCGCCTCTCACGGGGTGGGCGCGGCGCGGGCGCTGCAGGTACACCCCGAGGCCGGCGCCTATGCCGCGCTGGGCCTGGGCCTTCAGGTGCTGCTGGCCGCGCTGCTGATGCCCTTGATCGCCCGCCTGTTCTGACCCCGACCCTCGGGACCCCCCTTTTTCCGCCCATGCAAACCAACCTGGCTCCCGAATTCAAGGGCACGCACGACGGCGAGGAGGCCGAGGCCATCCTGCGCAAATGCGTGCACTGCGGCTTCTGCCTCGCCACTTGCCCCACCTACCAGCTGCTGGGCGACGAACTCGACAGCCCGCGCGGCCGCATCTACCTGATGAAGCAGGTGCTGGAAGGTGCGCCGGTCACGCGCAAGACGCAGCTGCACCTGGACCGCTGCCTGACCTGCCGCAACTGCGAGACCACCTGTCCCAGCGGCGTGGCCTACGGCCACCTGGTGGATATCGGCCGCAAGATCGTGGAGGAACGCGTGCAGCGCCCGGCCGGCGAGAAAACCGTGCGCTGGCTGCTCAAGGCCGGCCTGACCTCGCCGCTGTTCGGCCCGGCCATGAAGATGGGCCAGATGGTGCGCCCGCTGCTGCCGGCGGCGCTGCAGGCCAAGGTGCCGGCCCCCGGTGGTGCGCGCGCCCATCGCTGGCCGACGAAGGCACACCCGCGCAAGGTGCTGATGCTGCTGGGCTGCGTGCAGCCGGCCATGATGCCCAACGTCAACAGCGCCACGGCACGTGTGCTCGACGCCGCCGGCATCCAGACCCTGGTGGCCGACGGCGCCGGCTGCTGCGGCGCGCTGCGCACGCACCTGGGCGACACCGAAGGCGGCCTGGCCGACATGCGGCGCAATATCGACGCCTGGTGGCCGCTGGTCGACGGCCTCACCTCGCAGGGCCGGGTAGAAGCCATCGTCATGAACGCCAGTGGCTGCGGCGTGGCCGTCAAGGAATACGGCCATGCGCTGGCGCACGACCCGGCTTATGCCGACAAGGCGCGCCGTGTCGGCGAGCTCACGAAGGACATCAGCGAACTGCTGCCAGACCTGATGCCGGCGCTGCAGTCCAGGCTCGGCCGTTCTCGGCCTGGCGCGACGAGCGCCATGCGCCTGGCCTTCCATCCTCCGTGCACCTTGCAGCATGGCCAGCAGTTGCGTGGCGGCGTGGAGAAGCACCTGGGTGCCCTGGGCTTCGACGTCAGCCTGGCCGCCAGCGAAAGCCATCTGTGCTGCGGCTCGGCAGGCACCTACAGCGTGCTGCAGCCCGAACTGGCCACGCAACTGCGCGACCGCAAGCTGCAGAACCTGCAGCCGCTGCAGGCCGAGGTCATCGTGTCGGCCAATATCGGCTGCATCCAGCACCTGCAGTCGGGCACCACCACGCCGGTGCGGCACTGGGTGGAAGTGCTCGACGACGCGCTGGCCCACTGAAATTTTCGAGGAGGCACGATGCGTTGGATGCGTTTTTCACGGCCCGGCCGGCCCGGCACCCCCCTGGGCCAGGTCGAGGGCGACACGGTTCGGGTCTTCGAGGGCGACCTGTTCGATCAGCCCCGTCCCACCGGTGAACAACTGCCGCTCGCCGGCCTGACCTTCGCGCCGCCGTGCCGCCCGGGCAAGATCGTCGGCCTGTGGAACAACTTCCGCGCCGCCGCCGACAGGAACGGCTGGGCGCACCCGGCCGAGCCACTGTATTTCCTGAAGTCACCCGGCAGTGCTGCGGCGCACGAACAGGCGATTCCCGCGCCGCCACCCGAAGTGGGGCGCGTGGCCTACGAAGGTGAGCTGGCCGTCGTCATCGGCCGCAGCGCGCGCCGCGTGACGCTGGAAGAAGCCGCCGGCTGCATCTTCGGCTACACCTGCGCCAACGACTTGACGGCCATCGAACTGCTGCACCGCGACGCCAGCTTCCCGCAGTGGACGCGCGCCAAGAGCTTCGACGGTTTCGCCGCCTTCGGCCCCTGGATCGAGACCGATTTCGACCCCGCCGGCGGCACCCTGCGCACCCTGGTGGGCGGGCGCGAACGCCAGAACTATGCGCTGGCCGACATGTTCTTCGCGCCGGCCGAACTGGTGTGGCGGCTGTCGCAGGACATGACGTTGGCGCCGGGCGACCTGATCCTGTGCGGTACCTCGCTGGGCGTGCTGCCCATGAAGCCCGGCACCACGGTAGAGGTGGTGATCGAAGGCCTGGGCACGCTGCGCAACGTCTACGGCTGAAGCGCGGCGGCGGCTACTTCGTGCCGATGCCGTGGGCGTTGTCCAACGCGCGGCGCAGGATGCGCGCCCAGGTCGAAGCGATATCCTGCAATTCGCCGCGTTGGACCACGCTGTTGGACAGCCGGTACATCTGGTCGTCGCGCCCTTCGCGCTTGTCGATCACGCGCGCCAGCAACTGTCCCGACTCGGAGTCGAACAGTTCGGCGAAGAGCGTCATCCGGCCGGCCGAAATCGTGTAAGTCCTCGACATGGCCACGCTCTCCGTGTCCGGCGCGTTGACGTAGAGGTCGACGATCGCGACTTTCACGCGCAGCACGTCCGGACCGGCTTCGTCGACCACCTTGTAGCGGCTTCTTTCCTGCAGTTCCGTCGCGAAGGCCTCCTGCACGGCCGACGCGACGCCGTTGCGGATGTTCTCGCGCTCTTCCTGTCCCAGCTTGATCCGGCTGCCGGTGCGCGTGGGGTCCCAGTGCTTGTGAAACGCCACCTGCACCGGTTCGATCTGCACGCGGTCGTAGCCGGCCAGCGTGGCGCCGGGCCGTGCATAGGCGAACTGAATGCCCTTGACCTTGACCTTCTGCAGCCCGTCGTGGCTCATGGCCTCGTCGAGCCCGGACGGCTTGGCTGCGAACGCACCCGAAGCGACGAGCGCCGAAATCAGCAGCGTGGCCAGGCCCAGCCGTCGAGTGACTTCCATGACTAGAACTCCTTGCAGAGGGTGGCCCAGCTACCGGCGATCATGATGCGACAATTCGCGCCGCTGCGCCAAGCCGGGGTCAACGTGCCCGGCGTGCGGCGCGTTTCCTGGCCAGGCTCTTCGCATCGCCCACCTGCAACTTCAAGGCGCAGGTCGTCGGCCTTGCGGCGGGTCTTCAAGCTCGGCGGCCCGATCGTCGCCACTTCACTTACTCCATCGAGAACTGCATGAACAAGACAAACCTGATCCTCGGCGCGGCGCTGCTCGGCGCCGCCTGCCTGCCGGCCCTGGCGCAGCAGAAGCCCGACGCCGCGGCCACGGCCGTGGCGGCCTCGGCCCCCGGCACGGGCACCGTCGCCGCCGCCGTGATGATCTCGGCCCGTGTCGAGAGCATCGACAAGGCGCAGCGCCAGCTCACGCTGAAGGGCCCCAAGGGCAACGTGCAGACCGTGACGGCCGGGCCCGAGGTGCGCAACTTCGACCAGATCAAGGTCGGCGACATGGTCGTCGCGCGCTACATGGAAGCGCTGACGTTGACGCTGAAGAAGGACGGCAAGGAACTCGTCGCCAAGACCGAGCAGGCCGACGGCGCGCGTTCGGCCGCCGGCGCGAAGCCCGCGGGCATCGTGGGCCGCCAAGTCGAGGTCACGGCCGATGTGGTTGCCGTCGACGCCAAGACGCAGACGCTGACGCTCAAGGGCCCGAAGCAGACGGTCGAGCTGAAGGTGCCGGACCCCAAGCAGTTCGCGCTGGTGAAGGTGGGTGACCAGATCCAGGCCACCTACACCGAGGCGCTGGCGCTGTCGGTCGAGGCGGCTGCGCCAGCCAAGAAGTAATCCACTGCACCCCCGCCCCGCGGGTGTGGGGCGCCCGGCATGACACCGTGGCCGCGGCCTTCGCCGGCGGCCACGGCCGCTTTCAGGGTGCGACCTTCTTCCAGCCGGCGCCCGGGTTGAAGCTCGTCAGCGCGGCGCCGACTTTGGCACTGTTCGGACCCAGGTCCTTCTCGAAGACCTGGCCGTTGTGGTTGACGATGAAAGTCATGACGCCGGTGTGCCCGTGATCGGCGGGGTAGGCCACCATCGCGAAGCCGGCAATCATGCGACCGTTGACGAGGTAGTTGTAGGCGCCACCCGCGGCATCCGGGCCCTGGCGCGTGAGGATCTTGAAGTGGTAGCCGCGATACGGATCGCCCGCCTGGCGGCCTTCCAGGTACGGGGCGCTCTCGGCCAACAGCGGGCCGACCGGGCTGGGCTCCTCGCCCTTGGCCGGATCGGCAGCCCAATACAGCCCGTCCTGCCGGGTGGGCGTGCTGCGAAGCTTCTGCGCATACTCGAATACCCCGTCGCCGTTGCGGTCGCGCGAGGCATAGACGCGCTGGGCATCCACGAAGGCACGCAGCACGTAGATCGCATTGCGTTCGTTGGCGCCGACGAGGCGGTTGAGAAGTTCGTCTTCGCCCTCTTCGCTGGCGAAACGCCAGCGCTCGCCGGTGCGCACGATGGGAATGGGCACGGGCCAGGCCTTGTCGCCGATCACCAGTACGCGGCGGTCGGGGCCGGCTTCGTGCAGCACGCGCAGCGTCTGCATCGCGGCCACGATCCTGGCCCGGCTGGCGCTGGCGGTGGCGCGGTCGGCGTAGGTGACGAGGTCGCGGTGCGCTTCGCCGAAGATCTTGATCATGGCCTCGTCACTGTCGGCCTTGAGCGCGGTCAGCAGCGCCTCGGTGGCGGCTTCGGGCGTGGAAAAGGTTTCCTGTTCGACGGCCAGGGCGGCAAAGGGGGTGGCCAGTGCAAGCGTGGCGACGAGCGCCAGGCGGCGCAGAGACGAGGGCCAGCGGCGCAGGGTGTTCATCAGCGTGGATTTCGGTTCGATGAAAGGAGATGGGCGCATGTCGAGTCCTCCGTTTCAGCGCCGGCGTCCGCCGCCGCCACCGCCCCCGGAGCGCGCACCGCCGCCGCTGCTGCGCGCCCCGGCGCTGGGCGACGGCCGGCTGGCGCTGCTGGACGCCGAACTGCGGCTGGAGGCGCCGCGTGAACTGTCCATGCTCGTCTGGCGGCCCGAGTCATAGCCGCTGAAGGCGCTGCCGCCCGAAGGGCTGGCGCGGTTGGAGGCGCTGGCGCCGCCAGCCCCGCCGCCCGAAGGCTGTGCCGACGGTCGAGTACCCGCGCCGGCGCCGCCGCCGCCCGACGGCTGCGCCGACGGTCGCGCTCCCGCACCCCCAGCGGGCTGTGCCGACGGCCGTGCGCCGCCGCCACCGGCCTGTGCGCCGCCGCCACGGGCATCGCCCGCGCGCGACGAAGGCGCCGTCTTGCCGACGGAACTGCTCACCTGGCCCGGCTGCTTGTTCGACTTCCACTGCGAGGTGCTCGCGCCGCCTCGCCCCCCGTCTCCTCGGCTGCCGCCTCCCCGGTCACCGCCTCCGATGTTGATATCGGTATCGCGGTTGATATTGATATTGTTGTTGCCGCCGTAGTTCGCGCCATAACGGCCTCCGTTCCAGGCCGCGCCAATGGCCGCACCCCAGATCAGGCCGGTGGCGAAGGCCGCGCCGGGCGCATAGGGGTAGTAATAGACGGGGTAGGGCGTCGGGTAGTAGCCCCAGCCCGCATAACCCGCGTAGACCACGGTGGTGGGGTTGTACTGCGGGACGTAGATCACCTCGGGATTGCTCTGCACGATGGTGATGACTTCCTTTTCCACCTGGACCGTCTGCTTGTCGTCGGTCTTCAGGTTGCCTGCGGCCTGGGCCTTGCGGCGGAAACCCTGCACGGCTTCCAGCACCGCCCCCGCGTCGGCGACGACGGCTTCGCCCAGCGCGCTCGTCCAGTCCAGGTCGTCGCTCATCGTCTTCACGACGTCGGGGTAGTTGAGCAGCGACTTGACGGAGTCGTCCCACTTCTCGTCGATGGGGGCCTTGGGGTCGGCCTTGCGCTTCTGCAGATAGCGGTCGGCCTGCACGATCTGCAGCGGATTCGTCGACGCCGGCAGGATGATGGCGACCAGGTCGTCCGGGTACAGCGCGATGCGGCCGACCAGGCCTTCGAGTTCTTCCGCCACCGGCGCCGGCGCGGCGGCCACGGGGGCGGCAGGCGCTTGCGCAGCCACGGGCTGGATGCAGAGGGCCGCCGCCAGGGTGAGCGCCAGGCCGAATGGCCCGCGACGCCGGCCTCGGCCCTTCCGCGCAACGGCGGCTTGAGGATGGATCATGTTTGCTCCGTTGAAATCGCTCGCCGGCAACCCCACACCTGCCGCGCACGGCCCCATGGTAACGAAGCGCGCGCGGCCGGGGTTGACCCAAGCCGGAGCGCTGGCTCAGAAGCCTTCTTCCACCAGTTCCGCGGCTCGCAGCACGGCGCGGTTCTTGGCTTCGGTTTCCTGCCACTCCGCGCCCGGGTCGGAATCGGCCACGATGCCGGCGCCGGCCTGCACGTAAAGCGTCTGGTCCTTGACCACGCCGGTGCGGATGGCGATGGCCACGTCCATGTCGCCGGCAAAACTGAGGTAGCCGCAGGCGCCGCCGTAGATGCCGCGCGCGGTGGGTTCGAGCTCGTCGATGATCTCCATGGCGCGGATCTTGGGCGCGCCGCTCAGCGTGCCGGCGGGAAAGCTGGCGCGCAGCACGTCCAGCGCGCTCAGCCCCGGCTTGAGCCGCCCTTCGACGTTGCTCACGATGTGCATCACGTGCGAATAACGTTCGATGCCGAAGGCCTCGGTGACCTTCACGCTGCCCGTTTCGGCGATGCGGCCGATATCGTTGCGCGCCAGGTCGATCAGCATCACGTGCTCGGCGCGTTCCTTGGGGTCGGCCAGCAGTTCGGCTTCGAGGGCCTTGTCCTGCGCGGGCGTGGCGCCGCGTGGGCGCGTGCCGGCGATGGGGCGCAGCGTCACCGTCTGGCCACCGTCGGGCGTGCGTTCCTGGCGCACCAGGATCTCGGGGCTGGCGCCCACGATCTGAAAAGCCCCCATGTCGTAGTAGTACATGTACGGGCTGGGGTTCAGCGAGCGCAGCGCGCGGTACAGCGACAGCGGGCTTTCGGTATAGCGCTTCTTCAGCCGCTGGCCCAGCACCACCTGCATGCAGTCGCCGGCGGCGATGTACTCCTTGGCGCGCAGCACGGCGGCTTCGAAATCGGCTCGCGTCATCTCGCGTTCCACGGCATAACCCGGGCCGCGCCGCACCTGAGGCGCGCTCACGCTGTAGCGCAGCTTGTCGGTGAGCTCGGCCAGCCGGCGCTTGCCGCGGTGGTAGGCCTCGGGCGTGCCGGGGTCGGCATAGACGATCAGGTACAGCCGCCCCGAGAGGTTGTCGATGACCGCCAGTTCCTCGGTCTGCAGCAGCTGGATGTCTGGCGTGCCGATGCCGCCGGGCTTGTGCATGCCAGCCAGCCGCGGCTCGATGTGTCGCACCGTCTCGTAGCCGAAATAGCCCGCCAGGCCGCCGCAGAAGCGCGGCAGGCCGGGCCGCAGCGCCACCTTGAAGCGAGCCTGATAGGCGGCGATGAAGTCCAGCGGATTGCCTTCCGCGCGCTCGACCACCTGGCCGTCGGTGACGATCTCGCTCAGCTGACCGCTTGCGCGCAGCAGCGTGCGCGCCGGCAGGCCGATGAAGGAATAGCGGCCGAAACGCTCGCCCCCCACCACCGATTCGAGCAGGAAGCTGTGGCTGCTGCCGCCGGCGAGCTTGAGGTACAGCGACAGCGGCGTCTCGAGGTCGGCAAAGGCCTCGGCAATGAGCGGGATGCGGTTGTAGCCGGCGGCGGCCAGGCTCTGGAATTCGAGTTCGGTGATCACTGGGGTGCCTTCTGCAGCCCCGGTGCCGAGGCTGCGTCACGTTCGACGGCGGGTGCCGTGGCACCCGGTGGAGCCTGCGCCGCGGAAGGGGTCAGGCGAAGCAAGTCGTCGAGCGGCGCCAGGGCCAGGCTCCCCGGTCGCGGGAACCTGCAGTGGGGCGTGTGGGGGTGGCGTGGACCATGCGCATGGCGCGGTCAGTCTAACCGAGCGACACCGCCAACAGGTCGGCGAGTTGATCGATGCGGTCGATCACCGCGTCGGGCCGGGCGCTGGCCGCCGGCTCGCCGTGGTTGTAGCCGTAGCTCACCAGCACCACCGGGCAGCCGGCGGCGCGCGCGGCCTCGGCGTCGTTGCGCGAGTCGCCCACCATCAGCGTGCGCACCGGCTCGCTGCCCAGCGCCTTGCAGGTCTGCAGCAGCGGCAGCGGGTCGGGCTTCTTGCGCGCGAAGGCATCGCCGCCGAAGGCGTGCTGGAAATAGACGTCCAGCCCCTTCAGCGCCAGCAGCGGGCGCGCGAAGGCATTGGGCTTGTTGGTCAGGCAGGCCAGCCGCAGGCCGCGTGCGCGCAGCAGCTTCAGCCCTTCCACCACGCCGGGGAAGACGGCCGAGAACTGGCCGTTGATGGCCAGGTAGTGGTGCTGGTAGCGCGCCCAGGCCTGGTCGTACAGCGCGGCCGGCGCGCCCACCTGTTCCAGCGTGCGCAGCAGCAGGTTTTCGCTGCCCTTGCCCACCGTGCGCGCAATGAAATCGCGGCCCACCGGCGGCCAGCCCAGGTCGGCCAGCGCCAGCCGCAGCGCGACCTCGAAGTCGCCCACGGTATCGACCATGGTGCCGTCGAGGTCGACGATGGCGGCCTGGAACTCGGTGTGCTGCAGGGTTGACATGCAGCAACATTGTGCCGGCCGGACCGCAACCCACGCCGGCGCAGGGCCGAAGCCGCCGCGCAGCGCTGCGGCACGGGCGTCAGCCTTGCAGGCCGCGCCAGGCCACTGGCCCGGCCCTTCGGCAGGCGCAGACAGTCCACCGGACTGACTGCGTCCAGCCTCAGCCGATGCTTTCCACCTGCCGGCTCTGCTGGTAGGCGCTGCCGAAACGGTTGGCCAGGAAGTCGGGCAGCGCCACCTGCTCCTGGCGCACGAAGCCGCGCTGCGGCAGCTTGCCTTCGCGGAACAGGTCCAGTGCGGCACAGATGCCGGCGGCGGTGGTGATCTGGATCGCCGACAGCGGGTGGCCCTCGCTGCGGTCGGCAAAGATCTTGCGCGCGAACACCTCCTGCACCAGCGAGCCGCCGCGTTGGCCGCTGACGGTGACGAAGACCAGCACCACGTCCTGCATGGTGCTGGGGATGCTCTTGCGCATGATGTCCTTCAGCGTCTCGGTGTCGTCCTTGAGCTGCAGTTCTTCCAGCAGCATCTTCATCAGGTCGCGGTGGCCGGGGTAGCGCACGCTCTTGTAGTCCAGCGTCTGCACGCGGCCGGCCAGGGTTTCGCACAGCGTGCCGAGGCCGCCGCTGGTGTTGAAGGCCTCGTATTCGGTGCCGTCCAGGCTGAAATGCTCCATGCCTTCGAGCGGCAGCACCTCGATGTTGCGGCCGCCGCGGATGGCCTCGCAGGGGTGGCAGTACTCGTTGATGAGGCCGTCCACGCTCCAGGTGAGGTTGTATTTGAGCGCGTTGGTGGGGAAGGCCGGCAGCGCGCCGACGCGCATCTTCACCTCGTGCAGGCTGTCGAAGCCCTGCGCCAGGTGGTTCGCGACGATGCCGATGAAGCCCGGCGCCAGCCCGCACTGCGGCATGAAGACGGTGGCCGCGCCTTCGGCCAGTTGCTTGATGGCGCGGGTGGCGGCCACGTCCTCGGTGAGGTCGAAATAGTGGCAGCCGGCTTGGCGTGCCTGCGTCGCGGCCAGTGTGGCCAGGTGGTAGGGCAAGGCATTGACGACGGCGTCCTGGCCGCGCAGCACCTGCAGCAGTGCGGCGGCGTCGGCCGTCTCGGCCTGCCGCGTCGTCACGGGTTCTTGCGCCAGCCGGGCCAGCGCGGTGGCGCTGCGGTCGACCACGGTCAAGTCGTAGTCGCCGCTGGTACCCAGCAGGCGGGCGATGGTCTGGCCGATGTGGCCGGCGCCGAGCAAGGTGATGCGCATGAAGGTGTCTCCCGACCAGGTGTTGAACTGGCGGGAAGTCTAGGCGCGAGACGCGACGAAAGAAAGCAGGCTTTCGTCGAAATAGTCTATGCTTCCGCCGTTTCGCCTGATTGAACCGACGAAACGACGAACCTCTTGCGATGCTCAGCCGGTCTTGCGCTCGGCCTTGAGCTTGCGGCCTTCAGCGCGCTTGGCGCGCGTGACGTCGCGCTGGTAGGCGGCCTCGGCTTCTTGTCGCATCTGGATCGCGCGCGCCAGCGCGGCCTCGTATTTCTGCAGCGTATAGGTGTTCTCGGTGCCGATATACACCGTGCGACGTCTCGGCTTCTCGCCAAAGCGCGGGATCAGCACCGACAGGCTGGCTTCCCTGAGGCCGGAGCCGCTGCGCTGGCGCACGATCGGGCCCGAGATGCCGGGCGGCAGGTCACTGGTCTTGTTCTGGCTCGGGGCGCGCTGCAGCGTGGTGGGAGCCTGCAGCGTGGCGATGCGCCGCAGCAGTTCGCGGGTGGCCTTTTCCAGTGCCGCCGCAGCGCCGCTGCCGTCGGCGCTGTGGTCGGAGAACATCTTCGTGCCACCGTAGCGCAGTTGCCAGCCGTGGGTGGCGAGGTGGTCGATGCGTTGAATGCCTTGCGGAACCTTGAAGGCCTGGCCGTTGAAGAGAACGACGTGTCTGAATTTCATGTCCGTGCGAGCCGTGCTCGATCCATGGACTCCCCGTGTCGCGTCGCATTGTTGTGCGTGTTGTGCGGTCGTCCGGCGCTCGGCCGGGCACCAGGATCGACTTTAGCGTCATCACCGGGCGGACTCGCCGCAAGGCGGCCCGCCCGTGCGAGCTGCACCGACAATAGGCCGCGCTTCCCGCCGACCATGAATCTGGATCCCCTCGACCGCCGTCTGCTCGCCTTGCTGCAGGCCAATGCCCGCGCCAGCACGGCCGAGCTGGCGCGCCAGCTCGGCGTGGCGCGCACCACCGTGCTGGCGCGGCTGGCGCGGCTGGAACGCAGCGGCGTGGTCGTGGGCTATACCGTGCGACTGGGGCAGGAAGAAGCCGACCGCGGGGTGGAGGCCTTCGTGGGCATCAGCACCGAGCCGAAGTCGGCGCGCGACGTGACGCAGCGCCTGGCCGCCTTTCCCGAACTGCGCCAGCTTTGCAGCGTGAGCGGCGAATTCGACTACATGGCGCTGCTGCGCGCCGATTCCACGGCGCGGCTGGATGCGCTGCTCGACGAGATCGGTGCCATCGAAGGCGTGCGCAAGACCACAACCTCGGTGCTGCTGGCGCGGCGCATCGACCGCACCTCGCCCTGAACTCCCGACGCCATGACCGCCACCGGCCGCTTCGACACCCTGCCGCTGGCCGGCGCCGTGCTGGCCAACCTGGAGCAGCTGGGTTATGCGCGCATGACGCCGGTGCAGGCCGCGGCGCTGCCGCTGGCGCTGGCCGGGCACGACCTCATCGCCCAGGCCAAGACCGGCAGCGGCAAGACGGCGGCCTTCGCGCTGGCCCTGCTGCAGAAACTGGAGGCGCGGCGCTTCGACGTGCAGGCCCTGGTGCTGTGCCCCACGCGCGAACTCGCCGAGCAGGTGTCGCAGGAGATCCGCCGCCTGGCGCGCGCCGAGGACAACGTGAAGGTGCTCACGCTCACGGGTGGCACGCCAATCAAGCCGCAGGCCGACAGCCTGGCCCATGGCGCGCACGTGGTGGTGGGCACGCCGGGGCGCATCATCGACCATCTCGACCGTGGCGGCCTGCAACTGGCGGCGCTGCGCACGCTGGTGCTCGACGAAGCCGACCGCATGCTCGACATGGGCTTCATGGACGATATCGCCGCCATCGCCAGCCGGGCGCCGCAGTCGCGCCAGACGCTGTTGTTCTCGGCCACCTACCCCGAAGGCATCCAGCAGCTGGCGAAGAAATTCCTGCACCATCCGTTGGAGGTCACACTGGCGCAGCGCCCCGCCGCCAGCCAGATCCGCCAACGCTTCTACGAGGTGACCGAAGAGCAGCGCCTGCACGCCGTGGGCCTGCTGCTGGACCATTTCCGCCCCGTCAGCACGCTGGCTTTCTGCAATACCAAGCAGCAGTGCCGCGACCTCGTGGACGTGCTGCAGGCGCAGGGCATCGTCGCGCTGGCGCTGCACGGCGACCTGGAGCAGCGCGACCGCGACCAGGTGCTGGTGCGCTTCGCCAACCGCAGCTGCTCGGTGCTGGTGGCCACCGACGTGGCGGCGCGCGGCCTCGACATCGCGCAGCTCGAAGCGGTGATCAATGTCGACATCACGCCCGACGTGGAGGTGCACACGCACCGCATCGGCCGCACCGGGCGCGGTGAAGAAGCGGGCTGGGCCTTCAGCCTGGCCAGCGTCGACGAGATGGGCCGCGTCGGCCGCATCGACGCCATGCAGGGCCGCGAGAGCGAATGGCACCGCTTGAGCGAACTGACGCCGGCCGGTGGCCCGCCGCTGCAGCCGCCGATGGTGACGCTGCAGATCCTGGGCGGGCGCAAGGAGAAGATCCGCGCCGGCGACGTGCTGGGTGCGCTGACCAAGGACGCCGGCCTGCCGGCGGACCAGGTGGGCAAGATCAACGTCAACGAGTTCTCCACCTACGTGGCGGTGGCGCGCGCGGCAGCGAAGCAGGCGCTGGCGGCGCTGAACGACCGCCAGGTGAAGGGCAAGCGCGTCAAGGCCCGGTTGCTGGCCTAGCGGGGCGGCTGCGCGGCCGCCGGCGCGCGCAGGCATTCGCTGCCTAGAATCGCGCCGATGTCCCGCCCCGAATTCACCTGCGAAGTCCACGTGCAGTACCTGCCCGAACAGTCCGACCCGCCCGACGGGCCTTATGCCTTCGCCTATACCGTAACCATCCGCAACACCGGCGACATCACGGCGCAACTGGTGGCACGGCGCTGGGTCATCACCGACGCCGAGGGCAACGGCGAGGAAGTGCGCGGCTTGGCCGTGGTCGGCCAGCAGCCGCTGCTCAAGCCCGGCGAGCAGTTCGAATATTCGAGCTGGACCCGCCTGGCCACGCCGCACGGCCAGATGCGCGGCACCTATTTCTGCATCACAGAGGAAGCGCAGCCTTTCGAGGCCCAGGTGCCCGAATTCGAACTCGTATTCCCGGGCCTGCTGCACTGAAGGCGGCGCAGGCGATGTCCGTCTGGGACCTGACCGCGCTCGTCAACGCGGCCAACGCCAAGGCCGGCCAGGCCGACCGCAACCTGTGGCTGGTGCGGTTGATGGAATGGCTGCGCCATGCGCCGCGCAATGCCGTCGCCGCGGCCGCCGACGAAGCCCGCACGCCGCTGCCGGTACTGCGGCTGCGGCACCTGCTCAACCATCTGGACAAGAACGAGGCCGCGCGCGCCGCGGTGCAGGGCATGATGCGCGCCTTCCGGCGCGAGACCGACGCCGCCGCGCTGTATGCCGACTTCGGCTTCGGCTCGCGCATGTCGCTGGCCGGTGAACTCCTGACCCGGGTGCAGGCGCGCGTGCTGCCGGCCACGCCCGATACGCGGGACCTGGCGGCGCTGTTCCGGCTGATGTTCGAAGCCGCCGACGCGGACTGGATAGCCGCCATCGACACGGCCACGCTGCACCGCGCCGGTTCGATCCTGGCACCGGCCGCCGAGGACTGGCGCGCCACGCTGCTCGACGCCATCACCATCCTCGTCAGTGCCGTGCATGCGGCCGGCTATTCGCCGGCGCTGCGCCAGCGCATGGACACCGCCCTGCTGCACGACGAACCCTTCCGCCAGCTCACGGCGGCGGCCGGAGCACTGCGCACCGCGGTGCTGGAGGGTCGCCACGCCGAGGCGCTGCAGGAGGCCGCCTACCTGCGTGCCCTGCTGGACACCTGCCGCCGTGCGGCCGGCAGCATCACGGCGCATCTGGAGCAGTACGGCGTGTCGGTGGACATCGTGTTCGACCTCGACCAGTTGCAGGGCCGCGCCCGCCGCATCGAACAACTGCTGGAATGCGTGCTGGCACCGGACCCCGCGCCGCAGTGGCAACGACTGGTGGCCGCCCTGGCGCGCGAACTGGCCCAGGTGCGCGGCGTGCGCCGCCTGCTGGCGCGCCAGTATTCGCTGCTGGCGCGCCAGGTCACCGAGCGCAGCGCCGAGACCGGCGAACACTACATCACGCGCACGCGCGACGAATACCGCGACATGCTGCGCCGTGCCGCCGGCGGCGGTGCGGTCCTCGCCGGCACCACCTTCGTCAAGTTCGCCATCGCGGCCATCGGCCTGTCGGCCTTCTGGGCCGGGTTCTGGTCGGGCGCGAACTATGCCGCCAGCTTCGTCGTCGTCATGCTGCTGCACTGGACGGTGGCCACCAAGCAGCCGGCGATGACGGCGCCGGCGCTGGCCGCTTCGCTGCCGGCCGCGGGCGGCAGCACCAGCGAAGAGCAGATCGAGACCTTCGTCGACCGCGTGGCGCAGCTCATCCGGTCGCAGGCCGCCGGCATCGTGGGCAACGTGGCCATGTGCGCGCCGCTGGTGCTGGCCGCGCAGTGGCTGGCAAAGACGGTGTTCGGTGCGCCGCTGGTGGGGGCCGAGACGGCCGAATACGTTCTGGGCAGTTTGACGCTGCTGGGCCCCACGGTGCTGTTCGCCGCCTTCACCGGGGTGCTGCTGTTCGCCAGTTCGCTCGTCGCCGGTTGGGCCGAGAACTGGTTCGTGCTGCATCGGTTGGACAGCGCCATGGCCTGGAACCCGCGCATCGTGGCCACGCTGGGCGCGGCGCGGGCGCGGCGCTGGTCGAGCTGGTCGCGCGCCAACGTCTCGGGACTCGCGGCCAATATCTCGTTGGGCATGATGCTGGGGCTGGCGCCGGCGCTGGTGGACTTCCTCGGCCCGCCGCTGGAGGTGCGCCACGTCACCTTGTCCAGCGGGCAGCTCGGCGCGGCGCTCGGGGCGCTGGGTTGGCCGCTGCTCGCCGAACCGGCATTCTGGTGGTGCATGGCCGGCATCGCCGCCACCGGCGTGCTGAACGTGACGGTGAGCTTCTGGCTCGCCTTCAAGGTGGCGCTCAGTTCGCGTGGCGTGCGCCTCAAGGACCGCAGCCGCATCGCCGCGGCGATGCGGCGCCGGCTGTTCACGCGTCCGCTGTCCTTCGTCTGGCCGCCCCGCGACTGAGGGCGGCCCGCTCAGCGCGGCTCGTCCGGCGGGTCGCCGTCCTTGCGGCGGCCGGAGAACATCGTCCACCAGACGATGAACACCAGCAGCGCCAAGGCGCTCAGCGCTTCCAGGATCAGCAGCCACATGGCGAAGTCTCGTGCGTCATGGACCGGCCCGCGGCATTCAGGCGGCCACGGCCTGCGCGCCGCCTTGCGTCTTGGCTTCCTGCAGCGCGCGTTCGGCGCGCTGCAGCGTCTGTGCCACGGCCTCGCCGGCGTGGTGTTCGCTCAGGCCCGCCGACAGCGTCACGGCCACGATGGCATTGCCGTGCGCCACGCGCAGCGCGGCCAGCCGCTCGAGCACGCGCTCGAGCCCGCCGCGCGCCAGTGCGGCATGGGTGTCGGACATCAGCAGCAGAAAGACGCCACTGCCCCAGCGCGCCAGCACGTCGGACCCGCGCACGTGACGCAGCGCCTCCTGCGCCACGGCCTGCAGCACGGCGTCGCCGCAGGCATAGCCGTGCGCGTTGTTGACCGACTTCAGGCGGTCGATGTCGAGCAGTGCCAGACAGAAGCTCTGGCCCGAACGCGTGCAGCGCTGGTGTTCCTGCGCCACCAGCGCCTGCATGTGGCGGCGGTTGGGCAGGCCGGTCAGTTCGTCACGCGTGGTCTGCTCGCGCAACCGGGCCAGCGCCTGCGCCAGTTCGCTGCGCTGCCGGCGCGCGCGATGGCGCAGCCGCGAAAGCCGGCCGGCCAGCACCGACACCCCCGGCACCATGGTGGCCACGAGCAGGAAATGCCCCAGCTCGATGGCCGCCGGGTAGGCCTGCGGGGCGGTGACTGCCTTGATGGTCATCACTGCGCCGAACAGGCCGACCGCGTAGAGGCTGACCCACCGCATCTGCCGCGGCGAGGCCACGAACATGCCGAAGACCAGCACCACCATCACCGCCGGGAAAACCGCAGCGCGCCCGGCGCCCAGCAGCGCATACGCCACCGCCGCGCTGGTCAGCGCGAACAGCATCTGCGGCACCGTCAGCGAGGGGTCGGCGCGCCGGCGCGACCAGCCGCCGCGGATGAGGGCGTAGAACAGCGCCATGCCCAGCAGCGTCAGGGCCGACCAGGCCAGCACCGCGGCGGCGGGGGCCACGCCGATCCAGGCAAAATAGTTCATCGCCACCACCGCTGCTGCCAGCAACAGCATGGCCCTGCCGACCTGCGCCAGCCGCGCCCGCTGCAGCGGTTCGGTGGTCAGCAGCGCGTCGGCAAGACGGTGGAAGGGGGCGGTCTTCAACGGGCCCGAGGGTAGCACCGCGACTGCGGTCTCAACCCCCCCGACCCAGGTGCTCGAGCGGCAGCGCGGAGCCGGCCTTCACTTCGCCCAGCGAGAAGCTGGTGTGCAGGTCCTTCACGTTGGGCAGCTTGAACAGCGTGCTCATGGTCCAGCGCGAAAAGGCATCCAGGTCGGTGGCCACCACGTGCAGCTCGAAGGTGCCCGCGCCACTGATGTAGTGGCAGGCCATGACCTCGGGCAGGGCGCGGATGGTCTCTTCCAGCGCCCGCGTGGCCTCGGCGTTGTTGCGCTCGGCGTCCACGCGCACGAAGGCCAGCACGCCCAGGCCGATCCTGCGGCGGTCGATCTCGGCGCGGTAGCCGGTGATGTAGCCCTGCTCCTCGAGCCATTTCACGCGGCGCCAGGTGGGCGCCGCCGACAGGCCGATGCGCGCCGCGAGTTCGGCATTGGACAGCCGAGCGTCGGCCTGCAGTTCGTGCAGGATGGCCACGTCGTAGCGGTCCAGCGCCGCGCCGCGGACTTCGGTGGTGCTGGCCGGAGCCACGGTGGTTTTCCCCAATTCAGGTGTTCTGAGCGTCATTTTTACGTTTCAACGTTAATTGGAGCAAGAAGCTTGCGCCAAGCATGCCTGAGCGGGCATCGAAAGAAAAGACATACCGCGCCCGTTTGCCTACACTGCCGCGCTGCCCCGGGCCTTTCGTTCACCCCGGGCCCCTCCAGGAGTCGACGCCATGAATGCACCGCTGCCCGAGTCCGTCCGCAAGGCGCTCGAATCCGTGACGCTGGACGACAAGTACACGCTGGCCGCGGGGCGCGCCTTCATGAGCGGCGTGCAGGCGCTGGTGCGCCTGCCCATGCTGCAGCGGCAGCGCGACCTGGGCGCAGGCATCAATACCGCGGGCTTCATCAGCGGCTACCGTGGCAGCCCGCTCGGCGGCTACGACCAGGCCTTGTGGGCGGCGAAGAAACACCTCTCCGCGCAGCACATCGTCTTCCAGCCCGGCGTGAACGAGGAACTCGCCGCCACCGCGGTGTGGGGCACGCAGCAGCTGGCGCTGTACCCCAAGGAGGCGAAATACGACGGCGTGTTCGGCATCTGGTACGGCAAGGGCCCGGGCGTGGACCGCTGCAGCGACGTCTTCAAGCACGCCAATATGGCCGGCACCTCGCGCCACGGCGGCGTGATCGCGATTGCCGGCGACGACCACGTCAGCAAGAGCAGCACCGCGCCGCACCAGAGCGACCACATCTTCAAGGCCTGCGGGCTGCCGGTCTTCTTCCCTTCCGGGGTGCAGGACATCCTGGACATGGGCCTGCATGCCATCGCGATGAGCCGCTTTTCCGGCGTCTGGAGCGGCATGAAGACGATCCAGGAGGTGGTGGAGTCGTCGTCTTCGGTGGTGGTGGACCCCGAGCGCGTGAAGATCGTCGTGCCCGAGGATTTCGCCATGCCGCCCGGCGGCCTGCACATCCGCTGGCCCGACCCGCCGCTGGAGCAGGAAGCGCGGCTGATGGACTACAAGTGGTATGCCGCGCTCGCGTATGTGCGCGCCAACAAGCTCAACCACAACGTCATCGCAAGCAGGAATGACCGCTACGGCATCATTGCCAGCGGCAAGGCCTACAACGATACGCGCCAGGCTCTCAACGACCTGGGCCTGGACGACGACAGCTGCCGCCGGCTCGGCGTGCGGCTGCACAAGGTCAACGTGGTGTGGCCGCTGGAAGCGACCATCACGCGCGACTTCGCTTCGGGCCTGCAGGAAATCCTGGTGGTGGAGGAGAAGCGCCAGGTCATCGAATACCAGCTCAAGGAAGAGCTGTACAACTGGCGCCCCGACGTGCGCCCCCACGTGCTGGGCAAGTTCGACGACGAGGCCGGCAATGCCAGCGGCGGCGAATGGAGCATGCCCAACCCGAGCGAGAACTGGCTGCTGCGCGCCAAGGCCGACCTGACGCCGGCGATCATCGCCAAGGCCATCGCGAAACGGCTGAAGAAGCTGGGGGTGGACCGCGACATCGCGGCGCGCATGGACGAGCGCATCGCCGTCATCGAAGCGCGCGAGCGCCAGTTGTCGGAGCTGAAGGTCAATACCGGCGAGCGCGCACCCTGGTTCTGCAGCGGCTGCCCGCACAACACCAGCACACGCGTGCCCGAAGGCAGCCGCGCGGTGGCCGGCATCGGCTGCCACTACATGGCGGTGTGGATGGACCGCAGCACCGACACCTTCACCCAGATGGGCGGCGAAGGCGTGCCCTGGGTCGGCCAGGCGCCGTTCACGAACGAAACGCACATCTTCGCCAACCTGGGCGACGGCACCTATTTCCACAGCGGGCTGCTCGCCATCCGGCAGAGCATCGCCGCCGGCGTGAACATCACCTACAAGGTGCTCTACAACGACGCCGTGGCCATGACCGGCGGCCAGCAGGTGGGTGAACGGCCCGAGGGCCATTCGGTGACGCAGATCATGAAGAGCCTGCTCGCCGAAGGCGTGAGCAGACTCGTCATCGTGACCGACGAGCCGGCCAAGTACGAAGGCGTGGCGCTGGGCGAAGGCGTCACCGTGCACCACCGCGACGAACTCGACCGCATCCAGCGCGAGTTGCGCGAGGTCCCGGGCTGCAGCGCCATCCTTTACGACCAGACCTGCGCCACCGAGAAGCGCCGCCGCCGCAAGCGCGGCAAGATGATCGACCCGGCCAAGCGCGTGGTCATCAACGATCTGGTCTGCGAAGGCTGCGGCGACTGCAGCGTGCAGAGCAACTGCCTGAGCGTGGAACCGGTGGAAACCGAATTCGGCCGCAAGCGGCGCATCAACCAGAACACCTGCAACAAGGACTATTCCTGCGTCAAGGGTTTCTGCCCGAGCTTCGTCACCGTCGAGGGCGGGCAGCTGAAGAAGCCGAAAGCGGAGAAGAGGGGCTCGCTCGACGGCCTGCCGCCGCTGCCGGAACCCGCACTGCCGCTGGCCGAGCGTGCCTGGGGCATCGTCGTCGGCGGCGTCGGCGGCACCGGCGTCATCACCATCGGCCAGCTGCTCGGCATGGCGGCGCACCTGGAAGGCAAGGGCGTGGTGACGCAGGACGCCGGCGGACTGGCGCAGAAGGGCGGCGCCACCTGGAGCCATATCCAGATCGCCAACCGGCCCGACGCCATCCACACCACCAAGGTCGACACCGCGCAGGCCGACCTGGTGATCGCCTGCGACAGCATCGTCGGCGCCAGCAAATACACGCTCACGGTGATGCAGCCCGGCCGCACCTTCGTCGCGCTCAACACCCATGGCACGCCGACCGCAGGTTTCGTGAAGAATGCCGACTGGCAGTTTCCGGGGGGCAACTGCGAGACCGTGATCCGCGCCAGCGTCGGCGAAGCCCTGGTCGGCGCCTTCGACGCCGAACAGGTGGCCGAGGCCATGCTGGGCGACAGCATCTACACCAACCCGCTGATGCTGGGCTACGCCTGGCAGCAGGGCCGCGTGCCGCTCGGCCACGCAGCGCTGTTGCGCGCCATCGAACTCAACGGCGTGCAGGTCGACAACAACAAGGCCGCCTTCGAATGGGGCCGCCGCTGCGCGCACGACCTGGCGGCGGTGCAGGCGCTGTTCCAGGCGCGGCAGGTGATCCAGTTCGTGAAGAAGCCGTCGCTGGACGAGATGGTGGCCACGCGCGTGGACTTCCTCACCGGCTACCAGGACGCGGTCTATGCGGCGCGCTACCAGGCCTTCGTCGAAAAGGTGCGCGCCACCGAGGCGCCACTGGGCAGCACGAAGCTCGCCGAGGCGGTGGCGCGTTATCTCTTCAAGCTGATGGCCTACAAGGACGAGTACGAGGTGGCGCGGCTGCACACCGATCGCCGCTTCACCGACAAGATCGAAGCCATGTTCGAAGGCGACTACCAGCTCGTGCACCACCTCGCGCCGCCGGGCATCGCCAAGAAGAACGAGCGCGGCGAACTGATCAAGCAGCCCTTCGGCCCGTGGATGCGCACCGCCTTCGGCGTGCTGGGGAAGATGAAAGGCTTGCGCGGCACGGCGCTGGACGTCTTCGGCCGCAGCGAGGAACGCCGCATCGAGCGCGCGCTGATCGACGAATACCGCAACTGCATCGAGGAGCTGCTGCTGAAGCTGGACGGTGGGAATCTCGAACTCGCTGCCGAGGTCGCGCGCCTGCCGGAAGAGATCCGCGGCTACGGCCACGTGAAGGCGCGGCATCTGGCCGCGGTGCGGCCGAAGTGGGCGGCGCTGATGCAGCGCTGGCGCGGCGGCGAAGCCGCGGTGAAGCGCGCCGCCTGAACGCGCCGATCGCGCCGATCGCGCCGTTCGAGCCGTTCGCCCGTCCTGACCCAAGCCGTCAAATGGCTTGAACGCCGGCCTGCGGGTCGGCCGGGACAATTCTGGGTGTGAACTCCCGCTTCAGTCCCACCCCGCATTCACCCGCCACAGCCGCGGCGCGCTACCACCCGGTCTCGATGGCGCTGCACTGGCTGCTGGCGCTGATGATCCTGGCTTCGCTGGGTGTGGGCCTGTATATGACCGGCCTGCCCTTCTCGCCGCAGCGGTTGCAGCTCTACAACTGGCACAAGTGGGCCGGCGTGACGATCCTCGTGCTGTCGGCCCTGCGCCTTCTGTGGCGCCTGACGCACCGGCCGCCGGCGTCTCTGCCCATGCCGGCCTGGCAGCAGCGGGCCTCGCACATGGCGCATGCCGCGCTGTACGCGCTCTTCTTGGCCGTGCCCCTGGCCGGCTGGGCCTACAGCTCGGCAGCGGGTTTTCCGGTGGTGCTCTTCGGTGTGCTGCCGCTGCCGGACTTCGTGGCGCCCGACCGCGCCCTGTCCGAAGTTCTCAAGCCGGTGCATCGATGGCTGGCCTATGCGCTGGCCGCGGTGATCGTGCTGCACGTGGCCGCGGCGCTGAAACACCATTTCGTCGACCGCGACGGCCTGCTGCTGCGCATGATGCCGGCGCGCCGCCGTGTCGCGGTCCCCATGCAACCGATCCGGTCCTGAACCATGTCTTCACGCACCCTTTTTGCCCTCGGCACCCTCTTCCTGGCCCTGGCCGGCGCCGGCGCCCAGGTCGCCTTCGCCCAGACCCAGCCCCAGCCGGCAAGACTGCAGGCCGCAGGCAGCGAGATCGTCTTCACCACGCGCCAGATGGGCGTGCCGGTGGAAGGCCGGTTCGGCAAGTTCAGCGCCCAGGTGGCGCTGGACCCCCGCAAGCCCGAGACGGGCCGCGTCGGCATGACCATCGACACCGCCAGCGCCCGCTTCGGCAGCGCCGAACTCGACGCCGAGGTGCCCAAGCCGATCTGGCTGCACGCGGCGGGTTTTCCGCAGGCCACGTTCCAGTCCAGCCGCATCCAGGCCGCCGGACCGGGGCGTTTCGAAGTGGCGGGCCAGTTGACGATCAAGGGCGCCACGCGCGACCTCGTCGTGCCCGTGCAACTGGCGCCGGCCGGCAACAACCAGGTGGCCACCGGCAGCTTCGCGATCAAGCGGCTGGACTTCAAGGTCGGCGAGGCCGAATGGGCCGACACCTCGCTGCTGGCCAACGACGTGATCGTGCGCTTCAAGCTCGTGCTGGCGGGGCTGCCGCCAGCCTGAATTTCCTCCGTCCCTTTCCTCAATCTCACCCAGGAGTTCTTCCGATGAACAAGCTCGTCATCGCCGCGGCCTGCGCGGTCGTGGTCACCGGCGCCCAGGCCGACGGCGGCAACTACGCCCTCGACCCCACGCACACCTTCGTCACCTTCGAGGTCACGCACTTCGGCACTTCCACCAACCGCGCGCGCTTCGACAAGAAGGAGGGCATGGTGCAGTTCGACCGTGCCGCCCGAACCGGCCGCGTCGAGATAACCATCGACATGGCCTCGATCAATTCAGGCGTGCCGCCGTTCGACGGTCACCTGCGCAGCAAGGACATCCTCAACGTGAGCGAGTTCCCGACCGCCAAATTCGTCGGCGACAAGTTCAGCTTTTCCGGCGACAAGGTGACGGCGGTCGCCGGCACGCTCACGATGATGGGCCAGACGCACCCGGTGACGCTGAAGGCCAACCGTTTCAACTGCTACCTGAACCCGATGTTCAAGCGCGAGGTCTGCGGCGGTGACTTCGAGACCGTCATCCAGCGCAGCCAGTGGGGCGTGAACTACGGCCTGCCGGCCGTGGCGCCCGACAACGTGCGGCTCGTGGTGCAGGTCGAAGCCGTCAAGCAGTAAGGCGGGTTCTGCGGCAGCATGGCGGGATGAAATTTCCCGCCCTGCTGCTGACCGTGACGGCCGCGAGTGCCGCCGCGCAGCCTGCCGCCTACGTACTCGACCCCGCGCACAGCTTCGTGCATTTCGAGGTGCTGCATTTCGGCACCTCCACCTCGCGCGGGCGCTTCGGCCCCATTGCGGGCGCGGTCACCCTCGACCGCAGCGCCGGCCGCGGCGCAGTCAGCTTGCGCGTTCCCACCACCGGGGTGGACACCGGGTTGCCGGTGTTCAACGCGCGGCTTCGAGAGGCCGACCTGCTGGCCAGTACGGAATTCCCCGACGCCTACTTCGTGGCCACCCGCTTTCGCTTCGAAGGCGACCGCCTGGCCGAGGTGCGCGGCGAATTCACGCTGCGTGGCGTGAGCCAGCCGCTGAGCCTGTTCGCCCGCCGCTTCGCCTGCCGCAGCGACGAGGGCACCGAAGTCTGCGGCGGCGACTTCGAGGGCGAGCTGCTGCGCAGCGACTTCGGCGCCACGTTCGGATTGCCGTTCGTGGCCGATCGTGTGCGGCTGCTGGTGCAGGTCGAGGGGCGCCGGCATTGATCGCACCCGTGCGCTGCGGGTCATACCGACTTGACCGCGGGGGATCAGCGGCAAATAGTCGGTCGGGACGGCCATGGCCGGGTCTCCATCGTCCCCAGACTGTTGTTCTCGCCGCCCGACGTGATGTACTGCCATTGACGCCATGAGCCTCGACCCTGTCTTGCTTGCGTCATTCAGCGCCACCGAAGCGCGGGAACGACTGGTCGCCGGCGACTGTTCGGTGAGGGACTACGCGCGTGCGCTGCTGGCGCGCGTGGATGCCATCGAATCCCAGGTGCAGGCCTGGGCCCATCTGGACCGCGCCCATGTGCTGGCGCAGGCCGGGGCGGCCGACGAGGCGCGTGCCCGGGGTGAAACCGACGGCCCGCTGTTCGGCCTGCCAGTGGGCGTGAAGGACGTCATCGACACCGCCGACCTGCCCACCGAACACGGTACCGTGCTGCATGCCGGCCGCATGCCCCGTGACGACGCCGCCGTGGTGCGGCGCCTGCGCGCGGCCGGCGGCTGGGTGATGGGCAAGACGGTGACCACCGAACTCGCCACCTACGCGCCGGGCAAGACGCGCAACCCGCATGTCCCGGTCAGTGGGTCGGTCCACACGCCGGGCGGATCCTCGAGCGGTTCCGCCGCGGCGGTGGCCGCCGGCATGGTGCCGCTGGCGATCGGCACGCAGACCAATGGCTCGGTCATCCGGCCGGCCTCGTTCTGCGGCGTCTACGGCTTCAAGCCCAGCGCCGGCCTGATCCCGCGCACGGGCGTGCTGACGCAGTCACCGGCATTCGACGCCATCGGTGTTTTCGGCCGCACGCTGGACGACGTGGCGCTGCTGGCACAAACGCTGACCGGCCACGACCCGCAGGACCCACTGACCCAGCTGCGCGCGGCACCACCTTGGCTTCGTCTGGCCGCAGCCGATGCACCCGTGCCGCCGAGGCTCGGCTGGGTCGCCACCCCCTTCTGGAGCCGCGTGCAGCCCGACGCGCAGACGGCCTTCGGCGAACTGCTGGCGTCGCTCGAGGGCCGCGTGACGTCGTTCGAGTTGCCTGCTTCGGCGGCCGAAGCCGTGGGCTGGCACCGCGCCGTGATGGAAGCCGATATCGCCGGCTCCTTCGAGCTGGAATACGAGCGCGGTCGCGACCGGCTCTCGGCGTCGCTGCGCGGTCAGATCGAACGGGGTCGCCAGGTCACGGCCGTGGACTACCGCAAAGCGCTGGCACGGGTTCCGGTATTGCTGGAGAGCCTGGACAGCCTGTTCGACGGTTGCGACGCGCTGCTCACGCCGGCCACGCTGGGCACCGCGCCCGCGGGCCTGGAATCCACTGGCGACCCGCTGATGTGCACGCTGTGGACCTACCTCGGCATGCCGGCGCTGAGCCTGCCGCTGCTGCAAGGCGCCAACGGCCTGCCGCTCGGCGTGCAACTGGTGGGCCGGCGCGGCGACGACGCCCGCTTGCTGCGCACCGCGCGCTGGCTGGTGCGCACGGCCTCGCCGGACAGCGCCTGAGGCGCGGGCTGGACCTCAGAGCGCCATCGATCGCGCCAGCGCAAAGACGGAATTCGGCGCCGTGGTGCGCAGCGGCGCCACCGGCGAACGTGCGCTGATGGCGCGCCGCACCGGCCGCGCTTCCACCGCCACGCCGCCGGCGATCTGATCGTCGACCAGGCTCTTCAGCGTGATGGTCGACATGTGCTCCAGCATCACGGCGTTGAGCCGCTGCCACAGCTCGCGTGAATAGCTCTCGTCGCGCTCCTCATGGGCCGCGTCATCCATTGGTTCGTCGACCGCGCTCACGATGTCGGCCACGCTGATCGCCGCGGCGCTGCGGCCCAGCGTATAGCCGCCGCCGGGCCCGCGCGTGCTTTCCACCAGGCCGTTCTTGCGCAGGCGGCTGAACAACTGCTCCAGGTAGGACAACGAAACCTGCTGCCGCGCACAGATGGCGGCCAGGGCCACCGGTCCGGCGGGCTCACGCAGTGCGAGGTCGATCAAGGCGTTGACGGCGAACCGGCCTTTGGTGCTCATGCGCATGGAAATCTCCTTGGAAACGAGGTGTGGTGAACCACGACACTGTTCAATTTAGGGCCATTTTTACTTCGCGTAAATTCGATAATTGAAGAAAATCACTTCGTAAAAAACTTCGATATGCGCAACGCATGAACTTCAAGCACCTGCACTATTTCTGGGTCGCCGCCAAAGCCGGCGGCATCGTGCGCGCGGGCGAGCAACTGCACACCACGCCACAGACCTTGTCGAGCCAGATCAAGTTGCTGGAAGATCGCCTGGGGCGGAAGTTGTTCCGCAAGAGCGGGCGCAAGCTCGAACTCACCGAGGCCGGCCGCGTGGCACTGCGTTATGCCGACGAGATCTTCGGCCTGGGCAACGAGCTCGAAGCCGAACTGCGCGAAGAGCGCATCGCCGGCCAGTCGGTGCTCGAATTCCGCGTCGGCGTGGCCGATTCGGTGGCCAAGCCGGTGGCCAGCCGGCTGCTCGCGCCGGCGCTCGAACTGGCGCAGCCGGTGCGGCTGATCTGCGTCGAGGGCAAGCATGGCGAGTTGCTGGCGCAGCTGGCACTGCACCGGCTGGACCTGGTGCTGGCCGACGAACCGCTGTCGCGCCGTCTCAGCGTGAAGGCCTTCAACCATGCCCTGGGCAGTTCGCCGATGAGCTTTTTCTGCGCGCCGGCGCTGCTGCCGGCGCTGAAGGGCCCGTTCCCGAAATGCCTGAACGGCGCGCCGATGCTCATCCAGGGCGCCTCCTCGCCGGTGCGCCAGCAGCTCGAATCCTGGCTGCAGCGGCACCACCTGCAGCCGCGCGTGGTGGGCGAATTCGACGACGGCGCACTGATGAAGGCCTTCGGCCGCGACGGCCACGGTGTCTTCATGTCGCCCACCGTGCTGGAGGCCGAGACCTCGGCGCAATACGGCGTGCAGGTCATCGGGCACAGCGACGAGATGTCGGAAGACTTCTACGCCATCTCGGTGGAGCGGCGCATCACCCACCCTGGCGTGGCGGCCATCAGCAGCGCGGCGCGCAGCGCACTGTTCGGTGGCGCCGAGAGGGTTTGACATCCTCTCCACCCAGCGCTGCGCGTCATCGCTGCTGATTCATGCGCAGGCCCGGCGCCGAGACGGCTCCTGCCAACGGAGGTCCTGCCGACCCGGCTCGGACTGCCGAGCGCGGCTCTGCGCACCTGCATCACGGCCCGAACACCCCCTGCAGCCACTCGACCGCGTCACCGTCGATGGCGACGACGTCGAACCGGCATGGCGGCAGCACCGTGAAGCGCATCAGATAGCACCGGGCCGCAAAGATCAGCGCTCTTTGCTTGACCGCGCCCACGCTGGCCGCCGCGCCACCCTGCCGGGCACTGCGCCGGGCCCGCACTTCCACGAACACCAGCGTGCCGTCGCGGTCGCGCAGGACGAGATCGATCTCGCCGCCGCGCGCACCGGGGCCGCGGGCGACCCGATAATTGCGCTCCACCAGCACCAGCCCGCGCGCCTGCAGCCAGGCCAGGGCCAGCGACTCGGCACTGTCGCCCGCCGCCTTGGTGCTGCCACCGGCCGCCGCCTTGAACATCGCCCCCTCCCTGCTGCTGCAGGCGGCCACCGTGGCCGCCGGCCACCAGCACTACCCACCCGGCACACTGTACGTGGTGGCCACGCCCATCGGCAACCTGGCCGACCTGACGTTGCGCGCCGCGCACGTGCTGGCACGCGTGGACACGGTGGCCTGCGAGGACAAGCGCGTGACGGCGCAGTTGCTGCACCACCTGGGCCTGCACAAGCCGCTCGTGGCGCTGCACGGCCACAACGAGCACGAAGCGGCTGCGGCCGTGCTGGCGCGACTGGCGGCGGGCGCGTCGGTGGCTTATGTCAGCGACGCCGGCACGCCCGCCGTCAGCGACCCGGGCGCGGTGCTGGTGGCCCAGGCCGCCGCCGCCGGCCACAAGGTGGTGCCGCTGCCCGGTGCCAGCAGTGCCCTGGCAGCACTCAGCGTGGCCGGCGACACGGCGGGTGCGGGCTTTCGCTTCGTCGGCTTCCTGCCGGCCAAGGGCGGCGAGCGGCGAGCGGCGCTGGCCGCCGCGCTGGCCGATGCGGCCACGCAAGTGCTGTTCGAGGCGCCGCACCGCATCAACGCCCTGGCCGCGGACCTGGCCGCCGCGGCGCCGCAGCGCCGCGTGACGCTGGCGCGCGAGCTGACCAAGCAATTCGAAACCATCGTCACCGCGCCAGCCGCCGAACTGCCCGCCTGGCTGGCCGCCGACGACCACCGCCAGCGCGGCGAATTCGTGCTCGTGCTGCATGCCCTCCCGCCCACACCGGCCGCGGCCGCTGCGCTGGCGCCCGCCACCCTCCACACCCTGCGCGTGCTGCTGCGCGAGCTGCCGCTGAAGCAGGCGGTGGCGCTGGCCGCCGACATCACCGGCGCGCCGCGCAACGCGCTGTACCCGTGGGCGCTGGCCGAGCGCGGCCATGTCGGGCCCGGCGACGACGACGCGGACAACGCGGTCCCGGTTTGACGGCGCCGGCGCCGCGCCCTGGCCGGCACGGACCGGCGCAGCGCTGACACGGGCGGGCGAGCCCGGAACCTGGCGCACACGCGCCCGGGCTCCCGCATGGGCCTGGCGCCCGTCGCGCCGCAGGGCCCTCCTACAATTCGGGCTTGCTTCACACCCTGGTGAAGCCTGCCTGCACTGCTCCTGAAAGCCCGCCCATGATCACCCGCGAACCCACCCTCGAACGCCTCGCCATCGCGCAGGGGCTGATGCTGGAACCTTTCGGCATCAGCGAGTCCACGCTGGCGCGGGCGCTGGCGACCATCGGTGAACACCGGGTGGACGACGCCGATCTCTATTTCCAGACCACGCGCCACGAGGGCTGGAGCCTGGAGGAGGGCATCGTCAAGAGCGGCAGCTTCAGCATCGACCAGGGCGTGGGCGTGCGCGCGGTGGCCGGCGAGAAGACGGCCTTCGCCTATTCCGACGACCTGAGCGAGGACTCGCTGCTCGACGCCGCACGCACCGTGCGCACCATCGCCGCGGCGGGACAGAACAAGCGCGTGAAGGTGGCGCGGCCGGTGCGCCTGGCGGCCAGCCGCGTGCTGTACGCGCCCACCGACCCCATCGCCACGCTGGACAGCACGCAGAAGGTGGCGCTGCTGGAAAAGGTGGAGAAGCTCGCCCGCGCCAAGGACCCGCGCATCGCGCAGGTGATGGCCAGCCTGGGCGCCGAATACGACGTGGTGCTGGTCGCCCGCGCCGACGGCACGCGCGCCGCCGACGTGCGGCCGCTGGTGCGGCTGAACGTGACCGTGATCGCCGAGCAGACGGTGGGCGGCGTGGTGCGCCGCGAGGTCGGCTCGGCCGGCGGCGGCGGGCGTTTCGGCCTGGGCTATTTCCAGGACGACGTCATCGAAGGCTACGTGCAGCACGCGGTGAACGCCGCGCTCACCAACCTGGAAAGCCGCCCCGTGGCCGCCGGCGAGATGACCGTGGTGCTGGGCCCCGGCTGGCCCGGCGTGCTGCTGCACGAAGCCGTGGGCCACGGCCTGGAGGGTGACTTCAACCGCAAGGGCAGCAGCACCTTCGCCGGCCGCGTGGGCCAGCGTGTGGCGGCCAAAGGCGTGACCGTGCTCGACGACGGCACCATCGCCGACCGCCGCGGCTCGCTGAACGTGGACGACGAAGGCCACGCCACGCAGCGCAATGTGCTCATCGAGGACGGCATCCTGAAGGGCTACATGCAGGACAGCCTGAATGCGCGGCTGATGGGCGTGAAGCCCACCGGCAACGGCCGCCGCGAAAGCTATGCCCACCTGCCGATGCCGCGCATGACCAATACCTACATGCTGGCCGGCAAGCAGACGAAGGACGAGATCGTCGCCAGCATCAAGAAGGGCGTGTACGCCACCAATTTCGGCGGCGGCCAGGTCGACATCACCAGCGGCAAGTTCGTCTTCTCGGCCAGCGAGGCCTTCTGGGTGGAGAACGGCAAGGTGATGTACCCGGTGAAGGGCGCCACCCTCATCGGCAACGGCCCCGAGGCGATGACGCGCGTGAGCATGATCGGCAACGACCTGCAGCTCGACACCGGCGTGGGCGTGTGCGGCAAGGACGGCCAGAGCGTGCCGGTGGGCGTGGGCCAGCCCACGCTGCGCATCGAGCGGCTGACGGTGGGCGGGACGGCCTAGATGGAGCCCCCGACCTCGCTGCGCTCGGGTCCCCCCGAGGGGGCCGCCCGCCAGCGGCCCGGCGAAGCCGGTTCCGCGGCGGGGAGCTTGGCTGAAGCAACCCGCTTCGACAGAGTCTCCTTTTCGGACATCGAGGCCGCCGCCGCGCGTCTGGCCGGACACGTGCTGGAAACGCCTTGCGTGGAATCGAAGACGCTGGGCCAGATCATTGGCGCGCGGGTCTTCCTGAAGTTCGAGAACCTGCAGTTCACCGCCTCGTTCAAGGAGCGCGGAGCGCTCAACAAGCTGGCCACGCTGGTGGAGCGCGGCGCACCGCTGAAGGGTGTCATCACGGCCTCGGCGGGCAACCATGCACAAGGCGTTGCCTACCACGCGCAACGCATGGGCCTGCGCGCGGTGATCGTGATGCCGCGGCACACGCCCACCGTCAAGGTGGAGCGCACGCGTGGCTTCGGTGCCGAGGTGGTGCTTACCGGCGACAACTTCGACGAGGCGCGCGACCACGCCTTTGCCCTGGCCGAAGACCAGGGCCTGACTTTCGTTCACCCCTTCGACGACCCGCTGGTGATCGCCGGCCAGGGCACCATCGGGCTGGAGATGCTGCGCGCGCAGCCGCAGCTCGACACGCTGGTCATCGCCGTGGGCGGCGGCGGGCTCATCGGCGGCATTGCCACCGCGGCGCGGGCGCTCAAGCCGGGGGTCGAGATCATCGGTGTGCAGACCAGCCGTTTCCCGGCCATGTTCAATGCCATCAAGGGCACGGCACACCCGCAAGGCAGCAGCACCATCGCCGAAGGCATCGCGGTGGGGCAACCGGGGAAGATCACACGCGAGATCGTGCGCGAACTGGTGGACGACCTGGTGCTCGTCGACGAAGGCGATATCGAGCAGGCCGTGCTGATGCTGCTGGAGATCGAGAAGACGGTGGTCGAGGGGGCCGGCGCGGCCGGGCTGGCGGCGCTGCTCAAGGACCCGGCGCGCTTCGCCGGCCGCCAGGTGGGCCTGGTGCTGTGCGGCGGCAACATCGACCCGCTGCTGCTGGCCGCCATCATCGAACGCGGCATGGTGCGCGCGGGAAGACTGGCGCGCATCCGCGTGGCGGCACGCGACACGCCGGGCGTGCTGGCGCGCATCACGGCCGTCGTGGCCGACGCCGGCGCGAATGTCGACGAAGTCCACCACCAGCGCGCGTTTTCCACGCTGCCGGCGCAGAGCGTCGAGGTCGAACTCGTGCTGCAGACGCGCAACCCGGCGCATGTGCAGGCCGTGATCGCCGCCCTGGCGTCGGCCGGCTTCGACGCCCGCGCCTACTGAAGCCGGCGGACGGCCCGGCGGGCCCGGGACGCCACGGGGAAGCGGCCACGTCACGGGCCGTTACAAACATGACATGTATGTGGCGGCGCCTGTGCTGCTCTGTGCAACACAGCGCGGCGCAGGCAGGTTTGCCGGGGTCGCGGACTGCCAACCCCGAACCCATCTGCAGGAGCCATGTCCCATGCCACTCGAACTCGTCACCCCTCCGCCCTCGTCGCCCACGGCAGCGCGCGTTGCACGGGCCAAGCGCGCCTACACCACGCGGCACGTGCCGGCGTTTGCCTTCGCGCAGCTGCTCGAAGACCCTGGCCAGGCGCCGCGCGCGGGCGACCTGGTGCTGGCCCGCGTGCAGCGCGTGGGCAAGCACACCACGCTGGAGCAGACGGACAGCCGGCGCAGCGCGCTCTTTCCCGGCGACGAGATCGTGGTTGCCTACGCCGCGCGTTATGCCCCCGACCAGTTCGAGGCCTGCGTGCCCGCTTCACTGCAGGCCTGCCACCTGGCAGCCGGCGGCGGCGTGGCCGCGCTCGTGACCGCGCGCCATGGTGGCGTCTCGGCCCCCACCGAATTGCAGCCGCTGGGCCTGCTGGCCGACGCCGGCGGCCAGCGCCTCAATCTGGCCAGCCATGCGCGGCTGCCCCAAGCAGCGCGCGGCAGCGCCGGCCCGCGGCCGCTGACGATCGCGTCGTTGGGCACGTCCATGAATGCCGGCAAGACGACCTCGGCCGCCTACCTGGTGCGCGGCCTGGTGCGCGCCGGCCTGCGTGTCGGCGCGGCCAAGATCACCGGCACCGGCTCGGGCAACGACCCAGGCCTGCTGCGCGACGCGGGCGCCGAACTGGTGCTGGACTTCACCGACGCCGGCCACGCGTCGACCGCCGGGCTCGAACTGGACGCGTTGCTGCACATCCTGGACGCGGTGCAGGCCGCCATGTCCGCGCAGGGCGTGCAGGCGCTGGTGCTGGAGGTGGCCGACGGCCTGCTGCAGCGTGAAACCTCGATGCTGCTGCGTTCGCCGCGCTTCGCGCAGCGCGTGGATGCCAGCCTGTTTTCCAGCGGCGACGCGATGGGCGCGGTGGCCGGTGTGCGCTGGCTGCACGAGCGCGGCCTGCCCGTGCTGGCGCTGGCTGGCACGTTGACGCGTTCACCGCTGGCCCAGGCCGAGGCCGAAGCCGCCACCGGGCTGCAAGCCCTGGGCCTGGACCGCCTGGGCGACCCGGCCACGGCACGCGGCCTGGCCCAGCGCGCCGCCGATCTGGCCTGCGCCGGAGTGGCGGCGTGACAGGCGAGCCGACGCACTTGCAGCCGCCGCAGCGGCCGCCGCGCCTGCCGCCGGTGGCCAGCGGCCGGCGCCGGCTGTGGCTGGCCGGCGTGCTGGCCAACCACCTGCTGCAGGCTGCGCTGGCGCTGGGCGCGGCCTTTGCCGCCAAGACCCTGGTCGACGGCCTGGACCACCGCCAGGCGGGTGCGTGGCCGGGCGACATGCTGTGGCCGGCGGCCGGTGTGCTCGGCCTGGTGCTGGCCGCGGGCGCGCTACGCGGGCTGGAACTGGCCCAGTCCGAAGCGCTGGCGCAGCACTACATCGCACATTTGCGGCTGCGCCTGTTCGACCGCCTGGCCAGCCTGTCGCCCGAGGGCCGCCAGCGCCGCAGCCGTGGCGGCGTGATGCTGCGTTTCGTGGGCGACGCGCAGGCCCTCCGCGCCTGGGTGGGCCGCGGCATCGCGCAGTGCGTGGCGGCTGGCTGCGCGCTGGTCGCCCTGCTCGCCGGCCTGGCCCTGTGGCAGCCGAGGCTGGCGCTGTGGACCTTGCCCTGGCTGGTGCTGGCCGGCGTGATGATGAGCTTGACCCTGCCGCCCCTGCGCCGCGCGGTACGCGAATGCCGCCGCCGCCAGGCCGGCATCGCCACCAATGTCTACGACCGCATCGCGACCCTGCCGCTGCTGCAGGCCACCGGCGCCACCGCGCGCGAACGGCGCCGTCTGCAGCGGCAGAACCGGCAATTGCGCCAGGCCATGCAGAGGCGGGCCTGGGCGCGCGCGCGCCACCGCTGGGCGCTGGACCTGTGCCTGGCCGGACTGGCCGGCAGCCTGCTGTTCGCCGTGGTCACCGGGGCCTCCGCGGGGGGCGGACTGCTGGTCGGTGTGCTCGGCCTGCTGGGGCTGCTGGCGCGCCCATTGCGCGGCATCGGCCGGGCGCTGGAAAGCCGCGAGGAAGCGCAGGTGGCACGCGAGCGCATGCTGGAGTTCCTGGCCGAACGGCAACGGCTGTCGCTGCCACGGCACGGCACCCAACCCGGGCCGTCACCCGAACTGGGCTTCGAGTCGGCCGCCGTGCCCGGGCGGCTGGAGGCCTTCACCGCCCGCGTGCCGCACGGCCGGCGCGTGGCCGTGTGCGGGCCGGCGGGCGCCGGCAAGAGCACGCTGCTGGCACTGGCGGCGCGGCTGCGCGACCCGGCGGCAGGCCGCGTCACCCTGGGCGGCGCGCCCTTGCCGCAAGTCGACGCGGCGTTGCTGCGGCAACGCATCAGCCATCTGTCGGGCGAAGCCACGCTGGTGCGCGGCAGCGTGCGGCGCTGCCTGCAGCAGCGCGACCCCGCCGCACCGGACGCGGCGCTGCTGGCCGCCTGTGCGCTGGCCGGCTGGCCGCAAGCCGATGCCGCCACGCTGGCCGCAACGGTGCGCGATGGCGGCGACAACCTGAACGGCCAGCGCCGGCGGCAGCTGGCGCTGGCGGCCGCGCTCGTGGGTGCACCCGACGTGCTCGTCGTGGACGACGCCGAGCACGCCCTGCCCGGCCCGCCGTTGCCGGCACTGGCTGCACTGCTGGAGCGGTTTCCGGGCACGGTGCTGTTCGCCACCGCCGACCCCCGCCTGGCCGCACTGGCCGAGGAAGTGTGGTGGCTGCACGGTGGGCGCTTGCAGCCCGCACCGGCCGCCGCGCCTGGGGCGGCGGGGCTGCGCGTGGTGGCACCCGCGGCGGGCGCAACGGCATGAACGCGCCGGGCCGCTCCCGAGCGCTCATCCCACAGCGCGTCGCGCGGAGGTCAGTCCAGTGAGCACCCCTTTTCTTCTGGACGAAGGCCACGGCGGCAGCCTGCCCTGCCTGCTCGCCCTGCCGCGCTGGCACGACGCGCGCACGCCGCTGCTCGTGAGCGTGCATGGCGTGACGCGGCGCCCGCTCGAGCATGCGCTGGCCTTTGCCGGCCCGGCGCTGGCGGCGGGTGCTGCGCTGCTGGTGCCGCTGTTCAGCGAACACCGCCACCGGCGCTACCAGCGCCTGGTGCACCCACGCAGCGGGCGCCGCAGCGACCTGGCCCTGATCGATACGGTGGCGGCCCTGTGCGCCCGCCATGGCCTCGGCGACGGCCCGCTGCACCTGTTCGGCTACTCGGCCGGCGCGCAGTTCGTGCATCGCTTCGCCATGGCGCATCCGCAGCGCGTGGCGGCGCTGGCCGTCGGCGCCGCCGGCTGGTACACCTGGCCCGACCCGGCCTTGCCGTATCCGCTGGGCTGGGCCGGCATGGCGGACTGGCTGGGCCGCAGCCCCGACGCGCAGGCCTTCCTGCGCCTGCCCACGCGGGTGTGGGTCGGCGACCGCGACATCGCGGTCGACGACGCCTTGCGCTCGTCGCCCGAACTCGACGACTTGCAAGGCGGCTCGCGGCTGGAGCGGGCACGGCGCTGGGTGCAGGCTCTGCATCGCGCCTGCCATGCCAGCGGCCTGGCGGCCGGCGCCACACTGCACGGTGTTGCCGGCGCGGGGCACGACTTCGCCCAGTGTGCCCGGCGTGGGGCGCTGGCCGAGTCCGTCGTCGATTTCCTGCTCTCGCCCCGGGCTGGCGCCGCCGACTTGCGCGGCCAGGCGTCCGTGCCGTCGACCGTCTCCAGTGCACGAGAGGCGCCGCAGCGACAGGCGGCCACGCCGTCGTAGCCAGCCGGCGCAGGCCCGGGCAGCGGCGCTGTCGGCCTGTTGTCAGCCAGCCCGTGCTACATTCCCGTCCATGCGTTCCGCGTCCTATTTCTTTGCGTTCTTCTGGTTCTCGCACCGCTCGGCGGCTGGAGAGGCAAACGCGTAAAGGAACGCAGCGCACCCCAGACAACCGCCGGCAGCCCCGGCGGTTTTTTGTTGCCGGTGTGCTGCAGGACCCCGCAAGCCACCCGAAAGCCCACCATGAGCCCCAAGAGCACCAGCCCCGCCGCCGCCAGCCGCCTGGCCCTGAGCGAGCGCACCAGCGAAACCGACGACCAGCGCATCCGCGACATCACGCCGCTGCCGCCGCCCGAGCACCTGATCCGCTTCTTCCCGATCGCCGGCACGCCGGTGGAGACGCTGATCTCGGGCACGCGCGGGGCCATCCGCCACATCATGAACAGCGAGGACGACAGGCTGCTGGTGATCATCGGCCCGTGCTCGATCCACGACCCCACCGCGGCGCTGGACTATGCGCGCCGGCTGAAGGCGCTGCGCGAGCAGCACGCGGGCGAGCTCGAAGTGGTGATGCGCGTGTATTTCGAGAAGCCTCGCACCACGGTGGGCTGGAAGGGGCTCATCAACGACCCCTACCTGGACGAGAGCTACCGCATCCACGAAGGCCTGCGCATCGCGCGGCAGCTGCTGGTGGACATCAACCGCCTGGGCGTGCCGGCGGCGAGCGAGTTCCTCGACGTCATCAGCCCGCAGTACATCGGCGACCTCATCGCCTGGGGCGCCATCGGCGCGCGCACCACCGAAAGCCAGGTGCACCGCGAACTGGCCAGCGGCTTGAGCGCGCCGGTGGGCTTCAAGAACGGCACCGACGGCAATATCAAGATCGCCATCGACGCCATCCAGGCCGCGGCGCGCCCGCACCACTTTCTTTCGGTGCACAAGAACGGCCAGGTGGCGATCGTGGAGACGCGCGGCAACAAGGACTGCCACGTCATCCTGCGCGGCGGTAAGGAACCCAATTACGACGCCGCCCACGTGGCCGCGGCCTGCCGCGAGATCGAGGCGGCCAAGCTGCCCTGCCGCCTGATGGTGGACGCCAGCCACGCCAATGCAGCCAAGCAGCACCAGCGGCAGATCGACGTGATGCGCGACGTGGGCGCGCAGCTGGCCGCCGGCACGCGCTGCATCTTCGGCGTCATGGTCGAGAGCCACTTGCACGCCGGGGCGCAGAAATTCACCGCCGGCAAGGACGACCCCGCGGCGCTGGAGTACGGCAAGAGCATCACCGACGCCTGCATCGGCTGGGACGATTCGGTGGCCGTGCTCGACATCCTGGCCGCCGCGGTGAAGGCGCGGCGCCGGCACTGAGCGCCCTGCCGGTTGCCTGCTCCCTCTCCCGCAGGGCGGGAGAGGGCTGGGGTGAGGGTGGGACGACGGCCCTCAGACCGGCAGCCGCTGCCCGTCCTCCAGCTTGAACACCCTCGCCGGCGCGCCTGAGCCTTCGGACGCCTCGGCTGGCGGCAGGCACACCCCGTAGCGAAACGGCCCGGCCTCGCGCCCGGGAAATTCGAAGCGCAGGTCGCGGAACCAGGCGCAGCGCTCCAGGCGGCCGCTGGCGTCTGGCGCCTCCTGGGCCAGCAGCAGCGCCGGTGTCTGCGCGAACCAGCGGTAAAAGCCGAAGACCTCGTGCTCCCAGGCCTGCGCCACCCAGCCCGGCGCGGCGGCGTCGCCGAAGCGCGGCACCACGGTCCAGGCGGCCAGCCGCTCGGGCTGGTAAGGCGCAGAGAACGCTTGCAGGAAGGCCGGCATCCAGCTGCCGGCGGCCTGCGCCTGCAGCGGCTCGGTGCGCCGGGTATTCACGTGCGCCACGTGGTAGTCGTTGCCGTCGAAGACCGTGATCGTCCAGTTGAAGGGCGACACCGGCCGCGGCATGACCACGATCTCCTGCACGTCGATGCCTTGCGCCGCGGCATGGCGCTCGGCGACGGCGATGGCCTCCTGCTGCCCGCCCCAGGCCACGCCGACCCAGGACACCGCGGCCCCCAGGCCCAGCGCCGCCGGCCAGCGTCGGCGCGGAAAAATGCTCGCCAGCAACAGCCCGGCGAGCAGCAAGCCGCTGAAGCTGAGGTCGATGATGAACATGGCCCCGAGTCCGAAGCGCTGGTTGGAAAGCGGCTGCAGCAGCATGGTGCCGAACTGGGTGATCCAGTCGCCCGCGATGTGGATGGCCAGGCTGGCCGCGGCCACGACGTACAGGCTCTTCCAGCCGCCGGGCTGCGCACGCGTCAGCGCAAAGCATTTCGACAGCAGCCAGGCCAGCCCCAGCGCCCACAGCGGCAGCATCAGGACCGAATGCGTCAGGCCCCGGTGCTGCGTGAGGTAGGCGATATCGCCGAAGGCCTGGGCGACGATGTCGATGTCGGGGAAGGCGCCGGCCACCGTACCCACCACCACGCTTTGCCACGGCGCCGGCGCGCCGGCGCGGCCGTCCCAGGGCGCCGTGAAGCGGCCGGTGGCGGTGCCTTCCGGCGGCAACGCGGCCGAAGTCTCGGTGCGCGCTGCGATCAGCCGCGCCAGCAAGGCGCCCGACAGGGCGTGTGTGATCGTGTCCATGGGATCAGAGCATGTCTCAGGCCGCAAGCTCCTGCTGGCGGCGGGTCATGCGCGGCCGTCGCCGCACGAATACCCGCACTATTCGACATGGCATTCCGATAGCCCTTTGCGCCTTACGCCGGGCGCGGCCATCATTTACCTTTCCGTTCAATTCGATACTGGAGAGTCTTCATGCTGAGCCGCCGTCAATTCCTGGGTGCCACCCTGGCCGGATCGGCCGCCTATGCGGCCGGGGCCTTCGTCCCGGCCTGGGCGCAGAACGCCCCCAACCTGGGCACGCCGACGCTGCCGACCCCGGGCTTTCGCCGCATGAAGATGGGTGACGTGGAAGTCATCTCCTTCATCGACGGCATTGCCCGCCGCCCGCTGGGCGAGGAATTCGTGAAGAACGCGCCGCTGGCCGAGGTGCGCGCCCTGCTGGCTTCGCAAGGCCTGCCCACCGAGTACATCGACATTCCCTTCACCCCCTTCCTGGTCGTGGCCGGCAACCGCCGCATCCTCATGGACGCCGGGCTGGGCGAATTCGGCGGTGCCACCACCGGCAAGCTGCTGGCAAACATGGCCGCCGCCGGTTTCCAGCCGGCCGATATCGATACCGTGCTCATCACGCACTACCACGGCGACCATATCGGCGGTCTGCGCAACAAGGCCGGCGAATTCGTCTTCGCCAAGGCCAAGGTCATGGTGCCGGCGCCCGAGCATGCCTTCTGGATGGACGACGCCAAGATGGCCGCCGCGCCCGAAGCCATGAAGGGCGGCTTCAACAACGTGCGTCGCGTCTTCGCGCAGATGCCGGCCGACATGCTGGTGCGCTTCGAGCCCGGCAGCGAGGTGGTGCCGGGCATCCGCTCGGTGGCCGCCTTCGGGCACACGCCCGGCCACACGCTGTTCGAGGTGAGTTCGGCCGGGCAGCTGTTTTCCTATGTCGGCGACATCACCAACGTGCCGGCACTGTTCGCGCGCAACCCCGATTGGGCGGTGGCCTTCGACATGGACGCCGAGGCCGCGCGCAAGTCGCGCCGCGCCACCCTGGAACGCATCAAGGCGGCCAACGCCATGATCGGCGGTTACCACTTTCCGTTCCCGGCCTTCGGCCGCATCGTGGCCGCGGGCCAGGGCTACGACTTCCAGCCCGTTCAGGCTGCGGCCTGACGCCGTCGCGCCCCACCCCGTGCGGCCCGCGGCGTAGACTTCGGGCCAGCAAGGGGGTTCGAGCGATGCGACGTGAATTCAAGGTGGCCTTCGGGCCCGCGGGGTCGGTGGTGGTGGACCTGCCGGCGGGCGAAGAGCCCTGGGCGCCCGACGTGGGCCGGCGCTGGCTGGAAGACCAGTTCGTTGCCAACGAATGCGAGCCGTTGCGCGCCAGCGGCAAGGTACTCAGCGCCGACAAGGTGCTGGCGGTGGCCGCCGCGCTGGGGCTGCAACGGCTGCAGCAGGAAGAGCCACTGCGCCACGATTTCGCCCGCGCCACGCTGGCCGCTCTGGGCCGGCCTTTGGTGCGCGTGGACGTGGAAGGGGGCGCGATCACGTTCTGATCGCAGCCTTGGGGCGCTTGGGCTCGGACGCTGGTCGGCCGAGCGGGCAAGCCGCTCGAATATCGGTCGGCCGAGCGGGCCAGCCGCTCGGGCATCAGTCGGCCGAGCGGGCCAGCCGCTCGGATTGCCAGTACACGTCGTCGCCGCCCAGCCCGTCGAGGTTGGCGCGGTTGAGGACGCGCGCCAACACGAACATGAGGTCGCTCAGGCGGTTCAGATACTGGCGCGGCGCCTCGTTCACCGTTTCGGTCGCCGCCAGGGCCACGATGGCGCGCTCGGCGCGTCGGGCCACGGTGCGGCTCACGTGGGCCAGCGCGGCGCTGCGCGTACCGGCCGGCAGGATGAATTCCTTCAGCCGCGGCAGCTGCGCGTTGTAGTGCGCCAGCGCTTCGTCCAGGCGCAGCACGGCGGCGGTCTTGAGCAGTTCGAAGCCGGGGATGGAGAGCTCGCCGCCCAGGTTGAAGAGTTCGTGCTGCACCACCACCAGCAGCTCGCGCACGTCGGTCGGTAGCGGTTCGGCCAGCAGCACGCCCAGGCTGGAATTGAGTTCGTCGACGTCGCCCAGGGCGGCCACGCGCAGGTGGCTCTTGGGCACGCGGGTGCCGTCGCCCAGGCCGGTGGTGCCGTCGTCTCCGGTGCGGGTGGCGATCTGGGTCAGGCGGTTGGACATGGCGGTACTCGGCGTGGAAGCGAGGCCTTGATTGGACCACCGCCCGGCACAGCCGCGCCGCGCGCGGGTCTTCAGCCCGTGAGGCGCACCGCCAGCCGATGCAGCAGAGGTCGGCGTCGCCAGGTCTCGCAGGCGCGGTCGGCGAATTCCCGCCCGCGCTGGCTGAGCCGGTAGTAGTGGACGTTGGGAAAACCCTGGGGATTCTCGAACTCGTCGATGAGCCGGTAGCGTGCCAGCGGCTGGTAGGCGGTGTAGACGAAGCTGCCATCGAGAAGGCAGCGGCTGTCGGTGTCCTTGGCGCGCACGAGCACGCGGCCGCGCCGCAACTGGCGCAGCGCGTCGATGAATTCGGCGCGGTCGGCAATGATCGTGTCGGCAGGCATGGAATCGGCCTCCGGGACGGACAGGGGTGGCGGCAATGGTCGCATCTTGCGGCGCCTGCATCCGCCACGATGGCCGGAAGTGCGGGCCGGTCCGGCCACAGTTCCGCGGGGCCGCGGCATGCCCCTGCGGCCAGCGCTGGAGGCGCCGCCGAAGGCCGGGCGACTTCTAGAATCGAACGCTCCGCCTGCCCGGAATTCCAGCCATGAACGCACCCCTCGACTTCCATGCGCACCTGGCCCGGCGCCCGCTGCCCGCCGCCATGCTGCAGGCCTTGCGCGCCCGCTTCGGCGAACGCTGCTCCAGCGCTGCGGCGGTGTGCGATCAGCACGGCCGCGACGAGTCGCCCTTTCCCACCACGCCGCCCGACGCGGTGGTGTATTGCGAAAGCACCGAAGACGTGGCCGCCGTGCTGCGGCTGGCCGACGCCTACGAGGTGCCGGTCATCCCCTACGGCGTGGGCACGTCGCTGGAAGGCCACCTGCTCGCCGTGCAGGGCGGCGTAAGCGTGGACCTGTCGCGCATGACGGCCATCGTGCAACTGAACCCGGAAGACCTGACCGTCACCGTGCAGGCCGGCGTGACGCGCGAGCAGCTCAACCAGGCTGTGCGCGACCAGGGCCTGTTCTTCCCCATCGACCCCGGCGCCAACGCCACGCTGGGCGGCATGGCCGCCACGCGCGCCAGCGGCACGAATGCCGTGCGCTACGGCACCATGCGCGAGAACGTGCTCGGGCTGCAGGTGGTCACCGCCAGCGGCGAGGTGGTGCGCACCGGCACGCGGGCGAAGAAGTCCAGCGCCGGGTACGACCTGACGCGGCTGTTCGTGGGCAGCGAAGGCACCTTGGGCGTGATGACCGAGGTCACGCTCAAGCTCTACCCGCTGCCCGAGGCGGTGAGCGCAGCGATCTGCCACTTCGCGAGCATCGACGCCGCGGTGCGCGCCACCATCCAGATCATCCAGATGGGCGTGCCGATCGCGCGCTGCGAACTGCTCGACGTGAATGCCGTGCGCGCGGTGAATGCGCAAAGCCGCCTGGGTCTGCGCGAAAGCCCGATGCTGCTGATGGAATTCCACGGCAGCGAAGCCGGGGTGAAGGAGCAGGCCGAAACCGTGCAGGCCATCACCGGCGAGCTGGGCGGCGAAGACTTCCAGTGGGCGAGCACGCCCGAGGAACGCACGCGGCTGTGGACGGCTCGGCACAAGGCCTATTTCGCCGGCATGCAGCTGAACCCCGGCTGCCGCAGCGTCACCACCGACACCTGCGTGCCCATCTCGAAGCTGGCCGAGATCATCGACCTGTCGGTGGTCGATGCCGACGCCTCGGGCCTGCCCTATTACATCGTCGGCCACGTGGGCGACGGCAATTTCCACCTCGCCTACCTGGTGAAGGAAGGCGACGCCTCTCAGCGCGCGCTGGCCGAGGCAATGAGCGAACGCATGGTGCAGCGCGCCATCGCGCTGGAAGGCACCTGCAGCGGCGAACATGGCGTGGGGCTGCACAAGATGGGCTTCCTGGTCGACGAAGCCGGCGCCGGGGCGGTGGCGCTGATGCGCAGCATCAAGCATGCGCTGGACCCGAAGAACATCATGAATCCGGGGAAGATCTTCGACTGGTAGCGGGCGGCGCGCTTCCGGCCCCGCTGATGTGCAACGAGGTGTCGCGTTCGGACCGATCGGCGACGAGGGTGGTCGTCAGCCGGCCGCCAGCCAGCCCACCCCGCAGGCCAGCGCGGCCTGGCGCATGGCCTCGTCCTGCGTGGCAATGGGGCACTGCAGGCGCAGCGCCAGTTCCAGATACGCCGCGTCGTAGCTGCTCAGACCGAATCGCAGCGCCAGCGCCAGCATCTCGCTGCGCGCGACCGGGTGGCGGTCCACGCTGATGGGCAGGGCACCGATCTGCACGACGACGGCCTGCGCCCGCTGCGCGTCCAGGCGCTGCCGCACGCAGGCCGTGCGCAGCACGTTGGTGAATTCCAGTTCCCACACGGCGGGGACGTGGGCGCGATCGTCGCGCAGCCTTTGCGCCACGGCGTCCGTGTAGGGCGTGGCCTGGTTCTCCAGGAACCATCCCGAGACCACCGAATTGTCCAGAACGAAGGGCATGGGTCAGTCGCGCCCTTGCTCGATGGCTTCGCGCAGCGGCATGTCCAGCGATACGCCGCGGCGAAGGTCGGCCAGAGCGGTGAATGCCGCTTCCACGGCATCGCTTCGGGCTGCATCGGCAGCCTGAGCCGAGGCGGGTCCGGACGCCGACACCAGACGGGCCGCCGGAACCCCATGCCGCGTGATGGTGATCTCTTCGCCCTGCTCGACGCGCGACAGCAGTTCCGAGAGGCGGGTCTTGGCTTCAAAGACGGGGAGGGTGATCATGGTCAACCAAAAATCAAACAGGTTGGTCATATTCTAGCGATCTGCGCCAACTTCGTCGCCGGCCAATCCCGCTGAGGACGTTTCAACCGCGATGCCGGCGCGGCAGCTGGTCTCTCGGAATCACCGCTCGTCGATTCACGCAACGCCCGTTCCGTCCGGGCCATCGACCCGAGTTCGCGTACTCGCCATCGGCCGCCCGCGAGCCAGAGGCCCGACAGCGCCTACAGGAAGTCCTCTTCAAGCTGGTGCCGCACCGCCAGGACGACGACGCGGCCATCGCCGACGATTTCGTACCGGGCCACATAGCCCGTTGTGCCGAAGGGGATGATCAGCTCGCGTGTGGTGACGGAGGGCCCGGCTCTGCGGAAGATGAAGGGAGTGCGGCCGAGCTGGTGCAGGGCCGCGTGCTCGATGGCGTCGACGGCCTCGTCGGCCAGGCCCAGTTGTTCCAGCGACGTGGCCCGGTCCAGCAGGAAGTCGTGCAGCCGCAGGAGGTCGGCGCGTGCGCGGGCGCTCCACAAGACCTCGAAGTTCAAGCGGTGGTGCCCTATCGAACCAGTTCTTCCCGCCGCGCCTGGGTGCGACGCCTGAGCTCGGCAATCACCTCGGCCGTCGAGTGAGCTTCGCCCGTGGCCCGGAAGTGTTCGAGCGAGGCGCGGCTGTGCTCTTCGAACAACTGCTGCATGGCTCTCTGTTCCAGCACCCTGCGCACGGCGGTCTCGACCAAATCTGACAGCTTCTCTCCGGGCCGCAACGCAGCCTCGGCTTGTGCGCGCAGTTCCGGGGCGACCCGGACCTGCGGAAGGATGGCGGTCTTTGACATGGTGAAATTGTGCTTCACTTGCGTTGCAGGCGCAAGGTGCCGACTTGGGGCCAGGCTTGGGAGGCATTCGATCGGCATGGCGACGGCCCTACGGAAGACAGCCGCCCTGGCGCCAGGTGCGTTCGGTCGCGTGCGTGAACGCCCCACGCTTGGGGCCGCGGCGTCAACCAAGAAGCGCGACCGTGCACGATGGGCAAGATGGGGGTCACACGATGGGGGGGTCAGGTCTTCACTTTTAAGTGCATATCTCAAGCTAAAATCGTGGGCTTGAAGGTCGCTTGAAATTGAAGACCTGACCCTTGGCTTCCCGTTAACGGGACCCCGTTTCAGGCTGATCGTGGACGGTCAGAGCTACATTCAACCCCGGTGCTTGCGCGCCTCCCCGGCGCACCCTCGACGACGCCGTTTCACCGTCCACGATCAGACTGAAACGGGCGTCCACGATCGCTGAAATACGCACTGATGACCTACGCCTATGGCGCGGCCAACAGCTTCAACTACATCGACTTCTACAACGACCGCTTCAGTCTGGACCTGAGCCAGCGCCTGATCGAATTCAGGGTCAAGGGCGAGAACCACCCGCCCAACACCGTGGCGCTGCAGCTGTACAGCACGTCGACCAACGGCTTCCTGCAATACGACCTGACGGCCAGCGACCTGGATGGCGAATGGCGCCACCTCAGCCTGTCGCTCGGCCGTTTCAGCAGCTACGGCACGAACCCCGACCTGCAGGCCATCGACCTGGTGCGGTTCCGCGCCATCGGCGACGCAGGGGGCGCGGCACTCACGGGTTCGATGCTGGTCAATGATCTGGTGGCGCGCAGCGTGGCCGAGCCCGGCGGCCTGCCGCTGGCGGCATTGGCACTGGCCCTTGCCTTGCTGGGCCAGGCGGGCCGGCGTCGCCAGGGGGCGCAGGCCGGCAGCTGACGCCGCTCATCAAGGTGGCGCCGGCACGCTCCAGCGCTGGGGTGTGGGGGTTTCAGGTCTTGCTTTTCGCCGCGGTGCAGTGCTCTTCGCCTGTGGAGGCGGTTGCCTCACCTGCCCGTCACCCGCCTGTCAACAGCGCCGGCCAGGTCCAGGGTAATCGTCCCGACCTCACCTCGCCCGCTGGGCCGCAGGCCGGGTCAGCCGGCCGACGGCGTGGATTCAGGGCGATTCGATGCGCGGGTCGCCCGGTCTGGACAGCGCCTGGAAGTCGCGCCGGTCCAGCGTGACCAGCGACTGTGCGCCGGCCTGACGGGCGGCTGCCAGGTGCAGCCAGTCGTAGACCGCGCCGCCGCGCACGCCGCGTGACTCGCACTCGGCCAGCGCCGCCATCATCTGCTGGCCCGTCGTGGAGACGGTCTGCACGTAGGGCAGCACGCTATCTTCGATGAGCCGGGCAACCAGGGCCGCCCCCAACCGGCGCCCCTGCCGGCCGCCCGTGAGGATGGAAAAGGTTTCGGCCAGGGCGTGGGCGTGGATGGTGTGGCCGCCTTCCGCGACGAGCCGGTCACAGGCCTCATGGTGGGGCTCGTCGGGGTCCAGCGAGCCCAGGATGACCGACGTGTCCAGGAAGCGCTCACCCACGCTCGCCCCGCCGCGCCTGCGCCTCGCGCTCGGCGCGCATGGCTGCGGCAGCGTCGAACGGTTCACCCGTAGGCTGCAGCACGGTGCGACGGCTGGCGCTCATGGCCAGTCCGGTCACCGGCTCGGTTTCGGGCGTCAGTTCTATGTGCTGGGCCACGACGTCCAGGCGCAGGCGCGACCCGGGGCCCAGGTTCAGCCGGCGTCGCAGTTCAGCCGGCAGGACGATACGGCCAGCGCGGTCGATGGTGATGGCTTGAGACATGGCATTTTTTTTGGGTGTCGGCGTGGCAGTGTACCTGCCATGCACCGCGGTCCCGCAGAAAACAAAGGAGGTCTTGATTCTCGAGTGCTGATCCCAGGTCGAAAGCACTACGCCTTCCGGCCGCTTGAACTTCAAGACCTGACCCCTGCCTCGTGCGTCACCTCGAGAGCCGCCCCATGCTGCCGGCAGCAGGAGGCACGAGGCTCACGCCTCGTCGCCCTCGCGCGGGGGGATGCCGCCCGGCCGACGCAGGACCTTCCGGAAGGCGATCAGGTCCGCGCGTCCCCGACGCTCGGCAAAGAATGCGGCGGTGTTCATGACAGCCAGCTTCTCTGCGACGGCCGTGGCCACGAATTGATTCATGCTGATGCCCTCTTCGCGGGCCAACTTCTCGACCGCAGCTTTGACGGAGCGTGGCAGGCGGAGAGGGTAAGTAGACGATTCGCTCATTTGACGCCCTTGCGCAAGACCTGGCTGGGCAACCACAAGGAAACGCCAAAGCGCTTGGGTGCCAGCCCGTAGTCTCTTCGGTTGAAAGTGACAATGCCTTCGGCTTGGCCATTGACGGCTGCTTCCAGCACCATCTCGTCGGCTGGGTCCTTCAGTTGGGGCCTCCAGTTGAAGTGCGACTCCACCGGGACGGCCATGGCCGCGATCGCATCGACGAAGTTCAAGATGTCTGGCTCCGTCAGTCCTGCCGCCACTTGATGTTCGCGCCGCATGCAGACGGCTTCGTATTCCAGGATCAACGCCACGTTGGCGAGCAAGGTGATCGAGCCTTCGAGAGCTGCTTCCAGCAACGCCGCCGAAGCACCCGTCGGGCTGCGCAGTGCCGCGACGATGACATCCGTGTCCAGAACCAGTCGCATGGCTGCATTCTGACATCACCGGCGATGTCAGACAAGTAACTCCTGATTGAGCTGGGCAAACAGGCTGACGCCACCGATCTGGACGGGCGGCTCGTAGGGCTCGGCCACCTGGGCGCGCCCGCCGCCGTCTGATTCAGGTACCGCCGCGCGGGTTTCAGCCCTGCGCCGGCGCCGGCACGCTCCAGCGCTTGCTCACGTCGCCCTTGGCGTTGACGCTTTCCAGCTGCACGCCGAAACCCCACAGACGCGCCACGTGCTTCAGCACCTCGGTGGCGGTGTCGTGCAGCGGACGCTCGTTGTGCTGGAAGTGGCGCAGCGTGAGTGAACGGTCACCGCGCAGGTTGACGTTCCAGACCTGGATATTGGGTTCGCGCGAACCCAGGTCGTACTGGCGGCTGAGGCTTTCGCGCACGCGCCGGTAGCCGGCGTCGTCGTGGATGGCGCTGACCTCGAGTTCGCTCTGCGCCTCGTCGTCGGTGATGGCGAACAGGCGCAGCTCGCGCATCAGCTTCGGGCTCAGGTACTGGCCGATGAAGCTCTCGTCCTTGAAGTTGCGCATCGCCCGGTCCAGCGCCGGCAGCCAGGGCGTGCCGGCCAGGTCGGGGAACCAGGCTCGGTCCTCCTCGGTGGGTTGCTCGCAGATGCGCTTGATGTCGGTATACATCGCGAAGCCCAGCGCATACGGGTTGATGCCGCTGTACGCCGGATGCCCCACCGGCGGCTGGTAGATGACGTTGGTGTGCGACTTGAGCCACTCGATCATCACGCCGTCGGTCAGGAAGCCGTCGTCGTACATGGTGTTGAGCAGCTTGTGGTGCCAAAACGTTGCCCAGCCTTCATTCATCACCTGCGTCTGCCGCTGCGGGTAGAAATACTGCGCCACCTTGCGCACGATGCGCACGATCTCGCGCTGCCAGGGTTCGAGCAGCGGCGCGTTCTTCTCGATGAAATAGAGCAGGTTCTCCTGCGGTTCGTCGGGGAAGCGGCGGCTCTCGGCGGCGCCGGCTTCCTTGGCGGCCTGGCGCGGCAGCGTGCGCCACAGGTCGTTGACCTGGCGCTGCGCATATTCCTCGCGGTCCAGCCGCTCGGCCAGTTCCTCGGCCAGGCTCTTGCGCGCCGGGCGGCGGTAGCGGTCCACGCCGTGGTTGGCCAGCGCGTGGCAGCTGTCCAGGAAGGTCTCCACCGCGTCGAGACCGTGCTTTTCCTCGCAGGCGCTGACGTAGTTCCGGGCGTAGACCAGATAGTCGATGATCGACGCCGCGTCGGTCCACATGCGGAACAGGTAATTGCCCTTGAAGAAGCTGTTGTGGCCGTAGGCGGCGTGCGCGATCACCAGGGCCTGCATCGCCATCGTGTTCTCCTCCATCAGGTAGCTGATGCAGGGGTTGCTGTTGATGACGATCTCGTAGGCCAGGCCCATGTGGCCGCGCTTGTAGTTCTTCTCGGTGGCGATGAATTCCTTGCCGTAGCTCCAGTGGCGGTAGTTCACCGGCATGCCCACGCTGGCGTAGGCGTCCATCATCTGCTCGGCGGTGATGATCTCCAGCTGGTTCGGATAGGTGTCCAGCCCGAAGCGCTCGGCAGTGGCGCGGATCACGCGGTGGTACTGCTCGATGAGCTCGAAGCTCCAGTCGCTGGGGGCAGGCAGCGGCTCGCCGGGGCGGGCGGCCAGCGGCAGCGGCTGTTCCAGGGCCAGGGGTTTGCTCTTCATGCCTTCACGCGGCCTTCGCGCCTTCCTTCTTGAAGAGGTCGCGGAACACCGGGTAGATCATCGACGGCTCGGTGGCCTTGCGCATGGCGAAGTGGCGGTTGGGCTCCAGCAACTGCGAATATTCCTCCCACAGGTTCTGCTCTTCGTCGGCCACCTGCACATAGGCGAAATAGCGGCACAGCGGCAGCAGCTTGTCGTTGAGCAGTTCGCGGCAGCGGCCGCTGTCGTGGTGCCAGTTGTCGCCGTCGCTGGCCTGCGCGCCGTAGATATTCCATTCGGTGGGCGAATAACGCGCCTTGATGATCTCCTCCATCAGGATCAGCGCGCTGCTGACCACGGTGCCGCCGGTTTCGCGGGCGTGGAAGAAGTTCTCTTCGTCCACCTCGGCGGCCTGCGTATGGTGGCGGATGAAGACGAGTTCGATCTTCTCGTAGTGCCTGGTCAGGAACAGGTAGAGCAGGATGAAGAAGCGCTTGCTCAGATCCTTGCGGCCTTCGTCCATCGAGCCGGAAACGTCCATCAGGCAGAACATCACCGCCTTGCTGGTGGGCACCGGCACGCGGATGCGGCTGCGGTAGCGCAGGTCGATTGGGTCCAGGTAGGGGATGCGGCCGACACGCACGCGCAGCGCCTCGATGCGCGCCACCAGGTCCTTGATCTCGGCCTCGACCAGGGCGTCGCCGGGCTGCAGCGTGCGCCGGCACTCGGCCAGGTGCTGCTCGAGTTCGGCCAGTTCGCGCCGCGAAGCCGCACCCAGCGCGATGCGGCGGCTGAGCGCGCCGCGCATCGAGCGCACCACGTGCAGGTTGTTGGGCGTGCCGTCGCTGGAAAAGCCCGCGCGCTGGCTCTTCCATTCCGGCACCTCGGCCAGTTGCGTGCGCACCAGGTGCGGCAAGGCCAGGTCCTCGAAGAAGACCTGCATGAATTCTTCCTTGCTCAGCGCAAAGACGAAATCGTCCTCGCCCTCGCCCTGGTCGCTGGCCTGGCCCTTTCCGCTGCCCTGCCCGCCGCCGCCCTTGGGCCGCGCGATGCGGTCGCCGGTGACGAAGTCCTTGTTGCCCGGGTGCACGACCTCGCGCACCCCGCCCTGGCCGTGGCCGAAGACGGGTTCGCTGATGTCGCGCTTGGGGATATGGATGTCCTCGCCACGCTCGATGTCGCGGATGCCGCGGCCGTCGATGGCGCGCTTCACCGCCTCGCGGATCTGCTCCTTGTGCCGGCGCAGGAAGCGTTCGCGGTTGCCGATGGACTTGTTCTTGCCCGCCAGCCGCCGGTCGACGATGTGCTGCATCCGATGCCTCCGGGGCCTAGTGGCCAAGCTTCCCGCCGTGGAACCGGCTATGCCGGGCCACAGGCGGGCGGCCCCCTCGGGGGGTAGCGAGCGCCAGCGAGCTTGGGGGTCTCATGAACTCTTGCGCACGCGCAGGTACCACTCGCACAGCAGCCGCACCTGCTTGGGCGTATAGCCCTTGGCCACCATGCGGGTGACGAAGTCCTCGTGCTTCTTGGCCTCGTCGGCGCTGGCCTTGGCGTTGAAGCTGATCACCGGCAGCAGTTCCTCGGTATTCGAGAACATCTTCTTCTCGATCACCGTGCGCAGCTTCTCGTAGCTCGTCCACACCGGGTTGTTGCCGTGGTTGTTGGCGCGCGCGCGCAGCACGAAATTGACGATCTCGTTGCGGAAGTCCTTCGGGTTGGCAATACCGGCGGGCTTCTCGATCTTCTCCAGCTCGGCATTCAACGATGCGCGGTCGAACACCTCGCCGGTGTCGGTGTCGCGGTATTCATGGTCCTGGATCCAGTAGTCGGCATAGGTGACGTAGCGGTCGAAGATATTCTGGCCGTATTCGCTGTAGCTCTCCAGGTAGGCGGTCTGGATCTCCTTGCCGATGAACTCTGCATAGCGCGGCGCCAGCAACTCCTTGATGAATCCGACGTATTTGTCCTCCACCTCCTTGGCGAACTGTTCGCGTTCGATCTGCTGCTCCAGCACGTACATCAGGTGCACCGGGTTGGCCGCGACCTCGGTATTGTCGAAATTGAAGACCTTGCTCAGGATCTTGTACGCGAAGCGCGTGCTCACGCCGCTCATGCCCTCGTCGACGCCGGCATAGTCGCGGTATTCCTGGTAGCTCTTGGCGCGCGGGTCGGTGTCCTTCAGGTTCTCGCCGTCGTAGACCAGCATCTTCGAATACAGGCTGCTGTTCTCGGGCTCCTTCAGCCTTGTCAGGATGGCGAACTGGCTCATCATCTTCAGCGTGCCGGGCGCGCAGGTGGCCTCGGCCAGCGAACTGTTCCTGAGCAGTTTCTCGTAGATCTTGACCTCTTCGCTGACGCGCAGGCAGTAAGGCACCTTCACGATATAGATGCGGTCCAGGAAGGCCTCGTTGTTCTTGTTGTTGCGGAAGGCCTTCCACTCGCTTTCGTTGCTGTGCGCCAGCACGATGCCGTCGAAGGGGATGGCGCCGAAACCTTCGGTGCCCTTGAAATTGCCTTCCTGCGTGGCCGTGAGCAGCGGGTGCAGCACCTTGATCGGCGCCTTGAACATCTCCACGAATTCCAGCAGGCCCTGGTTGGCCAGGCACAGGCCGCCGCTGTAGCTGTAAGCGTCGGGGTCGTCCTGGGCGTAGGTTTCCAGCTTGCGGATGTCGACCTTGCCGACCAGGCTGGAGATGTCCTGGTTGTTCTCGTCGCCGGGCTCGGTCTTGCTCACCGCCACCTGCTTCAGGATCGACGGGTGGCGCTTCACCACCTTGAACTTGCGGATGTCGCCGCCGTACTCCTCCAGCCGCTTCACCGCCCAGGGGCTGAGGATGCGGTTGAGAAAACGCCGCGGGATGCCGTATTCGCTTTCCAGGATCGGACCGTCCTCCACGATGTCGAACAGCCCCAGCGGGCTTTCGTTCACCGGGCTGCCCTTGATGGCGTAGAACGGCACTTCCTGCATCAGCTGCTTCAGGCGCTCGGCGATGGAACTCTTGCCGCCGCCCACCGGGCCCAGCAAATAAAGGATTTGCTTCTTCTCCTCAAGCCCTTGCGCGGCGTGGCGGAAATAGCTCACCACCTGTTCGATGGAATCCTCCATGCCGTAGAACTCGGCGAAGGCCGGGTAGACCTTGATGAGCTTGTTGGCGAACAGGCGCGAAAGGCGTGGGTCGTTGCGCGTATCCACCGTCTGCGGCTCGCCGATGGCCTTGAGCATGCGCTCGGCTGCGGTGGCGTAGGCCAGGGGGTTGCGCTTGCACTCGCCGAGGTAGTCCTCGAGGGAGATCTCCTCCTCGCGAGTGCGTTCGTAGCGGGCGGCAAAGTGGCTGATCACATCCATGCGGTCCTCCGGATGCCAGGCGTCCACGGCAGAGGGACGGTCCTCCACCCGAGCGCCTGGGAAGTTGTGATGGAGTCCCGGCTGTACGGGCCCGGGCTCCATCAGAGCTTTCCGGTCACTGGCGATGCTTGGATCAGCAAGACTCGATATTTAGCATGGATCATTCTGCGGCGGGCAACCGCGCAATCAAGACCCCGTAGACCCGACAGTTCGTGGTGCTCCGCACGGCGCAGCCCCGATTGCGTCTTTGCAAGACCCATGCCTTCAGCGAGGTGAAGTTGTCGCCGAGACCAGTCCCATCGCACGACAACGCCCGAAGCCTCGGTCAGGACGACAACGACCGGCCAAGCCCGCGCACCATCATTGAGCACCATGCCCACAGAAGGTTCCGCCCTGCGGCGGCTGAAGAAGGCCTGCGACGAATGACGGCGGGATGAGATCATCCGGCTGGTGAACCGACATCTGCTGCTGCTGGCCGTCTGCCAGGGACTCTTCCTCACCAACAACGTCACCTTCATCGCCATCAACGGCCTGGTGGGGCTGTCGCTGGCGCCGCTGGGCTGGATGGCCACGCTGCCGGTCACCGGCTACGTGGTCGGTGCGGCGCTGTCGGCCATGCCGGTGGCGCGGCTGCAGGCGCGCGTGGGCCGCAAGCGCGCCTTCCAGGTGGGGCTGGTGGTGGCGGCGCTGTCGTCGGCGCTGTGCGCGCTGGCCGTGGCCATCGGCAGCTTCTGGCTGCTGGTGGCAGCCACGCTGGTGGCGGGCTTCTACAGCGCCAACGCCGCGCTGTACCGCTTCGCCGGGCCCGAGCTGGTGGCGCCGCATCACAAGGAACGCGCCATTTCGCTGGTGCTGGCCGGCGGCATTGCCGGGGCCTTCATCGGCCCCAACCTGGCCAGCGCCACGCGCGGCTGGCTCGAGGTGCCCTTCGCCGGCGCCTACCTGGCGCTGGTGGCAGTGGCGCTGCTGTCGCTGGCGGTGCTGTCGTTCATCCGCTTTCCGACACATGTGGTGGCGCCCGGCGGCATTTCGGGCGGTCGGCCTTTGGCCGAGCTGGCGCGGCAGCCGGTCTTCATCGTCGCCGTGGCGGCGGCGGCGCTGGGCTATGGCGTGATGAACCTGCTGATGGCGGCCACGCCGATCGCCATGCAGCAATGCCAGCACCCCTTCGAAAGCGCGGCGCTGGTGCTGGAGTGGCATGTGCTGGGCATGTTCGTGCCGAGCTTCTTCACCGGCCACCTCATCAAGCGCTTCGGCGCGCTGCCCATCATGGGCGTGGGCGTGCTGCTCAATTTCGCCTGCGTGGCGGTGGCGCTGTCGGGGGTGGACCTGATGCAGTTCCTGGTGGCGCTGTTCGTGCTGGGCGTGGGTTGGAATTTCCTCTTCACCGGCGGCACCACGTTGTTCACCCAGGCCTACCGGCCCGAGGAGAAGAACAAGGCGCAGGGGGCGATGGACCTCTGCGTCTTCTCCACCATGGCGGTCAGTTCGTTCGCCTCGGGCGCGATGATCACCACGCAGGGCTGGACCTGGTTGAACCTGGGCTCGCTGCTGCCGATCGCGCTGGTGGGGCTGGCACTGGTCTGGCTGGCTGCACAGAAGACCGCTCGCAGGAAGACTGCTGGTTCACCCTGATATCTGGTATTTCGATAGCCGGGCGGCTCTGGATTGAATTTCACGGGGTCGGCGCGGGGCACTATCTTCGCGGCCTTGGTTCGCGCCGGCCGTCATGGACTTCTTGGTTCTCGTCGGATCGGCGCGGTTTCCGACCTCGACCACAAACCCTCCAGGAGACTCACCATGTCGAAACGCCTGCTCGCCCTGACCGCCGTCGCCACCGCCGCCGCGGTGTCGTATTCCGCTGCGCTGGCGCAGAAGGCGCCGCTGCAGAAGATCGGCAAGGGTGAGGGCCAGGTCGACATCGTGGCCTGGGCCGGCTATATCGAGCGCGGCGCCACCGACAAGAATTTCGACTGGGTGACCGATTTCGAGAAGAAGACCGGCTGCAAGGTCAACGTCAAGACCGCCGGCACCAGCGACGAGATGGTGGCGCTCATGAACGAGGGCGGCTTCGACCTCGTCACCGCCAGCGGCGATGCGTCGACCCGGCTGATCCGCGGCAAGCGCGTGCAGCCGCTGAACGTGAGCCTGATCCCCAGCTACAAGAACGTCGACCCGCGGCTGCAGAAGGCGCCCTGGCACTTCGAGAACAACATGCATTACGGCGTGCCCTACCAGTGGGGCTGGAACGTGCTCATGTACAACACCAAGGTCTTCGGCAGCCAGCCGCCCACCAGCTGGAAGGTGGTGTTCGAGGAAATGAACCTGCCCGACGGCAAGAGCAACAAGGGCCGCGTGCAGGCCTTCGACGGGCCGATCCACATTGCCGACGCGGCGCTTTACCTGAAGCACAACAACAAGTCGCTGGGCATCACCGACCCCTACGAGCTGAACGAGGCCCAGTACAAGGCGGCGCTGGACCTGCTGCGCGGCCAGCGCAAGATCGTCGGCAAATACTGGCACGACGCCTTCGTGCAGATCGACGACTTCACCAACGAAGGCGTGGTGGCCTCGGGCTCCTGGCAGTTCCAGGCCAATATCCTGAAGAGCAAGAACCAGCCGGTGGCCACCACGGTGCCCGTGGAAGGCGCCACCGGCTGGGCCGACAGCACGATGCTGCATGCCGAGGCCAAGCACCCCAACTGCGCCTACATGTGGCTCGAGCACTCCTTGAATCCCAAGCTGCAGGGCGACCTGGCGGCCTGGTTCGGCTCGGTGCCTGCGGTGCCGGCCGCCTGCAAGGGCAACAAGCTGCTCGGCGATGACGGCTGCGCGCGCCAGGGCTACGACAGCTTCGACAGGATCGCCTTCTGGCGCACCCCGGTGACGCAGTGCAAGAGCCAGAACAACGCCTGCGTGCCGTATCACAAGTGGGCGTCGGACTACATCGCGGTGCTGGGCGGCCGTTGACCTGACCCCCTCTCCCGCCTGCGGGAGAGGGTTGGGGTGAGGGTCGGCCCCCGGGGGGGGGGGGGGGGGGGCGGCCCCCGGGGGGGGGCGGGCCCCCCCCCCCCCGGCCCCCCCCCGCCCTGGCGGGAGAGGGAGCAAGAGCCCCGCGCTTCGGCCCCCGCCATGACCACCGCCGTCACCCTGGACCACGTCTCCTGCGTCTTCGGCCAGGGCGCGCAGACCGTGCGCGCCGTGGATGGCGTGGACCTGACGATCGACGCCGGCGAATTCTTCACCCTGCTCGGCCCCTCGGGTTCGGGCAAGACGACCTGTCTGCGCATGATCGGCGGCTTCACGCTGCCCACCGCCGGGCGGGTGCTGATCGGCGGCGAGGACGTCACGCTGCGACCACCCTACGCGCGGCCGGTGAATACCGTCTTCCAGGACTACGCGCTGTTCCCGCACATGAGCATCCGCGACAACGTCGCCTACCCGCTGATGGTGCGCAAGGTGGCGCGCGCCGAACGCCATCGGCGCGCCGACGAACTGCTGGCGCTGGTGCAGCTGCCCGGCGTCGGCGATCGCCGGCCAGCCCAGCTGTCCGGCGGCCAGCGCCAGCGCGTGGCCCTGGCGCGCGCGCTGGTCAGCCAGCCGCAGGTGCTGCTGCTCGACGAGCCGCTGGGTGCGCTGGACCTCAAGCTGCGCGAGCAGATGCAGAGCGAGCTGAAGGCGCTGCAGCGGCGGCTGGGCATCACCTTCCTCTTCATCACCCACGACCAGCACGAGGCGCTGTCGATGAGCGACCGCATCGGCGTCTTCAACGCCGGCAAGCTGGAACAGGTGGGCACGCCGCAGCAGGTCTACGACACGCCGGCGACGCACTTCGTGGCCCAGTTCGTCGGCGCCGCCAATGTGCTGTCCGGCGAGGCGGCGCGCCGGCTCACCGGCCACGCCCAGGCCATGCTGCGGCCGGAGCGCATCACGCTCGGCGCGACCGAAGGCGCACGCGCCAGCGGCACCGTGGCCGAGGTGCAGTATTTCGGCGCCTTCACGCGCGTGCGGGTGGACGTGGCCGGCACCCCGCTGCAGGCCGACCTGGCCGCCGGGCCGGGCCAGCCGGCGCCTAAAACGGGGCAGGCTGTGCACCTGCACTGGAACGACGGCGCGGTGCACGCGCTGCAGCCGGCTTGAGGACATGACCGCGCTCGCGCTGACCGCACCGCCGCCAGCCACGCTGCGCCGGCGCGCTTCGGACCTGCTTTACACGCGCCGCGGCCTGCTGTTGCTGGCGCTGCTGGCACCGCCGCTGCTGTGGTTCGGCGTCATCTACCTGGGCAGCCTGTTCGCGCTGCTGGCCAATGCCTTCTTCCGGCTGGACGACTTCACCGGCCAGGTGGTGCGCGAGGTGGGCTTCACGAATTTCATCGCCCTGCTGGAGCCGGCCAACCTGGACGCCGCGCGGCGCAGCGTGGGCATGGCCGTCGCAGTCACCCTGACCTGCACCGCACTGGCCTTTCCGCTCGCCTTCTACATGGCGCGGCATGCGCGCGGTGCGCAGAAGGCCTTGCTCTATATCGCCGTCATGCTGCCGCTGTGGAGCAGCTACCTGGTGCGGCTGTATGCGTGGAAGCTGCTGCTGGCCAAGGAAGGCGCCATCTCGTGGCTGGCCGAGCGGCTGCACGCCGCCTGGCTGCTGGACGCGGTGCTCTCGCTGCCGCTGATCGGGGGCCCCAGCTTGAGCTTCTCGACGCTGGGCACCTACATCGTCTTCGTCTATATGTGGCTGCCGTTCATGGTGCTGCCGGTGATGGCCGCCATCGAACGCATCCCGGCCAGCACGCTGGAAGCCTCGGCCGACCTGGGTGCACGACCCGGCCGCACGCTGCGCCATGTGATCCTGCCGCTGGCGCTGCCGGGCATCGCGGCCGGCTCGATCTTCACCTTCAGCCTGACTTTGGGCGACTACATCATCCCGCAGGTGATCGGCGACTCCACGCTCTACATCGGCCAAGTCGTCTACCGCCAGCAGGGCGTGGCCGGCAACCTGCCGTTCGCGGCGGCGTTCTCGCTGGTGCCAATTGTGGTCATTGGCATTTATCTGTGGTTGGCGAAGCGGCAAGGGGCGTTCGATGCGTTGTAGGCAGCCCCGCACCGCCCTGGTCGCTGCAGCGGCCGGTGGCCCTGCAAGCCAGCGTGCCGCGCGTCGCGGCAGGCGGTGCCCGGCGGGGGCGCTGACTGTGGCGGTCTTCGCTGCGCTCAGACTGCCCTGCGCTGCTCGCCTTGAGGGCGTGCCGCATAACTCGCTTCGTTCGCTGCGCTCACTGCGCTCAAACAGGATGCGGCAAGTCAGTCTACGAAGCGCGCTGCGCGCGCCGCCCTCAAGGCTGTGCTGCTCGGCGCCACACACAGCGCCCCCGCCGGGCACCACCTACCGCTCAACCCACCGTGGTGGCGCTCGTCGAGAACCACCCATGCCTGCTGCAAAGGGCTGTCCGGGCGCGGTGCGGCGTGCGTCTGAAGCGCCGAGGAGCGCAGGGTTCGTGGCCCGCGAGCGCAGCGAGCCTCGTAAACACTTTTGGCGCATCCTGTTTGAGCGTAGCGAACGGAGTGAGCGAAGCGAGTTATGCGCCGGGCCATGGACCCGAGCACCGCAGGGCAGCCGGAGCGAAGCGGAGGCCGCTTCATCCGCACGCCGCGCCGCGCCCGGACAGCCCTTTTTCACCACGACACCGCGCAGTGATTTCTGCAGCCTGCTGGGGCGACGAACGTGACACACGGTCGAACGCCCTGGGGACTCAGCCTCGCCGCCTGGGGCGTGGTCCTATTCATGCACGTGCCGATGGCGCTGATCGTGCTCTACGCCTTCAGCGCCGAGGACAAGAGCTATGTCTTCCCGCCACCGGCATTGACCACGCAATGGTTCGCCGTCGCCTGGGAACGCGACGATGTCTGGGCCGCGATCCGGCTCTCGTTCAACGTGGCGGTGTGGAGCACGGCCACGGCGCTGGTGCTCGGCACGCTGGCCGCTGCGGCGCTGGCGCGCGCGAAATTCTTCGGCCGCGACGTCATCTCGCTGCTGCTCATCCTGCCCATCGCGCTGCCGGGCATCGTCACCGGCATCGCGCTGCGTTCGGCCTACCACACGCTGGAGATCCCGTTCAGCTTCTGGACCATCGTCATCGGCCACGCCACCTTCTGCGTCGTCGTGGTCTTCAACAACGCCGTGGCGCGGCTGCGCCGGCTCAACCCCAACCTCATCGAGGCCAGCATGGACCTGGGCGCCGACGGCTTCCAGACCGTGCGCTACATCGTGCTGCCGCAGCTGGGCTCGGCGCTGCTGGCCGGCGCGCTGCTGGCCTTCGCGCTGAGCTTCGACGAGGTCATCGTCACCACCTTCACCGCCGGCCAGCAGACGACGCTGCCGATCTGGATGCTGCAGGAACTGATCCGCCCGCGGCAGCGGCCGGTGACCAATGTCGTCGCGGTGGTGATCGTGGCGCTGACCTTCATTCCCATCGTGCTTGCCTACACCCTGACCCGCTCTGACGAGCCCGCCCAACGTTGAGGAGCCCACATGACCGACATCACATTCCACACCGACCTGCTCATCGACGGTGCCTTCGTGCGCGGCGACGGCGAGGCCGAACGCGTGCTCAACCCGGCCACCGGCGCGCTGCTGGTGGAACTGCCCGAAGCCAGCGTCGAGCAGGTGCACAAGGCGGTGTCGGCCGCGCACCGCGCCTTCGACGGCTGGAGCGACAGCACGCCCATGGAGCGTTCGCGCCTGCTGCTCAAGCTGGCCGACGCGGTGGAGGCGCGCGCCGAGGCCTTCGCGCGCCTGGAGAGCCTGAACTGCGGCAAGCCCTATGCCCGCGCTCTGGGCGACGAGATCCCGGCCATCGCCGACTGCTTGCGCTATTTCGCCGGCGCCGCGCGCTGCCTGGGCGGCACCGTGGCGGGGGAGTACCTGGCGGGCCACACCAGCATGATCCGGCGCGACCCGGTGGGCGTGGTGGCGTCGATCGCGCCCTGGAACTACCCGCTCATGATGGCGGCGTGGAAGATCGCGCCGGCGCTGGCCGGCGGCAACACCGTGGTGCTGAAACCCAGCGAGCAGACGCCGCTGAGCACGCTGCTGCTGGCCCAGGTGGCGGCCGAGATCTTTCCGAAAGGCGTGCTGAATATCGTCTGCGGCCGCGGCGGCAGCGTCGGCCAGACGCTGGTGGAGCACCCGCTGGTGCGCATGGTGTCGGTCACCGGCGACATCTCCACCGGCAAGAAGATCCTGCAGGCGGCGAGTTCCACCGTGAAGCGCACGCACCTGGAACTGGGCGGAAAGGCGCCGGTGATCGTCTTCGACGACGCCGACCTGGCGGCCGTGGTGGAGGGGATGCGCACCTTCGGCTATTACAACGCCGGCCAGGACTGCACGGCCGCCTGCCGCATCTATGCCGGCGCCAAGATCCACGACCGGCTGGTGGCGGATCTTTCCAGCGCCGTGAAGAGCATCAAGGTCGGCACGCAGGACGAGCCCGATGTCGAGATCGGCCCGCTCATCAGCGACCGCCAGCGCAACCGCGTGGCCAGCTTCGTGGAGCGCGCGCAGATGGCCGGCCACATGGAGATCACCGCCGGCGGCAAGGTCCGCGCCGGCGGCGGCTTCTTCTACGAGCCCACCGTGATTGCCGGCGCACGCCAGGACGACGAGATCGTGCGGCGCGAGGTCTTCGGCCCGGTGGTCAGCGTGACCCGCTTCTCCGACGCCGAACAGGCCATTGCCTGGGCCAACGACAGCGACTACGGCCTGGCATCGTCGGTCTGGACGCAGGACGTGGGCCGCGCCATGCGCGTGGCGCGCAAGCTGCAGTACGGCTGCACCTGGATCAACACCCACTTCATGCTCGTCAACGAGATGCCGCACGGCGGCCTGAAGAGCAGCGGCTACGGCAAGGACATGAGCCTGTATGCGCTGGAGGACTACACGGTGCCGCGGCACGTGATGGTCAGGCTGTGAGGGCGGCCCGGGCGGCGGTTCAGCGCTGAGCGAACATCCGCCCGCTCGGTCAGTGGTAGTCATCTTCGCGCTGATGGCGCAGCGCTGAGACCGCCACCTCGTGCTCGCTGATGATCGCGAACAGCGCCACGTAGCCCGAAGCGCCAAAGGGAATGACCAGCTCGCGTTCCAGCGGGTCGTTCTGCGCCATCCGACAGGTGTAGGGATTGGTTTCGAGAATGCGCATCTCGTTGCGGATGGCGTCGACAGCCCGGCCAGGCAAATCCCAGTCGCCCTGTTCGAGCGCCGTCTCGACGAGAAAGTCCTCCAGCCGCCGCAGGTCGTCCAGGGCCTCCCGCGTCAGGGTGACCGTGAATCTCACGGTTTGCGCGGCTTGGTCGGCGGCACGCGCCGCGCTTCCTCCATGCGCCGATCGAGACGCTCCCGCATCTGGTCGAGCGCGCCGTGCAAGGGATGGAACTCCCCGGTGTCCTTGGCGCGGGCCATCGAAGCCCGCCCGCGCGCCAGGAAGGCCTGCTGCGCCTTGCGCCGCCTTGCGGCCTGCATCGCGGACGCCTCGACGAACTGCGACAGGCTCTCGCCTTCGAGCAGCACGCTTTCGATCTCTTCGCGCACGGCGGGTTCGACGCGAACGGGGGGCAGTTGGGCGGTTTTCATCACGCCCAGTGTAGTGCAAAAGCTATGCAGTCGCGATGCCCCGTGCGCAAGCCGCCGCGGTCAGGCCCGCCGTGCCCGCGACTGCTCACGCGCGAGGTGGATGAATTCCTCGGCCGCCGGCTTCAGCGCCAGCCCGCGCCGCCACACCAGCCCGACGTCCACCGTGGGCAGTTCGTCGCGCAGCGCGCGCGCGTCCACGTGCTGCGCGTCCAGCGTCCACGGCCGGTACAGGAAGTCGGGCAGCACCGCGACGCCGCTGCCGGCGCCCACCATCGAGCGCACCGCCTCCAGCGACGAGGTGCGCAGCAGCACACGCGGCTTGAGCTGGTGGCGGGCCCAGGCGGCGCGCATCAGGTCGTCGATGCGGTCGGCTTCCAGCACCACCTGCTCGTAAGCGACGCAGTCGGCCAGCGTCACCTCGTCGGCCTGCGTGAGCGGGTGGTCGGAAGCCAGCCAGACGCGGTTCGGGCTGCGCGTCAGCGTCTCAGCGACCAGGGCCTGCGGTTCGGCCAGCACGTTGCTCACCATGATGGCCACGTCGAGCTCGCCGTTGATCAGCAGGTGCTCCAGGAAGGGCGGCGTCTCCTCGGTCACCAGCACCTGTACGCCCGGGCAGCTGCGCCTGTAGCGCGACAGCAGTTCGCTCAGGTAGTAGCCCGCCACCAGGCTGGTGACGCCGATGGCCAGCAGGCCAGTGGGCCCCGCGCCCTCTTCGGCGCTGTGCAGCCGCGTCGCCTCGGCCACTGCGCCCAGCACCTTGCGCGCGCTGGCCAGGAACCGGTGGCCCTGCGGCGTCATCCGCATGCCGCGTGAACTGCGCTCGAACAGCGGCTGGCCGAGTTCGTCCTCCAGCTCCTGCATGCTCTTGGTGACCGCGCTCTGCGCGATATTGAGCATGCGCGAGGCCGCGGCCACCGAGCCGCTTTCGGCCACCGCCACGAAGTAGCGGAACTGGCGCAGCGTGATGTGCGACGCCATGGTGGCCTGCGCCGGTTTCAGGCCTCGCCGGCGCCCAGCTTGTCCAGCAGGCCATTGAGTTCTTCCAGCGAGCCGAAGGCGATGGCGATCTCGCCCTGCTCGCCGCGCCGGGTGCGGCGCTTGATGCGAATCTCCACCGGCGCCGTCAGCGCGTCGGCCAGGCGTTCTTCCAGCCGCGTGATGTCGCGCGGCTTGGCCGGCTTGGCGGTGGCCGGGGGGCGCGGCGGCGCCGTCTGGCGCGCCACGTGCTTCTCGGTGTCGCGCACGCTGAGCTTCTTCGCCACCACCTCGTGCGCCGTCATCACCTGCTCGGCCGTGCCCAGCGCCAGCAGGGCGCGGGCGTGGCCCATGTCCAGGTCGCCGGCCATCAGCATCTGCTGCACCGGTTCGGCCAGGTTCAGCAGGCGCAGCAGGTTGGAAGCGGCGCTGCGGCTGCGGCCCACGGCCTGCGCCGCCTGTTCGTGGGTGAGCTGGAATTCGCTCACCAGGCGCTGCAGGCCTTGCGCTTCCTCCAGCGGGTTGAGGTCCTCGCGCTGGATATTCTCGATCAGCGCCATCACCGCCGCGGCCTCGTCGGCCACCAGCTTGACCAGCACCGGCACCTCGTCCAGCCCGGCCAGCCGGGCAGCGCGGAAGCGGCGCTCGCCGGCGATGATCTCGTAGCCGTCATCGACCGGCCGCACCAGGATGGGCTGCATCACGCCCTGGCTGCGGATGCTCTCGGCCAGTTCGTACAGCGAGCCCTCGTCCATGCGCGTGCGCGGCTGGTACTTGCCGTGGCGCAGTCGGTGCAGCGGCAGGCTGGTGGGCAGGCCCGGCGCAGCCGGTGGCGCGTCGCTGACCTTGGGGCCGAGCAGCGCTTCCAGGCCCAGGCCCAGGCCCTTGGGTTTCTTGGTGACCATGCGCGATTGTGTCCGACCCCGCAGGCGGGGCAACGCACCGCCGCTGGACTGCAGTCTGGTGGACATTCCCTTATCCTCGGCATTCCCCCATGCACCGCAGCCGAGGCGCCCCATGACGCACACCGTCTTTGTCGATGGCCAGGAAGGCACCACCGGCCTGCGCATCCACGAATATCTGGCCGCGCGGCGCGACGTGGAAGTGCTGCGCATCGCGCCGGAAAAGCGCAAGGACGCCGCCGAGCGTGCGCGGCTGTTGAATGCCGCCGACGTGGCCTTCCTGTGCCTGCCCGACGCCGCCGCACGGGAGGCCGCGGCACTGGTCAGCAACCCCAGGACCTGCCTCATCGATGCCAGCACCGCGCACCGCACGGCGCCGGGCTGGGTGTTCGGCCTGCCGGAACTGGCACCCGGCCAGCGCGACGCCATCCGCGCGGCCAAGCGCATCGCCAATCCGGGCTGCCATGCCAGCGCCTTCATCCTGCTGCTGCGGCCGCTGGTCGACGCCGGCCTGGTGCCGGCCGATCATGAGATCAGCGCCACCTCGATCACCGGCTATTCCGGCGGCGGCAAGAAGATGATCGAGCAGTACGAAGCCGGTGGCGACCCGGCATTGGCGTCACCACGACCCTATGCGCTGACCCTTCAGCACAAGCACGTGCCGGAGATGATGGCGCACACGGGCCTGGCCACGAAACCGATCTTCATGCCCGTGGTCGGCCATTTCTACAAGGGGCTGGCGGTGACCGTGCCGCTGCACCTGCAGGCGCTGGGCACTACGCCCGAGGCGCTGCACGCGGCGCTGGCGGCGCGTTATGCCGGCGAACGCTTCATCCGCGTCATGCCGCTGCGCGACCCGGCGACGCTGGAGGGCGGCTTCTTCGACGTGCAGGCCTGCAACGACAGCAACCGCGTCGACGTCTTCGTCTTCGCCAACGATTCGCAGGCGCTGCTGATGGCGCGGCTGGACAACCTGGGCAAGGGCGCCAGCGGCGCCGCCGTTCAGGCCATGAACGTGCACCTGGGGGTGGACGAAGGCCTGGGTCTCTAGACCAAAGCACCGCGTCCGCACGGCCGGGGGTTCCGGTTATCCAGCACGCGTGGCTTCGTGGCAATGCTGCCCACGTCAGCCCGGCCGTCAGCCGATGGCGAGTCCGCAGGCCGTCGTTCTTGACAACAGTTGTCAAGTTGCGCAAGATTTCTGCATGAGTCGCCAAACAATGAGCTTTGCATTGCCGGAGTCGATGCGAGAGTACATCGACGACAGGGTCGCTGCGGGCAACTACGGCAACACCAGTGAGTACATCCGCGATCTGGTCCGCCGGGACCAGGAGGACCAGGCCAAGAAACGGCTCCGTGACCTCATCGAGGAAGGCCTGGCATCCGGGCCGGGCCGGCGTCGCTCGAAGGCGGACGAGAAGGAACTGCTGGCTATCGCTCGCGGCGAGATCGATTGAAGCCGGCGGAACTGCGTCCGCAAGCGCTGCGTGACCAGCAGGGCGAGGTCCGGTACTACCGCAAGGAGGGTGACAGCCGCGTGGCGGAGAAGGTGGCCAAGGCCACCAACGCCGCGCTCGACCAGATCGAACTCGACCCTGGCATCGGCTCACCAACGCTCGGAAGGCGCCTGGGCATTCCAGGGCTTCGGACCTGGCGGGTTGCCAGGTTCCCGCTGATCTGGTGCTATTTCGAACGCGGTGACCACCCGGATGTGGTCCGACTTCTGGGCGAACGCCAGAACACTGCGGCGATCTTGGGCGACGAGTTCGCCGCGACCTGAAGGCGCGCGGATCCCGCAGACGCAGGCCCGGGCTCCAAGGACCGGTTTTTGGCCTCCTGATCGCCGGGATGACCACCCCGATCCGACCCGCCGACGTCGTTCGCGCTCGTTCGCTGTGCGTCGATATCAGCGCGCCGCGGCAGGCGGTGCTCGTCGAGAACCACCGATGCAAGTTGCAAAGGGCTGTCCGGGCGCGGTGCGGCGTGCGTCTGAAGCGCCGAGGAGCGCAGGGTTCATGGCCCGCGAGCGCAGCGAGCCTCGTCAACACTCCTGGCGCATCCTGTTTGAGCGTAGCGAACGCAGTGAGCGAAGCGAGTTATGCGCCGGGCCATGGACCCGAGCACCGCAGGGCAGCCGGAGCGAAGCGGAGGCCGCTTCATCCGCACGCCGCGCCGCGCCCGGACAGCCCTTTGCCGCCACGGAACTTCGCCTGCCCATCGATTCATCGTGTGTCCGCAACTGGCCGGCTGCTGGTGCCAGTGAACGACCGGTCTCGAGCAATCCACCCAGTTGCAGACCTGGCCACAGGGATCTCTGCGCGAACAGCACGAAGCCCCCCCGGCCGCGTCATCGCCAAGCAGGCGCCGCCTCCGCCCGCAAGCTCAGGCCTCGGCGGTTGCCGCCACGCGCCGCCGCGGGGCACGCCGTTTCGCTGCAGCCGGGGCCGGGGCTGCGGCTTGGGCTGGCGTCTCGGACCCCCTTTTTCTGCGTGGCGCGGGCGCTCCCTTCGCAGACGCGACCGTTGCCCCGCGCCGGCCCCGCGCCTGCTTGGCCCTTGCCTTCAGCGCCAGTTCACGCACGCGCGCAATGTCGTCGTCGCTGAAGACGCCGGTCACGCCCGAGATGGCCGCCAGCTTCATGCCGTGCTTGAGACCCATGCCGTAGATCTCGCGCACCTTCTGCCATTCGATGGCGCGGCCCACCGTGAAATTCTCGAAGCGGCCTTCCAGCGCCAGCACGATGGTCTCGGCCAGGCAGGCGTAGACCACCCCCGGCGGCAGGCCGATATTCTTCATCCTCACCTCGCCGGGCAGCTGGATCTCGCCCGACTCCACCACCAGCACGTCGGGCCGCTTGGCCACCTCCTCGGGCGGCAGGTCCAGCGGGCGCGCCACGTCGGTGATCACGCAGCCGGGCTTGACCTTCATGATGTCCAGCACCTTCTTGCCCGCGCCCGAGGTGGCGGTGACGATCATGTCCATCTCGGCCAGGTCCTTGTCGGCGCGCGCCGACAGGTGCACCTTGGCGTCGGGCGTCTCCTGCAGGATGGAATTCTTCAGCGCCAGCAGCTTGGCCGTCTCGGGCGACACCAGGTAGACCTCTTCCGCGGCACGCACCAGCAGCCGCGCGCAGGCCGAGCCGATGGCGCCGGTGGCGCCCACCACCATGGCCTTGAACTTGACGCGCTCCTTGCCTTTGGGCCGCGGCAGCAGGTCCATGCGCAGCAGCGCATCGTGCGCCGCCCACAGCGCGCCGCTGGCGCTGTAGCTGTTGCCGGTGGTGATGGGCAGCGGCGCGCGCCGCGCCACCGTCACGCCGGCGTCGCCCACCACCTTGGTGAAGGCGCCCAGGCCCATGATCTGCGCCCCCAGCTTCTTGGCCATGTCGGCGGCGGCCAGCAGCCGCCGGTAGGTGAACTCGGGGCTGCGGCCCATGATCTCCTTGGGCGTGCCGCCCACCGAGATGAGCCAGCCCTCGGCCTCGGCGCCGGTGGGGCTCCTGATGCCCTCGACGCGCGAGTAGACGAAGGGCGGCGCGTAGGCCATCACCTTCTCGATCGAGTCCATCAACACCGGCGGCGACACGCGCGACAGGATCTCGATCGGCTTGACGATCTTGAAATATTCCTGCGAGAGGGGATGGATGACGAAGGCGAAGCGGTTCACGCGCTTGAAGCCGTTCGGGTACAGGATGCGCGGCTCCAGGCCCTGGCTGTCCAGGATCTCCAGGTAGTCGTCTTCCAGCAGGTCGTCGGTGACGCGGCCGGAGGCGGCCAGGATCATGGCGTCCAGCAGCGCCGGGTCCACCGCGTGGCCCTCGACCAGCGGCGCGCCGTCGACCACCATGTGCACGCCCTTCTCCTTGAAGTGCTGCAGCCGCTCGCCGTTCACGGTATTGGTGACGATGGTCTTGCCTGCCAGTTCCTCGAGCCCGAAGTCGTCGAGTTCGTGCACCGGCGCCACCACCACGTTGGCCGACGCCAGCGCCTTGCGCAGCGCATAGTGCGACCACTGCTTGAGCAGCGCGCCCGGCAGCACGCGCGGCGGCGCCCAGTCGACGACGTAATGCGCGCCGCTGCCGTACAGGCCCAGGGCGTCGATCGAGGTCAGCAGCTTGGGCACGCCCAGTTGCAGCAGGGGATCGGCAAACAGCAGGTTCTGCGTATATTCCGACATCGACATCGCCAGCTTCGGGTTGGCCAGGCCCGAGAAGAACAACACCTTGGCGTTGTCGAAATAGCGGCCCAGCGAATGCTGCGCATGGCGCACCGCCCATTCCAGGAACAGGTCGGCCAGCCGCGCCCCGGTGCTCACCGGCACGCGCGTGGCCAGTCGCGCCAGCTTGTCCGCGTCGGCGTCGCGCTTGCGTTGCGCGCCGACGCGGCCGCTGTCCTTGGCCAGGCCCAGGCCGATGGCGTCGGCCCGTGTGTCCCACTGCCGCACCAGCTTGGCCGCCTGCGCGCTGCTGCCGTCGGTGCCCAGGCGCTGTACATGCAGGTCCACACCCAGGAAGCGGGTGCGGAAGTCGAAATCCTGGCTTTTTGCACCCAGGCTGATGCCGATCACGTTTTTCATGGCTGTCTCGCGGCAAAGTCTCAAGATTGAAATTCTGGGGGTTGCAGATGAATCAGGCATTGATCGGGGACAGGGCGCGTGCGATCGGCTTGCGCACGCTCAAGCGCGCGGCGGGCGCGGTGACCAGGCTGGTGCCGATCTCGACACCGGTGCTGCTGGTCGGGCCGGACTCGGCGGCGCGCCTGGGCCGCGCGGTGGCCGATTTCGGCCACCGCCGGGTGCTGCTGGTCACCGACGCCGTGGTCATGGAACTGGGTCTGACCGCCTCGCTGACCGACGCGCTGGCGGCGGCGGGCGTGCAGGTGACGGTCTTCGCGGCCGTGACGGCCGATGCGCCGATCGCGGTCATCGAGCAGGGGCTGGCCCTGTACACCAGCCACGCCTGCGAGGCCATCGTCGCCTTCGGCGGCGGCTCGGTGATGGACGCGGCCAAGGTCATCGGCCTGGCCGCCGCCAACGACAAGCCGCCGCGGCAACTGGTCGGCTATTTCAGGGGCCGGCATGGTCCGGCGCCGATCTACGCCGTGCCCACCACCGCCGGCACGGGGTCGGAGGTGACGGTGGCGGCGATCATCTCCGACCCCGAGGCCGGCACCAAGATGATGGTCGCCGACAGCCGCCTGGTCCCCGAGATGGCGGCGTTGGACCCCGCGCTGATGACCGGCCTGCCGCCAGCGGTGACGGCGGCCACCGGCATGGACGCGCTCACGCATGCGGTCGAGGCCTGCATCAGCGGCTGGGCCAACGACACCACCGACCGCTGGGCGCTGGCCGCCGCGGGCATGATCTGGGAGCACCTGCCGCGCGCCTGGAGCAATGGCAACGACCTGCACTCGCGCGAGCAGATGGCGCTGGCCAGCACCTATGCCGGGCTGGCCTTCACGCGCGCCAACGTGGGCAACGTGCACGCCATCGCGCACCAGCTCGGTGGCCGCTACCACGTGCCGCACGGGCTGGCCAACGCCGTCATGCTGCCGTCGGTGCTGCGTTTTTCGCTGCCCGATGCGGCACCGCGGCTGGCCCGGCTGGCGCGCCGCGTGGGCCTGGCCGGCCGCGGCGACACCGCGCTGGCGAAGAAATTCGTCGACGGCGTGCAGGCGCTGAACGACGCGCTGCAGATCCCGCGCACGCTGGAGGCGCTGCGCGAGGAAGATCTCCCGGCGCTGGCCACGGCCGCCTGCCACGAGGCCGATTTCAACTACCCGGTGCCGCGGCGCATGACGCAGGCCGACGCCGAGGCGCTGCTGCGCCAGGTGCTGCCGGCCGCCGCGCCCGCGGCCAAGGCCGCCAAGCCGCGGACCCAGCCGCGGACTCAGCGCCGCGCCGCGGCTTCCAGCAAGGCGGCCATCTCCGAATAGCCGCGCTGGCGCGCCAGTTCCAGCGGCGTGCGACCGCTGCGGTCGGTGAGCGCCACGCTGGCGCCGGCGTCCAGCAGCGCACGCAGCGTGGCCTGGTGGCGCGCGCCGCCGTCGCCCAGCACCACGGCCTCGATCACCGCCGTCCAGTGCAGGTCGTTGACATGGTCCAGCGGTGCACCGGCCTGGATGAGCTGGCGCACCACCCCCGCGTGCCCCAGGTGCGCCGCGGCGATGAGCGCGGTACCGTCGTAGCGGCTGGTCACCCGTTTCGCGCTGGCGCCCAGTTCGAGCAGCACGCGCAGCGTCTCTTCGTCGTCGGCCACGGCGGCGATGGTCACCGCGTCGTAGCGGTCGTTCTCCAGTGCCTCCAGGTCGGCACCGGCCCGCGCCAGCCGGCGCAGCACCTCGCGCTGGCGCGCGAAGGCGGCCACGTGCACGGCGCTGCGGCCCTGCGCGTCGCGCTGTTTCAGGTCGGCGCCGGCGGCCAGCAGGCGGTCCAGCTGGGCCAGGTCGCCGCGGTGAGCCGCCGCCAGCAGGCCGCCGTAGCGCGCCGCTTGTTCGGCGCTCGGCGGCACCTGCGCCGCGACGGGCAGGCTGGCCGCCAGCGTCAGCGCAAGGGTGGCCAGACGCCAGCCCCTGACCGCAGCGCGGTGCATCACTTCAGCAGGTCCTTGACCTTGTCCAGCGCCGCCACGGCACATTGTTCGTCGAGGTGGCCGCCGGGTGCGCCACCCACGCCCACGGCGCCGATGACGTCGTTGCCCGCTTTCACCGGCAAGCCGCCGCCGAGCAGCAGGAAGCCCGGGATGTGCACCAGGTTGGCCGCGGCGGGGTTCTTCTGCGCCGATTCCATCATGGCCAGCGTGGCGTTCTTCGCCGACGCGGAGGTGTAGGCCTTCGCCTGCGCGGCCTCGATCGTGTGCGGGCCGGCGTTGTCGGCGCGCTGCAGGGCGCGCAACTGGCCGGCGCGGTCGACCACCGCGGCGGTCACGTTGTAGCCGCCGGCCAGGCAGGCGGCCACGGTGGCGCCGGCGATCTGGTTGGCCAGCTCCAGCGACATGTTGCGTTCGCTGCGCACGGCCTGCGCCTGTGCGGCGCCGGCGGCAGCCAGCGCCAGCGTGGCGGCCATGACGGGGGCGAGGATGCAGGCGGCTTGTTTCATGCAGGTCTCCTGGAATGGTTGGGTGAAGGCCTGCACTGTAGAAAGCCCGGCCGCGCGCCGCCATTCGTAGGCCGCCGCGCCGGCCCGAGTAGAACTACGGACCACCGCCGCGACGGCAGCCTTCACGCCCCCGCCGCCGCGTCGTCCTCGGCCAGCTGCGCATAACGCAGGATCAGCTGCGCCAGCGTCGGCGCGCCGAGCTTGCCGAAGAGGTGGGCGCGGTGCGTCTCCACCGTGCGCGGGCTCAGGCCCAGCGCGCGGCCGATCTCCTTGTTGGTGAGGCCGGCGACGATGAGCCCCAGCACCTCGCGCTCGCGCGGCGAAAGCTGGCCGTAGCGTTCGCGCGCCTCGCGGTCGGCCAGGCCGCGCTGGCGCGAACGCACGTGCTGGCGCACGGCGGACTGCAGCGTGTCGAGCAGCAGCTGGTCGTCGACGGGTTTTTCCAGGAACTCGGCCGCACCGCCCTTGAAGGCCTGGCGGCACAGCGCCACCGTGCCGTGGCCGGTGAGCATCACCACCGGCTGGTCGGCACCCTGGGTGCGCAGCGCCTCCAGCACCTGCAGGCCGCCCAGCCCGGGCATGCGCACGTCCAGCACGATGGCACCGATGGCCTCGCGGTCGAAGCCGTCCAGGAAGGCCTGCGGGTGCGCCCAGGGCATCACGCGCAGGCCCACGGTGCCGATCAACAGCGCCAGGCTGTCGCGCACGCCGGCGTCGTCGTCCACCAGATGGATGAGCGGTGTCTGGTTCATGCGGCGCCAGCGGCCGGCGTGGCAACGCGTGGCAGGGTCAGACTGAGCTCGGCACCACCCGCGCCCGCATTGCGCGCCACCAGCGCGCCGCCCATGCCGGCGGCCAGCGACTCGCACAGGCTCAGGCCCAGTCCGAGCCCGCCCTGGCGCGTGGTGAAGAAGGGTTCGAAGGCGCGCTCCAGGGCCGCCGGCGGGAAACCCGGCCCGCTGTCGCGAACGCCGAGCACCACGCGGTCGGCCGTCGCCGAGGCATGGATCAAGAGCCGTCGCGGCCCCGCTGCCACCCCCTCCAACGCCTGCAGCGCGTTTTGCACCAGGTTGTGCACGATCTGCTCCAGCGCCACCGGGTCGGCCAGCACCTCGGGCGCATCGTCCAGGCCGTACCGCTCGACGTGCACGCCCGCGGCTTCGATCTGCGGCGCCAGCAGGTAGAGCACGCTGTCCACGGCGTCGGCCAGCCGCATCGGCCGCGCGGCGCCGCCGTCGGCGGGCTGCACCAGGCGGCGCAGCCGGGCCACCACGTCGGCAGCGCGGCGCGCCTGCTGCACGCTTTGCGCCAGCGCCTGGCGTGTGGTGGCCAGTGTGGTGGCGAGGTCGGCCCCGGTCTCGTCGGGGTCGTCCAACAGCCGCTGTGCCGCCTGCGTGCTGGCCAGCACGGCGGTGAGCGGCTGGTTGAGCTCGTGCGCCATGCCGGCGGCGAGCTCACCCAGCGCATTCAGCCGTCCGACCTGGCCCAGCCGCAGCAGTTCCCGGGCGCGTCGCGCGCTGTCGCGCTGGCGCTGCCAGGCGGCCAGGCCCGCGACAGCCGCCGCCGCCGCCACGCACCACAGCAGCAGGCGCCACCAGGGCAATTCGCCGACCTGCAGAGTGCGGGTAACGACCAGCGTGAACGGCTGACTGTCGGAGGCCAGCCGCTTCTCGGCCGCCAACCGCCAGCGACCGGGTTCCCCGGTCCCCGGCTGCAGCACCCAGCGTGCATCGCCGTGCTGCAGAACCACGCGCACCGGGCCCTGGCGCGGCAGCGGCCAATCGGCCCAGGGCACGGCCGCGGCAGCGTCGATGCGCAGCGCAAAGCTCGAAGGCAGGCCGGCGCGCACCAGCGTGTACTGACCGCGCGCCAGGTCGATGTCGGCCAGCACGGCGCGGCGCAACGTGGCCGATTCCGCCTCGGCGCGCGCCAGCGGCGCCGGCCAGGCCTCGACGCCACCACGGCGCAACACCTGCAGCACCTGCGAATACAGCGCCGGCAGGCGCTGTTCCGCCGACGTCGCCGCGGCCGCCCCGGTACCCGGTTGCAGCAATGCGAGCGTGGCCAGCACCGCATCGTGCTGTGCCGCCTGCTGGCTGAGCAGCCGGTGCACGATGCGGGCGTCGGTATCGAAGGCTTCGCCGCGTGTCGCCAGGTCGGCCTGCGCGAGCCAGGCACAGCCCGCGGCGCCGAGCAGCACCGCTGCCACGGACCAGGCCCAGCGCGGCAGCGTTCGGGTCACCATCCCTTCATTCTGGCACCCGGTGTGCCCACGCGGCCCGCCGAACGCATTGCGTGCACCCTTTGGGCCGGACGCCCTCGGTCACGGACCGATGTCACGGGCCGAGGCGCGCTGGCTACACTGCAGACGCTGCGCTGGAAGGGTGGTCCGGATGATCCGCGAACGATGGCTCGTCGTGCTGGGGCTGTACCTGGGGGCCGCCTCGGGCGTGGCGGCGCAAGGCGCCGGAGCGCCCAGCCCGGCAGGCGGCACCCCGGCCGCGCTGCCCGAGCTGCGCCTGCCCAGCGTGCAGGATCTGCGCGCGTCGTTGCCGCGCAGCGCCAAGGCCGCCGCCGCGCTGGCCGGCCTGGGCCGCCAGCGCCTGGCACTGGTGGTGGGCCTGGGCACTATCGGCCACCGGGTCGTCGTCACACCGGCAGCGCGCGACGCGCAGGCCGTGGCCACCGCGCTGCGCGGCGGTGGATTCGTGGTCATGCGGCGGGACGACGTGAGCGGCGACGCGCTGCGCGACGCGCTGGCCGAATTCCGCAGCCGGCTGCAGCCCGAAGGCGTGGGCTTCGTCTACGTGGCGGCGCTGGGCGCGCAGCTCGAGGGCATCAACCTGCTGCTGCCGCGCGATACGCCGCTGGCCGCGACGCCAGACGGCGCGTCCGCGGCGCTGTCGCCACGGCAATTGCAGGCCCATGGCGTGCCGCTGGCCGAGGTGGTGGCCGCGCTGGCGGGTCCGCCCGAGAGCCTGCGCCTGCTCGTCGTCGACGCCGCCTACCGCCACCCGGCCTTGGCCGCGCTGCCGCAACCCGGCCTGAACGAGCAGCCGCTGCCGCCCGGCGTGATGGCCTTGTTCGGCCACGGCCTGCAGGTGGCGCGGGACATACCGGCCACGGCGCCCCTGCCCGAACCCGCGCCGGCCGACCCGGCCGAGATCGCGGCCACACCCTTCGCGGGTGTGCTGGCCGGCGTGCTCACCACGCCGCGCATCAGCGGACCGCAGGCGCTGCTGAGCACGCGCCGGGCCATCGTGGACGCCACCCAGGGTCGCGAGAACCCCTGGCTGGGGGGCGAGACCGACAGCGACGAGGAACTGGCCGAGGCCACGCTGCCGGACGCCCTGCTGCCGCGCACGCCCGCCGAGGTGGTCGACGAAAGTGTGCGCCAGGTCGGCGGCCACTTGCGGCGTCGGGTGGTGGCGTCGGCGGGCGAACGCAGCGTGGCCGACGTGCTGGCCGAACCCGTGGCGTCGCGAGACGGCGCGGGCGCGGCCGACGCCAACGCAGCCGGCTCGTCGGGGACGGCGCCGCCCGCTCTGCCGGAGCCGCCGCCCGCCAGCGGCCCGGCCGGCACCGTGGGCGCTGCCGCCAACGCGGTGGGCACGGTGGCGGCCGTCGTGGGCGGCGTGGGAGCGACCGGCGCCGCCGTGGCGGCGGTGGTCACGACGTCGGAGGCGGCTGCGGTGGCCGGCGGTGCCGCCGGCACGGCGGGGGCGGTGGCGGGCCAGGCCGCGCCCCTGATGTCGCGCAGCGCCGGTGGCGAGGTCGCCGCGACCGAGGCCGTGCGCCCGCTCGCTGCAGGACCGACCGTGGCGTCGGCCGCGCCGGCCGTGGCGCCGGTCGCGGCCGGCGCAGGCGCTGCCGTGGTCACCGCGGCCTCGACAGCCACGCCCGCCCGGCCTGGCTCGGTTGCCGACCCGGCCGCGGCGCCGACTCCAAGCCCGCGCGGCGGCACCCCGGTCGTCGACGGCCGCACCGTGCGCCGCGCCGAAGGCGGTGAACGCCCGGCCTTCGTGCCGCGCCGCAACGCCTTCGGCTATGCCGAGGGCGACACATTCAGCTACCAGGTCGTCGACATGGCCAAGGACCAGGTCACCGGCTCGTTCACCACGGTCATCGAGCAGGTACTGGGCGAGGGCCACCTGGTCGCCAACGGGCAGCGCCTGCTGCTCGACCCCCAGGGCCGCATCAAGAGCCAGCATCGTGCGGATGGCGGCTTCTCGGAGTTCGTGCCCAGCCAGGACCTGTGGTGGTCGCACCCCAAGCCCGGGGAGCAGCGCGACATCCGTTTCACCGAGACCTTCCAGCGCGCCGGCGACGCGCGCGGCGTAACTGAATGGAAGGGTTCCAGCCGCGTCGCCGTGCCGCGCCGCATCGAGACGCCGGCCGGCGAATTCGAGGTTATGCCCATCGAAAGCAGCGGCTCGTACGTGGAAACGACGGCCGACGGCCGGCGGACCGCGGGCCACTGGAGCCGTACCGTCTACCACTCGATCGAACTGGGGCACCCGGTGGCCATCGACATCCAGGATCTCAACCGCATGGGCAGGCCGCTGCGGCGCGAACGCGTGGAACTGACGCACGCGCAGACCTCGCGCAACCTGCCTTGACAGCTGGCGCTCACATCCATATCGACTGTCGGCAGCCCTTGCGTCGGTCGCCGCGCCTGTGGCCCGGCTTGGCGGGCCTGCTGGCCCTGCTGATCGCCGGCTGCGCCAGCCACGTGCCCGAGCGCGACGGCCCCGAGGCGCGACCGCCCGCGGGCCTGGAGCGCGTGCCGGACGCGGTGCCGCGTGTCGAGCCACTGCGCGTGGGCGGCCCCAACAAGCCCTACGAGGTGCTCGGCCGCCGCTATGTGCCGATGACGGCCGACCTGCCGCTGGCCGAGACCGGCCTGGCCTCGTGGTACGGCCGAAGATTCCACGGCCGGCCCACGTCCAGCGGCGAGATCTACGACATGTACGCCATGACGGCGGCGCACAAGACGATGCCGATCCCCAGCTATGCGCGCGTGCGCAACCCGGTCAACGGGCGCGAGGTGGTGGTGCGCATCAACGACCGCGGACCGTTCGCCGACGGACGCGTCATCGACCTCAGCTATACCGCGGCGCTGCGCCTGGACCTGCTGCGCGGCGTGGCGCCGGTGCAGGTGCAGCGCATCACGCACGACGAGATCCGCGCCGGGCTCGTCGCGGCCAGCCCCTTGCCGCCCGACGACGGCGCGCCCGGCGACGCGGTGGCCGTCGGCGCGGGGCTGTGGCTGCAGCTCGGCGCCTTCCGCGACCGCGACGGCGCCGCCAGGCTGCAGCGCAGCGTGCTGGGCGACGCCGAAGTCCGGGTGACGCAGGTGGTGATCTTCGAGGAGAACGCCTTGTACCGCGTGCAGGCCGGGCCCTACGCCACGCGCGAGCAGGCCTTGCAGGCCGGCGACCGGGTGCAGCGCCGCCTCGGCATTTCGCCCTTGCTGGTCGAGCGGCGCTGACACCGGCGAGCCCGCCACCCCTAGGTCGGCAGTCGTCCCGGCTTGATCGGCAGCGCCTTTGCGTCGATGCTCACCGCTGACGCTCAAGAGCAACCAAGGTCACCAGGAGACGCCATGGCAGGCCAGCCGAGCACCGCCCCCATCACCTTTCTCGTCTCCGGCCAGAGCCAGGCCACGCGCGGCGCGGCGGCGGCGTCGATCCCCGGCCTGCCGGGGCGGGTGAAGGAGAACGTGCGCATGGCGGCCCGGCGCGCCGGCAGCGAGCCCCTGCGCGTCACCGCAGTGCCGGGCGAAGACGTGGTGGTGCTGCAGATCGCGGGCGGCCCGCCGTTGCTGCTGCACCCGGAGAATGCACGCGACCTGCTGCTCGGCCAGGGCAGCGCGAAGCGAAGCGCAGCGCCAGCCGGCGGTGACGTGGCCGTGCCGGTGCAACTGCGCTGGCAAGGCCTGGAGCAGGCCGCGCCCACGCGCACGCGCGGTTTCCTGGGCGACGTGATGCTGTCGGCCTTCCAGGTGCTGACCGGCCTGGCCAAGGACAGCGCGGTGACGCTGGCCACGAGCGCGGTGCTCAATCGCGTCGACGGCCAGGTCGAGGCCGGCGTCTATGCCCTGCGGCCCGAGTCGCTCGAACCGCTGAAGGGCAGCGGGCTGAAGCTGAACCAGGTGCCGCCGTCGAACGAGCCGATGCTGGTGCTCGTCCATGGCACCTTCGTCGAGACCGTCAGCACCTTCGGCAAGCTGTGGGCTTTGCACCCGCAGCGCGTGCGCGCGCTGTTCACGGCCTACGGTGGGCGCGTCTATGCGCTGGACCACCCCACGCTGGGTGCCAGCCCCGTCGCCAACGCGCTGACGCTGGTGCGGGCCCTGCCCAAGGGCGCGCGGCTGCACCTGGCCACGCATTCACGCGGCGGCCTGGTGGCCGAGGTGCTGGCGCGCGTGGCCGCGCAGCCGCGGCTGACGGCCGACGACCTGGCTTTTTTCGCCGGCGCCGGCCTGGCCGGCCAGCGCGCCGAGCTGCAGGCGCTGGCCAAGGCGGTGGACGAGCAGGGCATCACGGTGGAGCGCATCGTGCGCGTGGCTTGCCCGGCGCGCGGCACGCTGCTGGCCAGCAAGCGGCTCGACGCCTACCTGTCGGTGCTGAAGTGGTCGCTCGAACTCACCGGCGTGCCGGCGCTGCCCGAGGTGGTGGACTTCCTGGCCGAAGTGGCTCGCCGCCGCGCCGACCCGGCCGAGATCCCCGGCCTGGCGGCCATGATCCCCGGCACGCCGCTGGTGGACTGGCTGAACAGCGCCGAGGAGCCGATCGCCGGCGACCTGCGCGTGGTGGCCGGCGACCTGCAGGGCGATTCGGTGACGAGCTGGCTGAAGACGCTGCTGGCCGACGCCTACTACTGGACCGACAACGACATCGTCGTGCAGACACGCTCCATGTACGGCGGCGCGCCGCGCGAGGGCGGCGCCAGCTTCCTGCTCGACCAGGGCGGGCGCGTCACGCACTTCAACTATTTCGCCAACGAGCGCACGGTGGCGGCGGTGGTGGACGGCCTGACGCAGGTGCAGCCGGCGGGCTTTCGGCTCATCGGGCCCTTGTCCTGGGCCGGTCAGGACTCGGGTGGCGTGCGCGCGGCACGGCGCGCGCGGGCTGCGTCCGCCGCCGCCGGGCCGGCCGGCGAGCGCCCCGCGGTCTTCGTGCTGCCGGGCATCCTGGGCAGCCACCTGGCCGCCGACGGCAAGCGCATCTGGCTCAGCCTGCGCCTCGTCGGCGGCCTCGCCAGGCTGCGCTACCGGCCGGGCGTGGACGACCAGGTCACGCCCGACGGCGCCGTCGGCCTGGTCTACGACGATCTGATCGACCACCTGGCGGCCACCCACGAGGTGATCGAATTCGCCTTCGACTGGCGCCGTCCGATCGAGGAAGAAGCGCGCCGCCTCGCCGATGCCGTGGAGCAGGCGCTGGAGGCCCGCGACGCCAGCGGCCAGCCGGTGCGGCTGCTGGCGCATTCCATGGGCGGCGTGATCGCGCGCACGATGCAGCTCGAGCGCCCCGCCGCCTGGCAGCGGCTGATGTCGCGCCCGGGCGCGCGGCTGCTCATGCTGGGCACGCCGAATGGCGGCTCGTGGGCGCCCATGCAAGTGCTTTCGGGCGACGATACCTTCGGCAATGCGCTGGCCGGCTTCGGCTCGCCGCTGCGCGACCGCCAGGCGCGGCAGATGATGGCCGAGATGCCGGGCTTCATCCAGCTGCAGGCCGACCTGCTCGACGCGCAGCGCGGCCTGGACCAGGAAGCCACCTGGCGCAAGCTCGCCGACGACGACCTGCGCACCGTGCAGGACGCCAACTGGTGGCACCGCTCGGCGGGTGAAGCCATGCAGGACGCCTATGCCTGGGGCGTGCCGCCGCAGGCCGTGCTGGACCAGGCGCGAGCCCTGCGCGAGCGGCTCGACCGACAATGCCGCGACGACCTGCCGGCCTTTGCCGACAAGCTGCTGCTGGTGGTGGGCCAGGCCCGGTTCACGCCCGACGGCTATGAATGGACCGACCAGGGCCTGGTCTACCTGAATGCAAGCGACGGCGGCGACGGCCGCGTGCCGCTGGCTTCGGCGCTGCTGCCCGGCGTGCGCACCTGGACGCTGGACTGCGAACACGGCAGCCTGCCCGACGCGAAGGGCGCGTTTGCGGCCTTCGTCGAGCTGCTGACCCAAGGCGACACGCGGCAGTTGCCGCTGCTGGTGCCGGTCGTGGCCACGCGTGGCACGGGCTTCGCCCGGGGTGCTGCGGCAACACCCGCAGTGCAACACGTGCGCAGCCGGCCGTCGCGCGGCCAGCTTTCGGCGCTGCCGGCACAGAACCTGCGCTCGGTCTTCGACAGCGACCGGCGGCCGGCCGCCGAAACCGCCGACGAGGTGCGCGGCGCCGCACTGCAGATCACGGTGCTCAACGGCAACCTGGCCTTCATCCGCCAGCCGCTGCTGGTGGGGCACTACCGCACCAGCGTGCTGACCGGCACCGAGGGCGTCGTCAACCGCCTGGTGGGCGGCGCCATGCGGGCCGCGCTGGACGCCGGCCTGTACCCCGACGACGTGGGCACGCACCAGATCTTCTTCAACACCTGGCACAGCCTGGACAACCCCTGGCGACCACCACGGCCCCAGGCGGCGGTGGTGGTGGGGCTGGGCGACGAGGGCGCGCTCACGGAAATGCGGCTGCGTGACAGCGTGCGCCAGGCCACCATCGCCTGGGCGCAGCGGGTGGCCGAAGACCCGCAGCAGGCCGACGCCGAGATCGAACTCGCGGCCACCTTGCTGGGCAGCGGCGGCATGGGCATCTCGCCCAGCGCCACGGCGCGTGCCATCGCGCAAGGGGTGCGCGAGGCCAACGATCGGCTGGCCGGCAGCGGCTGGCCCCTGGTGAGCCGGCTCACGCTGGTCGAGTTGTACCTGGACCGCGCGGCCGAGGCCTGGCGCGGCCTGCAGGTGCTGGTCACGGCCAGCCCCGACCGTTTCGGGCTCGCGCCCACCATCGCCAGCGGCACCGGGCCGCTGCGCTGGCAGTCCGACAGCGGCTACCGCGGCGCCGACCACGACTTCATCACCGCCACCGCCGGCGCGCTGCCCGGCAGCATCGACTTCACGCTCGACACCCGGCGCGCGCGCACCGAGATGCGCTCGCAGCGCACGCAGGGCAAGCTGCTGCTCGACCTGGTCGCGCGCGCCTCCACCGACGTCAACGACGACCCGAATATCGGCCGCACGCTGTTCCAGCTGCTGGTGCCCGTGGAGGTGGAACCCTTCCTGGGCGGCACGCAGCGCATGCTGCTGGAACTGGACGACAGCACCGCGCCCATTCCCTGGGAGCTGCTGGAGACGCCCGACGACGGCCGCGGCCACGCCGACGCGCGGCCGTGGGCGATTCGCAGCCAGTTGCTGCGCAAGCTGCGCAAGACGCACTACCGCACCGCGCCACGCGACGCCAGCGCCGAAGACGCCGTGCTGGTGATCGGCGAGCCCGCGGTCGACCCGGCGAAATACGGCCCGCTGCCCGGCGCGCTGGCCGAGGCGCAGGCAGTGGCGGCACAGCTCACCGGCCCCGGCGCGCTGCCGGCCAACCGCGTCACCGCGCTGGTCGCCAACGACGACGCGGCCGCCGTCATCGGCGCGCTGCTGGCGCGTCGCTATCGCATCGTGCACGTGGCCGGCCACGGCGAAGCGGGCGCCAACGGAGGGGTCGTGCTCTCGGGCGACACCTTCCTGGGCCCGCGCGAGATCGAGACCATGCGCACGGTGCCCGAGCTGGTGTTCGTCAACTGCTGCCACCTGGCGGGCCGCGATGCGGCACAGACGCTGGCACCGCCGCCGCTGGACCGCAGCGCCTTCGCCGCAGGCGTGGCCGACAAGCTGATCGAGATCGGCGTGCGCTGCGTCGTCGCTGCCGGCTGGGCGGTGGAAGACGGTCCGGCCGAGACCTTCGCCACCACCTTCTACCGCGAGTTGCTGGCCGGCGCGACCTTCATCGACGCGGTGGCCGCCGCGCGCGAGGCCGCCTGGGCCGACAACCCCGGCGGCAAGACCTGGGCCGCCTACCAGTGTTATGGCGATCCGGGCTGGACCTTCCGCACCGGCGGCGGCGACGCCCAGACCGTGCAGCGACCGGCCGGTGACGAATACGCCACCATCGCCTCGGCGCTGGGTCTGGCACTGGCGCTGGAAGAGGTCGCGGTGCGCGCGCGCTGGACGAGCGCGCAGACCGAAGACGAGGGGCAGGCCCAGCTGCAGACGCAACTGCAGAAGATCCGCCTGCTGGAGGCGCGTTTCGCCGCGCTTTGGGGCGGCATGGGTGCGGTGGCCGAGGCCTACGCTGTGGCCTATGCCGAAGCCGGCGACTTCGACGCCGCCATCGCCTGGTACGAACGCGCCGTGCAAGCCGATGATTCCAGCGCCTCGTTGAAGGCCTGTGAGCAGTTCGAGAACCTGCGCGCGCGCCAGGCCTGGCAGGCGGTGGCCCAGGGGCAGCCCACGGCGGCGGCCCTGGCTTCGGCGCGCGAGTGCATCGAGCACGCCATCGAGCGGCTGCAGTCGCTGGCCGACCGCCACGCCACGGCCGCGCGCTGCAGCCTCATCGGTTCGGCCTGCAAGCGCCTGGCCATGCTGGAACAGCGCGCGGGCCGCGCCGCTGCGGCCAGTGCGGCACTGGACGCCGCCGCCCGCGGCTATGGCCAGGCCGAAGCGCTGGCCGCGGCGGCCGGCAGCAGCGACCTCTTCTACCCGGGACTCAACCGCATGGCGCTGGAACTGGTGGTCCATGGTGGCCGCAAGGGCTGGCGCGGACTGGACCCGGCACGCACGCAGGCCGTGCGCCAGAGCCTGGCGCAGCGCACGCAGACCGACCCGGACGTCTGGAGCTCCATCGGCCAGCTCGACGTCGAGCTCTACGAAGCCCTGGCCGAAGGCCGACTGGCCGCCAGCCTGGCCTCGCTGGCCGCGGGCTACGCCAATATCCATGCCCGCCTGAATGCCAACAAGGCCTGGCGCACGGTGGCCGACCAGGCGCGCATCGTGCTGGGGGCAGTGCTGGCGCGCACGCGTGGCAAGGAACAGGCGGCGGCCCAGGCGCTGCTGGACCAGTTGCTCGGTTATGCGCGGGGCCCGGCCGGCCGGTGAAGCCTGGCAGGCAGGGGCCGGCGAGTCGGCGCCACGGCGCCCGCCAGGGGCGACCGCGGGCCCGCACCGGGTCAGCGCCCGCCGTTGACGTCGAGCAGCGCGCCGGTGGTGTAGCTGGCCTCGTCCGACAGCAGCCAGACGATGGCCGCGGCCACCTCTGCGGCCGAACCGGGGCGCTGCATCGGCACCTGCGGCGCGAGCCGGCGGGCCCGGTCGGCTTGGCCGCCGCTGGCATGGATCTCGGTATCGATGATGCCCGGCCGCACGGCATTCACGCGCACGCCCTCGGTCGCCACCTCCCTGGCCAGGCCGACCGTGAAGGCGTCGATGGCGCCCTTGGCCGCCGCGTAGTCCACGTACTGTCCCGGCGCACCCAGACGGGCCGCCACCGACGACAGGTTGACGATGGCGCCGCCGCGGTGCCCGCCGGCCGCGGCCCAGGCACCGCCTTCGCTGTAGCGGGTGCTCATGCGCTTGACCGCCTCGCGCGAGCAACTCAGGGTGCCGAAGACATTGATCGCGAACATGCGCTGCCAGCGCGCGATATCCATCTCGTCGACGCGTGCGGCCACGTCCACCACGCCGGCGTTGTTGACCAGTCCGGACAGCACGCCGGCCTCGCGGTCCAGCCGCGCGAACATCGCCTGCACCTGGGCGTCGTCGGCCACGTCGGCCGGCAGCACCCAGGCACGTCGGCCCTCGGCACGCACGTCGGCGGCCACGGCCTCGGCGGCTGCGGCGTCGCGCGTGTAGCTGATGGCCACGTCCCAGCCGCGCGCAGCAGCCAGGCGGGCGGTGGCGGCACCGATGCCGCGGCTGCCGCCTGTGACGAGAAGCAGTGGGTTCATATCCCGATATTAGGGCGGGCGGCACTCGGCTAGAGTGCGCGGCTTCACAAGGAGACAAGACCCCATGCAAAGACGCCATGTCCTCGTCGCCGGCAGCGCCGCATTGCTGGCCGCCCCTGCCTTCGTTCGCGCCCAGGCACTGGAAAAGCCCAAGGTCACCATTGCCGTGGGCGGCAAGAACCTGCTGTACTACCTGCCGCTGACGATCGCCGAGCAGCGCGGCTATTTCAAGGCCGAGGGCCTGGACGCGACCATCGTCGACTTCGCCGGCGGCGCACGCGCGCTGCAGGCCGTGGTGGGTGGCAGTGCCGACGTCGTCTCGGGGGCCTTCGAGCACACCGTGAACATGCAGTTCAAGGGCCAGGCCATGCGCGCCTTCGCACTGCAAGGCCTGGCGCCGCAGATCGTGCTCGGCGTCAACCCGAAGACGATGCCCAACTACAAGACCGTGGCCGACCTCAGGGGCAAGAAGATCGGCGTCACGGCGCCCGGCTCCAGCACCAACGTGATGGTCAATTTCATCCTCGCCAAGGCCGGGCTCAAGCCCAGCGACGTCTCGATCATCGGCGTCGGCGCCTCGCAGGGCGCGGTGGCGGCCATGCGCGCCGGCCAGATCGACGCCATCAGCAACCTCGACCCGGTGGTCACGCTGCTGCAGCGCTCGGGTGACCTGAAGATCGTTTCCGACACACGCATCGTGGCCGAGGCCGAGAAGGTCTTCGGTGGCCCCATGCCGGCCGGTTGCTTCTACTGCCCGCAGGCCTTCATCGACAAGAACCCCCATACCGTGCAGGCGCTGGCCAATGCGCTGGTGCGCGCCAACAAGTGGATCCAGTCCGCCGGCCCGGGCGACATCATCAACAACGTGCCCGAGAGCTATCTGCTCGGCGACCGCGCGATCTATATCGACGCCTTCCTGGCCGCCAAGGGTGCGCTGTCGCCCGACGGCCTGTTCCCGGCCAAGGGTGCCGATACGGCCTTCCGCGCCCTGGCCAGCATCGATGCCGAGATCGCCAAGGCCAAGCTCGACCTGACGGCGGTGTACACCAACGATTTCGCGAAGAAGGCCAACGCCAAATACCCGAAAGCCTGAAGAACAGAACGTGAAGAACACGGCGTGACCGGCGCGCAAGTCATCGTCCTGGCGACCCCGGTCTTCCTGGGGCTCATCGCGACGGAGTTTGCCGTTGGGCTGGCGCGCGGGCGCAATACCTATCGGCTGAACGACGCGCTGAACAGCATCGGCCTGGGCGTCATGAGCCAGGTCACGGGCGTGTTCGGCAAGTTGCTGCGCATCGGCGTCTACACGCTGGCCTTCGAGCACGTGGCGCTGCTGCGGCTGCCGGCCGATGCGCCGTGGGTCTGGCTCTTCGCATTGGTCTTCTACGACTTCTGCTACTACTGGCTGCACCGCGCCGGCCACCGCGTGGCCGTGCTGTGGGCCGCGCATGCGGTCCACCACCAGAGCGAGGACTACAACCTGAGCACGGCGCTGCGCCAGACGAGCAGCGGTTTCCTGCTCGGCTGGATCTTCTACCTGCCGATGGCCGTCGCCGGCGTGCCGCCGCTGGTCTTCGCCACCGTGGCGCTGATCGACCTGCTCTACCAGTTCTGGGTGCACACGCAGCAGGTCGGCAAGCTGGGCTGGTTCGACCGCTGGTTCTGCAGCCCCAGCAACCACCGCGTGCACCATGCCGTCAACGACAAATATCTCGACAAGAACTACGGCGGCATCCTCATCGTCTGGGACCGCCTGTTCGGCAGCTTCATCGAGGAAGACGACGCCGAACCCTGCGTCTACGGCACGCGTTCACCGCTGCGCAGCTGGAATCCGGTGTGGGCCAACCTGCAGGTCTACCGCGACCTCGTGCTGGACAGCTGGCGCGCGCGTTCCTGGGGCGACAAGCTGCGCGTCTGGCTCGAGCCGCCGGGCTGGCGGCCGGCCGACGTGGCGGCGCGCTGGCCCAAGCCGGTCTTCGACATCGCGGCCGTGCAGCGCTTCGACCCGCCGGTGAGCCCGGCCGCGGCGGTGGCGGCCACGGCGGTATTCCTGGCCGTGCTCGGCGGCACCAGCGCCTTCCTGTGGGTAGCGCACGAACTGAGCCTGGCGCAGCAGGCGGCGGCGGTGCTGGCGCTGGTGGCGGCGCTGTGGCTCATCGGCGCCCTGACGCAGCCGCGCCGCGAGCATGGCAAGGAACCCAGGCTGGCCACCCCGCGATGACGACGCCGGCGCTCCAGCTCCACGACGTGGCCTGCACCTTCGTCAGCAAGGACGACCCCGGCCAGCGCTATACCGCCGTGCAGGGCGTGACGCTGACCGTGGGCGCGGGCGAGTTCGTCTCGGTCGTCGGACCCACCGGCTGCGGCAAGAGCACGCTGCTCAACGTGGCCGCCGGGCTGCTGCAACCCAGCACCGGCCGCGTGCAGGTCTTCGGCCAGCCGCTGGCCGGCATCAATACCCGCGCCGGCTACATGTTCCAGGCCGAGAGCCTGATGCCCTGGCGCACCGCGCTGGCCAATGTGATGGCCGGGCTGGAATTCCGCGGCAGCGCGCCGGCCGAAGCGCGTGCGCAGGCCGACGAATGGCTGCGCCGCGTCGGCCTGGGCGGTTTCGGCGACCGCTATCCGCACCAGCTCTCGGGCGGCATGAGGAAGCGCACGAGCCTGGCGCAGACGCTGGCGCTCGACCCCGACATCATCCTCATGGACGAGCCCTTCTCGGCGCTGGACATCCAGACCCGGCAGCTGATGGAAAACGAAGTGCTCGACCTCTGGGCGAAGAAGCGCAAGGCCGTGCTCTTCATCACCCACGACCTGGACGAGGCCATCGCCATGAGCGACCGCGTGGTGATCATGAGCGCCGGGCCGGCGGCGCGGCTGATCGGCGAATTCACGATCGATATCGCGCGTCCGCGTGACGTGGCCGAAGTGAAGATGACGCCGCGCTTCGTGGAGTTGCACGCCGCCATCTGGGCGCAGCTGCGCGAAGAGGTGCTGAAGGGCTACGCCCAGCAGCTGAAGGCCGCATAGCAATGACAGCCCCCACGCTCACTTCGTTCGCTGCCCCCCGCGGGGGCGCTCCCGCCCTTGGGGCCGGGCAATGAATCGGCCCAGGAAACTGTGGCCCTGGCAGGCCGGGCTGCTGGTGGCGATCTTCGGCTTCTGGCACCTGATGGCGACGCCGGGCCTGCTGCCGAACTTCATGTTCGACAACGACCGCCAGGCCAGCTTCTTCTTCGGTGAGCCGGTCAAGATCATGGCCCGCATCTGGGCCTGGTTCGTCACCGACGCCGACATCTATCGCCACCTGCTGGTGACGCTGACCGAAACCCTGCTCGCCTTCGGCATCGGCTCGGCGCTGGGCCTGGGCGCCGGGCTGTGGCTGGCGCTGAGCCCGGTGGCCAGCGGCATCCTGGAGCCCTATATCAAGGCCGCCAATTCGATGCCGCGCATCATCCTGGCGCCCATCTTCTCGGTCTGGTTCGGGCTCGGCATCGCCAGCAAGGTGGCTTTGGGGGTGACGCTGGTGTTCTTCATCGTCTTCTTCAACGTCTACCAGGGCGTGAAGGAGGTCAGCCCGGTGGTGCTGGCCAATGCGCGCATGCTGGGCGCGGGGCCGAAGCAGCTGCTGCGCCACGTCTACCTGCCCAGCGCCACGAGCTGGGTCTTTTCCAGCCTGCACACCAGCGTCGGCCTGGCCTTCGTGGGCGCGGTGGTGGGCGAATACCTCGGCTCGTCGCAGGGCGTGGGTTACCTCATCCTGCAGGCCGAGGGCACTTTCGACATCAATACCGTGATGGCCGGCATTCTGGTGCTGACGGCGTTTGCCCTGGTGCTCGATGCGGCCGTGGGCAAGGTGGAGAAGCGACTGATGAAGTGGCAGCCGAAAGCCGGCGAGACCGAGAAGCTCTGACCCCGGGCGGGGCCTATCCGCAATAGCAGGCTGGTGCGGGCCGAGGGCGCGGCGCTCAGCCCTCGCGTGGCCGTGAGCCGAGGGTCGCCACCAGCGGCTTGTCGCCGTAGTCCGCCTTCTCGTGCTTCTTCGCCTCGCCCCAGAAGGTCTGGTCCTCGTTGCCGTACCAGTGTTTCTTCACCGGGCCGAACATGCGGAAATACCAGTTCGGGTTGATTTCGCCCACGGCTTGCTTCTCACGCCCCTCGGTCTGGCCGACGTCGTTTTCGAGCGTGACGCGATCCTGACCGCTGACCGCGAGGACGGGTGCGAAATGCCCCATGCCGTCGCGGCCGCCCTGGCCGCCGCGGATGATGCCGAAGCCCTGGCCCACCTCGGGCAGGGCACTCTCGTCGATGCCGTACTGCGCGCTGATCTGCTTGCGCATCGACTCCTTCATCGTGTTGTAGCGGTCACGGGCCTCACCGTTGCTCTTGGAACCGGTGGCGATACGTCTCGCTTCGATCATCGCCACGTCGAGTTGCTCGCCGGTGACGACCGACTCCTGGGCGTGATCGAGCGTGCCTTCCAGCTTCAACACGATATCGCGCCGCCGCTCCAGCAGGTTGGCGTTGCCGGGCATGGACCGCAGCACACCAGAGGGTCGTGCATGTTGGCGCTGCAGGCGTTGAAGGTGCGGCTGCCCTTGCCGATGCGCGCCAGGTCCTGGTTGGCCGTGGCCGCCTGGAACAGCGTCAGGGCGGGTGCGTTATTCGCACCGGGTGCGCTGCCGATCAGCTTGCCGCCACACTGCGCGATCGAGAAAGCCGACCCCGTGGCCGCCAGCGCCTGCTGGCGGCCCTGGATGACGCCGGCCAGGCGAGAAGTGCTGATAGTCGGGGTGTCCTCTGGGCGCGCCGTCGATGTGCTTGACCGCCATCTTGCCGTCGTCGGCCACCCGCAACGCGGCGCCCAGGCCCTGCCAGTAGTTCGGCTTCTGCTGGCCGGCCTCGACCACGGTGTAGCGCTGCGCCACGCGCGCCGGCGCGCTGGTGGCCATCTGCCGGCGCTGGGCGAGCGCCCTGGGACCGGACTGAAGGCTGGACACCACGGCCCCCTGCGCCAGCCCACGCGGGCTGTGCGCAAGCAGGTCGGCCAGACCCGACTGCGCCGGTTTCGCCGCTGCCCGCTCCGCGTGCGCTGCGGCAGCGGCCGGCGCCGGCGCGGGCTGCGTGCCGGCGCGCACTGGGTCTGCCAGGCCCTGGCGCTGCATGGCCGGGCTAGCGCCGCGCGCTGCGCGCGGGCAACGATGGAGCTTGGGGGTCGATCACAGCCAGGAATTCCGGAGTGCCGCGGGCGTGCGCATTGTCGCTTCGGCGGGGCCGGAAGGCCAGAAGAAGGCGAGTCGTCGGCAAGCGCTTGTCCACCTTCTCCTGCGCGATCACCTCTGGCGGCGGCAGCTTGTCGCCTTCGGCCAGGCTGTCGTCACGCAGGACGCTGCGGCAGTTCCAGAGCCTCTGGATAAGGGTGGAGGGGTCATGCCTCAGGCGAAGAGCCGCTCGACCAGCGAGCGTGGCGAGTGCACCATGACGCCGCCGAACGACCGCCCGTAGCCGGCCCCGAAGTGCGTGCGGTCGCCGGTGACGAGCGCGTCGCAGCGCAGTCGGATGGCGGCCGCGAGCACGGGCCGGTCTTTCTCTGGCAGCCATAACAGCTCGTCGGCAGGCACTGCGGCCACCGGCGCGGCCGCCGCCAGCCTGAGGTACGGCAGCAGTGCGTCGAGCACTTCCAGAGCTTGAGGCCCCTTGGACTGCAGATTGCGCCGCGCCTCGGCCAGCACGTAGGCATCGACCCAGCACTCGTGGCCCCGCTCGACCAGCAGGCGCACCAGAGCGCGCACCGCGCCGTCGGACTTGGCGGCCGAAAACAGCACGTTGGCGTCCAGGAACACCCGCATGACTGCGGGCGCCCTAGGCCGGCGTGGCTCGGCGACGGTTTGCCCGCGCGCCGGCCGCGGGCGCCGACGGCGGCGCGCGCTCGGGCGCCGACGGCGGCGCGCGCTCGTGCGCAGCGAGCACCGTGGCCAGATCGGCCTCGGCCGCGTCGAACTCGCGTTCACGCTGCGGCGTGTAGACCTCCAGCGGCAGCGTCACTGCCGGACGCAGCAGCAACCCCTCGGGCGTGGTCTCGGCGATCAACTGGTCGTCGGCCTTCAGGCCCAGCGCTTGCCGCAGCTTGGCCGGCAGCGTGACCACGCCGCGGCTGGTGATCGTGACGGTGGCTCTCATGGCGGCAGATTAGCAGAAATGCAGTCATTGCGCATCGGCGTCGGCGCGGGACGGTACTGCCGACCCATTGTCTCGTCCCCTCACCCGCCGGCCGATGCCTCGGTGCCGTTCAAATCCGCCGCGATCAGCCGAAACTGCTCCAGCGCCGCCTCCAGGTCGTCCACGATCTCTTGCGCAATGACCTCTGGCGGCGGCAGGTTGTCGCTGTCGGCCAGGCGTCTCGTCCTTGAGCCAGAAGATGTCCAGGCTGGCCTTGTCGCGCGCCACCAGCTCGTCATACTCGTACCCGCGCCAGCGCCCTTCCGGCTTCTCCGCGCTCCACGTCGCCTGCCGCTGGTGCCGATTCGCCGGGTGGTACAGCGCCACGAACTCGTCCAGGTCGGTGCGCTTCAGTGGGTTGGTCTTCAGCGTGAAGTGCTTGTTGGTGCGCAGGTCGTAGATCCACAGCTTCTTCGTCCACGGCGTCTCGCTGGCCGGCTTCTTGTCGAAGAAGACCACGTTGGCCTTCACGCCCTGCGCGTAGAACAGGCCGGTGGGCAGGCGCAGCAGGGTGTGCACGTCGCACTCGTGCAGCAGCTTGCGGCGGATGGTCTCGCCGGCGCCGCCCTCGAACAGCACGTTGTCGGGCACCACCACGGCGGCGCGGCCGTTGGCCTTGAGCAGCGTCTTGATGTGCTGCACGAAGTTGAGCTGCTTGTTGCTGGTGGTGGCCCAGAAGTCGTCGCGCTCGACGATGTCCTTCTCGGTGGAGGTCTTGCCGTCCTCGCCGACGATCATCGTGCTGCTCTTCTTGCCGAACGGCGGGTTGGCCAGCACCACGTCGAAGCGCTCGCCGGGGTCGGCCGCCAGCGCGTCGGCCACGCGCACCGGCACGCTCTTCTCCGAGCCGATGCCGTGCAGCATCAGGTTCATCGCGCACACGCGCGCGGTGGCCTGCACCAGCTCCCAGCCGCGGAAGGCACCTTCCTTGAGGTGGCGCTTCTCGTCGCGGGTGAGGTTGGGGTTGTGCTGCGTGAGGTACTGGTGCGCGGTGAACAGGAAGCCGCCGGTGCCGCAGGCCGGGTCGCAGATCACCTCGCCGGGCCTGGGCGCGATGCAGTCCACCATGGCCTGGATCAGCGCGCGCGGCGTGAAGTACTGGCCGGCGCCGCTCTTGGTGTCCTGCGCGTTCTTCTCCAGCAGGCCCTCGTAGGCGTCGCCCTTCACGTCGGCGCCCATCGCCGACCAGTTCTCGGCGTCGATCAGGTCGACGATCACGCGCCGCAGCTTGGCCGGGTCCTGGAACTTGTTCTGCGCCTTGGCGAAGATCAGCGCCAGCGTGCCTTTGCCCTTGCCCAGCTCTTCCAGCGTGTGGCGGTAGTGGTCGAACAGCACATCGCCATCCTTGGCGAGCAGCGCCCGCCAGGCGTAGGGCGCGGGGATGGGACTCGGCTGGTTGTGGGGCGGCCGGCTGCGCTCGTCCGCCATCTTCAGGAACAGCAGGTAGGTGAGCTGCTCGACGTAGTCGCCGTAGGACATGCCGTCGTCGCGCAGGACGTTGCAGTAGTTCCAGAGCTTCTGGACGAGGGTGGAGGTGTTCATTCGTTCGTCTTGTAGGCCTGCCCCGGGTGGTTGGGCTTTCCAGGGACGCGGGCGCTCAGCCGACCGTCGCGCAGCATGGGGTTGATGTAATGGTTGCGCAGCGAGTCCGGGGCGCGATCGAGCAGCTGGGCCAAGGTTCGAAGCGTCAGCCACTGCTGCGAACACAGCGCCAGGATGATTTGCTCCGCTTGTGCCTTGGACACCTTGCCCGACTTGCGCATGGGCGTGGCCAGCGCGGCCAAGCGTGCCTCTTGTTCGGACCGCAAATGTTCGGACCCCAAATGTTCGGAGTCGACCGTCAATTGTTCGGAGCTGGCGGCCGAATGTTGAGAGCCTTCGCCCCCAGGCGCCGCCGGCGCGAACAAATCGCCGGAATGTTGCTTCGGCCAGCGATACCGGGTTCCCCTGCCATGGCCGCTCTTCTCCAGCCAACCGGCTTCCACGGACTGCTTTAGCCGAACGCCGATCTCGCGCGGATGTTCAGCCCGGTAGGGCTGAATGTCGGCATTGCCGATCTCGTCGAAGCGGTGCGCAAGCATCAGGATCACCCGGCCCAGTTCGTCCAGACCGCGGTAAGCGTCGCCGACGATCGCGCGCAACTCCTGCTCCACGTCACTAGGAATCATGCTGGCCAGCGGCAACCACACCCGCGTCATCTCGAGCGCCGGGTTCTCGGCCACCAGCGGGATCATCCAGTGCTGCTCGCGCCACGCGCGCAGAATCTTCTGGAAGCCCGAGCCCGCCTTCTCGCCCAGGCCGAGCATCTGGAACATCTTCTGCACGTTGGGGTTGCGCGGGTCACTCACCCCGCCCTGGTACAGCGCCTCACGCGGGATGCGCAGCCGCCCCGGGTTGAAGAAGACGAACGCGTCCTGTCGCTTGACCACCGTGATCGGCCGCGAGGACTGGTGATCTGCATGGATCAGCGTGTTGACCAGTGCCTCGCGCAGGGCCTCGTGCACATGCGTCTCGGCGATGCGCGTGGCCTGCCGGTCGAGCTTGAACGGCACGTCCAGCCCTTCCACCAGGCGCGGGTACACCCGGTAGTAGAAGTTGAACAGGTTCGGTGCCCACTTGCCGTCCACGGTGATGCGGTGGCTCCAGCGCTGCTCCGGGTCGGCCGAGAGCTGTTCCTGATAGTCGAGGTGGTAGTGCGGCAACGCATCGAGCAGGCTGCGCTCGCTGCCGAACATCAGCAGCCCGGCCAGCGTGAGCCCCGCACGCCCACCCACGCGCTCGCGGCGCCATCCTCCCAACCGCTCCATCAACGCGCGGTCATCCAGCGCAAGAAACGGGTGGTCCGGCTCGTGCGAAGCGAAGCGGTTGCGATAGGCCCTGAGCGACTCGGCATCCAGGTCTTCCAGACCGAAGCCTTCCAGCGCCATGCCGTCCTGCGGCTCGTCGCTCGCGTCGCGCAGCATCTGCCGCACCTCGGCCTCGGTGCAGTGGTAGTCGCCCTCGAAGTTGCGCTTGTAAGTGCCGGTCAGCGGATTGCCGTTGACGAAGACCGGCCGCTGCGCGCGCGCCGCCCGGCGCACCCGGATCAGCAGCAGCTCGCGGCCATCGATCGGCACCAGTTGCACGTCGCCCTCGGTGCAGATGGCCGGGCTGAACTTCTGCGGGTTGTTGTGGCCGTCCCAGAAGGCCTTGATCAGCTTGGCGGGCGAACGTACGCCGACGATCTCGTATCCCTCGCCCTTCTCGGCGACGCCCAGCACCACCGTGCCGCCCTCGGTGTTGGCGAACGCGGAAATCGTCTCCCAAAGCGACTTGGGAAGCCCACCCTCGGCCAGCTTGAATTCAACGTCCTGGTCTTCGCCGAGGTCGAGGCGCTGGAGGAGGTTCTCTGAATTCATAAACGTCGCCACGAATGTCGTATCAGCGACACGAGAGTTCTCGAACTGGGTGGCGCTCGTCCGCCATCTTGAGGAATAGCAGGTAGTTGAGCTGCTCGACGCAGTCGCCATAGCTCATGCCGTCGTCGCGCAGGACGTTACAGTAGTTCCAGAGTTTCTGGACGAGCGGACCAGTCACCGACATGCGAGGCTCACGGCTTCCTGACGATCTTCATGGTTGCCGAATCCGCCTCGTACTTGTGGAGATGCTCCGAAACCCCAAGGTCGGCGCACCGTAAAGCAAGGGTCTTTTCCCACAAGGGCCGCGCCAGCTTCTCAAAGGCAATCTGAGGAACAACCCAGAACCCGATCAACGCCAACAGCAGCGTCACGACCAGCGCGTACATGCGGTCGCCCGGTGTAAACCAAGCTGCAAGCCCGACAAGAGCGAGATACGCGACAACCAACGCCACCTTAAGTGCGACGGTCCTGCGTCGCGCTTGGCTTGCCGCCCTTTGCACACGTGCGTCTACGTCAGCATCAAACGACGATGCCAACGTACCAAAGCGCTCCTCGAGTTGGGAAATGTCGCGCTGGTGCTTTCCAATTTTCTCGTCCGACTCCTTCTTATGCTCGTTAAAGGCATTTCGTGCTGCTAGCAGATCAGCTTCGCGACGAAGTACTTCGTCCTGATGCTGCTTGGCGAGGTCTGCAATGTTCCTGTCGTGTTCCGCCTTGAGCTGCGCTTCGCGCCGCGCCGCTTCCTCGCGGACCTGTGCTGCGACACTGAGTCGAACTTCCTCCAGAAGCTGCTCGGCGTTGTCAGAGGTGACGGCGCTCGGGAAGCCGAGCGTGGCATGAACCAAGCAACGCTGCGAGCGCTGGTCCCGCATCAGCGCCATAAATAAGTTTGCCTTCTCGCTGTCCAGCTCAGTTAGGTACTGCCGTACCTTGCTTACTACGTCGGTCCGCGGACTCATGACGTTCGAGCAATTGGCAATGAGCTTCTTTCGTGAGAGCACACCCAAGCTACCGCCCACGGCGAACCACAAATACCCAGCCAGCTGTCGATCGGTGATCGCTGGTGGTACTTGGTCGCGCTCCATCAACTTGCGGACGAGGAGGAATCCGTGTGATCTTTTCGCCACGGCCTCATTTCGCGTGACAAGAACCCAGCGCGCGTCGGCTATCGACTTCGCCTTGCAGGCCTCGTCTCGCAGGCGAAGCACTGTCGCAATGGAGTGAGCATCGCGGATGCGACGCTCAAGGTTCTCCATCACGGGGCCGACGTTGTTTCGCAGCCCCTCCTCGGCAGCGGCGTCGCAATACTTGATCCGTTCGGGTGTCGAGAATGCGTTTGCATCAAGGATCTCGAATCCCAGCCGTTCAACGCGGCCTTCTAGATCGCTAAGCGTCTCCCTTGCGTAGGCTGCATGACTTGTGTCCACCCGAATCCGGTTGCCCAATGGGCCGAACGGCTGGTCGCCCCGTTGAAGCGCCTCAAGTGGACCGCGCAGCGTTCCTTTCATCTCCTCTACTGTGTGCTTGAAGACCGCTTTGCGAACACCCGCCCTGCCAAGTAGATCAAATAGGTCGTTGGCGTAGTCGCGAAGCTCGGGTGTACTGAGGTCAAGGTAGTCGAGAATGAGCGGGCCATCGGAAACGACAGCAAGATTCGCAAGTGCGTCGGAAGAGCTCGGGGTCTGAAGAGTAAGAACCACCTCCGCGATGATCGCCCCGCTCATTAGCCGGGCGAGCAAGTCAGCGGCAGCCCCGCCCTGCTCGAGCCTTCTCAGTGCGAACTCGGCGCTGAGGACGTCAAGCGCTTGGCTCAGCTGAAAGGCATCCTGCGGGTCGTCTTCAACCTTCCTGAGCGCGATTGTTCGCCCTCTGTAGTAATTTTTTTCGCGTCGATCGGTGAAGCTCAAGAACTGCGCGCTCGTTAGCCGTTGCAAGAACGCGGCTGCGAGGACATCGGTGTCCTGCTTCAAGTTAAGTCGAGCGAGCGAGTGGTTGGCGAACTCGGAGAACGCCGCTAGCAACGCGTCGACTTCGGTTTCATCAAAGGTCGTACCCGTCGAGGCGCTTGGCGCGATCCGATAGGTGTGAGGTTCACCCTCTGCTTGCGTCAGAAGCTTGGCCTCGGCGAGTTTCTCGACAAGTCCCGCTGCCACCAAAGGACTCATGGGAATGTCGTAGGCTTTCTGCACGTCGGCAGCGAACTCTGCTGGGTCGAACCGGCGGTGCGGCTTCTTGGCGAGCACGGGGGCGAACAGTGGCACTAGTCCTGAGACCAAGTCGCCGGTCCGCGAGTACGCCTCCTCGACGAAGGCAAAGGCGATTAGTTCCCTTGAGCTTGACGCCGGCTGTTCCATAGGCGACGGTTCATGTTTCATCTGATCCTCGCGAGTCGTGGCATTCGGGCGGCTGGAAGAATGCACGCGTCAGCGTCGCGGTGCGCAGGGCTTGAGCACGAGCCAGGCTTGCATCGATCTCCGTGCCTATTTCGCGGGCGATGGAGAGGCGCCGGTCCACTTCAGCGACGATGCGGTGCTGCTCGTTCACAGGCGGAGTGGTAGCCCTATGGACCGAATCAGCCCGAGGTTCAGGTTGGGCTGAACGCCACCCGATGCGATTCGGCGCGTGTTGTCGTAGTTGTGCTCGAGGAACAGCTTCAGCCAAGGTCGCACAGCGGGGTCCACCTGGAGAGTCGCCAACGCCTGATTGGTGGTCGCCGCGATGCGAAGCTCGGAGCACTTGCCGCGAGTCTTGCCTTCCCCGTACATCGCGACAAGTAGCGTCCCGGGCGGGTAGAGCGTCAGATTTGTCTGTCGCAGCGCCTCGGCGGTGACAAACTGATCTGCGGCATCCACGAAGGGCTCGTTGACCGCCGAGCTCGTGATCCACGGAATCGTGCCACCCCAGAACGCCTCGTTGCTCCGCGCGGGCGTCGCGCCGGTACCGACTGTCGCGAGTTCGCCAACGCTGCTCCATTGCCAACCAGCGGGCAAACCGGCACCGCTTGCGGCATCCTCGATTCCTATCCTTCCATTCACCGCAGCATCGAGCACTGCAGTCTTGTACCGCTTGAGGTTGGCCTTGACGCGCTTGAGATTGGCGACGGCTTCGTCGAGGCGGGAGAACTGCTTTTCGAGTTCGGCGACGATGCGGCGCTGTTCGTCCAGGTCAGCCAGCACGATCGGGAAGTCGGCCAGTTGCTTCTGGCTGATCGAGGCCATGCCGACGACCTGCTGCGCGTTACCCGCAAAGTGGCTTCGGCCTCCTGCGAGCAGCTGGTAGTTGATGAACTTCGGGAGCGCCTTCGACGCGTCCAAGCGCACCCGAATATTCTTGCTCTCGAAGACGCTCGGCTCAAGCGACGGCGGAATGAATGCGGCCTTACCTACAAGCTCGCGGCTGTTGACGCGATTCACCAGGAGGTCGCCTTGCCGAAGTCCGTACTCCTCAAGCTCTGCGGCGGATACGCGCATCCGCTTGATGTCACGCCACACGATGGAGCCTGCGTCGATGTTGTACATCCGCAGGCACGGTGTTCCGTCCTCCACATACTCGGAGGCGGGCTTATAGAGCCCGTTCTTCATCGACACGACAACGTCGCCGAGGCACGCGTCACGCATCACGCCACCAACTCCCGATTCAACTCATCCATCACCTTCGGCAACTCCGCCCCGAAGAGCTGATGCACCCTCCCCAGCCCGCCGCGCTGGTCGAATGGCGCGTAGCCGAAATCCTCGGCCTCGATGCCGAGGTTGCTGGCGATGTGCTCGGCCATCTTCTCCAGCCACCAGCGCTGCTCGTCGGTGAATCCCTTTCCCGCCACCTGCTGCTGCGCCAGCCAGGCCTTGAAGTTGGACTGCACGCGCTCGGGGTAGGGCACGAGTTCGTTCTCCTGGTGCATCGCGTAGCGCACCAGTGACACGAGGTCCGTCAGGATACGGCGGCGGCTCGCGCCTTTGACCTTGCTTTGGTCCAGCGCGGCATAGGCCTGCCAGAGCTGGCTTTCGGTCCACAGCTGCGGCGGGGCCTGCAGCGTGTCGGCCAGCGCCTTCAGGTCTTCGAACTTCAGTGGCGCTCCGCCCGTTCTCGTCGGCCGGTTGTAGAGGATCTGCAGCGCGGTGATCTCGTCGCGATGAAGCTCGATGAAGGCTTCGAAGCTCTGCACGATGCCCTGCGCGCGCTCGCGCGCGGCCTCGGAGAAGCCGGCTTCGAGCACGCGGTCCTGCGTGACGGTGTCGATCACCAGTTCCTTGCTGGCTTTCAGCGTCAGGATCAGGGTGCGCAGCGCGGGGCTGGAGAGCGGCTTGACGGCCTGGCGCAGAGCGGCCTCGGCCTCCTGCGGCGAGCGGTCCTCACGCGGGTCCAGTGCCTGCACGATGCCGCGCGAGAGTGCCTTCAGACCCAGGCCGCCGGCTTCGCTCACCACCTTGGCGCGCTCGGCGTCGGTCAGCTGCGCGTCCAGGCGCGCCAGGCGCACGGCCACGCTGGACAGCACCTCGGGCTCCACGTTGCCCAGGCTCACGGCCTGCAGCAGCGCGTCCAGCGGCACGCTCTTCTTCTGGTCCATCGGCCGGCTGTCGGTCTTGTCGCGCTCGCACACGCCCACGCAGTCGACGATGACGAAGTGGTCCTTGTGGACACGTTCGCCCGGGTTCACCGTGCGCAGGTCGTCGTCCTTGATCACGCGCACGCCGCGGCCCTTCATCTGCTCGAAGAAACTGCGGCTCTTCACGCTGCGCATGAAGACCACGATCTCCACCGGCTTGATGTCGGTGCCGGTGGCGATCATGTCCACCGTCACCGCGATGCGCGGGTAGTAGCTGGTGCGGAAGGCCTTGATCAGGTCTTCCGGCTTGGCGCCCGTGGTGCGGTAGGTGATCTTCTGCGCGAACTCGTTGCCGCGGCCCCACTCCTCGCGCAGGATGCTCACGATGGCCTCGGCGTGGTTGTCGTCCTTGGCGAAGACCAGCGTCTTGGGCAGCTCCTGCCGCTGCGGGAACAGGTCGCTCTGCCAGCGGTCGCGCAGCGTGCGGGCTATTGCGCGGATCTGGTCGGGCGTCTGCACGCTGCGGTCCAGCTCCTCGGGCGCGTATTCGAAGTCGTCGTCCAGCTGCCAGTCGCGCCGGGCGCGGGTGGGCTTGTCCAGCACCTGCAGCCAGTAGCCGGCCTCCACCTTGCTGCCGGCCTCGGTGACCTCGGTCTTGATGCGGTAGACGTCGTAGTTGACGTTCACGCCGTCGGCCACCGCCTGCGCGTGGCCGTACTCCATCACCAGGTTCTGGTTGAAGAAGCCGAAGGTCTGCTTGTTGGGCGTGGCGGTCAGGCCGATCAGGTGCGCGTCGAAGTACTCCAGCACCTGGCGCCACAGGTTGTAGATGCTGCGGTGCGCCTCGTCGGTGACGATGATGTCGAAGGTCTCGATCGGGAAGGCGGGGTTGTAGTCGATCGGCTCGGGTTCCTTGTCGAACACGCTCTCCATGTGCGTTCGGTGGATTCCTCGTCGGCCTCGTCCGGCAGCTCGCGGCCCTTGAGCATGCTGAACATGCGCTGGATGGTGCTGATGCACACGCGCGCTGATCTGTCGAGCTGGTTGCTGGTGAGGTGCTGGACGATGAACTCCTCGCCGAACTTGTAGTTGTTGACGGGCGAGACGTACTGGTCGAACTCCTTCTTGGCCTGCCGGCCCAGGTTGCCGCGGTCCACCAGGAACAGCACGCGCCGCGCGCCGGCGAACTTGATCAGCCGGTAGATGAAGCTGATGGCGGTGAAGGTCTTGCCGGAACCCGTCGCCATCTGGATCAGCGCGCGCGGCTTGTTGGCGGCCAGGCTCTTTTCCAGGTTGCGGATGGCGGTGATCTGCGCCGGCCATAGCTTGAAATCGCCCCATTCGGTCACCAGCGGCGGCATGGCCTGCAAGCGGGCCAGCATCGTGCCGCCGGTCGGCCGCTGCGCCTCGGCCGGCGGCAGCTGGCCATCGGTGGTCAGCACCGTGGCCGGGGCGCCCGGCGGGTCGGCGCTGGCCTGGGCCAGCCAGTCGGCCAGCGTCTCCGGCCGGTGGAAGGCGAACACCGGGCGCGCGCGAGGCACCTGGTCCAGCCCCTGGGTGAAGTGGGTTTCGATGCCGGTGCTCTCAAAGACGAAGGGCAGCGGTCGCCGCCACGCCGGCAGGCTGGCAGGCAAGCCCTGCGCGTAGCGCCCTGACTGCGCCTCGACGCCGGTGAGCGTGGCGCCCTGCTTCTTTGCCTCGATCACGCCGCAGGCCTTGCCGTCCACGTACAGCAGGTAGTCGGCCGTGCCGTGGCCCGGGTTCAGTTCGAATTCGCGTAGTGCCACGCCGCGCGCGGCCTGCAGGTCGGCCGACTTGAAGTCCTGCAGCGCCCAGCCGGCGGCGGCAAGCAGCCGGTCGATGGCTGCGCGAGCGCGCTGTTCGGGGGTGGGCGGCATGGAAAGAAGCTCAGCCTCCGTGGCCCGCACCTGCCCGACGACCCGGCACGCGCGGCATCGCTGCAGCGGCGGTCGAACGGCTGGCCGGCGGATCCACGACCGGGATTATCCGGCCAGCCCCGCGCGCCGCCCCGTGCTGCGCGGCGGCATGGGCCCGGCGGCAACGGCCTTCGTCGCCGGCATGGCCGCTTGCGCCTGCACCCGGCCGAGGGCCACATCGCCGATGCGCTGAAGCGCACCTGCGCAAACAGCCCTGGCCGCTATCCCTGCAGGCCTGCGTCACGTTGCGCGGGCGCTGCCGGAAGGGCGAGCTGCCGACCTGAGCGCCCAGGCCAGCAGCAGCGCAGCGCCACTCCACAGCAGCACCGGCAGCGCGTTGAGCAGCCCACCGCCGGCCTCGCGCAGCACCGCCGCCGTGCCGCTGGCCACCAGCACCAGGCGCAGCATCGAAGCGCCCGCCAGGCTGGACGACACGGCGCCGCTGAAGCGCCCTTCGCGGCCGACATGGCCCAGCGCCAGCGCGGCCATGAAGCCGCCCGCCAGCATCGCCGCCCAGGCCGCGCCGGCCAGCGCCTGCGCGCCGGCCAGCACGTGCAGCGAGGGTGCGGCCAGCGCCACCGCGGCGGCGGCCGCGCCCAGCGCCGCGCCGGCGGCCACCAGCCGCAGTTCGCCGAACTTCGGCGCCAGCTTCATCGCCGGCCACAAGGCCAGGTTGAAGGCGGCCCAGAATACCGGCAGCCACAGCGGCAGTGCATCGGCGGCCACGAAACGGCGGAACTGCGCCGCGGCATTGAGGCTGCGTGCAGCTGCAAAGGCCAGCGCCGCCAGCAGCGCCGCGGCCAGCAGCAGCAGCCAGCGGGAGGCGGCGGCAGGCGGCTGCGAGGGCGTGCTCACCGCCACGGGGCGCGGCGCCGCATGGCGCTCGGCCCAGGCCAGCGCCAGCGCCGCCAGCACCACGCCGGCGCTGGCGCACACGAAGGGCCAGCGCGGGTCGGCACCTTCAGCCACAGCGCCAGCCACGACGCGACGGCCGCCGCCAGGCCCAGCCCCAGCATCGCCAGCGCCACCAGGCCCGGCTGCGCGGGCTTGGCCGCATGTCTGCCGATCAGGTTGAGCGGCGGCGCGCGCAAGGCCGACGAGGTGGCCGTCCACAGCAGCGTCACGGCCACGAAAACGGCGGGTGATCCCTGCGGCGCCAGCCAGGGCAGCGCCAGGAATGCCGCCGCCGACAGCACGGTGGCGCCGGCCAGCCAGGGCGCGAGGCGCCGGTGCAGCGCCAGCACGCGGTCGGAGGCACACCGCAGGCGTAGTCGGCCAGCACGAACACGGCCTGATCGACGACCAGCAGCCACAGCAGCACCGCCCGCGGCGGCAACCCGGCCTGCGCCGCCAGCGCGGGCAGGAAGACGACATAGACCGTCCGGCTCAGCGCCAGCGCCAGCTGCGCGGCGGCCACGGCCAGGCCCAGCCCCTTGGGCGACGCTGGTGTGGTCGGCTGGTCCACGCCTTGGCGGCATAGGGCCAAGTCCATCCCAGGTGGGGGCTGCGACTGGCCGTTTCCAACCGCCCGAGCGGCACCGGCCGGTCTGCGCCGGCGAGTGGCCGGATTCGACGCCAACGGCGCGATTCATGCCAGGCGTGCAGCGACCATCACGAAAGAGCCAACGGCGTGGATACGCCCTTCGTGCCTGGTGTCCGGATGGCCACCAAGCTGCCCGAACCCGGAACGGTAGTGCTCGAACCGCCGCAGCGCCCGTTTCAGCGCGGCGCTTCGAACACGGCGTCGTGCCGGCGCTGCGAAGCTCGGCGTCCCAGGCCTGGCCCACGCGTTCGACCCATGCGCGGGCCTCGGCGCTGTACGAGGCGCCCGGCGCCACGGCTTCGTACACCGCCACGTGGCCCCGCCCCATCGACACGTGCAGGCGCACGCCGCTGCCCGGCGGCTGCCACACCTGCCGTGGCGGCTGGCTCGTTGGCGCGGGCTCGGGCACCCACTGGCCGCCGGCAAAGGCCGTGTCCAGCCACTTCTGCATCGCAGCCAGGCCGGCGCTGCCCATCGGGCCGATGCGGTACTCGAGATCCTCGCCGCCGAACGGCAGCCACCGCCCCTGCCAGGGCCAGGGGGTTGCGTCGAGGCGCGGCTGAAGTCTGTCCTGCCCGCTGGCGTGGCGCACCCAGGCGTAGTGATGCGCCAGCCACGCCGGCGTGGCATCGGCCGGCTCGCGCAGGCGCATCGCGGCAGCGTCGATGGGTACGGCGAGGCGGCGGTTGTGCACGAAGTCCACCACCAGCAGGCCGGGCTGGTTGGCGTCATCCGAGCCCAGTGCCGCAAACGCCGTGCGCTGGGGCGCAAACGCCAACGCCGGCCGGCCCATCACGTTGAGCCGGCCTGCCGGCTGCGCGCGCCGCCGGCGCGGTCCAGCCAGCCGTCGTAGCGCATCAGCTGCAGCGTGTGCACGTCCAGCACCGACCGCTTGCCGCGCAGCCAGCGCCCGCCTTCCAGCACCGTTTCCGACGAGGCCGTGCGCCGGATGCCGAAGTGCAGCACCGGCCCGGGCTGGCCGGCCTCGCTGTCCAGCCATTGCAGCGCGGCCCCGTCGGTGCTGGGCTCGGGGTCGAAGTGGCGCACCACCGGCTGGCCGCCTTCCACCGTCACCAGGTGCACATCGGTGTTGGCCAGCAGCAGGGCCGGCTGCGGTGCCCCGGGCAGGCGCAGCACGGTCCAGAAGCGGTCGCCTGCCGCGTGCCGTGCTGCACCACCACCGGCTTGCCCTGGTGGCGCACGCTGAAGGACGTGACCTCCATGGTGCGGAACGGGTTGCCGCTGGTGTTGGGAAAGCCCCCCGCAGACACGCGCCGGCCCTCGGCGACGATCTCGAACGGCCCGTGCTGCAGCGTCCGCGCTGCGTGGCGCTGCCCACGCCGCAGGCGGCCATCAGGGCGGGCAGGGCGGCCAGCAGGCGGGTCCACCGGCGCTGTGGTTGCGCGGGGGTCATGGGCGGGCCTCCGAGGCGGACAGTGGTGGGAACGGGCCGCAGTGTGCGCGCAGCGCGCAGGCGGCGTCCAGCCACCCCGGTCCTTCATGGAGAGCTCTCCATAGCGACCCGGAAGCGCCGCTCGCTTCAGCGACCTGCCCGCCTGGAAGCAGTCATCGGTGCACGGCAGTCGGTCGTGCTGGCGTCAAGTCGGATGCAAAGGCTGAGCCACCAAGCGCACGCCAAGCGCGGTGCAGACGCGGTTGACCGTGTCGAAGCGCGGCGCGCTGCCGGGCCGCAGGGCCTTGTAAAGCGCTTCCCTCGTGATACCTGCCGCCTTGGCAATGTCGGTCATGCCACGAGCGCGGGCGATGTCGCCCAGTGCGGCGGACAGCAGCCCCGCGTCGTTGGCCTGCAGGATGTCAGTCAGGTATGCCGCAATGGCCTCTTCACTGTCGAGGTAGGAGCGGCATCAAACGCCGGCAGTTCGTCAACCTTGATTCGTGCGCTCATCTTCGCTTCCTCTCTCAATCCAGAAGGGCGGCCAGTGCCTTCGCACGCCGGATGTCGCTCTTCTGTGTGCGTTTGGCCCCACCGGCCAGCAGGACAACAAGGTGGCCGCCCCGCTGCGTGAAATAGATGCGCCATCCGGCTCCGATGTGGATGCGAAGTTCGGAGACGCCGTCGCCTACTGATTACACGTCGCCAAACAGTCCTCGTTCAAGCCGCTTGATCCGCGCGACCAAGACACCGCGAATCGACGCGTCTGCCAACTGGTCGAGCCACGAAGAGAACTCAGGGAGCAGCTTCACGCTGAATACGGTTGAAATGTAATCGATCGAATACACTGCGTCAATCCGGCTCGTCGGACTGCCGCCTGCGCAGGCTCAGGTCCAAAGTCCGCGCACGCGATCGCGGTTTCGATACCGCACAGGTGATGCTTCACCGCGCTGCGACTGCAGCCCATCGGTGCAGCGGTGTTCTCTGCATCACGCGCTCGCCCATGCGGCCGGACTGCGCGACCAGCAGGACCGGCATCCCTGCTGCCATCCGCGCGGCCAGGCGGCGTGGCAACTGGGGCAGCGCGAAGCCAGCGACAGCCCGGCGCCGACGACTGGATGCATCGCGCCGGGCACAGAATCGGTCCTCGCCACGGCTTGCATCGACCGCGCCATGCCCAAGGACTTCTGCACCCTGGAGGAAAGCAACCGCTCCTCCAATCCCAGCCTCCACGAGGTCTCCGACCCGGCGCGTCGCACCGTGCTGCGCGGCGGCATGAGCGTGGCGGCAACGGTCTTCTTCGCCGGCATGGCCGCTTGCGCCGGCAAGCCGCCGGGCGTCGCCGGGCCGCGGCTCGGGTTCAAGGGCATCGCCGCTTCCCGGGCCGACGCCGTGGTCGTGCCCGAGGGCTACACCGCCCAGGTGCTGGCGCCCTGGGGCGAACCGGTGGGCGTCGCGGGGGCCATGCCGGCCTGGGCACCTGATGCTTTCGAACAGCGCCGCCGAGCAGGCGCTGCAGATGGGCATGCACCACGACGGCCTGCAGTTCCATGCGCTCGAAGGCAGCCGCCGCGGCCTGCTGGTGAGCAACCACGAGTACACCGACGACGGCCTGCTGCACCCGGGCGGCATGCAACCGTGGACGGCGGAGAAGGTGGCCAAGAGCCAGGCCGCGCACGGCGTCTCGGTGATCGAGATCGAACTCGAGGCCGGGCGCTGGCAGATGGTGCGCCCCTCGCGCTACGCCCGGCGTTTCACCGCCGGCACGCCATTTGCCGTCTCGGGCCCGGCCGCCGGGCACGCGCTGATGAAGACCGCCGCCGATCCCGGCGGCCGGCGCGTGCTGGGCACGCTGAACAACTGCGCCTCGGGCATGACGCCCTGGGGCACCTGTCTTTCCGGCGAGGGAAAACTGGGCCGGCTATTTCCATCCGTCCGACCAGCCCACGGCGCACGAGCGGCGCTGGGGCCTGCGCAAGAACCAGTGGTACCGCTGGCACGAATACGACCCGCGATTCGACACCGTGCGCCATCCGAACGAACCGAACCGCTTCGGCTGGGTGGTCGAGATCGACCCCATGGACCCGGCCAGCATTCCCGTCAAGCGCACCGCGCTGGGCCGCGCCGCGCACGAAGGTGCCACGGTGGCGGTCACGGGCGACGGCCGCGCGGTGGTCTATTCGGGCGAGGATGCGGCCTTCGAATATGTCTACAAATTCGTCAGCCGCGACCGCATCCGGCCTGCCGGCGGCGGCCTGACCGCGGCACAGGCCAACGCCGACCTGCTGGACCACGGCACGCTGTACGTGGCCCGTTTCGACGCCGACGGCAGCGGCCGCTGGCTGCCGCTGGTGCAGGGGCAGGGACCGCTCACGCCGGAGCGCGGATTTGCCGATCATGGGGACGTGCTGATCAAGGCGCGCCAGGCCAGCGACGCGCTGGGCGGCACGAAGATGGACCGCCCCGAATGGATCGCCGTCGACCCGGCCAGCCGCTGGGTCTACTGCGCTCACCAACAACAGCGCGCGGGGCGCCAGCGGCCACCCGGGCACCGATGCCGCGAACCCGCGCGCCGCCAACACCATGGGCCACGTCGTCCGCTGGCAGGAAGAGGGCGACTTCGATGGCGAGCGCTTGCGCTGGAACCACTTCGTGCTGGCCGGCGACCCGGCCAACGAACGTGCCGAAGCCCGCGGCAACGTGCAGGGCGACGCCTTCGCCTGCCCCGATACCCTGGCGTTCGACCCGCGCGGCGTGCTCTGGATCGGCACCGACGTCGGTTCGCGTTCGCTGAACCAGGGCGAGATGGCACGCCTGGGCAACAACCAGCTGCTGGCCTGCGATCCGGCCACGGGCGAGGTGCGGCGTTTTCTCGTCGGGCCGGTCGGTGCCGAGATCACCGGTTGCAGCTTCACCCCCGACGGCACGACGATGTTCGTCAATGTGCAGCACCCGGGCGAATCGCCCGGCGACCGCAGCGACCCCGAGTCGCCGGGCAAGCACTCGAACTGGCCCGACTTCCAGCCGGGCGGCCGGCCCCGCTCGGCCACGGTGGCGGTGCGCAGGAACGACGGCGGCGTCATCGGCGCCTGAACTCCCGGCTTGCCGGCACGCCGGGCCACCTGCGCGGCGCGCCGGCGCAGCGCGTTCAACCGATGCGAAAGACGTCGAGCACCACGTGCTGCGCCTGGCGTTCACCACGCGCCAGCGCCATGGTCGCGTTCAGGTGCAGCCAGTCGGCATGCCCGGTCTGGAAGCGCATCAGCGTGCGAAAGAAGTAGTCCCCGGGTGCCACCGCCTCGCCGCGTGCCAGACGCTGCATCACCGCCGGCGGACCGTGGCGCAGGCCGCGGCTGTCGACCTCGACCAGCGCGCCGTCGATCGTGCGCACGATGTAATGCGCCTGGATGTCGAGCACGCCGTCGGCGCGCAGGATCTGCCAGTCGGCGCCGCCGGGCAGGATCTCGCCGTTCAGCCCCGGCCCGCTGACGCTGCCGCCGAGCAGCGGCACGCAGCGGCGTTCGCCATAAGGCCCGGCGCCGAGATTCACCAGCGCGCCGACCTCGCAGCGCACCTGCGCCAGAAACGCCAGCGGCGGCGGTACGGTGCTCATTTCGCCGTCGGCATCACGAACTCGGCGCCCTTGGGCGTGTCTGAGGGCCAGCGCTGCATCACGCTCTTCTGCTTGGTGTAGAAGCGCACGCCCTCTTCGCCGTAGGCATGCATGTCGCCGAACAGGCTGCGTTTCCAGCCGCCGAAGCCGTGCCAGGCCATCGGCACGGGAATCGGCACGTTGATGCCGACCATGCCCACCTGCACACGGCGCGCGAATTCGCGCGCCAGGCCGCCGTCGCTGGTGAAGCAGGCCACGCCGTTGCCGTATTCGTGGTCGTTGACGAGCTGCAGCGCGGCGGCGAAGTCCGGCACGCGCACGCAGGCCAGCACGGGGCCGAAGATCTCTTCCCTGTAGATGCGCATGGCTGGCGTCACGTGGTCGAACAGCGTGCCGCCGGTGAAGAAGCCGGCCAGGGGTTTTCCGTCCGGCCCGGGCACCTTGAAGCCGCGGCCGTCGACCACCAGCGTGGCGCCTTCCTCGACGCCGATGCCGATGTACTTTTCGATGCGGTCGCGCGCCTCGCGCGCGTGACGATGGGGCCCATCTCGGCGTCGAGCTCCATGCCGTTCTTCACCTTTAGCGCGCGGGCCCGCGCGGCCAGCAGCGGCACGATGCGGTCGGCCACGTCGCCCACCAGCACCGCCACCGAAATCGCCATGCAGCGCTCGCCGGCCGAGCCGTAGGCGCTGCCGATGAGCGCATCCACGGCCTGGTTCAAATCGGCGTCGGGCATCACCACCATGTGGTTCTTGGCGCCGCCCAGGGCCTGCACGCGCTTGCCGTGGTGGGCGCCGGTCTCGTAGATGTAGTGCGCGATGGGCGTGGAGCCGACGAAGGACAAGGCCTTTACGTCGGGTGCGTGAGCAGCGCGTCCACCGCCACCTTGTCGCCCTGCACGACGCTGAACACGCCGTCGGGCAGGCCGGCCTGCTTCAGCAGTTCGGCCATGAACAGGCTCGGGCTGGGGTCGCGCTCGCTGGGCTTCAGGATGAAGGCGTTGCCGCAGGCCAGCGCCAGCGGGAACATCCAGCACGGCACCATGCACGGGAAGTTGAACGGCGTGATGCCGGCCACCACGCCCAGCGGCTGGCGCAGCGTCCAGTTGTCGATGCCGGTGCTGACCTGGTCGGTGTAGTCGCCCTTCAGCAGCTGCGGCACGCCACAGGCGAATTCGACGATGTCGATGCCGCGCGAGACCTCGCCCTGCGCGTCGGTGAAGACCTTGCCGTGTTCGGCGGTGATCATCGCGGCCAGCGTGTCGCGGTGCTCGTTCATCAGCGCCAGGAAGTTGTTCAGCACGCGGGCGCGGCGGATCGGCGGCATGTCGCCCCAGGCCGGTTGCGCGGCCTTGGCCGCCGCCACGGCCACGGCCACGTCTTCGGCGGTGGCCAGCAGCACCTGGCGCGCGGCTTCGCCGGTGGTCGGGTTCCACACCGGCTGCGCCCGGTCGCCGGTGCCGCGCACATGCACGCCGGCAATCCAGTGGCCCACGTCGGTGGTCTGGGTGAAGGCTTCGGGGGCGCCCATGGCGGGTCTCCTGCGGGTCGGGAAGCCCACAGTCTGGTCAAGTCGGCATTTCAGGGCGGGGCCGCCGCGAAGGTTTCGCGGGCCAGCACGCGGATCGCCTGCTTGAGCTGCAGCCAGCCCGCTTCACTGCGCAGGTCCACGCCGCCGAAAGTGCGGATGCGGCGGCTGCGCAGCAGCAGATACCGCACGCCCGCCACCAGCAGCAGCGTCACGCCCTGCAGGTGCGGGCGGGCGGCGAAGTCGGCGCCCCCCAGCACTTGCACGGCCTCTTCACCCCAGGCCTCGCGCTCGGCTTCAAGCAGGGCGGTGAGCTCGTTGCGTTCCATCAGCTCGGCGGCCAGGATTTCCAGCGTAAGCGGGCGCCGCCGCAGTTCGTCGATGAAGTGCTCGAAGAAGCGCGCGTAGCGCTCGGCAGCCGGCAGCGCCAGCAGCGCCTGCGGGTCGGGGCCCAGCAGGTCGGCCACGCGCGGCCAGAAACGGCCGCTCTCGCCCCAGGCGCGCAGCAGTGCGGGCAGGCCGCCGAAATAGCGGTAGATCAGCACCTTGTCGACGCCGGCCTGGCGCGCGATGGCATTCACGCCCACGGCGCCGAAGCCGTCGCGCGCCAGCACCTCGCCCACGGCACCGAGGATGCGTTCCTCGGTGGCAGCGCGATCGCGCGTGCGGTCGGGCGCGCGCCCGGTCGTCTGCGGCGCTGCGCCCGGCGCGGCCGGCGTGCGCCCACTCCCTGGCATCAGCTGGCCACCAGGTGCGCGGCCACGCCACGCCGGGGTGCCGGCTGCACCGGTGGGGCGAATCCCACGCGGGCCCACATCTGGATCGTCTGCGCCGGTGCGGGCGCTTCCAGCAGCTGGCGGATGGCCGCGTAGGGTCGCGCCTGTTCGGGATATTCCTGCAGCGCCTGCTGCAACGGGTGCATCGCCAACCCGTGCGCCGTGGCCGCCAGCTGCACGCGGGCGTAGGCCCTGCCGGCGTTGACCTGCGTGACGCGGTCGTTGCCCTCGCTCACCATCCACAGGAAGCCCGGCGTCGAAGCGATCTTCGTGCCGAAATCCTTGATCTGGCTCGTAGTGGCGAAGTCGTCCGGCCCCGGCGCCTGGCTGCGGTCGAACAGGCCCAGGCGGGCCATCCAGACCACCATCGGATCGGTCAGCGACAGCCCATCCCGGTGCTGCGCGATTTCCGCCTGGCCCACGCGCAAGACCTTGTACGACTCCCAGCATGGCGCGCGGCGTGGTCAGCTCGATGCGCCAGGCCGCGTTGGCGATTTCGCGGTGGGCCCGCATCTCGTCGGCCGCATCGGGCTGGTCGATGCCGACGAAGCCCAAGCGCAGCGGGTGGGGCTGGACGGCATCGGCCATGGCCTGCCAGGCCGCGGCCGGCACCGGACGCTCCAGGTCGTAGACGTTGCGATTGGTATGACGCTTCAATATTTGCGCGAAGAGTGGGTCCTTGCTGACATTGGAATCTTCGACGAGCCGGATGCGCGCCACCGGGCGCTCGTCGACCTTCTCGGGCCCGAACTCGCCTTCGGGAAAGAGCGTGATCTCGGCGCGCTGGCCGCGCTCACGCGCCGCCAGATCGAGCAGTTCGATGAAGGTGCCGTGGCTCATCATGATCTGGCGCGAGAACGGGTCGGTCTCGGGCAGCAGCCGCGTCGGGTCGCAGCGCAGCAGGATCTCGTCCGGCGTGCGCAGGTCCACCAGCCAGGACTGGAGGTTGTGCGAATGGGGCGCCAGGATGGCGTGGCCCAGGATCCAGCGCCGCAGGTCGGGCTCCTGCCCGGGCCCCTGCCAGGGGGCCAGCGCCTCCGGCGGCAGACCGCTGTCGCAGCCGGCCAGCGGGGCTGCAGCAGCCGCCACCACGCCACCGCCGACGAGACGGACAAAGGCACGTCGATGCATCACGATCTCCTGAAGTCACTTTCTGGTGACATCAATATAGTCACTGATCGGTGACGTGTCAAGTCCGGCGGTCGCTCGCCTGGGTGCGGCCCAGGGCGCCGAAGCCCACGTTCGGCATGTGCTCAGGCATTGGCAGACAATCTCGGGCCTCGGGCTGCCGCGCGCCAGACACCGGCCCGTGCCGGCCGATCCGCCACCCTCCGACCCCAGGGCACCTCTTGCAAGCAGACACCCCGCTCGACGACAACGACCTGGATCGTCTGGGCGCCCTGCTCGATGCCGTGCCCACGCCGCTGGAGCCGCTGGACGTGAGCGCGCTCGACGGCTACCTGTGCGGTGTGCTGCTGCAGCCGCGGCCCGTTCCCGCGACGCAATGGCAGGCGCATGTGGCCGACATCGAAGGCCGCCCGGCGCCCGCCGGCCCGGCACTGGACGAATTGCTGGCGCTGGTGCGGCGCCGCCATGCCGAGCTGGACCAGGCCATCGGCCAGCGTCAGTGGTTCGACCCCTGGGTCTTTCCGCTCGACGACGTGGCCACGGCCACCGAATGCGTGCTGCCATGGGTGGCCGGCTTTGCCGCCGCGATGGACCATTTCCCGGCGCTGATGGAGGTGGACGACCCCGAACTGGTGGAACCGCTGGCCCTGCTGTACCTGCACTTCGACCCCGCCGACCTGGAAGATGCCGACGCGCTGGCTGCGGTGATCGAGACGCTGGAGCCGCCGGCCGACCTGGCCGAAGCGGTGCAGGACATCGTGCGCGCCGTCATGCTCATGGCCGACGTGACGCGGCCGCGCCGCGTGCCCCAGACCAGCGTCGCACGCCGGCCTGCGCCCCGTCGCCACCCCCGCTGAAAGAGGAGTTCCCATGCTTTCGTCGACTGCACGCCCCGCTGCCCGCCTGGCCCTTGCCGCCCTGGCGCTGGGGCTGGCGGCCTGGATGCCGCTGACCTCGTTCGCCGCCGACACCCCGGAGCCTGCGCCCGCGCCCGCCGCCGATCCGCTGGCGGACGCCCGCGCCCAGATCCAGGCCGGCCGCTGGCCTGCGGCCATCGACGCCTTGAAGCGCGTCAACGCCACCGGCAATGCCGACTGGAACAACCTCATGGGCTATGCGCTGCGCAAGAATTCGCCGCCCGACCTGGACGGCGCGCAGCGCCATTACGACGCAGCGCTGCGCATCGACCCGCGCCACCAGGGCGCACTGGAATATTCCGGTGAACTGGCGCTGATGAAGGGCGACCTGGCCGCCGCCGAGGCGAAACTGGCCACGCTGTCGGGTCTGTGCCGTTCGCCCTGTGAGCCACTGGACGATCTCCGGCAGGCCATCGCCCGCTACAAGGCCAACGGCAACCGATACTGAAGAGCGGCCGCGCGCGCGGCGCTGGCCGCGTGCTGGCGCGGCACGTTCGAGACGCGGATCACCCGCCGACCACGCGCCGACTACTGGCCGACGCCGCACTACGCGCCGAACAGCGCCCGCGCGTGCAGCCCCAGCCCCTGCGCCACGCTGGCGTAGCGGTCGCCGCGCACCGCCTGCGCCGCCGGGAAGCAGGCCGCGATGCGCTGCACCAGCGGCGCCAGCCCGGTGGAGCCGCCGGTGAAATAGAGCACGTCCACCGCGGCAGGCGCCACGCCCGCCAGGCGCGCCGCTTCGGCGGCAGCGCCGACGATGCGTTGCAGGTCGGCCTCGATCGCCGCCGCGGCGCCGGCTTCCTGCAGCGTCGCCGCCAAGCCTTGTTCCAGGACTGACAGGTCGATCTGTGCGAAACCGGTCTCCGCCACGTCGATCTTGGCCTGCTCGGCCGCGCCGGCCAGCGCGTGGCCCAGGCGCTGCGTCACCGTCGTCATCAGCCGCGCATGGTGGCGCGGCTCGCCATACCAGGACTTCATGCCGCGCAGTTCGGCCAGTCGCGCCGGCGCGTAGACGGTATTGATGAGGTGCCAGGTGGCGAGGTCGAAATACACCGCGTGCGGCACCTCGCGCGCCACGTCGCCGGGGCGCGCCGGCCGCAGCGAGCGGTAGCCCAGCAGCGGCAGGATGCTGGCCAGCTCCACGTGGCGGTCGAAATCGGTGCCCGCCAGGTGCACGCCGTGGTTGGCCAGGATGTCGTCACGGCGCTCGGCGCGGCCACGGCGGCCGGGGCCCACGCGAACGAGCGAGAAGTCGGAGGTGCCGCCGCCGATGTCGGCCACCAGCACCAGTTGCTCGCCGCTGATGCGGCTTTCATGGTCCAGCGCGGCGGCGATGGGCTCGTACTGGAAGTGCACCTCGGCAAAGCCCACGGTACGCGCAGCGGTCTCCAGCGCCGCCTGCGCGCGCGCGTCGCGCTCGGCGTCGTCGTCGACGAAGAAGACCGGCCGGCCCAGCACGACGCGGTCGATGGGCGCGCCGGCCTCGGCCTCGGCCAGCTGCTTGAGCCGCCGCAGATAGCCGGTGACGACGTCGCGGTAGCGCACGGCGCGGCCGCCGCCGATGTCGGTGCTCTGGTCGAGCAGCGTGGCGCCGAGGATGCTCTTCATCGACCGCATGAGGCGGCCTTCGGCACCTTCGACATAGGCTGCCAGCGCGGCGCGGCCGTACAGGCGCTCGGCTTCCAGCTGATGGGCCGGCGTATCGGCGCGGTAGAACACCGCGGTGGGCATGGTGGGGAATCCGGGCTCCAGCGCCACCAGGCCGACACCGCCTGAAGCCCGCGGCAAGGCCACGGCGGAATTGGAGGTGCCGAAGTCGATGGCCGCGAAGCCGGGCGCCGCGGACGCCGCGGGCGCAGGTGAACGAGAGTTCATGAAGGTGGCCGAGGCCGGCAGCGCAGCGCAGCGCAGCGAATTCGAGGGGGCCGCGATTCTATCGATGCGCCTGCCCGTTGCCGGCCGCCGTGAATTGCCGCACGTCGACCCCCTGTTCGGTGTGTTGCCAGATGTCGCCAGGCGTGACACTGTTTGCCACCCATTTCGAGAGGCTGCCGCCATGGACAAGTCCGACGCTCCCCGCCGCTGGTTCGGACTCTGGCGCACCGCCGAACGCGCCACTGGGGACGACCCCGCCGACCTGGGCACGGCCTTCGGGCTGGACCTCAGCCTGAGCGAACTGGGTGACGAAGGGCCACCACCGCCGCCGTCGGTGCAAGGCAAGACCGGCTGGATGCAGCGCATGGCCCTGAGGCGCCGGCCCGCGTTCTGATTCCCGGCGCTGCGCCAGGCAGCGCGTGACCGATCAGTTCACTGCGCGACGGTCGCGGCTAGAATCGCGGCATGGCGCGACTTTCATTCCGGGAACAAGTGTTGCGTGTCCGCGAGGACGCGATCGTCGAGTCCGTCAACCGGCTGCTGGCCGACAAGGGTTTCGACCTCATGACGGTGGACGAGGTGGCCGCCGACGTGGGCATTGCCAAGGCCAGCCTGTACAAGCATTTTCCGTCCAAGGAAGCGCTGGCCGCCGCGGCCATGGTGCGGCTGCTGCAGCGCACGCTGGCGGTGGTGGACCAACAGGCGGCGCAGGCGCAGGCTTCGCCCATGCAGCGGCTGGAAGCCGTCACGCGCTGGGCGCTGGAACTGCAGGTGGCCGGCGACATGCCGACGTTGCCGTCACAGAATTCCTCGCTGCGCGCCGAACTGATGGCGCACAAGGCGTACCTGGAACTGCTGCTGCAGTTGAGCGAGCGGCTGGGCGAATGGATCGTGCAGGCACAGGCCGCGGGCGACATCGACCCCACGCTGCCGCCCGAGGTGGTGCTGTACACCATCTTCGCCCGCGCCTGCGACCCCGTGCCGGCCTTCCTGAAGGCCGGCGGTCAGCACAGCGATGCGCAAATCGTCGACTGGGTGCTGTCGATCTGCCTGCACGGCCTGCGCGGCCCGCGAACCGCAGCGCCGGTGCGCTAGCGGATCAGCAAGGTCGGCGTGTCGCAGTTGGCCAGCACCTTGGTGGCCACCGAGCCCATCACCAGGTTGGTGAGCGTGCCGTGGCCGTGCGAGCCCAGGATGAGCAGGTCGTACTTCCCCTTCTGCGCCGCCTCGGCGATGATCTCCGCGGCGGGGCCGATCTTGGTCACGTATTTGGCCGTCAGGCCCTGGCGCACGAAGAAGGTGCGAATCGGCTTGAACACCTTTTCGGCCATGTCGTCGTAATAGGACTTCAGGGTCTCCCGTTCGACCACCGCCGCGGCGCGCGGCGGCACCGCGGGCACGGCGTGCAGCAGGGTGTACTCATGCTGCGCGCCCAGCCATTCGTCGTGCGCCGCCAGGTAGGCGAGCATGCGCTTGGTGTAGGGGCTGCCATCGACGGCGGCGAGGATCTTCATGTCGGCTCCTGATGTGCGTTGCGGGCCCCGGCGACCCTGAGAGAAAGTGTCGCACTGCAGGCGCTGCAGGCATTGATCGTGCGCAGCAAGCGTGCGCGACACGAGTGCGTCGGCGCATCAGACTTCCAGCGTCAGCTGCGGCGCGTGTCCCAGGTCCTCGCCCTTGGCGGCCAGGCCGCGCGCGTTGCAGACCACGCGCACCGGCGCCTGGCCAGCACGCGGCAGCGCGTAGTCGTGGCGGCAGTGCAGGTGGCCGTGCAGCCACAGGTCGGCGCGGGGAATGAGGTCGTCGTCGGCGTTGCAGAAGCTGGCCGTGCCGGGCTGCCGGCCGTAGCGTGGATCGGCACTCATCAGGCTGGGTGCGAAGTGTGTGACTACTATCGTCTTGTCCCATGTTTTGCGGGAAACATGCCCCAGCTCGGTTTCCAGCCAGGCGCGGCAGGCCAGGCCTTCCTCGCGCACGCCGGCGGCGTCGAAGGCCATGCCGCCGCGAGTGGCGGCCATCAGGCGCATGAAATATTCGGCGGCGCGCATCGCGCGCTCGCGCTGCCCGGCGCCGAAGAGGTCGAAGTCGCTCCAGCGCGTGGCTCCGAGGATGCGCACGCGCTGGCCGCCGCTGGCGGTAAAGACCAGCGATTCACGTTGCAGCAGGCGCAGGCCGAAACGCGCGCAATGCTCCCGTAGGGCGGGCCAGGCGTCACTCAGCTCGCGCCCGTCGAATTCGTGATTGCCGGCCACCACGACCACCGGTACCGGCCAGCCGGCGAAACGCTCGTAGCCGGCCCAGGTGCTGTCCACGTCGCCGGCCAGCACCAGCAGTTCGGCCCCGGGCGCCGGCTCGGGGTCGAAGGTCTCGGTCTCCAGGTGGAGATCGGACAGCAGTTGCAGCTTCAAGCCGCGAGCCGTTGCTCGATGCGCGCCTTGATCCTGGGCAGTTCCGCCGGCAGGTGGTAGTGCAGGGTCTGGAACCACTCCGCGTGCAGGCCCAGTTCCTGCTGCCAGGCGCTGCGGTCGATGCCGATCACGCTGGCGAACTGCTCGCGTGTGAAGTTCAGGCCGTCCCAGCGCAGGTCTTCGTAACGCGGGCTGATGCCGAAGACATTCTCGGCGCCGCCGGCGCTGCCTTCGATGCGGCCGACGATCCACTCCAGCACGCGCATGTTCTCGCCGTAGCCGGGCCAGACGAATTTGCCGTCGGCGCCCTTGCGGAACCAGTTCACGCAGTACATCCTGGGCAGGCTGGCGCCTTCGGCCGCCAGCCGCGTGCCCAGGTCCAGCCAGTGCTGGAAGTAGTCGGCCATGTTGTAGCCGGCGAATGGCAGCATCGCGAACGGGTCGCGCCGCACCACGCCCTGCTGGCCGGCCGCGGCGGCGGTGGTCTCGCTGCCCATGGTGGCGGCCATGTACACGCCCTCGGTCCAGTTGCGCGCCTCGGTCACCAGCGGCACCGTGGTGCTGCGGCGGCCGCCGAAGATGAAGGCGTCGATGGCCACGCCGTTCGGGTTGTCCCACTCGGTGTCGAGCACGGGGTTGTGGATGGAGGCCACGGTGAAGCGCGAATTCGGGTGCGCCGCCGGGCGCGGCTTGCCGTTCACGGGGTTGGCCTTGGCGATCTCCGGCGTCCAGTCGCGGCCTTGCCAGTCGATCAGGTGCGCCGGCGGCTCGGGCGTCATTTCCTCCCACCACACGTCGCCGTCGTCGGTGAGCGCCACGTTGGTGAAGATGACGTCGCGCTTGAGCGAGTCCATGCAGTTCGGGTTGGTCTTGTAGTTGGTGCCGGGCGCGACGCCGAAATAGCCCGCCTCGGGGTTGATGGCGTACAGGCGGCCGTCGGCCTGCGGCTTGATCCAGGCGATGTCGTCGCCGATGGTCGTGACCGACCAGCCCTTGAAGCCTTGCTCCGGCGGCACCAGCATCGAGAAATTGGTCTTGCCGCAGGCGCTGGGAAAGGCCGCGGCCACGTGGTATTTCCGGCCGGCGGGCGAACTCACGCCCAGCACCAGCATGTGCTCGGCCAGCCAGCCCTGGTCGCGGCCCATGGTGGAGGCGATGCGCAGCGCGAAGCACTTCTTGCCCAGCAGCGCGTTGCCGCCATAGCCCGAGCCATAACTCCAGATCTCGCGCGTCTCGGGGAAGTGGACGATGTACTTGGTGGCGTTGCAGGGCCAGGCCACGTCCTTGGCGCCGTCGGCCAGCGGGGCACCCACGCTGTGCACGCAGGGTACGAAATCGCCGTGCCCGCCCAGCACGTCGTAGACCGCCGAGCCCATGCGCGTCATGGTGCGCATGCTCACCGCGACGTAGGGGCTGTCGGTCAGTTCGATGCCGATGTGCGCGATGTGCGAACCCAGCGGCCCCATCGAGAACGGCACCACGTACAGGGTGCGGCCGCGCATGCAGCCCTTGAAGAGCGCCTTGTCACCGGTCTGCAGCAGCGTGCGCATCTCGGCCGGGGCCATCCAGTTGTTGGTGGGACCGGCATCTTCGGCCCGTTCGCTGCAGATGAAGGTGCGGTCCTCGACCCGAGCGACGTCGCCCGGGTCGCTGCGCGCCAGGAAGCTGTTCGGGCGCCGCGCCGGATTCAGCCGCAGCAAGGTGCCGGCGGCCACCAGCTGCTCGGTCAGGCGCTGGTACTCGGCCTCGGAGCCGTCGCACCAGTACACCGCCTTGGCTTCGGTCAGCGCCGCGACTTCGGCCACCCAGGACACCAGCCGCGCATGCTTGACATGGGCGGGAACATTCAGGCGCAGGCCTTCGAAGGCAGGACGGTTCATGACATCTCCGAAAAGGAAGTGATTGCAATGCGGATTTTGGCCAGACCCTCCCGCCGCCGGTGCGGCCGGCCGAGATGGGCGAGACTCGCCAAAACCCGCTCGCCGCGGCGCATGCACACGCCAGCGCCGCGACTGCGGGGCCATCATTGTCGGATCAATGTAATCACCTCGTAACTACCCGTGCGAGGAGGTTCATGCATAATTTTCATAACTCGATGCACGAAGATTTCGGAGCCGGTCGATGAGGGTGATCCAGGTCTGCGTGGGCCGATCGCGTGCCGCGCGCATCGGTGACCGCAGCTTCATGACCGCCTTCGCCAAGCGCGCCGTCGACGGCCCCGCGGCCGTGCGTCCGCTGGGCCTGGAGGGCGACGAACAGGCCGACTTGAGCGTGCACGGCGGCCTGGCCAAGGCCGTCTATGCCTACCCGCAGGAGCACTACGCGTTCTGGCAAACGGTACGGGCGCAGGCCGGCGTGGCGCCGTGGGACGAGCCGCTGCCGCCCGGCAGCTTGGGCGAAAACCTGCTGCTGCATGGGCTGCTGGAAGACCAGCTGTGGATCGGCGACCGGCTGCGCATCGGCGACCCGGCCTCGGGTGCCGGCTGTGTGCTGGCCGTGAGCGAGCCGCGCCGGCCCTGCTTCAAGTTCGATGCGGCCATGGGTTTTGCGCAGGCGAGCCGGCTGATGATCCAGTCGGGCTGGTGCGGCGCCTACCTGGCGGTGCTGGAGGCCGGCGCCGTGCAGGCCGGGGACGCCGTCGAGCTGGTGCCGGGTCCGCGTGAGGTGAATCTGCGCGAGCTCTTCCGCAAGCGTGCGCCAGGGACCCCGGGCCGCTAGTGTCCTCGGCAGCTTGTCGTTGTATTCATCGCCGCAAGCCACAGGCCGCGGGAAGCCGGTCTTCGGCCACTGTGACGGCAGGCAGGTAACGACCCGCAGCAGTCGCTCGGCCCGCTGCCCTGAAGCAGCCGCCCGTGTTGGTGCCGTCCGGGTCGGCACAGGATGGCTACACTGCCGCCCATGCATGCGCTAATCGAGACCCACCGCGCGGAGCTGCTGGCCCTGGCACGCAGACGCGGCGTCACGGGTGTCCGTGTCTTTGGCTCGATGAGCCGTGGCGACGGCAGCGACGACAGTGACGTTGATCTGCTGGTGACCCTGTCCCCAGGGACCAGCGGCCTGGCCTTGGGCGGCCTGCTGCTGGATGCACAGGAGTTGCTGGGCCGCCGTGTGGATGTCGTCACCGAAGCGAGCCTGCACCCCGCACTGCGCGAGCGCGTGGTGGCAAGCGCCATACCGCTGTGAACCCAAGCCCCGATGCCGACCGCGTGCTGTTGGCGCACATGCGCGACTGCCTGGACCGGATTCTCGAGTACACGAACGCCGAACGCGCCCGATTCGACGCTTCGCGTCTTGTGCAAGACGCCGTGATCCGCAATCTTCAGACCTTGGCTGAGTCGAGCCAGCGCTTGTCCAGCGAGATCAAGGGCACCGAACCGCAGATCCCGTGGCGCGAACTCGCCGGGTTTCGCAACGTGATAGTGCACGGCTACCTGGGCGTCGACCTCGGCGCGATCTGGCTGGTAGTCGAGCAGGATTTGCCGACGCTGACCGAGGCTGTGAATCGCATGGCGACTCACCTCGGCCCTGACAGCTGATTCGAGCGGCCGCTTGGCCGCTGAACGACCGGCTACTCCTGGCCGATCGCTGCCGGTCACTGCGGAGAGCGAAGCCCTGTTCTCAGCTCGTCCAGGCACCTGGACGATAAGTGCACGTCTGAACTGCGCATCACACTGGCGCACAGGCCCGGGCGCTTGCCACAATGCTCGTATGAGCACCGAACCCGTGACCCGCGGCTGGCCGCACCCGCTGGGCGCCCGGCCGCAAGCGGACGGCACGAATTTCAGCGTCTTCTCGCGCCATGCCGAGCGGCTGGACCTGCTGCTGTACGGCCGTGCGGATGCCGCCGCGCCGGCGAGGGTGATTCCGCTGGAGCACCACGGCCACCGCAGCGGCGACTACTGGCACGCCTTCGTGCCCGGCGTGGCGCCGGGGCAGATCTATGCCTGGCGCGCGCACGGTCCGCACGACCCCGACCGCGGCCTGCGCTTCGACGCCGGCAAGGTGCTGCTCGACCCCTACGGCCGTGCCATCGCGCTGCCCGCCGGCTACAGCCGCACCGCCGCCAGCGAACCCGGGCGCAACGACGCCGTGGCGGCCAAGAGCGTGGTCGCCGACGATCACGGCTACGACTGGGAAGGCGACGCGCCGCTGCAGCGCCCCTTCGCCGCCACCGCCATCTACGAGTTGCACGTGCGCGGCTTCACGCAGCACGCCAGCTCCGGCGTGGCCGCGCCCCGGCGCGGCAGCTACGCCGCGCTGGTGGAGAAGATCCCCTACCTGGTGGACCTGGGCGTCACCGCGGTCGAGCTGATGCCGGTGTTCGCCTTCGACGTGCAGGACGCACCGCCGGGCCTCACCAACTACTGGGGCTATTCGCCGTTCTCGTTCTTCGCGCCGCACCCCGGCTACAGCCGCGCCACGGAGCCGCTGGCGGTGCTGGACGAATTCCGCGACCTGGTCAAGGCCTTGCACCGCGCCGGGCTGGAAGTGATCCTGGACGTGGTCTTCAACCACACCCACGAAGGCAACGAGAACGGCCCCACCTGCAGCCTGCGCGGGCTGGACAACAGCGCCTACTACCTGCTGCAGTCCGGCGGCCGCTACGCCAACCACTCGGGCTGCGGCAATACGCTCAATGCCGGCCATGCCGTGGTGCGCCGGCTCATCCTGGACAGCCTGCGCTACTGGGTGCAGGTGATGCACGTCGACGGCTTCCGCTTCGACCTGGCCGCCGTGTTCTCGCGCGACGAGCGCGGCGTGCCGCGCACCGACGCGCCGGTGCTGTGGGACATCGCCAGCGACCCCGTGCTGGCCGGCACCAAGCTCATCGCCGAGGCCTGGGACGCCGGCGGCCTGTACCAGGTGGGTCGCTTCCCGGGCAACCAGTGGAAGGAATGGAACGGCCAGTTCCGCGACGACGTGCGCGCCTTCGTGCGCGGCGACGAAAACACCGTGCCCAGGCTGGCCAACCGGCTGCTCGGCAGCCCGGATCTCTATGGCCAGCGCCCGCGCGAGCCGGCGCAGAGCATCAACTTCGTCACCAGCCACGACGGCTTCACGCTCGAGGACCTGGTGTCCTACAACGTCAAGCACAACCAGGCCAACGGCGAGGGCAACCGCGACGGCGACGACAACAACATCAGCTGGAACTGCGGCGCCGAAGGGCCGACCAGCGACCCCGCCGTGCTGGCGCTGCGCGAGCGCCAGGTGAAGAACCTGCTGGCCATCACCGTGCTCTCGCTGGGCACGCCGATGCTGCGCATGGGCGACGAGATGCGGCGCAGCCAGCACGGCAACAACAACGCCTGGTGCCAGGACAACGAGGCCAACTGGCTGGACTGGCAGCTGCTGGAAAGCCACGCCGGCATCCACCGCTTCGTGCGCGGGCTGCTGCGGCTGCGCGGGCTGCGTGACTCGGTGCGCGAGGACCGCCACCTCACGCTGGCCCAGCTCACCGACCAGGCCCGCGTGCGCCTGCACGGCGTACGCCTGGGCGCGCCCGACCTGGCACCGTGGTCGCACAGCCTGGCGCTCAGCGCCGCCACGCTGTCGGGTGGCTGGCAGATGTATTTCGCGCTCAATGCCTGGTCGCAGCCGCTGGACTTCGAATTGCCGCCCGGCCCGGCCGGCGGCGGCCCGTGGCTGCGCGTGCTGGACAGCGCGCGCGCGTCGCCCGACGACCTGCACGAACCGGCCGCGGCGCCGCCGGTCGCGGGAACGATCCTGAGCGTGCAGCCGCGATCGGTGGTGGTGTTGTTCGCGGCTGCGGCCCCGGTGCCGCCGGAGGGCGCAGCGCCGCCGGCGTGAGCGGCACGCCCGCCGGGCCGGCGGATTCAGCCCGTGCGGGCGGCCGCGCGCGCGCGCAGCCAGCGGTACAGCGGCGCGGTGAGCGTGAGCACCGCGATATAGCGCGTGACGTGAAACGCGGTGACCACCGGCACGCCGAGCTGCAGCACCTTGGCGGTGATGCTCATCTCGGCGATGCCACCCGGCGTGGTGCCCAGCAGCACCGTGGCCGGGTGCAGCCCGAAGAGTTGCGCCAGCAGCCAGGCAAAGCCGGCCGAGGCCGCGATCATGGCCAGCGTGCCCGCCGCCACCGCGGCCAGCCAGCGCGGTGCGCTGCGCGCGAAATCCACCGTGAAGCGACTGCCCAGCGCCACGCCGATGAACAACTGCCCGGCATTGCTGGCCGCCTTGGGCAGCGCCGAGAGCTGCACGCCGGCGGCGGTGATGAGCAGCGTGACGAGCAGCGCGCCCAGCACCCAGGGATTGGGAGCGCGCAGCAGCGCCAGCAGCGCCATGCCGGCCGCACTGGCCGCCAGCAGCAGCACCAGACCCAGCGGCCGCACTTCCTGCAGCGCGGGCACGGTGGGGTCGATGCCATGGATGCCGGCGAGCTTGAAACCGAAGGGGATGAGCACCACCACCAGCAGCACGCGCAGCGAGTGCGCCGCCGCCACGCGGTCGACGCGGCCGCCGTGGCGTTCGGCCAGCAGCGCCATCTCCGAGGCGCCACCGATGGCGGCGGAGAAGAAGGCGCTGGCGTGGTCGCCGCCGTTCACGCGCAGCAGCATGCGGTAGAAGCCATAAGCCATCAGGAAGGCCCAGCCGATGCCCACGAGCAGCGCCGGCGCCAGCGGCAGCAGCAGCGCCATCACCGACGGCGTGAAATAAAGCCCCAGCGCGACGCCGATCATCCACAGTCCGGCGTTGCGCAGCCGGTTCGACGAAGCCGGCTTCAGCCCGGCCATGCCGCAGGCGGCCGTGGCCAGCAGCGGCCCGATCATCCACGGCAGCGGCAGGCGCAACTGCCCGGCGGCCAGCGCCGCGGCCAGCGCCAGCACGAGCGTCAGGCCGACGCGCCGCGCGCGCTCAAGCCGGGGCGGCATCCAGCGTGGGGTAGTCGGTATAGCCGGCCGCGCCGCCGCCGTAGAAGGTGGCGACATCCGGCGCATTCAGCGGCGCGTCTTCGCGCAGGCGGCGGCCGAGGTCGGGGTTGGCGATGAAGGCCTTGCCGAAGGCCACCAGGTCGGCCGCGCCCGAGGCCACCGCCTGCAGCGCCATGGCGCGCGAATAGCCGTTGTTCACCATCCAGGCACCGTTGAATTGCCGGCGCAGTGCGGCGTAGTCGAAAGGCGCGAAGTCGCGCGCGCCGCCGGTCTGGCCCTCCACCACGTGCAGGTAGGCCAGCTTCAGGGGCGCCAGCATGCGATGCACCTGCTCGTGCAGCGCCTGCGGGTCGCTGTCGGGCGCGGCGTCGTTGGACGGCGTCACCGGCGACAGCCGCAAACCGGTGCGGCCGCCGCCAATCGCGCCGGTGACGGCCTGCATCACCTCGCGCAGGAAGCGGATGCGGTTGTCGATGGCGCCGCCGTAGGCGTCGCTGCGGTCGTTGATGGAGTCGCGCAGGAACTGGTCGATGAGGTAGCCATTGGCGCCGTGCACCTCGACGCCGTCGAAGCCGGCGGCCATGGCATTCAGCGCGGCGCGGCGGTATTGCTCCACCACGCCCGGAATCTCTTCGGTGGCCAGCGCACGCGGCGGCGAGCAGGTGGCGAAGCCGCCGGCGATGTAGGTCTTCGTGCCGGCCGGCCGCGCCGTGCTGGACACCGGCGCCTGCCCGCCCGGCTGCAGCGACACGTGCGAGATGCGGCCCACGTGCCACAGCTGCACCACGATGCTCCCGCCGGCGGCGTGCACGGCGTCGGTGATGCGGCGCCAGCCGGCCACCTGCTCGGCGCTGTGGATGCCGGGGGTGTCGAGGTAGCCCTGGCCTTCGGGGCAGACCTGCGTGGCCTCGGTGATCAGGAGCCCGGCCCCGGTGGCCGGGTCGGCGCGCTGCGCGTAGTACTCGCGCATCAGCTCGTTGGGCACCTGGCCGGGGCTGGCGCGGTTGCGCGTGAGCGGCGCCATGACGATGCGCGTGGCGAGATCGATGTCGCCGGCGCGGATGGGGTCGAAGAGGGTGGTCATGGCGCGAGGTTAGCGCATGGCCGCCGCGCCTTACCGCCCGGGCCACGGCGGGCGGGCGGCGACGTGGCACAGTCGCGGCATGCTCGCCTACCGCCACGCCTTCCACGCCGGCAACCATGCCGACGTGCTCAAACATCTGGTGCTGACGCTGGTGCTGCGCCACATGAACCTGAAGGACAAGGGCTGGCGCTGCGTGGACACCCACGCCGGTGCCGGCGGCTACTCGCTGGAAGGCGACTATGCGAAGAAGCGCGGCGAATTCGAGCAGGGCATCGCCCGGCTGTGGGACCGCAGTGACCTGCCGGCGCCGCTGGCCGACTACGTGGCGCTGGTGCGCAGCTTCAACGGCGGCAGCAAGCTCAAGCAATACCCCGGCTCACCAGCGCTGGCGCAGCTGCTGATGCGGCCGCAGGACCAGTTGCGCCTGTTCGAGATGCACCCCACCGACCACAAGATCCTGGTTTCGTTCCTGGGCGACGCGCCCGGCGTCGAGATCAGAATGGCCGACGGTTTCGCCAGCCTGAAGTCGCAGTTGCCGCCACCGACGCGGCGCGGCGTGGTGCTCATCGACCCCAGCTACGAACTCAAGTCAGACTACCCGCGCGCGCTGGCCGCACTGCGCGAGGCGCTGGAGCGCTTTGCCGACGCGGTGGTCATCGTCTGGCTGCCGCAGCTGCAGTTGCTGGAAGCCACGCAGCTGCCGCAGCGCCTGAAGGCCGCCGCTGCGGCCGGCGCCAAGAAGGGCTGGCTGCACGCCCGGCTGACCGTGGCGCGCGCGGACGAGCGCGGTTTCGGCATGCTGGGCAGCAGCGTCTTCGTGGCCAACCCGCCGCATACGCTGCACGGCAGCCTGCAGCCGGTGCTGCCCTGGCTGGCCGCGACCCTGGCGCAGTTCGACGGTGCCACGCACCGCCTGGAGCACGGCGCAGGGGCTTGACCCCCCGCATCGCGCGCGGTTGCCTGCCCAGGAGGGCCAGCGTGCCTTCGCCCGTTCTTGGCCGATCCGCCCGCGGGCCGGCGCCGCAGGCCGTCGTCATTTGTCACGCCGATGCCGCCCTTGCGCCACGGAAGGACAGCCGGCTTTGCGGATACTCGGGTGATGGCCCAACCGCACCGTTACCGGGCGTCGATCCGATGACCTTGCCCTTTCGCCGCGCCGCCTTCGTGCGCGTCGCGCCCTTCGTCGCCTTCATGGCGTTCCTGGGCCTGCGCGGCCTGGCGCCGGCCGATGGCGCCTGGGGCGGGCTCGACCCGCGCTGGGCTTTATGCGCTGCAGGTCGCGGTGCCGGCCGGCCTGCTGGCACTGTGGTGGCGCGAATACGGTGAGCTGGCGCGGCAGGCCCTGCCCACGCTGCGCGAAACACTGTTGGCGGTGGCGGTGGGCATCGTCGTCTTCCTGCTGTGGGTGCGGCTGGACGCACCGTGGATGACCATCACCACGGGCGCCGTGGCGCCTTTCGTGCCGCTCACGCCCGAGGGGCAGTTCGACTGGGCGCTGATCGTGCCGCGGCTGCTGGGCGCGGCGCTGCTGGTGCCGGTGATGGAAGAGATCTTCTGGCGCTCGTTCCTGATGCGCTGGTTTCAGCACCCGGTGTTCGAGTCGGTGGCGCCGGCCCGGGTGGGGCTGAAGGCGGTGGTGCTGGCGACCTTTCTCTTCGTGCTGGCGCACACGCTGTGGCTGGCCGCGATCGTGGCCGGGCTGGCGTATGCCTGGCTGTACATCCACACGGAAAAGCTGTGGGTGGCGGTGATTGCCCATGCGGTCACCAACGGCATTCTGGGCGCCTGGGTGCTGGCCACGGGAAACTGGCAGTTCTGGTAGGTCACCCGTCGGCCGGGCGGGCTACACGCCGCGCGCGCGATCGCTCCTGAATTGCGCGCGCCAGGTCTCGAAGCGGTCTTCGTCCAGCGCCGTTCGCACCTCGCGCATCAGGTTCACGTAGTAGTGCAGGTTGTGGATGCTGGCCAGCATGGGGCCGAGCATCTCGCCGCAGCGGTCCAGGTGGTGCAGGTAGGCGCGGCTGAAGCCGCCGCTGCAGGCGTGGCAGCCGCAGGTCTCGTCGACGGGCCGCGCGTCGGACTTGAAGCGGGCGTTGCGGATCTTCAGGTCGCCGAAGCGCGTGAACAGGTGGCCGTTGCGCGCATTGCGCGTGGGCATCACGCAGTCGAACAGGTCCACGCCGCAGGCCACGCCTTCGACCAGGTCCTCGGGCGTGCCCACGCCCATCAGATAACGCGGCTTGTGCGCGGGCAGCCGGTGCGGCGTGTGCGCCATGATGCGCAGCATCTCCTCCTTGGGCTCGCCCACGCTGACGCCGCCCACGGCATAGCCCGGCAGGTCCAGCTCGGCCAGCGCCTGCAACGACTCTTCGCGCAAGCCCTCGAACATGCCGCCCTGCACGATGCCGAAGAGCGCATTGGGGTTGCCCAGGCGCTGGAATTCGCCCTGGCTGCGGCGCGCCCAGCGAAGGCTCAGTTCCATCGACACGCGCGCCTCCGCTTCGGTGGTGACGTGGCCCGCGGTCTGGTAGGGCGTGCATTCGTCGAACTGCATCACGATGTCGCTGTTCAGCACGGTCTGGATCTGCATGCTCAGCTCGGGCGTGAGGAAGAGCTTGTCGCCGTTCACCGGCGAGGCGAAGTGCACTCCTTGTTCGGTGATCTTGCGGCCCTTGCCGTCTTCGCCGCCCAGGCTCCAGACCTGGAAGCCGCCGCTGTCGGTGAGGATCGGCTGCGGCCAGCCCTCGAAGCGGTGCAGCCCGCCGAATTGCCGCAAGACGTCCAGCCCCGGCCGCATCCACAGGTGGAAGGTATTGCCCAGGATGATCTGCGCGCCCATCTCCTGCAGCGAGCGCGGCAACACGCCCTTCACCGTGCCGTAGGTGCCCACCGGCATGAAGACCGGGGTCTCGACGACGCCGTGGTTCAACGTCAGGCGGCCGCGGCGGGCGCGGCCGGCGGTCTTCAGCAGGTCGAATTGCAGCATGTTGCCGATTGTGTGCGCGGCACCCAGCCAGGTGCCGGCGCGGATCCGGCTACGCCGGTCCGCTGCCGATGCCCCCTTGGGGGGCAGCGACCGGAGGGAGCGTGGGGGTCCTTTCCAGCAACATCGCGTCGCCGTAGCTGAAGAAGCGGTAGCGCGACTCCACCGCATGGCGGTACAGCGCCATCACGTGGTCGTGGCCGGCGAAGGCGCTCACCAGCATCAGCAGCGTGCTGCGCGGCAGGTGGAAATTGGTGAGCAGCCGATCGACGACGCGGAATTCGAATCCCGGCGTGATGAAGATGTCGGTCTCGCCGCTGCAAGGCTGCAAGGCGCCGCCGTCCTTCACCCGAACCGCGGCCGATTCCAGTGCGCGCAGCGTCGTCGTGCCCACCGCCACCACGCGCCCACCTGCGGCACGCGTGGCGGCGATGGCGGCCACCGTCTCGGCGCCCACCTCGAACCACTCACTGTGCATCCTGTGTTCGGCGATGCGCTCCACGCGCACCGGCTGGAAGGTGCCGGCGCCCACGTGCAGCGTCACCGCGGCGCGCTGGATGCCACGCGCCGCCAGCGCGTCGAGCAGCCCGGCGTCGAAATGCAGCGCCGCCGTCGGCGCGGCCACGGCGCCGGGGCGGGCGGCGAACACCGTCTGGTAACGCTCGGCGTCTTCCGCGGTGTCGGTGTGTTCGATATAGGGCGGCAGCGGCACATGGCCGTGGCGTTCCATCAGCGCCAGTGGGTCGGCGGGAAAGCGCAGGTGGAACAGCGCCCCTTCCGGTCCGGCACGGCCCAGCACCTCGGCGTCGAAGGCGTCGGCGAAGCGCACCCGGCTGCCCGGCCGCGGCGATTTGCTGGCGCGCAGGTGGGCCAGCACCTCGTGGCCGGGCAGCACCCTTTCCACCAGGGCTTCCACCGCGCCGCCGGTGGGCTTCTCGCCCAGCAGCCGGGCCTTGATGACGCGCGTGTCGTTGAACACCAGCAGGTCGCCAGGCTGCAGCAGCGCCGGCAGGTCGCGGACGGCGCAGTCCACCGGCATGGCCCCCGTGCCGTCGAGCAGCCGCGCGCCGCTGCGCTCTGGCGCCGGATGCTGCGCGATCAGCTCCGGCGGCAGGGCGAATTCGAAGTCGGCGACCGTGTAGTGGCGTGGGCGGGTGTTCATGCGCGGGGCCGAGCCCGGGTTCGAGGCTGGGTGGGAGCAGTCAAAATTGTTCCATGCCCAGCCCGCCGCCCGCGCCCGCGGCCCCCAAGCCCCCACACGACAAGCTCTCGGCGCCCGCCCGCGCGCTGCGCAAGCTGGGCCTGGCGCGCGATATCGACCTGGCGCTGCACCTGCCCATGCGCTACGTGGACGAGACGTGCCTCACGCCCATCGGCAGCCTGCGCGACGGCGATACGGCGCAGGTGCAGGGCACGGTCGTCGAATGCCGCGTGGAGACGCGCACGCGGCGCCAGCTCGTGGTGCGGCTGGCCGACGACAGCGGCGAGATCGTGCTGCGCCTGCTGCACTTCTACCCGTCGAACCAGAAGACGCTGGCCGTGGGCCAGCGCGTGCGCGCCCGCGGCGAGGTGCGCGGCGGCTTCTTCGGCCGCGAGATGGTGCACCCGGAATTCCGCGCCGTCACCGCCGAGACCGCACTGCCGCAGGCGCTGACGCCGGTCTACCCGAGCAGCGCGCAACTGCCGCAGTCCTATCTGCGCAAGGCCGTGGCCTCGGCACTGGGGCGGGCGCCGCTGGGCGAGCTGCTGCCGGCCGACTTGCTGCCCGGTGGCCTGCCGACCTTGCGCGAGGCGTTGCAGTTCCTGCACCACCCCAGCCCGAACCTACCTCTGGCCACGCTGGAAGACCACAGCCACCCGGCCTGGCAGCGGCTGAAGTTCGAGGAACTGCTGGCGCAGCAGCTCTCGCAGGCCCAGGCGCAGGCCGCTCGCGCCACGCTGGCCGCTCCGGTGCTGGCGCCGCGCGACGGCGGCCTGGCCGCGCAGCTGTTGGCCGCGCTGCCTTTCGACCTGACCGCCGCTCAGCAGCGCGTGACGGCCGAGATCCGTGCCGACCTGGAGCGACCACAGCCCATGCACCGGCTGCTGCAGGGCGACGTGGGCTCGGGCAAGACGGTGGTGGCCGCGCTGGCCGCCGCCACGGCCATGGATGCCGGCTGGCAATGCGCGCTGATGGCGCCCACCGAGATCCTGGCCGAGCAGCATTTCCGCAAGCTGGTGCAGTGGCTGGAACCGCTGGGTGTGCAGGTGGCGTGGCTCACCGGCGGCCGCAAGGGCAAGGCCCGCCAGTCGATGGTCGAAAGCGTGGCCTCGGGCGCAGCCAGGCTGGTGGTGGGCACGCACGCCGTCATCCAGCACGACGTGGCCTTTGCGCGGCTGGGGCTGGCCATCGTCGACGAGCAGCACCGCTTCGGCGTGGCGCAGCGGCTGGCGCTGCGGCAGAAACTGGAGGAACAGGCGCTGGAGCCGCACCTGCTCATGATGAGCGCCACGCCGATCCCGCGCACCCTGGCCATGAGCTACTTCGCCGACCTCGACGTGAGCACCATCGACGAGTTGCCGCCCGGCCGCACGCCCATCGTCACCAAGGTCTTCGCCGACAACCGGCGCGAACAGGTGGTGGCGCGCATCCGCGACGAGGTGGCGCGGGGCAAACAGGTCTACTGGGTGTGCCCGCTGGTCGAGGAGAGCGAGCACCTGGACCTGCAGAACGCCACCGCCACCCACGCCGAACTCGGCGCCGCCCTGCCCGGCGCCAGTGTTGGCCTGCTGCACGGCCGAATGGCCGCGGCGGAAAAGGCCGCGGTGATGCAGCACTTCACCGGCGGGCAGATGCAGCTGCTGGTGGCCACCACCGTCATCGAGGTGGGCGTGGACGTGCCCAACGCCAGCCTGATGGTGATCGAGCACGCGGAGCGCTTCGGCCTGGCGCAGCTGCACCAGTTGCGCGGCCGCGTCGGGCGCGGCGAAGTCGCCAGCGTGTGCGTGCTGCTGTATACGCCGCCGCTTTCCGCAACGGCCAAGGCGCGGCTGAAGGCCATGGCCGAGACGAACGACGGCTTCGAGATCGCACGCCGTGACCTGGACATCCGCGGCCCCGGCGAATTCATGGGCGCGCGCCAGAGCGGCGACGCCTTGCTGCGCTTTGCCGACCTGCAGACCGACGGCGCGCTGCTGCAGCACGCCCGCGCGGTGGCGCCGAAGTTGCTGCGTGAACATGCGCAGGCTGCGGCGGCGCATGTGCAGCGCTGGCTGGCCGGCCGCGCCGAGTTCCTGAAGGCCTGACGGACGCGCCAGCAGCCCGGCAGCGGCCCGCCCGCCGACTTCGCCACAATCGCGCCATGACCCTGACCGAGCTCAAGTACATCGTCGCGGTGGCCCGGGAGAAGCATTTCGGCCGTGCCGCCGAAGCCTGCTTCGTTTCCCAGCCCACGCTCAGCGTGGCCATCAAGAAGCTGGAGGAAGAGCTCGACGTGAAGATCTTCGAACGTGGCACCAGCGAGGTGAGCGTCACGGCGCTGGGCGAGCAGATCGTGCGCCAGGCGCAGCAGGTCATCGAACAGGCGGCGGCCATCAAGGAGATCGCCAAGCGCGGCAAGGACCCGGTGAGCGGGCCGCTGCGGCTGGGCATCATCTACACCATCGGCCCCTACCTGCTGCCCGACCTGGTGCGCCAGGCCATCGAGCGCGTGCCGCAGATGCCGCTGATGCTGCAGGAGAACTTCACCGTCAAGTTGCTGGAGATGCTGCGCACGGGGGAGCTGGACTGCGCCATCATGGCCGAGCCCTTTCCCGACACCGGGCTGGCCGTGGCGCCGCTGTACGACGAGCCTTTCATGGCCGCCGTGCCCACCGGCCACGCGCTGGCCAGGCGCAAGCACATCAGTGCCGAAGAACTGAAGCAGGAAACCATGCTGCTGCTGGGCACCGGCCACTGCTTCCGCGACCACGTGCTCGAGGTCTGCCCCGAATACGCGCGCTTCGCCAGCGACGCCGAGGGCATCCGCAAGAGTTTCGAGGGCAGTTCGCTGGAGACGATCAAGTACATGGTGGCGTCTGGCATGGGTGTCACGGTGGTGCCGCAGTTGAGCGTGCCCCGGGAGGCGCAGCCGCACATCAAGTACATCAAGTTCAGTGCGCCGGTGCCCACGCGCCGCGTGGTGCTGGCCTGGCGCCGCACCTTCCCGCGCTACGAGGCCATCGCGGCGCTGCGCAACTGCGTCTATGCCTGCGAACTGCCCGGGGTGAAGCGGCTGACGGCTTGAACGAGCGCAGGGGCGGGCCGATCGTTGCGAGCTATCGTCGAATTGAGGCTACTCAATTTCCCATTTCGATAGCGATCTTCTAATATCTCCGCATCCCCGGTACCGGCAGTTCGACGGGCCGGCGCCGGGAACGGTTCCTCGATCACGCAGACAAGGAGAAGACCATGGCCAAGAGCAAGACCGCCAGCCGAGCGCCGGCCATCCATATCGGCATCGCCGAGAAGGACCGCGCCGCCATCACCGAAGGCCTGGGCCGGCTGCTGGCCGACACCTACACGCTGTACCTGACCACGCACAATTTCCACTGGAACGTGACCGGGCCCATGTTCAATACGCTGCACGCGATGTTCATGGCCCAGTACACCGAATTGTGGAATGCGGTCGATCCCATCGCCGAGCGCATCCGCAGTCTGGGCCACACGGCACCCGGGTCGTACGCGCAATTCGGCAAGCTCGCTTCGCTGAAGGACGCGCCGGCGGTGCCGCCCAAGGCGCTGGAGATGGTGCGCATCCTGGTCGACGGCCATGAAGCCGTGGCGCGCACCGCGCGCAGCATCTTCCCGCTGGCCGACAAGGCCGGCGACGAACCCACCGCCGACCTGCTGACCCAGCGCCTGACGGTGCACGAGCAGACGGCCTGGATGCTGCGTTCGCTGCTCGAGGAGTGAGGTCGATGCCACGCCGGCTCGGCCGGCCGCCCGGTCTGGGCGTTGGCGTCTTGCTCAGCGTGCCAGGCCGCTGAGGTCGATCTCGCCGCTGGTGCCGAAGCCCGTGCCGCCCAGGCCCGCGCCCCCCAGCTTGCCGCGCAGTTCGTAGGCCACGCGCTCGACACGGTTGCCCGCCTCGGCCTGGCGCACCAGGTCGAGCACCTGGCGGGCGATGGTGAAGCCCGAGACCGAGACCGGCACCTCGAGCACGGCCTCGCCATAGGCCGGAATCTGGCCTGCCAGCGGCGCCACGCCGCTGGCGAAGCGCTGGCCGCGCAGGTCCAGTTCCAGCGAAACGCCTTCGTAGGTCAGCGGCTGCGAATTCGGGTTCTGCACCCGCAGCTTGGCCAGGAAGCGCAGCTCCAGGCCTTCGCCGGGCAGGCTCTTCAACCCCGCCAGGTCGACCCGCGGCGGATCGCCGAAGGCCACGCTGCTGCAGGCCCCGAGCGCCAGGGGCGCCAGCGGCAGCCAGGCCAGCGCGAGCCAATGCCGGCGGGCCGGGTCGAGGGGGGATCCGGGCGTGGCGTGGCGCTCGGCGGCCAGCGGGTGGGCAGGACGGGGCATGGGGTCTCCGGCGTGGGCGGCAAGAAGGGGTCAACGATAATCCCATGTCTGCCTCACGCCCACGCGGGCCACCCCAACGTGTCCGACGATCTTGCCCGCGAGGTGCTGCGCCGCCGCACCTTCGCCATCATTTCCCACCCCGACGCCGGCAAGACCACGCTGACGGAAAAGCTGCTGCTGTTCAGCGGCGCGATCCAGATCGCCGGCAGCGTGAAGGCGCGAAAAGCCTCACGGCACGCGACATCAGACTGGATGGAAATCGAGAAGCAGCGCGGCATCTCGGTGGCCAGCAGCGTGATGCAGATGGAATACCGCGGCTGCGTCATCAACCTGCTCGACACGCCCGGCCACCAGGATTTCAGCGAGGACACCTACCGCGTGCTGACCGCGGTGGACGCGGCGCTGATGGTCATCGACGCGGCCAACGGCGTGGAGCCGCAGACGCGGCGGCTGCTGCAGGTGTGCCGCGCGCGCCACACGCCGATCCTCACCTTCGTGAACAAGATGGACCGCGAAGTGAAGGAGCCGCTGGCGCTGATGGACGAGATCGAGCGTGAACTCGGCATGGAGGTGGTGCCCTTCACCTGGCCGGTGGGCATGGGCAAGGCCTTCCACGGCGTGATGGACCTGCGCGAGAAGCAGATGCGCGTCTTCAGCCCCGGCGAGGACCGCAAGGGTGCCGACGACGAGATCCTGGCCGGCCTGGACAACCCGGCCTATGCGCAGCGCTTCGGCATGCAGTACGAGCAGGCGCACGGCGAAATCGAACTGCTCGCCGACGCCGCGCCGGCCTTCGAGCCGCACGCCTTCCTGGCCGGCCACCAGACACCCATGTTCTTCGGCTCGGCGGTGAACAATTTCGGCGTGCGCGAGGTACTCGACGCACTGGTCGACCTGGCTCCGCCGCCCGGCGACCGCCCCGCCATCCAGCGCGTGGTGCACCCCGAGGAGCCCAGATTCAGCGGCGTCGTCTTCAAGATCCAGGCCAACATGGACCCGGCGCACCGCGATCGCATCGCCTTCGTGCGCGTGGCCAGCGGCCACTTCGAACGCGGCATGCGGCTGAAGGTGGCGCGCAGCGCCAAGGAACTGCGGCCGAATACGGTCGTCAGTTTCCTGAGCCAGCGCCGAGAGTTGCTCGACGAAGCCTTCGCCGGCGACATCATCGGCATCCCCAACCACGGCGTGCTGCAGCTCGGCGACACGCTCACCGAAGGCGAGGTGCTGCAGTTCACCGGCCTGCCCTTCTTCGCGCCCGAGATGTTCCGCAGCGTCGAGGTGGCCGACCCGCTGAAGACCAAGCAGCTCAAGGCCGGCCTCACGCAGCTGGGCGAGGAAGGCGCGATCCAGGTCTTCCGCCCGGTGGCCGGCACGGTGCTGCTGCTGGGTGCGGTGGGGCAGCTGCAGTTCGAGGTGGTGGCGCACCGGCTGGAACATGAATACGGCTGCAAGGCGCGCATCCTGCCCAGCCGCTACCAGGTGGCGCGCTGGGTGACCTGCGACGAAGCCGATGGCGGCGAACGCGAACTCAAGCGCTTCATCGATGCCAATTCACACCGCGTCGCCTACGACGCGGTGGATGCACCCACGGTGCTGGTGGAATACGCCCCCGAGCTGCGCGCCATCGAGAGCAACTGGCCGAAGATCAAGTTCCATGCCCTGCGTGAGCATGCAGGGCTGGTGTTCCAGAAGCGGCTGGAAGGCTGAGTCAAGGACTGGTAATATTTGTCTTATTACTTGGAGCCCGACCATGACCATGACCGTCAAGCTCGACCCCGTGCTGGAGCAGCGCCTGCGTCAGCACAGCGCCGCACTCGGACGGCCGGCCAGCGAGCTGATCCGCGAGGCGCTGGTCGCCTATCTCGACCAGACCGCCAAGGCAGCACCCTCGGCCTACGCCCTGGGCAGCGACCTTTTCGGGCGCTTCAGCGGCCCGGCCGATCTGGCCACGGGCCGCAAGACGGCGCTGGCCGATGTCTGGGGTGGCAAGATCGCCAGGCCGGGCTGAGGTCCCATGGCCACCCCAGTGCGGGCGCGGGAGCCGTCACCCCGGTTTCTTGCCGTCGGCCGCGTGCTGGCCGACAGCGGGCCGCTGCTGGCGCTGTTCAACGCCGCCGACCACTGGCACGCCCGCGTGCTGGCGTGGCTGAAGGAGCATCCCCAGGTGCAGCTCTTCACCACCTGGCCGGTCGCCACCGAGGTCTGCGCGCTGCTCGCGCGCCGCGTCGGCAACCCGGCCGCTCTGGACTTCCTACGCTGGGCACAGCGCGGCGCCGTTCGCTTCGACCTGCCCGACGCCGGCTCGCTGGCAGAGGTGCTGGCTATCAGCGAGCGCTTCCGCGACCTGCCCTTCGACCTGGCCGATGCCTCGGTGGCCGAGGCCGCTTCGCGCCTGCGCATCCGCCATGTGCTGACCCTCGACGCCGACTTCGACATCTACCGAGACAAGGCCGGCCGGGCCTTGGTCAACGTGCTGCGGCAGGCGACCTGACAACAGGCTCGGCCGCAAGCTCGACGCCGGTCCGAACCACGGCTGGACCGGGCCGCCGACTGCGGATAATCCAAACGTGTCCACGCTGCCCCTGCCGCGCTCGCGCTTGGCGCTCTATCTCGACCTGATCCGCTGGGACCGCCCCGCGGGCTGGCTGCTGCTGCTGTGGCCCACGCTCAGCGCGCTGTGGATCGCCGCCGACGGCTGGCCGGGCTGGCACCTGCTGGCGGTGTTCGTGCTGGGCACCATCCTCATGCGCAGCGCCGGCTGCTGCGTCAACGACGTCGCCGACAAGGAATTCGACCGCCACGTGAAGCGCACCGCGCGCCGCCCGGTGACCAGCGGCCTGGTCTCGGTGCGTGAAGCACTGACGGTCGGCGCACTGCTGGCGCTGGCCGCCTTCGGCCTGGTGCTGACCACCGCGCCGCCCGCCATCCTGCTGTCGTTCAGCGCCCTCGTGGTGACGCTGGCCTACCCCTACGCCAAGCGCGGCTTCGGCATGCCGCAGGCGGTGCTGGGCGTGGCCTTCAGCTTCGGCATTCCCATGGCCTTCGCCGCCACGCTGGGTGGCGCCGACTGGAGCCTGGCCGCCATCCAGGCCGCCGTGCCGCCGCACGCCTGGGCGCTGCTGCTGGGCAACCTGTTCTGGGTGCTGGCCTACGACACCGAATACGCCATGGTCGACCGCGACGACGACCTGAAGGTGGGCATGAAGACCTCGGCCATCACGCTGGGCCGCTGGGACGTGGCCGCGGTGATGGGCTTTTATGCCATCTACCTCGCCAGCTGGGCGGCACTCGGCCTGTCGCTCGGCCTGGGCCGCCCCTACCTGATCGGCATCGCCGCCGCCGCCGCACAGGCCGGTTGGCACTACACGCTGATCAAGGACCGCACACGCGAGGGCTGTTTCAAGGCCTTCCGGCTCAACCACTGGGTGGGGTTTGCCGTCTTCTGCGGCGTGGCGGCCGACCTGGCGCTGCGCTGACCGCGGCGCTGTACGGCGCTATACCGAGCCGAATTCGTCGCCCAGTTCACGCGCCCGTTCGCGCGCGGCATGCAAGGCGCGAACGAATGCCGCCTTCACGTCGGCTTCCTCCAGCGCCGTGATCGCAGCATGCGTGGTGCCGCCCTTGGAGGTGACCTGTGCCCGCAGTGTCTCGGGCGACTCCTTCGAAGCCGCCGCCAGCGCTGTGGCGCCATCGAAAGTCGCCAGCGCCAGTTGCCGACCCTGCGCCGCCGTCAGGCCCATCTCGGCGGCGGCCTGCATCATGGCCTCGACGAAATAGAACACATACGCCGGGCCCGAACCCGACAACGCCGTCACCGCGTCGAGGTCGCTCTCCTGCGCCACCCACAGCGTGGTGCCGGTGGGAGCGAACAGGCTTTCGGCGCCGGCACGTTCCTCGGCCGTCACCGCTGGGCGCGCAAAGAGCCCCGCGATGCCGCGGCCGATGAGCGCCGGCGTATTGGGCATGGCGCGCACGACACGCTGGCTGCTGCTGGCGCGCACCAGCTCGTCGCTGCGGATGCCAGCCATCACGCTGACCTGCAGCGCGCGGCCGATGAAGGGTGCACAGGGCGCCGCGGCGGCCGCGAAGAGCTGGGGCTTCACGGCCCACACCACGGTGTCCGCCACGGCCAGCCGTTCGTCGGCCGCAGCCAGCGGCTGCAGGCCCCATGCCTGCGCCAGTCGTTCGCGCTGTGCCGGCAACGGCTCCACGACCAGGATGGAGGCTGCCGCCCGCCCGGCGCGCCGCAGCCCGCCGATCAGCGCGCCGGCCATGTTGCCGCCGCCGATGAATGCAATCGTCGAGTCCGTCATCGCCGGCAGTGTAGCCACGCGCACGATGACGTCGCCGCACCGCCCTCATTCAATGGCCGCAAAGCACGCAAACGACGCATGGAACGCCCTATACCGGCGAACCCCGCGCGCACTTACAGTGCAGGACACGCGCAGTGGCGCCTGCACGGCCACCCCACGAGGGTGTCCCGTCGCGCGACGCCGACTCGGGCGCCACGCCGATCCCACCACAACGAGGAGACCCCATGACCCAGTCGCTTTCATTCGTACACCCCACCGCCGACAGCCCCTGGGGAACCTACCTGATGCAGGTCGACCGCGTGGTGCCTTACCTGGGCCATCTGGCGCGCTGGGTCGAGACCCTGAAGCACCCCAAGCGCATGCTCATCGTCGACGTGCCGATCGAGATGGACGACGGCCGCGTGGCGCATTTCGAGGGCTTTCGCGTGCAGCACAACCTGAGCCGCGGTCCGGGCAAGGGCGGCGTGCGCTTCCACCCGGACGTGACGCTGGAAGAGGTCATGGCGCTGGCGGCCTGGATGAGCGTGAAGAACGCCGCCGTCAACCTGCCCTTCGGCGGTGCCAAGGGCGGCATCCGCTGCGACCCCAAGCTGCTGTCGAACAAGGAACTGGAGCGCATGACGCGGCGCTATACCAGCGAGATCGGCATCATCATCGGCCCGCAACGCGACATCCCGGCCCCCGACGTGAACACCAACCCGCAGATCATGGCGTGGATGATGGACACCTATTCCATGAATACCGGCTCCACCGCCACCGGCGTGGTCACCGGCAAGCCGGTCGACCTGGGCGGCTCGCTGGGCCGCGTGAAGGCCACCGGCCGCGGTGTCTTCGTCACCGGGCGCGAAGCGGCGCGGCGCCTCAACCTCGACCTGAACGGCGCGCGCGTCGCGGTGCAGGGTTTCGGCAACGTCGGCGCGGCGGCGGCCGAGCTTTTCAACCAGGCCGGCGGCAAGGTCGTCGCTGCGCAGGACCACACCGGCAGCATCTTCAACGGCCACGGCTTCGACATGGCCGACCTCATGGCCCATGTGAAGTCTGCCGGCGGCGTGGGCGGGTTCAAGGGCGGCGAAGCCATGAAGGCCGAGGAATTCTGGGACGTCGACTGCGACATCCTGATCCCGGCCGCGCTGGAAGGCCAGATCACCGCCGAGCGCGCGCGCCGCATCAAGGCGAAGCTGGTGCTCGAAGGCGCCAACGGCCCCACGGTGCCCTCGGCCGACGACATCCTGGCCGAGCGCGGCGTGCTGGTGGTGCCAGACGTCATCTGCAACGCCGGCGGCGTGACGGTGAGCTATTTCGAGTGGGTGCAGGATTTCAGCAGCTTCTTCTGGACCGAGGACGAGATCAACGTGCGCCTGGACAAGATCATGATCGGCGCGCTCAAGCGCATCTGGGACACCGCCGACCGCCACACGATCACGCTGCGCACCGCCACCTTCGCGGTGGCCTGCGAGCGCATCCTGACCGCGCGCGCCGAGCGCGGGCTGTATCCCTGAAGACCGGCCGCCGCGGCGCCAGCCGGGGCCGGGCGGCTAAATTCGGCACCGGCGACCGTGCTGCCGGGCCTGTTCCGGCCCGGCGCGGTCGCCTGCGTTTCAGGGGATCCCGCACCATGTTTGCCAAGACCAGCTTCGACACCGCCGGCTACAGCTTCAACACCCCGGGCGCCCAGCCCGCCGCCGCCGCTGCCCCGGCCTTGTCGTTCGACGTCACCGAGGCCGACTTCGAGAAGGCCGTGCTCGAGCGCTCGCTCGAGATGCCGGTGCTGCTGGACTGCTGGGCACCCTGGTGCGGCCCCTGCCGTTCGCTGGGGCCGGTGCTGGAAAAGCTGGTGCAGGCCTACGGCGGCCGTTTCGCGCTGGCCAAGCTCAATACCGACGAGGCGCCGCAGATCTCGGCCGCGCTGCAGATCCGCAGCATCCCGCTGGTGGTGCTGTTCGTCGGCGGGCGGCCGGTGGACCAGTTCGTGGGCGCGTTGCCCGAGGGCAAGATCCGTGAATTTCTCGACCGTCATGTGCAGCCGCAGGTCTCGCCGGCGGAGCAGTTGCGTGCCGACGCCGCCGCGGCGCCCGACGCCGACACCGCCGAAACGCTGCTGAAAAGTGCGCTGGCGCTGGAGCCGGGGCACCCCGGCGCCACGCTGGACCTGGTGGAGCGGCTGCTGGACCGCCGTGCGCTCGACGATGCCCAGGCGCTGCTGGCCGGCGTGCCGGCCAAGGCGCGCGACGACCGCCATGCGACATTGTCGGCGCGGCTGCAACTGGCGCTGAACCGCCCTGCAGGCGACCCGCAGGCGCTGGCCGCGCGCATCGCGGCCAATGGCAGGGATTTCGAGGCCCGTTTCGACCTGGCCGCCCTGCTGGCCCACGACGGCGACTTCCGCGCTGCCTTCGATCAGCTGCTCGAAGTGGTGCTGCGCGACAAGGGCGAACAGCGTGAACGCGCACGCAAGCAGCTCGTCGAGTGGTTCAATGCCTGCCCCGATGCCGAAGCCGTGAGCCACGGCCGGCGCTATCTGGGCATGTACCTGAACTGACTCCGGCCCCACGCGCAGCCCCGGCTGTGGCAGAGTCTCCGCCACGAGGAGACAAACGATGGCCAAGGACCACCTGCTGGCGCTGGACCAGGGCACTTCCAGTTCGCGCGCGATCGTCTTCCATCGCAGCGGCACCGTCGTGGCACGGGCGCAGCGCGAATTCCGGCAGATCTTTCCGCAGCCGGGCTGGGTGGAACACGACCCCGATGAGATCTGGCAGTCGCAATTCGAAGTCGCGCAGGAAGCGCTGGCCGCATCGGGACTGAATGCCGGCGATATCGCCGCCATCGGCATCACCAACCAGCGCGAGACCACGCTGCTGTGGGACCGCCGCAGCGGCCGGCCCATCCACAACGCCATCGTCTGGCAGGACCGCCGCACCGAGCCCTTGTGCGCACAATTGCGCGAGCAAGGCCTGGCCGACGCGGTGCGCCGGTCCACCGGCCTGGTCATCGACCCTTATTTCAGCGCCACCAAGATCCGCTGGCTGCTCGACCACGTGAACGGCGCGCACATCGCCGCGGCGCAGGGCGAGCTGGCCTTCGGCACGGTGGACAGCTGGCTGCTGTGGCAACTGACGCAGGGCCGCGTGCACGGCACCGACGTGAGCAACGCCTCGCGCACGATGCTGTTCGACATCCGCCACAACCAGTGGGACCACGAACTGCTGAAGGCGCTGCACGTGCCCGACAGCCTGCTGCCGCGGGTCTTTCCTTCCAGCCACGTCTTCGGCGAGACCACGTTGTTCGGCGCGCCGATCCCGATCGCCGGCATCGCCGGCGACCAGCAGGCGGCGCTGTTCGGCCAGGCCTGCTTCCGCGCCGGGCTGGCCAAGAATACCTATGGCACGGGCTGCTTCATGCTCATGCACACCGGCTCGGCGTTCCGGGCGTCGCGCCACGGTCTCGTCACCACGGCGGCGGCGCAGCCCACGGCCATGCCCGAATATGCGCTGGAAGGCAGCGTCTTCATCGGCGGCGCCGTGGTGCAGTGGCTGCGCGACGGGCTGCGCGCCATCGCCGGCAGCGGCCAGGTGCAGGCGCTGGCCGAGAGCGTGCCCGACAGCGGCGGCGTCGTCGTCGTGCCGGCGTTCACCGGCTTGGGCGCGCCGTACTGGAATGCCGATGCACGCGGCGCCATCGTCGGCCTCACGCGTGGCAGCACGGTGGCGCACATCGCGCGCGCGGCGCTGGAGAGCATCGCCTTCCAGAGCGCGGCGCTGCTGCAGGCCATGACCAAGGACGCCGCGCCGGTGGCGGAATTGCGCGTGGACGGCGGCGCATGCGTCAACGACCTGCTGATGCAGTTCCAGGCCGACCTGCTGGGCATTCCGGTGGTGCGGCCGCAAGTCACCGAGACCACGGCGCTGGGCGCGGCCTATCTCGCGGGACTGGCCGCCGGGGTCTATGCCGGCACCGACGAACTGGCCGCGTTGTGGTGCGAAGAGCGGCGCTTCCTGCCGACGCTGCCACGCGACCGCGCCGCCGAGCGTCTGGCGGCCTGGGACCACGCCGTGCGCCAGGCCGTGGCGCCGTAATACGGCGGCAGCCTCACGCCCCGCGGTGCCGCGGAGCGCCGCGGCCGCGAAGCCTTACTGAACGGCGAAATCCTGCAAGGTCTTGCCCGCGGCCAGCGCGTCGCGCAGCCATTGCGGGCGCTTGCCGATGCCACCCCAGCTGCGGCCGGTCTCGTCGCGGAACTTCACCGCGCGCCCGGCAGCGGTCTTGGCCTTGGTCGATTTGCGCCGCGTCTTCGCGGCCGGCTTGGCGGCAGCCTTGGCGCCGCGCGCGGCCTTGGGGCCCAGGCCCAGATCTTCGGCCGTCAGGCTGTAATGCGCGATGGCTTCCCGAATGTGCCCGATGATCTCGCCCATTTCCTGCCGCCGCAGCTTTTCGGCTTCCTGCTGCAATTGTTCGATCTGTTTCGCGAGCTGTGCGTAAGTCTTCTTCATGGTTTCCGCGTCAAAGTGGGGGCTCCCCGGCCGGCACATTCACGCCCACCGGCATTGCGGCGTCTGGTTTCTTCTTCGGCGCGCCGTACCGGGGAACATTAACACAGATGTCGAATGGCAATTACGGCTGCTAATTCGCCCGTTGCAGCAATTCGCCAGCCGCGGCCACGCCCGACGTGACCCGACGCCAGAATTGGGTGAACGATGCGCAACGCTGGCGCGGTGATTCGAACAGGCGCACCGGCTGCTGCAGCCCCAGTTCGTGCAGTTGCCGCGGCAAGTGCGGGTCGGCTCGCCCGTCGACGCTGGCCGCCGCGGCCAGCGACTGGCGCAACGCGCCGGATTCGGCCACCCACAGCAGGTCGCACAGTTCACGCATGCGCGTGGCCACGAAGTGCCAACGTGCGCCGCTCCACGGCCAGGTGCGGTGGAATTCGGCGCACAGCACACCCACGCGCAACCTGCCCGCAGGCACCACGCTGCCCAGCGACCAGGGGTGCACCAGCTGCACCGCGCGGCCAGCCACCTGGCCTGCGTCGGGGGCGGTGAAGGCGGGCGGCGCTGTGTCGACCCAAGCCGGTTCGTCGATGCCGCCGCCGCACCCGCCCGGTACGGCCAGGGCGCTGCGTGCGATGCGGTCCAGCTCTTCGTAGGACCGGTCGATGGCGCTGCCGGCGCTGTGCCAGGCCGCTGTCGCGTAGCGGGTCACGTTGTCGGCATTGAACAGATACGGCTTGCGGCTGCCGGTGCCGGCCACCCATTGCCAGCTCAGGTGGTTGCTGGCCAGGTCGCCGTCGAGCAGGTGACCGTACATCCAGTCGGCACCGGCACGCCAGCGCACCTTGCGCAGATGGACCACGTACGAGGCCAGCCACAGGCGGGCATGGTTGTGCAGCCAGCCGGTGGCGTAGAGCTCGCGCACCGCCAGGTCGATGGCCGGTACTCCGGTGGCGCCGCGGCGGATGTCCGCCGGCAGTTCGCTGGCATAGGCGGCGTCGGGCAGCGGGCCTTCGTGCAGCGAAGCGAAGATGGCGTCGCCTTCCTGCTGCCACACATGGTGGAAATATTCGCGCCATCCGAGTTCGAAGACGAATTTGTGCTGCACGTCGAGCGGATGGCGCTGCAGCACGCCGTGCAGCACCTCGGGCAAGGTCAGGAAGCCGTGCGTCAGGTAGGGCGAAAGCCGCGTCACGGCCCCGTCCAGATGGTTGCGCGTGCGCGAATAGGCTGCCGGGTTCACCGCAGCCAGGCGCGCGTGGGCCGCCTGCAGCGTGGGCTCGAAGGCCGGCGCGGCAAAATGGTCAGGTTGCGTCATGCCGGCATTTCACGCCGCACCGATTTCGCCGCGCCGCAGCGCCGAGGCGCGGTCGGCGATGGCCTGTCGCTCGGCCGGTGCCAGTCGCGCCAGGTTCTTCACCTGCAGCGCCATGCGCGGGTTCTTCGCCAGCAGCGCGTCATGGCGGCCCAGGAAGTCCCAGTACAGCGTGGTGAAGGGGCAGGCCTTCTCGCCGATGCGCTGAGAAGGGTCATAACGGCAGCCGCGGCAGTGATTGCCCATGCGTTCGATGTACTTCCCCGTGGCCGCGTACGGCTTGCTGGCCATCAGGCCGCCGTCGGCAAACTGGCTCATGCCCAGCGTATTGGGCAATTCCACCCATTCCACCGCGTCGACGTAAACGCTCAGGTACCAGACGTGCACCTGCCTGGGCGCCACGCCGAGCAGCAGCGCATACAGTCCCGTGACCATCAGTCGTTGTATGTGGTGGGCATAACCGTGCTGCAAGGTTTGTCCGATGGCGTCGGCCAGACAGCGCATCTCGGTGCGGCCGGTCCAGTACCAGGCCGGCAGGCTTTCATTCGCCTGCAGCGCATTGCGTTCGGCGTAATCGGGCATCTGCTGCCAGTAGATGCCGCGCACGTACTCGCGCCAGCCCAGCACCTGACGGACGAACCCTTCCACCGCCGGCAGCGGCGCGCGCCCCGTGCGATAAGCGGCCTCGGCGGCGGAGATCACCTCGCGCGGATTCAGCAGTTTCAGATTCAGCGCGGCCGAAATGTGCGCGTGGTAGAGCCAGGGTTCGCCCTCCCACATCGCATCCTGCCAGCGGCCGAAATGTTCGAGCCGCTCGTCGATGAAACTCTGCAGCACCTGCAGGGCCTGCGCGCGCGTCACCGGCCAGCCGAACGCGGCCACGCTGCCGGGGTGAGCTGCAAACTGCGTTTCGACGAGTTCGATCACATCCTGCGTGATGTCGTCGGGTTCGAAACGCGGCGTGACCGGCAGCAGACCGGGCCCGTTCGGTCCGAACGCCTCGCGGTTGTCGGCGTCGTAATTCCATGCGCCACCCACGGGCTGGTCGCCCTCCATCAAGACGCGATGCCGGCGCCGCATCTCGCGGTAGAAATATTCCATGCGCAACTGCTTGCGGCCGCGGGCGTGGGCGGCAAATTCATGCCGGCTGCACAGGAAGTGACGGTCTTCGCGCATCTCCAGCGGCGTGGCGCCGACCGCCCGGAGCAGCGACTGCTGCACGCGCCAGTCGCCCGGCTCGGTGAGTACGACGCGCTGCACGCGGTGTGCGGCCAGCGTCTCGGCCAGTGCGCCCGCCAGCGACCCCGGCGCCATCTCTCGGTACAGCAGCGGCAAGCCTTCGCTGCGCAAGGCGGCGGCGAAATGGCGCATCGCCGCGAGAAAGATCGTGATGCGCTGTTTGCTGCACCAGACATGCGTCGATTCTTCGCTGGCCTCGCACATCCAGGCGTGGTCCAGCGCGGGGTCGAATCCTTCGAAAGCGCTGGAGTCGCGGTCGAGTTGGTCTCCCAGCACCACGACCAGATGGCGGATTTCAAGCCGTGGCGGCATCGGCGCGGCTCTCGCGTTTCCTCTTGCGGCAGGCCTCGGAGCAGTAACGCACCTCGGCCCAGTTGTTCGCCCAAGCCTTGCGCCAGCTCATGGCGCGGCCGCACACGGCGCAAGGCTTGCTGGGCAGCGAAGCCTTGTTGCCCTTGAAGTCCGGGTTCGCCGGATTCGCCGGATTCGCCTTACGCGCAGTCATCGGAGCGCGCCCGCTCACCCGGCCGCGCAGCCGCAACGCGGTGGCACGTGATCGCGCCACCGCAGGTCGAGTTCGAGCCGGTCGAGTGCGCTGGCCATACCGCCATTCTGGGCGCCACCGATGCCCGTGTGCCGAGCGACCCCGGCATGGCCCGGGCGCCGCCCCGGGCATGGCGGCTTCACCAGACCAGCGGGTCGCTGGCGTAGTAGCGCTTCAGTTCGCCATACAAGGCCGGGTGCGCCGCCGCCAGCGTCGCCGGCTGTTCGAAGAACAGTTCGCTCACGCAGGCGAAGAATTCGGCCGCGTCGGTGGCCGCATAGGGGTCGATGAGGCCCGGCGCGCCCGCGGCCAGGCGTTGCCGCAAGGCTTCGAACTCGGCGCCCAACACCGCCGCCCAGCGCGCCTGGCGCTCGCGCGAGCCGAGCCAGGGCGCACCGTTGGCGTGGCCGCTCTCCTGGTCGAGCTGGTGCGCGAATTCGTGGATGACCACGTTGCGGCCGTCGGCCGGGTCGGCGGCGCCGGCCAGCACGTCGTCCCAGGACAGGATCACCTGGCCCTGCTGCCAGGACTCGCCGGACAGCACCCGGCGTTCGTCGCGAGCCAGTCCGGCGGGGTCGATGGCGGTGCGATCGACGACGAAGGCGCCTGGGTAGACCAACACCTGGCGCAGCGCGGAGAAGTAGCCGGCGCGCCGATTGAGCAGCAGCAAGGCCGCCTGCGTGGCGATGAGCACCCGCATCTCGTCGCTGACCACCAGGCCGGCGCAGCCGATGAAGGGCTTCTCGGCCAGCAGCACCTGGGCGTGCTTCTTCAACTGCAGTTGCACGTCGGCCGGCAGGCGGACGAAGCCCGGCATGCGCCGGCGCAGGATTTCGCGCCAGGCGCGGGGGAACGGTTGGCGGCGCACCCGCGCGCGGCGCAGCGCGGTGCTCAGTGGCGGGCCCCACAGCCAAGCCGCCACGGCCAACGCCAGGGCGGCGAAGAAGAGCAGGGCAAAGGCGATGGTGTCAGGCTGAGTCACTCCACCATCTGGGAGCGCGTCGCCGCGGCTTCAAGTCCCAACGGTTGGGTGCTGCAGGAGGTGCCGGTACAACACCGCGGGGCTGCCCATGAAGTCGATGCCGCCGTGGTCGACACGGAGGCACCCTCACGGGCGCGGCTCGCAACGCACCTCGGTCGTCACCGAATTTGCAATGAAGCAGGCTTCGTGCGCCTCGTCGTGCAAGGCCTGCAGCTCGGCCGCCGTGGGCTGGCACTCGCCGATGCAGCGCACCCGTGGGCGCAGCACCACGCACGTCATCGCCTGCCGGCCGGCGGCATTGCGCGCCAGCGTGCCGCTGGCTTCATCGTCGTAGCGGTCGATGCGCCAGCCCCGCCGCGCCGCCAGCGACAGGAACCACAGCATGTGGCAGCTGGCCAACGAGGCGACGAACAGTTCCTCCGGATCCACCGCACTGGCGTCGGACAAGGGCAACGGCACCACGCTGGGTGATGAAGAGCCCGGCACCACGGCGCCGCCGTCGAAGCGCAGTTCGTGGCGGCGGCTGTAGCGGTTGTCGGTGAAGGCTTCGAGCGGGTCGCGCTGCCACGCGACCTGGGCGGTGTATTCGGACATCGTCGTTCCCGAGGGGGTCTCAAGAGGAGTGGACCCGCGATGGTGCCATGCCCACGGCGGCCATGCGATCATCGAAACATGATCACCTTGCACTATCACCCCGGCAATGCCAGCTTCACGCCGCATGTACTGCTGCACGAGATCGGCGCGCCGTTCGAACTGCAACTCGTCGACCGCGCGCAGGGCGCGCACAAGTCGCCGGCCTATCTGGCGCTGAACCCGAACGGGCTGATCCCGGTGCTGGTGGATGGCGACCTGGTGCTGTACGAGACCGCGGCCATCGCTCTGCACCTGTGCGACACGCACCCGGCCGCGGAGCTGGCACCGGCGCTGGGCACGGCCGAACGGGCGCACTTCTACAAGTGGCTGGTGTGGCTGACGAATACGCTGCAGGCCACGCTGCTGCACTATTTCTATCCCGAACGCCTGGTCGACGAAGGCAACGCCGCCGGCGCGATGCAGGTGCGTGCCCATGCCCAGGCCAAGGTGCATGCCTGCCTGGAACAGATCGACAGGCAACTGGCTGCGAACGGCGGCCCCTGGCTGCTGGGCGAGCGTTACAGCGCGGTGGACCCTTATGCCTTCATGCTGTGCCGCTGGACCCGCGGCTTCGGCGAAAAGCCAGCGCGCAGCTACCCGCATGTCGGGCCCTTCCTGCAGCGCATGCTGGCGCGGCCGGCGGTGCAGCGCACGATCGCGGCCGAGCAGTTGCCCGAGCCGCTGGTGTAGCGCGCTGGCGCAGCGGTCAGTGCGCGCCGGTGGCGCGCAGCCGCTCCAGGCGCATCGACAGTTGCAGTCGCTTGTCGGCGATGTGCTGGCGCAGCGCCGTGGCCTCTTCGCCTTCGGCCAGGGTCTGAAGCCGCAGGCCCAGTGCCTCGATCTCGCGCATCAGTTCCACCTCGGGCGGCACGACGCCGGCGTCCTTCAGGATCTTGTAGCCCATGCGCAGTTCCACCGGCGTCTGCTCGTAGCCGTCGCCCAGATCCAGCGGCTGGCCCCAGTTGCGCGCGGTACGGAGTTCGCCGCTGGCCTCGCTTGCGGCCAGCGAGCGGCCGATGTGGTCTTCCAGCAGCTTCAGGCGCTGCTCGCGTTTCTCGGCGCTGGCGCTGCCCGTCTTGTCGTCGTTCACGCGCGCACCTCCTGGGGCAGGGCCAGCCGCTCGATCCAGTGCCTCGTGAGCGGCGTCACCGGCTTGGCCATCGAGCGTTCGTTGATCAGCGCGCGGCCGATGTCGCGCCGCCCGCCCTGTGCCGCTGCGGCGAGCAGCGTCTGGTCGACGAGGTCGCGCTGCGCATGGCTGCCGCCGAGGCGCGCGGCCAGCGCGCGCACCGGGTAGATGAGCTCGGCGGCACCGTCGGCGTCGCCATGTGCCAGTGCGACCAGTCCGCGCATCAGCGGCAGGCCGACTTCGCGCGCCATCTGGTGGTTGCTGCGGCCGGCATCCGCGGGCTGCAGCGCACGCCGGGCACAGCGCGCCAGCCAGGACTCGGCGCGCGCCACGTCGCCGGCGCCCAGCATGACGAGCACCGCGTGCACGTCGTTGAAGGCGTAGTGGCCGGCGTGTCCGTCGGCCAGGTCCCAGCCCGACAAGACCTCGGCGCAGCGCAGCGACACGTCTTCGCCCAGCAGGTGCAGCCGCCACAGCATCGCCGCGGCGTCCACGCGCTGCAGCGTGATCTGCAAGGCACCGCCGCTCAGGTGGGTGTCTACCAGACGCAGCACACCGGCGAGGTCCAGCGCTTCCAGCCGGAACAGCGCCTTGTGCCACCACAGGTGGCAGGCGAAGCCGTTGCCTTCGGACCATACCGGCTGGTGCTGGCGCAGCCAGGCCGCGCCGTCCTCGTAGCGGCCCTGCATCTCCATCACATGGGCCACGGCGTGCACGGCCCAGGGCACGCGCGGGTTGGCTTCCAGCGCGCGGCGGCCGGCGTCCTCGGCCTGCGGATAGAGGTTGCTCTCCTCCAGTCCGAAGGCGTGCAGCGCCAGCACGTAGCCGTACAGCGGGTCGGTGGCATCCCAGTCGGGCAGCGCACGCGCGGGGCGCAGCCGCAGGCCGGCGGCGTCGCCGCGATAGAAGTCCCACAGCTGCGCCCATTGCAGCGCCAGCGCGTCGCGCGGGTGCTGCAGCAGCAGCGCGTCCCAGGCCCGGCAGGCGGCGTGCCAGCGGCCTTCGAGCACCAGTTGCACGGCTTCCAGGTGCGCGCGTTCGCGCGGCGCGGCGTCCTTGGCCAGGGCGCGGGCGTGCGAGAGGTGGGCGTCGGCCTCACGCAGCAGCGAGGGTTCGGTCAGGCTGAGCAGGAACCCAGCCTTCATGACATGCGGCAAGGCCCAGCCCGGGTCGGCGGCCATAGCTACGTCCAGGTCGGCCAGCGGCGTGTCGTAGAACGACATCATGCGCCACAGCGCCAGCTCGGCTGCTGCGCGCGCCTGGGCGCTGGCGCTGCCGCTGGGGTTGCCGCGAGAGTCGGCGTGCTGCATAGGGCGGAATGTAGCGCGCTCGCGCCAGACGGTCCCCCGCGACCGGTTCAGGGCGGCGTGGGCCAGGGCCGCAGCGGGGGCCGCAACTGTTCCCAGGCCCGCGCCAGGCGCAGCACACCCAGGTCGTCGTGACGCCGGCCGATGACCTGCAGGCCGATGGGCAATCCGCCTTCGGTGTGGCCGCAGGGCACGCTGATGGCGGGCTGCTCGCTCATGTTGCAGGGCAGCGTGAAGGCAATGTGCTCCATCGCGCGCTGCGGGTCGTTGGTGGGGCTGGCCCACTCGGCAGGGAATGCCGACACCGGCGCCACCGGCGAGATCACGAAGTCGAACGGCTGGCACGCCGCCACCGCGGCGTCGCGCAGCGCCGCGAACTGGCTGTAGCCGTGGAACAGCTGCGCGGCGGTGCAGGTTTCACCCGCCGCCGCCCAGTCGCGGATGAAGGGCAGCACCTTGGCCCTTCGCTCGGGCGGCAGGGCCGAGATATCCAGCCACGAACGCACGCGCCAGAAGAGGTCGATGCCGTCGGCCATCTCGCGCGTGGTGAACGCCGGCATCGCTTCCACGACGCTGCCGGCCGCTTCGAAGCGACGCGCCGCCGCCCGCACCGCAGCGGCAACCTCGGCGTCCAGCGGCAGGCCCCAGCCGGGGTCCATGAGCAGGCCGATCTTCAGCCCGCGCACGACGGCAGCGGGGTCGGCTTCGATGGCCTGCCAGTCGATCTGCTGCGGCGGCAGGCTTGTCGCGTCGCGCCAGTCGGGGCGGCTGAGCGTCGCCATCAGCAGCGCCGCATCGGCCACCGTGCGCGTGATCGGCCCGGCCACGCGGCCCAGGTAAGGCGGCTTGATGGGGACACGACCCCCGCTGGGCTTGAAGCCGACCACGCCGCACCAGCCGGCGGGCAGGCGGATCGAGCCGCCGATATCGGTGCCCAGGTGCAGCGGGCCGTAGCCGGCGGCGGCCGCCGCGGCGGCGCCGGCGCTGCTGCCGCCCGGGCCCTTGTCCAGCGCCCAGGGGTTGCGCGACAAGGCGTGAAAGCTCGACAACCCCGACGACAGCATGCCGAAGTCCGGCATCGTGGTCTTGGCCAGCAGCACCGCGCCGGCTTCGCGCAGCCGCGCGGCAGGCGGCGCATCCTCGGTCGCAGGCACCAGTTCGGTGGCCGCGCTGCCCAGCGGCACGGGCACGCCACGCGTGGCGATATTCTCCTTCAGCGTCACCGGCACGCCGTCGAGCGCTCCGGCGGCTTCACCACGCTGCCAGCGCGCCACGCTGTCGCGTGCCTGCGCCAGCACGGCCTGGGCGTCGAAACCCCAGGTGGCGTGGATATGCGGTTCCCAGCGCTCGACCTGCGCGACCACCGCCTGCGCCACCTCCAGCGGCGAGAAGCGGCCTGCACGATAGCCGGCCAGCAGCTCGCCGGCCGTGAGCGCGTGCAGCGCCGTCACCTCAGGTCCGTGCCGCCGGCGCCCAGCTCACCGCCGCCATGTCGTTGGCGAAGATCGGCGAGCTGTTCCACAACCCGCGCAGGCCGCGCTTGAAGACCGCCACCTGTGCCGGGTTCCAGATGAAGGCGTTGACGGCGTCCTCGGCGAGCTGGCGCTGGATGTCGCGCCACAGCCGGGCTTTCTCGCGCTGGTCGCCGGTGGCTGCCAGCGTGGCGACGAAACCGCGGAAGCGCGCACTGTCGTAGCCGAAATAGTAGTTGGGGTCGGCGTATGCGGTGGCGTAGTCCAGAGGCTCCACGTGGTTGATGATGGTGAGGTCGAAGTTGCCCTTGAAGGGGCCCGACAGCCACTGCGCCCATTCCACGTTCTCGATCTTCGCGTTGATGCCCACCTTGGCCAGTTGCGCGGCGACGATCTCGCCGCCCTGGCGTGCATATTGCGGCGGCGGCAGCGTCAGCGTCACGTTCAGCGGTGTCGCCACGCCGGCTTCGCGCAGCAGCGCCTTGGCCTTCTCCGGGTCGTGCGGCGTGACCTTGGTGAGATCCAGGTAACCCAGGTCGGTGGGCGCGAAATGGCTGCCGATGGGCTTGCCCAGGCCTTGCTGCGCACCGTCGATGAAGGCCTGGCGGTCGATGGCGTGGGTGATGGCACGGCGCACCCGAACATCGTTGAACGGCGGCTTGCGGTTGTTGATGGCCAGGATGCCCTTGCCCGCGGTGCTGCCTATCTCCACCGTGAAGCGCTTGTCGGCCTGGAACTGCTTCAGCGCCTGCAGCGCGCCGAACCGCGGAATGCCGTCCACGTCGCCGGCCAGCAGGGCCGCCACCTGCGCGGCGGGGTCGTTGATGAAGCGGAAGGTCACGCGCTTGAGGCTCACCTTGGCGGCGTCGCGGAAACCGTCCCAGCGCGCCAGCGTCACCGAACTGCCCTTGTTCCAGCGCTCCAGCACGAAGGGCCCGGTGCCCACCGGTTGCGTGGCCGCCTGCGCCGCCGTCTTGGGGTGCAGGATGGCGGCGGTGTTTTCGCCCAGGCGGAAGGGCAACATCGCCTCGGCGTTGTTCAGCACCAGGATCACCGTGTGCGGGTCGTGCACCACCACGCTGGAGATATTGTCGAAGACCGCCTTCTTCGCCTTGTTGGTGCTGCCCGGCGCGCGCGCGCGGTCGAAGCTGAATTTCACGGTGCTGGCGTCGAAGGCCGAACCGTCCGAGAACTTGATGCCTTGCTTCAGACGGAACGTGTAGGTCTTGCCGTCGGGCGTGTGGCTCCAGGACTCGCACAGCAGCGGCGTCACGCTGCCGTCCATGGCAACCTTGGTCAGGCCCTCGAGCACGTTGTAGTGCACGATCTCGCCGATGGCCGCGGCCGGTGCGATGGTGGGGTCCAGGCCCGGTGGTTCCAGCACCATGCCGATGACGACGCTGTCGCGGCGCGACTGCGCCCAGGCTTGCGGAAAGACGGCGGCCAGCGGCACGCCGGCGAGCAGGGTGTTGAGGGTGCGGCGGCTGAGGGTCATGGTCTTCTCCTGGCAAAGCTGGCAGAACCGGGTCGTCCGGCCAAGGGGCCGGTGGCGCATTCTGCGGCATGCGTGCTCAGGTCCGTGCGCGGGCGTGCAGGCCCGGCACGGCCGCCAGCAGCCGCCGCGTGTAGGGATGCTGCGGACGCTGGAAGAGCTCGTCGGGGTGGCCTTGCTCCACGACGCGGCCGTGCTGCAGCACGATGACCTCGTCGCACACCAGGTCCACCACCGCCAGGTCGTGGCTGATGAAGAGGTAGGTCACGCCGAAGCGGTCCTGCAGGTCCTGCATCAGGTTGAGCACCTGGGCCTGCACCGACACATCGAGCGCACTCACCGGCTCGTCGGCCACGATGAGCTGCGGCCGCGTGATGAGGGCCCGCGCGATGGCGATGCGCTGGCGCTGGCCGCCGGAAAATTCATGCGGCACCTTCTGCAGGTCCGCCTGGCGCAGGCCCACGGCGTCGAGCGCCTCGATGGCGCGCTCGCGCTGCTCGGCGCGGCCCGCGCCGTGCAGCACGGCCAGCGGTTCGGCCACCGTCTGCAGCACGGTGCGCCGTGGATCCAGCGAACCGTAGGGGTCCTGGAACACCATCTGCAGCTTCGCTCGCGCGCGGCGCAATGCCGCCGCGTCCAGCCGGTGCAGGTCCTGGCCCTCCAGCAGCACGCGGCCCGCCGTGGGCGGCTCCAGCGCCATCACCAGGCGCGCGAGCGTGCTCTTGCCGGAGCCGGATTCGCCGACGATGCCCAGACTGCGGCCGGCCTGCAGCGTGAAGCTCACGCCGGCTAGCGCCTGCACCTCGGGCGGGCGCGCCAGCAGCCGCTCACGCGGCAGCCGGTAGCGCTTGGCGAGTTTCTCCACCTGCAACAAGGGCGCGGTCACGCTTCGATCCTGATGCAACGCGCCTCGTGGCCCGGCCCCACCATCACTGCCGGTGGCGGCGCGGCGCGACAGGCATCGATGGCGAGTGCGCAGCGATCGGCGAAGGGGCATCCGGCGGGCATCTCGGCGAGTTCGGGCACGCGCCCGGCGATGGTGGCCAGCCGCGTGCCGCGACGACCGGCCGGGGCGTCACCCGACGATCGACGCAGTCCGAGCCGCGGCCGCGCGGCGAACAGACCGCGTGTGTAGGGGTGCGCCAGGCGCGCGAACACAGCCGCTGTGGGTCCGCTTTCCACCACCGTGCCGCCGTACATCACCAGCAGCCGCTGCACGGTGTCGGCCATCACGCCGAGGTCGTGGCTGATGAGCAGTAGGCCCATGCCGTCGTCGCGCACCAGTTCCTGGATCAGCTCGAGCACCTCGCGCTGGATCGTCACGTCCAGCGCCGTGGTCGGTTCGTCGGCCACCAGCAGGTCGGGGCCGCAGGCCAGCGCGATGGCGATCACCACGCGCTGGCGCTGGCCGCCGCTCAACTGGTGTGGATAGGCGTCGAGTCGTTCGCGCGCCTGCGGCAGGTGCACGCGCTGCAGCAGCCGCAAGGCTTCGGCGCGCGCCGCACTGGCCGACAGCTGCTTGTGCAGGCGCAGCGACTCGGCGATCTGCCGGCCCACCGTGTGCAGCGGGTTGAGCGCCGTCATCGGTTCCTGGAACACCATGCCGATGCGGTTGCCGCGCAGCGCGCACAGCTGTGCTTCGCAAAGTGTCGTGAGCTCGGTGCCGTCGAAGCGGATCGACCCCGCCACCAACGCGCCTTCGGGCAACAAACCCATCAGTGCCAGCGCGGTAAGGCTCTTGCCGCAGCCCGACTCGCCGATCAGCCCCAGCGTTTCACCGCGGTCCAGCGCAAACGAGACGCCGCGCAGCGCGTCGGCGGCGCCGCGCGACGTCTGCAGGGTGACGCGGAGACGGTCGACTTCGAGCAGGGCCACCGGGCGACGATAGCGCCGTTTCGCGTCGCGGCGCAGATGCCTCGACCCGCCTCGATGGCCGTTTCTGGCAGCGGCGTCAGCCTGCGGCCTTCGTGATCCGCGTCAATACCCGTCACCGTGTCATCCCGGAGAATTCGCTGCAACGAGGCCAGCATGCGTCGGCCTGAGTACCGTGTCCCGGTTCGGATGCCGCTTGCGTCGCTCTGTCGGCAGGGTCTCGGCATTCTTCGCAACCCAGGAGCACCACCATGAGCTTCGTCAAGCACTCCCTCTCGATCGCCTTGCTGGCTTCGGCCTCGCTGCTGATCGGCTGCGCCACGCCGGCCCCGCCCGCGCCGCCGGCCGCGGCCGCGCCAGCGGCGCCGAACTACCCCGACAGCGTCAAGGCCTATGTCGCCTCGGTAAAGAAACAGATCAAGACCATCAACCTGGAGCAGTTCCGCGCCCTCTACGACAAGAAGGCGGCGGGCCTGATCATCGACGTGCGGCAGGAGAACGAATTCGAGGACGGCTTCGTGCCCGGCGCCGTGAACGTGCCGCGCGGCCTGATCGAATTCCGCATCTGGAAGCTGGCCGGCTTCCCCGGTGCCGTCGACATGAACAAGCAGATGACCTTGTATTGCGCCACCGGCGGGCGCTGCGCGCTGGCCACCAAGTCGCTGCAGGACCTGGGTTTCACCAACGTGACCTCGGTCGACATGGTGTTCGACAAGTGGGTCGCGGGCGGCAACCCCGTCGCCAAGCCCGCCAAGTAGGCGCCCTCGCCATCCGTTGAACCGGCCGGACGCGGCGGCAGGCGCTTCAAGCCGCCGCGGCGCGGGTGACGGGGTGCACCGTGCCGACACCGAGGTCGGCCAGCGCCTGGCGCAGGGCGTCCGCGGCCGGCGTCGTGCGCAGCGGGCCGACGGCGGATTCGAGGGCACTTCCGTCCAGCGCGTGCGGCACGCGCCACAGATAGCTCATGCGCGCGATCTCGCGCGACATCGGGTGCAGCAGTCCCGCGGCGCGGATCAGGCTCCAGGGCATGCCGCCGTGACGAAAGCCGCGTGCGGGATGGATGCCCATTGCCCGCGCCGCGGTCTCGAGATGCACCAGCAGTTCGCGCCCGGTCAACGTGTGGCCAGCGAAATGCCAGCGTTCGACCGCCGGCGCATCGGCACGCGCGGCGACGGCGACGAAGGCCCGCGCGAGGTCGGGCAGGTAGGCCCAGGCATGCGGCCGGTCCAGCGGGCCGGGGTAGACCAGCCTGCCGCGGGCGACCGACTTCGCGATCACCAAGTCCAGCCAGGAGCCGCGGCCGGCGCCATAGAAGTCGCCGGCGCGAATGACGGTGCTGCGCAGCCCCACCGCGGCGCGGGCCGCGAGCTCGGCCTCGAGTTCGCAGCGCTGGCGGCCCTTGGGCGTGCTCGGCCGCTCGGGGGTGTCTTCGTCCAGCAGCGCCGGCATCGTTTCGCCGAAGTTGTACACGTTGCCCGGAAGCAGGAAGCGTGCGCCCAGGCGCTGCGCCAGGTCCATGCCCTGTCGTGCCAGCGGCAGCGCTTCGGCGTCCCAGCGTGTATAGACCGGGTTGACCGCGTAGATGACGCAGCCGGCGCCGCCAGCGGCCGCCGCTAGTGCGTCGCTATCGGCCAGCGCCAGAGTCAAGGCGCTGGCGCCGCTGGGCAGCGGCCGGCTCGGTGCGCGGCGCAACTGCGCCAGCACGCGCCAGCCGGCGGCGGCGAAGGCGTTCACGGCGGCGGCGCCGAAGCGGCCGTTGGCGCCGAGCACGAGGACGGTGGGGCGGCTCATCGAGGGTTCTCCTTCAGGGTGTCGGTGGCCACAGTCTGGGCGCCGGCTGGCTATTCGACAATTGCCGAACCAGGTATCTGAGCTATACATTTCCGCATGAGCCTGCCGACCTTCGACTGGGCCCTCGTGAAGAGCTTTCTCGCCGTGCTCGACGCCGGCAGCCTGATGGGCGCGGCGCGGCGGCTGGGCGCCCAGCAGCCGACGCTGAGCCGCCATGTCGCCGAACTCGAGGCCCAGCTCGGCACGCCGCTGTTCGAGCGCACCGGCCGCGGCGTGGTGCCGACCGCTGCCGCGCTGGCCATTGCCGACGCGGCGCGGCAGATGGGCGACGGTGCCGAAACGCTGGCGCGGCAGCTTGCCGGCCGCCGCAACGCCACCACCGGCAGCGTGCGCATCACCACCAGCGAGGTCGCCGCGGTTTGGCTGCTGCCCGGTGTGCTGGCCGAACTGGCGGCCGCCGAGCCCGGCATCCAGATCGAGCTGCTGGCATCGAACGCCCTGGACAACCTGTTGCGCCGCGAGGCCGACATCGCGGTGCGCATGGTGCGGCCGCTGCAGGGATCGCTGGTGGCGCGCAAACTGGCCGAGCTGCCGATCGTCGCCGCGGCCCATGCGGACTACCTCGCGCGTGCCGGCACGCCGCGCAGCCCGGCCGAGCTGCCGCAGCACCGCCTGATCGGCTACGACCGCGACGAGACCATCGTGCGCGGCTTCGCCGCGCTGGGGCTGTCGTTGACGCGCGAGCAGTTCGCGCTGCGCACCGACGACCAGGTGGCCTACGGCCGGCTCGTCGCCGCCGGGGCCGGCATCGGTTTCGTCGCCGCCTACAACATCGCCCACTGGCCCGGCGTGCAGCCGCTGCTGCCGATGCTGAAGATCCCGCCGCTGCCATGCTGGCTGGCGGTGCATCGCGAGATCCGCGGCAGCCGCGTCGTGCGTCGCGTCTACGACTTCCTGGCCGAGGCAATCCCACGCGCGCTGGCGCGCTGAACCACAAGCGGCCTGCCTTGCACGGGCGCCGTCAAGCTTCCGCGGCGATCTGGCGCAATGCCTTCTCGAACACTTCCGGCGGCTGGCCGCCCTGGATCAGGTGACGCTGATTCACGATGACCGACGGCACCGCCGAGATGCCGGCCTGCTGCCAGAAGCGTTCGCGCTCGCGCACGTCGTCGGCATAGGCGTCGCTGGCCAGCACCTCGCGCGCGGCTTCCACGTCCAGCCCCACCTCGGCAGCCAGGTCGAGAAGCACGTCGTGCGCGCCTGGGTTGCGGCCGTCGGTGTGGTAGGCCTTCAGCAGCGCATGCTTGAGTTCGCGCTGGTGGCCGGCGGTTTCGGCCCAGCACAGCAGGCGGTGCGCGTCGAAGGTATTCCAGACGCGCTGGCGCTCGCCGAAGGTGAAGCCCACCGCGGCACCGCGTTCGCGGATCTGGGCCTGGTTGCGCGCGATCTGCTCCGCCGAGAGGCCGTATTTGGCGGACAGGTATTTCACCGTGTCCTCGCCCTCGGGCGCCAGCGTGGGATTCAGCTCGTAGGGCTGGAAGTGCAACTCGATGGCGATGTCGTCGCCGATGCGCTCCAGCGCGCGTTCCAGCGCATTCAGGCCCACCGCACACCAGGGGCAGGCAACGTCGGAAACGAAGTCGATTTTCATGACGCCGCAGTCTAGCGGAGCAGGCCCATCGGCGCCGGCACGACCGCTTCGGCCTGCCCAGAAGCACCAATGCCCTGCTGGCTAGGGCAGGGCACTGGGCAAAGCCGCTGTCTGCGGCGCGTCACATGGGGGTGACTTGGAACGGCATCGAAATGCCGCTTGAGGGTGAAAATTTCAGGTGAGACTTTGCGATAGGTCTGCCCTCCTTTCACGACGTTTCAACGAAACCACAAACCTTCCAAAAGGCCTCTGACTCGATCGATCCGTAATGTTAGTTGACACCGTTCCGGGCCTCGCGTCAAGCCACTTTCCGGCGTCAGGGTCTTCGCTCCAGTGTGCTTGTCCACAGCCCCTTGAGATGGATCAGGCTTTGGCCGCTTGGTCGGCCTTGCGGTCGGCGTTGACCTTCTGCGCCGACGGCCGCTCACCGACCCGCCTGGCGTACGACTTCCAGTCGATGCCGGCCGCGGCCAGCAGGTCCTCGCCCAGCACCGACTTGGTCGCCATGCCGACCAGCGGCAGGCTGACCCAGCCCGAGCAGTCGGCCAGTGTGAAGGTCTCGCCGGCGAGATAGGGCGCGAATTTGGCCAGCCGCTTGAAGCCGGCGATATTCTTCGTCAGCTGCTTCCTCACGCGTTCCTTGGTGCCGTCGCTGACGGTGCCGCCGAAGAAGGCCTGGCCGTAGAGTTCGCGCGCCACCAGTTCCAGGTGCAGGTCGACGAAGGTGCACAGCTCGCGCACCTTGGCCGCGGCCAGCGGATCGGCCGGCACCAGTGCCGGCTGCGGGTAGGCTGCTTCGAGGTAATCCACGATGACCTGGCTCTCGCAAAGCGTCTGGCCGTCGACACGGATGAACGGCACCTTGCCCAGCGGCGTGGCGGCGAGCACGGCCTCGTCCTTGGAGCCGGTGGCCACGCGCTCCTCGGTGAAGGGGATGCCCTTTTCCAGCAGTACGAGCTTGACCTTGTTGTAGTAATTGGACAGCGTGATGCCGCACAGCGTGATCATCGGGAGTCTCCGGTTCGGTGGAAGAAGGAAAAAGTCTAGCGCTGTCGCTGGCCGGCCGGGCGCACGCGGTTGACGAGCCAGATGCCCGCGCATACCGCCACCAGCGCCACACCCAGCCGCAGCGTCAGCGGCTCGCCCAGCAGCCCCACGCCGGCGAGCAGCCCGAATACCGGCGTGAGCAGCGTGAAGGCCGAGATGCGCGTGGCCGGGTAGTGGCGCACCAGCCAGAACCAGACCAGGTAGCTGGCGAAGGTGATGACCACGGTCTGGAAGGCCAGCGGCCAGAGCGAAGCCCCCGTCAGCTGCGCCGGCCAGGGTTCGCCCGCCACCAGCGAGGCCAGGCCCAGCGCCGCGGCCGACACCGCCAGCTGGTACAGCAGCGCCTTCTCGGGCAAGGCGCTGCCCAGGCGGGTGCCGCGCAGCGTGAGCGTGGTCAAGCCCCACAACAGCGCGCCGGCCAGTCCCAGGGCGTCGCCCAGCCATTGCTGCGGCCCGGCGCTGGGGCTGACGAAACCTTCGAAATACGCCCACACCACGCCGCCGAAGGCCAGCAGCAGGCCGGCGGCCTGGATGCGGTTCAACCGTTCGCTGCGCGCGATCAGCGGCATGCCCAGCGCCACCACGAAGGGCGCGAAATAGATGAAGACCGACATGCGCGAGGCGCTGGTGTACTGCAGCCCGACGAAGATGCAGGCGAATTCCAGCGCGAACAGGCTGCCGGCCAGCAGCCCGGCGCGGCCGGTGCCGTCGGCGCGAAACAAGGCCAGGCCGCGTGATCGCGACCACAGCACCAGCAACAGTGCCGCCCCCAGAGAGCGCGCGGCCGCCTGCATGAGCGGCGGGATCTCGCTCAGCGTGACCTTGGCCGCCACCTGACCCAGGCCCCAGATGGCGCAACAACCCAGCAGCAACGCCACGGCCAGACCGTCGACATGGTCCTTGCGCTCGCGGCCGGCGGGGGTGGTGGAAGCGCGGGTGCTCATTCGACGATCCTGCGCGCAGCGCGCTCAGCGATGAACGCCTGGAAGCGGCCCGGCGCGCTCATGGCCGGGACGCTCCATGGCCTGCCCGGACACCCAGCGCCAGCGCCACGGCGCCGCACAGCAGGCCGGCCGCGGCACCGGTGGCGTGCGCGAGCGGCGCCAGCGCAATGTCCCAGCCCGCCGCTGGCCGCAGCACCGGCCCCCAGGGCTGCTCCAGCCACAGTTTGGCCGCCAGCCCCAGGCCCACCATGGCGCCGATGGCACGCCGGCGCCCCCGCTCCTGCACCAGCAGCCACAGCACCACCACCGCCACGCCGCCGTGCAGCAGGCCCGACAAGCCGCCGTAATGCGCCAGTTCAGGCCGCAGCAACAGCCCCACATGCGTGAGGGGCCAGGCCACGCCCCAGGCCAGGGCCGCGCGCGGCGGCAGCTTCGCCGCCCAGCCGAAGGCCGCCACGGCGGCCGCGGCGCCCAGATTGGCGCCCAGGTGCATTGGGCTCCAGTGCACGAAGGCGGCGCTGAAGGCGCGCCAGGGTTCGGCGGCGGCCAGCGCCGGTTGCCAGTCCAGCACCCAGGCCGGCGCCCACCAGGCCAGCACCGAGGCCGCGGCCAGCGCCGCGGCCAGTGCAAGCCAGGCCTGGCCCGGCCTGTTCATCGCTTCATCGCTTCCGGGCCGGTCAGCCGAAGACGGTCCGCCACAGGGCCAGCACGTCGTCGCGCGGCCCGGCCAGGTGGCCGGGGTCGAATTGCGTGGGCTGCTCGTCCAGCCGCGCCACGTGCTGGGCGCGGCGCAGCTCGCGGTAGGCATCGGCGGCGGCCTGGCCCACGCCCGCGGGCAGCAGGCCGGCGGCCTCGGCACGCTGCAGCAAGGCGATATTGCCGACGTTGGCGATCAATTCCGGGTGCGCCGCGGCGTGCGCCAGCACCAGGTACTGCACGGCGAATTCCACGTCCATCATGCCGCCGGGGCTGTGCTTGACGTCGAAGCGGCCGGCCGGAACCGGGCGCGCGGCTCGCACCTTCTCGCGCATGGCTCGAATTTCCTCGCGCAGCGCCTGCGCGTCGCGCGGCGCGGTGAGCACGGCGCGGCGCGTGGCGTCGAAGCGCGGCGCGATGGCGGCGGCGCCGGCGGCGAAGCGCGCCCGCGTCAGCGCCTGGTGCTCCCAGGTCCAGGCGGTATTGCTGCCGCGGCCGGTCTGGTAGGTCTCGAAGGCGCCGATCGAGGTGACGAGCAGGCCCGAATTGCCGTTCGGGCGCAGCGCGGTGTCGATGTCGAACAGCTCGCCGGCCGAAGTGCGCAGCGTGAGCCAGGTGATGAGCTTGCGCACGAAGGCCGGATAGACCTCCTGCGCGCGCAGCTTCTCTTCGTCGCTGGCGCCGGGGTCGTCGTAGACGAAGACCACGTCGAGGTCGCCGCCGTAGCCGAGTTCCTTGCCGCCGAGCTTGCCGTAGGCGATGACGGCCAGCCCCGGCGTCTCGCGGTGGCGCTGCTTCAGCCGCGTCCAGGCCCAGCGCACGGCGATGTCGAGCACCGCGTCGGCCAGCGCCGACAGGTCGTCGGCCACCTGTTCCACGGTGAGGTCGCCTTCCACGTCGCGCACCAGCGTGCGGAAGACCTCGGCGTGGTGCGCGTGGCGCAGCGTGTCGAGCAGGTTTTCCTCGTCGTCCTCGCCCGAGCGCTGCCAGGCGGCCAGCCGTCCCTCGAGTTCGGCGCTGAAGGCGGCGCGGTCGAAGCGCTGGTGCAGCAGCCGCTCGTCGGCCAGTTCGTCGATGACGCCCGGGTGGCGCATCAGGTATTGCATGGGCCAGCGCGCCGTGCCCAGCACGCGCAGCAGGCGGTGCAGCACCGAAGGGCGCTCCAGCAGCAGCGCCAGATAACTCTCGCGGCGCAGCAGCGGTTCGACCCAGTCGACGAAGCGCAGCGCGGCGACTTCGGTGCATGCGCCGGCGCTCACGGTCTGCGCCGCCTTCTGCATCAACCGGCCCAGGCGCAGGCGGCTCTCGTCGCGCAGTGCCAGCACACGCGGGCTTTGCGACAGCGGCCGCAGGCGCTGGGCCAGGGCGGGCGGCATCTTTTCCAGCAAGGCCTCGCTGTCGATGGGCAGCGGCCCCGTGCCGCAGCCGCGGCAGTTGCCCTTGCCAGTGCCGCCGTCGGACGCGCTGCCCTGGCCTTCGCGCAGCAGGGCGTCGAATTCGGCAGCCACCCCTTCGCGCACCTCGCCCAGGCGGTCGAGCAATTCGCAGGCCTCGGGCTGGCAGACCAGACCCAGGCTGCGCGCGATCCACGCCAGGTCTTCGTCGGCCCCCGGCAGCAGGTGCGTCTGCTGGTCGTCCAGGTACTGGATGCGGTGCTCGATGCGCCGCAGGAAGACATAGCTCTCGGCGAGCTTTTCCGCCATCTCGGGCGTCATCAGGCTGCGCGCCACCAGCCGCTGCAGGCCACGCAAGGTGCTGCGCGTGCGGATCTCGGGAAACTGGCCGCCGCGCACCACCAGCATGAGCTGGACGATGAACTCGATCTCGCGGATGCCGCCGCGCGACAGCTTCACGTCGTTGGCGCGCTCGGGGCGGCCGGCGGCGCGGCGCTGCGCCTCGTCGCGGATCTTGCGGTGCAGCTGGCGCAGGCCCTCGAAGACGCCGTAGTCCAGGTAGCGCCGGTAGACGAAGGCCGTGGCCAGCGAACGCAAGGCCAGCGCACGGCCGCTCGTCACCGCCACGCGCGGCGCCACGACGCGGCTTTTCAGCCACGCGAAACGTTCCCACTCGCGGCCCTGCACCTGCAGGTATTCCTCGAGCATGCCCAGGCTCACCACCGGCGGGCCCGAATTGCCGTTGGGCCGCAAGGCCAGGTCGACGCGGAAGACGATGCCGTCGTCGGTGGTCTCGCCGATCAGCGCATACAGCCGCTTGGCGACGAAGGCGAAATATTCGTGGAACGACACCGGGCGCGCACCCGTCGTCTGGCCGTCGTCTTCGTAGACATAGATCAGGTCGATGTCGGAAGAGACATTGAGCTCGCGCGCGCCGAGCTTGCCCATGCCCACGATCCACATCTGCACGCGCTGCCCGGTTTCGTCCAGCGGTGGGCCGTGGCGTTCGTCGGCCTCGGCTTCGGCCTGCGCCAGCGCCAGTTCCAGCGTGGCCTCGGCGAGGTCGGACATGGCGCCGGTGACGGTGTCCAGCGGCGCGGCCTGCTCCACGTCGAGCACGGCCAGCCGCTCCAGCACGAGGTGGCGCGCCACGCGCAACGCCGAAGGCAGGTCGCGGCCGCCCGCGCGCAGGCGCTGCACCAGCGCCGTGATCTCGTCGAAACCGGGCGCGCCCGGCGGCAGCAGGGCGAGCTCCGCCGGCCAGCGGCGGCGCACGCGCTGCACGAAGCGGCTGTGGTCGGCGGCAGCAACAGCCGGCAGCGAATGGGAAGAGGTGTCGGCCATGGCGGGGCGTCAGTTCCGCTGGCGTGGCACGGCGGCAGGCGGGCCGCCGGCAGCATTCGGCATCGAGGGTTCCTCCGGGGTCGGGTCTTCTGGCGCGCTGCTCTCGTTGCCGGCCGGGCCGGGCTCCCTGGGCAGCTGCTGGGCCGCAAGCGTAGTCCCGATGCCATGGCCTACGGGGCAGGGGGGATATGGCGCGCCCAAAGCGAGCGACGGCGAACCGCACAATGTGCACATGAAGATCGCCGCCGTGCAGATGGTTTCCACGCCAGACTGGCCCGCCAACCGCGACGCCGCCGCGCGGATGGTGCGACAGGCCGCCGCCGCCGGCGCCGCACTGGTGGCGCTGCCCGAATATTTCTGCCTCATGGGCCAGCGCGACACCGACAAGCTGGCGCTGGCCGAAGCCCCCGGGGCCGGCCCGATCCAGGACTTCCTGGCCGGCATGGCGCGCGAGTGCGGCGTCTGGCTGGTGGGCGGCACGCTGCCCGTGACCTCCGGCGTGCCGGGGCAGGTGCTCAACCGTTGCTGCGTCTTCGCGCCCGACGGCAGCGAGGCCGCGCATTACGACAAGGTGCACCTCTTCGCCTTCGACGACGGCCGCGAGAGCTACGACGAAGGGCGCACGCTGCAGGCCGGCGCAGCGCCGGCCGCGCTGGACGTGAATGCGCAAGACACCAAGCTGCGCGTGGGCCTGTCGATCTGCTACGACCTGCGTTTCCCCGAGCTCTACCGCGCGCTGATGCAGCCGCCCTGCGACCTGGTCTGCGTGCCGGCCGCCTTCACCTACACCACCGGCCGCGCGCACTGGGAGCTGCTGCTGCGCGCCCGCGCGGTGGAAAACCAGTGCTACGTGCTGGCCGCGGCGCAGGGCGGCACGCACCTCAACGGCCGCCGCACCTGGGGCCACAGCATGGTGGTCGACCCCTGGGGCGAGGTCGTGGCGGTTTGTGAGGAAGGCGAAGGGGTGGTGGTCGCCGACGTCGACCCGGCCCGCATCGCCCAGGTGCGCCTGCAGTTGCCGGCGCTGGCGCACCGGCGGCTGTAGCGGCTGGTGCGGCTGTGGCGGCCGCGACGGCGCCGCCCGATTCGGGCTCAGCGGCTGCCGAACATCATGCGCCGCGCCAGCCAGCTCTTCACCGGCGGCAGGCCTTGTAGCGCGGCCAGGCCCAGGCCACGTGCGGTGGCCGCGCCGGGCAGTTTCCAGGTGAAGCTGCGGGCCAGGAAATCGGTGGCCGCGATCATGCTCCAGCGGTCGGCGGCGCGCGCCCATTCGGCGCGGCGCAGCGCGGCTTCCAGCGTCGCGGACTGGCGCAGCACCGCCACCAGTTCGTGCGCGTCGCGCAGCCCCAGGTTCAGGCCCTGGCCGGCCACCGGGTGCAGCGTCTGCGCGGCATTGCCGATGCGCACCGTGGCGCCGCTGACCAGCGTGCGCTCGGCATTCAGGCCCAGTGCGAAGGACTTCAGCGGCGTGAGGCCGATGATGCGCCCGGCCTCGGGCGGAAAGAGGGTGTTGAGCACGGCCACGCGCTGCGCGTCGGTGAGCCCTTGCACCGGATCGTCGGCGCTGGGCACGCACCACACCAGCGCGGCGCGAAAGAGGCCGGCCGCAACGGCGTCGGCCTCGGCTCCGGGCAAGGGCGGCAACGGCAACAGCGCCGCCGGCCCGTGCCGCGTGAAGCGTTCGAAGGCCATGCCGCGCGTGGCGCCTTGCAGCGTGACCTGGCCCACCCACGCCGTCTGGCCGTAGTCGCCCACCAGCGCCTTGCGCGCCTGCTCGGCGAAGACACCGCCTTCGGCCACCACCGCCAGATCGAAGGGCTCGGCGATGCCGGCGTCCACCTCCACCCCCGCCGGCAGCGGCTTGATCGCCGCCACCGGCGTGCCGAAGCGGCTGTGCAGGCGTTCGGGCTGGGCCGCCACCTCGGCCTCCCAGGCGCGCTGCAGCGGTGCCACCAGCGCGCCGTAGGGCAGCACGGCGCCGAGCTGCGGCACGGCCAGGTCGGCCGCGCGCAGGCGCACGGCGGGTTCGCCGAACAGCGTCACCAGCGTCGGCGGCGCCTGCGAGACATGCACTTCCAGGATAGCCTCGGCCGCCGCCGCCGGCCAGGCGCCCAGGCGGCGCAGGAACTGCACGCTGCCCATGGACAAGGCCAGCGTGCGCGGATCGGCGCTCACGTCGTGATCGGCCGCCCGCGCGTCGAAGATCGTGATGCCGGCATGCGGCAGCAGCTTCGACGCGTGCAGCGCCAGCGCCAGCCCCACCGGGCCGGCGCCCACCACCGCGATATTCCATGCCGTATTCGTCACGTTCGGCCTCCCTGGCTGCGCCGTATTATTTGCCGCGCCCCGCCGATGGGGCGCGGGGAGGGTCAAGCCATGGCGCTGATGGATTTCATCAAGAAGCAGTTCATCGACATCATCGAGTGGACCGAAGGCGACGAGAGCGGCGCCGGCACGCTGGCCTGGCGCTTCCCGATGGCCGGCAACGAGATCCAGCACGGGGCCTCGCTCACGGTGCGCGAAAGCCAGATCGCGATCTTCGTCGACGAGGGCCGCATCGCCGACGTCTTTGAACCCGGCCGCTACCGGCTGAGCACCCAGACGTTGCCGGTGCTGACCTACCTGCGGCACTGGGACAAGCTGTTCCAGAGTCCGTTCAAGAGCGACGTCTATTTCTTCAGCACGCGCCTGCAGCTCGACCGCCGCTGGGGCACGACGCAGCCGGTGACGATCCGCGACACCGATTTCGGCGCCGTGCGGCTGCGCGCCTTCGGCAACTACGCTTTCCGCGTCGCCGATGCGCGGCGCTTCCACATCGAGGTCTCGGGCACGCGAGCGCAGGTGACGGTGGAAGACCTCGACGGCCAGTTGCGCGGCCTGCTGCTGCAGCACGTGAGCGACGCCGTGGCCTCCAGCGGCGTGCCCTTCCTGGACCTGGCCGCCAACCAGGTGGAATTTGCCGCGTTGCTGCGCACCGCCGCGGCCGGCGAATTTGCCCGCCTCGGCCTGGCGCTGGACAGCGTGACGGTGCAGAACCTGAGCCTGCCAGAGGAACTGCAGAAGGTGCTGGATCAGAAAATCGGCATGGGCATGGTCGGCGGCAGCGCCGAGCAGATGGGCCGCTTCATGCAGTACCAGACGGCGCAGGCGATCCCCGAATTCGCCGGGGGCGCGGCCGGCGGCGGGGGCAGCGGCGGCGGCGGAGGCGTCGTTGGCGACGCCCTGGGCCTGGGCGCCGGGGTGGCGCTGGGCCAGGTGATGGCGCAGCAATTGGCCCAGGGCCTGCAGGGCAGCGGCGCCGTGGCGCCCGCGGGGGTGAAGCCCGACGAAGTGATGGCCACCCTCGAGAAGCTGGCCGGGCTGAAGACCCGGGGCATCATCACCGAGGACGAATTTGCGGCAAAGAAGGCGGAGCTGCTGAAGAAACTGGCCTGAAAGGTCGGCCCGCGCTCGGTTGAAGATCGGTTGGAGATTGGTCATAGGTCGGCTCGCGGGACGACGGCACCGAGGTAGAATTCCTACTTCACATTCTTACCGCGAGACCCGTCATGCTCGTCACCGAAAAGGGTCAGGTCACCATCCCCAAGCACATCCGCCAGGCGGCCGGGGTTGCACCGGGCAGCGCGGTGTCGTTCAGCCTGGAGGGCAGCAAGATCGTCATCACGCCGGTCGGAACGGCCGTGAAGGACGATCGGCGCGCCAAGCTGCGCGCCGCCGCGGCCCGCGTTCGGCGCAGCATGAGCCTCGAGTTCCAGCAACTCGGCGCCGAAGAGATCATGAATTTCCTGCGCGGCGACGAAGTCAAGGCCACCACCCAGCCTCGCCGTGGCCGGCGCTAGCCTCGCGAACTACGACGGCAGCGCCGGCACGCTGGTCGACACCAACGTGTGGGTCGACTGCATCGACGAGAACAGCCCCTGGCATGAATGGGCCGTCGAGCAGCTCCAGGCCTGCAGTGAACGCTCGCCGCTTCACGTCAATCTCATCGTCTACACCGAACTGCTGGTGCCGCGGCCCAGCGTGCAGGCACTGGACGCCATGCTGGACGTCTACGAGACCCTGCGCACGCCACTGCCTTGGGCTTGCGCCTCGTTGACCGCCGCGGCATTTGCCCTCTATCGGCACCGAGGCGGCTCCAGGCAACTGCCTCTGCCTGACTTCTACATCGGGGCGCACGCCGCGGTGGCCAACCTGAGCGTCCTCACGCGGGATCCTGCTCCCTACAGAAGCTACTTTCCCCGCCTCGTCGTCCTTGCGCCTTGAACGCCCGGTGCCCGGGCACGACCACGATGCAGTCGCCGACTGACGCGGCCGCCCGGTTCAGGCGTAGGTGACCCAGCCGCGCCGGTCGGGGTGGTCCAGGTGCGGCAGGTGGTTGAAGCTCTGCAGCACGTGCCGCTTGGGCGTGAAGGCGAATTCCGTGAGCGAGCTGTTGCGCAGCCGCATGTTGAGTTCGATCATCGCCTGCGGCGGTGCCCCCAGCACCTGGCTCACCGCGGCGGCGATGGGCCCGCCGCTGGAGACGATGAGCACGTCGCCCTGGTGCCGCTGGCGCACGTGGTCCAGCGCCGCCGTGATGCCGGCCAGGAATTCGGGCCAGGCTGGCATGCCTGCAGGCACGGCGCGGCCTTCGATCCAGGCCGCCAGGCCTGCGCGCAGCAGCCGAAAATGCGCGCGATAGGCCTCGGCCGAGGCCAAGTCTTCGCGCAGCGCCAGCGTCGGCTGCGCGGCGCGCACCAGCGCGTCGCCGTCGTATTCGTTCAGTCCCGGCCAGGGCAGCGCTGCAGGCAGGTCGCCATGGCCCTCGGCGATCGCCGCCAGCGACTGTTCGTGCCGGCGCAGCGTGCCGCACAGCACGGCCTCGAAAGCCAACCCGCGTTCGCGAAACCAGCGCCCGAGCTCGCGGCACTGGCGCGTGCCCAGGTCGCTGAGCCGGTCGTAGTCGGCCGCTCCGAAGCTGGCCTGGCCATGGCGCACGAGGGTCAAGGTTCCCATCGGCGCGATTGTGGCCGCGGGCGGGCACGGGCCCTGTCGCACGCGCGACCTCGGGGTTCTCGACCGGCCGGCCACGGCCGTGCGCCGGCTGCGCTACGCTTGCCGGCTCACCCACCCGCCACGAAAGCACCCCATCATGCAATACCGCCGTCTCGGCCGCGCCGGCCTGCGCGTCAGCACCTTGTCCCTGGGTTCCTGGGTCACGTACCACAACCAGGTCGACACCGGCGCCGCGCGCGAGATGATGGCCGCGGCGTTCGATGCCGGCGTCAATTTCTTCGACAACGCCGAGGTCTACGCCGGCGGCAAGAGCGAAGAGATCATGGGCGCGGCGCTGAAGGCTCTGGCCTGGCCGCGGCTGAACTACGTCGTCTCGACCAAATTCTTCTGGGGCCTGGACCGCGCCGGCGACGCCGTCAACCGCAAGGACACGCTGAACCGCAAATACCTGATGCAGGCCATCGACGGCTCGCTCCAGCGCTTCGGCCTGGAGCATATCGACCTCGTCTACTGCCACCGCAGCGACCCGCACACGCCGGTGGAGGAAACCGTGCGCGCCATGAGCGACATCATCACGCAGGGCAAGGCGCTGTACTGGGGCACCAGCGAATGGAGCGCGGCCGACATCCGCGCTGCGTGGGAGATCGCCGAGCGCCACCACCTGCACAAGCCGGTGATGGAGCAGCCGCAATACCACCTGTTCCACCGCAAGCGCGTCGAGGAGGAATATGCGCGGCTGTACGACGACATCGGCCTGGGCCTGACGACCTGGAGCCCGCTGGCCAGCGGCCTGCTCACCGGCAAATACCGCGGCGGCGTGCCCGAAGGCAGCCGTGGGGCGATGGAAAGCCTGGCCTTCCTGCGCGACGGGCTCACGAACCCGGCCAAGAATGCCGCGGTGGCGCAACTGGAGCCGATCGCGGCCGAACTCGGCGGCACGCTGGCGCAGCTGGCGCTGGCCTGGGTGGCGAAAAATCCGCGTGTCAGCACCGTCATCACGGGGGCTTCGAAGCTGTCGCAGCTGCAGGCCAACCTGGGCGCGCTGGAACTGCTGGAAAAGCTCACGCCCGAGGTGATGGCGCGCATCGACGCCGTCACCCGGCCGCTGGCCGACTGAAGCCGGGGCCGCAGGACGGGCGCGGACAAGGCCGAAGCGTCGGCAGAGGTCAGGGAACCCGCGGCTCCTTTGGCGGTCCTTCACCGCTGCGCCGCTCGAGGAAGAAGATGACCCTGCCCACCCACACCCCGCCAAGACGCCGCCTGCTGCAACGGGCGCTGGCCCTGGCCGGCGCGGCGGCGCTGCCTGCGCACGCGCAGGCCCAGGGCCAGCCGGGCGAAACGGCCCCGCCGACGCGCGCCATCCCGCGCAGCGGCGAAGCCTTGCCGCTGGTCGGCCTGGGCAGCTGGATCACCTTCAACGTCGGCAACGACGCGGCCGCCCGCGAGGCCTGTGCCGACGTCATGCAGGCCTTCTTCGGCGCCGGCGGCCGGCTCATCGACTCGTCGCCGATGTACGGCTCGTCGCAGTCCGTCATCGGCCACGGGCTGCGCCGCGGCGACGCACTGGCCCGGGTCTTCGCCGCCGACAAGGTGTGGGTCTCGCCGGCCAGCCGCGGGCCGGCGCAGATGGAAGCCTCGCGCGGCCTGTGGGGCGTGCCGCGCTTCGACCTGCTGCAGGTGCACAACCTGCTGGCCTGGCGCGAACACCTGGCCGTGCTGCTGGAGATGAAGGCGGCCGGCCGCGTGCGCTACGTGGGCATCACCACGTCGGAAGGCCGGCGCCACGACGAGATGGAGCAGGTGATGCGCAGCCAGCCGCTGGACTTCGTGCAGCTCAGCTACAGCCTGCACGACCGTCGCGCCGAGCAGCGCCTGCTGCCGCTGGCGCAGGAGCGCGGCATCGCCGTCATCGCCAACCGCCCGTTCGAGCAGGGCAGCCTGCTGCGGCAACTGCAGGGCCACCCGCTGCCGACCTGGGCCGGCGAATGGCAATGCACGAGCTGGGCGCAGCTGGCGCTGAAGTTCGTCATTTCGCACCCGGCCGTGACCTGCGCCATTCCAGCCACCACGCGGGTGGACCATGTGCGCGAAAACCTCGGCACCGCGCGCGGGCCGCTGCCCGACGCAGCGATGCGCCGGCGAGCGGCCGCGCACGTGGAAGGCCTGGTCTAGACCACCCGGCATGAAACCCGCGGCCCATGGCAGAGTGCCCGTCGCGCCAGGCGCCGCACGCACGCACCGGGCCGCGCCGTGAGCGAGTGGTGGACCTACCGGCTGGACAGCTTCCTGATGTTCTCGCCGCGCACCTACGCGCGGCTGCTGGAGCAGGCCAACGCCGATCTGTGGCCGCTGCAGCCGCTGGCCGTGGCGCTGGGGCTGGCGGCGCTGGCGCTGGCCTGGCGCGCGCGGTCAGATCTGCAGCAACGCCTGGTCTGGTTGCTGCTGGCGGCTGCCTGGCTGTGGGTAGCCTGGGCCTTTCTGCACCAGCGTTTCATGGCCATCAACTGGGCGGCCGGCCATGTTGCCTGGGTCTTCGGCGCGCAGGGACTGGCGCTGGCGTGGCTGGGCGGGGTGCGCGGGCGGCTTGGGTGGCGCAAACTGGGAGGCTTCGACACGGACCGCCCTGTCCAAGCCACGCCAGTGCCCGGCGTAGCTCGCGCGGTGGGCGCCTCGCTCGTCGTGACAGCCCTGCTGGCCTGGCCGTGGCTCGGCCGCCTGTCCGGTGGCACCTGGTCGCAGGCGCAGAGTTTTGCCGTCATGCCCGATCCCACGGCGCTGGCGACGCTGGGCTTCCTGCTGCTGGCGCGGCGGCCGCCGTGGTGGCTGTTCGTGGTGCCGGCGCTGGCCTGTGCGCTGGGCGGCGCCTTGGCGTGGGTGCTGCAGGCGCCGCTGGCCTGGCTGGCGCCGGCGCTGGCGGCTGGCGCCCTGGTCTGCGCCTGGTCTTGCCGGCAGGGGCCGTCGGCGGCGGCCATGCCATGATGGCAGCACCATGCCCGCCAGCACCGTTCCTTCCCTGCCCCGGCTGCGCGCACTGATCGAAGCGCTCGGCCACGGCCTGCTCGAACGCGAGGCCGCGGTGCGCCTGGTCTTGCTGGCCGCGCTGGCCGGCGAGCATGTGCTGCTCATCGGCCCGCCCGGCACCGCGAAGAGCGAACTGGCGCGCCGCCTGCACCGCTGCTTCGAAGGCGCGCCGTATTTCGAACGCCTGCTGACGCGCTTTTCCACGCCCGAGGAACTGTTCGGCCCGCTGTCGCTCAAGGCGCTCGAGGAAGACCGCTACGAGCGCTTGACCACGGGTTTCCTGCCGCAGGCCGGCATCGCCTTCCTCGACGAGGTGTTCAAGGCCAATTCCGCGATCCTCAATTCGCTGCTGACGCTGCTCAACGAGCGCGAATTCGACAACGGCAGCGGCCGCGTGCGCACGCCGCTGGTCAGCGTGGTGGGGGCCAGCAACGAGTTGCCGGCCGACGAATCGCTGCTGGCCTTCTTCGACCGCTTCCTGTTGCGCGTGCCGGTGGGCCCGGTCAGCGACGTCGCGTTCGGCGCGCTGCTGCGCCTGGGCGAAGAGCCCGCGGCCACCCCCGTGCGGCCGATCGACGGCCGCGATCGGCAGGCCGTGGCGGCGGCGGCGGCCGGCGTGCGGCTGGGCGACGACGCCCAGGCCGCACTGTCGATGCTGCGGCCCTGGCTGGCCGCGCAGCCCCTGGTGGTGTCCGACCGCCGCTGGCGCCAATGGGTGGCGCTGATGCGCGTGGCCGCGGCCTGCGAGGGCCGCCACGAGGTCGACCGGCTCGACCTCTGGCTGGCCCCTTACGTGGCCGCCGCGTCGCCCGAGGACGTGCCGCGCCTGGCGCAGTGGTTCGAGGCCGAGTGCCTGCAGGCCGTGCCGCAGCAGGCACCCTGGCTGAAGCGTGCGGTCGAGGCCTTCGAACGCCAGTTGCAGATCGAGGAAGCGGCGCCACCCGAAGGCACCACCGGCGTCGACCCGGCCGCCGGCAAGGCCGCGCTGGTGCGCGCCATCGGTGGCGGCGCCGGGCTCGAAGCCGAAGGCGGCCCGCTGCGCATCGTCGCGCGCACACTCGAAGAGCGGCTGCGGCGGCACTACAGCCCCGTTCACCTGGCGGCGCGGCTGGCGCAGCTCGACGAGATCCTGGCCCATACCCGGGCGCAGCGCGACGAGGCGGCGGCACGCGCCGCATCGCTGCAGCAGCGCCTGGCCGGGCGGCTGTGGTTGCCGCCGGCGCTGGCGGTGCGCTGGCTGGCTGCCCATGAACAGACGCTGGCGGTGCTCGAGGACCTGCTCGCCCGTCTTCACCAGGCGCGCGCCGGCTTCGCCGCGCTGCCGCTGGACGCGCAGTCCAGCGACGGCCCGCCCGCGCCCCTGGTGCTGGATCCGCTGCCGGCGTGAGGCGCGCAGGCGGCCGGGTTCGACGATGAGCACGCACGCCATCGACCGCCCCTACGACCGCCTGCAGCCGCTGCCGCGCGGACTGTGGCTGCCCAGCCTGGTCAACAGCAGCGGCGAACGGGGGCAGCGGCTGGGCGACGTGGCGGTCTGGCTGCAGGCCTTGACGGCCGGCGAGCTGCCGCCGGCCGCGGCCGACTTCGGCGATGAGGCCGCCACGCCGCCGCTGCGCGAGGCCGTGGGCGGCCTCGGCCTGCCGGCGCTGTGCCGCCACACGCCGGCGCTGGCCGAGCAGGTGCTGCGCACGATGCTCTGGCACCTGGACCGCATCGCCGGCCACCAGCCGCGGCTGACGCGGGCGCAGGCGATCCAGCGCGCGGCGCAGGGCTTCCGCGACGAATGGCAGCCGCAGACCCAGGGCCTGGACGAGGACCTGGCGCTGCTGCGCGGCCTGGGCGACCTGGCGCAGCTGCAATGGGACGCCCTGCGCGGCCAGCTGCGTTCACGCGAGTGGCAGGCGGCACGCCGCGCCAGCGAGTGGCTGCAGCAGCTGCCGGCACTGGCCGAGTTGCTGCGCCGGCTGGGCCGCCGCGAACGCGCCGACACCGCACCGCCCGCGGCGGCACCGCCCGCGGCCGACCGTCCGCACGCCCGGCACGCCTTGCGCGCCGTGACGACCCGACTGCCCGACGCGCCGGGCGAGATCACCGGCATTCGCTTCTCGGGCCGCATCGAAGGCATGCTGCCCAGCGAAGCAGCCATGCTGCGCCATCCGGTGCTGAAAAGGCTCTGGCGCGCGCGCCAGGCCGAAGCACGGCTGCTGGCCTGGCAGAGCGAGGCCGTGCTCACCGACTGGCGGCCCGACCCCTTGGCCCCGCCGCGCAGCGCCGCGGCCGCACCGGTGCCCGAACCCCTGGAGCGCGGCCCCATCGTGCTGTGCCTGGACACGTCGGGATCGATGCGCGGCGCGCCGGAAAATATCGCCAAGGCCGTGGTCATCGCGGCCTTGCGCGTGGCGCACCAGGCCGGCCGACCCTGCCGGCTGCTGGCCTTCGGCGGCGCAGGCGAACTGCTCGAGGCCGACCTCGACCTGCAGCGCGGTGGCCTGCAGCCGCTGCTGGAACTGATGGGCCGCAGCTTCGACGGCGGCACCGACCTGCAGACACCGATCGAACGCGCCGTTCAGAGCGTGCACGAGGCGCGCTGGTCCGGCGCCGACCTGCTGATCGTGAGCGACGGCGAATTCGGCTGCACACCCGGGACGCTGGACAGCCTGGAAGCGGCGCGCGCGCGCTTCGGCCTGCGCGTGCACGGCGTGCTGGCCGGCGACCGCGAGACCTTGGGGCTGCTCGAGGTCTGCGACCACATCCACTGGGTGCGCGACTGGCGGCGTTATGCCGACGCGGCCGCCGGCGGCGACGGCCGCGGCTTTTCGCCCGTGCACAGCCGCAGCCTCACCGCGATGTATTTCCCCGGCGCGCTGTCACGCCATGCGGCGCGGCACCGTCGGCCCTGAACGAATCCGCGCGGCGGCCAACTCCGCGTCGCACCCCATGGCCGGCGCAGGTTTTTGCTGCTCGGCCACCGGCCTTCTGCTTTGCGCCTAAAGTCCGCGTTTCAACGCACCGACAGGAGACCCGCGCATGAAGTTCAAGCACGCCCTTTCCTTGCCCGCACTCGCGGTGGCCACCCTGTTGCTGGCGGCTTGCGCCGCGCCCGAGACAGGCCATGACCACGGCGCCGCACCGGCGCCCCAGTACGGTTCGACGGGCATGATGGCCGGCAAGATGGGTGGCGGCATGATGAAGGGCCGCATGGCAGTGGCTTCGCTCTCGCCGACCCAGGGCAATAACGTGCACGGCCTGGTCATGTTCCACCAGATGGACGGCGGCCAGCTCATGGTGCACGCCCGCATCAGCGGGCTCAAGCCGAATGCGGAACTGGGCTTTCACGTGCACGAAGTCGGCAGTTGTGCCAGCGCCGACGGCACCAGCGCCGGTGGCCACTTCAACCCCGACGGCAAGCCCCACGGCCCCCCCGGCGCGGCGCACCACGCCGGCGACATGCCGGCGCTGAAGTCCGACGCGCAAGGCGTGGCCGACCAGAAGTTCGTTCTGACGGGCCCGACCCTGGGCACCGGGCCGCTCAGCGTCGTCAACCGCTCGGTGGTCGTGCATGCGCAGCCCGACGACTACACCACGCAACCCACGGGCAACTCGGGCGCGCGCATTGCCTGCGGCGTGATCGCCGCGCACTGAGTACCCCCAGGGCCGGGCTGCTCCCGGCCCTTGATCGTGCGCAATCGCCCCCGCGAGCCGCGGCCTACGATGGCGGCAATGCTCGCGGCGGTGTTCGCGGCGGAGTTCCAGCATGGTGGTCACCGAGTCGCGGCGCCTGGTCTTCCTGGTGCCCGGCTTCTTCGGCTTCACCTCGGTGGGGTCGGTGAGCTATTTCGAACGCGTGGAGCAGACGCTGGGCGAAGCGCTGCGGCGGCACGGCGCGCCGGCGCGCATCGTGCGCTGCAAGACGCAACCCACGGCCTCGATCCCGCGCCGCGTTGACGAATTGCGCCGTCAGGTGCTGGCCCGCGGCGGGCTGAAGGCCAGCGAGCTGCACTTCGTCGGTCACTCCACCGGCGGCCTGGACATGCGCATGCTGCTCACGCCGGGGGTGAAGATCTCGCGCGGCGACTCCGAGGAGCGCATCGCCCGCCTCACGCGCAGCGCCATCTCGGTGGCCACGCCGCACCACGGCACGCCGCTGGCCAACCACTTTCTCAGCCTGCAGGGGCAGACGCTGCTGCTGGTGCTCAGTGCGCTGGCCACCTCGGGGCAGGGGCGCGGCGCCATCGTCGCGGCGGCCCAGGCCCTGGCCCTGGTGGCGCGGCTGGACGACTGGCTGGGCCGCAAAACCGGCCCGCTGGACCGCCTGGCCGACGGCCTGCTGCGCAGGATCCGCTTCGACCGCCGCGACCCGGTGTGGCGCTACCTGGGCGAGATCGAACGCGACCAGGGCGCGGTGCTGCAGCTCACGCCCGAAGGCATCGGACTCTTCGACGCCGCGGTGGCCGACCGCGATGGCATCGCCTACGGCTGCGTCGTGGCCGGCGTGCCCAGGCCGCGCGAGCGGGTCGAGGTGTCGGAGTGGCTGGACCCGGAGTACGTGACGCTGCGTGCGCTGTTCCGTCTGCTGCACGGGCTGACTTCGCGGCCGCACCCGCGTTATCCGTATCCCGTGCCCACGGCCGCCATGCAGCGCCAGCTGGACCGCGCCCTGGGCTTCAAGGCCACGCCGGCCGTCAACGACGGCATCGTGCCGACGCTGAGCCAGCTGCACGGCCGCGTGCTGCACGTGGCGCGCGCCGACCACCTGGACGTCGTCGGCCACTACACCCTGGCCGGCAAGACGGCCGACTGGCTGCCTTCGGGTGCTGGTTTCACGCCCGAGGGCTTCGAGGCCACCTGGGACGCGGTGGCGGCGGCCATCGCGCGCAGCGGCCGCGCCACCAAAGATCAGGGCCGCCCCTGAGGGCGGCCCCGGACGTCACGACCACCGCGCTGGCCGGCCGTCAGTTGACGACGAAGACCACCGCCGTGCGCGCCGGCACGGTGAAGGCCCCGGTGGCGGCCGCATAGGTGGCGGCGGCGGCGCGCTTGTCGGCAGCGCCAGGCGCACTGTGCACGGGATGCAGCACGAACGACTTGCCCTTGAGAGCGTCGACGGTCAGCGTCTGCGGCTGCTTGTCCACGTTCACCAGGTACAGCACCTCCTTGAAGCCGGCGCCGGCGTAGCCGTTGCCGTCCAGGTGGCCGGCCAATACCGTGGGTACCTGCGCCGAGCCGGTGTTGTGGAACACCAGGCGCGACTTGATCTCGTCACCCGTGCGCAGCCGGAACAGCGTCGAGCTGTAGCGGATCTTGAGCAGGTCGCGGAAGGCGTCGCGCGTCCAGGCGATCTCGGCAGGCGTGGGCTTGATGGCGGGGTCCGCCAGCAGCGGCCCGATGAGGCTCCAGTTGTCGCCGTTCTTGTCCTGGATCGGCAATCCGGTGCCGAAATAGTTGTCGTTGTAGGTCCAGTCCAGGCGGTTGAACCAGTCGCCCGAGTTGTAGCTGTCGCGGTCCATCGACTTGCTGCGCAAGGTATCGATGCCGGCGTGGAAATACGCCACGCCCTGGCTGAAGACGTTGATCGCGGCGCCCAGGATCTGCACCCGCGCGCGGTCTTCCTTGCTGGTGGTGGTGGGCAGCTTGTAGGCGTTGATGTCGAACAGCGTCTGGTTGTCGTGGTTCTCCACGTAGTTCACCACCTCGCCCGGGTTCAGCACGTAGCCGGCCGGCTGGCCGTTGTAGTTGATCTCCTCCAGCTTCAGGTTGGCGTCCCAGTGCGTGGTGAACTGGAAGCTGCGGATCGAGCCGGCGAGGCCCACCTTGATGACGTCGGCCGCCCACATCAGGTCGTTCTTCGTCTTGCTGCCGCCCTTGGGGTTGGCGTCGTAGTACAGGCCGTTGATGTAGCCCTGGTTCGCGATCAGGCTGTCGCCGCCGTCGAACGGGCTGCCGCCGCGCACGTAGTCGCGTGCACGGTCGCTGAAGGTGCCGATGCCGTTGCCGTTGAGCGAGAGCTGCGAGGCCTGCACGAAACGTGCACCGTCCTGCACCTCGCCGAAATTCCAGCCCTCGCCGATGAGCTGCACGGTGCGGCCGGCCGCGGCGTCGACGGCCGCCTGCAACTGCTCCATCACGGCGCGCGGCTGGTGGCCCATGAGGTCGAAACGGAAGGAGTCGATCTTGTACTGCCTGACCCACAGCACCGCCGAGTCGATCATGAGCTTGCCCATCATCAGGTTCTCGGTGGTCGTGTTGTCGCAGCAGGTCGAGCGTTCGACCTCGCCCTTGTCGTTCAGGCGGTGGTAGTAACCGGGCACCACGCGGTCGAGCACGGCCTTGTCGTTGTGCCCCGAGGCCGTGGTGTGGTTGTAGACCACGTCCATGCCCACGCGCAGCCCGGCGGCGTGCAAGGCCTGGACCATGGCGCGCGTCTCGACGATGCGCCGCGCGCCGTCCCCCGAAGACGAGGTGTAGCTGCCCTCCGGGGCATTGAAGTGATAGGGGTCGTAGCCCCAGTTGAAGCAGTCGCTGTCGCGCACGGCGTTCACCGCCGCCTGCTGCGCCTGGCTGTCGGCCGCGCCGCTGGTGGCGACGGCGGCACAGCCGGCCTCGGGCACGGTGGCGAGGTCGAAGATCGGCAGCAGGTGCACGTCGGTCAGGCCGGCCTCGGCCAGCGCCTGCAGGTGGCGCATGCCGTTGGAGCCGGTTTCCGTGAAGGCGAGGTATTTGCCGCGGTTCGGCGCCGAGACGCTGAAATCGTTGGCCGAGAAGTCGCGCACGTGCAGCTCGTAGATCGTCATGTCGGTCTGCGCCGCCACCTTGGCCGGAATCTTGTGCGTATCCCAGCCCTCGGGCTTGAGCGCAGGCGACGCCAGGTCGGCGATATAGCTGCGCGCCGAATCGGCCGACAGGCTCACCGAATAGGGGTCGGTGACGAGCTGGCGCACCAGGCCCACGCCGCGCACGAAGACGTCCACCACATAGCGGTAGTAGCGACCCGAGAGGTCGCCGTCGCCGCTGGCCGTCCACACGCCGGTTGCGGCGTCGAAGCTTGCCGACAGCATGGACTGGGTGAGGCCGACGCCGTCGGCGTAGATGGCCACCTCGACCTTCTGCGCCGTGGGCGCCCAGAGCTTGAACGAGGTCTTGCCGCCCGCCACGGACACGCCCAGGTCGGGCACCGCCGCGGCCGCGGCGTACAAGTCGTCCAGCAGGCCGGCGATCTGCGCCGTGGTCGCGTTCTGCACCTGGCCACCGGCATTTTCCTGGACCAGCACCAGCTGACTGCGCAGCAGGCTGCCCAGCTGCGCCCGGTCCGCCGCCCTGACTTGCAGCACCACGCCGGGGGCCACGTATTTGAAGCGTGTCGCGGCCTGGGGCGGCACCGTTCCGGTGAAGACGTCCAGCGTGATGGCGCCGTCGGCACCGCTGACCGCGCTGTCCTTGGCTGCCTTGATCTGGCCGCGCGCCGAGTGGTAGAGCTTGAAGACGCCGCCGGTGTCGACCTTGGGGAACTGGACCAGGTCCCTGGTCAGCCAATAGGCGCGCGCATCGGTGGTCGACGCGAGCCGGGTGTCCGGGTAGCTGGTATAGACCGTCGCGTCGCCCTGGATGAGCCAGATCTCGCCGACCTTGTTGTTGATGTTCAGGGTGGCGTAGGACACCGTGATGTTGTCGTTGCGCCCGTCCTTGTCGTTCGGGTCGCCGCCCGGCGGCTTGCCGTGGATGATGAACTGCAGGTTGGTGCGGGAGTTGTCGGCCGTGGGGTTGACGACCGGGATGTCGAAGACGATGCCGTTGTCGTCGGTGGTGTAGTTGTTGAAGTCGGTGAACGGCACCGCATTGGTCCACTGGTCGATCGTCACGCCGGGCTTCAGGCCGGCCACGTCGAGCCCGCTGCTGGCCCAGATGTGCACGCCCCAGTTGGTGTACTGGCCGTCGAGGCGTCGGTAGTGCACGCGCACGGTGTCGATGTTCGGCGCCGACGCGCCGGCCGGGTTGCTGGGGTAGTTGGTCGGATCGCCGGCGATCTTGTAGATGGAGTTACCGCCCGACATGTCCCAGAACTGCTGCTCGTCGGAGCCGGTCTTGCCGCTCCAGTTGGACGGTTCGCGCGTGCTGCCGCCGTCCTTGACGATGATGAAATTGAACGCTGCGCCCGTGACGGGCACGTCCCAGTATTTGCCGGCGCCAGCCTCGTCGCCGTCGGGGCCCTTGCCGGGCCAGCCGCCGAGATCGGCCCCGCCATAGGTATACAGCGTCCAGCCGGCGTAGTTGCCGTCGGGACGGTTGTAGCGCAGCCGCACGGTATTGCTGCCACCGCCGCCGCCACCCCCGGCGGCGGGCACGGCGGCCAGCACCGTCTTCAGGTCGGTGGCGTTGCCGGCCTCCAGGCCGGTGGGCGCATTGCTGATGTTGGTGCTGTTGCCGCCGCCACAGGCGGCCAGCAACGAGAGGGCCAGCAGGGCCAGCAGCGCACTGAGGCGGCGCCAGGTGGACGCGAAGGATTCAGGCATGGAGACGTCTCCGAAAAACGGTCGTTCAGGGCCAGCACCCGCCATCGGCTGAGGCGCCGGTTCATGCTAATGAGAGAAGGCAGCGGCTCGAATCCGGGGCTTACCCTCGGTCGGCGCAGCAGGAACAGAGATGGAGCTCGACGCTCTCCGTCGGACGTGGTCACACTACAGTAACGACCCCTCATCCGAAGTCAGCACAGGAACCTCATGCGGAACGCGCTCATTCTTCTCCGCCGGGCAGCCGCCGCACTCGCCGCGACGACCACCCTCATGGCTTGCGGCGGCGGCGGCGGTGGCGAAACCGCCGTCGCGCCACCGCCCACCGACCCCGGCGCCGGCCTGCCACCCGTGGACGTGAGCAGCGTGGCCGCCGCCGACCCCGGGAGCGCCTTGCCGCCGGGATGGCAGCAGGGCGCCTTCATGGAAATCTTCGTGCGCAGCTACAAGGACAGCAACGGCGACGGCATCGGCGACCTGCGCGGCCTGATCGGGCAACTCGACTATCTGCGCGACCTGGGCGTCACCGGCCTGTGGCTGATGCCGGTGACGCAGAGCCAGGACCGCGACCACGGCTACGCGGTGAGCGACTACCGCGCGATCGAGGCCCAGTACGGCAGCCTGGCCGACTTCGACGAACTGCTGCGGCAGGCGCACGCGCGCGGCATCGGCATCGTCATCGACTATGTCTTCAACCACAGCGCGGCGCAAAACCCGCTCTTCGTGCAGTCGCGCAGCGGAGCGTCCAACGCCTACCGCGACTGGTATCTGTGGGCCGGGCTCAAGCCGACCGGCTGGTCGATCTACGGCAACGACCCCTGGCGCGGCAGCACCGGCAACTACTATTTCGCGCCTTTCTGGGACCAGATGCCGGACTGGAACCTGCGCAACGCCAGCGTCGTGGCCTATCACCACGACAACCTGCGCTTCTGGCTGAATCGCGGCGTCGACGGCTTCCGCCTCGACGCCGTCGGCAACCTGGTCGAGAACGGCGCCAGCGCCTGGGAGAACCAGCCCGAGAACCTTGCGCTGCTGCGCAACGTGCGCACGCTGATGAACGGCTACGCGCAGCGCTTCCTGGTCTGCGAGGGCCCGAGCGACCCCTTCGGCTATACGGCGGCCTGCGGCAGCGCCTTCGCCTTCAACAACACCGCCAACCTGATCGCCGCCGCGAAGGGCGACGCGGCCGCGGTGGCGCGCGTGGCCGCCTTCCCGCAGAACGCGCCGGCCGGCCTGTCGACGATGCTGTCCAACCACGACAGCTTCGCCGGCCAGCGCGCCTACGACCAGTTCGGCGGCAACCTGGCGCAATACCGGCTGGCCGCGGCCACCTACCTGCTGCAGCCGGGCACGCCTTTCATCTACTACGGCGAAGAGGTCGGCATGGCCGGCGGCGGTTCGCTGTCGGGCGACCCCAAGCTGCGCACGCCGATGAGCTGGACCGGCAGCACGGCCACCGCGGGCTTCACCACCGGCACGCCGTACCGTTCGCTGTCGGCCAACGTGGCAGGCTTCAATGTCGCCGCGCAGCAGGCCGACCCCAACTCGCTGCTGGCCTTCTACAAGGCCATGCTGGCGCTGCGCAAGGCCCACCCGGCCATCGCCGCCGGCAGCTATGACAACGTGGTGGTGGACGGCAGCGCGATGACTTTCCAGCGTCGACTGGATACCGATCGTGTCGTCGTCGCCATCAACTACGGCACCTCGGCTGCGGCGCTGGCGGTACCGGGCCTGCCCGCAGGCGCGACGCTCAGGAGCTTGTTCCCGGCCGCGTCGGGCGACGTCGTGGTGGGCGCCGACCAACGCGCAAATATCAGCCTGGCTGGCCAGTCGCTGCGCGTGTTCGCCTCGCCGTGACGCCGTGATGGGCTGCCGGCGCCACCGCCGGCAGCGCCTCAAAGCTGGTCGAGCACCTCGCGCCGCTTGGCCTGGTATTCCTGTTCCGAGATCAGGCCACCGTCGCGCAGACGCTTGAGGGTGCGCAGGCGATTTTCCTGTTCCTCGAAGAATGCCGCGTCACGCGGGCGCTGGGGCGTGGGCACGGCTGCCGCCGGCGCAGCGGCGGCCGGCTTCGACGCAGGCGCGGGAACCGCTGCTGCAGCCGCCGCTGCGGGAGCGACCCCGGCGATGCCGGCAGCCGGCGTGGCGGCCGGCGCCGGTGTGGGTGCGGGCCTCGGTGCCGGCGGCGGTGCTGCGGCGGCCTCCACCTTTGCGGCGGCAGCCGGCGCAGCCGGCGCAACCGGCGCAACCGGGGCGGCAGTCGGTGGCGCGACGGCAGCCGCCGTGGTCGGTGCTGGCGACACCGGCGAGACCGGCGGCGCGGGTGGCAGCGCAGGCGGCGACATCAGCGACTGCACGCTCTGCGTCCCGGCGGGAGCCGCTGCCGCAACCGGCGCCGGCGCTGCAGCGCTGCCGCCAAAGGCTGCGGACATGGACTGGAGCGCGCGCGAGAACCACGAGTCGCTCGTGGCCGCTGCCGGTGCCGTGGCCGCTTGCGCTGGCAGCTGCAACGGGGCGGCACCCATCCGGTTCTCGCGGCTGAGCCCGGTGAGCCGTCCGCCGGGCGCCAGCTGCAGCGCCTGCTGGTTCGGGTTCGGGCTCAGCAGGTCGACCACCGCGGTCGCCGGTGCCGGCGCAGCACGGTGGCCCATGGTCAGCTCCGGTTCGCCGACATCGGGCTGCGCCACACCCAGTGCAAAGCGGTCGCGCACCGCCCCCGTGTCGCCGAAGGACATCTTGATGCCGGCATCGATGGCCAGCGGCGCCGCGGTGACGAAGGCCGTCACCGACGCGCCGGCCAGGCCGGCCGCATCGATGAAGGTTCCGGGCACGATGAAGGACACCGTGCGCCCCTGCACCCGGATCTGGGTCGGAAAGAAGACCGAGCGCTGGACCGTGGCCGCGACCTCGGCCTCGCCGGCGGAAGAGATCTCGCGCAGCGCGGCGATCAGTTCGCGCTGCATCAGTTCGGGTCGTGGCGTCAACACGACGGCCTTCTCCCAGGCGTGCGCCGGGTCCAGTTGCGCGCGGCGTCCAGGCAGGGTGACGGTGTTGCCCGATCCAGGCGCGCGGTCGGCGTCGATATAGATGTCGATGTTGAAGGCGTAGAAGCCATGGCGCGCAAAGGCCGACAGGCTCTGCGTGCCCATGCCGGGCGACATGACCGTGGCCGGGCTGCGGACCGGATTGCGCAAGCTGGCCTCGAAACGCAGGTCCTTGCCCTCGGCAAAGACACGCAAGGATCGCAGGTCGAGGTCGCCGGCCACCCAGGCAGTGCTGCGCGGATAGACGAGCGAGCCGTCGCCGACGTCGTCGCCCTCGGGGTCGGTGGCCGTCAGCAGCGGCGCCGGCTGTGCCAGCACCGCCAGCGGCAACAGCAGCGCGGCGGCAAGGAAACTCGTTTTCATCGGTGGACTCGGCTGGAATGAGAGACGCGCACGGGTGCGCCGGAGATGATCCGAGCGTAAAGCAAAGGGCCCCGCCCCGCATGGGGAAGGGCCCTCGGCGCCGGCGCTCTGGTCAACGCCCGGACACGATCAGAAGATCGCCTTGACGAAAGCCTTCATGCGGTATTGCTCGATATCGCCCTTGGTCCCGGTCTCGTTCGGATCGCCGTCGCCGCTGACCCACTGCGTCAGCAGGCCGACCTCGAAGCCCGCCAGGTTGTAGGCCAGGCCCAGGCTGGTGATGCTCTTGTCGTTCTCGATCTTGGACCCCGACTTGGTGATGTCCCGCTTGTACTTGCCCCAGGCCAACTTGCCGTAGAGGTCGCCGAAGAGCTGGTTGCCGGCGGCGAAGGTGTAGCCGGTGTCCTTGGTGTCGCGGTCGTCGGTCGCGTTGTTGGCCTGACCCGCGTTGGTGTCGTCCACCATCTTGTACTTGGCCGTCAACTCGATGCCACCCGCCACCGGCACGATATAGCCAGCCTTCAGAACCAGGATGTCCGTCTTGCGGTCGTTGTTCAGATTGAAAAAGTTCGACAGGGGCCCGGTGGCCGAATAGTTCTGCCAGTTGTAGTTGTAGCTGATGCGCGAATACTCGCCGCCGAGGCTGATCTTCGCGATCTCGTATCCGGCCAGGAAAGTGTGCCCCTTCCAGCCTTGAACCGACTCGGCGGGAGCCTCGTCGAAGTCCATGTAGTCGTTGTCGACGAGGCCGTTGGCGCCTTCCTTGAGGCCGCTGTCGGCACGGCAGACGCCGCCGCCGCCGGCGTTGCACTTGGCCGACGACGGTGCCTGCTGGTAGTCCTTCGCCGCACCGCCGAGCCAGATCGACGTGCTCGACTTGCCCCAGCCGTACCAGGACGATTCCGAGCCTTCGGTCAGCAACACATCGGTCTCGCGCCGCGACGCCGCATTGCTGAAGTAGCCGGCCCCGATGTCGAAATACTGGTAGTTCAGGGACAGGCCGGGTGCCAGCGAACTCAGCGCGACATCGATCTTGAAGGCATGGTCGTCGACGCTGGACTTCGGGCCGTTGATCCAGGGTTGGTCGAACAAGGGTGCGTCGTACTGGGAATAGTAGTAGGCGCCCTTGACGTCGAAGCCGTCCATCACGCTGCCTTCGCCCTTGAGCATGAAGACCTTGTTCTTGGCGAAGGTCTCCTGATCGCGGCCATCGTTCGGCGTCGAGTCGGGCTTGAGCTGGTGGTCGTCGAACCACTGGTAGCTGGTGCTGAGCCGGGCGGGGCCGAACTGCGCCTTGGCCTGGGCGATGTAGACGGCTTCGTTGTATTGGCTGGCGTCGCTGCTGCAGCAACTCGCCCCCTGGCCGTAGTTGGCCTGCAGGTAGTTCGGCAGCGACAGGCGGCCGAATTCCCAGCTGCTGCCGGCGAGAGGCAGCTTGCCCTTGAAGTACAGGCCGTTGTAGTTGTCGCGATCGATATAACGCACCTGGCCGATCGTGAACGGGTCGAACATGCCCCAGTCGCTGGAACCGATCAGCGCCTGGTCGAGCCAGGCGTAGCCCGGTGTGAGCAGGACGTAGGCACCGCGCAGCTTGATGTATTTGCTCTGCTGCGGATAGATATTGTTCGGGTCGCCGAAACCCTCGTTGTTGGCAAAGCCGAAATTGGTCCAGTACGAGGCCGGGCTGCGACTCTGCAGACGCACGCCGGCCTCGACCTGCTTGGAGATATTGACCTTCATGCGCAGCTCGAATTCGGTCCACTGGCCCTGGTCGGCGCCGCTGGCGGTGTCACCGCTGGCATTGCTGATCGTGCGCTGGTCGCCGTCGAGGAACTTCATGTAGATGTTCGAACCGCTGAAGTCGATGCCAGCGCTGAACGCAGGCAGGGCCAGCAGGAGGCCGGCGGCCAGGGCGACCGGCTTGAGAGCGTGGTTTCTCATTGGTGTTGACTCCTTGGTGGGTGGCTGGCAATCACTTCTTGATCATCTTCAGCGTGGCCATCTTTTCGGCCTTGCCGTCGGGCCCGCACTTGTAGGCCAGCATCTCGGACTGCTTGGCGTCGGGCCCCTCCAGCACGTCCATCACGTGCGGGTCGCAGTCGCCGTCGTTGCCGCCGCCGAAGCGGTGCTGGCCCTCGTATTCGTTGACCTTGCGCGTCAGGAAGTCGGTGGCCGCGGGGAAACCTTCGTTGCTCTGCATCACGACCTGGTAGCTCCAGGGTGTCGGCACTGCCTTGGGGCGCACCCGTCCCGGCCAAGGGCACCGTGCCGGAAATCACGCGGCCGCGGCCGCGTGTCAGGTTCGGCACCAGGATGTCCTTGGCAAACTTGCTGGCCTTGCTTTCGGCCTCGGCGGTGACACGCGCCTTCTTCTGCGGCGACAGGACCACGAGCTTGTTCCACTCGTGGCCCTTTTCGAACTGGATATTCAGCCCGGGAGGCGCATCGGTGTAGCCGCCCGGGCCGGTCTTGATGAAGATGAAGATCATCTGCGTTGCAAACCCGCCGCCCATGCCCCAGGGGTCTTCCAGACCGGCGGCGACCTCGACCTGGAAGTCGATGTCGGTGTTGCTTTGCGTGGCGGTGAACTTGGTGAGGTCGAACGAGCCGGCCTTGTAGACGCCGTCGGTGGGGTAGGTGTAGTTGCCGGGCCCCTTGTCGTCGCCACGCGGATCGGTGAATTCGACCGCGTGCGCGGCGCCAACGCCGAACAGGACGAGGGACGCCACCGTGATGGCGCGCAGGGAGAAACGAGACTTCATGGATGGCTCCTCTTTGGAAATGGACACTACTTCACGCTCCCGGCCGTGAGGCCGGACACCAGGTACTTCTGCAGGTACAGGAACAGGATCACCACGGGCAAGGACACGATCACCGAGCCGGCGGCGAAGAATCCCCATTGGGAAGAGAACCCCCCGACGAAGAAGCGCAGGCCCACCGGGGCCGTGTACTTGGCCTCGGATTCCAGGAACACGGAAGCGAGGATGAACTCGTTCCACGCCGTCATGAAGGAGAACAGCGCGGTGATGGCGATCGCCGGCTTGGCCAGCGGCAGGATGATGCGGAAGAAGATGACCTGCGGGCTGGCGCCGTCGATGCGCGCCGACTCCTCGATGTCGATCGGGATGGTGTCGAAATAGCCCTTGAGCATCCAGACGCAGAACGGAATGGCGGTGGTGGCGTAGACGATCACCAGGCCCCAGAAGTTGTTGCCCAGCCCCAGCCACTTGACGATGATGATGAACAGCGGGATCAGCATCAGCGTGCCGGGGAACATCTGCGACACCAGGAAGGCGAGCATGCCGCTGTCGCGCCCGGGAAAGCGGAAGCGGCTGAAGGCATAGGCCGCGGTGCAGGCCAGGAAGACGCCCAGGGCGGTGGTCATCACCGAGACCAGCAGGCTGTTCAGCAGCCAGCGGCCGAAGGGCTGTTCGGTCATGACGTCGGTGAAGTTCTTCACCGAGAAGTGCGCCGGCCAGGGCAGCACGCCGCGCGCGCGTTCCAGGAAGGTGGGGTCCTTGGGCAGGTCGATGATGCCCACGCTCTGCTGGCCCGAAAAGGCCAGCGCCAGCACCCACAGCACCGGGTAGATGGCCAGCAGCGTGAAGCTGATCAGGCCGATGTGGATCCAGACGTGGTTGGACTTCTGCTGCACGGCGCCCTCAATACGATTCGGTCGCGCGCGTCATGCGGGTCTGGAAATACCCGTAGACGAGCAGGATGATGAAGATCACCGTGGAGTACGCCGCCGCGTAGGCGTACTGGTATTGCTCGAAGGCGATCTTGTAGGCCTTGGTGATGAGGATCTCGTTGGCGCCGCCGGGCTCGCCGCCACTGACCAGGAAGATGATGTTGAACATGTTGAAGGTCCACACCACCGACAGCATGATCGCCGGCACCAGCGTGGGCCGCAGCAGCGGCAGCGTGATGCTCCTGAGCTGCTGCCACTTCGTGGCGCCCTCCACCTCGGCGGCTTCGTACATGTCGCGCGGGATGGACTGCAGCGCGCCCAGGATCACCACCATCATGAAGGGGAAACTGAGCCAGCCGTTGGTGATCAGGCCGGTCATGAAGGCGCTGACCACGCCGTCGAACCAGCGCACCGGCGCCAGGCCGAACATCTGCAGCACCTGGTTGATGACGCCGAACTGCGGGTGGAACATGCCGCGCCAGACCAGCGCGGTGATGTAGTTCGGGATCGCCCAGGGCAGGATGAGCAGGATGCGGTAGAGCCACTTGCCGCGCAGGCCTTCGGTATTCAGCGCCATCGCCAGGATGAAGCCGAAGGTCACACCGACGGTGACGTTGGTGACGGTCCAGATCACCGTCATCATCAGCGTCCAGTAGAAGTTCTGGTAGTTGACGACGGTGCCTTCGGCGCTCTGGGTGACGATATTGAAGTCGCCCAGGATCTGCACGAAGTTGTCGAAGCCGATCCAGCGTTCGCGGAACGGCGCTGACTCGTTGAACAGCGTGGTATCGGTGAAGGCCAGGCCGATGCCGTAGAAGAACGGGAAGAACACCAGCACCAGCATGCCGATCATGGCCGGCGCCACGTAGGCGTAGGCGTCGGCGTGGTCGCGCAGCGCGGTGGCGGTGCGGGTGGCGTAACCCTGCAGGAAGAACAGCAGCAGCGCGACGCCGACCAGGTTGATGCCCCAGAAGCTGCGCTCCAGGAAGCGAGTCAGCGGGTCGGGGCCCGCTGCTGCGGCGCGCGGCAGCACCGAGCCGTCGCCGGCGATACGGTTGAGCGGGCGGCCATAGGCGTCGGTGTCCCAGGGGCTGGCGGCACCGGGGGCCAGCGGCGCGGCGCCGGTGCGGCTGTAGGCCGCTGCGGCGGCGGCCTGGAATTTGGAGATGTCGAGGTCCGACGCGGCCGCGGCCTCGGCCATCTGGCCCAGGCGCTGCTGCTGGAAGCCGATGGCCAGCGCCAGCAGCGCGAAGATGGCCACGCCGCGCGCGATGTCGAAGCGGCGCTGCGGATTCACGCGCAGGAAAAAACCGACCACGAGCGCACCCGCCAGCAGGCCCAAGCCGAGCGCCCAGCCGCCGCCGGGCGACACCCGGCCCGGGCCGGCGTCGCGCACGCGCGCCTGCACGATGCCCTCGAACTGGCCGTCGACGACATACGGCACCGTCACCGTGACGACGCCGTCGCCCCTGTCGTCGATCTGCACCGTCTTCTTGCGCACCCCGCCTTCGCCGACATTGGTCTCGCCGGCCGAGCGCAGCACGGTCGCCAGGTCGAACAGCGGCTTTTCCTCGCGCTGCAGCGGGCGTGGCGCGGCGTCCTCGGGCCGCGTCGAAGCCACGAGCTCGCGGCCGGCGACGACCAGCGCCGAATCGAGCCTGGGCAGGGCGGCCTTCCAGCGCCCGATGCGTTCGGCCGCCGCCTCGGCGTCGGCGCCGGACAGCGACGCGCCCAGGGCGTTGGCCACCAGCGTGGCCTCGCGCTGCCGTCGTTCGTCGGCCAGGTCGCCGCTGACGCTGTCGTAGAACCAGCCGCTGAGCGCCAGCACGACGCCCAGCGCCACGCCCAACCCCCACAGCGCACGCCGGTCCAGCCAGGTCACGGGCTTGCTCATCGGCCGCGTCCGGTTCCTTCGCGCTGCGCTGCCGGGCCTACTTGGTCTTGCGCAACGCGGCGATGCTGTCCTGCATCGTGCCGGCGGCTTCCTTCAGCGCCGCCTCGACCGTGGCGTTGCCCTTCACGATCTTGTTCATCGCCGTCGTCGCCGGCGACCAGACCATCGTCATCTCGGGGCGGTTGGGCATCGGCTCGGCGTTGTCGAGCTGGTCGCGGAAGGCCTTGAGCACCGGGTCGCCGCTGACCCTGGGGTCGTTGTAGACGGCCTTGTTGGTGTGCAGCTGGCGCCCCTCGACGGCCAGCACCAGGCCGGCTTCCAAGGAGGTCAGGTATTTGGCGAGCTCGTAGGCGGCGTCCTTCTTGCCCGAGCTGGCGGCGACGTAGGCGCCCTCGATCGTGAGCCACGGGCGCATCGGCTTCTTCGCGGCGTCGACGATGGGCAACATCGCGAAGCCGACGTTGATCTTCTTGTCGATGTCGCCCACGAACCAGGGGCCGTTGATCACCATCGCGGCCTTGCCCTCGTTGAACATCGAGGCGATCAGCGCCTCCGAGGGCTCGGTGGGCATGATGCCGTCCTTCTTGTACCAGGTCATCATCTGGTTCAGCGAAGCCACGGTGGCCGGGCTGTCGACGGTGAGCTTGCCGTCCTTGTCGAAGACGGCGCCGCCGAAGGCGTTCATCAGCGCCGAGTGGAAATAGAAATTGGTGTACCAGTAGGCCAGTCCGTAGCGTCCCGACTGCGCATTGGTCAGCGTCTTGGCCAGCTTGACCATCTCGTCGGTGGTCTTGGGCGGCGTCTTGACGAGGTCCTTGTTGTAGATGAGCGTCGTGCTCTTGTAGTTGATCGGCAGCCCGTAGACGCCGCCCTTGTAGGTCATGGCGCCGAGCATGCCGGGCAGCAGGCTGTCGCGCGTGGCCTTGTCGATGAAGAAGTCGATCGGCTCCACCGTCTTGCCGGCCTCGATCCAGCCGCCCAGGCGATCCTGCGCATAGATGAACAGGTCGGGGCCCTTGCCGCGCGGCACCGCGGCGCTGATCTTGTCGGCGTAGGCGTCGTAGGGAATGGCCAGCGTGCTGACCTTCATGCCCTTGGCGCCGGGTGACTTCTCGAACATGCCGACGACCTTCTCGAAGGCCGCCTTCTCGGCGCCGCGGTAGGCATGCCAGACCACCAGTTCGTTGGCCGCCTGCGCGTGGGCGGCACCGGCCGCCAACATGGCGCCAGCGGCGGCCAGTGCGCCGGCCAGCCAGGTCTTCGTCGTCATTTCGGTTTCCTTTCAGGGTGGGTCAGGCGAGCCGTTGCTCGCTGACCGGGTCGAACAGGTGCATGGCCTCGGTCTGCACCAGCAGCGTGATGGGGTCGCCCATGGCGGGCAGCGCGACGTGGCTGCGCAGGCGCCCGGCCAGCGTCTCGCCCTGCAGCTGGAAGTGCACGATGACCTCGTGACCCAGCGGCTCCAGGATCTCCACCGTGCCGGAGATGCTGCAGTCGCTCTGCCAGTCGACCTCGTGCGCGGCGCCGATGTGCTCGGGCCGGATGCCCAGCACGACGTCGCGACCGCGGTGCTTGAGCGCCGCGTCCTTGAACTGCGCCGACACCGGGATGCGCACGCCATAGAACAGTACGTCGCGGCCGTCGTCGGCGACCTTGGCCTTGAGCAGGTTCATCTTCGGCGTTCCCATGAAGCCCGCGGTGAACAGGTTGGCCGGCGTGTCGTAGATCTCCATCGGCGTGCCCACCTGCGTGAGGTTGCTCACCTTGGGGTCGCTGCCGCAGGGGCGCAGCACGGCGATGCGGTGGCCCATGGTCATGGCCTCGACCTGATCGTGCGTGACGTAGACGGTGGTGGTCTTGAGCTTGCGCTGCAGCTTGGACAGCTCGGCGCGCATGTGCACGCGCAGCTCGGCGTCGAGGTTGGACAGCGGCTCGTCGAACAGGAAGACCGACGGGTTGCGCACGATCGCGCGACCGAGCGCCACGCGCTGGCGCTGGCCGCCGGACAGCGCCTTGGGCTTGCGGTCGAGGTAGGCGTTCAGGCCCAGCGTGTCGGCGGCCTCCTGCACGCGCTTCTTGATCTCGGGCTCGGCGATCTTGCGGATCTGCAGGCCGAAGGCGATGTTGTCGTACACCGTCATGTGCGGGTACAGCGCATAGCTCTGGAAGACCATCGCGATGTCGCGGTCCTTCGGGTGCATGTCGTTGACGACACGGTCGCCGATCTTCAGCGTGCCGCTGGTGATGGTCTCCAGCCCCGCGATCATGCGCAGCACGGTCGACTTGCCGCAGCCCGAGGGCCCGACGAAGACCATGAACTCGCCGTCCTTGATGTCGAAGGTCAAGTCGCGGATGACCGTGACTTCGGGGGTGTAGGACTTGCCGAGGTGTTCGAGCGTGATGGAGGCCATGGCCGGTCCGCCTAGTTCGGGTTGGGCGCGAGGAGGCGCACCGACTTCGGTGCCAGCGTGAGCTTGATGCGGCCTTCGCTGGTGGCCACGGTGTCACCGCCGAGCAGGTCGCGCGCACTCGCCGGCCAGCCGGCGGGCGCGGCGACGTCGGCGACCACCGGCTGATCCTCGCGGTTGGCGAGCACCACGACGGTGTCGCCGCTGGCGGCGTCGCGGCGGGCAAAGGCCAGCACGGCGTCCTGCGGCTGCATCAGCAACTGGTAGCCGCCGCGGCGCAGCGCCGGGCGCTCCTTGCGGACCTGGATCAGCTGCTTGTAGAAGGAACGCATCGCCTCGTCTCGCGCCACGCCCTGGCCGGGCGCGATGCCGCGCGCGCCCCAGGGCATGTCGTTGCGGTTCAGCGGCCATTCGTGGCCGCCGCGGGCGACCTCTTCGCCGTAGTAGATGACCGGCATGCCCAGCGAAGCCATCTGCAGCGCCGCGCAGACGCGGAAGCGCTGGCGGTCGCCGCCCAGGTTGCCCAGCGCCATGGGCTCGTCGTGGCTGGACAGGTAGTGCGCCAGCACATGACCCGGTCGCGCGGCGTGCCGGGAGCGCAGGTAGGCGCCATAGGCCACCGAGCGGCCGCGGCCGGTGACCCAGCCTTCGCAGCTGCCCTTGAAGCTGAAGTCGAAGCCGGCGTCGACCTCGTCACGCTCGAAGAAACCGTCCAGCGACTCCGCGGTGCCGCCCCAGTATTCGGCCAGCAGGAAGAAGTCCTGGCCGAGTTCGGCGCGCGTGCGTTTGCGGTGCTCGGCCCAGAAATCGCCCGCCAGGTGCTTGTAGGTGTCGAGCCGGAAGCCGTCGACGCCGGTGCGCCGCGCCAGCCCGATATTGGCGGCCAGCACGTGGTCGCGAACCTCGGGGATTTCGGTGCGCAAGTCGGGCAGGCCACCGACCGCACAGGTGACGGCGTTGACCTCGCAATTGCCTTCGCCGACGCGGATCCAGCCCTCGCCGGCGGCCGTCTTGCGCGCGGTGTAGCTGGACGTGTAGCCGGTGTGGTTGTAGACCACGTCGAGCAGCACCTTGATGCCGCGCTGGTGGGCCTGTTCGACCAGGGACTTGAGTTCGGCCTCGCTGCCGAAACGCGGGTCCAGGCGTTCGAAGTCGTAGATCCAGTAGCCGTGGAAGCCCTCGTGCCTGAATTCCGGCAGGCCCGGCGCCTGCGCCATCTCGCCGCGGGGCTGCTGCAGCTGTACCGGGTTGATCCACAACGCGGTGATGCCCAGGTCCTTGAGCTCGTCGAGTTGCTGCGTCAGGCCCTTCAGGTCGCCGCCGTGCCAGCCGCCGGGGTTGCGCAGATCGACGCGCGGGTTGTTGCCGGGATCACCATCGGCGAAGCGATCGACGAGCACGAAGTACAGCACTTCGTCGCCCCAGGGGTTGAACTTCGCCGACTGCCCGCATGCTGCGCCCGCGACCGCCAGGCCAGCCAGGCAAGCGCCAAGCTGCCGCAGGAAACGGTGGCGCAGTCCAGGAAGGCAGGCAACCGTTGACCGTGGCACTTGCGCTCGCCCTCTTTGTCTGCTCAGTGGGAGTGCTCGAAGACGCCGGCCACCCCGAAGGCGGCCGCAGCCGCTGCCGGGTCAGACGCGAGCCCTTCCAGGGCCCAGGCTCGACCGCTCGTCTTGTTCTTGCGGGCACTCTAGTAGCGGAACCAGAGGTCGAACTCTCGTGCTTACCCTAGGTCGTTGCGACCCTGCAGCGGCGACTCGCCGTGGACGGCGAGTCGCCGCTTGCAGCATCCAAGATTGGCAACGCGCTTGGAAGGGCAATGCTCACCGGCCCGCCGGCTGAGCCGATGGCATCGTGCCCTTGCAGCCGAACTAAATGGGCCTGGCACCCGCAACCCGTTCAAGCCGTCGTGTCGGCCATCAGCGTCCTGAACCAGATGCTCATATTCTCGAAGTTGTCGCCGTCGATCGACGACGACTCCGTGGCGGTCGCAGGCAGTCCGTTGACCAGGGTCTGGCCACCGCTGGAGGCGACCTTCATCTTGCGCTCGGTGGCGTCGTACTGGTAGACGGCCGTCAGCCACGAAGCCTTGGTGGCGGTGATCGGCGAGAAGCAGGCCGAGTTGGCCACCGGCTGCCCAAAGGGCTGGCCGCCCGCCAGCAGGCGCAGGATCGCATCGGCGCAGATCTTCGCCTCCTGGTTGGCCACGTGCCCGGCCTTGGGCATGCCGCAGCTGGCCGCGTCGCCGATGACGTGGACGCCCTGCGCCCCCGGCGCCGTGGACTCGTAGCTCAGCACATCGACGCTGGCCCAGCGGCCGTCGGCGCTGTTGTTCAGGCCCGCCCGCGCCAGCCAGCCGCCGGCGGCGCTGCCGCTGGCCCGGTGCGGAACGATGGGGTTGACCACGCGCGCCGGCACGACCTGGGTGCCACCCACCGGGTCGACATAGCTGACCCGCTTGGTCGTCGGGTCGATCACGATGTGGCTCACGCCGGGCACGTATTCGATGACGCCGGCATGCAGGGTGGAGAAGGCCAGCTCGAAGGTGTGCCGTTCGGCCTGGATAGCCAGGTTCTCGTCGAGCACGAGCACCTTGCAGTTCGGGCCCTTGGCCCGCTTCAGGTAATCGGCCACCACGCAGGCCCGCTCGTAGGGCCCCGGCGGGCAACGGTAGGGCGACTTCGGGATCGTCATGACGAAGATGTCGCCATTGCGCATGGCCGCCACCTGGTTGCGCAGGAGCGTCGTCTGCGCACCCGCGCGCCAGGCGTGCGGCGTGCGGGTCTCGTAGTCGGCCTGGGTCAGGCCGTGGGCGTCGTCGAAGCTCACGCCGGGTGCCAGCACCAGGCGGTCGTAGGCCAGCACGGACTTGTCCGACACCGTCACCGTGCGTGCAAGGGCGTCTACCGCCACCACCTGGCCGGGCTTGCGCACGACACCATACTTGGTGGTCAATGCATCGCGCTTGAAACGCAGCGAGTCGATATTGCGGCTGCCGTTGAGCACGAGATTGCTCATGATGCTGGACGTATAGACCGCATCGGGTTCGACCAGCGTCACCTGCACGCCGCTGCCGCCCCACAGACGCAGGTATTTGGCCGCCGTCATGCCGGCCATGCCGCCGCCGGCCACCACGATGCGCTGGCCGCTGAGGCCGGCGCTGGCCAGCACCGCCGCGGACGTGCTGCTGGCTGACGGGCGCTTGTCGTCCTCGTCGTCGCCGGCCCACCCCTTCAGTGGCAAAAACCCGGCGGCCAGGCCCATGAGATGGCGACGGGTGAGCGCACCCTTGACTCGTGATCGATGCATGGTGTTCTCCGGTCTCACTGACGCAGGTAGGCGGCGATGGCCAGCAGTTGCTCGGGCGTATACCCCTGCGCGTGCGCGGCCATGATGTTGCCGTTGGCCGTCTTGGTCGCGAACTCGGTCAGTTCGCTCGAGTCGGAGCCGCGGATCTCGCCGAAGCCGCTGGTGCCCAGCGTGCCGTGGCACTGGGAGCAGTTCGAAGCCAGCAGGCGGCCCTCGGTGCTCGGTACCGTCACCGCTGCCGTGGCGGCGCCGTTGCTCGCGCTACGGGCGGAGGCGATCGTGGACCGGGTTTCTGCGATCCGGACATCGGCGTCCGAGTCGTCGCCACCGCCGCAAGCGGCCAGGTTCAGGATCAGCGCCAGGGCACCGAGCGCTCGCCCGATGTCGTGTCGTCTTGGAATTCGCTGCTTGCTCAAGGGTCGCTCCTGGCCGGTTGGATTCACGCAAATCGCGCAGCCCGGATCGTGCGAGGTCCGACTTAAGAAGTCCTTAAGCACATCATGGTTATTTGTAACCGCCAGGTGACAACCGTGTCGCAAGGGGAACGCAGTTCGCCGCCACGACGCCACCAAAAGAAAGAGGGCGGGAGCCAGGCCCCCGCCCTCCTGCACGCGCAAACGCGTGGTTTACTTCTTGGCCGCGTCCTTCTTGGCCGGGGCGGCGCTGGCGGCCGGCGCGGCGGCGCTGGCGGCCTTGGCCGGCGCTTCCGCCTTCTTCGCGGGGGCGGCGCCGGCGTGCGAGGCGGCTTGGGCGTTGAAGGCCACGGCGGCAAAGGCGGCCAGGACGAGGGTGCTCAGGGTCTTGTTCATGCTTGTCTTTCGGTCTGTGTTGGAAGGTCCGGGTTGATGGAGCCCGGCGTTCACCGGGCCCGCCGATGCCGGCGCCTCGGATTGTGGCGCCGGCATCGGCGGCTGCATAACGCGCCGCGACCGGAAGCGTTGACAAGCCGTTTCCTCCACTGGGCCGGCTACCATGCGCGCCGTGCGCCGCCGCCTGCCGACCCTGTTCCTGCTGTGCCTGCCAGCCGTGTTGACGGCAGCGCCCTACACCCCCACCGACGACGCCCAGGTCGTCGAGCGCGTGCCGGCGCGTGCCAGCGACCCGCGGGCGAAGGAGTTGCACGCGCTGCGCCAGCAGCTGCGGCGCAGCCCGCAAGATCTGGATCTGGCCGTGCGCTTCGCGCAGCGCTGCTACGAGGAGGTGGCGGCGCAGGGTGATCCGCGCTACATCGGCTACGCCCAGGCCGCCTTGCAGCCCTGGTTGGGGCTGGCCGACCCGCCGCCGGCGGTGCGCGTGCTGCGTGCCATCCTGCTGCAGTTCGACCATCGGTTCGAACTTGCGCTGCAGGACTTGGAAGCCGTGCTGCGCGTCGAGCCCGACCACGTGGAAGCCGGCGCCTGGCGCACCGCGATCCTGATGGTGCGCGCTGACTATGCCGGCGCTCGCGCCAGCTGCCGCCAAATGGCGCCCCACACCACGCCGCTGGGCGCCACCGCCTGCCTGGCGCAGGTGGATGCCGCCACCGGCCGCGCCGCCCAGGCCGCCACGGCGTTGCGCACCGCCCTGCTCGCCAACCCGCAGGCCAGCGCGCCGGAACGCCTGTGGAGCCTGACGCGGCTGGCCGAGACCGAGGAACGCCGCGGTGACTTCGTGGCCGCCGAAGCGGCCTTCCGCGATGCGCTGGCGCTGGCTGTGCCCGACGTCTACGTGCAGGCGGCCTATGCCGACTTCCTGCTCGACCGCGGCCGGCCGGCCGAGGTGCTGACCCTGCTGCAGGACCGCGGCCGCGCCGATGTGCTGCTGCTGCGACTGGCGCTGGCCGCCCGCGCCACGGGCGACCCCCGAACCGCCGGCTTTGCGCAGGAGCTGCAGGCACGCTTCGATGCCGCGCGCCGCCGCGGCGATACCAGCCACCGCAAGGAGGAGTCGCGTTTTGCGCTGGCGCTGCAGGGCGACGCGCCGCGTGCGCTGGCGCTGGCGCGCGAGAACTGGGCCGAACAGCGCGAGGCCGCCGATGCCCGCATCCTGCTCGAGGCGGCCCTGGCCGCGCGCGACGCGGCCGCGGCGGCCCCGGTGCTGCAGTGGCTGGCCGACAGCGGCTTCGAGAGCGTCGTGCTGCAGTCGCTGGCCGCTCGCGTGCGGGAGTTGGGTTGAAGACGGGGCGGCACGCCGGGCCGGCCTGGATGCGGTTGATCCTGCACGCCACGCTGCTGCTCCTGCTGCTCGGCGCCGGCCATGCGTGGGCGCACAAGCCCTCGGACAGCTACCTCACGCTGGCCGTGGCCGACACCACGGTGACCGGCCGCTGGGATATCGCGCTGCGCGACCTCGACCATGCGCTCGGACTGGACGCCGACGGCGACGGCCTCATCACCTGGGGCGAACTGCGGCACCGCCACGGCGATATCGCCGCCTATGCCGCCGCGCGCCTGAGCGTCAGCGCCGACGGCGTGGCCTGCACGCTGGAGGTGGGCGAACAACAGGTGGACACGCATACCGACGGTGCCTACAGCGTGCTGCCGCTGCGCGTGGATTGCCCGCAGCCGCCGTCGCGCCTGGGCTTGAATTACTCGCTGTTCGCCGACCTCGACCCGCAGCACCGCGGTCTGCTGCAGCTCGGCGCCCAAGGGCGCACGCGCGCCGCCATCCTGGGGCCGCAGGCACCGAGCCAGGAGTTCGAGCTCGCCGAGGCCGGGGCCTGGGCGCAGTTCCTGGCCTATCTGGAAGAAGGGGTGTGGCATATCTGGATCGGTTTCGACCACATCCTGTTCCTGCTCTCGCTGCTGCTGCCGGCGGTGGGCGTGTGGGTGGCGCGGCGCTGGCAGCCGGTGGAGCGCTTCACGCCGGCGTTCTGGGACGTCTTCCGCATCGTCACCAGCTTCACGGTGGCGCATTCGGTGACGCTGTCGCTGGCCACTTTGGGCTTCGTCTCGCTGCCGTCGCGGCTGGTGGAATCGGCCATCGCCGCCTCGGTGGTGCTGGCGGCGCTGAACAACGTCTGGCCGCTGTTCCTGGGCCGGCGCTGGCTGATGGCCTTCGCCTTCGGCCTGGTGCACGGCTTCGGCTTTGCCAGCGTGCTGGCCGAACTGGGCCTGCCGCAGGACACGCTGGCGCTGGCGCTGGTGGGCTTCAACGTGGGCGTGGAACTCGGGCAGCTGGCCATCGTGCTGGTCTTCCTGCCGCTGGCCTGGGCCGTGCGGCGCAGCTGGTTCTACCGGCGCGCGGTGCTGCTGGGCGGCTCGCTGGCCATCGCCGCGCTGGCGGCGGTGTGGCTGGCCGAGCGGGTGTTCGAGATGAAACTGCTGCCGTGGTGAGCCGGGCCGCCAGGCCTGGCGGGCCCGGTCAACGCCCGGCTTGTTCCAGCGCCAGCGCCGCGCCGGTGAGCGCGGCCAGCGTATCGGTGATCAGCGCCGTGGGGATGGCCTGCAGGTAGGCCTGGAAGCGGCCCTTGGCTTCGAAACGCTCGCGGAAGCGCGACTCGAAGAAACGTTCGCCCAGCCGCGGCACGATGCCGCCGCCGATATAGACGCCGCCGCGTGCACCCAGGATCAGCGCCACGTTGCCGGCGAAGCTGCCGAGCAGCGCGCAGAAGCTGTCCACGGTGCGGCTGCAAGCCTCGTCGCTGCGCGCCAGGCCGCGCTGCACGATCTGCTCGGTGCTCAGCGGGTCGGCGGCCTGCCCCAGCACATGGCCCACCGCCGCGTGCAGCACCGGCAGGCCGATGCCCGACAGCAGCCGCTCGGCCGAGACATGGGCGTAGAAGCGGTGCACGGCGACCAGCAGCGCGGCCTCGAAATCGTCGGCGGCCGACAGGCTGGCGTGGCCGCCTTCGCCCGGCACCGCCACCCAGCCGTGGCGCGTGGGCACCAGGCCGGCCACGCCCAGGCCGGTGCCGGGGCCGACGACGGCCAGCGTGCCCGCGGCAGGCGCACCGGCCGGCGGCAGCGGCGTCGGGCCGAAGGGGCGCAGCTGCGCACCCTGCAGGCGCGGCAACGACATCGCCAGCGCCTCGAAGTCGTTCAGCAGCAGCAGTTCGTCCAGGCCCAGGGCGCGCTGCGTGTCGCGGCACGAGAACGCCCAGCCGCTGTTGGTGAATTCGACCCGGTCGCCACCCACCGCCGTGGCCACGGCAAAGGCGCCGGCCCGTGGCGGCCGGTAGCTGGTGCCCAGCCGTTGCGCCAGCTGCTGCAGATAGTCCTGCGCGGCTTCGGCCGGGCCGGCGTGGCCGGCGGCCGGAATCGTGGCCACGTATTCGACCGGGCCGGCGCCAGACGCCAGCCAGCCGAAGCGGGCATTGGTACCGCCGATGTCGGCCACCAGCCAGGGGCCCGGCAGCCCATGGCCTGAAGTGGCCGCCGGGTCGGGCGAGCCTGGGGCGCCTGGCGCGGGCGGGGTGCGAGCTGGCGGGGTGTCTGTCATGGCCTGGGCTGGGCTGGGCTGAACTCAGGGCCTGCATGCATGCTGCAGGTGTCTTGGGCTCGTGCTGTGCGGGTTGCGGATACTACCCATGACCCGGCGCTTGACCGATCAAGGCGGCCGCAGCGGGCCGGTGCACGTACCGATCGAACAGGACAGGCAACGCCGGCCCTCGGTTGGTGAGCTGAACTGACCCCGTGACCGGTCGCCGGCAGGGGCGCCGTGGCGTTCAGCCCGCGGCCGGCGCCGGAAGTTCGGGTTCCAGATCGGCCCACAAGGCCTCGGCCTCGACCGTCAGCCCCAGGCTGGCCAGCTGCAGCGGCTCCTCGCCCTGCGTCGGGTGCAGCACCCACAGGCCGTCGGCGCCCTTGCGGAACAGTTCGCAGCGGCGGGCGTCGAGATCGACGAGCAGGAATTCCGCCAGGCTGGGCAACCGGCGGTAGGCGGCGAATTTCTCGCCGCGGTCGAAGGCGGCGGTGGAAGGCGACAGCACCTCCACCACCAGCACCGGTTCGCGCTTGACCAGCCGGTCGGTCGCGTCGGCGGCGCTGCAGGTGACCATGAGGTCGGGGTAGAAGAAGCAGTCTTCCGCTTCGACACGCAGTTTGACGTCGCTGCCGAAGACGCGGCAGCCGCTGCCCGCCAGGTGCCGCCGCAGAACGATGTAGAGGTTGCCGGCAACCGTGTCGTTGCGATCCTCGCCCCCCGCCATGGCGAACACTTCGCCACGCAAGAACTCATGCTTCACGCTCTGACCCGCGTCCCAGGCCAGGAACTCATCCGCCGTCATGCGGCGCTTCTCGAGTGCATATCCCACGCGCGGCTCCGAAACGACCCAGCTCATGGCACCCAGTCTAAAGGCCCCGCCCCTAGAATGCGAGCCTTCCCGAGGAGCGTTGCAACGGCCCCGACCGACCCAGGTCGCGCCGCCAGGCTCGGGGCGCATGCCAAGCCTGTCGCCTGGCCCCGCAACGGCGCTCACCCACTTCTGTCCTGACCTGGGTGACCGCCGCATGAGTTCCGCTGAACACCGCCCCGCGCCGCCGCCCATGCGGCTTGCAGGCCTCGAGCCCGTGACCATCGGCGAAGGCCACCTCTTCGTCAATATCGGCGAGCGCACCAACGTCACCGGCTCCAAGGCCTTCGCGCGCATGGTGCTGGAAGGCCGTTTCGAGGACGCGCTGGCGGTGGCGCGCCAGCAGGTGGAAAACGGCGCCCAGATCATCGACATCAACATGGACGAGGCCATGCTCGATTCGGCCGCGGCCATGGAGCGTTTCCTCAAGCTGATCGCCGGCGAGCCCGAGATCGCGCGCGTGCCGATCATGATCGACAGTTCCAAGTGGAGCGTCATCGAAACGGGCCTGAAGTGCATCCAGGGCAAGGGCATCGTCAACAGCATCTCCATGAAGGAAGGCGAAGCCGAATTCCGCCGCCAGGCCACGCTGGTGCGCCGCTATGGCGCCGCCGCCGTGGTGATGGCCTTCGACGAGCAGGGCCAGGCCGACACCTACCAGCGCAAGATCCAGATCTGCGAGCGCGCCTACCGCGTGCTGGTCGACGAGGTGGGGTTCCCGCCCGAGGACATCATCTTCGACCCCAATATCTTCGCCATCGCCACCGGCATCGAGGAACACGACAACTACGCGGTGGACTTCATCGAGGCCACGCGCTGGATCAAGGCGCACCTGCCGGGCGCCAAGGTATCGGGCGGCGTGAGCAACGTCTCCTTCAGCTTCCGCGGCAACGACCCGGTGCGCGAGGCCATCCACACCGTCTTCCTGTACCACGCCATCAAGGCCGGTCTGGACATGGGCATCGTCAACGCGGGCATGGTGGGTGTCTACGACGACCTGGAGCCAGGCTTGCGCGAACGCGTCGAGGACGTGGTGCTGAACCGGCGCCCTGACGCTGGCGAGCGCCTGGTCGAGATCGCCGAGACCGCCAAGGGCGCGGCGCGCGACGACAGCGCCAAACTGGCCTGGCGCGCCGGCAGCGTCAACGAACGCCTCAGCCACGCCCTGGTGCACGGCATCACCGAATTCATCACCACCGATACCGAGGAAGCCTGGCAGGCCGTGCGCGCCGAAGGCGGGCGGCCGCTGCACGTGATCGAAGGCCCGCTGATGGCCGGCATGAATATCGTCGGCGACCTCTTCGGCCAGGGCAAGATGTTCCTGCCGCAGGTGGTGAAGAGCGCGCGCGTCATGAAGCAGGCGGTGGCCCACCTGCTGCCCTATATCGAGGAAGAGAAGCGGCTCCTGGTGAACGCCGGCGGCGAGGCGAAACCGAAGGGCAAGATCGTCATCGCCACCGTCAAGGGCGACGTGCACGATATCGGCAAGAACATCGTCACCGTCGTGCTCCAGTGCAACAACTTCGAGGTCGTGAACATGGGCGTGATGGTGCCCTGCCAGGACATCCTGGCCAAGGCACGCGTCGAAGGCGCCGACATCATCGGCCTCAGCGGCCTGATCACGCCCAGCCTGGAAGAGATGCAGCACGTGGCCGCCGAGATGCAGCGCGACGACTGGTTCCGCGTGAAGAAGATCCCGCTGCTGATCGGCGGCGCCACCACCAGCCGCGTGCACACGGCGGTGAAGATCGCGCCGCATTACGAAGGGCCGGTGGTCTACGTGCCCGACGCGTCGCGCAGCGTGGGCGTGTGCTCCGAACTGCTCAGCGACGAGCGCGCCGCGAAATACATCGCCGAACTGCAAGCCGACTACGCCCGCGTGCGCGAACTGCACGCCAGCAAGAAGGTCACGCCGCTGGTGACGCTGGCTGCCGCGCGCGCCAACAAGACGCACATCGACTGGGCGGCCTATGTTCCACCGAAGCCGAAATTCATCGGCCGCCGCAGCTTCCGCAACTATGACCTGGCCGATCTGGCGGCGTGCATCGACTGGGGCCCGTTCTTCCAGACCTGGGACCTGGCCGGCCGGTTCCCCGAGATCCTGCGCGACGAGGTGGTGGGCCACGAGGCGCAGCGTGTCTTCAGCGACGGCCGTCGGCTGCTGCAGCGGGCCATCGAAGGGCGCTGGCTGCGGGCCCACGGCGTGCTGGCGCTGCTGCCGGCCAATACGGTGGACGACGACACGATCGAGGTCTATACCGACGAGTCTCACAGCGAAGTGACGCTGCGCTGGAACCCGCTGCGGCTGCAGACCGAGCGGCCGGTGGTCGATGGCGTGAAGCGGCCCAACCGGTCGCTGGCCGACTTCATCGCACCGAAGGGCGTGGCCGCGGACTACATCGGCCTCTTCGCCGTCACCGCCGGCATCGGCGTGGAGAAGAAGGAAAGGCAGTTCACCGACGACCACGACGACTACAGCGCCATCATGCTCAAGGCCCTGGCCGACCGCCTGGCCGAGGCCTTCGCCGAACGGCTGCACCAGCGCGTGCGCACCGAACTATGGGGTTATGCACCCGACGAGGCGCTGGGCACCGAGGCGCTGATCGCCGAGAAATACCGCGGCATCCGCCCCGCGCCAGGCTACCCGGCCTGCCCCGACCACACCGTCAAGCGCGACATGTTCCGCGTGCTGCAGGTCGAAGAAATCGGCATGGGCCTGACCGAAAGCCTGGCCATGACGCCGGCGGCCAGCGTCAGCGGTTTCTATCTGGCGCACCCCGAGGCGGTGTATTTCAACGTCGGCCGCATCGGCGAGGATCAACTCGCTGACTGGGCGCGGCGCCAGGGCCTGACCGAAAGCGAAGCGCGCCGGGCGCTGGCACCGCTGCTGTAGTTCCTCATCGTCGAAACGCAGGGGCCGCACTCCGGCCCTGCCGGAATGGAGAGCCATGAGCATCGAACCCCCCGCCGGGATGAACGAACGAGCTGACGAGCCCACGCGCAGCGAACTGGACGCTTCGACCGGTGCCCTCATCGTCGAGTTCGGATCCCGCTCGTGCGGGCACTGCCGCGCGGCGCAGCCCTTGATTGCCGACGCCCTGGCCGCACACCCCGACGTGCGCCGCCTCCAGGTCGAGGACGGGCGCGGCCGGCGGCTGGGCCGCTCGTACGGCGTCAAGCTGTGGCCGACGCTGGTCTTCCTGCGCGACGGCCGCGAAATCGCGCGGCTGGTGCGCCCGGCCGGAACGCCGGACATCGCACGCGCCCTGTCGGCGATCGACCCAGCGCCGGCGGCCTGATCGCGGGCGGACCAGGCCGGTCTTCCCGACGGCTATGATCCGCGCCCCTCATGAACGCCTCCGCGGTCTCGCTCAACCCCAGGCAGGACGAAGCCGTCCACCACCTCGCCGGGCCCTGCCTGGTGCTGGCCGGCGCCGGCTCGGGCAAGACGCGTGTCATCGTGCACAAGATCGCCCGACTGCTGCAGGCCGGGCTGGAGCCAGGCAGATCGCGGCCATCACCTTCACCAACAAGGCAGCGCAGGAGATGCGCGAGCGTGCCAAGGCGCTGGTCGGGCCGCGCGCTGCCAAGGACCTGGCGGTGAGTACCTTCCACAGCCTGGGCGTGCGCCTGCTGCGCAGCGACGGCACGCGCATCGGGCTAAAGGAGAATTTCTCCATCCTCGACAGCGACGACGTGCTGGGGGTGCTACGCGACTGCGGCGGCAATACCGACAACGCTTTGGCGCGGCGCTGGCAATGGGCCATCAGCCTGTGGAAGAACCAGGGGCTGGACGCCGACGCCGCGGAAAGCCTGGCGGCCGACGACGACGAGCGCGTCGCCGCGCGCATCATGCGGCGCTACGAGGAACGGCTGGCGGCTTTCCAGGCGGTCGATTTCGACGACCTGATCGGCCTGCCGCTGAAGCTTCTGCAGCGCGACGACGAGACGCGCGCCAAATGGCAGGCGCAGTTTCGCCATGTGCTGGTCGACGAGGTGCAGGACACCAATGCCGTGCAGTACGAGCTGCTCAAGGCGCTGGTCGGCGAGCGCGGCATCTTCACCGCCGTGGGCGACGACGACCAGAGCATCTACGGCTGGCGTGGCGCCACCATCGAGAACCTCAAACGCCTGCCGCAGGACTACCCGCGGCTCAAGCTGATCGCGCTGGAGCAGAACTACCGCAGCACCGGCCACATCCTGCGCGCCGCCAACGCGGTGATCGCGAACAACCCGAAGCTCTTCGAGAAGAAGCTGTGGAGCGAATTCGGCGACGGCGATCCCGTCAAGCTGGTCGAATGCGACGGCGAGGAACACGAGGCCGAGCGCGCGGTGGCGCGCATCCAGGCGCTGCGTTCGGCCGGTGGCGTGAAGTTCGGCGACTGTGCCGTGCTCTACCGCGCCAACCACCAGGCGCGCGTCTTCGAGCAGAAGCTGCGCGCGGCGCAGATCCCGTACAAGGTGTCGGGCGGGCAGAGCTACTTCGACCGCGCCGAGATCAAGGACCTGTGCGCCTGGCTGCGCCTGCTGGTCAACCCCGACGACGACCCGGCCTTCCTGCGCGCGGTCACCACGCCCAAGCGCGGCATCGGCCACCAGACGCTGGCCACGCTGGGCGAGTTCGCGTCGAAGTGGAAGACGAGCCTGTTCGAGGCACTCTTTTCACCCAGCCTGGCCAGCGTGCTCAAGGGCAAGGCGATCGACGCCCTGCACGAATTCGGCCGCGAAGTGAACGAGCTGGAGCAGCGTGCCCGCCAGACGACGGGCAGCGAAGATGCCAAGGCTCTGCTGCTGGGTTGGTTGAAGGCCATCGGCTACGAGCAGCACCTGTTCGACGGCGAGGCCAGCGAAAAGCTGGCCGCCGCGCGCTGGAGCAACGTGCTCGATTTCGTCGACTGGATCGCCAAACGCTGCGGCGGCGAGATCACGACCGACGGCGGCGCCACGTTCGAAAGCGAAAGGGCCAGCGTGCTGCAGGTGGCGCAGACCATCAGCGTCATCATCAGCCTGGCCGAGCGCGGTGACGAGCAGGACGTGGTGACGCTGTCCACGCTGCACGCCGCCAAGGGGCTGGAGTGGCCGCACGTCACGCTGGCCGGTGTCAACGAAGGGCTGCTGCCGTTCCAGAGCGGCAGCGAGGTCGCCGAGCCGATGACGCCCGAGCGGCTGCAGGAAGAGCGCCGGCTCATGTACGTAGGCATCACGCGCGCCCAGCGCACGCTGGCGGTGAGCACGCTGCGGCGGCGCAAGAAGGGCCGCGGGTCGGTGGCCGCCGTGCCCAGCCGCTTCATCAAGGAGATGAAGCTGGACGAAGGCGTGGTCAAGGAAGACCCGCGCGCGCGGCTCAAGGCCTTGCGCGACGCGATGGCGGCACGGGTGGTGCCCGTGCCTGCACCCTGAGAGCGGCGATGGCAGCACCCTGGCGCACCCCCTGGCTGGCATCGGCGCTCGTGCTTTGTGCCGCGCTGGCCATCGCCTCGGCACCCTGGGCGCTGTCGATGCCGGTGCTGAATTGGATCTTCAAGCCGCTGGCCACGCTGGTCGTGATCGCCCACGCCTGGCCGCGCGGCCGGGATGCGCCGGGGGTGCGCCGTTGGGTGCTGGTCGGGCTCGTCTTCTCGCTGGGCGGCGACGTGGCGTTGCTGTGGCCGCAGCAGGGCTTTCTGCCCGGGCTGGTGAGCTTTTTGCTGGCCCACCTGGCCTACCTGGTGGCCTTCACGCGCGTGCAGCGGCTGGCGGCCTGGCCCCTGGCCTTCGTCGCCTACGCGCTGGTGGCAGGCTTCATCCTGTGGCGGCTGTGGCCGGGCGTGCCCGCGGCCTTGCAGATTCCCGTGGTGGCCTACGTGCTGTGCCTGGCCGCGATGGCCGCACAGGCAGCCGTGCTGTGGCGCCGCGGCGCCGAGCGCGGCGCGCGGCTGGCACTGGGCGGCGCGCTGTTCCTGGCTTCGGATGCGCTGCTGGCGACCAACAAGTTCGCCGGCCCGTTGCCGCTGGCCAGCCTGTGGATCCTGGGCACCTACTGGTCGGCGCAGTGGTGCATCGCATCGTGGCTGAAACCGCGCTGAAAGCGTCGCGGGCCGCAGCGGCCGGCGCTCACATGCCCTTGAACAACCCGGTGTAGCTGCGGCTCACCTCGAGCTTCTCGGGGTGGCCCTTCACGCTGACGATCTGGCGGCCGCGGAAGTCGCGCACGACGCCGGCGATGGCCTTCACGTTGACCAGCGTGCTGCGGTGGATCTGCCAGAACAGCCGCGGGTCGATCTCGTCGACCAGCTCCTTGATCGGCTTCCTGATCAGCGCCTCCACCTGTGCAGTCTGCACCCGCGTGTATTTCTCGTCGCTGATGAAGAACAGCACGTCCTCGACCGGAATCATCTGGATCGCCTGGCCCACCGTGGCCTGGATCCACTGCAGGTATTGCGGTGCGCCACCGGGGTTCAGCCGCGCTGCCAGCTGGTGCAGCAACTGCTGCAGATGCGGGCCCGGCGGCGCCTCGGCACCGCCGTGGCGCGCCGCCAGCCGCTGCCGGATGCGGTCCACGGTGACCTGCAGGCGCTCGCGCTCGGCGGGCTTGAGCACGTAGTCGGCCACGCCTTGCTCGAAGGCCTCCACCGCGTACTGGTCGTAGGCGGTGATGAAGACGATCTCGGGCGGCAGGTCACTGTCGTCGCTGTCCTTGTCGCCGTCGTGACCGGCACGCGGCGGCAGTTGCGCGATCTGCCGCGCCGCTTCCACGCCGGTGAGGCCGGGCATGCGGATGTCCAGGAAGACGATGTCCGGGCGGTGTTCATCCACCAGCTGCACCGCCTCCAGGCCGTTGCGGGCCTCGGCCACGATGCGCAGTTCGGGCCAGACTTCGACCAGCCGCGCACGCAACTGCTCGCGCATCAGGCGCTCGTCGTCGGCGAGCACGGCGGTCGGTGCCGGTGCGGCCGACGCGGCCGAAACCGGGCCCATGGCGGCGGGCCGGGGGGCTGCTTCGGGTGCGTCGGCATTCATTGGGTGCATCGTACCGGCGGGCGGCGCCGCAGCCCGCTCCTGCGGGAAGGCATGGAGGTCGTCGTCGATCATGCCATGGTGCCCTCCACGGTCTTGTAGGGCACGGTGACGGTGACCACCGTCCCGCTGGGCCGGTTCTCGGCCACGGTCAGCATCGCCTTGGGGCCGTACAGCAGCTGCAGCCGCTCGCGAATATTGGCCAGCCCCACGCCCGTGCCCGCGGTGGCCGCCTTGCCGAAGCCCAGGCCGGTGTCGGCCACCGTCACCTGCAGCTTGCCGTGCACGATCTCGGCCGCCACGCGCAGGTGGCCGCCTTCGGGCTTGGGCTCCAGGCCGTGCTTGATGGCGTTCTCCACCAGGCTCTGGATCATCATGGGCGGGAACTCGGCCGACAGCAGGCCTTCGGGCACCGCGATCTCGGTCGTCAGCCGTTCCTCCATGCGCACCTTCAGGATCTCCAGGTAGGGCCGGATCACCGCCAGCTCGCGCCCCAGGTCGCGCACGCCGCCGTCGTTGGCCTCGCGCATGGTCGGCATGCTGGCGCGCAGCAGGGCGATCAGGTTCTTCTGCATCGCGCTGGCGCGTGCCGGGTCGGTCTCGATCAGGTGGTCGATCGAGGCCAGCGTGTTGAACAGGAAGTGCGGCTCCACCTGCGCCTGCATGGCCGCCATGCGCGCCTCGACCACCTGGCGCTTCAGCGACTCGGCCTCGGCCGTGGCCGAAGCCTTCTTGGCCTGCACCTCGGCCTGCAGCCGGCCCTTGTAGGTGAATTTCAGGATCGCCGAGGCCACGATGAACAGGAAGGTGAACTGCATCATCACGTCGCCGATGCCGACGCGCGTGGTGCGCTTGCGCGGGCGCGGCTCGTCGTTCAGCGCCTCGGCGATGGCGCGCTGGGCCTCTTCGCGCGCCTCGGCGGCGTCGCGCGCGGCCTGCGCGGCGTCTTCGCGCGCCTCGCGCAACGACTGTTCCACTTCGCGCTGGGCCTCGGCCAGCGCCTCGCGCGCCGCCTGCGACACCTCGCCCGGCGGCAACTGGATGCTCAGGCCGCGCGCGGCGGCCGAGGCGGCGGCTTCGGCGGCCTGGCGCGCCTGCCCGGCGGCGGCTTCGGCCGCCGAAGCCGCCGAGGCTGCCGGCGCCGCGCGCTCGCTGCGCGGCGTGATGCGGATGCCGTCCTTGCCGATGCTGATGTCGACGCCGTCGTCGGCGCCGCCCTGGGCCGGTGCGCCGGGCGCCTTCGGTGGCCGCGGCGCCGCGGCGGGCCGGGTTGGCGCCGGCGGCAGCACCAGCACCCGCGGCCGCTCGGTCTTCACCTCTTCGGTGAAGGTCCAGGTGAAGGGCGGCAGGTCGTGCAGGATGCCCACCACGATGAGCAAGAAGACCGCCAGCACGATGAACCGCTTCCAGCTGATGCCGACCAGCCAGCTGCCGTAGGCGTGGTAGCCGCGCACGGCGGCCGCCGAGAAGCGCTGCCATCGGCTCGACCCGTCGGTGGCGGCAGGGGCCTGGGCGTTCATGGGCGGCAAAGCGGCTGGCAGGGCAAAAATGTCGGGCAGGGCTGCATGTCGTGCACTTTACCCAGCCCCTGGCGCGCTGCCAGCGTGGTGCGACGCGCCGCCACGCCTGCGCGATAGCCTGCCGCCAGCGCAGACAGGCCGCGGCCGGCCCGTGCGCGTGGGCGGGTGATCGGCGCACCGCCCAGGCTGGCCGTCGGCCGCAAACCGTCGCCGTCCCCCCTTCGGGGTGTGTGCCCTGCGGGTCATTCTGCTGGCCGGCAGCGCCTGCCGTCGGTTACCCTTACGGGTTCAACCAGACAGCCGGCCCGCCGGGCCCACACACACATCATGGCCACGACCGCTTCCCCCGACACGCTGGCGTTGCAGCGCCTGTACCACTGGGAGTCCACCGCGCCCGACCGCGTGGCGCTGACGCAGCCGCTGGGCGGCGGTGCCGTGCGCGACTACACCTGGCGCGAAGTCATGGACCAGACGCGCCGCATGGCCGCGCACCTGCAGAGCCTGGGGCTGAAGCCCGGCGACAAGGTGGCGCTGCTGTCGAAGAACACCGCGCACTGGCTGATGAGCGACTTCGCCATCTGGATGGCGGGCTGCGTCTCGGTGCCGCTGTACCCCACGCTGGCCGCCGGCACCATCCGCCAGATCCTGGAGCACAGCGAATCCAAGCTGCTGTTCGTGGGCAAGCTCGACGGCTGGGCGGGCATGAAGCCCGGCATCCCGGCTGGCCTGCCCTGTGTCAGCCACCCGCTGGCGCCAGACGACGCGAAGAAGAGCTACCGCGGCTGGGACGACATCGTCGCCAAGACCGAGCCGCTGAAGGGCAAGCCGGTGCGCGACGCCGGCGACATGTCCACCATCATGTACACCTCGGGCACCACCGGCGCACCGAAGGGCGTGATGCACACCTTCGGCAATTTCGCCATGGCCGTGCAGCAGGGCCTGAAGCGCATTCCGCTGCGCGAGGACGGCCGCATGCTGAGCTACCTGCCGTTGTCGCACGTGGTGGAGCGCGCATTGGTCGAACACGGCCAGCTCGCCACCGGCATGCACGTCTATTTCGCCGAAAGCCTGGACACCTTCGCCGCCGACCTGCAGCGCGCACGGCCCACGGTCTTCTTCAGCGTGCCGCGGCTGTGGGTGAAGTTCCAGCAGGGCGTGCAGACCAAGATGCCGCCGAAGAAGATGGACCTCTTTCTCAAGCTGCCCATCCTGAACGGCATCGTGAAGAAGAAGGTGCTGGGGGCGCTGGGCCTGGACCAGTGCATCTTCGCCGCCGGCGGCGCCGCGCCGATGCCGATCGAGCTGCTGCGCTGGTATGCGCGGCTGGGGCTGCGCGTGGCCGAGGGCTACGGCATGACCGAGAACCTGGGCGCCACGCACATCACCACCGGCGACCCCGACAGCTTCGGCACCGTGGGCCGTCCCTACGACATGGTGCAGTGCCGCATCGACCCGGCCAACGGCGAGATCCAGGCCAAGGCACCGTGGAACATGCTCGGCTACTACAAGGAGCCCGAGATGACGCGCGCCACGCTCGACGCCGACGGCTGGCTGCACACCGGCGACAAGGGCGCCATCGACGACCGCGGCCACCTGAAGATCACCGGCCGCGTGAAGGACTTGTTCAAGACCAGCAAGGGCAAGTACGTGGCGCCGGCGCCCATCGAGGACCGGCTCGTCATGCACAGCTCGGTGGAGGCCTGCTGCGTGACCGGCGCCAACCTGGGCCAGCCGCTGGCGCTGCTGATGCTGAACGTGGACGCCGTGAAGAAGGTGTCCGACCCCGCCGGCAAGAGCGAGCTCGAGGCCTCGCTGGCGCAGCACCTGAAACACGTGAACGAGGCGCTGGACCCGCACGAGCAGCTCGACTGCCTGGTCGTCATGACCGAGGCCTGGACGGTGGACAACGATCTCATCACGCCCACCTTCAAGGTCAAGCGCAACCGCGTCGAGGACTTGTTCGCCAAGAACTACGACACCTGGGTGGGCATGCGCAAGAAGGTGATCTGGCACCAGGCCTGAGCAGGGCGAGAAAGGCGACTCGATTGCGGCAGGCATGACGGGCGGCCCCGAGCACGACGTCCCGCCGGGCTACCGGCCGGTGGACGCGGGGGGCGGTTTCATCGCCGCCAACGGGCCGCTGTACCTGCTGCACGAAGGCAAGGCGGTCAAGGTGGGCTTTCGCGTCGAGCCGCGCCACTGCAACCCGATGGGCGTGTGCCACGGCGGCATGCTGGCCAGCTTCTGCGACATGCTGCTGCCGCTGAGCGTGCACCGCAAGAGCGCCGAGGTGGGCCAGCGCTTCCTGCCCACCGTGAGCCTGCAGCTCGACTACCTGGCGCCGGTGCCGCTGGGCGCCTGGGTCGAGGGCGAATGCGAGGTGCTGAAGGTCACGCGCACGATGGTCTTCGCGCAGGGCCTGGTGCGCGCCGACGGCGCGACCGCGGTGCGTTGCAGCGGGGTGTTCAAGATCGGTCCGAAATTCGGCGACGACGCGCGCTGAATCCGCCGCCCGAGCCGCCGGCGCTCACGCAAGCCGCTGAAGCCGCCAGGCCGCCCGCGCCGCCGCCGAAGCCGAAGCGGCCGCTTCCAGGGTCTGCACCATGACGCCGGCGGCGATGGGAATCTCCTCGCTCACCGTCACCCGGTTGACGAAATGCCGCGTCTCGCCGAAGCAGGTGGTGGGCAGGCCGACCTTCTCTTCGTAGTGCAGCGTCACTCGCTTGCCCATCACGTGCGTCACCTGCTGCGCCACCGCGTCGTCGCGGATCGTGAAGAGGAATTTCTCGGGCGTGGTGCCCGGCAGCGACACCAGCGCCAGCTCGCCCTCCCAGGTCTTGCAGATCCAGCCCTTCTTCGAAAGCTTCTGCACCCAGCCGGCACGCTCGCCCTCGGAGAAGTTCCAGCTCAGCGCGGCCCAGAAATAGAGCGCGGCCAGCGCGAGGACCAGAACCAGGGGCAGGACGACACGTTTGAACATGGTGAGCAGGCAGGGGGAAACCCGGCATTATCGGCGCCGACGGGTCCGGCGCCGGCCCGGCCTATTTCGTATTCGCCTTGAAGCTGGTGAAGATGCGCGTCTGCACGCGGCGGATGTCCTGCGGCACGGCGTCGGGCGAGGTCAGCTTCTTCAGGTCCTCGGCGCCCAGGAACACGGTCGGGTTCTCGGCCACTTCCTTCTTCACGAATTTCTTCGAGGCGGCATTGGGGTTGGCGTAGAAGACCTTGTTCGTCAGCGAGGCATGCACCTCGGGGCGCAGGATGTAGTTGATGAACAGGTGCGCGTTCTTCACGTTCTTGGCGTCCTTGGGTATGGCCATGGTGTCGAAGAACAGCGTCGCGCCGGTGGGCGGGATCAGGGCCTGGATATCGTGGCCGCTCTTGGTTTCGATGGCGCGCTGGCGGGCGATATTGATATCGCCCGAATAGCCCATCACCACGCACAGCTGGCCGGCGGCGAGGTCGTTGATATAGCCCGACGACGAAAAACGCGTGACGTTGGGGCGGGCCTTCATCAGCACCTCGCGCGCGGCGTCGTAGTCCTTGGCGGTCTTGCTGTACGGCGGCTTGCCGGCGTAGATCATGGCCACCGGCATCACTTCCGAGGCCGAGTCCAGCACGTTGATGCCGCAGCTCTTGAGCTTGCTGGCGTACTGCGGGTCGAAGATCAGCGACCAGGGGTTGGCCGGCATCGGCGTGGCGCCCAGCGCGGCCTTCACCTTGGCGGTATTGATGCCCACCGTGACATAACCCCACATCCAGGTCACCAGGTGCTCGTTGCCGGGGTCGATGTCGGCCAGCTTCTCCAGCAGCGCCGGGTCGAGGTTGCCCCAATTCGTGAGTTGCGCGCGGTCCAGCTTCTGGTACAGGCCGCCGGCGATCTGCGTCTTGGCGAAATGCGCCGAGGGCACCACGATGTCGTAGCCGCTGCGGCCGGCCACCAGCTTGGCCTGCAGGATCTCGTTGGCGTCGTAGTTGTCGTAGCGGACCTTGATGCCGGTCTCTTTCTCGAAATTCTTGATCGTGTCGTCGGCGATGTAGTCCGACCAGTTGTAGACGTTGAGCACCTTGGGCTCGGCGGCCTGGGCGTGGGCCACCACGGCGGCGGCGGCCAGGCCCAGGGCGAGCAGGATGCGGGTGAAGATCTTGGACTTGGGCATGATGTTTTCCTCTCCGAAATGGGGCTCGGGACCTTTCGATAACGAACGCGGCGCGATTGTGGCCGACCGGCCAGGGTGCCGGAAATTCCCACACCGGCCGGCGGCGCGGCTCTCTCACCAGGGGATGGGCGACCCGTCCCAGGCGAAGAAGCCGCCGCTGGCGCCTTCGGCGGGCAAGCCGTCCAGCACCGCGAGCAAGTACCTTGCCGCATCGGCCGGCGTCGTGGCCGGGGCGCTGCCGATGATCGGCGCCGACAGCGGCGAGCGCACCGTGCCCGGGTGCAGTGCGGCCAGCACCGCCAGCGGGCGCTTGCGCGCCACCTCCACCGCGGCGGTGCGCAGCAGCATGTTCAGCGCCGCCTTGCTGGCGCGGTAGCTGTACCAGCCGCCGAGGCGGTTGTCGCCGATGCTGCCCACGCGCGCCGAAAGCACACCCAGCAGCGAGCGTTCGCGCAGCGGCAGCAACTCGTGGAAGTGCTTGATCAGCAGCGCCGGGCCGATGGCGTTGACGGCGAAGGCGTGCGCCATCGTCGCGGCGTCCAGTTCGGCCAGGCGCTTTTCCGGCGCCCGGCCTTGGACCTGAAGCACGCCGGTGGCGCACAGCAGGAGGTGCACCGGGCCGTCAGCGCGCAGGCTTGCCGCGGCGGCTGCGATGCTTGGCTCGCTGCCGAGGTCCAGCGCCGGCTGGCCGCGGCGCGACAACCCGTGCACGGCGGCGCAGCGCGGGTCGGCCTGCAGGGCCTGCACCAGGGCACCACCGATGGCGCCACCGGCACCCACCACCAAGGCGCGGTAGCCCTCGGGCAGGCTGTTCATGATGGCGTCGATGCGCCGCCGCGGCGACGGAACATGCCCCAGCCTTCCATCGTGAGCACGGGCTCCCCATGCTGGTTGCGCATCTCCCAGCGCGACTTCACCAGGCCCACGTGCGGCTTGCTGGCCATGGGCCGCGCCTCCAGCACCTCCATGCGCAGGCTCAGCACGTCCCCGGGGAACACCGGCTTGAGCCAGCGCAACTGGTCGATGCCCGGCGAACCCAGGCTGGCCGATTCCAGCAGATAAGCGTCGCACATCATGCGCATGGCCAGCGCGCAGGTGTGCCAGCCGCTGGCGCACAGGCCGCCGAAGAGGCCGTGCCGCGCGACCTCTTCGTCGACGTGGAAGGACTGCGGGTCGAACTGGCGCGCGAACTCGAGCACCGCCTCGCGCGACACCGGCATGCCGCCGCGCTGCAGGTGGTGGCCCACGGGAAAGTCTTCCCAGTAATACTTGGGGGTCTGCTTCGTTGTCATGGCCGCCGAGCATAGCGGCGCCACAATGCGCGCTTCGCATCACGCCGCAGAACCGCCACCATGACCTTGCTGATCCTCGGCCTCATCGTCTTCCTGGGCGTGCACTCGGTGCGCATCTTTGCCGACGGCTGGCGCACGCGCATGCGCGAGAAGCTGGGCGAAAACGCCTGGAAGGGCCTCTATTCGGTGCTGTCGATCGCCGGCTTCGTGGCCATCGTCTACGGCTACGGGCAGGCGCGGCTGGACGCGACGATGCTGTGGCTGCCCCCGATCTGGACACGGCACCTGGCGGCGCTGCTCACGATTCCCGCCTTCATTCTGCTAGTAGCCGCTTACTTCCCGGGAAATATGATCAAGGCCAAGCTGCACCACCCCATGGTGCTCGGCGTCAAGGTGTGGGCGCTGTCGCACCTGCTGGCCAACGGCATGCTGGCCGACCTGCTGCTGTTCGGTGGTTTCCTGGCCTGGTCGGTGGCCAGCTTCACGGCCGCACGCCGGCGCGACAACGCCGCCGGCACGGTCTACCTGCGCGGTCACGTGGGGCCGACGATCGCGGTCGTGCTGGTCGGGCTGGCGGCCTGGGCCGGCTTTGCCTTCTGGGCGCACGCCGCCTGGATCGGGGTGCGGCCCTTCGGCTAGGCGGCTGGCGATGCCGGCAGCGGGTCGGGCAGCGGCGCGATCAGCGCCTCGCCCTCGGCCGTGCCGCGGCTGACGGCACGCGAAACCGGCCAGGCGCGCAGCACTTCAGGCGCGCAGGGCGCGAGCAGCGGCGCCAGCCGCGCGGGTTCCTGTTCTTCGCGCGCCAGCCAGGCGGCCCAGTGCTCGGTGGGCAGCAGCGCCGGCATGCGGTCGTGGATCGGTGCCATCAGCGCATTGGCAGCCACCGTGATGATGCAGCAAGTGAGCAGCCACTCTTCTGATTCATTAGCCCGCCAGGCTTCGAACAAGCCGGCCATGGCCAGCGGCTCGCCGCTGCGGGCGCTGATATACCAGGGCTGCTTGCCGGCCGGGGTGGCCTGCCACTCGTAGAAACCGCTGGCCGGCAGCAGGCAGCGCCGACGGCGTGCGGCCTGGCGGAACGAGGGTTTGTCGAACAGCCCTTCGGCGCGCGCGTTGTTCAGCTTGTGGCCGATGGCGGCGTCCTTCGCCCAGTGCGGCACCAGGCCCCAGCGCATGAGTTCGGCCACGCGTTCGCCCTCGCGCGTTGCGTAGACCACCGGCACCGGGCTTTGCGGCGTGACGTTCCAGCGCCGCGGGAAGGGCACCACCCGGGTGACGCTGAAGCCCGACACCAGGGTCTGCGGATCGTAGGCAACGACATAGCGGCCGCACATGGCGCGATCTTGGCACGGCTTCCCCCCCACGCCGGGGGCGCCTGAAGAGGGGCCCGCCAGGCTCCGCCCTCGGGGCGATGGGCAGGTGGCGGTCGAACTCCGACGATGGCCGCCTGTTGCACTCAGGAGGTGGCTCATGAATTCCTGGATGACCTGCTTGCTCGGCGGCGCCCGCAAGCTGCCGCCCGCGGCGGAGCGGACGGCTCGCGTCGCGCCTGCCGCCGAAGACGAGACCCCTGCGGGCTGCGGCTGGTTCGACTCCAGTCACGAGCTGCAGCACGGCCTGTGGGTGCAGGAGCATGCGACGCCCGATGCCGTGGCCAACGACCTGCCGCTGGGCGAATGGCTGGAGCTGCACTTGGCCGTCTGGCAGCCCGTGGCGCAGGGTTGACGCCCGCCGGCTCGCAGACCGGGCATCATGGCGGCATGTCGAGCCTTGGCCGGGAGCCTGCCCCATGACATTCCGCTGGATCACCGCGCTGGCCGCCGCCGCGCTGCTGCTGGCCGCCTGCGGCGGCGGCGACGACAACGACCGCACCAAGGCCAAGCTGCGACTGGTCAACGCCAGCAGCGCCTATGCCGAAATCGACCTGTTCGTGGAAGACACCCTGCGCCAGGGCAGCGTCGGCTACGGAAACACCGCCAGCTATGTCGAGGTGGACCCCGGCGAGGCCGACAGCAAGATCACGCGCAGCGGCTCGACCACCGCGCTGCTGTCGTTCACGCCCGGCATCGAACGCAACAAGCACTACACCGTGCTGGCCTATGGCGCCGAAGGGGCGCTGCGGCAGATGCTGGTCGACGACAACGTAGGTGAACCCGACAGCGGGCGCGCCCTGCTGCGGGTGGTGAATGCCGCACCCGACGCCGGCAAGCTGGACATCTACCTCACCGCCGCCGACGAGCCGCTGGCTTCCGCCGTGCCGGTGCAGGCCGGCGCGGAGTACGGGGTGGCCAACGGCCTGCTCACGGTGGACAGCACGAGCTGGCGGCTGCGCGTCACCGCCGCCGGCAGCAAGACCGACCTGCGGCTGGACCTGCCCGCGCTGGTGCTGGAAAGCAAGCAGGTCGCCACCCTGGTGCTGACGCCGGCGCGCGGCGGCGTGCTGATGAATACGCTGCTGCTCACGCAGCAGGCCGGCATCGCGCGCCAGGACACGGCACTGGCCCGCGTGCGCGTGGCTGCCGGCGTGGCCGACAGCGGCGCCGTCAGCGCCACGGTGGGCGGCCAGGTGCTGATGGCCAGCGTGGGCTCGCCGGCGGTGGGCCTGTACGCACTGCTGCCCGCCGGCACGCAGCCGGTGGCGCTGGCCGTCAACGGCACGGCACTGGCCGCCCCGGCGGTGACCTTGGCCGCGGGTGCCGACTACAGCTTGCTCGTGCGCGGCACGCCTGCGGCGCCGCAGTCGGGCTGGATCGAAGACGACAACCACCGCGCGGCAGACAGCCGCCAGGTGCGGCTGCGGCTCGTCAACGGCGTGGCCGATCTGGCGGCGCCGCTGTCGATGACGGTCGACTTCGTGCCCGTGGCCGACGGCGTGACCGCGGGTGCCGCCTCGGGTTATGCGTCGCTGGACGCCACGCTGACGGCGCAGTTTTCGGTCACGGCCGCCGGCTTGGCCACGCCCTTGTTCACTGCCGTCGATCAACCACTGGTCGCTGGTGCGGTGTACACGGTATTCGTGGTCGGTGCGCAGTCGGCGGCGGTGGGGATCCTGCGCAAGGACCACTGAGGCCGCGTGCGCTCGCGAGGAAGGGCTGCAACTCGCCCGGGCCGGCGGGCTGAAGCGCCAGCCTGCCTCGCGCTCCCGCGGGCCGGCAGGCTTCAGCCCAGCCGCCCGGCCTGGAAGTCCTGCACCGCTTCGAAGATTTCCTGCTGCGTATTCATCACGAACGGGCCGACCTGCGCGATCGGCTCGTTGAGTGGCCGGCCGGCGATGAAGATGGCGCGCGCGCCATCGGACCCGGCTTGCAGTGTCACGCCATCGCTGCCCGGCGTATTGGCCAGGATCGCCATGCGCCGCCTGGGCACCAGAGTGCCGGCCATGGCCAGTTCGCCCCGGTAGACATAGACGAAGGCGTTGTGCGCCGCCGGCAGCGGCTGTTCGAAGGCGGCGCCGGGGGCCAGGTGCAGGTCCAGGTACAGCGGCTCTGTGCCCTCGCGCTGCATGGCGCCGGCCACGCCGTGTGTGGCACCGGCGATCACGCGCGCCAGTACCCCCTCGCCCTGCCACTCGGGGATCTCGGCGGGCGCGATATCGCGGTACCACGGCGCGATCATCTTGCTGCGGGCCGGCAGGTTGAGCCAGAGCTGGAAACCTTCCATGGCGCCGTCCTGCTGCTCGGGCATCTCGCTGTGCACGATGCCGCGGCCGGCGGTCATCCACTGCACGCCGCCGGGCACGGCCAGGCCTTCGTGGCCGGCGCTGTCGCGGTGGCGCAGCCGGCCCTGCAGCATGTAGGACACGGTCTCGAAACCGCGGTGCGGGTGGTCGGGGAAGCCGCCGATATAGTCACCCGGGTTTTCGGTGGCGAAGGCGTCGAGCATCAGGAAGGGGTCCAGCCGGCGCTGCAGGTTTTGCGTGAGCACGCGGGTGAGCTTGACGCCGGCGCCGTCGCTGGTGGCCTGGCCCTGGACCAGGCGCTCCACGCTGCGTGGGGTGGTGACGGTGACAGGGGGCACGGTATCGGCATTCATGGAGCGTTGGGGGGTGCGGGCAGCGCTCCCGGCCACCCGTCAGGGGCCCCGTGCACAGGTCCGCAAAGCCCCACCCCCGCCTGGGGATGCCCGGGCGCTTTGCTCCGTCTGCCTGGGATTCGCGGGGCGCCCCAGCTTCCTACACCACGCCTGTAGCCACAGCCGCGCCGGCCAGGGTTGCGCCGCGCTGCACGCAGCATTCAGCGGCGCTGGTGGTAGCCTGATCGCTTCGGAAAACACTCTGGAGTGCGCAGCGATGAAAGCCGTCTGGAAAGGCACCGTCGTGGCCGAGAGCAACGACACCGTGGTCGTCGAGGGCAACCACTATTTCCCGGCCGCCGCGCTGAAGCGGGAGTACACCTTGCCCAGCAATACGAAGACCATGTGTTCGTGGAAGGGCCAGGCGAGTTACCTCACGCTGTTTGTCAACGGCGACGCCAACCCGGATGCCGTGTGGTTCTACCCGGAACCCAAGGAGGCGGCGGCGCAGATCAAGGACCGCGTCGCGTTCTGGAAGGGCGTGCAGGTCGTCGAATAGCCGGCGCCCCGGCCGCGGCGCCGCCCCCGCAGCTCGGGGGGAAGCCCGCCCTGCGCGGAGAAGGCGGCGAGCGCACAATGCGCGTCTTTTGCCACCGCGCTCCCATCGCGCACCCGGGCCGCGACGGCCAGAAGCCGTCGTTCGGGCCGGGCCCCAACCGCCGGAGTACCGCTTCGATGCGAATCCCCCACGCTGCCCTGTCCGCGCTGGCCCTGGCCGCCGCGCTGCTGGCCGGGCCGGCCGCCGCTGCCCCTGGCCTGCCGTCCACCAACGTGGCCTGGCTGCCGGCCGCCGCCGACGCCGATATCGAACGCGCCTTTGCCCAGGCCCGCACCGAGAACAAGCCCGTGCTGCTGTACTGGGGCGCCACCTGGTGCCCGCCGTGCAACCAGCTCAAGGCCACCTTCTTCAACCGCCAGGACTTCGCCGCGCTGTCGAAGAGCTTCGTCGCCGTGCACGTGGACGGCGACCGCCCCGGGGCGCAGAAACTCGGCCGCCGCTTCAAGGTCAGCGGCTACCCGACGGTGGTGCTGTTCACACCCGCGGGTGCCGAGATCACCCGGCTGCCGGGCGAGGCCGACCCCGCGCAAATGATGGCGGTGCTGCAGCTCGGCCTGTCCGGCGGCCGGCCGGCCCAGGCGGTGCTGGCCGACGCACGCGCCGGCAAGGCGCTGCCGGCCAACGAGTGGAAGCTGCTGGCCTATTACTCCTGGGCCACCGACGACCAGCAACTGCTGCCGCGCGCCGAAGTGCCGCCCACGCTGGTGCAGCTGGCCGTGGCCTGCCCGGCGGCCGAGGCCGAGACGCAGACGCGGCTGTGGCTGAAGGCGCTGGCCGCCAGCGACGACGGCCAGGGCGTGAAGCCCGACGCCGCGCTGCGCGCCCGCGTCACCCGCATGCTGGCCGACCCGGCGCTGGCGCGCGCGCAGATGGACACTTTCAGTGGCAGCGACGCCGCGGCCATGGTGCGTGTGCTCGAACCCGAGGGCAGCGCCGGCCGCGCGCCGCTGGCGGCGAGCTTCGACACCGCCCTGCGCCGGCTGCAGGCCGATGCCACGCTGTCGCGCGGCGACCGCATGTCGGCGCTGCACGGCCGCGTGGAACTGGCGCGGCTGGAGTTGCCAAAGGAGGCCGCGCAGGTGCAGTTGCCGGCGCCGCTGCTCAAGGACGTGCGCGAACACGTGGCGCGCGACGACCGCGAGATCAGCGACGGCTACGAGCGCCAGGCCGTCATCACCTATGCCGCCGGCGTGCTGGGCCGCGCCGGGCTGTGGGGCGAGAGCGACGCGCTGCTCAAGGCCAACCTCGCCAGGAGCCACTCGCCCTACTACCTGATGAGCCAGCTCGGCGGCAATGCGCGCCAGCAGGGCCGCCCTGCGGAGGCGCTGGACTGGTACGCCCAGGCCTTCGAGAAGAGCGAAGGCCCGGCCACGCGACTGCAGTGGGGCGCGGGCTATTTCGGCGCGCTGGTCGACCTGGCGCCGCAGGACGCCGCGCGCATCGAGAAGACCGCTGCGCAGTTGCTGGCCGAAGCGGCGCGCGACGAAGGTGCGTTCGAGGGCCGCAGCCTGCGTTCGCTGCAGCGCGTGGGCAACAAGCTGATGGCCTGGAATGCCGACGGCAAGCAAGCCGCCGTGCTGCGCCGGCTGCAGGTGCAATTGGACGGCTTGTGCCCGAAGGTGGACGCCGCCGACGGCCAGCGTGCGGCCTGCCAGGCGCTGCTCAAGCCGGCGGAGAAGAAGGCGGAGAAGTCCGCGTGACCCGCCGTGAAGCGATCGACCCGGCGCGGCGCCGCCTGGCGGCCCTGCTGCTGGGGACGCCGCTGGCCGGCGCGCTGCAGGCCGCACCGGACCCGAGCCCGAATCCCGGCGCGCCCCCGGCGGCGCCGGCCGACGCCCCCGCGGGTGGCGACTTCACCGGCCGCTGGGTGCACGCCTACGCCGCCTATGGCGCGCCCAAGTACGGCCCCGATTTCACCCACTTCGACTACGTGCAGCCGCGGGCGCCGGTGGGCGGCACGATCCGCCTGCGCAACCCCGACCGCCGCAGCAGTTTCGACAAGTACAACCCCTGGACGACACGCGGCAATGCGCCGGCCGGCGTGCTGATCTGGATGGTGGAAGGCCTGTGCCACCTGTCGCAGGACGAACCCATGTCCATGTACGGCCTGCTGGCCGAGGCGCTGTGGGTGGAGCCCGACCTGTCGGCGGTGACCTTTCGGCTGCGGCCCGAGGCGCGTTTCAGCAACGGCGACCCGGTGCTGGCCGAGGACGTGCGCCACAGCTTCGAGATGCTTTCGGGCAAGGGCGCCTCGCCGGCGTACCAGACGGCGGTGGCCGGCATCGCGCGTGTGCGGGTGCGCGACGCGCGCACGGTGCGCTTCGAATTCAAGGAGGCTTCGCGCGACCAGGTCTTCGTGGCCGGCACGCTGCCGGTGTTCAGCCGCAAGTGGGGCCAGGAGCCCGGCTGGGCGCCGGGCCAGCCGGTCAAGCCCTTCGAGCAGATCGTCACCGAGCTGCCCATCACCAGCGGCCCCTATGTGATCGACAGGATCGACATGCCGCGGCGCATCGAATTCAGGCGCAACCCCGACTACTGGGCGCGCAACCTGCCGGTGCGGTGCGGGCATTTCAATTTCGAGCGCGTGGTCTACCGCAACTACCAGGACAACGAGGTCGCCTTCGAGGCCTTCAAGGCCGGCGAGTTCGACCTGTACAAGGAATATGCCTCGCGCGCCTGGGTGCGCAAGCACAAGGGCGTGAAGTGGGAAGACAAGCGCATCCTGAAGGAGAGCCTGGATACCGGCTTCGGCCAGCAGCTGCAGAGCTACCAGCTCAACCTGCGCCGGCCCAAGTTCCAGGACCCGCGCGTGCGCGAGGCGCTGGGCTACACCTACGACTTCGACACGCTGAACAAGACCGGCGTCTTCACGCGTGCCAGCAGCGTGTTCAACAACTCGGAATTCGCGGCCCGGGGCACGCCCGGCCCGGGTGAGCTGAAGCTGCTGGAACCCTTTCGTGCCGAGCTGCCGCCGCGCGTCTTCGGGCCGGCGTTCGTGGCCCCCAGCACGGCCAACAACCCCAAGGGCCTGCGCCAGAACCTGCTCAAGGCGCGGGCGCTGTTCGAGGAAGCCGGCTGCAAGCTGGGCACCGACGGCAAGCTGCGCCTGCCCGGCGGCGAGCCGCTGGTCATCGAGTACATGGTGCCGCGCACGGCCAATATCGTGGACTGGCAGCGCAACCTGAAGAAGCTGGGCGTGGAACTGAACGAACGGCTGGTGGACTTTGCGCTCTACCGCCGCCGGCTGGAGCAGTACGACTTCGACATGGTCGTCATCGTCGAGGGCCGCTTCACGCTGCCCGCCGCCGCCGACCAGGCCGCGCTGTACGGCAGCAAGTCGGCCGACGAACCCGGCAACAGCAACTACCGCGGCGTGAAGAGCCGAGCCCTCGACGCGGTGATCGAGGCCATGAACCGCGCCACCACGCTGGACGAACTGCGTGACGCGGCGCGCGCCATGGACCGCATCGTGATGTGGAACTTCTGGCAGATCCCCGACCTGTGGGCGGCCCGCGAACCGATCTCTTTCTGGAACAAGTTCGGCCGTCCGGCAAAGCAACCGCCCTATTTCCAGGCCGATACGCTGATCAGCGGTTTCGTCGAATGGGGCCCCTGGCCGCTGTGGACCTGGTGGGACCAGTCGCTGCCGCTCAAAGCCGCCTGACCCGCCTGAGAACCATGCTGCCCTACATCCTCAAGCGCCTGGCGCTGATGATCCCCACGCTGCTGGGCGTGCTGACCATCACCTTCATCGTCATGCAGTTCGTTCCCGGCGGCCCGGTGGAGCAAATCATGGCCGAGGCCCGCGCCGGCCAGGGCGGCGACACCGGCGGCTACAAGGCCGGGCGCGACCTCGACAAAACGCAGATCGAGGAATTGAAGAAGCTCTACGGCTTCGACAAGCCGGCGCATGTGCGCTATTTCGAGATGCTGGCCGGCTTCGCCCGCTTCGACCTGGGCAAGAGCTTCCTGCAGAACAAGGAGGTGTGGACGCTGATCAAGGAGAAGCTGCCGGTGTCGATGTCGCTCGGCCTGTGGACCTTCTTCATCAGCTACCTGGTGAGCATTCCGCTGGGCGTGGCCAAGGCCGTGCACGAGGGCTCGCGCTTCGACATCGTCAGCACCTTCTTCGTGCTGCTGGGCTATGCCATTCCGGGCTTCGTGCTCGGCATCCTGCTCATCGTGCTGTTTGCCGGCGGCAGCTTCTTCGACGTCTTTCCGCTGCGCGGGCTGACCAGCGACAACTGGGAAGAGCTTTCCACCTTTGCCAAGCTGAAGGACTATTTCTGGCACCTGACGCTGCCGCTGATCTGCCTGGTGATCACCAGCTTCGCGGTGGTGACGCTGCTCACCAAGAACACCTTCGTCGAGGAGATCCGCAAGCAATACGTGCTGGTGGCGCGCGCCAAGGGCCTGAGCCAGCGCCGCGTGCTCTACAAGCACATCTTCCGCAATGCGCTGATCCCGCTCGTCACGGGCTTTCCGGCCGCCTTCATCGGCGCCTTCTTCACCGGCGCACTGCTCATCGAGACGCTGTTCTCGCTCGACGGCCTGGGCCTGCTCAGCTACGAAAGCGTGGTGCGGCGCGACTACCCCGTGGTGCTGGGCTCGCTGTACCTGTTCACGCTGATCGCGCTGGTGGTCAAGCTGGTGAGCGACCTGCTCTACATGGTGGTCGACCCGCGCGTGCAGTTCGGCAGCGTGGGCCGCTGATAGCGCCCGCCCGCCCAACCCTGGAACCGAGATGAGTGCCGTTCTCGACACCCCGATCGCCGCGCCGCCGGCCGCCGCGGCCCAGCCGCAGTCGCCCGGCCAGCGGGCCTGGGCGCGCTTCCGACGCAACCGGCTGGGCACCGCGGCGCTGTGGATCTTTCTGGCGCTGTTGGTCCTGGCCACCTTCGCCGAACTGCTCAGCAACGACCGGCCGCTGGTGGCGCGCATCGACGGCCAGTGGTACGCGCCGATGTTCAGCAACCCCAGCGAAACCGCGCTGGGCGGCGACTTCGACACCCCCACCGACTGGAAGGACCCGCTGATCGCCGAGCTGCTGGCGAAACCCGGCAACTGGGCGCTGACCACCTTCAACCCGCACTCGGCCGATTCGATCAACTATTTCAGCCCCGTGCTGCACCCGGGCGAACCCAGCTCCGAGCACTGGCTGGGCACCGACAGCAAGGGCCGCGACATGCTGGCGCGGCTGGTCTACGGCTTTCGCGTCAGCGTCTGGTTCGCGCTCGCGCTCACCATCACCGGCACGCTGATCGGCATCGCCGCCGGTGCGCTGCAAGGCTATTTCGGCGGCCGCGTCGACCTCTTCCTGCAGCGCTTCGTCGAGATCTGGGGCGCGGTGCCCGAGCTCTACCTGCTGATCATCTTCGCTTCGATCTTCGAGCCCAGCCTGCTGCTGCTGCTGATCCTGCTCAGCCTGTGGGGCTGGATGGGCCTGTCGGACTACGTCCGTGCCGAATTCCTGCGCAACCGCAACCTGGAATACGTGAAGGCGGCACGCGCCCTGGGCCTGAGCAACTGGCAGATCATCCGCCGCCACGTGCTGCCCAATTCGATGACGCCGGTGATCACCTTCCTGCCCTTCCGCATGAGCGGCGGCATCCTGGCGCTGACCTCGCTGGACTTCCTGGGCCTGGGCGCGCCGGCCAGCGTGCCTTCGCTGGGCGAGTTGCTCAAGCAGGGCAAGGACAACCTCGACGCCTGGTGGATCATCGTGCCCACCTTCGCGGTGCTGGTGCTGACGATGCTGCTGCTGACCTTCATCGGCGACGCGCTGCGCGATGCCTTCGATACGCGGAAGTCGTGACATGCAGCGCCACCCGTGTTCGACGTCTCATTGCAGGCCATTGCGGGCGTTGGCGGTCTGGTTTCGGGTACGCGCTGTGGTGGCAGCAAAGGGGAGTTCGGGCGGGGCGCGGCGTGCGACTGAGGCGGTCTCCGCTTCGCTCCGACTGCCCTGCGCTGCTCGGGTTCATGGCCCGGCGCATAACTCGCTGCGCTCACTTCGTTCGCTACGCTCAAACAGGATGCGCCAAGTCAGTCTACGAAGCGCGCTGCGCGCGCGGGCCATGAACCCTGTGCTGCTCGGCGCCTCACACGCACGCCGCGCCCCGCCCGAACTCCCCTTTGCGGCAGGCAGTGGTTGTTCTCGGGGATCGCCACCACCGGTGCTGGAGCGGCAGGCGGTGCCCGGCGGGGGCGCTGTGTGTGGCGCCGAGCAGCGCAGCCTCGAGGGGGGCGAGCGCAGCGAGCTTCGTGAACTGACTTGCCGCATCCTGTTTGAGCGCAGTGAGCGAAGCGAACGAAGCGAGTTATGCGGCACCCCCTCGAGGCGAGCAGCGCAGGGCAGTCTGAGCGCAGCGAAGACCGCCACAGTCAGCGCCCCCGCCGGGCACCGCCTGCCGCGGCGCGCTGATGTCGACGAACCGCGAACGAGCGCGAACGACGGCAACGGGCCGCGGGCGAACTCTCAGCCAGCGCGGGCAACGCAGATATCGCGGACTGCAGCGGAGCACCTGGCATGAGCGAACCCCTGCTCGCCATCGAACGCCTGAGCGTGCGCTTCGGCCCCAGCACGGTGGTCGACGATGTCTCGTTCTCGATCGCCGCCGGCGAGAAGTTCGCGCTCGTGGGCGAGTCGGGGTCGGGCAAGTCGATCACTGCTTTGTCGGTGCTGCGGCTGGTCGACGCGGCCACCACCACCGGGACGATCCGCTTCGAAGGCGAGGACCTGTGCACCAAGAGCGAACGCCAGATGCGCGGCATCCGCGGCGGGCGCATCGGCATGATCTTCCAGGAACCGATGACGGCGCTGAACCCGCTCTATACGGTGGGCAACCAGATCGGCGAGGTGCTGGAGCTGCACGAGGCGATGCGGCCGAATGCGGCGCGCGCCCGCGCCATCGAACTGCTGGCGCGCACCGGCATCCCTGAACCCGAAAAGCGCATCGACGTCTATCCGCACCAGTTGAGCGGCGGCCAGCGCCAGCGCGCGATGATCGCCATGGCGCTGGCCTGCCGGCCGAAGCTGCTGATCTGCGACGAGCCGACCACGGCGCTGGACGTCACCATCCAGGCCCAGATCCTGGCGCTGCTGGACGAGCTGCAGACCGAGATGGGCATGGCGCTGCTCTTCATCACCCACGACCTGAACCTGGTGCGCCGCTTCACGCACCACGTGGGCGTGATGGAACGCGGGCGCCTGGTGGAAGTCGGGCCCACGGCCACCGTCTTCGGCGCGCCGCAACACAGCTATACGAAGAAGCTGCTCGCCAGCCGGCCGCAGCGCGTGGTGCAGCCGGTGCCGGCCGATGCGCCGCTGCTGGTGCGGGGCGAGAACGTGGGCGTGAGCTTCAGCTTCAGCGAAGGCTGGTTCGGCAAGCGCCAGTTCCAGGCCGTGAAGGGCGCCACGCTGTCGCTCAAGCGCGGCGAGACGCTGGGCATCGTGGGCGAATCGGGCTCGGGCAAGACGACGCTGGGCATGGCGCTGCTGGCGCTGCAGCCCATCTCGACGGGTGCCATCCACCTGGACGGCGAACGCATCGACAACGCCGACCGCGCGCACCTGCGCGGCATGCGGCGGCGCATGCAGGTGGTGTTCCAGGATCCGTTTGCATCACTCAGCCCGCGCATGACCATCGGCCAGATCGTGGGCGAGGGCCTGGCCCTGCACCGCGCCGACCTGAGCGCAACCGAGCGCGAAAAGCTGGTACTGGCGATGCTGGAAGAAGTGGGCCTGTCCGAGCGCCACGGCGTGGCCGGCGTGCTGCAGCGCTACCCGCACGAATTCAGCGGCGGCCAGCGCCAGCGCATCGCCATCGCGCGCGCCGTGGTGCTGCGGCCCGAGGTGCTGGTGCTGGACGAACCCACCTCGGCGCTGGACGTCTCGGTGCAGCAGCAGGTGCTCAAGCTGCTGTCCGACCTGCAGCGGCGCTACGGGCTGAGCTATATCTTCATCAGCCACGACCTGGCGCTGGTGCGCGCCATGTCGCACCGCGTGATGGTCATGAAGAACGGCGACGTGGTCGAGGAAGGCGAGGCCGAGGCGCTGTTCGCCGCGCCGCGCCAGCCCTATACGCAGGAACTGTTGGCGGCGGCCTACCTGGACGCCGCCGTGCCTTGAGCCGGCCGGCGCGATACTCGCTGCCCTGCCCACGCAGACCACCTACCGACCATGAGCCGACCCATCCTCGACGAGTCCCGCATCCACCCCGCGGTGCGCGAGCGCATCGCCAGCCATCACCAGGACACGCTGCGCGAGGTGCAGGACGCGGTGGCGCAGCATGCCGTGGTGGTGGTGGGCATGCGCCACAACCCCTTCTGCCGCAAGGCGCGCAAGGCGCTGCAGGCCGCCGGCGTGGCCTTCGAATACCTGGAATACGGCAGCTACCTGAACGAATGGCGGCGGCGCAATGCGCTGAAGATGTGGACCGGCTGGTCGACGTTGCCGATGGTCTTCGTCAAGGGCACGCTGGTGGGCGGCGCGGAAGACCTGGAGCGGCTGATCCGCAGCGGCGAGCTCAAGCGCCTGCTCGGCTGAAACCGGCGCCGCAGCCAAGCCCGCCTCGCGGCAGGCGGGCCGGGGCTTCGGCGCGGGCCGCCTGCCTACAATCGCCGCGATGCCGCTCGACCACCAGTTCGTCCTCACCATTGCCTGCCGCGACACCAAGGGCATCGTGCATGCGGTGTCGGGCCTGCTCTACCAGGCCGGCTGCAACATCATCGACTCGCAGCAGTTCGGCGACCTGGAAGGCGACGACGCCACGGGCCTGTTCTTCATGCGCGTGCACTTCCAGGCGCCGCCGCAACTGGCCACGCCGGGCACGCTGCAGGCCTTGTTCGAGCACACGCGGCAGCAGTTCGGCATGCGGGTGAATTTCCACTCGCTGGCCGCGCGGCCGCGGCTGCTGCTCATGGTCAGCCAGCACGGGCATTGCCTGAACGACCTGCTGTACCGCTGGAAGAGCGGTTCGCTGGCGGTGGACATCCCGGCCATCGTCTCCAACCACCGCACCTTCGAAGACCTGGCCGCCAGCTACGACATCCCGTTCCACCACCTGCCGCTGCCGGCCGGCGGCGATGCGGCGGCCAAGGCCGCGGCCAAGGCGGCTCAGGAACGCCAGGTGCAGGAGATCGTGGCCGCCGAGCGCGTGGACCTGGTCGTGCTGGCGCGCTACATGCAGATCCTGAGCGCGGAGTTCTGTGCCGCGCTGGCCGGCCGCGCCATCAATATCCACCACAGCTTCCTGCCCAGCTTCAAGGGCGCGCGGCCGTATTTCCAGGCCCATGCGCGCGGCGTCAAGCTCATCGGCGCCACCGCGCACTACGTCACCGCCGACCTCGACGAAGGGCCGATCATCGAACAGGACGTGCAGCGCGTGGACCACACGCTGTCGGCCGAGGATTTCACCGCCGTGGGCCGCGATATCGAGTGCATGGTGCTGGCGCGCGCCGTGCGCTGGCACGTGGAGCACCGCGTGCTGATCAACGGCCACAAGTGCGTGGTCTTCCGCTGAAGCGTTTGCCCATGGCCCGACCGCCCGCCGCCAACCTGATCGGCAGCGCCGACGAAGTGGAAGCCGAGTTCTACGAGGCACTGCGCCGCGGCGACCTCGAGCGCCTGATGGCGTTGTGGGCCGACGACGACGAGATCGTCTGCGTGCACCCCGGCGGCACGCGCATCGTGGGCAACGCGGCCATCCGCGCCAGCTTCGAGGCCATCTTCGCCAACGGCGGCATTCCGGTGCGGCCCGAGCAGGTGCACCGGCTGGCCGCCATGGGCAGCGCGCTGCACCACCTGGTGGAGCGCGTCGAGGTGCGCGGCGAACAAGGCCCGCAGACGGCCTGGGTGACCGCCACCAACCTGTACCTGAAGACGGCGCGGGGCTGGCGCCTGGCTTCGCACCACGCCAGTCCGGCGCTGGGCCACGAACCGCCCGTGGTCGGCGGCGAGGCGCCTTCCACGCTGCATTGACGAACGCAGCGATGCACGGCTACCGCGCGCCGCGCTGGCTGCCGGGCGGCAACCTGCAGACGATCTGGGCCGCGCGCGCCTCGCGCCGCCACCTGGGGCCGCCGCCGCGCTTCGAACGCGAACGCTGGGCCACGCCCGACGGCGACTTCATCGACGTCGACCACCTGCTGCCGCAGCCGGCCGCGGCGCCGCAGCCCGTGGTTTCCGCCGGCGCCCCGCGGCAACATCTCGTTCTCTTCCACGGCCTGGAAGGCAGCAGCGAAAGCCAGTATGCGCAGGCCTTCGCCAGCGTGGCGCGCAGCCGCGGCTGGGCCTATTCGGTGCCGCATTTCCGCGGCTGTTCGGGCGAGCTCAACCGCGCGCCGCGCGCCTACCACTCGGGCGACTTCGAGGAGATCGGCTGGATCCTGCAGCGCCTGCGCGCCCGGCACGGCGCGCCGCTGCTGGTGGTGGGCATCTCGCTGGGCGGCAATGCCTTGCTGCGCTGGGCGCAGGAAGCCGGCGAAGGCGCCGCGGCCACGGCCGCCGCGGTGGCCGCGGTGTGCTCGCCCATCGACCTGGCCGCTTCCGGCGCGGCCATCGACCGTGGCTTCAACCGGCTCGTCTACACGCGCATGTTCCTGGCCACGATGAAGCCCAAGGCGCTGGCCAAGTGGCAGCAGCACCCGGGGCTGTTCGACCGCCAGCGGCTGGCCGCGGCGCGCACGCTATACGAGTTCGACAACGTCTTCACCGCGCCGCTGCACGGCTTTCGCGACACCGCCGACTACTGGCAGCGCGCCTCGGCCAAGCCGCACCTGGAGCGGCTGCGCATTCCGGCGCTGGTGCTCAATGCCGCCAACGACCCCTTCGTGCCGGCGGCTTCGCTGCCGCCCGGGCCGGGGCCGCTGGGGCGCTTCGTCACCTTGTGGCGCCCGGCGCACGGCGGCCACGTGGGTTTTCCGCAGGGCGGCTTTCCCGGCCATGTGCTGGCCATGCCGCAGGCGGTGGCCGGCTGGCTGGCCGAGCATGGCTGACGGGCGGTAGGCTCCAGGCCATGGACGACATCGTCAAGGCTGCGCTGGCCAAGTGGCCCCACGTGCCGCACTGCCACGGCTGGCTGGCGCTGGACGCGCGCGGCGACTGGTACCTGCGCGACGCGCCGACCCAGGCCGCCGGCCCCTTTCCGCAGGTCAAGGGCAGCCGCATCGTGCACGACAAGCTGCTGGCCTTCATCCAGCGCAACTACGCGCACGACGAGCACGGCGCCTGGTTCTTCCAGAACGGGCCACAGCGCGTGTACGTTGAACTGGAGGCCGCGCCCCACGTGTGGCGCGTCCACGCCGCACCCGGCTGGCCGGTGACGTCCCACACTGGCCAGCCGGCGCGGGTGCTCGGCGCCTGGCTCGACGAAGCCGGTCGCCTGTTCCTGGACACCGACCTCGGCTTCGGCCTGGTGCATTCGCTGGACATGGGGCTGGCCGCGCAGGCGGTGGACAGCGGCGCGTGGGATCCGGCCGAGCTGCCGTTCGCGGAGATGCCGGCACGCTTCGGCTACGTGCTGCGGCCCCAGGAAAAAGCCGCCCCGGGGGCGGCTTCGAGCGCAGCGGGCCGAAGCCCGGGCTGAACGATCAGTTCGGCGCGCTGGCGGCCGAAGCGGCCGGCGCCGGCGGCTCGGCCAGCTTGCCGCCGGCCTGGTTGGCCATGTAGACCACGGCGCGGCCGATCTCGTAGTCGGAATATTCGCCGCCGCCCTGCGCGGCCATGGCGCCCTTGCCCTTCAGCGCCGAGGTCAGCAGCGCCTCGTAGCCGGTGGCGATGCGCGGCGCCCAGGCCGCGGCGTCACCCAGCTTGGGCGCGCCGGCGGCCCCCACGGCATGGCAGGCGGCGCACTGGCCGGTGTAGACCTGCTCCGCGGTGCGCAACACACGCGGCGCGCTGGCGTCGCGGATCTCCACCGCACCGATGGGCTGCAGCCGCCGCGCCACCGCCTCGGCACCCAGGCCGTCGCTGCCGGCCGACGGCTTGGCGGCGAAGTCGACGTAGTTGACGAGCAGGATGATGGCGACGATGGGCACCACGAACGACGCCACCACGGCGATGATCAGCTGCTTGGGCGTCTTGATCGGGCCTTCGTGCGGACCGTCGTCGTGGGGCGCGGTGGAGTGCGGGTCGCTCATGGGATCCTCGGGTCTGCGGCGCCGGGCCGGCGCCGGCAAAAGCGCGGGATTATAGAGACCGTGCCGGTGGCGCCCCGCCACGCGCCGGGCCCGGCGCAGGGGGCGGCGCTAGAATGCGCGCTGCCACGCGACCGTGGTGAAGTGGATATCATGCGGCCCTCCGAAGGCCACGTCGCAGGTTCGATTCCTGCCGGTCGCACCAGGCGGGTGGAGCCAGGCTCCCTGCCACCATCTCGGCCATTCAACAGCTCAGCCCTCGGACGCGGCTGCCGGACTGCAGCGCAGGCGATTCATCGGGCGCTGGGCGGCGCATTCGTGCGCCGCGTTGACCGGCTGGTGCAGCGCGGGAAGGTCGGCGTGGGTGGATTGCCCGCCCGCCTCGGCATCACGCAGCTTGTTCCTCGAGCGCGGCGGTGGGTTCCAGCGCTTGATGCAGCAGCGTTGCCAGAAGGCGGCGGCGATGCTCGTCGGCTTGTTGCAGGCTGGCTTCGAGGCGGTCGCAGAGCGCCATCAATTCGTCGACTTTGGCGACGATGCGATGTTGTTCGGCAAGTGGCGGTAGAGGGATTGGCGTTTCGGGGCAGGACCGCATGGTCGCACAGCCGTTGGCGCGCTGGCGCGCGGGTCGCCGGGCGGCAGGCTACAGTCGCCGCATGCCGTTCGCCGACGAGTTGCTTGCCGCGTTGGGCCAGGCCTTTGCCGGCCGCGCCGTGCCGCGCGTGAAGGCGCTGCACCTGCCGCCGGTGCCCTGGACCGGCAGCCGCGACGGCGAATTCGGCGCGCTTGAATTGGAGACCGGTGCGCTGGGTTTGAGCTACCTGCTGCTGGACGATACGCTGGCGACGATCGGCGACGCCGGCGCGGCGGTGAGGGGCGAGAGCGCGCTGGACGTGGCGCGCTGGTGGGCAGAAGCCGCGGCGCCGGGCAGCGCGGCAAGCGGCGCTGCACGCGCCGCGCTCGGCTTCGCGGCCGTGAACGCGCTCACGCGCGAACTGTTCGACCGCGCCGGCTTCGTGCCGCCGGCGGCCACCGACTCGATCGGCGGGCTGGACCCGCGCCCGGGTGAGCACATCGGCATGGTCGGCTTCTTTCCGCCGCTGGTGAAGCAGGTCACCGCCCGCGGCGCCCGGCTGACCGTGCTGGAACTGCGTGCCGACCTGGCCGGCGCCCGCGAAGGTTTTGCCATCACGCTCGACCCGGCCGACCTGGCGGGCTGCACGCAGGTGCTGTCCACGAGCACGGTGCTGCTGAACCACACGCTGGAAGGCGTGCTGGCGGCCTGCCGGTCGGCGCGGCATGTCGCGCTGGTGGGGCCGGGTGCCGGTTGCCTGCCCGACGGCCTGTTCGCGCGCGGCGTCACGCTGCTCGGCGGCAGCTGGGTGGTGGACGCTGCGGCGTTCAAGCAGGCGCTGGCGACCGGTGCACCCTGGGGCGGTTCAGCACGCAAGTTTGCGCTCACTCGCGCGAACTATCCGGGATGGCAGGCGCTGCTGGCTGTCGCGGACAAGCCCTGACACGCACCGCCGGCGCCTGCACGCAGGCGACCGGTCAGCGGCCGGCGGCTTCCAGCTCAGCGACGAGCCTCTGCGCATCCGGGTTGTCGGGCTCCAATGCGGCCAGGCGAAGCGCATGGACCAGCGCCCGCTCGCGCCGGCCGGCGTCGCGTTCGAACAGGGCCAGGGCCAGCAGCAGGTCGCGGTCGGCGGGGTGGCGTTTCCGGGCCGCTTCCAGCGTGCGCAGCGCCGCCTCGCGCTGGCCGGCGTCGTTCAGCGCCACCGCATGCACATACGCGAAACGGGCATTTTCGGGCGCCAGCCGCGCCGCCGCGGCCAGCGCCTGCAGCGACTCGGCGCTGCGCCGCTGGCGCGCCAGCGACAGGCCCAGCGCGTGCTCGCGCGCTCGCCGAGCGCGGGTCGCGCGCCAGCGCCTCGCGCAACGTGCGCTCGGCGTCGGCCTCCAGCCCGCCGCCGCGGTAGACGTCTGCCAGGTTCAGTGCCGCCGGCTCGAAACCGGGGTCGAGCGCCAGCGCGCTGCGGTAGGCGGCCACGGCTTCGTCGAAGCGGCCTTGCGTGGCGTGCAGGTTGCCCAGGTTGGCGCGGCCCTCCGGCCGGTCGGCGTTGAAACGCTCGGCGGCCACGTATTCCCGCAGGGCGGCGGCGAAGGCTTCGCGCTGCTGCGGCGACAGCAGCGCTTCCGGCTCACCGGCCAAGGCGCGCGCCGATTCCATGCGCACCTGGCGCACCGGGTCGGCCAGCAGCGGCGGCAACCATAACGCGCGTGTGCCGGGGTCTGCGCCGGCCAGTGCCACGGCGGCAGCGGCGCGCACCAGGGCGTCGGGGTCGACCAGCGCGCTGCGCAGCGCCGGTAGCGTGGCCGGGTCCAGGCGTTGGCCCAGGCGGCGCACCGCGCTGGCGCGAACGAAACCCGACTGGCCACGGTCCTGCGCCATGGCCAGCAACGCCGGCGCGGCGCCCGCTGCGCCGCGGTCGGCCGAGGTGAAGGCCTCGGCGAAGGTCTGGAAACCGGGCCGGGTCTGCGGATACCAGGCCTTCACCGCGTCGGCCGCCCATTGCGGCTTGCGATCGGTGTGGCACTGGTTGCAGGCATTGGGCACGCCCAGGCTCAGCGTGCGGTCGGGCCGCGGAATGCGAAAGCCATGGTCGTGCCGCGGGTCGACGACCATGTAGGTGGTGGTCGGCATGTGGCAGCTGGCGCAGGTGGCGCCCTGCGTGCCCGGCTCGTGGTGGTGATGCGCGGGCGCGTCGTATTTCGCGGGCAGATGGCACTGGCTGCACACGGCATTGCCCGGCGCGCGGAGCTTCTGCGTGTGGGTCGTGGCAGTCGGAGCAGGTGACGCCCTTGGCGTGCATCCGGCTGCCCAGGAAGGCGCCGTGGTTGAAGACCTCGTCGCGCTGCTGGCCATCGGCGAAGAAGAGGCCGGGCTCGATGAGCTGGGTGCGGAAGCCGTCGGCCAGCGGCTGGCCGGCGTGCCATTCGTCGCTGAACTGGCCGCGGCGGGCGTGACAGCGGGCGCAGACCTCGATCTCGCGCGAGGTCTCGCGCGGCTTGGTGCGCGTGGCGTTGCCCGAGGTGGGGTCGATCACCCAGCCGGCGCCGCGGCGTTCGTCCAGCGCCACCGGCAACCCCTTGCCGGCGCCACCGAAGCCGCTCCAGTCGCCCTCCTTGTTCGCCCAAGCCAGGTGGTTGGAGCCCGGCCCGTGGCAGGCCTCGCAGTTCACGTCGATGTCGGTCCAGGTGGTGGCGTAAATATTCGTGGCCTCGTCGTAGTTCTTGCGCAGATGGGTGGAATGGCAGTCGGCGCACTGGTAGTTCCAGACCTGGTCGATGCCGGTCCAGTGCAGCGGGTCGCCGGCCTTGAGCTTGCGGTCTGGGTAGAGGTGGAACCAGCGCTGGCCGCCCTGGGCCGCGGGCCGGCTGTCCCAGGCGATGCCCAGCGCCTGCAGCCGGCCGCCGGGCAGCGGCACCAGGTACTGCTGCAACGGCGTCACGCCGAAGGTGTGCGTGACTTCGAAGTCGGCCCGCTGGCCGTCGGGGCCGTCGGTGTTGACGAAGAATTTCCCGTCGCGCCTGAAGAAGGTGGAGGTCACGCCCTGGTGGCGGAAGGTCGTGCCGTCGAAGCGGCCGAGCACGCTGGATTCGCTGGCCACTGCCATGGCGCGGTCGTGGTGAGAACCCTGCCAGGCTTCGGTTTCGCTGGCGTGGCACGAAGCGCAGGCGGCGCCGCCCACGTAGGTGGGGGCGGGTGCCGGTGCGGGACGGGTTTCCGGCGCGGCCGCTGCCATGGTTGCGTCGAGCACTGGGGCTTCCGTTCCGGGCTGCTGCAGCGCGAAGTACAGGCCGGCGGCCAGCAGCAGCGCCATCGCCGCCAGCGCCAGCCACGGCGACGGGCGTCGCCGCGCCGCCGTGGCGGCCGCTGCGGTGGGTGTCTTCTCCCGGGCGCTGGGCTGGTGGGGCAAGTTCAGGCTCGGCGGCGCGTCATGCCCCCAAGACTAACGGCTCGGGAAGACCTGCTTCCAGTCCTGACGGATGCTGAGCACCGTCCAGCCCCGCGCGCCGGCCTCATCGAGCGCACGCTCCAGTCTGCCGACGTGCGACTGGCGGTCGTAGGCAAATTCGCGCTCGGCGTCGTCGTGGTGGACGATCACGCCGAGCCGCGCGCCCGGGGCGCTGGTGGTCCACTCGAGCATCTGGAAGTCGCCGTCGGAATTGCCGAGGGCGGCGATGGGCCGCCTGCCGATGGTTTTATGGATGCCCACCGGCTTGCCCGCCTTGTCGTCGATGAAGTCGATCGTGGGCAGGCGCACGATCACCGGCAGGCCGTTGCGCAACTCGTATTTCGTCTGGACACTGGAGCCGATCACCTGCTCGGGCGGTACGCCGTAGAGCGCTTCGGAAACGACGCGCAGGAATTCGACGCCGCCACCCGAGACGATCCAGGTCTTGAAGCCGTTGGCGCGCAGATGGTCGAGCAGTTCGCGCATGGGCTGGAACGTGAGCTCGGTGTAGGGCCGTTGGAGCCCGGGATGCCGGGCCGTCTTCACCCAGTCGCGCACGGCCTGCGCAAATTGCTCGCTGGTGTTGCCGGCGTGCGTGGCCATCACCAGTTCGAGCAGGCCCTTCTCGCCCGATGCCGCCAGCGCCTTCAGGTCGCCTTGCAGCGCTGCCTTGAACGGCTGCTTCGTCTGCCACTCGGGGTGCTGCGGCGCCAGCGCCCTGACGCGGTCGATGGCGAAGGCGAGCTGGAAATACATCGGCTGCTCGGACCACAGCGTGCCGTCGTTGTCGAACACGGCAATGCGCTCGGCCGGTGGCACGAAGTCCTTGCCGCCGGGCTCGGTGACGGCGCGCACGAACGCGAGGATGCGCGCCTTGGCCACACCGTCGTTCCAGGACGGCAGCACCTCGGCGGCCAGGGCCGGCAGGCTGGCCAGGCTCAGCACCAGGGGCGAGTGCGCCGCCCTCCAGGCTGCGAGGATCATCGGTTTCATCGGGTGCTTCTTCCAGTGAAGAGCAGGGCCGCGCTCGCGTTGCGAGGGCGGCCCGGCCAAAGGCGGCGTGGTGCCGACCGTCCACCGTCAGTTCTTCTGTGGCCGCGTCACCGCTTCCATCACGCGGTCGAGGTTGAAGCTGCCCGGCTTCTGTCGCGGCGGAAAGTCCCTGAAGCTCTGCAGCCAGTTGCCGACATAAGCACCCGCCGGCGCGATGGCGAACATGCGCTCCATGTACCAGCGCTGGTAGCCCATCGCGTTTTCCTGCTCGGCGCGCTCGAAGGGGTCCATGCGCAGGTTGGTGAGCTTCGGGGCGCGCAACTCGGTGAACGGCTTCTGCCACACATGCAGGGCCTTCGGCCTCCTGCTCGAGGAACGTGACCTTCATGTTCTCGTAGCGCAGGGCCGCGACGCTGCCGTCGTCGGTCCAGTAGATGAACTCCTTGCGCGGCCAGGCGGCCTCACCCTTCAGTGCCGGGCCGAGGTCGTAGCCGTCGAGGTGCACCTTGTAGCTCTTGCCGGCGATGCTGCGACCTTTGAGCAGGTCGGCCTTGGCCGTCTTGTCACCCGCCGCGGCGACCAGCGTGGTCAGCATGTCCTCGTGCGCGCCGATGTCGTTGACCACCGTGCCGGGCTTGACGACGCCGGGCCACTTGATCAGCGTCGGCACCCGGTAGCCGCCTTCCCACTGCGTGTTCTTCTCGCCGCGGAACATGGTGGTGCCGCCGTCGGGCCAGGTGAAGGTCTCGGCGCCGTTGTCGCTGGAGTACATGACGATGGTGTTCTCGTCCAGGCCCAGCTCCTTCAGCTTGGCCAGCACCTGGCCCACATGGCCGTCGTGCTCGACCATGCCGTCGGCATAGATGCCGAGTCCGGTCTTGCCCGCCGACTCCGCCTTCAGGTGCGTGAAGATGTGCATGCGGGTGGAGTTCCACCACAGGAAGAACGGCTTGTCGGCCTTCTTCGCGCGCTCCATGAAGTCCAGCGCCTTGGCGTTGACCTCCTCGTCGATGGTCTCCATGCGCTTCTTCGTCAGCGGGCCGGTGTCGGTGATGCGGCCGTCGGCGAAGCTGTGGATCACGCCGCGCGGGCCGAACTTCTTCTTGAACTCGGGGTTCTTCGGGTAGTCGGCGTTCTCGGGCTCCTCCTCGGCGTTCAGGTGGTAGAGGTTGCCGAAGAACTCGTCGAAGCCGTGGTTCGTCGGCAGCATCTCGTCGCGGTCGCCGAGGTGGTTCTTGCCGAACTGGCCGGTCGCGTAGCCCTGCGCGCGCAGCAGCGTGGCGATGGTCGGGTCGCCCTGGGTCATCCCTTCGGGGGCGCCCGGCAGGCCCACTTTGGTGAGGCCGGTGCGGATCGGCGACTGGCCCGTGACGAAGGCGGCGCGGCCAGCGGTGCAGCTCTGCTGGCCGTACCAGTCGGTGAACAGCGCGCCTTCCTTGGCGATGCGGTCGATGTTGGGCGTCTTGTAGCCCATCATGCCGTTGTTGTAGGCGCCGACGTTGAACTGGCCGATGTCGTCACCCCAGATGACCAGGATGTTGGGCTTCTTGGCCGTGCCCTGCGCCCAGCCGGGCAGCGCGGCCAGCGCCCCCAGCAGCAGCGTGGCCAGGGCGGCGAATCGTCGAAAGGTGATCATGGGATTCCTCCTGCAGGAGCGGGTCGCGGTGTATGCCGGGGCGGACGTGCCTGCCGCGCCCGGCAGCGGCACTGTGCGGCAGGCCGCCCCTGGCCGCATCGTCCGCTGGGGCAGCACACCTTGCCCTTTGGTGCAGAGCGCGGTCTGGGCCGGCGGCGGGTCCGGGTCGACCGCGGGTTCAACGTGCGGCGATCAGCTCGTCCACGGCGCTGACGAGCGCACGGCCGGGGAAGGGCTTGCCGAGGAAGCGCTCCACGCCGCCGCTCCGGACGGCTTCACGCACCCCCGCCTCGTCGTGGGCCGAGATGGCGACGGCGGGCACTCGCAGACCGCGTCGCCGCAGCCGGGTCACCAGCTCCAGGCCGGACATCGCCGGCAGGTGCACGTCGACCACCAGGCAGTCGGCCGGCGCGGCCCGTGGATCGTCGAGCAGGGCTTCCGCGCTGGCGTAGCCGCAGGCGCTGAAACCAGAGGCCCGCAGCAGGCGCAACAAGGCCACGCGCAGGCCCTCGTCGTCTTCGACGAGGATCACGACGTGGCGGTGCGGCGACTCGGGCGGGAGCGTGTTGACCACTGGATGGAGACCCGGACGCAATATGCCTGGCGGCGGTCGAAGACGCATCGCGCCGGCGGGCAGTCCGGCCTGCCCTTTGGGGCAGGGGCGACCCCGGGGCCTTTGTGCTCAGCGGCCGTGCAAGGGCAACTGCGCGGCGATGCGGCCGAGTTCCGCCGCCGTGGTGGCGCCGAGCTTGGCCATCACCTGGGCGCGCTGCGCCTTCACGGTGCGCTCCGCAATGCCCAGCGTGGCGGCGATCTGCTTGTTCAGCTGGCCGGCCACGACCCGCTGCAGGACCTCGCGTTCGCGCACCGTGAGCTGGGCATAACGCGCCAGCAGGTCCGCGCTGGCACCGTGGCTCGTGCGCCGGGCCGCGTCGGTCCGCAGCGCGCTTTCGATGGCCTCGAGCAGCACTTTGCTCTCGACCGGCTGCGAGGAAGTCCACCGCGCCGGCCTTCATGGCCGGATGCCGGTGGCCAGGTCGCCGTGGCGCTGAAGAATATCACCGGCAGCCGCACGCCGTGCCGCACCAGGCGTCCTGCAGGTCCAGCCCCGAGGGGCCCGGCATGCGCAGGTCCAGCAGCAGGCAGCCCGGCGTGTCGGCGGGCGGGTCGAGCAGGAAGTCGCCTGCCGAGGCGTAGGTGCGCACGGCGTAGCCGGCGGCGGTGAGCAGCCGCGTCGCTGGCGCTGCGCACCGACCTCGTCGTCGTCGACGATGTGGATCACCGGCAGCGGGGTCATGCGGCGTGGGTTCCGGCGGGCGGCGGGGCGCTGTCGGTCGCCGGCGGGTGGGGCAGGACGACGAGGAATTCCGCGCCGTCGTCGTGCCGGGCGACGCGGATCGTACCGCCATGGGCTTCGACGATGCTGCGCACGATGGCCAGGCCCAGGCCCATGCCGCCGCGCTTGGTGCTGTAGAAGGACTCGAAGATCCGCGGCAGCTCGGCGGCCGGATGCCGGCGCCTGCGTCGCTCACGGCGAGCTGCACGCCCGCGGGGGTGTCGGCGGTGGCCAGGCGCGCGGCGCCGCTCCGCGGGCTGCCCGTCGCGGGCATCGAAGGCGTTCAGGCACAGGTTGATGATCAGCTGCTGGATTTGCACCGTGTCGCCGAGCGCGTCGGGCCGCTGCGCCCCCGGCGTGTGTCCAGCGTGACGCCGCGCCGCCGCGCCTCGGCGCTCAGCAGCCGGGCGGTGTCGCCGACGACGTCGTTGAGATCGAACCGCCGCCGCTCGCCTTCGTGCCCCGACAGCAGCGTGCGCAGGCGCCGGATGACCTCGCTGGCGCGCAGGTCGTCGCGCCGGATGTCGCGCAGGATCTGCCGCAGTTCGTGGTTCGACATGCGGCCGGTCTCGATCAACATCTCCGCGGCCTCGGCATTGCCGGTGATCGCCGCCAGCGGCTGGTTGATCTCGTGTGCGATGGTTGCGGGTCAGCCTGCCGGCCACCGCCAGCCGAGAGGCGTGCAGCAGTTGCGCACGCTGGGTCTGCAGGTTCTGCTCGGCGGCACGGCGCCGGCAGCGGCAGGCAGCAGCAGCGCGGCGATCAGCGCCGACTGCGCCAGCAGCGCCAGCACCACGGCCGCCGTCTGCCAGGCGTAACGCTGCAGGAACGGCGCTCGACGAAGCGGACCGCAGCCGGCTGGCAGGCAGCGCGTTTCGCCGAAACGCTCGAGCTGGCGGCCGTCGACGAGGCAGCTCGACGGCGGTGGAGGGATGATCGGCTCGCCCACCAGCCGACCGTCGAGTCCTCGCGCGACGAGGTCGTCAGGCGATCGCCGTGACCGGCGAAGGAATCCGCTGGCGCTGGCGACCAGCCCATGACCGAGGTAGGTTTGAAGATGCCGTAGATCGGCGCGCGGCTGGCGGCGGCGATCGTGCCGAGGGCGTCGCGCGGCACGTAGACCTGGCCGGCGCATCGCGGAACAGGGTCGTAGAGGACGATGGTGCCGGTGTCCTCACGGGCCAGCTGCGCGGCGCGACGGCCTGGAGCGAGGGTCCGGTCAGGATCCGACTTCCAGCCGCTCGCGAATCGATCCTGCGCGGCGAGCTGGTTTGCAGCGCATTTCGTCGAACCGGGAAACGCCGCCGACGACGAGCAGGCGACGCGCCTCGGGGCTGCAGCGCCTGGGCGATGCGCAAGGTGCCGGTGAAGCCGGACGCGGCAGGATGCCGGATACGGCGGCGCTGGGCGGCAGTGCGTTGGCGAAGTCCGGTGCCACCCAGTCAGACCGTCACCCGGGGTCACAGGCGTCCCATCGTAGGTAGAACTCGACCCGCCGGCTCGCTGACCAGCACGACCGTGTCGATGCGCGCACCCTCAGGCTTTGCGCCAGCAGTTCCGCCAGCACCGACCGGTGGCGCTGGCGAGCCGCAGGCCAGTCGATCGATTCGTGCAACCAGACCACCGGACGCGGATGACGCCGCGCTGATGGCGGCGCGCATCGGCGTCGATGGCCACGAAGGCCGGTGATAGGGTCGGTGCCGGGTGATGAGTTTGAAGGGACCTGGGGATCGCCGGCCGGCTGTCCGCGCCTGGTCGGGCTGACGCTGCAGCGGCTGGCAGCACTCCTGGTGCCTGGTAATACACAGGAGTGCCAGCACCAGCGAACGCGGGCGTTATTGCGCAGAGACAGCCGCGGCGTGGTAAGGCATTCGGCGGCGGGACGTTC
>JADJMW010000003.1 GCA_016709385.1 Candidatus Rubrivivax defluviihabitans
TTTCGGTGGGACTCTACGCGCTGGTCCATGACGGCCTGGCCCTTGCGTCGTGGCCTGTGGCCTCGGTATGGACGTGGCTTGCCGCGCTGCTGGCCTACGACTTCCTGTATTACTGGAACCACCGGCTGGGTCATCGCGTGGCAGTCTTGTGGGCAGCCCATGTCGTACATCACCAGAGCGAGGACTACAACCTCAGTACCGCGCTTCGGCAGCCCAGCAGCTACTTTCTGTTCAGCTGGATCTTCTACCTGCCGATGGCGCTGGCCGGCGTGCCGCCGCTGGTCTTCGCCACCGTGGCGCTGATCGACCTGCTCTACCAGTTCTGGGTGCACACGCAGCAGGTGGGCCGCCTCGGCTGGTTCGACCGCTGGTTCTGCAGTCCGAGCAACCACCGCGTGCACCATGCCGTGAACGACAAATATCTCGACAAGAACTACGGCGGCATCCTCATCGTCTGGGACCGCCTGTTCGGCAGCTTCATCGAGGAAGACGACCGCAGCCGCGCCGCGAGCATGGCAAGGAACCCAGGCTGGCCACCCCGCGATGACGACGCCGGCGCTCCAGCTCCACGACGTGGCCTGCACCTTCGTCAGCAAGGACGACCCCGGCCAACGCTATACCGCCGTGCAGGGCGTGACGCTGACCGTGGGCGCGGGCGAGTCCGTCCCGTCGTCGGACCCACCGGCTGCGGCAAGAGCACGCCGCTCAACGTGGCCGCGGGCTGCTGCAACCCAGCACCGGCCGCGTGCAGGTCTGCGACCAGCCGCTGCCGGCATCAATACCCCGCGCCGGCTACATGTTCCAGGCCGAGAGCGCCTGATGCCCTGGGCGCACCGCGCTGGCCAATGTGATGGCCGGGCTGGAATTCCGCGGCAGCCCGGCCGAGCGCGTGCGCTGGCCGACGAATGGCTGCGCCGCGTCGGCCTGGGCGGTTTCGGCGACCGCTATCCGCACCAGCTCTCGGGCGGCATGAGGAAGCGGACGAGCCTGGCGCAGACGCTGGCGCTCGACCCCGACATCATCCTCATGGACGAGCCCTTCGGCGCTGGACATCCAGACCCGGCAGCTGATGGAAAACGAAGTGCTCGACCTCTGGGCGAAGAAGCGCAAGGCCGTGCTTTCTTCATCACCCACGACCTGGACGAGGCCATCGCCATGAGCGACCGCGTGGTGATCAGCAGGCGCCGGGACGGCGGCGCGGCTGATCGGCGAATTCACGATCGATATCGCGCGTCCGCGTGACGTGGCCGAGGTGAAGATGACGCCGCGCTTCGTGGAACTGCACGCCGCCATCTGGGCGCAGCTGCGCGAAGAGGTGCTCAAGGGCTATGCCCAGCAGCTGAAAACAGCATAGCAATGACAGCCCCACGCTCACTTCGTTCGCTGCCACCGCGGGGGCGCCCGCCCTGGGGCCGGGCAATAAATCGCCCAGGAAACTGTGGCCCCTGGCAGGCCGGGCTGCTGGTGGCGATCTTCGGCTTCTGGCACCTGATGGCGACGCCGGGCCTGCTGCCGAACTTCATGTTCGACAACGACCGCCAGGCCAGCTTCTTCTTCGGCGAGCCGGTCAAGATCATGGCCCGCATCTGGGCCTGGTTCGTGACCGACGCCGACATCTATCGCCACCTGCTGGTGACGCTGACCGAAACCCTGCTCGCCTTCGGCATCGGCTCGGCGCTGGGCCTGGGCGCCGGGCTGTGGCTGGCGCGCTGAGCCCGGTGGCCAAAGGCGGCATCCTGGGGAGCCCTATATCAGGCCGCCAATTCGATGCGCGCATCATCCTGGCGCCCATCTTCTCGGTCTGTCCGGGCTCGGCATCGCCAGCAAGGTGGCTTTAGAGGGGTGACGCTGGTGTTCTTCATCGTCTTCTTCAACGTCTACCAGGGCGTGAAGGAGGTCAGCCCGGTGGTGCTGGCCAATGCGCGCATGCTAAGCGCGGGGCCGAAGCAGCTGCTGCGCCACGTCTACCCGCCCAGCGCCACGAGCTGGGTCTTTTCCAGCCTGCACCACCAGCGTCGGCCTGGCCCTTCGTGGGCGCGGTGGTGGGGAATACCTCGGCTCGTCGCAAGGCGGGTTACCTCATCCTGCAGGCCGAGGGCACTTTCGACATCAATACCGTGATGGCCGGCATTCTGGTGCTGACGGCGTTTGCCCTGGTGCTCGATGCGGCCGTGGGCAAGGTGGAGAAGCGGCTGATGAAGTGGCAGCCGAAGGCGGGCGAGACCGAGAAGCTCTGACCCCTGGCCGGGTGTTCCGCGACAGCAGGCGGGTGCGGGCCGAGGGCGCGGCGCTCAGTCCTCGCGTGGCCGTGAGCCGAGGGTCGCCACCAGCGGCTTGTCGCCGTAGTCCGCCTTCTCGTGCTTCTTCGCTTCGCCCCAGAAAGTCTGGTCCTCGTTGCCGTACCAGTGTTTCTTCACCGGACCGAACATGCGGAAATACCAGTTCGGGTTGATCTGCCCCACGGCTTGCTTCTCACGACCCTCGGTCTGGCCGACGTCGTTTTCCAGCGTGACGCGATCCTGACCGCTGACCGCGAGGACGGGTGCGAAATGCCCCATGCCGTCGCGGCCGCCCTGGCCGCCGCGGATGATGCCGAAGCCCTGGCCCACCTCGGGCAGGGCACTCTCGTCGATGCCGTACTGCGCGCTGATCTGCTTGCGCATCGACTCCTTCATCGTGTTGTAGCGGTCACGGGCTTCACCGTTGCCCTCGGACCCGGTGGCGATACGTCTGGCTTCGATCATCGCCACGTCGAGTTGCTCGCCGGTGACGACCGACTTCCGGGCGTGATCGAGCGTGCCTTCCAGCTTCAGCACGATATCGCGCCGCCGCTCCAGCAGGTTGGCGTTGCCGGGCATGGACCGCAGCACACCGAGGAAGTTGTGCATGTTGTAGCTGCAGGCGTTGAAGGTATGACTGCCCTTGCCGATGCGCGCCAGGTCCTGGTTGGCCGTGGCGGCCTGGTGCAGCGTCAGGGCAGGTGCGTTCTTCACGCCCGGCGCGCTGCCGATCAGCGTGCCGCCACCTTGCGCGATCGAGAATGCCGATCCCGTGGCCGTCAGCGCCTGCTGGCTGCCCTGGATGATGTCGGCCGTGGCGTAGAAATCCTGATAGTCGGGGCTGTTCTTGGGCGCGCCGTTGATGTGCTTGACCGCCATCTTGCCGTCGTCGGCCACCCGCAATGCGGCGCCCAGGCCCTGCCAGTAGTTCGGCTTCTGCTGGCCGGCCTCGACCACGGTGTAGCGCTGCGCCACGCGCGCAGGCGCGCTCGTGGCCATCTGTCGGCGCTGGGCAAGCGCCCTTGGACCGGCCTGAAGGCTGGACACCACGGCCCCCTGCGCCAGGCTACGCGGGCTGCGCGCCAGCCGCTCGGCCAGACCCGACCGGGGCGGCATCGCCGCGGCCCGCTCCGCGCACGCTGCGGCAGGGGCCAGCGCCGGCGCGGGCTGCGTGCCGACGCGCACTTCAGCTGCCACACCCTGGCGCCGCATGGCCGGGCTACCGTCGCGCGCTGCGCGCGGGCAGCGATGGAGCTTGGGGGTCGATCACAGCCAGGACTTTCGGGGTGCCGCGGACGCGCGCATTGTCGCTTCGCTGGGGCCAAAGGGCCAGAAGAAGGCGAGTCGTCGGCCCGCTCTGGTCCACGTTCCCCTGCGCAATCGCCTCGGGGCGCGACAGAATGTCGGAATCGGCGAGGCTCTCGTCCTCGGGCCAGAAGATCCAGAGCTTCTGCACGAGGGGCGCGGAAGTCATTGCTTTGCGATCGGTGGCAGTACCTCCACCTTGGCGGCCACGATGCGGCAGGCGGTGATCAGATCGGTGACGATACGTTCGTCGATATTGAGATCGCCCTCGTACTCGCCGAGGTTGCGCAGATCGTGGCACTTGGCGAGCACACGCCAGACCTCGGGGCCCAGTCCCAGCGTGTGCGGCAGCAGCTGGAAGACGATGTAGCGGTTGGTGGAGCGGTAACCGTGCCAGCGCAGCGCGGCGAAGCACAAGGCATGCGCCGAGTTGTAGCCGAGGTCGAAGCGGCTTTCGAGTGAGAGGGTGGCGGTGCCGGCATCCTTCAGCCGCGCCAGCCCCGAGCGCTTGAGGCCAGCAAACTCCATGGCGTCGGGTGGCTCGGCCTTCAGCGGCCTGCCGTGCCCGCAGAGGTTTTCAAAGGCCGAGGGCATCTTCCCCTCCGATCAGCCACAGCTTCGGTTGCGCCAGCACTCGCGTCGCGAACGCCTCCTTGCGCTCGACGCGCCTGGCCAGTTCCTGCGTCGTGTAGATCGTCGGGTTGACGATGCGACGGAGGCGGTGGCTCACGGCTTCCAGTTGCGCGTACGCATCGGAGTAGGCCAGGTCGTCGCTGATCAACATCAGGTCGATGTCGCTCGACGCCGTGTCTTCGCGCTTGGCAATCGACCCGTACACGAAGGCGGCGCGGATGCGCGCGGCCAGCGGCGCCAACGCGTCGCGCAAGGGTCCGGCCAATCCCACCGTCTTTTGCACGATGCCGCACAACTCGGCATAGATCGGGGCCTCGGGGTTGGCCTGGTAGTGCTTCTGGTTGCCCACCGCGCGCACCGTTACCAGCCCGCTCTGCGCCAGGCGCACAAGCTCACGCTGAACGGCGCCCGAGCCAGCACCCGCCAGGCCGATCAACTCGGTGGCGTAGAAGCTGCGGTCGGGCTGGCCGAACAGCCACGCCAGCACGCGCTGCTGCGTGCCGGAGAACAGCGCGTCCGCGAGGCTCGCCGCGTACGCCTTCGGTCGAGGCGCCGCTGCATTTTTGGTCATACCCATAATGGGCATGAGCATACCCCAATTGGGCATTCGAGCGCCGATCGTCTCTGCCCGCCAGCCCTTGAGCTGGAGGGGATCTCATGGGGTCTTGAACACGACCGTCACGACGGTCTGCCGCAGCGGCCCAGCGATACCGGGTTCCCCTGCCATGGCCGCTCTTCTCCAGCCAACCGGCTTCCACGAACTGCTTTGGCCGAACGCCGATCTCGCGCGGATGTTCAGCCCGGTAGGGCTGAATGTCGGCATTGCCGATCTCGTCGAAGCGGTGCGCAAGCATCAGGATCACCCGGCCCAGTTCGTCCAGACCGCGGTAAGCGTCGCCGAAGATCGCGCGCAACTCCTGCTCCACGTCACTAGGAATCATGCTGGCCAGCGGCAACCACACCCGCGTCATCTCGAGCGCCGGGTTCTCGGCCAGCCCTTCCACCAGGCGCGGGTACACACGGTAGTAGAAGTTGAACAGGTTCGGTTCCCACTTGCCGTCCACGGTGATGCGGTGGCTCCAGCGCTGCTCCGGGTCGGCCGAGAGCTGTTCCTGATAGTCGAGGTGGTAGTGCGGCAACGCATCGAGCAAGCTGCTCGCTGCCGAACATCAGCAGCCCGGCCTGCGTAAGCCCCGCACGCCCACCCACGCGCTCGCGGCGCCATCCTCCCAGCCGCTCCATCAGCGCGGTCCTCCAGCGCAAGAAACGGGTGGTCCGGCTCGTGCGAGGCGAAGCGGTTGCGATATGCCCTGAGCGACTCGGCATCCAGGTCTTCCAGACCGAAGCCTTCCAGCACCATGCCGTCCTGCGGCTCGTCGCTGGCGTCGCGCAGCATCTGCCGCACCTCGGCCTCGGTGCAGTGGTAATCGCCCTCGAAGTTGCGCTTGTAAGTGCCGGTCAGCGGATTGCCGTTGGACGAAGACCGGCCGCTGCGCGCGCGCTGCCCGGCGCACCCGGATCAGCAGCAGCTCGCGGCCATCGATCGGCACCAGTTGCACGTCGCCCTCGGTGCAGATGGCCGGGCTGAACTTGTGGGTTGTTGTGGCCGTCCCAGAAGGCCTTGATCAGCTTGGCGGGCGAACGCACGCCGACGATCTCGTATCCCTCACCCTTCTCGGCGACGCCCAGCACCACCGTGCCGCCCTCGGTGTTGGCGAACGCGGAGATCGTCTCCCAAAGCGACTTGGGAAGCCCCCCCTTCGGCCAGCTTGAATTCAACGTCCTGGTCTTCGCCGAGGTCGAGGCGCTGAAGGAGATTCTCGGAATTCATAAACGTCGGCACGAATGTCGTATCAGCGACACGAGAGTTCTCGAACTGGGTGGCGCTCGTCCGCCATCTTGAGGAACAGCAGGTAGGTGAGCTGCTCGACGTAGTCGCCATAGCTCATGCCGTCGTCGCGCAGCACGTTGCAGCAGTTCCAGAGCTTCTGGACCAGGGTGGAGGTGTTCATCGCCGGCGCGCTCACTCGGCAAGATACTGGCGGCAGAACGCGTCCACGCTCAGCACCGCGCACAGCCCTGGCGCGCCCGCGAGTGCGAGCAGGTCGCGGTCGCCCGACACCAGCGCCTGCGCCCGGCCGGCGATGGCCAGGTGGATGAACGGCAGGTCGAACGGGTCGCGGCAGGCCGGTGCCGGCGGCGGCGGGTCCGGCACCTGCACCACCTGCAGCCAGGGCACGACGTCGGCCAGCAGCTGCTCCTGCTCTTCGGCCGACAAGCGGAACTTGGGATAGGCCAGCACCCGGACCAGCTCGCGCGCCGTGGCCGTGCTGGCCAGCGGCACGAAGCGCCCCGACTGCCAAGCGCCGCGCAGCCGCGCCGCCCAGCCGCCGCCGAACAGCAGCGCCGAAAGCACGACGTTGGTGTCCAGCACCACCCGTGGTGGCGCCTTCATGCGCGGCGCGCGGGCTTCTTCGTTGGCGCGGCCGGCTTGGCACGGGCCTTGGGCGCCCGGTAAGCTGCCGGCGACTCGGCCGCCACCGGCGCCGTGCCGGCCGCGCGCGCCCAGCGTACCGCGTCGGCGACATCGTCCTCGCCCAGGCCGAGCGCCGCCAGCTTGGCGCGCACGGCGTCGCCCGCTGGGTGCGCCCGGTGCTGGCGTCTGCCCGGCGGCCCTCGGCGTGAATCTCCCCGCCCCCAGCGCTGCCCGCGCCTGGGAGCGCGGGCTGGGGGTCTTGGGCGGCTGGCAATTTCCCGATGTAAGGATCCTCGGCAGCGCGCCGTTGCGCCGCCAGCCCCCGTCCGCCGCCGTCAGACGCCATGGGCAAAGGCCCGCGCCAGCACCGCCTGCGCGCGCGTCAGGTTCGCGCGGGCAGAAGTGGTCGAAGGAGATCAGAAGGTCCACCTCTCCCTCCGCATGAGTCCCAGCAGACTGATGCACGGAATGCCCAGTTCGCGGCACACGTCCGGGATGAAGTGCGTCCGGCGCGGCCGGTTCTTCTCCGCCGCGGGCGTTTCCTGCGTCACCACGATGCCGTCGCGCATCTTCGCCAGCGCGATCACGTAGGCATCCGCTTCCTCGTGTTCAGCCTTGGGATCGCGCAGACCGGGAAAGCGCGCCTGGATGTCGAGCGCCTCGCGCAGCAGGTCCTTGGTCGGCACGAACAGGCCGGCGGTCGCCTTGGCCCACCCGATGAGTTCGGCCGTGCCGACCGCGTCGATCTCCTCGTGAACCAGCGCAGGCGCCATGGCACGCCCGCGCGCCACGAGATCGCCGACGCGGCCAAGCAGGCTGGGGAAGACATCGGTCGGGTAGTACCTTGCCTGCCAGTCCATGAAGGCGTTGGTGTCAACCGAGCAGACGATCTCGCCCGCACGGTCAGGCGTCGCCGCCTGCTCCTCCCCCAGGGCCGACCAGCAGCGTGCGCAGTTGATCGAAGTGCTGGAACTTCAGGTCCAGATGGCGAGCTGCGTCGACCGAAGTGATGCGATTGGCGGCCATCGCCTCCAGCACCAGCTTGGCGAAAGGCCGACCCGCTCGCCCGAGGGTCTTCTCGGCCGGCGAGGCAAAGCCCCCAGCGCGCGCAGGGAGCGCGGCGACGAACTCGGCCCATTCCCCACGCCAAGCCTGATAGCCGGCCCAGGACATGTAGCCCGACTCACGCTGTCGCGTCGCCAGCGCGAGCGGCGTCAGACGGAACCGACGCGCCAGACGCTGCACGTCGGCGACGGACCAAGTCAAATCCGGACGCGGCACCGAGCCCACGGCATGCTGCAACGCGGCTTCCGGAAGCAGGGCATGACTCGCAGCGCCTTCCGCAAAGCGCTCCACTTCCGACCACTCTTCGGCGCTGCGCGTTTCGTGCAGCGCGGGCCTCTCCTCCTGCCCGCACGCCAGCATCAGGTGCACCAGCTCGTGCAGCAGCGTGAAGACCTTGGCCTCCGGCACCGCCTCCTTGCTGTTGATGCCCACCACGGGCAGCGGCCATTCCAGCAGCGACAGGCCGCGGGCCTCTTCGAGCGTGACCTTCGCGAACTGGAACACCAGCACGCCGGCAGCCTCGGCCGCCGCACGCCACGCCCGCCACGCCTGCCAGCCATTGGCCCAGCCGAGCTGGGCCTCGACGGTGACGCCAAGGTGCTCCCTCAGGCGCAGAGCCACAGCCGCGGGCCCTTCGTTCAGGTGCGCGGAGAGCTCGAACGAAGGCAGCGGCTCGCCGAGTTCATCGAACAGGTCCAGGGCCACGCCACGCCGGTTGAGCATCCGGCGAAGGGCCAGTCGCAACGCAGGCGACTCCGCCCCCACCGCCACGCCCGGAAGCCGCCGGTACTCGGAGGCCAGCGGGGGTAGCTCAGGCGGCGCAGCCTGGAAGAAGATGCTAAGCGGCCGATGGAAGAAGCGCGCCAGATGCTCGGCCTGTCGGAACGTGGGCTTGCGCTCACCCTGCTCCCAGGCGAGCACACGCTCGGGCTTGACCTGCAGGGTCTTGGCCACCTGTTCGGGTCGCCAGCCGCCCTCGGTGCGGGCCCAGGCGAGCACGCTGGGGTTGACGGGGGCGAACTCGATGGTGGACATGGCAAGGCTGGGATCAGGCCAGGGATCGTACGGCCTCGTTCGCTCGTCCGAAGGCTTTGGCCAGGATGGCCTGCCGCAGCGACTGCGCGCGTTTCAGGTTCGCGTCGACCTCGGCTTCGACTTCGCGGACGATGGAGAGGCGGCGGTCGACTTCGGCGACGATGCGGTGCTGCTCATCATCGGGCGGGACCGGGATCGGTAGACGCGCCACCTTGCCAGTGCTCAGCGTATGCAGGCCGGAAGTGGAACTTGAGACTCGCTCGATTTCGTGACGACCGCCGGGCGACAGAAGCCAAGTCATTGCCCATTGCGGCGTGACTCGGCCATTGAAGCGAACCTTGATGAGATGGTTCTGGTGCACGCAGTTCTCGATCGAACCATCCCACAGCGCGACACGGCCGATCTGATCGGGACTCCCGTTGCCCTCGACGACCAGCACGTCGCCTCGGCGCACGAGCAACTTGTCAAGCTCCTGGTCCGCCACGCCCATGTACTCGATCTCGTCGAGCCGCAACTCGTTGGCGTACACGTTGGCCACGCGCAGATAGGGCAACTTGCGCGGCAGACCCTCGCGTTAGGGTTCTTGGTCAGTCCGCTGATGACCTGGGCCACATCGCCGATCGTCGTCTCGGTCCATTCTGCGCGCCGCTCGTCGCCTGGAAGCGCGCCAGGCGCAAACAGCCCTGGCCACAGTCCCTGCGGGCGTGCGTCACCGTGCGCGAGCGCGGCCGGAAGGGCCAGCTGCCGACCTGAGCGCCCAAGCCAGCAGCAGCGCAGCGCCACTCCACAGCAGCACCGGCAGCGCGTCGAGCAGCCCACCGCCGGCCTCGCGCAGCACCGCCGCCGTGCCGCTGGCCACCAGCACCAGGCGCAGCATCGAAGCGCCCGCCAGGCTGGACGACACGGCGCCGCTGAAGCGCCCTTCGCGGCCGACATGGCCCAGCGCCAGCGCGGCCATGAAGCCGCCCGCCAGCATCGCCGCCCAGGCCGCGCCGGCCAGCGCCTGCGCGCCGGCCAGCACGTGCAGCGAGGGTGCGGCCAGCGCCACCGCGGCGGCGGCCGCGCCCAGCGCCGCGCCGGCGGCCACCAGCCGCAGTTCGCCGAACTTCGGCGCCAGCTTCATCGCCGGCCACAAGGCCAGGTTGAAGGCGGCCCAGAATACCGGCAGCCACAGCGGCAGTGCATCGGCGGCCACGAAACGGCGGAACTGCGCCGCGGCATTGAGGCTGGTGTGCAGCTGCAAGGCCAGCGCCGCCAGCAGCGCCGCGGCCAGCAGCAGCAGCCAGCGGGAGGCGGCGGCAGGCGGCTGCGAGGGCGTGCTCACCGCCACGGGGCGCGGCGCCGCATGGCGCTCGGCCCAGGCCAGCGCCAGCGCCGCCAGCACCACGCCGGCGCTGGCGCACACGAAGGGCCAGCGCGGGTCGGCACCCTTCAGCCACAGCGCCAGCCACGGCGCGACGGCCGCCGCCAGGCCCAGCCCCAGCATCGCCAGCGCCACCAGGCCCGGCTGCGCGGGCTTGGCCGCATGTCTGCCGATCAGGTTGAGCGGCGGCGCGCGCAAGGCCGACGAGGTGGCCGTCCACAGCAGCGTCACGGCCACGAAAACGGCGGGTGATCCCTGCGGCGCCAGCCAGGGCAGCGCCAGGAATGCCGCCGCCGACAGCACGGTGGCGCCGGCCAGCCAGGGCGCGAGGCGCCGGTGCAGCGCCAGCACGCGGTCGGAGGCCACACCGCAGGCGTAGTCGGCCAGCACGAACACGGCCTGATCGACGACCAGCAGCCACAGCACCGCCCGCGGCGGCAACCCGGCCTGCGCCGCCAGCGCGGGCAGGAAGACGACATAGACCGTCCAGCTCAGCGCCAGCGCCAGCTGCGCGGCGGCCACGGCCAGGCCCAGCCCCTTGGGCGACGCTGGTGTGGTCGGCTGGTCCATGCCTTGGCAGCATAGGGCCAAGTCCATCCCGGGTGGGGGCTGCGACTGGCCGTTTCCAACCGCCCGAGCGGCACCGGCCGGTCTGCGCCGGCGAGTGGCCGGATTCGACGCCAACGGCGCGATTCATGCCAGGCGTGCAGCGACCATCACGAAAGAGCCAAGGGCGTGGATACGCCCTTCGTGCCTGGTGTCCCGATGGCCACCAAGGTGCCCGAACCCGGAACGGTAGCGCTCGAACCGCCGCAGCGCCCGTTTCAGCGCGGCGCTTCGAACACGGCGTCGTGCCGGCCGCTGCGAAGCTCGGCGTCCCAGGCCTGGCCCACGCGTTCGACCCATGCGCGGGCCTCGGCGCTGTACGAGGCGCCCGGCGCCACGGCTTCGTACACCGCCACGTGGCCCCGCCCCATCGACACGTGCAGGCGCACGCTGGTGCCCGGCGGCTGCCACACCTGCCGTGGCGGCTGGCTCGTTGGCGCGGGCTCGGGCACCCACTGGCCGCCGGCAAAGGCCGTGTCCAGCCACTTCTGCATCGCAGCCAGGCCGGCGCTGCCCATCGGGCCGATGCGGTACTCGACATGCTCGCCGCCGAACGGCAGCCACCGCCCCTGCCAGGGCCAGGGGGTTGCGTCGAGGCGCGGCTGAAGGCGGTCGTGCCCGCTGGCGTGGCGCACCCAGGCGTAGTGATGCGCCAGCCACGCCGGCGTGGCATCGGCCGGCTCGCGCAGGCGCATCGCGGCAGCGTCGATGGGTACGGCGAGGCGGCGGTTGTGCACGAAGTCCACCACCAGCAGGCCGGGCTGGTTGGCGTCATCCGAGCCCAGTGCCGCAAACGCCGTGCGCTGGGGCGCAAACGCCAACGCCGGCCGGCCCATCACGTTGAGCCCGGCCTGCGGCTGCGCCGCGCCGCCGGCGCGGTCCAGCCAGCCGTCGTAGCGCATCAGCTGCAGCGTGTGCACGTCCAGCACCGACCGCTTGCCGCGCAGCCAGCGCCCGCCTTCCAGCACCGTTTCCGACGAGGCCGTGCGCCGGATGCCGAACTGCAGCACCGGCCCGGGCTGGCCGGCCTCGCTGTCCAGCCACTGCAGCGCGACGCCGTCGGTGCTGGGCTCGGGGTCGAAGTGGCGCACCACCGGCTGGCCGCCTTCCACCGTCACCAGGTGCACATCGGTGTTGGCCAGCAGCAGGGCCGGCTGCGGTGCCCCGGGAAGGCGCAGCACGGTCCAGAAGCGGTCGCTCTGCCGCGTGCCGTGCTGCACCACCACCGGCTTGCCCTGGTGGCGCACGCTGAAGGACGTGACCTCCATGGTGCGGAACGGGTTGCCGCTGGTGTTGGGAAAGCCCCCCGCAGACACGCGCCGGCCCTCGGCGACGATCTCGAACGGCCCGTGCTGCAGCGTCTCGCGCTGCGTGGCGCTGCCCACGCCGCAGGCGGCCATCAGGGCGGGCAGGGCGGCCAGCAGGCGGGTCCACCGGCGCTGTGGTTGCGCGGGGGTCATGGGCGGGCTTCCGAGGCGGACGGTGGTGGGCACGGGCCGCAGTGTGCGCGCAGCGCGCGGGCGGCGTCCAGCCACCCCGGTCCTTCATGGAGAGCTCTCCATAGCGACCCGGAAGCGCCGCTCGCTTCAGCGACCTGCCCGCCTGGGAGCAGTCATCGGTGCACGGCAGTCGGTCGTGCTGGCGTCAAGTCGGATGCAAAGGCTGAGCCACCAAGCGCACGCCAAGCGCGGTGCAGACGCGGTTGACCGTGTCGAAGCGCGGCGCGCTGCCGGGCCGCAGGGCCTTGTAAAGCGCTTCCCTCGTGATACCTGCCGCCTTGGCAATGTCGGTCATGCCACGAGCGCGGGCGATGTCGCCCAGTGCGGCGGACAGCAGCCCCGCGTCGTTGGCCTGCAGGATGTCAGTCAGGTATGCCGCAATGGCCTCTTCACTGTCGAGGTAGGGAGCGGCATCAAACGCCGGCAGTTCGTCAACCTTGATTCGTGCGCTCATCTTCGCTTCCTCTCTCAATCCAGAAGGGCGGCCAGTGCCTTCGCACGCCGGATGTCGCTCTTCTGTGTGCGTTTGGCCCCACCGGCCAGCAGGACAACAAGGTGGCCGCCCCGCTGCGTGAAATAGATGCGCCATCCGGCTCCGATGTGGATGCGAAGTTCGGAGACGCCGTCGCCTACTGATTACACGTCGCCAAACAGTCCTCGTTCAAGCCGCTTGATCCGCGCGACCAAGACACCGCGAATCGACGCGTCTGCCAACTGGTCGAGCCAAGAAGTGAACTCAGGGAGCGGCTTCACGCTGAACACGGTTGAAATGTAATCGATCGAATACACTGCGTCAATCCGGCTCGTCGGACTGCCGCCTGCGCAGGCTCAGGTCCAAAGTCCGCGCACGCGATCGCGGTTTCGATACCGCACAGGTGATGCTTCACCGCGCTGCGACTGCAGCCCATCGGTGCAGCGGTGTTCTCTGCATCACGCGCTCGCCCATGCGGCCGGACTGCGCGACCAGCAGGACCGGCATCCCTGCTGCCATCCGCGCGGCCAGGCGGCGTGGCAACTGGGGCAGCGCGAAGCCAGCGACAGCCCGGCGCCGACGACTGGATGCATCGCGCCGGGCACAGAATCGGTCCTCGCCACGGCTTGCATCGACCGCGCCATGCCCAGGACTTCTGCACCCTGGAGGAAAGCAACCGCTCCTCCAATCCCAGCCTCCACGAGGTCTCCGACCCGGCGCGTCGCACCGTGCTGCGCGGCGGCATGAGCGTGGCGGCAACGGTCTTCTTCGCCGGCATGGCCGCTTGCGCCGGCAAGCCGCCGGGCGTCGCCGGGCCGCGGCTCGGGTTCAAGGGCATCGCCGCTTCCCGGGCCGACGCCGTGGTCGTGCCCGAGGGCTACACCGCCCAGGTGCTGGCGCCCTGGGGCGAACCGGTGGGCATCGCCGGGGCCATGCCGGCCTGGGCACCCGATGCTTCGAACAGCGCCGCCGAGCAGGCGCTGCAGATGGGCATGCACCACGACGGCCTGCAGTTCCATGCGCTCGAAGGCAGCCGCCGCGGCCTGCTGGTGAGCAACCACGAGTACACCGACGACGGCCTGCTGCACCCGGGCGGCATGCAACCGTGGACGGCGGAGAAGGTGGCCAAGAGCCAGGCCGCGCACGGCATCTCGGTGATCGAGATCGAACTCGAGGCCGGGCGCTGGCAGATGGTGCGCCCCTCGCGCTACGCCCGGCGTTTCACCGCCGGCACGCCATTTGCCGTCTCGGGCCCGGCCGCCGGGCACGCGCTGATGAAGACCGCCGCCGATCCCGGCGGCCGGCGCGTGCTGGGCACGCTGAACAACTGCGCCTCGGGCATGACGCCCTGGGGCACCTGTCTTTCCGGCGAGGAAAACTGGGCCGGCTATTTCCATCCGTCCGACCAGCCCACGGCGCACGAGCGGCGCTGGGGCCTGCGCAAGAACCAGTGGTACCGCTGGCACGAATACGACCCGCGATTCGACACCGTGCGCCATCCGAACGAGCCGCACCGCTTCGGCTGGGTGGTCGAGATCGACCCCATGGACCCGACCAGCGTGCCGGTCAAGCGCACCGCGCTGGGCCGGGCCGCGCACGAAGGTGCCACGGTGGCGGTCACGGGCGACGGCCGCGCGGTGGTCTATTCGGGCGAGGATGCGGCCTTCGAATATGTCTACAAATTCGTCAGCCGCGACCGCATCCGGCCTGCCGGCGGCGGCCTGACCGCGGCACAGGCCAACGCCGACCTGCTGGACCACGGCACGCTGTACGTGGCCCGTTTCGACGCCGACGGCAGCGGCCGCTGGCTGCCGCTGGTGCAGGGGCAGGGACCGCTCACGCCGGAGCGCGGATTTGCCGATCATGGGGACGTGCTGATCAAGGCGCGCCAGGCCAGCGACGCGCTGGGCGGCACGAAGATGGACCGCCCCGAATGGATCGCCGTCGACCCGGCCAGCCGCTGGGTCTACTGCGCGCTCACCAACAACAGCGCGCGGGGCGCCAGCGGCCACCCGGGCACCGATGCCGCGAACCCGCGCGCCGCCAACACCATGGGCCACGTCATCCGCTGGCAGGAAGAGGGCGACTTCGGCGGCGAGCGCTTCCGCTGGAACCACTTCGTGCTGGCCGGCGATGCCGCCAACGAACGCGCCGAGGCCCGCGGCAACGTCGATGGCGACGCCTTCGCCTGCCCCGATACGCTCGCCCTCGGCCCGCGCGGCGTGCTCTGGATCGGCACCGACGTCGGTTCGCGTTCGCTGAACCAGGGCGAGATGGCACGCCTGGGCAACAACCAGCTGCTGGCCTGCGATCCGGCCACGGGCGAGGTGCGGCGTTTTCTCGTCGGGCCGGTCGGTGCCGAGATCACCGGCTGCAGCTTCACCCCCGACGGCACGACGATGTTCGTCAACATCCAGCACCCGGGCGAATCGCCCGGCGACCGCAGTGACGCGGCGGCGCCGGGCCAGCACTCGAACTGGCCCGACTTTCGGCCGGGCGGCCGGCCCCGCTCGGCCACGGTGGCGGTGCGCAGGAACGACGGCGGCGTCATCGGCGCCTGAACTCCCGGCTTGCCGGCACGCCGGGCCACCTGCGCGGCGCGCCGGCGCAGCGCGTTCAACCGATGCGAAAGACGTCGAGCACCACGTGCTGCGCCTGGCGTTCACCACGCGCCAGCGCCATGGTCGCGTTCAGGTGCAGCCAGGCCGGATGCCCGGTCTGGAAGCGCATCAGCGTGCGGAAGAAGTAGTCCCCGGGCGCCACCGCCTCGCCGCGCGCCAAGCGCTGCATCACCGCCGGCGGGCCGTGGCGCAGGCCGCGGCTGTCGATCTCGATCAGCGCGCCGTCGATCGTGCGCACGATGTAGTGCGCCTGGATGTCGAGCGCGCCGTCGGCGCGCAGGATCTGCCAGTCGGCGCCGCCGGGCAGGATCGCGCCGTTCAGCCCCGGCCCGCTGACGCTGCCGCCGAGCAGCGGCACGCAGCGGCGTTCACCATACGGCCCGGCACCGAGGTTCACCAGCGCGCCGACCTCGCAGCGCACCTGCGCCAGAAACTCCAGCGGCGGCGGTACGGTGCTCATTTCGCCGTCGGCATCACGAATTCGGCCCCCTTGCCAATGCTGTCGGGCCAGCGCTGCATCACGCTCTTCTGCTTGGTGTAGAAGCGCACGCCCTCTTCGCCGTAGGCATGCATGTCGCCGAACAGGCTCTTCTTCCAGCCGCCGAAGCCGTGCCAGGCCATCGGCACGGGAATCGGCACGTTGATGCCGACCATGCCCACCTGCACACGGCGCGCGAATTCGCGCGCCAGGCCACCGTCGCTGGTGAAGCAGGCCACGCCGTTGCCGTATTCGTGGTCGTTGACGAGTTGCAGCGCCGCGGCGAAGTCCGGCACGCGCACGCAGGCCAGCACGGGGCCGAAGATCTCTTCCCTGTAGATGCGCATCTGCGGCGTGACATGGTCGAACAGCGTGCCGCCGGTGAAGAAGCCGGCCAGGGGTTTTCCGTCCGGCCCGGGCACCTTGAAGCCGCGGCCGTCGACCACCAGCGTGGCGCCTTCCTCGACGCCGATGCCGATGTACTTTTCGATGCGGTCGCGCGCCTCGCGCGTGACGATGGGGCCCATCTCGGCGTCGAGCTCCATGCCGTTCTTCACCTTTAGCGCGCGGGCCCGCGCGGCCAGCAGCGGCACGATGCGGTCGGCCACGTCGCCCACCAGCACCGCCACGCTGATGGCCATGCAGCGCTCTCCCGCCGAGCCGTAGGCGCTGCCGATGAGCGCGTCCACGGCCTGGCCCAGGTCGGCGTCGGGCATCACCACCATGTGGTTCTTGGCGCCGCCCAGGGCCTGCACGCGCTTGCCATGGTGGGCGCCGGTTTCGTAGATGTAGTGCGCGATGGGCGTGGAGCCGACGAAGGACAAGGCCTTTACGTCGGGGTGCGTGAGCAGCGCGTCCACCGCCACCTTGTCGCCCTGCACGACGCTGAACACGCCGTCGGGCAGGCCGGCCTGCTTCAGCAGTTCGGCCATGAACAGGCTCGGGCTGGGGTCGCGCTCGCTGGGCTTCAGGATGAAGAGCGTTGCCGCAGGCCAGCGCCAGCGGGAACATCCAGCACGGCACCATGCACGGGAAGTTGAACGGCGTGATGCCGGCCACCACGCCCAGCGGCTGGCGCAGCGTCCAGTTGTCGATGCCGGTGCTGACCTGGTCGGTGTAGTCGCCCTTCAGCAGCTGCGGCACGCCACAGGCGAATTCGACGATGTCGATGCCGCGCGAGACCTCGCCCTGCGCGTCGGTGAAGACCTTGCCGTGCTCGGCGGTGATCATCGCGGCCAGCGTGTCGCGGTGCTGGTTCATCAGCGCCAGAAAATTGTTCAGCACGCGGGCGCGGCGGATCGGCGGCATGTCGCCCCAGGCCGGTTGCGCGGCCTTGGCCGCCGCCACGGCCACGGCCACGTCTTCGGCGGTGGCCAGCAGCACCTGGCGCGCGGCTTCGCCGGTGGTCGGGTTCCACACCGGCTGCGCCCGGTCGCCGGTGCCGCGCACATGCACGCCGGCAATCCAGTGGCCCACGTCGGTGGTCTGGGTGAAGGCTTCGGGGGCGCCCATGGCGGGTCTCCTGCGGGTGGGGAAGCCCACAGTCTAGTCAAGTCGGCATTTCAGGGCGGGGCCGCCGCGAAGGTTTCGCGGGCCAGCACGCGGATCGCCTGCTTGAGCTGCAGCCAGCCCGCTTCACTGCGCAGGTCCACGCCGCCGAAAGTGCGGATGCGGCGGCTGCGCAGCAGCAGATACTGCACGCCCGCCACCAGCAGCAGCGTCACGCCCTGCAGGTGCGGGCGGGCGGCGAAGTCGGCGCCCCCCAGCACTTGCACGGCCTCTTCACCCCAGGCCTCGCGCTCGGCTTCAAGCAGGGCGGTGAGTTCGTTGCGTTCCATCAGCTCGGCGGCCAGGATTTCCAGCGTCAGCGGGCGCCGCCGCAGTTCGTCGATGAAGTGCTCGAAGAAGCGCGCGTAGCGCTCGGCCGCGGGCAGCGCCAGCAGCGCCTGCGGGTCGGGGCCCAGCAGAGGTCGGCCACGCGCGGCCAGAAACGGCCGCTCTCGCCCCAGGCGCGCAGCAGTGCGGGCAGCCCGTCGAAGTAGCGGTAGATCAGCACCTTGTCGACGCCGGCCTGGCGCGCGATGGCATTCACGCCCACGGCGCCGAAGCCGTCGCGCGCCAGCACTCGCCCACGGCACCGAGGATGCGTTCCTCGGTGGCAGCGCGGTCGCGCGTGCGGTCGGGCGCGCGCGCAGTTGTCGGCGGCGCTGCGCCCGGCGCGGCCGGCGTGCGCCCACTCCCTGGCATCAGCTGGCCACCAGGTGCGCGGCCACGCCACGCCGGGGTGCCGGCTGCACCGGTGGGGCGAATCCCACGCGGGCCCACATCTGGATCGTCTGCGCCGGTGCGGGCGCTTCCAGCAGCTGGCGGATGGCCGCGTAGGGTCGCGCCTGTTCGGGATATTCCTGCAGCGCCTGCTGCAACGGGTGCATGGCCACGCCCTGCGCCGTGCCCGCGAGCTGCACACGGGCGTAGGCGCGGCCGGCGTTGACCTGCGTGACGCGGTCGTTGCCCCGGCTCACCAGCCACAGGAAACCGGGCGTCGAAGCGATCTTCGTGCCGAAATCCTTGATCTGGCTCGTAGTGGCGAAGTCGTCCGGCCCCGGCGCCTGGCTGCGGTCGAACAGGCCCAGGCGGGCCATCCAGACCACCATCGGATCGGTCAGCGACAGCCCATCCCGGTGCTGCGCGATTTCCGCCTGGCCCACGCGCAAGACCTTGTACGACTCCAGCATGGCGCGCGGCGTGGTCAGCTCGATGCGCCAGGCCGCGTTGGCGATTTCGCGGTGGGCCCGGATCTCGTCGGCCGAATCGGGCTGGTCGGTGCCGACGAAGCCCAAGCGCAGCGGGTGGGGCTGGACGGCATCGGCCATGGCCTGCCAGGCCGCGGCCGGCACCGGACGCTCCAGGTCGTAGACGTTGCGATTGGTATGACGCTTCAATATTTGCGCGAAGAGTGGGTCCCTGCTGACATTGGAATCTTCGACGAGCCGGATGCGCGCCACCGGGCGCTCGTCGACCTTCTCGGGCCCGAACTCGCCTTCGGGAAAGAGCGTGATCTCGGCGCGCTGGCCGCGCTCACGCGCCGCCAGATCGAGCAGTTCGATGAAGGTGCCGTGGCTCATCATGATCTGGCGCGAGAACGGGTCGGTCTCGGGCAGCAACCGCGTCGGGTCGCAGCGCAGCAGGATCTCGTCCGGCGTGCGCAGGTCCACCAGCCAGGACTGGAGGTTGTGCGAATGGGGCGCCAGGATCGCGTGGCCCAGGATCCAGCGCCGCAGGTCGGGCTCCTGCCCGGGCCCCTGCCAGGGGGCCAGCGCCTCCGGCGGCAGACCGCTGTCGCAGCCGGCCAGCGGGGCTGCGGCAGCCGCCACCACGCCACCGCCGACGAGACGGACGAAGGCACGTCGATGCATCACGATCTCCTGAAGTCACTTTCTGGTGACATCAATATAGTCACTGATCGGTGACGTGTCAAGTCCGGCGGTCGCTCGCCTGGGTGCGGCCCAGGGCGCCGAAGCCCACGTTCGGCATGTGCTCAGGCATTGGCAGACAATCTCGGGCCTCGGGCTGCCGCGCGCCAGACACCGGCCCGTGCCGGCCGATCCGCCACCCTCCGACCCCAGGGCACCTCTTGCAAGCAGACACCCCGCTCGACGACAACGACCTGGAGCGTCTGGGCGCCCTGCTCGATGCCGTGCCCACGCCGCTGGAGCCGCTGGACGTGAGCGCGCTCGACGGCTACCTGTGCGGTGTGCTGCTGCAGCCGCGGCCCGTTCCCGCGACGCAATGGCAGGCGCACGTGGCCGACATCGAAGGCCGCCCGGCGCCCGCTGGCCCGGCACTGGACGAATTGCTGGCGCTGGTGCGGCGCCGCCATGCCGAGCTGGACCAGGCCATCGGCCAGCGCCAGTGGTTCGACCCCTGGGTCTTTCCGCTCGACGGCGAGGCCACGGCCACCGAATGCGTGCTGCCCTGGGTGGCCGGCTTTGCCGCCGCGATGGACCATTTCCCGGCGCTGATGGAGGTGGACGACCCCGAACTGGTGGAACCGCTGGCCCTGCTGTACCTGCACTTCGACCCCGCCGACCTGGAAGATGCCGACGCGCTGGCTGCGGTGATCGAGACGCTGGAGCCGCCGGCCGACCTGGCCGAAGCGGTGCAGGACATCGTGCGCGCCGTCATGCTCATGGCCGACGTGACGCGGCCGCGCCGCATGCCCCAGACCCGTGTCGCACGCCGGCCTGCGCCCCGTCGCCACCCCCGCTGAAAGAGGAGTTCCCATGCTTTCTTCGACTGCACGCCCCGCTGCCCGCCTGGCCCTTGCCGCCCTGGCGCTGGGGCTGGCGGCCTGGATGCCGCTGACCTCGTTCGCCGCCGACACCCCGGAGCCTGCGCCCGCGCCCGCCGCCGATCCGCTGGCGGACGCCCGCGCCCAGATCCAGGCCGGCCGCTGGCCTGCGGCCATCGACGCCTTGAAGCGCGTCAACGCCACCGGCAATGCCGACTGGAACAACCTCATGGGCTATGCGCTGCGCAAGAATTCGCCGCCCGACCTGGACGGCGCGCAGCGCCATTACGACGCAGCGCTGCGCATCGACCCGCGCCACCAGGGCGCACCTGGAATATTCCGGTGAACTGGCGCTGATGAAGGGCGACCGGCCGCCGCCGAGGCGAAACTGGCCACGCTGTCGGGTCTGTGCCGTTCGCCCTGTGAGCCACTGGACGATCTCCGGCAGGCCATCGCCCGCTACAAGGCCAACGGCAACCGATACTGAAGAGCGGCCGCGCGCGCGGCGCTGGCCGCGTGCTGGCGCGGCACGTTCGAGACGCGGATCACCCGCCGACCACGCGCCGACTACTGGCCGACGCCGCACTACGCGCCGAACAGCGCCCGCGCGTGCAGCCCCAGCCCCTGCGCCACGCTGGCGTAGCGGTCGCCGCGCACCGCCTGCGCCGCCGGGAAGCAGGCCGCGATGCGCTGCACCAGCGGCGCCAGCCCGGTGGAGCCGCCGGTGAAATAGAGCACGTCCACCGCGGCAGGCGCCACGCCCGCCAGGCGCGCCGCTTCGGCGGCAGCGCCGACGATGCGTTGCAGGTCGGCCTCGATCGCCGCCGCGGCGCCGGCTTCCCTGCAGCGTCGCCGCAAGCCTTTGTTCCAGGACTGACAGGTCGATCTGTGCGGAAACCGGTCTCCGCCACGTCGATCTTGGCCTGCTCGGCCGCGCCGGCCAGCGCGTGGCCCAGGCGCTGCGTCACCGTCGCCATCAGCCGCGCATGGTGGCGCGGCTCGCCATACCAGGACTTCATGCCGCGCAGTTCGGCCAGTCGCGCCGGTGCGTAGACGGTATTGATGAGGTGCCAGGTGGCGAGGTCGAAATACACCGCGTGCGGCACCTCGCGCGCCACGTCGCCGGGCGCGCCGGCCGCAGCGAGCGGTAGCCCAGCAGCGGCAGGATGCTGGCCAGTTCCACGGGCGGTCGAAATCGGTGCCCGCCAGGTGCACGCCGTGGTTGGCCAGGATGTCGTCACGGCGCTCGGCGCGGCCACGGCGGCCGGGGCCCACGCGAACGAGCGTGAAGTCGGAGGTGCCGCCGCCGATGTCGGCCACCAGCACCAGTTGCTCGCCGCTGATGCGGCTTTCATGGTCCAGCGCGGCGGCGATGGCTCGTACTGGAAGTGCACCTCGGCAAAGCCCACGGGTACGCGCAGCGGTCTCCAGCGCCGCCTGCGCGCGCGCGTCGCGCTCGACGTCGTCGTCGACGAAGAAGACCGGCCGGCCCAGCACGACGCGGTCGATGGGCGCGCCGGCCTCGGCCTCGGCCAGCTGCTTGAGCCGCCGCAGATAGCCGGTGACGACGTCGCGGTAACGCACGGCGCGGCCGCCGCCGATGTCGGTGCTCTGGTCGAGCAGGGTGGCGCCGAGGATGCTCTTCATCGACCGCATGAGCCGGCCTTCGGCACCTTCGACATAGGCGGCCAGCGCGGCGCGGGCCGTACAGGCGCTCGGCTTCCAGCTGATGGGCTGGCGTATCGGCGCGGTAGAACACCGCGGTGGGCATGGTGGGGGAATCCGGGCTCCAGCGCCACCAGGCCGACACCGCCTGAAGCCCGCGGCAAGGCCACGGCGGAATTGGAGGTGCCGAAATCGATGGCCGCGAAGCCGGGCGCCGCGGACGCCGCGGGCGCAGGTGAACGAGAGTTCATGAAGGTGGCCGAGGCCGGCAGCGCAGCGCAGCGAATTCGAGGGGGCCGCGATTCTATCGATGCGCCTGCCCGTTGCCGGCCGCCGTGAATTGCCGCACGTCGACCCCCCTGTTCGGTGTGTTGCCAGATGTCGCCAGGCGTGACACTGTTTGCCACCCATTTCGAGAGGCTGCCGCCATGGACAAGTCCGACGCTCCCCGCCGCTGGTTCGACCCGGCGCACCGCCGAACCGCCACCGGGACGACCCCGCCGACCTGGGCACGCCTTCGGGCCGGACCCCAGCCTGAGCGAACTGGGTGACGAAGGGCCACCGCCGCCGTCGGTGCAGGGCAAGACCGGCTGGATGCAGCGCAGGCCCTGAGGCGCCGGCCCGCGTTCGATTCCCGGCGCTGCGCCAGGCAGCGCGCGACTGATCAGTTCACTGCGCGACGGTCGCGGCTAGAATCGCGGCTATGGCGCGACTTTCATTCCGGGAACAAGTGTTGCGTGTCCGCGAGGACGCGATCGTGTCCGGCAACCTGTGGCGACAAGGGTTTCGACGCGGTGCGGTGGCCGGGACGTGCTGCCAAGGCCAGCCTGTAAATTTCCGTGGGAGGCGCTGGCCGCCGCACATGGTGCGGCTGCCGCAGCGCGCGCTGGCGTGGCGGACAACAGCGGCGGGCTTCGGCGCGGCTGGAAGCGCGTCACGCGCGGGCGCTGACCGTCCGGCGACATGCCGACGTTTCCGGGCCCCGCGCCGGCTGATGCGGGGCTGGAACTGCTGGTTGAGCGAGCGGCTGGGCGAATGGATCGTGCAGGCGCAGGCCGCGGGGCGACATCGACCCACGCTGCCGCCGAGGTGGTGCTGTAACCACCTTCGCCCGCGCCTGGAGCCCGTGCCGGCCTTCCTGAAGGCCGGCGGTCACACAGCGATGCGCAAATCGTCGACTGGGCGGTGTCGATCTGCCCGCACGGCCCGCGCGGGCCCGCCGAACCGCAGCGCCGAGGTGCGCTAGCGGATCAGCAACGTCGGCGTGTCGCGCGCCGGTCAGCACTCTTGCGGCCACCAGCCCATCACCAGGTTGGTGAGCGTGCCGTGGCCTTGGGAGCCCCAGGATGCGCAGGTCGTACTCCCCTTGCGCCGCCTCGGCGATGATCTCCGCGGCGGGGCCGATCTTTGGTCACGTACTTGGCCGGCAGGGCCTGGCGCACGAAGAAGGTGCGAATCGGCTTGAACACCTTTCGGCCATGTCGCCGTGGGTAGGACTTCGGCGGGTCTCCGGTTCGACCACTGCCGCGGCGCGCGGCGGCACCGCGGCACGGCGTGCAGCTGGGGTGTAATTCGCTGCTGCGCGCCCAGCCATTCCGGCGCGCGCCGCCAGGTAGGCGAGCATGCGCTTGGTGGTACGGGCCCCATCGACGGCGGCGAGGGATCTTCATGTCGGCTCCTGATGTGCGCCGCACTTCCCGGCGCACCTGGAGAGAAAGTGTCGCACCGCAGGCGCTGCAGGCATTGATCGTGGGCAGCAAGCGCGTGCGACACGACGCGCCGTGGCGCAATCAGACTTCCAGCTTTTCGTCAGCCTGCGGCGCGTGTCCCAGGTCTCCGCTCCTTGGCGGCCAGGCCAAGCGCGTTGCAGACCACGCGCACCGGCGGTCGCTTTCAGCACGCGGCAGCGCGTTTGTCGGCGGCAGTGCAGGTGGCCGGGCAGCCACAGGTCGGCGCGGGAAATGAGGTCGTCGTCGGCGTTGCAGAAGCTTCGGACGTGCCGGGCTGCCGGTCAGCAGCGTGGATCGGCACTCATCAGGCTGGGTGCGAAGTGTGTGACTACTATCGTCTTGTCCCATGTTTCTTGCGGGAAACACGCTTCAGCTCGGTTTCAGCCAGGCGCGGCAGGCCAGGCCTTTCCTCGCGCACGCTGGCGGCGTCGAAGGCCATGCCGCCGCGAGTGGCGGCCATCAGGCGCATGAAATATTCGGCGGCGCGCATCGCGCGCCTGCGCCCGGCGCCGAAGAGGTCGAGCGTCGCTCCGTGCGCGTGCGGGTCTGAGGAGGATGCGTACGCGCCGGCTGCCGCTGCGGTAAAGACCAGACCACGCTGCAGGCGCAGGCCGAAACGCGCAATGCTCCCGTAGGGCGGGCCAGGCGCCACTCAGTCAAGCTCCGTCAATCTGTGGATTGCCGGCCACCACGACCACCGGTACCGCCGGGCTGCCGGCGAAACGCTCGTAGCCGCCCAGGTGCCGGGTCCACGTCGCCGGTCTGCGCCGCGCAGTTCGGCCCCGGGCGCCGGCTCAGTCCGACGTCCCGGTCTCCAGGTGGAGATCGGACAGCAGCTGCAGCTTCAAGCCGAGCTGCTGCTCGATGCGCGCCTTGATCCTGGGCAGTTCTGGGCCGGCAGGTGGTAGTGCAGGGTCTGGAACCACCCCGCGCAGGCCCAGTTCCTGCCGCCAGGCGCTGCGGTCGATGCCGATCACGCAGCGAACTGCTCGCGCGTGCGAACGACAGGCCGTCCCGTGCCGCAGGTCTTCGTAACGTCATTGATTCCGAAGACATTCTCGCAGCCGCCGGCGCTGTTTTCCGATGCGGCCACGATGATCCACTCCAGCACGCATAACCTCGCATAGCTGGCCAGACGAATTTGTTGTCGGCGCCCTTGCGGAACCAGTTCACGCAGTACATCCTGGGCAGGCTGGCGCCTTCGGCCGCCAGCCGCGTGCCCAGGTCGAGCCAGTGCTGGAAATAGTTTCGCCATGTTACAGCGCCGGCGAAAGGCAGCATCGCGAAACGGTCGCCGCACCACGCCCTGCTGGCCGGCCGCGGCGGCGGTGGTCTCGTTGCCCATGGTGGTGCGGCCATGTACACGCCTTTCGGTCCAGTTGCGCGCCTCGGTCACCAGCGGCAATTGCGGTGCCAGGCGGCTGAAGATGAAGGGGCGTCGATGGCCACGCTGTCTGGGTTGTCCCACCTGCGTCGAGCACGGGCTGTGGATGGAGGCCACGGTGAAGCGCGTACTCGGGTGGCAGGCGCTGCCGGGCGCGGCTTGCCGTTCACGGGTTGGCCTCTTGGGCGTATCTCCGGCGTCCAGTCGCGGCCTTGCCAGTCGATCGGGTGCGCCGGCGGCTCGGGCGTCATTTCTCCCACCACACGTCGTTAAGTCGTCGGTGAGCTTCACGTTGGTGAAGATGACGTGCAGCTTGAGCGAGTCCATGCAGTTCGGGTTGGTCTTGTAGTTGGTGCC
>JADJMW010000004.1 GCA_016709385.1 Candidatus Rubrivivax defluviihabitans
AACGGGCAGTGGGGCCGCTCCCTGTCCATGCGACTTGCAAGAAAACTGGCGTGGCACTTGGGACATGAAAGCAGGTCGAACGAGGGTTCGGCAGCGCCCCACCGGGCATCGAACATCGAGATGACCTCGAAGCAGCGGTCGAAGGACAGCGGCTCCACCGTCGGCAACATGGCGGAGACATGGATGAAAGCGGCCCGCACCGCGTCCGCGGGCTCGAACTCGGCGGCGAGCAGACGGGTGTAGGCGGTCGCGACCAGCGAGAACTGCGCGCGCTGGACCGTCTTGACCGCGACACCCCAGCGGATCAGATTGACCGCTCGTCCGACGTGCGTTGGCCCCTCGCGATGGCGCGACGATGCCCTCCTGTCGGACGACGCTGACGCGCCGGTGAGTGTGGCCACCACACGCGGATGCGCGCCCAGCTGTTCGAACATGCGCTCGGTGCGCAGGGATCGGATCTGGGCCTCCAGTGCAGCAGGGACCGTCGCCGCTTCTGCGTCGGTGCCTGATGCGGGCGCCCTGTGGTCCGCATGCGGCCGCCCACGCGCCGGCGCGCGGTCCGTACGGTGGGGTCGGCAATAGGGACAACCGGCCACCGCCGGCGCGGCACCGTGCGGGAGCAGGTGAAGGCGGCCGCAACGGCGGCAGGCGGCGAGTTCGAGGGTACGGATGGAGGCGGCCCAGATGCCGTCGAGGTTGGAGACGACGAAGAACGCCTCGTCGAACGAGAACGACGGCTGGTGGACAACCGAGCTGTAGTGCCTGAACGCGGTGATCAGGGCCTGGGCGGGCGCAATGCCTTCGGCGGTGAGCAGGCAGTACTTGGTCGCGAACATGCCGACTTCGGCCTGCACCCTGAGCGAGCACCGGTAGATGAAGTCCTCGGTGTAGGGCGGGCGCCCGCGTGGCGGCAGATGTTCCGCGTCGTAGATGTTGTGGAAGATGAAGCTCGTCGGCAGGCCCGTGAGCAAGGCGATGGTGCGCTGCCTGGCTCCGAGACGCACGCACTCGCGCGCGGTCTCCAACGACCTGATCCGTGTGTCCGCCCTTGCCACAACCGCCACCACGAGCGTGCCCCGCGGCCAGGCGCATCACGCCGAAGCCGATCGTTGCGCCGCGCTCTTCGCTCCCCGGGCGGCCGGCAGGCGCGCGGTCGCCGACACGAGCACCGCCGACACCGCGGGCGGCAACTGGAGCAGGCGGTCGAGATCCTCGCGCGGAAAGAACAGGGCCTCGTTGCCCATGCCGGTGACGATGGCCATGACCCCGTCCGGCGGCAAGTCGCTGATCGCCTTCAACTGCGCGAGCGTCATCCCGAAGCGGCAGCAGGCCGTGCCGGGGTCCGCCCGCGCGGCATCGCGGATAAGGCTGAGGATGATGAAATTGGCGTGCTGGACGTCATTGAGAGGTGATAAAGCCATGGTGCTCACTCCCGGTCTGCCGACTGGCGGGTCGACGCGGGAGCGGGATGGCCACCGCGTCAGGCCGGCGTTCGCTGTACGTTGCCGACTTGACGAATAGCGTAATCATGTGGACCGTAAAATGTCAATGATTAGCTTACACACTGTCAAAAACTAGATCGCTGGGCGCAGGCGCCCTGCCGCGAGACCGGGCAGGCCGGCAGGGCGCGGCAGGGGTGCTTGGTGGTTGGCCAAGTCGAGTCGCGCAGTACCGACTCAGCCAGCGCGCGGGGCGGGTTCGAAGCCCAGGTCGAGCGCGGTGAAGAGGCTCAGCATGCGGGTCGGCTTCTCGTAGAGCTGCGCACGGTAGGCGGCGAGCGTCGATTCCAGCTCGTCTTCCTGGGCGCCTCCCGCCTTGATCTGGCCGGTCAGGATGATGATGGGCGCACCCGGACTCCTGGTCCGCACCGCGGGCAGCAGGTCCCTGATGTTGCCCTCACCCAGCATCCAGTCGAGGATGAAGCCGTCGAAACGCGAGGTCTCCAGGGCCGCCAGGAGGTGCTCGCCCGTCCGGTACGAGATGGCGTCGAGCCCCTTCTCACGCAGGAACTGGACGATGCTGGCTGCCAGGTCGTCATCGTCGTCGACGATGGCTACGCGCCTGGGGGGCGCCGCCTCGAAGATGAGGCGCTTGATCTCGTGGGCCTGGCGCTCGCCGGCCTCCGCGAGCGGCACGACGTTCCAGTGGTCGGCCGACTCCCCAGCGACGGCGACGAGGGGGCCGATGCGTGTCTTGGGTGGCGCCTGCGGGCCGAGCCAGATCGAACAGGGAGCGCGACACCGCCGAGATGCAGCGTCGCCTGGTGGCCCACGTCGTCGACGAGTGTTGCCAGCAGTCCGAACAGCGGTTCGCCGAAGTGCGAGGCGAGCCGCTTGATCTCGTCGACGTTCCACGGGCTCTCACCCGTCATCCGCCGGCGCACCTGCTGGTAGGACATTTCAACGGCGGCCTGGAGCGTCGCCAGCCGCTGCCTCTCGGGAACCGCATGCCTGTCGAGGACGGCAAGGATCGCCTTCGAGATGGGCAGTCTGGGCTCGCTGGAACCGGAATCTTGATCCATGTGTTGGACTCTTCTGCTGGTCCTGGAGGTCGGGAAACCGTCGGCGAGTGTACGGCGAGCATGGCTGCACGAACCCGAAACCGACTGCCGGCGAGTGTCTTGTATCAGCAATGTAACGACAAGAAGCGTCCAAATACTTGAGGCGTCGCATGATCACTTGTTAACGAAAAATGTAAAAATACGGGACACCAACCCTTTGATGGGCTGGTGTCCCGCGAGGGTCAGACTTCGGTGCGCCGGTCACGCAGGACCGGCGCATCCGGGATTCACGCCGCTTCCGCGAGCGTGTCCCATTCGGCCTTCGATTGCTCGAGCAGCCTGCCGCCCAGCGCCTCGAACTCGGTGGCGCGGTCGTAGTCGTCCACGTCCTGGGCGAAGTGCGTCACGGCATTGACCAGGCCGTAGGCCGACAGGTCGCCGCCTTCGATCAGGTGGCGCAGCAGGCCGGACCGCTCGCCCTCGTTGAGGAGGTAGCGGGTCCCGACGACCTCGATGGTCCGCACCGGGTCGCCTTTCAGGCGGATGCCCATCGTGCGGCGCATCTTCTCGGCGATCTGCTGGAAGGTCGCTTCCGACACGGCGGCCTCGACCACGTCGCGAACCTTGAGGAAGAAGGCCTTGTCCTCGGCCTGCAGCGTGTCGTCCCTGAACACCGTGACCTCGTCGGAGGACGCGTCGCTCATGCGGCCCACGTGCGTCTTGCGCATCGCGCGGTCGGCCGCGATCAGGCCGTTGCGGCAGATCAGGCGGTAGACCAGCGGCTGGACCGAGAGCGTGCCCTGGCCCACCTCGGAATTGCTGATCACCACGCCGGCCTGGACGATGTCGCCGGGCTGGATCTCGATCTGCACGCGCGGCGTCACCACCTTCAGGTACAGGCGCGTCGGCGTGAGCTCGGTGGATTCGAACCTGGCGTCGGGCAGGCGCTGCAGCATCGGCAGCACGTGCTCGCACAGGTCGTAGTTGTCGAGCCGGCGGTAGCGGTCCGACAGGAAGGCGCGCGCCTGGCCGTCCAGGGTGCGCACCATGCGCAGTTCCGGCTCGTGGTGCAGCCAGGTATCGACATTGCGGTCGAGCAGCGGCGCCTGCTCGTTGCGCATGCGCTCGAAGTAGGCGAACGGGATCTTCAGCTTGTCGGCCACCTGGCGGCGGAAGAGTTCCGTGGTGGGATACGTCTTCATGCCGTCCGGCGTCTCGACGCGGATGCGGGTGCTGCCGTCGGCAGCGGTCTCGTGGTGCATCAGGCCGGTGGGCACGATCATGTCGCGCTTGCTGGCCAGTTGGCGCTCGAGTTCGGTTGCCAGGGCAACCAGGGAACGTCCGTTCTTCATGGAAATGCTCCAGATGAAAAGCGGTGACGCCTTCGCCCCTGCGGGGGCTGCGTCCCCGCGGGGTGGTGGTCCGGGATGTCCGCAAGGACAGGCCGGGCCGGGATGTACGGCGACGCCAGGGTCGCCGTCGGGATTCGTGTGCTGCTTGCGCCGCGTGTGCGGCCTGGTGCGGCAGCTGCCAGTCGGGAAATCGGGAACCCTCGTCGCTGGGTCCGCCGGGGGGGCCCACTGAAGAGGGGCGGCGTGGGCTGTCTGCTACGACAGGAACCCCACGCCGCCCTGGAAATGGCTATGCCGCTCGCCTCGAGGTGGCGAGGCGGGCGAGCCAGATGTCGGCCCAGTCGGTGCCGTCCTGTCTGGGGACGAACACCTGGACCTCGCGGGTCGGGCGATCCGGTTGATCCGGATTGGCGCCCCCTAGCTTCCTGGCGTCGCGTTTCAGGCGGTGCGCCAGGGCATAGGCCGAGGCCTGGCCGTCGAATTCGGCGTTGGCGTCGTTGTCCGCGTAGATGCAGACGCGGGCGACGGGGTCCGGGATCCAGAGCTTCTCCAGGTTCCCGCAGCTCAGTGCGGCCCAGACCGGCTTGCCGGTGCTCAGGTGCACTGCCAGCGCCGTCTCGATGCCTTCGGCCACGGCAAGTTCGTCGCCTGCCTCGAACAGCCTGACGGCCGCGCCGTTGATGCCGGACGACAGCACCTTGCGGGACTGCGTGCCCAGCGCCTTGCGACCGTCCCGCAGGTAGGTTCGGTGCAGGGTGACGGCATGTCCGTCGCTGCCCTGCACAACGGCCAGCATCGCCGGGTACTCGGCGATCTTCTTCGACCGCTGCTGCCCGGCCGGCTTCTCGAAATAGCCCAGTGCCGGATGGAAGCGCAGCGTGCGCGGGTAGGCAGACAACTGCAGCCCGCGGTTGCGCAGGTAGCGGTCCACCTCGTCGCCCTGTGTGACGGGCCTGGCTTCGTGCCAGATGTGCTGGCACAGACGCTTCATCTTCTCCGGCGACGGGCCGCCGGGCAACTGCGCCGTCGTGGCGCGCACGGCGCCCAGCTGTCTTTCCAGGCGGGCGAGCAGTTCGCCGAACTTCAGCCCCAGCGCGCCTTGAGCCAGCTTCAGGCCGCCACCGGCACCGCAAGAGCGGCAGTGGTAGTTGCCTTCGCCGAACTTGTCGGTGTACTGGAAGCGGTCGGTGCCGCCACACAGCGGGCAGGGCTGGTTCCTGCCGTTGAGGATGCGCTCGTCGACGCCCAGCGCCCCGAGCAATGGGGTCCAGTGACCATGCGCGCGGGCCTTGAGGTCCCTGACGCGCGATTCGAAATCATCGTTCATGATGTCCTCGCTTCGATGTTGATGTCACACCGCTGCGGTGCTGCCACAGGCCCGGCGACGGTGTCGTCGCCGTGCCCGTGCTGCTGCAGCCCGCATGGATGCCGCATGGGTGTCAGCCGCAGCTGCCGATGTGGTGGCAGTTCGCGCATCGCAGGCAGCCGTCGACCTTGTGCTGCGCGTGCGCGCCGCACTCGGGGCACTTCTTGCCGCTGCTCAGATTCGCGACGTTCGCCAGGTTTGAGTTCTCGACCCCGGCTTGCGCAGTAGCGGCTGCCAACCCGCCCGGAACTGTTGCTTCCGTCGATGCTTGATCCCGCGCCGCCAACCGACGCGCCAGCGCGGCCACCGGCACCTGGTTGCCCAGGCTGTCCAGGAAACCGCGTCGTGCGAGGATCTGCTGCAGCGCATATCCGATGGCTGCAACCTCGGAGTCGTGGAAGCGCGGCGCCTGCGCGCCGTCCTCCCTGGTCACGAAGCCGCAGCGCACCGGGCCCTTGTCCCAGACCACCTCGCACATGTTGGCCAGCGCCTTGGAGATCGACGCACCGGAGCGCGCGACCATCGAAAGCAATCGCATGTTCGACGAGATCCATTGCTGGCCCTCGTCACGCTGGCCCGCCGGCACGAAGAACTCGACCGGCCGCTCGATCACGACCGCTTGGCCGCCCGCGATGCCGGACACCCGCACGAAGTTGACGGTCAGGTAGACCGACTTCTTGCCTTCCACGGTCCAGAACTCGACCTTGGAAGTCAGGCCTTCGAGTTCTCCCGCCGGACGGCTGGCGAACTGCCTGCCCAGCGGATCGTCCTCGGGCACGGCATCGACTGCCGCCGCTGAGTCGACCGACAGCACCGCACCCGTGACCGCATTCGGCCGATAAGTCGCCAGGCCCTTGAGCCCGGCCTTCCAGGCCTGCATGTACAGGCCCCTGAACGACTCGAACGGATAGTCGGCGGGCACGTTCACGGTCTTGGAGATCGACGAGTCGATGAACGGCTGCACCGCCACCAGCATCTGCAGGTGCTGTTCGGCCGTCATGTCCAGCGCGGACACGAATGCGGCGGGCAGGCACAGCTTGTCGCCGCCGCGCTCCCGGAACAGCCGGTAGGCGTGATCCTCGACCGCGTATTCCCGGGTCGAACCGTCGGCCATGCGCTTCCTGCGGGTGTAGCTCCAGGCGAACGCCGGCTCGATGCCGTTCGACGCGTTGTCCGCGAAGGCCAGTGCGATCGTGCCCGTCGGCGCGATCGACAGCAGATGGCTGTTGCGGATGCCGCGTTCGGCCACCGCGCTGCGGATGTCGTCGGGCAGGCGCCTGGCGAACCCGCTCTGCAGGTAGCGCTCCGCATCGAGCGCCGGAAACGCTCCCTTCTCGGCGGCCAGATCGACCGAAGCGCGGTACGCCTCGTCCCGCATCGCCTGCGCCACTGCGGCACCGAAGGCCAACCCCTGTTCGGAGTCGTAGCGGATGCCGAGCATCACCAGCGCGCTGCCCAGGCCCAGGAAGCCCAGGCCGATGCGGCGCTTGGCCATGGCTTCGCGGCGCTGCTCGGGCAGCGGCCACCAGGTCACCTCGAGCACGTTGTCCAGCATGCGCACCGCGGTGCGGACCACGTCCTTGAATCCCGTCCAGTCGAAGCCGGCATCGGACTCGAAGGCCCGCTCGACGAACCTCGTGAGGTCGATGGAGCCGAGGCAGCAGCAACCGTAGTCGGGCAGCGATTGCTCGCTGCAGGGGTTCGTCGCCTCGATCACCTCGACGTACCAGAGGTTGTTCTCCTGGTTCATCCGGTCCAGGAACACCACGCCCGGGTCGGCATGGTCGTAGGTCGCGAGCACGATCTCGTTCATCAGCGCGCGGGCGCGGACGGTGCGGTAGACCCAGAGTCCGTCGGACGGGCGCTGGTGGGCGCCTTGCTCGATCAGGGCCGCACCCGGTTGTGCCGGGTGCACCAGCTCGAATTCGGCGTCGTTCTCGACGGCCTGCATGAATGCATCCGTGACGCCGACCGAGATGTTGAAGTTCGCCAGGCCGTTGTCGTCCTTGGCGTGAATGAACTCGTCGAGGTCGGGGTGGTCGCAGCGCAGGATGCCCATCTGGGCACCGCGGCGCGCGCCGGCCGACTCGACCGTCTCGCAGGAGCGGTCGAAGACACGCATGTAGCTCACCGGCCCGGAGGCGTTCGAGTGCGTGCCCTTGACCATCGCACCCCGTGGGCGGATGCGGCTGAAGTCGTAGCCGACGCCGCCACCGCGACGCATGGTCTCTGCCGCCTGCGCCAGCGCCTTGTAGATGCTGGGCTTGCCGGCCACGTCTTCGGAGACGCTGTCGCCGACCGGCTGCACGAAGCAGTTGATCAGCGTGGCCCGGATGTCGGTGCCACCGGCCGAGTTGATGCGCCCGGCAGGGATGAAGCCGCGGGCCAGCGCGGTCAGGAACCGCGCCTGCCAGCAGGCCTGGTCGGCCGGCTCTTCGACCGCGGCGAGCGCAATGCTGACGCGGTGGTGGATGTCTTCGGCCGAGGACTCGGTGCCCTTGGCGTACTTCTCGAGCAGGACATCGGTCGAGATGGCTTGCGGCGCGAGCGCCGCATCGATCTTGGGAAGGTCATTGAGTTTCATGACGAACTCCTGAGGAACGGGTCGGATGGATACCCACGCGGCAAGGCCTGTCCGGGGCGGCATCGCACGCGGCGATGCAGCAGGACGGGCTCGAATGCGCTGTGTGGGCGGGGAGGGCGCCAGGTGCGGATGCCGGCGCGACGCAGAGGTCGCGACGGTGATCCGCCTGGTGCATGGAAGACGGGCGGATCGCCCGATGCGGTCACTTGCGCGCGAGCTTTCTCGAAGGGCGCTCGTGGACCGGGAGGCTTCGTGCTGCCGACCCTTGAAGGGGCGGCAGCGGGGATGCTTGGGCTGACTTCGCGCCGAGGGCGCCAGGTGCGTCAGCTACCTGTGGGGAAACCGTTCTTTCCGGAGCGGGCCTGGGGCCCCGCTCTGGAAAGAACCACCCGGGGGCAGTTCTTTCGTGAGGTCGATCAGGTCATGAGACCAGGTCGACCGAGGCTTCATCGGCTGACGTTCCGAGTGCGACGCGGAAGGTCCGTCCGACCAGGGCCGCGTAGTCGTTGAGCGGCAGGTCCTGCAACAGGCAGCGCAACATGCTGGCGGGATCCGGACAGCGCAGGGTGCGCACCAGCCGATCCAGCCGGCGCATGTCCTCGTCGCAGGCCGTGTCATCGAAGTGGTCGTATTCGCCGGTGTAGGCCGAGACCTGCTTGACCACGGCGCCGCCTCGACAACCAGCAGGGCAGAGGATCACTTCGTCGTGGAACAGCGCGTCGTCGCTGATCGTCACGACATCGGTGCCGTGCCGGATCTCGAAGCGGTCGCACAGCCGGACCTTCTCGCAGATGAAGATGCCGTCGAAACGCTCCTCGGCGCCGGGCTCGACTGCGACGACTTCGATGTCCTCGACATCGAGATCACGCAGCTCGCGTGTCACCCAGTGCTCGAAGCCGAGCAGGTAGGTGTGCACCAGGGTCAGCCCGGCCGCACGCGCATACATCAGCGTCGCGTGCGATTCGTCCTTCTGGTACGGGCTGAATGCCGCCAGCCGGGTCGTTCCGTTCTCGACTTCCTCGCGCGTCACATGGCTGTCCGGGCTCTGCAGGTATTGCTCCTGCTCGTCCGCCGTGGTCGGGTAGTCGACCACCACGGAACAGGCCTGGCGCGGCACCACCGGGACGTCGTCGAAGACCTCCAGCAGGTTCTGCCTCCGGGCGACCGCGTAGAAGCGCTCGACGAAATCGGCCGGCGGCAGCTTCTGCTTCCGGTCCTCGAGGACCGTCCGCCACTGCTGCCTGACCGCGCCGTCGATGCGCTTGCCTTGTTCCTCGGCGTCGATCAGTTCGGTGCGGTCCGGCATGCGGGCCATGAAGAGCGCGGAATCCAGGTGGATCACGTCGACCTTCTGATGCTCCCAGTGGAGATGCCGATCCGGACTGCCGATCAGCAGGCCCTGGAGGTACATCGCGCTTGCCGTTGCCGGCTCGCCGCCGTCGGTGCCCCAGAGATGCACCTGCCCGATGTCGGTGGCCGTGAATGGCATCGCCGCCAGGCTGTGCTGCCGGGCCTGCGACACCCCGTTGTAGACCACGGGAAGCGGAAACCCGCGCGTGATGCGGTCGATCAGCTGATCGAGTTGCGGCAGGTCCGCTCCTTCGAGCTCCACCGTGGTGAGGCCCGGGTCGGCATCGGGCGCTGGCTCGACATCGAGTTCGGCCTGGTCCAGGGCGTCGTCGCACTGGAAAGCCAGGCGCTGTCCGCGCGAGGTCACCGTGACGCGACTGGCGGCGTACAGGCACTTCGAGAAGCCGAGCCCGAAGGCGTGCTCGGTACGTATGGTGTCTTCGTCCCAGCCGCTCTCGTTGAAGGTCAGCAGCCGCTGGAAGTCCTCGATGCCGCAACCGTCGTCGATGACGGTCAGGCGCCTGGCCGTCGCGTCATGATCGATGCTCACCTGCGTTGCGCCGGCGCGGCGTGCGTTCTGCAGCAGCTCCGAGACCAGCGTGAGCTTGTTGGTGAAGGCGAAGCGCCCGTTGCGCAGGGCGCCGCGCTCGTTGACTCTGACTTGCACTTTCATGAATCTCTCCTTGTGCAAGCGGGAGGGCACCCCGAGGGGTGACCCCCGCTCGGGGTGATGAAGGGCGTCCGGCTGCGCATGCATGGTTGTGACTTGCGATGTGGATGCCGGAAGCGGTAACGATCAGCAGGCCGATGCCATGGCCGCCGTGCGATCCGACCCGGAGCGCCGCCCCGGGACGGGCGGCACGTTGGCGGGATCCTTGATCCGCCAGACCGGCGCGACGACGTGGCCGGACGGCACGCGCCTGCCGGTGTCCTCGAACAGGCCGGTGGCGAGCATCGGTGCGACGAGGACCTCGTTCTCGCTCCAGGTCTTGACGCAGAACTCGTCCTCGGCCACCGACGCACCGTAGGGCACGAGGTTGGTCGAGAACGTGGCCAAGGGCTCGGACGGATCCTCGTCGTCGACGAGCTGGATGGCGATCGCGCCACCCGATGGGTAGCGCCCGACCAGGATGGCGGCGTCGCCGTAGGGGGTCGAGATGTGACCGATGCAATGCTGGGGTGCGCTCATGGGCGACTCTCCTGAAAAGGGCTGTCCGACCTGCCGCTGCCGCGTGTGCTCGAATGCACTTCCGCGGTCGTCGCCGGACCGGACAACCCGGGTTGCAGATGTGGCGCTCACTGCAGCGCCGTGGTGAAGAGCTGGCCGCGTGCCAGGGCATCGCCCAGGGCGTGCTGGACCAGCTCAGGTGCGGTCGCGCAGACTGGCGCCGCCGCTTGTTCGCCGCGGTCAACGCGGGCGATCTGGTAGCCGACGTGGTCGAGATGGATGCGGAAAGTCGGCTGGTCGGCACCGGCGACGACGAACTCGCGGCCGGGGTTGCCGGTGATGATTTCGCTCTCCTTCACGAACCAGTCGAGGTCGTTCAGCGAGCGGACGGGCAGCAGGTCCCGGAGGGGCGCGCTGCGGATGGCTGTCTGTCGATCCATGGTGATCTCCTCATTCGTCGATGACGAAGCAGCGCAGGGAACGGGAGGGCCATTCGGTGTGCCGGTGTCGATCTCCCTGCGATTCACGAAAGGACACCAGGCGGATGAGCGGCTCGCCGCGTCGATATCCCGGCTGCGGCGTTCCCGGACCCTCGGGTTCGGGTTGGCATCGCAGGTGCAGGAGTGGTTCGGCGGGTGCCGGCTGTTCGATGGCTCTGCCCTCGGAGGGCTCGCCGTCGTCCAGCGGCTGATCCAGCGCGCCGGCCAGCCCCCACAGAAGGAAGATGGCGACAAGCGCCCAGCCCGGACTGATGGGAGCCGGGTTCATGACGGAACCTGGCTCGGCAGGCCGGCGTCACATGCGGCGAACAGGTCGTCCTGCTGCGTCGCCTGGCGGGCCTTGATCTGCTCGTTGACCCACTGCGGGTTCCTGGCGAGCTGCTTGGCGACCCAGTCGGGCTGCGCCTTGATCAGCGCCTGGACCCAGTCGGGATAGCGCGCGATGGTGGCGTCGATCCACCTGCGCGAGTTGGTTCGCAGCCAGGCCCTGATCTCGTCGACCTGGATCAGGCCGAAGTAGGGCGTGGGCGACATCGGGCTGGTGCCGACGACGCGCAGGCAGTTCGCGAAAGAGAAGGGCCGACCGTCGAGGCTCGGGTCCGTGAGGGCCCAGGCCAGGGTGTCGAGCTTCTCCTCGAGCGGCGTCTCCGGGTCGGGGAGCCTGCGCAGTTCGAGGAGCAGGCGCCAGTGCAGGTGCACGACGTCCTCCTCGGTCCACTCGGGCGAGGCGTCTGCGTCGCCCGGGTCGTCCAGGTAGGCGCTGATCGCGCGCTGCGCCTGCGGCGGCATGTCCTGCAGCCGTACCGGGTCGGACGTGACTGCAGATGCCTCGGGATTCGCGAAGAACGCCTGCAACAGCGGATCGCGCGGGGGATGGTGAATCGGATGGGGATGGGTCGCGCTCGTTGCGAGCATGGCAGCCTCCGGTGCGGAAGCGGCGGCAATGCGCGGCCCATGCGGGGCGCAATGCCCCGCGGGGTGATGTGAAGTGCCGGTCGTGAACCGGCCGCCTGGACTGGCTTGATGGCGGCATGAGCCGCTGGATCGGTGTGCCAGCTACCGATCAGGGAAACCTTTCGGCGCGAACCAGCACGTGGTCACGCCTCGAAAGGTCGATCGGCAGGGAGGATGTGCCCCGTGGGGCGGCGCGGGCGGGCCCGCGCGTTTGGAAGGGCTTGCCGGGTTTGAGTGCGAGGCCAGCTATCGCACGGACGAAACAGTAATTCGGCCTTGGCGGGCTGTCAACAAGAAATGGCGGTGCATCGCTGCCACGCCCGCTGTCCCCCGGTTTCCGGGCCTGAAACGACGGGATTTCTGCTGGCGCGGGTTGGTGCTGGTGTGGAAGATCGAAACCATGTCACCACCCACACCCGCAGGGAGACCCGGCATGAGCAAGATCCAACTGGCGGTGATGGACACGGGTGAGGCGAACCGCCGCATCCTGAACAAGGACGAGTACCGGGCGGACTTCAGGCGTGTCGAGGCAGCGTCGCTGAAGCGCAAGACGCGGCTCGCCAGTGCCGAGGGCAAGCGCACCTTCGCCCGTTGCTTCTACAGCTTCCAGGCGAGTCTGTACTTCGTGTCGGCGCTGGGCCGGACCAAGGTGCCGCACGAGTACGTCGAGCAGATTGAGCAGGCTGTCCGCAACAAGATGGACGAGGGCACCAAGGAACTCAACCAGGCCATCGATGGCGCCGAACTGCTCTTCAAGAACCACAGCATCGAGACGGTGGCGACCTATGACACGGTGCCGCTGGAAGTCGAAGTGGGCATCACGTCAGCCCTCGGACGTCGCTACTTCGAGCTGATCCACAAGCTGGACCAGCTGATGCCGCTGCTGCAGACCCTCGAGATCGAGGAGGTGATCACCGAGAAGCAGGTCGAGCAACAGCGCTCGAGGTTCAAGCGGATCGTCCTCGCGATGTCCTCGATGATGCGCAACTTTGCGATGGGCTGCCGAAGGCGGATGAACGAGGCCGATAGCAAGAAGGACGAGGCGGAGGCCAAGCGGGCCAAGACCGGTACTGCAAGGACTGCAACTGCCGAAGACGTCACGCTGGTCGAGGAATCACAGGCATCAATTCCGTCGATCGAACTTGAACAATCTGCGCAAGGGCAGGCGACGCCCGAGCAAACCGCAGCAGAAGTCACGACCTGATCTCATCGAGCAGCTTGGTGCCAGCCCACAAGCATGTGGCCAGCGCTTCGGCCCGTGCGCTTGATGCGCGCCGCTCGTCGCAGAAGCCGAGCCGAGCCGATGCGAAGCGCCTGGCATCGGGCCAGATGGACCTGCTTCGGCTTGCAGCCTATTGCTTCTGTAGATCGAGCGCTGCCGTGTACTCCGCCGCGAAGTCGGCGCCGGTGTCCATCGTCGGATCGATCTGCCGGAATGCCGTGTACATGATGGCCAGCAGGTGCAGGCCCGAGAAGCTGCCGGGCAGCGCCTTCAACGTGTACTTGTCGGTCGGGTCGTTGATGTCCAGGCCGTTGCGTCCGAGCATGGCGATTTCCAGCGCAATGGTCCGGCACTGCTGCGGGCCAAGCTGTTTGAAGGTCTGCAGCGCGCTCGAGATGTACATCATCACGTCCGGCCGGAAGCCGCCCACCGCGCTGGACTTCAGCCGCCTGTGCGCGAAGGCCGTGCGGGCCTTCTCGGCCTGCTCGGCCATCGGCGAGTTCGGGTGCTCTTCAATGAAGCGAAGGTAGAGGCCGTCTGCTTCCTCATCGGCCTCGCGTGTGCCCAGTTGCTCCAAGGCGGTGGCCAGGCCGAAGATCGCCTGAGGATCGTCCGGCATCAGGTCCAGGGCACGGCGCAGATGCTTCACCGCCTCGTCGATGCGTTTGAAGCCGATCAGCAGGCCGCCCAGGTTGCGGCGCGTGTAGCCATCGTCGGGATTGGCTTCGACCGCCTTCTCGAAGGCTGCGAGCGCTTGTTCCGGTTTGCGCATGCGGTGATACGCCGTACCGATGCCGACCCAGGCATGGGCGTGGCCGGGGTCCAGTTGCACGGCACGCTTCAGCCGGATGATGGCCTCGTCGTACTGGCACAGCTCGCTGTACGCAATGCCCAGGTTGTAGAGCACCTCGGCATTGGCCGGCGCCGACTTGGTCAGGCTCTCGAGATAGGGCACGGCCTCGGCAATCTTGCCGGCCTTCAGCATGGGCATCACGAAGTCCAGCGCCGACGCTTCCGCCGGAAACGCCATGACGGTGATCTCCTGGTTGTCCACCGTGACTATCGCCGTCTGGCCCTGCGCCGCGTACTCGGCGGCGAAGTGCATCATCACGGCGGTCTTGAACGCGTCGGTTCCCACCTGGCGCGCATCGGCCGGCAGCAAGTTGGTGTCGAAGCGGTGCAGCGGGATCGTGAATTCGGTCGCCATGGGGCTCAGGGCTTGTAAGGGATCCAGGCGTACCAGCCTGTCATGCCGATGGCCGCCGCCCAGGCGTCCACCAGCTCTCGGTCGTGTGCGGCACCCGGCGGCACCTTGTCGAGGATGGCCAGGAGCTCGGCGCCGAGGTCCAGCACGCCGGCAGCCCGGTACGGTATCGCATAGGCCGTCTTGCCCAGCAGCCGGTCGGCGAACAGCGCGTACGCCGCCACCGGGCCCAGCAGCGGCACCGGGATCGACATCTTCCCCATGCGCTTGGATAGCAGCCGCACGTTCTCTTGCTGCAGCGAGTCCATGCCGGCGGCCTGCAGTACACGCAGCTCGGGATGCTCGTCCGCCAGCCACTGGTCGATGCGCATGCCGATGGCATACGACCGAAGGTTCAGCATGGCCCAATGCGCCGTCATCTCGGCGAACTGCGTCAGTGTCGACCGGGCGTCGTCGGACTGAGGCTGTCCGGTGGCCAGAAGCTCCTCCACCTGGCCGGGCGCGATGCCGGTGCCAGCGAAATCGAAGCGCTCGGACGGCGGCAGTTCCAACAGGCGCAGCAGGTAGCCAGCCTGGTAGGCCACCCAGTAGTCCAGCGGCTCGTTCGTCGGCCGGTAGCGCAGCACGTGGGACGCGGCCCCGTTTCTGGCCAGCTGCAGGGTGGCGCGCAGCGTCAGAGCGCCGTCGGGCTTGAACTCGACGGGCCGGCCACTCAGGGCCTCGATGCGCTGCAGGATGCCCAGCGTCTCTGGGCGAAGGTTTTTCATGAGGCGATTATCGGTGGCGTGCGTGGACGCCCTGGCCGCGGACGCGCGTCACTCGACAATGGCGACATCGTGGAACGGCACCGCAGGCGGAGCGTGATCATGGCAAGTGCCCCCGGCTCGAAGCTGCAGTTCGAAGAGGCCTACCCCAAGGACTGGGATGTGTTTAATGCCTGGCTGTCGGGCCCGACTGCCGTGACACGCACGGACGCAGCGCGTGGTCTGCAGCGAGCCCGGCGCCGCGGGCTGGTGTTCATCGAAGGCCCGCACAGCTACCGCCTGGTTGGCCTGAACACGGTGCTTCTGCGCCCGATCCAGCACAAGGCTGGATCTTCAGGAGCCTGAATCGAGGGACTGGCCGGCCTGCGGCGTGTCAGGCCATGCCTGCCTGCTGGAGAACCTCGACGAGACCGTTGCTCATCTTCTCCAGCTCATCCTCGGGGAAGCCGAACCGGTCAAAGACGATGTTCATGCCGCCGAAGCCGCGCGCCAGGGCGCTCGCCACCAGGTCGGCGTCCATTTCGACTGCGCCGCGGCCCAGGAACCGGCAGCCGGCCACGCAGGACAGCAGCAGCTTGATGCTGTCGTCCACCTGGTTGAAGAAGAAGGCCCAGTACGGCCACTCGGCTTCCAGGCCGCGGAGCAGAGCACGTACCTCGGGGATGTCGACCAGCTCGCGCGGGTCGTTGTTGTAGCCGTCCACCACGAGGGTCATCTGTCCGCGGTAGCGCCAGGCATCCTCTCGGGTGGCCAGGAAGACCTTCAGCCGCGACAAGACGGAGGCCAGGTCGGCGGCTTCAACCTCTCGCCGCGAGATCATCAGGACGACAGGCTCGCTGACGCCGGGGCGCAGGTCAATCCGAGGGCGCTGCGTCATGTTGAGGGGCTCTCTGGCTTCGGCAAGCAGCGCGCAGGCGCGTCGAGGCTGCGACGTTCCGTCAGACTGCGCTCGCCAGCGCGACTGACTGATGTCCTGCCCCTTCGGACCGCAACTCGAGCATCGGACTGTTCGAGGCCACGTATCCCAGGGGGCGGTCCAACACGAACGGGAAGATCACGGCCATGGCGGGCAGGCTCGCCACCGATACCGCTTTACCGCTGTACCGCAAGGCGGCTTCAATGAGCCAGGCAACGGCACGATCGTCCTGAACCGTGGTCGGCGTCCGGCGGATCAGGCGCTTGCCCTTTTCCGCGCGCTCGATCGCTCCCCAACTGGCCTGAGACTGCAGGACCATATTGGTCATGCGGTAGGTGCCCTCGCGCTCGCCGTAGGTCTCGCTCATGCGCCGGTGAACCTCAGCGGCAGCGCAGTCGCCTTGCAGTGCCGACAGCCGGCCGACCAGTTCAGCCACCTTGCCAAAGAACGGATAGCTGGCGATGGCCATACCCCAGCTCAGCGCTGCCACGGACACATCGGAGGCGGACTCGTGGATCTCCAAACCGCGGGCTGCCAATGCCGCCAACTCGGGCCGGGGCTCCAGCCAAAGTCGATTCAGCACGGTGCGGGTCTTCTTCCTGGCCGCAAGACTGAGCCCCGCTGCTTCGAGCATCGCGCTCAGTTCGTCCACGCTGCTCCGTCCGGCGCGAACTTCCAGCGCCGCCGTCACCCAATCAAGATGGATGAAGCGGTCGAAGCCGATCTGAGGGACGGTAGAAGACATTGAACTCAGCTTACGCGGGTCACTTTGACGAAGGGCACCAGCAGTTCTTCCACCGAGATGCCTCCATGGACAACTGCAGGCTCTCCCTGCTGCATGAAGGCAGACCTGCCGCCTGCAAACAGTGGCATGAAGTTGGCAGGCAGTCCAGCGATCTCAAGGCGGTAGGTGTTTGGGTTTGTTGCCGCCGATGCGGCCACGAGATTTTCGCTCCGGTACGTGCGGACGCGCTCACCGCGTAGATCCGGCGTGACGCCTTGGTTGATGCGCCCCTGGCCAACGGCTTCGACGTTGCCATGGTCTGCAGTCAAGTAGATGTGGAAGCCCTGGTCGAGCAGTCGATCGAACAACTGATCGACGAAGCCCGACTCACACCAGCTCTCGATCAGCGCGGTGATGCCGCGCTTTCCCATCGTGGCGCCGTGCACGATCTCGTCGACCATATCCACCACGATGCCAGCCACCTTGACTGAAGGGGTCGAGATGGCGCCAAGCAAGGCGTCAAGCTGGTCGGCTCGCTTGATCCCCTTTTCGTACAGCACTTCGTTGCCGCGCAGGCCGTTGTCCGACCAGAAACGCGTCCACTGCGTGGGCTCGGCGGCGGTGCCTTCGATCGTGTCTGCAAACTCACGGGGCTTCAGCCCAGAGAACAGCGCCTGCCGCGAGACCGAGGTCAAGGTCGGCAGCCATGCGAAACAGGCACCCTCGTCGAAAGCCAATTTCGGCGCACGACGAGCCAGCGCTTCCCGAATCTGCACCCACTGATCGATGGCCAGGCCGTCAAAGACAAGCAGCGCGATCTTTGTCTCGCCCGCGCTGCGCCGATTCGCGAGGAACCTCGGTACGTGATGGACCATGATCGGCGCCTTCGCTGGCGACAGCGAAGGCAGCACGGCGTAGTCCTTGGCGACCCAGCTGCGAAGACGCTCATCGAGCATCGACTGAACTTCTTCGATGCTTTGTTTCAGGCCGGATGCCCGTACTGCATCCAGCGCGTGATACCGGGCGAGCACTTCGCCCCATCGGCGTGCCAGCGCAGTCCAGTCGCGGTAGGTGAACTCGGCCGCCGGCAGCTTGTCGCGGATGCCATTGATGCCGTCCGCCACCAGGTTCCGCAGCGCCAGCGGGTCTTGGACGAAGCCGACCTTGGCCCAGTCCGGCACGCTGGGCAGCACGCCCTGCACGGCGAGCGGGTGCAGCAGGCCGTCCAGGAACATCGAATCGACGATCACCCGGACATCATCGTGTTCAAACGGAATCTGGATGTTCGGGATGAAGTCAGCGGGTATCGGCTCGCCCGTTCGCGTTCCGGTGACACCCAAACTGGCGAGGTATCGGTACCAAGCATCCTGTACCACCCGCAGCAGAAAGCCTCGTGACGAGAACAGCTCGCTCAGCGGCAGGTCTGCGAACTGCTTGTTGTCGCTCAGCACAAAGGCCACGTGCTTGGCCAGCAGCTGCGGCAGTCCGGCTTCGCGGTAGTGCAGTCGCAGCAGATCACGCCACAGATCCGCCGGCCTCAGCATCAGGTGCGGGTTCAACCCGTAGATGTGCGTGAGGATGAATTCTTTCGTTGAAGCTTCCCCCATCACCTGCGGCGCGTGCCGCGACTGGGCCGCGAACAGCGCCTCGTGATGTTCAGGCCCGATCTGCCGAATGACGGCGTAGCTGAGTTTGGGGAACAGGGTCGCCAGGCTCATGCTCACGCGCCTGGCTTGTCGCAGGTAGTCCCACGGCAGCACATCGAGGTCGGTGCCGCGCAACTGCAGGACCAGGGCCTTGGCTGGCGCTGGTTCGCCGCGATCCCAGGCGGTGCGGTACCGATCCTCGTACTCGGAACGAAAGGTCACCGAGTCTTCGAACGGGAGCAGCTCGAACCCTCTTTCGCGGAGGCTCGCAAGAACTTGCTCGTTCAGCAGCACATCGTCCGGGTCGGCGGCGATCCACAGGCGAGACAAGTCCGCCGGAAACTCCAACAGGATGCGGTCTATCCACTCACTCATACGGACCCCACCCGAAGCATCATCACGGCATTGAGGTCCGGCACGCTGGCCTCAGCGTCATCCAAAGCTGCCATCCGTGCCTGGTGCTCGGCATTCAGCCGCTTGCGGCGATGCTCGCGAACAGCAGGCAAGCCGATTCGACCAATGGCCTGGTAGCGTGCGTCGTAGGCGTACTTGGCCCGCTCCCGCTCTTCCTTCAGCCGTGAACGGTGCTCCCCGAGCAGTTCGGAAAACAGGCGTTCGCCTTGGGTCTTGGCCGCCGTCATGGAAGCCTCGAACGACTGGACCGCCTGCTCGGTCGTGGTGGCACCGGTGATCTCGACCGCCTCAGTCAACAGCAGGTCCCAGATGCGCTTGGCCGTTGGCACAAAGGTCCGCCCGTCGTCTGTAGCGAAGACCGGCAGGAAGCGCTTTCGATTGAGGCCTTCTGCGGACAGGCTGATCTCCCACAGTGACCAGACACCCTGTACAGCTTCAGGCAGGCCGGCGATCTTGACCACCGGCAGGGGCTGCCCAGCAACGCAACGTGACAGCTCGCTGATCACCGCTCTGGCGCGTGGGTCCTCCAACGTGACCCATTCCAGGTCCGGGTTCTGTTCCGCCGTCCTGGCGTCAAAGCAAACCTTGGTCGATTCGCTGCCGTCCACCCACTTCACGCGCCATGCGTCACCCGTCTTCACGGCACTGCCGCCACGTGCCGGCAAGCCGGATGTGATGGCGCGCTCCAGCCAAAACTGCGCCGGGTGGTCGCGCCACTTGCGGGCATCGTCGGCATCCAGCGCATGGGCATCCGCCAGGAGGTCGCTGTTCTTGCGTTCGTCGGCGACCTTGTCGCGTACCTGATTGATCACGGCGTCGCAGGCCTTGTCGATCGAGCCAGGGTCTTGCAGGCCCTGAATGAACACATCGTCGAACATTGCCTCCGCCTCGACCGAGTCCATCACGTCGGAGGCTTTGTCCACGCCGAATTCCTGGGCGATGACTTCGAGCTTGGTCTCCAGCACCTGACGGACGCGGTGCTCCACCGTGTCTTCGAGAACGAAGTTGATGGCCCGCACCACATGGCGCTGGCCGATACGGTCCACGCGGCCAATGCGCTGCTCGATGCGCATCGGGTTCCACGGCATGTCGAAGTTGACGATGACATGGCAGAACTGCAGGTTCAGACCCTCTCCACCAGCGTCGGTGGAGACTAGAACGCGAACGTCCCGCGAGAAGGCCTGCTGCGCCTTGGTGCGCGCATCCAGGTCCATGCTGCCGTTGAGCAGGGTCACCGAGAAGCCACGGCTCTCCAGAAAGCCCGCCAGCATGGCCTGCGTCGGCACGAACTCCGTGAAGATCAGGACCTTCATAGTCGGATCGTTCTCTTCCTGCTGCAGCTTGTAGATCAGCTCCAGCAGCGCCTCGGCCTTCGCGTCAGTGCCCTGGGCCTCGGTTTCCCGGGCCAGGGTCAGCAGCAGGTCCACCTCGGCTTTCTCCTGCGCCCACCCCGAGGTCTGCACGGCGATGTCCACTTGGCTCTGGCCGTCCAGCTCGGCCCACTCGTCAATTTCGGTCGAATCGAACAACGATGCCTGCGGCTGGGGTTCATTGAGCAACGCTTGTCGCTTCTCCAGCGTGGTTCGAATGGCCGCCGTGCTGGACGTCACCAGCCGCTGCATCAGGATCATCAAGAACCCGATGTGCCGCTGCTTGGCCGCCAACGCCTGGTTGTAGCCGTGGCGCACATAGTCGGTGACCGCCTCGTACAGCCGCTGCTGCGCGCCGTGCCGGGCTTGCCACGCCACGGCCTGGAGCCGGGTGACGCGAGGCTTGAACAGCGGCTGGCCGTCCGCATCGATGGCGTTGCGCTTTTCGGTGCGGATGACGAACGGGCGCACGCGATCTCGGCTGACGCTGCCTTCATCCGGGAAGGACTCCCGGTCAATCAACTGCATCAGGCGCATGAACTGGTCGGTCTTGCCCTGGTGTGGCGTGGCCGACAGCAGAAGCAGGTAGGGCGCCGCTTCGGCCAAGGCAGCGCCCAGCTTGTAGCGGGCCACCTGGTCGGTGCTGCCACCCATGCGGTGCGACTCGTCGATGATCACCAGATCCCACGACGCCGAGATCAGGTCCTCGAAGCGCTCGCGGTTGTAGTTGTTCAGCTGCTCCAGGCTCCAGCCTTTGCGGCCTTCGATCGGCTTGACCGAGCCCAGTGAGCAGATCACCTGGTCGTGCAGGCGCCAAAGGTTTTCTTCGTCATTGCGCCATTGCCGGAAGGCGGCCAGTTCTGCCGGGTCGACGAACTGCAACTTCTCCCCGAAGTGCAGGCGCATCTCGGCCTGCCACTGTCGCACCAGCCCCTTGGGTGCCACCACCAGCACGCGCTTGGCCATGCCACGCAACTTCAGTTCGCGAAGGATCAACCCGGCCTCGATGGTCTTGCCCAGGCCCACCTCGTCCGCCAGCAGGTAGCGAATGCGGTGCTGGCTCATCGCGCGGTTCAGCGCATAGATCTGGTGCGGCAACGGGACCACGCTGGACTGGATGGGCGCCAGCAGCAGGTTGTCCTCCAGGGCATCCAGCAGCTTGGCCGCCGCTGCGGCGTGGAGGATGTGCTCTACCGTGGGCTGGATGCTGTCGAGCTGGGCCAAATCCTGCGAGCGCGCGCGCACCACCGCGTCTTTGGTCGGCAGCCACACGCGGTAGGCGGTTTCACCCCACATGTCCTGTCTGTCCACCACGCGGCAAGGCGCGGCGTGGCGCGCGTGCCAGCACCACACGCCTACGGCGTGCCCAACCGCAGATTGGCCGCTCTCCGCCATCAGGCCCCGGCCTCCGTGCGCGTGAGCGCCTGGTCGTACCAGAGCAGCAGCTTCTCGTCTTCTTGCAGCGCCTCTTCCGGGATCTTCTGGGCGATCGCGATGATGGCCTTGTAGTTCTTGGCGGCCCAAGCCGCCTTGAAGCCAGCGCGTAGCACTTCGAGACGGATTCCCTTCAACTTGCGGCTGGTAGATGCCTGATATTCTTCGAATTCCTTTAGCAGCGCCTTCTCTCGCTTCTTTTCAAGGTCCTGAGCCTTATTCGGGTCGGGAACATACCAGCGGTCCTTGGCCTTCGATATCAAGGATGGGCTATCGTTTCCTAGGCCGCGAAGGTCTTTGTGGTTGCTGGATAGATAACTATGAATCTGGCTAGGCACTTCTCCGTCGCCATCATATCGCAGGAAATTGGCTTCAAGCAGATCTTGCAACTCCGGCTTGTTCTCATGCTTTTTCCATCCGGCGCCCAATTGGCTAACGAACTCCGGATGAATCTCTCGATAAGTCGATGGGCGCTTCTTTAGATGGTCGCTCAACCAGTCAATTGCAGATCGCTCATCAGACACGAATAGTTCCATCTGAGGTTGCTGCTGGAAACGTGATCGATCCTTCTCGTATTGAGATACTTGGGCCTCCAGGAAAAACATCTCATCTCTTTCAGCAAACCTCTGCCTCATTCCAGCCTGGAATTCCTGCGAGGACAATGGAACCATTGCGCCATGCTTGATGAACCAACCAACCATTCGATCGTAAATTATTCGTGAGCTTCGTTCTGGAAGGTAGACTAGTTCACCTCCTTTAATATTTGACACCGGCAAGTGTTGTAGATGACTTTCCACAAAACTCCACGCAGCGTCAGGTGATCCACCAGTAAGATGGAATTTGTCCTCTAACCCCCCGTTGGGCTTGTACGCAGAAATTATCAGATCCTGGACTACCGCGCCTGGTCGAATGTCCGCGAGGATCGTTGTAGAGCCCTTATCAAGCTTTCCAACTTGGGCAACAATAAATCCGGCCTCAGCAAGATTTGTCTGGATGAGGTTCCAGACACTCGCCATGGTGTTGTGAAACTCAACTGTGATCCATCGGCCGGGCTTCAGCACTCGAAAATATTCATTGAAGACGCGTCGCATCAGCCGACCGTAATCATCAAAGCTCTTGTCCCGCACTTCGTTGATAACGGCCTCCGATTTCTCCATAGAGCGCACTTTTAGCCAGCCCTCCAGCATCAAGTTCATTTCGCTATAGATTATGTTTGCTCCAAAAGGAGGATCCGTATAAATATAGTCAATTGAGCCGCTCGGTATTGCGCTTAGATTGGTAGACGACTGCGCTGAAACAGCGCATGGGGCGCTTGAGGTTGGCTTTGCCGCTTCTGAGTCGATCATTTTCTTGATCTTTCTCTCTAGCGAGTCGTAGATGTTTTTCTCCATTCGAACGATAGGCATATAGAGGTTGCCCGACATGCCGCCGCCGCCGCCAAAGTAACCTTGCCTTTCTGAAACGACGGTAAATATCGATGTCAAGCAAGCTCTGGCCACATTGCGAATTGCCCCATCCTGAATTCTTGAAACACGTTCCCACAAATCGGCGAATACCAAACCATTCCTCTCGGACAAAAATCGACTTACATCTGTGATTCCCTTGTCCCCCAGTTGTGCAAGCTTTGCCGAATAGCCGTCTGGATCGATTGAATCGGTAGGTTTCCACTTGGTGTTATCAAGTGCTCTAATCTTTTCCAATACCGTCTGATCGAATGAGTTAGCCTCTCTGTTAATTCTGGTGCGACCGGTCCCTGCATTTGTCCAAACTAACGCCTTCTTCTTGCCTGAGGAAGTTATTACGCGTTCCACCTTTCGTACATTCAAATCGGCCGCACAGGAAGGACAAGTGAATGATTTCCGAGTCTCTACTTTATTGCCGTGATGTACGACTCCATGTGGGAAGAAGGGAAATTCAAACACGCATTCGGGGCAAGTAAACACATCAGCCCATACGAAGTAGTTAACTTCATACCTGCGTCCAGATTCCTCGGTTTCATACACCCATCCCAATTCTTTCTTAGATGCTGAAATGATCTGGGTTAAGGCAAGGGCGGCTGGATTCGCCGGATTCGTTGTTCCGTTTACGGATGCAATGAAGGTCGCAATCGGTGACAGGTCAATAACAATCCCCGTTCTACCAGATTCCCTGGCAGCGACGCCTGTCATTCCCGTTCCACAGAAGGCATCAAGAACGATTTCTCCGGGTCTTGTGTAGTGCTCAATCAGCCTTCTAATGATTTCTGGTGGAACCTTCGTGTGATAGGGATGGAAGGAATAGACGGGGTGCCGGCTCTCCGCGGCTAGATCGCCTGCGAAGGGGAGTTTTGTCTTGCCATTCTTTTCTTTGGTCAGATAATGAGTGACAAACTCAGTCAGGAAGGGATTTGGGCATGCGGTGTAATAGGGGGGGTCCGATAGGTCCAGGATGGCTTGATCCGTCGCGTCAGGAAATCCCTCAGTCTTTCGGAATTCAGGATCTTGGAGTTTTTCGACAAGGAGTTTGCTGAAATATTCCCGACGTGCTGCCTCGTTGGGAAAACCCTTACCCAAGCATTCGACCGATTTCGAAGTGGGTTTGCTGCTGGAGAAGAGATCACTCATAGTTAAATTCGTGCCGGTTAGAGATTGGGGCGCACCTGGCGCACGTAGGTGGCTTTGTCGATGCCCACGTGGTGCAGGAACGTCTTGAAGACGCCCGTACTCACCGGGTCGCGCGTGGGGAGAATGAAGGCACGTTGGTCCGGCCCCGTCCACTTCTGGTGACCGCCTTTGCCGCCCGATGCGTCCAGGCTGTGGCGGAAGTGTTTGAGCGCCCGTTCAAGCTCGCGACGTGGCGGCACGTTGAACGTGGCCGGGTGGCTTTGGAGACGATCAGCGATGATGCCGGTGCCCACAAAGCGAAGAGGGATGTCGGAGGGCGGGATGTCATAAGGCAGCGGGCCGGTCAGCGCGCTTTCAAGTGGCAGGCCAATCCCGGCGGGGTTGCTCTTGGGGTTGCCGGTGCTGAGCTGGTTGGTAAAGGTGCGCCACGTGCAAGGCTGGTGACCCAGCCGCCATTCCTGATAGCCGGGCGGGGCGAGGTCCAGCGACGCTTCCACGACTCGGTCCAAGCCATCAGCGTTCGACGCCATGCGTGCGACCAGTGACTGGATGCCCGGTGCCTTGAACCAGTTCCATGCTGACCAGTTGGCCAGCGCCTCTTCGAGCCAATCGGGCGTTTCGCGCAGTGCCTGGTAGACCCGCTCCTTGTAGCGCAGGTGTCGCGGCTGCTGGGCGTTGATCTCCGCCCAGGAGAGTGCGGCCTCGACCCGAGCATGGAACAGTTCGTGGGCGTAGATCAGGCCAAAGGCCAGCAGCGCAGCAAGGCTGTGCGACCCATGAACACGCGCCGGCTTGAAGTCGTCAAGAAAGCTTAGTGCGAGATCGTCCAGCTTTCGGGCGTCGAAATAGATGCCCCAGGTTTCCTCGGTCCAGACGTGATACGGCTGGAACCAGGCGATGGCCTCGAAGCCTTGTCCCTTGGCATCCTTGCGAACGTCATCGACACGATTGCGGAAGTCGCTTTGATCGAGTTGCAGATCGTCCAGCGCATCCTTGAGGTCGGTCGACTCCGGATCAATGCCCTGGACCTGAACCGAGTCCTTTGCAGTCTGCAACCCTGTGTCGAACTTGGGGTTGCCCATCTGCTCGATGCGCGGCTTGCGCAGCGCCGCAGGCAGGCGCTTCTGAACAGCCCAGCGGACCTCTGGATACGAGGGTAGGCCTGTGTGAGGCACCCATGAGACGAGGCCTTGAGTGCGGCGGCCAGCAGCGCCGGGAAGAATGCCGGCGTAGCTGCCATCGCGGGATGGCGGCCAGCCGGAGGCGGCGATCGCGGTACTTGCCGCGCGTGCGAGTTTTTCAGGGTCGCCCGATGTCGGCTGTGTGAACTTCGCGGCGCGTGGCAATGAAGGCAACAGTGGTCCAACGATCACTACCGGGCGGTGGTGGAGTTCCTCGATGGCGACCATCGCTTCGCCCCACGCGCCAAAGTTCCGATCGGATTTGTAGTGCTCCTTGAGCGCGTCGTTCGCCTGCTTCTTGACTTCGATGTGTTTGTCGAACTCAGCAACCTTGGCGTGATGTTCCGCCAGCAGTACATCCGCATCGGCCTTCAGTGAGGCCGATATCCAGGTATCCGGCGCCACCGGCTTCGATCGCCCCACCACCACGCTCAGAGTCTTGCAGTCCGGCAGCAAGAACACGGCGTGGCAATGCGCGACAACTTTGGTGCCGGCATTGATGCGTGAGTCGGTCGGCTTGAGCTTGGCTGGCGCCCATACGGCTTCTTCCAACTGGCCGCTTAGCGCTTCTTTGCCGATCGCTGCTGCAGCCAGCAGCGCGATCTTCTTGGTGCCACAGACCGTAACTTCACGCGTCCCCGTCGAGATGAACTCGACGATGTCCGGATCGCCGAGCGGCACTTCGATGCAGAACACGTCAGGCGCAGTCGTCCACGCGAAGCTGGGGGGAATCCAGCTTTGCAGGTGGCGTCGTGCGACAGTGCTGTTCATCAGAGCCTGCGCATGGGTCAGGGATTGCCGAGCCTCGCTCGGATTTCAGGGTAGGAGTAGCGCGCGTCGGCTTTTCCTTCGTTCCGAACCGTCATTGCATCGACGAAGCCTTGCCAAATGGGGCGCGACTGATCAATGAGCCCTGGCGTTAGCCTAAAAAGCTCCAGCATGAGGTCCGGTGAGCCAGTTGCGTAGGAGATCTGGCTATTGCCAAGAACGGCGTCGAGGGTGCGCGTCACATCCTCCACCGTAAAGAATGACGCCAGTGGGACGATCAGTGCCTGGCCGTACTGCTCCGCCTGTCGAGCGCTTGTCGCCGAAGAATAGATCGTGATGGCCGTGCTAACGAACTCCTTGCGGGGAGCATCTGAGATAAGTGCGACCTGACCGTCCTGTTCCAAGCCCGAGAACTTGGCGAGCAGGAAGTCAGCCAGGTCGGGAACAGCGAACGCATCGAAGGCCATGAACAGCTTCAAGGTTGCTACGTCAGCGTTCTCTAGAAGTCGCGTCACGCGCATACGGACGGGCTCAGAGAGCCACGTCCATATTCGCGGTTCCGCGCCCAAGTACACGCACAGATGTAGGAGGTTCGCATCGTCGACTCCCTCGAAGTAGGTCGCCACCATTGGGCGCGCCACCTCCTCGTAGATCACCGTCTTGGACGTGGCGACCTCGCTCAATGTCCAAGCGAGTTGCCTACGCTTGGGCAGGAAGTCTTGTCCGTCCGGCAGGAACAGTGCTTTGAGCAGTACTTTGACCAGATTCGAAACCAGAGCGTCCTTTGCGCGGTTCAAGTACTTGGCAGCGACGTAGGTGCCAATGCTGTCGCGCGTGACGGGATAAGAGGGACTGAGTATGTCGACACGGATGCGGTTCAACGCACTCTTGCCTTGCAATGGCGCATGAACCAGCAAGCATTGCAGCGCATGCACCAGGTGAGACCGGACCAGATCCGGAGCTGGTTGGAATAGTTCATCTTCGGTCACAAAGGCCGGATGTGCGCAAAGATTTCGATCGTCCTGTGTTCGCTTGAGTACATCGAATTCGTGCTGCGTGACAAGCTGCAGGTTCACGCGCGCGGTGTTTAGCAGTTCGCGCTCAATGGCCTGCATTTGCGGAACGCTCTTGTGCTCAATCGCTGCATCAAGGGTGTTCATGAAAGTCGTCGCGGCCGGATCTCCCTGGCCTGCTAGTTCTCGGGCCTTTGAGAAGATGTCGTGGACGACCGCAATCCAAGTCGACATGATGGCCGAGCGAAGCGCCCCGCCACGGTATGCCGTGATGGCCTCAAGAATGAGCCGCCGAGATTCCCGATCGCGAACCGAGAGAGCAAGTACGTCGATGTCAGTCACGCCATAAGTTGCCATGGGGAATCTCACTCCACCACGAAGCGCAACTTGCTGGCTTCCTTGCCTTTGCATCGATCGCCTAGGAACTTCTCAAACCGCGCCCGCAGCTCGTCGGGCTTCGCCGGTGAGCCGCCACTTAGCAGCGCCTGCTTGATGTCCTCAGCGCTGATACTGATCTTTTCCAGCCCGGACAGCGCTTCCTGGATGGCACTGACGAACTCGGGGGGGATGGGGTTCGGCAGCTTCTTGGCCGACGTGAACTTGGTGATCAGATCGCGGGCCGATGCCTGCAGCAAGTCGAAGTTGCCTTTGGTGATGGGGTCGTCCAGGTTTTCGAGCAGGGTGTGCTGCCAGCCCTCGAGTAGCCGGTCCAATTCTTCGTCCAACTGTTTGAGGACGTTGGCTGCCGGCAGCAGGTCGCCCTGCTCGTTGGCAGGCCGGAAGCCGCAGTGTGGGCAGTACGGGCTGGCGGTCAGTTCGGACTCCACAAGCGCAGCACAGCTCTTAAGCTTGTCGAGCTTGTCGTGGAAGATGGTGAGTTGGCTGGTCGGCATCAGCGCAATGCCGGCTAGTGCCCGCATGGCAACCAACCGCGAGTCCTTGCGCAACGCGGCCTTGGTCTTGTCCTCGGCCACGCCCAGCCGGGCCTTACTGTGCTGGGCGACGTATGCGAGCAAGTCGTCCTTCTTCAGCTTGGCCAAGGTCTGGCGGTACTCCGCTGCGTGCTGTGCGTTGCGGTCGGCCGCGAGCTTGTCGAGGACGTCTTTGCGGGCGCCTTGGGCCTGCTTCACCCACGCATGGTCGCTGGACAGGACCATCTCGGCTTGTGAGAGGTAGGCAGCCGACCCGCCAAGCTCGGTGACGAGATCTTGGAGCTTCTCGACGGCGCCAAGCACTTCCAGGTTCTTCTTCTGTGCGTCGATATCGTCGGACCCGATGCGCAAGTTCTTCAGCTTGCCGACCGTGTTGTACGGTGTCAGTCCTTCCGCAAGCGTCTTCAATGCCTCCAGGCGTGCGCGCCAGTCGCGCATTTCGTCGTCTGTCAGCAGCGGCTTACCCCAGAAGGTGAGCTTGCCCTGAAGATCGGTGCCGGCGGTCAGCACGCGGCCGACCAGCTTGGCCACGGCTTCGAGCAGTTGTTTGACGGGCTCTTCGGAGCCTTGCGTGGCGAGTTGCGCCAGACCCGGGGTTAGCCCCAGCAACTCGAAAAGCGACCTTAGGACCGCGACGTTGATTTCCTTGGGTGCTTCGACGTGCTTGAACTGCTTGAGTTCTTCGAGCGAGCGTTCAGCCAGTTGGGTGACCTTGCCGGAATCAATCTTGTCGCCGGTGACGGCCAGTACGATGTCACCCGAATAGACGAGGCCGCCGAGTACGGCGGCGAGCAAGTCAGGCTCTAGCCTGAACTTGACTGGGTGGAAGTACTCCACGTCGGTCTGCCCGTTCAGCAGTTCGCTGCGGTTGAGTACCTGCCCGTGGCCTTTGGCTTTCAGACGACTGAGCACCTCCTTCGAATACCGCGAACGGCCCGGGTCAATGCGATCTCCGTCCAGCATTTCGAGTGCGTCGAGAACCGCCGTTGCGTCCTTGGTGCGCGTGCCGCCTGCAAGCGCCTTCAACGCATTGCCAACCAGTTGCCGGCGGTTGGACTCTGTCACCAACACCGAGAAGGTAGGGTATTCGGGCGAGGTCTCACTGAACTGCTGGTTGAGAGCAAGGCCGGAGACGACGTTGATGATGTCGCGGAAGTTGGCACGTTCGTCGGAGCCCAGGCGCAGCTTGTCGCGGATGGATACGCCCTTAGCCCAGTCCTGCAGATTCTTTGACTTGCCCTGATAGGTAACTTCCAGCGCAGTCATCTGCTTTTCCTGCAGCCACTTGCTCATCTCGCGCAATGCATCCTTGGCCTTGTCCAAGTAGACGGCCTTTGCGCCGCCACTGGCGGTTGATGCAAGGTCTTGCGCTGCGGCGTAGAACGACAGGTGGCGCTTGATGGCGTCATCGCGTCCCTTCAGGCGGACGAATACTTCGTCTGCCTTGTTCTCGTCGCGGAAGCGCGGCGGCTCAAAGGGCTGGATAAAGTAGACGTAGAAGTCTCGCTCGGGCTGCGCGGTGGGGCGGTCGTTGGGGGCGCCGAAGAAGAGGTAGCCGTTGCGCTCAACGCGATGTTCCTGCCACTCGATCTGGTACTGCCAGATCTGGTGCCCAGACACATACGTGTTCTCGTCGGTACGTTCCATCAGTTGCTTGATGGCTCCGTAGTAGGCTCTGTCCAGCGCGTCGTCTGATAGCGCTTCAGCACGCTTTTCAATCTGTGTGGCGTAGTCAACGTCCTTCTTCAGGTCGAGGTAGTACTGCTCCGTATCGGGTGCTTTGGAGATGAACTGGCCATTGACGGTTTTGACGATCTCGCGAAGCGTGGTTTGCACGGCGGTGAGTAAATCGTCCGATGGATCGCCCCCCAGATCCTCGATGCCAGGCTGGTACAGGCATAGGGTGTCGCGCAGCTCGGCAGCGGTGGGCCCCACGGGAACGTAGATGTCGCCACCAGTGGTGAGCCGGTGCACCGACAGGCCTGCGATCACACGTTGCGCCATGGCCTTGTAGGCGGGGCGGGTGAATGCCTTCAACACACGCTCGGCCAGCACTTCGGAGACCTTCAGAACAGGGCCGATGCTAGGGTCGGAGCGCAGCACCGAGTTCGAGGTGACGGTCTCCCAGAACTTGTCATAGCCGATCAGGCCGGGGCGATCGTTGGGCACTTCGTCGTTGAGGACGGCCTGAATCTGGTCACGCAAGGTGACGAGTGCGCCGCGCTTCTCGGTGAAGATCAAGCGCTCGAAGGTGCCGATGTACTCAGGGTGAACTGGGAACAAGCGCACGTATTCGTCCATGCGCTCGTTCATCGAGCCATAGAACTTGGCGTACTTGGTCAAGTAGGTGCGGATCTTGTTTTGTTGATCCGCAGTCTTCTTCAGCAGACGTTCAGCGACCACGAAGCTCACGTCCTGCCGAGCCAGCAAGACTTGCGTGAAGCGGTCCTTCACGCGCCGCAGGCTGTCGGCGACATGCTGGAAGCGGTTGCTATCGAATATGGCTTCCTGCACACCGGCCACGAAACGGAACCGCAGGTGCTTGGTGACCTCGCCAATCTCGCGCAGGAACGACAGGTCCAGCACCAGGTCGTGGTCCTTGCGCGAACGCAGGTAGTCCAGGAACTCGTCCACCACCAGCAGCACGCCGTGGTTCGGGTGGACATCGGCAAACGCGGCCATCATCTCCTCGAAGGCGGCCTTGTTGTTCACCACCTTGTCTGCCGGCGGGAACGAGTAGCTCACGCCGCTCTTTTCGAGGAACAGCTCAAGCTCCTGGGTGATGATGTCCCGCAGCGACATCTGGCTCGAGATCTCGATGCGGTGAACCTTGAACTTACCGGCGATGGCCGTGGCGGCTTCCGCGACCTTGGGGTGGCGGAGCATGGGCCGATAGGCCGCGCTTTCCGCCACGAGGGACAGCACCGACATCAAGTGCGACTTACCCGTGCCGTAGTTGCCGACCACGAGGACGCCCATGTGGTCGACAGACTCGTCGAACGACAGCTGCGGAATCATTTGCTTGGCGATCCGCTCGGCCATGTCGTCGGACATGACATAGGTGGCCACGAGCTTCTTGGCCTCGTCGGGCCGGTTGGCGTCGAGCAGCTGGATGACCGATTCAATCGGCTCGAATTGGATGAGATCGCTGTAGCGCATGTTTTTCGCTTCCCTGTTATTCAAGTTCGAAGGGGACCCAGCCGGCCGTGCCGTGGTCCTGATGTTCTGGGTGGCCCAATGCCGCGTAGGTGAGGCGACCGTCGCTGAACTCGCCCGGCCATGCCGCCACCACGCGACGAGCGTGTGCATGCCGCTTGAGCGTATCGAGCGGGTTCAGGTGCAGACTTCTATCGAAGAGGAGTTCGATGTTGTCCAACAGCAGTACGTCGTCTTTGGCGTGCTCGCTGGCCAGCTCGCGCAGAACGGTGCTGACCTGAAGGTGCCTTTGTTTCTGAGGCAACGCCGCCAGGCGTGCACCCAAGGCCACGCCTGCGTTGAGTACCTCCATGCCGCGGTGGTCGGCCAGGTCGCGCAGCAGCGCGGTCTTGCCAGCGCCTGGCGCGCCGATGAGCAACAGCAGCTTGCTCTGAAGCGTGCCGATCTCTTCGACCCGACGGTTCAGACGTTCAAGCATCTTCGTAGCTCCCCTCGCTCGGGGCTGGCTCTTGCCGCTGCTGGTCGGGTGCGCGGTAGCCGGGCGCCAAGACAGCGTTCCTCACGCCGTAGATCGCCAGGCAGTCTTTCAACCAAAGGCGGAACTCGTGGCCCCTCATGCTGTGGTCCGGGGAGCAGTCCACACTCCATTTGCGCAGGATGTACCCGGCCGTGGCGGCGCGCAGCTTCATTCGCAGCACGCCGTCCTGCATGCCGTAGTCCATTTCGGTGATTTCCGGCCGCGGTTGGTCGGGGTGTGGCACCAGTTCCAGCTCGACGATGCGGCTCCACTGGATGTCCTGGGCGCTGGATTCATGGGCATCCACAGGCTTGCCCTTGAGCACTTCCGCCCGCCGGATGCGGGTGATGACGAAATCGCGGAACTCCTGCGCTTTGCGGTCGTAGGCACGCACATGCCAGCGCAGGCCGTTGTCAAGCAGCGCGAAGGGAACGATCTCGCGCTGGGTACGGCCGCTGGTGATCGAGTGGTATTCGATAGCAAGAGGACAGGCCTGATGAATGGCCCGAGTGACGTAGGCCAGCGTCGCGAGCGCAGGCTGCGTCAGGCGCGCAGGTGTCTCGCTGGGTACCCAGGCCTTGATGTGCGTCGGCTCACCGTCACCGAAGCCCTGTGTGAGCCAGGACAGCACGCGCTCTGGCGGAAACTCGAAGACAGGCTTGAAGTGAGGCCCGATCAGGTACGACTTGGCCTTTGCGTCGTACTCGATGTTGCCCGGGGCCAGATCTTTGTAGACCGCAAGGTCTCGCGTGGCTGCTGCGGACTGGATGCCAAAGCGGGAAACCAGGTCTTGGCGACGAATTTCGCCGATGAACCGCACACGCAACTCCACGAACGCGAGCCGGTCGCGCTGCGGCTGGGTGAGATCCAGAAGCTGGTCGTTCGCCATGTGTGCCAACGCGTAGGTTGGATGCCGCGGTTGGGGTCTGACGGAAGACAGCATTTACGCCCGGACCCAGGGGTTCCTTATCGCTAATGATGTGGAGTACGTTGCATTTTGATCATAATACTCGACAATCTGGCCCGCTGGGTCCAGGTCGGTTGCGACTGTGTTCAGCGCGTCTGGGCATCGACGATGGCGTGTGAACTGGACTTGCTTGACCAACGAGGAACGCAACCTACCCCCAATACAGTACGGAGGTTTGCGAGTACTCCGTTTCGAATGCAATCGCGTGGTATCGCAAGCGCGCGTTTCACTCTGCTGCAGCCGGCTCGGATTGCAATGATTGCATCCGCCGTCCTGAGGCAATGGTCGAGAGCTTCGCCCCCAGCGCGTCGAAGGCCCGCGCCTGCTCGGCTTGGCGTCGATCCTGGATGTAGATGCCGCTCATGCCTTGCTTGATGTGGTTCAGGCACTCGTTGATGACGTCGTCCGAGATGCCGAGCTGGCTCATGACGGTCGATGCCGTGCGGCGAAGGTCGTGCGCCGTCCACCGTCCACCCTTGAGTGCAAGGGAACTCACGGCCTTGGTGCGGTTTGCCAGACGCTCGTCTTCCTGCCGCTGCCGGTCTGCCAGTTGCTTCCCGAACGACTTGACGCAGACCGGTCCTGTTCCGTGCGAGTTCGGGAAGACCCAGGCCAGTGGCTTTCGGGTGACCGGGTCGGCTTCCCGCAGTTTGCGCAGTTCGGCGAACTGCGTCAGCGCGAACTTGCTCAGGTGGATCGTGTGCTCGCGCTGGTTCTTCGTCGTTGGCAGGTACCAAGTGCATGCTTCTTCGTCCACGAATCCGAGGTGCACGGCGCCGGACTTCTGGGCAACATTGTGGGCGTCAACGGCCTGTTGCAGAACCCGCTGGTTCGGCTTCGCATCTGCCCAGACCGCACCCATCAGTTCGCCGACACGGCACCCGGTCGAGAGGATCAGCCAGAGGCCGAGCACCGTCCGTTTGTGCAGGTTCGCCGACGGGAGCTGGGTGACCAGGTCGGCCAACTCGACCATGGACAGGACCCGGTCGCGCTTGACGTCCTTGCCGCCGATCTTCTTCTTCTGGAGCAGTTCGATCGGGCTGTGCTCGATGATCTCGCGCTCGGCGGCGAACCTGAACATCTGCTTCATCTCGGCCAGCAGCACGTTGGCCGTCCGCAGCTTGCCCTCGCCCTTGACGGCATCCAGGATCGTAAGCACGTCGGCCTTCCTCACGTCGACGATGGCGGCCTCTCCGAGGCGGGGAAAGACCCGACGCTCGAACTGCTCGCGCACGTACTGGCCGCCGTCCTTGCGCCCGATCCGCTTGCCGTCGCCACCCATGCGGGGTGCAAGGTCCGTCGAGGCCCACCGCTCGAACACCTGCTTGACCGTCAGCCGTCGCTGGCGCTCGAGGTCGGCTTTCTGCGCCTGGACCTCGGCATCGCGGGCGGCAGTCTCGCCAGCAGCTATCTTGGCGGCGTCGACGTCGGCAAAATGCTTGCGGAGATCGCGGATGCCCGACTTGTACAGCGTCGCCCACTCGAGCGCGACAGCGCGGGCGGCCGCGACGGTCAGTCCACCCGAGGAGCCTGGTTTGGCGTAGAAGCCGATACTCAGCCTGACCTGGGCCCGATCCGGCCCCGTGTATCGGAAGTAGAAGAGCTTGTTCCCGCTGGGCGTGATTCGACCGAGGAAGGTGCCTTCGCCGCGCTGGCCGGACTCCACGAACCACTGATCGGCGTCCGCAGGATTGGAGTCCATGTGCTTGCTGGTGATCTTCACGTCCTACCCCTTGGCGTCAGGCGGCCTCGGCGGATTGGGCGGTTTCGAAGCCTACAAAAGCCTACAACTCGATGGCTGTCAGTGTATTTCGGAAGACTTCGGTGGACGACGAAATTATGTAAGTTGTTGATTTATAAGGATTCTAGTTTTTGAATGGACGTCATGAGTCACAAAAAAACAACATTTATTTTGCCTACGAACCAAGGGGTCGTGGGTTCGATTCCTGCCAGCCGCACCAATCAGATCAACGGGTCAGTCTCGCCAAGGGGCTGACCCGTTTGCTTTCGAACATGCGGGACTCCGCCCGGGTGGCCAGCAGCCTTGCTCCGCATGACTGGTCGGGCCGGTCCACCCCTATCGGCGGCCTTACGCCCGGATCACATCTGTCGCGCGCGCAGCCGCACCGGCACGCGGCGCCAGCCACCGAGCGGGTAGGTTTCGCGCTCGGGTGCCGCATCGGGCGCGGGGTCGATGCCGGGTGTGGCCTGCAGCAGCGCCTGCACTGCGACGACGAGCTCCATCGTGGCCAGCGGCCGCCCCGGGCAGGCGTGGATGCCGACGCCGTAGACCAGGTTGTGCGGCGCGTGCTGCTCGGGCCGGTAGGCCTGCGGGTTGCCGAAGACGGCCTCGTCGCGGTTGGCCGAGGTCCAGTTGAGGTAGACGCGGCCGCCGGCGGCAAGCTCGTGGTCGCCGATGCGCACGGTCGACGTCGTCACGCGCCGGTTGACGAGGAAGGGGTCGTCGATGCGCAGCATCTCGTCGATCGCGGCCGCGGTTCGCGCCGGGTGCGAGCGCAGATCCTGCTGCACTTCGGGGTGGTCCGCCAGGAAGTGCACGACGACGCCGAGCGCGGCGGCCATCGAAGCGAGGTCGCCTGCCGTCCAGTTGCGCAGGATGGACACGATGTCGCCCTCTTCCAGCGGTGCCCCGGCGAAGGTGGCGGCGAGCAGCTCGGTCGTCGGGTCGGCCGGCGCGGCCGCGCCCAGGCGGCGGCGCCGCCGCACCTGCGCGCGCACGATCTCGTCGAACGCCGCGGCGACCGCGGTGGTGCGCTCGGGGTCGCCGCTGCGTGTGGCGGCATGGTTGTCGGCCATCCAGGCCAGCAACTCGTCCTCGATGCCTTGCCAGCCCAGCCATGCGGTCTGGGCGCGCACGGCAAAGGGGTAGCCGATCGCGCCCACCGCGTCGATGCTGGCGTCGCGCGGCAGCGCGCCGACGATGGCCTCGGCGACCTCGCGCACGCGCGGCTCGAGCGCGGCCATGCGGGCGGGCGCGAAGAAGGGGTCGATGAGGGCGCGCCACGCCGCATGCTCGGGTGGGTCGATCGCGTTGGGCACCGCGCGCCGCGCCGAGGCGGCCGACGAGAAGACGGCCGGGTCGCTCGCCGCCGCCACGACGTCGGCATGCCTGAACAGCGTGACACCGCGCGGCGACTCGGCCAGCGGGCCGGCGGCGCGCATGCGGTCGTAGGTGCCGAGCTGGTCGGCCAGCACCTCCTGCGACAGGGGCGACCAGGTCGGGATGGGTCTGCGCATGGGGTGATTTTCACATGGACCCACTGGCCGGCCGGAGCTGGGTCGGGCGCCGGCGCAAGCCGAAGGCCTGCGGCCAGGGCGCCTTCGCGGCCGCGCCGGCCGCATGGCCCGGCCGCAGCCGCCCGCGCGCCGCGCGCAACCGCGTTCAGATGCCGAACGGTCTCTCCGCCGCCAGCCGCTCGGGACTGCGCCCGATCAGGGTCAGGCGCGGCGTCTGTTCGGGCGGCATGTTGGCGACGATGCGCTGCACCAGGGTCACCCAGTCGCCGTCGTAGCGGCCCTCGTCCCACACCCGCAGCAGCTCCTGCGTGAAGCGGCCGTTGCCGACGCCGTCCTGCGATTCCTGGTTGTCCTGGCAGCCGGCCACCAGCAGCACCGGGCCACGCAGCGGCGTGTCGAGCTCGCGCGTCAGCACGCGCTCGTCCGGGCCGCGATGCTGGCGGCCGAGCCGGGTGTAGAAGTCGCGATGGGCGCGGAAGGTCCTGGCCGCCAGCGCGGGCGGCAGCAGCCGGGTGCGGACCGCCGGCGTGCCCTCGGCCGGGCCGGTTGCGCGGTGCGCGCCGCGCGCGACACCGTGCCGCTGTGGCAGCTGTCGGAGATCATCACGATGCGCACGTCGTCGGTGAACATCGACCACAGCTCGTAGATCTCGTCGTCGATCAGCATGCCGTCGTACAGGCACAGCGTCTCGTCGGCGCCGTCGTCCTCGTCGGCGTTGAAGTCGGGCACCTGGCTGCCGTGGCCGGCGTAGGTGAGCAGGAAGAAGTCGCCGGCCTTCAGCTGCGCCGCCGCGGCGGCGACGGCCTGCTTCACCGCATCGCGCGTCGCCTCGGCGTCGAGCAGCACGGTGCGCTTCTCGAAGTTGCGCCCGGCCGCGATGCGCTCCATGTCCTCGGCGTCGAAGTGGCAGCCGAAGAGCTCGGCATCGGCACCATAGTGCCCGGCATCGACCTTGTTCAGCCCGATGTGCAGCGACCAGCCGCGACGTGCCGGCGCCGGCACGGCCGCTGCCGCCGACCGTTTGCCGCCACGCGTTCGCGGCGCCCGCGTGCGCCCGGCGACCTGTTCGATCGCCGTTTCGAAACGGTCCGCCACGCGGCCATAGCCGGCGTCCTTGGGGTGCAGCTCGTCGTGCCAGACATCGAGCGTGCTGCCCACCGCCCCGCGCACGTCGACATGGATCGCCCGCGCGCCAAAACGCGAGACGAGCTGGCGCAGGCGCTCGTTGAAGCGGTCGATCATGTGCGCGGCGATGCCGCGCTGCACGGCGCCGGCCTCGATGCCGCGCGAGATCATCGGCTTGCCGAGCCACTTGCCGCCGTTCGGGATCACGTAGTCGTAGCCGTGGCAGACGGCGACCACGCCGGGCTCGGCCTCGACCTCGCGCAGCACGCGCTCGAACATCGCGAGCGCGTGGTCGAGCAGTCGCTCGAAGCTCGGCAGCACGTGCGCCGCCGGCGACAGCGCCGGATCGAAGTCGCGCAGGTGGGCGCGCAGGTTGCCGCCGCCCAGCGCGTCGTTGCCGCCCGCCGAGAGCAGGAAGATCGACGCCTGGGTCTCGCGGAGCGCATCGATATATTCGTGGTCCTTGAGCATGTTCTCCAGCGTGTCGCCGGCCGCGTCCAGGCTGCGCACGGCGAAGCCCTTGGCGAACAGGTGGTCGATCGTGTCTTCGAGCTTGATCGGGTACTGGAACCAGGAGTCGCCCTCCGACACCAGCACCGGCCCCTGGTAGCCGTCGGCCAGCATGCGGTCGAAGCGGACCCGGCGCCGCATGCGCGCGATGCCGTTGGCGAAGTTCATTGCCGCCTCGCTGCGCGCCCGCGCCTCGGCCGGGTCGACGGGCAGTGCCACCGTGGCCGGGTTGAGCTGCAGCTTGGGATGGAACAGGCCGGACCGCTCGTCGTCGACGACGAAATAGGCGGCGAGCTCGCTTTCGGGAATGGAAAGGTCGGCCAGCCTGCGGTTGAGTTCGGCGGGGGTGATGCGCTTGTCGGTCATGCTCGTCTCCTCGGCAGGGTCGGATTCATCGTTGGCGGCCCGCAGCGCCGGGTCAGACCGGCTTGTCGGCCTTGCCCGCCAGCTCGAGCAGGGCCTGGGCGCTGAGCCTTTCGATCGGTATCGACGTGCCATCGGCCAGCACCAGGCGCGCGCCTGGCGCACCCTTCCTGCGGCACATCTCGACGATCTGCTGCACCACGGTGGCCGCACCCCCCAGCGCCGACACCGCGGTGCCCGCCAGCGTGACCCACAGCGTGATCTGGCCGGCATCGATGGCCCGCGTGGTGCCGGGATCGCACTCGTCCACTCCCTCGGTGGCGGCGACCTCCCGGGCCAGCGCCTTGGCGGCCGCGTAGCTGGCGTCCGCGGGCAGTTCGATCAGGAAGGCCTGCAGTCGATGACTCATGGATGGTCCTCTGGATGCGTCGCGGGATGTCGGGAACCGGTGGGAAACCCGGCCAGCTGCCAATTGGCCCAGAAGCCGAACCGGCAGTGAAGCTGGCTCAAGCTGGCCTGTCGATGGGCCTGCGCCGGTGTCTTGCCTGCGGCCAGCGCGGCATGGAAGCCCTGCATGAAGGCGCAGGCCACGGCCGACTGCGCCGCCCACAGACTGGTCAGCACATGGCGCGCACCGGCCTGGAACAAGGGCATGGCCAGCCCCAGCCACTCGTCCGACACGAGCGCCACGCCGTCGATCTGCTCGCCGTGCCGGCCCACGTCGCAGGCGCTCATGCACACCACCTCGGCCTTCAAGTCCACGCCGAACAATTCACTGGCGCGCAGCGCCTCGTTGCCCAGGTACAGGCTGGCATCGAGCGGGCTTTCGGGCACGAAGCTGCCGTGGCAGGCGAGGTGGATGACGTCGAAACGCGGCCAGTCGGCAAGCGGCGCCCGCGCCGAGAATCCTTCGTCCGGCGACAGCACGTGCTGCTGCACAGGGTGACCCAGCGGCTGCCAGGCCTCGGCGATGCCGCGCAGTTCGTCGACCACGTCGTACAACGGCTGGCTGCGAAAGCCGTCCTGCTCGCAGCCCAGCAGCAGCACCTCGCGTGGCGCAGCGCCCGACCCCGGATCGGCTGCCGAAGGAAAGGGCAAGGCCAGCGTCGGCAGCATCTGCATGGCGAAGCGTTCGATCAGCAGGCCGGTGGGGGCATCCGCCGGTCCCAGCTGCATGGCATGCAAGGGCAGCTGCCTGAGCTGGCGGTGGGGCGTGACGAGCAGGGTGTGGCAACCCTGCAGGGCTTCGAGCACCGCGGGCGGCAGCAGACGGTCGCCCAGCGGTGCGGGCAGGGGCTGCTCGATGAAACCCGGGTGTCGGCCCGCGAACGCCCGTGCGCGCGCCTCGAGCGCGCCGAGCGCGTCGCCCGTCCACGCCACTTGGGCCAGGCGGGGTTGGCGATCGCCCCCGGCATGGAACACCAGCAGGCGCCAGTCGCCCCGCTCGGGCAGCCAGTACCAGGACACCACGCCGCACCCGGCGGGCAGCCGCGCGAGCTGCGCCTGCAGGTCCAGTGGCGGCGGCAGTTGCATGGCGGCGGCGACGCGGGGGCTTTGTCGCATGGCCTGCTGCATGAGCGACTGGCGCTCGGCCGCCAACGCCGCGCGGCGCTCCAGCGCCGCCTCGCTGCCCGAGCCCTGCGCCTCCAGCGACTGCAGGCGGCGATCCAGATCCTGCAGCGGCCCGGCGATGGCCGGATCCAGACTGCGCAGCCATCCGCCCTGCGTCATGGCCTGCCGCAGCGAGAAGCTCTTGGCGCGTTCGGCCACCTGCCAGGCGCGCAAGATGGCCGGCGGCCGGGCCGCGGCCGGATCGACCCAGCGCAGGGCCAGCGCGAGCGCCTGGTCGAACCGGTCCTGCTGGGCGGCCAGGTAGCGCTGCTGGTCGAACATGCTGCGCTGGGCGCGGGTGAGCTGCTCGACGGTGGCCAGCGCCCGCTCGGCCAGCGGCCAGCTCGCCTCGTTGCCGCGCGCCCGTGCCAGCGTCAGGGCCGCGCCGGCGGCAATGTCCGGCGGGCCGGGCTGTTCGAAGAAGGCCCAGGCCCCCGCCGCCAGCGGCTCGGCCTCGCGCGGCCGTCCCAGCGACAGCAGCGCTCGCGCCTCGGTGAGCTCGGTGGCACGCAGGCCGCGCCAGTGGCCGCCGGCCTGCATCGGCGGCGCCAGCGCGCGCGCGCAGCGTGCCATCTCGGCCGGGTCGCCGCGCCACTCCGCCAGCCGCATGGCGCAGGCCTCGGTGATCCAGGCATTGGCGTCGTCGGCCAGTTCCCGGCGCAGCGCCTGCAGCGCCTGTGCGGCCGCGGCGTCGTCGTGCCACGGGGAATAGGGTGCGCCGTACAGGCGCGCGCGGGCATCGAGCAGCAGGGTGCGGACGGTGTGGCGCGGCAAGGGCTTGAGCCGGTCGATCAGGGTCTCGGCCTCGTCGAGATCGGCAGCGGCCTCCTTCAGGCGCATGGCCCAGTGCCGGATGCCGGCGCGCTGCACCAGGGTGTCGGCCAGTTCATGGGCCAGCGCGCCATCGCCGGACTGTGCCTCGTGCCGCCCGCGCAGGCGGTCGATGAGCGCGCTCAGGCTCTCGTCGGCGGCCAGCAGTTCGCCGTCTTCGGCATCCAGCGTGGCGAGATCGCGCTCGGCCTTGCTCACGGCATGCGGCGCAAGGTTCAGGCGGCGGCCCGCGCACTGATCGCGGCTTTCAGGTGCTGGCGCTCCAGCGCGCGGTCGTTGAGCTTGGACGCCACCCGGGCCAGCCTTTCATGGCTGCGTGCCACCAGTTCCTTCACGCCGATCTGCTGCGCGCGTTCCAGGCATTCCCGGTAGGCCGCGCGGGCGTCGTCGTTGCGCCCCTCCAGCATGGCCGAAGTGCCTTCCATCTCGCGACGCGACCACTCCCCGAACAGCACCGAGAACTGCACCTGACGCGGCAGCTCGTCGAAGGGCACCGGCAGCGGGAACTGGATCGGCCAGCGCTGCCGGAAGGGCTCGGGGCCATCGACATAGTGGTCTTCGATGACCAGCGCCTTGCTGCCGACGTCGTTGGCGCCCATGGCCTCGAGCTCGGCCATCACCGCGTCGGCCTGGCCGGACATCGCCAGCGCGGTGATGTCGGCCTTCAGTTGTTCGGTGCCACCGGGGTAGTGGCCGGTGCGCGTCAGTTCACGCACGCCGGCCAGCACGGCCTGGGGATCCACGTCGCGCCCCTTCGAGGGCGGGCTCACGGCGGCCTTCATGGGCATGGGCTTGCTCCTCGGAGGTTCGGCCTCGATCCGCTGGCGTTCCGCCCAAAGCTGGTGGCTGGCCGCCAACACGGCCTGGAAGAAGGCCTGCACGTCTTGCAGCATGTTCATCCGTTGCTGCCATGCAGGGTCGCGTTGACCGGTCTGCAACCGCGCCATGCCATAGGTGATGCGGTCCTCGATCGATCCGCCCCAGGAGTTGCCCTCGGCCGACTGGTGCTCCTGGATGCGGCTGGCGCAGTTGTCGACCATCTGCTGGACATGGGACGCGAATTGCCGATAGCCGGCCGGCGTGAGCTGGCGCACATGCGCCACCAGGGCCCGCTGGCGCCCGGGTCCGTCGAGTTCGTCGTACCAGCGGCCCAGCAGGGCCAGGTCGTCGTCGAACGACTGGGTCGGGCCGGGCGAGACCGGCGCCGGCACATCGCGCGGGAGTTCGCCGCGGCGTGCGGTATCGGCCGATTCGAGCAGGCGCTGCAAGCCTGCCTTGCGGGCAGGATCGTGCTCCTGGTTGACCAGCATCGACAACGTGACCTTCAGGCCAGCAAAGCCGGCGTCGGACAGGCCCTGGGTGTAGGCCCGCAGTTGTCGAACCACATCGGCCGGCGTTGCACCCAGGGCCTGGTTGGCAAAGCTCACGTGCTGCAGATACGCTGCGCCGGCGTTGACCAACTTGCCCAGACCCGACAACAAGCCACTTGCCATGTCGACCTCCGCCATGACGCTGCCGTGACCCCGGGGCACGGCCCCTGGGGCAATACTAGATCTCGGTCGGCTGTCCGTGACGAGCGGGACCGCTTCGTTCTAGGGGTGCGCAGGCAAGCCCGCCGTGGGTCCGGATCAGGCCGAGCGCGGGGCGACCTGGGCCCGCGGCACAATTGACGCGGCGGGCCGGCTCCAGCATCGGCCACCGCGCCATAACAACGACAACGAGGAGACACGCATGGGCGAGGCCATCGACCAGGTGCGGCTGAACTTCAACCCGCAGGCGCAGCTGGGCCTTTCGCTCGTGCTCGCGCTGGTGATGTTCGGCATCGCGCTCGACCTGCGCGTGGCCGACTTCAAGGCGGCGCTGAAGACGCCCAAGGCGCTGGCGATCGGCCTCGTCAGTCACCACCTGCTGTTCCCCGCGTTCACCTTCCTGCTGATCCAGGCGGTGCGGCCGCTGCCGTCGATCGCGCTCGGCATGCTGCTCGTGTCGTCGTGCCCGGCAGGGCACATCTCCAACTTCTTCACCCACCGTGCGCGCGGCAATGCGGCGCTGTCGGTCTCGATCAGCACGCTGTCGACGGCGGGCGCGCTGTTCTTCACGCCGCTCAACGTCGCCTTCTGGGGCTCGCTGGATCCGGCGATGAATGCGCTGCTGCGCTCGTTCTCGCTCGACCCGCTGCACATGCTGTTCGACCTGTCGCTGATCCTCGGCCTGCCGCTCGCCGCGGGCATGTTCATCGCGCACCGGTACGCGGCGCTGGCCGGCAAGGTGCACGGCCCGATGCGCAACTTCTCGCTCCTCGTGCTGGTCGGCTTCGTCCTCGCCGCGCTGGCGCTGAACTGGGGCTTCTTCCTGCAGTACGGGCGCTTCGTCGTCGTCGTCGTCTTCATCCACAACGCGCTCGCGCTGGCCAGCGGCTACGGCCTGGCGCGCGCGGCCGGGCTCGCCGAGCGCGACTGCCGCGCGGTCGCCTTCGAGACCGGCATCCAGAACTCGGGCCTGGGCCTCGTGCTCGTCTTCAACTTCTTCGGCGGCCTGGGCGGCATGGCGATCGTGACAGCATGGTGGGGCATCTGGCACATCGTCGCCGGGATGGCCTTGTCGACCTTCTGGATGCAGCGCGTGCCGGCGGGGGCAACGCCATGAGCCCGGCCCGACGGGTTCTCGTCACCGGTGGCGGCGGCTACCTCGGCAGCCAGGTCGTCGCCGCGCTCGCCGGGCGCGGCACCGAGGCGGTGGTCAGTCTGGACGTGCGCGAGGCGCCGCCCGAGCGCCGCCGGCCCGGCGTCGTTCACGCCGCGGCGGACATCCGCGACCGCAGCCGCCTCGAGGCGCTGTTGCGCGAGCACGCCATCGACACCGTCGTCCACCTCGCCGCGATCGTCACGCCGGGCAAGAAGGCCGACCGCGACTTCGAGTACCAGGTCGACGTCGTCGGCACCGGCAACGTCCTCGACGCCTGCGTCGCCGCGGGCGTGGGTCATGTCGTGATCTCGTCGTCGGGCGCGGCTTACGGCTATCACGCCGACAACCCGGCCTGGCTGACCGAGGACGACCCGATCCGCGGCAACCAGGAGTTCGCCTATTCGTGGCACAAACGCCTCGTCGAGGAGATGCTCGCCGACTACCGCGCGCGGGCGCCGCAACTGCAGCAGACGGTGTTTCGCATCGGCACCATCCTCGGCGAGACGGTCGCCAACCAGATCACCGCGCTGTTCGACAAGCCGCGGCCGCTGGCGATCGCCGGCGCCGACAGCCCGTTCGTCTTCATCTGGGACCAGGACGTCGTCGGCGCGATCCTGCATGCGCTGGCCAGCGATGCGCCGCCCGGCATCTACAACGTGGCCGGGGATGGGGCCCTCACCATCCACGAGATCGCCGCGCGCATGGGCAAGCGCTGCCGCGTGCTGCCGCCCTGGCTGCTGCAGGCCGCGCTCGCGGTCGGCAAGCGGCTCGGGCTCACGCAGTACGGCCCCGAGCAGTTGCGCTTCCTGCGCTATCGCCCCGTGCTGGCCAACGCGAGGCTGAAGGCCGTGTTCGGCTACGCGCCGCGCAAGACCTCGGCCGAGGTGTTCGATTTCTGGTGGGCGGCGCGCCGCGCGCGCAGCGGCGGCGGATGAGGGCCACGGCCGTGCCGGCCCGCGCCAGCGGCGATTTCACGACGATTTCAACTTGATGCAAGCACGGAGCGAGGGGCGATGAACGGAAACCGTCTTCACCACGGGCTGGCGGCCGTGGTCGCACTGGTGGTCGCGCTGGTGACCACGCTTGGCAGCGTTCAGGCGGCGACGCTCACCCTCACCGACGTGGCCGGCCAGCCGCTCGCCACGGCCAAGGTGCGCGAAGTCGCCACCGTGCCGACGGCGCTCGACAAGTCGGACAACGGCTACCCGGCGCCGGGCCAGGTGCGGCGCGTCGACCCCGAGATCACGCGCTTCACCGACGCCGACGGGCGCGCCAGCTGGGCCGACCGCGGTGTTCCGGTGACCTACCACGTGCGCAAGCCCGGCTATCGCGACGCCAGCGTCAGCCTGGCCGCCGGCAGCGCCGAGGCCCGCATCGTGCTCGAGCCCGAGACCGACGCCTTGAAGCTCGCCGAAGCCAGGCCGGCCAACGTCTGGCTGGGCGCGCTCGACCTCGGCGACGTGAAGCGCAAGCAGCACTTCATGCTGCAGTGCGGCTTCTGCCACCAGCAGGGCAATGCCTTTCTGCGCCAGGAGCGCACGGCACGGGACTGGAGCGACGCCATCTCGCGCATGGTGCGCTACGGCGCCAGGCTCGCGACCGAGGACCAGCGGGCGCTGCCCGAGATGCTTGCCGCGGGTTGGCGCCAGCTGCGTGAACACCCCGAGCGGCTCGCCACGCCCGCGCCCTGGGACCCGGCGCTCGCCGGCACGACGACGATCACCGAGTGGCCGATCGGCGACGCGATGTCGCAGACGCACGATCAGTTGCTCGGCGCCGACGGCAAGGTCTACGTGGCCGACAACATCCAGGACCGGCTGTACCGCATCGACCCGCAGACGAACGAGGTCACGGTGTTCAAGATCCCGCACCGCGAGGGCGACGCGGCGGGTGGCCTGCTGGCGGCGCGGCTGAAGGACTTCCCGCGCCACGACAGCACCTCGAACGCGCATTCGCTCGCGCAGTCGGCCCGCGACGGCCACATCTTCATCACGCCGTCGGCGCAGCAGCGGCTGGTCGAGTTCGATCCCGCGACCGGCGCCTTCGAGCTGCACGAGATGGGGGCGGGCTTCTATCCGCACACGATCCGCATCGATGCCCAGGACCGGGTGTGGTTCACGCTCGCGCTGTCGAACCAGATCGCGATGTTCGACCGCGCGACGAAGCGCTTCACCTTGCACGACCTGCCCACGCGCGGCTGGCGCGAGTGGCTTACCGTCACGCTGATCCGGCCCATCTTCAAGTTGATGAGCTGGGGCCTGCCGCTTGCGAACTGGCTGCCGGTGGACCGCCTCGCCACCGGCACGCCGCTGCCCTACGGCATCGACATCACGCCCGACGGCAGCGTCTGGTTCGCGCGCCTGCACACCGACGAGATCGGGCGCATCGACCCGGCCACCGGCGCGGTGACGATGATCGCGACGCCGTTTGCCGGCCCGCGCCGGTTGCGCAGCGACAGCGAGGGGCACTTGTGGATCGGCGCCTTCCCCGAGTCGGCGATCGTGCGCTACGACCCGAAGACGGGCGCCTTCACGCGCTACGACCTGCCGGTGGTTCCGAAGGGCAGCGACACGCCGTATGCGCTCAACGTCGACAAGAAGCGCGGCATCGTCTGGGTCACCGGCAACCAGTCCGACTCGCTGCACGCACTCGACGTGAGGAGCGGGTCCTGGCGCAGCGTGCCGCTGCCGCGCCGTGTGGCGTTCACGCGCGACATCGAGATCGCCGAGGACGGCACCGTCTACACCTCGACCTCCAACTTCCCGAGCTGGCATGTCGAGGACGCGCAGCCGACGATGATCCGCGTGCAGACCACGGCCGCGCGCTGAGCGGTGATGCTGCTGCTGCGCCACCGCTGGTTCTACCTCTCATGCCTGGCCGCGTTCACCGCCGGGCACATGGTCAACTACGCGGTCATCATCTACGCGCAGGAGGTGATCGGCTCCGACCTGCTCTCGGGCATCGGCTTCGGGCTGTGCTTCGGGCCGCCGCTGCTGCTCGGCTGGTATGCCGGCGTGCTCTGCGATCGGCTCGCGCCGGGGCGGCTGATCCTGGCCGCGCAGATGGTGTTCATCGTCGCCGCGCTGCTGCTGTGGTTGGCCGACCGCAGCGTCGCCGAGCCCGGCTCGCGCGTGCCGTGGCTGGTGCTGGCCGCGGCGTTGACGGGCGTCGGCTGGTCGTTCGTGGCGCCGGCGCGGATGGCGGCGCTCGGCCAGGTCGCCAGCGCCGAAGAACTGAAGCCGGCCTCGGTGATCTTCAACCTGCTGGTCATGTTCGGCTTCGGGCTCGGGCCCTTGCTGATCGCCGTGATGCGGCGTAACTTCGGCTGGCCGGGAGTCTTCTGCGGCGCGGTCGTGCTGCTGGCGCTGGCCTCGGTGATGCTGCTGGGCGTGCACACGCGGCGCAGCGGCAAGGTGCACGAGCCGGTCGCGACGGAGATCCGCCAGGGGCTCGCGGCGGTGCGCGCCAACCCGCTGCTCGCGCAACTGATGGTCGCTGCGATGGCGGGTTATCTCGCGATGGGGCCGATGACGGTGCTGCTGCCCAAGCTCGCCGCGACCCGGCTCGGCTTGAGCGAGCTGCAGCGGGGCTATTTCCTCGGCACGCTCGCGCTGTCGCTGATCGCGGGCGGCATCGTGGCGCTCGCGCTGGCACGCCGCGCCCACCACGGCCGCGCCATCCTCGCTGGCACCGTGCTCGCCGGCGTGCTGCTCGCGGCGCTCGGCGGCGCGCATTCGACGGCCGTCGCGGTGGTGCTGCTGTGCGGCGTCGGCATCGCCGGCGGCTTCGCGCTGTCGCTGATCGTCGCCGGCATCCAGGCCCAGGCCCCCGAAGCGCTGCGCGGGCGCGTGGTCAGCATGTACACCATCATCAGCCAGGTCGTTCCGGCGGCCTCCGGCGTGGTCGCCGGCGCGCTGGTGCAGGGCTTCGGCGTCGGCGTGGCGCTCGCCGCCTGCGGTGCGACGCTGGGCCTCGTGATGCTGCTCAATGCCGGGTGGATGACCGCGCTGCGACGCCATCGGGGCTGAACCGGGATCGGACGCACGACGGCCCACATGGCTGGCTCTCGACGGCGTCGGTGCCCGGTGGCGGCCGGCAACATCGACTGCCGTCGCGCCACGGCCGGCATGCTCGAGCCCCTGACGATGCCCGGCGGGTCAGCCTCCAACTCGACGCACCGCCAAGGCGTCCCGGGGATCCGATCCTGGCAGCCGCACGCCTATCATCCACGACCATCCATGGGCCGGCGCTTCCACCGGGGCTGGCCCGTGCCACTTCTCCGCGGCCATCGACATGCTGAGCTGGTTCTTCAAGAAGGGCGTCCACACCCAAGCGCCGGTGGCCCCCAAGGTGCCACCGCCACCGGCCGTGCTCGGTGCCGCCGCAGCCGCTGCGCCGGCTGCCGCCGGCCCGGACTGGGCGGCACGGTTGCAGGCCGCGCAGGGCGACGACGCGGCGCTGCTGCGCATCGCGGCCTCGGCGCCGCGGCTGGAAATCAAGATGGCCGCCGTGCAGGCGCTGGCCGCCGAGGCGTCGCTGCGCCAGGCCGAGCGTGAATTCCGCAGCCACGACCGCAAGGTGCACCGGCTTGCCAAGCAGCGGCTGGAGGCGGCCGTGGCGCAGCGCGAGGCCCGTGCCCGGGCGCAGGTGCTGCTGGAGCGCGCGGCGGCTCTGGTGGACGAAGCCGACGTGCCGATCAACCACGTGGTCGAACTCGACCATGGCTGGCACGCGCTGGCGGCCGACCTGCTGGAGCCGCGGCAGCGCACGCGCTTCGCCGAACTGCGCGCGCGGCTGGACACTGCCATTCGTGAACGCGGTGAGGCCGAGCAGCGCCTGCACCGCTGGAGCGGCGACGTCCGGCAGCAGTTGCCCGCGTGGCGCGAAGCGATGGTTGCGGCGGCGGGGCAGGGCGAGGCGGGAGACGCTGCGCGGCTGGCGCTGGACCTGCGCGCGCTGCTGGAGGCACGACCCGCGGTGCCGGCCAAGGTCACGGCCGATCTCGACACCGCACTGGGGCTTGCGCTGCAGGCCGCGAGCCAGGTCGAGTCGCGGCTGGCCTGGCTGGCCACGCAGGCCGCCGAGCCGGCCGCAGTGCCTGAACCGCCCGCCGCAGGCGAGGCCGCGGAACCGGGGGCCGAGGCCGCCTTGCCCCGGCCCGAGACCTTGCCGCCGCCGCGCTGGACCGACCTGCCGGCCCTGGCAGACGCCGAACTGGCCGGCATCCTGGACCAGCGTCACGCATCCTGGCTGCGTGAACGTGCGCCGGTGCCGTCGCGCGCCAGCGCCGCGCCGACCCCAGCGCCGAGCCCGGCTCGCAACGACGCCGCGACGGCAGCGCAGCGAGCGCAGGTGGACTCGCTGCTGCAACAGGCCGAGCAGGCGCTGGCCGAGGGCCAGCTCGGCGCGCTGCAGCAGCAGCTGCAGGCGATCGATACGCTGGTGGGCCCCAAGCGCGCCACCGTGTGGCCGGACGCCTTGCGCGGGCGGCTTGCTGCGCTGCGCGCCGAAGGGGCCCGTCTGAAGGGGTGGCAGCAGTGGGGCGGTGCACGCGCCCGCGAGGACCTCGTGACCGAAGCCGAGGCGCTGGCCCGGCACACGCAGGCGGCCACCGACTCCGAGGCGGTCAGCAAGCCGAAGTTGAACCTGACCGACCATGCCCAGGCCATCCAGGCCCTGCGGCAGCGCTGGAAGGAACTCGACCGCCTGAGCGCCGCGGCACCCCAGACGCTCTGGCAACGCTTCGACGCGGCGCTGCAGACCGCCCATGCGCCGGTGGCGGCACAGCAGGCTGCGCTGCAGGCCGCTCGCGAGGAGAACCTGGCGGCCCGCGAGGCGCTGCTGGCCGGCCTGGACGCGCTGCCGCTGCCGCCGCATCCGGCGCACGCCGCCGACCCGGCGGCGGCAACGCCTTTGCCTTCGGACGCGCCGACCGTGGAATGGAAGGACCTGGTGCGCGAACTGCACGGCTTCCAGTTGGCGTGGCGCAAGCTGGGGCCGGTCGAGCACACGGTGCCCGCCAGCGCGCGCCAGGGGCTGCAGCAGCGCTTGCGCGATAGCCTGGCCCGCATCGAGCAGCCCTTGCAGGCCCTGCGCCAGGTGGCCACCGGGGAGCGCGAGCGCTTGATTGCCGAAGCGCAAGCGCTGGTCGCGCGCACGGGCCAGCCCTTGCCCTGGCACGAAGCCGCGCGGCAGGTGCGTGACCTGCAGTCGGCCTGGCAGCACCACGCCCGCCAGTTGCCCTTGCCCCGCGCCCTGGAATCCGATCTGTGGGCGCGCTTCAAGGCCGCCACCGACGCCGTTTTCGCCCAGCGCAACGCCGCGGCGGCCGCACGCGACGCCGCCCTGTCGGCGAACCTGACGGCGCGCGAGTCGTTGCTCGAGCGCCTGGCGGCGCTGGACGCGGAGGCCGACCCGGCCGCAATCGAACGCACACTGGCTGAAGTCGACCGGGCCTGGCGCGTGCCTGCGGAACTGCCGCGCGGCGCCGGTGACGCGCTGGAGGCGCGCTTTCGTTCGGCCTGGGCCGCGGCGCAGCAGCGGTTGAACGCGACGCAGACGCGGCATTGGCAGTCCCAGTGCGATGTTCTGCTGGCCCGGCTGGCGTGGTGCGAGTCGCGTGAATTGGCCGGCGGCGGCACGGCCGACCCGAGCCCGCCGGAGCAAGACGACCTGCCCGCGGCTTGGCAGCAGGCGCTGGCCTGGCGCTGGGGGCGGCCGCCGGCCCCGGGGCCGTTGGCCGCGACGGAGGTCGACGACCTGCTGCTGCAGCTGGAAGCGGTGCTGGAGATGCCGTCGACGCCCGAGCGCCAGGCCGAAAGGCGCCAGCTCAAGTTGCGCGCGCTGAAGGCCGCCATGGAAGGGCGGATGCAACCAGCGCAGGGTCCGGCGCAGCACGCCGCGGCGTGGCTGGCGCTGTTGCGGCAGGGTGGCCTGACTACGGCCCAGCGCCAGCGGTTGCAGGATCTGGTGGCGGCGTTGCGGCAGGCGCCCCCCGGCACGCTGGCCCGCGTCGGCGCGTCGGCGCGCTCTTCGGGTGTCTGAAGGTCTTGGCGATCAGCTGCTAGGCGTCGGCATCGCTCCGCACTTCGGCGCCATGGACCGGGTCCGGCAAGCGGCTCGGTGCGGCGCCGGGCAAGGTCAGCGGAAACCCAGGAAGCCGACGCACCTTTCCACGTCCTCCGGGTGCTGCTCGCAATAGCGCCGCAACTCGACGCCTTCGCGCTGTTGCGGCGACATCTGCGCCGTGCTCGTGCTGCAACCGACGGCCGCGAGCGCGGCCAACAACGCGCCCATGGCGCGCCACAGGGGTCTCTTTAAGGGCATGAATCCGACTCCTCTAAAACCGGCCTCGGGGAGATGAAGCCATAACGCCAGCATAGCCACTTGCCCGGCGACGTGCACGCGCGGCGCCGGAGGCACCTCGACCTTGAGGCACACTCGCTCGCCATGGGACCTCTTCAAGGACTGCGGGTCATCGAACTCGCGAGCATCGGCCCCGGGCCGCTGTGCTGCATGCTGCTGGCCGACCTGGGCGCCGACGTGGTGCGCGTGGACCGCCTCGAACCCAGCGGGCTGGGTGTGGCCATGGATCCGCGCCACGACGTCAATGCCCGCGGCCGCCGTTCGGTGGCGCTGGACCTCAAGTCCGAAGCCGGCCGCGACGCCGTGTTGCGGCTGGTGGCCGGGGCCGACGTGCTGGTGGAAGGCTTTCGCCCCGGCGTGACCGAAAAGCTCGGCCTCGGTCCGGCCGACTGCCAGGCGCGCAACCCGCGGCTGGTCTACGGCCGCATCACCGGTTTCGGCCAGACCGGCCCGCTGGCCGCCGCGGCCGGGCACGACCTCAACTACATCGCGCTGGCCGGCGTGCTGCACGCCATCGGCCCAGCCGGCGGCAAGCCGGTGCCGCCGCTCAACCTGGTGGCCGACTACGGCGGCGGCGCGCTGTACCTGGCCTTCGGCGTGCTGTCGGCGCTGTTCGAGCGCCAGCATTCGGGGCGCGGCCAGGTGGTGGACGCGGCCATGGTCGACGGCGCGGCCTCGCTGGCGTCCATCTTCTACGGCCTGCAGGCCGCCGGCACCTGGGGCGAGCCGCGCGGCGCCAACCTGCTGGATGGCGGCGCACCGTTCTACGACAGCTACGAGACCGCCGACGGCCGCTTCGTCAGCCTGGCGCCGCTGGAGCCGAAATTCTTCGCCCAACTGGCCGCCGTGCTCGAACTGGAGCCGCGCTTCGTGCAACGTCAGTACGACCGCCGCCTGTGGCCGGAGATGCGCGCGGCCATCGCTGCGGCGGTGCGGCGGCGCACGCGCGACGAATGGTGTGCGCGGCTCGAAGGCAGCGACGCCTGCTTCGCGCCGGTGCTTTCGTTCGACGAGGCGCCCTTGCATGCCCATGCCCGGGCGCGCGGCGCCTTCGTCAGCGTCGACGGCGTGGTGCAGCCCGCGCCGGCACCGCGCTTCGACCGCACGCCGGCGCCGCCGCCGCGGCGCGCGCCCGCGGTGGGCGAGCACAGCGCCGAGGTGCTGCTCGAGGCCGGTTTCAGCGACGCCGAGGTGGCGGCGCTGTTCGCGTCCCGCGTGGCCGCTGGAGCGGCGCGATGAGCCGCGGCTACGTGCCCCCACCCGAAGCGCGGCGGGCCGCTTCGCTGCTGCTCCTGCGCGACCGCCCCGACGGCCAGCCCGGCCTGGAGGTACTGATGCTGCGCCGCGCCGAGCGCGAGGACGACATGCGCAGCGGCGCAGTCGTTTTCCCCGGCGGTGTGCTCGACGCACGCGACCGCGAGGCGCACGCACACAGTCTCGGCCCCAGCGACGCCGAGGCCAGTGCGTGGCTCGGCCTGGCCGAGGGCGGGCTCGACTACCTGGTGGCGGCGGTGCGCGAATCCTTCGAAGAAGTGGGCCTGCTGCTGGCGCAGGCCGAAGCCGGGTTCGACCTGGCCGCGCTGAAGCCCTGGCGCGACCGGCTGCAGGCGGGCGAAGTCGCGATGGCCGACTTCTGCCGCGCCGAGGGCCTGCGCCTGGACCTGCGCGGGCTGGCCTATTTCAGCCACTGGCTCACCCCGCCGGGAGTGCCCAAGCGCTTCGACACGCGCTTCTTTGCCGTGGCCGCGCCGCCGGGCCAGCAGGCCGAGGCCGACCTGGGCGAGGCGGTGGAACTGATGTGGCTCACGCCGCAGGCGGCGCTGCAGCCGCAGCGCGGCCTGAAGCTGCTGCCGGTGACGCAGCGCACGCTGCAGGACCTGGCGCGCTTCGGCAGCAGCGCCGAGGCCCTGGCCGAGGCGCGCACGCGGCGCGATATCGCCGTCACCATGCCGCGCCTGGCCACTTCGACGCGCGGCCGGCGCATCGTGCTGCCGCACGAACTGCCCTGGGCCGAGATCGGACGGCTCGACCCCGAGGGCCGCGGCGACGTGTCGTGTGAACTGCTGCCCGGCCGGGCGGTGCGGCTGTCGCCGCGCATCATTCGCGTCACCGCGCCCAACCCGGGGCCGATGACCGGCCCCGGCACCAACAGTTATCTGGTGGGCGAGGGTGGTGCGTGGACCGTCATCGACCCCGGGCCGCAGAACGAGCCGCACCTGCAGGCGCTGCTGGCCGCCGCGGGCGAAGCCGGCGGGCGCATCGAGCGCATCCTGGTCACGCACACCCACCGCGACCATTCGCCGGGCGCCGCGGCGCTGGCCGCCGCCACCGGCGCCCCGGTGTGGGGCCGCATCGCCGAGCACCCGCAGTGGCAGGACGCCGACTTCGCGCCCGATGTCGAGCCGCGTCACGGCGACCGCCTGCCCTTGGGCCCGGCCAGCACGCTGCGCGTCGTCCACACGCCCGGGCATGCGTCCAACCACCTGTGCTACCTGCTGGAAGAAGAGCGGCTGCTCTTCACCGGCGACCACGTGATGCAGGGCTCCACCGTCGTCATCAACCCGCCCGACGGCGACATGGCGGCGTACCTGCAGGCGCTGCATGCGCTGCTGGAAGAAGACCTGCAGTGGCTGGCGCCGGGCCATGGTTTTCTGGTCGCAGAGCCGCAGGCCGTGCTGCGCGCGCTCATCGCGCACCGACTGAAGCGCGAGGCCAAGGTGACGGCGGCACTGCGCCAGGCCGGCCCCGCCAGCCTGGACGCGCTGCTGCCACGGGTGTACGACGACGTGCCGGCCGCGCTGCACGCCGTGGCGCGGCGTTCGCTGCTTGCGCACCTGCTGAAGCTTCAGGGCGACGGTGCGGCCCGGGTCGTCGCCGCCGGCGATGTGGCCGGCGCGGGTGACGGGCTCTGGTCAGCCGCCTGAGCCTGGAGCCGAAGACGGCCCCGGCGCCGGTGCCGTCTGCCAGTGCCCGTCCACCAGCAACTGGTGCGGCCTGAATTGCGCCTTGTAAGCCATCTTGGGGCTGGCGGCGATCCAGTAGCCCAGGTACACGTGCGGCAGCTTGAGCAGCCGCGTCTGCTCGATCTGCCACAACACGCTGTAGGTGCCGTAGCTGGCGCCGGGGTCGGTCTCGTAGAAGGTGTAGACGGCCGACAGGCCGTCATTGAGCACGTCCAGGATGGCCACCATCTTCAGCACGCCGGGTTCGCTACCGGTGCCGGGCTCGCGGAATTCGACCAGCCGCGAATTGACGCGGCTTTGCAGCAGGAACTGCGTGTACTGGTCGACGCTGTCCTGGTCCATGCCGCCGCCGCTGTGACGGCCGGCCTGGTAGCGCAGGTAGAGCTGGTAGTGCTCGGGCACGAAGCACAGCCGCAGCACGCGTGCCTTCAAGTGGCCATGGGCGCGCGCCGCGCGGCGCTGGCTGCGCGTGGGCTGGAAATCGGCCACCGGTATGCGCAGCGGCACGCAGGCCCGGCAGCCGTCGCAATACGGGCGGTAGGTGAACATGCCGCTGCGCCGGAAACCGTTGGCGACCAGGCCCGAATAGGCGTCGGCGTGGATCAGGTGACTGGGCGTGGCCACCTGCGAGCGCGCCTGCCGGCCGGGCAGGTAGCTGCAGGGGTAGGGCGCCGTGGCATAGAACTGCAACGAACGCAGCGGCAATTCCTTGGGGTGCGTCACGCGGTCTCGGGGCCTGTCATCCGTCAAAGCCCGAGCCAGTCCCAGGCCGAGTCATCATAGGACCAATTCTGCGGCGCCGTCGTATCCAGGGGTGCGTCCAGGGTCGCAGCCAGGTGGACCAGGAACGCGTCGCGCGAAATTTCCCGCGCTCCCAGCGACGCCAGGTGGCCGGTATTCTGCTGGCAGTCGACGAGCGGCACGCCGCGTGCGCGGCAGGCGGCCACCAGCGCGGCCAGCGCGATCTTCGACGCGTCGGTGCGGTGCGCGAACATCGACTCGCCGAAACACATGCGGCCGATGGCCACGAAATACAGGCCACCGACGAGTTCGCCGTCGACCCAGGTCTCGGCACTGTGCACGCGGCCAGCCTCGTGCCATTCGGCATAGGCCGCCATCACCGAGGGCACGATCCAGGTGCCGTCCTGCCCGGCGCGTGGCGTGTGCGCGCAGGCCTGGATGACGCTGCGGAAATCGCTGTCGAAACGCAGTTCGCAGCCGGGCGTGCGCAGGAATCGGCGCAGTGTCTTGCGCAGGCTGTGCGAGAGGCGGAACTCGGCCACCGGCAGCACCATGCGCGGGTCGGGGCTCCACCAGAGCACCGGCTGGCCGGGCCCGTACCAGGGGAAGATGCCCAGCCGGTAGGCCTCCTCCAGCCGCTGAGGCGTGACGCGGCCGCCCGCGGCCACCAGGCCCGGCGCGTCGCTGTCGGGCCCCAGCGCCTGCGTGGCCGGCGGCATGGGGCTGGTGTCTTCGATCCAGGTCAGCATGGGGCGGCGGTGTGCGCGCGACGAACTCATCGCTCCAGCGCGGCCCCGAGCTGCAGCCACAGGAAGGCGTACTCCAGCGCCATCATCTGCGCGCGCTGCTCGTTGTCGGCGGCGCCGCCGTGACCGCCTTCCAGGTTCTCCCAGTACAGCACCTCGTGCCCCTGCTCGCGCATCAGCGCCGCCATCTTGCGCGCATGGCCGGGGTGCACGCGGTCGTCGCGCGTGCTGGTGGTGAAGAGCACACGCGGCAGCTTCACGCGCGCCGCATCGGGGACGTTCTGGTAGGGGCTGTATTTCGAGATGGTGGCCCATTGAGTGGGATCGTCGGGGTCGCCGTATTCGGCCATCCACGAGGCACCGGCGAGCAGCTTGTGATAGCGCCGCATGTCCAGCAGCGGCACCTGGCAGACCACGGCCTGGAACAGTTCGGGCCGCTGCAGCATCACTGCGCCCACCAGCAGGCCGCCGTTGCTGCCGCCGCGCATGGCCAGCCGGGCTGACCGCGTCACCCGCCAGGCGATCAGGTCCTCGGCGACGGCGGCAAAGTCGTCGTAGCTCTTTTGCTTGCCCGCCTTGATGGCCGCCTGGTGCCAGCCGGGACCGAATTCGCCGCCGCCGCGGATATTGGCCAGCACGAAGACGCCGCCACGGGCGCACCAGGCGCGGCCCATGGCGCCGGCATAGGTCGGCAGCCGCGGCAATTCGAAGCCGCCGTAGCCGTTGAGCAGCGTGGGGTGGTCGCCGTCGGCCTGGGCGCCTGCGGGCCAGACCACGAAATAGGGCACCCGCGTGCCGTCGCGGCTGCTGGCGAAGCGCTGTTCGACACGCATGCCGGTGGCGTTGAAGAAGCTGGGCAGCGACTTGAAGGTCTCGCGCTCGTCGCTGCCCGTGGTGCCCAGCTGCAGCGAGTCGGGGCTGAGAAAGTCCGTGGTGTTCAGCCAGTAGGCCTCGGCCAGCGGATCCTGCGCCAGTTCGGGGTCGTGCAAGGCACTCACGCTCACGGCGCCGTGGGCGGGCGTGCCGACCTGGCGGCGCTGCCACGCGCCTTGGCGCCAGCTCAGTTCCTCGACCCGGCCGACCACGTCGTCGAGGACGGTCAGCAGCACGGTGCTGCGCGTGGTGGTGTGGCCGGCCAGCGACCGGGTGGGCGTGGGCATGAACAACGGCGTCAGCTGCCGCTGTCCTGCCAAATAGGCGGCCGCATCGGCCACGAGCAGCGAGCCGCGGGCGAAGGTCTGCCCGGCCACGGCCCAGTCGCTGCGCAGTTCGATCAGCACCCGCTCGCGCCAGAAGCTCAACTTCGCGTCGCCGGGCTTGTCCACGCGCCGGGCCTCGTTGCCCTGCAGCAGGACGACTTCGTTGCTGTAGAAATCGACGAGGCGCCACAGGCTGATGCGCTCGAAGCCCGGGGTGCGGTCGACCGAGGCGTAGGCCATCATGTCGTCTGGCCGCGCCTCGAAGACAGTCACCGCATCGGCCAGCGGCTGGCCGCGCCGCCAGCGCTTGACCAGGCGCGGGTAGCCGGCATCGGTGAGCGAACCCGGGCCGAAATCGGTGCCCACGAAGACCGTATCGGCGTCCAGCCATTCGACATTCGTCTTCGCTTCGGGCAGCATGAAACCGTCTTCGACGAAGCGCTTGTCCACGGTGTCGAATTCGCGCACCACATGCGCGTCGGCGCCGCCGCGCGACAGCGACACCAGGCAGCATCGAAAGTCCGGGCCCAGGCAGGTGGCGCCGGCCCAGACCCAGTTCTCGCCTTCGGCGCGGCCCAGTGCGTCGACGTCGATCATCGTTTCCCACGCCGGCTGGGGCTTGCGGTATTCGGCCAGCGTGGTGCGCCGCCACAGGCCGCGCGGGTTCGCAGCGTCGCGCCACAGGTTGTAGAGCCATTCGCCGCGGCGCACCACGTACGGAATCTGCTCCCGCGAATCGAGCACCTCGCGGATGCCGGAACGCAAAGCCTCGAAGTCCGGTTGTGCCTGCAAAAGGTCTTCGCTTTCGGCATTGCGCTGACGCACCCAGGCCAGGGCACGCTCGCCCATGACGTCTTCGAGCCAGAGGAAGGGGTCGCTGGAGTCGGTTTGGGGTGCGGTCATGCGGTGGGAGTCATCAGGGCGTGAGGGTGGATCTCGACGCTGGTGTCGGCGTCGCCGACCCAAACCTGGCCTTCCTGCACCGTGACCTGCAGGTTCATCGAGCGCGCAGCCAGCCTGGCCAGCGCCTGGCTCTGCTCGGCCGGCAACTGCCACACCGCCAGATTGGTCAGCCGCGCCAGCCTGGGCGCCACGCCGGCCCACCAGATTGACGCGGCCTGGCTGTAGGTGTAGAGCGTGACGCGGCGTGCGCGGCCGCAGGCCTTGATGAGGCGGCGTTCGTCGGGCTGGCCGAGTTCGATCCAGTGGCGCACCTCGCCGGCCAGGCTCAGCTGCCAGAGATCGGGCTCGTCGGCATCGGTGGCGCCGCGCGCCACCTGCAGCGCGCCGTCGTGGTCGTCGGCCGGCACGTTGAGCGCGAAGGCCAGCACGCGCACCATCAGCCGTTCGTCGGTCTCGGACGGCTGGCGCGCCAGCGTGAGCGCGTGGTCGGCATAGAGGCTGCGGTCCATGTCGGCGACCTGCAGGCTGGCCTTGTAGACGGTGGCCTTGATCGCCATCAGCGGTCTCCGCCTGGCGGCGTGCCTGGCTGGCCCGCCGCGCCGTGCTTGCCCGCGCTCCAGCCCTGGGCGGCCAGCCAGCGCCGGCCATCTTCGGCGGCCGGGGCTTCCAGTTCGGTGGCCATGGCGTCGTTCCAGCGGTTGAGAAAACCGAACAGCGCCACCACGCCGGTGATCTCGACGATCTCGCCGTCGTCCCAGTGGCGGCGCAGCTCGATACCGATCTCGGGCGTGACGGCACCGGGCACGCTGGCCGCGGCGGCGGCGAACTCCAGCGCCGCCCGTTCGGCGGGCGTGAACAGCGCGCTGGTGCGGAACTGCCACACCTCGTCCAGCCGCTGCGCGGCCGCACCCTCGGCGGCACCGAAACGCGCCGCGGCGCGGATGGTGTGCGCCTCGCAATAGCGGCAGCCGGCGACGCGGCTGGCCACATGGCCGAGCAGGCGCTTGAGTTCACCCGTGACGCGCCCTTCGTTGGTCATCACGGCGCGGTTGAGTTCGGTGAACGCGCGCGCCAGCGCGGGGCGGCGCATCATGGTCAGCACGCTGTTCGGCGCGAAGCCCAGCGTGGTGTGGAAGAAGCGCGCCAGCGCTTCGACCTCGGGGTCGTGGTCGGCAGGCACGGGTTGGACGAGGGTCATCGCTTGGATTCGTGGCAAAGCCAAGCACTGTGCCACACCCGATGCCCAAGCCCGCTGGAGCGCCATCGCCACCGTGACTCCTTGCCAGCAACGGTCCGGGCCGCTCCGCACCGGGGCGGGGGTGGCATCATTGAGCATTTTGCCGGCGCGGCCGGCTCCCCCGTCAGAGGACTCCGATGAAAGTCAAGCACCTCCTGCAAGCCGGACTGTGGCTTGGCGCCTGTTCTTTGGTCGTCGCACAGACGACCCCCAGCCCGGCGCCCAGACCTGCCGCCGCCAAGCCCGCTGCAACCGCAACCCCCGCCGCGAAGCCGGAGCAGGGCCGGACACTGTCGCTGGGCGGTGGCAGCGGCGGTGGAGCGTTACTGAGTCGCGAAGAGCTCCGGGCCTGCCTGAACCAGGAAATCAGCATTCGCACGCGGCTGAGTGAGGTGGAGGCGCAGCGCTTGGCGCTGAACAGCGAGAAGCAGGCCTTGGCGGCCGAGCAACAGACGGCACGCGACCAGCGCGCTCCCGTCGACGCGGCCAAGGCCCAGGCCGACGGACTGAATGCCCGCGTGCAGGCCTTCGGTGCCCGCGTGAAGGACTGGACGGCGCGGGTCGAGGAGTTCAACGCGTCCAATCGCACGGGCACCTGGGCCGACCGTCAGCAGCGGTCACTGGAAAAGGAACGCCTGGAGATCGAGAAGGACCGCGCCGCACTGGAGGCCGAGCGCGAGAGCGTGGTGGCGCTGCACCAGCAGGCGGTGGCCGACTACAACGCCCGCATCGGAGCTGTCGACGCGCGTGTGAGCGAGTGGAACGTGCGCAACGCGCAGCTCAACGACAAGGCCAAGGCCCTGGAGGACGAACGCGCTGGGTGGGTCACCTCGTGCGCCGACCGCCGCTACCGCGAAGAAGACGAGAACGCCATCAAGGCCGGCAAGTGAACGCGCGCGACATGAGCGACAACCCGCTGCTCGAGCCCTGGCAAGCGCCCCACGGCCTGCCGCCGTTCGAGCGGCTGCGCGCCGGACACTTCGAGCCCGCGCTGCGCGAGGGCATGCGCCGGCACCGCGAGGAGCTGGCGGCGATCGCCGGGCAGGCGGCAGCGCCTGATTTCGCCAACACGGTGGCCGCCTTCGACCGCGCCGGCAAGCTGCTGTCGCGCGTGGCCGCGGTCTTCTACAACCTCACCTCGTCGGCCACCAGCCCCGAGCTGCAGGCCGTGCAGCGCGCCATGGCCGGTCCGATGGCGGCGCATTCCAGCGCCGTGTACATGGATGCCGCGCTGTTTTCGCGCTTCGACGCGTTGCACGAGCGCCGCCGCACGCTGGGCCTCACGCCCGAGCAGCAGCGCCTGCTGGAGCGCGTGCACCTGGACTTCGTGCGCGCCGGCGCACGCCTGGCACCCGCGGCACAAACGCGTTATGCGCAGGTGATGGAGGAACTGGCGCGGTTGACGACGCAGTTTGCGCAGAACGTGCTGCACGACGAGTCGAGCTGGACGCTGGTGCTGCAGGGCGAGTCCGACCTGGCGGGCCTGCCCGACTTCGTGCGCGCGGCGGCGCGCCAGGCCGCCGCCGACCGCGGACTGGACGGCCACGTGATCACGCTGTCGCGTTCGCTGGTGGTGCCGTTCCTGAACTTCTCCGAGCGGCGCGACCTGCGCGAGCAGGCCTGGCGCGCCTGGGTCGGCCGCGGTGAGCACCCCGGCGAGCACGACAACCGCGAGGTCGCGCGAGACATCCTGCGACTGCGCAACGAACAGGCGCGGCTGCACGGCCATGCCTGCTTTGCCGACCACGCGCTGGCCGACACCATGGCCGGCACACGCGCGGCCGTGCAAGGCCTGCTGACCGACGTGTGGCCACGAGCGCTGGCGGCAGTGGAGCGCGAGCGCCAGGCCTTGCGGCAGGCCATGCAGGCCGAAGGCCAGGCCAGCGAGATCGAACCCTGGGACTGGCGCTACTGGGCCGAAAAGGTGCGCCGCGACCGCTATGCCATCGACGATGCCGAGGTCAAGCCCTACTTCCGGTTGGAGAACATGGTGGCCGCCGCCTTCGACTGCGCGCAACGCCTGTTCGGCCTGAGCTTCGTGCCGCGCGACGACCTGCCCGTGTACCACCCCGACGTGAAGGCCTACGAGGTGCGCGACGCGTCGGGGGCGGCGGTGGGCGTCTTCCTGCAGGACAACTTCGCGCGCCCCGCCAAGCGCAGCGGCGCCTGGATGAGCTCGCTGCGCTGGCAGCACCGCAACGGCGGCGCGCAGCTGCCGGTGATCCTGAACAACAACAATTTCGCCAAGGGCGGTGCCGACGAGCCCACGCTGCTGAGCCTGGACGACGCGCGCACGCTGTTCCACGAATTCGGCCATGGCCTGCACGGGCTGCTGTCCGACGTGACCTACGAGCGGCTGTCGGGCACGCAGGTGCTGCGCGACTTCGTCGAACTGCCGTCGCAGATCTTCGAACACTGGATCACCGAGCCCGAGGTGCTGCAGCGCCACGCCCGCCATTGGCACAGCGGCGAGCCGATTCCGCCGGCGCTGGTGCAGCGGCTGCACGAGGCGCGCCGCTTCAACCAGGGCTACGAGACGGTGCGCTACACCGCCAGCGCGCTGGTCGACATGGCCGTGCATTCGCTGGAGTCACCCGAGCCGCCGGCCGACCTGTGCGCCTTCGAGGCCGACCTGCTGCGCGACCTGGGCCTGCCGCAGGGCGTGGGCCTGAACCATCGCCTGGTGCACTTCCAGCACCTTTTCGCCGGCAGCAGCTACGCCGCCGGCTACTACGTCTACCTGTGGGCCGAGGTGCTGGACGCCGACGGCTACGACGCCTTCGTCGAGGCCGGCAGCCCGTTCGACGCCGAAGTCGCCGCCCGGCTCAAGCGCCATATCTACGCCGCGGGCAACAGCGTCGAACCGGGCGCGACCTACGCCGCCTTCCGCGGCCGGCCGGCCACGGTGCAGCCGCTGCTGAAGAAGCGCGGTCTGCTGGAGGCTGCACCATGAACGAACTTTGGAAACCGCTGCGCGAAGGCCGCGTCTCCACCGCCACGCTGACCACCGTGCTGCTCAAGATGGGCTTGCGCAATGTCTGGCTGCGCGGCCCGGCACCCTTGCATGCCGACGTGCAGCGCGTCGTCGGCCCGGCCTTCACGCTGCGTTTCGTGCCGGCACGCGAGGACATGGCGACGACCGCCGCCTGGGCCTCGCCGCGCTCGACGCGAGCGGCCATCGAGGACATGCCCGCCGGCTGCGTGGCCGTGGTCGACGCCATGGGCGTGCGCGACGCAGGCATCTTCGGCGACATCCTTTGCGCGCGCATGGCCGTGCGCCAGGTGGCCGCACTGGTGACCGACGGTGTGGTGCGCGACCTGCAGGGCGTGCTGGATAGCGGCCTGCCCACCTGGGCTGCGGGCGTGGCCGCGCCGCCTTCGGTGGCCGGGCTCGTATTCGTGGGCTGGCAGGAACCGGTGGGCTGCGGCGGCGTGGCGGTCTTTCCGGGTGACACCATCGTGGCCGACCGCGACGGCGCGGTCGTCATTCCGCAAGCCCTGCTGGCCGAGGTGGTGCCGCAAGCGGTGGAGCAGGAGCGCTTCGAGGCCTGGGTGGTCGATGAGGTCCGGGCCGGCCGGCCGCTGCCGGGCCTGTATCCGCCCGACGAGGCCACGAAGGCGCGTTACGCGGCCAGCCGGGGCGGCGCGTGAGCCTCGGCGTTGCGCGCAGGGGACGCCCTGGTGCCGCGCCACCAGGAAGCTTGTTCGAGGTCAAACCCCCGGTCGCGCCGGAAGATCAGTATTTACCCTAATGGGTCGCGAATGGCGCGACCGGGCAGGGTGGCTCGTACCGCAACATACGCGGCCGTCCGCCATGCAGCGCTGCGCGGTCGCAGTGGCATCTACGAGGGTCCATCATGTCCAACCCCAAAACCGGTACGGCATCCGGACAAGGTCCAGGCGCCGCGTTTCCGTGGCGCGCCTTGCTGCCCATCGCGGTCGTCATCGCGCTGGCACTGGCGCCGGCGCCGGAAGGCCTGCCGCAGCACGCCTGGTATTTCTTCGCCATCTTTGCCGGCGTCATCGTCGGCCTGATGGTCGAGCCGCTGCCTGGCGGCGCCATTGGCCTCATCGGGGTCACGCTGGTCACCGTGCTGGCGCCCTGGGTGCTGTTCTCGCCGGCCGAAATGGCCAAGGACGGCTTCAAGCCGGCGAACGCGGCCCTGACCTGGGCGCTGTCGGGATTCTCCAACAGCACGGTCTGGCTGATCTTCGGCGCCTTCATGTTCGCCCTGGGCTACGAGAAGACGGGGCTGGGTCGCCGCATCGCACTGCTGCTCGTCAAGTCCATGGGCAAGCGCACCCTCACGCTGGGTTATGCGGTGACCATCGCCGACCTGCTGCTGGCGCCATTCACACCGTCCAATACCGCGCGCAGCGGCGGCACCATCTACCCGGTGATCCGCAACCTGCCGGCGCTGTACGACTCCAAGCCCAACGATCCTTCGGCGCGGCGAATGGGTTCGTACCTGATGTGGGTGGCCATCGCCGCCACCTGCGTCACGAGTTCGATGTTCCTCACCGCGCTGGCACCCAACCTGCTGGCGCTGGAACTGGTGAAGAAGACGGCTGCGGTCGAGATCAGCTGGGCGCAGTGGTTCCTGGCCTTCGCGCCGGTGGGCGTGGGCCTGCTGGTGCTGGTGCCCCTGCTCACCTACTGGATCTACCCGCCGGGTGTGAAGAGCGGCGAGGAGGTGCCGCGCTGGGCCGGCGCCGAGCTGCAAAAGATGGGCGGCGTCACGCGCCGTGAACTGACGCTGGCCGTGCTGGTGCTGCTGGCGCTGGCGCTGTGGATCTTCGGCGGTGACTTCATCAACGCCACCACGGTGGCGCTGGTGGTGATCTGCCTGATGCTGGTCACCGCGGTCATGAGCTGGGACGACGTCATCGCCAACAAGGCGGCGTGGAATACGCTGGCCTGGTTTGCCACCCTGGTGGCGCTGGCCGGTGGCCTGAGCAAGGTCGGTTTCGTGAAGTGGTTTGCCGACGGCGTGGCCTCGAGCATGGTGGGCTTCACGCCCTTCACGGCGATGATCGTGCTGGTGTTGGTGTTCTTCTTCACGCACTACCTTTTTGCCAGCATCACCGCCCACGTGACGGCGCTGCTGCCGGTGATGCTGGCGGTGGGCACCACCATCCCGGGGCTGGACATGACGCAGTTCGCGCTGTTGCTGTGCCTGACGCTCGGCATCATGGGCATCCTCACGCCCTACGCCACGGGGCCGAGCCCGGTGTATTACGGCTCGGGCTATCTGCCGGCCAAGGACTTCTGGATCCTGGGCGGCGTGTTCGGCGTCATCTTCATCGCCGCCTTCCTGCTTGTCGGGCTGCCCTGGATGGCGATGATCCGCTGACGGACGCTGGCCATTCCGCACGCGCCCGGAACCCGCCGGGCGCGTTCGTTTTCGCTACGCGGTCTTGGCGAGAAGTGCGTCCAGCGCCGCCAGAAACCTGCGGAAGTCCAGCGGCTTGGTCCAGTAGTCGACCATGCCGGCGGCCAGCGCGCGCTCGATGTGGTCCGGCATGGCGTTGGCCGACAGCGCCACGCAGGGCGTCGAGGCCGTGGCCGGCTGGGTGCGCAGCCGGCGCAGCACCTCGAAGCCGTCGCAGTCGGGCAACTGCATGTCGAGCAGGATCAGGGCGGGCTGCAGCGCCGCGGCCAGGGCCACGCCGCTGGCCCCGTCCTCGGCCACGTGGAGCTGGAGGTCGGCGCGCCCGGCCAGCAGCTCGCGGATGATGAGCGAATTGACCGCATTGTCCTCCACGTAGAGCAACGTGTGCCGGCGCGCGACGGGCGCGGTGGCGGCCGCGTCCGGCCAGGGTACGGGTGGCGACGATGGCGACGCCAGCGGCGAACCCGGCGCCGCAGTTTCGGGCCGCGACCCGGTGTCGCCGCGAGCAGGCGCCACGGCCTGCAGCTGCAATTCGAAGACGCTGCCCCGGCCGGCCACGCTGCGAACCTGCACCGTGCCGCCCATGCGTTCCGTCAGCGCCTTCACGATGGCCAGGCCGATGCCCGTTCCTTCGACGGCGTCGCCTTCGGCGCCGAGCCGGTTGAAGGGCTCGAACAGATGTTGCATCTGCTCGACGGTCATGCCGCGGCCGCTGTCGGCCACGCGCAGGATCACCTGGCCGTCGCGCGGCTCGGCTTCGATCGTCACTTCGCCGCCGTCGTGGTTGTACTTGATGGCGTTGGACAGCAGGTTCAGCAGGACCTGGCGCAAGCGCGTGGGGTCGGCCAGCACCTGCAGGTCCAGCCGACCGGTCCGCAGTGACACGGTCCGGCGGTCGCGCAGCGGCCCCAGCAGCGGCAGCGTTTCGGCCACCAGCGGAGCCAATGCCACCGGCTGCAACTGGATGCGCAGCTCGCCGCTTTCCAGGCTGGCCAGGTCGAGCACGTCGTTGATCAGGCTCAGCAGGTGCTCCCCGGCAGAACGGACATGGTCGAGGCGGCGCCGTCGCTTGGCCGCGGGCTCGTCGACACCGGTCTCCTCGACCAGCAGCAGCTGGGAGAAGCCCAGCATGGCATTCAGCGGCGTGCGCAGTTCGTGGCTCATGCGGGCCAGGAACTTGCTCTTCGCCGTGCTCTCGCGCAACGCGATCTCGCGCTCGCGGCGCGCCGCCTCGGCGGTGCGGGTGTCGGTGACGTCCCAGTTGACGCCGATGCGCCGCCGCGCGCCGGACTGTTCGTCGCGCAGCTCGACCGATCGCGAAGCCAGCCAGCGCACCTGCCCGTCGGGCCACACGATGCGGAACTGGTGTTCGTAGGGCCGGCCCTCGGCGATGGCGGGGCGGAACAGCGCCTCGATGGCCGTGCGGTCCTCGGGGTGCACGCAGGCCATTCGTTCGGCGTCGTCCATCGCCCGGGCCTGTGGTTTGTGGCCGCGCAGCAACCACATCTGCTCGTCCCAGTACACCTCGCCGCTGGCCATGTCCAGTTCCCAGGTGCCCAGGCCAGCGCCGCGCGCCACCAGCGCGGCCCGCTCCACGGCGCTGCGCAGCGCCTGTTCGGCCTTGTGGCGCGCGGTGATGTCCAGGCCGACACCGACGAAGGCCACCGGGCGGCCGTGGGCGTCGCGCTGCACCATGCGCCGCGTCATCACCGTGCGCCAGTCGCCGTCGCTGCGGCGGAAGCGCACTTCCAGGTCGAGCGGGCGGCTGCTGGCGAGGGCCTCCCGGGCCGAAGCCGCGGCCCGCCGGCGATCGTCGGGATGCACGAAACCGGTGATCTCGTCGACCTGAAAGCCCTGTGGCCGCGGCGGCAGCCCCAGCATGCGCAGCGCCTGGGCATTCAGGTGCAGCCGACCGCTGCCGAGGTCGTGACGCCAGATGCCGATGTCGCCCAGGTCCACCGCCAGCGCCAGCTGCGACTCCAGTTCACTCAGCTCCTGCGCCAGCGAGAAGGGTTCGGAGTCGTCCATCATGAGCCCGAGCACACGCTCGGGCCGGCCGTCGCCGCCGCTCTTGACCACCCAATGCGAATGGATGCGGCGCCAGATGCCGTCGTCGCCGCGGACGCGATAGCGTGTGGCATAGCGCCCCGGCTTCTGCAGCGAACGCAGGAAGAAGGGTTCGAATTCGGCGCGGTCTTCGTCGGCCAGCCGCGACGCCGCTTCGTGAAAGCTGGGTGTCGGTGCATCGGGCGAGATGCCCCAGAAGTGGCAGACCTGCGGGTCCCAGCGGCCTTGCAGGGTGCGCACGTTGCGCTCCCACACGCCCAGCCGTCCGAAGTCGCGCGCCAGGTCCAGCAGTTCGGTCAGGCGTTGCACCTCGGCCCGGGCGGCACGCTGGTCGTCGACAGCGTGCAGCGCGAGCAGCACGCCTCCCTGCGGCAGCGGCTGGCTGGCGGCGTGCACCCAGCACGCCGCCAGCGTGGGCTGGCGCAGCGGCAGTTCGGCGGTGGCTGCGCTCGCGCCGAGCAGGGCTGCGGCGTCGGCGCCTGCGGCCCACAGTCCGGTCAGGGGCTGGCCGGGCGCGGCGGCCGGGCCCAGCAGCGCCAGCGCCGCGGGGCTGGCCCACGTCACCTGGCCGCCGGTGCCGGCGTGCAGCAGGGCCACCGGAGTCGCGTCCAGCAGGGCAGCGGCCAGCTCGGCCGGCATGGGCAGGGGGTCGGTCTTCATCGGCAGGCAGAAGTATGAACGCGACTGCCGAGTGCTCGCTCGCGTCCGCTCGAGCCGACGACGGCACCGTGGCGCGAAAGACGGTGCGCGGACGCCGGTGGGCCGCCCTCACATCGGCTTGAAGCGCCAGCCGTAGGCCTGGCTCACCGCCAAGCTTTCACCGTGGTTCTTCAGCTGCAGCGTGATGCGCCCGAGCTCGTCGCGCTGGGCGCGTGCTATGGCCGAGGCACGCACGATCACGCCGCGGTGCACCTGCCAGAACTCCTGCGGGTCCAGCCCCTCGGCGATCTCCTTCAGCGGCTTGCGGACATGTGCCTCGTCGCGTGCGGTGACGACGCGGGTGTATTTCTCGTCGCTCTGGAAGAACAGGATCTCGTCGATGCCGAACATCTTGATCGTGTCGCCCACGCTGGCGCTCACCCAGCGCAGCGGTGCGCGGCCACTGGTGCCCGCCTGGCGCTGCTGAAGCTGGGCGGCCAGGCGGTCGACCAGGCTGTCCAGCGCCGGCGCGCCGGCGGCGGCTTGCAGGCGTTCGCGCAGCCGGGCCACGGTCTGCGCCAGGCGGTCGGCGGCGATGGGCTTGAGCAGGTAGTCCACCGCGCCGGCGTCGAAGGCGGCGATGGCGTGGTTGTCGTAGGCGGTGGTGAATACGACATGGCAGCGGCCGCTGGCGGCGCGTGCCACGTCCAGCCCGCTCAGGCCGGGCATGCGGATATCCAGGAAGGCGATCTCGGGCACCAACTCGTCGATCGCTTCCACCGCGGCCGGGCCGTGTTCGCATTCGGCCACCACCACCAGTTCGGGCCAGGCGGCGGCCAGCATGCGGCGCAGCTCGGCGCGCTGCAGGTCCTCGTCGTCGGCGATCAGCGCGGTGGGCATGAATTCTCCTCGTCCAGGGGCAGCGTCAGGATGGCAGCGACACCGCCTTCGGGGCGCGCCTTGAGCGCGAGCGCGGCGCGTTCGCCGTACATCTGCTGCAGCCGTTCGCGGATATTCGTCAGCCCCAGTCCGCCGCCACTGCTGGTGGCCGCGAAGCCGGCGCCGTCGTCGGCCACGGTGACCTCCAACCGGCCGTCGGCCGTGCGCAAGGCACGCACCGCCACGTGCACCGTCCCGATCTTCGGTTCCACGCCGTGCTTGACGGCATTCTCGGCCAGCGAGATCAGCATCAGCGGCGGGCAGGGCGCGGAAAGCAGCTCCGGCGCGACGTCGATGGTCCAGACCAGCCGAGGCATGCGCGCCGCCATCAGGCCCAGGTAGGCGCGCACGATGTCCAGCTGCCCGGCCAGCGTGGCCGCGGCGCTGCCGCCGTCGCTGCGCAGGCGCGGGATCGCGGCGCGCAGGTAGTCCACCAGGCGGTCGATCATCTCGCTGGCGCGCGGCGGGTCGGTGGCAATGGCGCTGCGCACGCCGGCCAGGGTGTTGAACAGGAAATGCGGCTCCACCTGCGCCGCCAGCACCGACAGCCGCAACTCGGCCTCGCGCCGTGCCGCCTGCGCCTGGGCCAGCGCCTTCTCGCGCACCAGCGTTGCGAGGGCCGTGCGCTCGCGACGCCAGCCGATGACGGCAAAGCCGCCGGCGATCCAGAACGCCAGCAGGGCGCGCATGGCCAGGTTGGCCGGGCTGTCGTGGGCCGGTGGCGGCTCGGGCTCTGAAGGTACCGGAGCGCTGGCGGGACGATCGACCGGCAGCACCGTGACCCCGATCTGCAGCGCGATCTTGCGGCGCTGGCCGCTTGCGTCGACGTCGCCGATGCGCTCGGCGATCCACTGCTTCAAGGGTTCGGCCGCCACGTAGGCGCAGGCCACCGTGACCACGGCCACCAGCGCCATCGCCGCCAGCAGCGCCCAGCCCTCGCGCGCCGCTGGCCAGGCCTGGCGCCGCACCCAGACACCGACCCAGGGGCCGACGAGCAGCGGCGGCACCACCTGCAATGCGATGCCCAGCACCGCCGCCCAGGGCGGGCCGTCGCGCGAAGCCAGTGCGCCACCGCCGGCGATGAAGATCAAGCTCAGGCCGACCGGAATGCTCCAGGTGCGGATGCGCGCGCGCGCCCAGGGCGTGCTGAATACCGGCCAGCGGCGGTAGCGCGTGAGCCAGCCCTGCGCGCGGCCGGTCAGTTCGTCCGGCAACGGCTGATCCAGCACCAGTGGCGACTCGAAGGCGGCAGGCATGACCGTAAGCTTAAGGCCGGCCGGCTCGGCCACGACGGCCGCGGGACGAAGCTCCAGGCGGCGGCGACGGGATCCGCGTCTTGCGCGACGAAGCCGCGGTCCGGCCGGGCTTGGCGCTTTGCGTTAACGTCCTGCGCCTCAGCCCCACCCCCTACGGAGACCCGCATGTTCGACACCGCCATCGCCGGCAGCCTGCCCAAACCCGCCTGGCTGGCCGAGACCCAGAAACTCTGGCCGCAATGGAAGGCCCAGGGTGCCGAGCTGGCGCAGGCCAAGCTCGACGCCACGCTGCTGTGGATCAAGGCCCAGGAAGACGCGGGCCTGAGCGTCATCGGCGACGGCGAGCAGAGCCGCCAGCACTTCGTGCACGGCTTCCTGGAGCAGGTCGAAGGCATCGACTTCGAGCACAAGGTCGAGATGGGCATCCGCAACGACCGCTACAAGGCGATGGTGCCGCAGGTGGTGGCGCCGTTGAGGCTCAAGGGCCGCGTGCACGAAGCGGAAGCGCGTTTCCTGCGCGCGCACACCACGCGCAGGATCAAGTTCACGCTGCCCGGGCCGCTGACCATCGTCGACACCGTGGCCGACCGCTGCTACGGCGACCGCAGGACACTCGCCTTCGCCTTCGCCGAACTGCTCAACCAGGAAGCGCTGGCGCTGCAGGCCGACGGCGTGGACGTGATCCAGTTCGACGAGCCGGCTTTCAACGTCTATATGTCCGACGCCGCCGAATGGGGCGTGGCCGCGCTGGAACGCGCGGCGCAAGGCCTGAAGGCGCAAGGCATGGCCAATGGCCGCTCGTGCACGACGGCGGTGCACATCTGCTACGGCTACGGCATCCAGGCCAACAACGACTGGAAGCAGACGCTGGGGCAGGAATGGCGCCAGTACGAGCAGGTCTTCCCGGCGCTCGCGAAGAGCTCCATCGATCAGGTCAGCCTGGAGTGCATCCACTCGCACGTGCCGCCCGAACTGATGGCACTGCTGAAGGGCAAGGACGTGATGGTGGGCGTGATCGACGTTGCCAGCGAGCAGGTGGAAACGCCCGAGGAAGTGGCCGACACCATCGGCCGCGCGCTGCAGTTCGTGCCGCGCGAGCACCTCATCGCCTGCACCAACTGCGGCCTGGCGCCGATGAGCCGTGCCGTGGCCGAGGCCAAGCTGGCGGTGCTTGCGCAGGGCGCGGCGCTGGCCGACCGGCGTCTGGCCGGCCGGTGAAGCTGTCGCGCCTGTGGCAACCGCGACGCGGGCTTTTCTGGGTGATGGTGGCCTTCAACGGGCTGTCTTCGCTGGGCGCCTGGGCGCTGCGCTCGCTGCCGCTGGAGGGTGCGGTCTTTGCCGTCGTCGCGCTGCTGTCGCTGATGAACTGTGCCGGCGGGTTGTTGGCGGCATGGCGGCTGGTGACGGAGCCGCCGGCCGCGAGCGGATGACCCGCTGCGCCAGTGCCGCGTTGGGCCCGGGCGCGCTGCCGATCCGCAGGCGCCGCGCTCGGCGAGAATGGGCGAATGTGGTGGCTGGCGCACGGTGAACAGGAGGTGCCTGTCGGGGCCGAATGGCTGGCGCCGCGCGAACAGCGCATCCTGGCCGAAATTCGTTATACGAAGCGGCGCGTCGAATTCCTCACCCGCCGCTGGACCGCCAAGCGGGCGGTGGCCATGGTGCTGGGGCGCAGCCTGGACGCCGCGGCGCTGGCGGCGGTCGAGATCCGCCACCATGCGAGCGGCGCGCCCTGGGTGGCCGTGGACGGCCAGCCGGCGGCGGTCGACGTCTCGATCAGCGACCGTGCCGGCTGGGCCGTCTGCCTGGTCGGTCCGGCGGGCGGTGCGGGCGGCGCACTCGGCATCGACCTCGAACTGGTGGAGCCGCGCAGCGACGCCTTCGTCGGCGACTTCTTCACCGCCGGCGAAGTGGCCGGTGTGCGCCGCCTGCCGGCCGGCCAGGCCCGCGACGAAGCCGCCAACCTGATCTGGTCGGCCAAGGAGTCGGCGCTGAAGGTGCTGCAGGTCGGCCTGCGCGCCGATACGCGCGAGGTCGAGGTGGACTTCGGCCAGGAACGCCGGCCCGACGGCTGGGCCCCGCTGGCGGTGACCGGCCGCGATGGGTCGGCCTTCGCCGGCTGGTGGCGGCGCGACGGTGTCTTCCTGCTCACCCTGGCCGGCCGCCGGCAGGCACCGCCGCCACTGCAGCTGCCTGGCGGTGGCCATCTCGTCGACGCGGTGCCGCTGCACTCGTGGCTGGCGCGGCCGTGCGTGTAGCGGCCCCGGCCGCCGATCAGGGGCAGCGCGCCATGCCGCGCTCGAGGGCGTCCACCACGAAGGGCCGCAACTCGCGCGCGCTGATGATGCGGTCCACCGAGCCCACGCGCAGCGCCCGCTCGACGGTGTGGATGGCGTCGAATTCGGCGGCCACTTCGCCCAACTTCTGCGAACGCACCCGTTCGCCCACCTCGGCCAGTACGCCGCGCAGGCGCGCCGCGTCGGCGCCGCTGGCGGCGGCCAGCGCCTTGCGCGCGGCGCGCACCTGCGGGTCGGCGTCGGTGCGCTGCTTGACCTCGCGCGCGAACACGGTGGCCGCCGCTGGCGTGCCGCCGATCACCGAGGCGACCGAGCCCTCGACGGCGGCGATTTCCATCGACGCATTCAGCGCCTTGGAGAAGACCACGAAAGCGCCGCCGTGGTAGCGCGAGACGACGATGAAGACGATCGGGCCCTTGAAGTTCGTCACCGCGCGGCCGATCTCGGCGCCGTATTCCAGTTGCCGCCGGCGCATCGACTCGGGCGAACCGTCGAAGCCCGAGAGGTTGGCCAGCACCACCAGCGGGCGGTTGCCGCTGGTGGCGTTGATGGCGCGTGCGGTCTTGCGCGACGAGTGCGGGAACAGCGTACCGGCCGTCCACGCCGGCGGGCCGTCGGCGGGCACGTAGCCCTTGCGCGCCACCTTGTGTGACTCCAGCCCGAGCAGGCAGACCGGGATGCCCCCGATGGTGGTGTCCCACACGATCGAGGTGTCGCCTTCGGCCAGGTCCTTCCAGCGTTCGAGCGGCGGGCTGTCGCTGTCGGCCACCGCGCGCATCACCGAGCGCATGTCGAAGGGCTGCTTGCGTTCGGGGTTGAGCTCGGCCGAGAACAGGTCGCCGATGCGGCGGAACGGGCTTTCGGCGAGCGCGGCGTGCGGGCTGGTGCAGACGTCGCGCTCGGCAGGATCGCTCGTCGGACGGCGGCGCGGGAAGCGCTCGCCCGGCACCACGTAGCTCAGCTCGTAGTGCCGCATCAGCAGCGCGCAGGCCGCCGGGAAGGATGGCGCCCAGTACTGCGCCTGGCCGTTGAGTCCCATCACGCGGTCGTAGCCGCCGATGCCGAAGTTGTCCTCGGCGCTCACCGCACCCGAGAAGTCGAGCGCCTGCTTGCCGGTGAGCACCATCGCCGAGGCCGGCGTCATGACCAGGATGCCACGCGTGTGCATCAGCATCGTCGCCTCGGCGTTCCAGTACGGCTGGCCGCCGACGTTGATGCCGGTGACGATGATGTTGACCTCGCCGCCGGCCTGCGTGAACTCGATCAGCCGGCGCAGCGTGAGCGCGATCCAGTCCATGTTCTCGGTGCCCGAGTCCATGGCGATCAGCGCCCCGCTGCACACCGCGAACCACTCCACCGGCAGGCGGTGCTCGGCGGCGTAGACCAGGGCTGCGTTGACGCGCCGGCACTCCGGTTCGGCCAGGTTGCCCAGCCCTTGCGTCGGATCGGACAGCAGCATCACGCGCTGCATTCCTTCGGGCACCACCTCGGTGGGGTTGCTGACCAGTCCGACGACCAGGTGCGCGCTATTCGTGCCCGGCTCACGCCGAACCGGCACCAGCCGGTCGTCGGGGCCGAGGTCCAGCTCCTGGAAGCTGCCGGCCGGCAGCCCGCAGCCGGCACCGCCGCTGGCAAACAGGCGGGCGATCTCGTAGGGGTAGGGCGAGCCGAATCGCGCCGCCGTCAGCAGTTTCTGCTGGTAGCTGCCGAGCGGGCGCACCGGCTCGTTGCCGGCGTGGCCCTCGGTGACCACGGTGGAGCGGCCGACATCCTCGAACTTCAGCACCGCGTGGCGCAGGCCGCCGGCGGCGCTTGCGTCGGGAAAACGCACCTTGAGCACCAGCTTTTCCAGCCCGGCGCGCGCCGCCAGCGGGGCAAAGCGTCGTGCCAGGGCCTCGACATGCTCGGCAGGCAGCGTCCACGGCGCACCGACATCGAGCACCAGCCGGTTGGCCACCGGGCGGTCGCGCAGCGCGTAGCGCGACAACTCGGTCCGCATCGCCGCCATCGCCAGCAGGCCGGTGCGTTCGATGCGCGGGTAGGTGACTTCACCCGTCGCCGGGTCGACCGCGGCATCGAGGTCGCGGATCTCGGCCAGCGCAAACAGCCGCCGGTCGGCCGGATTGGCGTGCGCCACGCCGAAGAACAGCATCACGTCCTCGGGCGCGGGCCTTCGTTCGAGCTGGAAGTTGCTCAGGCGCCAGATTTCCAGCCGCTTGGCCAGCATGGGATGCAGATCGCGGCACAGCGGGTTCTCGACGAAGCCGCCCTCGGCCGTGCCGTTGAACGAGACGATATGGGTCGACGGCGGGGCGCCGGCCGTCAAGGCCAGGTCGATGCGCTTGAGGGCGCGGCCGAAGGCGCACTCGCTCAACACCTCGCCCGCCAGTCTGGCGCTCTCGGCCATGTCGACGGCTTCGCCGTCGAGCCAGGTGGCGACGTCGACCACCACGTCCCGGCCCGCGGCCACGCCGGCCAGATAGGGGGACAGGCCGGCCGCCGCGGCCGGCAGCGCCTGGAGCGGCAGGTAGGCCACCACCAGATGCGGCTGTTCGCCGTCGAGGCTGTAGTCCACGCCGGCATAGTCCAGTCCGCCGGCCTGGCCGAAGTGGATGGCGCCGAGCTGGCAGTTGCGGTAGTAGCGTCGGATGTGCACTTCCAGCACCAGGCGGCGCAGCGCCGGGGATGCCGCCGCGTGCTGGCGCCAGTTCGACAGCAGCAGCGGGCTCACCGGCTGCGGGCACCAGACCAGCCGCCCGATGCGTTCGGCGCGATCGGCGCTGTCGGGCTGCTGCGCCAGCCAGCTCAGGTGAGCGGCCATCTCGGCCAGCAGCTCGGCGGCGACGGCCTGCATCGGCGGTTCGTCGAAACAGTGGAAACGCAGGTCGCGCGCGAGGTCGGCCACGGCCTGCTGGCGCCCTTGCGTGGCCGCCGTCAGGCGGTCGAGCCGGGCCTTCGTGGCGGCGTCCGCGGTGGCCTGCAGCAGCTGTCGATGGTCCATGCGGCGCTGCAGGATGGCGCTGACCACGGCCGTCAGTTCATCGACGCGGGTGAACGAACGGAACAGCCGCATCAAGGCCGACTCCAGCGCCGGCGTGCGCTCCAGCCCGGTGACCCCGAAACGGCCGAGCGCCTGTTCGAGCCCGGCGCGGAACCCCGGCGGCAAGGCGGCGCGCACGGGGTCGAGCCACTGAAGGAAGGCCACGAAGTGCTCCTGCGTATTCTCGGTGCGCAAGGCCCCTTCGTCGGGTTCGTCCTCGGTCTTGGGCCGGTACAAGGCCCCCAGGTCGGCGTAGATGTCGAGCAGGCTGTCCTCGCAGGCCAGCAGCGCCGCGTCGGCCGGGTCGGCGATCTCGGCCATGCGGCGCTGCTCTGTCAGCAGCTTGCGCAGCCCGGCCGCCGGCAGGTCGTAGCCCAGCAGGTAGTGGCCGAGCGGCCCGTAGACGCGCTGGCAGACCTTGACGCTGAAGTCGGTGGGCTCGCGCAGCCCGGACAGATCGACGGCCTCGGTGCCGGCCGCCGCCGCCGGCGCGGCATGACCGGCGGGCCCGCTGCGCAGGCGCAGCAGCGGCGCACCGGCCTCGACCTGGGTATTCACACCTACCGCGACCGAGACCACGACGCCGGCCATCGGTGCCCCCACCGTGGTCTCCATCTTCATCGACTCGAGCACCGCGATCGGGTCGCCGGCCGCCACGGTCATGCCCGGCTGCACGTGCACGGCCACGACCAGCGCCGGCCAGCCGGCCCGCACCACCATGCCGTCTTCGCGCTCGACGCGGTGGGCGCCGCCGTCGGTCTCGATGCGCCAGCCCGCGCCGGTGGCAGCCGCCAGCAGCCGGTGCCGGTGTCCGCCGCAGGTGATGCGCCGCTCGCAGGCGCCCAGCGCATCGACGCTGAGGTCGGCGTGCAGGCTGCCATGGCGGACCGAGTAGTCGCGTGGCCCCACGCGGTCGACGTCCAGGGTATAGCTCAGGCCGCCGTAGGCCAGCACGATGCCCGCGCCGACGGCGGCCGGCTGTTCCGGCCGCCCGCGTGCCGCCGCGGCGAAGAAGGCCTCCTTGGCCAGTGCATGGTCGGCTTCATAGGCCTCGACTGCCGCGGCGAGCAGTACCACCGGCTCCACCGCGGCACGGGTGCGCCGGGCGAGCACGCCGTCCAGCCAGCGGTCGTCGACCGGTCCGTCGCCGAAGTCGGCGCGCTCCAGCAGTTCCAGCAGCAAGCTGCGGTTGCAGGCACCGCCGTCGATCACCACCGCGGTGCGTTGCAGGGCGCGGCGCAACCGCCCCAGCGCCAGGCGCCGATCCGGGCCGCAGGCGGTGACGACGGCGAGCAGAGGGTCGGCGTCGTCCACGCGGTCGCCGACGCGACGGCTGGCATCGATGCGCACGCCGGCGCCCACCGGGAACGACAGCAGTCCGATCCGGCCGGGTGTGACGGCGCCGCCGGTGTCGGGGTCCCCGGCCAGCAGCCGGGCCTCGAAGGCCACGGCCGTGGCGGCCGGCTCGGTGGCCGGCAGCGCCGCACCCTGATGGATGCGCAGACGCCAGCCGATGATGCTGACGCCGGTGCGTTCTTCGGTGCCGGCATGGACCGGTGCCGCCGCGGTGTCGAAGCCGGTGACGGCGAAGCGCTGCCCGTCGTGCACGAAGCCGACCACGCCGGCCCCGCGGTAGCCGACCCGGCGCGCGATGCCGGTCGCGGCGCGGGCCATGTCGGCGGCCAGTTCTTCTGGCAGGCCCGAGGCCGGCAGCTCGCACAAAAGAGCGGTGCCGCCCCGGCAAGCGCTGACGTCGCGGATGCCTAGCATCCAGACCGTGCCGTGGTCGTCGGCGACGATGTCGACCTCGGCGCGACGGGTGGCCACACCGCTGCCCAGGGGGCCACCCGGCGGCCACAGGCCGGCCAGGCCCTGGACATCGGACAGCTGGCGCACGGTGGCGGCGTCGGGTCCGACGACGGCGATGCCGGCCGCCTCGCAAGCGGCAATCAGGTCGGCGCGCGCGCCCGGCACCCAGGCGCCCAGCCACAGCGTGTCCACCATCGCGCGCTGCAGGGCGGCGACGACATCGGTCTCGCGGCAGGGGCCGGCCCCGCCGGGCAGGCGTTGCACGTCGTCGGCTTCGCGGCCGTACCAGGGCTGCGGATCCGCGTCGCGGTGGATCAGCACGGTGGTGATGGCCGGCGCCAGCCGGGCATGGTTGAGATCGCCGACGGCGTTGAGCACCCGCACGGCGGTCTCGCCATGGTCGAACACGCCCAGGCGGTGGATGGTCTTCACGGGCGGGCCTTTCGCGTCAGCGGCCGAAGACCGCATGCAGGTTGGCGGCCACGGCCGCGGCGATGGGGCTGGGCAGCGGGATCGACCGGTAGCCGTCGACGCGCACGATGACCTGGCCTGCGCTGTCGACGACCAGGCAGTCGAAGCAGCCCGGCGCGCTCGGCCGCGCCAGCGCGTGCAGCGCACCCTTGGCCTTGGCCGGGTCGCGCAGCACGCGTGCACTGTCCACGTGCGCCGGCAGCGCCAGCCGGCCCTCGAGCCCGGCCTCCCACAGTCCGGCGGCCTGGAAGCACAGTTCCACCAGCCGCGGCGCGGTGGCCAGCGGTGCCCCGGGCGGCTGGTGGTTTTCGGGCAGCGACGCGGCCAGCGCGGCCACGGCCTGGTCACCCGCACGCCAGGCCGAGGCCACCACCTGGTAGGCCGGCCCGTGGAAGTAGAACGCGTACACCTGCTGCGGCGTCATCCGCTCACCATCGGCCGGGCCTGGGGTTGCCGACTTTTCGCCCGCGGCCGGCGGGTGCCAGCCTGACGCTGCCCGTGTAGTGCACGGTGCGCTGCGCTTGCGACTGCCCGGCCAGCGTGCGTTCGGCGACCAGCCGGGCGCGTCCCAACAGGCCATCCTCGTGCGGACCGAGCACCATCTGCACGCTGAGGGTTCGCGGCTCGTCGCGGTAGAACTTCAGCGGCGCCAGGAAGTCGATGTCTTCCACCGCCACCACGTGCATGCCGGGGGCCAGCAGCAAGGCCGCCTCGGCAAAGGCCTCCATGCCCATCACGCCGGGCAGCACGGCCACGCCGTCGATGCGGTGGTGGCCCAGGAAGGGCTGCCGTGCCGGGTCGAGCGTGGTCGTCGTGACCAGGCCCTCGTGCACGCTCAGCCGCGCGCTGCCGAGCATCGGCCCCGGCGTGCCGGCAGCGATGGCGGCCGACAGGTCCGCGCCGCCGCCGGCATGCAGTTCGGCGGCCATCAAGCCCAGCTCGCCGGCCACGATGACTTCGCCGCGCCAGGCGCTCGAAAGCAACTCGCGGCGGATCCACGCCACGCCGGCCTCGGGCGGCAGCATCTGCACGCCGGCCATGGCCATGATCTTCGGGATCGAACCCCGCGTGGCCATGCCGATGCCGCCCCAGGCCGTCCAGTCCAGCGCCAGGGCACGGGTCTGAGGCCGGCTGCGGCGCAGGTGGCTGGTGATCTTGCACAGCAGGTCGTTGGCCGCGGCATAGTCGGTCTGCCCCTGGTTGCCGAAGCGCCCGGCCACCGACGAGAACACCACGGTGGCGCCGATCGGCAGGTCGCGCGCGGCGCGCATCAGGTTGAACCAGCCGTCGGCCTTGACGTCGAAGACGAGGTCGAACTCCGCCGGCTCCTTCTCGGGCAGGTTGCGGCTGATCTCCAGCCCGGCGGCGTGCAGCAGCACGTCGATGCGGCCGTGGCGTTGCCGCACGTCGCCGATGGCGGCGTCCACCGCGGCGGCGTCGCGCAGGTCCAGCGCGTGGTAGTGCGCCGTGCCGCCGGCCGCCTCCACGGCCTGCACCGCGGCCAGCGCCGCGTTCAGGCGCTCGATGCGGGCCAGTTCGCGCTCGATGGCCACCGGCGTGGCCCGTTCGCCCGCCGCCTTCAGGCGTGCGGCGAGCGTGGTCTTGAGACCGTCGCGGTCGCTGCGGAAGGCCGCCAGGTCGGGGTCGTCGCGGTCGGGCGCCGGCGTCAGGTCGAGCAGGTGGAAGATGCCGCCCGAGGCCACGGCCAGGTCGGCCGTGATGGCCGAGACGATGCTGCCCGCCGCGCCGCTGACCACGAAGACCGTCTCGCGGTCGAGCGCCAGGCCGGCGCCGGGCACGGGTTGCCCATCGTCGCCCAGCGCCGGGAACGGCGTCTCGACGAAGGCCACGCCGAAGCGGTGCGCGCCGAGGCGGCCGATCTCGACGCAGCCCGGGTCGCGCAGCGTCTCCTCGATCAGTTGCTCGGCTACAGCAGCGGCCTTGGCGGCCACCGCCAAGTCGACTGCCTTCACCAGCGCGTCGGGCCGCTCCTTGCGGTAGGACTTGGCAAAGCCGACCACGGCGCCGCCCAGCGGCTGGGTGGCCCCCGCCGCGTCGTAACCATGGCAGCCGCCCAGCCGCGTGGCCGTCACCAGGAACGGGCTGCCGCCGTAGAGCTGGCGCATCGTGACGTACAGCGACTTGACGCGGCGGCGCAGGGCCTCGTGCCAGGCGGCGGCGTCGAGATCGGCAAGATCGCCCTCGGCGTCCAGCGCCGGCAGCCAGTACACGCCGGCGATGGGGCCGTCCTGCTGCCACTGCGCCAGGAGGGCCAGCAGTTCGGCGCCGGCCACGCCGGCCGGCAGCCCCAGCACGGTGGCACCGGCCTTGGCCAGCTGCTTGGCCAGTGCCTTGGCCACGCCGCCCTCGTCGGCCATCACCACCACCCGGGCGCCGGACAGCAGCACCCCGGTGGGCAGGCAGGCCGCGGCGGCCGGACGCAGCGAAGGCACCGGCAAGCGCCGGGGCAGGGCGTCGACGGCGCGCAGCTCGCCCTGGACCACGGCCGGCGCCGGCATCGCCGCTGCTGCGGTGCTCGCCTCGGCCACGATGGTGCGGCCCGCCGCCGCTGCACCGGCGCCGATACGCTGGCGCACCCAGCCTGCGACATGGCGCAGCGTCGGAAAGTCACGCAGCTTCAGGTTCGGATCGCGCTCGAGCTGGTAATGGCCACGAACTGCCGCAAACACTTCGGCCTGCTTGACGGTGTCCACGCCGAGATCGGCTTCGAGGTCGAGGTCGGGTTCCAGCAGGTCGGCGGGGTAGCCGGTCATTTCGGCGACGATGGCAGTGACGCGCTGCATCACCTCGTCGGCACTCGTGGCGCCGCTCGGCACGGCGCTCGCTGCGGGTGCCGCCACTGCAACGGTGGCAACGGCCGCAAGCGCTGCAACCGAAGCGGGCGTCGCGGCGGCTGTCGCGGCCGGCGCGGGCGCGGCGGCGCCAAGGCCGGCACGCTGGCGCACCCAGCCGGCGACATGGCGCAGCGTCGGAAAGTCGCGCAGCTTCAGGTTCGGGTCACGTTCGAGCTGGTAATGCCCGCGAACCGCCGCAAACACTTCGGCCTGCTTGACGGTGTCGACGCCCAGGTCGGCTTCGAGGTCGAGGTCGGGTTCCAGCAGGTCGGCGGGGTAGCCGGTCATTTCGGCGACGATGGCGGTGACGCGCCATCACCTCGTCGGCACTCGGTCGCCGCGCGGCACGGCGCTCGCCGCGGGTGCCGCCGTTGCAACGGCTGCGACCGAAGCCGGCATCGCGACAGCCGCCGCGGCCGGCGCCGGGGCGGTTGCGGCCGCACCCGGGCCGCCACGTTCGCGCACCCAGCCCGCGACATGGCGCAGCGTCGGGAAGTCGCGCAGCTTCAGGTTCGGGTCGCGCTCGAGCTGGTAATGCCCGCGCACCGCCGCGAACACCTCGGCCTGCTTGACGGTGTCCACGCCGAGGTCGGCTTCGAGGTCGAGATCGGGCTCCAGCAGGTCGGCCGGATAACCGGTCATCTCGGCGACGATGGCCGTCACCCTGGCCATCACGTCGTCGCCGGACGCGGTGGCCGGCTCGGCCGTGGCTGGTGCGGCGGCCGGCACGGTGGCCGATGCAGCGTCCGCAGCCGGCGCCGCGCCCAGGCCGCCGCGATCGCGCACCCAGCCCGCGACATGGCGCAGCGTAGGGAAGTCGCGCAGTTTCAGGTTTGCATCGCGTTCGAGCTGGTAGTGCCCGCGCACGGCAGCAAACACTTCCGCCTGCTTGACGGTGTCCACGCCGAGATCGGCTTCGAGATCCAGATCGGGGTCCAGCAGGTCGGCCGGGTAGCCGGTCATCTGCGCGACGATGCCCGTCACTTGTGCCAGGACGGTGTCGGCGACCGCACTGGCCGCCGGTTCGACCGGCGTGGCGGCTGACGGCAGCGCGGCGGGGGCTGCCGTGGCGGTGCGGGCGGCGGTGTCCGGCAGGATCGCCGGCCCGGCCGTCGCGGTGGCTGCCGGGGCGGGCAGCGTGGCGGCGGTGGTGGCCGTGGCTGCGGTGAACGCAGGCGCCACCACGCCCATGCGGCCGGCATAGGGCACCGGTACCGACGATGCGTGGTTCGCCGCGGCCGGTGCACCGCGGTCGACGACGCGCAGCCGCCGGTGGTCCACTTCCAGGCGCGCTGCGTCGTGGCCGGCCAGCCCATCGAGCCAACGCTGCCAGGCACCGGCGTCGACGACGCGGTAGGCATGGCCCAGTTGTGCCGGCGCGCGGTGCTGGCCATCGGCCGGCGGCGTCCAGCGCAGCAGCGCCATGGCGATCTGCGAGCCGAAGCCGGCGGCCAGCCGCAAGGCGTGACTCACCGGATAGGCGCCGCCGCGCGACAGGTTGAGCACGCCCAGCTCGGGGTCGGGCTCGCGGTAGTTGGGCACTGGCGGCACGAGGCCGGTCTCCAGCACCTTCACGGCCACCACGTCCTCGATGCCGGCACCCATGGCGTGACCGGTGAAACCCTTGGTGTTGGTGATGACGATGCGGTCGGCCGCCGCACCGAAGACATGGCGCAGCGCGCTGATCTCGGCCGAGGCCGAACCGCCGCGGGCCGGCGTGTAGGTCTCGTGCGAGACGAAGACGGTGGACTCGGCCAGCTCGGCACGCGGCACGCCCCGGGCCTCGGCCTGGCGCACCACGGCTTCCATCACCGCGCCGATATGTTCCAGGTCCAGGCGCGTGCCGTGGAAGGCCGAGTTGGTGGTCACCGCGCCGAGCAGCTCGCAGATCGGCCGCAGGCCGCGATCGCGGGCCGCCGCGGCCGACTCGACCACCAGCGCCGCGGCGCCCATGCCGACGATCATGCCGTGGCGCCGGCGATCGAACGGTGTCGCCGCGTCCTCCACCTTGGCGTCGGTGGCGGCGGCGCCGCTGGCCAGGAAGCCGCTGGTGATCCACGGCAGCAGCGCGTCGCCGGTGGCGTCGTCCGCGGCCACCACGATGACGCGGCTGCAGCGGCCGGCGCGGATCCAGTCTTCGGCCAGCGCCAGCGCCTGCGTGGTGGACGCGCAGGCCGCGTTGACCTGCGTATTCGGGCCGCGCGCGCCGATCAGTTCGGCGAACTGCGAGTGGCCCATCGCCAGCACGCGGAACAGGAAGCGGCGGTCGAACTCGTAGGGCTGCGCCGCCAGCGTGGCGCGCAGTTCGGTGATCAGCCGTTCGATCTCGGCCAGCGCCGGCGTCGCGGCGGGCAGGCGCGCGCGCACGCCTTCCAGGGCCAGCAACTGCTCGCGCCGCGTGCGGTCGGTGGCATAGGCCTCCAGGTCCTGGGCGAAGCGGTTGTAGCCGGGGAAGGCGCTGGCGAAGATCACGCCGGTCTGGTCGCGCAGGGCGTCGGGCAGGCCCCAATGGTCGGGCAGCTGCGTGCCCAGCGTGGTGGTCTTGTAGCGCATCACCAGCGGGATGCCGGCATCGCGCAGCGCGTCGTAGCCGGCGCCGATGGCCAGCCGCGTGGTGATGTCCAGCGCCTCGTCGCGCGCGGTATCCACGGCGAACTGCGCCACCACGTCCAGCGGGGCGTGGCGGCCGGCGAGCTTGATGACCTCCGAGGGATCGTCGATGGCCTCGAACTCGGCCCCGCCGGCCTCCTTCTTCACCAGCCGCGTGATGTGCATGTCGGCCATGCGCCGGCGCACCGCGTCGGGCAGGGCGGTGATCATCTGTTCACCGGCCAGGATGCGGCCGATGTTGCCGTCGTCGAAGACCTGCGCCACGCCGGGCAGGCCGAGCGCGGCGCCGGTGATGACCACCGGTTCGGCGGCCGATCGGTCGGCGCCGGCTGCGGCGGCGGCAGCCGGCGCGGCTGCCGCTGCAGCCGGCGCGCCGCCATGGAGGTGCAGCGCCTGGTCGAGAAAACCGGCGAACAGGCGGCCGAGCTGCAGCATGCGGTCGTCGGACGCATCGCGGGCGGCCGCGAGTGCGGCCGGGGCCCGGCCCGAGACCGGCGCGGCCGGCGACGGCACCGCGGCGGCAACGGGACCCACGGGTGCTGGCATGGGCACGGGCAGCGTCGGCACGGTGGCGGCTGCCGTCTGCGCGGCCATCGCGGGCGATTCGAAGCCCAGCCCGGCGGCCCACAGGCCGCACAAGGCCTGGTTGAAGGCGCCGATGTCGCCCTGCTTCGGGTGGTTCGTGAACAGCGCCAGCACATCGTCGCGGGCGCCGAGCACGTCTTCCACGAAGCCGTGCAGCGCGCGTTTGGGGCCGACTTCGACGAAAACGCGGGCGCCGGCCTCGTACAGCGTGTTCAGACCCTTCACGAACTGCACGGGCGAGGCCACCTGCTGGCCCAGCACCTCGACCATCGCCTGCGCGCTGGTGTCGGTGGCGTAGAACTCGCCGGTCACGTTGGCCACCATGGGGATGCGTGGCGCCCGCAGGCCCAGCCGTGCCAGCGTGGCCTTCAGGGGCACGGCCGCGGGCGCGACGATGCTGGTGTGGAAGGCGTGGCTGACCGGAATGCGCGTGGCCTGCATGCCGGCCGCGGTGAAGGCCTCGATGGCGGCCGTGACGGCTGCGGTGGCGCCGCCGATGACCGCCTGCGTGGTGGAGTTGATATTGGCCACGACCACGTAGCCGGGCGTCTGCGCGACGATGCGCTCGATCTCGGCCAGCGGGCCGGACACGGCGGCCATGGCGCCGTTGTCCTGCACCGTCAGGTGCGACATCTCGCGACCGCGGGCGCTGACCGCCTCGAGCGCCGCCTCGAAGCCGAGCGAGCCGGCCGCGATGAGCGCACCGTATTCGCCCAGGCTGTGGCCCATCACCATGTCCGGCCGCAGGCCGTAGGCGGCCAGCAGCTCATGCATGGCGGCGTCGGTGGCCAGCAGCGCGGGCTGCGTGATCTCGGTCTGCCGCAGCTGCATCTCCAGCTGCGCCACCGCGGCCGGGTCCTGGCCGTCGATGAAGATGTACGAACTGAGCGAGCGCCCGAGCAGGGGGCTCATGGCCGCATCGGCGCGTGCGAAGACGGCGGCCACGATCGGCTCTCGCGCGCGCAATTCGCTCAGCATGTTGACGTACTGCGAGCCCTGGCCGGTGTAGAGGAAGGCCACCTTGGGCGCCGCGCCACGGCCGACGAATGCGCCCTGCTGGCGCAGCATGCGAAACGCCGCCGGGTTGGCGGCGGCAAAGGCCTTGAGCAGCTTGTCGAGCTTGGCCGCCAGGTCGGCGGCATCGACGAAGTCCACCGCCACGCGCACCGCGGCAGCGCCGACAGCGGGATCGGGCGCTGCGGTCGCCGGGGCGCGGCCGGCGCGGGCCTCGGCCAGCGCCTGCTCGAGCCGCGCGACGACATCGGCATCGTCGCGGCCGCCCAGGACCAGCGCGCCACGCAGCGGCAGCTTCGCGCTTGCCGCCGCCGCCGGCACGGCGGCGCGGCTGGCACTGCCGACCGCGGCCGACGCAAAGCTGCGCCGCGCGGGCTGGTGCCGGCCCGGCACATGCTCTTCGAGCACGACGTGGAAGTTGGTGCCGCCGAAGCCGAAGGCGCTGACGCCGCCGCGGCGCACGCCGCAGGGCGGCGCGGGCCACTCGCGCAGCTCGGTGTTGACACGGAACGGCGAACGGTCCCAGTCGACGTTGGGATTCGGGTCGCGGAAATTCAGGCTGGGCGCGAGCACTTTCTCGTGCAGGCTGCGCACCATCTTGAACATGCCGGCCGCGCCGGCGGCCGCCTTCAGGTGGCCGATATTGGACTTGACCGAACCGAGCGCCACGCTGTGCAACGGCGCACCGGCGGCGCCGAAGATGGCGGTCAGGCTTTCGAGCTCGGTGGCGTCGCCCACGCGGGTGGAGGTGCCATGTGCCTCGATCGCCGACACCGTGGCCGGGTCGACCCCGGCCATGGTCCAGGCGCGCTCCACCGCCAGACGCTGGCCGACCGGGTTGGGCGCGGTGATGCCCTTGCCCTTGCCGTCGCTGGAGCCGCCGATGCCCAGAATGACGGCGTAGACGCGGTCGCCGTCGCGCTCGGCATCTTCCAGGCGCTTGAGCACGAACAGCGCCGCGCCTTCGCCCATCACGAAGCCGTCGGCGCCTGCATCGAAGGGGCGCGTGCCGGTGGCCGAGAGCGCGCCGATCTTGCAGAACTTGACGAAGCCGGCCACGCTCATGTTGCGGTCGACCCCGCCGGTGATGACGGCATCGTAGTGGTGGTCGACCAGGCCTTCCACGGCGGCGCTGAGCGCGGCCAGGCCCGACGCGCAGGCCGCGTCGGTGGTGAAGTTGGGGCCGCGCAGGTTGAACAGGTTGGCCACGCGGCCGGCCATCACGTTGGACAGCTCGCCGGGCATCGAGTCCTCGTTGATCTCGGGGCAGCGGGCCAGGAAGGCCGCGCGCGTCTCCTCGACGATGCGCGCACGCTGCGCCTCGGGCAGGCCGGCCAGGCCGGGCGCCCGGGCCAGCCCGAGCAGCACCTCGGGCAGCTCGATGCGCATGCTCGAGCGGTAGTGCTTCTCGCCGCCGATGGCGTTGCCCAGGATCACCGCGACGCGGTCGGAGTCGGTCTTCCACTGCGGCCAGCCGGCGTCGAGCAGCGCCGCGCGCGCCGCGCTCACGGCCCAGCGCTGGCCTTCGTCCATCTGCGCCGCCACCTTGGGCGGCACCGGCAGCTTCCAGCGGATCGGGTCCCAGGGGAACTCGCGCACCCAGCCGCCGATCTTCGAGTAGGTCTTGTCGGGCGCGTCGTGGTCGGCGGAGAAGTACAGCGCCGGGTCCCAGCGCTCGGGCGGCACGTCGGTGACCGAATAGCGGCCCTGCTTGATGTTGGACCAGAAGGTCGGGGCATCGGGGGCCTGCGGCATGATCGCGGCGATGCCGACGATGGCCACGGGCGAAACGCGGTCGAACTCGGACATGTTCATTGTCCTCGGTGAAAGCTCAGGGGAGCGGGTTGTGCCGGTCAGGCAGCGCGCTCGTAGAGGATATCCGCCACGCGGTCCATGTCGGCCAGCAGGCCGGCCTGGGCGCTGCGGATCGCGTCGTGCGGAATGGTCCCCAGAAGCGCCGCCACGTCGGGGCTGCCGGCATCCACCGACCCGGCCACCCAGCGCACGCCTTCCTGGCCGACCTTTTGTGCCGCTTCACGGGCGAACACGCGGCTCATCACGGCCAGCGCCTCGCCACTGAAGCGATCGGGGCTCTTGGCGTGCCGCTTCCCGGCCAACGCATCGGCGGCACGCCGCGCGAAGGCCTCGGCGCACTCGGCGTGACAGATCAGCTCACCCAGGCGCAGCAGCACATGCTGGTTGCGCGTCAGGCGCGCCACGCGGCAGGCTTCGAGCACGGCGGCCAGCGCCTGCAGCGCCAGCGCGGCATGGTCGGCGCCCACGCCGACCCGGTTGCGGTGCAGCGTGGTCATGGCGGCGGCGCGGTCGCGGTAGTAGGCGCCGCTGGTCTTCAGGTGCTGCTGCCAGCGGTCGCGCGCGATGGTCATCTCCATGATCTCGGAGGTGCCTTCGTAGATGGTGGTGATGCGCACGTCGCGCTTGATCTTCTCGACCACGTATTCGCGCGTGTAGCCGTAGCCACCGTGGGCCTGGATGGCGGCGTCGGCAGCGGCGTTGCCGGCCTCGGTGGCCATCAGCTTGGCGATCGCGCCTTCGGTGTTCATCGCTCCGCCGGCACCCAGGCCGCGGTCGAGCTGGTCGGCGGTGGCTTCGATGTGGCTGCGCGCGGCCTCCAGGCGCACGGCGTGCGGCACGATGAGCTTGTGCGTGTAGCCCTGCTTGCCGGCCAGCGGCCCGCCGCCCTGCTGCCGCTCCAGCGAATAGGCGATGGCGCGGTCGAGCGCCGACCAGCCGCCGCCCAGGCCGAAGGCAGCCACCATCACGCGCGTGTACCCGAACACCTGCTGCGCCTGCACCAGGCCCTTGCCTTCCACGCCGCCGATCAGGTGGTCGGCGGGCACCTCGACGTTGTCCAGGTACAGCGCCGCGGTGTTCGACAGCCGCAGGCCGTGTTTGTCTTCCCGGTTGCCGGCTGAAAAGCCCGGTGTGTCCCTGGGCACCACGAACCAGGTGGGTCCGTCGGGCGTGCGCGCCAGGATGGTCGCGAAGTCGGCGATGGAGCCGTTGGAGATCCACTGCTTGCGGCCGTTGATGCGGTAGCCGGTGATCGCGCCGTCGACCTCGATGCGTTCGGCCACGGTCTTCAGCGCACCGAGGTCGCTGCCGGCGTCGGGCTCGGTGGCACCGTAGGCGAAGACCACGCCCTGTTCGGCGATGGCGCCGAGCCAGCGCTGCTTCTGGTCTTCGGTGGCGCCGACCAGGATCGGGTCGCTGCCGAGGAAGGTGGCGAAGGAGGCCGTGGCCAGGCCGATATCGTGGCGCGCCATGACCTCGCACACGCGGTAGGAATCGAAGGCGCCGCCATCCATGCCGCCGTACGCCGCCGGGATGAACAGCAGTTGCACGCCGAGCTGGCCGGGGTCGCTCATCGCCCGCACGGTGTCTTCGGGACAGACGTCGTCGTGATCGAGCTGCAACTGGCGCTGCGGCGACAACGCATGTTCGACGAACTCGCGCACCGCATCGAGCATCATCGTCAACGATTCGGTGTCGAGGCCCGCCCCCGCAACATGCCCGCTCACCATTGCATCAGCCATTGTCCCTCCCTTGCGGCGCAACGCGTCGCGCCCTGGCCCGACCGTAGAAATCGCAAAATCTATCAGAGGGAAAGTTCCACGGCCTTGCTTCAGAGCAAGTCTCGTGCACCGATCCGGGAGTTGGCCAACGCTGCGCCGTTCAGTCGCCCCCCTCGGCCAGCACCGCCAGCACGTCGGAGTGGAATTCGCGCCGGTACAGCACGAAGACCACCCCCGCGGTGCCGGCCATGAAGGCCCAGGGCGAGAAGAACCAGGCGACCGCGGCGAAGGCCATGTAGTAGGCGCGAAGGCCGTCGTTGAAGGTTTCCGCCGCCAGTCCCATGACGCGGCCGGCGCGGCTGGCGAAGGCGTTGCGCCTGCCCTCGTCGGCAAAGGCCTCGTGCGGCGGAGCGGCAGCCACCAGCAGCGCGCCGAAGGTGTACTGGCGCAGGCTCCAGGTGAAGCGGAAGAAGGCGTAGACGAAGACGGCCGTCAGCAGCACGATCTTCAGGTCGAATACCAGCACCGAGGTGCGTGCCGCGAAGGGGATCTCCTGCACGATGGCGCTGGCCTGCTCGGTGGTCGACAGCACCGCCAGCAGGCCGCCGATGATGAGGATGGTGGTGGAGGCGAAGAACGACGGGCTGGTGGACAGGTTCTGCACCACCACGCCGTCGATGACGCGGTTGTCGCGCAGCGTGGTCTGCAGCATCCAGCGCACGCGCTCGCGGTTGGTCAGCGCCAGCAGCGAGGGCCGCACCGTGGAACGGCGCCGCGCGAAGGTGGCGTAACCCGCCCAGGCGGCGAAGAAGAGCACCAGCGCCAACCAGTCGGCGGCAGGCAGCACCTGGATCAGCGTGGGCAGCAGGTTCATGCATCCACTGTAGCGCCCGCACGAGTCGTTGCAGATCCTGCGCGAAGCCCAGGAAGCCCAGGAAGCCCAGGGCCGGGTGCCGGCGCCGCTGCTCGTCTTCGGCTGGCGCAATGCCAGCCGCGGCGACGACGCACAGGGCCCGTTGTTCGTGCAGCGGCTGCCCGAGTTGCCGGGCGCGGCGCAGCGAGGCCGGGTGGAGTGGCTGGAGAATTGCGCGCGGCTGGGTGGGCGAAACCTGAGATTCGCGACGCCAGACCCGCCAGCCAGCCCGCTCAGGCGATGCGCGACACCGACTGTGCGATGCGCTGGCCGAAGGCGCGTGCCGTGGCCAGGTCGCCCGGCACCATCTCGTCGGCCGAAGCGTCCGAAGGCGTGGTCGTCATGAGGCCGGAAGACGAACCCACGTAGTTCAGGTCGTCGCGCGTGGCAGCCTTGCTGTTGCTCGGCATCATGCCGGTGCCCAGCCACAGCATGCCGTGCTGCTGGCTCAGCGTGAACAGGTAATGCAGTGTCGAGAGCTTGTCGCCGTTCATGGTGGCGCTGTTGGTGAAGCCGGCGGCGATCTTGTCCTTCCAGGCCTGCGTGAACCAGGGCTTGCTGGAGGCGTCGGCGAACTTCTTGAACTGCCAGCTCACGCTGCCCATGTAGGTGGGCGAGCCGAAGACGATGGCCTTGGCGGCGGCCAGTTGTTCCCAGCCGCCTGCGGGCAGGTTGCCCTCGGCGTCGATGGCCAGCAACGCGCCGCCGCTGCCTTCGGCGACGGCCTGCGCGACCTTGGCGGTGTGGCCGTAGCCGCTGTGAAAGACGATGACGATCTTGCTCATGAGGGTTTCCTTTGTTGCAGACGAGAGAAGTGGCATGCGGCGGCATCGTTGCCGCAGCAGGTTCGAAAATGGCGTGAAGCGGAGGGCGGGCCGCGTCAGCGCGCGAGGTCGAAGACCAGCACCTCTGCGTCCTGCCCGCCTTCGAGCACGAGCATCGGCTCGCCCTCGATGCGCGCCGCGTCGCCGCTGCGCAGGGCGTGGTCGTTGACGCGCAGCGCGCCGCGCACCAGGTGCACGTAGGTGATGCGTGCCGGATCGATGGCCTGTTCCAGCCGCTCGGCGCCGTCGAACAGGCCAGCGCGGATGGAAGCGTCGGCGTGGATCGTCACCGAGCCCGGTTCGTGACCGGGGCCATCCGGCGAAGCCACCAGCGCCAGCCGGCCGCGCTTGGCGGCGGCGTCGAAATGCTTCTGCTCGTAGCCCGGCGCGATGCCGGTCTGCCGCGGCAGGATCCAGATCTGCAGGAAATGCGTGGTCCGCTCGGCGCTGTGGTTGAACTCGCTGTGCCGCACGCCGGTGCCGGCGCTCATGCGCTGCACGTCGCCGGGGCGGATGACGCCTGCATTCGCGCCGCCTTCGGCCCCATTCCCCATGCTGTCCTTGTGTGCCAGGGCGCCTTCGAGCACGTAGCTGACGATTTCCATGTCGCGGTGGCCGTGGGTGCCGAAGCCGGTGCCGGGGGCGATGCGGTCCTCGTTGATGACGCGCAGGTTGCCCACGCCCATGTGCGCCGGGTCGTAGTAGTCGGCGAAGGAAAAGCTGTGGAAGCTCTTGAGCCAGCCGTGGTCGGCATAACCTCGTTCAGCGGACTTGCGCAGCGTGATCATGGGTCGTTCCTTGGATTCCCTTCACTGTAAGCAGCGCAAGGGTCGCCGCGGGTGACGCGCAGTGAAGGTCCCATTCAAATAAGATGAAGCCATGCCCGACCGACTTCACGCCCTGACGCCCGACGCCCTGGTCATGATGGACACCATCGCCCGCACCGGCAGCTTTGCCGCGGCCGCGCGCGAGCTCGGCAAGGTGCCTTCGGCGCTGACCTACAGCGTGCGCCAGCTCGAAGAGGCGCTGGACGTGCTGCTGTTCGACCGCAGTTCGCGCCAGGCCCAGCTCACGCCCGCCGGCACCGAACTGCTGCACGAGGGCCGGCGGCTGCTGCAAGAGATGCAGGCCGTGTCCAACCGCGTGCAGCGCGTGGCCAAGGGCTGGGAGACGCAGCTCGCGATCAGCGTCGAGGACATCCTCTCGGTGCCGACGATGTTCGAACTCGTCGAGGCCTTCTGCGGCCTGTGCGACGGCCGCGGCGCGCGCAGCGGCAGCGGCGCGGCCGACGGCGGCGACGGCTCGCGCCCGGGCACCCGGCTGCGCCTGCGCACCGACGTGCTGGCCGGCACCTGGGAGGCGCTGGTGTCGGGGCAGGTGGACCTGGCCATCGGCGTCAAGGGCGACCTGTCCAACCCGGGCGGCATCGGGCTGCGCCCGCTGGGCGACATGAGCTTCGTCTTCTGCGTCGCGCCGCACCACGCGCTGGCGGCGGTGGAGGCGCCGCTGGACGACACGCTGCTCGTGCGCCAGCGCGCCGTGGCCGTGGCCGACACCGCGCAGCGCCTGACCCCAATCACCGTGGGCCTGTTGCCGGGGCAGGACGTGTTGACGGTACCCAACACCCGCGCCAAGCTCGAAGCCATCCTGCGCGGCCTGGGCTGCGGCCATCTGCCCGAACCGCTGGCGCGGCCGCACCTGGAAGCCGGCCACCTGATGCGCAAGACCACCACGCAGGGCGACCGCGTCGTGCGCCTGCACTACGCCTGGCGCGAGGAGCATGGCCGCCAGAGCCTGGGCCGGGCGCTGCAGTGGTGGCTGCAGCAGCTGGAGAGCCCGGCCACGCGGCGCGCCCTCATCGAGCGCCATGCCGGGCCGCTGGACTGATCGGGCCGCCGGGTTGACCCTGGAAGCGGCTGCCGCGCCGAACGAAACGGGCGCCGTTGCAGCGGCGGTGCATGGCGCTGGGGCAAGCTACGTCGGCCGCTTCGCGCCTTCACCCACCGGGCCGCTGCATGCCGGGTCGCTGGTGGCGGCGCTGGCCAGCTGGCTGGACGCGCGCGCGCACGGCGGGCGCTGGCTGGTGCGCATCGAAGACTCCGACACGCCGCGTTGCCAGCCCGGCACCGATCGGCTCATCCTGGGTCAACTGGCGGCCTGCGGCCTGCTCCCCGACGAGCCGCCGTGGTGGCAGTCCAGCCGCGGTGCCGCCTACCAGGCGGCCTTGCAGCAGTTGCTGGATGCCGGTCTGGCCTACCCCTGCGCCTGCACCCGCCAGGAGATCGAAGCCGCCTGGGCCGCGCGCGGCGTGCTGCGGCCGCGCCACGCCGAGCTCGTCTACCCCGGCACCTGCCGTGGCGGCCTGCACGGGAGGCCGGCGCGGGCCTGGCGCTTCCGCACCGAAGGCAATCTGCCCTCGCACGCCGATGGCGTGCTGACCTGGCACGACCGTCGCCTGGGCGTGCAGCGGCAGGACGTGGCCCGCGAGGTCGGCGACTTCGTGCTCAAGCGCGCCGACGGCCTGTGGGCCTACCAGCTGGCGGTGGTGGTGGACGATGCCGCGCAAGGCATCACGCACGTGGTGCGCGGCGAGGACCTGGCCGACAACACGGCGCGCCAGATCCTGCTGCAGCGCGCGCTGGGCGTGCCCACGCCGCACTACCTGCACACGCCGCTGGTGCGGGCCGCCGACGGCCAGAAGCTGAGCAAGCAGAACGGCGCGCGCCCGCTCGATCTGGCCGATCCGCTGGTGGCACTGCGCGCCGCCGGCGCGGTGCTGGGCCTGCCCGGCATCGGCCCCGTGCGCAGCGTGGCCGATTGGCTGGCGGCGGCGGTGCCGGCGTGGAGTGGCATCATCCGCGGCTTTGCCGACGGCACTCAACCCAGGAGCCCATGATGCCCACCAACCCTTCCGGCCTGCAATACGAAGATACCGTTGCCGGCACCGGCGCCGAAGCCGTGGCCGGCCGCCGCGTGCAGGTGCACTACACCGGCTGGCTGCACGACCCCACGGCCGCCAACCAGCGCGGCAAGAAGTTCGACAGCAGCAAGGACCGCGGCCAGCCCTTCGCCTTCGGCCTGGGCGGCGGCGAGGTCATCCGCGGCTGGGACGAAGGCGTGCAGGGCATGAAGGTCGGCGGCACGCGCGTGCTCACGATTCCCGCAGCCCTGGGCTACGGCGCACGCGGCGCTGGCGGCGTGATCCCGCCGAATGCGACGCTGGTGTTCGAGGTGGAGCTGCTGGGGGTCTGAGCCGGGCCCGGTCGGCTGCCGGGGCTCGCCCTCGTCAGCGCGCTAAACTGCCCCGAACGGAGGCGTCGATGTCTGACCTCGTCGAAGAGTTGTCGCGAAAAGCCCTGTCCCTTGCACCAGAGGAGCGGGTGCGCCTCGCCGAGGCATTGCTGGCCACGGTGCAAGAGGTCGACGACGAGGTCGAGGCGGCGTGGGATGCCGAGATCGAACGCCGCGTCGGCGATATCGACCAGGGTAGGGCCAAGCTCATTCCTGCCGAAGAAGTCTTTGCCGAAGTCCGCCGCCTCATCAAGTGAAGCCGGTTCGGTTTCATGACGAGGCGAAGGCCGAGATCGCCCACGAGACGCTGTACTACAACTCGATCAGCAAAGCCCTGGCCGAGCAGTTCGTCAAGGCGGTGGAGAACGCCGTGGCGCTGGCATCCGAGTTCCCGGGCATGGGCACAACGTACAAATACGGGACTCGCCGCTTCTACCCCCGGAAGTTTCCCTTCTCCGTCGTCTATCTGGAGCGAGCCGACGAGATCTACGTGCTGGCGCTTGCGCCATTCGCACGAAAGCCCGGCTACTGGCGAACGCGCCGAACCGGCGGCTAGATTCCCGCTCGAGCGGAGCCTCTTGCGGCGTGCGTCGACTGTCCGCTCCGGACCGGCGTTTTCGGTCTCAGCTTCCTTGCCAGCGCGGCAGCACGCCGGGCGCGCGGCGAGCGCGGCCCAGGGCTTCCAGGGTCTCCAGGATCACCGGCAGGCGGTCGCGCCAGCGGCCGCGGGCGCTGAAGCGGGCTTCCAGGTCGGCCGGCGCGAGCGGGCGGCCGGCGCCGGCCAGCACCTCGGCCACGGCCTTGATCTGCTCGGGCAGGCCGGTGGGCCAGGGGCGCTTGGGCAGCGCTGCAGCGGCTGCGGCGGGCTCGGCGCTGTCTTCTTCGGCGTTTTCGGTGGCGGGCGCGGTGGACACGTCCATCACGGTTTGCGTGTGACGGCCGCGGGTCTGGAAGTCCGGGCGCAGCCAGCGCACGTGGCCGGCGGCCTCTTCGGCCGCGCGACGGGCGTTGAGCGCCACCAGGCGCTGCAGCAGTTCGTCCACCGCGGCGGCGCGGGCCTCGGCGTGGCCATGGTCGGCCAGCGCGGCGCCGAGGTCGGACCAGCCGTAGGCGGCGAGCACGGCGGCGTCGAGTTCGTCGTGCAGGCTCTTCAGCACCGACACCAAGCCCAGTTCGTGGATGAGCTTGTCCTTGGCCGTGAGCGGTTCGCCGTGGCGCAGCTTCTCCAGCACGTTGTACAGGCCGGTGAGCGTGAGGTCGGGGTGGGCGGCCTGCTGCGCCTTGCGGTGGGCGTCGAGTCGTTCGGCGAGGGCGCGGATGCGCGCCGTCAGTTCGGGGGTGAGGCCGGTCTCGTCACTGGGGAAGGGGAAGGGCTCGAAGCAGCGGGTCTTGTTGTAGACGGGCCTGTCTTCCAGCGTTCCTCCCGCAGCCAAAGCCCAGGCCACATGGATCGCGGAGCTGAGCACGCCAAGCACAAGTGCATCGCCTATCGCGACCACGACGGATCGGCGATCGGGCAGGACCGCCCTGCGTCGACGAAGCTGAACGGCCGGTGCTTTGCTGTTTCGGGCGTGACCATGGAACGCGCGAGGCCGGTTGTGGCGCCGCGGAGTTGCTCGTTTGATCGCCGGAATAGCCACCAGCTCGCGCACACGGGATCAGGGTTCAGGTCACGTTCGGGCCTCACGCGATGGAGTAGGCGCTGCCAGAGCGCCGGGGCACTGAAGCGCAAGTCATGTTCGGTGAGGCCATACGCATCTATGACGAAGGAGACCGCGCGACCCTGGGTGAGGTCCTGGCCATTCCACACGGATTGCGATCCGCGGGGTCCCACAGAGCTGCGCGAAAGGTCGCCTCCGCCGGGTCAAGAACAAAGCCCCGACCCCAAGGATGTAACCCATGCTCGAAACGCCAGTGTTCGCTCTCAGCGTATGGGCTGCTCCGAGGTTGGCACCGACACGAAGATCCGGATGAATCACGCCTGTACGCGCGGCGAGCTGTACGTCGATCTCGCCGAAGGCGCTCGGCTTCTCAGCTTCCACAGACTGAACGCACCCGGGCAACTCCGACGCTGGGATCCGATCCGCAACCGACATCGAAATTCGCACAGCAGCGCCGTTGGCTGCATCGACCCATGGGTGATCGGGAATGACGAACGCCAAGCGTAAGGGCGGGGTCATGATGATGTGGCGCTCAACCACACGACGGTTGAAGGTCTGGCGAAGACTGTTGGTCGTAATCAAGCCAAACCGCCTGCGTCGCGGCCTACCAAGGTCGCCGCGGCATGGTTCCACCAGTACATGACGAAGTCGGCAGCATCGGGAACCATCGGCCAGCAGTCGCGCAGCGCCTCAACATAGCCGTCGCCAAGTGACTCGCGAACTTTGCCCTTTCCCATGAACGGCGGATTCCCCACGATGAAGTCCGCCTGCGGCCACTGCGCCGGCCGCGGATTCAGATACCGCCACTGCGGCACCAGCGCCGTCTCGTCGGGCACCTGCTCCCCGGTCACCGGGTGCACCTTGAACGTCCTGCCGTCCCAGCGCGTCACCAGCGCCCCGGCCGCATCGCGCATCGGCTCCACGCCGTCATAGGCCAGCACCGCGTCGCGGTGCTCGATATTCGCGTAGTCGTGGATCACCGGCTCGGCCACGCTGGCCTGGCCGAAAGTGCGGATGTGCCACTGCAGGTAGCCGATCCACAGCACCAGTTCGGCCAGCGCGGCGGCGCGGTCGTTGATCTCGATGCCGCGCAACTGCTGCAGCGTCACCGTCTCGCCTTCGAAGCCCAGCTGGCCCTGCGTCTGGCCCAGCGCGTCCAGCTGGTTCAGCACTTCGCCTTCCAGCCGCTTCAGGTGCTCCAGCGTGACGTAGAGGAAATTGCCGCTGCCGCAGGCCGGGTCCAGCACGCGCACGGTGCAGAGCTGATGGTGGAAGCGCTTGATCTCGGCGCGCGCCTCGGCCAGCTTCTTCTCGCGTTCCCGGCCTTCCAGCGCATTCGCCTCGGTGGCCAGCAGCAGCGCGGCGGCCTGGGCGTCGGCCCAGTCGGCGCGCAGCGGCTCCACCACGGTGGGCAGCACCAGCCGTTCCACGTAGGCGCGCGGCGTGTAGTGCGCGCCCAGCGCGTGGCGTTCCGCCGGGTCCAGCGCGCGTTCGAGCAGGGTGCCGAAGATGGCGGGTTCCACTTCGCGCCAGTCGGCGGTGGCGGCGTCGAGCAGGCCGTCGATCTGCGCGCGCGCCAGCGGCAGCACGTAGTCGTCCTGGCTTGAGCCCTTGAACAGCTTGCCGTTGAAGCGCAGCACCTGTTTCGCCAGCGCCGGGCTGAAACCGCCGCGGTCCATGTCGGTCCACAGCACGCGCAGCATCTGGCGCAGCGTGGCCGGGTCGTCGCGCCAGCGGCGCAGCAGCGCCACGAAGGCACCGCCGCCGGCCTCGGCCTGGGGCAGCAGGCCCACGTCTTCGGCAAACATGCTGAACAGGCAGCGCGTGAGGAAGGCGGCCACCGGTTCGGCGGCGTGGCCGTCGGCTTCCAGCGCGCGGGCTACCTTGGCCAGCTTCACCGCCACCTCGCGCGTGACCTTGGCGCTGGCGCGCGCCGGGTCCAGCGCCATGGGGTCCAGCCACAGCGTGCGCAGGCGCTGGCGCACCGCGTCGTCGTGCAGGTCGGTGAGCAGGATGCGGTGGCTGCGGGGGTCGGGGAAGGGCGTGTAGGTGGCGCCGCTGCGCGTGAATTCGGCGTAGAGCTCGATCACGTGGCCCACGTCCACCACCAGCAGGAAGGGCGGGCGGCCTTCGGCGGCCGGCAGCGCGCGGGCGTAGCCCTCGGCCTGGGCGCGGGCGCGCATCAGCGCGTCGTCGAAACCCTTGGTATGGGCGCCAGCCTTGACCTTCTTCGCTTCCAGCACGAAGGCGCCGCGCCGGTAGCAATCGATGAAGCCGCTGCTGGTGCTGCCGTCGCCATGGGCGAAGGTGATGCGGCGTTCGAAGACGTAGGCGTTGTCGCGGGTGTCGTCGCGCGCCGGCTCGGGCGGCGGCACGTCGAGCAAGGCGCACAGTGCCGAGATGAAGAGCTGGTAGTTGGCGCGCTCGGATCCGCTGGCGCCTTGCCACTGTTCAAGGAAGGCGGCAACGGGCTCGGGCAAGGGCATCGATGCATGATATTCGGCCGCGGTTCGGGGCGGCGGTCACGGCGCCCCGGGGCCGGCCCTCGCACGACAGGCGGAGACGGGCGCCGTCGGCCTCGCCCTCGTGCCTTCTCGCCCTTCTGCCCCGCCATGCCCGGGGGAGTGGTGCGTGGGCGCGTTCACCACCGTCCTGAAGTGGTCGTCTGCGGCATCGACGGCGGGCGGTGGCATGATGCGACCCCTTGCCACCCCACGCGATCGGCCGTCGAGCCGCTTCGACTTCGCGCCACCGCATGCAAGCGCTCCGCCGCCCCAACGCCACGCGCCGCATCGTCGGCGTGGCCTTGCTGGCCTTGCTGCTGTCGCAATGGCAGGCGCTGGCCCATGCCATTGCGCACGGGCCGTGGCACACCGATGCCGTGGCGGTGGCGGCCAACCACGCCGCAGGCCCTTGGGGCCATGCGAACCACGACGGTCATGCCGGTCATGCCGGTCATGACGGCGACGGCTGGGGCCACCCCGCCGGATCGCCGGCCTGCGAGCTGTTCGACGCCTTGCTCGGCGCGCAGGCACCGGGCGCCGAGGCGGCAACGCTGCCGCTGCTTCCGCCGTCGCAGGGGCGCTTCGTCTTGCCCGGACGGCTTGCCGATGCCGGGCCCGCGCTGCGGGCCTACGAGGCGCGCGGCCCGCCACGGGCCTGAGGTTCCCTAAGCCCCCCGGCGGCACGGCCGCCGAGCCCCTCTTTGCACATGTCCGACCCCTTTTCGCGAAGGGGGCGGCGAGGACCGATTCATGAAACCATCCCTGATCGCGGCCGCGCTGGCCGCGTCTGCCCCTGCGTGGGCGCAAGACCTGCCGGCGTCTGTCGTCGTCACCGGCAATCCGCTCGGCGCGAAGGACCTGGCCACGCCGGCCAGCGTGCTCACGGGCAAGGACCTGGTGCTGCGCCGGGGCAGCACCCTGGGCGAGACGCTGGACGGACTGCCGGGTGTTTCGAGCACCTATTTCGGCCCCAACGCCAACCGGCCGGTGATCCGCGGCCAGGACGGCGACCGCATCCGCGTGCTCGGCAATGGCGGCGCCTCGTTCGACGCGTCCAGCCTGAGCTTCGACCATGCCGTGCCGATCGACCCGCTGGTGGTCGAACGCGTGGAGGTGCTGCGCGGGCCGGCCGCGCTGTCCTACGGCGGCAGCGCGGTGGGTGGCGTGGTCAATGCCATCGACAACCGCATTCCGCGCGAAGCCGTCACGGCCGTCTCGGGCGCGGTGGAAGGCCGACTGGGCGGTGCCGCCGGCGAGCGCGCGGCCTCGGCGCTGGTCGAAGGCGGCGGCGGCGCACTGGCCTGGCACGCCGACGCCTTCTGGCGCCGCACCGACGACCTGAGCGTGCCCGACTTCGACCGCCCGCTGGAAGACGGCAGCAGCGAGCGCCGCAATTTCATCGCCAACTCCGCCAGCCGGGCCGACGGCGGCGCGCTCGGCGGATCCTTCGTGTGGGATGCCGGCTACGTGGGCGCCAGCGTCGATACCTACCGCAACGACTACGGCATCGTGGCCGAGGACGACATCACCATCCGGATGCGGCGCGACAGAATCGCACTCGCCGGTGAATTGCGACCGCGCGGCGGCTTCTTCAGCGCGCTGCGTGCGCAGGGCGCCGGCACCGACTACCGGCACCAGGAGATCGAAGGCGACGGTTCCGTGGGCACGACGTTCGCCAACGACGGTAGCGACGCGCGGCTGGAGGCCGTGCACCGGGCGCTGGCGCTGGGCGGCGGCCAGCTCGAGGGCAGCTTCGGGCTGCAGTACGAATCGTCGGACTTCTCGGCACTGGGCGAGGAAGCCTTCGTGCCTTCGACGCACACGCGGCAGCAGTCGGTCTTCGTGCTGGAGCGCTGGTCCTGGGGCGAAGGCGGCTCGGTCAGTAGCGGCCTGCGCGCCGAGCAGGTGCGCGTGCGTTCAGGCGGCGATGCCGACCCCGAGGAGCCGCAATTCGGCCCGGCGCAGGAGCGCAGGTTCTCACCCTTTAGCGCTGCGCTGGGCGCGGTGATGAAGCTCGACGAGCGGTGGCAACTGTCGGCCAATGCGTCGTACACGGAGCGCGCGCCGACCAGCTACGAGCTCTATGCCAACGGCGTGCATGCGGCCACCGGCACCTTCGAGCGCGGCGACACGCAGCAGGCGCTGGAAAAGGGCCGCAATCTCGACCTGGGCCTGGCCTGGCGGCGGGGTGCCAACGAGGTGAAGCTGGGCCTCTTTGCCGCCCGCTTTTCCAACTACATCCTGCTCGCCGCCACGGGCGAGCCCGACTTCGTGGACGCAGAAGGGGATGCCTTTCCCGTCTATGCCTTCAGCGGCGTGCGCGCCGAGCTCTACGGGCTGGAAGCCGAAGCGGTGTGGCGCTTGCTGGACGGTCCGCGCAGCCTGGACCTCGATGCCCGCTTCGACATGGTTCGCGGCACCGACACCCGCAACAACGAGCCGCTGCCCAGGTTGGCGCCGCAGCGCGCGACCTTGGGCCTGACGCTGGGGCAGGGCGGGTGGACGGCGCGCGCGGAAGTGCAGTACGCCGGCGACCAGACGCGCGTGCCGAGCACCGACGTGGCCACCGAAGGCTGGACGATGGTCAACCTGTCGACCACCTACGCGCTGGGACTGGGGCCGAGCGATGCGCTGCTGTATGCCCGGCTGCTGAACGTGGGCGATACGCTGGCCTACAGCGCCAGCAGCATCGGCAGCGTGCGCCCGCTGGCGCCTTTGCCAGGGCGGGCCTTCTCGGCGGGCCTGCGTGTGAGCTTCTGACCCGCAGGCGGGCCTGGCGCAACGGCAAGGCGCCGCACAAAGGCGCAGACCGGTGGCCTTCGCCGTTCAGCGTGGCCGGGGGCCGGCCTTGCTGAAGGTCTTGCCCGCCGGCTTGAAGGCCGGCCGGCCGCCGGGGCGCGGGCCGAAGGGCTTGGCGCCCGGCCGCGCGAAGGCCGCACCCTGGCCAGGCGCCGGGCGCGGTGCCGGCTTGGGCTCCACGCGCCTGGGCTCCAGGCCGGCGATGGTGGTGGTGGCGATGCGCTGCGTGGTGTAGCGCTGGATGCGGTGGATCATGCCGCTGTCGCGGCGTTCGGCCAGCGTCACCGCCAGGCCGCTGCGGCCGGCGCGGCCGGTGCGGCCGATGCGGTGCACGTAGTCCTCTTCCTTCATCGGCAGCCCGAAATTGATGACGTGGCTGATGGTCGGCACGTCGATGCCGCGCGCGGCCACGTCGGTGGCCACCAGCACGCGCAGGTGCTTGCTGCGCAGCCCCTGCAGCACGCGGTTGCGCCGGCCCTGCGGCATGCCGCCGTGCAGCGCGGCCACGCTGTGGCCCATCTCGCCCAGGCGCTCGGCCAGCCAGTCGGCGTCGCGCTGCGTGCTGGTGAACACCAGCGCCTGGTCGACGCTGCGCTCGGTGAGGATGTGGTCGAGCAGCGCATTCTTGTGCTGGAAGTCGTCGGCCCAGTGCAGGCGCTGTTCGATGTCGGCATGGGCCTCGGTCTGCGAGCTGACCTCGATGCGCTGCGGCGCGCGCAGCAGTTCCTCGGCCAGGCGGCCGACGTGGCCGCCGAAGGTGGCGCTGTACATCACCGTCTGGCGCGCCTTGGGCGTGGCCTTGGCGATGTGGTGGATGGGGTCGATGAAGCCCATGTCGAGCATGCGGTCGGCTTCGTCCAGCACCAGCATTTCCACGTTGCCCAGCACGGCCTTGCCGGATTCGAGGTGGTCGATCAGGCGGCCGGGGGTGGCGATCAGGATGTCCAGCGGCGCGCGCAGCTGCTTGAGCTGCAGGCCGTAGGGCACGCCGCCGACCACCGTGCACACGCTCAGGTGCGGCACGAAGCGGCCATAGTCCATGGCCGCCTTGGCCACCTGCATGGCCAGTTCACGCGTGGGCGTGAGCACCAGGATGCGCGGGCCGGCGACGGTGCCGCGCGGTGGCCGCGGCAGGGCGCGCGAGGCCAGCACGCGCATCAGTGCCGGCAGCACGAAGCTGGCCGTCTTGCCGCTGCCGGTGTTGCTGCTGACCATCAGGTCCTGCCCGGCCAGGGCCGGCGGGATGGCGCGCTGCTGCACGTCGGTGGGCGCCGCGTAGCCGGCGGTGGTGACGGCACGGACCAGGGTCTCGTGCAGGTTCAGGGAATCGAAACTCATCTTCGTCTTTCGCTCAGGCAGCCGGCAACAGCCGGCCGGCGGCGCCCGTTTTGGGCCCCGCAGGGGTCAGGTCGCAGCAATACGGGAGGGCCTTGGGCAGCAGGACGCTGCAGGCTCATCGGATCATGGCGACGGCATCGCCGCCGACCCGAGGGATGCTGCCCCGGGCTCAAGAGACTTGAGCGCGCGAAGCGACGAAGGTCAGAGGGGATGAACGGAAGGCTTCACTTGCAAGCCAGCCGGCGATTCTATGTCATTTCGGGTTTTCACGGGTGGACCGCGATCGGTGTCGCCTCGAACGGTCTGCGCCGGGCGTGCTGGATACGCTGCTGCAGCGCACCCCACACCGGCTTCAGACGCCCCGGCAGGCCGGGCAGGGTGCCCAGTTCGGTGCGGCTTTCCCCGGGCGAGTGGAAGTCGCTGCCGCGCGACGCCAGCAGGTCGAATTCGAGCGCGGTGTCGGTGTAGCGGACCTGTTCGGCGGCGCTGTGGCTGCCGGTCACCACTTCGATGGCGACCCCGCCGTGGGCGATGAATTCGGTGATCAGCGCATATTCCTCGGTGGGGGTGAAGCGGTAACGCGCCGGGTGCGCGATGACGGCCACGCCGCCGGCGTCCCTGATCCAGCGCACGGCTTCGCCCAGGCCCGCCCAGCGGTGCGGTACGTAGCCCGGGTTGCCGGGCGTGAGGTAGCGGCGGAAGACCGAATGCGTGTCGGGGCAGACGCCGCTGTCCACCAGGAAACGCGCAAAGTGCGTGCGCGAAATGAGGTCGGGGTTGGCCACGTAGCGCAGCGCACCTTCGAAGGCGCCTGCGATGCCCAGTTGCGCCAGGCCGGCGGCCATCTGGCGTGCGCGTTCGCGCCTTCCGCTGCGCGTGGCGGCCAGGCCGGCACGCAGCGCTTCGTTCTCGGCGTCGAAACCCAGGCCGACGATGTGCACGGTCTCGCCGATGAAGCTGACCGAGATCTCGGTGCCGGTGAGGTAGTCCATGCCCAGCGCCAATGCGGCTTCGCGGGCGCGCTGCTGGCCGCTCACTTCGTCGTGGTCGGTCAGCGACCAGAGTTCGACGCCTTGCGCAAACGCCCGCTCGGCCAGGGCTTCCGGCGACAGCGTGCCGTCGGAAACCTGGCTGTGGCAGTGCAGGTCGGCGTTGATCAGGTGCATGCAGCGATTGTCCGGCAGCACCCCGTTCAGCGCCGGCCGTGATGTCGACCGGGCTCGACATACAAGGTGATAAAGAACCGGGGGGGGGGTTCTCTCGAGCCTTGTCAGCGTTCCAGCCGCAGCGTGCGTGCGCAGCGGCGCGCCAGCGTCTCGTCGTGGGTGACGACGACGAAGGCGGTGCCGTGTTCGCGCGCCAGTGCCAGCATGAGCTCGAATACCGTGTTGGCCGTGCCGCGGTCCAGGTTGCCGGTGGGTTCGTCGGCCAGCACGCAGGCCGGCTGCGTGACCAGCGCGCGGGCGATGGCCACGCGCTGGCGTTCGCCGCCCGACAGCTGCGCCGGGTGGTGTGCCGTCCGCTCTGCCAGGCCCACGCGGGCCAGCATCGCCTGTGCCTGCGCGCGCGCCTGCGCCACCGGCAGGCGGCGGATGCGCAGCGGCATGGCCACGTTGTCCAGCGCGCTGAATTCGGGCAGCAGGTGGTGGAACTGGTAGACGAAGCCGAGGTGCCGGTTGCGCCAGGCACCCTGTTCGCTGGCGCTCAGGCGGGTCAGGTCGCGCCCCATCAATTCGACGCGGCCGCTGGTGGGCGCGTCCAGCCCGCCCAGCAGGTGCAGCAGCGTGCTCTTGCCCGAGCCCGAGGCGCCGACGACGGCCAGCGTATCGCCGTGCCGCACCTCCAGGCTCACGCCGCGCAGCACGGTCACGTCGAGCGCATTGGCGCCACGGCCCTCGACGAAACGCTTGTGCAGGTCGAAGGCCTGCAGCACGACCGCGGACGATCCGGCTTCGCCGGTCGTCCGAACGGCCCCCTCGGGGGGTGGCGCAGGCGAAGCCGGAGCCCGGGGGCCTGGATCACTCATACCGCAGCGCCTCGGCCGGGTTGACGCGGCTGGCGCGCCAGCTCGGGTACAGCGTGGCGGCAAAGGCCAGCAGCAGCGAGATCACGGCGATGGGCACGATATCGCTGGCCAGCGGTTCGCTGGGCATGCGGCTGATGAGGTAGATGCTGCCGGGCAGGAAGGCCACGCCCAGGGCGCGCTCGATGGCCGGCACGATGACGTCGACATTCAGCGCCACCAGCAGCCCCAGCGCCACGCCGCCGGCCGTGCCCATGATGCCGGCCGCCGCGCCCTGCACGATGAAGATGCCCATGATCGAGCGCGGGCTGGCGCCCAGCGTGCGCAGGATGGCGATGTCGGCGCGCTTGTCGGTCACCGTCATCACCAGCGTGCTGACGAGGTTGAAGGCGGCCACGGCGACGATCAGCGTCAGGATGATGAACATCAGCCGCTTCTCGATCTGCACGGCGTCGAACCAGTTGCGGTTGGTGCGCGTCCAGTCGCGCACCATCACGTCGGGCCCCAGGCTGGCCTGCAGGTCGCCGGCAGCCGCGCGCGCGGCGTGCACGTCGGAAAGGCGCAACTGCACGCCGGTGGGGCCCTCCACGCGGAACAGCCGCGCGGCGTCTTCCATGTGGATCAGCGCCAGCGCGCTGTCGTATTCATAGTGCCCGGCATCGAACACGCCGGCCAGCGTGAACTGCTTCAGTCGCGGCACCACGCCGGCCGGCGTGACCTGGCCACCGGGCGAGACGATGGTGACCTTGTCGCCCACGCGCGCGCCCACCAGCCGCGCGAGCTCCACGCCGAGCACGATATTCCATTCGCCGGCCTGCAAGCGCGACAGCAGCGGCTGCTGCGCGCGCGCCAGGTCGGTGACGTTGGCCTCTTCGCGCGGATCGATGCCGCGCACCACGGCGCCGCGCAACTCGTCACCGCGGCCCACCAGCGCCTGCGCCAGCACGAAGGGTGCGGCGCCGACCACGCGCGTGTCGCGCCGCGCCGCTTCGGCCGTGGCGCGCCAGTCGGGCAGGGCGCCGCGGCCGGCGTCGAAGACCTCGATGTGCGCGATGACGCTGAGCATGCGGTCGCGCACCTCCTTCTGGAAGCCGTTCATCACGCTCAGCACGATGATCAGCGCCGCCACGCCCAGCGTGATGCCGAGCATCGAAACGCCGCTGATGAAGGAGATGAAGCCGTTGCGCCGGCCGGCGCGGCCCGCCCGTGTGTAGCGCCAGCCGATGTGCCACTCGTAGGGCAGGTTCATGGCGGGCGATGCTAACGCCAGGCCCACGAAGGCCTGCCGCCAGCGGCGCGCCGGCCGGTTCGCGGCCGGGATAATCGATCCATGCACCTGCTGATCCCGTTTGCGGCGCCGCTGGCCGAGGCCGGCCGCCACGCCCTGGCCACGCTGTCGCTGCCGCGCCTGCAGGCCCTGCTGGCGCGCCTGGGCGAGGTGGAGCGCGACGAGGGCGACGAATGGTGCCTGTCGCCGCCGCACGAACGCGCGCTGGCGCGCGCATTGGGGTGGCAGGGCGGCGCCGGTCTGCTGCCCTGGGCGGCGCGGCAAGCCGCCGCCACCGGCGTGGACGTGGGCGAACTGGCCTGGGGCCTGCTCACGCCCACGCACTGGCACCTGGGGACCGACCAGGTCAGCCTGCTCGACCCGGCGCGGCTGATGCTCGACGAAGCCACGTCGCGCGCGCTCTTCGACGCCATGCTGCCGCTGTTTACCGGCGAGGGCTTCGTGCTGCGCTGGGGCGCGCCGCTGCGCTGGTACGCCGCGCACGAGAGCCTGGCCGCGCTGGCCACCGCCTCGCTGGACCGTGTCATCGGCCGCAATGTCGATGCCTGGCTCGGCAGCGACCCGGCGGCGCGGCGCATCCGCCGTCTGCAGAGCGAGGTGCAGATGCTGCTGCACACGCACCCGCTGAATGCGGAGCGCGAGGCGCGCGGTCTGCTGCCGGTGAATTCGTTCTGGCTCAGCGGCTGTGGTGTCCTGCAGCGCAGCGCGGCCGAGCCGCCGCAGGTGGACGAACGCCTGCGCGCCCCGGCGCTGAACGACGACTGGGCGGCCTGGGCCCGCGCCTGGGAGACGCTGGACGAAGGGCCGCTGGCCGAGTTGCTGAAGCGGGCCGAGCAAGGCCGGCCGGTGCGGCTGACGCTGTGCGGCGAACGCAGCGGCGTCGCCTTCGAGGCCGCGCCCCAACGCTGGACGCAGCGCCTGCGTTCGCTGTGGTCGGCGCCGCGCGTGCGCGACATCCTGGAGCCGCTGTGATCCTGACCCCCCGCGACGTGCCGCCGCGCGTGAGCTTCGCGCTCGAACAGGCCGGCGTGCACCCGCTGCTGGCGCGACTGCTGGCCGCGCGCGGCGTGCGCCAGCCCGACGAACTCGACGACAGCCTGGGCCGGCTGCTGCCGCCCGAGACGCTGAAAGGCAATGCCGAAGCCGGCCGGTTGCTGGCCGACGCCATCGAGCGCAGGCAGCCCATCTGCATCGTCGCCGACTACGACTGCGATGGCGCCACCGCCTGCGCCGTGGCCTTGCGCGGCCTGAAACTGCTCGGCGCCGAGCCGGCGACTCTCGGCTACGTGGTGCCCGACCGCGTGGTGCACGGCTACGGCCTCACGCCGACCATCGTCGACCTGGCGCTGGCGCAGTCCGGGCGGCCGAGGCCGGACGTGCTGGTGACGGTGGACAACGGCATCGCCAGCCTGGCCGGTGTGGCGCATGCGCGCGCGCTGGGCCTGCGCGTGTTGGTCACCGACCACCACCTGCCGGCGGTCGAAGACGGTGCGGTCACGCTGCCCGACGCCGACGTCATCGTCAACCCCAACCAGCCCGGCTGCACCTTCGAGAGCAAGGCCATCGCCGGCGTCGGCGTCATGTTCTACGTGCTGCTGGCCACGCGGGCCGAACTGCGCGCACGGGGCCACTGGGCCGGCGGCGGCCAGCCGCGGCTGGACACGTTGCTCGACCTGGTGGCACTGGGCACGGTGGCCGACGTGGTGAAGCTCGACGCCAACAACCGCCGCCTCGTCGCGCAGGGGCTCAAGCGCGTGCGCAGCGGCCGCCTGCAGCCGGGGCTGGCGGCGCTGTTCCACGCCGCGGGGCGCAAGGCCAGCCAGGCCGCGGCGTTCGACTTCGGTTTTGCTTTGGGCCCGCGCATCAACGCCGCGGGCCGCCTGGCCGACATGACGCTGGGCATCGAATGCCTGCTCACCGACGACCCGGCGCGCGCGGCGGCGCTGGCGGCGCAACTCGACGCCATCAACCGCGAGCGGCGCGAAGTGGAGGCCGGCATGCGCGAACTGGCCGAGGCCACGGTCGAGCGGCTGGCGCTGGACGACACGCCGCCGGCCGTGACGCTGTTCGACGAGAGCTTCCACGAAGGCGTGGTCGGCATCGTGGCCGGGCGCCTGAAGGACCGCCTGCACCGGCCGACTTTCGTCTTCGCGCGCGGCGCCGATGGCCGGCTGAAGGGCTCGGGCCGCTCGATTCCCGGTTTCCACCTGCGCGACGCGCTGGACCTGGTGGCCAAGCGCCACGTCGGGCTGCTGCTGCGCTTCGGCGGCCACGCCATGGCGGCCGGATGCACGCTGGGGGAGGGTGGCGTCGAGGTGTTCGACGCCGCGCTGCGCCGGGTGGCCGAGGAATGGCTCGACGCCGCGACGCTGACGCGCACGCTGCGCACCGACGGCCCGCTGGCGCTGGAGTGGTTCAACCCGCAGACCGCCGCCGTGCTGGACGCGCAGGTCTGGGGCCAGGGTTTCGAGGCGCCGCTGTTCTGCGACGAGGTGCAGGTGCTGCAGCAGCGGCTGGTGGGCGAAAAGCACCTCAAGCTCAGGCTGCGCCACCAGGGCACCGAGCGCGACGCCATCTGGTTCGGCCGCAGCGAGCCGCTGCCGGCCAGCGCCCGGCTGGCCTACCGGCTGAGCCTGGACGAATGGAACGGGCGCCAGCGGGTGCAGATGGTGGTCGAGGCCGAGGAGGGTTGACGCGGCAGAGGCCGGGGCCTATCCCTGCGCGCCGGCCTGCGGTTCGTTGGTGGCTGCGATGACCCCGCGCCCAGCGGGTTTGGTCCAGCCGCTGCACCATCCCGCACCATGAAACTCGTGAATCGCGTTTGCAGCTTGATCCTGGCGGCCCTGGCCGCACCCCTGGGCCTGGTCGGAACGGCCCAGGCGCTGGAACTCAAGCCCGTCACCGTGGCCCAGGGCCTGGAACATCCCTGGGGCCTGGCTTTCCTGCCCGACGGGCGTTTGCTCGTGACCGAGCGCGAAGGCCGCTTGCGCATCGTCGAGCCCGGCGGCCGCATCTCGGCGCCGCTCGCCGGGCTGCCGCCCATCTCGGTGGGCAACCAGTGCGGCCTGCTCGACGTGGTGGTCGATCCGCGCTTCGCCGACAACCAGCGCATCTTCTTCAGCTTTGCCGAGCCGGCCGCCGGCGGCGGGGGCAACAGCACCGCGGTGGCCAGCGCGCGTCTGGTGGGCGACGCGCTGGTGGACGTGCGCACCATTTTCAGCCAGGCACCGAAGATCCGCAGCCAGCACCATTGCGGCTCGCGCATCGTCATGGCCCGCGACGGCCGGCTGTGGGTGGGCCTGGGCGACCGCTTCGGCGCCAAGGACGAGGCGCAGAACCCGGCCAACCATATCGGCAAGGTCGTGCGCATCGAAGCCGACGGCCGTGTGCCGCCCGACAACCCCTTCGTCGGCCGGGCGGGTGTCGCGCCCGAAGTCTGGAGCCTGGGCCACCGCAATATCCAGGGCGCGGCGCTGCACCCGGCGACGGGGCAGCTGTGGGCCACCGAACACGGCCCGCAGGGCGGCGACGAGCTGAATATCGTGCAGGCCGGGCGCAACCACGGCTGGCCGCTGGTGACCCAGGGCCGCAACTACGGCACCGGCACGCGCATCGGCGACGAAGGCCCGAAACCCGGCTTCGAGGAACCCATCCGCAGCTGGCGGCCCACCTCGGTGGCGCCCAGCGGCCTGGCCTTCCTGACCAGCGAGCGCTACCCGGGCTGGCAGGGCAGCCTGTTCATGGGCACGCTGCGCGGCCAGGCGCTGCTGCGCCTGACGCTCGACGGTGACCGCGTCACCGGCGAGGAGCGCCTGCTCGCCGACCTGGGCGAACGGTACCGCGACGTGCGCCAGGGGCCCGACGGCTGGCTCTACGTGCTGACCGACAGCCGCAACGGGCGCATCCTGCGACTGGAACGCTGACCGATCCCTGGGTGCCGGCCAAGACGGCCGCCGCCGGACCGAATTGCCGTTCAAGGCCCGACATGGGCTACAGTGGATCGCGCTGCCACGCTTGCCTCGGCGGCGCGTGGCGCACGGCCGGCCCGGCGCCAACCCTTGGAGAGGCCACTGACCCGGGATGTCGAGTGCTGATCGCCTTCACGAGCCGAAGTCCTGGCGACTCGGCACCGGCTTGCTGGCCTTGCTGGCCATCTGCCTGGTGCCGGCCGTGGCCGGCGCCGCACTCTACCTGAGCCACCTGCGCGACACGGCCTTGCGCGACGCCTATCGCGCGGCCGATCTGGTGGCCATCGGCACCAGCGACCGGCTGCGCTGGCTGCTGCAGGACGCCGAGGCGATGCTGGCGTCGATGGCCGCCAGGCCGCTGGTGCGCTCGGCCGACCCCACCGCCTGCGACCCGCTCCTGGCGGAATTCCGCACCATCAGCCCGGCCTTCAAGACGTTGGCGCTGCGCCTGACCGATGGCCGCTCGCTGTGCTCGGAGTTGCCGCAGCCGCCTTCGCAGCAGAGCGTGGCGGCCGCGCCGTGGTTCCAGGCCGCCGTCCGCCAGCCCGGTTTTCATGTGTCGGACGGGCACCTGGGCAACGTGCAGAACGAGTGGACGGTGCGCTTGACCTACCCCGTGAAGGACGCGTCGGGCCAGACCGTGGCGCTGCTGATCACGCCGCTGGACCTGCGGCAGTTGCAGGAGCGCCTGTTCGCGCAGTTGCCGGCCAGCAACCTGGGGGCCGTCGTGGACGCGGCGAACCGGGTGCTGGTCCGGTCCACCCTGCAGGGCGAACGCGCCGGAAAGCCGGCGGTCGAGAACGTGTCCCGGGGCATCGATGCGTTGCGCCGGGAGGCGCGCGCTGCCGGCGTCTCCGCGCCGGCGTCGCTGCAGTTCCCCGGCGTCGGCATCGACGGCGTGCGGCGGCTTTTCGTGATCCGCACGGTACCGATGAGCGGCTGGGTGGCGGTTTCCGGGGTGCCCGAGGACGAGACGCTGCGTGACTACCGCGCCACCCGCAATCGCAGCCTGGCGCTCATCCTGGTGGTCTTGCTCGCCGCCGGCCTGGCGGCCTGGCGCGTCAGCCGCGGCATCCGGTTGCCGATCCTGGGCCTGGCCGCGGCGGCGCGGTCGGTGGCGCGGGGCGACCTGGCGCCGCGCGCGCCGGATGCCGGCCCGACCGAGATCCGCGATGTCGCGCGCGAATTCAACAGCATGGTCGTCGCCACCGCCGAAGCCCGCGAGCGCCTGCGCACCAGCGAGCGCGAGTACCGGACCCTGCTGCAGAACCTGCCGGTGGCCGTGGTGTCGCACGCCAGCGACGGTGCGGTGGAGCTCTTCAACGACCGCGCCTGCGCGCTGCTGCGCATGACGCCGGAGCAGATGCGCGGCACCGCGGCCGACTCGCCGGTCTGGCACTTCGTCGATGCGCAGGGCGAGCGGGTGCAGCCGTGCGACTACCCCGTGGCGCAGTTGCTGCGCACGCACCAGCCGCTGTCGCCGCAGATCTTCGGTATCGTGGCCGGCGACGCCGCGGCAGCGCATACCTGGGTGCTGGTCAACGGTTATCCGCAACTCGCAGGCGACGGCCGGCTGTTGCATGCCGTGGTGGCCTTCGTCGATATCAGCGCCCAGCACGAGGCCGAGCAGCTGCGCCTGGCCAAGGAATCCGCCGAGGCGGCAAGCCAGGCGAAGTCCGACTTCCTGTCGCGCCTGAGCCATGAGTTGCGGACCCCGTTGAATGCGATCATCGGCTTTTCGCAGCTGATCCAGATGGACCCGCAACTGCCGGCCGAGCGGCGGGCGCAATTGGGCCATGTGCTGAGCGCCGGGGAGCACCTGCTGTCGCTGATCAACCAGATCCTGGACATCAGCAGCATCGAGTCGGGCGCGCAGAAGGTGGCCACGCAGGCGGTGCCGCTGGCCCCCTTGCTCGAGACCTGCGTCGCGATCTGCCGCCCGCTGGCGCAGGCCGGCGCGGTGGCGCTGGAAGTCGCAAGGCCGCTGCCGGGCGAGCCGGACCCGGCCGCGGTGCAGGTGCAGGCCGACCCGACGCGGTTGCGCCAGGTGGTGATGAACCTGCTGTCCAATGCGGTCAAGTACAACCGGCCGCAGGGCAGCGTGCGCCTGGCGGTGCGGCAAGACGGGGCCGGCGGTGAAGGCCCCGGCGTGCATGTCGACATCACCGACTCCGGCATCGGCCTCGCTCCGGCGCAACTGGAGCGGCTGTTCGAACCCTTCAACCGCGTCGGTGCAGAACGCACCGGCGTCGAGGGTCACGGACTCGGGCTGGCGCATTCGCGTGCGCTGGCGCGTTCGATGGGCGGCGAGATCACCGTCAGCAGCCAGCCCGGCCAGGGCTCGTGCTTCACGCTGCACCTGCAGCGCGCGGGCCACCCGGCGGCCGCCTCTCGGCCCGGCCGCGTGAACTGACATGGCAGGGCCGCGACCAGTGGCGCTGCTGCTCAATCTGGGCCACGCCATCGACCACATGTTCCTGCTCATCTTCGCCACCGCGGTGGGCGCGATCGCGGCCGAGTTCGGCTTCGCGCGCTGGGAGGACTTGATGCCCTATGGCGTGGGCGCTTTCGCCATGTTCGGTCTGGGCTCGCTGCCCTCGGGTCGTCTGGGCGACCTGTGGGGGCGGCGCCGCATGATGCTGCTGTTCTTCTTCGGCATCGGTGCCTCGGCGCTGCTGGCCGCCGTCACGCGCAGCGCCTGGGAACTGGCCGCCGCGCTCACGCTGCTGGGCGCGTTTGCCTCGATCTACCACCCGGTGGGCATTCCGATGCTGCTGCAGAGCGCGCCCAACCCCGGCGCGGTGATCGGCGTCAACGGCCTGGCCGGCAACCTGGGCATCGCCGTGGCCGCGCTGAGCACCGGCTTCATGGTGCAGTGGTTCGGCTGGCGCGCGGCCTTCGCGGTGCCGGGGCTGCTGGCCATCGGCGCCGGCTGGCTGTTCGCGCGCCACTGCCCGCCGGAGACCGAGGCACCTGCCCGGCGCAGCACCAAGGCGCGGGTGACGCTGACGCCGGCGCTGATGGCGCGCGTGTTCGCGGTCATGACCGGGGCCTCGGTCACCGTCGGCCTGCTCTTCAACTTCAGCACCAACGGCAACGCGCAATTGCTGGCCGAGCGCTTTCGCGGCGTCGTCGAGAACCCGGCGCTGCTGGGGGCGATGCTGGCCGCCGTCTACGCCGTGGCCTCGCTGGCGCAGGTGGTGGTGGGCCGGCTCATCGACCGCCTGCCGCTCAAACCCTTGTACCTGTTCATGGCGCTGATGCCGATGCCGCTGCTGGCGCTGGCCGCGCAGGCGCAGGGCTGGTGGTTGCTGGTGCTGCTGCTGGGGGTGATGGTCTTCATCTTCGGCTCGATCCCTTTCACCGACGCGATGATCGTGCGCTATGTCGACGACCGCATCCGCTCGCGCGTGGCCGGGGCGCGGCTGACGGTGTCCATCGGCATCAGTTCGCTGGCGGTGTGGCTGCTCGGGCCGCTGGTCAAGGCGTCGAGTTTCGGCACGCTGCTGTGGGGCATGGCGCTGGTGGCCGCCTGCACCGCCGTGGTCGTGGCCTGGCTGCCGGGCGAGAAAGAGCTTGGACCGGCGCCCTAGCCCGGCGCGCGCCGCGGCGCCGCTGCCGCATGCGGGCGCCCATTGAGCACGTCGCCGCCCAGGTAGTCGGCCACCAGGTCGACCGTGCCGTGCCGCCCCAGGTGGGTGAAGTGGTCGGTCAGCCAGGTATCGGCCGCCGCGTGGCCGGCACGGTGCAGCTCCAGCAGGCGGTGCCAGGCCGGATAGAGCAGGCCGGCGGAGGCCAGCGCGTCGAGCTTCTCGCCGCCTTCGATGCGGTGCACGCGCAGCGCGGCGGCCTTGCGGAACAGCGGTTCGTGGAAGGGGCGGTCGGCCAGGCCTTCGTCGTGGATCAGCTTGCGCAGGATGGCCAGCGAGCGCAGTTCCTTGACCAGGCTGCCGTGGAAAGTGATCTCGTTGATGCGGTCCAGCACCGCGGCGCCGCCCAGCGGCACTTCGCTGCGGGCGCTGGGGTGCACCTGCACCAGCATCAGGTCCAGCGTGGGGGTCTCGGCGAGCAGCGGCAGCAGCGCGGGGTTGCCCATGTAGCCGCCGTCCCAGTAGGCCTCGCCGTCCACTTCGACGGCGGGGAAGAGCGTGGGCAGGCAGGCCGATGCGAGCACGGCCTCGATGCCGAGTTCGGCCCGGCGCCAGACGCGCTGGCGGCCGCTGCGCACGTGCGTGGCCGCGACGAAGAGCTTGAGGTCGCGGCAGCCGCGCACGGCGTCGAAATCGACGGTGTCGCGCAGGATGGCATGCAAGGGGTTGTGCACGGCGGGGTCGGCGTGCACCGGTGCGAGCAGGGTGCTGGCCATGTCCCAGGCCATCTGCATCGGACTGGGCACGGCACCGGGCGCGCCGGCAGCCTGACCCCAGCCCAGCCAGGCATCGACCCAGTTGCCCAAGCGCAGGCCTTCGGCCACCCGCGACCAGAAGTTGCGCAAGGCCTCGCGGGCGCCGCGGCGGCCGTCGGTGGCCCAGCCCGAAGCCAGCGCCACGGCATTCATGGCGCCGGCGCTGGTGCCGCTGATGGCCGCGAGCTGCAGCCGCTCGTCTTCGAGCAGGCGGTCGAGAACGCCCCAGGTGAAGGCACCCTGGGTGCCACCGCCCTGTAGGGCGAGGTCGAGACGGCGCGGGGTCATGGGCTTGAAGGGGTCGGATGCAGGGTCGGCTCCAGGGGAGGCTACCGCGAGGCGCAGCGGCAACGGGTCGCGATGCGCGGTGGCCTGCGTTGAATTCGCGCCTTGGCTACAGCCCCATCGACGGCCGCAGCGCCATGGCCGCGCGCCAGCGCTGCAGGTGCGGGTGTTCGTCGCCGGCCTTGACCTTGATGACGCGGGCGAAGTCCACCGCCACCACGGCCGTGATGTCGGCCACGCTGAAGCGGCCGGTGGCGACGAAGCCGCGGCCAGCCAGGCGTTCGTTCAAGGTGGCGAAGAACTGCCTTGCGCGCGCCACTCCACGTGCCGCCAGTTCGGGAATCTGCTCGTAGTCCACCGCGCCGGGCAGCGCCCGGTGGGCCATGGCCGGCGAGCTGTTGCGCAGGGCCTCGGCAATGGCCAGCAGGCCCTCGAATTCCACGCGCCAGTTCCAGCTCGCGATCTCGGCCTTCTCGGCGGGCGTGGTGCCCAGCAGCGCCGGCTCGGGGAAGCGGGCTTCCAGCCAGGCCGTGATGGCGGCGTTGTCGGTGAGCACCAGGCCTTCGTCGGTGCGCAGCGCGGGCACGGTGCATTGCGGGTTGACCTGGCGGTAGGCCGCGCCGAGCTGCTCGCCGCTGCGCAGGTCGACGGGCACCGTTTCGTGCGCCACGCCCTTTTCGGCCAGCAGGATGCGCGCGCGGCGCGGACTCGGCGCGGTGGCGCAGTCGTACAAGGTGATCATGGTCGAGGCTCTCGTCGTGCGGTGCGCTGCGGGCTTCAGCCCGGCGGCGCCAGCTTGTCCTGCGTGCGGGTGTCGAAGTCGGCGGCGTCGTGGCGTTCGTGCAGCTGGCTCGCCGGCTGGCCCGAAATGCGGTTGACCATGCGCCCGCGCCGTGCGGCCGGTCGGGCGGCGATGCGCTCGGCCCATTCGACCACGTGGCTGTAGGCCTGCACCTGCAGGAATTCGCCGGCCTCGTAGAGCTGGCCCTTGACCAGCGCGCCATACCAGGGCCAGACGGCGATGTCGGCCACCGTGTAGTCCGGGCCCGCCAGGTAGGGGCTCTCGGCCAGGCGGCGGTCGAGCACGTCGAGCTGGCGTTTGACCTCCATCGCGAAGCGGTCGATGGCGTATTCGATCTTGCTCGGCGCGTAGGCGTAGAAGTGGCCGAAGCCGCCGCCCAGGTAGGGCGCGCTGCCCATCTGCCAGAAAAGCCACGACAGGCACTCGGCGCGCGCCGGCATCGTGGTGGGCAGGAAGGCGCCGAATTTTTCGGCCAGGTACAGCAGGATGGCGCCGGACTCGAAGACGCGCACCGGCACCGGCCCGCTGCGATCCAGCAGCGCCGGAATCTTGGAGTTGGGGTTGACGGCGACGAAGCCGCTGCCGAACTGGTCGCCTTCGCCGATGCGGATCAGCCAGGCGTCGTACTCGGCGCCGGCATGGCCCAGCGCCAGCAGTTCCTCCAGCATCACCGTCACCTTCACGCCGTTCGGCGTGGCCAGCGAATAGAGCTGCAGCGGGTGGCGGCCCACCGGCAGTTCCTTCTCGTGCGTGGGGCCGGCGGTGGGGCGGTTGATATTGGCGAAGCGCCCGCCACTGGAAGCCGGTGGCGTCCAGATCCGGGGGGGCTCGTAGGGGGCAGCGTCTTTCATGGTGCGATTGTGAACCGGCGCTGCGACTCAAGGCGCCTTGTCGCCCCGCCCGAGCAGCGCCCACAGCCCGATGGCGCCGAAGGTGGCGGTGCCGATGCCGCCCAAAGTGAAGGCGCCGAACTTCAGCGTGTAGTCGCCCGTGCCCAGCACCAGCGTGATGGCGGCCACCACCAGATTGCGGTTGTCGGAGAAGTCCACCCGGTTGTCGACCCAGATCTTGGCGCCGGCCACCGCGATGAGGCCGAAGACGACGATCGATACGCCGCCCATCACCGCCAGCGGAATGGCCTGGATGAGAGCGCCGAACTTGGGGCTGAAGCCCAGCAGCACGGCGAACAGTGCCGCCACCACGAAGGCCGCCGTGGAGTAGATCTTGGTCGCTGCCATGACGCCGATATTCTCGGCATAGGTGGTCACGCCGGTGCCGCCGCTGGCGCCCGAGACCATGGTGGCGATGCCGTCGCCCACGAAGGCGCGGCCCATCAGCGGGTCCAGGTTGCGGCCGGTCATCGCGCTCACGGCCTTGATGTGGCCCAGGTTCTCGGCCACCAGGATCACCGCCACCGGGGCGATCAACAGCATGGCGTTGGCTTCGAACACCGGCGCGGCGAAGCGCGGCGCGCCGAACCAGGCAGCGCTGGCGATGCCCGAAACGTCGATCGGCTTGCCCAGGCCCAGCCCGTTGGTCAGCACGGCGTAGACGATGCCGGCCACGATGAGCCCCACCAGGATGAGCAGCCGCTGCGTCATGCCGCGCGTGAACACCGCCACCCCGGCCACGCAGACGAAGGTGACGCCCTGCATCCAGGCGTCGAAGGCAGTCGGCGCCATGTTCTTGATCGGGATGCCGGCCAGGTTCAGGCCGATCACGGCGACCACGGCGCCGGTCACCACGGGCGGCATCAGGCGCTCGATCCAGCCGGTGCCGGTGGCCATCACGACCAGGCCGATCAGCGTATAGACCGCGCCGCAGGCCACGATGCCGCCCAGGGCCACGCCGAGGTTGGCGTTGGCGCCCTGGCCGGCAAAGCCGGTGGCGGCGATGACCACGCCGATGAAGGCAAAACTCGACCCCAGATAGCTGGGCACCTTGCCGCCCACCATGAGGAAGAAGATGAGCGTGCCGATGCCGCTCATCAGGATCGCCAGGTTGGGGTCGAAGCCCATCAGGATGGGCGCCAGCACCGTGGCGCCGAACATGGCGATCACGTGCTGGACGCCCATGGCGGCCGTCTGGGGCCAGGGCAGTCGCTCGTCGGGCGCGACCACGGCACCTGGAGCGGGACGCACTTCGCGCCAGCTGAAGATCGAAAACATGGGGTGGGTTTCCTTCGTCTGTGCGGCCGTGGCGGCCGAATGGCGCCGGGCCGGGGCCATTGTCTGCCGCGCCGTGGTCGGGCCGGGCCGGTCAGATCAAGATCGCGACAGCGGCGCGGGGCCGCACCGGGGGGTCGATGCCGCCAGCGTGCGGCGCCCATCCTGCGCCGGCGGCCGATGCACTACATTGCCTGCGTGCGGGGCAACGTCGCGCTCCGCCGGGCGAAAGGAGCGAGTGTCATGAGACAAGGGTGGTTGATGACGGGGCTGGCGCTGCTGGCGCTGGCTGGGCCGGTCATGGCGGCCGAGGTGGCCGGCGTGAAGTTGCAGGAAAAGGTCAGCGTGGGCGGCAAGGACCTGGTGCTGAACGGCGCCGGCGTGCGCACGCGCATGGTGTTCAAGGTCTACGTCGCGGCGCTGTACCTGCCGGCGAAGGCGGCCGACCTGCCGGCGACGCTGGCGCAAAGCCCGCGCCGCGTGCAGATGACGCTGCTGCGCAACGTGAGCGCCGACGACCTGGTCCAGGCCCTGGTCGACGGCATGAATGCGAACAACCCGCCGCAGGACATGGCGGCCGTGAAGCCGCAGACCGACCAGCTGGTGACGGTCATGAAGTCCATCGGCGAGGCGCGCGAGGGCGACGTGGTGGCGCTGGACTTCGTCGGCGGCGAAACGCGCATCGGCCACAACGGCAAGGCCATCGGCGCCATCGCCGGCACACCGTTCAACGACGCCTTGATGAAGATCTGGCTCGGCGACAAGCCCGTGCAGGCCGACCTGAAGAAGGCCATGCTGGGCGGCTGAGGACCGGCGCCTCGGCGGCCCGCGGCAGCGCGGGCCGCCGCTATACGCCGATGCGCGCGTGGGGCGCCGGCCGTTCGTCGCGCGAGACGGCACTCCGCGCCTCGATCCTGCACGCTCGTCGCAAGGGCCTGGCACCCCATGCCGGTGGCAACGACACTGCATGCGTCGAACCACCCCGGACGCCACAGGAGCCCACGATGAAGACGACGCAACGCCTGACCGGCCTGGCCCTCGCGATGCTGCTCACGCTGAGCATGCTCGGCGGCATCGACCGCCTGGCGCACACCGAATTTGCCGCTGCCGTCTCTGCCCAGACCCTGGCCCAGACCCTGGCCAAGACGCCGGCAGCGACCGGCGCGGTGCGGGTCTGAGGACCCGGGAATCCCGCTGGATCCTTCTCGTGGAGACCGCGATGGACAGGACTTCGATTCCGCGCAGCGAAGCCTTTGCCGAAGACCTGCCGGGCTATGCCGATGCGGAACCGGTCGAAGCGGCCGCCGCCGATACGCCGTTGCGCGCCCTGCCCTGGTTCACGCTGGCCGTGGCGCTGGTGGGCAGCAGCGCCCTGACGATGGTGGCGGTGCCGCTGTAGCCGCCACGCCCTGCGAATATCGCCCGCGAGCCGGCGGCCAGCGGGCTCGTCACCAGCCGGCTTAGCATCGGGTCCATCGAGCGACAAACGCTCGCCGCGCAAAGCTGCGCCGTGCAGGGCCATGGACGACACCGACAGGCAACTCATCTCGCTGTTGCGCAAGGACGCGCGCATGAACGTGGCCGCACTGGCCACCCGGCTGGGCGTTTCGCGCGGCACCGTCACCAACCGCCTGCGCAAGCTCGAGGACGCGCACGTCATCGTCGGCTATTCGGTGCGCCTGCGGCCCGATGCCGAGCCGAACCAGATCCGTGCCTGGATGCACGTGCTGGTCGAGGGCAACCAGACGCGCGCCGTCATCGCCGGCCTGCTGGGCGAACCCGGCGTGCAGGCCCTGCACGACACCAACGGCCGCTGGGACCTGCTGGCCGAATTGCGTGCCGATTCGATGATCGACCTGTCGGCGCTGCTGGAGCGCGTGCGGCTGATCAAGGGCATCGCCAATACCGAGACGAGCATCCTGCTCGCCACCTACCGTTGAACGAGGCGGCACGAGGCTGAACGTGCGATGCAGATCCTGGACGCCGCCGCCACGCGTGACGCCCTGCCTTTCGAGCGCCTGATCCCGGCGCTGCGGGCGATGTTCGCGGCCGGCTGCACGGTGCCGCCGCGGCACGTGCACGAAGTCGCTGCGCCCGGCGGCGGGCGCTTTACCTCGTTGATCATGCCGGCCGGGCTGGAGGGCCGCTACTACGGCACCAAGACGCTGGAGCGCACGATCTTCGAGTCGGTCGGCACCGCGCTCGAAGACCTGGCCGCGGCCATGCTGGTTTTCGAAGGGCTGTCCGCCGGCCGCTGACGCGAAGCGTCAAGCCGTTGCGTCGACGCGCCGCGGGTCAGCCGATCGTCATCAGGCTGGCGTTGCCGCCGGCGGCGGCGGTGTTGATGCTCAGCGAGCGCTCGATCACGAGCCGCTCCAGCGGCACGCGCCAGTCGCCCGGCACCAGGCCGGTGAGCCCGACGATCGGTCCCGGCCGCCCGGCCAGCGCGGCGGCAGTGTGCAGCAGCGCGGTGGCGTCGCCATGCTGAAGCACGGCGTCGAAGTGCACGGTGGTCTGCTGCCAGTCCTGCGCCAGCGCGATCTGTTCGCGCAGCGCGGGCGGCAGTCGCTCGAGCAACGGGCGCGTCTGAAGCGGCCAGACGGCGCGGCTGCCCACCGCCAGCACGGCAGCCAGCTGGGCCAGTCGGTCGGCGTCGTCGTCGGCCAGGCACAGCACGGCCGGGCGCGCCTGCACGGCATACAGGTTTGCTTCGCCGGTGGGGCCGGGCAGGGCGTGCCAGCCGCCGACCGGTGACGCGGAAATCACTTGGTCGCAGTGCAAGGCCAGCGGGTCCATACCTTGGGCCTGCGCCCAGGTGCGCAGGGTTGCCACCGTCTCGGCCGGGCTCGATCCGGCGGTGTCGTGGTCCAGGCCGCGCACCGGCGGCCGGGCCGGGGCACCGTTGTGCGCCACCGCGCGGCCTGCCGCCTGCGCTGGGCGGCGGGCCAGCAGCCGCAGCAGGTACAGCGGCCCGCCGGCCTTGGGACCGGTGCCCGACAAGCCCTCGCCGCCGAAAGGCTGCACGCCGACCACTGCGCCGACGATATTGCGGTTGACATACAGGTTGCCGGCCCGCGCCATGCCCACCACCTGGGCCACGGTCTCGTCGATGCGCGTGTGCACGCCTTGCGTCAGCCCGAAGCCGGTGGCGTTGATCTGTTCCAGCGTCTGCGCCAGCCGGTCGCGCGGGTAGCGCAGTACGTGCAGCACGGGTCCGAACACTTCGCGCTCGAGTTCGGCGACGCTGGCCAGCTCGACGACGGCCGGTACGACAAAGCTGCCCTGAGCGGTCAGTGACGCCGCCCGTGACGCGCCCAGCGCCGGCCGCCAGACGCGGCGGCCCCGCGCCTGCAGGGTCCGCAGATGGCTTTCGATCAGCCCCGCGGCCTCGGCATCGATGACCGGCCCGATGTCGGTGGCCAGCTCGCGCGGGTCGCCGAGCCGCAGCTCCTGCACGGCGCCGCGCAGCATGTACAGCAGGCGGTCGGCGGCTTCTTCCTGCACACACAGCAGCCGCAGCGCCGAGCAGCGCTGGCCGGCGCTGTCGAAGGCCGAACTCACGATATCGGCCACCGCCTGCTCGACCAGCGCCGACGAGTCCACCACCAGGGCATTCTGGCCGCCGGTTTCGGCGATCAGCGGCACCGGCTGGCCGCCGGCCGTGAGGCGCCGACTCAGCGTGCGCTGCAGCAGCCGGGCCACTTCGGTGGAGCCGGTGAACAGCACGCCTTGCACGCGCGCGTCGGCCACCAGCGCGGCGCCCACGGTCTCGCCGCGGCCGGGCAGCAGCTGCAGCGCGCCGCGCGGCACGCCGGCGGCATGCAGCGCGCGCACCGCGGCGGCGGCCACCAGCGGCGTCTGCTCGGCCGGCTTGGCCAGCACCACGTTGCCGGCGGCCAGTGCCGCGGCCACCTGGCCGGTGAAGATGGCGAGCGGGAAGTTCCACGGGCTGATGCACACCACCGGCCCCAGCGGCACATGGCTGGCGTTGTCGAAATCGCGCCGCACCTCGGCGGCGTAGTAGCGCAGGAAGTCCACCGCCTCGCGTACCTCGGCCACGGCGTTGGCGCAGGTCTTGCCGGCTTCGCGCACCAGCAGCGGCAGCAGCGCTGCCAGCTCGTCCTGCAGCCGGGCCGCTGCCGCTTCCAGCCGTGCCGCGCGCTCGGCGGGCGGCGTGGCGGCCCAGGCCGCGGCGGCCATTGTGGCGGCGTCCAGGGCCGACTGCATGTCGTCCAGCGTGGCCTCGCGCACCTGGCCCACCAGGTCGCTGGCAGCGGCGGGGTTGCGCACCGGCTGCCAGGGGCCTTGCGGCATGCCGCGAGCGATCAGCGGCTCGGCCTGCCAGGTCCGGCTGGCGTCGGCCGCGAAGCGCCGGGCCAGGTCGGCCAGGGTGCGCTCGTCGGCCAGGTCCAGGCCGCGCGAATTGGCTCGCGCCGCACCGTACAGGTCGGGCGGCAGCGTGATGGCCGGATGCGGCGAGCCGACGCAGCCGTCCTGCGCGGCCAGCGTGGCCACCGTCTGCACGGGGTCCTGCACCAGCTCGGCCAGGCCGAGGCTCTCGTCGGCGATGCGGTTGACGAACGAGGTGTTGGCGCCGTTTTCCAGCAGGCGCCGCACCAGGTAGGCCAGCAGCGTCTCGTGCGTGCCCACGGGGGCATAGATGCGGCAGGGGCGGTCGTGCACCTGGTCGTACAGCGCCTCGCCCATGCCGTGCAGGCACTGGAACTCGTACTGCCCGGGCGTGTAGTCCGGCCCCGCCAGCGCCTGCACCGCGGCCATGGTGTGCGCGTTGTGGGTGGCGAACTGCGGGTACACCTCGTCGGGCGCCGCCAGCAGCTTGCGCGCGCAGGCGAGGTAGGCCACGTCGGTGTAGGCCTTGCGGGTATAGACCGGGTAGCCGGTCTGGCCGTCGAGCTGGGCGCGCTTGATCTCGCTGTCCCAGTACGCGCCCTTGACCAGCCGCACCATCAGGCGCCGGCCGCTGCGGCGCGCCAGGTCGACGATGAAGTCCACCACCGCCGGGCAGCGCTTCTGGTAGGCCTGGATGACGAAGCCCAGGCCGTTCCAGCCGGCCAGCCCCGGTTCGAAACACAGGCGTTCGAGCAGGTCCAGCGAAAGTTCCAGCCGCTCGGATTCCTCGGCGTCGATATTCAGCCCGATGTCGTAGCGCCGCGCCAGCGCGGCCAGGTCGAGCAGCCGCGGATACAACTCGACCATCACGCGCCCGACCTGAGCGCGTGCATAACGCGGGTGCAGCGCCGAGAGCTTGATCGAGATGCCCGGGCCGTCGACGATGCCGCGCCCGGCGGCCGCCGTGCCGATGGCATGAATGGCAAGCTCGTAGGCGCTGAAATAGGCCTGGGCGTCGGCCGCCGTCAGCGCCGCCTCGCCGAGCATGTCGTACGAATAACGGAAGCCCCGGGCCTCGCGCGGCCGCGCGTTGACCAGTGCCTGTTCGATGGTCTGGCCGGTGACGAACTGCTCGCCCATCATGCGCATGGCCCGGTCCACGCCCATGCGCACCAGCGGCTCGCCGCCGCGTGCCACGATGCGGCGCAACGTGGCGGCCAGGCCGCTCGCGCTGTGCGTGGCCACCAGCTTGCCGGTGAGCAGCAGGCCCCAGGCCGCGGCGTTGACGAACAGTGACGGGCTCTGCCCCAGGTGCTGCTGCCAGTTGCCGTCGGCGATCTTGTCGCGGATCAGCGCGTCGCGCGTGGCGTCGTCGGGGATGCGCAGCAGCGCTTCGGCCAGGCACATCAGCGCCACGCCTTCCTGCGAGCTGAGCGCAAATTCCTGCAGCAGGCCCTGCACCAGGCCGGCGGTGCCGCCGGCGCGGCTGCTTTCGCGCACGCCGCGCGCCGCGCGCAGCGCCAGCGCCTGCGCGGCTTCGGCCTGCGCCGGCGTCAGGCGCGCCTGCTCCAGCAGGGCGGTCAGCAGTTCGGGCTCGGGCCGTCGCGTCAGTGCGCCGATGGCTTCGCGCAGCGGCGAACGTGGTGGCAGCGGCGTGAAGGCGGCGCCGAGTTCGGCTTCTGGTGCAGTCGGCGGGCGATCGTTCATGGCGGCGGTCCTGGGCGTGCCGGGCGCTGCGGCGAGCGCGACCCGGGATCGTTCATCGGCAGGCCCGAACGATGCGCGTTCAGGCCGCTGCGCGCAAGCGCATTCCGCGGTCTGCGACCGCGGCCGCGGAAGTGGCGCCGCGAAGCGGTGCGTCGCGCAGAATGCCGAACAGGTCCTTCGGGTCTGGCGAGTGCGGCACGAGTTCGATGGTTTCGCCGATGCCCAGCTCGGCCGCCGTATCGCGCATGAAGGCCAGCGCCGCATAGTCCTCGAGCGCGAAGCCCACCGAGTCGAAGACGGTCACTTCGGCGGCATGGCTGCGGCCCGGGTGCGTGCCCGCCAGCACCTGCCAGAACTCGGTCACGGCGAAGTCCGCCGGCAGCTGCTGGATGTCGCCTTCGATGCGGGTCTGCGGCTCGTATTCGACGAAGACCGTCGCCGCCTCGAGCACGCCGCGGTGCAGTTCGGTCTTGCCCGGGCAGTCGCCGCCGACGGCATTGAGGTGCATGCCGGGCTCGATCATTTCCGGCGTGAGGATCGTCGCGTTGCTCTTGTCGGCGGTGACCGTGGTCACGATATCGGCGCCGCGCACGGCCTCGGCGATGCTGGCGCACAGGCGCAGTTCCAGCCCCTGGCCGGCCAGGTTGGCCGCCAGCTTGGCGCTGGCCCGCGGGTCGGTGTCGAACAGGCGCAGTTCGCGCACGCCGACCCCGTCGCGGAAGGCCAGCGCCTGGAATTCGCTCTGCGCGCCGTTGCCGATGAGCGCCATGCTGCGGCTGCCCGGTCGGGCCAGCTTGCGCGCCGCCAGCGCCGACATGGCGGCGGTGCGGATGGCGGTGGTCAGCGTCAGCTCCGACAGCAGGCACGGCGTGCCGGTGGCCACGTCGGCCAGCACACCGAAGGCCATCACCGTGGGCAGGCCGTGGCGGTGGTTGCCGGGGTGGCCGTTGACGTATTTGAAGGCGAACTGCGAGGCGTCGGCGATCGGCATCAGCTCGATCACGCCCACCGCCGAATGGCAAGCCAGCCGCGCGCTCTTGTCGAAATCGTGCCAGCGCAGGAATTCGCGCTCGATGCGCTCGGCCACGCCGGCGATGCAGGCCGAAAGCCCCTTGCGCCGCACGAGGCGGACCATGTCGGGCGCGCTGAGGTAGACCGTGGTGGGGTGGTGGGGCGGCATGGCTGAGCTTCCGGGTTCGATGCCCGGAGTCTCACGGCGGTGCGCGGCAGTTGGAAGTGGCAACTGTGCCTTGAAAAAGCCAGAGTCCTGCCGAAACGACAGTACAAATTGTCAATATGTTGAATTGGCAATATCAATGTCTGCGGTCGGCTCGGATGTGGATCCAGCGCAGGACAGGGCCCCGAGGCTTGGGCGCGGCCAGACGCAAACCGGCCCGTGCGAGCAGCAACTCGCATGGGCCTGGGTGTCACGGGCCCGCCAGCGGGCGGCCCGTGAAGGGGGTCAGCGGCCGATCTGCGCCGTGCGCACGGCGCTTTCCGGCTTGGCGCCCGAAATCATCACGCTGAAGGCGTTGTGCTCGCTGTTCAGCCGTTGCACTTCACCGTTGGCGATGGCGGTCAGCGTCTCTGCCCTGACTTCGGCGCGGCTGAGCTGGCTCGAGAAGGGCGCGCCCTTCTGGTAGTCGGCCTCGGTCACGAGCAGGTTGCCGGCAGCACGCGCCTGCGCCAGTTCGGACTGCACCTGGGCGCGGCTGAGGCTGGAGCTGACAGGCTGCGGCATTTCGTAGGTGGCTTCCTGCGCGAAGGCGGTGCCGGCGGCGGCGAACGAAACGGCGATGGCGGCGATGAGGGTCGAAGTCTTCATGATGCGTTCCTTGGTGGGTTGGATGACAGTGGGGTTCGTTACCTGAGGCCGGCTTGGCTGCCGACCACGGAATGAATTCTGAAAACCCAGAGTCACGCCGGCCGAACAGCCAGATGACAAATTCGTAATCCAGCGCCGGGCCGGAAAATGCGACCATTCGGGCCCTTGTCAAACCCGCAACAACGGTGCGCGCATGCGACTCCTGGTCGTCGAAGACGAAGTCAAGCTGGCCCAGTACCTGCACAAGGGCCTCACCGAGAACGGCCACGTCGTCGACCTCGTGCACGACGGCATCGAGGGCCGGCGCCTGGCCGTGGGCGGCGACTACGACCTGGTGCTGCTCGACCTGATGCTGCCCGGCGTCGACGGCTTCGGCGTGCTGGCGGCGCTGCGCGCGGCCCAGCGCAACACGCCGGTGCTCATGCTCACGGCGCGCGGTCAGGTCGAGGACCGCGTGCGCGGGCTGGAGCAGGGCGCCGACGACTATCTCGTCAAGCCCTTTGCCTTCTCCGAACTGCTGGCGCGGGTGGGCGCGCTGTTGCGCCGCGGTGCGCCGGCCGGTGCGCAGGCCGCCACGCAACTGCAGCTGGGCGACCTGGAGCTCGACCTGGTCAGCCGCAAGGCGCAGCGCGCGCAGCAGCGGCTGGACCTCACGGCCAAGGAATTCAAGCTGCTGGCGCTGCTGTTGCGCCGGCGCGGCCAGATCCTTTCGCGCACCCTGCTGGCCGAGCAGGTGTGGGACATGAATTTCGACTCCGACACCAACGTCGTCGAAGTCGCCGTGCGCCGCTTGCGTGCCAAGCTCGACGACCCCTTCCCGGCCAAGCTGCTGCACACCGTGCGCGGCATGGGCTATGTGCTGGAGGAACGTTCGTGAGCAACGAAGGGCCAACGGCGCAGGTGCTGCCACCGCCTGAAGTCCTGGCTGCGGCGGCCGGGCCGCTCTCGGTCATGGGCGCGTGTTCCGGCGCGACCTGCTCGCACGCCATCAGCACCCGGCTCTCGCGCAAGCTGGCCATCTTCACGATGGTGGTGCTGGGCGTGCTGTTCACCGTGACCTGGGGCATGGTGAAGATGATCCTGGTCGAGCGCAACACGGCCGACCTGGCGGCGCGCTGCGAACTCATCACCGACGTCGTCGGCCGCGCCGCCGACCAGGGCGAGGCCGCCGTGCTCGCGCGGCTGATGTCCGACGCGCCCATGCGCGCCAGCACGCGGCTCGAGGTCTGGCGCGCCGACGGCAGCCTGCTCTTCGCCGACCAGGATGCCGAGAACCTGCATCGCTCGGCGCACACGCAGGTGAAAGTGTTCACCATCGAGACCCCGGCGCTGGCCGGTGGCCAGGTGAAGGCGCGTTATACGGTGGACTATGCGCGCGACGCGGCGATGGGCACGCGCTGGGCCTGGGTGCTGATCTTCGTCACCCTGGCCGCGGGCGCCCTGGTTGCGGCCGGGACGCGCTGGCACGTGCGGCACGGCCTGATCCCGCTGCGCGAGCTGGCGGCTCAGACCCGCGCCATCTCGGCGCGCGACCTGCATCGCCGTCTGGCGCTGGTCGACCCGGCCGAGGAACTGCTGCCCTGGATCGAGCAGTTCAACGCCCTCATGCAGCGCCTGGAAGGCGCCTATGCGCAGCTCGAGGGCTTCAACGCCGACGTGGCGCACGAATTGCGCACGCCACTGACCACGCTGATCGGCCAGACCGAACTGGCGTTGTCGCGCGAGCGTTCAGTGGACTCGCTGCGCGACACCCTGGTGTCCAACCTGGAGGAAATGCAGCGCCTGGCCGGCATGGTCAACGACATGCTGTTCCTGTCGCAGGCCGACCGCGGCGCGGTGGCGCGGCGCGGCCGGCCGGCGAGCCTGGCCGCGCTGGCGCATCAGGTGGTGGAATTCCACGAAGCCACGCTGGAAGACGCCGGGCTGGCGCTGCGCGTGCAGGGTGACGCCACGGCCGCGGTGGACGAGCCGCTGTTCAAGCGGGCGCTTTCCAACCTGCTGGGCAACGCCACGCGCTTTGCGCGACGCGGCTCCACGGTGCTGATCCATATCGCGGCCAGGGCGGACGGCCAGGCGCAGGTGGTGGTGATGAACAGCGGCGAGCCGATCGACCCGAAGTCGCTGCCGCGGCTGTTCGACCGCTTCTTCCGCGCCGATGCGTCGCGCTGCTGCGATGGTGAAACGCACCACGGCCTGGGCCTGGCCATCGTGGCGGCCATCGCGCGCATGCACGACGGCCACACCGTGGCCGAGTCGCAGGGCGGCTTCACGAGCGTGGGGTTCACGCTGGCCACGACGCCCTGACCGGCGCGCCGCGGGGCTGGCCTCGGTCGCACTCCAGAGGCGGCTCAGCGGTAGAACGCTTCCACCGTGCCCTTCAGCTTGATCAGCAGCGGCCGGCCCTTGCGGTCCACCGTGCGGCCGGCGGCCACCTTCACCCAGCCCTCGCTGATGCAGTATTCCTCGACGTCGGAACGCTCCTTGCCGTTGAGGCGGATGCCGATGTCGCGCTGGAACGCGGCCGCCACGTGGTGCGGACTTCGCGGGTCCAGCGACAAGCGGTCGGGCAGCGGGGGCGCGGCGGGGGTGTCGTTCATGGTGGCGTGGCGTTCGGGCAGGTGCAGGGAAAGCGGCATTGTCCCGCAGCGCCCGCAGCGTCAGGCGAGGACGAGCCGCCAGGCCCGCGCCACTGCCGCGGGGTCGGTGAGCACGACGAAGGCCACGCCGGCCAGCGCACCGGCCAGATGCGCGTCGTGGTTGACGCGGCCGCGGGCCTGGCGTGCGGCGTACCAGCTGTAGGCCAGATAGGCCAGCGCGAACAGCGGCGCGGGAATCGGCACCGGGATCGGCAGGATGAAGATCGATGACTTCGGCGCATACACGATGGCCGCGAACAGCACTGCCAGGATGGCACCCGACGCGCCCAGGCAGCGGTAGCCCGGGTCGTGCCGGTGCTTGAAATAGGTGCCCACGCTGCTGAACAGCAGGCCGAAGGCATACAGCGCCGCGAAACGTGCGCTGCCGATCTGGCGTTCCAGCGCAAAGCCGAAGGCCCAGAAGGTGAAGGCGTTGAAGAACAGGTGGCCCAGGTCGGCGTGCAGGAAGGCGCTGGCGACGGGTGTGGCGTACTCGCGCCGCCGCAACAGCCAGTAGGGGCGGAACAGGTTGCGTTCGACGATCGCGGGTACCGCGAACAGGCCGGCCAGGCTGGCCAGCACCATGGCAGCGAGCAGCAGCGAAGCGGCGGGGTTGGCGGTGATAAATGCCATTGCGGGCGATGGCGCGGGTGCAGGCGCAGCGCGAGCGGGGGCGAAAGGAATATCCATCATCCCACGCCGCCGCCCGCGCTGCGGGGCGCTGTCTATGATGCCCGGCATGAACCGCCGCCAGGCCTTGCTGCACCCCGCCGTGGCGACGGCACTGGCGGCATGGGCCGGCCCGCTCTGGCCGGGGCCGGCCCGGCCTGCCCCGGGCCTGAAGGTGCTGCGCCTGGCCAGCGAGAGCGAGACCGGCTTCGATCCCGCCCGCGTCGGCGACGTGCGCTCGCTGCGCATCACCTCGCACATTTTCGAGCCGCTGCTGGAATTCGACCCGCTGGCGCGCCCGGTCAAGCTGCGGCCGCGCACGGCCGCCGCCCTGCCCGAGCCCGAGCCGGGCAGCGGCTGGCGCGTCTGGACGGTGCGGCTGCAGCCCGGCATCTTCTTTACCGACGATGCGGCCTTCGGCGGTCAGCCGCGCGAGCTGGTGGCGGCGGACTATGCCTACAGCATCCAGCGCCTGGCCGACCCTGCCACGCGCAGCCCCGGCTGGAGCTCGATGGAACAGGCCGGCATCAGCGGCCTGGCCGCGCGGCGCCGCGAGGCCGTCGAAGGCCGGCAACCCTTCGACTACGAGCGCCCGATGCAGGGCCTGCAGGTGCTGGACCGCCACACGCTGCGTTTCGTGCTCGACGCCGGCCGGCCGCGTTTCCCGCAATGGCTGGCCAGCGCTTCCACCGCCGCCGTGGCGCGCGAGGTGGTCGAGGCCCAGGGCGAGCTTTCGATGCAGCACCCGGTGGGCACCGGTCCGTTCGTGCTCGCCGAGTGGCGGCGCGGCTCGCGCATCGTGCTCGAACGCAATCCGCGTTTCCGCGAGCTGCGCTACCACGCCGAACCGGCCGCCGGCGATGCCGAGGGCCAGGCCATCCTGGCGCGCCTGCAGGGCCGCCGGCTGCCCATGGTGGACCGCGTGGAGGTGGCCATCATCGAGGAGAAGCAGCCCACCTGGCTGGCCTTCCTGAACGGCGAGGCCGACTGGGTGGAACTGCCCGACGGCTTCACGCCGGTGGCCATGCCCGGCGGCAGGCTGGCGCCGCACCTGGCCCGGCGCGGCATCCGTGCCGAACGCGTGGTGCTGCCGTCCACCTACTACACGATGTTCAACATGGCGCACCCGCTGGTCGGCGGCTATACGCCCGAACGCGTGGCGCTGCGCCGTGCCATCGGCCTGGCCATCGACGTGCAGCGCGAGATCACGCTGCTGCGCCACGGTGCGGCGGTGCCGGCGCAGTCGCCGGTGGCCGTGCACCTGAGCGGCTACCAGCCGCAATGGCGCAGCGAGATGAGCGCATACAACCCGGCGCGCGCCCGCGCGCTGCTCGACCTGTACGGCTGGCGCGACCGCGACGGCGACGGTTGGCGCGAAACCCCCGAGGGCCGGCCGCTGGTGCTGGAAATGGCCACCCAGCCCAGCCAGGAGGCGCGCCGCTTCGACGAACTGATGGAGCGCGACCTGGGCGCCATCGGCCTGCGCGTGGTGTTCCGCACCGCGAACTGGCCGGAACAGTACAAGGCGGCGCGTGCCGGCAAGCTGATGATGTGGTCGGTGAGCGGGCGTGCCAGTGCGCCCGACGGCATCGAAGGCCTGCTGCGCTACGACGGCGCCGCGGCCGGCGGCATGAACCTCTCGCGCTTCGACCTGCCCGAGATGAACGCCACCATCGCGAAGCTGCAGGCCTTGCCCGAGGGGCCCGAACGCGAGGCGCTGTTCGACCACGCCAAGCGGCTGACCGTGGCCTGGATGCCCTACAAGCTGCGCACGCACCTGGCGGCCACCGCGCTGACCCAGCCCTGGCTGGTGGGCTACCGGCGGCCGCTGTTCTGGAACCACTGGTTCGAGACGGTCGATATCGAACCGCATCCGCGCTACGGTGGTCCCGATGCCTGACCCGGCGCTGCCGGGCGGCCGGCTCCGGTACGCTACGGCGGCGGGGACCGGCCGACGACGACCGAACGCCGCGAACGGTCTTCACCACCGGATCAAGCCATGACGCCGCTGCTTCCCACGACCCTGGGCGAACCGCGCAACGATTCGCCGCTGCCTTTCGCCGTGCCCGACGACCTGCTGGTGCCGGCGCTCATCCAGTGGCCGCAGGGAAGACCGCCGCCCGACCTGGTGCTGTTCGAGAAGGCCGGCCCACGGCACAAGCTGTTCTTCGAGCCGGCACGCACGCGCGCGGCCATCGTCACCTGCGGCGGCCTGTGCCCGGGGCTGAACAACGTGATCCGCTCGGTGACGCGCGAACTGCGTCGCAGCTACGGCGTCAGCTCGGTGCTCGGCATCCGCGGCGGCTATCGCGGGCTGGACCCGAGCCGGGGCCAGCCGCCGATCGAGCTGACCGACGACCGGGTCGAGGATATCCACAAGGAGGGCGGCACGATGCTGGGCACGTCGCGCGGGCCGGTGGACATGGGCGTGGCGGTGGACTTCCTGCTCGCGCAGGGCATCAACGTCTTGTTCACCGTGGGCGGCGACGGCACCCAGCGCGGCGGCCACGCGCTGTTCGAGCAGGCGCGCGCCCGCGGCCATGCGCTGGCGGTGGTGGGCATTCCCAAGACCATCGACAACGACGTGCGCCATGTGTCGCGCACCTTCGGCTACGGCACCGCGGTGGCCGAGGCCGAGCGCGTGATCCAGAGCGCGCACACGGAGGCGCGCAGCGTCTTCAACGGCATCTCGGTGGTGAAGCTCATGGGGCGCCACGCCGGCTTCATCGCCGCGGCGGCCACGGTGGCCAGCCAGGACGTCAACTTCTGCCTGGTGCCCGAAGTGCCTTTCACGCTGGAAGGGCAGGGTGGCCTGCTGGCGGCGCTGGAACGGCGGCTGCAGCACAAGCCGCACGCCGTGGTGGTGGTGGCCGAGGGCGCGGGGCAGCACCTGCTGGGCAGCGGCAGCGAGCGCGACGCCTCGGGCAATCTGAAGCTGCAGGACGTGGGCCTGTTCCTGAAGGACCGCATCGACGCGCACTTCAAGGCGCGCGGCGTCGAGATGGTGCTGCGTTATTTCGACCCCAGTTACCAGATCCGCGGCTGCGCGGCCAATACCGAAGACGCGCTGCTGTGCGACCGCATGGCCCGCCATGCGGTGCATGCCGCCATGGCCGGCAAGACCGGACTCGTGATCAGCTTCCTGAACGGTCAGTTCGTGCACGTGCCCATCGCCGAGATCGCCCAGGGCGGCAAGCAGCTCGACCTGGAAGGCGAGTTGTGGCGCGCCGTGCTGTCCTGCACCGGCCAGTCTGCGGTGCTGGGTTGACCGGCAGCGTGCAACCCTGGGTGCCGTCGGCCCCTGCGCGCGGCTGGCAACGCTGGCTGCCCGGCCTGGCCACGCTCAGGACCTACCCGCTGCGCTGGCTGCCCAGCGACCTGATGGCCGGGCTGGTGCTGACCGCCATGCTGGTGCCCGTGGGCATCGCCTACGCGCAGGCCTCGGGCCTGCCCGGCATCCACGGCCTGTACGCCACCATCGTGCCGCTGCTGGTCTATGCGCTGTTCGGGCCCAGCCGCATCCTGGTGCTGGGGCCTGACTCATCGCTGGCCGCGCTGATCCTGGCCGTGGTGCTGCCGCTTTCGGGCGGCGACCCGCTGCGTGCCGTCACGCTGGCCGGCATGATGGCCGTGGTGGCCGGCGCGGTGTGCATCGCCGCGGGCGTGCTGCGCCTGGGTTTCGTCACCGAGCTGCTGTCCAAGCCCATCCGCTACGGCTATATGAACGGCATCGCGCTCACGGTGCTGATCAGCCAGTTGCCCAAGCTGTTCGGCATCGGCATCGAAAGCCAGGGACCGGGCCGCGACCTCTGGCACCTGGCCACGGCCGTGGCGAGCGGACAGAGCCACGGGCCCAGCCTGGCCATCGGCGCCGGCTGCCTGGCGCTGATCCTGGGCCTGAAGCGCTTTCCCCGCGTGCCGGGCCTGCTCATCGCGGTGGTGCTGGCCACGCTGGCGGTGAGTCTCTTCGACCTCGCCGAGGGCGGGGTGAAGGTGCTGGGTGACCTGCCGCAAGGGCTGCCGCGCTTCGTGCTGCCTTGGCTGAGCGACGTGGATCTCGTTGCCGTGGTCGCCGGCGGCTGCGCCGTGGCTCTGGTGGCCTTTGCCGACACCAGCGTGCTTTCGCGCACCTATGCCGCGCGCACGCGCAGCGCCGTCGACCCCAACCAGGAGATGGTGGGCCTGGGCGCGGCCAACCTGGCGGCCGGCCTGTTCCAGGGCTTTCCCATCAGCAGCAGTTCCTCTCGCACGCCGGTGGCCGAGGCCGCCGGCGCCAGGACCCAGGTCACCGGCGTGGTGGGCGCGCTGGCGGTGGCCTTGCTGCTGCTGGTGGCGCCGCAGCTGCTGCACTCGCTGCCCACCAGCGCCCTGGCGGCGGTGGTCATCGCCTCGGCGATCGGTCTGTTCGAATTTGCCGACCTGCGGCGCATCCACCGCATCCAGCCCTGGGAGTTCTGGCTCTCGATGGCCTGCTTCGCCGGCGTGGCGGTCTTCGGCGCCATTCCCGGCATCGGGCTGGCGGTGGTGCTGGCGGTGATCGAATTCCTGTGGGACGGCTGGCGCCCGCACTTTGCCGTGCTCGGGCGCGTGGACGGCATCCGCGGTTTCCACGACATCAAGCGCTACCCGCAGGCGCGCCACGTGCCGGGGCTGCTGCTGTTCCGCTGGGACGCGCCGCTGTTTTTCGCCAATGCCGACCTCTTCCAGCGCAGCGTGCTGCAAGCCGTCGCCGGCGAGCCCGGCCCCGTGCAGCGCGTGGTGGTGGCGGCCGAGCCGGTGACCAGCATCGACGTGACCTCGGCCGACATGCTGAGCGAACTCGCGCACACCTTGCGCGAGGCCGGCGTGGAACTGCACTTCGCCGAGATGAAGGACCCGGTGAAGGACAAGCTGATCCGCTTCGAGCTGATCCAGCAGCTGGGCGCCGGCAACTTCCACCCCACCGTGGGCGCGGCGGTCGACGCCCACCTGGTCGACCACGGCGTGAACTGGACGCCGTGAAGGCGAGCCGGGCGCCTCAGCCCTGCAGCTGGATCGTGCGCACGGTGCGGTTCTCGGCCCTCTCGCCGGCGCCAGCGCTCTGGTGGCGATTCTCGCGCCGCACCGTGACCAGGCGTCCCTGCACGAGCTGAAACAGCTGTTCCTCGTGGCTGGTGGCGTCGAAGCTGACGACCACGAAGGCCCGGCCCGAGATCACCGCCTGCGAGCGGCTGGCCAGCGGCGTGCCGTCGGCCGCGATCCACAGTTCCAGCTTGCCGTCGACCTTGTTCACGTATTTGCGGTCGCGCTCCTTCAGGCGGCCAAGGCCGAATTCGTAGGTCAGCCGGCGCGCCGGCTGGCCGTTCCAGAGCTCGGCCACCTCGGTCTTCGGCGTGGCCTCCTCCAGCGCGCTTTGCAGCGCGGCGACCGGCGCCAGCATGCGCCGCAGGTCGGCCAATTCCAGCGCGCGCAGCCCGGTGAGGGCCGGCGTCGGCGCCTTGCCGTCCTTCTCCGAGGTCCGTTCTTCCTGCTCCACGCGCTGCAGCGTGTCGCGGCTGAACTGCAGGCGCAGGCCTTGGTTGCCGTCTTCGAAGTTGAGCACCGCCTGGCCCTGTTCCTCGCTGCCGTCCTTGCCGTCGCCCTGGCGGGTCCAGGTCTCGATGCGGAAGCTGCCCTTCACCGGCACCAGGGACTGTTGGCGGGCCAGCGCGGCCTGCAGGTCGGCGAAGCCATTGGCCTGCGCGGGCAGCACCGAGCTCAGCAGGGCGGCATAGAGCAGACCTGCCAGGCGGCGCGTGGGAGGTTGAATCGAGGTCATTGCCAGGAGCTCCATGAAGAAGATCCAGGAGTCTACGAAGACTGGCGCAGGCGCAGCGAGGCGCAGGGCTGTCCGCGCCTTGAGCCCCCGCGGTCGCCGTGATAGCGTCGCTGGCCGGTCGATCGGGCCGGCGCATTCAAGAGAAGAGCGCACCCGGTTGACGCGGCATGCAGGCAGCACGCAGGGCATGCAGGTGGCGCACGCGGCCGGTGCGGGAGTTCATTCATGCAGATCTTGGTCGCCAACCCGAGGGGGTTCCATGCCGGCGTGGAACTCACGCTCCACGCCGTCGAACGAGCGCGCGACGACTTCGGCGAGCCCGAGCCCATCGTCCTGGCGCTGCCGCGCGAACCAAATCGTCAAGCCGTGCTCGCGGCCGGAGCCCGCCGGGCGCCTGTGCCGTCCGCGATAGCCAGGCCGGCCACCGAGGCCGCGGCATGAACGGCGACGGCCCCGTCCGGGTGGCCGTGATCGGCAGCGGCTGCGCCTCGGTGGCCGCGGCCTTCGAGCTGACGCGGCCCGAACATGGCGGCCGCTACCAGGTCACGATCTACCAGACCGGCTGGCGCATGGGCGGCAAGGGGGCCTCGGGCCGCGGGCCGGCGGGGCGCATCGAGGAGCATGGGCTGCATGTCTGGCTGGGCTTCTACGAAAACGCCTTCCGGCTGCTGCGCGAGTGTTATGCCGAACTCGGCCGCGACCCTGCCAGCCACCCCTGCGCCGACTGGCGCGATGCCTTCTTCGACGCGCCGCTGGTGGGCATGGTCGACGCGGCGGAATCCGGCGGCTGGGTGCGCTGGACCTCGTACTTCCCGCCCGCGCCCGGCCTGCCCGGCGACGCGCTGGAGCCGGGCAGCAACCCGTTCACCCTGGGCAGCTACCTGGCCCACGTGGCGGCGCTGCTGAAGACGCTGCTGATGGACCTGCAGACGCGGCCGCCCGGGCCGACGCCGGCCGCGCCCGTGCCGGATGACCATGACAACCCGCCGCCCGAAACCCTGGTGGAGTGGCTGGCCGCGCAGTGCGCCGACTGGCTGCGGCTGGGTGCGCTGGCCGCCGCTGCGGCGCTCATCGAGGCCGCGGCGCTGGTCGAAGTGGTGGTGCGCGCGCTGCCCGGCTACCCCGAGAACGTGGCGCTGCGGCTGCTGCACGGCCTGGCCGGCATCGTGCGCGCGCAGCTCGAAGGCCTGATGTGCGCCGACGCCGGCGTGCGCTGCAAGTGGGAGATCATCGACCTGGTGCTGGCCATCCTGGTCGGCTCGGTGCGCTTCAAGCTGTTGCTCGCGCCGCGCGGGCTGGAGGCCATCGACGACTACGAGTGCCGCGACTGGCTGCGTTTGAACGGCGCCTCCGAGCGCTCGCTGCAAAGCCCCTTCGTGCGCGGTCTCTACGACCTGGCGCTGGCCTACGAAGACGGCGACCCGCAGCGTCCGGGCCTCGCCGCCGGCCAGGCCTTGCGCGGCTCGCTGCGCATGTTCTTCACCTACCGCGGCGCGATGTTCTGGAAGATGCGCGCCGGCATGGGCGACGTCGTCTTCGCGCCCTTCTACGAGGTGCTCAAGCGCCGCGGCGTGCAGTTCCGCTTCTTTCACCGGCTGGAAAACGTCGCGCTCGCCGACGAGGTGTCGCTGGCCCCTGGCGAGAAGCCGTATGTGCAGGCGCTGGAATTCGACGTGCAGGCGCATATCGCCGGCGGCGGCGAATACCAGCCGCTGGTCGATATCAAGGGTCTGCCTTGCTGGCCCGCGCAACCCGACCACGCGCAACTGGTCGACGGCGAGCGACTGCGCGACGAGGGCTGCGCCTTCGAGTCGCACTGGGATCGCCGCTGCGTGGACCGCTGCACGCTGCAGGTCGGGCGCGACTTCGACTTCGTGGTGCTGGGGGTGAGCATCGGCGCCATTCCCCATGTCTGCCGCGAGATACTGGCGCGCGACGACCGCTGGCGAGCAATGGTGCAGCACGTGAAGACCGTGGCCACGCAGGCATTCCAGGTCTGGCTGAACGAGGACATGGCGCAGCTCGGCTGGCCCGGCCCGGCGGTCACCTTGTCGGCCTTCGTCAAGCCCTTCGATACCTGGGCCGACATGCGCCACGTGCTGCCGCTGGAGGCCTGGCGCGAGCCGCCCCAGGCAGTGGCCTATTTCTGCAATGTGCTGGCCGATGCGGTGCCCGAACCGGATCGCGCTGACAGCGGTCACCCCGCGCTGCAGCGCGAGATCGTGCGGCGCAACGCGGTGGGCTTTCTCAACGAGCAGGTGCACCACCTGTGGCCACAGGCGGTGCATGCGCCGGGCCGGTTTCGCTGGGAGTTGCTGGTGGATGGCACGGCCGACGAGCAGGGTGCGGCGCAGGCGGACGGTGCGGCCGGGCCGCCCGAGGGCGAGGCGCGCTTCGCCACCCAGTACTGGACTGCCAACGTCAACCCCAGCGACCGCTATGTGCTGGCGCTGCCGGGCAGCCTGAAGCACCGCATCTCGCCGCTGGACAACAGCTACGACAACCTCACCATTGCCGGCGACTGGACCGACTGCGGCTTCAACGAGGGCTGTGTCGAGGCCGCCGTCATGTCCGGGCGGCTGGCCGCGCACGCGATTTCGCAGTCCCCGCCGCTGGAAGACATCATCGGATACGACCACCCATGAAGACCGAGAACGAAGCCGTGGCCGCCGCGCCCGACCCTGCCGCCGCCCAGACCCGGGGTGACGCCCCGGGCGACCGTGCGGCCCCCGCTGCATTGGACGCGGCGGCCGCACGCGTCACGCCGGGCGCGCGCCGGCGCCGGCCGGAGCCCGCACGCACCGCGCCGCACCGTCACGCCGCGACGCTGCTGCGGGCCTCGGTGCCGGCGGCCGGCGAGACGGCCGATGCCCGGGCTGACGCCGCGACCCCGGCCGATGCCGACGCTGCGCACGCCGAGGGCCCCGTGGCACTGGGCGTGCGGCTGGGCTACCAGGTCATCGAGGAGCAGATCCTGCTGGGCCAGAAGCTCGCGCGGCGGCTGGGCCGCAAGGCGTCGCAGGCCGTGGGCGGGGCCGGTGCGGCCTGGGCCGCCGGTGGCGCGGCATCCGCGTCCGATTCCGCCCCGACCGCGGGTGCTGCGCCCGGGGCGGCGGGGGTCGGGGCCACGGGCGAGGTTCAACGAACTGCTCGACCGCGTGCTGCACCTTTACAAGGACCTCGGCGCGCTGTGTTTCGACGCCGTCGAGACGGTGGCGCGCAACCCGGTGCTGCGCGCCGGCGTGGCGCGCCTGGCAGCCGGTGCCGCCGTGGCGGCGGCCGCGCGAACCGGCGGCGGTACGAGCGCCGAAGCAGCGTATGCCGGCGCGGATGCCGAGGCGCCAGGCAGCGGCTTTGCAGTGGACATCCGCTGCAGCCGCCGCGTCCAGGTGAGACTCGACCTGCGGCTGCGCCAGGGCCAGGGTGCGCCGCTCGTGCATGCGCTGCACGCGGGCGACCCCGCCGTGCCGCCGCTGACCGGCGTGCACCTGCAGCCGGGCACCCCGCAGACCGGGCCGATGCTTCAACTCGCCATCGCCGACACCCAGCCCGCCGCCACTTATACCGGCGTGGTGGTGGACGGCGCCAGCAACGAGCCGCGCGGCACGCTGGTGGTGCGCGTGCTGCCGCCCGGCGCCTGAACCGGTGTTGGCGCGGCCGATGCAGGACACCCCGGCCTTCGAGGCCTGCCGCACCCCCGGCGTGGTGCGCGAGACGCTGGCCGAATACGGCGCATTGACGCGTGCCGCGCTGCTCGCCCACCTGCCCAGCGGCGAGCCGCACAAATACCTCTACGAGCCGCTGGCCGACTACCCGCAGCGCGGCGGCAAGATGATGCGCTCCAGCCTGTGCATCGCCACCGCGCGCGCCTTCGGCGCCCGCGTCGAGGAAGCGCTGCCCTCGGCGGTGGCCATCGAGTTGCTGCACAACGCGCTGCTGATCCACGACGACATCCAGGACGGCAGCCTGCAGCGCCGCGGCCGCCCCACGCTGCAGGCGCTGCACGGCATGCCGCTGGCGCTGAATACCGGCGACGCTTTAGGCCTGCTCAGCCTGCGCCCGCTGGTCGACAACCTGGGCCGCCTGGGCTCGCGACTGAGCCTGCGCATCCTGGAGGAGACCGAGCGCATGGCCTGGGAGTCGGCCGAGGGCCAGGCCATGGAACTGGGCTGGCGGCGCGACAACGCCAGCGACCTCACCGATGCCGACTACCTGGTGATGGTGCTGAAGAAGACCTGCTGGCTGGCCACCATCCACCCCTGTCGCGTCGGCGCGCTGATCGGCAGCCGCGGGCGCGCCGACCTGGAGCCCTTCATTCGCTTCGGTTTCTTTCTCGGCGCGGCCTTCCAGATCCAGGACGACCTGCTCAACCTGGTCGCCGACGACCGCTACGGCAAGGAAATCAACGGCGACCTCGTCGAGGGCAAGCGCACGCTGATGCTCAACCACGTGGTGAGCCGGGCCACGCCGGCGCAGCGGCGGCGGCTGGCACGCATCCTCGACCCCGAACGCGGGCCGCCCAGTGCCGCCCAGGTGGCCTGGCTGCGCGAGCTGATGGACCGCTGCGGCTCCGTCGAGCATGCGCGCGGCATCGCGCACGGGCTGGCCGGCGCCGCGCTGCACGAATATGCCGGTCTCTTCGACCCGCTGCCCGAATCGCGCGACAAGCAGTTCATCCGCGGCCTGGTGACCTGGGTGTTCGAACGCACCTGAAGCCAAGGCAGCCCACCCAAGCACCGCAGGGAGACCCGAATGGCCCGTACCGGCACCCAGCCCGACTACATCGACCCCGCCGGTGACGCGCGCGACGGCTCGCTGCCGGTGCGGCCGCCGTTCCAGTTCACCGGCGTCACGGCACGCGTGTTCCCGCTCAAGGCCAACATGGCGCGGCTGGCGGCGTTCTGCGACGCCTACGTGAACATGGACATCCCGCCGGAGATCGTGCACTACCGGCCGGCGCTGCCCTACGTCTACCTGATGGTGCTGGACTACGGCAGCATGTCCTCGGCGTCCATGCACGCGCAGAACGTGGGCTGGGTGGCACAGCACGAGGTGGCCTTCACGGTACCGCTGGAACGCTGGCGCAAGGAAAACGGCAAGCTGGTGTTCAAGGACTGGGCCTGCGTCTCGCCCTTCATCTTCGTCGACGACGAGATGTCGCTGACCACCGGCCGCGAGGTCTATGGCTGGCCCAAGGTGGCCGGCACCGTGGACGCGTCCGTCTCCTTGTGGGCCAGCCACCCGCTGGCCGGATCGCGCGTGTTCTCGTTCAGCACGCAGGTCTTCCCGCACGTCTATGCCGGCAAGTCCGAGCAGGCGCGCGTGCTGCTCACCATCGACGCCGACCCGGCGCTCAGCTACGCACGCTTTCCGGTGGACGCGGGCAATGCCTGGTCGCCGTGGAATGCGCTGGCCCAGGCCACGCGCTCGAGCCTGTCGCTCATGGGCCAGGCCGCCGACCTGGTGTGGGCGCTGCCGGTGCGCGGCTTTCGCACCGACCGCAGCCTGGGCGCGCTCAAGGCCATGGGCACGCGCGCCGCGGGTTACCTGGCGCGTCTGGGCCCGCCGCTGCTGGCCGAGCGGCTGGGCCTGCCGGCCCTGGGCGCCAGCGGCCCGCCGGGGCTGAGCTTCGACAACATCACCGTCAAGCAGTTCCGCGACGCGCAGGAGCCCGACCGCGCCTGCTACAAGGCCCTGGTGCGCTCGCGCATGGGCGTGGAGCGCATCAACCGCAGCGGCCTGCTCGGCGACGCCAACCTGCTGCGCGGCGACACCTCGGGCGGCTACACCATCCGCGTGCACCGCTACGGCTCGCAGCCCATCATCCAGTCGCTGGGCATCGAGGTGACGCGCAGCGAGGAAATGGGTGAAGGCACGCATGTTTCGGTGCTCAAGCCCGTATTCCCGTTCTGGAACGACGTCGACCTGTACTACGGCGCCGGCGAACTGGTGTGCTCGCGCATCTATACCCACGGCGCGCCGGGCTCCAACGGCTGGGTGGACGCGCAGCCGCCGGCAGACACCGCGCCGGCGGTGGCCGCTGCCGCCGCCGCTCCGCCGTCCGAGCTCGAGACCAAGCCCGAAGCGGCCGCGGCACCGGCCGGCCCGGCGCTGGAATGCGCGGGCGACTACAACACCGCCCTGGGCGCGGCCACGCAGCCGGTGGCCGGGCCGTTCGACTTCCCCGACGTGACGCTGCAGGTCTACCCGCTGCTGGCCGACCGGGTGCAACTCGACGCCTTCGTCGAGCGCTACCTCAACCAGCCGCTGCGCGACGCCGGCGTCGACTTCGAGACCATGGGCTCCTACGCCTACCTGCTGGTCAACAGCATCGGCGACCAGGTCGGCACCATGTGGTCCAGCGCCAACAATATCGGCTGGTGGGCCGAGCGCGAGGTCTCGTTCTGCGTGCCGGTGCGCTGGTACCGCACCGATGCTGCCAGCGGGCAGCGCGAGCTGATCAGCACCGGGCTGGTGGCGCCCTTCGTCTACGCCAGCAGTGGCCGTGCCGTCATCACCGACCGCGAGGTCAACGGCCGGCCCTCGGTCAAGGCCACCATCGAAAGCCCGCAGGACGTGTGGCTGGACGCGTCGGGCCCGGTCAATCCGCGCCAGTACCTGCGCCTGGCCACCGAGGTCTTCCCGGCCCTGGGCCTGGGGCAACAGGCCGAGGAACGAACGTTGCTGCGCATCGACGGCGCCGACGTGCTGCGCTACGACGACGTCGTCGGCTGGCGCCTGGTGGGCGAGCGCTGGGGCCAGCAGCTGGTGGGCGAGCTGGTGCGCAAGCACCGGCTGCACGAGGACCAGGCCGCCGAGGTGGCCGCGGCGCGCGCGCTGGCGCTGGAACTGCTGGCGCTCGGCGCGCCGATCAATTCGCTGGTGCTCAAGCAATACCGGGCCGGCGACGACGTCGGCAAGGCCTGCTACCAGGCTCTGGTGCGCACGCAGCGCAGCATCCAGCGCATCTACGACCTGCGCGAGATCGAGGAACGCGTGCACGTGCGGCTGCACCGCTACCCCGGCCACCCCATCGCGCAGACGCTGGGCCTGCAGGTGAAGAGCGTGGACTCCGCCGGCGGCGAGGTGGTGCAGAACCTGCAGCCGCTGCACCCGTTCTGGATGCGCATCTCGGTGCGCGAGGAGCTGGGCGAGGTGGTGGCCGTGCGCCGCCACGACGGCGGCTGGGATGGCCCGCACCCCTGGCTGCAGCGCACCGGGCCATCGACGTTCGGCTACGGCACGCCCGATCCCGGCCACGGCGCCCAGTCGCACGATGCCGAGGCGCCGCAGCCCTACTTCCAGACGGCGGGCGCAACCCGCGTGGGCGTGCAGGAGGCCGTCGCCCCGCAGCGCCTGCGCGAGCAGCAGCAGCTGGCGCTGCGTGCGTCTCTGGCCGGCAGCCTGCAGGGGTTGACCGAGGCGCTGGCGGCGTCACCTGATGACGAGATCCAGGCCCTGCAGCAGGCGCTGAGCGAGCGGCAGGCCGCGTTGCTGGCCGAGGCGCGGCAACAGGCCGGGGCGGGTTCGCTCGTGTCCTGGGCCGACGCCCAGCCGGTGCCGGCGCTGCTGGCCCTGGAGCGCGCGCTGATGCAGGCTGGCCTGAGCGGGTCGCCGGTCGACCCCGGGCAGCGGCGTTTGACCCACGCCGAAGCCCGTCAGGCCATCGAAGGGCTGGACGAGGTGCAACTGGTGCTGGAAAGCATTCTCGGCGCCGAGTGGGAGAACTGGGGCAACCCGCGCTGGAACCGCGGGCTGCCGACGCGCCCCGAGCCTTGTGTGCCCGCGCACTCGTTGCAGGGCGGGTTCGAGGCGCTGCAGGACTGTGCGCCGCCCTCGGTGAATTCGTCGCAGGACGGGCTGAAGATGGCGCACTACAGCGATGGCTCGCAGGACTGGGTCCATCTGATGCGATAGACGAGCCGGCGCGCGCAGCAGCCGTCCCAGGGTTCGCGGCAGCGGCCGGCGCCGAGCTCAGCAGTAGCCGATGCGCCGGTACCAGTCCAGCGCATCGCGCAGCGTCTCGACCAGCGGCCGCGGCAGCACGCCCAGCCGGCGCTGGGCGTCGCTGGGCGGCATGGCATAACCGTCCAGCACCAGCAGCGAGCCCAGCGCGGGCACCGGCGACGGCCGCCCCAGCAGCGCCCAGCCGGCTTCGGCGCAGAGCATGCTGCCGGCGGCCAGCCGCGCAGGCCAGCGCCGCCGCGGCGGCGGCAGGCCCGCCAGCCGGCAGACCCGAGCCGCCAGCAGTTCGGTGCGGCTGTCGTGGCCGGCCAGCGCGATGGGCTGGTCGAACAGCCGCTGCTCCAGCGCCAGGCGCGCGGCGCGCGCCACGTCGCGCACGTCGATCACGTTCAGTGGCTGGCTCACCAGCGCCGGCACCTGCCCGGCCGCCAGCAGCGGCAGCACGCACAGTTCGCGCGGGCGGCGGTCCCAGGGGCCGAGGCAGGCCGTGGGGTTGATCACCGCCACCGGCGCGCCCTGCGCGGCGGCGGCCAGCGCCAGTTCCTGCATCGTGGCCTTGGCCGCGAAATAAGGGTGCAGGCGGCGCCGCGCGGCGGCCTCCAGGGCCTGCAGCGCACCCTCGCCGGGCGGCCGGGGCAGGGTGGTGTAACTCGACACGTGCAGCAGTGCCGCACCGGCGCGCTGCACCGCCTGCAGCAGCCGCGCCATGCGCGCCGCGGCATGCGCCACCGGCGGCGGCTGGCCGGCCGCGGCGCCCAGGAACAGGTGCATTGGATAAGGCGCGGCGGCGTCGAACACCGCGTCGTGCCCGGCAGCCCAGCGGTCCAGCTGGCCTGGCAAGTCGGCGTCGCCGACCGCCAGCGCGCAGCCTTCGGCGCAGCCCTCGGGCAGCCGGTGGCGGCGGGTGGCCGCGGTGACCTGCCAGCCTTGGGCCAGCAATTCGCGCACGATGGCCTGGCCGATGTGGCCGCTGGCGCCCAGCACGAGCGCACGCCCAGGCGCTGCGTGCCAATCCGCGCTCACGCTCCGCGCCCTTCGGCGCTCACGCCACGCACCCGTTTGCGCTCACGCAGCGCCCGCCGTCGGCGCTCAAGCGGCGAGTTCGGCCAGCAGGGCGGCCGCTTCGCGCTGGTCGATGTTGTCCGTCGCGGTCGGGAACGGCTGCAGGGCCTCGCGCAGCACAGGCACCGCGCCCGCCCTGTCGCCGACGGCCGCCAGCGCATGCGCCAGGCCCAGCGCGGCACGCAGCTCGAAGCGGCGCGCGCCCTGTTCGCGGGCGATCTCGATGGCGCGGCGCAGGTCGGCCTCGCCTTCCGCGGCGCCAGCGTTTGCCGATGCGGCGCCGGCCTGCTGCAGCCGCCACTCGCCGCGGCGGCGGTAGAGCTCGGCGTCGTACCAGTGTTCACCATGCTGCTCGGCATGTGCGATGGCCCGGTCCACCGTTTCCAGCGCCTGCTCGTTATGGCCCGCCGCGTGGTGGGCCTCGGCCAGCCCGCCGAGGAAGAAGACGATGTTCAGCTCCGCGCCCGAAGCCTGCCAGGCCGGCAGCGTGCCGCCGACCAGTGCCAGGGCCTGCGGCGCGTCGCCGAGCCCGGCCTGGGCGACACCCAGTTGCATGGCACCGGCGGCCAGCCAGCCGTCGAAGCCGTGACGCTGCGAGATCTCCATCGCCCGCCCGGCATGTTCGGCGGCACCCGCGAAATTTCGGTCCTGGCTCTCGAACATCGCGGCCCAGGTGTAGGCAAAGGCCAGATCGAAGGGACGCTCCAGCGCCTCGGCCGTGGCGATGGCATCCTGCATCTGCTCTGCGGCGGCTGCCCGGTCGCCCTGGATCAGGGTGAGCACCGCCAGCAGGCTCAAGCTGGCCACCAGCGGGTCCTGCGGCGTGGGGTAGGCAAAACGTCCGGCGGCGGTGCTGCGGTAGGTCTGCACGGCCTGGCCCAGCGCCTCGCGGGCGCGCGTCAGGTCGCCGAAGTTGCCCTGGGCGTAGCCTTCCATCACGCAGGCTTCGACGAGAAACTCAGGGCGCTGCGTCTCCTGCGCCAGGCGCACGCATTGCGCCGACAGCTCGTGCGCGGTCTTCGCGTCGGCGCGCACGATATACAGCGCGCACAGCCCGCGCAGCACCCAGAACAGCTCGTCGGGGTCGCCCACGAGCTGGCACAGCTCGCGCGCACGCTGGTTGCTGGCTTCCACCTCGGGCGCGGCGAAACCGCGCGTGGCGGCCAGGCTCATGCCCAGGTGCACGTTCAGGCGAAGTTCGAGCCGGTGGCGAAGGTCGTCGTCCTTCATCGCGGCAGCCAGGCGCAGGCCTTCGCGGAAATGCTTGCAGGCCTCGACATGCGCCGCGCCGGCGCTGGCCTGCAGCCCGGCGGCGAGCCGGTAGGGCACGGCCTTGTCGGGCTGGTCGGCCTCGGTGAAGTGATGCGCCAGCAGTTCGGGGCTGCGCTGCGCCAGCTCGGCATCGGCTTGCAGAACCTGCGCGATGCGCGCGTGCAGGCGCTGCCGGCGCGGGCGCAGCATGGTGGTGTAGGCGGCGTCCTGGATCAGCGCATGCTTGAAGCTGTACACCGCGTCGGGCGGCAGCCCACGGCTGTGGATCAGGCCGGCGTCGGTCAGGCGCGCCAGCGAGTGGTTCAATTCGACCGGGTCCAGCGACAGCACGGCCGCCAGCGTGGCGTGGGCAAACTCGCGCCCGATCGCCGCACCCGCCTGCGCCACCTCCTTGACCACCGACAGGCGGTCCAGCCGCGCCAGCAGCGAATCGTGCAGAGTGCTCGGCACCGCCATCGAGCGCATCGGGCCGGTGAGCACGAAACGCTCGGACTCCTCGCTCACCAGGCCCGACTCCAGCATCGCCTTGGTCAGTTCCTCCACGTAGAGCGGGATGCCGTCGCTCTTGACCAGGATGTGCTCCAGGATCTCGGGGGGCAGGGTCTTGCCGCCCGCGTGCTGCGCCACGATGCTGGCGCGGTGGTGGCGCTTGAGCGGGCCCAGCTCCACCGTCAGCGCGTGCGGCAGTTCGGCCCAGGGCGGCTCGAATTCGGGCCGGGCGGTGGCCAGCACCATGACACGCGAGGCCACGATGCCCTCGGCCAGCCGCTGCAGCAGGCTCAGCGTGGTGGGGTCGGCCCAGTGCAGGTCCTCGAACAGGACCAGCAGCGGGCGCTCGCGCGACAGCGCGACGAAGATCGACAGCAACGCGCGCAAGGTCAGTTCGCGCTGGCGTTCCGGGCTGTCGCCGCTGGCCGGGTAGCGGCCCGCCGTGGGCACCGACAGCAGCGCGGCGAAATACGGCATCGCCGCGGCCAGTTCGTCGGGCGGCAGCCCGGCCATCAGCAGCCGCGACAGCTTGTCCAGGCGCTCATCGGAGGTGTCGTTTTCGGCAAAGCCGGCGCCATGGCGGATCTGGCTGATCACCGGGTACAGCGCGGTATTCTGGAACTGCTCGGAACAGAAGTAGCGCAGCAGCAAGAGCGGTTGTGCGCCAGCGGCCTGGCGCACGGCCTCGGCCAGGCGGGATTTGCCCAGCCCGGCGTCGCCGCGCAGCGTGACCATGCGCCCCTCGCCGGCACGGGCCAGCCGCCAGCAATCCATCAGTGCGGGAAACTCGATCTCGCGGCCGACCATGGGGGGCAGGGTCAGCTCGCCGCCGTCACCCAGCGAAGCCGCTTCGTCGGAGCGTTCGCAGCGCACGCGCCAGACCGGTACCGCCTCGGCAAAACCCTTGAGCACTTGCGGCCCCAGGTCCTGGCAGTCGAAGCGGCGGCCGAGCAGCCGGTGCGTGCCGGCGGAGACGACCACCTGGCCGGGCAGCGCCAGCGACTGCAGCCGTGCGGCCAGGTTGGGCGTGCTGCCGACCACGGCTTCCTCGCGCGACGCGCCCTGGCCGATGACGTCACCGACCACCACGGTGCCGGTGGCGATGCCCACGCGCACGCGCAGCCGCACGCCGCCGGGCAGGGCCTCCAGCGCCGCCACTTCGGTGGCCAGTTCGAGGCCGGCCCGCACGGCGCGCCAGGCGTCGTCCTCGTGCGCCCGCGGGTAGCCGAACAGGGTGAGGATGCCGTCGCCCATGTAGCTGTTCACGAAGCCCTGATGGCGTGTGATGACGCGGCCGGCGCTGTCCTGGAAGGCGCGCAGCACGGTGCGCAGTTCCTCGGGGTCGAGCGCATTCGACAGGCTCGTCGAGTCGGCGAGGTCGCAGAACATGACCGTGATCTGGCGCCGCTCGGCCTCGGCCTGGTTCGGCGCGGGGGCGGGTGCAGGTTGCGGGCCGGGCGCGTGCCACACCAGCACCACGCCGTCCTCGTCGCGCGCCACGCGCTGGCCCAGGATCAGTTCCTGCTTCAGGTCCTCCAGGCCCTGTTCGTCGAGCCCGAACTGGCGCCTGAGCGCGGCGTAGGTGATGCGGTGCCTGCGGCTGAGCAGGTCGATCGCGGCATCCAGGAGTTGTTCGAAGGTCATGCCCAGGCTGAAACAGGGGTGCGCCGGCACGGGTCCGCGCTGGTCTTGTCGGCAGGAAGGGTCAGGCTACCACGGCAGCGAGCTGCCAGCCGGGTTCTTTGGCCCCCGGCGGCGCGGCCGACGGTTCGTCAGCCCGGATCGACGTCGAGTTCGGGATAACGGCGGAAGATGCCTTGCTCGTTGAACGGCAGCCGCCGTTCGCTGCGCAGGTAGGCGGCCACCCGGGGCAGGGCGGCCACGCGGTCGTGCAAGGCTACGACCGCAGGCGTGCGTGCCAGTGCGCGCTGCGCCGCGTTCGGGAAGGCGTAACGAAGCCCCTCGATCATCTGGAACAGCGACAGATCCGCGTAGCTCAGCCTGCCGCCGACCAGATGCCGTGGCCCGGCGGGGTTGCGTGCAAGGATCTCTTCGAACCACTGCAGGTATTTGGGCAGGCGGGTGGCGCAGAACTCGCGCGCCCGGCGCAAGGCCTCGGGCCTCTGGTCCTCGTAGTACAGGCTGCTGCCCACCGGATGGTGGGTATCGTGCGCCTCGGCCACCATGTCGGCGATGGTGAGCTGGATCTGCTGCGTCCAGACGCGGGCGCGCTCGCTGCGCGCCACCAGCTTCAAGGTCGGCGCCAGGTACTGCAGGATCAGCGCCGTCTGCCCCACCAGCACGTCGCCGTCCTTCAGGAAGGGCGGGGCGAAGGGCGGCTGCGTCTGCGTGCGGTCCTCCATGCAACGCAGCAGGGCCGGCAGACCCTGACCCGCGTCTTCGGCGCCGCGGGCCACGTCCACGTAGGGTGCGCCGGCCGCTTCGAGCGCCAGCCGCACGAATTCGCCGCGGCCCTGGATGGTGGGCCAGTAGTGCAGTTCGTAGGCCATGGGACGACTGTAGCGTCTGTGGGCGCAAACGGCCCGCGTCAGGTGCGGCCCTGTGCAGCGCCGCGCCCCGCCGGCTTGGCGCTGGCGCCCGCTTAATGCGCCCTTAATCGAGGGCTTGCAGCATCGGGTTCATCGAAGCGGGTCTCGTGCCCACGCTGCGCCCGAAGGAATCTGCATGCTCGCCCTGTGTCCCACGCCCCGTGAAGCGGTTGCAAGTCAAATCCGCTGCCCTGACGCCAGGTCCAGCCTGCGCTTGCATGGGCCTGGTGATGCGGGTCGGGGCGAAGTGGAGCGTTTCATCGCCGTTGTCTACCGCGAACGCCACGGTGCCGACGTGCGGCACTTCGCCCACACGCTGGTGAGCCTGCGCGACGGGGCCGGTGAGCTGGTGGCGGCCGCTGGCTATCGCGCGGCCGACCAGGCGCCGCTGTTCCTGGAGCGCTACCTCGGCGCACCGGTCGAGACGCGACTGGCCGACACGGCGGGTCTCGCGCCCGCGCGCTCGCGCATCGTCGAAGTCGGCCATCTGGCCGCCAGCCGCGCCGGCGAAGGCCGGCGGCTGGTGCTGCTGCTCGGCCCGCATCTCGCGGCCCTCGGCTTCCATTGGGTCGTGAGCACGCTGACCGAAGAACTGCGGCATCTCTTCATGCGGCTGGGTATCGCGCCGCTGGCCCTGGGTGTGGCCGACCCGGCCGTGCTCGGCGCCGAGGCGGTGCACTGGGGCAGCTATTACGACCACAGGCCGGTGGTGCTGGCCGGCCAGATCGACCTGGCGCTGAAGGCCCTGGCGCGGCGCGGGGCGCTGGCATGAGGCCGGCGCTGGAAGATGGCCAGCGCCGCTGGCAGCGCAACGAGGTCGACGCCGCGGTGGCCGACGCCGCGCTCATGCTGCGTGACACCGGAACCCGCGTGTTGGCCACGCTGCTGGACAACACGCCGGCCTTCGTGGTCCTGGACGAGGCGCTGCTGAACGGCAGCCAGGTGCACGTTCCGCTGCCGCTGTTCTTCACGCCGGCGCAGATGCAGCACGCTTTGCAGGCGTCGGGCGTGGATATGCTGCTGACGAGCCCGGCGCAGGCGGCACGCTGGCCCGGGCTGGCCTGGCTGCCCGTCACCGTCGCGGGCGAAGCGCTGATGCGCGCGCGGCTGCGCAGCGCCCCCGTGGCGCTGCCGCCCGGCACGGCCAAGATCAGCTTCACCTCGGGCACCACGGGTGCACCCAAGGGCGTGTGCCTGAGCGGCGAGGCGATGCGGCGCGTCGCCGCGGGGCTGGTCCAGGCGATGGCGCCGCTGGACATCCAGCGCCATCTGAACGCGCTGCCGTTTTCGGTGCTGCTGGAGAATATCGCCGGCCTGATGGCGCCGCGCCTTCACGGCGCCACCGTGGTGACGCTGCCGCTGCGGCAGGTCGGCCTGGAGGGCTCGTCGAGCTTCGACGCGGCGCGTTTTCACGCCACCGTGCAGCAGCAGCAGCCGCACAGCCTGATCCTGCTGCCGCAGATGCTGCGCGCCTGGTGCGGCCACCTGGGGCAGAGTGGCCAGCGCGCCCCGGTGTCGCTGAAGCTGGTGGCGGTGGGCGGGGCCGCCGTCGGCGCGCCGCTGATCCACGCCGCGCAGGCGCTGGGCATCCCGGCTTGCGAAGGCTACGGTCTGTCGGAAGGGGCTTCGGTGCAGACGCTGAACCTGCCGGCCCCGGCCGGTGCGGCCCGTGCCGGCAGCGCCGGCCGTGCACTGCCGCATGTGCGGCTGCGCGTCGCCGCCGACGGTGAAGTGCAGATCGCGGGCAGCCTGTTCAGCGGCTACCTCGGCGACACGACGCCGGTGCCCGAGTGGTGGCCCACCGGCGACCTGGGCCGCATCGACGACGACGGTTTCGTGCACCTGCTGGGCCGCAAGACACAGGTTCTGATCACGTCTTTCGGCCGCAATGTCTCGCCCGAATGGGTCGAGACCGCGCTGCACAGCCAGCCGGCCGTGCGGCAGGCGGTGGTCTTCGGCGACGGCATGCCGGCACTTTCTGCCGTGCTGTGGCCAATGCTGGCGGGCAGCACCGACGCTGCGCTGCAAGCCGCCGTAGACCAGACCAACGCCGCGCTGCCCGACTACGCCCGCATTGGCCGCTGGACGCGTGGCCGGGCGGACTTCAGCGCCGGCACCGGCATGGCCACCGCCAACGGCCGGCCTCGGCGCGCAGCCATCTGGCAGTCCCATGCCGATGCACTGGACACCGCCCTCGAACCCTCGAATCCACCTCAACCCGAACCCTGCTCATGAACTTCTACAACCATCTGCTCGAACAGACCGCCACCGCCCGCCAGGGTCTGCTGGCCACCCCCATCATCCAGGGCGCCTTGCGCGGCGAAGTGTCGCTGCCCAGCTACGTGTCCTTCCTGCGCGAGGCCTTCCACCACGTGCGGCACACGGTGCCGCTGCTGCAGGCCATGAAGGCCGCGCTGCGACCGCAGCATGCGTGGCTGCACGGTGCGCTGGACGAGTACATCGAGGAAGAAGCCGGGCACGACGAGTGGATCCTCGACGACATCCGCGCCTGCGGCGAGGATGCCGAGGCGGTTCGCCATGGCGCTCCAGGGCACGCCACCGAGGTCATGGTGGCTTTCGCCTACGACACCATCGCGCGCGGCAATCCGCTGGGCTTCTTCGGCATGGTGCACGTGCTCGAGGGCACCAGCGTGTCGCTGGCGCTGCTGGCGGCCGACGCGATCCAGCGGCCGCTGGCGCTGCCCGACGCGGCCTTCAGCTACCTGCGCTCGCACGGCACGTTGGACCAGCAACATACGGCGCATTTCGCGCGGCTGATGGACCGCATCGACGATGCGCAGGACCAGGCCGCCATCGTGCATGGCGCGCGTGCCTTCTACCGCCTCTACGGCGACGTCTTCCGCAGCCTGCCGCTGCCGCTGCCGCAGGTCCAGCGCCAGTCCGCCGAGGCGCTGGCATGAAGGCCACCGACGCGCGCGTGCTGCTCACCGGGGCCAGCGGCGGCATCGGCCAGGCCATGGCACAGACCCTGCGACAGGCCGGCGCCCACGTGATGGGGATCGGCCGTGCCGCGGCTCCGACCGCAGCCGGCACCGACTGGGTGCAGGCGGACCTGACCACCGCAGAGGGGCAGACCGCCGTAGGCGAAGCCGCTGCCGCCTGGGGAGCGAACGTGCTGGTGCACGCCGCCGGGCTGCCTTGCTTCGGGCCGCTGGGTGCGGTGCCGCCGGCGCAGGTGCAAGCCGTGCTGCAGGCCAACCTGCTGGCGCCCCTGCTGCTGACGCAGCGCCTGCTGCCGCAACTGCTGCGCCAGCCGCGTGCGCAGATCGTCTTCGTGGGCTCGGCGCTGGGCCGCATCGGCCTGCCCGGCTTCAGCGTCTACGGCGCGAGCAAGGCCGGCCTGCACGGATTTGCCGAGGCGCTGCGGCGCGAACTGGACGGCACGCCGGTGCGTGTGCAGATCTTGGGCCCGCGCAGCACGCGCACCGGCTTCAACGACGCCACGGTCGAGGCCTACAACCGGGCCACCGGCACGGCGATGGACCGCCCCGAGCTTGTCGCCGCGGCGCTGCTGCAACTGATCGAAAGCGAAGCCGCGGAGCGTTTCCTCGGCTTCCCCGAACGCCTGGCCGTGCGCCTGAACGGCGTGCTCGGCGCACTGCTGGACGGCAGCTTCGTCAAACATCGCCGCAGCCTGCCCGCCGCGCCCCTGCAACCCGCCTCAGAAGGAACACCCTCATGAAAACGCTTCTTGCCAGCCTGCTGGCCCTGACCTGCTTCCTGCCGCCGGCCACCCTGGCCGCGCCGGTCGACGACGCCGTCACCGAACTGCAACGCGACTGGGAGGTGATCCGCTATCAGACGCCGGCGGCCGAACGCGAGAAGCGCTTCGAGGCCGCTGGCCACGAGGGCCCACCAGGCCAGCGAAAGCTTCCCCGGGCGCAGCGAGCCGCTGGTGTGGGAAGGCATCGTCGTCAGTTCGCTGGCAGGCGAGAAGGGCGGCCTGGGCGCGCTGGGCCTGGTCAAGCAAGCCAAGGTCATCTACGAACGCGCCATCGGCATCGACGGCGGCGCACTGGAGGGTTCGGCCTACAACAGCCTGGGCGTGCTGTACTACAAGGTGCCGGGCTGGCCCGTGGGCTTCGGCGACAAGGCCAAGGCCAAGGAGTTGCTGCTCAAGGCGCTGGCCCTCAACCCGAAGGGCATCGACCCCAATTTCTTCTACGGCGAGTACCTCGTCGAGACCGGCCATGCCGACGAGGCCGTGGTCTACCTGGAGCGAGCGCTGCAAGCCCCGCCGCGGGCCGGCCGCCAGATCGCCGACACCGGTCGGCGCGAGGAGGTCCGCGCGCTGCTGGCCAAGCTCAAGTCGCACTGAGCGCACCGAGCTCGGCGACCACCCCGATACCACCGTTGCCGGCGCGGTAGCGCAGCGCCAGGCCGTGCAGGGCGGCGATGCGTTGCGCGATCGAGATGCCCAGGCCGCTGCCGACCTCGGTCTGGCCCTCGGGGCGGTGGAAGCGTTCGCCCAGATGCGTCAGCGTCTCGGCTGGTAGCGGTGGACCGGCGTTTTCCACGCGCAGGCCGGTGGCGGTGAAGCGCAGGCCGACCGCGCTGCCTGCGGGCGCATAACGCACCGCGTTGTCGAGCAGATTGCGCAGCAGCACGCCCAGCAGGCTGGCATCGCCGCGCAGCGGGAAGGCCGGCGTACCGGCCGGTGGCCAGTCGCAACCCAGTTCGATGCGGCGGCGCTCGGCCAGCGGCAACACGTCGGTCATCGCCTGCTCGACCAGTGGCGCCCAATCCACCGGGATCGCGGCGGCCAGCCGGTCGGTCGCGTCCACCTTCGACAGCGACAGCATCTGCGCCACCAGCCGGTCCAGGCGGTCCAGGCCGGCGCCGAGCCGGGCTTCGGCCTGGCGGCGCTCGTCCTCGCCGGTGGCGCGGCGCTGCACGTCCCACTGCGCGCGCAGCACCGCCAGCGGTGTGCGCAGTTCGTGCGCCGCATCGGCGGTGAAGCGGCGTTCGCGCGCCAGCGTGGTGTCGATGCGTTCGAACAGGCCGTTCATCGCCGCCAGCAGCGGCTGCAGTTCGGCCGGTGCGTGCGTGGCCGGCACCGGCTGCAGGTCGTCGGCACTGCGCCGTTGCAGCTCGCTGGTGAGCGTGCGCACGGGCGCCAGCGCCTGGCGCACGGCCCACACCATGGCCAGCAGCAGCACCGGCAACACCAGCAACCAGGGCAGCAGCTGGCTGCCGACGAGGTTCTGCACCAGCTCGTCGCGTTCGTGCAGGTGCTGCCCGGCCGCCACCAGCCATTCGCCCCGCGGCGACTGCAGGTAGTACACGCGCCAGGGGTTGCCGTCGAACGTCATCTCGACGAAACCGGCGGCGTCGGTGCGGCGCGGCAGTTGCACGCCTTCGCGGTCCACCAGCAGCAGCTCGCCGTCGGCATCCCACACCGCCACCGCCAGATCGGCCAGGTCGGCTTCACCGGCCGGCGCCGGCGCCGGCAGCACCTGTCCCGGTGCACTCGCGCCGGCCAGCGTGGCCTGAACCTGGCGCGCCAGACGGATGATCTCGGTATCGAAGAGTTCGTTGACCTCGACGCGCGCCCGGTCGGCCGAGGCCAGCAAGGCGATGGCCCACACGACGGGCGCGCACAGCAGCAGGTAGACGAGCAGCCGGCCTTGCAGGCTCACGAGTCCGCCTCCGCCGCGCCGAGGGCGTAGCCGACGCCGCGCACGGTGCGCACGATGGACGGGTCGATCTTGCGCCGCAGGTGGTGCACGTGCACTTCCAGCGCATTGCTCTCGGGCTCGCCGCCGCCCCAGTCGTACAGGCGTTCCTGCAACTGGGCCTTGGACAGCACGCGCTGCGGGTGCTTGAGCAAGGCCTCGAGCAGCGCGAGTTCGCGGCCGGTCAGCTCCACCGCCCGGTCGCGCCAATGCACCTGCCGCGTGGCGGGGTCGAAGCGCAGCGCGCCGTGGGTCCACTCGGCCTGGGCCCGGCCCGAAGCGCGGCGCAACATCGCGCGCAGCCGCGCCGCCAGTTCGTCGGTGGCGATCGGCTTGATGAGGTAGTCGTCGGCGCCGGCGTCGAGTCCGGCGATGCGCTGCGCCACGCCGTCGCGGGCGGTCAGGATCAGCACCGGCAGCGCCAGGCCGCGCTCGCGCCAGCGGCGCAGCCAGACCATGCCGTCGGTGCCCGGCAGGCCGAGGTCGAGCACCAGCGCGTCGTAGGGCGCGCTGTCGATGGCGGCATCGGCCTGGGTGCCGTCGCCGAACCAGTCGACGACGTGGCCGAGCTGCCGCAGGCCCGTGCTCAGCGCTTCGCCGAGCAGCGGGTCGTCTTCCAGCACGAGCAATCGCATGGCGAGGATGCTAACGCGCGCTGCCGCTGCGCCCGCCGCTTCGCGCCCGGCCGGCGCGCAGAATGGCGCATGACCGATGGCACCAGCCCAGCCCGTGTTCGCGCCGCTCTGCCCGCGGGGGTGTGGGTGCTGGGATTCGTCAGCCTGCTGATGGACGTGTCGTCGGAGATGGTGCACAGCCTGCTGCCGCTGTTCATGGTCGGCACGCTCGGGGTCAGCGTGCTGGCGGTGGGGGTCATCGAGGGCATCGCCGAGTCCACGGCGCTGATCTCCAAGGTCTTCTCGGGTGCGCTCGGCGACCATCTGGGCCGGCGCAAGGGTCTGGCCCTGCTGGGTTATGCGATGGGGGCGCTGAGCAAGCCCGTCTTCGCGCTGGCCGGCGGCGTGGGCGCCGTCGTCGCCGCCCGCTTCGTCGACCGCGTCGGCAAGGGCATCCGCGGCGCGCCGCGCGACGCCTTGCTGGCCGATATCACGCCGCCGGCTGTCCGAGGTGCCGCCTTCGGCCTTCGGCAATCGCTCGACACCGTGGGTGCCTTCGTCGGGCCGCTGCTGGCCACGGCGCTGATGCTGCTGTGGGCCAACGACTTTCGCGCCGTCTTCTGGGTGGCGGTGGTGCCGGGGCTTATGGCGGTGGTGCTGCTCATGGTCGGCGTGGCCTTGTGGGGGATGCACATGGGCATGACGCAAGGCCTGCTGGCGGCCATGGTGGCCGCCACCGCGCCGGCCGACCTGCGTGGCACCGCCTTTGGCTTCTTCAACCTGCTCTGCGGCGTGGCGATGCTCCTTTCCAGCGTCGTGGCCGGGTTGCTCTGGGACCGGCTGGGTTCGGCCTACACCTTCGTCGCCGGCGCCGGTTTCGCGCTGCTCACGCTGGCCGGCTTGCTGGTCTTCAGGCCGAGGCACCGAAGTCCAGCTGCAGCGTGATGATGGCTTCCAGGCCCGGCGCGGCGTTGCGCAGGTCCAGCCGGCCGCCGTGCGCGCGGGCCACGAGCTGGCACAGGTGAAGTCCCAGGCCGACCCCGCCCGTGTCGCGGCCGCGCGCGGCATCGGCGCGGTAGAAGGCCTCGGCCAGGCGCGGCAACTGGTCCTCGGCGACACCGGGGCCGAAGTCGCGCACGACGAATTGCAATGTCGTCGCATGCCGCCGCGTGCTCACGCAAGGCGGTACGGCACCCGCGCTGTGGCGCAGCGCGTTGTCGATCAGGTTGCGCAGCGCCAGGCGCAGCCGGACCGGGTCGATGGTGGCGCTGCCGGCGTTCGGGTCGAGCTGCAATTCCAGCGCCGTGCCGGCAGACTGCTCGTCGCACAGCGTGCGCACGAGCGCATTCACCTCGGTCGGCTCGGCCTGCAGCGCCGCATGGCCGGCGGCCAGGCGTTCACTCTCCAGCAGGTCGGTGACGAGGTCGCGCATCAGCGCCAGGTCGCGCAGCAGCGCCTGACGCGGCGCGCTCTCGTCCAGCAGTTCGGTATTCAGCCGCGCGCGCGTGAGCGGCGAGCGCAGTTCGTGGCTGATGGCCAGCAGCAGTTCGCGCTTGGCCTCCAGCCGGCGCTGCAGTTCGGCCGCCATGGTGTTGACCTGCGCGGCCAGGTCGCCCAGTTCGTCCTGCCGGCGCACTGGGATCGGCGTGGCGAAGTCGCCTTCGCCGAAACGCCGGGCGCCGGCGCCGATATCGTCCAGCGGCCGGAACAGGCGGCGCACGGTGAGGTAGGCCACGGTGGTCACGAGCAGCAGCAACGCCAGCGTGACCCAGCCGATCAGCCGCGGCCGCTGGGGCCAGTCGACCTGACCCAACCGGAAGATGACCTGGTGCCCGTCGGCGGTGGTGCGGCGCAGCACCCAGTCGCCGTCGTCTTGTTCGTCGCGGCCCCAGCGCTGACGGGTTTCGCCCCGTCGCGTCGGCTGGGCCTGGGAATCGAAATTCACGTGCGGCCCTTCGATGTGCACCGCGATCGGCAGCCGCGCCGCCAGCGCCTGCGCGCGTGCCGGGTCGGGCGGCGTGCCGATCTCCTGCGCCAGGCGGTCGACGTAGTCCACCACCAGCGGGCGGATCACCTCGCGCCACGAACCCGACAGCGCGCGCTGCATTCCGCCCAGGAAGACCGCCGCCAGCGCCAGCGCCAGCGCCAGGAAGAGGGCCACCAGGCGCAGGCCCAGCGAGCGCCGCCAGCGCGCGCGCGGGGCCTTCAAAGCCGGGCCCCGGCGAAGGCATAGCCGGCATTGCGCAGCGTCTTGATGCAGTCCAGCGGTTCCAGCTTGCGGCGCAGCCGGCTGACCAGGATGTCGACCGCGCGTGTATACAGGTCCGCCTCGTGGCCGCGCAGCCGGTTCAGGATCTCGTCGCGGCCGAAGACCTTCTGCGGCTCGCTGGCCAGCAGCACCAGCAGCTCGAATTCGGTGCCGGTGAGTTCGACCTCGCTGCCCTGGCGCAGCACGCGGCGGCGCTGCAGGTCGATCTCCAGGCCTTCGAAGCGCAGCCCCGCGGGTGCGGCCTCCGCCGGCCGCGCTCGGCGCAGGATGGTCTGCAGCCGGGCCGCCAGTTCACGCGGCTCGAAGGGCTTGGGCAGGTAGTCGTCGGCGCCGATCTCCAGGCCCACGATGCGGTCCATGACCTCGCCGCGTGCCGTGAGCATGAGCACGGGCACCTGGCTTTCGCGGCGGATGGTGCGGCAGAGCTCGAAGCCGTCCATCTCGGGCAGCATCACGTCCAGGATGACGGCGTCGAAGGGCTCGCTGCGCAGGCGCGCCAGAGCGGCGCTGGGCCGGGTGGCGCTGTGCAGTTGCAGGTCGAAGCGGCGCAGGTACGTGGCCAGCGGTGCGGCCAGGTGTTCGTCATCGTCGATCAGAAGGATGCGGTGCATGCGGCGGCGAGCTTAACCGCGCCCCGCCCGGTTCAGCCGCGCCAGTGGCCGCGGCGCCGGGCCATGAATTCGCGCAGCTTGGCCTGCTGCGCGGGCTGAAGCGAATCGTAGAAGTCGGCGGCGGCCTCGATGACCTGGGGGCCCTTGGCGCGCACGGCGCCGGTCTTCTCTTCGACCAGGGTGGTGGCGGCAGCACGGTCGAACCTGTCGCCGGCGATCAGCTGCTGCATCGCCGCGTGCGGGTCGGTGCTGCTGCCCACCAGCGCACTGCGCTGTTCGTTCAGCTTGTCGAACAGCAGGCCCAGGCGCTGCGATTGCGCGGCGTCGAGTTCCAGTTCCTTGCCGGCCCGCTGCAGCAGCTTGCCCCGCCACTCGGCCACGTCTTCGGCCGAGATCTGCGCCATGCCGCGGTGGTGGTCGCGGTGGCTGCGGTGGCCATAGGCGGCCAGGCTACCGGCCAGCACGGTGACGCCGACCAGGGCGATGAGGCTGCGTCGAATCCAGGTGCGCATGAGAAGTCCTTTCGGTGACGATGTATTGAACAGGGCTTCATCGTGCCGGGAAGGGCGCCGCAGGTCTTCTCGCTGCGGTTTCGCTGTGTATCGTTTCTTCTCGAGGCGCGGCCCGCTGGAAATGGAAAAGGCCGGCGGCAGCACCAAGGTGCCACCGCCGGCCGGCATGCAGGCGCAGACTTCAACCCGAAGCCGCCATCAGCGTCCAGTTCAGAGCGCCGCGTCCTTCAGCTTCTTCAGCGCGCGCGTCTTGATCTTCACGGTGGCGGGCTTGGCGGCGAAGACTCGCTCCTGCTTGGTGAAGGGATCGATGCCGGTGCGCTTCTTCTTGGCCGGCACGTTGACGACGTTGACCTTCAGCAGGCCCGGCAGCGTGAACGAGCCCAGGCCCTTCTTGTGCACCGAAGCCATCATGGTGGCCTCCAGCGAAGCGATGACGGCCTTCACGGCCTTCACCTCCACGGCGGCCATTTCGGCCAGGTGCGTGACGAGGCTGGTCTTGTTGAACGCCGTCTTGATGGGTTTCACGGCAGCGGCGCTCTTTGCCGGTGCGGCCGGTGCGGCGGACCTGGCGGCCTTCTTCGCGGGGGGCGCCTTCTTGGCCGGTGCCGTCGTCTTCTTTGCAGTTGCCATTGAGTGTCGAGTCCTGGAAGTTGCGAAATGCCCCGCGTCGGCGAAGGCGGGCGGATTCTAGGCGCGGGCACAAGGCCGGCGCCTCACGCGGGTGCGATTCACATCTTCGCTGGCTTTCAGTGCCACCAGGCCGTGCGCGGCACATGCAGCGCCTGCGCCAGGTCGGCCGGCTGCCAGACCTTGATGCCATGTTCGGCCACGAAGGGCCGCGCATTGTCGGTGAGTTCGCCCAGGCCGATGAACAAGGCGTCGGAGGCGTCCTCCGCTTCACGCGCGGCCTGCAGCGCGCGCAGCGGCTCCAGCCCGATGCGCGCCGACTTCCAGCGCCGCGCACACACGAGTGTGCGTCGGCCTTGGCGCTGCAGCTCGAAATCGACCGCCGCGGTGCCGCCGCGCTGCACCATGTAACCCTGGCGTTGGAACGCCACTTCGAGGCGCTGCGCGAATTCGGGCCAGGCCATCTGCCCCACCGCCTGCAGCGTCTGCGAGACCTGGGCCGCGCTGGGCAGCCGCCATTGCCGGCGCGCCGCCATGGCGCCGATGACGACGAAGGGCAGCGCCGACACCGCACCCACCAGGCGGTACTGCGCCGGCAGCAGGGCACCGGCCAGCAGCGCGACCACGGCCGCGATGGCGATGCTGATCCACCATGGCGAGCGCAGCAGCACCGCGAACAGCGAGTTCTCGGCCATCTTGAATTTCACGCGTCGTCCTTTGGCAAGGGGTGGCCAAGGGCCGGGCCGGGCGGCGGGCGGTGCTGCAGCTTGCAGGGGACCTACAGCGGTGCGTCGTCGGCCGCGGGCGTCTTGCGGATGCGCACCGCGGCCTTGCGCGTCGCAGCGGCCGGGTCCGCCGGTTCGGCCTGCGCGTCCATCGCGGCCGCGGCCACGAAGGCCTGCGTGGCGTCGGCCTCCGGCGCGTCGGCCGTGGCCGCCGCTGCTGGGGCGGCGTGAGGCGCCTCGATGACCCGTGTATACGGCGTCAGGATCTGCACCAGCTGCCCGTAGACCTTGGGGTTGCCGGCCACCACTTCGCGCTGGTACAGGTAATCGGCCTCGCCGGTGAAATTGCCGATCAGCCCGCCGGCCTCGGTGATGATGAGCGAGCCCGCGGCCACGTCCCAGGGGTTGAGCCCGGTCTCGAAGAAGCCGTCGTAGTAGCCCGCGGCCACGTAGCACAGGTCCAGCGCCGCGGCACCCGGTCGGCGCAGGCCGGCGCAGTGCTGCATCACTTCCTCGAACATCTTGACGTAGCGCTTGAAGTTGTCGCCCTTGCGGAACGGGAAGCCGGTGCCGATGAGCGCGTCGGTGATGCGCGTGCGCTTGGACACGCGCAAGCGGCGGTCGTTGAGGAAGGCGCCGCGGCCCTTGCTGGCGAAGAACAGGTCGTTGCGCGTGGGGTCGTAGACCACGGCCTGCTCGACCTTGCCGCGGAAGGCCAGGCCGATGGACACCGCATACACCGGGAAGCCGTGCAGGAAGTTGGTGGTGCCGTCCAGCGGGTCGATGATCCAGGTGTATTCGCTGTGTTTCGCGCCGTGCTCGCGGCCCGATTCCTCGGCCAGGATGGCATGGCCGGGGTAGGCCTCGAGCAGGATCTCGATGATGGCGGCCTCGGCCGCGCGGTCCACCTCCGAGACATAGTCGTTGGGCCCCTTGGTGCCGATCTTCAGCACTTCCAGGTCGAGCGCGGCACGGTTGATGATGGAGCCTGCCGCACGGGCCGCCTTGATGGCGGTATTGAGCATGGGGTGGAGCGCTTGCGACATGGGGCGGCCTGAGTTGGGGGGTGGCGCGTTGCTGAGGGTGAAGAGCACCGCAGCGACAATGCGTGCGGGAAAACGAGAATTTTAAGGTGCCGACCGACCCCTTCCCGCAGCCCGTGCCAACGGCGCCCCCGGACCCCACCCGCTTCGTGCTCGTGCAGCCCAGCCATGCCGGCAACGTGGGCGCCGCGGCACGGGCGATGAAGGTGATGGGCTTCGGCGACCTGGTGCTGGTGGCGCCACGCTTTGCCGACGTGCTGCAGCAGCCCGAGGCCGTGTCGCGCGCCAGCGGCGCGGCCGAGATCCTGGCCCGCGCCCGCGTGGTGCCGACCCTGGCCGAGGCGCTGCACGGCATCACCTGGGCCTGCGCCACCGCGATGACGCCGCGCGACTTCGGCCCGCCGACCTTTGCGCCGCGCGAACATTTCCATGCGCTGGCGCGCAGCGGGCACCGGGTGGCCTTCGTCTTCGGCCCCGAGCGCACGGGGCTGGCCAACGAAGACGTCTACCGCTGTCATGCCTGCCTTTCGGTGCCCACCGACCCGGCCTACGGTTCGCTGAACCTGGCGCAGGCGGTGCAGCTCGTCGCCTACGACTGGCGCCAGGCGCTGGGCGGTTTCGCGATAACGCCGCGCACGCCCGACGCGACGCTGGCCGATGCCGCCGCCGTCGACGGTGTGCTGGCGCACTGGCAGCACACGCTGGCGGCCATCGGCTTCCTGGACCCGGCCGCGCCGAAGAAGCTGATGCCGCGGCTGCGCCGCTTGCTCCAGCGCGCGCAGTTGACGCAGGAAGAGGTGCACATCCTGCGCGGCATCGCGCGGGCGGTGGACCGGCGCCGCGGCTGACACGGTCCGCGACGGTTTTTTCTTCCGCCCCATGTATCAGGGGCGCACTCCGGTGGTCTGTCCCACCGCATGGCCCCTGAATTCCCCTCGGCGGCAGTGCCTTCCAGCAACGAACCGGGCGCCCGCCGGGTATCGGGTCCTGGCTGCCCTTTCCATTCCATCAATGCACAGGAGTACCTCATGAAAAAAGCGCTCATCGGCACCGCCCTCGTGATCGGCATGATCGGCTCGGCCGCCGCCGCAACGAACTGCAGCAGCTTCCCGAACAACGTGGTCACCGGCAACGTCAACGACGACGTCTTCGCCTCTGGCTACACCTGCACCATCGCGGCCTCGGCCTTCGTCAACGGCAACGTGCTGCAGGTCGGCGACGGCGACCTCGTCATCCGCGGCATCGTCAACGGCGCGGCCGAGGAAACCGGCAACGGTTCGATCATCGTCGCCAAGGGCGAGGTCGGCGGCAACCTGACCGAAGCCGACGCGGGCAACATCACCATCCGCGGCGGCAGCACCATCAAGGGCAGCGTCGAAGAAGCCGGCATCGGCTCGGTCTTCGTCACCGTCGACCTGCCCGGCGTGGTGAATGCCGAAATCCTGGAAAGCGGCCCAGGCAACGTCACCGTCACGGCCACCGTCGGCAGCTTCGAAGGCTCGGTGATCGAGACCGAAGGCGGCAGCGTCACCGTGACCGTGAACGCGGGCTATTCGTTCAAGGGCAGCGTGGAGGAGTACGACGCCGGATCGGTGCTGGCCACGTTGAACGGGTTCTTCGAAGGCAACATCGCCGAACTCGACCTCGGCAACCTGGAAACGCGCGGCGCCGGCACCTTCAAGGGCTACAGCGAACACGCCTTGCCCGGCACCTGCGTGAATTCGATCGCCGACTTCCAGGGTGCGGTCTGCAACCTGCTCTGAAGCGCGCGGCCGTCTTGCGGGGCCGACGGCGATGAGCGTCGGCCCCTTGCTGCCGTCAGCCCGGCACCGTGCCCGGCAGCAGGATGCCGCGGTCGACGGTGCCGATCCTGGTGTGGCCGCAAAAGGCCATCGTCAGGTCGAGTTCCTTGTGGATGATCTGCAGCGCCTTGTTCACCCCCTCCTCGCCCAGCGCGCCCAGCCCGTACAGGAAGGCGCGGCCGATGTAGGTGCCGCGCGCACCCAGCGCCCAGGCCTTGAGCACGTCCTGGCCGCTGCGGATGCCGCCGTCCATGTGCACCTCGATGCGGGAGCCGACCGCGGCCACGATGGCCGGCAGTGCCTCGATGCTGCTCTGCGCGCCGTCGAGTTGCCGCCCGCCGTGGTTGCTGACGATCAGCGCGTCGGCGCCCGAGTCGGCGGCCAGGCGGGCGTCCTCCACGTCCTGGATGCCCTTCAGGATGAGCTTGCCACCCCAGCGCTTCTTGATCCACTCGACGTCGCCCCAGTTGAGCTGGGGGTCGAACTGCTTGGCCGTCCACTCCGACAGGCTGCCCATGTCGCCCACGCCCTTGACGTGGCCGACGATATTGCCGAACTGGCGCCGGCTCGTGCCCAACATCCCCAGGCACCAGCGCGGCTTGGTCATCATGTTCAGGATGTTCGGCAGCGTCAGCTTGGGCGGTGCCGACAGGCCGTTCTTCAGGTCCTTGTGGCGCTGACCCAGGATCTGCAGGTCCAGCGTCAGCATCAGCGCGCCGCAGCGGGCGGCCTTGGCGCGATCGATCAGGCGTTCGATGAAGTCGCGGTCGCGCATCACGTAGAGCTGGAACCAGAACGGCGCGCGCGTCTGCGCGGCGATATCCTCGATCGAGCAGATGCTCATCGTCGACAGCGTGAACGGGATGCCGAAGGCCTCGGCCGCCTTGGCGGCCAGGATCTCGCCGTCGGCGTGCTGCATGCCGGTCAGCCCGGTGGGGGCGATCGCCACCGGCATCTGCACGTCGACGCCGACCATCGTCGTCGCCGTGCTGCGGTTTTCCATATTGACCGCCACGCGCTGGCGCAGCTTGATTCTCTGGAAGTCGCTCTCGTTGGCGCGGTAGGTGCTCTCGGTCCAGCTGCCGCTGTCGGCATAGTCGTAGAACATGCGCGGCACGCGCTTCTTCGCGAGCACGCGCAGGTCTTCGATATTCGTGATGACGGTCATGTCTTTCTCCGCAGGCCGCGGATCGTAACCGTGGAGAGTCGACCAGCCGCAGCGGCCACGATCGGCTACAACCTCACCAGGCTCGCGGCGCGCACGCCCAGCAACCGCAGGCGCCGGCCCAGGTCGACACGCTTCAGGCACAGCCCGGCGGCGTGGCGGATCGCCGCCGCATCGGCCACCGGCTGCGGCAGCGTGAGGTCGCGCGTGACGGTCTTGAAGTCGTCGAAGCGCAGCTTGATGCCGATGGTGCGGCCGGCGTAGCCCTTGCGCTGCAGGTCGGTGGCCACCTGCAGCGCCAGCTCGTCCAGGATGGCGGTGAGCTCGGCGCGGTCGCGCACCGCGTGCAGGTTGCGCTCGAAGGTGGTCTCGCGGCTCATCGACACCGGTTCGCCGTGCGTCACCAGCGGCCGGTCGTCGATGCCGTGCGCAGCGTCGAACAGCCAGCGGCCGTAGGCACGGCCGAAGTGCTGCACCAGCCGCTCGCGCTCGCACGCCGCCAGTTCGCCCACGGTGCGGATGCCCAGCGCCTGCAGTTGCGCCGCCGCCTTGGGGCCGATGCCGTTGATGCGCCGCACCGGCAGCGGCCAGACGCGCGCGGGCAGGTCGGCTTCGGTGAGAACGGTCAGGCCGTCGGGCTTGTCCAGTTCGCTGGCGATCTTGGCCAGCAGCTTGTTCGGGGTGACGCCGATCGAGCAGGTGAGGCCGGTGGCGCTGCGCACGTTGTTGCGGATCTGCTGCGCCACGGCGCGCACGCCGCCGTGCGGGTCGTGTCCCAGCGTGTCCTGCGCGCCGGGCACATCGGTGAGGTCGATATAGATCTCGTCGATGCCGCGGTCCTCGACCACCGGCGCCACCTCGGCCACCGCGGCCTTGAAGCGGCGCGAATACAGCCGGTACTGCTCGAAGTCCACCGGCAGCAGCACCGCCTGCGGCGCCAGCGCGGCAGCTTTCATCAGGCCCATGCCGGAGTGCACGCCATGGGAGCGCGCCGCATAGGTGGCGGTGGTGGCCACGCCGCGACCGCTGTAGCCTGCCAGCGTGGCATAGCGGCGCGTGCCGTCGGCCAACAGGGTCGGCTGGTGGCGCCGGCCACCGCCGATGACCACCGGCTGCCCGGCCAGATCGGGGTAGCGCAACAGTTCCACCGACGCGTAGAAGGCGTCCATGTCCAGGTGGGCGATCCAGCGGCGGGGCGGCAAGGGGGTGGCTGTGGCGCAAACCGGGGTGGGGTTGCAGAGCTTAGCCGCTGGCGCTGACGGCCGCACGAGGCCGCTGGCGGGGTGTCCGGCCCCAGCTCAGTCGGTGGCGTGGATCTCCCAGCGCCGCTCGACATACCCCGGGCGGGCGACCCGGGCATCGTCGGGGCAGCTGCCGCTGCCGTTGCAGGCCACCGCGTTCAGCGTATAGACACGCACCGCCAGGGGGGTGCCCGGCACCGATTCGCCCTCGTTGTAGAGCATCGAGCTGCAGCTCACGGTGACGCGCATGCCGCTTTCGCTGCCCAGGTCGAGTGTGCTGCTGGCGCCGTTGCAGGCCGTCCAGGACCCCTTGAAGGCCTGGTACAGGCCCCACTGCAAACCGGCCCGCGCCGCCTGGGCGGCACGCGCCGCCAGCAGTTCCTGCGTGGCCGTGGTCTGCGCAGCGCTGTTCAGGCGCACGATGGCCGCGGCCATGCCGGCCAACACCACCAGCACAACGATGATGGTGATCGCGCCCAGCCCGTGCTCATGCCGCTTCATGGTGTATTCAGCACGTGGGCGCCGAAGACCAGGCTCGCCGTCTCGCCGTGGCGCGCCAGTTCGAGTTGCAGCGAAACGAAGCCGTTCTGCTGCGTCGCGCCCTGGTTGGGGTCGTAGACGAAGCGGCAGGAACGCACCAGCGTGGCCAGTACCGCGCCGCCCGCGGTGGCCGGGCAGGCGGCAGGGTAGGCGGCATTGAAGCCGTAGCTGGACAGCCGGACCAGCGTGCCGCGGCCGTTGCCGTTGGCGTCCAGCGTGCCGTCGGCGCCGCTGCAGACGTAGAACACGGCGCGCTGCGAAGCGGGCACGACGACGAAGCGCCCACCGTCGTAGCCGGCGGGAAAGGCGGTGGCGGCCACCGTGATGCGGTGCCGGCCGTAGGCGGCGGCGGGCACGGCCACGGCGCCGATGGCGGCACGGTTGCTGCCGGCATAGACGTCACCCGGATTCTGGTTGTCGACGACGACGAAGTCGCCGGGCGCCGGCACGGGGTTCAGCGGCGTGAGCACGTCGAAGACGGTCGTTGCCTGCGTCGGGTCCAGCGGCGCCGAGCAGCTGGCGCCCGGGGTGCAACCGGGCGCGCTGTCGTTGACGGTGTCGGCAGCCCGCCGGTAGCGGCCGCCGCCGCGGGTGGGCAGCATCTCGATGCAGTTGGCGGCGGGGGTACGGATCGAATTCGGCACCGCGGCGCGCACGTCGGCCTGCATGCGCGCCAGCGCGTGGCCGGCCTGCGCCGCCAGATCGGCACGGTCGCGCACGGCCAGGTAGGCCTCGAAGGCCGGCCTGACGAACACGGTCAGCGTCGCCGCCATGACGCCGAAGATGACGATGGCGACGACCAGCTCGACGAGCGTGAAGCCGCGGCAGCGGCCCGCCCGCCCAAGGCGTGGCCGCCGCTCAGGACGCATGGTCGGTGCGCCAGCCGGTGAGCGTGATCGACTGCCCGCCACGCGCCACCGTCACCGTGATCCGGCGCGCCGCAGCCACGCCGCCGAGCGTGCCGTCGGCGACGCTGATGCTCACCGTGGTGCCCGCCAGCGCGGCGATGGCGGTGCCGTCCACGGCGCAGACACTGCCGCTGTAGCCGTGGTAGTCGAGCAAGTCGTTGAAGGTGTCGCGGGCGCAGCCGGCGGGCGTGCCGTTGGCCGCCGGCGCCCAGGGCTGGAGTTGCACTTCCTCCATGTACTGCTGCGCCACGGCCAGCAGCTGCCGCTGCAGCACGGGGTCGGCGCTGCCGCGCACGCTGGCGTTCACCGCCAACAGCAAGCCGGCCAGGGCCACCCCGACGACGACGATGGCCACGATGGCTTCGATGAGCGTGAAACCACCCTGGTGCCGGCGGCGCGGCGTCGCACGCCGCTCAGCGCACATGGCCGGTCTCCGCGACGACGACGATGGCGTCCTGGCCGTCGATGGCGATGCTGCGGTCGGTGGCGATGGCGCCCGCGCCGTCGCTCGTGATGCGGCCGTCGGGCTGGAAATACAGCATGCCGGCCGGCGACACCTGGGTGGCGATATGGCGGCGGTCGCTGGCATGGGCGGCCTGGCCGTCGGCGCCGGGCAGAGCGGTGGTGCAGGCCGTGGCCGGGTTGGCGGTGGCCATGCTCAGGGTCACCGCATCGGTGACCACCGTGGCGCAGACCAGCCGGCGGTGGCTCTGCGCTGTCGCTTGTGCGTGGCGCAGCGCGGCCAGCACCTGGTCGCGCCAGTGGTCGCCGCGTTGCGCGAGCGCGCCTTCCATGCGCGGCAGCGCCACCACCGCCAGCACACCCATCAGCACGATCACGGCCACCAGCTCGATGGTGGTGAAGCCGCGACAGCGGGCGCTAGAAGAGTTCGCGCACATGGACGGTCCTGCGCGATTCGGGGCTGAAGATGCCGAACGAGGCCTGCGCCGCGGGGTCACGGTCATGGGTGCTCGCGCAGGCGCCGTTGAGCGCACGCAGCCAGGGCAGGCCGGCGCCGCTGCTGGCCGCCAGGCCGCTGGTGCACGACTGGTCGGCCGTGGTGCTGCCCAGGTTGATCGCCAGTGCCAGGCTGCCGCTGGCCGTGGGCGTGGGGGCGGTCAGCGACAGCAGGCCGGATCCCGAAGCCATGTTCACCGCCGACGCGCTGGTGGTCCAGGCCGAGGTCGGGCTACCGAGGTGGTTGCGATAGCGGCCCAGCGCCACCGCCGTGGCGGGCACGACGGTGCAGCTGTCGTTGCCGTTGAGCACCCACGCGGCGCCACTCCAGTATTCCGCCCGCACGCCGAGTTGCAGCCCCGCGGTCTCGCGCCCGGAGCCGCTGGCCACGCGCAGCCGGCCGCTGCGCAGCAAGGTGCTGCCCTCGGCATGGCCGCTGGAGCTGACGGCGTCGGTGTCGATGGCGCGCAGCACCAGCGTGCCGGGCGCGCCGAGCTTGTTCGCATAGTGGTAGGCCGGCATGGCGCTGGCCGTGCCGGCGGTGAAGGCGGTCGCCGCCACGCTGTTTGCGGCGAGGCTGCCCAGCCCCAGCGCCGCGCCGTCGCTCAGCGTCACGGCTCTGGCGAAGCCGGTGGCGCCACCGTAATTGGCCACCACCTGGCCGGCCGCGTTGTGCGCCGTGACGGTGGCGGTGAAGGGTTGGCCGGCATAGCTGAAGCTGCCCGAGCACGCCGGCGTGACCAGCGTCGTGAAGTGGTGCGGAATGAAGCGGCCGACCGGGCCCGAGGGCGTGCCCGCGACGGCGCCACCGCTGCCGAGGTAGTTGCCGCTGGTCAGGTTCGGCGTCAGCCTGATGATGCCCACCTCGCTGTAGGCGAAGGTGGTGCCGGTGGCCGAGCCGGCGCTGAAGTTGCCGAAGGCGCCGGGCTGGTTCAGCGTGCCTGGGTTGCCGCCCGCGGGCCACAACAGGGTGGGTGTGAGCGTCACGCCTTCGGCAACGGATTCGCGGCCGAAGTTGGGTACCGCCTGGCCGGCCGCGTCCACCGCGGTCACGGTGGCCGAGAAGGCCGACCCGGCCGGCAAGAACGCCGACCCCGCCGCCGAGACCGGCGCGGGGTTGAGGCCGGGGATGGCGATGGCCGTGGTGGCGCAGTCGCCGGCGCTGTAGCTGCTGCACCGGATATTGGCCAGCCTGAAGCCCGCCGGCTTCACGACGAAAGCATTGCTCGACCCGTTCAGCGCTGTCAACAGCGCCCCGCCCGCCGGCTTGCTCGCCGACAGCGTGATGCGGCCGACGTCGGCATAGGACAGGCTGAACGGTGCATTGCCGTTGGCGTCGAACGTCATCGTCACCGCGGTGCTGCTGCTGCCCCCGCCGTTGGGGTTGCCGGCAATCGCCGCGGCCGCGCTGCCGGTCAGGGTGAGCCGGTTGCCCGGCGAGCAACTCGTGGGGTTGTTGCAGGTGTAGGACCAGTTCACGGTGGTGGTGCCGCTGAGCGCGGCCTCGCAGCCCTGCGTGCTGGTGCCGCCGCTTCGCACGGCGCGCAGCACATAGTTGGCCGACGAACCGCCGGCGGTCTGGGTCGGGATCGTCACCGGCGCGCCGCCGGCGGCGTCCCCGATGACGAAGCCGGCGCTGGAGAAGGTGCTGCTGCAGCTGCCGGCACGGCTGCAGCTGCCGGCCTGGCAGCACTGCCTGGCCTGGCTGGCGGCATCGGTCTCGCCCGAAAGGGCCACCGTGGCAACGGCGCCGTCGACGGCGGCCGGGTGGCTCAGGGTCGTGGTCGCGATGCCGAGGGCGTTGAAGCCGAGCGTGGTGGCGCCCAGGGTGCCGGCGCTGGTGGCGAGCGTGGCCGTGTGGCCGCTGGCATCGCGATACGGGTTGGTGCAGGGGCTGCTGCCGTCGGCGCAGGCCGTCACCGTCACCGTCGTGGGCAGGCAGCTGATGCCGGTGGCCGGCAGAGAGAGCTCGTAGTGGTCGGGGCCCGACGGCGACGAGCAGGCGTTCACCAAGCCGCGCACGAGGTCGATCTGGTCGGGCGCCAGTGCGACTGGGTAGACCCTGAGCTCGTCGATGTCGCCCGCAAACCCGAACGAGGGCGTTCGTTCTCCGGACGCATTGGTTTCGCCGCCGACCGAGGCCGGGCCGGCGTCGCTGCCGAAGCTCGCCGTCGAGTAGACGATGCTCGGCGAAGCCAGCAGGGCGCCGCCTGCGCCGTACACGTACAACCTGCGCGTCTTGGCGGCAATGTCGGCCACGGCGGCCACGAAGTACCAAGTGTTGCTGGCGACCACGGGCCCGGTGTCCATGATGACACTCGACCCGCCGCCGCGCTGGAAGAAGCGCAGCCTGCCGGCGCCGCCGTCCCCCAGGGACACCGCAAAGCCGCCCGAGTTGCTCTGGTCGTCGGCAAGGATGCGCTGGCCGGCCAGTGCATGGTTGGCGGTCCGGATCCACGCCGTCATCGTGAAGCTGCTGCTGCTGCCCAGGTTGGGGAAGGCGGATGGCAGCGCAACGTACTGCTTGTTGGCGCGGTCGAAGACACCGTAGCCGCAACTGCCCTTCGGGCCCGCCACCGCGGGCGAAACCGTGGCGGTGGTGGGCCTGCTGCCGGCCAGGCCGCTGGCGGTGCCGTGGTAGGCGCTGCCCGAACCGTCCCGCACCTCGCCCGCGATACCGGACCAGGCGCCCTCGTTGAACAGGTATTCGAGCGTGGGGCTGGGCAGGCAGGGCAGGGTGGTGAAGCTCGCGTCGCTGCCGTTCGTGGTCCCGGCGGCATTGGTGGCCTGGACCCGGTAGTGATAGGTGGTTCCGCAGGCCAGGCCCGTCAGCGAGTGCGAGACCGCGGTCTCGCCGGCGGAAGCGCCCAAGGGGCTGGGGCTGGCCGTGACGGTGCTGCCGTAGGCGATCGAGCTGCCGTGGGCGAAGCCGACGGTGGTCGCAGCGCCGTTGCTCGTGACGCTGCCGAGCAAGGTGGCGCCCGTGCGGGTGACGTCGCTGGCCGGGCGGGTCGTGACAGCCGGTAGGGCGGCCGCCGCGGTCACTTCGAAGCTCACCGACCGGCTGGCCGCCGCGACATTGCCTGTCACGGTGATCGTGCGCGTGCCCGCGCTGGTCGCCGTATAGCTCAGGGTCAGGGTGCCGGATCGGTTGCCGTTGTTGCCGGGCGTGAATGACGATGTGGTCACACCCGAAGACGTGGTGATGCCATCGCAGGTCCAGTCACCGCCGCTCGAACAGCTGGCGTAGGCCACGCCGGCGGGATGGTTGTCCGCCACCGCCAGCGGGACGTTCCTGCACCCGGCGTAGCTGAGCGGGATGGAGATCGCCACCGTCGATCCGACAGCCACGCTGGCGGGGTTGGCCGTGGCCGCGCCCAGATTGAACGAGCAGGCCGCGAGGACCGTGCCGGGATGCCAGCACAAAAGCGCCAGCCACGACAGGCCGGCCCAACGCAGCAAAGCCCGCGTCCTTGCGGCGCAGGCTTCGATGCGCGTGGAGCACGACCTGGGCACGATGCGCAGCGGAGCTGCCGCGCCGCAGGTCAGATGCCGGCGCCGATGCCGGTGAAGGCGGCCGTCTTCGAGTCCTGCCCGGTGACGGTGCAGGTCCCGGTGACCCCGTTCGTCGCCAGTGCCACGCTGGCCACGCTGTAACCGGTGGGCAGGCCACCCTGGAGCACGGTGCCGACCTGGCTGCAGTCGTTGATCTTCACGCACTTGTTGGCGGTGACCACGTTGTTGGTGAGCGAGCAGCCGCTGTAATTCAGCGTCATCGCCGAGGCCGCGGCACCGGCCACGCCTTCCACCGCGGCCTGCTGGGCCTCGCCACGCATGTCGAGGAACTTGGGCAGCGCGGTGGCGGCCAGGATGCCGAGAATGACGATGACGACGATCAGCTCGATCATCGTGAAACCGGCTTGGCGAGATTTCATGACAGGGTCCTTTCCAGGGATTCGGATCGAGGCAGTTGGTTCGGGTTGCGCCATGGCAGCCCCTGTGCCGTGGTGCCGATAGGCAGACAGAACCCTTATCGGCAGCGGGTTTTCACTTCTTGAACGCGACGCGGCCCAGGTCCCACATCGGCAGGAAGACGCCCAGCGCCAGGACGAGCACCACGATGCCGAGGAAGACGACGAGGATGGGCTCGACCTGCTGCGCCAAGGTCTTCAGCTCGTACTGCACGTCGTTGCTGTACAGGCCTGCCACCTCGTCCATGAGTTCGTCCACGGCGCCGGTTTCCTCGCCCACGGCAATCATCTGCAGCACCACCGGCGTGAAGATGCCGGCCGCGGCGGCGCTGCGCAGGATGGTGTCGCCGCGCTCCACCTGTTCGCGCAACTGCTCGATGCGACTGGCGATGAACTGGTTGTCGGCGGTCTGCGCGACCACGGCCAGCGCGCGCTCCACCGGCACGCCGCTGCGCAGTGCCAGCGCGAAGCTGCGCGCAAAGCGTGCCAGCGTGGCCTTCTGCACGATCTTGCCGGCCAGCGGCAGGCGCAGGCCCAGGCGGTCCCAGGCCAGGCGGCCGGCGGGCGTGGCGATCCAGCGGCGCAACGCGAAGAAGCCCGCCACCGCGCCCAGCGCCAGTGCCCAGCCGTATTCGAGCGTGAGCCTGGAGCTGCCGATGAGCAGCTTGGTCGCCCACGGCAGGTCGGCGCCGAAGCTGGAGAACACGGTGGCGAAGGCCGGCACCACCATCAGGTTGATGACGGCGATGGCCGCCACCATGGCGATGATCACGAAGCTGGGGTAGCGAAGCGCCGACTTCACCTGCTGGCGCATGAAGATCTCGAACTCCATGTGCTCGAACAGGCGCTTGAAGACCTCGTCCAGGCGACCGGTCATCTCGCCCACGCGCACCATCGAGACATAGAAGGTATCGAACACCTTGGGGTGCTGGGCCAGCGCCAGGCTCAGTTCCTGGCCCGACTCCAGGCTGCGGCGCACCTGCTGCAGCGTCTGCCGCATCAGCGCACCGTCGCTGGATTCCTGCAGCCCGGTGAGCGCCGAGAGGATGGGCACGCCGGAGCGCAGCAGGGTGTGCAGCTGGCGCGCGAAGAGCAGCTTCTCGGTGGCGGTGACCTTGCCCTTGCGCCAGCTGGCGAACAGGTCGACGCCGGCTTGCGGCACGGCGCTGGCCACGATGTGCAGCGGCGTGACGCCGCGCGCCAGCAGCTGCTCGGCCACGGCACCGGCGCTGACGGCTTCGAGCTGGCCGCTGACGGCGGTACCGGCGCTGCGGCCGGTGTAGCTCCATTGCGGCATCAGGCTTGCCTCTTGTCGGTTTCGCCGTTCAGCTCGTTCCTGTGGGCTGCGGCTGACTCGCACGCTGCCGGGTCCCGGCCCGGCGGCCGGGTAACTTTCATTTGCGGGCCCAAATGAAAGTCACCAAAGCAAAGGGCCTGAAGACAAACACCTCTCAGCTCGTTCTTCTCGCTCCGCATGCCCGGCCCAGCGGGTGACCTGACGCTGTGCCGTCCATCGCGCCACCTGCTCGCTCGTACGCTGCGGCTCGCTGCGCATCGCCGGGATGAGACGGTCAGGATCTGCGCGGCTGCAGCGCCGCACCGCCTTGCCACTGCACCGTTGCGAAGACCGGGTGTTGGTGCTCCGTTGTTCTTGAAGGCCCAGGGCGATGCGCAGCGAGCCCGTGACGTACGAGCGGGCTGGTGTAGCGATCTTCCTCGCGTTGTCAGGTCACCCGCTGGGCCGGGCGTGCGGAGCGAGAAGAACGAGCTGAGGGGTGTTTGACTTAGGCACTCTTCTTTGGTGACTTTCTTCTGTGCCAGCAGAAGAAAGTTACCCGCCCGCCGGGGCGGGACCCGGCCGGGTGAAGGTGCGCTGGAGCCACCAGAAAACCTCACTCGTCCACCTGCGAACTCACCCGCATCGCCTCTTCGATCGTCGTGCGCCCCTGCGCCGCCAGCCGCACGGCGTCGCGGCGCAGCGTGGCCCCGCCCATCTGCTCGCGCGCGGCGCGCGCGAAGACGCTGGGCTCGCCATGCGCCAGCGCATCGATCAGCGGCCCGCGCATCTCGAGGAATTCGTAGACGCCGGTGCGCCCGTTGTAGCCGGTGTGGTTGCACTCGCCGCAGCCGCGCGGCGCACGGAAGCGGTGCGCCGAAAGGTCGGCGCCGAGTTCCAGTGCCAGCCACTCGGCTTCGCGGTCCTCGGGCACGTGGTCCTCGGCGCAGTGCGGGCACAGCACCCGCACCAGGCGCTGCGCGATCACGAGTTGCAGCGACAGCGCAACCATGTAGCGCGCCACGCCCATGTCCACCAGCCGCAGCGGCGTGCTTTGCGCGTCGTTGGTGTGCAAGGTGCTCAGCACCAGGTGGCCGGTCATGGCGGCGCGCATGCCGGTCTCGGCGGTCTTGTGGTCGCGCATCTCGCCGACCAGGATCACGTCGGGGTCCTGGCGCAGCGCGGCGCGCAGCACGCGGTCGAAGCCGAGTTCGATCTTGTCCATCACCTGCACCTGGTTCAGCCCGGGCAGGCGGTATTCCACCGGGTCCTCCACCGTGATGATCTTGCGCGCGGTGTCGTTCAGCGCATTCAGCGACGCGTACAACGTCGTCGTCTTGCCGCTGCCGGTGGGGCCGGTGACCAGGATCATGCCGCTGGGCCGCGCCAGGGCGCGCTGCAGCGCGGCGGCCATGGCCGGCGGCAGGTGCAGGCGCTCGAGCGAGAGCAGCCCGCCGCTCTGGTTGAGCAGCCGCATCACCACCGACTCGCCGTATTGCGTGGGCATGGTGGAAATGCGCACGTCCACCGCGCCGGCCTTGAGCTTGACATGGAAGCGGCCGTCCTGTGGCAGCCGCTTCTCGGCGATGTCCAGCCCCGACATCAGCTTCAGCCGCAGCGCCACCGCGCCGGCGATCTTGGCGTCGGCCTCGGTCTTGACGTGCAGCACGCCGTCGATGCGGAAACGGATGCGCAGCGCCTTTTCCTGTGGCTCCACGTGGATGTCGGAGGCGCGCGTCTTCAGCGCCTCCTCGAATACCGACGCCAGCAGTCGCACCACCGGTGCATCCTCGGCCGCCACCTGGTTCATGCCCAGCAGGTTGCCGACCTCGCCCTCGACGCTGTTCAGCTCGGTGGTCAGCTCCTGCGCCAGACCGGCGATGGCGTTGCCGCTGCGATAGCTGCGGTCGATCGCCGCCAGCAGCTGCGATTCGGCCACCACGGCGATCTCGACCTCGCGCCTGAGCAGCCGCGCCAGTTCGTCGTAGGCCATCAGATCCGACGGATCGGCCATGGCCACGCGCACGCCGCCGCGCGTTTCCTCCAGCGGCAGCGCGCGCAGGCGGCGTGCGCGCGCCTCGGGCAGCAGCGCCGTCATCTCGGGGGCGATGCTGCGCGTGCCCAGGTCGACGAAGGGCGCGCCGAGCTGGCGCGCCAGCGAGCGCGCGATCTGCGCCTCGGTGACCCAGCCGCGGTCGACGAAGATGCGGCCGAGCTTGCGACCGCTGCTCTTCTGGTCGGCCAGCGCCTCGGCCAGCTGGGCCGCGCTGAGCAGCTGCTCCTGGATCAGCAGGTCGCCGAGTCGGATGCGTTCGGGGCGCGCCATGGTCGGGTCTCGTTCAGCGCGGGACGGTGCTGGCCGGGGCGGGATCGGCGGGTGCCACCGGCCGCGGACCGGCAGGCGCCGGCACCGGCACCGGCACGGTGCCCGCCGCCTCGGGCCAGGGCGCGTCGTCGCGGATCACCGTGGGCTTGAGCAGGATCACCAGCTCGCGCTTGCTGTTCAGGTCGCTGGTCTGGCGGAACAGCGCGCCGACGCCGGGCACGTCCTGCAGGCCTTGCACGCCGCTGCGGTCGGCGCGGCTCTCCTGTTTCATGAGGCCGCCGATGGCCACGATCTCGCCGTCGCGCACTCGCACCAGGCTGTCGATTTCGCTGATGGCGCTGGAGGCCAGCGGCAGCCGGAACTGGCCCAGGTCGCCGAGGTCGATATTCTTGTTCTGCTCGGCGACGCGGCTGATCGACGGGTGCACGTGCAGCATCACGTTGCCCTGGTCGTCGACCTGCGGCGTGACGTCCAGCGCGATGCCCGAGAAGAAGGGCTGCAGGTTCAGCGTCGGCGACGACACCGAGCTGTCGCCCGAACTGGTGGTGGTGGTGGTGACACCGGTGACGTAGAGCTCGTCGGTGCCGACCTTGAGCACCGCCTTCTGGTTGTTGAGCGTGGCGATGCGCGGGCTCGACAGCACCGACACGTCGCCCTGCGTTTCCAGGAAGTTCAGCAGCGCGGCGAAATTGTTGGACTGCAGCGCCAGGCCGTAGAAGCCGCGCCCCTGGCCGGTGGTGGTGAGGCTCTCGGCGGGCTTGACGATGGCGCCGTCGGCGACCAGCGCGCCCACGGTCTGCAGCACGGTGCCGGGTGCGGCCACGCCGAGCGCCACGCCGAGCTTGTCGCCCAGGATGCGGCCGAAGGCGCCCCAGTTGATGCCGGTCTGCGCCTCCTTGCTCAGCGAGACCTCGATGATCTTGGCCTCGATCATCACCTGGCGCTCGATCGAGACCTGGATGGCGCGCAGGTACTGGTCGACCTGCCGCAATTCGACGGAGGTGGCGCGTACGACGATCACGCCCGAGGCCGGGTTGAGCACCACGCTGCGCCCGCCCGCGCCGCCCACCATGGCCTGCAGCGAGGCGCTGACCTCGCTCCAGAAGTCGGCGTCGGAGGTGGTTCGCACATGCGTTGCGTCGTCGGGGCGCTGGCCGGTTCCCGGTGTGGTGGTGGTATTGCCGCCGCCGGTGCTGCTGCCGTTGCCGGTGCCGGTGCCGGTGAGGGTGATGGAGCTCGAGGTGACGCGGATGTCGGATGCACCCTGGCGCCGCCCAGACAGGTAGTTGATGCGGTACAGCTTGGTCTGCACCGTGTTGGGGTAGACGAAGATGCGGTTCCCGGTGATGCGGAAGTCGTAGCCGAAGAGTTCGCGCATCGACTCCAGCGCCTCGGTCACGGTGGTGTTCTTGAGCGTGATCGAGACATGGCCGCTGACGTCGGGCGAGACCAGCATGTTGTAGGCGGTGCCGCTGCCGATCTGCATGAACACCTGTGCCGCGGGGGCATGGTTCACGGCGAGGTCGAAGCGGGTCGGTTCGGGAATGGCCCGCGGCGTGGCGACGGCGCCGGCCGCTGCCACCGACAGGGCCACGTCGCCGGCTGGCAGCGGCCGGGCCTTGGCGGGCGGGCCGAGCGCCAGGGCCAGGGCAGTGGCCAGGGTCAAGGAAAGTGGCCGGTTCGGCAGCATCATCGATCTCCGGCCACGGCCACCGTGGGTGGTGCGGGCGTGGGGGGCGGGGAAGGGGGTGCGGAACGTTGCTGCACCAGCGCCGCCAGCAGCCACAGCCGTTCGCTGCCGCGCGGACCCTGGAGTTGCAGGCCTTGCAGGTCGATGGCGACCACCTTCGCTTCGCCCAGGGCGTCGCCCACGCGCAGCAGGCGGCCGTCGACCAGCGCGCTGGATTCGCCGGCGCGGCCCAGCTGCACCGACTGAAGTCTGGGCGGCGCAGGGGCGGTTTTCGGCACCGTGCCTGCGGCAGCCGCCATCGGGGCGGCCACCACGCCGGGTGGGCGCGTGGGGTCGGCCAGCCCCGTGGGCGGGGCGGCTGCCGCTGCGCCCGCGGCCAGCAGCAGCCACCCCGGGTGGCGACGACGAAGGTGGCGCGGCATCGATGACAGCTTCATATTTCGAGCCAATGGCGGTCGAGGCTGAGCGTGTAGACACGCAGCGTCAGCAGTGCCTTCGGGTGCTGCTCCACCTTGAGCTGCATGGCGCCCCAAAGCAGGCGCTGCGGCATGTTCTCCAGCGCCTCGAGATAGCGCACGAGGTCGGCGAAGCTGCCCTCCAGCGTGAGCTCGATGCCGTGGCGGTACAGCGCCGGGCGCTCGGCCGGTGCCGATCCCGCGGGGCCCGGCACTTTGGACGCGGCCTCGGCCACCAGGTCGGTACGCGGCAGCGACTTCATCTCGCGCACGCGCAACTGGCCGTGGCCGTCGAGCATCTGTTCCAGCAGCGCCAGCATGCGACCGGGACCCACCAGGTTGGCCTCGATCTCATGCATGGCGGCTTCGCCGTCTTGCAGCCGATGGCGCAATTGCGCCAGTTCGGCCTGCAACTGGCGTTCCTGCGCCAGCGCGGCTTCGGCGTTGCGTTGCGCTTCGGCAGCGGTCTTGGCCAGCACGCCCGGCAGCGCGGCTTCGCGTTTGTGTACGGCACTCCAGGCCTTGAAGGCCGGCGTGATCCACAGCGCGTCGGCAGCCATCACGCAGGCGGCGGCTGCGGCGGTGATGACGAGCAGCCGCTCGCGCCGCCCCAACGCGTCGAAGCGCTGCCGCTGCTGGCGCCACCACGGGCCCGGCGACCGTCCCGCGGCCGTCATCGTGCCGCCTCCCTGGCCGGCGGCAACGAACGCAGAACGAATTCGGTGTGGCCGGCGTTGGTGCCTTCGTCCAGCGTGCGCAACTGCAATTGCGCAAAGGGCCGGCCATTGAAGCGTTCTTCGGCGTTGAGCTGGCGCAGGTAGCCCGGCAGCACGGCGGCGTCGAGCATCTGGCCTTCCAGTTCGATGGCGTCGCCCTCGGCGGCCACCGCGAAGCCGGTGATCCACAGCGAGCCCCTTGCCTGGCGCGACAAGGCCTTCAGGTAGGGCGTGTAGCCGTCGGGTGCGCCGGCCGCGCCCGAGGCGAGGGCGGCGTGCACGCGCTGCTGGTGCTGTTCCAGGGCGCGCAGGCGCTGCAGTTCGGCCTGCAGTTCGCCGGCGGCGCCCGCCGCGGTCGCTGCCGGCGGGGCCGGCAACGCTGCGGGCAGGGCGACCGCATGCCGGGCCTGCCATTGCAGCGCCGCGGACAGCGCGGCGCAGGCGCACAGGATCAGGCCCACCAGCGCCAGGCCGTGGCCGGCGTCGAGCCAGTCGCGCCGCGGCTGCAGCGCGGGGTCGAGCAGGTTGATCTGCTGCGCCATGTCTCAGTCGCTGCGCAAGGCCGCGCCGATGGCGCCGAGGTGGTGTGCAAGTGTGGCCGGATCGTCGAGTTCGGGCACCGCCGAGAGGTCCAGCGTGCCGCTCAGGTCCAGCGGCTGCACGGGCACGAAGCTGAGTTCGCGCACGTGGGCGCAGAAGTCGTCGAGCCCGGCGCCGGGGGCCACCAGCAGCCGCGCCAGGCCAAGGTGGCTGAACAGACGGTCGAAGCCGTCGAGCGTGCGCTGCAGCTCCAGGCCGACATGGTCGAAGGCCTCTTCGCGCTCGGTGGCGCTGCCGGCCGTGAGCCGCGCCAGCGTGGTGTCGAGCTGGCGCGCCAGCAGCAATTCGCCGGCGGCGGTGATGACGAGCAGCGTCTCGTGCTCGCCCACATGCAGCAGCGCCTGCGCGCGACCCTCGGTTTCCACCAGGGCGCTGATATTGCGCAGCGCCGTCTCGGCGATATCCAGCGCCTGCCAGGGGGCACCGGCGACATGGCCGGCTTGCACCAGCGGCCGCAGGGCCTCATGCGCCGCGGCGATGGCCAGCATCTGCGGCGTGCGGCGCCGCGCCGGGTCGCCAGGCACTTCCAGCACGTCGATCGAGGCCGCCTCGACCGGGAAGTCGACCAGGTCCTTCAGTTGCCAGCGCGCAGCCTGGCGCCACTCCTCGCGTGGCAGCTCGGGCGCGTCCAGCGGCACCAGCCGGTAGGCGGCGCGCGGCAGCACGGCAATGTTGCGGTGGCGCTGCAGCGAGCGGCGGCGGCGCAGCGAACGCAGTGCGCCGCCGATGTCGGACCAGTCGCAGCCGTCGACCCAGTGCACCCGGGGGGGCCGCCCATCACCGCGCTCCACGCACGCCAGCAAGGCCCGGGTGCCTTGCGGCACGCAGGCCACCCATCCGGGCAGCGGGTTTCGACGGGGCAAGGCCAGCACGATGCAGTCCGCAAATTGCGATGCGGCATCGTTTCATCCGGCGGCCGGCCGGGATGGTTGGAAAAGAAGGGTGTTGGTGGCCCAGACTCATGGGTCGGCGGCGCGGCGCGCCGAGCGGCCTGCGCCGCACCGCCGCTGCCGCCGCGGCGTCCAAACCCGCAGCGGCACGCCGGGGCGGCAAACGCTGTACCTTCCAGGATCGGCACCGTCGTGCTCGACCTGCCGCCGGCGGCAGGCCGGCGCGGCACGTTGCCGAAACCCGAACCCGGCCCGCGCGCCGGCCACCACGGACCCGGTCCCGCATGAACCTGAACGACGACTTCTCCCTGCGCATCGTGGCCCGCGCCGCCGATGCGGTATGGACGCCTTCACCGCTGCCCGGCGTCGAGCGGCGCATGCTCGACCGGGTGGGCGACGAAGTGGCGCGTGCCACCAGCCTGGTGCGCTATGCGCCCGGGTCGCGCTTCGACCGGCACGTGCATGGCGGCGGCGAGGAGATCCTGGTGCTCGAAGGCGTCTTCAGCGACGAGACCGGTGACCACCCGGCGGGCACCTACCTGCGCCATCCGCCCGGCAGCTCGCACGCGCCGTCTTCGCGCGAGGGCTGCCTGCTCTTCGTCAAGCTGCAGCAGTTCGACCCGGCCGATACGCGAAGCGTGCGCATCGACACCCGCTCCGCGCCCTGGCGCCGCGGGCTGGTGCCGGGCCTCGAGGTGATGCCGCTGCACTCGCACGACGGCGTCGACACGGCGCTCGTGCGCTGGGCGCCGAAGACCCGCTTCAACCCGCACACGCATCCCGGCGGCGAGGAGATCCTGGTGCTGGACGGCGTCTTCAACGACGAAGGCGGGGCCTACGCGGCGGGCACCTGGCTGCGCAGCCCGCGCTGGAGTCGGCACACGCCGTACACCGGGCCGGAAGGCGCGCTGATCTACGTCAAGGTGGGTCATCTCGGCGCAGCCTGAGGCGGCGGGCCGCTCAGAGCTTGTGAAGATGTGAATCGCACCCGCGCCGGGGTGGCCAACGGCCGTGGGCAAGGCGCGGCGCGCCGCCCATGTTTCGGACCTGGGCCAGCGGCGCAACGCGGCCCACGGCCCTTGGGTACCCCGGCCCGAAGGGTGAGGTCCCAGAAAGGGCCCACTCGTCGTTGCGAAGCTTCGCCGGGGCCCCACCCCGACTGTGCTTCGCGCCTAGATTGGGCCCTTTCTGGGGCCTCACGCGGGTGCAATTCATATCTTCACAAGCTCTCAGCCGAGCCACTGCCGGATGGCCTGGAAACCCCGCCGGCCCTCGCGCACAAGGTCCTTAGCCCGAGCCTGCAGGCGCGCCGGGTCCACCGCCAGGGCCTGCTGGATGCCGCGCGCCGCCGCGCCGGGCTCGACGCTGCGCGGCACCTCGGGCAGATCCCAGGTTGCGGCGAAGGCCGCCGGCTTGTCGGCACACGCCGACCCATCGGCGTCGGCGGCCGGTCCGGGAAGCCGCAGGTTGACGCGCGGCCGCGCAAAGGCCATGGCCACGATGCGCCCGTGCAGGCTGCTGCCGCAGTAGCCGCGGCTGTAGGCGACGAGCGCGCACAGGCTCCACAGGTCGAGCGACGCGAAGACATGCACCTGCGTCGGCGACAGCCGGGCGGCCAGGCGCCGCAAGGTGTCCAGGTCGTCGTGCCAGGGCGCGGCGCCGGCGCGGAACAGCACCACGCCCAGCCCTGCGGCGGTGGCCGCGCTCTCGACCTCGGCCGCCAGCCGGGCCAGCGTGGCGTCGTCGCCGAATTCGGCGCTGAACTGCAGCGCCAGGTAGCCGCGCGGGAAGCGGCTGCGCAGGGCGGCCACTTCGCCTTGGTTCGCCTGCGCCTGAATGCGCCGGCCGAACAGGTCGGCCACCATCACCGCGGGGTCCGGCATCAACTGCACCGGGACACCCGCGGCTCCGAGTTGCGCCAGCGTCAGCCGGTCGCGCACCGCGACGTGGTCGGCCGTGCGCAAGGCCGCAGCCACTTCCTCGCGCAGCGCCTTCTCGCAGCTGGCCAGCGCGACACCGCCGATCCCGGCGTGGATCACCCGCTCCACGCCGGGCAGGCGCTGGCGTGCAGCGGTGTACGGCGCCAGGGCAGCGGTACCCACCATGCGGCGCACCCATTGCCGCTGCTCGCGCGGCCGCCCCTGCAGGTAGGCCAGGGTGGCCTGCACCTGCCCCGTGGGCAGCAGCATGACCGCAGCCTGCCAGGCACTGCAGGTGAGGATCTCGCCGCCGACATGGACCAGCGCCGCATGGCGCTGGCCGGGCGCGGCGGCCAGATCGGCCAGCGCCTGCACGGCGTGGCCGCCATAGGGGCGCAAGTCACGTTGCGCCAGCCCGGCGCAGACCCACTCCCGCCCAGGCAACAGCGCCGCCACGACGTGCGGCAGCAGCAGGTCACCGAAGTTGTGGCGGTCGAAGGCGCCGAACAGGATGCTGGACATGCCGGTGTGGCGCCGCGGCGACTCTGACCGCGTCGCGGCCCCGAGCGGCACGCTGTCAGGGAGCGGCTTCTCCGGGCAGGCCGACGGTCTGTGCCAGCAGCAGTTGCAGCTCGTTGCCCAGCGCCATGGCGCGCGCCAGCGCGTCGCGGTCGAACCAGGCGCGGATCACCGTGGCCAGGCCGGCCGAGGCGCAGCAGAGATACACGTTTTGCGCCATCGCGCCCGCGGCGGCGTAGGCATAGGCTTCGCGCATCGCCGCCGGCACCAGGCGCATGCGCGCGTGGTCGGCCACGTAGACCAGGTCCAGCGGCGCGGTGTCGACGAAGTCCTGGTAACCGGTGACGCGGCGCACGTCGGTGGCGGCGGCGAGCTGCAGTTCGTGCATCGCCGGCTCGTAGCGGAACAGCCCCTGGGGCATCGCCACGTAGACCAGCACCTCCTGGGCATTCATGGCGCTGGGCGCCGTGCGGCCGCCCAGGGTCGGGCGGTTGATGCCGGCCGCGGCCCACAGCAGGTCGGAGAGCTGCTGCTTGCGCAGCGCCTTGGGCGCGAACTCGCGTTGCGACTGGCGTTGGCGCAACGCTTCCATCAGCGGCAGGCCGCCGCTGCGCCGCGGCGGGGGCAAGGGCATGGTGGTCGTGGCGTCGCCGATCGGTGGCTGCGGTTTGAGCTGGCCCATCAGGCCCAGCGCCAGCTTGGTCAGGGTGTTCATGGCGCGGCCCCCCCTCTTGCTGCGTCGATGTGCCGTGGGCCGGCGTTGGCGGCCGCACGGGTCGCCAACTACATTTCGATTTCGTCCCGGATCGCGGAGATGCCGGCCTTGGCGCAGTTGTCGTCGGCGTCCCCGCTGGGGGCGCCCGAAACGCCGATGCCGCCGACGATGGAGCCGCCGGCTTCGATGACCATGCCGCCGCCCAGGCCCACGAAACGCGGCAGGTCGCGCAGGCCCGAGCTGGGCTGGCCGGCCTGCGAGGCACGCGCCAGATCGGTGGTCGACGTGCGGAAGCTCACCGCCGTCCAGGCCTTGTTGGTGGCGGTCTCGGGCGTGTGGGCACCGGCGAAGCGGTCGCGGATCAGGGTCTGCTCCAGGCCGGAACGGTCGACCACGGCCACCGCGACCTGGTAACCCTGACGGCGGCATTCCGCCAGCGCCGCCTGCGTGGCTTTCAACGCTGCTTCGGGCGTCAGCACCCGGAGGGCGAAGGTGCCGGCGGCGCCCTGCGCCAGGGCGGCGGAAGCGAAGGCGAGGCTGGCGGAGGCCAGTACGCAAACGGGGATCAGCTTCATGGCAATTTCCATGGCAGTGGATGAAACAGGCGGTGATCTTGCGCCGGCCTCGCCGGTGCCGGTTTGCGATCCGTCAAGCCGGCGCGCTCGAATCTCGAGCACTGGCGCCGCGGCTCAGGCGTCCTGCAACACGTCGTCCCGGCGCGCCAGCGCACCGGCGGCGAGCAACTCGGCCACCAGGCGCTCGGCGAAGGCCGTCATCGTGCCTTCGGGCCGGTCCAGCCGTTGCCAGATCGTGCGGCACAGCTCGGTCGCGGTGAACCAGCGCAGGAAGTCGGCCCAGGGCTGCTGCCGTTCCTCCATCAGGTGGTATTTCACCAGGACCTTGGCTGCGTGCCGGGCATGGCGGGCGGGGTCGCTGCGGAAGGAATCCAGCCGCCGCCATGCACGCTGCAGCGCGCCGTCGACGTCACCGAAGGGTGTGCCGTGGCCGGGGATCACCCAGTGCACGCCGAGCGACCCGATGAGGTCGAGCACGTGCGCCACTTCGTCGAAGGCGTCCTCGCCCTCCAGTTCGGGGAAGACGACGCCGAAGCCGTTTTCCCACAGCGCGTCGGCACTGATGAGCACGCCGGCCTGGTCGTCGAAGAGCACCAGCGAATGCGGGTCGTGACCGGGTGCGGCCAATGCGTGCCAGCGGCGGCGGCCGGCTTGCAGCACCTGGCCGGGTTCCATGCGCGCGTCGGGCACGAAGCGTTCGCACTGCTGGCCGGTGGGGCGATAGCTCAGGGTCTGTTCGTCCCAGGCCCGCGCCGCGTCCCAGTGGCCGGGCGGAATGTGGATGCGGCAGCCGAAGGCGCGCTGCACCGCGGCGTTGCCGCCGCAGTGGTCGGAATGCAGGTGGGTGTTGAGCAGCCCTGCCAGCGGCTCGCCGCGCAGCGCGTGGCGCACCAGGGCCACGGTCTGCCCGGCGTGCCGCACGTGGCCGCTGTCGACGAGCCAGGCCGGGCTGCCTTCGCTGCCGTGCAGCAGCACGTTGTTCGACGACAGCCAGCCGCGTTCCAGAAGGGTCAGGCCGTGCAGGGCGGGGGCGGCGGGCATGGGCGGGGCGGCCTTTCGTCGATGGGGCAGACGCCGATTCTTGCCCATCGTGTGGTCTCGAGGCTGCATCGTCGAGCCTGCAGCTCACCCTGCGGGCAAGGGTGGGGCGCTGCGACAATCCCGGTCCAGCCACCGTGCCGCCCCGGCCATGACCTTCGACGCTCCCGCCCGCCACTGCACGACCCTGCGGCCGACCGGCCCGCGACAGCCATGAACAAGGCCTTCGTGCGCGAGGACGCGGCATCGGCCGACGCCGACGACGAAGAGGCGCCCGGCCTGCCGCCGCTGCCGGTCGGCACGCGCAACTACCTCACGCCGCAGGGCTGGCGCCGGTTGCGCGAGGAATTGATGAACCTGCTCGACGTGGAGCGGCCGAAGATCGTCGAGGTCGTCTCGTGGGCCGCCAAGAACGGTGACCGTTCGGAAAACGGCGACTATCTCTACGGCAAGAAGCGGCTGCGCGAGATCGACCGCCGCATCCGCTTCCTCACCCGGCGATTGGACATCGCCGAAGTCGCCGACCCCTCGCTGCACCACGGCACGGACCAGGTCTTCTTCGGCGCCACGGTGACCTACGCCAACGCCGCGGGCGAGGAGCGCACGGTCACCATCAAGGGCATCGACGAGGCCGACAGCCTGCGCGGCGAGGTGAGCTGGATCTCGCCCATCGCGCGCGCCCTGCTGAAGGCGCGCGAGGGCGACCAGGTGCAACTGGTGTCGCCCGGCGGGGTGGAAAGAATCGAGGTCCTGGCGGTGCGCTACCCCGCGCCCGGTCAGGAGAACCGGTAGCGCGAAACGCGCTGCACCACGGGTTGGCGGCGCAGCGTGCGCAGCACTTCGGCCAGGTGCACGCGGTCGCGCACGCTGATGAGCAGGCGCAGCTCGACCGTCTCCTCGGCCGGTTCGGGGTCCATGTCGAGGTGGATGATGTCGGCCTCGGCCGTGCTCACGCCGGCGGCCACCTGCGCCAGCACACCCTTGCCGTTCTTCACCAGCACGAAGACGCTGGTCTCGAAGCTGCGTGTCAGCTCCTCGGCCCATTCCACCTGCATCCAGCGTTCGCTGTCGCGTTCGAACAGCCGCTTGCCGGTGGGGCATTCGGCAGTGTGCACGAGCAGGCCTTCGCCGCGGCCCAGGTAGCCCACGATGGCGTCGCCGGGAATCGGCCGGCAGCAGGTGGCGAGCTGGATCGAATTGCCTTCGCTGCCGTCGACGAACACCACGCCCTGCGTGGGCGTGCTGTCGTCCTGGGTGTAGCGGCCGAGTGTGAGCGTCACCGCGTCGGGCTTGATGCCGCGTTCGGCCATCATCTGCGCCAGCCGCTTGGCCACGATGATGGCGATCTTGCGGCCCAGGCCGATGTCCACCAGCAGCTCGCCGCGGTTGCGGTTGCCGCTCCACTTCGTGAGCTGTTGCCACAGCGCCTGCGCATCGGCGTCGCTCGGGTCGCTGGTCGGCAGTTGCAGGCCTTCGGCGCGCAGGGCCTGGGCCAGCATCTTCTCGCCCAGGCTGCGCGACTCGTCGGTCTCCATGTTCTTCAGGTAGTGGCGGATCTTGGAGCGCGCGCGCCCGCTGCGCACCATGCTCAGCCAGGCCGGGTTGGGCCGGGCGCCGGGGGCCGTGATGATCTCGACCACGTCGCCGCTCTTCAGCTCGGTGCGCAGCGCCACCGGCTCGCCGTTGATCCGGGCCGCCACCATGTGTTGGCCCACGTCGGAGTGGATGGCGTAGGCAAAGTCCACCGCCGTGGCGCCGCGCGGCAGCGCCAGGATCTTGCTGCGCGGCGTGAAGACGTAGACCGCGTCGGGGTAGAGGTCGACCTTGACATGCTCCAGGAATTCGGCCGAGTCGTTGGTCTCGACCTGGATGTCGAGCAGGCTTTGCAGCCACAACGTGGAAAAACGCTGCGCGTCGGCGGCGCTGCCGCCCTTGCCGTCGCCCTTGCCGCCGCTCTTGTACAGCCAGTGCGCGGCAATGCCCTTTTCGGCCACCGCGTGCATGGCCTCGGTGCGCACCTGGAATTCCACCGCCGTGCCCAGCGGGCTGACCAGCGTGGTGTGCAGGCTCTGGTAGCCATTGGCCTTGGGGATGGCGATGTAGTCCTTGAAGCGGCCCGGCACCGGCTTGTACAGCTGGTGCAGCACGCCCAGGGCGATGTAGCAGTCGGTGAGCGTGGGCACGACGAGGCGGAAGCCGAAGATGTCGTTCACCTGCGCGAAGCCGGCGTGCTTCTCACGCATCTTGGCGTAGATCGACTGGATGGTCTTTTCGCGCCCGGAGACCTGCACCTTGAGCTTCTGCTGGGCGAAGGCCTTCTCCACGTCCTTCTGCACGCGGTCGACGATGTCGCGCCGGTGGCCGCGCGCGCGCTGCACGGCCTTGGCCAGTGCGGCGTGGCGCCAGGGGTGCAGCAGTTGGAAGCACAGCTCCAGCAGTTCGCGATAGGTCTGGTTCAGGCCCAGCCGGTGCGCGATGGGGGCGTAGATGTCGCCCGTCTCGCGCGCGATGCGCTGGCGGCGCTCGGGCGCCATGGCCTGCATGGTGCGCATGTTGTGCAAGCGGTCGGCCAGCTTGATGAGGATGATGCGCACGTCGCGCGCCATCGCCAGCAGCATCTTGCGGAAGCTCTCGGCCTGGCTTTCCTCGCGCGTGTTGAACTGCAGCTTGTCGAGCTTGGTCAGGCCGTCGACCAGGTCGGCGGTGGCGGCACCGAACTTCTCGATCAGCTCGGTCTTGCTGACGCCGCAGTCCTCGATCGTGTCGTGCATCAGCGCGGCCATGATGGCCTGCGCGTCGAGCTTCCACTCGGCACACAGGCCGGCCACCGCGATCGGGTGCGTGATGTAGGGCTGGCCATTGGCGCGAAACTGCCCCAGATGGGCCTGGTCGGCGAATTTGTAGGCCTCGCGCACCAGCTTGAGGTCGCCCTTGGGCAAATAGCTCAGGCGGTCAGCCAGCGCGTCGAAGGACGACACCTCGGCTGCCGGCGGCGGGTCGCGCTGCACCAGTGGCGCGCGGTGCAGCCCGTGCAGGGCGGCAGGCAACAGTTCGGCGGCCAGGGAACGCAGGCTCATGGGCCGAATTTAGCGCGTCTGGGCGCCGGCCGCCGTGCTGCGCATCAAAGACAACGGGCGCCGTGCCATGACAGCACCGGCGCCCGTGGGCGGAAAGCCCGAACTCAGCGCTTCAGGTCGGCACCTTGCGCAGCATCTCCAGGCCCACTTCGCCGGCGGCGATCTCGCGCAGCGCGGTCACGCCAGGCTTGTTCTTGGTCTCGATCTTGGGCGCGTGGCCCTGGCTGAGCATGCGCGCCCGATAGGTGGCGGCCAGCACGAGCTGGAAACGGTTCGGGATCTTCTGCAGGCAGTCTTCGACGGTGATGCGGGCCATGGATGCCTTCGGTGGTGGATGTGTTGTGCGTGCGTCGACGGGGGGGTGTTCGAGCGGCTTCGGATTCAGGCCAGACCCAGCGCGGCGAAGACCTGCGAGCGATTGCGCAACTGGGCGGCAAACTTCAGGCGCTGGGAGTGCACCACCGTCTTCAGGTCGAACAGCGCCGTCTCGAACAAAGCATTGATTATAACGAAGTCGAAGTGCCGGGCCTGCGCGACCTCTTCGTGCGCATTCTCCAGCCGCCGGGCGATGGTCTCGGGTCCGTCCTCGCCGCGGCGGTGCAGGCGCTGCGCCAGTTCGTCCCAGCTCGGCGGCAGGATGAAGATCAGCACCGCGTGCGCAAACAGCTGCTTGATCTGCAGCGCCCCCTGCCAGTCGATCTCGAGCACCACGTCCTGACCGCCCATGAGCCGCTGCTCGATGGCCTTGCGCGAGGTGCCGTAGAGGTTGCCGTGCACCTCGGCCCATTCGAAGAATTCGCCGCGCTCGACCATGGCGCGGAATTCGGGCTGGCCGACGAACCAGTATTCCCGGCCATCCTGTTCCTGCCCGCGCGGCGAGCGCGTGGTGTGCGACACCGAGACCGCGAGCCGCGAGTCGAGCTCCAGCAAGGCCTTGACCAGGCTGGACTTGCCCGCGCCGCTGGGCGCGGCGACACAGAAGAGGTTGCCGGGAGTTTCCATGCCCGGATTCTGGCGCATGCACCGGCCCGCAAGCTGCCGCCACGCGGCTGGCCTGCCTGCCGGGCTGAGCGCCGGCGAGCGACAGGACGGGTACGGCGCCCGCGGGACAATGCGCCGATGCGACTGCCGATGCGCCTGCCGATGCGACTGCCGATGCGACTGCCGATGACCGATCCGTGTCGACCCCCGGTTTTTCTGTCGTGACCAATGACCGCCGCCCGCATGCGCACCCGCTGCTGGGGGTGGCGCTGATCGTCGCCATGGGTGCGAGCTTCGCGCTGCTCGACAATTCGGTGCGGTGGCTGGGCGCGTCGATGCCGGTGCTGCTGATGCTGACCTGGCGCTACGCCACGCAGGCCGTGGTGATGGCGGCGTGGCTGGGCTGGCGCGACCACCGCGCCCTGCGGCCGGCGCATCCACGCTTCCAGATGCTGCGCGGTGCGCTGCTGCTGGCCACCAGCGTCTTCAGCTTCTGGGGCGTGCAGTACATGCCAGTGCCCGAGTTCACCGCGATCCAGATGCTGACCCCGGTGCTGGTGACGTTGCTCGCCGCCTGGCTGCTGAAGGAACGCGTGCGGCCGGCGCGCTGGGTGCTGGTCGGGCTGGCCTTTGCCGGCGCGCTCGTCGTCATCCGCCCGGGGTCGGGGCTGTTTGGCTGGGCGGTCGTCTTCCCGCTCGGCTGCGCCGTCACCTACGCCTCGTTCCAGGTGCTGACGAGCCGGCTGTCGTCGTTGGAGGACCCGCTGACGACGCACTTCTGGACCGGCCTCGTGGGCACTGCGATCCTGCTGCCGGTGCTGCTGGCCAGCGGCGTCGACGTCGGCGCGGCACTCGCGGCGGCTACACCTCTGCAGTGGGTGGTGCTGGTGGGGCTGGGGCTGTTCGGCACCGGCGGCCACCTGCTGTTGATCCTGGCCTTCCAGCTGGCGCCGGCGTCGACGTTGATGCCCTTCGTCTACACGCAGATCGCGTCGGCCACGCTGGTGGGCTGGTGGATCTTCGGCCACCTGCCCGACGCCTGGGGCTGGCTCGGCATGGCCATCATCGCGCTCAGCGGCGCCACCAGCGTCTGGCTCAACCTGCGCGACGCCGCCCCGGCGCGGCAGCCGCCCTCGGCCGTGGCGGCGGACACGATCGCCGATTGACGCCGGCCGCGGCCGGCTGTCGCCGCCACGTCGACCCCCTCGGGCCGGTTTCGAACCGGGGTTCTTGCGTCGGTCGGCGCCGCGCCTTGCCCGCGCGCCGGCTGAGCGGGCTCAATGCCCGTGGCAGCGACCGGGCTAGAGTGACATCGGCTTTACAGGAAGCCGGTGGAAGTGACGATGCGCAACCTGGGTGCCATGGCGGCGAGGGCGGTTCACGTGCCGATGGCCGCGCCCTGGGTGCAGGCGGCGGTCGGTGGACTGGCGCTGGTGCTGGGCGGGCTCGTTTACGCGCTCGACCGTGGCGGCTGGCCGCTGACACAGCTGGCGGGTTTTGCGGGCCTGACCGGGCTGGCGGGCGCGACGGCGGCGCCTTGGTTCGGCAGCGTCGGCGGCTGGCTGCCGAGTCTGGTGCACCCTTTTGCCTTCAGCCTGTTCACGGCGGCGCTGCGCACCTCGGGCGCGCCGCCGGCGACCCTGGCCTGCGCCGCGTGGGGGCTGGTCAACGTCTTGTTCGAGCTGGGCCAGCACCCGCGGGTCGGCCCCGTGCTGGCCGCGCACCTGGAGTCGGCCTTTGGCGCGGCGGGGGGCGCTCGCGCGCTGGCGCACTTCTTCGCTCGCGGCCGCTTCGACCCCGCCGACCTGGCCGCCGCCGTGGCGGGCGCAGCGGCGGCCGCGGTCTGGCTGCGCGTGGCCTCGTCGAGGAAGGATCGACATGATTGCTGAGTCCATGCTTATCAGCCGCACCTGGCGGCGCCTGGCATCCGCCGTCGTCGCGGTCCTCGGCATCGTTGCCATCGTCGGCAGCGGCGGCGGTTTCCCCCCAATGGACTTCGACTTCGATGACCCCTGGCCGCCGTCGGTCAGTGTCGAACCCGCCGAGCTGGCGGTGCAGGCCGGCGGCACGGCGGTCTTCTCCGCCTCGGCCTCCGGCACGCCACCGCTGCGCTACCAGTGGCGACGCGACGGCGTCGATATCGCGGGTGCCAGGACCCCGACCCATACGCTGGTCGGCGCCAGCGCGGGCGACGACGGCGCACAGTTCTCCGTCGTCGTCACCAACGAGGCCGGCGCGTCGACGGCGAGCGCCCTGCTGCGCGTTTCGCCGTGGCCGCCGGTGGCGACCGAGGACGGCGACTTCGCGCTCGCCGACTGGTCCGTCGGCCCGGTGCTCACCGAGCCTGCGACCGCTGGGGCTGATTTCTCCGTCACACGCGAGGCGACGGGTGGCGTGGCCGACGCCTTCCGCAAGATGACCTTATCGTTGCCGGCGGGCCCGGCCGGGATCTCGGTCCTGCAGATGTCGCTGCCGTCGAGCTACGACCCGGCGCAGCAGGGGTCGATCTACGTCGTCGACTTTGCGCTCGCGTGCAATCGGCTCGCGACCACCACCTGGGGCGAAACGATGGTGCGGCCGGTGCTCGAACAGGGCGGACGCTGGTTCGCGCCGCGGTCGGCCGCCCTCTATTGCGCCCCGGCTTGGATGGCGATGCATCAGGGCGGCGTTACCGTCGACGAGTTCGAGCTCGTCGCCGGGCCGGCGTGCGTGGTGGGTGCCGCCTGCCCGGACTTCTCGGTCGATGCCGGACCCGTCCGCTTCGGCTTGCTCGCCGGCGTGAATATCCCGGCCGGATCGCCGGCCGGCCGCGTGGAGCTGGGCATCGACGACTGGCGCGTGACCGTCTGGCGGCGTTGAAGACCGGCCGGTCGGTCGCTGCCCGGGCCCACGTTCCAGAGGATCCGGGATACCGTGGCCAGCCGCAGGAACCATTCGCCTGCGGCCCGGCCCGGTTCTATCGCGCAGCGTTCGGGAAGAAGAGCTGCTCGCCGTCGATCTTGTAGCCGGCAATGGCGGCCTGGCCGGCGCTCGACACCACCCAGTCGGCGAACTGCTGCGCCAGGTCGGCCTTGACGTGCGGGTGCTTGGCCGGGTTGACGACCATCACGCCGTACTGGTTGAACAGGCTCTTGTCGCCTTCCACCACGATGCCCAGCTCGCCCCGGTTCTTGAACGACAGCCAGGTGCCGCGGTCGGTGAGCACGTAGCCGTTGAGCGATGAGGCCATGTTCAGCGCCGGTCCCATGCCGCAGCCGCACTCCTTGTAGCCGGCGGGCTTGGCAGCGGCCAGGTCGACGCCGGCGGCCTTCCACAGCCGCAGCTCGGCGGCGTGGGTGCCGCTCTTGTCGCCGCGCGAGACGAAGGGCTGCGTGCTGCCGGCCAGCTTCTTCAGGGCCGCGGCGATGTCGTTGCCCTTGACGCCGGCCGGGTCGGCCTTGGGTCCCACCAGCACGAAGTCGTTGTACATGACGTCGCGGCGCTGGGTCGAGAAACCCTCGGCGACGAACTTCTGCTCGGCCACCACGTCGTGCACGAACACCACGTCGGCGTCGCCGCGGCGGCCGGTGTCCAGCGCCTGGCCGGTGCCGACCGCGACCACGCGCACGTCGATGCCGGTGGCCTGCTTGAAGGCGGGCAGCAATTGCTTGAACAGGCCCGACTGTTCGGTCGAGGTCGTCGACGCGACGACGATGAAGCGGTCTTGCGCCGGTGCCAGTGCGGGCCAGGCCAGCGTCGCCAGCAGCGCCAGCGCGGCGACGCCGCGCCGCAGGATCGAGGGGGACTTCAGGTGTGCCATGGCAGTTCTCCTTTGAGGAATTGGCGGGCGGGTTCTGGCAGGTCCTCGCCCGTGAAGAAGGATTCCGCGGCCCGGTCGGCCACCAGGGCGCCGTCCTCCAGGTAGGCCACCCGGGTGCCCAGGCGCCGTGCCTGGCCCAGGTTGTGCGTGCTCATCACCAGCGTGACGCCGTCGGCCGCGAAGTCCAGCACCAGCGCCTCGACCTCGCGCTTGGCGCTCGGGTCCAGGCTGGCCGTCGGTTCGTCGAGGAACAGGATGTCGGGCTGCAGCGCCCAGGCGCGTGCCAGCGCCAGGCGCTGCTGCTGGCCGCCGGAAAGCTCGCGCGCGCGGCGCCCCGCCAGGCTGGTCAGCCCCACGCGCTGCAGCGCCTCGCGGCAGCGTGTCTCGCGCTCGGCCGCCGGCACGCCACGCAGCCACAGACCCAGCAGCACGTTCCAGCGCACCGACAGGCTCAGCAGGAAAGGGCGCTGGAAGACCATCGCGCCGCGCGGCGTGCGGCCCTCGGGCACGAGGGCGTGGGTGCGCAGGCTGCCGGCCGCGTCGGGCGGCAGCAGGCCGTGCAGCAGGCGGATCAGCGTCGTCTTGCCGGAGCCGTTGGCGCCCACCAGCATCAGGCGGTCGCCACGCCGCAGATCGAGCGTCACGCCGCGCAACGCGCGCGTCGTGCCGAAGCTGACGCCGGCGTCGTGCAGGCTGATCAGGGTCTGGCGAACCGGCGCCTTCACTGCCGCCACCTCAGGCCAGCGCCTCGCGCGGGGCGCCGCTGCGCCACTGCAGCGTGGCGATGACCGCATTCAGCAGCGCCACCACCGCCAGCAGCACGATGCCCAGCGCCAGCGCCAGCGGCAGGTCGCCCTTGCTGGTTTCCAGCGCGATGGTGGTGGTCATGACGCGCGTGACGCCGTCGATGTTGCCGCCGACGATCATCACCGCGCCGACCTCGGCGATGGCACGGCCGAAGGCGGTGAGCAGCACCGTAAGCACGCCGAAGCGCTCGTGCAGCAACAGCAGCACGGCGGTGGTGAAGCGGCCGGCGCCCAGCGAGCGCAACTGGTCGCCGCCCTCGGCCAGCGCCAGCAGCACCAGCCGCCGCGCCAGAGCTGCCACCAAGGGCACGACCAGGATGCTCTGTGCGATGACCATGGCCGCGGGCGTGAACAGGATGCCGAGCTCTCCCAGCGGCCCGGCGCGCGACAGCAGCAGGTACACCACCAGCCCCACCACCACCGAGGGCAGCGCGAGCAGGGTGTTCAGCAGCCCCACGACGAGGGCATGACCCGGAAAGCGCGCGATGGCGAGCCAGGCGCCGGCAGTCAGGCCGACGGCAGCGCCGAGCAGGCACGCCGTGCCGCTGACCCGCAGCGACAGGGCCACCACCGACCACAATTCGGAATCGGCGCCCAGCAACAAGCCGGCCGCACTACTCAGTCCTGACGCGAGATCGTTCATCCGGGGGGCGGATTGTGGCGACCCGGCCGCGCGGTGGCGATATGTTGCGCGGTGCATAGGTTGCAGAGGCCGTGGATGCAGCGCGGCAGCCCCGGCGGGCCAGGAAGCAAGGCCGTCGCCCCGGCGGCCGCTCACCGCCGCCGGCCGACTGTACGGGCGATAATCCAGCCACCCATTCGATCCGGAGGAAGTGCCATGAAATCCAGTGCCCGCAACCAGTTCGCGGGGGTCGTCACCGGCGTTCGCGACGGCGCGATCAACGACGAGATCGAGCTCGAGATCGCACCCGGTCAGAGGCTGGTGTCGACGGTCACGCGCGAGAGCCGGCAGGCCCTGAAGCTGGAGGTCGGAGCCAAGGCCGTGGCGCTGGTCAAGGCATCGTCGGTCATGCTCGTCGGTGACAGCGCGGGCATGCGCTTCTCGGCGCGCAACCAATTGGCCGGCAAGGTGGAGGCAGTGACGACCGGCGCCGTCAATTCGGAAGTGCTGGTGCGGCTGCCGGGCGGTGCGATGGTGGTCGCGATCATCACCAATGCCAGCGCCAGCGGCATGGCGCTGCGCCAGGGCGACGACGTCACGGCCATGTTCAAGGCATCGAGCGTCTTCCTCGCGACCCAGGCCTAGTCGGACACCGGGCCCGGGACCTGGAGCGCGCTCGACCGAGAGGTCGCCGCAGCCAGGGTGCAAGGGCGCCTACACCGGCGGCGGGGTCGGTGTCGATATGACCGCATCGGCATAGGCGGCCATGCCACGGCAGGGGTGCGGGATTGCGGCCACCGTATTACGCTGGTCACCACGCTGCCGCGGCCCGATTGCGGCGACGCGCTCTCGCCCCCGCGTCAAGCCCAGAGTCCCCTGCCATGTTGAATCACATCCGCCTGACGGCGCTCCTTGCCTGCCTGGCCATCCCCGCCATGAATGCCGCGGCACAGACCGCGCCGCGCGAGTTGCGCGTGCATGCCGCCGGCAGCCTGCGCTCGGCCTTGAACGACAGTGCGGCCGCATTCGAGGCCGCCCAGCCTGGCGTCAAGCTCAGGATCAGTTTCGGGCCTTCGGGCCTGCTGAAGGACCGCATCGCCGGCGGCGAGCCCAGCGACGTCTTTGCATCGGCGAACATGACCCACCCCGAGGCCCTGGCTGCGGCCGGCAAGGCCGGGGCGGTGCAGCGCTTTGCGCGCAATGCGATGTGCGCCCTGGTGCGACCGGGCCTGGACGTGTCGCCGGACAACCTGGTGCAGCGCATGCTGGACCCGACGCTGAAGCTGGGCGTCTCTACGCCGCGCGCCGATCCGGCCGGTGACTATGCGGTGCAGGTGTTCGAGCGCATCGAGAAGAGTGGCGTCGCGGGAGCGGCCGCCACGCTCTCGGCCAAGGCGCTGCAACTCACCGGCGGGCCGAATTCGCCGCCGCCGCCGGCCGATCGCAGCATCTACGGCGTGCTCGTCGCGCAGGGGGCGGCCGACCTCTTCCTCACCTACTGCACGAATGCCGTCGCCGCGGTGCGCGAGCAACCGGGTCAGCGCAGCGTGCCGGTGCCAGAGGCGATCAACGTCAGTGCCAGCTACGGGGTGACGGTGTTGAACGGCGCCCCCGACGAAGCACGCCGCTTCGTCGACTTCCTGCTCTCGCCCGCGGGCCAGGCCGTGCTGGCGCAACATGGATTCGCAGCGCGCTGAGAAGATGGGGTCGCGCATGAGATCGGTGCATCGATCGAGCCGGCTGGTCGACAGCTTCCTGTCCGGTGTCGCCCTGGCGCTCCTGCTCGGCGCATCGGCGCGGGCTTGCCCCACCGACGCCGAACCCCGTGCCGCAGGGACGGTTCTGACCGTGCAACTGCCCGGTCAGAAGCCGCAGTCCTTGAGCCTTGCTGCGCTGGCTGCCTGGCCGCAGACCACGCTGACGCAGAGGCAGAGCGTCGCGTCCAGCGGCAGCGGCACGACCGATCGCGCCGTGATGTACAGCGGCGTGCTGCTGCGGGACGTGCTCACGGCTTCCGGCTTCGCTTCGGCGACCGATCGCAGTGCGCGGACGAGCATCGTCGAGGCGGTGGCCAGCGATGGCTACCGTGCAGTCCTCAGCTGGGGTGAGTTGTTCAACAGTCCGTTGGGCGACCAAGCCGTCGTCATCTCGGCGCAGGACGGGAAACCCCTGGACGCGGTCGCCGGTCCGTTGGCGCTGCGCTCCCTGGCCGACTTGCGCCCGGGTCCAAGACATGTGCGCAATCTCTGCGCGCTGGTCGTGCGGGGTCTTTGACGTAGCGCTTCTTCATCTGACCGCACCAGGGCGGCCTGGAAGTGGTCACCCCGGGTGAGAGCGTGGACAGGCATTCGCTCACCGGGCGGTGGCTGCCGTCCCGTGGGCACGAGTCAGCCGCCATCGGCCCGCGCGCCGTCATGGAATGCCACAGCGGGCTAGAAGAGACCCCGCAAGACCCAGTCGATGTGCTGCACCTGAACTTCGAGTGCGAACCTAAGGCAACGCTGAACAAGGCCCCCGGAACTCGTCATCCAGTAGTGCTGCTGGCGGGAACGCCGAAACGGGCTGATGTCTCGTGCAACGCGATTTCAGGACGTAATTCGCTGCGCCGCGGCCCCTTTCGGGCTGCGCCGCGAGCCATTAGCCCGCTTGGCGCCCATTACAGGCGGACTTCTTCTTGCGCACCCGCTGGTTCGTGAGGTCCGCGGCCTTCGGTGCCTTGGACCGGATCAGTTCCTGCTGCGAGGCATACGCGCTGTCGCCATAGAGCTGTTCCTCCTGCCCGTGCAGCAGCGCCGGCAGCGGATGCTTGTCGTGTACGTTGGCTGCGGTGACCACCGCGCTATGTGCCAGCCCCGTCTTGCTGTCCACGCCGATGTGCAGCTTCATGCCGAAGTACCACTGCTGACCCTTGCGGGTCTGGTGCATCTCCGGGTCGCGCTGCTTCTGCGCGTTCTTGGTCGAACTGGGCGCGCCGATGATCGTGGCGTCAACGATCGTGCCGGTGCCGACCTTCAGCCCTTGGGCCTGCAGAACCTCGCCCACCTTGGCGAAAAGCGCCTCGCCGAGCTTGTGCTTCTCCAGCAGGCGACGGAACTTCAACAGCGTGGTGGCGTCGGGCACCCGCTCGCGGCCCAGGTCGATGCCCACGAAGCGTCGCAGCGCCGTGCTGTCCAACAGCGCGTCCTCGCACGCTGCGTCGGCCAGGTTGAACCAGTGCTGCACGAAGTACATCCGCAGCATGCGCTCCAGACCGACCGGCGGCCGGCCGTTGCCAGCCTTCGGGTAATGCGGCTCGATCACGCTGCACAGGTCGGCCCATGGGACGATCTGCTCCATCGTCGCGAGGAACACGTCGCGTCGGGTCGGCCTGCGGTACTGTTCGTACTGCGCGTTCTGATCAGCAGCCATGGCAAGGGTCTGTTGCTTCATGTCGGAGTCAACGCATGGAGCGTCCTGGCGGTGGACTTGATCAGCGTTGCCCTAAGTACTTGTCGCGTCTTCATATTTTGTCGACCTTCCCCCGAAAACCCCACAGCGAACCCCACATGTCGAGCATGCAGTGCCGCGCTGAGACCGGTCGTCGGCAGAGCGAGCAACTCCGTGACTGTAGCCTGCGTCGCCGCGGCGCATGCGTGGGCGGCGGCTATCAGCGCGCTGATGCCACTGCTGCCGTTGTGCTGCCGCAGCCCCGATGCCGGCAACCCGGGTTCGGTCAGGCGGCAGTTCCTTGGCCGGCCGGGCCCAGTCGCTGCAGCATCTGGCCCATGGCCTGGTGCAGCGCGTTCATCGCCTTCAGTGGCCGCACCATGACCTTGAAGTCGACGATGCGGCCGTCGTCGTTCCAGCGGATGAGGTCGACGCCGTTGATGTGCACGCCGTCGATCTGGGTCACGAATTCCAGCACGGCATCGCGGGCGCCGACCACCTCGCGTTCGTACCGGAAGTGTTCGTTGTTGAGTACATGCATCGCCCCGGTCAGGTACAGCGCCGTGATGGCCTTGCCACGCTGCGGCGTGTGCACCACGGGCGAATGAAAGACGACTTCGTCGGCCAGCAGGTCGTGCAACGCCTGCATGTCGCGGCTGCGCACCAGGGTGTGCCAGATCTCGAGCGTGTCGATCATGTCTTGCCTTCAAACGCGCGCCAGCGTGGCGCCGCCGTCCACCACCAGGGTGGAACCGACCCCATGGTCGCCTGCACGCGAAGCCAGGTAGATGGACGCCCCGGCCATGTCGTCTTCGATACCGTTGCGCCCGGCCGGGATGGCATGGGCCAGCTCGTCACGGTGGTCACGCGCCAGGCGATTCAGGTCCGATGCATAGGAGCCGGGCGCGATGGCAGAGACGACGATACCGACCTTCACCAGCCGCAGGGCCATGCGCCGCGTGGGGTGGATGAGCCCAGCCTTGCTGGCGGCGTAGGAGCAGGGCTCCTGCGAGTTGACCGAGACGCCATCGATCGACGCGATGTTGATCACCTTGGCGCAATGGCCGCGCGCCCGCCGGCCATCAGCGCGCCGTGCAGCGCTTGGGTCGGGAAGAAGGGGCTCTTGAGGTTGAGATCGACGACCTTGTCCCAGCCCGATTCGACAGACTTGTCGAAGGCCGCGCCCCGGGCGGCGCCGGCGTTGTTGACCAATGAGGGCGCTGCACTCGACAAGGGAGAAGAGGTCGGTCGTCACGGGTCAAACCTGGCGCAGTCTGTCTTGAGGCAGCAAATCGAACGTCGCCGCCACGAACTTTCCATCGCGCACCTCGCCGGACACGCGCGCCTTGCGCACCGCGTTGCACAGACCCTCGTTCGCGTGGGCGTCGCCGTGGTCGTCGATACCGGTGCCAACCACGAAGTAGTCTTGCCCATCGATCCGCACCGCGAGGTCGCAGCCGGTGCCGGGCATCGAGAACTGGCACTCGCCGCATGCCGCTTCGACGATGCGCGATTCGATCATGGGATGCCTCTCTCAGGTCGACGCGCAGCTGGAGAAGAGCCAAGTCGCGGCGGCGAAGTGGGGGGCGAGGAGAGATTATCCCCGTCCTCCATCTGGCCAGCCGTCATGCGGCCGCCCAGCATCGACGATCGGCCTTGGTCGACCAGGGCAACGCCGACAGCTGCAGCCAAGGCCGGATCAGGGCGACGCCGATCCACGGCTGCGCCTCCTTGGATGCGCAAGATCGGTGCGGAAGACGAGCCTCGGCTGACCGTTGGTGAGCGTGGACACTACAACCGGGTTGGTGGACACGAGTCCGACGATGGTGGTGACTTCGGCGCAGTGAGGTGGCGCGATGACCTGCGCAATCGTGCCGGCGGTCAGCATTGCAGCGCGTGTCTCCGTTCACGGTCACCTGTCGACCTGACGCACGACGGCCATGCACAGCCCTTGGGTCCGTCGGCCCGGGCGGCAGCTCAAGACTGACATCGAGCGCTGCTGCACGGCAGCGCTCGGTGGCCACCTCGAACAGTGCGACGCCTGCGGTCGATGGGCGGCAGCGACGTGCCCCCACTTTGTTATGCATTGACCCTGGAACTTGCCGCCTCGACACTTACGTCGACCACACCCAGCGCCTGTAACACCAACTGCTCGTGAATCTCGATCAATCGCTTCTGGCTCAGGCTGCCGTTCGGGCGATACCAATGACCCACGCCTGTCAAGATGGCGATTATCGCGAACGAAGTAATCTTGGCGTCGGGAATGTGGAACGCGCCGCTGGCCGCGCCCTTCGAGATGATCTGCCGCAACTTGTTCTCGTAGCGATCGCGCAGGGCAGTGATCGCCTGATGATTCTCGGGAGACAGGCTACGCAGCTCGGTGTTGCCGATGATGACTTCCGTGCGGCGGCGGGTGTGAAAGAGGATGTGAAGGCGCACGACCGCCCGGACCTGCTCGACGGGATCGTCGATGGCCGTCACTTGCTCGTCGAACTCCTGCAGCAGGTCGGTCATGATGCTTTCGAGCAACGTCTTCAGCAGCCCTTCCTTTGATTCGATATGGTTGTACAGCGATCCGGCCTTGATCCCGCAGCGAGCGGCCAATTCGCGCAGGTTGAACCCTTCGAAGCCGTGTGTCGCGATCAAGTCGACCGCGGCCTCTCGAATCGCCAACCAAGTCGTTTCGCCGCGAGTGCCAGCCTTTCGCATCTGATATCCCTTGATCGAGGTGGTGTTGCAGTTGGGCGGCCACGGGTCGTGCTTGGGGTTGCTCGAATCGCTGCCAGTGTGTCCAGACATACTATCGTTAGTATCCTGCACGCATGAGATGGGCCCAGAGATGCGCCTTGAGTCAAGGGTCTACCGATGAACGCACCAACGCCCCCGCATGAAACCCAGGATAGTGCTTGCGTACGGTGTCGCCGTCAATTCGTAATGCGTGGCAGCGGTCGACCTCGGGTGGACGCTCGTTGACATCTTCCAAAGGCTGCCGCCGAAGCGCCTTCGGCAGCGACAGCTGGTCGCGCACATGCCAGACGGTCTGCATGGCGGTCGTGACCGCCGGCCCGAGCAGCTCGGTCAAGTGCGTGCAGCCGGCCTTTCCGCCGAATCGATCGCGGACGTGCTTCATGAATCCTGGCCCCAGATTCAGCCCGGCCAGGCCAGCGTACGCAGTATTGATGTCGGTGCAACCGGCATAGGGAGCATGCAGGGTCGCGGCGGCGGCCTCCCGGATGTTCAGTTCGGTGTCGATCACCAGCCGCAGGCGCATTTGATGGAAGGGTTCCCCGGCTTCGATGCGTCCGCGGTCGCCGACGACGACCGCGTAGGGCTTGAAGTCAATCAGCACCGACTCGATCTCGAACAGCCCGTCGTCGCGCTGGAAGCCCTCGCAGGTGATCCGACGCGTCTGCATCAGCCGGCGCTTTTCGGAGGAGTCTGTCGTCATGTTGGAGGCCTCGGGTTCCGAGACTAATCAGCGCCCGCTATAGCGCGGGGTGCGGCGCCCGACGAAGGCCGCGACACCCTCGTTGACATCCTCGCTCATCATCACGCGACGAAATGCCACGCGTTCGAACTCGAGGGCCGCGTACAAGCCCATGTCGCGGCCTCGACGGGCGACTTCCTTAGTCAGACGAACGGACAACGGCCCCATGCGACCGATCGCCTCGGCCTTCGCCATCGCCCGCTCGAGCGCCTTGCCTGCAGGGACCAGCTCGCTCACCAGTCCGACCTGCAAGGCCCGGGCTGCATCGATCGACTGTGCCGTCAACAACATGTCCATCGCCACGGCGTCCGGAATCAGACGCGACAGTCGGGTGATGCCGCCGGCGCCTGCAATCACACCCCAGCGCACTTCGGGCAGCGCAAAGACCGAGTGCTCCTCGGCGATGCGAAGGTCGCAGGCCAGCGCCAATTCAAGCCCGCCGGCCACACAGATGCCGTTGATGGCTGCGATGATCGGCTTGTGCGTCGGGGGTTCGCGACTCATGCCCGCGAAGTCTCCGCCGTCGTCCTCGCTCCGCGCCCTCTCCTGAAGGTAGGGCAGCAGCGTTCCGATGTCGGCTCCAGAGCAAAAGGCCTTGGCGCCGGCCCCAGTGAGGATGACGGCATGCACGTCGCTGCGGGCATTGACCTCAGGCCAGATGGCCCGCAGTTGGGCGTCCATCTGTTGGGTCATCGCGTTCATGGCTTCCGGGCGATTCAGCGTGACGCAGGCAACGCCGTCATGGATTTCGAGTTGAATGGACATGGGCAATGGCCGGGTGGGTTAGGGCGAAGGCAGGTAACGCGCACGAAGCTCGCGCTTCATCACCTTACCGCTGAAATTGATTGGCATCTCCTCGTACGGGATGAACAACACGCGCTTGGGTACCTTGTAGGCGGCCAGATGCTCCCGACCATAGGCGATGAGTTCGTCGGCGTCGACGCTGCGATCGGGCCGCAGCGCGACGATCGCGGTGACTTCCTCGCCCCACTTCTCGCTCGGCATGCCGATGATCCCGACTTCGCGCACCGCCGGATGCTGCGCCAGGACGCGTTCGACCTCCTGCGAATAGACGTTCAGGCCTCCTGTCTTCACCATGTCCTTGAGCCGGTCACGGAAGTAGACGAACCCGCTCGCGTCCATGACCCCGCTGTCGCCCGTGCGAAGCCACCCGTTGTGGAAGACCGCTTGAGTCGCTGCCGGCTGCTTGTAATAGCCCGCCATCACCGCCGGCCCACGGACTGCGATCTCGCCCTCCTGGCCGAGCTCGGCATCGCTCGAGTCCTCGCGCAGGATCTTGACCTCGAAGTTGATGAAGGCCCGGCCGATCGAACCCGCGCCGCGGTCCACGTCTTCCTCCTTCAGCACCGTGACGATCGGGCCGGCCTCGGTCAGGCCGTACTGGAAATAGATACGCAGACCCGGAATCAGAGCGTGGATCGCGTCGCGATCCTGATTGACAAGGATGCCGCCACCGATGTACCAGCGACGGAACGACGACAGGTCGAGTTCGCGCGCCAGCGGGTGCAGGTAGATTTCGCGCGCGACCGAAGGCGGCGAGAATGCGTTCGTCACGCGATGCGCCGCGATCGCCCGCAGCATCGCCTCGGCGCTGTATTTCGGCAGCAGCGTGGCCGTGGCGCCCAGGTACAGATGCGGCAGCAACCAGCAGTTCAAGGCGGCGGAGTGGTGCAGGGGCGTGGCGAGCAACGTGTTGTCGCCCTCGTGCATGTGCGTGTCGATGATTTCGTCGAGCGAGTTCCAGAACAGATTCTCGTGGCTCAGCACGACGCCTTTCGATCGACCGGTCGTGCCGCCGGTGAATAGGATGACGTTGGCGTCGCTCGCCTGCACGTCGGCATCGATGTCGGTGGTGGACCGGTCTGCCAGGAATGTGTCCAGGCAATCGCCTTGCGCTCCGTCGACAAGCACGGTTCTGAGGCCCGGCAGCAGCGCGTGTACATGCGTTGCCAGCGCCTCCAGCGCAAACAGCAGTCGGGCGTCGGCGTCCGCCAGGTTATCGACTATTTCCGCGGGTGTGAGGCGGTAGTTCACCGGCACCGCAACGGCGCCGAGCTTGACGATGCCGACGTACAGACCGACCCATTCGAGCCGCGAGTCGCACAGCATGCCGACCTTGTCGCCGTGGCCGATGCCCGTCGCGCGCAGCGCGTGCGCCGCTCGATTGGCAAAAGCGTTCAGTTCCGCATACGTCCACTCGCGGCCGTGCGCTTCGCGCAGCGCAACCTTCTCCGGAAAGCGGCGCGCGTTGTGCTCGACGTGTTGTCCAACCAGCATGCGTGAAGACATGTTCGATCTCTCCTGCCCTGCTCAATCGTCCTTAAAGCGGCGGATGCCGCGACGCAATTCTTCCGAAGCCATGAAAACCGGCCTCAAGCCGCGCGCCAGTTCGAGCCCTTCGCGGAAGCCGCTTGCTTCGATCTTGTCGAAGCTGTGGCGCGCGCGGCGCATCGTCGCCGGCTCGATTCGCGCCAGCATGGCGGCGCGTTCGCGCACCGCCTGGTCGAGCGCCGCCACATCTGGCAGCACGGCATTCAGCAACCCCATGCGCAGCGCCTCCTGCGCTTCGATGGTACGGCCGGTGAGCGCCAGATCCAGCGCGTCGCGGCGACTCAGGCAGCGCAGCAGGCCGGGCAGCACGAAGAGCGTGAAGAGCCCGATGCCGATCTCCGGGGTGGCGAAGCGCGATCGCTCGGTCGCAAAGGCGAAGTCGCAACTCGCGACGATCCCGCAGCCTCCGGCCATCGCCGGGCCGTCGACGCGGGCGATCACCGGCTTTGCGAGCGACGGCAAGACCTCGTAAAGATCCTGCCACGGTTGCCCCGTGTCCCACAGCGCTACGGCGCCGGAGTCGATCGTCCGCAAGAACTCGTCGAGGTCGCCGCCGGCGGAGAAGGATCCGCCGGCGCCTGTGACGACGATTACCCTGACGCTGTCGTGTCGCTCCAGTTGACGCAATGCGTCGACCAAGGCCCGCGCTGTCTCGGTGCCGATGGGGTTGCGCTTCGATGGGTTGCACAGGCTGATGGTCGCAACTGCATCGTCGACCTGGATCTGTAGAGGTGTGTCGGCCATGTGAATCGCTGCCCTCGCATTTGGCTATTGACAACGTCGGATGATCGCCAATAAACTAATGTTAGTTCGTTTACGGCAACCTTGTCAATGCCCATCGACGGACTCTCAATCGACGGAGTCGCCATGCCTGATCTGAAGCTTCTGGTCGCCAACCGCGGTGAGATCGCCTGTCGCATCATTCGTGCGGCCAGGTCCCTCGGGCTGTGCACGGTCGCCGTTCATTCCGACGCTGATGTCGAGTTGCCGCATGTGGAAATGGCTGACGAGGCCTATTCGATCGGCCCGGCACGCCCGGCCGAAAGCTACCTCGATCGATCCAAGCTGTTTGACGTCGCGCGGCGCTCGGGCGCCAGGCTGATCCATCCGGGCTACGGATTCCTGTCCGAGAACGCATCGTTCGCCTCCGACTGCGCGCAGGCGGGTCTGGTGTTCGTCGGGCCGCCACCCGAGGTGATCACGGCCATGGGCGACAAGGAGCGTGCCCGGCGCACCGCTGCGCGGGCCGGTGTGCCGGTGCTGGCGGGTACCGACAAGCTTGCCGATGACGCGCCGGCGGTCGCGACTGCGGCGCAGCGCGTCGGCTTCCCGTTGTTGGTCAAGGCCAGCGCCGGCGGCGGTGGTATCGGCATGCGCCTTGTCGACACACCCGAGGCCCTCGCGGCGGCGGTGCAGTCAACGCGCTCGCTCGCTCAAAAGGCGTTCGGTGACGGCTCGATCTATCTGGAGCGACTCGTGACGCGCGCACGTCATGTCGAGATCCAGGTCTTCGGCTTCGGCAATGGCGAGGCGGTGCACCTGTTCGAACGCGACTGCTCGCTGCAGAGGCGGCACCAGAAGGTGATCGAAGAAGCTTGCGCACCGGGCCTGCGCCCTGAGGTGGCGGCCCGCATCGCCGATGCCGCGGTGCGGCTGTGCGCAGCGAGCCGGTACGCCGGCGCGGGCACGGTCGAGTTTCTGGTCGATGCCGAGACGCAGGACTTCTATTTCCTCGAGATGAACACCCGCATCCAGGTTGAGCACCCGGTAACCGAGATGATCACGGGCGTGGACCTGGTTGCCGCGCAGATCCGGTTCGCGCTTGAAGACGCCTCGCTGCGGTCCGAGTTGGCGCAGGCCGGGATCGCGTCCGATGGCCATGCGATCGAGGCGCGCGTCTACGCCGAGAACCCGGCGAAGAATTTCATGCCCAGCCCCGGCCCGCTGCGCACGCTGGATCTCCCGAGCGGAGCGGGCGTGCGCGTCGAATGCGGGTTCCGTCAAGGGAACGCGGTCACCCCGTTCTACGATCCGATGCTGATGAAGGTGATCGCGCACGGAGTCAGCCGCGAGCACGCGATCCAGCGGCTCGATGCGGCGCTGGAGTCGCTGCGGATCGAGGGCGTCGCGCACAACGTCGGCTATTTGCGGGCCTGCCTGCGCCACCCGGATTTCGTCGCTGGGAGTGTGCATACCGGCCTGCTCGGTCAGCGGCATGCCGCACTGGTCGCCACGGCGCAGCAACTGACAGGAGGCGTCGCATGAGCGATCTGCCGGCGCGAGTGCGCATCCATGAGGAAGGACCCCGCGAGGGCTTCCAGATCGAGTCCGGCGTGATCGCAACGGCGGACAAGATCCGTTTCATCGAGGCGCTGGCATGCACCGGAGTGCCGCAGATCGACTGCGTGTCGTACGTTAGCGCCAAGCGCGTACCGGGCATGGCCGACGCTGATGACGTGGCCAGAGGCATCCACAAGCGGCCCGGCGTGCGCTACACCGGGCTGTGGCTGAACACCCGTGGGCTCGAGCGTGCGCTGGAGCTGCCGCTCGACCGGGTTGGCGCCGTGCGCGTCACGGCCTCGGAAACCTTCTGCCGGCGGAACACCGGCATGAGCATCGACCAGACCTTCGACGAGCAGCGCAATTGGCTGCGGCTGTATCGCGAGCATGCGATTGAAGTCGAGTGGGCGTACGTCATGACGGCGTTTGGGTGCAATTTCGAAGGCGAGATTCCGGTCAACCAAGTCGTGCGCATCATCGAGCGGCTGAAGGGCCTGGAGGTCGAGCAAGCGGTGCGCTTCAAGGGCATCTACCTGGCCGACACCGTCGGGCGAGGTTCGCCGCTGTCGATCGAACGCCGCATCGGTGCGCTGCGCGAACGCTGGCCCGACCTGCGCATCGGGCTGCACTTGCACGACACGCGCGGCACCGGCATGGCCAACGCCTACGCGGCGCTGCGACTGGGCGTCGACCAGTTCGACAGCACTTGCGCCGGCCTCGGTGGATGTCCGTTCGCGGGTCACCAGGGCGCCTCCGGGAACATCTGCACCGAGGATCTGGTCTACATGTGCCACGAGATGGGCATCGAGACCGGCATCGACCTGCGCGCGATGGCTGAATGCGCCCGCATGGCCGAGCACATCGTCGGCCACCCGCTACCGGGCAAGCTGATGCACACCGCGTTCTGACCCCCGACTCCAACCTCTGCCATGCCGACCAACACACAACCCATTCCTCGACGTCTCTTCGAGCCGCTGCGCGTCGGACGCCTGACGCTCAAGAACCGGATCGTGATGGCGCCGATGACGCGCTGTCGTGCGGTCGACATCAACGTTCCGAGCGACCTGGTGGTGGAGTATTACGCCCAGCGCGCCGGAGCGGGCCTGATCGTCACCGAAGCAACGCAGGTCAGCGTGGGCGCGCAAGGCTATTGGCGCACGCCCGGCCTCCACACCGAGCGCCAATGCGCAGTCTGGCGCCGGGCCGTCGAGCGCGTGCATGGCGAGGGTGGGCGCATCTTCGTCCAACTCTGGCACAACGGGCGCATCTTCCATCCGGACAACGTCGGTCCGGGGCTGACCCCAGTGGCGCCGTCGCCAATCGCCGCCAACGTGCGGCTGATGACGCCCAACGGCCTGCGGCAGGCGTCGGTGCCGCAGGAGCTAGACGCTCGAGGCATCGGCAACGTCACCAACGAGTTCGTCGGCGCGGCGCGCCTGGCGGTCGAATGCGGCTTCGATGGCGTCGAGATCCATGCAGCCAATGGATATCTGTTCGACCAGTTCCTGCATCGCTCGAGCAATCGTCGCACCGACGACTGGGGTGGATCGATCGAGAACCGCTCGCGTTTCCTGCTGGACACGACGAACGCGGTTTGCCGGTCCATCGGTGCCGACCGGGTCGGCGTCCGCGTCTCGCCACTCGGCACGTTCAACGATGTTCAGGATCCCGAGCCCGACGAGATCTATCGCCACCTCGCCACCCGACTGACCGACCAGGGCCTAGCCTACCTGCATGTGATCCGCCCCGCTGTGTCTGGATCGTTGACGCTGTCGGCGCCGATAGCGGACCCGCTGCCGGAGATCCGCTCGCTGTACCGCGGCACCTTGCTGGTCGCCGGGGATCTCGACGTTGCCAGTGCCGACCACCTGATCGACAGCGGCTTGGCCGATGGCGTGGCCTTCGGACGCTGGTTCATCGGCAATCCGGACTTGACCGAACGGCTGCGGCACGGCTGGCCGCTCGCCGTGGCTGACCGGGCCATCTACTACTCGGGGGGCGCGCAGGGCTACACCGACTTTGCGCGCTACGAACGGTCACGGCCGGCGACGTCAACGGCAACGGCAGTGCGGACATGATAAAGGTCGTGTATTGCATCCGGCGTCGTGCGGACCTCTCGGCGCAGGAATTCCAGCGCTACTGGAAGGACGTGCACGCGCCGATGCTGCTGGAGAACTCGGCTGCGCTGCGACTGGCCGCCTACGTGCAGACCTCCCCGTTGGCGAGCCCGTACTCGGCACGCGTCGAGCGTGCCGGCGTGCTGGATACCCCCTTCGACGGCATCGCCGAGTTGTACTGGGCGAACGAACACGATCTGCGGACTGCGTTCGAGAGCGCGGAAGCGCTCGACGTGCAGCGAAGGCTTGCCGAAGACGAAGCGAACTTCATAGACCCCGCGCGATCGGCGCGCTGGGTCGCTACCGAAATTGCGCCTATCGAGCGCTGATCCCACTGAAACGGAGGCCCGCGATGTTCTACCGCTCGAACGACGATGAAACGATGTACTGCGACGCGATCGGCAAACTGCTTGCGCAGGTCGCGCCGGTGCAGCGCGTGCAGGCGCTGGACAACCGCAAGGCCTTCGACTTCGAACTGCACCAGGCACTGGCCGAAGTCGGCGCCTGGGGTGTGGGCGTCGACGAAAGCCTGGGCGGCAGCGGCGGTGGTCCGGTGCTGCAGGTGCTGACGCTCGAGATGCTCGGCCAGCAGGCCACCTCAATGGCGGTATTCGGCGTCATCCAGTACATGGCCACCCGGTTGCTGCGGCAGTTCGGCACTGAAGAGCAGAAGCGGCAATACCTCGAGCCGCTGTGCAGCGGCAAGATCCGCGCCTCGTTCTGCATGACCGAATCGGGCGGCGGGACCGACATTCTCACGACGCTGAAGACCCGCGCCGTGCGTTCGGGCGAGGGATGGCGGCTGAACGGTTCGAAGTACTGGATCAGCGGGGCGACGCGCTCCGACCTGCTTATCGTCCTCGCCCGCACCGCCGAGCACCGATCGCGCGGCATTTCGATGTTCCTGGTGCCTGCACAGACCGGCGGCGTGACGGCCACCGAGCTGAACACCTTCGCGATCAATGGCTACGACACCTGCTCGGTGAGCCTGGACGACGTCGACCTGCCGGCCGACGCGATCCTGGGCACCGAGAACCAGGGATTCATGCAGGTCCTCGGGACGCTGAACTCCGAGCGACTGAACGCTTCGGCGGTGGCTTCGGGCATCGGACGTGGTGCGCATCGACTGGCGGTTGCCTACGCGAAGGAACGCGAGGCCTTCGGTCGTCCTATCGGCCAGTTCCAGGCGCTGCAGCACAAGCTGGTGCACGCAGGCGTCGAGCTCGAGGCGGCCTGGACATTGACGCTGGGAGCGGCACGGCTCGAGGAGGAGGGCCGCGACGTCAGCGTCGAGAGCGCGATCGCCAAGCTCGCGGCGTCTGGCGCCGGGCAGCGCGCCGCCGAACTCGGCATGGAAGTGGTCGGCGGGGCTGCGTTCGACATCGACATGCCGATGCAGCGCTACTACCGCGACATCCGCCTGTATTCGTTTGCGCCGCTCACCGACAGCATGGTCGCCAACTTTCTCGGCGAGCGCTGGCTCGGGTTGCCTCGTTCCTACTGAGCCGGCGCTCTTGCGGAGTGCCACCCTTGCAGTCTTGACCCTCCCCCCACGCCCGAAGGACGAGCCTCGATGAACCAAGCTTCCGCACCGATCGATCACGCGTTGCTGGCCGGCAACCGCAGGCCCGCATCGTCATATCGGGCGACACACTTTCTCTGGGAAGTCCAAGCCGGCGTCGCCGTCGTCACGCTGAACCGTCCCGAGCGCAAGAACCCTTTGACCTTCGACTCGTACGCCGAGCTGCGCGACCTGTTCGGCAACCTGAAGTTCGCGGACGACGTCAAGGTCATCGTCATTGCCGGGGCCGGCGGCAACTTCTGCTCGGGTGGCGACGTACACGAGATCATCGGGCCACTGGTCCGGCTGAAGGTACCCGAACTGCTGATGTTCACGCGAATGACCGGTGAGCTTGTCAAGGTCATGCGCGCCTGTCCGCAGCCGATAATCGCGGCGGTGGACGGCGTGTGCGCCGGCGCCGGCGCGATCGTCGCAATGGCATCGGACATCCGCCTCGGCACGGTGCGCAGCAAGACCGCCTTCTTGTTCAACCGGGTCGGTCTGGCCGGCTGCGACATGGGTGCCTGCGCGATGCTTCCACGCATCGTCGGCCAGGGCCGCGCGAGTGAACTGCTATACACCGGCCGTGCGCTTGGCGGTGAGGAAGCCGAGCGGTGGGGTTTTCTCAATCGACTGTGCTCGCCCGAGAGGCTCCGCGACGAGGCGCTCGCGTTGGCACGGGAGCTGGCGGATGGCCCAACGTTCGCGAACGGCATTACCAAGACGATGCTGCACCAGGAATGGGCGATGACGATCGACCAGGCCATCGAGGCCGAGGCGCAGGCGCAGGCGATCTGCATGCTGACGCAGGACTTCACGCGCGCCTACGAGGCGTTCGCGGTGAAGAAGAAGCCGGTTTTCCAGGGGGACTGAAATGAGCGATTCGTCTTACCTCGACTGGCCGTTCTTCGAAGAGCGGCACCGCTCGCTCGCGCGCGACGCCGAGGCCTGGGCGGCTGCGCACGCCGAGTCGGCGCATGGCGACGACCTGGACCGCGATTGCCGTTCGCTGGTGCAGGCGCTCGGCACGGACGGGTGGTTGGCGCACGTCGTCGCGGGCCGGGCGTACGGTGGGGCAGGCGAGACCATCGACACGCGCGGCATCTGCCTGATCCGCGAGACGCTGGCGCGCCATTCCGGGCTGGCGGACTTCGTCTTCGCGATGCAGGGCCTTGGTTCGGGCGCCATCAGTCTCGCCGGCACGCCGGCACAGAAAGAGCGCTTCCTGGCACCGGTGGCCTCGGGGCGTGCGATCGCCGCGTTCGCTTTGTCCGAGCCCGACGCCGGGTCCGACGTCGGTGCGATGGCGTGTGCCGCGGTCGCGCAAGGCGACGACTACGTCATCGACGGTGAAAAGACCTGGATTTCGAACGGGGGCATCGCCGACCAGTACGTCGTCTTCGCGCGCACCGGCGAGTCGGGTGACTGCGGTGCGGCGGGCAAGCCGACCAAAGGCTCGCGCGGCATCACGGCCTTCATCGTCGAAGCCTCGACGCCGGGATTTGAGGTCGCCGAGCGCATCCGCGTGATCGCGCCTCATCCGCTCGCGCGACTGAAATTCGTCGATTGCCGCGTGCCGGCGAGCCAGCGCCTGGGCGCTGTCGGTGAAGGCTTCAAGATTGCGATGCGCACCCTGGACGTGTTTCGCACCTCGGTGGCCGCGGCCGCGCTGGGCTTCGGTTGGCGTGCGCTGGACGAGGCGCTGGCACGTGCCACCTCGCGGCGGATGTTCGGTGGTGTGCTGGCGGACTTCCAGCTCACCCAGGCCAAGCTGGCGCAGATGGCGACGACGCTGGAAAGCGCCGCGCTGCTCACCTACCGCGCCGCCTGGCAGCGTGACCAGGGCCGCAACGTGACGCGCGAGGCGGCGATGGCCAAGATGGCCGCCACCGAGGGCGCGCAGCAGGTCATCGACGCGGCCGTGCAGATGTGGGGCGGACTGGGCGTGGTCAGCGAGCAACCCGTGGAGCGCCTCTATCGCGAGATCCGCGCGCTGCGCATCTACGAGGGTGCCACTGAAGTCCAGCAGTTGATCATCGCGCGCGAGTTGCTGCGAGGCTTTGCACTTTCGCAACGGGCTTGAGGCGGCAGGAGCCCTTGCACCGCAGGGGTCGCCTGCATATACTTAAACAAACGGTCGTTAGTTAGCAAAATGAGGGTTCAACTTCATGGGTGATTTGCAACGGGGTACGGCCCTGGTGACCGGAGCGAGCAGCGGCATCGGCGCCGCCGTGGCGGCTGCGCTCGCCGGGCAGGGGTGGAGGGTGATCTGCGCGGCCAGGCGCGTCGACAAGCTGGCGACGCTGGCCCGGACCATCGGACAGGGGGCGGTGGCGATCGCGCTCGACGTATCCGACGCCGGATCGGTCGGCTCGCTAGCCGAGCGGCTACCCGATGGATGGAGGGAGGTCGACCTTCTGGTCAACAACGCCGGGCATGACGTCGGCGGACGACGGCGCTTCGACCGGGGCTCGATCGAAGATTGGGCCACGACCGTGCAGACCAACGCCATCGGCATGATGCGCGTTACGCATGCGTTGCTCCCCGGCATGGTCGAACGCGGACGCGGCCACATCGTCAACATCGGCTCGATCGCCGCGCTGGATGTTCAGCCCGGTGGCGCCGCTTACGTGACCAGCAAGTTCGCCGTCAACGGCTTCAGTCAGGCGCTGCGGGCCGACTTCAAGGGCAAGGGCGTGCGAGTCACGCAGATCCTTCCGGGATTGGTGAGAACCGAGTTCGCCGAGACCCGGTGGGCAGGGGACACGGCCCGGGCCGAAGAGTTCTATGGCAAGTTCCCTGTCGTGCTCGATGCGGCGGACGTCGCGCGCGCCGTGGTCTACGCCGCCGAGCAACCGCCGCACGTGACGATCGCCGAACTGGTTGTCGTCACCTCGGCTTGACGAGAGGGGTGTTGCAACGATGTTCCACCACGTGGTGCTGATGAAGTTCAGCGCGCAGGCGGGTCCCGCATTTCATTCGCTCGTCGAGGCCTACTGCGCCCGCGTGCGCAGCGCCGACCCTCCGCCGCATCGCTACGTCTACCGACCGAACATCGCCACGCGCAACGACGGCCTGGACCACGGCATCGTCGCGGTGTTCAACAGCGCTGCGGAACACGACCGTTACCAAGTCTCGAAGGTACACCAGGAAATGAAGGCTTACATGACCCCTTTCATCGAACGCATCGTCGTCTGCGACATCGACGACGAGCTGCCATGATTGCGGCTTCCTGCCAGCTGGCGAAGTTCCTCGACCAGCATGCCCTTGCCGATTACGAGGCGCTGTGCCTCCGCGCCGACGAAGACCCGGAGTGGTTCTGGCGCGCGGTGATGGATTTCCATCAGCTCCACTTCTTCCGGCCGTTCGACCGTCTGCTCGATACCGACAAAGGTGCGCCATGGGCTCGCTGGTGCGTCGGCGGCACGACCAACCTGGCCTGGAACTGCCTGGAGCGGCCGCTGGCGGCGCTCGGTGCCACGCACGAGGCCATCGTATGGGAAGGCGAGGACGGTCTGAGGCGCGTTCTGACGCAGGACGAACTGAACCTGGCCGTCCGCAGCGCGGCTGGCGGGTTGGCCGCGCTGGGCTGCGGCCGCGGCGACGTTGTTGGGCTGTACCTGCCGATGGTCCCGGAAGCGATCGTCGCCTACCTCGCGATCGTCAGCCTCGGCGCGATCGCACTGCCGATGTTCTCCGGCTTCGGCGCCCAGGCTGTCGCCGAGCGACTGGTCGATGCGCAAGCCAAGGCGGTGATCTGCGCCGACCACACGTTGCGGCGCGGCAAGCGCATCGAAATGCGGGAGGTGATCGACGCGGTCGTGTCGTCGGTGCCGTCGCTGCGACACGTGGTGGTTGTGCAGCGCGATCCGGATGAGCCGTTCGTTGCCGACCCAAGGGTCGGCATCGAACAGCTGACGTGGACCCGGCTGGCCATATCGAGCGCGCCGCAGCGCGCGATCGAATTGGACGCCGAGACGCCAGCGATGATCGTCTACACGTCGGGGACGACTGGAAGACCGAAGGGCACGGTCCACACCCATTGCGGGTTCCTGACCAAGGTGGCGCTCGATTTCGGACTGATCCTCGACCTGCGCAAGGGCGATCGGCTGCTGTGGATGAGCGACATGGGTTGGCTGACGGGCCCGATCCTGGCGGTTGCCGCTCCGCTGCTCGGCGCGACGCTGGTGCTCGTCGAAGGCGTTCCCGATTACCCGCAGCCCGGCCGGTTGTGGAAGCTGGTGCAAGACCACCGCATCAGCTTCCTCGGCGTCGCACCGACAATGATCCGCGCCTTCATGCAGCAGCCGGAACCCGAGTTCCGCAAGTACGACCTGGGCAGCTTGCGCGTGACTGCGGCGACCGGTGAGCCTTGGACGCCGGAGGCCTGGAATTGGCTGCGCCACGAAGTCTGCAGCGGTCGCGTCCCACTGCTGAACTATTCCGGGGGCACCGAGATCGGCGGCGGCATAGTTTCCGGCACGATGCTGCACCAGGATCTGAAGCCGTGTGCCTTCGCCGGGCCCATCCCTGGCATGGGGGCTGTGGTCGTCGATGAAGCGGGCCAACCGGTGGCTGAGGGGCAGGTCGGCGAGCTCGCGCTGATGCGAGCGTCCATCGGGCTGACACGCGGCTTCTGGCGCGACCCCGAGCGCTACCTCGAGTCCTACTGGTCCAAGATCCCGGGGCTGTGGGTGCACGGCGACTTCGCGTCGATCGATGCCGACGGGCTGTGGTACATCCACGGCCGTTCTGACGACACCATCAAGGTTTCCGGCAAGCGCACCGGTCCCGCCGAAGTCGAGGCCGCGCTGCTGGCCACCGGCCTGATCGCCGAGGCCGCTGCCGTCGGCGTGCCCGACCCGGTGAAAGGCAATGCGGTTGTCTGCGTCTGCGTACCGGCGCGAGCGACGGTGCCGGGCGCAGCGGTCGACGCGCAGTTGCGGGACGCGGTCGTCGCCTCGCTCGGCGCGTCGTTCCGACCGAAGAGCATCGTATGGGTCTCCGATTTGCCGAAGACCAGAACGCTGAAGATCATGCGACGCCTGGTGCGCTCGATACTGCTCGGCGATCCCACCGGCGACCTGTCCGGACTCGTCAACCCCGATTCGCTCGACGACCTGAAGCTGCACCGGCTGCCGGCCTGAACGGTGCTTGCTCCACCGCTTGCGAGGCGAGGGTTTTCACTGCTATCAAGACTAACGGCTGTTAGTTAGTATGACACAACTTCTGGAAGGTTTCTTCGATGTCCCAAGATCAATTGCGCGCCACGCTGGCCGGCTATGTCGAGAAGGCACAAGCGGGGGGCAGTTCCAAGGCCCGCGAACGGCACCAGTCCCAGGGCAAGATGCTGGTGCGCGACCGGCTGCTCAAGCTGTTCGACGACGGCACGCTGATCGAGGACGGTTTGCTCGCCGGCATCCGGCGCGACCTGCCCGGCGATGCGGTCGTGACCTGTATCGGCCGCATTCATGGCCGCGAGGTTGCCGTCATCGCCAACGACATGACGGTCAAGGCCGGCACCTGGGGCTACACCACCTTCCTGAAGATCACGCAGATGCAAGAGCTGGCAGCGCGTAACAAGCTGCCGCTGCTCTACCTGGTGGATTCGGCCGGCGCCCGCATCGACGACCAGTTCGACTGCTACCTTGGCCGGAAGGCCTGGGGCAACATCTTCTACAACCAGGTCCAGGTCTCCGGCGTGGTCCCGCAGGTTTGCCTGATGTTCGGACCGTCGCCTGCCGGATCGGCTTACGTACCTGCGCTGTGCGACGTCACCTTCATGGTCGACAAGAACGCCACAGCCTACCTCGGCTCACCACGCCTGGCCAAGATGGCCACTGGCGAGGACGTCACCGAGGAGCAGATGGGTGGAGCGCGCATGCACTGTGCAATGAGCGGCCTCGGCGACCTGCTCGTGGCGACCGAAGGCGAGGCGATCGAGCGCGCACGCGAGTATCTACGCTTCTTCCCCGACCACTTCGATGACGCGCCTGCGATGCAGCCGGCGGCCGCGCCAGAGTCCGGACCGAAGCCCTCGGATATCGTGCCGCCGAACCAGAACACGGCCTACGACGTGCGCAAGCTGATCCGCGCGCTGGTCGACGCCGGCTCGTTCTTCGAACTGAAGGAGCTGTTCGCGAAGGAGCTCTGCACCGGGCTCGCACGGCTCGGTGGGCGTCCGGTGGGCATCGTCGCGAACAACTCGGCAAACAAGGGCGGCGTGCTGTTCAACGACTCGTCGGACAAGGGCGCGCGCTTCATCTGGATGTGCAACGCCTTCAACATCCCGCTGCTGTTCCTGCAGGACATCAGCGGCTTCATGATCGGCAGCGCGGTCGAGCGCGCTGGCATCATCCGCCACGGCGCGAAGCTGCTGACGGCAGTCTGTGAGGCCAAGGTGCCGCGCATCTCGGTGATGGTGCGCAAGGGCTATGGTGGCGGCTACCTGGCGATGTCGGGAGCGCCGACCCAGCCCGATGCGCAACTCGCATTGGCCGGAGCCATGCCGGCACTGATGGGGCCCGAGGCCGCGGTCAATGCGATCCACCTAAACCAGATCGAGGCGCTGCCTGAAGGCGAGCGGACGGCATTCATCCAGGCCAAGCGTGAAGAGTACGCGCGCGACATCAACCCCTACGACCCCGCCGACAGGTTTTCGTTCGAGGCGGTAGTCGATCCCGACGACCTTCGAGACGACCTGATCCGGCGCTTCGCTATCTACAGCCGTCGCGAGATCTCTCGCATCGAGCGCCGCAACGGTGTTTACCCCGTCTGACACGAAAGGCAAAGCCATGAGCTACCAGGTTCTCGCGCCGATGGCGGGCTCGATCTACCGCATCGAAGTCATCGAAGGCGATGCAGTGACCGAGGCCTCGGTGCTGCTGATCATGGAGTCGATGAAGATGGAGATACCGGTCGAGGCCATGTTTGCGGGCAAGGTGTCCAAGATCCATTGCAGTGTCGGCGATCTCGTCGACCAGGATCAATTGTTAGTTGTCCTGGCCTGAATCAGGACCCGCCTCCGCGACCAGGCATCAATGCAACCAGAAGGCACAGTCATGGACATCCACGACCGCATCGCCCCATCGATCCTTCAGAACCGATTGGCGCTCGTCACCGGCGCGGGGCAAGGTAATGGCGCTGCTATCGCCCGTGGACTCGCGCGGGCCGGGGCTAGTGTCATCGTGACGGACATCAATGCGGAAACCGCCTCGCGCACGGCAGCTGAGATCGAACACGCCGGCGGACGTGCGTGGTCGTACACGCTGGACGTCGCGTCGTCGGCAGTCTGCGTCGAACTGGCCGCGCGAACCGCCCGCGATGCCGGGCGCATCGATCTGCTGGTCAACAACGCCGGCATCCTGATCCGCGAAGGGGTCGACCACCCGCAGGCGGTGGCGAACCTGCAGCGCACGCTCGAGGTCAACGTTCAAGGCACCTTCAACGTGACGCACGCCTGGCTCGCCGACTTGCGCGCGACTCGCGGCGCGATCGTCAACGTCGCCTCGATCGCCGCCTTTGCCGGGCACCAAGGCATGGTCGGTTACTCGCCGTCGAAGGGCGCGATCAAGATGCTGACGCAAACGCTGGCTGGGGAGCTGGCCGTGGACGGCATCCGCGTCAACGCGATCGCTCCGGGCGTCATCGCTACGGCGATGAGCGCGACGACGCGTGCGAACCCCGAGCGACTCGCGCGCTTCATGCAGCGCATTCCGTTGGCGCGCGTGGCTGAGCCCGAGGAGCTGATTGGTCCGGTGGTGTTCCTGGCCTCAGACATGGCCAGCTACATCACCGGCGTTACGTTGCCGGTCGACGGCGGATTCCTCGCGATCTAAACGCCCGGCATCGAGTCCGCGGCACTTCCCACTTCATTCATCCAGGAGAAAGCATGAACAAGCACTCGCTCTTCGGTCGCCGCGTCGTCGCCGCGACCCTGGCCGTGGTTGGCGCCACGGCGCTGGCGCAGGACATCAAGCTCGGTTTCAACGGCGACCTGTCGGCATCGCCGTCCGCGCAAAGCGGGGCTGCCGGTGTGATCGGTATCCAGGCCGCGATCGAAGACATCAACGCCGCGGGCGGGGTGCTGGGCCGCAAGCTGACGCTAGTCATCCGCGACGATCAGTCACAGCCGCCGAAGTCGATCCAAAACATGACCGAACTGATCGACAGCGAGAAGGTGGCCGCTGTGTTCGGCCCCACCAATTCCGGCAATGCGATGGCCTGGAAGCACATCCCGAACCAGAAGAAGGTGGTGTCGATGGGAATGATCGGCGGGGCCACCGACATCACCAAGCCGATGAGCCCGGAAGCCGACAACTACATGTTCCGCGTCTCTATCGTCGACCGCGAACAGGTGGTCGGCCTGATGGCCTACGCCAAGAAGGCCGGGGCGAGAAAACTTGGCCTGATTGCGGAAACCACCGGCTACGGCCAGGGCGGCCTGAAGGACATGGTGGAGATCGCCAAATTGCAGGGCCTGGAGGTGGCAGTGGCCGAACGCATGGCCGTGGCCGACACCGACGTGACATCGCAACTGAACAAGATGAAGGCGGCCGAAGTCGACACGCTGGTGATCTGGGCCCAAGGCACGCCGACCGGGCAGGTCATGCGCAGCATGGAGAAGGTCAACTACTTCCCGAAGGTACTGTCGTCCTGGGCCGCCGACAACATCACCTTCTACGACGCGGCCGGCAAGGCGCTGGCCGAAAAGCCGATCTTCATGCGCACGATGGTCGACGCGGTCACCCCAAAGCAGAAGGCGCTGTTCGAACGCATCAAGGGCCAACTCGCCGCGCCGAGCGCCTTTACCTTCGTCGTGCACGGCTATGACGCCACCCAGATCCTGGCCGCGGCGTTGCGCCAGGCGGGCACCGCCAGCGACGGTGTGAAGATCCGCGAGGCGCTTGAGTCCCTGGCGGCGCCGATCGACGGCGTCAAGAAGACCTACGTCAAACCATTCTCGAAGAGCCATCACGAAGCCTTGACCGCGGCCGACTTCGCCTTCGTCAAGTGGGCCGACGGCAAGCTGGTGCAGGTCAACGACGCTGTGACCGCGGCGCTGTCGGCAGCCGACTTCAAGCGCTGAGTCGCGACTCCAGCCGGCACGAGCTCGCATGGAAACAGCGCTGCTTCAGGCCCTGCTGAGTGGCTCGGCCATCGGCAGCGCCTATGCACTGGTGGCGTTGGGGTTTAGCGTGACCTTCACCACCACCAAGACGCTGAACTTCTCGCACGGAGAATTTGTCTCGGCCGGTGCCTTTGTCGGCATGAGCGTGCTTTTCCTGGCGGTCGGCAAGCCGCTGACCGCCAACTCTTTCGGCGGCGCCGACCCGGGTTCGTTGGCGCAAATCGGTGCGTTGTTGGCGGCGCTTTCGGTGATGGGTGTGATCGGCTGGCTGCTGTACCTGCTCGGCGTGCGGCCCTTCGCCGGGCGTCCAGGCATGGCGTGGGTGATGAGTACGCTCGGGTTCGGGGTCATCCTGCAGAGCATCGGTCTAGCGATCTGGGGGCCGAAGCCGGTGGTCGTTCCTGCGCCGGTCGGCGACTCGGTGATCCGCGTGCTCGGTGTCGGTGTGCGGCCGCAGGAGCTTCTGATGCTCGGCGTTTCGTTGGTCGTGATGCTGGGCTTCGACCACGTGATGCGGCGCACGATGGTCGGCAAGGCGATGCGCGCGGTCGCGCACAGCAGCAGCGTCGCGAGTCTGATGGGCATCAACGTCAACGCGACGATGATCGGTGCCTTCGTCGTGAGCTCGGCGCTGGCTGGACTGTCCGGTTTCCTGCTCGCGCCGGTCGCGCAGGCCTCGCTGTTCCTGGGGCTGGCGGTCGGACTGAAGGGCTTCTCGGCGGCGATGGTGGGGGGCCTGAGCAACCCGCGCGGCTGCGTCGTCGGTGGCTTCCTGCTCGGTATCCTCGAGTCGCTGGTGAACCTGTGGTCGGCGCAATGGCGCGAAGTCGCGATTTTTGCGCTGGTGATCCTGGTACTGGCGTTCCGGCCCACCGGGCTGTTCGGCAGCCGGCTGGCGGAGAAGGTATGAGGGGTTTCGGGCATCTGGCCGGAGTGCTCGCGGTCACCTTGGCGGCGCTCGCCGGGACGGCCTCGCTGACGAACGACTACCAGTTGCGCATCGCCTTCATGGTGTGCGTCTACTACCTCTGCGCGGCCGGCATGAACGTGCTGGTTGGCTTCGCCGGGCAGAAGTCGCTTGGGCAAGCCGGCCTTTTCGCCGCCGGCGCCTACTCGGTCGCATTGCTGACGACGCGCACCTCGATCGACCCGTGGCTCGCGCTCGCGCCTCGGCGCGGCGATCGCCGGCCTCTGCGGAGTGCTGATCGCGCTGCCCTCGCTGCGCGTCAAGGGGCCATACCTGGCGATGGTGACGCTGGCCTTCGGCATCGTGGTCGAGAAGCTGGTCTCGGAGTGGACCGACGTCTTCGGGGGAGCGCAGGGCATCTACGGCATTCGGCCGCCGACCTGGCGCGGCGAGGCGTTGAGCGCTCAGCAGTGGGTGTTCTTCGCGATCGCGCTGTCGGTTGCTACGCACCTGCTGCTGCGCAACCTGCTCGGCGGACGCTTCGGCCGCGCGCTGCTTTCGCTGCAGGCCGACGAGATCGCGTCGGCATCGGTCGGCGTGCGCGTCTATCGCGCGAAGGTGCTGGCTTTCGTGATCGCCGCCGTCACCTGCGGCATCGCCGGCGGATTGGTGGCGCAGCAGAACCAGTACATCAACTCCGACTTCATCACCTTCCATCTGTCGATCTTCATCCTGCTGCTGGTGCTGTTCGGCGGCGTCGGCTCGCACTACGGACCGATCGTCGGCGCGGTCCTGCTGACGCTGGTCGACGCCCTGCTGGCGCGCTGGCCCTCGGCGCAGCACTTCGTCTACGGCGCGTTGCTGCTATTCGCGCTGTATGCGATGCCGCGCGGCGTAATGGGCGTGATCGAGCCGCTGATGAAGCGCCGCCGCGGCGGCGTCGAGAGCGCCTCGGGGGGCGCCGCCGCCACGCCCTGGCGTTGTCGCACGGACGGCGGCGACGGCGAACTTCTGGTGCTCGAGAAAGTCGGGAAGCGCTACGGCGGTGTGCGACCGGCGCAGGACGTGTCGTTCACGCTGCAGCGCGGCCACCTGCACGCCCTGATCGGACCCAACGGCGCCGGCAAGAGCACGATCATCAACATGCTGACTGGTGTCGTCACCGCCGACGAAGGCAGCATCCGCTTCCTCGGCCGCGACATCGTCGGCTCGAGCGCGCACTCGATCTGCACGCTGGGCATAGGCCGGACGTTCCAGAACCTGCGTCTGTTCGGCGAGTTGTCGGTGCTCGACAACGTGATGCTCGGTCGCCATGCGCGCATGCGCAACGGCTTCTGGTCCTCGCTGCTGGCGCTGCCGCAGGCGGGCCGTGAGGAGGCTTCGGCGCGCGCCCATGCGCTGACGCTGCTCGACCTGGTCGGGCTCTCGGCGCAGGCCGGGCAGCCGGCAGGCAGCCTGCCTTACGGACTGCAGCGCCGCGCTGAACTGGCGCGCGCGCTGGCGACCGAGCCGCAGCTGCTGCTGCTCGACGAACCGGCTGCCGGGCTGAACCCGTACGAGACCGAGGAGCTGGGTGAACTGTTGCTGCGCATCAGCCGCATGGGCGTGACGATCCTGATGGTCGAGCACCACATGGACATGGTGATGCGCATCTCCGACCACGTGATCGTGCTCGACTACGGCGTCAAGATCGCCGAGGGCAAGCCCGCGCAGGTGCAGGTCGACCACAAGGTCATCGAGGCCTACCTCGGCGCCGAAGCCGAGCCGATCGCCTCCGCCGTGCCAAAGGTGCAGCATGCTTGAGCTCGACGACGTGAAAATGGCATATGGCGCCATCGAAGCCGTCAAGGGCGTCAGCCTGAAGGTCCGGCGCGGCGAGGTCGTGACGCTGATCGGCGCCAACGGAGCCGGCAAGAGCACGCTGCTGAAGGGCATCGTCGGCCTGCACCCGCTGCGGGCGGGCCGCGTCAGCATCGGCGGTGCCGACTGCGCCACGGTGCCTTCGCACCGGCGCGTCGGGCTCGGACTGGCTCTGGTGCCGGAAGGTCGGGGCGTGTTCCCCGACCAGACGGTGCGCGACAACCTGCTGCTCGGTGCCTACGCCATGCGCGGCGACGAGGCGCGGTGCGCGCAACTGCTGCAGCGCGAGTTCGAGCGATTTCCGCGGTTGCGCGAACGCGAGCTGCAACTGGCGGGCACGCTGTCGGGCGGCGAGCAGCAGATGCTGGCGATCTCGCGCGCGCTGATGAGCGACCCGCAGCTGCTGCTGCTCGACGAACCGTCGCTCGGACTGGCACCGCTGATCATCGCGGAGATCTTCCAAACCATCCGCAGCCTGCGCGACGCCGGGCTGACGTTGCTGCTGGTCGAGCAGATGGCCAACCAGGCGCTCGCCGTTGCCGACCGCGCCTACGTGCTCGAAACCGGCGTCGTCACGCTGGCCGGCACCGGGGCCGAGTTGCTGCGCGACCCGAAGGTGCGCGCCGCCTACCTGGGCGGCCACGCGGCAGCAGCCGCCTGAATGCTTCGAGGGTAGCCTGCGTGACCGTGCGCCTTCGCCTGAACGTCAGGCACGACGAAGGGAGCCATGACGACTTCCACCGCTGCTGGCGCGAGCGACACGGCCCGCTCTTGCGGGCCTACGCCGCGACACTCCTCGACGCGATCAGGACGACGCTCGTTGCCGAGCCTGTGGTCGGCAAAGCGCGAATGGTTGACGAGCGATCGCAATAGGGAGAGCCTGTGCAGATCATGATCCAGGCCTGCGCCCGCGACGGCAGAGGCGATGAATTCAAGGACTGGTGTGTCGATACGCTTGGACCGGCGCTGCTCGCTGGCGACTCGACGATCGATGGGCTGATCGTCAACCAGGCGATGCCAGTGCTGGCCCCGCAGCCCTACGGCGGCGGCGAGGCGCTCGATGGCGACGCTTTTGACGTCGTGCTGCAGCTCTGGACGGCGAGCGTCGACGATGCCGTGCGAGCGCTGCGGCCTCATGCCGCCGAACTTGCCGCGCGCACTTGCCTGCAGCATGTCTACCGTCTGAGCGGAACCGAGTCTCTGCCGCGGCCCGATGGCTTTCGCGGCACGCCGACGCCGGGGATCAAGTTGATCCGCGGGTTGTTCCTCTTCGATGACCTTCCTGACGCTGCAGCTCAGCGGCTGTGGGCTCATCACGCCGAACTGGCGGTGAAGGTGCACGTCGGCCTCGCGCGCTACGCCCGGCACTGGGTCGACGAGGTGCTGACGCCGGGCTCGCCAAGGATCCGCGGCCTTTCCGACCTGCATTTCCCCGACGAAGAGGCGATGAGGGACCGCTACTTCGACTCGCCGCGCGGGCGCGACGAGATATGGCACGACATCGGTCACTTCATCTGCGGCGGCACGCAGCGCTTCTACGGCCGCGAGTTCGTGTTGAGATGAATGCCACCCGAAGCGCCTGCGACGCCCCGACGTCCGTGACCGCAGGTTCCATGAGTAATACGTCGTCTCCTTCGGCGATCAAGCGCACCAGCTTGCTGAGGCGCCGCGCGGGCCTGTCCGTGGAGGCATTCAGGCAACATTGGGCGGGGCCGCACGCGGCCATCGCCGTGACCATGGGCGGCTTGGCGCAGTACACGCAGAACCGGGTGGTGCGTACGCTCTGGAACCATCCGGTCGCGGGTTACGCCTGCGACGGCATCGTCGAGCTCGAGTTCGTTGACCCGCAGGTCATGAGGCAATCGGCGAGTTCGGCGGCTGTTCAAACTCTGCTGCCGGCCGACGAACTTCGGTTCATGGGAGCCATCACTCTGTGTCGCGTTCCAGGCGGAGCTCGCCAGACGCACGCCAGCCGCGCCAAGGTCATGCTTGCGGCCCGTTTGATCGACGCGGCGTCGACCGAAGCTAGCGGGCGACTCGGTCGCCTCCTGGCCGACAGCGGGTGCTTGGATTGGTCGATCGAAGCCGTTCAGCGGGTATTCCACCGGGACGCCTTGGAATATGAGAAGGAACCTCCGCACGCCTTTGCATCGCTGTGGTTCGAGCCGACGCAAGACATCGAGCCGGTCTTCACGGCGGTTTCGCAGTGGTCCCGTGCCGCGCTCGGCGTGATCGAACGCGGCTCGGCATGGCTGTGCGACCCGCTCGCGATCGTCGGCTGACAGCGTGCATTGTCCGCAGCTCGTTCGCATCCGCAGTGAAGCTGAGGGCTCGCCACGAAGACATAACGAGGGAGTCGAATGAACAGGTTTCAGAACAGAGTCGCATCGGTGACCGGTACCAGTCACGGCATCGGGTGTCTCGTCGTGCGCCGCCTCCGCGCTTACGGTGGCCGATCGTGCCTGCCTGCTCGAGACCGGGGTTGTCACCTCCGAAGGCAGCGACAACGACAGTGCATCGCCGTCGATGCCCGCTCATCAACAAACTTCGAAGCCTGGCTCGACGCTTGCACTGAAGATCGAGGCGCCGCCGGGACTGGCTTCGGCACACTGTGAGGATCTGTCGATGACAATCATCGTCGCGTACGCGCCCCGAGCTGAGGGCCGGGCCGCCTTGGACAAGGGCATCGAAATCGCAAAGCGTCGGAACGAGCACTTGATGGTCGTGAACGCGATTTCCGGCGGCAATCAGGATGACCCCTCGTTCGCCGACACCGGTGATGCCGAGGCCGTCGAGAAGCAGCTGGCGCGCGCCGGGATCTCGGCTGAATTCAAGCAGTTCGTTCGGGGCAAGAGTGCGGTGTCCGAGATCGTCGAACTGGCCGAGTCGACCGACGTTTCGTTGGTGATCGTCGGCCTGCGCAAGCGCAGCGCGGTCGGCAAGCTGATCCTGGGCAGCGTCTCGCGCGACATCCTGCTCTCGGTCCCGTGCCCGGTCCTTGCGGTCAAGGCGAGTCAGTGAGCGACGACCTGCCGCGTGCTGCCGTGCTCGCCGCCGTCAGACGCTGAACCTTCCCCCCGGAGCCGACGGGGGCGAGCGGCCTCGATGGCGGCGTCATCCGCCGGGCCGCACCCGGGCACCGGATTGGACAAAGTCCAGCCCAGTGGACTCCCAGCCCTTCGTCAACCCATTCATTCGGAGACCCCCATGACTTCCACCGCCGCCCGTGCCAGCTTCCACTGGGACGACCCGCTGCTGCTCGACCAGCAACTGAGCGACGATGAACGCGCGGTGCGCGACGCCGCCCGCGCCTACAGCCAGGAGCGCCTGCTGCCGCGGGTGCTCGAAGCCTTCCGCGCCGAGAAGACCGACCCGGCGATCTTTCGCGAGATGGGCGAGCTTGGCCTGCTAGGCGCCACGATTCCCGAGGCCTACGGCGGCGCCGGCCTGAACTATGTCTGCTACGGCCTGGTGGCCCGTGAGGTCGAGCGAGTCGACTCGGGCTATCGCTCGATGATGAGCGTGCAGAGCTCGCTGGTGATGGTGCCGATCAACGAGTTCGGCACCGAGGCCACCAGGCAGAAGTACCTGCCCCGGCTCGCGAGCGGGGAATGGATAGGCTGCTTCGGCCTGACCGAGCCGAACCACGGCTCCGACCCCGGCAGCATGATCACCCGCGCGAAGAAGGTGGCCGGCGGCTACAGCCTCTCCGGCGCGAAGATGTGGATCACCAACAGCCCGATCGCCGACGTCTTCGTCGTCTGGGCAAAAGACGACGAGGGCTTCATTCGAGGCTTCGTACTCGACAAGGGCGTCAAGGGTCTCAGCGCGCCGGTCATCCACGGCAAGGTCGGCCTGCGGGCCAGCATTACCGGCGAGATCGTGCTGGACGACGTGTTCTGCCCCGAGGAAAACGCCTTCCCCGAGGTGCGCGGCCTGAGAGGCCCCTTCACCTGCCTGAACAGTGCGCGCTTTGGCATCGCCTGGGGCGCGCTGGGTGCAGCCGAGGACTGTTTCCACCGCGCCCGGCAGTACGTGCTGGATCGCAAGCAGTTCGGTCGGCCGCTTGCCGCGAACCAGCTCGTGCAAAGGAAGCTGGCCGACATGCAGACCGACATCGCGCTCGCGCTGCAGGGCTGCCTTCGGCTGGGCCGCATGAAGGACGAGGGCAGCGCCGCGGTGGAGATCACCTCGATCATGAAGCGCAACAGTTGCGGCAAGAGCCTGGACATCGCCCGCATGGCACGCGACCTGATGGGGGGCAACGGCATCAGCGACGAATTCGGTGTGGCCCGCCACCTCGTCAACCTCGAAGTAGTCAACACCTATGAAGGCACGCACGACGTGCACGCCCTTATCCTCGGCCGTGCCATCACCGGGATCGCAGCTTTCAATTAGACATCGGCCTCAACCGACATTCACAGGGCTGGATTGATCGCCGGTGTGCAGCCGCTTGCACGTGTCATCTCGCTAAGCGCGCATCAGATGGGGGGCTGACGCGGCCATGCAGCCCGCGTTGCCTGGCCTCGCGGATAAGACCGTTGGTCATCGTCAGCGAGGAACTTCATCACGGGTGCCTTAGTAGGCGGACCGGAGCAGCAGTCATTCGGTCGCAGCGGAGCCCGGGCGTGGCGCCGGGCAGCTGCCTGAACGTCAGGAGCGCCTTCAGGACCGGTCGGTCGTATGGCGCCTCGCAAGGCGCATGAATGACCGGGATGTTCCCGACACGGTGACGTCGATGGTCGAGGTCGACGGACCGCACCCGCTGCAAAGCTGACCGCGGCAAGGCGGGCATCCTCGCACCAGATCCGCCTCAAGGCGACCACCCGATGGCCTTCAATTCAACCCTGAAGCAGCGGATCCGACGGAGTCGGCGGCATCACGATCATCGGCACCAGATCAGGCTCATCGTCAGCACCGACCTCGCGCTCCCAGGCACTGCATCCGGCCCGAGGCAACGCTCGAACTGCCGACGCACCGGGCATCCTGCACCAGGCTGCGCTCCCCTGATAGATCAAGGCGCCGAAGTGGTGACAGTGCCAGCACGGGCGCGGCTCGGCCAGGTACGGCCGGAAGTGCGTGTGCATGTCCATACCGGCAGGATGGCCGGCGACCGGCTCATGGCGTGAGCCAGCTGGATTCAACGGCCTGGGCGCTTCCGGGCAGCCGGAATCTCTCGCGCTGGCAGCTCCAGCGTGACGCCGGCATCACCTTCCGGGTAGCGGGCCACATGCCCGTGCTTCGCCATCAACTCCGGTGATCCCCACTGCCGGTTGGACGGCGTGTCGTAGTTGAACCAGAGCGTCGGCTTGCCGCCGCCCAAGATCACCCGGGCTACGGCCTCGGCGTTCGGGTGCCGGAAGTAGCTGTTGTTGGTGCTGAAGACGAAGTGCCTCGCGTCGACGGCCCGGAGCAGGTCCTGCGTCACGTTGGCCCGGCTGCCGTGGTGGCTGAGCTTCACCACGTCGATGGGCATCGGTCCGGCGATGCCGCGGCGCTTTGCCAGGGCCTCAAGTGCAGGTACAAGGACGGTCGGGAAGGCGTCGGCGCTGAGCAGCACCGAAGCCCCCTTGTGCTCCAGCAGCATGGCGATGCTCGACCCGTTGGGCACGGCCTTGTCGGTCGGCGTCACGCGCGCCGCCAGTGCCTCGATGCTGGGCAGTTCACCCCTGGTCGCAGAGGGCTCGCGTTCGGCGCGATCGCGCTCCTTGCGGCGCAGGCGCTCCAGTTCCTTCGCCCACACCCTGTAGAGGTCGGCGAGCCGGTCGGGTGTCGGCTACAGCAGCGTGACCTTCGGCAGCCCGGGGCCGGTGAGTTCCACCCCGCCACCGTCGGCCGGCGTGGAAACGGCCTGGCCCGACCACGCGACATTCCAGGGCAAGGTCTTGTCGCCGCCTCCTAGGATGTCGGCCAGCGACTGGCCCTCGGCCACACCCCGGGTGCGGGGCCTGCGCGGCGCGTTGAACCAGATGTCGCCGAAGCTCAGGCCGATCTCATCGTCGCCGAGCAGAAGCCGCGCGCCGCCGATGTGGTCGTGGTCGATGTGGCTGACGACGAACAGGTCGATGTGCCGCTTGCCGTCGGAAGCCTTGGGGATCTGCAGCAGCCGGCGCCGAAGCGTCGGGTAGGTCTCGTCTGGGCCGGTGTCCACCAGCATGCGCCAGGTCGACCGGCCGACCGGGCAGCTGACGAGCAGGCAGTCGCCAAAACCGGCGGGCAGCACTTCGAGGACGACGGCGGGTGGGCTCATGTGGGGCGACGATAGCCGCAGTTGGCGCTGCTTGAGACGCTGGCGCTGGCTTGGCGCTTCTGCCTCAAGCTGTACCGCTCCAGAAACCTCGGCCAGACCTCGGCGGACCTGATCGAAAGCGCCACGGCCCGGAGGGTTGGGTCCGCGCCCGGCACGGACCACCTGGCCCAGTCATCGACGTCCGTGCCGCGGTCGAACGCCTCGGCGACGCCGAACGCGAACGGCGCTGGCGGCTCCTCTCTCGGATCGGAGGCGACGGACAACGTTGCCAAAGGGGCGCTGTGCGTGCGCGCGGCGCCGTGTTTCTCAGGCGCGCGTTGGTTTTGACGCGGCAACCGGGAGTCCGAGAGATCGCCGCAACCAGGCCGACATCGGGCGGTCCTGTGCCAGCACCTTGTCGATGGTGGCCTGCGCCTGTTCGGTCTGCTGGGACTCGGCAGCAGCTTCGATGGCCAGCCGGTGGGCTTCGTGCGCGTCCAGGCCGGTGAGTTCGTAGCCGTGGCCCATCGACATCCAGTGCAGCGCTGCCAGTGCGGCCTGCATGGCGAAGCCGGGTTGCTTGGTCAGGTGGTCGCGCGCGGCACGGGTCAGGGTCTTGGGGTCACAGGGTGATGCCCAGGCCAGCTGGGTCGCACGGTCGAACAGCTTCAGCGTCTTGGCGGTGGCGAACCACTTGCCGGGCTCGCCGGGTGTCGAGGCGATGAGGTGGCCGAGCAGCTTGTCCGGCGCCAGTTCAGGATATTTCTTCGCCAGCGCCCGGAAGGTCGACAGGTTGGAGTTGGCCTGGTTGGCCAGCAGCGCGTACTGGTCGAAGGCTTCGGCGCGCCGGCCTGCCTGCAGCAGCGCCTCTTCGGCGAAACGCGCGATGGTCTCCAGGCTGGTGCTGCTGCCCGCACGCTCGCGGACGTAGGCGATGGCCTCGTCGACCTGGCCGCGCGCGGCCAGCACGCGTGCACCCCAGATCAGGTATTGCCAGATCGGTCGCGGGTCCATGGCCAGCAGTTCCAGCAGCTCGTCGTGGCGGCCGGCCTTGAACAGGGCGCTGTAGCAGAGGGTGGTGCCGGAGAAGAAGGCGTAGGTACCGCGCTTGCGCTCGCGCAGCACGTTTCGCTGAATGGGCAGCAGCTGGTTCGCCCAAAGGGATGCGAGTTCGGTCGTGGCGCAGAGGTCGCCCCAGTGGTCGCCCAGGTGTTCGATGTAAGGCGGATCGTCCTCCTGGATGGCGTCGAAGAGGCGGTCGAGCCACTTCTTGCGCATGGCGGCATCCACCGGCGCGCTGCTGATGATGGGCACCAGTTCGCGGACGGCCGCGTAGGTGGCGTTGCCCAGGGCGCCCGAGGAGCTGTCGATCTGATTCAGGGCAGGGGAGAGCTTCTCCAGGAACAGGACGGCGCCCTCGGCTGCGATGGTCGGGTCGTGCCTGGCGACAGCGCGGATCTCGGTGAGGGCTTCGTGGATGCGTTCGACCGCGAGCTTGGAGCCCTTCCAGCCGAATGCGGTTCGGCGGAAGCGAGCGCGGAATGCCCAGGGATGCATGAAGGATCTCGTCGTCACAGGCGCACGGCGCCCTGTCGCCAGGCGTCGTGCAGGGCCGCCGCCGTCAGCGCCTGGCCGTCGGCGGCCAGTCGGTCCAGCAGCGGGTCGGGTTCGGGGGCCGATCGCAGCGTGGCGCGAAGGGCGGCGAAGGCCGAAGCGACCGATGTTGGGTCTTGCTGGAATTGCTCCAGCAAGAAGGCGTCCGGGCGTTGGACCTCGATGCCGAGATTGGCGAGCTTGCGGACGCCGAAGTCCCGGATGTTCTTGGTGACGAGGCTGACGACCTGGGCGCCAGGGTAGAAGTCACCGGCCAGGATGGCCTTGGCGCAGGCGGCGACGTGGATGTCCTTCGCGGAGCGCATCGCCGGCGCCACGCTGGCGAACTGGACCTGGACCTGCCGGGTCGGGATCTCCGCTTGGGGGAGTGCTGCCCGCATGAGTTGTTCGTGCCGGCGCGCCGACTCGGCATCGGGCTTGCGGCCGGTGTCGACGAGTGCGCGGCTCAGCTCGTCCAGGATTAGCGGGCTCCAGTGCAGGCGAACCAGTCCCTGGTAGTCGAGGTGGATCAACAGGCCGCGGGTGGTGGCGCCGAACAGGGTGTCGGCGTCGGCAACGACTGGGATCACGGACCTCAGCCCGCGAAAATCTCGTCGTCGAGGTCGGCGCCGAGTTGGCCCAGCGCCTTGCGGCGTCGGGCCTGCTCCTGGCGATGCCAGGCCAGGACGGCGGATTGGAGGACCCGTCGCTGGTTGCCCACCTGCTGGTGCAGGGGATGTCGCCGGCTTCGATGCGGGTCACGATGTAGGGGCGGGAGACACCGACCAGGTCGGCCGCGTCTTGGGTGGTGAGGACCGGGTCGGCCGCCGGTTCGGTCTTGGTGGCCGTCGGCTTGCGGGTACTGCCGCTGATGGTGGGGTTCCGGAAGAGCTGCGCGAACTCGCCCTTGATCAGCCGCGTGGCCTGGGGTGTCAACTTGACGTGGCGCCGCACGACCTCGACCAAAGGATCGATATCGATGTTCACCGACAGCGCCGGAGGGGCGATGCGCTGCGGGGTTTCGGTGGGCTTGCGGGCGGTCTTCATGTTTCCGAGTTTAACAGGGTCACTCGAAATACTCGAAGTTCGCGAAACAGCGAGCCAGGTTGGCGCTGGACTTGAGAGGTGTGGCGGCGGAAGCTGTGGCTTCGAGCATTGTTGTCGCGCTGGCGCTGGCGCTGGCGCTGGTGCTGCTGCCAGGTCTCCGTGGGACTGGGCGTCTCCCCGCTGCGCGGGGCCGGGCTGTCGCGCTGCGCATCGAGCCACCGGGGTACCGGCGTCTCGCCCCTGACGGGCTTCCATCCCTGACGCAACACGGTCAGGCCGGCAGAGCCGGCTGAAGCATGCGGCGGCCCTTTCCCGTGCCCGGGGAAAAGCGGGCCCTGATTCCTTCACGCTGCGCGTGAACGAGGCCCGCTTGGCGAACTGGCCGCCTTGCGCAGTCGCTGCGCTCCGCTCGGTGCGGCGCCGGCCAGATCTCCACCCCGGTCACCCGCCACGCCCGGAGCCGGGCCGCTAAATGCCGGGTGTCGGGGCTGGCATGCCCGTACCTGTTCCTGCGTGCCACTCCCATGCGCGAACGGACAACGGTCGCGCGAGACCTCGTCGCCGCCGGCGTCGAGCAAGTCGAAGTCGGCCGCTGGTGTGCGCTCGATCCAATGATTGCGCACGGCCATCCGGAACATGCGGCTCATGAAGCGCAGCGCATCGTTGGCGACCGTCGGGGCGCCGCCGGCGACGATGCGAGTGAGCACGCGGTCGACATGCGCCTGCTGCACGCCGGGTGGCGCCATCGGCCCGAGCACAGGGTTGATGTGCTTGCGCAGCACGCGCGCTACAACCTCCGGGTGCTTGTAGCGCGGCTGGATGTAGCGCTTCAACCAGGCCTCGCCGAGTCGCTGAACCGTTGGCACTTCGAGTATCAGCGCCTTCTCTGCCTGCTTGGCGGCCGCCACGTCGATGCCGCGCTCGATCTGCGCGCGGTCCTGCCTGACCCGCTCTCGCGCATCTCTCAGCGACAGCTCGGGGTGGCGCCCGAGAACCTTCTCCTTGGACCGGCCGTTGAGCCTGTAGCGAAGGATCCAAGACGCCTTGCCAGCCTGTGCAGCGGTTGCGCCAGCGACGAAGGTCAGGCCCTCGCCTACCCCGCGGTCAACGGCGCCGGCGGCGAGCCAGGCTCTGAGTTCGCGATCCGTGATGGGTCGTTGCTGTCTGTTCATTTCCCAAAGGCTCCTGTGAGGCTGTGGGGTTTTTTGTCGGGAGAACGCGCCAAGAGCGCCGCGAACCCGAAAAACCCCACAGTAAACCCCACAGGTTGCGCGCGCTTCGCTGCGACGCCCTGGGACGGTCCGGGACAAAATATCCTTACACGACAGTGGGTTAGCTAATTTCCGGGGATCCCTTGGGAGCCCCCGAAACCCTACTCCAGGTTTTGCACCTGCTCTCGCATCTGCTCGATGGCCACCTTCATCTCGACCGCGATCGAGGTCAGCTCGAGCGCCGCCGACTTGCTGCCCAGGGTGTTGGCCTCGCGCAGCAGTTCCTGGATCAGGAAGTCCAGCCGCTTGCCGACCTCGCCGCCGGCTTCCAGCAGGCGCTGGATCTCGCTCAAGTGGGAACCCAGTCTCGCCAGTTCCTCGGCCACGTCGATGCGCAGCGCGAAGGTGGCGGCTTCACCCAGCGCACGTTCGCGCAAGGCCTCGGCCGGGATGCTGGCGCCGGCCTGCGCCGCGGCCAGCGCCTCCTGCCAGCGTTCCAGGAACCTGGTCTGCTGGCGCTGCACCACCGCCGGCACCAGCGGCGCCGCGGCGGCGGCCAGCTCGCGCAGCCGGGCCACGCGCTCCAGCAGCACCGCCACGAGTCGGGCGCCTTCGCGTGAGCGGGCGTCGCGCAGGCCCTCGATGCACATCGCGGCGGCGGCCAGTGCCGGTTCATCCAGGCGTTCCGAAGCGCCGCCCGCGCGGCACCAGTGCATCACCTCGTTCACCGTCAAGGGCCGCGCCTTCGGCAGCCAGGCCTGGACCGAGCTTTCCAGGTGCGCCAGGCGGTTGAGCTGCTCGGTGCTGGGCGTGGGCCACGCAGCTTCGGCCTCGCGCGCCGTGACCATGCGCAATTCGATCTTGCCGCGGCGAAACGCCGCCGTCAGCCGCTCGCGCAAGGCGGGCTCGAGTCCCCTCAGTTCCTCGGGCAGCTTCAGCGCCAGGTCGAGAAAACGGCCGTTCACCGAGCGCGCTTCCACCAGCACCGCGGGCCCCGTCGTGCCGGGCTCCGAAGCCGCGCTGGCGTACCCCGTCATGCTATAAACAGCCATCGCTTGTCCGCCCCGTCAAAGCCCACGATTATGTCCAAGCCCAAGCCAGCGCCGTTGCCCTCGGGCACCGTGGTCGGGGGCTATACGGTCGTCAAGAAGCTGGCGGCCGGGGGCTTCGGTGTGGTCTATCTGGCGCAGGGCGACGGCGACCATCTGGTGGCGATCAAGGAATACCTGCCGGCCTCGCTGGCCGAACGCTCGCCGGGCGAGCTCACACCCCGCGTCAAGCCCGACAAGCAGCCGCTGTACCGGCTGGGCCTGAAGAGCTTCTTCGAGGAAGGGCGTTCGCTGGCGCAGATCAGCCACCCCAGCGTGGTCAGCGTGCTGAACTTCTTCCGCGAGAACGAAACCGTCTACATGGTGATGAACTACCTGCAGGGCGATACGCTGCAGGACTTCATCGTCACGGCGCGCGACCTGAAGCGCGACAAGGTCTTCCGCGAAAGCTCCATCCGCAGCCTGTTCGACGAGATCCTGCGCGGCTTGCGCATCGTGCACCAGCACAAGATGCTGCACCTGGACATCAAGCCGGCCAATATCTTCGTCACCAACGACAACAAGGCGGTGATGCTCGACTTCGGCGCCGCGCGCGAGGTGCTGTCCAAGGAAGGCAACTTCATCCGGCCGATGTACACGCCCGGCTTCGCGGCGCCCGAGATGTACCGCCGCGACGGCACGCTGGGGCCATGGACCGACATCTACGCCATAGGCGGCTGCATCTACGCCTGCATGCAAGGCTACCCACCCAACGATGCGCCGCAACGGCTGGAAAAGGACCGCCTGACGCTGAGCCTGTCGCGCCTGCGCAATGTCTATTCCGACAACCTCATCGAGGTCACGGAATGGTGCATGTCGCTGGACCCGCTGTCCAGGCCGCAGAGCGTCTTCGCGCTGCAGAAGGAACTGGCGCGCGAAACCGAGCGCCGCTATACCAAGCTCAGTTTCAGCGAGCGGCTCAAGCTGCAGCTGGAAACCCTCAAGACCGGTTCCAAAGCCTGACCGGACGGGCGCTTCCACGGTCATGCGCTTTTCCGTCTACCAGGTCAGCCGCAAGGGTGGCCGCGAGAAGAACGAAGATCGCATGGGCTATTGCTACACGCGGGACGCCGGGCTGTTTGCGCTGGCCGACGGCATGGGCGGCCATCCCGAAGGCGAGGTGGCGTCGCAGATGGCATTGCAGAAGCTGTCGGCGCTGTTCCAGCACGAGGCCCGGCCAAAGCTGGCCGACCCGCTGAAATTCCTGCACGCCGCCATCATCGCCGCACACCACGATTTGCTGCGCTACGCCACCGGTCGCGCACTCATCGACACGCCGCGCACCACCGTGGTGGCCTGCGTGCTGCAAGGCAACGCCGCGTACTGGGCCCATTGCGGCGACTCGCGGCTGTACCTGGTGCGCGGCGACAAGCTCGTGGCACGCACACGCGACCATTCCTATTCCGAGCTGCAGGAAACGCTGTTGCAGACGTTGCCCATGGCCGACCGCGTCAACCGCAACGTGCTCTTCACCTGCCTGGGCAGCCCGGGCAAGCCGGTGGTCGACACCGCCGGCCCGCTGGTGGTGCACCCCGGCGACCGCGTGATGCTGTGTTCCGACGGCCTTTGGGGCACGGTGGACGACAAGACCATCACCGAGCTGCTGTCGCACCACCCCATCTCCGACGCCGTGCCCGAACTGGTGGAGCGGGCCTTGCGAGCCGGCGGCCCAGGCAGCGACAACGTCACCGTGCTGGCGGTGGAGTGGGAAGCGGCCCCCGAGGGTGACTGCATCGGTGGCGTCTCCACCATATCGCTGGGCGACGAAGTCTTTGCGTCCACCATCCAGGCCAGCCTGGGCGCGGGCTCGGCCGGCGACGATCTCGACGACGCCGAGATCGAGCGGTCCATCCGCGAGATCAACGAAGCCATCGAGCGCAGCGCCGGCAGGCGGCCATGACCCGCCCCCGGGGCTGGTGGCTGTCATGCCGTGGCACCGTCCGGGGGGCGGCGTGGCGGTGCCGCGCCCGGCGGCTTCCTCCTCCTTCCTCATCGAGCCCATGCCATGACCTTTGAACGAACCGCCGGCCGCCTGGCCGACGCCATGCGCCCCGTCATGCTGCAGCGCGGCTATACGCGCCACGCCGAAGGCTCGGTGCTGGTGAGCTTCGGCGACACCCGCGTGCTGTGCACGGCCTCGGTGGAGGAAAAGGTGCCGCCACACAAGCGCGGCAGCGGCCAGGGCTGGGTGACCGGCGAATACGGCATGCTGCCGCGCAGCACCCACACGCGAAGCGACCGCGAGGCGGCCAAGGGCAAGCAGAGCGGGCGCACCCAGGAGATCCAGCGCCTGATCGGCCGCTCGCTGCGCACGGTGTTCGACCTCGGCGCCCTGGGCGAGCGCACGATCCAGCTCGACTGCGACGTGCTGCAGGCCGACGGCGGCACGCGCACGGCGGCCATCACGGGCGCTTTCGTGGCCGCGCACGACGCCGTGAGCTGGCTCATGGGGCAGGGCAAGCTGACGGCCAGCCCGATCCGCGATTTCGTGGCCGCCGTGTCGGTGGGTGTGGTGCAGGGCACGCCGCTGCTGGACCTGGAGTACGTGGAAGACGTGGCCTGCGACACCGACATGAATATCGTCATGACCGGCGCCGGCGGTTTTGTCGAAGTTCAGGGCACGGCCGAAGGTGCACCCTTCACCCGCGCCGAGCTGGATTCGCTGCTGGCCCTGGCCGACCAGGGCATCCGCCAACTGGTGGCGGCGCAGCGGCAGGCACTGGGGCTGGCGTGATGCCTGCATTGCGCCTGGTACTGGCGTCGAACAACGCCAAGAAGCTGTCGGAACTGCGGCTGCTGCTCGGCGAGCTGGCGCTGGAACTGGTGGCGCAGGGCGAACTCGGCATTGCCGAGGCCGAGGAGCCACATGTCACCTTCATCGAGAACGCGCTGGCCAAGGCGCGCCATGCGGCCGCGGCAGCAGGCGGTGCCGCCATCGCCGACGATTCGGGTGTCTGCGTCGACGCGCTGGGCGGCGCACCGGGCGTGGTCTCCGCCCATTACGCCGGCGAGATGCCGGCCGCGGGCGAGCGCGAGGCGCGGCGCCGGGTGCAGGATGCCGCCAATAATGCGCTGCTGTTGCGGCAGATGCAAGGACAGTCCGACCGCCGTGCATCCTTCGTGAGCACGCTGGTGGCGCTGCGCCATGCTGCCGACCCGCAGCCGCTGGTGGCGGTGGGACGTTGGCCGGGGCGCATCCTGGAATCGCCGCGAGGCGAGGGCGGTTTCGGCTACGACCCGCTGATGTGGATTCCCGAACTGCAGGCCACGGTGGCCGAGCTCGACGCCGAAGCCAAGAACCGCCACAGCCACCGCGCGCGTGCCATGGTGCAGCTGCGGGCGCTGCTGCAAGAGGTGTGGCAGGTTTGAACGCCGCCGCCGACGCCGCGGCGCACTTTCTCCGCCCGGGCACGCTGCAGCTCGGCGCGCTGCCGCCGCTGGCGCTGTACGTGCACCTGCCGTGGTGCCTGAAGAAGTGCCCGTACTGCGACTTCAACAGCCACGAGTCCGCCGGTGCCATTCCTGAATCCCACTATCTGGACGCGCTGATCGCCGACCTGGAGTCGGCCTTGCCGCTGGTGTGGGGCCGGCGCGTGGCCAGCGTCTTCATCGGCGGCGGCACGCCGAGCCTGTTCTCGCCGGGCGGCATCGACCGCCTGCTGGCGGCCATCCGCGCCCGGCTGCCGCTGGAGCCCGGCGCCGAGATCACGCTGGAAGCCAACCCGGGCACCTTCGAGCGCGATCGCTTCCGCGCCTTCCACGCCGCCGGCGTGACACGGCTGTCCGTCGGCGTGCAGAGCTTCGACGACGCGATGCTCCAGCGCATCGGCCGCGTGCACGACGCCGCCCAGGCGCACGCCGCGGTGGCCGAGGCACGGGCCGCCTTCGACTCCTTCAATATCGACCTCATGTACGCGCTGCCCGGCCAGACGCTGGCGGAGCTGCAGCAAGACCTGGATACCGCGCTGGGCTACGCACCGCCGCACCTGTCGGTCTACCACCTCACGGTGGAACCGAATACCGTCTTCGCGCTGCGCCCGCCGGTGCTGCCCGACGACGACCTGGCCAGCGACATGCTCGACCTGGTCACCACGCGTGCGGCTGGCGCCGGCTTGCAGCGCTACGAGGTGTCGGCCTATGCGCGGCCGGGCCACCGTTGCCGGCACAACCTGAATTACTGGCACTTCGGCGACTATCTCGGCATCGGCGCCGGTGCCCACGGCAAGCTGAGCTTTCCGCACCGCGTTCTTCGCCAGGTGCGCTGGCGCGAGCCGGCGATGTACATGAAGAATGCGCTGCTCGGGCAGGCCGTGTCCAACGAGGTCGAGGTGGCGCGGCGCGACCTGCCGTTCGAATTCATGCTCAACGCGCTGCGCCTGCGCGATGGCTTCGAACTCGCGCGCTTTGCCGAACGCACCGGCTTGCCGCTGTCGGCGGTGCAGGCGCCGCTGGCGCTGGCCGAGGGCCGCGGCCTGATCGAGCGCGACGCTGCCGGCACCCTGGTGCGGCCCACGGCACGCGGCTTCGACTTTCTCTCCGACCTGCAGTCGCTGTTCCTGCCGCCGGCCGCCAAGGACCGCGGCCAGACCATGACGGCGGGTGCCTTTCCCGCGGCAGTTCGCCCGTTGGTGCCGTGAAGGGCGCTGCTAGACTCGCTCGAACAATCACTCGTGCCATGCCCGTGACCCGGCCCAGGCGCCCTTCGGAAGAGATCACGCAGCACCCGGCGCCAGCGGCCCATGGGCTCAGGTTGGAGCAGGCGCTGCAGCTGCTGGCGCAGGCCGGGCGAGAGCCGCCGGTCGGCGACCGCGACAGTGCGGCGTGGTTGCAGGAGCTGGTCGACGCGCTGGTGGACCTGTCCAGCCGCGACGCGCTCACCGGCCTGGCCAACCGGCGCGCCTTCGCACTGGCGCTGGCCCGCGAAGTCGACCGCGTGGCACGCAGCGGCGAACCGGCGCTGCTTCTCATGCTGGACATCGACCACTTCAAGCGTGTCAACGACAGCTGGGGCCATGCCGCCGGCGACCAGGTGCTCAAGGCGGTGGCCACCGCGCTGCTCGACAGCGTGCGGCCCATGGACCTGGTGGCGCGCGTGGGTGGCGAGGAATTCGCCATCATCCTGCCCAGTTGCGCCACCAGCTTCGGCGAAACGGTGGCCGAGCGGGTGCGCCGGCGCATCGAACGCATGCCGGTGGCCATCGGCCCCAGCGAGCAGATCACGGTCACTGTGAGCATTGGCGGCGCGTTCGCGCCGCAGTGGGTGCGCTCCACGCCGGCGCTGTGGCAGGAACGCGCCGACCAGCAGCTCTATCGCGCCAAGGCCCAGGGCCGCAACCTGGTGCGGCTCGAGCCGACCGCCGTCTCGGTGGTCAGCAACGAAGAGAGGCGTCTGCTCTTCGAGACCTTCCAGTTCCAGGATCACGAATGACGCCGTCCATGCCGCCGCCTGCCTCCGCCAAGATCATCGCCGTGACCAGCGGCAAGGGCGGCGTGGGCAAGACCTTCGTCTCGGCCAACCTGGCCGCCGCGCTGGCGCGTGCCGGCCGCCGCGTGCTGGTGCTCGACGCCGACCTCGGCCTGGCCAACCTGGACGTGGTGCTGAACCTGTACCCCAAGGTCACGCTGCACGACGTCTTCACCGGCCGCAGCGCTCTGCGCGACGCCATCCTGCCGGCGCCGGGCGGCTTCTCGGTGCTGCTGGCCGGTTCGGGCATGGTCGAATATTCGCGCATGACGCCCGAGGTGCGCGACCAGTTGCAGCAGGTGGTGCACGAGGTCACGCCGATGTTCGACCACGTGCTGCTCGACACCGGTGCCGGCATTTCCGACGTGGTGCTCTACACCGTTTCACTGGCCGGCGAGGTGCTGGTGGTGGTGACGCCCGAGCCCACCTCGCTGACGGACGCCTACGCCACCATCAAGGTGCTGGCCGCGGGGCAGGGCCGCCGGCAGGTGAGCCTGATGGTCAACCAGACGCGTCGCCCCGGGGAAGGCCGCACCGTGCGCCAGCAGTTGCAGCAGGTGGTGGACCGCTACGTGAACCCGGGCCTGGACAGCCCGGTGCGGCTGGAACTGCTGGGCGAGGTGCCGGCTGACCCGGCCGTGCGCGAAGCCGTGCAGCGCCGCGAACTGCTCTTCGACACCCTGCCCGGTGCGCCGGCGTCGATGGCGCTGGCGGCCATCGTCGGGCGCATGACGGCGGGCTGAAGCCATGACCGAAGCCCAGGCCACGACCCCGTTTGTCCGCCTGGGCGGCGAGGGCGGCGTGCGCGCGCTCGTCGATCGTTTCTACGATCTGATGGACCTGGAGCCCGCCTACGCCGAGATCCGCGCCATGCACCCCGGCACGCTGGACGGTTCGCGCGACAAGCTGTTCTGGTTTCTCTGCGGCTGGCTCGGCGGCCCCGACCTCTACGTGCAGCGCCACGGCCACCCGCGCCTGCGGGCGCGCCATCTGCCCTATGCCATCGGCATCAGGGAACGCGACCAGTGGATGGCTTGCATGATCCAGGCCCTGCACGAGCAGCAGATCGACGAGACGCTGGCCGAGCGGCTGGCCGAGTCGTTCTTCGGCACCGCGGACTGGATGCGCAACCGCTGAATCACTCCGGGGGGCGCAAAGGTCCGCCGCGTGATCAGCCGCAAAGTCAGCCGCGCAGTCAGCCGCGAAGCAGCACGATCAGCGCGCCCGCGCCGCCCTCCGATGCGCGGGCCTGCGTGAAGGCGATGACGCCGGCATGCTGGCCCAGCCAGCGCCGCACGCGCACTTTCAGCACCGGCTCGCGGCCCGGCGAGCCCAAGCCCTTGCCATGCACCACGCGCAGGCAGCGCCAGCCGCGGCGTTGTGCCTCGCGCAGGAAGGCCGCGAGCTGTTCGCGCGCCTCGTCGCGGCGCAGTCCGTGCAGGTCGATCTGGCCCTGGATGGCCCAGTGGCCGCGGCGCAGTCGCGTCACCACTTCCAGCCCCACGCCCTCGCGCCGAAAGCTCAGTCCATCGTCGGTGAGCAGCAGCGACTCGATGTCCACCTCGTCGGAGATGGCCTCGCGCAACGCGGCCTGTTCGTCGCGTTGGCTCTGCACAGGTTCCGGCGCCGGGCGCGGCAGCACATGCGACTTGCGACCGTGGCAGCGCAGCCGCGTCACCGGGCCCACGGCGTCGGCAAACTGCCGCCGCCCGCGTTCGGTTGCTGCCAGCGCGGCACGCTCCTGCGCCGCACGTTCGGCCGCCACGCGCTCGTGTTCGCGCAAGACGGTGCGCACGGTGTGCAGGTCGGCCAATGCGCGCAGCTTCACAGCAGGCCCCTTTCGGCCATCGAAACCACGTGCCCCTGGCCCACCACCAGGTGGTCGAGCACGCGCACGTCCACCAGCTGCAGCGCGGCCTTCAGCGTCTGCGTCAGGAACTCGTCGGCGCGCGAGGGTTCGGCCACGCCCGAGGGGTGGTTGTGCGCGAGGACCACCGCCCCGGCGTTGAGCGCCAGCGCCTGCTTGACGACTTCACGCGGGTAGACGCTGGTCTGCGTGAGCGTGCCGCGGAACATGTCCTTGAATTCCAGCAGCCGGTGCTGGGCGTCGAGAAACAGCACCGCGAACACCTCGTGCGGCCGGCCCTGCAGGTGCAGCGAGAGGTAGTCCTTCACGCGCTGCGGGGTGTCGAATACCGGCTTGGCCTGCAACTGTTCTGCCAAGGCGCGGCGCGCCATCTCGATCACCGCCAGCAGTTCGGCGCGCTTGGCCGGCCCCAGGCCCTTGATGCTTTGCAGTTCCGCCGGCGTGGCGTGCAGCAGCCCGGCATAGCCGTTGAATTTCTCGATCACCGCGCCGGCCAGCGCCAGCACGCCCTGGCCCTTGTAGCCGGTGCGCAGCAGCAGCGCCAGCAATTCGGCGTCGGCCAGGGCCGGCGCCCCGCGGGCCAGCAGCTTTTCGCGCGGGCGCTGGTCGGCGGGCAGGTCCTTCATGACAGGCTCGGCGGTGGGGTTTCGAAGCCGCGCGCTCGAAAGGGGCGCCGGTAGAATCGCGCCCAGTCTATTCGACGCAGCAAAGCCCCAGTGAACCTCATCCAGCCCGGCTCTTTCCTGACCTTGCACTACCGGCTGGCCGGGCCCGACGGCGCCGATGTGGTGAATACCTTCAACGACAAGCCGGCGACGCTGTCGCTGGGCATGGGGCAGCTCGCCCCGGCCATCGAGGCCCGGCTGATCGGCCTGGCCGAGGGCGCCCGGGCGGCCTTCGAACTGCCCGCGGGCACCGCCTTCGGTGAACGCAATCCCGAACTGCTGCAGCGCGTGAAGCTCAGCCTGCTGCATGAACTGGGCGACCCCGACGAGGCCTATGCGGTGGGCGACGTGGTGCAGTTCCCCACGCCCGACGGCGAAGGCCGCTATGCCGGCGTGGTGCGCGAGGTCGGCGCCGACTGGCTCCTGTTCGACTTCAACCATCCGCTCGCCGGCCAGCCGGTGCGCTTCGAAGTGCAAGTGCTGGGGGTGCTGTGATCTCCAACGTGGAAGAAGTGCTGCTGGCCGAACCACGGGGTTTTTGCGCCGGCGTCGACCGCGCCATCGAGATCGTCGAGCGCGCGCTCGTCAAGTTCGGCGCGCCCATCTACGTGCGCCACGAGATCGTGCACAACACCTATGTCGTGAACGACCTCAAGGCCAAGGGCGCCATCTTCATCGAGGACCTGGCCGACGTGCCGCCCGGCGCCACGCTGGTGTTCAGCGCCCACGGCGTGAGCAAGGCCGTGCGCCAGGAGGCGGCGCGCCGCGGCTTCCAGGTCTTCGACGCCACCTGCCCGCTGGTGACCAAGGTGCACGTGGAAGTGGCCAAGCTGGCGCGCGAGGGCTATGAATTCATCATGATCGGCCACAAGGGCCACCCCGAGGTGGAAGGCACCATGGGCCAGCTCAGCGATGGCATCTACCTCGTGGAGGACATCCCCGACGTCGCCCGCGTGCAGCCGCGCACCGACAAGCTCGCGGTGGTGACGCAGACCACGCTGAGCGTGGACGACGCGGCGGCCATCCTGGCCGAGGTGAAGCGGCTGTTCCCGCAGGTCCGCGAACCCAAGAAGCAGGACATCTGCTACGCCACGCAGAACCGGCAGGACGCGGTGAAGGTGCTGGCGCCGGCGGTGGACGTGGTGATCGTCGTCGGCAGCCCCACCAGCAGCAACAGCAGCCGCCTGCGCGAACTGGCCGAGCGGCTGGGCACCGAGGCGCACATGGTCGAGGGCGCCGACGACCTGCAGCCGGCCTGGTTCGAGGGCCGCCGTCGCGTGGGTCTCACCGCGGGGGCCTCGGCGCCCGACGTCCTGGTGCAGGCGGTGATCACGCGGCTGCGCGAGTTGGGCGCTTTAAGCATCCGCAAGATGGACGGCGTGACCGAGGACGTGCACTTCCCGCTGCCGCGCGGGCTGGGCGACCGCAGCATGAGCGAGGTCGTGTCGTCCCGATCCTGAAGCCGCCGCCTCATGGGCCCCACCCACGAAGACGGCGCCCGCAACCGGCGCCGTTTCCATGTCAGACCCGAACACCGTCAGGAACCCCATGCTCGACATCAATCTCCTGCGACGCGACCTGCCCGGCGTGATCGCGCAATTGGAGCGGCGCAAGAACCCGCAGCCCTACCTGGACGTGGCGCGCTTCACGGCGCTGGAAGCCGAACGCAAGCAGATCCAGGTCGTCACCGAACAACTGCAGGCGCGGCGCAATGCGCTGTCCAGGCAGATCGGCCAGCTCAAGGCCCAGGGTGGCGACACGGCCGCCGTGATGGCCGAGGTGGGTGGCATCGGCGCCGAACTCGACACGGGTGCACGACGACTGGAGCGCATCCAGGCCGAACTGCAGCAGATGCTGATGTCGCTGCCCAACCTGCCGCAGGCCAGCGTGCCGCAGGGCGCCGACGAGACCGGCAACCTGGAGGTGCGGCGCTGGAGCCCCAACGGGCAGGGCCCGCGCCGCTTCGAGTTCACGCCACGGGACCATGCCGACGTGGGCGCCGCACTGGGGGTGGACTTCGAGACCGGCGCCCGGCTGTCGGGTTCGCGCTTCACCTTCCTGCGCGGCCCGGCGGCGCGGCTGCACCGCGCATTGGCGCAGTTCATGCTGGACGTGCAGACGCAGGAGCATGGCTATACCGAATGCTGGACGCCTTACATCGTCAACCGCGAGATCCTGGAGGGCACGGGCCAGCTGCCGAAGTTCAAGGAAGACATGTTCTGGGTCTTCCGTGGCGGCACTGGCGATGCCGGTGCGGGCGGCGGCGACGAGGCGCAGCCCGAGCAGTACCTGATCTCGACGTCGGAGATTCCGCTCACCAACAGCGTTCGCGAGACGATCCTGGACGCGGCGGCGCTGCCGATCAAGCTCACCGCGCACAGCCCGTGCTTCCGCAGCGAGGCCGGGAGCGCCGGGCGCGACACGCGCGGCATGATCCGCCAGCACCAGTTCGACAAGGTCGAGATGGTGCAGATCACGCACCCCGAGCACAGCGACGCCGCGCTGGAGCAGATGGTGGGCCACGCCGAGGCCGTGCTGCAGAAGCTGGAGCTGCCGTACCGTGTGGTCGCGCTGTGCACGGGCGACATGGGCTTCGGTTCGGCCAGGACCTACGACCTGGAAGTCTGGCTGCCGGCGCAGGACACCTACCGCGAGATCAGCTCGTGCAGCAATTGCGAGGCCTTCCAGGCGCGGCGCATGCAGACGCGTTTCCGCCCCGTCGTCGACGGCAAGCCGGGCAAGCCCGACTTCGTGCACACGCTCAACGGCTCCGGCCTGGCGGTGGGCCGCACGCTGGTGGCGGTGCTGGAGAACCACCAGCAGGCCGACGGTTCGGTGGCGGTGCCCGCGGCACTGCGGCCCTACCTCGGCGGTCTGGAGGTATTGCGTCCCTGATCGGCTAGAATACGAGGCTTCGCTGCGAGCGAGACCGCACCCCGGAAAGGTGGCAGAGTGGTCGAATGCGCCGGACTCGAAATCCGGTGTACTACATCGTAGTACCGAGGGTTCGAATCCCTCCCTTTCCGCCAGGATACTCCCTCACCAAGGTGCACGAAGGTGCAGCGAAGGTGCAGGTAGAGAAGTCCTAAGTCGTTGATTTGAAGCAGGTTTCTCCCTGGAAGATACTCGCCAGAGTGCACCCGAGGCGCGCCAGCGTGCATCACGCTCGCGGCCCGATTTCGGGGACTGGCCGGGGACTGGAAGGCGACTGAGATGGCGACCAGGCGACTGGCGGCGAAGCTGCACTTGTTCACTGCCAGGCAAGTGCAGGCGGCCGGTGCCGGCGAACACGGCGATGGCGGCGGTCTCTTCTGGCGCGTCAAAGGCCCGGGCGTGAACTGGGTACTTCGCTACACCGCGCCGTCAGGCAAGCGGCGCGGGGCTCGGCGTCGTGCATCGTCGAAGCACGGCCCAGGCCGGCGACAGCCTCATACGCGCCCGCGAGGTTGCACAGAAGGCTCGTGATCTGCTGCGCCAGGACATCGACCCCCTGGTGGCCCGTGAGCAGCAGCGAGAGGCCGAACGCCCGGCCGCGGAAGATGGCGAATCACAACCCGGCGTCGCTCTGGAACTCACCGGTCGCCGATATCACGGCACCACAGTCGCTGGCTGCGCTGGAACAGGTCAAGCCGCCGAGTGCGCACGCAACCTCAAGGGAGGCACCGTGCCCGAGACCTTGCGCCGGATCAGGCAGCGGCTGGAATCGCTGTTCGAGGATGCTCAGTTCCACGAGAGGTGCACTGGAAACCCGGCCGCGGCGGTACGCCGCAAGCTGCGCGAACAACTGCCGAGCCGCGCCCGGGAACCGCTCAAGGCGCTGCCCTGCCGAGAGGCGCCGGCGCCCATGGCGGGGCTGCGATAGTGCCGATCCGAATTCGACCCGGGTGTTCAACCTTTCCTGCCTTCCCTTCGAGCAGGGGGACGAGGAGTGATCGCCCCTTGGCCATGATTGGCAAGGCCAACGTGGCAACTCGCGCCGGTCCTGAGGCGCCGGCAGCCGCCCTGGGCGCGCCGGCAGGCGTGTCCAGGGCGTCGATGGAGCCGGGTTGCAGATCGGTCTCGACAATCTGAGGATGATGGTTTGTAATCCGCGCGCATCGGCACAGGGGATCCACTTCGACCCCACCGATTCTGCGTGGAGAATCGTCGATGGCCACATCCTTGCCGACCTATACCGGCGACATCACCGCGCTGGTGCACCCCACCGGCAATCCCCTGACCGATGCCCTCATCGTCGGGTCGAAGTGGGGCACGGGGGCGGCCGGCACCGCTGCCACCGTCACCTTCTCGTTCCCGGACGCAATCGACAAGTTCGACGTGCGTGGCGGTGTGGCCGGCAACTACAACCCGGCGGAGCCCACCGAAGGCGGCTATGCGGCCTACCTGCAGGGTTTCGTCGCATTCGGCGCTGCGGAACAGGCGGCTGCACGCCAGGTGCTCGCCTCCTGGGCCGCGGTGGCCGACTTGCAACTCTTCGAGGTCCCGGCCACCACCGTCGACGCCGGCGTGCTGCGCTTCGGGTACACGGGCGGGCTCGGCGAGTCGACCTACGCGGTATCGGCCTTCCCGCAGGATTTCGCCGGGGCCGGCGACACCTGGATGAACAAGGCGTTCCTGTTTCCGGAAGGCTGGGCCGCCGGCACGCAGAATTTCCTGACCCTTCTGCACGAGGTCGGGCATGCGATCGGCCTCAAGCACCCGCACGACACCGGCATGGACGGCACGCCGGGCTGGCCGTCCACGCCCGCCGTGCTGCCCAAGACCGGCGACGACACGCTGACGGACTTCTCGACGCAGGACATGGTGATGGCCTACAACGACATCCCCGGCCAGGGGGCGCCGCTGCAGGCCGACTTCGCACCCACGACGCCGATGAAGGTGGACATCGACGCCATCCAGTACCTCTACGGCCCGAACCTGGCGTACAACGCGGGCAACACGGTCTATACCTTCGCTTCCACGGAGCGCTACAACCAGACCATCTGGGACGGCGGCGGCAACGACACGATCGTCGTCGACGGCGCAGACGACGCGGGCATCAGCCTGGTCCCGGGGACCTGGAGCCGCGTCGGCTTGCCGCTGACCTTCTCCACTCGCAACCCGGACCTCAGCCTGGCCGATCCGCTCCCCGATCTGACCGACCCGCTGACGGTCTACATCTACGACACCGTGCTGATCGAGAATGCCGTCGGCGGCAGCGGCAACGACATCCTGATCGGCAACGCAGCCGGAAACTGGCTCCAGGGCAGCGCCGGCGACGACAGCTTGGACGGCGGCCTGGGTATCGACCTGGCGGCGTACTTCGCGCCGCGCGCCGATGCCGCCCTGGTGGCCACGGCGACCGGATTCTCGGTGGCTTCGGTCCTCGACGGCGCCGATGCGCTGGTCAATGTCGAGCGCCTTCAGTTTGCAGACATCGGCGTCGCGCTCGACCTGTCGGGCCATGCCGGCACCGTGGCGAAGATCCTTGGCGCCGTGTTCGGCTCTGCGGAGGTCTACAACGAGGTCTATGCCGGGATAGGGCTGTACTACATCGACGGCGGCATGACCTACGAGAGCCTCATGCAACTGGCCATCGACGCGCGGCTGGGTGCAGGCGCTGGTCACCAGGCGGTCGTGGATCTTCTGTACACGAACGTGGTCGGTGTCCCGCCCGGCGAGGCCGATCGTGCGTACTTCGTCGGCCTGCTGGACACCGGCGCCTACACGGTAGCTGGCCTGGGCGTGATGGCCGCCGATATCGATCTCAATGTGACCAACATCAACCTGATCGGGCTGGCGCAGCAGGGCTTGGAGTACACGCCGTACCTCGGCGGGTGAATGCCGGCCGTAGGGTCGGGGTAATGGCTGCCAGGGCCACCCACCCCGTCGCCGCGCTGCCCATCGGCCAGCCACGACGACCCTGACGCGTCGGCGGGGCGTTGCTTGCTGTGAGCGGCGGCGCTTGACGCGGTGGGTATTGCGCGGCTCGAGTAGTGGATGCGGGACACGCTGCCCGAGTGGAGCCTGGCGTCCGTGGGGCATACGCAGGTGGCGCTCGTCATCCGCCGTACCGCCGGACCCGCTGGCTGGTCAGCGGTGATACTTGCCCTCGGGTGCGAGCGGCGCCACCACGGCAGAGGGCCCGGGAGGAACCGGTGGCTGCCAGCGGTCAGACCGGACTCGTGCTCGCCATATGGGCCAGCAGGCCGACCGGCGCGTCGCTGACCGCCAGGGCGTTGATGCCGAGCATCATGCCGAGCGTCAACACGACTGCGAAACCGAAGGAGGCGATGCGGTGCATGGTGGGGGTGTTCATGTTTGGCTCCGGGGTAGGTGCTTCGGATATCGATGAACGAACTCTAGGAGCCACCTGCGCACGCCGCCACCGCCCTGCGACAGCCGGGCCTCGGCGAGCGACAGACTGTCGCCTGGGAAGATGGACGGAAATGCTCCGAAGGGCTGCCACAGGGGTTCTGGTGCGTAATCCGCGCCCCTGGTCTGCCCCGTCCAAGCCAACATCGCCGACTTGCTGCAACCAGCACAGCGCCGGTCACTGTCGCGGCCATGCCGAGGGCAGGGGGGGGGGGGGGGGGCGCGGGCACCGGCTGACGACCGCGGCCGCGTCGCTCGTTCGCTTTGTCGATATCAGGCCCGCGGCAGCGGTGCCCGACGGCGCTGGGCGGCTTCGCGCGTAGACGCCCTGGCCTTGCAGGCCGCGCCGGTCGGGACCGCGTCGCCAGGAACAGTCCCCGCGGTGTCGGACTCACCTGCTGCCTCGAGGGGTACCGAACGCTGTCACTGCGCTCAAACAGGAGCGGCAAGTCGCGAAGCTCGCGCGCTCGCCCCCTGAGGCGGCGGCACTGTCTCCGCCCCCACCTGGTGGCGCTGTCAGAACACCAGCCCTCACGGGCTGGGCCGCGTCGCATTGCTGTCGACCAGCTACACGGACCGAGTGCCGGCACCCAAACCGAGCATCCGACCGCCGAGATTGGATTGATAGCCGCGACGCCGTGGTTGGCGGCTGCAGACGTGGCCGAGGCACCAACCCAGCCAGCCGCCGCACGGACTCCAGGGACGTCATCACCAGACGGCGCCGCAGCGCACGGCACCGTGCAGGCTGAAACCGATGATGGCGACCTGGGCTTCAGCTGCGCCCTGAACGGCGGCTGCGCGGCTGCAGCTTGTCGAGTTCGGCCAGCTGCTGCTTCAGCAGGATCAACAAGGTGCGTGCGTGTTCCACCGGCAGGCGCAGGCAGCTGGTGGCGGACTGGTCGTCGCGCATCTGGCGTGACATCACCAAGGCGTCGATGTTGATCTCGATCAGCCCCTTGTCGTGCTTCATCGACTTCAGGCGCTGCACTTCGATGTCATAGGGCTTCACGCGCTGTCTCCCGCTTGCTGCAGCCAGATTGTCCGCGCAGGCGACGGGGCACGTCCGCGACTGTGAGGTCTCGGCCCACCGACGTCGCGACGCCCATCCGCAGGCTGCATTGATCTCGACCCGGTCGGACCCGCCACGAACCTACGCGATCCCCCAGGTCTCCAGCAGCGCCACAACCTTGGCGGGATCGTCCTTGATCCGGTAGACCGTCGCCCGCGGGATGCCGATCTCGGCGGAGATTGCGGACGGAGTCCAGCCCATCGCCAGAAGCTCGTGGGTGCGGTGCAGCTGCTCCACGTCGAAGGTCGGCTTCCTGCCTCGGTACTTGACCACCGAGTCTTCCGCCGCCCTGGCGGCCCTTTTGCCGGCCTTCTGCGCCTGCTTGGTAGCTTCGGCCTACCCCAGCGAGACCTTCCGCGTGCTCAAGGACATGGAGATGCGCCTGTACGGTGAGAACCGCACCCGGCGGCTGGTGCTGGCGGCGTGGGACGGGATGCAGGCGGGCGCGCCATGACCAGGAAGATCCCCGCCCGGCTGAAGCTGTCGGTGCACTGGGTCGATGGGCACTGGGAGTTCGCGCTGGGCGGCGCTGTCCCGGTCCGCGCGGGTGCCGGGGCCGAGCTCGTCATCGCGTCATCGCAGATTTCGGACGTCGACTTCCTGAAGAGGGTCACGCAGGAGGTCGCGGTGCAGTTCCTCCCCGAGGGCACGGACTTGCTGGTGGCGTTGACGCCACGATCGCCGGACGGTCAACGCATGCTCGGGGTGCCGACGCTCGATCATGTGCGGGCACTGGCAGCCGACTCGGGCAAGGTCTTCATCACCGAGCACGCCCGCGACCGCATGCTGGAGCGGGGCATTTCTGACCTGGAAGTGATCGACTGCCTGCGCCACGGAGTGATTCAGCGGCCGTCGCAGATGGACCGCAAGACCGGGCACCTGAAGTGCCGCATGGAGCACTTCGGCCCCAGCCGAAACGTGGCGGTGGTGGCGGCGCTGGACGAGGCCAACCCCGACGTGGTGGTGGTGACGGTGATGACGCGCACGCGCTGAGCAAGGAGACGACGGTGCTTCAGTACAAACAATGCGGGCTCGACAACGTCTGGCTGGAGAATGGCTACGACTTGAAGACCACGCCCTACGGCAAGGCGGTGGCGGTGCACGACGTGGATGGCCTGCACGCCCTGCTGGCGGCCCAGCTGACCAAGAAGCCCGGGCCGCTGACCGGCAAGGAATTCAAGTTCCTGCGTAGCTGGCTGGGCATGACGCAGGAGGCGCTGGCCGGGCTGATGGGCGTGACCGAGGGCGCCTTGAGCCTTTGGGAGCGCAAGGACACCGTGCCCGGCTTGAACGACAAGATGCTGCGGCTGATGGTGCTGGCCAAGACCGACGGCAATGCCCCGGTGCGGGAGGTCATCGAGCGCGTCGACACGGTCCACAAGCCGGTGAACCAGAAGTTCGTGGTGCGCGAGCAAGACCATCGGCTCGAACTGCGGGTGGTGCCGGTCTGCCGCCCGCCCAAGGCGGCGGTGCCGGCCTGACGCCGGCAGGCCATGATCGACCCGCAGCCACTGGGCCTGCTCGAACGGGCTGGCCTGCGCAAGGCGGCGCTGGATGCCGGCTTCGACGTGCTGACCGACGGGCCGAACTGCTGTCCGTGCTGGCGCACGAACTCGGCCACGTTCTTGGCCGGGGTCACGGCGACGACGGCGTGATGGGTGAGCAGTTGCAGCCCGGCCGACGCGCGACGCCAGAGATCTGGGGTGATTCGTCGGTCGCGACCCAGGAGCCGAAGTCGCACCGGCACCAGGCCCAGACCCTGTTGTCCTTGCCGGGCTTCGTCATCGACTGGAGCGGGGCGGCGGCGACCACGGGTCCCGCTGCCGGTCCGGCAGCCGGCATGCAGGCAGCCCGCCCGGGGGTACCGGCGCCGGTGGTTGCCCAGGCCTGGCAGCAGCGCTTCGTCAACGACCTGGGCGCCAGCGCCGAGCGCCTGCAGCCGAACGCCGGATTGCGTCTGCACCTGCCGGTGGCGCAGGAGGTGAGCGCGAAGCTGTCGCGGTTGTGAGCCTTCGGCCCGCCTGCGGGGCGCCGGCCCGGCGCTATCGCAGGTGGGTCGGGTTGCTCGGCGGCCGCCACTGCAGGGGTGGCCGCTGTTGCATGATGCGCGTACTGGCTGGCCAGGCGGCTCATCCCGATGGCCCGCGTTTCGCAACCGGCACGGTCAACGCCGCCAGGTTGATGATCGCAACCTGCTGAGTTGCCACTGGCCGAGTGGCATCATCGGTCGAGTTGGCGCGGGTTGCGGCGTGATGACCGGCGGCTCGGCATTCCAACGCAGACTTGCCACAAACGCGGAATTCACGAAAACTTCCGCAAGCTGACCAGAGGAATCTCACGATGTGCCGCGTGTTCTCAGCCCGGGCGAGGTTTGGCTTGGCCGCCAAAGCAGACCGGGCCCTTGGTGTTCTCCTTGTAGCGCTGATCGCCGCGTGCGCGAAGCCCGATGTGGCGCCCACCGTGGCAGCGCCTCCCCCGGTCGTCGCCCAGGCGCCGGTCGAAATTCCCAAGGCCGAGCCGGCTGCGCCAAGGCCGGTCCTGCCGTTCGACGAGGCCGTGCTCGACGCCGCCAACCAATTGCTCGGCAGCGCGAAGTTGCCGCCAGCGGCAGGTGGGGAGCGTTGGCCCTTGACCGTGGATCCATTCGTCGATGGCCTCACCGGGGTGCAGTCGAATGCAACGCAGGCGCTGGCGGCGCGCACCATGCGCCTCATCCGCGAGGACCATTCGCAGTTCGAGGCCTTGCCCTTCAACGGCACGACTGTCGGCCGCTCGCCATGGGTCCTGATCGGCACGCTCACAGGCGTGAACGCCGAGCGCAAGGCCGAAGGCCGGCGTGAAACGTACCGGATCTGCCTCGCCCTGGTGGACTCGAGGACCGGCAAGCTGGTCGGCACCGGCCTGGCCTTCGCCAAGCTCGACGGTGTGGATCCCATGCCACTGCCCTTCTACCGCGACGCGCCCGTGCTGGCCGAAGATGCCGCGACGCAGGGATACGTCGAGAGCTGCCAGGGCATGAATCCGGGTGATCCCGTCCATCCCGCCTACATCGATCGGATCCTCGTGGCGGCGACGCTGGCCGAGGCCGCCGACGCGTACGGTGCAGGGCAGCATGCGGCGGCGTTGAAGCTTTTCGAAGCCGCCGAGCGCATGCCGGGCGGCGGGCAGTTGCGCACCTACACCGGGCTCTACCTGACCCAATGGCGGCTGGGCCGGCGTGACGCCGCGGGCCAGGCGTTTGCACGCATCGTGGACCAGGGCCTGGACGGCAAGCGGCTCGGCGTGAAGTTCCTGTTCCGCCCCGGGACCGCGACGCTCTGGTCGGACCCCAGTGCCGGTCCGCCGTCGCCGTACTCGACCTGGGTCGCTGCGATGGCGTCCAGCGCAGCCAAGCGCAACGGCTGCCTGCTCGTGGTCGGCCACGCCAGCCCGACCGGCAGCGAGGCGGTCAACAACCGCTTGTCGCTGATGCGCGCGAAGGCGATCGAAAGCCAACTCGTGCAGAAATCTCCCGCGCTGGCCAAGCGGATCACCGCCATCGGCGCCGGGTCGCGCGAGACGGTCGTCGGCAACGGCCGCGACGACGCTTCGGACGCACTCGACCGCCGCGTCGAGTTGAAGATCGTGGACTGCTGAACCCGACACGCGGGCCGCGGCTGCCAGCACGCCCGGCGGGCCGGCGCCGAGTGCCTTGAACACCTTGCCTCCCTTGCCATTCGACCGCATCGAACCCATGTCGACCGCCCCGCAGGTCCTGCTGGTCGACGATCACGAACTCGTCCGCGTCGGCGTGAAGTCGGCCGTCACCGAGGTGCGCGGCGTCGCCGTGCGGTGGCTGGAGGCCGACACGCTCGAAGAGGCCATCCGCATCTTCGCCGCCGTGCCCGGCATCGACCTGGTGCTGCTGGACCTGAACCTGGCCGACAGCAAAGGGCTGCAGGGCCTGCGGCTGTTCCTGCAGAAGCACCCGCTGGCGCGCGTGGCCGTTTTCAGCGCGACCCAGGACGAGTTCGTCGTGCGCCAGGCGCGCGTGCTCGGTGCCGTCGGCTATGTCAGCAAGGGCTCCAACGTGCATCAGTTGCAGGAGGCGCTGATCTCGATCCTGCAGTCGCCGCACGGCATCGAAGGCAGACTGCCGCCGATCGGCACGGCATCGTTTCCGCGCCTGCCCGTCACCGCCGCCTACGACCGGGTCGCGGAGCTGGGGCCGCGCCATCTGGAAATCCTGGAGCTGGTGCTTTCCGGGTGCACGAACCAGGAGATCAGCACGGCCACGAAACTCTCGCTCGGCACCGTCAAGAACTACGTGTCGTCGTTGCTGTTGGCGCTGGACGTGCGCTCGCGCTCGCACCTGATCAGCCTCTTCCGGTGAGCGTGGGGGCCGCCAGCAGCGCATGCAGCCGGTTCCGCGGCCGATGATCGAGGCGCACGACCCGATTTCGGCTCCGGCGCGCCGGGCGAGCCTGGTCGCGGTCGAAGGCCGCTGCCAGGCCGTCGACGATGCGGCGCCGGACACGACGCACACCGAGCACCGGGCGTTGAACCGGCGGGCTCGCGACGCCGCCATGCACCAGGCGGCCCGACAGCTGCGGTTCGTTGCCGCGCTGTGCATCATCCAGGTGCCGCTCGTGGCCCTGGCCTTCGGCGCCTGGCCGACGGCCATTGGTTGGGTCTGGGGCTGCAGTGTCGCAGCCGTCGCGGCGGCCATGGCCTGGGTCGGGCACCAGACCCGGCGGGCGACTCCGCCCGGGCTGGCCGGGCTGGCGGCCGCAGCCACCGTCGTGGCGGCATTGCCGGCGTGGTGGGCCGCCGCCGAATTGAGACCCTTGCTGGCGATGCTGGCCAGTGTCGTGGGTGTCCTCGCCGCAGCGGCGCTGGCTTCGGGCCGCGCGGCGGCGCTCGTCTTCTCGCTCCTGCCGCTGGCCGCCAGCGCCGCCGTTGCCGGATGGGCGCCAGGCTGGTTGCTGGCCGGCGCTGCCGCGAGCCTGGCGTCGGCCGCTTTGGCATGGCAGGCTTTCGAGTCGCGCCACCAGGCGATCGTGGCGCTGCTGCAGCAGATCGAGCGCTCCGGCGAGCTGGAGCGCGAGCTCGCCGAAGCACGCCGCACCGACGAGGAGAAGAGCCGCTTCCTGGCCATCGCGAGCCATGATCTGCGCCAGCCCGTCCATGCCCTGGGGCTGTTCGCCGCCACGCTGCACAAGCGGCTGCAGCGCTCGCCCGAAGAGCCGCTGGCACGCAACTTGATGCTGGCGATCGACGGGCTCGACCGATCCTTCAACGCGATGCTGGACATCTCGCGCCTGGACGGTGGTGCGTTGATGCCGCGGCTGCAGACCTTTCCGCTGCGCGACATGTTCCGCCGGCTGCACATGCAGTACGCCGGCCAGGCGGAATTCGCCGGGCTGGGCCTGCGCTTCTCGCCGGGCGGCAAGTCGGTCACCAGCGACCCGCAGTTGCTCGAACGCATCGTCGGCAACCTGGTGCAGAACGCCATCAAGTACACCAGTCGCGGCGGCATCGTCGTCGTGGCGCGCAGCACGGCCCAGGCCGTGAACATCGAGATCTGGGATACGGGCTGCGGCATCGGCACGCGCGAGCTGCCGCGCATCTTCGACGAGTTCTACCAGGTGGGCCGGGCCGAACGCGAACGAAGTCGCGGCCTGGGCATGGGCCTGGCCATCGTGAAGCGGCTGGCCAGGTTGCTTGGCCATCGGCTGGAGGTGCATTCAGTGCCGGGCCGAGGCACGATGTTCCGGGTGGGCGTGGCCATCGGCGGGCTGCCCGGCATCCAGGATGACCTGGCGCCGGCCGACACCGTGCCGATGACCGTGCTGACGCCGCGCATGGTGCTGGTCGTCGACGACGAGGAGGCGATCCGGGAAGGCCTGAGGGCCCTGCTGCAGGAGTGGGGCTACCACGTGATGACGGCGGCCGACGGAGTGCAGGCCGAGAGTGCCGTCACCTCGCTCGAAGGGCACGTGGACCTCGTGCTGAGCGATCTGCACCTGGGTGACGGCCCGGACGGTGCCGAAGTCATCGAGAACATCCGCCGCCTGTGCGGGCGTGACGTGCCGGCGGTGCTGGTGACCGGCGAAACCGCGCGCGACGAAGTGAGCCGCGTCGCCGCGGGTGGCGACCCCGTGCTGTTCAAGCCGGTTCAGCCGCGCCGGTTGTTCGAGATCCTGAAGTCGGTGCTGGGCTGACCTCCGTGGTTGACGCGCTGGGCCGTTCCGGGCCGAAGGGCGGAGATGACTTTCGACCACTGTCCGCCGCCCTGCGGGCTTCTAGAGTGAGAGGCATGTCGGATCCGGCGCCTCGTGGCCGGGTTTGCACCCTATGCCGGCTTTCCAGATCGATCTCGATTCCCTGCTGACCCCGCTGTCGGACACCCGGCCCGGCGGCGAGGATCTCGCCTACGACCCTCAGTTCATGGCGCTCGAACGCGCCGGCGCGGGCAAGCCCGAGGTTCAGTACGGTGACCGGACCTACCCTTCCGAGCCGCCCGATTGGCCCACCGTCGTCGACCTGGCGCTTGAACTCGCTCAACGCACGCGCGACCTGCGGCTCGCGGTCTGGCTCATGCGCGGCGGCGCCCGGCTGCACGGCCTGGCGGGCGCGGCACAGGGGCTGGCACTGCTGCGTGGCCTGCTCGAACGGCATTGGGTTGCGGTGCACCCGCAGCTCGACACCGCCGACAACGACGATCCGACGATGCGGCTGAGTGCCATTGCACCCCTGCTGGCGACCGGTGCGGGGCTGGCCGACTTCAGATCGGCCACCATCGCCGCCGTGCGCGGCGGCCTGACGGTGCGCGATCTCGAGCTCGGTCTCGGTCGCGCCGGCGCCGAGCCGGGCGAGACCGTGCCGACAGAGCCCGGTGTCCTGCAGGCGCTCGACGGCTTGCTGAAGGCGAACCCCGAGGCCGCCGATGACGCGCGTACGGCGCACGACTGCGGACTGGCCATCGTTGCCGCGTTCGAGCAGCACCTGCCGTCTGACCGGGTGCCCGATGCATCGGCCTTGCTGGGCCTGCTGAAGGTGGTCACCGACGCCGTCGCGAAGTGCCGTGGCGGTGCGTCACCGGTCGTCGACGGCCCCGCTGCTGCGGCAGCGTCCGCCTCGGCGCCGGCGCCGGCCGCCGGTGCCATCGTCAATCGGGAGGACGCGGTGCGCGAACTCGAGCGCATCTGCGCCTGGATTGAGCACAATCAGCCCAGCAATCCGGCACCGCTGCTGATCCGGCGGGCACAGCGCTTGATCAACATGTCCTTTATGGACATCATCCGCGATATGGCTCCCGACAGCGTCAGCCAGGTGGAGCGGCTGGCGGGGCTGAGCGATCAGACCTGACGGACCCGAGAGACGAACCCGACCCCAGAGGACTCAAAGCCATGGCCACCAGCAGCCAGAAGTTCATTGCCCGCAATCGTGCGCCGCGGGTGCAGATCGAGTACGACGTCGAACTCTACGGTGCCGAGAAGAAGGTGCAGTTGCCCTTCGTCATGGGCGTGATGGCCGATCTCTCGGGCAAGCCCGCCGAGGCGCTGGCGCCGGTGGCCGACCGCAAGTTTCTCGAAATCGACGTCGACAATTTCGACGCCCGCATGAAATCGATGAAGCCCCGTGTCGCGTTCCAGGTGCCCAACACGCTGACCGGCGAAGGCAACATCGCGGTCGACATCACGTTCGAGAGCATGGACGACTTCTCGCCGGCGGCCGTGGCGGCCAAGGTCGAAGGTCTGAAGCAACTCCTCGAGGCACGCCAGCAGCTGGCCAACCTCATCACCTACATGGACGGCAAGACGGGCGCCGAGGAATTGATCGCCAAGGTGGTCAAGGACGAGGCGCTGCTGAAGTCGCTGGCCGCGGTCAAGGCGCAGAAGGCCGAGTCACAGCCACCTGCCGACGGCGAAGCGCAGTGAGCCGCTGACCGGACCCTCCTCGAACCACGACAGTCCACGCAGAAACCACCGCCATGGCCGACGTCTCCCCCCAAGCTGCAGCCGCGTTGCAAGGTGTCACCTTCGAGGGCAACGAATTCGCCTCGTTGCTGAACAAGGAATTCAAGCCCAAGAGCGACGAGGCGCGCAGCGCCGTCGAGCAGGCCGTGCTCACGCTGGCGCAGCAGGCGCTTTCGCGGGCACAGCTGATCGGGGCCGACGTGCTGGTCTCGATCGAGGCCATGATCGCCGAGCTCGACCGCAAGCTCTCGGAACAGGTCAACGCCATCCTGCACAAACCCGAATTCCAGCAGCTCGAAAGCGCCTGGCGCGGTCTGCACTACCTCGTCAACAACACCGAAACCGACGAGATGCTGAAGATCCGGGTGATGAACATCTCCAAGGGCGAAGTCGGGAAGGCGCTCAAGCGCTACAAGGGCACGTCATGGGACCAGAGCCCGCTCTTCAAGAAAATCTACAACGAAGAGTACGACATGTTCGGCGGCCACCCGTTTGGCTGCCTGGTCGGCGACTACTACTTCGACCACACGCCGCCTGACGTCGAAATGCTCGGCGAGTTGTCGAAGATCGCCGCCGCGGCGCTTGCGCCGTTCATCGCCGGGGCAGCGCCGAGCCTGTTGCAGATGAATTCGTGGCAGGAACTCGCCAACCCGCGTGACCTGACGAAGATCTTCACGACCCCCGAGTACGCGGCATGGCGCTCGCTGCGCGAGTCCGAGGACGCGCGCTACATGGGGTTGGCGATGCCGCGCTTCCTGTCGCGGTTGCCGTACGGCGCGAAGACCAACCCGGTCGAGGCCTTCAACTTCGAGGAAGAGACAGGCGGCGGCGACCACAGCAAGTACACCTGGTCGAACTCGGCCTACGCGATGGCGGCCAACATCAACCGTTCGTTCAAGCTCTACGGCTGGTGCACGAGCATCCGCGGTGTCGAGAGCGGCGGCGGCGTCGAAGGCCTGCCCGTGCACACCTTCCCGACCGACGACGGCGGTGTCGACATGAAGTGCCCGACCGAGATCGCCATTGGTGATCGCCGCGAGGCCGAACTGGCCAAGAACGGCTTCATGCCGCTGCTGCACCGCAAGAACAGCGACTTTGCGGCCTTCATCGGCGCACAGTCGCTGCAGAAGCCCTTCGAGTACGACGACCCCGATGCCACCGCCAACGCCAACCTGGCCGCGCGGCTGCAGTACATGTTCGCGTGCTGCCGCTTCGCCCACTACCTGAAGTGCATCGTGCGCGACAAGATCGGCTCGTTCAAGGAACGGGCGGCGATGGAGAAGTATCTCAACAACTGGATCATGAACTACGTCGACGGCGACCCGGCGAATTCGTCGGACGTCGTCAAGGCGCAGAAGCCCCTGGCCGCCGCCGAAGTGGTGGTCGAGGAGGTGGCCGGCAACCCCGGCTACTACACGTCGAAGTTTTTCCTGCGGCCGCACTACCAGCTCGAGGGGCTGACGGTGTCGCTGCGTCTGGTGTCCACGCTGCCTTCGCAGAAGAAGTAGGACATCCTGCTCCCCGACTGAACCCGCCTCGAAAGCGTCTCTCCCCTCGGAACCCTTCATACCTCTCAGGAGAATTTCATCATGGCAATCGACACCCACATCAAGTTCGATGGCGTCGACGGCGAGGCCACCCACAAGGATCACAAGAACGAGATCCAGGTGCTCTCGTGGGGTTGGAATGTGAGCAATGCCACCAACGTCGGCGCCGGCGGCGGCAGCGGCAAGGGCAAGGCCGAGGCCGGCGAACTGTGGTTTGACCATACCTACGACAAGGCCTCGCCGATCCTGGCCAAGAAGTGTGCGCAGGGCGCTCACTTCAAGGAGGTGGTGCTGACCTCGCGCAAGGCCGGTGAAGGCCAGAAAGACTTCCTCAAGGTCACCATGAAAGAGGTTTACATCACCTCCGTGGGCATCAGGGGCGACAGCGGCGGTGATATCAACGACTCCGTCAGGATGAGCGTTGGCTCGATCGACTTCTCGTACAAGGCGCAGGACGAGAAGGGTGCCCTGACGGGCGAGGTGAAGTTCGGCTGGAACGTCAAGACCACCGAGATCACCTGATCCCGAAGCCGTGCGCCGAGGGTGCTCTTCAGCCCCCGCGCGCGCGGCGCCGTCCTGAGGCGTGAACCGGAGACGTCATGGCGTCGGCAAGCAGCAGTGGAATCAGCACAGGCGGTTCGGCCGCAGACGTCTTCCTGCATGTGCAGACCAAGCGTGCAGGCAAGATCAAGGGCGAGGCCATCAGCCCCGGGCACGTGGACGACATTGCCGTCACCGCCTGGCAATGGGGGCTGTCGGCGAGTTCCGCGCTCGGCCACAGTCAGGCGACGGCACGCCGTTCGTACACCGCCCTGACCATCCACAAGCAGATCGATGCGGCCACCACGCCGTTGATGTCCGCCCTGGCCACCAACGACGAAGTCAAGGAAGCCAGGTTGACGATGCGGCGGGCTGGCGGCGAGCAGGAGGATTTCTTCATCGTCACGCTCAAGGGCGCCCGCGTCAGCGGCGTGCAGCACGCCACCGACGAGACCGGTGGCACGCGCGAAACGGTGTCTTTCGCGTTCACCGAGGTCGAGGTCGAGTACCGGCTGCAGAAGTCCAGCGGTGGACGCGGGGGCAGCACGGTGTTCACCGACAACATGCCGCAGGCGGAGTCGTGACGACGCCCACGGCCGAATCGCTCGTCGCCGCCGGTGACCCCGGCGCGGCCCTCGAGACCCTGCAGCGCCAGGTGCGCGCCAACGCGGGCGACGCGCACTTGCGCGTCTTCCTGTTCCAGCTGTTGTGCGTGCTCGGCAAGTGGCAGCGTGCGCTCGACCAGCTCAAGGTCTGCGGTGAGCTCGATGCCGGCACGCTCGCGATGGTGAACACCTATGGCGCCGCGCTGCAGTGCGAGGCCGTGCGCGAAGCTGTCTTCGACGGCCGCACGCTGCCGCACGTCTTTGGCCCGCCGACGGACTGGGTGGCGTCGCTCGCGCAAGCACTGCAGCTCCAAGCCCAGGGTCACCAGGCGCAGGCCGCGCAGCTGCGCTCCCGGGCGCTGGAGCAGGCGCCGGCCAGCCAGGGCCGGATAGACGGCCAGGGGTTCGAGTGGATCGCCGATGCCGATTCGCGGCTCGGCCCGGTGCTCGAGGTGGTGATCAACGGTCGCTACGGCTGGCTGCCGTTCGAGCACCTGCGGCGACTGTCGATCGAGCCCGTCGCCGACCTGCGCGACCTGGTCTGGATCCCGGCGCACCTGACCTTCGTCAACGACGCCGATACGGTCGCGCTGATCCCGGTCCGGTATACCGGCACGACCTCGGGCGCCGATTCCGCGCTGCTGATGTCGCGCAAGACCGAGTGGCTGGAGATCGCCGATGACCAGTACCGCGGCCTTGGGCAGCGCGTGCTGACCACCGACGGCGGCGACCATGCCCTGCTGGACGTGCGCGAGATCGTGACCACCGGCAGCTCCCGTTGAGCCCGTCCCGTGGCTGCACCCGAACTCCGTGACCGGCTGCAGCCCGCGCTGATCGATCGCCTGACCGACGACGCGCCTGCGCAGCGGACCGAACCCGAGACTCGGCGCGTGATGTCGAAGTCGCAGCTGCGGCAGGCGGTGCTGCGAGACCTGGGCTGGTTGTTCAATGCCACCCAGCCCCAGCCACAGTGGAGCGCGACTCATCCCCTGCTTGCGGGCAGCGTGTTGAACTTCGGGTTGCCACCGCTGTCGGGCCAGCGCCTGTCCAAGCTCGACGTCGGCCAGCTCGAGCGCACGCTGCGGCAGGCGATCCTGCGCTTCGAGCCGCGCATCCTGCCCGAGACCCTGACCGTGCGGGCGCTCGAGGCCAGCAGCGTGCTCGATACGCACAACATGATCGAGTTCGAGATTCACGGTCACCTGTGGGCGCAACCCGTTCCGCTGGAGATCCTGCTGCGCACGCGGATGGACCTCGAAGCCGGCGAGGTCGAGGTCCGTGACGCCTCGGCCGTGTCGCCGGCGCGCGAGGGTTGATGGATCCGCGGCTGACGCGCCTGTACCAGGATGAACTGGCCTACCTGCGCGAGCTCGGCCGGGAGTTCGCGCGTGAGCACCCGAAGATCGCGGCGCGCCTGGGCATGGAGGGGCTGGAGGTCGCCGACCCGTATGTGGAACGGCTGCTCGAGGGCTTCGCGTTCCTCACGGCGCGGGTGCAGCTCAAGCTCGAGGCCGAGCAGCCGCAGCTGATCGCTCACCTGCTCGAGTCGCTGTATCCGAACTTCCTGGCCCCGGTGCCCTCGATGATGGTGGTGCGGTTTGCCATCGATCCGACCGACCCCAATCTTGCGCGCGGCTATCCAGTGCCGCGCGGCAGCGCCGTGCTGTCGCTGCTGCCGCGCGGGCAGGATACGCAGTGCGAGTTCCGCACCGCGTCGGCGGTCACTCTGTGGCCGCTGCAGTTGGCCGGCGTGCAGTATTTCTCGCAGGCTTCCGACCTGGAGCTGGCGCGCTGGCCGGCGGCACGGTCCGCCAAGGGCGGATTGCGCATCCGCCTGCGTGTCGGCGGCGGCCTGAGCTTCGACGAACTCGGCGTCGACCGCCTGTCCTTTTATATCAGCGCCCCCGACGAGGTGGCGTTCCGGCTGCACGAACTGGTGCTCGGAGCGTCGATCGGCACCCTCGTCGGCGTGGTCGCGAAAGACGCCCAGCCGCTGCGCTGGGGTGACGCCATCACGGTTCGCCCGCTGGGTTTCGATGACGACGAGGCGCTCCTGCCCGAGACCCTGCGCGCGTTTTCGGGCCAACGGCTGCTGCAGGAGATCAGCGTGCTGCCGCAGCGCCTGCTCTTCTTCGAGCTGGGCAACCTGGCGGCGCGGCTGGCCGGTATCAAAGGTGACGAGGCCGAGCTGATCGTGCTCTTCGCCCGGGGCGACCCCGCCCTGGAGACGATGGTCGACGAAGGCAGCCTGGCGATCTTCTGCACGCCGGCGGTCAACCTGTTCCCGAAGCGTCTCGACCGCGTGGCGCTCGGCCCGGGAAGCTGGGAATACCACGTGGTGCCCGACCGCACGCGTCCGATGGACCTCGAGGTCCACAGCATCGACCGCGTCGTCGGTCACGGCGGCGGGCGCAGCGACGGCTTCGACGGCCCACTCGAATTCAAGCCGCTGTTTGCAAGCCGGTACGAACCGCCGGTCGAGGGGCACGGCTACTACACGGTGCGCCGTGAATTGCGGCGCCTGTCTGAGCGCCAGCGCAGCCAGGGCGCCAGGGTGCCGTCGTATGTCGGCGAGGAGGTCTTCATCTCGCTCGTCGACGGCCGGCACGGGGCGTTCCGCGAGGGGCTGAAGCAGCTGTCGGTCACCGCGTGGGTGACGAACCGCGATCTGCCCGTGCTGTTGCCGACGGCCGGCCAGCCGGGTGAGCGTGTGTGGCAGCTCGACGCCCCGGGCCCGGTCACCGGCGTCGATTGCCTGCGTGGCCCGACGCGTCCGGTGTCGCGGCAACCGGTCGGCGACATCGGCTGGCAACTGGTCACGCAGGTCACGCAGAACCACCTGGAACTCGGCGACGAACCGGCGCGCGCCGCAGCGGCCTTGCGCGACCTGCTGCGTCTGTACGGCCCGCCCAACGACGTCGTCTGGGCGCACCAGGTCGAAGGGGTGCACGGGCTCAAGACGCGGCAGTCGGTCCGGCGCCTGCCGTTTCCGGGGCCGCTCAGCTTCGGTTGCGGTATCGAGATCGAGCTCGAGCTCGACGAGCAGAGTTTTCAAGGCGCCAGCGCTTTCCTGCTCGGCAGCGTGCTCGAACGCTTCTATGCACGCTTCGCCGCGATCAACAGCTACACCCAGCTCACCTTGCGCAGCCAGCAGCGCGGCGTCATCAAGGCCTGGCCTGCACGCGGCGGCTGGGGGCAGATCGCATGAGTGCGGCACCCGGCGCCGCGCAGGCTGGCCCGGTGTCGGACGGGTCCGGTGCCGGCGGCGTCGGCGCCAGCGGAGCGATCGATGCGGGGCCTGGGGCGCCCGAGGCGAAGATCGACACGCTCCGCGAAGCGGTCGATGCGTTGCTCGCCGATGTGACGAAACAGCCCTGGGCGTACGACTTCTTCGCGCTGATGCGCCGGCTCGACGCGCTGCACCCGGGTGCTCCGCGAACCGGCTCTGCCCTGCGGCCGGGGCAGGAACCCTGGCGCCTGACACAGGTGCCCGAGCTCGACTTCGCCCCGGCCGCCATCGCCGCCCTCGAACGCCCCGTCGCGGCTCCGCCGCGGCTGGGTGTGCGGTTTCTCGGCCTGCTCGGGCCCCAGGGTCCGATGCCGCTGCACTTCACCGAGTACGTGCGCGACCGGCTGCAGCATCACGGCGACCGCGCGCTGGCGCACTTCCTAGACCTGTTTCACCATCGCCTGCTGTCGCTGTTCTATCGTGCCTGGGCGCAGGCGCAGCCGGTCGTGCACCGGGACCGGCCGCGAGACAACCGGTATGCGGCGTGGCTTCGCGCTGCCGCCGGCCTCCCGCCCGGGATTGGGGGCGTGCTCCCGCCGGACGCGCTCACGTTCCAGGCCGGACTGCTGGCCAGCCGCAGCCGCCACCCCGAGGCGATGCTGAAGGTGCTGCGCTCGTACTTCGGCCTGCCCGTCGCGTTCGAGTCGAATGTCGGCGAGTGGCTGGAAATCGAGCCGACGGACCGTTCGCGACTGGGGTTCGCGAGCAACCGCCCCGAGCGCAGCGTGCCGCCCGAAACGCGGCTCGGCCGCTCGGCCAACGCCGGCGGCAAGGTCTGGGATCGGCAGTACCGCTTCCGGCTGCACCTGGGGCCGCTGACGGCCGCGCAATACCGGGCGTTCCTGCCTGGCGGGCAGGCCTGGCCGGCGCTGCAGGAGTGGGTGCGCCTGCTGGCCGGCCCCACCTTGCGCTGGGACGCGCAACTGGTGCTCGCCGCCAACGAGCGACCCGAGCCGCGGCTCGGCCGGGTCGTGCAATTGGGACTGACCGCCTGGCTCGGCCGCGGTACGGCGCGCCGGAACCCGTCAAGGCAGCACCTCAGACTGCGCCCGAAACCCGTGTTGTCGCCACGCCAAGGCGGAGGACCCGATGCCTGAAATCTCCCGCACCGCCTCGTTCGGCAAGCTCAACCCCGTGGCCTACAAGGCCATCGAGAGCGCGACCGTGTTCTGCAAGATGCGCGGCAATCCGTTCGTCGAGTTGCCGCACTGGCTGATGCAGATCCTGGGCGCCGCCGACAGCGACCTGCACCGGATCGTGCGCCACTACGAACTCGACGCCGCGGCGCTGTCGCGCGACCTGACGCAGGCACTGGACCGGCTGCCACGCGGCGCGTCGTCGATCAGCGACATCTCGCAGTTCGTCGACACCGCGGTCGAACGCGGCTGGGTCTACGGCTCGCTGATGTTCGGCGAGGCGCAGGTGCGCACCGGCCATCTGGTGGTGGGCATGTTGAAGACGGCTTCGCTGCGCGGCGCGTTGCTGGCCATCTCGCGTCAGTTCGACCGCATTCCCGTCGACGACCTGTGCAGCCGCTTCGGCACGCTGCTGGCGGGCTCGCCGGAGCAGGGGGCCGCGGCCAGCGAATCGGCGGCTGCGCCCGGCGAGGCGAGCGACGCCATCGCCCCGGCGGCGATGGGCAAGCAGGAGGCGCTCAAGCGCTTCACCACCGACCTCACCGAGCAGGCTCGCAGCGGCACCATGGACCCGGTGGTCGGTCGCGACGACGAGATCCGGCAGGTGGTCGACATCCTGATGCGGCGACGCCAGAACAACCCGATCCTGGTCGGCGAGGCGGGTGTCGGCAAGACGGCCATCGTCGAGGGCTTCGCGCAGCGCATCGTGCGCGGCGACGTGCCGCCGACGCTGAAGGACGTCGAGCTGCGCACGCTCGACGTCGGCCTGCTGTCGGCCGGCGCCAGCATGAAGGGCGAATTCGAGCAACGCCTGCGCGCCGTGATCGACGAGGTGCAGGCGAGCCCGAAGCCGATCGTGCTGTTCATCGACGAGACGCACACGCTGGTCGGGGCCGGTGGCGCGGCTGGCACCGGGGACGCGGCCAACCTGCTCAAGCCCGCGCTCGCGCGCGGTCAGCTGCGCACCATCGGCGCCACGACTTTTGCCGAATACAAGAAGTACATCGAGAAGGACGCCGCGTTGACGCGTCGCTTCCAGGCCGTGCAGGTCGACGAGCCGAGCGAACCGCTGGCGATCCTGATGATGCGCGGCGTGGCGAGCATGATGGAGAAGCACCACCGGGTGCAGATCCTCGACGAGGCGCTGGAGGCCGCGGTGCGCCTGAGCCACCGCTATATCCCGGCGCGGCAGCTCCCCGACAAGGCCGTGAGCCTGCTCGACACCTCGAGCGCCCGCGTGGCCGTGAGCCTGCACGCCACGCCGGCCGAGGTCGACGACTGCCTGAAGCATATCGAGGCGCTGGAGACCGAGCAGGGCATCGTGGCGCGCGAAGCGGCGATCGGCATCGAGACCGCGGCCCGCGAGGAAGCGGTGGCCACCCGACTGGCGGCGGAGCGAACGCGGCTCGAAGGCCTGCAGGCGCGCTGGGAAAGCGAGCGGCGGCTCGTCGACCGCCTGCTCGAGTTGCGTGCCGAGCTGCGTGGCAGCCTCGAGCCGGTGGAGGGCACGGGCTCGAAGCTGGAACACAGCGCCGGCCAGGTCGCGCCCGCCCAAACGCTGCTCAGCGACGAGGATCGGGCGGGCCGGAAGGCCGAACTGCGCCAGGTGCAGCTGGAACTCGACGCGCTGCAGGGCGAGCACCCGCTGATCCTGCCCACCGTCGACCAGCAGGCCGTGGCCAGTGTCGTCGCCGACTGGACCGGCATTCCGGTCGGCCGCATGGCGGCCAACGAGATCGAGACCGTGCTGCACCTGGCCGAGCACCTGGCCGAGCGCGTGATCGGCCAGGACCACGCGATGCAGGCGATCGCCAAGCGCATCCAGACCTCGCGCGCGGGGCTGGACAACCCGGGCAAGCCGATCGGCGTGTTCATGCTGGCCGGTCCGTCGGGGGTGGGCAAGACCGAGACGGCGCTGGCGCTGGCCGAGGCGCTCTACGGCGGCGAGCACAACCTGATCACCATCAACATGAGCGAATTCCAGGAGGCGCACACGGTTTCCACGCTCAAGGGTGCGCCGCCGGGCTACGTGGGCTACGGCGAAGGCGGCGTGCTCACCGAGGCGGTGCGGCGAAAGCCCTATTCGGTGGTCCTGCTCGACGAGATCGAGAAGGCGCACCACGATGTGCACGAGATCTTCTTCCAGGTCTTCGACAAGGGCTTCATGGAAGACGGGGAAGGGCGCTTCATCGACTTCAAGAATACGCTGATCCTGCTCACGACCAATGTCGGCACCGACCTGATCACGAGCCTGTGCAAGGACCCGGAACTGCTGCCCGACCCCGAGTCGCTGGCCAAGGGGCTGCGCGACCCGCTGCTGAAGGTGTTCCCGCCGGCGCTGCTGGGCCGCCTGGTGACGATTCCGTACTACCCCTTGTCCGACGCGATGCTGCGCCTCATCGTCCACCTGCAACTGGGCCGGATCACGAAGCGCGTCGAGGCACGCTACAACGTGCCGTTCCAGGTCAGCGACGAGGTGGTGCAGCTCGTCGTCTCGCGCTGCACCGAGTCCGAATCGGGTGCACGCATGGTCGACGCCATCCTCACCAATACGCTGTTGCCCGACGTGTCGCGGGCTTTCCTGACCCACACGCTCGAGGGGCATCCCATGACCGCGGTGCGCGTCGACGTGGCCGAAGGCGGGTTTGCCTACCACTTCAGCTGAAGCCGGCGCCGGCGCGGCGGCACCCGTTCTGCCCAGGCATTCGAGGGGATCCCACTGCCATGGCCAAGAAAGTCGCTGATGGGGACACGGCGAACCAGTGTCCGACGGCGAGCGCCGATATGCCCCCGTCGACCTCCGGGTTGGTCGAGGCGCTCGGGCAGGCCATCGCGCTGCTGCGCGACGACCGGCTCGACGAAGCCGAGGCCGCGTTCATCGGGATCCTCGAGCGCTGGCCCGGCCAGCCCGATGCGCTGCACTTCCAGGGCGTGCTGCGCCACTCGCAGGGCCGCCTCGACGAAGCCGTCGAGCTGATCTCCGCGGCATTGCGGCAGATCCCGGAACACGCCGACGCGTGGAACAACCTGGGCAACGTACTGCTCGTCGCGGGGCGTGTCGACGACGCGGTGCAGGCCTACGAACGCGGCATCGCCATCGCCGCGGGTCAGCCGGAAACCGCCGCGGCACTCAGCAACCTGAGCATCGTGCACCGCAGACAGGGCCGCGCGGCCGAGGCCGAATCGGCCTGCCGGCGCGCCCTCGACGTGGCGCCGGACTTCGCCGACGCCTGGTACAACCTGTCGCTGGTCTTGATGGAGCGGGGCGAGGTCCATGAAGGACTGCTCGCGAACAGCCGCGCGATCGCCCTGTGGCCGCAGCGCGCACAGCCGCGCGACCAGGTCATCCGCGCCTTGCTGCTGCTCGGTGAACGCGAGCGGGCGGCCGGGCTGTACCGCGAATGGCTGGCCGAAGAGCCGGACAACCCGGTGATTCACCATCAGCTGGCCGCCTGCCTGGGCAACGCGGTTCCCGTGCGCGCCAGCGACGCCTATGTGCAGCAGGTGTTCGACAGCTTCGCGGATTCCTTCGACGCCAAGCTGGAGTCGCTGCACTACCGCGCGCCCGAGCTCATCGCCCAGGCGCTTGCCGAAGCGGCGGGCGAACCCCGTGGCGCGCTCGACATCGTCGACGCCGGCTGCGGCACCGGCCTGTGCGGTGTGCTGGTGCGGCCCTGGGCGCGGCACCTGGCGGGTTGCGACCTCTCGGTGGGCATGCTGCGCCGTGCCGTGCCGCGACAGGTGTACGACGTGCTGCACCAGGCCGAACTCGTGTACTACCTGGAGACACAGCCCGGGCATTTCGACGCCGTCGTGTGCGCCGACACCTTGTGTTATTTCGGTGCCCTCGAAGCGGCAGTCGCGGCGGCGCGACGTGCGCTGCGTCCGGGCGGCTGGCTGGTGTTCACCGTGGAGGCCTTGCAGGAAGACGACGCCCAGGGGCACCGGCTGCAGGTGAACGGCCGTTACGCGCACACGGGCGGGTACGTGCGCGACGCGATCTCGCAGGGCGGCCTGGAACTGCTGACGCTGCAAGCCGGCACGCTGCGGCTCGAGGCGGGCCGACCGGTGCCCGGCTGGATCGTGAGTGCCAGGCGTCCTTGACCTGCGGCCGCGGCGGCAGCAAGATCACCCGACGACAACGGCAGGACCAAGGCACACGCATGGCAGGCTCGAGCATCCCGGCGCCGCTGGGCAGCGGCGGCAACCAGCCCGGCATCGACTCGGGCACGCTGGTGCTGGCGCCGATGCCGGCGCCCGGTGCGACCACCGGGGCACCACCGCCTTCGGCCGTGTCGCCCGAGGCCACGCCGGTGGTCGCCGAGGCCACGCCGGTCCAGGTCGAGGACCCTGCGATCGAGGCGCTGGACCTGGCGTCGACGGCCCGTGACGCCGCCTATGCGTTGAAGAAGGCGCACGCGGCGGTTGCGTTCACCAGCGGCCGCCGCAGCAAAGCCGACCAGGCCCGCGCGATGGCCGGCAACGTGGTGCTCAACCGGCAGTGGATCGAGCAGACCTATGCCGCCGGCACGCTGCGCACGAAGTGCCAGAAGTGGGTCGACGAGAACCCAACGAAGACGACCCAGGACGAAGTTGCGGAAGGTCTGCTGTCGGTGCTCGACGCTGCCACCGACGCCGAACTGGGCAGCTTCAGTCGCCACCTGTCGGGTCTGGCCTTCGACGTGCAGCCGGTCACCGAGGACGCCGACGCGATCAAGAAATCGATCCGCGCGCTGGCGGGGCTGGACAAGTTCCTGGAGATGGAGGGTGGCCTGGTGCGATGGCATGCGCAGTTCTGAACCCATCCAGGCGCCGCTGCGCTGGCTCGCAAGCGGCGTTGCCGGGTTGTTGGCGGCGCTGCTGGCGGCGTGTACCGCCGTGCCCGCCCCGGTCGGCGACCGGTTCTTGCCGGACTGCGCGGTGGCCGGACTTCAGGGTGAGGCCAGCCGCCGTAGCGAGTTCGAAACGCTGCGGCGCAACGTCGAGGCGGGGGCACTGCAGCGCGTGGCTGCGCTGCCCGGACCGGCGACCTGCCTTGGGCAGGTCGATGCCGAGGGCTCGATCCACATCGACTACCGCTATGCCGACGGCAGCGCCTTGCAGGTGCGGCGGCAATCGCGCATCGAGTCCACCGACTTCACTCTGCGCTTCGCGCAGCCACGGGCCGGGCCGGGGCGGGACATCCTGGTCGAGCTGGAGCGCACGGCCTTCGGTGCCACCGGCTGCGGCATCGACTGGCAGCGCGCGACGACCGAGCCGGCCGCCGATGGCAGCCGCGGCGCCGACACGGTGTACCGCGGCGACTTGTGCAACTGCCAGGCCCGCGTGCGGCGTGACGAACAGGGCCGTGTCGTCGTGCTGACACTGCGCAGCGCCTGTTGATGAGCACACAGGGCTGCTTGCCCGCCATGGTCGCGGCAACTGCGCATCGACCGGGTTGGGGACGGCCCGGCCTGCGCAAGGCTGGCAGGCATGACTTTTGTCGCTGGTCAGCCTCCGGGCCTTGCCGGACGATGGTTTTTGCCGTCGGGGCCTGCCCCGGGCACTGACTCCAACCCGACAATGCCGAAGCCCTATACGCTGACCACCCCGCTGCCGGCGGGCGCGTTGCGCTTCCATGAGCTGAGCCATTCGGCGGGCCTGAGCCAGCTCGAGGAGACGCGGCTGCACCTGCTGAGCGACAAGCCCGACCTGGCGCCGGACGAGTTGCTCGGCCAGCCGATGGGCCTGGCCGTGGAGATGCGCGACGGCGTGCAGCGTCACATCGGCGGCCATGTCACGCGCTTCGGCCTTGGGCGGCACCAGGGGCGCTATTTCGGCTACGAGGCGGTGCTTCGCCCCTGGCTGTGGTTCCTGACGCGCACCTCGGACTGCCGCATCTTCCAGAGCCAGACCGTTCCCGAGATCGTCGAGGCCGTCTTCAAGGACCACGCGGCGATCGCGAACTACGAATTCAAGCTCGTGCGCAGCTACCGCCAGCGCGTGTACTGCGTGCAGTACCGCGAGACCGACTTCAACTTCGTCGCCCGGCTGCTGGAGGATTCCGGCATCTACTGGTATTTCGAGCATGCCGACGGCAGTCAAAAGCTGATGCTGGTGGACGCCGCCACCAGCCACGCCCCGATGCCCGGCGAGACCCGGCTGCCCTACTACGAAAATGCCGGCCAGGTGCCGCCCGATACCGAGTACGTGACGCGCTGGCACTATTCGCACGCCGTGAAGCCGGGCAAGACCGCGCTGACCAGCTACGACTTCGAACGGCCGTCGACCCAGCTCCAGGTGCAGCAGGCTTTGCAGCGCCAGTACACGTATTCCGACCAGGAACTGTTCGACTTCCAGGGCGACTACACGCAGAAGGGCGATGGCCAGGTGCTGGTCGACGACCGCCTGGAAGAGCAGCAGTGCCGCTACGAACGCCTGACCGGCACGAGCAACGCGCATGCGCTGGCCACCGGCTGCCTGTTCGACCTGGTCAAGCACCCGCGCGACGACCAGAACGCCGAATACCTGTGCCTGCAACTGCAGCTGACGGCGCGCCAGCAACCCGATGAGTCGGGCGGCGGACCGGGCGAGCTGGCCTGCAGCTTCGCGGCCATGCGCTCCGACCAGCAGTTCCGCCCGCTGCGCCGCACGCCCAAGCCTTTCGTGCAGGGGCCGCAGACCGCGGTGGTGGTGGGCCCGTCGGGCGAGGAGATCTTCACCGACAAATATGGTCGCGTGAAGGTCAAGTTCCACTGGGACCGTGACCCCGCCAAGAACGAGAAGAGCTCGTGCTGGGTGCGCGTGTCTTCGCCGTGGGCCGGCAAGAGTTTCGGCTTCGTGCAGCTGCCGCGCATGGGCCAGGAGGTGATCGTCGACTTCCTGGAAGGCGACCCCGACCAGCCCATCATCACCGGCCGGGTCTACAACGCCGAGCAGATGCCGCCCTGGGACCTGCCCGCCAATGCCACGCAAAGCGGCGTGCTCAGCCGCAGCAGCAAGGGCGGTGCCTACGGCAACGCCAACGCGCTGCGCTTCGAGGATAAGAAGGGCAGCGAGCAGGTCTGGCTGCACGCCGAGAAGAACCAGGACATCGAGGTCGAGAACGATGAGACCCACTGGGTGGGGCATGACCGCACGAAGACGATCGACCACGACGAGACGACGCAGGTCAAGCACGACCGCACCGAGACGGTGGGCAACAACGAGACCATCACGATCGGCGTGGACCGCACGGAAAGCGTGGGCAGCAACGAGACGATCGCCATCGGCGTCAACCGCACCGAGACCGTGGGCGCGAACGAGTCGATCACGATCGGCGCCAACCGCAGCATCAGCGTCGGCGGCAGCGAGACGGCCACGGTGGCGCTGCAGCGGACGCATGCCGTGGGCGTGAACGAGACGATCGCGGTGGGCGGCGCGCAGGAAATCGCGATCGGCGCTGCCCAGCTCGTGGCCATTGGCGCGGCGCAGAGCGTGAACGTGGGTGCGAACCAGTCGACCCAGGTGGGGGTGAACCAGAGCACCGATGTCGGCGCGAACCAGAGCACCAAGGTCGGCTCGAACCGCAGCGTGACGGTCGGCGGCGACCAGTCCACCAGCGTCGGCAAGGGCCGCAGCACGCAGGTGACCAACGACGACGCCTTGAAAGTCGGCAAGAACCTCGTCATCGATGCCGGCGACAGCGTGACCATCAAGACCGGCAGCGCGAGCATCACGATGAAGAAGGACGGCACGATCACGATCAAGGGCAAGGACATCACGGTCAATGGCTCGGGGAAGATCAATGTGAAGGCGTCGTCCGACGTCGTGATCAAGGGCAGCAAGGTCGGGATCAACTGAGGGGGCCATGATGAAGCCGGATGACGACCCCTTCGTGCCGCTGGCTGCGGAAAGCCTGGTCGACGAACTCGATCTGCTGCGGCGATCACCCGCGCGCGGTGCCGAATCTGGCCAGATCGTGCCCGGCGTACCAGTGATCGGGCGACTCGAAGGCTTCGACATCACCGAGCAGCCCCTGGTGTCGCGGCTGGCCGCCTGCCCGGGCGAGGTCGTGCCGGCGCGCTGCACGGTGGCCCTGCGCCGCGCGCTGATGGGGCGCGATGTGCTGGTGGTTTTCGTCGACGGCGATCCGCGCGCGCCGGTGATCATCGGTGTGCTGGAGCCGCGGCCGCTGCTGGCTGGTGATGCGCCATCGAAGCTGCCGGCGAGCGTGACCGTCGACGGCGACCGCCACGTGATCGAGGCCGATCGCGAGGTGGTCCTGCGCTGCGGCGACGCCAGCATCACGCTGACGCGGGCCGGCAAGGTGATCATCAAGGGCAGCTACATCCTCAGCCGCAGCAGCGGCTACAACAAGATCAAGGGCGCGGCGATCGACCTCAATTGAGGCCGCGCGACCGACCCAGTGCTGGCGACGCGACGATGTGGCAGGTCGACAACCGCACCCCGTTTGCCACCGAGCGCGGCTGGGTGCGGGACCGCGACGGTAGCGAGGTTTGGCTGGTGGCGGTCAAGGCCACCTTCGACGTTTTGCCCGACGGCACGACCGCGGTGGCCAAGGAGCAGCCACCTGTGCTGCGCCTGCCCGAACACTTCGGCGAGCCTGGCCAGAGCAGCGTCCGGTACGACGCCGACCTGATACTGACCAAGAAGACCACCGACATCGTCGTGGTCGGACAGGCCTACGCCCCCGAAGGCCGCGAGGTCACGCAGCTGGACTGCGGCTTCAAGGTGGGCACGCTGCAGAAAGTGCTGCGCGTCTTCGGCGACCGGACCTGGGGCGCCTTCGGTCCGAGCCGCCCCGAGCCCTTCGTCACGATGCCGCTGGTCTGGGAGCGCGCCTACGGCGGCGTGGACCGGAGGTCGGACACGCCTGAGAAGGACTGGGACTGGCGCAATCCGGTGGGCACGGGCTTTGCCGTCTCGTCACGCAACGCGCAGAGGCTCGCGCTGCCGAATGTCGAGGACCCGAAGCGGTTGATCGGCGCTTGGAGCGACCGCCCGGCGCCCGCGGGCTTCGGCGTCGTCGCCAGCCACTGGCAGCCCCGCGTCGGCTTCGCCGGCACCTACGACGACCGCTGGATGAGGACACGCCAGCCGCTGCTGGCTGAGGATATGGACGAGCGCTGGTACCAGAGCGCACCGGCCGACCAGCAGGCGCCGGCCTTCCTGCGCGGCGGCGAGCCGGTCGTGCTGCACAACCTGAGCCCGCAGGGGCGGATGCAGTTCGTTCTGCCGAAGGTCTACCTCGGGTTCGAGACGCGCTTCTACGACGGCAGCCGGCAACTGCACACTCGGCGTGCGCTGCACACCGTCATCCTAGAGCCTGACCACGAGACCGGCCCGCGTGTGAGCCTGGTCTGGCACAGCGCGCTGCCCTGCCACTTCAAGGTGCAGAAGCTCGAGCGGACGGTGATCACGCTGAAGACCGACCTGAGCACCGGCGCGCGGCTGACGGACGACGCCGACCTGGAGCTGGCTTGAGCGCCGCGGGTCCCCAGTGAGCCCGGCATGAGCGAGCGTGTCTTCATCACCGGCCTGGGCGCGAACACGGCTGTGGGCCGCAGCGCGTGGGCGAGCGCTGCCGCCGTCCGCGCCGGGATCAGCGGCTTCACGCAGCACCCGTACATGATCGACACCGCGGGCGAGCCGATGCGCGTGGCGCTCGCGCCGTGGCTCGACATCGGCCTGCAGGGCGTCGAGCGCTTCGAGGCGCTGCTCTTCCCGGCCATCGACGAAGCGCTGTCGGTGCTGCCATCGCCACCCGGGCCCGCTTCACGTTGGGGCATTGCGCTAGGGCTGCCTAGCCCGCGGCCCGGCCTGGCGGACGACATTGGCACCGAGCTCACCTCACGGCTCAGGCGGCACTACGCGTCGGTGTTCGGCACTTCGGCCGTCTTCGCGGCCGGCCATGCCGCTGGCCTGCTCGGGCTGCAGGCGGCATGCGCAAAGCTCGCCCAAGGCGCGCTCGACGTCTGCGTGGTGGCCGGCGTCGACAGCTGGCTCGAGCCCGAGACGCTCGAATGGCTGGAACAGTGCAACCAACTGCACGGCGCAGGTCCGCTGAACAACGCCTGGGGCTTCATTCCCGGCGAGGCGGGCGCGGCGTTGCTGCTCGTCGGCGAGAGCGCGGCGCGCGCGATGGGCCTGCAGCCGCTGGCCGCCGTGCTGGGCGTGGGCAGCGCGCACGAGCCCAAGCGCATCAAGACCGAGACGGTGTGCATAGGCGAAGGCCTGACCGAGGCCTTCAGCGCGGCGCTGGCCACGCTGCGAGCGGGCAGCAAGGTCACCGACATCTACTGCGACATGAACGGCGAGCCGTATCGCGCCGACGAGTTCGGCTTCACCGCGCTGCGCACCAAGGAGCACTTCGAGTCGGCCAGCGACTTCGTGGCGCCGGCCGACTGCTTTGGCGACGTCTCGGCCGCCGGCGGACCACTGCACCTGATGCTGGCCTGCGTGGCCGAGCAAAAGGGCTATGCCAACGGGTCGCTCGCCTTCGCCTGGGCCAGCGCCGAGATGGGCGAGCGCGCCGCGGCGCTCGTCGCCACGCCGGCGCACGGCGCCACGGCGGGCGAAAAGGGCTGAGCGATGCCGGTCACCGTCAAGGTCAATGGCGTGGCCAACTCGCTGGTCCACAAGGGCAGCAACGGCATCTCGATCGCCACGATTCCGGACGTCTGCAAGACGCCGTCTCCCGGCGGCCCGGTGCCGATCCCCTACCCCAACATCTCGCAGTCGATGACGCTGGCCAAGGGCACGACCACGGTCAAGGCCGATGGCGGGATGATGATCGCCAACAAGGGCAGCGAGTTCTCGATGTCCAACGGCGACAACCCTGGTGTGGCCGGCGGCGTCAAGTCATCTACCTTCATGAAGGAGAGTACGTGGATCCTGTACTCGTTCGACGTGAAGATGGACGGGAAGAATGCTTGTCGGCTCTCCGATAAGAAGTTTCAGAATCATGAGAACACGGTGGATCTTGCTGGCGAGGTACAGGCAGGGGTGCCCACCGTTATGCTCGTTTGCGGCGAGTGCGGCAGCTACTCCAAGCTTCAGAAGAAGCGCGCGCAGGCGCAGAACGAAGGCGAGCAGGATTTCGAGCGCGACCATATCCCTGCGAAGGCTACGCTCCGCGAGCGCGCGTTCAAGAAGGCTGGGCCGGGCATCAGCGACAGTGAGCGCGACTGCATTGCAGGCAAGGTGGAAAGCCGTGGAATAGCCGTGGCAATCCCGAAGAGTGCGCATCGCGGGTTCAGTCCGACCTGTGGCAGCCGGAACAAGGCCCTGATGGCCAGCGACTCGAATAGCAAGGAGAGCATGGCCGCCGCGGTCGATCGCGACTTGGCGGCAATGAAGGCGCACCTAAAGGGTACTGACTGTGAAGCCGCCTACGACGATGCCGCCGAGAAAGTCAAGGCGCACGACAATGAAAAGATGATGGACGACGTCATCGACGAATGCACCGGCGGGTGACCGCCGGGCGATCCGCAACGACATCCCTGATAAGGAACCGCATGAACTACGAGCAATGGCTGAAATTGTTTGGCCGGGCGGCGAACGACCCCGACGTCGCGGCGACTGTAGCGTTAGCCGGCATCAGCAAGAACCTGGCCATCGCGACAGACGAGCTAAGCGTGGCTGCGGACGTGCCCGGCCAGGGCTTGACCATCGTCTTCACCGACGAGTCCATCCTGCGGCCAGACACAGGACTGGTTGGGCGGCCCGTGCTCACGTCGGTGACGATGCTATTGAAGCATCCTTCAGCGCCGCAACTTTACCGTGGCCCGCTACCGCACGGTCTGACGTCCGATACCACGCAGGCAGCAATGCGGCAACGCTTTGGTGCTCCCATCGAGTCCGGCGACGGCCGACCTTGGGACGTGTTCCGTGTTGACGGTCTGGATTTGGCGCCGACATATAGCCGCGACTTGCAGTCGATCGCTCGCCTGACCTTGCGCGTTCCCGGTGGCCGTTGACACGGGCCCAGCGTTATGCCTTACCCGTGGCCAATCGACCTGCTCGGCCTCGCCCTCAACGATCCGAGGGTGACAGCCGAGCTGCAGCAGCATGGTATCCGCCCACCTGCGCCAACCGCGATGGCCGCAGACGATCTGCCAGACCTCTGGTTACAGGCCACCGCCGCCGGCATGGAATTCGGCTTTGAAAGCAGTGCGAAGTTGGATGCTGGGGAAACGGATCGGCCAGCAGTTCTGCGCCTCTCGCAGGTCTATTTCTACGGCCGCCATCCAAACATGATCGCCTATAGCGGGGTGTTGCCCTTCGGCCTGTCGATGTCGGACAACCGGACCGCCGTGCGCATGAAGCTCGCGGTCACCGGTGCCGCTTGCCGCCCGTATCGGCGAGACGCCTTCGACCTCGGAATTTCCACGCTTGTCGTGGCATATGGGGCCAATGGTGCAGACATCGACTTCCTCCTGTTTCTGCTCGCTGCACGGCCCCCAGAACAATCGTCGCGGCAGCAGCAGCCGACACTCGAGGCCATCTTGGCGCTGTTCGGCAAACCGCTGACCGACGCTGCGGTCGCGCGGAATCTGGCGCATTTGAACTGGCCCGCGCGCTCCGACGCCGTGCGCCACGGTGGCCTGGTCAGCTTGCGCCGGTCCCACGGTATCGATGTGATCGGCCGCGCGCCATTCATCATGCGGCCGCGGCCCGAGACGCCTTCGGCCGCCACAAATGTCCTAACCGAGGTGGTGCTTTACCGACCTGGTGCGCTCGGCTCGGCCGGGTGGCGTGGCGACTTGCCCTTCGACCTGCACTGGAACGACGGGCCGGAGGAATTGAGTCGCAAGGTGCCTCAACCGGCACACGGCACCCACGAAGACGACTTCTCGGGCTGGACTTTGCGGCATGAAGCGGCCTTCAGCGCCCAAGTTCACTACAGCACGATGGAGAACTTCATCGTCCGTGTGCGTGTAATGGCGCCGGGTGTTTGGGAACGCTTGGCCTCCGCTTGAATTTGTCGCTCGGGTCACGCTCCCGCTCCCGGAGCAGATCCGGGGTCAAGGATCCTGCGTCAGTTTTCTGATATTCCCTCCCATCGGAGGTTGCTGGCGAAGTACGCATGGCCATCCTCGCAGGGACGGGCTCAGCTCTTGCCTTCTGCCTCGTCCAACAAGTTTGACAACGCGGCATCACGCCATCATGATGCCGAAATGCGAACCACCGTTAACCTCCCAGCCGATTTGCACAACGCAGTTGCTTCCATCGCTGCGCACAGCCGCAAGAGCATGAATCAGACGGTGGCTGACCTCATTCGCCAGGCGCTGGCCCAGCCAGCGACACCTGTCGATGCCGAGGGCAACGCCCTCGTGCGTGTCGACAAGGCGACCGGGCTGCCAACTGTCCGATCACCGCGGCCTGTATCGGCTGAGGATGTCAGGGCGTTGGAGGACGATTGATGCCCGCCGCCAAGAACCGGGGGATTGCCAAACCGTCGGCGGCCACCTTGCTGGACGGCAACCTGCTGATCGCGCTGGTCGATGAAGCGCATGTTCATCACGTCCAGGCGCGGTCGTGGTTCTTGAATTTGCCCGGCGGATTTGCCACCTGCCCGATCACTCAGGGTACCCTGTTGCGATTGATGATGCGTGTGAGCGGCCTGGGTGCCGAACAGGCCACGGCCGTGCTGATGGCTTTGACCCGTCATGCAAGACACCACTTCTGGCCGGACTCCTTGCCTTACGAGCAGGTGCAGTGGCACGGCGTCATGGGGCATCGTCAGGTCACGGATGCCTATCTGGCTGCACTGGCACGACATCATGGCGGCAAGCTCGCGAGCTTCGACCGGGGGTTGGTCGCCTTGCATCGTGACGTGGCGGTGGCGGTCGCAGATTAGCTTGCTACAGGGTCGAGACGGAGGCGGCGTGTCTTGGTGGCTTCGAATCGTTGAAACCGATCACCGTGGCGAGTCGGTCTGAGGTCGAATGATGATGCCGCTTCACCGCCCTGTCATCGAACGTGTCGTCACGCAGCACGCCGAAGACGCTGCCGTCTTGCGTGCAACCCGCGCCACACTGGTCCGGTCGCCGCATGTCGAATTGCATCGCCTCGCCCGCCACGACGAGCGCCTTTATGCCCACCTCGACGGCCTGCAGGTTGCAGGCGACGAAGGCCACCGCATCGCCCAGACCGCGCTTGAGTCCCCCGGAGTCGGCGAGATCTTCGTCGTCGCCGTCACCGCCCTCGATCACCAGGACCGCGCCCAAGTCGATCGCCTGCTGGCGCTGGTCGGCGTCGTTCCCGACGCCGAACGCGCACTGGCATCCGCCTGCGGCTGGGTGGCGCCGACTTCGCTGCGCGGCCTGATCGCAGAGCTGCTCGCCTCGTCTGATGCCACCCAGCGCAGGCTCGGCATCGCGGCCTGCGCGCTGCATCGGGTCGACCCGGGTGCGGTGCTCGCCCTCGCGATCGAGCACCCGAGCGATCTGCTGCGCGCGCGTGCGCTGCAGGCCGCTGGCGAACTGGGACGCGTCGACCTGCTCGAGGCCTGTCTCTCGCGCATGGACGAAGGCGATGCCGCATGCCGGTATCGGGCGGCCGCTTCGGCCTTGCTGCTTGGCGGCGGCATGCGCGCCGCGCGCGCCTTGCAGACCCTCGCGCAGGAGCCGGGCCCCTTCAGCCGCCAGGCGCTGCAACTTCTGCTGCTTCACGCCGACCTAGCGCAGGCGCGCGCCCTCGTTCGCGAATTGATTGCGCGCCAGGCACCCCCGCGGCTGGTCATCGAGGCCACCGGCTGGGCCGGCGACGTGCAGGCCGTGCCCTGGCTGATCCAGCAGATGGCCGACCCCCTTCACGCCCGGGTCGCCGGCGAAGCCTTCACGCTGCTGACCGGCGCCGATCTCGCACGACTCGACCTCGAAGGCCCAGCGCCCGAAATGGTCGAAGGCGGCCCGACCGAAGACGCCGACGACGACAACATCGACCTCGACCCGGACGAAAGCCTGCCCTGGCCCGCCGTCGCGCGCGTGCAGGCCTGGTGGGAAGCCCATCGCTCGCGCCTGCCCGCCGGCACACGCTGTTTCATGGGCGGCGCTGCCGACGAAGCGCACTGCCAAGGAGTGCTGCGCGAAGGTGCGCAGCGCCAGCGCGCCATCGCTGCGTTGTTGCTGAGGCTGATGCGCCCCGAAAGCGTGCTGTTCAACGTCGCCGCGCCGGCACCGCGACAGCAGCGACTGCTCGGCCTGCCGGTGAAGGTGTCGTAGCGTGGCGACGCCGCGGCCAAGGGCGGCGGCGCGGTCGATCGGTGACATGCTGATCGCGCTGTACTGTCTGCCGCCGCCCCCGCCCGCGCCGCCGCGCGACGTCACGGTACGCAAGCCGATCGGTCCCGAGCATGACCTCGTCGTTCGCTGGGTCGCCACGAATTTCTCGGCTGGCTGGGCCAGCGAGTCCCGCGTCGCGCTCGGCAATCGCCCGCCGAGCCTCTTCATCGCCACCCGCGCCGACACCTTGCTGGGCTTCTGCGCCTACGACGCCACGGCGCGCGGCCTGGTGGGGCCGATCGGTGTCGCCGAGTCGGCGCGCGGGCAGGGCGTGGGCGCGGCCTTGCTGCGCGGCTGTCTCGACGAAATGCGCGCCGCCGGCTACGCCTATGCCGTGGCCGGCGCGGTCGGCGCGCCGGCGTTATTCGCCCGCGCGGCCGGCGCGGTGCCGATCGCCGGTTCCACGCCGGGGCTGTATCGCGGTCTGTTGCGCGATCCCCCGGTTTGAGGATGCGCGTCGCCACGCGTTGAGCGAAGATGTTCCCACCGCACAGCGTCCATCGGCTGTCTTCGTTTCTCGTCCGCCGCCACGTCTCCCATGCTCACCGCCGCCAACGCCGAAGCCTGCGCCCAGCCGCACTGGCGCGTCATCGCCGCCGGTTTCGACACCGAACGCTGGTTTGCGGACAACCAGGCGGTGGGCACCGCCGGCATCGCCAACCCGCAGCCCACGCGGCTGCCGGCCGGCCAGTACGACTACCGTTTCACCAGCAGCCGGTCGAATTCACGCGCGTCGACTGACGATGTCGGTCGCTTCCACGGCTTTCGAACCTGGCGGGTTCTCGCCCCGGCCCCCCTCGCCGCGGTGGCGAACGTGTCCTGCGGTCGTGACGGCGCGGCTTGGCACGTCCTCCATCGGAGGGTGGACCCGCAGCCGGGTTGAGGGGATCATGTACAACTCATGCCGCAGCCTGGCGTCACCATGAAACCGTCCGCTACCACCTCCGGCAACGAAGTCACCGGCCCGCTGGCGGCCAGCGCCGGCGCCGATGCCGACGAGGCCACCCGCGTCGTCACGGCGCCACCCGGTCTCGGCCCGCTCAACGACGAAGCCACCCAGGTGGTCACGCCGCCACCCGGCCGCGGTGCCCGGTCCGACGAGCCCACCCAGCTCATCACCCCCAGCGGCCGCCCGGCCACTGGGCCTGGCGGCACGCTGCCCGGCCCGGCCAGCACGCTGGCGCCGATCGCAGCGGCCACGCCCGAGGCGCACGTGCGACAGGTCGGCCGCTACCGCATCGAGTCGCGCCTGGGCCGCGGCGGCATGGCCACCGTGTACCGCGCGCACGACCCCTCGATCGGCCGCGACGTGGCCATCAAATTCCTGCACGCGTCGTTGTGCGAGGACGACGACTGCCGCATGCGCTTCCTGCGCGAGGCGCGCGCCGCCGGCGGCCTGTCGCACCCCAATATCGTGATCGTGCACGACGTCGGCGAGATCGAGAACCGGCCGTACATGGCGATGGAGCTGATCGAAGGCGCGTCGCTGGCCGACACGCTGGACAAGCAGAAGTCGCTGTCGGTGCGCGACGCCGTGATCATCACCCTGCAACTGGCGCGCGCGCTCGAGTATGCGCATGCGCGCGGCATCGTGCACCGCGACATCAAGCCCGGCAACATCATGCTGCTGCGCGACGGGCAGACCATCAAGGTCACCGACTTCGGCATCGCGCACATGGACGACGGCACGGGCGAGCAGCGCACCCAGGTCGGCACCGTGATGGGCACGCCGCAGTACATGTCGCCCGAGCAGACGCGCGGCGAAAAGCTCGACGGCCGCTCCGACCTGTTCTCCGCCGGCGTCGTGCTGTACCAGATGCTGGCCGGCGAGCGCCCGTTCCGCGGCGACAGCATGGTGGCGGTGGCGACCCGCATTGCCACCGAGGACCCGGTACCGGTGACGCAGAAGCGGCCCGAGGTGCCGGCCTCGCTGCGCCGCATCGTCGACCGCTGCCTGGCCAAGCCGCCGGCGCAGCGTTACCAGTCGGGCAAGGAACTTTCCGAGGCCCTGGTCAAGGTGCTGGCCGAGCTCGACGAAACGGCGCGCGAGAGCGACAAGCCGCGCATCATTCCGCTGCGCGTGAAGTGGGCGCTGATGATGAGCCTGATCGTCGCCGTGGTCATGGGCATCACGGCCGCCGTCATCACGCAGCGCCAGTACGCGGCGATGATGGCGCAGGTCTCCGACTACGGTGCGTCGCTGGCGCGCTTCATCGCGGCGCAGAACGCGGCGGCGGCGCTCGGCGAGGACTGGGAAACGGTCGACGTGGCGGTGGCCGAAATCATGAAGACACGCAATTTCGAGCGCATCACCGTCGTCGACCGCGGCGGCATTGTGCAAGCGGCCAGTCAGGGTGCGCTCGTCGGGCAGCCTTACCAGCCACCCCCCGGCAGCGAAGGTCTGGGCACCGTCGACGGTGCGGCGGCCACGCGCTACGCGGCCGGCGGCGAGCCGGTGCTCGGCTTCGAGGTCCCGGTGCTGTTCCAGAATGTCCAGGTGGGCCGGGTGGCGCTCGGCATCCCGGAGGCACCGGTGACCCGGATCGCGCGGCTGTCGATCACGCTGATGATCGTGCTCGCGGTGGTCACGGTGCTGGCGGTCGCGATCGCGATGTACTTCGTTGCCAACTGGTTCGCCAAGCCCATCCGCACCGTGAGCGAGGCCATGGCGGAGATCGCCAAGGGCCGCTTCGACCACCGCATTGCCGAACACCGCAAGGACGAATTCGGCGAGTTGTTCGCCGCTTTCGACGGCATGGCCCATGCATTGCAGCAACGCTTCCCGGAATCGCCTTCGCCGCCGACGCCGCCCGTTGCAGGCCCGGCCACGCCCGAGCCGGGTTGAATTCGCGTGATGCCCATGCCGGCATGGTCTGCCTTGCCTTGGCCCGTGCGGGCCTGGTCGAAGCGCTCGTGCCTGGTTGCTGCGGTCGTTGGCGCGGTCGGCTGCGCGGCGCCGCCGCCGGCGCCAACGCCGGCACCACCGGCTGAATCGCCACAGCCGCCATCACCGCCGGCCATCGGCGGCTGGCCGGGTGCCGCGGGTGACGTGGCGGGCCGCAGCGATCGCCTGCTCGTCTACCTGCCGCGTCGGGGCGACACGCTGGAAGGTATCGCGGCGCGTTTGCTCGGCAGCGCCGACCTGGCCTGGCGCATTGCCGACGCGAATGGGCAGCGCTGGAAGCCGGTCGAAGGCCAACCGGTGATCGTGCCGCTCGTGGTCGAAAACCCCGTCGGCATCACGGCGGACGGCATCCAGACCATTCCCATCCTCTGCTACCACCGCTTCGGGCTCAGCGCGAACAAGATGACGGTGACGCCGGCACAGTTCGAGGCTCAACTGCAGTGGCTGGCGCGCAACCACTATCGTGTGCTGCGACTCGGAGAATTGACGGGTTTTCTTGCCGGGCGCGAGCCGCTGCCGCAGCGGTCGGTGGTGATCACCATGGACGACGGTTACGAGTCGGTTCACCGCCACGCCATGCCGCTGCTGCGCAAGTACGGGTTCCCGGCCACGCTCTTCGTCTACACCGACTTCGTGGGCGCGGGCGATGCGATGAGCTTGTCGCAGTTACGCGAACTGGCCCGATCCGGACTGGTCGATATTCAGGCGCACTCGAAGACACATCGCAACCTGATCCAGCGTACACCGGCGGAGACCGAGGCTGAACACCGGCAGGCGATCGACGGTGAACTGCGCCTGTCGCGCGCGACCCTGGAGCGGTGGCTGGCACCGGCCGGTGTTCAGGTGCGGCACTTCGCCTACCCCTATGGCGACGCCGACGACCTGGTACTCGAGTCGATGCTGCGCAACGGCTTCGAACTCGGTGTCACCGTCAACCCGGGCGGCAATGCTTTCTATGCCGATCCGCTGCTGCTTCGCCGCACGATGATTTTCGGCGACCATGACCTGGAGGCGTTCAAGGCGCGGGTCCAGATCCGCCGCACCGCGGCAAGGCCATGACGCGGAACCCGAGTGGGCGGCAAGAAGGTGCCCCGTGCGCGACGGGCAGGCCCCGTGGGCCCTCGCGTTCGACCCGAAGTGCCCAGGCCGCCTGCGCCATGGCGGTGCTCCTGGCGGCGTGCACCAGCGTGCCGACGCCGCCAGCGCCGCCGGCAACAACGGCGCCGGAGCCTGCGGTGCGGATGCCCGCGCAGGCTGACGCGAACGCCCTGTCGGCATTCGAGCAGCAACACCGTCAGAAGGCGGTGCAGGCCGCCGCGCAGGGCCGGTGGGCCGACGCCCAGGCAGCCTGGGATGTGGTGCTCGTCCTCAGGCCGCAGGACGCGGAGGCCTCGATGCGCCGGCGCGAAGCCGTTGCGGCGGCCGCGGACGGCGTGGCCGAACGTCTGCCGCGCGCCCGTCTAGCGCAGCGCAAGGGCGACCTGGAAGGCGCGTCACGGCTGTATCTCGAGGTGCTCGCGCTCGATCCCTGGCACGCGGAGGCCGCCGCGGCGCTGCGTGCGATCGAATCCGAGCGGATCCGTCGCAGCCGATCGATCGCGGCATCGCGCGGGCTGGCCTATCGCGCCCCGCCAGCACCTGCACCGGCGCCGATGCCCGCGGCCGGCGCCGTCCGCAGCGACGTCGAACATGCGGCGATGCTGTCGCGACAAGGCGAGGTCGATGCGGCGATCGCTCTGCTGCAGCCTGTGGCCACGGCGCGGCGCTCCGACCCCGCCGCGCGCGCGCTGATGGCCGATCTCTACGTGCAGCAGGCCGATCGACTGGCAGCGACCGATCGCGCCGCGGCGATTTCGGCGCTCGAGAACAGCCTCAGGTTTGCCCCCGGCCACCCGGTGGCGACGAGGCAACTCCGCGCGCTGCGGCAAGCCGACGAGCGCAAGCAAACTCCGATGACGCGGCCGAAGCAGTGAGGGTTGCAAGCGCCGAAGTGCCGGCGAGGCCGTGGCGGGGCCGCGCCTTCACTCCTTCGCGCGTTGCAGCCGTTGCTTCAGGGTGAGCGCCTTTTGCCGCTCGAGCGTGGCGGTGGCGTTTTTCGGGTCGAGCGCCAGCACCGCGTCCCACGACCGGATCGCACCGTCGAGGTCCTGTTTCGCGAAGGCGCTGCGGGCTTCCCGGGCGTGCTTCGCGATCGCCGCGTCGCGTTCACGTTCTGCGCGGGAAGGGTCAGGCGGAGCCGCGGTGGGGGCCGGCGCCGGTGGCGTCGCAGCGGACGGTGACGATGGGGGCGACGGCGCCGCGGCCGCCGCCGCTGGCCCGGAAGCCGGCGGTGCGACGGGCGCTGCGGCGGCAGGAGGTGACTTCGGGGCGGGAGCCGGAGTGGGCTGCGCGGGCGCGGCAGGCGCGTCGAGCGGCGGTGCCTTGCCCGGCACACGGATCATCTGGCCGCCGGCCACCAGGCGCGGCACCTTGATGTCGTTGTACCGCGCGAGCGCGTAGAACATGTACACATCGTTCAGGAAGCGCTGCGCGATGCGCGACAGCGATTCGCCGGGCTGGACCCGATAGGCGAACGACTCGCGTCCGAGCAAAGCCTGCGGGTCTTCCTTGATCTGACGCATCAGGTTCCGGGCCAGCCGATGCCCCGGATCCGACTGCAGCACACGCCCGAGTTCGGCCACGGCCGCCTCTTCCTCGCCAGCCTCGAGGTGTTCGATGGCCGACGCGACGGCGCGCTGGATCATCGGCGGCGACAGGGTCGGCTGCGGGGATTCCGTCGGCGCGGTCCTGGGCAAGGATTCAGGCGCTGCGGGCACGGGCAAAACCTCGGGTTGCGACGGCGGGGGTGCAGGCGCTCCCGGCTCCTTCGCCCCGAAGGGCATCTGCCCACAGCCGGCGACGATCAGGCTTGCTGCCAGCGCCGCGAAGGCAAGCGGGCGACGTAAGGGGTTTCCAGCGTTTGGCATCACAGGGTGCATTGTCAGGCCTTTGGGCGCCATCCACCGTCCCCCGAGCAGGGGACGATGGATGGCGCCACCTGGGCTCGAATCTGGAACAGACCAGCCATTGTGCGCACAAGGTTCCGCCGGCATCAACCGGGTGGAGGACGGGTGACTTTGTGCCCTGCTGGTAGCACGCGTCGCCCGGCAATATGTCATGAAGCGCGGGATGCCGCGTCGACCTAGGGAGCGGCCTTGAGCGACCCGGCCAACACCTTTCCCGTCCTCGCCGCCGGCTTCGGCATGCTGGCCGCCTGGCGTTACATGCGCACCCGGCAATGGCGCGGCGCGGCGGCGACGTGGTTGCTGCTTGCACTGTGCTTCGGTGGCGTCGCGGTCTGGCTGCGCCTCGTGCGCGGTTGAGCGGGCGTGACTTTGGTTGGTTGTGGCTGCGTAGGCACCTGACGACCATCGCGCAAACCGGTCGGCGCGCGAGGTGTCGTCCCCCCGGTACCGGTGCCTCTGCGATCCCCGATGTCCCTCACCCTGCTGGCCATAGCGCTGAACGATCAGCCGCTTTCGCAGCCGATCACGGCGTGCTTCGACGCCAGCGGCGGCACGATCGGCCGTGCCGATCACAATACGATGGCGCTGCCCGACCCCGAACGCCACATCTCGCGGCCGCAGGCCGAGGTGGTCAGCCGCGGCACGACGTACCTGATCCGCAATGTCGGCGCCGCCAACCCGATCATCGTGGCCGGCCGCACGGTCAATCGGGGCGAAACCGCGATGCTGGAACATGGCGACGAGGTCCGCATCGGTGGCTACCTGCTGAAGATCGACTGCCGTGACCTCGAGACGACGCAGGGCATCACGCGCGGCCGTGCGCTGCACACGCTGACACCACAGCCATCGACGCCGGCGCAGGCGCCGCGTGCACCGGCCTTGTCGAGCGCCAACCCGTTCGCCGCCCTGTTGGGCAACGCGGCACCGTCTCCTGGCGGCCCGGCGTCCGATCCGTTCGCCGACCTGCTGCCGCCGCCGGCGGGCGTGACGCCGGGGTCGGCCGCAGTGGCGCCGGCGGCCGCGTCGCCACCACGTCTGCCGGACGATTTCGACCTCTTCGCGGCGCCACCCCCGCCGGCGCCGGCGCCGGCGCCGACCGACCCCTTTGCCGATCTGGTGCCGGCGGGGCCGGCGCCGGACATCGACCGGGCATTCGGCCTCGACGGCGGCCGTGCACGCGATGCACTGGCCGACTTCATGGCCGACATGGCGGCGCCGCCTTCAGCCAAACCGGGGGACCTGCTGGCAGGCGGGGTTCCGCTCGATCCGCTGGCCCTGTTCGGCGGGCCGGCCCCGCCGCCACCGTCTGCAGCGTCGGCGGGACCTGCGCAGGCCGATGACTTGCCGGGTGTGTACGCGGCCTATACGCCGCCCCGCGCCGGGCCACTGCCTGCGCCCCCCGCGCCGCCCGCCATGCGCCCATCGCCGCCGCGGCCCGCTGCGGGCCCGTCACCGGCGGCACCGGGTCCGCCTGCCGGTGCGCCGGCACCGACCGCGTTCGATGCCGCTGCCCACCGCGACAAACCGGACCTCGACGCGGCCTGGCAGGCGTTTTGCGCCGGTGCGGGCATCGACCTGCCGGTGCCCGCCGGCAGCGCGGCGCAACGCATGGAGGTACTCGGGCGCATCATGCGCAGCGCCATCGAAGGCACGCTGCAACTGATGGCGGTGCGGGCCAGCACCAAGCACGAATTGCGCGCCATGGTCACGGTGATCCAGCCGCGCAGCAACAACCCGCTGAAGTTTTCGCCCGACGCGAAGTCCGCGATCGAACAGTTGCTGCAGCCGCCGGCGCGCGGCTTCCTCGACGGACCGGCTGCCATGGACGACGCCATGCACGACCTGGTCGGCCATTCGATCGGCACGGTGGCGGGCATGCGCGCGGCCATCGGGGGCATGCTCGACCGGTTCGCGCCCGAGGCCCTGGAATCCAAGCTGGTGGGCGGGTCGCTGCTCGACAGCGTGCTGCCGATGAACCGCAAAGCCCGCTTGTGGGAGCTTTATCTGCAGCAATACCAGTCCATCCGTGACGAGGCGCAGGACGACTTCCACACCTTGTTCGGCAAGGCCTTCCTGGCGGCGTACGAGCAGCAGATCGAGCGCCTGAAGCAGGGTCGGCAGCCGTGATGATGCGCATCCGCATGGCCAGCTGCTCCGAGCAGGGGGCGCGGCAGCACAACGAAGACGACTTGCGGCACGGCGTGGCGCGCAACGGCTTCTATGCCGTGCTCGCCGACGGCGCCGGAGGCCACCGCCGCGGCGCCGAGGCCGCCCAGCGTGCGGTGGCCCGCATCGAAGCCATGCTGCGCGACGACGCGATGGCGTTCTCGCCGGCCAACCTGACGCAGATCGTTCGCCTGGCGCATTCCGAGCTGCAGCACCACCAGGACTCCGATTTCGCCGATGCACGCATGCATTGCACGATCGTCGTGCTGTGGATCGACCCTGACGCCGGACACGCGTTGTGGACGCATGTCGGAGACTCGCGCCTGTACCGCCTACGGCACGGACAGAACGACTTCGTCACCACTGACGACAGCGTGGTGCAGCGCATGGTGCAGGCGGGCCTGATCACGCCGGACCAGTCGCACCAGCACCCGCAGAAGAACCAGCTGGTGGCCGCGCTCGGCATGGAAGGCGAGGTCGAGCCGCATACCGTCGTGCGTGCGGTCGAACTGCGCGAAGGCGACGCCTTCCTGCTGTGCAGCGATGGCTGGTGGGAAACGTTCGACGGCGTCGCCATCGTCGCCAGCCTGGCCCGGGCGCTGTCGCCGCAGGACTGGCTGGCCGACATGCGCGGGCAGATCGCTGCGCGCGGCAAGCCGCGGCAGGACAACTACAGCGCGATCGCCGTCTGGGTCGGTGATCCGGGCGAGGTGACGCGGCCCGGCGCGGACGACACGCGCCCGCGGCAGGCCCTCTTGTCCTGACTCACCAGTCCCCGGTCAACAAGTCGGCAAACGCCGTCGCCGAAGGCAGGCCGGCCGCGAGCGTGCAGCTTCCGCTGCCGGGCTCGCCGCGCAGGGGCCACCAGAAGCTCTTGCCGGCCAGGCGCTGGCGCAAGCCTTCGGCGGCGAGATCCTGTGCCAGATGGTTCAGCCCGGCCCCGTCGGCCACGGCATGGCGCTCGCGACCGTTGGCTGACAGCGGGCGACTCCAGGCCGGCCCGGTGGCCGTGGGCCAGGGGGGAGCGTCGAGCAGGGCTTGTTCGAAAACGTCGAGGCTGGCCCCGTCGGCCAGGGTGTCCAGGCCGGCACGAGCGAGGTGGCCCCACCACCATTCGAGGTGGTCGAGCGCGAAGCGGTCGATCGGCGGCTGCTGCCGCTGCTGCGCCACCACGAGCGGGAAGTAGCGGCCGACCTTGTCGCAGCTGGGCATCAGGATGCCGAACCACCAGTGCCCGTCGACAATGCCCGGCGCCCAGGCGAAGCGCCAGACGGGGGTGGCCAGGTAGGTCGCGAGCCAGCGCTCGCCCAGCCGCTCCTGGCTCGTCCGCAGGGAGGCCGACAGCCACTCGTCGCAGGGCCGGATCCAGTCGCTGGACAAGCGCCGCGATGCGAAGTCACCCAGCATGGACAGCTTGCCGAACCAGCCGGGCGCATCGGTTTGGGCAGCCACGGTGGTTCCAGCGTTCAGAGACCGTTCGGGCAGGCGAACGAGCGCAACTCGGGCAAGCGGAACGGGTTGCGCACGCTGCTCGCGGTGACGTCGAATACGGCCTTGCGGCCGTCGATCTCGAAGGTGGCGCGGAACTTCTCGGGGCTCGGCCCGGGCTGCAGCTTCACGCGCTCGAACAGCCTGAACAAGGCCCACGGACCGTCGTTGACCATGCCCGTGCCGCCAGCCGGCTGCACCATCACGCGCACGACACCCGTGCCGCGCGGCCCGGGCCATTGCACCAGGGCGGGAATCTGCGGCCCGTGGGCGTAGCGCACGAGCTGGCCGTCGACGTCCAGCGTGAACTCGCGCAACTCGGTGTCCATCTCGACCGCCTTGAACTCGAGCCGTGTCGACGGTACGGCGCTGCCGCCGGCGAAGAAGGTCTCGCGGATCACGGCCGCGCGCTGGAACTGGGGCAGGGTGCCGACGTCGGTGCCCAGCGGCGTGCCCTCGACGGCGCGGAAGCTCCAGGGTCTTGTGCTGGTGTCGATGAACGGCGCCAGACGCTGCTGCATCTGGTCGAACTTGCCGCCGGGCCCGAACAAGGCGGCGAAGTCGGCCTGCGTCACGTCGCGCGGCGAGGTGGCGTCGAAGGGGTAGCGGCCGGCGGTCGCCTGGGTGCAGAACTCGCCGACCTGCGTGCGCACTTCGCGCGACAGGGTCTCACGCAATTGCATCAGGCCCACGCGCGAGCTGGCGCTGCCCAGGCTGTCGAGGATCGATCGCACCGGCTCCGCCGTATTGGCCGCCTCGGCCTTGAGCTGGTTGGGCAGCGGCGAAGGCGGCGGCGCGGCGCCGCCCTTGAGCGCCGAGTCGACGGCGGTCAGCAGCACCTGCAATTCGCCCAGCCTGGCGACCACGCCTTCGATCGGTGCCCGCCCGCCTTCGGGCGCGGTGACCATGCGCCGCAGGCCCGCGAATTCGTCGTCGACGATGCTCTCGATGCGGCTGGCCGGCGCGCCCGTGGTCGGTCGTCGGGCACCGAGCGCGCCCAGCACGCGGCTCTGCACGGCCTCGGCGGCACCACGCGCCTGCTGCGTCACGGCCTCGACCGCACCTTGACCGGCCAGCAGCGTGGTCTCGCGCGACATGGCCCGCAGCAGCGGCACCAGCGGGTTGTCCGGCGCGGCCAGGAAGCGCGTCTTCTCGATCGACTGCGCGATGCTCGTCACCGGCTGCAGGCGAACGTCCGCGATGAACGTCTTCCAGGTGTCGCGGTACTCGTTCAGGTAGATCCGGCGCACGTCGTCGACCAGGCGCCCCGAGGCCAACATGGCGCTGGCGCCCACGCTGTCCGTCGCCTCGATGCCCAGGACCCAGGTCTGCTCCTCGGCCAGCTGGCGCGTCACGTCGCCGACCACCGACTGGAAACCCTTGTGGTAGCCGTCATAGCTGAACAGGCCCGGAACGCCGCGCGTCAGCGGCTGCCCGCTGGCACGGGTGAACACCAGCGCGGCGTTGCCGCCGCCCTTGTTCACGACCGTGAATTCGGGGAATTGCGCCCCCAGCCCCTGCTGACGCAGTCGGTTGTAGACGCGCTGCGGCAGCGGCACGGCGGCCAGCCGCGCACGCGTGGCGTCGACGAGTGCCTTGTCCTGCGGCAGCGGCGAGACCGCCGGCCCCTGAGCCAACAGGCGGTCGAGGTGGCTCGACAGGCGCTCGCGTTGCTCGGTGGTCATCTCGCGGCCCAGGCGCACGTCCCAGTCGGCTTCGATATGCGCCTTCAGCGCGCCGGCATCGAAGCGCTGGGGGTCGTACATCATCAGGTATGCCTTCAGGGCCTCGTAATGCGACTCCGGCTGGTCGAGCGAACGCAGCTGTTCCTCGACGCGCAGCGCCAGCCGCGGCAGCATCGCGTCGACGAGCATGCGCTCGTACGCGGCACGGGCGGCGCCGTCGAGTTTTGCGCCCTGGTAGAGACCGAAGCCGAGCGACCATGGCACGTCCTTGCCGCTGTCCGCGGCGGCGGCAAGCTCGCGCGTGGCTTCCAGCGCCCCGAGGATTGGCGTCAAGTCCGGGGTGGGGCGGTTGGGCGTTTCCTGCACGAGCTGGCGCACGGTGTCGACGCGTGCGCCGACGGTTTCGACGTAGCCGCGGTTTTCGCGCCAGCTCAGCACCCAGGCGCCAATGACTACCGATGCCAGCAGGGCGACCAGGGCGTAGCCGCCGATGACGAGCGCGCCGCGGCGGCGTTCCCAGCCGCGGCGGGTGCCGGCCACGCCGTGCTCGGCGAAGACGACCTCGGTCAGCAGGCGCTGCAGGAAGTAGCTGCGCCCGCTGCCCTGCTGCGGCGGCAGCACGGCCTGTTCCAGCTGGTAGCGGCGTGCCACCGCACCGAGCACGCGGTCGATCGGCGTGCCCTCCTGGGTGCCGCTGACGAAATAGACGCCGCGCAGCAGCGGGTCGGCCTCGAAGGGCGAGGGCGAGAAGACCTGCTCGACGAATTCCTGCAAGGGCGCGCGCAGGCTCGCGAACTGCCCCGGAAAACCGTAGATGCGTTGGCGGCGCTGCGGATCGGCTTCGGACTGCAGGCGATCGACGAGCCCGGCGTCCAGGCGCTGCAGCAGGGCGTCGAACTGCGGTCCGAATTCCTGCTGCCACGCTGCGGCGACTTCGAGCGGGAACGTGAAGCCCCAGGGCGTCGCGCGCTGTTCCTTGTCGAGCGTGGCGTAGGTGTCGCCGAAGCCCGCCATCAGGTCGCACTTCGTGACCAGCAGGTAGATCGGCAGGCGGATGCCGAGCTGCTCGTGCAGTTCCTGCAGGCGCTGGCGCACCGTCTGCGCATGGCGCGCCCGATCGGCCGAACCCTTGCCGATCAGGTCGGACAGGGACGCGGTCACGAGCACGCCGTTCAGGGGCTGGCGCGGGCGCGACGTTCGCAGCAATGCCAGGAAGCCGTTCCAGGTGCTGCGGTCGGTGGCCTGGTCGCTGTCCTGGGTGGTGAAGCGCCCGGCGGTGTCGATCAGCACCGCCTGGTCGGTGAACCACCAGTCGCAGTTGCGCGTGCCGCCGACACCGCGCACCGCCTGTTCGCCCATGCGGTCGGCGAGCGGAAACTTCAGCCCCGAGTTGCGCAGCGCGGTGGTCTTGCCCGAACCCGGGGCCCCGATGAACAGGTACCAGGGCAGTTCGTAGAGATAGCGGCCGCTCAGTCGCTGGGTCAAGCGCTGCCAGCGCCGCGGCGCCGCGCCTGCCGGGCCGCTGAAGCGGGCGCTGCGCAGCATCTGCAGTGCGCCCTCGAAGCGCGCGCGCACGGCCGCCAGGTCGGCGCTCTCGCCATCTGCCGCCGGGCCGGCAGGCGCGGCCATGAGCTGCTGCACGACCTTCTCGTTGCCGCTGCGGGCGCGCCAGGTGCGCCAGCCCACGATGGCCGCCGCAACGGCGACGACGACCGCGGTGGCCACCCAGCGCGCGTTCTCGCCCTCCAGCGGGCGCCAGTCGGCCACCGCGACCAGCGGTCCGATGACCCAGACCAGCGCCAGCAGCAGCAACAGCAGCAATGCGGCGAGCACCCAGCCGTTGAAGATCCAGCCCAAGACCTTGCGCAGCATGGTGCGGATCACCTCGAGGCCGCCGCTGCGGCAGCCGGCGGCGCCTCGGTCCGGCGCGAGCGCGCCTCGGGTCTGGCGGTGAGCAGCATGACCTCGACACGCCGGTTCAGCGCACGGTTGGCGGCACTGTCGTTCGGCACCAGCGGCTCGCCGTCGGCGCGGCCTTCGGCGCGCACGCGATCGGCCGGCACGCCGGCCGCGACGATCAGGCCCTGCACGGTGCGTGCGCGCTCTTCCGACAAGTGCCAGTTGGACGGGAAGCGCATCGACCGCATCGGCGTGTTGTCGGTGTGTCCCGTGACGACCACGTCGCCGCCGACGCGCACCAGGGCGTCGGCAATGCGGCGCATCAGGTCCTCGCGTTCCGGCACCAGCGTGGCGCTGGCCGGCGCGAACAGGCCTTCGCCGCGAATCGTGATCACGCTGCGGTCGACCTCGTCGCGCACCGCCACCAGGCCGGCGCGGATGTCGGGCTGCAGGAAGACGGCCAGTCGCGGCTGCGGTGCGGCCTGTGCGACGGGCACCAGCGGCGCCGGCAGCCGCAGGCGCTGGATCTCGCCATAGACCGGGTCAGCGCGATTGCTGAGCGACCACGCGAATGCGGCATAGGCGCCGCCCAGAATCAGCAGCGCGGCGCAGGCCGTGACGGCCAAGGGCAGCCAGGACAGCGCCCGGCGATCAGCCACCGGCCGGCCCTGCCAGTTCGACGCCAAGGCCGGTGCATAGGCACCGCGCTGCTGGCGGATGATCTGCGCCAGCTTGGCGCGAATCGCCTCGAGTTGCGCCCGACCTCCGTCGATCACGCGATAGCGGCCCTCGAATCCGAGCGCCAGCGCGGCGTAGATGAACTCGAGCAGGTCGAGGTTGACGTCGGGCTTCTCGGCCAACCTGGCCATCAGCTGGAAGACCTTCTCGCCGCCGAAGGACTCGTTGTAGAACTCGGCCAGCAGGCTGTGCCGACCCCACAGTCCGGCGCCACCCCAGGGGGTGTCGGCGGCTGCCTCGTCGATCATCGTGCACAGCACGTAGCGCGCGGCCATGATGCGCTCGGGCGCGATCCCGCGCTGCTGGGCGGAGCTGGCGAAGTCGCGCACACCTTGCGCCAGCGACGCGCGCAGCGCCCCCGGATCCGCGACCTGGCGCGTCTGGCGCAGCTGCGGCACCATCACCATCAGACGGTTGGCCAATGCGAGCAAGGGGTTCAGGCCGTGGTCGGCCGGCGGCAGGTCGCTCGAAGCGCCGTCCACCTGACCCGCTGCCCCGGACGCCCGGACTCCGGGCCATCCACCAGGCATCGGTCGGGCGAAGGTCGGCTGGCCGTCGAACTCAGCGAAGGGGTCGGGGACCGCAGGCGGGTCGCTGGCCATCGGTGCCGCCTCGATGCATCAGGGCTGGCGCACGGCCCACAGCTCGAGTTCGAGGCCGGGGAAGTCGCCGGTCACGAAAAGCGCCAGACTTCCATTGCGTTCGAGCTGCTTCCAGAGTTCACCCTGGCGGTCCAGTTCGAAATAGTGGCTGCCGGCATGGTAGGGCAGCTGCCGCGGCGCCACCGGCAGGCTGCGCAGAGCGATGCCCGGCAGCTGGAGGTTGACCAGTTCCTTGATGCGGTCGACCGGGCCGAGCTTGCACTGGGAAGGAAAGCGCTGCCGCACCTGCTCCATCGGCAGTTGCGAGCGCACCGCCAGCACGAAGCCGGCACTGCGCAGCAGCTCGGTGTCGGCAATCACGGCGGTGCGCACGCCGTGGCTGCGGTCGACCAGTTCGATCGGCACCGCGTGACGCTGGATCACGGTCGACAACAGTTCCCGCAGGTCCTGAACGACGGGGGCGAAGCAGCGCTGCAGGTCGTCGTGCTGATAGAGCGGATATTCGGGCGGCAGGCGCGTGCTCGAGAAGGTTGCCAGTTCGCCCGCGAGCTCCAGGCAGGCCAGGAAGAATGGCCAGGGATGAACGCTGGGCGCACCGGCGAACTGGCGCCAGCGCGGTTCGGTGCGGTTGAGCAGCTGCAGCATCAGGAAGTCGGCGACTTCCGAGACGCCGTGGCCGAGTTGGCCCATGCCCGCTGCCAGCGCGCGGGCCCGCTGTTGAATGAGGCCGTGCAGCAGCGCCGCCGTGGCCGAGAGCTGGCCGCTGGCTTCGATGCGTGTCTGCGCCGCGACATAGCCCCGATCGAGCACGACCTGCCCGTCGCCGCGGCGCTCGACGATGCGCGCCACGCCGAGCAGCGCGTGGCTGTCGTTGGCATCGCGCTGGCGCAGCAACTGCAGGCGCAGGGCGCCGGTCTGCACCGGTTCCGGGTCGTCAGCGGCATTCGTGTGGTCGCGCAGATCCAGGTCGATGACGTTGTAGCGGGCCACCGCATCGCCACGGCCGTCGCCGAAGTCGACCTCGGTGGCGCCGGAGCGTGCGCGCGGCGCCGCGAGGAAGACCACTTCGCCCAGCAGGTCGGGGGAAACCTCGAACGGGCTCGGCAACGCGTCGACGTCGGGCATCGAGAACGGTGTGCCGTCGGGCAGCACGCCACGCGCGCGCACGAGCGCCACGCGGCCCAGCGCGAACTGCGCTTCGTCCAGCACCAATTCGCCAAAGCCCCAGGCATAAGGATGCGCGGCGCGTGCACGAGCGTCGACCAAGGACTCGACGAAGCGCGACTCCTGCTGAAAATGGTGCGGTCGCAGGAACATGCCCTGCGACCAGATCACGCGGTGATGCGCCGTCATCGTCACGCTGCTTGCGAACGGACTCAGCGGGAAACCGTCGCCGACACCGAGAGCGGTTCGGCGCGGATCGTGATGCTCTGCGTTCGGCCCGGCTGCACGGCCGTGATCGAACGCCACGTGGCCTGTTCCAGGTTTCGATAGGCCGCGACGACGCCAATGAAGCGGGTGTCCACCGACAACTTCTTCGCGAACGGGCGCGTCTCGCCGGGCTGCAGCATCACTTCTTCCCTGGTGATCAGTTCTGCACCCAGCGTCGCCTGATCGGCCTGGTACAGCGACATGAAGTCGGCCTGGTTGAAGGCGGCGGCCGATTTCAGTTCGTAGATGCGCAGCAACAAGGGCGACGGACGCTGTGTCACGCTGGGATTGAGACCCGCCGAGGCCTCGATGTTGCCGCTGACGGCCGCAGGCTTCGGAGCGCTGCTGCACCCGGCGGTGGACAGGATGGCAGCCGACGCCAGACAGACGGCACAGCCAAGGCCGAACGCAGATTTCATGCGACGTCTCGTGGGCGCGGATCGACTGCCGGAAGCCATGAGCCTGCCTTTCATCGTGCCGAGGATAAGCAGGTGCCAACACGACATCTGATGACTAAGGTAACCCGCATCCGGGGCCGGCGGGGTCGGAGATTCCGTGCGCGCGCGGGCCCCGGCAACGGACTCCTCCTGGCTGTTCATCGGTGCGCAGCCATACGCCGCACCGCTTCATTCTACGTTGGGGGACGGTCTAGACCTCGCCGATCAGCTCCGAGGTTCGCTTCACATCGCGCTCGAAGGCGGCAATGGTGTGCTCCGAGGTCGACGTGTTCAGCAGCACGGTCCGCGCGACCTCGGCGTGGCCCTCGAAGGTGCGTTGCAGTCCCGCGCGCGCCGAGACCGGCATCGCCTGCAGCAGCGCCGTGACCAGGGCGTCCAGCGCGACCAGGCTGCCCTTGAGTTCGCAGATCCGTTCCGTGGCTTCCTGCAGGTTCTTCATCGTCGACGCCCCAAGAAAAAAGCCGCGGGAAAGACCGCGGCTCTTTCAGCAAACCCCGTTGCCGGGGTCTCGTGCGCCGGTCAGGTGGCGGCGCGGATGTTCGACGCTTGCGGGCCCTTCTGGCCCTGCGTCACTTCGAACTCGACGCGCTGGCTTTCGGCCAGGGTCTTGAAGCCGCTGCCCTGGATCTGGCTGAAGTGGGCGAAGAGGTCCTTGCCGCCGCTGTCAGGCGTGATGAAGCCGAAGCCCTTGCCTTCGTTGAACCACTTCACGGTACCGGTTTCGGTTGTCATATCAAATTTCCTTTCAAGTGATGCCGCAGCACATGCTGCAAGCAGTGCAGAGACGCCAAGAATTCACCGATTGGAGATTCGACCGAAACTGCCGGGTAGACCGGCTGAAACAGAGATGACCTACAGAAAGACGGTCTTGTGCATATCTACAACGCGAAATATACCCGATGTCGTGGCGAACATTGCACCGGGCCTGCGGCGCGGCCTCAAGCCCGCAGGTGCGCGCGGTTCGGCAGCGGGCCCGCGCGGACACTTGCCGCACCGCGCGGGTCGCGCACAATGGGCGCCGCATGACGTCCGCAACATCGTCCCCCGCCCCGCCGTGGCTGCGTCCGATCTCGGCCGCGCTGCTGGCCGTTGCCTTGTTGGCCGGCTGCATCACGCGCTCGGTCGACGTGCCTTCGGAGCAGGCCGACGCGGCTGAATTCGCCGACTGGTCCTGTGACCGTATCGACGACGAACTCGACGCAGTGCAGCAGCGCGCGGCCGACGTGGCCTATGCGGTGGACGAACGCGCCGGCAACAACATCATGGCGCTGGGCGTGGGCGTCACCGTCTTCTGGCCTGCGCTGCTGGCGATGCGGCCGGCCGGGCTGGAGGCGGCCGACTTGGCGCGGCTGAAGGGCCGCTACGAGGCGCTGCGCACGGCTTCGGCGGTCAAGGGCTGCCCGCCGGCTGCCGCCGAACTGCGGCCCGACGTCGCGGCCACCTTGCCGGTGGCGGTGGGTGACCGCCTCGTCTACGAAGACCGCGCCGCGCCGCGTTTGCCCGCGTCCACCTGGGTCTTGCGCGTGAAGTCGCTGCGCCGCACCGAAATCGAGATGGAACTTGAATCGGCGCCCGGCAGCCCCTGGCGACAGGACCGATTCGGCAACGTGCTCGAGGCGCCCGCGGGCACGCTGCAATGGCAGCGCCTGATCCGTGGCGAGCTCGTGCTCGGCCACGTGGTGGCCGGCGAGATCGGCGTGGTGGGCGATCCGCTCGCGCGCGCCCGCCTGCGCGGCCAGGTGGTGGCCGTGGGGCCGCAAACGGTGGCCGATCGCCGCTTCGACGTGGCGGTGATCGAATTGTTCGGCGACGCCCAGGCCGCCGAGGCCTTCACGCGTGTCGACGGGGCGATCGTCGTCGACCGCGCCAGCGGCGTGCTGTTGCGCCTGGACCTGCGCAGCGCCCAGCCGCCGTTTTCGTTGCAGCGCCGACTGGTTCGGGTGGAAGCGGCGCCGGGCTGAGTTCCCTACAGTTCTTTACCGGGGCTGCACGCTGCCGTTACGGCCGGTCTGCAAGATGGCCGGCATCGTGAACCCGCCAGGAGATGTCATGCAGCGATCCGTTTCCCACCCCACCCCCGCCGGCGCCCGCGTCGTGTTTCGGCCGTTGCGCCTGCTGGCCGCCAGCGCTGCGCTGGCCCTGGCCGGCGGCCTGCTGCAGACGGCGGCCGCGGCGCCTCAAGGCGTGCATGGCAGCCCCGGCACCCTGCCCGCGATGGGCCAGATGGGCAGCCTGCTCATGGCGCACCCGCGGCAGATGGAGCGCTTGTTCGACGGCATCGGTGCCAGCGCCGAACAGCGGGCACAGATCCAGCAGATCGCGCATGCCGCGCGCGCCGACCTGCGCGCCCAGCGCGAGGCCGGGCAGGACTTGCGCGAGCAAGGCCGGGCGCTGTTCGCGCAGCCGTTCGTCGACGAAGCGGCGGTCGAGGCCCTGCGGCTGCAAGCGCTGGCGCAGCACGACCGGGCCAGCCGGCGCATGGTTCGGGCCCTGCTGGACATGAGCCGCGTGCTCACTGCCGAGCAGCGCCAGGCCCTGGCCGAGCAGATGGCACAGCATCGTGCCGCCCTGCAGCGCCATCGCGCCGAACGTGAAGCAGCCCCCCACCCGAAGCGCTGAGCGCTTCGCACCCGGTCCGCGAAGGGCCGGGCAGGCCCGGACCTGGTCGAAGGCCATGAAGAGCCGCATGCGATGAGCCGCCTGCTGCTGGTCGACGACGACTCGCGATTGACCGGGATGCTCGGTGACTACCTGCGCAACAACGGCTTCGAGGTCGAGACCGCCGCCTCGCTGGCTGCGGCGCGCAGCCGCCTGCAGCAGGGCGGGTTCGACGCCCTGGTGCTCGACCTCATGCTGCCCGACGGCGACGGCCTGGACTTCACGCGGGAACTGCGCAGCGCGCCGGCCACGCGGCGGCTGCCGCTGCTCATGCTCACGGCGCGCGGCGAGCCCACCGACCGCATCGTGGGCCTGGAGATCGGCGCCGACGACTATCTGGGCAAGCCCTTCGAACCGCGTGAACTGCTGGCGCGGGTGAAGGCGCTGCTGCGCCGCGCCGCGCCCCATGCCGGCAGCGGGGACGACGTGCTCGTCTTCGGCCGCCTCGAGGTGGACCTGGGCGCGCGCCAGGCGCGCCTGGACGGTCGTCCCTGCGACCTCACCGGCCACCAGTTCGAACTGCTCGGCGTGCTGGCGCGGCGTCCCGGGCGGGTGCTGTCGCGCGACCAGATCATGGACGCGCTCAAGGGCCACCCGCTGGAGGCCTTCGACCGCAGCATCGACGTGCACATCTCGCGCATCCGCGCCGTCATCGAGGACGACCCGAAAGCGCCGCGCCGCGTGCTCACGGTACGCGGTGCCGGCTACGTGTTCGCGCGCAAGCAGGACGCCGAATAGTGGCCTGGCAGTACCCGGCCGGCGGTGCCGGCGCGTTGCGACCGGCGGGCCCGACAGGCCCGAAAGAGCACTGAAGCCATGCGCGCGCTGTACCTGCGCATCTATCTCACCGTGGTGGCCGCGCTGGCGCTGTTTGCGCTGGTTTCGGGCTGGCTGCTGCAGCAGCAACTGGACGAGCAGCGGCTGCGTGCCGAGGCCGGCGCACGCGAGCGCCTGGCGGCCTGGTCCGAGTTGCTGCAGGCCTCGCTGCCGCCGGCCGACGCGCCGCGCGGGGAACAGGCCGCGGCACTGCGCGACTGGGCAAAGCGCCTGCGCGTGCCGATGGCGCTGGACGACGCCAACGGCCAGCGCATCGGCGCCACCGAATCGTTCCTGCGCCGTGAGGCCGAACGGCCCGGCGGCGCGCCGCGCCTGCGCTCGATGACGCTGGACGATGGCCGCGTGCTGTGGGTGGCGCGTCCGCTGGCGCTGCGCGGGCGGCCGGGCGGCGGTCCGCCCGACATCGACACGCCGCGACTGCTGCCACCCGGCTGGCCCGACGGCCTGGGTCTGGTGCTGCTGCTCGTGGTGCTCTTCATGGCGGTGGCCGCCGGCGCCTGGCCCGTGGTGCGCGGCCTGACGCGCCGCCTGGAGGCCTTGAAGCAGGGTGTGGAGGCCTTCGGCGCCGGGGCGCTGCACCAGCGCGTGGCCGAAGGCGGCCGCGACGAGGTGGCCGCCCTGGGCGCCAGCTTCAACCGCGCCGCGGCGCGCATCGAAACCCTGCTGCGTTCGCACCAGACCCTGCTGGCCAACGCCAGCCACGAACTGCGTTCGCCGCTGGCGCGGCTGAAGATGGCGCTGGCGTTGGTCGACGAAGCCTCGCCCGACCAGCGCGCGGCGTTGCAGCGCGAGATCCGCACCAATATCGCCGAACTCGACGCCCTGGTGGAAGAAGTGCTGCTGACGAGCCGGCTCGATGCGGCCGCCGCGCTGGAGGTGCGCGAGCCCGTCGCCTTGCTGCCGCTGCTCGTGGAGGAGGCCGCGCGCGTGGGTGCGGTGGTGAACGGCGACGACGTGCAGGTGCCGGGCGACGAACGGCTGCTGCGTCGCGCCGCGCGCAACCTGCTCGAGAATGCGCGCCGCTACGGTGGCAACGAGGTGCAGGCCTCTGTGGCGGCGCGGCCCGGTGCCAGCGGTGGGCGGGTCGAACTGCGCATCTGCGACCGCGGGCCCGGCGTGCCCGAGGCCGACCGCGACCGCATCTTCGAGCCCTTCTTCCGCCTGCCCGGCCATGCCGAATTCGAAGGCGGCGTGGGCCTGGGCCTGTCGCTGGTGCGCCAGATTGCGCTGCGCCACGGCGGCAGCGTGCGCTGTGAAGCGCGCGCGGGCGGCGGCAGTTGCTTCGTGCTGGACCTGCCGGCGGTCTGAAGCTCCTCTGGCCGCCGCACAAGCGGCCGACGTGCTGGGCCCGGTTTCAGGCCCGCGGCGGGCGTGTGTCGTTGCCACCGAAGGATTGCGGGTCCGGGTGGTCGGCGCCGGTGGCTTCACGCGCACGCTCGGCATAGCGGTTGAAGCGCCAGGCCGTGGCTTCCAGGGTGATGCGCCGCCACACGGCGCGCTTCTGCGCCGGCCCGAATTCCGGCCAGCGCTGCACTTCCTCGAAGCTGCGGCCGCAGCCCTTGCACACGGCGTCGCCCTGGCTGGTGGAGCAGATGGCAATGCACGGCGCGTCGGGCGTGCTGGCATACCAGTCCAGCCAGGCCCGGCGCGCACGCGCCGGCATCGTGGCTTCCTCGCAGAGCGTCTGGTGGTGGTACACGAGCAGGCCATAGACCTCGGCCAGCGCGCGCACCTCGGCGCAGGCCGCGACGCCGTCGGGCGATGGCGAACGGGCGCGCCACCAGTTGATGGCCGCTTCGATGTCGGTGATGTGGATGCCTGCCATGGGTGGCGCATGCAGCCGTGGCCGCGAGAGGCTCGCGAGTGTAGCGAGCCCGCGGCCTCGCCGGTGCTGCGATGATGGCGGGCAGATCCCACCGATCAAACGAGTTCGCCGGGCCGCCGCAGCGGCGAAGACCGGCCCACGCAGCACCAAGCCCCACCCGTGAATTCCGAGCTTCAACCCGGCCTCCTCGTCCTGCACGGCAACCGCGCCGAATGGCTGGCCGAGGCCGTCTTCGAGTGGCTGCAGCAGCACCCGCTGCTGCCGCTGGAGGAAGAGATCTTCCTGGTGCAGAGCAACGGCGTGGCCGAGTGGCTGAAGACGACGCTGGCCGCGCACGCAGGCATCTGCGCCGCCACACGCGTCGAACTGCCGGCGCGCTTTCTCTGGCGGGCCTACCGGCAATGGCTGGGGCACGACGCGGTGCCGGCCCAGTCGGCACTGGACAAGCTGCCGCTGACCTGGCGCCTGATGGCACTGCTGCCGACGCTGCTGCCAAGGCCTGGCTTCGAACCCCTGGCCGGCTTCCTGCGCGACGGCGACGCGGGCCGCCGGCTGCAGCTGGCGCAGCGCCTGGCCGACCTGTACGACCAGTACCAGGTCTACCGCCCCGACTGGCTTCAAGCCTGGGCCGACAGCCGCGACAGCCTGCCCCGCGGGCCGGGCCTGCCGGCCGAGCCACTGCCCGCCGACCAGCGCTGGCAGGCGCTGCTGTGGCGCGAATTGCTGGCGCCGCTGCCCGAGCCCGAGCGCGCCGCCATCCGGCCGCGACTGCACCAGCGTTTCCTGCAAGCGGTGGCTGCCGGTGCCGCGCCGCTGGCCCGGGTTCCGCGCCGTGTCGTGCTCTTCGGCATGACCCACGTGCCCCTGCCCACGTTGCAGGCGCTGGCCGCGCTGTCGGCGCGCGCGCAGGTGGTGCTGGCGATTCCCAATCCGTGTCGATACCACTGGGCCGACATCATCGATGGCCGTGAACTGCTGCGGGCCGAGCGCCGCCGCCACCCGCTGCGCCAGGGGCTCGACCTGGCCGCGGTGGCACTGGAAGACATGCACGCCCATGCCCATCCGCTGCTGGCCGCGTGGGGCCGCCAGGGGCGCGATTTCGTGCGCCAGCTCGACGCCTTCGACGACGCGATGGCGGCCCGGCAGCGGTTCGCACTGCCGCGCGTGGATCTGTTCGACGAAGGCCCCGGTGTCACGCTGCTGCAGCAGGTGCAGGCGCGCATCCGCGACCTCGTGCCGCTGCACGAGCATGCGGCGCTGGCGGCGGCGCAGGGGCTGGACGCGGCCGACCGCTCGATCGTCTTCCATGTCGCGCACAGCGCGCAGCGCGAGGTCGAGATCCTGCACGACCAGTTGCTGGAATGGCTGGCGCACCCACCCGGCGGGCGGCCCTTGCATCCACGCGACGTGGTCGTGATGGTGCCCGACATAGAACTCTTCGCGCCGGCCATCCGTGCCGTCTTCGGCCAGCTGCCGCGCGACGACGCGCGTTTCATCCCGTACGGCATCGCCGACCTGCAGGACCGCGGTCACGACGCGCTGCTGGTCGCGCTGGAGTGGCTGCTGCGGCTGCCGCAGCAGCGCTGCGGGCTTTCCGAGGTGCGCGACCTGCTCGACGTGCCCGCGGTGGCGCGCCGCTTCGGCCTGGCGCCGGAACAACTGCCGCGGCTCGCGGCGTGGATGGAAGGCGCGGGCGTGCGCTGGGGGCTGGACGAGGCGCACCGCGCGGGTCTGGGCCTGGGCGCGTGCGGCGAGCCCAACACCTGGCTGTTCGGGCTGCGCCGCATGCTGCTGGGCTATGCGGTCGGCGCGCCGGAACCCGGCGCAACGGGCGACTTCAACGGCATCGAACCCTACGAAGAGGTCGGGGGGCTCGAAGCGGCGCTGGCGGGTTCGCTGGCCGACATCGTCGCGGCGATGCTCGACTGGCTCGCACAGGCCCACAGCCCTGCCACGCCGGCCCGTTGGGCCGAGCGCGGCCACACCCTGCTGGCGGCATTCTTCGACCCCGACGACGAGCGCGAACGCACCGCGCTGGCGGCGGCGCACGAGGCCTTGCATGCCTGGCTCGATGCCTGCGCCGGTGCCGGTTTCGACCAGCCGGTGGAACTGGCGGTGGCGCGCGAGGCGTGGCTGGCGGGCATCGACGAACCCGGCCTGGGCCGCCGCTTCCGCGCCGGCGGCGTGACCTTCTGCACCCTGCTGCCGCTGCGCGCGATTCCGTTCGAGGTGGTGTGCCTGCTGGGCATGAACGACGGCGACTACCCGCGCCGCGGCCTGCGCAGCGACTTCGACCTCATGGGCCGGCCGGGCCAGCAGCGCCCGGGCGACCGCTCGCGCCGCGACGACGACCGCCAGCTCATGCTGGAGGCCTTGCTGTCGGCGCGGCGCGTGCTGTATGTCAGCTGGGCCGGGCGCAGCGTGCGAGACAACAGCGTGCAGCCGCCTTCGGTGCTGGTTTCGCAACTGCGTGACTATCTGGCCGCCGGCTGGGGTGAGGCCGTGCTGCCGGTGCGCACGACTTGGCATCCGCTGCAGCCGTTCAGCCGACGGTACTTCGAGATGCCTACGGGTGTCGAGGCGCCTGCGGGTGTCGACGCCACGGCGAGCGCCGATGCCGCAAGCCGCGCCGGAGCACCGGCACTGTTCACACATGCGCGGGAGTGGCGGGCCGCGCACCTGCCCGCCGTTCCCGCCAGCGCCGCGGCGGCCCCGCCGCCGGCGGGCGCCATCGGCGCCACCCCGGCCGACGGCGAGGAGGCGCTCACCGTGGCGGCGCTGGTGTCGTTCCTGAAGAACCCGGTGAAGGATTTCTTCCGCCACCGCCTGAACGTGGTCTTCGGCGACGAGGAAACCGCCTTCGACGACGACGAGCCCTTCGGCCTGGCCGGCCTGGCCGAATATGCGCTGATGCAGGAGCTGGTCGAAGCGCTCGCCCCCGCGCTCGACGCTGGGCCGGTGCCCGACCTGGCAGTGCGGGTGGCAGCGCAGGTGGCACGCGTGCAGCGGGCCGGCCGCCTGCCGCTGGGAGCGCCCGGCCGGCGCAGCGCGCAGGCCCTGGCCGCCGGCCTGCTGCCGATGCTGGCACGTTGGCAGGCGCTGCAGGCGCAGTTTGCCCGCCACCTGCCGCACCGGGTCTTGTCGCACTCCCACGACGGTCTGTGGCTGAACGACTGGCTGACCGGATTGCGCGGTACGGGCTCGGCTGGCGAGGACGGCGCGGGCGGCGAGGCCGGTGAAGGCGCCGCCGTGTGGCTGGAGCTTTCGGCCGGCCGGCTGTGCGCCGATGCGAAGAAGGGCCAGCCACGCGGCGACCGCCTCATCACGGCGTGGGTGCGCATGCTGGCGTCCAGCACCTGCGGCGTCGCGGTGGCAGGGGTCATGGTGGGCCGCGACGCCTGCGTCACCGTGCGGCCGTGGCCAGCGGAGCGCTCCCGCGCCGCGCTGGGCGAGCTGATGCAGGCCTGGCGCGAAGGCCGGCAAGGCAGCGGCGCGCCGCTGCCGCTGGCGCCGCGCACGGCGCTGGCGCTGGTGCGCGGCGTGTCCGACGTGGCCGGCGTCTACGAAGGCAGCGACTTCGGCCACAGGCGCGGCGAAGCCGCCGAAGCCTGCCTGGCGCGCAGCTTCCCCGACTACGCCGCACTTGTCGCCGACGGCCGTTTCGAGGCCCTGGCGCAACGCCTGTTCGCGCCGCTGGCGGCGTGGATCGACGCCGACGTGCAGGTCGAGGTCTTCGACACCGGCGGTGCCGTTGCGCCCGCAGGGGCGGCGCATGTCTGAAGTCCTGCAGGCGGCGCATTTTCCGCTGTGGGGCAGCCGCCTCATCGAGGCCAGCGCCGGCACGGGCAAGACCTGGACCATCGCCGCGCTGTACCTGCGGCTGGTGCTCGGCCACGGCGGTGACGCGGCCTTCGCGCGGCCGATGACGCCGGCCGAGGTGCTGGTGATGACCTTCACGCGCGCGGCCACGCGCGAACTCTCCGACCGCATCCGCAGCCGGCTGCTCGAGGCGGCACGCTGCTTCCGCGGCGAAGCGTCGCCGCACCCTGCAGACACCTTTCTCGCCGAATTGCTCACCGCCTACGCTGGAGGGCTGCCGCGCAAGCAGGCCGCGTGGCGGCTGACGCTGGCGGCCGAGAGCATGGACGACGCGGCCGTGCACACCATCGACGCCTGGTGCCAGCGCATGCTGCGCGAACACGCCTTCGACAGCGGCTGCCTGTTCGACGAGGAACTGGCCGCCAACGAGCGCGCGATGCAGTTCGAGGCCGCACGCGACTACTGGCGCCAGCAGCTCTACCCGCTGCCCGCCGCGGCCCTGGACGAGGCGCTGGCGGTGTGGCCCGGCGTCGAAGCCTTGGCCGCCGATACGCAGGCCTTGCTGGAAGTGGAACTTCCGGCCGCTACCGGGCAAGGCAGCCTGCGCGACTGCATCGAGTCCGCGTGCGACCAGCGTGCGGCTGCCCTGGCGCGGCTGAAGCAGGGCTGGGCCGGGCGCGCGCAGGCAATGCAGGCCTGGCTGGACGGCGCCTACGACGGCAAGGACTTCCCGTTCGACAGGCGCAAGCTCGCGAGGAACCACTACAACGGCTGGCTGGCCGCCCTGGCCGGCTGGGCCGAGAAGCCCGGGGCCGAACGCCCGGAGCTGACGACCACGGCGGTGGCGCGTCTCAAGCCCGAAGGCATGCACGCGGCGCTGAAGCCCGGCGCCCAGGTGGACCTTCCGCCGCACTTCGACGCCTTTGCCCAGCTCATGCACGACCTCGACGCCGTACCGGTGCCGGCCAGCGCGCTGCGCCTGCACGCCGCAGCGAGGGTCCAGCAGCGCCTGGCCGAGCTGAAGCAGCAGGCCGGCAGCTTCGGTTTCGCCGACATGCTCGGCCGCCTGGACCGGGCCCTGGACCCGGCGCACAACGGCGCCGCGGCCGAGCGGCTGCGCGCACGCATCCTGGCGCAGACCCCGGTGGCGCTGGTCGACGAATTCCAGGACACGTCGCCGCTGCAGGCCAGCATCCTCGACCGCCTCTACCGCGTGGCCGACAACGGGCGCGAGACGGCGCTGCTGCTCATCGGCGACCCCAAGCAGTCGATCTACGGCTTTCGCGGCGCCGACATCCACAGCTACCTGGGCATGCGCCGCGCCACCGCCGGGCGCCACTATGTGCTGGGCACCAACCACCGTTCCACGGCAGGGCTGGTGTCGGCTGTGAACCATGTCTTCGAGCAGGCGCAAGCGAGGCCGGGCGAGGGCGCCTTCCTGTACCGCACCGAGGCAGACGCGATGGCCGCCGACGACCCAGTGCCCTTCGTGCCCGTGCGGGCGCGCGGGCGCGGCGAAGTCTTCGTCACCTCGGCCGGCGCTGCCGACCCGGTGACACTGGTGCTCGACGCCGAACTCCAGGCGCCGCGCGAGCACCTGCGCACGAACGGCCGGCGCTGCGCCGAACGCATCGTGGCGCTGCTCAACGATCCCGGTGCCGGCTTCCAGGGCCCGGAGTCGGCCTGGGCACGCCTGCGGCCGGCCGACGTGGCCGTGCTGGTGCGCACCGGCCGCGAGGCCACGGCCGTGCGCCAGGCGCTGCGCCAGCGCGGGGTGGCTTCGGTCTACCTCTCCGACAAGGAATCGGTGCTCCGCAGCGTCGAGGCGCAGGACCTGTTGCTGGTGCTGCGCGCCGTCGCCGCGCCGCTGCACGCCCGCCTGGTGCGGGCCGCGCTGGCGACGCGGCTGCTGGGTCTTTCGCTGGCCGAATTGGCGCAGCTGGCCGACGACGACGAAGCCTTCGATCAGCGCACCGAACAATTCAGGCAGCTGCACGCCGTGTGGCAGGGGCAGGGGGTGCTGGCCATGCTGCGCCAGGCGCTGCACCGGCTGGACCTGCCGGCGCGCTGGCTGGCCGTGGCGCAGGCACCGGGCGATCAAGTTCGAGGCCCTGGTGAAGGCGCAGGCGAGAGCGAACGCGGCGGCGAACGCCGGCTGACCAATGTGCTGCACCTGGCCGAACTGCTGCAGGCGGCCAGCGCACGGCTGCGCGGCGAGCAGGCGCTGATCCGCTGGCTGGCCGAGCAGATGCAGGGTGAGGGCGCCGGCGGCGACGAACAGATCGTGCGCCTGGAAAGCGACGCCGACCTGGTGCAGGTGATCACCGTGCACAAGGCCAAGGGGCTGGAGTACCCGCTGGTCTTCCTGCCCTATGCATGCACTTTCCGTCCCGTCGACAAATCGCGCACGCGCTTCCTGAACGTGGCCGGCGCCGAAGGCGTCCGCACGCTGCACCTGCAGTTGACCGACGAGCTCCTGGCCGCGGCCGACAAGGACCGACTGCGCGAGGACCTGCGGCTGCTCTACGTGGCGCTCACGCGCGCCCGGCATGCGCTGTGGCTGGGCGTGACCGCGCTCACCGCCGGCCGCAGCCGCGAATGCAGCGCGCACCGCAGTGCCTTCGGCCGCCTCGTCGGCGGCGGCATGCCCACCGACGCCGCGGGTCTTGCGGCGCAGGTGCAGGCGCTGGCGCAGGCCGGCAGCGGCATCGTGGTCGAGGCGGCGCAGGCACCGGGCCACACGCCCCTGCAACCGCGCGCCGCCTTGCCGCCACTGCGTGCGCCCGCTGCCTATGCGGCCAGCTTCGAGCGACACTGGTCCATCGGCAGCTTCACCGCGCTGGTGCGTGCGCTGCCCGGGCCGGTGAGTGCGGTGGCGGCGCGCGACGACGAAGGGCCCGCGCCGGCCGACGCGGCCGAGTTCGGCATGCCCGAGGCAGGCGCCGCGGCGCCCAGCCTCGTGAGGCATGGCGGCACCGCCGATGGCGCACCCTGGCACGCCTTCCCGCGCGGTGCGGTGCCGGGCAACTTCCTGCACGGTGTACTGGAATGGCTGGCCGGCGAAGGCTTCGCACGGGTTGGCTCGCCCGCGGTCCGCGAGCAGTTGCAGCGCCGCTGCGAGCAGCAGGGCCAGGGCCGGTACGCGGCGGCCGTGCAGACCTGGCTGGCGGCGCTGGTGGCCACCGATTTGCCGCCGCTGGGCACCGCGTTGAGTGGTCTGGAGCGCCTGCTGCCCGAAATGGAGTTCTGGTTTCCCGGCGACGGCCTCGACGCCGGCCAGGTCGACGCACTGTGCCGCGCGCACCTGCTGGACGGCGTGGCCCGTCCGCCACTGCCCGGGCGTGAACTGCGCGGCATGCTGATGGGCTTCGCCGACCTGGTCTTCGAATACGGCGGGCGCTGGTGGGTGCTGGACTACAAGTCGAATGCGCTGGGCCCGGGTGACGCCGACTACACGCCGCAGGCACTGCGCGCGGCGATGGCCGAGCACCGCTACGACGTGCAGGCCGCGCTGTACCTGCTGGCGCTGCACCGCTTGCTGCGCCAGCGCCTGGGCGCCGGCTACGACCCCGCGCGGCAGTTGGGCGGGGCGCTGTACTTTTTCATTCGCGGCATCCGCGGCCCGGCACGCGGCTGCCTTCACGTGCCGGCGTCGCTGCCCTTGCTGGCGGCGCTGGAAGCGCTGCTGCAGCGTGGTGCGGCGGTGGCGAGATGAGTGCCTCCGGCGCGGGGCAGCCGTCCGCCATGATTCCGCGTGACGCCGGCGCAGCGGCCCTGCGGCCGGGGCTGGTACCCAGCCCCGACGTGCTGACCTTGCTGGCGGAACTGCAAGCCTGGGCCGAGGCCGGCTGGCTGCGCCGCCTGGACAGCGCCTTCGCGCGTTTCGTTCTCGAGCTGTGCCCCGATGCCGGGGCCCCTGTGGTGCTGGCGGCGGCGCTGACCGCGCATCTGGAAGGGCAGGGCCACGCCTGCCTGCTCGTCGAGGACTTGTTGCACGACGCCGAAGCCCTGCTCGGTTGGCCGGCGGCGGCGCAGGCGCCGCTATGGGCGCTGATGTCGACCTTGCCCGCGCACGGCGCCGACTGGCTGCAGGCGCTGCGCGCCAGCCCCTTGGTGTCCGTCGTTGGCGCGGCGGAGCAGTCGTCGCCCGACACGGGAGCGCCGCCGCTGGTGTTGCAGAGCCAGCGCTTGTATCTGCGCCGCTACTGGCGCCACGAGCAGGCCGTGGCGGCCGGCCTGCGTCAACGCCTGCTCACCCCGCAGGCGGTCGACGAGGCCGCCGCGAGACACTGGCTGGACGCGCTCTTCCCGGACGCTGGCAGCACCGGCCCGGACTGGCAGAAACTGGCCTGTGCGCTGGCGCTGCGCAGCGGGTTGATGCTCGTCACTGGCGGGCCGGGCACCGGCAAGACCTTCACCGCGGCACGGCTGCTGGCGTTGCTGTTCGCCGTGGATCCGGCGCCCCAGCGCTTGCGCGTGGCGCTGGCCGCGCCCACCGGCAAGGCCGCGGCGCGATTGAGGCAGGCCATGGCCGATGCACTCGCCGCCCTGCCGCCGGCCCTGGCCGAGGCGCCGCCGCTGCGCGACCTGGCCGCGCGCCTGGGCCCGGCGCACACCTTGCACCGGCTGCTGGGGGCGCGGCCCGAGACGCGGCGCTTCCGCCACGACGCGGCACACCCGCTGCCGCTGGACGTGCTGATCGTCGACGAGGCCTCGATGGTCCACCTGGAGATGATGGCGGCACTGCTGCAGGCGCTGCCGCCGCAGGCCCGGCTGGTGCTGCTGGGCGACAAGGACCAGCTCGCCTCGGTGGAGGCCGGCGCCGTGCTGGGCGACCTGTGTCACGGCACGGAGGCGGGGCGCTACGGGCCGGCCACGGCGGCGTTTGCGCTGGCGGTGGCCGGGCAGGCGTTGCCGGCGGCCTTCGTCACCGGCGGTCCGCCGCTGGCCCAGCAGACCGTGATGCTGCGCCACAGCCACCGCTTCGGCGGCCCGATCGGCGAACTGGCGGCAGCCGTCAACCGGGGCGACGCCCTGCAAGCCGCCAACTTGCTGAAGGCGACGCCCCTGGCGGCGCTGCACTGGCTGGAAGCGCCGTCTGCCGCGGCCGTGGTGCGGCTGGCCGTGGACGGCCGCACCGGCGCCGAAGGTGGCTACACCGGCTATCTGCAGGTGATGCGGCAGCGTCCCGAAAACGGCGATACGGCGGATGCAACGGTCTTCCAGGACTGGGTGCTGCTCGTGCTGGACGCCTTCGACCGCTTCCGTCTGCTGTGTGCCGTGCGCGACGGCGAGTGGGGCACCGTGGCCCTGAATGCGGCGGTGGAACGTGCGCTGGCCAGTGCCGGAGGGTGCGTGCGGCACGGCCCGGTCTTCGAAGGCCGGCCGGTGATGGTGACGCGCAACGACCCGGCCCTGGGCGTCTTCAATGGCGACATCGGCATCACGCTGCGGCCGGCCACGCCCGGCGCACCGCTGCGCGTCTATTTCCGCGACGGCACAGGGCTGCGTTCGGTGGCGGCCAGCCGGCTGCCCGGCGCCGAAACGGCCTTCGCGATGACCGTGCACAAGAGCCAGGGTTCGGAGTTCGAGCACACCGTGCTGGTGTTGCCGAGCGAAGCCAGCCGCGTGCTCACGCGCGAGCTGGTCTACACCGGCGTCACGCGCGCGCGTCGGCAGTTCACCCTGGTCACCGGCCGCAGCGCCGCACTGGCGGCGGCGCTGGCGCAGCGCACGCGGCGGGCCGGCGGGCTGCTGGAGGGGTTGGACTCGCTGGACGGTGGCGATTCGGAACCGGGACCGCCGGCGGGCTGAACGGTGCCGCGCCTGTTCACGCCGGCCGCGGATCGGCGCGGCGATGAAGCGGTGCCGGTCGTCGTCGGGTGTATGCACCGCGCAGGCCAGCCGTGGCCGGACGAGGTCGGGGTTCGCGCTATCGTTGCTTCACCATGTTGCGCTACGAAACCATCCCCGTCACCCCGTTCCAGCAGAATTGCTCCATCGTCTGGTGCGACCAGACCATGGAAGGCGCCGTCATCGACCCCGGCGGCGACCTGCCGCAGATCCTGGAAGCCGCGCGGCGACTGGGCGTCGAGCTGAAGCAGATCCTGCTCACCCACGCCCACATCGACCACGCCGGCGGCACCGGCACGCTGTCACGCGAGCTCAAGCTGCCCATCGTCGGCCCGCACCCGGCCGACCAGTTCTGGATCGACGGCCTGCGCCAGCAGGCGCAGATGTTCGGCTTCGCGCCGGCCGAGGCCTTCACGCCGACGCGCTGGCTGCACGACGGCGATGCGGTGCAGGTCGGTCAGTGCATGCTGGCGGTGCGCCACTGCCCGGGGCACACGCCAGGGCACGTGGTATTCCACGATGCCGAGACGAAGCGCGCCTTCGTCGGCGACGTGCTGTTCGCCGGCAGCGTGGGCCGTACCGACCTGCCCGGGGGCGATACCGATACGCTGATCGACAGCATCACCGGCAGGCTGTGGCCGATGGGCGACGACACGGTCTTCATTCCCGGCCACGGCCCGGAAAGCAGCTTCGGCCACGAGCGGCGCAGCAATCCGTACGTGCGCGGCACCTGAGCCAGCCCCCGGGCTGCCGGACGGACGTTGCGGGCTCGCCGTGGGCGGCGCTCAGGTCGGAGAAGGGCTCCCCTCCTTCTTGGCGCATTCCCTGCGGCACTTCTCGTACTGGGCGCGGCAGCCGCTCTCGGTCATCTTGCGGTTGGTGGCGCAGGCCTTGTACTGGATCTCGCAATCGGCCTGGCATTCGCTCATCGACGGCAGCGCCGCGCCCGACGCGAGCACCAGTGCCAGGGCAAACATGAATCGTGACAGCACTTCGGACTCCCGTGTCAAAGGGAGGAATCATCGCACCGCCGGGCAGCGCCCGGCCGTGTCGCAGCGCGCCGGGGTAGGAATACCATGAGCCGGAATGCGACCAAGATGCGCCAGCATTTCGAGCCATGAGCACCTGCCGCCAGACTTCGATCCTGCCGCAGCGCCGCCGCTGGGGCGAGGTGCGTTCTGCGGAGCCGGCCGCATGAAGTCGCGCGCCGAGGCGCTGCGCGACTATGTCGCGCGCCGGCTGCTGCTGATGATCCCTACCTTCCTGGGCATCAGCTTCGCCACCTTCGTGCTGATCCAGTTCGTGCCCGGCGGCCAGATCGACCAGTTGCGCATGACGATGGCCGGCGCCGGCGGCGGCGGCGAGGTGGGCGGCGGCGGTGGCGGGGCCACGGCCCGCGTGCAGCTCGACATCCCCGAGGAGCAGCTGGCACGGCTGCGCGAATACTACGGCTTCGACAAACCGCTGCCCGTGGCCTATGCCAGCTGGCTGGCCGACACCGTACGGCTGGACCTGGGCACCTCGTTCCGCTACAACGAACCGGTGACGCGGGTCATTGCCGACCGGCTGCCGGTGTCGGTGTACTACGGCATCATCACGGCGCTCTTCACCTACGGCATCTGCATTCCGCTGGGCATCCTGAAGGCCATCCGCCACCGCACGCGGGTGGATACGCTGACCTCGGTGCTCATCTTCGTCGGCTATGCCGTGCCCGGCTTTGCGCTCGGCGCCGTGCTGAGCAACCTGCTGGCGGTGCGCTGGGAGCTGTTCCCGCTGGGCGGCTTCATGTCGGCCGGTGCCGCCGAGCTGCCGCTGGCGCAGCGCTGGCTCGACATCGTCTGGCATTCGGTGCTGCCGCTGGTGGCCTATCTGGCAGGTTCATTCGCGGTGACGACCATGCTCATGAAGAACAGCCTGCTGGAGAATATGAGCGCCGACTACGTGAAGACGGCGCTGGCCAAGGGCCTGAGCTGGAAGCGCGCGGTGTTCGTGCACGCGCTGCGCAATTCGCTCATCCCGATGGCTACCACGGTGGGCGGGCTGCTGGGCATCTTCCTCACCGGCAGCTTCCTGATCGAGCGGGTCTTCAATATCCAGGGCGTGGGCCTGCTCGCCTTCGAGGCCATACAGACGCGCGACTTCCCCATCGTGCTCGGCTTCCTGGTCATCTCCAGCGTGCTGCTGATGCTGGGCAACCTGGTGTCGGACCTGGCGGTGGCGCTGGTGGACCCGCGCGTGCGCTTCGAGTAGACGCAAGGGCAGCCGCGCATGGCCTGGATCACGCTCGACCCCGTCACGCGCAAGCGGCTGCACCGCTTTCGCCAGATCAGGCGCGGCTGGTGGTCGTTCCTGATCCTCATGGCGGCCATCCTGCTGTCGATCTTCGCGCCCTACCTGGCCGAGAGCCGGGCATTGGTGGTGTGGTACCAGGGGGCGCTGCACTTTCCCACCTTCCGCTATATCGAGATGAGCCGCTTCGGCCAGGCGCCGCCACCGGCATGGAGCACGAGCGAGATCGAGGTCGAATACCTGCGCCTGCAGCGTGAATGGGAGGCCGAGCGCTTCATGCACGGCCGCGATCGCGCCGCGGCGGTGGCCGCCGGCGCGGATGCCGCGGCGCTGGCCGCCATCGATGCGAAGTACCCGAATCGCGATCACCGGGTGGTCATGCCGACCATCCCCTGGGACCCCTACCAGAACGACTTCTGGGCCAACGAGATCCTGCAGGAGATCCAGGGGGCGCTGGCCGCCGGTCAGACCGGAACCGCCGAACGGCTGGCCCGCCGCGACCGCTTGCATGAACTGGCCGACGCCATCCACGACGGCAGCCTGGCGGCGCTGCTGGCCGACCCGGCGAAGTCGGCCACCGGCACGCTGGTGGGCCTGGCGCGCAGCGGCGCCATGCCTTCCATCGCCCACCTGGGCCAGGCGCCGCCGAATGCCCCGGACGCCGACCGCGGCCACTTTCTGGGCACCGATGCGCAGGGCCGCGACGTCGCATCGCGGCTGCTCTACGGCTTTCGCATCTCGATCTTCTTCGCGCTCTTCCTCGTGCTCTCGGGCCAGCTGCTGGGCACCGTGGTGGGCAGCCTGCAAGGCTACCTCGGCGGGCGTTTCGACATCGTCAGCCAGCGCATCATCGAGGTGCTGATCGCGATTCCCTTCCTCTACGTGGTGATCGTGCTGGCGGCGCTGTTCCAGCCCAGCTTCTGGATGCTGCTGGGCATCACCGCCATCTTCCAGTGGATCGGCATCACCTTCTTCATGCGCACCGAGATGTACCGCGAGAAGACGCGCGAATATTGCCTGGCCGCCAAGTCCTACGGCGCCTCGCACCTGCGCATCGTCTTTCGCCACCTGTTGCCCAACTGCCTGACGCCGCTGGTGACCTTCACGCCCTTCGCCGTGGTCGGCGCCATCTTCACGCTCACCGGGCTGGACTACCTGGGCTACGGACTGCCGGCACCGACGCCGAGCTGGGGTGAACTCATCGACCAGGCGCTGCAACTGGAAAACCGCAGCAAGCTGTGGCTGACCCTGGCACCCTTCGGCGCGCTGACGGTGACGCTGGTGCTGGTGGTCTTCATCGGCGAGTCGGTGCGCGAGGCCTTCGATCCGAAGCGGTATGCGCGCTATGAGTGACGGGGTGGCGACGCGCAAGCGCCGGGTGGCCGCCACCCTTGCCGGGTGGGCCTTGGCTGTCCTCGGCGCCGGATCCACGGCGGCCGAGCCGCCGGCAAACGCCGCGAGCGCGGTGACCACACTCGCGGCGCCGAAGGCCCGTGTCACCCTCCCGCCGGGCATCGCCTGGCAGACCAACGAGGAAGACCCGCCCATCGGCTCGGCCGAGGCCTTGCGCGGCAGCACGCTCAATGAATCGATGGGCAGTTACCCGCTGACCTTCCGCCTGATGGGCCCGAATTCGAACGACGCCTTCGCCGGCTGGAACCGGCTGTTCACGATGAATTTCGGGCTCGTGCAGCGCCACCCGGTGACCGACCGCTTCATCCCGCTGATGGCCACACACTGGGCGGTGATGGACGACCAGCGCACGCTGTATTTCAAGCTCGACCGCGACGCGCGTTTCAGCGACGGCAAACCGGTGACCGCGCGCGACTTCGTCTTCACCTGGCAGATGATGAGCTCGCCGCACATCATCGACCCGTTTTACAACAACTACGCCAAGCAGTACTACGAGTCTGTGGACGCCATCGACGAGCACACACTGCGTATCGTAGGCACCAAGGCGAGCTGGCGGCCGCTGTCCGACTATGCCGGCCTCTTTCCCACGCCGGCGCACGCCACGGTGCTCGACGCGGACTGGGTCAAGCGCACCACCAACCAGCCGCAGGTGGCGGTGGGGCCCTACGTGGTGAAGGACATCGTGCGCGGCGAGTCGGTGACCTTCGAGCGTGTGCCCAACTGGTGGGGCGACGGCAAGCGCCGATTCCGCGGCCTGTACAACTTCGACCGCATCCACCTGCGCGTGATCCCCACCGAGCGGCGGCTGGACTACCTGCGCCGCGGCGAGCTGGACATGATGGAAGGCACGTCGGCGCGTTCCTGGAACGAGGACTTCAATTTCCCCGCCGTGCGCAACGGCTGGATCCGGCGCGCCCGCATCATGACCGACTGGCCCAGCGGCGTGTACGGCCTGCACATGAACCTGGAGGCACCGATCTTCAGGAACAAGGACTTCCGCAAGGCGATGCAGTACCTGGTGAATTTCGAGCGCGTCAACCAGAACCTGATGTACGGCGAATTCGTGCGCATGAGCTCGTTCTTCGAGGGCAGCGAATACGCCAACCCGAACCTCGAGCCCTATGGCTTCGACCCCGCCAAGGCACGCGAGCACCTGGCGCGCGCCGGCTACCGCCGCCCGGCCGAACTGCGTTCGACCTCGGCCTGGGGACGCTTCGTCGACGGGCTGCGCGGCCTGGTCTTCACGCGCTCCGACAGCGACGACGTGCTCGTCAACGAACGCGGCGAGAAAGCCAGCTTCACCGTCATCTACGGCAGCAAGGGGCTGGAGCGCCACCTCACCGTGATGCAGCAGGAATTCCGCCGTGCCGGCGTGGACATGCGGCTGCGCCTGCTCGAACCCGGCACCGCTTTCGAACGCGGGCTGGAGCGCAAGTACGAGATGACGGTGACTGCCCGCACCACGGGCTTCTACCCCCAGCCGCGGCAGTATCTGCACACCGAATTCAAGAACGCGAACAACAACAACAATATCTGGGGCTTCGGCACTGCCGAGGTCGACGAACTGGTGCGCATCTACGAACACGACCTGGACCCCGAGAAGCGCCGCGCCGCCATGCACCGCATCGACGAGATCGTGCACGACGAGGCCTTCTACATCCCGTTCTGGAGCGCGCCCTTCATCCGCGTCGTGTTCTGGGACTACGTGCGTTTCCCCGAGTTCTGGGCGCCGCGGCGCATCGAGCAGCTCAACGACCACATGGTCTACTGGATCGACCCGCAGCGTCGCAAGGCGCTGGAGGAGGCCATGCGCAGCAACACGCCGCTGCCGCTGGACCCGGAGCTGGACAAGGACTTCTACGGCATCCGTGCCAGGGCGGCGGCTGCCGCGGCTGCGGCGGCATCAGCGGCACCGGCGTCCACGCCATGATGCCCCTCCTGGAGATCGACAACCTGCAGGTCGGCTTCGACACCGAGGCCGGGCTGCTGCGCGCGGTCGACGGCGTCTCGATGTCGGTCGCTGCCGGGCAGACGCTGGGCCTGGTGGGCGAGTCGGGCTGCGGCAAGAGCGTCACCGCGGCGTCGGTGCTGCGCCTGGTGCCCAGCCCGCCGGGGGTGATGCTGGGCGGCGCCATCCGCTTCGACGGCCAGGACATCCTGAAGCTGCCGCGCGACGCGCTGCAGCAGCTGCGCGGACGCGAGATCGCGATGGTGTTCCAGGACCCGATGACCTCGCTCAACCCGGTCTTCACCATCGAGCGCCAGCTCTGGGAGGTGTTGTCGCTGCGCTTCGGCCTGGACCGCGCCGCCGCGCGCCAGCGCGCCGCCGAGATGCTGCGCACGGTGGGCATCGCCGACCCCGAGGCGCGGCTCGCCGTCTACCCGCACGAGCTCTCGGGCGGCATGAAGCAGCGCGTGATGATCGCGATGGCGCTGCTGTGCGAGCCGCGACTGCTGATCGCCGACGAGCCGACCACGGCGCTGGACGTCACGGTGCAGGCGCAGATCCTGCACCTGATGCGCGAGTTGCAGCGCAAGACCGGCACCGCGCTGCTCTTCATCACCCACGACATGGGCGTCATTGCCGAGATGTGCGATGCCGTGGTCGTGATGTATGCCGGACGCGTGGTGGAACGGCGGCCGGTGGTGGAACTCTTCGAAGCGCCGCGCCACCCCTATACGCGCGGCCTGCTCGACAGCATTCCGCGCAAGGGCGTGGCGCACAAGGCCGAGCTGCCCACCATCGAAGGCACCGTGCCTTCGCTGCTGCACCCGCCGCCGGGGTGCCGTTTTGCCGACCGCTGCCGGCATCACGCGGCCCTGGACGTCGTGTCCCAGCGCCGCTGCCGCGAGCAGGATCCGGTGCTTCGAGCCGATGGTTCTGGTGACGGCGAGGGTTGGGTGGCGTGTCACTTTCCGTTGGCCGCATCGGTCGGGGGCGGAACGTGACCGGCGTATCGGGCACCCCCTTGCTGGAGGTCGAGGATCTGCACAAGCACTATCCGGTGCGCGGCGGCGTGTGGGGCCGCCAGCTGGGCAGCATCCGGGCCGTGGCCGGTGTCAGCTTCCAGGTGCTGAAGGGGCAGACGCTGGGGCTGGTGGGCGAATCGGGCTGCGGCAAGAGCACGCTCGGCCGCACGCTGATGCGGCTGGAGGAACCCACCGCCGGCCGCGTGCGCTTCGAAGGCCGCGACCTGGCCGCGGCGCGCGGCGCCGAGTTGCTGAGCCTGCGCCGCGAGATCCAGATGGTGTTCCAGGACCCGTATTCCTCGCTCAACCCGCGCATGACGGTGGGCGAGATCGTGCGCGAGCCGCTGGTCGTGCACGGCATCGGGCGCAAGGCCGAACAGGTGCAGCGCGTGCGTGCGCTGTTCGAGACCGTGGGCCTGGCCGCGGATGCGATGTCGCGCTACCCGAGCGAATTCTCCGGCGGCCAGCGCCAGCGCATCGGCGTGGCGCGTGCGCTGGCGCTGAACCCCAAGCTGGTCATCGCCGACGAGCCGGTGTCGGCGCTCGACGTGTCGGTGCAGAGCCAGGTGCTCAACTTGATGGTGCGGCTGCAGCGCGAACGCGGGTTGACCTATGTCTTCATCAGCCACGACCTGAGCGTGGTGGAGCACGTGAGCGACGCGGTGGCCATCATGTACCTGGGGCGCATCGTCGAACAGGGCCCGGTGGACCGCATCTTCGGCCAGCCGGCCCACCCGTATACGCGGGCGCTGATGCAGGCCATTCCGTCCACGAATCCACGCCAGCGGCGCGAGACCGTGCCGCTGCAGGGCGAGACGCCCAGCCCGACGGCGACACCGCCGGGCTGTGTCTTCTCCAGCCGCTGCCCGCATGCCACAGACGCCTGCCGCGTGGCGATTCCGGCGCTGGAGGCCATCTCCGCCGCCGACGACCCCGCGCGCCGCCACGTGGTGGCCTGCGTGCGGCGCGACGAGATCGGCGCCTGGCCGCAACGGGCAGCCGTCGCGGCTTGACGTTGCGGCTTGACGTTGCGATCGCGGCGACTGCGCGCTCGACTTTGCCGCCGCTCCCGCCTGGGCGGGAGAGGGAGCCAATCCAATCCAACGGCAGCGAAGGGGTATCAGGCGGGCACTTCGTCCCAGGGCGCCGTGTCGGGCGCGGCGGCCGCTGCCGCCGAGGCCGCTGCCGCCGGTGTCGGCACGCCGGCCTGCCGCTCGTGCAGGCCACCCAGGGCTTCGATCAAGGCCGGCAGCAGCTGCCGCAACTCGCCTGTGAAGAGGGCCACGTCGGTGTCGAAGCCGTTGTCGTCCGTGCCCGAGCTGGCGGCATCGGTGCCCGCGCCTTCCAGCACCCCATCCAGCAGCTGGATCTTCTTCAGCGTCAGCGCTTCCGTCAGCACGAACGAGACGCGGCCGGCCCAGGTCAGCGCCAGCTGCGTGGGCAGCTTGCCTTGGCGGATATGCTCGGCCACCTCGTCGATCTCCAGCGTGTGGCGCGTGTAGCGCACGCTGGCCTTCTCGCTGTCGGGTTGCTTGAGTTCGCACTCGCGGTCGACGCTGAAGCCGGCCGGCGCCTCCTTCTCGGCCAGCCAGGCGGACATCGCCGTGGCCGGCGACAGCACGGTCTGCAGCAGGCTCAGCTTCAGGCCGCCGCCCAGCAGTTCGATCAGCTGCGTCACCACGCCGTCGGCCTTCTTCGTGCTGCCGGCTCCCACCCACAGCGTGCGCGCGGCCGGGTCCAGCCAGACCAGGGTATCGGTGCGCCTGGGGAACGCGCGCGGCAGCAGCGCATGCACCACGGCTTCCTTCAACTCCTTGGCCTGCTTGCCCTTGGGCCGGCGGCCGGTCTGCTGCTCGATGGCCTCCAGCTGTGCCTGCAGCTGCGTCTTCACCACGCTGCCCGGCACCGCCTTGGTCTCGGTGCAGAGCCTGAACACCAGCTGGCCGGCCACGCTTTCGGCCAGTGCCGCATGCTTGTCGCCGCGTGGTGCGACCCAGCCGGCGGACAGGGGCTGCGTGGCGCCGCATTCGACGAAGGGTGCCGCAGACAAGCGGCTTTCGATCTCGGCGAGGGAGGGCGGCTCCCAGTGTTCGATGTGGTAGACGAGGGCGTTCTTGAACATGGTGGCGTGAGGGCAGGGCGGTGTGCGCCCGAGTCGGGGCTGGCGAGTGTAGTTCGCGGGCCGGAGCCTTCGGTTCGGCTGCAGACCTGCGACGCGACCGTGCGCAGACGCACGGGGATGTCGTGGCCGGGAGCGTGATCGAGCCGGCCGAAGGCGCCGGCGCGGAACTCACACCCACTCGCACTCGCAGGTGAAGTGGCGCAGGAAGGGGGGCTGCCTGACGATGCGTACGCCACGGATGCCGGCGGCCTTGTGCCGCAGTTCGGCGATCACCTCGGCGGCATAGTCGAAATGGGACTGCGTATACATGCGGCGCGGAAAGGCCAGCCGCACCAGTTCCATGCGGTGGTAGGTCTCGCTGCCGTCGGCCAGCCGCTTGCCGAACATCACCGAGCCGATCTCCACGCCGCGGATGCCGCCTTCCAGGTACAGCGCATTGCACAGCGCCCAGGCCGGGTAATGCGCCACCGGCATGTCGGGCAGCACGGTGCGGGCGTCGATGTAGACCGCGTGGCCGCCGGTGGGCTTGACGAAGCCCACGCCGGCCGCTTCGAGCCGCTCGCCCAGGTACTCTGCCGTGCGCAGGCGGTAGCGCAGGTAGTCTTCCTGCAGGCCTTCCTCCAGGCCCACCGCCATGGCCTCCAGGTCGCGCCCGGCCAGGCCGCCGTAGGTGGGGAAGCCCTCGGCCATGATCAGGCCGTTGCGCACGCCGTCGACCCAGGTGTCGTGGCGCAGCGCGATGAAGCCGCCCATGTTCACCATGCCGTCCTTTTTCGCACTCATGGTGCAGCCGTCGGCGTAGGAAAACATCTCCTGCGCGATCTCGCGCACGGGCGTGTTCTCGTAGCCCGGTTCGCGCAGCTTGATGAACATGGCGTTTTCGGCGAAACGGCACACGTCCATGATCAGCGGCTTGCCGTGCTGCCGCAGCAGCTGCGCATAGGCGCGGATATTGGCCATGGACACCGGCTGGCCGCCGCCGGTGTTGTTGGTGACGGTGATCATGCCGAAGGGGATGCGGTGGCCCTCGACCTGCAGCACCGCCTCGGCGCGCTCGAGGTCGATATTGCCCTTGAACGGGTGCAGCAGCGCCGGCTGCAGGCCCTCGGGAATGACCAGGTCCAGCGCCTCGACGCCCAGGTATTCGAGGTTGGCGCGCGTGGTGTCGAAGTGGCTGTTGTTGGGCACCAGTTCGCCCTTCCTGCACACCGCGGTGAACAGCACCTTCTCGGCCGCGCGGCCCTGGTGCGTGGGCACGAAGTGCTTCATGCCGGTGATGTCCTGCACCACCGCCTGCAGCCGGTAGAAGCTCCGCGCGCCGGCATAACTCTCGTCGCCTTCCATGATGGCGCCCCACTGGCGCGACGACATGGCGCCGGTGCCGGAGTCGGTGAGCCAGTCGATCAGCACGTCCTCGGCGCGCAGCTGGAAGACATTGAGCCGGGCCGCTACCAGCAGGCGTTCGCGCTCGGCGCGCGTGGTCATGCGGATCGGTTCGACGGACTTGATGCGGAAGGGTTCGATCAGCGTCTTGGGCATGGCATAGGGATGCGGTGGCGGGATGCCGGGAAAGCTATCACCGCCGGCACTGCCGTGGTGTCGGCTAATGCCAACAGATGGATCGCCGCAGCGCTTCGCGCCGGCGCTCCGGGACAATCGGCTTTCGCCCACCACCGCGACGAGAACCGCCCCGATGGCCATCCAATGGTTTCCCGGCCACATGCATACCACCCGGCTGGCGCTGGTGCAGCGGCTGAAGTCGGGCATCGACGTGGTGGTCGAGTTGCTCGATGCGCGGCTGCCGGGCGCCAGCGCCAACCCGCTGCTGGCCACGCTGACGGCGGCCAGGCCGGCATTGAAGGTGCTGAACAAGCAGGACCTGGCCGACCCGGCGCGCACGGCGCTGTGGCTGGACCACTACAACGCCCAGCCCGCCACGCGGGCGATCGGCCTGGACGCCAGCGAGCCCGCGCCGGCGGCGCGGCTGATCGCCGCCTGCCGCGCCCTGGCGCCGCTGCGTGGCGGCATGGTCAAGCCGCTGCGGGTGCTGGTCTGCGGCATCCCCAACGTGGGCAAGAGCACGCTGATCAATACGCTGGTGCGGCGCAAGGCGGCCAAGACCGGCGACGAGGCCGGCATCACCAAGACCGAGCAGGTGATCGCGCTGGCCAGCGACGTGACGCTGTTCGACACCCCAGGCATGTTGTGGCCGCGCATCACGGTGCCGCAGAGCGGCCTGCACCTGGCCGCCAGCGGCGCCATCGGCCGCAATGCCTACGACGAGCAGGAAGTGGCGCTGGCGCTGCTGGAACGGCTGCAGGCGAGCTACCCTGCCGCCCTGGCTGGGCGTTACAAGCTGCCTGATCCGGTGGCCCTGGCGGCCCTGCAGGCCGACGCGCTGCTGGGCCTGATCGCGCGCCAGCGTGGCCTGGTTCAGAGCAAGGGACGGCTCGACCTGCAAAAGGCCGCCGAGGCGGTGCTGAACGACTTTCGCTGCGGCGCGCTGGGGCGCATCACACTGGAAACGCCCGCGGAGCATGCGGCCTGGGTGGCCGCCGGCGAAGCGCAGGACGCGGCGCGGCGGGCCAGGAAGGCGCGCCCGGCGGGGTGAGTTCTCAGGCCACGACGGCGCGCCCCTACAGCGCGCCGCGGCAGCCCGGCGCGCCACAGCGGCAGGCCAGCCGGCCTTCGTGGTGCGTCTCGCCGTAGTCCACCGTGATCTCCTCGCCGGCATCGATGGCGCGCAGCGCATAGAACTCCACCCGCCCCTGGCGAATGCACAGCCGGGCGTTGGGCCGGCAGCTGTGGTTGGTGTAACGCATCGGGTCGGCGCTCTTGCTGAAGTCGATGGCCTTCCGTTCCGACAGCTCGACGATCATGATGCGCTCGCTGCGCGTGGCGCGGATGCGCGCTTCGGCCACGCTGATGCTTTCGCCGCGGATCTCGCCGATCTTCAGCCGCGGCGGGATGGCCTCGGCGGCGAAGGCGCCCTGGCCGTCGATGCGGCTCGGCGCCGGCACGACGGCAAACTTCTGGTACGCCGGCCGGCCGGCGACGGGCGGCGCTGGGCGCTCCAGCCGGGTCTGGCGGGCGGGATTCGGTGGCTTCCTGGCGGGCATGGGCTCGAGGCTCGGGTGGAGGTCAGGGTGCTATTATCCGGACGTGTCCGCGCTCCCGTTCAGAGCGCATTTGTTCTTTCAAATCAACCACTTGCACGCGCCTCCCGGCGCCTGCGCGGCACCCCGGAGCCGATGCGCCTCACCTCGATCAAGCTCTCAGGCTTCAAGTCCTTCGCCGAGCCCACCACCTTCCAGCTGCCGGGCCAGCGCGTCGGCGTGGTGGGGCCGAACGGCTGCGGCAAGAGCAACATCATCGACGCCGTGCGCTGGGTGCTGGGCGAGAGCAAGGCCAGCGAACTGCGCGGCGAGTCGATGCAGGACGTGATCTTCAACGGCTCCACCAGCCGCAAGCCGGCCAGCCGCGCCAGCGTGGAACTGGTCTTCGACAACACCCTGGCGCGCGCCGGCGGGCAGTGGAATACCTACGCCGAGATCGCCGTGCGGCGCGTGCTCACGCGCGACGGCACCAGCAGCTACTACATCAACGGCCAGCCGGTGCGCCGGCGCGACGTGCAGGACGTCTTCCTGGGCACGGGCCTGGGGCCGCGCGCCTACGCCATCATCGGCCAGGGCACCATCAGCCGAATCATCGAATCGCGTCCCGAAGAGTTGCGCCTGTTCCTGGAAGAGGCCGCCGGGGTCAGCAAATACAAGGAGCGCCGCCGCGAGACCGAGAACCGGCTGAAGGACACGCGCGAGAACCTGGTTCGGGTGGACGACATCCTGCGCGAACTCAATGCCAACCTGGAGAAGCTGGAAAAGCAGGCCGAGGTGGCGACGTTGTACCGCGCGCTGCAGGAGCAGGGCACGCTCAAGCTGCACCAGCTTTGGTTCCTGAAGCACCGCGACGCGGCCAGCGAGGAAGAGCGCGTCAAGGTGTCGATGGCCGAGGCCGCGAATGCGCTGGAGTCGCGCCTGGCCGAGTTGCGCGCGGTGGAAGCCGAACTGGAATCGGTGCGCCAGGCGCATTACGCGGCCAATGACGAACTGCACGCAAGGCAGGGCGCCTTGGGCGTGGCGGCGCTGGAAGTGAGCCGGCTCGAGGAACGCATCCGCTATGTCGTCGAAGGCCGGCGGCGGGCCGAGGCCCGGCTGGCCGAGCTGACGGAGCAGAACGCGCAGTGGGCCGACCGCCAGGCCGTCGCCGGTGTGGAGCTCGAGGCGATTGCCGCGCAGATGGTGGCCGGCGAGGAACAAGCCACCGTGCTGGCGGCGCAGGCCGAGGAGCAGGCGCTGGAATTGCCCGCCTTCGAGGACGCCGTGCGCGCCGCGCAGGCGGCCAGCAACCAGCAGCGTGCGCTGGTGTCGCAGGTGCAGCAGCAGATCCAGGTGCTGGCGGCCGAGAACCGCAGCGTGGAGGAACAGTCGCGCCAGCTCAAGGGCCGGCGCGAGCGCCTGGCCGGCGAACGGCAGGGCTTGCAGGCGCCCGACGCGGCGCGCATCGAAGCCCTTGCCGCCCAGGAGGCCGAGGCCCAGGAAGCGCTGCAGCTGGCCGAGGCGCGGCTGCACGAACTGGCCGAGCAGGTGCCCAGCCTGGACGAACAGCGCCGCGCCGCGCAGGACCGGGTGAACCGCGAATCGGGCCGGCTGGCCGAACTCGGCGCCCGGCTCGAAGCGCTGCGCGCGCTGCAGGACAAGGTGCAGACCGAGGGCAAGCTCAAGCCCTGGCTCGACAAGCATGGCCTGGGCGGCCTGCAAGGCCTGTGGATGCAGGTGCATATCGAATCCGGTTGGGAGACGGCGCTGGAGTCCGCCCTGCGCGAGCGCCTCAATGCGCTGGCCGTGGGGCGGCTGGACAGCGTGCGCGCCTTCGCCGCCGACGCGCCGCCGGCCAAGCTGGCGTTCTATGCGCTGCAGGACCTATGGACCGGCGCCGCGATGGCCGTGCCGGGTGGCGCCTTGCAGTCCACGCACCAGACCCTGCCGCGCCTGGCCAACCTGCTGCGCCTGGGTGACGCGGGCCTGAAGGCGCTGCTGGGCGACTGGCTGGAGGGTGTCTATACGGCTTCGTCGATAGACGAAGCGCTGGCGCAGCGCACGCGCCTGACCCACGGCGAAGTGATCATGACGCGCGAAGGCCACGCCGTGTCGCAGCATGCCGTGGCCTTCTATGCGCCCGACTCCGAACAGGCCGGCCTGCTGGCGCGCGCGCAGGAGATCGAAAACCTCGACCGCCAGCGGCGCGCGCAGGCGCTTATCGGCGACGAATCGCGCAGCGCCTCGGTGCGGCTGGAAGCTCAGTACACCGATGCCGCGCAGCGACTGCAGTCGGCGCGCCGCGAGGCTGCCGAGGCGCAGAACCGGGCGCACGGTCTGCACGTGGAATGGCTGCGGCTGACGCAACAGGCGGAATCCGCCAGCTCGCGGCGCGAACAGCTCGGCGGCGAACTGACCGAGATCGACGCCCAGCTCGGAGGGCTCGAGGAACGCCGCGTCACGGCCGAGGGCCGCTTCGAGGAGCTCGACCTGCAGCTGGCGCAGACGCAGGAACGCCATGCCGAACTCGACGACGCCGTGATCGCCGCCGAACGCCGCCTGGGGCAGGCGCGCGAGCAGCAGCGAACGCTGGAGCGCCAGGCACAGGAAGCCCGATTCCAGGCGCGTGCGCTGGCGGCACGGCAGGGCGAACTGCAGCGCAGCGTGGAAACCGCGGCGGCGCAGATGGTGGCCAATGTGCAGGCCGGCGACCAGCTGCAACTGGAACTGGGTGGCTTCGACGATGCGGCCGCCAGCTCGGGCCTGCAGACCGCGCTGGCGCTCAAGCTCGAACGCGAGCAGGCGTTGGGCCTGGCGCGCAGCCTCTACGACGACCTGAGCGCGCAGCTCAAGCGCGCCGACGAACAGCGCCTGGCCCACGAGCGCAGCCTGGACCCGCTGCGCCAGCGCATCACGCAACTGCAGCTCGACTTGCAGGCGGCGCACCTGGGTGGTGCGCAATATCTGGACCAGCTCGTCGCGGCCCAGGTCGATCTGGAGGCCTTGTCGCTCGGCATCGAGGACGGCGGCGTGAAGCTCTGGGGCCTGCAGACCGAGATCGACCGCATCCAGAAGGACATCAATGCGCTCGGCGCCGTCAACCTGGCAGCGCTGGACGAGCTGACGGCGTCACGCGAACGCAAGACCTTCCTCGACGCGCAGGAGGCCGACCTGCAGGAAGCCATGGCCACGCTGGAAGACGCCATCCAGAAGATCGACCTGGAGACACGTGAACTGCTGGCCACCACCTTCAACCAGGTCAACGAACATTTCGGCCGCATGTTCCCCAGCCTGTTCGGCGGCGGCCATGCGCGGCTGGTGATGACGGGCACCGAGATCCTGGACTCCGGCGTGCAGGTGATGGCGCAGCCGCCGGGCAAGAAGAACAGCACCATCCACCTGCTCAGTGGCGGCGAGAAGGCGCTGACCGCCATTGCGCTGGTGTTCGCGATCTTCCAGCTCAACCCGGCACCGTTCTGCCTGCTCGACGAAGTCGATGCGCCGCTGGACGACGCCAATACCGAGCGCTACCGGAAACTGGTGACGGAAATGAGCGCGGGCACGCAGTTCCTCTTCATCAGCCACAACAAGATCGCCATGGAAATGGCCGAGCAGCTGATCGGCGTGACGATGCAGGAGCAGGGCGTCAGCCGCATCGTAGCGGTGGACATGGAATCGGCCGTCAGCCTGGCCGAAGCGGCATGACTCTGACCACCGCCCTGGCCCTGGCCGGCTTGCTGCTGCTGCTGGCGCTGGGCCTGCATGGCTGGTGGCAGACGCGCCGCGCGCAGCCACGCAAGGCGGTGCCCGGACCGGCCACGACCGAGCGCGTGGAGCCGGCACTCGGTGCTGCCGAGGTGACGGCAGCGCCGCCGGAGCCCACTGCGCTGCGCATGGCCCCGCGCCGCGTGCCGCGGCTGGACGCGCTCATCGACGCCATCGTGCCGCTGGCGCTGGAGGCACCGATCAGCGGCGAGATGGCGCTGGCGCACCTGCCGCCCACGCGTCGCGCCGGCAGCAAGCCGTTCTATGTCGAGGGGCTGGACGCCGAGAGCGGGCAGTGGGAACCCTGCACCCCCGGCCACCGCTACGGCGAACTGCAGGCCGGCGTGCAACTGGCCAGCCGCAGCGGCGCGCTCAACGAGATCGAATATTCGGAATTCGTGCAGAAGGTCGAGACCTTCGCCGAAGCCGTGGGTGCCAGCGCCGACGTGCCCGACATGCTCGAGGTGGTGGCCCGCGCGCGCGAACTCGACGGCCTGACCGGCCCGCTGGACGCGCAGCTCACCGTGACGCTGCGCTCCAACGGCGTGGCCTGGTCGGTGGGTTATGTCCAGCAGGTGGCGGCCCGGCTGGGTTTCGTCACCGGCGCGGTGCCGGGCCGCATGGTGCTGCCGGCGGCCGAGGAGGGCGCGCCACCGATGCTGGTGCTGTCGGTGGACCCGCAGGCGGCACTGGCCGAAGAGCCGCAGGCCGCGGCCGTGCGCGAATGCGTGCTCGTACTCGACGTGCCGCAGACGCCTGAAAGCGCCGAGCCCTTCCCGGCCTTCCACCGCGCCGCCACCACGCTGGCCGACGACCTGGACGCCACCGCCATCGACGACCAGGGACAGCCCATCACGCTGCACGCCTACGCGGCCATCGGCCATGAATTGCAGCAGCTGTACCGGCAACTGGAGGCGCTGGACCTGGCCGCCGGCAGCGCGGCGTCGCGGCGGCTGTTCAGCTGATCCGGCGCTGCGATGTCGACCACCGACCCTGCACGCCGTGCCGCTGAGTTGCGCGCGCTGCTGCAGCACCACGCGCACCGCTACCACGTGCTCGACGCGCCAGAGATCCCCGACGCCGAATACGACCGCCTGTTCCAGGAATTGCAGTCCATCGAGGTCGCGTACCCCGAACTGCTGGCACCCGACTCGCCCACCCAGCGTGTGCTGGGCCAGGTGCTGCCCGGTCTGAGTCCGGTGCGGCATGCCGTGTCGATGCTGTCGATCCGCACCGAGACCGACACCACCGCGGCGGGTGCCGAGGCCTTCGACGCCAGGGTGCGGCGCGAACTGGCGCTGCCGGCCGACGCACCGCCGGTGGAATACGCCGCCGAGCTGAAGTTCGATGGCCTGGCCATCAACCTTCGCTACGAGCAGGGCGTGCTGGTGCAGGCGGCCACGCGCGGCGATGGCGAGACCGGGGAGGACGTCACTCACAACATTCGCACCATCGGGCAGATTCCCTTGCGGCTGCTCGGCGACGCGCCCGCCATGCTGGAAGTGCGTGGCGAGGTCTACATGCGCCGCGACGATTTCGAGCGTCTCAACGAGCGCCAGCGGCAGCAGGGCCTGAAGACCTATATCAACCCGCGCAACACCGCCGCCGGCGCCGTACGCCAGTTGGACAACCGGTCGCTGGCCGACAAGAAGCTGAGCTTCTTCGCCTATGGCCTGGGCGAGGTGCGGGGCTGGGTTCAGCCGTCCACGCACAGCGCCACGCTGGACGCAATGGCGGCCTTCGGCATGCCGGTGTGCGCCGACCGCGCGGTCGTGCAGGGCGCGGCCGGGCTGGTGGCCTTCCACAGGGAGATGGGGGCGAAGCGCGATGCGCTGCCCTTCGACATCGACGGCGTCGTCTACAAGGTCAACGCCGTGGCGCTGCAGCAGCGACTGGGCTTCGTGACGCGCGAGCCGCGCTGGGCGGTGGCGCACAAATACCCGGCGCAGGAGCAGACGACACGGCTGAATGGCATCGAGATCCAGGTCGGGCGCACCGGCAAGCTCACCCCCGTGGCCAAGCTGGAGCCGGTCTTCGTGGGCGGCACCACGGTGAGCAATGCCACGTTGCACAACCTGTTCGAGCTGCGCCGCAAGGGCGTGCGCGTGGGCGACACGGTGATCGTGCGTCGCGCCGGCGACGTGATTCCCGAGGTGGTGGCCCGCGTGCCCGGGCCCCGCCCGGCCTACGTACCCAACTTCCGCATGCCGCGCGCCTGCCCGGTGTGCGGCAGCGCCGTGCTGCGCGAAAAGGGCGGCATCGACCACCGCTGCAGCGGCGGGCTGTTCTGCGCCGCCCAGCGCAAGCAGGCGCTGCTGCATTTCGCCGGCCGGCGCGCGATGGACATCGAAGGCCTGGGCGACAAGCTGGTGGACCAGCTCGTCGACGGCGGGCTCATTCGCACCTTGCCCGAGCTCTATAAGCTGGGCGTGGCAAAGCTCTCGGCGCTGGAACGCATGGCCGACAGGAGCGCGGCCAATCTGGTGGCCGCGCTGGAAAAGAGCAAGCACACGACGCTGGCGCGCTTTCTCTACGCCCTGGGCATCCGGCATGTCGGCGAGGCCACCGCGAAGGACCTGGTGCGACACTTCGGCGGCATCGATCGGATCATGGACGCCAGCGTGGCCCAATTGCTTGAAGTGAACGATGTCGGTCCCGTGGTGGCGCAGAGCATCCGCAGCTTCTTCGACCAGCCGCACCACCGCGAGGTGGTGGAGCAGTTGCGCGCCGCCGGCATCACCTGGCCCGAACACGAGGGCGAGGCCGATACGGCGCCGAAGCCGCTGGCCGGCCGGACGCTGGTGCTCACCGGCACCTTGCCCACGCTCGGCCGCGACGACGCCAAGGCGCTGATCGAAGCCGCCGGCGGCAAGGTGGCCGGTTCGGTGTCGAAGAAGACCGACTGGGTGGTGGCCGGCGCGGAAGCCGGCAGCAAGCTCGACAAGGCGCGTGAACTCGGCATCCCCGTGCTCGACGAAGCGGGCCTGCATGCGTTGCTCGGCGCCGCCGCAGCATCCGATGGGGACACCGCGCCGTGATGCCCTTCGGTCTGAGCACCGACGCCTGGCTGGTGCTGGCGATCTTCATGCTGGTCTACACCGGCATGATGCTCGGCGGCCTGCCGCGGCTGATGCTCGACCGCACCGGCGTGGCGCTGCTCGGCGCCATCGCCATCATCGGCCTGCGCGAGATGACGCCCGAGGAAGCGGCGCGCGCCGTGCACCTGCCGACCATGCTGCTGCTGTTCTCGTTCATGGTCATCTCGGCGCAGATGCGGCTGGGCGGCTTCTACAGCGCCGTCACGCGGCGCATCGCGGCCCTGCGCGTGGGGCCGATGGGCCTGCTGGCGACGGTGATCTTCGTTGCCGGTGCGTTGTCGGCGGTGTTCTCCAACGACATCGTCTGCCTGGCGGTGGCGCCGTTGCTGGCCGAAGCCTGCCTGCGCCGGCGCCTGGACCCCGTGCCCTACCTGCTGGCACTGGCCTGCGCCAGCAATATCGGCTCGGCCGCCACGCTGATCGGCAACCCGCAGAACATGCTCATCGGCGAGGTGCTGAAGCTGTCCTTCGCCGGCTATGCACGTGAAGCGCTGCTGCCCGTGGGCCTGAGCCTGTTGGCGCTGTGGGCCGTGCTGGCCCGGCCGGTGCACCGCGGTGTGCTGCTCGTCGACCCCGAGGCCAACCAGCTGGCAGCGATGACCGTCGAGGCGCCGCGTTTCGACGCCTGGCAGACCTTCAAGGGCCTGTTCGTTGCCCTAGGGCTGGTGGCTGTCTTCCTGTTCACCGACTGGCCGCGCGACGTGGCGGCGCTGGTGGCCGCGGGCTTTCTGCTGCTCAGCCGGCGCTTCCATTCGTCCCGGGTCATGGGACTGGTCGACTGGGAGTTGCTGATCCTGTTCATGGGCCTGTTCGTCGTCAACCACGCGCTGCAGGACACGGGCCTGGTGCAGCGGGCGCTGGATGGGCTGGCCGCCAAGGGGCTGCACTTCAGCGAACCCGGCGTGCTGTTCGGCGCCACGCTGGTGCTGAGCAACCTGGTGTCGAACGTGCCGGCAGTGATGCTGCTGCTGCCGGCAGCCGAAGGGCCGCAGGCCGGTGCCACGCTGGCCCTGGTGAGCACGCTGGCGGGCAACCTGCTCATCGTCGGCTCGATCGCCAACATCATCGTGGTGGACGCGGCGCGCAAATGCGGCATCACCATCGACTGGAAGACCCACGCCCGCGTCGGCGTGCCGGTGACGCTGCTCACGCTGGGCATCACCGCGGGCTGGCTGGTGCGGCAGACATCTTGAAACTCGAAGGGAGGCCGGGCATGGCCGTGCGCGAGATCCTGAAGATGGGTGACCCGCGGCTGCTGCGCGTGGCGCAGCCGGTGCGGGCATTCGACACGCCCGAACTGCACACCCTGGTGGCCGACATGTTCGACACCATGGAAGCCGCGCGCGGTGCCGGCCTGGCGGCACCGCAGATCGGCGTCGATCTGCAATTGGTGATCTTCGGTTTCAGCCACAGCGAGCGCTACCCCGAAGCGCCGCCGGTGCCGCGCACCGTGCTGCTCAACCCCGAGATCACGCCGCTGGGCGACGCGAAGGAGGACGGCTGGGAGGGCTGCCTGTCGGTGCCCGGGCTGCGCGGCGTGGTGCCGCGCCACGCGCGCATCCGCTACCGCGGCTTCGACCTCCAGGGCCGGCTGCTGGAGCGCGAGGCCGAAGGCTTCCACGCCCGAGTGGTGCAGCACGAGTGCGACCACCTGATCGGGCGCCTGTACCCCACGCGCATGGCCGACCTCACCAAGTTGGGCTTCACCAGCGTGCTGTTTCCGGAACTGGATGCGGTCGAAGACGATTGAGCGGCCAGTCGCGGCCGTGACGGAAACATGGCTTTACATCGCGTCGGGTCGGCGGGCGCGCACGCCCGTGCGTTGACAGGGGCATGGGAAGCAGCACACCCGTCAGCTCGGTCCGGATCTGGCTCATGCGACTGGCCCTGGTCGTGGCCGCTGGGCTGGCCGTCGGTTCAGGCGCCGCCTGGGCCCAGGACGACCCGCCCGGGCGTGTCGGCCGGCTGGCCGAGCTGCGCGGCCAGGTGTGGTGGTTCGACGTCGAGTCCGGCGCCTGGAGCGAAGCCGAACGCAACCGCCCGTTGACCGGGGGCGACCGCATCTCCACCGCACCGGACGCGCGCGCCGAACTGCGCGTGGGATCGACCGTGCTGCGCCTGGGCGGCGTCACCGAAGTGGAGGTGCTGCGCCTGGACGACGAGCACATGGACTTCCAGCTCCACACCGGCAGCCTGGCGCTGCGCGTGCGCGAGCGCGAGGTCGCCGACGAGATCCGGATCGTCACCGCCGAGCTGCCGCTGCGACCGCTGCGCAGCGGCCACTACCGCTTCGACCGCGTCGACGACAGCAGCTATGCCGGCACCTGGCGCGGCAGCCAACGCGTGGACGCGCCCGAAGGCCTGGTCGTCGACACCGGCCAGCGCGCCGAGTTCTGGCGCGAGGGCGCCACGCGCACGCTGCGCCACGCCTGGGGCCCGCTGCCCGACGACGAATTTTCGCAGTGGGTGGCCAGCGAGGACCTGCGCGACCAGCGCAGCGCCGCCACGCGCCATGTCTCGCCCGAGATGACCGGTGCGGAAGACCTGGACCGCCACGGACGCTGGGACACCCACCCCGAATACGGCGCGGTGTGGATTCCCTTCGAGGTGCGCAGCGGTTGGGCGCCGTACCGCCATGGGCGCTGGGTCTGGGTGCGGCCCTGGGGCTGGACCTGGGTCGACGAGGCCCCCTGGGGTTTTGCGCCGTTCCACTACGGTCGCTGGGTGCACTGGGGCGGCCGCTGGGGCTGGTGGCCGGGGGCGTATGTGGCGCGGCCGGTCTTTGCACCGGCGCTGGTGGCCTGGGTCGGCAGCTCGAACTGGGGCGTGTCGGTGAATGTCGGCGGGCCAGCCATCGGCTGGGTGCCGCTGGCGCCGCGCGAGGTCTACGTGCCCTGGTATCGCACCACGCCGCGCTACGTGGACCGCGTCAACCGGCATCCGCCACCGCCCGGGCACCGGCCGGGGCCGGATCGGCCCGATCGACCGCCAGGACCGCAGTGGCCGCAGGTGCCCCAGGTACCCCAGGTGCCCACCGGCCCGGTGATGTATGGCAACCAGGGTGTGCCCGGCGCCGTGACGGTGGTGCCGCGCGACGTGCTGGTGCAGCGCCAGCCGGTGGGCAGGGCGGTGATCACGCCGCGCGGCAGCGGGGCACCGGTGCAGAACCTGGTGCGCGTGGAGCCGCCGTCCGCACCCGCACCCGTGCCCGGACCGCGGGTCGACGGCCTGGCGCCAGGGCAGCCGCCCAAAGCCATGCCGCGGCGCGAATTCCGTGATGGCGGCCGAGGCGATCGCCGCGCCGATGACCGGGAACTGCGCGAACCGCGTCAGACGGGCGAAGTCCGCGCGCCGAACGAGGTCACGACCCGGCCGCAGCCGGGGCGTGCACCCGCGGCGGCCGCAGGCAGCGTGACAACCCGGCCGCCGGCGCGAGACCACGCCGAGCCGGGATTCGAACGCCGCCGCGAGCGCCCGGTGCCGGCGACTGTACCGCTGGCAGAGTCGCCGCCGGGGCCGCCACGCCCGGAACAGCCGATCAGGGTGGCGCCGCGGCCAGCACCACCATCGGCAGCTCCTGCAGCTCCGACGGCCCCAGCGGCGCCGCCAGCGGCCGGCTTGCGGCCCTCGGCGCCAGCCGCACAACCCGTGCCAGCCGTCGTCCAGCCCGCACCGGCCGCGGCGCCGACCGCACCGCCCGTGATGCCGATGCCGGCGGCGCCCCAGCTTCGCCCGGCACCTCCCGTGGCCACGCCCAGGGCAGACGCAGTGGCCCCGCCGGTACCGACCGAGCCCGCGCCCGTCCGCGGCGACGAGCGCAAGCGCGTGCCTGAGTCGCGCCGCACGCCTCACGAGCAATTGCGCTGAGCCGTGCCCGGCAGGGCGGACTTCAGCGCAGCAGCGGCCTGAGCACCGGCCAGACGTTGTCCAGCATCTGCGGGTGCGCCGCGGCGGTCGGGTGGATGCGGTCGGGCTGGAACAGCGCGTCGGCATTCGGCGCATCGGCCACGCCGGCCAGCAGGAAGGGCACCAGCGCGGTGCCTTCCGCGCGCGCCACGGTGCCGAACAGGCGGGCGAAGTCCTCGCTGTATTTGCGCCCGTAGTTGGGCGGCACGGCGATGCCGGCGATCAGCACCTTGGCGCCGGCCGTCTTGGCCGCGCGCGCCATCGCGGCGAGGTTGGCCTCGGTCATGTCCAGCGGCAAGCCGCGCAGCGCGTCGTTTCCGCCCAGGGCCACCACCACCACCTGCGGCCGGTGCTGCTGCAGCAGCGCTGGCAGCCGCGAACGGCCGCCAGAAGTGGTGTCGCCGCTGATGCTGGCGTTGACCACCCGCACCGGCAGCTTCTGCTGCGCGAGGCGCTGCTCCAGCAGCGCCACCCAGCCGCTGCCACGCGCGATGCCGTATTCGGCCGACAGGCTGTCGCCCACCACCAGCAGCGTGCGGCTTGCCCCCGTGGCATGCACGGGCGCGCCGGCGCCGGCCGCGGCCAATAGCAGCAGCGCGCTACAGTGCGCGACGAAAGCGCGCCGCGCAGGAATAGAAAACTCAATGTCCGAAGCCATCATCGTCGTGCAGCGGGTCACCAAGCAGGTGGCCGATTCCACCGGAACCCTGACCATACTTCATGACATCGACTTCACGCTGCAGGCGCGCGAATCGGTGGCCATCGTCGGCGCCTCGGGCTCGGGCAAGAGCACGCTGCTGTCGATCCTGGCCGGCCTGGACACGCCCACGTCGGGCAACGTGGTGCTGGCCGGGGTGGACCTGTTCACGCTGGACGAGGACGCGCGCGCCGAGCTGCGCTCGCGCCAGGTGGGTTTCGTCTTCCAGAGCTTCCAGCTGCTGGGCAACCTGACGGCGCTGGAAAACGTGATGCTGCCGCTGGAACTGATGGGCCGCCACGATGCGCGAACGGCCGCCACCGAACTGCTGCGCCGCGTGGGCCTGGGCGAACGCCTGCAGCATTACCCCAAGGTGCTTTCCGGCGGCGAGCAGCAGCGCGTGGCGCTGGCGCGCGCCTTCGTGGTGCGGCCGGCCGTGCTGCTGGCCGACGAACCCACCGGCAGCCTGGATTTCGCCACCGGCGCCACGGTGATGGAGCTGATGTTCGAGCTGAACCGCGAGGCCGGCACGACGCTGGTGCTGGTGACGCACGACCCGGCCATCGCCGCGCGCTGCGACCGCCAGCTGCGCATCGAGGCCGGCCGCATCGTCGAGTCGACGCGGCGCAGCCTGCGGGCGGCCTGAAGCCGCTTGCGGCGCGCGGCATCGCTTGCGGCAGCGGGTCGGCTTCAGTGACGGATCGTGCGCCTGGGCCACGCGCCGCCACGCGCCTGCCGGCGCACTTCGAACCGATGGCGCTTCCCCAGCAGCCAACTTGAGTATCGCGGGTCAACTGGGTCTGAATCAAGCCAGCCGGCCGCCTCGAAACCCGGTGCGGTTCAATTTGGCCTCACTCGCTGCTGCTCTATGCCGCGAGAAGCTTGACCGCCCAGTAGACGGCAATGCTCATTTGCACGGCGAAAGCAGCAAACCTCGCGGTTACTGCGGTTGAAGACGTGGACGCTAGGTGAATCGTTGACTGAAGAATGCGGGCTGCGAGCAGCGCATAGGCAAGTGGATCCGTGACGCTTGACTTGCCTGCGAGGACTGCCAAAACCATGAGGCCGCCGAAGACGGGCAACCCTTCCAGGCAGTTGGCGTGCGCACGCGCCAAGCGCTGCATGAAGGGCGAGAGATTCGAATTCTCGGGATTGAAGCCATTTGCCGCTACCTCTCCCGTGAGAACGAGCTTGGAGCGAATAACCTCCATGAGTACGAGTAGGGCCAGAGTCCAACATATGAACCCGAGCAAGGCCAGCAGCGTATGGGACATGGTGCGATGGCTCCTGTGATTCAGTGCTGCCGGCCACGGCACGGTGGCGTTCTATGAGGCCTAACGAATAGCGTTTATCCGACGCCGTGCCAATGCTGGCCGAGCGCGCCAGGGTTGGATGGCGTCGGATAAACCCTGTTGAACTGAGCCGCAGCTCAGGCGGTGGAATGGGCAGTGTAAGTTTCAGCTGCCGGCGCTGGCAATGACTGCAGTGGGCATTGGCGCTTGGGGATCGTTGCGGGATCGGCCACGGACGGTGTTTGCCGGCCGGGACTGGCACGATGGTGCGGTCGACCGTGCCGATGGGGGTGCCCTGGAGTGGCAGGCGCAGCACTGGGCCGGGCTGCGAGTGCGACGCGGCAGCTGCTGTGTCGCGGGAGTACCGCGGTGACTCATGGCGGGCCCCGGCAGGCGGTGGGCGAGATCGACGCCAGCGCTGTGCGATCGGCCCGCAGGGTCTGGACGACCTGCCAGCGCCCGAGTTGGCAGCGTGTGCAGCAGGCGACATCGATGGCAGCCACGCGACGCATGAAGGCCAGCGCGTCCTCGCGCGCTTGCGGGCTGGGCTGTGGCATGGCCAACAACTGCCGCGCCAGCGCCAGGCGGTGCGCCTTGGCCGCCGGGGCCAGCAGCCCGAAGTGACGGATGCGCTTGAAGCCCGGCGGCAGCACATGCTGCAGCAGCCGGACGACGAACTCGGTGCCCGGCATGCCGATGGCGCGCTTGCCGCCGCGGCCGTCGGCGCGCACGCGCAAGACGATCTTGTCGCCGTCGATGGCAAGCAGCCGCTCGTTGCCGATGGCCGTGCGGTGGGTGTAGCGGGCAAGATAGTCCAGCACCGCGGCCGGCCCGGCCAGCGGCGTCTTGGCATAGACGACCCAGTCGTGTTGCCGCAGTGCCTGCACGCGCCGCGCTCGATCCTGCTGGGTCAGCGCCGGATCGCGCGGCAGCGTACCGGCGGCCACCGCCTCCCGCAGGGCCTGCAGGAACTTGCCCCTGAAGACCTTGGACAGGGCGTGCACGGGGAACAGGAAGCGCTCGGAACGCTGAGGCCGGCGCCAGGCAGGGGCGGCACCGGGCTCGATCTGCAGCGCGCCGCAGGCCATCAACGCATGCACATGCAGATGACGCCGCAGATCCTGCGTCCAGGTGTGCAGCACCAGGGTGAAGGCGCCGATGCCGCCGAGCCAGCGGGGATTGGCGGCGAACTCGGTGAGCGTGGCGGCCACGCACTGCATCAGCGTGTCGTAGACCCAGCGCGCGTGCACGCCGGCCAGCGCGTTGAGTTCGTGCGGCAGCGTGAAGACCAGGTGGCAGTACGGCACGTCGAGCAACTCGGCCAGGCGTGCAGCGCGCCAGGCATCGCGTTGCCGGCTCTGGCACTGGGGGCAGTGCCGATTGCGGCACGAGTGCCAACGCCATTGCTCGGCGCCGCAACCGTCGCAGCGCATCAACTGCCCGCCCAGCGCAGGGGTGCGGCAGCTGACGATGGCGCGCCAGGCGCGCGCCTGCGCCGTGCTCAGGCCATGGGTGCGCAGATACTCCGCGCCGAAGTGCCGCAGCACCTCGGCCAGCGTCGTGGCCACCGCCGCTTCAGTGGATGCTGGGCGCGGGCGGGATCGGCGGCAATGCGGCCAGCAGCTTCAGCGGATCGCGTCTGGCGCCATCGGGCGCGTCGGGCCGGGCCAGATGCAGGTAGCGAGCGGTGGTGCTGACATGGCGGTGGCCCAGCCACTGCGACAGGCTGTAAAGGTCCGCGCCGGCCTCCAGCAGGTGAGTTGCATGGCAGTGCCGCAGCGTGTGAATGCCCCCGCGCTTGGTGATGCCGGCATCGGCGCGCGCGGCCTGATACCACTTCTGCGGGCTCGTGTCGCTGATCGGCTGCGAGCCGTCGCGGCAGGCGAACAGCCAGGTCCGCGGATGGGCGCTGTGCCACCAGGCGCGCAGCAGGCCCAGCGCGTCCTGCTCCAGCGGCACATAGCGGTCCTTGCCACCCTTGCCCTGGACGACGCGGATGCACATGCGGTCGGCGTGGCTGTCGATGTCGGCCACGCGCAGATGGAGCAGCTCCGACAGGCGCAGGCCCGTGGCGTAGGCCAGCATGAGGAAGGTGCGCGGTGCGAGACGGGTGGTCACGGCAAACAGCCGGGCGATCTCCTCGCGCGAGAGGATCTCGGGTAGCCGCTGTGGTGCGATGCCCAGCGGAATGTGGAACGCCTCGCCGTCGAACCCGAGCACGGTGCCGTACAGGAACCGGAACGCGCAGCCGTACTGGTTGACCGTGGAGCGCGAGCGCTGGCGATCACGCAGCAGGTACAGGAGATAGCCCTGGACCTCCTCGGCACTGAGTGTGTCGGGACTGCGTTTGTAATGCCGGGCCAGCCGGGCCACGGCGTCGATGTAGGACTCTTGGGTTCGAAGTGCCATGCCGCGCAGGATCAGCGCGTCGAGCATGCGTTGTCGAAGTGGCGTCATCACCATCTCCTCGATCGATGCGCGGGCACATGCCCGCATCGACCAAGGTACGGCGATCACCAACCGCCGTCTTCTTCGAGTTCCAGCCGCCGCGTCCCCTCCTCGTCCTTTTGCTGCGCCGCCTTCTTATGCTTCACGAGTAACCGCGTCGGTGTTCGGCGCGGTAACTATGCCACCACTCGTGAGGATATTGAATGGCTTCCACACCCACCAGCCCCCTTGCTGCCGATGCCGCTGCCGCTGCCGCTGCGGCCACCGAGATCCATCGCGCCGAGTTCGACCGGCTTTACGACATCCATCTGCGGCACCTGCGCCTGAAGGGCCTGCGGCCAAAGACCATCGAGGCGTACTCGCGCGGCGTGCGCCGCATGGGCGAGTATTTCGACTACTGCATCGATGCCCTCTGCGCCGAGCAACTCAGCCGCTACTTCAGCGATCTGCTGGCCTCGCACTCCTGGAGCAGCGTCAAGCTCGACCTGTACGGCTACAAGTTCTACACCGAGCACGTCCTGGGCAAGCCCTGGGTGAGCCCCAGGCTGGTGAAGGCGCCCAAGGTGCAGCGCTTGCCCGACATCGTCACCGTGCAGGAGGCTGCGCGGCTGTTTGCCGCCACGCGCTGCCTGAGCTACCGGGTGTTCTTCTTCACCCTGTACAGCCTGGGGCTGCGCCTGGGCGAGGGGCTGGCGCTGACGGTGGCCGACATCGACGCCCAGCGCATGCGCGTGCACGTGCGCGACGCCAAGGGCAACCGCGACCGCCTGGTGCCGCTGCCCACGGCCAGTCTGGCCGTGCTGCGCCGCTTCTGGGCCGTGCACCGGCACCCCGAGCTGCTGTTCCCCGCACGCGCCGGCGGTGCCGGCGCGGCGCCAGGCCAGCCGCTGGACCGCGGTGGCGTGCAGCGCGCGCTGGCGCAGGTGGTGGCCGACATCGGCCTCAAAAAAACATCCACCCCCACAGCCTTCGCCACAGCTATGCAACCCACCTGATCGAGGCCGGCGTCGATCTGCTCGAAGTCCAGAAGATCCTGGGCCACCACAGCATCCTCACCACCGCCCGCTACACCCACCTCAGCACCAGCACCGACACCCAGGCGCGAGCACACATCGACGCGCTGATGAGCCGCTTCTCGCTGAACTGGGGGGCCGTCAAGTGATCGCCCTGTCGCGCGTCATCGAGCGCTTCGAGGCCGACTACCTCGCCCAGTGCCAGCCGCTGCCCAGCCAGCGCCAAGCCCTGGCCGCCTTCAAGCGCTGCCGCACCGCGCTGGCCGCCACCTTCACCGCCCGGTGCAGCAACGAGCAGTGCCAGGCCCTGCGCGTGGTGCCGCACTCCTGCGGCCATCGCCTGTGCCCGCACTGCCAGCACTTCGACAGCCAGCGCTGGATCGAGCGCCAGCGCCGCCAGCTCGTGCCCGGAGCGTACTTTCTGGTGACG
>JADJMW010000005.1 GCA_016709385.1 Candidatus Rubrivivax defluviihabitans
TGCTTGAACGGTGAAGTCCGGCTTCGCCACGGGAACATCAGGAAGACGATCGGTCGAGCCGACTGGCGCAGACGCGCGAGAGAACCTTGCTCGACCCTCCGCCTCTATCTCGGATCGGTGTTGCTCGACCTCGGACCGAGCGCTTTCCAAGGTGCCGCGCCTGTACCTGAACTGTCCGCATCGGCTGTTGTAGTCCGCTACGAGCGCGTTGAATCTGTCTATGTCCGTGTCGCTGTAGCTACTGATGACCACCTTGGCCGCGTCTAGTCGGATGTTTTCCGCTGTGCAATATCGCAGCTGAGGCATCGACAAGCTCAGACCGTTGCCCACCGGAGGCGACTCCTCAGTGGGCCGATTGGACTGCTGAACAGCCGGCGTTGGCGGCTGCCAAGCAGGAGTCGTAGATGGCGCAGACTGGGATTCCGGAGCCGGCGTATAAGTCGGCGATGTGCTTGGGGTGCGCTTGTCTGAAAGCGAGGCGAGCCAGATCAACCCAACCACTACCGCGATGCCGACAATCCACTTTCCTGTAGATCCACCTCCGCCTGGCTGCGGCGGGGGCTGATAGGCAGGGCTCGGCTCCGACGAAGGTGACGAAGTTTGAGGCGCGGTCGTACGAGTGGCCTCACGACTAGCCGCGTGGGGAGGTGCTTCTGCATTTCTGCCGGCTTCCGATACGGTGGCGTCGACATCAGAGACCAACGACGACAGGCCAGCGAATCCTTTGGTGCCGTCCTTGCGATCTTGGTCGTCTGCGCCTCCTCCCACATTCCGCCCCTTAAACGAAGCCTATGCGGCGCTGACTTCCGCCCTCACGCTCCCGTGCTGGCGTTGCGGCCATCGCGGCAAGCAGGCTCTCTTGATTCAGCTGGTCCCTTCCAGCACGCGCGGCCAGCCGCGCGCCTTCGCGCACGATGAAGGTCACATCAGACAGGGGCCGGCCCGCCATTTCACGAGCAAAGGGTCTTGGGTCTACCGAATCATCTTTCGGCAACGTGGACAGGAGCTTCTCTAGTAGGGAAAGCACCTCAACTTCACTTGCAAAGTCGACCTTGATAACGTGATCGAAGCGCCCCCGACGAAGAATTGCAGGATCAATCATCTCGATCCGATTCGTCATCGCAACGATTAGGACATCGCTTTTGGCGGCCTCAGGAATCCGCCTCAGAAACTCGGCGACTTCTTCAACACGGTGGTGACCGCTACCCATCTCGCGGTCGGCGAGGAAGGCCTCCATCTCATCGATAACGAGGACTGACGGCGCGTTCTGAATCGCCTTGTCAAAGACCTCTGCCACCTTCTTGCTGGTCTCGTGGATGTAGGGGCTCGCGACACTAGATGCATCAATCTGAAAACTTGGCCAACCTAGGAAGTCGACCAGACGGTCAACAGCGAAGGTCTTCCCACAGCCCGGAGGACCGTGCAACACAACAGCCGATGGGAACTCGATCCCAAGCGCCTTGTACCGGTCACGGTTCTGAACTATGTCGACTATGTGTTCGTTGAAGAAATCGGCCAACTCAGGCCGCCCTGCAAGCTCGAACACCGCAGGCTTGTCAGTCTCTTTGGTGGGAGTTGCCGAAGGCTCTCTTGACCGCTCCGCCGGAATTGGCTTGTTCTCATCAGGTACAGAGCGCCGCTTTGTCGCAGGAACGACTTCGGCAACTTCAAATCCGGCAGCTTGAACAACGTCCTTCAAGTGACCGGCCCCCAGCCAACTCATCGTCTGACGTAGGCGCCTGAACGCCTTCGCTGATACCGGTGCCCCTCCGGTCAGCCAGTAGCCCAACACAACGTCATCGTCCGTCCGCGACGAGATGCTGTATGTGGGGAGAAGACGGCTAATCTTCTCGACGTAGAGTGCATCCTGAAGGGGCGACTCTCCATCGACAGTTCGAGTTGCCTTGAAGGCCATTGCGAATGACAGCGCCTCGGCCTTAGTGTCCGGTGACTTTCCTTCAGTCACAGGGCACAAGACTTGGGTGGCCCCACAGGAGATAGACCGCAGGCGGCGATCGCCATAGTCGAAGGTTTGAAATTGACCGTCCTCGGCGATCCCGGAGTCAACCCAACGCTTGGCCAGGTCGTCCAGTGCGACCAGTGCTCGACCGGCACCTTGCGTCTCCAAGATTTGCCAATTCGCCCCCTCAAATAGCGCCACTCGGGTTTTGGCGCCGTCGGGCAGCTTGAAGCCAATTGGAAGCCACGAGTCAATTGCCATGACTTAGCTCCGCACGATGTTGGCGCCGGCCATCATCTCATCGTCACCGCCGGATCCGATGCGTATGGAATCCATTTGTGCCACGACAGCACGCAGCTTGTCGATGTCGTTGGCCTTGAGAGCCTCGGCCCCAACGTTGGAAAGCTGTGCGTGCTCTCTCGCGTCAGGGAAGAGGTAGGAGTCCTTCGAGAGCCACTTGAAGCGATCAATGACAAACCAGTCTTGACGCCAAAGGATCATGAAGTTCTTGCTGCGCAGGTCGTCCAGGTGGGCCTCGAAGTCGCCACTGTTGTTGTCGATGGCGCGCTGCGCAGTCTTGGCCAAGTTGTCAAACGCGTTCGCCTCGGTTGGCCGAGCATGCTCGCGAACCGAGCGGTCGAAGAAATCAATTGCCTTATCCAGCTCCATCTGCCGGATCTCCTTGAGGTGATCCTTCCGGGCAAGTGCGAGCAGCCGCTTGGCTTCCTGCACGTTGTCCATAGCCTGTTTGGCAGTTTCAGGATCCGTCTCGCCAGACTTGATGGACTCAGCTTGCTCTAGCTTTTCTCGGGCTTGCTGGAGCCGTGGATCATCGATCTTGGACTCCATTTCATCGAGCCGCTGAAGTGCGTGCTCTGACTGTTCTTCCACCAGCTTCGATGCTTGCGTGTAATCGATCTGGCCGTCCTGACGCGAGTAGAAGTTGCGCCCACTGTGGAAGGAGCCACCGATCGATGGAACCGAGACCTCCATCATGATGTTTCCCGAGTCCAAGACCTCGTACTCGCAGATCATCTCGGCGCCGGCGGCAATCACTCCGTCATCAAAATCGGAGCCCTTGATCTCGAACATGCCAATGAACCTGTTGTCATTGATCGGGTCCGAAATCTCTCCCTCCCAGAGCTTGAACTTGATGGAGCCGGCGCTGCCTGCTCGCAAGGACTCCTCGGTCTTGAACGTCTTCTTGCCCTTCTTGGGCAGTTGATCGCCCTCGCGCACCAGATGGTCCAGCACTAGGCGCCCACCGAGTTTGTCCCGAGCCTCGACGCCTACGGAGTGGGAGGCAGGGATTGCGTCAATGCTGGCAGCCGTTCTGGCGATGACGATCTTGTCTTCCTTCAGGGAGACTGGCCCGCCCTTGGAGTCGAAGACAAAGATCTTGAAGGTGTTCTCACCGGGCTTCGTTAGGATCAACTCGACTGCCGCCCCATCTTTCAGGGCCAGGCGCCCTGATGACCAGCCGGTGTCTAAGCTATCGATTTGAAATTCGGTGCCGGTCGCAGCCTTACCGCCCACCTTTGCCACGATCTTGGCCTTGGAGTCGGGTGTACGGGCGATGAAGTTAAATGAAAGATCAAGGGAGCCACCGGTGCTCAAGGCTCCGCGTGTGCTCTTGCGCCCTCGGCTTTGAGACTTCCAGTCAATCGACTCCGCAAAAACAGCGGCACCTTCAGCAACCGCTGTCATTGGGTTTACATCGGTTGACGGTGCAATACCGATCTCGAATGCAACTTTGTCCCTGAGCGGCTTGTACTGCGTCGGTCCGCCAACGAAGACGACACGCTCAACGTCGTGGGCGCTAAGACCGGCCTTTTCCAAGGTCTCCCGAGCAGATTGAATGGCTTCATCAATCTTCGGTGCAATGAGTTCGTCGAGTTGTTTGCGGCTGAACGGGATGTCGACGTAGACCTCTGCACCAGACTGGTCAGTGACGCCAAGATCAGACTCGGTCAGGCTGATGACCGACTCTTCCTTCGCAGAGAGTTCAATCTTGGCCTTCTCCGCCGCCCACAAACACATCCGCAGCAAGGACTTGTACTTGCTGTTGGCGGTGAAGTCGTCGGGCAGGTCGAACTGCGATAGAAGCCAGGGCTTGACGACGTTGTCGAGGATGGAGCGGTCAAAGTCCGTCCCGCCACACATGGCGACCCCGCCGTGCGCAAGGAGGCTGACCCGTCCGCTGATACTTTCGGCGATCGCAATATCTAGGGTTCCTCCGCCAAGGTCAAAGACCAGGAATACGCCGTCGCCCTTGCGCTGCTTCATGACACACATGACGGCAGCAACCGGTTCCTGCATGAGCGCAACGCTGCCAAGTCCAGCCATCTCGGCTGCGGCCAACGTTGCGTCCTTCTGCATCTGATTGAACGCCGCTGGGACGGTGATCACGGTCCCTGTCGTTCCGCTGTTGCGAATCTCTTCGGGGAGATAGCCGAAACACAGCTTCAGAATCTCCGAGGAGCATTCTTCAGGCGTCATGGTGATGTTCACCGCGCCGAGCTTCACGGGCGTGCTCGTGCCCATCATCCGTTTGAACTTCGTTGCGGCGTTGTCCGGGTTCTTTGCGGCGCTGTCATATGCCCGTTTCCCCAGGTACTTGTTCCCGCGCCGGTCAATGAAGATGGCGGAAGGGGTTACGTCGTTTTGATCGGGACTCTTGTAAAGGCGAACCGTCTCGCCGTCATATGAACAGATGGCACTGTTTGTGGTACCGAGATCAATGCCGATGTAGTTCATACGTGCGCCTTCCTGAGCATTACCGTGCCCTGTTTCCTCAACCCTTCGGGACCCATAATAATTGGCTCCACCATTTGATCGACAAGCAACAGGTCATCTGGTCCAAAGTCGCCGATATTCAGCGCGGATGCAGCCATTCCAGGATCAAATGGTTGGCCTTCAACATTCACGAGTTTTAATCCGCTTGCATCCAGGCTTTCCTCAAGCTTCTTTTGGAAATACCGCAACTGGTTCACATATCTCGAACCTTCGCCCGCATCGAGTTTGCTAACCAGCCTAGAAAATAGCTTTGAAAAACGCCAGCTCTCGACCGCAACATCAATTAGTGATCGTTCAAGCTGTTCGCTCCCGTTATTTTGTTCACTCATCGCGCGTTTCCCCCTTATTCGACAGTTCGTCTGTGCCGCTAACTTCGTCAGACTGCCGACGTATCCATAGATCAATCTCTGCCCTAGAAAAACGCCAAGATCCTCCGACCTTAAACGCGGGAATCTTCCTGGATGCCGCGAGTCTGTAAATCGTGCGCTCGGTAACCTTGAGATACTCCGACACCTCCTTAAGGGTGAGAATCGCAGCATCGATCGGTTCGTTGGGCATGACGAAGGAAAATCCGTTACTTTTCTGCAGGATAGTGTAAAAGATTCAAGTCGTCGATGGGCCGATGCGAGACTTCACCGCAGATCGGCGGTGCCCCGCCTCAGGTGGTCCTGCTCGGAGACTGCGACGCCAGTCCAAGTGGCATCGGTCGGGCATGCTGCACTTGCATGTTGGCATCTGAGAAGCTCATCAGATGAGCCTGAGGAGACCATCAGAAGCCGATCCTTTCCTTACGTAGGTGCTCGGCCAACCCCTTTGCACGCCCCTCGGCGCGCACGAGGTCCAGATAAGTCTGGATCGGGCTGGCCAGCCAGACACCGTCCACCCGCTGCCTGAACAGCAGATCCCCTGGCGACTTGGTGTCGATGATGACCAGATTCGCGCCCTCACTGACGGGGCGGGCGCCCAGCTCACCCAGCGCAGCCTCGGTGGCCGAACCGACCGGCATGCGGATGCGAACCTGGGAGACGTTCGACAGAAATGGGGCATAGCGTTGGGCAGCCGCTTCGTGGGTGACCACGTAGTCGATCCCATGCGAAGAACACACATCGTCGAGTCCTGCGGCCAGGGCGTCGACCTTCATGGAGGGAACGAAGAACCTGCGCATCGCCTCAGCCGGTTGCTGCCGCAGGCTCGTGGCCCAGGCATCCAGCAATGCCGCAGGCTGACTCACGCGCCGCTGCTTGCTAGGCCCCTGCCCCCGTGAATCCAGCCAGTCGAGTCGTTCCAGTTCGGTCAAGACCATCGACACCGTCGACGGGGATGCCGAGACGTCCTCGGCCAGCTCGGTCACACCCAGCCAGTCCTCGCGGCGCATCAGCAGGCCATGCAACACGTGAGCGCGACGCCCGGAAAATAGCGAACGGATGGCCCGGGAGGTCGACTTCGATGGTGGCTTGTCAACGAAGAAGAGTGCCCCCGGTGCCGGGAGGTACAGGCTGCCCCCGGCGTCGAAATAGCCGACCCGCTCCGTTTTCAGCAGGTCCTTGGCGCCCGGTGAGATCGATTCGGCCGCGAGCAGCGGCACGGCGCCTTCTGCGCCGGCATCGCCAATGCGTCGCGACGCTGCATCCCGGATCTGCCAAAGTGCCTGCCGGACATCCCGTGGATAGAGCACCTTTCGGATCCCGACCAGCAGTGCCAAGGGACGCCCGGCAACCTGCATCGAGACTGAAACGTCGCTCACCGCGGCCTGCCCGCCGGCGTCGACTTGGCACGCGAGATCGGCCGTCACGTCCGGGAGGGCCCGCAGGGCTTCCAGGAGTTCGGCGATCAACGCGCTCTCGACTTCAGATATGTTCACGACCATGCCTCATGGGTTATTCGCTGTACAGCGAATGAGGGAACTGTATAGAATATTCCGTAAGAAGGCAATATTTGCTGCACAGCAAAATTGGCTCCAGATTAGCTCAGTCGACCCAAAGACCGTCACGACACCTTCGAAGGGAGTGCGCCGACCATGACCTCAAGCAAGCCGCCAAGGACCCGCACAGGGGCTGCCGACGACCCCGGCCTGCAAGCTCTGCTGGCCCTCCCGCCGGGAGAGCGACGGGACGCCGTGGCCAAGGATGTACGCCGACGAGCACCGCAGTTCAGCGCCATCCCCGCCCATGATCTGGCAGATGCACTGGACGTCCCGGAGCACTGGCGGCCGGGCAGCGAATGGTCGTTCACCCGCTATGCGCCGATCGTCAGCGTCGAGGAACATGCCCGGTACAACTCCCCGGCATCCGAACTCGTCTACTTGATCGAAGAGGCCGTCTCGGCCGAGCGGTTCCAGCAACTTCTGAAGCATTCCGAGCCGCTGGACGAATCCGACGACCCGAGCTTTGCGTTCTTGACCAAGGGCGAACGCAGCCGCCTGGAGGATGCGATCGCCGAGAAGCAGATGGAAGCCAACGAGTCGAACGGCATGAACTGCATCGCTACATGCTCGGTCGAGAGCGACTCTGGGGCGGTTCTGGAATTCGAAGGAGACGTCGAGGACGACGGGGCCTGCATCAATCTGCGCACGCCTTACGACAAGCGCGCCAAGCGATTCACAGACCTCTCTCGTTGCCTCACGTCGGGCTGGTAGTGGTTGTCGAGTCCGAAATCCTTGTCGAAAGAGCGGCGCAGCCATGAACCCAGCGACTCCGACATCGCCAGCCAGGGGCAGGCGCCCGAGCGACATCTTCAACGGTGCCGCGGTCAAGCGGAAGTTCGTCGAGGAAGTGCTCGACATCATCCGCAAGACCGCCACCTCGCATCAGACCTTCATCGAGGGAACCATGGTTTCGTCGTCCGAGCGCAACGAGTGGACGCTGCCCACCGGCAAGGCAGTGAAGACCGCTCCGTTCTGGGGTCGCCCGAGTTCTCTTTACGTCGACGATGAACAGGCTCGTGCGCGGATCATGCAAGCCATGGGCATCGACCTCAAGAACAGCCATACCTACCGGAAGTACCTGTAGCACCGACCCCGGTCGACCTACAGGTGCTTCTTGTAGAACGCCCATTGCTGGCGCGCCAGCCAGGCAGTGAGGATGACGATCAACCCAGCGCAAAGCTCCCAGGCAACAGGCCCCGGCCAGACCAACAGCGCGACCCCGCCCAGCCCCAGTGCCACCATCTGCAGGTACTTCGCCCGGTGGTACAGGCTGGCTGACTCTCGCCCTCCGCAGGACCTGCGAATCGCGCGCTCTGTCAGTCCGTCGGCTGCGCCCACCGCATACAGGAGCAGCAGCAGCGGGAGGAATCGCATGAACGTTGCGAATCGCACGCCCAGCAACTGCGTTCCGACCATCGCGGTCTCGATGGCCTCGCGATTGGCCAGGTAGCTGCGACGCACCACCGTATCCGGGATCGACAAGGCCGATGGTTCAGCGAAGCGCAGCCCCATGTCATGGATGCCGGTGACCTCGAACACCAAGCCATACAGAAGATTCGCCGGCCCGGTGATCTCGCCAGCCCCCCGGCCCTGGCGTGCCGCCAGCGAGATGCCGTGCCCAAGATCTGCTGCCAGCAGACTGTGCAACCGGTCCACACCATCGGGCCTGACCCGCGACACGAACATCCAGTCGATGCTCCATGCGACCAGCAGGATCGCCACCAATCCCAGCCCCACCGAGAACGCCAGCTTCAGCGGGCTCAGCAGCACACCGGCCAAGGGACCCTCGTGAAACGACGTGTTCTTACTCGCCAAGTCCGGCCTCCACTTCCGCGGCCTGAACCAGGTCTTCCTGCGGCCGATTCCATGGGCCGTCCAGTCGGCTGCGCAACGCCTGCCCGATCGCCGTCAGGCCCTCGGGCATCAGCGGATCGTGTTCGGCACTGGGCAGCGGCATCCGGATCTTGTGCAACCGGCCACCATGGATCAATGCAAAGGCCTGGCCCTTGGGCAACTGCACCAGATCGGTCGGCTCCAGCATGCGCACGCTCTCCGGGGCGATGCGGTCCTCATTGCGGCTGGCGAAATCGGTGAACTCGCCCGGATCGTTGGTGTCCGAAACCGACGACGACACGATGGTCGACACCACATGAACCTCAGGCAACTGGTCTGTCAGCAACTCGGCCGTGGCCACCTCCTTCACCCGCAACATGATCAGCGTGTTGAAGTTGCCGGCGATCTGACCGGCTTTGGCGGGTGAGCCGATGCGAGCTTCCACGTCCGACCAGGTCTGCGTATACGCCGTCACCTGGAAACCCGCCCCGCCCGCCTTGTTCAGCAGCGGGATGAATTCGTCGCCGATCAACTCGTTGAACTCGTCGGCATGGATGGCGATGCGCCGCGGTCGGATCTCGCCCGGCAGTCCGCGCCCTGGGCCGAACTTGTAGAGGCTGCCAGCCACGCTGGTGAGATCCGCGAACATGGAATTGCCCACCGCGCCCGCCACCTCGTAGTCGGACAGCGCATCGAGCCCGACATAGACGATCCCGCCCAAATTGATCACCGAGGTCCAGTCGAACACCGGCCGCCAGTCGGTCGGATCATCGAGCGCCGGCGACAGCAACGCTGCCGTGCGGCCGGTGGTGAGCTTTTCCATCAAGGGCAGCAACGACGCCACCAGCTTGTCGAAGTGGCTCTTCTCGTAGTTCAGGGTCGAGGCCAGCGCATGGGCGATCGGGTCGTAGAGCTTGCGGCGACGGGCGTACTCGACCAGGCTGACCGCACGCGCACCGCGTGACTGCAAGCCCTTGTCCAGACTCTTCTTGTCGATCGCCATGGCCTGCAATGCCGCACGCCAACCGGCGGCAGCCGGTTCCTGGTCGAACCAGTGCTCGAAGTAGTCGACCAGCAAGGGCTCGACATCGGAGGCGTAGCGGTTGATCTCCTGGTAATCGGGCTTGCGGCCCAAGGCCACCAGCGCGCGCGCCATCACGTTGACGAAGCGCCAGACGAACTCCTTGAACGCGGCCGACTGTCCTTCCGAGGGCAACTGGCCGGCGATGCGCGTGGCCACCTCGGTGATGCGCGAGAAGCTGCCCACCGGGTTGTAGCGCGCCGAGATCTCCGGGTGTCCGAGGTGGAACATGAAGAACTCGTCCGCGCGCCCTGCCCGCTGGCTTTCAGCATAGATGCGACGCAGCAGGTCGATGTCACCCTTGGGGTCGAACACGATCACCACCTCACCGCGACGGATGTCCTGGGTGATCAGCAGTTCCGCCAGGCGCGTCTTGCCCACCCGCGTGGTACCCAGCACCAGCGTGTGACCAACCCGGTCGGCGATGTCCATCCAGATGTCGGCTTCACCCGGCTCGACCCCGTGGATTGCGGGATCGCCGCCCAGGCCGACGGGTGCGACTAACTGCGGACGCAGGCGCCCGAACAGTTCAACGAGCAAACCTCGCTGCAACAGCGGCTGGTTCTCGGGCCGACGAGCCTCGACCAGGCGCTGGGTGTGGCGCTGGTCCCACTGGAAGCCCCGCCCCAGAAACAGCCGCTCAGCCGACCACGGGATCTCGGTCGAGGTCACCTCGTAACGGCGCTGACGTCTCAGGTTGGCACGGTAGCGCAGGGTTTGCAGGCCGGCAGCACCGCGCCAGGCCGCGTGCGACACCAATGCGCCGGCCAGCAGCCAGTCCCACGGTCGGCTCAGCAGGAACAGGCCCGGCGCACCGATTACCACGCCCGCGCCGAGTGCCGACGCACAGGCTGAACGCAGTTCATGCGCCGGCCGCAGCAGGGCTTCTAGCGGATAAGCCATCAGGTCGGCACGCTCGCGCCTTCCACCACGCGCACCAGCGCCGAATCGATGGCGGGCAGTGCCTGGATGAATCGCTGCGGCTCGCGGATCACGATGCCTTTGATCCGCGTACTGCCACGGTCGGACCGCTTGCGCTCGTAGCAGAGGATGTTCACGCCGCGATCGGCACGCAGGTGCCACCCCTCGCGCAAGACCTCGCGTTGCACGCGCTTGGCCTCATCGGCAGCGGACTCTGGCACCCCGACTTGCTGTTTGGCGAACTCCCGGAAGATGCGTGGCGAGGCAAGTAACAAGCCTTCAGCCACCACATGCACGAGCGCATCAGGCTCGTTCACCGATAACCTGCCATCGAGCATGCCCTGTCTCAGCCACGCCATGAACTGAAGAGCAAGCGCGGATTCGTCAGGCGACACCTCCTCCAGGAATTCAGGCGGATCCACGGCGAGGACGCTCTGCGTCTCGGGTGAACTGACCGCGACGACGGGTGTCGCTGCCGGAACCACGGGCGTAGCGCTGACCGCCTGGGCTTTACCCGGCGGCCTTCTGGGCGCATCACTTTCCACCAACTCGCTGAGGACGCCGTCCGGATCGGCATTGCCACTCAGGCACGCTCGCAGTTCGGCCACCAATGCAGGATCCTCCCTGAGCCAATCCTGGATGGCAGCCGGCACACAGCGCTCAAAAAGCTCCCAGGCCGCAGCCGCGTCGACCGGATCCGGCACCACCCCAGGCGGCAAGGACTCGACGACATACCCGAGCGCGCCGCAGGACCGCATCGAGCCCGCCGCTGGGTTCCATGCACGAGGAACGCCGGTGTCCATTGCCATCCACACCCGCATCCCATTGCTGACATAGGGCAAGTCGCGCAGCAATGCCGCCACGAACACCGCGTAGGTCCATCGATGCGCCTGTGCGCCGATGACCTCGGGGGCGGCACCGCGCGGCAGGATCTGGCCGCGCCGCCGATCGAGCGAACGCAGCGCTGTTGCGAGCGCCCGGTGCAGTTGTCCACCGGCCAGCCCAAGCTGCCCCGAGCCCGACACGGGCAGCATCTGGACGAACGCGGCATGGCCCTCGATCAGCGGCTGCGCTGCCAACGCAAACACCTCCGCCGGGAAGGCCAGCTTGATGCGCAGGCACCGAATCGCATTGCCGAGTCCGAGGCGATCGATCAGCGACTGAGCGGCCAGCACAGGCTGTTCGGCACCCAGCCCAGAAGGCATCCCGCACGACTCGATCGGCGCCTGCATCCGGTCGCCGATGTCGGCTCCAAAGTAGGGCTCGCGCCTGTCTTCAAGTTGAGGCATCCGGGCAGTATTCCGCGCGCGCGGGCCAGCAACAGCAATGACTGCGGCGCGAGCAAAGCCCTGATTCGGCCTTGACGCCGCCCTCGCGCAGCGACCTGCCAGCGGTGCGCCCGGGCCACACGAAAGGCCTCCGAGGAGAGCGCCACTCGACCCACTGGAAGCGCCCGCTTTTCAAGGGGAAATCGGGGCTTCAGCGAGGCCCCGATTGACCCTGATTCAAGGGCCCTGCCTGCCTACGATGACCTCGAAATGCGCTGTGCTGAACGCGGCCAGCGCCCGTGCCAACGTGTGAGGAGGTCCTGTTGCCCAAGTCGATGAGCCGGCGTCCCCGGGTGGGGTGGATCGTCGCGATCAGCCTGATCGCGACGTTCCCCGCACACGCCTGCTGGGAGCAGGCCGGCGAACGCTACGGCGTCAGCCCCGAGTTGCTCTACGCCATCGCCCGCACCGAATCCGGCCTCGATCCGCAGGCCGTCGGCCGCAACCGCAACGGCTCCCGCGACATCGGCCTCATGCAGATCAACTCCGCCTGGCTGCCCCGCCTCTCGGCCCACGGCATCGCAGAGCGCGACCTGTTCGACCCCTGCACCAGCATCCATGTCGGCGCCTGGATCCTCGCCGGCAACGTCCGGCGGCTGGGCTACACCTGGGAGGCCGTCGGTGCCTACAACGCCACGAGTCCCACGCTGCGGAGGGCCTACGCCGAGCGGGTCTACCGCCAGGTGACCGCGTCCCGAGCGCCGCCCCGGCCCGGGCCGCCCTCCGCCCCCTCCCTCCGACCGCTACTCACGGCGAGCGCGCAGTAGCGGCTGCGCATGCCCGCCTCCATCCCCCGACCGCTGCCTCCCCACAGAAAGGACTTCCCCATGAACCCATCCCGCCGCCTCGCCGTCATCGCGCCCGTGGCCATCGTCCTGGCGCTCGGCGCCACCTCGGCCTTCGCCGGCACCACTGGGACCGAGTTCCAGACCATGTACACGACGCTGCTGAACTGGGCGACTGGCTATCTCGGCAAGGCCATCGCCGTGGCTGCGTTCATCCTCGGCGCGGGCATCGGCGTGGCCCGTTCCTCGCCGGTCCCGGCCCTGGCTGGCGTGGTGTTCGCGCTGTTCATGGTCTACGTGCCGACCATCATCGACTCGATCATGACGGCGACGATCTGACGCGACGCGGCCATGACTGACGCCTCGCTTGACATCCCGCGCCGCCTGAACGATGCACCCCGCATGTTCTGGTGGGAGATCGACGTCGCCCTGATCTTCCTGGGGGCGGTGTTGACCGGGATGGTGGCCGGCTTCTTCATGACCGGCTGCGCCCTGGGCGTGCTGCTGGCCTGGAGCTTCGGCAAGGCCAAGTCGGGCGAGCATCCCGCCTTCGCGCTGCACCTGCTGTATTGGCACCTGCCAGCGCAGATCTCGGGGCTCAAGCGCACGCCACCGTCCCACCAGCGAGACCTGCTGGGATGAAGCTGGAATGGCTGCGCGCCGACATCGCGAGTGCCCGGCGGGCCACGACCTTTCTGGCCGTGCTGCTCACCGGCTCGCTGCTCGTCAACGTCGTGCTCGCCTTCTTGACAGTGCGCCTGTCCGACCGTGAACGGGTGGTGCTGGTGCCACCCACGATCAACAAGACCTTCTGGGTCGAGTCCGAGCGGGTCAGCGCCGAGTACCTGCAGCAGATGGCGTACTTCCTGATGCAGCTCACGCTCGACGTCACGCCGCACAGCGTGGACCACCAGGCCAGCGTGCTGATGCAGTACGCCGCACCGGCGTCCTTCGGAGAGTTGCGCACGGCCATGGCCGCCACCGCCGATCGACTCAAGCGCGACGGAGCCTCGACGGTCTTCAGCGCACGCGACCTGGTCGTCGACGAGGCCACGCAGCGCGTGGGCGTGCGCGGCCAGCTCACCACCTACGTCAGCGACCGCCGCGTCTCCGAAGTCTCGAAGGGCTACGCCATCGAGCTGCAGTACGCCGGCGGCCGAGTCTTCCTCAAGGCATTCCGCGAGACCAATCCCAATGACCCCCTGGAAACCCAGTCTCATCCTGCTACCGCTGCTGCTGCTCGTTGATCCCGCCCACGCGCTACAGATCGTGGATGCGCAGGACGGGCAGACCGCGCTCGGCAAGGTCTCGCGCAAGGAGGTCACCCGCATCGCTTTCGAGCGCGGGCGTGTGCGCAAGGTCACTGGCAGCGCGGGTGAGTTCGTCCTGGAGAAGGACGACGAGAAGGGCCAGATCTTCGTGCGGCCCACCGACCCGCAAAGCACCAAGCCGATCAACCTCTTCCTCACATCCGATCGCGGCACGGTTGCGTTGCTGCTGCAGCCGGTCGACACCCCGAGCGACTCGATCGTGATCCGCGAGCCGCGCGAGCGCAGCGCGGCGCCCACCCGCCTCGAGGCCAGTGGCCGACATGTCCGCACGCTCAAGAACCTGCTGCTCGCGTTGGCCGAAGACGCCCTGCCAGACGACATGGAGGTCAAGGAGCCTGCACGCGACATCGCCCTGTGGCTGGGCACCCGCCTCACGTTGCAGCGGGTGCTGCTGGGGTCTGGCGTAGTGGGCGAGAAGTACCAGCTGACCAACATCGGCAACACGACCTTGGAGCTGGCGGAGGCCGAACTCTTCAAGCCCGGCGTGATGGCTGTCAGCTTGGAGCAGCCCAGCCTGCGACCGGGCGAGGCCACCAACCTCTTCGTGATCCGGGAGCGCAAGAACGATGACTGAGCCCGTCCCCAGTTCGGTGGCCGTCAAGCGCCGCCAGTACCTGCTGCTGGCAGGAGTCGGCGCGGTGATCGTCATCGGCACGGTCTTCTCGGTGTCGCTCACTGGCTCGAAGCCCGCCACCGAACGCCAGTCCAAGCCCAAGTCGACCAACATCCTGGCGCCCGGCGCCCAGGTCGATCCGCGCGATGCCTGGCGTGGGCAAGCCGACGCCCAACTGCGCGCGATCGAGCAGAAGTCGCGCGAGCTCGCCCAACGCGACAGCGAAATGGAAGGCCAGAGCCGCGAGATGATCGAGCGGCTGCGCAAGCTCGAAGGCAGTGGCGCTGCGGGCTCCGCAAACGGTGGACTCACCGCCCTGCCTCCGCCTCCGATCGCGGCACCGGCCACCCGTCCGAGCTTTGGTCCCGACGCGGCCAATGGGGCGCAAATCGGCAGCGGGCAGCAACGCGCTGCAGCCCTCCCGCAGCTCCCGCCCCCTCCACCCCCACAGCCGAACCGTGCCGGCAGCTTCGGCCCGATGCCGGCACCCGGCTCGAATGGCCTGCAGGCCGCCCCGCTGTCGGGAATCGTGAGCATCACGCTGGCCGATACGGCCTCGGGCCAGGCCGCGAAGCCCGGCACCGACCCCGCGGTCAAAACCGCCGCACCACGCGACACCCGCCGCTACATCCCGAGTGGTGCCTTCACCCGCGCGCTGCTGCTCGGCGGTCTCGACGCCCCCACCGGCGGGCAGGCCCAGCGCAACCCGCAGCCCGTGCTGCTGCGCCTGATGGACAACGCGGTGCTGCCCAACCAGTTCCGCTCCAAGGTCAAGGAATGCTTCGTGGTGGGCGCCGGCTACGGCGACGTCAGTTCCGAGCGTGCCTACATCCGCACCGAGTCCCTGTCGTGCATCACGCGCGACGGGACGGCCATCGACGTCCCGGTCAAAGGCTATGTCGCCGGCGAAGACGGCAAGGCCGGCATGCGCGGCCGCCTCGTCTCCAAGCAGGGCCAGATCCTGGCCAACGCGCTGTTGGCAGGTGTCGCCAGTGGCATCGGCCAGGCCTTCACGCAGAGCGCGACCACGATGTCGATCTCGCCGCTGGGCACCACCAGCACCGTCGACCCGGCCAAGCAACTCCAGGCGGGCCTGGGAACCGGCGTGGGCAAGGCCCTGGATCGGCTCGCCCAGTACTACATCACCCTCGCCGAGAAGGTCTTCCCGGTGATCGAGATCGACGCCGGACGCACCGTCGACGTCGTGCTCACCCAGGGCATCGCCCTGCAGGGATCACTGGACGCCGCCACACAGGACGCCGAGACCTATCCGCGACTCGCAGCCCGAGCCAACCAACGAAGGAGTTCCGAAGATGACGATGAATGAGCCGCGCACGCGGGCCACACGTGCCTGGCGCGCACTGAGCTTCACCCCCGTTTTCGCGGGCCTGCTGGCCGCCGCGATCGCGCTGCCCTCTGCGGCTGAATCGGCGAACCCGGCGGCCACCGCGACGGCGACTGCAGCATCCAACACCACGGCCGCCGCGATCGCGATGGGCACACGCCTGCAGGCGCTCTACCCGTCCACCCGTTTCGGTGCGGTCAACCCGACACCCTGGCCCGGGGTCTTCGAGGTGGTGATGGGCGCCAACCTGGCCTACGTCGACCAGAGCGGCCAGTACTTCCTGTTCGGTCACCTCTACGACATGAAGTCGCAGCGGGATCTGACCGCCGAGCGCAAGGACACGCTGGCACGCATCGACTTCGACGCGCTACCGCTGGCCGACGCGATGAAGGAAGTACGCGGCAACGGCTCACGCGTGCTGGCGATCTTCAGCGACCCCGACTGCCCGTACTGCCAGAAACTCGAAACCGACCTTCGTGCCCTGACCAACGTCACGATCTACACCTTCCTGATGCCGCTGGTGTCCCTGCACCCGGCAGCGCACAGCAAGGCCGTATCTGTTTGGTGCGCCAAGGATCGCACCGCCGCCTGGCACGCCACGATGTGGCGTGGTGAAGCCGTACCCCAGGCCGACTGCCCGCATCCGGTGGATCGCAACGTGGCGCTGGGCGAGCGGCTGGGCATCAACGGCACGCCCACGCTGATCGCTGCGGATGGCCGGATGCTGCCGGGCGCGGCGAGCAAGGAGCAGATCGAGGCCTGGCTGGCTCGATCGGCGGCAAGTGCCCAAGGCGACGTCAAGTCGGAGGTCGTCCCCCGATGAACTCGACCGCGCGGGTCGCGCCGGTGAGCCTGGCGGTAGTGACCACCATCGTACTGAGCGGCTGCGCCTCTTCCCTGTCAGGCGTCGGGAGCACGGAGAACTACGCCTGCAAGGCTCCCATCGGTGCCCAGTGCACTTCCGTCTCCGGTGTCTACGCCAACGCCAACCCCCTGGCAGCGCGCGCCGTGCATGAGGCCCCACTGCCACCGCAAAGCCTCCTCGCGACGATGGCAGGCGCCGCTCCTGCCCGTCAAGCCAAACCCGCTTCGCCGACCGGAACCTCGATGGTCCCACCATCCGGCGCCTCGGCCGGTGCCGCGACGGCGCCCAGCCCTGCGGCACTGCGCTCGGCCCCTCGCGTGATGCGACTGTGGATCGCACCGTGGGAAGACGCCGATGGCGACCTGCACGACGGGTCCTTCGTGCACGTCGTGATCGACACCGGGCGGTGGCTGATCGAGCGGGTCCGCCCGGCATCGCGTACGAAGCTCGACATCGCCACGCCGCCGCTGACGCCTCGCGCCTCGTTGGCCCCTGCCCCGGCCCCGGAGACGAGGTCGCCGGCCGACCTCGCACCCACCGAGCCTTGAGCATGCTGCGCAACCTGATCAACGATCTCGAATCGGCCCTCGCGAACGTTCGCGCCACCGACCTGCTGCCAGGCTCGCGCGCCGGTCGAGCGCCGGCTCTCGACGACAGCGCCAGCCTGTCGCAATGGTTGCCCTACCGGGCCTACCTCGAGGACCACCAGATCTTCGTCAACCGGGACGCGCTGGGCTTCTGCCTGGAAGTTCGCCCGCAATCCGGGGCCGACGAGGACATGGCGCGGGTGCTCACCGCGCTCTATGCCGCATCCCCTGCCGGCACCGGTATCCAGTTCCACCTGCTGGCCAGCCCCGACATCCGCGGCACGCTCGGCCGCTACGCCGACCTGCGATTGCCCGATGAAGTCGTGCCGGAGTTCGACGAGCTCGGACGTCCTGGCCGACACGGCAATATCCACCGCACCATGGCGCGCCGTCGCGTCGGGCACTACCTGGCAGGCGCCCGCCAATCGCTGCTGCCCAACCAGAGCTACCTATTCCGGAATTTCCGGCTGGTCGTCAGTGTCTCGCTGCCGGGCAGCCCGGAGAACCTGAGTCGTATCGACGAGCTGCTGCTGCTGCGCGACGGACATCGCGCCACGCTGCACGCAGCGGGTTTTCCGTCGCGACCCTGGACCGCGACCGAACTCATCAACTGGGTGTCCGCGCTGGTCGATCCGCACCGCCAGAGCGGCGAGGGCCTGCCATTGACCTACGACCCGGGCCGGGAACTGCGCGATCAGGTGGTCGACCGCTCGACCCGACTCTTCATCCGCCAGACCGGCATCGAGCTCAGCAACCCAGCCCAGGCCGAAGGCCGCGAGCTGCGCCTGCTGTCCGTGCGTTCCTTCCCGCCGCGCTTCGCGCTGTGGAACATGGGCAGCCTGATCGGCGACCTCTACCAGGCCACCCTGCAGTACCCCTGCCCTTTCATGATCACGCTCGGCGTGCATGTGCTCGACCCCGAGGCCACGCGCAACTGGGCCTATCTCAAAGCGGCCCGCGCCACCACCAACGCCACGAGCTACATGGCGCGCTTCCTGCCCGACATGCAGGAGCGCAAGGCCGACTGGGACATCGTGCTCAAGGCCATGGACGACGGCCAGCAACTCGTCGACCTGCATCACCAGGTGGCGCTCTTCGCACCCCTGCGCGACATGGCTCGCGCCGAGCAGTCGGCCCGATCAGTCTTCCGTGCGCGTGGATTCGAGCTCTCGCGCGACACCATGATGATGACCCAGGGCCTGATCGGCTCGCTGCCGATGACGATGTCGCCCGCCTTCCATGGCGACCTCGGCCGCATGAAGCGCGTGACCACCAAGACCTCGGCCAACGCGGTGCACCTCGCACCTCTGGTCGCGGAGTGGCAAGGCACCGGCACGCCAGTGCTGCTGCTGGGCGGCCGACGCGGCCAGGTGATGCAGCTCGACGTCTACGACAACCCGGCCGGCAACTACAACGTCGCGATCGCCGGCACCTCGGGATCCGGCAAGTCGCTGCTGCTCAACGAGATCGCCGCCGCCTATCTCGGCACCGGCGCTCGCGTCTGGATCATCGACGTCGGCCGCTCGTACGAGAAGGCCTGTCGAAACTTTGGCGGCAGCTTCATCGAGTTCACCGAGAACGCCGGCCTGTCGCTGAACCCGTTCACCTTCGTCGACGACATCGACGAGGACATGGAGCTGTTGCAGCCCCTGCTCGCCCAGATGGTCTCGCCACGCGAACCGCTGGAGGGCTTTCAGTATTCGACGCTGGGGGCGGCGATCAAGAAGGTCTGGCGGACCAAGGGACGTGAGATGACCGTCACCGACATCCACGATCTGCTCGCCACCGGCCGACTCGACGACCCCAAGGACAGCGACCTGGACGGCAGTGCCCCCGTCGCAGAGGGCGATCGGCGCCTGAAGGACCTGGCCGCCATGCTGCAGCCCTACACACGAGACGGCACCTACGGCAAGTACTTCGACTCGCACGCCACCATCGACTTCAGCAGCGACTTCATCGTGCTGGAGCTCGAAGAGCTCAAGGCCAAGAAGGACCTGCAGACCGTGGTGCTGCTGATCGTGATGTACCGCATCACCCGTGAGATGTACTTCTCACGTGATCGCAAGAAGATCGTGATCATCGACGAGGCCTGGGACCTGCTGTCGGGTGGGGCCACGGCCGAGTTCATCGAGGCCGGCTACCGCCGAGCGCGCAAGTACAAGGGCGCCTTCATGTCGGCCACCCAGGGGGTGGACGACTACTACCGCAACCCGGCGGCGAAAGCGGCACTGGACAACTCCGACTGGATGTTCCTGCTGCGCCAGAAGCCCGAGTCCATCGAGATGATGGACAAGCTCGGCCAGCTCACCATGGACGACGCGATGAAGCGGCTCCTGCAGTCGCTGCGCACCGAACACGGCGCGTTCTCCGAGGTCTTCATCCACTCACCGGCCGGCAACGGCATCGGCCGGTTGATCGTCGACCCCTACAGCCTGCTGCTCTTCAGCAGCCGGGCCGAGGACTTCGGCGCCATCAATGCCAAACGGGCGACGGGCATGGACGTGTCGCAGGCCATTGATGCCGTGCTGCGCGACAGGGCGGCCGCATGAATCGACGCGACGCGGCGCTGCTGATCGCCATCAACACCTTGCTCAGCCTGGCCATGGTGGGAGGTGTCTCGGCTTGGTTCCTGCGCGCCCAGAAGCCCACCTTCGGGACGCTGGACGTCGCCGAGCTCTATCGCCTCAAGGAGAGCCAGGTCGCCGCGATGCTCGTCAAGCGCGACACCAGCGACACCGAGCGCGCCATGGCGATCCAGCGCGTTGCGGCCTTCGGGGGCGAGGTCAGCAAGCTGATCGAGTCGCTGCCCGAAGAGTGCGGCTGCCTGGTTCTCACCCGCGGTGCGGTGCTGGGCACCGGCGCCAACCTGATCGACCTGACGCCGGATGTGCGCCGGCGGCTCGGCTTGTAGGAGCGCTCATGAACCCCCGTCCACCCGCCCCAACCGCCACACCATCTGCCTCGGCACTCGTCCGCCACTTCCCGGCGATCGCCGCCTTCACGCCGCAGGCCCTCTTCCGGCCCTTCGACCGCGCGGCTTTTCGCGAGCGGCTGATCCGGCACTTCAAACGCTGGACCCTCGTCTACCTGTTGGCAGCGCTGGCCGCCGCGTGGTTCGATGCGCACTTCACGGTGGCACTCAACGTCACGGAGAGCCTGCCGGTCCGGCTCTTCCTGATCCACCGTGGTGAGCAGCCCGGCAGGGGCGACTACGTGGCTTTTCGTTGGCTCGGTGGCGGCCCCTACCCGGCCGGCGTCACGTTCATCAAAGAGATCGCCGGCATGTCCGGCGACGTGGTGACCCGGGTGGAGCGTGACTACTTCGTCAATGGCCACGCCGTGGGCCGAGCCAAGCCTCTCAGCCGACAAGGACTGACGCTCGAACTCGGGCCCACCGGCACGCTGCCTGACGGCGCCTACTACGTGCGTTCCCCGCACCCGGACAGCCTGGATTCCAGGTACGGGCTCACCGGCTGGGTGTCGCAGGCCCAGATCATCGGTCGCGCCCATGCGCTGTTCTGAGCCCAGGTTCCGCCCGCCAGCCATGGTGATCACGGCCATCGCAGCGGTCGCGCTGCTCGCCAGCCAATGCGCGCACGCCCGGGACCTCGGTGCGATCGGTCCGGTCTACGCCATTGCGGAGCCCAGCCTGCTCGAGGTGATCCAGACCAAGCTGCGCCAGATGCAAGCCAACGGCGACTTGTCCCGCCTGCAGCGCGAGAGTCAGGCGCGCATCCAGCGCGAGGTCGAGCAGCCAGCGCCGGTGCCCGGCATCACCAAGACCACCCGAGCGCGGAGCTTTCACTTCGACCCGAGCATCGAGGTGCCTTACCCCATCACCGACGCCGAGGGCCGGGTCATCGTGGCGCCCAGCACGCGGGTCAATCCGCTCGACACCGTGTCGCTGTCGCGTCCCCTGCTGTTCATCGATGCCCGCGACACCACCCAACTCGACCAGGCGCAGCGCCTGCTCGGCGAACGCAAGGGCCAAGTGAAGCTGATCCTGACCGGCGGCTCCTACCTCGACCTGATGCGGCGCTGGAAGCTGGCTGTGTTCTACGACCAACAAGGTCACCTCACCACCCAGCTCGGGATCCGCCACGTGCCCGCGCTCGTCACGCAGGACGGCAAGAGGCTGCGCATCGATGAACTGCTGTAGCTCCGCACTGACCCGTCTGCGCCGCCGGATCGTCGCCACCTTGGCGGTGCTGGCCAGCCTGGCCGGCCTGGCCACGCCTGTTGCCGCCGGGCCGACGTGCCACGGCCAGTTCATGAACCCGATCACCGACATCTGCTGGAGCTGCATGTTTCCGTTGACCCTCGGTTCGGCCACCCTCGTCTCGGACGGCCAACCCGACATCTCCAACCCGTCATCACCGGTGTGCTTCTGCAGCAACCCACCGCGCATCGGCGTGGCGATCGGCTTCTGGGAGCCGGTGCGCCTGGTCGACGTCACGCGCACACCCTTCTGCATGGTCGGCCTCGGCGGCCTGGCCATCGATCCCGGCATCGAGGTGCCGCGCGGCGCGCAGGTGGGCCACGACAGCCAGACCCGCAACAGCTTCTACCAGGTGCACTGGTACGCCAACCCGATCCTGAGCTGGCTGGAAGTGCTGCTCGACTTCCCCTGCCTGGAGAAAGGCTCGCTGGATCTGGCCTACCTGACCGAAGTCGACCCGCTGTGGGCCGACGACGAACTTGCGGCGATCCTGAACCCCGAGGCGGTGCTGTTCGCCAACGTCGTCGCCAAGGCGGCCTGCGCAGCCGACTGTGTCGCCGCCAGCGCAGGCATGCCCTTGGCCAGTCTGTTCTGGTGTGCAGGCTGCCAGGGATCGATCTATCCGATGACCGGCCATGTCAGTGCTCATGTGGGTGACGTACAGGCCTCGGTGCTGCTGGCCGAGCGCATGACGGCCAAGATGCATCGTCAGCTCACCACCTTCAGCGGTGCGGGCAGCCAAGGTCTGTGCGGCTACTACCCGCTGCCGATCATGGACAAGACCCACTACAAGCTGCAGATGGTCTATCCGGTGCCGGCCACCGCCAAGGAGGGCGGCCAGTGCTGCCAGCCGTACGGCCGCACCACCATGATCTGGGGCTCCGGCAAGGCCTATCCGGTGAGCGGCGAAGACTTCGCGTACCAGATCTTTCGCAAGAGGAACTGCTGTGCCGGCGCCTACTGAGCGATCGCGCAGCCACTGGCGCTGGCTCTCGGCCGCCGTCCTCGTGCCGTGCGTCGCGCTCGCCCAGTCGGCACCACCCCGGCCATCACCACAGTGGCCAAGTCCGGACGACATGGCGCGGGCCCTCAAGGCCCAGCCCCTTCCGACGCCCGAGCGCCTGACCACCCAGCCCCCGCGCGCGATCCCCCGCATCGCGCCCGATGCAGCCACACCACCCGCAGCGGGCAGCATCGACATCGCAGCGATGGCCAGACAAGGTACAGCGCTCACCACGCCGCCCCCGGCAGCGACTGGCACCAGTGTGCTGCGCATCTTCATCACACTCGACATGCCGCGCGGCAGCCTGCAGCGGCTGGTCGACCAGGCTGCCCGATCGGGTGCCACCTTGGTGCTGCGCGGGCTCAAGGCCCAATCGATGCGCCAGACCCTGGCGGCGGTGGGCGAGCTGATCGAGACCCGCCGTGTGTCGTGGGTGATCGACCCCGACGCCTTCACGCGCTTCCAGGTCAGCGCCGCTCCGACGTTCGTGCTGACCCTGGCCGACGAGCCCATGCCAAGCACACCGGGTTTCGGCTCGGTGCCCGAGCTGCCCCGATGCGCAGGCACGGGCTGCGCAGCACCGACAGCTCAAGCCAACTTCTTGTCGGTCTCGGGCGACGTGAGCTTGGACTACGCGCTGGACGCGATGCTGCGCGCAAGCCCCGAAGCCACGCCGCGCGCGAGCACGATCTTGCAGAGGCTGCGCAAGTCATGAGCCTGCAAACCACCGCCGCACTGCTGATCGCAGCGCTGAGCCTATCGGTCCAGGCCCAAACCCTGTCCGATGCCTTCAACCAGGGCGCGGCGCTCGGCCGCAGCGGCAACACCGCGGGCCGCAGCCAGATCAATGGCAACACCGCCCAATCCAGCGTGCCCGGCTACACCACCAACCCGCCGCAGACGTCCTACTTCGGCAGCCCGGGCATCTCAGCACCTGCAGCGGCAGCGGCGAATGCCTGCACGGGACCGGGCAACAGCGGTGGCTATGCCGCGCAGGCCTGCAACGCGGTCAACTTCTCGCAGACCAACCCCACCCGCCGGCCGAGCTTCAGCATCGCGCCGAACGATCCGCTGCTGACCGCTGCCAAGACCATCACCGCGGATCCGCAGGCCATCGCCGGCAACATCGCCGGCACCTACAGCGGCTGCACGGTGCAGACCACCACCACGCCGGACCGCTTCGAGACCGCGCTGTGTCATCAGTACCGGACGACGGACACGCTGTCCTGCGACAAGGTTCTCATCGTCACCCCGGTGCAGACGCCTGGCTGTTCGGACGGGCAGTTCCTGACCCGCGTCACGGCCGATCCGTGCCCGGCCTGCGTCGATTACCTGGCCTTCGATTTCAGCTGCGGATCCAACAGCTACCTGATGCACGTCTTCACCCTCGACAAGGGCAGCGGCCAGGTCTACATGGACCTCGGATCGCAGAACGTGCCCGGCACGCTCAACGCGCAGATCCCCCAGACCCCAGGGCCATCACGCATCGACGGCTACTTCTGCTACCAGACCTACTACAGCCAGTCCTGCACGGGCGCGAACTGCTCCATCGGCGCCTGGTTCTCCAACCCTTGTCAGGGCACCAGTTATTACGGCGTGAGCACCTTCGCCATGCCCACCACGGTGACCTTCACCGACACCTGGGACAACCAGTGCGCAGCGTTGGAGGCTCGCACGCAATGACTTCCGTGATGCCGAGCCGAAAGCCCTCACATCCGTGGCTGATGGCACTGGCGGCCGCCGTGATGTTCACCGCCATGTCGTCAGCGCACGCCGCCGATTGCGTCAAGAACACCGAGGTCTGCGTCGAAGGCCCGGCCACCCGCGACATCAGCGGCTTTCCGGTCTATCGGGACTGCTGGCGCACTACCTCCGAGTACAGCTGCCTCTCGCAGAACTCGACCGACGATTGCCAGCCATTGCGCGACCGGGGCTGCAGCCAAGTCGGGTCGAGCTGCGTGGAGACCAACCCGCAGGGCGCCTGCATGGTGTTCGAGCAAACCTGGCAGTGCCGTGTCGCCTCCGGCACCACTTCTACTGTGACGAACTGCGGCAGCCAGCAGTTCTGCATCGATGGCCAGTGCTTCGACACCTCACACGCCCCCGACCCTGACTTCGCCCGCGCCGTCACCGGGCTGGAGGTGCAGCGCGAAGCCGGTCGCTACCTCGACCCCAACACGCTGGAAATTTTCAAGGGCTACGACAACCGCTGCCGCAAGAAGCTCTTCGGCCTGGTCAACTGTTGCAAGGGTGGTGGCACCAGCGGCTCACTGTTCAGCACCATGAGTCTGATCAGCGGGGCCGGCGGCCAGGCCATCGGTGCCATCGGTTCGAGCTACACCTACGACGCCCTCTTCGCGTCCGACGCGCCCGACCTGGTGATCGCCGGCTTCGAAGGGCTCTTCGGTGCCGGCGGCGGCTCGTCCGCGCTGGCCGGCCTGATCGCAGGTGACCTGTCGGTGAGTTCCTTCATCACCTCGTTGGTGCCCGGGCCCTGGACCATTGCGATGTTGGCCATCCAGCTCTCCGGCCTGCTGTCATGCGAGCAGGCCGAGCAGATCCTGGCTATGAAGAACGACAACCGCCTGTGCCACAGCGTGGGCAGCTATTGCTCGATCAAGATCCCGATCATCGGCACCTGCGTCGAGACGACGCAGACCTATTGCTGCTTCAACTCGAAGCTCGCCCGCATCCTGAACGAACAGGGGCGCGCCCAGCTCGCCCGCAGCTGGGGTGGCGCGAAGGGCCCCGACTGCAGCGGTTTCACCGTCGCCCAGCTCCAGTCTCTGGACTTCTCGCGCATGGACCTCACGGAGTTCTACGCCGAGATCGCGCCCAAGATGCCCGACGTCGGGGCACTGCAACAGCAGGCCCAGCAGCGCGTCAACAGCTACTTCGGGCCGTGAACGAGATGCCCTTGATGACCCGCCATCCCACCACCCACAAGACACGAGTGCTCCCGGTCGCCATGGCAGCGGTCGCCATCGCATGCGGCACCGTTCAGCCCGCCGTTGCCGCAGCCATCGAGAGGATCGCCGTCAGCGAGATCAAGCCGCTGCTGATGCGCGCCGCGGAACAGGGCGTTGCCTACGGCGTCCTGGGTGGCACGGGCGCTGCCTACGTGCAGCGCAGGTTCGACACGACGAGCCCGATCGAGATCGACGTGCGGCGCCTGCGCGCCCTGCCCCAAGCCGGCTGCGGCCGCCTGGAAGTGACGACGCGCCAGCATGCCGTGCTGGTCGCTGGCCAACGCCAGAACCAGGAACTGGTCTACCAGCTGAGCTACTGCGCCGACGGGCGCTTTCCGGAGGAGCGATAGATGCCCAGAGCGCTCCTCCGAAATTCACTCACCCAGCGTTTGGCCATCACGGCCGGTCTGGCGCTGGGCCTGTCGATGGTCTGCGGCGCACAGGCCGCCCGAACCGCCCAGACGCTGGCCGACGACATCCCGGCAGTCGATCCCATGCCGCTTTCAGACGCGCCAGACGTGGCCATGACCTACTGGCGCCAGCACCGGGAAGGCTGGTTCTGGTACCGCGATCCGTTGCCGCCCAAACCCCGTCCGCCCTCGACCACCCCGAAGAAGCCCAAGGACCTGGCCGACTTCGAATCCCTGCAACAGCGCCTGGAAGAACTCAAGCGGGTGGCGGTGATGAACCCGACCGACACCAACCTGCTGGCCTACATGCGCTTCCAGCGCATGGTGATGGACAAGTCCCAGGTGTTTGCCGACCGCTGGCAGCGCCTGGTCTGGAGCGCCCCCGATCTGGACTACGGCATGAGCGGGCGGCCGACCAACGCGATGGCGATCAACGTCTTCGACGATCAGCAGCGCGACCGTGATGGCCAGACCGTGCGCAGCCTGGCAGCCACCCACGGGCTCATCTTCGTGTTTCGCAGCGACTGCCCCTTCTGCCACCGCTTCGCGCCCATCCTCAAGCGCTTCGAGCAGGACTACGGCATGACGGTGCTGGCCATCAGCCTGGACGGCGGCACCCTGCCCGACTACCCCGACGCCCGCCCCGACAACGGCATGGCCGCACGGCTCAACGCCACCGCCGTGCCGGCGCTCTACCTCACGGCCCCGGCCCGACGCGAGATCCGCCCGGTGGGCTTCGGCCTGATGTCGATGTCCGATCTGCTGGAGCGCGTCGCCGCCCTGGCGCGCGACCGCACCGATGCCGCCACAAACCCAGGGAGGACCCTGCGATGACCCCGCGATCCGTTCCCCTCACGCGCCGCCTGATCGTCGGCCTGTTGTCGGTGACCCTGGCGGTGACACCGATCGCCGCACTACCGGCCGATCTCAACACCGAGATGCAATCGATGTTCAACGACCTCGGGGCGCTCGGCAACGTGACCAGCCCCGGCGCGTTCCGCGGCCAGGCGATGAACCTCTACACCGGCGGCAGCCTGATGATGCGCGCACCGGGGCGCAACTACCCATTGGTCAACGCCCAGTTGCCCAGCCTGCGCGCCGGCTGCGGCGGCATCGACATCTACGGCGGTGCGTTCTCGTTCATCAACAAGCAGCAGTTCATCGCCATGCTGCAGAACATCGGCTCCAACGCCGTGGGCTACGCCTTCAAGCTGGCCCTGCAGTCGATCTCGCCCGACATCGACAAACTGCTCACCGAGCTGCAGGACCAGATGAACAAGATCAACGCGATGAACATCAACTCCTGCGAAGCCGCGCAGGCGCTGGTGAACGGCGTGGTGGGCGAATACGACAGCTCGGTGCAGAGCGGCTGCGCCAACATCTCGCAGTACCTGGGCAGCGTGTCCGATCGCGCCGAGGCGCGCATGACCTGCGCCACCAACGCGCCCGCGGTGGTCAAGACGGCCGCCAACTCCGCCGACCCGAACGTGCGCAACGCCACCTTCGTCAAAGGCAATGTCACCTGGCTCGCACTGAACCAGGTGGGCGGCAACATCAGCCTGCAGGAGCGCGAGCTGATCATGAGCCTGATCGGTACCGTCATCCTCACGCCGCCGGCCGACGACGGCAGCGGCGCCAGCCCGCGCTATGCCGAGCCCACCATCACCGGCCTGCGCGACCTGCTGCTCGGTCGTGCCGATTCGGCCGCGCAAGGCAACATCGATGTCGACGTCTATGTCTGCGACGAACCCGCCGAGTGCATGAACCCGGTGCGCACCACGGTTTCGGTCAAGCCCTTCACGCAACTGGTGACCGAGCGGCTGCGCCGCATGTCCGACAACATCGTCACGCGCAGCCCGCAGACCGCCGCCGACATCGGCTTCATCAACAACACCAGCGAGCCGGTCTACCGGATGCTGGCCGTGGCCAACGCCGTGCCGGGCTCCGGCACCGCCGAGACGCTGATCGAGACCTACAAGGACGTCATCGCGCTCGACTACGCCGAGACCTTCCTCAGCCGCTCCCTCACCCAGGCCATGGGCGCCTTGTCGCAGGCCCTGCGCCGCAGCGAGGTCGAGCAGAAATACCTCGACCAGATTCGCAGCCACGCCCAGCAGGCCAGAGCCCAGCTCCTCGCGGAAAAGCAGACCGCCTACGCCAAGGTGCGCTCGGTATCGTCGATGACCCAGGACCTGCAGACCCTGGAGCGCCAGCTCTGGAGTGCCATGCCGCCGGCCGTGAAGGCGATGCTGGATTTCAGCGCCAACGCCGGCCCCCGCGGCTCCTGACAACCCGCGCCGGCTGAGCACGGATGTTCGAGATCTATGCCTACGGCAATGTCGACACCCTGACCGGGGTCTTCAACGCAATCGCCGCCATCATGGGCGGCGCGGACTATTTCGGTTTGATCCAGACGGTGGCGATCACCGGCGTGCTGGTGGCCGCTTTCGCAGGGCTCTTCACGCCCGGGCGGTTCGCAGGCTGGGGTTGGTTCATCGGCTTCATGCTGGTCTACAACGCCATGTTCCTGCCCAAGGTCGATGTGGTGGTGGTCGACAAGCTGGGCAGCCAGCCGCCGGTGGCGGTGGGCAACGTGCCGATCGGTGTGGCCTTCTTCGGCCACTACACCAGCCGGGTTGGCGACGTCATGACCCGGTTCTTCGAGACGGCCTTCCAGGTGATCCCGGACACCAACGCCCAATTGCCGGCCGAGCTGGCGTACCAGAAGAACGGCGTGATGTTCGGCAACCGGCTGATCCAGGCCTCGCGTGCGGCCACCATCGGCGACCCGCAACTGCGCACCGACCTGATCGCCTACGTCTACAACTGCACCGTCTATGACCTGCAGGACGGCACCATCGACCCCGCCGCCTTCGCCCAGAGCACCGACATCTGGTCGCTGATGGGCAACCCCAACCCGGCACGCTTCTCGACCTGGGGCACACCGGTCCAGGTCGACACCTGCCCCAACGTCTACACCCAGCTCGCCAACCGACTGCCACCGGAAATCGCCAGAGCCCGCGCCCTGCTCGCGTTCCAGCTCAACCCCTCGATGGACCCAGCGCTGGCGCCAGGCGTGATCGATGGCCAGATCGAGCAGGCCTACACCAAGACCAAGATCGCCGTCGCGGCCCAGGGCGCCGCCGACCTGCTGCGCCAGAACATCATGATCAACCTGGTGCAGGACACCAACAGCCTGGCCGGGCTCAAGCTCAACGACCCCGCAGCGACCATGCTCGCCACCGCCCGCGCCAACGCCACCGCATCCACCAACGCGTCCTTTCTGACGATGGGCCGCATCGCAGCCGAGGCGCTGCCCATGGTGCGCAACGTGATCGAGGCGGTGGTCTACGCCGTCTTCCCCTTCGTCTTCCTGCTGTTCCTGCTGGCCCAGGGTCGCGGCCTGGCCATGGCCATCAAGAGCTTCGTGATGAGCCTGGTGTGGATCCAGCTCTGGCCACCGCTCTATGCCATCCTGAACTACGTCGGCACGCTGGCCAGCGCCCGAAATCTCGCAGCGGCCGCCCGCATGGGCTCGGGCGGCCAAGGCCTGACGCTGGACACCGCGGCCAGCATCTACCAAGGCGCCATCTCCGACCAGGCGATCGCCGGCTACATGGTGGTGTCGATCCCCATCATCGCCACCGCCATCATCAAGGGTGGCGAAGTCGCCTTCCAGGCGGTGACCGCAACCAGCGCCATCCAGTCGGCAGCGTCGAGCGAAGCCGCCAACGCCACCAAAGGCCTGGTCACACAGAACGCGGTCTCGATGGACCAGCAGCAACTCGCGCCGACCCGAACCTCGGCCTTCATGTCCAGCACCACCGACGCCCGCGGCACCACCATCCAGGGCAGCGGCCCAGACGCCGGCGTGTTCCGCTACCAGGCCACGCTCAGCCGCCTGGCCAGCACCTTCACCGTCACCGAGCGCCAGGCCACCGCGGTGGGCGAGAGCGCTCGCGAGGCCGAGTCCTTCGCCACCACGCAGCGCGAAGCCATGCAGCGCAGCCAGGCCACCGCGCTGACCCAGGCGCTGGGCATCCAGGACAGCTACGAGAAATCCCAGCAACGCACCGGCGCCACCAGCACCTCCGAGGGCGGCTCGACCTCGAGCCAGTTCCAGGCGATGAGCACGGTCGCCAAAGAGGTGAATCGTCGACTCGGGTTGAACGAAGACTCAACCGTTGGAAAGAGCGTGGCGGCAGCGGCATCGATCGGTGCGAAGATCCCGCTCACGGAGATCGGTGCCGAAGCCAAGGCGGAGGGTCGGTCTGTCGACCAGCAACGCCTGCTGAGCGCCTACGACTACGCCCGCAAGGCCGCTGAAAGCGCTCAGATCTCGGACGCCAGTGCCCTGGTTAAGGACTTCCGATCGTCCGACGCCTACCAGTGGGCTCGAGGCAACCGCACCAGCGCCACCGCCGGCTACGACTCGTCGTCGCGCGAAGCCAGCGAACGGCAATCCTCAAGCGACAGCGCCTATGGCCGTGCCAAGGAACTGGCGCGCACCGCGCAGTTCATGCGCGAATGGGGCAGCGGCACCCAGACCGACTTCACCAACTACGCGGCCCAGCGACTGGCCGAGCGCGGCCTCCTGCGCGAAGAAGACCCAATCAAGATGCAGCGGGCAGTGGCCGAGATCGCGTACTCGTACGCCCGTGGCGGCAGCGCCGCCAGCGGCTACGTCCCCACCGACAGCCCGCTCGGCCCCAGCCAACCACTTCCCGAGGCGATGGGCTGGTCGTCCCCATTGCGTGACCAGTACGACAGCCAGGTCCGTGGTGCAGACGGCAGCGCGATCACCGACCAAGCCAATCGCAATGACGCCGAAATCCGAGCCCGTCAATCCGGGGCGCGTGTGCAGCCGAGCAAGGCGGTCGGAAACGACGTGTCAGGCCGGGTCAAGCAGGGCCAGCGGGACGCAGCAGGCGCCATCGAGAAGGGGCGCCGTCAGGTGTCGGAGGACGCCGGCACGCTCAGCGAAAACTACAGCGCCACCGTGCGCGCCGGCAAGGTCAGCCCGAACCACGGTGGCAACCGGGCGGTCTGGGACACGGTCGGCGCCAATGCCGGCACCCCCGAGATCGGCACCCCGCCCAAGCACACACCCATCGGTGAGTGGCACTTCAACAAGGAAGGTGTGCCTGTGGCCGGCCCAGCGCCGAGTGATCCAACCTCGAGCCCAGGCGGCCGGGCTGCTGGCGGACCCGCCTCACCCGGGAAATCGCCCCGCGGCGCGTCGGGCGAATGGTGAGAAGCCGGAATTCAATCGTCGTGAGCGGCCCCGATTTCCAAGCTTCCGAGTCCGTTGCTGGTCAGGTAGCCCGGGCGATCGTCCACACACTTGAACGACTTGCCACTTGAACCCGGATCGCCTCGCGCCTCCATGCTGTCATTAGCCACGCCATCGGACTCATCGAGCCTTGCAGCATCCGTCAAGGGAATCGACAGCGCTGCGTGCAACTGCGTCCTCAAAGCCAATGCCGCGTCGAGTATGGGTTTCAACATTTCCCGCATGATCCTCAGCATACCCTTTCACTCCCAGTTGAACAGCACAGGGGCAGCATGAAGTCGACCGCGGCGTCACTCTCATAGCGCACTGCGCAGCGCGACGGACTGGTTGCTCGCGCCTTCCGATCTCACCTTCAGCGTCTGGCTGTTCGACATCACATAGCCGAGCGGCCGGTCGAGCGCGAACGGGTAGATAACTGCCAATGATTGCAGGGTCGCCAACGCGATGGCCTTTTGCTGGTAGCGCAGTGCAGACTCAACCAACCATGCCACCATCTTGTCGTTTTTCAGGCTCCTGGCCTGGCCTGCAGCCGGACCAGTCGTTTGCCCTTCTCCACACGCTCGATCGTTCCCCAGTTCGCTTGCGTCTGAGTCACAGCCTGTGTCGCGCGCTTTGTCACCTACGGTCGCCATAAACCTCACTGATGCGGCGGTGGATTTCTGACACCGCGAAATTGCCCTGGATCGACGTTAGGCGCCCAGTGAACTCAGCCACTTTAGCAGTAGCCAGTATTGGCACTGCCAGTATGCCTCCTCGATACTGCCTATGTGTGAGTATCCCGGCGAGCCATCTGGTTGAATGCAGAAGATCAGTTACTTCTTCGCAAGTCAACAATCTGCTGATTTGCCCCCTCCATTCTCAACTCCAGTGTGTCGCTGTTGGCTACTAGGTAGGCTAGCGGCAAATCAAAACTGAACGGGAAAACCAACGGATTCGAGTTAATGCTCTCAAGGGACACAGGTTTGTTCGTGGCCCTAACTATCGACTCCACCAGCCACAACGAAGGCTCCGCTGTTGATAGAGTTCTTTTGTCGATCGGAATTAGTCGGTTTTCGTCCTCTTGCCTACGAACAACGGACCAATCCACCAGTGTTTGAATGACTGCCTCGCAACCTTTACGTTATGTCGTTCTCCGTATTGCTCCTCGCGGCGATGTATTTCAGGCCGCAGGAATCGACGAAGGCGACCAACCAATTCCGCGACTTTCGAAAAAAATGGATAATTTGCAACGACAGCACCCCATGCAAATATCAATTGCGTTTCAACTGAAGATGCGGATTGCGCGAAACTAATTCCACGATCCATGAATTCCTTGAGTTCGCCCCGCGGCTCCAGGCAGAGTACCTTTAGTTTTGTTCGTGTCTTTATTCGAGCTTCTCTACCCAGGCCAGCGTTGTCGAGAAACTGTTCCAACTGGCTTTGGTCAATTTGACCGGCCTGACCTTCAGCGCTTCCAGAAATCCATTCGAGTCGAAATGAATCTATCGAAGGCAATTGTTGGAGGTTCGTCGGTTTCATTGTTTTCGCTTCTCATCAAAAATTCTTACAAAAGGCACCAACAGCTCTTCGACCGAGATGCCGCCATGGACGACGGCCGGTTCTCCTTGTTGCATGAAGGCCGCGCGTCCACCTGCAAATAAGGTCATGAAGTTCGCCGGTAGTCCAGCGACATCAAGACGGTAGGTGTTCGGATTCGCGGCCGCCGACTCGGCCACCAGGGTCTCGCTGCGGTAAGTCCGGACGCGCTCACCACGCAGCTCCGGGGTCACCCCCTGGTTGGGCCGCCCCTGGCCAACCGCTTCCACATTGCCGTGGTCGGCGGTCAGGTAGACGTGGAAGCCTTTGTCGAGCAGCAGCGCGAACAGTTGATCGACGAAGCCGCTCTCACACCAGCTTTCGATCTGGGCGGCGATGCCGCGCTTGCCCAACACGGCGCCGTGCACGATCTCATCGACCGTGTCGACCACCATGCCCGCAACCCTGATCGATGGCGCTGAAATGGCCGCACCCAGTTCTGCCAGCTGATCCGCTCGCTTGATGCCCTTGCGGTACATGACCTCATTGGCGCGCAGACCCTGGTCTTGCCAAAACCGCGACCACTGCGTCGGCTCCGGCGAGGTGGACTCGATCGTGTCGGCGAACTCTCGCGGCTTGAGTCCGGAGAACAGCGCCTGCCGGGATACCGATGTCAGCGTCGGAAGCCAGGCAAAGCACGCGCTTTCCTCGAATCCGAGCTTGGGGGCTCGCTTGGCGAGGGCTTCGCGGATCTGCACCCATTGGTCCACGGCCAGTCCGTCGAACACCAGCAGGGCAATCTTGGCCTCGCCAGCACCGCGCCGCATCGAAAGATAGCGCGGCACGTGGTGCACCATGACCGGCCCTTTGGCGACTGGCAACGAAGGCAGGTCGGCATAGTGCTTGGTCACCCATTGCCGCAGACGCTCGTCGGTGGTGGCTTGCAGCTCTGCAATGGCGGCTTTCAGCCCCTCGGCGCGCACCGTGTCCAAGGCGTGAAACCTGGCAAGCACCTCGCCGAACCGGCGGGACAGGTTGGCCCAGTCGCGGTAGGACGATTCCAGCGTTGGCAGCGACTGAAGAATGCCTTTGATGCCCTCGGCGACCAGGTTCCTCAGCGCGAGCGGATCCTGGACGATGCCCACCTTCGCCCAGTCAGGGATGCTGACAGCAGCGCCCTGAACGGCAAGCGGGTGAAGCAGGCCGTCGAGGAACATCGAGTCGACAAGCGCCCGAACATCCGGATGCTCAAACGGCACGTTGGCCTTGGCTAAGAAATCGGCCGGCGTGGGTTCACCCGTTCGCGTGCCCGTCAACCCAAGGCGTGACAGGTAGCGGTACCAAGCGTCCTGCACGACCCGCAGCAATGTGCTCTTCGACGCGAACAGCTCGCTGATCGGTAGATCCTTGAACGCCGCGTGCTCACCGAGCACGTGCCCAACGTGGTCTGCCAGAACCAGCGGCAGACCGGAATCGCGGTAGTGCAACCGCAGCAACTCTCGCCACAGGTCCTCAGGCCGCGAAATCAGGTGCGGGCTGATCTTGAAGATGTGGGTCAGGACGAACTCTTTGGTCGCGGACTCGCCCAGGGCCTGCGATGCATGCTTCGCCTGCGCTGCGAACAGCGCGTCATGGTTCTCTGCGCCGATCTGTCGAACGACGGGATAGCTGAGCCTGGGGAACAGGTTGGCAAGGCTCAGGCTCACCCGGCGTGCTTGCTTAAGGTAGTCCCAGGGCAAATCGCTGACGTTGGTGCCACGCAGGTGCAACACCAGGGCCTTGGCAGGTGCTGCTTCACCACGGTCCCATGCGCTGCGGTACCGATCCTCATACTCGGCGCGGAACGCGACCGAGTCCTCGAACGGCAGCACATCGAAACCACGTTCTCGCAGGCCGGACAGCACCTGCTCATCCAGCAGCACATCGTCAGGGTCGGCGGCGATCCACAGGCGAGACAGGTCTGCCGGAAACTCCTTGAGGATGCGATCAATCCACGGGCTCATACGGCGCCCACCCGAAGCATCATCACGGCCTTGATGTCTGGCACACTGGCCTCTGCGTCATCCAAAGCTGCCATCCGTGCCTGGTGTTCGGCATCCAGCCGCTTGCGGCGATGCTCGCGAACAGCAGGCAGGCCAATTCGACCAATGGCCTGATAGCGGGCGTCGTAGGCGTACTTGGCGCGCTCCCGCTCTTCCTTCAGCCGCGAACGGTGCTCCCCGAGCAGTTCTGCAAACAGGCGTTCGCCTTGCGTCTTGGCCGCCGTCATGGAGGCATCGAACCACAGCACCGCTTGCTCGGTGGTGGTGGCGCCGGTGATCTCGATGGCTTCCGTCAACAGCAGGTCCCAGATGCGCTTGGCCGTGGGCACAAAGGTCCGCCCGTCGTCTGTTGCGAAGACCGGCAGGAAGCGCTTTCGGTTGAGACCTTCAGCGGACAGGCTGATCTCCCACAGTGACCAGACACCCTGCACAGCTTCAGGCAAGCCGGCGATCTTGACCACCGGCAAGGGCTGCCCAGCAACGCAACGTGACAGCTCGCTGATCACCGCTCTGGCGCGTGGGTCCTCCAACGTGACCCACTCCAGGTCCGGTTTCTGTTCCGCCGTCCGGGCGTCAAAGCAGACTTTCGTGGACTCGCTGCCGTCCACCCATTTCACGCGCCATGCGTCACCGGTTTTCAGGGCGCTGCCGCCACGCGCTGGCAAACCGGATGTGATGGCGCGCTCCAGCCAAAACTGCGCCGGGTGGTCGCGCCATTTGCGGGCATCAATGGCATCCAGCGCGTGGGCATCCGCCAGCAGGTCGCTGTTCTTGCGCTCGTCGGCGACCTTGTCGCGAACCTGATTGATCACTGCGTCGCACGCCTTGTCGATCGAGCCAGGGTCTTGCAGGCCCTGCACGAACACCTCGTCGAACATCGCCTCCGCCTCGACCGAGTCCATGACGTCCGAGGCCTTGTCGACGCCGAATTCCTGGGCGATGACTTCGAGCTTGGTCTCCAGCACCTGGCGGACTCGGTGCTCCACCGTGTCTTCGAGAACGAAGTTGATGGCACGCACCACATGGCGCTGGCCGATACGGTCCACGCGGCCAATGCGCTGTTCGATGCGCATCGGGTTCCACGGCATGTCGAAGTTGACGATGACGTGGCAGAACTGCAGGTTCAGACCCTCGCCGCCAGCGTCGGTGGAGACCAGAACCCGAACGTCTTGCGAGAAGACCTGCTGCGCCTTGGTGCGGGTATCCAGGTCCATGCTGCCGTTGAGCAGAGCCACAGAGAAGCCACGGCTTTCCAGGAAGCCCGCGAGCATGGCCTGTGTCGGCACGAACTCCGTGAAGATCAAGACCTTCATGGTCGGGTCGTTCTCTTCCTGCTGCAGCTTGTAGATCAGATCCAGCAGAGCTTCGGCCTTCGCGTCCGTGCCCTGGGCCTCAGTTTCCCGGGCCAGGGTCAGCAGGAGGTCAACCTCGGCCTTCTCCTGCACCCAGCCCGAGGTCTGCACCGCGATGTCCACCTGGCTCTGACCGTCCAGCTCGGCCCACTCGTCCATCTCGGTCGAGTCGAACAGCGATGCCTGCGGCTGGGGTTCATTGAGCAACGCCTGCCGCTTCTCCAGCGTGGTGCGAATCGCCGCCGTGCTGGACGTCACCAGTCGCTGCATCAGGATCATCAAGAACCCGATGTGCCGCTGCTTGGCCGCCAGTGCCTGGTTGTAGCCATGGCGCACGTAGTCGGTGACTGCCTCGTACAGTCGCTGCTGGGCGCCGTGCCGGTCTTGCCATGCCACGGCCTGGAGACGGGTGACGCGAGGCTTGAACAGCGGCTGGCCCTCCGCATCGATCGCATTGCGCTTCTCGGTGCGAATGACGAACGGCCGCACGCGATCTCGGCTGACGCTGCCTTCATCCGGGAACGAGTCCCGGTCAATCAACTGCATCAGGCGCAGGAACTGGTCGGTCTTGCCCTGGTGCGGCGTGGCCGACAGCAGCAGCAGGTAGGGCGCCGCTTCGGCCAGCGCAGCGCCCAGCTTGTAGCGTGCCACCTGGTCGGTGCTGCCGCCCATGCGGTGCGACTCGTCGATGATCACCAGATCCCACGACGCCGAAATCAAGTCCTCGAAGCGCTCGCGGTTGTAGTTGTTCAGCTGCTCCAGGCTCCAGCCTTTGCGGCCTTCGATCGGCTTGACCGAGTCCAGTGAGCAGATCACCTGGTCGTGCAGACGCCAGAGGTTCTCTTCGTCATTGCGCCACTGCCGAAAGGCGGCCAGTTCGGCCGGGTCGACGAACTGCAGCTTCTCCCCGAAGTGCAGGCGCATCTCGGCCTGCCACTGGCGCACCAGCCCCTTGGGCGCCACCACCAGCACGCGCTTGGCCATGCCGCGAAGTTTCAGTTCGCGCAGGATCAACCCGGCCTCGATGGTCTTGCCCAGGCCCACCTCGTCCGCCAGCAGGTAGCGAATGCGGTGCTGGCTCATCGCGCGGTTCAGCGCATAGAGCTGGTGCGGCAACGGGACCACGCTGGACTGGATGGGCGCCAGCAGCAGGTTGTCCTCCAGGGCATCCAGCAGCTTGGTCGCCGCTGCCATGTGGAGGATGTGCTCGACCGTGGGCTGAATGGTGTCGAGCCGGGCCAAATCCTGCGCGCGCGCGCGCACCACCGCGTCTTTGGTGGGTAGCCACACGCGGTAGGCGGTTTCGCCCCACATGTCCTGCCGGTCCACGACGCGGCAGGGCGCAGCATGGCGCGCGTGCCAGCACCACGCGCCTACGGCGTGCCCGACCGAGGTTTGGCCGCTCTCCGCCATCAGGCCCCGGCCTCCGTGCGCGTGAGCGCCTGGTCGTACCAGAGCAGCAGTTTCTCGTCTTCTTGAAGCGCTTCTTCAGGAATTTTCTGAGCAATTGCGATGATTGACTTGTAGTTCTTTGCGGCCCAAGCTGCTTTGAAGCCAGCGCGCAGCACCTCGAGGCGGAATTCCTTGAGCTTGCGGCCAGTTGCTGCTTGGTACCCCTCAAATTCCTTCAGAAGAGCCGTCTCTCGCTTCTTCTCAAGGTCTTGCGCTTTGCTTGGATCTGGCACATACCAGCGGTCCGTAGCTTTGGCAACGAGTTGTGGATTGCTCTTGTCCAGACCTCGTAGGTCCTTGTGATTGGTGGATAGGTAACTGTGTATTTGAGGCGGAACTTCGCCTCGCCCATCGAATTGAATAAAGTTGTTTTCTAGAAGAGCCGAAAGCTCCGGCTTCGCCTCGTGTTTTTTCCATCCGGCCCCAAGCTGGCTAATAAATTCAGGATGTAACTCCTGATAAGTCGATGGACGTCGCTTCAGAAAGTCAGTAAGCCAATCAATTGCGCTTCGCTCATCGCAAACGAATAATTCCATTTGCGGTGCGGCGGACACTTGAAGTCGTTTCTTATCGTATTCAGCGACTTGGTCCGACAGGAAGATCATTCCATCGCGCTCTATGAAGTGAGACGTTAATCCAGCCTGAAATTCTTGAGAGGATGTTGGAACTGGCACGTTGTGTCTTATGAACCATGACACCATTCGATCAAATATGATTCGTGGATCACGTTCCGCGACGAACTCCAACTTTCCATTCCTGACTTTGACCACTGGTATGTAACCCAGATGGGTAGCAACAAAGTCCCATACCGATTCCGAGCCACCGCCATTTTTGAGAAAGCGATCTTCTAGTCCTCCATCTGGTTTGTAGGCAGAAATAACCAAATCCTGCTTCACAGATGTTGTATTCGTAACCGCATTGAAGCTGCCCTGTTGCTTATCGAGTGCGGACACGTTGGCGACGACGAAGCCTGCCTCCTGAAGACCTGCTTGAATTGCATTCCAAACACTCGCCTGTGTATTGGAGAACTCAACTGTCATCCATCGGCCAGGTTTCAAGACCCTGAAGAATTCGCCAAATGCATCCTTCATGGCATGCATGTAAAACCCCAGGTCTTTCTTATGAACATAGTTCATAACACAGTCTTCTGGCGTGTCGGTTTTAACCTTTAGCCATGCCTCAGCAAATGAGTTGAGTTCGGCGTATTGAAAGTTTTCGCCGAAAGGTGGGTCAACGAAGACGTAATCTATTGCTTGAGACGGAATATTCGCTAGGCTTCCGGAGCTTTGGGTAGTTACGCATCCTCGAGGTGCGATTTTCCTCTTGACCTCTGATACCCCTTTAATTTTCCGTCGAAGGGCGTCAAATATATTCCTCTCCAAATGCACGGACGGTGTGAAAAGCGTCCCAGCCACACCTCCGCCTCCTCCGAAATAGCCCTGTTTTCTTGAGATGTAGTTATTGATTCCAGTCAGACAAAACCGGAACAGTGATGTAAATTCGGGGCTTGAGAGTTCTGCTTCCCAGAGCTTCCCATAAACGAATAGCGCTCTGGGCGTATACATCCAATGAACGTATTCAATACCGCTTCCATTTATTAGCTTGTTTGTCTGCCTGCCTCCATCGAATTTTGTGATGGGAACAGATCTTAGAGGTGAAAGCGAGTCAATTCTTCGAATTAACTCAGTGAATAAATTCGCACCTGGCTTTATGCGAAGCGTTTTCTTGTCGCGCTTGACCGTCTCCTCAACCAATACCAGCTTTGGCAATTTGACTATCGCGCCTAAATAGGGGTCTAACTTTGATTCAAAGGCACGATCCAGCTTCAATGCACCATCGTCTTTCGACGAGGCTTTTCCAACAGTCCCTCCGCATGATGGGCAGGAAAATGTTTTCGATATTTCGTCGTCCTTGACGGCCGCTTCCCAATAGACAACTTCACCGCTACAAATTGGGCAATAGAAAACGTCAGACCAAATTCCATTTGATACTCGGCCATTCTCATTCTGATAAACCCAACCAATTTCCTTCTCAATTTTTTCAACTACTTCCTGTGCCTCTATACAAAAGTCACCGACGTTGAATAGTCGCCCATAGTTGTTAGTAATGAATGTTGCAATTGGCGACAAGTCATTTAGGATGGGATATCGTGGTCCAACCTTGGAAAATGGCTGCCAAACTTCCTTTCCATCCTCAATTTCTTTTCGACGAATATTCCCATCTTTGTCGACTCGATATCCGAGTTCTTCAATGCATGCTCTATCACCACACATCTGGGCAGCGACACCTGTCATGCCCGTACCGGAGAATCCGTCAAGGACGACATCACCTGGATTGGTGTAGTGCAATATGTACCGAGCGATTGCCTTAGGTGGAACTTTAGTGTGATATGTGTGAGCGCCGTATATTGAGTCGCTCTTTCCTTCGCTCACATCAGCTGCGAATGGCTCCTTAGCATATGGGGTCGAGTCCTTAAATTCCTTCCCGTAATATTGAACAAAGTCAGGGATAAACGGATTCGGGCAAGCGGTGTAGTAAGGGGGATCTGAGAGAGCAAGGATGCTTTCATCGGTTCCAACTGGAAAGCCGGATATTTTCCGAAGCTCTGGATTCTTCAGCTTCTCAGCCAGTATCGTGAGGTAGTGCGAGCGACGCACACTATTGCTGGCGAACTCTTTGCCGAGGCATTCAACGGGCACTTCGGTTGCTTTCGATGTATTGAATATACTGGTCATTGAGAGTTCCAAAGTTCAAAGATTCGGGCGCACCTGGCGCACATATGTAGCCTTGTCGATACCCACGTGGTGCAGGAACGTCCTGAAGACGCCCGTACTCACCGGGTCGCGCGTGGGGAGAATGAAGGCACGTTGGTCCGGACCGGTCCACTTCTGGTGGCCGCCTTTGCCGCCCGATGCGTCCAGGCTGTGGCGGAAGTGTTTGAGCGCCCGTTCAAGCTCGCGACGCGGCGGCACGTTGAACGTGGCCGGGTGGCTTTGGAGACGATCGGCGATGACACCGGGGCCCACGAAACGCAGCGGGATGTCGGCGGGCTGGAAGTCATACGGCAGCGGGCCGGTGAGCGCGCTTTCAAGTGGCAGGCCGATGCCGGCGGCGGTGATCTTGGGGTTGCCGGTGCTGAGCTGGTTGGCGAATGTGCGCCACGTGCCAGGCTGGTGACCCAGCCGCCATTCCTGATACCCGGGTGGCGCGAGGTCCAGGGACGCTTCCACGACGCGGCCCAAGCCCTCTGCGTTCGACGCCATGCGTGCGACCAGTGACTGGATACCCGGTGCCTTGAACCAGCTCCATGCTGCCCAGTTGGCGAGCGCCTCTTCGAGCCAATCGGGCGTTTCGCGCAGCGCCTGGTAGACCCGTTCCTTGTAGCGCAGGTGCCGGGGTTGCTGGGCGTTGATCTCCGCCCAGGAGAGTGCGGCCTCGACCCGGGCATGGAACAGTTCGTGGGCGTAGGTCAGGCCAAAGGCCAGCAGCGCAGCTAGGCTGTGTGACCCGTGAACCCGCGCCGACTTGAAGTCGTCCAGAAAGCTGAGCGCCAGATCGTCCAGCTTGCGGGCGTCGAAGTAGATGCCCCAGGTTTCCTCGGTCCAGACGTGATACGGCTGGAACCAGGCGATGGCCTCGAAGCCCCGGCCTTTGGCATCCTTGCGGACGTCGTCGACCCGGTTGCGGTAATCGCTTTGATCGAGCTGCAGGTCGTCCAGCGCATCCTTGAGGTCGGTCGACACCGGATCGAAGCCCTGGACCTGAACCGAGTCCTGGGCAGTCTGTGTGCCCGTGTCGAACTTGGGCTTGCCCATCTGCTCGATGCGCGGCTTGCGCAGCGCCGCAGGCAGGCGCTTCTGAACAGCCCAGCGGACCTCGGGGTACGAGGGCAGGCCTGGGTGAGGCACCCATGAAACGAGGCCTTGACTGCGGCGGCCGGCGGCGCCGGGAAGAATGCCAGCGTAGTTGCCATCGCGGGATGGCAGCCAGCCGGATGCGGCGATCGCGGCAATTGCCGCGCGTGCGAGCCTTTCAAGGTCGCCCGATGTCGGCTGTGTGAACTTCGCGGCGCGTGGCAGTGAAGGCAATAGCCGTTCGGCGGTCAACACCGGACGCTGAAAGTGGCTCTCCATCGCCACCTGCAGTTCTGCATACCCTTCGAACTTCTTCCTATCGCTGTTGCGAGCGTAGAAGTCCTCGTTGTCCTTCTTCTTGCGGTCGTTTGCCTCGTCAAACTCGGCGACTTTGGATTGGTGCTCCAGCAGCAGTGCGTCGGCGTCTGCCTTCAGCCCTGCCGAGATCCAAGCATCCGGAACAAGCGGTTTCGATCGCCCCACCGCCACGCAAAGATCCCTCCCGTCCGGCAGCAGGAACACGCCGTGGCAATGCGCGACAACCTTGGTGCCGGCCTTGATGCGTGAACCGTTGGGCTTGAGTTTGGCTGGTGCCCACACGGCTTCTCTCAATTGACGGCGAAGAGATTTCTCGTCGAGCAACAGCGCCATGAGTCGCGCTGTCTTCTTGGTGCCAAGAAAATCGATCTCGCAAACACCCGCCGACATGAACTCGACGATGTCCGGGTCGCCGAGCGGCACGTCGATGCAGAACACGTCAGGCGCGGTCGTCCACGCAAAGCGGGGGGGAATCCAGCTTTGCAGGCGAAGTTGTCTGCTGCTTGGGCCGCTCACAGGATCACTCCACCACGAACCGCAGCTTGCTGGCGTCCTTGCCCTTGCAGCGGTCATTCAGGAAGGTTTCGAACCGCTTGCGCAGGTCATCCGGCGTGGCCGGTGAGCCGCCTTGCAGCAGTGCCTTCTTGATGTCATCGCCGCTGACGCCGATCTTCTCCAGCCCTGACAGGGCTTCCTGCACGGCGCTGACAAAGTCCGGGGTGACGGGGTCGGCCAGCTTCTTCGACGCGACGAACTTCTTGATCAACTCGCGGGCGGATGCCTTCAGCAGGTCAAGGTTGGCCTGAATGATCGGGTCGTCCAGGTTGTCGAGCAGCGTTTGCTGCCAGCCGTCGAGCAGACGGTCCAGTTCCTCATCCAGTTGCTTGAGCACATTGGCGGCCGGCAGGAAGTCGCCTTGCTCGTTGGCAGGCCGGAAGCTGCAGTGCGGGCAATAGGGGCTGGCAGACAGCTCCGACTCCACCAGGGACGCGCAACTCTTGAGCTTGTCGAGCTTGTCGTCGAAGGTGGTGAGCTGGCTGGTGGGCATCAGCGAAATGCCGGCCAGGGCCCGCATGGCGACCAGACGGGAGTCCTTGCGCAAGGCGGACTTGGTCTTGTCCTCCGCCACGCCCAGGCGTGCCTTGCTGTGCTGGGCAATGTAGGCGCTGAGGTAGTTCTTCTTGAGCTGGGCCAGGGTCTGCCGGTACTCGGCGGCATGCTGTGCGTTGCGGTCCAGCGCGAGCTTGTCCAGGATGTCCTTGCGTGCGCTTTGCGCCTGCTTGACCCACGCGTGATCGCTGGACAGCACCATCTCGGCTTGCGACAGGTAGGCGGCTGTGCTGCCCAACTCGGTCACCAGCTCCAGCAGCTTTTCGACAGCGGCCAGAACCTCGAGGTTCTTCTTCTGGGCGTCGATGTCGTCGGAGCCGATGCGCAGGTTCTTCAGCTTGCCGACCGTGTTGTATGGCGTCAGACTCTCGGTGAAGGTCTTGAGCGCTTCCAGGCGGGTGCGCCAGTCTTTGATTTCGTCGTCCGTGAGCAGCGGCTTGCCCCAGAAGGTGAGCTTGCCTTGCAGATCGGTGCCCGCCGTCAAGACACGGCCGACCAGCTTGGAAACGGCTTCAAGAAGCTGCTTGACGGGTTCCTCGGAGCCTTGCGTGGCCAGTTGCGCCAAGCCGGGTGACAGGCCGAGCAGTTCGAACAACGACCGCAAAACGGCGACGTTGATCTCCTTCGGCGCTTCGACATGCTTGAACTGCTTGAGCTCTTCGAGGCCGCGCTCGGCCAGCAGCGTGATCTTGCCGGAGTCGATCTTGTCGCCAGTGATGGCCAACACGATATCGCCGGAATAGACGAGGCCGCCCAGCACGGCCACCAGCAGGTCAGGCTCCAAGCGGAATTTCACCGGGTGGAAGTACTCCACGTCGGTCTGTCCGTTCAACAGCTCGCTGCGGTTCAGCACCTGGCCATGTCCCTTGGCCTTCAGGCGGTTGAGCACTTCTTGCGAGTACCGTGAGCGCCCCGGCTCGATGCGGTCGCCATCCAGCATCTCCAACGCGTCGAGGATGGCATTGGCGTCCTTGGTGCGGGTGCCGCCGGCCAGTGCCTTCAGCGCATTGCCCACCAACTGCTTGCGGTTGGACTCGGTCACCAGCACCGGGAACGTCGGGTATTCGGGCGAGACCTCGGCAAACTGCTGGTTGAGCGCCAGGCCGGAGACGACGTTGACGATGTCGCGGAAGTTGGCGCGCTCATCAGATCCCAGACGAAGCCTGTCACGGATGTTGACGCCCGTGGCCCAGCCTTGCAGGGTTTTGGTCTTGCCCTGGTAGGTGACCTCGAAGGCGGTCATCTGCTTTTCCTGCAGCCACTTGCTCATGTCGCGCAGCGCGTCTTTGGCTTTGTCCAGGTAGACGGCCTTCGCGCCGCCGCTGGCGGTGGAGGCAAGGTCCTGTGCCGCCGCGTAGAAAGCCAGATGGCGCTTGATGGCGTCGTCCAGCCCCTTGAGCCGGATGAACACCTCATCCGACTTGTTCTCGTCGCGGAAACGCGGAGGCTCGAAGGGCTGGATGAAGTAGACGTAGAAGTCGCGCTCGGGCTGGGCGGTGGGCCGATCGTTCGGGGCTCCGAAGAACAGGTAACCATTGCGGTCGACGCGGCGGTCTTGCCACTCGATCTGGTACTGCCAGATCTGAGTGGCCAGTGACGTAGGTGCTCTCGTCGGTGCGTTCCATCAACTGCTTGATGGCGCCGTAGTAGGCGCGGTCCAGCGCGTCATCCGACAGGGCCTCGGCACGCTTTTCGATCTGCGCGTCGTAGTCGACGTCCTTCTTGAGGTCGAGGTAGTACTGCTCGGTGTCCGGCGCCTTGGAGATGAACTGGCCGTTGACCGTCTTGACGATCTCCCGCAGGGTGGTCTGCACGGCGGTGAGCAGATCGTCGGCCGGGTCGCCACCCATGTCCTCGATGCCGGGCTGGTAAAGACACAGCGTGTCACGCAGCTCGGCAGCGGTCGGCCCGACCGGCACGTAGATGTCGCCGCCCGTGGTGAGCCGATGCACCGACAGGCCGGCGATCACGCGCTGCGCCATCGGCTTGTAGGCCGGGCGGGTGAAGGCCTTCAGCACGCGCTCGGCCAGGACCTCCGACACCTTCAGGACGGGGCCGATGCTGGGGTCGGAGCGCAGCACCGAGTTGGAGGTCACGGTGTCCCAGAACTTGTCGTAGCCGATGAGCCCTGGGCGATCGTTGGGAACCTCGTCATTCAGGACGGCCTGGATCTGGTCGCGCAGGGTAACCAGGGCGCCGCGCTTCTCGGTGAAGATCAGCCGCTCGAAGGTGCCGATGTACTCGGGGTGGACAGGGAACAGGCGCACGTACTCGTCCATGCGCTCGTTCATCGAGCTGTAGAACTTGGCGAACTTGGTGAGGTAGGTCCGGATCTTGTTCTGCTGGTCAGCCGTCTTCTTCAGCAGGCGCTCGGCGACCACGAAGCTGACGTCTTGCCGAGCCAGCAGCACTTGCGTGAAACGGTCCTTCACGCGGCGCAAACTGTCGGCGACGTGCTGGAAACGGTTGCTGTCGAAGATGGCTTCCTGCACACCGGCCACGAAGCGGAAACGCAGGTGCTTGGTGACTTCACCGATCTCACGCAGGAACGACAGGTCCAGCACCAGGTCGTGGTCCTTGCGGGAGCGCAGGTAGTCGAGAAACTCGTCGACCACCAGGAGCACGCCGTGGTTGGGGTGAACCTCGGCAAACGCGGCCATCATCTCCTCGAACGCCGCCTTGTTGTTGACCACCTTGTCGGCGGCCGGGAACGAGTAGCTGACACCGTTCTTTTCGAGGAAGAGCTCAAGCTCCTGGGTGATGATGTCCCGCAGCGACATCTGGCTGGAGATCTCGATGCGGTGGACCTTGAACTTGCCCGCGATCTTCCCCGCTGCTTCTGCAACCTTCGGGTGGCGGATCATGGGCTGGTAAGCCGCGTCCTCAGCCACCAGGGACAGCACCGACATCAAGTGCGACTTACCGGTGCCGTAGTTGCCGACCACCAGCACGCCCATGTGGTCGACGGACTCGTCGAAGGAAAGCTGCGGAATCATCTGCTTGGCGATCCGCTCGGCCATGTCGTCCGACATGACGTAGGTCGCGACGAGCTTCTTGGCCTCGTTCGGACGATTGGCGTCGAGCAGTTGGATGACCGATTCGATCGGTTCGAATTGAATGAGATCGCCGTAGCGCATGTCTTCCTCGCTTCCCTATTACTGAATTTCAAAGGGGACCAAGCCAGCAAGGCTGTAGTCCTGGTGTTCTGGATGCCCCATGTCCGCGTAGGTCAGCCGGCCCGTTCTCGCATCGCCCTGTAACTCGCCTGGCCAAACCGCAACGACGCGCTTCGCGTGTGCGTGGCGCTTCAGCAGATCGAGTGGATCGAGCTGAAGGGATCGGTCGAACAACAGTTCGATGTTGTCCAGCAGCAGCAAGTCGCCAGGGGCATGCTGATCGGCCAACTCACGCAGGATCGTCATGGTCTGCAGATGGCGCTGTTTCTGCGGCATGCTTGCCAGACGACCACCCAACTCAGCCCCGACGTTCAGCGGCGTGACACCCTTGCTCTTGGTTAAGGCGTGGAGCAATGCCGTCTTGCCGGCATTGGGCGCCCCGATGAGCAGGACGAGCTTGCTCTGCAGTGCTCCGACTTCATCGACCAGGCGCTCTAGCTTTTCGATCACTTGGGGGGCCACCATCAATCCACCCCCGACTCGAGGCGCTGCTGATCGGGTGACCTGTACCCAGGCGCAAGGATCGCGTTCTTGACGCCGTACATCGCGAGGTGGTCCTTAAGCCAGAGTCGGTACTCTGCCCCTTGAAGGCTGTGGTCGGGGAGCAGTCCACGCTCCACTTGCGCAGGATGTAGCCCGCTGTCGCCGCGCGTAGCTTCATGCGCAGCGACCCGTCCTGCATCCCATAGTCCATCACCGTGATTTCTGGGCGAGGCTGGTCTGGGTGAGGGACAAGCTCAAGCTCCACGATGCGCGTCCATTGGATGTCCTCATCGCTGATCTCGTGCGCTTCAGGCTTCTCTCCCTTCAAGACACGGGGTTGCCGGATTCGCGTGATCACGAAGTCGCGGAACTCCTGCGACTTTCGGTCGAAGGCACGGACATGCCACCGCAGACCGTTGTCGATCAGCGCGAACGGCACGATCTGGTGCTCGGCCTTGCCGTTCGAGATGGAGTGGTACTCGATGGCAAGCGGGCATTCCTGATGGATCGCCCGGGTCACGCTGGCCAGCACGTCCAGATCCGGGTGCGTCAGTCGCGTCGGGCTCTCGCTGGCCACCCAAGCCTTGAGCCGCATCGGCTCGCCGTCGCCGAAGCCCTGGGTCAGCCAGGACAGCACACGCTCGGGCGGGAAGTCGAAGACCGGGCGGAAGTCCGGGCCCAGGATGTAGGACTTGCCCTTGGAGTCGTAGTCGATGTTGCCGGGGGCAAGGTCTTTGTAGAGCGCCAGGTCCCGGCTGGCCGCCGCCGACTGGATGCCAAAGCGCGAAACTAGGTCCTGGCGGCGGATCTCCCCGATGAAGCGCACGCGCAATTCCACGAACGCGAGGCGGTCGCGCTGCGGCTGGGTGAGGTCTGCTAGCTGTTCGTTCGACATCCTGGGGGCTCGTTCGGGTTAACGAAAGCTTGTGCGGGGCATTGCGGGAAGTATATCAGCTGCTCTAGAATGTGTCCATCGACGCATTAACATTCTAATATACGTCGTATGATGATACTCATTGACCATTCGATGGGTGTGAGGTCGGTCGGTTTGGATGCTCTGGCTCACGGGAAGAAGTTCTGGCGCGCGCTCGTCTGGCTCGCAAGTACAATGATCTCAACATCCAGAGGTGGGCCGACGCCCACGCCAACCTGCCCTCCCGGGCAAGGTGGAAGCGCATATGCGGATGGGGCCTCTTCGGAGGCAACGAAGCGGGAGAAGCGTCGGCCCTCCCGTGAAACGGAGGGTTTTTTGTCTTCAGCGTCTGTCATCGATCCGCGCACCATCCAGGCATACCTGGAGACGGAGTACCGCGCGCATGGGGAGCCTGGCTTCACCTTCTTCGGGTGGGACAGGCCAGCGCTGACCTGCTCTCCGCCCACAAGCGGCAGAAGGCTGACTGCAGCGCTTTCCTGACTGCCTGCAACCCCTTCAGCCAGATCCTTGTCGACGAAGCCAATGCCGAACGGCATGCCGCCCTGGGACGCGAAATCAGCCAGCGCAGCCTTGCAGCATCGAGGGGATCGGCCAGCGCCCGTCCAATCAGTGGCCCGGTGAAGCGAGCCATCTGATCTTCGGCTTGGCCTTGGAGGCGGCCAAGGCGCTGGGGACACGGCTGGAGCAGAACGCGATCGTCTGGGGGTGGAGACGCCGTACCGCAACTGATCTTGCTCCGATGAAATCACGGGCTGGTCAGCCCACCTTCAAGGTGAACGACCAGGGGATTTGATCCAGATTGCCGCCCGACACGTATCAAAGCGGCTAAACAGGAGAAGTACATGCGTTCACTCATCCAGGCCACCCCGGCCTATGAGCTCTCGGTCGACATCACCACGTCGGCGCACGGCCACAGCCTCAGGCTGATCAGCTATGTGCCGACGGCTCGGCGCCCCGAGGACCAGGTCAAGTTTCAGGGCGTGTTCAGCACCGCGGAGCTCAAGTCACTCCGCGACGCGTTGGACCAAGCACTGGCTCCGGGAGCGGACAGGCTCATCCAGTGAGCTTGTTGATGCACAGAATGATCTTCAGCACCCGCGGTTTGGTCGAGGTGCGCCGCGCTGGCGCATCGAAGCACAGGAGTTGCCCTCCTGAACGGCCGAACACGGGCAGGTTTTGATCGGGGAGAAACCATGTTTTGGAACAAGAAGGATGAACCCAGCCCACTCGGCGTGCCGCTCGGCGATCTGATGGTGATGCTGCAACCTACGTCGATCAAGGCAAGCCTGAAGGGCAATACCCTCACGGCCCCGCCATGGCACTCACGATCCGCATCGAGGTTGTGCCGCCCGAAACCCGAGAGTCGGAGAACGGGCCGATCCGCGCGGTGGTGCGCATGATCACCGAGTTGCCCAAACCGAGCTTGAGCCTGTTCGAGGGCAAAGAGGCGGAGGCCACGGCGGCCTACAACGCGTTCGCCGCGTTGGTGCCCTGCGCAGATCGCGGCAACGTCTACATCGGATCCAGGCTGACGATCTACGAAGCCGAGGACTCTTGGCGAACGCTGCACTTGCCGCTTTTGATGTTCACCACGATCTGTGGCACCGAGGCGATTCTGGGCGCGCTGCGCCGGACCATGACCAACGAAGGGCAGCGAGGCGGCACATCGAAGTGGACTGAGCCCGACTTCGCGCAGGTCGAGGGATATCTCTCAACGATGTGCCTGTGCACCACCGGAGGCTTGGGTCTGACGGCCGAGTTCGGCTTAAACGAAGGCGCAGTGAGCGCGGTGGCCGGAGACCACAAGACCGCCTTATTCCAGCTCATGGCCGATCAGCCACACCCAGAGCTGGGCGGCGGTTTGTTCTGCCTGCTGCAGATGCCGCACCAGCTGCAAGACGAGCGCCGCCTGAACCAGGTGTGCCTGCAGCTCAACAACATGGAAATGGCCGCCCATGACCTGCCGCCGCACTTCGGGCCTGGTGTCCAGGCAAGTTGGGCAACAACCCGGCCTACATCAGCTTCCTCCCGAACCCGCTGTACGCGGCCTCAGGCATCGCCGTCAACTCGGCGTTCTGGGCGATGAACCGCGCACAGTGGGCAAACGCCATGCTGGCGTCGCTCGGAGTGCGGGCATGACAGCGCAGTTCGCTGAAAAGCTCCGCTACGAGGGTGAAGATGTGGCCATGTGCCAACCCCCTCAGCGACTACTTCGCCATGGGCGGGGTCAATCCGCGCTTCGAGTCGAATTCCACGGCCCTATGGCGCGGCTACGTCGGGCGATGGGAGATCGTCGATGGCCGGCTCTATCTGGTCGAGCTGCACGGCACCTTGGAGGACGGAACTGAAGCCTCCGTTGCCACCATCTTCCCGGACTTCCCCGACCGAGTCTTCGCACACTGGTACTCCGGCACGATTCGCATTCCGCAGGGCAAGCAGCTCGAGTACGTTCACATGGGCTACGGCAGCACCTTCGAGCGAGACCTGTTTCTGGACGTCGAGCGTGGCGTCGTGAAGAACACCCGCGTACGCCACAACGGAACGGCAGAGTCCGAGAGCGCACCTGAAGGATATGACGTTGGGGCCATGACAGTGTTTCCTCGGGCCAAGAAGGACGATGGGGGGGCCCCGTGATCTACCTGTATTGGTACCTGGGGATCGGCGCTGCGGTGCTTGCCGTTGTCTTTGGCGCGCACCGACTGACGAAAGAGCACGAGTCGGAATCGATTCGAGAAATCCTCGATGCGGTGAACCCCGAGCGCAAGAAGCTTTCGTACCGAATCCTGAACAACTTCGTGGGGCCGGCGCTCGCTGCCGTGGCCATCTTCGTCGTCTGGCCCGTTGCCATCTACATGAAGGGCAAGGAGGTCTTCTCGAAGAAGGGATCGTCTGCATTGCAGGAGGAACGCGAGTTCGCAGTCGAGCGCGCTCACCTGCATGAACCACTGACAGTCCCGCAGATCGAGGCACGAGAAGCGGTAGAAGACCCGTTGGGTGCCGTACCGAACTTACCCTTCGGCCACCTGAATGCAGCCTGGAAGACCTTCATCGAAGGTGTCGCAGCTGACGAGGAGCTTTGGTCATTCACGGCGCCCTGGCAGACGACGTGGGGGCGCAAGGAAATCAGAACCGGATATGTGGTCGTGCATGGTGGCAGCCCGACCAAGCACTTTCTGACCATGTGGAAGGAGATCGAGGACGAGCCCGTTGATGGCAAAGCTCCCCATGCCGTCGGTGCCGACGGAACACGGTTGTCGAGGTAGCAGGAAGGATTTGGGTATGCACAACATTGAGATGCACGAGATGACGGAAGCCTTCTTTCCGTGCTGGACGGCTGCCGGCATCCACCTGAGCGAGCAAGTCGATGGCGGGATCCAGTCCTGGCTGCGCGCACATCCCTACCCGCCGTTCCTGGAGCACCTGTCGTTTCGCCTCGGCAATCAGTTGTTCTTCGTCCGTATCGAGGACGTGGACGGCAAGGCCCAGGGCCCTGGCACGCTCCGTGGACTTGCTGCCGCCGCCAGGGACGCCAATGGACACGCCTGCATCCTGCCGATGAAGAAGAAGCTCTTCGGCGGCTCCTGGGTGGCCGACATGCCGGGTTGGGGCTTGCTGAACGCAGAGACCAGAAAGCCGATCAACCCGGTGTCCCTGGTCACGGAAAAGAAAATAGAGATGACGCCGTGGGAGGTGCATGACATGGCGGTACAGGTGGTCCGGGACTACCTTCAGAAAGAAGGCTTCGAGTTGATGTCCTGGCAAGGCAACCCTGAGGTTGACCCGTCGATCTGGTTTGTGGGAAGACCAGGAAACCCGAGTGGGTCGTCGTGCGGTCGGCTGAGTTCCCGGCCAGCAACGCCGACCGCCCGACCAACTGGGCTGCCATTGCAGATGGCTGCGCAAGGCTGAGTACCACTGGGCACTTCGCGTCGGTCGCTGTTGTCAGCGTGAACCAGCCCTTCGCGTCCAGTGAGGAGGCACCCGTACCCTTGTGGCGCGGGCACGGGATGCACGTGCGCTTCGACGGATTGGAATGACGGCGCAAGGACGAATGAACATGCGCGATCAGTGTCCGCCGTGGGTGATTTTTCATGTGCCTCACGATTCGACGCGTGTTCCATCGGAGGTGAGGCGCCAGATCACCTTGACCGATGGCGAGCTGGACGAAGAGTTGATCAAGATGACCGATCACTTGACCCTGCTGCTGTTCGCCTCGGGTGCCCCGGAAGCTCAGGTCATCCGAGCGCCCGCCAGCCGATTGGTGGTGGACGTAGAGCGATTCGCGGACGACCGGCACGAGCCGATGGCAGACCGTGGAATGGGCGCCGTCTATTCCGTGACCTCAACCCTGAAACCGTTGCGGCGACCGTTATTCGATGGCGAACGCGACGCCTTGATGTCGGCGTACTACCGTCCGCATCACGCCCGGCTCGAAGCCGCAGTGTCGGCGGCCATCGACCTTCACGGTCGCTGCCTGGTGATCGATTGCCACAGCTTTCCGAGCCTGGCGCTACCGTACGAGTTCGCCGACCCCGCTGTAGCGAGACCGGATATCTGCATCGGCACTGACGCTTTCCATACCAGTGGCGAATTGGCCGTCGCCTTCGTCGCAGCCTTCCAGCGCGAAGGATGGAGCGTGGACCTGAACCAACCCTTTGCCGGGGCCTTGGTACCTGGAAGCCGGTACGGGCAAGACCGCCGCGTCAACGCCGTCATGGTCGAGATCAACCGTCAGCTCTACCTTCGCGAATCAGATGCGACACCGCTACCCACCTTTGCAACCGTCGCGGAACGCGTCAGAAACTGTTGCATGGCGGCCATCGCAGCCTGCAACCCATAGGGAAACAAGTCATGGCAAAAAGCAAGAAGACGGCGCCGCAACTCAAAGTGCCCGCGGAGCCCATCACCGAGTTCGAGGTGACCGAGGGCGGCACGCTGCGCATGGCCGACTACGCCGAAGCAGAAACCCGTGCCGAGTTCTATGAAGACGTGGCAGACCGGTGGGAGGGCTCGCCGCAGGACCTGTCTGACGCGATGGACGAATGCCAGCCGTTGGCATGGGCCGTGAACTCGATCTACTCTGACTTTCGGGATGAGATCGTGGCGGACATCGGGGCCGCGGAGACCGACGCCAAACAGAACAAGCGGCGCATTGCCGTCCTCAAGGCAAGGCTCAAGAAACTGCCGGAGGAGCCTGAAGAGGGTGCCAGCGACTGGCTCCTCGGGCTAACCACGTCCGAGTTCGAGGCGAACGTCGTTCCTCAAATTCAGGAATGGTTCTCAGAACCGCCGGACTGGAACTTCGAGGACGACTACCTGCCGCAGACGGGCACAGCGCAGGGCGCGGCTCTGGAATTCTTTCGCAGCATGGACGCCAATTCTGTGGACTTGCTGGGCGTCGACATTGTCGAAGGCGAACATCCTGGCAGCACCTACTACGCGGCCGAGCTGCGCGGCGACATCGACGTTGCCAACCGTGCTGCCGAAGCGGCAGGACTGCGGGTTCGGTTCGTCAAAGGATGAAGACGAGCGTGCCGACCATGACGGTCGCCACTCGGAACCAGTTCGTGAATCAGGAGAGACCTATGGAATCAAGTGGAGGCCAGTTCGGCTCGTTCGTAAAGGCAGTCGCATTCGCTGCAGAGAAACACCGGAACCAGAGGCGCAAAGACGCGGACGCCTCCCCGTACATCAACCACCCGATCGCACTGGCCAACGTGCTGGCCAACGAGGGAGGTGTCTCGGACGCAACTGTGCTTTGCGCCGCCGTCCTTCACGACACCATCGAAGACACCGAAACGACCGAGAACGAACTGACGACGACATTCGGCTCTCACGTTTCGTCGGTCGTTCTGGAAGTCACGGACGACAAGTCGCTCGAGAAGCATGTTCGCAAACAGCGACAGATCGAGCACGCACCTCACGTTTCCACCGAAGCCAAGTTGGTAAAGCTGGCCGACAAGATATGCAACCTGCGGGACATACTGGCATCGCCTCCAGCGAATTGGTCCACGGAGCGAAAGCAAGCGTACTTCGACTGGGCCAGCAAGGTCGTCGCAGGGGTACGCGGAGTACATCCCAACCTTGAAGCAGTCTTCGATGGGCTGGTTGCACGCCATGCCGAACTTCGCTGACCGCCGCCGCAACCCGTTGCTGCCAACGGATTGCAGGCTACGCTGCGTCGTGCAGCCCATCGCTGTTTGGGCGATCCGTGAGCACCAGGGGGATGCGAATTCTGATCAGCAGATGGGGCCAACCCTTGCGGGGCTTGAACATGCATATCGATGAGTTCCGGGAGTTCCAACGACAGGGCGTCACACACGACGTTTTCAGCCTTGTGATGACCTGTCGTCGCAAGTTTCTCAACGCCGCCCAACTGCTTGAACTACGCAGTGACGCGATCAGCAAGCTGGCATCGTTCGGCGTGGATGCCCCGGTCGATGTCTGGCCACTGCTCACTCCGTTCAGCGTGCTGACAGAGCGGTACGCGACGCAGTTGTTCTCGCCGCAGGAGAGCCTCTTTCAGGTGCCGAGCGAGAAGCAGGACGAGAAATGGGGCAGGTACTTTCATCACATCCTGGTCCCCCATCTCATCGCCAGCGACGAGGTCGTTCGAAACGTCTTGCGCGCGGTGCGGGCGCTACCCAGCCAGCATCCCGAGCAGGCGGCTGTCGCACTGAGTCAGCACTTCACAGAGATGACGTTGCCGGATACGAGTCCACCTTGGGCGCCCGAGGACGCGGTCGACTATTGATGCAGGCAACTGGAAGCCAAGAGCAAACACCGTGTACGTGATCGACACCCGACACTACCTCGACGACAAAGGCGACATCGGGCCCGCGAAGGGTCCCGCCCGAAAGCTGGCTGACTTCATCACCTCGGTGGTCGCCCATGCGTCCGACTTCGACCGTCCTGAAAGCACGCCCGGACCCGTCTGCTTCAAGTGCCGCAAGCGCGACAACCGTCGAGTGGACACCGGCATGACTGACGACGACCCGGTTGTCTGGCACTGCCCTGCTTGCGGCACCGAGGGACGTATCTCGAATTGGCAGGGGACGTTCTGGGACCTCAGCCACGGCACGCCATCCGACTGACTTTCGCCACCGTGCCGATGCCACCCAAGCCGGCCGAAGATCGAAAGCGCTTATCCACGGCCGCGCGATCGGCGCCACTCACGCAAGACTCGCGCGGCGGTGGGTAAGCCGCCCGAATTGGCATCTAGCGCCGGGCGCTGACTCATCGGTTTTTCGTGACAGTTGACAAAGACAGTTGTACTGTCTAGTATGACTGCCATGGACGAACCAAAGGCCTTCACGCTCGATGACATCTCTGCCCTTGCAGAGCTGCCACGTCGCACGGTCAGGTACTACATCCAGTCCGGACTGATCGATCGCCCACAGGGCGTCGGCAAGGGCGCGTACTACACACAGAGCCACGTCGAGCAGCTTCTGCTGGTGCGAAAGTGGCAGCTGGCCGGACTGTCTCTGGAGCGAATCGGAGAACTTCTGAAGCAGCAGGCGGCCGGCCCCCTGCCGCCAACCCCCCGGCGCGCCGGAACCGTCGAGGTCTGGAGCCATCTGGTCATTTCGGACGGCGTCGAGCTCAACCTGGAGCCAAGCCGCGCCGGCCTCAGCCCGGAGCAGATTCGAGCCTTCTTCCGTGCTGTGACACAGGCGTACGAGCAGATCCACCAAAACGAGGAAAGAAAATGAACAAGCTGGCATCCGCCTTGACTGGCACGGAAGGCGAGCGCGTCGCCCTTTGCGACGTCTCTGTCTCTGCCCTCCTCCAGGACCTGCTCGCGGAGGTCACTGTGTCGCAGACCTACCGCAACGACGAGCGCGTCAACATCGAGGCGGTCTACACATTCCCGCTTCCGCTGGATGCCGTCCTGCTCGATCTGGAGGTCGAAATCGGCGGGAGGCAACTCAAGGGGGTGGTCGTCGAGAAGAAGGCCGCAGAGGAGAAGTACGAGGACGCGGTCGCAGCGGGAGATGCGGCCGTGATGCTCGAAACGATCGAGCCTGGCCTGTACACGATGAACGTCGGCAATCTGCTGCCTCTGGAGACGGCGAAGATCACGTTCAGCTACGCGATCCTCTACCGCTGGGCAGGTGACCGCTTGCGGTTCTTTCTTCCGACGACGATCGCGCCGCGCTTCGGCGAATCGCATCATCTGCCGCACCAGGTCCCGGAAGCCTCCCTCACGGTGGAGAACCAGTTCTCCCTGCGCATTGAGATTCACGGGAGTCTGCGGAACGCCCAGTTCATCTGCCCATCGCATGCCATCGAGCTCGAGAAGGCGCCTGAGAAGGTCGTTCTGTCACTGCTGCAACCCAAGGCGGTCATGGACCGCGACTTCATCTTGAACGTGAAGGCGCCTCAGGCCACGCGCAGCTTCGCCCTGTGCGGCCAGGACGGCGACGGACTGGCGGCCGTGGCGAGCTTTCAGCCGTTCTTCCCAGGATTGCAGCAGCCGCGGCCATTGAACCTCGCCATCGTCATCGATTGCTCTGGCTCCATGCAGGGCGACTCGATGGAACAGGCAAAGCAGGCGCTCGATGGAATTCTCGACGGATTGCAGCCGCACGATCGCATCACGCTAATTGCGTTCGGCAACTCGACCAGTGCGCTCTCAGATCGGCCGCTTGCGTGCAACAAGACCAACCTCACGAAGGCCAAGCGGTTTGCCAAGGCGCTCGATGCGAACATGGGCGGCACGGAGATCGGCAAGGCCCTGCGAGAGGCCTACTCGATCGTTGGCGAGGCGGAATCTGCCGACATCTTTCTGGTGACCGATGGCGAAGTCTCAGAGTGGGTATCCGTGGTTGATGAAGCAAAAGAGTCCCGAAACCGGATCTTCACGGTCGGCGTCGGCAGCGCTGTCTCGGAGGCTTTCGTTCGCCAGCTCGCGGCCGACACTGGCGGCGAGTGCGAACTCGTCTCCCCCCGCGAAGGCATGGCGGACCGCATCGTCCGACACTTCGAACGCATGAGGGCTCCACGCGCCAAGAGTGTCGTCGTGCGGTGGCCCGAGGGTGCCAAGCACATCCACCCTTCCCGGATCGGCGCGGTCTTCGAGGGAGACACGGTGGTCGCCTGCGCGCGCTTCGATCAACCGCTGCAACATGGCAGCGCGATCCTCGAAGTCGAGACGGACAAGGGCGAAGTTGTGCGACAGGAGCTGAAGTTTCCGAAGGCAATACCAGCGTCCTCACCCGGCGGCATATCCATGGTGGCCCGAGTGACAGCTGCAGCTGGACTGAAGGAACTGGATGATGTCGCTGGCCTGGACACCGCGCTCCGCTACCAACTCGTAAGCCGGTGGACCAACTGGCTTGTAATTGCGCCGAGGACCGAGGAAGACAAGGTCCAGGACATCCCGGCCTTGCGGAAGGTGCCGCAGACTTTGGCTGCCGGTTGGGGCGGTGTCGGCAGCGTCGCCGCGTGCCTCAGCATGGATGCGTTTGCAGCCCCGACAGCCATGTACTCCCGCAGTGTCGACTTCGCAGCGATAGCAGATCTTGACCTCACCGAGGTTGAGTCCCCAACTCGCGTCCCGCCTCTTGATCTGCCGGAAACCTATCGTCGACTGCTCACGCTCGTCGATGAGCATCCCTCGCGGCTCGACGTTGCCGGCGCTCTCGATCTACTCATGGAGTCCGGCCTTGCGGCTGAGTTCGATGACATCTTCCGACACGCGACCGATTTGGACCTCAGCATCGAGGTCATCGCCGCAATCGTCCTTGCCCGACGTCTGGGTGGCCCCCTCGGCGAGTTCTTGTCCGGCGACGCCCAGGTTGCGTTGGCAGCGCTGCAGGAACGCGCCAAAGAGGCGACGGGCGCGCTCAGGGAGATCGGGCGCCACGGCATCGCTCTCGCACGCATGACCCAGGAGCCGGTTGCGCGCGAGTTGCTGCGGCATCGTGCCGACGATGACGCACTGGCGCGATTTGCACGGATTCGAGAACTGCTCGATCACCTTGAGGATGCGATCCTCCGGTCTGCTGACCGAATGCAAGTCTTCCGAGTGGATCACGCTCGTCTTCGGGGCGGAGCTATCGCGTAGCAGCCAGGACGGCCGGACTTATCCACGTCTGCGACAAACGCAAAGGGGAATCATGGGATCCGATCACCCGGAAGACTCGAATGCCGATGCCGGACGCCCTCCGGAACAGGTGACTGACACGTCCTGGGCGCATGCGCGGGCGCTGGCCGACTCTGGTCGGCTGAAGGTTCAGTGGGACCGCCTTTTGGAATCACGGCCGCCGCCACTGCCGTCTGCCATCAACCTGGCCGACAAGATCGAGGGCATGCTTCTCGGGCTTGCTGTCGGTGACGCACTGGGCAATACCTCTGAGTCCATCAATCCGGCGGAACGGAAGCTTCGTGTTCCCTCGGGATGGATATCGAACTACTCGCCGAATCGCTATGCCGACTACCGAAGCGTGGGGCTGGCGTCCGACGATACGCAGATGGCATTCTGGACAATCGAGCAGATGCTGGCCGACGGTGAGCTAGACCCAGCGCGCTTGGGAGAGATCTTCTGTCGACGGCAGATCTACGGTATCGGGCAGAGCGTCAGGCAGTTTCAGAGGAACTGGGAATCTGGCCGGCCCTGGTTCGAGTGCGGCGTGGCGTCTGCAGGCAATGGCGCACTGATGCGCATCGCTCCGATCCTCCTGCCCCATCTGCGTTCGCCCAGCCACAACCTGTGGGCCGACACCCTGGTCGCGGCTCACCTGACCCACGACGATCTATTGTCAAACGCCAGTTGCTTGGCGCTGGTGCAATTGTTGTGGCAGTTGCTGGGCCTGGAGGCATCGCCCGACAAGCGCTGGTGGATCGACACCTGGCTGGCCACCAGCGAACCGCTGACGGCCGGCCGGCCAGATGGCATCTTCAGGGCCCGTGCCCATCACCCGCCGAAGTTCAGCGGCACCATGGCAGACATGGTGGCGCAACACGTTAGACCTGCCCTGGATCGAGATCTGGACGTGGCAGAGGCTGGTGACATCTGGCACTCGGGCGCCTACCTGCTGGAGACAGTGCCGACGGTGCTGTATGTGCTGTCGCGGCATGGTCATGATCCCAAAGAGGCAATCCTGCAGGCAGTAAACAACACCCGGGACAACGACACCTGCGCCGCCATCGTCGGCGCGGCCGTAGGCGCCTTGCACGGCGCATCAGCACTGCCAGCGGAATGGATCGACGGGTTGTTGGGCCGCACCACCGTCGATGACGATGGCCAGGTCTTTCGGCTGCTGGCGCAGGCCGGTGACCGGTACGGCTACGGTGTGTCGCTGCGGGTGCGGCAGCGGGCCGCAGCGTCGCGGCAAAAGGAGACTTGATGGACTGGTTCGAACGCATCACAGGTTTCCCCGAAGACGACTACGCCAGCACCAAGGCAAGGTTGGAGGTTGACGGTCAGTTCCTCATTTCCAAGGTCAACGGCAACCGTCACCGCGTCGGCCAGTTGGAGGTCGTGACGCTGCAGAACCTGCGTGCGCGTCGGGCGCGTTCAAAGACGAAAGGGTGCAACACGTCGGTGCACTGCCTGGCTGGCGATGCCCGCGAGCTGCATGCAAGGCCGGAGTTCGCCGGAGCAACCTTTCAGGTGGCCTCGCAGTTCAACCTGCTGGAGATGGTGGGGCCGAGCATCACCCCGGAAGACGGCGTCACACGTTACATCGGCGACCGAACGCAGGGCCCGGCCTGCGCGATCGCTGCCGGGGCGGGCACGATTTACCGCAATTACTTCGCGCCAGTGGGCGGTGGTCTGGGCCAGACCAGGCACCGCCAGATCGACGCGCTGGCGCCTTTGGGCGAGGCGCTCGCCACACGTCTGGGCCGGCCTATGCAATCGCTGTGGACCATGCGCAACGGCTATGCGCTGTGCACGGTGGACGGTCTCTCGGCGATCTGCCGCCACCTGCAACGGGCCGACGAACAGGAGCTGGATCACCTGCGCGGGATGCTGGCGGTCGGCTTGCACCGCGATGTGGCGGTGACCGATGTTTGCGGCGCCGAACCACCCGTGGTGACACAGGTCTACTGCTCGGCGCTGCCGATTGCCTACAGCGGCATCGAGCCTTCTGCCTGGGAGCCATTTGCCCGGCTCGTGCTGGAGTCAGCCTACGAAGCCACACTGCTCGCGGCTGCGGAGCAGACCCAACGAGGTGTCACGCCGACGGTGCTGCTGACACGGCTGGGCGGCGGGGCATTCGGCAACCCTGACGACTGGATCGACGATGCGATCAGCAGAGGATTGGCAGGGGTGGTGTCCGACGGCTTGGACGTTAGGCTGGTCAGCTACGGCACGATCCATTCGGGTATGCAGAGGATTCAGGCCTCATGGGGGAATCGCTAGCAATTGCCAAGGTCGAAGGGCGTGTTCAAGGAGATGGAGCGCCACCGCATCGCTCTCGCGTACTAGACCCAGGAGCCGGTTACACGCGAGTAGTTGCGGCATCGTGCCGACAAAGACGCACTGGCGCGATTCACACGGGTTCTTGAGGAGGGAGCGATCGCGAAGCAGCCAGGACGGAGAGACTTATCCACGGCCGCGCGATCGGCGCCTCTCACGCAAGACTCGCGCGGCGGTGGGTAAGCCGTCTGGCCCGCCGCTGCGGTACCGGCTGTCAGCCGTGCTGACAGACTTGAGGCAAACGACCTGCCCATTGGGAAGCCGGAAACGGTCACAACAGTGACTGCTGTTGCAGCCCGCATGATGTTGGCGCAGCATCGGCCCGTTTGATTTCTCGCTGGCTGAGTCAGCCCGATTGATGCCCGTCACCGCATCGCCCATGCCCGCTCACGCGGGCGCAATCGCCGGCCTCATCTCCTGAAACCCGGCAGCCGAAAGGCGTGGAGATACGCGTCAGGCTTCGGGCACGACAGGCGCCCGCCCTGCCCCAACCGGCATCCCTGCCGCGCCCGTCGGCCTGCTGCGCTGCCGACACCAGTCGGCCAGACCGAAGCGGCGACAGCCGATGTCCAGCTGCTGCAACCTCGCCAGCGCCCTGCTGCTGATACCCGCTGCGCCAACCGCGTCGTCACTACGCGGCGCCAGCCAGTAGTGACGACGCGCACGCTGCCCCAGCGCCCCAGGGCTGATGCCGGGCAGCCGCAAGTGACGGCACCACGTGATGGGCTCACCGCGCGTCAGAACGGCAGACCGTGCAACGCGATCTGCCCCGCCCGCTCCCCGCGGGCCATGTTAGCCACGGCGCCACCCGGCGCACCCAGAGCCTTGGGGAATGGCTCAACCCGATGGAGCGACTTGCAGCAGCAAGCGCCATCGAAACCAATGCCGCGTGCCGCGGCGGCCAGCAGCAAGACCTCGGCACAAAACGGGAGTGGTGTCCCGTGTCCCTCGTAGTTCCCGCAGCGCTCAGGCGTTCGGGACGGACAGAAACACTTACCTGACCTGAACACACCAGCGACAACGAGCGGATACCCCGGGGCAACCGACAGACCAGAGGATGACAAACCGAGAGACAGCGAATGCGGGATCTGAACTACGAGCTGAAGCAGCTGTGCCGGCGCAACCGCGACGGCAGCTATGCGACCCAACGCGATCGCGAGCGCGTGCTCGACCTGGTGGCGGGCCAGCTTCAAGAACTCGGCTACCGGCACATGGCTGCAGCAAGCCTCAAGCCCAAGCACGTCGAGGGGCTGGTCGAGCGATGGCAGGCCGAGGGCCTGGCGGTCGGCACCATCAAGAACCGGATGGCCGAACTGCGCTGGTGGGCCGAGAAGATCGGCAAACAGAACGTCATCGCGCGCGACAACGACCACTATGGCATCGGCAACCGGCAGTACGTCACCAACGTCAGCAAGGCGCGCGAGCTGTCCGGCACCGAGCTCGGCCGCATTACCGACCCGTACACCGCGATGTCCTTGCGGCTGCAGGCCGCATTCGGTCTGCGGCGCGGAGAGTCGATCAAGATCCGGCCGGAGTGGGCCGATCGGGGCGAGAAGCTCGCGCTGAAGGACACCTGGACCAAGGGCGGCCGCGCCCGAGAGATCCCGATCCGCAACGACGAGCAGCGCTTGGTGCTTGATGAAGCCAAGGCACTGGCAGGCAGGGGCAGCCTCATTCCTGCAGACCGAAGCTACGTCGAGCAACTGCGGCGCTTCGAACACCAGTGCGCAGCGGCAGGCGTGCACCGCATCCACGGGCATCGACACCAGTACGCGCAGGTCCGCTACCGGGAACTCACCGGATGGGCGGCACCGGCAGCCGGTGGTCCGAGGTCCAAGGATCTGACACCCGAACAGCGCGAGCTGGACCGGGAGGCTCGGCTCACGATCAGCGCAGAGCTGGGGCATGAGAGGGAGCAGATCACGGCGGTGTATCTCGGCCGGTAGATGTCGATCTGGATCACCCTGAGCCCAGGTTCCAACCTTCCACACCGGCCACGATGCCTCCCATCAAATCGCCGCTGGCACCTCCAACGTGTCAGCACTGCTGACAGTCAAAAAAATGCCCGGGCAACCGTGAGGTTGCGCCGGGCGAGGGGGAGGAAATCGATCGAGGGCAGGAGCCGGGCAACACCGTCTTGGACGGTGCTCCCGGCGCTTCATGCAGCGTGGGCCAGGCCCTTCCACTCGGTGGGAGCCAGCTCGATGAGCTTGCCCCCCAACGCCTCGAACTCGGTGGCTCGGTCGTAATCCTCGACGTCCTGCGAGTAGTGCGTGACGGCGTTGACCAGCCCGTACCCTGACAAATCGCCTTCGATGATGAGATGCCGCAGAACACCGGCACGCTCGGTGTCGTTGAGCGTGTAGCGGTTGGCCAGCACCTCGACTGTCTTCACGGGATCGCCGGTCAGGCGAATGTCACGGGTCTTCTGCAGCTTCATGGCGACCTGGCGGAAAGTGGCTTCCGAGACGGCCGCTTCCACCACATCGCGCACCTTCAGGAAGAAGGCCCGATCATCCGCGGCCAGGGTGTCATCCCTGAACACGGTGACCGACTCCTCCTCTGACGACAGCGAGCGCCCGACATGGGTCTTGCGCAACGCATGGTCCGACGCGATCAGCCCGTTCTTGCACACCAGCCTGTAGATGAGCGGCTGCACCGACAAAGTGCCGCAACCCACTTCCGAGTTGGTGATGACGATGCCGGCTTGCACGATGTCGCCAGGGGCGACTTCGAACTCGACACGCGGCGTGATCACCTTCAGGTACATCTTCGTGTCGGTCAGTTCGACCGACTCGAAGCGAGCACCCTCCAGTCGCTGCAGGATGGGCAGGACGTTTTCAGCGAGGTCGAAGTTGTCCAGCCGCCGGTAGCGATCGGACAGCACCGCCCTCACCTGACCATCGAGCGTACGGATCATCCGGCGGTCGCCTTCAGTCTGCAGCCAGGTGTTGACGTTGCGGTCGAGCAAGTCCGGCTGGCCTGCGCGCATGCGCTCGAAGTAGGTGAACGGAATCTTCAGCTTGTCGGCGAGTTGGCGTCGCGCGAGGCTGGTGATGCCGTATTCACCGCCGCCGCTCGCGAGGTGGTTCCCGGAATCGACGATCAGCTTCAAATTGCCGCCCTCATCGGTACGGCACTGCAACAAGGACGAAGGAAGGACCAGGTCCTGCTTGGTGGCGATCTGGCGCTCCAGTTCTTGTGCCAGGTCGACGAGGGTACGTCCGCTTTTCATGGTGATGACTCCAATGGAAATGCGGAGACGGCTGTCCCCAGGCCGGGGATGCACATCCCCGCTGGGGTAACGAAAACCGGACCGAAGGATTTCGATCCGGACATGGGACGCGACAGGTGTCGCGCCAACTCATCGGGCGCTCAGCCAAGGACGAGCCTTGGATGTCGCACCACGAATGCCTACAGCAAACCGCGCTCTGCGAACGACACGACGCCGTTGCCGGCGACGATGAAGTGGTCGAGTACACGGGCGTCGATCAGAGCCAATGCCTCACGCAACGTTCGCGTCAGAAACTCGTCGGCCCGGCTGGGCTCGGCGACGCCGGACGGATGGTTGTGCGCAAGGATCACAGCCGCGGCGTTGTGTGCCAGAGCGCGCTTGACGACTTCGCGTGGGTACACGCTGGTCTGGGTCAAGGTGCCCCGGAACATCTCTTCCGAAGCGATGACCCGGTTCTGCGCGTCCAGGAACAGCACCATGAAGACCTCGTGGTCTCGCTTGGCCAACGTGACGCGCAGGAAGGTTCGAACTTCAGCGGGTGAGGCCAGCACATCCTTGTGCGCGATGGCCTCGACCAAGGAACGACGGACCAACTCGGCGGCTGCCTTCAGCCTGGAGGCGACCCGGGGCTGTGCGTACTCGACCGGCAACGGCTCGTGCAGCAACTGGGACAGGCTGCCACTGGAATCCCTCAACAGATGGACTGCATGGCGAGGGCCGACCAACACGCCGAGCAAGTCGGTATCTGACAACGATTCGATCTTCGGACACATGGAACTCTCCTCATCAAGAAATCGGAGAGCTCCGCCCCTTGGGGAGAAGACTCCCCAAGGGATGGAACGACGACGAACGTCGCGCGGTCAGAACGGAACGCTGTCGCGCTCCAAGGGCCGGGCGGGCTGCGGCACATCGATGGACTCGCCGTTGACCTTGGCGAACTTGATGCGCAGCAGACGCCCCTTGATGGCGACGCCAGGGTGCCCCTTCCTTTCACCCTTTTCGAAGGTGAACATCTCGGGGTAGATGTCGGCAATCCGGAAGCCGATGATCACGGACTTTTCAGCCGCGACATCCGCTTCCAAACGCCGCACCACTTCCTGGGCGTCAGCACCGCTGACACGGCAGTCGAACTTCGTGTAGCTGACATCACTGTCGCTGCCACGCAGGGCGGCGACATGGCAGGCCAGGAATTCCTGACCTTTCTTCGGCTTGATCGTGCGAACACGATTGAGATAGCCGACGCCTTCAACGTGCAGGTTGAAGAACGACGACGGGCTGCTGGCTTGAGATGACTCGGACATGATGGCCTCCTATGGACATGGAACACATGGAAAAGGAGAGACCACCCCCAGTGCGGGGATGGGACTCCCCGACTGGGTTGAAGCGACTGACAACATCTCCGAGCCTTGCGGCTCCCGGTTTTCAGGAGATCTGACCGGTTTCGGGCGATGCGTTACGCGCATCAAACGGGCTGACACAGCCAACGGGAGACTCGGTCCGGCGCGACGCCGAAGCGTGCGTCCAATCGAAGCTGATGTGGAATGCTGAACCCGGAATCGGGTGCGATGCAACTGCAATGAAAAGTCGATCCAGCACACCGCCGACGCCGGTGGCCCGCAAGGTCAGAACGATTAGCGGATGGCCATCGTCGGCCCTGCCGATGCGCCTGGTTTCGATGCTGTAGCCATGAAACGCAGTGCGGTCTGCGCCCCGCTGCCAGGCGTCGCAGATCGACTGGCGCGCGACGGCACCGAGCATCCGCAGCTCGGGCCTGCTGGGCTGGTATCCGACCGACGCTGGTGTGCTGGTCACAGCAGCTGTCCCGTAGGCGGGGTCGCCGGCTCGGGCTGCGCGTCGATGCTCAGCGACGCCTGCCTCAGCAGCCGCAGCTCGGCTGCGGTGGGTGTGATCCGTCGCTGCGAATGTCTCGGCGCGTCGTCGCCGGTGAAGACCGCACGCGGCACCTCACCAAACAGCGTCACCGCAATGTGCATCCGCTGCCGCGCCAGGTCATCGGCGCCGGGAAGGAAGTCGCTCCGGCTCAAGGGCAGCATTTCCTCGCGCAACAGGAGGCGCTCCCAGCGGATCGGCTCCAGGAACAGCGCGCGCAGACCACGTCCGACTTCGCGGATGGCTGCACGACCATCACCGTCGCTGAGACGGTCTTTGAGTACCAGCGTCTTGACCATCCGCACGTGATAATCGAATTCCACGATCGCCTCCGCGGTGGCGTACCCGTACGGACTGCGAAAACCCAATGCGACGGTGGCCGGGCTGCGTGAGCTCAGCACCGACAGGCTGAGCCCCTTGCGTCGCAGCCCTTCGAATTCGGCCTCGCGCAGAGCGATGGCCTGCGCCATCTGCGCCCGTATGGTGACGAGCGACTGGTACACGCGGATCAGGATCCAGTCGGCATACGGGTTGTCATTGGCCGACAGGTACCAGATCGATTTGAGTACGGCGGCGAACCGCCGGCCGCCCGGAATGGCGGGCGCCTTGGTCTGCGAGTCGGCAGCCCGTCCCGTGAACATCCGGAAGGCGTCCTGGGTGTGCAGCGTCATGACGTCGGGAGTCTCGTCCGCCAGTTGGCCCAAAGTGGTCGCCGTCGACGATGCGAGCGGCCTGGGTAGCGTCGGTGAGCTGGGCAATGAAGCAGTGTCTGGCGTGGGCATGGAGATCTCCTTGAGTTGGGATGGAATGCGGCTGATCGATGGGACGGCGGGTTTCATTCATCGCGGCCGGCCCGGGCCCATGCGCTGCTTCATGTCCTCGAGCAACCTGCTGATCTTTTCGCGCTGGGCACGGGTCCTGGCCTGGTACTCGGGCGTGGCACGCTCGGCCTCCAGCCGCCGTTCCTCGATCTCGCGCTCACGGCGCTGTTCAGCGGCCTTCTGACGCTGTCGGCGCTCAGCTGCGATGCGAGGGGCGAGTTCCGGCACGAAGCTGCCGGCGGCGGCTCGGTTGATGAGGCCGCGCAGATAGGCCACCGGGCTGCTGCGCACACCATTGGTCTGCAGCCGCCCGGCCAGTTCGTCGAGGAGCACCTGGGCCTGTTCGCCGCTCTGGCGCAGCAGCAGGCGGGCCGCAGCACACTCATCCGGCAGCATCCGGTCAGGAAAGATCAGGTCACCACCACCGGCCGTCAGGCTTGGCGCATTCGCTTCGCGCGACGTGCTTTGTGGTTGTTGTACTGATTCACATGTACTGTGTTCAATTAGAGGAGTGGCGCTTTCGTCGACACAGTGATGGCGGATTGGGTGAATCAGGGATGGCGGTTTCGGCGAGGCAACGATGTGGGGATGCCACAGGCTTGATTCGCCCTTCTGTGCAAGGCTGCCTGTGGCGTCCACGCAGACTTGCCTTGCTTCCCGAGCGGCGCCAAACGCGGTCGCTTGCGCACCATCCGTCAGCAACGACAGCAGGCAGTCCAGCCGGACACGAGCAACCAGGCTGGGCGGTATGCCCCGCAGTGTTTCTTCCCAGACGCCTGCGCGGCCCAGGTCGCGACGGGCCGTCTCCTGTTCGCGGCGAGTCAGCCCGATTTCCTCGGACCACCGAGCGGCGGAGTTGCAGACCCAGGCATCGAGCTGGCGTCGGTGTTGCAGCCGCGTGAGGTACAGCGCCCGCGACAGCATGAGCCCGGCATGCACGCCGCCGGCGATGCCCGCCAGCGCGCGGTGGTATGCCACCGACGGCCCCAGCATCTCGGCCACCATCACCATGTCATTCCAGTCGGCAGTGCGCGGATCGACAGCGATCCGTTCGGCGAGGAGGCTGCCCAACTGCTCCGTGTTGAGTCGGAAGTGCAGGCGGGCAGGAATCCCAAGGAGACGTTCATCGACCAGGTCGAGCACCTTCAGCGCACCCCTTGCACTGCTCTGCTCCTTGGCCGACAAGCCGGTTTCCCAGGACCACTGCTCGGTGGTCTTGTGGAACCACCCGCCGTTGCGGGCGATGTCCCTTCCACGACGCGTCCAGTAGATCGACTGCGACAGCAGCAACGCCGCCTTGACGTTGTCGGTCAGGTCGACCAGACGCCGGTGAAACGCGATATGGCGCCCGAGCAGCGACCAGATGACGGACAGCGGCGCGGTACGGTTGGATGGCTCCCATGCCGACGGGTCGAACGAAGCGTTGCCCGGTTGATCAGCCACGGCCAGCCCCCTCCATCGTCACAGTCCCCCCTGGTCAACACTTGCCTGCAGGGCGCGCATGACGGCGCCAGGGCACACCCGAAACCAGAGTTTGGCCGGCATGCCCAGGCGGCGCTCAACAAGCAACCCGGCCCGCCGCAGAGCACGCCTTGCCGTCTCCTGTTCCCAGCGCGACAGGCCGGTCTCCTGCGTCCATTGCTCCTGTGACCGCATGAACCAGCCGCCCGCCGAGGGCTCAAGTGCCTGGCTGGTCCAGATGGCCTGAGACAGCATCAGTGCCGGCGTCACGCCGCCGGCCACCGGCACGAGGCAACGATGGAAGCTGACCGGAATGTCGAAGACCTCCAGCAGCAGCTCGGTGGTGATGCCGCGGGATTCGATGCGTGCGTTCATGCGTCCGCCTCGAAATCGCGGATGACCACCTCCAACACGGCGATCGGCAGGTGCGTGAAGGCCTGGTGCAACTGGTAGTAGCGGATGCGCGGCGCCGGGTCGCCGATCGTTCGCCAGACCTGATAGATGCGTTCGCGCGTGGCGTAATCCGGCAGAGGCACACGCCCTGAAGGCCGGCGAACGTCGAGATCTCGGCGGAACTTCAAGGTGAGCTTGCGGCGAATCTTGAAGAGCGCGCTCATCAGCTGGGTCGACGCGCCGTGGCGGATGAAATACGCCTCCAGCGCCTTGGCCTCCTTCACGAGGGCGACAGTGCGCAAGCCGGCCTGCAAAGCCTCCCCATCCAGGGCGATGCCGATGGTCAGCGTGCGCATGGCTGCCAGCCGATTGAGATCGAGCGCAGACAGTTGACGCAGGCGATCGAGCTGCTCGTTGGCAATGCCGACGGCATCCAGTTCGTCGGGCCTCGCGTCTGCCAGGCGCAGAGTGACGTGGTTGAGCAGGACGAGGCGAACCTGCGTGTCGTGAAGCGGAAGCATCAAGCCTCCCCCCGGGTCAGCGCCGCGTTGCCTCCGGCATCTGGTCCGCCGGTCGGACGATGCGTCCGCCTGAGGCATGCCAGAACCTCCCAGAACGCTGTGGCCGATGCATCGGCCGGGTCGACCAGCCAGAGCAGGAAGGTCTGGTCGAGGAGTGGCACGAGCGAAGCGCCTCGCTGTCGACCTGGCCGCTGACACCTGCGAGCAGCCCCCAAGCACGTTGCCGCGCCGGTGCTGCTGCGCCAGGATCTGGAATCGGAGCGAGCCGGAAGCCGGCGGACGACATAGGCGCCGGCTGAACACAGTCGCTGAGACCCACGACATCGGCGAAGGCGCACGCGCCGCAGCAGATCGTCTGTTCTGGCGGCGGGGCCTCGGCGTGCCCCACTGGGCGCCACCGCCTCGGCGCCGGATGGCCTGGCCGTCGGCCTCGGTCCGATGTGCAGGAGCCTCACCCTGCCCTCCACGCGCCGATGCCGGGCGGAGTCCTTCGCGCAGCGTATCGACGGTTTCGCCGAGGTACGCGGCCATCGCTGCTTCGCAGGCCTCGCAGGTGGCGGCGACGCTGAACTCGCCGGTGTGCGGATACTGGTCGGCGATGCGCCTGAACACGGGCTCGAAAACCGCGGCGTACAGCTCATCCTCGGACGAAGGCTTGCGCGCCAGCGCATAGCGCTTGATCGCATTGAGCCTGGGCTGCAGGGTCTTGACGTCCAGACCAGCCAGGCCGGCCACGGCCTCACCGAGGGTACGGAGCCGTTCAGTGGCAAACAGATACAGCCCGAGCGTCGCCGTGTTGACCGCGAGACCAAGGGCATGGAGTGCATCCTCCAGCGGGCGCAGGGTCAGCAGCCGTCCCTGCTCTGTTTCCAGTCGGTGCTTGAGCGCCACGATGCCGGTGGCCTTGTCCCAGAAGCTCATCTCACCGCGCTGCTCGTTTTCGATGAGGTGGGCGGTGAGGACGTGGCTCTCCGACTTCCATGGCCGAAACAGCACCACGAGCTGGCGGAATCGAGGGTCCCGCGTCTCTGACCACAGTTGCTGCAGCGCAAGCAGCCTGGTGTTGCCACCGGCCTCGACGATGAAGTGAGACTCCCCTGGTCGTTGCGTCACCGTCAACGGCGACCTCAGTCCGCCGGTGCGGATCGACTCCTTGATGTCGTCGAACTTGACGTTCGCCGATCGGCGCGGGTTGTTCTCGTAAGGCCGGATGTCATCGACCGTCAGCTCGATCTGGTGTTCGAACTGATCGTGGGACGCGCGCGCATCGGCAACACCTGGGAGGTCACGCGCGTTGTTGCCCGGGTTGCCCACCTGCAGAGACTGCGCCACGAGCCGGCGGCGCTCATCGACGGGGGGGGGCAAGCGGGTGTGGTGTTCCCATTGGCACGCGGCTCCTCGACCGCCCGAGGCTCGTATCGGCGAGTACGCCCTGCAGACTCGGAATGAGTTCCCACGCAAGCTGGTGCATGACGGTGCTGGCACTCGGCATCACGCCATCGCGGCGGCGTTCATGGCGATGCACCGGTATGCGCAGCGTCGCGGCTTCCTTGTAGGCCTTGGCATGCGGCACCACGGTGTCGAGCACCGACACCCGGCCCTTCAGACGGATGAAGTCTTCACGGATCCCGCTGGCGATCAAGCGGGCATCCGAGGTGCGGTCCTGCCGATAGATCACTGCCTTGACCGGCCCCAGCGTGGCGCCGAGCGCGCTGCCCGGCTCCAGCCTGTCGAGCAACTCCATCGTGCCGTCCTTGAACTCGCGCGCCGACAGGATTTCCGGGGTGATCGGCGAGACGAGGATGTCGGCAGCCATGACGGCGGCGTCCTGCAACGGACCGATCGCGCCTTGCGTGTCGATCAGCACGCAGTCGTAGCGGCCGGCCACCGCCGGCGATTGCAGCGCGAAGCGCAGGCGAAATCCGCGGTCGATGCGGTTGAGCAGCCAGTTGGGCAGATGACCCTCCGGGTCATCCGAGACCACGATGTGCAGGTTCGGAAACACGGTCGGCGTGATGCACGCGGCCGTCACCTGGCCACGGACGATGACCTCGGTCAACCCGGCCGCCGGCTGCGGCGCCAACAGGGGAAAGTACTTCGACAGCGACGGCTGGACATCCGCGTCGATCAGCAGGACGCGCAGGCCCATGTCGGCCAGCAGCGCCCCCAGATTGGCGGTGAGCGTCGTCTTGCCGACACCCCCTTTGGTACTGGTGATGGTGAACTTGATCATCGATTCCGCGCCTATTCAGGTCCCTGATCAGGCTTACGGAATCGCCTCGAAAAGTGTCGGCTCAGCCCTTCAAATAGCCGTCAAGCCCATGATCCGCAAAGACCTTGCGGATCCGCTTGATCTCTTCGTAGAGGGTGCCGCGCGGTATTCGGAGCTGCTCGGCAGCCTCTTTGACCGACAGGCCTTCCGCGCCGAGCATCACGCACAGGCGCTGCTGGGATGGCGTCAACCGCGCCATGGCACGCAGAAGATCCATGCGCACGTGGTGGCGGTGGGTTTCGCCCATCTCGCCCGCCTGCGTGGACTCGGACGCGTCCAGCGACTCGGCCAGCGTCATGCCGTCCTCGGACCCATCGACGGTGGCGTCGAGTGAGGGCATACCCAGATCACCGAATCGCTTTTCCGCGCCCTGCTCGCGCACCAAATCGGCCAGCCAGTTGCGCAATACCGTCGCCATGAATCCCAGCGGAGGATTGGCCGGATCGCAGTCCAGACTCCCGCGCACCGTGATCCAGTGCAGCAGGCAATCCTGGACCAGATCGTCGAACTCTTCGCGCCGGAGGATCCGTGATCGCCTTCGGAATTCCCCCACCACTTTTTTCGCGACTGCAATTTCCCACTTGTCGAGACCATCCCCAGGCTTGAGCGCCATTTCGTTCCCCATCGGTTGCCGATGGGGTGAAAAGCGAACTCAGGACGGGAATACTGAATAGGTAAATTGCAGCTATATCAACAACTTAGAGGGGACATGGCATCCGGTGCCGACACTTTCCGGCCAGATTCCGTAACCGAAAACTTGAGGGCTATCGATAGATGCCGAAGGCCGGCGACCCATGGCGAACGACGCCGTCACGGTCGGCCAGAGGGCCCTCGCGGGGCCGCGGGACGCCATTGCGATGGCGGCCACGCGGGATCGAAACGGTGTGTAGAGGTCGAGCGGCAGCGTCGCCAAGGGCGGCGCGATGCCGGAGTGCCAGGTGGCGCATCGACCGAGTGCGGGGGTCAGGATGAAGCGAGCGAACGAGTGCGTCGATCAGGCGCTGACGGCGGCCAGCACCACGAGCCAGGTGGCGGACGCCGATGCCGATCTGAAAATGCACGGCTCGGAGCGGGCCAGGCATGCCCGCGAAGCCATAAGGGCGCGGCAGCCCAGAGGGTCGTTCGACGCCAGGGCGATCCGGGAGTTGTCCCAGGCAGCGCCGACCGATCCAGCTCAGTTGCGACGCACGATCCGCCGCAGCGAGCTACGCCAGATCGTGCCGCTGGCCGACTCGACGATCTACGAGCTGGAACGGCGCGGGGATTTTCCCCAGCGCTTCTTCCTCACCGCGCGCTGCGTCGTGTGGGACCTGGCCGAGGTCGAGGCCTGGCTGCGGAGCCGTCGGCAGTCAGGCGGTGCTGACGCTGTGAAGAAGGCGCCGGTGCCGGATTTTCGGCGACGTACAAAGCGACCAGGCCGAGACTGATTGATGCGGTCTACACCCGATTCAGACTCTGGCTACAAGTTGTGCTGGCCGATGATCGGGCAACCCGGCCAAACCGGGCCAACCAGCAAGGTGTGCGCCTTTGCTCTTGTGATGGCCACTCGAAGAATCTTTCGGCTTCGGTGATATGGGGGCTCGTCGCCCCACCAAACAAATGACGACACCATCTGCTCACCATCGTGCCGTCCCTCCCTGACGACGATGACGCCGTCGAATTGCTTGCCTTTCGACTTGTGGACCGTCATCACCTGCACGCCTGGCGGGTCGTCAACTCCGCCAAGAATCTGGTCTTGCGCCAGAGCCAAGTCGAGCACCTGTCGAGCGCCCGTGTACTGCCCATCACGCGTCCAGACGGCTCCGAGGCCTCCGCTGATACGCTTGCCGCGGTTGAAGGCAACCAGGTAGTCCAGGTTCTTCGCCGCCTCCGTCAAGTGCTCGTCGCTGGCTGCTCGTAATGCAATCTTGACGCGAGTCCAGTCTCTAGCTGGATCACCTGAGAATCCCTGTGCCCGCAGTGCATCCATGACACCCAGCACTGCCTGAACGAACTTCGCTTTCGGCAACTTGCCGGCCTGAACCGCCAACGCCCAAACTTTCCACTGCTTCGCGGCCGCCAGACCACTGGCCCGCTTTGCCGTCGCCAGCAGATCAAGAGCGGTCGCGAGGTCATTCATCCGATCAAGGTCTCGCTTGGGTTCAGGAGGAAGGCCGCGAACCGGGCCGTCAACATGGCTTCGGCCTCGTCGAATGCCAGCTTGTGTCGGACTGGTTTCGGCTCCGCGTTCAGTGCACCCGAGATCTTGGCTGCTGATGCCCCGGAGTGGGTAAGGATGGCGACGTTCTTGCCGTACTTCCCGGTCGTCTTCCTGATGGCCCGCTGAAGCATGCCGATGGACATACGCATGACGGCACTCAGCGTACGCAGCTTCGGGTTGTAGGCGAAGGCGGAGATGCCAATGTATGGCGACCCACGAACATTGCCCAGCAAGATATCCTGGCCGAAGGTCGCGATCTCGGTACCGCCACTGCGGTGGTTCTGCGCACCGAGGTCGATCTCCAAAGGGTTTAGCGATTTCTTGATGGCGACGATTCGCTCTGGGCCTATGCCTGGCAGGTGGTCGAAAATCTGCTGCTCCAGATCCGCCAGGCAGATCACCTGTGCAGCAGGTGCCAACAACTCTATGCAGCGCCAAGCATGTTCGTTGGTGTCCTGCGCCTCGTCCACGATGATGAGAGGGTGGCGTTGCGTGATGAGTCGGCGGACATGGCTGCTGCGCTCCAGCAGCTGCGCCGCGTTCGATGGGAAGAGGTCAAAGGCAATGAGCCCATCCTCCCGGAACAACCGCTCGCGCTCCTGCAGCCAGGCCTGCCATTCCGGGTTCGCTTCCGTGCGGTCCTTCGCCTTGATCGTCCCGTACTTGGCTTGCTCATCCTGGGGCAGCAAGATGCGCAACGACTTCGGAGCACCAAGCAGGTAGGCGTGCGCCGACAGTAGCGTCCAGAAGAAGGAGTGGAATGTCTGCATGCTCAGCATGCCACGCTGCGCCTTCGGCACTTCCAGCCTTGTGGCCTCTCCCACGCGAGCGACGGCAGCTCTTGAGAAGCTCAAGAAGAGGACAGACTGACCGGGCTCCAAACCGTCGTTGATACGCACGACGGCCTTCTTCAGGGCAATCGTTGTCTTACCGCTTCCGGGGCCACCGATGACGAGGGCGTGCCCCTTGCAATCAAGGAGTTGCTGGCGCAGGCCGCAAACCTCCATGGCGCCGTCTTCGATCAAGCAGCAGCAGCGGGCGGCATAGCGGCACCGGCGGCTGCGAGGCCGGCGGGCTTCGCTGACGACGCCGCCACCGCAATCTCCACTGGGATATCTGACGGCTTCGGGAAGGCCGCATACACGTGCTTCAGAAAGTCCGTCACTGTCGGCGGCAACTCGGCGACCGTGCTGCCTTCAAAGAGTCTTGCTGCCCAACCGGCGCCCTTGCTGCCGTCCAGTGCCGAACGAGCCAACTTTTTCAGGTCCGCATCGATCGGGCGCATTACCGGAATCGTGAAGTTGCCGTTGTCGCCAGTCGTCCGAAGATCGTCAAGGAAGGCCCACAGACGATCGAGCGGCATCTCGCTCACAACAAGTGCTTCAAAGCCTGTGTAGATATGCTCGCAATCCACGTCGAATGCATCGGTGAAAAGCTTCTTCTTTTCAGGTGGGCGAGGCATCGAGTCATAGAACGAAAACGTCTTCAGTCCCAGCGCCTTGAAAAAGGTGCCGAACTTCGGCATTGCCCCCTCGCTCTCTGCGTCGAAGAACGCAGCGCCAGCTATGTCGAGCGGCTGCAGCGCGTTTTCGCTCTCCTCCAGCTTTCTGGCTGCCACTGGCAAGGCGTGAAATTCCGTCAGGCCTTCGACGACGATGGCGCCCTTGCCGAGCATGCACTCGGTCAAACCACGCCTTGCAAACCTCTTGAAGTCGTTCCCTTTGAGGCCACCCGCATCAGACACCTTCTTGGCGGTGACGCTGGAGTCAGGCCCGCGCGACAGGAGCAGGGTTTGTTCCGGCTCGAAGCGCTCGATGACGTACGGGGAGTGTGAGGTCGCAAAGGCCTGCGTCGTGTTGTGAAGCAGGTAGTCCGCGATCCGGCGCTGCGTGTGGGGCGGCACTGCGATCTCGGGCTCTTCCATCGCGAAGATGACCGACGCCGGCTTCAGTTCGGCGATGAACGACAGGAGAGCGAGCACCAGGACATTCAGGGTGCCGGTGCCCACCAGCTGGAATGGCACTGGCGTCTGGTCCTTGGACATCGCCAGAAAGAACGCCATGGTCTTGCGCAGATGCTCGCGGGTCAGTTGGGAAACGTGCAGTTTGGTCGTCCTGCCGTCTACGTCGGAAGCGATGTAGCGTCCGAGGCGCGCTTCTATCGATTTCAGAACGGGCTGCAAGTGAGTAGCGTCATTCTCGATGTCCAAGTTGCGCAGGCGTTCGATGGCCTTCTCCCAGAGCCCCGCGCGTGAGCCCCTGAGACGCAGGATCACATCAAGCAGCGAGCCTCGCTCCAGACTCAAGGCACGCGAGCCGGTGCGGACTGCCCTAAGGTACAGGAACCCAAACATGCGTTTGACTTCCTTGCTGACTTTGTCCAATTCGCCAGGGTCGGCATTCGGGCTGCGCGAATAGCACGTCTTCGCCTCGAACTCGTCTTCTTCGGGTTGTAGACAGCCTCAGTCTCGAGGCGCAAGCAACTCACTACAAGGGGAGGGTTTGCGGCGTCGACCTCACCTTCGTTGAGAAGTCGCTTTTCAGCCGAGTGCCAGAACTCCAGGTGCTGGCCGCATCGGTTCTCGACTTCGACGTTGATGTCGACGAGTACGACTTCGATCTTGATCGGCACAGGCGTCGGCAAATGCCCCTCGACCTCCGGAGGAGCCAGGTAGTGCGCGTTGTGGAAGTCGAACTCCTCCACTGGCGGGAACTTCGATATGCGATCCGGCCCCAGTACGAGGTCGAGCGCTTCGCAGATCGTGCTCTTGCCAACGTTGTTCGGGCCGACGATCAAAGCGTGCCCGTCAAAGTGCAGCTCAGCGCTCTTGATGCTCCGAAAATTCTCAATCTTTAGTCGTACGACTTTCATTCTGGGTGTAGTCCCTGTTTGATGCCTTGGTCGTCCGACGCAGTGTGTGTTTGAAGAATTTCCTCGACCACTCAGCGCAGGTGCATGGATCCAAGCACCAAAGGGATCCAGGACGCGCAATCGGGGGCGTTCATTGCAATGGCAGCGGCGTGCTTCATAGCGGCGCCGTCGTGGTAACCACCTTCATCGTCGGTGGTAACAGCGTGGGAGTGTGCGTCTTCCCCGCCACCCACGCATCGATCATGTCCGCCCACTCCTGCAGCATGTGGCGGCGCTGCTCGCCGTACTCGGCCTTGTTGTAGACGCCGCGCGATGAGCGCCCGTCTTCGTGGGCCAGGCACTTCTCGATCCAGTCGCTGTTGAAGCCCAGCTCGTTGAGGATGGTGGAGCCCGTGCGCCGCAGGTCATGCACGGTGAACGGCTCAACGGCAGGGCAGCTTCCTTGGCCTTCGCTCCCACTCCTGGGTCACCCGGTTGAGGGTCGCCTTCGACATGCAGCGATCGGCGTCATAGCGCGAGGGCAGCAGGAACCGTGAGCCACCAGCACAGGTGCGAAGTGCCACCATGATGTCCAGCGCCTGCTGCGACAGGTAGACGTTGTGGGGCTTGCCCGCCTTCATGCGGCTCTTCGGGATCGTCCAGACGGCGTTCTCGAAGTCGATCTCGTTCCAGGTGGCCTCGATGAGCTCGCTCTTGCGCACGAGCGTGAGCAGAACCAGGCGCAGCGCCAGGCGGATGGTCGGCAGGGTCGCGGTGGCGTCCAGCACCCGGTGCATGACGCGGATCTCGGACGGCGACAGCGCGCGGTCCTTGGCCACGAACGTGGCGATCGATGAGGGGCCGACTTCGTCCGCGGGATTCGGCGCCTTGTCGCCATGCAGCGCCGCGAAACCGAACACCTGCTTGACGATGTCGCGCACGTAGACAGCGGTGGCCGGCGCGCCGCGCGCCTTGACCTTGGCGCACAGGTTGCGCAGGTCCTCCGGGCCGATCTCGGCCATCAGCCGGTTCCGGAACACCGGCATGATGTCCCGGTCGATGATGCTCTTGCGCATCGACTTGGTGCTGTCGGCCATCCTGGCTTCTTCCAGCCAGCGGTTGGTGAACTGCTCGAAGGTCTTGGCCTCGGCCATGCGACGCTTCTCGCGCTGCTTTTCCTGGCTGGGGGACTGACCTTCGGCGATAGCACGCCGCGCCTCCATGCAGCGCTCGCGCGCCATCAGCAGCGACATGCCGTCCTTGGAGCCGTAGCGACCCACCGTGAGCGTCTCGCGCCGGCCGTTGAGGCGGTAGTCCAGCCGAAACGTGATCGTGCCCTTGGGCGAGACGGTCACGTACATCCCGTCCCGGTCGGCCACCTTGTAGGCCGTGGCCTCTGGCTTGATGCCCCTGAGCGTGCCATCGGACAGCATCGGCGGTCCCTCCTCTCGGAGAAATTTTACCGTCACGATGATTTGACCGCTACAAATTCTCTAAGTTGTTGTTCCGTCTTGTTTTTTTGTCTATCTTTTTACCGTCAATGACCGCAAAGTGCTGACGGTAAAAATTCTGAGGGTGTCCGTCTCGATTTTTACCGTCAGATTTACCGTCAAACTGGAAGGCATCCCCCCGATAGATGTCGATAGATCTCGACAGACGTTCTCTATACGGGACAAGCACTTAGCAGCGATTTTCGATAGACCCCGATAGACGCTGAAAGACGCCGAATCATTCCCACTCGATCGTCGCCGGCGGCTTGCTGCTCACGTCGTAGACGACGCGGTTGATGCCGCGCACTTCGTTGATGATGCGGCTGCTGACCTTCTTCAGCAGTGCATAAGGCAGTTCGGCCCAGTCGGCGGTCATGAAGTCGCTGGTCTGCACGGCGCGCAGCGCCACCACGTGCTCGTAGGTGCGGCCGTCGCCCATCACGCCCACGCTCTTCACCGGCAGGAAGACGGCAAAGGCCTGGCTGGTGAGGTCGTACCAGTTCTTGCCGCTGCTCTCGTCCTCGAAGGCGCGCAGTTCGTCGATGAAGATGGCGTCGGCACGCTGCAGCAGCACCGTGTATTCCGGCTTCACCTCGCCGAGGATGCGCACCCCCAGCCCCGGCCCTGGGAAGGGGTGGCGGTAGACCATCTCGTGCGGCAGGCCGAGCGCCACGCCAAGCTCACGCACCTCGTCCTTGAACAGGTCGCGCAAGGGCTCCAGCAGCTTCAGCCCCAGCGTCTCGGGCAGGCCGCCCACGTTGTGGTGGCTCTTGATGCTGGTGGCCTTCTTCGTCTTGGCGCCGCCGCTCTCGATGACGTCGGGGTAGATCGTGCCCTGCGCCAGCCACTTCGCATTGGCAAGCTTCTTCGCCTCGCGCTGGAAGACCTCGACGAATTCGCGCCCGATGATCTTGCGCTTGACCTCGGGGTCGGTCACGCCGGCGAGTGCGCCCAGGAATTCGGCGCTGGCGTCGACGTGCACCACCTTGGCATGCAGGCGGCCGACGAACATCTCCATCACCAGCCGCGCCTCGTTCAGCCGCAGCAGGCCATGATCGACGAACACGCAGGTGAGCTGCTCGCCGATGGCGCGGTGGATCAGCGCCGCGGCCACGCTGGAGTCGACGCCACCGGACAGGCCCAGGATCACCTCCTCGTCGCCCACCTGTTCGCGGATGCGCTGCACGGCTTCGGCCACGTGGTCGCGCATCACCCAGTCGGGGCGCGCGCCGCAGATGCCCAGCACGAAGCGCTCCAGCAGCGCCCGCCCCTGCACCGTGTGCGTCACCTCGGGGTGGAACTGCACGCCGTAGTAGCCGCGGGTCTCGTCGGCCATGCCGGCGATCGGGCAACTCGGCGTGCTGGCCATGAGCTTGAAGCCCGGCGGCAGCGCCGTGACCTTGTCGCCGTGGCTCATCCACACCTTGAGCATGCCGTGGCCTTCGGGCGTGGCGAAGTCCTGGATGCCGTCGAGCAATTTCGTGTGGCCGCGCGCGCGCACCTCGGCATAGCCGAATTCACGCTGCGTGCTGGCCTCGACCTGCCCGCCCTGCTGCACCGCCATCGTGAACATGCCGTAGCAGATGCCGAGCACCGGCACGCCGGCGTCCCATACCGCGGCCGGTGCGCGCAGGTCGTGTTCCTCGTAGGTGCTGGCGTGGCTGCCGGACAGGATGATTCCCTTCGGCGCGAATTCGCGGATGAAGGCGTCGCTCACGTCGTTGGGATGGATCTCGCAATAGACATGCGCCTCGCGCACGCGGCGGGCGATGAGCTGCGTGACCTGCGAGCCGAAGTCGAGGATGAGGATCTTGTCGTGCATGGCGGGAAGCAGGAGTCAGGGTGCCGCCGCCGCAGTGGTCGGACTGCCGCGGTGGCGCATGAAGTGGCGGATCGCCACGAAGGCCGCCAGGCCTTGCAGCACGGCGCAGAAGAAGAAGGGCAGGCCCAGCCAGGCATCGCCTGGCGGGCGGCCCGCCACCGCCAGCAGCAAGGCGGGCCCGATCACCGGAGCCAGCACGCCGGTCACGCTGTTGAGCGAGGCCACGGCGCCCATGGTGCGTCCCTGCTCGCGCTCGTCGGCCGCGTTGGAGATCAGGCTCTGCAACGCGGCGACGGTGGTGAAGCCGAAGAGGTTGGCCACCACGATGACGATCATCATCCAGCCCTGCGTGGCCAGGCCCCAGGCCAGGTAGCAGAAGGTCGACGAGACCAGCCCCAGCGCCGCCAGCCGCCGCGCCGAGAAGCGCTTGAGAAGCTGCTTCATCAGCCCGCCCTGCACGATGGCCGCCATCACGCCCACGGTGAACAGCGACCAGCCATTCTCCGCCGGCCCCCAGCCGAACTTGAAGGTGGTGTAGAGCACCCAGCTCATGTGCATGGTGAATTGCGCCAGGCCGGCCAGCCCCACCACCCAGACCAGCGGTCCCACGCCACGCAACTGGGTCAGGCCCTTCAGCGCCGTCACCGGGTTGGCGCGCTTCCACTGGAAGGGCTGGCGCTTGTCGGCGGCCAGCGACTCGGGCAGCACGAAGGCGCCGTACAAGGTGTTGAGCAGAGCCAGCGAGCCGGCGACGAAGAACGGCAGCCGCAGGTCGATGTCGCCCAGCACGCCACCCATCACCGGGCCCAGCGTGTAGCCGATACCGAACATGGCGCCGAGCAGGCCGAAGCGGCGGGCGCGATCAACCGGCGCCGAGACGTCGGCCACGTAGGCCTGCGCCACCGCGGCGTTGGCCTGCATCGCGCCGCCGACGAAGCGCGCCGCGATCAGCATCCACAAGGCCGTGGCCAACGCCGTCGCGAAAAAATTCAGCGCCAGCCCGCAGAAGCCCAGCAGCAGGATCGGGCGGCGGCCGAAGAGGTCGGACAAACCGCCGAGGATGGGCGCGGAAAGGAAGGTGGCGACCGCGAACGACAGCGTCACAGCGCCGTACCAGAAGGTCTGGTCGGCAGCGCTGCCGGTGAAGGTGCCCACCAGCGCCGGCAGCACCGGGATGATGAGACCGATCGACATCATGTCGATCAGCACCACCACCATGATGAAGCCCATGGCGGCCTTGCGCTGGCCGGTGCCGGGAACGGCAGGAAGCGTCACGAAGCGCTCATTCCATTCGATAGTTGGGCGCTTCCTTCGTGATCTGCACGTCGTGGACGTGGCTTTCACGGATGCCGGCGGCGCTGATCTCGACGAATTCGGCGCGTTCGTGCATCTGCTCGATATTGGCGCAGCCGCAGTAGTGCATCGAGGCGCGCAGCCCGCCGGCCATCTGGAACACGATCGAGACCATCGATCCCTTGTACGGCACCTGCCCTTCGATGCCCTCGGGCACCAGCTTGGCGGTGTTGGGGTTGTGCGCGTTGTCTTCCTGGAAGTAGCGGTCGGCGCTGCCCTGCTGCATGGCGCCCAGGCTGCCCATGCCGCGGTAGCTCTTGTAGGTGCGGCCCTGGTACAGGATGGTCTCGCCCGGCGCTTCCTCGGTGCCGGCGAACATGCTGCCCATCATCACGCTGCCGGCGCCGGCCGCGATGGCCTTGGCGATATCGCCCGACCAGCGGATGCCGCCGTCGGCGATGAGCGGCACGCCGCTGCCGCGCAAGGCCTGGGCCACGTTGTCGATGGCGGTGATCTGCGGCACGCCGATGCCGGTGACGATGCGCGTGGTGCAGATCGACCCCGGGCCGATGCCCACCTTCACCGCGTCGGCGCCGGCTTCCACCAGCGCCAGCGCGGCGGCGCCGGTGGCGATATTGCCGCCGATGACGTCGACCTTCGGGTAGTGCTTCTTGACCCAACGCACGCGCTCGATGACACCCTGGCTGTGGCCGTGCGCGGTGTCCACCACCAGCACGTCGGCACCGGCCTGCACCAGCAGTTCCACGCGTTCCTCGGTGCCCTCGCCCACCCCCACCGCCGCACCCACGCGCAGCTTGCCGTGGGCGTCGCGCGCGGCGTTGGGAAAGTCGGTCTGCTTGGTGATGTCCTTCACCGTCATCAGCCCGCGCAGTTCGAAGGCGTCGTTGACGACCAGCACGCGCTCGAGCTTGTGGCGGTGCATCAACGCCTTGCCCTCTTCCAGCGTGGCGCTTTCGTTCACCCACACCAGGCGCTCGCGCGGCGTCATGATCTCGCGCACCGGGGCGTCCAGCCGGGTTTCGAAACGCAAGTCGCGGTTGGTCACGATGCCCACCACCACCTTGCCTTGCAGCACCGGGAATCCGGAAACGCCGTGCTGCTTCGACAAGGCCATCACCTGGCGCACCGGAAGGTCGGGCGTGATGGTGATGGGGTCGCGCAGCAGCCCCGACTCGTAACGCTTCACGCGCGCGACCTCGGCCGCCTGCTGCTGCGGCGTCAGGTTCTTGTGCACGATGCCGATGCCGCCCTCTTGCGCGATGGCGATGGCCAGCCGCGCCTCGGTGACGGTATCCATGGCGGCCGACACCAGCGGTAGGTTGAGCGTGATATTTCGCGACAGCCGGGTCGCCAGACTCGTGTCGCGCGGTAACACCTGTGAATAGGCCGGTACCAGCAACACGTCGTCGAAGGTAAGCGCTTTGCCGAGTAGGCGCATGCTGAGGGCTCCAGACGCAAAAACGGATTATAGGAAGCGGCTGCAACAGGGCCGAATAGCGTGATGCAAGACACAGCCGGCCGCCCCGCAGCGGCGCATACACTGGCGCCATGCGAACCGTGCTCCTGCCCCGGCCGCGCCTGGCGTCCGCCCGATCCACCCTCCTGCTGCCCTGGCTGGCAGTCGCCCTCCTGCTGGGCATGGCCGCGCCGGCCGATGCGCAGTGGATGTGGCGCGACCCGGACGGCCGCGTCACCGCCAGCGACCGCCCGCCACCGGCCACCGTTCCCGACAAGGACATCCTGTCCCGGCCCGCGCAGCGCGCCGCACCGGTGCCCGTTCTTGCACCGCCGGAGACGGCTTCGGCACCCGCGGCAGCAGCTTCGTCGGCGGCTGCGCCAGCAGCCGTAGCAACGAAGACCCCGCTGGATCGTGAACTCGAAGCCCGCAAGCGCGCGGCCGAACAGGAACAGGCGGCCCGCCAGAAGGCCGAAGACGCCCGGCTGGCTGCCGCCCGTGCCGAGAACTGCCGCCGCGCCCGCAGTCACGCCGCGGCGCTGGAAAGCGGCCAGCGCATCGCCCGCTTCAACGCGCAGGGCGAGCAGGAGGTGCTCGACGACGCCGGCCGCGCCGACGAGCTGCGCCGCGCGCGCGAGGTCATCGCTTCGGACTGCCGCTGACCGGTGGCGGCAACGCCGCTCAGGTGCGGGCGAGCCGTTCCTTGTGGCGCGCATAGCGCAGGCGGCGGGCCTCCTTGGGATCGACCGTCAAGGGCCGGTAGATCTCGACCCGGTCGCGGTCGCGCAGCGGGGTGCCAGGCTCGCAGGCCCGGCACCACACGCCGAGCTGCAGGCCGGCCACCGGCAGGCCGTGGCGCTGCGCCAGTCCGCTGGCCAGCAGCGCGTCCGCCGCCGTGGCGCCGGCCGGCAGCGTCAGCGCCACCAGGTCGGTGACACCCGGCCGCGGGCAGTAGACGACCTCGACACGCAACCCTGTGCCGACTTCAGCGGGCGCCATACACGTCCTCGGCACGCCGGACGAAGGAATCGACGAAGGTATTGGCCACCTTGTCGAAGACCGGACTCACCACCGTTTCCAGCGCCTTGCTGGAAAAGGCGTAGCGCAGGTCGAATTCGATCTTGCAGGCCCGCTCCTCGCTGCCGGGCCGGCCAAGGGGATGGAAGAACCAGGTGCCGTCGAGCAGCGAAAACGGCCCATCGACCAGTTGCACCGTGACCGACGTGCCTGGCAAGTGCAGGTTGCGCGTGGTAAAGGCGTGGCGCACGCCCATGTAGGCCAGTCCCAGGCGTGCGGTGATGCCGTCTTCGTGTCGCTCCAGCACCTCGGCCTTGTCGCACCAGGGCAGGAAGCTGGGGTAGTCCTGCACGCCGGTCACCAGCTCGTACATCTCGACGGGCGAGTACCACAGCAGGACCGTCTTGCGCACGTGCTTCATACAATGCGCGGATTGTAGAAGCGGGCTGCGACCCCACTTGCAGCCACGCCATGAGCCACATCGCCGAGAACCGCCGCGCCCGCTACGAGTACAGCATCGAGGAACAATTCGAGGCCGGCATGGTGCTGGAAGGCTGGGAGGTGAAGGCCATCCGCGCCGGCCAGGTGCAGTTGACCGACGGCTATGTACTCATCCGCGACGGCGAGCTGTACCTGATCGGTTGCCGCATCAACGCCCTGCGTTCTGCCTCCACGCACGTCACGCCCGAGGCCGACCGAACGAAAAAGCTGCTAGTGCACAAGGCGCAGATGCGGCGGCTCATCGGCAAGATCGAGCAGAAGGGCTTCACCCTGGTGCCGCTGAACCTGCACTACAAGGGCGGCCGCGTGAAGGCCGAGATCGCGCTGGCCAAGGGCAAGGCGCAACACGACAAGCGCCATACCGAGAAGCAGCGCGACTGGGAGCGCGAGAAAGGCCGGCTGATGCGGCACAAGGTGTCGGGTCCGAAGACCTGACGCCCGGCCGGGCCGCGCCGGCCTCGACGTCAGGTCGACGTGCCAAGGGCGGCAGCGAGCGCCTGTTCCAGGTCGGCCTGCAGGTCGGCGGCAGCCTCCAGTCCGACCGAGAACCGCACCAGGTGCCCATGCAGATGGCCGCGCTCGCGCACGGCGTCCGGGCGCATCGCCGCCAGGTCGTAGGGCACCACCAGGCTCATCGGCCCGGCCCAGGAATAGCCGATGCGGAACAGCCGCAGCGCATCGACGAAGCGGTCGACCTGGGCGCTGCTGAAGCGTGCGTCGAACAGCACCGAGAACAGCCCGGCCGCCGCCGTGCAGTGTGCGCGCCAGTGATCGTGCCCGGGGGCGCCTTCCAGCGCCGGGTGCAGCACACGCCGCACTTCCGGCCGCGCCGCCAGCCAGGTGGCGAGCTGCCGGCCCGCCGCGTCCTGGGCGTGATAACGCAGCGCCACCGTCGCCAGCGAGCGCAATACCAGCTCGGCATCGTTGGCCGCCACGCCCAGGCCCAGGTGCATGTGGGTCAGCTTGATGCGTTCGTGCAGCGCCTCGTCACGCGTGGTGACCGAACCCATCAGCACGTCGCCGCCGCCGCTGGGAAATTTGGTCAGCGCCTGCATGACGATGTCGATGCCGAGGTCGAAGCCGCAGAAGGCGATGCCGGCACCCCAGGTGTTGTCCAGCGCCGTCGTCACGCCGCGGCTGCGCGCCACGTTGATCAAGCCGGTCAGGTCCGGGAATTCCATCGTCACCGAGCCGGCCGCCTCCAGCCAAACCAGCTTCGTGCGCGGGCCGATCATCGCCGCCAGCCCCGCCGCGTCCATCGGGTCGTAGAGCCGGTGCGTGATGCCCCAGCGCGCCAGCGCGGTGCGCGCCAGTTCGCGGCTGGGGCCGTAGACGTTGTCGGGCAGCAGCACCTCGTCGCCGTGCGCCAGCAAGGCCTGGTCGACGAGCGCGATGGCCGCCAGCCCGCTGGGCGCCAGCACGCACTGCCGGCCGCCTTCCAGTGCCGCGATGCGCTCTTCCAGCGTGAAGGTGGTCGGCGTGCCATGCAGGCCGTAGGTGTAGGCCGCCTTGTTGCGCCAGTCACGAGCACGCATGGAGGCGACGTCGGCGAAGATCACCGTCGACGCCTTGTGGATGCCGGGCTGCGGCGCCTCGAAGCCCGCCGGCGGGCGGTAGGGGTGGTGGATGAGTGTGGTGCTGGTGTCGCGCGGCATGGTCGGCTCGGCAAGTTTCAGATCGGCAGGGCCACCAGGTCGTGGCCTTCGGCGGCCACGATGCGGGCGCGCGTGAACTCACCCACCTTGAGGGTCTTGGAGACTTTCTCGGGTTGCAGCAGGCGCACCTGGCCGTCGATCTCGGGGGCGTCGGCGTATGTACGGCCGACACCGCCCTTGCGGCCCAGCGCCGGGGCCTGGTCCACCAGCACCTGCATGGTGGCGCCGACGCGGCGCCGCAGCTTGGCCACCGACACGGCTTCGGCCACGGCCATGAAGCGCGCGCGGCGTTCCTCGCGCACTTGCTGCGGCAGCTGGCCCGGCAGTTCGTTGGCGGCGGCGCCCTGCACCGGCGAATAGGCGAAGCAGCCGGCGCGGTCGATCTGTGCCTCCTGCACGAAGTCGAGCAGGGTCTGGAATTCAGCCTCGGTCTCGCCGGGGAAACCGGCGATGAAGGTCGATCGCACCACCAGTTCAGGGCAGATCTCGCGCCAGCGCGCCAGCCGCTCCAGGTTGCGTTCGCCGCTGGCCGGCCGCTTCATGCGCTTGAGCACGTCGGGGTGGGCATGCTGGAACGGCACGTCCAGGTAGGGCAGCACGCGGCCTTCGGCCATCAGCGGCAGCACGTCGTCGACATGCGGGTACGGGTAGACATAGTGCAGCCGCACCCAGGCGCCATGGGGTGCGGCCAGGTCGGCCAGCCGAGTGCACAGGTCCAGCAGGCGAGTCTTCACCGGCTGGCCGTCGAAGAAGCCGGTGCGGTATTTCACGTCCACGCCGTAGGCGCTGGTGTCCTGGCTGATGACCAGCAATTCCTTCACGCCGGACTCGAACAGCGTGCGTGCGTCGGCGAGCACGTCGCCGATCGGTCGCGAGACGAGATCGCCGCGCATGCTGGGAATGATGCAGAAGGTGCAGCGGTGATTGCAGCCTTCGCTGATCTTCAGGTAGGCATAGTGGCGCGGCGTGAGCTTGATGCCAACCGACGGCACCAGGTCCATGAACGGATCGTGCGGGCGCGGCACGTGGCGGTGCACGGCGTCCATCACCTCCTGCGTGGCATGCGGGCCCGTCACCGCCAGCACCTTGGGATGCACTTGCTGCACCAGGTTGCCGCCATCCTGGCCCGCCTTGGCGCCCAGGCAGCCGGTGACGATGACGCGGCCGTTGGCCGCCAGCGCCTCGCCGATGGTGTCCAGACTTTCCTTTACCGCGTCGTCGATGAAGCCGCAGGTATTGACCACCACCAGGTCGGCCCCGGCGTACTGCTTGCTGGTGGCGTAGCCCTCGGCGCTCAACTGCGTGAGGATGAGCTCGGAATCGGTCAGCGCCTTGGGGCAGCCGAGCGAAATGAAGGCGATCTTCGGGGGGCTGGCGGCGACGTCGGGCGAAGTATCTTGGGTCATTACAGGCATTTTCGCCGATCAGCCGGGGGCGCTTGGCGTGCGCCCTGCTCCGGTCGGCAACTTCGCCTTCCGCTTGCGCTGCCGTCACCGCTGCAGGCCGGCACTGGCGTGTCGCTCGACGGCCACCTGCGAGCCGGCACGTTCATCTCTGGCGGCGCGTCGCGGCAGGTGGCACCCGGCCGCGGCTCATGCTGTGCCGGTCGGCGCTGCGCGCCGACTCCACTGCGATGCTCGGCCTGGGGTCGCGTCGCGAAACTCACTCCGCTCGCTGCGCTCGCTTCGTTCAGACAGTCGCGACGAGTCAGTTGTGGAAGCGCGCTGCGCGCGCCGACCCCAGGCGTGCGCTTCTCGTCGCCACAGAATTCGCCACCGCCGGGTGCCACCCACCGCGAGGCAACGGCATGGGTTTTCTCGGGGATGACCCCCACCGGATCCGCAATGGCAAGTCCGGGTCCGGGGTCTCTTCGCCACAGCGGGCTCCAATGACTGCAGCGCGGCCGAGGGCGGCCGGAGCCAATACGCTGCACACCTGCCTGCCCACGCAAGCGAGCGCATGGCGCCATCGCAGTATCATGTACACACCCAACCACACCGGACTGAAGCATGTCCACCACCATGACCGTCCGCCTCGAGAACGACGTCAAGGACCGCCTCGATGCCTTGGCCGAAGCAACCCAGCGCAGCAAGTCGTTCCTTGCTGCCGAAGCCATCCGTTCCTACGTCGAAAACAACGAGTGGCAGATCGGCGAGATCCAGGCGGCGCTGAAGGAAGCCGATGCCGGCGACTTCGCCGGCGACGAGGAGGTCAATGCACTGGCCAGGAAGTGGAAAGTGAATGCGGGTTAGGTGGCTGCGCAAGGCGCTGCGCAACCTCGACGACGAGGCCACTTACATCGCGGCGGACGACACCGCCGCGGCGACTGTCGTCGTCAAGCGCGTACTCGATGCCGTTTCGATGCTTGGCGAACAGCCCGGCCTCGGTCGCCCGGGTCGAGTGGCTGGCACGCGCGAGTTGATCGTGGCCAAGACGCGCTACATCGTTCCCTACCGCGTGCGGGGCAATACAGTCGAGATCCTGCGTGTCTTTCACACCTCGCGGCGGCTGCCCGGCCGCTGGTGAGTGGATCGGACGCCGCCACCAGCGATCTAGGCCTGCCTGCCTGACATCGTGTGCCGCAGGCCCGCGCCAGCCCGTCGAGGAAGCTACTTCTTCGCCGGCGGAAAACCCGGCATGCCCGGGAACAAGGTGCCCGCGCGCTGCAGCTTCTCGAACATCTCTCGACTTTGCTCCACGTAACCCGCCATCAGGTTCTGCAGCGTCGGCGCCTGGCCGCTGAGGAACTGGGTCCAGACCTCGGGATTCAGGTGCCTGGGGTCGTACAAGCCCTTGCTCTGGTTCAGGAACTGGTTCTGCAGTTCGACGAAGGCCTGCATGTTCTTCTCGATCATCGTGCCCATCATGCCCTGCATGGCGTGGCCGTAGAAGCGGATGATCTGGCTCAGCGTCTGCGTGCTGAACATGGGCACGCCGCCCGATTCCTCTTCCAGGATGATCTGCAGCAGGATGCTGCGCGTGAGGTCCTCGCCGGTCTTGGCGTCCAGCACCTCGAAGTCCTCGCCGGCCAGCACCATCTGCTTCACGTCGGCCAGCGTGATGTAGCTGCTGTTGCGCGTGTCGTAGAGGCGGCGGTTCGGGTACTTCTTCAGCACGCGCAACGCGCCGGCGCTTTCGGAGTCGGTGGCGGGCGTGGCGGGTGCGGCAGTTGCAGAGGCCGCGGCACGGCGTCGGGTGGGCATCGGAGCGGTCCCTGGGGCGTTGGTGCCACCGATTCTAGGAGCCGCCACGCCCGCGCCTGCCGGGGAATTGCCCGGGTCGCTGCCCCGTTAGCTGCTCAACCCGCTTCGGCCGGGCGCGCCGGCGCGGCGCGGCGCAGCCGTGCCAGCCCGCCGCCGAGCAACCGCCACAACAGGCGCAGCAGCAGCAGCGCCGCCACCGCCTCCAGCAGCGTGAGCACGAAGGCCAGCGCGGTATTCCAGCGCTGCTCGCGTGCCCTGAACTTGGCCAGCGCACGGTCGCGCGCCACCTCGATGCTGTCGTAGAAGCTGGGGATGACCAGCAGCGTGAGCAACGTCGAGGTGATGACGCCGCCGATGATGGCCACCGCCATCGGGCGGTAGAACTCGCCGCCCTCGCCCACGCCGATGGCCACCGGCGCCATGCCGGCGATGAGTGCGAAGGTGGTCATCAGGATCGGCCGCAGCCGCTTGCGCCCCGCGGCCATGAGCGCCTCCTCGCGGTCCACGCCCTCGTGCTCGAGCACGCGCGCCGCGTCGAGCAGCAGGATCGCATTCTTGGCCACCAGCCCCATCAGCATGATGACGCCGATGAAGCTCATCAGGTTGAGCGTGCCGCCGGTCACCAGCAGCGCCAGCACGACGCCGATCAGGCTCAGCGGCAGCGACAGCATCACTGCCAGCGGCGCCGTGAAGCTGCCGAACTGCATGACCAGGATCAGGTACATGAGCGCCACGCCCATGACGAGGGCAATGCCCATTTCGCGGAACACCTCCTGCTGGTCGCGGCTGGCGCCGGCCAGTTCCAGCCCGTAGCCGGGCGGGAATTCCATCGCCCGCGCCAGCTTCAGCGCGTCGGCCGTGACTTCGCCCGGCGAGCGGCCCTGCACGTTGGCCGCCACGCTGATGGTGCGCTTGCCGTCCACGTGCTGGATCTGCGACGGCCCGCGGCCCATGGTCACGGTGGCGATCTGCTCCAGCGGCACCATGCGGTTGGTGCCGCTCACGGCGATCGGCAGGCGCTCGATATTGCCGGCGTCGACGCGGTCGTCGGGGTGCAGGCGCACGGCCACGTCGCGCGTCTCGCCGGAAGGATCCACCCAGTCGCCCACCTCCACGCCGGCGAAGGCCACGCGCAGCGCCTGCGCCGCGTCGTTGACGCTGATGCCCAGCGTATTGGCCAGGCCGCGGTCGAGCTCGATCTTCATTTCCACCTGCGGGTCCTGTTCCGACAAACCCACGTCCACCGCCCCAGGCACCTGGCGCAACTGGTCCATGAAGCGGTTGGTGATGTCCAGCAGCTGGCGCGAATCGGCGCCGGTGAAGCGGATCTGCACCGGCTTCTGCGCACCGTTGTTCAGGTCGTCGAGCACCACGTACTCGGCGCCGACCAGGCGCGCCGTGAGCGTGCGCAGCTCCGCCGCCACCTCGGCGCCGCTGCGCCGGCGCTGCGTGCTCTTGCCGATGTCCACGTAGACGCGCCCGCCGCCCGGGTTGACGTTGCTGTTGGTGGCCACCGTCTCGGGCAGCGTGCGCGCCAGCGTGGCCGCGGCCTCCACCTTCAGGCGCGCATATTCCAGGCTGCTGCTGGCGGGGGTGCGCACTTCGATGGCCAACGTGCCGGAATCCGAGGCCGGCAGGAAGCTGGAGCCGCCGAAGCGCGCCTGCAGCGCCAGCGCCGCCACCAGGCTGGCCAGCGCGAACAGCGCCATCCAGCGCCGGTGGTGCAGCGCCCAGGCGATGACGCGGCCGTAGCGGTCGCACTGGTGGTCGAACCACTCGTTGAAGCGCTGCAGCACGCGGCTGATGCCGCGCCGCGGCCGCTGGTGGTGCCCGGGCGGGTCGCCCCAGTAGGCCGAGAGCATGGGGTCGAGCGTGAAGCTGATGAACAGGCTCACCAGCACCGAGGCCACCACGGTCAGGCCGAAAGGCCGGAACCATTCGCCCGAGACGCCCGGCATGAAGGCCACCGGCACGAACACCGCCACGATGGAGAAGGTGGTGGCCGCCACCGCCATGCCGATCTCGGCCGTGCCCTTGAGCGCCGCCGTGCGGCGGTCTTCACCCAGCTCCATGTGGCGCACGATGTTCTCGCGCACCACGATGGCGTCGTCGATGAGCACGCCGATGGCCAGGCTCAAGCCCAGCAGGCTCATGAAATTGAGCGTGAAGCCGGCCAGCCAGACGGCGATGAAGGCCGCCACCACCGAGGTGGGCAGCGACAGCGCCGTGATCAGCGTCGAACGCCACGAGTTCAGAAACAGGTAGACCACGAAGACCGTGAGCCCGGCGCCGAAGACCAGCGCGTGGATCACGTTGTCCAGGCTGTCCTGCGCCTCGCGGCCGCCGTCGCGCGTGACCTCGAGCTTCGTTCCCGCCGGCAGCGTGGCGCCGATCTCGTCCACCAGCTTGCGCACGCCCGCGGCCACCGACACCGTGCTGGCCTCGCGCGTGCGCGTGATGGACAGGCTCACGTTCGGGCTGCCGTTGCGCACCGAGATGCTGCTCAACTCGGCAAAGCCGTCTTCCACCGTGGCCACCTGCCCCAGGCGCACGAGTTCGTTGCCGCGGCGGCGGATGACGATCTGCTCGAACTCGGCCGGCGACTCGATGCGCCCGACCAGCCGGATGCTCTGGTCCTCGAGCTCGCCGCGCACCTTGCCCACCGGCGCGGTGGCGTTCTGCGCGCGCAGCGCCGCCACCACCTCGGTCACCGAGACCGAGAATTCGCGCAGCTTCTCGGCATGCAGCAGCACCGACAGTTCACGCCGCAGCGCACCGCCCACGTTCACCGCCGCCACCCCCGGAATGGCGCGGAAGCGGTCGGCAAGCTGGTCTTCGGCCAGGCGCGAGATCTCGGCGTGGCTCTGCTGGGTGGACGAAAGCGCCAGCTGCATGATCGGCTGCGCCGCCGGGTCCAGGCGCTGCAGCACCGGCTCGCGGATCTCCAGCGGCAGCTTGTGGCGCACCGAGCCGATGGCATTGCGCACCTCGTCGGCGGCCTCGACCATGTCCTTGTCGAAATTGAAGACCAGCACCAGCCGGGCATTGCCTTCGGCGGCCGTGGCGCGTACCTCGTCGACGCCGGCGATGCCCTGCAGTGCCTTCTCGATGCGGTTCACCACCTCGCGCTCGGTGGTCTCGGGCGAAGCGCCGGGATAGGCGATATTCACCACCAGCACCGGTTGCTCGACGTCGGGGATCTGGTTGACGCGCAGCTTGGACAGCGCGAGCAGGCCCAGGGCCATGAGACCGATGATGATGACGATCATCGCCACCGGCCGCTTGATGCTGAAGTCGGAGAGGAACATGGCGGTCTACCGGGTGGCGCCGGCCACGGCAGCGGCGGCGGAGCCGGCGCTGGCGGCCGGGGTGGCCCATTCGAACGGCTGGCCGTCGACCAGCGTGCTGCCCGGGTTGCGCAGGATGCGGTCGCCGGCGGCCAGCCCGCTCAGCACCGGCCAGTCGCCGCTGCGCGGGTCTCGCTCGCCCAGCGTGACGGCCACCTTCCTGATGGCCTGCCCGTCCACGCGCCAGACGTACGCCGATTCACCGCTGCGCTGCAGCGCCGTTTCCGGCACCGCCACCGTCTGCACCGTGCCGGCCTGGATCCGCCCTTCGGCGAACAGCCCCGCCACGCGCGGCGTACCGGCTTGGTCGGCGAAGTCCACCACGACCGCGACCTGCCGCGTGGTGGCATTGGCGGTGGCGTCGATGCGGCGCACGCGGCCCGCGAACTCCCGCTCCGGAAAGCCGTTGACGCGGAACTGCACCGCCTGCCCGGCCTTCAGCTCGTGCATGCGGTCGGCCGACACCAGGCCCTCGAAACGCAGGCTGCCGGGATCGATGACCTTCAGCAGTTCCATGCCCACCTGCGCCGTGTCGCCGGCCGAGACCTTGCGTTCGCTCACCACGCCGGCGAACGGCGCCCGCACCTCGGTGCGGCGCAGCTGCTGGCGCGCGGTCGCCGAGCGTGAACGCGCCGCCACCAGGTCGCTCTGCGCATTGTTGCGCCGCACCTCGGCGTCTTCCAGCGCCTGCGTCGAGGTCATGCCCTGGGCCTGCAAGGTCTTCAGCCGCTGCACCTGGCGCTCGGCCTGCTCGAAAGCCTGGTTCGCCGCGCGCACGGTCTCGTCGGCCGAGGCCAGGCTGTCGCGGATGGCGGTGTCGTCCAGCCGCACCAGCAGCTCGCCGGCGCGCACCGGCTCGCCGTTGTCCTTGAGCACCTGCAGCACCACCGCCGAAACCTCGGCGCGCAGGTCGGCGCGGCGCTCGGGTTCCAGCGAGCCGGTGATCACGGGTCCGCCGGACTGGCCGCCGGCGTTGACGGTGCGCAGGTCCTCCGCCGAGATCAGCAGCACGGTCGGCGCTGCCGCAGGCTGTGCGGGAGTGCCCGGCGCGGCAGAACCGCCGTCGGGTTTGCCGCAGGCGGCCAGCAAGGCGGCAGCGAAGAGGGTGATGAAGATGTGGCGCATGGTTGAACGGGCGCCACGGCTTGCGGCGCCCGTCTGCAATGAATCAAGGCCGCAAGCGTAACCGGCTCTGGCGGACCGGGCATGACAGGTGCGACCAAAGTCCCGATTCGCGGTGCCAACGGCCGCCGGGCCGGGCCGATAACCCCGTGCAGCAGCGGAGCGCAGCGCACGATTTGAAGGCGGTGATGTCGGCCACGTGGCCCGGGTCGACAGACTCGATCGGCACGACCACCCTGCGCGATGCAGCGCTGGGGAGGGGTAGGCATAATCGATGCGAGCGCGCCGATGAACGGCTCGCCGCCGCGGGGCCAGGCTCGCGTTCACCGCGCTACAGGAGCATGCATCATGGGTTTGCGTTCGACATGGGTCTGGGCCGCCGTTGCGCTTGCAGCGCTGGTCTCCGGCTGCGAGACCACCACCCTCCGGTCGGCGTGGTTCGACACCGAATTCACCGGCCCGCCGATGCGCAAGATCGTGGTGCTCGGCGGCGGCATCAGTTCCACCGACAGCAGGGTCTTCGAGGACCAGTTCGTCGAGAAGCTGCGTGCGGCGGGCGTCGACGCCGTCGCCGGATACACCCTCGGACTGGGCGACGACAAGCTGGGCAACGACGCCTTCGCCGCCAAGGTGAACGACACCGGCGCGCAGGGCCTGCTGCTGGTCAGGCTGCTGGGCGTGGATACGCGCACACAGGTCACGACCACCATGGTGCAAGGCGGCATGGGTTGGGGACACGGGCCCTGGGGGGGGCCGTGGGCGGCCGGGGGCACCTCGATGCGCACCTTGGTCCCGGTGCAGCATGTCACCCAGTACGACGTCGCCGCGGTGGAGACCAAGCTCTTCCAGGTGCAGACCAGGCAGGTGGTGTGGGCCGCCACCACGAGCACGCAGAACCCGCGCACGGTGGCGCGCGAGACGCCGGCCTTTGCCGACCTCATCATCGGCCAGCTGGCCAGCCGCAACATCATCGAGCGCAAATAGCGCCACGCCGCCGGTTGCGCGCGCGGCGGAGCCGCCTGCCCGGCTGGACGACCCGCCCCGACTCCGCATGCGCCTGCTGCTCGTCGAAGACGACCGCCTGATCGGCGACGTGCTGCGCAGCGCACTGCGCCTGGAGGGCCATGCGGTGGACTGGGTGCGCGACGCGGCGGCCGCGCGGTCGGCGCTGGCCGGCGAGCGCTTCGACCTGGTTCTGCTCGACCTGGGCCTGCCCGAAGGCGGCACGCCGGGGTCGCCGGCCGGTGGCGGCGGCGGTGGCCTGGGCGTGCTGAGCTGGCTGCGCGGCCGGCGCGACGCCACGCCGGTGATCGTGCTCACCGCACGCGACGGCCCGGGGGACCGCGTGGCGGGCCTGGACGGCGGCGCCGACGACTACCTCGTCAAGCCCTTCGACCTGGACGAGCTGAGCGCGCGCATGCGCGCCGTGCAGCGCCGCCACAGCGGGCGCGCGCAGACGGCGTTGCAGCACGGCGGCGTGCGCCTGGACCCGGCGACGCGCCAGGTGACGCTGGACGGTGCGCCGCTGCTCCTGTCGGCGCGCGAATTCGCGGTGCTCCAGGCGCTGATGGAGCGCCCGGGCGCGATGCTGTCCCGCGCGCAAATCGAAGACCGCCTCTACGGCTGGGGCGATGCGGTCGAGAGCAACGCGGTCCCGGTCTACATCCACCAGTTGCGGCGCAAGCTCGGCAGCGGCTTCATCCGCAACGTGCGCGGGTTGGGCTACTGCGTCGGCGACGCGGCGGGCAGCCCCGAGTGAACTCGATCCGCAACCGGCTGCTGGTGTCGCTGTTCGCGCTGCTGGCTCTGGCCACGCTGGTGATGGGCGGGCTGACCTACCGCAACGTGCTCGCCGAGGCCGAGACGCTGTCGGACTACCAGTTGCGGCAGATGGCGCTGTCGCTGCGCGACCAGGGCGAGATCGCGCCGGCCCAGGCCGGCGCGATGGCCGACGAAGAGCTCGAATTCGTGGTCCAGATCTGGACCGTCGACGGTCGCGTGATCTATGCCACGCGGCCGCACAGCGCATTGCCGTCGCGGGCCGTGCTCGGATTCGCGGACATCGCCGTCGCCGGCCAGACCTGGCGCACCTTCAGCGTGGCCACGTCGGGCCGCGTGATCCAGGTCGCGCAGCCGCGCCAGGTGCGCCGCGCGCTGGCCGCGCGTGCCGCCTGGCGCGGCGTGCTGCCCATGCTGCTGGCCGCGCCAGTGATGCTGGTGCTGGCCGGCTGGCTCGTGGCGCGGGCCCTGCGGCCGCTGCGCCGCGTGGCCGACGAAGTGCGGCGCCGCGACGAGCAGTCGCTCGCGCCCCTGCCCGCCGCCGGGCTGCCCGACGAGGTGGCGCCGCTGGTGAAGGCGCTCAACACTTTGTTGGCTCGGCTGCAGCACGCGCTGGGTACGCAGCGCGCCTTCGTCGCCGACGCGGCGCACGAACTGCGTTCGCCCTTGACCGCGCTGCGGCTGCAGTTGCAGCTGCAAGGGCGCGCGCGCGACGACGCCACGCGCAACGAAGCCACGCAAGGGCTGGCGGCAAGCATCGAGCGTGCGAGCCGGCTGGTCGAGCAGTTGCTCGCGCTGGCGCGCAACGAACCCGGTGCCGCGGCCACCACGCGGGCCACGCTGGACCTGGGCGCGCTGGTGCGCGATGCACTGGCCGACGTGCACACACTCGCCAAGCAGCGCGGCAGCAGCGTCGAACTGGTGCCCGGCCCGCTGGTCAGCGTGCAGGGCGATGGCGTGGCGCTGGCCCTGCTGGTGCGCAACCTGGCCGACAACGCGCTGCGCTATGCGCCGCCGGGGGCGAAGGTCGAGTTGCGCGTGCTGCAGGAAGGCGCCCACCCGCTGTTGCTGGTGGACGATACCGGCCCGGGCATCCCGGCCGAGGAACGCGAGCGGGTCTTCGACCGGTTTCACCGCCGCGCCAGCGGCGACGAAACCGGCAGCGGACTGGGACTGGCGATCGTGCGCAGCATCTCCGAACGCCATGGTGCCGAGGTCATGCTGGGCGACTCCCCGCTCGGCGGTCTGCGCGTGACGGTGCGCTTCGCGCCTGCGGTGGCCAGCCCCTTGCCGGCCCGCGGGCCCGGGGCCACGGCTTAACGCTCGCTTCATCTTCGGCTAACGCAGCCCTCATCCGGGCTGCGTATCGTTTCTCGCATGGGGGGCCATCGCCTCCTGCACGAGAAGGACACACCATGAAGACACGAGTTCGACACACCGCCTTGCTCGCCGCCGGTGCCCTGGCCGGCGGAGCCGCTGCCGCCATCGGGCTGGGCCATACGGCCTGGTTCGGCGCCGAGAAGCCCGTGGCCGCGGCAGTCGGCAGCATGAGCACCAGCGAGAGCGCTGCGTCCACCGATGCCGCTCGCGCTGCGCCCATCGATGTCGCCGCTGAGGCACCCACCGATGCCGCCATCGCCATCGCCACCGCGGCCACCGTGCCCACGGCGGCACCCATGGCGGCGGCAGGCGACATGCCCGACTTTCGCGCCATCGTGCGCCGCAACGGTCCGGCCGTGGTCGGCGTCACCGTCTCGGGCGTGCAGCGTGCCGGCGACGACGAGCACGGCCAGCCGCAGCAGCCCGACGAGGACGAAGACCCGGATCAGCCCTTCTTCCGCGGCCTGCCCGGCGGCGACCCGCGCGGCCGCGCGAACCCGCAGCAGCCGTTCCGCGGCCAGGGCTCGGGCTTCATCGTCAGCGCCGACGGCCTGATCCTGACCAATGCGCATGTGGTGCGCAATGCCGGCGAAGTCATCGTCAAGCTCAGCGACCGCCGCGAGTACGTGGCCAAGGTGCTGGGCAGCGACCCGGTGACCGACGTCGCGGTGCTGAGCATAGCCGCCAAGAACCTGCCGACGGTTCAGCTCGGCGACCCGAGCCGCCTCGAGGTGGGCGACCACGTGCTGGCCATCGGCGCGCCCTACGGCCTGGAACAGACCGCCACCCAAGGCATCGTCAGCGCCAAGGGGCGTTCGCTGCCGGGCGACTCGGTGGTGCCTTTCATCCAGACCGACGCCGCCGTCAACCCGGGTAACTCGGGCGGGCCGCTGTTCGACGCCCAGGGCCGCGTGGTCGGCATCAACGCGCAGATTTATTCCCGCAGCGGCGGCTTCCAGGGGCTGAGCTTCGCGATCCCGATCGATGTGGCGCTGAAGATCAAGGACCAGATCGTCGCCACCGGCAAGGCCAGCCACGCCAGGCTCGGCGTTTCGGTGCAGGACGTGAATCAGGCGCTGGCCGAATCTTTCGGCATGCCGGCCCCTGCCGGCGCGCTCGTATCGAGCATCTCGCGCGGCAGCGCCGCCGCCGCCGCGGGCCTGCAGCCCGGCGACGTGATCCTGGAGGTGGCGGGCCAGCCGATCGCAAGCGCCGGCGGACTGTCCAGCGCCATCGGGCTGTCGACGCCCGGCGAGCGTGTCAAGCTCAAGGTGTGGCGGGAACGCGCGGCGCGCGAACTCGACGTGCGCCTGGGCGGTACTGGCGAAGCCGAACAACAAGCCGCGAATGGCGACCCCGCCACAAGCGGCCCTCGCCTCGGACTGGCCCTGCGTCCGCTGTCGCCACAGGAGCGCAGCAGCGCCGGTGTCGAACAGGGCATGGTGGTCGAGTCCGTGTCGGGCGCGGCGGCCCGGGCCGGCATCCAGGCCGGCGACGTGGTGCTGGCGATCGACGGCAAGCCCTTGCAGTCGATCGAGCAGGTTCGCACCGTGATGCAGGCCAAGCCCAAGGTCGTTGCGCTGCTGGTGCAGCGCGGCGGCGAGAAGATTTTCGTGCCGGTGCGGCAGGGCGCCCCGCTTTCGTGAGGCGCGGCAGGCGCCGGACTATGCCAAAGTCCAGTTCCCACCGACGCGGCAACTCGGTAAGGTGCGGCTGACATGGAATCGATCCGGGTGACTGCGGTGGACGACACAGGTCCGATGCGCGTGGCCCTCGGTCGCCGGATGCGGCCGGCGTCATCACAACGCCACTCGCGGCGAGCGACTGTTTTCCAGAGCCGGCTATCCTCGGCACTGCAGGCGCGGCGCCTGTCTGGCGATTGCATCAGCAGCTTGACCGAGATGGGCTGGATCGAAAGCGGACACCCGTTCAACGCCATGCGGAGTGAATTTGCATGCCACCGGCAGTACCAGTCGCTGACGCGTACCGCCGGCAGTGAGCAAAATCTATGACAGTCAACCACAGAAAGACTCGCCACATGAACAAGAGAAACTTCATCGCCACCGGCGCCTCACTGGCGGCCGTGGCCCTTCTGGCCGCTGGATGCACCACCACGGGCGGCGCCTCGGGCGATCCGGCCGCGCAGCGCCAGGCCATCGATGCCGCGGCCGACAGCGCGCTGTCGCGCCTGTACGCACAAGCCGCCGGCTCGCGGGAACTCGTCGCCTCGTCGCGTGGCATGCTCGTTTTCCCGAACTTCGTCTCGGCCGGCTTCGTGGTCGGGGGCGCGTCCGGCCAGGGCGTGATGCGCAAGGGCGGCAAGTCCACCACCTACCATCGCATGACCGAAGGGTCTGTCGGGTTTCTCGCGGGTGCGCAATCGCAGGCCGTCTTCATCTTGTTCATGACCGACGATGCGCTCAAGCGTTTCGAGGCCAGCACGGGTTGGACGGCCGGTGTGGATGGCTCGGTGACCCTGCTCACCGTGGGTGCCGATGCCCGTGTGACGACGCTGACTGGTCAGCAGCCCGTCATCGGATTCGTCTTGACCAACAGCGGATTGATGGCCAGCGCAAGCCTGAATGGCAGCCGCATCACGCCGCTCGGTATCTAGCTCAATCCTGCCTGACCCGGCGCGCGGCGTGGGTGAACCCCTCGGCGGCGCGACCGGGCGTGGGAGCGGGCCATGAATGAACGTCATTCGGCTACCTCCCACCGCCACAAGCTCCGGCTCATGCTGCTGTGCCTCGCGCTGCTGCTGGCCGGTTGCGCATCACCCGTGCGCTTGATGCCCACGCCGGTGAGCTTCAGCAGCGGCGAGGTCGATCCGTTCGCGCAGGCCGGCACCTCGGCGCGAGGCACCGACGTGCCGGTGCTGTATGTCACCAACCGCGGCGCAGTGATCGAGAAGCCCGATCCGATCTACACCATCCTGCCCAGCGAGCGCCTGCGCATGGGCGTGGCGCATGTGCGCATCGGCGACGAGAATCTGGACTGGGAAACGCTGCACCGCCTTTCCACCAGCGACGACCCCGACGATCGCCCGATCGTGCGGCTCGACTGGCTGCAACCGATGGTCTCGCTGGCGCCGAAGGATCTGGTCGCCGACTCAGGCGATGCGAAGGCCTTCTTCGCCCTGGTCGACAAGGCGCTGGCCGCCAGCGCCAGCCGCGACCTGCTGATCTATGTGCACGGCTCCAACAAAACCCTGCCGCGCGCGGCGGCGCAGGCCGCGCAGCTGCGGCATTTCACGGGCCGGCGTATGGTGGTACTGGCCTTCCTGTGGCCTTCGGGCGGGTCGATCCTGAGGTACTTCACCGACGTCGCCAATGCCGCGGCTTCGGTGGACTCCTTCGTGCGCCTGATCGAACTGCTGGCCGAACATACGCAGGCCGCCCATATCGACGTGCTGGCCTACAGCGCCGGCGCGCAGATCACCAGTCCCGGTCTGGCGCGCCTGGGCATGCCGCGGCCGGGCGAAACGCGCGAGCAGTTGCGCCAGCGTCTGCGCCTGGCCGAGGTGTACTTCGCCGCCCCCGACATCGACACGCGTCGTTTCGTCGACGACCTGGGGGGCTACCTCGATCTCGTCAATCGCGTGACCGTCGCCGCGAACCTGAACGATTCGGCGCTGCGCGTGGCCAGCATCGTCCACCGCGCATCGCGCGCCGGCCGACCCGATCCGACCGAACTCGATGCCGAGCAGACGGCGTTCATGGTCGAAGCCTCGAACCAGCTGGGCTTCGACCTGATCAAGGTGAACCCGGACGACATCCCCCAATTGCCGAAGACCTCGCATGCGTTCTGGTACGAGGACCCCTGGGTCAGCGGCGACCTGCTCGGCTTGATGCTGCTGAAGGCGGCGCCGCCTCAGCGCGGACTGGAAGCGCAGATCGGGCCCCGAGCGTCGCGTTACTGGACCTTTCCGCCGGACTTCGACGAGCGCGTGAAACGGCTGTTCTTGCCCGCCACGCCCACGAAACCGGGGCCGCAACGGTGAGACGGTGGGAAGCGCTGGTCGCGGCCGTGCGGTGTGCCTCGCGGCCGTGGCCAGACTCACGAGCAAGCGGATCGCAACTGGCGCAAGGCCTCGTTGGCCGCCGGCAGCGTGGACCGATCCTCGTTCGGGAAATAGCGCTGGTCCGTCGGCAGTTCGGTGCTGCCCGGCGCGGGCCAACCGCGCACCGGCACCACGCCGCTGGCCAGGCGGGCGGCGTCGATGCGGCCATTGTCCAGGTCACGCTGGCACACCAGCAGCACGCCGTTGGCGGTCAGCACGCGCTCGCGCAGCCTGCGCTGCGCCGGGCTGGCCGATGCCGCCAGCGCGGCGGCCTCCGGCGGCAAGGTCAGAAGGAAAAAGCGGCGTCCGCCGGGGTCCTGCGCCATCGCCCGCTCGGCCGCCACCTGAAAGCTGAAGCCCGCGCCGGCGATATACAGCCCGCCCTCGGATGGCGCCGAGGCCGCGGATGCGCCGGCCACGGCGAGCAGGGTGGCAAGGCACGCTCGCAGGCACGATGCGGTGATCTGCAGGCGCATACAGGCGCTCCGTGGCACCGGCGGCCTGCCGGCCCGGGGGATGCTACGCCATCGCCCGCGCCTAGAATGAACGAGAGTCGGAGGCGGCTGGAGGCTTCCCCTGGCATCGCTGCGCGCAGCGACCTTCGTCTGCCCGTAAGCCGCGTCGTCGAGTGAGATCCACGCCATGGTGTTGAAGGCCGTCCGATGGTTGAAGTGGGGTGCGGTGGCACTGGCCGTCGCCCTGGCGACCCTGCTGGCCGTGCGTGCCTACGACTCGCAACGCGGGCCGCCGCTGGACCTCTGGCACACCTTCGTCCCGCATGAGTTGTCGGCGACGGAGATCGACAAGTCGGACTGGTCGCAGTACATGGCGGCCGAGGCAAAGGCCTTCGGCGAAGTGCGGGCCGAGGTGACCGAGCGCCTGGAGCCGCAGGCCCGACATGCCGGCAACCGCTACTTCGCCGACAGCCCGGTCTACCCGGGCCGATTTGCGCGCGACTGGAACCGTTCCTACGTCATGCAACCTGAGGGTACACCGGCCGGTGCGGTGGTGCTGCTGCACGGCCTGACGGATTCGCCGTACAGCTTGCGCCATATCGCGCAGCGCTACGTGGAGTCGGGCTACGTGGCGGTGGCGATCCGCATGCCCGGCCACGGCACCGTGCCGGGCGGGCTGGCCGCCGTCGAGTGGGAGCAATGGACCGCGGCCACGCGCCTGGCCGTCAGGGAAGCACGCCGACTGGCCGGCCCTTCGTTGCCCCTGCATCTGATCGGGTTCTCCAACGGTGGCGCGCTGGCGATGAAATACGCGCTGGAAGCCGCCGCCGACAAGGCGCTCGCGCACCCCGACCGGATCGTCTTGATCGCGCCGATGATCGGCATCACGAGCCTGGCCCGGTTTGCCGGCGTGATGGGCTGGCCCGCCGTCTTTCCCGCCTTCGCGAAAGCGGCCTGGCTGGGCGTGGTGCCGGAGTTCAACCCGTTCAAGTTCAATTCGTTCCCGGTCAACGGCGCGCGCCAGAGCTCGCTGGTGGCGCGCGCGCTGCAGCAGGACATCGCCCAAGCAGCCAGCCAGGGCCGGCTGGCCGAACTGGCGCCCGTGCTCACGTTCCAGTCGGTGGTGGACTTCACCGTCAGCACGCGTGCGATCGTCAACGCCCTGTATCTGAACCTGCCCGCGAACGGCAGTGAACTCGTGCTCTTCGACATCAACCGCAATACCAAGTTCGGCCCCCTGCTGCCCAGCAATACCGAAACGGTGCTGGCGCGACTGCTGCCCGATGCACCACGAACGTTCAGGACCACGGTCATCACGAACGTCAACGCCGACAGCGCCGAAGTCGTCGAGCGCGTCACCGAGGCCGGGTCGACCACCGAGCAGAGCCGTGCCTTGGGACTGACCTACCCCAGGGAGGTGTTCTCGCTGTCGCACCTGGCGCTGTCGTTTCCGATGAACGACTCGCTCTACGGCATGACGCCGGACGCGCCGCCCGAGTACGGCGTTCACCTGGGTGCCATGGCGACGCGGGGTGAACGCGGCATCCTGATCGTCAGCCTGGACTCGCTGTCCCGGATGTCGTCGAACCCCTTCTTTCCCTACCTGCTCGAACGCATCGAAGAGGGTATCGGCACCGGCGGCAAGGGTGGCCAGGCCGCACCCCGGAACTAGACGCCGCCATCATTCAACGCTGGGACGATCATGAAGCTGCACTCCATTCCGATGCTCGCGGTGGCGCTCGCCGCCTGCATGCCCGCCGTGGCCACCGAAACGGCGACCATCACGAGTTCCGTCAACGTGCGCTCCGGCCCCGACCGCTCGCTGCCGACGGTCACCTGGCTGCTGGGTGGAACGCGGGTGACCGTGGTCGGATGCATTTCGAACTGGCGCTGGTGCGATGTCGTCGCCGGTCGCGACCGCGGCTGGGTGTATTCGCGCTACCTGTCGCTGCCCTTCCAGGGCAGTGCGGTCGTCATCGCCAATGGCGGCCCCAACCTCGGCTTGCCGGTGGTCGAATTCGAGCTCGGGCCCTACTGGGACGAGCACTATCCGCGGCGGCTGTTCTTCGCGCAGAAGGCCCGCTGGCAGACCCACTGGGACCAGCGCCGGCCGCAGCCCGAGTGGCGCGAGCCTGCGCCCCGCCGCTAGGCGCTGACGCGCCGGGCGCAGTCGCCAGCCCGGCAGTCGCCGGCGAAAGGCGTTGACCCAGGCAGCGCCCGGTGCCTGCTCGATCGAGCGCTTCACGTCACAAGGGCTCGCATCCCGGCCGCCCTGCCCGGTGCCGGCTTTGAAGGCGTCACCATAGAATCCGGCGCCATCCCGGCCGCCCTTCCGAAGACCGCCCACGCCGTGCGATCCAGACTCCGCTTGCGCGCTCGCCCGCCCCCACACAGTCGCCCGGCACAGGACCGCCCGGCCTCGGTGCGCGCCTTCGCATGCATCGTCTGCCTGATCGTTTTCTGGTCGCCGCTGGCGACCACGGCCAGTGCGGCAGTGAGGCAGCACAACGTGCTCGTGCTCTATGCGAACGGCCGCCTGCTGCCGGCAAACGTGGAAGGCGACCGCGCCATCGCCGAGGCCTTCTCCGCCCGTGCCGACCTGTCGGTGACACTGTCCAGCGAGTTTCTGGACAGTCCGCACTTCGGTGGCCAGGCCTACGAGCGCGCCATGGCCGACTTCCTGCGCGAGAAGTACGCCGCGGCGCCACCCGAGGTGATCATGGCAGGCGGTGAGGAGGCGCTGGACTTCTGGCTCCGGCACCGCGACAAGATCTTCCCGGGGGTGCCGATCGTGCACGTTGGCGTTTCCGTGGCGTGGCTGCAGCAGGTACTGCCGCTGCCACCCGGCGTCATCGGCATTCCGATCGATCAGGACGAAGTCGGGACCATCGAACAGGCTCTGCGCTGGCACCCGGCCGCGCGCCGGCTGGTCTTCGTGACCGGTGCCAGCTCTTGGGACCGCCAGTGGGAAGACCGCCTGCGTGCGCTGAGCACCGAATTCGCCGGCCGCCTGGCGGTGGAGTTCCTGGTCGGGCTGCCGATCGACGAGTTGCAGCAGCGCCTGCGCGACCTGCCTGCAGACGCCATCGTCTACACCCCGGGGCTTTTCGCCGATGGCAGCGGTCGCACCTTTCTGCCGCGCGAGGTGGTCAGGCTGGTCGCCGCCGCCTCGGCGGCTCCGGTCTACGGGTCGTTCTCGACCCACCTCGGCACCGGCATCATCGGTGGCCGGACGACCGGCTACGACGCCATGGGGCATCGCGGCGCCGACATCGTGCTGGCACTGCTCGACGGCGCGGCACCGGCATCGCTGGCGCTGCCGGCGGTCATGCCGACGGCGCTGCACGTCGACTGGCGACAGTTGCAGCGCTGGGGCATCGACCCGAAGACGCTGCCCGGCGATGCGGTCGTGCAGTTCCGCATGCCCAGCTTATGGGAGTCCTATGGCCGCTGGGTGCTGCTTGCCGGTGTGGTCGTGCTGCTGCAGGCCGGATTCATCGCCGCGCTCCTGGTCGAGCGGCGCCGGCGGCGGAACACGGCGGCCGCGCTCCTGCAAAGCCAGCAGCACATGAGCCTGGCCGCTCGCGCGGCGGGCCTGTCGATGTGGGAGATGGACGTCGAAGCTCAGCGCAAGGGGCTGCCGGGCACTTCGCCCGGGCGTGCCGGCGCAGCGCCCGGTGCGCTGTCCGACTTTGCCGGCACGCTCGAGCGCATCCACACGCCCGACCGCGACCGGGTGGAGGAGGTCATTCGCGGTGCGCTCGCGTCCGGCGAAGAATTCGACGTCGAGTACCGCATCGTCGCCGCCGACGGCACGCTGCATTGGCAGTCGGCGCGCGGGCGCGCCGACGACGGCCGGTGCCAGCGGCTGCTCGGCGTGGTGAGCGACATCACGCAGCGCAAGCAGGCCGAAGCCGAGGCCGCGCAGGCCCACGCCGCGCTGCAGCACATGACGCGGGTGGCGCTGCTCGGCCAGCTCTCGGCGTCGATCGCGCACCAGCTGAACCAGCCGCTGGCATCGATCCTGGGCAATGCAGAAGCGGCGCAGAAGATGCTGCAGCGCGCGCCGGTCGACCTGGCCGAGTTACGCGACATCTGCGCCGATATCGTGACCGAGGACCAGCGCGCGGCCAACGTGATCCGCCGCCTTGGTGCACTGTTCAAGCGCAGCCCGCCTTCGCTCGCGCTGCTCGACGTCAACGCGCTCGTGCGCGACACGGTCGATCTCATGCGCACCAACCTGCTGATGCGCCACGTCGCCCTCGTCACGACGCTGGCACCCGACCTGCCGCCGCTGGAAGGCGACCGCGTGCAACTGCAGCAGATGCTGCTCAACCTGATCATCAACGCCGCCGACGCCATGCGCACGCTGCCCGAAACCGGGCGGGTGATGACGATCTCCAGCGCGTTGGAGACCGGCATGATCCGCCTGTGCGTGGCCGACTCCGGTCCGGGCGTTCCCGCCGCAGCGATGGACAAGCTGTTCGAGCCGTTCTGGACCACGAAGGCCGAGGGCATGGGCATCGGTCTGGCGGTCTGCCGGTCCATCGTGGCGGCGCACCATGGCACCCTCGACGTCGAGAATGCACCCGAAGGCGGCGCCGTCTTCTGCGCCCGCTTGCCCGCGCGCGCGACGCCATGACCGACCCTGCTGCCACGCTTGCCACGCCGACGGTGCACGTGGTCGACGACGACCCCCAGGTGGCGAAAGCGCTGGCGCGCCTGCTGCGCGAGCACGGCTTTCGCACCGCGGTCTTCGACTCGGCCGAGGCCTTCCTGGCGCAGTGCGACGTCTCGGCGCCGGGCTGCCTGGTGCTCGACGTCAATCTGCCCGGGCTCGACGGCCTGGCGCTGCAGCGGCGCCTGGCCAAGGGCGGCCCGGCCTGGCCCATCGTCTTCATGACCGGCCATGGCGACATCCCGATGTCGGTGCAGGCGGTCAAGGCCGGCGCGGTCGACTTCCTGACCAAGCCGGTGGCAGCCGAAGTGCTGCTCGCCTCGGTGCGCGCCGGCCTGGCGCAGGACGCGCGGTCACGCCAGGCGCAGGCCGAGAGCGCGGCGCTGCGGCGGCGCCATGCCAGCCTGACGGCGCGCGAGCGCGAAGTGCTGGCCGGGCTCGTGGCCGGCAAGCTCAACAAGCAGATCGCGGCCGACCTGGGCATCGTCGAGCCCACGGTCAAGTTCCATCGCGCTCGCATCATGGAGCGCATGCAGGCGCGCACCGTGGCCGAACTGATGCACCTGGTGGCCCGGCTGGAGCTCGCGCCGGACGCGCGGCCCGCCGCGCCGCCCGGCGACGTCAAGCAGGACGAACCGACCTAAGGCCGCACCCGGCCGAAGACGCGTGCCGCCGTCGTCCGGCGGGCACGTTCGCCCACTATGCCAAAGGCGAGTAGCCGCGCGCTGGGCGACGCGCTAGCGTGGGCGTCGCACGGCAACGAGCCTCGTCGCCGTGGTGGCCGTGGTGGCCGTGGTGGGCGAACGGGCCGATGCCGCGTTCTATTCCTGCACGTGTTGGCGCCGGTTGCAGCGCCCGAGGAGACCAACCCATGATCAGCCATCTTGACGATCTGAAATTCGAGGGCGGCTACCCGACCGCAGAGACCACTCGAAAACTCTACGACCAGCTCGACCTGCAACGCGCGGCGCAGGCCTACCTGGACTTCATGCCCGCGATATCGATGCAGGCCTTGCTCGACATGCACCCGCGCGACCACGGGGTCAGCGAGACCGGCGGCATGATCGTGTACACCGAGCCGGGCGAAGGCAGGTCGAAAGACCTCGGCCTGACCTACAACACCGAAAGCATGTACGCGAGCGCCAGCGTCGACCTCAAGCAGACCGGCCCGGCGGTCATCGAGGTGCCGCCGAACGTGCTGGGGGTCATCAACGACGGCTTCTTTCTCTACTTGGCGGACCTCGGCAATGCCGGTCCCGACCGCGGGAAAGGCGGCAAGTACCTGCTGCTGCCGCCGGGCTACGAGGGCGACGTGCCCGAGGGCTACTTCGTCTTCCGCTCCAGCACCTGGCGCAACTGGGTGATGGCGCGCGGCTTCGAGCAGGACACGGGGCGAGGCGAGGCCGCGCTGGCGTACTACAAGGCGCACTTCAAGGTCTACCCGCTGGGCGAGGGCGTGCACCAGCCGAGCGTCTTCAGCGCGTCGTTCAAGCCGAGCGACTCCACTTTTGCGCGCGACATGCGCTACTTCGAGCGGCTGCACCAGATGGTCCAGTACGAGCCGCTCTCGGCCTTCACGCCGGAGCAGCTGGGCCTGCTGCATGCCCTGGGGATCGTGAAGGGAGCCCCGTTCCAGCCCGACGAGCGCATGCGCCGCATCCTGTCGGACGGCGTCCGGCTGGGCGACGGCATGGCCAAGGCGATCATGTTCGCCAGCCGCGACCCGGAGGCCCGGGTCTACCCGGACCGTCATTGGGAGCGGGTCTTCATCGGCGGCTACAAGTTCGAGCGCGACGGCGCCCGGCTGCTGGACGCCCGCACCCTCTGGCACTACGGCGCCATCGTGGTCACCCCGGCGATGGAAGCCAAGATGGTCGGCGTCGGCTCGCAGTACCTCACGGCCTACAAGGACGCGAGCGGCGCCTACCTGGACGGCGGACAGAACTATCGCCTGCGGCTGCCGACCGGGATTCCCGCGAAGAACTTCTGGTCGGTGACCGTCTACGACACCGAGACGCGCTCGCTGCTGCAGAACGGCCAGCCGAAGCCGAGCATCAGCAGCGCCTTCGACCAGCCCGAGGTGAACCCGGACGGCTCGGTCGACATCTTCTTCGGCCCGGCAGCGCCACAGGGCAAGGAGAAGAACTGGATCCGGACGGTGCCCGGACAGGGCCACTTCGTCTGGATCCGCCTGTACGGCCCGCTGGAGCCCTTCTTCGAGCAGACCTGGCGACCCGACGACATCGTGAAGGTCTGAGCAGCAGTGCCTGCAGCCCCAGCCACGTCACTTGCGAAGCCAACGCGAAGGAGAGAAGCCATGGCAAAGACGCCAGTCACCAGGGAAACCTACTGCCGTGCGGAGACGGACCGGACCTTCTTCAACACACTGCGCATGACCGGCGGTGTGAATCGGTTCTTCTGCTTCCGCCAGGTCACCCCGCTCGACAAGCAGACCGTCGTCCGGATGAACAAGGACACGCTGTACGCGGCGGCGATCGTCGACACGGCGAAGGGCGCTTCGATCACGGTGCCGCCGATGCCCGACGGGCGCTACTGCTCCGTGATGCTGGTCGACAACGACCACTACAGCGCCGGCGTGATCTACACCGCGGGCAGGCACCCGCTTCCGCAAGATACGAAGTATCTGGGACTGCTCGTTCGCATCCAGCTGCTGCGCCCGGACGATCCGGCGGACGTCGCGCTGGTCAACGGGCTGCAGGACAAGTTCACCATCGAGGCCGGCAGTGCCGATCCCTTCCCGGAACCGACGTGGGATCTGAAGTCGCTCGACGAGTTGAAGGCGAAGTACAACGCTGAGTTCGCCAAGTTCGACAAGTACCCGGACGGCTGGATGGGCAAGCGTGGCGAGGCCGACGAGAGTATCCGGCACGTCGGCTGCGCCGGTGCGTGGGGGCTGTTCCCGAACCGCGACGCCGTCTACATCAACTACAACGGCGGGCTGCCGGCCGACCGGTGCCATCGCGCCACGTACCGGGTGCCTGAGAACGACGCGTTCTGGTCGATCACCGTCTACGGCGCGGACGGGTACATGAAGAGCGCCAACAGCATCCTGAACGCGGCGAACACGAAGATGAACGCTGACGGCACGTTCACGGTCCACTTCGGCTCGCAGGAAGCCTGCGGTGACGTCCCCAACCGCCTCGACGCGCCCGAAGGCTGGAACTTCCTGATGCGCGTCTATCGCCCCGGCCGCTCGGTGCTGGACGGCAGTTACGAGCTTCCCGACCCAGTGCCGTGCGCGTGAGGAGAACCAGGCGATGAAATCCACGTCCTCGCAGTCACCGAAATTCGCCGCGAACGTCCCCGAGTCGATCCAGACCCCGGACGTGGTCGAGACCGAGCGACTCGGCCGGCTGGAGTTCTTCGACGGGATGCCCTCCGACGAGACGGTGCGCAAGGTCTACGACCAGCTCGACTTCTCGCGGGCTGTGGAGACCTTCCTGACCGGGTGCCCGGCGGCCTCGATCCACGCCTTCATCCAGGGCATGAAGCAGGCGGGCATGGGCACCTACAGCATGGGCATCCACGAGCAGCTGCTCGACGCGCGGACCCTCTGGCTGACCCCCAACACCACGACCGTCTATTGCATCGCCGAGATCAACGTCGAGCACGGGCCGACGGTCATGGAGGTCCCGCCCGGGGTCCTCGGGCCGGTGGACGACGCCTACTTCCGCTGGGTCACCGACGTCGGCTTCACCGGCCCTGATCGCGGCCAGGGCGGCAAGTACCTGTTCCTGCCGCCGGGGCACGAGGGCGAGGTCCCGGACGGCCATCACGTCGTGCCGACACGCACCTACCGCAACTGGCTCTTGATGCGGGCCTTCGTGATCGACGGGGACCTCGCGAAGACGGCCGCCCACGTCAAGAAGCACTGGCGCCTGTACCCGCTGGCGGAAGCGGCGCGCCCGCGCGAGCCGCACTTCGTGGACCTGAGCGGGGTCCGGTACAACACGATCCACGCCAATGACTTCTCGTTCTACGAGGAGCTGAACGCCGTGGTCCAGTACGAGCCGGCCGACGCGTTCAACCCCGAGCTGGTCGGCTTGTGGGCCTCGATCGGCATCAAGAAGGGCAGGCCCTTCGCTCCCGACGAGCGCATGAAGCGCATCCTCGTCGAGGCCGCCGCCGTCGGCAATGCGACGGCACGGGCCCTGAGCTACCGCCCGCGGGGCCGGGAGCCCTACTTCTACGAGGACCGGCAGTGGTACACGGCCTTCGTCGGCGGCAGGCACGACTTCATGAGCGACGGCGAGCTCATGCTCGACTACCGGACGATGATGCACTACATGGCAACGGGCATCACGCCGGCGATGGCCCAATCGGCAGTCGGTCAAGGGTCGGCCTACGCCTTCACGCCCCACGACGCGCAGGGCCGCTACCTCGACGGCGGCAAGACCTACCGCGTGACGCTCCCGGCGCCCGTCCCCGCCAAGGAGTTCTGGTCCTTCGTCGTCTACTCCGGACAGCACCGGGGCCTGCTGGAGACCGACCAGAAGAGCGCCGGCGTCGACAGCCTGAGCCCGGAGCTGAAGGCCAACCCGGACGGCTCCTGCACCGTCTGGTTCGCGCCCACCGCGCCCGCCGGCCAGGAGGGCAACTGGGTGCAGACCCTGCCCGGCAAGAGCTGGTCGGCCCTGCTGCGCCTGTACGGGCCGCTCGAGCCGTGGTTCGACAAGTCGTGGAAGCCCGGCGACTTCGAGCTCGTCGATGAGGGCGCTACGGCATGATGCCTGCGTCATCGCCGGGCTGAACTGTCAACCGACCATCAACGACAACCTCACATGCAATCTCTCAAAGTCTCACCGGAACTCCAGGCCATCTCCGACCGCGCCTACATGTACGCCTACGGCATCGACGAGGCTTACAAGCATCTCTACAAGACCTTGGTGGAGCCGGATTGTCCGGCCAATCGCTTCCAGATCATCCGTCACCTCGCCGACGACAAATACACGGCGCACGTAAGCATCAACAACGACACCCTGCACCTGATGGGCTGGCTGGATGTGGCCGCCGAGCCGGTGATCGTGTCCGTGCCCGACCATGATGACGACCGCTACTGGGTGCTCCACACCATGGACATGGGGCACTACACCACGACCATGTTGGGCAAACGGACACGTGGCCCCAAGGGGGGGCGCTTCATGTTTGCGAACCAGGCCTGGCAAGGCGACGTTCCGGACGGCATTACCGAGGTCGTCCGCGTCGAAAGCAACTTCATCAAGTTGATGGGGCGGGTGATGGCGACCGGCGTCGAGGACGAGAAAAAGGCGCTGACCTATGTGGACGACTGGAACATCCGCACCTTGAGCGAGTTCCTCGGACAAAACGGGCCCAAGCCCAAAGTCCGCAAGTTTGTCCCCGCTTCGGGAAGTTCCTGGCTGGAGCGCGTGAACTTCGTGTTGGCGGACGGCACCATGGCCACCGCAGACGCCCATTGGCTCGCGGGGCTGGAGGCGTCCGGCATCGGCGCGGGCAAGACGGACTTCACCCCTGAGCAACTGGCCGCCGCGGAGATCAGTGAACAGCATGTGATCGCAAAGCTCGAGGAAGTCCTCCCGACACTGACCAACGCCAGTGACGCGCTGGGCACCCGCGAACAACTTGGGCACGCTGACCGCATTCCGTTCCAGGTGGCCACTTACATCGGCCAGTGGGGCGCGCCGCCTGTCGAGGCCTCCTACATACAGATGATCAGGGACCAGAACGGCGATGCCCTCGACGGTGCGAATGACTACACGATCACCTTTGTCCCGCCCAAGGTTTCCCAATTCTGGTCGGTGACGGCTTATGGCTCGAAGACCAAGCTGATGATCGCCAATGACCTCAACCGCCACAGCCGGGGCGACCGTCATGTGAAGCCGAATGCCGATGGCACCGTCACGCTCCGCCTGAGCCATGACACCCGGGGCAAGGCGGAAGACAGCAACTTCCTGCCGGTCCCCAACGAAAACTTCTACCTGTTGCTGCGCATGTATGGGGGTGATGAGGACGTGCAGGCTGGCAAGTTCCCGGTGCCGGTAGTGCAGAAGGTGAGCAAGTAATCCCTTCACGTGCGCCTGGGTCATTCATCCCGACTCTTCAAGACGAATCTTGAAATTCTTCGATTCCCTGCAGCATCAAGATATCGCCCATAAAGGAAACCAGATCATGCACCGCAAGAACCCGGCGCGCGTTGTTGCAATCGCCGCGCTGGCGCTTGGCGCATTCCCGATGGCCCGCGCGGCAGATGCAGCCGCAGAGAAACGCGGGGATCAGACGGGGCCGTCCTGGAGCAGCCCGTCGCTGCGCAGCGAAACCGTCACCGGGTCGAACGGCGCGGTCACGACGAGTACCGCGCTGCTGGCCAATGACAAGTGGGGCATCGGCAATACGAAGCGCGTCGAGCGGGTTACCGACGGCGTGTATGCGCTGCGCGGCTGGGGCATTGCGAGCAGCTTCGCGATCGAAGCCCCTGGCGGCTGGATCATCATCGACACCGGAGACTCCACGCGGGTAGCCACCGAGATGCGCGCCAGGCTCGAGGAGACGCTTGGCCGCAAGGTCAAGGTGGCCGCGATCCTGCTGACCCACTGGCACTACGGCGACGGCATCGCTGCGTGGCTCGACGAGGGCGCGGAAGTTTGGGGGCACGAGTACCTGGACCGCAACCGCAGCGCCTCGAAAGGCATCAGTGTCCTGAGCGGCACCGCCCAGGCGAGAGGGGCCGCCCAGTTCGGCGTCTTCCATCCGCAAAGCGGTCCCGATGCCTTTCCGAACACGCTCGGCTTCACGCCCGAGAAACTGCTGGCCGAGTCCAGCTACCAACCGCCCACGCGGCTCTTCGAGAACGGCCGCGTCATCGACGTCGTCGTCGCCGGCGAGCCGGTGCAGGTTGCTCCCAACCGATCGGACACGACCGACAGCGTCGGCTTCTATTTCCCGCGCAAGCGCATGCTCGCAACCAACTTCATGGTGCCGGGTGGCATCTTCAACGTGTATTCGCTGCGCGGCAGTTCGTATCGCGATCCAGCGGTAGTGATCGAAGACGGCCGATGGATCGAGTCAAAGAACGCGGAAATCCTGCTCGACATCCACGGCCCCACCCGCAAGGGTGAAGACACGGTTCGCGACGAGGTTCAGCGTGCCCTCGACCAGGTGCAACTGATCCACGACCAGACGCTGCGCCAGATCGCGCACGGCCGGGACGCACGACAGGCGGCCGAACAGGTGTACGTGCCGCGCCACCAGCGTGGCGACTGGGAGAACTACGGCCAGGTCGAGAGCCACGTGCGGCAGGTTTACAACGGCGTGATGGGCTGGTTCGGCGGCGACGTGTACGACATCAACCCCCTGTCCGAGACCGAGGAAGCAAGCCGGACCGTCGAGATGATGGGCGGCAGCAGCGCCGTCCGCAAGGCCGCCGCCGATGCCGCGAAGAGGGGTGGGCTGGCGAACTGGCGCTGGAGCCTCAAGCTCACGTCGCTGTTGCTGCAGCTCGATCCCGCCGACGCCGACGCGCGCCAGCTCCGTGCCGCGGCGGCGCGCCAGATCGGTCAGCGCACCTCATCGGCCAACGCGCGCGGCTGGTACCTCACGGAGGCGCTGCAGATCGAAGGCGGGATGCAGTTCAAGGGGCAGCCACTGACGGTTGATGCGATCCGCAAGTTCCTCGGCACGCCCACCGCGCAGGCGCTCATCGCGGCCTCAGTGGACGAGAACCTGCAGTTCGTGCGCTACCTCGTCGATCCACGCAAGGCCGAGGCGCAGCGCCAGACCTTCACGCTCGCGGTCGTTGGCGACTCGCGCATCCGGAGGCTCGAGCTGCGCAACGGCGTGATCGTGATCTCCGATTCAGCGGCCGCGGCACCGACCCATGTCAAGCTCACGCGGCAGGAGCTCGCCGCCTTCGTGCTCGGCACTCGCGCGCCGTCGGAAACCGATCCGCTGAGCCAGCTCGACCGCGTGCTTGATCGCAGCCATCTGATGCCCCCCGGCGCGGTGGAGTCCGTGCTACAGGGAATGAAGGACGGCAACGGACCTTGAAGCTGCCGGACTTTGAAATGGCGAAGTGGAACTGGTGAACCAGCCGAAGTCGCTGACCACTGCGCGAGTCGTTTGACTCATGCAAGGAGAAGTCGATGCAGAACGACACGACGACACTCCAGCGCGCAGTGCACATTGGATGGCTCGGCGTGGTCCTGGCGTTGCCGGCGACGGCCATACAGGCTGCCGAGGGCCCGGACCGCTTCCGCCTGGAGGTGGAGGCGGCCGCCGGCTGGCAGGCGCGCAACGACGTCCAGATACCGAACGACGCCTCCGGCACCCGGTTCTCCATTGCCGATACGGTCGGTTCCGGTCCCGTCCCGGCCGCCCGGGTCGATTTCAGCTGGGCCCTCAACGACCGGCAGGAACTGCGCTTTCTCGTGGCGCCCTTCGGTTACGAGGAGTCCGGCACCTTGCCGGGCCCGGTGAACTTCAATGGCGCCAGCTTCGACGCGGCAAGCCCCACCGAGATCACATACCGGTTCAACTCCTATCGAGCCACCTGGCGATACCGGGTCTTCGAGGATGAAGACTGGACCGTCAAACTCGGTGTCACGGGAAACATCCGCCAGGCCGAGATCGCCCTCGCCCAGGGCGGGGTTTCTTCGAGCCGCACCGACGTGGGCTTCGTGCCGCTGCTCAACGTCTGGGCGGAACGACGCTTCGCGCAGCGTTGGCGCCTGGTCCTCGACCTGGATGGCCTCGCGGCTCCCCAGGGCCGGGCCTTCGACATCGCGGGGAAGGTGGGGTACGACCTCGCGCCCAACCTGACCCTGACCGCAGGCCTGCGCATGCTCGACGGCGGCGGCGACAACGACGAGGTCTACAACTTCGCCCGCTTCTACTACGGCGTCGCCTCGGTGATCTACCGGTTCTGACGTTTCAGAGCCCAATGCTTCCTGAACCTACAACCCCATCGGAGCGAAGATGAACACCAAGGAATCAGAGTCCATTCGGCACCAGGCGAAGATCGCCGCCCTCCCTTTCGTGGAGGACCGAGCCACCGCGGATGCGGCACAGACGCTTCGAGACGAGCTGCTCTACCACCGTGCCACGCAGACGTACCTCTGGGCGTTGCCGCTGCTCAACACGCTCGGCATGAAGGTCGGCTCCGAGAAGGCCTTCGGCGCGGGATACCACGTCCTGCCCGTCTGGAAGAAGCGGCTCGACGCCAGGACGCTCGTGACCACGCCGAACTCGGACGTGATCTACGCGATGAGCTACGTCGACCTCGGCAAGGACGGCCCGCTCGTGTTCGAGGCCCCGCCCATGCTGCAGGGCATCCTGTTGGACTTCTGGCAACGGCCGATCCCCGTCGATGGCGGCAAGCACGCCGGCGACGTCGGCTTCTTCGGGCCGGATAAGGGCAAGGGCGGCAAGTTCGTGCTGCTGCCGCCGGGCTACGACGGCGAAGTCCCGCAGGGCCACTTCGTCTGCCGCTCGGGCACGAACAACGTGTTCGTGTTCCTCCGCGCGTTCTACGCGGATGCGGGCAACCTGCAGCCGCCGGTCGACCTGATCGAGAAGACGAAGATCTACCCGTTGAAGGGCGAGGCCAGGCCGATGACCTTCCCCGATGCGTCGGGTGTACCGGCAAACATGCTGCCGAGCAGCGACGCGAGCGCCTTCGACCAGCTCAAGATGCTGGTGGACGCCGAAGGGCCGCACCTGGCCGACCCGGACTGGATGGGCATGCTGGCCGGACTCGGCATCGTGAAAGGGGAGCCCTTCGAGCCCGACGAGCGCACGCGGGGCATACTCGACCGCGCCGCGAAGTCCGCGTACAAGATGAGCCGCGTCATCGCCTTCGACGAGCTCGTCTCCGGCCGGTCGTTCCGCGTGTACCCCGACCGCCGCTGGCTCAATCCGATGGCCGATGCGACCGCAGAGAACCCGAGCGGCAAGCTCGACTTGAGCTGGCGGCGCGTGGATCGCGGCGGGGCGCTCGATGTCGACTGCCGCCCGTGGTTCTTCTCGAACTACTACTCCGTCAGTCCCGGCATGCTCTCGCAGATTCCCGGCAAGGGGGCGTTCTACGCCATCGCCTTCACCGATGCCGATGGCGCGCCCCTGACCGGCGCGACGAATTACCAGCTGAACCTGCCGAAGGACGTACCGGCCGCGAACTTCTGGTCGGTGACGCTTTACGAGGCCGAAAACGCCTCCGGCCTCGCCAACGGCCAGCCCTTCCCCTCGCTCGGATCGCGCGACCAGCCGGTGCAGAACGCCGACGGCAGCACCGACCTCGTCCTGGGGCCCAAAGCCCCGCCGGGCCAGGAGAAGAACTGGCTCGCCACGGTGCCCGGAAAAGGATACTTCGCCATACTGCGGCTCTACGGGCCGACCGAAGCGGCGCTCGCGAAGACCTGGAAACCCGGCGACTTCACCAGGATGAAGTGACGGTTCCACCCCGGGACGCTGGCGGCCAGGGCGCTCCGCCGCCGTCAGGCGCGGATGGTTCCGGACTATGCCAAAGGCCAGTTCCGGCCGACGGGGCAACGCGGTACGGTGCGGCACCGATGCAATCGATACTTGTGGCCGTGGTGGACGACGAAGTGCACGTGCGCGTGGCGCTCGGGCGCCTGCTGCGCCTGGCCGATTACGAAGTCGCTGGCCACGCGAGCGGCGAGGACTTCCTCGCCTCGCTGGCGCAGCGCATGCCCGACTGCGTGCTGCTCGACGTCAACATGCCGGGTCTGAGCGGACTGCAGGTGCAGGCGCGCCTGCGCGCCGATCGCGTGGCGCTGCCGGTCGTTTTCATCACGGCCAGCGACGACCCCACCGTGGAGCGCAGTGCGCTGGAAGCAGGCGGCCTGCGCGTCCTGCACAAGCCCTTCGGCAACGACGAACTGCTGGCCGCTGTCCGGTTTGCGCTGTTGCCGGCGGGGCGACTGTGCCCTGACGGCCGAAAGGAACACACTCAGTGACCGAGCAGATTCCGCGCTCCAAGCTGCTGTTTGCGCGCATCGTGGTCGGGCTGATGGCCGCGTTCGTGCTGGGCGGGATCCTGTGGTACGGGCTGGCGCCGGAAAACCTTGTGCGCGTCTGGCAGAACCTGGTCGACCGTCCCGGCGGGCCGATGGTCTTCCGCTTCTTCCTGCAGCCCACCATGGCCACGATCGCCGCGGTCCTGAGTGGCATGCAGGACGCCAGGCTGGGGCGCACCCCGTTCCTGCACACCGTGCTCACCAACCCGGCCGAACGTGCGGGTCGACTGAACGAAGCGATGGTCGACACCTCGCGGATCATGCTTCTGGGCCTGATCATGGACGGCATCTACCAATACATCGAATTCGACACCTTCCACCCGGCCGAGGCCGTCATCGTCACGCTGCTGCTCGCCTTCCTGCCCTATCTGGTGCTGCGCGGGCTGGTCGCTCGCGTGGCGCGCCGGTGGGTGGGCCCTGGCACCGTGAGGGGCGTCCGTTGACCAGGCATGAGGTCCGCCGGCCATGACTGACGCCACGCGTTTGCAGCAGCTTCGGGCCAGGGCGCGGGGCCTGAAGCCCGATCGCTCCCTGCTGGCGTCCGACCTGGTCGCGGCGCTCACCTTCGCCGTCGTCAACGTGCCGCAGGCCATGGGCCACGCCCTGCTGGCCACTGTCAACCCGGTGCTGGGCATCTTCACGCTGATGGTCGCGGTGCCCGTCGGCGCCATCTTCAACAGCTCGGTGTTCATGAACGTGTCCAGCACCGCCGCGCTGTCGGTGGCCGCCGGCGTGGTGCTGCTGGAATTTCCGGCGGACCGCAAGGTGGAGGCACTGGTCGTGCTGGTGCTGCTGGTGGGCGTGATCCAGTTGCTGGCGGGCCTGTTCAAGCTGGGCTTCCTGGTGCGCTTCGTCTCCAACGCGGTGATGACCGGCTTCCTGAACGGCGTGGCGGTGTTGATCATCCTCGGCCAATTGAGCGACCTGACCGGCTACGCCAGCCAGTTCTCGAACCGTGTCGCCCAGGCGCTGGACCTGCTGCTGCGCATCAACCAGATCGACCCCTGGGTCAGCGTGATCGGGCTGCTTTCGCTGGGGCTGATCGTCCTGCTGCTGTGGGTCGAGCGCTTGAAGCGCTTCGCCTTCATCATCGCCATCGCCGCGGCCACCGTGCTGCTCGTCGTGCTGACGATCCCCTCGCTGCCCTGGGCCGCCGCCTTCGCCGCCGTGCCCACCGTCGGCGACATCGCGTCGATTCCGCGTGCGCTGCCGCAGTTGGCCTTTCCCGATCTGTCGCTGGTCCCGGCGCTGCTGCTGCCGGCGTTCTCGGTGGCCGTCATCGGCCTCGTCCAGGGCGCCGGTGTCAGCCAGGGCACCCCCAACCCCGACGGGCGTTACCCCAACGTGTCGCGCGACTTTCTCGGCCAGGGCGCGGCGAATATCGCCACCAGCCTGGCCAGCGGGATTCCGGCCGGCGGCTCGGTCTCGGGCACGGCGCTGGTGCTGAGCGCCGGCGGCAAGTCGCGCTGGGCCAATATCTTCGTCGGCCTGTTCGTCGCCGCCATCGTGCTGCTGGCGGCACCGCTGGTCGAACTGGTGCCGATGCCCGCGCTGGCGGCGCTGCTGATCGTCGCGGGCTTCCAGGGCCTGCGCATACCGCAGGCCTTGATCGCGTGGAAGACCGGCAGGATCTCGAAGATCGTCATGGCCGTGACCTTCGTCGCCACGCTGGTCGTTCCGCTGCAGTTCGCGGTGCTGTTCGGCATGGCGCTGAGCATCGTGCTGCACGTCTTCAGGCAGTCGAACAAGGTCGTCGTCAAGGAGTGGGTGCTGCAGCCGGGAGGCTTTCCGCTGGAGAGGCCGGCCCCCAGGCGCCTGCCCAGCCACCAGCTGACCGTGCTGCAGGTCTACGGCAGCCTCTTCTTCGCCGCGGCCAAGAATATCGAAGAGGTGCTGCCGGAAGTCGGCAACACCACCCGTGCCGTGGTCGCCATCAACCTGCGCGGCAAGAGCGAGATCGGAAGCACCTTCGTGACCGTGCTGCAGCGCTACTGCCTGGCGCTGCGTGCCCGCGACAGCCGGCTGATGCTGGTCGGCGTCGACCCGGTCGTCCTGGGCCAGCTCGCCAAGACCGGGATCCTGCGGGTGATCGGGGAGGAGAATGTCTTCCTCGCCACGCCGCAGCTGGGGGAGGCGCTCAACCGCGCGGTGGCGGCGGCGAACGCATGGATTGGCGAAAGCGCGGTGCCGGCGGTCGGCGGCGCGCCCACTGCAGCAGGAAGGCCAGACGATGAGTGACGAACGACCCACCGACGCACCGAGCCGATTCGAAGTCCGCGCGACCGCCAACGACCACTTCGCCTGGCTGCGCACGCGGCTCGCGGTGGAGCGCACGATGATGGCCTACATGCGCACCGCCATCTCGCTGATCGGTTTCGGCTTCGGCATCTTCCAGTTCGTCTACTCGCTGCAGAACGAGCCGGAGTTCGGCAGCGCGCGCTTTCCCAACTCGGCGTGGTACCTCGGGTTGTCGCTGATCGCCTGCGGCTTGCTGTCGGCGGCGTTCTCGCTGATGGAGTACCGGCGCCTGGTTCGCTACCTTCGGAGCGGCGGCTTCGCCGCGTTGGCCGGCCCCGACAAGGAGCAGCGACACACGCCGCTGCTGGCGGTGACCGGCGTGCTGATCCTCGTCGGGCTGTTCGCCTTCTTCGCCGTCCTGGCGCGCATGTTCTGAACGCGGCCTGCCGACGCCAGCGCCTCATCCCATGTCCCCCCCGAGTTCCGTCTTGCCGACCGCCGTTCCGACCGGCGTGTCCAGCCCGCCGATGCCGGCCGACGGCCCGCCGGGCTTCCACCTGCTGGCCAAGCCGAGCGGGTCGACCTGCAATATCGACTGCACCTATTGCTTCTTCCTGTCCAAGGAGTCGCTGTATCCGAACGACCGGCATCGCATGTCGCAGGCCACGCTCGAGGCCTACCTCCGCCAGCTGCTCGAGTCGCACCGCACGCCGCAGGTGACGGTGGCGTGGCAAGGTGGCGAGCCCACGCTGATGAAGCTCGACTTCTTCCGCCGCGCGGTCGAACTGGTCGAGCAGTTCCGCCAGCCCGGGCAGACGGTGCAGCACACCTTCCAGACCAACGGCCTGCTGCTCGACGACGAGTGGTGCGCCTTCTTCAAGGAGCACGGCTTCCTGGTGGGCCTGAGCGTCGACGGCCCGCGCGAGCTGCACGACACCTACCGCGTCGACCGCCGCGGCCAGGGCACCTTCGACCTGGTGATGCGCGGCTGGCGTTTCCTGCGCAAGCACGAGGTCGACTTCAACATCCTGTGCACGGTGAACGCCGCCAACCAGCAGCACGGCCGCACGGTCTACCGCTTCTTCCGCGACGAGTTGGGTGCCAAGTGGGTGCAGTTCATCCCCATCATCGAGCGCGCCACCGAACAGACGATCCAGATCGCCAACAAGGGCTGGAGCGAGCAGGCCGGCAAGAAGCGCCTGCTCTATACGCAGACCGGCAACCGGGTCACCGAGCGCACGGTGGGCGCCGAACAGTACGGCCGCTTCCTCGTCGACATCTTCGAGGAATGGGTGCGCCACGACGTGGGCCAGGTGTACGTGCAACTGTTCGACGTCACGCTGGAGGCCTTCTTCGGCCGCCACCTGCTGTGCATCCACGCCCCCACCTGCGGCTACGGCCCGGCACTGGAGCACAACGGCGATCTCTACGCCTGCGATCACTTCGTCGAGCCGAAGTACAAGCTCGGCAACATCCACCAGACGCACATGCTGGAACTGGTGGCGTCGGCGCGGCAACGCCAGTTCGGCCAGGACAAGCGCGACACGCTCACCGCGCAGTGCCGCGACTGCAAGGTGCTCAACTGGTGCAACGGCGGCTGCCCGAAGGACCGCTTCGCGCTGTCGCGCGACGGCGAGCCGGGCCACAACTACCTGTGCCCGGGGCTGGAGCTCTTCTTCACCCACACCGGGCCGACCTTCAACGTCATGGTGCAGCTGCTGCGGCAGCGCCGCCCGCCCGCCGACGTGATGGCCTGGGTCGCCGAGCAGGATGCCAAGGGTGGAGCCTATCGGCCTTGCCCCTGCGGCAGCGGCAGGAAGTTCCGCTTCTGCCACGGCGACAAGACGCCGGTTTCGCCCTTCAGCGGGGTCGGCCCCGACACGGCGGCGCAGCGCGGAACAGGTATTTCCGGAACCGGATCGGAAGCAGTCGACCCGGCGTTTTTGTAATCACTGAATGGAGCAGACCATGGCAACGAAGAAACCCAACATCCTCGTCCTCTGGGGCGACGACGTGGGCTGGTGGAACATCAGCTACAACAGCCGCGGCCAGATGGGTTACCGCACGCCCAATATCGACCGCGTGGCCAACGAGGGCGTGGCCTTCACCGACTATTACGCGCAGCAGAGCTGCACGGCAGGACGCGCCGCGTTCATGACCGGCCAGAACCCGATCCGCACCGGGCTGACCAAGGTGGGCATGCCGGGTGCCACGAATGGCATTCAGGCGGAAGACCCGACCATCGCCGAGCTGCTCAAGCCGCTGGGCTATGCCACGGGCCAGTTCGGCAAGAACCACTTCGGCGACCGCGACGAGCACCTGCCCACGATGCACGGCTTCGACGAGTTCTTCGGCAACCTGTATCACCTGAACGCCGAGGAAGAACCTGAAGACCCGGACTACCCGAAGGACCCGGAGTTCAAGAAGCGTTTCGGGCCGCGCGGCGTGCTGCATTGCAAGGCCGACGGCAAGGGCGGGCAGAAGGTGACCGACACCGGACCGCTGACGATCAAACGCATGGAGACCATCGACGACGAGGTGACCGAGCGCGCATTGCGCTTCATCGACGACGCGCACAAGGCCAAGACGCCGTTCTTCCTCTGGTACAACACCACGGCGATGCACTTCCGCACCCACTGCGCCGAGAAGCACAAGGGCAAGAGCGGCCAGGGCGACTACAACGACGTGATGGTCGCGCACGACGAAAACATCGGCCTGATGCTGAACAAGCTCGACGAGCTGGGCATCGCCGACGACACCATCGTCATGTACTCGACCGACAACGGCGTGCACTACAACACCTGGCCCGACGCCGGCATCACACCATTCCGTTCGGAAAAGAACACCAACTGGGAAGGCGGCTGGCGCGTGCCGTGCTTCGTGCGCTGGCCCGGCCAGTTCAAGGCCGGCACCGTGCTCAACGGCATCTTCAGCCATCAGGACTGGCTGGCCACCTTCCTCGCTGCCGCCGGCGTGCCGGACGTCAAGGAGAAGCTGCTCAAGGGCTACAAGGCGGGCAAGAAGACCTTCAAGGTCTGCATCGACGGCTTCAACATGCTGCCCTACCTCAAGGGCGAGGTGAAGGACAGCCCGCGGCAGTCGTTCTTCTACATCAGCGACGACGGCGACATCCTGGCCATCCGCATGCAGGACTGGAAGGTGGTGCTGATGGAGCAACGAGCCAAGCAGCTGGCGTGCTGGATGGAGCCCTTCGTGAAATTGCGGGTGCCGAAGATGTTTCATCTGCGGCGCGACCCGTTCGAGCGCGCCGACGAGAATTCCAACACCTACTACGACTGGATGATCTCGCACGCCTACATCGTGTATCTGATGCAGGGCCTGGTCGCCGGGCAGATCGAGAACTTCGTGAAGTTCCCGCCGCGTCAGAAACCGGCCGCGTTCAATCTCGACCAGGTCATGCGTGACCTGGAAGAAGCAGGCGGCGGGCGCAACCACTGACCGGCTCGTCCCTTCTGCCCCAGCGAAGGGCTCGCGGCCTGCCCTGAGGGCCGGGCGCACGGACTCGGCAGAACCGGGGGCCGATCGATCGATCGGTCGCCCGGGTCGCATCCTGTGCTCCCGGCCTGGATCTCTACACACAATGGGGGACTGCCTTGAAGAAGGAATCACCCGCCGAAGTTCGGTCCAGCCCGCAGTCGACCGCCGACGCGGCGCTGGCCACCGACCCACTTCCGTCCTGGAACGACGGGCCGGCCAAGCAGAGCATCCTGAGCTTCGTCGAGACGGTGACGCAGGACGGCTCACCGTCCTTTGTTCCTGTCTCCGAACGAATCGCCACCTTCGACAACGATGGCACGCTCTGGTGCGAGCAGCCGGCGCCCGTTCAGGCGTACTTCGCGCTCGACCGCGTGAAGGCGCTGGCGTCGCAGCACCCCGAGTGGAAGACCCGGGAACCGTTCGCCTCGCTGCTCCAGGGGGACCTGGGCGCGACGCTCGCCGGCGGTGACCAGGAGCTTCTCGAAATCGTCATGGCCACCCACGCGGGCATGACCACCGCGGAGTTCGGGCGGATCGTGGAGGAGTGGATCGCCACCGCCAGGCATCCGGCGACCGGCAGGCTCTTCACCGAGATGACCTATGCGCCGATGCTCGAACTGCTCGCTTTCCTGCGCGCCAACGGGTTCCGGAACTACATCGTCACGGGCGGTGGCATCGAGTTCGTGCGCCAGTGGGGCGAGCGCGTCTACGGCGTCACGCCCGAGCAGGTGATCGGCAGCAGCATCAAGACGAAATTCGAGCTGCGCGACGGAAAACCGGTTCTCATGCGCCTGCCGCACCTGAACTTCAACAACGACAAGGCCGGCAAACCGATCACCATCCACCAGCACGTCGGTCGCGCGCCCATTGCGGCCTTCGGCAACTCCGAAGGTGACCGGCAGATGCTGGAGTACACAACGGGTGGCGACGGCGCGCGCTTCGGACTGCTCGTCCTGCACGATGACGCAACGCGCGAGTACGCCTACGGCCCGGTACTGGGCATGCCCCGGCCGCCGATCGGGGCCTTCACGCAGGCCCTCTACGAGCAGGCCCAGGGAGCCGGCTGGACCATTGTCAGCATGAAGAACGACTGGAAGCAGGTCTTTCCGTTCGAGCCCGGTCCGGTCATCGACCCGCTTCTGATCGACTGCGTGTCGACGTTCGTGCAGAAGTCGGCCGGCGAACATTTCAGTCCGCACGTCACCACGGGCATTGCGCCGCGTGACTACCTCGACACGATGCTCGCCGAGCCCTTCGAATCGTTCACGTTCTCGCCGGCAGGCGCGGCCGTGTACCAACTGGGTCAGTTCGGCACGGCGGCAAGAAAACTTCATGACTGGGGCCCGGAGCGCTCGGGTGGCGCCGTGTCCGAACGCCACGCGCGGCATGACTCACCGAACGGGGCAAGCCAATGAGGGACTGGCTGGCGGTCTTCGCCGACCACTTGATCCTGGTCATCCATGCGATGGCCCTGCTGGTCGTCGCCTTCGGTACGGTGCAGGCCTTCGTGCAGGGCGTTCGCGCGATGTTCGAGCGCTCGCCCGCGGGTCACCGGTTCCACCACGCCTACGTTCAGTACGCACGCTGGCTGGTGGCGGCGCTGACCTTCCAGCTCGCGGCGGACATCGTCGAGACGGCCTTCACGCCGGAGTGGGACGAGATCGGGCGCCTGGCGGCGATCGCTGCGATCCGCACCTTCCTCAACTACTTCCTCGAACGCGACCTCGAGGCGGTCGAGAAGCGGACATTGGTCGAAGCCGACCGCGGACGCAAAGCCAGGGCGGCCGACGCGTAGAGCCATGAACCTCGCCGCATCCCGCCGAGCCGGTACCGGCCTTTGGGCGGCCGTTGCCGCCTGCCTGCTCGTCCTGCCGGGCGCGGCCGCTCATGCCGAGGGCCTGGACGCCATCCAGACGATCCTCGGCGACAGCGAGACGTCGCCGGTGCCGCAGGGCTGGACCGTCGGCGCTGCCGCCTACTCCGGGTCATCGCCCTACAGCGCGGGGTCGTCGACGACGATGGTCATTCCCGGCGGTATCTACGTCGGCGACGAGCTGATGTATCTGGGCGATCGCATCTTCTACACCTTCGGCAGGCAGGGGCCGATCAGCTTCTTCGGCCGGCTGCGCGTCAGGCTGGGCAACCTCGACCCGGACGACAGCCCCGAATGGACGGGCCTGACGAGCCGCAAGGCGCAGCTCGAAGCCGGCCTGGGCGCCGTCATCGTGAGCCCGGTGGGGCTGTGGACCACGCGCTTCAGCAGCGACATCAGCGGCCGCAGCAAGGGCACGGAACTGCTGGTGAACTGGGCGGCGCCGATCATCGGCGAAGGCTGGATGGTCATGCCCGGCGTCGGCGTCCTGTGGCGCAACAGCAGGCTGGCCAACTACTACTTCGGCGGCGTGTCGCCGGCCGAGGCGGCGCCGGGCCGGCCGGCCTACGACGTGGGCAACGCGTGGTCGCTGGCGCCGAGCCTGATCGCGTCGTGGCGGATCGACCGGCACTGGCTCGCCGGCGTGGTGCTCGCCTACGAACGCTTCTCGTCACCCATCGCCGACAGTCCGCTGATCCAGAAGACGGGGCGCTACGACGCCCTGGTCGGCCTGGGGTACGTATGGCGATGAGCGCCCCCGACGGCCGCTTCGAAGGGGGCGCGTTCCTCCCCTGCGGAGGTGGTCACGCAGTGCCGGAAAGGATGTCCAGCCCGACGTCGCGGCGCCGTGACCGCGACGCCCGGCCTCGCGACGGCGCACTATTCCAAAGGCGAGTTCCCACCGGCGCCCAGGCGCGGTACGGTGCAGGGTGGTTCACACCGGAGCGCGTCGTCGCGTTAGACGACCTGGCAGGCGCACGCGCGGCCGGCGCACGACGGCAGCGTCCCGCAGGCACGGGCTCGACGCCGATCGCGGTGCGTCGCCGCCGGCGCTCGTGGCCATCCGACACACCCCGCACCGCTGCACGAGGAACCACCGATGAGCAACTTCTGGGATCTTCTCTGGCTGATGTTCTCGGCCTTCATGTTCGTCGCCTACCTGTTCGTGATGTTCCAGGTCGTCGCCGACCTGTTCCGCGACAGTGAGCTCGGCGGATTCAGCAAGGCCTTGTGGATCATCGGCCTGATCCTGCTGCCGTTCCTGACGGCCCTGGTCTACGTCATCGCCCGCGGGTCGGGCATGGCCCGGCGACAGCAGGCGGCGCTGCAGAAGACGCAGAGCGAGGCCGAGTCCTATATCAGGCAGGTGGCCGGCAAGTCGCCGGCGGACCAGATCGCAGATGCCAAGCGGCTGCTCGACGCCGGCACGATCTCGGCCGACGAGTTCGACCGCCTGAAGGCGAAGGCGCTGGCCTGATCCGGTTCGCGCACTCTTCTTCCCATCGCCCGGCCGACTGTCGGACCCGGGCATCAACCCCCTGCCCCCTGAAGGAGCTCACCATGTTCAATCCAAGCAGGCCCGCGATCCGATATGCAGCGGCACTGGTGCTGTGCGCAGCCGGTGCCGCGCTGGCACAGTCGTCGAATGTGAGCTACGGCCGCATCACGGCGGTGACGCAAGGCTCGGCATCGGCGGGCAACGCCCAGACGGGGGGTGCCGTGGTCGGCGGCGCGCTCGGGCTGATCTCCGGTTCCGGCCAGTCGTCGAGCAACCAGGCGCTGCGCACCATCGGTGGCGCGGCGGCGGGTCGGCGCGTCGGGGCCATGGCCAGCTCGCGCCCGACGTTCGAGTACACCGTCCTGCTGGGTGGCACCTCGACGATCCGAATCGTGACCGACGAAGCCGGCATGCGCGTGGGCGACTGTGTCTCCGTGGAGCGCGGTAATTTCAACAATCTGCGACTGGTGGACGACGCACGCTGCGACCGGCCTGCACCGCCGACACCCGCGGCGGTCAGCGAGGCCAACGCCTGCCAGCAGGCCAAGGAAGCGCTGCTGCGGGCCGATACCGATGCCGATTTCGACCGCGCCGAGCGGCGTGTGCGGCTGCTCTGCGCGGACTGATCTACGCGGACTGATGCGGCACGGCAGGCGCCGACTGGCCGGCCGCTGCGCGAGCCCACCACCTGCTGAGCCAACAGATGAAGCTACGAACGCTCTTTCTCGTCGGCATGACGCTGCTGGCGATCGCTCTGGCGCTGTTCCTGCCGGCGATGCCGCAGCCGCTGGCCTACCACGACTTCGCCGACAAGCGCGTGGCCTACGGCATCGAGAACTTTCTCGACGTGGCATCGAACCTGGCGTTCACGCTGGCCGGCCTGGCCGGCCTGGTGCTGGTGCTGCGGCCGCGCACCTGCTTCGAGCAGCCGGCCGAGCGCTGGCCTTATCTGGTGTTCGCGATCGGCGTGCTGCTGACCGGCGCGGGCTCTTGTTACTACCACCTGGAGCCCAATAACGAGACGCTGTTCTGGGACCGGCTGCCGATGACGATCTCGTTCATGTCCTTGATCGCAGCGCAGATCGTCGACCGCGTCGATGTGCGCGCCGGCCTGCTGGCCCTGGTGCCGATGCTGCTGGTGGGCGTGGCTTCGGTCGTGTACTGGATCGTCACCGAGCGGCAGGGGCGCGGCAACGTCATGCCCTACGCGGTGCTGCAGGCCTACTCCGTGATCGTGCTGCTGCAACTGGCGGCCTTGCACCCGTCGCGCTACACGCATGGCAACGCGATCTTTGCGGTCTTCGCCGGCTACGTGCTGGCCAAGGTCTTCGAGCACTTCGACCGCGAGATCTTCGAGTGGACCGGCGCCGTGAGCGGCCACACGCTCAAGCACGTGGCCGCGGGCGTGGCCGGGCTGCCGGTCGTCTGGATGCTCTGGCGTCGCGAGCTCGTCGCGCCCGCCGGCGCGCGGCCGGCGCCGGTGCCTGCCGATCTAGACCAAAGGCTAGTTACCTAGGCGGGAAGGCTTGTCTATAAACGCTGCACGGTCCACGCGCCTGAACGCGAACGATCGGACGGCGTGACGGTGCGAAGAGACTTGCCGGTGCGGCTTGCCGCCTGCCGGCCCTTTCCCAGCGAGGTCCGCCAAGGGCTTCTGACCATGGAGCCCAGGAAGCGATGACAGTCATTGACTCGACCCGGACAAGGGTGGCCGCAGCGCTGGGGGTTGCAGCGCTCGCGTGCAACAGCGCCAGTGCCGGCGGCATCAGTCTGTACGAGGTTGGCACGCCGGATGTCGGCCTGGCCGCGGCGGGTTACGCGGCCCGGGCGCAAGACGCAGCGACGGTGCTGACCAATCCTGCCGGCATGGTGCGCCTGGACGGCGACCAGTTCATGCTCGGCGCGCAGCTGCTCCATGCCGACCTGCGCTTTTCGATCGAGCCGGGCACCTCGCCGGCGCTGGGCAGCGGCGATGGCGGCAATCCGGTCGGCTGGTTTCCGGGCGGTGGCCTGTTCTATACGCACAGCCTGTCGCCCGACCTCAAGCTCGGCCTGGCCATCACCGGCAACTTCGGCTCGGCAGTGAAATACGACGCCGGCTGGGTCGGCCGCTACCGTGCGCAGGAGGGCACCCTGCTCGGCGTGTCGGTGCTGCCGTCGATTGCGACGCGCATCGACAAGAACCTGTCGCTGGGTGCGAGCCTGAACGTCATGTACGGCACGCTCGAAAACACCGTGGCGGTGAACAACATCGTCGGCACCGATGGCAGCCTGTCGCTCGAGGACACCACCTGGGGCGTCGGTGTCAACCTGGGGCTGCTGTACGAAGTCGACCGCGGCACGCGCTTCGGCATCACCTACACCTCGCCCGTCAAGCTCGACTTCGACGCGCAACCGCAGTGGAGCGATCTGGCGCCCGGATTGCAGGCCTTGCTGGCGTCGCGCGGGCTGCTCGATGCCCGAACCGACCTCGGCGTCACCGTGCCGCAGGGGGTGAACGCGAGCCTGTACCACGAGATCGACCCGCGCTGGGCCGTGCTGAGCAGCGTGGGCTGGCAGCAATGGTCCAAGTTCGGCGAGGTGGAGGTCGGCATCGACTCGAACAACCCCGTCGGGCTGAGCACCGCGCTGAATTTCAAGGACACCTGGCATGTCTCCGGCGGGGCACAGTACAAGTGGTCCGACGCCTGGCTGCTCAATGCCGGCATCGCCTACGACTCGGGGTTCCAGAGCGACGGGAGCATTTCCCTGGCCCTGCCGGCGAATGCCGCCTGGCGCTTCGGCATCGGCGGCCAGAGGGAAGAGTCGAGCGCCTTCAACTGGGGCTGGAGCCTGTCCTACACGACCCAGGGCACCCTGCGCAGCAACGTCACCGGCAACGTGCCGGTCGCGTTGGGCGGGCGCGGCGACGTGGTGGGTTCGTTCGACGATGTCCGCATCATCTTCCTGGCCGTCAACTTCAACTGGAGACCGTGATCGACCCCACACGACCGGACCACGGCCGCAAACCTCTGCGGACCTTCTGCCTCACGACGTTCGCCGTGGCGGCGAGCCTGACCACGTCGGCCCGCGCCGAGACGGAAGAGCAACTCGCCATGCAGCTCTCCAACCCGGTGGCGGCACTCATCAGCGTACCCTTCCAGCTCAACGTCGAGCGCAATATCGGCCCGGCCAGGGACGGCACGCGCACGCTGCTCAATGTCCAGCCGGTCGTGCCGTTCAGCCTGAATGCCGAATGGAACATCATCTCGCGCACCATCGTGCCCGTGGTCTGGCAGGACGACATCTTTCCCGGTGCGGGCAGCCAGTCCGGTGTCGGCGATATCGTGCAAAGCGTCTTCTTCTCGCCCAAGGCGCCCACGGCGGGCGGCTTGATCTGGGGCGCGGGTCCGGTATTTCTCGTTCCCACCGGCAGCAACGACCTGCTGACCACGGGGCAGTGGGGCGCCGGCCCGACCGGCGTCGTGATCCGGCAGCAAGGCCCATGGACGATAGGCGCGCTGGCCAACCATATCTGGTCGTTTGCCGGCGACAGCAGCCGCGCCGATGTCGACCTGACGTTCTTGCAGCCGTTCGTGACCTACACCACGCGCACCGCAACGACGTTTTCGCTGAACTCGGAGAGTACCTATGACTGGGAGGGCCGGCAATGGACGGTGCCGATCAATGCCGGTGTCTCGCAAATCCTGCGCTTCGGAGGCCAACTGGTTCAGGTGGGTGCCATCGCACGCTACTGGGCCGACGGCCCGCAGCAGGCCCCGCACGGCTGGGGCCTGCGCTTCACCTTCACGCTGCTCTTTCCTCGTTGAACGGCCCGGTCGATCCGCCCCCCGATGCACTCGCCGGAGAGCTCCATGAGAACCTTGTCTTTGCACGCGTTCGTGCTCGCGCTGGCGCTGGCCTTGACGGCCTGCATGCCGCGCCAGGCCGCTGAAGGCGCATCCGTGGCCGCCGACCCCGCCCACAACAGCCGCAACAGCCTGGACTGGGCCGGCACCTACGAAGGTGTCCTGCCCTGCGCCGACTGCCCCGGCATCCGGACGCGGCTCACACTGAACCGCGACGAAAGCTACGAACTCAGCACGCTGACCCTCGACCGCGACACGGCGCCGCGCGTCGTGCGGGGGCGCTTCAGCTGGCAGCCGAGCGGCAATGCGATCACGCTCGAAAGCCAGCACGGGGGGCAGCAGTTCGTGGTGGGCGAAGGCAGGGTCGCGCTGCTTGCGCCCGGCGCTGCGCCGTCGTGGCCGCAGCCTGAGCAGCGTGTGCTCCAACGCGTTGCAGCGGCGCCCGAGGCCGGCGTGCAACGCACGCTCGAATCGCATCGCTGGACGCTCACCTCGGCCACCGGCAGCCAGGGCCAGCGCATCGACGGCCTGCCGGCCGGCACCGTGCGACCCGTCGTCTTCGGCTTTGCCGAAGGCCGCCTGAACATCGAAGGCGGCTGCAACCGCATCTTCGGCGGCTACCGGATCGACGGCGACGATCGTCTCGTGCTGGGCCGCATGGCCTCGACGATGATGGCTTGCGAGCCGGCGGCGATGAAGGTCGACGCGACGCTGTCGGACCTGCTGGCCGAGCCGGCGAAGATCGAACTCGTGCCCGGCGCCGATCCCGTGCTGAGGCTGGTCACGGCCAGCCAGGCCAAGCTGTCCTTCCTGGGCCGCATGACCCCCGAGGCACGTTACGGCGCGCCGACGCGCATCTTCCTCGAAGTCGCCGCGCAGACCGTGGCTTGCACCCACCCGGCCCGCGGCGCGAGCAATTGCTTGCAGGTGCGCGAGCGGCGTTTCGACGCACAAGGCCTGGCCGTCGGCACGCCGGGGGCGTGGCAGCCCTTCTTCGAACCCATCGAGGGCTACACGCACCAGCCCGGCGTGCGCAACGTGCTGCGACTGAAGCGCTTCGACCGCGGTGCGTCGGCCGGCCAATCGCCGTTCGTCTACGTGCTCGACCTGGTCGTCGAATCCGAAGCGGTGGCGCGGTAGACGCTTGATCGGCAGGGGCTCTCTGACCGGACGGTGCTGGAACTTCAGGCTGCGCTGGACCGGCGCCTGTCGATGGCACTGGCGGGGCGTTGATGGCGGTCAAGCCAGACCGCGACGCGGGCCGTAGCATGCCCAAGCCCGGACCGGATTCGTACGCCACCGTGAGATCTGCGGGCCTGGGACACATCACCGGCACAACGACAACACGATGACATGAAGGCGGTCTGGAAACGAAGGGTGTGGACCGCACTGCTGGCGCTGTGCCTGGGCGGTGCGGGTCCCGCCGCCGCGCAAGGGTGGCGCGATCGCTTCGTCGACGAGCAGGATGGCCGCATCGACTTGTCCAACCACCTGTTGCAGCACCGCGGCGCCTTGCCGGTGCCGATCATCATCACCGAGCCCGCGGTGGGCGCGGGTGCCGGCGCCGCCCTGCTCTATTTCAGCGAATCGATCGCCGGCGCGCGCGAGAAGAGCCAGGCGCGCGGCGAACGCCTGAGCGTGCCCGACATCGGTGGCCTGGCCGCCTTCAAGACGTCCAATGGCAGCCAGGGCGTGGCAGGTGGCTATTTCGGCACGCTGCAGGGTGACCGCTTCCGCTACCTGGCCGGCGCTGCCAACGTGCAGCTGAACCTCGACTACTACGGCCTGCGCGGCACGCCGCACCGCTTCGCCCTGGACGCACCCGCGCTGCTGGCCCAGGGGCTGGCGCGCTTGGGCGAGAGCGACTGGCTGCTGGGCGCACGCTACGTCTATCTCGGCACCACGGCCCGCTTCGAACGCGACCTGCCCGGCGAGATTTCGCTGCCTGAACTCGAGTCGCGCATCGGCCGCGTCTCGCTGGTCCTGGACCACGACTCGCGCGACAACATCTTCACGCCCTCGCAGGGCACTTATGTCGAGATCGACATCGGTGCGGCGCGGCCGCGGCTGGGCGGCAACACCAGTTTCGACAGCATCTTTGCCCGCGCCTTCCACTACCGGCCGCTGGGCAGTTCGGCCGTCATCGGGTTTCGCGGCGACGGCAAGTTCACGCGCGGCGAGGTGCCGTTCTACGCGCTGCCCTTCATCATGCTGCGCGGCGTGCCGGCCTTGCGCTACCAGGGCCAGCACGCGGTGGTGGCCGAAAGCGAGTTGCGCTACGGAATCGACGAGCGCTGGAGCCTGGTGGGCTTCGCCGGCGCCGGCAAGGCCTACGGCAACGCCGTGCCCTTCGCCGACGCCGAGGCCGTGACTGCCGGCGGTGTCGGCGTGCGCTACTTCATTGCGCGCAAGCTGGGCATGCACATCGGCGTCGACGTGGCACGCGGCCCGGAGGACACCGTGGTCTACCTGCAGGTGGGCAGCGCCTGGAACTAGCCACACACGGCACTTGTCACGTGCCGAAGCGTTCGTCGATCCTGCGCGCGCGGTAGTCGAAGATGCGCTCCACCCACGAACCCACCAGGCGGCCGCCTGCCACGCTGCCCAGCCAGCCAGCGGGCAGCCGGTAGCGCACCGTGTCGCGCATGACCGTGCCGCCACCCAGCGGCTCGAAGTCGTGCGTGTGGTGCCACAGCGCATAGGGCCCGCTCGCCTGCAGGTCGACGAAGCGGCGCGGCGGGTCCCAGACGTCGATGCGCGTGCGCCAGGCGAGCGGCACGCCGTTGAGCTTGAGCTTGTAGTCGATGAGCGTGCCGGCGCCGATCTCGGGCGTGGACGAGCCGAGCACCTGGAAGCCCAGGAACGGCGGCGTGATCTCTTCAAGGTTGTGCGCGTCGCAGAAGAAGGGCCACAAGGCCTGCGGGGTGTGCGGCAACCACTGTTCCCAGCGGCGCTCCCAGACGCCGCCGCGCAGTGGCCTCAGCAGGTCGTCCAACGCGGCATCCAGCGTGGCGAAACGGAATTCGAATCCCGAGGCCAGCGTGGCCGCCGGCTCCAGCCGCGTGCTGCCGAGCACGATGGCGGCGCGCTCGCCGAACAGCGCCTGGACGGCCAGGGGCGGGGCGGCCAGATTCTCGAAGACACCCAGAGCCCGGCACAGCGAGGCCGTGAACTCGCGGTTCCTCGCCGGCTGAGGCGCCACGCCTTCGAGCACACCCGTGGCCTGCGAGTCCAGCGCATGCAGGAACAGGCGGACGATATCGTCGACGTGGATCCAGCTCATCCACTGCCGGCCGCTGCCCAGCCGCCCCGCGGCCGAAACGCGGAACAGCGGCAGCATCTCGGCCAGCGCACCGCCCTCGCGCGCCAGCACGATGCCGGTGCGCACGACCGGCACGCGCACGTCGGGCCGGCGTTGGCGCAGCGGCAGCAGTTCGGCCTCCCAGGCTTCGACCACGTCGGGCAGGAAGCCGACGCCCTGCGTGCTGGCCGCAGTGAGGCGTTCGTCGCCGCGCTCGCCGAAGAAACCGCTGGCCGACCCCTGCACGAATGCCTTCACACCCGCACCATGCGCCAACACCGCGCGCACCAGATGCCGCGTGCCGAGCACACGCGAGTCGCGTATCAAGGCCTTCTTGCCCGCGCTCCAGCGTGCATCGGCCACCGGCTCGCCCGCCAGGTGCACCACGGCGTCGACCCCTTCGAGCGCGGCCGCCGGCACCTCGCGCATGTGCTCCCAGGCGTGGCAGACGGCGGGAAACGGCAGCCGGCGCCGCGCCGACTGCATGTCGCGCACCAGGCACACGAGCGTGTCGCCACGCGCGGCCAGGCGCTGGCCCAGTTCGCGGCCGATCAGGCCGGTGGCACCGGTCAGCAGGACGCGCAAGCCGAGCGCTCGTGCAGGAAGCGGTGAAGCCGGTGTCGCGCCTCAGTGGCCCATGCGCCGCAGGTAGCCTTCGCGCAATCGCTTGGCCAGGCCGGGCTCGGCGCCCGGCGGGCCTGCGGTCTCGAAGCTGACCTGCACGTTGCCGTCGGGCTGCGTCTGCACCAGCGCGGTCACGTCGACGCCGGCGCGCTGGCCCCGGATGGCACCGGCGCCACGGTCCTGCGCAGTGATGGTCACGCCCTGGTCGGTCATGGCCGCGGCCGCGGCGGCCCAGGACTGGTCGTAGCGCTGCTGCGGACTGGGCTGGGCCGTCGGCACGGGGGCGTAGGCCACACAGCCGCCCAGTGCGAGCAGGCCGATGGCAAGAAGAAAGGCTTTCGGCAAGCGGAACATCGGGATCTTCCTTTCGTCATGGTGGCGACATCGGCGACGCTGCTTTCGGGCGCCGTGCCGGCCGCATCAGTAGCGCGCGGAGAAGGTGATGCCGAGCAGCGGTGCCGTGCCGAAGTCGACCTCGCGCAGCACCCGGCCGGCGGTGTCCTCCACCGTCAGGCTGCCGGCCGTGACCGCGCCGGCGTAGAGGTACAGCGTGGCATTCGGCCCGAAGCTGCGCGTGGCGCGCAGGAAGACGGGCACCCCGCTTTCCTCGCCAATGCCATTGGCGACCGGGCCGTCTTCGCTGAGCCGGAAGCGTGTGCTGCGCCAGGCCGCACCGAGCCCGAGATTCCAACCGTCCCCCAGGCTGTAGTCCAGTTCCAGCCCGGCCGGGCCGGTGGGCCCCGCCGGCAGCGGATTGGCCAGCCGCCAGCGCTCGGACAAGCGCCAGTCGACGAGCACCAGCGGAAAGACGCTGGTCTCCTCCAGGCGGTCGAAGACGGCCAGGCCAACGCCGATCCGATTGCCGCCGGGAAAGAAGCGGATTGCGGTGGCGATGGCGCCCCAGGTCAGCGACTCGCCTTCGTCGGCGCTGTTCTCGTGGATCCAGTCGACCGAGGGCGTGAGCCCGAAGCTCCAGCCGTCGGGCCGCGTGAACGACAGCGGCGCGGCCACGCCATAGCGCTTCACCGAGCCCCAGGGGGCCGCGCCGCCGAACGCTGCCGGGGCCGAGAAGTCATAGTCGGTGTAGTCGTAGTTGAATACCAGCCCGGCGCGCCGGCCGCCACCGAAGTCGCGCAGGACGCCGGCGCGCACGATGCCGGTCCAGGCACTGTAGTCGCCACCGCCGTCCAGATCGGCGGCGCCCTGAAAGACCGCGGTCACCGAGCCGAACTGGCTCCAGCCGCCACCGGGGACCTGGGCCTGCGCAGCGCCGGCGCAGGCACCCCAGGCCGCAAGGACCAGCACCGCCGAGCGCGCGCCACGAGAGTTGCCGAAATGCATCGAACCTCCGCCGAGGCCGCGCCTGCACCGCGACGAAGGTTGCGGTTGCAAGGCACGGCGGAGAGATGATGCCTCAAGTGCGCGCCGGGCCGGCCGACGTGGTCAATGCCGCTCGCAGCGGGCTGCCGTACAGCCAGCGGTCGGTGTAGCCGTTCTATTTGATTCCCTCCTTCCCAATCGAACCCGCGTCCCGCTCCTGTCAGCGCAGGGCGTACCAGACCCCTCGGCCACTGCCGTGCTGGTTCAGCGTGCCGCGCGCCACCAACGCCCGGAAATGCTGCTTGAGCGTATTGCGGCTGGCACCGGTCAGCTTGATGACCTCGCCAATGGTGACGCGGCCGTGCTCGCGGGCGAACTCGACGATCTGTAGCTGCAGTTCGGGCATGGCCGCCAGTACGACCTTCTCGCGCTCGACCTTCTTCTCCAGGCGCCGAACCTGCTCGGTCAGGGAACGCAGGAAGAACACCAGCCACGGCTGCCAGTTCGGTGCCTCGCTGCGGATCGTGCCCTGCGTCTGCCGCAAGGCCAGGTAGTAGGCTTCCTTGCTTTGCTCGATCACGCTCTCCAGCGAGCTGTACGGCACATAGGCATAACCGGCCTGCAACAGCAGGAGCGTTGTCAGCACCCGGGAGAGCCGTCCGTTGCCGTCCTGGAAAGGGTGGATCTCCAGGAACACGACGACGCACAGGGCGATGATCAACAGGGGATGCAGCCGGGCCGTTTCGCGCTCCTGGTTCACCCAGGCCACCAGCTCCGTCATCAGGCGGGGCGTATCGAAGGGCGACGCGGTCTGAAACACGATGCCAATCTGTGCGCCGGTTTCGTCGAAGGCGGCGACGCTGTTCGAGTTGGTCTTGAAGTTGCCGCGATGCCAGCTGTCCTTCTCGCTGTAGCGCAGCAGGATCTGGTGCAACTGCTTGAGGTGGTTCTCGGTGTGAGGCATGTCCTGCCAGGACGAGAACACCAGGTCCATCACCTCAGCATAGCCGGCCACCTCCTGCTCGTCGCGGGTGGCGAAGGACTTGATCTCCAGGTTCGACAGCAGCTTCTCCACTTCCCGGTCGGACAGCTTGCTGCCCTCTATGCGAGTGGAGGAGCCGATGCTCTCGATGGTGGCTACTCGGCGCAGGGCCGACAGCCGGTCGGGCGCGAGCGTGCCCAAGGCACGCCAGGCGCCTTTGAACTCGTCGATCCTCGCGATGAGGCTCAGGATCTCGGGGGTGATCTGGATGGTGTCGGCTCGCAGCATGAACCAATGCTACGCCTATTTACACCCATTTTGAGGTGCATCCATTAATACACCCGTTTACACCCACCGCTGAACATCACATCCCGGTCGTTCGGGTGCGAACCTCGAATGCCAGGTCCGGGTTGTCAAGCAACATCGACAGATCTCGGCCATCGGTCAGCTGCACGGCGCATTGCTGACCGTCGGAGCCCTGGTCGTTGGAAGTGTCGGCACGCACGCCGCCGGTCGTCGCGCTTCGCCAGACTTCATCTTCAGTGCTGCGGTTTGCGCTGCCCAAGCGGTTTGGTTTCCCCTCCGCTACCCAATGCAGCGAAGAAACTCGCCCGATCAGTCCGCTCGTAAGTTGTTGATTTACATGGGAGTCGTGCCCGGCCCTTGCGAACTTCGCCCCCACCCATGAGAGCGGGGCCTGAGAGAGAACCGCCCCGGACAGAGCGAAACCGGCCCAGGATGGTGCCAAGGTGGCGGCCGGCGAAGTCCGCAGCCTTCCGCACGAACCCGCGACAACACGCGGCTTCTGGCGCGATTGGACGAAAAAAAGCCCCAACCGAGAGTGGTTGGGGCTTCGGGACTGGTGGAACCGGGGGGAATCGAACCCCCGTCCGCAAGCCATCACCGGACGGTTCTACATGCGTAGCTGTCTGATTTGGATTTGAGGGCCCCGGTCGCGCAGCAGCACGCTACCTGGGTCCCGAGTCATTTGGTTTTAGGCCCGCAGCGAATGACACGCTGCAGGACGAGCCAATGTGTATGACCTCGCAGTCTTCGGGTTCGACCCCTCAGACCCAGCCCATCGGCCAACTGTTGCGAGGCTCACCGGTTTTAAGCGGCGAGGGCGTACGAAGTATCGTTCGCAGTTACTTTGTTTCCAGTGGATTTACGAGCGAACTGGTGCTCGGCATGCCCCGCGCCGACTCCGCACCCACGTCGAAGCCAGGTCGGTCCCATGTATCGGAGTTTAGGCCAGATCGAGCGATCTCAAGAGGTCGCCCGGTTCCTCGAGCACAAGATCGGCACCCCACTCGTGGATCGGGGCGTCCACACCCAGGTAGCCCCAGGCGGCGGCCAGCGCGCCCATGGCGGCGGCGCGGCCGGCGTGCATGTCGCGCAGGTCGTCGCCCACGTAGACACAGGTCCGTGGCGGCAGACCCAGCCGGCGCGCCGCCTCCAGCAGCGGCGCCGGGTGCGGCTTGGTATGCGCCGTGCTGTCGCCCCCCACCAGTGCGGCGGCACGCGACAGCAGGCCGAGCGAGCGCGAAAGCGGCTCGGCAAAACGCAGCGCCTTGTTGGTGACGATGCCCCAGGGTAGGCCATGGCGGTCCAGCGCGTCTAGCAGCGGCGCGACGGCGTCGAACAACCGAGTCTCCTGCAGCAGGCGTTGCTCGTAACGATCATGGAACTCGTCCCGCAACTGGTCGTAGCCGGGATGCCCCGGATCAGCCTGCAGCGAAGCGGCGAGCATGCCTCGCGCCCCCGACCCGGCCCAGGCGCGCAACACGCCGTACGGCAAGGGCGGCAGGCCGCGGGCCTGGCGCATCTCGTTCGCGGCGCCGGCCAGGTCGGGTGCGCTGTCGACCAGCGTGCCGTCCAGGTCGAACAGCACCGCGCTCACGCGCAACTTCACCACGGGCTCAGCCGGGCTTGCGGCAGCCGAACATGTAATTCACGCTGGTATCGCCGGAAAGCCAGTAGCGGCGCGTCAAGGGGTTGTAGCCCAGGCCGCGGCTGGCCTCCAGTGCCAGGCCGCTATCGCGACACCAGCGCGCCAGCTCGCTGGGGCGGATGAAGCGCGCATATTCGTGCGTGCCGCGCGGCAGCAGGCGCAGCACGTACTCGGCACCGACGATGGCGAACAGAAACGACTTCGGATTGCGGTTCAGGGTGGAGAAGAAAAGCCACCCGCCCGGCTTGGCCAGCGTGGCGCAGGCCTGCACCACGGCCGCGGGGTCGGGCACGTGCTCGAGCATCTCCATGCAGGTCACCACGTCGAAGGTGCCGGGCCTTTCCTGCGCCAGCGCCTCGGTGGCGATCTCGCGGTAGTCCAGGTTCTCCACGCCGGCTTCCAGCGCATGCAGCCGCGCCACGCCCAGCGGGCGCGCGGCCAGGTCGATGCCCGTCACGTGGCCGGCGCGGCGCGCCATGGCCTCGGCCAGGATGCCGCCGCCGCAACCCACGTCGAGTACGGTCTTGCCGCGCAGACTGGCGAGCTGGTCGATCCACTCCAGCCGCAGCGGGTTGATCTGGTGCAGCGGGCGGAACTCGCTTTCCGGATCCCACCAGCGGTGGGCCAGTTCGCTGAATTTGGCCAATTCCTGCGCGTCGACGTTTTGCATGACCCGATGGTAACCACTGGACGTAAAAAACCCCGCCGAAGCGGGGTTTGTGGCGAGAGCGGCGGTGCAGCCGCCCGGTGTCAGCGCTTGCGCGTGCCCACCACCTCGACTTCCACGCGGCGGTTCTTCGCGCGGCCTTCGCGGGTCTTGTTGTCGGCCACCGGCTGGGTGGAACCCTTGCCTTCGGTGTAGATGCGGTTCTTCTCGACACCCTTCTCGACGAGGAAGTTCTTCACCGAGTCGGCACGACGAACAGACAGCTTCTGGTTGTGCGAATCCGGACCCGTCGAGTCGGTGTGGCCGACCGCGATGATCACTTCGACGTTGACGCCCTTGGTCTTCTCGACCAGGTCGGTGAGCTTGGCCTGCGACTCGGGCCTGAGAACGGCCTTGTCGAAGTCGAAGAAGGTATCGGTCGCGAAAGTGACCTTCTCTGCCGCCGGAGCAGGTGCAGCAGCCGGGGGCCGCGCCGGAGCGGGAGCCGGCGGAGCGGCCGGCGGCGGGGGCGGCGCAACACGCGGAGCCGGAGGCGGCGGCGGCGGCGGCTTGAGCGCGCCATCGCAATTGGGGTGCGCCGTGGCCGGGGTCCAGGTGGAGTCGCGCCAGCACAGTTCGTTCGTGCCGTTGCGCCACGGCTCGCCACTGGAGTCGCGCCATTGGTCGGCGCCGCTCGCATATTTGAACTGCTCGGCAGTCGGGGTCTGCGCCTGCGCGATGAGCGGGGCGGCAAGTGCAGCAGATGCAAAGAGCACCGCTACCTTGTTCAATTTCTTCATGATTCTCCTCTCGAGGAAGGCCGCAATGGCCTACGAAACGTCCAAAACAACAGGCATCGTTACCGGGCAAATCCCCACGCATGCGGGTAATCACCACCGACGAATCATTGTGCCATAGGGCGTCGGCCGAACCGCATTTTGAGCCCTGCGGCGCGGCTCGCTGCTTCGCTTGTTGCGCATCCGCGACACGCCTGCCCCCGTAGAATGCGCTCGACCATGCCGCTGCGATCTCCGCTGCGCGGCCTTTTCCCGACTCCCGACCGCGCATGACCTCCTTCGCCAAGGAAACCCTGCCCATCAGCCTCGAAGAGGAGATGCGGCGCTCGTACCTCGACTACGCCATGAGCGTGATCGTCGGCCGCGCCCTGCCCGACGCGCGTGACGGACTGAAGCCGGTGCACCGGCGCGTGCTGTACGCCATGCACGAGCTCAGCAACCACTGGAACCGGCCGTACAAGAAGAGCGCACGCATCGTCGGCGACGTCATCGGCAAATACCACCCGCACGGCGACACCGCGGTCTACGACACCATCGTGCGCATGGCGCAGGACTTTTCCCTGCGCCACATGTTGGTCGACGGCCAGGGCAACTTCGGCAGCGTCGACGGTGACAACGCCGCGGCGATGCGCTACACGGAAATTCGCCTGGCCAAGATCGCGCACGAGATGCTCGAGGACCTGGACAAGGAGACCGTCGACTTCGCGCCCAACTACGACGGCTCCGAGAAGGAGCCCACGGTGCTGCCGACGCGGCTGCCCAACCTGCTGGTCAACGGGTCCGCCGGCATCGCGGTGGGCATGGCCACCAATATTCCGCCGCACAACCTGAACGAGGTCGTCGACGCCTGCCTGCACCTGCTGAAGAACCCGCAGGCCACGCTCGAAGAGCTGATGGAGATCGTGCCGGCCCCCGACTTCCCCACCGCCGGCATCATCTACGGATTGAGCGGGGTGCGCGAGGGTTACCGCACCGGCCGCGGCCGCGTGGTGATGCGCGCCAAGTGCCATTTCGAGGACATCGACCGCGGCCAGCGGCAGGCGATCATCGTCGACGAGATCCCCTACCAGGTGAACAAGAAGACGCTGCTCGAGCGCATCGCCGAACTCGTGCACGAGAAGAAGCTCGAGGGCATCAGCCACATCCAGGACGAGAGCGACAAGTCCGGCATGCGCGTGGTGATCGAGCTCAAGCGCGGCGAAGTGCCCGAGGTGGTGCTGAACAACCTGTACAAGCAGACGCAGCTGCAGGACACCTTCGGCATCAACATGGTGGCGCTGATCGACGGCCAGCCCAGGCTGTGCAACCTGCACCAGCTGATCGAGATCTTCCTCGAGCATCGGCGCGAGGTCGTCACCCGGCGCACCGTATTCGAGCTGAAGAAGGCGCGCGAGCGAGGCCACGTGCTCGAGGGCCTGGCGGTGGCGCTGGCCAATATCGACGAGTTCATCGAGACCATCAAGACCAGCCCCACGCCGCCGGTGGCCAAGGCGGCGCTGATGGCCAGGAGCTGGGATTCTTCGATGGTGCGCGAGATGCTCACGCGCGCCGAGGGCGAAACGCCGGGCGGCCGCGCCGCCTATCGCCCCGAGGGCCTGCCCGCCAGCGTCGGGCTGCAGGCCGACGGCCTGTACCGGCTGAGCGACGACCAGGCACAGGAAATCCTGCAGATGCGCCTGCAAAGGCTCACCGGGCTGGAGCAGGACAAGATCATCGGCGAATACCGCGAGGTCATGGCGCAGATCGCCGACCTGCTCGACATCCTGGCCAAGCCGGAACGCGTCACGGCCATCATCGCCGCCGAGCTGGCGGCGCTACGCCAGGAATTCGGGCAGACCAAGCTGGGCGCGCGCCGCAGCGTGATCGAGCGCAACGCGCTGGAGCTCGGCACCGAAGACCTGATCACGCCCACCGACATGGTGGTCACGCTCAGCCACACTGGCTACGTGAAGAGCCAGCCGCTGGTGGAATACCGCGCACAGCGCCGCGGCGGCCGCGGCAAGCAGGCCACGCAGACCAAGGAAGACGACTGGATCGACCAGCTCTTCATCGCCAATACGCACGACTGGATCCTGTGCTTCAGCGACCGCGGCCGCGTCTACTGGCTGAAGGTGTGGGAAGTGCCGCAGGGCTCGCGCAGTTCGCGCGGCCGGCCCATCGTCAACATGTTTCCGCTGCAGCCGGGCGAGAAGATCACCGTGGTGCTGCCGCTGACCGGCGAGTTCCGCAGCTTCCCGGCCGACCACTACGTCTTCATGGCCACTGCGCAGGGCGTGGTGAAGAAGACGCCGCTGGACGAATTCAGCAACCCGCGCAAGGCCGGCATCATCGCCGTGACGCTGGACGAGGGCGACGTGCTGATCGGCGCCGCGCTCACCGACGGCCGGCACGACGTGATGCTGTTCAGCGATGGCGGCAAGGCGGTGCGCTTCGACGAGGCCGACGTCACCGCCCACGGCCGCCAGGCGCGCGGCGTCAAGGGCATGACGCTGGACGACGGCCAGAGCGTGATCGCGCTGCTGGTCGCCGAGGACGAAACGCAGAGCGTGCTCACGGCCACCGAGAACGGCTACGGCAAGCGCACCTCGATCGTCGAATACACACGCCACGGGCGCGGAGGCAAGGGCATGATCGCCATCGTGCAGAGCGAGCGCAACGGCCGCGTCGTCGCAGCCACCCTGGTGCGCCCGGCCGACGAGATCATGCTCATCACCGACAAGGGCGTGCTCGTGCGCACGCGGGTGTCCGAGATCCGCGAGCTCGGCCGCGCCACGCAAGGCGTGACGCTGATCGCGCTGGACGAAGGCACGCAGCTCTCGGGGCTGCAGCGCATCGTGGAAAACGACGCACCGGCCGATGGGGACGAGGGAACCGAAGGCGCCGCCGGCGCCGCAACCGAAGGAAACTGATCGATGTTCAAGGCTCTTCTGATCGCCGCTGCCCTGGCAGCCACCACACTGGCGCAGGCACAGGCGCCCGCGCCGGCACCGGCGCCCGCGCCGAAGCCGGCCCCGGCCGCCTCGAGCGCGGCCAAGAAGGAACTGGTGGCCAAGATCCTGCAGGCGCAAAAGCCCGGCTTCGAGATGACGGCACGGCGCGTGGTCGAGCAGCCCGCCATCCAGATGCTGCAGCAGGCCAGCCAGGTGATCCAGCAGCGCCTGCCCGCCGAAAAGCGCGAGCCGACCTTCAGGGAATTGCAGGCCGACGCGCGCAAATATGTCGATGACACCTTCCCGCAGGTGCGCGACCAGACGATCGCACTCTCGGTCAGCACCGTCGGCCCGCTGCTGGAGCAGCGCATGACCGAGAGCGAGCTGCGCCAGGTGCTGGCGGTCTACGAGTCCGCGGCCTTCCGGAAATACCAGGGCCTCGCGGGCGACATGGAAAAGGCGCTGATGGAGCAGTTGGCCCAGCAGGCCCGGCCGACGGTCGAAGCCAATGCCCGGGCCTTGCAGCAGACCATGGCCAAGCGGCTGGACGCGGCCACCGGTGCGGCTTCGGCGCCGGCGACGGTTCCGCTCACGGGCAAGTGACCGGCTCATGAGCCAGGCGTCGCCGCCGGCGACCACGCTGCAATCGCTGCGCGAGCGCATCGACGCGGCCGACGCGGAGTTACTGACGCTGCTGAACCGGCGCGCGCAACTCGCGCTCGAAGTCGGCGAACTGAAGAAGCGCGAGGGCTCGGTGGTGTTCCGCCCCGAGCGCGAAGCGCAGGTCATCGACGGCCTGAAGGCGCGCAATTCTGGGCCGCTGAAGACCGACAGTATCGCGCCGATCTGGCGCGAGATCATGTCGGCCTGCCGTGCGCTGGAAACGCCCACGCGTGTGGCCTACCTGGGCCCGGCGGGTACCTTCAGCGAATTGGCCGCGCTGGGCTATTTCGGCTCGTCGCTCACGCGCGTGCCCTGCGCCAGCATCGACGAGGTCTTTCGCACCACCACCGCCGGTGCGGCCGACTTCGGCGTCGTGCCGGTGGAGAACAGCACCGAGGGCGTGGTCGCGCGCTCGCTGGACCTGTTCCTGCACACGCCGCTGTTCATCATCGGCGAGACGAGCCTGTTCGTGCGCCACAACCTGCTGCGGCGCAGCGATTCGCTGGAAGGCATCAGCGCCGTACTGGCGCACCCGCAGGCGCTGGCGCAATGCCACGGCTGGCTGGCCAACCACCTGCCCAACGCCGAGCGCCGGCCGGTGGCGAGCAATGCCGAGGGCGCGCGCCTGGCCGGGCTCGACCCCACGCTGGCGGCCATCGCCAGCGAGCGCGCGGCCAGCGAATACGGACTGCACGTGGTGGCCCCGGCGATCCAGGACGACCCGCACAACCGCACGCGTTTTGCCATCGTCACGCACCCGCAGCGGCACCCCGCGCCGCAGGCCTCGGGCCACGACTGCACCAGCCTGGTGGTCTCGGTGAGCAACCGACCGGGCGCCGTGCACGACATGCTGGTGCCGTTGAAGACGCATGGCGTCTCGATGAGCCGCTTCGAGTCGCGCCCGGCGCGTTCGGGGCAGTGGGAGTACTACTTCTACATCGACATCGAGGGCCACCCTGCCGAGCCGCACGTGGCCGCAGCGCTGGCCGAACTGCGCACCGTGTGCGCCTTCTTCAAGGTGCTGGGCACCTACCCGATCGACGTGCACTGATCATGTTCCAACAGCTCGGTCTGATCGGCTGCGGCCTTATCGGCGGCTCGTTTGCGCTGGCGCTCAAGCGCGCCGGCATGGTCAGGCGCGTCGTCGGCTACAGCAAGTCGCCTTCGACCACCGAAAGGGCCAGGAAGCTCGGTGTCATCGACGTCGCCGCCGAATCGGCACTGCGCGCCGTGGCCGGCTCCGACATCGTGCTCATCGCCGTGCCGGTGGCGGCCACCGAGACCACCTTCAAGGCCATCCGCGACCTGGTCGAGCCCGGCGTGCTGTTCATGGACGTGGGCAGCACCAAGCGCGACGTGGTCGACGCGGCGCGGCGCGTGCTGCGCGAGCGCATCCGATCCTTCGTGCCGGCGCACCCGATCGCCGGCAGGGAGGTCTCGGGTGTCGAGCATGCCGACGCGGCGCTGTTCAGCGGCCGCCAGGTGATCCTGACGCCACTGGCGCAGACCGCGCCCGAACTGGTGCAGAAGGCCACCGACGCCTGGAGCGCCGTGGGTGCGCAGGTGCTCAAGATGACGGCCGAGAACCACGACGCCGCCTTCGCCGCCGTGAGCCACCTGCCGCACCTGCTGGCTTTTGCCTATTTCAGCGGCGTCGTCAACCAGCCCGCCGGGCGCGACTACCTCTCGCTGGCCGGGCCGGGTTTCCGCGACTTCACGCGCATCGCCGCCAGCAGCCCGGAAACCTGGCGCGACATCCTGGTCGCCAACCGCGAAGAGGTGCTCAAGCAGTCGCAGCGCTTCCGCCATGCGCTGGACGCACTGGAACACGTCATGCGCTCGGGCAATGCCGAGGCGCTGGAAGACCTCATCCGCGGCCCGGCCGAGGGCCGCGCCCGCTGGACGATGGGCGCGCCGCGCGTTCCCGGCTCGGGCAAGAACTGACGCTTTCGCGCCGCGCCGCCGCGCCGCGCAACCCCTCCCTGGCGCGCCACACCATGTACGACATTCCGCACCTCGACCTGCCGCCGCTGCGCAGCGCGTCCGGCGCCGTCAGGCTGCCGGGCAGCAAGAGCATCTCCAACCGCGTGCTGCTGCTCGCCGGCCTGGCCGAAGGCACGACCGCCGTGCACGACCTGCTGGATTCGGACGACACACGCGTCATGCTCGACGCGCTGGCGGCGCTGGGTTGCGGGCTGCGGCGCGAAGGCGCGGTGCTGCACGTCACGGGCCTGGGCGGCCGGCTGGCGGTGCACGAGGCACGGCTCTTCCTGGGCAATGCGGGTACCGCCATGCGGCCGCTGGCCGCCGCGCTGGCCATGCTGGCCGCCACGCAAGGCGGCCGCTTCGAGCTCAGCGGCGTGCCGCGCATGCACGAGCGGCCGATCGGCGACCTGGTCGACGCCTTGCGCCCGCTGGGCTGCACCATCGAGGACCTGGGCACGCCCGGCTACCCGCCGCTGCGCATCAGTGGCCAGGCCGGCGGCCGGCTGGCCACCGACAAGCCGATCCGCGTGCGCGGCGACGTCTCCAGCCAGTTCCTCACCGCGCTGCTGCTGGCGTTGCCGCTGGTGGCGCACGACAGCGACGTGGTCGTCGAGGTCGAAGGCGAGCTGATTTCCAAGCCTTACGTCGAGATCACGCTGGCGCTGCTGGCACGCTTCGGCATCGGCGTGCATCGTGAAGGCTGGCAGCGCTTCATCGTGCCTTGCTCGAAGCACGGCGGCCGCTACCGCACACCGGGCCGTATTCATGTCGAAGGCGATGCCTCGTCGGCCTCGTACTTCGTCGCCCTGGGCGCCATCGCCGCACGGGCCGAGGCGCCGCTGCGCATCGAGGGCGTGGGCAGCGATTCGATCCAGGGCGACATCCGCTTCGTGGCCGCGGCGCAGGCGATGGGCGCCGAGGTCAGCAGCGGGCCTGGCTGGCTGCAGGTGCGCCGCGGGCGCTGGCCGCTGGCCGGCATCACGCTGGACTGCAACCCCATCCCGGACGCGGCCATGACGCTGGCCGTGATGGCGCTGTATGCCGATGCACCGACCCGCCTGACGGGCATCGCCAGCTGGCGTGTCAAGGAAACGGACCGCATCGCCGCGATGGCCGCCGAATTGCGCAAGGTCGGTGCCACCGTCATTGAGGGCGCCGACTTCATCGAGGTGGCGCCGCCGACGCGCTGGCAGCCGGCGGTGATCCACACCTACGACGACCACCGCATGGCCATGTGCCTGTCGCTGGCGGCCTTCAACCCCGTGGCGGGCGGGCACGCGCCGCTGCGCATCCTGGACCCGCGCTGCGTGGCCAAGACCTTTCCCGACTATTTCGAAGCCTTGTTCAGCGTGGCGACCGCCGCGCCCGAAGACGTGCCGGTGATCACCATCGACGGCCCCACCGCCTCGGGCAAGGGCACGCTGGCCGCGGCCGTGGCGGCAGCTCTGGGCTGGCAGCTGCTCGACTCCGGCGCGCTGTACCGCGCCACCGGGCTGGCGGCGCAGTGGGACGGCCTCTCGCCCGACGACGAAGCCGCCGTGGCGCAGCTGGCCGCCAGGCTGGACCTGCGCTTCGAGGGCGGCCGCAGCTGGCTGCGCGGGCACGACGTGACAGAAGATTTGCGGCTGGAGAGCACCGGTCTGCTGGCTTCGCGCGTGTCGGCGCACCCGGCGGTGCGCAGCGCGCTGCACGGGCTGCAGCTGGCCTTTCGCCGTGCGCCGGGGCTGGTGGCCGACGGGCGCGACATGGGCACGGTCGTCTTTCCGGGCGCCCCGCTCAAGGTATTTCTCACCGCCAGCCCTGCCGAGCGTGCCGAAAGGCGGCATAAGCAGTTGATTTCAAAAGGTATTTCGGCTAGCATCGCAGACCTTCGTGCAGACCTCGAGGCACGCGACGAGCGCGACAGAAGTCGCAGCGTCGCACCCTTGAAGCCGGCCGAAGACGCGCTGTTGCTCGACAACTCGCAGCTGGGCATCGACGAATCGGTGCAGCAGGTGCTGGCTTGGTGGCAGCAGCGCGGGCCGTTCCGGGCATAACTGCGCCCGAGGCGGTCGCAGGCGTCCCTCGCGCTCCTTCCAGCGGCCGGCAGGCCCCAGGCGCGGCGGGTTTTTTCAACCTTCACCCGCGGCACCCGCCGCATGCATCGCTCGGCTCTGCACTCCACTCCTCCGGGCCCCAGGAAACCCATGTCTGTCCAAACTACCGTCACCTCCACCGGTGGCAGCGATTCGTTCGCCGCGCTCTTTGAAGAATCCCTGAAGAGCAACGACATGCGCGTCGGCGAGGTCATCTCCGCCGAGGTCGTGCGCATCGACTTCAACCACGTCGTGGTCAACGCCGGGCTCAAGAGCGAGTCCTACGTGCCGATCGAGGAATTCAAGAACGACCAGGGCGAACTCGAGGTCCAGGTCGGCGACTTCGTCTCGGTGGCCATCGACGCCGTCGAGAACGGCTACGGCGACACCATCCTCAGCCGAGACAAGGCCAAGCGCCTGGCGTCGTGGATGTCGCTGGAGAACTCCCTGGAGAGCGGCGAATTCGTCACCGGCACCGTCAACGGCAAGGTCAAGGGCGGCCTCACGGTGCTCGTGAACGGCATCCGCGCCTTCCTGCCCGGCAGCCTGCTCGACACGCGCCCGGTCAAGGACATGAGCCCGTTCGAGGGCAAGACCATGGAATTCAAGGTCATCAAGCTCGACCGCAAGCGCAACAACGTCGTGTTGTCGCGCCGCGCCGTGGTCGAGGCTTCGATGGGCGAGGAACGCGCCAAGCTGCTGGAAACGCTGAGCGAGGGCGCCATCGTGCACGGCGTGGTCAAGAACATCACCGAGTACGGCGCCTTCGTCGACCTCGGCGGCATCGACGGCCTGCTGCACATCACCGACATGGCCTGGCGCCGCGTGCGCCACCCCAGCGAGGTGGTCACGGTGGGCCAGGAACTCACCGCCAAGGTGCTGAAGTTCGACGCCGAGAAGAACCGCGTCAGCCTGGGCCTGAAGCAGCTCGGCGACGACCCCTGGCACGGCGTCGCGCGCCGCTACCCGAACGGCACGCGGCTGTTCGGCAAGATCACCAATATCGCCGACTACGGCGCCTTCGTCGAGATCGAGCCCGGCATCGAAGGCCTGGTGCACGTCTCCGAAATGGACTGGACCAACAAGAACGTCGCCCCGGCCAAGGTCGTGGCGCTGGGCGACGAGGTCGAGGTCATGGTGCTGGAGATCGACGAGGACAAGCGCCGCATCAGCCTGGGCATGAAGCAGTGCAAGGCCAACCCCTGGGAAGAATTCAGCGCCACCGTCAAGCGCGGCGACAAGGTCAAGGGCCCCGTCAAGAGCATCACCGACTTCGGCGTCTTCATCGGCCTCACGGCCGGCATCGACGGCCTGGTGCACCTGTCCGACCTGTCCTGGCACGAGCCGGGCGAGACCGCGGTGCGCAACTACAAGAAGGGCCAGGAAGTCGAGGCCCTGGTGCTGGCCATCGACGTCGAGCGCGAGCGCATCAGCCTGGGCATAAAGCAGCTCGACGTGGATCCGTTCACCAGCTTCACCACGCTGAACGACCGCGGTGCGGTCGTCACCGGCAAGGTCAAGTCGGTGGACCCGCGCGGCGCCGAGATCCAGCTCAACGAAGATGTCACTGGCTACCTGCGCGCTTCCGAGATCAGCCGCGACCGCGTGGAGGATGCGCGCAACCTGCTCAAGGAAGGCGACGAAGTCAGCGTGATGGTGATCAACGTCGACCGCAAGATGCGTTCGATCCAGCTCAGCATCAAGGCCAAGGACAACGCCGACCAGCAGGAAGCAATGCAGCGCATCGCGCAGACCAGCGAGCGTGAAAACGCCGGCACCACGAGCCTGGGCGCCCTGCTGCGCGCCAAGCTCGATACGCAGAAAGAGTAAGGCGACAGCGGCCCCGGTCCGGCGCGTGCCGGCCCGGGGTTGCCTGCGCACCCGCGCGTGCTCGACCCGATGGCGCACTGCCGGCGCGAACCACGGCCTCCAACCCGTCCATGACCCGCTCCGACCTCGTCACCCTGCTGGCCGAACGTTTCGCGCAGCTCACGCAGCGCGACACCGAATTCGCCGTCAAGGCCATCCTCGACGCCATGTCGGATGCGCTGGCGCGCGGCCACCGCATCGAGATCCGCGGCTTCGGCAGCTTTTCCGTCAACCGCCGTCCGCCCCGCGTGGGGCGCAACCCGCGCAGCGGCGAGCAGGTGGTGATCCCCGAAAAGCTCGTGCCTCACTTCAAGCCGGGCAAGGCCTTGCGCGAATCGGTCGACGCCCAGGCGCCGGTCGAGTCCGTCGACGAGCACTGACCCGGCGCCCGCGCATGGCCGCGTCCTAGAATCCGCGGCGCATGCAACTCCTCGTCTGGCTGGCACGGGCCTTCGTCTTCTTCACGCTGTTCGCCTTTGCGCTGAACAACCAGCAGACGGCCGTCGTGCACTGGTTCTTCGGCGTCGAATGGCGCACGCCCATGGTCATCGTGGTGCTGACGGCCTTTGCCGCCGGCTGCGCCATCGGCGTGCTGGCCATGGTGCCGAGCTGGTGGCGGCGGCGGCGCGAGGCATTGCGCCTGGTGGCGCCGCCGGCCGTTCCGGCACCGCCACCGCCGTCGGTGGCGCCCTCGGAGTTCGGCCCCGAGCACCCGCCGCGCGAAGGCTTCTGACCGGCGATGGACTTCGACTTTCAGTGGCTGCTGATCGGCCTGCCCGTGGCCTTCGCCCTGGGCTGGATGGCTTCAAGCTTCGACCTGCGCCAGCTCAAGCGTGAACGGCAGGACTCGCCGCGGGCGTACTACAAGGGCCTGAACCTGCTGCTCAACGAGCAGCAGGACAAGGCCATCGACGCCTTCATCGAGGCCGTGCAGAACGACCCCGACACCACCGAACTGCACTTTGCCCTGGGCAACCTGTTCCGCCGCCGCGGTGAATTCGAGCGCGCGGTGCGCGTGCACCAGCATCTGCTCGGCCGCGCCGACCTGAAGGCGGGCGACCGCGACCGCGCCCAGCTCGCGCTGGCGCAGGACTTCATGAAGGCCGGCCTGTTCGACCGCGCCGAGGCCGCCTGGCACGCCCTGGAAGGCACGCCCTTCGACGGCGAGGCGAGGCTGGCGCTGCTCTCGCTCTACGAGCGTTCGCGCGACTGGCGCCGTGCCGTGGAAGTGGCGCGCGTGCTCGATCGCGCTGGCGGCGGCTCGTTCGCTTCGCGCATCGCGCACTACGAGTGCGAAATCGCCGAGGAGGCCGAAGCCCAGGGCCGCACCGAGGATGCCGAAGCCGCCTTGCAGCGCGCCCGCAAGGCCGCGCCGTCGGCGCCGCGGCCCCTCGCGCTGACCGGGCAGAGATTTTTGCGCCAGGCCCAGCCGGCGCTGGCACTGGCCGCCTGGGATACCTTGCGCGAACGCCATCCGGCGGCCTTCCTGCTCGTCGCCGGCGACTATGCGGCGGCCGCGGCCGGCAGCGGCGCGGTCGATGCCGCGCGCGCCGCCCTGGAGTCCACGTTCGCACAATTGCCCGCCGTGGAACTGCTGCAGGCGCTGGGCCGGCTGGACGGCGAAGCAAACGGTCTGCCGCGCCTGCTGACGCACCTGCAGCACAACCCCACCCTGTCGGCCGCCCTGCTGATGCTGGAGGAGCCGCCCGAGCGCTGGCCGAGCGACGCCTGGCCGGCCCTTCGCGCGGCCGTGGCGCACGCGGCCAAACCACTGCAACGCTACCGCTGCGCCGCCTGCGGTTTCGAGGCCCAGCACTATTTCTGGCAGTGCCCGGGCTGCCTGAACTGGGACAGCTACCCGCCGCAGCGCATCGACGCGCTGTAGTCCGGCCCGCCCCGGCAAGGCCGCTCAGGAGCCGAGCTGGCTCTCCAGCAGCGCCAGCACGTCGCCGCGGCTGGGCACCTGCCCCTTGCCACCGATGCTGGCCACGCGTCCCGGGCCGGTGATGCCGGCCAGGCCGGGCTCGTGGTCGCAGTAGATGCCCAGCGTGGGTCGCCCCAGCGCCGCGGCCAGGTGACTGAAACCCGTATCCAGCCCCACCACGTGGCGCGCGCCGGCCAGCACGGCGGCCATCTCGCCGACCTTCAGAAAGGGCGGGACATCACCCTCGCAACTGGCGGCGATGCGTTCGGCCAGGGTCTGCTCCTCGGGCCGACCCCACAGCACCAGCGGGGTCCAGCCGAGTTCGACGAAGCGCCGACCCACCGCCACCCAATGCCGCTCGGGCCACGACTTCTCGGGTCGGCTGGCATTGGGGATCAGCACCGCATAGGCTCCCCGCGGCGCCCAGCCGCCTGAGGGTGCGCGCAGGCCGAAATCGGGGGCCGACTCCGGCACCGCATAACCCAGGTGCGCCGCGGCCAGGCGGCGGCAGCGCTGCACCGCGTGCAGGTGGCGCGGCACCGCCGCCGTGCGTTGGTAGAAGCGCGCGGCCAGTGGTTCGCGGAGGCTGTCACGGTCGTAACCGACCACCGGCGCGGCGGCCTGGCGCGCCCACAGCGCGCTCTTCAGCAGGCCCTGCAGGTCGAGCACGAGTTCGTAGCGCTGGTCGCGCAGGTCGTCGCGCAGCGTGCGCATGGTGCGCCAGGTGGCGGCCTGCAGCAACTGGCCGCGCCACTTGCGCCAGGCCATCGGCCACACACGCCGCACGCCCGGATGCAGTTGCGGGATGGCGGCAAACGGCGCTTCGACCAGCCAGTCGATCTCTGCGCCGGGGTGCTGGCGGCAGATGTCCGCCACCACCGGCGTGGCGTGCACCACGTCGCCCATCGACGAGGTCTTGACGATGAGCAGCCGCACGCTGTTTCAGCTTCCCTGGCGTTCCTTGACGAGCGCCGGGTTGAAGCGCGGGTCGTTGTACATCTTGAACTGGCGGTAGACCTTGAAATAGGCGCGGCCGGCGGCGGCATCGGCGAGCAGCGCGTCCAGGCAGCCGGCGAGGTCGGCGCGCTGCTGCTGCAGACGCGCCAGTTTCACGCGGCTGGCGGCGCGATGCGCCTCGTCCACGTCGCGGCGCTCGGTCTGCGCACGCATGGCGTGGATCTTCAGCGCCATGATGGAAAGCCGGTCGATCATGCTGCCGGCGGTTTCGCTGTTCAGCCGCGCCCCCGGAGGCACGGTGGACACCGGCGCATCGGTGCGTGCCGAGGCGGCATCGACCAGGCCCAGCGCCACCAGCAGCAACTCGTCGACGCGCTCGGTGGCGTCGTTGCGCGCCTGGTTGTAGCCGTCGATGGCACGCTTGTTGGCGGCGATCTCGGCGTCGGCGACGGTGGTGCGGCGCGCCAGGTCCTCTTCGGCCCAGAGCAGGCTGTTGAAGCGGTGATTGGCCTGCAGCCAGTGCCAGGCGTCTTCGCCTGCGGCCGGCGGCTCCTTGCGCGGCCAGCCCGGGTGCGCGAGCAGCCGGTCGTGCAGGGCGGTGACTTGCGTGCCCGTGGGCAGGCGGTTCAGGGCAGGGTTCATGGCGGGCCGATGGCAGAATCTTCGCCGATTATCCGCCGCCCATGACGAGCCCCCCACGCCCCCTGATCGTGCGCTTGCGCAACTGGGTCGGTGACGTCACGCTGGGCGTGCCGACCCTGCAGCGCCTGGCCGACCACGGTTATGCGCTGCAACTGGTGGGCAAGGGCTGGGCGCGCGACCTGCTGGCCGGCCATGGCTGGCCGGTGCATGTGCTGCCCAAGACGCTGCGCGAGCGTGTGAGGCAATTACGGGAGTTGAAACGCATCGCACGCGCCAGCGACTCCGGCCTGGGGCGCCGCATCAATGCCGTGTGTTTTCCGTATTCCTTTTCCAGCGCGCTCGATTTCCGCCTGGCCGGCCTGCGTGCGCTCGGCCACGCCTACGAGGGCCGAAGTCTGCTGCTGGCACGCGCGGCACCGCGGCCGGCCGGCGTGCATGAACTGGAGGTCTACTGGGACCTGGGCAACGTGTTGCTCGGCCAGGCCGCACCGCCGCCGGCGACGATTGGCCTGCGCGTCGGCGAAGCCCACCGCGCGCAAGCAGCGGCACTGCGCAGCGCGCAAGGCATCGAGCCCGGCTGCATCGTCATCTGCCCCTTTGCCGGCGGCACCTGGGCCCAGCAGGACAAGACCTGGCCGGCCTTCGCCGAATTCGTGGCGCAGGGCCTGCCGGCCTTCGGCCGCAGCGTCGTCGTCTGCCCCGGGCCGGGCGAGGAAGGCATCGCCCGCGATCATTTCGCCAGCGCGCGCTTGCTGCCGGGTGTGAACCTGGGCACCTATGCCGCGCTGCTGCAGGACGCCGCGCTGATGATTTCCAACGACACCGGGCCGGGCCACATGGCCGCCGCCGTGGGCACGCCGCTGATCTCGGTGCTGGGGCCCAGCGACCCCGCGCTGTGGCGTGCCTGGGGGCCCAGCGTGCAGGTCTTGCGCGGCGACAGCGGCTGGCCCGAAACGCGCACGGTGCTCGAAGCCGTGGCGCGCACGCTCGGCCGCGGCTGAGCCGCGCCCCACCCCCGGACAGGGGCCCCGTCCGGGGGCCCTCTGCTTGCCCCGCGCCGGGGGATCGACCCGCCTCGAGCCGGTTCGCAGAATTCACATCAGCCCGCAAGACATGCCATCCGAAGACCGGCAAGCCCACGGGCCCACAGTGATCCCCGAACCCTCAACCCACCGTCAAGGAGCCACACCATGATCCGCCATCTCTTCGCCGCCCTGCTCGCCGCCCTCACGCTGAACGCCTTTGCGGCCGTCGACGCCAACCAGGCCAGCCGCGCCGACCTGGAAACCGTCAGAGGCATCGGCCCGAGTCTCTCGGGCAAGATCGTCGAGGCCCGCAAGGCCGGCGAATTCAAGAACTGGGGCGACCTCGTCGGCCGCATCAGCGGTGTCGGTCCCGACAACGCGGCGCGTCTGTCGCAGGCAGGGCTCACGGTGGCGGGTGCCCCGTTCGATCCCAGCACGATGCCGGCCGAAGCCGCCAAGGGCAAGAAGGCCGCGCCCGCCAAGACCGGGCCGCAGGCCGTCAAGGCGCCGGGCGCGCCCAAGGCCGGCAACTGATCTGCAGTACCTCGAACAGCCAAGGCAGGAACCGAGCGGCGCTGCGGCGCCGCTCGGTCGTTGCCCTTGCCCTCGCCTCGACCGTGGCCCTCGAATTGATGACCGACATCAAAAGCCGGAAAGACGGGTGAGGGTGTCGGACCACACGCCAGGTTGCGCGGCTAGTCGTAAACGATCGTTGCCGCGCCGCCGTGGGCGATGCTGCGCCAACGGCCCAGCGCCTCGTCGCTGGGCCAGAAGCGGGCGTCGTCGCCCAGGTCCAGTTCGGCCCTCACGTCGCGCCTTTGCAGGCGCAGCCGCACCGCCAGGCCCTGCAGTTGCTCACCCTGTTCACTTTGCACGCGTCGTGCCGGCCACAGCCGCAGCACGTCGGCCACCGGCGGCAGGCCGCCGTTGCTGTCCACCGCGATATAGCGGCCGAAGCGCGCCCGCGCCGCCGGCAGGTCCCACACCTGGGTCACGTTCAGGCGCAGGCCGCCCGAAAAACGGTCGGGCTGCAGCCTGCCCTGCACCACGATCAGCTGGTCTTCCTGCGCCAGTTCGCGCCGCTCCTCGAAGATTTCCTCGCCAGCCACGGCCTCGATGGCCTCGCTGCCGTCGTCGAGCTTGAAGATGACGACGCGGCCGCGCTGGCCGGTCACGGCTCGCGGGTCGGTCACGATGCCGGCCAGCAGTTGCGGCTCGCGGCTGTCCACCAGTTCGGCAATATCGCGGCGCACGAAGCGGCGCACCTCGTCGCGCCAGGCGTCGAAGAGGTGGCCCGAGAGATAGAAGCCCAGCGCCGCCTTCTCGTTGAGCAGCCGTTCGCGCACGTCCCAGGCCGGCACGTGCACCAGCGCCGGCTCCTGGGTGCTGCTGCCGTGGGTATCTCCGAAGTCGAACAGGCCCGCCTGCAGCGCATTGGCCGCCTGCGTATCGGCCCAGTCCATGGCCAGCGACACGCTGGCCAGCAGCGCGGCGCGGCCGGCCTGCCCTTCGGGGTGCAGCGCGTCGAAGGCACCGGCCTTGATCAGCGCCTCGATCGCCCGCTTGTTCACGCGCTGGCGGTCGACGCGGGCGCAGAAGTCGAACAGGCTGCGGAACGGTCCACCACCGCCGCCGTCGGCACCTTCGCGCGCCGCCACGATGGCCTCGACCGCGCCCTGCCCGCTGCCCTTCACGGCGCCCAGGCCGTAGCGCACGGTGCGGTCGTCGACGGGCTCGAAGCGCAGCGTGCCGCGGTTCACGTCGGGTGGCTCGAAGGCCACGCCGAACAGCCTGGCGTCGGCCAGCAGCACCTTGAGCTTGTCGGTGTCGTCGGCCTCGACGCTCATGTTGGCGGCGTAGAACTCGGCCGTGCAGTGCACCTTGATCCAGGCCGTGTGGTAGGCCAGCAGCGAATACGCGGCGGCATGGCTCTTGTTGAAGCCATAGCCGGCGAATTTCTCCATCAGGTCGAAGACCTCGTCGGCCTGGTCCTGCGTGATGCCCTGGGCCAGCGCCCCGGCGCGGAACTTGCCGCGCTCCTTGGCCATCTCCTCGGCCTTCTTCTTGCCCATCGCGCGGCGCAGCATGTCGGCTCCGCCGAGCGAATAGCCGCCCATCACGCGCGCGGCCTCCATCACCTGTTCCTGGTAGACGAAGATGCCGTAGGTCTCGGCCAGCACCGGCTCGAGCAGCGGGTGCGGGTAGCGGATCTCCTCGCGGCCGTTCTTGCGTGCGCAGAAGCTCGGGATGTTCTCCATCGGCCCCGGGCGGAACATCGCATTCAGCGCGATCAGGTCCTCCAGCCGGCTCGGCCGGGCGTCGCGCAACATGCCCTGCATGCCGCGGCTTTCGAACTGGAACACGCTCTCGGTGAGGCCGTCGCTGAACAGCTTGTAGACACGCGCATCGTCCAGCGGCAGAGACTCGTAGTTGAAGTCGGCGCGGCCGGGGCGGCGGGTGCGGATCGTCTCCTTGGCCTGCTCCAGGATGGTCAGCGTGGCCAGGCCCAGGAAGTCGAACTTGACCAGGCCGATGGCCTCCACGTCGTCCTTGTCGAACTGGCTCACCGCGCTGTCGCTGCCGGGCTGCTGGTACAGCGGGCAGAAGTCGGTGATCCTGCCCGGTGCGATGAGCACGCCGCCGGCGTGCATGCCGACATTGCGTACCAGGCCTTCGACGCGCGTGGCCAGCGCCAGCAGTTCGGCCACCTCTTCCTCGGCGGCCTCGCGCTGTTCGAGTTCGGGCACCTCCTTGCGCACGTAGATGAGGCCCGGATCGGGGTCCTCTGGCACCTGCGCCAGCGTGTAGGTCTTGCCCGGCAGCCCGGGCACCAGCTTGGCCACGCTGTCCACATGGCCGTAGCCCATGCCGAGCACGCGGCCCACGTCGCGCAGCGCGGCCTTGCTGGCCAGGGTGCCGAAGGTGGCGATCTGGCTCACCGCGTCGCGGCCGTATTTGGCCTTCACGTAGTCGATGACGCGGTCGCGGTTGGCCTGGCAGAAGTCGATGTCGAAGTCGGGCATCGACACCCGCTCCGGGTTGAGGAAGCGCTCGAACAGCAGTCCGTAGCGCAGCGGGTCGAGGTCGGTGATGAAGAGGGCATAGGCCACCAGCGAACCGGCGCCCGAACCGCGTCCGGGCCCCACCGGGCAGCCGTGTTCCTTGGCCCAGACGATGAAGTCCGAGACGATGAGGAAGTAGCCCGGAAACTCCATCTGGATGATGGTCTCGATCTCGAATTCCAGCCGCTGCTGGTAGCGCGGGCGCTCGGCGTCGCGCCGGGCGGCGTCGGGAAACAAGGCTTCCAGCCGGCGCTCCAGGCCCTGCTTCGAGGCGGCGCGGAAATGCTCGTTGATCGGCAGGCCGTCGGGCGTGGCGAAGTCCGGCAGTCGCGCCTTGCCCAGCACCAGCGTCAGGTTGCAGCGGCGCGCGATCTGCACCGAGTTGGCCAGCGCCGAAGGCAGGTCGGCGAACAGCGCCTCCATCTGCGCCTGCGTCTTCAAATACTGCTCGCGCGAAAAACGCTTGACCCGCCGCGGGTTGGCCAGCGTCTCGCCCTCGGCGATGCACACGCGCGCCTCGTGGGCGTCGTAGTCGTCGGCTTCGAGGAACTGCACCGGGTGCGTGGCCACCACCGGCAGGCCCAGCCGTGCGGCCAGCGGCACGGCGGCGCGCACATGGGCTTCGTGGCTGGGCAGGCCGGCGCGCTGCAGTTCGATGTAGAAGCGCTGCGGGAACAGGCCGGCCAGGCGAGCCGCCAGTGTTTCGGCGCGAGCCTCGTCGCCGGCCAGCAGCGCCGCACCCAGCGCACCCTGGTCGGCGCCCGACAGCACGATCAGCCCACTGCCCAGTTCCTCCAGCCAGGCCCACTTCACCCAGGCCTGCGTGCGCTGGGCGTTGTGCACCCAGGCGCGGGCCAGCAGCTCGCAGACGTTGTGGTAGCCGACTGCGTCCTGCACCAGCAGCAGCAGCCGGCTGGCCTGCTTGTCGGCCTCGGCCACGGGTTCCAGCCACACGTCGACGCCGATCAGCGGCTTCACGCCCGCCCCGCGGCAGGCCTTGTAGAACTTGACGGCGCCGAACAGGTTGGAAAGGTCGGTGATGGCCAGCGCCGGCATGGCGTCGGCGCGGGCGGCCGCGGCCGCGGCGTCGATGCGCAGCGTGCTGTCGACGACGGAATATTCGGTGTGGACGCGCAGGTGGACGAAGGGCATCCGGTCATTCTAGGGAGGCCCCGGGAGGCCCACCGCCGCGGCCCGCGCCGCGCCGCATCTGGAAGAATCGGACTTCACGATCGCCGGAGCACGACCATGACCAGAGCCACCCATGTCCTGCACCGCCAGTTCGCGCACGCGCTGCCCGTGGCCGTGGGCGGGCGCGGCGTCGAGATCTTCGACAGCGAAGGGCGCAGCTATCTCGACGCCTCGGGCGGCGCCGCCGTCTCCTGCCTGGGCCACGCCCACCCCGACGTGCTGGCGGCCATGCACGCGCAGATCGACCGCCTGGCCTACGCCCACACCAGCTTCTTCACCACCGAGGTGGCCGAGACGCTGGCCGACCACCTGGTGGCCAGTGCACCGGCGGGCATGAGTCACGCCTATTTCGTGAGCGGCGGCTCGGAAGCCATGGAAGCGGCGCTGAAGATGGCGCGCCAGTATTTCGTCGAGACGGGTCAGCCGCAACGTACGCGCTTCATCGCGCGGCGGCAGAGCTACCACGGCAATACGCTGGGCGCGCTGGCGGTGGGCGGCAACGAATGGCGGCGCAGGCAGTTTGCGCCGCTGCTCATAGCCGTCACCCACGTCTCGCCCTGCTACGAATACCGCGACCGCCGCGCCGACGAAAGCGCGGCGCAGTACGGCGCCCGGCTGGTGCAGGAACTCTCGGCTGCCATCGACGAGATCGGCGGCGAGAACGTCATCGCCTTCGTCGCCGAGACCGTGGTCGGCGCCACGTCCGGCGCCCTGGTGCCGGTGCCGGGCTACCTGCAGGGCGTGCGCGAGCTGTGCACGCGGCACGGCATCCTGCTCATCCTGGACGAGGTGATGTGCGGCATGGGCCGCACCGGCACGCTGCACGCCTGCGAGCAGGAAGGCGTGGTGCCCGACCTGCTGGCCATCGCCAAGGGCCTGGGCGGCGGCTACCAACCCATCGGCGCGGTGCTGGCGCAGCGCCGCATCGTCGAGGCTTTCCAGCGCGGCAGCGGCCTGTTCCAGCACGGCCACACCTATATCGGCCACGCCGTGGCCTGCGCCGCGGCGCTGGCGGTGCAGCAGGTGATGGTGCGCGACCGCCTGCTCGAAGCCGTGCAGCGCCAGGGCCATGGCCTGGCCGAACGTCTGCAAGCCGCCTTCGGCGAGCACCCGCACGTGGGTGATCTGCGCGGCCGCGGCCTCTTCCGCGGCATCGAACTGGTCGCCGACCGCGCCACGAAAGCGCCCTTCGACCCGGCACTGAAACTGCACGCCCACATCCGACGTGAAGCCATGGCCCGCGGCCTCATGGTCTACCCCATGGGCGGCACCATCGACGGCCGGGTGGGCGACCATGTGCTGCTGGCGCCGCCCTTCATCGTGAGCGATGCCGAACTGGACCGCATCGTCGAACGGCTGCAGGCGGCGCTGGCGGCGGCCTTGACCGCGATCAACGCCTGAGGAAGTCCCTCTGTCGCGTCGGGTCGCGACGGTGGGATGATCGGCTTTCCGTCCACTCTTCGAGCGAAGACCCGACCATGAACGTTTTCAAAGCCTTCCCCTTCAAGCTCGCCGCCGTCGGTGCCGCCGTGGCCCTGGCCGCTCCCTGGACCGGCGCGCTGGCGCAGCAGAAGTTCATCACCATCGGCACCGGCGGCGTCACCGGCGTCTACTACGCCGCCGGCGGCGCCATCTGCCGCCTGATGAACAAGGACCGCGCCAGGCACGGCATCCGCTGCTCGGTGGAATCCACGGGTGGCTCGGTATTCAACATCAACACCATCAAGGCCGGCGAGCTGGACTTCGGCGTCACGCAGAGCGACTGGCAGTACCACGCCGCCAATGGCAGCAGCGTCTTCGCCAAGGACGGCAAGCACGCCGACCTGCGGGCGGTGTTCTCCGTGCACCCCGAGCCCTTCACCGTGCTGGCGCGCAAGGAAGCCAATGCCACCAAGTTCGAGGACCTGAAGGGCAAGCGCTTCAACGTCGGCAACCCCGGCTCGGGCACGCGCGCTTCGATGGAAGAGCTGCTCGGCGCCATGGGCTGGAAGCTGAGCGACTTCTCGCTGGCCTCGGAACTGAAGGCCGACGAGCACGGCGCGGCGCTGTGCGACAACAAGATCGACGGCTTCTTCTACGGCGTCGGCCACCCCAGCGCCAATATCCAGGACCCCATCACCACCTGCGGCGCGCGCCTGGTGCCGCTCACCGGCCCGGCGGTGGACAAGCTGGTGGCCGGCGCGCCCTTCTACGCCAAGGTCAATATCCCCGGCGGCCTGTATGCGGGGCACCCGAACCCCACGCCCACTTACGGCGTGCTGGCCACCTTCGTGACCTCGGCCAAGGTGCCCGACGCCACGGTGTACGAACTGGTGAAGGCGGTGTTCGAGAATTTCGAGGAATTCAAGAAGCTGCACCCGGCCTTCGGCGCGCTCGACCCCAAGGACATGGTCAAGAACGGCAATTCCGCGCCCATGCACCCGGGCGCGGCCAAGTACTACAAGGAAAAGGGCTGGATGTAATCCCGTCCTGAACCCTGATACAGGCCCCGCCCCGGGGCCTGTATTGTTTGCAGCGCTGAAGAACGCTTCCAGGAGGGCCCGGCTATGTTCGGCAAAACGAAGACCCCTGCCGCCGAGATCGACGTCAACGTGCTCGTCGCCGAACAGGACGCCGGCGGTCGCCAGCCCGGCCCGCTGGTGGCCCGGCTGCTGCTGTTCACGACGCTGGCCTGGAGCCTGTTCCAGTTGTGGATCGCCTCGCCGCTGCCCTTTGCGCTGGGCATCGGCGTCTTCAACGATACGCAGTCGCGCGCCATCCACCTGGCCTTCGCCATCTTCCTCGCCTTCCTGGCCTACCCGGCCTTCAAGCGCTCGCCGCGCTCGCATGTGCCGGTGCAGGACTGGGTCTTCGCGCTGGTGGGCGCCTTCTGCGCCTCGTATATCTTCTTCTTCTACCGTGAACTGTCCACGCGCCCGGGCCAGCCCACGACGATGGACCTCGCGGTGGCCGTGGCAGGCATCGTGATGCTGCTGGAGGCCACGCGACGCGCGCTCGGGCTGCCGATGGTCATCGTGGCGCTGGTCTTCCTCGGCTATACCTTCGGCGGGCCCTACATGCCCGACCTCATCGCGCACAAGGGCGCCTCGCTGTCGCGCGCCATGTCGCACCAGTGGCTCACCACCGAAGGCGTCTTCGGCGTCGCCCTGGGCGTGTCCAGCGGCTTCATCTTCCTGTTCGTGCTCTTCGGCAGCCTGCTCGACCGCGCCGGCGCCGGCAACTACTTCATCAAGAGCGCCTTCGCATTGCTCGGCCACATGCGCGGCGGCCCGGCCAAGGCGGCGGTCGTGTCGTCGGCGGCCACCGGCATCATCAGCGGCTCCTCCATCGCCAACGTGGTCACCACCGGCACCTTCACGATCCCGCTCATGAAGCGCGTCGGCTACCGGCCCGACCAGGCCGGCGCGGTGGAAGTGTCGAGTTCGGTGAACGGCCAGATCATGCCGCCGGTGATGGGCGCGGCGGCTTTCCTGATGGTCGAATATGTCGGCATCACCTATGTCGAGGTGATGAAGCACGCCGTGCTGCCGGCGATCATCAGCTATATCGCGCTCTTCTATATCGTCCACCTGGAGGCCCTGAAGGCCGGGCTGCAAGGCCTGCCGCGGCGCAGCCAGGCCACCGCCGGGCAGCGGCTGCTGGCGCTGGCGATGAATGCCTCCGGCTTCGTGGTGCTGGCCGGCGCCGTGTACTACGGCATCGGCTGGGTCAAGACGCTGCTGCCCGACGCCGCGGTGTGGATCATCGGCGCCGGCCTGCTGGGCGCCTATGTCGCGTTGATGTGGGTGGCTTCGCGCCAGCCCGAGCTGACGCTGGACGACCCCAACGCGCCCGTGTTCGAATTGCCCGAGACCCAGCCCACGCTGCTGTCGGGCCTGCACTACCTGCTCAGCGTGGTGGTGCTGATCTGGTGCTTGATGGTGGAGCAGATGTCGCCGGCGCTGTCGGCCTTCTGGGCCACCTTGTTCATGATCTTCGTGATGGTCACGCAGCGGCCGCTGATGGCCTTGCTGCGCGGCCACGACGGGCTCGGTGCGGCCGTCAAGGTGGGGCTCATGGACCTGGTGGCGGGGCTGGAGGCCGGCGCGCGCAACATGATCGGCATCGGTGTGGCCACCGCGGCAGCCGGCATCATCGTCGGCACGGTGTCGCTCACCGGTATCGGCCTGGTGATGACCGAGGTGGTGGAGCTGCTTTCCGGCGGCAACCTGATGCTGATGCTGGTGCTGGTGGCCTTCATCAGCCTGGTGCTGGGCATGGGCCTGCCGACCACCGCCAACTACATCGTCGTCTCCACGCTGATGGCGCCGGTGGTGGTGGAGCTCGGCGCGCAGAGCGGCCTGCTGGTGCCGCTGATCGCCGTGCACCTGTTCGTCTTCTATTTCGGGCTCATGGCCGATGTCACGCCGCCGGTGGGGCTGGCCTCGTTCGCGGCGGCGGCGATTGCGCGCACCGACCCTATCAAGACCGGCATCACGGCCTTCTACTACAGCATGCGCACGGCGATCCTGCCGTTCCTGTTCATCTTCAATACGCAGTTGCTGCTGATCGGCGTGGACACCCTCTGGCACCTCCTGCTGACGATCGTGAGCGCCGTGATCGCGATGCTGGTCTTCGCCGCCGCCACGCAGAACTATTTCCTGGTGCGCTCACGCTGGTACGAGTCGATCGCGCTGCTGCTGGTCACCTTCGCCCTGTTCCGGCCCGGCTTCTTCTGGGACGAGGTCTACCCGCCATTCGTCGAGGCGCCACCTGCGCAGTTGATGGAACTGGTGGAAAAGGCCCAGCCCGGCGAACGCAAACGCATCTGGATCGCCGGTACCAACCTCGACGGCAAGGACATCCGCAAGGGCGTGCTGCTGCCGCTGGGTGACGCCGGACCGGCGCGCGAGCGCCTGCGCCGCATCGGCCTGACCGTGGTGCCGCTGGGCGGCGAGATGCAGATCGCGCAGGTGCAGTTCGGCTCGGCGGCCGAGAAGCTGGGCATCGAGCAAGGCTTCAATATCGTCGGCATCGAATTGCCCGCCGACCGCCCGGCCAAGGAGTGGGTGTTCATTCCCGCGCTGGTGCTGCTGGCCGGGGTGATGCTGCTGCAGCGCCGGCGGCTGCGCGATACGCCGCCTTCGACGGCACGCGCCAGCGTCTGACGGCAGCCCTCCTCGGCACCGGCGAGGGTTCAGCGGATGGCCGTGCTGCTGCGCATCTTCGGTGCGCTGCTGCTCGTCACCGCGCTGGCACTGGCCTTGTCGCGCGCGCCCGACCGGCCCGTGGAGACGCTGGTGGCGCGTTGGGCGCTGCCGCCTTCGGACTTCATCGAGGTGCGCGGCCAGGTCGTGCACCTGCGCGACGAAGGCCCGCGCGACGACCCGCTGCCGCTGGTGCTGATCCATGGCACCTCGGCCAGCCTGCACACCTGGGAGGGTTGGGTGGCGGCGCTGAAAGGTCAGCGCCGCATCATCAGCTTCGACCTGCCGGGCTTCGGCCTCACCGGGCCCTTCACTGGCCAGTACTCACCCGGCGACTACCGCGGCGACACCTACGCCCGCTTCGTGCTGGATCTGCTGGACGCGCTGCAGGTTCCGCGCGCCGTCGTCGGCGGCAATTCGCTCGGCGGCGAGGTCGCCTGGCGCCTGGCGGTGATGGCGCCCGAGCGCGTGGCGGCACTGGTGCTGGTCGACGCCGCCGGGCCAGTCTTCACGCCCGAATCGGTACCGCTGGGCTTCGCGGTTGCCAGACTGCCGGTCGTCAACCGCATCGCCGAGTGGGTGCTGCCGCGATCGGTGGTGGCGCAGAGCCTGACCTCGGTCTACGGCGACCCGGCCCGCGTGACGCCGGAACTCGTCGACCGCCATTTCGAGCTGACGCTGCGCGAGGGCAACCGGCGGGCGCTGGGTCAGCGCATGCAGCAGTGGGTGATGGGCGAAGGGGCCGAGCAGATCGCTCGCGTCAAGCAGCCCACACTCATCTTGTGGGGTGGGCGCGACCGGCTGATTCCGCCCGCCGTCGGGCAATGGCTTCAGCAGCAGATTGCCGGCAGCCGGCTCGTCGTCTTCGACGACCTGGGCCACGTGCCGCACGAGGAAGACCCGGCTCGCACGGTGGCGCCGGTGAAGGACTTCCTGCTGGCGTTGAAATAGACCCGCTTCAGCGCAGCACGAGGCATGGCAGGCAGTGCGTCGCAGAGCCGCAACCGTCCCGCGGCTTCACGGGCAGTGCTCCCGCCAACACGCCGACCGCCGGCGTCCACGACGCCTCGTTCGGAACTGACGTTCCATATGACATGCCCCGGTCAGTTGAGGTCGCTGTCCTTGTAGTACTTCGTGCCCTTGGCGGTCAGCTCCACGGCCAGGCTGTCGCCAGTGACCTGGTACAGCCAGACCCCGGGCGAGACCGCGACCGCGCCCTGGTACGACGCGCCCTTGTCGCCGGCCTTGGCCGACGCGGTGGCCTGGGCGCCGATCTCCCAGCCCGAATCGACGAACTTGTTCAGCGCCTGCTCGGTGTCGAAGACCCAGACGAGCTGGAACTTCTTGACCCCGAAGCCGAGCCCGGCCTGCAACTCGGCCATCTTCATGTAGGTCGTCGCCCGGGTCTTGTTGTTGACCGCGACGCCCTTGCCGGTGCCGCTGCCGGCCAGCAGGATCTTCATGCCGAAATTGCTGAACGCCGCGTAGCCGGCGGCCGACTCGACCGCCTTGCGCGCCGACGGCTGCACCTTGTAGACCGCGGCCAGCGCTTCCTGCGCCGCCTTGCGCACATCGGCGCGCTCTTCGTCCTTGCTCGCTGCGAGCACGAAGCCGGGCGCGGTGGCCGCCGCCGTGATCGACAACACCATGTTTCGACGCTTCATGATCAATCCTCCGGGTTCTTCGTCTCATTCCCCGAATGCAGATCTTATGGCGGCAGCGGCGGCGAAGCGTCAGCCAACTGCTGCAAGCTTGACGGCGAGCAATGGCCGTCGCGAGGGGCGCCGGCGAAGGACTGCCTGTCGAAGCTGAAGCGGAGGCGCCTCAGCGCACCACCAGGCGCGGCGCTCCGACGGGCGCGTCAGCGATCTCGCCGATGACGGACGCGGCCTCGAAACCATGGCGGCGGAAGATGGCCAGCACCTCGCCCAGTGCCGCCGCGTCGCAGGAGACGAGCAGTCCGCCGCTGGTCTGCGGGTCGCCCAGCAAGGCCTGATCAACGGCGGCAAAGCCGTGGGGCAACGCCACCTGCGCACCATAGCCGGCCCAGTTGCGGCCCGAGGCGCCGGTGACATGGCCCTTCGAAGCCAGTTCGCGCACGCCGGCCAACAGCGGCACCTTTGCCCATTCGACACGCACCTGGCAACCGGCTCCGCGGGCGATTTCCAGCGCATGGCCGGCCAGGCCGAAGCCGGTGACGTCGGTCAAGGCGTGCACGCCCGGCAGCGCTGCGAGGTCCGGGCCGGGGGTATTGAGCTTCGTCGTGCTGGCAATCATCTGCGCATAACCCGCGTCGCCGAGCTCGCCCTTCTTCAGCGCCGCCGACATCACGCCCACGCCCAGCGGTTTGCCCAGCACGAGCAGGTCGCCCGGCTTGGCGTCGGCGTTGCGCTTGACGCGCTTGGGGTGCACCAGGCCCATGGCCACCAGGCCGTAGATGGCCTCCACCGAGTCGATGGTGTGGCCGCCGGCGATGGGAATGCCGGCTTCGCGGCACACCGACATGCCGCCGTCCAGGATGCGGCCGATGGTGGCCGTGGACAGCACGTTGATCGGCATGCCCACCAGCGCCAGCGCCATGATCGGCCGCCCGCCCATGGCGTAGACGTCGCTGATGGCATTGGTGGCGGCGATGCGGCCGAAGTCGAACGGGTCGTCGACGATGGGCATGAAGAAGTCGGTGGTGGCGATCAGCGCCTGCTCGTCGTTGAGCTGGTAGACGGCGGCGTCGTCGGCGGTCTCGATGCCGACCAGCAACTCCTTCGGCATCACCATGCCGGCCGTGCCCTTGAGAATCTGCGCCAACACACCGGGCGCGATCTTGCAGCCGCAACCGCCGCCGTGCGACAGCGCGGTCAGGCGCGGCTCAAGGGGTCTTTCGGGGGCGTTCATCGGGGATCTCCTGGGGGTGCGGCGGCAGCAGTTCGGCCGCCAGCGACAGCACGGTGCGGCGCTCGCGCGCCGGGTCGAACAGCGGCGCGCGCCGGTCGCATTGCTCTCGAAGGTGCGCAAGCATAGACGGATCGTCGCGCATGCGCTGCAGCAGGGTCACCAGACCGGTCGCGTCGCCCGGCTCGAAATAGCCGTCGTAGCCGTGGCCGAGCAGGCCGACATTGCCGTCGATGCGCGAGGCCAGCACCGGCGTGCCGCTGACCACGGCCTCGATCACCACATGCGCGCCGCCTTCCATGCGGCTGGGGTGCACCAGCACGTGCGCGGCGGCGATGCGCGAGCGCGTGGCACCGTGCGGCAAGGCGCCGAGCCAGCGGTAGCGGGGCTGCTGCGCGGCCAGCGCCCGGGCCTGCGCAGCCAGCGCCGGGTCCAGGCCGCCGCCGATGTGGTCGAACAGGATGTCGGTGCAGTGGGCGAGCGCGCGTGCGGCGTCGAAGTAGATCTGCGGCTGCTTCTCGTCGCGCAAGTGGCCGACCATCAGCGCGCGCAGGTGGCGCGGGGTCTTGGGCCGGGCGCGGCGCGGCGTGGCCGACTGCAGGCAAACGGTGACGCGGTCGCGCAAGGCTGGCGGCAGGCGCGCCGGGCCAGCTTCGTTGAGCACCACCAGGCGCTGCGCCAGCGCCAGCGAGCGCTGCGCGTCGGCGTCGGTTTCGATGTCGCGGTACAGGTCGGTGCCGGTGAGCACCAGCACCAGCGGGCGCTCCGGGAAGGCGGCATGCCAAGCCGCCACCGAGGCCGCCGAGCGGCGGGCGTGCAGCGCGATCATCAACGCCGCATCGGCCCCCGGCCGCTCCGCCCCCCAGGCGTCGGTGATGTGCACCCGATAATCGGCGGACAGGAAACGCGCCCAGCGCCAGGCCGTCTGCCAGTTGCCGTTGTTGGCCGAGGCCAGCGCCGGCGTCACGATGACGATTTCCTTGCGCTTCATGGACCGCCGAGGCTAACGCGAACCGGCAGCGAATGAACAGCGATGGCGTGGCCAGCAGGTCGCAGGCTCACCCTCAAGCCACATCGATGTGATAGTTGAACGTCGGACTCAGGTCCTGCGTATCGCGGTGCTTCTTGAGCGAATAGTTGGAGGTGTCGCTGGGCGTCACATAGGTACCCTCCTTGCCCTGCCACCACTTCTTCAGCTCGGTCCAGACCCGGGCGTTGACCTGGCTCACCGCGAAGGCGCCGCCCGCACCCGTCTTGGAGGTGCCCCAGGTGCCATTGTCATTGCACCCAGGGGCGTCATACGGTTTCTTCTTCCACAGATCGAGCTGCCTGTTCACTGCCTCAGTCTCGCCGTCGAGCGCCGATTGGTCGTTGGCCGACAGCGCCGCCGCGACTGGCGCCCCCGTCTTGTAGAGCAGCTTGTAGCGCGCGCGGACGGCCTCTGCAAAGACAGGCGTCGTTACCCACTTCGCGATCCGCGCCGAGGGTGTGATCGAAGGCAGAACCGTTTTCCACGGGGCGCCGCCCTTGTACAACTCGTCGACGGCGGGATGGTCCTTGCGGATGGCCTGGGCCGTCGCATCGAGTTCGGCGCTGTAAGCGGCGTCGGCATCGTCGCGATAGCGCCCGGCACGGTCGACCAGCCCGTCGTATTCGAAGGCCAGCAAATCGCGCAGCGTCCTGCGCTGAGCCGGCTTCAGATTCTTGCCCTCGAACTTCTCCTCTGCAGCCAGCACACGCTGCAGGCGGTCGTTCAGATCGGCTTCATGGGCGGGATCACTCCGCGCCTTCTGCCGGTCGGCCAAGGCCAGGCCATTGGCCGCCAGCAGGTCTTTCAGCGTGCGCTCGTTGTCCGGCAGCCGGCCCGGCTTGTCGCCATCGAGCGGATTCAGTCTCAACTGGAGTGGCGCCGACGGATCGCCGCAAGCGCTGTCCAGGTGCCGCCACGGCGTCCGCGGTGCCAGCGATGCCCGGATCGACTCGACCGTCCGCCGCTGGGCCGCGGCGCGCGGGCCCAGTTCCGCGGCGTCGATGAGCCTGAGCTGCAGCGACTGGCGCGCACCCGCCGCCGGGGCCCTTGCCTGCTTGTGGTCAGCGAGCGCTAGGGCCGACGACTCGGTGACCCGCCCCAGCGCGGCAGGACCGCGGGCCCGGGAGGTCTCGTGCAATCTGGCGCTGGTCCTGCTGGCGTGCGTCATGGGTGGCCCTTGCATCGATGGCTGTGGCAGCATACGCGAACTGGCGCCCCTGGCCGACCCACGACCGTTCGCGCGTCCGGTCTGCGTGCTCCGGGCCCGCGATTTCGTTTGACGCCGCAGCCGAGGCTGCGAACGGCCAGAAAATGAGCCCCGACACCCGCATCCACAGCGAAGCCGGCCCTCGGTACCTGGACCGTGAAGCACTGGCGCGTGCTCTGCCGGCCAGCCGGGCCGATACGTTGACCACGTTTGCGCTCTTCGAACAAGTGCTGCCGCAACTGGTGGTGCCGCAGCGTGCCGAACTGAACCCGCCGCTGTGGGAGCTGGGCCATATCGGCTGGTTCCAGGAATGGTGGCTGGCGCGCAACCCGCAGCGGCTGCTGGGCGCCGCCGCCGATCCCCTGGTGGCGCGGACACTCGGCGTGCGGGCCGGAGCGGATGCGCTGTACAACTCCAGCGCCGTGCCGCACGACAGCCGCTGGGCGCTGCCGCTGCCCGACGCGGCAGCCACGCGCGCCGACCTGGCGGCCCAGCTGTCGCGCACGCTGGAACTGCTGGCCGACGCGCCGCAGGGCGACGACGCACTGTATTTCTACCGCTGGTCGCTGTTCCACGAAGACATGCACCACGAAGCCGCGGTCTACATGGCGCAGGGGCTGGGCGTGCCGATCACCGACCCGCGCTGGCAGCCCGCGCCGCTGCCGCCACCCGCCGGCGATCTGGCGCTCGCAGGCGGGCCGCACCGGCTGGGCCATGCCGGCGCGGGCTTCGCCTTCGACAACGAACTCGCCGCTCACGATACCCATCTCGCTCCGTTCCGGATCGACCAACAAGCGCGGCGCTGGGCGGAATTCCTGCCTTTCGTCGAGGCCGGCGGCTACGCCGAGCCCCGCTGGTGGACCGCGGCCGGTCGCGCCTGGCTGGCACAAACCCAGGCCGCCGCGCCGCGCTACCTGCGCCGCAGCGGCAAGGCCTGGCAGCAATGGCGCCACGGCCGCTGGACCGACCTGGACCCGGCCCTGCCCGCCTGCCACCTGACGCAGCACGAAGCGCTGGCCTGGTGCGCCTGGGCCGGCCGCCGGCTGCCCACCGAGGCCGAATGGGAAGCCGCCGCGCTGCAACGCCCGGAGGCATTCCGCTGGGGCGATGTCTGGGAGTGGACGGCCAGCACCTTCGCGCCCTACCCCGGTTTCAGGCCCCACCCCTACCGCGACTATTCGGCGCCCTGGTTCGACGGCCGGCCGGTGCTGCGCGGCGCCTCCTTTGCCACCCAGCCGCGTATGCGCTGGCCGCGCTACCGCAACTATTTCCCGGCCGAGCGCAACGATATTTTCGCCGGGCTGCGCAGCTGCGCGCCCTGAAGCGCACCGTCTTCCTGCCGCCCGGGCCGGGGCTGCCGATCCGGCCCGCACAGGCCTGATCAGGCCCGCGCCAGCATCACCGCGAACCAGCCCAGGTCGTCGGTCCATTGCTCCACGTGGCGAAAGCCGGCTTCGTGCAGCAGGGCCTGGAAATCGGCCGGCTGCCACTTGTAGGAGTCCTCGGTGTGGATGCGCTCGCCGGCGTCGAAGTCGCGCTCGCCCGCTGGCCAGCGCACGGTGAGCGACTGTCGCGCCTCCAGGTGCATCTCGATGCGCGACCCGGCGCGGTTGAACAGCGCCACGTGCCGCCACTGCCGCACGTCGAAGTCGCTGCCCAACAGCCGGTTCAGGTGACGCAGCAGGTTCAGGTTGAAGGCCGCCGTGACTCCCAGCGCGTCGTCGTAGGCGGCCTCCAGCACGTCGGCGGGCTTGACGCAGTCCACGCCGATGAGCAGCGCGCCGCCCGCGGCCGCGGCGTGGGCTTGGCGGAGCAGGCGCAAAGCCGGTGCAGGTGCGAAGTTGCCGATGCTGGACCCTGGGTAGAACACCAGTGCCGGGCCGCACGTCAGATCGGCCGGCAGCGCCAGCCGCGAGGAGAAGTCCATACCCACGGCCACCATCTCCACCGCCGGGTGCAGTTGCTGCAGGCGCTGCAGCGTGCCCTGCAGATAGTTGGCCGAGATGTCCACCGCCACGTAGCGCGCAGGCTCGAAGGCCGCGAACAGGCTGGCGGCCTTGGTGCAGCTGCCCGCTCCCAAGTCGACCAGGGTGGCACCGCGGCCCACGGCGGCGTGCACTGCCGCGGTGATGCCGGCGCGATGATCGGCCAGGATCGCGGCCTCGGTGCGCGTGGGGTAGTACTCGGGCAGTTCGGTGATGGCGTCGAACAGCCGCGAGCCCAGGGCGTCGTAGAAGAATTTAGGCGGCAACCGTGCCGGCCGCGCCTGCAGGCCGGCCGCGGCTTCCTCGGCCAGCGGCTGCGGGCCGGGCGGGGTCAGGTCGATGAATTGCGGGCTGCGCATGGGCGGGTCCTGGGGGTCATGGCCAAGGTCGGGGCCGAGGCGTGTTCGCGCGCCGGCGCCAGAGCGGGTCACGTGGCAATGTAGCAGCCGCGTGCATGGCCAGCCGTGATGGGTTCCAATGCGTGCGGGCCAGTTTTGCCCATTCGCGATCCCTTCGTCTGTCTGCCCAACGCCAGGAGCCCTCCATGATCAGCCTGTCCCCTTCGCGCACGCTGCGCTCTCTGTTGACCTGCGCGCTGCTCGCCTTCGGCGCCCTGGCGCATGCCCAGCAGGTGTTCCGCATCACCGCCATCCCCGACGAGTCGCCCACCGAACTGGCGCGCAAGGCCGAGCCGCTGATGAAGTATCTGGAGTCGAAGCTGGGCATGCCGGTCGTCTTCACGCCCGTGACCGACTACGCCGCCTCGGTGGAGGCGTTGATCAACAAGAAGGTCGACCTGGCCTGGTTCGGCGGCTTCACCTTCGTGCAGGCGCACGTGCGCTCGGGCGGCAAGGTCGTCCCGGTGGCCCAGCGCGAAGAAGACGAGCGCTTCCGCTCGGTGTTCATCACTGGCGACCCGGCCATCCAGACGCTGGCCGACCTGAAGGGCAAGGACGTCAGCTTCGGCTCGCAAAGCAGCACCTCGGGCCACCTGATGCCGCGCAGTTTCCTGCTGCAGGCCGGCGTCGACCCCGACAAGGACTTCCGCCGCGTCGCCTACAGCGGCGCCCACGATGCGACCATTGCCGCCGTGGCCTCGGGCAAGGTGCAGGCCGGTGCGTTGAATATCTCGGTGTGGGAGAAGTTCGTGGCCGACAAGAAGGTCGACACGGCCAAGGTGCGCGCCTTCTACACCACCCCGCCCTACTACGACTACAACTGGACGGTGCATGCCGACATGCCCGCGGCACTGCGCGAGAAACTCACCCAGGCGCTGCTGTCGCTGAGCCGCGACAGCACCGAAGGCAAGCAGATCCTGGACCTGCAGCGCGCCACGCGCTTCGTCCCGACCCGGGCCGAGAACTACAAGGGCATCGAAGCGGCCGCGCGCAGCGCCGGGTTGCTCTGACGCTGCGGGCGCAGGCCTTGGACATCGAACTGCAGGCCGTGGCCGCCCGCCACCCGGCGGCAAGGCCAGGTGCGGCGCCGGCGCTGAAAGTGCTGGACCTGCGCGTGCGGCGTGGCGAGCAAGTCGCGGTGATCGGCCCCTCGGGCGCCGGCAAGACCACGCTGCTGCAGGTGCTGGCCTGTGCGCTGCCAGTGGCCGCGGGCCGGGTGAGTCTGGACGGGCAGGACCCCTGGACGCTGCCGCGCAGAGCGCTGCAGAAGCTGCGCGGGCGCCTGTTCCTGGCGCCGCAGGTGCCGCCGCTGCCGCCACGGCAGCGCGTGGTGACCTCGGTGCTGGCCGGCCGCTTGCCGGCGCTGGGACTGGCGGCCAGCCTGCGCTCGCTCTTCTACCCCAGCGACATCCCGGCCGCATTCGAAGCGCTGGACCGCTTCGACCTGGCCGACAAGCTGTTCGAACGCGTGGACCGGCTCTCCGGCGGCGAACGCCAGCGCGTGGGCCTGGCACGTGCGCTGCTGGCGCCGGCCACGCTGTGGCTGGTGGACGAGCCGCTGTCGGCGCTGGACCCCACGCGTGCGCGCCAGGCCATGGTCACGCTGGTGGACGGTGCCGCCGGGCGCGGCGTCACGCTGGTGGCCACGCTGCACCAGGTGGACATGGCGCTGGCGCATTTCCCGCGCATCGTGGGCCTGCGCGACGGCGCCATGGCCTTCGACCTGCCGGCGGCGCAGGTGAGCCGCGAACGCCTGGAGAGGCTGTACGAACAGCACGAAGACGAACTGCGCGGCGACGCACCTGCCACTGCCCAAGACACACCGCCGCCGGCGCCGCAGCCGGCGGTGATGCATTGCCGCTGAATGCGACGGGGCTGCGCCCGCCACACTCCAGCGGCGCCACGCACGCTTGCGCACTGAACCCGAGGAAACCCCATGATCACCGTCATCGCCGAATTCAAGCTGCCGCAGCCCATGACCGTGGACCAGGCGCGCGAGACCTTTCTGAGCACGGCGCCGAAGTACCAGGGCATGGCCGGGCTGATCCGCAAATACTATTTCCTCTCCGAGGACGGCCTCAAGGCCGGCGGCATCTACTTGTGGCAGTCGCGCGAAGACGCCGACCGGTTGTACACGGCCGAGTGGAAGGCCTTCGTGCGCGGCAAATACGGCACCGAGCCGGCGCTCATGTACCTGGCCTGCCCGGTGGTGGTGGACAACGCCGTGGGCGAGATCGTCTCGGCCTGACCGCCCTCTGCCGGGACGGCTTGCAGCCACTATGAGCGCCACCAGCGGCCTGCGCCTCGCCCCCCGGCCGCCGGCGCGCGACCCGGCCTGGCTGCCGCGCCTGTTCTGGACCAGCGCCGCACTGGTGCTGCTGTGGCCGCTGGCCGTGGCCACCGAATTCCGGCCCTGGGTGCTGCTGGAGCCCGGCAACTTGAAGATCAGCGCGCAATTCATCGGCAGCTTCTGGCCGCTGGCGCTGGACGGCGAATTCCTGGCGCTGGTGGCGCGCGAGACCTGGCGCACGGTGGCCATCGCCACCGCAGGCATCACGCTGGCGCTGGGGGTGGCGATGCCGCTCACGCTGCTGTCGACGCGCGTGCTGTCGATCTCGGCGCTTTCCGGGCGCATGGCGCGGGCCCCGTTCTGGCTGCGCCAGGGCGTGCGCTGGCTGCTCATCGTGCTGCGCAGCGTTCCCGAACTGGTGTGGGCGCTGGTCTTCGTTCGCGTGGTCGGGCTGGGGCCCACGGCCGGCGTGCTGGCCATCGCGCTCACCTACGGCGGCATGCTGGGCAAGGTCTACGGCGAGATCCTCGAAAGCGGCGAGACCCAGGCCACCGAGACCCTGCTGCGCAACGGCGCGGGCCGCCTGCAGGCCTTCGCCTACGGGCTGCTGCCCACCAATGCGGCCGAGCTGACCAGTTACACGGTCTACCGCTGGGAATGCGCCATTCGCAGTTCGGTGGTGCTGGGTTTCGTCGGCGCCGGCGGGCTGGGCCAGCAACTGGACAATTCGATGAAAATGTTCGAAGGCGGCGAGGTGGCGACCATGCTGCTGGTCTTCATCGCGCTGGTGGCGCTGGCCGACCGCACCAGTGCCTGGTTGCGCAAGGCGCTGGGCTGAACGCAGGCGCGTGTCCATGAACAAGCCCAGCGCCGCCAACCCGCCGTACAAGCTGCCGCCGCCGCTGTTCGACGCGCGCTGCAAGGCCTGCTGGTTCAGCGCCGCGCTGGCCCTGCTGGTGGTGGCCAGCTTCTGGTCGCTGGACCTGCAATGGGCGCAATTCCTGTCGCTGGACGCGGCGCGCAGCATGGGCCGCTTTCTGGGCGAATTCTTCCCGCCCGATCTCTCACCGACCTTCGTCGCCAAGGTGACCGTGGGGGCGTGGGAGACGCTGGCGATGTCGCTGCTGGGCACGCTGGTGGCCGCCGCCGCCGGCCTGGCGCTGGCCTTGCCGGCGAGCCGGCTGCACGCGGCCGATGCCGCCTGGGGCCGCGCGCCGACGCGGCTGCTGCTCAATGCGCTGCGCAGCATTCCCGAACTGGTGTGGGCGGCGCTGCTGCTCATCTCGGCCGGACTGGGGCCCTTTGCCGGCACGCTGGCACTCGCGCTGCACACCACCGGCGTGCTGGGCCGCCTGTTTGCTGAAAGCCTGGAAAACGCACCGGCCGGCCCGGGCGACGCGCTGCGCGCGCAGGGAGTGGTCCCGCTGCGGGTGTTTCTCTACGCCACCCTGCCGCAGGTGCTGCCGCAGCTGCTGAGCTACACGCTGTACCGCTGGGAAAACAATATCCGCGCCGCCGCCGTGCTGGGCGTGGTGGGCGCCGGCGGGCTGGGGCAGTTGCTGGCCTTCCACATGGGTCTGTTCCAGATGGGCAAGACCGCCACCATCCTGGGTGCCATGCTCGCGATGGTGGCGCTGGTGGACGGGTTCAGCTATGGTGCCCGGCGCTGGATGACGCGCTGAAGTGTGTCGCGCGGGCCGGGTTCGGCGCAGCAGCCGACAATCGACCCACGGTAAAGTTCTTGGGCTGCGGGGCGGGACCGGCAGACGGCTTGCACCGACATTGAGTGCGGTCAAAGGCGTCGAGCGACGATTCGGCCACATTTGCCAACACAAAGGAGAGCGAGATGAGCGAGTACGTGACGGACATCAGCAAATTCACCAGCAACGTGAACGAGGCCGCCGTGGCCGCGATCGTGAAGTACTGCGGCATCGCGCTGCGCAACGCAGACAGCGCCCTCGTCTCGGCCAGCGACAAGGACGAACTGGCGACGGTGCGCGACGGCTTCGCAGCCAAGAAGCTGGGTCTGGCGCCCGCTGCCGCCGACGCCGGCATCAAGGCCGTGGTGGAGAAGATGAAGGGCACGGCGAAGAAGAGCCGCGTCACCTTCTACTACCTGCTCGCCGAACAGACCGCAACGCTGGGCAAGCTGGCCTGAACAAGGCGGCCCGGATCGAGGTCCGGACGAGGGCTGCAGGGCGGGAACGCCGCCGGTATCGACTGGTGTGGCGGGTTCCGCCTCGCTACAAGGTCGCGGGGTCGAAATTGGCGCCGCAGATCACCAGCGCCACACGTTCGTGCGGCGCGGGCCGAACCACCCCCGAAAGCAGGGCCGCCAGCGGCAGCGCCGCCGCGGGTTCCACCGCCAGGCGCAGATCGCGCCACAGCCGCTGCTGGGCGGCGCTGATGGCTTCGTCGGCGACCAGGTGCGACGCAGCCACGAAGCGCTGGCAGATCGGCCAGGCGATGCGGCCGATGCGTCGTGCGCCCAGGGCGTCGGCGGCCAGGCCCGACACCGCCACGTCCACCGGTTCGCCCGCCGCGCGCGCCGCATGCAAGGTGGGCGAACCCTGCGGTTCCAGCGCCTCGACGCGCACACGGCCCGCGAACCAGGCCGCGATGCCGGCAACGAGGCCACCGCCGCCCACGCTGACCAGCACGCGGTCGGGCAGCCCCGCCTCCTGTTCGATCTCTGCCGCCAGCGTGCCGGCACCGGCCACCACCTCGGGCTGGTCGTAGGCGTGCATCAGCAGCGCGCCGGTCTGCTGCTGGCGCTGCAGGCAGGCGGCCAGTGCGTCGGCATAGGCGGCACCCTGCACGACCACCTGCGCCCCCAGGTCGGCCAGCGCCTGCCGCTTGGCGTGGCTGGCGAGTTCGGGCAGGAACACCTCGCAGGGCACGCCGAGTGTCCGCGCCGCCGTGGCCACCGCAATGCCGGCATTGCCGCCCGAGGCGATGACGACCCCGGCTGCCGGAATCGGCAGCGAACGCATGCGGTTGAACATGCCGCGCGCCTTGAAGCTGCCGCCCAGTTGCAGCTGTTCGAGCTTCAGCCACAGCTCGGCCACGTCCAGCCCCAGCGCCGCGCCGGGCAGGCGCCACAACGGCGTGCGGCGCACGTCCGCCGCGATGCGCCGCTGCGCGGCAGCGATGGTCTCGCGGTCGATGGCGGGCGGGATTTCGGGGCTGGAGTCCATGCGCCCATGCTAGTGCAGTGCGCTCGAAGCGTTGGACCGACGATCCTCTGCACGGTCCGCTTCATCGATGCTGGAATTCACACCGACGACCAGCAGGCGTTCGCGACTGACGGCAATTCGGCAACCTGCTTGCTGTGTCCCCGGACGATGTGAGGACGGCTGGCTCAGACAGACTCAGGGATTGCGGCGCGGCAAAGTCGTCGCCACACTTCGCGTGTGCTGCCACGCTTCGACCCGCGGCCACCGCGCCCGGCGCTGCGCCGGCCCGATCAATCGCCAGGAGGAACCCCATGCAGCTGTTCCCGCGCCGCTGGGCTTGGGCCACCATGCTGGCACTGATCGCGATTCCGCTGGCGCAGGCGGCGTCGACGGCCAGGGTCGCGCTGAAGGAAGTGAACGCGGCTGCGCAGAAATGGCAGCCCGACGCCGTGCTCACTCACGTCTCGACGCTGAGTGCCAAGGCGGACGGTAAGGCGAACTCGTGGCTTTACAACTTCTACTCGGTGAAGGCCAGGAAGAGCGCGATCGTCACCGCGCGCGACATCAGGGTCGAGATCGAGCCGGACGTGCGAACGACCTCGGTCGATCCGATCGGGGAATTCATCGACAGCGACAAGGCGCTCGAGGCCGCGCGCAAGCACGGCCTGAAGGCGAACGACTCGATCGCGATGGGCCTGACGCTGATGGGCAAGGCCACCAGCCAGCCGCGCATGCTGTGGTCGATCAGCGTGATGGGCGAGAGCATCCTGTCGTGGTCGATCGACTCGAAGGATGGCTCGCTGCTCCACAAGGGCGATGTGAAGCTGAAGTAGCCGCAACGGCGGTCGATGTCGCCGAAGTGATCGCCACGCCGTGGCGGGAGAGGCGTCCATGAATGATGCGGGTCCCCCGCAGCGGCCCCTTGGCCCTGCAACGGCCGCCGGCGAGACCGGCACTGGCATCGCCGACCCGCCGCTGCCGTTCACCGGCGGGCGCATCCCGGCGTCCGAGGACGAGCGAAAGCTCGTCGAGCGGCGCGTGATGACCCAGTTCTTCGTGGCGCCGGCGCTGTCGATGGCGGCGCTCGTCGCCGGTTTCCAGCTCGGCCGGCCACACTTGACCGCGCTCGGGGTGATCGGCCTGGGCCTCGGCGCCCTGTGGATCGGTGCCCTGGCCGTCGGCGAGCGGCGGCTGATGTTCATGCGCGGGGGCATGATGGTGCGCCGGGAATACCGCTACTTCGTCTACGAGGGCCTCGCCGCCGTCCCGTACGGGCTGGCCGTCCTGGTGTGCGGTGCCTGCCTGGTCGCGCCCGCCTTGCTGTTCCTGGGCGGCACGAGCCTCGAGCAGATGCGTGCCGCGGTCCTCGCGCGACCCAGCGTCGCCTTGATACCCCTGGGGACCGTGCTGCTGTTCCACGGGATGGGGTTTCTGATCGGGTTCGTCCACCGCGGCGGCTCGAAGTGGCAGCGCGCATTCGGGATGCTGATCGATGCGCCCGCGCGCTTGGGCGGGCTGATCCTGATCGCCTGGGCCGCGGCGTTGCTCGCGATCGGCGGGGTCGAGTGGCTCAGACCGGGGCTCTTCGACCAATGGTTCCGGTCGATCTTCGGCCATCCGTGGCCGTACCGCTGAGGCCGACGGCCGCACCCCCACCGAAACGGAGCCAGGGCCAGCCAGAGCTGTCCTGATGTACCTCGATGTCGGCCTGAACCTGAGGTTGCCACGGCAAGATCGCCGATGTCAGCATTAGCGCCAGTATTCCAACGGACCCACCGACTGCCGGGGGTCGCAACCCATAGCCATGCATCGCTGCTCAAACAAGTCCTCGTACCGCCGCGATTGACAGCCTTGATGCAGTCATCCGCGCGTGCAGGTGCGGACGCACCACCGCCGCGAGCAAGCTCGACCACGGAGTCAGGGCTCCGCGTTGTCGGAACGACATCGGAAGCAGCAGCATCGCTGTTGAACCTCGAAGCCGAATACGAAAGGCCTGGCTCAGCCAGGCTTTGATGCGTCACTGGCGTCGACGCCGACACCGGCGCGGCCGACTTGGAGCTTCGACCCCTCGTCCCGCCCCGTGGCATAGGCACCCGTGCCACGCCGGCGCGTGTGGTCTGCAACAGTCACTGCAGGCGAGCCATCGCCGCCGGGTCCTGCTGCACGTCGCGCACGACGATCGGCAGCTCCGGCCGCTCGCGCCCAAGCTGTCCCATGACGGTCTTGGCACGGCCGCAGGGCGGACAGCCCTCGGGTACGAACAGCTCGATGGGGCTGGCATCGGCTGCGCCGACGACAGCGAAGGTCGCGGGGCCGACGCCGAGCACGACGGCCAACTGCAGCAGGCAGCCCAGCACGTTCGCGCGCCGCGCGCCGAACGCAGTCGTCGATTGCAGGAACAACTTCGAAAGTCCGGTCGTTTGCGCGGCGAGTCCATGGACCCGGCGCCAGGCAGGCTTGCGTTGGCGCAGACTGTCGATCAGCCGGATGCTCGTCAAGCGCGTGGATCTTGACCGCGCGCAACCCGGCCGGCGGCCCGGGCGCCATGCCGCGGCGCTTCGGCCGTTCAGACCACCGCCAGCGCCTGCTCCAGGTCGGCCAGCAGGTCGTCGATGTGCTCGATGCCCACCGACAGCCGGACCATGTCCACGCTGACCCCGGCCTTGGCCAGTTCGTCGGGGCCGAGCTGGCGGTGGGTGGTGCTGGCCGGGTGGCAGGCCAGAGAGCGCGCATCGCCGATGTTGACCAGCCGCGTGAATAGCTGCAGCGCATCCTGGAAGCGCGCGCCGCCATCGCGCCCGCCCTGCACCCCGAAGCTGACGATGCCGCTGGCGCGCCCGCCCATGGTCTTTTTCACCAGCGCATGGTCGGGGTGGTCGCTCAGGCCAGCGTAGTTGACCCAGCCCACCTTCGAATGCCGCTTCAGGTAGCCGGCGATCTTCAGCGTGTTGTCGCAGATGCGGTCCATGCGCAGCGCCAGCGTCTCGATGCCCTGAAGGATCAGGAAGGCGTTCATCGGCGACAGCGCCGCGCCCATGTTGCGCAGCGGCACGACGCGCGCGCGGCCGATGTAGGCGGCCGGGCCCAGCGCCTCGGTGTAGACCACGCCGTGATAGCTGACGTCGGGCTCGTTCAGCCGCTTGAAGCGCGCCCTGTGCTGCGCCCACGGGAACTTGCCCGAATCGACGATCGCGCCGCCGATGCTGTTGCCGTGGCCGCCGCAATACTTGGTGAGCGAGTGCACGACGATGTCGGCTCCCAGCTCGAAGGGCCGGCACAGCGCCGGGCTGGGCACGGTGTTGTCGACGATCAGCGGGATGCCGTGGCGGTGCGCGATCGCCGCCAGCGCGGCGATGTCGGTGATATTGCCCAGCGGGTTGCCGATCGATTCGCAGTAGATGGCCTTGGTGCGCGCGTCGATCAGCGGCTCGAAGGCATTGGGCTGGCGGTAGTCGGCGAAACGCACCTCGATGCCCAACTGCGGGAAGGTGTGCGCGAAAAGGTTGTAGGTGCCGCCGTAGAGCGTGCTGGCGCTGACGATGTTGTCGCCGCTCTCGGTGATGGTCTGGATGGCGTAGCTGATGGCCGCCATGCCCGAGGCCACGGCCAGCGCGCCGATGCCGCCTTCCAGCTCGGCCATGCGCTGCTCGAGCACCGCATTGGTCGGGTTCATGATGCGCGTGTAGATGTTGCCCGCGACCTTCAGATCGAACAGGTCGGCACCGTGCTGCGTGTCGTCGAACGCATAGGCCACGGTCTGGTAGATCGGCACCGCCACCGCCTTGGTGGTGGGGTCGGGCTTCTGGCCGCCGTGCACGGCGATGGTTTCGAGTCTCATGGGATGCTCCGGGTAGTCTGGCGCAGCACGCGCGAACAGGCCGCGCAGTGTAGCCAGCCCGATACCGATCGAAGATTCACCGATCGAAGACTCGGCGCCCTGGGGTGGCAGGCCGCCGACAGCGCACGGCTGGTTGCCGCCTATGGGCTCTGTACGGCCTCACGCGCCGAAGGGCAGTCAATCGCGTCGGCCCAGACCGCCAGCGCCAAGCCCACCTGCGGCGCCCGGCACAGCGCGACGAACAGCCGGCCGGTGGCCGGCATACCTACGGCCCGGTCAGCACCTGGGTCTCCCCCAGGCGCAAGTCATGGTAGCCGGCACCGAAGTTGCGGCGGAACAGCTCGATCATCTCGTCGCTGCTGTCGTGCGGGCTCAGCGACACCCATTGCACGCCGGCCGCGCGCAGGCGGTCGATGTCACGCTGCACGTCTTCGGGCGTCGGCCCAGGGCCGCTGCCGTAGGTGGCCCAGCGCTGCGTGTCGACACCGTTCATCATCCAGCGCCCGCTGGGGATAGGGTAGTGCAGCCCGCCGATCACGGCCTCCACGGGCTCGCCGAACATCTGCGCCGCACGCGCCAACAGGTTGGGCACGCCCTGGTGGCCGCAGCCGACGATGAGCACCACACCGCGGCCCTGCACGCGCACGGCCAGCGCCTGCTCGTCCACCGGGCCCATCGCAATGGTGGTGTGGATGGCGCCGGTGGAGGCCACGCCCGGTGCCAGCGCCAGCGGCTGGTCGGCCACCGTCGCCGCCAGGCCGGGGTAGGTCATCGCCACGGGAACGATCACGCGCTTGCCGGCCAGGTCGACCGGCTGCATGCCCAGCGCGAAGGTGCGGGCCCGTGCATTGGCCAGGCCACCGACGTGATCCATGTGATTGTGCGTAATCAGCACCGTGTCGACCTCGGCCAGGTCCACGCCCAGCGTCTTCATGTTGGCCTGCAGCGGCGACGGGTCGCTGGACTGCATGTTGGCGCCGACGTCGAGCAGGATGGTGCTGCGGTCGGTGCGCACGAGGTAGCTGACGCCGGGTTCGCCGCGCAGCGCCGAGTTGCTGGTGCCCCATTCCACCAGTGGCAGCACCTCGAGCCGCCGCGTGGTGCCCAGGTCCGCGAGGCGCGGCACGGGCGGCACGGTCACTGCAGGGTCGGTCGGCGTCGACGGCGTCTGCGCCCAGACCGGGAGCGCAGCGCCCAGCAGACCGATTACTGCAGCCGCCAGCAGCGTGCGCCGGGTTGGATGCAGATTCAGCGTGACTTGGCGGTTCATGATGTGTCGGGCGTCGACATCATCTCGACCGACGCCCTCTCCTTTGGTGCCCACTGTCTGCCGCTTGGGTCCGGAACCAGTTGCGCACGATCAATCCAGCAGCGCCACCGCCTGCCCTTCCGCTCGCGATCGAAGCAGTGTCCGCGCACGTCGTGCACGTCGTGCACGTCGTGCACGTCGTGCACGTCTCGCACGGCTCGCGGCTCGCAAGGCTCGCACGGCTCGATCCTCATCGCGGCGACGGATCACCTGCCTTCAGGCCGCGACGGCCCGACCACACCGGACCCCACACTGAACGCGTCCATCCCGCTCCGGGCCCAGGCCGTGCCGGCCACGACCGAGCGTGCCTGGCAGCTTCAGCAGGGTGTCTCAGGTACCGCCGCGCAGGCAGGTCGCGCGGCACCTTGAGCGCTTCGGCTCTCGTTCGGGTCCATCGCAGACTCGGCTTGGCGCCGGCACCAACCGCCATGCGCGCGATCGCGACGCGCTGAGCCAAGGTGGTCTCGGCCCCCGGCTTGGGCAGGACAATGTGCCCAAACCCGGCAAGCGTGCGCGTGAGGCACCCGTTGCGGGCGCACTTCAGCAGCGCGCTCACGGCAGCCCACCAGCCGCTACAGTGCCGCCATGAACACCACCACTCCCCACCCCGACGGCCTGGCCTGGGCGCAGCGCCTGGTTCGCTTCAACACCGTCAGCCACGCAACGAACCTGCCGCTCATCGAGTGCATCGCCGACCACCTTCGCTCGCTGGGCGTGGCGCTGCGGCTGACCTGGGACGAGAAGCGCCGCAAGGCCAACCTCTTTGCCACGCTCGGCGTGGGCAAGCCGGGCGGGCTGGTGCTGTCGGGCCACACCGACACCGTACCCTGGGACGGCCAGGACTGGCAAACGGACCCATTGGCGGCCGAAGTGCGCGACGGCCGCCTCTACGGCCGCGGCAGCGCCGACATGAAGGGTTGGATCGGCCTGGTGGTGGCGCAGACCGCCGCCTGGCTGGAAGCCGACCTGCCCTTCGCGCTGCACTATGCCTTCAGCTACGACGAAGAGGTGGGTGGCTTCGGTGCGCGCCATCTCATTGCCGACCTGCGCGACAGTGGGCTGGCGCCGCGGCTGTGCATCGTCGGCGAACCCACGGCCATGGTGCCGGCGATCGCGCACAAGGGCGTGCACCGCTGGCGCTGCTGCGTGCGCGGCAAGGCGGCGCATTCGTCGCTCACGCCGCAGGCGGTGAATGCGGTGGAGGCGGCGGCGCGGCTGGTGGCGCACATCGCCGACATCGGCGACGAGCTGAGGGCCAAGGGACCTCGTCTGGCCGGCTTCGACGTGCCCCACTCCACCGCGGCGGTATGCGTCATCGAAGGCGGCATCGCCGACAACGTGGTGCCCGAGGATTGCCGCTTCCACTACGAATTCCGCGACCTGCCGGGCAGCGACGCCGCCGCCATGCAGCGCCAGGTGATCGCGCGGGCCGCCGCGCTGGAGCCGGCCATGAAGGCGGTGGACCCGGCCAGCGGTTTCCGCTTCGAGTCCATCGCCGAGATGCCGGCCTTCCAGGCCCGGCCCGACGAGCCCGCGGTGCGGCTGGCGCAGGCACTGGCCGGCAGCGGGCAGACCACGCTGGTGGCCTTCGGCACCGAGGCCGGACTGTTCCAGCGCGCCGGCCTGTCCACCGTGGTCTGCGGCCCGGGCTCCATCGCGCAGGCGCACCAGGCCGATGAATTCGTGAGCCTGGAGCAGCTCGCGCGCTGCGAGGCCTTCCTGCGCGGCATCGGCATCCATGCCGGCCGCTGGCTGGCCGAGCCGGCGCTGGCGAATTGATCCCCGAGGAGCCGACATGCTGCTGACCACCGACGCCCGCGGCGTCTTCCCCATCGCGCCCACGCCCTTCTTCGAAGACGGCCGCATCGACACCGCGTCGGTCGACCGCCTGACCGATTTCTACCTGGGCATCGGCGCCACCGGCATCACGGTGCTGGGACAGTTGGGCGAGGCGCCCAAGCTCGAACACGCGGAAAGCGTGGCGGTGGCGCGCCGGATGATCCGCCGCGCAGCGCAACTGCCGGTGGTGGTGGGCGTCTCGGCGCCGGGCTTTGCCGCCATGCGTGCGCTCACGCACGAGGTCATGACGGCCGGAGCGGCGGGCGTGATGATCGCGCCGCCACATACCTTGCGCAGCGACGACCAGATCGTCGGCTACTACCGGCAGGCGGTGCAGGCCATCGGCGCCGACGTGCCCTTCGTGCTGCAGGACTATCCACTCACCTTCTCGGTGCAGATGAGCCCGGGCGTGATCCGGCGCATCGTGGACGAGTTGCCTTCTTGCGTGATGCTCAAGCACGAGGACTGGCCGGGGCTGGAGAAGATCGGCACGCTGCGCGGCTGGGAGCGCGAAGGCGCCCTGCGCCACATCGCCATCCTGTGCGGCAACGGCGGCCTGTTCCTCGACTACGAGATGGAACGCGGCGCCGACGGCGCCAATACCGGCTATGCCTTCCCCGACATGTTGTGTGACGTGGTACGGCTCTCGCAGGCCGGCCAGCGCGAAGAGGCGCACGACCTGTTCGACGCCCACCTGCCCCTGCTGCGCTACGAGCAGCAGCCGGGCGTGGGCCTGGCGGTGCGCAAATACGTGCTGATGCGGCGCGGCCTGTTGGCCAGCGCCAGCCAGCGCCAGCCGGCTGCGCCGCTGACGGCCGCCGCGCGTGCGGAGGTGGATCATCTCCTGCAGCGGCTGGCGCGCCGCGATCCACGGGCCCTGCTGCTGCCGGTCTGACGCCCCAGCGGCGCCTGGCGAAAGAAGTCGACGGATTTCAGGCCACAGGCACGGTGGCCGGCGCCACCCGCACGGCGCAGTATTTGAAGCCGGGAATCTTGGCCACCGGGTCGAGCGCCGGGTTGGTCAGTTCGTTGATCGCCGCCTCGGCCCAGCAGAACGCCACGAACACCGCACCGGGCGGCATGCCGGCGTCGGCGCGTGCAAAGAGCTCCACCTCGCCACGGCGTGACGTGAGCGTGATGCGATCGCCCGCCGCCACACCCAGCCGCGCCAGTTCCTGCGGGTGCAGCAGCGCCACTGCATCGGGCTCGATGGCGTCGAGCACGCTCGAGCGCCGCGTCATGCTGCCGGTGTGCCAGTGCTCGAGCTGGCGGCCGGTGATGAGCACCAGCGGATAGTCGACGTCGGGCTGCTCCTCTGACAAGTTGCCCGAAGGCGGCACGAATTGGCCGCGCCCGGTCGGCGTGGGGAAGTGCTCGCCGAAGATCACGCGTTCGCCCGCGTCGCCTTCGTGGTGGCAGGGATAGGTGACGCTGCCCTCGCGCTGCAGCCGCTGCCAGGTGATGCCGGCGATGCTGGGCATGAGGTGGCGCATCTCGTCGAACACCGCCGCCGCGGCATCCGTGCAGTCCTGTGGTTGGGCGCCGTAGGCCGACCAGTCCAGCCCAAGTTGTTCGGCCAACGCGGTGAGAATCCACAAGTCCTGCCGCGCCTCCCCGGGCAGCGCCAGCGCGGCGCGGCCGATCTGCACCGCGCGGTCGGTATTCGTGAAGCTGCCGGTCTTCTCGGCGAAGGCCGACGCCGGCAGCACCACGTCGGCCAGGCAGGCGGTCTCGGTGAGAAAGATATCCTGCACCACCAGCAGTTCCAGGCTGGCCAGCGCCTGCCGCGCGTGGTTGACGTCGGGGTCGCTCATGGCCGGGTTCTCGCCCATGATGAACATGCCGCGCACCTGGCGTTCGAGCATGGCGTGGATGAGCTCCACCACGGTCAGGCCGGTTTGCGCATCGAGCGCAGCAGCTGGCACGCCCCAGGCGGCGGCGAAGCGCTCGCGCGCGGCGGCGTCGGTGACGCGCTGGTAGTCGGGGTACATCATCGGAATCAGGCCCGCGTCGGAAGCGCCCTGCACGTTGTTCTGGCCGCGCAGCGGGTGCAGACCGGTGCCGGGTCGGCCGATCTGCCCCGTCGCCAGCGCCAGCGCGATGAGGCAGCGTGCGTTGTCGGTGCCGTGCACATGCTGGCTGATGCCCATGCCCCACAGGATCATCGACGCGCGGCTGGTGGCATACAGGCGCGCCACCTCGCGGATCGTCTGCGCTTCGATACCGGTGAGCGGCGCCGCCCATTCCGGGCTGCGATGGCGCACGTATTCGCGCATCGCGTCGAAACCCAGCGTGCGCCCGGCGATGAAGCGTTCGTCGGTCAATCCTTCGGTGACGATGACGTGCAGCATGGCGCTGAGCAGCGCCACGTCGCTGTCGGGCTTGAAGGGCAGGAAATGCCGCGCGTGGCGCGCCAGTTCGTTGCGCCGCGGGTCGATGACCACGAGCTGCGTGCCGCGGCGCACGGCATTCTTGATCCAGCTCGCCGCCACCGGGTGGTTGACCGTGGGGTTGGCGCCGATCACCAGCACCACCTCGGCCTGCGCGACGTCCATCACCGGGTTGCTGACCGCCCCCGAGCCCAGGCCTTCGAGCAGCGCGGCCACGCTGGACGCGTGGCACAGCCGCGTGCAGTGGTCGACGTTGTTGCTGCCGAAACCCAGCCGCACCAGCTTCTGGAACAGGTAGGCCTCTTCGTTGCTGCCCTTGGCGCTGCCGAAGCCGGCCAGCGCGCGCGGGCCGTGCTCGCTGCGGATGCGGCGCAGCGCGCCGCCGGCGTGGGCCAGCGCTTCTTCCCAGGTGGCCTCGCGGAAATATCGCATGGCGGTCGCCGGGTCAGCCACCGCATTCGCGTGCTTGGGTGCATCGGTACGGCGGATCAGCGGTGCCGTCAGCCGTTGCGGGTGGCGCAAGTAGTCCTGGCCATAGCGGCCCTTCACGCAGAGCCGGCCGTGGTTGGCCGGGCCGTCGCGGCCTTGCACCTGCAGGATGCGGTCGTCCTTCACGTGCAACGTGACCTGGCAGCCGACACCGCAGTACGGGCACAGCGTATCGACCTCGCGGTCGGGCCGTTGCAGCGCGGCGCCCGAAGCCGCGGCCAGCGCCCCCGTGGGGCAGGCCTGCACACATTCGCCGCAGGCCACGCAGGTGGACGCGCCCAGGGCGTCGGCGATATCGAAGACGATGCGCGCCTGCTGGCCGCGAAAGGCCAGGCCGATGACGTCGTTGCCCTGCTCGTCGCGGCAGGCGCGCACGCAGCGCGTGCACTGGATGCAGGCGTCCAGGTTCACGGCGATGGCCGGGTGTGAGAGGTCGGGCGCGATGGGCTCGCGCGCAGCGAAGCGCGACGGGCCGACACCGAGCCTGGCGGCCCAGGCTTGCACCTCGCTGTCGCGCCGCAGTGGCTGCGAAGGCAGGTCGGACTGCAGCAGCTCCAGCACCAGCCGCTGCGATGCCCGTGCCCGTTCGCTGTCCGTCTGCACCTCCATGCCGGGGCTGACCTGTCGGCAGCAAGACGCAGCCAGCACCCGTTCGCCCTTCACCTCCACGACGCAGGCGCGGCAATTGCCGGCCGGGTCCAGCCCCGGCGTCCAGCACAGGTGCGGGATGGCGATGCCCTCGCGCTGCGCCACTTCGATGATGGTCTCGCCGGCGCGTGCGCTCACGGCGCGGCCGTCGAGCGAAAAGGCGACCGTGGCCGCCGTTTCCTTCAGCAGCCGGGCGCGTTCGGCGCGCGTGACGGCATTCACGGCGCCACCTCGTGCGCGAAGTGCGCAAGCACGCCGTCGACGATGTTCGGCGCCGCCTGACCCAGGCCGCAGATCGACGCGTCGCGCATCACCTGGCCCAGTTCGGCCAGCAGCGGTGCATGCCACACCGGCTGCGCCATCAGCGCCACCGCCTTGGCCGTGCCGGCGCGGCAGGGCGTGCACTGACCGCAGGACTCGTGAGCGAAGAAGCGCATCACGTTGCGCGCCGCGTCCACCGCGCGGTCGTGCTGCGACAGCACGATAACGGCGGCGCTGCCGATGAAGCAGCCGTAGGGCTGCAAGCTATCGAAGTCCATCGGCACATCGGCCAGCCGCGCCGGCAGGATGCCGCCGGAGGCGCCGCCGGGCAGATAGGCATAGAGCTCGTGGCCAGGCTGCATGCCGCCGCAATATTCGTCGATCAGTTCGCGCAGCGTGATGCCGGCCGGCGCCAGCTTCACGCCCGGCTGTGCGACGCGCCCACTCACGGAAAACCGGCGCAGACCGCTACGGCCATGGCGGCCTTGCGCCGCAAACCAGGCGCTGCCGCGGTCGACGATCTCGCGCACCCAGAACAGTGTCTCCACGTTGTGCACCAGCGTCGGCCGGCCGAACAGGCCACGCTCAGCCACATACGGCGGCCGCAACCGCGGCAGGCCACGCCGCCCTTCGATGGATTCGATCATGGCCGACTCCTCGCCGCAGACATAGGCGCCGGCACCGCGGCGCAGTTCCACCGCCGGCAGGCCCGGTACCGGCGGCTGTGCCTGCAGCCGGTCCAGTTCATGCAGCAGCAGCGCGCGGCAGCCGGGGTATTCGTCGCGCAGGTAGATGAAGACCTTGTCCACGCCCACCGCCCAGGCGGCGATGAAGACGCCTTCCAGCAAGCGGTGCGGGTCGCGTTCCAGCAGCCAGCGGTCCTTGAAGGTGCCGGGCTCGCCTTCGTCGGCATTCACCGCCAGCAGCCGCGGCGCCGGCTGCTCGCGCACGATGCGCCATTTGCGCCCGGCCGGGAAGCCGGCACCGCCCAGGCCGCGCAGGCCGGCGCCCTCCAGCGCCTGGATCACGCTGTCGGCGCTGCGCTCGCCCGCATGGCATTGCTGCAACAGGCGGTAGCCGCCCTGCTCGATGTAGGTGTCGAGGCCGATGTGGCCGGTGACGACTTCGGTGCTGCGGCCGGCCGCCAGTGCTTCGGCCACGGCCTGCGGCGTGGCGTGCCGCACCGGAAACTGGTGCACCACGACGGCCGGCGCGGTATCGCAGCGACCCACGCAGGGTGTCGGGATCACGCGCACTTCGCCGCCCAGCAGCCCCGGCAACCGCGCCAGCAGATCCTGTGCGCCGGCCATTTCGCAGGCCAGGCCGTCGCAGACCCGTACCGTGGTCAAGGGCGCAGCCGGCACCCGGCCGTCTGCGCCTTCCTTCACCACCTCGAAGTGGTGATAGAAGCTGGCCACCTCGAAGACCTCGGCCTGCGACAGCTTCATCAGCTGCGCCAGCGCGGCCAGGTGCGGTGCCGGCAGGCAGCGCAGGCGGTCGTTGACGATGTGCAGGATCTCCACGAGCCGGTCGCGCCGCAGTGGTTCTGGCCCCAGCCAGCCCTGCACCTGGGCCAGCACGGCCGGGTCGACCTGCCTGCCTTTGGGCTGCCCGCGCAAGCGTCGCCGTTCGGCGTCGACGCTGTGGATGGGAATCATCGGCTGGGCCACGGCGCGAGCCTACCGCAGCCGACCATCGCTGTGCACCTCCCTGACGCGGCGGTGGCGTTCGCGTTGCCCGACCCGCCGCCTAGAATCGAATTCATGCCGCGCAAGCTCTTCGTCACCACCGCCCTGCCCTATGCCAACGGGCCGTTCCACATCGGCCACATCATGGAGTACATCCAGGCCGACACCTGGGTGCGTTTCCAGCGCCTGCAGGGCCACGAGGTGCATTTCGTCTGCGCCGACGACGCCCACGGCGCGCCGATCATGATCGCCGCCGAGAAGGCCGTCCAGACGCCGCAGCAGTTCGTGGCTGCCATCGCCGCCGGCCGCAAGCCGTATCTCGAAGGCTTCCATATCGCCTTCGACAACTGGCATTCCACCGACGGCCCCGAGAACCACGAACTCGCGCAAAGCATTTATCGGGCACTGCGCGCCAACGACCTCATCGAGACGCGCACCGTCGAGCAGTTCTACGACCCCGAGAAGGGGATGTTCCTGCCCGACCGCTTCATCAAGGGCGAATGCCCGAACTGCGGCGCGAGCGACCAGTACGGCGACAACTGCGAGTCCTGCGGCGCCGTCTACGCCCCCACCGACCTGAAGCATCCGCGCTCGGCACTCACCGGCGCCACGCCCGTGCTGCGTTCCAGCGAGCACTTCTTCTTCCGCCTGTCCGACCCGCGCTGCGTGGCCTTCCTGGAAGACTGGACGCAGGACGGCCGCCTCCAGCCCGAGGTGGCGAACAAGGTGCGCGAATGGTTCAAGCGCGATCCCGAGGGCCGCGTCAGCCTGGGCGACTGGGACATCAGCCGCGACGCGCCGTATTTCGGCATTCAGATCCCCGACGCGCCGGGCAAATATTTCTACGTCTGGCTCGACGCGCCGGTGGGCTACCTGGCTTCGCTGAAGAACTGGTTCGGCAAGATCGGTATCGACTACGACGCCTACCTGGCCGACCCCTCGCTGGAACAGGTGCATTTCATCGGCAAGGACATCGTCACCTTCCACACCTTGTTCTGGCCGGCGATGCTGAAATTCAGCGGCCGGAAAGTCCCCGACCGGGTGTGGGTGCACGGCCACCTCACCGTGAGCGGCGCCAAGATGAGCAAGAGCCGGGGCACCGGCATCAGCCCATTGAAGTACCTGGAGCTCGGCCTGGATGCCGAATGGTTGCGCTACTACATCTGCGCCAAGCTCAACGGCCGCGTCGAGGACCTGGACTTCAGCCCCGACGATTTCGTGGCCCGGGTCAACGCCGACCTGGTGGGCAAGTACATCAATATCGCCAGCCGCGCCGCGGGTTTCCTGAACAAGCGCTTCGGCGGCCGCCTCTCGGCCGACCTGGGCGTGGAAGGCCGCGCCCTGCTCGACGGCCTGCGCGCGCAGGCCGAGACGCTGAAGGACCTCTACGAGGAACGTGAATTCGGCAAGGCGCTGCGCGAGGTGATGGCACTGGCCGACCGCGTCAACGAATTCGTCGACCGCGTCAAACCCTGGGAACTGGCCAAGCAGCCGGGCCTGGACGCCGCGCTGCACGACGCCTGCTCGGTGTGCATCGAGGCCTTCCGCGTGCTCACCCTCTATCTGAAACCGGTGCTGCCGGCGCTGGCCGCCAAGGTGGAAGCCTTCCTGAAGGTGGAGCCGCTCTCGTGGGCCGACGCGGCGCGGGCGCTCGGCCACCACACGATCGGCGAATACCGGCATCTGATGCAGCGCGTGGACCCCAAGCAGCTGGAAGCCTTGTTCGAGCCGCCGGCCGAGGCGATGGACGAGGCGGACGCGGCTCCGGAAACCCGGCCCGGCGGCGAAGCGCTGGCCGCCGAGATCGGCATCGCCGATTTCGCCAAGGTCGACCTGCGCATCGCGCGCATCGTGGCCGCCGAACGCGTGCCCGGCAGCAGCAAGCTGCTGCGGCTGACGCTGGACGCCGGCGAGGACCGCCTGCGCAATGTCTTCAGCGGCATCGCCAGCGCCTACGCGCCTGAACAACTGGTCGGCAAGCTCACCGTGCTGGTGGCCAACCTGGCACCGCGGCAGATGAAGTTCGGCCTCTCCGAAGGCATGGTGCTGGCCGCCAGCCATGCCGACGAGAAGGCGCACCCCGGCCTGTACGTGCTGGAGCCCTGGCCCGGCGCGGTGCCCGGGTTGCGTGTTCGCTAGCGCGCGAGCCGCGTCCAGGCGCAGCAACGCGGCGCAACCAGGCCCCAGCCCCTACGCGGCGGGTTTGCGCTGGCCGCGTTGGCCGAGCCGGCGCCATGGCAGCGGCGAGGCGTCGAGCCGGGCCATGCGCGTCAGCGCCCGGGCCGCTGCGGCCCGGGCCTGCGGCTGACTGGCCACCACCCAGCCGACGGCAAACCAGGCCCGCGCGTCGGACTGCGCGCAGGCGCGGAAATGCGTCTCGGCAGTGTGCAGGTCGTTGAAATGGCCCAGCGCATCGAGCGCGGCGCACGCGGCGCGATGCAGCCGCCGCGCCGGCTTGCGCGCCAGCAGAGGCATCAGGAACTCCAAGCCGTAGCGGAAACGCTTGAGCCGCTTGCGCGTGCGGTGCTGCTCTTCCACGCTGGCAGCGCCGAAGCCCTCGGCGTCCTTCATCACGCGGCGCCAGGCACGGCGCACCACGCGGCGCGCGGCGGCGTCCAGCGCGGCGCTGCCGCCGTCGTCGACGGCTTGCAGGGGGGGCAAAGAAACCGCCAACGTGCGCAGCAACAGACCGGTGAACTCCATGCCGCGAACGATTTCGCCCGGGCCGCCGTCGGCCACCGCCGGCATCGCGTCGAAGGGCGGCGCGCCTGCGGCCTGCAGCGCGGGTTGCAGGCCGTGCACCAGCACGTCGCTGTCGCGCGCCGCACCCAGGCGGCCGAAGGGTTCGCGCCAGTCGGCTTCAAGCGCATGCGCGGCTTCGGCGTCGCCACCCCATTCGGCAAACCAGCGCAGCGCCGAGCGCAACCGTCGCAACGCCACGCGCAGCTGGTGCAGGTGTTCGGGCGCGTCGGTGCCGGCGGCGATCTCGGCGGCATTCGGCAAGGCCTGCGCCAGCGCCGTCTGCAGCACCGTGCACCAGGCCTGGCGCGGCCCGGCGCCGGCCGGCAGTGCGGCGGCACCGGCCTTCACGGCCGGCACCTGGTCCTGCCCAAGCGCCAGCCGGAAGCCGCGTTCGGACTTGGTGCGCACGTCCCACCACAGGCCGAAACGCGCCACCCAGCGCGCGGCCAGCGCCGGCAGCGCCGCCGGCGGGCCGCTGACGAGTTCGAATTCGATCTCGTCCACCGCCACGCTGCGGCCGTCGGCGCTGATGCGGCCGTGGTCGTGCGCGATCTCGATCACGGCGCCGCCGTGGCGCACACGGCGGTGCAGTCGGCGGATATCGGTCCGGTAGAGCGTGCGCAGTTCGGCGCTGCCTTCCCCCGCCTGGGCCAGCGCCACGGCGAGCAACTCACCCACCGGCGTGCCGGCATGGCGCTGCGGGTCCAGCGCCGGAGTGCCGCGCTGCGGCGGCAGCCGCACCTCGTGCTCCAGCCGGCGCATGAGGCCGTCGCCGCGGCCCTTCAGCGTCTGCACCCAGACCCGCCCCTCCTTGCGCAGACGCAGCGCCAGGCCGGCGGCCGCCAGGCGCTGGTCGGCGGTATCGGCATACAGCGCCTGCAATCGCACCGTGCGTGCCGACGCCGTCGCCATGGCACGCCGCAGCGCGGCGCTGCGCGCCGGGGGGATCTGGAACTTGAGTTCGGTTTCCACGGCGTGGACGCTACTTGCCGCCGCCGGCGATCTCGCGCGGATCGTCACCGATGGCGGTGCCCAGCACCTTGCCGTCGGCGCCGAAGGTGACGCTGAAGAATTTCGACTGCTGACCGTCCTGCTTGAAGCGCCAGTCCCAGATCTCCTCGTTCTTCAGCTCGTAGCGCTTCACCTGCGCCGGCCGGCCGAGCAGCTTGCGCACGGCCTGCCGGTCCAGCCCCGGTTGCACGCGGGCGAAGTTGTCGGGGTTGAGCAGTTGCCGCAGCGAACTCATCTTGCCGTCGGCGCCTATGGTGATGACGTAGTTGGTCCAGCCCTCGGGTTGGCGCGGGTAGTCGAAGACGCGCGAGCCGTCGGGCTGCGTGGTGATGGTGACGGGGTCGCCGAACTGCTGGCGCACCTGGACCTCGGTGGATACGCCTTCCTCCAGTTGCGCCACGCGCTGTGGGTCGCAACCCGCCAGCCACGGCAGCGACAGCAGCACCCCGGCCAGCAGGCCGGCCACAGCGGCTCTTCCCCAAGGCGATCGCGTCAGTTCCATGCCAAGCCCCCGGCTAAAATCAGCATCGTCGCATTCTGCCCCCGCCGATTCGGCCGCCGCCATGCCTTTCCTCTGGAAGCCCTACAAGTCCGACGTCACGAACTTCATCGAGGAGCTGAAGGCAAAGAAGCCCAGCCTCGAGGACGAACAGCGCGCCGGCCGCGCCCTGTTGTGGGACCGGGCACTGGACCGCAGCGCACTGGCGGAGTGGAAGGACGCGAAGGTGCCGCAGCAGCCCTACGTCTATCAGACCAAGACTGGTTCCTGAGCCGCCGGCCTTGGACACGCCCGAACTCGCGGCCGCCAGCGGCGACATCCTGCCCGAAGCGGTGGACCAGGTGGCCGTCGCGCGCCTGTACGGCGAGCCGCTGTTCAGGCTGCCGCACGACCTGTATATCCCGCCCGACGCGCTGGAGGTCTTCCTCGAGGCCTTCGAGGGCCCGCTGGACCTGCTGCTCTATCTGATCCGGCGCCAGAACTTCAACATCCTCGACATCCCACTGGCCAGCGTGACGCGCCAGTACCTGGACTACGTGGAGCAGATCCGCCGCCACAACCTGGAGCTGGCCAGCGAATACCTGCTGATGGCGGCGATGCTGATCGAGATCAAGTCGCGCATGCTGCTGCCGCCGAAGAAGAGCGCCGACGGCGGCGAGCCCGAGGATCCGCGCGCCGAGCTCGTGCGCCGGCTGGTGGAGTACGAGCAGATCAAGCTCGCCGCGGCCAGGCTCGAGCAGCTGCCGTTGATCGGCAGAGACTTCCTGCGCGCCCAGGTGCACATCGAACAGAGCCTGCAGCCGCGCTGGCCCGACGTCGACGTGGAGGACCTGCGCCAGGCCTGGCGGGACATCCTGCAGCGCGCGCGGCTCACCCAGCACCACACCATCACGCGCGAACAACTCTCGGTGCGCGAGCACATGAGCCTCGTGCTGCGCCGGCTGCAGGGGCGGCGCTTCGTCGAATTCCACGATCTCTTCGACACCACGCGCGGCATGCCGGTGCTGGTGGTGACCTTCATCGCCATGCTCGAGCTGTCGCGCGAGCATCTGGTGGAGGTGACGCAGGCCGAGGCCTTCGCACCGATCTACGTGCGGCTGGCCTACACGCCGAGCTGAGGGTCGGCGCGCGGCATCGGCGCCTTCAGTGCAGGTGGCCGCTGCCGCCGGGCCCGCGCTTGGATGCGCCAGGAATTCCCGCCCGGCCTTCGGCATTGGCCAGCAGGTCCTTGCCGCTGACACCGGCGAACAGCGCCGCCGCGCGAACCTTGATCTCCAGCAGTTCACTGGGGCTCACCGAATACTGGCCCGTGGTGCGGTTCACGTCGATGCGGAATTCGACGTCCTTGCCCTCGTTGGACAGCATGCCGCTGGTGAATTCGTAGTCCTCGCTTTCCCAGGGCAGGCCGCGAGCATCCGCGTCGTAGTCCTGGTAGGCCACACGATGGATCTCGCCGCTGGCGAGATTGAGTTGGCCCGTCGATACGATGACCTCATCGCTCAGTTCGTCGGAAATCGTGATCGGCACTTTGAGGTCCACGGCGCTCACCTTGCTGTTCAAAGACGACGATTCTGCACGCCGCGCCATCGCACCGCAGGCCGGTGTCAATGCGCCTGTTCCCAGTTCGGTCCGACGCCCACTTCAGCCAGCAGCGGCACCTTCAGGGCCGCCACGCCGGCCATCAGCCGCGGAATGGCCTCCCGCGCCCAGTCCAGTTCGGCATCGGGCACTTCGAGCACCAGTTCGTCGTGCACCTGCATCACCATGCGCGTGGCGCGCTGTTCGCTGTCGAGCGCGCCCTGCACGGCGATCATCGCCAGCTTGATGAGGTCGGCGGCCGTACCCTGCATGGGCGCGTTGATGGCCTGGCGCTCGGCGCCGGCGCGCAGCGGGCCGCTGCCGGCGTTGATCTCGGGCAGCCACAGCCGGCGGCCGAAGACGGTTTCCACGTAGCCCTGCTCGTGCGCCTTCACGCGTGTCTCGTCCATGTAGCGCTTCACGCCGGCGAAGCGCGCGAAATAGCGATCGATGTAGTCCTTGGCCGCCTTCTGCTCGATGCCCAGATTGCTGGCCAGCCCGAAGGCGCCCATGCCGTAGATGAGGCCGAAATTGATGACCTTGGCGTAGCGCCGCTGCTCGGAACTCACGTCAACCACGGGCACGCCGAAGACCTCGCTGGCCGTGGCGCGGTGCACGTCGATGCCCTCGGCGAAGGCGCGCAGCAGTGCCGGGTCCTCGCTGATGTGGGCCATGATGCGCAGCTCGATCTGCGAGTAGTCGGCGCTCATGAGCACATGGCCCGGCGGCGCGATGAAGGCCTCGCGCACGCGCCGGCCCTCGGGCGTGCGGATGGGGATGTTCTGCAGGTTGGGGTCGTTGCTGGCCAGCCGTCCCGTCACTGCCACCGCCTGCGCATAGTTGGTGTGCACACGCCCGGTGGCCGGGTTCACCATCAGCGGCAGCTTGTCGGTGTAGGTGCTCTTGAGCTTGGCCAGGCTGCGATGGTCCAGGATGCGCGCCGGCAGCGGGTAGTCGGCGGCCAGTTCCTGCAGCACGTCCTCGTTCGTGGACGCGGCGCCGCTGGCCGTCTTCTTCTTCACCGGCAGGCCGAGCTTGCCGAACAGGATCTCGCCGATCTGCTTCGGGCTCCCCAGGTTGAAGGGCTGACCGGCGATGGCGTAGGCCTCGTGCTCCAGCGCCACCATGCGCTCGGCGAGTTCCTGGCTCTGCCGCGCCAGCACCGCGGCGTCGATGAGCACGCCGTGGCGTTCGATGCGCTGCAGGATCGCCGACACCGGCATCTCGATCCGTTCGTAGACGTAGCGCAACTTCGGCTCGGCCTCGATGCGCGGCCACAGCGCCTGGTGCAGGTGCAGCGTCATCTCGCTGTCTTCGCCCGAATATTCGGTGGCGCGTGCCAGGTCGACCTGCGCGAACGGGATCTGGCTGGCACCCTTGCCGCACAGGTCCTCGTAGCTCAGGCCCTTGCGGCCCAGGTGGCGCTCGGCCAGGGCCTCCAGGCCGTGGCTGCGGTGAGCCTCCAGCACGTAGCTCTGCAGCAGCGTGTCGTGGGCATAGCCGCGCACGCCGATGCCGGCATTGGCCAGCACGTGCGCGTCGTACTTGACGTTCTGGCCCAGCTTGGCGCGCGCCGGGTCCTCCAGCCAGGGGCGCAGCCGGTCCAGCACGGCCTGCAGCGGCAGTTGATCCGGCACGCCGGGGTAGCCGTGCGCCAGCGGCACATAGGCGGCGCGGCCGGGCTCGACGGCGAAGGAGATGCCGACGATGCGCGCCCGCATCGGGTCGAGCGAATCGGTCTCGGTGTCGATGGCCACCAGCTCGGCGGCCTGCAGGCGTGAAAGCCAGTCGTCGAAGCGTTCCCAGGTGGTGAGGGTCTCGTACTCGCGCGCCAGGACGGTGGGCCTGGGCGGCGGGTCGACGCCATCGGTCGCGGTCGCCACCGCGGCCGGCGACGTGCCGGTCTGCACTCCGAGCGACTGCTCCAGCTCGCGCCGCCAGCTGCGGAAGTCGTAGCGCTTGTAGAAATCGAGCAGCGCCGGCTTGTCCACCTCGCGCAGCGCCAGCGCGTCCAGCGCCGGCCAGCCGGGCACGTGCCCGGCCAGGTCGCAGTCGGTGAGCACGGTGACCAGCTTGCGCCCGGTGGGCAGCCAGGCCAGCACCTTGCGCAGGTTGTCGCCGGCGGCGCCCTTGAAACCTTCGGCGGCAGCCAGCACACCGTCCAGCGAGCCGTGCTCGGCGATCCACTTGGCTGCCGTCTTCGGGCCCACCTTGTCGACGCCGGGCACGTTGTCCACGGTGTCGCCCACCAGCGTGAGGTAGTCGACGAAGCGCTCCGGAGGCACGCCGAACTTGGCTTTCACGCCGTCCACGTCCAGCCGCTCGGGCGGCCTGGACATGGTATTGATCAAGCTGACCTTGTCGTTCACCAGTTGCGCCAGGTCCTTGTCGCCGGTGGAAATGACGACCTGGTGCCCGCTGGCCACGGCCTGGCGCGCCAGCGTGCCGATCACGTCGTCGGCTTCGATGCCGGGCACCACCAGCACCGGCCAGCCGAGCAGACGCACGATCTCGTGGATGGGCTCGATCTGCTGCACCAGCGGCTCGGGCATCGGCGCGCGCTGGGCCTTGTATTCGGGATACAAGCCTTCGCGAAAGGTCGGTCCCTTGGCGTCGAAGACGCAGGCTGCATGCTCGGCCGGGTAGCGCTCGCGCAGCCACTTCATCATCGCCGCCACGCCGTGCACGGCGCCGGTGGGAAAACCGTCGCCGCTGCGCAGGTCGGGCATCGCGTGGTAGGCACGGTAGAGGTAGCTGGAGCCGTCCACCAGCAGCATGATCTTCTCGCTCATTGGTAGACGTTGGTTCCTTAGGCGGCCCGAGGGCCGGGTGCAGAACCAACGCCCCCTTTCAAACCGTGCATGCGGATTTCCCGCACACGGCTTACCAGTGGTCTGTCGGCTCGCAGCATTACGCAGACGCCTGTTTCCAGAAGGCTTGCCCGGGATAGCGGATCGTCCCACGCAGGCGATACAACCCAAGTTTCTCGAAGCATTCGCGGTCCCATTGCTGGGCTTTCCCTGCTCGCAGGTTGCGACCCGCGCGCTTGAGCCGCAGCCCCTTCAGTCGCCGTCCGACGTAGGCATCCACGTCCCGGAACTTGTTGGCCGCGTTGCCGCTGCGAAAATACTGCCCCCAGCCACGCAGCACCGGATTCAGCTCGGCAATGACGCCTCGCATGTCCTGGTGGCAGCGCCGCATCGGGGTCAGCTCCCGCACCCGCGCCCGCACACGCTTCATCGCCCGCTGGCTCGGCCAGCGGTGCAGGTAGTACCGGCGCAGCCGCTTTTGCTCCCACAGCCGTCCGCTCATGCGCTTGCGCAGGTGACAGCCCAGGAAGTCAAAGCCTTCCCGGCCACCCGTCAGCACCACGCGTTGCGTCTTCTGTGGGTGCAGCTTCAGCCCCAACCGTCCCAGCACATGCCCGATGCGGGCTTGCGCTTCTTCGCAGTCGCTGGCGTTGCCGCACAGAACCACGAAGTCGTCCGCGTACCGCACCAACTCTCCCAGATGCGCACCGTGTTTGGCCCACACCCGGTCCAGCACGTGCAGGTAGATGTTGGACAGCAGCGGCGAGATCACCCCACCCTGCGGCGTTCCCGCCGCCGGGTGGCGCACCACGCCGTCTTCCATCACGCCTGCCTGCAACCACAACCGCACCAGCTTGAGCACCCTGCGGTCCCCGACCCGTTGTCCCACCAAAGTGAGCAACTTGTCGTGGTCGATGCTGCCGAAGTAGTTCTCGATGTCGGCATCCAGCACGTGATCGGCGCCGTGGTTACCCAGTTGCCTGAGCCGCTCCAGCGCCATCTGCGCACTGCGCCTGGGCCGGAACCCGTACGAGGACAGCAGGAAGTCCGCCTCGAAAATGGGCTCCAACACCAGCTTGGCCGCCATCTGTACCACCCGGTCTCGCACCGTGGGGATGCCCAAGGGCCGCTTTGCTCCGTCTGCCTTGGGGATGTATACGCGCCGCACGACTTGCGCGCCGTATTCGCCTGCGTGCAGCACTTCAGCCAGCTCCTGCAAGAAGCGCTGGACGCCGTACTGCTCGACTGCGCCGATCGTCACCCGATCAACGCCCGCTGCGCCGCGGTTGCGGCGCACTCGCTTCCACGCCTCGTGCAGGATGTCAGCCCTGCACATCTGGCCGTACAACGCATGAAAGCGCCTTTCCGGGGCCCGCTTGGCTGCGGCCCAGAGCTGCCTTTGCAGTTGTCGCACTTTGTCGCTCGGTTCATCACCGACGGGGTCGTTAGGTCCGGTCTTGCCGGCCATTCCCTCGCGCTTACCCGCTCCATCAGCATGACCACCGCAGGGACCCTTCCCTCCAGCCGCGTTATGCCGCACGGCCTTCGTCGGCACGGCTGGCGCCGCCCCGTCCGGTACTACGATCCCCCGGACTCCCGCTGCGCACGACTCGACTTCGCCTTGGGCTTATACGAGCTCGCTTGCCCCGACACGGGCCGCGCAGACGGGTCTCTCGTGTTCCACGCCACTCCTTGCACACGTGCTGCGCCCCATACCCCGCCGCAGCCACCAGCGCGCTTCGGTTCTTGCGCCGGTGATGTTGCCTTCGCCGTGACATGAGCGGCTCGGCCTGCGGGTTGTAAATGTGTCGAGGCTGCAGGCTTCACTTCATGTTGCGGCCCGCGTGCTTGCTCCCCGCTGAACGGCTTGCGCCGCTTCACGGGCTTTTGACGCCCCGCTCGGGCACGGAGGTCTCCCTCCACTACCTGGGGCCTGCTACCCGGCGCACCGACGCCTACCGGGACGGGACTCTCACCCGTGGGGGTGGCGCAGCAAGCCAGGGTCGAACCACCCCCTTTGGGATCCAGTTCTTCCTCAGCGTCACGACGCACCATGCAGGCATTGTGGCGCGCCCGCGCGTTGCCCCAAGGGGGCTGCGTAGAATCCGAGTGATGACCTGGCTGCATCACCTCGGCGCGGGCATGCTCCTCCTGGGGTGTGCGGGCGCCGTCTGTGCTCAGGCCGTGGCGCCGGCCGCGGCGGCCGCCTCCGCCGGCGCCGCGGCCGCCCCTCCGCGCGACCGCATGACGCCCACGCTCACCGTGATCGAGGACGACGGCGTTCGCATCGAGGAAAAACGCCTGAACGGCCAGGCCCAGCGCATCACCGTGCAGAGCAAGGTGCAGGGGGCCAAGCCCTACGAGATCATCGTCGCGCCCGGTGGCCGCGACGCGTCGAAGGACCGCGGCGCGGTCGGCCAGAGCGCCTGGTCGCTGTTCGACTTCTAGGCCGCGCCATGGCGGTCTACACCGAGGTCCGCTTCGACGAGGCCAACGCGCTCTTCCAGCGCCTGGGCCTGGGCGCGCTGACCGACCTGCAGGGCATCCGCTCGGGCATCGAGAACACCAACTACTACGCCACCACGGCGCGCGGCCAGTGGGTGCTGACGCTGTTCGAGCGGCTGAGCGCAGGGCAACTGCCCTACTACCTTCGGCTGATGGAGCACCTGGCGCTGCGGGGCATTCCGGTGCCGGCGCCGCAGCCCGATGCCGAAGGCAGCCTGGTGCACCGCCTGGCCGGCAAGCCAGCCTCGGTGGTGACGCGCCTGCCCGGCAGCCACCGCCTGGCGCCCGACGCCGCGCACTGCGCGCAGGTGGGTGCGATGCTGGCGCGTTTGCACCTGGCGGGGGGCAACTTTGCCTTGCATCAGCCGCACCTGCGCGGCCTGGCATGGTGGCTGGAAACGGCCCCGCTGGTGCTGCCGCACCTGGCCGCCGAGCAGGCCTCGCTGCTTCGCGACGAACTCGCCTTCCAGCAGCATCTGGCCGCGTCGCCCGCCGGACAGGTGCTGCCGCGGGGGCCGATCCACGCCGACCTGTTTCGCGACAACGTGATGTTCGACGACACCGCCGGGACCGACCGCCTGTGCGGCTTCTTCGACTTCTATTTCGCCGGCACCGACATGCTGCTCTTCGACGTGGCGGTGTGTCTGAACGACTGGTGCGCCGACGCGGCCAGCGGCGATCTCGACGAGACCCGCGCCGCCACCTTCTGTGCCGCCTACGAACACGTGCGACCGTTCACCGCCGGCGAGGTGCGCGCCATGCCGGCGCTGCTGCGCGCCGCGGCCTTGCGCTTCTGGATCAGCCGGCTGTGGGACTGGCACCTGCCGCGCGAAGCCGCGATGCTGCAAGCCAAGGATCCGGTTCAATTCGAACGCGTGCTCAAGCGTCGCATCGCCGTGCCCTGGCATCCTCCACGCTGAAGTCCCGATGACGCTGCAACTGAAGACCGTTTCCGCCTCGCGCGGCCCGCGCTGGGTGGTCGACGCCTTCCGGCTTTTCGCGCGCAAGCCGCTGCTGTTCACGATGATGTTCGCCGTGTTCCTGTTCGCGGCGCTGCTGGTCAGCCTGGTACCGCTGCTCGGCGGCCTGGTTCAGATGGCGACCTTGCCGCTGCTGTCGCTGGGTTTCATGATCGCCGGCCAGTCGGCGCTGAACGGCGGGCCGGTGCACCCGGCGCAGTTTCTCGAACCCTTGCGCGGCGACCCCACGCGGCGCCGCTCTCTGCTCATCCTGTGCGCGATCTACGGCGTGGCGGCGCTGGCCATCCTGATGCTGGCCGACGCGGTTTCCGACAACGCCTGGGCCCGGTTGCAGGCGCTGATGATGCAGGGTCAGCCGGCGCAGGCCGAGATCGACGCCTTGCTGTCCGAACCCGGCGTGGCCACCGGCTTGCTGCTGGCAGGGGTGCTGGGTACCGCGCTTTCGGTGGTTTTCTGGCACGCCCCGGCGCTGGTGCACTGGGGTGGCCAGGGCGTGGCGCAGGCCTTGTTCTCCAGCACGCTGGCGGTTTGGCGCTGCAAGGGCGCCTTCTTCACCTATTCGCTGGCCTGGGCGGGCGTGATCGCGCTCTTCGGATTGCTCGCGGCCCTGCTGTTCGGCGTGCTCGGCGCGCCGCAACTGGCCAACGTGGTCAGCGTGCCGGCGGGGTTGACCTTCTCCACGGTCTTCTATATCTCGCTGCTGTTCACGTTCACCGACAGCTTCGGCGGCGTGGCACCGGAGGCGCCGGCCGGCGACTGAAGGCCAATGGCGGGCCAGCGGCGGGGCGGTACGCGGCCCGTCACGAAACCGTCATCGCGCGTTCATCCCGCGGTCACACCCAGCGTTGATGCTCCGGGGCTTTGCAACCCAGGAGGTCCCCCGCATGGCCCAAAGCATTCGTGACGACGACGGCGTGTCCAACCCGTCGCGCAACCTCAGCCTGACCGACGTGGTCGAACGCGCCGTCGCCGCGCGCCCCAGCCGCCGCAAGCTGCTGCTGGGCGGCCTGGGTGCCGCCGCGCTGCCCTTCCTGGGCGGCCTGGCCGCCTGTGGTGGCGACGACGACGAGCCTGCCGCCGCCGTGCCGCCCGAGCAGATGATGGCCTTCGCCTCCGTGCCCACGTCCAGCGCCGACAGTATCGTCGTGCCCGCCGGCTACGTGGCCAGCGCCTTCATCCCCTGGGGCGAGCCGATCAACGCCCTGGCCCCGGCCTGGAAGCCCGACGCCAGCAACACCGCCATCGAGCAGGAACAGCAGGTGGGCGACAACCACGACGGCATGGCCTTCTTCGGCTTCAATGCCGCCGGCAACGGCTTCGGCGAGCGCAGCGACGAAGGCCTGCTGGTGCTGAACCACGAGTACATCAACCCGGAATATTTCTACACCCCCGGCAGCGACCCCGACGCCTGGTTCGCCCCCTTCACGCTGGAGAAGGCGCGCAAGGGCCAGGCCGGCCACGGCATCAGCGTCGTGCACGTCAGGCGCGCCGCCGACGGCAGCTGGGAACACGTGAAGACCTCGCCCTACAACCGCCGCATCCACGGCAACACGCCGATCACGATCCAGGGCCCGGCCGCCGGCCACGACCTGATGAAGACCGCCGCCGACCCCGCCGGCGCCGAAGTGCTGGGCACGCTGAACAACTGCGGCAACGGCCGCACGCCCTGGGGCACCTACCTCACCTGCGAGGAGAATTTCAACGGCTATTTCGGCTGGAACGGTGAGCACACGCAGACGGTGCTGGAAGCCCGCTACGGCATCACCGCCGGCGGCTTCGGCTATCTGTGGCACACGGTGGACCCGCGCTTCGACGTCAATGCCACGCCCAACGAACCCAACCGCCACGGCTGGATCGTCGAGGCCGACCCCTTCAACCCCGGCGGCAAGGCCGTCAAGCGCACGGCGCTCGGCCGCTTCAAGCACGAGAACGCCGAACTCGTGGTGGCGCCGAACGGCAAGGTCGTCGTCTACATGGGCTGCGACGAGCGCAACGAATATATCTACAAGTTCGTCTCGACCGGCACCTTCGACGCCGCCAACCCGACGAGTGCGGCCAACCGCAACCTTCTGGCAGACGGGACGTTGTACGTGGCACGTTTCGACGCCGGCGCGACGGCCGGCGACCAGATGGGCAACGGCGTGTGGCTGCCGCTGGTCTTCGGCCAGAACGGCCTGACCGAAGCCAACGGCTTCACCAGCCAGGCCGACGTGATGATCCGCGCCCGCCAGGCCGCCGACCGCGTGGGTGCGACCATGATGGACCGCCCGGAATGGGTGGCGGCCAATCCGAAAAAGGCCGGCGAGGTCTACGTCACGCTGACGAACAACAACCGACGCGGCGGCACCACGTCCAACGCCGCCGACGGCAGCACGGCCGCCGGTTCCGCGCGCCCCGCGGTCGACGAAGCCAACCCGCGCGCCAACAACGTGTGGGGCCACATCCTGCGCTGGAACGAGACCGGCGGCGACGGCACCGCGCTCGGCTTCACCTGGGATATCTTCGTGCTCGCCGGCCAGCCTTCGATCACCGACGCGCGCAAGCCTTCGGCCAACATCACGCTGGACAACCTGTTCAACAGCCCCGACGGCCTGGCCTTCGACAGCTTCGGCCGCCTGTGGATCCAGACCGACGGCAGCTTCGCCAACAGCGGCGACTTCGCGGGCATGGGCAACAACCAGATGCTGGTGGCCGACCCGCAGACCAAGGCCATCAAGCGCTTCCTGGTCGGCCCTTCGGGCTGCGAAGTCACCGGCATCACCTGGACACCGGACCGCAAGACGATGTTCGTCAACATCCAGCACCCGGGCGAGATCGGCAGCCACCCGAATCGGCCGAAGAACGCCGACGGCAGCACCTTCAGCGACAACCAGATCGCGCGCAACGCCACCGCGTTTTCGCAGTGGCCCACGGCCGGCGCGCGCCCGCGTTCGGCCACCGTGGTGGTGCGGCGCAGCGACGGCGGCGTGGTCGGCACCTGAGCCTGGCTGCAACGCACCGGAAAAGGGGCCCGTGCGGGCCCCTTCTTCATGCGCCGCCTTCAGTCCACCGGCGTGAGCTTGGCAATCGCCAGCGCCAGCCACTTGCTGCCGTGGCGGCCGAAGTGCACCTGCGCGCGAGCGTCGGCGCCGTGGCCTTCCAGCGTGGTGACCACGCCTTCGCCGAATTTGGTGTGGAACACCGTCTGGCCGACGCGAAGACCTTGCTGGCCTGGCACGGCCGTGGCTGAAGCCATCGGCGGCGACGGCACCCTGGGCTCGACGCGCCCGGCACCGACGATGCCGCTCAGCCCGCTGCCGCGCTGCCAGGCCTGCTGGTATTCACGCGCATAGCCGGAGCCGAAGCCCTGCTGCCTGGGCGTGATCCATTTCAGCGCCGCGTCGGGCAGTTCGTCGAAGAAACGGCTCTTCACGTTGTAGCGCGTCTGCCCGTGCAGCAAACGCGTCTGGCTGAAGCTCAGGTACAGGCGCTTGCGCGCGCGCGTGATGGCCACGTACATCAGCCGCCGTTCCTCTTCCACGCCGTCGGCGTCGGCGAGGCTCTGCTCGTGCGGGAACAGGCCTTCCTCGATGCCGGTGATGAAGACGGCGTCGAACTCCAGGCCCTTGGCCGAATGCACGGTCATGAGCTGGATCGCGTCCTGCCCCGCCTGCGCCTGGTTGTCGCCGGCTTCCAGCGAAGCATGCGTGAGGAAGGCCGCCAGCGGCGACATGATCTCGCCCGTCTCGGCATCCGGCACCGGCGGCACGCCGCCAGCCGCCGCGCCCTGCTCGTCCACCGGCAGTGCCACCGCGTCCTTGCCGAAACCTTCCTGGGTGACGAAGCTCTCGGCGGCGTTGACCAGTTCCTCCAGGTTCTCGATGCGGTCCTGGCCCTCGCGGTCGGTACGGTAGAAGTCCAGCAGCCCCGAATGCTGCAGCACGTGGTCGATGATCTCGCGCAGCGTCAGGCCTTGCGTGGTGGCGCGCATGGCGTCGACGAGCGCCACGAAGGCCTGCAGGTTGGCGCCGGCCTTGCCCGGCACGGCGCCCACGCTCTGAAAAAGGCTGCGCCCGCTGGCCCGTGCCGCGTCCTGCAGCAGTTCGATGCTGCGCGCGCCGATGCCGCGGGTGGGGAAGTTCACCACGCGCAGGAAACTGGTGTCGTCGTTGGGGTTCTCCAGCAGGCGCAGGTAGGCCAGCGCATGCTTGACCTCGGCGCGCTCGAAGAAGCGCAGCCCGCCATAGACGCGATACGGCACGCCAGCGTTGAAAAGGGCACTCTCGATGACGCGGCTCTGCGCATTGCTGCGGTACAGCAGCGCGATCTCGCTGCGCGGCAGGCCGCCGCGGTGCAAGGCTTGCGCTTCCTCCAGGAACCACTGCGCCTCGGCGAAGTCGCTGGTGGCCTCGAACACACGCACCGGCTCGCCGGCACCGAGGTCGGTGCGCAGGTTCTTGCCCAGGCGCTGCGCATTGCGGCTGATCAGCTCGTTGGCGCTGTCCAGGATGTGGCCGAAGCTGCGGTAGTTCTGCTCCAGCTTGATGACGCGCTGCACGCGGTACTCGCGCTCGAAGTCGGCCATGTTGCCCACGCGCGCACCGCGAAAGGCGTAGATGCTCTGGTCGTCGTCGCCCACCGCGAACACGCCTTGCGGTGGCACGCGGCCGGGCGGCGCGAACATCTTCAGCCAGGCATATTGCAGCCGGTTGGTGTCCTGGAATTCGTCGACCAGCAGGTGGCGGAAACGGTGCTGGTAATGCTCGCGCAGCGGGTCGTTGTCGCGCAGCAGCTCGTAGGTGCGCAGCATCAGCTCGGCGAAGTCGACCACGCCTTCGCGCTGGCACTGGTCTTCGTAGGCCTGGTAGATCTCGACCAGCTTGCGCGTCTGCTCGTCGCGGATCTCCACGTCGCGCGGACGCCGGCCCTCTTCCTTGCTGCCGGCAATGAACCAAGCCACCTGCTTGGGCACGAAGCGATCCTCGTCCAGGTTCATGCCCTTGATGACGCGCTTCACGGCGCTGAGCTGGTCGCTGCTGTCCAGGATCTGGAAGCCCTGCGCCAGTCCGGCCAGCTTCCAGTGCGCGCGCAGGAAACGGTTGCACAGGCCGTGAAAGGTGCCGATCCACATGCCGCGCACGGCCACCGGAAGCATGGCGCCCAGGCGCGTCAGCATCTCCTTGGCCGCCTTGTTGGTGAAGGTCACGGCCAGCACGCCGCCGGGCGAGACCTGCCCGGTCTGCATCAGCCAGGCGATGCGCGTCGTCAGCACGCGCGTCTTGCCGCTGCCGGCGCCGGCCAGGATCAGCGCCGGCTGGGCCGGCAAGGTCACCGCGGCGAGCTGCTCCTGGTTGAGCCCTGCGAGCAAACGGCTGACCGAGACATCGTTCATCGCATCGATTCTAGGAGCCGGCCCGTCGGCCCCGGCATCCAGGGGGCCGCGTAAGATTCATGAGCGCACAGCTGCTGCCCGCGGAAGGCCGACCATGGAAATCTTCGACTACGACAATATCCTGCTGCTGCCGCGCAAGTGCCGCGTGGAAAGCCGCAGCGAATGCGACCCCACGGTGGAATTCGGCCCCCGCCGCTTCGCGTTGCCGGTGGTGCCGGCCAATATGAAGACGGTGATCGACGAGCCGATCAGCGAGAGGCTGGCGGCCAGCGGCCACTTCTACGTCATGCACCGCTTCGACCTGGATGGCGTGGCCTACGCGCGGCGCATGCGCGACAAGGGGCTATTCGTCTCGCTCAGCTCGGGGGTCAAGCCGGCCGACTACGCCGTAATCGACCGCCTGGCCACCGACGGCGTGGGCGCCGACTACATCACCATCGACATCGCCCATGGCCACGCCGACAGCGTACGCAAGGCCATCGCGCACATCAAGGCGAAGCTGCCGCAGGCCTTCGTGATCGCCGGCAACGTGGCCACGCCCGAGGCCGTGATCGACCTGGAGAACTGGGGTGCGGACGCCACCAAGGTGGGCGTGGGGCCGGGCAAGGTGTGCATCACCAAGCTCAAGACCGGCTTCGGCACCGGCGGCTGGCAGCTCAGCGCGCTGAAGTGGTGTGCCCGCGTGGCGACCAAGCCCATCGTCGCCGACGGCGGCATCCGCCACCACGGCGACATCGCCAAGAGCGTGCGCTTCGGCGCCGCCATGGTGATGGTGGGTTCGCTGTTCGCCGGCCACGAAGAGAGCCCGGGCGCCACGGTCGAGGTCGACGGCAAGCTGTACAAGGAGTACTACGGTTCGGCCAGCGACTTCAACAAGGGCGAATACAAGCACGTGGAAGGCAAGCGCATCCTGGAGCCCATCAAGGGCCGGCTGGCCGATACGCTGCGCGAGATGCGAGAGGACCTGCAGAGCTCCATCAGCTACGCCGGCGGGCGCGTGCTGGCCGACCTGAAGAAGGTCAACTACGTCATCCTGGGCGGCGAGAACGCCGGCGAGCACCTGTTCATGTAGCGCCGCACGCCGGGCCGGGCCCGCCCCCGGGCGTCAGCGCGGAATCATGGCCGTGCGTTCGCCGCCTTCCACGGTGGCTGAACGGCGTGAGGCGCGGGCGCTCAAGGCCTGCTTGCGCGTGGCAGCCGCAGCCGCTGGCACGGGGCAGTTGCCGCTGTCGGCGAAGTGGCTGGCGGCGGCCAGCAGCGGGTCGGCCGGCGAACCCTGGACCGAAGTGAAGTCCTCGGCCACGTCGCAGGTGGCGTCGAAGCCGTCGAAATAGCGGCCCTCGTTGCGCTCGTTCACGCTCTCGAAATTGATCACGCTGTAGGTGCGGTCGCAGGTGCTCGTGGGCAGCGACCCCACCGGCTTGCCGCAACTGGTTTCGCCGATCGCCACCACCTCCACACCCACCCCGCGCAGGCCGTTGACGACCTGCTCGCTGGCCGAGCAGGTGCGCCGGCCCATCAAGACGAAGACGCGCGGCAGGCTCAGCGCCGAAGACAGCGTGGAAAAGCCGAAGCTCTGGTTGTTGTCGCTGCGCTTGTCGTTGTACAGCAGCGTGGCGTAGCGGCGGCCGCTGCCCCGGGTGCCGGCGACATACGACGCCAGCGTGCCCCCGGTGGAAACCAGGCCGCCGCCGTTGTAGCGCAGGTCCAGCACCACGTCCTGCACGCCTTCGGCCCTGAAGCGCGAGAACGCCGTTTCCAGCGGCGCCAGCGCCTGGCTGATCATGTCCTTCACGGTCACGTAGCCGAGCCTGCGCCCCGCCGCGGTGGTCAGCACGGCCGTGCCGCCGACCGGGGTGAGCGTGAAGACCGCGGCACTGAGGCTCACCGTGCGCTGCACGCCGCCGCGCCGCAGATCCAGTGTCAGCGTCTCGCCGACCGAGTCGGCCGTGAGGGCCGAGAACTCGTCGGCGGCGATGAGGTCGTAGGCACTGCGGCCGTTCATCGCCAGCACCTCGTCGCCGCGCTGCACATCCTGCACCGCCGCCGGCGACAGCGGCTCGACATGGCGAACGTACAGCGGCGCTCCTGGCTGGCCCTCCACCTCGAGCCCGGCCACCGAAACGCCATAACCCAGCGTGCTGCCTTCGCCATAGAAGCGGTTGAAGCTCTCGGTGCTCTCGCTGCGACTCCAGCGGTCGGCCGGAAACGCCGGGTCGATGCCGGTATACAGCAAGGCCTCGAAATAGCTCTCCACGTCGGCGTAGGCCGCGGCATCGGGGTGCGGCGACAGGCGGTACCAGAAGTACCAGTCGTTCATATAGTTGCCCAGCCATTGCTGATGGTCGGCCACGCTGCACGAAGTTGGCGGCGCCACGGCTTCGCGGCCGCCGTCGCCGCCGCCACAAGCTGCCAGCAGGCCCGCCGCCGTCAGCGCCATCGCCAGCCGACGGGTGCCGTGCCCGGCGCGGCAAACGCTTCGTCGAAACACAGACATGCGCTCTCTCCCAGTCGGTGGCTGTCGCGGGGTCGCCACCTACAATCCCGGCTTTTTCGGCGCGGCCCCGTGGGCACAGCTCCAGGCAGCCGAACTGCACCGCCTATCCCTGCCTCCACGTCGCCATCATGACCGATCTTGCCAAGTCCTTCGAACCCGCCGCCATCGAGGCCCGGTGGGGCCCGGTGTGGGCGGCCGCGGGGGCCTTCCAGCCCACGCTCGACCCGGCGCGGCCCTCGTTCTCGATCCAGCTGCCGCCACCCAACGTGACCGGCACGCTGCACATGGGGCATGCCTTCAACCAGACGCTGATGGACGCGCTGACGCGCGTTCACCGCATGCGCGGCTTCAATGCGCTGTGGCTGCCGGGCACCGACCATGCCGGCATCGCCACCCAGATCGTGGTCGAGCGGCAGTTGCAGGACAAGGGCCTGAACCGGCATGACCTGGGACGCAAGAATTTCGTCGCCCAGGTCTGGGACTGGAAAGCCAGTTCCGGCGCCACCATCACCAACCAGATGCGCCGCCTGGGCGACAGCGTGGACTGGTCGCGCGAATATTTCACCATGGACGAAGGCCTGTCGGCCGTCGTCAACGAAACCTTCGTGCGCCTCTACGACGAGGGCCTGATCTACCGCGGCACGCGCCTGGTGAGCTGGGACCCGGCGCTGAAGTCGGCGGTGTCGGACCTGGAGGTGGAAAGCGAAGAGGAGGACGGTTTCCTGTGGCACATCCGCTACCCGCTCGAGGACGGCAGCGGCCATCTGGTGGTGGCCACCACGCGGCCGGAAACGATGCTGGGCGACACGGCGGTGATGGTGCACCCCGAGGACGAGCGCTACACGGCGCTCGTCGGCAAGCAGGTGCGGCTGCCGCTGTGCGAGCGCCTGATCCCGGTCATCGCCGACGACTACGTGGACCGCGAATTCGGCACCGGCGTCGTGAAGGTGACGCCGGCGCACGACGCCAACGACTATGCGGTGGGCCAGCGCCACGGGCTGCCGATGATCGGCGTGCTGACGCTGGACGCGACGATCAACGACAACGCCCCCGCACGGTATCGTGGCCTGGACCGCTTCGTGGCGCGCAAGCAGGTGGTAGCCGATCTCGAAGCCCAGGGCCTGCTGGTGGAGACGAAAAAGCACCGCCTGGTGGTGCCGCGTTGCGCGCGCACCGGCCAGGTGGTGGAGCCCATGCTCACCGACCAGTGGTTCGTGGCCGTGAACAAGCCGGGCGCCGACGGCCGCAGCATCGCCGCCAAGGCGATCGAAGCGGTGGCCAGCGGCCAGGTGCGCTTCGTGCCCGAGCAGTGGGTCAACACCTACAACCACTGGATGGACAACATCCAGGACTGGTGCATCAGCCGCCAGCTCTGGTGGGGCCACCAGATCCCGGCCTGGTACGGCACCGGCGGTGAACTTTTCGTCGCGCGCAGCGAGGACGAAGCGCGCCAGCGCGCCGCGGCGGCCGGCTACACCGGTGCGCTGACGCGCGACGAGGACGTGCTCGATACCTGGTATTCGTCGGCATTGGTGCCCTTCTCCACCCTCGGCTGGCCGGCCAAGACGCAGGAGCAGGACCTTTTCCTGCCCAGCACGGTGCTCGTCACCGGCTTCGACATCATCTTCTTCTGGGTCGCCCGGATGATCATGATGACGACCCATTTCACCGGCAAGGTGCCGTTCCGCGACGTCTACATCCACGGCCTGGTGCGCGACGCGCAAGGCCACAAGATGAGCAAGAGCGAAGGCAACGTGCTCGACCCGGTGGACCTGATCGACGGCATCGACCTGCCCGCGCTGCTTGACAAACGCACCACCGGTCTGCGCAAGCCCGAGACGGCGCCGCGCGTGCGCAAGGACACCGAGAAGGAGTTTCCGCACGGCATCCCCGCCTTCGGCGCCGATGCGCTGCGCTTCACCATGGCCAGCTACGCCAGCCTGGGGCGCAATATCAATTTCGACCCCAAGCGCTGCGAGGGTTACCGCAATTTCTGCAACAAGCTCTGGAACGCCTCGCGCTTCGTGCTGATGAATTGCGAGGGCCAGGATAACGGGTTGAAGGAACACGCGGCGGCCGAATGCCAGCCGGCCGACGGCAGCGAGGGTTATCTGAATTTCTCGATGGCCGACCGCTGGATCAGCGGCGAGCTGCAGCGCGTGGAAGCCGCGGTGGCCCAGGGCTTCGCCGACTACCGGCTGGACAACGTGGCCAACGCCATCTATGCCTTCGTCTGGGACGAATATTGCGACTGGTACCTGGAGATCGCCAAGGTGCAGATCGCCGCCGGCAACCCGGCGCAGCAGCGGGCCACGCGACGCACGCTGATCCGCACGCTGGAAACCGTGCTGCGGCTGCTGCACCCGGTGGCGCCTTTCATCACCGCCGAACTGTGGGACACGGTGGCCGTGGTGGCCGGGCGCAAGGCGGCTGACGGTGGCGACAGCATCGTCACCGCCGCCTACCCGCAGGCGCAGCTTGGTAAGGTGGACCCGGCGGCCGACCAGTGGATGGGGCGACTGAAGGCCGTGGTCGCCGAGTGCCGCCGGCTGCGCAGCGAAATGGGCCTGAATCCGGGCGAGCGCGTACCACTGCTCACGTTCGGCGACGAGGCCTTCGTGGTTGCCGCCTCGCCGCTGCTGAAGGCGCTGGCCCGGCTGGCCGAGGTGCGAGCGCTGGCCGACGAGGCCGCCTTCGCGCAGGCGACCCAGGCCGCGCCGGTGGCGATGTCGGGCGACCTGCGGCTGGCACTGTTCGTCGCCATCGACGTGGAGGCCGAGCAAGCGCGGCTGGCCAAGGAAGTTTCCCGCCTGCAGGGCGAGATCACCAAGGCCGACGCCAAGCTCGGCAATGCCGGCTTCGTGGCGCGCGCGCCGGCGGCGGTGGTGGAGCAGGAACGGGCGCGGCTGGCCGACTTCAGGCAGTCGCTGGCCCGTCTTCAAGATCAGCAAACTCGCCTGGCAGCGGGCGGCTGAACACCGGCGCCGACGTCGACAGCAGCAGTTCGTCGATGCGCCGCGCCACCGCCCAGGCGCCGCGCACACGCGACTGTTGGGTGGTGGCGCTGATGCGCGGCGTGACCTGCAACGTGTCGATGTGGCGCAGCGGCCGGCCGGGGTCCAGCGCGCCGGGCTCCAGGCTGTCCAGCCAGAGGGCGGCCAGCGGCCCTTCGCGCAGCGCCTGCGCCAGCGCGGTCTCGTCGAACAGGCTGGAATGCGCCAGGCTCACCCAGACCTGGTTGAAACGGCATTCGGACAGCAGCCGCTCGCCGAACAGGCCGGCGTAGCGCGGGTAGTAGGTCAGCAAGACGGCCACGGCGTCGCTGGCCTGGAGCAACTCGCGCAGCCCCGTGGGCTGCACTTCGGAGCGCGACCAGACCGGGTCCGAGGCATGCAGACCGGGGTCGTAGCCCAGCACCCGAGCACCGAAGGCCTGCAGCAGGCGCTGCAGCGGCTTCACCGTCGCCGTGAGGCCGATCAGACCCACCGTGAGGCCGCCGAGCTCGCGCCCGACGAGCAGCCCGTCTTCGCCGAGGATGGGAACGCGCCGCAACATCTGCAGCAGCGCGCCGATGACGAATTCGGCCTCGGCCGCCGCGCTGGCGCTGGCCGGGCGCACGACCTCGATGCCGGCACGCGCGCAGGCCTCGATATCGATATTCTCGGCCCCCGCCGACAGCCGCCCCACGATGCGCAAGGCCGGCGCCCGCTGCAGCGCCAGCGCATCCAGCGCCACGCCGGGCGGAATGACGACGGAGCGCGCGCGCTGGAGACATTCGCGGAACGCGTGCGGCTGCTGCGCCAGCTCGGGCGCATAGTGCACGGCGTGGCGGGCCGCCAGCCAGTGCAGCACGTCGGGGTCCAGTGGTTCGACGATCAGCACGTCCATCGCAGCAGGCACGAAAGTGTCACAGCGCCGGCATGAACCCCCATGCCAAAATGAACTGGACCCGGACCATTCTAGAGATGCCCATGCTCGTCCAGAAGGCGATTTTCCCTGTAGCCGGCCTCGGCACCCGTTTCCTGCCCGCCACCAAGGCGCAACCGAAGGAAATGCTGCCGGTGGTCGACAAGCCGCTGATCCAGTACGCCGTCGAGGAAGCCTACGCCGCCGGCGTGCGCGAGATGATCTTCGTCACCGGGCGCCACAAGCGCCCGATCGAGGACCACTTCGACATGACCTTCGAGCTCGAGGTGGCGCTGGAACAGGCCGGCAAGCAGGAACTGCTGGACGTGGTGCGCAGCGTCAAGCCCGACGACATGGAGTGCATCTACGTGCGCCAGGCGCAGGCGCTGGGCCTGGGCCACGCGGTGCTGTGCGGCCAGCGCCTGGTGGGCAACCAGCCTTTCGCGGTGCTGCTGGCCGACGACCTGATGGTGGGCGAGCCGCCGGTGCTCAAGCAGATGGTCGACCAGTACGCCGAATGGCGCGCGTCGATCCTGGCCGTGCAGGAAGTGCCGGCCGAGCAGACGCGCCGCTACGGCATCGTGGCCGGCACCGAGGTCAACGACCGGCTGGTGGACGTGACGCGCATCGTGGAGAAACCGGCGCCCGAAGTGGCCCCCTCGCGCCTGGGCGTGGCCGGCCGCTACATCCTGACGCCGGGCGTATTCCACGAGATCGCCGCCCAGCCGCGCGGCGTGGGCGGCGAGATCCAGCTCACCGACGGCATCGCCTCGCTGCTGCGGCGCGAAAAGGTCTTTGCCTACCGCTACGAAGGCAAGCGCTACGACTGCGGCAGCAAGGAAGGGTTCCTGCAGGCCAATGTGGAACTGGCGCTGGCGCACCGCGAGCTGGGGCCGGGCTTCCGCGCCTTTCTGCGCGGCCTGGAGCTGTAGTTCGGCTGCGGCTCGGCCTTGCTGGCCGCCCTCAGCGGCGCCGCAACACGTGAACGAAGTCGGCGCCGGCGGTCGTCTGCTCGACCAGTTCGTTGCCGGTCTGGCGGGCGAAAGCCTGAAAATCGCGCACCGAGCCGGGGTCGGTGCAGACCACGCGCAGCAACTCGCCGCTGACCATCTCGGCCAGCGCCTTCTTGGCCTTGAGAATGGGCAACGGGCAGTTCAGGCCGCGGGAGTCGAGTTCGCGCATCGTTTCCATCGATGGCATTTTAGGTGCGCGGCGGCCATTCGATGAACCGCGGCTCGTGCCCGCGCGAGCGCAGCCAGTCGGCCAGCGCAAACCCGGTGCCGGCGCGCCAGCAGCGCACGTCGGCGGGCGCGAACAGCTTGTACTCGGCCAGTTCGGGCGACAAGGCGATCTCCCCCTGGGCCAGCGCGTGGTAGGCGATGATGACCTGGTTCATGCGCTGGAAGTCGTAGACGCCGATCAGCGCCAGCCTTTGCACCTGCAGCGCCGTTTCCTCGGCCACCTCGCGCGCGATGCCTTCCGCGGGCGTTTCGCCGGCCTCCATGAAGCCGGTGACGAGGCCGAACATGCGCCCCGACCAGGCGGCGTTGCGCGCCAGCAGCAGCCGGCCGTCGCGGTCGCTGCATTCGATCACCGCGGCCAGCACCGGCGTCGGGTTGTTCCAGTGCGTCCAGCCGCAGCTTGGGCAGCGCAGGCGCTCCTTCGGCCCGCTGTCCTCCTGTGCGACGATCGACGCCAGTGCGGTGCCGCACAAGGGGCAGAAGCGGTACGCCGGCGTCAACATCAGCCCACCGCGCCCGCGCACCGCGAGCCGCCGGCCGAAGCCAAGCCGCATGCGCGGATCCGGCTTCGCCGGTCCGCTGCATGAGCCCCCTCGGGGGGCAGCGACCGGCAGGGAGCGTGGGGGCAGACACTCATGCCGGAAAGACGCCGGTGGACAGATAGCGGTCACCGCGGTCGCAGACGATGAAGACGATGGTGGCCGCTTCCACCTGGCGCGCGATCTGCAGCGCCACCCAGCACGCGCCGGCGGCGGAAATGCCGGCGAACAAGCCTTCCTCGCGCGCCAGGCGGCGTGCCATGTCCTCGGCGTCGGCCTGGCTCACCAGCACCAGTTCGTCGACGTGGCTCGGATCGTAGATCTTCGGCAGGTAGGCCTCGGGCCACTTGCGGATGCCGGGGATGCGCGAGCCCTCGGACGGCTGCGCACCGACGATGCGCACCGCCGGGTTCTGCTCCTTCAGGAAGCGCGAGACCCCGGTGATGGTGCCGGTGGTGCCCATGGCGCTGACGAAGTGCGTCACGCGCCCGGCCGTGTCGGCCCAGATCTCGGGGCCGGTGGTCTCGTAATGCACACGCGGGTTGTCGGCATTGGCGAACTGGTCGAGTACGCGGCCCTGGCCTTCGCGCTGCATCTGCTCGGCCAGGTCGCGCGCGTATTCCATGCCGCCGGACTTGGGCGTGAGCACGAGCTCGGCGCCGAAGGCCCGCATCGTCTGCGCGCGCTCGATCGACAAGTCCTCCGGCATGACCAGCACCATGCGGTAGCCGCGGATCGCCGCCGCCATGGCCAGCGCGATGCCGGTGTTGCCCGAGGTGGCCTCGATCAGCGTGTCGCCGGGGCGGATTTCGCCGCGTTCCTCGGCGCCGCGGATCATGGCGATGGCCGGGCGGTCCTTCACCGAACCAGCGGGGTTGTTGCCTTCGAGCTTGCCCAGGATGACGTTGCCGCGCGCCGCCCCGGCCGCACCGGGCAGGCGCTGCAACTGCACCAGCGGTGTGCCGCCGATGGCGTCTTCCAGGGTCTTGTAGGCCGGTGGCGCAGCGTCCGTCATGGTGGGGCTCCTCGTTGGCATCCCATTGTGGCAGCGCCCCGTCTTCCCCGCAGGCGTCGCGGGTGCCGTGTGATAATCCGCCGCTCTCTGGCGCCACTTCAGGCACCCTCGCCCGCGTGACGAAATCGGTAGACGTAGCGGACTCAAAATCCGCCGCCGCAAGGCGTGCCAGTTCGAGTCTGGCCGCGGGCACCAGCCGGGGTTGCACACGCCTCCACTTTGCCGCGACTCGATGCCGCCGATCCCGCCCCTGACCCGCGCCCTGATGATTGCCTGCACGGTGATCTTCATGCTGCAGCAGGTCGTCTTCCTGTCCGGCGTCTTTGCGCTGTGGCCCATCGGCAGCGGCAATTTCCTGCCCTGGCAACTGGTGACCTACGCTTTCCTGCACGGCGGCGTCGGGCATCTGTTCTTCAACATGCTGGGGCTGTGGATGTTCGGCTCCGAACTCGAACGGGTGTGGGGCCAGCAGCGCTACTGGCAGTTCCTGCTGGCCGGCGTGCTGACCGCGGCACTGGCGCAATTGCTGATCACGGCACTGGCGGGTTCGAACGTGCCCACCGTGGGTGCCTCGGGCGCGCTGTATGCGCTGCTGCTGGCCTTCGGCATGCTGTTCCCCAACCGCGTGATCATGCCGCTGTTCCCGCCGATCCCGATGAAGGCACGCACCTTCGTCATCGTCTTCGGCGCGCTGGAACTGCTGCTGGGCCTGATGGACGTGGGCGGCGTGGCGCACTTTGCCCACCTCGGCGGCATGGTCGGCGGCTTCCTGATGATCCGCTTCTGGCGCGGCCAGTCGCCCTTCGGTTCGCGCCGCCGCTGAAGACCGCGGCCCGGGCGGTTCCGCGAGCCCACCTCCGCGGGCCTGCGCGTCAAGGCGCCAGACCGGCGACCAGCCCTTCCCGCACCGTGGGATAGCGCAGGCGCAGCCGCAGCTCGCGCTTCAGCCGCCGGTTGTCCAGTCGGCGCGATTCGCTCATGAAGCTCAGCAGCATCGTGCTCAGCTGCTGCCCCGCTTCGGTGCGCGTGATGCGCCGCGGGCGCGGCAGGCCGCACAGGTCGGCGGCGAGGTCGAAATAGTCGCCCATCTTCAGTTCGCTGTCGTCGCTGGCATGCAGCACCCGCTGCGGCCAGCCGCGGTGCAGCGCGGCCACGCAGGCGCGCGCCAGGTCGTCGGCATGGATGTGGTTGGTGTAGACGTCGTCAGCCGCCGTCAGCACCGGCGTGCCGCGCTCCAGCCGCTCGCGCGGGTGGCCGCCCGGGCGGTCGGCGGCGTAGATGCCGGGGATGCGCAGCAGCGTGATGCGGGCCCCCGTGCGGCGGCCGAACCAGCGCACTTGCGCTTCGGCGTCGACGCGGCGCCGGGCGCGGTCGGTGGTGGCGTTGACGCCACGGGTCTCGTCGAAGCGCTCGCCGCCGCAGTCGCCATAGACGCCGCTGGTGCTGGCGTAGACCAGGCGCCGCACGCGGCCGCCGCGCGCCAGCGCCCGCAGCAACGAGCGTGTGCGCGGGTCGCCGGCACCCTGGCCCGGCGGCGGCGCCAGGTGCAGCACGGCGTCGGCCAGGCCGCCCAAGCGCCCCAGGGTGAGCGGCCGGTCCAGGTCGCCCAGCAGCGGCAGGGCACCCAGCGCGCGCAGCACCGGCACGCGCGCCGGCGACGAGGTCAGCGCCAGCACGCGCCAGCGCGGCAGCAAGAGCGGTAGCACACGCTGGCCGACGTCGCCGCAGCCCACGATCAACAGGGTGGGCCGGCGCGCGCGCTGCAATGGCTGGGGCGGGGGCATGGGTGAATCCGGGGACGGGATCGGGCCCGGGCGGGGGCGCGGGCACAATGGCGGCCGAGTTTACGAGCCCCATTCGCCTCCTGCCTGCCATGAGCTTCAACGTCACCGTCCAGCCCGCCAACCGCATCTTCACCGTCGAGTCCGACGAGGCCATCCTGCCCGCCGCCATCCGCCAGGGCATCGGCCTGCCCTATGGCTGTCGCGACGGCGCCTGCGGTTCGTGCAAGAGCAAGCTCGTCGAGGGCCGCGTGGTCCACGGTGCGCACCAGCACAAGGCCTTGTCGGTGGCGGAAGAGGAAGCCGGCTTCGTGCTCACCTGCTGCGCCGTGCCGCAGACCGACTGCGTGGTGGAAGCGCGCAGCGTGCCCGGTGCCGGCGAATACCCGGTGCTCAAGCTGCCCAGCCGCGTGCTGTCGATCGACAAGCCGGCGCCCGACGTCGCCGTGCTGCGCCTGCAATTGCCGGCCAACCAGAACCTGCAGTACCGCGCCGGGCAGTACGTGGAGTTCATCCTGCAGGGCGGCGCCCGGCGCAGCTACAGCATGGCCAACGCGCCGCACCACCTGGGCAGCCCGCCGGCGATCGAACTGCACGTGCGCCACATGCCCGGCGGCAAGTTCACCGACCATGTCTTCGGCGCCATGAAGGAACGCGACATCCTGCGCATGGAAGGCCCGTTCGGCAGCTTCTTCCTGCGCGAGGACAGCAGCAAGCCGATCGTGCTGCTGGCCAGCGGCACCGGCTTCGCGCCCATCAAGGCCATCGTCGAGCACCTGCAGCACAAGGGCATCACGCGGCCGGCCGTGCTGTACTGGGGCTGCCGGCGCCGCGCCGACCTGTACCAGCACGAGTGGTGCGAGCGTTTGGCCGCCGAGATGCCGAACCTGCGCTACGTGCCGGTATTGTCGGAGCCCGCGGCGCAAGACGGCTGGAGCGGCCGCACCGGCTTCGTGCACGAGGCCGTGATGGCCGACTGGCCCGACCTCTCCGGCCACCAGGTCTACGCCTGCGGCGCACCGGTGATGGTGGACGCCGCGCAACGCGATTTCGTGGCCCGCTGCGGCCTGCCGGCCGACGAGTTCTACGCCGACTCGTTCACGTCCGAGGCCGACAAGCACGGCGACGAATGACGCCGCGCGCGCTGACGGCCCGCCGCAGCCGGGTGGCCACCACGCCCGGCCGCCTCGTCTTCAGCCCTTCTTGCGCGACGACGACTTCGCCGCCGGCCTTGGCGGCGCGGCGCCGGGTGCCGGCTGGTCGCCGAGAACGCCCTTCAGCGGGCAGACCTTGAAGGCCGGGCACTTCTGGCAGCCGGCCACGACGGCGATCGGACACAAGGTCATGTTTTCCTCCTGGGCCAGCCCGGTGCAGCGAGTGGACCACATCCGTGGGCAGCGACGCCGACTTTTACGCGCCGGGCCCGCGTCACTCGCCCAGGTAGGCCGCGCGCACCTTGGGGTCGTTCAGCAGCGCCTTGGCCTCGCCGTCCATGGTGATCTCGCCCGACTCCATGACATAACCCCGGTCGGCCAGACCGAGCGCGCGGCTGGCGTTCTGCTCCACCAGCAGCACGGTGGTGCCGCGGCCGTGGATATCGGCCACCACCTCGAAGATCTTGTCGACCATGATGGGCGACAGGCCCATGCTGGGTTCGTCGAGCAGCAGCACCTTGGGCCGGGCCATCAGCGCGCGGCCCATGGCCAGCATCTGCTGCTCGCCGCCGCTCATGGTGCCGGCGAGTTGCTTGGCGCGTTCCTTCAGGCGCGGGAAGATGGCGAAGACCTTCTCGATGTCGGCGTCGATCTCACGGTCGTTGCGCACGAAGGCGCCCATCTGCAGGTTCTCGGTGATGGTCATGCGCGTGAAGGTGCCGCGCCCCTCGGGCACCATCACCAGCCCTTGCTTGACCAGGTCCCAGGCGCCCTGGCCCTTGATCTTCTGGCCCATGAACTCGATCTCGCCGTCGGCCACCGGCTGGGTGCCGGTGATGGCCTTCAGCGTGGTCGTCTTGCCGGCGCCGTTGGCGCCGATGAGGCTGACCAGTTCGCCCTGGCGGACCTCGAAGCTGATGCCCTTCACCGCCTGGATGCCGCCGTAGGCCACCTTCAGGCCGCTGACCTTGAGCAATGTCGTCGTCATGGTGTGCCCGTCAATGTGCGGTGTGGCCGGCGCCGAGGTAGGCCTCGATCACCTTCTCGCTCTTCTGCACCTCGGCCGGCGTGCCCTCGGCGATCTGCTTGCCGTAGTCGAGCACGGTGACGCGGTCGCACAGGCCCATCACCAGCTTCACGTCGTGCTCGATGAGCAGGATGGTGCGGCCGTCCTTGCGGATGCGGTCGATCAGTTCTCGCAGCACCACCTTCTCGGTGGCGTTCATGCCGGCGGCGGGCTCGTCCAGGGCGATCAGCTTGGGATCGGTGGCCAGCGCGCGTGCGATCTCCAGCCGGCGCTGGTCGCCGTAGCTCAGCGTGCGGGCGCGGAATTCGGCATAGCGGCCGATGCCCACGTAGTCCAGCAATTGCTGCGCGCGCTGGGCGATGGCCGCTTCCTCCTTCTTGAACGAAGCGGTGCGGAAGACGGCACCGAAGAGGCCGGAATGCGTGCGCACGTGGCGGCCGACCATCACGTTCTCCAGCGCCGTCATCTCCGGGAACAGGCGGATATTCTGGAAGGTGCGCGCGATGCCCTGCTTGGCCACCTCGTGCACCGCGCTCGGCTTGTAGGGCTGGCCGCCGAGTTCGAAGGTGCCCGAGTCGGGCGTGTACAGGCCCGTGATGACGTTGAAGAAGGTCGTCTTGCCGGCGCCGTTGGGGCCGATCAGGCCATAGACCTGGCCCGAGCGGATGGTGATGCCCACGTCGGCCAGCGCCTGCAGGCCACCGAAGCGCTTGCTCACGCCTTGGACGTTGAGTACGAGTTCGCTCATGCCCAGGTCCTCACGACGCCGCGTTGACGGTCGCCGGCGCCGCCTTGCCGTGCTCGGGTGACGGCCACAGCCCGCGCGGCCGCAGCAGCATGATGCTGATCATGGCGCTGGCGATGAGCAGCTGGCGCAGGATCGACGCGTCCAGCCGCCCGCCGGTGGCCTGCTGCAACGGGCCGGCCACGTAGCGCAGCACCTCGGGCAGCGCGGCCAGCATCACCGCGCCCAGGATCACGCCCGGCAGGTGGCCGATGCCGCCGAGCACGACCATGGCCACGATCATCACGCTCTCCATCAGGCTGAACGACTCGGGCGAGACGAAACCCTGGAACGAGGCGAACATGGAACCCGAGACACCGCCGAAGGTGGCGCCCATGCCGAACGCCAGCAGCTTCATGTTGCGCGTGTTGATGCCCATGGCCTTGGCCGCGATCTCGTCCTCGCGGATCGCCATCCAGGCGCGGCCGATGCGGCTGGTCTCCAGGCGGTGGCAGATGATCACGCTGAAGACCACGAGCAGCAGGAACAGGTAGTAGTACAGCACCACCGACGAGATGCGGTAGTCGCCGATGTCGATGGCCTTGCCAAAGCTGAAACCGAACAGGTTCATCGAGTCGATCCGGTCCAGTCCGCGAGGGCCGTTGGTGATGTTGACCGGGTGCTCCAGGTTGTTCAGGAAGACGCGGATGATCTCGCCGAAACCCAAAGTGACGATGGCCAGGTAGTCGCCGCGCAGCTTCAACACCGGCGTGCCGAGCAACACGCCGGCAATGGCCGCCAGCCCGGCGGCCAGCGGAATGACGACCCAGATCGGCGTGTGCAGCCCCTGCGGGAACATCTGCGCGAACCACTCGAAGTTCTCGCTCAGGTGCGGGCTGGCCAGCAGCGCGTACATATACGCGCCGACGGCGTAGAAGGCGACGAAACCCAGGTCCAGCAAGCCGGCGTAGCCGACCACGATATTCAGTCCCAGCGCCAGCAGCACGTACAGCATGGCGATGGCCAGGATGCGCACCCAGCCCTGGCCGAATTGCTGCGCGAACAGCGGCAGTGCCAGCAGCAGCACGGCGCAGACGAGGAAGACGACGATCTTGTTCTTCATGGCGTGCCTCCCCGATCAGGCCCGGTCGGCCACGCGTTCGCCCAGCAGGCCCTGCGGCCGCAGCGTGAGCACCAGGATCAGCGCCACGAAGGCGAAGATGTCGGCATAGTGGCTGCCCAGCACGCCGCCGGTGAGCGCGCCCAGGTAGCCCGCCCCCAGCGCCTCCACCAGGCCCAGCAGGATGCCGCCGACGACCGCGCCGCCCAGGTTGCCGATGCCGCCCAGCACCGCGGCGGTAAAGGCCTTCAACCCGGGCAGGAAACCCATCGAATGCTGCACGGTGCCGTAGTTGGCGGCCCACATCACGCCGGCCACGGCGGCCAGCGCGGCGCCGATGATGAAGGTGGCCGAGATCACCATGTCGGGACGCACGCCCATCAGCGCGGCCACGCGCGGGTTCTCGGCCGTGGCGCGCATGGCGCGGCCGAGCTTGGTCTTGTTCACCAGGTACATCAGTCCGGCCAGCAGCGTGGCCGTGACACCCAGGATCAGACACTGCGTGACGCTGATCACCGGCCCGCCCAGGCTGATGGGCTCGGTGGGCAGCAGCAGCGGATAGGGCTTGGGATTGGGCTTCCAGACGATCATCGCCAGCGTCTGCAGCAGCAGGCTCATGCCCATCGCGGTGATCAGCGGCGCCAGCCGCGGTGCGTTGCGCAGCGGCCGGTAGGCCAGCTTCTCGATGCTGAAATTGAGCGCCGCGCACACGACGATGGCGCACATCAGCGACATCAGCATGATCACCCAGCCCGGCATGCCCGAATCGGCCAGCGCCGAGACCACGGTCCAGCTCGTCAGCGCCCCCACCATGAGCACTTCGCCGTGGGCGAAATTGATCAGATTGATGATGCCGTAGACCATCGTGTAGCCCAGCGCCACCAGCGCATACATGCTGCCGAGCACCAGTCCGTTGAGGATCTGCTGGAAGAAGGTTTCCATCGAGGAAGGCTCCGGTAAGGCCGCAAACCGCGGCTCGGCCAAGCCCGTGCAAGAAGCTCGCCGTGCGGGTGGGAACGGGTGGTTTCCGGCCCGCCGTGGGGGCGGATTGTAGGTGGCGCAAGGCGCCGGTCCGGGCAGGAGTTACCCCCCTTGGACAGGCGCTGCCGGGCCGCGCAGCGGGCGCGTGCCAGCCTCAGCGCGAGGCCTTGGCTTCGTCGTCCAGCGTGCGCAGTTCGGCCAGTCGCTGCCCGATGCGTTGCTCCAGCCCGCGCGGCACGGGCTCGTACCAGCGCCGCGCCGCCAGGCCTTCGGGCAGGTAGGTCTCGCCGGCCGCGTAGCCGCCGGCCTCGTCGTGCGCGTAGCGGTAGCCGGCGCCGTGGCCCAGGTCCTTCATCAGCCGCGTCGGCGCATTGCGCAGGTGCGGCGGCACCGGCCGGGTGCCGTCTCGGCGCACGAGTTCCCGCACCTCGCCCCAGGCCTTGTAGACGGCATTGGACTTGGGCGCCACGGCCAGGTAAACGGCGGCTTCGGCCAGCGCCAGTTCGCCTTCGGGCGAACCGAGGCGCTCGTAGACCTCGGCAGCATCGAGCGCGAGACGCAGCGCGCGTGGGTCGGCCAGGCCGATATCCTCGCTGGCCATGCGCACCAGCCGGCGCGCCGCATAGCGCGGATCCATGCCGGCGTCGAGCAGCCGCGCCAGCCAGTACAGCGTGGCGTCGGGGTCGGAGCCGCGCACCGACTTGTGCAGCGCCGAGATGGTGTCGTAGAAGATGTCGCCGCCCTTGTCGCCGCGGCGCAGCATCTCCCCCAGCGTGGCTTCGAGTTCGGCCTCTCCGAGCACGGCCGCGCCCGGGTTCGCCGCGGCGAGGTTCTCGATGACGTTGAGCAAGCGCCGCGCATCGCCGTCGGCATGCTCGATGACGCGTGCGCGTGCTGCGGCGTCCAGCACCGGTGCGCCGCCGAGCAGCGCCACCGCGCGGTCGATCAAGGCGCCCAGTTCGGCCTCGTCCAGCGCCTTCAGCACATGCACGCCGGCGCGGGACAGCAGTGCCGAATTGACCTCGAACGACGGGTTCTCGGTGGTGGCGCCGATGAAGGTGAACAGCCCCGATTCCACGTGCGGCAGGAAGGCGTCCTGCTGCGACTTGTTGAAACGGTGCACCTCGTCGACGAAGACCACGGTGGCGCGGCCGGCGCGGCGCAGGGCTTGCGCCTGCTCGACCGCGTCGCGGATATCCTTCACACCGGCCAGTACCGCCGACAGCGCGATGAAGTGCGCCCCGGTGGCGCGCGCCAGCAGCCGCGCCAGCGTCGTCTTGCCCACGCCCGGCGGGCCCCACAGGATCATCGACGGCAGCCGCCCGGATTCAAAAGCCACGCGCAACGGCCGGCCGGCGGCGAGCAGGTGGCGCTGGCCGACGACTTCGTCCAGCGTGTGCGGCCGCAGCCGCTCGGCCAGCGGCGCGCCGGGCGGCGCGACCGGGGCCTCGTCGGCAAACAACGTGTCCTGGGCAGGCATGCACGAATTGTCGCAGCGCGGCCCGCCGGCGGGTGCTGGCGCTCGAGCCAGCACCAATGCCAGCGCTACTGCTCGATCACGTCGGCCCCGAACGGCGGCACGAAACGGAAGCGCTCGGCCACGACCGGTGTATTGGCTTGGTACTGGGTGAACTGCAGCCTGGAGACCTGGCCGAAGCTGTCGGTGATCTCCACCGCCGCGAGCTCCTTGCCTCGAAAGCCCACGCGCATGCTCTGGAATGGGCCGTCCTTGGCCTTGGGCGTGGCCAGCGCCCAGTCCAGGCCGTCGCGCGCCGGCAGCGGCGCCAGCGCGAATTCGGCGTCCAGCGACCCCCCGGCCAGCAAGGCCGCCGGCGTGGCGCCCAGCGCCTGCCCGATGGCACGCGAACTGGCCTGGTTGAGGTCGGTATCGAAGATCCAGACCTTCTGCCCGTCGGCCACGATGAGCTGCTCGAAGGGCTTCGTGTAGGTGAAGCGGAAGCGGTTGGGCCGGGCAAATTCGAACTGGCCGCTCGAGGTCTTCTTGCGCGCACCGTCGGTGGAGACGACGGTCTGCGTGAAGCTGGCCTGGCCGCTCTTCACGTCGCGCACGAATTCGCGCAGCGTGTCGACGGCGTCGGCCTGCGCCAGGCTGGCGGCTGCGGCGAGCATCAAGGCGATCCAGGGGCGCAGCGTCATTCTTCTCTCTTCGGGATCAGGATGTCGCGGTTGCCCGCGTGCCCCATCGCCGACACCAGGCCGGATTGCTCCATCTGTTCGAGCAGCCGCGCGGCGCGGTTGTAGCCGATGCGCAGGTGGCGCTGCACGAGCGAGATCGAAGCGCGCTTGTGCTGCATCACGATGGCCACGGCCTGGTCGTACATCGGGTCGGCTTCGCCGCCACCTGCACCACCCGGGCCGCCCTCCCCGGCCGCAGACTCGCCTTCGAGCACACCGCCTTCCAGGATGCCTTCGATGTAGTTGGGTTCGCCTTGTGTCTTCAGATACTCGACAACGCGGTGCACCTCGTCGTCGCTGACAAAGGCGCCGTGCACACGCACCGGCAGGCCGCCGCCGGGGGTGAGGTAGAGCATGTCGCCCTGGCCGAGCAGCGCCTCGGCGCCCATCTGGTCCAGGATGGTGCGGCTGTCGATCTTGCTGCTGACCTGGAAGCTCAAGCGCGTGGGGATATTGGCCTTGATGAGGCCGGTGATGACGTCCACGCTGGGACGCTGCGTGGCCAGGATCAGGTGGATGCCCGAGGCGCGCGCCTTCTGCGCCAGCCGGGCGATCAGTTCCTCGATCTTCTTGCCAACCACCATCATCAGGTCGGCGAGTTCATCGATCACCACCACGATGTGCGGCAACCGCTCCAGCGGTTCGGGCGCGTCCGGTGTCAGGCTGAACGGGTTGCCGATGGTCTCGCCGCGCTCGTGGCTTTCAGCGATCTTCTTGTTGTAGCCGGCGAGGTTGCGCACGCCCATCTTGCTGAGCAGCTTGTAACGGCGCTCCATCTCGCCCACGCACCAGTTCAACGCATTGGCGGCCTGCTTCATGTCGGTGACCACCGGCGCCAGCAGGTGCGGGATGCCTTCGTAGACGCTCAACTCCAGCATCTTGGGGTCGATGAGGATCAGCCGCACGTCGCGCGCTTCGGCCTTGTAGAGCAGGCTCAGGATCATGGCGTTGATGCCCACGCTCTTGCCCGAACCGGTGGTGCCGGCCACCAGGCAGTGCGGCATCCTGGCCAGGTCGGCCACGACGGGATTGCCGATGATGTCCTTGCCCAGCCCCATGGTCAGCATCGACGCCGACGCGTTGTAGACCTCGGAGCCCAGGATCTCGGACAGCCGGATGATCTGCCGCCGCGCATTGGGCAGCTCCAGCGCCATCGTGTTCTTGCCGGGAATGACCTCCACCACACGGATGCTGATCAGCGACAGAGCACGCGCCAGGTCGCGCGCCAGGCCCACGATCTGAGAGCCCTTCACGCCGGTGGCCGGCTCGATCTCGTAGCGCGTGATCACCGGGCCGGGGCTGGCCGCCACCACACGCACCTCGACGCCGAAATCCTTCAGCTTCTTCTCGATCAGCCGGCTCGTCATTTCCAGCGACTCCGGCGGCACGCCTTCCTGGCGGCCGGCCACGGCGTCGAGCAGATCCACCTGCGGCAGCCTGGTGTCCACCAGTTCGGCGAACAGCGGCTTCTGGCGCTCCTTGGCCAGGCGCTGCGACTTCGGGATCTCGGCCACGGGCGGGGCGATGACGAGCGGTTCGTACTCCTCGACCTCGTGGCGCTGGACTTCGACGACTTCCTCGCGTTCGCGCGCGGCCACTTCACCCAGGCGACGGTCTTCCTCCACCTCGCGACGGCCGACGCGACTCTGGCGCAGCGCGTCGACCTTCTCGCCGATGACCTCGGCCACGCGCAGCCACGAGAAACGCAGCGCCATCGCCATGCCGGCCAGGCCCAGGGCGATCCACAGCACGCCCGAGCCGGCAAAACCCAGCCAGCGCATCGACAGCGGCCCCAGCGCCACCCCCAGCACGCCGCCGGCATGGCCGGGTAACAGGGCCTCCCAGCGGTACAGGCGCGTCCATTCCAGCGCGCAGCTGGCGGCCAACAACAGCACCAGGCCCAGCCAGAACACCCAGCGCGGCGCCGCTTCTGCGGGAGCCTGGCCACGCAGCGTCACGGCCAGCGCCGAGAGCCAGGCACGCAGCGTCACCGGCACCAGCCACCAGGCGGAGAAACCGAACAGGAACAGCGCCAGGTCGGACACGCGCGCGCCGAGCACTCCGATCACGTTGCGCAGCGGCTCGCCGGTGCCCGAGGTGGTGAATGCGGTGTCGCCGGCGTCGTGCGTGATCATGGCCAGCACGAACAGCAGCCAGCCGATGGCACCGGCCAGCAGCAGCAGTTGCCTGCGCCAGCGCGGGCCGTGGCCAGAGGCCGATGCGGCGACGGCCGTGCTGCCGTCACCCTGCAGGGAACCGAGCGGAAAACTCATGACCGGCATTGTGGCCGATCAGGATTTTCAGCCCGCTCGCCGGGCCGCCGCGCTCAGTCGTTCTGCAGCCGCTGCTTCAGGACCACCGAGCCGTTGTCCTGCGTCTCGATGACGCCGCGCTCTTCCAGGTCCTTCATGACACGGCTGACCATCTCGCGCGAGGCGCCCACCACCTTGGCCATGTCCTGGCGGCTGACCTTGTGGCGGATGATCTTCACGCCTTCGGGCGTTTCCTCGGCCATGTCCAGCAGCGTGCGTGCCACGCGGCCGTAGACGTCGAGCAGCGCCAGGCTCTCGATCTGGCGGTCGGCGTTGCGCAGCCGGCGCACCAGGCCGCGCAGGATGCCGTAGGCCAGCGTGCTGCTCTCGGGCAGGCAGCGCGCGAAGTCGGCGCGCGCCAGCACCAGCATGTCGGTCTGGATCTCGGCGCGCACGGTGGCGGAGTGCGGCTCGTTGTCGATGAGGCTCATCTCGCCGACATAGTCGCCCGACTCCAGCACCGCCAGGATGACCTCGCGGCCGCGCGAGTCGGCGGTGAGCACGCGGGCGCGGCCGTTGAGCAGGATGAACAGCGCATTGCTCTTGCGCCCCTGCTCCACCACCAGTTCGCCGCGGCGGAAGCGGCGCTTGACGACGCTGTCGGCAACCGCCTGCGCCTGATCGGCGGTGAGCATGGAAAACAGCGGTACGCGACGGATCAGGTCCAGGTTGGACAGCATCGACATGCGCAGACTCCTATGGTTGTGCCCGGGTTCGGTCCGGGCCGCGAAGCCGCCCGGTCTGCAAGAATCCGACTATTGTGCCCATGGCCCGGCTTGCAGCCCCAGGCACCGGCCCCGATGTAACTGCCACGTGTTGGTTCGACCCGACGCCCGAAAGACTTCACTTCACACGCCATGAGCTCCCCCACACAACACGCCCGCGTCCTCATCCTCGGCTCCGGCCCCGCCGGCTATACCGCGGCGCTCTATGCCGCCCGCGCCAACCTCGAACCCATGCTGATCACCGGCATGGCCCAGGGCGGCCAGCTCATGACGACCACCGAGGTCGACAACTGGCCGGCCGACGTGGCTGGCGTTCAAGGCCCCGACCTGATGCAGCGTTTCCTGCAGCATGCCGAGCGCTTCAACACCAGGATCGTGTTCGATCACATCAACAAGGTGGATTTCGGCCAGCGGCCGTTCATCCTTGAGGGCGATTCGGGCCACTACACCTGCGACTCGCTGATCATCGCCACCGGCGCCAGCGCCAAGTACCTGGGCCTGCCCAGCGAAGAGGCCTTCATGGGCAAGGGCGTGAGCGGCTGCGCCACCTGCGACGGCTTCTTCTACCGCGACGACGTGGTCTGCGTCGTCGGCGGCGGCAACACCGCGGTGGAAGAGGCGCTGTACCTGTCCAACATTGCCAGCAAGGTGCACCTGGTGCACCGGCGCGACAAGTTCCGCGCCGAGGCCATCATGGTCGACAAGGTGATGGCCAAGGTGGCGGCCGGCAAGATCGAGCTGCACCTGTGGAGCACGCTCGACGAAGTGCTGGGGGATTCGTCAGGCGTCACCGGCGTGCGGCTGCGCCACAAGGACGGCGCCACGCGCGAGATCGCGCTCAAGGGCTGCTTCATCGCCATCGGCCACCAGCCCAACACCGACATCTTCAAGCGGCAGCTCGAGATGAAGGACGGCTACATCATCACGCGTGGCGGCCAGGACGGCCTGGCCACGATGACCAGCGTGCCGGGCGTCTTCGCCGCCGGCGACGTGCAGGACCACATCTACCGCCAGGCCATCACCAGCGCCGGCACGGGCTGCATGGCGGCACTCGACGCGCAGCGCTTCCTGGAGCAGCAAGGCAGCTGAGGCTTCAAACCTGGCTATAATTGCGGGCTTTGCCGCGCAAGGTCCACGGCCAGTCCTGGAGCCGGCGCGCCAATCGAACCCATTTCAATTTCTGGAGAAGCGTCATGGCACGCGTCTGTCAAGTCACCGGCAAGGGCCCCATGGTGGGCAACAACGTCTCGCACGCCAACAACAAGACCAAACGCCGGTTCCTGCCCAACCTGCAGTACCGCCGCTTCTGGGTGGAAAGCGAGAACCGCTGGGTGCGCCTGCGCGTGAGCAACGCCGCGCTGCGCCTGATCGACAAGAAGGGCATCGACGTCGTCGTTGCCGACCTGCGTGCACGCCACGCCCTCTGAACTTCCCTAGGAGCACACCATGGCAGCCAAAGGCGGACGCGAAAAGATCAAGCTGGAGTCCACCGCGGGCACCGGCCATTTCTACACCACGGCCAAGAACAAGAAGACCACGCCCGAGAAGCTCGAATTCCTGAAATTCGACCCCAAGGCGCGCAAGCACGTGCTGTACAAGGAAGTGAAGCTGAAGTAGTTTTCTCGGCTCATCCCCCTGCGAAGAACCCGCCACCGGCGGGTTTTTCATTTCCGGGCGGCGCCGTGCGTCGATGACAAGAACAAGAAAGGGGCCCTCGCGGGCCCCTTGGACTCTGGCTGGCGGCGACCCAAAACGGGCCGCGGCCTGCTTCAGCGCACGACGGCGATCTGCTCGCGGTTGCCGCCCTTGTAGGTGTACAGCGTGAGCGCGCCGTTCTTGATGTCGCCCTTGTCGTCGAAGGCGATCGTGCCGGTGACGCCCTTGTGGTTGATCTTGGCCAGTTCAGGCAGGTACTTGGCGGGATCGGCCGACCCGGCCTTGACCATCGCCGAGACCATCACGTTGACGGCGTCGTAGACGTACGGGGCATACAGCTGCACGTCGGTGTTGAACTTCTTCTTGAACGCGACCTTGAAGTCGTCCATCGACTTCTTGCCCTCGCCTTCGACACCGCCGGCTTCGGCGCAGACGACCTGACCGTCGGCCATGGTACCAGCGGCCAGCTTGGGCAGTTCGCCCGAGCAGATGCCGTCGCCGCCCATGAACTTGGCGTTGATGCCGAGCTGCTTCATCTGGCGCAACATCGGTCCGGCCACGGCGTCCATGCCGCCGAAGAACACGATGTCGGGGTTCTTGGCTTTCAAGCTGGTCAGGATGGCGGTGAAGTCGGTGGCCTTGTCGTTGGTGAACTCGCGGCCCACGGCCTTGCCGCCGGCGGCCTTGACGGCCTTCTCGAACTCGTCGGCGACACCCTGACCATAGGCCGTGCGGTCGTCGATGACGGCGATGCTCTTGCCCTTCAGCTGCTGCACGGCGTACTTGCCGAGCGTGCCGCCCAGGTGCACGTCGTCAGCGACGACGCGGAAGGCCGTCTTGTAGCCGTTGCGCGTGTACTTGGGGTTGGTGGCCGAGGGGCTGATCTGCGGAATGCCGGCATCGCTGTACAGCTTGGAAGCCGGGATCGTGGTGCCCGAGTTCAGGTGGCCGATGACGCCGTTGACCCGGCTGTCGACCAGTTTCTGTGCTGCGGCCGTGCCCTGCTTCGGATCGGACGCGTCGTCCTCGGCGAGCAGTTCGAACTTGGCCTTCTTGCCGCCGATCGTGACGCCCTTGGCGTTGAGCTCGTCGATGGCCATGCGGGCGCCCATCTCGTTGTCCTTGCCCAGGTGAGCAGCGGTGCCGCTGGTGGGGCCGACGTGGCCGATCTTGACCACCAGGTCTTGCGCGTACACGGCGCCGCCGATGAGCAGCGCCGCGGCGCCGGCGATCAGGTTCAACTTGACTTGCATGCAATCACCTCCAGAAGGGGAATGTTGTCGGTAGGACGAACACGGGAAGAAACCAAGCGCGGGACGATACCCCAAAAGCAGACCCCGCCCAAGTGGTGTTGCTGCGGGGGCCCCTGCGTTGGTCGAGGTCTTGCCGCGTCCGGGCGACACAACGCACGAGCCTGCGTTTCGGTTGGCAGGCCGGCTGCAGACCGCCGGACATCAACCGCCGGCGGCGGCCCTGCGGTGATGGACGATCTCCAGTCCGCGCGCCTTGTAGGCCCGCCAGCGGCTGCGGCCGCGATCGGCTTCGTCGGCGTCGGCGGACACGATCTCGATCAGGCGCTCGACCGCGTCCAGGTCTTGCGGCGCCTCCGCCCCCAGGTTCACCAGCACGCGGGGCGCGCCGGGCAGGCCACCGTGCGTGGCCAGCCAGATCGGCGTGCGCTCCGCCACGGGCGCGCTGGCCCCGGGCTGCCGCACATGGGGTACGAAATCGCGCTCGTCGAAGGTCCACAGCGCACGGTCCAGCGCCACCAGCGTCGCCGGCGACGCTGTGACCAGCACGCGCACGCCGGCGCGGCAAGCCTTGCGCAGCAGCCGGCAGGCGAATGCCGTGGGGTCCGCCACGCCGGTATGGAACTCGACCTCTGTCATGCCACAAGCTCAGGCGCGTGCCGTCGTCGGACACAGGCGCGACCGGGTCACTGCGCTCGCGACAGCACGAAGTGCGTCAGCAGCGGCACCGGCCGCCCGGTGGCGCCCTTGGCCTTGCCCGAATTCCAGGCCGTGCCGGCGATGTCCAGGTGCGCCCAGCGCAGTTTGGCGGCGAAACGCTTGAGGAACATCGCCGCCAGGATGGCGCCGCCGTCGCGCGATCCCACGTTGGCCATGTCGGCAAAATTGCTCTTCAGCTCCTCGCCGTATTCCTCGTCCAGCGGCAGACGCCAGGCCGGGTCCAGTCCCTGCTCGCCGGCCGCCAGCAGTTCGCCAGCGAGTGCATCGTCGGCGCTGAACAGGCCCGTGCGGTGGTGCCCCAGCGCCACCACGCAGGCGCCGGTGAGGGTGGCGATGTCGACCACCACCGCCGGCTTGAAGCGCTCGGCGTAGGTCAGCGCGTCGCACAGGATGAGCCGGCCTTCGGCGTCGGTGTTCAGGATCTCGATGGTCTGCCCCGACATGCTGGTGACCACGTCGCCCGGCTTGATGGCGCGGCCGCTGGGCATGTTCTCGCAGGTCGGGATGATGCCGATGAGGTTGACCTTGGCCTTGAGCCGCGCCACTGCGTGCAGCGTGCCCAGCACGCTGGCCGCGCCGCCCATGTCGAACTTCATCTCGTCCATGCCGGCCGCGGGCTTGATCGAGATGCCGCCGGTGTCGAAGGTGATGCCCTTGCCCACCAGCACCACCGGCGCGTCGGACTTGCCCGCACCCTGCCAGCGCGCGACGATGAAACGCGGAGGCTCGTCGGAACCTTGCGCCACCGACAGGAACGAGCCCATGCCGAGTTTCTCGCAGTCCTTGCGGTCGAGTACCTCGACCTTCAGATCATGGTCCTTGCCGAGCTTGCGCGCCTGCTCTGCCAGGTAGGTCGGCGTGCAATGGTTGCCCGGCCGGTTGGCGCATTCGCGCGCCAGGTTGGTGCCTTCGGCGATGGCTTCGCCGCGCTCCAGGCCTTCGGCCACCGCAGCGGCCTCGGCCTTGGAGCAGACCAGACTCACCGCCCGCAGCTTCGACGCCGGCGGCGCGCTCGGCTTGGTCTGCCGGTAGAAGTAGAGCGCCTCGCCCACCGCGCCGGCCAGGGCCTCGCCGTGCGCCGCACCCAGTACTCCGCCGCCGGCCACCGCGACGGCCAGCTGCCTGCTGCCGCCGCCCTTGAACAGACCCAGGCCGGCGACCATGGCCTTGCGCAGGGCCTTCACCGAACCGTCGCCGCTGGCCGCGAAGGCCACGCGCAGTGCCTTCACACCGGCCACGCGGTGCGCATACAGCGTCTTCCCGGCCTTGAGCTCGAAGTCACCGTCCTTCACGGCGGCGGCCAGCAGATCGGCCAGCGGCCGGTCCAGTCCGGCTGGCACGGTTTCGCCCAAGATCAGCACCAGCAGCGCGTCGGCCCCCAGCGCGGCCAGCCCGCCGGCACCAGCCACCTGCGTCTTGAAGTCCATAATTCGCCTCAACGAAAGATAGCGGCGCATGTTATTCGATACGACGGTGCGACGAGAGCTCGCGCGGGGCTTCGGCGCCACGCTGGTGGTGATCCTCACCATCGTGCTGACGATGTTCCTCATCCGCACCGTGGGCCAGGCCGCGAGCGGCGTGATCGCGCCGCAGGACGTGGTGCTGCTGCTGGGCTACGTGGCCCTGGGCCACCTGCCCACGATGCTGGCACTTTCGCTGTTCATTGCCATCGTCGTGTCGCTCGGCCGCATGTACCGCGACAGCGAAATGGCGATCTGGTTCGCCAGCGGCCTGAGCCTGTCGCGCTTCGTTCGCCCGGCGCTGCAGACCAGCTGGCCGGTGCTGCTGGTGGTGGCGTTGCTGCTGCTCTTCGTGTGGCCCTGGGGCAACCAGAGCACGCTGGAAATGCGCGACCGCTACCAGCAGCGCTCCGACCTGTCCCGCGTGACTCCCGGCGTCTTCCAGACTTCCAGCGACGGCCGCCGCGTCTTCTTCATCGAGCGTGATGGTGCGGACGGCCTGAATGCACGCAATGTCTTCATCCTGATGAAGCAGGATACGGGCGAGTCGGTCACCTCGGCGCGTTCGGGCCGTCTCGAACTCGACGGCGAGGACCGCTTCCTCGTGCTCGAGCGCGGCCAGCGCAACGACGTCGACCTGGAAAACGGCGAACGCACGCTGTCCAGCTTCGAGAACTACCGCGTGCTGGCCGGCGAGCGCGCCGTGCGCTCGGCCGCCGACCGCCCGCCGCGCACCGTGCGCACGGTGGACCTGCTGCGCTCGCCCACGGCGCGCCACCAGGGCGAACTCGTGTGGCGTTTCGGCCTGCTGCTGGCCTCGGCCAACCTGCTGCTGCTGGGCATCGGCCTGGCGGCCACCAACCCGCGGCGCGCCAGCAACTGGAACCTGCTGTTCGCGCTGCTGGCTTTCGTCAGCTACTACAACCTGGTCAACCTGTCGCAGGCCTGGGTCGCCAGCGAACGGCTGTCCATGGGCGCGGCCTTGCTGGGCCTGCACGGCAGCGTCTTCGCGCTGGCGCTGGCGCTGCTGTGGTGGCGCGACCATGCCGCCGTCACCCCCCTGGGCCGACGGCCGGCACGACGGGTCGCGACCTCATGAAGACCGTACGCCGGCTGCTCTACCGCGACATTGCCGCTTCGGTGATGTTCGTGGCGCTGGCCTTCCTGTCGCTGTTCTTCTTCATCGACTTCGTCGACGAACTCGATGAGGCCGGCCGCCGCGGACGCGGCGCCTGGCATGCAGTGCAGGCTTCGCTGCTGGAGCTGCCGGGGCACGCCTACGAACTGTTCCCGATCGCGGTGCTCATCGGCACGATCTACACGCTGGCGCGCATGGCGCAAACTTCCGAATTCACCATTCTGCGCACCGGCGGCCTGGGCCCCGGGCGCGCGTTGGGCCTGCTGGCGGTGCTGGGCGCGGCCTTTGCGATGCTGACCTGGGTCGTGGGCGACTTCGTGGCGCCGGCCAGCGAGCGCCAGGTGGTGCTGCTGAAGGCCCGCGCCAGCGGCGGTCTGAACATCGGTGGCGCGGGCGCCTGGCTGAAGGAGCGGCGCAGCACGCCCGATGGCGAACGCAGCTTTTCGGTCAATGTCACCGGCGCCACGTCCGCCGGTGCGCTGGCCGGCATCCGCATCTTCGAATTCGACGCCGACGGCCGCCTGGTCTCTCGCATCCAGGCCAGGGAGGGCCGCGTCGCCGACGACGGCACCTGGACACTGGCCGACGCCGAGGTGGCGCACTGGCCGGCGGCGCGCAGCCCCGGCTCGCCGCGGGTGCAGCTCAGCCGCGAAGCGACGCGGGTCTGGCCGAGCACGCTCGGCGCCGACGTGGTGGCGGCGGCCGTGCTGCCGCTGAGCACCATGACCACGGCCGAACTGTGGCGCTACAGCGCCCACCTCAGCGACCAGGAGCAGGCCGCGCAGCGCTACGAGATCCGTTTCTGGAAGAAGGCCCTGTATCCGCTGGCCTGCCTGGTGATGGTGGCGCTGGCGCTGCCCTTCGCCTACCTGCATGCGCGCGCCGGCGGCGTCAGCTTCAAGGTCTTCGGCGGCATCATGCTGGGCATCAGCTTCGTGCTGCTCAACAACCTGGCCGGCCACATCGGCCTGCTGCGCGACTGGACACCCTGGGTGGTGGCGGCCAGCCCGAGCGTCATCTACCTGCTGCTGAGCCTGGCGGCGTTCGCCTGGCTGGTGCGTTACCGTTGAGACCCATGAACCCTGCGAAACCCGGCCTGATCCTGTTCGCCCACGGCGCGCGCGACCCGCGCTGGGCGATCCCCTTCGAGGCCGTGGCCGAGCGCGTTCGCGCGGCGCGGCCGGGCGTGCCGGTGCGCCTGGCCTTCCTGGAATTCATGGCGCCGAACCTGCCCGACGCCGGCGCCGAACTGGCCGCCGCCGGCTGCACGCGCATCGAGGTCGTGCCGATGTTCCTGGGTGCCGGCGGCCACGTGCGCAAGGACCTGCCGAATTTGCTGGACGCCCTGCGCGCTGCCCACCCCGGGCTGGGCGTGACGCTGCACACGGCGGTGGGCGAGATCGACAGCGTCATGGCCGCCATGGCCGGGGCCGCCGTCGCGACCCTGTCCACCACCTCGCCGTGAACCTGCACCAGTTCCGCTTCGTGCAGGAGGCGGTGCGCCGCCAGCTCAACCTCACCGAGACCGCCAAGGCGCTGCACACCTCGCAACCCGGCATCAGCAAGGCCATCCTCGAACTCGAGGAAGAACTCGGCATCGACATCTTTGCGCGCTACGGCAAACGGCTCAAGCGCGTCACCGAACCCGGCGAGCAGGTGCTCAAATCGGTGGAGATCATCATGCGCGAGGTGGCCAACCTGCGGCGCATCGGCGACGAATATTCCAAGCAGGACACCGGCACGCTGTCGATCGCCACCACGCACACCCAGGCACGCTATTTCCTGCCCAGGCCGGTGGCGCAGCTGCGCCAGCGCTACCCCAAGGTGCAGGTCGTGCTGCACCAGGGCATGCCCGAGCAGGTGGCGCAGATGCTGCTGGACGACGTGGCCGAGATCGGCCTGGCCACCGAAGCCCTGGGCGCCCACCCCGGCCTCATCACCCTGCCCTGCTACGAATGGCAGCATGTGCTGGTGGTGCCGGCGGGGCATTCGCTGGCCGGCGTGGAGCGGCCGACGCTGGAGCAGCTGGCGGCCCACACGCTGGTGCTCTACCACCGCACGGTGACCGGCCGCACGCGCATCGACGAGGCCTTCTCGCGTGCCCGGCTTGAACCGGTGGTGGCGCTGGAGGCGATCGACTCCGACGTCATCAAGACCTATGTGCGCCTGGGCCTGGGCGTGGGCATCGTGGCCGAACAGGCGATGAGCGGCGAGCCGGCCGACGCCGACCTCGCCTGGCGCCCGCTGGGCCACCTGTTCGGCGCCAACGTGGCGCGTTTGGCCTTCAAGCGCGGCGCCTACCTGCGGCAGTTCGTGCAGGCCTTCGCCGAGCTGCTATCGCCGCGTCTGTCGCCGCCGCTGCTGGCGCAGGCGATGGGCGACCTGGGCAGTGATTACCAACTCTGACCTCACCACCGCACGCACGATGCCTGCCGATACCGTCACGCCGGCCCGCACGCCGCACATCGCCAGCCGCCTGCCGAACGTGGGCACGACGATCTTCACCATCATGTCGGCACTGGCGCAGGAAACGCGCGCCGTCAACCTTGGCCAGGGCTTCCCCGACTTCGACTGCGACCCCGCGCTGCCGGCGCACGTGACCGCCGCGATGCGCGAGGGCCTCAACCAGTACCCGCCGATGCCGGGCGTGCCGCTGCTGCGCGAGCGCGTGGCGGGCAAGATGGAAGCTCTCTATGGCCGCCGCTACGACCCGGCCAGCGAAGTGACCATCACCGCCGGCGCCACCCAGGCCATCCTCACCGCGGTGCTGTGCTGCGTGCACCCGGGCGACGAGGTCATCGTGCTCGAACCCTGCTACGACAGCTACGCGCCGAATGTCGAACTGGCCGGCGGCCGCGTCGTGCGCGTGCCACTGGTGCCGGGCAGCTTCCGCCCCGACTTCGACCGCATCGCCGCGGCGCTGTCGCCGCGCACCCGGCTGGTCATGATCAACAGCCCGCACAACCCCAGCGCCACCGTGTGGACGCGCGCCGAAATGCAGCGCCTGGCCGAACTGCTGGCGCCGACCTCGGTGCTGCTGTTGTCGGACGAGGTCTACGAGCACATGGTGTTCGATGGCGCGCCGCATGTCAGCGCGGCCTCCATTCCCGCGCTGGCCGAGCGCGCCTTCGTCGTCTCCAGCTTCGGCAAGACCTACCACGTGACCGGATGGAAGGTGGGCACCGTGGCGGCACCGGCGTCGCTGAGTGCGGAATTCCGCAAGGTGCACCAGTTCAATGTCTTCACCGTCAATACGCCGATGCAGCATGCGCTGGCGCGCTACATGGAACAGGCCGCGCCCTACCTGGAGCTGCCCGCGTTCTACCAGCGCAAGCGCGACCTGTTCCGCGACGGACTGGCCCGCACGCGGCTGCGCACCCTGCCCAGCCAGGGCAGCTATTTCCAGCTCGTGGACTACAGCGCGGTGAGTGCACTGCCCGAGGCCGAGTTCTGCCAGTGGCTGACGCGTGAAGTGGGGGTGGCGGCCATACCGCTGTCGGCCTTCTACGAGGGCGGTTTCGAGCAGGGCCTGGCCAGGCTGTGCTTTGCCAAGCGCGACGAAACGCTGCACGAAGCGCTGCTGCGGCTGCAGCGCCTGTAGCGTCGCCGGGTGCGGCGGCGGCGAACTCAAGGCCGCGGCGTGCGCGGTGCCTCGTCCCGGGCGTCGAAGATGCTGACCGGCGGCGCCGCCTGCGACAGGTCCAGATCCACCGGCGCCATGGAACGCTCGTCCGGCGCGGCACGGCCGGCGCCGCCGGCGGGCGGCAAGTCCATGAGCGGCGAAGGCGCCGTGCTGCTGAATTCGCCGCCGTCGGCCAGCGGCAGCAGCAGGTCGACATGCTGCGGGTCCACCGCCTCGCGGTCCAGCAGGTCGCGCGCCAGCGCATACAGGAAGAGCACCTCGCGGTACGCGGGCAGCTCGAACAGTTCGCCGCGCGACTTGCGGAACAGCAGCGCCTCGAGTTCAGCCATGGCGTCCAGTGGCCGCGCCCAAACCTGCTGCAGGCGCGGCAGGATGCCGGCGTAGTCCTCCAGGCTGCGTCCGGCCTGCAGGTCCACGCCCCACTCCGGCGCATAGGCGTTGAAACGCTGGTTGAAGCGCAGGCGAATGCGCTCGTACGCCGCGCGATCGCCGCTGCGGTGGTGGATCTCCAGCAGTTTCAGGTAGGGCAAGGGGCTGCCGCCAGCGGTGTCGCGCAAGTGCTGCATGAGCAGGTCGACTGCGGCTTCGTCCTGCCCGAGCACGACGAAGAATTCGGCCTGTTGCTCCAGGTCGATGAGTTCCTCGATCGACACGTCGCGCGGCGCGCTGTCGTCCACCCGCGGTCCCGCCGAAAGCGCCTCGGTGCGCTGCACGGCCGGCATGTCGGCAGCCACGACGACTGTCGCTGGATCGGCCGCCGTCGCCCCCGCGGGGCCGGTCGCGCTGGACGGCCGGAACGACGCGGCGTGCCGGCGCGCCGCGGCCACCGACGACGCCGGCAACTGGATCTCGGAGGTAACGAACGGAATCGGTGACGTGGCCTGACGGCTGGGCGGGTTGTCGGCCGCCACGGGGTGCGCCGGGGGCGACATCACGGCGTCTTGCCAGACCTGCTGCCGGTCGCGCTGCAGATTCGACAGCCGCCAGGCCAACCAGGCCGTCAGCGTCGCCAGCAGCGCCACCAGCACGGTCAAGGGCAGCAGCCAGCGCCCGGAGCCAGCGTCTTCCAGTCGGGCCCGCAGTTGCGCCGCCTCGTCCCGGCTGGCCTGCGCCTCGGCGCCGAGTCTTTCGACATTTCGTTCGAGCGCGGCCATGCGTGCCGCCGCTGCCGAAGCTGCGGCGGCCTGCGCGCGTGCCGCACTGGCCGCCTGCGCCACGGCCTCCAGCGCCAGTTCGACGGCCGCGGCGTCGGCGCCAGGCACCGGCTCGACGAAGTCCAGTCGCAGACTCGCCGGTGGGTCGGCCACGACGCCACGGCGTGGCGCCTCGGCCGTCGGGGCACGGATGCGCGGGGCGGGTGCACCGGTCTGCACGCGGCGCGGGGCCTGGCGCTGCGGCCCGACGACCGCGCGCGGCAAGGCCGGCGGCGCTGCGGTGCGGGCGGCCGCGGGCGTCGGCAGCGGCGCCGCGACAAGCGCCGCCGCGACCTCGCGCGGTGCCGCTTCGGTGGCTTGCGCAGGAGTCGCGGCCGATGGCGCACGCCACTGCGCATCGGCATCGGCTGGCCTCGCCGCGAAGGCAGGCGCCGTGGCCACCGGCGAAGCCGCCACGGGCGCGGTCTCGGGCGGATCGGCCAGCACGATGTAATTGCGCGTCAGGCGCACCTGGCAGCCGACGCTCAGGGCGACGGAGATCACCGGCTCGTCGACCGCCAACGACGTGGCCACGCGGATGCGTGCGCCGCCGTCGGCCTGGGATTCGATGCTGGTGTGCACCTGCGACGCCGGCAGCACACGATCGCCGGCCATGACCTCGGCCGCCACGCAGGCCGGCCCCAGGCTCTCGCCCGGGTCCAGACGCACCTGCGTGACGAAGGCCAGGGGCTGACCCAGGACAGCCGCCGTGCCGCCGCCATCGAACCCCGCCGCCGACGCCAGCGTGGCTACCGAGGCAGCCACGCTGGCAATCCATGGGGCGAGATAGAACTGGCGTTTCCGCATGCAGGGATCAGAAGCAGGAACCCTTCAATCTAGCACGAACAGTTACAGACTCGTGAGGGCCCGGTGCGGCCATTCGTGCCCCATGACACGTTGTCCCGCGCGGCGGCGCTTGCCGCGCGCGCCGACAAAGGGATTGCGACTCAAGCGTCGTAACCGGGCAGCCGCCGGTCCAACCGCCGCAGCAACCCGGGCCAGGCCAGCTGCGCGCCCAGACCGCGCGTGGCCTGCGCGGCCTGTTGCCGTGCGGTGGCGACGATGGCCGCGTCGATGCCCAGCCATTCGCCGCCGCCGGCCAGGGCGCGGACCTGGATCGTGCAGGCGGTCTCGAAGAAATACATCGCCAGAAACGCGTCGGCGACCGTGCGGCCCACGGTCAGCAGGCCGTGGTTGCGCAGCATGAGATGCGTCTTGTCGCCCAGGTCCTGCACCAGCCGGGGCTTCTCGTCGTCGCGCAGCGCCACGCCTTCGTAGTCGTGGTAGCCCAGCGAAGAGAGCACGAAGATCGAGTGCTGCGACAAGGGCCGCACGCCGTCCGGCTGCGCCGACACCGCCACGCCGTTGAGCGAATGCGTGTGCAGCACGCAGCCGGCGTCGTGGCGCGCCGCATGCACCGCACTGTGGATGGTGAAGCCGGCCGGGTTGACTTCGAAGGGCGTGTCCTCGAGCTTGACGCCGCGGTCGTCGACCTTCACCAGGCACGAGGCGGTGATCTCCTCGAACATGAAGCCGTAGGGATTGATGAGGAACTCCCCCTCCCGGCCCGGCACGCGCGCGCTGATATGGGTGAATACCAGGTCGTCCCAGCCGAACAGCGCCACCAGCCGGTAGGCGGCGGCCAGGTCGACGCGGGTGCACCATTCGGCTTCGCTGACCTCCTCGCGCCGGTTGTGCGTGTACAGGGCTGTCGCGGGCATGGGGACTCCGTTCAGGGGCTCGGTGGAAGGGCCAGGGGCAGATTGCGACCATGGACAATGAGATCGTCGCGCCTTTGTCGCCTCAGGGACAAGCCATGAATACCCCGGTTCTTACAATCGACGAGCTCCACAACATCGAGGCCGGCGCGTGGTTCAGCAAGCTGTCGCAGACGCTGAAGAGTGCAATTCTCGCGCGGGCCGTGGTGCGCCGGCTGGCCGACGGCGACGCACTCGCCAGCCGCGGCAGCACGGCGCAGGAATGGTGCGGCGTGGCGCGCGGCGCGGTGCGTATCAGTTCCGTTTCGCTGTCGGGCAAGCAGGTGACGCTGACCTATGCCGAACCCGGCACCTGGTTCGGCGACATCGCGCTCTTCGACGGCCTGCCGCGCACGCACGACGCCGACGCGCATGGCGCGACCACGCTGGTGGTGGTGCGCAAGCCCGACTTCAAGGAATTGCTGGCCCAGCACGTGGAGTTGTACGACGCACTGCTGCGTCTGAACTGCCGCCGCCTGCGGCTGATGTTCGACCAGTTCGAGGACCTCAACACGCGCCCGCTGCAGGCCCGGCTGGCCAAGCAGATCCTGTTGCTGGCACGCAGCTACGGCATCCAGCGCGGCGACGAGATCCGCATCGGCCTGGCGCTGGCGCAGGAAGACCTGGCGCAACTGCTGGGCGCTTCGCGCCAGCGCGTCAACCAGGAGCTGAAGGGCTTCGAACGCGAGGGTGCCGTGCGCGTGGAGCCGACGCGGCTCGTGGTGCTCTCGCGCGAGAAGTTGCTGGCGATCGCCGACAAGTGAAGGCCGCCTGAATGGAACACTACACCGGCACCAAGCCCGTGGCCGCGAGCCACGCCTTCGACACCGCCGCGCTGCAGGCGCACCTGGAACGCGAACTGCCGGGCTTTCGCGGCCCGCTGGTCGTCGAGCAGTTCAAGGGCGGCCAGTCCAACCCCACCTACAAGCTGCTCACGCCCGGGCGCGCCTTCGTGATGCGCAGCAAGCCCGGGCCGGCGGTGAAACTGCTGCCTTCGGCGCACGCGGTGGAGCGCGAATTCCGCGTCATGCAGGCGTTGGCCGGCAGCGGCGTGCCGGTGGCGCGGATGCATCTGCTGTGCACCGACGAGGCCGTCATCGGCCGCGCCTTCTACGTGATGGAGTTCATGGACGGCCGCGTGCTCTGGGACCAGGCGCTGCCCGGCATGACGCCGGCCGGGCGCGGCGCCATCTACGACGAGATGAACCGCGTCATCGCCGCCTTGCACAGCGTGGATGTAGACGCCGTGGGGCTGGCCGACTACGGCAAGCCGGGCAATTATTTCGAGCGCCAGATCGGCCGCTGGAGCAAGCAGTACCTGGCGTCGATCACCGAGCCGATCGAGGAAATGGACCGGCTCATCGAATGGCTGCCGGCGCACATTCCGCCCGGCGCGCGCGACGAGACCCAGGTCCGCGTCGTGCACGGCGACTTCCGCCTCGACAACCTCGTCTTCCACGAGACCGAGCCGCGCGTGATCGCCGTGCTCGACTGGGAGCTGTCCACATTGGGCCACCCGCTGGCCGATTTCAGCTATCACTGCATGGCCTGGCACATCGAGCCCGGCACCTTCCGCGGCATCGGCGGGCTCGACCACGCGGCGCTGGGCATTCCGGGCGAGCGTGACTACGTGCGCCGCTACTGCGAACGCGTGGGCCGGGCCACCGGCCACGCGCTCGACGCCGACACGGTGATGGCCGACTGGAACTTTTACCTCGCCTACAACCTGTTCCGGCTGGCATCGATCACGCAAGGCATCGCCAAGCGCGTGGTCGACGGCACGGCCGCCAGTGCCCAGGCGCGCGCGACCGGCGCGGCCACGCCGGCGCTGGCACGCATGGCCTGGAGCTTCGCCCAGGCCTCGCGCTGAACGCACACCCCCAAGGAGACCGCCATGGATTTCGCCTATTCACCCCGCACCCAGGAACTGCAGGCGCGCCTGAGCGCCTTCATGGCCGAGCACGTCTACCCGGCCGAAACCACGTGGTTCGAGGAGATCGAGGCCAACACCCGTGCCGGCAGGCGCTGGACGCCGCTGCAGGTGATCGAGCAGCTCAAGCCCAAGGCCCATGCCGCGGGGCTGTGGAACCTGTTCCTGCCGCCGCGCGCCGAAGGCCATGGCCCGGACACCAGCCACCTCGGCGCCGGCCTCAACAACCAGGAATACGCGCCGCTGGCCGAGATCATGGGCGCCGTGCCCTGGTCCAGCGAGGTCTTCAATTGCAGCGCCCCCGACACCGGCAACATGGAAGTGCTGGCGCGCTACGGCACGCCGGAACACCAGCAGCGCTGGCTGCAGCCGCTGCTGCGCGGCGAGATGCGCAGCGCCTTCGCGATGACCGAACCCGCGGTGGCCTCTTCAGACGCCACCAATATCGAGGCCAGCATCCGCCGCGACGGCGACCACTACGTCATCAACGGCCGCAAGTGGTGGACCAGCGGCGCCGGCGACCCGCGCTGCAAGATCTATATCTTCATGGGCAAGACCGACCCCACGGCGCCGCGGCATTCGCAGCAGTCGATGATCCTGGTGCCGGCCGACGCACCGGGCGTGACCGTGCTGCGGCCGCTCACGGTCTTCGGCTACGACGACGCGCCGCACGGCCACATGGAGGTCGACTTCGTCAATGTGCGCGTGCCGGCGTCGAACATCCTGCTCGGCGAAGGCCGCGGCTTCGAGATCGCGCAGGGTCGCCTGGGCCCGGGCCGCATCCACCACTGCATGCGGCTGATCGGCCTGGCCGAGCGTTCGCTGCGGCTGATGTGCGAGCGCGCCGTCAGCCGCACCGCCTTCGGCAAGACCATCGCGCAGCAGACGGTGACGCAGGAGCGCATCGCCGAGGCGCGCTGCCTCATCGACCAGGCACGGCTGCTCACGCTGAAGGCGGCCTGGATGATGGACGTGGCCGGCAACAAGACGGCCAAGGCCGAGATCGCGATGATCAAGGTGGTGGCGCCCAAGATGGCCTGCCAGGTCATCGACTGGGCGATGCAGGTCTTCGGCGGCGCCGGCATGAGCCAGGACACGCCGCTGGCCTATTTTTACACCCTGGCGCGCACCTTGCGTTATGCCGACGGCCCCGACGAGGTACACCGCAACGCCATCGCCAAGATTGAACTCGGCAAGCTCGCACCGCGCGCCTGACGGGGCCGAAACCGCCCCTGTCCCGCGCGCGGCGGGCGGTGAGCGCGGGGGTGCTGCCGAAGGCTTGCACGGCCCGATGCGCTAGGTGTTGCGTTCGTCGCCCGGCAAGGCACTGCTCGTCCAGGCACCGGGCTGGGTGCTCGGCGAGGCCGCTTGCGGGCTGCTGTCGGCCACGCGGCGTGCCTCGCGCATCGCGGTCTCGAACAGGCGCAGCCAGGCCTGCAAGGCCGGCAGTTCGGGCTCGGCCAGCGCCGTGCGCAGCATGAGGCGGCCGCGACCGATCATCAGCACCATGGGCAGCCCCGCGCGCAAGGCCGCCAGCGACTGCGCCAGCGGGCCCTCGAGCCAGCGCACGAGCCAGCCTTTGTTGTTGGACAAGGCGATGAAACGTTCGTGCAGCGCACCCATCTCGCCGGCGGGCAGCCGGGGGAACATGACCAGCCAGCGCATCTCGGGCGGCGTCTGGTTGTCGATGCGGGTCTGCACGCCTTCGACATACTGGTTGAACACCGTCTGCTCCATGGTCTCCTGCAGCTCACGGTTCATCACCACCAGCTGCAGGTCGGAGGGCAGGCCCAGCTCGGCGCGCAGGCGCAGTTCGTGGCCCCCGATGTAGGGCCGTTGCGAGGGACCCCACTCCAGGCGCCACGGCGTGGCTTGCAGGCGGCCGTCGACGACGAAACCCTCGTTCGGCACGTCGCGGAAGACGTAGTGCCGCGATGCCGCCCACGGGGCGATGCCCTCCCAGCCCTCGGGCGCAGCCGCCGGGGCCCCGGAGAACAGGCGCTTGAGGCCGTCGAGCATGGCTTAGAGTCCGATGCATCCGGTGGCTCGCCTGCCGGCCACCTGGGGAGAAGAGTGATGATCCAAGTGTATTCGTGGGCCACGCCCAATGGTCACAAGGTTCACATCATGCTGGAGGAGTGCGGCCTGCCCTATCGTGCGCACGCCGTCGACATCGGCGCCGGCGACCAGTTTGCGCCGGAATTCCTGGCCCTCGGCCCCAACAACAAGATCCCGGCCATTGTGGACCCCGATGGTCCCGACGGCGAGCCCATCTCGCTGTTCGAATCCGGTGCGATCCTGCTTTATTTGGCAGCCAAGACCGGTCTCTTCCTGCCCGCCAGCGTGCGCGACAAGTACGAGGTGCTGCAATGGCTGATGTTCCAGATGGGCGGCGTGGGGCCGATGCTCGGCCAGGCGCATCATTTCCGCCTCTATGCTCCGGAGAGGATTCCCTACGCCATCGACCGCTACACCAACGAGGCCAGGCGTCTCTACGGCGTGATGAACAAGCGCCTGGCCAAGAGCCGCTATATCGGCGGCGCCGAGTATTCCATCGCCGACATCGCCGTCTTCCCCTGGCTGCGCAGCTGGAAGAACCAGGGCATCGATTGGAACGACTACCCGCACCTCAGGGGCTGGTTCGACGAGATCGGCGCGCGCCCCGCGGTCCGGCGCGGCGTGGAGGTGCTGGCGCACCTGCGCAAGCCACTGGTGGACGACCAGGCGCGCGAGACGCTGTTCGGCAAGACGCAGTACCGGCAGCGCTGAGTCCGGCTCCGGGGTCATGGGCGCGGCTCCTAGAATATTCCGTCTCCTCTGCCCGTAGCTCAACCGGATAGAGCACCAGCCTTCTAAGCTGGGGGTCGCAGGTTCGAGTCCTGCCGGGCAGGCCACCGAATTTCGATCTGGATGCGCATACAGTACGGAGGGTCGTCCTTCCCCTGACGCGATCTTGCACCCCGACACCGAACTGAACCCCGAACAGCGCGCCGCCGCCGAGCACGCGCCCGACGCCGGTCCGCTGCTGGTGGTGGCCGGCGCCGGATCGGGCAAGACCCTGACGCTGGCGGCGCGCGTGGCCTGGCTGGTGCGGCAGGGGGCCGACCCGCAGCGGCTGCTGATGCTGACCTTCTCACGTCGCGCCGCGGCCGAAATGGCGCACCGCGCCGGCCGGCTGCTGCACGAGTCGCTGCGCCTGCCGGCCGCCACGAAGCCCCCCACCCTGCCCTGGTGCGGCACCTTCCATAGTGTGGCCGCACGGCTGCTGCGCGAAGAGGCGCCGCGCATCGGCCTGGCGCCGGGCTTCACCGTGCTCGACCGCGCCGATGCCCAGGACCTGCTGGCCCTGACGCGGCAGTCGCTCGGCCTGGCCGAAAGCGAAAGACGCTTCCCGCTGGCCGCCACTTGCCTGGCCATTCAATCGCGCGCCGTCAATACCCGCCTGCCGCTGGCCACGCTGCTGGAAGAACAGTGGCCCTGGTGCCGCGACCACGCCGCGGAGCTGCAGCGCCTGTTCGCGGCCTACGGCAAAGCCAAGTTGCAGCAGCAGTCGCTGGACTTCGACGACCTGCTGCTCGCCTGGTGGCACCTGATGCAGGTGCCCGAGATGGCGGCACACATCGGTGGCCGCTTCGACCACGTGCTGGTCGACGAGCTGCAGGACGTCAACCGCTTGCAGGCCGACATCACGCAGGCGCTGAAGCCACGGGGCCGCGGCCTCACCGCGGTGGGTGACGACGCGCAGAGCATCTATGCCTTTCGCGGCGCCGACGTGCGCCACATCCTGGACTGGCCGCAGCGGTTCACGCCGCCGGCCCGTGTGCTCACGCTGGAACGCAATTACCGGTCGTCGCCGGCCATCCTGGAGGCCTCCAACGCCGTCATCGCCGCCGCTCCCGAACGCTTCGCCAAGCGGTTGTGGACCGATCGTCCGCCAGCCACCCGGCCGCGCCTGGTGACGGTGGCCGACGAAGCCGCGCAGGCTCGCGGCGTGGCCGACGCCGTGCTGGCGCAACGCGAGGCCGGCCTGAAGCTCAAGCGCCAGGCGGTGCTCTTCCGCACGGCCACGCACAGTGCGGCTCTGGAACTGGAACTGGTGCGGCGCGGCATCCCGTTCGTGAAATACGGCGGCCTGCGCTTCCTGGAAGCGGCGCACGTGAAGGACGTGCTGGCGGTGCTGCGCTGGGCCGACAACCCGGCCTCGCAACTGGCGGCGCTGCGCACGGTGCGGCTGGTGCCCGGCATGGGTCCGGCCAGCGTGCGGCGGCTGCTGGGCCATGCGGCAGCGCTCGAAGCTTTCAAGCCGCCACCGGCCGCCGCCGCGGCCTGGCCGGCGCTGGTGGCGCTGATGGGCCATCTGCGCAGCGATGCGGCGCGCTGGCCCGACGACCTGGCGCGCGTGCTGGCCTGGTACCGGCCGCACCTGGAGCGGCTGTACGACGACGCCCGCGTGCGCGCCGCCGACCTGGAACAGCTGGCGCACATCGCTGCTGGTCAGCCCGGCCGCCAGCGCTTCGTGACCGAACTCACGCTCGACCCGCCCGACGCCAGCAGCAACGAAGCCGGCCCGCCGCTGCGCGACGAGGACTATCTGATCCTGTCCACCATCCACAGCGCCAAGGGCCAGGAGTGGAATGCCGTGCATGTGCTGAACGTGGTCGACGGCTGCCTGCCGGCAGACATGTCCACCGGCCGCAGCGCCGAGATCGAGGAGGAACGACGGCTGCTCTACGTGGCCATGACGCGTGCCCGTGACGAACTCACACTGTGGATACCGCAGCGGTTCTACGTCACCCAGCAGCGCGCCTGGGGCGACCGGCACTTGTACGCGCTGCGCTCGCGTTTCGTCCCGGACGGACTGTTGCCTCACTTCGAAGTCCTGCAGGCCGTGCCCGCGGCGACCGACGCTGGCAACACCGGGGCGCACGTGTTCGCGCCGTCGATCGACCTGGCAGCGTGCCTGTTCCACGAATGGTCCCCCCGGCATGGGGGAGACACGTCTCCGCAAGAGTCCGATCGTGGGCAGAATCCGGGCTGACCCTTGAAGAGGCCCGCCATGCATGAAACCCGCATTCCCGCCCACCCCAGCGCCACCGGGCACGACGTGCACCACACCCTGCGTCAGCTCGGTTCACGCGCCCACCAGTTGCGTGCCGCCACACTCGCCGCCGACCATTTCAACACGCTGCAAGACACGCAGGACAAGGACACCGGTTCCTGGCTGATGTCGTGCGCGCTGGCGTTGTCGGCCGACCTCGCCGAGGATATCGACGGCCTGGCGCGGTCGCTGCGGGAACAGCCGGTCGACACCGCACTGCAGGCCAAGGTGTCGGGCTTGCGCGTGCGCACGCACCAGTTGCACGCCGCCGCACGGGCGGCCGATCATTTCCTGGACCGGGAGAGCAACGAGGACCGCGAAACCGGTTCGTGGCTGATCGCCACGGCCAGCAGCCTGGCGCAGAAGCTGGCGGCCGAACTCGACGACAACGTGCTGCCGCAGCGTCGCCCGCTGGTGGACAAGTCGGCACTCGGGCCGCATGACGCCGGACTGGCACGGCGCGTGGCCGCAGCCACCGCGCCGCTGTACGGCGCGGCTTGAGCCCGCCTGGTCCGGCGACGCCAGCCCGCCAGGCCGGCCGTGCCGAGAAGATGGTCGGGGTGAAAGGATTCGAACCTTCGACCCTCTGGTCCCAAACCAGATGCGCTACCAGGCTGCGCTACACCCCGAGCCGAAGATTGTAGCGGCGGGGGGCTGGCTTACGAAGGAGCTCGCGAAGGGCACGGCGCGGGAAGCTGCTGCAACTGCCGCGCCACCGCCAGGCACTGCCGGATATGCTGTTCGCAGACGAATTTCAGTGCCGTGAAGGTGAGTGCGGCCGACACCGCCTGCCCCGCCAGCGGCACGAATTTGGCCGCCTGCTGCGTGGTCAGGCGCACGCCCACGAGCCTGATCAGGCGCAGCACCAGGTCCTGCGTCACGACGCGGCCCACCAGCAGCCCGCCGCCGGCGCTGATGGCCTTGTAGACGACGATGCGGCGCTCGGGCGCCAGCCGCTCGATCTGCTCCGGCGTGAGTCCGAATTCGGCGTTGATCTGCGGCAGCAGCCGGATCAGCACGCCCAGGTCGGTGAGCCAGTCGATGCCCGGCACGGGAACCACGGCCACGCCGGCGGCGAACAACGCATTCTTCGTCACCTTCCGGCGGCAGCGCTGCGCGATGGCCTGCAGGCCGGCCTCGGCGCTGCCGGCCACCCCCGGCACCACTTCCCATTCGGTGGGAATGGCCTCGGCCATCACACCAGCGCCCGCTCGGCCACAACGATGCCGTCGGCGTCGGCGTAGAGCCAGTCACCCGGGCGGACCCAGGTGCCCTGCACCTGCACCGGCACGTCGCGCTGGCCTTCTTCGCGCTTCACGGTGGGCAGCGGCACGGCGGCCAGGGCGCGGATGCCGGTGGCGCAGGCCGCCAGTTCGGCCACGTCGCGCACGCAGCCGTCCACCACCACGCCGGCCCAGCCGTTGCGCGCGGCGGCCGCGCCCAGGTTGCCGCCGACCAGCGCGCGCCGCAGCGAGCCGCCGCCGTCGACCACCAGCACGCGGCCATGGCCGGGGGAGTCCACCGCCGCCTTGACCAGCGAGTTGTCCTCGAAGCACTTGACGGTGCTGACCGGCCCGCAGAAGCGGCCGCGGCCGCCGAAGTCCTTGAAGACCGGCGGCAGCACGCGCAGCGTCTGGCCGTCCTTGTGCGCGTCGCAGAGGTCGCAGGTGGCGAATGGGGCGGCTGTGGCGAGCGTGGCAGGGGCAGTCATGCGGCGGCTTCCTTGATGTGTTTCACCCGCGGCAGCATCACCTGGTGCTGGCGCAGGGTCTTGAGGATGATCGAGGTCGAAGTTTCCGCCAAAAGGCACAGCTGCGAGACCACGGCGTCCAGATGTTCCACGTCGACGACGGCGATCTCCAGCATCCAGCTGTCCTCGCCGGTCACGTTCCAGGCATTCACGATCTCCGGCGACTCGTCGATGAAACGCGACATGCGCGCGAAATCGGCGCGGCCCACGCGCACCAGGGCGCGGATGCCATAGCCCAGCGCCGCCAGATTGACGGTGGCGCGGTAGCCGGTGATGACCCCAGCGGCTTCCAGCTTGCGCACGCGCTCGGCCACGGCCGGCTGACTGAGGTGCACGCGGCGGCCGAGTTCGGCCAGGCTGAGCCGCGCGTCGGCCTGCAATTCGGCCAGGATACGGGTGTCGAAGGCGTCGATTTCGGGCTTGTTCTGCATTTCAAAGACTTTGCGCTTCATTTTAGAAGAATGCAAGCTTGAGCATTCGTTTGTCCTTTGAAATGCCATGGAAAGCCGGCGCTCGCCTTCGTAAAATGCGAACCATGTCGCCGACCCTCGCCCTCGCTTCCCCGGCGCCGCTGCGCCTGCCGCCGCTGATCGTCGGCTGCCTGGCCGCCACCTGGCTGATCTGGGGTTCCACCTACCTGGCCATCAAGTGGGCGCTGGTCAGCCTGCCGCCGTTCTTCCAGATGGGCACCCGCTTCGTCGCCGCCGGCCTGCTGCTGGGGGCTTTCGCCTTGTGGCGCGGCGCGCGCTGGCCGAATCGCGACGAGTGGCTCAGCGCCGTGGTGCTGGGCGCCCTGATGCTGGGCGGCGGCTATGGCGCCACGGCGGTGGCGCAGACCAGCGTCAGCTCCGGCCTGGTGGTGGCCTTCATCGCCGTGGTGCCGGCGGTGGTGGCGCTGGCGCAGTGGCCCTACGGCGTGCGGCCCACGGCGCTGGAAACCGGCGGCATTGCGCTCGGCCTGGTCGGCGTGCTGCTGCTGACCCAGGGGCAGGGTTTCGCGGCATCGCCGGCCGGGCTGCTGGCCATCGGCCTGGCCTGCGCGACCTGGTCGCTGGGCACGGTGTGGGCGCTGCACGGCCTGCCCGGCGGCCGGCGCCTGACCCTGGCTCCCGGTGCCGCCGGTTATGCCAGCCAGATGCTGGCCGGCGGCCTGATGCTGCTCGCCGGGTCGTGGTTGGCCGGTGAACAGCCGGTGCTGCCGCCCGACGGCCGCGCGCTGGCCTCGTGGTTCTACCTCGTCGTGGCCGGCTCGGTGGTTGGCTTTTCCGCCTACATGGTGCTGCTGCAGCGCACCAGCGCGGCCTTGGCGTCGAGCTACACCTTCGTCAACCCGATCATCGGCCTGGTGCTCGGTGCCACGCTCGGCGGCGAACTCATCAGCGGCCTGGAGTGGGGCGCCGCCGGCGTCGTCTCGGCCGGCGTGGTGCTGCTGCTGATGGGGCGGCGCGAGGCGTCTGTTCAGCCCCGCTGAGCCGCGGCGCGGATCGCACCCAGCGTGGTGCGCGAAGTGATGACGTCGGTGTCCAGCTTCAGGTGCAGCAGCGTCGGTGTGCCGGCCCGCACGAATCGCCGCAGCGCCGGTTCGAAATCTTCCGTGCGGGCGATGAATTCGCTGCGCCAGCCGAAGGCGCGCGCGAAGGCGGCGAAGTCGGGGTTGAAGAGGTCGCTGCCGCTGGTGCGGCCCGGATATTCGCGCTCCTGGTGCATGCGGATGGTGCCGTAGCTGCCGTTGTCGACGACCACCGAGAGCAGTCTCTTCGCGCCGTAACCCGTGGCGGTGGCCAGTTCCTGGCCTGTCATCAGGAAATCGCCATCGCCGGCCAGGTTGACCACCGTGCGCTGCGGGTGCAACAGGGCCGTGGCCACCGCCGCCGGCAGGCCGTAGCCCATGGCGCCCGAGGTCGGCGCCAGCTGCGTGCGGCCGTGGTGCTGCAGGCCGGGGTGGCGACAGTAACGGTGCAGCCAGCCGCTGTAGTTGCCGGCGCCGTTGGTGAAGACGGTGTCCTCGGGCAGCAGGCGCTGCAGCGTCTTCACCACCACCGCCAGGTCCAGCGGCTCGACCGCCGGCGCCACCAGGTTGGCTTCGTAATCGGCGCGCGCCGCCGCGGTGTGGGCTGCCCAGGGCAGGTCGGCCGGCGCCGCCAGTGACTCCAGCGCCTTGGCGGCCACCGCCATCGAGGCCTGCAGCAGCAACTCGGCGGCGTAGACGCGGCCCAGTTCCTCCGCCCCGGCATGGATGTGCACCAGCTTCTGCGTCGGCCGCGGCGCCTGCAGCAGCGCATAGCCGCCGGTGGTCATCTCACCCAGGCGCACCCCCAGGGCGACGACGAGGTCGGCCGCACGGATGCGCGCCGCCAGCCTGGGGTTGATGCCGATGCCCACGTCGCCGGCATAGAGCGGATGGCGGTTGTCGAAGGTGTCCTGGAAGCGCCAGCCGCAGGCCACCGGCAGCTGCCAGTTCTCGGCAAAGCGCTGCAGCGCGCACGCCGCCTCGGCGTCCCAGCCCGAACCGCCGGCAATCACGATCGGGCGCTCGGCCACCAGCAGCATGGCGCGCAGATCGCGCAGTCCGCCGGGCGCCGGCCAGGCCCGCACCGGCTCCACGCGCGGCAGCACGGGCGCGCCGGTGGCCCGCGTGAGCATGTCCTCGGGCAGCGCCAGCACCACCGGGCCGGGGCGGCCCTGCATCGCGGTGTGAAAGGCCCGGGCCACGTATTCCGGCAGCCGGTCGGCGTGCTGCACCTCGCCCACCCACTTCGCCAGGCCCAGCGTGCCGGGGCCGAACATCTGCCGGTAGTCCAGTTCCTGGAAGGCCTCGCGGTCGCGCTGGTCGCTCGCCACCTGGCCCACGAACAGGATCATCGGCGTGGAGTCCTGGAACGCCGTGTGCACGCCGATGCTGGCATTGGTGGCGCCGGGTCCGCGGGTCACGAAGCAGATGCCCGGGCGACCGCTCAGCTTGCCCTGCGCCTCGGCCATGAAGGCGGCGCCGCCTTCCTGCCGGCAGGCGACGAAGCGGATGCGGTCGCGGTATTCATGGAAGCCGTCGAGCACCGCCAGGTAGCTCTCGCCGGGCACGCCGAAGCAGGTGGACACGCCTTGCGCCATGAGCGCTTCCACCAGCGCATGACCGGCGGGGCGGGGGGATGGGGCGGCGGCAGTGGAGCTCATTGGTAGACGTTGGTTCCTTAGGCGGCCCGAGGGCCGGGTGCAGAACCAACGCCCCCTTTCAAACCGTGCATGCGGATTTCCCGCACACGGCTTACCAGTGGTCTGTCGGCTCGCAGCATTACGCAGACGCCTGTTTCCAGAAGGCTTGCCCGGGATAGCGGATCGTCCCACGCAGGCGATACAACCCAAGTTTCTCGAAGCATTCGCGGTCCCATTGCTGGGCTTTCCCTGCTCGCAGGTTGCGACCCGCGCGCTTGAGCCGCAGCCCCTTCAGTCGCCGTCCGACGTAGGCATCCACGTCCCGGAACTTGTTGGCCGCGTTGCCGCTGCGAAAATACTGCCCCCAGCCACGCAGCACCGGATTCAGCTCGGCAATGACGCCTCGCATGTCCTGGTGGCAGCGCCGCATCGGGGTCAGCTCCCGCACCCGCGCCCGCACACGCTTCATCGCCCGCTGGCTCGGCCAGCGGTGCAGGTAGTACCGGCGCAGCCGCTTTTGCTCCCACAGCCGTCCGCTCATGCGCTTGCGCAGGTGACAGCCCAGGAAGTCAAAGCCTTCCCGGCCACCCGTCAGCACCACGCGTTGCGTCTTCTGTGGGTGCAGCTTCAGCCCCAACCGTCCCAGCACATGCCCGATGCGGGCTTGCGCTTCTTCGCAGTCGCTGGCGTTGCCGCACAGAACCACGAAGTCGTCCGCGTACCGCACCAACTCTCCCAGATGCGCACCGTGTTTGGCCCACACCCGGTCCAGCACGTGCAGGTAGATGTTGGACAGCAGCGGCGAGATCACCCCACCCTGCGGCGTTCCCGCCGCCGGGTGGCGCACCACGCCGTCTTCCATCACGCCTGCCTGCAACCACAACCGCACCAGCTTGAGCACCCTGCGGTCCCCGACCCGTTGTCCCACCAAAGTGAGCAACTTGTCGTGGTCGATGCTGCCGAAGTAGTTCTCGATGTCGGCATCCAGCACGTGATCGGCGCCGTGGTTACCCAGTTGCCTGAGCCGCTCCAGCGCCATCTGCGCACTGCGCCTGGGCCGGAACCCGTACGAGGACAGCAGGAAGTCCGCCTCGAAAATGGGCTCCAACACCAGCTTGGCCGCCATCTGTACCACCCGGTCTCGCACCGTGGGGATGCCCAAGGGCCGCTTTGCTCCGTCTGCCTTGGGGATGTATACGCGCCGCACGACTTGCGCGCCGTATTCGCCTGCGTGCAGCACTTCAGCCAGCTCCTGCAAGAAGCGCTGGACGCCGTACTGCTCGACTGCGCCGATCGTCACCCGATCAACGCCCGCTGCGCCGCGGTTGCGGCGCACTCGCTTCCACGCCTCGTGCAGGATGTCAGCCCTGCACATCTGGCCGTACAACGCATGAAAGCGCCTTTCCGGGGCCCGCTTGGCTGCGGCCCAGAGCTGCCTTTGCAGTTGTCGCACTTTGTCGCTCGGTTCATCACCGACGGGGTCGTTAGGTCCGGTCTTGCCGGCCATTCCCTCGCGCTTACCCGCTCCATCAGCATGACCACCGCAGGGACCCTTCCCTCCAGCCGCGTTATGCCGCACGGCCTTCGTCGGCACGGCTGGCGCCGCCCCGTCCGGTACTACGATCCCCTCGGACTCCCGCTGCGCACGACTCGACTTCGCCTTGGGCTTATACGAGCTCGCTTGCCCCGACACGGGCCGCGCAGACGGGTCTCTCGTGTTCCACGCCACTCCTTGCACACGTGCTGCGCCCCATACCCCGCCGCAGCCACCAGCGCGCTTCGGTTCTTGCGCCGGTGATGTTGCCTTCGCCGTGACATGAGCGGCTCGGCCTGCGGGTTGTAAATGTGTCGAGGCTGCAGGCTTCACTTCATGTTGCGGCCCGCGTGCTTGCTCCCCGCTGAACGGCTTGCGCCGCTTCACGGGCTTTTGACGCCCCGCTCGGGCACGGAGGTCTCCCTCCACTACCTGGGGCCTGCTACCCGGCGCACCGACGCCTACCGGGACGGGACTCTCACCCGTGGGGGTGGCGCAGCAAGCCAGGGTCGAACCACCCCCTTTGGGATCCAGTTCTTCCTCAGCGTCACGACGCACCATGGCCGCACTTTAAGGGCAGTGCAGATCAGGCCGTGGCGGCCTTGGCCGGCGCGGCGCGCCAGTTGCGCTTGACGTTGAACGCCGTGGCGATGAGCAGCACCTGGGCCAGCGCCACGCCGATCCAGACTTCGCGGTAGCCGCCGGCGTCCATCAGCGCGCCGAAGATCAACGGCGCGATCGTCATGCCCACGTCCAGCCCCGAATAAACGACGCCGTAGACGCGCCCGGTGGCGCCCGGTGGCGTGGCCTGCTTGACGAGCAGGTCGCGTGACGGCCCGGCGATGCCGCTGCCGACGCCCATGATGCCGAACAGCACCGGCACCATGGCCGCCGGCCATTCGACGACGCCGATCAGCAGCGCCACCACCGCCGAGAGACCGAAGCCGATGGCCACGATGCTCGCACTGCGCCGCGGGTCGCGCGCCAGGGTGCCGCCCAGCACCATGCCGGCCGCCGCGCTGGCCATGAAGATCGACAGGTACACGGCCACCTGCGCGGCCGGCACGTCGTGCAGGCGGCCTGCCGCGGCCGGCGCAAAGGTCTGCACCGCGCCCAGCGAGACGGCGCTGATGAGGAAGAAGGCGAAACACGACCACACCGCCGGCAGGCGCAGGAAATCGAAGCGGCCGGCCGCCGCCGGAGCGTCCGACCCCGGAGCCAGCGACGGCGCACCCGATACGGCGCGGGCCGCCGGTGCGGCCTGCACCACCAGCCATTCGCGGGAGACCCACACGCCCACCAGCACCGCGGCGACCAGCCCCGCCACCGCGAACAAGGCCAGGCGCCACGAACCCGTGCCCTGTGCGATGCCGACCACGAAGACCGGCGCCAGCGCCCAGCCCAGGTTGCCCGAGATCCCGTGCGCCGCGTAGGCATGCCCGAGGCGCGGCGTGCTGACGCGGGCATTGAGGATGGAAAAATCCACCGGGTGAAAGACACAATTGCCCAGCCCGGCCAGCGCCATGAAGACCAGCATCACGGCGTAGTTCGGGCTGGCGCCCAGCCCCAGCGCCGCCACGGCCAGCAGCGCCAGGCCGCCGTAGAGCACGCGCGCCGCGCCATGGCGGTCGACCACGAAACCGGCGCCGGCCTGGCCCAGGAACGAGACGACGAAGAACACCGACATCAGCAGCCCCAGCTGGGTATTGCTCAGGCCGTAGGAGGCGCCGATCCAGGGAAACAGCGGCGGCACCATGAGCTGGCAGAAGTGCGACAGGCCGTGCGCGAGGCTCACGACACCGATCGTCGAGGCATCGTGGCGCAGCGGCGCGCTGGCGGTCAGGGTGGCCATGGGCAGCGAAACGGATGACGGGGGGGGTAACGGGGGCTTGTGCCGCGTGGGCGCAGGGCGCATATGCTATTCGCCTGGCGCGTTTCGAGCCGGCCGCTACGATTCGCACCCCGACAGCCGAGGACTCACACCGATGACCGCCGTGCTCTACGACTACACCCGGCAGGATGCGCGCGGCGCGTCGACCACCGAGCAGGCCTGGGCCAAGGTGCCGCCGCCGCTGAACCCGGCCGAACGCGCCGAACTTCGCGACCGCGCCGCCACGCTGCTGAAAGAACGCGACGCGGTGCTGGTGGCGCACTACTACGTCGATGGCGACCTGCAGGACCTGGCGCTGGCCACCGGCGGCATGGTGGCCGACTCTCTGGAGATGGCGCGCTTCGGCCGCGACCACCCGGCGCGCACGCTGGTGGTGGCCGGCGTGCGCTTCATGGGCGAGACGGCCAAGATCCTGTCGCCGGCCAAGCGCGTGCTGATGCCCGACCTGGAGGCCACCTGCTCGCTCGACCTGGGCTGCCCGCCCGACGCCTTCGCGGCCTTCTGCGACGCCCACCCCGACCGCCAGGTCGTCGTCTACGCCAATACCAGCGCCGCGGTGAAGGCGCGGGCCGACTGGATGGTGACGAGCTCGTGCGCGCTGGCCATCGTGCAGCACCTGAAGGACCAGGGCCGGAAGGTACTGTGGGCACCCGACCGCCACCTGGGCCGCTGGATCCAGGAGCAGACCGGCGCCGACATGCTGCTGTGGCAGGGCGACTGCATCGTGCACGACGAATTCAAGGGGCTGGAACTCGAACTGCTGCGCCGCGAGCACCCGGGGGCACTGGTGCTGGTGCATCCCGAATCGCCGCGCAGCGTGGTCGCGCAGGCCGATGTGGTGGGCTCGACGACGCAGTTGCTCGAGGCCGTGGTCAAGGGCAGCGCGCAGACCTACATCGTCGGCACCGACAAGGGGCTGATGCACCGCATGCGCCAGCTCGCGCCGGGCAAGACGCTGCTGGAGGCCCCCACCGCGGGCGTCAGCGCCACCTGCAAGAGCTGCGCGCACTGCCCGTGGATGGCGATGAACGTGCTGCAGGGCGTGGTGGCCTGCCTGGAGACCGGCCGCGGCGAGGTGTTGGTGCCCGAGCCGGTGCGCAGTCAGGCGCTGGGCTGCATCGAACGCATGCTCGATTTCGTCAAGGCCCACCCCGGCAGCCTGGCAGCACCGCGCAGCGGCTTCGTGCCCAACGTGGGCGTGGCATGACGCGCTGGGCCGAGCACGACGAAACGCTGGACGAAGCGCGCCTGCGCAATATCCGCGATGCGCTGGCCGAGGATATCGGCACCGGCGACTGGACTGGCCTGCTCGTGCCGGCGGGCCGGCAGGTGCAGGCCCGCGTCATCGCGCGCGAAGCGGCCGTGCTGTGTGGCCGCGACTGGTTCGACGGCGTCGTGCGCGCGCTGGACCCCGGCGCGACGATCGAATGGGAGGTCAGCGAAGGTGGCTGGATGGCGCCGGACCAGACCGTCGTCACGCTGCGCGGCGAGGCGCGGGCCCTGCTGGCAGCCGAACGCCCCGCCCTCAATTTCATCCAGTTGCTCAGCGCCACCGCGACGCTGACGCGCCAGCACGTCGACGCGGTGGCCGGCGCTTCGCCCCTGCCCGGCGGCTGCGCCATCCTGGATACGCGCAAGACGATCCCCGGCTTGCGCATGGCGCAGAAATATGCCGTGCGCACCGGCGGCGGCCAGAACCAGCGCCTGGCGCTGTGGCACGGCATCCTGATCAAGGAAAACCATATCGCCGCTGCCGGCGGCGTGGCCGCGGTGCTGGCCAACGCACGCGCGCTGGACTCCGGCGTGGAGATCCAGATCGAGGTCGAGACGCTGGCGCAGCTGCGCGAGGCGCTTGACGCGGGCGCCGTCAGCGTGCTGCTCGACAACTTCACGTTGCCGCAGATGCGCGACGCGGTGGCGCTGAACGCGGCGGCCGGCACGCCCGCGCTGCTGGAGGTCTCGGGCAGCGTGCAGCTCGATCAGCTGCGCGCCATCGCCGCCACGGGCGTGCACCGCATCTCGGTCGGCCGGCTGACGAAGGACGTCCGTGCGGTGGATTTCTCGATGCGCGTGATGGGTCAGGACTGAACAGCACTCAGGTCCGGGCGCTGAATGCCGATGAGCTGGTAGCCCATGATCCGACCTGCGCCGAGCCGAGGTCCGAACGCCGCCGCCCATGCCCCAGCCCGCCACCACCACGCCCACGACCGAATCCCGGGATGAGGTCACCCGGGCCTGGGAGCTTTGTTACCTGGACCCGCTGGCGGCACGCGACATCGGGCGCCGGCTGGCGGCGGGCGGCGGCAGCATCGCCGTGCACGGATGGCTGCAGGTCGCACTGGCCGAGGTCCGCATCGGCGACGCCGCGGTGGCCACCACGGCGCTGGCCCATGCACGACTGGGTTATGCGGCACAGGAGGACACGGCGGGCCTGGCGCTGTGCGACGAAGTGCACGCCATCCTGCTGCGCCGCAGCGGCGACCCGGAGTCGTCGGCACGCCTGCAGCTCGCAACCGATGAACGCGGGACCCTGGGCACGGACCCCATGTCCCGCTTCATCGCCCACAACTCGCGCGCCATCACCGCCAAGCAACTCGGCCGCGTGGACGAGTCGCTGCATCACTTCTACGCCGCCAGCGAGGCCGCGAACGCCACCGGCTGGGCGGGGCCCCGCATCACCGCACTGGGCAACCTGGGCGGCTACCACCAGGAACTGCACAACCTGGAGGATGCGCGCCAGCTGTGCGAGCAGGCACTGCGGCTGGCACGCGAGGCGGGCGCCCGGCCGATGGTCGCCACCTCGGCGGCGAACCTGATCGTCATCCACCACGCCGCCGGCGAACCCGAGCAGGCACGCGCGATGGCGGAGTTCATGATCCGGCACCCCGAGGAGCTGATGCCGAATGCGCGTGAACAGCATGCGCTGTACCTGGCGCTGGGGCATCTGAGCGTCGGCGAGATCGATGCCGCCGAGGGCTTTCTGCCGAGCAGCGACGTCGGCAACCGCGCCGACGGCGACAGCATGACCTGCTGGGCCTGGCTGAAGGCACGCTGCAGGCTGGCGCGCGGCGACGCCGCCGGCGCGCACGACGTCGCCGAGAACGCCTTGCAGGAACGGCAACGGCGGCAGCTGCGCGACCGCGACTACGACTTGATGGAGCTGCACCGCGTTGCGGCCGATGCCTGCGAGGCGCTGGGCGACGCGGCCGCGGCGCTGGACCGTCTGCGCCAGGCGCATTCGCTGTACGAGCAGCTGGTGGGCCGTAGCGCACGCGCGCGGCTGCTGTCGCTGCAAGTCAGCCACCAGCTCGCACAGGCCCAGCGCGAACGCGACCTGGCGGACGACCGCCGCCGCTCGGCCGAAGACGACCGTCGCCGCCTGTCGGAACTGAACACCGCGCTGCACGCGCAGATCGCGCAGACCGAGATGTTGCACGCCCGCTTGCGCGAACAGGCGTTGCGCGACCCGCTGACCGGACTGCACAACCGGCGCTATCTGTTCGAGATCGCCCCCGGCATGCTGGAGCTGGCGCGGCGCCAGGATACGCAGCTGTGCGTGGTGCTGATCGACCTGGACCACTTCAAGCTGCTCAACGACACCTACGGACACCAGGCCGGCGACCTGGTGCTGCAGCGCTTCTCCGCCTTGCTGACGCGGATGCTGCGGCGCAGCGACGTGATCTGCCGGCATGGCGGCGAGGAATTCGTCGCCGTCATGCCCGACATCAGCGCCGACGGCGCCGAGGCCATGCTCGACCGCCTGCTCCAGGCATTCCAGATGCAGCGCGAGGAATACGGTGCGCGCCGCTTGCCGCACGTTTCCTTCTCGGCCGGCATCGCGCGTTTTCCGCGCCACGGCAACACGCTCGAACAACTGCTGTCGCGCGCCGACCGGGCCCTCTACACGGCCAAGAACCACGGCCGCGCGCGCATCGAACAGGCTCCGCGCACGGGTTACGGCACGCTGATCTGAACCAACTCGTTCAGGTTCGTCCGCTCCTGGCCGGCCGCGTCAGCACGGTCGGGAAGCTGACCGGCAGCGTGTGCGGGAAATCGCGGCTGTAGTGCAGGCCGCGACTTTCGTGGCGGCGCAGCGCCGAACGCACGATGAGTTCGGCGCACACCACCAGGTTGCGCAGTTCCAGCAGGTCGCGGTTGACGCGGAAATTGGCGTAGTAGTCGTCGATCTCGTCGCGCAGCAGCTTGATGCGGTGCAGCGCGCGCTCCAGCCGCTTGGTGGTGCGCACGATGCCGACGTAGTTCCACATCAGCAGCCGCAGCTCGTCCCAGTTGTGCGAGATGACGACCTGCTCGTCGGCGTCCTCGACCTGGCTTTCGTCCCAGGGTGGCAGCACGGGCAGCGTGGGCGGCGGCTCGCGCAGGATGCGCTCGGCACAGCTGCGGCCCAGCACCACGCATTCGAGCAGCGAATTGCTGGCCAGCCGGTTGGCGCCGTGCAGGCCGGTGTAGGTGGCCTCGCCCACGGCATACAGCCCCGGCAGGTCGGTGCGGCCTTCCAGGTCGGTGACCACGCCGCCGCAGGTGTAGTGCGCCGCCGGCACCACGGGAATCGGCTGGCGCGCGATGTCGATGCCCAGTTGCAGGCAGCGCGCGTGGATGGTGGGGAAGTGCTCCTTCAGGAACGCCTCGCCCTTGTCCCGCACGATGGGGCGGGCGTCCAGCCAGACATGGTCCAGCCCGTGTCTCTTCATCTCGAAGTCGATCGCGCGCGCCACGATGTCGCGCGGCGCGAGTTCGGCGCGCTCGTCGTGCGCCGGCATGAAGCGCGTGCCCCCGGGGTCACCCGGCCCCAGGCTGGGCAAGGTGAGCTGTGCGCCCTCGCCACGCAGCGCCTCGGTGAGCAGGAAGGTGCGGTCCTTGGGGTGATACAGGCAGGTCGGGTGGAACTGGATGAATTCCATGTTGCCCACCCGGCAGCCGGCGCGCCAGGCCATGGCGATGCCGTCGCCTGTGGCGGTGTCGGGATTGCTGGTGTAGCGGTAGACCTTGCCCACGCCGCCGGTGGCCAGCACCACCGCCGCCGCGGGCAGGGTCTCGACGCGGCCGTGGTCCATGTCCAGCGCATAGACACCCCAGCAGCGCGATGCCTGCTCGGCCCTGGCGGCGCGCTTGAGATGGCGCGAGGTCACCACGTCCACCGCCATCCAGCGTTCGCGCAGCGTGATGTTGGGGTGAGCGCGCGCGCGCGCCAGCAACGCGTCCTGGATGGCACGGCCGGTGGCGTCGGCGGCATGGGCGATGCGCCGCACGGCGTGGCCACCTTCGCGGGTGAGGTGCAGCCCCAGCGGCCCGGCGGGGTCGCCGGAAAAGGGCACACCCGCATCCACCAGCCATTGCACGGCGCGGGCGCTGTTCTCGGCGATGAAACGCGCGGTGTGCTCGTCGACCAGGCCGGCGCCGGCGTCCTGCGTATCGTGCACGTGCGAGGCAATGCTGTCGTCGCTGCCGAGCACGCCGACGATGCCGCCCTGCGCCCAGGCGGTGGCGCTCTCGTCGAGCGCGCGTTTGGCCAGCACGACCACCGGCCGCTGGTCGGCCAGCAGCAGCGCCGTGGCCAAGCCGCCGAGGCCGGCGCCGACCACGACCACGGGTGCCACGGCGGGCGAACTGTTGCTGGGGGAAGTCATCGCAGTGACCGTGACCTGTGTGGCGGGAAGATGATTCTAGGGACCGCGCCGGCGCACGGCGGCAGGGCATTTCCCGCCCTGCCGCCCTATGATGACCCCATGGCCCGACCACGCAACCCCGACACCTGGCTCGACACCGTGCGCGTGTCCAACCGGGACGATTTGCTGGCGCCCCGCACCCAGATCGTCGCCGACGCCGACGCCTATCTCGGCCAGGGCCGGCACGACGTCGGTCGGCGCATCACCGACGAAGAGGTGGAGCTCTTCGTGGCCGGTGACGTGGCGCACTGCCTGCGCGACGAATTCACGCTGCACGCGAGCGAGTTCATCGCACTGCACGACGTGGGCACCAGCGCCTCGCTGCGACTGCTGGCCAGCCTGGCCGGGGCGGCCCGGGCGCGCGTGCAACGGCTGTCCGTCCGCCGGCAGGGGCACGGCGTGGCGCTGGCGGTGCTGCAGTTCATCGAAATCCCCCTGGCCGACGGGACCCTGGTGCGCGTGTACTCCACGGACATCAGCGCCGACTCCGCCGCCCGAGTGCAGCTGGCGAGCGTGCTGCTGGCACACAGCCGCCTGGGCGTGCTGATGGTGGGCAGCCTGCCCCCGCACGCGCTGGGCGCCCAGCTCGCGCCGCTGCACGAAGCGCTGCAGCGCGGCCCATGGCCCAACCGCGACCTGTTGATGGTGCCGCTGGGCGCCGGCACCGCACTGGCGGCGCGTGCCGCCGAACTGGCGGCCGACAGCCCGGTATCGGTGCACGTGGCGCCGTATGCGGCCAAACCGCGGCAGGCCTGGGCCTTCATCAGCGGCGCCTGGAACCGACTGCGCGGCCAGGTCAGCGGCAAACATGCGCTGCCCACCGAACTGGCCCGCGCCGTGCCGAAGCCGCGCCCGCCCGACAGCGAGGCCGCCACCGAACCCATGCCGCTGCGGCCCCTGGCCGACCTGATGCGCGACCTGCCCAGCGTGCACGCACCGCTGGCACCGATGCCGATGCCCGGCCAGACGCGCTGGCAGGACTATGTGGACCGTTGCCTGGCCATCAAGGGCGCGCTCAGCGGCTGCGTCTTCGACCTGCACTCGATGCTGCCGCTGGCCCATGCCGGCGGCGCGCCGGCCGCCGATCGACTGGCGCAGCAGGGCACGGTGCTGCTCGGCGCCATGGGCGACGCCACGCGGGCGCTGGGCCTGGGCAGCGCCCGCCCCGAGGCGACCGTGAGCACGCCGACCCACCATCTGCTGCTGCGGCCGGTGCGCGGCCACCCGGGCGTGGCCGTGCACCTGGTATTGAGCGCGGCCGACGCCAATCTCACGCTGGCCTGGCGTCAGCTCGAGCGCATCGAGCCGCCGAGATAGACCGATGCCAGCCCGCGCGCCGGGTGGAGCAGCGGCAACGGACTGCTTGAACGCGAGGGCCGCACCGAGCTTTCTGGCGCGACTGTTGAGGAGGTATCGATGGCCCTGCTGCATACCCGACTGACCCGCGCACTCGGGTTGCGCCACCCGGTGCTGTCGGCGCCGATGGCCTTTGCCGGTGGCGGCGCACTGGCCGCGGCCGTCAGCCGCGCCGGCGGGCTGGGGCTGATCGGCGGCGGCTACGGTGACCCGACCTGGCTGGAGGAGCAATTCGCCGCCGCGGCGGGCGAGCGTGTCGGGGTCGGCTTCATCACCTGGTCGTTGCGCAAGTCGCCTTCGCTGCTGACCGACGTGCTGAAGCACCGGCCGGCCGCAGTGATGCTTTCGTTCGGCGACCCGCGCCCCTTCGTCGACGAGATCCGCGCCGCCGACGCCCGGCTGGTCTGCCAGTGCCAGGACATGGGCCACGTGATGGACGCGCTGGAAGTCGGTGCCGACGTCGTCGTGGCGCAGGGTGCCGAGGCCGGCGGGCACGGCGCCTTGCGCGGCACGCTGAGCTTCGTGCCGGAGGTCGCCGACCACATCGCCCGCCACGCGCCGCAGACGCTGCTGCTGGCCGCCGGCGGCATCGGCGACGGCCGCGGCCTGGCGGCGTCGCTGATGCTCGGCGCCGACGGCGCGCTCGTCGGCACGCGGCTGTGGGCATCCACCGAGGCGCTGGTGCACGAAGGGCATCACCGCGCCATCGTCGAGACCGACGGCGACGGCACCGTGCGCACGACGGTGGCCGACATCGCGCGCCAGATCGCCTGGCCGCGCGGCTTCACGGCGCGCATCCGGCGCAATGCCTTCACCGAGCGCTGGCACGGACGCGAGGCCGAACTGGAGCGCGAGATCGCGGTGCAGGGGCCGCGTTACCGCCAGGCCTTTACCGCCGGCGACGCCGAGCACACCGGGGTCTGGTTCGGCGAGGCCGCCGGGCTGATCGATGCGATCGAGCCCGCGGCGGCGATCGTCGAGCGCATGGTCGACGAGGCGGTGCTGCACCTGCAGCGTTACGGCGGCGCAACCTTGACCGAGGGTGCCGCCACCAGCGCCAGCCAGGCACCGCGGTAGCGTCGCGCAACTTCGACACGCAGGCCCGGCGGAATCTCCGCCGGCTCGCGATAGGAGATCAGGCCGCGTGCATCGGGGTGTGCGGCAAGCCAGGCCGCCATGCCGTCGTCGGGCAGTTCGACCAGCGGCTGCCGCAGGCGCCCGGCCAGCGTCCACTGGCCGTGGTAATTGCCCTCGATGGCGACCGGGCGGCCCTCGCGTTCGAACTGCGCCAGCCGTGCGCCGACCGCGCCCAGGTCGTAGCGTTCGCGCATCGCGCCGTCGAAGCCGACGAGCAGCCCGAAGGCCGCGACGACGCTGGCCGTCGCGACACGCCGCACGTCGCGCAGCGCCCCTGCCGGGCGGCGCGTCGCGAGCACCGCGGCGGCCAGCAGCGCCAGCGCACCGCCGCCCTGCAGCCACGCAGCGTCGATGCCGCCGTCCAGCCGCGCACCCAGCAACGGCGTGGCGACCAGCGCGCCGGCACCGGCGACGGCCAGCATCAGCGCCGGCGCCGCCAGCCCCCAGCGGCCCACGCTGCTGGCGGCCAACGCGCGCGCGGCCAGCAGCGCGAACAGCGTGAACTCCGGCAGCAGGTAGTGCACGCGCTTGCCGCTGACGAACGAGAAGAACGCCAGGCAGAACAGCGTGCCGAGCAGCGCCAGCCGCAACCCGCTGTCTTGGCGCAGCGCCCCCGGCAAGGCGCGCCAATTGCGCCACCAGCGCGGCCACAGCAGCCAGGGTGCCAGCATCAGCGGCAGCCAGGCGAGGTAGAACCACGCGGGCGCGCGGTGGGCAAAACTGTCGACCATGCGGTGGGCCGTCTGGCCCCAGAAGATGGCGTTGCGGTAGGCCTCGCCGCCGGCCCATGCGGCCGGAATCGCCCAGGCCAGGATCAGCGCCGCCCCGCCCAGCAGCGCCAGCGCCACGCCGGCGTACCAGCGGCCCCAGCGCGGCCGCTGCTCGCGCATCCACCACGGCGCGAACAGCGCCAGCGGCAGCAGGTGCAGCAGCGCGACCGGGCCCTTCGCGTACAGGGCACCGCCCATGCCCAGCGCCAGCAGCCCGAAACCGCCAGCGCCACCGCCGCTCTTCCAGGCGCGCACGATCCCGAGCAGACCGAGCGCGACGAAGAAGCTCAGCAGGCTGTCGAACATCAGCGCCGACGCGAAATAGCTGAAGAGCAGGCTCGAGAGCAGGATGAAGGGCGCCATGCGCGCCACCTCGGGCCGCGCCGGCCAGAGGGCGCGGCCGAGCGCGTGCACCAGCGCCAGCGTGCCGGCGGCGAACAGCGGTGAAATCAGCCGCGGCGACCACTCGTTGACGCCGAAGACCGCCCAGCCGGCGTGCATCAACCAGAACAGCAGCGGCGGCTTGTGGTGGTAGGGCTCGCCGTTCAGGTGCGGGACCAGGAAGTCGCCGCGCGTCCACATCTCCCAGGCCACTGCCGCATAACGCGTCTCGTCGATCGGCAGCAGCGGCCGCGCCAGCGAGGCGGCGACGAGCAGTCCGAGCAGCAGGGCCAGCCAGACGGCGTCGCGGCCAGCCTCGGAGCCGGTCACCCACGCGAGCCGCGACTCGCTGCGCTCGCCACCACCCCGTCGCGGCGAGTGGGCCGCCATCCGCCCGCCTGGCAAGATCGCCGGCTCAGGCATGCGGCACCAGCGGCGTCCCGCCCCGCCGCTCGCGCCGGATCAGCCACAGGTTGCGCGCATAGATGAACAGCCCCATGCCCTGCCCGAGCATGAAGACCGGGTCTTCGCGGTAGGCGGCATAGACGAACAGCGTCGCGCCGCCGGCGAGCGAGAAATACCAGAAGACGTCCGGCATCACCGAGCGGCCGGCGCGCTCGCTGGCCAGCCACTGGATGACGAAGCGCGCCGAGAACAGCGCCTGGCCGCCGAAGCCGACGGCCAGCACCACCCACTCGGGCAGCGAGATCGTGTGCACGTTCATGGCTCGATGGCCGGCCGCGTGGCGCGGCGCTGCAGCCACATCACGCCGAAGAGGTCGACGATGCCGACCCACAAGCGGTTGTGGATGCCGTACTTGGAAACGCCCGCCAGCCGCGCGCGGTGGCTGACCGGCACCGACACCACCTGCCCGCCTTCGCGCTGCACCAGCGCCGGCAGGAAGCGGTGCAGGTGGTCGAAGAACGGCAGCCGCAGGAACAGCTCGCGCGGAAATACCTTGAGGCCGCAGCCGGTGTCAGGCGTGGCGTCGCCGAGCAGCCGCGCGCGCACGCCGTTGGCGATGCGCGACGACAGCCGGCGCACCGCGCTGTCGTGCCGCGACGTGCGCCAGCCGATCACCATCGCCAGATCGGGTGCGCGCCGGCCCGGACGCAGCGCGTCCAGCAGTTTCGGCAGGTCGGCCGGGTCGTTCTGGCGGTCGCCGTCGAGGGTGGCGATCCACGGGTGCCGCGCCGTGCGCACGCCGCTGGCGACCGCGGTGCTCTGGCCGTAGCTGCGGCGATGCCGCACCACGCGCAGCCGCGGGAAGGCGGCTTGCGCCTGGGCCAGCCGCTGCGCGGTGGCATCGGTGCTGCCGTCGTCGACGAAGATGAGCTCGAAGTCGGCCCGGCCGTCGAGTGCGGCGTGGATCTCCTCGACCAGCGGCAGCACGTTGTCGGCCTCGTTGCGCACCGGCACCACCACCGACAGGCGGTCGAGGTAGTCCTCGACGACCGGGCCAGCGGCGCTGCCTGCGATAGCCACAGGCGCGACACCGGCCAGCGACATCGGCATCGAACGCGCTGTGCTCGACGATGGCATGAGCAACTGCACTTGCGGTGTCATCACGGGTACGCCTCCCCGCTAGGCTCTTGGCTGCGCCCTGGACTTGCCGTTGGCTCCGACTCGGACACCGGCAGTCGACTGCGAGATCTTGCACGCATTGTCCGGCGCCGTTCGCGCACGGCGTTGAGCGGCGTCAACGCGGGCCGTGCGGCGGCCGCGGCGGCGCACGGCAGGGGGATGGTGTGCAGTGGCATGTTCAGCGCTTCCGGACCGAGTCAACCTGGCCTTTTAACGGTCGCGGGTTAAGCTGCGCTTAAGGGCCGGCCGGCAGCTCGAATCGTGCCGCCGGCCACCGTGGCGCGCCTGCGCTGGTCAGTGCACGACGCGCCCGAAGCTGAACTCGCCGTTCTCCACGTCGACCGGGATTACCGCCTTGGGACCGAATTTGCCCTGCAGGATGAGCTTGCTCACCGGGTTCTCGATGCGCTGCTGGATCGCCCGCTTCAGCGGCCGCGCGCCGAACACCGGGTCGAAGCCGACCTTGGCCAGTTCGGCCAGCGCCGCCGGGCTCACGTCGAGCTTCATCTCCAGCTTCTCCAGCCGCGTTTCGAGCAGCTTCAACTGGATGCGGGCGATATTCTCGATGTGCTTCTGGTCCAGCGCATGGAAGACCACCGTCTCGTCGATGCGGTTCAGGAACTCGGGCCGGAAATGCTGCTTGACCTCGGCCCACACCGCGTCGCGGATGTTCTCGGCGGGCTGCCCGGCCATCTGCATGATGAGGTGCGAACCCAGGTTGCTGGTCATCACGATGACGGTATTCTTGAAGTCCACCGTGCGACCCTGGCCGTCGGTCAGACGGCCATCATCGAGCACCTGCAGCAGCACGTTGAAGACGTCCGGGTGGGCCTTCTCGACCTCGTCGAACAGCAGCACGCTATAGGGCTTGCGGCGCACCGCTTCCGTGAGCGCCCCGCCCTCGTCGTAGCCCACGTAGCCCGGCGGCGCGCCGATGAGGCGGCTCACCGAGTGCTTTTCCATGTACTCCGACATATCGATACGGATCATGTGGTCGTCGCTGTCGAACAGGAAGCCCGCCAGCGCCTTGCACAACTCGGTCTTGCCCACGCCCGTCGGGCCGAGGAAGAGGAAACTGCCCAGCGGCCGGTTCGGGTCGGAAAGCCCCGCACGTGAACGGCGAATGGCGTCGGCCACCGCGACGATGGCCTCTTCCTGGCCCACCACGCGCTCGTGCAGCCTGGCCTCCATCTGCAGCAGCTTGTCGCGCTCGCCCTGCATGAGCTTGCTCACCGGGATGCCGGTGGCGCGCGACACGACTTCGGCGATCTCCTCGGCGCCGACCATGGTGCGCAGCAACTGCGGCCCGCCGGTGCCGGCCTTGGCGCCCTTGGCCTTGCCGCTTTCCTTGGCCTGCGCCGCCTGCAGCGTCTTCTCCAGTTCGGGCAGCTTGCCGTATTGCAGCTCGGCCACGCGGTTGAAGTCGCCCTTGCGCTTGAGTTCCTCGATCTGGCCCTTGATGCGTTCGATCTCTTCCTTCACATTCGCGGAGCCCTGGGCCTGCGCCTTTTCGACCTTCCAGATTTCCTCCAGGTCGGCAGCCTCGCGCTCGAGCTTGGTGATCTCGTCCTCGATCAAGGCCATGCGCTTCACGGAAGCCTCGTCCTTCTCCTTGCGCACCGCCTCGCGCTCGATCTTCAGCTGGATCAGCCGGCGGTCGAGCCGGTCCATGGCCTCGGGCTTGGAGTCGATCTCGATCTTGATCTTGGCCGCGGCCTCGTCGATGAGGTCGATCGCCTTGTCGGGCAGGAATCGGTCGGTGATGTAGCGGTGGGAAAGCTCGGCCGCGGCGACGATTGCCGGGTCGGTGATCTCCACGCCGTGGTGCACCTCGTATTTCTCCTGCAGGCCGCGCAGGATGGCCACCGTGGCCTCGACACTCGGTTCGTCGACCAGCACCTTCTGGAAGCGCCGCTCCAGCGCGGCGTCCTTCTCCACGTATTTGCGGTATTCGTTCAGCGTGGTGGCGCCGATGCAGTGCAGTTCGCCGCGCGCCAGCGCGGGCTTGAGCATGTTGCCGGCGTCGATGGCGCCTTCGGCCTTGCCGGCGCCGACCATGGTGTGCAGTTCGTCGATGAACAGGATGATGCGGCCCTGGTCGGCAGCCACTTCCTTGAGCACGGCCTTGAGCCGCTCCTCGAACTCGCCGCGGTATTTGGCGCCGGCCAGCAACCCGGCCATGTCGAGCACCAGCACACGCTTGTCCTTCAGGCTCTCGGGTACCTCGCCGTTGACGATGCGCTGCGCCAGCCCTTCGACGATGGCCGTCTTGCCCACGCCGGGCTCGCCGATGAGGACGGGATTGTTCTTGCTGCGCCGCTGCAGCACCTGGATGGCGCGGCGGATCTCGTCGTCACGGCCGATCACGGGGTCGAGCTTGCCCTGGCGCGCGCGCTCGGTGAGGTCGAGCGCATATTTCTTCAGCGCCTCGCGCTGGCCTTCGGCCTCGGGGTTGTCGACCTTCTGGCCGCCGCGCACCGCGTCCACCGCCGCTTCGAGCGACTTGCGCGTGAGGCCGTGGCCGCGCACGATGCCGCCGATGTCGTTCTTGGCGTCGGCCAGCGCCAGCAGGAACATCTCGCTGCTGATGAACTGGTCGCCGCGCTTGGTGGCTTCCTTGTCGGCCGCCTGCAGCAACTGCATCAGGTCGCGCCCGGGCTGCACCGGCTGGCCCCCGCCCTGCACCTGGGGCAGGTTGCGGATCGCGGTTTCCATGGCCGTGATCAGCGCGCCGGTATTGGCGCCGGCGCGGTCGAGCAAGGCCCGCGGCCCGTCGGGCTGCTGCAGCATGGCGGCCAGCAGGTGCGCCGGCTCGATATACGGGTTGTCGCGGGCGACCGCCAAGCTCTGGGCGTCGCCCAGTGCCTGCTGGAAAGCGGTCGTGAACTTGTCTTGGCGCATGGCTGATTCCCTGGTCGAGTTCCATGGGAAATGGGGTGATTGCGCTCGAGTTTCAAGCCCGGATAACGGTGGGGCTTGCGCGAACGCAAAGACCGGTCGTGTCGCACGGCCGCGTCGGCCAGCGGTTCGGGGGCGCGGCGCTATTCGATGGCTTCGTCGCGCTCGCCGGCCTCGTACAGGGATTCGCGGCCCAGGTGGTCGACGCAGAGTTCGGCCGTCCACGGCAGCATCAGGCTGCCGCAGCGGCTGTCGCGGTACAGGCGTTCCAGCGGCAGGCTCTTGAGCATGCCCTGGCCGCCGCAGGTGCGGATGGCCAGCCGCGCGATGTCATTGGCGTTTTCCATGATCGTGTAGTGCGCGGCATACAACCGCATGCGCGTGTCCTGGTCGGGGTCGATGCGCGCGTCGCGTGCGTTGTGCAGGAAGAGCGCGCGTGTCTGTTCGAGCTTGATGCGCATCTCGGCCACCGCCGCCTGCTTGGTGGGGTACATGCGGCGCTTCACGGGCGGCATGCCGGGCACTTCGGAGCGCAGGTAAGCCACCGTGAAGTCGTAGGCCGCCTGCGCAATGCCCATGTAGGTGGGCGAGAGCGTGGCGAACATGTGCGGGTACCGCGCCGCGGCCTGCCAGTACAGGCCTTCGGGCATCAGGCGCGCGGTGGGCGGCACCAGCACTTCGTCCAGCATCAGCGTGCGGCTGACGGTGCCGCGCATGCCCAGCGGGTCCCATTCGCCGACCACGCTGACGCCGGGTGCGTCGGCGGGCACCGCCAGGTACAGCGTGTCGCGCTGGGTGGCGCCGGGTTTGTCCAGCGTGCACAGCACGCCGTAATAGTCGGCCGCGCCGGCCAGCGAGGCGAAGATCTTCTTGCCGCTGACGACATAGCCGCCGTCCACCGGCCGCGCCAGCGTGCCCCACGGCGCCTTGCCGGCGGCCGCGGCACCGCCTTCGCTGAAGGGCTGCGAATAGACCTTGCCGTGGTGCACGATGCGCTCGAAGTGGATGGCGCGCAAGTGTTCGTGGTCGGCACGCTGCTCGCGGGTCATGTCCAGCGCGTCGGCGACGAAGCCGGCCCACATCGTCGAGCTCACGTGCATGTTGTACGACAGCGCGGTGGCCCCGCAGTGGCGGCCGATCTCGGCGGCCACCATCACGTAGGTGGCGAAATCAGCGCCCAGGCCGCCGTGCTCGCGCGGCACGCAGATGGCCAGCAGGCCCGCGGCGCGCAGGTCTTGGTAGTTCTCGAACGGAAAGCTGGCGTCGCGGTCGTGGGCGGCGGCCCGTGGCGCGAATCTCTGACGCCCCAGCGCGGCCGCGAGGTCGATCAACTCACGCTGCTGCACCGTCAGGTGGCTGGGGTTGCCGGCGATATGCATGGGCGGTCTCCTCGCGGGGAACGGTTCGTTGGATTCAGCGTACCGGGAAGTGCCGTTGCAGGAAGGACACGACGGCGCCCTTGAAGGCCGCCGGCCGTTCGACGTTGGCGATGCGGCCGGCGCCACGCCCGCACAGGCCGAAATCGTCGGCGAGAACATGTCGATCCACCGGGCCTCCAGCCCCATGCGGACCTGCCGGCGTTCACAGGATCTCGCCCAGCAGCCGGTAGTGCCCGGCCTGGAAGACCAGCGGCGGCAGCGCCGATTCGCCGCAGGCCAGCACATGGCCGATGAACAGCCGGTGGTCGCCGATGACCTGCTGCGACACCGTGCTGCACTCGAAGACCGCGGCGCAGCCCGCGAGCACCGGCGCACCGTGCTCGCCCAGCGCCCAGGCGCCTTCGGCGAAGCGGTTCTCGGTGACCGACGCAAAGCGCCGCGACAGGTCGACCTGCGCCTCGGCCAGCACGTTCACCGCAAAACGCGGCGCGCTGAGAAAGGCCTCCAGGCTCAAGCTGGGCTCGCGCAGCGACCACAGCACCAGCGGCGGGTCGAGCGAAAGCGAATTGAAGGAATTGGCGGTGAGCCCGACGAAGGCGCCGGCCCCGTCGACGCAGGTGATGATGGTGACGCCGGTGGTGAAGCGGCCCAGTGCGTTGCGCAACTGACGCGAGTCGAAAGCCTGCGACATGGGCACGCCTCAGGCGTTGCTCGCCTGGATGCCCCAGCGCGCCAGCGCCGCGTCGTCGGCCACGCGGGCGTCGACCCAGCGCGCGCCCTCGGGTGTGGTCTCCTTCTTCCAGAACGGCGCCTGCGTCTTCAGGTAGTCCATCAGGAATTCGCAGGCCTGGAAGGCCTGCCCGCGGTGTGCCGAAGTCACCGCCACGAGCACGATCTGCTCGCCCACTCGCAGCGGGCCCACGCGGTGCACCACGCGCGCGGCGCGGATGTCGAAGCGTTGCCGCGCCTCGTCGATCATGGCCTCGATGGCACGCTCGGTCATGCCGGGGTAGTGCTCGAGCTCCATGTCGCTGACGGCGCTGCCGTCGTTGCGGTCGCGCACGGTGCCGACGAAGCTGGCCACCGCGCCGACGCCGGGGTCGGCCGCGCGCAGCGCGGCGACCTCGGTCGAGAGGTCGAAATCGGCGGTCTGGATGCTGACCCGCTGCGCCATGGTCAGCCGCCCGTCACTGGCGGGAAGAAGGCGACCTCGGCGCCGTCGCGCAAGACCGCCGTCTCGTCGCTCATGGCCTGGTCCAGCGCACAGCGCACGGCTCGGCCACGCGCCAGCACCTCGGCATGGCGGCCGCCGCGCGCCAGCAGCACGTCGCGCAGCGTGCCCAGCGTGCTGCCGGCGGGAAGCTCCACCGTCTCGGCGGCGCCCAGCGCCTCGCGCAGGGCCGCGAAATAACGCACCTGGACCTTCATCGCGCGATCAGCTCCGCCAGCGGCAGGAAGCGCACCGTGTCACCGCGCCGGATGACCTGCAGCGAAGGGTTGTCGACCAGACCGTCGGCCCACACGGCGGAAGTCAGCACGCCTGAGCTCTGGTTGGGAAAGAGGTCCAGCCCGCCCGCGGCATTGACGCGCACGCGCAGGAATTCGCGCCGCTTGTCGGGGCGCGGCCAGTCGAAGTCTGCACGCGCGGGCAGGCCTGCGGGCAAGGCGGTCGGTGCACCCTGCAGTGCGCGCAGCACCGTCGTCACGCACAGCAGATAGGTGACGAAGCTGGACACCGGGTTGCCCGGCAGGCCCAGCAGCAGCGCGGCGCTGCCGTCGGTGCGGTGGACGGCACCGAAGGCCAGCGGCTTGCCGGGCTTGATGGCCATCTGCCAGTGTTCCAGCCGGCCCTCGGCCTGCGCGGCCGGCTTGAGGTGGTCTTCCTCGCCCACCGAGACGCCACCGCTGGTGACGATGAGGTCGTTGGCCGCCGCCGCCTCGCGCAGCGCCGCGCGCGTGGCGTCCAGCCGATCGGGCACGATGCCCAGGTCGGTGACCTCGCAGCCGGCGGCCTGCAGCAGGGCGCAAAGCATGAAGCGGTTGGAGTTGTAGATGGCACCGGGGCGCAGCGGCTCGCCGGGCATCATCAATTCGTCGCCGGTGGAAAACAGCGCCACGCGCGGCCGCCGCACCACCGGCAGCAGGGCCGCGCCCACCGAAGCCGCCATCCCCAGCGCCTGCGGCGTGAGGCGCTCGCCACGGTGCAGCACGGCGCTGCCCAGGCGCACGTCCTCGCCGCGGCGGCGGATCCACTGGCCGTGCTGCGGCATCACGTTGACGCGCACCTGGCCCAGTTCGCCCGGGTTCTGCGCCGGCAGCGCGTCGCACTCCTCCTGCATCACGATGGCGTCGGCCCCGGGCGGCACCTGGCCGCCGGTGAAGATGCGCGCCGCCGTGCCCGGCTGCAGCGGCTCGCCGGGCACGCCGGCGGGGATGCGCTGCGATACCGTCAGCACCGTGCCGGCAGCCGGCACGCTGGCAGCATGCAGGGCGTAGCCGTCCATCGACGAGTTGTCCTCGGGTGGCACGTCCAGTGCCGAAAGCACCTCGGCCGCCAGCACGCGGCCCAGCGCGTCGAAGGTGGACACCGACTCGGTCTGCACGATGGCATGCGGCACGGCGCCGGCCACCAGGCGGGCCAGCGCCTCGTCCAGGCTCAGCAGCGGGCGGGCATCGGCATTCATCGACAGTGCATCTCGATGTACTGCTTCACGGCCTGGGCGTCGGCGGCCATCAGCGTGCAACGCCGGGGCAAGGCCTCGATGCCGCGCAGTGCCGGCGGCGGCTCGGGCTGCACGCCCAGCGCCTCGACGATGGTGGCCGCGAATTTGGCCGGCAGCGCGGTTTCCAGCACGATCATCGGCACGCCGGGCTGCCGGTGGTCGCGCGCCACCTTCAGGCCGTCGGCGGTGTGGGTGTCGATCATCGTCTGCCAGCGCTGCCAGGCCTCTCGGATGGTGGCCAGCCGGTCGGCATGCGTGCTGCTGCCCGAGGCGAAGCCAAATCCATCGGCGCGCGTGGCCGGCGCGAATTCGTCGCTCGCCAGCGTGAAGCCGCCTTCGCGGGCCAGCGTGGCGCCGAAGAGTTCCCGCGTGCGCTCGGCATCGCGGCCGAGCAGGTCGAAGACGAAGCGCTCGAAATTGCTGGCCTTGCTGATGTCCATCGACGGGCTGCTGGTCTCGTGCGTCTCGGCGCTGCTGCGCACGCGGTAGGTGCCGGTGCGGAAGAATTCGTCGAGCACGTTGTTCTCGTTGGTGGCCAGCACCAGGCGTTCGATCGGCAGGCCCATCATGCGCGCCACGTGGCCGGCGCAGATATTGCCGAAGTTGCCCGACGGGACCGCAAAGCTCACGCGCTCGTCATTGGAGCGAGTGGCTTGAAAGTAACCGGCGAAGTAGTACACCACCTGCGCCAGCAGCCGCGCCCAGTTGATGGAATTGACCGTGCCGATGCGGTGCCGGCGCTTGAAGTCGAGGTCGTTGCTGACCGCCTTGACGATGTCCTGGCAGTCGTCGAACACACCTTCGATGGCGATATTGTGGATATTGGCGTCCTGCAGGCTGAACATCTGCGCCTGCTGGAACGGGCTCATGCGGCCGTGCGGGCTGAGCATGAAGACGCGCACGCCCTTCTTGCCGCGCATGGCGTATTCGGCGGCGCTGCCGGTGTCGCCGCTGGTGGCGCCCAGGATATTGAGTTCCTCGCCGCGGCGCGCCAGCTCGTACTCGAACAGATGGCCGAGCAGCTGCATGGCCATGTCCTTGAAGGCCAGCGTGGGTCCGTTGGACAGCGCTTCGAGGTACAGGCCGTCTTCGAGCGTCTTCAGCGGCGTGATCCGGGGCGTGCCGAAAGTCTGCTCGGTGTAGGTGGCCGCACACAGGCGCTGCAGGTCGGCAGCCGGGATGTCGTCGATATAGAGCGACAGGATGCGGAACGCCAGCTCGGCATAGGGCAGGCCGCGCCATTGGGCCAGCGTGGCCGCGTCGATGCGCGGGTACGAGGCAGGCAGAAACAGCCCGCCGTCGGGCGCCAGGCCCTCGAGCAGGATGTCGGAAAAGCCGCGTGGCGTGGTGTCGCCGCGGGTGCTGAGGTATTTCATCGCGCCGGGGGGGGCGGGGGGCTCAATTCAGCTCTTCCTTGCGGATGCGCACGATCGGCGCCAGCACCGTGGGCAGCGCCTGCATCTGCGCCAGCGCCGCCCGCATGCGCCCTTCCACGGTGTCGTGGGTGAGGATGATCAGGTCGGTCTGCTTTTCGCCTTCGGCGCTTTCGCGCTGCAGCACGGCGTCGATGGAGATGTCGTTGTCGGCCAGGATGCCGGTGATGCGCGCCAGCACGCCCTTCTCGTCGGCCACCTGCAGCCGCAGGTAGAACGCCGTCACGACCTGGGCGATGGGCAGGATCGGCGTGTCCTGCAGCGACCCCGGCTGGAAGGCCAGGTGCGGCACCCGGTGGTCGGGGTCGGCGGTGTGCAGCCGGGTGATGTCCACCAGGTCGGCGATCACGGCGCTGGCCGTGGGCTCGGCGCCCGCGCCCTTGCCGTAGTAGAGCGTGGTGCCCACGGCATCGCCCTGCACGACCACGGCGTTCATCGCACCTTCCACGTTGGCGATCAGCCGCGTCGAGGGGATCAGCGTCGGATGCACGCGCAACTCGATGCCCTGCGGCGTGCGCTTGGTGATGCCCAAAAGCTTGATGCGGTAGCCCAGCTGCTCGGCATAGCGGATGTCGGCCGCCTGCAGCGCGGTGATGCCTTCCACGTAGGCCTTGTCGAACTGCACCGGCACGCCGAAGGCGATGGCGCTCATGAGCGTGGCCTTGTGCGCGGCGTCCACGCCTTCGATGTCGAAAGTGGGGTCGGCCTCGGCATAACCCAGCGCCTGCGCCTGCTTCAGCACGGCGCCGAAGTCCAGCCCCTTGGAACGCATCTCGGAGAGGATGAAGTTGGTGGTGCCGTTGATGATGCCGGCCACCCATTCGATGCGGTTGGCGGTGAGGCCTTCGCGCAGCGCCTTGATGATGGGAATGCCCCCGGCCACCGCGGCCTCGAAGGCGACGATCACGCCCCTGGCCCGCGCGGCGGCGAAGATCTCGCTGCCATGCACGGCCAGCAGCGCCTTGTTGGCGGTGACCACGTGCTTGCCTGCGGCCAGTGCTTCCAGCACCAGCGTGCGCGCGATGCCGTAGCCGCCGATGAGTTCGATCACGATGTCGATCGCCGGGTTGGCGATGACCTGCCGCGCGTCGGCCACCACCTGCGCCGCCTCGCCGACGATGGCGCGGGCGCGTTCGGTATCGAGGTCGGCGACCATGGTGATGGCGATGCCGCGGCCGGCGCGGCGGCGGATCTCTTCCTGGTTGCGCTGCAGCACGCGGAAAGTGCCGCTGCCGACGGTGCCGATGCCCAGCAGGCCGACTTGGATGGGATTCATTGCGGTCTCAGACGGTGTGGCGTTTGCGATAGTTCGACAGGAAGCGCTCGATGCGCCCGATGGCTTCGCTCAGGTCGTCGGCATTGGGCAGGAAGACGAGGCGGAAGTGGTCGGGCGCGATCCAGTTGAAACCGGTGCCCTGCACGATGAGCACCTTCTCCTCTGCCAGCAGTTCGTAGGCGAACTGCTGGTCGTCGTCGATCGGGTAGACCTTGGGGTCCAGGCGCGGGAACATGTACAGCGCTGCCTTGGGCTTGACCACGCTCACGCCCGGGATCTGCGTGAGCAGGTCATACGCCAGGTCGCGCTGCTTGCACAGCCGCCCGGTGGGCGCCACCAGGTCCTTGATGCTCTGGTAGCCGCCCAAAGCCGTCTGGATCGCCAATTGCCCCGGCGTGTTGCTGCACAGGCGCAGGCTGGCCAGCATGTTCAGGCCCTCGATGTAGTCGCGCGCATGCCGCTTCTCGCCCGAGACGATCATCCAGCCGGCGCGGTAGCCGCAGGAACGGTAGTTCTTGCTCAGGCCGTTGAAGGTGATGAAGAGCACGTCGTCGGCCAGGCTGGCGATGCTCGTGTGCACGTTGCCGTCGTACAGCGTCTTGTCGTAGATCTCGTCGGCGAAGACGATCAGCTGGTGCTGCCGGGCGACCTCGACGATCTCCAGCAGCACCTCGGGCGGGTACAGCGCCCCGGTCGGGTTGTTCGGGTTGATGACGACGATGCCCTTGGTGCGCGGCGTGATGCGGCGGCGGATGTCGGCGATGTCTGGCGTCCAGCCGGCCTGCTCGTCGCACAGGTAGTGCACCGGCGTGCCGCCCGACAGCCCGACGACGGCGGTCCACAGCGGATAGTCAGGCGCCGGGATCAGCACCTCGTCGCCGTCGTCGAGCAGCGCGTTCATGCTCATCGCGATCAGTTCGGACGCCCCGTTGCCCAGATAGACGTCGTCCACCGTGACGCCGCGGACATTCTTCTCCTGCGTGTAGTGCACCACCGCCTTGCGCGGCGCGAACAGGCCCTTGCTGTCGGTGTAGCCGGCCGCGTGCGGCAGGTTGCGGATCATGTCCTGCACGATCTCGTCGGGCGGCTCGAGGCCGAAGACGGCGAGGTTGCCGATATTCAGCTTGATGATCTTCTGGCCCTCGTCCTCCATCTGGCGTGCCTTGTCCAGCACGGGGCCGCGGATGTCGTAGGCCACGTTGGCGAGCTTGGCGGACTTGGCTACCGTCTTCATTTCTGGCTTCAAGGAAAAGGCTCCGGCGCGAGGAACCTAGAATTATCCACGCATGAAGTTCCAGCCCGACACGCCCGAAGGCGTCAACGTCATCACCCGCCACCAGCCCGGGTGCGTGTGGGTCGGCGGCACGCCGTTCGGCCACAGCCTGCTGCTGCCCTGGAGCGGCGAGGTCTTGCCCTGGGGTGCAGCAGCCTTCGACGCGCTGGGTGCCACTCATTTCGAGCGTCTGCTGGCGCTGGCGCCCGAGGTGGTGATCTTCGGCAGCGGCAGCCGACTGCGATTTCCGCCGCCGGTGTGGCTGCGCGGGCTGATCGAGCGCCGCATCGGCTTGGAAACCATGGACACCGCAGCCGCCTGCCGTACCTACAACGTGCTGGTCAGCGAACGCCGCGCGGTGGTGGCCGCCCTGCTGGTCGAAGGCGGCGCCGGGTCGGCGGGAGCGCCGGACACTTTATAATCGTCGATTGAGCCGGCTTCGGCAATTCTGTGCAGTCCGAGACAACCTCCATGACGCCTGTCATCAACAAATCTCTCCCGGAATTCGAAGCTCTGGCCACCGGCGGCGTGAAATTCACGCCGCAATCGCTGCTGGGCAAGGCCGTCGTGCTGTATTTCTACCCCAAGGACAACACGCCCGGCTGCACCACCGAAGCCATGCAGTTCCGTGACCATCACAAGGATTTCGTGAAGTCCGGTGCCGTGGTGTTCGGCGTCTCGCGCGACAACATGGCGTCGCACGACAAATTCAAGGCCAACCTCGAACTGCCCTTCGAGCTGATCGCCGATACCGAAGAGAAGCTCTGCCACATGTTCGGCGTGGTCAAGAACAAGATCATGTACGGCAAGAAGGTCAAGGGCATCGAGCGCAGCACCTTCCTCATCGATGCCGAAGGCGTGATGCGCGCCGAATGGCGCGGCATCAAGGTCGCCGGCCATGTCGACGAAGTGCTCAAGGCGGTGAAAGCGCTGAAGAAGGGCGCCTGATCATCGCCGCTGCGCAGCCCGTCGGCCGGCGAACGGCCGTTTCCCGTTCCACCATCAAGCCGCCCAGTTGCCTGCGCGGCTTTTTCTTTTCCACTTTGGAAGCCTGAATCCCATGCCCTTGCCCAAGCCCCCTTCCCGCAAAGGCGACCTGCTGCAAAGCATTGACTACGAAGTGCAGGCCGCGCCCAAAGCCGACAAGCGCACGACCAAGGCCCGCGCCGACGACACCCCGGCGCAGACGGCGCTGGACCTGCACGACGGCGGCGCCGCCATGGTCGCACGCGCACCGGCGCAGCAGGCGGCCCTGCTCTCGACGCCGCCGCCCGTGGTGCGCCCACCCGCCGCCGTGGCCCCGCCCACGGTGGCCGCGGCCCCTGCCGCCGCACCTGCACCGCGGCCGCGCAAGCCGCGCAGCAACGGCCCGGCCAAGCTCTTCGTGCTCGACACCAACGTGCTGATGCACGACCCGATGAGCCTGTTCCGCTTCGAGGAGCACGACGTCTTCCTGCCCATGATCACGCTGGAGGAACTCGACGGCCACAAGAAAGGCATGAGCGAGGTGGCGCGCAATGCGCGCCAGGTCAGCCGCGACCTCGACGCGCTGGCCAGTTTCACGGCCCGCAACGGTGCCATCGATACGGCGGCCGGCATCGAACTGGCCAAGACCGGGCACCGCGAAGCCGGCGGCAAGCTCTACTTCCAGACCATGCTGCTCGACGTCAAGCTGCCGCCGGGGCTGCCGCAGGGCAAGGCCGACAACCAGATCCTGGGCGTGGTGCAGAGCCTGCGCGAGCAGCAGCAGGCGTCTGCCACCCCGCGCGAAGTGGTGCTGGTGTCCAAGGACATCAACATGCGCGTGAAGGCGCGCGCGTTGGGCCTGCCGGCCGAGGACTACACCAACGACAAGACGCTGGAAGACGGCGACCTGCTCTACACCGGCGTGCTGCCGCTGCCGGCCGACTTCTGGGAGCGCCATGGCAAGACCATGGAAAGCTGGCAGCAGGGCGGCCACACCTACTACCGCATCAGCGGGCCGCTGGTGCCGGCGCTGCTGATCAACCAGTTCGTCTACCTCGAGACCCCGGGTGCCGCGCCGCTGTATGCGCGCGTGGCCGAGATCACCGGCAAGACCGCGGTGCTGAAGACGCTGCGCGACTACACGCACGGCAAGAATGCGGTGTGGGGCGTGACGGCGCGCAACCGCGAACAGAATTTCGCGCTCAACCTGCTGATGGACCCGGAGTGCGACTTCATCACCCTCACCGGCACCGCGGGCAGCGGCAAGACGCTGATGACGCTGGCCGCGGGCCTGAGCCAGGTGCTCGACGAGCGGCGCTACACGGAGATCATCGTGACGCGGGTGACGGTGCCGGTGGGCGACGATATCGGCTTCCTGCCCGGCAACGAGGAAGAGAAGATGGGGCCCTGGATGGGCGCGCTCGACGACAACCTGGAAGTGCTGGCGCGCAGCGATGCCAGCGCCGGCGAATGGGGCCGCGCGGCCACCAACGACCTGGTGCGCAGCAAGATCAAGATCAAGAGCCTGAACTTCATGCGCGGGCGCACCTTCCTGAACAAATACCTGCTCATCGACGAGGCGCAGAACCTGACGCCCAAGCAGATGAAGACGCTGATCACGCGTGCCGGGCCGGGCACCAAGATCGTCTGCCTGGGCAACCTGGCGCAGATCGACACGCCTTATCTCACCGAAGGCTCTTCGGGCCTGACCTACGCCGTCGACCGCTTCAAGGGCTGGCCGCACGGCGGCCACCTGATGCTGGCGCGCGGCGAACGCTCGCGGCTGGCGGACTACGCCAGCGAGGTGCTCTGACGCCGGTCGGCCTTCTTCAGATCTCGCGCACGCGCAGGTAGCTGGCGAAGCGCGGCACGCCGGCGGCGGTGCTGCCGCGGTGGCTGAAGGTCACGACCGAGCCCAGGGGCGGCGGATCCTCGCGCTCGGCGTCGCTGAAGCCGGTGCCCACGAGGAAGTCCGCGCCCTCGTCGGTGCGCAAGCGCAGCGCCCCCATGCGGCCCAGGTGCTTGCCGCGGCCTGCCACGTGGCCCACCACCACCGCCTCGGCGTCGTGCAGCGGCTTGAGCTTGAGCAAGGCGGCGTTGCGGCCGGGCCGATAGGCGGCGTCGGCACGATGCAGCATCAGGCCTTCACCACCGCCGGCCACCACGGCTTCGAGCCGGCGCTGCAGTTCGGCGCGGTCGGCCAGCGTGGCCTGCGGCGCGGCTTGCAGGGACGGCCAGTCCAGATCGTGGGCCAGGGACTCGATCGCCACGGCACGGGCCGCGAAAGGCCCCGGGGCGTGCGGCAGGTCGAAGACCATGTAGCGCATCTGCCGCCATTCATCGTCGCGCGGCGCCTGCCGGCGCACCGCCGCCGACAGCGCGTCGAACTCCCTGCGGCCCAGCCACAACTCGCCGTCCAGCGGCCGCTTCGGCAGCCGCGCGGTGAACCAGGCCGGCGCGGCCACCGGGCGGCCGCTGCGAAAGCGCAGCACCCGGCCGTTCCAGACCGCGCGCACGCCGTCGTACTTCTCGCTCACCAGGTAGCCGCCGGGGTCGATGCCCACGGGTGCGTCCTGCGCCAGCAGCAATGCCGGCGCGGATGCGCTTGCGGGCGCTTCCGCCCAGGCCGCAGCCGGCAAGGCAGCCAGGCCGGTCAGGCGGGACAGGAACAGGCGGCGATTCAAGTCGGGCATGGCGGGCTTCCGGTGCGGGCGTGTGGCACGCAGTGTTCACCACGCACCACCGCCCGCCCATCGCCCAGAGGGCGGCCCGGACCACCCACTGTGGGGGGCCCACGCCGGCCCGGGGCCGGCGGATGCTGCCAGCCAGGAAGGGTCAGCCCACCTTCACCATGTCGGTGATCTGCTGCAGGGCGCTGGGGTCCTCGATCGTCGTCAGGTCGCCCGGGTCGCGCTGCTCGCAAACGGCCTGGATGGCGCGCCGCAGCATCTTGCCCGAACGCGTCTTGGGCAGCGCGCTGACGAAGCGCACGCGCGCCGGCCGCGCCACCGCGCCGAGCTGCCCGTCCACCACCTTCATGATCTCGCCTTCGAGCGCCAGCGCGGCCTCGGGCGTGGCGGCCTTGGACGGGTCCTTCAGCACGGCGAAGGCCATCGCCACCTGGCCCTTCAGCTGGTCGGCCACGCCGACCACCGCCACCTCGGCCACGTTGGGATGGCTGGAGATGCTTTCCTCGATCTCGCGCGTGCCCAGGCGGTGGCCGGCGACGTTGATGACGTCGTCGGTGCGGCCGAGGATGAAGTAGTAGCCGTCCTCGTCGCGGATGCCCCAGTCGAAGGTGCTGTAGACGAGCCGGCCGGGAATGCTCTTCCAGTAGGTCTTGACGAAGCGTTCGTCGTCGCGCCACACCGTCTGCATGCAGCCCGGGGGCAGCGGGCCTTCGATGGCGACCACGCCCTTCTGCCCGGCACCGGTGAGTTCCTCGCCGGTGTTTTCGTCGATCAGCTTGACGTCGTAGCCGTAGACCGCCTTGCCCGGCGAGCCGAACTTGCTGGCCGCCGGCTCGACGCCGTTGCACAGGCTCAGGATCGGCCAGCCGGTCTCGGTCTGCCAGTAGTTGTCGATGATCGGGCGGCCCAGGCTTTCGGCGATCCACTGCGCCGTGGTCTCGTCCAGCGGCTCGCCGGCCAGGAACAGCGCGCGCAAGGACGACAGGTCGTGCTTCTTCAGTGCCGCCGGGTCCTGCTTCTTCAGCACGCGCACCGCGGTGGGGGCCGAGAACATCGACGTGACCTTGTACTTCTCGACCAGGCTCCACCAGATCGCGGCGTCGGGCCGCGTCGGCAGGCCCTCGTACATGATGGTGGCCATGCCGGCGATCAAGGGCCCGTAGATGATGTAGCTGTGGCCGACAACCCAGCCGATGTCGCTGGTGCTGAAGTAGGTCTCGCCGGGCTGGCCGAGGTAGATGTGCTTCATGCTCGCAGCCAGGGCCACCGCGTAGCCGCCGGTGTCGCGCTGCACACCCTTGGGTTTGCCGGTGGTGCCGCTGGTATACAGCGTATAGCTCGGGTGCGTGGACTCGACCCACTCGCAGGGCACCACGGTGTCGAGGTGCTTCTGGCGCCAGGCCGCGTAGTCCTCGTCGCGCCCGGCGGTGCGCTCGAAGGCGGCCAGGCCGCGGTCGACCATCAGCACCTTGGCCGGCTTGTGCGCGGCCAGCCGGATGGCTTCGTCGAGCAGCGGCTTGTAGGCCATGACCTTGCCGCTGCGGCTGCCGGCGTCGGCGCTGACGATCAGCGTCGGCTCGGCGTCGTCGATGCGGCTGGCCAGGCTGCCGCTGGCGAAACCGCCGAACACCACCGAATGCAGCGCACCGATGCGCGTGCAGGCCAGCATGGCGAAGGCGGCCTCGGGGATCATCGGCATGTAGACGAGCACGCGGTCGCCCTTCTTCACGCCCAGGCTCTTCAGCGTGGCCGCCATGCGCTGCACCTCGGCGTGCAGTTCGCGGAAGCTGTAGCAGCGCTCGGTGCCGGTCTCGGTGGAAACGAAGATGAGCGCGTTCTGGTCGGCACGCGTGGCCAGATGGCGGTCGACCGCGTTGTGGCACAGGTTGGTGGTGCCGCCGACGAACCACTTCGCGAAGGGCGGGTTGCTGTAGTCGCAGACCTGGGTGAACGGCGTGTGCCAGTCGATCAGGGCGGCTTGTTCGGACCAGAAACCGTCGCGGTCTTCGAGCGAGCGGCGGTGGAATTCGGCGTAGTTCATCGCGTCGTGTCTCCTTGTGTCTTGGCTATCGGTCAACGTGATCGGTCAACGTGTCTTCACCAGCCCCAGCACCTGCTTGAAGGCCGGGTGCCGGCAGTCGTGCACCCATTCGAACAACACCATCTCCGTGCCGACGATGCGCCCGCCGACGTCGCGCAGGCGCTGCATCGCCAGCGTGTGGTCGGCCGGTGCGCGCGAACCGCAGGCGTCGGCCACCACCCAGATCTCGCGGCCGGCACGCCGCAGCCCCAGCGCTGTCTGCAGCAGGCAGACATGCGCCTCGCAGCCGGCGAGCACGACCTCGGGTGCATCGCACAGGGCCTCCAATTGCCCCAGCAGTCCATCCTCGCAGGCGTCGAAGTGCATTTTGGCCAGCGTGCTTGCGCAGCGCTGACGCACCGCTTCCACGTTCGGGCCCAGACCGCCGGGGTTCTGCTCGGTGCCCAGAACCGGCACGCCGAGCAGTCGCGCGGCGTCGGCCAGCAGCAGCGCGTTGGCCACCACGCGCTCGCCGTCGTGGATGGCGGGCATCAGCCGCGCCTGGTAGTCCACCAGAACGAGGCTGCAGTGTCGGGCGTCCAGTCGCTTCATGATCGCTTCCTCGTCTTCGGCACGGTACGGCAACCACGCGCGCCGGATGCGGCCTGCCGTGCCCGCCGGCCGGCGCCTCGGGGAAATATACGATTGATCGGGATGGGGCGGCATGTTCGGATCGGGGCCTCACCGGAGTGCCCATGAACGCCCCCCTGCCCACGCCCACCCCCGCCGAGGGCCGCTTCATGAGCGGCGCCGAATACCGTGAATCGCTGCGCCGCTACCGGCCCGTGGTGTATGTCGACGGCCAGCGCATCGACAGCGTCGCCGACGCGCCGCAGCTGCAGCCCGGCATCAATGCGCTGGCGGTGAGCTACGACTTCGCGCGCGACGCCGCCAAGGCGGCGCTGATGACTGCGGTCCAGAGCTCGCGCGGCCGGCGCGTCAACCGCATGCTGCACGTCGACGAATCGGCCGGCGACCTGCTGAACAAGCTGGAGGCGGTGCGCCTGCTGTGCCAGGAAACCGGCTGCGCGCAACGCTACCTGGCGCACGACGCGCTGAATGCGCTGGCCCAGGTGACGGCGCGAATCGACGACGCGCGCGGCAGCAACGAGCACCGCGCGCGCTTCCAGGACTATCTGGCGCATGTGCAGGACGAAGACCTGGCTCTGGGCATCGCCATGACCGACGCCAAAGGCGACCGCAGCCGCCGGCCACACGAGCAGGCCCATCCCGACACCTACGTGCACGTCGTGGAGCGCAATGCGAAGGGCATCGTCATCAGCGGCACCAAGGCCATCGTCACCGGCGCGCCGTACATGCACGAGATCCTGGTCATGCCCGGCCGCCAGATGGGCCCGGCCGATGCCGATTTCGCCGTGTGCTGCGCCTTGCCCTGCGACGCACCCGGGCTGACCCTGGTCTCGCGCCCGGCCGGCCGCCCCGGCGACCGGGTCGAGCACGGCGCACCGCTGTTCTCGCGCCGCTACGGCCAGGCGACCGCGGTGCTGATCTTCGACCGCGTCTTCGTGCCCTGGGAGCGTGTGTTTTACGCCGGTGAATGGGAGCACAGCCACGTGCTCACCTACAGCTACGCCACCCACCACCGGCACAGCTGCATCGGCGCACGCGCCGGCTTCGGCGACCTGCTCATCGGCGCCGGCGCGCTGATGTGCGAGGCCAACGGGCTCGACCCCGGCGCGAAGAGTTCGCTGCGCGAGCCGATGGTCGAGCTGATCAAGATCACCGAAGGCTTCTACGCCTGCGGCGTGGCCGCCAGCGTCTACGGTACGCCCGATCCGCTGGCCGGCAATTTCATGCCCGAACCGGTCTTCGCCAATATCGGCAAGCTGCTGCTGGCCACGCAGATCTACGACATGCACCGGCTGGCGCACGAGGTCTCCGGCGGCCTCATCGTCACCCTGCCCGGCCCCGACGAGGACCACAACCCGGACACCGCCGCCACGCTGGCCGAGGTGCTGCGCGCCAACCCGGCCGTGCCCTACGACAAGCGCATCGAGGTGGCGCGCTTCATCGAGGACCTCACGGCTTCGTACCAGGGCGGCTGGTATTCGGTGATCAGCCTGCACGGCGGCGGCTCGCCGGCGGCCATGAAGCAGGAGATCTGGCGCCAGTACCCCTTGGGCGACAAGGTGGCACTGGTGGAGCGGCTGCTCGACCGCGGCGTGCTGACGCCGAACGGCGGCGACGCCACGCGGGCCATCATGCGCAACCGCCAGCCTGGCCGCTGCTGCGACCAGGGTTGCAGCGCCCCCGGGCAGGCCATGATGGTGCCGTTGCCCGACCCGGGGCGGCCTGGCTGACCGACGTTGACCCTGCTTGACCCCCAGGGCCTGCGCGCCCGGGCCTTCAGCGCATCGCCTTGCCGGCCATGCGCAGGATGTCGTCCAGCGGATTGCCGTTGCCGTCCAGGTCCAGCATCGACGCCAGGCCGCCGGCGCCGCCGACCTGAGCCCGGCCCGGGGCGCCCTGACCGCCAAGCAGGCCGCCGAGCAGTCCGCCCAGACCGCCTCCGCCAGCGCCACCGCCACCCAGCGCGCCGGCGAGCGCATCGCCGAGACCGCCGCCCATGCCGCCACGCACGCCCCCCATGCCAGCCATGCCACCCGGCGCGTCCGCGGCGGGCGCGGCGCCGCCCTGCCGCGCCATCAGCCCGGTGACCAGCATCGCCAGCAGCGGCAGCATCTGCTTCAGCAACGAAGGGTCCAGCCCCGACTGTGCGGCGGCGTTGTTCGCCACCGTGCGGCTGACGTCCTTGGAGCCGAAGATCTGGCCCAGAACTTCGTTGCCGTGCGACGCGTCCGTGGGCTGCGGCGCCAGCACCTCGTCGAGCAGGCTGCCGCCGCCGAGCTGGCCGAGCAGCCCGCCGAGCCCCTCGAGTCCCGCCGGCTGCGCCTGAGCCTGCTTCTTGAAGCCGCCCAGGATGGCGGGCAGCAGCGCGTCGGCCCCGCTGGCCACCTGCTGCTCGTCGACGCCGAGTTCGCGCGCCATCGATTGCAGGCCGCCCATCTGGGCGAGGAGTTCGGTGATCTGCATGGTGTAGCTCTCCGGTAGGGGCCCCAGCGGCGCCGTCGGCGCACGAACGGTGCACCTGCCCATGGTACGGCCTGGCGGCGGATGCGTCGACGCTCAGGTGGTGCGCACGCCCCCGTGCCGCGCAACTGCGTTGTATGGTCGTCGCGCCGCAGGCGGCGAGCCAGGCGCTGCGCCTACCTTGCCTTCTCGAACGGCAGCAGGGAGCTGGGCAGCACGCGCACGCGCGCCAGGCACTGGCCGTTGGCTTCCGAAAACTTGTTCAGGTCGCCCATCTCGCAGCGATCGCCGCCGCCCACCTGCAACCTGGCAATCTCGGCGCAGGCGATGCCGCCGAAGCGCAGCGCACGCCGGCTCTGGTCGCCGGGCCGGATACGGCCGAAGCTGGCGGTCTGCGCGTTGTAGGCCACGTCGTTGGCGCGGTAGACGGTGAACTGCGGCACCAGGCTGCCGATCTCGTAGGGCAAGGTGTTGGTCAGGACGAACTCGAAGCGGCAGCCCCCGGGCACGTCCTGGCGCTGCTCGAGCATCAACTCGGCCTGGGGCTGGTCCTTGGCCGGCGCCGAGGCGGCGTCGCCGGCAGCGGCTGAATCCAGGTAGCGCCAGGTGCGGTCGTCCTTGAGCAGGATGCTGCGGCCCTGGGCGTCCTTGAGCTCGAAGTCGGCCCGCGCCGCCGGCAAGCAAGAGGCCACCAAGGCCAGCGCCCCCAGCACTGTTCTCGGCCACGTCGTCTTCATCGTCATGTCTTCGTCCTTGGTACACGCCCGTGCCGGCCCGGGCGGGGCCGGCGCCGCGAGTATCGCCGCCCGACCCTGGGGTGACCGCGGTCGAAACTCACGGCTCGTGCGCTGGCGTCAAGCGATGCGCACCACGCAGCGCCCGCGCATCTGACCCGAAATCAGCCGCTCGGCCACCGCGGGCGCCTCGGCCAGCGGCACCTCGCTCGTCATGCGCTCCAGCAAGGCCGGGTCGAGGTCGCGCGCCAGGCGGTCCCAGGCCGCCTGGCGGCGGTCGCGGGGTGCCATCACGCTGTCCACGCCGGCCAGTGTGACGCCGCGCAGGATGAACGGCGCCACGCTCGCCGGCAGGTCCAGGCCCTGCGCCAGGCCGCAGGCGGCGACCACGCCGCCGTACCGTGTCTGCGCCAGTGCATTGGCCAGCGTGTGGCTGCCCAGGGCGTCCACCACGCCGGCCCAGCGTTCCTTCTGCAGCGGCTTGCCCGGGGCGGCCAGTTCGGCACGGTCGATCACCGCCGCGGCCCCCAGCGCCTTCAGGTAGTCGGCTTCCTGCGGCTTGCCGCTGGCCGCGGTGACGCGGTGGCCCAGCCGCGACAGCAGCGCGATGGCCACGCTGCCGACGCCACCGGTGGCCCCGGTGACGAGAACGTCGCCGTCGCCGGGCCGCAGGCCGTGTCCTTCCAGCGCCAGCACGCACAGCATGGCGGTGTAGCCCGCCGTGCCGATGGCCATGGCCTGGCGCGGCGTGAACGCCGCGGGCAGCTTCACCAGCCAGTCGCCCTTGAGTCGGGCGCGTTCGGCCAGGCAGCCCCAGTGCGTCTCGCCCACGCCCCAGCCGTTGTGCACGAAGCGGTCGCCGGGCTGCCAGCCGGGGTGACGGCTTTCGAGCACGGTGCCGGCGCCGTCGATGCCGGGCACCATGGGCCAGGCCCGCACCACCGGGCCCTTGTTCGTGAGCGCCAGCGCGTCCTTGTAGTTGACGGTGGAATATTCGGGCTGCACCAGCACGTCGGCGTGTTCCCAGCCGGGCAGGCGCGATTCGTCGAGCGAGATCAGGCCGGCGCGGAAGCCGGCATCGTCCTTTTCGAGTAGCAAGGCTTTGAACATGGTGTCTCTTCGGTTGGGGTCGGAATCCGTGATGCTGCCGCGTCCCGGCGTCGACGGCAAGGACCGCGGCAGCGGCAGACGCGCCGGGACAGTCGCCGATTCGCCGCGGCCTGTTATCCTGCGCCGCGCCGCCATGTTCCACGCTGCCCTCCGTCCCCTCGCCCTGACGCTGATCCTGACGCTGAGCCTGACCTGGCTCGAGCCGGCTTTGGCCGGGCCCGACTCGCCCGAGGCGGCGATCGCGGCCCCGGCCCCCGCCGAGGCTGCCGTCCAGATCCTGCACGACTGGGGTCAGACGGCGGCCAGCGTCGGCGCCGAGCCCCTGGCCTTCGTGCGCCAGGTCGGCGGCGCGGCCTCCGGGCTGGTGTTGTCGGCCATGCATTACATCGGCGTGCCCTACCGTCGTGGTGGCATGTCGGCCGACCACGGCTTCGACTGCAGCGGCTTCACACGCTACGTCTTCGAAAACAGCCTGGGCCTGGTGTTGCCGCGGCGCGCCGACGCGCAGGCACGCAACGCGGGCCTGCAGAAGGTGCCGCGCGACGACCTGCAGCCCGGCGACCTGGTGTTCTTCAACACCATGCGGCGCGCCTTCTCGCACGTGGGCATCTATGTCGGCGAAGGCCGCTTCATCCACGCGCCGCGCAGCGGCGGCCAGGTGCGTGTGGAGGACATGCGCCAGGCCTACTGGTCCAAGCGCTTCAACGGCGCCCGCCGCGCCGCACGGGCCGAAACCGCGTCTCCAGCGCGGCCTTGAGCGGCCGCGGCGCAGCCGCGGCGGCACAATCGGCACCATGGGTGAGACCTTCATTCCGCTGGCCGACCTGCGCTACGCTGCCGAGCGGCCGCGCATTCCGGAGCATGCTGCACCGCCGAGCGGCCTGCTCGCCGACCGGCTGGGCCGGCCGCTGCGCGACCTGCGCATCTCGGTCACCGACCGCTGCAATTTCCGCTGCAGCTACTGCATGCCCAAGGAGGTGTTCGACAAGGCTTACAAGTTCCTGCCGCACGACTCGCTGCTGAGCTTCGAGGAGATCACGCGCACGGCGCGGCTGTTCGTGGCCCACGGCGTGGGCAAGCTGCGGCTGACCGGCGGCGAGCCGCTGCTGCGCAAGAACCTGGAAGTGCTGGTGGACCAGTTGGCCGCGCTGCGCACGCCCGCGGGTGAGGCGCTGGACATCACGCTCACCACCAACGGCTCGGTGCTCGAACGCAAGGCGCAGGCGCTGCGCGCAGCCGGACTGAAGCGCGTGACGGTGAGCCTGGACGCGCTGGACGACGCCGTCTTCCGGCGCATGAACGACGTCGATTTTCCGGTCGCCGACGTGCTGCGCGGCATCGACGCCGCGCTGCGCACCGGCATGGCGCCGGTGAAGGTCAACATGGTCGTCAAGCGCGGCACCAACGACCACGAGATCGTGCCGCTGGCGCGCCACGTGCGCGACGCCTACGGCCCCGGCGTGATCCTGCGCTTCATCGAATACATGGACGTCGGCGCCACCAACGGCTGGTGCATGGACGAGGTACTGCCCTCGGCCGAGGTGGTGCAGCGGCTGTCGCAGGTGTTTCCGCTGGAGCCGCTGCAGCCCAATGCCACGGGCGAGACCGCCGAGCGCTGGCGCTATCTGGACGGCGGCGGCGAGATCGGCGTCATCAGCAGCGTCACGCAAGCCTTCTGCCGCGACTGCAACCGGGCACGCCTGTCCACCGAAGGCAAGCTCTTCCTGTGCCTGTTCGCCAGCCGCGGCCACGACCTGCGCGCCTTGCTGCGCGGCGGCTGCAGCGACGAGCAGATCGCCGCGGCCATCGGCCTCATCTGGAGCGAGCGCGAGGACCGCTACTCAGAACTGCGCGGTGCCGGCACCGCGGCGGCCGGGAGCGGCGAGCGCCGCGTCGAGATGCACTACATAGGCGGTTGAAGCTCGTCTTGCTCCCTCTCCCGCCTGCGGCAGAGGGCTGGGGTGACAGGGCCCGTACTCAATCGGCCGACGCCTGCGCCAGTTCCGGCGTCACGATCTCGCCCGGCACCTTGCGCCGCGCCAGCAGCGTGTACACCGTGGGCACGACGAAGATCGTGAGCAGCGTGCCGATGCTCATGCCGCCGACGATGACCCAGCCGATCTGCTGCCGGCTCTCGGCGCCGGCACCGCTGGCCAGCGCCAGCGGCAGCGCACCCAGCACCATGGCGCCGGTAGTCATGAGGATGGGCCGCAGGCGCAGGCTTGCAGCCTCGATCACGGCGTCCAGCGTCTCCTTCCCTTGCTTGCGCAACTGGTTGGAGAACTCCACGATCAGGATGCCGTGCTTGGTGATCAGCCCCACCAGCGTGATGAGGCCGATCTGCGAGAAGACGTTGATCGTCCCGCCCGCCCATTTCAGCGCCAGCAGCGCGCCCACCATCGACAGCGGCACCGCGAGCAGGATCACGAAGGGGTCGATGAAGCTCTCGAACTGCGCCGCCAGCACGAGGAAGATGAACAGCAGCGCCAGCACGAAGACCAGGCCGAGCGCCCCCGAAGAAGCGCGGAATTCGCGGCTCACGCCGTTCAATTCGGTGGCATAACCCGCCGGCAGCACACGCGCCGCCGTCTCGTCCATGAAGTCCAGCGCCTCCCCCAGCGAATAGTCCGGCGCCAGGCTGGCGGTGATGGTGACGCTGCGCCGCTGATTGAAGTGGTTCAGTTCGCGCGGGCTCACCGCCTCGCGCACCTTGACCAGCGAAGACAGCGGCACCATGGTGTCGCCGCGACCGCGCACGAAGAGCTTCTCGATGTCTTCCGGCGTGGCGCGGCCGCGGCCCTCGGTCTGCACCATCACGTCGTACTGCTCGGCGTCGCGCTTGTAGCGCGTGACGACGCGGCCGCCGAGCATGGTCTCCACCGTGCGCGCCACCGCTTCGACCGACACGCCCATGTCGGCGGCGCGGGCGCGATCGACCTCCATGAAGATCTCGGGCTTGTTCAGCTGCAGGTCGCTGTCGGGCTGCAGGATGCCGGGGTTCTTCTGCATCTCGGCGATCATGGCCTGCGTCGCCCGCGCCATGTTCTCGTAGCTGTCGCCGCTGACGATGACGTAGTTCAGCGGCTGCGAACGGAAGCCCTGGCCCAGGCTGGGCGGCGTCACCGGGAAGGCGGTGATGCCGGGCAGCGCCTGGAACTGCGGGATCAGCTTGCGCGCCAGTTCCTGCGTCGTGATGTCGCGTTCGGTCCAGTCCACCGTGCGCAGCACGCCAAAGGCGCTGGACACCTGGCCGCCGCCGACGAACATGAAGCGGCGGTCGAATTCAGGGTACTGCGCCGCGATGGCGTCCAGCGCGTCCAGGTAGCGCGCCGTGTACTCGAGCGTGGCGCCGTCGGGGGCGCGGATCGGCATCGCGATGACGCCGCGGTCTTCCATCGGCGAAAGCTCGCTCTTGGCCTGGCTGAACAGCCACCAGCTGCCGCCGGCCGACGCCAGCATGACGGCGATCATCAGCCAGCGGTTGGCCAGCGTCCAGCGCAGCACGCGGGTATAGCCGCGGGTCAGGCCGATGAGCAGGTTCTCCATGCCGCGGTCGAAGCGCGTCGGCGTGGGGTTGTGGCGCAGCAGCTTGCTGCACATCATGGGCGTGAGCGTCAACGCCACGAATCCCGAGACCAGCACGGCGCCGGCCAGCGTGAGCGCAAATTCGCTGAACAAGCGCCCTGTGCGGCCGGGCGTGAAGGCCAGCGGCGCGAACACCGCCGCCAGCGTGAGCGTCATCGCCACCACCGCGAAGCTGATCTCGCGCACGCCCTTGAGCGCGGCCTGGAACGGCGTCAGGCCTTCCTCGATGTGGCGGAAGATGTTTTCCAGCACCACGATGGCATCGTCGACGACCAGGCCGATGGCCAGCACCAGCGCCAGCAGCGTGAGCGTATTGACGGTAAAGCCGGCCAGCGCGATGAGCGCGAAGGCACCGATCAGGCTGACCGGAATCGTCACCAGCGGGATGATCGACGCGCGCAGCGTGCGCAGGAAGACGAACACCACCAGCGCCACCAGCACCACGGCTTCGGCCACCGTGGTGTACACGGCCTTGATCGAGCGGTCGATGAAGACCGAGTTGTCGTTGGCTTGCACCACCGTCACCGAAGGCGGCAGGTCGCGCTGGATCTGCGGCATCAGCGCGCGCACGCCATCGGCCACCTCCAGCGGGTTGGCGGTGGCGTTGCGGATGACGCCGGTGCTGATGGAAGGCACGCCGTTCAGGCGCACCCGGCTGCGCTCGTTGGCCGCCGCCTCCTCCACCCGCGCCACGTCGCGCAGCCGCACCGTGTAGCCGCCCACCGTCTTGAGAGCGATCTCGTAGAACTGCGCCACCGTGTTGAGGTCGGTGCGCGCGGTGACGCTGAATTCACGCTGCTGGCTTTCGATGCGGCCGGCCGGCACTTCCAGGTTCTGCCGCCGCAGCGCGTCTTCCACGTCCTGCACCGTGAGCTTGTAGGCGGCCAGGCGGTCGGGGTCGACCCAGATGCGCATGGCGTACTTGCGGTCGCCACCGATCTGCACGTCGGCGACGCCGGGGATGGTCTGCAGCCGCGGCTTGACGACGCGGTTGATGAGGTCGGTGAGCTCCAGCGGCCCCATCGTCTCGCTGGTGTAGGCCAGCCAGATGGTGGGCGTGGCGTCGGCCTCGACCTTGGAGATCACGGGTTCGTCGGCGGCTTCGGGCAGGCGGCCGCGCACGCGAGCCACGCGGTCGCGCACCTCGGCCGCGGCGGTGTCGGGGTCCTTGCTGAGCTTGAAGCGCACCGTGATCTGGCTGCTCTCGGTGCGCGAGACCGAGGTGATGATGTCCACGCCGTCGATGCCGGCGATGGAGTCCTCCAGCGGCTTGGTGACCTGCGACTCGATGACTTCCGACGAGGCCCCGATGAGCCGCGTGCTCACGTTCACCAGCGGCTCGTCGATCCGGGGGTATTCGCGCAGGCTGAGCTGGTTGAAGGAGACGAGGCCGATCAGGATCAGCAGCAGCGACATCACGCTGGCCAGCACCGGGCGGCGGATCGAGGTCTCGGAGAGCTTCATGGTCGTCCCTTCGCTGGCGCGTGGCCGTGCGGGCTCAAGGCTGCGCCTGCCGCGCGGCCGACGCCGCACCACCGGGCTTGGCCACTGCGGCCGGGCTGCCGGGCCCGCCCGGCTTGCCGCCGGCTGCGGGCTTGGAGATGTCGATCACGCGCACCGGCAGGCGGTCGCCGCGCAGCAGCCGCGTCTGGCCGGCGGTGGCCACCACGTCGCCGGCCTGCAGGCCTTCGACGATCTCGACCTTGCCCGGCAGGCGCAGCCCGATCTTCGCTTCCAGCCGCTGCGACAGCTTCTGCCCGTCGGGACCGTCGACGATCTTGAAGACGAACTGCTGGGCGCCCAGCGGAACCAGGGCTTCCTCGGGCACCAGCACGGCGCCTTCGCGCACGGAGAAGATCACGCGCGGCCGCGCGAACATGCCCGGCTTGAGCAGGGCGCCGGGGTTGTCCACCTGGGCCAGCACCTGCAAGGCGCGGCCGTTGGCGTCGACCTGCGAGTCCACCGCCTGCACGCGGCCCTTGAAGCTGCGGCCCGGCAGCGCGTCCACCGCCACGTCCACCGGCTGGCCGACGCGAAGGCGATCGATATACCGCTCGGGCACCGCGAACTGCACCGTCAGCGCCGTCAGATCCTCGATATTGACGACGTCGGCGCCGTCCTTGACATAGTCGCCGATGTCCACCAGCTTGAGTCCCGCGGTGCCGTCGAACGGCGCCAGCACGCGCATGCGCGCCAGTTGCGCCTGCGCCAGCGCCACCTGGGCCTCGGCCACCTGCAGACTGGCGGCGTTCTGGTCGACGGCGCTCTGGCTGACGAAATTCTGCGCCAGCAGCTCGCGGCTGCGCTGCAGGTTCGTGCGCGCGATGCTGGCCTGCGCCTCGGCCTGCTTGAGCTGGGCCTGCTGCAAGGTGTCGTCCAGCTGCACCAGCAGCTGGCCGCGCTGCACGCGCTGGCCTTCGACGAAGCCCAGCCGCGCGATGCGACCGCTGACCTCGGGCCGCAGCATCACGCCCTGGCTCGACTTCAGCGAGCCCACGGCCTGCACGTCGTCGGTCAGCGTCATGGCTTCGACCCGAGCCACTTCCACGCCGACGGGCCCGCCGGGGCCGCCCGGGCGCCCGCCCGCGCCGCCAGCACCCGGCGCACCACCGCCCGGCTTCGCCCCCGGCGCAGCGGCCACCGGCACCGCACCGGTGGGCTGGTTCTGCCACCACCACGCCGCGGCACCGGCCAGCCCGATGCCGACGACGGCCACTGCCGTATAGATCTTTTTCAAGGGCAAGCCTCGCGGCAACGGAAAACCTCGGACTTTAGCGATCCCGGCCGAAGGCTGCTGCACTGGGGTTGAAGCCGCCGCCGCCGCGAGCTTCAGCCCAGCACCGAGTCGACGCCGCGGTTGGCCAGCTGGTCGGCGCGCTCGTTGCCCGGGTCGCCGGAGTGGCCCTTGACCCAGCGCCAGTGCACTTCGTGTGCGGCATTCAGCGAGTCCAGCCGCTGCCACAGCTCCACGTTCTTCACCGGCTGCCTGCTCGCGGTCTTCCAGCCGCGCGCCTTCCAGTTGTGGATCCAGCTCGTGATGCCGTCCTTCACATAGGCGCTGTCGGTGTAGATCGTGACCTTGCAGTGCCGCTTCAGCGAGGCCAGCGCCTCGATCACCGCGGTGAGCTCCATGCGATTGTTGGTGGTGAGCGGCTCGCCGCCGAAGAGTTCCTTCTCGCGTTCGCCGCTCTTCAGCCAGGCGCCCCAGCCGCCCGGGCCGGGGTTGCCACGGCAGGCACCGTCGGCGTAGATCACGACGTGCGTCGCTTCGACCATCAATGCTCCAGTTCGACCTCGGCCCGCGCCGGCTCGCGCCGGCGGCTGGCCACCACGGCCGACGCCGCCTTGGCCCGCCGCTTCTCGTCACGCAGCAGGCCGACCAGGCGCATGCCGCGCACGCGCTTCACCGCCACCAGGAAGTACACCGCGCCCAGCACCGGCCACCAGCGGTCGCCCACGCGGTCCATCCAGGCGAAGCGCTGCAGCCACTGTTCGCTGCGCACCGGCGGCCGCCAGCAGCCGAAGCGCCCGGCCTCGACCTCGAAGCTCAGCAGCCGCAGCCAGTCGCGCAGCCGCCAGTAGCCGATGAATTCGCCGGAGCGCGGCAGGTACAGGCTCTGATCGCGGCCAAAACCCAGGCCGCGCTGCAAATGGCCGGCGCGCTGGCGCAGTCCCCACAGGCTGGCCGGGTTGAAGCCGGCGATGACGACGCGGCCTTCGGGCACCAGCACACGCTCCACCTCGCGCAGCGTCTGGTGCGGGTCGCGCGCCAGCTCCAGCGCATGCGGCAGCACCACGAGGTCGATGCTGGCATCGGGAAAGGGCAGCGCCTCGAAGTCGCAGTGCAGGCTGACCGGCTCGTGCGCCGGCATCGTTGTGATCATCGAATCCAGCGGTGGCGGCATCGGCAGCGCCTCGGGCACCACGAGAGAATCGCTCGCCACCCAGCGGTGCGGCATGCGGTTGGCGCGCAGGCCGTCGAGTTCGGGCAGCCCCAGCTGCAGGGCATGAAAGCCGAAGGCGTCGGTCACCGCATGATCGAGCCGGTCCTGTTCCCAGGCCAGAACATGGCGGCCCGGCGCGGTTCGCAGCCAGACCCCCATCTCTATAATCGATTCGTCTCTCGTCATGATGAACCTGGTCGCCCTGCCCGCCTTCGCCGACAACTACATCTGGATGCTGCACGACGGCGCAAAAGCCGTGGTGGTGGATCCGGGCGATGCGGCACCCGTGCGTGCCGCGCTCGAAGCCCATGGTCTCGTGCTGGCGGCGATTCTAGTGACGCACCACCACCCGGACCATGTCGGCGGCATCGCCGATCTGCGGCCGCATCTGCAGGGTCCCGTCTTCGGTCCGGCCCGCGAGAAGATCCCGGGCCCGTTCACGCCGCTGCACGACTGCGACACCATCCAGGTGATCGGCCTGCATTTCACGGTGCTCGACGTGCCCGGCCACACCGCCGGGCATATCGCCTACCTGCAGCAGGGCGATGCGGTGCCGGGCCTCTTGGCGCCGATCCTGTTCTGCGGCGATACGCTCTTTTCCGCCGGCTGCGGCCGCCTGTTCGAAGGCACGCCCGGCCAGATGTTCGATTCGCTGGCCAGGCTGTCCGCGCTGCCGGCCGAGACCCAGGTCTGCTGCACGCACGAATACACGCTGTCCAACCTGCGTTTCGCAGCGGCCGTGGAGCCCGGCAATGCCGAGCGCGCGGCGTACGAAGTGCGCTGCCGCGAGTTGCGTGCGGCCGAGTTGCCCACGCTGCCGTCTGCCATCGGCCGCGAACGGCAGATCAATCCTTTTCTGCGCTGCGACGCGCCCGAGGTCGTGGCCGCGGCGCGGGCGCAGGGCGCAACGAGCAGCGATCCGCTGGCCGTCTTCACGGCGCTGCGCGAATGGAAGAACCGGTTCTCATGATCCCTGTCCCCATGCTGGCACGCGCGTTGCCGTTCTTGCGACATCTGGCCACGTCGGCCAGCATGGTCGCGGCCGGGCTGATGGCCGGCTGCGCCGGCCTGCCGGCGACCGAATCGACCGCGACCGGCAATCCCGTCGCGACGGCGGCACCCTCCGAACAGGAATTCGGTGCCCTGGAGGTCAGCGCCGCGCCGCAGGTGCGCGCTTTCGACATCGTGCTGGCCCCGCTGCAGCCGCGCGGCCGCCTCGACCCCGAACAGGACGCCGAGCGCACCAACCTCTGGCAGCGCGTGCGCGACGGTTATGCCATGCCGCCGCTCGAAGGCGAACTGGTGCAGAAGTGGGAGCAGTGGTACTCCAGCCGTCCCGACTACGTGCAGCGCATGACCGAACGCGGTGGCCGCTACCTGTTCCACATCGTCGAGGAAGTCGAATTGCGCGGCCTGCCCAGCGAACTGGCCTTGCTGCCCTTCATCGAGAGCGCCTTCAATCCCCAGGCCGTGTCCAGCGCGCGGGCCTCGGGCATGTGGCAGTTCATGCCCGCCACCGGCAAGGACTTCGAACTGCAACAGAACCTGTTTCGCGACGATCGCCGCGACGTGCTGGCCTCCACCCGCGCCGCGCTGGACTACCTGCAGCAGCTGCACGCGCAGTTCGGCGACTGGCATCTGGCGCTGGCGGCCTACAACTGGGGCCAGGGCAACGTGCAACGCGCGGTCGACCGCAACCGCAAGGCCGGCCTGCCCACCGACTACAGCAGCTTGAAGATGCCGGAGGAGACGCGCAACTACGTGCCCAAGCTGCAGGCGGTGATGAATCTCGTGGCCAGCCCCGAGGCCTACGGTCTGGCCTTGCCGCGGCTGGAGAACCACCCTTATTTCCTGACGGTACAGATCGAGCGCGACATCGACGTCGCGCTGGCCGCGGCGCTGGCGGGCCTGCCGCTGGAGGAGTTCCAACACCTGAACCCGCAGCACAACAAGCCGGTGATCCTGGCCGCCGGCACACCGCAGCTGCTGCTGCCCTACGACAACGCCAACCGCTTCCTGCGCCGACTGGCCCTGCATGCCGGCCCCACCGCCACCTGGACGGCCTGGGTGGCGCCGACCACCTTGAAACCGGCCGAGGCCGCGAAGCAGGTGGGCATGACCGAAGCCCGCCTGCGTGAAGTCAACCGCATTCCCCCGCGCATGCTGGTGCGCGCGGGCTCGACGCTGCTGGTCCCGCGCGCCGACCACCGCGACGCCGACGTGGCCGAGCATATCGCCCACACCGCATCGCTCACGCTGGCGCCGGAAGCCCGACCGCAGCGCCGCGTGGTGATCAAGGCGCGCAAGGGCGACAGCGTGGTCACGGTGGCACGCCGCATGGGTGTCAGCGTGTCGCAGGTGGCGCAATGGAACAAGGTCGGCGTGCGCGCCGGCTTCAAGCCGGGACAGCAAGTCGTGGTCATGCTGCCGGCCACGACGAACAAGACGGTGTCGCGCAAGGCGGTGCCCACGCGCAACGCCAAGCCGGCGCCAGGCAGCCGCGCCAAGCCGGCCCGGGTGAAGTAAGCGCGGCGGCGCCGCGTCAAGGCGCGGCCGCCGCCGCGGCCCGCGGCACGCTGCAGACTCCGGCCGCGCCTCGGGACTGGCGGCCCCGCCCCACCCCCGGCCGCCGGCGCGATACCCGCGCCCAAGCACACCGCAGAATGCACCTCGAGACGCCATGAACATCATCATCCTCGACGACTACCAGGATGCCGTGCGCAAGCTGCCCTGCGCTGCGCGGCTGGAGCCCTACAACGCCAAGGTCTTCACCAACACGGTCAAGGGCACGGGTCAGCTCTCGGTGCGCCTGCGCGACGCCGAGGTGCTGGTACTGATCCGCGAACGCACGCACTTCCCGCGCGCGCTGCTGGAGAAGCTGCCCAAACTCAAGCTCATCTCGCAGACCGGGCGCGTGGGCCCGCACATCGACATCGAGGCCTGCACGAAGCTGGGCATCGCGGTGGCCGAAGGCGTGAGTTCGCCAGTGGCGCCGGCCGAGCTGACCTGGGCGCTGGTGATGGCCGCGATGCGGCGGCTGCCGCAGTACATCGGCAACCTCAAGCACGGCGCCTGGCAGCAGAGCGGGCTGAAGACGGCGTCGATGCCGCCGAATTTCGCCATCGGCATGCTGCTGTCCGGCAAGACGCTGGGCATCTGGGGCTACGGCAAGATCGGCCGCCTGGTGGCCGGTTACGGCGTGGCCTTCGGCATGAAGGTGCAGGTGTGGGGCAGCGAAGAGGCCCGCGAGCGCGCGGTGGCCGACGGGCACGTGGCGGCCGAGAGTGGCGAGTCCTTCTTCGAGACCTGCGACGTGCTGTCGCTGCATTTGCGCTTGAGCGAACGTACGCGCGGCATCGTGCGGCTGGACGCGCTTTCGCGCATGAAGCCCACGGCGCTGCTGGTCAACACCTCGCGTGCCGAACTGCTGGAGGAAAACGCGCTCGTCGCCGCGCTCAACCGTGGCCGCCCCGGCATGGCGGCGGTCGATGTGTTCGAGAGCGAACCCATCCTGCAAGGCCACCCACTGCTGCGGCTGGAAAATGCCGTCTGCACGCCTCACATCGGCTTCGTGGAACAGGACAGCTACGAGCTGTTCTTCGGCGTCGCCTTCGACAACGTCATCAATTTCATTCGCAACGAACCCAGCCACCTGGTCAACCCCGAAGCGCTGAAGGTGCTTCGGTGAAGTGCCACGCTGAAGGTAAGCGGTGAAGGTCCCGTCTTGACCGCCGCGGCTGTCGACGTCGACCGTGCCAGCCGCGCGCTGCTGGCAGGCAATTTCGCCATCGGCTGCGGCGTCATGGTCACCGCCGGCGCGCTGAACGACTTGTCGCAATCGCTGCAGGTCTCGGCGGCCGTGGGCGGCCAGTTGATCACCGCCGCGGCGGTGGCGATGGGCGTGGGCGCGCCGCTGCTGGCCGCGGCCATGGGCCGGTGGGACCGGCGCCGGCTGCTGACGCTGGCGCTGCTGTGGTTCGCCGTTGGGCACGCCCTGTCGGCGCTGATGCCGAGCTTCGGCACGCTGCTGCCGGTGCGCGTGATCACCATGCTGGCCGCCGCGGTTTTCACGCCGCAGGCCGCGGCGGCGATCAGCGTGCTGGCGCCGCCGCAGCGGCGCGGCCGCGCCATCACCTTCATCTTCCTGGGCTGGTCGCTGGCCTCGGTGCTGGGCATGCCGGCGCACAGCTATGTGGCCGAGACGCTCGGCTGGCGCTGGGCCTTCGCGCTGGTCGCCGTGCTCAGCATCGCCGCGGCGTGGGGCGTGTGGCGCGCGCTGCCCGGCGGCGTGCGACCGGCGCCGATGTCGCTGCGCCACTGGGGTGCGGCCTTGTCCAACCCGCTGTTCATGGCCATGGTGGCGGTGACGGCGCTCAGCGGAGCCGGGCAGTTCACGCTGTTCAGCTATTTCGCGCCCTACTACCGGCAGGAACTGGGCGCCAGCGCCGGCGGCGTGAGCTTCCTTTTCCTGTGGTTCGGTGCCTTCGGGCTGCTGGGCAACCTGCTGCTGTCGCGCAGCATCGACCGCTGGGGTGCGGCGCGCTGCGTCAATTTCACGCTGGCGCTGATGGCGCTGAGCCTGGCGGCCTGGCCGCTGGCCTCCAGCGTGACGGTCATGACGCTCGTGCTGGTGCCGTGGGCGCTGGGCTGCTTCGCGTCGAACTCGGCGCAGCAGGCGCGGCTGTCCGGCAGCACCGGCGCCTTTGCGCCGGCGCTGCTGGCACTCAATACCTCGGCCATCTATCTGGGCCAGGCCGTGGGCGCCGGCAGCGGCGGCGTGCTGCTCACCGCCGGCGGGTACCCCGCCTTGTCGTGGGCGGCGCTGGCCTGGATGGCGCTGGCCATCGCGGTCAGCGTCTGGGTCGGACGGCGCATGCGGGCTGCGCCCTCGGGGCACGGCTGAGGCCGGTCGCCGGGCCGGAGGCCGCAAGCGCGCGCCGCAGCGGCCTACTTGGTGCCGAAGATCTTGTCGCCGGCGTCGCCCAGGCCGGGAATGATGTAACCCATCTCGTCGAGGTGGCTGTCCACCGCCGCCGTCCAGCAGCGCACGTCGGGGTGGGCCGCATCCAGCGCCCGGATGCCCTCGGGGGCAGCCACCAGCACCAGCGCGCGGATGTCCTTGCAGCCGCGCTGCTTGAGCAGATCCACGGTGGCGATCATCGATCCCGCGGTGGCCAGCATGGGGTCGACGATGAGCGCCGTGCGCTCGCTCAGGTGGCCGACGAAGCGTTCGAAATAGTGCTCGGGCTGCAGCGTCTCGTGGTTGCGGCTCAGGCCCACCACGCTGACGCGCGCGTTGGGAATCATGTCCAGCACGCCGTCGAGCATGCCCAGGCCGGCGCGCAGGATGGGCACCACGGTGACTTTCTTGCCGGCGATTTGCTCGATGGCGGTCGGCCCGCTCCAGCAGGCGATGGTGGTCGTCTCCAGCGGAAAGTCGGCGGTGGCCTCGTAGGCCAGCAGGCGCCCCAGTTCACCCGTGAGTTCGCGGAATTTCTTGGTCGAGATGTCCTTGTCGCGCAGCAGGCCGACCTTGTGGCGCACGAGGGGGTGGCGGACGTGGAAGACGGGCATGGTGGGGACTGGATCGGGTCCGAGGGCGATGCGCCCCAGTGTAGCGAGGGCACGTGACGCGAGTCCCATGACGCGGGTCTCGGTCCGCGAACCTCGGTGCGAGCCCCAGGGCCAGCCTCAGCCCCGTCGCTGCCGCAGTGCCTCGTACAGGCACACCCCGGCCGCGACCGAGACGTTCAGGCTCTCCACCGCGCCGGCCATGGGAATGCGCACCAGCTCGTCGCAGGTCCTGCGCGTGAGCTGGCGCAGGCCAGCGCCCTCGGCGCCCAGCACCAGCGCCACGGGGCCGCGCAGGTCGGCCTCGAAGACCGTCGCGGCAGCGTCGTCGCTGGTGCCGATGACGCGCAGGTCGCGCTCCTTGAGTTCGTTCAGCGTGCGCGCCAGGTTGGTCACCATCAGGTAGGGCACCGTCTCGGCGGCGCCGCTGGCCACCTTGGCCACGGTGGCGTTCAGCCCCACGGCGTGGTCCTTGGGGGCGACGACGGCGTGCGCGCCGGCACCGTCGGCCACGCGCAGGCAGGCGCCCAGGTTGTGCGGATCGGTCACGCCGTCGAGCACCAGCACCAGCGGTGCGCCACTCACGCCGTCGAGCACCTCGTCCAGCGAATGCTGCGCCTTCAGCGCCGAGACGCGCGCCACCACGCCCTGGTGGCGCGTGGTGCCGGCCAGCTGCGTCAGCCGCGCGTCGTCGCTGTCGATCAGTCGCGCGCCGGCTTCGCGGGCGCGTTCGACGAACTGGCGCATGCGGGCGTCGCGCCGCGTGGCGTCGACGTGGATCTCGGCGATGGAGGCGGGCGCGGTCTTCAGCCGCACGGTGACGGCATGGAAGCCGAACAGGACCTTGGTGCTCATTGGCCGATGCTAGCCGCCCGCCGCGGCGGGGCCGTGACGCCGATGTTGCGGCGCACAATAGCGTCATTTACAGCACAGGAAAGTTCGGCATGCGACGGGTCGTTTTCAATCAGAAGGGCGGCGTGGGCAAGTCCACCATCACCTGCAACCTGGCCGCCATCGCGGCCCACGAGGGCTGGCGTACGCTGGTCGTGGACCTGGACCCGCAGGCCAATTCCACGCGTTATCTGCTGGGCGAGGCAGCCAGCGAAGAAACGCCCGGTGCCGCCGAATTCTTCGAGACCACGCTCAAGTTCAGCCTGCGCCCGCAGGCCACCAAGCGACTTCATCGTGGAAACGCCGTGGGAGAACCTGCACCTCATGCCGGCCAGCCCGCTGCTCGACGAACTGCACGGCAAGCTGGAAAGCCGCTACAAGATCTACAAGCTGCGCGAGGCGCTGGCGGCGCTGGAGGGCGACTACGACGCGGTCTGGATCGACACCCCGCCGGCGCTGAACTTCTACACCCGCTCGGCGCTGATCGCGGCCGACGCCTGCCTGATCCCCTTCGATTGCGACGATTTCTCGCGCCGCGCGCTGTACGGCCTGCTGGAGACGGTGAAGGAGATCCAGGCCGACCACAACGCCGACCTGCGCGTGGAAGGCATCGTCGTCAACCAGTTCCAGCCGCGCGCCAGCCTGCCGCAGCGCACGGTGCAGGAACTCGTCGACGAGGGCCTGCCGGTGCTCGAGCCTTATCTCAGCGCCAGCGTGAAGATCAAGGAATCGCACGAACAGGCGCGGCCGATGATCCACCTGGACCCGAGGCACAAGCTGACGCAGGAATTCGTGGCGCTGTTCGAGGCCTTGGGTTGACGGCCGGCCGCGACAATACCGGCATGCAGACCCTCGACGACGGCGCCCACGACCGCGAGGTCGGCCAGCGCCACCCCACGCGCGACACCACGCGCATCGACGACACGCGCATCGAGGCCGTGCGCCCGCTCATCACGCCGGCGCTGCTGATGGAGAAGTGGCCCGGCTCCGAGGCCACGCTGGCGCTGGTGGAACGCAGCCGCGAGGCCATCGCGCGCATCCTGCGCGGGCACGACGACCGGCTGCTGGTGGTCGTGGGGCCGTGCTCGATCCACGACCACGACCAGGCACTGGAATATGCGGCGCGGCTGAAGGCGGCAGCCGAGCCGCTGGCCGACGCGCTGCTGGTGGTGATGCGCACCTATTTCGAGAAGCCGCGCACCACCGTGGGCTGGAAGGGCTATATCAACGACCCGCACCTGGACGGCAGCTTCGCCATCAACGAAGGCCTGGAACGGGCCCGCCGGCTGCTGATCGAAATCGTCGAGACGGGCCTGCCGGTGGGCACCGAATTCCTGGACCTGCTGAGCCCGCAGTTCATCAGCGACCTCGTCGCCTGGGGCGCCATCGGCGCGCGCACCACCGAGAGCCAGAGCCACCGCCAGCTGGCGTCGGGCCTGAGCTGCCCGGTCGGCTTCAAGAACGGCACCGACGGCGGCGTGCAGGTGGCGGTGGACGCCATGCTGGCCGCCAGCGCGCCGCACGCCTTCATGGGCATGACCAAGATGGGCCAGGCGGCGATCTTCGAGACGCGCGGCAACCGCGACTGCCATGTCATCCTGCGCGGAGGCCGGCAGCCGAACTACGGTGCCGAAGCCGTAGCCGCCGCCTGTGCCGTGCTGCGCGGGGCCGGCCTGCGCGAGCAGGTGATGGTCGACGTCTCGCACGGCAACAGCGAGAAGCAGCACCGGCGGCAGGTGGAAGTCGCTGCGGAGATCGCCGCGCGCATCGCCGCCGGCGAGCGTGCCATCAGCGGCGTGATGATCGAAAGCCACCTGCACGAAGGCCGGCAGGACCTGGTGCCCGGGCAGCCGCTGCAGCGCGGCATTTCCATCACCGATGCCTGCATCGGCTGGGCGCAGACGGCGCCCCTGCTGGAGCGGCTGGCCCAGGCGGTGCGCACGCGACGGGGCTGACTCCGCGCCCGGCCTGCGCGCGCCCGGCCACCTGCGCGCGGCGCCGGGCGGCCGCTACGGCGAGGGCCGGCCCGGGCCCTGCGTACCCTCGGCGCGGGCTGCCAGGTAGGCGTACAGGTCGACGATATGCGCGTCCACTTTCGGTTCGCCCTGCCACGCCGGCATCGGCAGCGCGGTCGACTTGCGCTGCAGGACGTCGTCGATCAGCGTTTCACGCGCGGCACCCGTGCTGGCGGCCTGCGCCGCCGGAAGATCCCAGTCGTAGCGCGTCAGCACGACGCTCACGAAGCGGCGCGGACCCATGACACGAACTTTCGGCAGCAGGTCCGGACCGTTGGCCGTGCCCGCGGCGTCGGGTCCGTGGCAGCCGGCGCAGCGGTCCTGGAAGACGCGCCAGCCGGTATAGACCGAGCCGAAGGGCCCCGACTCCGCCGCCAGTTCGCGCGCGGGCTCCAGGTTCTGGATCTGCACGGTACAGCCGCCCAGCCCGACCATGGCCGCGGCCACGGCCACGCACAACCGACGCCGCACCCTCGACGTGCATCGCGCCCAAGCCGGTCGGCGGCCATCCACAGCTGACTTCGACATCGTTTTGCTCCTTCGGCCCGTGGGCGCCGGGAAGGCCCGCCCTCGCGGTCGACGACCCGATGACGGCGCATCCGCCTGCCCTGGACCATTCTGTCCATCGCAGGTATCGCGCGGGTTGTCCGAGATCATGTGCCGCGCTCCTGCAAGTGTCGGTGGTGTGGGGCGCCGAAAGCGCTGGAGCCCGTCGCCGACCGGGCCGGCCCGAGCCACGGGATCAGCCGGACGGGATCGGTCGACCATAACCACCCTCGACCCAGGCCGTGGCGCTGGCCAGCGTGAGCCTGTAGCCGGCCGCCACGCGCACCCGGGCCAGCGTGTCGCCGGCGGCGTCCAGCGCCGCCAGCAGCGCATGCGGGTCGTCGTCGTCGGGCACGATGTCGAGCATGACCTCGACGCGGCCCTGCGCCGTGTTCACCGTCAGCTGCCGGTGCAGCAAGGCGTGGCGCTGCTGCTCGTGCCGGCGCAGCACCTCGCGCGCGGTCTTCACCAGCGTGTTGAAGGCCGCGCCGTCCAGCGGCTTGGGGTTCTTCTTGTCGCGGCCCATGGTCCAGGGGCCCACCAGCGCCGGCTCGGCTTCGCCCTGTTTCACCATCTCGACGGCCCAGCCTTCGTCGTCGTTGTTCTTGACGACGCGGGCGGTCCAGCCCTGGTCGCGCCACAGGCGGGGTTCGTGGACGGCGTCAAGCGTGTCGGCTGCGTCGGTGTCGTCGGGGGCTTCGGTGGGCATGCGGGGCATGGGTCAGGGTGAAGGGAAATCGTCGCTGCGCAATTCGATCGGCCGGCCGTGCGGCGTGCGCCCGGCGGCGTGGGCCCAGGCCTGGCGGTAGCTTTCCAGTTCCGCGCCCGTGGCCAGGCCCTTGGCGGCCAGCAGCCGCTCCAGCGCGGCCAGCCAGTGGCGGTAGTAGGTGTCGCCCAGGTCGGCGTCGCCGGCGGCCTGCGCGGCAGCGATTTGTGCGGCCAGCGCCTCGGCCCATTCCGGCCATGTGAAGAGGCCCCGGCGGTGCAACGCCAGCGTCATGGCAAAGGCCTGGGCCTGCCAGGGTTCGCTGAACACCGGATCGTCGCCGCAGGCGCCAGGCCAGGCGGGCTGGGCCGGACTCATGAAGCGCGCTCCAGATAGGGTTCCCAGGCGTCGATCGACACCGTCAGCCGCGCGGCGCCGGGTTCGCTGCCCCACAGTTCTCGGCCGCTGAACGCCACCGTATACAGCGGGCAAGGCTGCTCGCCCAGGCCCTGGGCGTGGGCGTCGGCGAAGACATGCGGGCCGTGCACGGCGGCGATGGTGCCGCGCTTGCCGCGCGCATAACCCGGCAGCCGGGTGTGGTGCGGCACCGCGCCGCTGCGCAGACGCACGGCGTCGCCCAGCGCAAAGGCGGACGCCGGCCCGGGCCTGGCGGTGGGCGCGCCGCGGGCCAGCACCGTGGCCACGTCCTCAGCGTGCAGCGTGCGTGGAAGCTTGAGCCAGGGACCGGCGTTGGTGGCACCGGCCTCGAGCTCGCCGGGCTGCAGCAGACCACGTTCGAGCAACAGCTCCTCCAGCGCGTGGATCCAGATCTCGTAGTAGCTCAGCTGCGCATAGTCGGGCAACGTCTCGCGCGCGGCCCGGCTCATGTCGATATTCCAGGCACCGGCGGCGCCCATGGCCAGCGTCAGCGCCAGCGCGCGCGGTTCCCAGCCGGCGTGGAAGAGTTCACCCACGGCCTCGGGCACGACGCGGCCGTGCCCGGGCTGACCGCCGAGATCGGCGTGGCTCAGGTAGGTCATGGCGCTGCCCCGGGCGAGCGCGCCAGGCCGGTGCCGATCATCGAATCGCGCGTGACCAGCGCCGCCAGCTGCTCTTCGTTCAGATGCCCGCTGCCGACCGGCCGCTGCGGAATGACCAGATAACGCAATTCGGCAGTGGAGTCCCAGACGCGGATCTCGGTTTCGGCGGGCAGCACGACACCGAAATCGGCCAGCACACCGCGCGGGTCGCGCACCGCGCGCGAGCGGTAGGGCGCGCTCTTGTACCAGGTGGGCGGCAGGCCCAGCACCGGCCACGGGTAGCAGCTGCACAGCGTGCAGACCACCATGTTGTGGCATGTGGGCGTGTTCTGCACCGCGTGCATGTGCTCGCCCTGGCGGCCGCTGTAGCCCAGCGAGGCGATGGCTGCGGTGGCATCGGCCAGCAGCCAGTCGCGGAAGACTGGGTCGCACCAGGACCTGGCCACCACGCGGGCGCCGTTGCGCGGGCCGATGCGGGTCTGGTAGGTGTCGATCAGGACGTCCAGCGCGGCCGGGTCGATATAACCCTTGGCCGCGAGCACGGTTTCCAGCGCGCGCACGCGCAGGTCCATGGGGCCGATCTCGCTGTGATCGGGGTCGTGGTCGTGGTGATGATCGTGCGAATGACCGTGTGCCATGCCTGCCATCGAATTGCCGCCGAGCTGTATCCGATCGTACAGGCAGGGGCTGCCTGCTCGCGGCCAGTTGCGGACACACGATGAATCGATGGGCAGGCGAAGTTCCGTGGTGGCAAAGGGCTGTCCGGGTGCGGCGCGGCGTGCGGATGAAGCGGCCTGCGCTGCGCTCCGGCTGCTCTGCGGTGCTCGGGTCCATGGCCTGGCGCATGACTCGCTTCGCTCACTCCGTTCGCTACGCTCGAACAGGATGCGCCAGAAGTGTTGACGAGGCTCGCTGCGCTCGCGGGCCATGAACCCTGCGCTCCTCGGCGCTTCAGACGCACGCCGCGCCGCGCCCGGACAGCCCTTTGCAGCAGGCATGGGTGGATCTCGACGAGCGCCGCCACGGTTGCTTGAGCGGCAGGCGGTACCCGGCGGGGGCGCTGTGTGTGGCGCCGAGCAGCGCAGCCTCGAGGGGGGCGAGCGCAGCGAGCTTCGTCAACCGACTTGCCGCATCCTGTTTGAGCGCAGTGAGCGCAGCGAACGAAGCGAGTTATGCGGCACCCCCTCGAGGCGAGCAGGTGAGCCTGGACACGAACAGTCCAGTGGACTGTTCGTGCCTGGCGAACGGCCGGTCCTCAAGGACCGGCGCGGCCTGCAAGGCCAGGGTAGTCTGAGCGCAGCGAAGACCGCCACAGTCAGCGCCACCGCCGGGCACCGTCTGCCACGGCGCGCTGATATCGACGCACAGCGAACGAGCGCGAACGACGGCAGCGGGTCGTTCCCTGCCAGCCGCCCCAGGAATGCGCCAGTCGGGAGCAGTCGTACGGTCGATGTTGCCTAGGTCGTGAATCACTCCTGCGCACTACCGTAACCGGCCGCCACCCACGCACTTCGACCCTCGATCCAGGTGTGCCGCCGGACGCAATTCAGGTCAGCAACTCCACGGGTGGCGCCAGCGCAAGACTCTTTGCCCGCTTCGCCAGTCGTTGGTCGAATGTCGCGAACCCGGAAACACGCGAACTGCGCGCCAGGTGCAGTGCATCCGCGAAATCGAGACCCTTGTCGAACGCATTGACCGCCACCAGGACCGCGTCGCGGTCTTCGAACGTGACGTGCTCGATGCTCGCCAGCGCCCGCAAGACGCGGACGATGTCTCTCTTGGGCAGTTCATAGAACCCACGCATGACCCACTCCAGTTCCAGCAGCACGGTCACGGAGACAAACGATCTTTCGGAGAGCGCCGCCACGGCAGCCGGCCGCAGTTTGGCGGCCTGTGCATCGTCGGCATCATCGACGAAGAACCGCGCCAGGACGTTCGTATCCAGGGCCCTCATGGCTTGCCGCGCCGCGAACGGGTCAGCAGCGACGCCGGATCGAAGTCCTCGAGTTGGCGTGGAACGCCGCGCGCCGGCGCCTTGACCATGCCTGCCATCCCGGTCATGTCGGCCGAAGCGACCGACCGGACGACGCGCAGCTTCAGTCCGTCCGACTCTTCGAGCACCTCGATCCTGGCGCCTGCACCCATACCGAGCCGGCGCCGCAATGCGGCGGGCAACACGATCTGGCCTTTCGAGGAGACTAAGAGCGTCGACCTGTTGGTTCGCAGAGCACCCAAACAGTTTCGATCATAGCGCGGCTTACATAGTAAGGCAAAGTGCGGTTCAGCGACCCTGTGCCCATCTCGAGCCATGGCCTTGCGCCCGGCGGCACGCGCGTGGTTGACGCTGGAGATTGCCCCGCTGCCGCTGGCTTGCCCACAGCGCGCTGCCTTGGTCTGCACACGTGGGGCCAGACGTGGCAAGAGCGCGCAATGGGTCAGGGGTTTGGAGTCGAAGCGCCTCGCGCGCACAACCAGACTTCGCACTGAAGGCCAGCATGCTTCCTCGTCTTCAACAACTCCGCGAGGCACGCCCTTGCCCGCCTCTTGTCGCTCGATCGCAAGCCCCTGCGAGCCCGCTACCACCAGCCGAGCAAGCGACCACCCAGGATGGCGCCGATGAACACCGGCTGGTGCAGCATGTAAAAGCTCAGCGGCCAGCGCCCCAGCAGCGCCAGCGGCCGCAGTGCCACCGGCACGGCGCCGGCCAGCAGGCCACGCCGATGCGCCAGCAGCCACTGCCCGGCAGCCAGGCCCCACAGCATCACGCCCAGCCAGGGCAGCACCGGTACGTAGTCTTCGGTCACCGGCTTGCGCGTGACCAGACCCACCCAGTTGGTGAAAGGCGTGTCGAAGAATGGGTGCTTCACCAGCCACGGCAAGACCAGCGCCACCGCGCCCAACAGCCACAGTCCGCCGCGCAACGGCGCCGCCAGCCGCGCCAGCACCAGCATCACGGCCATGCCGTGCAGCACGCCGAAGCTGATCCAGCTCTTCGGAAACATCCAGGCCGAACCCAGGCTCACCAGCACGGCGCAGCCCGCGACTTGCGCCCAGCGGCGCCAGAAGCGCGGCCAGCCCTGACCCGCCTGCAGCGCGATGGCCTGACCCAGCCCGGCGCAGAGCAGGAACAGGCTCACGATGGCGGTGCGCTGCTGGGTCCAGAAGGGGTCGTGATAGAAATTCTGGCGCGGCTGCAGCAGGCCGTAGAAATTGAGGTCGAAGCTCAGGTGGAAGACCGCCATCCACACCATGGCCACGCCGCGCAGCGCGTCGAGGCGGTCGAAGCGCACACCTTGAACCACCGTCATGCCGTCTTCTCGTAGACGTCGCTGAAGCGCTCGCCGTCCCAGGCATATAGCAGGTAGGCGGCATGCAGGCAGCGGCTGGCGCCGCGCGGCCTGAACAGGCCCACGCACTGGCCGCGCTCGTGGCGCACGCTGCGGTAGGCCACGCCGGCCGATCCCGCCGTGCGCAGGCGCCGGCCCAGCGCCTGCGCCGCCGCGTAGTCGTCGGGGTCGTAGACCGCGCTCGGCACGCTGCCGGCCGGCCGCAGGTCGTGCAGCCGGGCGTCGATGGCCACGTGGTACAGCCGCATCGGCAGGTGCATGGCCGGCTGCCGCGTGGCGGCCAGGAAGCGGCCGTGATGGTGACGTGTCTCGGCCACCGCGGTGGCACGCTCGCGCGCCGCGTAGAAGACGCCGTGTTCGCCCCCGGAGAAGCGGCTGCCCAGCAGGTTCACGTGCGTGAAGGCAGCCATGATGGGCCCGCTGCCGGGGCCGAAGACGCGATCGTCGGGCGGCACGCGTTCCACCTGGCCGAGTTCTTCGCGCGCCCGTTCGTTGGTCAGCGCCTCCAGCGCGTACAAGGCCTCGAAATCGGCGGCGTCGGCGACGCGGTCGAACAGCGTCACCGCCGGATAGCGCGTGGGCACGATGCGGCAGGCCTGCTGCCAGCGCACGCGCCGCACCTCGGGCAGCGGGTCCGCCGCGGCGGCGGCGGCGCTCAGCTCCAGCCCCCGCCGCGCACGCCGTCGAGGTAGCGGCGCACGAGATGGAGGTCGCTCACGTTGCCGGCCAGCATGCGCTGCAGCGCGCTGCGGCCGCCGAAGGGCGCGGCGCTGTTGGGCTGGCGCAGCCAGGCGTCGGCGGCAGCGGTGTCGGGCAGCAGAATCTGCAGGCTCTTCCAGATGCCCAGCAGGTTGGACAGCCTCTCCAGCGTGTCGCGCGGCAGCGCCGCCTTGTCGGGCTGCTTGCGCCAGGCGAAATAGGTGGAGCGCGGCGGCTGGCCGAGCAGGCACAGCTGTTCGTCGACGCTCAGGCCCCAGGCCTGCGCGATGCGTTCGAAGGCGCGCAGCCCGGCGGCGCCCAGGCGTTCGGGGCTGACTTCGGGTGCCGGCGCGGGGGCCGCAACGGCGCTCATGGTTTGAATCCTGATCTGGACACGATGAACATCATAGTCCAGAACAGGATCAATCACCCGGATCGGTGGCGTCCAGCAGCCGCGGCAGCAGCTGCGCCGCGGTGCCGCGCATCACGATATTCGCCTCGTCGTCGATCTCGCTCGGCGCCGGGTTCACGATGATCACCTTCGCGCCGCGCTGCCGCGCCTGGCCCACCAGCCCGGCCGCCGGCCAGACCGCGCCCGAGGTGCCCACCACCAGCATCGCGGCGCAGGACTCGGCGGCACGGCGGGCTGCTTCCAGCGCCGCCGGCGGCAGTTCTTCGCCGAACCACACCACGCCCGGCCGCAGCAGGTTGCCGCATTCGGCACAGTGCGGCGGCCGACCCGGCCGGGCGTCCGCGGCAGTGCAGGCCGTGCGCTGCGGGCAGGCCTGCAGCCAGCGGTCGGCCAGGATGTCGCCATGCAGCCGGATGGCCCCGGCGTTGCCGGCGCGCTGGTGCAGGTCGTCCACGTTCTGTGTCACCAGCACCAGGCGGCCCGGCCAGCGCCGTGCATAAGCGGCCAGCGCGTGGTGGCCAGCGTTGGGCTCGGCACGGCGCACACCTTCGCGGCGCTCGGCATACCAGTCCCACACACGTTGCGGGTGGGCGCGAAAACCCTCCTCGCTGGCCAGTTCGGCAGGGTCGAAGCGCGACCACAGGCCGGTGAGCGCGTCGCGGAAGGTGGGGATGCCGCTCTCGGCGCTCATGCCGGCGCCGGTGAGCACGCACAACGCGCCGGGCCGTTCGCCAGCGGCCTGCAGGATCGCGCGCGCCGCGCCCAGGTCCTGCACGGCTGGGTTCAGGTGCCGGCCTTGGCGGCCGCGTCGGAGAAATGACCGCCGCGCAACGCCTGCTCCACGACGACCTGCGCCGGCTCGAATCGTGGCCCGTACTTCGCCGCCAGTTCGCGCGAGCGTGCGACGAAGGCCGACGCGCCCAGGGCATCGATGAACTGCAGCGCGCCGCCATGGAAGGGTGCGAAGCCCCAGCCGAAGATGCTGCCCACGTTGGCGTCGGCCACCGACCGCAGCACGCCTTCCTGGAAGCAACGCGCCGCCTCGTTGGCCTGGGCGAACATCAGGCGGGCTATCAGTTCGCGCTGCGGCGGTTGCTGCGCCGCCGTGGGGTACAGCCGCGTCAGACCCGGCCACAAGGACTTGTCGCCCTCGGCGTAGTCGTAGAAGCCCTGACCCGACTTCTTGCCGATGCGACCCAGCGCGCACAACTGCCGCACCACGGCCATGCCCGGGTGTTCGACGTAGGCCTTGCCCTCGGCCGCCAGGTCCTTCTTCGTCTGGTCGGCCACGTGCAGGCCCAGCGACAGCGACACCTCGTCCTGCAGCGCCAGCGGCGGCATCGGCATGCCGGCCTGCAGGCCCGCCACCTCGATGCTGCGCGGGTGCACGCCCTCGGCCAGCATCGCGATGCCTTCCATCACGTAGGTGCCGAAGACGCGGCTGGTGTAGAAGCCGCGGCTGTCGTTGACGACGATCGGCGTCTTGCCGATCTGCAGCACGAAGTCAAAACCGCGCGCCAGCGTCTCGTCGCTGGTGGCTTTGCCGACGATGATCTCCACCAGCGGCATCTTGTCCACCGGGCTGAAGAAGTGCAGGCCGATGAAGTTATTCGGTCGGCGGCTTGCCTGCGCCAGGCCGGTGATCGGCAGCGTGCTGGTGTTGGAAGCGAAGACGGCGCCCTCGCCGAGCGCGGCCTCGGCCCGACGCGTGACGCCGGCCTTCACCTCGCGGTCCTCGAAGACGGCCTCGACGACGAGGTCGCAGCCTTGCAGCGCCGCGTAGTCGGTGGTCGGCGTGATGCGCGCCAGCAGCGCGTCGCGCTTGTCTACCGTGCTGCGGCCTTTCTTCACCGCCTTGTCGAGCAGCCCTCGTGAATAGGCCTTGCCGCGCTCGGCCGCTTCCTGCGTCGTGTCTAGCAGCACCACCTCGATGCCTGCTTTGGCCGCCACGTAGGCGATGCCCGCGCCCATCATGCCGGCGCCCAGGATGCCGAGCTTGTTCACCTTCGTTGCCGGCAGACCCGCGGGCCGCGACGCGCCCTTCTTGATGGCATTGAGCTGATACCACAGCGTGCCGATCAGGTTGCGGCTTTGCTGCGACATGGCGCAGGCCGCGAAGTAACGGCTCTCCACCTGGCTGGCGGCGTCGAAGTCGAGCAGGCCGCCTTCGAAGACGCTGCTCATGATGTGCTGCAGCGCCGGGTAGTTGCCCCAGCTGCGCGCCGAAGCCACCGAAGGCGCCACGCTGAAGAGTTGCGCCACGGCGGGCGAGCGCGAATCGCCGCCGGGGAAGCGGAATTTCGGCTGGTCCCAGGGCTGCTTCGCTTTCGGATTGGCGGCGATCCAGGCCTTGGCCTGCGCCATCAAGTCGTCGCGGTCCCTGGCCAGGCCGGCCAGCAGCCCCAGGCCCAGCGCCTGCTGCGGACTCATGTCGGCCCCTTCGCCCATGATCTGCAGAGCAGCCTGAATGCCCACCAGCCGTGGGAGCCGCACCGTGCCGCCACCGCCCGGCAGCAGGCCGAGCTTGACCTCTGGCTGGCCGAGCTTGAGCCGCGCGTCGTCCAGCGCCAGGCGCGCGTGGCAGGCCAGTGCGATCTCCAGCCCGCCACCCAGCGCGTGACCGTTGATCGCCGCCACCACCGGCTTGCCCTGCCCTTCCATCTGGCGCAGCACCGCCTTCATGGCGTTGCCGGCCTCGAAGGGTTGCTCGGGTCGCGTCCACTTCGACATGCGGTCGATATCGCCGCCGGCACAGAAGTCGGCCTTCGCCGAGGTCAGCACCAGGCCCTTCACGGCCGGGTCGGCGAGCCGCTCCACCGCCCGGGCGATGCCCAGCATCAGCTCGTCGCCGACCACGTTCATCGGCCGGCCGGGCAGGTCCATCGTCGCGACGAGGATGCCGTCGTCGCCCACGTGCAGTTGCACCGCGCTCATGTTCACACCCTCTCGATGATGGTGGCGATGCCCATGCCGCCGCCCACGCACAGCGTGGCCAGCCCGGTGGCCAGGTTGCGCTGCTCCAGTTCGTCGAGCAACGTGCCCAGGATGACGCAGCCGGTGGCGCCCAGCGGGTGGCCCATCGCGATGGCGCCGCCATTCACGTTGACGCGGTCCAGGTCCACGCCCAGGTCGCGCGCCGTCTTCATGGGCACCACGGCGAAGGCCTCGTTGATCTCCCACAGGTCGATATCACCGGCGGCCATGCCGGCCTTGGCCAGTGCCTTGCGGCAGGCCGGCGTGGGGCCAGTGAGCATGATGGTGGGCTCGCTGCCGATCACCGCGGCGGCACGGATGCGGGCGCGCGGCTTCAGCCCCGCCTTGGCGCCGCCGTCCTTCGAGCCCACCAGCATCAGCGCCGCGCCGTCGACGATGCCCGACGAATTGCCGGCGTGGTGCATGTGCTCGATGCGCTCCACCGTGGTGTATTTGCGCAGCGCCGTGGCGTCGAAACCCATCGCGCCCATGGCCGCGAAGCTGGGCTCCAGCCGCGACATCGCCTCCGGCGTGGCGTTGTCGCGGATCGTCTCGTCGCGGTCCAGCAGCAGCAGGCCGGCGATATCGTGCACCGGCACCAGGCTCTTCGAGAAGTGCCCGGCGGCACGCGCCGCGGCCGCCTTCCGGTGCGAGTGCAGGGCAAAGGCGTCCATGTCGGCGCGGTGCCAGCCTTCCAGCGTGGCGATCAGGTCGGCGCCCACGCCCTGCGGCACGAAACCCAGCTTCTGGTTGATGCGCGGGTCCATGAACCAGGCGCCGCCGTCGCTGCCCATGGGCCAGCGGCTCATGCTCTCGACGCCGCCACCCACCACCAGGTCCTCGAAGCCGCTGGCCACCTTGGCGGCGGCCAGGTTCACCGACTCCAGCCCGCTGGCGCAGAAGCGGCTCTGCGTGACGCCGGCCACCGTTTCGGCCCACTCGGCGTCGAGCACCGCAGTGCGCGCGATATCGGCGCCCTGCTCGCCCACCGGTGTCACGCAGCCCAGCACGACGTCGTCGACCAGCGAAGTGTCGAGCGCGTTGCGCTGCTGCAGTGCCTGCAGCAAGGTTCTCACCAGCCACACCGGGCTGGCCTGGTACAGGCGGCCGTCCTTCTTGCCCTTGCCGCGCGGCGTGCGCACGTGGTCGTAGAGGTAGGCGGTGGACATGCGGTTCTCCTTCAACGAAGTGCAGCCGTGCCCTAGGCGCGCCGGGCCGGCGCGTCAGGCAGAGCGGCGTTCGAGCTGCTGCCGCACTTCGGCATTGATGACACGCAACTCGGCCAGCGAGGCGTCGATGTGCGCGCGCTTGAGTTCCAGTTCGCGGATCGCCGCGTCGGTGCGTTCGAGCACGAATTTCATCTGCTGCACCCGGCCCTCGCCCTGGTGGCCGTAGAGGTCCAGATAGTGCCTGATCTCGTCGAGCGTGGCGCCGATGGCCTTGGACCGCAGGATCAGCGCCAGCCGCGCCCGGTCGCGCCGCGTATAGACGCGCGCGCCGTTGACACGCCGCGGCGCCAGCAGGCCCTTGTCCTCGTAGAAGCGGATCGTGCGCAGCGTGATGCCGAATTCGGCGCACAGCTCGGTGATGCCGAAGAGTTCGCCGCCGTCGCCGGCGCGGTGCGAGTCCACCGCCTCCTGCGCCGAGGCGGCGCGCCTGCGGCCGGCCGATTGCAGCATGCTCAGACGACGCGCTGCAGTTTCAGCGCCACGCTCATGTCGCCCGAGACCTTGAACTTGCCCATCATGAACCCGGTGGTGGGCTCGAGCTCGCCGCTCACCAGCGCGGCCAGGTTGTCGCGCGTGATGGCGATCGTGCAGTCGGCTTCGCGGTCGGTGTTGTCCACCGTATTCGGCGTCGAGCGGCCGTCGATATAGGCCACGCCGTCGTCGCCGCAGTCGAACTTGAGCGTGGCATTCAGGCCGCTGGCGTCGCCCACCTTGGCGCGCAGGGTCTCGGTGATGGTCGGCATGTCCATGGAAAACGTCCTCGAAGGCGATGGCAGGGAAGGCCGGCATGCTAGCGGCGCGCCGCTGCCGCGGGCATGCTCGTAATCACTTAGACGTGATCTGGTTGACGTTAACGTTACCCTATTGCCTAATGCGCCTGATGCGGTCCGGCCCCGGACGCGCTCCCGCGACGTCCGCCATCCACCCACCGTCACCCGGCATGCCATCCACCCCCCACCCCTATCGCAGCGTCTTCCGCCCGGGCCTGTTCGCCGGCCAGGTGCACTGGGTCACAGGCGGCGGCAGCGGCATCGGCCGCTGCGTGGCGCACGAGCTGGCGTCGCTGGGCGCCACGGTGGTGATCAGCGGGCGCACGCAAGGCAAGCTCGACCGCGTGGCCGCCGAGATCGCCGAGGACGGCGGCCGCGCCGACACCATCGCCTTCGACATCCGCGACGAAGACGCGGTGAAGGCCGGCGTGGCGGCGGTCATCGCCCGCCACGGCCCGGTGGCCGGGCTCGTGAACAACGCCGGCGGGCAATTCCCGGCGCCGCTGCTGGCCATCGGCAAGAAGGGCTTCGACGCCGTGGTGGCCAACAACCTGACCGGCGGCTTCCTGATGATGCGCGAGCTGTTCCTGGCCAGCATGCAGCAGCACGGCGGCGCCATCGTCAACATGACGGCCGATTTCCGCAACGGCATGCCGGGCATGGGCCACAGCGGCGCCGCGCGTGCCGGCATGAGCAACCTCACCATGACGGCAGCCTTCGAATGGGCCCATGCAGGCGTGCGCGTGAATGCGGTGGCGCCGGGCTGGATCGCCTCCAGCGGCATGGACCACTACGGCGGCGCCATGAAGTCCATCATCCCGCGTCTGAAGCAGCATGTGCCGCTGCGCCGGCTGGGCGTGGAGGCCGAGGTCAGCGCCGCCATCGTCTTCCTGCTCTCGCCGGCGGCGGCGTTCATCACGGGCGTCACCTTGCCCATCGACGGCGCGGCCTCGCTGGGCAGCGAGATCTTCCCGCTGGGGCCGGAGGCGAAATCGGTGCCCTTCGACGGTTTTCACCGCGCCGTCGTGCCCGACGTGCTGAAGTGATGCCGCGTCTGCACAGCCAGATCGACCCGCGTTCGGCGAGCTTCGCCGCCAACGCCGCGCGCATGGCGCAGCGCTTGGCCGAGGTGCGAGCACTGGAAGCCATGGTGGTGGCCGAATCCTCGTCCAAGCGCGGGAAATTCGAGGCCCGCGGCCAGCTGCTGCCGCGCGAGCGCGTGGCCCGGCTCATCGACCGTGGCAGCGAATTCCTCGAACTCAGCCCGCTGGCCGGGCTTGGCATGCATGACGACGACGGCAAGAAAAGCGTGCAAGGCGGCGGCAGCATCACCGGCATCGGTGTGGTGGCCGGCAAGCGCGTGCTGGTCTCCGCCAGCGACAGCGCGGTGAAGGGCGGCACCGTGGCGCCGATGGGCTTGAAGAAGGCGCTTCGTGCACAGGAGCTGGCGCGCGAGAACAAGCTGCCGCTGATCGCGCTGGTGGAATCCGGCGGTGCCAATCTCATGTACCAGGCCGAGATCTTCGTCGACGGCGGCCGCACCTTCGCCAACCAGGCGCGGCTGTCGGCCGCCGGCATCCCGCAGATCGCGGTGGTGCACGGCGCCTCCACCGCCGGCGGCGCCTACCTGCCGGGCCTGAGCGACTACGTGGTGCTGGTGCGCGGCCGCAGCAGCATCTACCTGGCGGGGCCGCCGCTGGTGAAGGCGGCCATCGGCGAAGACGCGACTGAGGAAGAACTGGGCGGTGCCGAGATGCATGCCCAGGTCACCGGGCTGGGGGAATATCTGGCCGAGAACGACGCCCACGCCATCGCGCTGGCGCGGGAGCTGCTCGACAAGCTGCCCTGGGACACGGTGCCGCAGCGGCCGCCAGCCCCTGCCCCGCTGTATGCCACCGAAGAGCTGATGGGCCTGGTGCCCGCCGAAGAACGCGAGCCCTACGACGTGCGCGAGGTCATCGCCCGCCTGGTGGACGACTCGGATTTCCTGGAATTCAAGGCCGCGTACGCCACCGACACCGTCTGCGGCCACGCCCGCCTCCACGGCCACGCGGTGGGCCTGGTCGGCAACAACGGTCCCATCCAGCCCAACGGCTCGACCAAGGCGGCGCAATTCATCCAGCTCTGCGACCAGAGCGGCACGCCGCTGGTCTTCCTGCAGAACACCACCGGCTACATGGTGGGCAAGGTGGCCGAGCAGGCCGGCGCCATCAAGCACGGCAGCAAGATGATCCAGGCCGTGGCCAATGCCCGCGTGGCCAAATTCACCGTCGTGCTCGGCGGCAGTTACGGCGCCGGCAACTACGGCATGTGCGGCCGCGGCTTCGACCCGCGCTTCATCTTCGCCTGGCCCACGGCGCGCACCGCGGTGATGGGCGGCGCGCAGGCGGCGCAGGTGATGGACATCGTCAATCGCAACAAGCTGCAGCGGCTGGGCCTGCCGGCCAACGACGAAGCGCTGGGCGCCATGAGCGACGCCTTGCGCAAGCGCCTCGACGCCGAGAGCGCCGCCCTCTTCGGCACTGCCCGCCTGTGGGACGACGGCATCATCGACCCGCGCGACACCCGCCGCATCCTCGGCCTGTGCCTGGCCATCGCCAGCGAAGCCGAAGTTCGGACGCTGCGGCCCAATACCTTCGGCATCGCCCGGCTTTGAACACTTCACGGAAACACGAATGAAATTCACCCCCGAACACCGCGCCCTGGAAGATACCGTCGTCAAGTTCTGCGACAAGGAACTCAACCCGCACATTGCGGAGTGGGAAGCGAAGGGCCAGTTTCCGGCGCATGAAGTCTTCAAGAAGCTCGGCAACCTGGGCCTGCTGGGACTGAAGTACCCCGAGGAATACGGCGGCGCCGGCCTGGACTTCAGCTATTCCATGGTCATGGCCGAGGCGCTGGGCCAGTGCAATTGCGGCGGCGTGCCGATGGCCATCGGCGTGCACACCGACATGGCCACACCCGCGCTGGCGCGTTTCGGCAGCGACGCACTGCGGCGCGAATGGCTCACGCCCACCATCGCCGGCGACGTGGTGGCCTGCCTGGGCGTGAGCGAACCCGGCGGCGGCAGCGACGTGGCGGCGGTGAAGACCACGGCGCGCAGCGAAGGCGGCGACTACGTCATCAACGGCACCAAGATGTGGATCACCAACGGCATGCAGGCCGACTGGTGCTGCCTGCTGGCCAACACCAGCGACGGGCCGCCGCACAAGAACAAGAGCCTGATCGTGGTGCCGATGGACGCACCCGGCATCACGCGGCAGAAGATCCACAAGATCGGCATGCACAGCAGCGATACCGCGCAGCTGTTCTTCGACAACGTGCGCGTGCCGAAGACCAACCTCATCGGCCAGGAAGGGCTGGGTTTCACCTTCCAGATGCTGCAGTTCCAGGAGGAACGGCTGTGGGGCGCCGCCGGTTCGCTGCGCAGCCTGGACCGGCTCATCGACCAGACCATCGAATACACGCGCCAGCGCCAGACTTTCGGCAAGCCCATCCTCGACAACCAGGTGGTGCATTTCCGCCTGGCCGAATTGCGCACCGAAGTGGAAGCCCTGCGTGCGCTGACCTACCGCGCGGTGGAGATGTACGTGAGCGGCAAGGACGTGACCAAGCTCGCCAGCATGGCCAAGCTCAAGTGCGGGCGCCTGAGCCGCGAGGTCAGCGACAGCTGCCTGCAATACTGGGGCGGCATGGGCTTCACCGCCGACAACCCCATCTCGCAGGCCTACCGCGACAGCCGGCTCATCAGCATCGGCGGCGGCGCCGACGAGATCATGCTCGGCATCATCTGCAAGCTCGAAGGCACGCTGCCCGGGAAGGCGCGATGAACGCAGCCCAGGCCACGCCGCAGACCCTGCTGCTGAAGCGCGACGGCGCGGTGCTGCACGTCACGCTGAATCGACCCGAGACGCGCAACGCCATGTCGCTGGCCATGGTGCTGGAACTGCGCGAGGCACTGGCCGGGGCGCAAGCCGACGGCGCCACGCGCGTGCTCGTGCTGCGCGGTGCCGGCGGGCACTTCTGCGCCGGCGCCGACCTGCGCGACATGGCCGGGGCGCGCATGAAGCTGGCCGAGGACCCCGAGGCGCTGGTCAAGGTCAACCAGGCCTTCGGCGACCTGTGCGTGGCCTACGCCAATACCGGGCTGGCCACGGTGGCGGTGCTCGAAGGCACGGTGATGGGCGGCGGCCTGGGACTGGCCTGCGTGGTCGACGTGGCCTTGGCCGGCTCGGGTGCGGTGTTCCGGCTGCCGGAGACGTCGCTCGGCGTGGTGCCGGCGCAGATTGCGCCCTTCCTGGTCGAGCGGCTGGGTTATGCCGAGGCCAAGCGGCTGGCCGTCACCGGCGGCCGGCTCGATTCGCAGGCGGCGCTGACCTTGCGGCTGGTGCACGCGGTGCATGCCGCCGGCGCGCTGGACCATGCGCTGGCCGCGGTGCTGGCCGAGATCCTGCAATGCGCGCCGGGTGCCGTGGCCGCCACCAAGGCGCTGATGGCGCAGGCGCGCTTCAGCAAGCCGGCTTCGATGGTGCACCACGCGGCCGAGGTCTTCTCGCAGGCCGCCCTCGGGACCGAGGGCGTGGAAGGCACGACCGCCTTCCTCCAAAAGCGCAAGGCGAGCTGGGTGCCGCAGTGAACCCCTTTCGCAAGGTCCTGGTCGCGAACCGCGGCGAGATCGCGTGCCGCGTGATGCGCACGGCGCATCGCCTGGGCTACCGCACGGTGGCGGTGTTCAGCGACGCCGACGCCGGCGCGCCGCATGTGCGGCAGGCCGACGAGGCGCTGCACATCGGCGCGCCGGCGGCAGCGGATTCATACCTGAATATCGCCGCCCTGCTCGCCGCGGCACAGCGCAGCGGCGCCGACGCCGTGCATCCCGGCTACGGCTTCCTGAGCGAACGTGCCGACTTCGCACAGGCCTGTGCCGACGCCGGCCTGGTCTTCATCGGCCCGCCGCCGGCCGCCATGCGCGCCATGGGCGACAAGGCGGCCGCCAAGCGCCGCATGCTCGAAGCCGGCGTGCCCTGCGCGCCCGGCTATCTGGGGCAGGACGCGAGCGACGAACGCCTCACTGCCGAGGCCGAGCGGCTCGGCCTGCCGTTGCTGGTGAAGGCCGTGGCCGGCGGCGGCGGCCGCGGCATGCGGCTGGTGCACCGCTTCGACGATCTGCCGGCCGCCCTGGCCGGAGCGCGGCGCGAGGCGATCAGCGCCTTCGGCGACGGCACGCTGATGCTGGAACGGCTGATCGACCACGCCCGCCATATCGAGATCCAGGTCTTCGCCGATACCCACGGCCACGCCGTGCACCTGGGCGAACGCGACTGCACGGCGCAGCGGCGTCGCCAGAAGGTGGTCGAGGAAGCACCTTCGCCGGTGGTGAGCCCGGCGATGCGCGCCGCCATGGGCGCCGACGCGGTGGCCGCGGCCCTGGCCGTGGGCTACGTGGGCGCGGGCACGGTGGAATTCATCGTCGACACGGCAGGGCGCCACTTCTTCCTGGAGATGAATACGCGGCTGCAGGTGGAGCACCCGGTCACCGAGTGCATCACCGGCCTGGACCTGGTGGAGTGGCAGCTACGCGTGGCGGCCGGCGAGCCGCTGCCGCTGTCGCAGGAGCAGATCCGCTTCAGCGGCCATGCCATCGAGGCGCGGCTGTATGCCGAGGACCCCTACGACGGCTGGAAGCCGCAGACCGGGCGCATCGTGGACTGGCGGCCCGAGCAGGCAACGAACCTGAATCACGCGGCCGGCGGCGTGCGCATCGACCACGGCATCTGCACCGGCAGCGAGATCACGCCCTGGTACGACGCCATGGTGGCCAAGGTCATCGCCCACGGCCATGACCGCGCCGACGCCGTGCGGCGCCTGACCCGGGCGCTGGAAGACGCGCCGCTGTTCGGCCTGCGCCACAACGGCCGCTTCCTGCGCGACCTGCTGAACCACGCGCAATTCACCGCCGCGCAACTGACGACGACGCAGCTCGACGAATGGGCGGCGAGCGGCGAGGCGCTGCTGCAGCGGCCGGCCGTGCCCGAAGCGGCCTGGCGCATCGCCGCGGCCGTGCTGGGTGGCAAGTCCGTCGACGGCGTTCGGCCGGCCAGCGTGAACGCCTTCGACCTCACGCTCGACTGCGACGGCGAGCGCCGCACCTTGCGTGCGCCACCCGAGGGCATTGCCGTGCTTTCGCTGGGCGACGGCGTTCTGCGCTGCCGCGTCGACGGCGTGCACCGGCGCCACCCCTGCGTGCAAGTCGGTGCCACGCTGCAGCTGGCCATCGACGCCGCCGTCTTCGGCTTCACCGAAGCCTCGCCCTACCCTGCCGTCACGGCCGACAACGATCCGCGAAAGGCCTGCGCCCCGGTCGCCGGTACGGTGGCCCAGGTGCTGGTGGCCGTGGGCGACGCCGTGCTGGCGGGCCAGCCGTTGGTGTGCGTGGAAGCCATGAAGATGGAACTGTGGCTGCACGCCGCCGCTGCCGGCACCGTGCAGGCGCTGCACGCTCGCGTGGGGCAGCCGGTGGGCGCGGGTGCGCTGCTGGTCGCCCTGGAAATCAACGAAGGAAACACGGCATGACGCACGGCATCACAAACGGCAGCGACAAGGCCATCCTCACCTGCGCCCTCACCGGCGTGCTCACCAACCCCGCGCAGCACCCGGTGCCGGTGACGCCGGAGCAGATGGCGGCCGAGGCGCGCGACGCCTTCAACGCCGGCGCCAGCATCATGCACGTGCACCTGCGCAGCCAGGAACCGGGCTTCGGCCACATGCCGAGCTGGGACCCCGACGTGGCGCAGGCCGTGGTCGACGCCATCCGCGCCGCCTGCCCCGGCGTCGTCATCAACCTGACCACCGGCGTCATCGGCAAGGACATCTCGGGCCCGGTGGCCTGCCTGCGCCGCGTCGAGCCCGAGGTGGCGGCCTGCAATGCCGGCAGCCTGAACTACCTGAAGATCAAGGACAACGGCGAATGGGCCTGGCCGCCGATGGTGTTCGACAATCCGGTGTCCAAGATCCAGCAGATGCTCGACGTGATGCGCGAAACCGGCACCCACCCCGAATTCGAATGTTTCGACGTCGGCATCGTGCGCAGCGTCGGCATGTACCTGAAGGCCGGCCTTTTCGACGGCGTGCCCGAGCTCAATTTCGTCATGGGTGTGGCCAGCGGCATGCCCTGCGACGCCGAGTTGCTGGCGCTGCTGCCGCGTTATGCCCCGCCCGGCGCGGTCTGGCAGACGACGCTGATCGGCCGCGCCGAGGTCTGGCCCGTGCACCAGAGGGCTGCCGAACTCGGCGGCATGCTGCGCAGCGGCCTGGAGGACACCTTCTACCTGCCCGGCGGCGAACGCGCCGGCGGCAACGGCGTCTTGATGGAGGCGTTGGCCGCCTGCGCCCGCCGCGCCGGGCGAGAGGTCGCCTCGCCCGAGGAAACGCGCCAGCGGCTTGGGTTGAAGCCCAGGGCCGTCTTCGCATGACCACCGCAGCGCCGGTGCCGCGCAGCGCCGACGAACAGGCGCGGCTCGACGCCGAACTGGTGGAACTGTTCGAGCGCCGCATCACCTTCAACCAGACGCTGGGGCTGAAGATCGACTCGGTGCGCCCCGGCGACGTGCGCGCCACGGTGCCGATGCGGCCGGAGCTGATTGGCCACTATGCCTACGGCCGGCTGCATGGCGGCGTCATCTCGGCCGTGCTCGACGCCATGGGCGGGCTGGCGGTGATGGTGGCCATCGCCGAGCACCACCCGCACGACAGCGCGCAGCAGGTGATGCACCGCTTTGCCCGCTTGGGCACCATCGACCTGCGCGTGGACTTCCTGCGCCAGGGCGTGGGCCAGCATTTCGTGGCCACCGCCGAGGTCACGCGGCTGGGCGGCCGCGTCGGCAGCACGCAGATGCGGCTGGTCAACGAGGCCGGCACGCTGATCGCCACCGCGGCGGCGGCGTACATGGTCAGCTGACGGGCGGCCGGCCGCCCCTGCGACCTTGCGCCGGCGCGGGGAGGCCCCATCTGGCACCATATTTGGCTCGTCGTGCATAGGGCGGCCCTGCCCGGTGCCATTCACACCATGAAACCGCAGTCCCGATCACGATTTGTCGGCCTCGGCCTGGCGGCCCTGCTGGGCGGCGCCGTCGCCCTGCTGGCCGTTCCGCACCTGGTCAATGGCCGCCCCGACGCCGCACCGCGCGCCGTCACGCCGCGTGGCGCCCTGGCCGCCGACGAGCAGGCCTATGTCGACGTCTTCCGCAAGGCCTCGCCCTCGGTCGTGAACATCACCAGCCTGGGCGTGCAGCGCGACCTGTTCAGCATGAACGTGCAACAGGTGCCGCGCGGCAGCGGCACCGGCTTCGTGTGGGACGACCGCGGCCACATCGTGACCAACTTCCACGTCATCCAGGGCGCCAACGGTGCACGCGTGACCTTGGCCGACCAGAGCAGCTGGGACGCCGAGCTGGTCGGCGCCTTCCCCGACCGCGACCTGGCGGTGCTGCGCATCCAGGCGCCGGCCGACAAGCTGCCGCCCATCGCCCTGGGCAGCAGCCGCGACCTGCTGGTGGGCCAGCGTGTCTATGCCATCGGCAACCCCTTCGGCCTGGACCAGACGCTGACCACCGGCATCGTGAGCGCGCTCAACCGCGAGATCGAGTCCTTCAACAACCGCACCATCCGCGGCGTGATCCAGACCGACGCCGCCATCAACCCCGGCAATTCGGGCGGCCCGCTGCTCGACAGCGCCGGCCGGCTGATCGGTGTCAATACGCAGATCGCCAGCCCCAGCGGCGCCAGCGCCGGCATCGGCTTTGCCATCCCCGCCGACGAGGTGAACCGCATCGTGCCGCGGCTCATCCGCGACGGCCGCTTCCTGCGCCCTACCCTGGGCATCGGCGCCGGCAACGCCGCCTTGCACCGCGCGCTGAACCTGCCCAAGGGCGTGGCGCTGATCCAGGTCGTGCCCGGCGGCCCGGCGGCGCGTACCGGGCTGCAGCCCTTCCGTCGCGGCACGCGCGGCGAGGTGCTGGCCGGCGACGTGATCACCGCCGTCAACGACGAACCGCTGGCCGACCTGGACGACATGCTGACCCAGTTCGAAAGACGCCAGCCGGGCGAGACCGTCACGCTCACGGTCTGGCGCGCCGGGCAGACGCGCAAGGTCAGCGTGGTGCTGGGCGGTTCGGACTGAAACCTTCCTGGCTCGGCGAACGACTGACAGCCATGCACACAACAGGAGCCGACATGACCCGACGAAACTGGCTGCAACGGCTTTCCGCCCTGGCCTTCGGCCCGGCGCTTGCCACCGCGACACATGCCGCGCCCGCTGCGGCCGACGCCCCGGCAGCGGCCGGCGCCACCGACTGGAAGCGCCTGTCCGACGATGAATGGAAACGCCGCCTGAACCGCGAGCAGTACCAGGTGCTGCGCCGCGAAGGCACCGAGCCGGCGCACAGCAGCCCGCTGAATGCCGAGAAGCGTGCCGGTATCTACCACTGCGCCGGCTGCGCGCTGCCGCTGTTTTCCTCCGATGCCAAATACGACAGCGGCACCGGTTGGCCCAGCTTCCACACGGCGCTGCCGGGCGCGTTGGGCACCAAGACCGACTACAAGATCTTCCTGCCGCGTACCGAATACCACTGCGCACGCTGCGGTGGCCACCAGGGCCATGTCTTCGACGACGGCCCGCAGCCCAGCGGCAAGCGCTACTGCAACAACGGCGTGGCGCTGCGTTTCATGGCGGCGCAAGCGTGAGCGCGCGCTCGGTGCTGGCGCTGAGCGCGCTCGCGCTCGCGTTCATGACCGGACCGGCCACCGCGCAGCCGTCAGCGCAGGCCACCGCCAAGGCCACCTTCGCCGGCGGCTGCTTCTGGTGCGTGGAAGCCGACTTCGACAAGGTGCGCGGCGTCATCTCCACCACCTCGGGCTATATCGGCGGCACGGTGGCCAACCCGAGCTACGAGCAGGTGTCGGCCCAGGTCACCGGCCACGCCGAGGCGGTGGAAATCGTCTTCGACCCGGCGCAGGTGAGCTACGAACAGCTGCTCGGCTACTTCTGGCGCACCATCGACCCCACCACCAAGGACCGACAGTTCTGCGACAGCGGCAGCCCCTACCGCACCGCCATCTTCACGCACGGGCCCGAGCAGGCCGCAGCCGCGAAGGCTTCGCTGGCCGCGCTGGAGAAAAGCAAGCCCTTCAAGGAACCGATCGTCACGACCATCGAAGCCGCGGGCCCGTTCTACCCGGCCGAGGCCTACCACCAGGACTATTACAAGAAGAACCCGGTGCGCTACCAGTACTACCGTGCCAGTTGCGGACGCGACCTGCGGCTGCAGCAGTTGTGGGGCCAGCGCTGAGCGGGCGGGATTCTCTGCCGGCTTGAGCGGCATCAACGCCGCACCGCGGTCGCCCGGGCAGCATGCCGGCATGCAACCGACCCGCATCCTCGTGATCCAGGGCCACCCCGACGCCGGCGCCCGCCACCTGTGCCACGCCCTGGCCGAGGCCTACGCCGAAGGTGCTGCGTCCGTCGGGCACGGCGTGCGCCGCGTCGACGTGGCGCGACTGGACTTTCCCGTGCTGCGCTCGCAGTCCGACTGGCAGCACGGCGCCGTGCCGGCCGCGCTGGCCCCGGTGCAGCAGGACGTGAGCTGGGCCCAGCACCTGGTTTTCGTCTTTCCGCTTTGGCTGGGCGACATGCCGGCGCTGCTGAAGGCCTTCCTGGAGCAGATCGCGCGGCCGGGTTTTGCCTTCAACGAAGCTTCGGGCAACCCCTTCGGCGTGAAGGGCCTGCGCGGGCGTTCGGCGCGAGTCATCGTCACCATGGGCATGCCGGCGCTCGTCTACCGCTGGCTGTACCGGGCGCACAGCGTGAAGTCGCTGGAGCGCAACATCCTCGGCTTCGTAGGCATCTCGCCAGTGAACGAGACTTTGATCGGCGGCGTCGACGGCCTGGGCGCGCAAGGCGTGCAGCGCTGGCTGGACAAGCTGCACAAGCTGGGTCGCGACGCAGGCTGACGCCGCCCTTTGCCGCAGCGGCCGCGCGGCAGGCGCCGGGCGCCGGGCGCCGGGCGAGAATAGCGTTCTGTCCCAGCCACCGCCCGCCCTGCCATGCAAATGATCTGCCTCGACCTCGAAGGCGTGCTCGTGCCCGAGATCTGGATCGCCTTCGCCGAGCGCACCGGCATTGCCGACTTCCGCCGCACCACGCGCGACGAGCCCGACTACGACCGGCTGATGCGCTGGCGGCTGGACCTGCTGCGCCGGCACGGGCTGAAGCTGGCCGATATCCAGGCCGTGATCGCCGGCATGGCGCCGCTGGAGGGCGCGCGCGAATTCCTGGACGACCTGCGCGCGCGCTACCAGGTCATCATCCTGTCGGACACCTTCTACGAATTCGCCGACCCGTTGATGCGGCAGCTGGGCCGGCCGACGCTGTTCTGCCACCGGCTGGTGGTCGACGACGCCGGCTTCGTGGCCGACTACCTGTTGCGCCAGCCCGACCAGAAGCGCCACGCGGTGAATGCGCTGAAGAGCCTGAACTACCAGGTCATCGCCGCCGGCGACTCGTACAACGACACCGGCATGCTGGGCGCGGCCGACGCCGGCTTCTTCATCCACCCGCCGCCGGGCATCGTGGCGCAGTTTCCGCAGTTCCCGGTGAATGCCAGTTATGCCGAACTGAAGGCGTCCATCGACGGTGCCGCCGCGCGGCTGCGCCCGGCGGCCTGACGGCCCGAGGGGCAAGCCGTGACGCCCAGGCCCGAGAGGGGCTATGCTGTGGGCCCATTCGACACGGCTTTGACCTGGCGTAAGGCGCATGCCAGCGCGAAGGCGTCCACTTCTACTTTTGACCCGCCAACAGGCAAGGAGACGACAGCATGAGCAAGCGAGACGTGGTGGTACTGGGTGCGGCCCGTTCGGCCATCGGCACGTTCAACGGCGCATTGGCCGACATCGAACCGGCCGAACTGGCCGGCCTGGTGATGAAGGAGGCGGTCAAGCGCTCCGGCGTCGACCCCAAGGCCATCAATTACGTGACGGTGGGCAACTGCATCCCCACCGAGAGCCGCTACCCCTATGTGGCGCGCGTGGCCAGCATCCAGGCCGGGCTGCCGATGGAAAGCGTGGCCATGGCCGTCAACCGGCTGTGTTCGTCGGGCCTGCAGGGCATCGTGACCACGGCGCAGAACATCCTGCTCGGCGACTGCGACTATGGCGTCGGCGGCGGCGTGGAGGTCATGAGCCGGGGCGCCTACCTGTCGACGGCGATGCGCAGCGGCGCGCGCATGGGCGACACCAAGCTCATCGACTCGATGGTGGCCGCGCTGACCGACCCCTTCGGCGTCGGCCACATGGGCATCACGGCCGAGAACCTGGTCACCAAGTGGGGCATCACGCGCGAAGAGCAGGACCAGCTGGCCGTCGACTCGCACCGCAAGGCCGCCGCGGCCATCGCCGAGGGCCGCTTCAAGAGCCAGATCGTTCCCATCGTCAAGCAGACGAAGAAGGGCGAGGTGGTCTTCGACACCGACGAGCATGTGAAGCCCGGCACCACGCTGGAGACGCTGGCGAAGATGAAGCCGGCCTTCAAGAAGGACGGCTCGGTGACGGCCGGCAATGCCAGCGGCATCAACGACGGCGCCGCCTTCTTCGTGCTGGCCGACGCCGCCGTGGCCGCCGCCGCCGGCCACAAGCCGATGGCCCGCCTGGCCAGCTACGCCATCGCCGGCGTGCCCAACGACGTGATGGGCGAAGGGCCGATTCCCGCCACCAAGCTGGCGCTGAAGAAGGGCGGCTTCACGCTCGACCAGATGGACGTCATCGAGAGCAACGAAGCCTTCGCGGCGCAGGCGATCGCCGTGGCGCGCGGGCTGGAGCTCGACATGAAGAAGGTCAACCCGAACGGCGGCGCCATTGCCCTGGGCCACCCCATCGGCTGCAGCGGCGCCTTCCTGGCCACCAAGGCGGTGTACGAACTGCACCGCACCGGCGGGCGCTATGCGCTGGTGACGATGTGCATCGGCGGCGGCCAGGGCATCGCGGCGGTGTTCGAACGGCTGTGATGCGACGGCGCGGCTCGCCAGGCCGCGCCTGTTACGGAATTGGAAACGCGGCCCGTGGGCCGCGTTTTTTATGGGCAATGTCGCTTCAGCGCTTGGGCGGCCCACCCCGTGACGCCGCCGGGCGGGCGCCGCCGTAACCGCCACCGCCGCCACTGCCACCCGTCCCTGAGCGGCCCGAGCGCGACGTGCCGGGACGGCCCGGGGCTTGGGCCGGTGCGCGGCCACCGCCACCGCTGCCACCGCCACCACCGCCCGATCGGCCGGAACCACCGCGGCCACCGCCGCCGTAGCCACCCCCACCACCCCCACCGCCCCCGGCATTGCGGCGCGTGCCGCCGACGCCGATGGTCATGCGGCCCAGAACGATGGGCTCGGCGCGTTCACCGGCCGGCGGTTCGAAGCCGGGCACCGTCTCGCGCGGGATGCTGCGCTTGATGAGGCGCTCGATATCCTTCAGGAACACCTCCTCGTCCAGGCAGGCCAGCGAGATCGCCTCGCCGCTGGCGCCGGCGCGGCCGGTGCGCCCGATGCGGTGCACGTAGTCTTCCGGCACGTTGGGCAGCTCGAAATTCACCACGTGCGGCAGCATGTCGATGTCGATGCCGCGCGCCGCGATATCGGTGGCCACCAGCACCTGCAGGTCGCCGGCCTTGAAGTCGGCCAGCGCCTTGGTGCGCGCACCCTGGCTCTTGTTGCCGTGGATCGCCATCGCCGTGATGCCATGGTCGTTGAGATAGTCGGTGAGCCGGTTGGCGCCGCTCTTCATGCGCGTGAAGACCAGCACCTGGTGCCAGTCGCCGGTCTTGATCAGGTGCGCCAGCAGCTCCTTCTTGCGCTCGCGGCCCACCGGGTGCACCTTCTGCGCGACGAGGTCGGCGGTGGCGTTGCGGCGTGCCACCTCGATCAGCACTGGCGCGTTGAGCAGCCGGTCGGCCAGGGCCTTGATCTCGTCGCTGAACGTGGCGCTGAACAGCAGGCTCTGCTTCTTCGCCGGCAGCACCGCGAGCACCTTCTTGATATCGTGGATGAAGCCCATGTCGAGCATGCGGTCGGCTTCGTCCAGGACGAAGATCTCCACGTGCTTCAGGTCCAGCGTACCCTGCTGGTGATGGTCGAGCAGGCGGCCGGGCGTCGCCACCAGGATGTCGACACCCTTGCGCAGGCGGTCGATCTGCGGCTGCATGCCGACGCCGCCGAACATCACCATGCTGGTGAGCGGCAGGTATTTGCCGTAGGTGCGCACGCTCTCTTCCACCTGCGCCGCGAGTTCGCGCGTGGGGGTCAGGATGAGGGCGCGGATGGGGATGCGGCCGCGCGCGTCACGCACGGGCTTCACGAGCGACAGGCGTTGCAGCATGGGCAGCGTGAAGCCGGCGGTCTTGCCGGTGCCGGTCTGCGCGCCGCCCATCAGGTCGCCGCCCTGCAGGACGATGGGAATGGCCTGGGCCTGGATCGGCGTGGGGGTGTCGTAGCCCTGCTCGCGAACGGCGCGCAGGAGCGGCTCGGCCAGGCCGAGGTCGGTAAATAGCATGTGATTTCGGGGCCCGTGAACTTTCGTCAGAGGGGCCGTGGTTCGCAGCCTGCTGTCACCCGGGGCGGGCGCACCAGTCGGTAGGCGCGAGAGAAACAACGAGGTCGGAAGCGACCGCGCCGCGATGACTGGAAGCCGCGGCGCAACCCAGGATTCTACGGCATCGGCATCGCGCGGTGATCGTTGAGCGCCATCCAGCCCCGTGCGATGCGGTAGATGGCCCACACGCCCAGCAGGAACAGGCCCGCGATCCAGGTGCCGATACCGACCAGGATCACCGACAGCGGCAGCGAGACCAGGCCCACGAACAGCGCCCACAGCAGCGCGAACCAGAAGGTGCGGATCTGCCAGCTGAAATGCGATTCCAGCCAGGTGCCGCGCACGTCGCTGCGCTTCACGTAGTTGATGATGACGGCGATGATCGACGGCCAGCCGAACAGGAACGAGCCCAGCACGCTGGCCGCGCCGAAGGCACCGATGGCCAGGCCCAGGGCGTGCAGGGCATAGACGAGGTGTACCACGCGCACCAGCGAGGGGTCGGATTCGACGGTCTGCATCGAGGTGTTCATGCCCGGCATCATGCCAGCAAGCGCCGCACGAGGCCCGGGCCGGCGCCGGTCCGGGATAATCAAAGGTTCGCCCCTCGGCCCCCAACAGCCCACCACACACCATGGCCCAGTACGCTTTGCCTTCGGCGAAACGATTGCGTGCCTTCGGCCCCCTTCGCTCGTTTCACTCGCAAAGGACCATGTAAACATGGCGCAATACGTTTTCACCATGAACCGCCTCGGCAAGGTCGTGCCGCCGAAGCGGCAGATCCTGAAGGGCATCTCGCTGTCCTTCTTTCCCGGCGCCAAGATCGGCGTGCTCGGCGTCAACGGCAGCGGCAAGAGCACGCTGCTGAAGATCATGGCCGGTGTCGACAAGGAATACGAGGGCGAAGCCACCCCGATGCCGGGCCTGAAGATCGGCTACCTGCCGCAGGAGCCGTACCTGGAGCCCGAGCAGACCGTGCGTGAGGCCGTCGAGCAAGGCATCGGCGGCGTGCTGGCGGCGAAGAAGCGCCTGGACGAGGTCTACGCCGAGTACGCCGAACCCGACGCCGACTTCGACAAGCTCGCTGCCGAACAGGCCGAGCTGGAAGCCGTGATCGCCGCCGCCGGCAGCGAGAACACCGACCTGCAGCTGGAACTGGCCGCCGACGCCCTGCGGCTGCCGCCCTGGGACGCCAGGATCGGCGTGCTCTCCGGCGGCGAGAAACGCCGCGTCGCGCTGTGCCGGCTGCTGCTCTCCAAGCCCGACATGCTGCTGCTCGACGAACCCACCAACCACCTGGACGCCGAGAGCGTGGAGTGGCTGGAGCAGTTCCTGCAGCGCTTCCCGGGCACCGTGGTGGCCATCACCCACGATCGCTATTTCCTGGACAACGCCGCCGAGTGGATCCTCGAACTCGACCGCGGCCAGGGCATCCCCTGGAAGGGCAACTATTCCGACTGGCTGGACCAGAAGGAGAAGCGCCTGGAGGTGGAGCAGAAGACCGAGGACGCGCGCATGAAGGCGATGAAGGAGGAACTGAAGTGGGTTCGCTCCAACGCCAAGGCGCGGCAAACCAAGAGCAAGGCGCGCCTGGCGCGCTTCGAGGAACTGAGCGACGTCGAATACCAGAAGCGCAACGAGACCAACGAGATCTTCATCCCCGTGGCCGAGCGGCTGGGCAACGAGGTCATCGAGTTCAGAGGAGTCAGCAAGTCTTTCGCGGACCGGCTGCTCATCGACAACCTCAGCTTCAAGCTGCCGCCCGGTGCCATCGTCGGCATCATCGGCCCCAACGGCGCCGGCAAGTCGACGCTGTTCCGCATGCTCCAGGGCGAGCAGAAGCCGGATTCGGGCGAGATCGTCATCGGCAAGACCGCGCAACTGGCCTTCGTCGACCAGAGCCGCCAGGCACTGGCCGACGACAAGACGGTGTGGGAAGACGTCTCGGGCGGCCTGGACAATATCGTCGTCGGCAAATTCGTGATGCCTTCGCGCGCCTACCTCGGCCGCTTCAATTTCAAGGGCAATGACCAGCAAAAGCGCGTCGGCAGCCTCTCGGGCGGCGAACGCGGCCGGCTCCACCTGGCCAAGACGCTGGCGCAGGGAGGCAACGTGCTGATGCTCGACGAGCCGAGCAACGACCTCGACGTGGAAACCCTGCGCGCGCTGGAAGACGCGCTGCTCGAATTCGCCGGCAGCGCCATGGTCATCAGCCACGACCGGTGGTTCCTGGACCGCATCTGCACCCACATCCTGGCCTGCGAGGGCGACAGCCAGTGGTTCTTCTACGCCGGCAACTACCAGGAATACGAGGCCGACAAGAAGAAGCGGCTGGGCGAGGAAGGGGCGCGGCCGAAACGCGTGCGCTTCAAGCCCATCCATTGAGACGCCGCGGATGAACCGGCTGCGCAGAGCGACTCGGCTCCTGCTGGCGGCCGGTGCTGGGTTGCTCGTGGCCTGTGGGCCCGCGCCCGGCGAGGCGCCGATGAGCGGCTATGCCGAGGCCGAACTCGTCTTCGTGGCGCCGCCCACGGCCGGGCTGCTGCAGACGCTGGCCGTGCAGCGCGGCGACCGCGTCGGCACCGGGCAGTTGCTCTACAAGCTGGAGGCCGATGCGCAGACCTTGGCGCGTGATGCTGCCGCCGCGCGGCAGGAGCGTGCCGAGGCACAGGCGCAGAACCTGCGCAAGGGCAAACGCCCCGCCGAACTGCAGGCCATCGACCAGCAACTCGCGCAGGCCCGGGCCGCACAGGCAGTGTCTCAGGCGGCGCTGCAGCGCCAGCAGCAACTGGTGGCCCAGGGGTTTGTCTCGGCACTGCGGCTGGACGAACTGGTGGCCGCGCGCGACCGCGACGCCGCGCGTGTGCAGGAACTGCAGGCGCAACGCGTGCTGGCCAGCGAGGCCGCGCGCAGCGACGAGATCGCCGCCGCCGCCGCCGAGGCGCGTGCCGGCAGCGCCGACCTGGCCCTGGCCGCCTGGCGCGAGGGCCAGATGCAGCGCACGGCGCCGGCCGAGGCCCTGGTCTACGACGTGCTGTACCGCGTCGGCGAATGGGTGCCGGCCGGAGCGCCGGTGGTGTCGCTGCTGCCGCCCGGTGCGCTCAAGCTGCGCTTCTTCGTGCCCGAAGCGATGCTGGCGCAGGCGGTGGTCGGGCGTGAGGTGACGGTGTCCTGCGACGGTTGCGCGGCGGGTCTGCGCGCGCGCATCCGCTACGTTTCACCGCAGGCCGAATTCACGCCGCCGGTGATCTACAGCAACGACAGCCGCAGCAAGCTGGTCTTCATGGCCGAGGCCGAACCGGCCGCAGCGGCCGACCTCAAGCCCGGACAGCCCGTCGACGTGCGCTTCGCGAAGGCACCGTGATGTCCGCCGAGCTGGCGATCGACGTGCGCGGCCTGACCAAGCAGTTCGGCGGCCGCAAGGTCGTCGACGATGTGGCAATCCAGGTGAAGCGCGGCGAGATCTGCGGTTTCCTCGGCCCCAACGGCAGCGGCAAGACCACCACCATCCGCATGCTGTGCGGGCTGCTCGAACCCGACGCCGGCGCAGGCACCTGCCTGGGCCACGACATCCGGCGCGACGCGCGCCGCATCAAGCGCCGCGTGGGCTACATGACGCAGCGCTTCGGCCTCTACGAAGACCTGTCGATCCAGGAGAACCTGGACTTCGTGGCGCGCGCCTACGGCATGCCCGGGCGCAAACAGGTGGTGCGCGAGGCGCTGGCACAACTGGGCCTGGAGGGCCGCCGCGACCAGCTGGCCGGCACGCTGTCCGGCGGCTGGAAACAGCGCCTGGCGCTGGCCGCCTGCATGCTGCACGACCCCGAACTGCTGCTGCTGGACGAACCCACGGCCGGCGTCGACCCGAGCGCGCGGCGCGACTTCTGGCAGCAGATCCACGCCCTGGCGGCCGCGGGGCTGACCGTGCTCGTCAGCACGCACTATATGGACGAGGCCGAACGCTGCCACCGGCTGGCCTATATCTCCTACGGCCGCCTGCTGGCCACCGGCACCGCCGAGGAGGTGATCGCCGCCGCCGGACTGCAGACCTGGGAGCTGCGCGGCCCGGCCCTGGCCGACGCGGTGGCGCTGCTGCGGCAGGATCCGCGCTGGATGGCCGTGCCGTTCGGCACCGCGGTGCACGTGAGCGCGGCGCGCGGTGCCGACCTGCCGGCCTGGCTGACCGAACGCGCGCCGCAGGCGGGGTGGTCGGTGCATTCCATCGCCACCGGGCTGGAAGACGTCTTCATCTCGCTGACGCAGCATGCGCAGGACAACTTCGGCTGAGCCTGCCGCCGCCCACCCGGCCCGGCGCTGGCCCGGCCTGTCGTGGGGCCGCATCGTCGCCGTGCTGCTGAAGGAATTCGTGCAGCTGCGGCGCGACCGGCTCACCTTCGCCATGATGGTCGGGGTGCCGATCATGCAGCTGGTGCTGTTCGGCTACGCCATCAACAGCGACCCCAGGAACCTGCCGACCGCGGTGGTGGCGCTGGACAACGGACCGCTGGTGCGCAGCATCGTGCGCGCGGCCGAGAACACCGGCTACTTCCGCGTCGTGCAGGCTGCATCCGACAGCGAGGCCGAGCGCCTGCTCGCCGCCGGCCGGGTGCAGTTTGCGCTGGTCTTCCCGGCCGACTTCTCGGCCCGGTTGCTGCGCGGCGAGAAGCCGGCGCTGGCCGTCTACGCCGATGCCACCGACCCGGCGGCCACGGGTTCGGCGGTGGCCGCGCTGCAGGCGCTGCCGCAGGTGGCGCTGGTACACGACCTGAAGGGGCCGCTGGCCAGGCTGCAGCCGGGGGCACAACCCTTCGAGCTGCGCGTGCACCGGCGCTACAACCCCGAAGGCCTGACCGCCTACAACGTGGTGCCCGGGCTTATGGGCGTGATCCTGACCATGACCCTGGTCATGATGACGGCGATGGCGATGACGCGCGAACGCGAGCGCGGCACGCTGGAGAACCTGCTCGCCACGCCGGTGCGGCCGGTGGAGATGATGGTGGGCAAGATCCTGCCCTACGTGATGGTCGGCTACGTGCAGGTGCTGATCGTCTTCGCGGCGGCGCGCTGGCTGTTCGGCGTGCCGATGGCGGGCAGCTTCGTTCTGCTGTCGGCGATGGTGCTGCTGTTCATCGTGGCCACGCTGACCATCGGCTTCACCTTCTCGACCATCGCGCGCTCGCAGATGCAGTCGATGCAGATGACGCTGTTCTATTTCCTGCCCAATATCCTGCTCTCGGGATTCATGTTCCCGTTCCGCGGCATGCCGCGCTGGGCGCAGTGGCTGGGCGAGGTGCTGCCGCTGACGCACTTCCTGCGCATCGTGCGCGCCATCATGCTCAAGGGCGCCGGCGCGGGCGACCTGTGGCCCGAAGTCGCGGCCATCGCCGCCTTCATGGCCGCCATGGGCACGATCGCCCTGCTGCGCTACCGGCAGACGATCGACTGAGAGTTTGTCAAGCTGCGAGCCGGGTCGGCGTGCGGTCCTGCGCGCCGGGGCCGAGCCGGCCGCTGCACGAATCGGCGCATTGGCTCAGAATGATCTCGGAATCCCGAATCGTCGCCCATTCCATGACCGTCAGCACTCTCACCCTGCGCGTCGTGTCGGCAGCCTATGCCGCCGCGCTGCTGGCCGGATGCGCCACGGCGCCAGGCCCGACCGCTGGTGCGCCAGCCGTGCATGCCGCATCGCCGGCGGGCCCGGGCTGGGCCACGCCGGCAGGCGCACGCCCCGCCGCGACGACCGCTTCGGCGCGCAGCGGCGCCGCCGCGCCGGCGCCACCGGCCACCGCAGGCGGGCCGGCGCCCTTCGCCACGGTGGTCAAGGACGCGCGCCGCATCGAAGGCCCGCTCACGATGTGGCAGAAGGACGAAAAGGTCTGGATCGAACTGCGGCCCGAGCAACTGGGCCAGCCCTTCCTGCTGTCGCCCAAGATCAAGAGTGGCATCAGCCAGGCCTGGGTGCTGGGCGGCTTGATGGCCTACCCGATCCACGGTGCCGGTGGGCCGCAGGTGGTTGAATTTCTGCGCGTGCACAACCAGGTGCGGCTGCAGGCGCGCAACGCCGAGGTGCTGGCCCAGGCCGGCACGCCCGAGGCACGCGCGGTGGCCGATGCCTATTCGAACAGCCTGCTCGGCGCGGTACCCGTGGCCAGCCAGCCGCACCCCGAACGCAAGAGCGTGCTGATCGAAGCCAATGGCCTGTTCCTGGCCGACCTGCAGGGCATCGCCATGAAGCTGCAGCGCGGCTTGCGCCAGGGTCATGCGCTGGACCTGCGCAATTCCGTCATCACGGCGGTGCGCGGTTCCGCCGAAGCCATCGTGATCGAGACGCAGAGCCATTTCTACACCGCCAGCGTGGGAGCGCGGGCCGGTCTGGGGCTGCTCGGGGCACCGGAGCCGGTGCCACCGCAATTCCTGCCCGACGCACGCAGCCTGCTCGTGGGCCTGCACTATTCGTTGGCGCCGCTGCCCAGGGAGCCGATGGCGCCACGCCGCGCCGACCCCCGGCTGGGCCACTTCACCACCGCCGTGCTCGACTTCAGCAGCGACTTGCAGGACTCGCCGCGGCAACGCTGGGTGAACCGCTGGCGGCTCGAGAAAAAGGACCCGGCAGCCGAGGTCTCCGAACCGGTCAAGGCCATCACCTTCTGGATCGACCGCAACGTGCCGCTGGCCTACCGCGAGACGGTGCGCGCGGCGATCCTGGAATGGAACAAGCCCTTCGAGCGCATCGGCTTCAGCAACGCCGTCGTCGTGCAGCAGCAGAGCGACGACGCGGACTTCGACACGCTGGACTTCGGCCACGCCTCGGTGCGCTGGATGATGAACGCCGAGCCGGTGTTCGGCGCCATCGGGCCCAGCCACGTGGACCCGCGCACCGGCGAGATCCTCGACGCCGATATCGCCTTCGAAGGCATGCAGACCCGCCGCGCCCGCCGTGAACGCACGCAGCTGCTGGGCGGCGCCGACGCCAGGCCCGACGGCGTGGCGGCCACGATCGCGGCGGCCGGCCTGGCTCCGGCGCCCGGCCTGCCCGGCGGCGACGCCCCGCCGCACGACCACCGCCTGTGCCAGGCCGGCGCGCTGGCCGCGGAGCAACTCGGCTATGCGCTGGATGTCTTCGAGGCGCGCGGCGATCTCGCCGCCGACAGCCCCGAGGCCCAGCAGTTCGTGCTGGACTACGTGAAGCAGGTCGTCATGCACGAGGTCGGCCACGCCCTGGGCCTGCGCCACAACTTCCGCGCCTCGCGCGCCTATACCGAGGCGCAGCTCGCCGACCCCGTTTTCACCCGGGCCCACGGCACCGCGGCTTCGGTCATGGAATACAACGCCGTCAACCTGGCCTTGCCGGGTGAACGCGGCGGCCTGCCGTTCCAGACCGCGCTCGGGCCCTACGACTACTGGGCCATCGAATATGCCTACAAGCCCATGCCCACGGGCAGCGGCCCCGAGGCCGAGCGCACCGAGTTGCAGCGTATCGCCGCGCGCAGCAGCGAGCCGCTGCTGGCCTTCGGCACCGACGAGGACAACGCCTTCGGCATCGACCCCGAGACGATCCAGCTCGACCTCGGCGCCGACCCCATCGCCTTCGCCGCCAAGCGGCTGGCCATCGCACGCGACCTGTTCCGGCGCCAGGAAACGCGCGAACTATCGCCCGAGCGCGACTACGCCGTGCTGCGCCGATCGCTGGCCTACGCGGTGGCCGACGTGACGCGCGCCGTGGACACGCTGGCGCGGCAGATCGGCGGCGTGCGCACGCTGCGCGACTTTCCCGGCAGCGGGCGGGACCCGCTGCAGCCGGTGGACGCGGCCGTGCAGCGCCAGGCGCTGGCCTTGATGGCCGATGCCGTGCTGGCCGCCGACGGGCTGGTGGTATCGCCGGCGCTGCAGCGGCGCATGGCGCCCGACTTCCTGGACCGTGCCGAGTATTTCGTGCCCACCGACTACGCCGTGCCGCAGCGCCTGCTGGAGCTGCAGCGCGCCGTGCTCGGCCACCTGATGAGCGACACCGTCGCGGCCCGCCTCCTGGACAGCGTGGGCAAGTACGACCGCCCGGCCGAGGCGTTCCAGCTCTCGGAGCTGTATGCGCGGCTGTTCGCCGCGGTATGGAGCGAACTCGACCGTGCGCAGGCCATCCCGCCGCCGCGGCGAGAACTGCAGCGCGAGCATGTCAACCGCCTGGCGGCAGCGTTGCTGCGGCCAACGCCCCAGGCCCGCGCCGACGCGCGCAGCCTGCTGCGGGCGCAGTCGCGGGCGCTGCTGGTGCGCATCGAGGCCGCCCAGCAGCGCCGCGGCGGGACCTTCGACGCCGAGACGAAGGCCCACCTGACCGACGCCGCCGATACGCTGCGCCTGGCGCTGGCCGCGCCGATGCAACGCCAGGGGCTGTAGCGCCGGCCTCGTGCCGCCCTGCCCGCTCGCCGGCGGCGGGCCGGACGGCACGGCTCGCGTGCTTGCTTATGATCGCCGCGCTGCGCTGGCCCCCCGGCCGCGCCACCCCGAGGACAACCATGCACGCCTGGCTTTGCGAAACCCTCGACGGCGCCGAGGCGCTGCAATGGAAGGAATGGCCCACGCCCGAGCCCAAGCCCGGCGAGGTGCGCATCGCCATCCGCGCCGCCAGCCTGAACTTCCCCGACCTGCTCATCGTGCGCGGCCAGTACCAGGCCAAGCCGCCGCTGCCGTTCGTGCCGGGCGCCGAATTCGCCGGCGTGGTGGAAGCGGTGGGCGAAGGCGTCACGCATCTCAAGCCCGGTGATGCCGTCGCCGCCCTGGCCGGCACCGGCGGCTTCGCCACCCATGCCTGTGTCGACGCTTCCAGGGTGCTGCCGCTGCCGCCGGGCTTTGCGCTCGAGGACGGCGCGGCCTTCGCCTTCACCTATGGCACCTCGCACCACGCCCTCATCGACCGCGGGCAGCTGAAGGCCGGCGAAACGGTGCTCGTGCTCGGCGCGGCCGGTGGCGTGGGCACGGCGGCGCTGCAGATCGCCAAGGCAGCCGGTGCGCGCGTCATTGCCGCCGCTTCCAGCGACGAGAAGTGCGCGCTGTGCCGCCAGCTCGGCGCCGACGAGACGCTGAACTACACCACCGGCGACGTGCGTGCCGTGCTCAAGGCAATGACCGGCGGCAAGGGCCCGGATGTCGTCTACGACCCGGTGGGCGGCGACCTGGCAGAACCGGTCTTCCGCAGCCTGGCCTGGCGTGGCCGCTACCTGGTGATCGGTTTTGCGCAAGGCACCATTCCTGCGCTGCCCTGGAACCTGGCGTTGCTCAAGGGAACCTCGGTGGTGGGCGTCTTCTGGGGCGAATTCGTCCGGCGCGAGCCCGCCGCCTTTGCCGCCGCGATGCGGCAACTGATGCAGTGGTATGCGCAAGGCCTGGTCAAGCCGGTCATCGACCAGCGCCTGCCCATGGCCGAGCTGCAGGCCGCCTACGCACGCATGGGCAGCCGGCAGGTGATGGGCAAGCTGCTGCTCGTGAACGCATGACGCCTGGCCGCGGCCGTATCGGCCCGCCGCCTTTAAGCGCTAGCATGCGGTCGGCAACAAGGAGTCCACGGCCATGGCCGTCAAGGTGCTGATCCTCGAAGACAACCCCGTCGCACGCAGTTTCCTGTGCCGGGTGGTGCGCGAAAGCTTCAGCGACGCGATCCTGATCACCGAAGCCGGCGACCTGGAAAGCGCGCGCCGCCACATCGCACTCACGGGTGGTTCACAGGGGCTGCACGGCACCGACCCCTTCAAGCTCGTCCTGGTCGACCTGGAACTGCCCGACGGCAACGGCATGGAACTGCTGGCCGAGCTGGCGCACTACCCGGCCACCAAGATCGTCACCACGCTGTATTCCGACGACGACCACCTGTTCCCGGCCCTGCAGTGCGGCGCCGACGGCTACCTGCTGAAGGAAGACCGTTTCGAGGTGCTGGTGGAGGAATTGCAGAAGATCGTGCGCGGCCAGCCGCCGCTGTCGCCCGCCATCGCGCGGCGCCTGCTGACGCACTTTCGCCACGGCAGCGGCGGCGAAGGCCAGACCAGCGGCTCGGGTTTTTCCACCAGCAGCGGCCTGACCACCAGCAAGCCCGTGCCGCTGGAAACGCCGCCCGACCACGAGCGCCTGACGCCGCGCGAGAGCGAGGTGCTCACCTACCTGAGCAAGGGCTTCACGATCAAGGAGATCGCCAGCCTGATGGGCATCAAGTGGTTCACCGTCAACGACCACATCAAGTCCATCTACAAGAAGCTCAACGTGTCCAGCCGCGCCGAGGCCGCGGTGCTGGCCAGCAAGCAGGGCCTGGTGTGACGGGGTCGGCCGGGCGCACGGCAACCGGCACCTGAAGGTGCGGCCCGCCTGCGATGGCCGCCCTGCCTCCGCCCCGGGCCGCTGAACCAGGCGGCGCAGGCCACCCCCGCGACCCCGGCGACTCGGCCTTCGAGACCAGCGCCTTCGAACGCACGCTGGCCCGGCGAGACCGGCCGCGCTGGCTGGGCTGGCGCCGGCACGCGCTGATGGCGGCGGCCGTCCTGTTCGGCGTGGCCGTGCTGTGGCTCGCGCGCTGGGTGGCCTCCACGCCGCATCTCGACGCCCAGTGGCATGCCGGCCCCATCGGCACCCTGGTTCTGGAGCGCAGCACGCTGCCGGCGCTGCAGGCGCACCTGGGGCGCAGTCTGGTGGCCCTTGGCGGCGGCGCCGCCGCTCCGTTGCCGGCCGATGCCTTGTTGCTGCACCGCTCACCGCGGTGGCAGGTGGCCGACGCCGAACGCACGCGCCAGGTTGCCATGCACGAGAACCTGGCCGCCCGCCTGGCCGCCGGTCCCTTGCACCTGCACTTTGCCGACGGCGGCGTGGTCATGCTCGATGCCGAGGCCCGCGGCTTTCGCGGGTTGGGCTGGCTGTTCTGGCCGCTGGCCGCCCTGGCCTGGCTGCTGGCCCTGTCCGGCGCCGTGGTGGCGCTGGCCCGGCCGCAGCCGCGGCAGTGGCTGTATGCGACGATGGCCTGGTGCCAGGCCGGCAACCTCTTGTTCATCGCCATGGAAACCCTGCCCGGCCTGGGCCTGCCACCGGGCGTGGCGGCGCTGGACATGGGTCTGCGCGTGGCCCTGGACGGATGCACCGGCGCCGCCGCCGTGACCCTGCTGGCCCGGCACCCGAACCGGCTGCCGTGGGCCAACGCCATGACCGCCGCGGCCTGGGCTGCGGTCGCGGGCTGGCTGGCGCTGGCCCAGGCCGGCCTGCTGGTGCCTCTGTGGTGGTGGGCGCAGGGCTTGAGCATGGCGCTGGGCGGCGCGGCGCTGGCCCTGGCCGCGGTCTCCTGCCAGCGCGAGCCCAACCCGCATGCAATGGTGCTGCGACGTTTTACCGCCGCCACGCTGGCCACGCTGGCGCTCGTGACGGTGGCGGTCGCGTTGGCGGCGCGCCTGCCCGCGCTACCGCCAGCGGTCGTGGCGGGCGCCCCTGTCCTGTGGACCCTGTTCCTGGCCTCGCTGCTGCTGCTGACCCCGTTCCTGGTACGCAGCCGGCCCTTGCTGCACGAATTTGCGCTGCTGGCCGGTGTCGGCACCGTTGCAGCCTCGCTGGAACTGTTGTTTGCTGCCGTTTTCTCGGTGGACATCTTCACATCGCTGGCGCTGGCGCTGTTCATCGCGCTCGCCGTCTACAGCTGGGCCCGGCAGTGGATGCTGAATCACATGGCCGGCAGCAGCGTACCGAGCACCGAACGTGCGTTCGAACTGCTGTACCGCGTGGCGCGCGAGGTGCAGGCGCGGCCGGCGCGCTACCCTGCCCTGCTGGGGCAATTGCTGCGTGAACTGTTCGAGCCGCTCGAGGTCTTCCACGTCGACCGCGTTCCGGCGCGCACGCGCGTGGTGGGCGGCGGTGCCGCGCTGGTCGTGCCGGCGCGCGGCGGCGCCTACGCACCGGCCACCGCGCTGGTGTTGCGCCATGCCCGGCAGGGGCAGCGGCTGTTCACGCTGGACGATGCGCGCCTGGTCGACCGCGTGCTGGACCAGATGTGGCGCGCCGTGGCCTACGACCAGGCGGTGGAGCGCGGCCGCCACGAGGAAAGGCAACGCATCGCGCAGGACCTGCACGACGATATCGGCGCCCGCCTGCTGACACTGCTGTACCAGGCGCCGACGCCGGCGATGGAAGACTACCTGCGACACACGCTGCAGGACCTGAAGACCATCACGCGCGGCCTGGCGGCGGCCGAACACCGGCTGTCGCACGCCGCCGTGGAATGGAAGACCGACCTCGCGCAGCGCCTGGCCGCCGCCCAGGCCGAACTGGGCTGGATCTTCAATGCCGACCGCGACCTGCAGCTCACGATGGTGCAATGGTCGGCGCTCACGCGCGTGCTGCGCGAACTGGTCAGCAACGCGCTCTACCACGGCCACGCCACGCGCGTGGACGTGCGGCTGAGCCTGGAAGGCGGCCGCCTGCTGCTGCAAGTGGTCGACGACGGCGCTGGCCGCGATCCGCAGGGCTGGGCCCATGGGCTGGGACTGGGCGGCGTGCGCAAGCGTGTCAAGCTGCTCGGCGGCGAGGTGCGCTGGTCGAACCACGAGCCGCGCGGCATCGCCTGCGAAATGCGTGTGGAGGGCTTCGGCCGCGCGCCTTGAACGGCCGACTGGGGTCTCCATGAGACCCCCGAGTGCGGGCCTTGCGATTTCAGGAGAAAATACGCACTTCGCGCCATCCGGGGCGCCCGCCCGGAAGACTCAGCAGCCATGACCAATCGACGCACGCCCCCCAGCACCGATACCGCCAATGGACCGAAACTGCGCCAGACGCAGGCCGAGTACACCGCCGCCCGGCCCCATGCCGAACCCGGCGTGCGGCCGATGATGTCCAGTTCCAAGATGTACGTGTGCATCCGCTGCCACGCCAATTTCAAGACGGGTGATGGAAAACCCGATGCACGGCTGCGCGGCCTGGGCCGTTGCAATGCCTGCCTCGGCGTGTCCATGCCTGCCGCCTGAGCTTCGCTGCGGCAGGCCCGGTCCGGCCAGGGTTCTCACCCGCGCCCGATGCTGCCCGTTCATCTCCTGAAGCCGTTTTTCCACTCCAACCTGGGACTCGAAACATGTCGAAGACAAACCGTCGGATCTTCCTGATGCAGCTCGCCGCCGGCAGCACGGTTCTCGCCGCCTCGCAGGCGCAGGCGCAAGCCGCCCGCGTCGACGAGAAGGATCCGCAAGCCGTGGCGCTGGGCTATGTGGCCGACACCACCAAGGCCGACACCAAGAAGTTCCCCAAGCACACCAACGACCAGAAGTGCAACAACTGCGCCCTGTTCCAGGGCAAGGCCGCCGACGCATGGGGTGGCTGCCCGCTGTTCGGCGTCAAGCAGGTCGCCGGCGGTGGCTGGTGCAGCGCCTGGGCCAAGAAGGCCTGAGTGAAGGACGGGGCGCGCGATCCGCACGCCGTCTGAACCGCAGGGGGCCCTCAGGGGCCCTTTTGCATGGGCGCCGAAGGGGCGACGTGTTCAGCCGAGGTCCCGCGCCAGGGTGGCGACAAACTCGCCGATCGCCAGCGCCGAGGTCAGCCCCGGCGATTCGATGCCGAACAGGTTGACGAGTCCGGCCACGCCATGCCGCGACGGGCCGTCGATGCGGAAGTCGGGTGCCGCCTCGCCGGGGCCGTGGATGCGGGGCCGTACGCCGCTGTAGTCGGGCCGCAGGCTGCCCGCGGGCAAGGCCGGCCAGTAGCGCCGGATGGCGGTCTCGAACATCGGCGCGCGGCTGGCGTCGACGGCGTAGTCGATGGCCTGCGGCGCACCGACGTCCAGCCACTCCAGGTCGGGGCCGAAGCGGGCCTGGCCGCCCAGGTCCAGCGTGACATGCAAGCCCAGCCAGGCGTCCACCGGCGCCGGGTAGACCAGGCGCGAGAACGGCGAGGGGCCGGCCAGCGTGAAATAGCTGCCCTTGGCAAAGTGTTCTTTCGGCACGTGGCGGGCGTCGAGGCCCCGGAAACGCCGCGCCAGCGCGCAGGCGTGCAGCCCGGCGGCATTGACCAGCAGGTCGGTCTCGATCTCGAAACTGCCTTCCGCAGTGGCCACTTGCACCACGGCCGATCGGCCGGGGCGCAAGGTGGCGGCCTGCACGCTGGACAACAGTGCCAGCGCACCGCCGGCCTGCTCCAGGCCGCCCTGCAGGGCGAGCATCAGCGCATGGCTGTCGACGATGCCGGTGCTCGGCGAGAACAGCGCTGCGGTGCAGTGCAGCGCCGGCTCCAAGGCCAGGGCCACGTCGGGCTCGAGCCACTGCACGGGCACCTGGTTGGCGGCGGCGCGTTGCCGCAGCACGTGCAGCGCGGCGTGCTGGTCAGGGGCGCTGGCCACCACCAGCTTGCCGCAGCGCGCGTGAGGAACGCCATGCGTGGCACAGAAGTCGTAAAGAAGTGTCTTGCCGCGCACGCACAGCTGCGCCTTCAACGAACCGGGGGCGTAGTACAGGCCCGCGTGGATGACCTCGCTGCTGCGCGAACTCACGCCCTGGCCGATGGCGCCAGCGGCCTCGACGACGACGGTCTCGCGTCCCGCCAGGGCCAGCGCGCGACCGATGGCCAGGCCGACGACCCCTGCGCCGACGACCAGCGCCTGCACCCGCTCCGTCATGCGGCCTGGCGCGAGGTCGGTCGGTCGAATCGTCCGACGACGGCAAGACGGCCCTGCAGGGCCGAGTCAGGAAGGGAATTCAATCGGCTGCCCGGACTCGAAAAGGCGTGGCAAGTTCTTGTCTCCATTGCATTGAATCATTCATGCGCCGGGCCGGCGTTCCGGCTCGCACGTGACCTCGCGCAACGCGATGCCGCAGTTCAAACGGCGCCAGGCGCGGGCCTTGCTATTCCTGTATAGCGGTCGCGCCAGCGTGCGGCGCTGGCCGGCGGCGTCGGTCCAGGCGGCGGCGACGATCACCGGGGTGACGTTGTCGGGCACGGTCATCGAGTTGAGCGGCAGGCTCAGACCCTCCGCGCGCGCCGGCGGCTCGGGCAGGTGGTTCGCCTGCCATCGGCGGCGCTGCGCGTCGAATTGCACCGGCGGCACCGTGTTGGTCGGATCGGCCCAGTCGATGGTGACCAGCACCGCCCAGCGCACCTTCCAGGCCACGACGCAGAAGCTGGTCAGGACGAGGGCGAGCAGGGGCTTGCGCATGCCGCGGCATTCTGCCGTGCCGCTGAATTCGGCGGCCGGCAGGAATCCGCATCCGCGCCGCCGGGCGCATCCTGAGCTGGCAGCCTAGCCAGGCCGGCCTGGTCGGCTGGTTGCTGCAGACCAAGGCGCTGATCATGATCAGCTTCGCCAAGCTGCTGCTCGAAAAGCAGATCAACACCGGCCAGACGCCCACCGCGCTGCTGCTGATGGCGGTGGCCAGCAGCGATCCCGAAGTTCAGATCGATGCGGGCCTCGAGGGCTTCGGCTGCATGGCCGGACTGTCCCTGGGCTGTGTGGCGACCGAGCAGCGCAAGGTCATGGATCTCAACGCAGCGATCGGTCGCCTGCGCGGCATCGAGCGGGCCTTTCTGTTCACGGCCAGCTTTGGCAGCGTCACCGGCGTCGAACCGAAGATCGAGAATTGCAGGACCGTGCTCGCGCGCTACGAGATCCGTCGAGAAGTCCGGGAAGACGTGCGCGACCAGTACTGGCGCAACGGACGCTGCTTCCGCGACGGTCGCGACTGGGATCGGGACGATGACATGCGGCGCTATGACGGCCACCATGACGACAACCCCAACAACGCTGTCGCGGGGGTCGTCATCGGTGCCGCGGTCGTCGGGGTGGCCGCCGCCATCATCAGCTCGCAGGACGACCGAGCGCCCTGCCACGCCCGCCCGGCCGGGTTCGTCAGCCGAGCCAGCGGAAGGCGATCGTCAGCAACACGGCATTGGCCGTGTCCTGGAACAACGAGGCCGCGATCGTGATGCCCAGCAATGCGCGCGGCGTCTCGCCATAGCGCAGGTTCAACCGCCGCATCACCGCCAGGCCCACCGGCATCGCGCCCAGCGCGAACCCCATGAAGCCGCCGCTGGCGGTGGCCGCGTCGCGGTCGCGGCCGTCGAGCAGGAAGACCACGGCGAAGGCGACCAGCACCGACGCGCAGATCTGCACCACCGTCGCACTCAGGATCATCGGCAGGTGCGCGACCAGCGATGACCAGTCGAGCGAGAGCAGCGCGATGGCCAGGAAGATGCGCAGGGCGAGTGTCCCGATCAGGTCGGTGACCTCGGTATCGATCGGCTTGCGCAGCAGGTCGGCGGCGTTGGTCAGTGCCACGCCGACCAGCATCGCGGTCAGGAATTCCGGGAGATCGATGCCGCTGGCGCCTGCAAGCGCCCGCTTCAGCAAGGCGCCGACACCCAGGCAGATCAGCACCCACAGCAGGCAGGGCAGCCAGCGGTCGGACGAAAACGGCAACTCGCGTTGCGGTGATACCGGTCCGGTGACGATGGCGTGTTTCCCCTGCTCGCCAGGAGCCACGCCGCGACTGGTACGTGCGTGTCTCATGAGCCAGCCCGCAGCCGGCCCCGCCACCAGGCCGCCGACGATGAGACCGAGCGTGGCACTGCCGATCCCGATCTCGAATGCGCCGGGCAGCGCAGCGGCCTGCGGTGCGGCCGACCAGGCGGTCGCCGTGCCGTGGCCGCCGACGAAGGCGATGCTGCCCATGAACAGCCCAAGGGCAGCCGGCTGGCCGAACGCCTGCGCCACCAGCACGCCCGCGCCGTTCTGCAGCGTGATGACGGCGACGATGGCGACGCAGATGACGAGCGCGGTGCGGCCGGCCGTCAGCAACTGGCCGAGGTGAGCGGCCATGCCGAGGGTGGCGAAGAACACCAGCAGCAGCACGTCGCGCGGGGCGGTGGTGAGCTTGACATCGAGGACCGCCGTCTCGCGCAGCAGCGCGAGCAGCAGCGATATCACCAGCCCCGCGCTGACGGCAGGCGGAATGTTGCTGCGTTCGAGCCAGTCGAGCCGGCGATTGAACCACTTGCCGACCTCGATGGTCACCAGCGCCAGCGCCAGCGTCCAGATGCCCGACAGTTCGATGTTCACTGGTTTACCTCGATCAAGTGCGCAAGCAGAACGTGCTGCGGTCGCGTCATCGCTCGAACTCGCGGATCGATTGAACCAGAGAAGGCGATGGTTGGGCAGAGTATCCGATCTCATTGGCAGCCAAGCTGGGCAACATCGTCGCGCGCGGGTGTGCCGAATACGGTCGCGCCGCTGGTGCCGGGCGAGATCGCCCACCTCAACGTCGAGGGCTGGCTGGCGCGGCGAGACAGCCCCGAAGACCCGCTCCACGCCCGTGGCCAGCGTGAACGGGTGATGAAGGCCTGCAATGCGCTGTCGATCGCCGAGGCCTGCAAGCTGCCGCGCGAGACGGTGCGTTGCGAGGTGGTCCATCTGATCGAAGACGGCTACGTCTACCGCAACGCCCAGGGTCACCTCTACCTGGCCGGGAACATCGGCGATCGTTTCGGCGCCATGCTCGAAGAGGTCGTCGAAGACCTGCTGGTCACGGCCGAGAAGCTGCAGGGCTGCTGCGGGCCATGGCCCCCCGATCGGACGCTCGAGGCTGGCCCGGCCCGGGCGCCGCTGGTTGTGCGCTGCGCGGCGTCAGGCCAGGACCGGGCGTGCGTCGACACCCGCGGTGCGCAGACGGTCCCACTGCGCCACATGGCCGGCCAACTGGTGGGCGGTGATGGCCGAGAGCGTCCAGCCCAGGTGGCCATGACCGGTGTTGTAGAACACGTTGGGCCTGCGGCCGGGGCCGACGCGGGGCATCATGTCCGGCATCATGGGCCGCAGGCCGGCCCAGGGCTCGACGCGCCGAGTGCTCACGCCCGGAAAGCACTGGTTGACCCAGTCCACCAGCGGCTTGATGCGGTCGGCGCGGATGTCGCGGTTGAAGCCGTTGAACTCGGCGGTGCCGGCGACGCGGAAGCGATCGGCACCCAGGCGGCTGGTGACCAGCTTGGTCTCGTCGTCCAGCAGGCTGACCTGCGGCGCGGCGGCCTGGCTCGCTTCGTCGTTCAGCATGACGGTGATGGAGTAGCCCTTGACCGGGTAGACGTTGAGGCGGTCGCCCAACTGCGCGCCGATGGCGCGGCTGTGCACGCCGGCGCAGACCACCACCGCGTCACCGGTGAGCACTTCGCCGTCGGCCAGGGTGACGCGGGCGGTGGTGCCCGTGCTCTGTACCCGGCTCACGGCGCGCCCCGTCAGCAGACGCGCACCGCGGCGTTCGCAGGCCTGGCTCAGGCCGTAGGTGAACTTGTGGATGTCGCCGGTCGAATCGCTCTCGGTGTAGAAGCCGCCGTGGTACTGCCCGGCCAGCGTGGGCTCGATGGCGCGCATCTCTTCGGGGGTGACGGCGCGGCGCGGCAGGCCGCCTTCGGCCAGCAGCTTCGAGACGTTCGCCGCGTGATCGAATCCTGCCTTGTCGCGGTAGATGTGCAGGATGCCCTGCTGCTTCAGGTCGAATGCGATGCCCTCGGCCTCGGCCCAGCCGAACAGGTGTTCGCGCGCGGCGATGGCCAGCCGGGCGGTGGCGATGGTGTTGTCGCGGTACTTCGGGATGGACGCCGCGAACTCGGCGAACCAGCTGAGCTTGTGCCAGCTGGGTTTGGGGTTGACCAGCAGCGGCGCATCGGCCTTGAGCATCCACTTGATGCCCTTGAGCAGGGTGGACGGGTGCGTCCAGGTTTCGGCGTTGGAGGCCGAGAGCTGGCCGCCGTTGGCATGGCTGGTTTCCATGCCGGCGTAGCGGTGCTGTTCGACGAGGGTGACCCCATGCCCCTGACGGGCCAGGGCGTAGGCGCTGGTGACGCCGGTGATGCCGCCGCCGATGACGATGAGCTGTGCCATGGTTGATCTCTCTTTCAAAGCCGTCAGACAGGGATGGGCACGATCCGCACACCGTGTGCGGACCATGACCCCCTCTGTTTGCGACCTGAGAGATTCACCCGCCGTGGCGGCGGGCTTGCTCCTGCGGTGGGTCGGGGGACGAATCCCGACCGCTCTTCAGAGTTTCGAGCACGGCGTCGACCGGTCCTTTTGCCTGAGAGTTTCCGGGGCGGTTGCTCCTTCGGCGCCGGCCGCTCGCGAATGTGCGGGGCCGGTCTCTCCCGATCGACGGGAGTGGGTCTATCGGGCGGGCCTCACTTCATCAACTGCACCAGCGCCAGGCTGATCGCGGGGAAGGCCACCAGCACGCCCAGGCGCAAGACATCGACGCCGATGAAGGGCACCAATCCGCGAAAGATCGTGCCCACCGGCACTTTCGGCAGGTTGGCCTTGAGCACGAACACGTTCATGCCCACCGGCGGCGTGATCAGGCCGATCTCGGTCAGCACCACGACGATGATGCCGAACCAGACCAGGTCGAAGCCCTGCGCCACCAGCGTGGGGGTGAACAGCGGCACGAAGATGAGGATGATGGCCATCGAGTCCATCACGCAGCCCAGCAGCAGGAAGACGGCCAGGATGGCGAGCAGCACCCCCATGCGGGACAGGCCCGAGCCCTGCACCAGCGACAGCAGTTCGTCGGCCAGGCCGGAGAAGCTGATCAGCTGCGAAAACATCATGGCACCGAACAGCACCACGTAGAGCATGACCGATGTCTGGGCGGTTTCCTTCATCACCTCGACGAAGCGCGAAAGGTTCATGCGCCGCTGCAACAGAGCGATGAGCAGGGCCAGGCCGGAACCCATGCCGCCGGCTTCGGTGGCGGTGAACCAGCCCATGTAGAGGCCGCCGATGATGAGCAGGAACAGCGCCACGAAGGGCCAGACGCCGGCCAGCGACTGCCAGCGCTCGCGGGCCGACACCGGGTTGCCGCGGGGGGCATGCTCGGGTTTGAACCAGGCGATCAGGTAGATGACCCCCATGTACATCGCCAGGCCCAGCAGGCCGGGCAGCATGCCGGCGATGAACAGCTCGCCGATGTTCTGCTGCGTGAGGATGCCGTAGATCATCAGGATGATCGACGGCGGGATCAGGATGCCCAGGGTGCCACCAGCCGCGATGGTGGCCGAGGCCAGGCGGTCGGAATAGCCGTACTGCTGCATGCTGGGGTAGGCCACCTTGGCCATGGTGGCGGCGGTGGCGAAGCTGGAGCCGCAGACTGCGCTGAAGCCGGCACAGGTGACCATCGTGGCCAGCGCCAGGCCGCCACGCACGGCGCCGAAGAAGGCGTAGGCGGCGCGGAACAGGTCTTCCGAGATGCCGGTGCGCGAGAGCACGTTGCCCATCAGGATGAACATCGGCACCACGGCCAGTTCGTACGAAAACGCTGCTTCGGACAGCGTCATGGGCAGCAGGGTGCGCGCGACGTCGAAGCTGTTGATGAAGCCGATGCCGCCGATGGAGACGGTCAGCAGGGCGATGCCCAAGGGCACGCGCAGGAAGGCCAGCAGCAGGACGGCGGCCAGGCAAACGAGGCCGACGGTCATGATGCGGACGCCCCCAGGTGCTCGTGACGGGGCGCGTCCACCAAGAGGGCGGCCACGGCAGCCAGCGCGGTCGTGAACGAGATGAAGGCGTACATCCACCAGCGCGGGATGGCCAGCGCCTGGCTCACCTCGTTGGTGCTGCGCGCATCGCCGATGGCGATGAAGTACTCGTAGGCGACCAGGCCCAGCACGGCTGCGATCAGCACGTCCACCGCCTTGTGCCAGGGTCGCCAGGCCGGCCGCAGCAGCCAGTGGTCGAACAGGTCGATGCTGAGATGGCCGCGCCGGGCCGTCAGCAGGGGCAGACCGGCGAAGATGATGATGGCCATCAGGTGTTCGGTGATGTCGTTGGCACCGAACACCGGGGTGTTGAGCAGGCGGCGCCCCAGCACATCGGTGAAGGTCAACGCCACCATGGCAAGCAGCATCAGGACCAGCAAGGCGCCGACCCAGTGCTCCAGGGTTTTCAGACCGACTTTCATGGGCTGGTCTCTCGTCTGCTGGGGCTCGGGCCTCACTTGGCCAGCGCCTTGTACTGCTGCTCGTAGAAGGCGACCATGCCGTTGTGGTCGGTCACGCCGAACTTCGGTCCCTCGGCATTGAGTTCCTGCAGCATGGCGGTGCGGACCTTGCGGATGTTGTCCAGCAGGGTCTGGTTGGGCTGGGCGAACTGGTGACCGTTGGTGCGCAGGGTGGCTTCGGCCGACTTGTTCTGCTTGTCGAACTCCTGGCCCCAGCGGCGCGACAGGGCTTCGCCGGAGACCTTGAGGATGGCCTGCTGGTCGGCCGCCGACAGGCTCTTGAACTTGCCCTCGTTCATGGCGATGAAGAAGGTGGCGTCGTACAGGCCGCCCGGGATGAGCGTATGGCTCTTGAGCTTGCCGTCCAGACGGAAGTTGACGATCGACTCCAGGGCGTGCAGCGAAGCGTCGATCACGCCGCCTTCGAGCATTTCGTAGGCCTTGGTGCCCGGGCCGGCGACCGGGATGGCGCCCAGGTCTTCCAGCAGGCGCTTCTGGATCGGACCGCCCATGCGGACCTTCTGGCCCTTGAGATCGTCCGGCGTGTCGATGACCTTGCTCGGGTGGTGGAACTGGCCGCCGCCCAGCATGCCGGTGCCCAGCAGGGTCACGCCCTTGAAGGTCTCGTTCCTGGACAGGTACTTGTCATAGGTGCGCCACAAGGCCACCGAAGAGGCTTCGGCGTGGGTGCCCATCATGGGCAATTCGGCGAACCAGACGTGCTTGAAGCGCTCGGGCTCGTAGGTGAAGTTGCCCCAGGTGATGTCGGCCACGCCTTTGCGGGCCAGTTCCCAGTGCTGGGGCGGTGCGCCCACGGCCTTGGGCAGCAGGTTGATCTTGACGCGGCCTTCGGTGGCCTTCTCCACGTCGGCCATCCAGGGTTGCAGGATGTCCTTGACCAGGTAGTGCGTGGGCGGCACCCAGCTCGAGAGGCTCAGGGTGGTCTGGGCCTGAGCCGTGCCGGTCAGAGCCAGCAGTGCCAGGCCGGCGGCGATGGCGTGCAGGCGGATGCGTGCGTTCATGGTTTGTCTCCTCTATCGGTTTGGTGGCGGGTCAGCAGGGGGAAAGCAGTTCATTGACCAGCGCGATCCAGTAGGCGGCGCCGGCGGCAATGTTGTGGTCGTTGAAGTCGTACGCCGGGTTGTGCACCATGCAGGCGCCGGGCTCGCCACCGGCGCCGTTGCCGATGAACAGGTAGCAGCCGGGCACGCGTTCGAGCATGAAGGCGAAGTCTTCGCTGCCGGTCAGCATGGGGCCGTCGGCCACGATCTGTTCGGCCGGGAAATGCCGCTGCGCCACCGCCAGGGCGCGGCCGGTTTGCTCGGTGTCGTTGACCAGCACGGCATAGCCGGGGCGCCAGTCGATCTCGGCCCGCACGCCGAAACTCCGTGCCTGCAGCTCGATCAGTGTCTTGATGCGGTCTTCCATGTCGCGGCGCACCTGCGGGTCCAGCGCGCGCAGGCTGATCTCCAGCCGGGCGCTGGCCGGGATGACGTTGTTCGCCACGCCCGCGTGCAGCGCGCCCACGGTGACCACGGCGGGCTGCATCGGGTCGACGTTGCGCGAGACGATGGTCTGCAGCGCCAGTACCAGCGAAGCGGCGGCCACCAGCGGGTCGGTGGCCTTGTGCGGCATGGCGCCATGGCCTCCCACCCCGTGCAGGGTGACGGTGGCATAGTCCGACGAAGCCATGGTCGGTCCGCTGCGGAACAGCAACTGGCCTTGCGGGTAGCCCGGCATGTTGTGCATGGCGAAGATGGCTTCGCAGGGAAAACGCTCGAACAGGCCGTCTGCCATCATCTTCAGCGCGCCGCCGCCGCCTTCCTCCGCCGGCTGGAAGATCAGGTTCAGCGTGCCGTCGAAGCGGCCGTGCTGCGCCAGGTGCTGCGCGGCGGCCAGCAGCATGGCGGTGTGGCCGTCGTGGCCGCAGGCGTGCATCACGCCGTGCTCACAGCTGGCCCAGGCTGCGCCCGTGGCTTCGGCGATGGGCAGTGCGTCCATGTCGGCACGCAGGCCGATCGAGCGCGAGGAAGTCCCGCGACGCAGCTGCCCCACCACGCCGGTGCCCCCCAGACCGGTGCTGACCTCGTAGCCCCAGGCACCGAGCTGCGCCGCCACCAGGGCTGCGGTGCGCCGTTCCTGGAAAGCCAGTTCCGGGTGACGGTGGATGTCGCGCCGCAGGTCGATGAACGTTTGCAGGGCCTGATCGCTGAGTCGTTCCACGCTGGTCGCTCCTTCGGTGGCGGCGCCATCGGAACTTCACTTCCGAGTCATCGCCGTGACATGAAATTTGTTGCATGTTATGAAGGATCTGTTTTACAGTCCAATGCATTGAAGAGCATGAAATGATGAGTTTTGATGGAGGTTTACGATGACGCTCGTGCAGTTGCGGCACTTCGTGGTGCTGGCGGAACTGGGCTCGTACGTGCAGGCCTCCGCGGCGCTGTACCTGACGCAGCCGGCCCTGACGCGCAGCATCCAGGCGCTGGAAGCAGAACTCGGCGGGCCGCTGTTCGACCGCATCGGGCGCCGCATCGGACTCACTCCCTTCGGTCACGAAGTGCTGTCACGGGCGCGGCGCCTGGTGGCCGACGCCGAGGCGCTCCGGCAGACCGGCAAGGGACTGCACGCGGGCCTGATCGGAACGCTGCGCATCGGCCTGAGCTCGGGGCCCGGTGCCCTGCTGTCGTCCCCGTTGATGCTGCACATGGCGCAGCACCATCCGCGGCTGCACCTGCAGATCTCCCGTGGCAATACGGGGGTGCTCATCGAAGAGCTGCGCGACCAGCACCTGGATGCACTCGTCGTGGACGCCCGCTCGGTGCGCCCATCGGCCGATCTGGAGTTGTCCCAGGTCTTCGAGCTCGCAGCGGGCTTCCTGGTGCGGCCCGACCATCCGCTGATGCGGCGCGGCCGAGCCGTGACCATCGACGAGGCGCTGGCCTACCCGGTGGCCTCCACGCCGCTGAGCGACGAGGTGGCGCGCATCCTGATCGGTCGCTACGGGCCGCAGGCCAACCCCGACGACATGGTGACGCTGCGCAGCGATGAAACGCTGAGCCTGGTCGAGGTGGCGCGGCGCAGCGACGCCATCGTGCTGACCGCCAACGCGGCCGCCCCGGGGCTGGAGTCGCTGCCCATGTCGCCGCCGCTGGCCGCCACCGCACGCTTTGGTCTGGTGACCCGAGCGCAGCGGCAGGAAGCGCCGGCCCTGCGCATCCTGCGCGAGCAGCTGCCGCGTTGGGTCAGCGGATTCAGCGGTGTGCAGAGCCCATCGGCATAGGGCCTGATCATCGCTGATCGGACCCCTCCCACCCGATGAGCCGGTTTCCCGGCCCGCCGCTTGAAGATCCCCCCGAAAGTCCCCCTCGCAATTCGACGGGGGCGCCGTGGGGTGAGCGCGGTGGGACGACTGGCGCACCGGCTGCCACCTCCCGCGGGCGGCGCAGCGTCGCGGGCCCGTTCACGTGCACGGGCGCGCAGCGGAGGGAGAAGCCACGCTCTGGCTCGAGCCCCAGGTTCGCGTCGCCGCCAGTTCTGGTTTCGACGCCGGTACGCTGCGGGAACTGGTGGACGTGGCGCGGAGTCACCGCGAGACGATCGAATGGGCGTGGCATGAAGCCTTCGGCTAAATCGGTTCGTTTCGACGACGACAGCCTGTGGGTCGGTCTGGACGACGGCCGGGTCGTGGGCGTGCCTCTGGCGTGGTTTCCCCGCCTGCTGGCCGCCACCGCCGAGCAACGCGCCGGCTTCGAACTCAGCCCGCGCGGCATCCACTGGGAAGCGCTGGACGAGGACATCTCCATCGACGGCCTGCTCGCGGGGCATGGCGATCGCCCGCACGTCCGCTCCGGGGCCGCGGCGGAAAGCGCTGGCACGACAACGGCTTGCGCTGGCACCTGCCACGAGGCGCGCTTCGAGCTACCCGTCTGGCTACCTGGATCGCATGGGCTCTGAGGCGACGCGGTCGGCCGCCATGAAACATGCTCACTTCAAACATGACCTTCTGCCCATGCAGCGAAGTCGTCAAGCTCCGCGAGCAGGCGCTGGGCCTCTTCGAGCGTGGTGCTGCGCGCACCGTAGTTGACCTCGTCCTTGCGGCCCAGCAGCTTGCGGAAGAATTTCTCCTGCTTGTCCGGCAGGCGGTTGCCCAGGACCTCGCGCAACAGGCGCGGCGCACCCTGGTGGTCATGCTGGTTGACGATGCCCCTGGCCTTGGCGGTGATCGCATCGCTGTAGGCAATGGCCGCAGTGACCATCAACGTGACGGCAGGGTTGTAGCTCTCGCTCTGCGCCAGCGTGATCAGGCTGCGTGCAGACTCGTGGAACTTGCGACCCTGCAGCAACCGGGCCGGGGCATGGCCGCCGTCCACCGCCTTGCGGGGGCCCTTGCCCGTCATGCGGCAGCCCGGGCGAGGCGCCGCCTGGCCTGATCCGGCGCAGCACCCTTGAGCACGCGGCCCTCACGCACGACGTTGACCCACCAGGGATCGTCGTCAGGCAGCGCCGCCAGGTCCCTGGCTGTCAGGGCCGTGAGCGAAATGCGGATCTGCTGCGCGTCCTCCAGCGGCATGAGCGCCTCGCGAACCTGGTCGGCCACCGCCTGGGACCTGACGACGAGCGCAATGTCCACGTCGCTCTCGGGCGCATCCTCGCCCCGCGCCACGCTGCCGTAGAGCCACGCAGCGCTCACGGCGCCATGGCGATCGAGCACGTCACGGATCGAGCTCATGAGCGCATCCCATCGACCTTGCTCGTCGTGGAACAGTGCGGCCAGCGACGATGCGAGCGGATGCGCCGCATTCAGCTCGTAGAGCTGGGTCCGTCCAGAACCATGGATCTTGACCAACCGCTGGCGGGCCAGCACGTCCAGCACGCCCCGCGTGCCCTGCGGTGTGAGCCCTGCCGCCGCAGCCAACTGCGGCGCCGATTGCGGGACCCTGTCCGAGGCCAGGGCACGCAAGACACGCACGTGGCCCACGCTGCCGAGCATCGCCGTCAGCGGATGCCGGAGGTGGCTTTGGGTTTGGGAGGGAGCAGACACGAAGTGAAAATACGACTTTCCTTGGACAAAGTCAATTTTCTATCGACCAGCCCACCTGTCCGCGCTCGAACCACCTCTTGGTTCGGCCCCGGCATGTTCAGTCGCAACCTTGATGTTGAAGTCGCAACTTGGCGATCAGGCGGCCGGACCGATCTGCCTGAGCGGCCCTCGTCGAGCAAGCGGCGGAACATTTGGTCGAAGTACCCTCCGCCTGCGCAGGCCGCTCCTTGCCCGCTTGGCGATGCCGCTTGCAGTTTCGACACGGCCACCGTGGGTTCAGCCAAACAACAGGTCCGGCCGATGCGCTTTCAGCCAGGCACGCCGTCGAACCACTCGAAGGCTCGGCGGTGGCAACCCAGCCAGGTGGCTGAAGCCTGGTCCCACACGAATTCGACGTACTGGTGGCGCGAGTGGCACAGCGTCATCACGAAGGCCCAGGTACGGCGCGGCTTGCCGTCGGGGTGGGTGAGCACCGGGCCGGCGCCGAAGTCGACCTGTGCGGCCTCGCCCGGGGCGAAGCTTAGGCGCACGGTGACCTCCGGCGGCATCTCGTCGCGCAACTGGCGCAGCATGCGCACGACGGCCGAGTAGCTGCCCGTGTAGGCGTGCTCGCGCTTGAGCGCGGCGTGGATGGCGCGGCCCTGCACGCCGGCCTGCAGCCAGGCCTTGACGGCCGCGCGGTGCGGCTCGGCGCTGGAGACGGTGGAGCTGGCGCGCCGGGCCGGCCCCAGCGCCGCGATGATGGCCTGGTCGTCGGGGACGTCGGCGCCGGCATCCAGCCAGCCCTGGGATTGGGCCACGGCGTGCAACTCGCCGAGCTTGTCGCGGCCCATCAGGCCTGAGCGCGCGATCTCGCGCACGGTGTCGCTGGCGCGCAGCCGCACGAGCACTTGTCGGTACTGGAACATCTCGATTCTCCTGCGGCCCACGGCTGCCACCTTCTCGGCAAAAAGCCGGGACCGTAGCTGCGTGGAACGAACAAGCTTCGAGACGCTCTTGGCACCAGCGCTGGCCGGTATACGCCGACTCTGCGCTGGCCGGATTACGCCGACTCCGGCCTGGCCGGTATATGCCGACTCCGCCGTCGCCGTCGCCGCCCCTCAAATGGCCGGATTACGCCGACTCCGAAATGGCCTGATTACGCCGGTCGCTGACACGCGCGCGACGAGCCGTCGCGCCCCCCGCTCGGCAATGCCTGGAGGGTCGTCGGCGGCTACATCAACACAATGTCGTACTGCTCAGGATTCATCGTCGCCTCCGCGCTCAGGCTGATCGGCCGGCCGATGAACTCGCTCAGCCCCGCCAGGTGCGTGCTCTCCTCGTCGAGCAGCATCTCCACCACCGCCGCGCTGGCGACGACGCGGAATTCCTTCGGCGCGAACTGCCGCGCCTCGCGCAGGATCTCGCGCAGGATGTCGTAGCACACGCTGCGCGCCGTCTTCACCTGGCCTCTTCCCTGGCAGGTGGGGCAGGGTTCGCACAGCATGTGCGCCAGGCTTTCGCGCGTGCGCTTGCGCGTCATCTCCACCAGGCCCAGCTGCGTGAAGCCGCTCACCGTGGTGCGCGTGCGGTCACGCGCCAGCTGCTTGCGCAGTTCGGCCAGCACCGCTTCCTGGTGGTCGGTGCGCGTCATGTCGATGAAGTCGGCGATGATGATGCCGCCCAGGTTGCGCAGCCGCAATTGCCGCGCCAGCGCACCGGCCGCTTCGAGATTGGTCTTGAAGATGGTGTCGTCGAAATTGCGCGCGCCCACGAAGCCGCCGGTATTCACGTCCACCGTGGTCAGCGCCTCGGTCTGATCGATGATGAGGTAGCCGCCGCTCTTCAGCTCCACGCGCCGCGCCAGCGCGCGCACGATCTCCTCCTCGATGCCGAACAGGTCCAGGATGGGCCGCTCGCCGCGGTACAGCTCCAGCTTGGCCAGCGCGCGCGGCATGTAGGCGGCGCCGAAGAGCTGCAGCGCGTCGTACTGCAGCTTGCTGTCGATGCGGATGGTCTGCGTGTCCTCGTTGACCAGGTCGCGCAGCACGCGCTCGGCCAGGTTCAGGTCCTGGTGCAGCAGCGTGCCGGGCGGGGAACGCAGGGCCCGGTCGCGGATCAGTGCCCAGGCGCGGCGCAGGTAGCCAATGTCCTCGGCCAGTTCCTCGTCGCTGGCCTCCTCGGCATTGGTACGCAGGATGAAGCCGCCGCCCTTGTCGTCGGGGTCGGCGGTGGCCAGCGCCTGCACGCGGGCGCGCAACTGCTCGCGCAATTCGTGCGAACCGATCTTCTGGCTGATGCCGATGTGGTTGTCGTGCGGCAGGAAGACCAGCATGCGCCCGGCGATCGACACCTGCGCCGAAAGCCGCGCGCCCTTGGTGCCGATGGCGTCCTTGATCACCTGCACGGTGAGCGTCTGGCCTTCGAAGACCTGGCGCTCGATGGGCACCGGCGGCAGTTCGGGCCGCCCTTCGCTGCGCGGCCCGCCGGCGCCGGCCACGTTCAGGTCGGCCACGTGCAGGAAGGCGGCGCGCTCCAGGCCGATGTCGACGAAGGCGCTCTGCATGCCCGGCAGCACGCGCACCACCTTGCCCAGGTAGATGTTGCCCACGAGCCCGCGCTCCAGCGTGCGTTCGATGTGCAGTTCCTGCACGATGCCGTTTTCCACGATGGCCACGCGCGTTTCCTGCGGCGCCCAGTTGATGAGGATGTCTTGTCCGGCCATGGTCTCAGATGTGCAATGTCGTGCCGGCACGCGCCAGCAGGCGCGCGGTCTCGAACAGCGGCAGGCCCATGATGCCGGTGTAGCTGCCGTCGATGCGCTCGATCCAGGCCGCGATGCGGCCCTGCACCGCATAGGCGCCGGCCTTGCCGAAGGGTTCGCCGCTGGCCACGTAGCGCTGGATGCTGAGCTCGGGCAGCTCGGCCATGCGAACGCGCGAGACGCTCACTTCGATGAAGGTCCGGCGCCCGGTACCCACCGCCACCGCGGTCAACACGCGGTGCGTGCGGCCCGACAGCAGCCGCAGCGTGGCCGCCGCTTCCTCGGCGTTGCGCGGCTTGCCCAGGATGCGCCGGCCGGCAGCCACCGTGGTGTCGGCGCACAGGATCGGGGCCGGCGGCAGCCGCCGCCGCAGCCGCCGCCGGCGCGCCGCCTGCAGCTTGGCCAGCGTGACGCGCTGCACGTAATCGGCCGGCACTTCGCCGGGGCGTTCCGCTTCCAGTGCTTCCACGTCTTCGGTGGCGTCGGCCAGCAGCGGCCGGTGCGCCAAGCCGATCTGGTCGAGCAACTGGCGCCGCCGCGGGCTGGCCGAGGCCAGGTAGATGAAGGTGGGCAGCGACATGCCTGCATTGTGTATGCGCCGTTCCGGGCCGGTGCCCGCCCGGCTTTCATTCACGGTGGTAGGGGTGACCCTCGCTCAGCGACCAGGCGCGGTACAGCGCTTCGGCCAGCAGCACGCGCACGAAGGCGTGCGGCAGCGTCAGGTCGCTCAGGCGCAGGGTTTCGTCGGCCGTGGCCTTGAGCGCCGGGTTCAGGCCGTCGGGGCCGCCGACGAGCAGCGCCACGTCGCGGCCCTCGCCGCGCCAGGCGTGCAGGCGCGCGGCCAGTTGCGCGGTGGTCAGCCGCGTGCCGTGTTCGTCGAGCACGACGCGGCGCGCGCCGCGGGGGCAGGCGGCTTCGATGCGCTGCGCCTCGGCGGCCATGCACTGGGCGGCGCTCTTGCCGCCGCTGCGCGGCTCGGTCTTCAGCGCCTTCAGCTCCAGCCGCATCTCGGGCGGAAAGCGTTTGGCGAAATCGGCCCAGGCGGTCTCGGCCCAGCCCGGCTGGCGCTGGCCCACCGCCACCACCAGCAGCTTCATGCTGCTCAGCCGGCGCGGCTGGTCTTGCGCGTCGTGGTCTTGCGTGCCGTTGTCGTGCCGGCCGCCGCCTTGCGAGGTGTGGTCTTACGCGCCGGCGCGGCCTTCGCTGCCGGGGTCTGCCCGGCCGCCGGGCGGCTGGCACCGGCCGGCTTGGCCGGCGACTTGCGCGTGGCCGGTCTCTTCGCCGCGGGCCTGGCGGCGGGCTGGCCTGCGGTCTTAGCCGCCGCCCTCGCCGCGGCCTTGCGCACCGGCTCGGGCTCGCTGGCCTTCACGAGACGGGTCTTCACCTCGCCCACCTTCATGCGCACCGGCTTGCCGCCCCAGATCTCTTCCAGGTGGTAGTAGTCGCGGATGCCGGGCTGCATGATGTGCACCACCGCGGCGCCGCAGTCCACGATGATCCACTCGCCGTTGTCCTCGCCCTCGGTGGCCAGCACCGCCATGCCGCGCGACCTGACGCTGTCGCGCACGCTGGCGGCCAGGGCCTTGGTCTGCCGGTTGCTGGTGCCCGACGCGATGATCACGCGCTCGAACAGCGCCGAGAGGTGTTCGGTATTCAAGACGGTGATGTTCTGCGCCTTGACGTCTTCCAGGCCATCGACGATGGCGCGTTGCAGCTTGCGGATGTCCATTCAACTCCCGGGGCCGGCTCGGTAGAGCCGATGTGAATCAATATAGCGCGCCACTTCGGGCGGCACCAGCGTGGAAATGTCCTGGCCGGCGGCCGCGCGCTCGCGCACCTGCGTGGCCGAGATGTCGAGCATGGGCAGCGGCACCACGCGGTGGCTGGCGCGGCGCACCTCTTCGTGCACCTCGCGCACCTGGCCCGGCCGGTTGGCCACGGCCAGCGTCACCCGCGCCAGCAGTTCCTGCCAGCCGTTCCAGGTGTGCAGGCCCGCGTACTGGTCGTGGCCGATGATCAGGAACCACTCGGTGCCCGGCTGCGCCGCGGCCAGTTCGCGCACGGTGTCCAGCGTGTAGCTGGGGCCGGGGCGCCGGATCTCGGTGCGGTCGAGCACGAAGCGCGGCTCGCCGGCCAGCGCCAGCCGCAGCATGGCTTCGCGGTGCACGGCTGCGGTGAGCGCGCGCGCCTTCTGCCAGGGCTGGCCGGCCGGCACCCAGCGCACTTCGTCCAGCTGCAGTTCGGCCAGCGCCGCACGCGCCAGCGCCAGGTGCGCGTTGTGCACGGGATCGAAGCTGCCGCCGAACAGGCCGACCCGGCGTGCGGGGCTAGCGGGCACGAATCATCACTCGGCGGCCCAGTCGCGCGGGCGCAGGAAATCGGCATACAGCCGCGCCTCGGGCGTGCCCGGCTCGGGGCGCCAGTCGTAGCGCCACTTCACGACGGGCGGCATGCTCATCAGGATGCTCTCGGTGCGGCCGCCGCCGTGCAGGCCGAAGTGCGTGCCGCGGTCCCACACCAGGTTGAATTCCACGTAGCGGCCGCGCCGGTAGGCCTGGAAGTCGCGTTCGCGCTCGCCATACGGCGTGTCGCGGCGCCGCTGCGTGATGGGCACGTAGGCCGGCAGGAAGGCATCGCCCACGGCGCGCATCATGGCGAAGCCGGTGTCGAAGCCGCCTTCGTTGAAGTCGTCGAAGAAGATGCCGCCCACGCCGCGCGGTTCGTTGCGGTGTTTCAGGAAGAAGTAGTCGTCGCACCAGCGCTTGAAGCGCGGGTACTTGTCGGCTCCGAAAGGCGCCAGCGCGTCGCGGCACACGGTATGGAAGTGGCGCGCGTCTTCCTCGAAACCGTAGTACGGCGTGAGGTCCATGCCGCCGCCGAACCAGGTCACGGCCGGCTGCCCGGCGGGGAAGGCCGCCAGCAGCCGCACGTTCATGTGCACCGTGGGTACGTAGGGGCAACGCGGGTGCATCACCAGTGAAACGCCCAAGGCCTCGAACGGCGCGCCGGCCAGCTCGGCGCGATGCTGCGTGGCCGAAGGCGGCAGCGCGGCGCCCTTGACGTGGCTGAAGTTGCAGCCGCCGCGTTCCAGCAGGCCGCCTTCTTCGACCAGTTGAGAGAGGCCGTCGCCTTCGAGCTTGCCGCCGGCCGGGCGTTGCCAGCCGTCGCTGAGGAAGGCCTTGCCGTCCTCGGCCTGCAGCGTACCGACGATGCGGGCCTGCAGGCCGAGCAGGTACTCGCGCACCGGCGCCGTGTCGATGGCAGAGGCCACGGTCATGCGGCGGCGGGCGGAGCAGCGGGCGGGCTGGCCGGCTTGATGGCGCGGTGGCCGATATCGTTGCGCCACTGCGCGCCGTCGAAACGGATGCCGCGCACGGCCAGCAGCGCCTGCTGCTGTGCCAGCCGCACCGATTCGCCCAGCGCGGTGACGCACAGCACGCGGCCGCCGCTGGTGAGCAGTCGGCCGTCTTCCAGCGTGGTGCCGGCGTGGAAGACCTGCAGCTCGGCGCTGCCGGCCGGCAGCCCGGTGATGGCGTCGCCGCTGCGCGGCGTGGCCGGGTAGCCGTGCGCGGCCATCACCACGCCCAGGGCGACGCGGCGGTCCCATTGCAGTGCCACCTGGTCCAGCGTGCCTTCGGTGGCGTGCATGAGCAGGTCGAAGAGGTCGCTCTTGAGCCGCATCAGGATGACCTGCGCCTCGGGGTCGCCGAGCCGGCAGTTGAATTCCACCGTGCGCGGCCGGCCCTGTTCGTCGATCATCAGCCCGGCGTACAGGAAGCCGGTGTAGGGTGCGCCGTCCTTGGCCATGCCGGCCACCGTGGGCAGGATGATGTCCTGCATCACCCGCGCGTGCACGTTGGGCGTGACCACCGGCGCCGGCGAATAGGCGCCCATGCCGCCGGTGTTGGGGCCCTGGTCGCCTTCGAAGATGCGCTTGTGGTCCTGGCTGGTGGCCAGGCTCACCACGTGCGTGCCGTCGCACATGACGATGAAGCTGGCCTCCTCGCCGGCCATGAAGTCCTCGATGACGACACGCGCGCCCTCGCCCTGCAGCATGTGGTCGATGGCGGCGTGGGCCTCGGCCGCAATCATGGCCACCACCACGCCCTTGCCGGCGGCCAGGCCGTCGGCCTTGACGACGATGGGCGCGCCGTGGCGATCCACATGGGCGTGCGCCGCGCCGGCGTCGGTGAAGGTGGCGTACAGCGCGGTGGGGATGCCGTGGCGCTGCATGAATTCCTTGGCAAAGGCCTTGGAGCTCTCCAGCTGTGCGGCGGCCTGCGTGGGGCCGAAGATGCGCAGGCCGCGGGCGCGGAACAGGTCCACCACGCCGGCGGCCAGAGGCGCCTCGGGGCCGACCACGGTGAGCGCCACCTTCTCGGCCGCGGCAAAGTCGGCCAGGCGTGCCGGGTCGGTGATCGGCACGTTGCGCAGGCCGGGGTCGGCCGCGGTGCCGCCGTTGCCGGGGGCCACGAAGACGATGTGCACGCGTTCGCACTGCTTCAACTTCCAGGCCAGGGCGTGCTCGCGGCCACCGCCGCCGATGACGAGGACCTTCATCGCGCGCTCATTCCTCGAGGGCCGCGTTGTGATAGACCTCCTGCACGTCGTCCAGGTCTTCCAGCACGTCCAGCAGTTTCTGCATGCGCTGGGCATCCTCGCCGGCGAGTTCGATCTCGTTTTCGGCGCGCATGGTCACCTCGGCCACGTCCGGCTTCAGGCCGGCGGCTTCCAGCGCCGACTTCACGGCCTCGAAATCGGGCGGCGCGGTGAGCACCTCGATGGCGCCGTCGTCGTCGGCGATCACGTCTTCGGCGCCGGCTTCCAGCGCCACTTCCATGACCTGGTCTTCGCTGGTGCCGGGTGCGAAGACGAACTGCCCGCAGTGCTTGAACTGGAAGGCGACGCTGCCTTCCTGCCCCAGGTTGCCACCGTACTTGCTGAAGGCGTGGCGCACCTCGGCCACGGTGCGCACGCGGTTGTCGGTCATGCAGTCGACGATGATCGCCGCGCCGCCGATGCCGTAGCCCTCGTAGCGGATCTCCTCGTAGCTCACGCCTTCCAGGTTGCCGGTGGCCTTGTCGATATTGCGCTTGACGGTGTCCACCGGCAGGTTCACCGCCTTGGCCTTCTCGATGGCCAGACGCAGCCGCGGGTTGGCCGTGGGGTCACCGCCGCCCAGCCGAGCCGCGACCATGATCTCGCGGATGACGCGCGTCCAGGCCTTGCCGCGCTTTTCGTCCTGGCGGCCCTTGCGGTGCTGGATATTGGCCCATTTGGAGTGACCGGCCATGCTGCCCTGCTTTTCTGAAGGAAACGCGAATTTTAGCCGCCGGCCCTTGGCCCGCCGCCGCCGGCTTGCTACCGTTGCGGCCCGGAGGAAACCGCCATGGACTTCGACAGCTTCCTGAACCAGGCCTGGGACGAGCACGCGACCGACGCCGCTGGCGTGGCCCAACGCCTGGCGGCCAGCGGCCCGAGCCTGGTGACCGATGAGGCGCAGATCGCGCCACTGGGCAATCTGGTGCACCACGTCTACGGCGAACATCTCGGCCGATGGGCCGAAGGACTGGCGTTGCTGCACCGGCTGGCCAAGCATCCCGCCTGCAGCCCTGGCGGGGCCGCGAGGGCGGCGCTGGCCCGTTACCAGGTCAGCCTGGCCTTGTGCGAGGGCAGTGCCGACGAACGCGCGGCGATGAGCGCGTCCGACCGCATCCGCGTCACGGCACTGGCCGCCGCCAACCTGGCCGAGCGCGACACGCCGCGCGCCAGCGCGCTGTTCGCCGAAGCCCTGGCCGAAGCCGACCGCGCCGGGCTGGACGCCACCGACCCCGCGAACCGCGCCCTGGCCGTCACCGCCAACAACCTGGCCTGCACGCTGGAAGAAAAGACCCGTCGCAGCCCGGCCGAGCGCGCGCTCATGATCACGGCCGCGCGGGCCGCCCGCCGCTTCTGGGCGCTGGCCGGCACCTGGCTGGAAACCGAACGTGCCGAATACCGCCTGGCCATGACCTGGCTGCAGGCCGGCGACCCCGCGCTGGCCCGCCACCACGCGCAGCAATGCCTGGCCATCGTGCAGGCCAACGGATCAGTGCCGCTCGAACGCTTCTTCGCCAGCGAAGCCCTGGCGCTGGCCGAGGCGGCCGACGGCAACGCCGCCGGCCGCGCGGCGGCGGTGGCGCAGGCGCGCGAGGCCTTCGCCGCACTCGACGAGGCCGACCAGAGCTGGTGCCGCGCCAGCCTGGACAAGCTGGCCGGCTGACGGGGATTCGCGCCGACCGCGTGACAACGAACGGCGGGGACCGACCCGTTGCCAACGTTGCCGGGTGTCCGCTTCGTGCGCTCGTCGTTTCGCGCGGGTCGCGTCAGGCGGTGCCCGGCGGTGGCGCTGACTGTGGCGGTCTTCGCTGCGCTCAGACTACCCTGGCCTTGCAGGCCGCGCCGGTCCTTGAGGACCGGCCGTTCGCCAGGCACGAACAGTCCACTGGACTGTTCGTGTCCAGGCTCACCTGCTCGCCTCGAGGGGGTGCCGCATAACTCGCTTCGTTCGCTGCGCTCACTGCGCTCAAACAGGATGCGGCAAGCCAGTTTACGAAGCTCGCTGCGCTCGCCCCCCTCGAGACTGCGCTGCTCGGCGCCACACACAGCGCCCCCACCGGGCACCGCCTGCCGCTCAACCCACCGTGGCGGCGCTCGTCGAGAACCACCCATGCCAGTTGCAAAGGGCTGTCCGGGCGCGGTGCGGCGTGCGTCTGAAGCGCCGAGGAGCACAGGGTTCATGGCCCGCGCGCGCAGCGCGCTTCGTAGACTGACTTGGCGCATCCTGTTTGAGCGTAGCGAACGAAGTGAGCGCAGCGAGTCATGCGCCGGGCCATGGACCCGAGCACCGCAGGGCAGCCGGAGCGCAGCGCAGGCCGCTTCATCCGCGCGCCGCGCCGCGCCCGGACAGCCCTTTGCCGCCACGGAACTTCGCCTGCCGATCGTTGCGTCGAATGTCCGCAGCGGACCCAACCAGGTCGTCAGAAATCGTTGACCGCTGAACGTGGATCGGTGTCGGGGTCCCAGCCCCGCGATGCGGGCTTCGCCTTCATCGACCGCAGGCCCGGGCCGGGGCGCCACGTGCGGCCGCTGGCATAGACTGCGCGCAGCCCATGTTCGGAGGAGCGCCCCGATGACCCACCCGATCCTCGTCGCCAAGCACGGCGACATCGAATGCCACCTGCTGCCGGCGCTGGCCAACCGCCACGGCCTGATCACCGGCGCCACCGGCACCGGCAAGACGATCACGCTGCAGACGCTGGCCGAAAGCTTCAGCCGCATCGGCGTGCCGGTCTTCATGGCCGACGTCAAGGGCGACCTCACCGGCATCAGCCAGATGGGTTCGCTGCCGGCCAAGGTGGCGCAGATCCTGAAGGACCGCGGCCTGCCCGCGCCCGAGCCCTGCCGGTGCCCGGCCACGCTGTGGGACGTCTACGGGGAACAAGGCCACCCGGTGCGCGCCACGGTTTCGGACATGGGGCCGCTGCTGCTGTCGCGCATGCTGGCGCTGAACGAAACGCAGGGCGGGGTGCTCAACCTGGCGTTCAAGATCGCCGACGACCACGGCCTGCTGCTGCTGGACATGAAGGACCTGCGCGCCATGCTGCAGCACCTGGGCGACAACGCCAAGGCCTTCACCACCGAATACGGCAATATCAGCGCCGCCAGCATCGGCGCCATCCAGCGCGGTCTGATGCAGATCGAGGAACAGGGCGGCGACCGCTTCTTCGGCGAACCCATGCTCGATATCGCCGACTTCATGCAGACGGTCGACGGCCAGGGCGTGATCAATATCCTGGCCGCCGACAAGCTGATGAATTCGCCGCGGCTGTACGCCACCTTCCTGCTGTGGATGCTGAGCGAGCTGTTCGAGATGCTGCCCGAGGTGGGCGATCTGGACAAGCCCAAGCTGGTGTTCTTCTTCGACGAAGCGCACCTGCTGTTCAACGACGCGCCGAAGGCGCTGATAGAGAAGATCGAGCTCGTCGTGCGACTGGTGCGCAGCAAGGGCGTGGGCGTGTATTTCGTGACGCAGAACCCGCTGGACGTGCCCGACACCGTGCTGGCGCAGCTGGCCAACCGCGTGCAGCACGCGCTGCGCGCCTTCACGCCGCGCGACCAGAAGGCGGTGAAGGCGGCGGCCGAGACGATGCGGCCGAACCCGAAGATCGGCGACATGGCCGCGGCCATCACCGAGCTGGCGGTGGGCGAGGCGCTGGTCAGCTTTCTCGACGCCAAGGGCCGGCCGAGCGTGACCGAGCGTGTCTTCGTGCTGCCGCCGGGCAGCCAGATCGGACCCATCATGTCTCAGCAGCGCCAGGCCTTGATCGCGTCCTCGCTGGTGGCCGGTACCTACGAGAAGACGGTGGACCGCGAATCGGCGCACGAGATCCTGCGCGGGCGCGCCGAAGCGCCCACGGCCGGTGCGGCCGGCGGCGCGAGAGACGGCACGCCGCGCACACCGACGATCCCCGGTGCCGCGCCCGCCGAGGCCGCGGGCGGCGGTCTGCTCGACGGCCTGAAGGACGCCATCTTCGGCAGCACCGGCCCGCGCGGCGGGCGCCACGAAGGCCTGGCGGAAAAGGCCGCGGCCTCGGCAGTGCGCAGCATGGGTTCGGCCGTGGGGCGCGAACTCATTCGCGGCGTGCTGGGTTCGCTGCTGGGCGGATCGAAGAGGCGCTGACCGCCGGTGCGGTGAATGAGGGCGTGAGCGACGCGTCAGCGGCGCTTGCGGCGCGGAGGCCCACCCTTGGCAGGCGCCGGCGCCGCACCCGTTTCGCGCGGCGGCAGCCCAGTGTGTTGCGTCAGCACGCGCCCGCGCGTCACGGTCGACGTGCGCGCGCCAGCCTCGGTGCTGTTCTTGCGCCGCGCGCTGACATAGCCGCCGTCGGTGGCCGGCTGGAAACTCGGGATCAGGTGGTGCCTGCCGTTGCCGATGAGGTCGGCACGGCCCATGGCCTTGAGCGCCTCGCGCAGCAGCGGCCAGTTGTTGGGGTCGTGCCAGCGCAGGAAGGCCTTGTGCAGCCGGCGGCGCTTCTCGCCGCGCACGATGTCGACACGCTCGGCGCGCGCCGTCGGCCCTTCGGTCTGCCGGCTGATGCCCTTGAGCGGATTCAGGCCGGAGTGGTACATCGCCGTCGCCGTGGCCATGGGCGAAGGGTAGAAGGTCTGCACCTGGTCGGCCTTGAAGCCGTTCTTCTTCAACCACAGCGCCAGGTTCATCATGTCCTCGTCGCTGGTGCCCGGGTGCGCGGCGATGAAGTAGGGAATGAGGTACTGCTTCTTTCCGGCCTCGGCGCTGTACTGCTCGAACATCTTCTTGAAGCGTTCGTAGTTGCCGATGCCGGGCTTCATCATCTTGGACAGCGGCCCGGCCTCGGTGTGCTCGGGCGCGATCTTCAGGTAGCCGCCCACGTGGTGCTGCACCAGTTCCTTCACGTACTCGGGGCTTTGCACGGCCAGGTCGTAGCGCAGGCCGCTGCCGATGAGCACCTTCTTCACGCCGCGCAGCGAACGCGCGCGCCGGTACAGCTTCACCAGCGGCCCGTGGTCGGTATTCAGGTTCTGGCAGATGCCGGGGTAGACGCAACTCGGCTTGCGGCAGGCGGCCTCGATCTCGCGGCTCTTGCAGCCGATGCGCCACATGTTGGCGGTGGGGCCGCCGAGGTCGCTGACGACGCCGGTGAAGCCCTTGACCTTGTCGCGCATGTCCTCGATCTCGCGGATGACCGAGTCCTCGCTGCGGCTCTGGATGATGCGGCCTTCGTGCTCGGTGATGCTGCAGAAGGTGCAGCCGCCGAAGCAGCCGCGCATGATGTTGACGCTGAAGCGGATCATCTCCCAGGCCGGGATCTTGGTCGGCCCGTCGTGGCCACCGCTTTCGTCGGCATACGCCGGGTGCGGGCTGCGCGCATAGGGCAGGCCGAAGACATGGTCCATCTCGGGCGTGGTCAGCGGGATCGGCGGCGGGTTGATCCAGACGTCGCGCGCTGTGGTGTCGGTACCGTGGCACTGCACCAGCGCGCGCGCATTGCCGGGGTTGGTCTCCAGGTGCAGCACGCGGTTGGCGTGGGCGTAGAGCACGGCGTCGCTCTTCACCTGCTCGTAGGCCGGCAGGCGAATGACCAGCCGCTCGCGCGGCGGCATCTTCACCGCGCCGGCCTTGCGGCTGACGGGCATCGCCACCACCACATCGGCCACTGGCGGCGGCGCGCCCTCTTCCTTCGCACAAGCCTGCCCTTTGGAGGCCGCCGCCTCTGCAGTGGTCAGGTACGGGTTGATGTGCTCGTCCACGCGCCCCGGCATGTCCACGTCGGTCGAGTCCAGCTCGAACCAGCCCGGCCGCGGCCCGCGCACCATGAAGGCGGTGCCGCGGATGTCGGTCAGGCTGTCCACCGGCTGCCGCGCCGCCAGCCGGTGCGCCACCTCGACGATGGCGCGCTCGGCGTTGCCGTACAGCAGCAGGTCGGCCTTGCTGTCGACGAGGATGCTGCGCCGCACCTTGTCCTGCCAGTAGTCGTAGTGCGCGATGCGGCGCAGTGAAGCCTCGATGCCGCCGATGACCACCGGTACCGAGGGCCAGGCTTCCTTGCAGCGCTGCGTATAGACCAGCGTGGCGCGGTCGGGCCGCTTGTCGGCGGCGCCGCCGGGCGTGTAGGCGTCGTCGCTGCGGATCTTGCGGTCCGCGGTGTAGCGGTTGATCATCGAATCCATGTTGCCGGCCGCCACGCCGAAGAACAGGTTCGGCTTGCCCAAGGCCTTGAACGGCTCGGCACTCTGCCAGTCGGGCTGGGCGATGATGCCGACGCGAAAACCCTGCGCCTCGAGCACGCGGCCGATGACCGCCATGCCGAAGCTGGGGTGGTCGACGTAGGCGTCGCCGGTGACGATGACGATGTCGCAGCTGTCCCAGCCGAGCGCGTCCATTTCCCGCCGGCTCATGGGCAGGAAGGGCGCGGGGCCGAAACGCTTGGCCCAGAACGGGCGCCAGCTGGTGATCGGCTTGGCCGTCGGGGTCATGGGCGGCGCCGTCACCGGAAAATCGGAGCGCGCCGGCGGGGTGGCGGTGGCAGGCAAGGCAGGTGGGCCGGCTGCACCGGCAAGGGGCCGGCGCAATGCCGGCGAAGTGCGGATTGTCGGCGCTTGCGCCCCGGCGTGGCGCGGCTGGGGGCATGCCGGCTCAAGTGGGGCCGGCGCGCTGCCGATACCGCAGGTCATGGAAGGAGCGCTGTCCCTCATCGGCCTGGCTTGCGCCGCCCTGCTGGTGGTGGCCATTGCCGTGGCCTGGTGGGAGCAGACCGGCAGAGGAAGCACGCGCCGCCGCGCCGCCGACGCCGCAGCGCGCGCTGGTGGTGGACCTGCACCTGGATCACCTGGCCGAACTGCCCCACCCCGAAGCACCGCCCACCGGCGACCAGGCCCGGCGCGAAGCCCTGCTGGGCCACGCCATGGCGCGCATGGCGCAGCCGCCGCCGTCTTCGATCGCGTGGGTGGAAACCCAGCCGATGGTGGCACCCGGCGCGCGCGCGGATCCGGTTCCTTCGTCCTGGGGCTGACCCCCGGGTTTCAGCCGGCGGCCATGCCGCTGGGCAGCGCCACGGCGGCGCCGGTGCCCTCGACCGCCGCGTCGCCTTCTTCCACTTCCTCGCCCAGGAAGCCGCCGCTCTGGTGCGCCCACAGCCGGGCGTAGATGCCGCCGGCGGCGAGCAGGCTCTTGTGGTCGCCCATCTCGACGATGCGGCCGTGGTCCATCACCACCAGCCGGTCCATGGCGGCGATGGTGGACAGCCGGTGCGCGATGGCCACCACCGTCTTGCCTTCCATCAGCGTGTCCAGGCTGGCCTGGATGGCGGCCTCCACCTCGCTGTCCAGCGCGCTGGTGGCTTCGTCCAGCAGCAGGATCGGCGCGTCCTTGAGCATCACGCGGGCGATCGCCACGCGCTGGCGCTGGCCGCCGGAGAGCTTCACGCCGCGCTCGCCCACGTGGGCGTCGTAGCCCTTGCGGCCTTTCTGGTCGGCCAGGCCCAGGATGAAGTCGTGCGCCTCGGCGCGTTCCGCGGCACGCAGCATCTCGGCGTCGCTGGCGTCGGGGCGGCCGTAGACGATGTTGTCACGCACGCTGCGGTGCAGCAGCGAGGTGTCCTGCGTGACCATGCCCACCTGGCGGCGCAGGCTTTCCTGGGTGACGCCGGCGATGTCCTGCCCGTCCACCAGGATGCGCCCGCCCTCCACGTCGTACAGGCGCAGCAGCAGGTTGACGATGGTGCTCTTGCCCGCGCCCGAGCGGCCCACCAGGCCGATCTTCTCGCCCGGCCGGATGACGAGCGAAAAGCCGTCGACCACCTTGCGCGCGCCGCCGTAGGAAAAGCTCACGTCCTCGAAGCGCACCTCGCCGCGCGTCACCACCAGCGGCTGCGCACCCGGCCTGTCGACCACCGAGCGCGTGCGCGACAGGGTCGCCATGCCGTCCTGCACGGTGCCGATGTGCTCGAACAGCGTGGCCATCTCCCACATCACCCAGTGCGAGATGCCGTTCAGCCGGAAGGCCATGGCCGCGGCCGCCGCCACCGCGCCCACGCCCACCGCGCCCTGCGTCCACAGCAGCAGCGCCGTGGCCGAGATCGACGCGATGAGCAGCACGCTCAGCACCTGGTTGACGATTTCGAAGCCTGTCACCAGCCGCATCTGCTGGTAGGCGGTGACCATGAACTCCTGCATCGCACCGCGCGCGAAATGCGCCTCGCGGTGCGAGTGCGAGAACAGCTTCACGGTGGCGATATTGGTATAGGCGTCGGTCACGCGCCCGGTCATCAGCGAGCGTGCGTCGGCCTGCTGCTGCGCCACCCGGCCCAACCGCGGCACGAAATACCACAGCGTCAGCACGTAGAGCAGCAGCCAGCCCAGGAAGGGCACCATCAGCCAGGCGTCGAAGACGCCCACCACCGCCACCATGGTGACGAAATAGATCACCACGTAGACCAGGATGTCGGTGAAGATGAGCCAGGTATCGCGCACCGCCAGCGCCGTCTGCATCACCTTGGTGGCGATGCGGCCGGCAAATTCGTCCTGGTAGAAGCCCATGCTCTGCTCGAGCATCAGGCGGTGGAAATTCCAGCGCAGCCGCATCGGGAAGTTGCTGAACACGCCCTGGTACTTGAACAGCGCCTGCGCGCCGGCCAGCAAGATGCTGCCGGCCAGCACCGCGGCCAGCACGGCCAGCGTGCCGCCGTGTTCCTGCCACAGCGCAGCGGGTTGCACCGCGGCCAGCGCGTCGACCACGTGCGCCATCATGCTGAACAGCAGCGCCTCGAAGGCGCCGATGCCGGCGGTGAACAGCGTCACCAGCAGCAGGTAGGGCCGCACGCCGCGCGAGTTTTCCCACAGGAAGGCGACGAAGCGGCGCGGTGGCGGCGGTGGCAGGGCATCCGGGTAGGGATGCACCAGGGATTCGAACTTGGCGAACAAGAGAGCTCCAGGGCAGCGCCTCGTGGGCGCTTTGTTCAGTGCCGGCCTGGCGGGTGTATCGCCAAGCCGGCCGCGGGCGCCGGATTATCGGTCCCGGACGCAACGACCCACGCGCAACGACAAACCCCCTGAACCGTTGCCGGCCAGGGGGCGGGCGACCGAGGCCGCCGGTGGGGCTCCGGAGGTATGGGGTCCGGGGCTCCTGATGCGCAGGGACTGCGCCATCGTTGATGCCTGCATGCAGGCCGGTCGACCATAAGCCATGCCGCCGTTCGCTGCAAGCCTTGCCCGGCGCTTCAGTCGTGATTTGCTGCGGATCAGCGGTCCGCCATCAGCAAGACGTCAAGCGGAAGTCAGCCTGACATCAACCCGACACCAACCCGACATCAACCCGGCAGCAACCCGGCCACCAGCGAGGCCACGCGCTGCCGCACCGCCGCGTCCATGGTGATCGCCCGCCCCCACTCGCGCGCCGTCTCGCCCGGCCACTTGTTGGTGGCGTCCAGCCCCATCTTGCCGCCCAGGCCGCTCACCGGTGAAGCGAAGTCCAGGTAGTCGATCGGCGTGTTCTCCACCAGCAGCGTGTCGCGCACCGGGTCCATGCGCGTGGTCACGGCCCAGATCACTTCCTTCCAGTCGCGCACGTTCACGTCGTCGTCGGTGACGACGATGAACTTCGTATACATGAACTGGCGCAGGAAGCTCCACACGCCGAACATCACGCGCTTGGCGTGCCCCGGGTAGGCCTTCCTGATGGAGATCACCGCCATGCGGTAGCTGCAGCCCTCGGGCGGCAGGTAGAAGTCCACGATCTCGGGAAACTGCTTCTGCAGGATGGGCACGAAGACTTCGTTCAGCGCCACGCCCAGCACCGCCGGTTCGTCGGGCGGCTTGCCGGTGTAGGTGGAGTGGTAGATCGGGTCCTTGCGGTGCGTCAGCCGGTTCAGGCGGAAGACCGGAAACCAGTCCTGCTCGTTGTAGTAGCCGGTGTGGTCGCCGAAGGGCCCTTCCAGCGCGTGCAGGTAGCCGCCCTTCTCCTTCACCGGCACGCCGGCCTCGGACGCCCCTTCGTAGCCGGCCGGCGCCGGCGGAATGTGACCCTCGAGCACGATCTCGGCGCTGGCCGGCACCTGCAGCATCAGGCCGCCCTCGCCGACGCCGGCGTCCACCACCTCGGTGCGGCTGCCGCGCAGCAGGCCGGCGAACTGGTATTCCGACAAGCTGTCGGGCACCGGCGTCACCGCGCCCAGGATGGTGGCCGGGTCGGCGCCCAGCGCCACCACCATCGGAAACGGCTGCCCCGGGTTGGCGCGCGCGAATTCGCGAAAGTCCAGCGCGCCGCCGCGGTGCGCCAGCCAGCGCATGATCACCTCTCGCTTGCCGATCACCTGCTGGCGGTAGATGCCCAGGTTCTGCCGTTGCCGCGGCGCGGCCACGCCCTGCGGGCCGCGCGTGACGACCAGGCCCCAGGTGATGAGCGGGCCGGCGTCTTCGGGCCAGCAGGTCTGCACCGGCAACTGGCCCAGGTCGATATCGCTGCCTTCCAGCACCACGTCCTGGCAAGGCGCGCGGCGCTGCACGGCGGGCTTCATGTCCCACACCGCCTTCACCAGGTGCAGCAGCTTGCCGGCGTCCTTCAAGCCCTTGGGTGGCTCGGGTTCCTTCAGCGCCGCCAGCAGCCGGCCCACGTCGCGCAGATCCGACAAGGACTCGGCGCCCATTCCCAAGGCCACTCGTTTGGGGGTGCCGAAGAGGTTGATCAGGCAGGATATTTTGTAACCGAGCGGCTGCGTGCACAGCACCGCGGGCCCGCCCGATCGCAGCAGTTGGTCGCCGATGGCCGTCATTTCCAGCTTCGGCGACACCGGTTGGTCGAGTTTTCGCAACTCGCCGAGCGTTTCCAGCTGGGCCATGAAGTCGCGCAAGTCCCTGTACTTCATACGAATTCGTCGTTAGAGGACAATTTGATATTCTTGACCGTATATGAGGCGGTTCCTAGAATCCGCTCAGACCTGAAATCACAGGGTTAACCCGCGTCATTGGGCTTCGGCTCGGTGGGCAGCGGGAACGAGCTTCCCGCCCGGCATAGGGCAACCCGCCCAAAGGGGTCGCTTGCCGGCGAACCATTATTGCCGTGGCCTCGCCCGAGGCGCCCTGCTGTGGGCACATCGGGCACTGCCACGGGCTTCAGGAGAAAAACATGATGCGAGCCTTAGTCAAGTTGCGCCAGGCGCGTGACGCCGGCACCCGCACGGTCGTGGCGTTTGCCGCCGACGTGGGCCGGGGCCTGCTGGAGGTCAGCCACAACACGCTGGCCCTGGTGGGCTTGGCGGCGCTGGCCGTGCTGGCGCTGGCCCTGGGCCGTGCCGACGTGCGCCACCAGGTGGAAGTGACGGCGCTGGAGTGGCTGCAGACGCGGCATGAAGAACGCACGCTGGCCAGTGGCGACCTGCTGCCCCTGGTGGCCGAGCCCGAAGCGGTGGCCCGCGCCACCGCCACCAACGTGGCCGAACTGCCGCGCGAACAAGCCTCGCTCACGAACTGGATCGCGCGCCGCTACAAGGTGGCCCCCGAAGCCGTGGGCGCGCTGGTGCAGGAGGCCTATGCCCTGAGCAAGCGCGCTGGGCTGGACCCGACGCTGATCCTGGCCATCATGGCCGTGGAGTCCAGCTTCAACCCCTTCGCGCAGAGCCCGGTAGGCGCCCAGGGCCTGATGCAGGTGATGACGCGCGTGCACGACGAAAAGTATTCCGCCTTCGGCGGCGTGCATGCCGCCTTCGACCCCATCAGCAACCTGCGCGTGGGCGTGCAGGTGCTCAAGGAGTGCATCGCGCGCGCCGGCAGCGTGCAGGAAGGCCTGCGCTACTACGTGGGTGCGGCGCTGCTGGAAGGCGACGGCGGCTACGCGGCGCGCGTGATGCTGGAACAGGACCACATGCGCAACGTGGCCAGCGGCAAGAAGGTGCCCCTGAACGCCAGCAACAAGCCGCCCAAGACGCTGGAAGCCAGCCTGCCGGTGGAGCCGCTGCCGGCGTTGCCCGCCGCCGAAGACAAGGCCGCGCCGGCGCACGAGCAGGTGGCGCTGCTGGCGCGTTGACCCGGCGTTGAGCCGCCGCTGAACCCGCCAAGCTACACTGCAGCCCTGCGCAACTGGCGATAGGGGCGGCTTGCGCCCCGAGGTGGAAGACCACCGGGAAGCGCAGGCCGCGGCGGTCTGGAGCCGGCGGCACCCGCCGTTCGCCTGGGCAGCCCTCGACCCCGAGCTGAAGACCCTTCAGTGCCGGAGCAGGTCGTCGGCCCTTCCACCCCGAAGAGGACTGCCATGTTCGACCGCACGCTTTCCACCGTGGCCCAAACGGACCCGGAAACCTGGGCCGCCATCGAGGCCGAGAACCGCCGCCAGGAAGAGCACATCGAGCTCATCGCCAGCGAAAACTACGCCAGCCCGGCGGTGATGGCAGCGCAAGGCTGCCAGATGACGAACAAGTATGCCGAGGGCTACCCCGGCAAGCGCTACTACGGCGGCTGCGAGTACGTGGACGTGGTGGAGAACCTGGCCATCGAACGCGTGAAGCAGCTCTTCGGCGCCAGCTTCGCCAACGTGCAGGCCAACAGCGGCAGCCAGGCCAACCAGGCGGTGTTCTTCGGCCTGCTGCAGCCCGGCGACACCATCATGGGCATGAGCCTGGCCGAAGGCGGCCACCTCACGCACGGCATGGCGCTGAACATGAGCGGCAAGTGGTTCAAGGTGGTCAGCTACGGCCTGGACGCGCAAGAGGCCATCGACTACGAGGCCATGGAGCGGCTGGCGCACGAACACCGCCCCAAGCTCATCATCGCCGGCGCCAGCGCCTACAGCCTGCGCATCGACTTCGAGCGCTTCGCGCGCGTGGCCAAGGCCGTGGGCGCCATCTTCATGGTCGACATGGCGCACTACGCGGGCCTGATCGCCGCCGGCGTCTACCCCAACCCGCTGCCCCATGCCGACGTCGTGACCAGCACCACGCACAAGAGCCTGCGCGGCCCGCGCGGCGGCATCGTGCTGACCAACGACGAGGCGATTGCGAAGAAGATCAACAGCGCCATCTTCCCCGGCATCCAGGGCGGGCCGCTGATGCACGTGATCGCCGCCAAGGCGGTGGCCTTCAAGGAAGCGCTGGCGCCGGAATTCAAGGTCTACCAGCAGCAGGTGGTGGACAACGCCCGCGTGCTGGCCGAGACGCTGGCCCAGCGCGGCCTGCGCATCGTGAGCGGCCGCACCGAGAGCCACGTGATGCTGGTGGACCTGCGGCCGAAGAACCTGACCGGCAAGGAAGCCGAGGCCATCCTGGGCCAGGCACACATGACCTGCAACAAGAACGGCATCCCCAACGACCCGCAGAAGCCCATGGTCACCAGCGGCATCCGGCTGGGCACGCCGGCCATGACGACGCGCGGCTTCGGCCAGGAACAGGCGCGCCAGACGGCGCACCTGATCGCCGACGTGCTGGACCGGCCGCACGACGAAGCCAACCTGGCCGCGGTGCGCGCCAGGGTGGCGGCGCTGACGCGCGACTTCCCGGTCTACCGGTGAGCCGCGGAAACGCGATGCGCTGCCCCTACTGCGCCCACGAAGAGACGCAGGTCGTCGAGACGCGCGAGTCCGACGAAGGCGACGTCATCCGCCGCCGCCGCCGCTGCCTGAAGTGCGACAAGCGCTTCACCACCTACGAGCGGCCCGAGATCACGCTGCCGGCGGTGGTGAAGAAGGACGGCGCGCGCGTCGAATTCGACCCCGCCAAGCTGCGCGCTTCCATGCTGCTGGCGTTGCGCAAGCGCCCGGTGAGCATGGAGCAGATCGACGCGGCGCTGGAACGCATCCAGGAAAAGCTGCTGGCCAGCGCGGCGAAGGAGATCCCCAGCGCGCGGCTGGGGGAACTGGTGATGCGCGAGCTCAAGCGCATCGACAAGGTGGCCTACGTGCGCTTTGCCTCGGTGTACCGCGAGTTCGAGGACGTGGATGCGTTCCGGCAGCTGATCCGCGACATCTGATCGACAGGGCCTGATCCGGGCACCCCCCACCGGGGGATGCGCTGCGGGGGCCCACCTCAGGGCCGGGGGCCGAGCCCTCCCCAAGGGGAAGCGCGGCGGCGCGCGGATTCCTACAGTGAGCGCCATGCCCTCACTGCACGGAGCCCCGAAGATGAAGCGCCACTCCACCCCCCGCCGCCAGCGCGGCACCACGCTGGTCGAAGCCGCCACCGTGATCGCCATCGTTTCCATCGTCACCGCCGTGGCGCTGCCGAATTTCGGGCCCAGCGTGGAACGGCGCCATATCGAGGGCGCCGCCGCGCAGCTGGAGACCGACCTGCAACTGGCCCGCGCCACGGCCGTGGCCAGCAATGCCGGCGTGCGCGTGAATTTCCAGGTGCTGGCCGACGGCGGCAGCTGCTACGTGATGCACACCGGCGCCGCCGGCGACTGCAGCTGCACGGAAGAAGGCCAGCCGGAGTGCCGACCCGGCGCCGAGGCGCTGCGCACGGCGCACTACGGGCCGGGCGTGCCGGTGCGCATCGCTTCCAACAGCCGGTCGATCCTGTTCGACCCCGTGGCAGGAACCGTGACGCCCACCGCGACGATGAAGGTGCAGGGCCGCAGCGGTTCCGCGGTGCACCAGATCGTCAACGTGATGGGGCGCGTGCGTTCGTGCTCGCCGGCACCGGCGTTGCCGGGGTTCCGCCCCTGCTGACCCCCCATTCGCGGGGGCCGGCGGACGGAAGGCGACCGATGCCCGACGAACGGCATCCGCGGGAGACCGGCATTCCCTGCGGGCTCGCGATAATGATTTCACGATGAAAGCAAGATCGTTCGCACACGCCCGCCGTGAAACAGCGTCAGGCTTCACGCTGGTCGAGTTGATGATCGCCGTGGTGATCGTCGCCCTGCTGGCGTCGATCGCCCTGCCGAGCTTCATGGATTCCATCCGCAAGAGCCGGCGCTCGGAGGCCTTCGCGGCCTTGTCGGCGGTGCAGCAGGCGCAGGAGCGGTGGCGCGGGAAGCAACGGCAGTTCGTACGCCGAGTCATTGACCTACGCCGCCAAGGCGCCGCCCCTGGCTGGGAATGGCGTCCGCTAGCCACGGCGAAGTCGGGCTACTACACGGTTTCGCGATCCTGGCGCAAGCGCAACGGGTTACACCGTCACGGCGACGGCTGCCAAGTGGCACTTCCCAGGATCCGACGGCAACCGCAAGTGCCGCCGCGCGGCGTGCGCATGGCGGCGGCAACCTCATGGCTCTGCGGGCCGCCGGATCCGCCTCTCCCCGACGCCATCCGCTGCTGGGCGAAATGACGATGCGGCGTCCAACCCCGCAGGACCAGCGTGCCTTCACGCTGGTCGAGTCGATGATCGCGATCGCGGTGCTCGCCGTGATCCTGACACTGGCCGCACCGAGCTTCCGTGACTTCATCCTGATGCAGCGGCTCAAGGGCATTCATGCTCAAGTCCCCACCGACATGCAGCTCGCGCGCACTGAGGCCGCCAGCCGGGGCTTGATGGTCAACGTGCGAGTGCAGCCCGACAACGGATCGGTTTCCTGCTACATCCTGTTCACCGACAGCGGGTGGCCATTTCCCAATAGGCCGAGCAACCGCTGCGACTGCAGGCAGGCCGAGGGAAGTCGCTGCACGATCGTCGGCACGACCGAAATCAAAACGGTCCAGGTGCCGAGTTCGCAGAAGGTGTTCCTGTCGCCGGCTGGCCACTTTGCCTTCGACCCGGTAACGGGCGGTCTGGTCATGCAACTCAATGAGTCCGGCAATCCGATTGGCGAGTCATTCACGATCGTGGCGTCTATCGACGCCCCGCGCAGCCTGGGCACGAGCATCGGCCTGAGCGGCCGTCCCACGGTGTGCAGTCCCGCGTTATCGACCTTGCCCGGAGCGGCCTGCCCATGATTCGACGCATCTCCGTGGGAGCCCGCGCGCGCCAGCGCGGACTGTCGCTCGTCGAGATGATGGTCGGCATCGCAGTCGGCCTGTTCGTCGTCGCCGGCGCCGTCGTCGTCGTGACGACGCAGCTCGGTGACAACCGCCGGCTCCTGCTGGAGACCCAGGTGCAGCAGGACCTTCGCGCCACCGCCGACATCATCACGCGCGAGTTGCGCCGAGCGGGGGCTGACAGCACCCCGATGAACCAGATTTGGGCTCCAGGCATCGGCACGACCCTGAATACGCGAACGAGCATCACGCACAGCGACGAGTTCCGGCAGGTCAACTTCGAATACCTGCGGGTCACGCCAGCGGGCGAGCAGCCGGGACCCTGGGGCTTCCAGCTCGACGTCGGCAGAGGCGTGATCCGCACGCTGTTGGGCACCGGCGGGTGGCAGGATCTGACCGATGGCAATGCGATGAAAGTGACGGATTTCCGCGTTCGCCCCCAGGCCCCCATCGTGCACGACATCCCCTGCCAGCGGGGCTGCGGCGGCAACCCGGCCGACACCATGCTGGCCCACGCTGACGACGCGCGTCTACGACATCGAGATCAGCGCGCACGCGGGCTTCCGACCTCAACGTCCAGCGCAGCATTCGCAGCCAGGTGCGGGTGCGCAATGATGTGCTGACGAAGCGTGGTGGGGTCCTGCTGCCCCCCAACCAGATGTGCCCCGCATGAACAAGCGCCCGGCCGCGCACATCGGTTGCCCCGGTTTCCCGCTCGGTGGGAACAGTCGCCGGCGCGAGCGAGGCCTTGCCTCCTTGATCGTCGTCGCGGTGCTGTTCTTCATCGTCTCGCTGGTGGCGGCCTACACCAGCCGAAACATGATCTTCGAGCAGCGCACGTCGGGCAACCAGTACCGTTCGACGCAGGCCATCGAGGCGGCCGAGGCGGGGGTCGAATGGGCGCTGGCGATGCTCAACAACGGCCGCCTCGATGCCAACTGCGCACCAACCGCCGACGCTGGCCAAAGCTCGTTCCGGCAGCGTTATCTGTCGACCTCGGCAAACACGGGCTTGATCGTGCCGACCATCGACGATGGCTCCGGTGCACCGCGTGCCATGACCACGGCCGATCCGCAATGGGCCCTCGGCGAGGGCAACCTGTGGCCGAGTTGCGTCTTCGACGGCACCGACTGGTCGTGCAGTTGCCAGTCAGGCGCCGGTGCGCCGGCTATCGTGGCGCCCGACGCGAGCACGGGTGTCTTCCCTGCCTTCCGCGTGCGCTTCGTGCGCGCGAGCACGACTCGGCCCGAAGTCGTGCGCCTAGAGGTCAACGGCTGCACGCGTCTCGAGAACGACTGCCTGAGCTTCCCGGCTACGGCGGTTGCTGGCGAGGGGCGCGCCAGCGTACGCGTGCTCGTCGCGCTGCAGAGTGCGTTGCCGTCGATACCCACTGCTGCACTCACCGTGCGCGGTGACCTCGATGATGCAGACGACATCCGCGTGTTCAATGCCACCCCGGGCAGCAGCGGCATCGCCGTTACGGCTGGAGGCGCGATCAATGGCTTTGATGTGGACGATGTTCACCTCGGCGGCGCCCCCGGTACACCGGTCGACGCGGCCTTGCTCTTGGCGCCCGACCCCGCGCTCGGCGTTGGTGCGGTACCCGACGGTCCCCGCCTGTTCGCCGCCATCTTCGGCGCCAGCGACGTGACCTATCGCGACCAGGCGGCCACGCTGGTGCTCGACTGCAACGCCGGTTGCGACGCCGACTTCGTGCGCGGCGTGGCCGCGCGCAACCCGGGCCGCATCCTGTGGGCCCAGGGCGACGTCGATCTTGATGCAGGCGGCCCCCTGGGCGCCCCGAACGACCCGGTGCTGCTCGTCGTCGAAGGCGGGCTGAACGTCGCCATCCCGTCTACGGCCTGATTCACGGCCGGGATGCGAACTGGCTCGCCACCGGCGCTGCCACCGGCGTCATCCGCGGCGCAATGATCGCCGAGAACGATCTCGACCTCAGCGGCGGTGCTTCATTCAGCGTCGTGCACGACGCCCAGGTGCTGTCGCGGTTGCGCTGGCGCCACGGCTCCTTCGTGCGCGTGCCTGGCAGCTGGAGGGACTTCTGATGCGTTTCGCGCGCGCTCGCAGTCGCGGGATTTCGCTGATCGAGGCCATGGTGGCACTGGCCGTGATGGCCTTCGGCACGCTCGGCGTGCTCGGTGTGCAGACCACGCTGCGCCTGAACGCCGACATCGCCAAGCAGCGCAACGAAGCAGTGCGCATTGGGCAGGAAACGATCGAGGCCGCGCGCTCGTTCGAACTCGTTCGCTCAGACGACGCGAACATCGACACCTGGGCCGGCATCGTCGATGCCGTCGTGGACCCCGTGCTGGGCTACACCGTGGCGAATACCAGCTACAGGGTCGAGACGCGTATCGAAGAGGCCACCGGCCTGCACGACCCACGCGTCAAGACCATGGTGGTGGACGTCAGCTGGAAAGACCGCAGTGACCAGGACCAGAGTATTCGTTTGAACTCGTCGGTGCACGGCGTTCCTCCCGCGCTGGCGGGGTCGCTAGCCCTGCCAACCGACAGCGGCCCGGTGCGAAACCCGGGCGGGCGGCATCCGTCCATTCCGCGGGAGGCCGTTCCCTCGCTGCAGGATGCGGGCAAGAGCATCTTCACACCGCCGGGTGCCGACGAGGTGCGCTGGGTCTTCTACAACAGTACCGGGATGATCACCAGCATCTGCATGCCGGCGGATAGTTGCACGGCGGCCAGCGCGTTTCTTCTTGCCGGCTATGTGCGCTTCGCGACCGATGCGCTTGGGCAACCGCTCCCGTCCCAAGCGGAGAATCCGACGGGACCGGTGCTCCCCATCAATGTGCAGATGGCGCAGACTGCGCCGGTCGCCGCCACGGTGGAGTGCTTCGAGCAGACCGTCGCCGGCGCGCTACGCTATTTCTGCGCCGTCCCCGCTGGAACGGTGACGCCATTGCGGTGGTCGGGTCGGTCGACGCTCACCGACCTGACGCTGGCGGCCAGCGCGGCGGACAACGATTCCGCTGCGTATCGGGTCTGCCGCTATACGCCGGTGCGGGGCTGCCACGAGGTCGTGGGCCCCCTGCCGCCCCGCGTCCCTCCCGACCCTCCATACCCCCCGGAAGCCGATTCCTGATCTGGGGCATGCCCGATGCAACAGCCAGCTGCACGGAACCCGCCCCGCAGACGGTCCCCCCGACACCGAGTCGCATCCTGCGCAATGTCGACCACCCGCTGGACTACGACAAGGTCACGGGCGCCCTGACGAACCAGAACTTCCTCGTCATCCGCGCGGGTGACGGCACCGATGATGCGTTCGAGTGCCCGGGCGACGACGCGGGCACGCCCTACGTCAACGGCAACACCTGGCATCACCAGCCCGCCAACTGAGCGGTATGCGGCCATGGGCTTGACCGCGCTGGACCAGACCCGGCTCCAAGAAGCGCTGGCTCTCGCGGAGAAATCGATCGGTCTTTCCGACCCGAACCCGCGCGTCGGCTGCATCCTCGGCCGTGAAGACGGCAGCGTGTTCGGTTGCGGTTTCACGCAAGAGGCCGGGGGCCCGCATGCCGAGATCATGGCCTTGCGCGACGCGGCCGGCCGCGGGCCACGCCGTGCGTGGCGCCACGGCCTGGGTGACGCTGGAGCCCTGCGCCCACCACGGCCGCACGCCGCCTTGTTGCGACGCGCTGGTCGCGGCTGGGATCGGCCACGTCGTGGCGGCTGTCGAAGACCCCCATCACGCCGTCGCCGGCCGCGGCCTTGCGCGCCTGCGCGCCGCCGGGGGCGAGGTCGTGCTGGCTGGCGGCGATATCGCCGATGCCGCGCGCGAACTCAATATCGGTTTCTTCTCGCGCGCACTGCGCGGCCGGCCGTGGGTGCGACTCAAGGCTGCCTGCTCGCTCGACGGCCGCACTGCGCTGCCGAATGGCGAGAGCCAGTGGATCACCGGGCCCGAGGCACGTGCCGATGGTCACGCCTGGCGCCGCCGCGCCGGCGTCGTGCTCACCGGCATCGGGACGGTGCTAGCCGACGACCCGCGGCTCGACGTGCGCCTGGTGCCCACGGCGCGCCAGCCACGGCGCGCGGTGCTGGACTCCACGCCGCGCCTGACGCCGGCGGCGCGGATCTGCGGCACGCCGGGCACGCTGGTCTACACGCTGCGCACCGACGAGGCAGCGGCTGCGGCACTGGTCGACGCAGGCGCCGAAGTCGTCGCGCTGCCCCACGCGCCGGGCGGTGGCATCGCGCTGAACGCCTTGCTGGCCGACCTGGCGGGGCGCGAGGTCAACGAGCTTCATGTCGAGGCCGGCGCATGCCTGACCGGGGCCTGGTTGAAAGCGGAGTTGGCTGACGAACTGCTGCTCTACATGGCGGCCACATTGCTGGGCGAGGGGCCAGGCATCGCCACGCTGGGCCGCCTGACCGCGCTGGACGAGGGCTGCCAACTGCAGTTGACCGACATTCGACCGGTCGGCGCTGACCTGCGGCTGCGGCTGCAATCGCCAGGCAGCTTGCCCGCGCATTGGCCAGCTCGCGCCGGCTGATCAGCGCAAGGTCCAGAAAGCACAAGCGGGGCTCACGCCCCGCCTTTTCGAGATAGATAGAAGTTTGAGGTATCAGCGTGTGCGCCGACGGCGCACCGCGCCAAGAGCCAGCAGCGCCAGTCCCGCGAGCGCGATCGAACCCGGCTCAGGAACATCATTGATCCGGGAATCGTTGTCGGTATCCTGGTCGAATGCGAACGGCGTCCGAATGCCGTCGACGCCGAAGTCGATCTCCAGTGTGTGGAACAGGTCGCCCAACGGACTGGAGCCAGCGATGCCCACGGCGTCCGAGTAAGTCACCGTGGCAGCGAGGGCCGAATCGGCGAAACGTAGCCGCGAACCACGGGCCGAGCCGCCGGTGCAGTTTCCTTCGATGGTACCCACGTAGTCGCACGTGTCGTACGTGTCAACGTCGAACACCGTGAAGCCGGTATTGCCGGTGAGGGTCAGTCGCCTAATCTGTAAGGTTACATTTGATGCGATGTTGAATTCCCACCGGCCCTGCACTGACGCGTCAATGCCAACGAACGTGTCGCTACTCTGGGTCAAGGACCAACCGGTCCCGGAGGCACCACCCGAAACGCGCCGGTGTCAGCCCAGGTGCGCGACCTGGAAGCCGCCGGTCCCGAATTCCACGCGGACGGTCATGCCGTCCATCATGGCGCCAGTGGTCGAGAAGCCCGTCAGGCCGGGGACATCGCTATTAGCCGTGCTGTTGAAGACATAGGTCGGGGTGGCGACGGTCGACGACGCTAGGGAAAGCGCGAGCGCGCCGCTGAGACGGCCGATTTTTGTACACTTAAGGGGCATTGTTGTCCAATAATCACTTCTGGTGGTTAAGTTCGGGAGTGTAGCGCCGGGCACTCGCCATGTTCAATTGGGGTGGGCACCCGAGACTTATGCGGCGGCTGTTCAGCAACCCACCATAGAGCACAGATCATGCCAAACAAAGCCCGAATCCTGAAATTAAATTAGTTACGGTTGAATTCGGCAGGCGGGGACGAAGAAAAGGTGGCGCGGCACGACTTGGTAAAGGAGAACCCGACAGAGCCGCGCCACCGGCCGGCCGGGGCGGACGCCGCCGCGGGGCCGCCTAGAATGCCGGAATGCCCCCCCGCCCCCCACCCCCCCGTCCCCGAGCTGGTCGCCGAGCTCGCCGCCGGCCGCATGGTGATCCTGGTCGACGAGGAAGACCGTGAAAACGAGGGCGACCTCGTGCTCGCCGCCGACCACGTCACGCCCGAGGCCATCAATTTCATGGCCCGCCATGCACGCGGCCTGATCTGCCTGACGCTCACGCGCGAACGCTGCCAGCGCCTGCAGCTGCACCCCATGACCGCGCGCAACGCGGCCCAGCACGGCACCGCGTTCACGGTCTCCATCGAAGCCGCCAGCGGCGTCACCACCGGCATCTCGGCCGCCGACCGCGCGCGCACCGTGCGCGCCGCCGTGGCGCGCGACGCCACCGCGGCCGACCTGGTGCAGCCCGGCCACATCTTTCCGCTGCAGGCGCAGGACGGCGGCGTGCTCATGCGCGCCGGCCACACCGAGGCCGGCTGCGACCTGGCCGGCATGGCGGGCCTCACGCCCGCGGCCGTCATCTGCGAGGTGATGAAGGACGACGGCACCATGGCCCGGCTGCCCGACCTGGAGCTCTTCGCGCGCGAACACGGGCTGAAGATCGGCACCATCGCCGACCTCATCGGCTACCGCAGCCGCAACGAAAGCCTCATCGAACGCATCGGCGCACGGCCGCTGCACACGCCGCAGGGCCGCTTCGACTGCCTCGTCTTCAAGGACAAGGGCGGCGGTGTGCACCTGGCCTTGAAGCACGGTCAGTGGACCGCAGCCGACGAGGTGCCGGTGCGCGTGCACGAGCCCTTCACCGCGCTGGACCTGCTCGACGCCGGAGGCGCCGGCCATTCCTGGCCGCTGCAGGCGGCGCTGGCGGCCATCCACGGCATGCCTTTCGGCGTGACCGTGCTGCTCAACACCACCGGCGACGCCGCGGCGCTGCTGCCCAAGCTGCTGGGCCCCGGCCACGAGACCGGTGCGCCGCCGCGCGCGCAGATGGACCTGCGCACCTACGGCATCGGCGCGCAGATCCTGCGCGAACTGGGCGTGGCGCGCATGAAGCTGCTCGGCAGCCCGCGCCGCATGCCCAGCATGACGGGCTACGGCCTGGAGATCACCGGTTTCCTGGCCGCCCCGGTTTCCACCCCAACCGCAGCCTGAAGGAGCAACGACCATGAAGGACGCCGACCAGGGCAGCGCGGGCGAACTCATCGGCGAAGGCCTGCGCATCGGCATCGTGCGCGCTCGCTTCAACGAGGCGTTGACGAACAAGCTGGCCGAGGCCTGCCTGGCCGAACTGGACCGGCTCGACGTGGACGCCGACGACATCCGCCACGTCAGCGTGCCCGGTGCGCTGGAGATTCCGCTGGCGCTGAAGGCGCTGGCCGAGTCGGGCGAATTCGACGCCCTGGTCGCCCTGGGTTGCGTGATCCGCGGCGAGACCTACCACTTCGAGCTGGTGGCCAACGAAAGCGGTGCCGGCGTCACGCGCGTGGCGCTGGACCACGGCGTGCCGGTGGCCAATGCCATCCTGACGGTGGAAAACGAGGCCCAGGCCTGGGCGCGCGCCGAAGACAAGGGCCGCGACGCCGCCCGCGTGGCGGTGGAGATGGCCAATCTGATGGAAGAGCTTTCGTGACCGCGGCCCCGGCCGACACGGCGGCCCCGGCGCCCAGGCGAGCACCGCCCAAGTCGGCGCGCCGCCGCTCGCGTGAACTGGCCCTGCAGGGCCTGTACCAGTGGCTGCTCTCCGGCGAAGAGCCGGCCGCGGTGGAAGCGCATATCCAGGGCATGGACGGCTTCTCGAAGTGCGACCGCGCGCATTTCGACGCGCTGCTGCACGGCGGCATCGAGCAGGCCGCGGCGCTGGACGCGGTGCTGGTGCGCCACATCGACCGCAAGACCGAACTGCTGTCGCCGGTGGAGCATGCGGTGCTGATGATCGGCGTCTACGAGCTGATGCACTGCCTGGACGTGCCCTACCGCGTGACCATCAACGAAGCGGTGGAACTGGCCAAGGCCTTCGGCGGCACCGACGGCCACAAATACGTGAATGGCGTGCTCGACCACTGCGCCGCCGAACTGCGCCCCGCCGAGGCGCGGCCGGCGCGCGGCTGAACCGCTGCGCGGCGGCCGGCGCTTCAGCATGATCCGCACCGCCCGCCGGCTCGAACGGATCGAGCCCTTCTACGTGATGGAATTCGCCAAGGGTGCCGAGGCCCTGGCGCGCAGCCCGGCTTGCGACCCGGCGCGGGGCGGCGAGCCGATGGTGTTCCTGAATATCGGCGAACCCGACTTCGGCGCCGCGCCACTGGTCATGCAGGCCGCCGAACGCTGCCTGCGCGAGGGCCGCACGCAGTACACGCAGGCCACCGGGCTGCCCGAGCTGCGCGAGCGCATCGCCGGCTGGTACGGCACGCGCTTCGGCGTGGCGGTGGACCCGGCGCGTGTGGTCGTCACCGCCGGCGCCTCGGCGGCGCTGCAGCTGGCCTGCCTGGCGCTGTTCGAAGCCGGCGACGAGGTGCTGATGCCCGACCCCAGCTACCCCTGCAACCGGCATTTCGTCAGCGCCACGGGCGCCACGCCGCGGCTGCTGCCGGCGAATTCCGCGGCACGCTTCCAGCTCGACGCCGCCTCGGTGGCCGCGCATTGGGGCCCGGCCACGCGCGGCGTGCTGCTGGCCACGCCGAGCAACCCTACGGGTACCTCGATTGCGCACGCCGAGATGGCCGCCATCGTGCAGGCCGTGCGCGCCCGCGGCGGCGTCACCCTGGTCGACGAGATCTATCTCGGGCTGAGCTTCGACGAAGCCTTCGGCCACACCGCGCTGGCCCTGGGCGAAGACGTGATCTCCATCAACAGCTTCAGCAAATATTTCGGCATGACCGGCTGGCGGCTGGGCTGGCTGGTGCTGCCGCCGGAACTGGTGGCGCCGGTGGAGAAGCTGGCGCAGAACCTCTATATCTGCGCCAGCACGCTGGCGCAGCGCGCGGCGCTGGCCTGCTTCGAACCCGAGTCGCTGGCCGAATACGAACGCCGCCGCGCCGAATTCCGCCGCCGCCGCGACTACGTGGTGCCGGCGCTGCAGGGCCTGGGCCTGCCGGTGCCGGTGGTGCCCGACGGCGCCTTCTACGCCTGGGCCGACTGCTCGGCGTATTCGACGTCGAGCTGGGACTTCTGCTTCGACATGATGCAGCGCGCCCACGTGGCGCTCACCCCCGGGCGCGACTTCGGCCCGGCGCAGGCCGAGCGTTTCCTGCGCTTGTCGTTCGCCAGCGCCCTGCCACAGTTGCAGGCCGCGGTGGCGCAGCTCGGGCGGGCGCTGCAAGGCCGCAGGTAACAAACGCCACAGGCCGTTAACGGCGGCAAAACCGGGCCTTTTCGCCGCACGGGGCGCGGGGGCCGCCCCTAAGCTGCGGCTCCGTGGGCTACAACCTTTTCCAGAGGCGCGAGCGTGTCGATGCGCCGGCCACCGAATTCGCGGCCACCGTGGCTTCCATGCCGCCGGCGCCGGGCCACAGCCTGCCCGCCGCCGTGGATACGCTGCCCCCTGGTCCGGACTCGCTGCCGGCCGCCGCCGACTCGGGCATCCCCGACGTCGTCACCGACTTCGGCAGCGAGAGCCTGCCCGCCCCGGTCGACGCCACGGTGGAGCAGCGGCCCACCATCTCGCACATCGGGCGCTATGCGCTGAAGGGCCAGATCGGCCAGGGCGGGCTGGGCCAGGTGCACGAGGCCTGGGACCCGCTGCTGTCGCGCACGGTGGCGGTGAAGACGCTGCAGTTCGACCTGGACACACCCACGCGCCTTTCGCTCGACGGCCTGTTCCTCAACGAAGCCCGCGCCGCGGCCGGGCTGAGCCACCCGCACATCGTGACCGTCTTCGATGCCGGCCTGTCCGCACACGGTGTCTATATCGCCATGGAACGGCTGCACGGCTGCGACCTGGGGCAAAGGCTGGCCAGCGGTTGGCGCCCCGGGCCCCTGCAGGCGGCGCAACTGGTGCGCCGCGTGGCCGACGCGCTGGCCTACGCGCATGCGCGCGGCGTCGTGCACTGCGACATCAAGCCGGCCAATATCTTCCTGAACCGGCGCGACAAGCCCAAGGTGCTGGACTTCGGCATCGCCCGCGTCACCCACGGCCATGCCCTGCCCGCGCTGGACGGCCTGGTGGCCGGCTCGCCGCACTACCTGGCGCCCGAGCAACTGGAAGGCGGCACGGTCGACGCGCGCACCGACATCCACGCCCTGGGCGTCGTCTTCTACGAACTGCTCACCGGGCGCAAGGCCTACGGCGGCGAGACGCTGGAGCAGATCACCGGCGCGGTGCTGAACAGCCCCCCGGTGCCGGCGCACGAACTGCAGCCGGCGGTTTCGCCCACCCTGTCGGCGATTGCCGCCAAGGCCATGGCGCGCGACCCGGCCGAACGCCATGCCAGCGCCGCCGAGATGGCGGCCGAATTGCGCCGCTGGGTGCAGCGCCACAGCGCCGCCGAACCGGCGCGCCGCGGTCAGGGCGTGGCCGCGGGCGCTGCGGCAGCGGCAGCGGCATCGACACCGGCACCGGCGCGGGGCCGGCGGATCCAGGGGCTGCTGGGTGCCGCGCTGCTGGCCGGCGCCCTGCTGGTCGTGGCCGTGCTGGCGTGGCCCCCCGAATCCGCGCTGCCTGGCGACAGCCCGGCCGCGCCGGCAGCCGCCGCCCCGGCGCCGACGGCGGGCCCGATCGGCGAGCCGGCAGCGCCCACAGCCGCTGAAGACGCTGAAGCCGCTGCAGCCACTGAAGCGACGGCGGCGACAGAAGCAACCCGAGCGACAGCCGCCGCCGGCCCGGTCGCCGACCCGGCCACCAGCCGCGCCGCCCCATTGCGCCCCAGGCCCGCCGCCGCAGCGCCGAAGCCGCGGCCGCCGGCCGCCGACAGCACGGTCGCGGCCGCCGCGCCGCTGGCCACCGGCGCGCTGCAACTCGCGATCAGCCCCTGGGGCGAGGTCGAGGTCGACGGCACCCCGGCCGGCACCGCCCCGCCGCTGACGCGGCTGACCCTGCCCGAAGGCCAGCACACCGTGACGGTGCGCAACGCCGACTTCCCGCCCTACACCACCCGCGTGCAGGTCAGCGCCGACGAACCCGCCACGGTGCGCCACCGCTTCGCCCCATGAGACGGGCCTTCGCCGTCGCCCTGGCCGCAGGTCTGGCCCTGCTCGCCGGCTGCGCCGCGCCGCCCGCGGCCGCGCCCCCCGTGGGCCTGACCGACCTGATGGAGCGACCGGCCGAACGCGCCCTGCTCGACGGCCTGCGTGCCTACGACGACGGCCAGTACGTGCAGGCCGAAGCGGCGCTGCGCCAGGCGCTGGCCGGCGGACTGCGCAGCGGCCGCGACCAGGCCAGCGCGCACAAGCTGCTGGCCTTCATCACCTGCACCAGCGAACGCCTGGCCGAATGCGAGGCCGCCTTCCGCGCTGCACGCGCTGCCGACCCGGCCTTCGCGCTGACCCGCCCCGAAGCCGGCCACCCGCTGTGGGGGCCGGTCTACCGCCAGGTCGTGCCGTAGGCGCCGGCCCGGTCGCCCGCCAGGGGCTGCCGGTATCATGACCGGTCCCATGACCCCTGCCGCCGCGACCGCGCCGACCGCCTCCACCGCTTCTGCCGCCCCGTTCCGCCACGCGCTGCGCGTCTACTTGGAAGACACCGACGCCGGTGGCGTGGTGTTCTACGCCAATTACCTGAAATTCTTCGAGCGTGCACGCACCGAGTGGCTGCGTGCGCTGGGTTTCGGCCAGCAGGCGCTGCGTGAAAGCACGGGCGCGCTGTTCGTCGTGACCGACACCCGCGTGCGCTATCTGGCGCCGGCGCGGCTGGACGACCTGCTGCAGGTCACCGTGCACCTGCGCGCCGGCGGCAAGGCCTCGATGACCCTCGTGCAGCAGGCCTGGCGCGGCGACAAGCTGCTGGCCGAGGGCGAGATCCGCATCGGTTGCGTCGACGAAGGAACCTTCAGGCCGCGCCGCATTCCCATCGATTTCATGACCACCACCGCATGACGCAAGACCTTTCGATCACCGCGCTGGTGCTGCAGGCCAGCCTGGTGGTGCAAATCGTGATGGCCGGGCTGGCCATCACCTCGTTCGTGAGCTGGACGGTGATCTTCGGCAAGCTGTTCGGCCTGAAGCGCGTGCGCCGCAGCAACGACGACTTCGAACGCGAATTCTGGTCCGGCCGCAGCCTCACCGAACTGCACGAGGCGGTGCTGAAGAAGCCCGCCACGGCGGCCATGGAGCGCATCTTCGCCAGCGGCATGCGCGAATTCCTCAAGCTGCGCGAGAAGCGGCTCGACGCCGGGGCGCAGCTCGACGGCGCGCGCCGTGCCATGCGCGCCAGCTTCCAGCGTGAACTCGACGTGGTGGAAAGCAACCTGAGCTTCCTGGCCAGCGTGGGCTCGGTCAGCCCCTACGTGGGGCTGTTCGGCACCGTGTGGGGCATCATGCACGCCTTCGTGGGCCTGTCCAACCTGCAGCAGGTGACGCTGGCCACGGTGGCGCCGGGCATCGCCGAGGCGCTGGTGGCCACCGCCATCGGCCTGTTCGCCGCCATTCCCGCGGTGGTGGCCTACAACCGCTTCGCGCGCGACATCGACCGCATCGCCATCCAGCTGGAAACCTTCATCGAGGAATTCAGCAACATCCTGCAGCGCAACGCCGGGCAGGTGGCGGTGGCGGGTACGGCCATCGGTTCGGAGGTCCGCTGATGCCGCACGTGGCCATGCGCGGCCATCGCGGCCGCCGCTCGATGAACGAGATCAACATGGTGCCGTTCATCGACGTCATGCTGGTGCTGCTGATCATCTTCATGGTCACCGCCCCGCTCATCACCACCGGCGTGGTGGACCTGCCCTCGGTGGGCAAGAGCCAGCAGCGGCCCACGAGCGTGATCGAGGTCGTGGTGGCCGCCGACGGCAAGCTGCGCCTGCGCCTGGACCAGCAGGAACCGACGGCCGTGGCGCTGGCGCAGCTGGCCGCGCGTGTGCGCGAGAAGCAAGCCGCGGCCCCCGGCGGGGGTGCCGAGGTGCCGGTGGTGATCAGCGCCGACCGCAACGTGCGCTACGAAAACGTGGTGCGCGTGATGGACACGCTGCAGCGCGCCGGCGTGCAGCGCGTGGGGCTGTCGGTCAAGCAGGGTTCGAACTGAGGCACGGCGAAGTGACGGCCACCGCCCTGGGCCACGACGTGCTGCTGCCGCGGCCGCCCGGCGGCCATGGTGCGGGGGCGGCGCTGTCGCTGCTGGCGCATGCCGCCCTGCTGCTGGCGCTGACCGTGGCCGTGGACTGGCGCGCCCACACGCCCGACGTCGTGAGCGCCGAACTGTGGGCCAGCGTGCCGCAGACCGCCGCGCCGCGGGCGCAGCCCCTGCCCGAACCGGCAGCCAAACCGACACCCGAACCGGCACCCGCGCCGGCCCCCACGCCCGCTCCGAAGCCCGCCCCCCCGCCGACACCGGCGCCACCGCCCGCGCGCGTGCAACCGCCAGCGGTCGAGCCCGATATCGCCGTCGAACGCGAGCGCCGCCGCAAGGCCGAGGCCGAAGCCAAACGGGCCGCCGAGGCCGAGGCGGCACGAGAGGCCGCACGCAAGGCGGCCGATGCCGCAGCGGCCCGCAAGGCCGAGGCAGACAAGCGCAAGGCCGAGACCGACAAGCGCAAGGCCGAGGCCGAGGCGCGAAAGATGGCCGAAGAGGACAAGCGCCGCGCCCAGGCCGAGCAGCAGCGCCAGGAAGAGGCCGCGCAGAAGCAGGCGCAGCAAGCCGAGGACGCGCGCCTGGCGCGGCAGCGCGAGGAAAACCTGAAGCGCATCATGGGCCAGGCCGGCGGCGCCACCGGCACTGGCGGCACCGGCACCGCGGCGCAATCGGCCGCGCCGTCGGCGGCCTATGCCGGCCGCCTGGTGGCCGAGATCCGGCGCCACATCTTCTTCGACACCGGCAGCCTGCCCGACAACGCCGTGCCCGAGGTGGAAGTGCGCACCGCGCCCGGCGGCACCATCATTTCGCGGCGCCTCGTCAAGAGCAGCGGCCACAAGGAATGGGACGAGGCCGTGCTGCGCGCCATCGACCGCATCGCCACCCTGCCGCGCGACGTCGACGGCCGCGTGCCGCCGGTGATCCTGGTGGCGTTCAGGCCGCGCGATTCATGACCGCGCGGCCGTGGCCGGCGCGCTGTAGCGCGCCACGAAGCTGCGGTCGATGCGGTCCTTCCACCACCATACCCAGCGCCCCTGCGCCGACCAGCTGCCCCAGGCCGCGATGGCCCGCTTCTCGCCGCACGAGATGAGGTTGAGCGTGCGCTGCTGCGGCCGGTGCGGCAGCAGTTCGGCCCCGGCGAGAAAGCGGCGCAGGTTCAGCGCCAGCGGCGGGCCGGCGCGCACGGCATGGACGCCGCTCTTGGCGTGCGGCGCGTCGGCGCGGCTGGCCACGTCGCCGGCAGCGAAGACCTCGGGGTGCGACAGACTCTGCAGCGTGGCGCCGGTGCGCACGAAGCCGCGTTCGTCCAGCGCCAGGCCGCTGCCGGCCAGCCAGGCCGGCGCCTCGGCACCGGTGGCGATGACGGCCGCCCGGCAGGCCAGCCGCGCACCGCTGCCCAGCACCAGGGCACCGGCCTCGACGGCGCTGCAGGTGTCGCGCACGACGCTGATGCCATGCGCCGCCAGCACGCGCTGCATGCGCCTGATCACGCCCGCCGGGTAGCCGGCCAGCGGCACCGGGCCGCCGGTGACGAGCGTGATGCAGGCCGACGGTGGGTCGGCCCGGCCCGGCGTTTCCAGCCGGTGGCGCAGCGCCAGCGCCAATTCCACGCCGGCGGCGCCGCCGCCGATGACGGCGATGTCCGCCCCCCATTGCGCCGCGCCTTGCAGCACGGCGTCGAGCCGCGCCACGAAATGTTCGATCGGCCGCACGAACAAGCCATGCTCACGCGCGCCGGGCAGGCGGTCGCGGTCCATCACCGCGCCGGTGTCCAGCGACAGCAGGTCGTAGTGGATCGTTTCGCCGCCGGCCAGCGGCACGCGGCGCACGGCGGCGTCCAGGCCCACCGCCGCGCCTTCGATCAGGCGCACGCCGGCGGCCCGTGCCAGCGGCGCCAGCGGAATGGCGCACTGCCCGGCCGTGTAGTGGCCGGCCACCAGGCCGGGCACCATGCCGGAATACATCTGGCGCAGGAAAGGCGTGACCAGCACCACCTCGGCGCCGGCCAGCGGCTCCAGCGCCAGCGAGCGCAGCACGTGCACGTGGGCGTGGCCGCCGCCGAGCAGCACGAGCCGCTTCATGGCGCGAAGCTCAGATTGGCGACATGGGCCACCGACCGGGCGCCGGTGTTGTCGGCGTCGCCGGCCACGATCACCGCCGTGAGCGGCGGCACGGTGGCGCTCTCATCGCCGAAGGCGCGCAGGAAGTCGGCAGCCACGTCGCGGCTCTCCCGCTGCCAATGGCCCGGCGCGTCGCTGCCATTGCGCAGCACGATATAGCGCACGCGCCGGCTGTAGACGTTGTCGAGCAGCGCGCCGCGCTCCTCGGCACCGGCCCACACCCAGCACAGCGTGGCCGCGGGCAGGTCCTCGCCGGTGCGCGAGCGCGCCAGCCGCAGCAGCTGGCGTTCGACGAAGGGCACGGCCGACATCGGCAGGTCGAAGCTCAGGCAGACCTTCACGGCCGCATCGTCGCCCGGCTTGCGGCGCAGGTCGGCGGCGGCATTCGGCTGCTGCAGCCGCCAGGCCCAGTTCAGCCGTCGCGGTGCCGGTACGCCGGGCAGCACGTAGACCAGGTTGCCATAGGACGCGGCCGCTTCCACGCGCAAGGCGTCGCGCCCGTCCACGTGCTCGGCCGTGTAGCGCGTGATGGGCGGCTTCTGCGCGGGCAGCGTCACCACGCGCCAGCCGATGCCCAGGCCGCCGGCTGCGTCCACCAGCGGCGGCAGCGCCCACTCGCCGGCACCGGCATGGCTGCAGGCCCACAGCACGCCGCGCCAGGCCGCGGCGGCAGCGCCTCCGCCCGCCACCTCAACCGCGGCGCCAGGCATGAAATCTCTCCACCCAGCGCAGCAGCGCCAACGGCTGGTGCGCGCGCTTCCACTCGCCGGCCACGTATTTGTTCGCCTCGGCCAGCGTGGGGTAGGTGTGGATGGTGCCCAGGATCTTGTTCAGCCCCAGCCCGTGCTTCATGGCCAGCACGAATTCGGCCAGCAGCTCGCCGGCATGCGCGCCGACGATGGTCACGCCCAGGATCCTGTCCTTGCCCGGCACCGTGAGCACCTTCACCCAGCCGTGCGCGGCGCTGTCGGCGATGGCGCGGTCGAGGTCGTCGATGCCGTATCGCGTGACCTCGAAGGCCACGCCCTTCTCGCGCGCTTCCTGTTCGTTCAGGCCCACGCGCGCCACCTCGGGGTCGATGAAGGTGCACCAGGGGATGACGGAATAGTCGGCCTTGAATTTCTTGAAGCCGCCGAAGAGGCCGTTCACGGCAGCGTACCAGGCCTGGTGCGCCGCGGTGTGCGTGAACTGGTAGGGGCCGGCCACGTCGCCGGCGGCGAGGATGTTGGGGAACACCGTCTGCAGGTAGTCGTCGGTGAGCACGGTGCGGTGGACCGGGATGCCCAGTTCCTCGAGGCCGAAACCCTGCAGCCGCGCCACGCGGCCCACGGCGCACAGCAGCGCGTCGAAGGGCAGGCGGCGTTCCTGGCCCGCGGCTTCCACCACCAGGAATTTTTCCTCGCCCACCTGCTCGCAGCGCAACGCCTGGTGGCCGGTGAGCACGGTCACGCCGTCGGCCTGCAAGGCCTGCTGCGCGTAGGCCGACACGTCCTCGTCCTCGCGCAACATGAGGCGCGGCGCCATCTCCACCTGCGTGACCTGCGAGCCCAGGCGCGCGAAGGCCTGCGCCAGTTCGCAGCCGATCGGCCCGCCGCCCAGCACCACCAGGCGGCGCGGCTGTTCGCGCAGGCCCCACAGCGTATCGCTGGTGAGACAGCCCACCTCCTCGATGCCCGGCAGCGGCGGCACGAAGGGCCTGGCGCCGGTGGCGATGACGATGCAACGCGTGGAGAGCACCTGCGTGCTGCCGTCGTCGTGCGTGATCTGCACGTGCCACGGGTCCAGGATCTTGGCGCGGCCGATCTGCACGTCCACGCCCAGGCCGGTGTAGCGCTCGACGGAATCGTGCGGCTCCACGGCGCGCACCACGCCGGCCACGCGTTCCATGACCTGCGCGAAGTCCAGCGTGAACTCGGCGCGTGCGATGCCGTAAGCCGCACTGTGGCGCATCTGGCGCGCCAGCGTGGCGGTCTTGATCAGCGCCTTGCTCGGCACGCAGCCGTAGTTCAGGCAGTCGCCGCCCATCTTGTGGCTTTCCACCAGCGTCACCCGGGCCTTCACCGCAGCGGCGATGTAGGCCGTGACCAGCCCCGCCGCGCCGGCGCCGATGACGACCATGTTGCGGTCGAACTTTCGCGGCTTCCTGCCGGCCCAGGGCGCGTAGACGCGCCGCGCCTTCACTCCGTCGACGATCTTCTTGGCGATGAGCGGGAACACGCCCAGCAGCACGAAGGACAGCAGCAGCCCCGGCGAGAGGATGCCCTGCAGCGAATCGATGCGCGCCAGTTGCGTGCCGGCATTCACGTAGACCACCGTGCCGGCCAGCATGCCGAGCTGGCTGACCCCGTAGAACGTGGTGGCCTTCATCTTCGTCAGCCCCATCAGCAGGTTGATGACGAAGAACGGGAACAACGGCACCAGGCGCAGCGTGAAGAGGTAGAAAGCGCCCTCGCGCGCGATGCCCTTGTCGATGTCGGCCAGCCGGGCGCCGAAGCGCGACTGCACGCCCTCGCGCAGCAGGTAGCGCGCCGCCAGCATGGCCAGCGTGGCGCCCAGGCTGGAAGCGAAGCTCACCACCAGCGTGCCCACGAGCAGGCCGAAGATGGCGCCGCCGGCCAGCGTCATGATCACCGCGCCGGGCAGCGACAAGGCGGTGACCAGCACATAGATGCCGAAATAGCTGCCGAGCACCGCCGCCGGGTGCTGCGCATACAGCTCGGCAAAACGGTCCTGCGCGCCCTTCACGTAGTCCAGGCTCAGGAAGCGGCCCAGGTCCAGCGCGAAGAAGGCCACTACCCCCAGGGCCAGCAGCAGCACGAGTCCGATCTTCTTGAATGTCACGCGGGATCCTGGCTATGGGCCGTCAGTCGTAGCAGCCATGAGGCAAGTTACATCGGCCCCGGCGGCCAGCGCGCGACGATACCCGTGATGCGTTCAATGCGGCCGCGGCGGCCGGAATGTCCCGAATGGCCCGATGAACCGGCAGCGGCGGCGCGTCAGGTCTCGGCGCCGCCGCTGGCGCGCAGGTCGGCCGTGGTGGTGACCGCGGTGACCAGTGCCAGCCGCACGCCTTGCACCAGCGTGGCCAGCGGCAGGCTGGGCGGCGCCGGCACGGTGGCCCGTGCCGCGGCCTGCTCGGGCAGCAGCGGCAGGTGCATGAAGCCGGCACGCACGCCGCGGCGGCGCCGCAGCGCGTGCATGAGGCCGTAGAAGACATGGTTGCAGACGTAGGTGCCGGCACTCTGCGACACCGAGGCCGGCAGCCCCGCGCTGCGCAGCGCCGCGACGATGGCCTTGATGGGCAGCGTGGCGAAGTAGGCCGCCGGCGCGCCGGGCACCACCGGCTCGTCGATGGGGCGGCGGCCGGCGTTGCAGGGAAGGCGCGCGTCGTCGACGTTGATGGCGATGCGCTCCACGGAAAAGTCGCTGCGCCCGCCGGCCTGGCCGAGCGCGAGCACGATGCCCGGCCGCTGCCGCACCAGCGCCGCACCGAGCGTGTCCAGCGCATCGCCGAAGGCGCAGGGCAGGCACAGCGACTGCACACGCGCGCCAGCAAGGGTCTCGCCGTGCAGCGCCTGCGCCACCTGCCACGAAGGATTGACGGACTCGCCGCCGAAGGGCTCGAAACCGGTGAGCAGGATGGCGGGCTGGGGCATGGCGGCCATTCTCTCCCGCGGCCGCGGCCTTCGCCGGCCAAGCGGTGGGCCTTAGCCGGCGATGACCTCGTCCAGCCCGGCCATCTGCCAGCCTTCGGCCTGCAGCGCGGCGCGCAGACGGCGCGCGTTGTCCACCGCCCCGGGCGTGTCGCCGTGCACGCAGATGCTGTGCATGGCGGTGGGCAGCAGCTTGCCGCTGGCCGCGACGATGCCGCCGGCCTGCAGCATGCGCAGCACGTGCGCCACCACGGCGTCGGCGTCGTGGATCACGGCGCCGGGGCGGCTGCGCGGCACCAGCGTGGCGGCATCGGTATAGGCGCGGTCGGCGAAGATCTCGGCCGCCACGGCCAGGCCCGCGCGCTGGCCCGCCGACTGCAACTCGGAAAGCGCCGGCGCCAGCAGGATGAGATCGCGATCGAAGGCACGCACCGCACGGGCCACCACGTCGGCCAGCGCGGCGTCTTCGCAGGCCTGGTTGTTCAGCGCGCCGTGCGGCTTCACGTGGCTGAGCCGGCCACCTTCGGCGGCGGCCATGCCAGCCAGCGCGCCGACCTGGTAAAGGATCACCGCCTCGAGTTCGGCCGGGGCCAGCGTCATCGGCCGCCGTCCGAAGCCCTGCAGGTCGGGGTAGGCCGGGTGCGCGCCCAGACCCACGCCGGCGGCCAGCGCCGTGCGCACCGTATTGCGCATCACCAGCGGGTCGCCGGCATGGAAGCCGCAGGCGATATTGGCCGAGTTCACGACGCCGAGCAGCGCGGCGTCCTCGCCCATGGTCCAGGCGCCGAAGGATTCGCCGAGGTCGGCATTGAGGTTGATCTTCATTTCAGGCTCTCCCGTTCGCTGACCCGACGCCTTGCCCGCCACCCGGCGCGGCGGGCCGGTGTTCGGCCGACAGCGCGTGCAGGAAACCGCTCACCAGGTTGCCACCGTACAGCGCCGCCTCGTCGACGCCACCCACCAGCAGCGGGCGCAGCGTGGCCAGCAGCGCCAGCGTCTCGGCTTCGGCCGCGCGCGCCAGGCGTTCGCCCTCGGCCGCGTCGACCCAGGCGAAGCGCAGCTCCTGGCCGGGCCGGGAAGCGGCCAGCCGCGGCAGGTCGGCACCGATGACGGTGGCGATCTTGGGGTAGCCGCCGGCGGTCTGCGCGTCGGCCAGCAGCACGATGGGCTGGCCGTTGCCCGGCACCTGGATCGAGCCCGGCACGGTGGCGTCGGACACGATCTCGGGCGCCCCCTGGTGCACCAGCGCCGGGCCTTCCAGGCGCACGCCCATGCGGTCGGCGTCGGTGGTGATGCGGTAGCCGGACTCGGTGAAGGCGGCCAGCGCGGCCGCGGTGAAATGGTCGGCCTGCGGGCCGGCCACGACGCGGATCGGGTCGGCCGCGGCCGCAGAGGCGGCCTTCGGGGCGGCCGCCAGCATGCGCTCGGGCCGAGCGCTGGCGGGCACTGCCGGCAGCCGCGCGCCGGCGGCCAGCGCGCGGCCGTCGACGCCGCCGAGTGCGGCACGTGCATAGGTCGAGGCACTGCCCAGCACCTTCGGCAGCTTCAGCCCTTCGACCGCCACCACCGCGATGCGGCCACGCTCCAGACGGCGCAGGCGCAGCACGTCACCTGCGGCCAGGGTCAGCGATCGCCAGGACGACAGCAGCCGCCGCTCGCCCGCACTTTCGACCTCGACCGTTGCATCGCCGGCCACCGCCAGGCGCAGCGCACCGTCGCGCGCGGCCAGCTGCAGCCCACCGTCGAAACACTCGATGACCGGCGCGCCGCCGTCGTTGCCGACCAGCGCATTGGCCACGCGCATCAGGCGCGGGTCGAGCACGCCGGCCCAGGGCACGCCGACGCGGCGCCAGCCGCGCCGCCCCGCGTCCTGCACCGAGGCGTAAGCCCCGGGCGAGACCACCTCGAGCCAGGGCATCGTGCTCATCGCCCGCCCGCCAGCGCTGCGGCGGCCGGCACCGGCGCCAGCCAGCATGCGGGGTCGACTTCCCGCGCCTGCACCGCGGCTTCGAGCCGCCGGAATTCGGCCATGGGCACCGGCTGAAAGCGCACCCGGTCGCCCACCGCCAGCAGCGAAGGCGACTCCGCGGCGGCGTCGAACAAACGCACCGGGCAGCGCCCCAGCAGGTGCCAGCCGCCCGGGCTTTCCCAGGGGTAGATGGCGGTCAGGCCGCCGGCGATGGCCACGCTGCCCGCCGGCACGCGCACGCGCGGCTCGGTGCGCCGCGGCAGGCGCAGCCGCTCGGGCAGGTCGCCCATGAACGGGAAGCCGGGCATGAAGCCGAGCATGTAGACGCGGAATTCGGTGCCGCTGTGCAGCGCCACCACCTCGTCGGTCGTGGTGCCGGCGGCAGCGGCGGTGGCCGCCAGGTCGGGGCCGGCCTCGCCTTCGTAGCACACGGGCAGCCGCCAGTGGCGGCCGTCGACCGGCGGCGCGTGTTCGGCGGCTTTGAACAGCGGCTGCAGCGCTTCGATCAGTTCGGCGCGACCGGTGCGCAACGGGTCGAAGAAGACCGTCAGCGAGCGGAAGGTGGGCATCGTCTCGATCAGCCCCGGCAGGGCGCCGGCGGCTTGCGCGCGCGCGATGCCGGCGTCCAGCGCCTGCACCGCCGCCAGCAGCGCGGGGGCGATCGTTTCGCCGAACTCCACCGTGAAGGCGGCGTCGCCGGCATCGAGCAGGCGCAGGGTCATCGCCGGGCTTCGTCTTGTGGTGGAAGGGCTGCGAATGCGGGACGCCGCGGCGCCGTCACATGCGGTTGGGCAGCCACAGGATCACGTCCTGGAAGTAGTACGACAACAGCGCCGCCAGCAGCATCAGGAAGAACATCGGTATGGCGGCGCGCGCCACGTAGGTCAGGTCGTGCCGGGTCAGCCCCTGCAGCACGAACAGGTTCAGCCCCACCGGTGGCGTGATCTGCGCCAGTTCCACCAGCAGCACCGTGAAGATGCCGAACCAGATGAGGTCGAAACCCGCCGCCTGCACCGTGGGCAGCAGCACGCCGATGGTCAGCACCACCATCGAGATGCCGTCGAGGAAGCAGCCCAGGATCAGGTAGAACACCGTCAGCGCCAGCACCAGCGCAAACGGCGACAGGTTCAGCGCGGTGATGAATTCGGCCAGGTGGCGCGGCAGGCCGACGAAACCCATGGCCAGCGTCAGGAAGGCGGCACCGGCCAGGATCAGGCCGACCATGCAGTACACGCGGCAGGCCGCACCCAGGCCGCCGACGAAGGTCTTCCAGTTCAGGCTGCCTTCCACCGCCGCCAGCACCAGCGCGCCGAGCACGCCGATGGCGGCCGCCTCGGTGGCCGTGGCCAGGCCCGAATAGATGGAGCCGAGCACGGCGCCGATCAGCAGCACCACCGGGATCAGGTGGCGCGAAGCGTGCAGCTTGGCGGCCAGGCTCATCGTCTCGCCGGCCGCCGGAATCTGCGACGGATTGAGCAGCGACCAGACGATGATGTAGCCCATGAACATCGCCGCCAGCACGATGCCCGGCACGATGCCGGCGATGAAAAGCTTGGCGATCGAGACGTCGGCGGCGACGCCGTAGACGATCATGATGATCGAAGGCGGGATCAGCAGGCCCAGGGTGGCCGCGCCGGCCAGCGTGCCGACGGCGATCTTCTCCGGGTAGCCGCGCTGGCGCAGTTCGGGCAGCGCGATGCGGCCGATGGTGGCGCAGGTGGCCGCCGAAGAACCCGACACCGCCGCGAAGATGGTGCTGCCGATGACGTTGACGTGCAGCAGCCGGCCCGGCAGGCGTTCCAGCCAGGGCGCCAGGCCCTTGAACATGTCCTCGCTGAGCTTGGTGCGGAACAGGATCTCGCCCATCCACAGGAACAGCGGCAGCGCGGTCAGCGTCCAGCTCGAGGTGGAACCCCAGATCGTGAGCACCATGCTGTCGCCCACCGGGCGGCTGGTGGCGAATTCCATCGCCACCAGGGCCACGGCCAGCAAGGCCATGCCGACCCACAGGCCGGAGGCCAGGGCCACGAAGAGCAGCACGACGAGCGCGATGGCGAAAAGCACGTCCATGGGAACCTCGGCAGCGGTAGGGGGGTCAGTCGGCGCGCGGCGCGTCGGCACCGGGCTCGGCAAAGAACGGCCGGCCGGACAGGGCCGACCACAGCGCCTGCGCGAAGGCCAGCGCAAAGCCCACGCAGCCCAGCGCCATGCTCAGCTGCGGGATCCACATCGGCGTGGCGTCGCCGGTGGGTGCCACGTCGTGCAGCGTGTACGACACCCACACCAGCCGCACCGCGAACCACGCCAGGTACAGCGAGATGGCCACACCCAGGCCCAGTGCGAAGACCTCCATGCGATGGCGCGTGCGCGGTTTCACGTGGTCCAGCAGCAGCGTGGCGCGGATGTGCTCGTTGCGCTGCAGCGTGGACGGCAGCGCCAGGAACAGCGCGGCGGCGATGGCATAACCGGCGTAGCCGTCCAGCCCCGGGAGGTCCCAGCCCAACAGGCGCGCCATGATGTTCAGCATGATCGCCACGAAGGCGCCGACCATGGCCACGCCGGCCAGCATGAGCAGGACGCGATAGAAGCCGAATGCCATTCGATGCAGCATGGATCAACCCCGGAAGAACAGTCGAAAGACGCGGCGCGTGCGCCGCATCGCCTTGGCGCGGCACCGCGCCAGGCGGGCCGCGGCGCCGCAGCGGCGTCATTCCTGACGCCGCTGCCTGCGTCACTTCTTGCGATAGGCGTCGATGATGGCCTTGCCGTCCGGGCCCGCCGTGGCCAGCCACTCGTTGGTCATCTGCTCGCCCACCTTCTGCAGCGCCAGGCGCACGCTCTCCGAGGGCGGCGCCACGGTCACGCCGTTGGCCTTCAGGATGGCGATCGAGTCGGTGTCGACCTGCTCGCTCATCTTCCAGCCGCGCGCCTCGGCCTCGGCCGCGGCCTTCAGCACGGCGTCCTGCGTGGCCTTGTCCAGCGCGTCGAAGGCCTTCTGGCTGACCGCCGTCACGTTGCGCGGCAGCCAGCCGTTGACGGGGTAGAAATATTTCACCTGCTCGTACAGCTTGCCGTCGGCGCCGCTGGCGCTGGAGGTGAGGAAATTGTTCACCGCGCCGGTGGCCAGGGCCTGGCCGAGTTCGGGCAGCTGGATCGTCACCGGCGAGGCGCCGAGCAGCTGCGCGATCTTGGTCGTGGCCGGGTTGTAGGCGCGCATCTTGGTGCCCTTGAAGTCGTCGGCGGTATTGATCGGCTTCACCGAATACAGCGACTGGCCGGGCCACGGCACCGAGAACAGCATCTTGATGCCCTGCCCCGCCAGCACCTTTTCCTGCACCGGCCGCGTCGCGTCGTACAGGCGCCTGGCGTCGGCGTAGCTGGTGGCGAGGAAGGGGATGGAGTCGGCGCCGAACAACGGGTTCTCGTTGGCCATGCCGGAGATGATGAATTCGCCGGCCTGCGCCATGCCGGTCTGGATGGCGCGCTTGATCTCGGGCTGCTTGAACAGCGACGCCCCCGAGTGCACGGTGATCACGAGCTTGCCGCCGGTGGCGGCCTTCACGTCGGCGGCGAACTGCTCCAGGTTCTTGGTCTGGAAGGTATTGGCGCCGTAACCGCTGGGCAGGTCCCACTTGGTCTGCGCGCTGGCGGCGGTGGCACAGGCCAGGACGGCGGCGCCGAGGATGAACGACTTCATGGTGGTCTCCTTTGTGCGATCGACTCGGCGCAGCTTCAGCCGCCGGCGATCTGGTGGTTGAGAAGGTCGGTGATCAGCATCGCGCCCGGGGCGTGCGTGATGCAGAACTCGGTTCGCGCCTGGGCGATGGCGGCCTGGGGCGTGACGCCGCAGGCCCAGAAGACGGGCAGCTCGCCCGGCAGCACGTCCACGGCGTCACCATAGTCGGGCCGCGAAAGGTCGCCAATACCGATTTGCGCGGGGTCGCCCAGGTGCACCGGTGCGCCGTGCACGGCCGGGTAGCGCGCGGTGATCTGCACCGCGCGGATGGCGTGCGCGGCGCTCATCGGCCGCATCGACACCACCAGCGGGCCGGCAAAGCGGCCGGCGGGCTGCGTCGGCACGTTGGTGCGGTACATGGCGACGTTGCAGCCGCGGTCGACGTGGCGCAGCGGGATGCCTTCGCTGCGCAGCGCCCACTCGAACGAGAACGAGCAGCCAATGACGAAGGAGACCAGGTCGTCGCGCCACAGCGCGCGCACGTCGGCGGGCTCGTCGACGAGTTCGCCGTGGCGCCAGACGCGGTAGCGCGGCAGGTCGGTGCGCAGGTCGATGCCGCGGCCCAGCGACGGCAGCGACGGGTCGCCCGGGTCGCCCACCGCCAGCACCGGGCAGGGCCGCGGGTTGCGCTGGCAGAAGGTGAGGAAGTCGTAGGCGTCGCTGCGCGGCAGCACGACCAGGTTGCCCTGCACCAGGTCGTCGGCGGCGCCGCTGGTGTGGCCTTGCGACAGCCCGTCGCGGAAACGCTGGCGCAGTGCGGCACCGCGCCGGGCGGCGTCGTCGTGGAAGACATGGGGGGGCCGAGGGGCCTGCATCGCGTTTCTCCCGTGGTGGCCGGCCGCAGCGCCACCGGCTGCAAACCGGTGCGCATGGTGCGGCGGCGAAGGCGATCTGGCAAACGAAAGTTTTGCAGCGCAGCTCATCGAATTTTTCGATGCTGTGCGGCCACGCCCCGATGGGCCAGCAGGCTGTCGATGAGCGCACCCTGCGCCGTGGACGCCGGGTCGACGCGCCAGCTCAGGTGGATGGGCAACGGCGCCAGCGCGGTGTCGCAGGCCAGCGCCTTCAGCGGCAGGCGCTGGGCCAGGCGCTGCACCACGGCGGCGGGCAGCGTGGCCACGCCCAGGCCGTCTTCCACCAGCTGCGCCATGGCGCTGATCGACGACACGCTGTGCACGCGCAGCGGCTCCAGCCCCTGGCGGCGCAGCAGGTCGAGCAGCGCCACGTGCGGCTGCGAGCCGCGCTGGAAGGTCATCAGTTCCAGCGCCGCCAGGTCGGCCAGCGTCCAGCGGCGGCGGCGGTGGCGTGCGGCGTGGCCGGTGAAGACCATCGCCATCGACGGCAGGGCCAGCGCGCGCACGCCGCTGCCACCGGCCGGCAACGCGGCAATGGCGATGTCGAGCGTGCCGCGCACGAGCTGGTCCACCAGCACCGGCGAGGTCTCCACGGTGAGTTCCAGCGCCAGCGCGGGCTGCTGCTCGCGCAGCGCGCGCACCCAGTCCATCAGCCACGAGTGCAGCACCGATTCGATGGCGCCCACGCGCAGCAGCACCGGTTGCGCGCCGGAGCCGCCGAGTTCGGCCTGGATCTCGCGCTGCAGGTCGAGCAGCCGCTCGGCATAGGCAAAGAAGCGCTGGCCGGCGACGGTGACGCGGAACTGCTTGTCGCGCCGGTCCAGCAGCAGCGTGCCCAGTTCCTGTTCCAGCGCGGCGATGCGGCTGGACATGGCCGACTGCGTGAGGTGCAGCTTTTCGGCCGCACGCGTGACGCTGCGCAGCAGCACCACCCAGTAGTAGGCCTCGACGAAGCGCAGGTTCATGGCCGGCGCGTCCGGCGCAGGCCGCAGGCTGCAGGCTGGCGCGCCCAGCGGCACTGGCATGGCATCGGCCCGCTCCTTTTCATGACCGCAGTGTGCGCGAAATCCCGGCCGGCACGACCGCCGGCGCGCGCGTGTCCGGACAGCGGGCACCCGCACCGCATGCCGCCGATCTGGGGGCCGAAGCCGGCGCATTTCCCGGCTCCGGTGCGCCGCGAGCGCTTCATCATCGCCACCAAGGCTGCCCGTTGCGCCGCGCCGTGCGCGCAACCGCCGGCAGCATGGAAGCGCCATGTCCGACCTTTCCCAGCCGCCGTTGACCCTGCTGCCCACCGACGGTGAAGGCTTCGCCTGGCCAGCCCCCGACCTCGCCGGCTACCCGACGCCTGCCGCCTCGCCGGCGCCGCCGGCGTGCGCCGTGGAAGGCCTGAACGGTCATGCGCTGGAGGGCCGGCTGACGCTGTTCGATCCCCAGCGCACGCTGGTGCAACTGCAGGTGGCCAACTCGCGCACGCCGCTGTCGCTGCGCTTCGACCAGTTCCGCCGCCTGCGCTTGCGTCAGCCGCTGATGGCCTTGCCGGCCACCGACGCCGCACCCGATCCGACCGTGGAGCGGCCGCTGCTGAACTTCCGCATCCAACTGCACGGCGCCCGGCTCTGGGAAGGCCGTACGCAGGGACACCGCGAACTGCCCTGGGGCCTGTTCCTGTTCGAGCCGCTGGACGACAAGGGCACGTTGCGGCGCTGGTTCGTCCCGCGTTCGGCCTACGAGAGCGCAGAGATCGGGGCGCGCATCGGCGAGGCCCTGGTGGCGCTGAACGCCGCCACGCCCGGCCAGGTGGAGGAGGCGCTGAACGAGCAACAGGCGCTGCGCTCGCGCAAGCTGGGCGAGATGCTGGTCGTGGACCAGATCATCACCGCCGACGAACTGACCGCGGCCATCGAGCGCCAGGCCCGCATGCCCATGGTGCGCATCGGCGAGGCGCTCATCGCCCTGGGCTACATCAACGAGAACCAACTCCAACAGGCGCTGGTGCAGCAGCGCAGCGACCGCAGCGTGCCGCTGGGCGAACTGCTGGTGCGCAAGGGCCTGGTGTCGCGTGCCGACCTGCAGACCGCACTGGCGCGCAAGATGGGCTACCCGCTGGTGGACGTGGCGCAGTTTCCCGTCGACATGGACGCGGTGGCGCGCCTGCCGCACGCCGTGGCCGCGCGCGTGCCGGCACTGCCCCTGGTCGTGCGCACGGGCCGCCTGGTGGTGGCGATGGAGGATCCCTCCAACCGCGCCGCCATCGACGAGATCGAATTTGCCGCCCAGTGCAAGCTGGTGCCGGTGCTGGTGCGCTCCGGCGTGCTGGCCGAGGCCATCACGCGCGTCTACCAGAAGATGGGTGCCTCGGCGCACGCCCTGCGCGGACTGGCCGATGCGGGCCCCGACCACGAATCGGTGGACGCGAGCAAGCTGCTGGCCAGCATGGAGCAGGGCGACGGACGCCATGAGGACGACGAAGACGCCTCCATCGAGCAGAGCGACAACTCGCTGGTGCGGCTGATCAACTCGATGATCCTGGAGGCGCACAACCAGGGTGTGTCCGACATCCACATCGAATGCCCGGCCGGGCGCGACAAGGTGCGCATCCGCTTCCGCAAGGACGGCCAGCTGCGGCCCTACCTGGAACTGCCGCACACCTACCGCAGCGCCTTGATCGCGCGGCTGAAGATCATGTGCGACCTGGATATCAGCGAGCGCCGAAAGCCGCAGGACGGCAAGATCAATTTCGCCAAGTTCGTGCAGGGCGTGCGGCTGGAACTGCGCGTGGCCACCATCCCCACGCTGGGCAACCTGGAGGACGCGGTACTGCGGCTGCTCACCTCGAACAAGCCGATTCCGCTGGACAGCCTGGGCCTGAGCCCGGCCAACCTGGCGCGCTTCAAGACCGCCATCCAGCGCCCCTACGGCATGCTGTTGTGCGTGGGCCCCACGGGTTCGGGCAAGACGACCACGCTGCACTCGGCCATGAGCCACATCAACACGCCCGAACGCAAGATCTGGACCGCCGAAGACCCGATCGAGATCACCCAGGCGGGGCTGCGCCAGGTGCAGGTCAATCCGCGCATCGACTGGACTTTCGCGCGCGCGCTGCGCGCCTTCCTGCGTGCCGACCCCGACGTGATCATGGTCGGCGAGATCCGCGACAAGGAAACGGCGCAGGTCTCGGTGGAAGCTTCGCTCACCGGCCACCTGGTGCTGTCCACGCTGCACACCAACAGCGCGCCCGAGACGGTGACCCGGCTCATCGACATGGGCATGGACCCGTTCAACTTTGCCGACGCGCTGCTGGGCGTGCTGGCGCAGCGCCTGGTGCGGCGGCTGTGCACGCACTGCCGCGTGGCGCGCGAGGCCAGCGCCGAGGACGAAACCGAGCTGCTGGGCGACTACATGTTCGCGATGAACGGCGTGGATCAAGCCCCCACCGGCGACGACGTGCTGGCCGGCTGGCGGCAGCGTTTCGGCAGCAACGGCAGGCTCACGCTGTACAAGCCCGTGGGCTGCGAGAAGTGCGACCAGACGGGTTACCGCGGCCGCGCGGGCATCCACGAGCTGATGACGGTGTCGCGTTCGCTGCGCCACCTTATCCAGACCGGCGGCCGCGCCGACGACCTGCTGCGCCACGGCCTGGCCGACGGCATGCGCACGCTGCGCCAGGACGGCATCGAGAAGGTGCTGGCCGGTATGACCACGATCGAGGAAGTGCGGGCCAATTCCTGAGCTGCCCTGTCGGGATAGCGGGCCCCCGGCCGGGTTTGACCCGGCTTTGTCGCAACGAACCAGCCACCCGTGCACGGCGACGGCGCGTTCGATCAGGGTTATGCCTGTGTCTTCATAGGCGGCGGCTACCCAAAATGCCCGAGTGGCCTTGCCGCGGGGACTTTCGCTCGTCCCTTCGCAGGGTTTCCCCCGAACTACCGTGGAGAGAACGAGTCATGCAGAAGAGCCTTCACATCAACGCCGAGAAGTGCACCGGGTGCCTTCAGTGCGAGATGGCCTGTTCGTTCGAGAACTACGGCACCTTCGCGCCGGCCAAGTCGCGCATCAAGGTCTTCGACTTCCACGAGACCGGCCGCAAGGTGCCCTACACCTGCACCCAGTGCGACGAGGCCTGGTGCCTGCACGCCTGTCCGGTGGAGGCCATCACGCTGGACAAGCTGACCGGCGCCAAGGTGGTGAACGAGACCACCTGCGTGGGCTGCAAGGTCTGCACCATCGCCTGCCCCTTCGGCACCATCAACTACGTGCAGGAGACCGGCAAGGTGCAGAAGTGCGACCTGTGCGGCGGCGAGCCGGCCTGTGCCGAAGCCTGCCCCACCGGCGCCATCACCTACATCGACGCCAACTGGACCGGCCTGGACAAGATGCAGGCCTGGGCCAGCAAGCTCGGCAACCAAGCCACCGCCTGAGAGGAGCCACCAACATGTCCTGGGCAGGAAAATTTCTTCGCGTCGACCTCACGGCCGGCACCGTCAAGACCGAAACCTTGAATATGGACTGGGCGCGTGCCTATATCGGGTCGCGCGGCCTCGGCACCAAATACCTGGTGGAGGAAGTCGACGCCAAGGTCGACCCGCTGTCGGCCGAGAACAAGATCATCTGGGCCACCGGCCCGCTGACCGGCACCATGGCCAGCACGGGCGGGCGCTATACGGTGATCACCAAGGGCCCGCTCACCGGCGCCATCGCCTGCAGCAATTCCGGCGGCTACTGGGGCGCCGAGCTGAAGATGGCGGGCTGGGACATGGTCATCTTCGAGGGCCGGTCGGCCAAGCCGGTGTACCTGTATATCAACGACGACATGGCCGAGCTGCGCGACGCCGGGCATCTGTGGGGCACCACCGTCTGGCACACCGAGGAGCAGCTGAAGAAGGACCACCAGGACCCGTTGCTGCGCATCAGCAGCATCGGCGGCGCAGGTGAAAACCAGGTGCTGTTCGCGGCTGTCGTCAACGACCTGCACCGCGCCGCCGGCCGCTCGGGCGTGGGCGCGGTGATGGGCAGCAAGAACCTGAAGGCGATCGCCGTGCGCGGCACCAAGGGCGTAGGCAATATCGCCGACCCCAAGGCCTTCATGAAGGTGACGACCGCGAAGAAGAAGATCCTGGCCGAGAACGCACTCACCGGCCAGGGCCTGCCGGCCTACGGCACCCAGGTGCTGATGAACATCATCAACGAAGTGGGCGCGCTGCCCACGCGCAACCACCGCGACGTGCAGTTCGAGGGCGCCAAGGACATCTCGGCCGAGGCCATGGCCACGCCGCGTGCCACCGACGGCAAGAAGCCGCTGGTCACCAACCAGGCCTGCTTCGGCTGCACCATCGCCTGCGGCCGCATCCAGAAGATCGACCAGGGCCACTTCACGGTGCAGAACAAGCCGCAGTACTGGGGGGCCTCCGGCGGCCTGGAGTACGAAGCCGCCTGGGCTTTGGGCGCGGCCAACGGCGTCAACGATCTGGAGGCGCTGCAGTACGCCAACGTGCTGTGCAACGAACACGGCATGGACCCCATCAGCTTCGGCGCCACCGTGGGCGCGGTGATGGAGCTCTACGAGATGGGCGTGCTCACCAAGGAGCAGCTCGGCATCGACGCCAAGTTCGGCTCGGCGCAGGCGCTGGCGGCCTTTGCCGAGATGACGGCCAAGGGCGAAGGCTTCGGCAAGGAAATCGGCCAGGGCAGCAAGCGGTTGACCGCCAAATACGGCCACCCCGATCTGTCGATGTCGTGCAAGGGCCAGGAATTCCCGGCCTACGACGGCCGCGGCATCCAGGGCATCGGCCTGGGCTACGCCACCAGCAACCGCGGTGGCTGCCACCTGCGCGGCTACACCGTGGCCAGCGAGGTGGCGGGCATTCCGGTGAAGACCGACCCGCTCACGGCCGAGGGCAAGCCCGAGCTGCTCAAGGCCTTCCAGGACGCCACCGCGGCGTACGACTCCGCGGGGCTGTGCGTCTTCACCACCTTCGCCTGGGGCCTGCCCGACCTGGCCGACCAGCTGGCGCCGGCCTGCGGCGAGGAATTCACGCTGGACAACGTGGCCACCATCGGCGAGCGCATCTGGAACATGGAGCGTGACTTCAACAACCGCGCCGGCTTCACCGCCAAGGACGACATGCTGCCCAAGCGGCTGGTCACCGAAGCGGCCAAGACCGGCCCGGCCAAGGGCCTGGTGAGCAAGGTGCCGGAGATGCTGCCCAAGTACTACGAGGTGCGCGGCTGGAACCCGGACGGCACGCTCAAGCCCGAGACGCGCGCCCGGCTGGGGCTGTAGCGCAGGGCGCCAGCCCGGATCCGACGCAAGGCGGTTCCAGGACCGCCTTGTTCTTTCAGAGAGGACCGCACATGAGACACATCATCCTCGGCGCCGGCCCGGCCGGCGTGATCGCCGCCGAGACGATCCGCAAGCACGCTCCGCACGACGAGATCTACCTCGTGGGCGACGAGCCCGAGGCGCCCTATTCGCGCATGGCCATCCCTTACCTGCTGATGGGCAATATCGGCGAGGCCGGGACGCACCTGCGGCACAAAGGCGACCACTACGAACGGCTGGGCATCCAGCTCAAGCGCAACCGCGCGGTCAGGTTGGACACCGAGGCCAGGACGGTGCACATGGACGACGGCGGCATGCACGCCTACGACCGCCTGCTCATCGCCACCGGCTCGAGCCCGGCCACGCCACCCATTCCCGGCATCGCCGGCCCCGGCGTGCACGCCTGCTGGACGCTGGCCGACGCGCGCGCCATCCAGGCGCTGGCCGAAGCCGGGCGCGCGTGTGCTGCAGATGGGCGCCGGCTTCATCGGCTGCATCATCATGGAGGCACTGGCGGCGCGCGGCGTGAAGCTCAGCGTGGTGGAGATGGGAGACCGCATGGTGCCGCGCATGATGGGCCCGGTGGCCGGCGGCATGATCAAGGACTGGTGCGTGGCCAAGGGCGTGGCGGTGCACACCGGCGCCCGCGTCGACGCCATCGAGCGCGACGCCACGCAGGTGATGAAGGTGAAGCTTTCCACCGGTGCCGTGCTCGAGGCCGACCTGGTGATCAGCGCTACCGGCGTGAAGCCCAACATCGGCTTCCTGCAGGACAGCGGCGTGCGCTGCCTGGTGGGCGTGCTCACCGACGAACACCTGCAGACCAGCGTGCCCGGCGTCTACGCCGCCGGCGACTGCGCCGAGGCCTTCGACAAGGTCAGCGGCAAGACGATCGTCAGCGCCATCCAGCCCAATGCCGCCGAACAGGCGCGCGTGGCGGCGCTGAACATGGTGGGCCGGCCGACCGAACTGCGCGGCGTGACGCAGATCAACGTGCTCGACACTTTAGGCCTCATCAGCGCCAGCTTCGGCGCCTGGGACGGCGTGCCCGGCGGCGAACATGTCGAGATGACCGACACCGCCGCCGGCCGCCACCTGAGCCTGCAGTTCGGCGGTGACCGCCTGGTGGGCTGCAACGCCATCGGCTGGACCGAACACGTGGGCGTGATGCGCGGCCTGGTCGAAGGCCAGGTGCCGCTGGGTGAATGGAAGGACAAGCTGCTGCAGGATCCGACGCTGCTGATGCAGGCCTACCTGGCCAGCGCGCAGGCGCAGCATGCGCATGCCCATATCCGCGCCTGAAGCGGGCATCCGCGGCAGTATCGGTGCCATGCACATCACCTTCAAGCTCTACGCCGGCCTCACCGACTACCTGCCGACTGAGCATCGCACCGGCAACCTGATGCCGCTGGAAGTGGCGCCCGGAGCCACCATCGCGCAGATCATCGAGCCCTTCCACATGCCCGAAAAGCTGGTGAAGCTGGTGCTGGTCAATGGCGTCTACGTGCCGCCCGAGGAGCGCGCCACGCGCACGTTGGTCGAAGGCGACGTGCTGGCCATCTGGCCGCCGGTGGCCGGCGGCTGAATGACCATCGGGCCCAACTTTCCCGAGCGCTTCGAGCGCGACCAGGCCTTCAGCGAAGCCGACTGGCTGCGTTGCCTGCCCGGCGCCGTGCGCGACCATGCAATCGAACTGCCGGCGCCCGGGCGCGCGCTGGTGCTCATCGGCGCCGGCACGCTGGAACTCCACTGGACGATGCTGCCGCCGCGCCGCCTGGGCATCGTGCAGCTGCCGCGCATGGCGGTGCGCTACCACTTCGACGGCGTGGACGACGCGGCGCGCAACGAGTTCATGCGCTATTTCGACCTCTATACGCAGCGCGGCGGCGGCTGAGCGCACGCAGGGCCGGGCTGGGCCGCACGGGGACAGCCTTCTTCGCTTCGCCGTCTCCGCCTGACCGTCGCCACTTCACCGTCTCGCGCGCGACCCACCAGCGTGGCGGCAGCGCGCGTCGAGGGTGCGGACGGTCGCCATCAACGCGCCCACCCGCAACCGCCACGCGCCGGGCCGCGCTAGACTGCAACGTGCGAACGAGGCTCCGCCATGCCGCTTCACATCGTCCGTCTCGGCAGTCCGCGCGCACCCGGCGAGGGCCTGCGCATCGGCACCGTGCGCCGCACGCCGCAGGCATGGCAGGCCTTCGCGCGGCGTTACCGCCGCGAGATGGCGGCACCCGACGCCGCGCATGCGATCGCGCTGCTGGCCGCGCTGTCGCGGCAGGCCGATTTCGCGGTCGGCTGCTACTGCGAGGACGAGTCGCGCTGCCACCGTTCGCTGCTGCGCGAATGGCTGGCGGGCCTGGGGCGCGACGCCGACCGCTGCCTCGAGGCTGCGCACGGCGACGAGGTGCGCGCCGCCTACGCGCGCCAGACCGACCGCGCGCGGGCGCTGGGCCTCTTCGACGCGCCGACCTTCGTCTGCGGCGACGAGATCTTCTGGGGCGACGACCGGCTCGACGACGCGATCGACTGGGCGCGCGGGGCGGCGCTGCCGGCATCGCGCCCAGGCGCGCGCGCCTGATCGTGCGCGCCGTCCGCGCCAGCGGACTGGTAGCGCTGGCATTGTTCGCCGCGCTGGCGGCCTGGCTCGCACCGCTCGAGCCGGGCGCGCTCGCGCTGCAGTTCGCGGCCACGCCGCGCGCCTTCGGCGAAGTCGTCCACCGGTGGTCGGCGCAGGATCTGCAGCGCTACCGCGCGCACCTGCCGCTGGACGCCGTGCTGTTGCTGGCCTACGGCGCGTTCGGTTTCCTGCTGGCCACGCGAACGGCGCTGTTCGCGCCGCTGGGCGAGCGGGCGCGCGCCGCGGCGGGCTGGGCGATGCCGGCGGCGGCGGCGTTCGACGCGGTGGAGAACGGCCTGCACGCGTGGCTGACCGCGGCCCCCCGATTCGGCGTGCCTTCGCTGTATGCCGCCTCGGCTGGTGCAGCGGGGCTCAAGTGGCTGCTTCTGCTCGCGTTCGCGCTGCTCGTCGTGGCGGCGCTGGCGAGGACGCGCGACTGAGGCGCACGCATTGGCATACAGCGCCGATATTGAGCGCGGTGTCGCCTGGCCGACAGGTTGCCGGAGCGCGGCCCTCCCCGCAACCCCCGACCTGGAGCCCCGCGATGAAGAATCCACGCAGACTGTCCTGCGCCGCCCTGGCCGCGGCACGGTCCCTGACCGGCGTGCTCACGATCGCGCCGCAGGCACGTTCGCAGATCGATGCCGCGCCGAGCTGGGTCCCGATCGGCAGCTCGGCCAGCGGCAGCAGCAGCACGGTCTGGTTTCACGAGCCGGCATCGCGCCGGACGGTGGCCTGCCAGACCACGGCCGGCGCCGATGGCCGGCTCGCCGACGTCAGCTGCGTCTCGGGGAAGCTGCCATGAGTCCAGTGAGCGCGGCCCGTCGCTCCAGCCGGGCGCCGCCGCGGCTGAAACGGGGCTGGGCGCGGCCGGTGCTGGTCCTGGCGCTGCTGGCCGGCTGCGCGCAGCACGGCGGCGCACCGGCCTCGCCCTATGCCGGGCAGCAGGGACGCGAGATCAGCGCGCCGTCGTCGGGCAGGTCCGCGGCCTCCGACGGCAGCGTGCCGGCCCGGTAGGCGGGCGCGGGCAGCGCGCCTTCGTGCGCGGCGTGGCGGTCCAGCGCCGGCGCTGCGGGCGTGCCCTTCAGCGAGGTCGCCGGCGTACGCGAATGGCTCGGACTGGAAGGCCCCGTCGGCCAGCCTCGCGCCCGCAACCCCCGGCGGCCGGTAAGGTGCGTTCAATCTGGCCGATGCGGACCCAGCCTGCCGTTACGAGGTCCAGCCCCTCAAGCGCCCAACGGTACCCCGGTGCCACACCGCCGATGCGCATCGCACGCACGGCTGCTCCCGGCATCTCCTCGGCCGCACCGGTGCGCGACTGGCAGGGCTCGCCAGCACCTTGATGATCTCCCCACTGCCGACGCGGCGCCACCGCACCTTCACCAAGAGACCTGTCTGCGCCTGGCGCCATGTCACAACTTGTCGCGACCTCGCAATTGGCAGGAACGAAGGGCGTGGATTGGCTCGGCGCCCCTAGGGTGTCGGAATTCTTGACGTTTGGCGCAGCCGATGAATCGGTTCGTGATGATCAAGTAATTGATTTACAATGGATATTTGTAACTGGCACAAGTTTTGCTACATCCAACCTTGACAACCGGCAGAACTCCTGCTGAGCACGCTCGGGAGTTAACGATGTTTCGGAACCTGGCACGACGACCGCGACCTGACTCCGGCTCACGTTCAGGGGGCCGAGCGGGCCCCTGGTTTCCCGGGCGCAACTGCCCCTCGCCCCCTGGATGAGGTGACTGCCCAGCTCTTGGCGACGCCGTGCCGAAGGGAGATCATGATGACTTTTCCACCGATCCTCAGCCTGGTTCTGTTGCTCGCGGTGCTGATGCTGGGGGCTTGCGGCGGCGGCGGCGATGCGCCGACGCCGGCGCAGCGGGCCGAATCCGATCTGCAGGCTGCCATCCTGGCCAGCGGTGGCGCCCAGCGACTCAGGCTTCCTGACGATGGCGACTATGCCGCGATCCCGCAGGATCCACGCAACCCGATCACGGCGTCCAAGGTGGCGCTGGGCAAGCTGCTGTTCCATGACACCATGCTCGGCACGGTCCCGGCCATGGGCGACATGCGCAACACCTATTCCTGTGCCAGTTGCCACAACGCCCGCTTCGGCTTCCAGGCGGGGGTGGCCCAGGGCATAGGCGAAGGCGGCTGGGGCCTGCTGCACCGCACGGTTGCGCCCACCGCCGATCCCGCGTTCGTCGACGTGCAGCCGCTGCGCAGTCCTTCGGCCATGAATGTGGCCTGGCAGCGCAACGTGCTGTGGAACGGGCAGTTCGGCGCCACCGCCAGCAATGTGGGCACCGAGAGCGCTTGGACAGCAGGCACGCCCAAGGCGACGAATCTTCTCGGTTACCAGGGCCTGGAGACGCAGGCCATCGCGGGCCAGAAGGTGCACCGCCTGGGAGCCGCGCCCGCCGTCTACCAGCCGATGTTCGATGCCGCCTTCCCCGACTGGCCGGTCGAAACGCGCTACGGCGCCGAGGCTGCAGGCCTGGCTATAGCCGCCTTCGAGCGCACCTTGCTGGCCAATCGCGCTCCCTTCCAGCGCTGGCTGCGTGGCGACCAGGCGGCCATGAGCGAGGTGCACAAGCGCGGTGCGGCACTGTTCTTTGGCAAGGCTGGCTGCGTCGCCTGCCATGACGGCCCTCCGCTGGCCACCGAGTCCTTCCATGCGATGGGCATGCCCGACCTGGTAGGACTTCGGGTCGACCTTGACAGCCAGCCCGAACACCGCGGCCGTGGCGGCTTCACTGGCGTCGCGGAAGACGCCTTCAGGTTCAAGACGCCGCAGCTTTACAACCTGTCCGACAGCCCGTTCTATGGCCACGGCGGCAACTTTCGAACGCTGCGCGAAGTCATCGTCTACAAGAACCGGGCGGTGGCCGCCAATTCGCGGGTGCCGGCGCAGCAGCTCTCGCCCATGTTCAGGCCGCTGGGGCTGTCGGAGACTGAAGTCGACGAGCTGACCGCCTTCATCGCCGAAGCGCTGCGTGACCCCGACCTGGCCCGCTACGAGCCGACGCTGCTGCCCACGCAAGCCTGCCCCATCAACGCCGACGCGCAATCGATGATCGAGCTGGGTTTCTCGGGCCCGTAGCGAGAATGCCCGCCTGGCATGTCTTGCTGAAGCCAATGACGACGTGGCGCGCAGGCAGCCACGCACTGGTGAGCTCATCGCTGGAGTTCATGACCCGGCAGGCGGCGCAGGCGCCTCGGTTGGGCGCGTGGCGCAGACCCGAGGGCAGGTGTCGGACAACCCTCAAGCAGATCTCCGGATTGCCGTCAGTCGCGAACGCCTGCTCCTGGCCGTGGGAGCCGACCCGATTTCGCCCAGGAACGGCCGGTCCGCATCGGGTTTCCGAACTTCAGGATGGCTCTGCCGCGCGGCCACGCCGCGGCGACGTCGAGCTGATCGCACAGCTTGCCCACCCGCCCCGCCTTGAGCTTATGCACTCGCCAGCCTGCGGCGCCCAAAGCGGGCGCAGCCTCAGGAAGCGCGCGCCAGCGGCAGGTTGAGCAGCAGGTTCTGCGGCTTCAGCCGCAGCACCCCTTCGGCGTTGTACGCCAGGCCCAGGTAGACCGGGCGGCCGGCCACTTCAGCGTTCATCTCGGCCGGGTCGGTGAACTCCAGCCGGAACAGGCTGATCAGCCGCCGGCGCCGCTCGTCGTCGACCGGGCGGTCCTCGTACAAGTCGTTCAGCAGCGCCGTGCTTTCGGCGTCCAGGCCGACATGCCAGCGCCACTGCGCGTCGTCGATGCGCGGCACGGGTTCGATGCGCACTTGCACGCCCAGCAGGTGCGCCACCCAGCGTTCGAGCACGCGCGCCAGCGCCGGCAGCCCCGAATGCGCATTGCGCAGATGGAACTGCAGACCGTGGCCCAGGTCCTGCGTGAGTTCGTGCGTCAGGTCCAGCAGCATGTGGTGGCGGCCGGCCTGGGCGCCGGCCCAGTAGCGGGCGGCGTTGTCTTCGGTCAGCACCTCCACGTCCAGCGCCTTCGGCTGCAACCGGGCCTGGCGCAGCAGGCGGCCGAGATCACCCAGGCCCGCGGTGTCGTGCAGCAGGTCGATGGCGTCGCGGTCGGCGGCGAGCACGCGGCCTTCCTGCAGGCGGATGCGCTGCGCCCGGAACAGCAACTCCGCGGCGCGGGCTTCGAAGGCGCCCGCTGCTTCGCCGGGGCTGCCGTCGAGCAGACCGCGCAGCAGGGCCTGCACGAGCAGGTCGATGAACAGCGGCGGCGTATCGACGACACCGCGGCGGAATAGCCTCAGATAGAAGGCCTGCAAGCTGCCGGCCGCCTGCAAGGCGTCGCGGAAGCGCAGGAAGACGGCGTAGTTTTCACGGGCATCGCCGTCCTGCAGCCGCGCCAGGCGTTCGCCCGTGACCTTGCGCGTGGGCTGCTCCAGCAGCGCGGCGTGCAGCGCACGTTCGGCGGCGCAGGACTCAGTCACCGGCGCCAGTTCCGGCCGCGCCAGGAACAAACGCCACCAGTCGTCGCCCGGCCGCAACCCGCCGCGCTCGTCGCGCGACAGGTGCTCGTAGCCGCAACCGGGCCAGAAGTCCATGCGCCGGTCGCCTTCGCGCTACAACGCGCAGCTGCGAAAACCGCAGAACAGGTGGTCGCGCTCGGGTGGGGCGAAGCGACGCGCCTTGGGGTGGCGCTGGCGCGTGCGCGTCGCAAACGAAGCCCCGCGCAGCACGCCTTGCGCACCGGCGGGCGGAATCGCGTCCAGCGACCCCGGCGACGCCTCGCCCGCCCCGGGCCAGGCGCGCGCGCTGCCGGCCACCCATTCGAAGACATCGCCCCAGACGAAGCCACGGCCGGCCGCGGTGTGCGCCGCGAGTTCCCACTCGGGCTCGGTGGGCAGGCGGCGGCCGGCCCAGCGGCACCAGGCCTCGGCCTCGTAGCGGTTGGCGTGCACCACCGGCTGCAGTGCCGGCGCGCGCTGCAGGCCGCCGCGGCGCTGCACCAGCACGCCGCCGAGCAACTGCTCCACATGCGCCGGGGCGCGCCGGCCACCGGCCTGCAGCCAGGACCAGCCGGCGTCGGACCAGAGCTCACGCCGCTCGTAGCCGCCGTCGGCGGCAAATTCGACGAACTGGCCCCAGTTCACGACCTGGGCGTCGATCTCGGATTCGGGCACCGCCACTTCGTGCGCCCAGCGTTCGTTGTGGGGCACCGTGCCGCCGCGCGCCGAACCCAGCATCCAGCGCGTCGCCGGCAGCCAGATCGGTTCACGCAACGCACGCGACGGCGGCGCGGTGGCGCGCAGGTCTTCGGCCAGCGCCTCGCACAGCCGGTCCTCGTGCAGCAGGCTCAGGCGGAAGAAGTGCAGCGCTGCGTCGTCCTCGGCGCTGCCGGCCAGCAGGTCCAGCGTGATCTCCAGCGTCTCGGCGAGAAAACCGCGCAGCGCGTCGGGCGCAGGCGTCTCGTCGCCGGCCGCCCAGGCGTCGGCCCGCGGATCGATGCCCGCCAGCCGCGTGGCCCGTGGGTCGCAGGCTTCGCCGCGCTGGCGCTGCACATGGCGCGCGATCCAGACTTCCTGGTACCAGCCGGCGTGGGCGGCGCGCTGCAGCGCGGCGGGCGACTCGTCCTGCGCCAGCAGCGCCAGCAGGTGGTTGCGGGCGTCGATGAGCGCCAGCGAGAGCAGCTCGCGCCCGGCACGGCGCATGGCCTGCGCGTCCTCGAGCGCATGCACCCCGGCGCGCAATGCTGCGTTCACGCGGCCGTCACTCGCCCACCAGCCCGTTGCGGATGGCATACACCGTGAGCTCGGCATTGTTGGCCAGTTGCAGCTTTTCCAGCACGCGTGCGCGGTACACCGACACCGTCTTCGGGCTCAGCGTCAACTGCTCGGCAATATCGGCCAGCCGCTTGCCCGAGGCGATCATCACCAGCGTCTGCAGTTCGCGGTCGGAGAGCTTCTGGTGCAGGTTTTCGGCGACCGGCGCGGTGAGGCTTTCCACCAGCATCTGCGCGATCTCGGGCGTGACGTACTTGCGACCCTGCGCCACCGTGCGCACGGCCTGCACCAGCAGCTGCGGGTCGCCGCCCTTGTTCACGTAGCCGTGGGCGCCGGCACGCAGCGCACGGATGGCGTACTGGTCCTCGGGGTACATGCTGACCACCAGCACCTTCACCGGCGAACCTTCGTCCTTCAACGCGTGCAGTGCATCCAGGCCGCTGCGCCCGGGCAGGTTGATGTCGAGCACCAGCACGTCGCAAGCCGCACCTCGCCCGTCGGCGGCCAGCGTGCGCATCAGCGTGCGCAATTCACCGTAGTCGCCGGCCTCGCCGATGACGCGGATGTCGGGCGCGTCGGACAGCGTATCGCGTATGCCGCGCCGGATCAGCGCATGGTCGTCGCAGAGGATGACTTCGATCATCGGGGAGTCAGGTGGCAGCTCATGTGGCGGCTCATGTGGCCGTCCACGCGGCGGTTTCGGGGTCTTCGGGCCCTTCATTGTCACCGGCCGCGGCAGCGGACCCGGCGCCGGCCAGCGGCACCGACAGGATCAGCGAGGTGCCGGCCGCGCTGCTGCTCAGGTCGACCCAGCCGCCCACCGTGGAGGCGCGCTCGTGCAGGCCGCGCAGCCCGAAGCTCCGGGTCTTGGCCAGGTCGTCCGGGCCCAGGCCGCGGCCGTTGTCGCTGACCTCCAGCGAGAGCACGCCGCCGCTGATCGACAAGTCCACCACCACGCGCGTGGCCGCAGCGTGTTTGCTCACGTTGGTGAGCGCCTCCTGGGCCGTGCGGTAGGCCACCAGCGGCACGCCGGCCGGCAGCGCGCGGCGGTCGGGGCTGAGGCCGCTGGTGCGGCACTCGCATTCGATGCCCGTGCGCTTCTCGAAGCGGCTGGTCATCCACTGCAGCGCCGCCACCAGGCCCTGCTCCAGGATCGCCGGGCGCAGGTTCTGCATGATGCGCTGGCTGGCCTCGATGGCGTGCGTCACCGTCTCCAGCGCCATCGCCGCGCGCTGCTGCACTGCCGGTTCGGTGGTGCGGCGGCGGATCCAGTCGAGTTCGAACTTCAGCGCCGTGAGCGAGCCGCCCACGTCGTCGTGGATCTCGCGCGCGATGGCCTGGCGTTCGCTCTCCACGCTGGTCTGCAGGTGCTGCGCCAGTTCCTGCAGGCGCCGGCGCGAGGCCTGCAGTTCGCGGTCGGCGGCCAGCCGCGCGCGCTGCGCCTCGGCCGCGGCGATGGCGTTTTCCACCGCCGGCGCCAGGCGTGAGAGGTTGTCCTTGAGCAGGTAGTCGCTGGCGCCCTGGCGCATGGCCTCGACCGCCGTTTCCTCGCCGATCTGGCCCGACACCAGGATGAAGGGCAGCGGCCGGCCGCTGGCGCGCAGCATCTGCAGCGCCTCCAGGCCGCCGAAGCCGGGCAGGTGGTAGTCCGACACCACGATGTCCCAGGGCTGCTGGAGTGCGGCGGCGAATTCGGCCCGGCTCTCGATGCGCAGCGGCTCGGCGTGGATGCCGCCGCGCTGCAGGTAGGCCATGGCCAGCGCGTGATCGGGCTCGGAGTCCTCCAGGTGCAGCAGGCGGATGGCGGGGGCGGGGCCGGTCATGGCGGTCGAGTATCGCAAACGCGTCAGGCCCCGAAGGCCGACCCGGCCCTCACAGGCATCGGACCGCGCAGATCCTCGTGCTTTCCGGGCGCATCCTGAATCAAGTGGCGATGCGCGCCGCGGCCACCACGTCCAGCGCACCTTCGCCGCGCGAGAGGGCGGCGTCGAACAAGGCGGCCACGCCGGCCGTCACGGGCAGCTCGAAGCCGCCACGACGCGCTTCCTCGATCATCAGCCGCACGTCCTTGCGCGCCATCGCGAGTTCGAACGACGGCCGCGTGACGTCGGCCGAGGCGATGCGCGCGGCCCGCGCCGGCAGCGTCTGGCCGGGGTTGAAATGCTCGAACAGCGAGAACGCATCCTGGGTCGAGATGCCCACCGCGGCCGCCAGCCGGTTGACGTCGCCGAGCACGCCGATGATGCCGATGAGCGTGAGGTTGCCGAACAGCTTGAACGCCGCTGCGCGCTCGGGCGCTTCGCCCACGTGGACCACCTTGCCGGTCATCTGCTGCAGCGCGGGCAGCAATGCGTCGTGCTGCGCCTGCGCGCACGACAGCAGCATCAGGCCGCTGCCTTCCAGCGCATTCGCCGGGCCCATGAAGACCGGCGCATGAACGAAGCCGCGGCCGCGCGCGCGCCAGCGCGCCACGCGCTCGGCCGTGGGCGTGACGGCCGTGGTGGTGTGGTCGACGATCCAGGTGCCGGGCGCGATGACCGCGGCCAAGGGTTCCAGCACGGTGTCGACCGAGGCATCGTCGGCCAGCGACAGATGAAGCCGCTCGGCACCGGCCAGGGCCGCAGCCGGGTCGTCGAAGGCCGTGGCGCCCACGTCCTGCAAGGCACGCGCCTTGGCGGCGCTGCGGTTCCACACGTTGACCTGGTGACCGTTGGCGCGCATGCGGCGCACGAAGCCCGAGCCCATGAGTCCGGTACCGAAGAAGGTGACTTTCATCTTTGCGGATCCTTTGATGACGATGCAGCACGATAACGCGGCGCCGACCGGCTGGAGCCCCCGGGGCGGCCCTGCCCTGGCGGCCCCTACACTGGACCCATGGGGTTCAAGGACTGGTTCTCGCGGCGCAAATCCGAGCCTTCGGACCGGCAGCGTGCAATCGACCTCATTGCGGCCATCGACAAGGGCGGACTGCCATTGAACGCGGCGCGGGTGAACGATATCGCGCGCGGGCTCGGGCTGGAGGTTTCGACGCGGGCCCGGGTCGAGGACACCATTGCGCGCATCCGCCGGGCCCTGGACAGGCAGGCCTTCTGATCGCTCTCGAAGGGACGGGCCCTACACCGCCCCGGCGCGCCGCAACGTTTCCAGCACCGGCCGGCGCAGCACCTCGCGCAGGCCCCACCAGCCGGCGGCCAGCGCCAGCAGCGCGCCGGCGGCCGCGCCCGCCAGCGGCACCCAGGGTGAAGGCGCCCAGGTGAATTCGAAGGCAAAACGCGCCAGCAGCCAGCCCACGGCGATGGCCGCCAGCGACGCCAGCCCACCGGCCAGCGCGCCCACGCCCAGCAGTTCGGCGCGCTGCACCTGGGCCAGCAGCCGGCTGCCGGCGCCCATCGCGCGCATGATGGCGAATTCGCGCGAGCGCGCCTCGCGCGTGGCGGTGACGGCGGCGAACAGCACCACCAGCCCGGCCACCAGGGTGAAACCGAACAGGAATTCCACGGCGCGGATGACCTGGTCCAGCACGCGCTGCACCTGCCCGATGGACGCCGACACGTCGACGTTGGTGATGTTGGGGAAGTCGCGGCTGAGCCGGCTGTCGAAACCCGGCGTGTCGGGGGCACGGAAGGCGCTGATGTAGGTGACGGGCACGTCGCCCATCTCGGCCAGCGGGAAGATGACGAAAAAATTGACGCGCATGGAGCCCCAGTCCACCTTGCGCAGGCTGGTGATGCGCGCCGCGCGCGGCTGGCCGCCGATGTCGAAGTGCAGCGTATCGCCCAGCTTCAGGCCCAGCTGCTGCGCCAGGCCTTCTTCCACCGACAGGCCGTCGGCCTCGTCCGGCACCCAGCGGCCGGCGACCACGGGGTTGTGCGTGGGCACCTGCGCGCTGTGGCTGAGGTTGAATTCGCGATCCACCAGGCGGCTGGCGCGGTCGTCGGCGTAGCTCTCGCCGCTGACGGCGCGGTCGTTGATGGCCACCAGCCGGCCCCGGATCATGGGGTACCAGTCGTAGCGCTGCACGCCGGCGGCTTGCAGCGCGGCGCGGAAGGCCTCGCCTTGATCGGGCTGCAGGTTGATGACGAAGCGGTTCGGCGCATCCGGCGGCGTGGCATTGCGCCAGCTGCTCACGAGGTCGGTGCGCAGCAGCACCAGCAGCACCAGCGCCAGCAGGCCCACCGCCAGCGCCGACACCTGCAGCACCGCGAAGGCCGGCCGCGCCGCGATCTGGCGCGTGGCCAGCACCAGCCAGCGCGGTGCGCGCGTCTCCGGCACGGCGCGCTTGAGCAGCCCCACGGCGCCCCAGGCCATGAGCGCGAACAGGGCCACCGCCACGGCGAAACCGCCCACGGCAATGGCGCCCAGCTTCGCATCGGCCGAGACCGCCATCAGCAGCGCCACGAACCCGCCGGTGCCTGCCGCCAGCACGCCCAGCGACGAAGCCTTGAGCGCGCCCACGTCGCGCCGGATCACGCGCAGCGGCGGCACGCGCGCCAGCTGCAGCACCGGCGGCAGGCCGAAGCCCAGCAGCAGCGTCATGCCGACACCGATGCCGAACAGCGCCGGCCAGGGCCCGGGCGGCGGCAGAGCCGAGTCCACCAGCCCGGCCAGCAGCCAGACGAAGACGAAGTGCACCGCCAACCCGATCAGCACGCCCGCCACGCTGGCGGCCAGCCCGATGAGGCCGAATTCCAGCGTATAGGCGCCGGCGATGCGCCGCTGCGACAGGCCCAGCACGCGCAGCATGGCGCAGTCGTCGAGGTGGCGCGACGCAAATTCGCGCGCCGCGATGCCCACCGCCACGGCCGCCAGCAGCGCCGCCAGCAGCGCCACCAGGTTGAGGAATTTCTCGGCGCGGTCCAGCGTGAGGCGCATCTCGGGGCGACCGCTCTGCAGCGACTCCACGTCCACGCCGCGCAGCGGCTGGGTCTTGATGCGGTCCTCGGCAAAACGCACGAATTCGCGCACCGCGGCGTCACCGCGGCTGGCGCTCCAGTCCTCGGGCGCGGCCACGGCCAGCCGGTAGCTCACGCGGCTGGCCGGCTGCACGAGGCCGGTTTCCTGCAGGTCGGCCAGCGCCAGCATGACACGCGGCGCAAAGCTCGTGAAACCGCCGCCGCGGTCGGGTTCGACGACGATGACTCGGGTGATCTCGAGTTCGGTGTCGCCCAGCAGCAGCGGGTCGCCCACCTTCAGCTGCAGCGCGTCGAGCAATGCGGCATCCACCCACACGGTGCCGGGTTCGGGCGCGGCGGCCACGGTCTGCACCGCGCCGCCGTCTTCGGCACGCAGCTGCAATTGCCCGCGCAGCGGGTAGGTCTCGCTCACCGCCTTCACGGCCACCAGCCGCGTGGCACCACCCCGTTCGTCGGGTGCGCGGCCCATGCTCGGGAAGCCCGTGCTCTGCGATACGCGCAGGCCCAGTTCGGTGGCCTTGGCGGCCAGCTCCGGCGGTGCCGGCCGGTCGCTGCGCACCACGGCGTCGCCGCCCAGCAACTGCCGCGCATTGCGCTCCAGGCCATTGCTCAGGCGGTCGGCGAAGAAGCCCACCGCGGTGAGCGCGGCCACGGCCAGCATCACGGCCACGGCCAGCAGGCGCAGTTCGCCGGCCCTGAAATCACGCAGCGTCTGGCGCCAGGCCAGGGCGCGGATGGTGGGGGGTCGAAGATCGGACATACGCCGAGCGTAGGGCAAAGCGCGCGGCCCCGGCGCGGTGGCGTGAATTGACCGTGCAAGGCGATTGAAGCGCAGCGCTGCACGGCGGTGCTTCAATGTCGCGATGCTGACATTGCCGCCGCTCTTCCTTTCCCACGGCTCGCCGATGATCGCGCTGGAGCCGCGCGAGGCCGGCCGCTTCATGCAAGGGCTGGGGCCGGTCATCGACGCCGCGTTCGGCCGGCCGCAGGCCGTGCTGGCCGTCTCGGCGCACAGCCTGACACGCGTGCCGGTGCTGCTGGCGGCGGCGCGGCACGAGGCGGTGTACGACTTCGGCGGCTTCGACCCACGGCTGAACCAGATGCGCTACGACGCCCCCGGTGCACCGGCGCTGGCGCACCGCCTGGCGGCGCTGCTGCGCGCCGCCGAGCTGCCGGCCGAGGTGGTGGACGACGGCGGCCTGGACCACGGCATCTGGACGCCGCTGCGCTATGTCTACCCGGCCGCCGACGTGCCCGTGCTGCCGCTGGCCTGGCCGCCGCACTGGAGCCCGGCGCAGCTGTTCGCGCTCGGGCAGGCGCTGGCGCCGCTGGCCGAAGAAGGCGTGCTCATCGTCGGCAGCGGCAGCATCACGCACAACCTGCGGCGTGTCTTTGCCGGCGGCCTGCGGCCCGATGCCGGCGCGCCGGCCACGCCGGAAAGCAAGGCCTTCCGCGACTGGTTCGCCGAACGCGCCGCTGGCGCCGACTGGAACGCGCTGCTCGACTACCGCCGGCACGCGCCGCACGCCGTGCTGATGCATCCCACCGACGAGCACCTGCTGCCCTTCTTCGTGGCCGCCGGCGCCGCGGGCCGGCAGCCGGCCACGCGCATCCACGCCAGCCTGACCTATGGCGACCTGGGCATGGATGCCTATGCGTTCGGCCCCGGCGCGGCGCGGCTGGGCCCAACGAAGGACTGAACGGCGGATCTGGCATGCCTTGGCAGCCGCTCCGGCGCTTCCAGGCGGCCTGAGCGGGGCAGCAAAATGGCGCATGGACTCCAGAGTGCCGCCATGGACCTTTCCGAGCTGACCCTGCGCCTGAGCGCAACGACCCTGTTTTCGCCGCTGGACCGTGCGCAGTTGCGCGCGCTGCTCGAACGCAGCCCGCGGCACACGGCCCAGGCCGGCGACTGGCTGGCCGAATGGCCGCAGGGCTTGCGCCACCACCTCGTGCTGCTGAGCGGCGAAGTCGAGGCGCGCCGTCGCTGGATCGAACCCGACGGCACGCCGGCCGGCAGCGCCCGGCGCATCGCTGTGCCGGCGAATGGCCCGGGCTTTGCGCTGCTGGGTGCGGGCGGCAGCCAGCTTCAGGTGCAAGCCACGGCAAGGACCGAGTACCTTTCGATCGACACCGACGATCTGGACGACCTGCTCGGCTGGTTCTGCCTGGGTGCCTTCGTCCTGCCCGAACCGCACCTGAAACTGTTTCATCGACTGCCGCTGGAAACGGTCGCCAGGGCGATCGACCGTCTGGTGGAACGAGACGTGGCTCCCGGCGAGACCATCGTCAGGCAAGGCGAGCCGGGAGACAGCTACTTCGTCATTCTCAACGGCGAGGCCGAGGTGTGGGTCGCTGGCCCGTCGGGCGGCGCACCGGTCCTCGTCAACCGCCTGTCGGACGGCGACGGTTTCGGCGAGGAAGCCCTGCTCGCCGAGTGCCGACGCACCGCCACGGTCGTGATGACGACACCCGGCCAGCTGCTCGTGCTGGGCAAGGCCGATTTCGATGCCCTGCTCCGCCCCCCAATGGTTGCCGAAGTCGAAGCGCCGGCAGCCCGGGAGAGGGTCGCGCGCGGCAGCGCCACGCTGCTGGACTGCCGCCACCCGGCCGAGCATGAAGCCGGCCGCATCGAGGGCTCGCATTCGCTGCCCCTGGCCCGGCTGCGACACGAAGGCGTGTTCGAGCTCGATCCCGACGCCACCTACATCGTCTATTGCGACACCGGGCGGCGCAGCCGGGCGGCGACCTTTCTGCTGCACGAGCGCGGTATCCGCGCGCTGTCGCTGGCCGGGGGGATCACGCACTGGCCCTACGAGGTGGTGGGTACGGCCGTTTGACGCACCAGGGCCGGCGACCGGGCGCCCCAGTGCCGCCGCAGCGCGAAAGGAAGGTCCGCGCCGGCCCGACCGGCGAGATCAGGCCGTGAGGCGCGCGAAAGTCTGGTCGAGCGCCGCGACCCAGCCGGCCTTGACCGCCGGCGGGGCGAAGCTCGCCTCGAAGCTGTTGCGGGCCAGCGCATAGGCCTGGGCTGCAGCCAGCTGCGGCAGCGCGTCGAAGGCGGCCACGAAATTGTCGTTGAGGTAGCCGCCGAAATACGCCGGGTCGTCGCTGTTGAGCGTGACACACAGGCCGGCGTCCAGCAGCGCCGGCAGCTTGTGTTCGGCCAGGGTGTCGAAGACCCGCAGCTTGACGTTGGACATCGGGCACACCGTCAGCGGCACGCGTTCGGCCGCCAGCCGCCGCACCAGGGCCGGGTCTTCCAGGCAGCGCACGCCGTGGTCGATGCGCTCGGCCTTGAGCACGTCGAGTGCGCTCCAGATATAGGCCGGCGGGCCTTCCTCGCCGGCATGCGCCACCACGTGCAGTCCGAGTTCGCGGCAGCGCGCGAAGACGCGGGCAAATTTCTCCGGCGGGTGGCCGCGCTCGCTGCTGTCCAGGCCGACGCCGATGAACTGGTCGCGGTAGGGCAGGGCCTGCTCCAGCGTGGCCATGGCAGCGTCTTCGCTCAGGTGGCGCAGGAAACACAGGATCAGGCTGGCGCTGATGCCGAGTTCGGCATGGGCGCGGCGGCAGGCGTGGGCCAGGCCCACGATCACGGCTTCCATGTCCACACCGCGCTCGGTGTGCGTCTGCGGGTCGAAGAAGATCTCCGCATGCACCACGTTGTCGGCCGCGGCGCGTTCGAAATAGGCCCAGGCCATCTCGAAGAAATCTTCCTGCTGGCGCAGCACGCTGGCGCCGGCGTAGTAGATGTCCAGGAAGCTCTGCAGGCTGGTGAAGGCGTAGGCCGCGCGCAGATCCTCCACGCTGGCATGGGGCAGCGGCACGCCGTTGCGCCGGGCCAATCTGAAGATGAGCTCGGGTTCCAGCGAACCCTCCACGTGCATGTGCAGCTCGGCCTTGGGCATCTGGCGCAGCAGCGCGTGCAGGCGCTCTCGGGGCAGCTCGTTCATCGCATCTCCTGGGCCACGAGCCAACGCATCAAAGGGGCGCGATGGCGTCGGCCACGCCCGCCGCGTGCGCCTGCCGGTCGGCGTGGTAGCTCGATCGCACCATGGCGCCCACGGCGGCATGCGAGAAGCCCATCGCCGCGGCCTCGCGCTCGAACATGCGGAAGGTATCGGGATGCACGTAGCGCCGCACCGGCAGGTGGTGGCCGCTGGGCGCCAGATACTGGCCGATGGTGAGCATGTCGATGTCGTGCGCGCGCATGTCGCGCATCACCTGCAGGATCTCCTCGTCGGTCTCGCCCAGGCCGACCATGAGGCCGCTCTTGGTCGGCACACCCGGCACCTGCTGCTTGAATTTCTTCAGCAGGTTCAGGCTGAAGGAGTAGTCGGAACCCGGCCGCGCCTCCTTGTACAGGCGCGGCGCGGTCTCCAGGTTGTGGTTCATCACGTCGGGCGGGGCTTCGCGCAGGATGGCCAGCGCGCGGTCGTCGCGGCCACGGAAGTCGGGCACCAGGACCTCGATCCGGGTCTGCGGCGACAGCGCCCGCGTCTGGCGGATGCATTCGACGAAGTGGCCGGCGCCGCCGTCGCGCAGGTCGTCGCGGTCGACGCTGGTGATGACCACGTATTTAAGCTTCAGCGCCGCGATCGTCTTCGCCAGGTTCAAGGGCTCGCTGGCGTCCAGCGGGTCGGGCCGGCCGTGGCCGACGTCGCAGAACGGGCAGCGGCGCGTGCACTTGTCGCCCATGATCATGAAGGTGGCCGTGCCCTTGCCGAAGCATTCGCCGATATTCGGGCAGCTGGCTTCCTCGCACACCGTGTGCAACTGGTGCTCGCGCAGGATCTGCTTGATCTCGTAGAAGCGCGTGCTGGGGGATCCGGCCTTGACGCGGATCCAGTCCGGCTTCTTCAACACCTCGGCCGGCACCACCTTGATGGGGATGCGCGAGGTCTTGGCCTGCGATTTCTGCTTGGCGCTGGGGTCGTAGGCGGCGGGCGGTGGTGTGTCCATGGCGCGATGCACATCCGGGCGCGGATGCTGAAGGTCCGGGTTGACCCTGAGTGTAGTGGCGACGATCGGCCTGCGCCGGCCGGTGCCGGCACTGGGCCCTGCCGCTCACTGCCAGTGGAAATGGGCGCGCACCTCGCGCGCCGTGACATTGATCGGCGCCGTCGGCGCCAGATGGAACTGGCGCAGCACGGGCGAGCGCACGCCGCCGTGGTTCTGGCCCAGCACGGCGATCGACCGCAGCTGCCAGCCCGCGGCCTTGAAGTGGTCGAGATAGGCTCGTGCGTCCGGGTACCGGCCGGGTTCGCCAGGATGCGCGTTCGGTGACAGGCAGCACAGCACGGCGCTGCACCGCGTCCGGGCCGCCTCGTCGACGAAGTCGGCCGGTGCGGTGCGCGTGTCCTGCAGGCTGCCCACGCGGGCATACAGGCGAAGCGGCGCGGCCGCGTCCAGCGGCAGGATCTCGCGCACGCTGCGGTTGAAACAGCCCGTCAGGCTGCGCAGCACCGAAGCCTTGCGGGTGTTGGCGTTGCCGATGACGATGTAGGCGTCCATGGGGCTCTCGAAGCGGCTGGGGTCGGCCGCTATCGTCGCATGGCCGTCACCCTTGTCAGCCTCAGCCTCGCAGGAAGGCCGCCGCGGCTTCGATCAGCTTCTCCGGCTGGTCGCGCTGCGGCGAATGCCCGCAGTCGGCCAGTTCCAGCAACTGCGTCTGCGGCACGCGGCGCGCGATGCCGCGGATCTGCTCCAGCGTGCCGTATTCGTCGTCCAGCCCCTGCACCGCCAGCAGCGGACAGGTGATGGCCGCGATCTCGTCCTCGATCGACCAGTGCCTGAACGGTGGGTGCAGCCAGATGCGGTTCCAGCCCCAGAAGGCCGAGTCAGGGTCGTCGTGGTGGCGCGCCAGGCGCTGGCGCAGATCGGTGGCCAGATAGGCCTGGCGCGCCTGTTCGATGCTGGCCACCGACAAGTCCTCGACCAGGATGTGCGGCGCCAGCACGATGGCGCCGGCGGTGCGCTCGGGAAAACGCGCCACGTACAGCAAGGCGATCGAGCCGCCGTCGCTGTGGCCGAACAGCCAGGGCGGGCTGGCCACCGCATCCACGCCCAGCGCCGCCAGCAGCGCCGGCAGCACTTCGTGCGCCTGGCGGTGCATGAAGTCCAGGCCCCAGGCCTCTTCCACCTCCCGCGGCGTCGAGCGGCCGTAGCCGGGGCGTGAATAGACGAGGCCGCGGCAGCCGGCGGCCGCACACAGGCGTGCAGGAAAGTCCTTCCACATCGACAGCGATCCCAGGCCTTCGTGCAAGAAGACCAGCAGCGGGGCCGCCGCATCGGGGTGGCCCAGCCACTGGTATTCGATGCGGACGTGGCGGCCGGCCCAGTCGATCTGCGCGAATTCGACCGGCGCCGTCACTTCACCGCGGCCTCGCGCTCGCGCAGCTTGAAGCGCTGGATCTTGCCGGTGGCCGTCTTCGGCAATTCGGTCAGGAATTCGATCTGGCGCGGATATTTGTACGGCGCCAGGCGGTCCTTCACGAAGGCCTGCAATTCGACGCTGCTGGCCTGCGCGCCGTCCTTGAGCACGACGAAGGCCTTGGTGCGTGTCAGCCCGGCCTCGTCGGGCACGCCGATCACCGCCGCTTCCAGCACCGCCGGGTGCTGCACCAGCGTGGCCTCGACCTCGAAGGGCGAGACGTAGATGCCGCTGACCTTGAGCATGTCGTCGCTGCGCCCGGCGTAGGTGTAGGTGCCGTCGGCGTTGCGCACGTACTTGTCACCGCTGCGGGTCCAGGCGCCCTGGAAGGTCTGGCGCGACTTCTCGCGGTCGCCCCAGTACATGAGCGCCGCCGACGGGCCGTTGATGAAGAGGTCGCCGGTTTCGCCGTCGGCGACGGGACGGCCGTCGTCGCCGCGCAGTTCCACTTCGTAGCCGGGCACCGGAACACCGGTGGTGCCGTAGCGCACGCGGCCGGGCACGTTCGACAGGAAGATGTGCAGCATCTCGGTGGAGCCGATGCCGTCGATGATCTCCACGCCGTAGTGCGCGGTGAAGCGCTGGCCCAGTTCGGCCGGCAGCGCTTCGCCGGCCGACGACGCCAGGCGCAGCGCCACCTGGTCGCGCGCCGGCAATAGCGGCGAGGCCAGCATGCCGGCGAAGCCCGTGGGTGCGCCGAAGAAGACGGTGGGCCGCGGCTTGCCCTGCGGCCCCGCGCCGCCGGTCCAGCGCTTGAAGACGGCCTCGGGCGTGGGCCGCTCGGCCATCAGCAATACGGTGGCGCCCACGCTCAGTGGAAAGCTCAACGAATTGCCCAGGCCGTAGGCGAAGAAGAGCTTGGCCGCCGAGAAGCACAGGTCGCGCTCGGTGAGGCCCAGCACCGGCGTGCCGTAGAGCTCGGCCGTCCAGTAGGGGTTGGCGTGGGTGTGCAGCGTGCCCTTGGGGCGGCCGGTGGAACCCGATGAATAGAGCCAGAAACCAGGGTCGTCGGGGCCGGTGGCGGCGGCTTGCGGCAGCGGTGCCTGCGCGGCGAGAAAGGCGTCGAAGTCGACGGCGCCTTGCGGCAAGGGGCCCGTGGGCCGCGAGACGACCACAGTCTTCACCTCGTGACCGCCCTCCCCCGCGCCCGCTGCCAGCGCCGCCTGCAGCGTGGGCAGCAGCGCCGCCGAGACCAGCGCCATCTGCGCGCGGCTGTGGCGCAGCATGTAGGCGTAGTCGTCGGCGGTGAGCAGCGTATTCACGGCCACCGGCACGATGCCGGCATACATCGCGCCCAGAAAGGCCACCGGCCAGTGGTGGTTGTCGTGCATGAGCAGCAGCACACGCTCCTCGCGGTGCACGCCGGCGGCCAGCAGCGCGGCGGCGAAGCGGCGGCTGCGGTCGGCCAGGTCGCCATAGCTCAGCGCGCCGTGGTCGTCGACATAGGCGGCCTTGGCCGGCCGGGCGGTGTTGCGCTCGAACAGGTGGCGCGCGAAGTTGAAGACCAAGCCGGGAGGCTGCAGTGAGGCGGGGGCGGTCTGGTTCATGGCTGTCTCCTGAGCCGCACTCTCCTTGCCACCGACAAGAAGATGCAGTATTGTGCGTTCGTGAAATCTAGAACGGGCAGCCCACCGTGTCAAGCACTATATTGCACCAGTCCGACTCGTTGACGAGTGTGGGCCGGCACGGCAGCGAGGGGCCCGCGGCCGCTGCCGGCGAGACCAAGAACCCTTTCCTGGTGGCCCTGGGCGAGCGCGTGCGTGCCCTGCGCGGGCGTCGCGGCATGACGCGCAAGGCACTCGCACTGGCCGCCGACGTGTCCGAACGCCACCTGGCGAACCTGGAATACGGCGTCGGCAATGCCTCGATCCTGGTGCTGCTGCAGGTGGCGCGCGCGCTGCAATGTGCGCTGGCGGAACTGATCGGCGACGTCACCACCTCGTCGCCCGAGTGGCTGATGATCCGCGAGATGCTGGAGCAGCGCGACGACGCCACGCTGCGCCGCGTGCGCGTGGCGGTGGGCGAGTTGCTGGGCACCGGCGGCGCCAACGACAGCGGCCGCGCCGTGCGCAGTTCGCGCGTGGCGCTGATCGGGTTGCGCGGCGCCGGCAAGTCCACGCTGGGCGCGATGCTGGCCGAGGACCTGGGTTTCCCCTTCGTGGAACTCAGCCGCGAGATCGAGAAATTCGCCGGCTGCAGCATCGCCGAGATCCAGGCGCTGTACGGCGTCAACGCCTACCGGCGCTACGAGCGGCGGGCGCTGGAAGAAGCGATCCAGATCTACCCCGAAGCCGTGATCGCCACGCCTGGCGGGCTGGTGTCGGACCCCGCCACCTTCAACCAGTTGCTGGCCCACTGCACCACCGTGTGGCTGCAGGCCAGCGCCGAAGACCACATGAGGCGCGTCACCGCGCAAGGCGACCTGCGCCCGATGGCGGCCAGCCGCGAGGCCATGGAAGACCTCAAGGGCATCCTGGCCGGCCGCGCCGCGTTCTACTCCAAGGCGGAGTTCCGGCTCGACACCAGCGCCGCGCCCTTGCAGCCCACCTTCCAGGCGCTGCGCGGCATCGTGCGGCAGGCGCTGACGCTGCCGACCTGACGACTGCGATTTATGCATTAAACTGCTTGACATGGTTTGAATGCACGCAATATCATGCGTCTCATTGGACATCCAACACGCATGTTGATGCATCCCCCGCAGGAGACCCGCCCATGAGCACCGCCCCCCGAGTCGACTACCAGACCCACCCCGCCCAGTACCGCCACTGGAAGCTGAAATTCGAAGGCCCGGTGGCCACGCTGGTGGCCGACTTCGACGAGAACGGCGGCCTGGCGCCGGGCTACAAGCTCAAGCTCAACAGCTACGACCTGGGCGTGGACATCGAACTCAACGACGCCGTGCAGCGCATCCGCTTCGAGCACCCCGAGGTGCGCACCGTGGTCGTGACGAGCGCCAAGGACAAGGTCTTCTGCTCGGGCGCCAATATCTTCATGCTCGGCGTTTCCAGCCACGCCTGGAAGGTGAACTTCTGCAAGTTCACCAACGAGACGCGCAACGGCTTGGAGGACTCGTCCGCGCACAGCGGCCTCAAATTCCTGGCCGCCGTGAACGGCGCCTGCGCCGGCGGCGGTTACGAGCTCGCCCTGGCCTGCGACGAGATCATCCTGGTCGACGACCGCAGCAGCGCGGTGAGCCTGCCCGAGGTGCCGCTGCTGGGTGTGCTGCCGGGCACCGGCGGCCTGACGCGGGTGACCGACAAACGCCGCGTGCGGCACGACCTGGCCGACATCTTCTGCACCACCACCGAAGGCGTGCGCGGGCAAAAGGCCAAGGACTGGCGGCTGGTGGACGAGATCGCCAAGCCCGCCGTGTTCGCACAGAAGGTGCAGGAGCGGGCGCTGGAGCTGGCCGCGAAGAGTGACCGTCCGGCCGGCGCCCAAGGCGTGGCGCTGACGCCGCTGCAGCGCAAGGTCGAAGCCGATGCGCTGCGCTACGGCCTCGTCACGGTGGAGATCGAGCGCGCCAAGCGCACCGCCACCTTCACCGTGCGCGGCCCGGCGGGCGTGCCGCCGCAGCAACCCGACGAGATGGTGGCCGCCGGCGCCGCCTGGTACCCGCTGCAACTGGCGCGCGAACTGGAGGATGCGATCCTGTCGATGCGCACCAACGAACTGGACATTGGCACCTGGCTGATCAAGACCGAAGGCGACGCCGCCGCGCTGCTGGCGGTCGACGCCACGCTGCTGGCGCACAAGGACCACTGGCTGGTGCGCGAAACCATCGGCTACCTGCGCCGCACCTTCAGCCGGCTGGACCTGTCTTCGCGCAGCCTGTTCGCGCTGATCGAGCCGGGTTCGTGCTTCGCCGGCACGCTGCTCGAACTGGCGCTGGCCTGCGACCGCAGCTACATGCTGGCGCTGCCCGACGACGAAGCGCGCGCGCCGAAGATCACGGTCGGCGAGGCGAACTTCGGCGTCTACCCCATGGTCACCGGCCAGAGCCGGCTGCAGCGCCGCTTCTACGACGAGGCCCCGGCGCTGGGCGCCGTGCGCGCCAGGCTCGGCGAGGCGCTGGACGCCGATGCGGCCTTTGCGCTCGGCCTGGTGACGAGCCATCCCGACGATATCGACTGGGCCGACGAGGTGCGCATCGCCATCGAGGAGCGCGTGGCCATGAGCCCCGACGCGCTCACCGGCATGGAAGCCAACCTGCGCTTCAACGGCCCGGAGAATATGTTCACCCGCGTCTTCGGCCGCCTCACGGCGTGGCAGAACTGGATCTTCCAGCGCCCCAATGCCGTGGGCGAGAAGGGGGCGCTGAAGGTTTACGGCAAGGGCGACAAGGCCGCCTTCGACTGGAACCGGGTTTGAATCTTTCCCCCTCTCCCGCCCCGCGCGAGAGGAAGCCACATCAGGAGCCCAACATGAGCAGCATCGACTACAGCGAGAAGATCCCCAACAACGTCAACCTGGCCGAGGACCGCACGCTCAAGCGCGCGCTCGAGCAGTGGCAACCCAACTACCTGGCCTGGTGGCAGGACATGGGCCCCGACGACAGCCAGAATTTCGAGGTCTACCTGCGCACCGCCGTCAGCGTGGACCCGCAGGGCTGGGCGCAGTTCGGCTACGTCAAGATGCCGGAATACCGCTGGGGCATCTTCCTCAACCCGGGCGAGGCCGACCGCAAGATCCACTTCGGCGACCACCTGGGCGAAGCCGCCTGGCAGGACGTGCCCGGCGAATACCGCGCCAACCTGCGCCGCATCATCGTGACGCAGGGCGACACCGAACCGGCCAGCGTCGAGCAGCAGCGCCACCTGGGCCTCACCGCGCCCAGCCAGTACGACCTGCGCAACCTGTTCCAGGTCAACGTGGAGGAAGGCCGCCACCTGTGGGCCATGGTCTACCTGCTGCACAAATATTTCGGCCGCGACGGCCGCGAGGAAGGCGAGGCTCTGCTCGAACGCCGCAGCGGCCAGGTCGACAACCCGCGCATCCTGCAGGCCTTCAACGAAGAGACGCCCGACTGGCTGAGCTTCTTCATGTTCACCTATTTCACGGATCGGGATGGCAAGTTCCAGCTCTGCGCGCTGGCCGAAAGCAGCTTCGACCCGCTGGCGCGCACGACCAAGTTCATGCTCACCGAGGAAGCCCACCACATGTTCGTTGGCGAGTCGGGCATCAGCCGCATCATCCAGCGTACCTGTGCGGCCATGAACGAGCTCAAGACCGACGACCCGGCCCGGCTGCGCGCCGCCGGCGTGATCGACCTGCCGACGCTGCAGCGCTACCTGAATTTCCACTTCAGCGTCACCATCGACCTCTTCGGCGCCGACGAGAGCAGCAATGCCGCCACCTTCTACAGCACGGGCCTGAAGGGCCGCTACGAGGAAGGCAAGCGCAACGACGACCATATGCTCAAGGGGCAGACCTACAAGGTGCTGAATGTGCAGGGCGGGCAGCTGGTGGAAAAGGAAGTGCCGATGCTGAATGCGCTGAACGAAGTGCTGCGCGACGACTACATCAAGGACAGCGTGTCCGGCGTCGGGCGCTGGAACAAGGTCATCGAGAAGGCCGGCATCCCCTTCCGGCTGCAGACGCCGCACAAGGCCTTCCACCGCAATATCGGCTCGCTGGCCGGCGTGAAGGTGTCGCCCGACGGGCGCGTGGTGTCGGAAGCCGAATGGAAGGCGAATGTCGACCAGTGGCTGCCCAGCGCCGCCGACCGCGCCTTCGTCGCCAGCCTGATGGGCCGCGTGGTCGAGCCCGGCAAATTCGCCAACTGGATCGCGCCGCCGATGATGGGCATCAACCGGCAGCCGGTGGACTTCGAATACGTGCGCTTCAACTGACGACGGCAGCCGAGCATGGACATGGCTGACGCGGCCGTCATCAAGCAGCATCTGATCGACCCCGAGATCTGCATCCGCTGCAATACCTGCGAGGCCACCTGCCCGGTGGGCGCGATCACGCACGACGACCGGAACTATGTCGTCGACGCGGCCAAGTGCAATCTCTGCATGGATTGCATCCCGCCCTGCCCCACCGGCAGCATCGACAACTGGCGGACGATGCCGCGGGTGCGCGCCTACACGGTGCAGGAACAACTCGGCTGGGACGAGCTGCCCGCCGAGTGGTCGGCCGAGCAACTGGCGGCCGAGGGCGTGCTGGCCGAGGGCGCCGGCGGCTCGGGCCCGACATCGGCGACCCTGCCGGCGGCCGGCGACGCCACGGCCCTGGCCGACACCGCGTTCGGCTCCGGTGCGGCGGTGCAGGCCGTGTCCTACGGCGCCACGCTGCCGCCCTGGTCGGCGGCGCACCCCTACACCAACCTCTATGGCCCGAAGGCGGCCGAAAAGTCCATCACCGCCACGGTGGCCGGCAACGTGCGCGTGACCCAGGTCGGGCGCGAGTACGACACCCACCATATCGTGCTCGATTTCGGCGCCATGCCCTTCCCGCTGCTCGAGGGCCAGTCCATCGCCGTCGTGCCGCCGGGGCTGGACGCCCACGGCCGGCCGCACCACCCGCGCCAGTATTCGATCGCCAGCCCGCGCAACGGTGAACGGCCGGGCTACAACAATGCCTCGCTCACCGTCAAGCGTGTGCTCGAGGACCACCAGGGCCATCCGGTGCGCGGCGTGGCCAGCAACTTCCTGTGCGACCTGAAGCGCGGCGACACGGTGCAGGTCATCGGCCCCTTCGGCACCAGCTTTTTGATGCCCAACCACCCGAAGAGCCACATCGTGATGATCTGCACCGGCACCGGCAGCGCGCCGATGCGCGCGATGACCGAATGGCGGCGCCGGCTGCGGGCCTCGGGCAAGTTCGAGAGCGGCAAGCTGATGCTGTTCTTCGGCGCGCGCACGCAGGAAGAGCTGCCTTATTTCGGGCCGCTGCAGAACCTGCCCAAGGATTTCATCGACATCCACCTGGCCTTCTCGCGCACGCCCGGCAGCCCCAAGCGCTACGTGCAGGACCTGATGCGCGAACGTGCCGCCGACCTCGCACCGCTGCTCGCCGACCCGAACGCGTATTTCTACGTCTGCGGCCTGAAGGCGATGGAAGAAGGCGTGGTGCTGGCGCTGCGCGACGTGGCGCTGCAGTCCGGACTGGCCTGGGACAGCGTGGCCGCAGCGCTGAAGCGCGAAGGCCGGCTGCATCTGGAGACCTATTGATGGCCGACTTCGCCACCCTGCGGCTCGGCGTCCGTGCCTGCGGCGTGGCCCAGGTGACGATGTCGCGCCCGGCGGTCTTCAACGCCTTCGACGAGGCCATGATCGCCGAGCTCGACGCGGCCTTCGCGCTGCTGGCTGAAGACACGAGCGTGCGCGTGATCGTGCTCGCGGGTGAAGGCCGGCATTTCAGCGCCGGGGCCGACCTGCAATGGATGCAGCGCGCCAGCGCCGCCAGCCGCGACTGGAACCTGGCCGACGCACGCCGCTTTGCGGCGATGCTGGCGCGCATCGACGCCTGCCCCAAGCCGACCGTGGCGCGTGTGCAGGGCGCGGCCTTGGGCGGCGGCGTCGGGCTGGCCTGCGCCTGCGATATCGCCATCGCCGCCGACAACGCCAGCTTCGCGGTCAGCGAGGCGCGCTTCGGCATCCTGCCGGCCGTCATCGGCCCCTACGTCGTGAATGCCGTCGGCAAGCGCCAGGCGCGGCGGCTGGCGTTGACGGCCACGCGCATCGGGGCGGCCGAGGCGCTGGCCATCGGCCTGGTGCAGCAGGTGGCGGCGGTCGATGCGCTGGACGCCGCGGTCGACGCCACCGTGGCCGAACTGCTGACCGGCGGACCGCAGGCACAGCGCGAGATCAAGCAGCTCTTCGCCCAGCTCGCCGAGGCGCCGGTTACGCCCGAGGGGGTGGAACTCACCGCGCAGACGATCAGCCGCGTGCGCGGCAGCGACGAGGCGCGCGAGGGCTTCGCTGCCTTCCTGGCCAAGCGGCCTGCTGCCTGGATGCCCCAATGACCTCTTTGACTCTGCAAGGCGCGCCGGTGCTGGTGGTCGGCGCCGGCATCATGGGCGCCGGCATCGCGCAGGTGGCGGCTGCGGCCGGGCACCGCGTGATGCTGTTCGACACCCGCGACGGTGCGGCTGCTTCGGCGCGCGAAAGACTGGCCGCCACGCTCGACGGCCTGGTGGCCAAGGGCAAGCTCGCGGCCGGACAGGCGCAGGCCACGCTGGCGCGCATCGAGCCGATCGCGGCGCTGCAGCAAGCCAGCGGCGCGCGCCTGGTGGTGGAAGCCATCGTCGAGGACCTGGCGGCCAAGCGCACGCTGCTGCGTCAACTGGAGGCCGTGGTCGATGCCGACGCCGTGCTGGCCACCAACACCTCGTCGATCTCGGTCACCGCGCTGGCCGCCGGGCTGGCGCAGCCGCAGCGGCTGGTGGGCATGCATTTCTTCAACCCGGTGCCGCTGATGAAGCTGGTGGAGGTGGTCTCCGGGCTGCACACCCACCCCGACGTGGCGGCGGCCATCTTCGACCTGGCCAAGGCCTGGGGCAAGGTGCCGGTGCATGCGCGCTCCACGCCGGGCTTCATCGTCAACCGCATCGCCCGCCCCTATTACGCCGAGGCGCTGGCGCTGCTGCACGAGCAGGTCGCCACGCCGCAGATGCTGGATGCCTGCCTGCGCGCGGCGGGATTCCGCATGGGGCCTTGCGAGCTGATGGACCTGATCGGCCACGATACCAATTTCGCGGTCACGAACTCGGTCTACGAGGCGAACTTCTACGACAAGCGCTACATGCCTTCGCTGGTGCAGCGCGAACTGGTCGACGGCGGCCTGCTGGGCCGAAAGACCGGCCGCGGCTTCTACCGCTACCCTGAGGGCGCGCCGGCGTTGCCGGTGGCGCTGCACGAAGCGCCGGCCACGGCGCGCGCGCTGACGGTGCACGGCGGCGACGCCGTCGCCGACTTCCTGGAACAGGCGGCCACCGCGGCGCTGGCGCCGCAGGGCTGGGGACCGCGGCGCGAAAGCGGCAGCGGCTGGACCGGTCTGGCCGTCGACGGCCTGCACCTGGTGCTGACCGACGGCCGCCCCGCCTATGCCTGGGCCGCTGCCCATGGCCAGGCCGATGTGGCCGTCTTCGACCGGCCGCTGATGCTGCCGGCGGCCCCCGGCACGGCGCTGGCCTACGCCGTGGCCGACAGCGCCAGCGAGTCGGGTCGCACACAGGCCCCCGCCTGGCTGGCGGCACTGGGCTTCACGCCGCTGGCGGTGGCCGACACACCCGGGCTCGTCGTCGCCCGCACGGTGGCGATGCTGATCAACGAAGCCGCCGACGCCGTGCGGCAAGGCGTGTGCACGCCCGAGGGCGCCGATGCCGCGATGAAGCTCGGCGTCAACTACCCCGCCGGCCCCTTCGAATGGCTGGCGCGCTGGAGCGTGCCGGGCGTGGCCGGCGTGATCGACGCGCTCGACGCCCTCTACCGCGGCGAGCGCTACCGGCTGAGCCCGGGTCTGCGCCAGCGCGCGCGGGCCCTGCCATGATGCGTTTCCCGCGTCCCTGAATCGAACCACGCCATGAACCACGCCTACATCTGCGACGCGCTGCGTACCCCCTTCGGCCGCTACGGCGGCGCGCTGTCGTCCGTGCGCACCGACGACCTGGCCGCGCTGCCCATCCAGGCCCTGATGGCACGCCATGCCGGAGTCGACTGGGCGGCGGTGGACGATGTGCTCTACGGCTGCGCCAACCAGGCCGGCGAGGACAACCGCAACGTCGCACGCATGGCCGCGTTGCTGGCCGGCCTGCCGCCCGAGGTCCCGGGCGCCACCCTCAACCGGCTGTGCGGGTCGGGCCTGGACGCCGTGGGCAGCGCGGCACGCGCCATCCGCTGCGGCGAGGCGCAGTTCGTCATTGCCGGCGGCGTGGAAAGCATGAGCCGCGCACCCTTCGTCATGCCCAAGGCAGAAGCGGCCTTCAGCCGCGGCAATGCCGTCTACGACACCACCATCGGCTGGCGCTTCGTCAATCCTCGCATGAAGGCCTTGTACGGTGTGGATTCGATGCCCGAGACGGCCGAGAACGTGGCGCAGCAGTTCGGCATCGCCCGCGAAGCGCAGGATGCGATGGCGCTGCGCTCGCAGCGCAATGCCGTGCGTGCGCAGCAGGCCGGGTTCTTCGACGCCGAGATCACGCCGGTCAGCCTGCCGCAGAAGAAGGGCGATCCGGTCGTGGTGGCGAAGGACGAACACCCGCGCGAAACCTCGCTGGAGGCACTGGCCAAGCTCAAGCCCATCGTGCACGGCGGCGGCACCGTGACGGCCGGCAATGCCTCGGGTGTGAACGACGGCGCCTGTGCGCTGCTGCTGGCCAGCGAAGCCGCCGCGGCGCGCCGCGGACTGACGCCCCGCGCCCGCATCGTCGGCATGGCCAGCGCCGGGCTGGCGCCGCGCATCATGGGTTTCGGCCCGGCGCCGGCGACACGCCGCGTGCTGGAACTCACCGGACTGAGCCTGGCGCAGATGGACGTCATCGAGCTCAACGAGGCCTTCGCCGCGCAAGGCCTGGCGGTGCTGCGCGACCTGGGCCTGGCCGACGACGATGCGCGCGTCAACCCCAATGGCGGCGCCATCGCGCTGGGCCATCCGCTGGGCGCCAGCGGCGCGCGACTGGCCACCACCGCGGTGAACCAGTTGCACAAGACGGGTGGCCGCTATGCGCTGTGCACCATGTGCATCGGCGTCGGCCAAGGCATCGCACTGGTGCTCGAGCGGGTTTGAGACCGCCAGGGCGCGCTGCGGGGCCGGGAACTGGTCCAATGACGTATCGTTCGCCTGTTGCGCCAGAACCGAGCACCGTCGAGGTTTCATGTCCTTGAATCCAGCTTCCACCCGCCACGTCGAGCCGACGCCAGCATGCGTCGAACGCTCCGGCCTCACGCAGGGCGGGCTGCAGCAACTGGTGGTGCCCGACCAGGCCTATTCCGAACGACTGCTGGCCCTGGCCAACGGGCGCCGCACGGTGCGCCGCGGCGCGCCGCTGTACCGCAGCGGCGACCGCCTGTCGCAGCTGTACGTGGTGGACAGCGGCCTGTTCAAGACCTGCCTGCTGCACGAGGACGGGCGCAGCCAGGTCACGGGTTTCCACCTCAGTGGTGACTGGCTGGGTCTGGACGGCATCGTCAGCGACAGCCACCACTCCGACGCCGTGGCGCTGGAGGACGCGCAGGTCTGCACCATCGACTACAACGAGCTCGAGGCGCTGCTGCACGAATTTCCCGACCTGCGGCGCCAGTTCCAGCGCATCCTCAGCCGCGAGATCGTGCGCAGCACCGAGATGATGCAATTGCTGGGCGGCATGTGCGCCGAAAAGCGCGTCGCCACCTTCCTGCTCGACCTGACACAGCGCCTGCGCGAGCGCGGCGGGCCCGAGACTTCGCTGGTGCTGCCCATGACACGCGAGGAAATCGGCAGCTGCCTCGGCCTGAAGCTCGAGACCGTGAGCCGCATGTTCTCCAAACTGCGCAAGGCCGGCGTGCTCGACGTCACGCAGCGGCACGTGCAACTGGTCGACGTGGCCGCGCTGCAGCAGATCGCGCACGGTTGATGCGCCGGCCCCGGCCGGTGCGTGCCCGCGCCCGGGTTCGTCAACCGCCAGCGCGCTTGACGGTGTATCCCTCCCGGGTCAGCCACTCGATCACGCGCTCGCGGTGGTTGCCCTGCACTTCGAGCACACCGTCCTTGACGGTGCCACCCGACCCGCAGGCCGTGCGCAGGCGCTTGCCCAGTGCCGCCAGCGCCGCGGCATCGCCCACGAAACCACGCACGACGGTCACGGTCTTGCCGCCTCGGCCCTGGGTTTCGCGGCTGACGCGCACGATACCGTCGCCGCGGGGCGCTGCCGACTGGACCGCACAGGCGCAGGCCGCAAGCGGCTGGCGACAGGCCGGGCACATGCGCCCGCCTTCGGTGGAATAGACCAGTCCGCCCGGGTTGGTCTTGCGCATGCGGTGAACTCCAGGTGTGGCTCGAATGATGTCGGGCCACCATTTTCGGGCCTGGCGCTTCGGTCCAGAATCGAACCCTGAACTTGCTCGGGGCCACCTGCCATGCCTGCCGCACCACCTCCCGCGCTCCTGACCGCCCTCATCACCGGCGCCTCGTCGGGCATCGGCGAGGCGCTGGCGCAATGCTTTGCGCACGACGGCCATCGCCTGGTGCTGGTGGCGCGCAGTGCGGACAAGCTGCAGGCCCTGGCCGATGCGCTGCACGCCGCCCACCGCACGCGGGTCGACGTGCTGCCGGCCGACCTGGCGCAGCCGGGTGCCGCCGCCGACCTGGCCGCAGCGCTGCAACGGCGGCGCCGCAGCATCGACGTGCTCGTGAACAACGCCGGCGTGCTGGAACAGGGCGCCTTCACGGCCATCGCCGCCGAGCGGCACCAGGAAATCATCGCGCTGAACGTGGCCGGGTTGACGGCCATGCTGTCCGCCTTCCTGCCCGGCATGGTGAGGCGGGGCCGCGGACGGGTGCTCAACGTGGCCTCCATCGCCGCCTTCCAGCCGGTGCCCACGCTGGCCAGCTACGCCGCGACCAAGGCCTACGTGCTATCGCTGACCGAGGCGCTGGCCGAGGAACTGCGTGGCAGCGGCGTCAGCATCGGCGCGCTGTGCCCCGGCTTCACCGCCACCGCCATGCTCGACCGTGCCGCGGCGCGCAACGGACGCCTGGGGCAGTTGCCGGACCTGGTGGTCGGCCGCGTCGAAGATGTGGCGGCGAGGGCCTACCGCGCCTGCTTCAACGACGAGGTCGTCACGGTTCCGGGCGTACTGAACCAGACCGCGGCCCTGGCCTCCCGCACCGCGCCGAAGTGGCTGCTGCGGCGCCTCACCGGGGTACTGGGTCGCAGGGTGCTCTGAGGACCACGGCCCCCCGGGCCGATGCCGCGTCAGGGCCGGCCAGCGGCGCGGTCCAGCGTCTGTTGCCGGCGCAGTTGCTCGGCGCGTTCACGGCGCTTGATCGCCAGGTAGTCGTCGCGGTCCAGTTCGTGCAACTGCCGCGGCCAGCGCTCGGTGAGCTCGAACCAGCGCGCCAGGCCTTGTTCGAACGGCTGCTCCGACGTCGCACCCCGGCGCTCGACTTCCAGATCGGCCTGCACGGCCAAGAGGTAGCGCACCGCATTGCGTTCGACGACGCCGCGCTGACCGCCCACGAACAGCGGGTGGCCGTCGCTGCCGGTGCCGAGCACGGTGAACCCGACCTTGTCGCGCCCCAGGGTGGCCAGGTAGGTGTCGACCGCCAGGCGGCTGAGGGCCGACGACCGGTAGGCGTAGCGGAAGTGCACGAAGCTGCCCTGCTCCACCGGCAGGGCCGCCAGCGTGATGCGGTAGTCGCCGGTGCCCATCGGTCCGTCCGCTGCCGTCAGTTCCACCTGCAGATGGTCGGCGCGCGCCGCGACCAGGGTCCAGCGCAGGCGCAGCGGAGAGGCATCGCTCATGGGTTCATAGAGCTTGCGCCCGCTGTACAGGGTGAGCCGGTCGCCGTCTGCAGCCGATTCGTGCAAGCAGCCCTTCACGTTCAGGTGCAACAGCAGCACGTCGCACCAGGCCCGCGGCTGCCGCAGCCGCGCCAGCAGGTCGGCAAAGGGCGGCGACAGCAGCGCATGCGCCTCGCCCTGCACCTGCCCGCGCTCGTCGTGCGACTGCACCAGCAGCGGCAGACCCAACGGGCTGGCCGCCAGCGCCGCCTGCAGCGCCTGGTGGCGGCCGGCCAGCGCCTCGGCCGCTGCATCGCGGGCCAGCGCTGTGCCGGTCAGCAGCAGCAGGCCCAGGCCGACCAGCGCACGGAACGCGGCAGACCAGCCCGTCCGCTGCAGCACCCGCCCGGACTTCATGCCGCCGCCGCTCAGCCCAGGCGCCGCTCCAGCGCGGCCGCCAGTCGTGCGGCGCTGTCCTCGACCTCGGCCGCCACGCCCAGGCTGCGCAAGTCCACCGTCTGCAGACCGGTGTAGCCGCAGGGGTCGATGCGCGTGAAGGGCTCCAGGTCCATGGCCACGTTCACTGCCACGCCGTGGTAGCTGCAGTGGCGGCTGACCTTGATGCCCAGTGCCGCGATCTTGCCCAGTCCGCTGAAGGGGTCGGCCGCGTCGGGCGCCAGCCGCGCATGGCCGCAAGGGTCGGCCAGCCGCACATAGATGCCCGGGGCGCCACGCACGCGGTGGCCGGTGACGCCGTACCAGGCCAGCACATCGATCACCGCTTCCTCGATGCGAAAGACATATTCCTTGACGTAGATGCCCAGCCGCCGCAGGTCCAGCAGCGGGTAGGCCACCACCTGCCCCGGGCCGTGGTAGGTGACCTGGCCGCCGCGGTCGGTGCGCACGACCGGAATGCCGCCCGCGGCCAGCACATGCACGTCGCGCCCGGCCACGCCCTGCGTGAAGACGGGGTCGTGCTCGACGAGCCAGAGTTCGTCTTCGCTGTCGGGTCCGCGTGCGGCAGTCAAGGCACGCATCGCGGCCTCGACTTCGGCGTAGGGCCGGCGGCCCAGGTTCATGATGCGCATGCTGCACAAGAGTCTAGCCTTCGCACGGCGCAGCGGCCCGCGCCCTCCCCCCTTCGTGACGGGCTTCGCGCCTGCCCTCGCTGCGTTGCACAATGAGCGCATCCTCAAGTCTGCAGCCCCCTGCCCCCGCACCGCCATGGAAGTTCCCACCCTGGAAAACAAGCCGCTGTCCAAGATCCACCTCATCGGGGGTGAAAAGGGCGGTGTCGGCAAGTCGATGGTGTCGCGCCTGCTGGCGCAGTATTTCATCGACCACCAGCTGCCCTTCATCGGCTTCGATACCGACCGCTCGCACGGTTCGCTGCTGCGCTTCTATGCCGACTATGCGTCGCCGGCGCTGGTGGACAGCTACGAGGCGCTGGACCGCATCATCGAGGCCGCGGTCGAACAGCCCGGCAGCCGCGTGCTGGTCGACCTGGCGGCGCAGACCCACGAGCCGCTGGTGAAGTGGATGGACGAGTCCGGCGTGCTCGACATGGCCGACCTTTCCGGCATCACGCTCAACTACTGGCACGTGATGGACTCGGGCCGCGATTCGGTCGACCTGCTGGCCCGGCTGCTCGACCGCTTCGGCCAGCGGCTGCACTACGTGCTGGTGCGCAACCAGTTGCGCGGCGACGACTTCGGCCAGCTCGAACGCTCGGGCCAGCTCGAGCGCGCGCTCGGCCTGGGCGCGCGCACGGTCGACGTGCGGCGCCTGCACGACGCCGTGGTGCAGAAGATCGACGCCCGCAATGCCAGCTTCTGGCTGGCCAAGAACGGCTCGGCGATCGACGGCCCGGGTCTGGGCCTGATGGAGCGCCAGCGGCTGAAGATGTGGATGAACCATGCCTACGCCGAGATCACCCGGATGGGCGCCTAGGGTGACGGCCATGGACACCGGCCGTCAGAACCACCGCTTCACCCGCGGGACCCGCACCCCGGGCCGGGCCCGCCGTGCAGGGGCACGGCCTTGAGTGAGAAGGCCGCCCAGATCGAACCGCCATCGGCACATCCGCTGGCACGGCTGTTCGACCCCGGCACGGTGCGCGCACGCTGCGCGGCTATCGAGCGTGCGGTGGCCAACAACGTCAGCTCGCACTTCACGCTCGACAAGAGCCACCTGCCCGCCGCCGCCGACCGGGTGGCGGCGCTGACGCTGCGGCGCTATCCCGACCTGCACATTCCGCACCCCAGCCGCTGGCGCCACTTCGAGGCCGGCGGCGTGGACCGCAAGGCCGAGCTCGACGCCCTGCTGGCCGGCCGCAGCGTGGCCGAGATCGCCCGCGCGCGCTTCGACCTCACGGTGCTCAGCGTGCTGTTGGACGCCGGTGCCGGCAGCCGCTGGTCCTACACCGAACGGCAGGCCATCGACGCCGCCGCACTGCCGGTGCAGCGGCATGCCAGCGACGAGCTGCTGGCCCTGCTGGACCAGGCGGCCAAGGGCCCGGTGGTGCCTGCCACCGCCGACGGCGACACCGGCCCGACAGCCGCCAAGCAACCCACCGTTGCCGAAGCGTCGCCGGGCGCCGCCGCAGCGGTGGGCGGTACCCCCGCAGCCTTGGCGCGTTCCGAAGGCCTGGGCGTGGCCAGCCTGCGCGCCTTCATGGCCGGCGTCTTCTCGGCGTCGCAGAGCGACCCCTTGCGCGCCGACGCCGCGACGCTGAAGCTCGTCGACCCGGCCGTGCTGCGCGGCGTGTTCCAGGTCACGCCGGCCAACCCGCTGGTGGGGCTGGAAGGGCGCGCCGGCCTCGTCAGCCGCCTGGGCGACGTGCTGGCGGCCGACGCCGCCGGGCACGGTGGCGAAGCCCGGCCCGGCCGGCTGTACGACCTGCTCACGGCCGGCGGCACGCGCACGCAGCTCAGCGCCACCGAGCTGCTGGGCGCGGTGCTGCGCCTGCTCTCGCCCATCTTCACCAGCGGCAGCCGCGTGCAGGGGCTGCCGGCCGGCGACGTGTGGCCGCACCGCTGGGCGGGTGCGGCCACCGGCAGCGGCAACGACCCCACCACCGGCGGCTGGGTGCCCTTCCACAAGCTCGGCCAATGGCTCGCCTATTCGCTGCTCGAGCCGCTGCAATGGGCCGGCGTGCAGGTCAGCGGGCTGGACGCCCTCACCGGCCTGGCAGAGTACCGCAACGGCGGCCTGTTCATCGACTGCGGCGTGATCGTGCCGCGCGATCCGCGCGACCTGGCGCGCACCTGGAAGGCGGGCGACGAGTTCATCGTCGAGTGGCGTGCGCTCACGGTCACCCTGCTCGACGAACTGGCCACGCTCGTGCGCCAGCGCCTGGGCAAGACCGCCGAGGAATTGCCGCTGGCCTGCATCCTGGAGGGCGGCACCTGGGCCGCCGGGCGCGAACTGGCGGCCGAACTGCGCGGCGACGGTGCGCCGCCACTGCGCATCGACAGCGACGGCACGGTGTTCTGAACGACGACGCTGCCACCCACCGCTGGAACTCCAACTCCAACGCCGACGCCGACGCCTACGTCAACGCCAACGCCACGGCCGGAGATGCAAGAGACACCCGCCTCACCCTGGTTCCATGTGCAGACGCAGGCCGGTGCTGCCACCCTGCGGCTGGCGGGCGACTGGCGGCTGGCGCAGCTGGCCGAGATCGAAACCGCGCTGTCCGGCCTGGCACTGCCTCCGGGCACCACCGTCGACGGCAGCGCACTGACCCGCATCGACAGTGCCGCGGCGCAGGTGCTGCTGCGCGCGCTGCAGCAAGCGGGCTGCGGCTTGCTTGGCGAAGCCTGCGCCTGGGCCGGTTTCGACGCCGCCCACGCGCGCATCGTCGATCAGGTGCGCCGGCATGTCGCCGCGTCGGCCCCGCCGCCGCGGCCGCCGCCACGCCCTGCGCTGGCGCAGCTGGGCCGCCAGGCGCTGGCACTGGGCAGCCTGCTGCTCGGGCACCTGAACTTCCTTGGCGCCACGGCCGCTGCGTGCGGCGAGTTGCTGCTGCGGCCGCGGCAACTGCGGCCGCGCGAACTGACGGTGCAGCTGGAGCAGACAGGCCTGAACGCCATTCCGGTGGTCTCGCTGGTGACGCTGCTGATCGGCGTCGTCATCACCTACCTGCTCGGCCTGCAGGCCGAGAAATACGGCGCCAACATCTTCGTCGTCGACGGCGTGGGCATCGGTGCCACGCGCGAATTCGCGCCCATCATCGTGGCCATCATCGTGGCCGGCCGCTCGGGCGCCGCCTTCACGGCGCAGCTGGGCTCGATGCGGCTCACCGAGGAGATCGACGCCATCCGTACGCTGGGCCTGTCCGCCATGCAGGTGCTGGTGGTGCCGCGCGTGCTGGCGCTGATGCTGACGCTGCCGCTGCTGGTTTTCGTGGGCGACGTGGCAAGCCTGGTGGGTGCCATGCTCGTCGCCGGGCCCATGCTCGGCATCACGCCGGCGGCCTTCCTGGCGCGGCTGCGCGAGGCGCTGGACATCAGCCACGTCCTGGTCGGCCTGGCCAAGGCGCCGGTGTTCGCACTGGCCATTGCCGTCATCGGCACGCGCATGGGCATGACGGTGGGGCGCGACACCGGCGCGGTAGGCGCGGCCACCACCTCCACCGTGGTGCAGAGCATCGTGGCGGTGATCCTGCTCGACGCCGGTTTTGCCCTGTTGATGCAGGCGCTGGAATGGTGACCGCCGCGGCTGCCGCGCCAGCACCGGTGATCGACGTGCAGGGCATCGTCACCCGATTCGGCGCCACCACCGTGCACGACGGCGTCAGCTTCCGTGTGGGACGCGGCACGCTGGTCGGGCTGATCGGCAGCAGCGGCACGGGCAAGTCGGTGCTGCTGCGCGAGATGATCGGCCTGCACCGGCCCACCGCCGGCCGAGTGACATTGCTGGGCACCGACATCTGGCAGGCGTCGGCGGCCGAACTCGACGCCGTACGACGACGCTTCGGCATGATGTTCCAGGACGGGGCCTTGTTCTCCTCGCTGACGGTGGCGCAGAACGTGGCCGTGCCGCTGCGCGAGCACACGCGGCTGGCGCCGGCCACCGTCGATGCGCTGGTGGCGCTGCGGCTGGCGCAGGCCGGTTTGCCGGCCGAGGCCGCCGCGCGGCGGCCGAGCGAACTTTCGGGCGGCATGCGCAAGCGCGCGGCCATCGCGCGCGCCATCGCGCTGGAACCCGAACTGCTGTTCCTGGACGAGCCGACCTCGGGGCTGGACCCGATCACCGCGCGCGGCTTCGACCGCCTGGTGCGCGCCCTCGTCGACGACCTGGGCATCACCGTGCTGATGGCCACGCACGACCTGGACACGCTGCTCACGGTGGTCGACCGCGTCATCGTGCTCTCGCGCGGCCGCGTGCTGGCCGACGGCAGCGTGCGCGAGGTCACGGCCGTCGACGACGAGTGGGTGCGGCGTTATTTCTCGGTTCGTACAATGACGCAAGGAGATCTGGGCGATGGAAGCTGAAGCACGCTACACGTGGGTCGGCGCCGCGGTGATCGCCCTGCTCGCGGCGCTGGTCGGCGGCTTGCTGTGGCTGAAGGGCAGCGGCAACGAGGCCGGCTTCCAGCGTTATGCCATCCACTTCGAGCGCCAGGCACTCGACGGCCTGGAGGTGGGTGCCGAGGTCACGCTGCGCGGCATCCGCATCGGCCGCGTCGTGGACTATGCGCTGGCCGACGACAAGCTCAACCGCGTGCGCGTGGAAGTGCGGCTGGACCTGCGCGCCCCGGTGCGCACCAATACCGTGGCCGTGATTTCGCGCAACTACGTCACCGGCATCGCGGGCATCGCGCTGGTCACGCGCGAGCCGCCGGGTCCGCCACTGACGCAGGTGCCCGAGGGCGAGACCTACCCGCTCATCGCCGAAGGCCGCTCCGAAATCGACGACGTGGCCAGCCGCGTGGGGCAGGTCGGCGACAAGATCTCGTTTGCGCTGAGTGCCGTCAACCAGCTGCTCAGCGCCGACAACCGCGAGACGGCCATGGCCACCGTGCGCAGCCTGCGCGACCTCTCCGTGGGCCTGCAGGAACGCCTGTCGGCGCTGGACCGCACACTGGGCCGGCTGGACACCGCGGCCGGCAGCGTGGGCGGCGCGGCCGGCCGCCTGGGTCAGGCCGGCGAACGCGCCGCGGTCGTGGCCGAGCGTGCCGGCGAGCAGGTGGGCCTGACGCTGACCGAGGCCGAGCGCACGCTGGCCCAGGCACGGCTGGCCATCGCCCAGATCGCCGCGGCCGGCCAGACCGTGCAGCAGGAGGCCGCCGCCGCGGCGCGCCGGCTCGAGGGTTCGGCCACGCAGATCGACCACCGGCTCGACGCGGCCGTGGCGGAACTGCGGCTGAGCACCGAGAGCGCCACGCGCGCGCTCGACGGGCTGCGGAATCCACGCCTCATGCTGCTCGGACCGAGCCCGTCGCAGCTGGGCCCCGGGGAGCAGCTGCCGTGAGGCGCGGCCTGCACTGGGGCTGCGGCCTGCTGGCGCCGGTGCTGCTGTCGGCCTGCTTTTCCATCGGTGCCGGCAGCGAAGCCGGCCCGCAGCTGCATCGCCAACTGGTCGATGCCGGCGCCGAGACGGTGCGGCGTGCGCAGCCGCTGGTCGATGCGCTGCTGATCCAGCCGCTGCCAGCGGACGCACTGGCCGACACGGTATCCATCGCCTATTCGCAGCGCAGCCACGAGTTCGCCTTCTACCAGCTCGCCACCTGGACCGAACGGCCCGTGCGCCAGGTGCCGCGTCTGCTGCAACGAAGGCTGGAGGCACGCGGCGTGGCCGCCGCCGTGGGCCTGCTGGGCGAGCCGCTGCGCGCCGACTGGCTGCTCACCCTGGCCGTGGACACGCTGCATCACGACGTGAGCGTGCCACCCGGACAGGCCCGTCTGGCCGTGACGGTGGAACTCTTCGACCGCCGCAACCCAGCCCGCGTCGCCCGCCGTTCGTTCACCGCAGGCGTGCCGACCGCGCGCGCCGACAGCGCCGCGGCCGCCGTCGCCCTGTCGCAGGCCGTGGCCGCGGTCTTCGACGCCATGCTGCCCTGGCTCGAAGAGGAACTGCAACGCGCCACCGCGAAATCCGGTCCGTGAAGGCCCCGCCGGTGCGCCCCCCTGGCCTGTGGGCGCTGCTGCCGGCGGTGGCAATGGCCGCGCTGCCGGTGTCGGCCACCGGCACGCAATCGGCGTCACCCGAAACGGCTGCATCCGCACCCGAACCGGTGGCTGTGGTGCCCCCGGCGCCGCAGGCGCGCGCCGATGCGGCCCCGGCGCCTGCCGCGGCCGGCGGCGTCGGCGGCGCGCTCGAAGCCACCCGGCGTGCCGTGCGCGGCGCGACCGAGTGGCTGGCACGCGGTGTCGACAGCTGGTTCGGCGACGAACCCTTCGAAGAGGGCGGCGAGGTGAGCCAAGGCCGGCTGAGCCTGCACCTGAACCTGCGCCAGGGCGAGGACCCGGATGCCCGCCTGCGCTTCGGCGCCCGCATGCGACTGCCCAACCTGGAGCGGCAGTCGACCTATCTCTTCGTTGGCCGCGACGACCCGAAGGAGCTCGTCAAGGACCGGCCCGAAGAGGTCTCGCCGCAGCAACTGCTGCTCAGGCAGGAGGTGGCCGACCCGTCCTTCTTTGCCGGACTGGGCCTGTCCCTGTACGACCTGATCGACTTCCGCATCGGTTTTCGCGGCGGCTTGAAGCCTTATCTGCAGGCGCGTTACCGGCAGGCCTGGCCACTGAGCGCTGCCGACCTGATCGAATTTCGCCAGACCTTCTTCTGGAGCATCGACGAGCGGTTCGGTTCGACCACGACGCTTTCTGCATCGCACGCCTTCTCGCCCACGCTGTCCGGCCGCTGGCTCAACTCGGCCACCATCACGCAGGATTCGCGGGTGTTCGAATGGTCGAGCATCGTCGGCGGCTACCAGTCCTTCGGCGCCCAGCGGCAGGGGTCGCTGGAACTGATTTTCACCGGCGAACAGAACTCCGGGGTTCCCGTCTCGGACTACGGCCTGCAGGCACGATGGGAGCAGCCGATCTACGAGGATTGGCTGCTGGTGGAGATCATCGTGGGTCAATTCCGGCCGCGAGACACGCCGCAGGACGAACGTGGCCGGGAATGGGCCGTGGGCAGCGGCCTGAAGATGCGCTTCTGAACGACACACGGCCGCTGCACCGCAGCGGCCGTGTGCTGGCCGGGCGTGGCGGCGCTTACTTGGCGGCCGTCTTGCCGGCGGCGGACTTTGCCGGTGCCTTCTTGGCGGGTTTGCCGGTGCCTTCTTGGCCGGTGCCTTCTTCGCCGGCGCCGCGGCCGGCTGGCGCGCCGTGGTCTTCTTCGCAGCCGGAGCCGCACGCTTGGCCGCCGGCTTGGCCTGCATGGCCTGCTCGACCTTCACCGCCGCCTTCTTGGCGCCGGTTGCGGCGGCCTTCACCTGCCGTTTCACGGCACGTTCGGCCTGGACCAGCACCTTCTGGCCATCGGCCTTGGCGGTGCGCGCCTTGCTCTTCACGGTGCGCTCGGCCTTGCCGAGCGCCTTCTTCGCATCGACTTCCACGGCATGCACCTTGCGCTGCATCTTCACCTTGGCGGTGTGCGCCGTTTTCTCGACCACGCCGGCGGCCTTGCGCACTTCGCGCTTGGCTTCGGCAGCAGCGCCCTCGGCACGCTTGGCGATCGATGCACCCACCTTCTGTGCCTTCGATTTCGCGGACTCGACCGCATCGCCCAGCTTCCTCATCAGCGACTTCTCCTTGGCCTTGGGCTTGGTCGTTGCCGGTACCGCTGCCGGTGCCGCTTTCTTCGTTGCCATGTCATCGCTCCTGTGGTTGTGGAAAGTTCCGCCGCGAGGCTACCTGCCGGATCGGCGGGGGTCAATTCGATACCGCGCAGATGGGCCCCTGCATGGCCTGCGTTGTTTCATGCAGCCAACAGAAGACTCGTGCGCGCACGTTCGCTGGCCGCGCGGCCCAGGCTGCCGGTGACTGCCAGCGCAACGCCGGCTTGCAGCATGCGATGCACGACATCGCTCACGTCCTCGCCCGAGACCGTTTCGATGCGCGCCAGAAGCTCCGCCGGCGCACGCACGCGGCCCAGCGAGAACAGGTCCAGCGCCACTTGCTCCATGCGCCGCGAAGGGCGGTCGCGGTCGCGCAGCCGACGTACTGCGAGCTGGTTGCGCGCCCGCTCCAGATCCACCGCCGTGGTGACCTGCGCCTGCCGCCGCAGCAATTGCATCAGCTCGCTCAGGAAGGATTCGAGATTGCCGGGCGCGATCGACGCTTCCACCGTGAACTGCCCGCACAGGTCGCAGCGGTCGGCCACGCAGGCGGCGTGATAGGCCAGGCCGCGGCGCTCGCGCAGTTCGCTCAATAGCGGCGAGCTCATGCCCTCGCCGAAGACCGCCGCCGCCACATCACCGGCGGGGTCGTCCACGCTGCTCGGCGGCAGCGGAAAACCCAGCACCAGGTGGGTCTGGCTGCTGCCCGCGAGGCGGCGCGTGCGCACGCCGCCGGCATACACCGGTGGCGCCACCGGGTGGGTCTGTCCGCGCGGCAGGCTGCCGAAACAGGCCTGCACTTCGCGCGTGATGGCCTCGGCGTCGATCGGGCCCGCCGCGGCCACCACCACGCTGGCGCCGTTGTAGTGGCGCTCGACCCAGCGCACGAGATCGGCGCGATGCAGGCGTCCGATATTCCTGCGGTTGCCGATCACCGGCTGCGCCGCCGCGTGCAGGCCCCAGCAGGCGTGGTCGAACAACTGGTAAGCCGTGTCCATGGGGTCGTCGGCCACCTCGGCGGCTTCCTGCAGCAGCACCTCGCGCTCGCGCTCCAGCTCATCGACTGGAAAGGTGGCGTGCTGCACGATGTCGGCGAGCATCTGCACGAACCGCAGCGCGTGTTCGCCGCGACCGCGAATGTAGTACGCGGTGTGGTCCTTGTCGGTGTGGGCATTGACCTCGGCGCCCAGGCGCTCGGCGTCCAGGTTGATGCGGTGCACGTCGCGCGTGGCCGTGCCCTTGAACACCATGTGCTCCACGAAGTGGCTCACGCCATTCAGCGCCGCCGGTTCGTAAGCGCTGCCGGCGCGCACGAAGACACCCACGCTGGCGGTCTGCAGGTGCGGCAACGGGATCGCGGCGACACGCACGCCGTTGGGCAGCTCGGTGACGATGGTCTCAGGGTCGCCTTCGTTGCTGCCAGCCGTTGCGGTGTTCATGGGCAATCCTGTGTGGCCTGCGGTGCGGGGCCCTGGGCTCGAAATGTAGACGGGCCGGCCGCCTGCGGGTGCGCCGGAGCGCTCGCTGCGCATCAGACCCGGCGGCCATCGAGCAGTTCGATGCGCCGGTCCATCGCCGCGGCGATGTCCGGGTTGTGCGTGGCAACCAGCAGCAAGGCCTGCTGGCTGCGGGCGTGGCCGACCAGGAGCTCGATGACCTGTTCGCCGGCACGGCTGTCCAGGTTGCCGGTGGGCTCGTCGGCCAGCAGCAGCGCCGGCCGGTTGACGAGGGCGCGTGCCACCGCGGCACGCTGGCGTTCGCCGCCCGAGACATGCGTCGGCAGGAAGCCGGCACGGGCGCCCAGGCCCATCGAGTCCAGCAGCTGCGCCGCGCGGGCACGGCGCTGCGCCAGCGGCACGCCCAGCGCCAGCATCGGCGCCTCCACGTTCTCCTGCAGCGTCATCGTCGGCACCATGTGGTGGAACTGGAAGACGAAGCCGACACGCCGGGCGCGGAAGTCCGCGCCGCGCCGCACCCCGGCCAGGTCGATGCCGTCGACCTGCACGCGCCCACGGTCGGGCCGGTCGAGCAGGCCGATGAGCGAAAGCAGCGTGCTCTTGCCGCAGCCCGACGGTCCGGTCAGCGCCAGCGTCTGGCCACGCTGCGCGCTGAAGCTCACCTCGTGCAGGGCGCGGACGCGGCCGCGGTCGTAGTCGCGACCCAGGTCGCTGACCTCGAGCAGGATCGCCTCACTCATGGCGCAGGGCGGCCAGCGGCTGCATGCGCCACAGCACGACGGCGGGCCAGGCCAGCGCGAGCAGGGCGATGACGAGCGTGAGAGCAAACGACGTGGCCACCAGCGAAGGCGAGAGCGAGACCGGAATCCAGCCGAAGCCCACCGTCTCCATGCCGTTGACGGTGTGCAGCAGCGCCAGCCCGGCGACGTTGCCCAGCGCCGCGCCGGCCAGGCACAGCAGCACGCTCTCGGCCAGCAGCATGCGCAACACGAGCCACGGCGTCCAGCCCACGGCCATGAGGATGCCGATCTCGCGCGTGCGTTCGGCCACCGCCATCAGCAAGGTGTTGGTGACCACCAGCACCGTGCCCACCAGCGCCACCACCGCGATGGTGCCCACGAAGGCGTCGACGACGCGGAACAGGCGCAGCGCGCCGGCGAATTCGGTGGCCGGGATGGCACGCAACTCCGGGTGCCGGCGCTGCACTTCGGTGATCATGCGGGCGGTCTCGGCGCGATCGCCGGTGCGCAGCAGGGCCAGCGTGAAATGGCCCTCGCTGCCGGCGGGCGTGAACAGGCCCTGCGCCTGGCGGCTGCCGATCATCACGCCGCCGTCGAACATGCGGCTGCCGGTGCGGAAGATGCCGCTGACGAGATGGTCCTTGTCGCCCAACCGCAGCAGCGCGCCGGGCTGCAGGCCCAGTCGCTGCGCCCCGAGCTCGCCCAGCATCGCCTCGTCGCGCTCGACCACCATGGGCCGCCCCGCCACCAGGGCCATGCGGTTGGCGAAGCCGGGCTCCACGCCCATCACCAGCGCATACGAACTCCAGGACTCGTTCAGCGTGCCGATGACCATCGGCGCCAGCGCTTCACCATGTTCCTCGACCAGCGTCTGCATCTGTGCCAGCGTGATGCGCGACGAGAACGGCGACGGCGCCCGCCGTTCGTGCACGACGACGTCGTAGTGGTAGGCGTCGATGGCGGCGCCGATCTGCTGCCGAAGGTCGGCGGTGATGGCGCTCACCGCCGCGAACAAGGCGACCCCGGCCGCGATGCCGAGCACCGTCATCAGGCTGCGCAGCGGAGCGCGCAGCAGGTTGCGCAGGAAGATCATCCCGGCGCCCCTGCCGCGAACGGTCCGGCGCTCAGCGCACGCAAGCCGGCACTGCAGTCACCGGCACGCCATTGACGGTCAGCGTGGCCTGCGGCGTCGGGCCCGGCACCAGCGTCGCCACCGCCGTCGTGCCATTGGCGCCGGTGAAGGTGATGACGCCTGAGACCAGGTCGCCGTCGGCATCTTCGACCATGGGCTGCGTCGTCGCGATGTCGTAGTAGCTGCCGTTGCTGCGATAGCCCCGCCCGCTCATCGTGCGCTCGACGTTGCCGGCCGGCGTCTCGTACTGGCGCAGCACGTAATTGGACTGGCGGTAGGTCTTGCCGGTGTCGCTGCTCTTGACCGTCATATCGGTCATCGACATGACGTCGGGCTTGGCCGCCGTCGGCGTCCCTCCGGGCACACCGACCACCATCTTGAAGCCACTGAAACTCAGGGTCTGCGAGCTCAACTGCGCACCTCCCGCGTCCTGCACCACCAAGGTCACGGGCTCGCTGGTATCGGCCACGAGTTGGGTCGTGATCGGGCCGCCGGCGGTGGGGGTGGCGGTATTGACGAAGGCGATCTTGCCGTTGATCCTTTGCTGTTCTCCGGTGTCCGTGTCGGTCATGCAATAGTTTTCGAAGGCGAGGGTGGCCGTCGTCACGCCATTCACGTGCGAATAGTTGCGGTAGCCGAATTTTCCGCCGCAGTCACCCAGCTGGTCGGGCGGTGGCGTCCCGCTCAGGGCCAGCCGGGTCTTGGTCATGGGCGGCATGGCCCGGGTCGAGAGCTTGATGCCCTCGTGCACCATCACGGCCGCACCCAGCTTGCGACCCGCGCGCATGGCGCCCGTGGTGCTGTCCTGGCAGATGCCGACGATGCCTTCGAAGTCGGCGATGGCCGTGGCCACGCCTGCCGAGTCGATGGTGGCCGCGGTTTCCACGGGCGCCGAGTCACCCCCGCCCCCACCCCCTCCGCAAGACGCAACCAGGGCGAGCGTACCGGCCGCGACCGCGCCAGCACCCGCCAAAGTCAACACATTGGAACCCTTGAACTTGCGCATGATGACCCTCCTTGGAGCCTGTTGCCAGCATGCATCCTTCGCCCTGCGGGGCCATTGAGCGCCGTCAAGGCGGGATCATCCAGCGCTGCCCGCCGCAGGCGATGCGCCCCCCAGCGTCGCGACCTGCGCAATGACGCGGCGCCGTGACCACCCTGGCCCGGGCTTCGGTCAGCGCGACGCGTAGGGATCGGGCCAGCCCAGCGTGTGCAGGATCGCCGTTTCCCGTGCCTCCATGCGCTGCGCTTCGTCGTCGTCTTCATGCTCCCACCCTTGCGCGTGCAGGCAACCGTGCACGAGCAGGTGGGCGTAGTGCGCTTCGGGCGAAAGGCCCTGGTCCTGCGCCTCCTGCGCCACCACCGGCGCGCAGAGGATGAGGTCGGCCACCACCACGGGTGCGCGCTCGTAGTCGAAGGTGAGCACGTTGGTGGCGTAGTCCTTGCCGCGGTAATCGCGGTTCAGCGCGCGGCCTTCGTCGGCGCCGACGATGCGCACCGTGATCTGCGCCGGCGCCGCGAGTGCGGTACGCACCCAGCGTGCCACGCGGTGCCGCGGCAGCAGCGCGCGGTGGCGTGCGTCGGCGAACTGAAGCGACAGTTGCAGTGCGGGCAACACGTCCGGCTACCCCCGGCCCCGCGGCGGCTCCGCCGCCTCGTAGGCCTCCACGATGCGAGCGACGAGCGGGTGGCGCACCACGTCCGCCGCGGTGAAATCGGTGAAGGCCATGCCTTGCACGCGGGCCAGCACCTGCCGCGCCTCGACCAGGCCGCTGGCGGTGCCCTGCGGCAGGTCGATCTGGCTCACGTCGCCGGTGACCACGCACTTGCTGCCGAAGCCGATGCGCGTGAGGAACATCTTCATCTGCTCGCGCGTGGTGTTCTGCGCCTCGTCGAGGATGACGAAGGCGTGGTTGAGCGTGCGCCCGCGCATGAAGGCCAGCGGCGCGATCTCGATCAAGCCCTTCTCGAAGGCCTTGGCCACGCGGTCGAAGCCCATCAGGTCGTACAGCGCGTCGTACAGCGGGCGCAGATAGGGGTCGACCTTCTGCGCCAGGTCGCCGGGCAGGAAGCCGAGCCGTTCGCCGGCTTCCACCGCCGGGCGCGTGAGCACGATGCGCTGCACGCCGTGACGTTCCAGCGCGTCCACGGCGCAGGCCACGGCCAGGAAGGTCTTGCCGGTGCCGGCCGGGCCGATGCCGAAGGTGATGTCGTGCGCCAGCATCTGGCGCAGGTACTGCATCTGGTTGGGCGTGCGGCCTGCGAGGTCGGCGTGGCGCGTGTGCAGCACCACCGGTCCTTCGGCCGGCACCGCGTCCGGACGCTGCAGCACGGGCGCCGCCACGGCCTTGGCCAGGGCGCCTTGCAGCGCGCGTTCGCCGATCGGTTCGCGTGCCTTCTCGTACAGCGCATCGAGCAGCAGCACGGCACTGTCGACTGCACCGCGCGGCCCGTCGATGCGGAAGCTGGCCTCGCGCCGCGCCAGGCGCACACCGAGGGCGGCCTCGATGGCGCGCAGGTGGCCATCGAGCGGCCCGCACAGGTGGGACAGGCGGCGGTTGTCGGCGGCTTCGAAGGTGTGGCGGCGGATCACGGGGGTGGGCAATTGCGCACGGCCCTGCATTGTGGCAGCGCGCCGCCGGCGGGGCCGGCCATGCAGAATGGCCGACGCCATGCGCCGCCTCGCCCTGCACTTCCTGTTCACCCCCTTCACCCGCCTGGCCCTGATCGCGTGGCTGGCCCTGACCGGCGCAATGTCTGCTGCGCAGACGCTGGACATCCGCTCGGCACTGTCGGCCCCCGGCGGCAGCTCGGTCTTCCCCGCCGATGCCGCCGCGCTGGAAGTGGCGCTGCCCGACGAATGGGCGCGCACGCGGCCCGGCTTCGGCGGCACGCTGTGGTACCGCGTGCGTTTCGGCGCCTTGATCGTGCCCGCCAGCGACGACCTGCTGGCGCTGTACGTCGAGCATGTCTGCAGCAACCTGGAAGTGCATCTCAACGGCCAGATGGTGCACAGCGGGGGCCGCATGGGCGGGCACATCACCCACAACTGCAACCACCCGCAGCTGGTGGCCTTGCCTTCGGCGCTGATCCGGCCGGGCGCGAACCTGCTCGACATCAAGGTCGCCGGCCATGCGCTGGCGGAAGTGGGTTCGCACCAGCGCGCCGGCGGCCTGTCGGCGCTGTCGATCGGCCCGCAGTCGCTGCTGGCCACCCGCCACGCGCGCGCGACGGCGCTGCAAGTGACGGCACCGCAGGCGGTGGGGGCCACGCTGCTGCTGATGGGCGGCTTCATGTTCGTGCTGGGCTTCATCAACCGCAGTGAAAGCCACCTGGCCTACTTCGGTGCGCTCTCGGTGGGCTGGGCGCTCATCGATGCGCGGCTGTGGCTGCGCGAGCTTCCGGTCAGCCACTCGACGGCCGAGTTCCTGATCATCGCGCTGCTCGGCTTCATCACCTGGGCGGGGGTGCAGTTCCTGCTGCGCTACGCCGGCGTGCGCCACCGGCGCGTGGACACGCTGCTGCCCCTGCAGTGCGCGCTGCTGCCGCTGTCGCTGGTGGTGGCCGGCCCGGCGCACCTGAATGCGGTGGCCAACGTGTGGTACGGCGTGCTGGCGCTGCAGGTGGTGGCGGCGGCGGTCTGGTTCCTGCACCACGAAAGGAGGCAGCGCAACGCCTGGCCGATGGCCACCATGCTGGCGGCAGCAGCCTCGGCCGGAATCATCGAATTCCTCGCGCAGTGGACGGTCACCCGGCCGCCGGCCGCACACATCGCGCAACTCGTGGTTCCGGTCATCTTCGTGCTCGTGGGCCTGCGCCTGGTGCAGCAGCACGGTCACGCGCTGCACCAGTCCGAACAGGACCGGCTGCAACTGGAGCAGCGCGTGCGCGAGGCCACCGCGGAGATCGAGCACAACTTCCGGCAACTGGCCGAACTGCGCGTGGAGCAGGTCACCGAGCGCGAGCGCAAGCGCATCGCCGCCGACCTGCACGACGACCTGGGCGCCAAGCTGCTGACCATCGTGCACACCAGCGAGAGCGAGCGCATCTCCACGCTGGCGCGCGAGGCGCTGGAGGAAATGCGGCTGTCGGTGCGCGGCCTCACCGGCAAGCCGGTGCGCCTGGCCGACGCCTTGGGCGACTGGCGCGCCGAGGTCGTGTCCAGGCTGGCACAGGCCGGCATCGAAGGCGAGTGGGACGCACCCGAGGAGTTGCCGCAGACGCTGAGCGCACGCGCCTACGTGCAGACCACGCGCATCCTGCGCGAGGCCACGAGCAACATCATCAAGCACAGCCGGGCCTCGCATTGCTCGGTGGCGGCCTCGATCAACGCCGGCGACTTCCAGCTGGTGGTGCAGGACAACGGCGACGGCATCGCCATCGAGGCCGACCGTCGGCTCGACCGCGGCCACGGCCTGGCCAGCATGAAGAGCCGTGCCAAGCAGCTGCAGGGGCAGTGCCTGGTGGAGTCGGGCCCGGGCTATGGAACCGTGATCCGCCTCACGGTTCCGCTGGATCGTGCGATGGAAGGCTCCTGAATCGCCGCGGGTGCGCCGATAACATCGAAATGGCTCACGCTACCCTTCACGACATGAAGACCATCCTGCTGCTCGAAGACCTGCCCGAGATCCGGGCCTGGTTGCGCAAGCTCGTGCTGGAGGTCTTCCCGGGGGCGCATCTGTCGGAAAGTGCACGCGTGCACGACGCCATCGAACTGGTCGGCGCGATCAAGTTCGATCTCGCGCTCATCGACCTGGGCCTGCCCGACGGCAGCGGCGTCGACGTGGTGACCAAGCTGCGCGACGTGCAGCCCGAGGCACAGAGCGTGGTGGTGACGATCCACGACGACGACGAACATCTGTTCCCGGCACTGCAGGCCGGCGCCTTCGGCTATATCCTGAAGGAGCAGGCGCGCGAGCTCATCACCGAGCAGCTGCAGCGCATCAGCCAGGGCGAGCCACCGCTGAGCCCTTCGATCGCGCGGCGCGTGATGGCGTATTTCAGCGCCAAGGCCAAGCCGCAGCCCTCGGCCAACGCCATGCCCAACGTGAGCTTGACCGACCGCGAGAGCGAAGTGCTGCTGCGCGTGGCCAAGGGCTACACGCTGCCCGAGATCGGCGTGCAGCTGGGGCTGTCGCGCCACACCATCGCCGACTACGTGAAGCAGATCTACCGCAAGCTCAACGTGAGCTCGCGCGCCGAGGCGGCGCTGGAAGCGCAGCGGCTGGGCCTGTTCGGCTGAGGCAGGCCCGGCGGCAGGTCGCTTCAGCCGGCCTTTTGCGCTCCCAGGTAAGTCTCGATCACGCGCGGATCGCCGGCCAGCTGTTCGGCCGGACCCTGCAGAACGATGGCGCCGGTCTCGAGCACGTAACCATGGTCCGACACCGCCAGCGCGGCACGGGCGTTCTGCTCGATGAGCAGGATGCTGGTCCCTTGCGCACGCAGCCGCTCGATGGTGGCAAAGATCTCGCGCACGATCAGCGGCGCCAGACCCAGGCTGGGCTCGTCGAGCATCAGCAACCGGGGTGTGGACATCAGCGCGCGGCCCAAGGCCAACATCTGGCGCTCGCCGCCCGACAGCGTGCCGGCCAGTTGCGCCCGGCGTTCCTGCAGGCGCGGGAACAGCGTGTAGACACGCTCGATCTCGCGCCGCCAATGCGGCACGCGCTGCTTCATGGCACGGTAGCCGCCGAGCACGAGATTGTCTTCCACCGGCATGCTGCCGAACAGTTCGCGCCGCTCGGGCACCAGCGCCAGACCGAGCATGACGCGCTCTTCCAGCGTGGCCGCGGCCAGGTCCTGGCCGTCGAAGACGATGCACCCACGCGCCGCAAGCACGCCCATCAAGGCATTCAGCGTCGTCGACTTGCCGGCGCCGTTGGGGCCGATGATGCTGACGACCTGACCTTCGGCGACGCCGAAATTCAGCCCGGTGAGCACCTCGGCGCGGCCGTAGCCGGCGTGCAGGTCGGACACTTGCAGCAGCATGGTCAGTGTTCCGTGCCGAGGTAGGCCGCGCGCACCTCGGGGCTGGCCTGCACCTCGGACGGCGTGCCCTCGACCAGCTTGATGCCGAATTCCATGACGACCACGCGGTCGGCCAGGCCCATCACGAAGTCCATGTCATGCTCGACCAGCAGCAGGCTCATGCCCTCGGCCTTCAACTGGCGCAGCACGCTGGCCAGGGCCTGCTTTTCATGGTGGCGCAGGCCGGCGGCGGGTTCGTCCAGCAGCAGCAGCGCGGGGTCGGTGGCCAGCGCGCGCGCGATCTCCATCAGCCGCTGCGGCCCCAGCGGCAGGTTGCCCGCCAGTTCGTGCATCTGCTCGGCCATGCCGATGCGCGCCAGCTGGCGTTCGGCCTCGGCAAAGAGCTGGCGTTCCTCGGCACGGTCCAGCCGCAGCATGGCTTGCAGCACGCCGGCCTGGGTGCGGCCGTAGCCGCCCAGCGCCACGTTTTCCAGCACCGTCATCTCGGGAATCATCTTCACGTGCTGGAAGGTGCGTGAAATGCCCAGCCGCGCGATCGCGCGAGAAGGTCTGCCGCCGATGGCCTGGCCGCGCCAGCGCACCGCGCCGCCGCTCAGCGACAGCACGCCGGTGATGAGGTTGAAGGTGGTCGACTTGCCGGCGCCGTTGGGGCCGATCAGCGCCACGATATCGCCGCTGTGCAGCTCGAAGCTCACGTCGTTCACCGCCACCAGGCCGCCGAACTGCTTGCGCACCGCGTCCACCTCCAGCAGCCGCTCGCCGCGCGCCGGCTTGCCGCGTTGCGGCAGCGCCGCGGCACCTTCCCAGTCGCGCACGCGCGGCGGCGGCGGGCGCCAGCGGCCGACGAAGCTCCACAGCCCGTCGGGCGCGTACTTCAGCACCACCACGAGCACGATGCCGAAGACGATGGTCTCGAAATTGCCGCTGGTGCCGATGAGCTGCGGCAGCAGCACCTGCAGCTTGTCTTCCACCAGCCGCACCACGGCCGAACCCAGGAAGGCGCCCCAGACATGGCCCACGCCGCCCAGCACCGCCATGAAAAGATACTCGATGCCTTTGTTGATGCCGAAGGGCGACGGGCTCACGCTGCGCTGGAAATGCGCGAACAGCCAGCCCGAGACGGCGGCGAGCATGGCCGCCATGACGAACACCGTGAGCTTGTAGCGGAAGGTCGAGATGCCCATCGCCTCGGCCATCATCGAGCCGTTCTTCAGCGCGCGGATGGCGCGGCCGGGGCGCGAATCCAGCAGCCGCAGCGCCGCCAGCGCCGCCAGCAGCGCGATCGCCCACACCAGCGGGTGCAGGCCGCGGCCGGTGCCGAGATCGACGCCGAGGAGCGTCATCGACGGGATGCCCAGGATGCCGTCGTATTTGCCCAGCCACTCCATATTGGCCATGGTGTAGTTCAGTGCCAGGCCCCAGGCGATGGTGGCCAACGGCAGGTAGTGGCCCGACATGCGCAGCGTGATCACGCCCAGCACCAGGGCGCCGGCCACTGCCAGCACCACGCCCATCAGCAGCGTGAGCCAAGGCGAGATGCCGGAGGTGGTGGCCAGGTAGGCGGCGGTATAGGCGCCGATGCCGACGAAAGCCGCCTGGCCGAACGACGTGAGCCCGGCCACGCCGGTGAGCAGCACCAGGCCGAGCGCCACCAGCGAGTACAGGCCGATGTAGATGCTCTGCGTGATCCAGAACTCGGGTACCGGCAGCGCCGGCAGCAGCAGCATCACCGCTGCGAAGGCGGGAAAGGCGTACCTCATGTCGAATGTTCCGCCGCGCTTTGCACGACCCGTGACGCATGAATCGTTCGTGCGGGCAGCGACTCAGCTCGCGGCCCGGTGCGGACCTTGACCATCGGCTTTCTCGTGCGGACTGTGGTGGCGGCAAAGGGGCGTCCGGGCGGGGCGCGGCGTACGACTGAGGCGGTCTCCGCTGCGCTCCGACTGCCCTGCGCTGCTCGGGTCCATGGCCCGGCGCATAACTCGCTGCGCTCACTTCGTTCGCTACGCTCAAACAGGATGCGCCAAGTCAGTCTACGAAGCGCGCTGCGCGCGCGGGCCATGAACCCTGCGCTGCTCGGCGCCTCACACGCACGCCGCGCCCCGCCCGGACGCCCCTTTGCGGCAGGCAGTGGTTGCTCTCGACGAGCACCACCTCTGTTGGCTGAGCGGCAGGCGGTGCCCGGCGGGGGCGCTGTGTGTGGCGCCGAGCAGCGCAGCCTCGAGGGGGGCGAGCGCAGCGAGCTTCGTAGACTGACTTGCCGCATCCTGTTTGAGCGTAGTGAGCGCAGCGAACGAAGCGAGTTATGCGGCACCCCCTCGAGGCGAGCAGGTGAGCCCGGACACGAACAGTCCGGGGGACTGTTCGTGCCTGGCGAACGGCCGGTCCGCAAGGACCGGCGCGGCCTGCAAGGCCAGGGCAGTCTGAGCGCAGCGAAGACCGCCACAGTCAGCGCCCCTGCCGGGTACCGCCTGACGCGATCCGCGCGAAACGTGTAGCGCAGAGAGCGCACACCGGGCAACGTTCGCAACGGGCCAGAACCAGTCATCGCGAGCCGCGGCTACAAGCCCGCCTGAGTGGGTTTGCACAGCTCGAAGGCCCGGTGACTCCAGTGCCGGGCAGCGAACGAAGTGAGCTTGGGAGCGCCATTCAGTCCTCGCTGTGCGGATCGCGCAGCGAGCGCCACAGCAGCACCGGCAGGATGGAGCCGAAGACGATCACTTCCTTGTACGCGCTGGCCCAGAACGAGCCGAAGCTTTCCAGCAGGCCCACGCCCAGGGCGCCCACCAGCGCCAGAGGATAACTGGACAGGCCGGCAAAGACCGCGGCCACGAAGCCCTTCAGGCCGATGAGGAAGCCGCTGTCGTAGAAGATCGTGGTCGTCGGCCCGATGAGCAGTCCCGAAAGCGCGCCGATGAAGGCTGCCATGGTGAACGACAGCCGGCCCGCGCTGCCGCTGGAAATGCCCATCAGGCGCGCACCCAGGCGGTTCACCGCGGTCGCACGCAGCGCCTTGCCGGCCAGCGACTTCTCGAAGAACAGCCACAGGCCGACGATCAGCGCCAGCGAGGCCACGAAGATGATCACCGCCTGTCCCGACAGCGTGAACCCGGCGAAGCTCAGGCGCTGGTCCCAGAAGCTGGGGTTGCGAAAACCCTCGGCGCCGAAGAAGTACAGCCCCAGCCCGACGAGTGCGAAATGCACGCCCACCGAGACGATGAGCAGCACCAGCACGCTGGCGTCGGCCAGCGATTCGTAGGCCAGGCGGTAGATCAGCGGGCCGAAGGGTGTGACCAGGGCCACCGTGAGCGCCGCCTGGGCCAGCAGCGGCAGGCCCTTCGGCGCGGCCCAGAGCGCCACCGCCGACACCGCCACCGGCCAGGCCAGCGTGCGCAAGGCCTGCTTGAGCAATCGGGTCGCCCCGTGCCGGTGACGAAGGCCCTGCACCAGGTCGGCCAAGGTCACGGCGGCGGCCAGCACGAGCAGGAACCACACCGTGCCCGGCACCATCCCACCTTGCAGCATGGCCAGCGTGAGCGCGCCAAAGGCGACGAATTCGCCCTGCGGGATGAAGATCACCCGCGTGACGGCGAAGACCAGCACCGTGGCCAGCGCCAACAGCGCATAGATGGCGCCGTTGGTCAGTCCGTCCAGCGCCAGGATGCCGGCGATCGTGAGGTCCATGGACTTCCTAGTCTTCTGCCTACGGCCGGGTGCCCGCCAGGGCGAGCACCCTCAACTCGGCTGCGCCAAGTGGGCCTCCGACGAAAGTGAGTCGCCTGCGGCGATTCACTTTTCGACGACGAACTTGCCGTCCACCACCTTCAGCATGACGCCGGTCTCGTTGGTGTAGCCCCAGTGGTCGGACGGGGTCCAGTTCATGACGCCGTGGGCGAAGATGGTGCGGCCCATGTTTTCCACCGCGTCGCGCAGCGCGACGCGGAATTCGGGCGTGCCTGGCTTGGCCTTCTTCAGCGCCACCGGCAGGATCTTCTCGAGCACGATCTTCGCGTCGTAGGCGTGGCCGGCAAACTGGTTGCGCATGCCCGCGCCCACGGCGGCCTCGTACTTGGTGACGAAGTCCACCGCCACCGCCTTGGACGGGTGGTTGTCGGGCAGCTGCTCGGCGATCACCGCCGGGCCCGAAACGACGTAGGCGCCTTCGACGTTCTTGCCGCCGATGCGCACCAGGTCGGGCGTGGCGGCGGCGTGGGTCTGGTAGATCCTGCCCTTGTAGCCGCGCTCCACCAGCGCCATGTGCGGCATCGCCGCACCCGAGCCCGAGGCCACCACGAGCATGGCGTCGGGGTTGGCCGAGACCAGCTTCAGCGCCTGCGGCGTGACGCTGGTGTCGGTGCGCGCGAAGCGCTCGGCGGCCACCACCTTGATGCCGGCCTTCTCGCCCTGCGCGGTGATCTCCTTCAGCCACAACTCGCCGTAGGCGTCGGTATAGCCCAGGAAGCCGAGCGTCTTCACGCCCTGCTTCTTCATGTGCTCCACCACCGGATGCGCCATCACCGAGAAGCCCTGCGGCAGGCGGAAGATCCACGGCTCCTGCGCCGGCGGCACGCCCACCGGCGCCACCGACAGCTGCACCGTCTTGGCGTCGGCCGCCACCGGCGCGATGGCCGCCGAGACCACGGTGATCGAGCCGCCGATGATCATGTCGACCTTGTCGTCGGTGACGAAGCGGCGGGCGTTGCCCACGCCCTTGCCGGGGTCGGAGGCGTCGTCCAGGATGATGAGATTGACCTTCTCGCCGGCAATCGTCTGCGGCCACAGCTTGAACTGGTTGTTGGCCGGAATGCCCAGCCCCGAGCCCGGGCCGGTGAGCGAGATCGTGACGCCGATATTCACGTCGGCCCAGGCGGTGGTGACCAGCAGCGCGGCGGCGGCGGCCAGGGTCTTGCGCAGGAAGCTCTTCATCGACTTGTCTCCTTGGGTTGGCAGGGCATCACAGGCACAGCGCCTTGATGTCTTCGGGGATCGTGATGGCGCGGATGCGGTCCGGGTCGTCGGGATGGCGCGAGACGAAGGCGCGCACCTCGGTACCCTCGCACAGCACGTCGCCGCCGCGCCTGACGATATGCCGGTGGCGGAAGGTCTTGGCCGCCCAGTCCTCGATCGAAGTATGGACCTCGATCGTTTCGCCATAGGTGGCCGGCTTGATGAAGCGGGTGTGGATCTCCAGCAGCGGCGTGCCGACGATACCGCGATCCTTCAGCAGTTCGCGCCACGGCGGCACACCGCAGGCGAGGAAGAAGGCACCCGAGGCCTCGTCCATCCAGCGCGAGAAATTGGGGAAGAAGACGATGCCGGCGGGGTCGCAGTCGCCGAAGTGCACGTCGACACGGTGAATATGGGTTCGATTCATCTTGCGTGCGGATATTCAGCGGCGGCATTTTCGATCAGCAGCGCGATGCCCTGCCCACCGCCGATGCAGGCCGAGGCCACGCCCCAGCGCGCGCCGATCTCCTTCAGCTGGCGCGCCACGGCGATCGTCAACCGCACGCCGGTGGCGGCCAGCGGGTGGCCCAGCGCGATGGCACCGCCCTTGACGTTGAGCCGCTCGAGATCCAGACCCAGTTCGCGCGCCACGGCCAGCGTCTGGGCACCCTGGGCCTCGTTGATCTCGAAGCGTGCCACGTCAGCCAACGCCAGGCCGCTGCGCTCCAGCAGCAGCCGGATCGCCGGCGCCGGGCCGATGCCCATGATCTCGGGCGGCACGCCGACCACCGCCGCCGCCGCCACGCGCGCCAGCGGTGGGCGGCCCCAGCGCGCCACGGCCGCGGCGTTGCCCACCAGCGCCGCCGCCGCAGCGTCGGTCAGCGCCGAGCTGTTGCCGCCGGTCTGCACGCCATCCTTGAAAACCGTGCGCAGCTTGGCCAGCACCTCGGGCGGCGTCGGCCGCGGGTGCGTGTCGCGGTCGGCCACGGTCGCCTTGCCGGCCAGGCGGATGGCGCGCGGCTTGTAGCCGTCGAGCGCAAAGGTCTCGCTGGCCACGGGCACGATCTCGCCCGCCAACCAGCCCGCTTCCTGGGCCGCCACGGCCCGCGCGAAGGACTGCGAAGCAAAGGCGTCCACCTCGACGCGCGTGATGCCGTACTGCCGCGCCAGGTTCTCGGCCGTCTGGATCATGGAGACCGCCGCCGGATCGGTGAGCGCCTCCCACATATAGTCCTTGAAACCCACCGGCGCACCCAGGCGGAAACCGCCGCGGTGGTCGAAGGCGGCGATCGGGTTGCGTGTCATCGACTCGGTACCCACCACCAGCGCCAGGCTTGTCACACCCAGCGTGATCTGTTCGCCGGCCTGGCGGAAGAGCTCGAACCCGGTGCCGCAGATGCGCTGCGCCATCAGCGCCGGCACGGCCACCGGCACGCCGGCATAGAGGCCGATGTGGCGCGGCACGTAGAACTGGTCGAAGCCGCCCGGCGCCATATTGCCGGCCAGCACCGAATCCACCTCGGCCGCTGCGATGCCGGTGCGCTCGAACACCGCCTTGGCCGCCTTGATGCCCAGGTCGATGGGGTTGGCGTCGGCGAAGGCACCCAGGTGGTCGACCAACGGCGTGCGCACGCCGTCGAGCACGAAGACGTCGTCGAAACGGTTGAACATGCCCTTCGAAGCACTCATGACGACTTGCCCACCTTGCCTGCGCGCTTGGCGAGGAAGTCGCGCACGCGCTTTTTGGCCGCCTCGTCGCCCTGCGCGATGGCCGACATGAGCGACTCGACGAACAGCCCTTCGGCCGGCGCCATCTCTGCGATGCGCGGCAGCGCCTGCGTGATGGCGTAATTGGACAGCGGTGCATTCGTGGCCACCTTGTGCGCCAGCGCCATGGCCCGGGTCAGGCCCTCGCCGTCGGCGACGAGGTAGTTGCTGAGCCCGGCGGCCTGGCCTTCGGCAGCGTCGAAGACGCGGCCGGTGAGCATCATGTCGGTCATGCGCGCCACGCCGATCAGGCGCGGGATGCGCGCCGAGCCGCTGCCGCCGACGAAGATGCCGCGCTGGCCCTCGGGCAGGCCGTAGAAGGCGCTGGCCTCGGCCACGCGCAGGTGCGCGGTGGCCGCCAGTTCCAGCCCGCCACCGACCACCGCGCCGTGCAGCACGGCGATCAGCGGCACCGGCCCGTACTGGATCTGGTCGAACGCGGCGTGCCACAGGCGCGAGTGGAAGATGCCTTCGGCCACCGACTGCTCGGTCACCTCCGAGAGGTCCAGCCCGGCGCAGAAATGCGCGCCCTCGCCGCTGATCACGGCCGCGCGTGCATCGCTGGGCAGGTTGGCGAAGGCGGTCTGCAGTTCGCGCACCAAGGTGCCGTTGATGGCATTGCGCTTGTCGGGCCGGTTCAGCCGCAGGTGGACGACGGGGCCGGAGCATTCGACGCGCAGCAGCGTCAGTTGCGCGAGCAGGCCTTTGGCCGGACGGAAAGCGGATGTCATCGGTGGTTCTTTCAGCGCGGCAGGATCACGCCGGGCCCGCCGGCATGCAGCGCCTGCACGTCGGCGGCGCGGCGCTTGAGCACGGCGGACTGGTTGATATAGCCCTTGTCGGTGATCTCGCCGGCTTCGGCATTCGGCGGCTCCTGCAGCACCAGGGCACGCATCGGTGTCTGCGACGAACCGCCGCCCTCGCCCTGCAGCGCGCGCAGCGCCGCGGCGACATGCCGCGCCAATTCGCCGGCCGGCAGCGCCGCGGCCTGCGGCGTGGGGAAGATCAGCACGCCGACCTCGTCGCGGTCGTGGCCGGTGACCACGGCGTCCTGCGCCCAGGGCGCCAGCGCGGAGACCACGCGCACGCGCAGCGTGCCCACCGAGACCCAGGTGCCGGTGGTGAGCTTGAAGTCCTCGGCGACGCGGCCGTTGAAGACCACGCCCTCTTCCGGGTGCGCTTCGTCGGCCAGCCGGCCGGCGTCGCCGATGCAGTAGTAGCCCTCGGCGTCGAAGGCCTGCGCCGTGAGCTGCGGCGCATCGCGGTAGCCGGGAAAGACGCTGACGCCGCGCACGCGCAGCTCGAGCTTCTCGCCGTTGGGCACGAATTTCAGTTCCATGCCGGGCAGCACGCCGCCGATGACGCCGGCGCGGTCGAGCCGCCAGTGGGCGCTGGTGATGGCCGGCGAGGTCTCGGTGGACCCCCACGACGTGGTCAGCCACACCGGTTCACCACGCACGCGCAGCGCGAGCGCCTGCAGCCGGTCCCAGGTGGCCTGCGGCAGCGCCGCGCCGGCGTAGAACACCACGCGCAGGCGCTCGAAGAAACGGCGCGCCAGCGTCTCGTCGGCCTCCAGGTGCGGCAGCAGCATGTCCAGCCCGCGCGGCACGTTGAAATACACCGTGGGCTGCACCTCGCACAGGTTGGCCACCGACTTCTCGATCAGTCCCGGCGCCGGCCGACCTTCGTCGATGGCCAGCGAGCCGCCGTTGCGCAGCACCATGTTCAGGTTGTTGTTGGCGCCGAAGGTGTGGCTCCAGGGCAGCCAGTCGGCGAGCACCGGCTTCTCGACCTCCAGGAAGCGCCACACCTGGGCGATCATCTGCTGGTTGGCGCACAACATGCGGTGGGTATTGATCACCACCTTGGGGTGGCCGGTGGAACCCGAGGTGAGCAGGTATTTGGCGTGGGTGTCGGGGGTGATGGCCTCGAAGGCATCCATCACCGCCGGGCCCTCGGCGGTGCGGGTCAGGCTGTCGAAGCTCAAGGCGCCAGGGTAGCTCTCGGCGCCGTGGCTGAACACCGCCACCGCCTGCAGTCCCGCGCTGGCCAGCGGCGGCCCGTAGACCTGGGTGTCGGAGGCGTAGACGAGCGCCGGCCCCAGCGTATTCAGGATGCCGTGGATCTTGGTGTAGTCGCGCGTCAGGCGGCAGTAGGCGCTGGAGACGGTGCACACCGCGCGGCCGATGTGCATGCCGGCCAGCAGCAGCAGCAGGTGGTCCAGAGAGTTGTCGGACAGCACGACGATCGGCGCCTGCGGCACCAGCTTCAGCCCGAGCAGGCTTTGCGCGATGCGGCCGACCTGCGCGCGCGTCTGGCCCCAGGTGAGGCGGCGCCACTCGCCCTGCGGCGTGCGCTCGGCAAAGGCCGGCGCATCGGGCGTCTCGGCGGCCCAGCGCTCCAGCCAGGCGCCGATGCAGCGCGCATAGGGCTTCAGGGGCTCGGGCGAACGCAGCACGAAACTGCCGTCGTCGAAGCCGATGCGCACCGCGCGGCGCGGCGCCAGCCAGCGCGGGTCGTCCATCCAGTCCAGGGCCACGTTCCACTCCATACACATGTGTATGTGTTTGCCGAAATGATAGAAGCCTGGCAACTGGCATGCATCCGGGATTTCCCGCGTGACCATACAGCAATGCATGGCATGATGGCGACCATGAGCGAGAGGCCCCCGCCGCGCACGACGGCGCCCGCAGCGCGCCCCCGGCGCCGCAACGGCGCGGCCGCTGCCGAGCCCTTGCGCGCGCCACTGACGCCCGAGGCCTGGATCGACGCCGCCACCGGCGTGCTCGTCGACGAGGGCATCGACCACGTGCGCGTGGACGTGCTGGCCGGCCAGTTGGGCGTCACGCGCGGCAGCTTCTACTGGCACTTCCGCGACCGCGAGGACCTGCTGCGCCGCGTGCTGCAGGCCTGGCGCGAGCGCGCGACCGAGCAGCTCACCGTGCGACTCGAGCAGGCCACCGCCGATGCCGTGGCGCAGTTGCGCGACGTGCTCTCGCTGCCCTTCCGCGGCCGCGCCGCCACGCGCGCGGCGCGCATCGAACTGGCCATCCGCGCCTGGGCCCGCCGCGACGCCATGGCGCGCCAGGCGGTGGACGAGGCCGACGCCAGCCGCATCGGCTATATCGCGCAGGTCTTCTCTTCGCTCGGCTTCTCGATCGCCGAGGCGCGCGCGCGCGCCTTCCTGCTCTACGCCTACGTGGTGGGCGAATCGCAGATGCCCACGCAGGGCTCGGCCACGCAGCGCCAGGAGCGCCGCCGTTTCGTCGAGCGCCTGCTGCAGCAGCCCCTGGGCACCTGAGGGGTGGCCGGCGGGACCGCTAGACTGACCGTCATGCTCGACATCGACGCCCGCGACGCCGCCCGCGCGTTTTCGCTCACGCAGCCGCCGCCCGGCTTCATCGACGACCCCTACCCGGTCTATGCCCTGCTGCGCGAGCACGATCCGCTGCACGAACTGGCCCCCGGCTCGCTGCTGCTGACGCGCCACGCCGACGTGCTGGCGGTGTACCGCAGCCCGAACGCCAGTTCCGACAAGAAGGCCGAATTCGCGCCGCGCCTGGGCCTGGGCACGCCGATCTACGAACACCACACCAGCAGCCTCGTCTTCAGCGACCCGCCGCTGCACACGCGCGTGCGCCGCTTGCTCATGGGCGCGCTCAACCAGCGTGCCATCTCGCGCATGGAAGCCGGCCTCGTGAGCCTGGTCGACGGCCTGCTCGAACACCTGGCCGACCGGCCCGCGCCCGACCTGATCGAGGACTTCGCGGCGCGCATCCCGGTGGAGGTGATCGGCAACCTGCTCGCCGTGCCGCACGCCGAACGCGAGCCGCTGCGCGACTGGTCGCTGGCCATCCTGTCGGCACTGGAACCGGCACCCGGGCCCGAGCTGCTGGCGCGTGCCAACGCCGCGGTGAGCGATTTCATCGTCTACCTGCGCCAGTTGGTGGACGAGCGGCGCCGCCACCCCGGCGACCCCGAGGCCGACGTGCTGACGCGGCTGCTGCAGGGCGACGCCGAGGGCGTGCTCAGCGAGACCGAGCTGCTGCACAACTGCATCTTCCTGCTCAACGCCGGCCACGAGACCACCACCAACCTCATCGGCAACGGCCTGCATGCGCTGCTGCGCCACCCGGGCGAGCTGCAACGCCTGGTGGCCGACCCGGCGCTCATCAACACCGCGGTGGAGGAACTGCTGCGCTATGAGAGTCCGCTGCAGCTGAACAACCGCCGCCTCACCGCCGAGCTGGAGATCGGCGGCCAAGACATTCCCGTCGGCACCTTCGTCACGCTGTGCATCGGCGCGGCCAACCGCGACCCGGCGGTCTTCGCCGACCCCGACCGGCTGGACCTGGCGCGCAAGCCGAACAACCACCTCGCCTTCGGCCAGGGCGCGCACGCCTGTTCGGGCATGAACGTGGCGCGGCTGGAAGCGCGCATCGCCGTCGGCCGGCTGCTCGCGCGCTACCCGCACGTCACCGCCGCCGGCGACGCCGAGCGCGACCGCCGCGTGCGCTTCCGTGGCCTGCGGCATTTGCCGGTGGACCTGGGCTGAAGGCTGGCGGACACCGGCGAGCACCGGCCGTGGCCGAGCCTTTCAAGAACCTGGTCAACCCGGCGCTGGTGCGCGCAGCGGTGCCGGCGCTGCAGCGCGCCTGGCCGGCCTTCGACGGCGAACGCTTCGTTGCGCTGGCTTGCGACGGGCTCGAGGCGCTGGAGCTGAAGGCACGCGCGATGCACGTCTGCACGGCGCTAGAAGCCACGCTGCCCGCGGACTTCGCGGCGGCTGCCGACGTCATCGAAGCGGCGCTGGCGCCAGCCGAGCCAGCCGACTCGATCACCCCAGCCAACGACCCGGCCGGCGGCCTGCGCGGCTGGATCCTGTGGCCCGTCGGCGAGTACATCGCGCGCCACGGCCAGGAGCAACCGCAGCGGGCGCTGGCCGCACTGCACGCGCTGACGCAGCGCTTCACGGCCGAATTCGCGATCCGCCCGTTCATCGTGCGCCATCCGGCGCTGGTATTTGCCACGCTGAGGCGCTGGACCACCGACGCCAGCCCCCATGTGCGCCGACTCGTCAGCGAAGGCAGCCGGCCGCGCCTGCCCTGGGGGCTGCGGCTGCAGTCGCTGGTGCAGGACCCCTCGCCGACGCTGCCGCTGCTGGCGGCGCTGCAGGACGACCCCAGTGACTACGTGCGCCGCAGCGTCGCCAACCACCTGAACGACATCGCCAAGGACCACCCGCAGGTCGTCGTCGACTGGCTGCGCACCCACCTGCCCGGCGCCCCGGCGCCGCGGCGTGCGCTGCTGCGCCACGCCAGCCGCACGCTCGTCAAGCAAGGCCACCCGGGCGTGATGAAAGCCTGGGGCCTGGGCTCGGCCTGGCGCGGCGAAGCGGTGCTGACGCTGACGCCGCGGCGCGTGAAGCTCGGCGACGGCATCACCTTCACGCTGCAGCTGCGTTCAAACAGCGCACGCGTGCAGAAGCTGGCCGTCGACTACGCCGTGCACCATGTCAAGGCCGACGGCTCGCGCACGCCCAAGGTGTTCAAGGGCTGGACGATCGAACTGCCGGCCCGGGGCGAGGCCACGCTCGTCAAGCGTCATTCGTTGCGCCCGGTGACGACACGGCGCTACCACCCCGGCGAGCATGGGCTGGTGGTGCAGGTCAACGGTCGGCCGGTCGCCGAGAGCACTTTTGCGCTGGTCATGCCGCGGCCGACCCGCGCGCGCTGAGCGGCCGTGCAGCGCCCTGCCGCTGCACGGCACGACGGCGGCACGGCGTTGCATCGCCGGCACTTGCCGGCCGGACGTGACTTGCCACCGATTCTATTCTTCGACTACACTCGAATTGTCGAAGTGATGCATCCGACACCACCCAACACTTTTCCCGCAACGGCCGTCAGCCATGAGCACCGTCAGCAAGAAGCTCTCGTTCCTGGACCGCTACCTCACGGTCTGGATCTTCGCCGCCATGGCGCTGGGTGTGGGCCTGGGCTACCTGGTGCCGGGCGTCGAGGACTTCATCAACCGCTTCAACATGGGCACCACCAACGTGCCCATCGCGCTGGGCCTGATCCTCATGATGTACCCGCCCTTCGCCAAGGTGCGCTACGAGGAACTGCCCGACGTCTTCCGCGACCTGAAAGTGCTGTGGCTGTCGCTGGTGCAGAACTGGGTCGTGGGGCCGGTGCTGATGTTCGTGCTGGCGATCGTCTTCCTGCCCGACAAGCCCGAATATATGGTGGGGCTGATCATGATCGGGCTGGCGCGCTGCATCGCCATGGTCATCGTCTGGAACGAGATCGCCAAGGGCTCCACGGAATACGCCGCCGGCCTGGTGGCCTTCAATTCCATTTTCCAGGTGCTGTTCTTCAGCGTCTATGCCTGGTTCTTCATCACCGTGCTGCCGCCGCTGTTCGGGCTGTCGGGCTCGGTGGTCGACATCTCGATCGGCCAGATCGCGCAGAGTGTCTTCATCTACCTCGGCGTCCCGGCCATCGCCGGCGTGCTGACGCGCGTGGTGATGCTGCGCTTCGTGAGCAAGGAGTGGTACCACACGCGCTTCGTGCCGAAGATCGGGCCGCTCACGCTGGTGGCGCTGCTGTTCACCATCGTCGTCATGTTCAGTCTGAAGGGCAAGCTGATCGTGACGATTCCGTTCGACGTGGTGCGCATCGCCATCCCGCTGCTGCTGTATTTCGTCATCATGTTCGTGTTCTCGTTCTTCATGAGCCGACGGCTGGGGGCGAACTACGAGAAGAGCGCCACGCTGTCGTTCACCGCGGCGAGCAACAACTTCGAACTCGCCATCGCGGTGGCCATCGCGGTCTACGGCATCAACTCCGGCGTGGCCTTCGCGGCGGTGATCGGGCCGCTGGTCGAAGTGCCGGTGATGATCGCCCTGGTGCACGTGGCGCTGGCCTTCAAGCGCCGCTATTTCGCGCCGGTTCCGCTGCCGGCGCGCTGCTGAAGGAGCACCCAACGTGGACGAGAAGCTCGCCGTCGCATCGCTGGCCGCGTTGGCCCAGGCCATGCGCCTGCGCATCTTCCGCGCCCTCGTCGGTGCCGGGCCCGAGGGCCTGACGCCGGGCGTGCTGGCGGCCACGCTGGACGTGCCGGCGTCCACGCTGTCGTTCCACCTCAAGGAGCTGATGCACGCCGGGCTGGTCTCGCAGCAGCGCGACGGGCGCAATCTGATCTACCGGCCTGCGCTGGGGCAGATGAACGAGTTGCTGGCCTACCTCAGCGCGCATTGCTGCCAGGGCATGGCCTGCGAAGTCAACGTCACCCCCAACTGCTCGACCTGCTGACGGCATTGGGGTCAAGTCTTCAACGTCTGGCATCGGGGTCAAGTCTTTGTCGTGTTGCTGCTGAGGTGAACAGTGAACAAAACGGTCTACAACGTCCTCTTCGTCTGCACCGGCAACTCGGCGCGCTCGATCATGGCCGAGGGCTTGCTGAATCATGCCGGCCACGGCCGCTTCATGGCGTTTTCGGCAGGCAGCCACCCGACGGGTGCGGTCAACCCCCTGGCGCTGTCGACGCTGAAGCAGTGGCACATCGACGTCGACGGCTTTCGCAGCAAGAACTGGGACGAGTTCGCGCGGCCGGGCGCACCCATGCTCGACTTCGTCTTCACGGTCTGCGACAAGGCGGCCGGCGAGGTCTGCCCGGTGTGGCCGGGACAGCCGATGACGGCCCACTGGGGCGTCCCGGACCCGGCTGCGGTCGAGGGCAGCGACGAGCACAAGGCCCGGGCTTTCATGAACGCGGCTCTGGTCCTCAGGCGACGCATCGAACTGATGCTGGCCCTGCCCTTGCAATCACTCGCCGGCATGGCGCTGCAGCGCGAGATCGACCAGATCGGAAAGGCGGGGGCGTAGATCCATGACCCAGCATGTCCTCATCCTGTGCACCCACAACTCGGCGCGCAGCGTGCTCGCCGAGGGCATGCTGAACCACTGGGCGCACAAGCTCGGCCGTGACGTGCAGGCGCACAGCGCCGGCAGCGCGCCCAGCGGTCGCATCAACCCGTTCGCGATCGAGGCGCTGAACCGGGCCGGCATCGACACGGTCGCCTGCCGCAGCAAGAGCTGGGACGAATTCAGCCGCGATGGCGCGCCGCCGCTGTCCATCGTCATCACGGTCTGCGACAGCGCTGCAGCGGAGACCTGCCCGGTCTTCTTCGGCGGCGCTGGCGGCGCCCCGGTGAAGGTGCACTGGGGCTACCCCGACCCGTCCCACGCCGACGGCGGCGACGACGGCAAGCGGCGTGCCTTCGAACTGACGCGCCAGGCCATCGGCTACCGCATGCTGCAACTGCTGGCGCTGCCGCTGGCGACGATGAACCCCAAGGACCTGCAGGATTCACTGGCCGAGATCGGCCGCAATTGACGGAGGCATGAGATGACGACGATGAACAGCGAAGGCGACGTGAAGGAAGTGGTGCGGCAACGGTACGGCCAGGCCGCCAGGCGCGTGAGCGAGGGCGCGGCGAGCAGTTGCTGTGGCCCGGTGAGCAGTTGCTGCGGCGCGGCGCCGGCCAGCATCGGCGGCAGCGACCCGATCACCGCCAATCTCTACGACGCGCTCGACGCGAACCAGGTGCCCGACACCGCGCTGCTGGCTTCGCTGGGCTGCGGCAACCCCACCGCACTGGCGGAACTGAAGGCCGGCGAAACCGTGCTCGACCTCGGCTCGGGCGGCGGCATCGACGTGCTGCTGTCGGCCCGGCGCGTCGGCCCCAGCGGTGTGGCCTACGGCGTGGACATGACCGACGAGATGCTGGCGCTGGCGCAGGAGAACAAGCGCAAGAGCGGGCTGGCCAACGTGCACTTTCTCAAGGGCGACATCGAGCACATCCCGCTGCCGGCGAATTCGGTCGACGTCATCATCTCCAACTGCGTCATCAACCTGGCCGCCGACAAGGACCGCGTGCTCGCCGAGGCCCTGCGCGTGCTCAAGCCCGGCGGCCGCTTCGCGGTGTCGGACGTGATCGTGCGCGGCGAGGTGCCGGACGCGATGCGCAGGAATATGGAACTGTGGATCGGCTGCGTGGCCGGGGCGCTGTCCGACCGCGACTACCTCGACAAGCTCGCGCGCGCCGGATTCACCGATGCCGGCATCGAGATCACGCGCGTCTACGGTGTCGAAGACGCGCGCGAATTCCTCGCCGTGCAGGGCGAAGACCTGCAGCAACTCGCTGCGCAGGTGGACGGCAAATTCGCCAGCGGCTTCATCCGCGCCACCAAGCCGGCCGGTGCAGCGGCAACGGCGGCCGCAGCTGCGGAAGCGGCCAGGGTACCGACGGGCGCAGCCAGCGTCTGACGACGGCCTATCGGCTGCGGCTCGAACCCGGCGGCAGCGTCTGCCGCTCGGCCGGCCGCGTCGCGCCCTGATCGCAGCGTGCCCCGCGCCGCGGCCTGGGGCACACTTCAGGCCATGCAAGAACCTCACGACGAGAACTCCCGGCGGCGAACCCGGCGCCGGCTGCTGACGCAAGGCGCCGGCCTGGCCGGCTGGACGGCCGCTGCGGTGGCCGCGCCGGCCTGGGCTCAGCAGAGCCCATCGGTCGGCGACCCCGGTGGCCCGCCGCCGGCCCCCGGCACCAGGCTGGACCTGCCCGAGGTCACGCTGTTCGACGGCCGCCGCTTCACGCAGGCCGACGCCGGTGGCCAGGTGCTGGTGCTGTACTGGTGGGCCAGCTGGTGTCCCTTCTGCGCCGTGCAGAGCCCGCTGATGGAAAAGCTCTGGCTCGCCGAACGCCGCCGCGGCCTGCGCTTCCTGGGCCTGTCGATCGACCGCCAGGCCGAAGACGCCGTCGCCTACCTGGCCAAGCGCGGCTATACCTTCCCGTCGACGCTGGTCACGCCGGCTATCGCCCGCGCGCTGCCCAAGCCCAAGGGCCTGCCGGTCACCGTGGTGCGCGGCCGCGACGGCCGCGTGCTGATGGGCGAAGCCGGGCAGCTCTTCCCGGAGGACGTGGAGCAGATCGCCGATTTTCTGTGAACCCGAGGGCTGCCGCCCGGTTGTTCGGCGTCACTCGCCCCCGGCCGCGGGCAGTCGACGCAGACGGTGGTGGCTCGCGTCGGCCCGCCGCGCTGTGGCGGTTGAGCTTCGGCGACGCGGCGCTGGCCGCCTTCGTGCTGTGCGCCGTCAGCGGCGTGCTGCTGGTGCCGGGCTTCGACGCCGGCGACGGCACCCGCTCCATCGCCGGGTGGCTGCTGGCCAACCCCGGCGCCACCTTCCTGCGCAACCTGCACTACTGGACGGCACAGGCCTTCCTGGTGCTGACCCTGCTGCACGGCTGGGACCACCTGCGCCGCGGCACCGAGGCCCGCCTGAACCCCGGCGTGTGGCTGCGGCTGGTGGCCAGCCTGCCGGTGCTGGCCTGGCTGATGCTCTCGGGCTTCCTGCTGCGCGCCGACGCCGAGGCGCAGCAGGCACGCCGCATCTTCGAGGAGGTCCTCCACTTGGTGCCACTGGCCGGCCCGATGCTGGCGACTCTGTTGTTCGGCGCCGAAGACGGCCGCCTGCAGGTGATCTACCTGCACCACGCCGTCACCACCACGCTGATCGTCTGGCTGGTCATCGTCGACCACGCCCGGCGCGCCTGGGGCAGCGCCCGCGCCATGCTCGTGGCGGCGCTCGGCGCCGGCGTGCTGGCGCTGCTGGTGTCGCCCGGGCTGCACGACGGCCTGGACCCGGTGGTCAAGGGCCCGTGGTTCTTCCTGGGCCTGCAGGAGTTGCTGCACTGGACGGCCCGGCCGCTGCTGGTGGTGGCGCTGACGGCCGCGGCGCTGGTCTTCGTATGGTGGCTTCCGCGCTGGACACCGCCCGCGGCCGCACGCGCGAAGCGCGCCCTGTTTGCCGCGGTGGCCGGCTACTTCGTGCTCTGCGCCGTGGTGCTCTTCGTGCGTGGCGAGAACTGGAGCCTGCGCGCCGAGGGCCCGGCCTGGCCCGCCGGCCCGGGCGACCTGCAGGCCGGACCGGTATTCACCCGCCCCGGCATCGACGCCGCCACGACCCCGCTGCCGATGATCCTGGGCCGGCCCGAAGGATGCATGGCCTGCCATGCCGGGATGACCGGCTTCAGCCCGGCGCACCCCCCGCACACCATAGGCTGCGCCGCCTGCCATGGGGGTCAGGTCTTCACTCTGAACCCGCGTCGTGCACACGCCGGCATGGTGCTGGTGCCGGGCAATCTCGCCGATGCCGGGCGCAGCTGCGGGCAGTCGGCCTGCCACGCCGAGGTGGTGCCGCGCGTGGAGCGCTCGATCATGGCCACCTTCGCCGGCGTCATCGCGACCAACCGCACCGTATTCGGTGAAGACCATGGCGACACCCTGCCCCATGCCCGCAGCCTGGGTCACAGCGCGGCCGACAGCCACCTGCGCCAGCTCTGCGTGGGCTGCCACCTGGGCCAGGCCAAGACGGTGTGGGGGCCGATCACGCAGGAATCGCGCGGCGGCGGCTGCAATGCCTGCCACCTGAAATACAGCCCCGAGGCGCTGGCCGCGCTGGCCGCCTATGTGCCCGAGACACCCGACTGGCATTCGGACGGCAGCCCGCCACGCCCGCCACCGCCTTCGGGCCAGCCCTTCCCCAAGGTGCATCCGCGGCTGAGCATGCAGGCCGACGGCAGCCACTGCTTCGGCTGCCACAGCCGCAGCAGCCGCATCGCCACCAGCTACGAGGGCTGGCACGAGTTGCGCAACGACCCCAGCGCGGCCGAACTCGCCGCCAGCCCGGCGCAGTACCGACAACTCGACGACACCCGCTTCTTCGTGCGCAAGAGCGCCGACCTGCACCACACGGCCGGGCTGGACTGCATCGACTGCCACACGGCGCTGGAGGTCATGGGCAGCGGCCAGGCCGTGGCGCACAAGGCGCAGGCGTTGCGCGTGCGCTGCGAGGACTGCCACGCCGCGCCCGGCGCCGCATTGGCGTCGCAAGCCCTGCAGGACATCGACCCCGAGTCGCGCCGGATCCTGAACCTGCGCGAATGGACCCTGCAGAGCGGCGAGCGCGTGGGCAGCACACGCAGCGGCGATACGCTGGTCAACGTCACGGTCGACAGCCAAGGCCGCGGCGAACTGCGGCGCAAGGCCAGCGGCCAGCCCGCGCCGCTCAAGGCCCAGGCCGCCGCCTGCGCCCAGGGCGGCGGCCACCAGCGGCTGAGCTGCAACAGCTGCCACACGGCCTGGGCGCCGCAGTGCACCACCTGCCACACCGCCTTCGACCCGAAGTCCGAAGGCCACGACCACCTGGCGGGTAAATTCGTGCCCGGGGAGTGGATGGAAAGCTCGGTCGATTTCGACGCCGGCCCACCCACGCTGGGCGTGCGCATCGCCTCGGGCCGGGGCGAACGCGGCGACGAGATGGTCGACACCTTCGTGCCCGGCATGATCCTCACCATCGACCGCAACCTGCTGCCCGGCCAGCCACCCGATGTGATCTTCCGGCGCCTGTTTGCGCCACTCGCGGCGCACACCACGCAGCGCCAGGCGCGGCGCTGCGAGTCCTGCCACAACGATCCGGTGGCGCTGGGCTACGGCAAGGGCCGGCTTCGGTTCGAGCCGGCGCGCGCGCAAACCCGGGCGGCCGCGTCGCCCGGCACTGGCAGCCGCCCGAACGAGCGCGCCGGCCGCACGGGTACCTGGCTCTTCACGCCGGCCCGGCCCGCCTCACCGCAAGACGGCCTGCCCGAAGACGCCTGGACCGGCTTCCTGGCCGAACGCAGCGGCATGGTCTCCACGCAGGCCGGCGCGCGGCCGTTCTCGGTGGCCGAGCAGCAGCGCGTCCTGACCGTGGGCGCCTGCCTGACCTGCCACCAGGGCGCCTCGGCGGTGATGCGCGATGCGGTGCGCGACTTCCCTGCGCTGCTGCGGCGGCGCTCGGCGTCATGCGCGGAGCCGGTGTGGAACCCGCCCTGAACGGCCAGGCGGCGGGACACACCCGCGGCCTCGACGAGCGGGCACACTTGCGCGCATGAGCGCCGGACACACCCACCGCCACGCCCCTGCGAACGTCAATGCCGCCTTCGGCATCGGCATCGCCCTGAACCTGGCCTTCGTCGCCGTGGAGGCCTTCTACGGCTGGAAGGTCGGCTCGCTGGCGCTGCTGGCCGACGCCGGCCACAACCTGAGCGACGTCATCGGCCTGGTGCTGGCCTGGGGCGGCGCGCTGGCCGGCAGGCTGCGGCCCGACGCGCGCCACACCTACGGCTTCAAGCGCGCCAGCATCCTGGCCGCGTTCCTGAACGCGCTGCTGCTGCTGGTGGCCATGGGCTCGCTGGCCTGGGAGGCGGTGCACCGCCTGCAATCGCCGCAACCGGTGGCGGGCGTGACGATCATGGTCGTGGCCGGCATCGGCATCGTCGTCAATGCCGCCACCGCGCTGCTGTTCATGCGCGGGCGCGAGAAAGACCTGAACATCCGCGGCGCCTTCCTGCACATGGCGGCCGACGCGCTGGTCTCGGCCGGCGTGGTGGTGGCCGGCGGCCTGGCGCTGTGGTTCGGCTGGACCTGGCTCGACCCGGTGGTGAGCCTGATCATCGCCGCCGTCATCGTCTGGGGCACCTGGAGCCTGTTCCGGCAGTCGCTGCACCTGCTGTTCGACGGCGTGCCCGAAGGCGTGGACCTGCATGCGGTGCACTCGCTGCTGCAGGGCCTGCCGGGCGTGGCGCAGGTGCACGACCTGCACGTGTGGGCCATGGGCACGAACGAGACCGCGCTCACCGCGCACCTGGTGATGCCCGCGGGCGGCGGCGACGACACTTTCCTGCAGCACGCCACCGACGAACTGCACGCGCACTTCGAGATCCGCCACGTGACGCTGCAGGTGGTGCGCGAGGCCTTCTGCGAAGGCTGCGCCGGGCCGGCGCCGCCGGCAGCGCACTGACTTCAGCCCACGCCGAAGACCTTCATCACCTCGTCGCCCAGGTGGTTGATCACCTTCACCGCAATGCGGCCGGTCCTCGGCTTGTCGGAGGGCCGTGACAGGTCGCTGTTGAGCGTGGCCCTACCAACGCGTTCTGCGAGTCGCCAGCGTCGCGGCTATGCCCTGAACCGATGCTCGTCATGCCACTGCAGCATCGCGGCACTGGGCTTGTCGGAGTCCCTGTCCGGCAAGGTGGCCAAAGTCTTGCCATGAAGCCGATAGTACGACTTGCCGTTGAACCATTCCTCCTTGATCCGGGAACCGACCTCGATCCGGTAGGTCGGCGTCACGGTCACGAGTCCGATGTCGAAGAGTTTGTGAAAGTCCGAACGCAGCAGCAGACCGTTGCTGATCTCATGCGTGGTCGCCATTCGGCGCGTCTCCCTGGTCTTCGGTTCTAGCTGCCGAGGTAGACCTCGCCTCAGTGGCCGACGCGGATCACCTCGACGACGATCCATTCGTCGTGAATCTCGTACACGATGCGGTACACGCCCTGGCGCACCCGATACAACTCGGCGCCGCCGAGCTTTTCGCATCCCGGGGCGCGGGGGTCATTGCGCAGGCCTTCCATGCGCGCCAGGATGCGCTTGACGTCGGCCTTGGGGATGCCGCGCAGGTCCTTCGCGACCGAAGGCCTGACGCGCAGTTCATAGCGTGCCATCGGCCTTGAGCTTGGCCAGGAAGTCTTCGTAGCTCAACGCACGCTCCTTGGCGCGTCCACGCACAGAGGCCAGGTCTTCCTGGTCTTCGCGCAGCGCCTGGCGCAACGCCTCGTTGACGATGTCGGACATGCTGCGCTGGCTGTGGGCCGCTTTCAGCCGCAGGGCCTGGTGCAAGTCGGACTCCAGATAGACCGTGGAGCGGACCGCTTCGGTGGTGGACATGAAAAGCTCCTGAAAATAGACGTTACGACATCATAGCACCGTGACGTTTTATCGCCGGTGCCAGACTGCGCGTGGGTGGCCCACAGGCTTTGCTTGGCTGTCCTGAAATTGACGCAGCGCGTGCTGCCGCCGGGGTTGTAGAGGTCGAGCACCACCCGCACCGCGTTCTTGCCCGCCAGCGTGGCCGTGATGGCGGCATGGATGCGCTCGCCGGCCATCTCGGCGATCTCCTGGTGCATGACCTGCGCCTTCGAGGTGCCGCCGCTGCACTTCAGGTGGTCACCAGCCGAGAAGCTCGTTGATGATGGGCGTGGGGTCGTATTTCTTCCCGGCGGTGTGCAGCGGGTGCAGGCCTTCGGCGCCGGTCGCCAGGTCCAGTTCGGCCTGGGCTGCCGGACCCGGGGCCGCCTTGCGCTTCTTCGCCTTGGGCACCGGCGTGATCAGGTCGGAGCGGCGATGCGACTCGACCAGCCGGTTCGTGGGCCGGCCGTCGGCGTCCAGTTCCCGATGACGAGCCGGATACGCGTAGGGCGAAGTCAGATTCGGGCGTTCGAAGAATGTCAGCGGCTTGTCGTGTGTCATGGGGTCCCTTGTCGGCATCCCACCGCTACCCGGCAACGGGTGCGAAGTGCTTGAGCGAGACGATCAGTTGCCTGGCCAGACTGCCGAAACTTTCGAATCCGTGGTGGCGGTAGAACGCCTCGGCCGCGTCGCCCTTGGCATCGACGACCAGCGCAAATACGGCAAGCTCCGATCGGGTCGCCCGCTTGGCGGCGTCTGCGAGCAAGGCACCGCCGAGCTTCATCCCATGGAAGGCCTGATCGACCGCCAGGCGGCCGATGCGTGCCATCGGCACCGAGGGATAGCGGGGCAGCTGCCTGGACAGTGCAGCGGGCAAGCCTGTGAGCGGCACGCCGCCGGCCGCCAGGGTGTAGTAGCCGGCAATCTTGCCGGTGCTGACCTCGTCGGCGACATGGCAGGCGCTGACGCGGCGCCGAATGTCCTGGCGGGCCTGGCGAACCAGGTAGTCATCGAGCGCCTGGACGCCGCAGGAGAAGGCGTCGCGGGCATGGGCAGGGCCCAGCGGCTCGACGCGGAAAGGCGCGGTCACTTCGCGTCGGCAATCAGGCGTTCGCGGGACTTGAGCGCTCGCTTCATGGCGGGCGCGAGAGCAGGCGGGTCCAGCAGCAGACCGGCGAACCGATGCTGGTCGTCGACCGACAGGCGGATGATCTGGGCGTCCTCGATCGTGCGCTGCGCATCCTTCAGCGCGGCGGCCACCAGAAAGTCACTGACGCTGCGGCCCTGAAGTTCGGCCGCACGATGGACGACGGCCAGAGCGTCGGGCGCGATGCGCGCTTCGACGCGGGCGGTTCGAGTGCTTTCCTGGGTTGCCATGGCGATCCTCCGATTGGAAAGAGTGCACGTCACTTCACCGTACATGGTCAACCATGCTCACCGTCGGTGCCGGTATTGCGCTCCCTCAACGTCGGCGGGCCTCGTCCGTGGTCCCATTACGCTTGGCAAGGTCTGAATCCATCGGGATTGAAGGGTCGTCGCAATGGAGAGCATTCTCCGTCTCGCCAACGGCGGTGCCGGTAATCTGGCGGCTTATCTGGCTGCGCACGTATTGCTGTGCCTGCTGCCCGCGTTCTTCATTGCCGGCGCGATGGCGGCGCTGATCCCCAAGACCAGCATCACACGCTGGCTCGGCCGCAGCGCGCCCGGGCAGGTGTCGTACCCGGCAGCGGCGGCGGCGGGTTCGCTGCTCGCGGTGTGCTCGTGCACCATCGTGCCGCTGTTCGCCGGCATCTACAGGAAGGGCGCCGGGCTCGGGCCGGCCATCACCTTCCTGTTCTTCGCGCCGGCTGGCAACGTGCTGGCGCTGGCCTATACCGGCAGCATCCTGGGCGCCGAATTCGCCTTCGCGCGGCTGGCGCTGTGCCTGCTGTTCGGCATCGGCATCGGCCTGCTGATGGCGGTGATCTTCTGGCGCGACGACGCCTCGCACGAGGCCGAGGCCGACACCGCCTTCGCCGAGCGCGCCAGCGTCGGTGCGGCCGCCACCGGCGTGCTGCTGTCGCTGCTGGCGGTGCTGGTGGCCGGTACGCTGAAGCTGTGGCCGCTGACCGCCACGCTGGGCAGCGTGACGCTGCCGCTGCCCTGGGCCGAGGGCTGGCAGGCCGCGCTCACGCAGTGGGTGCCCTTCGACGCTGCCAAGGGCGAGGAAGGCGTGAGCGTGCAGGGCGCGCTGCTGATCGGGCTGCTGGCGCTGATCGGCGTGGCCGCGTGGAAGGGCCTGGAAAACATCGTCGAAGGGGCCAACCGCTGGACCTGGGCTGCGCTGGCACTGGCCGCCGCGACGCTGATCGTGGCCGCGCTGCGGCTGACGGCGGGGCCCGCGGGACTGGAGATCACGCTCACCGGCCGCGCGCTGGCGGTGGCGCTGGCCATGGCTGCCGTCTGGCACTTCGCGCGCCGGCTCGACGCCGAGGCCTGGCAGGGCTGGCTGTGGGAAGCCTGGCGCTTCGTCAAGCAGATCTTCCCGCTGCTGGTGGCCGGTGTCTTCGTCGTCGGCCTCGTGCGGCAACTGATCCAGTCCGAGTGGATCCGCGCCTGGCCGGCGCCAACGACCTGCAAGGCAACGCGGTGGCGGTGGGTTTCGGCGTCTTCATGTATTTCCCCACGCTGGTGGAAGTGCCTGTCGCACGCATGTTCCTCGACCTGGGCATGCACCGCGGGCCGCTGCTGGCCTACCTGATGGCCGACCCCGAGCTGAGCCTGCAGAGCATGCTCATGGTCGCGGCCGTCATCGGGCGGACCAAGACCTTCACCTATGTCGGCCTGGTGGCGTTGTTCAGCATCGTCGCCGGCTTCACCTACGGCGCCTGGGTCGACGGCTCGAGCCGGCTCGCCATCGTCGCCGGGCTGGCACTGTTCCTGGGCGCGCTGGCGCTGCCGCTGCTGGCGCTGCGCCGCTGGCTCGTGCACCGCACCGAAGCGGCACCGCTGGAACACGCGTGAACAAGGAGAGAGCCATGAAGACCGTCAAGATCCTCGGGCCCGGATGTGCCAACTGCAGGAAGCTCGAGGCCGTGGTACGCGAAGCGGCTGGCGCCGCCGGCATCGAGGCCGATTTCGTCAAGATCACCGACATGAAGGCGATCATGGCCTACGACCTGCTGTCGACCCCCGGCCTGGTCATCGACGACAAGCTGGTCAGCAGCGGGCGCATCCCGACGCAGGCCGAGGTCCGCCAGTGGCTGGGTGCCTGAGGCGGCGAAGGCCGAACGAATGCCGGAGCGCGCCGCCGCGAGTGGCGGACGGCCCCGTGCCGCGGCTTCAGCGCCGGTCGCTCGGCGCGTCGCACACCGGGTCGGTGCCGAAGGCGGCGCTGGTGACTCGGCCGCTGTCGGCCACCGAAGCCTGGAACCACAGGCAGTCGTTGGTGGGGTAGCGCCACGACCAGACCTCGCCGCCGGCCCAGCCGCCGTGGCGCCTTTCGCCCGGCGTGCCGATCCAGCGCAGCAGTTCCTCGCGCGTGAGCGCACCACTGCCGGCGCGGATCTGCACTTGCGGGGAATTCGGCCTCGTTCAGCACCTGACGCGCCTGCCGCACGCGGCCGGTGGTGTCGAGGTCGATCATCCAGGTGGTGCGGCCGAAGGGGCCGGTGGCGTACTCCAGCCGCTCGGTGCCTTCGGGCAGCGCATGGCGCGCCGTCGGCTGGCCCCAGGCCTGCAGCACCGCTTCGCGAGGAGTGCCCGGCGCGGGCGGCGGCGTGGCGCAGGACGTGAGCAGGGCTGCCAGCAGCACCATCCCTGCCCGCGCGAGAACCCGATCCGGGATTGCCATGTTCTTCCTCCAGCCCACTGGTCCCGATTCGGCCCCGCGCTGCCGGTTCAGCCGCCCAGGTCAATTTCACGCCCTGCGCCAGCGGCAGCGTGCTGCCGTAGTTGATGGTGTTGGTGGCGCGCCGCATATAGGCCTTCCAGCTGTCGGAGCCAGCCTCGCGGCCGCCGCCGGTTTCCTTCTCGCCACCGAAGGCGCCACCGATCTCGGCGCCCGAGGGGCCGATATTCACGTTGGCAATGCCGCAGTCCGAGCCCTGCACCGAGATGAATCGTTCGGCCTCGCGCAGGTCCAGCGTGAAGATGGAGGACGACAGGCCCGCGCCCACGGCGTTGTGCATCGCGACGGCCTCGTCGAAGTCCCGATACTTCACCAGATAGAGAATGGGCGCGAAGGTCTCGTGCAGCATCGGCCCGGCCTGTGCCGGCATCTCGACCAGCGCCGGTGATACGTAGAAGGCGCCCGGGCAAGCGGCTTCGAACCGACGCTCGCCGCCGGTGACCATCCCGCCCAGCGAGCGCGCCTCGTCCAGCGCGCGCTGCATGCCGCGGTACGCGGCCTCGTCGATCAGCGGGCCCACCAGCGTGCCCTCCTGCAGCGGGTTGCCGATGCTCACCTGTCCGTAGGCGCGCTTCCAGTCGCGGCGGCAGCGCGTCGCAAACGGCTTCATGCACGAACAGCCGCCGCAGCGTGGTGCAGCGCTGGCCGGCCGTGCCCATGGCGGCGAAGGCGATGCCGCGCAGCGCCAGGTCGAGGTCGGCCGAGGGCGCCACGATGGCGGCGTTGTTGCCGCCCAGCTCCAGGATCGCGCGCGCGAAGCGGTGCCCAGCCGCGGCCCCACGGCGCGACCCATGGCGGTGGTGGAGCCGGTGGCCGAGACCAGCGCCACGCGGGCATCGTCCACCAAGGCCTCACCCACCGCGCGCGCCCTGAACCACCAGCGACAGGCCGGCCGGCGCCTCGACGCCGAAACGCTCCCGCGCGCGTTCGAACAAGGCCTGCACCGCCAGCGCGGTGAGCGGTGTCTTCTCCGAGGTTTCCAGACGCAGGCGTTGCCGCACACCAGCGCCAGTGCCGCATTCCCGACCACACCGCCACCGGGAAATTGAAGGCCGAGACGATGCCCACCGCGCCCAGCGGGTGCCGGGTTTCCATCATGCGGTGGTCGGGCCGCTCGCTGGCAATGGTCAGGCCATACAACTGGCGCGACAGGCCCACGGCGAAGTCGCAGATGTCGATCATCTCCTGCACTTCGCCCAGGCCTTCGCTCTCGATCTTGCCGGCTTCGATCGAGACCAGCCGGCCCAGCGCCACTGCCTTTGTGCGTGCGCAACTCCTCGCCAGCAGCCGCACCAGTTCGCGGCGGCGCGCGCGCCGGCACGGTGCGCCAGGCCAGGAAGGCCTGGTGCGCGGCAGCCACGGCCTGCGCCACGCCGGCCGGCGGGGTCTGGGCACCTGGCCGATGGCCCCGCCGTTGATCGGCGAACGCGCGGCCAGCGTGCCACCTCCATGCCGCAGCGGGCACGCCCATCTGGCCGAGCAGGGTGGCGGTTTCGGCGGCAAGCCGGTGGGGAACGAAGCTGGAGGTCGTGGTGCGGTCCGCGGGAATGCTGAGGGCTTGCAGTGTGCCCGCAGTCGGTCCCATACTTTCGCCGCACCGCGAGCATGGCCCGGGGCGGCCGCAGCCTTGCGCGCACTCAATCGACCGCCCCGCACGGCCTGCCATGCTCGCCCGGCCCAGGAGGTGAGCACCATGCTGATGCCGACGCCCCCCGCCCCGGTGCCTGCCGGCCACGCCGCGGCGCCGGCGCCCATCGCCCGCTTGCTGCAGCGCGCGGGCATCCGGGGTCAACGGCCCCGCGCCGTGGGACCTGCAACTGCGCGACGCCGCCAGCTGGCGGCGCATGATGACGCAGGGCACGCTGGGCTTCGGCGAGTAAGTACATGGACGGCCAGTGGACTGCGAGCGCCTGGACGAACTGGTATGCAGGCTGCTGCACGCCGACGCCGACCGCGTGCTGCCGCCGCGCCTGCTGCCGCACTGGCTGGCGCAGGTGCTGCGCCACGCACTGGTCAACCTGCAGTCGGTGTCGCGCCCCTTCCGCGTCGCCGAACGGCATTACGACCTGGGCAACGACCTCTCGCGGCTATGCTCGATTCGCGCATGGTCTATTCCTCGCCTACTGGCCGCGCGCCGCCACGCTGGAACAGGCACAGGAGCACAAACTGGAACTGATCGGCCACAAGCCCGAACTGCGACCGGGCGAACGGCTGCTCGACGTGGGCTGCGGCTGGGGCGGGCTGGCCGAATATGCGGCGCGCCACTTCGGCTGCCAGGTGGTTGGCGCCACGGTGTCGAGGAACAGGCGGCGCTGGCGCGCGAGAAGCGCTGCGCCGGGCTGCTGGTGACGGTGGAGCTTGGCCGACTGGCGCTCGCTGCAGGGCCACTGGGACAAGATCGTCTCGGTGGGCATGTTCGAGCACGTAGGCCCGAAGGACTACGCCGGCTACTTCCGACGCATCTGCGCGAAGGCTGCCGACGAAGGGCTGTTCTGCTGCACACCATCGGCAGCGAACGCACCGAACGCGCCACCAACGCCTGGACCGAGCGCCACTATCTTCCCCAACGGCAAGCTGCCTTTGGCGCTGGAAATCGCCCGCGCCGCCGAAGGCCGGTTCGTGGTCGAGGACTGGCACAACTTCGGCATCGACTACGACCGCACGCTCATGAGCTGGTGGCAGCGTTTTCGAACGCGCCCGGCCGCGCAACTGCGCGCGCTATGGCGAGCCTTCTTCCGCATGTGGAAGTTCTACCTGCTGTCAAGCGCCGGGTTCTTCCGCTCGCACCAGGGGCAGCTGGCAGATCGTGCTGGCGCCGCGCGGGCGTTCGATGCGAATACCGTTCGGTTCGCTTGATGACGCGGCTGCGGCCATCTGCACCGGCGCGCTGCGCCGGCTCAACGCGCGGCGCGCCGAGCGCCAGAATCCCGCCATTACGAAGCCACTGGAGAATTTGACCATGTACGCAAGATCCTCGTCCCGCTGGACTGGCCCGACCGCCTTCCGCGGTTTTCGAAGAAGCGGTGGCGCTGGCGCGCGCCCTGGGGTCGATGCTGGTGCTGATGCACGTCATCGATACCTTCCCGGTGGCGGTGGAGATGTGTGCTCCCACCGCACCACCTGGAGGAGATCAGCGACGGCCTGCGCCAGCAGGGCGAAACCCTGCTCGCCAAGGGCAAGAGACGCCGGAAACCATGGCGTGGCGGTGGAGACGCGGCTCGTCGAGGCCACTGCCGAACGCGTAGCCGACACCATCGTGCAGGAGGCGCGCGACGCCGGCTGCGACCTGGTGGTGATGGGCACCGCCGTGGCTTCAACCGCGTGCTGATGGGCAGCGACGCCGAGATCGTGCTGCGCTATTGCCCGCTGCCGGTGTTGCTGGTGCGCCACCCGAGGCGCAGCGCGCGCACCACGGCTGACGGATCTCTGGCAGCAGGCCAGGAGGGGCCGCCGCCGGAGGGGCGTGGTCAGTCAGCGGCCATCGGCATGGCCACGCCGGTTTCCCGCAGCGCCACTGTCACCCGGTGCTCGAGTTCCGGCACCATCGAAGGTCGTGAGATCCACGGCCACGGTGCCTGCGGCAGCCTGCTCGTGTGGCTAGCGAGCTCCTTCTTCAGCCTCACCCAGGAACGGGGTGGAAGCCAGCAGCACCAGGCGCGAATAACGCCGCGTCTGCGCCAGACTTTAGGCGTTGCGCCAGTTCGCGTGCGAACGCCGCCGCTTCCTTCTCGTGCGGCCAGTGGGCGCCTCGTGCCAGGCCGTGCGGGATCTCGCCGCCCCTGAAGGCCTGGCCCGGCCGGTCGCGGCCCAGTTCCTGCCCTTCATGCGCGACTGCGGGGCACGAAACTGGCTGTCCCGCGCATGGCACCATTCTCCGCGTCGCGGTCGAACAGGCGCGCGCGCGAGCGTTGAAGCCAACAGAACGGCTTCGAGCGGCCGCACGGACCGAATGGATTGGATGGTCATCATGGCGTCTCCTTCCCCGACCTGGATTCCATTGAGTCAATTCTGAACGGCCACCCCGAGGCCCTGAACCAGCCACGACGCGGAGGCAACCTGAACCTACACTCTTCGCGACTTGCTTGACAAATGGAAACCTGCAACTTGCATTAGTAGCACATCCGTCCGCTGCGACCTTGCGCCAACTCGAAGCCTTGCGCCACCACGTGCGTTGGCAGATGCGCCGTGCAGCTTCAAGTTCCCGCCAGCCTGCCGCCCAGAGCCCTGCCGACGCCGCCTTCGACGGCACATGTCCCGCCGATACGACGCCCCTCGTAGGTCCTGCAGTCGCCGGCGGCACACCTGGGCCGCCACGCCGGCGCAGTGCAGGCGGTCGAGACCATCGAGACCCACATGTCCGGTCTTCGTCGCGGCGAGCACGTGCTCAAGATGAAGAAGTTGGTGCGCTACCTGTTCCTGATCTTCTCCACCC
>JADJMW010000006.1 GCA_016709385.1 Candidatus Rubrivivax defluviihabitans
CCCAGGCTGGCCAGCTGCGGCGGCTCTCGCCCTGTCCGGGTGCAGCACCACAGGCCGTCGGCGCCCTTTGCCGGAGCAGTTCGCAGCGGCGGGCGTCGAGATCGACGAGCAGGAATTCCGCCAGGCTGGGCAACCGGCGGTAGGCGGCGGGTATTTCTCGCGCCGCGGTCGAAGGCAGCGGTGGAAGGCGACAGCACCTCCACCACCAGCACCGGTTCGCGCTTGACCAGCCGGTCGGTCGCGTCGGCGGCGCTGCAGGTGACCATGGTCGGGGTAGAAGCAGTCTTCCGCTTCGACACGCGGTTTTGACGTCGCTGCCGAGGCTGCGGCAGCCGCTGCCCGCATAGTGCCGCCGCAGAACGATGGCCCAGGGTTGCCGGCAACCGTGTCGTTTGCGATCCTCGCCCCCGCCATGGCGAACGCTTCGCCACGCAAGAACCTCATGCTTCACGCTCTGACCCGCGTCCCAGGCCAGGGAATTCAGCCGCCGTCATGCGGCCCTTCTCCAATGCATATCCCACGCGCGGCTCCGAAGAACCGACCAGCTCATGGCGGCCAGTCTAAGGCCCCGCACCCCCTAGAATGCGAGCCCTCCCGAGGGCGTTGCAACGGCCCCGACCGCTTGAAGGTCGCGCCGCCGGAAAGCTCGAGGGCGCAATCCAGGCCAGCCGCCTGGCCCCCGCAACGGCGCTCACCCACTTCTTTCCTGACCTGGGTGAGACTGCCGAATGAATCCTGAGAACCCGCCCCACCCCGCCACCCATGCGCCTGGCCGGCCTGGAGCCCGTGACCATCGGCGAAGGCCACCTCTTCGTCAATATCGGCGAGCGCACCAACGTCACCGGCTCCAAGGCCTTCGCCAGGATGATCCTGGAAGGCCGTTTCGAGGATGCCCTGGCCGTGGCGCGTCAGCAGGTGGAAAACGGCGCCCAGATCATCGACATCAACATGGACGAGGCCATGCTCGATTCGGCCGCGGCCATGGAGCGTTTCCTCAAGCTCATCGCCGGCGAGCCGAGATGCGCGCGTGCCGATCATGATCGACAGTTCCGGAGTGGAGCGTCATCGAAACGGGCCTGAAGTGCATCCAGGGCAAAGGGCATCGTCAACAGCATCTCCATGAAGGAAGGCGAAGCCGAATTCCGCCGCCAGGCCACGCTGGTGCGCCGCTACGGCGCCGCCGCCGTGGTGATGGCCTTTGACGAGGTGGGCCAGGCCGACACCTACCAGCGCAAGATCGAAATCTGCGAACGCGCCTACCGCATCCTGGTGGACGAGGTGGGGTTCCCGCCCGAGGACATCATCTTCGACCCCAATATCTTCGCCATCGCCACCGGCATCGAGGAACACGACAACTACGCGGTGGACTTCATCGAGGCCACGCGCTGGATCAAGGCGCACCTGCCGGGCGCCAAGGTATCGGGCGGCGTGAGCAACGTCTCCTTCAGCTTCCGCGGCAACGACCCGGTGCGCGAGGCCATCCACACCGTCTTCCTGTACCACGCCATCAAGGCCGGTCTGGACATGGGCATCGTCAACGCGGGCATGGTGGGTGTCTACGACGACCTGGAGCCAGGCTTGCGCGAACGCGTCGAGGACGTGGTGCTGAACCGGCGCCCTGACGCTGGCGAGCGCCTGGTCGAGATCGCCGAGACCGCCAAGGGCGCGGCGCGCGACGATAGTGCCAAGCTCGCCTGGCGTGCCGGCAGCGTCAACGAACGCCTGAGCCACGCATTGGTGCACGGCATCACCGATTTCATCACCACCGATACCGAGGAAGCCTGGCAGGCCGTGCGCGCCGAAGGCGGGCGGCCGTTGCACGTGATCGAAGGCCCGCTGATGGCCGGCATGAATATCGTCGGCGACCTCTTCGGCCAGGGCAAGATGTTCCTGCCGCAGGTGGTGAAGAGGCGCGCGCGTCATGAAGCAGGCGGTGGCCCACCTGCTGCCCTATATCGAGGAAGAGAAGCGGCTCCTGGTGAACGCCGGCGGCGAGGCGAAACGAAGAACATCGTCACCGTCGTGCTCCAGTGCAACAACTTCGAGGTCGTGAACATGGGCGTGATGGTGCCCTGCCAGGACATCCTGGCCAAGGCGCGCGTCGAAGGCGCCGACATCATCGGCCTTTCCGGCCTGATCACGCCCAGCCTGGAAGAGATGCAGCACGTGGCCGCCGAGATGCAGCGTGACGACTGGTTCCGTGTGAAGAAGATCCCGCTGTTGATCGGCGGCGCCACCACCAGCCGCGTGCACACGGCGGTGAAGATCGCGCCGCATTACGACGGGCCGGTGGTCTACGTGCCCGACGCGTCGCGCAGCGTGGGTGTGTGCTCCGAACTGCTCAGCGACGAGCGCGCCGCGAAATACATCGCCGAGCTGGAAGCCGACTACGCCCGCGTGCGTGCGCTGCACGCCGGCAAGAAGGTCACGCCGCTGGTGACGCTGGCCGCCGCGCGCGCCAACAAGACGCGCATCGACTGGGCGGCCTACGCGCCGCCGAAGCCGAAATTCATCGGCCGCCGCAGCTTCCGCAACTACGACCTGGCCGATCTGGCGGCATGCATCGACTGGGGCCCGTTCTTCCAGACCTGGGACCTGGCCGGCCGGTTCCCCGAGATCCTGCGCGACGAGGTGGTGGGCCACGAGGCGCAGCGTGTCTTCAGCGACGGCCGTCGGCTGCTGCAGCGCGCCATCGAAGGCCGATGGCTGCAGGCCCACGGCGTGCTGGCACTGCTGCCGGCGAATACGGTGGACGACGACACGATCGAGGTCTATACCGACGAGACGCGCAGCGAAGTGGCGCTGCGCTGGAACCCGCTGCGGCTGCAGACCGAGCGGCCCGTGGTCGATGGAGCGAAGCGGCCCAACCGGTCGCTGGCCGACTTCATCGCACCGAAGGGCGTGGCCGAAGATTACATCGGCCTCTTCGCCGTCACCGCCGGCATCGGCGTGGAGAAGAAGGAAAAGCAGTTCACCGACGACCACGACGACTACAGCGCCATCATGCTCAAGGCCCTGGCCGACCGCCTGGCCGAGGCCTTTGCCGAACAGCTGCACCAGCGCGTGCGCACCGAACTATGGGGTTATGCACCCGACGAGGCGCTGGGCACCGAGGCGCTGATCGCCGAGAAATACCGCGGCATCCGCCCCGCGCCAGGCTACCCGGCCTGCCCCGACCACACCGTCAAGCGCGACATGTTCCGCGTGCTGCAGGTCGAAGAAATCGGCATGGGCCTCACCGAAAGCCTGGCCAGCGACGCCGGCGGCCAGCGTCAGCGGTTTCTATCTGGCGCACCCCGAGGCGGTGTATTTCAACGTCGGCCGCATCGGCGAGGATCAACTCGCTGACTGGGCGCGGCGCCAGGGCCTGACCGAAAGCGAAGCGCGCCGGGCGCTGGCACCGCTGCTGTAGTTCCTCATCGTCGAAACGCAGGGGCCGCACTCCGGCCCTGCCGGAATGGAGAGCCATGAGCATCGAACCCCCCGCCGGAATGAACGAACGAGCTGACGAGCCCACGCGCAGCGAACTGGACGCTTCGACCGGTGCCCTCATCGTCGAGTTCGGATCCCGCTCGTGCGGGCACTGCCGCGCGGCGCAGCCCTTGATTGCCGACGCCCTGGCCGCACACCCCGACGTGCGCCGCCTCCAGGTCGAGGACAGGCGCGGCCGGCGGCTGGGCCGCTCGTACGGCGTCAAGCTGTGGCCGACGCTGGTCTTCCTGCGCGACGGCCGCGAAATCGCGCGGCTGGTGCGCCCGGCCGGAACGCCGGACATCGCACGCGCCCTGTCGGCGATCGACCCAGCGCCGGCGGCCTGATCGCGGGCGGACCAGGCCGGTCGTCCCGACGGCTATGATCCGCGCCCCTCATGAACGCCTCCGCGGTCTCGCTCAACCCCAGGCAGGACGAAGCCGTCCACCACCTCGCCGGGCCCTGCCTGGTGCTGGCCGGCGCCGGCTCGGGCAAGACGCGTGTCATCGTGCACAAGATCGCCCGCCTGCTGCATGCCGGGCTGGAGCCGAAGCAGATCGCGGCCATCACCTTCACCAACAAGGCGGCGCAGGAGATGCGCGAACGCACCAAGGCGCTGGTGGGGCCGCGCGCCGCGCGTGACCTGGCGGTGAGCACCTTCCACAGCCTGGGCGTGCGCCTGCTGCGCAGCGACGGCGCGCGCATCGGGCTGAAGGAAAATTTCAGCATCCTGGATAGCGACGACGTGCTGGGGGTGCTACGCGACTGCGGCGGCAATACCGACAACGCTTTGGCGCGGCGCTGGCAATGGGCCATCAGCCTGCTGGAAGAACCAGGGCTGGACGCCGACGCCGCGGAAAGCCTGGCGGCCGACGACGACGAGCGCGTCGCCGCGCGCATCATGCGGCGCTACGAGGAACGGCTGGCGGCTTTCCAGGCGGTCGATTTCGACGACCTGATCGGCCTGCCGCTGAGACTGCTGCAGCGCGACGCCGAGGCGCGCGAGAAATGGCGCTCGCGGTTCCGCCACATCCTGGTCGACGAGGTGCAGGACACCAATGCCGTGCAGTACGAGCTGCTCAAGGCGCTGGTCGGCGAGCGCGGCATCTTCACCGCCGTGGGCGACGACGACCAGAGCATCTACGGCTGGCGTGGCGCCACCATCGAGAACCTCAAACGCCTGCCGCAGGACTACCCGCGGCTCAAGCTGATCGCGCTGGAGCAGAACTACCGCAGCACCGGCCACATCCTGCGCGCTGCGAATGCGGTGATCTCGAACAACCCGAAGCTGTTCGAGAAGACGTTGTGGAGTGAATTCGGCGACGGCGATCCCGTCAAGCTGGTCGAATGCGACGGCGAGGAACACGAGGCCGAGCGCGCGGTGGCGCGCATCCAGGCGCTGCGTTCGGCCGGTGGCGTGAAGTTCGGCGACTGCGCCGTGCTCTACCGCGCCAACCACCAGGCGCGCGTCTTCGAGCAGAAGCTGCGTGCGGCGCAGATCCCGTACAAGGTGTCGGGCGGGCAGAGCTACTTCGACCGCGCCGAGATCAAGGACCTGTGCGCCTGGCTGCGCCTGCTCGTCAACCCCGACGACGACCCGGCCTTCCTGCGCGCGGTGACGACACCCAAGCGCGGCATCGGTCACCAGACGCTGGCCACGCTGGGCGAGTTCGCGTCGAAGTGGAAGACGAGCCTGTTCGAGGCACTTTTTTCACCCAGCCTGGGCAGCGTGCTCAAGGGCAAGGCGATCGACGCCCTGCACGAATTCGGCCGCGAGGTGAACGAGCTGGAGCAGCGCGCCCGCCACACCACGGGCAGCGAGGACGCCAAGGCCTTGCTGCTGGGCTGGCTGAAGGCCATCGGCTACGAACAGCAACTGTCCGACGCTGAAGACAGCGAGAAGCTCGCCGCCGCGCGCTGGGGCAACGTGCTCGATTTCGTCGACTGGATCGCCAAGCGCTGCGGCGGCGAGATCACGCAGGACGGCGGCAGCAGCTTCGAGAGCGAGAAGTCCAGCGTGCTGCAGGTGGCGCAGACCATCAGCGTCATCATCAGCCTGGCCGAGCGCGGCGACGAGCAGGACGTGGTGACGCTGTCGACGCTGCACGCCGCCAAGGGGCTGGAGTGGCCGCACGTGGTGCTGGCCGGCGTCAACGAAGGGCTGCTGCCGTTCCAGAGCGGCAGCGAGGTCGCCGAGCCGATGACGCCCGAGCGGCTGCAGGAAGAGCGCCGCCTCATGTACGTGGGCATCACGCGAGCCCAGCGCACGCTGGCGGTGAGCACGCTGCGCCGGCGCAAGAAGGGCCGCGCCACGGTCGCTGCCGTGCCCAGCCGCTTCATCAAGGAGATGAAGCTGGACGAAGGCGTGGTCAAGGAAGACCCGCGCGAGCGGTTGAAGAAGCTGCGCGCCGAACTGGCCGCCCGCGCCGCGCCGGTGGCGGCTCCCTGAAGGCGGCGACGGTGACCTCCGAGCGCACGTTCTGGCTGGCATCGGCGCTCGTGCTCTGTGCCGCGCTGGCCATCGCCTCGGCACCCTGGGCGCTGGCGATGCCGGTGCTGAATTGGATCTTCAAGCCGCTGGCCACGCTGTGCGTCATCGCCCATGCGTGGTCGCGGGGCCAGGATGCACCGGTGGTGCGCCGTTGGGTGCTGGCCGGGCTCGTCTTCTCGCTGGGCGGCGACGTGGCGTTGCTGTGGCCGCAGCAGGGCTTCCTGCCGGGGCTGGTGAGCTTCCTGCTCGCCCACCTGGCGTACCTGGTGGCCTTCACTCGCGTACAGCGGCTGGCGGCCCGGCCCATGGCCTTCGTCGCTTATGCGCTGGTGGCAGGCTTCATCCTGTGGCGGCTGTGGCCGGGCGTGCCCGCGGCCTTGCAGATTCCCGTGGTGGCCTACGTGCTGTGCCTGGCCGCGATGGCCGCACAGGCAGCCGTGCTGTGGCGCCGCGGCGCCGAGCGCGGCGCGCTGCTGGCACTGGGCGGCGCGCTGTTCCTGGCTTCGGATGCGCTGCTGGCGACCAACAAGTTCGCCGGCCCGTTGCCGCTGGCCAGCCTGTGGATCCTGGGCACCTACTGGTCGGCGCAGTGGTGCATCGCATCGTGGCTGAAACCGCGCTGAAAGCGTCGCGGGCCGCAGCGGCCGGCGCTCACATGCCCTTGAACAACCCGGTGTAGCTGCGGCTCACCTCGAGCTTCTCGGGTGGTCCTTCACGCTGACGATCTGGCGGCCGCGGAAGTCGCGCACGACGCCGGCGATGGCCTTCACGTTGACCAGCGTGCTGCGGTGGATCTGCCAGAACAGCCGCGGGTCGATCTCGTCGACCAGCTCCTTGATCGGCTTCCTGATCAGCGCCTCCACCTGCGCCGTCTGCACGCGCGTGTACTTCTCGTCGCTGATGAAAAAGAGCACGTCGTCGACCGGGATCATCTGGATCGACTGGCCCACCGTGGCCTGGATCCACTGCAGGTATTGCGGCGCGCCGCCGGGGTTCAGCCGCGCTGCCAGCTGGTGCAGCAACTGCTGCAGATGCGGACCCGGCGGCGCCTCGCCGCCACCGTGGCGCGCCGCCAGGCGCTGCCGGATGCGGTCCACGGTGACCTGCAGGCGCTCGCGCTCGGCGGGTTTGAGCACATAGTCGGCCACGCCCTGCTCGAAGGCTTCCACCGCGTACTGGTCGTAGGCGGTGATGAAGACGATCTCGGGCGGCAGGTCGCTGTCGTCGCTGTCCTTGTCGCCGTCGTGACCGGCACGTGGCGGCAGTTGCGCGATCTGCCGCGCCGCTTCCACGCCGGTCAGGCCGGGCATGCGGATGTCCAGGAAGACGATGTCCGGGCGGTGTTCATCCACCAGCTGCACCGCCTCCAGGCCGTTGCGGGCCTCGGCCACGATGCGCAGTTCGGGCCAGACCTCGGCCAGCCGCGCACGCAGCTGCTCGCGCATCAGGCGCTCGTCGTCGGCGAGCACGGCGGTCGGCGCCGGTCCGGCCGAACACGGGCCTCCGTCGGCGGGCCGTGGGGTTGTCTCGGGTGCGTCGGAACTCATTGGTAGACGTTGGTTCCTTAGGCGGCCCGAGGGCCGGGTGCAGAACCAACGCCCCCTTTCAAACCGTGCATGCGGATTTCCCGCACACGGCTTACCAGTGGTCTGTCGGCTCGCAGCATTACGCAGACGCCTGTTTCCAGAAGGCTTGCCCGGGATAGCGGATCGTCCCACGCAGGCGATACAACCCAAGTTTCTCGAAGCATTCGCGGTCCCATTGCTGGGCTTTCCCTGCTCGCAGGTTGCGACCCGCGCGCTTGAGCCGCAGCCCCTTCAGTCGCCGTCCGACGTAGGCATCCACGTCCCGGAACTTGTTGGCCGCGTTGCCGCTGCGAAAATACTGCCCCCAGCCACGCAGCACCGGATTCAGCTCGGCAATGACGCCTCGCATGTCCTGGTGGCAGCGCCGCATCGGGGTCAGCTCCCGCACCCGCGCCCGCACACGCTTCATCGCCCGCTGGCTCGGCCAGCGGTGCAGGTAGTACCGGCGCAGCCGCTTTTGCTCCACAGCCGTCCGCTCATGCGCTTGCGCAGGTGACAGCCCAGGAAGTCAAAGCCTTCCCGGCCACCCGTCAGCACCACGCGTTGCGTCTTCTGTGGGTGCAGCTTCAGCCCCAACCGTCCCAGCACATGCCCGATGCGGGCTTGCGCTTCTTCGCAGTCGCTGGCGTTGCCGCACAGAACCACGAAGTCGTCCGCGTACCGCACCAACTCTCCCAGATGCGCACCGTGTTTGGCCCACACCCGGTCCAGCACGTGCAGGTAGATGTTGGACAGCAGCGGCGAGATCACCCCACCCTGCGGCGTTCCCGCCGCCGGGTGGCGCACCACGCCGTCTTCCATCACGCCTGCCTGCAACCACAACCGCACCAGCTTGAGCACCCTGCGGTCCCCGACCCGTTGTCCCACCAAAGTGAGCAACTTGTCGTGGTCGATGCTGCCGAAGTAGTTCTCGATGTCGGCATCCAGCACGTGATCGGCGCCGTGGTTACCCAGTTGCCTGAGCCGCTCCAGCGCCATCTGCGCACTGCGCCTGGGCCGGAACCCGTACGAGGACAGCAGGAAGTCCGCCTCGAAAATGGGCTCCAACACCAGCTTGGCCGCCATCTGTACCACCCGGTCTCGCACCGTGGGGATGCCCAAGGGCCGCTTTGCTCCGTCTGCCTTGGGGATGTATACGCGCCGCACGACTTGCGCGCCGTATTCGCCTGCGTGCAGCACTTCAGCCAGCTCCTGCAAGAAGCGCTGGACGCCGTACTGCTCGACTGCGCCGATCGTCACCCGATCAACGCCCGCTGCGCCGCGGTTGCGGCGCACTCGCTTCCACGCCTCGTGCAGGATGTCAGCCCTGCACATCTGGCCGTACAACGCATGAAAGCGCCTTTCCGGGGCCCGCTTGGCTGCGGCCCAGAGCTGCCTTTGCAGTTGTCGCACTTTGTCGCTCGGTTCATCACCGACGGGGTCGTTAGGTCCGGTCTTGCCGGCCATTCCCTCGCGCTTACCCGCTCCATCAGCATGACCACCGCAGGGACCCTTCCCTCCAGCCGCGTTATGCCGCACGGCCTTCGTCGGCACGGCTGGCGCCGCCCCGTCCGGTACTACGATCCCCTCGGACTCCCGCTGCGCACGACTCGACTTCGCCTTGGGCTTATACGAGCTCGCTTGCCCCGACACGGGCCGCGCAGACGGGTCTCTCGTGTTCCACGCCACTCCTTGCACACGTGCTGCGCCCCATACCCCGCCGCAGCCACCAGCGCGCTTCGGTTCTTGCGCCGGTGATGTTGCCTTCGCCGTGACATGAGCGGCTCGGCCTGCGGGTTGTAAAGTGTCGAGGCTGCAGGCTTCACTTCATGTTGCGGCCCGCGTGCTTGCTCCCCGCTGAACGGCTTGCGCCGCTTCACGGGCTTTTGACGCCCCGCTCGGGCACGGAGGTCTCCCTCCACTACCTGGGGCCTGCTACCCGGCGCACCGACGCCTACCGGGACGGGACTCTCACCCGTGGGGGTGGCGCAGCAAGCCAGGGTCGAACCACCCCCTTTGGGATCCAGTTCTTCCTCAGCGTCACGACGCACCATGGGCGCATCGTAGCGGCGGGCGGCGCCGCAGCACGCTCCTGCGGCAAGGCATGGAGACCGTTTTCGATCATGCCACGGTGCCTTCCACCGTCTTGTAGGGCACGGTGACGGTGACCACCGTGCCGCCGGGCGGGTTCTCGGCCACGGTCAGCGTCGCCTTGGGGCCGTACAGCAGTTGCAGCCGCTCGCGGATATTGGCCAGCCCCACGCCCGTACCCGCGGTGGCCGCCTTGCCGAAGCCCAGGCCCGTGTCGGCCACCGTCACCTGCAGCTTGCCGTGCACGATCTCGGCCGCCACGCGCAGGTGGCCGCCGTCGGGCTTGGGCTCCAGCCCGTGCTTGATGGCGTTCTCCACCAGGGTCTGGATCATCATGGGCGGGAACTCGGCCGACAGCAGGCCTTCGGGCACCGCGATCTCGGTCGTCAACCGTTCCTCCATGCGCACCTTCAGGATCTCCAGGTAGGGCCGGATCACCGCCAGCTCGCGCCCCAGGTCGCGCACGCCGCCGTCGTTGGCTTCGCGCATGGTCGGCATGCTGGCGCGCAGCAGGGCGATCAGGTTCTTCTGCATCGCGCTGGCGCGTGCGGGGTCGGTCTCGATCAGGTGGTCGATGCTGGCCAGCGTATTGAACAGGAAGTGCGGCTCCACCTGCGCCTGCATCGCCGCCATGCGCGCCTCGACCACCTGGCGCTTCAGCGACTCGGCCTCGGCCGTCGCCGAAGCCTTCTTGGCCTGCACCTCGGCCTGCAGCCGGCCCTTGTAGGTGAATTTCAGGATCGCCGAGGCCACGATGAACAGGAAGGTGAACTGCATCATCACGTCGCCGATGCCCACGCGCGTGGTGCGCTTGCGCGTGGACGGCTCGTCGTTCAGCGCCTCGGCGATGGCACGCTGGGCCTCTTCGCGCGCCTCGGCGGCGTCGCGCGCGGCCTGCGCGGCGTCTTCGCGCGCCTCGCGCAACGACTGTTCCACTTCTCGCTGGGCCTCGGCCAGCGCCTCGCGCACCGCCTGCGACACCTCGCCCGGCGGCAACTGGATGCTCAGTCCACGCGCCGCGGCCGAGGCGGCGGCTTCGGCGGCCTGGCGCGCTTGCCCGGCGGCGACTTCGGCCGCCGAGGCTGCCGAGGCTGCCGGCGCCGCGCGCTCGCTGCGCGGCGTGATGCGGATGCCGTCCTTGCCGATGCTGATGTCGACGCCGTCGTCGGCGCCGCCCTGGGCCGGTGCGCCGGGCGCCTTCGGTGGCCGCGGCGCCGCGGCGGGCCGGGTTGGCGCCGGCGGCAGCACCAGCACCCGCGGCCGCTCGGTCTTCACCTCTTCGGTGAAGGTCCAGGTGAAGGGCGGCAGGTCGTGCAGGATGCCCACCACGATGAGCAAGAAGACCGCCAGCACGATGAACCGCTTCCAGCTGATGCCGACCAGCCAGCTGCCGTAGGCGTGGTAGCCGCGCACGGCGGCCGCCGAGAAGCGCTGCCATCGGCTCGACCCGTCGGTGGCGGTGGTGGCCTGGGCGTTCATGGGCGGCAATGCGGCTGGCAGGGCAAAAATGTCGGGCAGGGCTGCATGTCGTGCACTGTACCCAGCCCTTGGCGCGCTGCCAGCGTGGTGCGACGCGCCGCCACGCCTGCGCGATAGCCTGCCGCCAGCGCAGACAGGCCGCGGCCGGCCCGTGCGCGTGGGCGGGTGATCGGCGCACCGCCCAGGCTGGCCGTCGGCCGCAAACCGTCGCCGTCCCCCCTTCGGGGTGTGTGCCCTGCGGGTCATTCTGCTGGCCGGCAGCGCCTGCCGTCGGTTACCCTTACGGGTTCAACCAGACAGCCGGCCCGCCGGGCCCACACACACATCATGGCCACGACCGCTTCCCCCGACACGCTGGCGTTGCAGCGCCTGTACCACTGGGAGTCCACCGCGCCCGACCGCGTGGCGCTGACACAGCCGCTGGGCGGCAGCGCCGTGCGCGACTACACCTGGCGCGAAGTCATGGACCAGACGCGCCGCATGGCCGCGCACCTGCAGAGCCTGGGGCTGAAGCCCGGCGACAAGGTGGCGCTGCTGTCGAAGAACACCGCGCACTGGCTGATGAGCGACTTCGCCATCTGGATGGCGGGCTGCGTCTCGGTGCCGCTGTACCCCACGCTGGCCGCCGGCACCATCCGCCAGATCCTGGAGCACAGCGAGTCCAAGCTGCTGTTCGTGGGCAAGCTCGACGGCTGGGCGGGCATGAAGCCCGGCATCCCGGCTGGCCTGCCCTGCATCAGCCACCCGCTGGCGCCAGACGACGCGAAGAAGAGCTACCGCGGCTGGGACGACATCGTCGCCAAGACCGAGCCGCTGAAGGGGCAAGCCGGTGCGCGACGCCGGCGACATGTCCACCATCATGTACACCTCGGGCACCACCGGCGCACCGAAGGGCGTGATGCACACCTTCGGCAATTTCGCCATGGCCGTGCAGCAGGGCCTGAAGCGCATTCCGCTGCGCGAGGACGGCCGCATGCTGAGCTACCTGCCGCTGTCGCACGTGGTGGAGCGCGCACTGGTCGAACACGGTCAGCTCGCCACCGGCATGCACGTCTATTTCGCCGAAAGCCTGGACACCTTCGCCGCCGACCTGCAGCGCGCACGGCCCACGGTCTTCTTCAGCGTGCCGCGGCTGTGGGTGAAGTTCCAGCAGGGCGTGCAGACCAAGATGCCGCCGAAGAAGATGGACCTCTTTCTCAAGCTGCCCATCCTGAACGGCATCGTGAAGAAGAAGGTGCTGGGGCGCTGGGCCTGGACCAGTGCATCTTCGCCGCCGGCGGCGCCGCGCCGATGCCGATCGAGCTGCTGCACTGGTATGCGCGGCTGGGGCTGCGCGTGGCCGAGGGCTACGGCATGACCGAGAACCTGGGTGCCAGCCACATCAGCACGGGCGACCCGGCCTCCTTCGGCACCGTCGGCCGCCCCTACGACGTGGTGCAGTGCCGCATCGACCCGGCCAACGGCGAGATCCAGGTCAAGGGCACCGTGGAACATGCTCGGCTACTCAAAGGGAGCCCGAGATGACGCGCGCCACGCTCGACGCCGACGGCTGGCTGCACACCGGCGACAAGGGCAGCATCGACGAGCGCGGTCACTTGAAGATCACCGGCCGCGTGAAGGACTTGTTCAAGACCAGCAAGGGGCAAGTACGTGGCGCCGGCGCCCATCGAGGACCGGCTCGTCATGCACAGCTCGGTGGAGGCCTGCTGCGTGACCGGCGCCAACCTGGGCCAGCCGCTGGCGCTGCTGATGCTGAACGTGGACGCCGTGAAGAAGGTGTCCGACCCCGCCGGCAAGAGCGAGCTCGAGGCCTCGCTGGCGCAGCACCTGAAGCACGTGAACGAGGCGCTGGACCCGCACGAACAGCTCGACTGCCTGGTCGTCATGACCGAGGCCTGGACGGTGGACAACGACCTCATCACGCCCACCTTCAAGGTCAAGCGCAACCGCGTCGAGGACTTGTTCGCCAAGAACTACGACACCTGGGTGGGCATGCGCAAGAAGGTGATCTGGCACCAGGCCTGAGCAAGGCGCGAAAGGCGACTCGATTGCGGCAGGCATGACGGGCGGCCCAGGGGCACGACGTCCCGCCGGGCTACCGGCCGGTGGACGCGGGTGGTGGCTTCATCGCCGCCAACGGACCGCTGTACCTGCTGCACGAAGGCCAGGCGGTCAAGGTGGGCTTTCGCGTCGAGCCGCGCCACTGCAACCCGATGGGCGTGTGCCACGGCGGCATGCTGGCCAGCTTCTGCGACATGCTGCTGCCGCTGAGCGTGCACCGCAAGAGCGCCGAGGTGGGCCAGCGCTTCCTGCCCACCGTGAGCCTGCAGCTCGACTACCTGGCGCCGGTGCCGCTGGGCGCCTGGGTCGAGGGGGAATGCGAGGTGCTGAAGGTCACGCGCACGATGGTCTTCGCGCAGGGTCTGGTGCGCGCCGACGGCGCGACCGCGGTGCGTTGCAGCGGGGTGTTCAAGATCGGGCCGAAATTCGGCGACGACGCGCGCTGAATCCGCCGCCCGAGCCGCCGGCGCTCACTGCGAAGCCGCTGAAGCCGCCGAGGCCGCCGCCCGAGCCGCCGCCGCCGAAGCGGCTGCTTCCAGGGTCTGCACCATGACGCCGGCGGCGATGGGAATCTCCTCGCTCACCGTCACCCGGTTGACGAAATGCCGCGTCTCGCCGAAGCAGGTGGTGGGCAGGCCGACCTTCTCTTCGTAGTGCAGCGCCACGCGCTTGCCCATCGCCTGGGTCACCTGCTGCGCCACCGCGTCGTCGCGGATCGTGAAGAGGAATTTCTCGGGCGTGGTGCCCGGCAACGACACCAGCGCCAGCTCACCCTCCCAGGTCTTGCAGATCCAGCCCTTCTTCGAAAGCTTCTGCACCCAGCCGGCACGCTCGCCCTCCGAGAAGTTCCAGCTCAGCGCGGCCCAGAAATAGAGCGCGGCCAGCGCAAGGACCAGGACCAGGGGCAGGACGACACGTTTGAACATGGTGGGCAGGCAGGGGGCAACCCGGCATTATCGGCGCCGCCGGGCCCGGCGCGGCCCGACCTATTTCGTATTGGCCTTGAAGCTGGTGAAGATGCGCGTCTGCACGCGGCGGATGTCCTGCGGCACCGCGTCGGGCGAAGTCAGCTTCTTCAGGTCTTCGGCGCTCAGGAAGACGGTCGGGTTCTCCGCCACCTCCTTCTTCACGAATTTCTTCGAGGCGGCATTGGGGTTGGCATAGAAGACCTTGTTCGTCAGCGAGGCATGCACCTCCGGGCGCAGGATGTAGTTGATGAACAGGTGCGCGTTCTTCACGTTCCTGGCGTCCTTGGGGATGGCCATGGTGTCGAAGAAGAGGGTTGCGCCCGTGGGCGGGATCAGCGCCTGGATGTCGTGGCCGCTCTTGGTGTCGAGGGCGCGCTGGCGGGCGATATTGATATCGCCCGAATAACCCATCACCACGCACAGCTGGCCGGCGGCGAGGTCGTTGATATAGCCCGACGAAAAAAACGCGTCACGTTGGGGCGGGCCTTCATCAGCACCTCGCGCGCGGCGTCGTAGTCCTTGGCGGTCTTGCTGTACGGGTCCTTGCCGGCGTAGATCATGGCCACCGGCATCACTTCCGAGGCCGAGTCCAGCACGTTGATGCCGCAGCTCTTGAGCTTGCTGGCGTACTGCGGGTCGAAGATCAGCGACCAGGGGTTGGCCGGCATCGGCGTGGCGCCCAGCGCGGCCTTCACCTTGGCGGTATTGATGCCCACCGTGACATAACCCCACATCCAGGTCACCAGGTGCTCGTTGCCGGGGTCGATGTCCGCCAGCTTCTCCAGCAGCGCCGGGTCGAGGTTGCCCAATTCGTGAGTTGCGCGCGGTCCAGCTTCTGGTACAGGCCGCCGGCGATCTGGGTCTTGGCGAAATGCGCCGGGGCACCACGATGTCGTAGCCCGCTGCGGCCGGCCACCAGCTTGGCCTGCAGGATCTCGTTGGCGTCGTAGTTGTCGTAGCGGACCTTGATGCCGGTCTCTTTCTCAATTTTTGATCGTGTCGTCGGCGATGTAGTCCGACCAGTTGTAGACGTTGAGCACCTGGGCTCGGCGGCCTGGGGCTGCGCCACCGCGGCGGCGGCGGCCAGCCAGGGCGAGCAGGTGCAGGTGAAGATCTTGGACTAAGGCATGATGTTTTCCTCTCCGAAATGGGGCTCGGGACCTTCGATAACGAAC
>JADJMW010000007.1 GCA_016709385.1 Candidatus Rubrivivax defluviihabitans
GATGGCTGCCGCCGCGCGCTCGCAGGCCACGGCGCGCGCCTCGTCGGACTCCTCGCGCGCCAGCGCCGCCAGTTCACGCCAAGCCAGGCGCCGCGTGTGCGCCGGCAGGCCCGGCGCCGCGGCGGCCTGCTCCAGCAGGCGCCGCGCCTTGCCCCAGAGCTGGCGCTCGGCGAACACCATGCCCACCGCGGCCACGACCGCGCCTTCGTGGCCGAACGCCTGGGCCGCACTCTCCAGCCGCGGCAGCCAGTCGTCGGCCATGCCCGCACGCGCCTCGATCAGCGCCAGCGCGACCGCCTCGCGGTCCTCGCGCGACAGTTCCGACAGGCGGTCCCAGAACGGGCGCAGCCACAGGCGCGCCTCGTCGGCGGCGTCGAGTTGCACCGCGCGCAGGGCGGCACGCGCCGCCACCTGCGCGTCGCGGCGGTCGGCGGCGTCGACCTGGCCCCACAGGCGCTTCAGCTGCTGCACGTCGTGCGCGCCCTCCAGCGTGTCGGCCGCCAGCGAGCGCAGCAGGCTCTGCGCCACCAGCGGCGAAAACGCCTGGTGCTTGGCCAGCAGGCGCGCCGTCTGCAGGGCTTCCAGTGGCTGGCGCGCCATGCGCGCGGCCTTCAGGCGCAGGCGCAGCGCGTGGGTGCGGCGCGCGGCGCCGGGAGGCAAGGCGGCCAGCAGGTCCAGTGCCTGCGGTGCATCGCGGTCTTCCAGCGCCCACTCGGCGCCGAGCAGGCGCGTGGCCTCTTCGGCGATGCGCGGGCCGCGGCCCTGCTGGGCCGCACTCAGCGCGCGGCGCAGCGTCTCGTCGCGGCGGGCGCGGTCCTGCAGGCGGTGCAGGCTTCCGGCGGCCACGAGCTCGGCCAGCACTCGAAAGTCGGCGTCGGCGGCCAGCACCGGCGCTTCTTCGGCCACCGCCAGCGCCTTCTGCGCCGCCTTGCGCGCGCGGCCGAAGCGGGCGCCGAAATATTCGGCCAGCGATTCGCGCAGCGCCGACTGCGCCGCACGCTCGCGGCGCAGCGCGCGCCACTCGCCGGCGCGCCGCGGCAGGCTCACCAGCGAGCGCAGCGCCTGCGCCGCCAGCACCAGCACGAAACAGGCGGCAGCGACGATGATGAGGAACAGATTGAGCGAGAAGTCGGTGCGCCAGCCGCGCCAGTACAGCGTCACCAGCCCGTCGTTGGTGCCCAGCGTGGTGGCGGCCACCACGGCCACCGCGAACAGCAGCACGATCCAGATGACGCCGCGCATGCAGTCTGCCCCAGGCGACGGACTCAGCGGCCGGCCGCCGCGGCGGCGATGGCCGCCAGCGTGGCGTCGGGCCGCGGCGTGTTGACCAGCCGCGACTGTCCCATGACCTGGCGCACCGTTTCGCTGGCGGCAACCACGCGGCGCGAATTGCGGTCGAAGTAGCGGTCCAGCGCCGACTGCGCGTCGCGCAGGTCGGACTGCGCGGTGTCGAACTGGCGCGACAGCAGTGCCAGCCGCGCGTTGAGCAGCCGCAGCTTCAGGTTCTCACGCAGGAAGAAGGACTGCTCCGGCGTCACCAGCATGGCTTCTGGCTGGTCGATGCGCGTGACGCGGATCAGGGCCTTGACCTCCTGCCAGAGGTGGTCGAAAAAATCGCTGCCGGCCTGGCCAAGGCGGTCGCCCCAGCCGGCGTCGCTGGCCGGCTGCGCCGGTGCGGCGGCCGGCTCTTCGCTGCGCGGCGTCGAGCGGGCCGTGGCACGTCTTTCCGGCAGGGCCAGCAGCGGCAGGTCGTCGACCTGCCGGATGACGTCGTCGAGCCGGATCGTCAACACGGTGACGTCGGTGACGCCGGCCGTGCGCGTGCGCTCCAGGTCCTGCGCCACGGCGCGGCGCACGCGTTCCAGGCGCGGCTGGTTGTAGCGCGCCAGGCGTTCGTCGGCCTGCTTCAGCGTCAGCACCAGCGGCTCGGCGCTGCCGGTGATGGCCGACTGCTGCAGCGCGACACGGATCGCGGCCTCCACGTCGGCCAGCACGTTCTCGTCGCGCGAACGCGCCAGCGACTGGATCAGGTCCTCGAGCTGCGAGCGCTGCATCGTGGTCTCGGCCACCCGCGCTTCCAGCAGCGCCATCTTGGCCGCCGCCTCGCGCGCCGTGACGTCGGCGTTGCGCGCCAGCGTGCGCGCCTCGGTGGACAGGCTGGCGCTGTCCTGCTGGCGCTTCACGAGTTCGATTTCCAGCGCCTTGACCCGCTGCTGGGTATTCCACGCGAAGACGAGCGCGGCCGTCGCCAGCGCGGCCAGCACGGCAGCGCCTGCGGCGATCCAGCGCCCGGGTCCGCTGGCCACGGGCAGCGGCGCCGACGCGGCAACGCCCTGGGACGACGGCGGCGGCACTGCCGCAACCGGCTCGGCAGGCGGGACGGGCGCGGCAGGTGGGGGCGCGGGCGTGTCGGTCACTGAGGCCTCGATTCTATCGGCGCGACCCGGCCCGGCCACGCGGCGGCGGCCGCAGCCACCGCGGCTGGACGAGGTGCCACGAGATCGACGCGACCGAATCCCGCCGCCCCTGCAGCCTGCGCGATGCGCGGATGCGAGGCCAGCGCGGCGCTGCGTGTCCAGTCGGCTGCCGGCGCCAGGACGCGCAGGTGGCCCACCGCCTCGCTGCTGCTGAACAGCCACAGATGGCCCGCGGGGTCGGCCAGCGACTGCTGCAGCAAGGCCTGTTCGGCGATGGTGAGTGCGGGTGGCCGCCGCCGGTAGGCGGCAAGGAAGTCGACCGCTGCACCGCGCTCGCGCAAGGTCTCGGCCAGCCAGTCGCGCCCGTCCTCGCCACGCACCACCAGCACGCTGAGCCCGGCCCATTGCCGGCTGGCGAGCCGCTCCCACAAGGCCTCGGAATCGAACTTCGGCGCGTCGGCGGCCGGCTCCACCAGCAGCGGCACGGGCACGCCCGCCGAACGCAGCGCCGCCGACGTGCCCGGCCCGGTGGAACCCGCCAGCACGCCGGCCGGCCAGCCCCTGCCCGGCGGCGCCGCAGCAAAGAAGTGCACCACGGCGTTGGCGCTGACGAACATCACGAGCGTCCGTTGGCTCAGGTCGCGCCAGGCCTGCCGCAGCGGGGCCGGGTCGTCCAGCGCGGTGATCTCGATCAAGGGCAGGGCGGAAGCCGCCAGGCCCAGCGCCTGCAGTTCGCGCACCCAGCCGGCAGCCTGTGCCTGCGGACGGGTGACGATCAGGTGCATCCCGTTCAGACTGCGGGCAGGTAGGTGCCCGCGCCCGCGCGGCGTAATTCGGCCGCGGCCGTTTCGCCCAGCGCACGCGCCTGCGCCTCGTCGCTCACCGCGGCGCGCAGCCGCGTGCGCAGCAAGGGCCGAGCAACGGTCTCGGCGTCGCCCAGGGCGGCGTCCAGGCGCAGCGTGTCGCCTTCCCACACCGCGTGCGCGGCCAGCGGCATGCTGCAACTGCCACCCAGGGCACGCGAGACGGCGCGCTCGGCGTGGCAGGCCAGGAAGGTGGGCCGGTGCAGCGTCTGCGCCAGCATGTCGCGCAGCGCGTGGGCGTCCTCGCGCACCTCCAGGCCGAGTGCACCCTGCCCGGCGGCCGGGATCATGGCCTCGGGGTCGAAGACCGAACGGATGCGCGCCGCCAGCCCCAGGCGCTTCAAACCCGCGGCCGCCAGCACGATGGCGTCGAAGCCGCCTTCGTCGAGCTTGCGCAGCCGCGTATCCAGGTTGCCACGCAGCGGTTCGATGCGCAGGTCGGGCCGCGCCGCCATCAGCTGCACCACGCGGCGCAGGCTGGACGTGCCGACCACGGCGCCTAGCGGCAGTTCGTCCAGGGCGGCATGGCGGTTGGAGACGAAGGCGTCGCGCGGATCCTCGCGTTCCCAGATGGCGGCCAGCACGAAGCCGGCCGGCAGGTCCATCGGCACGTCCTTCAGCGAGTGCACGGCCAGGTGCGCCGCGCCGTCTTCCAGCGCCGTCTCCAGTTCCTTGACGAACAAGCCCTTGCCGCCCACCTTGGACAACGCACGGTCCAGGATCTGGTCGCCACGGGTCGTCATGCCCAGCAGTTCGACGGCCAGGCCGAAGCGCTGCACGAGCGTGTCGCGCACATGTTCGGCCTGCCACAGTGCCAGGCGGCTTTCGCGGGTGGCGATGATGGTGGGTGCAGTCATGGGGCGGGATGATAGCCAGCCCCCCGGCGCCGGCCGCCCACGCCGCCGCGCGCCCGCCGCATGGCCCGGGCACGGGGTTTGCGATCAGAATTGGTAACCTGGTTACAACTCCGGAGCCACCCATGCCCCGCACCATCGCAGCGCGTCCTGCCACCGCCAAACGCACCAAAGCGAGTCGCAGCGCTGCAGAAAGCGACGCCGCCAGCAAGAACCGGCCGCTGGTGGAAGATATCCGGTTACTGGGCCGGATCCTGGGCGACGTCATCCGCGAACAGGAAGGCGCCGAGCCGTACGAGCTGATCGAACGCATCCGCCAGCTCTCGGTGGCCTACCGGCTGAAGGCCGATGCCAGCGCCGGGCGCGTGCTCGACCGCCTGCTGAAGAACCTGTCGGCCGACCAGACGGTGACGGTGATCCGGGCCTTCAGCTATTTCAGCCACCTGGCCAATATCGCCGAGGACCGCCACCACGTGCGCCGCCGCGCCGTGCACGAACGCCTGGGCGACCAGCAGGACGGTTCACTGGCGCTGGCCTTCGAGCGGCTGCACCGCGCCGACCACCGCGCCGCCGAGATCGCGCAGACGCTGGCGCATGCCTACATCTCGCCCGTGCTCACGGCCCACCCCACCGAGGTGCAGCGCAAGAGCATCCTCGACGCCGAGCGCGCCATCGCCACGCTGGTGGGCGAACGCGACGAACTCGGCACGCCCGAGAGACGGGCCCACAACGAGGCGCTGATCCGCGCCCGCGTCACGCAGCTGTGGCAGACGCGCATGCTGCGTACGGCCAAGCTTACGGTGGCCGACGAGGTGGAGAACGCGCTGTCCTACTACCCGGCGACCTTCCTGCGCGAGATCCCGCGCCTGTACCGCGATATCGAGCGTGCGCTGCCCGGCCACCCGGTGGCGCCCTTCCTGCGCATGGGCCACTGGATCGGCGGCGACCGCGACGGCAACCCCAACGTCAGCGCCGCCACGCTGCGCCACGCACTGTCGCGCCAGGCCGAGGTGGCGCTGCGCTTCTATCTCACCGAGGTGCACGAGTTGGGCAGCGAATTCTCCATGTCGGGCACGCTGGCGCCGGTCTCGCCCGAGATGGCGGCGCTGGCCGCCGCCTCGCCCGACCGCAACCCGCACCGCGCCGACGAGCCCTACCGCCGCGCACTGGTGGGCATGTACGCGCGGCTGGCCGCCACGCTGCACCGCCTGACCGGCACCGAGGCGCTGCGCCACGCCGTGGTGCCGCAGGATCCCTACCCCGACGCCGGCGCCTTCCTGCGCGACCTGCAGGTGATCGAGCGTTCGCTGAAGGCGCAGCATGCGCAGGCCTTGGTGGGGCCGCGGCTGGCGCCGCTGATGCGCGCGGTGCAGGTGTTCGGTTTCCACCTCGCCACGCTGGACCTGCGCCAGAGCTCCGACAAGCACGAAGCGGTGGTGGCCGAGTTGCTGCGCACGGCGCGCGTGGAGCCCGACTACGCCGCGCTGCCCGAGGCCGCGCGCCGCGAACGGCTGCTGGCGCTGCTGAACGACGCCCGGCCCTTGCGTGTGCACGGCGCCGACTATTCCGCGCTGACGAAGAGCGAGCTGGAGATCTTCGAGACCGCGCGCCAGGCCTTGGCCGACTATGGCCGCGAGGCCATCCGCCACGACATCATCTCGCACACCGAGGAGGTGAGCGACCTGCTCGAGGTGCTGCTGCTGCAGAAGGAGACCGGGCTGCTGACCGGCACGCTGGACGAGACCGGCTGCCGTGCCGCACTGATCACGGTACCGCTGTTCGAGACCATCGCCGACCTGCGCCGCAGCGAGCCCATCATGCGCGAGTTCTACGCCCTGCCCGGCATCACCGCGCTGGTGCTGGCCAGCGGCGCCGAGCAGGACGTGATGCTGGGCTACAGCGACAGCAACAAGGACGGCGGCTTCTTCACCAGCAACTGGGAGCTCTACCGCGCCGAGACGGCGCTGGTGGCGCTGTTCGAGGAGCTGACCCGCGGCAACGGCCACGGCCGAGCCATCACGCTGCGCCTGTTCCACGGCCGCGGCGGCACCGTGGGCCGCGGCGGCGGCCCCAGCTACCAGGCCATCCTGGCGCAGCCGCCGGGCACGGTGAACGGGCAGATCCGGCTGACCGAACAGGGCGAGGTCATCTCGTCGAAATATGCGAACCCGGAGATCGGCCGCCGCAACCTGGAGACGCTGGTCGCCGCCACGCTGGAAGCCACGCTGCTGCACCCCACCAAGAGCGCGCCGCGCAGCTTCCTCGACGCCGCGGCCGAGATCAGCGGCTTGAGCATGGCGGCCTACCGCAGGATCGTCTACGAGACGCCGGGCTTCACCGACTATTTCTTCGCCGCCACGCCCATTCGCGAGATCGCGGAACTGAATATCGGCTCGCGCCCGGCCATCCGGCCGAAGGAAGGCGCCAGTAGTCGCGCCATCGAGGACCTGCGCGCCATCCCCTGGAGTTTTTCCTGGGGCCAGTGCCGCATGGCGCTGCCGGGCTGGTGCGGTTTCGGCAGCGCCATCGAGGCCTACCTGGCCGCCGCCGGTCCCGACCTGCGTGCCGCGCGCATGGAACTGCTGCAGCGCATGCACCGGCAGTGGCCGTTCTTCCGCACGCTGCTGTCCAACCTGGACATGGTGCTGGCCAAGAGCGACCTGCGCATTGCCGCGCGTTACGTGGAACTGGTGGAGGACAAGGCGGTGGCCAGGCGCATCTTCACCGCCCTGCGCGCCGAATGGCAACGCGCGCACGATGCGCTGGAACTCATCACCGGCGAAGCCGAGCGGTTGCAGTCGAATGCGGCGCTGGCGCGCTCGATCGCGCACCGTTTCCCCTACCTGGACCCGCTCAACCACTTGCAGGTGGAACTGCTGCGGCGCTATCGTCAGCGCAGCGGCAGGCCCGACAAGGGCGTCGAAAGCGTGGAGCGGCTGCAGCGCGGCATCCACCTCAGCATCAACGGCATCGCAGCCGGCTTGCGCAATACTGGCTGAACGCGGGCGAACCGTCCCGCCGCGCACGCAGCCCCCGGCCCTGCGCCGTCATGCCCGGTCGCCGGCCAGCGCCGCCCGCACCGCCGCCACCTGGCGCCGCGACACCGCCAGCCACTCGTCCAGCGGCGCCACGCGCACGGCCCAGCCGTCGGCGTCGGCCTGGGCTTCGTCGCTGCGCAGTTGCAGTTCGCGGATGGCACGCCGCGCCACCAGCGCATTGCGGTGGACGCGGATGAAGGCATCGCCCAGGCGCTGCTCCAGTTCGGTGAGCGTCTCGTCGAGCACATAACTGTGCTCGGCGGTACGCAAGGTGACGTATTTCTGCTCGGCCTTCAGGTACAGCAGCTCCGCATAAGGCAGCCGCAGCACGCGGCCGCGGTCGTTGACCACCAGCGCCGGGCCCTCGGGCAAGGGCTCGGGCGCCGGACGCAGGCGCTGCTTCACCCGCTGCAGCGCAGCCAGCAGGCGTTCGCGCCGCACCGGCTTGGTGAGGTAGTCCACCGCCTCCAGCTCGAAGGCCTTCAGCGCATGCTCGGCGTGCGCGGTCACGAAGACCACGGCGGGCGGCTGCGGCAACGCCTGCATCGCCGCAGCGAGCCGCAGGCCGTCGCGGCCGGGCAGGCGGATGTCCAGCAGCACCGCGTCGGCCGGCACGGCCTGCAGCAGCGCCAGCCCGCTGTCGGCGTCGCCGGCCTCGCCCACCACCACCGCCCCGGCCTCGGGCAGGCTTTGCAGCAACGACTTCAGTCGCAGCCGGGCCAGGGCCTCGTCGTCGACGATCAGCAGGCGCAGCGGCTCGCTCACGGCGTTTGGGCCTGTTTCACTGCCTATGCCGCGCGCTCACGCGGCCAGCGGCAGGCTGTGCCACCACAGGCGGCAGGTCTTGCACAGACCGCCTTCGAATTCGGCCTGCAGCACGCCGTCGAGCACCATCTTCGGCAGTGGATCGCCGGGCTGGCGCGCCACCGTATTCGTGCCGGTGGAGCGGGCCCAGATCTGGAACAGCTCCTCCGAAGCCACCTGGTAGGTCACGTGCCAGTGCGCGATGCCGCCGCTGCCGTTGCGCGCCAGCACCTGGTAGACCACGTGCACGTCTTCCTGCAGCTTCACGCGCTGCCAGTAGGCGGCCAATTGCGCATGGCCTCGCTGCACCGCGAACGGCGTGTTGTGGTATTCGCCATCGGCGGCGAAGAGGGCACAGAACAGGCTCTCGTCGCGGCCTTCCCAGGCGGCCCGGTAGCCCTGCATGAAGCGTTCGATATCCATGGGTCAGCTCCTTTCGAAAGGTGCGCTTCAGGGTGCCGGCAGCACGATGCGGGCATGGAACATCTCACCCTCCGGCGTGGGCTCGCGCCACACGTCGCACTGCGCCGCCACGTCGTGCAGCAGGCGCAGCCGCTCGCGCACGTTGTGCAGCGCCATGCCGTGGCCGGGGGTGCCGGGCTCGCTGCCGACGGTATTGCTGACCTGGACCACCACCTGCCCGCGCTGCACCGAGGCGCTCACAGCGACGCGGCCGCCGCCGACGGCCGGCTCCACGCCGTGGCGCACCGCGTTCTCCACCAGCGGCTGCAGCACCAACGGCGGCACGCGCGCGGCTGCCACGCGGGCGTCTTCGCTGATCTGCCAGCGCACCTGCAGGCGCGCTCCGAATCGCACCTGCTCGATGGCCAGATAGCGCTTGGCGAGGTCGATCTCCTCTTCAAGCGCCACCGAAGCCCCGGCCTCGGCCAGCGCCACGCGGAACAGCTGCGCCAGGTCTTCCAGCACGGCCTCGGCGCGCTCCGGGTCGGCGCGCACCAGCGCCAGCGCCGTATTCAGCGCATTGAACAGGAAATGCGGCCGGATGCGCGACTGCAATTCCGCCAGCCGCGCGCTGGCGTTCGCCGGGTGCCAGATGCGCGAACGCAGATCCAGCCAGGCCCACAGCATGCCCGCCAGCGCCACGCCGGCCAGCGCCACGGCGGCCACGCGCAGGCCGCCGGCATCGCCGGCCAGGCCCGCCCACCACAGCGGCACCCAGGCCAGCAGCGAAGCCGCACCGCCGATGGCCAGCACCACCGCCGCGCGCGCGTGGGCCTCGAAGCGGCGCAACGGCTGGCGCAGCGCGCACACCATCACCAGCCACAGCAGCGTGGCGGCCACGCCGCCGAAGGCCAGCGCCGCCTGGCGCGCACCCCATTCGGTCAGCGTCTCGGCGCCGCCCAGCGCCACCAGGGCCAGCGCCACCTGCACCAGCAGCACGGCGCGCAGCGCCAGCGCGGGGTGGCAGACGTCGAACGCTGCCGCGGCCTGCGCCTGCAGCCGCGAGCGTTCCTCGGCCATGGGGTCGAAACGCGTGGTGGCGAAGCTGGAACTGGGCGCGTCGGCCGGCCGCGTCGTCTCGGGCCACAGGCTCGCCGGCCGGGTGCCCGCCAGGCCGTCGGTGGACGGGAAGTCGCTCGCGGCGTTACGGGGCGGCCCGGGGCGGTTCATCGTGCGCCGGATAATACGGACTCTCCTTTTGCACCGCCGCGCAGCGGCCCCGCCCCATGTCCCACGATCCCCTGGCCAACAAGCAGCAGGCCTGGTCGGCCTTGTTCAGCGAGCCGATGAGCGAATTGGTGCAACGCTACACCGCCAGCGTCGGCTTCGACCAGCGGCTGTGGCGCGCCGATATCGAAGGCAGCCTGGCGCATGCCGAGATGCTGGCGGCGCAGGGTGTCGTCAGTGCGGACGACCTGGCCGACATCCGGCGCGGCATGGCCGCCATCACGAGCGAAATCGAGTCCGGCCAGTTCCCCTGGAAGCTCGAACTGGAGGACGTGCACCTGAATATCGAGGCCCGCCTCACGGCGCTGGTCGGTGACGCGGGCAAGCGGCTGCACACCGGCCGCAGCCGCAACGACCAGGTGGCCACCGACGTGCGGCTGTGGCTGCGCGGCGAGATCGACCGCCTCGCCGCCTTGCTGGCCGAGATGCAGCGCTCGCTGGTGGCGCTGGCGGCCGTGCACACCGAGACCGTGATGCCCGGCTACACCCACATGCAGGTGGCGCAACCGGTGAGTTTTGCCCACCACCTGCTGGCCTACGTGGAGATGTTCTCGCGCGACGCCGAACGGCTGGCCGATGTGCGCCGGCGCACCAACCGCCTGCCGCTGGGTGCGGCCGCGCTGGCCGGCACCAGCTATCCGCTGGACCGCGAGCGAGTGGCGCGGACGCTGGGCTTCGACGGCGTGTGCCAGAACAGCCTGGACGCCGTGAGCGACCGCGATTTCGCGCTCGAATTCAGCGCCGCAGCCAGCATCTGCATGGTGCATGTGTCGCGCCTGGCCGAGGAGATCGTGCTCTGGATGAGCCAGAACTTCGGCTTCATCGACCTGGCGGACCGCTACTGCACGGGCAGTTCCATCATGCCGCAGAAGCGCAACCCCGACGTGGCCGAACTGGCGCGGGGCAAGAGCGGCCGCGTGGTCGGCCACCTGATGGCGCTGCTCACGCTGATGAAGGGCCAGCCGCTGACCTACAACAAGGACAACCAGGAAGACAAGGAGCCGCTCTTCGACACCGTGGATACGCTGGCCGATACGCTGCGCATCATGGCCGAGATGGTGGGCGGCATCGAAGTCAAAACCGACGCCATGGAACGTGCCGCGCTGAAGGGCTACGCCACCGCCACCGACCTGGCCGACTACCTGGTGAAGAAGGGCCTGCCCTTCCGCAGCGCACACGAGGTGGTGGCGCATGCCGTGAAGAACGCCATCGCGCGCGGGCTGGACCTGGCGCAACTGCCGCTGGCCGAATTGCAGCAGTTCGACGCGCGCATCGGCGAGGATGTCTTCGCCGTGCTCACGCTGCGCGGCTCGCTGGCTGCGCGCCAGGGGTTGGGTGGCACAGCGCCGGTGCAGGTGCGCGCGCAGATCGAAAGGCACCGGGCGCGGTTGCGAGGGGTCTGACGCCTCGGCCGCCATGCGCCGGTGCGTCGTCAGACCGCGGACGCCCGGCACCAGGCGAGCGCGTCCTCGAGCCGGTCGTCGCCCCAGAAGATCTCCTGGCCGACGACGAAGGTGGGCGAGCCGAAGATGCCGAGGGTTCGAGCACGGTCGGTCGCAGTGAGGTACGCCTGCTTCGTCGGCTGCGCCGACGCGCGCGCGATGCAGTCGTCGGCGTCGCGGCCCAGCGCCGCTAGGATACCGCGCAGGGCTTCGGGCTCGCCGGGGTCGCGCCTGTCGAGGAACCAGCAGCGATAGGCGGCCTGCGTGAACTCGCGGCACCAGCCCTCGCCGGTGGCGAGGGTCGCGACATGGTTCGCCAGTTCGGCCGGGTCGACCGGATACGGCGGAATGCCGTCGAACGGCACCCCGAACCGGGAAGCCCGGCGTTCGAGATCGCGCCACATGTAACGCATCTTCACCGGCTTGGTCGCGAACGGGACGTTGTCCTGCTCGCGCATCAGCGTGCGCACGCTGAACGGACGCCAGTCGAGCACGACCCCTTCGCGCGCGGCGAGGTCCGCGGCGCGAGTCACCGACAGGTACGAGTAGGTGCTGCCGATGAAGTAGAAGAACTCGATCTGACGCATGCCTGGCCCTCCGATCGCTACAGAGACCATTCTGCGCGCGGGCGCTTCGCTGCGGCGTGTGCGGTGGCGGCGCGCCGCAGCCGCACCGGCAACGGCAACGGCATCCGCGCAACGTGCGGCATCGACGGCGCCTTCGGCGGCCGGAACGGTCCCCGGCGATCAGCCGCGCACGCGTGTCATCGCCGGATCGTAGAGCGGCTGCAGCGAGGCCTTCGCGGCAACGCGCCGGCCGACGACCTCGACCTCCCAGCGACCGGCGGCGATCCACGCCGCGTCGAGCGGCTGACCGGCGTCGATCATCGCCAGCCCGACCGCGCCGCCGAGCGTGTGGCCGTAGGACGCGCTGCGCAGGTAGCCGACGCGCACGCCGTCGCGCCAGACCACCTCGGCGTGGAACAGCAGCGGCTCGGGGTCGAGCAGCTGGATCTGCAGCAGCCGCCGGTGCGGCGGCCCGGCCGCGCGCTGCGCGACGGCGGCGTCGCGGCCGATGAAGCCGCCGGGCTTGTCCAGCGCCAGCGCGAAGCCGAGGCCGGCTTCCCACGCGTCGTCGGTGTTGTCGATGTCGTGGCCGTAGTCGCGGTAGCCCTTCTCCAGCCGCAGGCTGGCCAGCGCCTTCAGCCCGACCGGTGCGAGGCCGAAGGCGCGCCCCGCCTCGACGAGGCACTCGTGCACGTGCAGCGCCTGCTCGACCGGCACGACCAGCTCCCAGCCGAGCTCGCCGACGTAGGTGATGCGCACCGCGAGCACGCGCGCGTAGCCGAGGTCGATCTCGCGCGCGGCGCGGAACGGGAACGCGGTGTTCGACAGGTCGGCCGCGGTGAGCGTCTGCAGCAGCGCGCGCGAACGCGGCCCCTGCAGGTTCAGCTGCGCCCAGGCGCCGCTCAGGTCGGCGACGAACACGTGGGCATCGGGCGCGAAGTGGCGCCGCATCCAGGCCTGCACGTGGCGGTGCGCGGTATCGGTGGCCACCACCAGGAAGCGCTCCTCGTCGAGCTGGGTGACCGTGAGGTCGGCCTCGAGCCGGCCGTCGTCGTTCAGCCACTGGGTGTAGGTGATCCGGCCGCTGATGCCGCTCACCCGGTTGGCCGACAGCCGCTCGAGCGCCGCGGCCGCGTCGCGCCCCTGCACCAGGAACTTCGACATGAACGACATGTCGATCAGGCCGGCGTTGTCGCGCACCGCACGGTGTTCGGCCGCCCAATACGGGAACCAGTCCGGCCGGCCCCACGACAGCCGCTCGACCTTCGGCGCGACGCCCGGCGGCGCGTACCAGTCGGCGGCCTCCCAGCCGCTCACGTCGCGAAAGTGCGCGCCGGCCGCGGCGAGCCGGTCGTGCAGCGGGCTGCGCTTCGCGCCGCGCGCCGTCTGCGGGCGCAGCGTCGGGTAGTGGCAGCGGTAGACGAGGCCGAGCGCCTCGGCCACGCGCGCACGCCGGTAGGCCGGGTTCGCCTGGTACGGCTGCAGGCGGTCGACGTGGATCGCGCTCACGTCGACGTCGGGGCGGCCGTGCAGGACCCAGTGCGCGACGATGCGGCCGATGCCACCGCCACTGAGGATGCCGATGCTGTTCAGCCCGGCAGCGACGAAGTAGTTCGTCAGCTCCGGCGCTTCGCCCACGATCGGGTTCAGGTCGGGCGTGAAGCTCTCGGGGCCGCAGAAGAACTTGCGGATGCCGGCGGTTGCGGTGCACGGCACGCGGCTCATCGCGCGCTCGAGGAACGGCGCCATCCGGTCCCAGTCGGGCGTGATCTCGCCGAAGCCGAAGGCCGGCGGAATGCCGTCCACGCCCCAGGCCGCGGCCTCGGGCTCGAACAGGCCGACCATCAACCCGCCGCCCTCCTCGCGGTAGTAGCCGTAAGCGCCGGGGTCCTCGAGCACCGGCCAGTCGCGCGAGACGCCGGCGATCGGCTCGGTGATCAGGTAGTAGTGCTCGGCGGCCTGGTTCGGGATCGCGACGCCCGATTGCGCGCCGAGTTCGCGCGCCCACATGCCGGCGCAGTTGACGACCACCTCGCAGGCCACGTCGCCGACTGCGGTGCGCACGCCGGTGACGCGGCCGCGCTCGTGCTTGACGTCGAGCACCGGCACGCCTTCGACCAGGCGCGCGCCCCGCTGCCGCGCGCCCTTGGCCAGCGCCATCGTCACGTCGACCGGGTTCACGCGGCCGTCGTCGGGCACGTAGAAGCCCGCCAGCAGGTCGTCGGTGCGGGCCAGTGGGAACAACTCGCCGACCTCGCGCGGCGAGATCTCGTGCACCTCGACGCCACAGTGGCGGTTGAAGGCCGCGACGCGGCGGAACTCCTCGAGCCGGTCGGCGTCGGCCGCGGCCTCGATGAAGCCGCACTGGCGCAGGCCGGTGGCCTGGCCGGTCTCTGCCTCGAGCCGGGCGTACAGGCTTCGCGAGTACTGACGCAGCTCGGTCGCGGTCGCCGAGGTCGAGCCGAAGGTCACCATCAGCCCGGCCGCGTGCCAGGTGGTACCGCTGGTCAGGCGGTCGCGCTCGAGCAGCAGCACGTCGCGGCAGCCCATCTGCGCGAGGTGGTAGGCGACCGAGCAGCCGATCACGCCGCCGCCGATCACGACCACGCGCGCCTGGCTGGGCAGCGGGTTCATGAGGGCACCGCCCGCTTCGGCCGCGCGGCCGAGCCCCATCGCAAGCGGCAGTTGGCATTCGGCGCCCACGGTGGCGCGGGCGGGCGGTTCGGGGTCATCGTGTCGTCTTTCATTGGTGACGCGGCAGCGCGCCTTCGATTCTGCCGAAGCGACAAGGCCCGCGACCCGGCTGCCGGCGCGGCCGCGGGCTTACCATCATCGCGGTTCCATCCGGAGGATTTCCATGGCAAGGATCGAAGGCGTCTGCCGCGAAGTCTGCGACGCGACCGAATACGTGACCATCGTGACGCAAGGCCCCGACGGGCCGCACCTGGCGGGGCACTGGGGCAGCTACATGCGCATCGTTGACCCGGGCGCGACGGTGGTGTTCCCGGTCGGCCGCTTCCAGCGCACCGAACAGAACCTGAAGGCCAACGGCCGCATCCAGCTGATGGTCGCGTCGCACAAGGTCGCGGGCACGCGCAGCCCGGGTCAGGGCTGCGTGATCGCCGGCAGCGGCGAGGTCGTCACCGCCGGCGAGCACGTCGACCTGGTGCGCGAGAAGTTTCCCTGGGCGCGCGGAGCCCTGGTCGTGCGCGTCGAGTCGGTCGCGACCCAGCTCTGAGCGGCGGCGCGGCCCGGCGCCTGCAGCCGGGTGGTGCAGGTGGCGAGGAAGGCGAAGGGAAACTGCTTGTCCTTGCGGTTCTCGGCCAGATGGACGTGGATGCGGCCGACGAGGTTCCAGGCAGGGTGGCGCGCCTTCAGGTAGACGCCGAGCGGCTGGCCCGAGGCCTGCAGCTCGGCGTGCAGCCAGGCGTCGAGTTCCTGGCACAGCCGCTCCAGCACCCCGACCGACAGGTATTCGGCCCCGTCCATCGGCGGCGCCGACCACGTCAGCGCCTGCAGCTCGCCGGCATTTGGCGACAACACGCGCCCGGGCAAGTGCTCCGCCACCTCGGGAAGCGTGCACAGCGCGGTCAGGTAGCGCACGGCCAGATCGCGCCACCACGCGATCACCGGCGGCAAGGCCGCGCCGACGTGTTCGGCGCCAAGCCCCAGCAGGACCTGGCCCGAACCCAGGACGCTGTCCATCACCAGCGGCTCGGCCAGTTCGAACGGCAGCTGCGGGGCGTCCGGCACGGACACCGCGGTGAGTCGGCCGTGTGGGGTGAGGGCGAGGGTGTTGGGGGTCATCGAACGATTTACATCGAACGGGGCAGCATGAGAACGGGGCAGCATGAGGCCAGAACGTTCCGGCGACCCGCCCGAAAAAGGCGCCATTGCACCGCTGCGCGGTCCAGCCAAGGCCATGGCTGACTTCCATGCGGCCGGACACGGCGAGTCGAGGTCGGGAGGGCGATCGGTGGGGATCGGATGCCCCAGGTTCATCGCCGACGACGAGGACCGGCTTGTCCGGCTGAGGAACGCGATCTTCGAGCGGCTGCTGCGCGATCCGCAGCACCACACCATGCCTGCGCTGGCTGGCCAGCGACGACGACCGTGTCCTCGACGCGGCGTCGCGCTTCATTGCCCAGGGTGGCCGGTGGCGACCATCGAACAGGTTGGCTCAGCACATTGACGACACGGACCTCGGGCGTGCGCAGTCAAGCCTCCACCCGGGCACCCGATAGCTATCGCCTGAGCGGGCACCCGTGGGCATCGGCAATCGGCCAGGAGTCGGCCGCCACCGGCTGCCGAGGGGTGGCTCGACTGGCGCGCAAGAGTCAGCGCGGCCCGTTTTCTCAAGCATCGGTTGTCACTGGATCTGGAGCACTGCTCGAACGGCAGCGGTGAGCTCAGGACCATCGCGACCATCCTGGAACGGCCGGTGATCGAGAAGGTCGTGATCAAGGTGGGCCTGGAGCCGAAGCCGCCGCCCAAGGCGCCGGAGCGTGGACCGGCCCATCGCGCGGGCTTGGCCGCTGCGGCCTTCACGCGCGCGATGTGAGCGGGGCCACACGACGACGCGGTCAACCAACTCCAGACCTGCAGCCAAGGCGGTGCTGGGCATCGCGTGGGAAGATGCTCACGGTATCCGGTTGAGCCTTGCGCCCGAGGCAGCAGAACCGAAACGGACCGGCACCGCGACCTCGTCGCGCACGGGGGGACAGCGATTGAAGCGGTCGGCCTCGAGGTACTTCACGCCTGAGTGGGCCGGCCGGCTGCGTAGGCAGCTCTAAGCCCGGCTTCGAGCCGAAAGATGCGCGGCCAAATTATCCTATCCTCCGACCGCCCAGGTGGTTTATGCTAGCTCTACGTCTTCGGTCCAAGATCGGCGGGCCAAAGGAGGACTGCGATGGCGAATCCTACGCTGCGCTACGCGTCGAAAGGCAACGACGTGGTCCGTCTGCAGCAGGGTATGAATCTGCTGCCGAGTGCTCAGCCCCGGCTCACCGCCGACGGCGTCTACGGCACGAAGACCACGGCACGCGTGCGTGAATTCCAGAGCGCGAATTCGCTGACACCGGATGGCGTCGTCGGACCGCTGACCTGGGATCTCCTGTTGCAGCTCCTTGCCCAGCTCCCAGCCGGGATCCCGCCGGGAACGCTGCCGTTCGACGCGCTGCGGCCGTTCGTCCTGACCATCGCCCAGAAGCACATAGGCAGCGTCGACTTCTTGAAGCTCGTGAACGGCCGGCCCAGGGGCATCGACTTCCTGATCGAGATGTTCAGGGTGGCCGCGAACACCTCGATCACCGACGCCGCGTTCAAGCTGCCCAACGGAGCGTGGGTGCAGGAGCCGCTGATCGGCGGACAGCGTAAGAGCTGGTGCGGCGTGTTCGCGGTGTACTGCTATCGAATGGCGGGGATCCCGGTGTTCTGGGACATGGTTACGGGCCGGCCGGTCGGCCCGCTCGCTCTGAACCGATGGCGCCCGACCTTCGCGGCGGGCATCAAGCCGGCGGACATCGGCGCCGTTCGATCCAAGAGCCACCATTTCCTGATCGAGACTGTTGGGGCCGGACCAGTACCGCGCATGACCACGATCGACGGCAACCAGCCCGCCGGCCGTATCGACCGCATACCATCGGGCTCCGGGGAGGCGCACCAAGTCGGCGTCGACAACTTCAACTACTACTCGCTGATCTAGGCCGGGGCCCGGTACTGCACACGGTGGCGGAGGACCTGAACCGCCAAGCTCTCCGCGACCCGTTCGAGGTGAACCTGTTCAAGGACAAGCCGGCGGACGGCCCCTGTCGGGTCCGTGGCTTGCCCACCGCTCCCCGACAGATGTCTACGGCCTGACGCGCTTCGCTTGCCGAACAGCCGATTGAAAAAGGGGACGAACACCCTCAGCCAAACAGCCCAAATCGACAACATCACCCCCCGCCTTCACCGGCCAAGGTAGTTGTCGCCGACCGGGCAGGATAGTTGACGTCACCCACCTGGGCCTGCTGTCCGAACTGGACGCGTCGGCGCTGGCCCTGCATTGCAGCGCATGGCATCAGGTCGTGCATGCAGAGACTGCGCTCAACGCTCAGCGGCAGCGGCTGCTGCAGGCCGGCCGCGACCCGGCCGAAGCGCTCCTGTCGGATCAGCCGGACATGCAGCGACGATCGCCGCTTGCCGTGGCAGCAGCGCAGGCCCGGGCCGAGTGCAACGCCTACTTGGCCGCCCTGGGCCTGACGCCGGCAAGTAGGCTACGGCTACCAGCGCCCAAGGCCGAGGCGGAAGACACCAGCCCCAGCAGGTTCTTCAAGGGGCCGCCGCCATGACCGCAGAGGCCGACCGCTTCGCCCGAGATCTCGTGCCGGTGGCGGCCCGCGACCTGGCCGAAGGCGCAGCCGTCATCCGCATGCTGGCCGAGGCCGTGTTGGTGCCGGGTGCGATGGCGAGGCCCGCCAGCGCAGCCGAAGCTGCTGTCGTCGAGGCGCTGGTGGCCCAGGCCCGGCGCATGCTGGCGACGCGGTCGACCGTGAACTGAAGCATGAGCAGCGTCACCTACCTGCCGCCGGTAGGAACAAGCTGCCGCGCGAGCTGCGCCGCCTGGTCAACCGGCTGGCCCACCGCCAGCCCGACCGCCACGCCGTGCTTGAGCGGCATGCCGCCCGGCTGCTGGTCGAATACGGCCTTGAAAAGGCGCTGGCTACCCTGGTGCCACCAGCACCGCGATAGGCCCGCCAGCGTCAACGTCGCAAGCGCTGGGGCGGGTTGCCGAGTAGCGCATGGTGGTGACGCCCATGCACTGCACTTCCTGCACCGTCTGGTGCTCTCGGCGTGGTCGAGGTGGTCGGCGTGACTGGCGCCCGACAGAGGGGCGTTTTGGACACCTTTTGGACACCTGCCACATTTTCGAGCAGGTGCGCAAGCGAAGCGGAAACAACGAACCCCCGCAGATCAACGACTTGCGGGGGTTTTACCTGGTGGGCGGTGCAGGGTTCGAACCTGCGACCCCTGCCGTGTGAAGGCAGTGCTCTACCGCTGAGCTAACCGCCCGGAATCCTGCGGCCTGGCTCCCAGACCGCCGCGTTCCGGCAAGCCGAGAATTATGCCACGGCTTCAGGCCAATACCGGCGCGGCCGGGGCCGGCCGCCAGACGGTCCTGCCCTTGCTGGCCTGGTCGATGTCGGCCAGCACGGCCTCGTGGGCCGCCGCCTCCTCTTCGCTGGCGCACAGCACCACGAGCTCGAAGGCGCTCAGGTCGACCACCGACTCGGCCCCGATGCTGCCCGCAACTTCCTCGGCCTCGATCACCAGCGACTTCTGCCCGCGCGTCATGCGCAGGTAGACCTCGGCCAGCAGGCCGGCGTCGAGCAGCGCGCCGTGCAGTTCGCGCTGCGAGTTGTCCACCTCGAGGCGCTTGCACAGCGCGTCCAGGCTGTTCTGCTTGCCGGGAAAGAGCTCGCGCGCCAGCGCCAGGCTGTCGGTGATGGCGCCGGCATGTTCGGCCAGCCGCGGCAGACCCAGGCGCTCGAGCTCGGCGTCGATGAAGCCCAGGTCGAAGGCGGCGTTGTGGATGACGACGTCGGCCTCGCGCACGAAGTCCAGCAGTTCACGCGCCACGGCCTCGAACAGCGGCTTGTCGGCCAGAAAATCGTCGCTGATGCCGTGCACGCGCACCGCGTCGGGGTGGCTGGACCGCTGCGGGTTCACGTAGTGATGCAGCCGCCGGCCGGTGGGGCGCCGGTCGACCAGTTCGATGCAGCCGATCTCGATCAGGCGGTCCCCCTCGGCCACCTTCAGTCCGGTGGTTTCGGTATCCAGGAAGACTTGTCGCATGGGCCCCTATCGTAGCGAAGCGGCGTTGCGACCGAACCACCACCACAGCAGCGCGCCGCCGGCGATCATGGGCAGGCACAGCCACTGGCCCATGCTCATGCCCAGCGCCAGCAGGCCCAGGAAGCTGTCGGGTTGGCGGAAATATTCGGCCACGAAGCGCAGCACGCCGTAGCCGAACACGAAGGCCGCCGCCACCTGCCCCTGCGCCCGTTCACGCTGGCCGTACCACCACAGCAGCGCGAACAGCAGCAGGCCTTCCAAAGCGAACTGGTACAGCTGCGACGGGTGTCGCGGCAGGTTGCTGCCGCTCTGCGGAAAGACCATCGCCCAGGGCAGCGCCGGGTCGGCGGCGCGTCCCCACAGTTCGCCATTGATGAAGTTGCCCACGCGCCCGGCCGCCAGCCCCGTGGGCACGCAGGGCGCCACCACGTCCATCACCTGCAGGAAAGGGCGCCGGCGCGAGCGCGCAAACCACGCCATCGCCGCCACCACCCCGAGCAGCCCGCCGTGGAACGACATGCCGCCCTTCCACACCATCAGGATCTGCAACGGGTCGGCCAGGTACTCGGCCGGCTTGTAGAAGAGCGCATAGCCGATGCGCCCGCCCACGATCACACCCAGCACGCCCAGGAACAGCATGTCCTCCACGTCGCGCCGGGCCCAGCCCGCGGCGGCGAAATGCGGCAGCCGCACGCGGCGCGCGGCCAGGAACAGGAACAGGCCGAAGGCGGCCAGGTAGGTCAGGCCGTACCAGTGGATTTGCAGCGGCCCGAGCGACAGCGCCACGGGGTCGAACTGGGGATGCACGAGCATCGAGGGGGCTCCTTGGTCAGCCCGCGATTGTCCATGCCCGGCATGGCGGGTCGATACACTTGCGCCCAAGACCCGAACCACCGCCCTGGAGGCCCCTCATGACTTTCAATCGCCGCTCGAAGAACATCACCGAAGGTGTGGCACGAGCGCCCAACCGGTCCATGTACTACGCCATGGGCTACCAGGAAACCGACTTCGGCAAACCGATGATCGGCATCGCCAACGGCCACAGCACCATCACGCCCTGCAATTCGGGCCTGCAGCGTCTGGCCGACGCGGCCATCGACGAGCTGAAGGCCCGTGGTGCCAACCCGCAGGTCTTCGGCACGCCTACCATCAGCGACGGCATGGCCATGGGCACCGAGGGCATGAAATACAGCCTGGTCAGCCGCGAGGTCATCGCCGACTGCGTGGAAACCTGCGTCGGCGGCCAGTGGATGGACGGCGTGCTCGTCATCGGCGGCTGCGACAAGAACATGCCCGGCGGCATGATGGGCATGCTGCGCTCCAACGTGCCTTCCGTCTACGTCTACGGCGGCACCATCCTGCCCGGCCGCTACAAGGGGCAGGACCTGAATATCGTCAGCGTCTTCGAGGCCGTGGGCCAGTTCAGCGCCGGCAAGATGAGCGAGGAGGACTTCTGCCAGATCGAGCGCCACGCCATCCCCGGCAGCGGCTCGTGCGGCGGCATGTACACCGCGAACACCATGTCTTCGGCCTTCGAGGCGCTGGGCATGAGCCTGCCGTTCGCCAGCACCATGGCCAACGTCGAAGACCCCATCGTCGAACATACACGGCAGGCCGCGCGCGCGCTGGTCGAAGCGGTGAAGGCCGACCTGAAGCCGCGCGACATCGTCACCCGCGAGAGCATCGAGAACGCCGTGGCGGTGATCATGGCCATCGGCGGCAGCACCAATGCGGTGCTGCACTTCCTGGCCATCGCCCACGCGGCCGAGGTGCCGTGGACCATCGACGACTTCGAGCGCGTACGCAAGCGCACCCCGGTGTTGTGCGACCTGAAGCCCAGCGGACGCTACCTGGCGATCGACCTGCACCGCGCCGGCGGCATTCCGGCGGTGATGAAGGTGCTGCTCGACGCCGGCCTGCTGCACGGCGGCTGCATGACCATCACCGGCAAGACCGTGGCCGAAAACCTGCAGGGCCTGCCGCCGCTGCGCACCGACCAGGACGTGATCCGCCCCATCGGCAACCCGATGTACGCCCAGGGCCACCTGGCCATCCTGAAGGGCAACCTCAGCCCCGAGGGCTGCGTGGCCAAGATCACCGGGCTGAAGAACCCCGTCATCACCGGCCCGGCACGCGTGTTCGACGACGAACAGGGCGCATTGGCCGCCATCATGGCCGGCCGGATCAAGGCCGGCGACGTGATGGTGCTGCGCTACCTGGGGCCCAAGGGCGGTCCCGGCATGCCCGAGATGCTGGCTCCCACCGGGGCCCTCATCGGCCAGGGGCTGGGCGAATCGGTGGGTCTCGTCACCGACGGGCGCTTCTCGGGCGGCACCTGGGGCATGGTCGTCGGCCATGTCGCGCCCGAGGCCCATGCCGGCGGGCTCATCGCGCTGGTGCACGAAGGCGACACCATCACCATCGACGCGCACCGCCTGCTGCTGCAGCTGGAGGTGGGCGAAGCCGAGATCGCGCGCCGCCGCGCGGCCTGGCGGCAGCCCGCACCCCGCTACACGCGCGGCGTGCTGGCCAAGTTCGCTAGGAATGCGTCGAGCGCCAGCACGGGCGCGGTGCTCGACCTGGACTGACGGCGGGCGTTACGGCCGCGGGTCGCGCGGCGGCAGTGGCGGCGCGGGCGGCGCATCGGCACGGCCGGACCGCGGCTCGTCGCGCCCGCGGCCGACCTGCTTCTTCTGCTGCAGACCCAGCCCCAGCGCCTCCAGCGAACGTTCGCGGCGCTGCGCCTTGCGGTCGTCCATCTTCTGCATCGCACGGCGCTTCGTGAGGCCGGTGGCGTCGGCAAACTGCCACCACAGCACGGCCGCGACGAAAGGCGCGGCCACGATCCACCAAGACCAGCCCGCGGTGGGGCCTAATTCAGCCAGCTTGGCGGCCAGCAGCAACACCCCGACGATGACCAAGACCATGGCTGCCCCTCCTGCGCCGGCTCATGACCGACGCTGCGGGGTCACTGTAGCGCAGCCACGGCCACGCTCACCCCGACAGATGGGGGCACGCAAGGGTTCAATTCGAGCCGGCAGGCAACCGCCCCGCGGCCGCGCCTTGCCGGCCGCGCGGGGCCTGGATCAGTAGGTCTGGCCCAACTGATCCAGGATGGCCGGATTCTCCAGCGTACTGGTGTCCTGGGTGATGGCCTCGCCCTTGGCCAGGCTGCGCAGCAGCCGGCGCATGATCTTGCCGCTGCGTGTCTTGGGCAGGTTGTCGCCGAAGCGGATGTCCTTGGGCTTGGCGATGGGGCCGATCTCCTTGGCCACCCAGTTGCGCAGCTCGGCCGCGATCTTCTTCGCCTCGTCGCCGCTGGGGCGCGCGCGCTTGAGCACCACGAAGGCGCAGATGGCCTCGCCGGTGGTCTCGTCGGGGCGGCCCACCACGGCGGCCTCGGCCACCAGGTCGGTGCAGCTGACCAGTGCCGATTCGATCTCCATCGTGCCCATGCGGTGGCCCGACACGTTCAGCACGTCGTCGATGCGGCCGGTGATGGTGAAGTAGCCGGTCTTGGCGTCGCGGATGGAACCGTCGCCGGCCAGGTAGTAGCCCTTCAGCTCCGGCGGGTAGTAGCTCTTCTGGAAGCGTTCGTCGTCGCCCCAGATGGTGCGGATCATGCTCGGCCAGGGCTTCTTGATGACGAGGATGCCGCCCTGCCCGTTGGGCACGTCGTTGCCGGTCTCGTCGACGATGGCCGCCGTGATGCCCGGGAACGGCAGCGTGCACGAACCCGGCACCATGGGCGTGGCGCCCGGCAACGGCGTGATGACGTGGCCGCCGGTCTCGGTCTGCCAGAAGGTGTCGACCACGGGGCAGCGGCTGCCGCCCACGTGCTTGTAGTACCACTCCCAGGCGGCCGGATTGATGGGCTCGCCCACCGTGCCCAGGATGCGCAGGCTCGACAGGTCGCTCTGGCTCGGATGCACCGCGGCGTTGCCCTCGGCGGCCTTGATCAGCGAGCGGATCGCCGTGGGCGCGGTGTAGAAGATGCTGACCTTGTGCTTCTCGATCATCTTCCAGAAGCGCGCCGCGTCGGGGTAGGTGGGCACGCCCTCGAACACGATCTCGGTGCCGCCCAAGGCCAGCGGGCCGTAGGTGATGTAGCTGTGGCCGGTGACCCAGCCGATATCGGCGGTGCACCAGAACACGTCGTCGGCCTTCAGGTCGAAGGTCCAGGCCGTGGTCAGCGCCGCGTGCAGCAGGTAGCCGCCGGTGCTGTGCTGCACGCCCTTGGGCTTGCCGGTGGAGCCGCTGGTGTAGAGCAGGAACAGCGGGTGCTCGGCACCCACCCACTCGGGTTCGCAGGTGGTGGGCTGGCCGGCCAGTTCCTCGTGCAGCCAGCGGTCGCGCGCCGCATGCCAGGGAATGCTGCCGCCGGTGCGCTTGTAGACGATGACGTTGGCCACGCTCTCGCAGCCGCCCAGCGCCAGCGCCTCGTCGACGATGCTCTTCAGCGGCAGCTGCTTGCCGCCGCGCAGCTGCTCGTCGGCGGTGATCACCATCACCGCGCCGGTATCGTTGATACGGTCGCGCAGCGCCTGCGCCGAGAAACCGCCGAAGACCACCGAGTGCGGCGCGCCGATGCGCGCGCAGGCCTGCATGGCGGCCACGCCCTCGATGCTCATGCTCATGTAGATGACGACGCGGTCGCCCTTCTTCACGCCGCGCGCCTTCAGCACGTTGGCCAGCTGATTCACGCGCGCCAGCAGCTCGCTGTAGCTGACGCGGGTGACGGCGCCGTCGTCGGCCTCGAAAATGATGGCCGTCTTGTCGCCCAGGCCGCGCTCGATATTGCGGTCCAGGCAGTTGTAGCTGGCATTCAGCGTGCCGTCGGCGAACCACTTGAAGAAGGGCGGCTTGCTGCTGTCCAGCACCTGGGTGAACGGCGTCTTCCAGCTCACGAACTGGCGCGCCAGGCGGGCCCAGTAGCCTTCGTAGTCGCGCTCGGCCTCGTCGACCAGCGCCTGGTAGGCGGCCATGCCCGACACGGTGGCGTTGGCCACCAGCGTGGCCGGCGGCAGGTAGGTCTTGAGTTCGGTGGCTTGGGTCTCGGACATGCGCGTGTCTCCTGCGGTATTGAAGGCTTTTCGGGGTGCATGGAAGCTAAGGGCAGGCTCTGACAGACCCCTTACGCAGCGGGCGGTCTGTCATGATGGGGAATCTACAATTCCAGGCCAGGGGAATGCCCCTGCTGCCCGGCGGCCCGGCCGCCCTACCCCCTGAAACGAAGTCTCCCGCATGACGGTTCCCTCACCGGTCGAGCGCAGCCGCCAGCGCGCGCTGCCCAATTTCATCTTCGCCAGCCGCTGGCTGCAGCTGCCGCTGTACCTGGGGCTGATCGTGGCCCAGTGCGTCTACGTCTTCCACTTCTGGGTCGAGCTCACGCACCTCATCGAGGCCGTGTTCGGCAACGAGCAGGCGTTGGTGAAGCTGGTCACCAGCATCGGCTACAAGGCTGGGCCGGACTGGGTGCCCCAGCTCAACGAGACGGTGATCATGCTCGTGGTGCTGGGCCTGATCGACGTGGTCATGATCAGCAACCTGCTGATCATGGTCATCGTCGGCGGCTACGAGACATTTGTTTCACGCATGAATCTCGAGGGTCACCCCGACCAGCCGGAATGGTTGAGCCACGTCAATGCCTCGGTGTTGAAAGTCAAGCTCGCCACGGCCATCATCGGTATCAGCTCGATCCACCTGCTGAAGACCTTCATCAACGCCGAGAACTACACCGACAAGGTGCTGCTCTGGCAGACGGCGATCCACATCGCCTTCCTGCTGTCGGCGATGGCCATCGCGCTGACCGACCGCCTGATGACGCCCCCCGGCCGCGCGCCCCACGACTGATCCAAGGAGCCTGTCCATGCCCACGACCACGATCCGCCATGCCGACCTCGTCGAGACCGTGGCCGCGGCCTTGCAGTACATCAGCTACTACCACCCGGCCGACTACATCACGCACCTGGCGCGCGCCTACGAGCGCGAGGCTTCGCCGGCGGCCAAGGACGCCATCGCGCAGATCCTCACCAATTCCAAGATGTGCGCCCAGGGGCATCGGCCGATCTGCCAGGACACCGGCGTCGTCAATGTCTTCCTGAAGATCGGCATGGACGTTCGCTTCGAGGGTTTTCCCGGGTCGATCGAGGACGCCGTGAACGAAGGCGTGCGACGGGCCTACACCGACCCCGACAACCCGCTGCGCGCCTCGGTGCTGGCCGACCCGCTGTTCGAGCGCAAGAACACGCGTGACAACACGCCGGCCGTCACCCACATGACCGTGGTTCCCGGCCACCAGCTCGAGGTGACCGTCGCCGCCAAGGGCGGCGGATCCGAGAACAAGAGCAAGTTCATCATGATGAATCCCAACGACAGCCTGGTCGACTGGGTCATGAAGACGGTGCCGACCATGGGGGCCGGCTGGTGCCCGCCGGGCATGCTGGGCATCGGCGTCGGCGGCACGGCCGAGAAGGCCATGATGCTGGCCAAGGAAGCGCTGATGGAGCCGATCGACATGTTCGACCTGCTCGCCCGCGGCCCGGCCAACAAGCTGGAGGAACTGCGCATCGAGCTTTACGAGAAGGTCAACGCGCTGGGCATCGGCGCGCAGGGCCTGGGTGGGCTGACCACGGTGCTCGACGTGAAGATCGCGCTGTACCCCACGCACGCCGCCGGCAAGCCGGTGGCCATGATCCCCAACTGCGCCGCCACCCGCCACGCCCACGTGGTGATGGACGGTTCGGGCCCGGTCTACCTGGACCCGCCCAGCCTGGACCTGTGGCCGAACGTGAGCTGGGCGCCCGACTACGACAAGAGCCGCAAGGTCGACCTGAACACGCTCACGCGCGAACAGGTGGCGAGCTGGAAACCCGGCGACACCCTGCTGCTCAGCGGCAGGATGCTCACCGGGCGCGACGCCGCGCACAAGCGCATCCAGGACATGCTCGCCAAGGGCGAAAAGCTGCCGGTGGACTTCAGCAACCGCGTCATCTACTACGTGGGCCCGGTGGACCCGGTGCGCGACGAGGTCATGGGCCCGGCCGGCCCCACCACCGCCACGCGCATGGACAAGTTCACCGAGATGATGCTGGCACAGACCGGCCTCATCGGCATGATCGGCAAGGCCGAGCGCGGCCCCGCCGCCATCGAGGCGATCAAGAAACACAAGAGCGCCTACCTGATGGCCGTGGGCGGCGCCGCCTACCTGGTGGCCAAGGCCATCAAGCAGGCCAAGGTGGTGGGTTTTGCCGACCTCGGCATGGAGGCCATCTACGAATTCGACGTGCAGGACATGCCGGTGACGGTGGCGGTGGACAGCCATGGCAGCAGCGTGCACGACACCGGGCCCAAGGAATGGCAGGCGAAGATCGGCAAGATTCCGGTCGTCACCGCCTGAGCCCCTGACAATGCCGGCGTGTCGCAGCACTTCGAAGTCCACCCGCAGAACCCGCAGCCCCGGCTCCTGAAGCAGGCGGCGCAGATCCTGCGCGACGGCGGCGTTGCCGCGGTGCCCACCGACAGCAGCTATGCGCTGGTGTGCCGGCTCGACGACAAGGCGGCGGCCGAGAACCTGCGCCGCATCCGGCAGGTGGACGACAAGCACCACCTCACGCTGCTGTGCCGCGACCTGTCGGAACTGGCGCATTTCGCGCGCGTCGACAACCGGCAATACCGGCTGCTCAAGCTGGGCACGCCGGGGCCCTTCACTTTCATCCTGGAAGCCACCAAGGAAGTTCCTCGGCGGCTGTCGCACCCTTCGCGGCGCACCATCGGCCTGCGCGTGCCCGACCACAAGGTGACGCAGGAACTGTTGTCGCAGTTCGGCGAGCCGCTGCTGGCCACCACTCTCATCGCCCCCGGCGAGACCGAGCCGCTGAACGACGCCGCCGAGATCCGCGCGCGTTTCGAGAAGGTACTGCAGGCGGTGGTGGACGCCGGCGCCTGCCCGATGCAGCCCACCACCGTGATCGACCTCAGCGGCGACGAGCCGGTGCTGACGCGCCTGGGCCGCGGCGACCCGGCGCGGCTGGGGCTGTAGTCAAGCGGGGGGCTGCAAGGCCAGCCTCAAACGCTCGGGGTTGAACCCCAGTTGCGGCACGCCCCGCACCAGGATCACCGGCGTGCCCGGCGCGCGCGTGGCGTCGAAATCGGTACGGCACTGGGCATCGCGCTCGATCAGGCATTCGCTGAACGGCACCTGGTGTTCGTTGAACCAGCCCCGCGCCACGGTGCAGATGGCACAGGTTTCCGACGACAGCATGCGGATGTCGCCGGGCTGCGCCAGAGCCGCCACCTGCCCGCCCAGCCGCTGTTCGTGACGTCCGACCCACCACTGGCTGGCCACGCTGACCGCCAGCACCAGCGCCACCAGGCCGAGCAGCGAACGCTTGGAAGTCTTCACAGCGCCGCGGTGACGACCATCTCCACGCGCCATTCCGGCTTGGCCAGGTTGGCCTGCACGGTGGCGCGCGGCGGCGCATGGCCGGCCGGCACCCAGGCCTCCCACACCGCATTGAGCGCGGGAAAGTCAGCCAGGTCCTTGATGAAGATCTGCACGCGCAGGATCTTGCTCTTGTCGGTGCCGGCACGCGCCAGCAGCGCGTCGACGGCCGCCAGCACCTGCCGCGTCTGGCCGGTGATGTCCTGGCTGCCGTCGGCGGCCACCTGGCCGGCCAGGTAGCACACGCCGTTGTGCACGGCCATCTCCGACAGGCGCGTGCCGACGTCGAATCTCTGAACCATCAGTGGTGTCCTTTCCTGTGTTTGCCGTGGCCATGCGCGCTGTTGGCCGAATGCGCGGGCGGGTGCGGAACGGCGTGGCCCGACGGGGCCTTCTGGCCCAGCTTGCTCTCGGTGCCGGCGATCAGCTTGCGGATATTGCCTTCGTGCCGCCACACCAGCAGCAGGCTCATGCCGATGAGCGCCAGGATGCCCGGCTCCAGCCCCCAGATCAGCGCCTGGTAGAACGGCGCGAAGACGGCCGCCACCACCGAGGCCAGCGACGAATAGCGGAAGAAGGCGGCGATGATGAGCCAGGTGGCCAGCGTCGCCAGCCCGAGCCAGGGGTTCAGCGCCATCAGCACGCCGGCCGCCGTGGCCACGCCCTTGCCGCCCTGGAAGCGGAAGAAGACCGGCCACAAATGGCCCAGGAAGGCCGCCAGGCCGACGAAGGCCGCGGCGGTATCGCCCAGGCCGTAGCGGGGCCCGTAGACCAGGCACAGCAGCACCGGCACGTAGCCCTTCAGCGCATCCAGCGCCAGCGTCAGCACCGCCGCCGCCCGGTTGCCCGAGCGCAGCACGTTGGTGGCGCCCGGATTCCTGCTGCCGTAGCTGCGCGGGTCGGCCAGGCCCATGACGCGGCTGATGAGCACGGCAAAAGACAGCGAGCCCACCAGATAGGCGGCGAGCATCGCCAGCAAGGCGGCAACAAGAATCATCGTGGAACCGAGTTTAAGGGCGCAGCGGGGCCGTCCCGATTCGGCGGCGCGGGCGCGCCGTCACCGGCACCGGGCGCTGGGCCCCTCCAGGTTCAACGCAGGCCGACCAGCCTGGAGATCATCTCGCTGGCGCTGCGCGCACCCACCTTCTTCATGATGCGTGCGCGGTGGCCGTCGATGGTGCGCGGGCTCACGTCCAGCGCCCGTGCGATCTGCTTCGTGCTGTGCCCGGCCGCCAGCTGGCGCACGATCTCGCGCTCGCGCACCGTCAGCTCCACCGCCACCGGCCGGCGCGACGAGATGTCCTCGAACATCCACACCGCGTGGGCGAACGGCTCATCGCGCCGCAGCGCGCGGCCGGCCACGTGGCACCAGAACAGGCGCCCGCTGCGGTGCCGCATGATGCGTTCGTCGCTGTAGTGGCCGGTGCGCTGCATCACCGGCAGGCCTTGCGCGCCGATGTGCTCGAACTCGGCGCGCGACGGATACAGGCACTCCAGCGACAAGCCCTCGAGCCGGGCCGGCGCGTCGCCGAACATGGCGCCGAAGGCCTCGTTGCAGCGCTGGATGATGCGGTCGCGCGACACGCACAAACCCACCGGCGCGAGGTCGAAGGCGAGTTCCACCTGTTCGGCGTCACGCAGCGCTCGCTCGGGCGCCGTGGTCGGGTCGTTCGTTTCCGGCATGCGGGAAACCACCATGAGGTAGTCCTACGTCTATCGACGGCGGCGCGAGTTTCCTACATTCCGGGTCCGGCGCAGCACAGGAGAACGCAGTGGGCACGTGCATGGTGGGTTGGTCGCATTCGCGTTTCGGGCGGCTCGATGGCCAGGACCTGGAGGCGTTGATCGGCAGCGTCACCCGTGAGGCCCTGGCCCATGCCGGCATCGGCGCCGGCGAGGTGGGCGGCATCTGGCTCGGCCAGCTCAATGGCGGTTTCGTGCCCGAGATCTTCGCCTCGTCGCTGGTGCTGCAGGCCGACGACGCGCTGCGCTGGGCGCCGGCGACACGGGTCGAGAATGCCTGCGCCTCGGGCGCGGCGGCGCTGTACGCGGCCTGCGACGCCGTCGAATCGGGCCGCGTGCCGGTGGCGCTGGTCGTCGGCGCCGAAAAGATGACCGGCGTCGGCGGCGCCGAAACCACGCGCATCCTCGGCAACGCCTCCTACGTTAAGGAAGAGGCGGCGCACGGGCTCACCTTCCCCGGCATCTTCGCGCTCATGGCGCAGGCCTATTTCGCGCGCCACGGCGAACATTCGGCGACGCTGGCGCGCATCGCGGCCAAGAACCACGCCAACGGCGTGCGCAACCCCTGGGCGCAACTGCGCAAGGACCTGGGCTTCGAGTTCTGCAATACGGTGTCGGCGCAGAACCCGATGGTCGCGGCGCCGCTGCGCAAGACCGACTGCTCGCCGGTGTCCGACGGCGCGGCGGCCATCGTGCTGGTGGGCGACGCGGCAGCGGCACGCTTTGCGCGTGCGGTGCGCCTTCGCTCGCGCGCCCAGGTCAGCGACTACCTGCCGATGTCGCGCCGCGACGCGGCCTCGTTCGAAGGGCCGCGGCGCGCCTGGGCGCAGGCGCTGGCGGCCGCCGGCTGCGGCGTCGACGACCTCTCGCTGGCGGAGGTGCACGACTGCTTCACGATCGCCGAACTGCTCACCTACGAAGCCATGGGTCTGGCCGCGCCCGGCCAGGGCGGGCGGCTGCTGACCGAGGGCGTGGTCAGCACCGGCGGCCGGCTGCCGGTCAACCCTTCCGGCGGCCTGAAGGCCAAGGGCCACCCGATCGGCGCCACCGGTGTCTCGATGCACGTGCTGGCGGCGATGCAGCTGATGGGCGAGGCCGGCGAGATGCAGGTGCCCGGTGCCGAACTGGCCGGCGTCTTCAACATGGGCGGTTCGGCGGTGGCCAGCTACGTCAGCATCCTGGAGCGGGCACGGTGAACCTGGCGCAACTCCTGGTCCGTGCGGCGCGGGTCCACCCCGAGCGGCCCGCCGTGCTTGTGGGTGACCGGCCACAGTGGACCTACCGCGAACTGGCTGACCGCACGTCGCGGCTGGCGGGACACCTGCGTAACGGTCTGGGGCTGCAGCCCGGCGATCGCGTGGCGGTCTACATGACCAACCACGTGGCCTACCTGGAGGTGTTGTATGCCGCCTGGTGGGCCGGGCTGGCGGTGGTGCCGATCAATGCCAAGCTGCATCCGCGCGAGGTCGAATTCATCCTCGGCGATGCCGGCGCGGCCGTGCTTTTCGTCTCCGACGATCTCGCAGCCGGCCTGCAGCCGCTGCTCGGCGGCCTGCCGGCACTGCGCCGGGCCTTCACGCCGGGCGATCCGGCCTACGAGACTGCGCTGGCCGCCCCAAGCGTGGCGCCGGCGCACCGCGCGCCCGACGACCTGGCCTGGCTGTTCTACACCTCGGGCACCACCGGCCGGCCCAAGGGCGTGATGCAGACGCATCGCAACCTGTATGCGATGACCTCGTGTTATTTCATCGACGTCGACGACGTGCAGGCCGACGACGCCATCGTCTACGCCGCGCCGATGTCGCATGGCGCGGGCATGTACAACTTCGCCTTCGTCGCGCGGGCGGCGCGCCACATCGTGCCGGCCTCGGGCGGTTTCGATCCCGCCGAGCTGGTGGCGCTGTCCCAAAGCGTCGGCCGGCTGTGCCTGTTCGCTGCACCGACCATGGTCAAGCGCCTGGTCGAGCACATCGCCACCAACAGGGCGCCAGCGGACGGTTTCAAGACCCTGGTCTACGGCGGCGGGCCGATGTATGCGCAGGACATCCAGGCTGCGCTGACGACGATGGGGCCGCGCTTCGTGCAGATCTACGGCCAGGGCGAGTCACCGATGACGATCACGGCGCTGGCGCGCGAGACGCTCGACGAACGTACGCACCCGCGCTGGGCCGAGCGCATCGCCTCGGTCGGTGTGGCGCAGACGCTGGTCGAGGTACGCGTGGCCGGCCCCGACGGCCAGACGCTGCCCACAGGCGAGACTGGCGAGGTGGTGGTGCGCGGCGAGGCGGTGATGGCCGGCTACTGGCGCAACCCCGAGGCCACGGCCCAGGCCCTGCGCGACGGCTGGCTGTGGACCGGCGACATGGGTGCGATGGACGCCGACGGCTACCTGACGCTGAAGGACCGCTCCAAGGACGTCATCATCAGCGGCGGCTCCAACATCTACCCGCGCGAGGTCGAGGAGGTGCTGCTGCGCCACCCCGGCGTGCGCGAGGTGTCGGTGATCGGCCAGCCCGACGCGGAATGGGGTGAGGTCGTGGTCGCCTGCGTCGTCGGAAGCGAGGTCACGGCCGCGGCGCTGGACGCGTTGTGCCTGGAACATATCGCGCGCTTCAAGCGGCCCAAGCGCTATCACTTCGTCGCCGAATTGCCCAAGAACAACTACGGCAAGGTGTTGAAGACCGCCCTGCGCGACATGCTGCACAAGGAGGAACCGACATGCTGAACGGCCACACGGCTCTCGTCACCGGGTCCACGCAAGGCATCGGCCTGGCCATCGCGCAGGCCATGGCGCGGGCCGGCGCCGATGTCGTGATGCACGGCATCGAACCCGTCGCCCAGGGCGAGGCCATCGCCGCCGAACTGGCCGCAGCGAACGGGGTGCGCGCGGCCTACGTGCGCGCCAACCTGGCCGAGGCAGGCGAAGCCGAAGGCCTCGTCGCTGCCGCGACGGCAGCACTGCGCCACCCAGACATCCTGGCCAACAACGCCGGCATCCAGTACACCTGCCCGATCGAGAGCTTTCCGCTCGAACGCTGGAACGCCATCATCGCCGTCAACCTGACGGCCGCCTTCCTGGCCATGAAAGCGGCAGTGCCGGGCATGCGCGAACGCGGCTGGGGCCGCATCGTCAATATCGCCTCGGTGCACGGCCTGGTGGCGTCGATCCACAAGGGGGCCTACCTGGCTGCCAAGCACGGCTTGGTCGGCCTGTCCAAGGGCGTGGCACTGGAGACCGCCACGCATGGCATCACGGTCAATTGCATCTGCCCCGGCTGGACCGACACGGCCATCATCCAACCTCAGATCGAGGCCCGCGCAGCACAGTGCGGCGGCGACCGCAGCGCCGGCATCCGCGAACTGCTGCGGGAAAAGCAACCCAACCTGACGCTGCTGCCGCCCGAGCGCATCGGCGACGTCGCCGTCTTCCTGTGCAGCGAAGCGGCCGCCGGCATCACGGGCGTGGCCCTGCCGGTGGACGGCGGCTGGACGGCGCAATGATTTTCCCCGCACCACGACACCCACCACCACACCCGGAGACGACCCCATGAACTTTCGACTCACGACCCTTTCCGCCGCCGCGCTGGCGCTCCTGGCCGCGGGCTGCGGTGGCAGCGACGATCCCGACGCGGTGATCAACGTCCTGCCCGCCGGTTTCACCGAACACGGCATGCAGCAGTACGGCGCCACCGCGCCCGGCGCCGGCACCACCGCCGCCAGCCAGGATCTGCTGACCGCCGGCCTGGGCAAGACCGGCCTGGGCGCCGCGGCGGCACCGGCCTATGCCGACCCGTTGAACCCGACGGCCCTGGAACTGCGCCGCAACGCCATCCACGCCAACTACCGCGCCATCCTCGACTTCAGCGCCAATGGCGGCTATGGCCGCCTGTACGGCCCCAACATCGACAACGCCGGCAACAACACGCTCGGCGAGGGCCTGATCCCCGGCAAGGAATACATCGCCTCCATCGACGACGGCAGCGGCAAGAAGAAGGTCGTGGTCGCGGTGCAGATCCCGGCCAGCTTCGACGTCGACAACCCCTGCATCGTGGCCGGGCCGTCATCGGGCTCGCGTGGCGTCTACGGGTCGATCGGCAGCGCCGCCGAATGGGGTCTGAAGCGCGGCTGCGCGGTGGCACTCACCGATGCCGGCAAGGGCGTGGGCTTGTACGACCCCACCGACGACACCGTCAACCAGATCGACGGCACGCGTGCCACGCGCGCTGCCGCGGGCGCCCTGTCGTTCTTCGCGGCCGACATCACCGACAGCGTGCGCACGGCCTTCAATGCGGCCTTCCCGAACCGGCTGGCCGTCAAGCACGCCCATTCGCAGATGAACCCGGAGAAGGACTGGGGCAGCGACACCTTGGCCTCGATCCGCTATGCGCTGTACGCGCTGAACCAGGAATACGGCCAGAGCCTGGCCTTCGGCATGGACCGCGAGGCCCGCTTCAACGCCGCCAACACCCTGGTCATCGCGGGCTCGGTGTCCAACGGCGGCGCGGCGGTGCTGCGTGCCGCCGAGCAGGACAGCGAAGGCCTGATCGACGGCGTCGTCACCAGCGAGCCGAGCGCACAGCCGTCGGCCAGCACCGGCTTCGGCGTGGAATTCGCCGGTGCGGCGGTGCCGGTGATGGGGCGGCCACTGATCGACTATTTCACCTTCGCCAATCTCTACCAGGGCTGCGCGGCGCTGGCGCCGGCGGCGGTGATGACCGAAGTCTCGGTCTACAACTACATGTCGCTGACGGGCATGAACGCACGCGCCGCCAACCGCTGTGCCGCGCTGGCGGCCAAGGGGCTGCTGAACGGCGCCACGCCCGAGGAACAGGCCACGCACGCGCTGCAGAAACTGCGCGACTACGGCTTCTCGGCCGAAAACGACACGATGCACAACGCCCACTACGGGCTCGGCAATGCCGCCATCATCGCGACGATGTACACCAATGCCTACGGGCGCATTTCGGTGGCCGACAACCTGTGCGGCATGAGCGCGGCCCAGGTCGACGCCACCGGTTCGGTGGTGCCGGTGGCCGCTGCCACCAAGGCGCAGAGTTTCGCGGTCGGCAACGGCACGCTCAACGGCGTGCCCGCGAGCCCGGTCTACAACGACTCGGTCGGCGGTGCGAAATCCTGGGCCTTCGGCGTGTCGCCGTCCAGCGGCACGGCCGACTTCGCGCTCGACTCGGCGCTGTGCCAGCGTGCCCTGGTCACCGGCAAGGAGACGGTCACGGGCGCCGACCTCACGACCACCAGCACGCCCACGATGGCACAAAGCCAGGCCGTGCGCGCCGGCATGGCCGAGGTGCTGCTCAACGGCAACCTGCGCGGCAAGCCGACGCTCATCGTGGCCGGCCGCAGCGACGCGCTGGTGCCCATCAACCACTCGTCACGCGCCTACAGCGCCTACAACCGCAGCGTGGAAGGGGCGGCCAGCCAGCTGAGCTATATCGAGGTGACCAACGCGCAGCATTTCGACACCTTCCTGCCGTTCTCGGGCTTCGACACCCGCTTCGTGCCGCTGCACGGCTACTTCAACCGCGCCATGGACGCGATGTACGCGAAGCTGAAGAGCGGCACCGCGCTGCCGCCCAGCCAGGTGGTGCGCACCACGCCGCGCGGCGGCGCACCCGGTGCCGCGCCGGCCATCACCGCGGCCCAGGTGCCGAACTTCGTGGCCACACCGGCGGCGGGCGATGTCATCTCCTTCACGGGGGGCAACACGATCAGTGTTCCGAACTGAGCCACCGGTCGCCCTGCTTTCCGTACCGTGGCGCGGCAGCGCGCCGGCTGACATTGCCGGCGCGCGGCCGCGCCGGCGCACGGCCAGCGTCTATGGCGCCAGGGCGCAGCGCACGGCCTGGGCCGCCAGCACCGCCACCAGCACGGCCGGGTCCAGGCCGACCAGAAAGCCGCGGCGGCCGCCGTTGATGAAGATGCGCGGCAGCTCCAGCACCGTGGCTTCGACGAACACGCGCATGACCTTCTTCGTGCCGAAGGGCGAGGTGCCGCCGACCAGGTAGCCGCTGTGGCGCTGCGCCACCTCGGGCGTGCACGGCTCCACGCTCTTGACACCGATCTCGCGCGCCAGATTCTTGGTGCTGACCTGGCGGTCGCCGTGCATGAGCACGATCAGCGGCTGCGCCCTGTCGTCCTGCATCACCAGCGTCTTCACCACCGCATGCTCGGGCAGGCCCAACTGACGCGCCGATTCGGCGGTGCCGCCGTGGTCGACGTAGTCGTAGGGGTGCTCGGTGAAATCGACGCCGGCCCGGCGCAGCAGCTGCGTGGCCGGCGTCTCGCTGACGTGTTTGTCCTTGCGCGCCATGGCACCCCTCACCCCGGCCCTCTCCCCGCGCGCGGGGAGAGGGAGGAATTCAATCGCCTTCCACCCACTCGATCTGCGCCCCGAGCGCCCGGACATTCTCGGCAAAGCGCGGATGCGCCCGGCGCACTGGCGAGGCATGTCGGATCACGCTCCGGCCCGGGATGCTGGCGGCCAGCATGAGCAGGGCGATGGCGACGCGAATGATGTACGGGCTGTCCACCTCGGCGGGAGTGAGCGGCTTGCCGCCGAAGGTGACGATGCGGTGCGGGTCGGCCATGAAGGCGTGGCCGCCGAACTTGGAGAGTTCGCTCGTCCAGCCCATGGCGCCGTCGTAGACCTTGTTCCAGAACATCGCGCTGCCCTCGGCCTTCACGCCCAGGGCCACGAAGATGGGCAGCAGGTCCACCGGCAGGTAGGGCCAGGGTGCGGCCTCCACCTTCTGCAGGATGTTGCGCGTGAACGGCTCCTTCACGCGCAGCGGGCCGTCGACGATCGTGTGCGACCAGCCGCCCTCGTGCACCACCTGCACGCCGAACTTGGCGAAGGTGCGGTCGATGAGCGGAAACTGCTCGGGCGCCGAGTTCTTCACCGCGATGCTGCCGCCGGTGATGGCACCCAGCGCCATGAAGGTCACCGCCTCGTGGAAGTCCTCGGTGAAGGTGAACGTACCGCCGCCGAGCTGGCGCACGCCGTGCACGGTCAGGCGCGAGGTGCCGATGCCTTCGATCTGCGCCCCCAGCATGGCCATGAAGGCGCAGAACTCCTGCACGTGCGGCTCGCTGGCGGCATTGGTCAACGTGCTGGTGCCGTGCGCGAGCGCGGCGCAGAGCACGAAATTCTCGGTCGTGGTGACGCTGGCGTAGTCCAGCCAGTGGTGGTTGGCCTGCAGGCCCTCGCTGCGGATGATGAGCGCGCCGCTGCTGCGCTCGACGGCGCAGCCGAAGCGTTCCATGACCTCCACGTGCGGGTCGATCTCGCGCACGCCCAGGGTGCAGCCCTTGACGTCGTTCTCGATGCGCGCCACGCCGAATCGGGCCAGCAGCGGTGGCACCAGCATGATGGAACTGCGCATCTCCTCGGGCAGGTGGTGGCGCTGCGGGTCGAACTGCGTCTCGCCGTGATGCAGGTCCAGCACGCCGGTGGTGTAGTCCACCTCGACCTCGCTGCCCAGGGTGCGGAAGATCTCGAGCAGCTTCCTGACGTCGGTGATCTCGGGGATGCCGATCAGCCGCACCGGCTCGCTCGTGAGCAGCGTGGCGCACAGGATAGGCAGCACGGCGTTCTTGTTGGCAGACGGAACGATGCGGCCGGTGAGCGGCTGGCCGCCGTGGACGATGAGGTGGGCCATGGGAATGATGGATGGAAGACAGGGTCGGATTGTCCGCCACGCCGCGAGTCACGCTCCGGCGCCGGGGCCCGCCCGATAGCGGCGTGGGGGTCAACCCATCCCGGCGCGTCAGGGTGATGTATTCGAGCGCCGCCGCCGGTGTCAGCGCGGGCGCGAGCCGGCGGCAACCAGTTCCGCGCGCACCACCAGCGCCAGGCCCAGCAGCACCGCGCCCAGGCCGGCGTAGGCCGCGGGGCCGGGGCGTTCACCCACCACCGCCAGCGCCAGCACGAAGGCCGTCACCGGCTCTCCCAGCGACAAGGCCACCGCGGTGGCGCTGCCGATGCGGCGCAGCGCATGGCTGAGCAGCAGATAGGCCACACCGGTGCTCATCACGCCCAGCCAGCCGACGATGAGCAGGTCGCGCGGCACCAGCACCGGCGGCCCGGCCAGCGCCCAGGCCAGCGGCAGCGCCAGCAGCGCCGCGAAGGCGAAGGCCGCGCCGGTGACGGCGGCCGCCGAAGAACCGACCACCAGGTGCTGGTTGATCTGCGCATAGACGGCGTAGCTCAGCCCCGCCAGCAGGCACAGCGCCACGCCGGGTGTGCCGAGGCCGTTGCCGCCCGTGTCGCCGGCGGCCGGCGCCAGCACCATCAGTGCGCCGCCGGCCACCGCCAGCGCCGTGCCGCCCCACCAGGCGGCTGCCGGCGAACGCCTGGTGCGCAGCCACTGCAGCAGGCCAGCCCACACCGGCGCGCTGCCCAGCGCGATGGCGGTGCCCACCGCCACGCCGCTGGCGCGCACACCGGCGAAGAAGGCCAGGTTGTAGACCGTCATGCACAGCGCCGCCGCCGTGATGGGCCGCCACGGCAGCGCGGCCAGCGCACGCGGCGCCAGCGCACGCGGCTCGGTGGTCAACAGCCAGGCCGCGAAAAAAAGTCCCGCCACCGCCAGCCGCAGCGCCCCCACCCAGTACGAAGACAGCTGCGGCGGCGCGAAGCTTTGTGCCGTGCCGGTGCTGCCCCACAGCACGGCCGCCGCCAGCACCATGGCCACGCCGGCCAACGCCGATGGCGCTGCGCTCGCCGCCCTCTGCGCCGCTTCCACGCGGCTCAACACCGGCCGGCGGCGCGGCCGGCGCGTTCGCCAAAGGTCATGGCGCCCAGGCAGAAACTGGGCCGTCGGAGATCGGAACGGCCAATGGGAATCGTCTGCATGGCGGCGTCGCAGGAAGGCAAAGGCGCGCAGTGTGCCGCAAGTGCCGCCGCCGGTCCGGCAGCCGCCGATCAGCGCGCGGCCGGCGCCGAGACCTCGACCGCGAGGCCGCCGAGCTCGGCACTGCGCTGCACCCGCACTTCCAGGCCCAGCACGGCCGCGATGCGCCGCACGATCGACCAGCCCAGGCCGCTGCCGGACTCGGCCTGCCCGGGCGGGCGCCAGAAGCGCTGGCCCAGCCGTTCCAGCATCTCGGGCGCCAGCCCAGGCCCGCTGTCTTCGACCCGCAGCAGCACGCGGTCGCCCTGGCGCCGCACCGAAACCAGCACCCGCGCCTGCGGCGGGCTGTAGCGCACCGCGTTATCGACCAGGTTGCGCAGCAGCATCTCCAGCAGAGTCTCGTCGGCGGCCACCGCGCAGTCGTCGGCGGCATCGAGTTCCAGCCGCTGTCCCTTGGCCAGCGACCGCGGCGCCAGCGCCGCGACCACGCGCCGCGACAGCACGGCCGCATCCACCGGCCGCGCTGGCGGCGCCGCCTGCGCCTCCAGCCGCGACAGCGTCAGCAGCTGCTCGACCAACCGCGTGGCGCGGTCGCAGCCCTCCAGCGTCGCCGCGAGCGCATGGCGGCGCGCCGGCGCGTCGGCCTCGCTCAGCGCCACCTGCGCCTGGGCGCGGATGGCGGCGATCGGCGTGCGCAGCTCGTGCGCCGCATCGGCGGTGAAGCGGCGCTCGGTCTCCAGCAGCGCGGCGATGCGGTCGAACAGGCCGTTCAGCGCGCCGACCACGGGGTCGAGTTCGGTCGGCGAACGTGTCAGGGCGACCGGTTGCAGCGAATCCGCCTGGCGCAGCGCCAGCACCTCCCCCAGCCGCCGCAGCGGCAGCAGGCCGCGCCGGATGGCCCACCAGGCCAGCAGTGCCAGCAGCGGCAACGCCACCGCCAGCGGCCACAGCGTGCCGCGCAGCACGGCCCACAGGATCGAGCGGCGCGACGCGAGCTGCTCGCCGACGAAGACCTGCACGTCGCGTTCGGCGCCGCGGGTGGCGAAGACCCGCCAATCGGTGCCGTCGATGCGCACGGTCCTGAAGCCGGAGCGCGATCCACGCCCCGGTTCGACCATCGGCCGCAGCGGTGCATTGGCCGAGCGCAGCGCTGGCCGCCCTTCGTGGAAGACCTGAAAGGCCACCTGCGGCGCATAGCGATGCAGCGTCGGCGTCTCCAGCGTGCGCTCGTCGTCGACCTCGCCGCCCTGCTGCACCACCAGCAGCGCGGCCGCCTGCGCCAGATGGCCGTCGAGCAGTTCATCGAGCTCGTCGCTGACATCGCGCCAGGTCAGCACCGCGGTGGCGAGCCAGACGCCGGCCACCACGGCCAGCACGAGCGCGAGCAGCCGCCCCTGTAGCGAGCGCGGCACCGGCATCATGCGGCCGGGCCGTCGCGCAGCAGCAGGTAACCGACGCCGCGCACGGTCTGGATCAGTGACGTGCCGAGCTTGCGCCGAAGGTGGTGCACGTGCACCTCGACGGCGTTGCTCTCCACCTCCTGGCCCCAACCGTACAGCTGCTGCTCGATCTGCTCGCGCGACAAAACGCGCCCGGCCGCCAGCATCAGCATCTGCAGCAGATCGAATTCGCGCGTCGACAGCGTCACCGCCGCACCGCCCTGCGTGACGCTGCGTGCGGCCGGGTCGAGCACCACGTCCTGCGCCGTCAGCCGCTCCTGCACCTGGCCGTGGGCGCGCCGCACCAGCGCGCGCAGCCGCGCCGCGAGTTCGTCCAGGTCCACCGGCTTGACGACGTAGTCGTCGGCGCCGCCGTCGAGCCCGCGCACGCGGTCGGGCACCGTGTCGCGTGCGGTCAGCACCAGCACCGGCACGGGCACCCCCGCCCGGCGCACGGCGCCGAGCGCATCGAGGCCGTCCTGCAGCGGCAGCCCGAGGTCGAGCACGGCGGCGGCATAGGGTTCGGCGCGCAGTTCACGCTCGGCCGCCAGACCGTCGCGCACCCAGTCGACCTGGAAGCCGCGCTGCCGCAGACCGGCGCGCAGACCGTCGCCGAGCAGCGGGTCGTCTTCGGCCAGCAGGATGCGCATGGCGCGGATTGTGTCCTGCGGGGCCGGCGCGAACGCTGGGCGTCAGTCGTCGTCGTGATCGCCGCCGTGGCCCGCGCGCGCGGCGGCGTGGGGGCGCTCGGCGATCGCGCCCCCGGCCGGCGCGGCCTGCCACTGCTGCCACCAGAAACCCAGCACCGCGACCGCCATCAGCATCGCCAGGCCGGTCCAGGCGCGGCGGATGGCATCCTGCGGCGACCCTTGCTTGCGGCCGCTGATCATCGCCGCGACCAGGTTCTCGCGGTGCAGCCGGCTGGCCAGCACCACCGCCGCCACGTGCACCAGCACCAGCGCCATCATGACGTGGGCCAGGGCGTCGTGCGCGTCCTCGGTCCAGCCGCCGAAGACGTCGTTGTAGTTCGCCCAGCCCGTGAAGCTCACGCCCAGCGCCAGCGCCAGCAGCGCGACGATGGCCAGCGCACCAGCCGGGTTGTGGCCGGCGTGGTGTTCCGGTGCGCCGCCGAACAGCGAGCGCAGATAACGCCCTGCCGCGGCCGGCCCGCGCACGAAGGTGGCGAAGCGGGCGTGGCGGGTGCCGACCAGCCCCCACAGCAGGCGGAAGACCACGAGCCCGGCCAGGGTGTAGCCCAGCGTCACGTGCAGCAGCCGCCAGCGTTCGCTCTCGGCGGTGAGCCAGGCGCCGGCGAAGCTCAGCACCGTGAGCCAGTGGAACAGGCGCACCGGCGCGTCCCACACGAGGATGCGGCGCCCGGTGCCGGCGGACGTTTGTTGTTCAGCGGGGGAGGCGAAGGTGGCGCTCACTGAAGTCTCCTTGATCGGCTCGGGTGTGGCAGGCGCCGCAATTGGCGGCGCTCTTGACGGCGGGCAGCGCCCAGGTGGACGCGGACACCTCGCGGTGCTCGCGCTGGAACCAGGCGCTGCGGCTGATGCGGTCCTCGGGCGGCGCGGCCGGCTCGCGCTGCACCTTCCTGGCGCTGCCGGCGTGCTGCGCCAGCCAGGCACCGATGGCCTGCGCGGCGGCCGGATCCAGCGAGGCGTCGGTGCCGAAATGGCGCGGCAGCCCGGCCATCAGCCGCTGCCAGGACGCCGCCGGCAGCAGACCGGGCGGATAGGCGACGTGGCAGCTGCCGCATTCCTGGGCATACGCCGGCAGCGGCGGCACGGCCGCGGGGCGGTGGTCGTCGTCGGCCCTCGCGGCCGGGGCCAGGGCCAGCAGCGACAGCAGCGCCAGCCCGGCGCCTGCGGTGCGCCGGCGTTGGCGTCTCGGGGTGAGTGACATCGGTTTCTCCGGGGTTCGGCGGAACGGGGCGGACTGGTGCCGCGACATCAGGGCTTCAAGGTCGACAGCCAGGCCAGCACGTCGGCTTTCTCGGCCGCGGTGCATTCGCGGCCGACGACGTCGTTGCAGTTGCGCCTGAACCATTTCTCGCTCTTGGCGGCATCGGTGAAGCGCCCGGCGTCGGCGGCCGGCGCCAGCGGCGCGATCGGCTTGCCGGTGGACGCGTGCCGGCCCGTGGCCGTGGGCACGGCGCCGTGGCATGAAGAGCAACTCCACTCGCGGCCATGCCCCTGCGTGAAGAACTGCTGGCCACGCGTCGGTGAAGGCGCGGCGCCGGCGGCCTGGCGGTAGCCGTCGAGCAAGGCCGACGGTGTGGCGGCACGGGCCGCGAGCGGGAGGTTGACGATGGCGACGGCGGCGGCCAAAACGAAGGCCTTGCGCCGGCGCGAAGGGTCTGGACGGGACGGTGTTGGCATGTGAAGTGGGCTCCTTGGAGAGAATGCTGGCGCCGCCGCCTTAGGGTTTTCTTAGCGGGTGGCGCAAGGCCCCGGCGTCGGGCGCGGGGGCCGCCAGGGTGCGTACCACGCCGGCCAGTGGCGCGATGCCTCCCCGCCATGCCGCTGCCCTATGCCCCTATGCTCGCGGCGTGAGGTTCGACGCCCCCGCAGCCAACTCGCGTCGGCGCCTCGTGCCGGCGCTGGCGGTGCTGGCCGCGCACGCGCTGCTGCTGGCCCTGTGGCTGCAGACGCGCGGGCCGCTGCCGCCGCCGGCTGCCGAAGCGGTGGCCTGGCTGCGGCTGGTGGAACCCGCCGCGCCCGCGATCGGCTCCGCCGAGCCGGCCGAACCGGGCGAGCAGGCCACGACACGCCCGCGCACGGCCCGCCCCACCATCGGGCGCGCGATCACGCCACCTGCAGTCACCGCCATCCCCACCGTGCCGATGGCGGCCGAGCCGCCGGCCGCGGCGGGCAGCGGTACGCCGCTGCCTGCTGCGGCCGCCGCGCCCACGGCTTCGGGCGCGGCCCCGGCCCCGCTGGACCTGACGCTGCCGCGCCAGCCGCACGCACCGTGGCGCGAGCGCAACCCGGCACTCGACGACCCGCGCAGCAATACACGGCCGCCAGCGGCCGTGGAGGCGCGCATCGCCGCCGCACTGGGCGACGGCCGCTGGCAGGTCGAGCGGCTCGACCACGACCGCGTGCGCTACCGCAGCGGCGGCCGCTGCATCATCGCCTCGCGCTCGCGCGCCGGCCAGATCGAGCTCGCCGGCGGCGCCTTCCGCGACCTCTGGGCCGTGAGCGACTGCTGATCAGGCCGCGCCGGCCGCGGCGCGGGCCCGCTCTTCCTCCTGCAGCCGCAGCACGCGCCGCTGCACCTTGCCGGTGGTCGTCATCGGCAGCGCGTCGATGAATTCGATCTCCTTCGGGTACTCGTAGGGCGCCAGCTGCCCGCGCACATGCTGCTGCAGCGAACGCACCAGGGCGTCGTCGCCCACCTGCCCTGGCGCCAGCACGACATAAGCCTTGACCACCGCGCCGCGGTCGGCATCGGGCTTGGGCACCACCACGGCATTGGCCACCGCCGGGTGCTTGACGAGGCAATTCTCGATCTCGCTCGGGCCGATGCGGTAGCCGGCGGCCTTGAAGATGTCGTCGCTGCGGCCCTGGTACCAGAGGTAGCCGTCGTCGTCCATCACCGCGGTGTCGCCGGTGCGGCACCATGAAGAGGCCGGGTCGCCGGTGAACTTGGCGCGCGTGGCCGCTTCGTTGCCCCAGTAGCCCAGGAAGAAGACCGGGTCGGGGTGGCTGTGCACGTCGAGCCGGTGCACCGCCACGTCGCCCGGCGTGCCGCGCGGGCACTCGCGGCCTTCGTCGTCGATGACGGCGACGCGGTGGCCCGGATAGGCGCGGCCCATGCTGCCGGGCCGCGCCGGCCAGCCCGGGCGGCGGCGGCCGTCCGCAGCGACGTAGCTGCCACAGTTGCCGACCACGTAGTTGATCTCGGTCTGGCCGAACATTTCGTTGACGGTGACGCCCAAAGCCTGCCGGCACCAGTGGAACACCGCGTCGCCCACCGCCTCGCCGGCACTCATGACGGCACGCAAGCGCAGCCGGTACTGCCGGCGCGGCGCCGGCACCGCCTTCATCATGGCCTTCAGCGCGGTGGGGAACAGGAAGGTGTGGGTCACGCGGTGGCGCTGCATCAGGTCGAACGCGCGCTCGGGCGAGAAGCGGCCCTGGAAGGCCACGATGGGGCGGCCGAAATACAGCGTGGGCAGCAAGGCGTCCATCAGGCCACCGGTCCAGGCCCAGTCGGCCGGGCTCCAGAAGACCTCGTCGCGGCCGGCTCCGAACCAGTTCTGGCTGCACACGAAGCCGGTGAGGTTGCCGATGAGCGCCCGGTGCGGAATGAGCGCCCCCTTGGGCGGGCCGGTGGTGCCGCTGGTATAGATGAGCACGGCGGGGTCGTGTGCCGAGGTATCGGCGGGCGCGAACGGCGCGCCACTGGCGGCGGCCAGCGCGTCGCGCCAGTCGGCGTCGCCCTGCCCGGCCGCGCCGCCCACCGCCAGCACGGTCTGCAGCGCCGGGCAGTCGGCGCGCGCCGCGCGCAGGTTGGCGATCGACGATTCGTCGGCAATCGCCACCCGCGCGCCGCTGTCCTGCAGCCGGTAGGCCAGCGCGTCGGGGCCGAACAGCATGGACAGCGGCATGGCCACCGCGCCGAGCTGGAAGATCGCCATGTTGGCCACCGCCGTTTCGGGCCGCTGCGGCATGACGATGGCCACGCGGTCGCCGCGCCGTACGCCCAGGCGCTGCAAGGCATGGCTCAGGCGATCGGCCTGGGCCTGCAGTTCGCCATAGCTCAACGTGCCAGCGCGGCCGTCCTCGTGCTCCCAGGCCACGGCCACGCGCCGTGCCGTGCGCGGCTGGCGTGCCCAGCGGCCGCAACAGACCTGGGCGATATTGAAGCGCTCCGGCACCTGCCAGCGAAAGCCGGTGTGCAGCAGTGCATGAGCGTCGGTGGAGCGGGCGGAAGACGGGGCAGGTGCGGCGTTCATGTCGCCAGCATAAGCGCGGTCAAAGCTTGGACCGTCCCGGGCCTGCCCGCGCCGCGAGCCGGTGCCGTGCCGGGCGACCCGTCAAGTTCGGCAGGCGGCTGCCGAAAAACAAGCCACCCCATGCCGCCCGCCCGGGCCGGCGCCACCGCCGCAGAAAGCGTCCAGACATGCAATTCGCCGCACTTCACTCCGTCAAGCACCGCCTGCAGGTGGGGGCCCCGCTGCCCTTCAACGTGCGCGACGCCGACCGCACCCTGCTGCTGGCGCGCGGTCAGCAGGTCGACAGCCACGAACACCTGGACGCCCTGTTCACGCGCGGCGCGCTGGTGGACCTGGCCGAACTGCAGACGGCGCGCGAGGAAATCCTCAAGGCCCCACGCGAAGCGCTGCCCGGCCTGTGGTCGGGCTGCATGACGAACGTTTCTCAGACCCTGCTGCAGGCGCGTGGCGAAAGCTTTCGCGCGGCGCTGGAATCGGCGGCCGAACCGGTGCAGGCGCTGATCGAGCGCGACCCCGACCTGGCCATCTTCCAGGTGCTGCGCCGCGGCGCCAATACCGACATGGCCTACGGTGCGCACCGCTCGCTGCAGACGGCCATCACCAGCTTCCTGGTGGCCACGCGGCTGGCGTGGGAGTCGGCGCAGTGCGAACGCGTGTTCAAGGTGGCGCTGACGATGAATCTGTCGATGCTGGAACTGCAGGGCCAGCTGGCGCGCCAGCGCACGGCCCCCAGCGACGAGCAGCGCGCCGAGTTGCGCACCCACCCGATGCGCAGCGTGCGCATCCTGGAGCAGGCCGGCGTGGCCGACGCCGACTGGCTGCACGCCGTGCTGCGCCACCACGAGGTGGAAGACGGCAGCGGCTACCCCGGCGGCTGCACCGACGTGGGCGAACTGGCTTCGCTGGCGCGGCGCGCCGACGTGTACACCAGCAAGCTCGCGGCGCGCAGCACGCGCGACGAACTGGCCGCCGACGTGGCCGGCCGCCAGATGTTCATGCAGGACCCCGGCCACCCCATGACGGCGGCGCTGGTGAAGGAATTCGGCATCTACCCGCCCGGTTGCCACGTGCGCCTGGCTTCCGGCGAGCTGGCCGTGGTGGTGGCGCGCGGCGCCAGCATCACCGCGCCCGTGGTGGCCTGCCTGACCAACGAACGCGGCATGCCGCTGCCGGCGCCGGTGCGTCGGGAAACCAGCGACCGCAAGCATGCGGTGATGGCCGTGGTGGGCCAGGCCAGCGTGAACGTGCGTGTGCCGCTGGAGCGGTTGATCGAAGCGCTGGCGGCCTGACGGAAAAAACGAAGAAGCGATGGCGCGCGACGGCGCCGCTTCACCTGCCGCGCCTGCTGCCCCTCGACCCCTGATCGCTCAATCGCGCGCGTAGCCCTGCAGCGCATTGCCCGTCAGGCGACAGATCCGCCAGTCGGGCAGCACCGTGGCGCCCATGCTTTCATAGAAGCGGATCGCGTTCTCGTTCCAGTCGAGCACGCTCCATTCGAAGCGTCCGCAGCCGCGCGCCACCGCCAGCGCGCCCAGGTGGTGCAGCAGCGCCTTGCCCAGGCCCGTTCCGCGGTGCGCGGGCTGCACGTACAGGTCTTCCAGGTAAAGCCCCGGCTTGCCGAGGAAGGTGCTGAAGTTGGTGAAGAAGAGGGCGAAGGCCACCACCTCGCCGCCCACCTCGCCCACCACGGCCTCGGCCGCCGGCCTGGGACCGAACAGGTGCGGCTGCAGCGACTCGGGCGTCACGACGACGAGGTGCTCGAGCTTCTCGAACACCGCCAGTTCGCGGATCAGGCCGACGATGGCGGGCAGGTCGGCGGGGGTGGCGGGGCGCAGGGTGTGGGGGGCCGGGTTCATCGGGGCATTGTCGCCGCTGCCGCCGCCATGGCGCACACTTCGGGGCAGGGAGGCCGTCGCACCCAGCTGACGCTTCAGCGGCCAGTCGGGAAGAACAGATGGAAGCACCGATGGGCCAAACTGAACGGCTATTGCGCTTCTGGATGAACTGGAAATCTCGGCGGCCGCTGAAGCCGGACCTCGCGCATCTGCCGAGCGCCCCGCGCGCGCCCGTGGTCTCCCGCGCCCAGGGGCTGGCGGCGGCAGGCCACGCAGCGCAAGCGGTAGGCACTCAGTACGAACTTCCCGGGTTGTGGCTCAGCGCCGATGAGATCCACGCGCTGCTGACGATGCAGCACCTGCTGGCGCACTTGGACAAGGGTGGCCTGCTCGGCCCGCACATCGCGCCGCTGACCGAGCGGCTGCACAAGATGCTGGGCAGCGGAGTGCGAGCCGGCAGCGAAGTGGCGCGGCGGATCCGCGTGCAGACCGTGGGCGCGCGCAAGGTGCACCTGCCGCACTTCGAAGCCGTGGGCACGGCGCTTCTGCGCCGCCGCCGGCTGCACATCGGCTACCACGGCCGCGGGCGCGACCTGGCCAGCGACCGCGTTGTCTCGCCGCAAAGGTTGATCCATTACCGCGACAACTGGTACCTGGACGCCTGGTGTCACCTGCGCAAAGGGCTGCGCAGCTTCGCGCTGGACGCTATGAGCAGTGCACGCGTGCTGGACCGGCCGGCCATCGACGTCAGCGACGCCCGGCTGGACGCCGTGCTCGGTGCTGGGTACGGCATCTTCGCGGGCAAAAAGGTGCAATGGGCGGAACTGCGCTTCAGCGCCGAGCGCGCCCGCTGGGTCTCTGCCGAGACCTGGCATCCCAAGCAACAGGGGCGTTTCGACACCGAAGGCCGCTACCTGCTGCGCCTGCCCTACGCTGACCCGCGCGAGCTGGTGATGGACATTCTGCGGCACGTGCCGGAGGTGGAGGTGCTGGGGCCAGCGAGGTTGCGCGAAGCAGTGGACGAGAAACTGCGTGCGACGTTGGCCAGGGTCACGCTATGAGCCTGGGCATGCTGAGAATCACCGCTGCAGGCTGATGCGCTCGACGACAGGCGCCCGACAAGAACCCGACCGTGCGATTCGATTCCCTCTCCCCCGCCGCAAGGGCCATCTGGGCCAAGAGCGCCGACCCGAGTGGCCACGGCCTGCTTGCCCACATGCTGGACGTGTCGGCGGTAGCCGAGCAACTGCTGGCGCTTGAGTCGCCACAAACGCTGGCCTGGGCCGCAGATGTCTTCGGCCTGCCCTCACACGCTGCAGCGCGCTGGCTTGCCACGATGGTAGGCCTGCACGACCTGGGGAAGGCGATTCCTGGGTTCCAGGCCAAGTGGCCTCAAGGCCGCGAGGCGGACATCGCTGCGGGACTGAGCTTTCACGGCGCCGAACTCGCGCAAGACCAACATGACCTGGCCAGCGCCGTGGAACTCAAGCGCCTACTCGCCCCGTGGTCAGGCTCTGCGCAGCGCGCAGCCGCGATTGCCGGCGCGGTCGCTGCGCATCACGGCCATGTGTTCGAGTCGAGTACCGTCAACAACGCCCGCCGGCCTGGCGAGAGCGCCATCTGGAAACAGGCCCGCCGAGAGCTGTTCGATGCCTATATCGCGACGCTGGCTCCTGCACCTACCGACAGTGACGACGACATTGCCTTGCCGGCGCTGACCTGGCTGGCCGGCCTGACGTCGATGTGCGACTGGATCGGCTCCAACACCGAGTGGTTCCTGCCAGGTGAGCGCGATGCGACATTCACCGGGCATCACCGGCAGGCGCTCGCGCTCGCCGATGCCGCGTTGCAGGCCATCGGCTGGCCGTCATTCAGTCCATTGCTCCAACCCGACCAAGCGGGCGCAGGAACCGATGAACTGGTCGCCCGCATCGTCGGCCAGGTCGGGCTCGCAGCGCGACCGCTGCAAGCCGCGGCTGATCGCTTGACCAAGTCGGCAGCAGGCCCGCAGTTGCTGATCGTCGAGGCGCCGATGGGTGAAGGCAAGACCGAACTCGCGCTGCTCGCCCATCTTCGCCTGCAGGCAGCGCTCGGACACCGCGGGTTGTTCATCGGGTTGCCCACGCAGGCCACGGGCAACGCCATGTTCGCACGCACGCTGCGCTTCCTGCAGGCTTTCGGCAGCGGCATCCAGTTGGATATCCAGCTCGCCCATGGTGGTGTGTTGGTACCCGATGCGCTGCTGCGCCTGCGCGGCATCCACGGCGAACGTGGCGACACGGTGCGCTCGTCGGCGTGGTTTTCGCAGCGACGCCGACCGCTGATCTCGCCCTACGGCGTCGGCACGCTCGATCAGGCGTTGCTGGCCACGCTCAACGTCAAGCACCACTTCGTCCGCCTCTGGGGCCTTGCCAACCGCGTCGTGGTGCTGGACGAAGTCCACGCCTACGACACCTACACCAGCGGACTCATCGAAGCCCTGCTCCGCTGGCTCAAGGCGCTGCACTGCTCGGTGGTGTTGATGAGCGCCACGCTGCCCGCCGCGCGCCGGGATTCGTTGCTGCGCGCCTGGAGCGGCAGCACGGTCGACCTGCCCAAGCTGCCTTACCCGCGCGTCCTGGCTGCCGACGCCACAGGGGTTCGCCCCGAATACGTGGCGTCGCGCCCGCTGGCCAGCATCGAGCTGCGCGCCATCGACGAGGAGCTGGAATCGATGGCGGCGGCTGCCGAGGCAGCGGCACGACGGGGCGGCTGCGGCGCCATCATCGTCAACACGGTCGACCGGGCGCAGCGGCTGTATGTCATGTTGAAGGCACGCCTTCATGACCTGCTGCAACCGCAGCTGTTTCATGCGCGCTTTCCTGCAGACGAACGGCAGCAGCACGAGAACGCCGTGCTCGCTACCTTCGGCCGCGACGCCTTTCGTCCACCTGTCGCGCTGCTGGTGGCCACCCAGGTGGTTGAGCAGAGCCTGGACATCGACTTCGACTGGCTGATCAGCGACCTCGCGCCCGTGGACCTGCTGCTGCAGCGTGCCGGCCGCTTGCATCGTCACGAACGCGTTCGTCCGTCCGCGCATGTGTTGCCGGTCTTCACCATCGCTGGGCTCCAGGTCGAGCACGAGCCCGAGCTGAAGACCACGCGCTGGGGGTTGATCTACGACGAGTACGTGCTCTACCGCAGCTGGGCCTTCGCCTCGCGCGAGAGCCGTTGGCAACTGCCGCAGGACATCGACCGCATGGTGCAGACCGTGTACGGCGACACCGGGCTGCCGCCGGGGCTGCCCGAGGCGACGGTGCGCAAGATCGAGATCAGCGCACAAGGCAAACATCTGGCAGAGGTGGACCGCGAGCGGCTTCTGGCCAAGTACGCCGCCATCGACGCACGAAGCACGCTGCAGGAAGCGTACGTCGGCTTGCCGCGAGGCAAGGAAGACGGCGACTTCGGCAACCGCAACGTCACCCGGCTGGGTCCGGAGAGCCTGGTGGTCGTGCCCGTGCACACCGACGATGGCGCGTGGCGGCTGCATGCGGGCGATCCCGGCTTCGACCCCGGTGCGCCACCTGATCAGGGCGTCGCCAGCAGAATAGTGCAGCGCCAGTTGCGCCTTTCGCGGCACGACGTGGTGAAGGCGTTGCGTGAAACCGACCCGCTCGCCGGCTGGGCCGAACACCCGTGGTTGCGGCACGTGAAGGTGCTGCCGTTGGTTGCAGGCACGGTGACTTTGGGCCAGACGACGATCCGCCTGGACCTCGAGCTGGGCATCATTTACGGGACGGCCAAACCGGAAAGCGAGACATGATCGAATCCGCCGCATCACCAGGCGAACATCCGCCCGCATTCAACCTGCTCGACGAGCCCTGGCTACCCGTCTTGTGGCACAGCGGCGCCACCGGCGAAGTGGGCCTGCGCGAAATGTTCGCGCGCAGCGCCGACATCGCGGACCTCGCTGAGCCCTCGCCGCCGGCATTCGTCGCCTTGCATCGATTGCTGTTGGCGGTGACCCACCGTGCACTGACGCTGCAGTTCGGCCGCTGGACCGACGCCGACCGAGCGCGCTGGTACCGAGAAGGTTTGCCGCTGCAGGCTTTCGAACGCTACTTCGACCGCTGGCGCGAGCGCTTCTGGCTCTTTCATCCGGTGCAGCCGTTCATGCAGGTGGCGGCGCTGGCCGAGCTGTCGCAGACGCAGGCGCCCAAGCCGTGGACGCAGATATCGCTCGAGAGCGCCGGCGGCAACAACCCGGTCATCTTCGATCACTCCGTCGATGGCTCGCCTCGCGCTGTCGAGCCGGGCAGGGTTATGCGCTCGCTGATCGGATTTCTGCAGTTTGCTGCCGGCGGTCCGGTGAAGGTTCTGCGCAAGGATGGCTTCGGACGCAAGGGGGCCTTGTTCGACAGTGCCGCCATCCTTCCTGTCGGCACCCGATTGCACCAGACCCTTCTGCTTGCCTTGCACCCCGGCGCACGCGCACAGGAAGAGATCGACGCGGATCGCCCTGCGTGGGAGAGACCACCGCTCCAGCCCGATGACCTGACGCCCGCCCTCACGCTGCCCACCGGACCCAACGACCGCTACACACGCTGCATCCGAGCGGTGCTGTTGCGGCGCGACCCTGATGGTTCCGTGGCCGAGGTGCACTTCTGCGAGGGGAAGGACCTGCTGGAGGGCGACAACGCTGCCGATCCGATGAATGCGTTCCGCCAAGGCACCGACAAGTGGATACGCCTGCGGTTCACCGAGGGCCGCTCAGCCTGGCGCGACCTGCCGGCGCTGCTGCCAAGCCCGGCAGGCAGCAACTGGCGTCCGGCCGCAGTGCTCAACTGGGCTCAGAACCTGTTCGAGGCCGCAGGCGCATGGGACGACGAACTGGAGGCGACGGTGGCGGGCATGGCCGCCAATCAGGGCAAGATGCTGCAGTCGCGCGTCGAGCGGTTTCGGCTGCCGCAGGGCTTGTTCACCGCGGCCGACAACGCTGCCGCGCTGCGCGTGCACCTCCAACAGGCCGAGGAACTGTTCAGTCAACTGCGCCAGTTGGCCAACCGCAGGGCAGCGCATGCACTTCCCAACGCGGCATCGAAGGAAACGCAGAAGCAGGCCCGCAACGCCGTGGATGCCGGGCCGATCGCGGCGACCTTCTTTGCCCGCGTGGAACGCGGACTGCCCGAGTTGCTGAGCCGGCTCGGCGAGGGTGCGACCGACGCAGCCCACGCGGCTTGGCAAGGTACGCTCTTGGACGCCACCCGCCTCGCCTGGTCCGCAGCCGGCGATGTGCTCGGCCCATCCCCCGCCGCGTTGCGCGCCCGTGCGCTCACCGAAGACGCGTTCCTCACACTCATCAGGCCGCTGCGCCCGATCACCCCGCAACCGCATTCCTCGCCATCCCTGCCGCCCATATCCGAGGAGGTTTCGCCTTGAGCGAATTGCACACCCGCTTCATCGCCCACCTGAAGGGCCTGGCCGAGCACGACCGGGGCGCGCTTGCCGCACTGCGCCGCAGCCTGGCCTTCGACCCGGGCACCCACGCGCCGGCCATGCCCTGGGTCGAACCCTTCGCCGTGAAGGACGGCAGCCGCGAACCGCAGCGCCAGGCGCTGTACCTGACGGCCGGCCTCTTCGCATCGCACCCGAAGCACCGGGCCGATGCACCGCTGGCGCGAGGCCTGGGCCTGGTGAAGCTGAAGCGCGACAGCGACAGCATCGAGCGTCGCTTCATTGCCCTGCTCGGGGCCGACGCGGAGAGCTTGCCGGTGCACCTTCGCCACGCCGTGGCCTTGCTGGCGGCCGAGGAACTGCCCTGCGACTTCGCTCTACTGGCAGATGACCTCGCTCGCTGGCTCGACCCCTGGCAGGACGAGGCCCGCGACCGTGTGCGCCAGCGCTGGGCGCGCGAGTTCTATCGCCAACTGGCCGAAAGCGGCAACGCTGAAACACCCGACACCACCCCCACACCCGAGGAGAGCCGCCCGTGAGCTTGTTCGCCGAATTCCACCTGATCCAGAGCTTCGCCCCGTCGAACCTCAACCGCGACGACACCGGCGCGCCCAAGGATGCCGTGTTCGGCGGCTACCGGCGTGCACGGGTCAGCAGTCAGTGCTTCAAGCGAAGCGTGCGTCTGCATGTCGGCGAACGTGGTTTGCTGGCGCCCAGCGCGCTGGGCGTGCGCACGAAGAAGCTCAAGCAGTTGCTGGTTGCCGCGCTGGCCGAGAAGGGCCGCACCGGCGCTGAAGGGCGCATCGCCAATGCCCTGCAGGCCGCCGGACTGGCTCTCGACGAGGACGGTGCTACCCAATACCTGCTCTTCCTGGGCAACGGCGAGGTGCAGGCGCTGGCTTCCTTGATCGACACGCACTGGGACACTTTGGAACCTGCCGCAGCGGTCGAAGGTGCCAAACGCACCAAGAAGCAGGCCAAGGCCGATGCCCCAGACGAGGTGAAGAAGGCCGTGAAGAAGCTGCTCGATGGCGGCAAGGCCGTCGACGTGGCGCTGTTCGGCCGCATGCTGGCCGATCTGCCCGAAGCCAACCAGCACGCCGCAAGCCAGGTCGCGCACGCCATCAGCACCCACCGCGTCGAACGCGAGTTCGACTACTTCACCGCGGTCGATGACGAAGGCGGCGCAGACGAAACCGGCGCCGGCATGATCGGACACGTCGAGTTCAATGCCGCCACCTTCTACCGCTACGCCGTAGTCGACGTGCAAAAACTGGCCACCAACCTGCAAGGCGACAACGCGCTGGCGCTGCAGGGGTTACTCGCCTTTGCCGAGGGCCTGGCGCGCGCGCTGCCCACCGGCAAGCAGAACAGCTTTGCCGCGCACAACCCGCCCAGTTTCATCGGCGTGGTGCTGCGCCACGGCAGTCCGCTGAACCTGGCCAATGCCTTCGAAAGGCCGGTGGCGCCGAAGCCGCAGCAGCCGCTCACCGAGTTGAGCGTCGGCGCGCTGGCATCCTATGAGCAGCAGCTGGCCGCGTTCTACGGTGACGGCCGCGACCGCTGGGGCGTGCTGGACCTCACTCGCGCCTGGCCCGCCGGCCTGGGCGAGCACCACGCCAGCCTGGCCGCACTGCTGCAATGGCTGCGCGACCAGGTTCAGCGGTGCTGCCGGCGGCGGCCGCACCGGCCGAGCCCGCAGAGGCCTGAACATGTCCACGCTGCTGCTGCGGCTGGCCGGCCCCATGCAAAGCTGGGGCACGACCAGCCGCTTCGACGAACGCGACACGCAACTCGAACCCAGCAAATCCGGTGTGGTGGGCCTGCTGTGCGCTGCCTTGGGCCGCGACCGTGCCGAGCCCGTGGACGATCTGGCGGCCTTGCGCATGGGCGTGCGCGTGGACCGCGAAGGCATGCCGATGCGTGACTTCCAGACGGCCAAGGGTCTCCTGATCGCCACCGGCAAGGTGGACTTGGAGCGCACGGTCGTCAGCCCGCGCCATTGGGCCGACGCTGCGTTTCTGGTCGGCTTGGAAGGTGACGACGAGGCGCTGCTGCGGCGGCTGCTCTCCGCGACGCGGTGCCCCGTGTGGCCGCTGGCGCTCGGCCGCAAGTCGTTCCCTCCCGGCAGCCCGGTGGCGCTGCTCGACCCGCCGTTCGGCGGGCTCCATCCCGGCTCCCTGGAGCAGGCCCTGCAGCAACAGCCCCGTATCGCGCGCCCGCGTCGCGAACATGCCGGCCGGCCGCTGCGCACTGCCATCGAACACCCGAGCCTGGGAGCCCAGCGCCAGGATCAACCCAACGGACCGTTTGCGCTGCGGCGCTTCGGCCCGCGTCTCGTACTGCCAGGAGAGATTGCCGATGTACCTGAGCCGCCTGCAACTGAACCCGGCACACCCGCAAGCGCGGCGTGACCTGGCCAGCGCCTACGAGCTGCACCGCAGCCTGGCGCGCGCCTTTGCGCCCGACGCGGCGACGCCGCCGCCCCGGTTCCTGTGGCGGCGCGAAGCCGACCACACCGGCCTGCCCGGCACGACCGTGCTGGTGCAGGCCGCGCAGGCAGCGGCGTGGCATTCGCTGCACGAGACCGAGGAAATCGGCTCGGGATACTTCGTAGCATTGCAGGGCAACAAGCGCGTGTCCCTGCAAGAGCTGGTGCAAGAGGGACGACGCTACCGCTTTCGACTATGTGCCAACCCGACGGTGACTCGCGACGGAAAGCGCTTCGGGCTGCACGATGACGAGGCTCGGCACAGCTGGCTCCTGCGGCAGGGACAGCGCCACGGATTCGAAGTGGTTGCCGCCGAGCGCGGCGCCAGTGGTCGGCTGCGCGTACCCCAAGGTCGGCGCGAACGCAGCATCACGCTGGATTCGGTGTTGTTCGATGGCGTTCTTCAGGCTGTTGATGCCAACGCTCTGCGCAACGCGTTGGCAGCTGGCATCGGGCCCGGCAAGGCTTTGGGACTCGGAATGCTATCGCTGGCACCGATGCAGCCGCATGAAGTAAGCTGAACATTCAGCGAGTCAAGCCATCAAAGGAATCCTGATGTCCACCCTTACCGCCGAAGAAGTGATGGCGTACCCGCAGCGCCTGCTCAATGACGCACGCCGGGGCCAGGCCGACATCGTGCTTGTCGAGGGCCAGCCGATGTTGCTGACGATGCCTTTGGGATCAAACACCGGCACGCCCGAGGCGTTGCTGGAGCTGGCCGTGGCCCTGTACGAGTCGGACCAGATCAGCCTGGGCCGTGCCGCCGAGGTGGCCGGCCTGCCCTACAGCAGCATGATCGACGAACTCGGCCGGCGCGGCATTCCGGCGGTGCGCTACAGCGTCGAGGACCTCGATCGCGAGTTGGAGCATGTCAGCAGCCTTGCTGGTCCCCGATAGCGGGCCGCTGATCGCGCTGGCTCGCGTCGCTCTGCTCGACCTGCCCGCGCTGCTCTACGGCCAGGTGCTCGTGCCCGCCGTAGTTTGGGACGAAGTGCTGCGCCGGCCGCCTGAACAGGAACGTGTGTGCCTGCAGGCTGCCCTGGCAGCGGGGAAGCTGAAAATCGAACCCGAGCCGCGATCCCCCGCCCAGCCATTGCAGGACGCGCGCCTCGGCGCCGGTGAGCGTGCGGCGATCGCGCTGGCCCGGCTGCGCAATGCGCAGGTCTTGATCGATGAGCGCCGCGCCCGCCGGGCAGCAGCGGATGCCGGTCTCCTGGTCGTGGGCACGGTCGGCCTTTTGGTCCGAGGGCGACAACTGGGCCTGGTCGGCCCGGTACGGCCGATCATCGATGCGCTGCGCCGCAGCGGCTACCACCTTGGCGACGCGTTGACGGCGCGCGCGCTGTGCGAACTCGGCGAGTAGAGCCTTTGCCGGGCTCACTTCTGCCCCCACTGAAGCCGCTGCCGATCAAGGAGCGACTGTCGGTCGTCTTCATCGAACGCGGCGAGATCGACGTGCTCGACGGCGCCTTCGTGGTGGTGGATGTGACCGGCATCCGCACGCATATCCCGGTGGGCGGCGTGGCCTGCATCATGCTGGAGCCGGGCACGCGCGTGTCGCACCGCGCCGCGGCACTGGCAGCCCGCGTGGGCACGCTCTTGGTGTGGGTGGGCGAAGCCGGTGTGCGCCTGTACTCGTCGGGCCAGCCCGGCGGCGCCCGCGCCGACCGGCTGCTGTACCAGGCGCGCCTGGCGCTGGACGAAGCGCTTCGCCTGAAGGTGGTACGCAAGATGTACGCCCTGCGCTTCGGCGAAGCGCCGCCCGAGCGCCGCAGCGTGGAGCAGTTGCGCGGCATCGAGGGGGCGCGTGTACGGCGCAGCTACCAGCTGCTGGCGCAGCAGTTCGGCGTGAAGTGGACCGGGCGTGACTACGACCCTGAAAGCTGGGACAGCTCGGACGTACCCAACCGCTGCTTGTCGGCCGCCACCGCTTGCCTCTACGGCGTCACCGAGGCCGCGGTGCTGGCGGCCGGCTACGCGCCGGCGGTGGGCTTCATCCATACCGGCAAGCCGCTGTCCTTTGTCTACGACATTGCCGACGTCTACAAGTTCGAGACTGTGGTGCCTGTGGCTTTCAAGGTGGCAGCGGCCAACCCGCAGGGCAGTGTCGAGCGTGCCGTGCGCCTGGGCTGCCGCGACATCTTCCGGCATACGAAGCTGCTGGACCGGATCATTCCGGACATCGAGGAGATCCTGGCCGCCGGCGAGATTGCGCGGCCCGAGGCCCCGGCGAACGCCGTTGGCCCGGCGGTCGTCAACCCCGAAAGCCTGGGCGATGCTGGTCATCGTGCTTGAGAACGCGCCGCCCCGGCTGCGTGGACGCCTGGCGGTGTGGCTGCTGGAGGTGCGCGCCGGGGTCTACGTGGGCGCCTACAGCAAGCGCGTGCGCGAACATATCTGGGCACACGTGCAGGAAGGCATCGAGACCGGGAACGCGGTCATGATGTGGCGCAGTACAGCCGAGGCCGGTTTCGAGTTCCAGACCCTGGGCGCCAACCGCCGGATTCCGGCAGACTTCGACGGCGTACAGCTGGTCCGCTTCATGCCTGAGGCGGAACCTGACGCTCTTTGACAATTCGCGCGCCTTCGGGCGTTTTCCTGCCGGTGCGTCTGGTCCGCCCGGAATTGCTCAATGTTTTCAACGAGATAGGATTGGTGTGTTCCCCACGTCCGTGGGGATGAACCGGTGTATGACGTGTCATTCGAGTCGGCGCTGAAGTGTTCCCCACGTCCGTGGGGATGAACCTACAAATGCGGCATCTATGCGTCGTCTATCGCCGTGTTCCCCACGTCCGTGGGGATGAACCGTGACTGATCGAACTGATAGCGGTTGTTTCCGAGTGTTCCCCACGTCCGTGGGGATGAACCGACGGAGTTGAGCAACCGAGCGCCGTAGCCATCGTGTTCCCCACGTCCGTGGGGATGAACCGCCCGACGAACTGCGCGAGCGACTGCCCGAGATGTGTTCCCCACGTCCGTGGGGATGAACCGATTGTGGTCATCCCGCCGTCGGCGTCTTCCACGTGTGTCCCCACGTCCGTGGGGATGAACCGCAGCCCACTCTTTACGGTTGTCCACAGTAGGGCGTGTTCCCCACGTCCGTGGGGATGAACCGCGAACATGGCGCGACGCGCATCGCGCGATCTCGTGTTCCCCACGTCCGTGGGGATGAACCCTGAACAGTATGGCCGCGCGCATGCTCGCGTTGGTGTTCCCCACGTCCGTGGGGATGAACCGCCGCAAACCGTCCGACATGGAACGCGGCTTCGGTGTTCCCCACGTCCGTGGGGATGAACCGCCGTCCATTGCTCCCTGGAGCGCCTGTAAAGCGTGTTCCCCACGTCCGTGGGGATGAACCAAGCGCCAGCGTACAGCCCGTGTCGCGGGCGGAGTGTTCCCCACGTCCGTGGGGATGAACCGCAGATGGCGACCAGCCCGCTCGGCCTGACCTGGTGTTCCCCACGTCCGTGGGGATGAACCGGCAATGTCAATGCTGCTGCGGACAACGTTGTGTGTTCCCCACGTCCGTGGGGATGAACCGTCATCGAAGAACACCCATGCATCCGGCGTCAGGTGTTCCCCACGTCCGTGGGGATGAACCGGTTGATTGCCGCCAGTGCAGGGCCGCGATGCGGTGTTCCCCACGTCCGTGGGGATGAACCGTCAGCATGACCACCCCCTACACCACCGCCCTGGTGTTCCCCACGTCCGTGGGGATGAACCGGCGACCCGGATGGCGATCTGTGCCTGCCAGTTGTGTTCCCCACGTCCGTGGGGATGAACCGGTTTCGTCCTTGCTGCCTAGATCGGTAGTCCCGTGTTCCCCACGTCCGTGGGGATGAACCGTCAACAGCAGACCGGCGGCGGCGACGATGGGCGTGTTCCCCACGTCCGTGGGGATGAACCGGCGCAGCGGTCGCCGTTGAAGACGCTTTCGAGGTGTTCCCCACGTCCGTGGGGATGAACCGGCGAACCCAGGCTTCGACCAGAGCCGATAGTTGTGTTCCCCACGTCCGTGGGGATGAACCGCTCGCCGGCCCACACCTGCATGGCGTCTTCAAGTGTTCCCCACGTCCGTGGGGATGAACCGATCAGCAGCCAAGTGGCCGCCACCTTCCACGCGTGTTCCCCACGTCCGTGGGGATGAACCGCAGTAAGCGCCTATCCCAGAACGCGATTGGCCGTGTTCCCCACGTCCGTGGGGATGAACCGCAATGCCACGACGCGACGGGCTAGCGCCCGTCGCGCCGTGGCATCGGGCTTCGCCCGACTGGCTGGCCAAAGGTGTCCAGCTACGCTGCCGAATGAAGCAGTCCCATCAGTCCCGCCCGGGACTGCGCCACCTGCTTCGTCCCGCTACAGTGGCATGCATGACCTACCAGCCGAAGCGCACACCTGAAAGCCTATTCCTGCCCATCCGCGGCCTCCGGTACCACCTGCACACCTGGGGCGACGCCTCGCTCGCGCGCCCCGACCGGCCGCCACTGGTGCTGCTGCACGGCTGGATGGACGTCGGCGCTTCGTTTCAGTTCGTCGTCGACGCGCTGGCGGCCGCCGATGGTTTCGAACGCTGGGTCATCGCCCCCGATTGGCGCGGTTTCGGCCTCACCGCCGCGCCGGGTGCCGACACCTACTGGTTCCCAGACTACCTGGGCGACCTCGACGCGCTGCTCGACACGGTGCTCGGCGCCGCCGGCTGGACCGGCCCGGTGGACCTGCTCGGCCACAGCATGGGCGGCAACGTGGTCATGTCGTATGCCGGCGTGCGAGCAGCGCGCATCCGCCGCCTCGTCAACCTGGAAGGTTTCGGCCTGCCCGAAACCCATCCGCGCCAGGCCCCCGGCCGGCTGGCGAAGTGGCTCGACGAGTTGAAACAGCCGGCCATCCTGCGCAGCTACGACAGCCTGCACGCGGTGGCCGAGCGGCTGCTGCAGAACAACCCGCTGCTCACGCCCGACAAGGCAGCCTGGCTGGCACCGCACTGGTCGCGCCCGGACACGGCTCCCGGCGGCGACGGCCGCTGGCACATCCTGGGAGACCCGGCGCACAAGCGCGTCAACCCGGTGCTCTACCGCAAGGACGAGGTGCTGGAAACCTGGAGGCTCATCACGGCGCCGGTGCTGTGGGTGGAAGGCGACCTCACCGATACCACGCAGTGGTGGGGCCACCGCTACCCGCGCAGCGATTTCGAAGCCCGGCTGGCGGTGGTGCCCAAGCTGCAACGCGAACGGCTTTCGCCCTGCGGCCACATGCTGCACCACGACCAGCCGGCCGCGCTGGCCGGGCACCTGGCGCGCTTCCTGGCCTGAGGCCGCGAGAACCCTCGGTTGCCCTCGCCCCGCGGGCTGCGTGAGAGAATCGCGGGCTTTCACCCAGCCACCCACCGCCTACCATGGACGTCGAACATATCAACTCGATCGGCACGCTGCTCGCCGACCTGAGTGCCCGCACCGAGCAGCTCCGGGGGTATCTTTGACTACGACCGCAAGGCCCTGCGCCTGAACGAGGTCGTCGCCGCGCTGGAAAACCCCACGGTCTGGAACGAACCGAAGCGGGCCCAGGAACTGGGGCGCGAGAAGAAGATGCTCGAAGGCGTGGTCGGCACCATCGACCACCTGAAGCGCAATCTCGACGACAACCTCGAGTTGTTCGAGATGAGCAAGGAGGAAGCCGACGAAGCCGGGCTGCAAAGCATCGAAGCCGAGGCGCAGGCGCTCGAGACCACCGTGAAGGACCTCGAATTCCGCCGCATGTTCAGCAACCCGGCCGACCCGTTGAACTGCTTCATCGACATCCAGGCAGGCGCCGGCGGCACCGAAGCCTGCGACTGGGCGCAGATGCTGCTGCGCCAGTACCTGAAATACGCCGAGCGCAAGGGCTTCAAGGCCACGGTGGAAGACGAAACCCCGGGCGACGTGGCCGGCATCAAGAGCGCCACCGTCAAGGTCGAGGGCGACTATGCCTTCGGCTTGCTGCGCACCGAAACGGGTGTGCACCGCCTGGTGCGCAAGAGCCCGTTCGACTCCTCGGGCGGCCGCCACACCAGCTTCGCCAGCCTGTTCGTCTACCCGGAAGTCGACGACTCGATCGAGATCGACATCAACCCGGCCGACGTGCGCACCGATACCTTCCGCGCCAGCGGCGCCGGCGGCCAGCACATCAACAAGACCGACTCGGCGGTGCGGCTGACGCACATTCCCACCGGCATCGTGGTGCAGTGCCAGGACGGCCGCAGCCAGCACAGCAACCGCGACACCGCCTGGCAGCGGCTGCGTTCGCGCCTGTACGACCACGAGCTGCGCAAGCGCCAGGAGGCGCAGCAGAAGCTGGAAGATACCAAGACCGACGTCGGCTGGGGGCACCAGATCCGCAGCTACGTGCTAGACAACAGCCGCATCAAGGACCTGCGCACCAACGTGGAGATCAGCAACACCCAGAAGGTGCTCGACGGCGACCTGGACACCTTCATCGAAGCCAGCCTGAAGCAGGGGCTGTAGCCCCCGCGGGCTGCCGGCCCACCACTCCCTGGAGACCACGCCCCATGCGTGAAGCCACCACGACTCCCGTGCGCCGCGAGGACTACACCGCGCCGGCGTTTTTCATCCGCGCCGCCGAACTGAGCTTCGACCTCGATCCGGCCAAGACCATCGTCGCCAGCCGGCTGACGATCGAACGCAACCCCGCGCTGCCGCGCCAGCCGCTGCGCCTGCACGGCGAGGCACTGACGCTGCTGCGCGTGCAGGCCGACGGCGCCAGCGTCTCGTTCCGCCACGAGGGCGGCGAGCTCGTCATCGACAGCCCGCCCGAGACCGACCGCTTCACGCTGGAGATCCGCAACACCTGCGCGCCCGACAAGAACACCGCGCTGCAAGGCCTGTACACCAGCGGCGGCAGCTTCTTCACGCAGTGCGAGGCCGAGGGCTTCCGCCGCATCACCTATTTCCTGGACCGGCCCGACGTGATGGCCGTCTACACCGTGCTGCTGCGCGCCGACAAGGCACGTTTTCCGGTGCTGCTGAGCAACGGCAACCTGGTCGAGCAGGGTGAACTCGAAGGCGGCCGCCACTTCGCGAAGTGGCACGACCCGTTCCCGAAGCCCAGCTACCTGTTCGCGCTGGTGGCCGGCAATCTGGTGGCACGCGAGCAGCGCATCCGCACGCGCGGCGGCCGCGAGCACCTGCTGCAGGTCTACGTGCGGCCCGGCGACCTGGAGAAGACCGAGCACGCGATGAACTCGCTGGTGGCCTCGGTGGTTTGGGACGAAGCGCGCTTCGGCCTGGCGCTGGACCTGGACCGCTACATGATCGTGGCGGTGGAGGACTACAACTCCGGGGCCATGGAGAACAAGGGCCTGAATATCTTCAACACCCAGGCCGTGCTGGCCAGCCCGGCCATTTCCACCGACGCCGACTTCGCGCGCATCGAAAGCATCATCGGCCACGAATATTTCCACAACTGGACGGGCAACCGCATCACCTGCCGCGACTGGTTCCAGCTCTCGCTGAAAGAAGGACTGACGGTCTTCCGCGACCAGGAATTCAGCATGGACATGGCGGGCTCGCCCTCGGCGCGCGCCGTCAAGCGCATCGACGACGTGCGCCGGCTGCGTGCCGCGCAGTTCCCCGAGGACGCCGGGCCCATGGCGCACCCGGTGCGGCCCGACAGCTACCTGGAGATCAACAACTTCTACACCCCCACGGTGTACGAAAAAGGTGCCGAGGTGGTGCGCATGATGCACACGCTGGTGGGACGCGAAGGCTTCACGCGCGGCATGGCGCTGTATTTCCAGCGCTTCGATGGCCAGGCCGTCACCTGCGACGACTTCGCGCAGGCCATTGCCGACGCCAACCCCGGCAGCGAACTGGCGACGCGGCTCGACGCCTTCAAGCGCTGGTATGCCCAGGCCGGCACGCCGCGCATCACGGCACGTGGGCAACACGATGCCGAGGCCCGGCGCTACACGCTCACGCTGGCGCAGCGCAGCGATCCCTCGCCCGGCCAGCCGACGAAGTTGCCCTTCGTGGTGCCGGTGGCCATGGGCCTGCTGGACGCCGGGGGCCGCGACTTGGCAGCCGACCGCCTGCTGGTGCTGGAGGAAGGCGAGCAGAGCTGGGTCTTCGAAGGCATCGACACCCCGCCCGTGCCTTCGCTGCTGCGCGGCTTCTCGGCGCCGGTGCGGCTGGACGACGGCCTGGACGACGCCGAACGCCTGGTGCTGCTGGCGCACGACAGCGACCCCTTCAACCGCTGGGAAGCCGGCCAGCGCCTGATGCTCGGCCGCCTGCTGGCGGCGGTGGCCAGCGGCAGCGCGCCGGTGCTCGACGACGCCCTGGCCGAGGCACTGCGCCGCGTGCTGCTCGACCCGGCACTGGACCCGGCCTTCAAGGAGCTGGCGCTGCTCGCACCCGGCGAGCTCTATATCGCCGAGCAGTTGCCGGTGGTCGACCCGCAACGCATCCACGCCGTGCGCGAGCAGTGGCGTGCGCAGCTGGCCGAACGCCTGCACGCCGACTGGGCGTGGGCCTGGGAAGCACACCAGGTGACCGAAGGCTACAGCCCGCGCCCGGCGCAGGCCGGCCGCCGTGCGCTGGCCCACCTGGCGCTGACCATGCTGTGCCTGCAAGCGGTGCGCCAGGGCGACGCGGTATGGCCCGGCAAGGCCTACCAGCGCTTCAAGGACGCGACTCACATGACCGACCGGCTCGGGGCCTTGGCGGCGCTGACCGACGCGCATTCGCCGCTGGCCGAAGCAGCGCTGGAGCGCTTCCACGCGCAGGCCCACGGCGACGCGCTGGTACTGGACAAGTGGTTCATGCTGCAGGCACGCACCCCCGAGCTGCTGGGCGCCGAGGCCGGCCGCGTCTTCACTCGCGCCAAGGCGCTGCTCAAGCACCGCGATTTCTCGATGAAGAACCCGAACCGCGTGCGCAGCCTGCTCTTCACGCTGTGCGCCGGCAACCCGGCGGCCTTCCACCGCGCCGACGCCGCCGGCTACGTGCTGTGGGCCGACCGCCTGATGGAGCTGGACACCCTCAACCCGCAGGTGGCCGGTCGCCTGGCGCGCACCATGGACCGCTGGGCCGTGCTGGCCGAGCCCTACCGCAGCGCGGCGCGCGAGGCCATCGCCCGCGTGGCCGCCAAGCCCGACCTCAGCAACGACGTGCGCGAGATCGTCACCCGCGCGCTGGAGCAGACATGACCTACCGCAAGCGCATCAGCCTCACGCAATACCTCGTCGAACAGCAGCGCGAGCACGGCCGCATTCCGGCCGAGCTGCGGCTGCTGATCGAGGTGGTGGCCCGCGCCTGCAAGCGCATCGCCATCGCCGTCAACAAGGGCGCCCTGGGCGACGTGCTGGGCAGCGCCGAAAGCGAGAATATCCAGGGCGAGGTGCAGAAGAAGCTCGACATCATCAGCAACGAGGTGCTGATCGAGGCCAACGAATGGGGCGGCCACCTGGCGGCGATGGCCAGCGAGGAGATGGACAGCATCCACGTGGTGCCCAACCGCTACCCGCAGGGCGAATACCTGCTCGTCTACGACCCGCTGGACGGCAGCAGCAATATCGACGTCAACGTCTCCATCGGCACCATCTTCAGCGTGCTGCGCAAGGTGGGGCACGCACGCGGCGTGAGCGAGGAGGACTTCCTGCAGCCCGGCAAGCACCAGGCGGCGGCCGGCTACTGCGTCTACGGCCCGCAGACGACGCTGGTGCTGACGCTGGGCAACGGCGTGGCCATGTTCACGCTCGACCGCGAGACCGGCTCCTGGGTGCTCACCCAGGCGGGCGTGCAGATGCCCGAGGACACGCGTGAATTCGCCATCAACATGTCCAACATGCGGCACTGGGCGCCGCCGGTCACGCGTTATATCGACGAGTGCCTGGCCGGCAAGGCGGGCCCGCGCGGCAAGGACTTCAACATGCGCTGGGTGGCCAGCATGGTGGCCGACGTGCACCGCATCCTCACGCGCGGCGGCGTCTTCCTCTACCCCTGGGACCAGCGCGAGCCCGCCAAGCCCGGCAAGCTGCGCCTGCTGTACGAGGCCAACCCCATGGCCTTCATCGTGGAACAGGCCGGCGGGCTGGCCACCAACGGGCGCGAGCGCATCCTGGACATCGTGCCGACCAGCCTGCACGAACGCGTGAGCGTGGTGCTGGGGTCGCGCAACGAGGTGCAGCGCGTCACCGACTACCACGCCGAGGCGGCCTGAACCGCCGGTCCGCGGCCGCGGGCGCGGCCGGCGGGCGCGGCCGGCACCGTGCGGTGGTAGACTCCGCGAGTTGAATTCAAGACTCATATCGCTTCAAGCCACGCGCCCGAAGCCCGGTTCACGGCAGCGGAACCCCGAGTCGCCCCGTCCCCGCGCGGTCCGCACCCTTTCCGGGTGGCCCTGTCGGCCCGCACCGCCCTCCCCGTTGTCCGCCCGGCCACGACCGAGTTCGTGGCTGGCTGCCGTGGCGGGCCTCGCCTTCAATCCACCAAGAAAGACCCCATGGCCAAGGAAGACCTGATCGAAATGAGCGGCGTCGTCGCCGAAGTGTTGCCCGACTCGCGGTTCCGCGTCACGCTGGAAAACGGCCACTCGCTCATCGCCTACACCGCCGGACGCATGCGCAAGCACCACATCCGCATCCTGGCCGGCGACCGCGTTTCGCTGGAACTCTCGCCCTACGACCTGACCAAGGGGCGCATCAATTTCCGCCATCTCGAAGGCCGCGGCCCCGCCCCGGCGGCGGGGGCGGCTGCGGCGGCGCGCCGCCGCTGAAGATCGCCCGAGTGCGGCGCCCGAGCGCCGCGCCCGGTCCGCTGCGCGTACGTTCCGAGGCCACGGTGGACATCGGCCACCATCACGAACGACCCGGCCACCGCCTGCGACACATCGCACGACAGGCAGCGCATGGGTCGTGACTTCGCGCACCGGACGATTGCGCTGTGCTGCAGCATCGACATGCCGGCGCGCCCTCCACCGACGACGGCTTCGCCTCGAGGGCCCGGCCCGACACCGCCCCTACGACACACCAGGACGACCAGCAAAAGATGGGCACCACCAAGATCTTCAGGCACCGGGACTACGAACTGCAGTGCAGCGCCAAGGCGGCGGACAACGGCAAGTTCGCGCCCGGACTCGTGGTGTGCAAGCAGGTCTGGCCGACCCGTCCGCGCGAGATCGCGGTCCCGCGCGGCGACTTCGCCACCGAGGACAGCGCCATCGACGCCGCCTACGCCCAGGGCGTGGAGTGGATCACCAACTACGGCTAGCACGCCCGTCAACAGGCTGCGCAGCGTTGGTGGTCAACGCTGCGAGGCAGGCGACCACTGCACGCGGCGCCCTGGGTCCCGCCTGGCAGACCTCAATGCGCCGACTTCGCCAGCCAGGCCTTCACGCCCGGATGTTCGCCCACGGCACGGTACAGGCGCAGCAGTTTCGGGCAGTGATCCAGCACGGTGGTGGGTACGTGGTCCAGCGTGCCCGAGGTCAGCCAGCGGACCACCATGTACAGCTTGATGTCGCAGACCTGGAGTGACCGGCCGCCGACGAAGGGACCGTCGCCGAGCTGACGCTCGACCTGACGGCCCCAGGTCGCGAGTTCGTTCGCAGCCAAGGCCTCGCGAGCCACACGCTTCTGTTCGGGGTCGGAAATACGCAGCGTTGGCGTGATCGTGTGGCGCAGTTCCTCGACGGCGCACATCAGCGCCTCGTGCCGTGCGGCCTCGAAGGCGTCGGCCGGATGAAGGCCGTGCTGACGGCCGATGAATACGAGGATGGCGTTGGAATGCGCCAGCGGCGGTTTTCCCGGCATCTGCAGCACCGGCATCGCACCGAACGGCATGCTCTCCTTCAGCGCCGGCCAGTCGGCGCTCTTGACGCGCATGTCGTCGAAGTCGATGCCCGCCAGGTGCAGCGCGATGCGGCATTCCTCGCCGCGGCTGCCGGCGAAATCGAAATAGGTCAGGCGGGGCTTGTTCATCGGGACTCCGGGTTCGAGGGCGAGTGACTGCGTAGCCTACACGAACGGGTTGGAAGGCGGCAGCGAGCGGCCCTTGGCGCCCGAATGAAATGAAACCCTCGGCGATACTCTTCGGGCGCGATGTCAGGCGCAGGACGGCACCCACCCGCCCTGCCGCGCGGCGATGGCACCCGTGGCGGCACTGCGTGCGCGTGTGGACGCCGGCACCGCCTTCGTCGACGCCGAGATCCTGGCGTTTCCCGAAGGCTCGCGCGAGCATGGCAATCTTCGCGGCCGTCGATCGTCGTGGTGAGGAAGGCACGGGTCACAGCCTGCAAGGCGTCCGGCCAGGCCTCGTCCAATCTCAAGGAGAATCGTTCATGCATGTCATGGTCATGGTCGAGGCGCCGCAGGTTTCCGAAGCCGGCGCCATGCCCGAAGGCGAGCTGCTCGCCGCGATGGGCCACTACAACGAGGCACTGGTCAAGGCGGGCGTGATGCTGGCCAGCGAGGGACTGCACCCCAGCCGCAAGGGTGTGCGCGTGCGCTATTCGGGCAACCAGCGCAGCGTCGTCGACGGGCCCTTTGTCGAGACCAGGGAACTGGTGGCCGGGTTCCGGCTCTGGCAGGTGCGCTCGATGGACGAGGACATCGAGTGGGTGCGGCGCTGCCCGAACCGGCACGCGGAGGACTGCGAGGTCGGGATCCGCCCCGTCTTCGAGGCCGACGACTTCGGTGAAGCCTTTACGCCCGAGCTGCGCGAGCAGGAGGATCGCCTGCGCGCTGAGGTCGAAGCCTGGCGCAAGCAGTCACGCGACGGAGGGCACGTGACCTGCCCGGACGTCGTCAAGTCGAAAGGAGCACAGACATGTACGTCGATGGTTTTGTCCTGGCCGTTCCGACGGCCAACAAGGAAGCGTTCCGCCGCCACGCCAGCGAGGCGGCCGCCGTGTTCAAGGAGTTCGGCGCCTTGTCGGTCGTCGAATGCTGGGGCGACGATGTGCCCGAAGGGACCATCAACTCGATGCACACCGCGGTCTTGCGCAAGGACGACGAGACCGTGGTCTTCTCCTGGATCACCTGGCCCGACAAGGCGACGCGCAACGCCGGCATGGCAGCGATGATGGACGATCCCCGGATGTCGCCGGAGCGCAACCCGATGCCCTTCGACGGCAAGCGCATGATCTTCGGCGGCTTCGAGGCCATCGTGAGCGCGTAGGCGCTGAATCGAGCTGGAGAGCGCCCATGACGAGCAAGAATACGATCTGCCTCTGGTTCGACGGCGATGCCGTCGAAGCCGCGCGGTTCTACGCGAAGACGTTTCCCGACAGCGACGTGGGCGCGATCCGTCGCGCGCCCGGCGACTTTCCCTCGGGCCAGCGGGGTGACGTGCTGACCGTCGAGTTCACGGTGATGGGCATTCCCTGTCTCGGGCTCAACGGCGGGCCTGCGTTCAGGCACAGCAAGGCGTTCTCTTAGCGAGCCTTCGACGCGATGATGGAGATGACGAAGATCGACATCGCCGTGATCGAAGCGGCCCGGCGCGGCTGACGCCGCAACCCGGGTTGGCCGTCGAGCACCGGCGCCCCGGCTGCGTCGGGCGTGGCGATCTTCGGCGCGCCAGGCGACTACTGCACGAGCGCCTCGAGCGCATCGAACGAGCTCGTCCACCCGAGCGTCATGCCGGCACGCTCGCGGACGAAGGCTTCGACCTCCGCACCCGTCACCCCATCATCCTCACCACCGTGACCATAGGGCTCGCTGGTCACCGTCACGCGCGTCCTGTCGGGCGCCTCTTCCGTGAACAACACCCTGGTCAGCAGCGTCGCCGGCCAGGTCTCGGCGCCGGGAGCCGGCGCGAGTTGCTCGCGCTCGTCGACGAACTGCTGCGTGTATTCGATGCGCCGGGGCGGATCGATCGCCAGGTATTCGGCCCGCACACGCATCGTGCCGTGGTGGCCGGCAATGACGAAGAGCGTGCTCTGGCCCGCCGCGATCTGCGAACGGAGAAAGCGCATCGTGGTTCCCGGCGGCGGAAGCCACTTCGCCAGGCGCTCCGGGTTGGACCACATCTCGAAGACGCGTGCGACCGGGGCGTCCAGCGAGCGATTGATGACGAAACACCGCCGGCCTGACGAAACCTCTTCGAGATGCTCCGCGAGCCGATCCCAGGTCGCGTTGCCGCCGGCCTGCTTGATGTGCTTGGCGACATCGGCGGCGGCCTCGGGCGACGGCAGCGTGAAGATCAACTGCATCGTGGTCCGGCCGTTCGCTTCGGTGAACGTGGCCGTGACGTGGAAGAGTGGAGGACGATCGTCGGTGGCGCCGTGGTCGTAGATGAGCTTCTTGTGCGGTTCGACCACGTGGTACGTCGCAACGTTCGGATGGTCGACGCCGTCCGGGCCGTGCATCGTGTAGCGCCACTGGCCACCGGCGCGCAGGTCCTTGCCGTGGGTGGTCAGCGTGAAGCCGCGCGGCCCCCACCATTTCGCGACCTGCTCAGGCAGGGTCCACGCATCCCACACCGCGCGCACCGGCGCGTCGTAGATGCGTGTGAGCCGGATCTCGTTCGAGCTGTTTCTGGCGGCCACTTCGTTCTCCTCTTGTCCTGGGCTCGGGCTTCTTGCGTGGCGTCGTGCCACGGGCTTTGGAGGTGGCGCCGATGTGACGCTCTTCAGGTACGCATCGTGGCGGTCGAGCCGCTCCAACCACATGGCACGGTACCGATCGATCCAATCGGCCGCCGGGGCCAGCGCATGAGGCTCGAGTCGACACGGCCGCATCTGACCTTCACGGCCGCGCGAGGATCGCCCGGCGCGTCGCGCCGGCGAGGGCGGAGAAGACCGCCGAGTGATCGGCTGAGCTCATGACCGCACTTTGCCAAACGGTTGGATAACCGTCAAAAGAGTATTGGGTCTCGTTGACCATCGTGGGCGTCGGGGCGAAGGCCACTGCGCCGGCGGCAGCCGACGCCTTGCCACCGCACCCACAGCCGTCAGGACTGCGGGTCGAACTGGAAGACACGCAACTCCTGGTCGCAGCGGCATGCCGTCGCGATGCGCCCGGCCCACGCGACGGCCTCCTCGCGCGAGGGCAGTTCAAGCACGGTGAAGCCGCCGTCGAGCGGGCGCGCCCACGGATAGCCGCCCTCGGCCACCCTGCCGGCGGCCGAAACGCGCACCGGCGGCACGTCTTCGTCGATGCCACCGCCGAAGACGTAGACGCCGGCGGCCTTCGCCTCGTCGATCACGGCATGTGAGTCCCGGCCCACCGCCTCCCACTCGCCGTCGGGAACGATCATCGCCGCACTCGGGAAGGAGATCAGGTATTTGGCCATGGTGCACATTCTGTGGGGACTGAAGAAGTTGAACACGATCGATCAACGTGGCGACGGCAAGACGCGTAGGTCTTGACTCCCCGCAAGCCGCCGATCGTGAGTACCGAAAGCCCAGCCCCGTGGAGAGCTCGCCATGAGGATCGGGAGCGAGACTCCTCCATCAGCGTCGACATCGCCCGCCGGGAGCCCCGCGCCCCTCGCCTAAGATGCTCGGCTCCATGACCGCACCGACCTCCACCGCCGAACGCCTGAAGGGCGACCTCTCGGCCCACACGCCGATGATGGCGCAGTACCAGCGGGTGACTTTCCAGGCCGCGTAGAGCGTAGGGTTCGTGGCGCAAATCTCTCCACCAGTCCCCCTGGAGTCCCCGTGGTGCCTGGCGGCACTTGAATGCAGGTGTCGGAACCTGAACTCACCGCACGGACGATGGGTTCAGGACGCCGAAATGCTGATGCTGGCAAGCAGCCCAAGGCCCTCAGCGCGCATCTTGGTCGCGCGGTTCAACGTCAGCCATCTGGCGGACAGCCGACATCGGACTTGCACTGTTGTGAACCCGGTGTCGGCCATTATGGAGAGCTCTCCATAATGGCCGACCGCCGTAGGCCACGAACGGCAGGTTCGTAGATGCGGAACGTGAAGCATCCGGGCCGGTCGTCGGGTAGGTTCGGAGCGCGCCGATGGGCTGGTATGGGTCCGTATCCGGGTACTCAGCTTTGATTGTTCAGTGACCGGTCTACAACAGGTTGCTGACCTTCACCGAGCCACGATGGCTGTTGCTACATTACCGAGTGGCAGCACAAGCGAAGGGCGGCCCGGCACTTTCCTGCGGCCCAGCCCGGGTGCCGGTTCATGCCGCGACGTTTTCATGATGGACATGCATGTCGATGTGCACATCGGCAAATGGACACAAGACACCGCCAGCGTCATCGCGTTCGACCAGGCCCAGTTCGGTCAGCACCTGCACATCTTCGTGCACCCGCTTGACGTCGCGGCCGGCTCGCCGGGCCAGTTCGCGCACCGCAATCGCGCCCTGCCCCAGCAAGGTGGTTACCAGTGCCCAGCGGCGTTCGGTCAGCCTGCCGAAGAACGCGCCGGGGCTTTCGAAGTTCAGCGTCTCGCCTTGGTATCTGTCGGCCTGACCGGCCTTGCCCGCTTGCCGCAAGGCTGCACGCCAGTCGGGCGTCATGGTGATGGTGAGCGAGCGTCGTATCGTCATGGCGTTCTCCTTGCCGCATCCACGGCGGCGATGAAATCTTCCACCAAAGCGTCAATCGTGGTGAAGTTGTATGGCAACTCCCGCCCATGCAGGTGGCAGTGGTCGCCCTTGCCCCGTTCGTTGTCGAATCCGATCACACGCACGCCGTCCACGACGTAGACCGCGCGGTACTTGTAACCATGGCCTGAAGGTGATACCGGTTGCGGCACGCGCCAGACAACGAGTTCCGTCACGCCACCATCATCGGCAACGCTCTTGAAGCGGGTGATCAACTCGGCCTTCATGTTGGCAATTTTGCCAACATTATGTATGTCTTTGGCAAGTTCGCCTGCAGGGTTCAGGTGTGGTGCACAAGTGCCCGGCAAGGATTGGGGCTGGCAGGACACGACGACTCCCGAGCCAACCCCTTTGAACGCTGGGGAACTGGCCAAGAGCCCAATGGAAGACCTTCGACCGTGCTCCCCATCCAGTCCCCTCTCAAGGGCCGTTCCTGACGCAGCTGACGGCACGATCAGGTACTCCTAGAGCCGCAAGCAGCCGTAAGCGCCTGTCGGCCAATGATCTTTCTGATCGAGCCCTCGGCGGATGTCGCCCCACGATAATTCCACAGTACCAGGCGGGCGACTTTTCTGAGATCGCCGCGATATGAAGCCAAGTCATTGATGCAAAACGACAATTCACCACCCATCGCGAAGAACACTGAGCTTGCCGGACACACACCCATGATGGCCCAGTACCTGCGCATCAAGGCGGACTTCCCGGACACGCTCGTCTTCTATCGCATGGGCGATTTCTACGAGCTGTTCTTCGACGACGCGCGCAAGGCCAACCGCCTGCTCGACATCACGCTCACCACGCGCGGCCAGAGTGCGGGTGAACCGGTGGTGATGGCCGGCGTACCGGTGCACTCGGTCGAAAGCTACCTGGCACGGCTGATCAAGCTCGGCGAAGCGGTGGCGGTGGCCGAACAGGTGGGCGACGTGGCCACGGCCAAGGGCCCGGTCGAACGCAAGGTGGTACGCGTCGTCACGCCCGGCACCGTGACCGACAGCGAGCTGATGGCCGAGCGCGCCGATACGCTGCTGCTGGCCGTGCACCGCCAGCGCACCCGGCCCTGTGCCGCGATACCCGATGGCCTGGTCTACGGCCTGGCCTGGCTGGGCCTGGCCAGCGGCCTGCTCGGGGTGACCGAATGCACCGAGGGCGACCTGGCCGCCTGGCTGGCGCGGCTGGATCCGGCGGAGGTCCTGCACGACGGCAGCGAGTTGCCGGAGGCGCTGCGCCAGGCGCGCGGCGCACGCACCGCGCGGCCGGCCTGGCAGTTCGACAGCACTCTAGGTGAACGCAAACTGCGCGAACAGCTGCAGGTGGCCACGCTCGCCGGCTTCAACGCCCAGGACCTGGGAGCCGCGCATGCCGCGGCCGCCGCGCTGCTGAGCTACGCCGAACACACGCAGGGCCGTGCGCTGGCCCATGTGCGCACGCTCAGCGTGGAGCGCGCCAGCGACCTGCTCGAACTGCCGCCTTCCACGCACCGCAACCTGGAACTGGTGCAGACGCTGCGCGGCGAAGGCAGTCCCACGCTGCTGAGCCTGCTCGACACCTGCCGCACCGGCATGGGCAGCCGACTGCTGCGCCACTGGCTCACACACCCGGCACGCAGCCGCGCGTCCGCCAGCCAAAGGCACGAGGCCATTGCCGCGCTCATCGAACAAGGCTTCGAGCCGCTGCGCGAGGCCTTGCGTGCGGTGAGCGACGTCGAACGCATCACCTCGCGCACCGCCTTGCGCCAGGTGCGACCGCGTGAACTGGCCGGCCTGCGCGCCACGCTGGCCGAGCTGCCGGCGCTGCGCACGGCGGCGCCCCGGGGCACGCCGCTGCTGGACCGGCTGCACGAGGCGCTGGCGCCCGACCCGGCGCTGGCCGACGCGCTGAGCGCCATCGCCGACGACCCCGCGGTGCTGCTGCGCGACGGCGGCGTCATCGCGCCTGGCGTCGACGCCGACCTGGACGAGTTGCGCGGCATCAACCAGAACTGCGACGCGTACCTGCTGGACCTGGAGGCGCGCGAGCGCGCGCGCACCGCCATCCCCAATCTGCGTGTGCAGTTCAACAAGGTGCACGGCTTTTATATCGAGGTCACCGGCTCGCACCTGGACAAGGTGCCCACCGACTACCAACGCCGGCAGACGCTGAAGAATGCGGAACGATTTGTCACGCCGGAACTGAAGAGCTTCGAAGACAAGGCGCTGTCGGCGCAGGAGCGCGCGCTGGCGCGCGAGAAGTGGCTCTACGAACAGCTGCTCGACCACCTGCAGTCGTTCCTGGCGCCGCTGGCGGCGCTGGCCCGTGCGCTGGCGGCGCTGGACGCGCTGGCCGCGCTGGCCGAGCGCGCCGCCACGCTGAACTGGTGCCGGCCGGACTTCGTGCCCTACCCCTGCATCGAGATCGAGGCCGGCCGCCACCCGGTGGTCGAGGCGCGGCTGCTGGAAACCGGCGGCGGTGCGTTCATCGCCAACCACTGCCGGCTGGACGCGAAGACGAAGATGCTCGTCATCACCGGCCCCAACATGGGCGGCAAGAGCACCTTCATGCGCCAGGTGGCATTGAGCGTGCTGCTGGCGGCGATGGGTTCCTACGTGCCGGCCGCCGCCTGCCGGCTGGGCCCGGTGGACGCCATCCACACGCGCATCGGCGCCGCCGACGATCTGGCCAATGCGCAGAGCACCTTCATGGTCGAGATGACCGAGGCCGCCGCCATCGTGCACGCCGCCACCGAGGCGAGCCTGGTGCTGATGGACGAGGTGGGCCGCGGCACCAGCACCTTCGACGGCCTGGCACTGGCCTCGGCCATTGCGGCGCAACTGCACGACCGCAACAAGAGCTTCACGCTGTTCGCGACCCACTATTTCGAGCTGACCGAGTTTCCGGCCAGGCACGAACGCGCCGCCAACGTGCACGTGGGCGCGGTGGAGGCCGGGCACGACATCGTCTTCCTGCACCAGATCGAGCCCGGCCCGGCCAGCCGCAGCTACGGCGTTCAGGTGGCACGTCTGGCCGGCATGCCGAATTCGCTCATCCGCCAGGCGCGCGCCACGCTGGAGGCGCTGGAGGCCAAGGCCGCCGCCGGCCAGGCGCAGGTGGACTTGTTCGCGCCGCCGCCAGCCACCACCACGGCGCCGGAGCCAGCGCCCCTGACCGCGGCGCTGGCCGCGCTCGACCCTGATAGGCTCTCGCCCCGCGAAGCGCTCGAAGCGCTGTACCGGCTCAAAGCCCTTTCCCGAGAATACCCGTCATGACCTATTGCGTGGGCATCCGCCTCAACGCCGGACTCGTCTTCCTGAGCGACAGCCGCACCAACGCCGGGCTGGACCAGATCAGCACCTACCGCAAGATGATGATCTACGAGAAGGCCGACGACCGCTTCATGGTCATGCTGTCGGCCGGCAACCTGAGCATCAGCCAGAGCGTGCGCGAGATCCTGCAGGTGGAAAAGCTGGACAACGGCGATGCGCCGCCGCTGACGATCTGGAATGCCACGAGCATGTTCGACGCCACGCGCGTGCTGGGCAGCGCGGTGCGCCGCGTCTACGAGCAGGACGCGGCGTCGCTCAAGGCCACCGGCATCGACTTCAATGCCAGCATGATCTTCGGCGGCCAGATCAAGGGCGAGGCGATGCGCCTGTTCCTGGTCTATTCGGCCGGCAACTTCATCGAGGCCACGCGCGAGACCTGCTTCTTCCAGGTCGGTGAAAGCAAGTACGGCAAGCCCATCCTGGACCGCGTGCTCACCCCCGCCACGCCGCTGAACGAGGCCGCCAAGTGCGCGCTGGTGTCGATGGACAGCACGCTGAAGAGCAACCTCAGCGTCGGCCTGCCGCTGGACCTGCTGGTCTACCGCGAGGGCAGCTTCCGCAGCGACGAACACGTGTGCATCGACGACCACAACCCGTATTTCTCGATGATCCGCGGCACCTGGGGCCAGCGCCTGCGCGAGGTCTTCGAGGGCATCGACGACCCGCGCTGGGACGGCGGCGAGACCGCGCACCCGCTGATGGTGAAGAGCAAGCGTTTCGAGCCCATGCGCAAGATCAGCAAGCCCGAGGAGCGCATCGTCTGAACATGCCGCAGCACGCCGCTGCATCGGGCGGCAACGGCCCGGGCACCCTCGTCTTCTGCCACGCCAACGGCTTTCCCGCCGGCACCTACCGCCAGCTCTTCGACGCTTGGCGTGCCACCGGCTGGCGTGTCGAGGCTCTGGACAAATTCGGCCACGACCCGGCCTACCCCGTCACGAGCAACTGGCCGCGGCTGCGCGACCAGCTCGTCGGCTTCATCGAGCGCGTCTCGCCGGGCGAGCCGGTGCACCTGGTCGGCCATTCGCTGGGTGGCTACCTGGCACTGCTGGCCGCGTGCAAGCGCCCGGCCCTGGTGCACGGCCTGGTGCTGATCGATTCGCCCATCGTGACGGGGTGGCGCGCGCACAGCGTGCACGTCATGAAGCTGGGCGGGCTGTTCAAGCGGATGTCGCCGGGGCGCGTCTCGGCCGGGCGGCGCTACCGCTGGCCCTCCGCCGAGGCCGCGTACGAACACTTCGCTGCCAAGTCCGCCTTCGCACGCTGGGCACCGGGTGTGCTGCAGGACTACATCGCCTGCGGCATGGTGCCGGCCGCCGAAGGCGGCGTCACGCTGGCCTTCCGCCGCGAGGTGGAAACGCACATCTACAACACGCTGCCGCACCACATGGGCCGCGTGCTGAACCGCCACCCGCCGCGCTGCCCGGTGGCCTTCATCGGTGGTACGCGATCGGCGGAAATCCGCCAGGCCGGCCTGGCCGCCACGCGGGCGCTGGCGCACGACCGCCTGTCATGGGTCGAGGGTTCGCACCTGTTCCCGATGGAGCGCCCGCTGGACACGGCGCAGGCGGTGCTGCGGCTGCTGGTCGCGCCCGCCACGGCACAATGAGGGCACCCCGAAATCACGCGGCACGGTCTGCCCCGGCTTGCCCCCGGCGACGCCTGGCACCCGACCGCCCTCGCTGTCCGATGCTCCTGCCCTTCCACCCCGTCGCGCCGGGCCGCCGGCCATGAACGCGGCGCTGCTCACCGACTGCGCGCTGCAACTGCATTCGGCCGCCATCGAAGTCACCCCCCTGCCCCCGGAAAGACTGCTGGCCCTGGCTGCCGACCCCGTGGCGGCCTTCATCGCGCCAGGCGGCGACGCCTGGGTGGGGCTGGGCGCTGCGCGCTGGCTCGATCCGGCACAGGACGATGCGACCCCGCTCTGGGCCGGGCTGCTGGACGACAGCCCCGACGCCCCGGCGCCGGCCGCCCTGGGCGCGCTGCCCTTCCGCGACGGCGAGACGCCCGACGCCCTGTGGCGCGGCCTCATGCCCGGCGGCCTGATGCTGCCCGAGCAGTTGTACGTGCAGCAGGGCGCGCGGGCCTGGTGGCGCGTCACGCGGCCGCTGCGCGAGGCGGCGGCGCTGCCGGCTCGGCTGGCGCGCGACCGCATGGTGCTGGCGGCGCTGGCCGCGACCGAGGCCCGGCCGCTGCCGCCCTGGCACGCCTTGGGCGAAGGCGGGGCGCCGGCGCACTTTGCCCGGGCCGTGGAACAGGCAGTGCAACGTATCCACAGCGGCGAGCTGGTCAAGGTGGTGCTGGCGCGCCGCGTCGCCGTTGCCTTCGACACCCCGCCCGAACCCGCGGCCCTGCTGGCCCGCCTGGGCCAGCGCCACCCCGACTGCATTCGTTATGCCTGGCGGCGCGGCGGCAAAACCTGGCTGGGCGCCACGCCCGAGACGCTGGTGCAGGTGCAGGGCCGCACCCTGCACACGCATGCCCTGGCCGGCACGCGCAGTGCCGAGCGGGCCGGCGAGCTGCTGGCCTCGGCCAAGGACCGCCACGAGCATGCCATCGTGGTGGACGCCATACGCCGTGCGATCGCGCCGCTGACACTCGCACTGCCGCCGCTGCGCGAGCCGGTGGTCCGCCGCCTGCGCGGCCTGGCGCACCTGCACACGCCCATCGAAGCCACGGTGCGCGCCGAGGTGGACTTCCTGCACCTGGTGCAGGCCCTGCACCCCACGCCCGCGGTCTGCGGCGTGCCGGCCGCGCGCGCCTCGGCGCTACTGGCGGCGCTGGAGCCCGAGCCGCGCGGCCTGTATGCCGGGCCGTTCGTGCGCTTATCGCCTTATGGCGACGGCCACGCCGTGGTGTCGCTGCGCGGCACGGTCGTCGAAGACCGCGTGGCGGTTATTCCGGCCGGCGCCGGCATCGTCGCAGGCTCCGACGGCGAGGCCGAACTGGCCGAGACGCGGGTCAAGCAGCGCAGCGTGCTCGACGCCTTCCAGGACGGCGCTTGAACGCGGCACCCGACGACCTGCACAGCGCCTGGGCACAGCTATTCGCCGCCGCGCTGGCGCAGTGCGGCGTGGCCCACGCGGTGATCAGCCCGGGTTCGCGCTCCACCCCGCTGGCGCTGGCGCTGGCGGCGCAGCTGCCCTGCACCGTGCTGCACGACGAGCGCGTGGCTGCTTTCTTCGCCCTCGGCCAGGCGCGCGCCAGCGGACGACCCAGCGTGGTGCTGGCCACCAGCGGCACCGCGCCGGGGCACTGGCTGCCGGCGGCGATGGAGGCGCGCGAGGCCGGCCTGCCGCTGCTGCTGCTCAGCGCCGACCGACCCTGGGAAGTGCAGCAGGCCCAGGCCTCGCAGACGGTGGACCAGGTGCGGCTGTTCGGCCATCACGCCCATGCCTTTTTCGAGCTCGGCCTGCCCGACGCGCACCCGGCCGCGCTGCGCGCCGTGACGCGCATCGCCGCGCAGGCGGTGCTGGCGACCCGCTACCCGCTGGCCGGCGCCGTGCAGGTCAATGCACATTTCCGCAAGCCGCTGGAACCGCAGCCCAGCGACGGCCGCGAGCCCTGGCGGACGCAGTGGCAGGCGCTGCGCGATGCCGGCGCGCCGCGGCTGCTGCCGCCGCGCCCAACACCCGACCCGCAGGCGGTGGCGGCGCTGGTGGCCGCGGTACGCGCAGCGCCGCGCGGCGTCGTCGTCGCGGGCCCGGCACCGGCGCCGCGGGCGGCGGCCTGGCGCGCCGCGGTGCAGCGATTTGTGGCCGCCAGCGGTTATGTGCTGCTGGCCGAGGCGACGAGCCAGTTGCGCTTCGGCCTGGACATTGCGGCGAGGCCGCGCTGCATCGGCGCCTTCGACGCGCTGCTGCGTTCGCCCGCGCTGCGCCGGCGGCTGCGGCCGCAACTGGCGCTGGAGATCGGCGCACCGGCGGTGTCGGCGCAATGGCTGGCCTGGTGCAGCGGCGACGATGCACCGGCGCGCTGGGTGCTGCCCGGAGAACGACCGGCCGACCCGGCCGGCGGGGCGCTGGGCATGGTACTGGGGCCGGTGGCGGCGCTGCTGGACGCGGCTGCAGCGGCGCTCGAGACACAGCCTGGCCCAGCGGCGGCCGCTGCCGACGCCACGACCTACGCCGCGGCCTGGCGCGCCGCCGAAGATGCGGCCTGGCAAGCGCGTTCGCAGGCGGTCGCGTTGGTCTCGCGACACGCCGATGGCGATACCGACGCCGATGCGGACGCGCACGACGATACCGGCCTCCTCGCCGGTGCGGCCGCGCACGGCGCCACCGCCGCGTCCTTACAGGAACACGAGGTGGCGCCGCTCCTGCGCGCCGCGCTGCCGCCCGGTGCGGTGCTGGCGATCGGCAATTCCAGCCCGGTGCGCGACCTCGACCACGACCTGCCGCCGGATGCGCAGGCGTTGACGCTGCTGCACCAGCGTGGCGCCGCCGGCATCGACGGCGCTGTGGCTGGCGCCGCCGGCGCGCGCAGCGTGCTGGACGCGCCGATGGCGCTGCTGCTGGGCGACGTGGCGCTGCTGCACGACGCCGGCGGTCTGGCCGCGGCGGCGGCGGTGCGCGGGCCGCTGGCCATCGTGGTGGTGCACAACGACGGCGGGCGCATCTTCGAGCGCCTGCCGCTGGGCCGTGACATCAGCCTGGCCGGAGCCTGTGACCGGCTGTTCGTGGTGCCGCACGGCCACGGCTTCGACGGCCTGGCCGCCACCTGGGGGCTGACCTTCGCGCGTGTGGACCAGGCCGCGGCACTCGCGCAGGCGCTGGCGCAGGCGCTGGCGGCCGACCGCCCGATCCTGATCGAGGCCCGCGTCGCCCCCGGTGGCAGCGCCCGGCGCACGGGTCTGCTGGCGGCCATGGCGCACGCGGCCGAGGCGGCCGTGGGCGCGTGAGCGAGCCATGACGCGCCAGGCATCGCCGCCCTGGGCAGGGGGCTGCACGCATCGATCCAAGGGCCGCGGTGGGCCGGCGCTCGTGCTGCTGCACGGTTTCCTGGGTGCGCCCTCGGCGTGGCATGCGGTGCTGGCCGCGCTGCCGAACCACGGCCCGGTCTGGTGCCCGTGGCTGCCCGGTCACGGCCCGGCCGCGCCTGCACCGGCGACCTGGGACGAAACCGTGCTGGCGCTGGCCGACAGCCTGCCGGCAGGCGCCGTACTTGCGGGCTACTCGCTGGGCGCGCGGCTGGCGCTGGCGGCCACGCTGCAGCGGCCCGGGCGGGTGCGCGCCACGCTGCTCGTCGGCGGCCACGTCGGCCCGGCCCGTGCGGCCGAACGCGCCGAGCGCGCGGCACTGGACGCCGAGCGCGCCGCTGCCCTGCGCCGCGGCGACCTGACCGCCTTCGTCGACGCCTGGGAAGCGCTGCCGCTGTTTGCCACCCAGCGTGCCCTGCCGCCGGCAGCGCAGGCGCAGCAGCGTGCGGCGCGGCTGGCGCACGACGCGTTGGCGCTGGCCTGGGCCTTCGAGGTCGCCGGCCTGGCCTGCATGCCCGACCTGCGGCCTGCGGTGGCGGCGTCGCGGCAGCCGCTCGTCTTCCTGACCGGTGCGCTGGACACCCGCTTCGCCGCGCTGGGCGCGTCGCTCGAGCGCCCGCCCTGGGTGCGCCGCCGCAGCGTACCCGGCGCCGGCCACAACCTGCTGCTGGAAGCGCCGGCGGCTGTGGCAGCATCGCTGGCTGACTTGATGGAGCAGGAATGACCGCAGTGGACTGGACCCTGTGCGACCACGGCTATACCGACGTGGTCTACGAGAAAGCCGAGGGCATCGCCCGCATCACGATCAACCGCCCCGAGGTGCGCAACGCCTTCCGCCCGCTCACGGTGCAGGAGATGCAGCATGCCTTTTCCGACGCCCGCGACGACCCGTCCATCGGCGTGGTGGTGCTGCGCGGCGCCGGCGACCAGGCCTTCTGTTCCGGCGGCGACCAGCGCGTGCGCGGCGACGGCGGTTATGTCGGCGACGACGGCGTGCCGCGGCTGAACGTGCTGGACCTGCAGCGCCAGATCCGCACGCTGCCGAAACCGGTCATCGCCTCGGTGGCCGGCTACGCCATCGGCGGCGGCCACGTGCTGCACATGATCTGCGACCTGACCATCGCCGCCGACAACGCCCGCTTCGGCCAGACCGGCCCGCGCGTGGGCAGCTTCGATGGCGGCTACGGCGCCAGCTACATGGCGCGCATCGTCGGCCAGAAGAAGGCGCGCGAGATCTGGTTCCTGTGCCGCCAGTACGACGCGCAGCAGGCCTTGCAGATGGGCCTGGTGAATGCCGTCGTGCCGCTGGCGCAGCTGGAGGCCGAGACCGTGCAGTGGGCGCGCGAGATGCTGGCCAACAGCCCCACCGCGCTGCGCTTCCTGAAGGCCGCGCTGAATGCCGACTGCGACGGCCAGGCCGGTCTGCAGGAACTGGCCGGCAGCGCCACGCTGCTCTTCTACCAGAGCGAGGAAGGCCAGGAAGGCAAGCGCGCCTACCTGGAAAAACGCCAGCCCGAGTTCAGCAAGTTCAAGCGCTTCCCCTGATCCGGCGCGGCAACGTCCCGGGCCCGTTGCCCGCCGGCATGAAAGCGGCGCAGGCGCGTGGCGCATAGACCTCGGCCCGAGGCTGCCCGTATCATGAGCTCATGGCCACCCCTGCAAAACGCGCGTCTCCCTCGAAGCCCGAACGGCCGGTCAAGCCGGTGAAACCGATCAAGGCGATCAAGGCGAGTGAGTCGACCAAGCCGGTCAAGCCGAGCGCGGCGGCCGACGCCGATGCCGAGCCGTTTCTTCGATTCCGTCACCCCGTGGCACTGCGCAAGAAGACGCTGTCGCTGCTGGGCACGCTCGAGCAGGCCGACGATGCCACCGTGCACCGCGACGCGCTGTCGGCTCTGGTCGTGGAGCTGACGAACAGCGGCCTGGACGCCTACTTCATGGCGCCGTTGCGGCGCGCCGGGGCCGGCTTCATCGTCGAGCAGTCGGCGAAGCTGGGGTTGGTGGGCGTGCAGCAGGTCATGGGGTCCGTCGTGCGCCAGATCGTCGGTCGCATGGACGGCCCGCAGTTGATTTCGGTGTCCGTGTCGATCCGGCAGTTCATGCGCTGAGAGGCCGACGCCAACGTCTTCACGCATGAGCGCGCCGGGCCGCCATCGGCCAGAGGCCGATGTCCTTCGGCAGGCACGGACAGTCCGCAGGGACTGTCCGTGTCCGGCCTCAGCTCGCCAAGCGCTCACCCCGGAGCGCGCAGCGCGGAGGGTGGTCCAGTGAGCCTGGCCGCGCCGCTGCGCCTGAGCCTGCAAGCGCCGCGCCGGGTGCCTGCCGGCGGGCTGGGGGTGCGCGGACTGTGGCGCGATCGCGAGGCGGTGCGTATCCGGTTGCAAGACGGCGAAGGGGGCTGGGGTCTGGGCGAGGCGCTGCCCCTGCCCGGCTACAGCCGCGACGATGCCGCGGCGGCCGAGCGCGTGCTGGGCGAGTTGGCGGCCACACTCTCGACGCGAGGCCTTCGGGTGCCGTCCGGGCCAGCGGGTGCCCCCTTGATCGATGCCGTGCTGGCGCCGCATGCCGAGGTGCTGGCGGCCTCGACGAGCGCACGCTTTGCACTGGAGTGCGCGCTGCTGGACCTGCTGGCGCGCCGCGACGGGCGCAGCGCCGCCGCCTGGCTGGCCGGGGGCCGCGCGCTGCAGGCGGTGCCCGTGAGCGTGCTGCTGCCGGAGGCTGAAGACGCTGCCATCGCCGAAGCCGCAGCGGCCGCGGCGCGCGGCCACACCGTGCTGAAGCTGAAGATCGCGCGCCCCGACCGCAGCGCGAGTCAGGAAGATGCGTTGCTGGCCGCCGTGCGCGCCGCGGCCGACGCCGGGGCCGGCGGGCTGCGGCAGGTGCGTTTGCGGCTGGACGCCAACGGGGCGCTGTGCCCAGACGAGGCCGTCCCCCGGCTGACCGCGCTGCGGCGCCATGGGGTCGAGCTGGTGGAGGAGCCGGTCGCCGGCGCGGCGCTGCTGGCCCTGCCGCCGCTGCCGCTGGCCTGGGCGGCCGACGAGTCGCTGGCCGATGGGGCGCTGGCCGACGCCCTGCTCGCCTTGCCGCCCGGGCTCCGACCCGCGGCGCTGGTACTCAAGCCGGCGCAGCTGGGACTGGCGCGCTGCCTGCGCCTGGCCGATGCCGCGGCTGGGCGCGGGGTGGGCGTCATCGTCACCCACAGCCTGGACGGCGACCTCGGCCACGCCGCCGCCTGCGCACTCGCCCTGGCGCTGCCGCAGCCGCCCTGGCCCTGCGGACTGGCACCGCACCCCGGCCTGCGTCACCCGCCGCCGGCCACGCCCTGGCTGCCCTTGCCGACCGAGCCTGGCCTGGCCGTTCCGGACTGGGACCGGGCCGCCTGAACATGCGCCTGTCATTCACCCTGGGCGACGCCTTGCGCAGCGCGGCCCGGCATGCGCCGGGCGACGCGGCGCTGGTCGGCGACGACGGCACGCTCACCTGGGCCGCGCTGGCCGAAAACGTCGATCGGGTTGCGGCCACGCTACGGGCCCTGGTTGCGGCCGACGGGGGTGCCTTCGAAGGCACCCCCCGAGGCGCTGGCGAAGGCGCGATCGAGGGACGCCGCACGGGCGGCGCCGCGCCGCGCCCACACGCCGTCGCCTTGCGCCCGGACCGCGACGACGTGATCGTGCTGCTGGCCCACGCCGTGGCCGGCATTCCCTTGCTGCCGCTGCATCCCGCGCTGCCCGAGGCCGATGCCGCCCGGCTGGCCGCCACGGCCGGTGCGCGGCGGCTGACCCCGGACCAGTGCCTGGCAGACGCAGCCGCCGCCGCGGGCAGCGCAAAGGCATCGGCCTGGCCGCCATCGACGCGCGGGCCGGGGCCCGACGACGACTTGTTCCTGGTGCCGACCTCGGGCTCATCGGGCCAGCCCAAAGTGGCACGGCTGACGCACCGCGCGGTGCTCGGCGCCGCCGCCGCACTGACCGAACGGCTGCCTTTCGGACCGCAGGATCGCTGGATCCTGACGCTGCCGCTGTCGCACGTGGGCGGGCTGTCGGTCGTCGCACGCTGCCTGTGTGCGCGACACGCCATCGTGCTGGTGCCGCGATTCTCCGAAGACGCGGTGTGGACGGCGATGGCGCGCGACGGCGGCACGCGGCTGTCGGCCGTGCCGGCCATCGCCGACCGGCTGCTGCACGCCGACCGGCATGGGCAACTGGCGCGCCTGAGCCTCATGATGCTCGGCGGCCAGGCCGCCCCGCTGGCGCTGCGCCGCGCGCTGGCCGAGGCCGGCGTGCCGGCGGTGGCCAGCTACGGCCTTACCGAAAGCTGCGCCGCCGCCACCTGCGAGTCGCCGGCCGAAGCCGGCCGGCTGCTCCCGGGTTGCGGCACCGCGCTGCGCGGCGTGGCCGTCAGCATTGCCGGCGACGATGGCGCGGTATTGCCCGCCGGCACGCCGGGCCGCATCCGGCTCGCCGGCCCGGCGCTGCTGGCCGGTTATGCCGGCCAGCCCGGCGTCACGGTGCTCGACAGTGCCGGCCGGCTGGCGACCGGCGACCTGGGCTGGCTGGACGACGCAGGCCGGCTGCACGTGCAGGGCCGGCGCGCCGAGGTCATCGTCACCGGTGGCGAGAAGGTGGTGCCCGGCGTGGTGGAGGCGGCATTGCGCGAACATGCCGGCGTGCGCGACGCGGTGGTCTTCGGACGGTCCGACGCGCGCTGGGGCGCCATCGTCTGCGCCGCCGTCGAGGGCCCGGCCGCGCTGCACGACGACGCCACGCTGCCGGCGCTGCTGGCCACGCTGCTGCCGCCCTGGGCGCGGCCGCGGCAACTGGCGGTGTTCGAAGCCCTGCCGCGACTGAATACGGGCAAGGTGGACCGGCTCGGCACGCCGGAGCTGGCGCTGCCGAGCCTGCGCCCGTTTCCGGTGCCGTCTTTCCCCCTCTCCCGCCCCGGCGGGATAGGGCTGGGGTGAGGGTGGGCGGCATCACGACAGGCCCTCGCCCCAACCCTCTCCCACGAGCGGGAAAGGGAGTCGACGCCCTGGAACGGCTCCGACCCGGCGTCAGGCTCCGGTGCCGCCCTCGAAACGCCCCAGCCGCACCGCCGTGCCGCCGGGCTTGAGGTTGTGCGTGCCCGGCATCACGAGCACGGTGTCGTCGTAAGGCGTCAGCCAGACCCGATCGCCGTCCTGCGCGATCGGCGTGCCGGCGCACGGCAGCACCGACAAGCCCACGGTCGGCACCAGGAAGCGGAAGTCCGCGCTGCGCGCCACCACTGCTTCGGTCACGCGCACCAGGCGTTGCACTGGCGGCAGCGGCAGGCGTATGTGTGCCTGCACCCAGGCCGCATCGGCCAGGCCAGCCAGGCCCAGGAAGCGCACCAGCGTGTCCACCGCCACGTCGGCCGCGGCGGCTTCCCAGTGGTAGCCGCATTCCACCAGCAGCGCGCACCGCGGGCTGGCCGGGTCGCCGAAGCCGCCGCGCTCGATCATGCGCAGCCCCGCCGGGTGACCGGTATCGATGAGCAGGTCCGCCGGTACACCGAGTTGACGCGCCAGCGCCGCGTTCTTGTCGACCGTGCCGCACACCATGAGCGGCCGGCAGGGCTCGCTCATCGAGTGGATGTCGAGCAGCAGGTCGGCGGCGTCGACAAAGGGCTGCAACTGCCGCGCGCGCTTCAGCTCGACCGAATCGCGCGCGCCGAACAGCGCTGCGTCGGCCCAGACGCGGTTGAAGTCCTCGTCGACGAAGCGCGACGGGTAAGGGTCGGCGGCGTCGAAGCGCGCATAGGCTTCCACGTTGCCGAAGGCCAGCGTCAGCGTGCCGCGCCGCGGCCGGAAGCCCTGGCGCAGCAGCCAGTCCAGTGCGATGGCGCCGCAGATCTCGTTGCCGTGCGTCAATGCCTGCACCATGACGTTCGGGCCGGGCACGGCGGCTTCGAAGCGGTGCACGAAGTCGACGCCGGTGTTGCCAGCGCGCCAGGGCCTGATGTCGGGCGCGCTGAGTTCGACGGGCAGGGGCAGGTTCATGGTGCGGGCCTTGGAGAAGGACTTCCCGGTGAGAGGGCGCCGCTGCCGAACTGTGCCAGGAGGCCGTCCAGCAGCGCCATCAGGTGCCCCTGCAGCACCTCGAAGCCGGCATGCTTGCGCAAGGAGGCGGGGTCCATGTAAAGCCGCTTGTTCACCTCCAGCTGCAGGCTGTGGCGGCCGCGCGCCGGGTCGGACCAGGCCTGCACCAGCGCCACGCCCTTGAACGGGTCGTTGACCTGCACGCTGTAGCCGTGGCCGGTCAGCGTGTCGCGCACGAATGCGGTGAATTCGGGCGTGCAGGTGGTGCCGTCGCGGTCGCCGAGCACGATATCGGCGCGCGGCCGGCCGTCCACGCCCTCGATAGCCATACTGGTGTTCGGGCCCATCGAATGGCAGTTGAGGTGCCAGACGGCGCCGAAACGCGCATGCGCGCCGTCGAGCAGGCCGCGCAAGGTTTCGTGGTACGGGCGGTGGTAGTGGGCGATGCGCCGCTGCATCTCGGCCACGCTCAGCCGCCGGTCGTAGATGGGCCGGTCGCCGTCCATCGTGCGCCAGATGATCGCCTTGCCGATGCGCGCCTTGGCGCTGGGTTCGAGCGGCTGCGGCCAGGGTTCGGCCAGCAGTTCGGGGTCGATATCGTCGGCGTGGCGGTTGACGTCGAGGTAGGTGCGTGGAAACAGTGCCGCCAGCAGCGGCACGCCCCTGGCCGTGGCTGGCCGGTAGAGCTCATCGATAAAACTGTCCTCGCCCTCCCGCAGTTCGGCCTCGGTGCGCACGCTGCAGAAGTCCGACGGCATGGCAGCCCCTGAGTGGGGCGAATCCAGCACCAGCGGCACTTCGGCAGCGGGCGGGCCATGCACGACGAGAACGGGGGCTTGCATGGCGCGCAGTATCGCGCGGCCAGGATGCGGGGCGACCCGGATGGTGGCTGCCGGGCGACCCGATAGCATCAGTCCGCGTTTTCCCGCACCCACTGTCTTTCGTCCCATGCCATGCGGCACGGTCCACCACTGCCAGGAGCTTCCCCATGCAAGAACGTGAACTGCGCGACCTGATCGAAGACGTCCGCCACGGCAAGCTGCCGCGGCGCCACTTCATCCGGCAGATGGTCGGCCTCGGCCTCACCGCGCCGATGGCTTCGATGATGCTCATGCATTCGGGCATCGCGCAGGCCCAGACCGCCCTGCCCTACAAGCCCACCAAGCGCGGCGGCGGCGGCGCGCTGAAGGTGCTGTGGTGGCAGGGCCCGGTGCTGCTGAACCCGCAATTCGCCACCGGCACCAAGGAACAGGAGGGCTCGCGCATCTTCTACGAGCCGCTGGCGGCCTGGGACGCCGAGGGCAACCTGGTGCCGATCCTGGCGGCCGAGATTCCATCGCGCGACAACGGTGGCCTGTCGGCCGACGGCAAGAGCGTGACCTGGAAGCTGAAGAAGGGCGTGCAATGGCACGACGGCCAGCCGTTCACGGCCGACGACGTGGTCTTCAATTGGGAATACCACAAGGACCCGGCCACCAGCTCGAGCTGGATCAGCACCTACCGCGACATCAAGGTCACGAAGGTCGATTCGCACACGGTGAAGGTCGACTTCCCGAAGCCGACGCCGTTCTGGGCCGAGCCTTTCGTGGGCACGGTGGGCATGATCATTCCCAAGCATGTCTTCGCGCCGTATATCGGCGCCAAGTCGCGCGAGGCGCCGGCCAATACGCGGCCGGTGGGCACGGGGCCGTACAAGATCGTCGACTTCAAGCCGGGCGACCTGGTGCGCGCCGAGATCAACAACAGCTACCACATCGCCAACCGGCCGCATTTCGACACCTTCGAGATGAAGGGCGGCGGCGACGCGACCAGTGCCGCGCGCGCGGTGCTGCAGACCGGCGAATACGACTTCGCCTGGAACCTGCAGGTCGCCGACGAGGTGCTCAAGGGCCTGGAGGCCGGCGGCAAGGGCAAGGTGGCGGTGGTGCCCGGCGGCAACATCGAATTCATCCAGCTCAACGTCACCGACCCCTGGAACGAGGTGCAGGGTGAACGAGGCCATGTCAGCAGCAAGCACCCGGCCTTCAGCGACAAGGCGGTGCGCGACGCGATGGCGCTGCTGGTCGACCGCAAGAGCGTGCAGGACTTCATCTACGGCCGCACCGGCGTGGCCACGGCGAACTTCCTGAACAACCCGCCGCGTTTCCGCAGCCCGAACCTGAAGTTCGAATTCAACGTCGACAAGGCCAACCAGATCCTGGACGCCGCGGGCTGGGTACGCGGCAGCGACGGCATCCGCGCCAAGGGCGGCACCAAGCTGAAGTTCGTCTTCCAGACCTCGGTGAACAAGCCGCGCCAGGATACGCAGGCCATCGTCAAGAGCGCCTGCAGCAAGGCCGGCATCGACCTCGAACTGAAGAGCGTGACGGCGGCGGTGTTCTTCGGCGGCGACCAGGCCAACCCCGACACCTACACCAAGTTCTGGGCCGACATCCAGATGTACACCACCACCATGACGCAGCCCGACCCGCAACTGTTCATGGAGCAGTACTGCAGCTGGGAGATCGCGCAGAAGGAAAACAAGTGGGCCAAGCGCAACATCCTGCGCTGGAAGAACGACGAGTACGACGCCGCCCACCTGGCGGCGCAGAGCGAGCTCGACCCGATGAAACGCGCGGCGCTGTTCATCAAGATGAACGACCTCATCGGCAACAGCAACCACATCATCCCGGTGGTCTTCCGCCCGCGCGTCTCGGCCACCAATGTCAAGCTCTCGGCGCCGCTGTCGGGCTGGGACAACGACATGTGGGCGCTGGCGCACTGGTACAAGGAATCCTGACCGCGGGCGGATGACGCTGCTGCAGGGCGATCACTCGAACGCGCGCTGAAGTCGCCTTGGGCACCTACATCCTGCGCCGGCTGCTGATCGCGGTGCCCAGCCTGCTGGGCATCAGCGTCGTGCTGTTCACGGTGCTGGCGCTGGCGCCGGGCGACCCGTTCGAGGAACTGGCCACCAACCCCAACGTGCCGCCCGAGGTGCGCATGGCGCTGCGCGCCTCGCTGGGGCTGGACGACCCGGTGTGGCAGCGTTATATCCACTGGCTCACGAGCATGTTCAAGGGCGAGTGGGGTTTCTCCTTCGTGAGCCGGCTCGACGTCGACACTCTGATCCTGCAGCGACTGCCGGTCACCATCGCCGTCATCGGCCTGAGCCAGCTGCTGGCGCTGCTGATCGCGCTGCCGGTGGGCATCCTGGCGGCAGTGAAGCCCTATTCCTGGTTCGATCGCATCGCCAGCACGCTGTCGTTCATCGGCTTTTCGCTGCCGACCTTCTTCACCGGCCTCTTGTTCATCCTGTTCTTCAGCATCACCCTCGACTGGTTTCCCTTCGTCTTCCAGGGTGAGGTGGCGGCCACCGGCTTCGGCTGGTGGGTGGTGCAGTTCAAGCAGGCCATCATGCCGATCATGGTGCTGGGCCTGTTCCAGGCCGCGAGCTGGATGCGCTACGTGCGCTCGAGCGTGCTCGACGTGGTGCGCCTGGACTATGTGACCACCGCACGCAGCAAGGGCCTGAAGGAGCGCATGGTCATCCTCAAGCACGTGGTGCGCAATGCCTTGATCCCGGTGGTGACGCTGGTGGCGCTGCAGGTGCCGGGCATCTTCGGCGGCGCCATCGTCACCGAGCAGATCTTCCGCATCCCCGGCATCGGCAGCCTGCTCATCGACAGCATCCTGCGCAACGACACGCCGGTGATCATGGCCGTGACCTTCGTCTTCGCCTGCCTGGTGGTGCTGTTCAACCTGGTGGCCGACTTGCTGTATGGCTGGCTCGACCCCCGCATCTCCTATCGGTGAGGCGGCGGGCGGGCGCAAGCCCGTCAGCACCTCGCCCTGGGCCGAGGCCTGGCGGCGCTTCAAGCGCCACCGCCTGGCGCTGGCCAGCCTGTGGCTGCTGGCGCTGCTGTCGCTGGTGGTGCTGCTGGGGCCCCTGGTCTACCAGGTGGGCATCAACGACATCGATTTCACGGCGCGCATGAAAGGCCCCTCGGGCGCACACCCGCTGGGCACCGACGACCTGGGGCGCGACCTGCTGGCGCGCATGCTCTACGGCGGCCGCATCTCGCTGGCGGTGGGCTTCGCGGCCATGTTCACAGGCATCCTCATCGGCATCGTCATCGGCGCCATCGCCGGCATCTCGCGCGGCTGGGTCGACACCGTGCTGATGTGGGTCACCGACCTCTTCCTCAGCCTGCCCACGCTGCCGGTGCTGCTGCTGCTGATCTTCTTCTTCCGCGACGCGCTGAAGAGCGTGTTCGGGCCCGAGGTGGGCATCTTCCTGCTCATCGTGCTGGTCATCGGGGGCTTGAGCTGGATGCCGGTGGCGCGGCTGGTGCGGGCGCAGTTCTTCAGCCTGCGCGAGAAGGAATTCGTCGAGGCCGCGCGCGCCCTGGGTGCCAGCGTGCCGCGCCAGGTGGTGCGGCATATCCTGCCCAACGCGCTGGGGCCGGTGATCGTGGCCGCCACCATCAACATTGCCGCGGCGATCATCGCCGAGAGCACGCTGTCCTTCCTGGGCCTGGGCTTCCCGCCCGATATTCCCACCTGGGGCCGCATCCTCAACGACAGCCGCGACTACCTGGACATCGCCACCCACTGGGCGCTGTTTCCGGGCCTGGCCATCTTCATCGCCGTGTTGACGATCAATTTCATCGGCGACGGCCTGCGCGACGCGCTGGACCCCCGCCGCGTGTTATGAGCCAGCGCCTGCTCGACATCCGCGGCCTGAAGACCCACTTCAAGACCGACGACGGCTGGTTGCATGCCGTGGATGGCGTGGACCTGTTCATAGCCGCCGGCGAGACGCTGGGCGTGGTCGGCGAGTCGGGCTGCGGCAAGAGCGTCACCGCCAAGACGGTGATGAAGCTCATCGACATGCCGCCGGGCAGGATCGTCGCCGGCCAGGTGCTGTGGAAGGGCCGCGACCTGGTGCCGCTGCCACCCGACGAGATGCAGAAGATCCGCGCCAAGGAGATCGCCATCGTCTTCCAGGAGCCGATGACGAGCCTGAACCCGGTATTCACGGTGGGCGACCAGATCGCCGAGAGCGTGCGCCTGCACGAGGGTTTGTCGCGCAAGGCGGCGATGGAGCGCGCGGTGGAGATGCTCAGGCTGGTGCACATCCCCATGGCCGAACGCCGCGTGCGCGACTACCCGCACCAGTTCAGCGGCGGCATGCGCCAGCGCGTGATGATCGCCATCGCGCTGGCCTGCAGCCCCAAGCTGCTGATCGCCGACGAGCCGACGACGGCGCTGGACGTCACCATCCAGGCGCAGATCCTGGACCTGATGGGCGAGCTGAAGGACCGCCTGGGCATGGCGGTGATGCTGATCACGCACGCCATGGGCGTGGTGGCCGAGACGGCACAGCGCGTGGTGGTCATGTACGCCGGCAAGGTGGTGGAGGAAGCGTCGGTGGAGGCGCTGTTCGCGCGCCCGCGCCACCCCTATACGCAGGGACTGATCCGCAGCATCCCGCGCATCGACACCGCGGCCACGCACAAGGTGCGGCTGGAGGCGATTCCGGGCACCGTGCCCAAGCTCATCGAGCCGGCCGAGGGCTGCCGTTTCGCCGGCCGCTGCGCCCATGTGAGCGCCGAGTGCCGCAGCGCCACGCCGCCGCTGGTGGAAGTGGCACCGGGACACAAGGTGGCCTGCATCCTGGAGACCGCCTCGTGAACGCGCCGGCACCGAACCCGAAACTGCCCGCGGCGAAACGGCTCGACCTGCCCTTGCTCAAGGTCGAGAACCTGGTCAAGCGCTTCCCCATCAAGGGCGGCCTGTTCTCGCGCGTGGTGGACCATGTGCATGCCGTGGACGGTGTCAGCTTCGAACTGGCCGCAGGCGAGACCCTGGGCGTGGTGGGTGAGAGCGGCTGCGGCAAGAGCACCACCGGCCGCTGCGTCCTGCGCCTGATCGAACCGACCTCGGGCGAGGTGACCTTCGCCGGACGCAGCGTTACCGGCGCCGGCAAGACCGAGCTGCGCGCGCTGGCGCGCGACATGCAGATCATCTTCCAGGACCCGTATGCGAGCCTGAACCCGCGCATGACGGTGGGCGCCATCATCGGCGAGGCGCTCACCATCCACAAGCTGACGAAGACGCCCGGCGAGTACCACGAGCGCATCGTGCAGCTGCTGGAAACGGTGGGCCTGGCGGCCGACCACATGCGGCGCTTTCCGCACGAATTCAGCGGTGGCCAGCGACAGCGCATCGGCATCGCACGCGCGCTGGCGGTGAGGCCGAAGCTGATCGTCTGCGACGAGGCGGTGAGCGCGCTCGACGTCTCCATTCAGGCCCAGGTGATCAACCTGCTGGAAGACCTGCGCAGCCAGTTCGACTTGAGCTATGTCTTCATCGCGCACGACCTGAGTGTGGTCGAGCACATCAGCCACCGCGTGGCGGTGATGTACCTGGGCCGCATCGTCGAGATCGCACCGAGCAAGGCGCTGTACACGAACCCCTTGCACCCCTACACCGAGGCGCTGATGTCGGCGGTGCCGATTCCCGACCCGAGCATCAAGCGCAAGCGCATTCCGCTGCAGGGCGACGTGCCCAGCCCCATCCACCCGCCCCAGGGCTGCCACTTCCACACCCGCTGCCCGATCGCGAAACACCCGCTGTGCAGCACCGAGCAGCCCATGCTGAAGCAGAGCGGCGAAGGGCACTGGGTAGCCTGCCATTTGCGCGGATAGATGGCTCAACCAGTGGACGTGCATCGACGGTATCGATCGATGGTGCGGCTGCGCGGCACGGAAGCACGGATGCGCGGCAAGTTGGGACGGCGCGGACAGGCGGTGCGGAGCGATGATCGTATTCAGGCGACGCAGCCTGGCGGAACGCCCCGGCCGCGCGCCGCGCCGCCGCTGGCGGCCGCTCCCGTCGCAGCCGCAAAGGGTGGCGCCGGCGCGAGATGCCCCGGTGCGCCGCCCAGTGCGTCGAGCGGGCTGCGCACCGCGCCACCGCCCATGCGCAGCACATGCGCAGCACATGCGTATAGATCATCGTGGTGCTGACGTCGGCGTGACCCAGCAGTTCCTGCAGGCCCCTCGTCGTTTCGTGTGGAATCCAACAGTCAGAATCGCTGGTCGTCGTCGAGCCCCGGTCACCCGGCCACCGGCCGAAAAACGCGGATCCTGGGCGAGAGCTTGGCTCGGAGTTCCCGGTCGGCGACTCGGATGTCGTACTCGGACTGCAGGTTCAGCCAGAACCGGGCCTCCATGCCGAAGAACAACCCGAGCCGAAGCGCTGTATCCGCGGTGATGGGGCGCTGGCCATTCACCAGTTCGCTGATCCTGCTCGGCGAGACATCGATGTTCGCCGCAAGTTGGCGGGCACTGATGCCCATGGGCTTCATGAAGTCCTCGAGCAGGATCTCGCCCGGATGAATCTCGTCAAGCAACTTGGCCATGTTTCAAAGTCCTAGTGGTAGTCCACGATCTCGACGCTGTGCGCTCCGTCGGTCTTCCAGACTCAATGAGCGGTCGGTCACCGGTCATGTTGAGAAAGCAGATCCCTTTGACAGCGGTCGTTTGCGAGCGGCAAACGCCGATCTGGACGCGACGCGGCCAAGCGGCTGAATCCGAGGGCTCGCGACCTGACAGCTGCTGACGCGCTCTTGACGGCCACCCATCCAAATCGCAGGTTCCAGAGCGACCGTTGAGAAGGGACGGGCGAGCAACCGCCGCACGATACCTGCCGATTTCGTCCTGCTCGTCGGCGAGGTACTGCACGGGTGCCGAGTTGCAACGGATCTCATGGGCGTCCGGCCAAGCAGTTGGCCACAGTGTTTCGAGCGGCGCGGCACGCCCCGGACCGACAACGCCATCAGGGCGTGTCGTCTGTGAGCCGCCGTGGCACCGCTGACACGCGCCACACTCGGGCGCATAGCGTTCGGGCAGACATCGTCTTGTTGCCGGGAATGGAGCGCGACAGGAGCAGCGCCCGTGGCTCACCACAAGAGCCGCTCCTACCATGTCGGCAGGTCTGAGCCCGGTCACTTGACCTTGAAGTCGAACCGTGGGTGGCAGTCGAGACAGAAGTTCACCGACTTCTCGTGCTGCCGATGGCAGAGTCCGCAATCGGCCTCGGTGCCGTAGTGGCGCGACTCGTGCGGATTCACCGGCTTCACGTTGGCGGTCGATGCAGCCAGGGCCTTGGAGTCGCCGTCGGCATGACAGCTGAGGCAGGTTTCCATCGACACCGGCTCCGACTTCTTCGCTTCCCCGTGACACTTCACGCAGCGCACGCGATTGTCGGCATGCAGCTTGCCGAGCGGCCCTTCCGTCGTCCTTGTTGCGTCTTGAGCGCCGACTGCGCCGGCAAGAAAGACGCCCACCATCAAGGCGAGTGTGGCCGACAGGAAGTTGCGCAAGGATTTGTCGCTCATTTGTTTCCCCAGTCCTGAACATGGCGCCGAGAACGGCAGGGCCCGTTCGCAGCCGATTCGATTGACATTGACCGTCCCCTTCGCCCCTCGGGCGATCGAAGCTCTGCCCCTCGGGCAATCAAAGCTTCGCCACATGACGTCCGGCCAGGTAGCCGAAGGTGTAGCAGCGGCCCAGGGACAGGCCGAAGACGGTGAGCGGGTAGTCGACGCCGCCGTAGAAGCCGCCGCCCAGGTTCCCGATCAGGTATAGGCCCTGGATGGGCTTGCCATCGGCGTCCAGGGCCTGATGGTTCTCGTCGACCAGCATGCCCGAGGTGATCGCGGAGACACGGACTCTGCGGTGAATGCCGTAGAAGGGCGGCTTGACGACGGGAATCAGCCGGTCGGCGGGCTTGCCGAAGTCGTCGTCCTTGCCAGCGGCAACGAGTTCGTTGTAGCGCCTGACGGTCGCCGCCAGGCCCGCGGCGTCGATCCCGAGCTTGCCGGCCAGTTCCTCGAGCGTGTCGGCCACATAGGTGTTGACCTGCGACGGGAAGACGCCCTTCTTCGGGGTCGGATCTTCGGGCATGTAGTTTTTCAGGCCCTCCGGCGGCACCAGCCTGCCCGGCCAGTTCGCGGCCCGCGTCATGTAGTCGGCATCGAAGATCTGGCAGTAGTGCCCGGCGTCCTTCGCATCGCGCAGGTAGTTGTTGAGCAGGGACATCTCGACGCTCTCGTTGACGAAGCGCCTGCCCGCCCGATTCACGGCCAGGAAGGGCATGTCGCACATCGAGGCCGGGCCGGCGTCGAAGTCGTGCAGCATCTTGGTGTGGCCGATGGGCTCGATCACGCCGCCGGCCCAGTAGGCCATGGCGAAACCGTCACCGGTGCGGTCCATCTGCTTGCGGCCGAAATGCTTCAGGTCGGGGATGAAGTAGTCGCACATCGCCTTGTTGTTCTGGTAGTCGCCGGTGGCCACGATGACGCCCTTGGTGGCCAGGAACTTCCTGTACTTGCCGTCCTTGCCCTTGGCGATGACGCCCTTGACCTCGCCGGCGGCGTTCTGCACCAGTTGCTCGGCGGGCATGCGGAAGAAGAACTGCACGCCGGCCTTCTGGGCCACCTGGGCCAGGGCACGCATGCCGTCGCCCGTGGTGTAGGGCTTGGGGCCGAAGAACGACGTGACGTAGTTCAGCGTATAGCCATTGAGTTTGCGGATGGCGAACTGCGGTGCACTGCCCTGGTCGACGACTTGCGCGCCGCCCTGCTTGGCGCGGTCGATGACCCAGCGCACGGCCTCGCCCGAGTGGTAGGCCCATTGCCGGATGAGCGCCGGGTTGCAGCGGTGGTTGTTGTCGTTCAGGAGCTTGGCGACCAGCGCCTCGATGCCGGCCTTGTCGCTGGTGGCCAGGTCGATCCCCGAACCGGTATTGCCCTGCGACATCGGCATGGGGTGCTTCTGGATCACGGCGACCTTGGCGCCGCTCTCGGCGGCCGCGAGGGCCGCCGGAACACCCGATGCACCCGCGCCGACCACGACGACGTCGAAGCTCAGCGTTTCCTTGATATCCGCGTCGGCAATCGGCCTGGGCTTGGGCAGAAAGGACAGTGTCGCGCCGCCATCGGAACTGCGGGCGAAATTGCCGCTGCTGTCCACCGCCGCGCCAGCAGCTTCGGCGGCCAAGCTGGCCAGCCCGAGCGCACCGACGCCCGCGGCACCGGCAGCCGTGCGCGAAAAGAAGCTCCGGCGCGAGATGCCGTGGGCCAGCACGTCCCGGGTATAGCCGTCCATCCCTTTTGTCGCCAGCGATCGGTCCTTGCTCATCGTCTGCTCCTCGAAGTGACGCGGCGACACCTGCAACCGAACCCGGTCGCCAGATCACCGCATCTTGGTATAAACCCTAATCTCCAATCGATTGTGGGAGGGGAGTGGGCATTGATCCAGTCGCTTTTTGGATGGTCGGATAAGCCCCGCGAATAGCATTGGGCTGCTTCAGCGTCCCCGATCGAGACCGTTGCCGTGACCCATCCGCCTTCGCCCGCCGTCATGTTCTCGCGCCTGATGGCCAAGGCGCGCCTGCGGCACCTGCAACTGCTGGTCGCGGTGGCCGATCAAGGCAACCTCAAGCACGCCGCCGAGGAAGTGGGGCTCAGCCAACCGGCGGCGACCCAGGCCATCGCCGAACTGGAGCAACTGCTCGAACTGAGGCTGTTCGAGCGCCACTCCAAAGGCATGCGTCTGGCCGCGGCTGGCTCGATCCTGATCCCGGTCATTCGCAACATGCTGGAGGCGCTGCAGGCCGCGACGCAGGCGCTGGCCACGCTGCAGGAAGGCGCGAGCGGCCTGCTCCGGGTCGGCGTGATCACGGCGGTCGCTTCGGCCGTGCTGGGTGAGCGCGTGCTGCGTTTCTGTGCCCGCCACCCGGACATGCGGGTGGAGATCATCGAGGACGCCGCCGAACACCTGGTGCAGGAACTGTTGTCCGGCAGCCTGAACCTGGTGCTGGGCCGGCGTCCGCAACCCTTGCCCGCGAAGCTGCGCTTCGAGGCCCTGCGACCCGACGAAGCCATCGTCATCGCCGGCCCGCTACACCCGCTGGTCGGGCGCCGGGGACTGAGGCTCGAAGATCTCGGCGGCTACGCCTGGATGCGCGCGGCGCCTGGCGTGTGGACGCGCGAGATCTTCGACGCGCTGTTCGAGGACGCTGGCATGCGTCCGCGCCTGCACCAGGTGTCGCTCGCCTCGCTGGGACCCTTGCCGGAGATCCTGAGCGACAACCAGACCATCGCGATGGTCCCTGCCGGCATCGGTCGTTCACTGGTTCGGTGGAACCTGGCGGTGAGGTTGGACGCGCACCTGGGCACACCTCGCGGCGAGATCGGCGTGTTGTGTGCGGCCGAATCGATGGAAGACCCGATCTGCCTGGAGTTCATGGCTGCCCTGCGCGCGGAGTCCGAGGGCGAACCTGTCCTGAGCCGCGTCATGCGGTGAGCCGGGTCTGACCCACACGAGAAATCACCGAGCCGACGTCTTCCCTGCTGAGGACCGGCGCCGGCGCGACAGTGGAGCCGCGTCGGCTTCGGCCTCGGTGACGTCGGCGGGCGCGCTGCCGAGTGGCCGAAGCAGCGCGTCGAGCACGTCGTAGGCCCGCTGCAAGGTTTCGACCCCCACCTTCTTCTCGATGCTGGCATAACGCTCTTCGATCATCGGAATCATGCGGCGCCCGAGCTGGCGGCTGCGTGCGGTGACGGAGACGCGGACTCGGCGCTGGTCGTCGGCCATCCGCTCGCGGTCGACGAGGCCGGCCTCCTCCATTCGCAGCAGCACGCCGACGATGCTGGGGCTGGATATCTGGCACAGCTCGCACAACTGGCGTGGTTCCAGCGGCCCGTGCGTCAGCAGCGCCCGGATGATCCGCCATTGCTGTTCCGTCACGCCGTTCTCGTTCAGGATGGGCCGGAACTGCGCCATCAGCGCTTCGCGCGCCTGCAGCATCAGCTGCGGCAGATTGCGGTGACGCAATGGGGTCGACATGCTCTTTCCTCGCTGGTGTTTCGATCGGCTCTGGCGGGCGTCAATGACGTCTTGGCTCACATCATAGTGAACTTGCGTCGCGCAGCGATTCATCGACCAGGCGCTGCCGAGCGGCGGCTGGAACGCCATCCAGCCTCAGGGTAACTCCTGAGTTCGCAGTCACTACCGACACTTGACTTACTAACATCACAGTAAAATAATCACGCACATGTTAGCAAGACAGCGGCTCGAGATGACAAGCCGGTCGCCAACCCAGATCCATTCACGGAGACAAACCCCATGCCGACTTCCCGCACCCATGTCAGCCGCCTCGTCTGTGCTGCCCTCACCCTGGCTTCGTCCAGCCTGTACGCGCAGGCGGTGACGCTCAAGGTTTCGCACTTCCTGCCGCCGAACTCCAACTACCAGAAGGGCGTGCTGGAACCGTGGTGCGACCGGCTCGCCAAGGACTCCGCCGGCCAGCTGAAGTGCCAGATCTACCCCGCGATGCAGCTCGGCGGCACGCCGCCCCAGTTGGCCGACCAGGTGAAGAACGCCGTGGCCGACATCGTGATGACCTCGCCCAGCTATTCCTCCGGCCGCTTCCCGTACACCGAGGCGCTGGAACAGCCGTTCACGCTGCCGCCCGGCGGCCTGGCCGGCAGCAAGGCGATGTGGGAGTACAGCCAGAAGTACGCCACCAAGGACTACGCCGACTTCAAGCTGCTGGCCATGTTCACGGGCAGCGGCATCATCATGAGCACGTCCAGCAAGCCGATCCTGACCGTCGAAGGCTTCAAGGGCGTGAAGCTGCGCAGCCCCTCGCGCAGTGCGGCCAAGTTGCTCACCGCGCTCGGCGGTGCGCCGGTCAACATGCCGCCGGCGCAGATCACGGAAGCGGTCGCCAAGGGTGTGGTCGACGGTGCCATGGCGACCTGGGAGCTGGTGCCCGCGGTCAAGCTGCAGGAAGTGACGAAGTACCACATGCAGGGCCCGGCCGACCAGGCGGCCTTCACCCAGAACCCGCTGGTGATGCTGATGAACAAGGCCCGGTACGACGGCCTGCCGCCCGAGCTGAAGGCCGTGCTGGACAAGGCCAGCGGGCCCGCCCTGGTGGAACTGGCCGGCGCGGCCTGGGACAAGGCCATCGTCGACGGCCGCAGGATCGCCGGCGAAGCCGGCAACAAGACCCTCACCGTCAAGCCCGAGGACTACGAGGCGATGCGCAAGATGTCGGCTGCGGTCGAGGTGGAGTGGGCCAGGGACGTGGCGGCGAAGGGGCTGGATGGGGCGATGCTGGTCAAGGAGGTCCGGGCCCTGGGTGCCAAGTACATGAAGTGATCCGCTGCCACCACCCCAGGGGTTCACACCATGGCTGAAGTCATCGAACGCGAGGGCGCCGCCGCACAGGTGTCCCGGCGGGGGGTCGGACGGCTGCTCGATCGCCTGGCGACGGGGTTCACGATGCTGGGCGGGCTGACCTTCTGCGTACTGATCGTGATGTCGATCGTCTCCATCGTCGGGCGCAAGCTGTTCGCAGCCCCGGTGCAGGGTGATGTCGAGCTGATGCAGATGGGCGCCGCCGTCGGGGCGGCCGCCTTCCTGCCGCTGTGCGAGCTGTACGACCACAACGTCAAGGTCGACGCCCTGACCGGCTGGATGAGCGACCGCGGCCGGGCGGTGCTCGACTCGGCGGCACATGGGCTGCTGACCGTGGCCGCCGTGCTCATCAGCTGGCGCACCGCGCTGGCCGCGGTCGACGGCCACTCGTCGGGCGAGGTGTCGACCTTGCTTTCCGTGCCGATGTGGCAGCCGGTGGCGCTGCTGGTGCCGAGCTTCGTGCTGCTGGCGCTGTGCGGGCTGTACCGCACGGGCGGGGCGCTGCGCAAGGCGCTGGGGAGCGCCTCGTGAGCGGACTGGGTGGCATGAGCGGCCTGGGTGGCATGAGTGGCATGGCGATAGGCCTGACGATCTTCGCCTGCCTGATGTTCATGCTGGTCTTGCGCATCCATGTCGGTATCGGCATGTTCTTCGCAGGCGCGGCGGCGTTCCTGGCCATCAACCACGGTGATGCCAACGCGCTGCTGTTCACGCTGAACAATCTCGCCTATGCCCGCTTGTCCAATTACGACCTGGCGGTCATTCCGCTGTTCATGCTGATGGGCCAGTTCGCCACCAACGGCGGGCTGTCCACGTCCTTGTTCCGCTTCGCCGCGGCCTGCATCGGCCACTTCCGCGGCGGGCTGGCGATGGCCGCCACGGGCGCCTGCGCGGGCTTCGGCGCCATCTGCGGCTCGTCGCTGGCCACGGCGGCGACGATGGGCCAGGTGGCGTTGCCCGAGTTGCGCAGGCACGGCTACTCCGGGCGGCTGGCCACCGGCACGCTGGCCGCTGCAGGCACGCTGGGCATCCTGATCCCGCCGTCGGTGCCGCTGGTCATCTACGCCGTGTTGACGCAGGAGTCGATCGGCAAGCTCTTCGTTGCCGCGGTGATCCCGGGCCTCATCGCGACGCTGGGCTACATGATCGTGATCCGCCTGTCCGTCACCTTCGACCCCGCCTGCGGGCCGGCCGGCGACAGGGCGAGCTGGTCACAGCGCATGGCTTCGCTGGTCGAGGTGCTGCCGGTGGTCGGCGTGTTCCTGGTCGTGATCGTCGGCATCTACGGCGGCTGGGCCAACCCGACCGAGGCGGCGTCGATAGGCGCGGCCGCCTGCGGACTGCTCGCCTTCGTGCGCGGCGGCATGCGCTGGCCGGGGCTGCGTGCCAGCATCATCGGCACCGGCCACGCCACGGCGATGATCTACATGGTGCTGCTCGGTGCCGACGTGCTCAACGCCGGCCTGGCCATCACGCAACTGCCTGGGGAACTGGCGAACTGGGTCAAGGACAGTGGCTTGGCACCAATGCTGGTGATGGCGGCGATCCTCGTCATCTACGTGCTGCTCGGCTGCGTGATGGACTCGCTGGCGATGATCCTGCTCACGATCCCGATCTTCTACCCGGTCGTGATGGGCCTCGACTTCTACGGGATGCCGGCAGTGGACAAGTCGATCTGGTTCGGCATCCTGGCGTTGATGGTGGTCGAGATCGGCCTCGTGCACCCGCCGCTGGGCATGAACCTGTTCATCATCCAGAAACTCGCCAAGGACACGCCATACATGGAAACCGCCAAGGGCGTGATGCCCTTCCTGGCCTCGGACCTGTTGCGCATCGTGCTGTTGTTGCTGGTGCCCGGCATCTGCCTGTGGCTGGTGCACCTGAACGCCTGAGCGCGGGAACGGAGGACTCGCGATGATCTTCATGCTGGAACAGGCGCTGGCGCACCCGCAGGGCGAGCCGCTGGCCACCGAGCGGTCGGTCGACCACTGGCAGGCGCTGGCGGCGACGCCCGGCGAAGGAGCAGCCTTCCTTCCACCCACCCGCGGCACGGTCTACGGCACGCTGCTGAACCATCTCGACGCGCTGGCCGCATTGGGCGACCAGGTCCATGCCGCACCCTACAAGGCGCCGCCCAGGGCTCCCATCCTCTACATCAAGCCGCGCAACACGGTCGTCGGCCACCGCGTCCCGGTGGTCGTGCCTGCCGACGCCGCCGAACTGGAGATGGGCGCCACGCTGGGCGTCGTGATCGGGCGCACGGCCTCGAGGGTTGCCGAATCCGAGGCGCTGGCCTGCGTGGCCGGCTACACCGTGGTCAACGACATCAGCGTGCCGCACGCTTCGGTCTACCGGCCGTCGATGCGCTTCAAGTGCCGCGACGGCTTCTGCCCGATGGGCCCGGCGATCGTCGCGCGCAAGGGGGTGGCCGACCCCGACGCCCTGGTCATCAGCGTCACGATCGATGGCCAGACGGTACAACGCAGCAGCACCGCCGGCCTCGTGCGACCGGTTGCACGACTGATCGCCGACGTGACCGAGTTCATGACGCTGTTCCCCGGCGACGTGCTGACGGTCGGCGTGGCCGCCGGTGCGCCGCGCGCCCGGGCCGGCCAGACGGTGACGATCACGATCCACGGCGTCGGCCGGCTCGAGAACACGCTGGTCACGGAGGATTCAAAGTGAAGCGCGCCAGAGTCGCCTACAGCGGCGCGATCCACGACGCCACCGAGCATCCGGCCGGGCTTCGGCTGGCCGACGGCCGTGTGCTGGCCGAAGACGCGGTGGTCTGGCTGCCGCCGTTCGAGGTCGGCACCGTCATCGCACTGGGCCTGAACTACGCCGACCACGTGAAGGAGCTGTCGAAGGAACTGACGGTCACGGCCAAGGACGAGCCGCTGGCGTTCCTGAAGAGCCCGGGCGCGCTGATCGGCCACCGCGGGCAGACGCGCCGGCCCGCGGACGTGACCTTCATGCACTACGAGTGCGAACTCGCGGTGGTCATCGGGCGCACGGCGAAGAACGTGAAGCGAGAAGACGCGATGCAGGTGGTGGCCGGCTACACGGTCGCGAACGACTACGCGATCCGCGACTACCTCGAGAACTACTACCGTCCGAACCTGCGTGTGAAGAACCGCGACACCTGCACCGTGCTCGGCCCGTGGCTCGTCGATGCGGTCGACGTGCCCGACCCGCACGACCTGGCGCTGCGCACGCTCGTCAACGGCCAGGTCACGCAGCAGGGCAACACCAGCGACATGGTCGCCGACATCCCGGCACTGATCGAGTACCTCAGCTCGTTCATGACGCTCGGCGCCGGCGACGTGATCCTGACCGGCACGCCCGACGGCGTGGTCAACGTGAACGCCGGTGACGAGGTGATCACCGAGATCGACGGCATCGGGCGCCTCGTCAATACCATCGTCGGCGACACCCTGTTCGGCCGCTGAACCCCAAGGACAAGACCATGCGAATTCATCACCTCATCGATGGCAAGGCGGTCGAAGGCCACGACACCTTCGAGACCGTCGACCCGGCGACACAGGACGTGTTGGCCGAGGTCGCGGCGGGAACGGCGGCCGAAGTCAGCCTGGCGGTGGCCGCGGCCAAGGCGGCCTTTCCGGCCTGGGCCGCACGTCCGGCCACCGAGCGCGCCGCGCTGATGCGCAAGCTCGGCGACCTGATCACGCGACACGTGCCCGAGCTGTCCGAGACCGAAACGCGCGACTGCGGTCAGGTGATCTCGCAGACGCGCAAGAACCTGGTGCCGCGCGCGGCCGACAACTTCCACTACTTTGCCGAGATGTGCACCCGGGTCGACGGCCACACCTACCCGACGCCGACGCACCTGAACTACACGCTGTTCCACCCGGTCGGCGTGTGCGCGCTGATCAGCCCGTGGAACGTGCCGTTCATGACCGGCACCTGGAAGATCGCGCCCTGCCTGGCCTTCGGCAATACCGCGGTGCTGAAGATGAGCGAGCTCTCGCCGCTTTCGATCTCGCGCTTCGGCGAACTCGCCACCGAGGCCGGCCTGCCGCCGGGGGTGCTCAATATCGTGCACGGCTTCGGCAAGGACGCGGGTGAGCCGCTGTGTGCCCACCCCGACGTACGTGCGATTTCGTTCACCGGGTCCACGGCCACCGGCAACCGCATCGTGCAGTCCGCCGGGCTGAAGAAATTCAGCATGGAACTGGGCGGCAAGAGCCCGTTCGTGATCTTCGACGACGCCGACATGGCGCGCGCGCTCGATGCGGCCATCTTCATGATCTTCAGCAACAACGGTGAACGCTGCACGGCCGGCTCACGCATCCTGGTGCAGAAGTCGATCTATGCCGAGTTCGCACAGAAGTTCGCCGAGCGCGCCCGGCGCATCACCGTCGGCGACCCGATGAACGAGAAAACCATCGTCGGGCCGATGATCAGCCAAGCCCACCTGGCCAAGGTGCGCGGCTACATCGAGCTCGGGCCCAAGGAAGGCGCGACGATGCTCTGCGGCGGCGTCGACGCACCCGACCTGCCGGCGGCCATGCGCCGTGGCAATTTCGTCAAGCCGACGGTCTTCGCCGACGTCGACAACCGCATGCGCATCGCGCAGGAAGAGATCTTCGGCCCGGTAGCCTGCCTGATCCCTTTCGACGACGAGGCCGACGCTATCCGCCTGGCCAACGACATCGCCTACGGCCTGAGCAGCTATGTGTGGACCGAGAACCTGGGTCGAGCCCACCGCGTGGCCGCCGCCATCGAGGCCGGCATGTGCTTCGTCAACAGCCAGAACGTGCGCGACCTGCGCCAGCCCTTCGGCGGCACCAAGGCCAGCGGCACCGGCCGCGAAGGCGGCACCTGGAGCTACGAGGTCTTCCTCGAGCCGAAGAACGTGGCGGTATCGCTGGGCTCGCACCACATTCCTCATTGGGGACTCTGATGACACTGACACGACGCCACTTCAACGCCGGATGGTTGGCCGGCGGACTGCTTCCCTGGGTGGGCGGGTGTGCAAACACCGCGCAGGGGTTCGACGCGCAGTCCAACGTGCTGACGGTTCCGCAGGGGGCGCTGCAAGGCCGCGTGGACAACGGTATCCACAGCTTCAAGCGCATCCCGTATGCAGCGAACCCTTATGTCCCTGAGCGAGCCTACGCGGCACCACAGCCCGCGCCGTCGTGGAGCGGCCTGCGCGATGCGACCCGCTTCGGACCGATGCCTCCGCAGCCCTCGCGCGGCGCGCCGCAGACGATGGTGGGCGAGCCTGACGACCTGTGCCTGAATATCTGGACGCCCAGCATGGATGCGGCCGCAAAGCTGCCGGTGATGGTGTGGATTCCGGGCGGCGCGTACATCCGCGTCGATGCCTCAGAGCCCTGGTACGACGGCAGCGCATTCGCACGCGACGGGGTGGTGCTGGTATCGATCAACTACCGCGTCGGCGCGCACGGCTTCCTGGTTTTGCCCGATGCGCCCAGCAACCGCGGCATCCTCGACCAGATCGCCGCGCTGCAATGGGTGCGCGACCACATCGCCCATTTCGGCGGCGATGCGTCGCGTGTGACGGTGTTCGGTCAGTCGGCGGGTGCGAGTTCGGTCGCCGCGCTGCTCGGCGCGCCGGCGGCGAGGGGGCTGTTCGCGCAGGCCGCGCTTCAAAGCCCGGCGCAAGGCTATCTGACCCTGGCGCAGGCGGCCCGCGTGACGCCCGCCTTCGCGCAGGCACTGGGCGTGAGCGCGACGCGTGACGCCTTCGCCCGCATCGGCCTGAAGACGCTGATCGACGCGAGCATCAAGCTCGATGCGGCGGCCGCCGACGCCAGGGTCTGGAGCGAACTCGCGTACACCAAGATCCTGCAACCGGTGATCGACGGCGTGGCGATGAGGCAGCCGCCGGCGGCACAGCTCGCGGCAGGCGCATCGAAGGACGTGCCGATCCTGATCGGGAGCAACGACGAGGAGTTCAAGCTCTACCTCGTGCCCGGCGGTGCCATCGATCGCATCCCCGAGCCGGCCGTCGCCGGCATGGTCGCGACCTTGAAGCTGCCGCCTGAGATGCCCGCCGTCTATCGCGTCGGCCGTCCGAACGCGACACCGGGCGAGGTCTTCTCGGCGATCAACTCCGACTATGTGTTCCGCAACGCCGCACAGGCGCAGGCACTGGCGCACGCGAAGGCGGGCGGCGCGCCGACCTACGCCTACCAGTTTGGCTGGCGTTCGCCGCAATTCGGCGGCAGGCTCGGTGCCGCGCATGTGCTCGACGTGCCATTCGTATTCGACACGCTGCGCACGCCGCCGGCCCTGGGTTTCGTCGGCCCCGCGGCGCCACAGGAACTGGCCACACGCATGCATGCCGCCTGGGTGGCCTTTGCGAAGACCGGCAAACCCGGTTGGCAAGCCTACGACGATGCCGGGCGCACCGTGATGCGCTTCGACACCGTCTCGACGACAGTGCGCGAAGGCGGAGAGCGCGAACGGGCGCTGTGGTCCTCGGTCGTCTACTGATTGATGGCCCTGCAACCCGCGCCGCTCGTCGGCACCGGGTCGGGGTCATTACCCACCTGCCATTCACCAAGGAGAACCAACATGGGCAAAGTTGCTCTCGCCGCCAAGATCACGCATGTGCCGTCGATGTACCTGAGCGAACTCGACGGCCCGCGCAAGGGCACCCGCCAGGACGCGATCGACGGCCACGTCGAGATCGGCCGCCGCTGCCGGGAACTCGGCGTCGACACGATCGTGGTCTTCGATACGCACTGGCTCGTCAACGCCAGCTACCACATCAACTGCGCGCCGAAGTTCGGTGGCACCTACACCAGCAACGAGTTGCCGCACTTCATCAGCAACCTGGCGTACGCGTTCCCCGGCAACCCGGAGCTCGGGCAGTTGCTAGCCCGCGTCTGCAACGAGCACGGCGTGGAGGCGCTGGCGCACCCCGCGACCACGCTCGGCCCCGAATACGGCACGCTGGTGCCGATGCGTTACATGAACACCGACCAGCACTTCAAGGTGGTCTCGGTGTCGGCGCTTTGCACGGTCCACTACCTGAACGACAGCGCGCGCCTGGGCTGGGCGATGCGCAAGGCGGTGGAGGAGCACTACGACGGCACGGTGGCCTTTCTCGCCAGCGGCAGCCTGAGTCACCGCTTTGCGCAGAACGGGCTGGCACCCGAATATGCCTTCAAGATCTGGAGCCCCTTCCTGGAAACGCTGGACCACTCGGTGGTGGACCTCTGGGAGCGCGGCGACTGGAAGACCTTCTGCGAGATGCTGCCCGAGTACGCGAGCAAGGGCCACGGCGAAGGATTCATGCACGACACGGCGATGCTGCTCGGCGTGCTGGGCTGGTCGGCCTACGACGGCCAGGCCGAGGTGGTGACACCGTACTTCGGCGCGTCGGGCACCGGGCAGATCAACGCCGTCTTTCCGGTCACGCCGCAGGACGGCCATGCGGTGCCGAAGGCGGTGGCCTCCGCGGCGGATGGCTTCTCGACCGTCGCGACGCGGCTGTAGGCCAAAAGGCAGCACGGTCATGCCCCACCTCGTCATCCTCTACAGCGGCAACCTCGATGCGCGCACGGACCTGTCGGTGCTCTGCCGCAGCCTGGCCGATGCCATGCTCGCGCAGCGTGACGAAGCCGGTCAAGCCCGTCTTTCCACCCGGCGGCACGCGCGTGCTGGCCTACCCGGCGCCACACTTCGCCGTCAGCGACGGCGGTGCCGCCGGGCGCGCCGCCGGTGGCGATGGCGACTATGGCTTTGCCTACCTGAACCTGCGCATGGGCCGCGGCCGCAGCGAAGCCGTGCAGCAGGGCGTCGGCCGCGCGCTGATGGCCGTGGCGAAGGTGCATTTCGAGCCGATGATGGCCGCGATGCACGTCGGCGTCACCTTGCAGATCGACGTCGGCGCCGAAGTCTTCGACGCCAAGCACAGCACGCTGCACCCCCTCTTCAACAAATCCGCCTGACCCATGCTGCCGCAAGACATCATCGCCCAGCTCGCCCGCGAGCTCTACGACGCGCGCAAGAGCCGCACCCAGGTGCGCCACTTCTCGAAGCGCTTCCCGGAGATGAGCATCGAGGACGGCTACGCGATCCAGCGCGCCTGGGTCCGGCTCGAACTGGCCGACGGCCGCACCATCAAGGGCCGCAAGATCGGCCTGACCTCGCGCGCCATGCAGCAGGCCAGCCAGATCACCGAGCCCGACTTCGCGCCGCTGATGGACGACATGTTCTTCGACCAGGGCAGCGACATCGAAGTCAGCCGCTTCATTGCCCCGCGCGTCGAGGTCGAGCTGGCGTTCATCCTGGGCAAGCCGCTGCAGGGCCCGGGCGCGACGCTGTTCGACGTGCTCTCGGCCACCGACTACGTGACCCCGGCCATCGAGATCATCGATTCACGCATCGAGCAGTTCGACCGCGAGACCCGGGTCATGCGCAAGGTCCAGGACACCATCAGCGACTTCGCCGCCAATGCCGGCATCGTGCTCGGCGGCCGGCCGGTGCGACCCGACGCCGTCGACCTGCGCTGGGTGGGCGCGCTGCTCTACAAGAACGGCGTCATCGAGGAGACCGGCCTGGCCGCCGGCGTGCTCAACCACCCGGCCACCGGCGTCGCCTGGCTGGCCAACAAGATCGCGCCCTACGACGAACAGCTCAACGCCGGCGACGTGGTGCTGGCCGGTTCGTTCACGCGGCCGACGCCGGCCCAGGCCGGCGACAACTTTCATGTCGACTACGGTCCGCTGGGCTCGGTCGCCTTCCGCTTCGTCTGAAGGTCGGTTGATGCAGACGCCTATCAACCCCTTTAAGCGGGCGCTTCGCGAAGGCCGCGTGCAGATCGGCCTGTGGGTCGGCCTGGCCGATGCCTATGCCATCGAAGCGATGGCCGGCACCGGCTTCGACTGGCTGCTGATCGACGGCGAACATGCACCGAACGACCTGCGCACCGTGCTCGGCCAGTTGCAGGCCGTGGCGCCCTACACCACGCACGCCATCGTGCGGCCGGTGATCGGCGACGTGGCGCTGATCAAGCAACTGCTCGATGTCGGCGCGCAGACCTTGCTGATTCCCGTGGTCGAGAGCGCCGAGCAGGCGGCCACCCTGGTGGCGGCCACGCGCTACCCGCCGCGCGGCATCCGCGGCGTGGGTTCGGCCCTGGCGCGTTCATCGCGCTGGAACCAGATCGGCGACTACCTGCACACCGCGGACGAGCAGATGTGCGTGCTGCTGCAGGTCGAGACCCAGAAGGGACTCGACAACCTGGCCGCCATCGCGGCTACCGAGGGCGTGGACGGTGTCTTCTTCGGTCCGGCCGACCTGTCGGCGTCGATGGGCCTGCTCGGCCAGCCGGGCCACCCGGAGGTGCAGCGCGCCATCCTCGACGGCATCGCCGTCGTGCGCGCCGCCGGCAAGGCAGCGGGTGTGCTGTCGGCCGACCCGAAGCTGGCACGCCTCTACCTCGATGCCGGCGCGCTGTTCGTCGCCGTCGGCGTCGATACCAGCTTGCTCACCCGCGCGTGTCGCGAACTGGCGGCTGCCTACAAGCATGGCGACGACAGTGCCGCGTCGGCGGTGCCTACCACCGGCGGCACGTATTGACGCCGCATTCGGCACCGGCGGGTGCTGGCTTGGCGTGCCCCCGTACCCCATGAACGCGCCCTGCATTTCCACCTCTGCCCTGAAGCGAACTCCCATGCTCGAGTTGAATGACCCTTCCCTGCTGCGCACGCAGTGCCTGATCGACGGCGCGTGGATCGGTGCCGATGACGGCCGCACGCTGGCGGTGAACAACCCCGCCAGCGGCGAGAAACTGGCCACCGTGCCCGATGCCGGTGCCGCCGAGACCCGCCGCGCGATCGAAGCCGCCGAGCGGGCCTTGGTCGACTGGAAGGCGCAGACGGCAGAAGCCCGCGCCCGTGTGCTGCGCCGCTGGTTCGACCTGATGCTGGCCCGCCAGGAAGACCTGGCCCGCATCATGACCAGCGAGCAAGGCAAGCCGCTGGCCGAGTCGCGCGGCGAGATCGCCTACGCCGCCGCCTATATCGAATGGTTTGCCGAAGAGGCACGCCGCGTCTACGGCGACCTGGTGCCCTCGCCCTGGGGCGACAAGCGCATCGTCGTCACCAAGGAACCCGTGGGCGTGTGCGCGGCAATCACGCCGTGGAATTTTCCATCGGCGATGATCACCCGCAAGGTGGCGCCGGCCCTGGCCGCCGGCTGCACCATCGTCGTCAAGCCGGCCTCGCAGACCCCGCTGTCGGCACTGGCACTGGCCGAACTGGCCTTGCGTGCCGGCGTGCCGGCGGGTGCCTTCAGTGTCGTGACGGGCAGCGCGACGGCGATCGGCGGCGCGCTCACCGCCAGCCCGGTGGTGCGCAAGCTCACCTTCACCGGCTCGACCGAGGTCGGCCGCCTGCTGGCCGCGCAATGTGCACCGACCCTCAAGCGCCTGTCGCTCGAACTCGGTGGCAACGCACCCTTCATCGTCTTCGACGATGCCGACCTGGACGCCGCCGTGGCCGGCGCGATCGCGTCGAAGTTCCGCAACACGGGCCAGACCTGCGTCTGCACCAACCGCCTGCTGGTGCAGGACGGCGTCTACGACCGGTTCGCCGAGAAGCTCGGCCAGGCGGTGGCGCAGCTTCGCGTGGGCAACGGCATGCAGGCCGAGGTGTCGCAGGGGCCGCTGATCGATGCGCCTTCGCTGGCCAAGGTCGAGGAACTGGTGGCCGATGCGCTGGCACAGGGTGCGCGCTGCGTGGCGGGCGGCCGGCGCCACGCTTTGGGCGGCACCTTCTACGAGCCCACCATCCTGGCCGATGTCACGCCGGCGATGAAGCTCGCCAGCGAAGAGATCTTCGGCCCGGTGGCGCCGCTGTTCCGTTTCAGGACCGAGGCCGAGGCGATCGCCCTGGCCAACGACACCGAATTCGGGCTGGCGTCGTACTTCTTCTCGCGCGACCTGGCGCGCGTCTGGCGCGTGGCCAGTGCGCTGGACGTCGGCATGGTGGGCATCAATACCGGCGTCATCAGCACGGCCGTCGCACCGTTCGGCGGCGTCAAGCAGTCGGGCATGGGGCGCGAAGGCTCGCGCTACGGCATCGAGGGCTATATCGACACCAAGTACCTCTGCATGGGCGGCCTGTGAACGCCCACCACGGCGCTGGCGGGCACCGGCCCTGAAGCGAAGCGTTTCCCCCAACCCATGAACCCAGGAGAACATCATGGCTGAACCCTCACTGCCCGCTGCCGCCGCACCGCGCCCGAGCCGCTACTCGCCCGAGGAGTGGGACGCCCGCGTCCGCCTTGCCGCGGCTTACCGCATCTTCGATCACCTGGGTTGGGGTGAGCTGATCTACAACCACATCTCGCTGCGCGTGCCAGGCACCGAGCCGCACTTCCTGATCAACCCCTTCGGCCTGCACTACTCCGAGGTGCGCGCGTCCAACCTGGTGAAGGTGGACGTTAAGGGCAACATCATCGGCCACAGCGACTGGCCGATCAACCCGGCAGGCTTCACCTTCCACGGCAAGATCCACGAGCAGGTGCCCGACGCGCACTGCGTTATGCACGTCCACACCACGCCGACGATGGCGGTGTGCTGCCTCGACGAAGGCCTGTCCTACACCAACTTCTACGCCGCGCAACTGTTCGGCAAGGTCGCCTACCACGAGTTCGAAGGCATCACCGTGCATGCCGACGAGGGCTCGCGCATCCTCGACAGCGCCGGCAGCAAGCCGGTGCTGCTGCTGCGCAACCACGGTCCGGTGACGATGGGCCACACGCTGGCGCAGTGCCTGAGCCTGATGTGGCTGATCAACCGCGCCTGCGAGGTGCAACTGGCCACGCTGAGCATGGGCAAGCCGCGCGCGATCGCGCAGCCGGTGCTCGAGAGCTGCGTGCGCGACTCGCTGAACTTCGACCCCAAATACGGCGCCGGGCAGGACGCGTTCGACGCGCTGCAGCGCATCGTCGACCGCATCGACCCGACCTATCGCAGCTGAGGGCGCGCCGCGGCGGCCACGGCATCGCGGTCAGGGTGCAGGGCAACCATCACTGTGATTGCCTGCCGGTGATCCTGAGCCCCGAGGAAGTCGGCCGCCTGATCGCCGCCGCCCCCAACCTCAAGCACCAGGCCGCCATGTCGGCGGCCTACGGCGCGGGCCTGCGCGTCAGCGAGGTGGTTTCGCTCAAGGTCGGCGACATCGACGGTGAGCGCATGACCCTGCGCGTGGAGCAGGGCAACTCTTCGCCGTACGCCTTGGCCACGTCGTCGTAGAACATCGGCTCCAGCTCCGGACAAGCCACCTTGTCGATGCAGGCGCGGCCGCCGTGGAAGTGCAGCATCGTCGGGCTGGAACTTGACGATCTCGCTGATCGTCTTGTCCTCGGCCGCGCGCAGCTGCTCGGCGCTGATCGTCTTCTGGTTGAGGAATGGGTCGCGCGCGTCGAGCAGGGCCTTCGGCGCAGGAAGCTGCCGACATGGTCGGCTCGGAAGGGCGAGGTGGTGCGAATGCTCATGGCGGTCTCTCGCATCGTTGGTCTTGCAGGCCGAAGGGTGGCACATCTCAAAACCCATACGTGGAATACAGCATCATCCGATGCTTTAGTGCTTACCCTATATTTTTCGGCGTAGTTTCTGAAGAAAATCCGCTTTCTGTATACATTCCGTATCCCGCGACCGCCATGAAGCCCTTCCCGCTGAACGCTTGGTATGCCGCCGCCTACGATGTCGAAGTCAAGGCCGCGCTGCTCGGCCGCACCATCTGCGGCCAGAAGATCGTCATGTTCAGGCGCAAGGACGCCAGCGTCGCCGCGCTGGAAGACGCCTGCTGGCACCGGCTGCTGCCGCTGTCCAAGGGACGGCTGCGCGACGACCAGATCACCTGCGGCTACCACGGCCTGGTATTCGACGGCGAGGGCCGCTGCACGCACATGCCCTCGCAGGAGACGCTGAACCCGTCGGCCTGCGTGCGCGCCTTCCCGGTGGTGGAAAAGCACCGCTTCGTCTGGGTCTGGCCCGGCGATCCGGCGCTGGCCGATCCGGCGAAGATCCCCGACCTGCACTGGAACGATGACCCGGCCTGGGCCGGCGACGGCAAGCTCATCACGGTGAAGTGCGACTACCGCCTGGTGCTCGACAACCTGATGGACCTGACGCACGAGACCTACGTGCACGGCAGCAGCATCGGCCAGCTGGCCGTGGCCGAGGCGCCCTTCGTCGCCACGCACGGCAACCGCACCGCCACCGTGACACGCTGGATGGAGGACATCGACCCTCCCCCCTTCTGGGCCGGCCAGCTGAAGCACGCCACCGGCTACGAGGGCCGCGTCGACCGCTGGCAGATCATCCGCTTCGAAGCGCCCTGCACCATCGCCATCGACGTGGGCGTGGCGCCGGCAGGCAGCGGCGCGCCACCCAAGGACGGAAGGCCCGGCGACCGCTCCAAGGGTGTCAACGGCTTCGTGCTCAACACCATCACCCCCGAGACCAACAAGACCTGCCACTATTTCTGGGCCTTCGCGCGCAACTACTGCCTGGGTGAACAGCGGCTGACGCACGAGCTGCGCGAGGGCGTGTCCAGCATCTTCCGCGAGGACGAACTGATCCTCGAAGCGCAGCAGCAGGCCATTGACGAACGCCCCGGCTACAGCTTCTACAACCTGAACATCGACGCCGGCTCGATGTGGGCGCGCCGGCTGATCGACAACATGGTGCGCGCCGAGACCCCGGCGCACGAGCGTCCCGGCGCAATCCCGCTGCGCGCCGCCTGATGAACGCCACTGCGGACCTTGCCGAACCGTCGCAGACGGTGCGCGTGCAGTTGCGGCTGCGCGAGCTGATCCTCGGCGGCGAGCTCAAGCCCGGCGCGCGCATCGCCGAGCTGACGCTGGTGGAGCGACTGGGTGCGTCGCGCACGCCCATCCGCATGGCGCTGGTGCGCTTGCAGGAAGAAGGCCTGCTCGAGGCACTGCCGCACGGCGGCTTTGCGGTCAAGGACTTCTCGGAGTCCGACATCCACGACGCCATCGAGCTGCGCGGCACGCTCGAAGGACTGTGTGCGCGGCTGGCCGCCGAACGCGGCGTCAGCACCGTGCTGATGACCGAGGCACGCGACTGCGTCGAGCAGATCGACGCACTGCTGGCCGCGCCCAGCCTGAGCGAAGAATCCTTCACCGGCTACGTGCTGCACAACGGCCGCTTGCACGACCTGCTGGCCGAGATGTCCGGCTCGGACATGGTGCGCCGCCAACTGGAGCGCGCCAAGACCCTGCCCTTCGCCTCGCCCAACGGCTTCGTTCTGGCGCGTTCCACCGGAGCCGATGCGCGCGACGCGCTGGTGGTGGCGCAGGCGCAGCACCGCGGCGTGCTCGACGCCATCCGGCAGCGCGAAGGTTCACGCGCCGAGAGCCTGATGCGCGAACACGCACGCATCGCCCACGGCAACCTGCGCGCCGCACTCGCCGACCACCGCAGCTGGCAGCGCGTACCCGGTGCCAGCCTGATCCGCCGCCGCCCATCCCGCTGACCCATGAAACACAACGCTCAGTGGCATAGCGCCACCATCCGCGCGCAGCGCGACCTGAGCCCCAGCGTGCGCGAGTTCGAGATCCGCCCCGAGCGCGGCGTGCGCCCCTGGAGCGTGGGCAGCCACCTCGACCTGCGCGTGGTGGTCGACGGCCGCGAGGAGAAGCGCTCGTACTCGCTGGTCGGCCTGCCGCATGCACCAGGGGACGCGCCCGGCGCCGACGAGGTCTACCGCATCGCCGTGCGCCGCGCCGAGCCGGGGCGCGGCGGCTCACGCTGGCTGTGGGGCCTGCAGACCGGCGACGAGCTGCTGATCGGCGAGCCGAACAACCACTTCGAGATCGGCTGGCAGGCCCCTTACACGCTGCTGGTGGCCGGCGGCATCGGCATCACGCCGATCCTGGGCATGGCGTTGCAGCTGGCGCAGCGTGGCGCGCCGCTGCGCATGCTCTATGCCGCACGCTGCACCGACGAGCTGATCTACCGCGACACATTGCAGGCGGCGCTGGGCGAGCGGCTATGCACGCTGTGCAGCGACGCCGGCCAGCGCATCGACCTCGACGCCGAGATCGCCGCGCTGCCGAGCGGCGGCCAACTGGCGCTGTGCGGCCCGCTGAGCCTGATGGACGCCGCACGCGCCGCCTGGCAGCGCAGCGGCCGGCCGGCCGCCGGGCTGCGCTTCGAGACCTTCGGCAACAGCGGCCAGCATGCCGCCGAAGCCTTCTGGGTGGAGCTGCCGCGCCACGGCCTGCGCTTCGAAGTGCCGGCCGGCCGCAACCTGCTGGACATGCTGGAAGAACATGGCGTGCAGGCGCTGTCCGACTGCCGGCGCGGCGAATGCGGGCTGTGTGCGATGGACATCGTCCAGGTGCAGGGCACGGTGGACCACCGCGACGTGTTCTTCAGTGCCGCGCAGAAGCAGGCGAATGAACGTCTGTGCGCCTGCGTCTCGCGCGTCTGCGGCGGCGGCGTGGTGCTGGATTCGGCCTTCCGCCCCGACTGACTGCGGCGCAGCCGCAGTCGCGCAATACCACCTGCCGGTCGCGCAGAGCTAGGGCTGGGCGGGCGTCACAGGGGTGCTGCGCCGTGACGGACAGGCCGCCGGCCGAGTGCTCGTGTGCCCAGATCCCGCGGCGTCATCGGGACAGTCGCCGCGACGCCGACGAACGCTTCATCCGTACGAAAGGCACGACTCGTGCCCAAAACTCCCCGCGGTGGGTGCCATCGGCGCTGGTCAGTCTTGCACCACGGCCTGCCTGACGAGCGTGGGCAGATCGTCGTCGCGGTGGAAGCCGGCGGCATCGGCTGCGGCCGTCGCCAGCTGCGGAAAGCGGCCGAACAGCGATTCGATCCGCTCCTGCGGCGCGTAGCTCACGCGGTCCCGCACGCCCGTCCCGTGCACCGACGCGATGGCGTCCACGAGCTGCGTCATCGAAAAGTGCAAGGTCGGCAGCGTGAAGCTGCGGCCTGCGACCAGCGACGCCGCTGGCAAGGTCGCGGCATGCAGAAGATTCTCCAACACGCAGGGCAAGGACGACGCCCAGGTGGTCGCCGCCGGCGACATGGGGCAGGTGAATGCCCGCCCGGCCGCCAGTTCGCGAACCATGTCGCTCAGGAACGCCGAGAGCTGCCCCGTGCGTGCCGGCGGCCGCGCCAGCACGCCGGGGATGCGCAGCGAACGCCCGTCGATCCAGCCATGGCGGCTGAAGTCCGCCACCAAGATCTCGCCGACGAGCTTGTGCGCGCCATAGGTCAGCAGCGGCCGCAGCGGCGTGTCGTCGTCGACAGGCCCGGTCATCGCGCCGAAGACCGCGATCGTGCTGGCGAAGACGAACACCGGCGCGCGTCCGCCAGCCTCGACCTGTTTCTTGCCGGCTTCCAGCAGCACCAGCGTCGCGTCCAGGTTGACGCGGCGTGCGAGTTCGTACTGCTGTTCGGCCAAACCACCGGGAATGCTGGCGAGGTGGAAGATCAGGTCGACAGGCAATTCGGCCAGCGTGTGCCGCAGCCAGGGTGCGTCGGCAAGGTCGCCCGCAACGGGATGCACGAACGGCGCCACCGGCGGGTCGTCCAGGGTCAGGTCGAGCAGCGAGAGCCGGGTGAGTGGTGCACCGCCGAGCCGCGCCTGCCGGCACAGGCGCCGGGACAGCGCGCGCCCGATGAAGCCGTTGGCGCCGGTGATCAGAACGTGCATGCCGCCGTCCTGCGTCACGATGCCGATACGACGCGCTGGTCGATGACTCCGAACGGCCCGTCGCGCCCGTCGTCGAAGCGCGCCTGCATGCGCACGCGGTCGCCGAAGCGCATGAACGCGGTGCGGATCTCGCCCTGGTCGATCTTCTCGATCACGCGGCGTTCGGCGATGCAGGCCGAGCCGGCGCCGCGCGAGACATTGGAAACCGTTCCCGAGCCGACGATGCTGCCCGCCGCGAGCCGGCGCGTACGCGCCGCATGCGCCACCAACTGGCCGAACGAGAAATTCATCTCGCCGCCGTGCGGCTCGCCGAAGCGCTCGCCGTTCCATTGCAGGTGCAGCCGCATCTGCACGCGGCCGTCGCGCCAGGCCGCGCCCAGTTCGTCCGGCGTCACCGCCACCGGCGCAAAGGCGGTGGACGGCTTGGCCTGCAGGAAGCCGAAGCCGGTCTTCATCTCGTGCGGGCCCAGGGCGCGCAGGCTCCAGTCGTTGATCTGCACGACCAGCCGCACGCAGCGCAACGCGGCTTCGGGCGACACCGCCATCGGCACCGGGCCGCAGACCACGCCGAACTCGCCTTCGAAGTCGATGCCGTCGGCTTCGCTGGGCAGCGGCACGTCGTCTTGCGGGCCCAGGAAATCGTCGCTGGCACCCTGGTACATCACCGGCACGGTGTCGAAGTGCGGGATCGGCGGCGTGTTGAACGCCTGCTCCATCAGCCGGCCGTGGTTGAGGAAGGCCGAGCCGTCCAGCCACTGCGGGGCGCGCGGCAGCGGTGCGGCGCAGGCCTTGGGATCGAAGGGCTGCGCCTCGCCGCAACGACCGTCGTTCAAGACATCAGAGAGGCGCCGCAGGGCCGCTTCGCATTCGTCCCAATGTTGCAGGGCATGGATCAGACTGGGTGCGATCGCGCCAGCTTGCACGGCACGCTGCAGGTCGTTCGAGACGACGAGCAGGCGCCCATCCAGGCTGCCATCGCGCAGGGTGGCCAGTTTCATGGCAATTCCTTCGAGAGTGGGTTGTCCGCAGCTTGAAAATCACCTTCGCGGCGCATCGAAGCCGGAGCGGATCAGCGTGCCGCCAGCGCCTGCGCGATGGCCGGGTCGTAGCGGCCGTCGACCAGGACGAACAGCATGCGGCAGGGCCGGCCCGAGCGGTTGGCCCACGCATGGTTGGTGCCGCGCTGCACGACGACGCTGCCGGGCTTGAGTTGCACCTCGCTGTCGTCGAGCACCAGCGTCAGCTCGCCTTCGATGACGATGCCGTAGTCCACCGATTCGGTGCGGTGCATCAGTGGGTGCGGCGAATCGGCCTTGACGGTCGAGGCCGCGACGTCGCCGATCTGCGTGAACGCTTCCTTCATCTTCCCGGCGCCATGGGTCATCAGGTCCGCGCTGTCCGGCGGGATGTCGACGAAGCGGATGCGCGTGCCCTGATTCGGCGGCGGCAGCATCAGCGGGCCGAGCGTGGGGTCTGCGCCGTTGTCGACAGGCACCGGCATCCCTGCAGTGCTCCAGACTTCGTGGAAGACGGTGCCGGGGATGGCGGCGATCTCGACCACCGTGGGCAGGGGCCCTTGGCTGGCGACGATGGCCTTGCCGTCGGCATCATGCCGTGTGACGACGCGGTGGATCGGGCGCGGGTTCATCGACGGTCTCCTGGTGGTGGTGGCGATCGCCGGTCGACGCGGTGCCCCCGCAGCATGGCCCGCACCCTCATCGCCCGCTGTAGATCCGGCGGTGCTCGACCAGGCCGGTGCGCCGGGCATAGTCGGCGCGCGCCTTCAGCAGGTCGGCCAGCAACTCGGGGTGCTGCGTTGACAAGTCCTGCCGCTCGCCGCGATCGACGCTGAGGTCGAACAACTGCCAGGGCGTCTGCTCGCGCAGCACCGGGGTCGCGGCGTAGCTCGCGGTCTGGCTGGCTTTCCAGCGGCCTTTGACGACGTAGCTCGAACCCATGAGCTCGTCGGCCAGCACGTGATCGGCCGCGTGCACCGCCACGAAGGCATCGGGGCGTCGCAGTGCCTGCCAGAACGACACGCCCTCGATGGGGTGAACCACTCGTCCGCGGAAGCGGCTGCCGGGGTCGGCCACGCCGGAGGCCTCGAGCACCGTGGGCAGCACGTCGGTGACCTGCATGCGCGCATGGCTCGTCGGCAGCGCCTGCCTTTGACCCGGCAGCTTGACGATCAGCGGCGCGGCCGTACCGCCTTCCGCACCCGTGAAACCCTTCACCAGCCTGAAAGGCGCGGCGCTGACTTCGGCCCAGCGCGGGCCGTAGGCAGCCACGGAACCGGGGTGTCCGAGCCTGTCCAGCCGGTCATCGACTGCGGTGCCGGGCACCGGCGGCGCAAACGCCGGGGCACCCTCGGCGCCGTTGTCGGACATGAAGACGATCAGGGTGCGGTCGTACTCACCGATTCGCTTCAGGTGGTCCACCAGTCGACCGACGTGCCGATCCAGGTTGCCGACCATCGCGGCATAGATCTCCATCAGCCGTGCCTCGCGTGCGCGTTCCACGTCGGTCAGCTCGGCCCAGCGCCTGGGGCCCGTGCCCCCCTCGCCCGGCCCGGCGACGCCCGGGTGCGGCTGCATGGCCTGCGGTATCAGACCCAGCTGCTTCATGCGCTCGATGCGCCGCAACCGGATCGTTTCGTAGCCGGCGTCGTAGCGGCCCTTCTGGGCTTCGATGTCGGCCACGGGGGCCTGCAGCGGCCAGTGCGGCGCGGTATAGGCCGCATAGGCGAAGAAGGGTTTGCCGCTGCCCCGGTTGGCATCGATCCACGCGATCAGCTTGTCGGTGAAGGCGGCCGTGGAGAAGAAGTCCTTCGGCAACTGCGCGGCCGGAAAGACGCGGGCATCCTCGGCATAGGTGGTCAGATCCAGCGGTGTGGGTGGCGTGCTCGGCGCGAAGTGCGACCCGCCGCCATTGACCAGCGCAAACGAGCGCTCGAAGCCACGCGCATGGGGCAGCGCATCGGGCTTGACCCGGAAAGACGCCCGCACTTTCTCGTCCGGGGCGGCCACCTGGTAGGCCAGGTGCCATTTGCCCACCATCATCGTGTGGTGGCCGCCATCGCGCAGCAGCTCGGCCATCGACAGCGCGTCCGGGCTCAGGTGGCCCTGGTAGCCGGGTGGAATGCGGTCGAAGCCATAGCTGTTGGCGCCACCCCAGGGTGCGTTGATCGCCTGGTTCTGCGCGATATTCATGCCCACGACTTCGGCCATGTTGCCGATGCCGGCCAGGTGGTGGTCGGCGCCGGACATCAGCCTCGCTCGGGTGGGCGAGCACACCGCCGCCGTGTGGAAGTTGGTCAGGATGCGCCCGCTGGCCGCCAAGGCGTCGATGTGGGGGGTGGCGATCTCGCCACCCAAGGCCCCGAGGTCGGAATAGCCCAGGTCATCGGCGACGATCACCAGGATGTTCGGGCGCGCGGGTGCCGCGGGTGCCGCGGGTGCGGCCGTCTTCGCGATCTCGGGCGTGCCGCAGGCGCCGAACAGGACGCTGGCCGCGATGGCACCCAGCCATTGGATCGCTCGGATCGGCTTCATGCGTCCTCCAGGATGGCGACCGCGCGCGTCCAGCCTGCGGAAGCGCCGCGGATCTTGTGCGGGAAGCAGCTGATGGTGAAGCCGTGCGACGGCAGCGCCTCCAGGTTGTGCAGCTTCTCCAGGTGGCAGTAGCCGATGTCGCGCCCGGCCTTGTGGCCTTCCCAGATCAGCGCCTTGTTGCCGGTCTCGGCCACCTTCTTCGCGGTGTACGAGAACGGCGCGTCCCAGCTCCAGGCATCGGTGCCGGTGAGGCGCACGCCGCGCTCCAGCAGGTACATCGTGGCTTCGTAGCCCATGCCGCAGCCGGCGCCCACGTAGTCGTCGTGGCCGTAGCGCGAACCAGCGCGTGTATTGACGACCACGATGTCCAGCGGCTGCAGTTCCCAGCCGATGCGGTCGAGCTCGGCGGCCACGTCGGCCGCGCTGGCCACGTAGCCGTCGGGGAAGTGCCGGAAGTCCAGCTTCACGCCGCTCTGGAAGCACCATTCGAGCGGCACCTGGTCGATGGTGATCGACGGCCGCGCGCCGCCCAGCTTGGCGTCCTGCGTGGAATGGAAATGCCAGGGCGCGTCTAGGTGGGTGCCGTTGTGCGTGGTCAGCGTCACCCACTCGGCGGCGGCGGCCTCGCCGTCGGGATAGTCCTCGGGCTTCGTGCCGGGGATCATGGCCATGAATTCGGGCAGCGTATCGGCGTGCTTCTGGTAGGTGATCCTGGGCGCCAGCGGCGGCGGGTCCGACAGCACGTCGTTCTCGAGGTAGATCGAGAGGTCGACGAAGCGAAGTTGCGGGCGCTGCGGGCGCGAACGGTGTTGCGGACGTTGGGGACTCATGCCAGGACCTCCGGCCGCGCTGCGGCCCTTGACGACGGTATGCGCGAAAAGCAGAACACGGCCACCGCGCCGATGGCCAGCGCGGCGGCGCCCAGGCTGCCGTAGCCCAGCGCCTTGACCAGCGTGCCGCCGAGAATGGGGCCGATGGCCGCGCCGATCATCAGCATGGCGGGCGTGGCCGCCATGGCGCGGCCGCTCAGGTCCAGCCGGGCGAGCAGGCCGAAAGCGAAGGTGTGGGTGAAGATCATCACCGCCGCGAAGACCGAGGCCGCCACCGCATAGGGTGCGAAGGCCGGCGAATTCATGATCACCGCCACCAGCAGCGCCTGCACCACCGGCCCGGTCATCATCACCGTGCGCGCCGGCCAGCGTTTCTCGAGCCAGGCCGCCAGCGCGGCCGGAAACAGGTTGACGATGCCCAGCGCGATGAGCACGCCGGTGACCGCCGCCAGCCCGAAGCCGCGGTCGCTGCCCACGCGCTCCAGGAAGCTGAAGGTCATGGCCTGCACCAGACCCATGCAACCGATGCCGACGATGCCGAACCACACGGCGCGCGGGATGCGCCCCGGCGGCGCGCCCGGCGATCGTGAGGCCTGCGCTGCAGCCGGCCTGTCGGCCACCGGGAAGGCCAGCGCCGCGACCAGCGCAGCGACGGCCATCACGCCGGCGAAGACCTGGAACAGGACCGGCCCGCCCAGGGCCGCCACGAGCGGCGGCGTGGCACCCAGAAAGACGATCGCGAAGACACCGAGCGCGATGCCCACCAGCGCGAACAGCCGGTGCGGCCGGGCACTGCGTGCGATGGTGCCGTGCGTCACGCTCAGGGCCGCGCCTGCGGCCACGCCGGACACGACATGCAGCGCGGCCAGCATGCCGAACTCGGCGCTGGTCGACGCGAGGCCGAAGCCCAGCGCCGCGCCGCCGAAACCCAGCGTGGCCACCAGGCGCCCGTGCAGGCGGTTGAAGCGCGGTGCCAGCGTCAGGCTCGCGAGCACCGCGCCGGCCAGGAACAGCGTCGCCAGCAACCCGGCCTGCTGGGGGTCGAAGCGGTAGTGCGCGATCAGCGTGCCCACCCAGACCGGCAGCGCGACGAGGTCGACCATGCCGGCGCAATGCCCCACCATCAGCGCGATGTGGCCGCGAACCGAATCCGTGCGTGTCATGCGCGGCCTCGTCTCAGATGGCTTGCGCCAGCGCCATCAGCGACTCGCGCATGATGCGGGCGTGTTCTTCCTTGTCGCCGCCGGCGATCTCGATCTCGCCCAGGCGCGCCGAGTTCTGCACCACCATGCGGCAGCGTTCCCAGCGCCGTTGTTCGAAGGCGGCCAGTGCCGTCGCGACATCAGGGGTGCGGCCCAGTTCCTCGGCCAGCACCAGCGCGTCCTCGATGCCGATGCAGGCCCCCGAAGCCAGGTGCGGCGTGGTGGCGTGCACGGTGTCGCCGATGAGCACCACGCGGCCGCGCGACCAGGGGCGCGGCATCAGCAGGCCCTCCAGCGGCCGGAAGACGATCTGCGAGTCGGACCCGATCTGCTCGCGGATCGCGCGCAGCGTCGGCGCCGGAAAGTCGTCGAGCAGCGCGCGCAGGTGCGACGCGAAAGTCGCCGGGTCCACATGCTCGTTGCTCGGCCGCGGTTCGGTGACGAAGAGGTACATCTCGGTCTTCGACACCGGATTCACGCCGGGTTTGACGCGCGGCCCCATCCACATCGTCGCGGTCTGGATTTCCGGCGGCCGCGGCAGCACCGCGCGCCACACCGCCTGGCCGCTGTAGCGCGGCCGGGGTGCGCCGGGGAACAGTGCTTCGCGCACCTTGGAGTACAGCCCATCGGCAGCGATCACGAGCGCGTAGCGCCGGCGCTGGCCGTCGGTGAAGCTCACCTCGACGCCCTCGGCGTCGGGCTCGATGGCGGTGAAGGTGCAGCCCAGCCGCACGTCGGCCCCCGCGGCCAGGGTGGCGTCGGCCAGGATGCGCGCCAGCACCGGCCGCATGATGGCGCCGCCGCCGGGCACGTCGGGGCCGGCGATGCGCGGCGTCGGCAGCTCGGCCACCTTGGGGCCGTGCGGCGCGCAGAGGTGCACGCCGTCGCTGGCGCTGCCCTGCTGCAGGAAGGCATCGAGGATGCCCAGGGTGCGAAAGGCGCGCAGCGTCGCGCCGCCCAGGCTGATGCCGGCGCCGTAGCTGCGCCAGCCCGGGTCGATTTCGACCAGATCGACGTCGGCGCCCTGCCGGCGCAGCTGGATGGCCGCGGACATGCCGGAAAAGCCGCCGCCGATGACGAGGATGCGGGGTGCTGCCGTGGTCATGCGCAAGTCTCCTGGAATGTGTCGGCAAGGTGGACCTCGCCGTTGTCGTGCACGATCAGCGGCACCGGCGTCAGGGCCTCGCCCAGGCAAGGCCCCAGCGTGCAGCGGCCGCTGGTTATCTCGAACAACGCGCCATGGGCGCTGCAGACGATGCGGTCGCCCGCCGCATTGAGATAGGCGTCCTTGCGCCAGGCCATCGGTGTGCCGTGGTGCGGGCAGGCATCGGCATAGGCGAACAGCCGCTCGCCTTGGCGCACCACCAGTAGCGTGTCCTGCCCGGTGTTTTGCGGGTCGAAACCCCGCGCCGCCCCTTCGGCCAGGTCGTTCAGACGGCACAGTCGCACGGCCATGCCCTCAGCGCGGCGCGCCAGCCGGCGGCGGGCCCGAGGGCGCCCACTTCTCGCGGTACTGGAACAGGAACAGCTGCGACGCATCAGCGCCCATCGGCGCATCACGCGGCGCCCAGCTGTCGTCGTGCAGGTCCATGTCGGCGTCGTATTCGACGTGGCAGCCCAGGGGCGAGTTGAAATACCAGAACCAGTTGCTGCCGAACTTGTGCCGGCCCGGGCCCCAGAAGCTCTGGTAGCCCTTCTCGACGAAACGCGTGCCGGCCAGCAGCACCTCGGTGGGCCCGCCCATGTGGAAGGTGAAGTGCTCGCAGCCCTTCATGAACGGTGGCGTCTGGATCATGAAGAGGGTGTGATGGTCCATCGTCCCGGCCGGGCGCAGGAAAGGCCCGACGCCGGTGAAGCGGTCGGTGCAGACGAAGCCCAGGCGCGTGTAGAACGCCTCGGCCTTGGCCGCATCGGGCACGAAATAGACCACGTGCGACAGCGAGCGCGGCCGCGCCGGCATGTCGGGCCACAGACCCAGCGCATTCGGCTCGCGCTGCGGCTCGGCACCGGGTGCATTGACGCGTTCGCCCGGCAGCGAAAGCGGCCGCCGCACGCTGACCTGGAAGGCGAGCGCGAAGCCCATGTCGTCGGCGCAGCGCACGACACCGTCGCGGCGCGTGACCTCGCGATCGCGCTTCAGTTCGGCCTCGATGGCGTCGAGCGTGGCGGTATCGGCCACGCCGTAGACCGTCTCGCGCAGCAGGCTGGCGGTGCCCAGGCCGGGCGGCAGCGCCGGGTCGCCGGCTTGGCGGATGACGACCGCGGTGCCGTCCAGCGCCTCGAAGCGGCCGTTGCCGGCGTCGTGCAGGCCGTAGTCGATGAGGTACTGGCGGCAGGCCACCAAGTCGTCGACGCCGAAGACCAGTGCGTCGGGTCCGATGATGTTCATGTTCTCAATCCTCCTTGGGTTTCATTTCGCGGTGTGGCCACCCAGGGTCTCGGCGACCCAGTCGGCGATGTAGTGGCCGGCGTTGATGCTGTTGTCGAAGCTGGCGTGCTGCACGCCGCCCTCACGCTCGGTGAAGACCTTCAGCTCGCGCTTGGGGCTGTGGATCAGCTGCTCGTAGGTGCGTTGCGCCCACTTCAGCGGGATCTGCGAGTCCTTCTCGCCGTGCGTCACCAGGAACGGGACGCGGATCTTCTCGACGACACCGTCCAGGTGCACGTTCTCGGCGATGCGCATGAAGTCTTCGATGTCCCTGGCGCCCCAGACCCAGCACACATGGGCCCAGTAGTGCGGCACCGGGAAGTCGCCCTCGCGCTCCAGGCGACGCTTCTGCACGTCGCGCCAGTCGTGGTTGGCGCCCCAGCAGGCGCCGGCGGCAAAACGCGGCTCGAAAGCCACCGCGCGCGGGCAGTAGTAGCCGCCCAGCGAGACGCCTTCCATGCCGATGCGCGCCGGGTCCACGTCGGCGCGCGTCTCCAGCCAGTCGACGACGCGGCTGGCCCAGTGTTCGCTGTCGAAACGGGCGGTCATGCCGTGCAGGCGCAGCGCCTCGCCGGTGCCGGGCTGGTCGACGACCAGCGACGACACGCCGCGCCGCGCCAGCCAGGCCGGCAGGCCGACCAGGTGTTTCATTTCCTTGGTCGAGTCCAGGCCGTTCACCTGCACCAGCAGCGGTGCGCGCTGCCCGCTCTGCAGGCCTTCGGCCGGCAGGTACAAGGCCGAGAGATGCTGGCCTTCGTAGGGAATCTCCACCCGCTGCACGGCGTCGCCCAGCAGGCGTGACCCTTCCAGGAACAGCGCCAGTTCACGTTCATACAGCGCGCGCCGGCCGGGGCTGTCGTGCGCCTGCAGGCGCTCGGCGGTGATCAGGTAGCTGCTGGCGCGGCGCAGCTTCTCGCCGGCGGAAAGGCCACGGCCGCGCGCCTGGTCTTCTTCGGCCAGCGCACACAACTGGTCGGCCATGCGGACCCAGGTCTCGCGAAAGGCCCGCGTGCCGGCGGCATCGGGCGCCTTGGCAGCGTCCTGCAGCGGCGCGCACATGGCCTCGATCTCGCCGATGCGTGCGCCCATCTCGATCGCCAGGTCGACCGAGAGGTTCCAGACGTAGTTGGTGGGGAAATATCTGAACATGGTGGAGTGCAATTCACTGTGGGGCGGCGGCTGCCGCCAGGTTCATCAGCCGCGTGAAGACGCGGTCGAAGGACTGTTCCGCTTCGATGTCGAAACGGGGATCGGCGTGACTCTCGAAGGCGCTGGCCACGTCGGCCCAGTCCTGCGGCAGCAGGTGGCGGCTGGCCAGCGGCAGCAGCAGCTTCTCCTCGGTGGCCATGTGCCGCCATTGCGACTCGGTGAAGGTCTGCAGCGCCTGTTCGAAGGCTTCACGGCCCCGGGCTTCACCCGCTTCGTAGGCCTCGAGCGCCCGACGCAGTTCGGCGAAAGCCTGCGTCCCGCCGCGGTGCTCGGCCTCCAGGCCTTCGATGACCGCGACGCTGTCGGGCGCGCGTTGTCGCAGCCAGCGGAACAGCGTCTGCTCTTCCTTCGGGTGATGCAGCCGCTCCGGGTAGGCCTGGATATAGAACAGCGCGGCGCGCATCAGCTTCGCATCGGCCGGCGTGCGCCCGGGGCTGTCGTGAAGCGCCTGCTGCACGGCACGCAGCACCGCCGCCAGCGAGCGGTGCTCGTCGCGTATGGCTCGCAGCGCACGCTGCTCGTCGCCTTGATCGGCCTGGCTCTCGACGCTGCACACCAGCACCGGCAGCGCCGAGCGTTCGATCACCCGCGCCGTGACCGACCCCGCCAGGCGGCCGCGCCAGCCGCGGCGGCCATGGCTGGCCATGAAGACCAGGTCGCAGCCCTGGCCTGACGCGGCTTCGACGATGGCCTCGTGCGGCCGGTCGCTGACCACGATCAGCGTCTCGCAGGCCACCTGGGCCGCAGCCGCCGCCGCGGCGGCGCGCGCCAACCAGGCGCGCGCATTGCCGGCCGCGGCGTCGGCGAAGGCCGCCGGTGCCATGGCCTGCAGCAGCGAGCCGTCGCCGGTTGCGCCGTAGTCGGCCTGGGCGTGGAAAAAGGTGATGCGCGCCGCGGCGTCGCGCGCAAATTCCACCGCCTGCTCGACCAGGGGCGTGGTCAGCGGCGTGCCGTCGATCGGGACCAGCAGGTGCTTGTACATCGTCGGGTCCTTCTCAGGCGCGGGTGGCCACGGCGCCGAAGGCTTCGGCCTCGACGCGGCTGACGGGGGCCGGCTTCAGCAGGAAGTGCGCCAGCGCCGGCAGCAGCACCAGCGCGCCGAGCATGTTCCACAGGAACATGAAGGCCAGCAGCAGCCCCATGTCGGCCTGGAACTTGATCGGGCTGGCGACCCAGGTGACGACGCCGATGCCCAGCGTCACGCCGGTCAGCATCACCACCTTGCCGGTGAAGAGCAGCGCGCGGTAATAGGCTTCCGACAGGCTGCTGCCGGCGCGCAGCTGCGCCAGCGTCACCGACAGGATGTACAGCGCATAGTCCACGCCGATGCCCACGCCCAGCGCGATGACCGGCAGCGTGGCCACCTTCACGCCCATGCCCAGGCCGACCATCAGCGCCTCGGCCAGGATCGAGGTCAGCACCAGCGGCAGCACCGCCACCACCACCGCGCGCCAGGAGCGGAAGGTGACGAAGCACAGCAGCACGACGGCGGCGTAGACCATCACGAGCATGGTCCGCCAGGCGTCCTTGACGACGATATTGGTCGCCGCCTCGATGCCGGCCGATCCGGCGGCGAGCAGGAACTTTGCGTCGGCGCTGTCGTTGACCCTGGCGAAGGCCTCGATGTGGTCGACCACGCGCGTCAGCGTGTCGGCCTTGTGGTCGCGCAGGTAGACGTAGACCGTGAGCAGGCTGCAGGCGTCGTTGTAGAGCCCGCGCGGCGCGCCGGCGGTCACGGTATTGAGCATGTCCTGGTTGGGCAGGAACTCGTACCAGCGCGGGTTGCCCTCGTTCAGGCCCGCGAGCACGCGGCGGTTTAGCAGCGCCAGCGTGTGGGTCGTCTCCACGCCGTCGATCTGGCGCAGCTCCCACTCCAGCGCGTCGACCTTGTTCAGCGTCTCGTACCTGGAGCACGCGCCGTCGGGCGTCTTCACCATCACCGCCAGCACGTCGCTGCTGGCGCCGTAGGCGGCATTCATGAAGGCCACGTCGCGGTTGTAGCGGCTGTCGGCGCGCAGCTCGGGGGCGCCGGGGTCGAGGTCGCCGATCTTCAGCTGCGTGCTCGCCGCGAATCCGCCGACGCCCATGACGGCCGCTGCGACGACCGCGATGCTGGCCCAGCGGCGCTGCGTGAAGCGGTCGAGGAAGGCCCACAGCGCATGTTTGTCCGCGCCCGCAGCGTCGGCCTGCTCGGCACCCAGGCTGCGCTCGGCGGCACGCGCGCTGACGCCGGTGTAGCTGAGCAGGATGGGCAGCAGGATCAGGTTGGTGAAGATCAGCACCGCGACGCCGATCGACGCCGCGATGGCCAGTTCGCGGATGACCTGGATGTCGATGACGAGCAGCACCGCGAAGCCCACCGCGTCGGCCAGCAGCGCGGTCAGCCCGGCCAGGAACAGGCGGCGGAAGGTGAAGCGCGCAGCCACCAGCTTGTGCGTGCCGCGGCCCACGTCCTGCATGATGCCGTTCATCTTCTGCGCGCCATGGCTCATGCCGATGGCAAAGACGAGAAAGGGCACCAGGATCGAATACGGGTCGAGCGCAAAGCCCAGCGTGGGCAACAGCCCGAGCTGCCAGACCACGGCCACCAGCGAGGCCAGCACCACCAGCGCGGTGGAGCGCAGGCAGCGCGTGTACCAGAACAGCATCGCGGTGGCGATGGCCACGGCCAGCGCGAAGAACACCAGCACCGCGCGAACGCCGTCGATCAGGTCGCCGACGATCTTGGCGAAGCCGGTGATGTGCAGCTGCACGCCTTCGGCTTCGTATTTGGTGCGCAGCGCCTCGAGCCGCTGCGACAGCTGCGCATAGTCGAGCGCTCGGCCTTCGGCGTCCTTGGCCAGCAAGGGCAGGAAGATCACCGTCGAACGCGCGTCGCGCGCCACCAGCTGGCCGATCTCGCCGGAGCGGGCGATATTCGCCGCCAGGCGCTGCAGGCTGGCCGGCGAGCCGTCGTAGCCGTCGGGGATGACCGGGCCGCCTTCCAGGCCTTCCTCGGTGACCCCGACCCAGCGTGTCGCCGGCGTCCACAGCGACTTCATGCGCCCGCGGTCGACGCCCGGCAGCAGGAAAACCTCGTCCGAGAGGCGCCGCAGCGTGTCGAGGTACTTGGCGTCGTAGAGGCTGCCTTCGGGCCGCGCCACCGCGATGCGCACCACATTGCCCAGGCCGCTCAGCTCGCTCTGGTGGGCCAGGAAGTTGGCGATGTAGGGGTGGCCGGTGGGAATGGTCTTCTCGAAACTGGCGTTGAGCTGCAGCCGCGTCGCCTGCCAGCCCAGCAGCAGCGTCACCACCGCGCACAGCACGATCACCAGCAGGCGGTGGTTGAAGAGTGCACGTTCGATCAGCGATCCCGAGCGCGGGTCGAATTGCTCCAGCGAGACGCCCTGCATCGGCGTGGCGAGGGTCGGTGCGCTCACCGTGTGGTCTCCGACTTCGCCGCCGCGGTGGCCAGCGGCAGCGCGCCGGCAATGCCGAAGCTGAGCACGGCGCCGTCGGGCCCCGCCAGCAGCGCCGCGGGCATGGGCAGGGGCGCAGCGGCATTGAGCGGAACGAGCGTGTCACCCTGCAGGCGCAGCACCACGCCGGCCTGCGTGGCGAGCAGCGGGCGGCCGTCGGCCGGCACCGCGATGGCGTTCACCGACGCCGGCACCGGCGAATTGATCTGCGCCCACTGCATGCCGCCGTCCGCCGAACGCCAGACATTGCCGCGCAGCCCGGCCAGCAGCATGGCGCCGTCGGCCAGCAGCTCACCGGCAAACCAGCTGCCCTTGTAGGGCGAGGCGAGCGGCCTGAAACTGGCCCCGCTGTCGTCGGACCGCGCCAGCAGCCCTTCTTCGCCGGCCAGCAGCAGCGTTTCGCCGGCACGGCGTGCCACGTACCAGTGCAGCGCCTTCGGATTCGGCAGCCGTGCCATCCAGGGCGTCCAGGTCGCGCCGGCGTCGTCGGTGCGGAAGGCCAGGCCGTAGGCACCGACGACCAGCCAACGCTGCGCGTCCCAGATCAGCACGTCCAGGAAAGGCTTGTCGGGGCCGTCGGCCACCAGGCGCTCGGCCTCGCGCTGTTCGTCGGCCGTGCGTGCCGCGGCCGCGGCCATCTGGGCGGCGCGGCGGCCGTCGAGCCGCAGCGTCCAGCGGGCACCGCCGTCGGTGCTGCTCAGCACGGTGCCGCCGTGACCGACCGCGACGCCGTTCTTCGCATCGGCAAAACGCACCATGGTCAGCGTGACGCTGACCGGGCTCGGCGCCTGGCGCCAGTGCGCGCCGCGGTCGTCGCTGAGCGCAATCACGCCGCGTTCGCCAACGGCCACGATGCGTTCGCCGGCCTGCGCCGCAGCCAGCAGCACGGCACGGCCGGGCTCGCGCACGGCCAGAGCCGGGCGCTGCAGCGCCTCGGTCACCGGCGCGGCATGGCAGGCCAGGCACGCGGCCAGGCCGAACAGGATGACGAAGGGTCGCGGCATCACGGCCTCAGCGCACGCCTTGCGCGGCCAGCCCGTCGCCGGTGAAGGTCTCGGTCGGCCAGCGCTTGCTGGGGCGGTGGTGGAAGGACTTGTCGTTGAGCACGTTGGCCACGTAGGCCTGGCCCGACAGCAGGTCGTAGAAGCCGAAGGTCTGCTGCACCGTGCCGGGGAAGTCGGGCATCACGTAGTTGAAGACCCACAGCGTCTTCCAGAGCTGGCCGTTGGCGTCCCAGCGGTCGCCGAGAACGGCCAGCCAGGTGTCCTCGTCCAGGTAATAGATGCTCTTCGGTGCCTGGTGGCGCTGGCCGGCGGCCAGGCTGGCCTCGACCACCCACACGCGGTGCAGCTCCCAGCGCACGTGGTCGGGGTTGAGGTGCTGGCCCTTGATGATCTCGGCGTCGCGGGCCTGCAGGAAGCGGTTCTGGTTGTAGGGCACGAGCAGTTCCTTCTTGCCCACCAGCTTCCAGTCGAAGCGGTCGGTGCGGCCCGAGAAGACGCTCAGTTCGTCGAAGGACATCAGCCCGGCCGTGGCCGGCGTCGGCGTGTCGCAGCAGGCGTTGGGCAGCTTGCGCACGCGGCGCTGGCCGGTCAGGTAGACATAGGACTGCGACTTTTCCTCGTCGACATGCTGGCGGCCGACGATCATCTCGCCGGCACGGATGGGCGGCCCGACATTCAGCAGGTTGACCTCCCAGTGCACGCCCTCGAAGCTGTCGACCGAGCCGTCGTCGAAGTAATACGGCATGCGCTGGCGGATGCGGCCGTCGGTGGTGAGCACCACCTGGCCGTTGGCGGTGATCTGGTACTGGTTGAAGTCGGCTTCCCAGGCCGAGCCGCGCCAGGACAGCTTGTGGTTCCAGATCGCCTCGAGACCGCTCTTCGGCATCGGGAATGGAATGCCGCCATAGGCGCCGACCAGCTTGTGGCCGTCGAGCTTGGCGCGCAGCGCATTCTTCGCCGTGTTGTCGTACACCCACTGCGGCGCCACGGCGGTGCGGCGCGTCGGGTAGACGTCGAGCCGGAAGCTTTCCGGGTATTTCTTCAACAGTGCCTTGACGCCGTCGCTGAGCTTGCCGGCGTGCTGGTCCACGTTCTTCGCCGTCACCGAATACAGCGGCTTGTCGTCCTTGAACGGGTCGCCGCGCCGTCCACCCGGCTTGTCGCCGGGGATCGGCGTGCTGTAGCCGCCGGTCCAGGCGGGGATGCTGCCGTCCTTGTTGCCGGCCTTCTCGGCGCCGAAGGGCGTGAGTTCGGTCTTCAGCCTGGCGGCCTCTTCGGGCGTGACGGCGGCGTGTGCCGCAGCCATGCCGAGCAGCGCAGCCAGCCAGGCCGCGGCGGTGCGATGGAGTCTCGGATGCATGCTTCTTGTCTCCTGGATCAGAAGGTGGTGCGCAGCGACAGCGTCAGGGTGTCGCGGTCCTTGAGCGCCTGCTTGAACTGCGCGTTGCTGGCGTTGTCCAGCGTCGGTCCCTCGTCGCCGAGGTAGGTCACGTAGTTCAGCGTGGCGACCCAGCGGCCGAGGTACAGCGCCGACAGGCCGACGTTGACGTCGCCGCCCTTGTCGACGCCGAAGGCCGGCCCCACCGCCGACGACTTGCCCCAGGCGTAGCCCAGCCCGACGCTGGGCGTGAGGTCCAGCCCCGGCAGCGCCTGGCGGTAGCTGGGCGCATAGACCATGCGCAACGCCGTTGCCGACTTGTCGGCGTTCGGGTTCAGCATCTTTTCGTTGGCCGTGACCTTGACGCGGGTATTCCAGGCGATCTCGCCGATGAAGCTGGCCTCGCGCGAGAGGAAGCTCGGCCCCAGGCTGGCCAGCCACGAGAACTGCGCATGCGCCGTCTCGCCGACCGCGTAGCCTGGGTTGTCGTTGTTGTCGAAGGCGACGCCGACCCCGATGGCCGGAATGATGGCCTGGCCGGAACTGGCCAGCGGTGTGTCCCAGCGGTACGAAACTTCGCCAGCCAGGCTCCACTCGTCGATACTCTTCGCGAAGCTGGCGCCGAACGCGGTGATGCCCTCGTGGTAGACCCAGCGGTAACTGTCGGCCTTCAATGCCGGCGGAAAGCCCGACAAGGTCGTCCAGTTGTTGCTGGGGCCGGTGGCGTGGTAGCGGATGGCGTAGAAGCCGATGTCGGTTTCGATGGCGGCCACGTTCCAGCGCAGTTGCACGCCGCCCTGCCCCGTGTCCTTGGCTTCCAGATCGGGCTGGCGCAGGAAGGTGCCGGTCGGGCCGGCATTGATGCGCTCGGCGCCCGGGCCCAAGGCGTCGCTGCTCGACAGGTAGGCGCCAGACGGCATCAGCCGGGTCTTCTCCCACTCGTAGCCGATATAGGCGCCCAGCGTCACCGCGTCGCTGAGCTGCAGCGTGCCCGAGAGCTTGCCGATCGGGCGCGCCACCTCCTTGAATTGCGCATTGGGCACCGACAACAGCTTCACCAGGTCCAGCGGTGCCTGGCCGCCGGCGATGCCGTTGCTGCCGAAGAACAGGCTCTCGCCCCACAGCAGCGTGTGCCGGCCCAGGCGCGCCGACAGCGCCTGGCCGCCGAGGTCGAAACGGCCGTAGACGAAGGCGTCCAGAACTTCGGCGTCGCGGCCCATGACCTGGCGCGTGTCGTCGGGAAACTCCGACGCCGGGCTGTGGTTCGAGGTCAGCGTGGTGTTGCTGGTGGGGCGGTTGTAGACCACGTCGTACCAGGCCGCGGCGCTGAGGCGGGCGCCCAGGTTGCGCCACGACAGGTCGGCTTCGCTGAACAGGTCGAAGCGGCTGGAGACCAGGCCCTTGTCGAAATTGTTGTTGCCGTCGTCCTGGTTGATATTGTTCGGCCCGACCACGCCCGTGGGGCCGAACTTCGTCTGCGACAGGCCGGGCGAGCGGTCGTCCAGGCGTAAGCCGGCGCTGTACTTGACCGTGTTGTCCCAGCGCAGCGTCAGCTCGGGATTGCCGGTGTCGATCTCGAAGGCCTGGGCGCTGCAGGCCGCCATCGCGGCCAGCGCCAGGACGGACGGTCGGGGACCGCGTGGGATGCTCGGGGTGCGTTTCATGGGTCTCCTCTCGTGGTGATCGGTGGGTGCGCTTGGCAAGGGTCGTCAGGCCGGCCCTGCCACCAGCTGGGCGAGTTGCGCCGCCAGGGCCGGCAGGTCGGTTGCGGCTTCGGGACGCAGGTCCCACCTGGCCGCCTGGGTGGCGACGGCATGGACCTGCCGCGCACGCTCGCCGCGGCGTGCCATGAAGGCCTGCAGCAACTCGTCGCGCGAAAGCTGCAGGCGAAGCAGGTCGCCCAGGACGACGGCGTCCTCGACGGCTTGCGCTGCGGCTTGTCCGAAATGCGGCGGCAGCACATGCGCGCTGTGGCCGATGCGCAAAACACCTTGCTCGTGCCAGGGCCCTTCGAGCAGGCCGCTGCGCACCGGGCGCACCAGCGCCTGCGTGCCGTCCTTCCACAGCGCACCCAGCGACTGCAGCAGCCGGCCCTGGCCGGCCAGGGTCGCGCGCATCGCCGCCGCCGTGGACGAAGCGCCCAGGGGTTGCAGTACCGCGATGCCGGCACGGCGCGCATCCACCGGCACCACCATGGCCTTGGTCGAACCGGTGCCCAGCAGCCACAGGGTTCGCTCAAGCATCGGCGGGCGCGGCAGCAGCGCATGGCACCACTGCTGCTGCAGTTCATCGAGCGCCATCGGGCGCGCGGGCAACGAAGCCAGCGCCGGCAGCCGGGAGCCGCTGGCCACCAGCGCCAGGTCGACGCCGTGTCGTTGGCCGTCGGCGGTGACGATGGCTTCGCCCGCGGCCACATCCGTCACCGCGCAGCCCACGTGCAGCCGCGCGCCGTGCGCCACGGCGGCATCACGCAGCAGGCCGAGCAGGTCGCCGTAGACCATGCCCAGGCAGGCGGGAAACGGCGCACCGGAAAGTCGCGGCGTGGCGATCTCGTGCAGCAGGCGGCCGTCGCCGTCGAGCACAGCCAGGCCGTGGTACGGGAAGCCGCGGCGCACGCAGGCTTCGCCGACACCGAGTGCCGCCAGGTCGCGCAGCAGGTTGGGCACGACGTCGATATGCGCCTGCGGCGCGAACGGCACCGGCACGGCTTCGAACACGTCGACGCGCAGGCCTGCGGCGGCCGCCGCCAAGGCCGCCGCCAGGCCCGCCAGGCCGGCGCCGACCACACCCACATGCCCGATGGCGGCCATCGCCATCACGCCTGCAAAGCCGGTGCGGGAAAAGCAGGCATGAGTTCGCCTGCCGCCTGGCCAATTGCCATTCGTCGTCTCCTGTTGTCGCTGGGGCCCTCCCCGCCTTGGGTTGGCTTCGAGGGGCCTGGCTGACCCAGGGCACCTCGGGGGGAATCGGGTTAGCGAGAGATTACGGAGATCGACGCCTCATGAAAAATGGCTTGTTTCCATTCGACGAATCGACCGCGTGAATGGTTTTCGGGTTAACCCGGAATAGGACAAGACCGACATGCGCTTCAACCGACTCGACCTCAACCTGCTGGTGGCGCTGGATGCCTTGCTCACCGAACGCAGCATCACGAAGGCGTCGGAGCGACTGAACCTGAGCCAGTCGGCCACCAGCAATGCGCTGGCACGGCTGCGCGAATATTTCGACGACGAGTTGCTGGTGCAGGTCGGGCGGCGCATGGAACCGACACCGCGCGCGGAAGGGCTGCGGGATGCAGTGCGCGACGTGCTCGTGCGCGTGGACGCCACGATCGCGATCCAGCCCGAGTTCGACCCCTCCAAGTCCGACCGCATCTTCCGCATCTTCGTTTCCGACTACACGCAGATGGTGTTCGCCCCGCACCTGCTGGCGCTGGCCCACGAGGAGCGCTGCGCGGCCCGCTTCGAATTCCTGCCGCAGGTGAGCCACCCCCAGCGCAGCCTGGAGCGAGGCGAGGCCGACCTGCTCATCATTCCGCGCGGCTTTCTCTCGCCGGAGCACCCCGAGGAGACGCTGTACAGCGAGGAATTCGTCTGCGTCGTGTGGCGCCACGGCAGCCTGGCGCAGGGCGAACTGAGCTTCGAACGCTACCTGGCGGCCGGGCATGTGGTGATGCAGCCGCAGGGCGGCGGCGGCGGTGACTCGTTCGAGGCCTGGTTCGTCAAGCGCTATGGCGTGACGCGCCGCGTGGCGGTGACGAGCTACGGCTTCTCGGCGCTGCCGGCAATGGTGGTCGGCACGGAATTCATCGCCACCGTGCATGCGCGGCTGGCCCATGCGCTGCAGCCGGCGTTGCCGATCGAACTGCGCCAGCCGCCGCTGCCCATCACGGCCATGGAGCAGGGCCTGCAATGGCACAAGTACCGCACGCAGGACCCGGGGCTGGTGTGGCTGCGCGGGCTGTTGCGGCGGGCGGTGGCTCGCATGGACGCCACGCCGGCCTGACGGCAGCCCGGTAGGGCCGGGTTGGCGACATTGACGGTATCGATCGACTGGTTTCGCGACCCCATGACGGTAGTCGCGATCCAAGTGATCGGTATCACGACTTCTGCCGCCCTCCCCTCGCAAAAAAAGTGGCGCGCGTCAGTGGTAGTCGTCTTCGAGCTGGTGGCGCACGGCGAGAACGGCGACGTTGGTCTCGTCCTCGATCTCGAACAACGCGACATAGCCCGATCGACCGAATGGAATGATCAGTTCCCGCAGGAACGGGCTCTGCCCGGCCTTTCGGCACGTGAACGGCGACGTCTTCAGCGTCGCGATGCCGGACCGCAAGGCCGCGATGGCTTGCTTCGGCAAGGTGAGGTCGCCGCCGTCGCGGCAAAGCTCACGCTCCAGCAGGAAGTCGAAGAGCCGATCCAGGTCCGCCTCGGCGTCCCGGGTCAGCCGAACCTTGAACGTCACTTGCCCTTCTTCGCCAGGCGCGTGCGCGCGGCGTCGAGCTTGCGTTGCAGGCCATCGATAACCACGTCGGCATCGACGTAGTCACCCGTGCGCCGAGCCTCGTCGCGCGAGCGTAGTCCGCGCGCGAGGAACTCGGCTTGCACGCGGCGGCGTTCGACACTGGCACGCACTGAGGCCTCGACGAATTGGGAGAGCGTCTCGCCGTCGGCCAGCACTGCCTCCACCTCGGCGCGGAAGTCGGGCTCAACGCGGATTGACGGGATGGTGGTCGTCTTCATCGTTCCAGTGTATCGCAAGTGCGCCACATCACGCAGGAGCCTGCGGTATCGAGTCACGGGAGGCGGCGGAGTTCCCGCCACACGAACTCGTGCACCTGGTCCCGGGCCAGCCTTCTGAATCGGCTTCGTCACAAGCGAACGTCAGCGACCAAGAAGGGCTGGCATCGAACGCCTTGAGCCATTGTCCCGCCGCACTTCTTTGCCCGATTTCTTTACCGTCACACCGCCGCATGAGCGTTGCGGCTGAAAGTCTCCCTCGAGATCCATCGACTTGCACCGCTCTCGGCGAACGGTCCGGCAGTGTCAGATCGCCCTGCAGCCAAGAACGGCACGCGGCCGCCCTGCCCCAATGCACAGCATTGACTCTTCTGCGGAACAGGCGAGCACCCTGTCTCAAGCGGCCGCCAGGATCCGAAACTCGGTCGCCTTGACGACCGGCCGGATATGGGTCTTCTCGCGTTTCAGATCCACCAGCCCGTAGCGCGACATCGTCTTCAAGGTGCGCGACAGATTGCCCGGTTGCCGACCCGTGGCCTTGGCCAGCACCGCGATGGAATCGGGGTTGCTCTCGCGGATCACCTTGAGCAGCGCGCGGTTCTGATCGCTCAGCACTTCGGCCACTGACTTCATCGAGGTGAACCAGATCTTGGGCTCGCCCGGCTTGGGCTTGTACTGGCCTTTGGCGATGGCGATCACCCTCGCCCGGATTTGCTCCTGGGGCATCACGCCGATGACGATGGTCTTCATTGCTGAGCTTCCTTGATCACGCGATCCACTTCTGCGAAGAAGTCTTCCAACAACCGATGCGCCGACTCGAACGCGTAGGGCACGCCTTTGTCGCTCGAAGTCCGGTGACGGTGGTCGTAGGGCAGGCGCTGCCCGGCGAACTTGAACTTCTTCGGCGGTTTCACCGCATGTGCGTTGTCGTAGCCCAGGACTCGGGCGCCGTACTTGTCGTGCAGCGTCAGGCTGTACCTGATGCCGTGGTGAACATGCTCCGACGCCGGGATCCGCCGCGCCTCGATCTTGATCCAGTAGCCGCCCTCTTGCTCCAGGATGCTGCCGTCCAGATCAAGGAGCGTGTCGAGGCCAGCGTCGGGACCGTTCATCGGTTGTGGACTATATCATCTGCTGATAACCAATGCGAACCCCCGTTCCGCTTCCCAAACTGAATGTCGGCAGTGGGCCGTACAGCCGCCCGCCACCGACTGCCGCTGACAGGCCGTCCGCATCCCATCGGCGGCATCGGCCCAGTCAAGCTCAGCGCCACCAAGTCGTCTCCCGCACGGCGCTGCGCTGGCGCACCGGTTCAAGAGATTTCGGATATCAGCGCAACGGACACGTAGCTGCGCATCGCTCAGGCAGCTGACAGGCGGCTCAGCAGCGGCTGCCGTCCGTTGCTGCCGGTCTCCGAACTCACGCTCACCGACATCAAGCGGTCGAAGGTTCCGCTCGTTGCGATCAGCCGACCAGAGCGACGTGTGGTCATCGGGCGCAATGACCGGCGCAGGATCGATTGCGACCTTATATTCTCGGGCCTGCTCAAGCGGTGCCTGCGCGCCGCCCACGCCCCGAGCCCACTGTGCGAGACACCTGAGATGAGAGCTGCCACGACCGGCCTGCTGGCCCTGTCCGCCACCTTCGCCGGCTGCGCCGCGCTCGGCCCCGCGCCGATCTCGCCCACGCCGTCCATCCTTGTCGACCTCGATCCGGCGAGCGTCGATCGCACGGTGATCGTCGAGAGCATCACCGCCGACCGCAATGGCCTGCTCTACCTGCCCGACCGCGTCAGCGGCAACATTCTGCGCATCGACCCAAAGTCGCCCAAGCCGGTGGTGGTGGCGCGCATCGAGCCGCGCCAGGTCAACGGCCAGACGGTGGCGGCCAACGGCGGCAGCCTGGCCTTCAACGCCCAGGGTGACCTGCTGATCGCCGCCAGCGCCTTCAACGAGGTGGTGAGCGTGCGCGCCGCAGACCTGGACCCCGCCAAGCCTGGCGTCGCCAGCACCTTTGCCACCGGCACCCAAGGCGCCAACGGGCTGGCCATCGACCGCTCCGGCACCGTGTACGTGTCCGGTGGCGCCAATGGCACCGTGTACCGCGTGCCCGCCGCCGGCGGCGCGGCGCAGCCGGCGGCGCAGATCGAGCGCTTCACGCGCACGCTGCCCGACGGCCGTACGCAGCAGGCCATCGTCGCCAACGGGCTGGCCTTCGACGCGAGCGGCGCGCTGCTCGTAGCCGACACGGCGCGCGGCGCACTGTGGAAGGTGGCGCTGGGCGCCGACGGCACGGGGGCCAAGCCGGTGCTCGTGGCGCAGAACGCCTTGCTCGAGGGCGCTGACGGCCTCGCCGTCGACCGCCGCGGCGACGTCTGGGTGGCCGTCAACGAGCTGAACGCCATCGTCAAGGTGACGCCGGCCGGCCAGGTGCAGCAGGTCGCGCGCAATGACGTCGCTGGTCCGCTGGAGTTCCCGTCGGGGCTGGTCTTCGTCGGCGACGCCGCCTACGTCTCGAACTTCGATACGCCGCGTCGCCACAACTTGGACGCCGGCGCGAACACCGCTCGCGGCGGCATCGGGGCGTCGGTCGCCCGCATCGGCCGCTGACCGACACGGGCCGGCTTCGGCCCCTCGAGCCCACGACATAGGCTCACGGGCCACGGGCTCACGGGCCTGCCGGGTCTGCTGAGCCAGCAATGCGCCTGGGAACAGACACCAACGGGCGGCACATCATCACGCAACGGCCCGCCCCCTGGCCTGGCTACGGAGGATCGGAGGGCGTTTGAAATCCCTACGCGCGAGTGCCAGCCCGAGGTCGGTTTGAGCCGGTCGCCATCGTCAGGAGCAGACGACCGCCGGCTACGGGGCGGCAATCGCGGCGAGAAGGACCGCTGACGATCGGTGTAGTAATCGTGTCTCTTGGCCACCTTCGCGTGGCTGGTTTCGGACGTAGCCGCCGTTCACCTGGCTAGTAGGACCGGCTGCAGTCAGTCTTGACCGGTCTTCCAAGCGTCAGCCTACAGCTCCGCCGCGACTGATGTCGCTGGCCTCTCCCGAATGTCAACGCCCTCGGCATTCCGGCTCTTGAATTGCCTGGAGCGGACCCCCGTCCCCTTACTGCACGCTCCGTGCGAAGGCGTCTCGATCTTTGTCGGCGATGCTGCCGGTACCCTTGGTCGTCGACGCGGCGCGGATCAACCGCCAATGCTGAGACGCCATCGTGTCGTGCCAGATGATCGGCGTCCACAAGCCGCCGTCGCTGTTCGGGCGCTTGTCGAAACCCCGCAGTCATGCCGATCACGAAGTGCTCCGACACCTTTCTGCGGGAATCCGTATCTAAAACCAAGGACCCGCCGCGCGTCCCAGGACTCGTCGCCAACCAGACTCGAGGACACGATCAACGTGATATTGAACACATCCTGAGACGCTTCGCCCGCGCGGCACCGCTTTCACATCTCGCGGCTTTCGATCTGCACAATTTGACGAGGCTGGTGTCAGCCCCGACGGGTCGTCTCGCCCCCTCACTCCCACTCGATCATCAACGAGCCTTCTAAGCTGTTGATTCGTAAGGCGATCGCGGCTGCTCCGCAGACTTTTACCGTCATATTTACCGTCAGCCTGTCAAGCACCAGCATTGGCGCGGGTTTCCGGGCGGTTCGGCGAAAGCTGACCCTTCGAGACCTATCGACATCTATCGACTCCGATGACGGCTGCCAGCTCCATCGGCGCGCGTCCATGCCGGTCGCGAAAGCCCCTAGTAGGGGACGGCATCAAACACGTTAAGCCGTTGTCCCGCAACACTTTTCGCCCACATTTTTACCGTCACGGTGCCGCACGAGCGGTGCGATTGCGTGTCTCCTCGAGATCCGTCGACTTGCATTGCTCTCGGCGAACTTTTGGCGGGGCCGGATAGCCCTGCGTAGACAAGATTGGCATGCGGCCGTCCGGCCTGCCCCCGCCCTGCCCCGACGCGCAGCGGTGACTCTTCTGCAGACAGGCGAGCACGCGATCTCAAGCGGCCGCCAGGATCCGGAACTCGGTCGCCTTCACGACCGGCCTGACGTGGGTCTTCTCACGTTGAAGCTCCACCAGCCCATAGCGCGACATCGTCTTCAAGGTGCGCGACAGATTGCCCGGTTGCCGTCCTGTGGCCTTGGCCAGCACCGCCATGGAATCGGGGTTGGTCTCCCGGATCACCTTCAGCAGCGCGCGGTTCTGGTCACTCAGTACCTCGGCCAGCGACTTCATGGAGGTGAACCAGATCTTGGGCTCGCCAGGCTTGGGCTTGTACTCGCCCTTGGCGATGGCGACCGCTCTCGCACGAATTTGCTCCTGGGGCATCACGCCGATGACGATGGTCTTCATTGCTGTGCTTCCTTGATCACACGGTCCACCTCTGCGAAGAAGGCCTCCAACAGCCGATGCGCCGACTCGAACGCGTAGGGCACGCCTTTGTCGCTCGAGGTCCTGTGACGATGGTCGTAGGGGCAGGCGCTGTCCAGCGAACTTGAACTTCTTCGGCGGCTTCACCGCGTGTGCGTTGTCGTAGCCCAGGACTCGCGTACCGTACTTGTCGTGCAACGTCAGGCTGTACCTGATGCCATGTTGAGCATGGTCCGCCGCGGGGATCCGCCGTGCCTCGATCTTGATCCAGTACCGCCCTCTTGCTCCAGGATGCTGCCGTCCAGATCAAGGAGCGTGTCGAGGCCAGCGTCGGGACCGTTCATCGGTTGTGGACTATATCATCTGCTGATAACCGACGCGAACCCTCCTTCCGCTTCCCAAACTGAATGTCGGCAGTGGGCCGTACAGCCGCCAGCCACCGACTGCCGCTGACAGGTCGTCCCCGACCCAAACCTGCCCGCCGGGCTGCTCCAAAGCAGCCGGAAGGCGAGCCATCGCCTTTCCTGTTTGGCCTCTACGAAGCGGCCGTTCGTGATCTCACAGACCCGGCCAACTGGCTGCTGTCGAAAGCCGGCTGTACAGCGTCTGTCGGTGGTCCGGCCGCTAAAACGGGTGTTCGATCGACCTGGAACACTGCCCGGACTGCAGCGACGGGTTGAACACCACCGCCGAGGCTCCGGCGCAGTCGGTAATCGAGAAGATCTTCAGGCGCCTGGGCCTGGACATTGGCGCGCCGCCACGGGCACATGCACTTGGCCGGCGCTTAAGGCAACGCTGAACAAGTGCCCGCGCCGGGCCATCCAGGGGAGCCGTTGCGCGCGCAGCGTGTTTTGGCGTAGATCTGACCGCTTTGGGGCGTGCGGATGGTCGATTCCATGCTCGGCTGACCCGTTTGCGGGCCCGCGGGCGGCCATTGCCCCCGCTGCTTGTCCGCTATGGACGGATTTGCGCATACAGTGGTCTCCTCTGGCCAAGTAGATATTGGCCAGCCCCAGTGCGACGAACGAGCGCGTGGCGTTCTTGGCCAGGCCGCGGTAGCGAACCTTGTTGAAGCCCCACAGGCGCTTGAGCACGGCGAAGACGTGCTCCACGCGGGCACGCACCTTGGACTTGTTGCGGTTCTTCGCGCGCTGGACCTCGTCGATCCATCCACCCTTGCGCACGCGCTGGTTGGTGAAGTCGCGCGCCTGCGCCGCCTTTGTCTGGATCAGCACCTTCTGGCTGGCATAGGCGCTGTCGCCGTAGACGCGCTGCTCGTTGCCGTGCAGCAGATCGGGCAGCGGGTGTTTGTCGTGTACGTTGGCGGCTGTGACCACCGCGCGGTGGGCCAAGCCGGTGCGGCTGTCCACGCCGATGTGCAGCTTCATGCCGAAGTACCACTGCTTGCCCTTCCTGGTCTGGTGCATCTCGGGGTCACGCGCGCCTTCGGCGTTCTTGGTCGAGCTGGGCGCACCGATGAGTGTGGCGTCCACGATGGTGCCCGTGCCCAGCTTCAGGCCACGCGACTGCAGCACCTGGCCGACCTTGGCGAACAGCTTCTCGCCCAGCTTGTGCTCCAGCAGGCGTCGGAACTTCAGCAGCGTGGTGCCGTCGGGCACACGCTCACGACCCAGGTCGATGCCCACGAAGCGGCGCAGTGCAGCGCTGTCGAGCAACGCCTCCTCGCACGCCTGGTCGGCCAGGTTGAACCAGTGCTGCACGAAATACATGCGCAGCATCCGCTCCAGGCCAATCGGCGGACGGCCGTTGCCCGGCTTCCGGGTAGTGCGGCTCGATGACCTCGCACAGTTCCTGCCACGGCACGATCTCGTCCATCGTCGCCAAGAACACGTCGCCGCGTGGCTCGACGGTAGCGTTCGAATCCGGCGCCCTGATCGGCCGCCATGGCAAGGGTCTGTTGCTTCATCGGCCTACAACGCAGTAACGCCCGCTTCGGTGCACTTGTTCAGCGTTGCCTTAAGGCGGCCTGTACACAGTCAACTTAACGCCGATCAATCGGACACATGATGCGGACGATCTTCGCGAACACCTTGCGGTCATCGTCGACTATGTCACCCGCGAGATCGCGCGCGACATTCCCACTTCGCACGGCGAGTTGATTGGCCTATCGCAAGGCTGCTCAATGACCCCGCCCTACCGCCTGCGCTCCGCTCATCGCGTGGCCAGTCAGGAAGCGGGCGCTTGGTCTGTCCTATGCAAGAAACGAAAAATATGCGCCGATAAATTTATTGGACGCTCAGCGTCTCGGTGCGCACCATTCGCAGGACCCAAGATACGGAGCCCCCGTTGGATATCGCCCGATTTCCCCGCATCCGGTTCGGACACTTGCCCACACCGCTGGAGCCCATGGAGAACCTGTCGAGAGTGCTCGGAGGTCCGCGCCTTTGGATCAAGCGCGACGACTGCACCGGGCTGTCCACCGGCGGCAACAAGACGCGCAAGCTCGAGTTCCTGATGGCGGAGGCCGTGGCGCAGAAGGCCGACGTCGTGATCACCCAGGGCGCGACCCAATCCAACCACGCGCGCCAAACCGCAGCCGCTGCGGTCCGCCTGGGCATGCGCTGCCACATCCTGCTGGAAGACCGTACCGGCAGCACCGACCCCAGCTACACAGACAACGGCAATGTGCTGCTCGATCACCTGCACGGCGCAACCGTCGAGCGTCGTGCCGGCGGCAGCGACATGCAGGCCGAGATGCAAGTCCTGGCCACAAAGCTCGCCGAGGCCGGCCACCGGCCCTACGTGATCCCGGGCGGCGGATCGAATCCGCTGGGGGCGCTGGGCTACGTCAATGCGGCGTTGGAACTCGTCAACCAGTCGACTGAACGCGGTCTGCACATCGATCATCTGGTGCACGCCACCGGCAGCGCCGGCACCCAGGCTGGATTGGTCGTCGGTCTGCAGGCGCTGAACAGCCCGATTCGCCTGCTCGGCGTCGGGGTTCGCGCTCCGCGCGAAAGACAAGAGGCCATGGTCCACGATCTCGGCTGCCGCGCCTGGGACCTGCTGGGGCTGCGGGGGCAGTTGTCGCGCGAGGCCGTGGCCGCCAACTGCGACTACGTCGGCGACGGCTACGGCGTACCCACGCCGGGCATGGTCGAAGCCGTGACGCTGCTGGCCAGGACCGAAGGCCTGCTGCTTGACCCCGTGTACTCGGGCAAGGGCATGGCCGGGCTGATCGACATGATCCGCAAGGGCCGGTTCACGAAGAATGAAAACGTCGTCTTCCTGCACACCGGCGGGTCGGTGGCGTTGTTCGGCTATCCAGGCGCCTTCGGGCACGCCACGCATTAACCCGCGCTCGATCAACATCCAGACCTCAGACACGGAGTTCCCATGCGAAAGATCTCGAACATTTCCCTGGCAGTTCTCGGCGCCCTGTCGCTCGTCGCACCGTCGGTCCTGGCAGCGACCACGACCCTGAGGGCTGTCGACCTACGTCAACGAGGTCGACGTGCGCTACCAGGGCTTCAAGAAGTTCGCCGAGATCGTCGCAGCCAAGACCCAGGGTCGCGTCAAAGTGGAGATCTTCCCGTCATCCACCCTGCATGGCTGGAGCGAAGGCGTGGACGCGGTGCTGGGCGGCGTCTCCGACATCAGCTGGATGCCGGCCGACAAGCGCCTGCCGCCCTGCTACCGCGTGGTCGCTGCATTGCCCAGTGCCGTCACGCCGGGCGACGAGATGCCGTCCGTCGACAGCGGCACCTGCGGCAGGGGACTTGAACGCCGACGACGAGATGGCGCCGTTGATGACGCCGTTGGTCAGGCCGCCGGGCATTGATTGCACCAGGCGCGGTGCTTGGGCAGAGAAGCTCATCTTGTAGATCTTCGGTGCCGCGGGAAAGCCGCCGCCAGCGCGAAGCCATTTGCGGACCCTATTCGACAAGCAGCCGGGGTCTGCGGTCAAATCGCCGCGCCCAAAATGGGCAAAGCTGCTTGCGGCGATTCGCGCGCCCGGCGGAGTTTCTGAAATCTCAACGCCCGGGAGCAGCAGGCCCATGACGGTACTGGAACAGTTCAGCATGCAGGGCCAGGTGGCCATCGTCACCGGCGCGGCGGCCGGCATCGGCCGCGGAATTGCCGAGACCTTCGCCGCCGCGGGCGCGTCCGTCGTCGTCAGCGACCTCGAGCTCGCCAAGGCCGAAGAGGCCGCAGCGGCGATCCGCCAGGCCGGCGGCCAGGCGCACGCGGCCGTGTGCAACGTCACGAAGGAGGAAGACCGCGTGCAACTGGTGCGCACCGCGATCGAGAGAGGCGGCTCCGCCCGTTTGAACACGGTTCCTTGGTGAGATCCGCCGACCAACTCCGACCAGCGAATGGCGCTGAAGGGTCGGGACTTCCCGGTGACGACGGGCAGCGTACAGGCGGCCCATCTCCAACGGCCGGTCTGCGGCGGCAAGTCCGGCAGGGCGGCGGTCATGTGCCGACCTGCTCCGGGCATCGGCCGGCGAGACCGACCGCCGCAAAGCAGTCTCCCAATCGGGCTGCTCAGCGCCGGTTGACCCTGGAAAGGGGCCTCGAACCCAACGGTGGCAGCGCGGATTTCAAGATCATCGCAGCCATCCTGGAGCGGCCGTTGATCGAGAAGATCCTGACCCACCTGGGGCTGGATACGCAGCCGCCGCTCGGGGGACACCAGCCCCGTGAGCCCGGGATGGAGATGTCCCGGTTTCGAGCAATAGACTGCGACGATCGTTGTTTCAGATCCGGAAAACAGACATGGCAGTCGGGCACTCATCGCGTAAGACGGCAATCGCCTTGGCGCTGCTCATCCTCGCGGGCACGGCGAAGGCGACCTGCGACCTCGTTCCGATCAAGCGGCAGAACTTCGGCGGACTCGAGTTGATCCGTGCCTGCAGCATCCTGCCGTTCGGTGCCCTGCAGCCGGGCGGACCGGACATCTGCCACGGTTTGCCGGTGACACCGCCGCAGGAGCCGCTGGTCAACGTGGTCGCACGCAACATGCTGTACTTCAACTGGGAGATCCCGAGCGAGCGTTCCCCAGCTGGAAGCGGCGTTGCAGCTGACGGGCAGGGGACTGCGCATCGCGCCCATCGAGATCGTGAGGGGCGAGACGCCCAAGCCCTACCTGTCCTTGAACTTCTACGAGACCACGATCGCCGGAGTCGTCACCTACCGCACCGAGTGGTCCACCTACGTCGTCAAGCGGGGCGACCCGCGTCCGAGGTTCATGGTGATCGACGCCCAGTCCAGCGAGGCCGGGCGCGGATCCGACGGCTCCGGGCTTCATCAAGCCGGCGAGTGCGGTTCGATACTCGATCGGCGGCCAGCAGGCGCAGGTGTCCAGTCCCGACTTCCAGGCCAGCATTGCCCTGCCCTCGTCGGTCAAGACCATCAAGATCGGGCGCCCTTGGGCGATGGCGAACGACACCCTGTACTGGATCAACGGCGTGGCCGACACCGCGCTCTACAACGGCGCGTTGATCGAGGCATCGCCGACCGCCATCGACCCGGCCAGCGTGACCTTGCAGAACGTCAGCCCCTGGGCGGGATTCATCGCCATGAAGCCGTCGAACGTCTTCATGTTCTCAGCCGCTGGCATTCGCTTTCACGCCCTATTTCAACCTCAACGATCCCAGCTTGGGCTTGCCGTCGGCGTACACGGACGCTCTGAAGCAGTTCAAGAACTTCACGTTTGGCGCCTATTCCTATGGGCACGCCTTCCTCGTCCTGCAAGGTTTCGAAGAGCCGCTCGTGCGGTTCGACATCACGACCGACCGGGTGCCGTCGATCTTCATCAACTTCATCGTTCCGAACGAGAAGGCCAGGGCCTTCGAGGCGGCTGTGCGACTGCCCGGCAATCTGATGCTGGCCAGGAGCAAGGCCACTCCCCGCCAGCCGGCGGCGTACCTGCTGTCACTCAACATCTACGAATCGCCGGACGTCCTGACAGGACAGCCGAGCTACCGCGCCGAGTGGTCGACCTATGTCAGGGACAGCAGCGATCCTGACTCCGAAAGGCACTACTTCATGGTCGTCGACGTCGACAGCAGCGGGCCTTCGTTGAATCCGGTCGACCTGTTCACCCCGCCCACGCCGATGAGCTACCAAGTCCAGGCGGGCAGGCTAGTGGCAGACATCAAGCGCGCTGCCGACGGCGCGGACAAGTTTCGCGTGGAGTTCGGTCTTCCCGCACCGCAAGCGCCTATCGTTCGTCTTCACGAGCCGTGGGTGCTTGCGAACGACCGCGTCTATTGGCGCAACGGCGTGTACGACTCCGTCTCCTACAACGGCGCTCTTCTGGCCGCCGATGTGGTCGAGGCCGACCCGGAAATCGCTGGTCATCCATGATCACACGCCTTGGGCGCCATTCATCAATGCGACGCCGTCGCAGGTGCTGGTCTTCAGGAAGCCGCTGCAGTTCGTCCTTCAGCCTTGGTACAACGCGGAGGAACTCTGCTCGGCGGCGAGCCGCGGCCGGTAGCGGCCAGGGCTTATGAGGAGGATACGAGCCCGCTGGAGTTCATACATCGGCTGGGAGCGCTGGTGCCGCGGCCGATGCAGCACCACGCCGACCAACACGACAGCGGCCGCTCGCGAGCGACTCTTGATGGCCGGGACTGTGAGTTCGCGGTAGCGCCAGGTAGCTGACCTTCGACGCATGGACCCGGTCCTGCCAAGGTCAGCTTCCCGCAGCAACGCCGAATTCACACTGGCGGCCACAAGCGGTCCTAGCCGAGTCCCTCGAAATGCACGTGCCGACGCCCCTCCGAGTGGCCGGTTTACGGCGACGAATCTGAGGATCTGGTCGGCTCAAGCCGGCCATCAGAAGTCGCTTCTGACGGTCAGCGTCACAGCAGTTCAACCCCTTCGTTGTCTCACCGACCCACGCCAGGCTCCGAAGATGGAACGTGGCGCCAGACAAACAGGGGCCCAGCGTCGGGTGGTCGTAGTCGTACTCGTGGATTGCGCCCATCCGCCTGGCGAACGCCATCGAACGCACGTTGTCGGTCTTTGTGCAGCTGATGATTCGAGACCAGCCCAGCGTTCGGTAGGCATATTGGCGCGCTCTGGTTGCCGCTTCAAAGGCAACGCCACGACCCTCGGCGTTCTCGAAGACGGACCAGGCTATTTCGGGCTCCGGCCAACTTTCCGGGAACATGATGCCGACCACGCCGAGGGGTTCGTCCGTGCCCTTTGCGGCGACCATCCAGCGGCCATAGCCCCGCAAGTGCCAGTGGCCCACCAAGGCGCAGATCTCCTGAAACGCCTGATCGCGAGTGCGCGGACCACCAATCCCTGCCGTTCGGGCGGACGACAGAAACTTGAAATAGGCCTCGAAGTCCCGCCCTTCTGGGGCACGAAGGATCAGGCGCTCGGTTTCGATCGTGGGGATATGCGGGTTGGTGCCGCTCATGGTGGTTCTCAAATGCAACTGGCGGGCAGCGATGCGCGGCGCTCCTGCCGGCTCGGGTCACGACGTGGCTCGGAAGGGACTGCATGGCGCATCACCGCGATTTGGGCTGACCACGCTTGCGGTCAGCCGCCACTGACGGCGCCGTTAGTGGCACGATCGCAGGCCATCCGGACCGTCGATTTGGCGCGTTCGCTGGGAAGCGACGCCATGAAGGAGAGCGGCAAATGATTGCAAGCAGTGCGGACGACATCACCAAGGCCGTACTCACCGAGGCCGGGCGCACACCCGACGCCCGCCAGCGCGAAGTGCTCCTGGCCGCGGTACGCCACCTTCATGCCTTCGTGAGCGAAGTGCGGCTGACAGAGGCCGAGTTCTTCCGCCTAGTTGCGGCCATCGCACGCTGCGGACAGATGACCAGCCCCTCCCACAACGAGGTGATGCTGGCCGCAGGGTCGCTCGGGGTGTCGGCGCTGGTCTTCAGGATCAACAACGACAGCACCATCTCGGCCAACCTACTCGTGCCATCCTGGCGCCTTGACTCGCCGAATACGGACAGCGGAGCGTCCATCGTATGCTCACCGACGCCGGGCGAACCTGTCCTCGTAAAGGCCGAGGTGGTGGACGTCGAGGGCAGACCGCTCGAGGGTGCCGAGGTCGATGTCTGGCACGCGAGCACCGAAGGCTTCTACGAGAACCAGGATCCGGGGCAGGCCGACATGAACCTGCGCGGCCGGTTCGTGACCGATGCGGCCGGCCGCTTCGAGTTCCGGACCGTCAGGCCTGCAGGCTATCCCGTGCCGGTGAACGGTCCAGTGGGTGACTTGCTGCGCATGCAAGGCAGGCACAACCTGCGGCCGGCGCACATCCACTTCCTGATCGCCAAGCCGGGGTTCAAGACGCAGTTTGCGCAGGTCTACTCGTCCGACGACGAGAACCTGGAATCGGACGTCGTGTTCGCAGTCACCGCACCGCTCGTGGGCCGCTATGTCGCTCAAGCCCAGGGTGGCTGGCAGTTGGCACAGCGGTTCGTGCTGCAGGAGGGCGAGTCGCGCCTGCCCGTGCCGCCGATCACCGGAAAGTCCGACGGTCCTAGGCCGCAACTGGAGGTGCTTAAGAGTCGATAGGTGTCCTTGCCGCTTCGTGCCAGAGGCAAGTCTCGCGGGAGGTAGTCCTGTTCCGATGCGGCACTACATGAGAGTGGCGACCCATGAACAAGCGGGGCGCCCAACTCGCGCGCTGGAGTCGGGCTCCAATCGAGCCGATTCATGAGCGGCCCTTGACGCTGTGCGATCGGCTACCAGGCAAGCCTGCCGAAGGCCGATTCGGGGCGACTGGCTCCGCCACGAGCGGCCGCTCCCGAGCAGCGAACCTCCAACGTCGGCTATCCGGCGATTAGTCTGATGCGATGGCCGGCTCAAGCCGACCCACAAGAGCCACACGAGCACCAAGCTTCAGCGCCGGGAAGCAGACATCGCGCGACCAATGGCCCAGCATGTCGCGGGCACGACCGTCAGTCGGGTACGAACTACAGCACCTGTGACACCCCGCCGTCGACGGCAAGGATCTGGCCCGTGACGTAGCCGCTGCGCAGCAGGCCGAGCGCGGCCTCGGCACAGTCTTCGGGCGTCGCCGAACGGTGCAGCGGGGCCATCGCTTTCACGCCCTCGTGCTGCGCCTTCCACTCACGTGTCCACGGCGTGTCAACCAGGCCGGGTGCGATCGCGTTGACGCGCACCGGCGCGCAGGCCTTGGCGAGCAGGCGGGTCAGGTGGTTCAGCGCGGCCTTCGACATCGAGTAGGCGATCGAACTGCCCACCGGCCGCAGTCCCGCGATCGAGGTCACGTTCAGAATCTGGCCGTCGTCGCTCTGCCTCAGGTGCAGCATCGCGGCCTTGCTCAGCCACCAGGTGCCGGTAACGTTGACCTGCATCGTCCGCGCAAAGACCTCGTCGCTCAGCGCATCGAGGTCAGCATGGGGCACGACGCGCGTCCAGCCCGCGTTGTTGATCAGCAGGTCGAGCCGACCGAAGCGTGCCAGCGTCTCGTCGATCAGGCGTTGGCCCGCCGCCTTGTCGCCGATGTCGGCTTGCACGTACATCGCGTCGGGCCCCAGCTCGCGCGCGATCCGGCGGCCGGCCTCGACCGATGTCGACGAGTTGAGCACGACCAACGCCCCGAGGCCAGCGAGGCGGCGCGCGATCGCTTCTCCGATGCCGCTGGTCGATCCCGTCACGAGGGCCACGCGGCCCGCAAACTCGTCCATCGCTCGACCCTCCGTTGCGTCGCCGACAGGCGCGCGCAGCCGCCGCCCAGGGCACAGTGTCAGCGATTTCGGACCTCGCCTTGGCTGCTCCGGATCGTGACCCGGCCCCCTACCAGCCACCCTGCCCCGCAGCATCGACCGTCTCCCCCGGTAGGGCGATCGACAGCGCTGGCTACACGGCAACGACTACTGGGCCGACAGGGACGAACTGCCGGTGGCGCCATTGGACGACGGCACGCTGATCTTCGGCTGAAGGGGTGGGTGAAACCACGCCCGCTCCGAGCCGTCGGGCTGCCACACTCGGGGACCGCAACCCAGCACAGAAAGGCACTCCATGAGACTGCAAGGAAAGGTCGCCGTGATCACCGGCGGCACGAGCGGCATCGGCCGCCGGATGGTGGAATGCTTCGTCGAGGAAGGTGCTTCGGTTTACTTCAGTGGTCGCCGCGCCGAGCTGGGCGCCGAAGTGGCGCGGCTCACCGGTGCCACCTTCATCGAAGCGGACGCAGCCGTGGAGGCCGATGCGGAGCGGACCATCGCCACCGCGCGGGCGGGTGCGGGCCGCATCGACGTGCTGGTCAACAACGCCGGTGGCGCGACCGGCAGCCCACGCATCGAGTCGGTGTCGCTCGAAGACTACGACCACACCTTCGCGGTGCATGTGCGGGGTGCGATGGCGCACATGAAGCACGTCGCGGCGCTGATGCGCGCGCAGCAGCAGGGCAGCATCATCAACATCGGCTCGATCGCCGGGCACCGCGCCGGCTACGCGGGCACGCTCGGCTACTCGGCGGCGAAGGCGGCGCTGATCCACCTGAGCCGCTGCGCCGCGCTGGAACTGGGCGAGGACAACGTCCGCGTCAATTCGATCTCGCCGGGCGGCATCGCAACCGGCATCTTCGGCAAGGCGTACGGGCTGAAGGGCGCGGCGGCCGAGGCCAGTGCGGAGAAGATGAAGGCCGTGCTCGGCAAGATGCAGGCGGTGCCGCGGGCGGGAGTTCCCGACGACATCGCCAACGCGGCCGTGTACCTGGCCAGCGACGAGTCGTCCTTCGTCAATGGCACCGACATCGTGGTCGATGGTGGCGCCATCGGCGGTCGGCGCTTCAGCGAGGTGATCGCCGGCCGCCAAGCCATGCGAACGCTGTTCGAGTGATATCCCGGGCCGGGCGCGCAACTCAGCGCCGGACCAGGACAATCTCCAGCGCATTGGCGCGTGCCGTGGGCAGCGGGCCGTCTGCCACCAAGGTCATCGACATGTCACAAGCACACCAACTGCAGTCCATGCTGGACAGCCAGCAGGCTCCGGACTGCGCAGCGCTCACGCCGTGCAAAGTGGAAGAGGCAGACCTCGAGCTCGGCCGGGTGGTTCTCGTTTTCGCGCCGCAGCCGGCGTTCAGGAATCACTTCGGCAACGTCCAGGGAGGCTTCGCCGTCTCGATGATCGACGTCCTGGTGTCGATCGCTGCCTATGCCAAGACCAGGCGATGGCTGCCCACCGTCGAAATCAAGAGCAGCTTCGTGGCACCGATGAAGCTCGGCGAGTGCCGCGGTGAAGCCGCGGTTGTCAGGGCAGGCCGACAGCTGGTCTTTCTCGAGGCCCGCCTCTGGGGCGAGGATGGGAAGCTCGCGGTTCATGCCAGCGCCACGGTGCTCGTGCAGGACCTGCCCACGCCAGCGAGCTGAATTGACACATGCTGTTCGACGACGTGCCTCGGCAGAGGCGGCAACCCGTCCTTGGCTCATCCGCGCTGAATACTGCAGCGCGCAGAACACTTCCCGGCCGTCAAACCGACTCACCAAACAGGGTAATCAGTTACGCCTCCGCCTCCGCCTTGTCCTCGGCCGCGGGCCGTGAACACCAACGGCTTGGCCCGCCCGACAGGGTCGGAGATAAGGCCCCGTACGGCATCGTCGATCCGGTCGGCTTTTGGCGCATCATCTCAGCCCGGGCTTACGCTGCCCGCCGCTGCGGATGTTTCAGCTCGATAAGCACCACAAAAAGCGCCTCATGGCCCATCCGATGCAGCCGCCCGGCTTCCCCATCACTAATGAATCGGTCCTGCACTTCTACGAGTGGCTCTTCGCTCCGTGGGTGAAGGACCTCGGCCTTCGAGATTTCGACGTATCGCCTGGCAGAGCGGTTGCCACTCTTCCGCAGAGCACGCGGCTGCAGTTCGCAAGCGGCGCAGTGTGCGGTCAGGTCATCATGTCGGCAGTCGACACTGTCGCTTCATTGGCGATGGCTACTACCGATCGAGTACCCAAGGGGACCGTTTACCAGCACACCCACTTCTTGCGGCCCGCCATGTCGGACGACATGCGCGTCGAGGCCAGCGTCCTTCGCTTTGGCAAGGCATCCGCGTTCGCTGAGACAAGGGTCAGCTTCATCGGCTCCGGCGAGTTAGTGGCCCATGCCACCCTAGAATTCGCGTTCTAGGATCGCAGGTGGTGCAGGAGCCCTCGCTCGCGCCGACCCTCTACGGCAGAGGCCTCACTTCGAACTCCGAGCGTCGGCTCTTGCATTTCCATGCGCAACCGCGAGTGTCTGCTCGGGCTCGGCGCATGACCGCCACGCTGCCGGATTTGCCGCCGCAGACCGGCCGATGAAGGCGCGCCTCCTGGAAGCAGCAGCCCTTCATCACCGGGTAGTCCCGACCCTAACCGGATGCCTGAGGGCCTGACTGGAACCCTGCAAAGCTACTGTTCCGATGCGTTGCGAGGATGGGCATCCTGAAACCTCGTCGGAACGCCAGGCAGCCTAAGCGGCGGCGGGCCGGCCGCGGTCAACCTTGGGCGGCCGCCCGAACTTGCGGGTGTACTCCCGCGAGAACTGAGAAGCACTGTCATACCCCACGCGGAAGGCGATGTCGGAGACCTTCTCGTTCGAGTTCCGCAAGGCATCGCGGGCATGCAGGAGCCGGAGTTCCTTCTGGTACTGCAGCGGCGAGGTCCCCGTGACAGCCTTGAAGTGCTGGAAGAAAGCGGAACTGCTCATGGCCGCCTGCCGCGCGAGGTCGCCGATGGTCAACGGGCGCGAGAGGTCGGACTGAATGGCACGTGTGGCCTGGAAGATTCGGCTCGCCGAGGTCTCGTGCCAGAGCAACTTCTGCAGCGGTTCGGCGTGCGACCCCATCAAGAGGCGCGCGTGGATCTCGCGGCGCGTGATCGGCGCCAGCAGGCGACGCGCGTCTTCGTGCTCGCATTGCCGTAGGTAGCGCAGAAGTGCACCCTCCATCTCCAGGTCGGTGGAGCACAGTGAAATCGAGAACGTGTCCTGCGCGCTGGTACCCAGCGCCGGGGTCACGTCCGGAGCGAGCGCACGCAAGAGGTCCATGTCGAGCGGCAGCACGAGCGCGACGTAGGGGCGGTCCCGCGCCGCCTCGGTGATGCGCGACACGACAGGCAGTGCATGACTCACAAGCAGCGACTGACCGTCGGCCACCTTCAGGGTCTTGGCCTGGGTGCCGACCTCCTTGGCACCCCGCAGCACGAGGCAAAGCAGCGGGCGATAGACGGAGGCGTCCTGCCCGGTCGTCGCGGAGAACCGCAGCATGTGCACGCCGCTCGGCGCATGGGCGAGTGCGCCCTGGGCCACGCCTGACTGGTCCAGCAGTGTGGACACCTGGTCCAACAGCGTCTGAGTGGCCACGGATTCCTCCTCACGTGAGGGTATAGCACACGCAGGAGTTCAGCTTGGCTGAAACGTCGGAGAGTCGGAAGATCAGGCATGAAAGCAGGCGAATCAGGAATGAATGTTCGAGCTCACCCTCGTATTGTCGAAACATCAATCGGCAAGGACGGACACCATGGCAAAGATCTTCATCACGGGCGTTGCGGGCGGCTTCGGCCTGCCCACGGCACTGGCACTTCTTGAAAAGGGCCACGCGGTTGCCGGCAGCGTGCGCCGCCGCCGCGGCAAGAACGCTTCGGCAGTGGCCACGCTCGAATCCGCCGGGGCGCACCTGGTCGAGATGGACGTGACCGGCACAGCCAGCACCGACCGGGCAGTGGCGCAGGCCGTGACGCTGCTCGGAGGCCTGGACGTTCTGTTCAACAACGCTGGCATCGGGTCCTACGGCATCCAGGAGTTGATGTCCGCCGAGGAGATGGCGCGGGTCTTCGACGTCAACGTCATGGGCGTCCAGCGCGTCATGCGCGCAGCGTTGCCGACCTTGCGCGCGCAGGGGCGCGGCACGGTGCTCTACACGTCCAGCCTGATCGGCCGGATCGCGATGCCGTTCTACGGCACCTATTCGGCGTCCAAGTGGGCGCTGGAGGCGATCGCCGAGTGCTACCGGACGGAGTTGTCGGGCTTCGGCATCGAGTCGTGCATCGTCGAGCCCGGTGCGATGCCCACCGCCTTCTTCGAGGGCATGGTGGCGCCCGACGATCCCGCGCGGGAAGCCCAGTACGGCGAGTTCGCCCAGGTGCCCGGGATGTCGGCGCAAGGTCTGGCGCAGATGCTCGAGTCCATCCCGGCGCAACGGCTACAGCATCGCCGAGGCGGTCGTGGCCCTGCTGGATCCGCCGTTCGGGGAAAAGCCGTTTCGCACGGTCGTCGACCACACCGGGGTCGGCCCCGAGATCGAGCGCTACAACCGGGCGCTGCACGACGTGACACGCACCGTCATGACGAACTTCGGCATCGAGCAGATGCTCGCCTTGAACGCTTGATGAGAGCCCGCGCATGAAGACCATCCTGATCACCGGCGCCTCTTCGGGCATCGGCAAGGCCACGGCGCTGCGCTTTCAGTCCGAGGGCTGGAACGTGGTCGCCACGATGCGCGATCCGTCGGCCGGACGTGACCTCGAACGGTTGGACCGGGTTGCGGTCACCCGCCTCGATGTGACCCACGCGTCGACGATCGATGCCGCCATCGCCACGGCCGTGGATCGTTTCGGCCGGATCGACGTGCTGCTGAACAATGCTGGCTACGGCGCGTACGGCCCGCTCGAGGCATTTTCGACCGAGCGCATCCGCCGGCAGTTCGACACCAACGTCATCGGACTGCTGAATGTGACGAAGGCCGTGCTGCCGCACATGCGGGCGAAACGGTCGGGCACGATCATCAACATCTCATCGATCGGTGGGCAGATCACATTCCCGCTCGGCACGCTCTATCACGGGACCAAGTTCGCCGTGGAGGGGCTGTCCGAGGCGTTGCACTTCGAACTCGAGCCGCTGGGCATCCGGGTGAGGCTCGTGGAACCCGGCATGATCAAGACGGACTTCGGCGGCCGTTCGTTCGACTTCGCGATGGAGGAGCGCCTGTCCGACTACGCCTCCACGGTCGAGGCGATGGGGCGCCTGTTCGGCAAGCTGGCCAGCGATCCGTCTCCGCCCGAGGTCGTCGCCGAGGTGGTTTGGGCAGCTGCCAATGAAGCCGGGGACACCCTTCGCTATCGCGCCGGAGCAGACGCCCAACGCTTGCTCGATGATCGAAAGGTCCAGGACGACGCGGCCTTCATCGGCAGTCTGAAGGCTTTGATGAATGGCTGAAGCACGCCACAGGTAGCACCTACGCCGCCGGTCGCCGGCGGCTGCTCTTGGCCGGGTCGAGCCTCGCAGCGCTCAGTTCGTCGCCGCATTGCTGACCTTCGCCGGCACTTCGAGATCCGATTTTTCGAGCGCGTCCCGAAGGTCAGCTGATGGCCGGGTCGAGCCGACGAAAGGCTCAGATTCGTCGCCGGGAACCTGCCATTCGTGGGTACTCGGTGACGAGATTTTCGAGACCGGCGGGAAGGTCGGCTTGTGGCCGGGTGCTGCCCGCCACCTCGCTGCGCCCGTGCGGCGGCTGTCCAACCCAGTGCGGGCATTACTACCCAGTGGCGCTGGGCTCCGTACGAATGAGAGGTCGCCAAGGTCGGCCGTTGTCGGCTGCCACGGTTGGATCGACGGTCGCGGAGAGGCTGCCGTTGATGATGTAGTTCCATAGATCAACGACAAGCAAGTTGCCTCGTCCCCCTGCCCTTCCATTCCCCTTGCTCAACGCGGCGCCACGCAACCCGACGCACCGGGTGCGCGCTATCGCCTGGGAGCGCGCAGATTTACCGTCAGCACGCCCAATCCGCCGATTGTCCGAAACCCGCATGGATGCTGGACTTCGCACTCGAGATTTACCGTCAACCCGAAAATCGCCCTGACGGCAAATCCTCTTTTCCGCCGGGAACTCAGCGCGACGTTTTACCGTCAGATTTACCGTCAGATTGAAGGGCATCCTGCGATAGATCTCGATAGATCTCGACAGACATTCGCCCGTTGAATCAACGCAATAGCTCGACTTTTCGATAGACCTCGATAGATCCCGATCGATCGAAAACTACTCCCACTCGATCATCAACGAGCCTTCTAAGCTGTTGATTCGTAAGGCGATCGCGGCTGCTCCGCAGACTTTTACCGTCATATTTACCGTCAGCCTGTCAAGCACCAGCATTGGCGCGGGTTTCCGGGCGGTTCGGCCAAAGTTGACCTTTCGAGATCTATCGACATCTATCGACTCCGATGACGGCTGCCAGCTTCCATCGGCGCGCGTCCATGCCGGTCGCGAAAGCCCCCTAGTAGGGGACGGCATCAAACACGTTAGCTGTTGTCCCGCAACA
>JADJMW010000008.1 GCA_016709385.1 Candidatus Rubrivivax defluviihabitans
TAACGTGTTCTCGAGCGCAAATCTGCGCCCCTACTGCGATAGTGGCGCGATTCTGCGCCCGTATCCGGATAGGGGCGCAGCGGTCCCCCGAAGGAGGGACTGTCGCGCGCTTGCCTCCGGGGGGTCCGTGTCGTAGACTGTATGTAAATACAGTTACCGGCAGCCATGTTCTCCCCTCCCGCCGCTCGCGCCCCCGTCGCGCCGCGCCTGCTGGACCAGGTGCGCGAGCGCGTCCGCTACCTTCATTACAGCCTACGCACGGAAGAGGCCTACATCCACTGGATTCGCGCGTTCGTGCGCTACCACGGTCGGCGGCACCCGCGCGAGATGGGCGGGCCGCAGGTGGAGGCGTTCCTGTCCTGGCTGTCAGGCGACCGCGGGGTGTCGGTGTCGACCCATCGGCAGGCGCTGTCGGCGCTGCTGTTTCTCTACCAGCAGGTGCTCGGCCAGCAATTGCCGTGGATGGACGCCATCGGCCGCCCGCAGCGCAAGCCGCGGCTGCCGGTGGTGCTGTCGCCAGCCGAGGTGGCCGCGGTGCTGGCGCTGCTCGACGGCACGCACGGCGTGCTGGCGCGGCTGCTCTACGGCACCGGCATGCGCATCGCCGAGGCGCTGCAACTGCGCGTCAAGGATGTCGAGTTCGAGCGCCGCGTCGTCATCGTGCGCAGCGGCAAGGGCGGCAAGGACCGCGTCGTGATGCTGCCGGCCACGCTCGCACCCGGCCTGCTGCAGCAGATGCAGCGCGCGCGCGTGCTGTGGGAGGCCGACGCCCGCGCCGGCCGCGGCGGTGTGCAGATGCCCGATGCGCTGGAGCGCAAATACCCGCGTGCCGGCGCATCGTGGGCGTGGTTCTGGGTCTTTCCGCAGGTGGAGCACACAGTGTGCCCGCGCACCGGTGTCGAGCGTCGGCACCACCTGTTCGACCAGACCTTCCAGCGCGCCTTCAAACGCGCCGTGCTTGCCGCCGGCATCGATCGCCCGGCCACCCCGCACACGCTTCGCCACAGCTTCGCGACCCACCTGCTGCAGTCCGGCACCGACATACGCACCGTGCAGGAGTTGCTCGGCCACAGTGACGTGAGCACGACGATGATCTACACGCACGTGCTGAAGGTGGCCGCCGGCGGCACGCGCAGTCCGCTCGATGCACTGCCCGGCGACGCCCGGCTCGTGCACGAGCCGGCGGCTTGCGGGCACGCCGTGCACTGACGCACACCGCCTGCCCGCGCTGATCGCACGCACCGCCTGCGTGCGGCCTTGCCCCAGGCCGCCGCCGCCCATGCTTCCCGACTACGCCGAACTGCACTGCCGCAGCAACTACAGCTTCCTCACCGGGGCCTCGCACCCCGAGGAACTGGTGGTGCGCGCGCATGCGCTGGGTTATGCGGCGCTGGCCGTCACCGACGAATGTTCGCTCGGCGGCGTGGTGCGCGCCCATGCCGAGGCACGGCGGCTGGGCCTGCACCTGATCGTGGGTGCCGAGATGGCGTTGCAGCGTGCGCCGGCGGCGGCCGGGCCGGCGGGCGAGGGCGGTATGGCCGGCAACATGAAGGCGGGAGGCGATGCCGTCGCCGCTGGTCCGCGCCTCATCCTGCTGGCGATGTCGCGCCGCGGCTACGGCAACCTCTCGCAATGGATCACCGTGGCGCGCCGGCGTGCGCCCAAGGGGCAATACCAGGCGCTGATGTCCGACCTGGAAGGCCGCGTGCCGCACCTGCCCACGCTGGCCGGCCTGCCCGACTGCCTGGCGCTGCTGCACACGCCGGCCGTGCTGGCATCGGCGCAGCCCTTCGAGGCGCTGTTCGCGCAGGCACTATGGCTGAAGACCTGGTTCGGCGACGGCGCGCAAGGGCCCGGCCGTGCCGCGCTGGCGCTGCCGCTGCTGCACCACGCGCACGACGCGCTGCTGGCCGAGCTGGTGCAGCGCGTCGCGGCGCTCACCGGGCTGCCGGTGGTGGCGGTGGGCAGCGTGCTCATGCACGCACGCTCGCGCAAGCCGCTGCAGGACGCGCTGACCGCGACGCGCCTGAAGTGCGCGGTGGCCGAGGCGGGCTGGGCGCTGGAGCCCAACGCCGAAGCCCACCTGCGGCCGCGTTCGCGCCTGGGTGCACTGTACCGGCCCGAATGGCTGGCGGCGACGCTGGCGCTGGCCGGGCGCTGCACCTTCTCGCTGGACGAACTGCGCTACGAATATCCGCGCGAGATCGTGCCCGAAGGCCACACGCCCGCGTCGTGGCTGCGGCAGCTCACCGAGGAGGGCGTGCGCCGGCGCTTCCCCGCCGGCGCGCCGGCCGCGGTGCGCGCGACGATCGAACACGAGCTGGCGCTCATCACCCAGCTCCAGTACGAGCCCTATTTCCTGACCGTGGCCGACCTCGTGCAATGGGCGCGCGGCCAGGGCATCCTGTGCCAGGGCCGCGGCAGCGCGGCCAATTCGGCGGTGTGCTACTGCCTGGGCGTGACCGAGGTCGATCCGGCGCGCATGACGCTGCTGTTCGAACGTTTCATCAGCGCCGAGCGCAACGAGCCGCCCGACATCGACATCGACTTCGAGCACCAGCGCCGCGAGGAAGTCATCCAGTACGTCTACCGCAAGTACGGCCGCCACCGCGCCGCACTCACCGGTGTCGTCATCAGCTACCGGCCGCGTTCGGCGCTGCGCGACATGGGGCGGGCTCTGGGCATCGACCTCGACCGCATCGATGCCGTGGCCAAGAGCCAGCACTGGTTCGACGGGCGGCGCATCGACCCCGAGCGCTTGGCCGAGAACGGTTTCGACCCGGCGTCGCCGCTGTGCAAGCTGTGGGTGGAACTGACGCAGGCGCTGATCGGTTTTCCGCGCCACCTGAGCCAGCACCCGGGTGGTTTCGTCATCGCGCGCGACGACCTGGCGCGCCTGGTGCCGGTGGAGAACGCCGCCATGGCCGGGCGCAGCGTCATCCAGTGGGACAAGGACGACCTCGACGCCCTGGGCCTGCTGAAGGTGGACCTGCTGGCTTTGGGCATGCTCAGCGCCATCCAGCGTGCGCTGGCCTTCGTCGCGCTCAAGCGCGGGCTGCCCGAGTTCCGCATGCAGGACGTGCCGGCCGAAGACGCGCCCACCTACGCCATGCTGTGCCGCGGCGACAGCGTGGGCACGTTCCAGGTCGAGAGCCGGGCCCAGATGAGCATGCTGCCGCGGCTGCAGCCGAGGAGCTTCTACGACCTGGTGATCGAGGTCGCCATCGTGCGCCCCGGCCCCATCCAGGGCGGCATGGTCCACCCCTATCTGCGGCGGCGCAGCGGCGAGGAGCCGGTGGACTACCCCAGCGCCGAAGTGAAGCAGGCGCTGCAGCGCACGCTGGGCGTGCCCATCTTCCAGGAGCAGGTGATGCAGCTGGCCATCCTGGCCGCCGATTTCACGCCCGGCGAGGCGGACCAGTTGCGCCGCGCCATGGCGGCCTGGAAGCGCAAGGGCGGGCTGGGGCCGTTTCACGAGCGTCTGGTGGGGCGCATGGTGGCCAAGGGCTACCCGCCGGACTACGCGGAGCGCATCTTCAAGCAGATCGAGGGCTTCGGCGAATACGGCTTTCCCGAGAGCCACGCTGCCAGCTTCGCGCTGCTGGTCTACGTGAGCGCCTGGCTCAAGTGCCACCACCCCGACGTCTTCCTGGCGGCCTTGCTGAACAGCCAGCCGATGGGCTTCTATGCCCCGGCGCAGCTGGTGCGCGACGCACGCGAGCATGGCGTGACGGTGTTGCCGGTGGACGTGACGCGCAGTGACTGGGACTCGACGCTCGAAGGGCAGGGCGCCGGGCTGCGGCCCGTGCGCCTGGGCTTCAACCGCATCGGCGGCCTGTCGCAGGCGGCGGCCGGGCGCATCGTGGCGGTGCGGCACACCGAGCCCTTCGCCGGCGCCGAGGACCTGGCGCGCCGGGCCTCGCTCGACGCCCATGAACTGTCGCTGCTGGCGCAGGCCGATGCGCTGAGTGCCATCACCGGCCACCGCCACCAGGCGGCCTGGAGCGTGGCCGGCATCGACACCCGCGCCACGCCGCTGCTGCGCCGCACGCGCACGCACGAAGCGGTGGCCGCGCTGCCGGCGCCGAGTGCGGCGGCAACGGTGCTGGCCGACTACCGCGCGCTGGGCCTGAGCCTCACCCAGCACCCGGTGGCGCTGCTGCGCGAGCCGCTGGCCGCTTTCAAGGTGCAGCCGGCGGCGGTGCTGCGCAGCTACCCGAACGGCCGCCTGGCGCGCGCCAGCGGCATCGTCACCCACCGCCAGCGGCCCGAAACCGCCAGGGGCGTGGTCTTCGTGACGCTGGAAGACGAGACCGGCAGCGTCAACGTCATCGTCTGGCCGCAGGTGGCCGAAACGCAGCGCCAGGCCCTGCTGGCCAGCACGCTGCTCACCGTCTACGGCATCTGGCAAAGCGAGGGCGAAGTGCGCCACCTGGTGGCGCGCCAGCTGGTGGACCATTCGGCGCTGCTGCAGGGGTTGACGGCGACGAGCCGCAATTTCCGCTGAAGGCCGGCGCCGCAGGCGTCGCTGCCGCGCGCGAGACACCCCCACCGCCACGCCAGTTGCTGCCCGACGCGACAATGTCCTCCATGTTGTTCCTGCTCTCCCCCGCCAAGACCCTGGACTACGAAACCCCGGTGCGCGCGCCGGTGCTGAAAAGGGCCACCGACCCCTTGTTCACCGACCGTGCCGCCGAACTGATCGAGGTGCTGCGCCGCAAGACACCGGCCCAGGTGGCCGGCCTGATGGACCTGTCCGACAAGCTGGCGGCCTTGAACGTGGCGCGCTACGGCGCCTGGCAGCCCGCGGCCACGCCCGCCAACAGCAAGCCCGCGGTGCTGGCCTTCAATGGCGACGTCTACGAAGGCCTGGACGCGAAGACGCTGAAGGCGGCCGACCTGGCCTGGGCGCAGCAGCATCTGGTCATCCTGTCCGGCCTGTACGGCGCGCTGCGCCCGCTCGACCGTCTGCAGCCCTACCGGCTGGAAATGGGCACCGCCCTGGCCACGCCGCGCGGCAAGGACCTCTACGCCTATTGGGGTGACACCGTGGCCGACTACCTGAACCAGCGGCTGGCGGGCGAAAGAAGCCCGCTGATCGCCAACCTGGCATCGGTCGAATATGCCCGCGTGGCCTTGCGCAAGACCCTGGCCGCGCGCGTGGTCGACTGCCAGTTCGAGGAGTGGAAAGGCGGCGGCTACAAGATCATCAGCTTCTTCGCCAAGCAGGCGCGCGGTCTGATGGCGCGCTATGCCATCGAGCACCGCGTGCGCCGGCCCGAGCAGCTGCAGGGTTTCAGCGCCGCCGGCTATGCGCTGGCGCGCGAGGTTTCCACACCCGAGCGGCTGGTCTTCCGCCGCCGCGCCTGAACCAGGGCTGCGCGAAAATAGCGGCGATGAGCGTCGCCACCCAGTTGATCACCGACGACCTGCGGCGCTGGATCGTCGCCCAGACCGAGGCTGGCTGCCGACCCGAGGACGTGCTCGCCGCGATGCATGACAGCGGCTGGGCCGAAGCCGTGGCCGCCGCTGCGCTGGAGCAGACGCTGCGCGAACGCCTGGCCGAACTCGACGCTGAATCCGGCGCCGCTGCTCCGGCGGCGCGTGCTTCGAAGGTGCCTGAACCCGACCTGGCGGGGGCCCCGGCGGTGTTGCTGGCCGGTGGCCGGCAGGTGCGAGTGCTGGCCACCCTGCAGCGCCCGCGCGTGGTGGTCTTCGGCGGCTTGCTGTCCGACGACGAATGCCGTGGCCTGATGGCACTGGCCGAACCGCGGTTGCTGCGCTCCGAGACCGTGGACAACGCCACCGGCGGCAGCGAGGTCAACGCCGCCCGCACCAGCGACGGCATGTTTTTCGAACGCGGCGAGGCGCCGCTCATCACTGCCGTGGAGCAGCGCATCGCCGAGTTGCTGCGCTGGCCGCTGGACCACGGCGAGGGGCTGCAAGTGCTGCGCTACCGGCCGGGCGCGCAATACCGCCCGCACCACGACTATTTCGACCCCGCCCACCCAGGCACGGCGCGCATCCTGCAGCGTGGCGGGCAGCGTGTGGGTACGCTGGTGATGTACCTCAACGCGCCGGAAGGCGGCGGCGCCACCACCTTCCCGGACGTGGGCCTGGAAGTGGCGCCGGTGCGTGGCAACGCCGTCTTCTTCAGCTACGACCGCGCCCACCCCGCTACCGGCACGCTGCACGGCGGCGCGCCGGTGACGGCGGGGGAGAAGTGGGTGGCGACGAAGTGGCTGCGCGAAGGCGTCTTCGTCTGAGGGCGCCGCTGCCGCGCGCCAGGTCTGGGCGTCGTGGTCAGGTCAGCGCGCCGGCTCCTGTGCGCCGCCTCGCCTCGGGGTAGATCAGCGACTCCTCCAGCGCGATATGTTCGTGCTGCAGGGCCGTGAATTCGGGCAGGGCGTCGCGCAGGAAGGCCAGGTGCTCGTCACGCCAGCCCCGTGCCACGGCCTGCAGGTGGGGTTCGATTTCGAGCCAGTCCTCCTCGAACCAGTGATGGTCCTGCTGCAGGCGCTGCACATGGGCAAGCAGTTCGGCACTCGCCCCTTCCAGCAGGCCGGGGAAGACAACGGTCTCCTCGGCTTCGTGGTGCTGGCGTGCGGCACCCCCGAAGAAGCCGCAGGCACGCTCGGCCAGTGCGGCCGCTTCGGGGCCGCCCGCGGGCTGCGTCAACAGATCGGGCAGTCGTTCCAGTTCGGCCAGGATCTGCAGGATCTGGCGGTGCGTTTCGTCGAGGGCGGCGAACGAGGGCAGGGTCGGTGCGGCGGGCCTGGCCGGACGGGCAGGTCGGATTCTGGCGCTGGGCATGGTGGGGTCGTTTCAGTCCTGGCGCCCATTCTTCGGCGCTCGGGCATGCCCGACTTGTGCGAGATCAAGCCGGGCGCAGATCACCTGGCAGCAATCGACTTGGGCAGGTAGGCACAGCCCACTGTGCTGCATCGGCGCTCAGATCGTGACCTGCTCGCCGAACTCGGGCACGCGCACGCGCCAGCCCAGGTCGTTCTGGATCGCCACGCGCAGCGCGTCGGCGGCATCGGGTTCGCCATGCACGACGAAGGTCTGCTGAGGCGCCCGCTTCAGGTGGCGCAGCCAGGCGAGCAACTCGCCATGGTCGGCGTGGCCCGAGAAGCCCTCGAGGTGCCTCACCTCGGCGCGCACCGGCACCATCTCGCCGTGGATCTTGACCTCGCGCTCGCCGGCCACCATCCGTGCGCCGCGGCTGCCACCGACCTGGAAGCCGGGGAAGACCACGGCATTGCGTTCGTCGGGCGCGCGCGCCTTCAGGTGGTGCAGCACGCGCCCGCCGGTGGCCATGCCGCTGGCCGAGATGATGATGGCCGGGTAGCGCGACGCCGACAGCCGCATCGACTGCTGCACCGTGGCGACCATGCGCACGCCGTCGCACAGCGTGGCCACCTCGCGCGCCGGCACGCGCAGCAAGCGGCCGTGGTGACGGTACAGCGCGGTGGCTTCCAGCGCCATCGGGCTGTCCAGGAAAATAGGCAGTTCCTTCGGGATCAGCCGCGCCCGCCGCAGCCGCTGCAGCACCAGCAGCAGCGCCTGCGCGCGGCCGACCGCAAACGAAGGCATCAGCACCGAACCGCCGCGCTGCACGGTGCGGTTGACGATGTCGGCCAGCAGCGCCGCGCCGTCTTCTGGCGGGTGCGTGCGGTTGCCGTAGGTGGACTCCACGATCATCACGTCGGCCGGCGGCGGCGGCTCGGGCGGCGGCATCAGCAGGTCGTCCTGGCGACCGACGTCGCCCGAAAAGACGAGTCGCTGACCGCCATGGGTCAGCGCCACCGAGCACGCTCCGAGCAGGTGGCCCACCGGCGTGAGCTTGACCGTGCTGTGGCCGATCTTCAGTTCACGCCCCGGTGGCAGCGGCACGAACTGGCCCAGCGCGCGGTGTGCGTCGGCTTTCGTATACAGCGGCAGCGCCTTGACGTGGCGCGAATAGCCGTAGCGGTTGGCACGCCGCGCGTCTTCTTCCTGCAGGTGCGCGCTGTCCAGCAGCAGCACCCGCGCCAGCTCGCAGGTGGCCGGGCTGGCGTGGATGGGGCCGCGAAAGCCGTGCTTCACCAGCGCCGGCAGCCAGCCGCTGTGGTCCAGGTGGGCGTGGCTGAGCACCACGGCGTCGACCTCGCGCAGCCCGGCCGGACTCTGCCAGTTGCGTTCGCGGTGCAGCTTCCAGCCCTGGAACAGGCCGCAATCCAGCAGGATCTGCCGGTCGCCAGTGTCGATCAGATGGCGCGAGCCGGTGACGCCGTCGGCGGCACCGAGAAAGTGGATCTTCATGTTCCCAGGTCCTGCAATTCGGCCGACTCGACGATGCGCACGCCGGGTCGGCCATCGGCCAGCGCGCGCCGCAGGGCTCGCGCCACGGTGGCGGCGGCGATCGGCCGCCAGGTCTTGGGAATGAGCGGCGCCAACGGTGCGGTCAGCGCCAGCGCCAGCCGCTCGCCGGGGCGTGCCGGCTGGCCGAGCGCGCTGCGGTCGCCGGCCAGCAGCGAAGGCCTGGCGATGACGAGGCTGGCAAAGCCCAGGCCGGCCAAGGCCTCTTCCATCTCGCCCTTGACGCGGTTGTAGAAGCCAGGCGATCGCGGGCTGGCGCCCAGCGCCGAGACCACCGCGAAGCGCTGCACGCCGGCACTCTGCGCGGCGCGCGCGAAGGCCAGCACGGCGTCGAAATCCACGGCGCGAAAGGCGGCCTGCGAACCGGCGGCCTTGATCGTGGTGCCGAGGCAGCAATAGGCTTCAACGGCCCGGGGCAGTGCGGGCAGGGCGGCAAAGTCGAGCAGGTGCACACGCTGCAGCGGCGCTGCCACGCCTCGTATCTCGAGCGGCCGGCGCACCAGCAGGTGCAGAAGACCGGGCCCATCCCATTGGCGGGCCAGCTCGCGTCCGATCAGGCCACTGGCGCCGGCAAGCAAGGCTGTCATGCTGGGCAGCCTACCCGAAGCGCGCTGCCGCAGCTTGCGCGCGCGCAACGCACGTCGTCGTCAGCGGAAGTGTTCGAGCAACCGCTCCAGGGCGATCGTGAACGGCTGCGCCAGCATCGGCAGCGTCAGCAGCAGCCCGAGCAGGCCCAGGCCCAGCGTGACGGGAAAGCCGATGGCGAAGATGTTGATCTGCGGCGCCACGCGCGAGATGGTGCCCAGGGCGATATTCACGAACAGCAGCATCGTCACCATCGGCAGCGCGATCCACAACCCCATGCTGAAGACCTCGGCACCCCAGCGCTGCGGCTGCATCTCGCGCACGAAGGCAAACGGCTCGGGTCCCACCGGAAAGGCCGCGAAACTCTGCCCCAGGGCCGCGACCACCAGCAGGTGGCCGTTGACGACGATGAACAGCCAGGCCACGATGGCGCCGAAGAAGCGGCTCGCCGCGGTGGCCGTGCTGGCCGAGAGCGGGTCGAAGAAACCCGCGAAATTCAGCCCCATCTGCAGGCCGATGATCTCGCCGGCGAATTCCACCGCCGCGAAGACCACGCGCACCGCGAAGCCCAGCGACAGGCCGATGACCACCTGCTGCACCACCAGCAGCAGCGCCAGCGGCGAGTCCAGTGCGATGCCGGTCACGTCCGGCGGCAGCTCGGGCAGGCTGGGCTGCGCGGCGATCGCGATCAGCGCCGCCAGCCCGATGCGCACGCGTGTCGGCACCATGCGCGTGCCAAGCACCGGCAGCGCGGTGAACAGCGCCAGCGCGCGCAGGAAGGGCCACAGCAGCGGCGTGATCCAGGCCAGGACCTGGGCTTCGGTGAAGGTCAGCACGTTCTGTTTGACATCGGGTGGCGGCGATGGGATGCACCGCGGGGCCGGGTGGGTGCGTTCTGCACTCTGCCGGACTGGCGTTTGGTTGACTGGGGTTGACCCTCACCCTGCCGGGTCCCGGCCCGGCGGCCGGGTAACTTTCTTCTGCTGGCACAGAAGAAAGTCACCAAAGAAGAGTGCCTGAAGACAAACACCTCTCAGCTCGTTCGGCGCGCTCCGCATGCCCGGCCCAGCGGGTGACCTGCCACCGTGCGACACATCGCACCCTCCGCTCGCTCGTACGCCACGGCTCGCTTCGCATCGCCGGAATGGGTAGGACCCGCTCCGCTGCGCCACCGCGCCACTGCACCACTTCACCTCTGAACCGTTGAACCGCAGCACCATTGCACGATTGCCGAGTCCTCGTGTCCGCATTGGTGCACCGCTACGGTCGAAGACCAAGGGCGAAGCGCAGCGAGCCCGTAACGTACGAGCGGGCTGCTGTGGCGATCTTCCTCGCGCTGTCAGGTCACCCGCTGGGCCGGGTGTGCGGAGCGCGCCGAACGAGCTGAGGGGTGTTTGTCTTAGGCACTCTTCTTTGGTGACTTTCTTCTGTGCCAGCAGAAGAAAGTTACCCGCCCGCCGGGGCGGGACCCGGCAGGGTGAAGGTACGCCCGTCCTTCCGACACGCGCCGGGGCCGGGCGGTACGAATAGCATCCCGACACACCCCCGTCAGGGGTCGAACCCCCAGCCCGCGTCATCGCTTCAGCCCACGGCCGCAGGAATGGCCTGCAGCACACGCTGCAGATATTCCACCAAGGTCGTCACCATCCACGGTCCGGCGAAGCCCAGCACGGCGGCGGCGGCCACGACCTTGGGCACGAAGCTCAGCGTGGCCTCGTTGATCTGCGTGGCGGCCTGGAAGATGCTCACCACCAGGCCCACCACCAGCACCACCCCCAGCACCGGGGCGGCCACCATCAGCAGCACCGTCAGGCCTTGCTGGCCGGCGGCGAGGACTTGTTGTGCGTCCATGTCCGGATCCGGGTTCTCAGGAGGCGAACGAAGCCGCCAGCGAACCCAGCAGCAGGTTCCAGCCGTCGGCCAGCACGAACAGCATCAGCTTGAACGGCAGGGCCACGAGCACGGGGCTCAACATCATCATGCCCAGGCTCATCAGCACGCTGGCCACGATCATGTCGATGATGAGGAAGGGGATGAAGATCATGAAGCCGATCTGGAACGCGCTCTTCAGCTCGCTCGTCACGAAGGCCGGCACCAGCACAGTGAGCGGCACTTCGGCGCCCTGCACCTCGGCCGGCAACTTGGCCAGGCGGGCGAACAGCATCACGTCGCTCTGCCTGGTCTGCTTGAGCATGAATTCGCGCAAGGGCTGCACGCCGGTCTTCAGTGCCTCGTCCACCGGCATCGTGCCCGCGGCGTAGGGCGCCCAGGCCTGTTCGTAGACCTTGTCGAAGGTCGGCGCCATGACGAAGAAGGTGAGGAACAGGCTCATGCCGATGATCACCTGGTTGGGCGGTGCGGCTTGCGTGCCCAGTGCCTGGCGCAGCAGCGACAGCACGATGACGATGCGCGTGAAGCCCGTCATCAGCAGCAGCACCGCGGGCAGGAACGACAGCGCGGTGAAGAACAGCAGCGTCTGGATCGGCACCGAATAGCTGGTGCCACCAGCGCCTTGCGCCACCATCAGCGGCAGCCCGCCGGCCGACTGGGCCAGCGCACCGCCCGTGGCCACGCTCAGCCCGGCCAGCAGCAACGTGCGCCGCATCCCGCGTTCAATGCGCATCGCGGCCGGCACCGTTCTGGCGCACGCGTTGCAGCAGCTGTGCGAAGGCCGGCGGCGGCGGCGCGGCGCTGCCGGCCGCCTGGGCCTGCGGCGCCATCGTGTGCAGCGTGCTGATGCCTTGCGGCGTGACGCCCAGCACCAGCCACTGCCGGTCTGCGCCCTGGCCTACTTCCACCGTCACCAGCCGCTGCTGCGCCGACAGCGGCAGCACGGCTACCGAACGCGGCGTACCGGCAGCGCCGGATGCTGCACCGCCCAGCGGCGTGCGCTTCAGGAACCACAGCACCAGCGGGATCGCCGCCACGACGGCCGCGAACCACAACAGCGAACCCCATGCAGGCGTCATGTCCGCGCCGGCGCTCAGGTGCGGGACAGGCGCCGCATGCGCTCGCTCGGCGTCACGATGTCGGTCAGGCGGATGCCGAACTTGTCGTTCACCACCACCACCTCGCCCTGGGCGATGAGGTAGCCGTTGACGAGCACGTCCATCGGCTCGCCGGCCAGCGTTTCCAGTTCCACCACCGAGCCCTGCGCCAGCGCCAGGATGTTCTTGATCGGGATGCGCGTGCGGCCCAGTTCCACCGTCAGCTGCACGGGGATGTCCAGGATCATGTTGATGTCGTTGCCGGCGCCGGTGGGCAACGTGCCGCCCGCGGCGAAATGGGTGAACGCGGCCGGCGCCACCGACTCGACGGGCGCTGCCACTTCGCTGGCCAGTTCGTGGCCGGCGGTGGGTGCCGTGCGCGCGGCGGCCCAGTCGGCGGCGGCGGGATCGTCGCGGGTGTCGAACGTGTCGGCGGGCAGGGTCATCTCGGGTTCAGCGGCCATCGTGGTGTGCTCCGAGCCAGCCCACGGTGGAACTGGCGATGAGGCGGTCGATCTTGATCGCGTAGCGGTTGTTGGCGGTGCCGTAGTGGCAGTCGAAGACCGGCACGCCGTCGACCGTGGCCTGGATCTGCGGGTCCAGGTCGAGCTCGATGAAGTCGCCGGGCTTGAACGAGAGCAACTGCTCCACCGTGGCCGGCGCGTGGGCCAGTTCGGCTACCAGTTCCACCTCGGCGGCCTGGATCTGCTGCTGCAGCAGGTCGACCCAGCGCCGGTCGGGCTCGGTGCCGTCGGCGGCTTGCTCGGCGTAAAGCACGTCGCGGATGGGCTCCAGCGCACCGTACGGAAAACACAGGTGCACGGCGCCCGAGCTCTCGCCGATCTCGAAGGTGAAGCTCGTGCTGACCACGGTCTCGCCGGGGCTGGCGATATTGACGAACTGCGGCTGCATCTCGGAACGCTGGTATTCCAGCTCCAGCGGGTAGATGCCCTGCCAGGCCTTGCGGTATTCGGCCACGATGGTGTCGACCAGGCGACGGATGACGCGCAGTTCGGTGGCCGAGAAGTCACGCCCCTCGATGCGGGTGTGGAACTTGCCCACGCCGCCGAACAAGGCGTCGATCACCGCGAACACCAGGCTCGGGTCGCACACCACCAGCCCGGCGCCGCGCAGCGGCTTGACGCCCACCACGTTGAAGTTGGCCGGCACCACGATCTCGCGCAGGAAGGCGCTGAACTTGTGCACCCTGACGCTGCCGACGGAGACCTCGGCGGGCCGGCGCATGACCTCGAACAGCCCACCGCGGATGTTGCGCGCGAAGCGTTCGTTGACGATCTCCAGCGCCGGCATGCGGCCGCGCACCACGCGCTCGGCGGCGCTGAAGTCGACGCTGCGCACGCCGCCCGCCGCAGCGGCTTCGGGCTCGGGCGACTCTTCGTCGGCGGTGATGCCTTGCAGCAGCGCGTCGACCTCGTCCTGCGAAAGAATCTGCTGGTTCATGGGCGCAGCCGGTCGCGTTGCCGCAGGATCACTGGATGATGAAATTGGAGAAGTGCACCGCCTTCACCGGCAGCGTCGCCGCAGCCGCCGGTTGTGTCTTCTTGCCCTGAGCCGGCGCGTCATCGGCCCGGGCGTCCAGCACTTTGTCGTCGACCTCGTAGCCGAGCGCGCGCGAGGCCTCGCGCCTGATGCGCTCGGCCAGCAGAGCCTTGCCTTCGCGGCCCAGCAGGTCGGCGGCGGTGCGGTCGCCAATGGCCATCAGCACGTTGTTGCGGATGGCCGGCATGAAGGCCTTGATCTCGTCGCCGGTCTTGGCGTCTTCGATCTCCAGCGTGATGCCGACCTGGGCATAACGGTCGGCCTGGCGGTCGGCCAGGTTGACGGTGAAGGGGTCCAGCGGCACGAAGACCGGCGAGGTTCCGCCGTGGCGGCGCACCGCAGCGGGGGTCGTGGCTTCTTCGCCCTCGCCCTCGGCGTCCGATGCACCCGCGTTCCTTTTCAGCAGCAGGGCGGCGGCGCCGCCGCCGACGACCAGCACGAGCAGCGCGGCCACGGCAACGATGAGGATCAGCTTCTTCTTGATCTTGGCGGGCGGGGGCGCTGCGACGGCCGTGGCGGTGGACATGCGGTCTCCTGGGAGCATGGCGCCGGAGCCCGCCGCGGTGGCGGCTCTCGGCGTGTCGAGACCATTATTGAGACCGGGGGCGGCGCGGGAAGCCGTGAAAAGGGCGGCATAAGCGGGCCATCACGACCCGCTGGCGGGCCTTCAGGCGACGAGGTCGACCACGCCGCGGCGAGCCGGCGCCGCGGGGGTGGCGCGCCGTGGCGCTTCGAGGCCGCGATCGCCGCTGGGTATGTTGCCGGGGCCCCCACCGGGCTGGCCCGGCGCATCGCCGCCGTCGCGCTGGCGCGGCTGCTCGAAGACACCGCCGCCGCTGAGCGTGAGGCCGGCTTCGCGCAGGCTGCCGGCCAACATCGGCATCGACTGCTCCAGGGCCTGGCGCGTGAGCGCGTGTTCGGCGGCCATGTGCACTTGCGCGGCCTGGCCGTCGATCTGGATGCGTACCGTGACCGGGCCCAGTTCTGCGGGGTGAAGGTGAAGCCGCGCATGCTGCACGCCTTCGCGCACGAAGGTCGTGAGCTGCGCGCCGAGCTGGCTCGAGAAATCGGCGCTGCCAGGGGCGGCCACAAGGCGGGCCTCGGCCGGCGTGGCGGGCGCGGCCACGGCGGATATGCCGGCGGGGACCAGAGCCTGACCCATGGGCAGCGAGAGCGCGAACGGGGTGCTGCCGGCTTCGTCGGCGGGCCGCGCGAATTCGTCGTCCGCAGGCGGGACCTGTGGCGCGACGATCCCCGTCACTGTCGCCTGGCCAGGGCCAGGGCCAGCGCCAGCGCCAGGCCAGGGGGCCGGCTGCGCAGCCGCGTTCGCCGCATCGGTCGCTACCGCCACGACCGGTTGGCCGACGGCCTGCTGTGCGACGGTCAGCTCCGTGGCCGTTCGATGGCCTGCGGCATCCGGCGTTTCGCCACTGGGGCTGAAGCGCGGTGCAGTGTCCAGGCCGGCGCCGACGTCGGGTGTGCGGGTCTCGGCCTGGCCCGCCACCGCTGGCGCGGCCTCGGTGCCGGAATCGCGCGGCATGGGCGCACCAGGCCGGTCGTGGAATGGTGGCGTGGGCACCGCACCCTCGTTGTCCGCAGGGGGCGCGACGACGTCGCCCGGTGCCGGCAGGCGTTGCGGCGCCCCCTTGTCGGCGTTGCTGTTCGGTCGTGGCACTACAGGCGGGGGCCCGTTCAGGGGTGGCTTGGTTCGGTCCGCGGTTGGGGTCGCAGGCAATCCTTGCATGGGAGCCGGCGTGAGGAGCGGGGCCGATTGCCGCACCTCCGGGGGGGCGGCTTCGGTGGCCGTGTCGCGCGGCATCGGCGCGCCGGGCTGGTCGTGGAAAGGCGGTGCGGGCACCGCGGGGGCGCCGTCCGATGGCGGCAGCACGATGCCACCCGGTGCAGGTTCGGGCGGTCGCGGCGCATCCGGCGGCGGCTTGAGCCCGTACGCCGGCGGTGTGCGTGCAAGGTCCTCCGAAGCGATCCTCGTGCGCAGCCCATGCCGCGCGTTCAGCTCCGTGAGCAGCTTGTCGGTGTCGTCGCCGGTCGCGCCTGGAGCCTGAACGACCTTGGTGGCCTGTGGCCCGCGATCTGCCGGCGGGGCCGCCAGGGCTCGGGCGGGCTTGACGAGCGCAGGGACCGGTTCGTGGGCCATGCGCTGCAGCGCACGCGGGAAGACCCCCGGGTGGCCGTCATCGGCGTTGCCGGGGCGCATGTCGACCGAAGCGCTGGCCGCCCGCGCCTGTGGGGTCGTCAGCTTGGCCGTGGCAGCCACGAGGGGGATGGCGGTGATCATGGTCAGGTCTTCAATGTGTGGCGGGCAGCGCGTCGGCATGCCGGCGGCGATGCCGTTGCACGGCAGCGTCGTCGCTGCGTCGCTGCTCCAGCCGTGCCGCCACGAGTCGCTGTTCCTGCGCCCGGCGCTCGAGCAGCTTGCGCACCGAGGCCACGCGGGTCTCGTGCGCCAGCAGCGTGCCGCGCAGCTGCAGCACGCGCGCTTCGGCCGTCTGCAGCTGGCCGTTTTGCTGGCCCAGGGCCTGGTCCAGGCGCTGCATGAAGTTGCGGTGGCAGTGCAGCAGTTCGACCGGTGCCGTGCTGCCGGCCCGCGTGGGGCCGCGCTCGTGATATTCGCCGCGGTAAGTGTGCAGCTGTTCGGCCTGCAGCCGCAGCCGGTGCGCAGCCTGTTCGGCGTGCAGCAGCGCGGCCAGCGCCTCGTCGCGCTGGCGCACGGCGTGTTCGAGCAGGGTGTGCAATGCGGTGGTCATCGGGTTCGGCCTCGGGTCAGGTGTCCATCAGGTGGCGCAGCATGGCGCGGCTGGCGTCCAGCCCGGCGCGTTCGTGCATGTCCTGCTGCAGCAGCGCGTTCATCTTCGGCTGCAGCCGCACGGCGGTGTCGAGTTCGGCGTCGTGGCCGGCCTGGTAGGCGCCGAGCTGGATGAGGTCGCGCGCCTTGTTCACGCGCGACAGCAACTGGCGCATGCGGCGTGCCGCGTGCAGATGTTCGCGCGGCGCCACGGCGGTCATCACGCGCGATATCGAGCGTTCCACGTCGATGGCCGGAAAGTGCCCGGCCTCGGCCAGTTCGCGCGACAGCACGATGTGGCCGTCCAGGATGCCGCGCGCGGCGTCGGCGATCGGGTCCTGCGGGTCGTCGCCCTCGCTGAGCACGGTGTAGAAGGCGGTGATCGAGCCCACGCCCTGCAGGCCGTTGCCGCTGCGTTCCACCAGCTGCGGCAGTTTGGCAAAGCAGCTCGGCGGGTAGCCCTTGGTGGCCGGCGGCTCGCCAATGGCCAGCGCGATCTCGCGCTGCGCCATGGCGTAACGCGTCAGGCTGTCCATCAGCAGCAGCACATGCCGGCCGCGGTCGCGGAAGTGCTCGGCAATGGCGGTGGCGTAACCCGCGCCCTGCATGCGCAGCAGCGGCGGTGCGTCGGCCGGGGCGGCGACGACGACGCTGCGCGCGCGACCCTCGGCTTCCAGGATGTCCTCGATGAATTCCTTGACCTCGCGCCCGCGCTCGCCGATCAGGCCCACGACGATGACGTCGGCCGCGGTGTAGCGCGCCATCATGCCCAGCAGCACGCTCTTGCCCACGCCGGTGCCGGCGAACAGGCCGATGCGCTGGCCGCGGCCCACGGTGAGCAAGGCGTTGATGGCGCGCACCCCGGTGTCCAGCGGGGTGCGCACGGGATCGCGGTCCATCGCGTTGATGGCGCGGCGCACCATGGGTTCGGCGTGCACGCCGGCGATCGGGCCCAGGCGGTCCAGCGGCTGGCCGTGCGAGTCCACCACGCGGCCGAGCAGGCCGTCGCCCATGGGCAGGTGCAGGCCGCGGTCCTCGCTGCGGCGCCAGGGGTGGTTCTCCACGCCCCAGCGTGGCGGCAGATGCGGTGCCGGGCGTGGCACGACGCGCGCACCGCTGCTCAGGCCGTGCAGCTCGCCGGTGGGCATGAGGAAGGCGCGGTCGCCGCTGAAGCCCACCACCTCGGCCAGCACGGCGCCGCCCTGCGCCTGGCCTTCGGGGACGACCTCGCAGACCGAACCCACGGGCAGCCGGATGCCGGCCGCTTCCAGCACCAGGCCGGTCACGCGCAGCAGCGTCCCGGTCGATTCCAGCGGTTGCGGCAGCGAGGCGTAGTCCTGCACGTCGGCCAGCCAGCGCTGCCAGCGGCGGCCGCGCGCATGCAGCCGGTCATGCAGCGGGGTCTGCAGCGGCGTCATGGATGCACCTCGTCCGGGGGGGTGGTATCGCCGCCGTCCAGGGGCTCGAGAGAACCCAGCGCCGCCGCGGCCTGGGCCCAACGGCTGGCGATGCGCGCGTCGATGGCGCCGACGTCGCTCTGCACCAGCACGCCACCGCGTTCGATGGCCGGGTTGGCCTGCAGCCGCGCGCCGCGGGCGGCCAGCGCTTCGGCCGCGCCTTCGGCCACCAGCGGCAGGTCGTGCGGATGCACCTGCACCGAGATGTGACGTGCGCTCAGCATCACCGCGTTGACGGCCTCGGCGGCCACCTGCGCCACCAGTTCGGGCCGCAGCTGCAGTTCGGTGCGCAGCACCTGGCGCGCCAGTTTCACGGCGGTCTGTGCCACCGCCCGTGCGGCTTCGGCGTCGAGGGCGTCGAACTGGCCGTCGAAGGCTTCGAGCAAGGCGCCGATCTGGGCCGTGGCCTGCTGGGCGAAGCTCTGCTTGAAACTCTCCAACGCCACCAGGCCGTCGCGGTAGCCTTCCTGGTAGCCGGTCTGGCGCGCCGCTGCCACGCGGGCCTGCCAATCTTCGGCAGTGGCCGGGACGGGCTCGGCCGCGCCGGCGTCGGCGCCGGCCGCCGCGGGCGCGCCGGGTGACCCGTGCGACCCCGGCACGGCGCCGCCGAAGGTGCCCGGCTGCCAGCTCGCGAAGTCCCCCAGTTCCTCGCGCGGGATGAAACGCGCGTAGGGCGAAGCCGGTCGGGCACCGGCGGGCGGCGGCACGTTGCGCCCGCTGCCTGGCTTAGACGAAGTCGCCATCGCCGCCCCCGGCAAGTACGATCTGCCCCTCGTCGGCCAGGCGCCGAACGATCTTCAGCATTTCTTTCTGCTCCGCCTCCACCTCCGACAGCCGCACCGGACCGCGCGATTCGAGGTCCTCGCGCAGTGTCTCGGCGGCGCGGCTGGACATGTTCCTGAAGATCTTCTCGCGCAGCGACGGCGTGGCCCCCTTCAACGCCACCACCAGCGATTCGCTCTGCACTTCCTTCATCAGTGACTGGATGCCCTTGTCGTCGATCTTCTCCAGGTCGTCGAAGACGAACATGTTGTCCATGATCTTCTGCGCCAGGTCGTTGTCGGCCTCGCGCACGAAGTCGAGCACCGCGGTCTCGATGGCGCTGCCGAGCATGTTCAGGATCTCGGCCGCCGTCTTGGCCCCGCCCAGCGAGGCCTTGCGCGCGCCGCCGCCGCCGGCCAGCACCTGGCCCATGACCTCGTTCAGGTCGTGCAGCGCGGCGGGCTGGATGCCGTCGAGCGTGGCGATGCGCACCATGACCTCGTTGCGCTGGCGTTCCCCGAACAGCTTGAGCACGGCGGCCGTCTGGTCGGCCTCCAGGTGCACCAGGATCGCGGCCACGATCTGCGGGTGCTCGTTGCGCATCAGTTCGGCTACCGCAGCCGGGTCCATCCAGCGCAGGTTGTCGATGCCGGCCACGCTGCTGCCGGCACCGATGCGGTCGATCAGCAGCGCGGCCTTGTCCTCGCCCAGGGCACGGCGCAGCACGCCGTTCACGTAGGCCTGGTTGTCGGGCACCAGCGCGCTGTCGTTGCCGGCGGTCTTCTCCAGGCGGTCCATCACCGCGTCGACGCGTTCGCGCGGCACCGCCTTCATGCGCGTGATGGTCTCGCCCAGCCGCTGCACCTCGCGGGGCGCCAGATGTTTGAAGACCTCGGCCGCCTGCTCCTCGCCCAGCGTCATGAGCAGGATGGCGGCGCTCTCCAGTCCTTCGTCTTCCTGCGCTGCGGACACCGGGGTCGTTCCTCTGCGGTCTCGTTCAGGCGGGTTCGCCGTTGACCCAGCCGCGCACCACCTGTGCCATGGCCGCCGGGTTCTGGCGTGCCAGCGCGCGCGCGGCCTCGATGCGGTCGGCCTGAGCCGAGGCGACCTGCGCCGGGGCGGCCAGCGCCGGCAACGCGCCGCCCGGCGCGGGCAGGGCCGGGTTGCCGCCCACCACTTCGTCGATGCGGCTGCCCGGTGCGGGCGGCGGCGGCGCCAGCACCGCCGTCACCGCGGGCCGCACCAGGCTGAAGACGATTACCAGCGCCACCAGCGCCAGCGCCCCGGGGGCCGCCGCCGAGCGCAGCAGGTCCATCAGCCAGGGCTGCTGCCAGACCGGCGCTTCGACGGCCTCGGGCACGGTTTCGACGCGGAACGGCGCGTTGATCACCTTGACCACGTCGCCACGCTGGGCGTCGAAGCCAATGCCTTGCTGCACCAGCGCCGTGAGTTGTCCGATCTCGGTCTCGCTGAGCGGGGTCGACACCGACTTGCCCTTGGGGTCCACGCTGGTGCGATGGTTCACGACCACGGCGGCGCTGAGGCGACGCACCGAGCCGGCGGCGTTGCGCGTCACGGTCACGGTCTTGTCGACCTCGAAGCGGGTCGCGGCTTCGCGGCGTGCGGCGGCGGCGGCCGCTGCGCCGGGCGCGCCCTGCAGCGGCTGCGCGGCGCCGTTGACGGGTGCGGTGGCCGGCGTTGGCGGCTGGTTGCTGGTGGCCCCGGGCACGCCGCCGGTGGTATTGACCCCCGGTTGGGTGGACTCCTCGCTGCGCTGCTCGCGCACCGCGGCAACGGCGTCGCCGCCCTGGTTGGGGCGGTAGGCCTCGGCGGTCTGCATGACCTGCGAGAAGTCGATGTCGGCGCTGACGCTGGCGCGCACGTTGTCGCGGCCGACCACCGGCTCCAGCAGTGCCAGCACCCGCGTCAGGTGGCCGGCCTCGACCTCGCGGCGGTATTGCAGCTGCTGCGAGTCGAGGCCCTGCGCCGTTTCGTCGTCGCCGGGTGCGGACAGCAGCGCGCCGCTGCTGTCGACCACGCTCACGGCGCGGGCGCTGAGTTCGGGCACGCTGCCGGAGACCACGCGCACGATGCCGGCGATCTGGTTGCGGTCCAGCGTGCGCCCGTTGTGCAACGTCAGCACCACCGAAGCCGAAGGTTTCTGCTGTTCGCGGAAGAAGCCGTTCATCTGCGGCAGCGCCAGGTGCACGCGCGCCGAGCGCACCGACTCCAGCGACTGGATCGTGGTGGTGAGCTCGCCCTCGATGGCACGCTGCATCTTCATGCGTTCCTGGCCCTGGGTCTGGCCGAAGCTGTTCTTGTCCAGCAGCTCGTAGCCGGCGGCGGCACCGGCGCCGCCGCTGGGCAGGCCGGCGGCGGCCAGCTTCATGCGCAGTTCGTGCACGCGCGAGGCCGGCACCAGCAGGGCGGCGCCGCCGTCGGCGAAGCGGTAGGGCACGTTCAGTTGCGTCAGGCGGTCGATGACCTGGCCGCCGTCCTTTTCCGAGAGATTGGGAAACAGCACCCGCCACTCGCCGTCCCGCGCACCGGCCCACAGCGCCACCAGCACCACGGCCAGCGCCGCCAGGCCCAGCAATGCCAAGGTCTGCGTGCGTGCCGGCAGCGCCCGCCAGCGGGCAGCCACGCCTGGCGCAGCGGGGACGAGCGGGGTGGGGACGGTCTGCGTGACGGCGTTGTCCATGAGGCGGCTGCGGATCTTCCGGGGTTGGCCGCATTGTTCGTGGCGCGCCGACGCGACGTGGCGCGAGAAAGGCGACGAAGACTCGCCTGTTCACGCCATCGGGTGCACCGGGCGGGCCTACAGTGGCGGCGTCATGTCGGACCTTCGGCTGCAACCCTTCGACTTCCAGCAGGCGCTGGCCCGCGCCGGGCTGCGCGCCGACGGCACGCCGCGCGCCCAGGCGGCACCCGCCGTGCCCGGCGGTGACTTCCGCTCCGCCATGGCCGACGCGCTGAAGAGCGTGAGCCAGACGCAGTTCCAGGCGCAACGCCTGCAGCGTGAGCTGAGCCTGGACAACCCGGCGGTGAGCCTGGAGGAAACGATGCTGGCGATGCAGAAGTCGCAGCTCGGCTTCCAGGCCACGCTGCAGGTGCGCAACCGGCTGGTGTCGGCCTACAGCGAGATCATGAACATGCAGGTTTGACCGGCTCGGCGCCGGTGCGCCGCATGCCGTGCGCCCGGGACGGCTGGGCCGCCGTTGTGCCGCGGGTGATAAAGTCCCGGCCGGTCGCTGCGACAGCGGCGGCACCCAACCGGAGGACTGCACCCATCATGAAACCGTTCCTTTTCGTTCTCGCTTGCGGCCTGCTTGCGGCCTGCAGCAGCACCGAGGTCGTGGCCCCGACGATGAATGTCTCCCTGGGTCAGCAGCTCATCGACCTGAAGAAGGCCAAGGACTCGGGCGCGCTCTCCGAGAAGGAATGGGAGCAGCAGAAGAAGATGCTGATCGATTCGGTACGCTGAGGAGCCCGCGCCATGAACACCCCCCGCACAGTGCTGCACGCCGTCGTGCTCGCCGTGGCCCTGGCCGGCCTGGCCGGCTGCGGTTCCGACCCCAAGATCACGGTCTCCGGCACCACGTCCGTCTCCAAGGGCACCGAGCTGGCCGACCTGCAGGCGGCGCTCGCGGCCGCCGCCATCAGCCAGGCCGAATACGACAAGCTGCGCGCCATCATCCTGAAGCGGCCGAACTGACGCCGCCCCTGCTGCGGCAGTCCCGGAGCCGCCGTCAGCAGGCGGCCGCCATGTCCTTGGCTGCGACCTGGGCCGCCGAGGCGGCGGCCGGCCTGACGTGCTGCAGGCGCTCGCGCGGCTGGGGGCGGCCGAGCAGGAAGCCCTGCAGTTCGTCGCAGCCATGCCGCGTCAACGCCTGGCGCTGGGCTTCGGTTTCCACGCCTTCGGCGTTGACACGGATGGCCAGCGAGTGCGCCAGCGTGACGATCGAATGCACGATGGCGTCGACCTTGCCGTCGCCGCCCAGCCCGAGCGTGAAGGCGCGGTCGATCTTGAGCTTGTCGAACGGGAAGCGCCACAGGTAGGCCAGGCTCGAATAGCCGGTGCCGAAATCGTCCATGGCGATGCGCACACCCAGTTCGTGCAGCGCGCGCAGCGACTGCAGCACCTGGTCGGTGTGGCTCATCAGCAGCGACTCGGTGATCTCCAGTTCCAGCCGCTGCGGCGCCAGTCCCGATGCGGCGAGGGCGGCGCGAACTTCCTCGACGATGGCGCCCTCGCGCCTGAACTGGGCCGTCGACAGGTTGACCGCCACGGACAGCGCCGCCGGCCAGCGCGCAGCCTCGCGACAGGCGCTGTGCAGTACCCAGTGGCCCAGCGCCTCGATCTGCCCGGTTTCCTCGGCCAACGGAATGAAGTCGCCCGGTGGCACCATGCCACGTTCGGCGTGCGGCCAGCGCGCCAGGGCCTCGTAGCCGATCAGCTGCCCGCCCCGGGCGCCGAAGACGGGCTGGAAATGCAGTTCCAGGGCCTGCCGCGCCAGGGCGTCGCGCAGGTCCTGGGCCAGCGTGCGACGCTCCTGCAGGGCGCGGTCGAGCGCGGCATCGTAGAAGCTCCATGCGCCATGGCCACAGGCCTTGGCGCGCTGCAGCGCCAGTTCCGCGTTGTGCAGCAGTTCATCGGCGTTGTTGCCGTCGACGCCGTGGATCGCCGCGCCCACGCTGGCCGTGGCGACGAGCCGGCCGCTGACGCTGGCCAGCGCATGGGGCTGCTCCAGGCTGGACACGATGCGCTGTGCCAGCGCCTTCACGGCCGCGCTGTCGGTTACTTCGCACTGCAGCACCGCAAAACGGTCGCCGGCCAGCCGGGCCAGCAGGTCGGCACCGCGCAGCACGCCGCGCAGCCGCTCGGCCACCTGCCGCAAGAGGTGGTCGCCGGCGGTGCGGCCGTGGGCGTCGTTGACGTCGCTGAAGCGGTCGAGGTCGATGCACAGCACCGCCAGCCCCGGCGCGCCGGGCGTCCGGTCCAGGCAGCTGCCGGCCAGCGCCTCGCGGAAGCTGGCGGCGTTCAGCGCGCCGGTCAGTACGTCGTGGCGCGAGAGGAACTGCACCCGCTTTTCGGTGTCGCGCTCGCGGCGCGCCTGCGCACGCCACAGCAGCGCCCCGGCCAGGAAGGCCAGGGCCAGCGCCGTGCTCGCGGTCAGCGCGGCGCGGCGGAACGAAGCCGCCGTGGTGGCTGCCACGTCGGTCTGGTCCAGGTAGACCTCGACCACGCCGATGATCTGCTTGCCATGGCGCACCGGTACATGGGCTTCGCTGTACACGTCGGGGTGGCCGGCGGTGCTGCCGCGGTGCAGCTTGATGCGGACCGTGCCCTGGCTCGCGGCCGCGGCCGCGCCCGCCTGGTCGGCTTCTGCGATGTCCTCGGGCCGCGGCGCGGTGGCCACCGACTCCGACACCACCAGCAGGCGGCCGCCGGTGTCGTAGAGCTTGAAGCGGAACAGGCCGGCCGTGCCGCGCAGGCTGGTCAGGCGATCCTGGGCCTGGGTCGAGGGCAGGTCGCCGGCGAAGACGAGGTCGATGTCGGGCACATGGACGGCCATGTGCCGGGCCCACGCGAGTGCGGCGCGCTCGGCGTCGGCGGCCAGGTGGTGGTCGGCCTGGCGGTCGATGGCCAGCGTGACGCCGGCCACGGCGAGCAGGGCGCCCAGCAGGACGGCCGTCCATGCGGCGGGGCGAAACCGCGCCAGTCCGAGGTTCAGCATGGCGGGTATCCTCTGGCGGCAGAAGCCTCGTCGGCGCCTTCGCTGCAGATGCGCGTGCGGCCCAGGGGCGTCATGGTCACGCGCAGCCGTTCGCCGCGGCGGCCCTCCAACCGCGCCGGGTGGATGTCGGCCTCGCCGCCCGGATGCAGCTGCAGGGAAAAGGATTCGAGCAGGCGCACCCCGGGGTGGTCGGATGCCCGCACCGTCTTCAGCTGGCAGGCCTGTGCTGCCGCGCATCCGCAGCCGGGTGCGTTGGCCACGCTCCAGCACCAGTCGGTGCCGTCGCGTGCCTGCACGTGCAGCGAACGGCCGAGCCGGGCGGCCTCGAAGCGGGCCTCGGCAATGTCGGCAGCCAGCCCTTCGGCCGCCCCGGCCAGACGGGCGCGGTCGACGCGCTGGCCCAGCGAAGGCAGCGCCAGCGTGCCCAGCACGGCCATCACCGCCAGCGTGACGACCAGTTCGAGCAATGTGAAGCCGGAAAGTGCGGGGTACTTCAAGCTGGCCACCTTCAACGCCGCCAGCAACGGGCAGAAGGCCCCGGTGTCGAAAAACCCTGCACCACGTCGAGCGTGAGCTCGCTGCACTCGCGGTCGTCGGCCTGCGGTCCGCCAGCGCGCGCGGTGGCGGTGGCGCGGTAGCCGTCGGGGCCGTTGGGCGCCATCGACACGGTGTAGCGCCCCTCGGGGCTGACCGCGCCCACGCCGCGCAACACGCCGAGTTGTGCGGCGTACAGGCCGTGCGCCGAGCGGTGCTGTTCCTGCGCCGCCTGCAGGCGCGTCAGCGCCGCCACGGCGTCCACGCGGCCGGCATGGAGCAGGTGGCCACGGTACGAGGGCAGCGCCACGGCGGCCAGCACCGCGACCACGCCGGCTGCGATGCACAACTCGACCAGCGTGAAACCGCTGGGTCGGCCCGGCTTCGACCGTTTCGCGTTCATCCCAGCGCGAGCAGGCGGCGGCGCTTCTGCGCCTGGTCGATCCAGCGCTGCAGCACGCGCTCGGCGGGGCCGGCCAGCTGGCGCCATTCGCAGCCCACGCGTCTGCCACCCGGCTGGCCCGAGGGGCTGCGGTCGGCACCGCCCAACGACGACACATGTCGCAGCGTGGCGGCGCAGGCGAACTGCGTCTCGGCGTCGAGCTCCAGCCGCAGCTCGCCCAGTTCGGTACCGGCTTGCAGCGGCGGCACGTCGGCCGGCAGGCAGAGGGCGCAGCCGCCGACGCTGACGTCGAGGATGCGCAGCGTCAGCGCCATTTCCGGTATCGAAGGATGGCGCAGCCGGGCCACCGGTGCCTGGCGTTGCGGCGGGCGAACGCGGTAGGCGCTGCGGCGCTGGAAGCGGTAGATCTCGGTCGGCAGCGCCGACTGCAGCACGCTGGCCGTGGCGCCGCGGACCAGCACCAGGTCGTGCAGGTCGAACTGCAGCTTCACGCTGTCGCAATAGGCCACGGCCACGGCTTCGTCGAAGGCCACCAGGCGCGCCAGCAGCGCCGACCCGGCGTCGGCGCTGAAGGTCATCCGCCGCTGCGGCGTGTCCAGCGCCCACAGCGTGGTCATGAGCATGTCGCCGCCGGGGCTGCCCAGCATCACCGGCACGTTGCCGTCGCGCAGTTCGCGCAGGACGCGCAGCCGCTCGGCCTCGGAGCGGATACGGAAGTCGGCCCAGGCGTCGGCATCGCCTGCGGCGTCGAGTTCGGCGGGTCGGGTGTCTTCGAACATCTCGCGTACCACGTTCGGCGATGCAGCGGCGCTCAGTGCAGGGTCTGCCGGCGGCCGGCCAGCGTGTCTTCGAGGTCCTGCAGCCAGGGTTCGGCCAGGTGGCGGATCTCGGCGTCGTTGACCAGGATGCGCTGCATGATCCGCGACTTGATCTGCGCCGTCTGGCGCGCCGAGGCCGGCTCGGCCGCGGCGCCGTCAGCGGGCGCCTGCGCGGCGTGCTTGAGCTGGCTGATCAGCAGCCCGCAGGCGCCTTCGAGCTTGACCACTTCGTCCCAGTGGCCGGCGCGGGCGGCCTCCAGCATGTCGGTGCTGGCGCGTTCGATGGCTTCGTAGTAGTTCAACAGTTCGGGTTGCATCGGCGAGGCCCTGTTCGATGGGATGGGTCGCGGGCCTTCAGGCGCCGCGCAGTGCATCGGCTTGGACGCGGATCGAAGCCCAGGCCTCGCGCACCGGCGTCATGAGCGCGGCGCACTCTTCGATCGCGCCTTCGTCGTTCTTCAGGTTGGCGTGGGTCAGGCGCGCCGTGATGTAGGCGTACAGGTCGTGCAGGTCGCGCGCCAGGGCGCCGCCCTGTTGCAGGTTGAGCGCCGAACGCAGGCCTTCGTCGACGATGCGCACGGCGCGGCCGATGGCGCGGCCCTTGGCGGCGATATCGTTCGCACGCAGGGCGCCGCGGGCTTGCGCCAGCGACTCGAACAGGCCGTCGAACAGCATCGTGACCATCTGGTGCGGGGACGCGTCGCCGTGCACCTGGCTGTCGAGATGGACCTGCTGGTACAGACCGCAGTGCCGGGCGGCGCTGGTCGGGCGGAAGGCGGGAGTCGGGTACATGGTGTGGCGCGCGATGCGTCGGTGTCGGACCTGCCTGTATATCGGCCGGCCCGGCGGGCAGCTTGAGTGCGGCAACAGCGGGTGAATCGACGCTGAAGACCGACCCGGCTGCTGCCGCCGGCGCGCGGCACCAGGCGGCGCGGATGGGCCGAGGCTCGTTCGCGCGTGACGGTGCCGCGGCGATGCACGGCGTGCGCGTTCGCCAGGCCGGTCAGCTGCCGTTGCTGCTGCGGTTCAGCAGGTCGACCTGCTGCGAGACATAGGCGCTCAGTCCGTTGAGCTGCGCCATCCGGCTGTCGAGCGCGGTGTACTGCGCGCGCAGCCGCGCCTCGACCATCGCCATGCGGTCGTTGAAGCGCTCCTGCTCGGTGCGGTTGCGCGACAGCCGCTGCTTCAGGCCGTCCTCGCGCGATTCGAGCGCGCCGCCGGTGCCGGCATTGAGGTCGGCCAACGCATCGAAGCGGCGCGCGATGCCCACCGCCAGCGGATTGCCGCCGCCGTCGGCGCTGAACAGCTTCGCCAGTTCCGGCAAGTTGGCCAATGCGCTGGCGAGCTTGCCGTCGTCGACCTTCAGCGATCCGTCGCGCTGCAGCGAGATGCCGGCCGACGACAAGGTGTCGAACACCGGCGAAGCGCTGGAGCCGGTGGCCACCAGCGAGCGCAGCTGGCCCTGCAGGGCCACGGCCACGCGGTCGCCCTGCAGCGTGGCCGAGGTCTTGGTATCGGCGTTGTAGCGGGTCTGGTCGGCGAGGAATTTGTTCGCTTCGTTGTAGGCGCCGACGAACTGCTGGATCAGCGCCTTCATCGCCTCGGTGTCGCGCGCCACGTTCACCTCCACCGGGCCGGTGGTGGTGCGGGCCACCTGCAGGGAGACACCGTCGACGAGGTCGTCGAGCTGGTTCGATGCCGAGACCACGGGCGCCCCATTGACGCTGGCGACGAGGTCCACCGCGCGCTGGTTGCCACTGGCCGGTGCGCCACCCGGCGGGTCGAAAGCCAGGCGCGACAGGCCGCTGTCGTCGAGCGGGTTGGCGTCGTCGTCGGTGGCCGTGATGCGAAAGCCGCTCTCGGCGCCGGTGGCGGTGGAACGCAGCACCAGGCGTGAACCCTGGCTGTCGTTCAGGATGGCCGCGGTGACGCCGGCGTCGGCGGCGTTGATCTTGTCGCGGATGCCGGCCAGGCTGTCTTCGCCGCTGCCGATCACGACGGTGGCACTCTTCAGTGGCACGGTCGGCGTAAAGGCCAGGAAATCCTGGTTCCAGCTGCCGAATTCGATCATCAGCGTGCCGGTGCCCACGCTGGCGGCGGCCGAGGGGAGCCGGCTGGTCGCGACCGACTGCGCCTGGGCGAGCTGGGTCACCTCCACTTGAAGGTTCACCGGCGTGGCGCTGCCGCTGGAGGTGACGGTGAGGGCCGCGGTGTCGGCCGATGTGGCCCGGGTCTTGTTCCATGTCGCCGCCGTGGCCAGCTTCTCGGCCGCGTCGCCGAGCGCGGCGATGCGCGACTTCAGCGCACCGTAGGTGGAGAGCTGGGTTTGCGTGGTGCTGGCGGTTTCCTGCAGGCGCGCCAGCGGCCGGCTCTCGATGGCCAGCAGCTGGCTGATGATGGAGTTGACATCGAGGCCGCTGCCGATGCCGGTGGACTGAATGGCCATGCCGATCTCCCGATCCTTGGCGGTCTATCGGCAGCGCGGCTCGGTTCTTTAGCGGTGCGGCGCAGAATTCTTCGCGTGCCCGCCGGGGCCGAGGCCGGACTTCAGCGCTGCAGCAACTGCAGCACCTGCTGCGGCAACTGGTTGGCCTGGGCGACCATGGCAGTGCCGGCCTGCTGCAGGATCTGGGCGCGCGACATGTTGGCGGTCTCGGCCGCGAAGTCGGCGTCCATGATGCGGCCGCGCGCGGCGGCCAGGTTCTCGGCGCTGACGGCGATATTGCCGATCACGGTCTCGAAGCGGCTCTGCACCGCACCCAGGTTGGCACGCGAGGTATTGATCTGGGCCAGCGCCTTGTCCACCTGCACCAGCGCCGTCTGTGCGCTGCCGAAACCGCTGACGTTCAGCCCGGCGATCCCGGTGGTGGCGACGGCGGCGGTGGTGGCGTTGGCAAAGCCGGCGACGGTGGCGTCGTTGGTGGTGCCGGTGATCACGATCGAAGCGTTGTTGTTGCGCAGACTGATCTGGCCGGTGGCGGCGTCGTAGGACGCCGAGGTGCCGCTCTGCGCCGAAACGCTGTTGATGGCCGCCACCAGCTGGTTGGCCCGTTCACCGGCGCTGCCGGCGGCAGGCAAGGCGCCGATGTCGACGCCGTTGATCACGACGCCACCGGCGGCAACGGCCGTGGCGAAGCCGCTCAGGCCGCTGGCCGCCACCGACGCGGTGGCAATGTTGGTGGTGCCGCCGAGTTGCGCCAGCGTGGCGTTGGCGATCGAGGCCACGGTGATGGTCTCGCCGGCGTTGGCGCCCACCTGGAACTGCTGCGAGGTGAAGGTGCCGTCGAGCAGCTTGGTGTCGTTGAAGCTCGTCTGCGTGGCGACGCGGGCGATTTCGTCCTTCAGCGAGGTGACCTCGGCGTTGAGCGCGTCGCGGTCGGTCTGGCTGTTCGTCGCGTTGGAGGCCTGCACCGCCAGTTCGCGGATGCGCTGCAGCATGTCGCCGACCTTGCCCAAGGCGCCCTCCGCGGTCTGGGCCAGCGAGATGCCGTCGTTGGCGTTGCGCGCCGCCACCGTCATGCCCCGCACCTGCGTATTCATGCGCTCGGCGATGGCCAGGCCGGCGGCGTCGTCCTTGGCGCTGTTGACGCGCAGGCCCGACGACAAGCGTTGCATCGAGGTGGCCAGCGTGGACTGACTCGTATTCAGGTTGCGCTGGGCGTTCAACGAAACGATGTTCGTGTTGATCGTCTGGGCCATGTGGGCATCTCCGGGCTTCGGTGTCGGGTCAGACCCTCGCGGGCCGGTTGGACAGGCTGCCTTTCGAGATGCCTGCCGGTGTGCCAATGGTCGGCAATCCGCCGTGGCCCGAAGCGCCGATAAGCCGAGTCAAGCCCGGCCATTTCGCGGCCGCAAATGAGAAAAGGGCCCCGAAGGGCCCCGCGCGCTGCGCCCGAAATCCGGGCTGCTCAGCGCAGCAACTGAAGCACCTGTTGAGGCAACTGGTTGGCCTGGGCGACCATGGCGGTGCCGGCCTGCTGCAGGATCTGGGCGCGCGAGAAGTTGGCCGTTTCCTGGGCGAAGTCGGCGTCGACGATGCGGCCGCGGGCCGCCGCCACGTTTTCGCTCGCGATCTGGATGTTCGAGACCACGTTCTCGAACCGGCTCTGCAGCGCACCCAGGTTGGCGCGCGAGGTGTTGATCTGCGCCAAAGCCTTGTCCACCTGCACCAGCGCCGTCTGCGCGCCGCCGAAACCGCTGACGTCCAGCCCGGAGATGCCCGTGGTGGCGACGGCCGCGGTGGAGCCGTTGGCGAAGCCGGCCACGGTGGCGTTGTTGGTGGTGCCGGTGATGACGATCGCGGCGTTGTTGTTGCGCAGACTGATCTGACCGGTGGCAGCGTCGTACGACGCTGACGTATTGGTCTGCGCCGAGACATTGTTGATCGCGGCCACCAGCTGGTTGGCCCGTTCGCCGGCACTGCCGGCAGCGGAGATCGCGCCGATGTCGACGCCGTTGATCACCACGCCGCCGGCGGCGATGCCGGTGGCGAAACCGCTCAGCCCGCTCGCCGCCACCGACGCGGTGGCGATATTGGTCGTGCCGCCGAGCGTGGCCAGCGTGGCGTTGGCGATCGAGGCCACGGTGATGGTCTCACCGGCATTGGTGCCCACCTGGAACTGCTGCGATGAGAACGTGCCGTCGAGCAACTTGGTGCCATTGAAGCTGGTCTGCGTGGCGACGCGGGCGATTTCGTCCTTCAGCGAGGTGACTTCGGCGTTGAGTGCGTCGCGGTCGGTCTGGCTGTTGGTGGCGTTGGACGACTGCACCGCCAGTTCGCGGATGCGCTGCAGCATGTCGCCGACCTTGCCCAGCGCACCTTCGGCGGTCTGGGCCAGCGAGATGCCGTCGTTGGCGTTGCGCGCCGCCACGGCAAAGCCGCGCACCTGTGCATTCATGCGCTCCGAGATGGCCAGGCCGGCGGCGTCGTCCTTGGCGCTGTTGACGCGCAGACCCGATGACAGGCGCTGCATCGAGGTGGCCAGCGAGGACTGCGTCGAGCCCAGGTTGCGCTGGGCCGTCAACGAAATGACATTGGTATTGATGGACAGGGACATGAAGATTCTCCGAAATGTTGATGACCACAGGCAAGTGCCTGGCAGGCGCCGCGGCCGAAATCCTTGGGCAAACGCCGCCTGCCTGCAACTCCCGCAGCACGCGGCCTGGTGCCCGCGATGCCGCGAAACCCGCCCGGGCCTCTTCGTTGCCGGCGCCTGCTTGACCAGGCCTTGATCCTGGCTGCAGTCGCCGAACCCCGTTCTTGGTCCGGACCCCGTGCCGGCACTGGGCAGGCACGTTGAAGCCGTTTTCGTCAACTGCCGCAAAAGCTTTAGCACCCGGCTGTGGCGGCGCCGCCTCGGCCCGCACGGCGCGGTGACAATGTCGCGCCGCCATCACCGAAGCACCGCCATGAACGACCCCATCGACCTGCGCTCCGACACCGTCACCCGCCCCAGCGCCGCCATGCGCGCGGCGATGGCCGCCGCGCCGGTGGGCGACAGCCAGTACGGCGAGGATCCGACGACGAACCTGCTGCAGGAACGCTGCGCGCAACTGCTGGGCAAGGAGGCGGCGCTGTGGCTGCCCTCGGGCACCATGGCCAACCAGGTGGCGCTGCGCGTGCTCGCGCGGCCGGGCGACGAGGTCGTGACCAGCCGCGAGGCGCACGCCGGCTGGCACGAGACCGGCGGCGCGGCGGCCAATGCCGGCGTGCAACTGGTGGAGGTGGGCTGCGGCGGGCTGTTCACGGCGGAAGATTTCGAAGCCGCGATCAAGCCGCGCGGCCTGCCGGTATTTCCGCCCACCACGCTGGTGGAGATCGAGAACACCCACAACCGCGGTGGCGGCATCGTCTTCCCGCAGCACGAGGCCGTGCGCATCTGCCAGGCAGCGCGCGAACGCGGCATGTCGAGTTTTCTCGACGGCGCGCGGCTGTGGAATGCGGCCGTGGCCAGCGGCCGCAGCGAAGCGGAACTCGCGGCACCCTTCGACTTGGTGGCGGTGGCCTTTTCCAAGGGCCTGGGCGCGCCGGGGGGCTCGTTGCTGGCCGGCCGCCGCGTGCTCATCGCCGCCGCCGACCGCCACCGCCGCATGCTGGGTGGCGCCATGCGGCAGACCGGCATCTTTGCCGCCGCGGCGCTGCACGGGCTGGATCATCATCGCCAGCGTCTGGCCGAAGACCACCGGCATGCTCGGGTGCTGGCCGAAGCGCTGGCCGCCTGTCCGGCGGTGGTCATCGACCTGGCCACGGTGCAGACCAACATCGTCGTCTTCCAGCTCGCCGCTGGCGCGCCCGACGCCGCAGCGCTGGTGGGCCGGGCGCGCGAGCGCGGCGTGCTGCTCAATGCCTTCGCGGCGCGCACGGTGCGCGCGGTGACGCACCTGGACGTGAGCGGCGGGCAGGTGGCCCGCGCCGCTGCAGTGCTGCGTGAATTGCTGGGCTGAGCAGGGCGCGCCGGTCAGCGCGTGGCCGGGTGTGCCAGGTCGCGGATCAGCGTCGGGCCCGCGCGGCGCTCCACCTCGGCCGCCAGGCCCTTGAACCAGCCCAGCGATGCCAGCGCCTCGAGCAGCACGAACATCGGCGCCACCAGCAGGCCCGTCAGGTCGTCGACGAAGGCGGGCTTGCGGCCCTCGTAGTAATGGCCGACGAACTGGACGATCCAGCCGACGACGAAGAAACCGAGGCCCCAGCCCAGCCAGCCCGCCAGGCCGCCCGGTACGGCATGGGCCAGCAGGACGAACAAGCCGACCGCCAGCGCCGTGATGGCGCCCAAGGCGGCATGGCCCCGGGTCAGGTACCAGGCCGCTGCCAGGCTGTAGGCGAGCCAGGCAGGGGTCAGCGCCAGGTTCCCTGCCGTGATCGCGGGTCGGGCCAGCAGCACGCCGGCGCCGAAGACGATCATCGGCACACCGACGAAGTGGGTGGCGATATTGCGCCGGTCGCGGTGGTAGGCGGCGTAATCGGCCAGCAGATCGACGGCGGGGCGGAAGGGCGTGGCCATGGCGGGTCTCCGTGAGGCACCCATGCTAGCGCAGCCTCCTAGAATCAGCGCAGCTTCGAAGGGGTGGCATGAGCATCAAGAGCGACAAGTGGATCCGCCGCATGGCCGAGCAGCACGGCATGATCGACCCCTTCGAACCGGGGCAGGTGCGGCAGTCGCCCGACGGCCAGAAGATCGTGAGCTACGGCACCAGCAGCTATGGCTACGACATCCGCTGCGCGCCCGAATTCAAGGTCTTCACCAATATCTACAGCACGGTGGTGGACCCGAAGAACTTCGACCCCAAGAGCTTTGTCGACATCGAGAGCGACGTCTGCATCATCCCGCCCAACAGCTTTGCACTGGCGCGCACGCTGGAATATTTCCGCATCCCGCGCAACGTGCTCACCATCTGCCTGGGCAAGAGCACCTATGCGCGCTGCGGCATCATCGTCAACGTCACGCCCTTCGAGCCCGAATGGGAAGGCTACGTGACGCTGGAGTTCAGCAACACCACGCCGCTGCCGGCCAAGATCTACGCCGGCGAGGGCTGCGCGCAGGTGCTGTTCTTCGAGAGCGACGAGGTCTGCGAGACCAGCTACAAGGACCGCGGCGGCAAGTACCAGGGGCAGCGCGGCGTGACGCTGCCCAAGGCCTGAACGACACCTGAACGAAGCCTGAACCAGGCTTGAACATTGCCTGCAGGGAGCAAGCCATGAAGTGGGAAGGTGAGGAACAGAGCCGCAATGTCGAGGACCGGCGCGGCGCGGGTGGCTTGGGCGGCGGTGGCCGGCGCATCGGCGGGCGCGGCATGGGCATCGGCACCATCGTGGTGGCGCTGGTGGCCGGTTGGATCTTCGGCATCAACCCGCTCACGGTGCTGGGGCTGCTCAGCGGCGGCGAGACGGCAGCGCCCGTGGCCTCGGAAGGCCCGGCGCGGCCCCCGCCGGCCGAAGACCGCGCGGCCATGTTCGCCTCCACGGTGCTTCGCAATACCGAACAGGTCTGGGGTCAGGTCTTCAAGGCCGCTGGCGGCACCTATCGCGAGCCGCGCATGGTGCTGTTCCGCGGCTTCACGCCCACGGCCTGCGGCACCGGGCAGTCGGCCATGGGGCCGTTCTACTGCCCCGGCGACCAGCGCGTCTATTTCGACCTCGATTTCTTCGACACCCTGGCCCAGCGCATGGGCGCGCCGGGCGACTTCGCACAGGCCTACGTGATCGCGCACGAGGTCGGCCACCACGTGCAGAACCTGATGGGCATCACGGGCAAGGTCGATGCCCAGCGCGGCCGCGTCTCGCAGGCACAGATGAATGCGCTGTCGGTGCGCGTGGAACTGCAGGCCGACTGCCTGGCCGGCGTGTGGGCCCACCACTCGCAGCAGGGCAAGGGCTGGCTCGAACGCGGCGACGTCGAGGAAGCCATGAATGCCGCGGCGCAGATCGGCGACGACCATCTGCAGCGCCAGTCCTCCGGCACGGTGCGGCCCGAAAGCTTCACCCACGGCAGCAGCCAGCAGCGCATGACCTGGTTCAAGCGCGGGCTGGACAGCGGCAGCCTGGCGCAGTGCAACACCTTCGACGCGCGACTGTAGGCGAGGCCGTCCCATGAACCACCCCGCGAACCGTCTCGAACGCATGGCCAGCCTGCGCGCCGGCGGCAAGGGCAAGGTGGTGAGCTCGGCCGAGGCGCTGGCGCTGGTGCGTGACGGCGACACCGTGGCCAGCAGCGGCTTCGTCGGTATCGGCTTTGCCGAGAACCTGGCGGTGGCGCTGGAGGCCCGTTTCCTGGCCAGCGGCGCGCCGCGCGGCCTGACGCTGGTCTACGCGGCGGGGCAGGGCGACGGCAAGGAGCGCGGCCTCAACCACCTGGGCCACGAAGGCCTGGTGGCGCGCGTCATTGGTGGCCACTGGGGCCTGGTGCCCAAGCTGCAGAAGCTGGCGGTCGAGAATCGCATCGAGGCCTGGAACCTGCCCCAGGGCGTGATCTCGCACCTGTTCCGCGATATCGCTGCCGGCAAGCCGGGGCACCTGTCGCGAGTGGGCCTGGGCACCTTCGTCGACCCGCGTCACGGCGGCGGCAAGATCAACCAGCGCACCACCGAAGACCTGGTGCGGCTGATGCCGATCGACGGCGAGGACTACCTCTTCTACAAGGCCTTTCCCATCGACGTGGCGCTGATCCGGGCCACCACCGCCGACACCGAGGGCAACCTGACGATGGAACGCGAGGCGCTCACGCTCGAGAGCCTGGCCATCGCCATGGCGGTGCGCAACAGCGGCGGCATCGTCATCGCGCAGGTCGAGCGCGTGGCCGAGGCGCATTCGCTGCATTCGCGCGCGGTGAAGATCCCCGGCATCCTGGTCGACTGCGTGGTGGTGGCCGAGAAGCCCGAATACCACCAGCAGACCTTCGCCGAGCCCTACAGCGCGGCGTTTGCGGGCGAGCTGCGCGTGCCGGCGGCGCACGTGGCGCCGATGCCCTTGAACGACCGCAAATTCATCGCCCGCCGCGCGGCGCTGGAACTGCGGCCGAATGCGGTGGTGAACCTGGGCATCGGCATGCCCGAGGGCGTGGCCGCGGTGGCGGCGGAAGAACACGTGATCGATCTCATCACGCTCACCGCCGAGCCCGGTGTGGTGGGTGGCATCCCGGCCGGGGGCTTGAATTTCGGCGCCGCGGTCAATACCCAGGCCGTCATCGACCAGCCCTACCAGTTCGATTTCTACGACGGCGGCGGCCTCGACATCGCCTTCCTCGGCCTGGCGCAGGCCGACGCCGAAGGCAATGTCAACGTCAGCAAGTTCGGCCCCCGCCTGGCCGGCGCGGGCGGCTTCATCAATATCAGCCAGAACGCGAAGAAGGTGGTTTTCGTCGGTTCGTTCAGTGCCGGCGGCGCGATGAAATTCGTGCCCCAGGTCGAGCACCGCACCTTCGCCGGGCGCGAGGCCTGGCGGCGCGGGCAGCCGGTGCTCTACGTCACCGAGCGCTGCGTCTTCGGTCTGCACGAGCAGGGCATCGAACTGCTGGAGGTGGCGCCGGGCCTGGACCTGGAACGCGACATCCTGGCCGGCATGGCCTTCCGGCCCGTGATCGAGCGCGAACCCCGGCTGATGGACGCCGCGCTCTTCGCCAACGCCCCGATGGGCCTGCGCGCGCGCGTGCTGATGCTGCCGCTGGCCGACCGCTTCACCTACGACCCCGCCAGCCGCACCTTCTTCATCAATTTCGAGCGCCTGAGCATCCGCAACGCCGACGACGTGGAGGCCGTGCGCCAGGAGGTGGAAAAGCGCCTGGCGCCGCTGGGCCACAAGGTTCTTGGCGTGGTCAACTACGACCACTTCGCGCTCGACCCCCAGGTGCAGGACGAATGGGCGGCGATGGTGCGCGAACTGGTCGACCGCCACTATGTCGACGTGGCGCGCTACACCACCAGCGGCTTCCTGCGCGCCAAGCTCGGGCCCGCGCTGGCCGCGCGTGGCGTGGCGCCGCACATCTTCGAAACGGCCGAGGAGGCCCGGCGCGCGCTGGGCAGCGGCTGAACGCGGCACGCCTGCGGGCGCGGTGATGGCAGGCCCCGGCGCGCGCCGCCGGCTGCGCCGTGCGCGGCCTCAGCGAGCCGCCTTGGGCCTGCGCTGCGCCGGCGCCGGCCGCGCGAACAGCGTGCGCACCAGGTCCCGCAGCCACTGGTGCCCGGGGTCCTGCGTGACGCTGTCGTGCCAGAGCATGCGCACGTCGTACGCAGGCCCGTGGCCGGGCAGTTCCCACAGGCGCAGGTCATAGCGCGGCAGCAGCGACCGTGCATACATCAGGGGCACGATCGCCAGCAGGTCCGAGCCCGTGACCAGCAGCGGCAGGGCGCCGTGGTGGCGCGTGCGCAGCACCACGCGATCGCCGAGCTGCAGCGCGGCCAGCATCCGGTCCACGCCGTCGTGGAAGGTGGCGGTAGGCGCGGCGGTAACGAGGCTGGACTGCGCCAGTTGCGCCGCGCTGAGCGTGGCGCCGCGCCGGCCATCGGCCGGGTGCCAGCCCGAAGCCGTGAGCGCGACGTAGTGTTCGCTGAACAGCGTCTCGCTGGCGATGCCATGGCGCTTCGCCTCCAGGATGCCCAGCGCCAGGTCGATCTCGCGCGATTCGAGGGCCCGGCCCACCGCCGCAGCCGGCACCGGCACGTTCGACAGCCGGCTGGCCGGCGCGTCGCTGCGCAACGCGTGCGCCAGCGGCGCCATGAACATCATCTCGCCCAGGTCCGACAGCGACAGCCGCCAATGCCGTTCGCTGCGCTGCGGATCGAAGGGCCCGGTGTCGCACAGCGCCGTCTCCAGCGCCTGCAGGTGGGCCATGACCAGCGGCGCCGCCCGTTCGGCCGCCGGCGTGGGCTGCATGCCGGCGGGCGTGCGAACGAACAGTTCGTCGGCAAAGAAGGCCCGCAGGCGCGCCAGCGCGTTGCTGGTGGCCGGCTGCGACAGCGCCAGCTGGCGCGCCGATTCGGTCACCGAACGCGTGCGGTACAGCGTCACCAGCACACGCAGCAGGTTCAGGTCGAGTTGGCGGAAGTTCATCACGAATCCCGAGGCGGGCGGCTCGGCGACCGAGGGTTGGCCCGCAAGGGGTCAGGCCGGATTATTCAGCAGCTGGATACGCCGCATCAGAACAATCCATTGGCCGAATGGGCGCGCGCTGGCTAGATTGCCCGACTGCCGCTGCTGCAGGCGGCGCAGGACCCTGGCCATGGAAGTCTCCTTTTACCGCGAGATCGAATCGTTGAAGCTCGGCGCGGGCCAGGTCTTCCACGGCGAGGGCATCCTGGCGGTGACCAAGGCGCTGCTGCAGTCGGGGGTGACTTACGTCGGCGGCTACCAGGGGTCGCCGGTGTCGCACCTGCTCGACGTCATGGTCCAGGCGCGGCCATACCTCGACGAACTGGGCGTGCACGTCGAGGCCTGCACCAACGAGTCGTCGGCGGCGGCGATGCTGGCCGCCTCGATGGTCTACCCGGTGCGCGGCGCCGTGACGTGGAAGTCGATCGTCGGCACCAATGTCGCGGCCGACGCGCTGTCCAACCTGGCCTCGCCCGGCGTGCTGGGCGGCGCGCTCGTCATCGTCGGCGAGGACTATGGCGAAGGCGCCAGCGTGATCCAGGAGCGCAGCCACGCCTTCGCCATGAAGTCGGCCTTGTGGCTGCTCGACCCGCGGCCCGACCTCACGAGCCTGGTGCGCCTGGTGCGGCAGGGCTTCGAACTGTCCGAGGCCTCGAATACGCCGGTGATGATGGAGTTGCGCATCCGCAGCTGCCACCTGCAGGGCAGTTTCGTGGCGGCCGACAACGTGGCGCCGGCCGTCTCCAGCCGCCAGCTGCAGTCCGAGCCCGCGGCCTTCAGCTACGACCGGCTGTCGCACCCGCCGTCCACCTTCCGCCACGAGAAGCTTAAGTACGAGGTGCGCATGCCGGCGGCTCGGCGCTTCATCGTCGAGCACGCCATCAACGAAGTCATCGACGGCGACGCCACCGACCTGCGTGAACTGGGCCTCATCGTGCAGGGCGGCCTGACCCACACGCTGCTGCGCGCCATGGCCGAAGCCGGGCTTACCGATGGGCAGGACCGCCCGCGCCTGGCGCTGCTGGTGCTGAACTGCGTCTACCCGCTGGTGCCGGAGCAGATCGTCGCCTTCTGCAGCGGACGGCGTGCCGTGCTGGTGCTGGAGGAAGGGCAGCCCGACTACATCGAGCAGGACATCGCCACCACGCTGCGCCGCGCCGGCGTGAGCACGCCGCTGCACGGCAAGGACCTGCTCAGCATGGGCGGCGAATACAACGCCGAACTGCTGCTGGGCGGACTGATGCGCCTGCTCCAGGCCTACCGCCTCGATGCCGAGGCGGGCCCGGCACGCGCCCGGCTCGCGGCGCTGGAAGTGCTGCGCCAGACGGCACGCCGCGAACTGGGCAGCGCGGTGCCGCCGCGCCCGCCCAACTTCTGCATCGGCTGCCCCGAGCGGCCGGTTTTTGCCGCCCTCAAGCTGGTGGAGCAGCAGATCGGCCGCGTGCACGTCGCGGCCGATATCGGCTGCCATTCGTTCGCCACCTTCGAGCCGTTCTCCTTCGGCCAGTCGATCCTGGGCTACGGCATGAGCATGGCGTCGAGCGCGGCGGTGAAGAATTTCAGCGCGCGGCGGCCGCTGGCCATCATGGGCGACGGCGGCTTCTGGCACAACGGCCTGCTGTCGGGCGTCTCGTCGACGCTGCTGAACGGCGGCGACGGCGTGCTGCTGATCATGAAGAACGGCTACACCTCGGCCACCGGCACGCAGGAGACGATTTCCACGCCCGGCGCCGAAGAGCGGCGCCAGGCCGAAGGCCGCAGCGCCACCGGCAACGAACTCACGATCGAGAAGACGCTGGCGGGCCTGGGCGTGAAATGGCTGCGCACGGTGCACAACTACCGCGTGGCCAGCGTGCGCGACACGCTGCGCGAGGCCCTCACGTCGCCCTTCACCGGGCTGAAGGTGATCGTCGCCGAGGGTGAGTGCCAGCTCGAACGCCAGCGCCGCCTGCGCCCGCGGCGCGCGGCCCGGCTCGCGCGCGGCGAACGGGTCGTGCGAACGCGCTACGGTGTCGACGAGGCCACCTGCAGCGGCGACCATTCCTGCATCCGGCTTTCGGGCTGCCCGACGCTGACCGTGAAGACCGCCGGCGACCCGCTCAAGCGCAGCCCGGTGGCGCATGTACAGAACGAATGCGTCGGTTGCGGCCTGTGCGGCGAGGTGGCGCATGCCGCCGTGCTGTGCCCCAGCTTCTACCGCGCCGAGGTCATCACCCATCCGGGTTGGTGGGAGCGCCTGGCCGACCGCATCAACCGCGTCGTCATCGGCTGGCTGCAGCCGGCGTGATGGACACCGCCGTGGACGCTGCCGTGCCCGACCCGAGCCGTGTGCCCGTCGCTCGCGAGCCCATCACCCGGGTGCTGATCGCGGCGCTCGGCGGCGAAGGCGGCGGCGTGCTCGCCGGATGGCTGGTGCAGTGCGCGCGCGACGCCGGGTTGCCGGTGCAGGCCACCTCGGTGCCCGGCGTGGCGCAGCGCACCGGCGCCACCAGCTACTACATCGAGTGGCAGGCGGCCGCCGTGGGCGCCGCGCCACCGGTCTTCGCCCTGCACCCGCTGGCCGGCCAGGTGGACGTGCTGATCGCCAGCGAACTGCTCGAGGCCGGCCGCATGGTCGAACGTGGCTTCGTGGCCGCCAATACCACGCTCATCACCTCGAGCCATCGTGTCTATACGACGCTGGAGAAGATGGCGCCGACCGACGGCCGCTTCGACCCGCAGGCGGTGTTGCGCGCCGGGCGCACGCTGGCGCGGCGTTGCATCGCCTTCGACATGGGCCGGGTCGCGCGGCAAAGCGGCACGGCTGTCTCAGCGGTGATGTTCGGGGCGCTGGCCGGTGCCGGCGTGCTGCCCTGGGCGCGCGCCGGCTGCGAGGCGGCGATCGCCGGCGGCGGCAAGGCGGGGCAGGGGGTGCAGGCCAGCCTGGCCGGCTTTGCCGCCGGCTTCGATGCCGCCGCTGCAGGGGGTGAGCTCGACTCGGCCGCGGCCGCGACCGCCCAGGCGGCGCCCGCACCAGCCGCCGGGCTGCACGGCGAAGCGCACGCGGCGCTGCAGGCCGCACCCGCCGGCACCGACACCACACGCTGGCAGCCCGCCCTGGCGGCCTTGCCGGCAGCGGTGCAGGCCACGGCGGCGCGCGGCCTCCTGCGCTGTCTGGACTTCCAGGGCGTGGACTACGCGACGCGCTTTCTGCGCGAGGTCGAAGCGCTGAGCCGGTGCGCCGACGACACCTCCGCCACGGTCGCCGTCGTCGAGGACGCGGCCCGTTCGCTGGCCTTGTGGATGTGTTTCGAGGACGTGATCCGCGTCGCCGACCTGAAGTCGCGCCGGGCCCGCTTCGAGCAGGTGCGGGCCGAGGTCGGGGTGCGGCCCGGCGAGGTGTTGCGCATCACCGAGATGCTCAAGCCCGGCATCGAGGAGGTGGCCGCGATCCTGCCGCGCCGGCTCGGCGAAGCGCTGATGCGAACGGCCTCGCGCCGCGGCTGGATCGGCCGCGCGCATCTCGGCTTGCACCTGCCCTCGACCAGCGCCTGGGGCTTCGTGCTGCTGCGGCTGCTGGCGGCGCTGAAGCCGCTGCGCCCGCATTCGCTGCGCCAGGCCGAGGAAGACGAGTCCATGGCCGCCTGGTGCGAGGCCTTGCGCGCCGTGCTGCCGCGCTCCGTGGCCTATGCCGCGGTGTTGGCGCGCCTGCCCGAGGTGCTGAAGGGCTACGGCGACACCCAGCGCCGCGGCAGGGACCATTACGCGCGACTGTGGGCCGGGCACGTGCTGCCGGCGCTGGCCGAGCCGGCCACGCTGGCCGACCGTGTCGGGGCCTTTGCCGCAGCGCTCGAGGCCGCGCTCTCGCTGCCAACCGCCGACGCCGCAGCGGCGGCGGCGACGGTGGCGGTCACGCCGCAACCGCTGCGCTTCTTCCGTAATCGCCCGGGGGCCGGCGCGCCGCCAGGCGGGTAAGCTTCGAGCGCCCTGTTCCACGCCACCACAAACTGGAGACAACGATGACGATTTTCAGCAATCACCCCCGCCCCCTGGCGACGGCCGGCACCACCACCGTCGCCCGCACCGCCGCGCGGGCCACCGCCCTGGCCACGGCGGTCCTGCTCGCCATGCCCGCCGCTGCGCAGGACAAGCCGGTCGAGCTGAAGTTCGCGCACTGGCTGCCCGCCACCCACCCGCTGTTCCGCACCGGCTTCGAGCCCTGGGCCAAGTCGGTCGAGGCGGCGTCGAAGGGTTCGATCAAGGTGGCCTTCTTCCCCGCGCAGCAACTGGGCAAGGCGGCCGACCACTACGACATGGCGCGCGACGGCATCGCCGACATGACCTGGGTGAATCCCGGCTACCAGGCGGGACGCTTTCCGCTCTATGCCGCGGGTGAACTGCCCTTCCTGACCGGCAAGCCGGGCGGCGCCTCGGCCGCGCTCGACGCCTGGTACCGGCCCTATGTCGCCAAGGAGATGGCCGACGTGAAATTCTGCTTCGCCCACCTGCACGTCGGCGCGCTGCACTCGAAGAAGGCCATCACCGAGCCCGGTCAGATCAAGGGCATGAAGATCCGCCCCGCCAACGGTACCGTGGCGCAGACCATGAGCCTGCTGGGCGCCACCAACGTGCAGGTCTCGGCGCCCGAGGCGCGCGACGCGCTGGAAAAGGGCGTGGCCGACGCCATCACCTTCCCCTGGAACTCGATCATCTCCTTCGGCATCGACAAGGCCGTCAAGTTCCACACCGACTTCCGCCTCTATGCGGCCAACTTCGTCTGGGTCATCAATCCGGGCTGGTACGGCAAGCTGGCGCCGGCGCAGAAGCAGGTCATCGACAGCCACTGCAACAACGAATGGGCGGCCAAGGTCGGTGCGGCCTGGGGCGACGAAGAGGACAGCGGCCGCGAGAAGCTGGCGCAGACTGCCGGCCACACCATCGTCACGCTCACGCCCGAACAGCTGGCGGCCTGGAAGGCCGCGGTCGAACCGGTTTATGCCAACTGGATCGGCAGCGCCAACAAGGCCGGGGTCAACGGCGCGCAGGCGCTGGACGCCTTGCGCAAGGAACTGGTCGCCCGCGGCGGCGCCAACTGACTGGCGGACCGGGCCAGCCCGATGCACCGCTTCCTGGCGGCCGTGGAAACCACGGCCGCGGTCTTCCTGCTGCTGATCGCGCTGCTGACGGCCGGCAACGTGCTGCTGCGCGACCTGTTCAGCATCCAGATCCCCGACTGGTTCGACGGCACCAAGCTGCTGCAGGGCATCGCGCTGTTCTGGGGCATTGCGCTGGCGACCTACCGCGGTTCGCACATCTGCGTCGACGTCGCCTGGGAACATCTGCGCGCGCCAGGGCGCCGGCTGATGGACCTCTTTGCCACCGCCGTGACCCTGGCCTTCCTGGCGCCGCTGGCCTGGATGGTGTGGAAGAAGGTGGCCAGCACCGGCACCCAGGCCACGATGGACCTGCGCCTGCCGATGACCCATTTCTATGCCGTGGCGGCCTTGGGTGCGAGCGTGGCGGTATTGCTGGCGCTGTGGCGGCTGGTGGAACTCTGGCGCGACCATGGCGCGGCCGGGCAGTCGGGTTGGGCGCGCGAGGGTGGGCCTCCCGATGGACCGTGACCTGATCGCCGCGCTGGGCTTCGGCGTCATGTTCGCGCTGATGGCGCTGCGCGTGCCCATCGGCGTGGCGATGGGCATCACCGGTGTCGGCGGCTTCGCGCTGCTGTCCGGCACCCTGCCGGCGCTGAACCTGCTGGGCAACGTGCCGCTGTCGGTGCTGACCGACTACAACCTGGTCGTGATCCCGATGTTCATCCTGATGGGCGCTTTCGCCTCGCACTCGGGCATGAGCGCCGAGTTGTTCGAGGCCGGGCGCGCGTGGCTCGGTCACCGCCGCGGCGGACTGGCACTGGCCACCGTGACGGCCTGCGCCGGCTTCGCGGCCATCAATGGCTCGTCGGTGGCCACGGCCGCCACGATGACCCAGGTGGCCCTGCCCGAGATGCGCCGCGCCGGCTACCACGCGGGTTTCTCGGCCGGGCTGATCGCGGCCGGCGGCACGCTGGGCATCATGATCCCGCCCTCGGTGATCATGGTGCTCTACGGCATCATGACCGAGACCGACATCACCAAGCTCTTTGCCGCCGGCATCGTGCCCGGGCTGATGGCGGTGGCCTTCTACATCGCCGTGGTGCAGTTCGTCGGCTGGTGGCGGCCGGCCAGCATGCCGCAGGGCGAACGCCATGGCTGGGCCGAGCGCTGGGCCTCGGTCCGCGCCCTGTGGGCGGTGGTGACGCTGTTCGTCTTCGTGCTCGGCGGCATCTACGGCGGACTCTTCACGGTGCAGGAGGCGGCCGGCATCGGCTCGGCCGGCACGCTGGCGATCGGCCTGCTGCGCGGCCGGCTGCGCTGGCCGCAGATCAAGGCCGCGCTCGTGGACGCGCTGCGCGTGTCCTCGGCAATCATGCTGATCGTCGTCGGTGCCTACCTGTTCGGCTATTTCCTGACCATCACGCAGTTCACGCAGAAGGCCGTGGAGCTGCTCGTGCACCTGCCGGTGGGGCCGTACGGCGTGCTGGCGCTGGTGATGCTGGGCTACCTGATCCTGGGTGCGGTGATGGACGAACTGGCCATGATCCTGCTGACGGTGCCCATCGTCTTCCCGGCCATGGTGCAGCTCGGTTTCGACCCGGTGTGGTTCGGCGTCATCGTCGTCATGGCGGTGACTTTCGGCATGATCTGCCCGCCGGTGGGCATGAACGTCTTCGTCATCAATTCGATCGCGCGCGACATCTCGCTCGTCGAGATCTACCGCGGCACGATGCCCTTCATCGCGGTCGACCTGGTGCGGCTGATCATCCTTTGCGCCTTCCCGGCGCTGGTGCTCTGGCTGCCCGGCTTCGTCGAATGAGCCGTTGACATCACCGTGCCACGGCGTTCAGCGCAGCCAGGCCACGCGTGCCACGCACACTTCGGCCGTCATGGCCTCGCCCAGCGCCAGGACGCCGATGCGGCGCACGGCCGCCGCTTCCAGCGTGCCGACGTGGCGGTAGGGCGTGAAGGCAGTGAATGGTAGTTGCACCGTGTGCCAAACCGGCGGCGCCGTGAAGCTTGCGCGCCAGGCTTGCCAGGGCAGGGTCATGTCGGCGGTGCGTAGGTGCACTCCGTAGCGGCGGCCGTTGCCCAGCACGTCGAGTTCGATGCCGCGCCAGGGCCCCAGGGGCGGCGCGGGCAGTTCCAGCGCCATCTGGATGAAGCCGCCGTTGTTGTCGAGCCGCACCTCGCCGCGCAGGCACAGCGCCGGGCGTCCGGCGGCGGTCTCGGCCGTCATGCCGCCGCGCGAGACCCCGCCCATGACGCCGTCGGTGAAGAAGCGCCAGGCCGCCGGCGCCGGGCTGCCGCGGTCGTCGATGACGGCGGCGGATGCGGGCACGGCGGGCGCGTCGGACTTCGACATGGCGAGCGGACCGGCTGCAGCGTCGCTCGCTCAGCCGTCGACCAGCGCCGGGTCCCAGGCGTGAACCGTCTGGCGCTGCGTGCCGAGCTTGTCGATGCCGAGCTCCATCACGTCGCCCGGCTTCAGGTACACCGGCGCCGGCTTCACGCCCATGCCCACGCCGGGCGGCGTGCCGGTGGTGATGAGGTCGCCGGGGTTCAGCGTCATGAAGCGGCTGAGGTAGCTCACGAGCTGCGCCACGCCGAAGATCATGGTGCCGGTGTGGCCCGTCTGGCGGCGCTGGCCGTTGAGGTCCAGCCACAGCGCGAGCTTCTGCGGGTCGCCCACCTCGTCGGCCGTCACCAGCCAGGGGCCCACCGGGCCGAAGGTGTCGCAGCCCTTGCCCTTGTCCCACTGGCCGCCCCGTTCGAGCTGGTATTCGCGTTCCGAGATGTCGTTGACGACGCAGTAGCCGGCGACGAATGCCAGCGCATCGGCCTCGGAGACATAGCGCGCCCGGGTGCCGATGACGACGCCGAGCTCCACCTCCCAGTCGCTCTTCACCGAACCCTGCGGCAGCACCACGCCATGGTGGCAGCCCACGGCACTGTCCACCGTCTTCATGAAGACGATGGGTTCCTTTCGGGATGGGCATGCCGGCTTCGGCGGCGTGGTCGGCATAGTTCAGGCCGATGCCGATGAACTTGCCCAGGCCGGCCCAGGGCACGGCCAGCGTGCCTTGCGGCACCACGGGCAGGCTGGTCGGGTTGATGCCGCGCAGGCGGTCCAGCGCGGCCGGCGACAGCGTGGCCGCGGTGATGTCGGCCAGCAGGCCGGCGAGGTCGCGCAACTGACCCTGGTCATCTAGCAGTCCGGGTTTTTCTTGCCCCTTGGGGCCGTGGCGCAGCAGTTTCATCTTGACTTCTCTCTCCTCGTGTTGATCGTGTGTGTGTGTGGCAGCGTGCGGGCCTTCAGCCGCGGCCGACGAAAGGCATCTTGGTCGCCATCACGGTCATGAACAGCACGTTGGCGCTGAGCGGCAAGCGCACCATGGCCATGAAGGTTTCGACCAGCGATGGCAGGTCCAGGCGCGGTTCGGGCTTCATGCTGCCGTCGGCCTGCAGCACGCCATTCACCATGCGCGCCGTCATCTCGCTGGCGGCGTTGCCGATGTCGATCTGGCCCACGGCGATGTCCCACGGCCGGCCGTCCAGCGCCGCGGTCTTGGTCAGCCCGGTGATGGCGTGCTTGGTGGCGGTGTAGGCGATCGAACCCGGCCGCGGCGCATGCGCCGAGATCGAGCCGTTGTTGATGATGCGCCCGCCCATCGGCCGCTGTTCCTTCATCAGTTTGAAGGCCTGCGCGAGGCAGTAGAAGGCGCCGTTCAGGTTGACGTCCACCGTGCGCCGCCACTCTTCGCCGCTCACGGCGTCGGGCGTGGTCGAAGCCAGCCCGGTGCCGGCATTGTTGAACAACAGGTCGAGGCGGCCGAAACGTGCGCGCAGGTCATCGAAGACGGCGGCGACCTCGGCCTCCTGCGCCACATCGCAGGGCATGACCACCGCCTGCGCTGCGGCCGCACCGGCGGCACCGGCGGTTTGCTGCAGTGCGTCGGCGCGGCGGCCGACCAGGGCCACCGTCCAGCCCTCGGCCAGCAGGCCCAGCGCACAGGCGCGGCCGATGCCGCTGCCGGCACCGGTGACGAGGGCAATCTTGTCGGTCATGGAGCGTGTTCCTTGGCGGCTGTTCGATGGGAGACCGCTCGCGGAGTGGTACCGCGGCGCGCCGAAGCTTCGAATACTATGGCGAGTGCTTCGGGCCAGTCAGCCGTGGAACCCCCTGGGGGTCCGGTCGCGCCGAGCCAACCATCTCCGTCGTCGACCATGACCACCTTCATCAAGACCATTCTCGCCACCGAAGCCGACGGCCGTGCCCGCTTCCACCAGGAAACGGTGGCTCTCAGCGAAGGCAAGCCGGCGGCACGGCTTTCACCCCTGCTGCCCAGCGGCGGCTACCAGCTCCGCGAAAGCCCGGTGGGGTTTCGCAGCGACTTCCATTGCACGGAATACCCGCAATGGGTCTTCATCCTGCGCGGGCAGATGGAGATCGGCCTGCAGGACGGCAGTTCGCGGATCTTCGGCCCCGGCGAACACTTCTACTCGGCCGACCTGCTGCCCGCCGGCGCCAGCTTCGACGCCGCGGTGCATGGCCACTGCAGCCGCCAGGTGGGCGGCGAGCCGCTGGTGACGCTGTTTCTTCGTGGCTGACCGTCACGCTGCCGGCGCCGGACGCGGCCCGGTTCAGGCCACCACTCGCCCGGTCACCGGGTAGATCGGGTCGGTATAGCCGAAAGTGGACGCATGCCCGGGCGGCACGCGTTCGTCGATCCAGCGTTCGTCCTCGACCGTGACTTCGACCTCGAGTGCCGCCACGTAGTCGAGCCACTGCGCCAGCGTGCGCGGTCCGGAGATGACGCCGTTGACGAGCCGGTTGTTCAGCACCCAGGCGATGGCCAGGCGCGCGCGGCGCGGCTGTCGGCGGGCGGCTGGGCGTCGGGGCTGTATTTGCCCGTGAGCACGCCGCGCGCCAGCGGGCTGTAGGTCACGGCACCCAGCCCGTAGTGCGCGCAGGCCGGAAGGATTTCGACCTCGATGCCGCGCGTGACGGCGCTGTACGGCGGCTGGCAGGCCACGGGCGGCGGCACGCCCATGCGGCGCGCCGTTTCCACCAGCCGCGCGATGCGCCAGGCACGGAAGTTCGACACGCCGTAGTGCAGGATCTTGCCGGCCTCGATCAGCCGCGACATCGTCGCCAGTGTCTCTTCCACCGGCGTCGTCTCGTCGTCGCGGTGCATGTAGCAGAGGTCGATCCAGTCGGTGCCAAGGCGCTGCAGGCTGCCGTCCACCGCGCGCGTGATCCAGCGCCGCGAAAGTCCGCGGTCGTTGGGCGCGTCGCTCATCGGGTTGGCCACCTTGGTGGCCAGCACCCAGCGCGAGCGGTCGGCGCGGATCAGGCGGCCGACCAAACGCTCGGACTCGCCCTTGGCGTAGGTATCGGCGGTGTCGATGGCGTTGACGCCGGCCTCGCGCGCGGCGTCGACGATGGCGGCGGCTTCAGGCTCCGCCGTCTGATCGCCGAACATCATGCTGCCCAGCCACAGCGGCGATACCTTCAGGCCGCTGGCGCCGAGCGAGCGATAGGCGGGCAGGGCGCTCATGGTCGGGGTCCTAGCCGATGCGGCCGAGCAGCAGGTACTCCAAGAGAGCCTTCTGCACGTGCATGCGATTCTCGGCCTCGTCCCAGACCACCGACTGCGGGCCGTCGATGACCTCGGCCGTGACTTCCTCGCCGCGGTGCGCGGGCAGGCAGTGCATGAACAGCGCGTCGGGCTGCGCCACGGCCATCATCTCCTCGTCCACGCACCAGTCGACGAAGGCCTTGCGGCGTTCCTCGTTCTCGGCCTCGTAGCCCATGCTCGTCCAGACGTCGGTGGTGACGAGGTGGGCGCCTGCGCAGGCTTCCAGGGGTGGTTGAAGACCCTGTAGCAGCCGCGGTCGCGGATGCCGGCCACGGTGGGGTCGATCTCGTAGCCGCCGGGCGTGCTCACGTGCACGGTGAAACCCATCACCTCGGCCGCCTGCAGCCAGGTGTTGGCCATGTTGTTGCCGTCGCCGACCCAGGCCACGACCTTGCCCTGGATCGAACCCCGGTGTTCGATGAAGGTGTAGATGTCGGCCAGGATCTGGCACGGGTGGTATTCGTTGGTCAGGCCGTTGATCACCGGCACCCGCGAGTGCGCCGCGAAGCGCTCGATCTTGGCCTGCTCGTAGGTGCGGATCATCACGATGTCGACCATGCGGCTGATCACGCGCGCCGTGTCTTCGACCGGTTCGGCGCGGCCGAGCTGCGTGTCGGCGGTGGTCAGGTTGAGCACCGAGCCGCCCATCTGGTACATGCCGGCCTCGAAGCTGACGCGCGTGCGCGTGCTGGCCTTCTCGAAGATCATGGCCAGCGTGCGGTCGACCAGAGGCTGGTAGCGCTCGTAGTTCTTGAAGCGCGTCTTGACGATGCGCGTGCGCTCGAAGAGATACGCGTATTCCTCGGCGCGCAGGTCCTTGATCTGCAGGAAGTGCTTCATCAGCGAAGGCCCCGGCTTCATGCTTCGGCCAGAAAGCTCGTTACCAGCGGCGCGAGCAGGGCGACGATCTGCTCGGCCTCGCTCGCGCTGAGGATCAGCGGCGGCACGAGGCGGATCACGCTGTCGGCAGTGACGCTGATGAGCAGACCCGCCTGCGCGGCGCGCGCGAGCAGCACGCCGCAAGGGCGGTCGAGCTCGATACCGATCATGAGGCCGGCACCGCGGATGTCTTTCACCCCGGCCAGGCTGCCCAGCTCGCGCACGAGGCCGGCGCGCAGCACCTCGCCCACCGCGGCAGCATGGGCCAGCAGGCCGTCTTCCTCCATGATGCGCAAGGTTTCCACGCCGGCGCGCATGGCCAGCGGGTTGCCGCCGAAGGTGGTGCCGTGGTTGCCGGGGCCGAGCACGTCCACCGCCCTCGGGCCGACGACGATGGCGCCGATGGGCACACCCGAGCCCAGGCCCTTGGCCAGCGGCATCACGTCCGGAACGATGCCGGCCCACTGGTGCGCGAACCACCTGCCGGTGCGGCCGATGCCGCACTGCACTTCGTCCAGCATCAGCAGCCAGCCGCGCTCGTCGCACACGCGGCGCAGGCCTTGCAGATAGTCCCAGCGCGCGGGATTGATGCCACCTTCGCCCTGGATCGTCTCCAGGAAGACGGCCACCACGTTGGGGTTGTCGCGCGCCACGCGCTCCACGGCCGCGAGGTCGTTCAGCGGCACGCGCACGAAACCTTCGACCAGCGGCTCGAAACCCTTCTGCACCTTGGGGTTGCCGGTGGCCGACAGCGTGGCGATCGAGCGGCCGTGGAAGGCCTTCTCGTAGACGATGATCTCGGGCCGCTCGATCCCCTTGTCGTGACCATACTTGCGCGCGATCTTCAGCGCGCCTTCGTTGGCCTCGAGCCCGGAATTGCAGAAGAAGGCGGCCTCCAGACCCGAGATTTCGCACAGCTTGGCCGCCAACTGCTCCTGCAGCGGAATTTCATAGTAATTGGAGGTATGGATGAGCTTGCCGATCTGGTCCTGCAACGCCGGCACCAGCTTGGGGTGCGCGTGGCCCAGCGTATTGACGGCGATGCCGCCGAGGCCGTCGAGGTACTTGCGGCCCTCGGTGTCCCAGACCCAGCAGCCGCGGCCGTGCGACAGCGCCAGCGGCAATCGGCCGTAGGTATTCATCACGTGCGGCATGGGCCGCAGGGTCGGTGCGACGACGGGTTCGGGCGCGTTCATGGCGGTGGTCCTGGCAGGCCGACAAGACATGCCGCGCGTGGGCGCTGCGGTCACCTTCCGGCTGGAGACGATTCTATGGTGCTCCCCGCGTCGGCCCGTAGGTGCGCCGGCCGTGCCGAGCGGGGCGCTTCGTTCGTGCTGCGCCGCAACAAACAACAGGCACAATGCAGGCCTGTCACCACCCAGGCCAGCGGGCGATTCCGAACCCCGCGACACCGGCGTCGCGACCTTGCCGATGAATCAAACCCAGCCGCGCCAGTTCGTCATCCAGGGCATCACCACCGCAGGCCGCACCTTCCGGCCCAGCGACTGGTCGGAGCGCCTGGCCGGCGCCATGTCGTCGTTCCGGCCCGGCGGCGGGGCGGGCGGCATCGGCGCCCACATCGGCTATTCGCCGTATTGCCTGCCGCAGGTGGTGGACGGCGTGAAGTGCGTGTGGGTGAACGAGGCGCTGAAGGATATCGAGCCCATGGCCTGGGAGTTCGTGATGAACTTCGCCCGCGACAATCAGTTGCCGGTGAACGAGGTCTGCGAGCTGCCACAGCCGAGCGCGCGCTGACATCTGCGCAAACGACGAAGGGCCCGCATGGCGGGCCCTCGGATCGCGACAGGGGCCGGATTCAGGCAGCCAGTGCGAGCGCCTTGACCTTGGCCGACAGGCGGCTCTTCAGCCGTGCGGCCTTGTTCTTGTGGAAGATGCCCTTGTCGGCGACCGAGTCGATGACGCTTTGCGCCGACTTGAACAGGTCGGTGGCCTTGGCCTTGTCGCCGCCGACCACGGCCTTCTGCACGTTCTTCACGACGGTGCGGAAACGCGAGCGCAGCGAGGTGTTGGCGGCGTTGAGCTTGACGTCCTGGCGCGCGCGCTTGCGGCCCGAGGCGAGGCGGACGATCTTCTTCTTGGCTTTGGACGAGGTGGCCATGCAGCAGTTTCTTTAACGTTGCGGCCCGCGCGGGTCAACCGCCTTGAGCCTGTGAAAAACAAAGACTGCGGAGTATAGCATCGCCGGCTGTGAGTCTGTTCAAAGCTGCATCCACCGTTTCCCTCCTGACCCTGGTCTCCCGTGTCACCGGGCTGGTGCGTGAACAACTCATCGCCGCCAGCTTCGGCGCCAGCGCGGCCACCGACGCCTTCAACGTCGCCTTCCGGCTGCCCAACCTGTTCCGGCGCCTGTTTGCCGAAGGTGCGTTTTCGCAGGCCTTCGTGCCGCTGCTGGCGGCCACGCGTGAACGCGAAGGCGACGCCGCCACGCGGGCGCTGATCGATGCCGTGGCCACGGTGCTGGCCTGGGCGCTGCTGCTGACCTGCGTCGTCGGCGTCGCGGGCGCGCCGGTGCTGGTGTGGGTCATCGGCTCCGGGCTCGAGCGTTTCGAGACCGCCGTGGTGCTGACGCGCTGGATGTTTCCCTATATCGGCTTCATGTCGATGGTGGCGCTGGCCGCCGGTATCCTGAACACCTGGAAGCGCTTCGCGGTGCCGGCGGTGACGCCGGTGCTGCTGAACCTGAGCGTGATCGCCGCCGCGTGGTGGGGGGCGCCGCGGCTTGCGGGTGCCGGCATCGACCCCATCTTTGCGCTGGCGGGCGGGGTCATGCTCGGCGGCGTGCTGCAGGCGGCGATGCAGATCCCGGCGCTGGCGGCCATCGGCGCGCTGCCGCGTTTCGGCCTGTCACCCGCGGCCATCGGGCGCGCCTGGCGGCACCCGGGCGTGAGCCGGGTGCTGCAGCAGATGGCGCCGGCGCTGCTGGGCGTTTCGGTGGCGCAGATCTCGCTGCTCATCAATACGCAGATCGCCTCGCACGTGGCGGTGGGCGCCGTGTCGTGGCTGACCTATGCCGACCGGCTGATGGAATTTCCCACCGCGCTGCTGGGCGTGGCGCTGGGCGTGGTGCTGTTGCCGCAGCTTTCGGCGGCACAGGCGCGGCAGGACGCGCACGCCTATTCCGAGATGCTCGACTGGAGCCTGCGCCTGGTGCTGATGCTGGCGCTGCCTTGCGCGTTGGCGCTGCTGCTGTTTCCGGTGGGCCTGATCACGGTGCTTTATCACTACGGCGCCTTCACCGCGGCCGACGTGGAGATGACGGCGCGCGCGCTGCGCGGCTACGGCTTCGGCCTGCTCGGGCTGGTCTCGATCAAGGTGCTGGCGCCGGCCTTCTACGCCCGCATGGACATCCGCACGCCGGTGAAGATCGCCATCGGCGTGCTGCTGGCCACACAGGCCATGAACCTCGTGCTCGTGCCTTGGCTGGGCCACGCCGGGCTGGCGCTGGCCATCGGCCTGGGCGCACTGGTCAATGCCGGCTTCCTGCTCGGCGGGCTGCTGCGGCGCGGCGTCTACCGGCCGCGGCCGGGCTGGGGCGGCTTCATGGCGCGCGTGGCCGTGGCCAACCTGGCGCTGGGCGCCGGCCTGGCCTGGGCGGCGCAGGGCATCGACTGGATCGGCCTGCAGGCCCACTGGGGCCAGCGTGCCGGTGCCGTGGCGCTGGTGCTGGCCGGCGTGGCGCTGCTGTATTTCGCCGTGCTGGCCGCCTGTGGCCTGCGGCCGCGGCACCTGCTCCGTCGCGGCTGACCTTTACACTGGCGCTGATGTCCGGTTCCCCGCACTTCGAAACGCCCACGGCGCTGGAATATTTCGCCACGCTGGTGGCCGACGACGCCACGCTGCCGGTGCTGGAGGCCGCCGTGGCGGTGGCGCAGGACGAATTTCCGGGCCTGGACGTGCAGGGGGTGCTGGCGCAAGTGGACGGCCTGGCCGACCGGCTGCGCCGTCGCATTCCGGCCGACGCCGCGCCGCTGCAGCGGCTGCGCCTGCTGAATCGCTACTTTTTCCAGGAACTGGGTTTTGCGGGCAACGTCAACGATTACTACGACCCGCGCAACAGCTACCTGCCGGCGGTGCTGGAAAGCCGGCGCGGCATTCCACTGACGCTGGCGCTGCTGTATATCGAACTGGCCACGCAGGCCGGTCTGCAGGCGCAGGGCATCTCGTTTCCTGGGCACTTCCTGGTCAAGCTGCACCTGCCGCGCGGCGAGGTCGTGATCGACCCCTTCAGCGGCCAGTCGCTGTCGCGCGAGGACCTCGAAGAGCGGTTGCAGCCGCTGCGCGCCGCCAGCGGGTGGGACGGCGACGACGAGGTGCCGCTGGGCTTGTTCCTGCAGTCGGCACCTGCGCGCGACGTGGTGGCGCGACTGCTGCGCAACCTGCGCGAGATCCACCGCGGCAGCGGCGACCTGGAGCGCCTGGCGCGGGTGCTGCAGCGGCTGGTCATCCTGTTGCCGCAGGCCTGGGACGAGCGGCGCGAACTGGCCCTGGTGCTGGCCGAACTGGGCCGCCACGCGCGTGCCGCCGAGGAACTGGCGGTCTACCTGCAGCACCGGCCGTCGGCGGGCGACGCCACGGCCTTGCGCCGGCAGCTCGCCACCTGGCGGCGCCTGTCATGAGCGCGCCGGACCCGTTTCCAGGCGCTCATCCCGGAGCGCACAGCGCGCAGGGTCGTCCTGTGATCAGGCGCGGCCTGTGCCCGAACGCGCGATGAAACAGATCCCGCTGGCCATCGGCCCCGAGCCCGCGCCCAGGTTCGACAATTTTCTGCCCGGCGCCAACGCTGCGGCGCTGCAGCATCTGCGCGCGCTGGTGCTGCCGGCCGCGCCGGTCTACCTGTGGGGCCCAGCCGGCAGCGGCAAGACGCACCTGCTGCGCGCGCTGGCGGCGCGCATCCAGGACGAGGGCCAGGGGGTGGCCTGGTTCGACGCCGCGGATGCGCTGCCGTGGACCTTGCCGCCCGGGGCGGCGCTGGCGTGCATCGACCGCTGCGAACGGCTCGACACCGACGCCCAGCATGCCGCGTTTTCGCTGTTCGTGGAGGCCGCTTCGCAAGGCGTGCAGATGGCCGCCGCCGGCACCCTGCCGCCAGTGGACCTGCCGCTGCGCGACGACCTGCGCACGCGGCTGGCCTGGGGCCATGTCTTCGCACTACAGCCCCTGGCCGACCCCGAGACGCGTGCCGTGCTGCGCCGCGAGGCCGACCGGCGCGGTATCTTGCTCTCGGACGAGGTCATGAACCATTTGCTGACGCGCTTCGAGCGCGACCTCTCGCACCTGATGCGCCTGCTGGACCGGCTGGACCGCTTTGCGCTGGCCAACGCGCGACCGGTGACGGTGCCGCTGCTGCGCCAGATGCTGCAGGAAGAGGGCGCCGGCACATCGGACACCGCCGCCGTTGCAACCGAACCGCCGGCCGCCCAACCGGCGCACGCGCGATGAAGCTCACGCTGTTCGACCTGGACGGCACGCTGCTGCCCAAGGATTCCGACCACGCCTTCGGCGAATTCGTCGTCGCGCTGGGCTGGGCCGACCGCGAGGACTTCCGTCGCCGCAACGACGCGTTCTACGAGGACTACCTGGCGGGCCGGCTCGACATCGACGCCTATGTCGATTTCGCCACCGCCCCCTGGCGCGGCCGGCCGGCCGACGACCTGGCCCGGGCCACGGCCCGTTTTTTGAAGGAAGTCGTGCGCCCGATGCTGCATCCGGCCGCGCTGGGCCTGGTGCAGCGCCACCAGCGCGAGGGCGACCTGGTGGCCATCGTCACCGCCACCAACGACTTCATCACGCGACCCATCGCCGGCTTGCTGGGGGTGGACGAACTCATCGCCACCGACCTGGCGCGCGACGAAGCGGGCCGCGTCACCGGCAGCATTCATGGCGTGCCCGCCTTCCGCGAAGGCAAGATCACCCGCGTGCAGCAGTGGCTGTCGGCGCGCGAGCGGGCGCTCGGCGACTTCGAGTGCAGCACCTTCTACAGCGATTCCACCAACGACCTGCCGCTGCTCGAGCATGTCAGCCACCCCGTGGCCACCAACCCCGGCCCCGCGCTCGAGCGCATCGCGCAGCAGCGCGGCTGGCCCATCCTGAAACTGTTTCCATGATCAAGAAGTTCATCAAGCGCCTGCTCGGCCAGGGTGACAAGACCCCGGCGCCGCCCCCGGAACCCGTGATCCCGCTGGGTGCGCGGGTCGAGGTGCCGCAGGCCCAGCATGGCATCGACCCGGCGTTGCTGGACGCCAACGCCGTGCGCGTGGTGCGCACGCTGCACGAGGCCGGCTACGAGGCCTACATCGTGGGCGGGGCGGTGCGCGACCTGCTGGTGGGCCTGCGGCCGAAGGACTTCGACGTCGCCACCGACGCCACGCCCGAGCAAATCAAGGCCTTGTTCCGCCGCGCCTTCATCATCGGCCGCCGCTTCCGGCTGGTGCACGTGGTCTTCGGCCGTGGCCGCGAGCATGAGACGATCGAGGTCTCCACTTTCCGTGCCTACCTCGACACCGCCGCCGCCGACCAGGTACCCGGCAACGAGAAGACCAGCCGGCACGAGATCGCCGACAAGAAGCACGTGGTGGACTCCAGCGGCCGCGTGCTGCGCGACAACGTCTGGGGCCCGCAGGTGGAAGACGCGGCGCGGCGCGACTTCACCATCAACGCCATGTACTACGACCCGATCACGCAGACGGTGGTCGACTACCACGGCGGCCTGGCCGACGTGCGCGCCCGCGTGCTGCGCATGATCGGCGACCCCGACACACGCTACCGCGAAGACCCGGTGCGCATCATCCGCATCGTGCGTTTCGCGGCCAAGCTCGGCTTCACCATCGACCCGGCCACCGAGCGGCCGATCGCCGCCACCGCGCCGCTGCTGGCCAACGTGCCGCTGTCGCGGCTGTTCGACGAGATGGTCAAGCTGCTGCAGACCGGGCATGCGCTGGCCAGCATCGAGCAGCTCAAGAAGCACCGGCTGATCGGTGGCCGGGGCGGGGTGTTCCCCGTGCTCGACGCCGCCTTGTCGCTGGACGCACCCAACCCGCCGCGGCAAAGATTCGTTCGCCTGGCACTGGAGGACACCGACCGCCGTGTCGACGAGGGCCGCGCCGTGGTGCCCAGCTTCATGCTCGCCTGCCTGCTGTGGCACGACGTGCTGGAACGCTGGAGCGTGCTGAAGAGCGGCGGCGAGGCGCCGTTTCCGGCATTGCAGCAGGCGGTCGACGCCGTCTTCGACGCCCGCATCGGCGACATCTCGGGCCGCGGCAAGCTGGCCGCCGACATGCGCGAGGTCTGGCTCATGCAGCCGCGCTTCGAACGCCGGACGGCGAGTTCGGCGCTCTCGCTCGTCAACCAGCCGCGCTTCCGCGCCGGCTACGATTTTCTGCGCCTGCGCGCCGACTGCGGCGAGGTGCCCAGCGAGCTGGCCGACTGGTGGGAAGACTTCCACCTGGGCGACGACGACGAGCGCGAGGCGCTGCTGCAGGACCTGCGCGCCACCCTGCCGCCCAAGGTGCGACGGGTGCCGGCGGCCGAAGCCGCTGCGCCGCGTGAGCCAGCCGGGCCAGTCGCGAAGTCGGACGCTGCAGCGCTGGAAGGCGAAGCCGCACCGCGAAAGCGCCGGCGTCGGCGGCGCAAGCCGGCGGGCGACGGCGGTGGCCCTGCTTCTGGGGAGAGCCGCCCAGCGACCGCGGAATGAAGCGCGCAGGTCCTGTGCCGAAACCCGGCGGGCCCGAAGAGCACGAGGCTGTGGTGCCGGATGGCGAACGCGTCTTCATCGGCCTGGGCGCCAATCTCGGCGATGCGCGGACCGCCGTTGCGCAGGCGCTGGACGCATTGGCCGCGTTGCCGCAGACGCGGCTGGTGGCGGTATCGCGGCTGTACCGCAGCGCCCCGGTGGACGCCCAGGGCCCGGATTTCGTCAATGCCGTGGCCGAACTGCGCACCGGACTGACGCCGCGGGACTTGCTGTCGGCGCTGCAAGCCATCGAACACGCCCATGGACGCGAACGCCCCCATCGCAATGCTCCGCGCACGCTCGACCTGGACCTGCTGCTCTATGGCCAGCGCGTCGTCGAAGAACCCGGGCTGGCCTTGCCGCACCCGCGCCTGCACGAGCGCGCCTTCGTGCTGCTGCCGCTGGCCGAACTGGCGCCCGAACTCGAGCACCCGCGGCTCGGGCCGCTGGCGGCCTTTCGCGAACGGGTCGCCGCTCAGCCGATCCAGGCCCTGGCCTGAGCGCCGGCCACGGGCGCGGCCAGCTGCCACTCGAAAAACTTCTGCCCGCCGTAGGCCATGGTGCCCATGAATGCCGCGCCGCCGACCAGCAGCGCCAGGATCGCCGCCAGCACCGGGCCCCAGCCGGTGGCATGCACGGGCTGGCCTGGGTTGTGGCGCGCGTCCCACCTCTCGTCGGGTGTGAGTGCGTAGACGATGGCCGTGAGACTGGCCAGCGACAGCATCAGCCCCAGCAAGGGGATCAGCAGCCAGGCCAGCATGTCGTCCTGGCCCAAAGCGCGGAGCCGCTGCACGCCCGCCAGGCCCAGCAGCGTGGGCAGCGGGTAGGCCCACACGAGGCGATCGCGCCTGCCGTACAGGTACAGGCGGTGCAGGCCCAGCGCGCCCAGCGCCAGCGTCAGCCAGGCGGCCACGGTCTTGGATCGGTACGGCTGCGGCGAAGGCATGAGCACGGATTGTCGGCGGATTCGCAAGCACGCAGCCTATAATGCGCGGTTTTCGGCGCCGGTCCCGGATTAGTCCACTGGGGCGTATCTACGGCGCCGGTGGACCCATCGAGGTCGGCAGCTGTGCTCCTGGAGCGCGGATGCCGGTCACTTCGACGGCCAGCCCGGTGTGTCTCCCGTGGCGCGGCGGTCGGCCCTGATTCCTTAGGAAAGTTCAACATGGTCGTGATCCGGCTGGCTCGTGGCGGCGCCAAGAAGCGTCCGTTCTTCAATATCGTCGTCGCCGACTCCAGGGAGCGCCGCGACGGCCGCTTCATCGAGCGCGTGGGCTTCTACAACCCCATGGCCGCCGGCGCCGAGCAGCCGTTGCGGCTGGCGCTGGACCGCGTCACGCACTGGGCCGGCGTGGGCGCGCAGCTCTCGCCCACCGTGGCGCGCCTGGTCGACCAGGCGAAGAAGGCGGCCTGAAGCGGCGGCAATGACCACGCCGGGCGACGCACCCGCGTGGCCGGCCGATGCGGTCGAGGTGGGCCGCGTGATCGGTGCCTGGGGCGTGAAGGGTGGCATCCGTGTCAAGCCCTTCGCCGCCGACCCGCAGGCGCTGTTTTCCTCCAAGCGCTGGTACCTGCAGCCGTCCCAGACCGTCTTGCCGCCAGGCAGTCGCGCGGCGCCGACCTTGCCGGCGCTGCTGCGCGTGGTGCAGGCGCGTGAACATGGTGACGGCGTGGTGGCCACGGTGCACGACATCGGCGATCGCGACGCGGCGCAGGCCCTGGCCGGCGCCCGGGTTTTCGTGCCACGCGCCAGTTTTCCCACCCCCGACGAGGGCGAGTTCTACTGGGTCGACCTCATCGGACTGGTGGTGGCCAACCGTGCCGCCGTCGAACTCGGCACCGTCACCGGCCTCATCGAGACCGGCCCGCATTGCGTGCTGCGCGTTGTCTCGGCCGGTCAAGCACCGCGCGAGCGGCTGATTCCCTTCGTGGCCGCCTACGTGGATGCGGTCGACTTGCCGGGCCGGCGCATCGCGGTCGACTGGGATCCCGAGGACTGACGCCGCGCCAGCCATGCGCTTCGACGTCGTCACGATCTTCCCCGAACTCTTCGCGCCGCACCTGAGCCTGGGCATCACGCGCCGGGCCTACGAGTCGCGTCAGGTCGACGTGCGCCTGTGGCCCCTGCGCGACTTTGCCGACGACGCCTACCGCCGCGTCGACGACCGTCCCTACGGCGGCGGCCCGGGCATGGTGATGCTGGCCGAGCCCTTGCTGCGTGTTCTGGCTGCCATTGCCGCCGAGCGCGGCGAGGCGCGGCCCGCGGTGGTGCACTTCACGCCCACCGGCCGCCGCATCGACCAGGCGGTGGTGCAGGCATTCGCCACCGGCGCGGGCGCGGTGCTGCTGTGCGGGCGCTACGAGGGCATCGACCAGCGCATCGTCGACGCGCATGTCACGCACGAGCTGAGCCTGGGCGACTTCGTGCTGTCCGGCGGCGAATTGCCGGCGCTGGCACTGCTGGACGCCGTGGCGCGGCTGCAGGAAGGCGTGCTGCACGCGCCTTCGCACCAGCAGGACAGTTTTTCCGACGGCCTGCTCGAAGGTCCGCACTACAGCCGCCCGGAGACGCTGGACATCGGCGGCGCGGAGCAGGCGGTGCCGCAGGTGCTGCTGTCGGGCCACCACGGCGAGATCGCACGCTGGCGCCGCCAGCAGGCACTGGCGCTGACGGCGCGGCGACGGCCCGACCTCGTCGCTGCGGCGCGCGCGGCCGGGCGGCTGACAGCTGCCGACGAGGCGTATTTGGCCGACCTCGAGTTATACTCATAGGCTTTTCGATCCTCTGCCGGGCCACCAAGACATCTTCCACCCGCCCGCGACATGATCGACCGGAGAACCCCTTGAACCTCATCGCCACGCTCGAGCAGGAAGAGATTTCCCGCCTCAATCCCACCATTCCCGCGTTCGCCCCGGGCGACACGGTGATCGTCAACGTCAAGGTCGTCGAAGGCACGCGCAAGCGGCTGCAGGCCTACGAAGGCGTGGTCATCGCCAAGCGCAACCGCGGCTTGAACAGCAGCTTCATCGTACGCAAGATCTCCAGCGGCGAAGGCGTGGAGCGCACCTTCCAGACCTACAGCCCGCTGATCGACAGCATCGAGGTCAAGCGCCGCGGCGACGTGCGCCGCGCCAAGCTGTACTACCTGCGCCAGCGCAGCGGCAAGTCGGCGCGCATCAAGGAAAAACTCGGCTGACCGGAGGTCAGCCTGCGGCTTTGCCGCAGGCCGCGCATCATCGCGGAGCGAGTTTTCGGTGCGACCCGGCGAAGCCGGTCGCGCCATATGCGTGCGTCGCTCAGACTCTTCGCGCCTTGGCTTTTTCACTGCCGTGCCTCCACCGCGCATCCTGAATCCGCACGACGTGCCGGTGGCCGGCACCGACGCGCACCTGCCGGCGGTGCCTGCGCCGGCCATGACGGCCGCGTCACTGCGCCAGCGTTTCGGCCAGCCCGGGCCCTGGCAGCCTGAATTTCCGGGCGATGGTGGCCTGTGGGCCGGCCGCGAGCCGGCGCATGCCGCCGTGCTGGTGCCGCTGGTGCAGCGCGGTGACACGCTGCACGTGTTGCTCACGCGGCGCACCGACCACCTGCGCGACCACGCCGGCCAGGTGAGCTTTCCCGGCGGCCGGCGCGAGGCCGACGACGCCGACCCGGCGGCCACCGCGCTGCGTGAAGCCGAGGAGGAGGTGGGGCTGCCGCGGCACCGCGTCGAGGTCATCGGCCAGATGCCGGACTACACCACCGTCACGCACTTCGTCGTGACGCCGGTGGTGGCGCTGGTGCAACCACCGTTCGACCTGGCGCTGGACCGGTTCGAGGTCGCCGAGGCGTTCGAGGTGCCGCTGCCCTTCCTCATGAATCCGGCCCACCACCGGCGCCACGTCTTCAGCTTCGAAGGCGGGCAGCGGCAGTTTCTCTCCATGCCCTGGCAGGGCTTGGGGGCCGACGGCCTGCCGCGCGAGTACTTCATCTGGGGTGCCACCGCGGCGATGCTGAGGAACCTGTACCGCTTCCTGGCCCGTTGAGGCCCTATCATCGCTGCGAATGAGTTTCTTCGCAGTCATGTTCGCGCTGCTGCTCGAACAACTCAAGCCGCTGCCGCGCGACAACTGGATCCACGAGACGCTGGCCGCGTGGGTGCGCTGGACCGGCCGGAATTTCGACGCCGGGCGGCCGCACCATACCTGGGTCGTGTGGTGTGTCTCGGTGGGCACACCGGTGGCCGTGGTGGCCTTGCTCTACCTGTTGGCGGCGCATTTCAGCCTGCTGCTGGCGCTGGCCTTCGACGTGGCGCTGCTCTACCTGACGCTGGGTTTTCGCCAGTTCAGCCATTACTACACCGATATCCGCGAAGCGCTGGACCGCGGTGACGAGAACGAGGCGCGCCGACTGCTGGCCGAGTGGCGTCACCTGGACGCCAGCGAACTGCCGCGCACCGAGGTGCTGCGCCACGTCATCGAGCATGCGCTGCTGGCGGCGCACCGCCATGTCTTCGGCGTCTTCTTCTGGTTCGTCGTGTTCTCGGCGCTCGGCCTCGGTCCGGTGGGCGCGGTGCTCTACCGCATGGCCGAATTTTCCAGCCGCTACTGGAGCTACCGACTGCGCGCCATGGACGCGCCGGCCAACGACCAGCTGATGCTGCTGTCGCGCCGGTTGTTCGCCTGGATCGACCACGTGCCAGTGCGGTTGACGGCCTTCGGATTCGCCGTGGTCGGCAATTTCGAGGACGCCATCGGCAGCTGGCGGCGCGACGCCGGGCTCTGGCAGCACCCCAACGAGGGCATCATCCTGGCCTCGGCCGCCGGTGCCCTGGGCATGCAACTGGGCGGCACCGCAGCGCCGGGCGTGACGCCCGACCGTTCCAAGACCTTCTCCGCCGGCGGCCCGGGCCTGGCCGACGCGGCCGGGTCCACCGCCGGCGACCCCGTGCAGCCGGGCCACCTGCACAGCGTGGTGGGTCTGGTGTGGCGCTCGGTGGTGCTGTGGATGCTGCTGGTGGCGCTGCTGACGCTGGCCAACGTGCTGGGGTGAGCCGGGACACATGGCGGCGCCTGCGCGCTGCCTTGCGCCAGGCGGACGACTGCACGCGTCTCGCGCGTGCGGGCTGAGCTTCGACGACCCGGTTCGCGTCTTACCAGCGCGGCCGCGACAGCTCCTCGAACAGCATCTCGTAGATGCGTTGCCTGGATGCGCTGATCTCGCCGCGCGCCATGGCGGCACGCACGCCGCAGCCCGGTTCGTGGCGGTGGCTGCAGTTGTGGAAGCGGCAATGGCCCAGCGCGGCGGCGAAATCGGGCATCAGGGTCGCCAGCCGATTCGGTTCGATGTGGCGCAGGCCGAATTCCTGGAATCCCGGGGTGTCGATCAGTGCGCCACGGTGTTCGTGGTCCAGCCAGTACCAGGTGCTGGTGGTGGTGGTGTGGCGGCCGGCGGCCAGCGCCTGCGAGATCTCGCCCACCTGCGCCGCGGCGGCCGGCACCAGCAGATTGATGAGCGTGCTCTTGCCCATGCCGCTGGCGCCCAGCACCAGCGTCGTGCGGCCGGCCAGGTGGGCCAGCAGGCGTGCGCTGGACCCGACGGGGTCGGCCTTCAGCGCCAGCTCGATGACTTCCACGCCCATCGCCCGGTAGGGTGCCAGGCGCTCGCGCGCCGCCGCGGTGGCGGGCAGGTCGGTCTTGTTCAGACCGATCAGCGCCGGGATGCCGGCGTCCTGCGCTGCCAGCAGCGCGCGCGTGAGCTGCGCCTCGCTGAACACCGGCTCGCCGGCCACCAGCATCAGGATCTGGTCGAGGTTGGCGGCGAAAGACTTGGTGCGCCATTCGTCCTGGCGGAACAGCAGGTTACGCCGTGGTTCGATTTGTTCGACCACGCCGCCGTCGCCGGTGGCCTGCCAGCGCACGCGGTCGCCGACGACGAGTTCGCTCTTCTTGCCGCGCGGGTGGCAGAGCACGCGCTCGCGCTCTGGCGTTTCCACCACGACATGGCGGCCGTGGGCGGCCACCACCAGCCCGATGCCGAGCGCGGCGGGCACCTCCGCGCCGGCAGCCCGCGCCCCGGGCGCACTCAAGGCAGCAGCGCGTCCACCTTGGCGGCGCAGATGAAGTCGTTGACGGAAATGCCGCCCACCGAATGGGTGTTGAAGCGCACCGTGCAACGGTTGTAGGACACCGCCAGCTCGGGGTGGTGGTCTTCCACGTGCGCCACCCAGGCCACCGCATTCACGAAGGCCATGGTGCGGTGGTAGTCGGCGAAGGCATAGCCCTTCTGGATCGCGCCGTCCACCAGCGTCCAGCCCGGTGACTGGCCCAGGTGCTGCGCGATGCGGTCCGCGTCCATCGGCGGCTGGCCTTCGAGTGGCTGGCAATGCTGGCTGGCGAGCAGGTGCATGTTTTCAGGCCGGCAGGGGTTGCGGATGGGGCAGGGCCGCCAGGCGCTCCGAGGCCGGCGGGTGCGAATAGTAGAAGCGCACGTAGACCGGGTCGGGCGTCAGCGTGGAGGCGTTGTCCTCGTGCAGCTTGAGCAGTGCGCGCGCGAGGTCGCGGCCATCGGCCTGGCCGCAGGCGTAGGCATCGGCCTGGAACTCGTGGCGGCGCGAGAAATGCGCCATCAGCGGCGAGACGAAGAAGGTGATGGGCGGCAGCGCCAGCATGAACAGCAGCAGCGCCAGCGCGTCGTTGGGCGCGGTCAGGTTCGGCGCCACGCCCAGGCCGGCGTAGAAGCCGCTCTGGCCGGCCAGCCAGCCCAGCAGCGCCAGGCCCGCCAGGCTGAAGCCGAAGATGCCCACCATGCGCTGCATGACGTGCTTGTGCTTGAAGTGGCCGAGCTCGTGCGCCAGCACGGCTTCCACCTCGCCGGGCGTCAGGCGCTGCAGCAGGGTATCGAAGAAGACCACGCGCTTGGCCGCGCCCAGGCCGGTGAAATAGGCATTGGCGTGCGCCGAGCGCTTGCTGCCGTCCATCACGAACAAGCCCTTGGCGGCAAAGCCGCAGCGCTGCATCAGCGCCTGCACGCGGGCGCGCAGCGCATCGTCGGCCAGCGGCTCGAACTTGTTGAAGATCGGCGCGATGACGGTGGGGTAGAGCACCAGCAGCGCCAGGTTGAAGGCCACCCAGGCGACCCAGGCCCACAGCCACCACAGCCCGCCCGACGCACCCATGATCCACAGCATGAGCGCGGCCAGCGGCAGCCCGATGACGGCGCCCACCGCCGTGCCCTTGGCCATGTCGGTGAACCACATCTTCAGCGTCATGCGGTTGAAGCCGAAGCGCTGCTCGATGCGGAAGGTGCCGTACCACTCCAGCGGCAGGTCGAGCAGGCCGCCGATGATGGCAAACGCCGCCAGCAGCGCGAGTTGGTAGGCCAGGTGGCCCCAGGCCGGCGGCACCAGGTCGCGCAGCAGCACATTCAGCGCGTCCAGACCACCCAGCAGCGTCCAGCCCAGCAGCACCGCGGTGCCGAAGGCGGTGGTCAGCAGGCCGAAGCGGCCCTTGGCCAGCGTGTAGTCGGCGGCCTTGCGGTGGGCTGGCAGCGTCACCGTGCCGGAAAAGGCCGCCGGCACCTGGTCGCGGTGCGCCGCCACGTGGCGCATCTGGCGCGTGGCGAGCCAGAACTTGACGCCCAGCGACAGCAGCAGTGCCGCCACGAAGGCCCAGGTGAAGAGAGCGGGTTGCATCGGCTGCAAGTGTAGGCTTGGGCCAGAATCAGCCGCTTTGACACGGGCAAGCCACCATGAGCGACAACGGTTTGACGGCCAGCGAGCACAACCTGGTCTGGATCGACCTGGAAATGACGGGCTTGCTGCCCGACAGCGACCGCATCATTGAGATTGCCGTCGTCGTGACCGACCCGCAGGTTACCGTGCGCGTGGAAGGGCCCGTCTTCGCCGTGCACCAGAGCGACGCCGTGCTCGACGGCATGGACAACTGGAACCGCGGCACCCACGGCAAGAGCGGCCTCACCGCACGCGTGCGCGCCTCGGCCATCGACGAAGCCGCGGCCGAGATGCAGGTCATCGCCTTCCTGAAGCAGTACGTGCCCGAAGGCAAGAGCCCCATGTGCGGCAACAGCATCTGCCAGGACCGGCGTTTCCTGGCCCGCCATATGCCGCGGCTGGAGGCCTATTTCCACTACCGCAACGTCGACGTGAGCACGCTGAAGGAGCTGGCCCGGCGCTGGAAGCCGGCGGCGCTGGAAGGATTCAAGAAGGCGCAGGCGCACACCGCGCTGGCCGACATCCACGAGTCGATCGACGAGATGCTGCACTATCGACAACATCTGCTGGCGGTCTGAATGAACCACCGCCAGCTTCCGCTGGAGGTGCGCGGCCTTGCCGACCGTGCCGTGCCGGACCATGCCCCCCGTCACACGCCTGTCGCAATGGATTCGTACACTCGGCGGATGACCGACGATTCACGGGCCGTGGTGCCGAGTGCCGTCCCCGCCGTTCCAGCCGCTACCGGCGCGGCGGCAAAGCCGGGCCCCTTGCCGCTGCTCGACCGCGAGCGCTCCATCCTGCAATTCAATCGCCGCGTGCTGGCCCAGGCCCGGCGCGACGACGTGCCGCTGCTCGAGCGGCTGCGCTACATCACCATCGTCAGCAGCAACCTCGACGAATTCTTCGAGGTGCGCGTGGCCGACATCATCGAAGCCACGCGGCAGCCGGGCTCGGGCATCACGCGCCAGAACCTGGTTTCTGTGGCCAACGCCGCGCACGAACTCGTCGACGAACAGTACGCGCTGTTCAACGACGTGCTGATGCCGGCGTTGCAGCAGGCCGGCATCGTCGTGCTCAACCACGCCGAGCGCAATGTCGCGCAGCGCAAATGGGTGCAGCGCTTCTTCGAGACCCAGGTGCGGCCGCTGCTGGTGCCGGTGAGCCTGGACCCCAGCCACCCGTTCCCGCAGGTGGCCAACAAGTCGCTGAACTTCATCGCCCGGCTGGGCGGGCGCGACGCCTTCGGCCGCGACAACCAGATCGCCATCGTCAAGGTGCCGCGCGTGCTGCCGCGGGTGATCCGCCTGCCCGACGAACTGTGCCCGGGGCAGCAGGGTTTCGTGCTGCTCACCAGCGTCATGCGCGCCCACCTGGGCGAGCTGTTTCCCGGGCGCGAGGTGGTGTCGTTTTCGCAGTTCCGCGTCACCCGCGACTCCGACCTGGACGTCGAGTCCGACGATGTCGTGAACCTGCGCCAGGCCATGCGCAGCGGCCTGACCACGCGAAACTATGGCCTGGCGATCCGGCTGGAGGTCGTCAGCACCTGCCCGCCGGAGCTGTACGGCTTTCTGCTCGAGCAGTTTTCGCTGCCCGAGATGGCGCTGTACAAGGTGAACGGGCCGGTCAACCTGGTGCGCCTGAGCCAGCTCATCGACCAGGCCGACGGCGGCGGCCTGCACTTCGCGCGCTGGGAGCCGCGCTGGCCCGACGGGCAGATCCCTCGTGCGCGGTCCATCTTCGAGCGCCTGCGCGAGGGCGACGTGCTGCTGCACCACCCGTTCGAGAGCTTCGAGCCCGTGGTGCAGTTCCTGCGCGAAGCCGTGCACGACCCCGACGTGCTGGCGATCAAGCAGACCATCTACCGCACCGGCGCGCAAAGCGAGCTGATGGACCTGCTGATCGAGGCCGCGCGCCGCGGCAAGGAGGTGCTGGCCGTGGTGGAGTTGAAGGCGCGCTTCGACGAAGAGGCCAATATCAACTGGGCCGAGCGGCTGGAAGCGGTGGGCGCCCAGGTCGTGTACGGCATCGTGGGCCTGAAGACGCACGGCAAGATGCTGCTGGTGACGCGGCGCGAGAAGGGCCGGCTGCGGCGTTATGCCCACCTGTCCACCGGCAACTACAACCCGAAGACGGCGCGCCTGTATACCGACATTGGCTGCCTCACCGCCGATCCGGGGCTGACCGCCGACGCCGACGTCGTCTTCCTGCAACTGGCCAGCCAGACCCGCGCCAAGGCACCCCAGCACCTGGTCACGGCGCCGTTCCAGATGCACCGGCGCATGCTGCGCCACATCGGCCAGGTGACGGTGGCCGCGCGCGCCGGGCGGCCGGCGCGCATCGTGGCCAAATTCAATGCCCTCACCGACCCCGGCTTGATGCAGGCGCTGGCCGAAGCCAGCCAGGCCGGCGCCAGCATCGACCTCATCGTGCGCGGCGCCTGCATGCTGCCGCCGGGGCTGCCGGGCTTCACCGAGAACATCCGCGTGCGTTCGGTGGTGGGCCGCTTCCTTGAGCACACGCGCATCCTGTACTTCTGCTGGGGCGAAGGCGAAGCCGACGAAGTGCTGTACCTCAGCAGCGCCGACTGGATGAGCCGCAACATGTTCCGCCGCATCGAGGTGGCCTGGCCGGTGCGCGACCGGCGCTGCGCCAGCGCGTCATCGACGAAGGCCTGGTGCCCTACCTGCACGACCAGCGCGACGCCTGGCTGCTGGACAGCAGCGGCCGCTACAAGCGCGTGGCCGAGTCCGGCATCAGCGCGCAGCAGGCGCTGATGCAACGCTATTCCTGACCACGCGACGGCCACCATGGACCTCATCCTCTGGCGCCATGCCGAAGCCCTTGAACTGCGCGAGCTCAAGGACGACCTGGACCGCTCGCTCACGCCCAAGGGAGAACGCCAGGCGCAGCGCATGGCGGCCTGGCTGAACCGGCAACTGCCGGCCAGCACGCGCGTGCTGGTGAGTCCGGCGCGGCGGGCGCAGCAGACGGCCGCGGCACTGGACCGCAAGTTCAAGACCGTGCCTGCGCTGGCCCCCGACGCCGACGTGGCGGCGCTGCTGCATGCCGTGCGCTGGCCCGACGCACGCGAGCCCGTGCTGCTGGTGGGCCACCAGCCCACGCTGGGCCTGGCCGCGGCCTACCTGCTCTCGGGCCAGCCCCAGGCCTGGGCGGTGCGCAAGGCCGGCGCGTGGTGGCTGCGTGCGCGCGAGCGCGAAGGCCAGCTGCAGGTCGTGCTGCACGCCGTCGTCTCGCCCGACCTGATGTAGAGACCCGCTGGGCCCTCGGCGCGCCGCGCCCGTAGCCAACGGCAGGGCCGGGTCGCACGCCTAGACCACCGCCAGCACCACCCGCAGCGGCCCGTTGCGTGCCCAGGTCGCCGCTTCTTCCTGCAGCAGGAACAAGGTGCGCGGGCTGGCCTCGGCCCAGGCGGCGCTGTGGGCCAGCACGGCGTCGCGCCCGGTGGCGCGCAGGCGCAGCGCATTCGGGTTGGCCGGGCCCCGTGCGTGGCACTTGATGACTGCCAGCCGCAGGCACAGCACCTGCCAGGCGAAAGTCTCGCTGGCCAGTTGCGGCTCCATCTTGCGCAGGCCGCCGCGCTGGCCCAGCACCAGGTCGCCGATGCGGCGCTGCTGGCTCTGCGAGAAACCCGGCGCGTCGACGTTTCCCAGCAGGTAGGCGCTGTGGCGGTGGTGGTCGTGGTGCGAGACCATCAGGCCCACCTCGTGCAGTGCGCAGGCCCAGGCCAGTTCGCGGCGCGTCTCCGGGTCCGGGTCCGGCACCGCGCTGTCGAACAGCGCCAGCGCCACCGCGGCCACGCGCGCCGCCTGCCCGGTGTCGACGCCGAAGCGCCGCTGCAGGTCGGCCACCGAGGTGTCGCGCATATCGCCGGGCAGGGCGCGGTGCATGGCCAGCAGCCGCTCGTGCAGGTCGACGATGACGCCCTGGCGCAGCGCACCCTTGGCCGGCCACAGGGCGCGGATGTCGAAATGCGCCGACAGCGTATACAGGATCGCCAGGCCGCCGGGCAGCACGGCACGCCGCTCGGGCTTCAGCCCGGGCAGGTCGATGCGGTCCACGTGCCCGGCTTCCAGGCAGCGCGCCATGCACCAGCGCAGCCCCGCCGGGGTGATGCGGCCGTCGGTCACGCCCGAGGCCTGCAGCAGCTGCGACACGGCGCCGGCGGTGCCCGACGAGCCCAGCGCCTGGCCCCAGAGCTTGGGTGCGAATGACTGCAGCCCTTCCTCGAATTCGGCCCCGGCGGCCACCTGCGCGGCACGGAAGCCGTCGCGCGTGATCTCGCCACCCTCGAAAAAGCGCATCGACAGGCTGACGCAGCCGACGCCGAAGGACTCCGCCATTTGCGGCGTGCGGCCGCGGCCGCGGATCATTTCGGTGGAGCGGCCGCCGATGTCGACCACCAGCCGCGGCTCGTCGCTGGGCTGCATGTGCGCCACGCCGGCATAGATGAGCCGCGCTTCCTCGCGTCCCGAGATGACCTCGATCGGGTGGCCCAAGGCCTCCTGCGCGCGCAGCAGGAAGGCATTGCGGTTGCGCGCCTCGCGCAGCGTTTGCGTGGCCACGGCGCGTACCTGGCCCGTGGCGAAGCCGGCCAGCCGGGACGCAAAGCGGCGCAGGCAGACCAGGCCGCGCTGCGCCGCTTCCTCGGTGAGCATGCCGTTGCTGTCGAGCCCGGCGCCCAGGCGCACGGTCTCCTTCAGGTAGTCGATGCGCCGGTAGCGGGTCTGCGGCATCTGCCCGATCTCGAGGCGGAAGCTGTTCGAACCCATGTCGATGGCCGCCAATGGGCTTCCCGGTTTCACGCCTGTATCCATGCCGCCGATCGTACCCGGGCGGCCTGCAGCAGCATCCGCCGCCTGCCGATCCCGGCAGCCGAGATCTATGTGCTCAAATGAGGCGGCGGGGTTGCCCTCATGGCGATCCCGATCTTCCATGACCCTGGTCTATATCGTGCTGGCCACCCTGGCCGGCGGCCTGCTGTCCGTCGTCATTGCCGCTTCGCTCACGCTGGCGGTGCTGAGCCGTGTCGTCAAGGGGCTGGTCAGCCTGTCGGCCGGCGTGCTGCTGGGCACGGCGCTGCTGCACGTGCTGCCCGAGGCCTTCGAGAGCGCGGCCACGCCACAAGCATTGTTCGGCACGCTGCTGGGCGGGTTGCTCTTCTTCTGGCTGCTGGAGAAGGTGGAGCTCTACCGCCACGCCCACCACCACGAAGGCGACGGCCACGGGCACCACCACCACTTCGACGCCCAGCAGGCCGGTCGCGGCGGCTTGAGCGTGCTGGTGGGCGACAGCATCCACAACTTCTGCGACGGCGTGATCATCGCCGCGGCCTTCCTGGTCGACACCGGGCTGGGCGTGGTCACCGCGCTGGCCATCGTGGCGCACGAAATCCCGCAGGAAGCCGGCGACTTCATCGTGCTGCTCAACGCCGGCTTCTCGCGCCGCAAGGCGCTGCTTTACAACGCCTTGTCGGGCTTGGCGGCGGTGGCTGGCGGCGTGCTGGGGTATTTCCTCGTCGGGTCCTGGGAGGCGGCGCTGCCCTACCTGCTGGTGGCGGCGTCCAGCAGTTTCATCTACGTGGCGGTGGCCGACCTGCTGCCGCAACTGCAGCAGCGCCTGTCATGGCGCGAGACGCTGGCCCAGGTGGCGTGGATCGGCGGCGGCCTGGGCCTGGTGCTGCTGGCACGGGCGCTGATGCACGCCCACGCGCACTGAAGCCGGGCCGCGGGGCGCGGACCCGAGATTCCTCAGCGCACCACGAGCACCGGCAGCGTGCTGTGCGTCAGCACCTTTTGCGTCTCGCTGCCCAGCAGCAGCGCGGTCACGCCGCGGCGGCCGTGCGAGGCCATCACGATGAGGTCGCAGTTCTGCGTCTTGGCGTGGTCGAGGATCGCCTCCCAGGGGTGCAGCGCCTCCACGGTGTGGCCATGCGCGGTCAGGCCGGCCGCCTCGTCGGTGGCCGCCTGGACGCGCGCCGCGGCCACGCGCTCCTGGGCGTCGAAGAACTCCTGCGGCGGCACCGGCTGCATCTCGGAGATGGCGCTGTACGGGAAGGGCTCCTTCACTGCCAGCACGAAGAGCTCGGCGCCGGAAAGGCGCGCCATGCCGATGGCGGTCTTGACGGCCTTGGCGGTGATGTCGGAACCGTCGGTGGGAACCAGGATGCGTTTGAACATGGGGACTCCTTTGGCTTGGTAAACGACCACGCCGGGCCGCGTGACGATGCTGAAGTGTTCAGCGCCGCCGGCCGCCGGCATTGACGCGGATCAACCGCGGGCGACCGGCCGCGAGGGGTCGCTGCACCATTCGCTCCACGAACCCGGGTACAACACGGCACCATCGTACCCCGCGTGCACCATGGCCAGCAGGTTGTGGCAGGCGGTGACGCCGGACCCGCAGCTGTGCACCACCTCGCCCGCGCCGGCGCCGAGCGCGGCGAACTCCGCCAGCAGCGCCGCGGCGGGCTTGAAACGGCCGTCGGCACCCAGGTTGTCGCCGAAGAAGCGCTGCGTGGCGCCGGGGATGTGGCCGGCCACCGGGTCCAGCGGTTCGACCTCGCCGCGAAAGCGTTCGGCAGCGCGGGCATCGAGCAGCCGCACCTGGCCGAGCCTGGCCCGAAGCGCTTCGGTGTCGATGGTCGGCATGAACGGCGCCGTTGCAGGGTAGGGCGGTGAAGCGGTGGGGACCGATGCCTCGGTGGCCAGCGTGCCGCCGGCCGCCAGCCAGGCGGCCAGGCCGCCGTCGAGCACCGCCACCGCGTCGTGGCCCAGCCAGCGCAGCAGCCACCAGGCACGGGCGGCATACGGGCCACCCTGGGCATCGTAGACCACCACCTGCACGCCGGGCGCCACGCCCCAGCGCCCCGCGGTGGCCGCGAAGGTGTCGAAGTCGGGCAGCGGGTGGCGGCCGTTGCGGCCGGTCTTCGCGCCCGACAGGTCACGGTCGAGATGGGCGTAGAACGCGCCGGGCAGGTGGCCTGCGGCCCAGTCGCGTTCGCCGGCGCCCGTGTCGAACAGGTCGAAGCGGCAGTCCAGCAGCACCAGGGGTGCTTCGGTGCCCAGCCGTGCGGCGATCTCGGCGGCGGAAATGAGTGTCGTGAAGACCATGGTGCAGGCTCGATTCAGGCTTCGGTGGGGGTGGCGCCGGGAGCAGAGCGGCCGTCGTGCAACAGCGTGGCGGTGACGCCGGCGCCGATGATGAGTGCCATGCCCGCCAGCGAGAGGGTGGTCACCGGGTCGTCGAACAGCCAGACGCCGAAGCCGAAGCCGAAGACGATGCCCAGGTATTGCAGCGCTGCAACGCCGAGCGTGGCGCCGGTGGCGTAGGCCAGCGTCATCATCCACTGACCGGCAGTGGCCAGGATGCCGATGGCCAGCAGCAGCGCCAGCCCGCGCACGTCGTGTTCGTTCACGCCGCCCGTGACCGCGGCCAGGCTGGCGCCTGCCAGCATGCCGGTGGCCGCAAAGTAGAAGACGACGCGTTCACCCGGTTCACCGATGCGACCCAGCGCGGTGACCTGCAGGTAGGCCACGGCAGCCAGCAGGCCGGACAGCAGGCCCATCAGGCCGTGCCAGAGCTGGTCCTGTTCGAGGGTGGGTCGCAGGACCAGTGCCACGCCGGCAAAGCCCGCGAGTACGGCGGCGACCAGGCGGCCATCGATGCCACCGGCCGGACCGCCACGCGCCGGACCGAGCAGCACCGCACCGCCGACGAGGAACAGCGCGATCCACACCGACGACATGTAGTTCAGCGTGATCGCGGTGGCCAGCGGCAGGCCGCCGATGGCGTAGAACCACAGGCACAGTGCGATCGTCCCGCTCAGGCTGCGCCAGAAGTGCATGCCGGGCACGCGGGTGGCCCAGCCGATGCCGCGCCAGCGCATCACCAGCGCCATCAGCGCCAGGCCGACCAGCGAGCGGTAGAAGACGATCTCGCCGGCACCGTATCGAGTCGAGGCGAACTTCACGCACACGCCCATGAGCGTGAAGGCGAACGCCGCACCCACCATCAGCACCGGCGCCGACGCCCGCCGCTGCTGGCCGGCGCTTTCCACGCGGGCAGCCGTCCGTTCGGCTGTCACCTCAGATGCGGGCCACCGCCGGCCCCATCTCGCGCCGGTACCACTCGTGGAAGTGCTGCATGCCGTCTTCCATGGGGCTCTGGTAGGGGCCGGCCTCGTCGTCGCCGCGGTCGAACAAGGCTTTGCGGCCGGCGTCCATGCGCACGGCGATCTCGTCGTCTTCGACGCAGGTTTCCATGTAGGCCGCCTGCTGGGCTTCGACGAGTTCGCGCTCGAACGCGGCGATTTCCTCCGGGTAGAAGAACTCCACCAGATTCAATGTCCTGCGCGGGCCCTGGGGAAACAGCGTCGAGACCACCAGCACATGCGGATACCACTCCACCATGACCGTGGGCAGGTAGGTCAGCCAGATGGCGCCGTGCGCCGGCGCCCGGCCACCGCGGAAGGCCAGCAGGCTTTCGTGCCAGCGCTGGTAGACGGACGAGCCCGGGCGCGCCAGCGCCTGGCTGACACCCACCGTCTGCACCGAGTGATGCCGGCCGAATTCCCAGGCCAGGTCCTCGCAGGTCACGAAGTGGCCCAGCCCGGGGTGGAACGGGCCGACGTGGTAGTCCTCCAGATAGACCTCGATGAAGGTCTTCCAGTTGTAGTCGCACTCATGCTGCACGGCGCGGTCGAAGACATAGCCGCTGAAGTCGAGTTCGGCCGCCGGACCCAGCCCGGACAAGTCGGCGACGACATCGCGCCCGTTCTGCTCGAACAACAAGCCGTGCCAGTTCTGGACCGGATAGCTGCGCAGATTCAGGCAGGGATCCTCGGCAAAGTGGGGGGCGCCAACCAGCTTGCCGTGCAGGTCGTAGGTCCAGCGGTGCAGCGGGCAGACGATATTCCGCCGCGTGTGGCCGCGGCCCTTCAGCATCACCGCCTGGCGGTGGCGGCACACGTTGGACACCAGTTCGACGCCTTGCGCCGTGCGCACCAGGGCCCGCCCTTCGCCTTCCTGTGCCAGCGCCAGGTAGTCGCCCACCTCGGGCACGGCCAGTTCGTGGCCCAGGTAGCGCGGTACCTGCTGGAAGATGAGTTCCTGTTCGCGGCGGAACAGGGCCTCGTCGAAATAACTGGAAACCGGAAGTTGCAGACGGCTGCGATGCAGCGCGTCGAGACTGACGCTCAGGTCCGACATGATGCGACCGGATCCTCCTTTGCAGGGATGGCAGGTGTATCGACCCCCTCGCCTAACGATCCCTCGCGGGGCCGCCGGCCAACGAAACCGAAGCCAACCGGCTACGGAGAACCCTCGATTGTACCGGCCGGCCCGGCGTGGGTTGGGCCTGTGGGGCGGCAAGGCCTTGCGTCGGGTGGAGCGGCGCGCGGGCGGTTCGGCCAGCGGGCTCGGGCCCCTGGGCTTTGTCTAGAATGCCGGTTCATATTTCATCTCCCGAAATGGCAAGAAGCGCCGCATCCGCGAACAAGGAACCCGCCAGCTACGAACAGGCCTTGGCCGAGCTGGACCGCCTGGTGACGCAGATGGAAGGGGGGCAGTTGCCGCTGGACCAGTTGCTGGACGGCTACCGCCGCGGCGCCGAATTGCTGGCCTACTGCCGTGGCCGCCTGCAGGCGGTGGAAGAGCAGGTGAAGGTGCTGGACGACGGGCAGCTCAAGGCGTGGAGCGCCGAGTGAGCGTTGGCGCCATGACCGCCGTCGACTTCGAGGCCTGGGCGCGCCAGCAGCTGGCCGACGTGGAGTCGGCGCTGGAATCCTGGGTGCCGGCCGCAGCGCCGGCGGGCCTGGGCGAGGCCATGCGCTACGGCGTGCTCGACGGCGGCAAGCGGCTGCGTCCACTGCTCGTGCTGGGGGCCTGCGACGCGGTGGCCGGCGAGCCGGTCGCAGCGCTGCGCGCGGCGGTGGCGGTGGAACTGATCCACGCCTACTCGCTGGTGCACGACGACATGCCCTGCATGGACAACGACGTGCTGCGCCGCGGCAAGCCCACCGTGCACGTGAAATTCGGCCAGGCGCAGGCCATGCTGGCCGGCGACGCGATGCAGGCGCTGGCCTTCGAGGTGCTGACCCCGGACGAGGGCGTGGCACCCGCGCTGCAGGCGCGGTTGACGGCGCTGCTGGCGCGCGCCGCCGGGCACGCCGGCATGGCCGGCGGGCAGGCCATCGACCTGGCCAGCATTGGCCGCACGCTGGACGAAACCGCGCTGCGCGACATGCACCGCCGCAAGACCGGCGCCCTGCTGCAGGCCAGCGTGCTGATGGGGGCGGCCTGTGGCCGTGTCGACGCCCCGGCCTGGCGTGCACTGGCCGACTACGGGGCCGCCGTCGGGCTGGCCTTCCAGGTGGTGGATGACATCCTCGACGTGACGCAGGCCTCGGAAACGCTGGGCAAGACCGCCGGCAAGGACCTCGACCACAACAAGCCCACCTATGTGTCGGTGCTCGGCCTGGACGCGGCCCGCCGCCATGCCGACGATCTGCGCGAGCAGGCCTTGGCGGCACTGGTTCGCAGCGGGCTGGGTGCCGCGGCGGGCTGGCTGGCCGTGCTCGCCGACAAGGTCGTGGAGCGTGAAAGCTGATATGAATACGTTGTTGAAGAAGATCCAGAGTCCGGCCGACCTGCGCCGTCTCTCGCGCGCCGAATTGCAGGTCGTGGCCAACGAGTTGCGCCAGTTCGTGCTCAATACCGTGAGCCAGACCGGCGGCCACCTGGGCAGCAACCTGGGCACCGTGGAGCTGACGGTGGCGCTGCACTATGTCTTCAATACACCGTACGACCGGCTGGTGTGGGACGTGGGCCACCAGACCTACCCGCACAAGGTGCTGACCGGCCGGCGCGACCAGATGCACACGCTGCGCCAGCTCGGCGGCATCGCCGGTTTTCCGCGCCGCGACGAAAGCGAATACGACACCTTCGGCACGGCGCACAGCTCGACGTCGATCTCGGCGGCCCTGGGCATGGCGCTGGCGGCCCAGCTCAAGGGCGAGGACCGCCGTGCGGTGGCGGTCATCGGCGACGGCGCCATGAGCGCCGGCATGGCCTTCGAGGCCTTGAACAACGCCGGTGTCAGCCACGCCGGCGTCAGCGCCGACATCCTGGTCGTGCTCAACGACAACGACATGTCGATCAGCCCGCCCGTGGGCGCGCTGAACAAATACCTGGCGCGGCTGATGAGCGGCAATTTCTACGAGGCCGCGCGCGAGGGCGTGAAGGGCGTGCTGAAGGCGGCGCCGCCGCTGTTCGAGCTGGCGCGCCGCTTCGAGGAACACGCCAAGGGCATGGTCGTTCCCGGCACCATCTTCGAGGAATTCGGCTTCAACTACGTCGGCCCGATCGACGGCCACGACCTCGACGCACTGGTGCCGACGCTGGAAAACCTGCGCGCCAAGCGCGGGCCGCAATTCCTGCACGTCGTCACCAAGAAGGGCTATGGCTACAAACTGGCTGAAGCCGATCCGGTGAAATACCACGCCGCCAGCGGCAAGTTCGACCCGGCCCTGGGCTTCCCGAAGAGCGCGCCCAGCAAGCCGACCTTCACCCAGGTCTTCGGCCAGTGGCTGTGCGACATGGCCGAGGCCGACGAACGATTGATCGGCATCACCCCGGCCATGCGCGAGGGTTCGGGCATGGTCGAATTCCACCGCCGTTTCCCCAGGCGCTACCACGATGTCGGCATTGCCGAGCAGCATGCGGTGACCTTCGCCGCCGGCATGGCCTGCGAAGGGCTGAAGCCGGTGGTGGCCATCTACAGCACCTTCCTGCAGCGCGGCTACGACCAGCTCGTGCACGACGTGGCGCTGCAGAACCTGCCGGTGGTCTTCGCGCTCGACCGCGCCGGCCTGGTGGGCGCCGACGGCCCCACCCACGCCGGCGCCTACGACATCGCCTTCGTGCGCTGCATCCCCAATTGCAGCCTGCTCACGCCCAGCGACGAGAACGAATGCCGCCAGGCGCTGACCACCGCGTTCCGCCAGGACCACCCGGTGGCCGTGCGCTACCCGCGCGGGACGGGCACCGGCGTGGCCGTGGAAACCGCGCTCACCGAATGGCCCTGGGGCCAGGGCGTGCTGCGCCGGCAGGGACAGCGGCTGGCCGTGATGGCCTTCGGCACCTTGCTGCACCCGGCGCTGCAGGCGGCCGAGAACCTGGGCTGCACGGTGGCCGACATGCGCTTCGCCAAGCCGCTGGACGAGGCGCTGGTGCTGGAGCTGGCGCGCACGCACGAGGGGCTGGTCACGGTGGAGGAGGGCTGCACCATGGGCGGCGCCGGCAGCGCGGTGCTGGAATGCCTGGCCGCCGCCGGGCTGGCGGTGCCGGTGCTGCAACTCGGCCTGCCCGACAAATTCGTGGAGCATGGCGACCCGGCCCGGCTGCTGGCGCTGTGCGGGCTGGACGCGGCGGGCATCGAGGCCTCCATCCGGCAGCGCTTCGGCAGCCGGCCTTCGCTGGCTGCGGTGAACGCCTGATTCAAGCCGTTCGAATGGCGTCGTGGAAACCGCGCGACCGTATCCTCGCGCAAACGCTGGCATGCTTGCCCCGGCCATGAACCATCTCACCGACGCCCTGCACATTCCCGACACGCAAAGCGCGCGCGACGAACGCCACTTGGCGATCCAGCGCGTGGGCGTGAAGGACGTGCGCTACCCGTTGCAGCTGCGCGTGGCCGGTGCGGTGCAGTCGATGGCGGCGCTGTGGTCGCTGGACGTGGCGCTGCCGGCCGAGAAGAAGGGCACGCACATGTCGCGCTTCGTGGCCTGGCTCGAAGCGCTGGACGTGCCGCTGGACGCGGCCACCTTGCGCGAGCGCCATGCCGCCATGCTGGACAAGCTGGGCGCGCAGGAAGGCCGCATCGAAGCCGCCTTCAGCTTCTTCATCCGCAAGCGTGCGCCGGTGTCGGGCCTGCAGAGCCTGCTCGACTACCAGGGCCGCTGGATCGCCGACACCCGTGCCGGTGCCACCACGCTGTGGATGGAAGTGGGCGTGCCGGTGAAGACCCTGTGCCCCTGCTCGAAGGAAATCTCGGACTACGGTGCACACAACCAGCGCTCGCTGGTGACGCTGCGCGTGGAAGTCGGCGCACCGGTGGAATGGCAGGAACTCGTGCGCTTCGCCGAGGAAAGTGCGTCCAGCGAGATCTGGCCCATGCTCAAGCGCAGCGACGAGAAGTGGATCACCGAGCGCGCCTACGAAAACCCCAAGTTCGTGGAAGACCTGGTGCGCGACGTGGCGCTGCGGCTGAATGCCGATGCGCGCATCGGCCGCTACCGGGTGGATGTCGAGAATTTCGAGTCCATCCACAACCACAGCGCCTACGCCCGCATCGAGCGCGTCTAGCGCCCGGCTTCGTGCGGTCCGTCACGGACCGAGCCGCGTGTAGGAATTTGCCTGACAGGCGCGGTGGAAGAAGCAGGACTGCAGCCACGGAACTGGGCTGATGTCCGCGGCCAATTCGGCTGCCTACAGTTCACTCCATCGATTCGTGACACCCGAACCCTGGAGAAGACCCATGAACAGCGAACAGATCCTGGCCGAGATCCGCGAAGCCAACCTCTCCTACCTGATGCTGGCGCAGAGCCTGATCCGCACCGACCGCGACCAGGCGCTGTTCCGCCTGGGCGTGAACGAGGACACCGCCGCGCTGATTGGCACGCTCACCCCGGCACAGATGATGAAGATCGCCACCACCAACACGTTGCTTTGCCGCTTTCGCATGGACGACGACGTGGTGTGGAACCTCATCACCAACCACGGCAAGGGCGCCGCCAACGACGGCATGTCGCGTCTGCACGCGTCCATCCTGATGGCCGGGCGCCACCAGGAAGCCGCCTGACGGCATCCCATCCACTCGAGAGAACGCACATGGCCCGCAGCAAGAGCATCCTCACCGAAGCCCGGCAGATCGAACGCGCCGTCACGCTGATCCAGCTCGGCGCGCGGTTGCAGGTGCTTGAAAGCGAAACCGACTTGAGCTACGAACGCCTGCTGCGCCTGTACAAGGAAGTGGCGGGAAAGAGCCCGAGCAAGGGCCAGCTGCCGTTTTCCACCGACTGGTTCATGACCTGGCAGCCCAATATCCACGCCAGCCTGTTCCTGAATACGCACGAATACCTGAACAAGGTGGCGGCGCTGGACGAGATCGACACCGTCATCAAGGCCTACCAGTTGTACCTGGAGCAGATGCAGTCGCAGGGCCTGGAACCGCTGTTGAGCGTGACGCGCGCCTGGCGGCTGGTGAAATTCGTCGACAACGGCATGCTCACCATGACCAAGTGCCGCAAGTGCGGCGGCCACTTCGTGACGCATCCGCACGAGATCGCGCGCCACTATGTGTGCGGGCTGTGCAACCCGCCAGCACGCGCCGGCAAGGGCAAGCCGGCGGTGCAGCGGTCGCTGGACAACCACGATGCGGAGCCGGCCGGCGACCTTCGTACCGGCATGGGCCTGCACCTCTGCCCGCGCGGGGGTGCGTTCGTGCCGGCCGCGGGCGGACATTGATCACGCTTTGCCGCTCAAGTTGCCGCGCGGAGAGCCGATAAGACTCTTGAGTTCATTGCTCGTCTCCTCCTGGCACAGTCCCCTGTGCTTTCGAGCGGGCCCCGCGGGGTCCGCTCCTTTTCGTGTGCCGGCGCCGCGGCTGAAGACGCTGCGGGTGGCGACAAGGCCGTTTTCGGCCCTCTGATCCGGACTCTTGCGGCCCGGGCGCCGTCGACACTGGACACCTCGCCCTCGAGTCATTCCGGTGTCGATCCTCACCTCGCTGCCCATCCTCAGGCCGTCGCGCTGGCCTTGGCCCCTGCCTGCGCTGCTGGCCTGGGCCGGCGGCTGGGCGGCCTGGGTGCTGTCGGCCGCGAGCGGCACGCCCGCCGGGCTGGGACTGCTTTCTGGCCTGGCCGTGTCGGCCGTGCTCGCCGCGTCCTGCCGGGGCCGCTGGCGACAAGGCATTGCCGCGGCCGGTTTTCCGCTGTCGGCACTGGGCCTCGGGCTGGGCCAGGCGTTGCCGGCCTGGGTCTGGCTGCTGGCCCTGCTGCCGCTGCTGCTGGCCTACCCCTTGCGCGCCTGGCGCGACGCACCGTTCTTTCCGACACCGCGCGATGCCTTGCGAGGCCTGGATGGCGTGGTCGGCAAGCCGAAACGCGTGCTCGATGCGGGCTGCGGCCTCGGCCACGGTCTGGCGGCGCTGCGCCGCTTGTGGCCCGGCGCCGAATTGCATGGCGTGGAATGGAGCCTGCCGCTGGCGCTGGCGGCGCGTCTGCGCTGCCGCTGGGCCCGGGTGCGCCGTGGCGACCTGTGGGCCGGCTCGTGGGCGGGCTACGACCTCGTCTACGTCTTCCAACGCCCGGAGAGTATGGCCCGCGTCTTCGACAAGGCGCGGCGCGAACTGGGTCCGCAGGGCTGGCTGGCGAGTCTGGAATTCCCGGTGCCGGGGCAGCCGCCCGCAGCCTGCCTGCAGGGGGCGGGCCGGCGGCCGCTGTGGATCTACCGGCCAGGCGCCGCCGCGCCGGGCTCAACCGCAGGCGGGCGCGGCCGATAACCCACGCAAGCCCGGCAAGGTGCCTGTCGTGCACGGGCGCAACGTGGATCACTGCTCATGTTCGTCATCATCGGTTGGGTCATGGCCCTGGGCTGCGTGTTCGGTGTCTTCATCGTGCACGGCGGCAACATCGGCGTCATCCTCAAGGCCTTGCCCTTCGAGATGGTCACCATCTTCGGCGCGGCCATCGGCGCCTTTCTGGCCAACAACCAGATGAAGGTGGTGAAGGCCACGGTGCGTGGCATCGGCCAGTGCTTCAAGGGCAGCAAGTTCAGCAAGGCCCGCTACATGGAGCTGCTGGCGCTGCTCTACGACATCCTGCAGAAGGCGCGCAAGGAAGGCCTGATGTCCATCGAAAAGGACGTGGAGGACCCGCACAACTCGCCGCTGTTCCAGAAATACCCCAACGTGGGCAAGGATCACCATGTCACCGAGTTCATCACCGACTACCTGCGCATGATGGTCTCGGGCAACCTGAATGCGCACGAGATCGAAAGCCTGATGGACAGCGAGATCGAGACCCACCACCAGGAAGAACACGCCGCGGTGGCGGCCATCCAGCGCATGGCCGGTGCGCTGCCGGCCTTCGGCATCGTGGCCGCGGTGCTGGGGGTGGTGAACACCATGGGCTCGGTGGGCCAACCGCCGGCCGTGCTGGGCGCCATGATCGGCTCGGCGCTGGTGGGCACCTTCCTGGGCATCTTTCTCGCCTACGGCTTTGCCGAGCCGCTCGGCGGCCTGCTGGAACAGAAGGTGGAGGATGCCGGCAAGGAACTCCAGTGCATCAAGACCACGCTGCTGGCCAGCATGCAGGGCTATGCGCCGCAGGTGGCCATCGAATTCGGCCGCAAGGTGCTGTATTCGACCGACCGCCCGAGCTTCACCGAGCTCGAAGGCCACGTCAAAGGAAAGAAGTGATGGCTGGCGACGCCAAGAAGCTGCAGCCGATCATCGTCAAGCGCGTCAAGAAGGGCGGCCATGGTGCCCATGGCGGCGCGTGGAAGATCGCCTACGCCGACTTCGTGACGGCCATGATGGCCTTCTTCCTGCTGATGTGGCTGCTGGGCTCCACCACCGAAGGCGACAAGAAGGGCATCGCCGACTATTTCGGCTCGCCGCTGAAGATGGCGCTGCTGGCCAGCGGCTCGGGCGCCGGCGACGCCGCGCATATCGTCAAGGGCGGGGGCAAGGACCTGACCCAGACCACCGGCCAGATCAAGCGTGGCGAGATCGAGGCGCCACGCGACACCATCAACGTGCACAAGCTGAAGGCCGAGCAGGCCCGTGCCGAGGTCGTGCGCCTGCAGGACCTGCAGCGCAAGGTGGAGAGCATGATCGAAGGCCATTCGCGCCTGGCCGGCCTGCGATCGCAGATCCTGCTCGACATGACGCAGGACGGCCTGCGCATCCAGATCGTCGACCAGGACCGGCGACCCATGTTTCCCAGCGGCAGCGCGGTGGTCGAGCCGCAGATGCGCGAACTGCTGCGCGAGATCGGCGCTCTCCTCACCGAGGTGCCCAATCGCCTGACGCTGGAGGGCCACACCGACGCGCAGGCCTACAGCGCCGGCGAACGCGGCTACAGCAACTGGGAACTCTCGTCCGACCGCGCCAATGCCTCACGACGCGAACTCGTGGCCGGCGGCCTGGCCGACGACCGCGTGCTGCGCGTGCAGGGCCTGGCCGCCAGCAACCCGTTCGACCGCAAGGACCCCTTGGCGCCCACCAACCGCCGCATCAGCGTGGTGGTGATGACACGCGACGCCGAGGAGCGGGTCTTCACCGGCGGCCGGATGCTGCAGCAGACAGCGTCGATCGCGCCCGATCTCGGCACCGTGGTGGCGACCCCATCCACCACCCCGGCCGGCCAGTCCGGCAACGTCGAAGAACCGGGCCGCTGAGGCACAGCGCAGGCGCGCGGCTCAAGCCGCGGCCGCGCGAGGCAAGGGAACACGCGGCGGATTCGCCCGCTTATCGGCCTCAAGCCGGCGCGCCGCGGTCGCACCATGGCAAGGCTCTCCAGCCCGTCGTGGCCTGGCCACCTTTGCCTGACCCCCACCGCAGGCGAGCTTGGCCCGGTCCAGCCCTGGGAGCACTCTCCCACGAGCCTACCGAGCCATGGCCGAAACCGCACAGGACCGCAAGCTTCCCGCCACCCAGCGCCGCATCGAGAAAGCGCGCGGCGAAGGCCAGGTGGCGCGTTCGCGCGACCTGGGCCACCTTGGCGCCCTCGGCGCGGGCGTGGGGCTGCTGGCCGTCTTCGCCCCCGACGTCACCGCCTGGCTGAACCGGCTGGTGGCCGACGCGCTGCGCTTCGACGCGGCGCAGCTGGCCCACGCCGGCACCATGGTGGAGCGGCTGTCCGCCTCGAGCCAGCACGCGCTGGCGCTGCTGCTGCCGTTGTTCGCCCTCGTTGTGGTGGTGGCGCTGGCCGGCGGCGCGCTGGCTGGAGGCTGGAACCTCACCTGGGAACCGCTGCAGCCCAAATTCGAAAAGCTCAATCCCTTGGCCGGACTGAAACGCGTCTTCGCCGGTCCGCAACTCGTCGACACGCTCAAGGCCTGCCTGCTGGCCACGGTGCTGGGCGGCGCCGCTGCGCTGGTGCTGAGCCGGCAGTGGACGCTGCACGCGCAACTGCTGGCCATGCCCTTGCCGGCGGCGCTGGCCGAAGGCGGCCGGCTGCTGCTGAGCGGCCTGCTGCTGCTGGTGGGCGTGCTGGCGGTGTTCGCGCTGGTCGACGTGCCGCTGCAACGCCAGCTGCTCCGGCGCCGGCTGCGCATGAGCATCGAGGAAGTGAAGAAGGAGATGAAGGAGGTCGAGGGCAACGCCGAGGTCAAGGGCAAGATGAAGCTGCGCATGCGCGAGATGGTCGGCCGCCGCATGCTTGCCGCCGTGCCGCGCGCCGACCTGGTGGTCATGAACCCGACCCACTACGCGGTGGCGCTGAAATACGACGAGGCGACGATGGCCGCGCCGCGCGTGGTGGCCAAGGGCGCCGACCTGCTGGCGCTGCGCATGCGCGACCTGGCACGCGACGCCAAGGTGCCGGTGCTGCAGGCGCCGCCGCTGGCGCGCGCGCTGTATGCACACTGCGAGGTCGACCGGGAGATCCCGGCGCGCCTGTTCGGTGCCGTGGCGCAGGTGCTGGCCTGGGTCTACCAGGTGCGCGACGCCATGGCCGCCGGCCGGCCGTTGCCGGGAGAGGCGCCGCGGCCCGAGGTGCCCGCCGACATGGACCCGCTCGGCAGCTCGGCCCACGCTGACACGGCCGCGCGGAGGGTCGTTTGATGAACGCGCTCACGGCCCGCCTGACCGCGCTGCTCGGCCCCCAGGCCGGCGCCCGCGCCGCCGCCATGAAGGCGCTGCTGCTGCCCGGCTTCGTGGTCATGATGCTGGCCATGATGGTGCTGCCGCTGCCGAGCTTCGTGCTCGACCTGCTGTTCACCTTCAACATCGCGCTGGCGCTCACCGTCATGATGGTCAGCGCGCAGATGGTCAAGCCGCTGGACTTCGCGGCCCTGCCCACGGTGCTGCTGGTGACCACGCTGCTGCGGCTGTCGCTGAACGTGGCCTCCACGCGCGTGGTGCTGATGGAAGGCCACACCGGGCCGGGCGCGGCCGGCAAGGTCATCGAGGCCTTCGGCCACTTCCTCATCGGTGGCAACTTCGCCGTCGGCCTGATCGTCTTCGCGATCCTGGTCGTCATCAATTTCGTCGTCGTCACCAAGGGTGCCGAGCGCATCGCCGAGGTCGGCGCGCGCTTCGCGCTCGACGCCATGCCGGGCAAGCAGATGGCCATCGATGCCGACCTGAATGCCGGCCTCATCGACGAGAAGGAAGCCCGCCGTCGCCGCGCCGAGGTGGGCGAGGAGGCCGACTTCTTCGGTTCCATGGACGGTGCCAGCAAGTTCGTTCGCGGCGATGCCATGGCAGGGCTTCTGATCCTGTTCATCACCATGGTCGGCGGCTTCGTCATCGGCCTGGCGATGCACGACATGAGCGGCAGCGAGGCGGCGCGCTCGTACATCACGCTGGCCATCGGCGACGCGCTGGTGGCGCAGATTCCGGCGCTGCTGGTGTCGGTGGCGGCGGCGATGGTCGTTTCGCGCGTGGGCAAGGATCAGGACATCGGCAGCCAGATCGGCGGCCAGGTCTTCGACTCGCCGCGCGCTTTGGGCGTGGCCGCCGGCGTGGTGGCGCTGCTGGGCCTGGTGCCGGGCATGCCGCACCTGGTCTTTCTCATCGTCAGCTCGGGGCTGGGGCTGCTGTCGTGGCAGCTGATGCGCAAGCGCCGCCGTGCCGCCGAACAGCCGCAGCGTCGCGGCAGCGGCGAAGGCGGCGAGGCGCCTGCGGCCAATGCCGAGGCGAGCTGGGACGACCTGCTGCCGGTGGATACGCTGGGCCTGGAGGTGGGCTACCGGTTGATCGCGCTGGTGGACAAGACCCGCGCCACCGCCGGCAGCGACCTGCTGGCGCGCATCAAGGGCGTGCGCAAGAAATTCGCGCAGGACGTGGGTTTCCTGCCACCGCCGGTGCACATCCGCGACAACCTGGTCGAGCTCAAGCCGAGCATGTACCGCGTCACGCTGCGCGGCGCGGTGGTGGGCGAGGCCGAGGCCGTGCCGGGGCAGTGGCTGGCCATCAACCCGGGGGGTGCCACGCAGGCCTTGCCCGGTGCCAAGACCACCGATCCGGCCTTCGGCCTGCCCGCGGTGTGGATCGAGGAGCGGCACAAGGAGATGGCCCAAATGGCCGGGTTTACGGTGGTTGATTGCGCCACCGTGGTGGCGACCCATCTTTCACACTTGATGCAGGTGAATGCGGCCCGGCTGCTGGGCCGCGTGGAGACCCAGGCGCTCGTCGAGCACGTCACCAAGCTGGCCCCCAAACTGATCGAAGACGTGGTTCCCAAGATGGTCGGTATCGCCACCCTGCAACGCGTGCTGCAACTGCTGCTGGAAGAAGGTGTGCACATCCGCGACATGCGCTCCATCGTCGAGTGCCTGGCCGAACACGCCGCCACGGTGACCGACGCCGGCGAACTGGCGCGCCGCATCCGCACCCACCTGGCACCGGCCATCGTGCAGCAGATCTACGGCCCGGTGAAGGAGCTCGACGTGATCGCGCTCGACCCCGACCTGGAACGGCTCGTGACCCAGGCCCTGACCTCGCCGCACGGCGCAGCGCTGGACCCCGGCGTGGCCGACTCGCTCACGCGCAGCGCCGCCGACACCGCGCGGCGCCAGGAAGACTTGGGGCACCCGGCCTGCCTGCTGGTGCCCGACCACATCCGCGCCCCGATGGCGCGGCTGCTCAGGCGCGCGGCACCCCGGCTCAAGGTGCTGGGCCACAGCGAGATCCCTGAAACCCATTCGATCCGCATCGGTTCGATCATCGGAAGCACGGCATGAACCTGAAACGCTTCACCGCCCGCACCTCGCGTGACGCCCTGGCCCTGGTGCGGCAGGCCTTCGGCGACGACGCCGTGGTGATGTCGACCAAGTCCTCCGCCGAAGGCGTGGAGGTGCTGGCCATGGCGCCCGAAAGCGTGCTGCAGATCGAGCGCCTGGGCGACGGGTTGCCGCCGGCACGCGCCGCCGCGGCCGCGGCGGCGAGCGGGAAGGCTGCGGCAGGCGCCGCGGGCCGCGGCGTCGAACGGCCGGCGCCGGACGCCAGCGTCGAGCAGGACGTGGAGCAGCTGCAGATGAGCACGCTGTCGTTCCAGGACTATGTGCGCCAGCGCATGCTCAGGCGCCGGCGGTCGGAGCTGGCCGCAGAGGCGCCGGTGGCGGAGCCGCAGCGGACCGCGCCACCCGTGCCACCGGCGCCACCCGCCGCGGCGCCGATCGAGGCCGCGCGTTCGCGCCACTGCGCCGCGCCGCCAGCGATGTCGGCGCTGGGCGAGCAGATGCCGGATGCGCCTCCCGGTGCCGCGGCAGTGGCCTCGCCGGCGCTGGCGCTGCGCGGCGAACCCATCGAGATGCTGTCCGAGCTGCGTTCCATGCGCGGCCTCATCGAGCAGCGCTTCGGTGCGCTGGCCTTCATGGAGAAGCTGCAGCGCCAGCCACGCCAGGCGATGCTGGCGCAGCAGCTGCTGGACGCCGGCTTCTCGCCGGCCCTGGTGCGCAAGCTGCTCGAAAGCCTGCCGGCCGATGTCGACGGCAGCAGCTGGGCGGCCCAGGTGCTGGAGCGAAACCTGCACACCGCCGAGCGCGAAAGCGCGCTCGAGGATGCGGGTGGCGTCTATGCCTTGATCGGCGCCACCGGCGTGGGCAAGACCACCAGCACGGCCAAGCTGGCAGCGGCCTTCGCCACCAAGCACGGCGCGGCCAACCTGGGCTTGATCACGCTGGACGCCTACCGCGTGGCGGCGCACGAGCAACTGCGTGCCTACGGCCGCATCCTGGGCGTGCCGGTGCACACCGCGCACGACCGCGCGTCGCTGGAGGACCTGCTCGACCTGCTGTCGGGCAAGAGGCTGGTGCTCATCGACACCGCCGGCATGGCGCAGCGCGACAGCCGCACGCGCGAACTGCTGGAGATGGTGTCGCACCGCGCCATCCAGCGCCTGCTGGTGATCAACGCCTCGGCGCAGGGCGAGACCATCGAGGACCAGCTCGCGGCCTATGCCGCGCCCAACTGCAGTGGCGTCATCCTGTCCAAGCTGGACGAGTCGGTGAAGCTGGCGCCGGCGCTGGACGCGATGATCCGCCACAAGCTCAAGGTGGTGGCGGTGGCCAACGGCCAGCGCGTGCCCGAGGACTGGCATCGCCTGTCGGCCAGTGCGCTGGTGCAGACGGCACTGAAGGGCGGCGGCAGCGCGGCCTGGCGGCTGGACCGCGACGATGTCAACCTGATCTTCGCCGGCGCCCGCGTGCCGGCCGCCGAACTGGCGGCTCAAGCTTGACGCCGATGCCCGCCCGCCACCCCGCGGCCGCGCCCGTGCGCGGCTTCCAGAAGGCGTCCATGCGCATGCCGCTGGACCAGGCCGACGGCCTGCGCCGGCTCTTCGCCGGCCGCGGCCGCCACGTGCTGGCACTGGCGGCGAACCCCCACGTGCCGTTCAGCGGCGTGGTGCTCGACCGCGTGGCCGCGGCGCTGGCCGCACAGGGCCGCGAGGTGCTGGTGGTGGACGCTGCCGCCAGTGCACCGCTGCCGCACGAGCTGGCGCGCGTGGACCTGGCGGCCTGCATCGAACGCCTGGCGCCGCGCGTTTCCTACCTGCCGGCGCGTGGCCTGCCGCTGGCCTACGTGGACACCCGGGGCTCGGCCGGCGCCTTCATCGAGGCGCTGCAGCTGGCCGCTCCGGTTGCCGAGGTGCTGCTGCTGCACGCCGAAGGTCCGGACCTGGCGCGGCTGTTCCAGCGCCGCGCCGTGCGGCCGATGCTGATCGGCGCCGACCATCCCGAGAGCATCAAGCACGCCTATGCCAACTGCAAGTGGCTTGCGCGCCGCTGCGGCCTGCTGAGCTTCGACTTGCTGCTGGCGGCGTCGCCGTCTTCGCCGCGGGTCCGGGGCATCGCCGCCAGCCTGGGCGGCTGTGCCGACACCTTCCTGGGTGCCGCGCTGCGCGACTGGGCGTTGATCGACCCCGCCGGCGATCCCGGCGCAGCCCCCGACGACACGCTCCAGCGCCTGCTCGGGGCACAACTCGAAGTCGACGATCTGCCGGCGCCGGGGCCTGCCGCCGCGGCAGGCCCCTGGCCGGCAGCCGCCGGCCCGATCCCGCACCGAACCGCATTCCGATAGAGGCCGACACCATGTACACCGCCAAGGGACAACTCGACGCCGGCGCCCTGCTCAAGCAGTACAGCCCGCTGGTGCGGCGACTGGCGCACCAGATGATCGCCAAGCTGCCGGCCAACGTGGAACTGGACGACCTCATCCAGGTCGGCATGATCGGCCTGAGCGACGCGCTGAGCCGCTTCGACGCCGCGCAGGGCGTGCAGTTCGAGACCTTCGCCACCCAGCGCATCCGCGGCGCCATGCTGGATGAGTTGCGCGGCAACGACTGGATGAGCCGCGGCGACCGCCGCCACCAGCGCAGCATCGAGACCGCGGTGCACAAGCTGGAGCAGCGCCACGGCCGCGCCCCCAGCGAAAGCGAGATCGCGCGCGAGATGGGGCTGTCGCTCACCGACTACCAGGAACTGCTGGGCAAGGTGCGCGGCACCCAGCTCATCTATCTGGAAGACATGAGCGGCGACGAGGCCGACGACGACTACCTGGACCGCCACGTCGCCGACGCCGACGCCAACCCGATGGCACGGCTGCAGGACCAGCGCATGCGCGAGGCGCTGGTCGAGGCGATCAAGAACCTGCCCGAACGCGAGCAGTACGTGATGAGCATGTACTACGAGCAGGACATGAACCTGAAGGAGATCGCCGCCGTGCTCGGCGTCACCGAAAGCCGCGTCTGCCAGTTGCACAGCCAGTCGATCGCCCGGCTGAGGACGCGGCTGCGCGAGTGGTAGGGCAGGGACGACGGGCCGTCGCGGCGGCCCTGCAAACAGGAAGACCGGCGAGAGCCGGTCTTTTTACTCGTGACAGCCGTTGGCCGCGAAGGGTGGCGAGGCGCTGGCCGCGCCTTCAGGCCAGCAGGCTTGCGCCTTGTCCACCGGCGCGCGCAGCGCCACCGGCAGCGGAGTACAGGGCGTGCGCAGGGGCCAGGTCGGGGATCAGCACGTCGATGGCCCGGTCCAGCGACGCCGTGGCGCGGGCCAGCGCTTCGCGCTGCGCGGCGACCTGGCCACCGGCATGCGCGAGCCGCCGACGCAGCACGGGTGGAACGCCACCGTTGCGGGCGGCGCGCGCGAACTCGCCGACGGCTGAAACCAGCGTGGCGTGCAGCTCGGCGGCCACATGGTCCACCGCGGCGGCATCCTGCTGGCGCAACGCCAGTCCCAGGGCGCCGAGTTGCTGCTCCAGCGCCAACAGCGGAATTTCCAGATCGGCGGCGCGCTGCACGGCTTGCCGCTCCTCTTGCGTGGACATCATGGAACGGAAACCCCGGCGGTCAGCTGAGCCGGCGGCCGAGCAGTTCCGCGGCGTTCAAGATCAGCTTGTCGGCGATGGCCTCGGGGTTCACCGTGAACTTGCCGTCGCGGATGGCCTGGGCCACGCGCTCGACCTTGGCGGTGTCGAAGGCGGGGTCGGTTCCCGCGCCGGCCAGCGCCGAGGCTGCGGGCGAAAGGGCGACTTGTGCGCTGGGCTCGGTACCGGCTTGCGCCGTCGCCGGCGGGCTCTTGCGCTCCGAAACGGTTGTCGCGGCTGGCTTGGATTCGAGAGGACCGATTTTCATGATGGACTCCTGTCAGGGTCACGGCGGCCGTGTGGACCCGACGACATGAACGTTCTATCGGTACCCCGGCCAGCGGACTTTAGGGCCAGGAGCGATGTTTTCTTCAATCCCCCCGAGATGCGGGGGTCGCTGCAGGTCGGCCGCGTCACAGCGCCAGCTCCACGCGGCGCTCGCCGACCGGTCGGCCGACGACCACGCGGCCGCTTTCGGTGCGCACACGTGCCGGGTGACCCTCCCGGCCGGAGGTCAAGGCGCGCCCCTCGACGTTGATGGCGAAGCCACGGCCGCGCGCCGAGATCTGCACGGTATCGCCCGCGGCAAACCACAGCCGGGGCTGCAGGTCGGTGGGCCGCAGGGCCGCGCCGGCCGCCACCGGGCGCGCCAGCACGCGGCCCGACAGCGCCTGATCGGCCGTGAACGGCAGCGTCGCGGCCGCGGCCCAGTCGACCTCGGCCTGAACCAGCTGCGAGGCATCGAGCCGGGTGCCCTCTGGCAGGTTGGCGCTGCTCACCAGGGCCGGGGCCAGCACCTGCACGGTGACCGGCAGAAAGACATTCCAGGGCGTGCTGCCTTGCGTGCAGCGCAGGCCCACGCGGGTGCGGCCCCAGCTCGGCGAGCCGGCCACCAGATAGGGTTGGACCGACGTGCAGTGCGCCAGCTTCAGCCGCGGGTCCAGCGCGCCGGCGCTGGCCAGCACGCGCGCGTCGGGCGGAGCCAGCGCCTGCGCGGCCTCGGTGGCCAGCGCCAGCGCCGCGGCCACGGCCTGCGGCGGAAGCTCGGCCGCAGGCGCGGCCATGGCCGCCAGGGCGGCAGCCAGCAGCGCAGCGGCGCGGGTGGGGGCAGGGCGCATGTTCACGGGGTGGAATGTAACCAGACCTGACCGGGCGCCGGTGCTGAATTGACGGCTTTCGAGCCCGCTATTCGCACTCATGTCGCAACCGGGCCTTGCCCAGAATGCTTCTGCCGGCCGGGGTTCCGTGGACAAGGCGCTGAACCCGGCGGCAAGGAGCACCGCATGATCGCCCGCCTCACCGAGAGCTTCGACTTCCACAGCCAGGCGCTGAGCTTGCGCGCCGAGCGCCAGCGACTGATCGCCGGCAACATCGCGAATGCCGACACCCCCGGCTTCCAGGCCCGCGACTTCGAATTCGCCTCGGCCTTGCGCGCCGCCACTGGCAGTGCCGGCCCGGGGTCGGCCATCGCCGCCGGGGTCATGACCCCGGGTGGGCGGTCCGCCCCCGCGCTGCGTTACGCCGTGCCCAGCCAGACCAACCTGGACAGCAATACGGTGGACATGGACCGCGAGCGCGCCGCCTTCGCCGACAACGCCGTCAAGTACGAGTCCACCTTGCGCTTCATCAACGGCAGCGTGCGCACGCTGCTCGACGCGATGAAGAGCCACCACCAGGGTTGACCATGAGCCTGCTCAACATCTTCGACATCGCCGGCAGCGGCGTCAGCGCGCAGAGCCAGCGCCTGAACGTGGTGGCCTCCAACCTGGCCAACGCCGATACCGTGGCCGGCCCCGACGGCAGCGCCTACAAGGCGCGCCAAGTGGTGTTCCAGACCGCGCTCGCCGAAGGGGCCGGCCAGCGCGGCGCCAGCGCCGGCGTGCGCGTGTCGACGATCTCCGAGAACACGAGCCCCGGCCGCCGCGTGCACGACCCGCGCCACCCCGGTGCCGACAAGGAAGGCTACGTCACCTACAGCAACGTCAATCCGGTGGAGGAGATGGTGAACATGATCTCGGCATCACGCTCGTACCAGAACAACGTGGAGGTCATGAATACGGCGCGCAGCCTGCTGCTCAAGACGCTGCAGATCGGGCAGTCATGAGCAGCCTGGACGCGCTGTCGCTGTCATCGGTCAACGGCATCGCCGCCGTCGCGCCCACGGCCAACCAGGCCGGCAGCGCCGACCGCTTCCTGAAGCTGCTGGTGGCGCAGATGACGAGCCAGGACCCGCTCAATCCGATGGACAACGCGCAGGTCACGAGCCAGATGGCGCAGATCAACACCGTCAACGGCATCGAGCAGCTCAACACCACCGTCGAGGGGCTGAACCGCCAGTTCGTGCAGATGCAGACGCTGCAAGGTGCGGCGCTGGTCGGCCATGACGTCACGCTGCAAGGCGACCGCCTGGCGGTGATGAACGGCAGCGGTGCCGGCGGCTTCGAGCTCACGGGCAGCGCCGACCGGGTGAAGGTGGAGGTCCTGGCGCCCTCGGGCCATGTCGTCGACACGCTCGAACTCGGCGCCCAGGGCGCCGGCCGCCATGGCTTCGGCTGGGCGGCGCCGACGCTGCCCGATGGCGCCCCCTATCGCTTTCGCGTCAGTGCCACCGTCGGAGCTGCCGTGGTGCCGAGCACGCCCCTGATGCGCGACCGCGTCGTGGCCGTCAGCACCGCCGGCGACCGGCTCAACCTGGAAACGCAGTACAGCGGCAGCGTCGGCTATGCCGACGTCAAGGCCTTCAACTGAAACACCCCACGCCAAACCAGACAAGGACCCTCCATGAGCTTCCAGCAAGGCCTCTCCGGGCTCAACGCCACCAGCCAGCACCTGCAGATCATCGGCAACAACATCGCCAACGCCAACACCTACGGCAGCAAGGTCGCGCGGGCGGAGTTCTCCGACGTCTACGCCACGGCGCTGAACGGCTCCGGCACCCAGTCCATCGGCATCGGCACCACGCTGAGCCAGGTGGCGCAGCAGTTCTCGCAAGGCAATATCTCGACGACGGAGAATCCGATGGACCTGGCGATCAACGGGGCCGGTTTCTTCCAGGTCACCGATGGCAACAGCCCGCCGGTCTTCACCCGCAACGGCCAGTTCAAGGTCGACCGCGAAGGCTTCATCGTCAACAACGGTGGCATGCGGCTGATGGGCTACCGCGCCGACGACCAGGGCACGGTGCAGCCCGGACAGGCGGTGCCGCTGCGGCTGCCGACCGCGGGCGTGCGCCCGTCGCCAACGAGCGAGATCGCGGTCGAGATGAATCTCGACGCCCGCCAGGCCGCGACGCTGCCCGCCGCCGGACCGAAGATCGACTTCGCCGACGCGGAGACCTACAACAACGCCACGTCGTTGACCCTCTACGACGCCAAGGGCCAGGAGGTGGCGCTGACCTACTACTTCCAGAAGTCGGCCACCGACACCTGGAATGTCTACGCCACGGCCAATGGCGTCACCATTGCTGGCACCGCTGCCGCCCCCGAGCCGGTGACGACCATCGAATTCCCGGCCGACGGCAGCGTGCCGACCGCGCCGGCGGGTCCGGTCAGCTTCGACGTGCCGGCCAGCACCAATCTGCAAGGCGCCGAGACGCTGGCGATCACCGGCGTCATGCTCGATGTCGGCGGCGCAACGCAGTTCGGCTCGCCCTTCGGTGTCACCGACCTGCGCCAGGACGGCTTCTCGGCCGGCCTGCTGACGTCGATCACGATCGAGGCCGACGGCGTCATCAATGCGCGCTACTCGAACGGTCGCTCGCGGCCGGCCGGGCAGGTCGAGATCGCCAATTTCCGCAATCCGCAAGGCCTGCAGCCGGTGGGCGACAACGCCTGGGCGCGCACCCTGGCCTCGGGCGACCCGGTGGCGGGGGTGCCGGGCGAAGGAGCCCTGGGCAGCCTGCAGGCTGGTGCGCTGGAGGAATCCAACATCGACCTCACCAGTGAACTGGTCAGCATGATCACCGCGCAGCGTACCTACCAGGCCAACGCGCAGACCATCAAGACGCAGGACCAGGTGTTGCAGACCCTGCTCAACCTGCGCTGACGCCGCGGCGCCGAGCGATGGACCGCCTCATCTACCTGGCGATGTCGGGCGCCAAGGCCACGCTGCAGCGCCAGGACCAGCTCGCCAACAACCTGGCCAATGCATCGACCAACGGCTTCCGTGCCGAGCTGCAGGCCTTTCGTGCCGTGCCGGTGCGCGGCGACGGCGCCAGCACACGCGTCTACGCGCTCGAATCGTCGGTCGGCCACGACCCGCGCAGCGGCCCGGTGCAGACCACCGGCCGGGCCCTCGATGTCGCCCTGCAGGGGGCGGCCTGGCTGGCCGTGCAGGCGCTGGACGGCACCGAGGCCTATACCCGCGCCGGGGCGCTGCAGGTCGGCACCGACGGCCAGCTCGTCACCCCCGCCGGCCTGCCGGTGCTCGGCGACGGCGGGCCGATCACGCTGCCGGCGAATGCCGCGGTCGACGTGGCCAGTGACGGCACGCTCACGACGCGGGTGGGCAACGACCCGCCACAACCGGCCGGCCGCCTGAAGCTGGTCACGACCGACGCACCACTGACGCGCGGCGACGACGGCCTGTTCCGCGTCGAGGCGGGTGAACTGGCGGCCGACCCGTCGGCACGGCTGCAGGCGGGCGCGCTGGAAGGCTCCAACGTCAGCCCGGTGGAGACCATGGTGGCGATGATCGCCGCGGCGCGCCAGTTCGAGCAGCAGATGAAGGTGCTGCAGGGCGCCGAGCAGCGCGAGCAGGCGGCGTCACGCCTGCTTTCGCCGCAGTGATGGACGCCCGGAGAAGGCGCGCCGCCGGCCCTCTTTTCCGGGGCTTGGTGCGCTGCAGTCCGATCCAACATCGAAACACCACTCGAAGGACGCGCAGACCATGATCCGATCGCTCTGGATCTCCAAGACCGGCATGGAAGGCCAGCAGACCAAGCTGGACTCGATCGCCAACAACCTGGCCAATGTCAGCACCAACGGCTACAAGCGCGGCGGCGTGGTGTTCGAAGACCTGATGTACCAGAACCTGCGCACCGCCGGTGCCGCCAGTTCCGACCAGAGCCAGCTGCCCACCGGGCTGCAGGTGGGGCTGGGCACCCGGGTCGCGGCCTCGACGCGCAATTTCAGCCAGGGCACGCTGCAGCAGACCGGCGGCAATCTCGACGTCGCCATCAAGGGCCAGGGCTTCTTCCAGATCCAGCTGCCCGACGGCAGCACCGGCTATACCCGCGACGGCGCCTTCCAGGTCGACGCCAACGGCCAGCTCGTCACCCAGGCCGGCCATGTCTTGCAGCCCGGCTTCACGATCCCGGCCAATGCCACGGGCGTCACGGTCACGCCCGACGGCACGATCAACGTCAAGCTGCCGCAGCAGGTGGCGCCGCAGTCGGTGGGTCAGCTGCAGCTGGCGTCGTTCGTCAATCCGGCGGGGCTGGACGCGCGCGGCGGCAACCTGTTCCTGGAGACCGAGGCCTCGGGCACCGCCAACGTCGGCAACCCGGGCGCCGACGGCCTGGGCCTGGTGCAGCAGGGTTTCCTGGAAGGCAGCAACGTCAACGTGGTGGAGGAACTGGTGTCGATGATCGCCACCCAGCGCGCCTACGAGATCAACTCCAAGGCCATCCAGACCAGCGACCAGATGCTGCAAAGGCTGGGCCAGCTGTGAGCGTGCGCGACATCGGACGCGCCCTGGCCAGCGCCGCCGGCCTGCTTTCGGCGCTGCTGCTGCCCGCGTGCAGCATCTGGTCACCGCGCGTGGAGGTGGCCGACACGGCGCCGGTGGTGGTGGCCGCCGAGCCGCCGCCGGCGAACAACGGCTCTATTTTCCAGTCCGCCAGCTACCGGCCGCTGTTCGAGGACTATCGCGCGCGCCTGGCCGGCGACACGCTCACCGTGCAGATCGTCGAGAAGGTCAGCGCCAGCCAGAAGTCCACCAGTTCCATCGACAAGGGCGGCAGCCTGGCGGCTTCGGTGACGGCGCTGCCCGGCGTGAGCCCCGGCGACTTCGCGCGCGCCTCGGCCAAGGGCAGCTCCAGCAATACCTTCGCCGGCAAGGGCGCCACCGAGAGCAGCAACGACTTCAGCGGCACCATCACCGTCGTGGTGCGCCAGGTACTGCCCAATGGCCACCTGCTGATCGGCGGCGAGAAGCAGATCGGCGTCAACAACAACGTCGACGTGCTGCGCTTCTCGGGTCAGGTCGATCCGCGGGCCATCCAGCCCGGCAATGCCGTGCCCAGTGCCGCCATTGCCAATGTGCGGCTCGAGCACCGCGGTCGCGGCCAGCAGGCCGAGGCCCAGGCCATCGGCTGGCTGTCGCGCGTGTTCCTCAGCGTGCTGCCGATCTAGGGAGAGGGCGGTGCAACCCTCACCCGAGCGCCTGTTGCGCTGGACCGTCGCGCTGGCCTTTGCCGCCGCCAGCAGCGCGCTGTGGTGGCCGCACCCGGCGGCGGCCTCGGCCTCGGCGCGCATCAAGGAAGTGGCCGCCGTGCAGGGCGTGCGCAGCAACCAGCTGGTGGGTTACGGTCTGGTGGTGGGGCTGGACGGCACCGGCGACCAGACCACGCAGACGCCGTTCACCACGCAGAGCCTGAATGCGATGCTGCAGCAGTTCGGCATCACGCTGCCACCCGGCGCGAATCTGCAGCTCAAGAACGTGGCCGCGGTGATGGTGACGGCGCAACTGCCGCCGTTCGCGCTGCCGGGCCAGACCGTCGACGTCACCGTGTCCTCGGTGGGAAACGCCAAGAGCCTGCGCGGCGGCACGCTCATCGCCACGCCCTTGAAGGGCGCCGACGGCCAGGTCTACGCCCTGGCCCAGGGCAACCTCCTCGTCGGCGGGGCAGGTGCTTCGGCCAACGGCTCCAAGGTGCAGATCAACCACCTGTCGGCCGGCCGCATCCCCGAAGGGGCCAGCGTCGAACGTGCCGTGGCCACGCCTTTGCTGGACGGCGACTCGCTGCAGCTGGGCCTGAACGCCAGCGACTACGCCACGGCGCGCGCCGTCGCCCGGGCCATCAACGCCTTCAAGGGCGAAGGCACGGCCGCGGCCCTGGACGGCCGCACGGTGAACGTGCGCATGCCCAGCGGCCAGGCCGGCGAGCGGGTGGCCTTCCTGGCCGACATCGAAAACCTGCCGCTGGTGCTGGAGCGGCCAGCGGCGCGCGTGGTGCTCAACGCCCGCACCGGTTCGGTGGTCATGAACGAGGCCGTGACGCTGGGCGCCTGCGCCGTGGCGCACGGTGGCCTGTCGGTGACGATCAGCACCACGCCCATGGTCAGCCAGCCGAACGAATTCGCGCAGGGCCAGACGGTGCGGGTCGACCAGTCCGAGATCACCATCACGCAGCAGGAGGGCGCCTTGCTCAGCCTGCCCGCCGGCACCCAGCTCACCGACGTGGTGAAGGCGCTGAACCTGCTGGGGGCCACGCCGATGGACCTGCTGGCCATCCTGCAGGCGATGAAGAGCGCCGGCGCGCTGCGTGCCGAGCTGGAGGTCATCTAGGACATGGCAGCCGGTCCGCTCGACAACCGCCTGGCCTTCGACGCGCGTTCGCTCGACGCGCTGCGCAGCCGCGCCGCCGCCGATCCGAAGTCCGCCGTGCGCGAGACCGCGCGCCAGTTCGAGGCGCTGTTCATGCAGGAGCTGATGAAGAGCATGCGCGCCACCACCACGGGTGGCGGCCTGGGCGGCGACGACACGGCCGGCGCGCAGATGGGCACCGAGATGCTCGACAGCCAGTACGCCAGCCAGCTCAGCGGCCTGCCGGGCGGCCTGTCGGAAGCCATCACGCGCCACCTGGAGCGGCAGATGGGCCTGTCGCCCGGCCCCATTCCGCACACCGGGTCGGCCAACAACACACCGCCGCCGCTGGCGGCGCAGCCGGCACCGACACGCATTCCCCAGCTCGGCGCAGCGGGCTTCGTGCAGCAGCACGGCGCCGCCGCACGCGAAGCCGAGGCTGCCACCGGCATCCCGGCCGCCTTCATGGTGGCGCAGGCGGCGCACGAAACGGGTTGGGGCCGCAAGGAAATCCGCCACGCCGACGGTACGCCGGCTTTCAACCTCTTCGGCATCAAGGCCGGCGCCGGCTGGCGCGGGCCGGTGGCCGAGGTCACGACCACCGAATATGCCGGCGGCACGCCGCGCAAGACGGTGGAGAAATTCCGCGCCTACGGCAGCTATGCCGAGTCCTTCGCCGACTATGCACGGCTCATGAAGGACAGCCCGCGCTACAGCGGCGTGGTGGCCCGGGTGTCGGCGCTGGCCGCGGCGCACAAGCCAACCGAGGCCGCCGCCGGATTCGCGCTCGGCCTGCAGGGTGCAGGTTATGCCACCGACCCGGCCTATGCCGACAAGCTCGGCCGCGTCATCAACACCACGCTGCGGCTGCAGCGTTCACTGAACTGAACTGAGGGCCGGCCATGGGCACTTCTCCGCTGATGGCCATGGGCATCAAGGCGATGGCGGCCAACTACGCCGCGCTGCAGACCACCAGCCACAACATCGCCAACGCCAATGTCGCGGGCTATTCGCGGCAGCAGGTGCAGCTGGCCACCGCGCAGGGGCAGTTCAGCGGCGCCGGCTTCTTCGGCCGTGGCGTCGACGTCGTCGCGGTGACGCGCTCGCACGATGCCTTTCTCACCGGCGAAGCCGCCGGAGCGCGCGCGCTGGCGGGCATGGACGCCAGCCGGCTGGAGCAGCTGCAGCGGTTGGAGGGCATCTTCCGCCCCGGCGAAAGCGGCCTGGGGCATGCCACCGACGCCTTCCTGAATTCGCTCGCCGACCTGGCCAGCCGCCCCACCGACGGCGCCGTGCGCCAGGTGGTGCTTGCACGCGCCGGCGACCTGGCCGATCGTTATGGGCAGGCCGGCAGCGCGCTCGACGAGGTGCAGGCCGGCGTCAGCTCGGGGCTGCAGGCCACCGTGGCCCAGGTCAACACCCTGGCGCGCAGCATCGCCGAGACCAACCAGCGCATCGCCGCACTGCGCGGCCTGGGCCAGCCGGCCAACGACCTGCTCGACCAGCGCGAGCAGCTCATCTCCGAACTGTCGCAGCATGTGAAGACCAGCCGCATCGAGGCCGACGACGGCTCGCTGGCGATCTTCATCGGCGGCGGCCAGAGCCTGGTGCTCGGCGCCGAGGCGGTGCGCCTGACGGTGGTGGCCGACGCCGCCGACCCGTCGCGCTCCGCCCTGGCCATCGAAGCCGGCGGCCCGCCGCGCCCGCTGGCGCAAGACGCGCTGGGTGGCGGCTCGATCGCCGGCCTGCTGCGCTTCCAGAACCAGGACCTCGTCGATGCGCGCACCCTGGTCGGGCGCCTGGCCGCCGCCGTGGGCGGCGCGATCAACGAGCAGCAGCGCCGCGGCGTGACGCTGCAGCCACCGCTGGGGCAGGTCGCCGGCGGCGACCTGTTCGCGCTGGGTCCGGCGCGGGCGCTGCCGCACGCCGGCAATGCCCGTGACGGCAGCGGCAACCCCATCGGCAGCGTCGCGCTCACCCTCACCGACTCGTCGGCGCTGCAGGCCAGCGAGTACGAGCTGCGCGAAGATCCGGCCCTGCCTGGCAGCTGGCAGCTGACGCGGCTGCGCGACGGCCAGGTGCAGACGGTGGCCAGCGGCGACGTCGTCGACGGCATGCGCATCGACTTCGGTGCCCCCGCCCCGCAGCCCGGCGATCGCTTCCTGCTGCAGCCCGTGACGCGCGCGGCCAACGGCATGGCCACGCTGCTCGGCGATCCCGACGAGCTGGCCGCCGCATCGCCTCTGGTGGCCAGCACCGGGCCGGCCAATACCGGCAGCGTCGGCGTGGCCTCGCTTGCGATGACTGCGGCGCCGCTGCCGCTGCCGGACGCTTCGGTGCGCATCACCTTCACCGACGACAGCGGCGGCTACACCTGGGAAGTGCTCGACGCCGGCAACGCCACCTTGTCCAGCGGCAGCGGCAACTGGCAGCCGGGTCAGCCGATCCCGGCGCCACCGCTGGACCTCAACGGCTTCTCGCTGCAGCTCAGCGGCGTGCCGCGCACGGGCGACCTCCTCACCGTGGCGCCAACGCCGGCCGCGGCGATGGCCGGCAACAACGGCAATGCGCTGGCCCTGCTCGGCCTGCGCGATGCCGCAGTCGTCGGCGGCCGCAGCGCCAGCGATGCCTGGTCGCAGGCCCTGGCCGAAGTCGGCGTTCGCGTGCAGAGCGGGCGTTCGTCGGCCGAGATCTCGCAGGCGGTGGCCAGCCAGGCCGAGCTGTCGCGCAGCGCCGTGTCGGGCGTCAACCTCGACGAAGAAGCCGCGCGTCTGATCCAGTTCCAGCAGAGCTACCAGGCGGCGGCCAAGGTGCTGCAGGTGGCGCAGTCCCTGTTCGACACCCTGCTCGAGGCCGCCGGCGGCGGTTGAGAAAGCCCCACATGCGCATCGCCACGGCCCATACCTTCGATGCTTCCCTGGCCCAGCTGCAGCGCCGCCAGAAGGCGCTCGGCGAAGCCCAGGAGCAGCTCACCAGCGGCAAGCGGGTGCTGCGGGCCAGCGACGACCCGGCCGCCGCCGCGGCGGCCGAACGCGCACTGTCGACGCTGTCGCGCAGCGATGCGCAGCAGCGCGCGCTGGATGCCAGCCGCGCGGCCACGCAGCTTGCCGAAAGCAGCCTGGGCGAAGCCGGTGCCCTGCTGCAGCAGGCGCGCGAGCTGCTCGTCGGCGCCGGCAACGGCAGCTACAACGACGCCGACCGAAGCAGTCTCGGCCAGGTCATCGCCGGCCTGCGTGGCGACCTGCTGGCGTTGGCCAACCGCCGCGACAGCGACGGCCGCTACATCTTCGGCGGCCAGGGCAGCGACGGCCCGCCGTTGCAGGACGGCCCCGGCGGCGTCGGCTTCAACGGCACGCCCGGCCAGGCCACCACGGCGGCCGGGGCGGCGGCGCCGCTGTCGGTGGACGGCCGCGCCGTCTGGCTGCGGGCCGACGACCCGGCGCTGCCGGGGCAGGCGCTGTCGGTGTTCGACGTCATGGACCGCGTGGCGAGCGAATTGATGACGCCCGGGCGCAGCCAGGCCGAGGTGGCGGCGACGGTGAGCCGCGGGCTGGCCGAGATCGACGCGAGCAGCGCCAACCTGTCGACCTGGCGTACGCGCACCGGCGAGACGCTCAATCGCCTCGACGCCTTGAGCGACCAGGTGTCGCAGGAGGCCCTCGATGCCCGGGAAGCGCGCTCCGCGGCCGAGGATCTGGACATGGTCCAGGCCATCTCCGACTTCCAGAGCCGCCAGAGCGGATACGATGCCGCCTTGAAGACCTATTCGATCGTGCAGCGCATGTCGCTGTTCGACTACCTCCGCTGAGCGTCGGACCGCGGGCGCTGCCCGCCTGCGGCCCACGTGGCTGCCAAGACATGCAAGACCATCCCGTGCTGGGCCAGGTGGCCCTGGGCTACAGCCCGATCATCGACCGCCAACGCAATGTGGTGGCCACCCGCCTGACCGTCTTCGCCGAGCCCGGCAGCACGCCACCGGACGCGCTGGCGCTGCTGTACCTGCTGGGCGAGGTCTGGCCGGTCGCGGCCGGCGGTGGCGAACTGGCGCTCACGCTGCGCGCGCTGGATGGCCCTGCAGCGGGCCGTGAAGCTCCGGCATCCCAGGTCGCGACGCCGCCGGTGTCGTTGAATGTGGCCGACGAGGCCTTGTTGTGCGCGGTGCTGGCGCAGCAACCGGGCCCGCAGCTGATGGTCGAGGTGCCGGCGTTCATGGCCGGCGACGCGGCGCACCTGGAGACGCTGCTCCAGCTGCATGCCAGCGGAACGCCGATGCTCATCAAGGGTCGCCCGCTGGCGCCGCTGGCTCCCGAGGTGCTGGCCTGCTTCAGCCACGCCATCCTGCATGCCGGCGAGGAGCGCCGCGATGCCGCTGCGCAGGGCGTCGGTGCCCGTCGCGTCACCACCTGGCAGGCCGACGTACGCACCACGGCCGATGCCGACGCCGCTTTCAAGCTCGGTGCCGCGGCGGTGGTCGGCTGGCCCTTCGACGACCCGCCACCCGCTGCCGCCAGCAGGGGCAAGCGAACCGGCAATGCGCAGGTGGTGCTGGAGCTGATCCACGGCGTCGAGCGCGAGGACCCGGTGCCGCGCCTGGAGGCGGTGCTGATGCGCGACCCGACGCTGGCCTTCAAGCTGATGCGCTATCTCAACTCGCCCGCCTTCGGGCTCACGGTGGAAATCAACTCGTTCAGCCACGCCCTGATGTTGCTGGGTTACCAGCGACTCAAGCGCTGGCTGGCGTTGCTGCTGGCGAGCTCGAGCCAGGCGCCGAACGCCAGGCCCATGGTCCATGCCGCCGTGCGCCGCGGCATGTTGCTGGAGGAGCTGGCCCGCGGGCGCGGCGACGCCGCCGTGTGCGGCGAGATGTTCATCTGCGGCCTGTTCTCGCTGCTCGACCGCCTGCTCGAACAACCCTGGTCCGAATTGATGCGCAATCTGCCGGTGCCCGACACCGTGCGCCAGGCGCTGTGCGGCGAAGGCGGGCCCTACCTGCCCTACCTGCAACTGGTGCAGGCCATCGAGCAGGCGTCGGTGTTCGACATTCGTGAATTGGCCGGCCGGCTGCTGCTCAGCGCCACCGAGGTCAACCGCGCCTTGCTGAAGGCGCTGCAGGCCGCACGCCAGCTCGACGGCTGAGGCCCCCATGGCTGCAGTCAAGCCAGTCTTGCCGCCCCCGGGCGCCGCGCGACACAGCGCGGCCCCGGCGGCTGCGCGTCAGGTGCCGAAAGCCAAGGACCTGTTGTGCGCGCTGTGGAGCTCGCCCATCCCGGCCACCTTGCAGGACGCCGGCTTCCGCCTGCTCGACGTCAACGAGGCCTACGCCACCTTGCTGGGCCTGCCGCGCGAGCAACTGGTCGGGCACGACCCCGTGGAGCTGCAGCCGGCAGAGGACCGCGCCGGCAGCCTGGCCGAGCGGGCCGCGATCGCCGCCGCGGCGCGGCGCGGCGTCGCCTCGCCACCGCTGCGCCGCCGGCTCGTCGATGCCTTCGGGCAGCCGCGCTGGTTCAGTCTGGCCGTCACCAATCTCGGCGAACGCGGTTCACCACCGCTGTGGCTGACGCTGCTGCAGGACAGCAGCGCCGAGGTGGCCGCGCGCGAGCAGGCGCGCCGTGCGCAGGACGAGTTGGCGCAGTGGTTCGAGATCAGCGGCAGCGGCATGCTCGTGTACGACGCCAGCGGCCTCATCGTGCGCTGCAATGCGGCCTTCGAGGCGCTGGTGGAGCACGTGCCCGAGGTGCTGGACGAAGCGGCGCCGGAACTGCAGTCGCTGCTGGCCTGGGAGCGCGGCGGCATGTCGCCTGCGCTCATGCCTGGCGCGGTGCCGCTCGAAAGCCAGGCGCTGGTGGCGTTGCCAGGCGGCCGGCGGCGCAGGCTCTCGGCGCGGCTGGCCTGCTGGGCCGGAGACGACGGCCGGCGCCGTGTCATGGCGGTGGTGCAGGACCGCAGCGCCGAGGACGAACTCGACCTGGCGCAGCTGGAAATGGGCATGCTCATGGACACGGCCAGCGTCGGCGTGGCCACCTACGATCCCGCGCACGGCTGGCTGGCACCGGGCGCGGCGGGGGGTGCGCGCGCGCGCGGCGACGACGGCGGCGAGGCGCGCGGCTCGAGTGCCTTGCTGGGCGTCGGCCGCGAACTGGTGCAGCCCGGCTCGCTGCCCGAGTTCGAGCGCCTGCAGCGCGCGCTGCGCGCCGGCCAACGTACGGAGGTGCGTTATGCCGTGCGCCACCCCGAGCTCGGCGAGCGCTGGCTGCTCACACGCGTGGAACCGGGGGCGCTGGCCGGCGGCCGCGCCACCACGTCGGTGGTCACGCTCGACGTCACCGAGCAGGAATCGGCGCAGCGGCGCAACGAGCAGCTGCTGCGCGAGCTGACAACCATCCTGGACAGCTCCACGGCCGGCATCGCCTACCTGCGCGGGCCGCTGCTGGTGCGCTGCAACCGCCGCTTCGAGCGCATGCTGGGCCTGGACCCCGGCGCCGCCGCCGGTGCTTCGCTGGAAGAGATCTTCGGCCGCAGCTTCGGGCCGCTGGGCAGGGCGCGCGAGGCCCTGGAGGCACTGGCGCAAGGGCAGCCCTTCGACGCCGAACTGCCGCTGGCGCAGGCCGGCAGCGCCGCGCTGTGGTATTCACTTTCGGTGCGCCGTGCGCGCGCCGAGGGCGGCCCCACCGAGGCCGTGGCCGTGCTCACCGACATCACGCGGTTGAAGATGCAGCAGGCCGAACTGGAAAAGCTGCTGCGCGACCGTGAACTGATGTTCAGCCTGTCCGACGTCGGCATCGTCTACCAGCGCGGCGCGCGCATCGAACGCGCCAACCAGGCCATGGCCGTGCTGACCGGCTATTCGGCGCCGGAGCTCAATACGCTGGACGCCGCCGAGCTGTACGAAGACACCCGCACCTGCGTCGACTTCGAGGCGCAGGTGGCGCAGGGCCTGCGCGAACACGGCCGCTACGGCGGCGAGCGGCTGCTGCGCCGCCGCGACGGCCGCCTGACCTGGGTGCAGGTGACGGTGCGCCGCGTGGACGACCAGGGTGACCACGGTGACAACGGCGACAGGGGCGAAGACGGCGACGACCCCGGCCTGATCTGTTCCTTCGTCGACGTCGACGAACGGCACCGCGCGCGCGAGTCGCTGGCCGCACAGGCCGAGCGCACGCGTGCCATCCTCAACTCGGTGCTGGTGGGCATCGTCACGGTGTCCGAACGCGGCATCGAATGGATGAACCGCTCGGCGCGCCGCATGTTCGGCGGCGAACTGGCCGACTTCGTCGGCGAGCCGATCAGCATCGTGGCCACGCCCGAGCTCGACCACCCGCTGCGCAGCGCCGACCACCTGCACCGGCTGCAGGACGGGCAGGCCGAAACCTTCGAGTGCCGGCTCAAGGGCCGCGACGGGCGCGAATTCTGGGTCGTGGGCAATGCTGTCATGACGCGCCAGGGGGCCGGTGGCGGCGGGCGCGAATTGACGATCGCGCTGCTGGACATCGAGCGCCGGCGCCAGGCCGAAGTGAGCATCGCGCAGGCGCAGGCCTCGCTGCAGCGCGTCATCGAAACCGCGCCGCTGGCGATCGCGCTGTTCGACGGCCACAGCCTGCGCGTGAACCAGCTCAACCAGACGGCGGCCACCTTCTTCGGCCAGCCGCTGCAGCAGGTGCTGGGTCGCGCGCCCGAGGACTGCTGCCCGCCGGCCATGGCGGTGGCGCTGCGCGAATGGCTGCGCGCTGCGGCTACCGCAGGCCAGGCCAGCCAGCACGAATGGCGCGGGGCGGAGCAGGAGCGAGCCGAAGGGGCGCGGGTCTGGGACTGCCGCATCGCCCCGTTGGACGAAGGCGACGTCGGTGCCGCGCAACTGCTGCTGGTGGCCAGCGACGTGACCGGGCAGCGGGCCGCGGAGCGCGCCCGGCTGCAGGCCGCCATCGCGCAACGCGAGGTGCTCGTGCGCGAAGTTCACCACCGCATCAAGAACAACCTGCAAGGCGTGGCCGGGCTGCTGCAGCAGAACGCGGCGCGCCACCCCGAGCTCTCGGCCGTCCTCTCCGAAGCGGTGGGTCAGGTACAGGCCATCGCCCAGGTCTACGGCCTGCAGGTGGGTGCCAGCGGGCCGCTCGAGGTGGCCGGGCTGTTGCGTGCCATTGCCTCTTCTGTGCAGCGCACTTTCGGCCGCGCGATCGGGGTGGAGGTGGCCGGCGCGGTGCCGCAGCTGCTGCCCGAGGCCGAGGCCATACCGGTGGCGCTGACGGTGAACGAACTGCTCACCAACGCCATCAAGCACAGCGCTGGGGGCGACGTCTCCTGCCGTCTCACGGTGCACGGCGACGACGTGTGCATCCGCATCGCCAGCGCCGGCACCTTGCCCGCGGGTTTCGACCTCGCGCAGGTGCGCGGCGGCGTCTCCGGGCTGGGCCTGGTTCGTGCCCTGCTGCCGCGGCGCAGCAGCCGCCTGACGCTGCTTCAGCAAGGCACCGAGGTGGTGGCCGAGGTCGAACTACGCCCGCCGAGCGTACAGCTGCCGAGCGCGACCGCCCCGGCTGCGGCGGCCGTTCGGACCGCTTAGGCCACAATCCTGGGCATGGCACAAGCTGGCGCGTGCAAGGGCAGGATCCTGGTCGTCGACGACGACAGGCTGGTGCTCGCCACCGTCACGCATGGCCTGTCACAGGCCGGCTACGAGGTCATCGACGCCGACAACGGCGACGACGCCATCCTGCTCGCGCGCGAACACCGGCCGGCGCTGGCGCTGCTGGACATCCGCATGGAAGGCAAGAGCGGTTTCGACGTGGCGCAGACCTTGCGCGACGCCTACCGCATCCCCTTCATGTTCCTCTCGGCCTTTTCCGACGAGGCCACGCTGGCGCAGGTCAAGGCGCTGGGTGCGCTGGCCTACCTGATCAAGCCGCTGGACGTGGGGCAGATCGTGCCCAGCGTCGAGGCCGCCTTCGCGCGGCTGCGCAGTGCCGAAGCGGCGGCGCCGCAGCCGCCCGCCACCGCGGCGGTCCTGGCCGACCCGCTGCCGCTGGCCGTGGGCGTGCTGATGCACCGCCATTCGCTGAGCCGGGCCCAGGCCTGGCAGCGGCTGCAGCGGCTGGCGCAGGAGCAGGAATTGCCGCTGGCGGAACAGGCCCAGCGCCTGCTGACGGCGGTGGAAGAACTGGCGCGCACGGCGGCCTGATGGTCGGTGCCGCGCCCGCGCTCCCAGCGTGGCCGGGCGCCTTCCGCTGCCTAGAGCTTGTGAAGGTATGAGTCGCACCCGCTCAGCCCAGCGTGAAGAAGAACGCCGCGCCACGGCCGGGCTCGGCTTCGGCCCAGATCTCGCCGCCATGCCGGCGCACGATGCGGCGCACCGACGCCAGTCCGACACCGTGGCCCGGAAAGTCGCTGGCGCTGTGCAGGCGCTGGAACAGGCCGAACAGCCGCTCGGCCGAGCGCATGTCGAAGCCGGCGCCGTTGTCGCGCACCTCGAAGACGGTGCGTTCATCCTGCGGCAGGCGACGCAAGCTGATGCGCGCCGGCTCGCGCTGCGCGCTGTATTTCCAGGCATTGCCGAGCAGGTTCTCGAGCAACTGGCGCAGCAGGGTCGGGTCGCCCTGGGCCGCCAGGCCGGGTTCGATCTCGATCTCGGCCACGCGAGCGGGCGTGCCGCGGCGCAGGTCCTCGACCACCCAGCCAGCCAGTTGCGACAGATTCACCGGCTGCCGCTCCAGTGGCTGCGTGGACAGCCGGGCCAGCGTGAGCAGCGCGTCGATCATCAGGTTCATGCGCGCCGCCGCACCCAGCACGCGGTCGAGGTGGTCGTTGCCGACACGGTCGAGCAGTCGGCCGTAGTCCTCCTTGACGATGCGCGCAAAGCCTTCCACCACCCGGATCGGTGCGCGCAGGTCGTGGGTGACCGTGAAGCTGAAAGAGTCGCCTTCGCTGGGCTGTGGTGGTGCCGCCGCGCCGGCGGGCAAGGTGGCCGGGCGAACCAGCAACAGGTACCGGCTGTCGGCGGGCGGGCCGGCCAGTGCGCACACCTGCCAGCCCTCGACGTCGACAGAGTCGCCTGCGGCCAAGTCGTTGCAGGCCGACCGCACGGGCAAGGGCAGGCTGGCCCATGCGGCGTCGCCGGTGGCCGCGCGGCCGGGCCACAGCGCCAGCGCGGCGGCGTTGGCGTGCCGCAATTGCCAGGACTGGCCCGTGAGGTGCAGCACCAGCGCCGGTTCGGCGTGGGCCGCGAGCACGGGGCCCAGGGCCGCAGCGTCTGCGCGCAGGCTGTCGGAGGGGTCGGTGGGCCGGGCGCGGCCGGCAAAGCCGGCAAAGCCGCCCACGTCGTCGTGGCGCGGCGCGCCGCGAAGTTCCCATCCGACGCTGCCTTCGACGGGTGCGGCTGCGTGCAGGCGCAGGCCAGCAAAGGGCTGCCGCGCTTGCAGCATCGCCACCAGCTCCGGCGGCGCCGTGCCGGCGTCGAACAGGCCGGTGGGGGCCTGGCGTGGCAGTTCACCCGGGCCACGCCAGGCCAGCAGGCGGTCCGAGGCGTCGGTTTCCCAGGTCCAGTCGGCCTCCAGCTGGCCCCACAACTGCCGCTCTGCGCGGCCGCGTTGCAGCTCCGCCGCTGCCGTGCTGCGGCCCTGGCGCGACCGCCAGGCGCCGAGCAGGAAGCCGGCACCCGCCGCCAAGGCGATGGCCAGCACGATGGGGATCCAGGCACCGACGGCCGGCGCTTCGACGCAGCCCCCCAGGGTCAGAGCGATCGCGGCCGTGACCACCCAACCGGCAGCGCTGCGTGGGCCATCCGGGCTCGACTCTCGCATGCGCGGCATTGTACGAAGCGTGGCCGCGGCGCCGGCTCAAGTTCGGGTCGGTGCCGCCGAAAGTCCGGTGGGGTGCGGGGGAGAACCGTGCCCGGTGGCCGCTTGCGCGGCTCCAGTCCCACCGTCACCCTGCAGGAGACCGCGATGTCCGCGCCCCACGAAGCTCCGTTGTTCCACCGCTTGACGGGCGCCGGCGTCTTTCGCATGCTGCACGGTTGGCGCACGCCAACGCCGCGGCCCGGTTCTTGACGGGCCGCGCGACGCCACAGCTTGGTTTCATGACCCTCGAGTCTTCCGGTCCTGACGCGCCTCACGGCGGCAACGCACCGCTGGCCACGCTGGACGCGGCAGCGCTCGCGCGCCTGCGCGAGCTCGACCCCGACGGCCGCCATGGCGTGCTCACCCGCGTGCTGGCTGCCTTCGAGACCTCGCTGGCGCGCATGCTGGTGCAGCTGCGCGCCGAGCTCGACGCCGGCGACCCCGGCGTCGTGGCCGGCGTGGCGCACACGCTGAAATCTTCCTCCGCCAGCGTCGGCGCGCTGGCCCTGGCGGCCTCCTGCGCCGCGGTCGAGCGCCGCCTGCGCAGCGGCGCGCCCGGCGATCTGCACGCCGACGTCGAGCGCCTGGTGAGCGACGGCGAAGCCGCGCTGCGCGCGGTTGGGGCTATGCTGCGGCCCTGAACTGCGCAATGCCGATGACGCCAGCCCACCCCTACGCCGACGCCGGCCTGCAAGTCCAGCCCGAAGTGCTGCTCGTCGACGACGACGAGGTCAACCTGCTGCTCACGGAGCTGGCGCTGCGCGAACGCGGGTTCAGGATCGCCGGCGCCTCCAGCGGCGAGCAGGCGCTGGCCTTGCTGCGCGACTGGACGCCCGACATCGTGGTGCTCGACGCGCTGATGCCCGGCATGGACGGCTTCGACACCTGCCGCGCGCTGCGCCGGCTGCCGGGCCACGAGAACGTGCCGGTGCTGATGCTCACCGGGCTGGACGACGACGCTTCCATCACGCGCGCCTACCAGGCCGGCGCCACCGACTTCTTCGTCAAGGCCACGCAGTGGGGGTTGCTGGCCGGGCGGCTGCACTACCTGCTCCGCGCTTCGCGCACGCGCATCGAGCTGGAGCGCAGCAAGTTCAAGCTGGCGCGCGCGCAGGACCTGGCTCGCATGGGCAGCTTCGACTGGTGGCGCAGCGAGCGCGGCGATGCCGCGGGCCTGGTGATGTCGCCCGAGGCGCTGCGCGTGTTCGGCTACGGCCCGCACGAAGCGGTGGGCCTGCGCACGCTTCTGCGCATGGTGCCGCACGACGACCGCCGCGGCTTCCTGCGCCTGCTGCACGAGGCGCTGCGCCACGCCTCGGTGGTGGCCACCGACGTGCCGATCGTGCTGCTCGACGGCCGCCAGCGCATCATCCACGTGGAGGCCGAGCCGGAGTTCAACGAACACGGCCACGGCGTCGGCTACGCCGGCATCGTGCAGGACGTGACCGACCGCCGCGTGGCCGAGGACAAGATCCGCCAGCTGGCGAATTTCGACGCCCTCACCGGCCTGCCCAACCGCCGCCAGCTCATCTGGCGCGCCGAGCGTGCGCTGGAGCAGGCGCGCCGCATGGGCCACCAGTTCGCGCTGCTGCTGATCGACCTGGACCGCTTCAAGATCATCAACGACACGCTGGGCCATGGTGCCGGCGACGAGGCGCTGGTCGAGGTGGGCCGCCGGCTGCGCGCCTGCGTGCGCCACAGCGAACAGGTCATGGAAGGCGCGCTGGAAGCCGCCGGCGTGCGTTCGCACCGTTCACTGGAAGCCGTGGGCCGCCTCGGCGGCGACGAATTCGTCGCCCTGCTGCCCGAAGTGGCCGCCGAGGAAGATGCCGAGCGCGTGGCCCAGCGCGTGCTGGAGACGCTGCGCGAGCCCATCTTCGTGGGCGGGCAGGAATGTTTCGTCACCGCCAGCGTGGGCGTGGCGCTGTATCCGCGCGACGGCGCCTCGGTGGTGGACCTGCTGCGCAATTCCGACGTGGCCATGTACTCGGTGAAGGTGCAGGGCAAGAATTCCTCGGCCATCTACAGCCCGCAACTCGCCGGCCGCGGCCGCGAGAAGCTGGAGCTGGAAACGGCGCTGCACAAGGCCATCGAGCGCGACGAACTGGTGTTGCACTACCAGCCCAAGATCGACGTGCGTGCCGCGCGCATGGTGGGTGCCGAAGCGCTGATGCGCTGGCAGCGCGGAGGGCGGCTGGTGCCGCCGGGCGACTTCATCCCGCTGGCCGAGGACACCGGGCTCATCGTGCCCTTGTCGGAATGGGCGCTGCGCGAGGCCGCGAAACAGGCGCGCGTCTGGCAGCAGGCCTTCGGCTTTGCCGAGTCCATTGCCGTGAACCTGCCGAGCCGCTTGTTCGAACGCAGCGACCTGGTCGAACATATTCACCAATGCGTCACGGCCGTGACCGTGCCGCACCGCATGATCCAGCTCGAGATTACCGAAGACAACCTGATGAAGGATCTGCAGAACGTGATCCCGTCGTTGCACCGGCTCAACGAGATCGGGGTGGAGATCTCCATCGACGACTTCGGTACCGGCTATTCGTCGCTGGCCTACCTGACCACGCTGCCGATCTCGGAACTGAAGGTCGACCGCAGCTTCGTGCGCGACCTGGGCGTCACGCCGCAGAGTTCGGCGGTGGTCACGGCGATCATCGCGTTGGCGCGCTCGCTGGGCTTGCGCGTGGTGGCCGAGGGCGTGGAAACTCTGCGCCAGATGGAGGTGCTGCACCGCCTGGGCTGCGGCGTGATGCAGGGTTTCCTGTTCAGCCGCGCCGTGCCGGCCGACGACCTGCAGCGCTGGCTGGAAAGTACCGTGCTGCCGCGCAAGGCGCCGTGGATCGGCAGAGCCAGCGGCAGCGACCCCGGCACCGACGCGCACCGTGCCGCGGGCGGCAGGCAGTACCGCTGATGGATGCCGCCCGCCCCGCGGTATCGCCCGCCGAGCTGGCGCGTGGCGCACTGCGCCGCCTTGCCCGTGCCCACCTGGAGCCCACGCCCGAGAACTTTGCCCGCGCCTATGCCGCGGAGTCCGGACACCCGGCACCAGCGCCAGAGGCGCGCGACCAGGGCCCGGCCTGGGTGGCACTGATCGAGCAACTGACGTGCAACCTGGAGCGCGGCAGCCGGCAGTGGACGGGCGCGCGGCGCAAGGAGAGCGTGCGCCGGGTCCTCGACAGCAGCCGCAGCGACGCGCCGCGACTGCTGCACCGGTTGCACATGCTGATGGCGGCCTGGGAGAACGACCAGCCCTCGAATCCAATGGATACCGGCACCGACGACCCGCCGCTGGAGGCACCGGCCGCGGGAGCGGGTGCCGATGCTGCGGCCGCCTGGCTGCCGCTGGTGAAGGGGTTCGAGGCCGTCGTGCGCGCGTCCTTGCCCAGCGACGAGCCCCGAGCCGCCGAGCTGGCGCCGCAATTCTCGGCGCTGGTCGCGGCGCTGGCGTCCGAAAGCCCCGGCCCGGCGCGCCTGGCCGAATTCGAGGCCCTGGGCGAGCGGGCGCGACGGCTTTTCGCGCACCGCCAGGAACTGGTCGGACAGCTGGGTGCGCTGTGCCGTGAACTGACGCAGGGGCTGACCGAGCTGGCCGAGGACGACGGTTGGGCCCGCGGCCAATGCGAAGCCGTGCAGGCGCGCCTGGCCGAAGGCCTGAGCGCACGCGGCGTGCGTGCCGCCAGCGTGCTGCTGGCCGAGACACGCGAACGGCAGCGGCGCGTGCGGCTGGACCGGCAGGCCGCGCGCGACGGGCTGAAGCAATTGATCCACACCATGGTGCAGGAGGTGAGTCAGCTCGGCGAACAGACCGGCCGCTTGCAGACCGTGACCGAGGGACACGCCAGTGCCATCGAGTCGGCCGATACGCTGGAGGGACTGGCCGGTGTCGTGCAGGCCATGCTCGCGGACAGCCGTGCCATGCACTCGGCGGTGAGCCGCTCGCAGGAGCGCTTGCAGGCCGACAGCGCGCGCGCGATGGGCCTGGAGGAGCGGGTGCGCGAACTCGAAGCCGAATCGCGCCGCTTGTCGGAAGAGGTGTCCACCGACGTCCTCACGCAAGTGGCCAACCGGCGCGGCCTGATGCAGGCCTTCGAGGCCGAAGTGGCGCGCCACCTGCGCGAGGGCGGTGCGCTGGCGGTGGGTCTGCTCGACATCGACAACTTCAAGAAGCTCAACGACAGCCTGGGCCACACCGCGGGTGACCATGCGCTGAAGTCGCTGGCGGCCTCGGTGCGCGAGCGGCTGCGCCCGGGCGACCACCTGGCGCGGTTCGGCGGCGAGGAATTCGTGGTGCTGCTGCCGCGCACCGAGCCGGCCGAGGCGCAGCAGACGCTGACGCGACTGCAGCGCGGCCTGACCGAGGCGCTGTTCCTGTACGAAGGCCGCGAGGTCTTCGTCACCTTCTCTGCCGGCGTCACCGGCTGGCGGCCGGGCGAGGCGCTGGAGGCGGCGCTGGAGCGCGCCGACGAGGCCTTGTACGAGGCCAAGCGCACGGGCAAGAACCGCACCTGCGCAGCCTAGGCGCCTGGGCGGGTTGTCGTCTTTGGTCACAAACCGGCCTCAAGCGCCGGTTCCCAGGTGCCGATGACGTGACCATGGGCCGGCGGTGCCGGCCCCCTTTTCCCGGACACGGTTCCATGCGCCCACTTTTCAAAGTCATCGGACTGTTGCGGCATGCGGCAGCGGCCTTCTTCCGGCACGACCTGGCCTTGCGCCGGGGCGAGGACGGCGTGCACATCGTGCTGGCGGAGCGGCCGCCGGCGGGCGACCGGAAACGCGCGCCGAGTCGTGCTGAACTGGCGCTGAAGAAGGACAGCGCCGAACTGGCGCTGATGCTGCAACAACTGCGCGCCCTGCTGGCCGAGTTGCCACAGGCCCGGCAGACCCTGCGCCATCTCGTGTTCGTGGAGCAGGCGCTGGCAAAGAAGGGGCTGCGCGCACTGCACAAGCTTCCCCTGGAGGTGCTGCAACGTGCGCTGGAGCAGCTGGAGGGCCTGGTCACCAACTGGTCGCCGACGGGCCTGGCCAGCTTGCGCTCGAAGATGGCGGTGGCCATCATCGATCGCGAACATATGGACCCCGACGCCGAGGCCGACGCCTACCGCACGGTGGCGGTGCTGGATGCGGAGCCATTGCAGGAACCGCTGCCCCAGGTGGAGTCGTGCACCGACGACGACGCGCTGGCCGCGGCCTATGCCGCGTTGGGCAGCCTGGCGCCGGAGACGGCCGCCGTCGAGCTTCACAGCGAACTGGGGTCTCCCTCGGCCCGCGCCGTGGCGCCGCCGCCGGCTCGGGCGGGCGATGGGGTGGAAATCAGGCTGCGCGAGCTGCAGGACTGATCTGCCCTGCCGCGAAGGCGGCGCTGCGGCTGCCGTCACAATCCGGCCCCAACGCCCGGGCTCTGCACCGGAGCCCTTCGGAGACGTCGTGCCCCTGAGCGATATCGAGATCGCGCGCCGGACCCCGCTGCGCCGCATCGCCGAGCTGGCGCGTGAGCGCCTGGGCATCGCCGACGAGCACCTGGTGCCCTACGGCCACTACAAGGCCAAGCTGTCGCTGGACCACATCGCCACGCTGCAGGGCCGGCCCGACGGCAAGCTGGTGCTGGTTACGGCGATCAGCCCCACGCCGGCCGGCGAGGGCAAGACCACCACCAGCGTGGGCCTGGGGGACGCGCTCGGCCACATCGGCAAGAAGGCCATGATCGCCTTGCGCGAGCCGTCGCTGGGCCCGGTCTTCGGCATGAAGGGCGGTGCCACCGGCGGCGGCCTGGCGCAGGTGGTGCCCATGGACGACATCAACCTGCACTTCACCGGCGACTTCAATGCCGTGGCGCTGGCCAACAACCTGCTGGCGGCGGTCATCGACAACCACATCCACCACGGCAATGCGCTGGGTATCGACCTGCGCCGCATCGGCTGGCGACGCGTGGTGGACATGAACGACCGCGCACTGCGCGACATCACCGTGGCGCTGGGCGGGCCGGCCAATGGCTACCCGCGGCAGGACGGTTTCGACATCGTGGTGGCGTCTGAGGTGATGGCCATCCTGTGCCTGGCGCAATCGCTGCCGGACCTGAAGGCCCGCCTGGGCCGCATCGTGGTCGCCGAGACGCGCGACCGCCGGCCGGTGCGCGCCTGCGACCTGCGCGTGCATGGCGCCATGACGGTGCTGCTGAAGGACGCGCTGGCGCCCAACCTGGTGCAGACGCTGGAGCACACGCCGGCGCTGCTGCACGGCGGGCCGTTCGCGAATATCGCGCACGGCTGCAATTCGCTCATCGCCACCCGGACCGCATTGAAGCTGGCCGACTACGTGGTCACCGAGGCCGGTTTCGGTGCCGACCTGGGGGCCGAGAAATTCATCGACATCAAATGCCGCATCTCCGGCCTTCGTCCGGCCTGCGCGGTGCTGGTGGCCACCGTGCGCGCGCTCAAGTTCCACGGCGGCGTGGCGCTCGCCGACCTGCAAGCCGAGGACCTGCCGGCGCTGCGGCGCGGGCTGGTCAACCTGGAGCGCCACCTGCACAACCTGCGCGACGTCTTCGGCCTGCCTTGCGTGGTGGCGGTGAACCACTTCGGCGGCGATACCGAGGCCGAGCACGCGCTGCTGCGCGATGAGCTGGCGCGGCTGGGCGCGGCGGTGATCACGGCGCGGCACTGGGCCGAGGGCGGCCGCGGCGCGATGGAACTGGCGCGTGAGGTGGTGCGGCTGTGCGAGCTGCCCGACACGCTGCGCTTCGCCTACGACGACGCCGCCCCGCTGTGGGACAAGATGCAGGCCGTGGCCAGGCGCATCTACGGCGCCGCCGACGTGAGTGCGCCGGCCACCGTGCGCGCGCAGGTCGAGCGCCTGCAGGCTTCGGGCTACGGCCATCTGCCGGTATGCGTGGCCAAGACGCAGTACAGCTTTGCCACCGACCCCACGCTGCGCGGCGCCCCGGCGGGCCACACGGTGAGCGTGCGCGAGGTGCGGCTGGCCGCCGGTGCCGAATTCGTGGTCATGATCTGCGGCGACGTGATGACGATGCCGGGACTGCCCAAGGTGCCGTCGGCCGAACATATCGACATCGACGAGGCCGGCCGCATCGTCGGCCTGAGCTGACGACCCGCCGGCGCGGCAGCGTTCGAAGGAGCCACGCGATTGGCCAACAACACCGCGCGCCTGTGCCGCATCGAGACGCTGATCCGCGCCCGTGGCCATGTCAGCTTCGCCATGCTGCTGGCGGAACTGGAAGTCTCGCCGGCGACGCTGAAGCGCGACCTGGAATTCCTGCGCAGCCGCCTGGGCGCACCGATCGAATACGACCGCGACCTCAACGGTTACCGCTTCGGCGCCGCCCATGCCGGCGGCCGCCACGAGCTGCCGGGGCTGTGGTTCGACGGGGCCGAGCTGTATTCGCTGCTCACCGCGCAGCAGTTGCTGAGCAGCCTGGACAGCGACGGCCTGCTCAGCCGTCACTTGCAGCCGCTGCTGGACCGGATCCACCAGCTGCTGGGCAGCGGCGAGTCGGCGGCCGCGGAAACGCTGATGCAGCGCGTGAAGATCGTCACTGCGCTGCGGCGGCCGGTGCCCAGCCAGTTCTTCGAACGCGTGAGCGCGGCGCTGATGTCGCGGCGCCGGCTGCACCTGCGCTACCTCACGCGCGGCCGCAGCGAGATGGGTGAACGCGACGTCTCGCCGCAGCGGCTGGTGCACTACCGCAATACCTGGTACCTGGACGCCTGGTGCCACCGCGTGCAGGCGCTGCGCCGGTTTGCCCTGGACGCCATGGAAGCGGCCAGCTTGCTGGACGAGGCGACACTGGACATACCGCTGACCGAAGTGCAGGCGAAGATGGACGCCGGCTACGGCATCTATGCCGGCGGCCGGCGGCGCTGGGCCGTGCTGGAATTCGACGCCCGGGCCGCGCTGTGGGCCAGCCGGGAGGAATGGCACCCCGAACAGAAGGGGCGCTGGCTGGCCGACGGGCGCTACGAGCTGCGGCTGCCCTACGTGGACGACACCGAGCTGGTGATGGACATCCTGCGCCAGGGCGAGCAGGTGAGGGTGCTGGCGCCGGCAGCGCTGGTGGCGGCGGTGCGGCAGCGCCTGGTGGCGGCGGCGGCGCTTTATTGCGAGTAGCGGACCCTGGTTGGCCACTGGCAGTGCCAACGCGTCACCGATGGCGCGTGCAGGGGTCGGTCGCTCGACCGGCCGGCCGGCCGCGTCCAGTGTCAAGCCGCGTCGAATCGGATGGTCGCCTCCAATGCCTGCACGCTCTGTCGCGCAAAACTCCGGTCGGGGCAGTCCTGCCAGCCCTGTTCGGTGAGCACGCGCAGCCGCGTCGCCGGCCCGCGGCGGTAACGGCAGGGGATGCGCGCCCAGGTGAAAACCAGTTCGCCGTCCTCGGCGATCTCGCTCGCGTCGAGCAGCACGGGATTGAAATGCACGCGGCCGGCCCTTACGCGCAAGCCGAGTTCGCCCCAGCGCGTGAGGATCTCTTCCTTCACCTGCCCGGTCATGCCCGGCTGCTGGGCCCCGCCCTGGCCCGGCGTGTGGCTGTAGGGGTCCGCCGGGAAGGCGCCGTAGGCCGCAGCGTCCTTGCGGTAGCCCAGGCCGTCGCGCACGCGGCGGTAGAAGTCCTTCAGCGCCGGCAGCTCGGGCGCCTTGGCGTCGGCCGCCTCGAACACACGTTCCTGCACCGCCAGCAGCAGCTTGGCCACCATGTGCCAGTAGATGCAACCCAGGCCTTCGTAGCCGAACATGGTGCCCGAGCGGCCGGTGAAGGCGTGGTGGTTCAGCACGCGGTCGTAGGCCTCGGCCAGCGGCTGCAGCGCTACGCCGAGGTCGGCGCCCGCCGCTTCCAGGTCGCCGCGGTTGGCCAGCGCCGGGGCGAAGCGCACGGTGCCGTCGCTCTGCCGCTGCAGCAGGTCGCTGCGGCCGGCGGCCAGCAGTGCCTGCGTGACCGGCAGCGCCAGGGCTTCGGCGTCGAGCCGGTTGCGCTCCAGGAAACCGGGCAGTTGCCGGTCGGGGTAGAGCAGGAAACTGTGGCGGTCGGCCGTATACAGTGGGCCGGCGAACAGCGCTTCCAGCAGAGCCACCGACTCGACCAGCGAAAGAAAGCCGCACGATAGCAGCGCCACCTGGCCTTCGAGCATGGGGTACAGGTGCGCCACCTCGGCCGCGCCGCTGCCGAAATCGACCAGGTTGTAGCTGTGGAACAGGCCGTCGCCGCGCCGATTGGCGTGCAGGCTGGCGTCGACCAGCGGCAGCAGGTCGCGCGCCAGCGCCACCAGCAGGCCGGCCGGCGCGGTGGCGGGCTCGCGCCCGGCGCTGCCGCGGTAGGCTTCGGTGCGCCAGGGGTCGAGCAGGGCACCGGCGCCGTCGACGAAACTGCGCCGCGCCGCGGCGTCGTGCACGGCGTGCGGCGGCGTGCTGCGTACCAGGTCGCCGAGGCGGTGCAGCGCGCGCAGCGTGGCGGCGGAGACGGCGAACGGCTGCTGCGCCGCGGGCAGGCTGGCCAGGAAGACCAGGAAGCGGCGCAGGTAGGCCAGCGTCACCACCGACAGCCCATTGCCGGCCAGCGCATTGTTGGCGTCGTTCCACTCCGGGCGCTGCGTGTGCAGCCACAGGCCGCCGCCTGGCACCAGGCTGCCGGTCTTGGCGAGCAGGATGATGGCCAGCTTCTCGCCCAGCGTGGCCAGCAAGGGCAGGCCGTCTTCGCCGCACACGCGCAGCCCGTCGCTGCCCAGCCTTGCCGCGCGCGCATGGGCGCGCTCGTGCGCCGCTTGGTCGAAGATGATGGTGTCCTTGGGGTGCTGCACCTGTTCCAGGTGCGGCTTCAGCCGGTAGGGCACGTCGGCAAAGCTGAACAGTGTGCGGTCCCACGCGCCGGCCAGCGTCGCCGGGTCGTGCGCCTGCGCCGCCTCCAGCAGGCGCAGCAGGTAGATGATCTGGTGGTCGCCCCAGTAGCCGATGTGGCTCCAGGGGTTGTGCGGCTCAGGCACCTCCCAGTCGATGCCGGCGCGGCTGATGCGGTAGGGGTTGTAGCCGTCGGGCGTCATGGCGCCCAGGAAGGTGGCGATCATCGAGCCCAGGTACTCGGGCTCGCTGGTGGCCAGCGCTTCCCAGTTCTGGAAGATGTCGCGCCAGTTGCCCTGGTAGTCGACCACGCGCCGGCCGGCCTTGTCGCGCACGTGAATGGCAAATTTGTTCCAGGGCCGGCTCGGGTCACCGTGGCGGCGGCTGAAGGTGAGCGGCAGATATTCCAGCACCAGCCGTTCCGCCTGCGCACCCAGCCGGCGTGCCGCGGCCAGCACGGTGTCGCGCGGCACCTGTTCCGGCCAGCCAGCCGCGGCCACCGCGAGTTGGTCGCCCACGACGCGGTGGCGCTGGCGCACGAAGGCCAGCAGGTCGCTGCGGTCGAACGTGGTGCCGTTCAGGAACACGCCGCCGCGCATGATGTTGAACAGCACATTGGCGCGGTGGTGCGCTGCGGCCATGGGATCGTTGGACGTCTGCAGCCCGTCGGCGCGCGCCAGCAGTTCGTCCACGCCGGCGGTGTTGCGCGCCACCGCCTGGCGGATCTGCGCCGGCCTGCCGCCGCCGGCTTGCAGACGCTGTGCCAGTTCGAAGGCCTCGACCTGCGAGCGCGGGCCGTCGACGACCAGGTGCCATTCCATGGCGCCGGCCTGCGGTGAAAGCGTGGCGCTGAAATTCACCAGCCAGGCACCGCGCTGGCCGCGCGTGAGCGTCTCGGCCTGCACCTGCCCGGTACGGCAGAAGGCGCCCACCTGCAGTGCCGAAAGCAGCGAGCGCGTGCCCGCGGGCAGCCCGGCATGCCAGGCGGTGAGCGCCTGGAACGACTCCTTGGGTTCGGCGCGGTCCCAGATCTGCGCATACAGCGTGAACAGGCCCATGCGCCCGCCGGCGGCGGCTTCGTTCCATTTGTAGGCGTCGGCCAGGCTGCTCATGGTGCTGGCGTGTTCGAAGCTCACGCCGGGCGGCACCAGGTTGAGCAGGCCGTCGAGCACTCGCACCGAGACCAGGCCCTGCAGCGCTTCCAGCCGCGCCGTGCGGATGAGGCCCAGGCTGGCCTCGCTGGACCATTCATACTGGAACGCCAACCGGCCCGAGGGATGGACTTCCCGAAAACGCAGCCGCGTGCCCGAGAGGTTCTTCCACACCGAGCGGCGGCCGGCGGTGCCGTCCAGGCGCGGCGCGAAGGGTTCCCACAGCACCGCGCCGCTGCCTTCCTCGACCAGGATCCAGCTGCGCGGCCCGGTGTGTTCCCAGCGCCGGTGCAGCTTGTCCACCGTTTCGTAGGGAAAGAAGGCGCCGTCGGGATCGCGCCGACCGGCCGTCAGCGAGCCGGCGGTGGAGGCGAAGACCCACAGGTCGCTGTCGCCGGCGAGGGCCACGAAGAAGGGGGGCGTCGACTCGATACCGTCGATGCGGTACCAGGTGTCGCCGCCGTCTTCGACGAAGCCGCCGCTCAGGCCGGGCACTCGGTCGCGATCACTGGGCAATGTGGACCCTTGCGCAGGTCGGGTCATGGGCGTCGCCTGCCGGAAACAGAGGTTCGGCGTTCGCCGGCCGCGTCACCGCGTCTTCGACCGCCTGACCCCCGAAGGCAGGCGGTCAAGCTCACTGGAACTTGATCGGGCCGATATTCAGGCCGTTGGCGTAGTCGGGGCCGGCGCCGACGCTGTACTGCACGTTGTTCCCGAGAACCTGGATATGAATCTCCTTGACCCCGGCGGCCAGTGCCGCGGCGGCCGACGCGTAGGCGCAAGCCGTCTGCAGCGTGAAGCCGCTCAGCGGCAGGGTATAGGTCTGCACACCATTGGCCTTGACGGCGATGTTGCCCTTCAGCTCGGAAGTGCAGCCTGCGACTTCCGGTCCCTTCAGTATGACGGTGAAGTTCGGCTTCGTGCCGACGAGTTCGTCGTTGCCCCAGACCGCGATCTGCACGCTGTTGTAGCCCGCAACGTTGGCTACGCCATTGCCCGGTGCGCTGACGTAGCCGCCGAAGCCCCAGGGCTTGGCGCCGCTGTTGATGCCGTACCCGAAGTAAAAGCTCGGCGTCGCGTCGTTCGCGGCCAGCCCGCTCCACCAGTCCTGCGTCGCAACGCTGGTGTCGATATAGCGCCCGGCGTTGCCGCCCTCGACGCTCTTCCACGGCGTCGGTGTCTCTGCGTAATTGCTTGCATAGACGCCGCCGACAAGGTTGATCAACCCGGACGGCGGGGTGCCGCCACCACCACCGGCTGCTGCCGGCACGAAGGTCAGGTCGTCGAAGAAGTAGGTGCTGTCGGCGCCGATCTGGGCGCCGGTCTTGCCGAAATTGGGGAAGACCGACGACTTGTTGTAGGTGAATGCGAGGTTGAGCGCGGCCGTGCCGGGAACCGGATTGGCGAAGTCGAAGGTCAGGGTCTGCCACCCGGTGGCCGTCGTCATCGCCTCGGTCTCGACCGTGTGCGTGTTGTCGGCCGCGTCCTCCAGCTTGAGCCGGATCGGCAGGCCTGCCGCCGGCGCATGAACGCGCATCGTCATCGTCTTGGCGGCATCGGTGAACGGTACCGTGGCGATGGCGTCATTGGCGCCGGTCGACATCGTCGTGCCGGCCCAAAGCTCGGCGGCGACGGTCTTGACGACCTGCGCCACCTTGCCGGTGCCGCCGGCGGGGTCGGTGACGATGCTGGACGTGGTGCCGCCGAAGTCGGTCAGCTTGTAGGTCAGCGCCGGATCGTCGAAGGTCACCAGCGCGGTGCCGCCGCCGCCACTGCCGCCCGGGCAGGCGACGGCGAAGTTGGAGCCGACGAAGCTGAGGTCGTCCATGTAATAGGTCTTGGCGGTACCGACCTGAGCCCCGGTCTTGCCGAAGTTGAAGAAGATCGACGACTTGTTGTAGGTGTTGGCCAGATTCAGTGCCGGCGTGCCCGCGACCGGGTTGGCGAAGTTGAAGGTCAGGGTCTGCCAGGCGCCCGCCGCCGTGGTCATGGATTCGGTCTCCACCGTCTTCGTGTTGTCGGCTGCGTCCTCGACCTTCAGCCGCACGGGGATGCCCGCGTCGGGCGACCAGACGCGGGCCGACATGGTCTTGTTGGCGTCGCTGAACGGCAACTTGACGACGGCGTCGCCGGGGCAGATCGATACCGTGGCACCGGCCCACAACTCGGCATTGGCCGCCTTGACGATCTTGCCCACCTTGTTGGCGGCATTCGTCGGGTCGACCACCACGGTGGCGTCCTCGGAGCCACCGAAGCCGGTGAGCACGGGCGGAGTGGCCTCGTCGAAGCTGACGATCGTGGTCTTGGCCACTGCGACAGCCGTGTTGTAGGCCTGCTGGGCGGTTGCCGCCAGCGTGTTGGCGGTGCCGCCGGCATCGGCCACGGCGCCCGCGGGCACCGTGATATCGATACTGCCGGTGGCGTTGGCCAGCGGCGACACCACCAGCGTCGCGCTGGTGCCGCTGGCGACGGTGAACATGCCGGCCGTGCCTCCCGCCACCGTGACGTCGCTGGCGGTGAACGTACCGCCGATGTCCTTGCTGAAGGCAAAGGTGAACGTGACGTCGCCGGTGGCAGTGCTGCCCGCCGCACTGCTGGCGATGGTCACCGTGGGCGGCAGGGTGTCGAAGGCTTGCGTCCTGGACGTTCCTGCGCCGGTGTTTCCCCCCAGGTCCGAATAGGCGCCGTCGGCGATGCCGACGGCCAGGGTGCCCGCTGCGTTCGCGGCCGGGTTCACGACCAGCGTGTACTGAAGGGCGTCGAGCTTGGTGAAGCTGCCCGGGGTGCCGTTGCTCACCGTCACGTCGGAGGCGGTGAAAGAGCTGCCCACGTCTTCGCTGAAGGTGAAAGTGAACGTGACGGCACCGACGGCCGTTCCAAGCACGTTGCTGGCGATGTTGATCGTCGGCGCCTGCGTCTCGGGGGGTGGGGTGGCGTCACCGCCACCGCAGGCAGCCACGACCAGGGCGGTGGCCATCGACAAGGCAGAGAGTTGCAGGGGCTTGCGGACGGACGTCATGGTGTCGGTTCCAGGTAGGTGCCGGCGGGCACGGTGGAGTGGGCGTGGCAACGGACTGCAGCTCTGAAAGCGCTTTCATTCAAGCATAGGCCTGCAAGACGACCCTGGCAAGATGTGAAAACCTGTCGCTTTCCCTGATGCGGTGCAAGCGCTGGCGCGGCGTCGCGTCATTGCGCCCGCCCCAGCGTGCCGGGCGCCACTTCCAGCACCTTGCCGTCGCTGAAGCGCACGCTGACCGGCGCCTTGCCGGCGTTGTAGGCCAGATAGGTCTTCTTGCCGTCGGCGCGCTTGAATACCGAATACAGCGCGGTGTCGGCCGTCACCGTGAGGTCGGGCGGGCCCAGCTCGTTCAGGGCCAGCAGCCAGTGCAGCGTGTGCGACCGCGTGTCGCCGCTTTCCACGCTGCCCCAGCGGTCCCACTGCGCCAGCCCCGCGGCCGGGTCGGCCAGGGCCAGGTACTTGGCGAAGATGTCCTGCCAGATATCCTTGGGCACCTGGCGCTCGCCGCTGCCGTAGCCCTTGCCGGCGCGCGACAGCCACAGTTCGGTCTCTGCAGGCAGCGTGCGCAGGCTGCGCTGGATGAAGGCCTTGTCGCGGCCCATGTAGGTGGACGCGGCGGTCATGGGCAGCAGGTTGATGCCCTTGATCTGCCGCGGCTCGTCGGTCCACCAGGTGTTGTGCGCATATTTGCCGCCGAAGAGCATGCTGACCTCGGCGCTCTTGGCCTTGTATTCGGGTGCGAACACGAGGCCGTGCAGGTCGAACCAGTAGTGTTCGATGGCCTGGATCTCGCTGGTGTACAGCCACACACCCAGGTCGCGCAGCGCGCGGTCGCCCGTCGCCTCGCCCCACAGGATGAGGCCGGCCCAGGCATTGATGGCCTCGGACGAGCTTTCCTGGTTGTTGCCCCAGGCGCCCAGGCCCACGCCCGAAGCCCAGGAGTGGCTCTCGTAGACGTCGAAGTTGCGCAGGAAGGGGAAGTCGCTGCCGCCGCGCTGGCTGTTGGCGATGTCCTTCACCAGCAGGTCGACCATGCCGCCCCAGCGTTCCTTGGTGGCCCAGGCCGGGTCGCGCAGCGCAATCTCGGCCGCGGCGCGGATCCAGTAGCCGTAGTGGAAATGGTGGTCGTTCATCTGCTCGACGGCAAAGAACTCATCGGGGTAGGTCACCATGGTGCCCAGCCCCTGGTCGTAGTGGAAATAGTTGCGGCTGCCAACGCCGGAGAACCAGAACTCCATGCGCTCCTTCACCATCGCCAGCAGCTGATTGCGTGCGCCCAGGTCACCCTGCTGCTCGGCCACCGCCGCCAATTGGGTCAGGCGCGTCAGGCCCTTGCCCTGCCAGTAGGCGCTGGTGCGCCAGTTGTCGCGGTTTTCCTTGTCGGGCATCAGGGCGCGGCGCTGGCGCACGTCGGTCTTCAGCAGGTCGGCCAACTCCTTGGCGCGCGGGCTCTCGCTCACGCCGGGCCAGTGGGGCAGGAAACCCGGATAGCTGCGCTCGATCTTGAACTCGGGAGCGGCCAGCAGCCGGATCTTGCCGCGCACGCTGTCGTAGGCCGGGCCCAGCTTGCCGGCCACCGTGGGGTTGTCGTGCCACTGGTGCGGGTACAGGCCGAGCAGCGGGCCATGGTCGGCGCCTTCCATGACGCGGGACTGGACCTTGAACACCGTCTCGACCTTGCCTTGCGCCTGGTCGAAACGCCATTCGGCCCGCGTGTCCTGGATGAAGGCGTAGGCGTGGCGGGCCAGCAGTTGCAGCGTGGCCGGCTCGGTGTCGGGCAGGGCGGAGACGGCGAAATAGCCCTTGCCGGCCGGCAGCCGGCCCAGCCATTCGGTGTCGGAAACTCGCTCCCAAGCCACGCCGGTGGGGCCGAAGGCCGCAAAACGCTGCGCGCCCACCTGCAGCACCAGCGTGCGCGGGTCGGCACCGCCTTCGATGCGCGTGCCGGCGGCGGGCAGCTTCAGCCGCACGTCGCCGCGGCTGATCCGCAAGCTGGCGTAAGGGCTGCCATGGGCCACGGTGATGCGCATGTCGTCGCTGCCGCGGGCCATGGAGATGTCGATGGCCCAGTCGCTGGCGCGCGCCAGCTTGGCGGGGCCGGGTTCGAACGCCGTCGGCGAGACGACGATGGGGTTCTTGTGCGCATAGTGGATCTCCACGTCGCGCCGCTCGGTGGGGATCACTTCCTTGGCCGGCAGCGCCACTTCGAAGCCGGCCGCCGTGGGGCGGACGGTCAGCGGGTGGGCATAGATGGGTTCGGGCTGGGCGTTGAAGAGCAGCGTGGAGTACCACTGGTTGGTCTGCGCCGCCGTCTTGAGCATGTCCTCGGTGCGCATGGGCGCCTGCGGCGGTCGGGCTTCGCCGCCCTTGGGCGCCAGGAAATAAGTGCCCGCGCCCGCCTTCGCCGGCTGTGCCAGGGCGCCGGGCCCGGCGAACGCCGCGGCCAGCAGGAGCAGGACCATGCGTTGGATACGGTTCATCTCGTTCGATCCCGGAATTGCTCGAAGGCCGATCTTAGTGAAAGCGCTTTCAGCGCACAATCCGGAGGTTTACCCGCGGTTCGTGCGCATGGCGATCGTGCCACCGCGGGAAAACACCCGTGCGCCAGGGTTGACTGAGCCGGTGGCGGTGACCTATGCTGTTGAAAGCGCTTTCACATCCATTCGGTGTGGTCATTCATCCATGCCATGCGGCCAAGCCATGCTGACTTCGACGGGCACTCTCACCATGCACAACGATCCTCCGGCCCGCGCTACGCGCCACACCGACATTGCAGCTAAGCCGCACGCCGCCCAAAGGCCGCACCGGCCCGCACTGAGCGGCATCTGCCTGGCTGCCGGGCTGCTGTGCAGCGCCGGCGCGCAGGCGCTGGAGTACGGGCCCTTCAGCCTGACCGGTTTCGCCAAGGCCGAGATCGTGCGCGTGAGCGACTACTGCGAGGAGTGCGCTCTCGAACCCTTCGAGAACAAGCAGCGCCAGTGGGCGGATGCGCTCGTCTATGGCCGTGAATACGGTGCCGACAACGTGACCCTGACGTTGTTCCAGCCCTACCTGGGGCTCAAGTTCGACCTGCCCGGCGGCTTCAAGATCGAAGGCCTGCTCAGCCAGCGCTGGCGCGACGGCAAGGAAGACATCGAAGGCTTCTGGTACGACAAGAATATCGCGCTCAGCCACCCCGACTACGGCAGCGTGCGCATCGGCGCCATGACCACGCGGTCCTGGAGCGTGGCCGACTACCCCTACGGCACCAATTTGAACGTGTCCGACGTCTGGGCCTCCAGCGGCGCCGGCTACGGCCTGCTGACCGGCGCGCTGCGCGTGACCACGCGCGCGCTCGACGTCTACGATGGCGACCTCGTGCTCGAGGCCACCTACGACGACGGCAAGTCGGGCTGGGAGAAGAACGAGCCGCGATTCTGGGAGTTCTACGCCCAGTATCACCGCGGCGACCTCGTCGTCGACGCGATGTACCAGGACACGCGCAACGGCACGCCCTCGGCCTGGGGCCATGGCCCGTTCACCGGGCTCACGCCGTTTCCTGCCGACGACGCCAAGCTCGGCTCTTCGGGCCAGAGCATCGCCATGATCATGGCTCGCTATCAGGTCAACCTGGAATGGGAAATCTCCGGCGGCCTGCGCGCCAACCGCTGGAGCGGCGCCTATGCCGTCATCACCAAGCCCATGGTTCCCCCCGACCAGTACGAGCAGTGGAACGAAATGTTCAACGTCGACTGGGGCTGCAAGACCGAGGTGCCGTCGCGCTGCGATGTCGACAACCCGGGCTACGCCGCGCGCTCGCTGGACCTGATGATGGGGGCGCGCTACCGTTTCGGCCGCTGGGTGGCCTCGGCCGGACTCGTCTACCTGGGAGAGGCGGAGACCGACAACCCCAGTGAGCGCGGGCAGAGCAACAGCCTGCTCGTCCTGTCGCCGGGCCTTGAATACGACTTCGGCAACGGCTTCGAGGTCTATGCCTTCGGCGGTCTGGTGACCTATGGGCGCAAGGGCTTGTCGCCGATGTCGAGCCCGGGAAACTCGTCTTTCACCAATATCGATTCACGCGTCAGCAAGTCCGGCAACTATGTCGGCGTTGGCGCGCAGTTCACGTTCTGAGGCCATGGCCATGAAGCAATCGTCCACTGGCTCGCCGCTCACCCGTTCCTTCACGCTGGTGCGTGCCGCACTGGCCGCCGTCCTGGCGTCGCTGCTGCTGGCCTGCGGCGGCGGCGGCGTCATCCCGGCGCCCGAGATCCGGCCGTTGCCGGCGGACTTCTTCGCGCGCAAGGCGGTGGCGTATTCGCCCTTCCGTACCGCCACCGACAGCGCCGGCCGCGACACCGAGGTCATCACGCCGGACATGATCAAGGAGGACCTGGACCTGCTGGTGGCCGGCGGCTTCGGGCTCATCCGTCTGTTCGACAGCTCGGACAAGGTGGCGCGGCAGACGCTGCAGGTGATCAGCGACCACCGGCTCGACATCAAGGTGATGCTCGGCATCTATGTGCTCAGCGGTGACGGCGCCTTCAGCAATGCCGAGATCGCGCGCGGCATCAACCTGGCCAATCAATACCCCGACATCGTCTCGGCCGTCAGCGTGGGCAACGAGGCCATGGTTTACTGGTCGGTCAACCCCATCCCCGCCAACGCCATGCGCAACTACATCCTGCGTGTGCGCGCCGCGGTCAAGCAGCCCGTGACGACCGACGACAACTGGGCCTTCTTCGCCAAGAGCGAGATCTTCCAGCAGGACCCGCAGCCGGTGCTCGACGCCATCGACTTCGTGGCCATGCACACCTACCCGCTGCTCGACACCGTGTTCAACCCGGACCTCTGGGACTGGCAGCAGCTCGGCGTGCCGGAGAACCGGCGCGCCGTGGCCATGATGGACGCGGCACTGGAGCGTGCCCGGTTCGAATACGACGCCGTGCGCACCAACCTCGACCGCCGGGGCTTCACCGCCATGCCCATCATCATCGGCGAAACCGGCTGGAAGGCACCCACCTCGTTCCACCCCATGCGCACGCACCCGGTCAACCAGAAGATGTACTACGACCGGCTGCAGGCCTGGAAGGCCGCGGGCGGGACCGGGCCGAGGAATATCGTCTATTTCGAGGCCTTCGACGAACCCTGGAAGCAAGGCGACGACGGCTGGGGCCTGTTCAACGTGCAGCGCCAGGCGCGTTTTGTCGTGCAGGGCCTGTTCCCCGACCGTTCGATGTGGGAACCGGTGGATCCGTCCGACGACGACGGCATCTATACCGATAACGATGCGGTCTATTTCATTCCGCCCGTCATCAACCCCGCGGTCACGGAAAACCGCTACCTCATCTACACCGAAACGAGCACGGCCTCGGACTACGTGCCCACCGGCCTGGTCTGGGACCCGTTCGTGAAGACCTTCTGGCAGCCGGTGGCCAACCCGGCGCCGGGCGACGGCGCGGAAAGCTACGAGATCGACCCGCGGCCCGAAGTCTGGGGTTGGGGCATGCTGTACCAGTCGCGCGACAACGTCACGGCCAACCTGTCCAACTTCGCTGGCGGCAGGCTGAATTTCAGCCTCAAGACCACCTATGCCGGCAAGCTGGAGATCGGCATCTCTTCCCAGACCGAGGCGGAAGGCCCGGTGGAAGCCTATGTGCAGATCGAGAATGGCCGTTACGGCTACTGCAACACGGGTGAATGGTGTGACGTGTCGATCCCGCTGCAGGACTTCGTGGCGGTCAATCCCAGGATCGACCTGCGCATGGTGCTGAGCCGATTCGTCCTTGCCGACCGCTACGAATTCACCGGCAATGCACCGAATGCCAGCCCGCCGAAGATCCTCATGGACGGGGTCTACTGGTCCCGGTGAGGTGGCGTTGAACTTGCGCTGAAGTCGAGGTTGCGAACCCGCCGCCTGCTCTTTCTGCAGGCGGCGGTCCTGGGAGCGGTTACGCTGCGGTCTGTCACGTCACCCCGGCCAGCCGCAGGAGTTCCCCGCCCATGATCGTCACCACCACCCCCATCGCCGGGCAACGCCCCGGCACGTCCGGCCTGCGCAAGTCCGTGCAGGTGTTCCGCCAGCTGGGCTACCTGGAAAACTTCGTGCAGTCGCTGTTCGACGTGCTCGAGCGGCATGAGGGCGCCACGCTCGTGGTCGGCGGCGACGGCCGCTATTTCAACGACCGCGCCATCCAGACCGTGCTGCGCCTGGCCGCGGCGAACGGCTTCGGCCGCGTGCTGGTGGGGCAGGGCGGCATCCTGTCGACACCCGCGGCCAGCGCGGTGATCCGCAGCCGCCAGGCCTACGGCGGCATCGTGCTGTCGGCCAGCCACAACCCCGGCGGACCCGAGGGCGACTTCGGCATCAAATACAACGCCGGCAACGGCGGTCCGGCGCCCGAAGCGCTGACCGAGGCCGTCTACCGGCGCACGCAGACGATAGACCGCTACTTCAGCGTCGAGTCGTCCGACGTCGACCTGGGCACGCTGGGCACCACGCAGGTGGGCGGCATGGCGGTGGAGGTCATCGACCCCGTGGCCACGCACGCCGACCTGATGGAGACGCTGTTCGACTTCGGCGCCATCCGGCGCTTGCTGGGCTCGGGCGACTTCCGCATGCGCTTCGACGCCATGCACGCCGTGACCGGGCCCTATGCCCACGAGGTCTTCGTGAAGCGATTGGGCGCACCCGAAGCCAGTGTCGTCAACGGCGCGCCCTTGCCCGACTTCGGCGGTGGCCACCCCGACCCCAACCCGACCTATGCCGCCGAACTGGTGGCCGCGATGTTCGACGACGATGCGCCGGACTTCGGCGCCGCCAGCGACGGCGACGGCGACCGCAACATGATCGTTGGCCGCCGTTTCATCGTCACGCCCAGCGACAGCCTGGCGGTGCTGGCGGCCAACGCGCAGCTGGTGCCGGGTTATGCCGCCGGGCTGAAGGGCGTGGCGCGGTCGATGCCCACCAGCGCCGCCGTCGACGCCGTGGCCGCGGCACTGGGCATTCCGTGTTTCGAGACACCCACCGGCTGGAAATTCTTCGGCAACCTGCTCGATGCCGGACGCATCACGTTGTGCGGCGAGGAGAGTGCGGGCACCGGCAGCGACCACGTGCGCGAGAAGGACGGCCTGTGGGCGGTGCTGTTCTGGCTGAACGTGCTGGCCGTGCGTGGCGAATCGGTGGAAGCCATCGTGCGCGACCACTGGCGGCGCTTCGGCCGCCATGTCTATTCACGGCATGACTACGAGGGCGTGGACACGGCAGCAGCGAACGCACTGATGGCGCGGCTGCGCGACGCGTTGCCAGGCCTGCCCGGCAAGACCTTCGGACCCGGCACGGTGACGCTGGCCGACGACTTCGCCTACACCGACCCGGTGGACGGCTCGGTGACCACGGGGCAGGGCCTGCGCATCGGCTTCGACAACGGCTCGCGCATCGTCTTTCGCCTCTCGGGTACCGGCACCGCGGGCGCCACGCTTCGGGTCTACCTGGAGCGCTTCGAGGCCGACGTGCAACGCCACGGCATCGACGCGCAGCAGGCGCTGGCGGGCTTGATTGCCACCGCCGAGCAACTGGCGGGCATCGCCGCCACGACCGGGCGTTCGCAGCCCACCGTCGTCACCTGAGTCCCTGAGCCGAAAGCTGGCCGCCGCCATGACCGGATTGACCGTGCGCTGTGTCCTCACCGCCCGCCACGGTGGCGCCCGCCTGGCCGAGCAGCCGCCGCTGCGGCGCTGCCCCGACGACCGCTTGCTGCCGCGGCTGGTGGTGGACACGCAGCACCGCTTCCAGACGCACCTGGGCTTCGGCGGCGCCTTCACCGAGGCGGCGGCCGTCACCTGGCAGCGATTGAGTCCGGCACGGCAACATCAGATGCTGAGCGACTGCTTCTCGCCCGAACACGGCCACGGCTACACGCTCGGCCGCGTGCACATGGGCAGCTGCGACTTCGCTTTAGGCAACTATGCGCATGTCGAGACCGCCGGCGACCTGGCGCTGCACAGCTTCAGCATCGAGCGCGACCGCCAGGCGCTGCTGCCCTTCATCCAGGCGGCGCTGCGCACGGCCGGCCGGCCCATCCAGCTGCTGGCCTCGCCCTGGAGCCCGCCGGCCTGGATGAAGACCAGCGGCCAGATGAACCACGGCGGCCACTTGCGCGGCGAGTGCCGCGACGCCTGGGCGCAGTGCTACGTGCGCTTCATCCAGGCCTACGCCGCCGAGGGCGTGCCGATCTGGGGCGTGTCGGTGCAGAACGAACCGATGGCCGTGCAACGCTGGGACTCGTGCCTCTACAGCGCCGAGGAAGAGCGCGACTTCGTGCGCGACCACCTTGGCCCAGCGTTGCATGCCGCCGGCCTGGGCCACGTGAAGATCGTCATCTGGGACCACAACCGCGACCTGATGGTCGAGCGCGCCCATGCCGTCTACAGCGACCCCGAAGCCGCCCGGTATGTCTGGGGCACGGGCTTCCACTGGTACGGCGAAGACCACTTCGACCACGTGCAGCAGGTGCACGACGCCTGGCCCGACAAGCAGTTGCTGTTCACCGAAGGCTGCCAGGAAGGCGGCCCGCACCACGGCTCCTGGGCGCTTGGTGAACGCTACGGCCGCTCGATCATCAACGACCTCAACCGCTGGACGGTGGGTTGGATCGACTGGAACCTGCTGCTGAACGAGCAGGGCGGCCCCAACCACGTCGGCAACTTCTGCAGCGCGCCGCTGCTGGTGCATGCCGGCGACGATGCCGTCCATCGGCAGAGCTCGTACTGGGTCCTCGGCCACTTCGCGCGCTTCATCCGGCCCGGTGCGCGGCGCGTGCTCTGCGCGGCGCCGCTGCAGGCGCTGGAGAGCACGGCCTTCGTCAACGCCGACGGCAGCGTGGCGGTGGTGGCCATGAACCGCAGCGAGGACGCGCTGCGCTTCGCGCTGCGGCTGGATGGCGCATCGTTCGAGGGCGAACTGCCGCCGCGGGCCATCGTGACGCTGCTGGCCTGATCGGATCGCGACACCCCGCCATCAAGTCCGCGCGATGCCGGGACGACCGTTCTGGCGCCGCCAACGGTCGGGCGTCTGGCCCGACCAGCGCGTGAACGCGCGGATGAATGCACTCGCTTCCGAGTAGCCCAGGGCCATGGCCACGTCGGCCAGCGGCATCGCACTCGCACCAAGCATCTGCATCGCCATGGTGTGCAGCACGCCGTCGCGCAGCTCGCTGAAGCTGGTGCCCTCGGCCTGCAGGCGCCGGTTCAGCGTGCGCTCGTGCACGTTCAGCAGGGCGGCCACGCGCGAGGCGGTGCAGGGCGGCCTGGCGGCCATGCCGTGCACCAGGCGGCGCACCTCGTCGACGAAGCCTTTGCCCATCAGACCCTGAAGCCGGTCGGCTTCGTTCTGCAGGAACCGATGCAGCATCGGGTTGGCGGCCGGCAGCGACAGCGCGAGCCAGGAGGCGGGGAATTTCAGCGCGTTGCGCGCGGCGCCGAAGCGCACCGGGGCACGAAAGCAGCGCCGCCAGGGCGAGGCGTTGGCCGGGCGCTGCCGCTGCAGCAGCACCTCGCTCGGGTTCCAGCCCGCGCCGCACAGGCTGCGCATCAGGTTGCAGGCCACCATCATGGCCATGTCGTAGGCTAGATCGGCACCCTCGGCCTCGGTCACGATGGCGTAACCCAGGTAGGCTTCATCGCCGTCCTCGTGCAGCGTGACGATGGCGCCACGGTCGTGCAGGTCCATGTAGTGCACCAGCCCACGCAGCCCCGTGCGCACGTCGCTGGCGCTCGTCAGCAGCAATCCGGGCAGGCCCAGCACGTCGGGCCCGGCACGCTCGGTCAGGAGCAGACCGAGGTGCTCGCAGCCGGTGGCCTGGGCGCAATGGCTTGCCAGGCCGGCGGCCGTACCGTAGGGGATGGGCATGTCGGGGTCGCTGAAGTAGGCCGGCGCAAAGCCGGCCTGGCCCAGCACGGCCACAGGATCGCACCCGAGTTCGCGCAGCACGGCGGGGAGCGCGCAGAGTGGCGCGGCACGCAAGGTGGCTGCATCGGAGGGGCCGGCCGCTGGCCTGTGTGGCCTGTTCCGCGCGCCGGGGGAATCAGGATCGGAGGTCTGCATCAGAGCCAGCGGGCTGTCGCAAAGTGTCAATTATCCGTCCGACCCGAGCAATTGGATTCGGGTGCCCCACGTTGATACTCCGCACCGGCTTGCACGCCACCTGAAACCTCTTTCAGCGGCGCCATGCAGAGCCTGATCGGGCCGGGCGGTTGCGCCGAGCTGCCGTCGGTGAAGCCGCCCTCACCAGGCAGACTCGGTTTCACGAAAGCCGTCATGTCAGGGGCGAAGAATTACGACGTGCTGCCGCTCGACAGCTCGAAACTCGGAAGGACAGTCATCATGGTGAGTCGGCTCTTATTCGCGCTCGGCGCATGCGTGGTCCTCGCGGTGGCGCTGCCCGGCGCCGTGTCGGCGCAGCCTGCCGGGGTCGAGCCCCGTGCCGATGCGGTGCTGCGCAGCATGACCGCGTACCTTTCCGGGCTGCAAAAGTTCAGCGTGGCAACCGAGAACACGCTGGAGGTGGTCACGAGCGAGGGGCAGAAGATCCAGTTCACCGCACCCGCGTCGATGACCGTGGCGCGCCCGAACAAGCTCGTCGCGCAACGCCGGGGCGACATCGTCGACCAGATGATGTACTACGACGGCACGTCGTTGACCTTGTACAACCCGGCCACCCAGCACTACGCCACCGTGCCGGCGCCCGCGACCCTCGATGCGATGCTCGATGCGGCGTACGAGCAACTGGACCTGGTCGCACCGGGCGCCGACCTGATCGACACCCGCGCTTACGAACGGCTCATGCTCGACGTGCAGTCCGGGGTCTATCTGGGCACCGCCGTCGTGGCCGGTCAGCGCTGCCACCACCTGGCTTATCGCTCGACCGAGGTCGACTGGCAGCTGTGGGTACGCGAAGGCCCGCAGCCTGCGCCATGCCGCTACGTCATCACCTCGAAGACCATGGCGGGGGCGCCACAGTTTGCGGTCCAGGTGCTGAAGTGGGACACGTCGCCCGATGTGTCGGCGGCCCGATTCCGCTTCGTCGCGCCCAAGGGTGCGAAGGCGATCGAGTTCCTGCCACGGTGAAGCGAGGAGTCTGACATGACGCGAAGCAATCTCATGAAGCCGCTCCTGCTGGCGGTTGGCCTGCCGCTGCTGTACCTGGCGGACATCTCGCCCGAAGCCCCGCTGGGTTTGACCCTGATGCGCGAAGCCCACGCCATCGTCGGCGCGCCGCTGACCCCCGTCTCGGTGGCTGGCGTGGCGCGGCGCACGACCCGCCGCGCGGTCGTGGCCACCAGCACGACGACCGCAGCGGCGACCTCGGCGACGGCACAGCAGCAAGCGGCCACAGCGCAGCAGCAGTCGGCCACGGCCCAGCAACAGTCGGCCACGGCTCAGCAGCAGGCCGCCGCTGGCCAGAAACCACCTGCACAGACGGCGGCCCCGGCGGCGGCGGGTACCCCGGCGGTCGGTTCGATCGTCAAGACCTTGCCCGCCGGCTGCACGCAGGAAGCCAAGGGTGGCGTCGAATACCAGCGCTGCGGCAATGTCTACTACCGCGCGGCGTTCCAAGGCAACAGCCTGGTGTACGTGGTGCAGCAGCCATGACGGCCGGTGATGGCAGTTGCCGAATGCCACGGCGCCGGGCGATGACCACGAACTCGCGCCCCGGCGGCGCCCGTGCTTTTCGAACCGAACTGGAGCCAGGATGCTGAACCGAAAGACCCCGTTGGCCGCTGCGTTGGCGTTGCCGATGGCACTGCTGGCCCTGCCGGCCCACGCGCAGGGCGCCGACCCCTGGCGCTTCCAGGCGTCCGTGTACGTCTACCTGCCCACCATCAGCGGCACCACCGCATTCCCGCAGAACGGTGCCGGCAGCGGTGTCTCGGTCGACGCCGATACGATCCTCGACAACCTGAAGTTCACCTTCATGGGCTCGTTCGAGGCGCGCCGGGGCGCATGGGGGCTGTTCACCGATGTCGTCTACATGGACGTCGGCGACTCGAAGTCGGACTATCGGGAATTCACCGTCGGCGGCGTGCCCTTGCCCGGCGGCGCCAACGCCCACGTGGACTACGACCTGAAGGGCTGGGTCTGGACACTCGGCGGCACCTGGGCCATGCCGGTCGGTCCCGCGGCCACGCTGGACCTGCTGGCCGGTGCGCGACTGCTCGACGTCGAGCAGACGCTGGGCTGGGACATCACCGGCAACGTCGGTGCGGTGCCGTTGCCGGAACGGGCCGGGACTTCCAAGGTGGGATTGTCCAACTGGGACGCGATCGTCGGACTGAAGGGCCGGCTGGCGCTGGGCAGCGGCGGCAGGTGGTTCGCGCCGTATTACGCCGACATCGGCGCTGGCGATTCCGACCTCACCTGGCAGGTCATGGGCGGCATCGGCTATTCGTTCAAGTGGGGCGATGTGGTGGCCGCCTGGCGTTACCTCGACTACGACATGAAGTCCGGCGGCAAGGTGCAGAGCCTCGACTTCAATGGGCCGGCGATTTCGGCCGTCTTCCGCTGGTGAATCCCGAGGAGAGTGAGATGAGATCGACGATGAATGCCGGAACGAGCGCCAGCGCTCGAAAACCAGGGTCGTTGCGTGGCCTGTGGGTACTGGGTGCCGCGCTCGTGCTGTCCGCCCCGGGCGCCTGGGCGCAGGCGGGCGACGCCAAGGCCATGCTCAAGGCCATGTCGGACTATGTGGGCCGCCAGAAGACCATCGAACTCAGCTTCGACAGCGACATCGAAGTCATCACGCCAAGCCTGGAGAAGATTCAGTTCACCAATTCGGGCGCGGCCCTGCTGGAGCGGCCGAACAAGCTGCGCATGAACCGCGTGGGAGGCTATGCGGATGTAGCCAAGTTCTTCGATGGCAAGACCGTCAGCATCCTCGGAAAGCACCTCAACGCCTATGCGCAGTTCGACGCGCCGGGCAGCCTGGATCAGTTGTTCGAGGCCCTGCGGGCCGGCCACGGGGTTTCATTGCCGTTCGCGGATCTCCTCTTGACGAATTCCTATGACACCCTCATTGCCGGTGTGTTGGAGGCCAAGTACATCGGCCGCGGCGTCATCGATGACCGGGAGTGCGAACACCTCGCCTTCCGCAACTTCGATACCGACTGGCAGCTCTGGGTCGAAGTGGGTGCAAGCCCGATCCCGCGCAAGATGGTGATCACCAGCAAGACCCTGAACTCGGCGCCGCAGTACACGCTGCGCATCAAGAGCTGGAAGACCAACGTCGAGCCGGCGCCCGATGCGTTCAGCTTCGTGCCGCCCCCCAATGCGCAAAGACTCAGCCCGGACACCTTGATCGGGCTCGACGAGCTGCCACCCGAAACAAGCACTGGAGCAAAGCAATGACCAGGGCCACACTCAAAGTCTTCCTGCTGACGGGCCTGGCTGCGGCCGGATGGCTGGGGCCTGGCGAGAGCGGGCCGGTGGCCACGGCGCAAGCCGTGGTCGGCGCACCTGCGACGCCGGTCAGCTATGCCGGCGTGGCACGCCGATCCACCGTTGGCGTCGGCGCGCCTGGAGTGGGCGTCGCGCCCGGCGTCGGTGTGGGAGCGCCGGGCGTAGGTGTCGCCCCTGGTGTCGGTGCGCCCGGTGTCGGCGTCGGCGCACCCGGAGTGGGTGCTGCACCCGCGAATCGAGGTGGCCCGGTCAATCGCGTTGGGGTGCGTTGATAAAGGCCGACGACGAAACGGCGGATGTCGGCATCGCCACCTGGCGGTGGCAGTTGGGCGAGAGCCCGTAACCGAAGAGGAAAGCAATGAAAACGACGATGACTTTGTGTGCAGCGGCTGTGATGGCCATTTCGGGAGTGGCGTATGCCGCAGGCGAGCACCCTGGTCACGGACCGCACTGGGGATACAAGGGCGACACAGGACCCGCAGCCTGGACGAAGCTGAAGCCGGAGTTCAGCGCCTGCGCCGGCAAGAACCAATCGCCCGTCAACCTTACCGGCACGATCGACGCGCAGTTGCCGGCGGTTGCCTTCAACTACAAGGCCGGTGGCACCGAGGTCGTCAACAACGGCCACACGATCCAGGTCAACTACGAAGCCGGCAACGGCATCTCGATGGACGGCATGCAGTTCGAGCTGAAGCAGTTTCACTTTCATTCGCCGAGCGAGAACCAGATCAACGGCAAGTCGTTCCCGCTGGAGGCACACCTGGTGCATGCCGACAAGGATGGCGATCTCGCTGTCGTTTCGGTGGTCTTCGACCTGGGCCCGTCCAACCCGGCGGTGGGTGCAGCGTGGGGACAGATGCCCAAGGCCGAGGGCAAGGCCGCGCTGCCTGCCAAGGTGTCGGCCAAAGGCCTGCTGCCGGCCAATCGCGATTACTACCGCTACAACGGATCGCTGACCACGCCCCCCTGCAGCGAAGGCGTGCGCTGGGTCGTGATGAAGAAGCCGATGACCATCTCGAAGGAACAACTCGAAGCCTTCAAGACGACCCTGGGTTTCGACAACAACCGCCCCGTGCAGCCGCTGAATGCGCGCCCGATACTGAGGTAGAGCGCTCCGTCATGCCAATGCTGTGCCCGTCGGTCCTGTCCCACTCGCTGAAGGTACCCTCATGAAAGCATCACGGATGAAACCTCTTGCCGGCGCAATCCTGGTGGCGTTGGCCGCCGTCGCCGCTCCCGCCATCGCGCAGTCGGCGGGCACCCAGGCGACGGTCGTCGGCGCCAAGGCGCCTGGCGCGGGCGCGCTCGGCGAAGTCGTCACCACGTCGGCGACGATCACCGCGATCGACCGCGACAAGCGCGTCGTCACGCTGAAGGACGCGCAGGGTCACGAGACGAACGTCGTCGCCGGACCCGAGGTGCGCAACTTCGACCAGCTCAAGGTCGGCGACCAGATCGTCGTCAGCCACCTCGAGGCGGTGACGATCGAACTCAGGAAGGGCGGTGGAATTCGCGAGCGCTTCGAAAGCACGACGAGCGACCGCGCCGCGCCCGGGGCCAAGCCCGGCGGCATGGTGGCGAGCCGCGTCACGGTCGTCGCCGATGTCGTGGCGGTGAACGCCCGCACGCAGACACTGACGCTGCGCGGCCCTCAGCGCACGGTGAACCTGCGCGTGCCCGACCCGAAGCAGTTCGCGCTGGTGAAGGTCGGCGACCAGGTCGAGGCCACGTTCACCGAGGCCGTGGCCGTCGCCGTCGAGCCCGCGCCAAGGAAGTGATCGCCGCTCGATGCGAAGGTGTCCGGCCGGCGTCGCGCAACCAGTACAACCACTTCCACGGCGTTGAGACCGTGTTTGCCCAGGCGCGGCAGGCGACCAGCGGCGCGGGCGACTTGCAGGACTGAGAAGCGAAGCCGATGAGCGATACCGAGTCCGCCGCCGTACAAGGCGGTGAGAGCCTGAAGCAGAAGCTGCGCGAGGAATTGCGCAAGTACCTGGTCGTCAGCGCCTACCTGTTCATCTGTTTCGGCGTCCTGCAGCTCTACAAAGCGGCGCTGCTGCAAGGGGCCGGTGTGCACTACCTGCCGCTGGGCGTGGCGGTGGTGAAGGCGCTCATCATCGGCAAGTTCCTGCTCATCGGCGATGCCGTTCGCGCCAGGTTGCAGCGGCGCCCTGGGCACCTGCCCGGGCGCATTGCCATGCGGGTGTTCTGGTTGCTGTCGATCCTGGCCCTGCTGACGATCGCGGAAGAACTGATCGTCGGCTGGATCCATGGCCAGTCATTGTTCGAGGTGGAGGCGGAGTTCCACGCCCGGTCGACGCTGGAACTGGTGGCCGAGGTCCTGCTGATGGGTCTGATCCTGCTGCCGCTGGTGGGCGCGGCCGAGCTGAGCCAGGCACTCGGCCCGGGTGTGCTTCGAAGCCAGATCCTGCGACCTGCGCACAGTGGTCGGAAATCCGCCGTTCACGACGAGGCCCAAGACGGTGGATCCGGATGATCGAGGTCCGAGGCGCCGCCCAGGCCTTGCTGTTCGCGGCGCTGCTGGCCGCGCCCGCGGCACCCCTGTGCGCGCAGCCGGGTGATCTGCGGCCAGTGATCGCCTCCGAGAACGCCGAGCTGGCGTCGCGCATGGCTTCAGAGCAAGCCGCGCTCGCTCGGGAACGCGCCGCACTGACCCGCCTGCGAACGCAACGCGATGCGCTCGAGGCAAGGTTGCAGCGCATCGCCCGCCATGCCGAACTCAACGCAACGGGACGCGAGTTCGCGGTGTTGGTACGGCGCGAACTGGGCGCCTTGCCGCGGCCCGAACAGATCGCCGCCGAGGCACGCCAACGCGAATGGACCCGCGAACGGGTCAGTGACGCCAGCGTGCGCGCGGAGAACCTCGCACTCGCGCTGGCCGATCTCGATGGCGCCATCCAGCGCCGCCTGGCTGCGGCACCCGCGGTCCCCGATCCGGCGCAGCGCGCGGCTCACGACGCACTGGTCCGCGAATTGCTCGTGGAACAGCGGAACCTGCTCGAGAAGCTGCATTCGCTGGCGCTGGACCGGCTGCAGACACTGCAGGAGACCAGTCGCGCCGAGGTTGAATTCGTGCAGCGCGGGGCCAGCGCGCGAGCGCAGTTGACGCAGCTGCTGTTCTGGCTGCCTTCGCCGCCGGAAAGGCGCCTGATTGCCGATCTGGGGCCTTCGATCGCATGGTTGTCCTCGGGCGCCCAGTGGCAAGCGGCGGCATCCACGCTGCTCGATGGCGGCCGGCGTATGCCGTGGCAGGCCGGCGGCCTGGTGCTGGTGGCTGCGCTCGTACTGGCACTGCGAGCGCGCCTGCGGCGCCGGCTGGCGGCATTGGCCGTGCACGCTGCCCACGACATGGATTCGCGCACGACAGACGCGCTGAAGGCGCTGGCGGTCACTCTCGCGCTGGCGGCACCTGTTCCGTTGCTGAGCTGGAGCGCTGGCAGTCTGCTGGCGAGTTCGGTCGCGGTGGCGCCTTTCACGGTCGCCTTGGGGGAGGCGCTGGATGCAGCGGCTCGGCTGCTGTTTGCCTTGGCCGCCTGCGTGTGGCTCTTTGACCGGCACGGCCTGGCGGCCGGTCATTTCGGCTGGGACGAGGCATCGGTGGTGCATGCCGGACGAGCACTGCGCCGCTTCACCAAGGTCTTCGTGCCGCTGATCTTCCTGGCTGCGCTGAACGGGCTCGACCATGCACCCTACGGCAATCGCGAGACGCTGGCGCGGCTGTTGTTCGCCGCCGCGATGGTGGTGCTGGCGATCTTGCTCGTGCGCCTGTTCGGGCGCACGAGCCCGCTGATGCAGCGGCTGGCCGAGCGCACGCCTCGCGCCAGGGCGATGCGGCTGTACCCGGCGTGGTTCTGGGCGCTGCTGTTCTTCCCGCTCGGCATGCTGGCGCTGTCGATGGCCGGATATCTCACCGCTGCCGGCTATTTCTTCGGGCGCACGACGTTGACGCTGTTCGTGGTCGTCGCTGCGGCCGTTCTCTACGGCCTGGCGGCCTTGTGGATGCAGGTGCGCCAGTGGCGGCTCAGCCGCATCCAGCGCGCCGAGGCGGCGGCACTGTCCGCGGGAGCGGCCGCTGCCACTCCGGGCGACGCAGCGGTGGCGGTGGCGCCGCCGAAGATCGACCTCGCGATGATGGGCGCACAGACGCGGTCGCTGCTGGACCTTGCACTGACGGTGTCGCTGCTGGCCGGCCTGTGGTGGATATGGAAGGACGCCTTGCCGGCACTGTCGACGATTGGCGATGTTGCGCTCTGGTCGGCAACGGGCGGCGACGGACGCCCGGCGACCGCCATCACCTTGTCCCAACTCGGATTCGCGATCGTGATCGTCAGCATCACCTGGGTGGCGGTACGCAACGTGGGCGCCTTGCTCGACACCTTGCTGCTGCAGCGCCTTGAATTCCGTGCCGACGCGAACTACGCGATCAAGGTCGTCTCGCGATATGCGATCACCGCCGTCGGCGTGTTGCTGGCGTCCGACCGGCTCGGGATCGCCTGGAGCGACGCACAATGGTTGATCGCTGCGCTCGGTGTCGGACTGGGTTTCGGCCTGCAGGAGATCGTCGCCAATTTCGTGTCGGGGCTGATCGTGCTGGCCGAACGGCCGGTGCGCATCGGCGATGTGGTCACGGTGGGCGAGGTCACGGGCACGGTGTCCGGCATCATGGCGCGCTCGACCCACGTCATCGACTTCGACAACAAGGAGGTCATCATCCCGAACAAGGCATTCATCACCGAACGCGTGGTCAACTGGACCCTGTCCGACCCGACGACCCGTCTGGTGTTGAAGGTGGGGGTGGCCTATGGCACCGACATCGCGCAGGCGCAGCGACTCATGCTGGACGCGGTGCGCTCGAACCCCGACGTGCAGCGATCGCCGGCGGCGTCGGTGTACTTCACGGGTTTTGGCGAGAGCTCGCTCGACTTCGAGATCCGCGCCTTCGTCGCCGCCTACGACCTGCGGCTGCGCGTGCGGCACGAGATCCTTTTCGCCATCGAGCGCGCGCTTCGCGAGCACGGCATCGAAATTCCGTTTCCGCAGCGCGAACTGCACATTCGCGCCGCGTCGGGTCCGGGACCGTCCGACTCTGCCGGTGGCAGTGGCCCCAGGGGATCTGGACCGCATCCGGCATGATCACGTCAGTCATGCCGCCTCTCGATAGCCACCGCCGCCATAGGGCAGCGCGGTCGGACTCCCGCCCGCACGTAACCGGCCCGCTTGCGGGCCATCGAGTCTTTTCGAAAACATGAGGTCTGCTCCCATGCCCAATTCACTGAAACGCCCCCTGGCCGTGGCCAGAAGGGCGACGCTGCTGCTGGCCGCCTGCCTGCCCTGGGTAGCCGCTGCCCAGGCTCCAGCCAGCGTCGACCGCACCGTGCTACCCATCGCCGAACCCAAGCGCCCGGTCTACACCGAGATCGACGCGCGCAAGGTCAAACCGCCGCCGCGCTTCGAGGTCAAGGCGCCCGCCGGCGCGCCGAACGTGGTCATCGTGCTCATCGACGACCTGGGCTTCGGCGTGCCCAGCAGCTTCGGCGGCCCGGTGGACATGCCCACGCTGGACAAGCTGGCCCAGGGGGGCCTGCGCTACAACAACTTCCACACTACCGCGCTGTGCTCGCCGACACGCGCTGCGCTGAAGTCCGGCCGCAACCACCACACGGTGAACATGGCCTTCATTACCGAGATGGCCACGGGCTTCCCGGGCGCCACCGGCCAGATTCCCAACGCCACCGCGCCGCTGGCAGAAACCCTGCGCCTGAACGGCTATGCCACCGCCGCGTTCGGCAAGTGGCACGAGACCGCCGCGTGGGAAGCCAGCGTGGCCGGGCCTTTCGACCGCTGGCCGACAAGGCAGGGCTTCGACAAGTTCTACGGCTTTCTGGGTGGCGAGACCAACCAGTGGGCGCCCTACCTGTACGACGGCACCGCGGTGGTCGAACTGCCGGCGGATCCGAACTACCACTTCATGACCGACATGACGGAGAAGGCGCGCGCCTGGATCAAGCACCAGAAGGCGCTGACCCCCGACCGACCGTCGTTCGTCTATTTCGCGCCGGGCGCCACTCACGCCCCGCACCACGTGCCCAAGGAGTGGATCGCCAGGTGGAAGGGCAAGTTCGACCAGGGTTGGGACAAGATCCGCGAGCAGTCGCTGGCGCGGCAGATCGCCATGGGCGTGGTGCCGCCCGGCACGAAGCTGGCACCCAAGCCGCCCGAAATCAAGGACTGGGACACCCTCTCGGCCGACGAGAAGCGCCTGTTCACGCGCCAGGCCGAGGTGTTCGCCGCCTTTGCCGAGTACACCGACTTCGAGATCGGCCGCATGCTCCAGGCCTTCGCGGAAGTGGGCGAGGCCGACAACACGCTGGTCTTCTACGTCGCCGGCGACAACGGCACCAGCGGCGAGGGTGGCCAGAGCGGCATGTTCAACGAATACACCTATTTCAACGGCGTGCAGGAGAAGGTCGAGGACATGCTGAAGAAGATCGACCAGTGGGGCGGCCCCGAGACCTACCCGCACATGGCGGCCGGTTGGGCGGTGGCGCTGGACAGCCCGTTCGGCTGGATGAAGCAGGTGCCGTCCGACTTCGGCGGCACCCGCAACGGCATGGTGGTGCACTGGCCCAAGGGCATCAAGGCAAAAAACGAGATCCGCACCCAGTTCAGCCACGTGATCGACGTCGCGCCCACGGTGCTGCAGGCGATCGGCCTGCCCGAGCCCAAGAGCGTCAACGGCGTGAAGCAGATCCCGATGGCCGGCAGCAGCCTGGTCTATTCCTTCGATGACGCCAAGGCCAGGGAGCGCCACACCACGCAGTATTTCGAGGTCGCCGGCAACCGCGCGATCTACCACGACGGCTGGTTCGCGCGCACGATCCACAAGGCGCCCTGGGAGGCCAAGCCGCGCCGGCCGCTGCAGGACAACTCGGCCTGGCAGCTGTACGACGTGCGATCGGACTTCAGCCTGGCCAACGACCTGGCCGCGAAGAACCCGAAGAAGCTGGCCGAGATGCAGAAGCTCTTCCTCGCCGAAGCGGCCAAGTACGGCGTGCTGCCGATGGACGACCGCGTCTTCGAGCGGCTCGACGCGGCGGCCGTCGGTCGCCCCGACCTGATGGGCGGGCGAACTTCGCTGACGCTGGCCGAGGGCATGACCGGCATGCTCGAAGGTGTGTTCGTCAACGTGAAGAACCGCTCCAAGACCATCACCGCCGAGATCGAGGTGCCGGCCGGCGGTGGCAACGGCACCGTCATCGCCCAGGGCGGACGCTTCGGCGGCTGGTCGCTGTATGTCAAGGACGGCATGCCGGGCTACGACTACAACTTCCTCGGCCTGCAGCGCACGTCCATCGTCTCGACCAAGAAACTGGGTGCCGGCAAGGCCGAATTGCGATTCCAGTTCGACTACGACGGCGGTGGCCCAGCCAAGGGCGGCCAGGGCACCTTGTTCGTCAACGGCGAGAAGGTCGCCGAGGGCCGCATCCCGGCCACGCAGCCCGGCCTCTTCTCGGCCGACGAGACGGCCGACGTCGGCATCGACCTGGGCACGCCGGTCGTCGAGGCCATTGGCGCGGAGGCGAAGTCACGATTCGCGGGCCGGATCCCCAAGGTCACTGTGGACGTCAAGTGAGAGCGCCGCAGCCACGACCGTTGGCCGCCTGGGGGGCGGCGGTCGTTCTGGGCGCGTCCTTTGCCGCGCAAGCCTGCGGTTACCACGATCCTGCCAACACCAGCGTGGGGATGCTCAACTGGGCCTACCCCGACGCGATGCACGTGCGCACGGCGGTGTGGATGGCGCAAGCCAGCGGCGTGCTTCCCCGCCGCGAGCCGGTGCCGGACCTCGACCCGCTCTCGGTGACATTCCGCTTCCAGCAGTCGATCCGCCTGCGCGACACGCAGGTCCGGCTGGACGGGTTGCGTGGACGACTCGACATTGCGCTCGCCGGCCAGCCGATGCCGGCCTTCGCCGTGGTGCTGATCGGGCCCATGCTGTGGACCCGCTTCGAAAGCGCCGAAGGCACCGTGAACATGGTGCCGCACGCCACCGGCCCGGCCCGTGACGACGTGGTGATCGTCACCGACGAGCCCGTCGTGGCGGCACTGGCCGAAGGCCGCATCACCGTCCGCGAAGCACGTGCACAAGGGCTCGTAAAGACCTACGGCACGAGCGAGAATGTCGACCAGATGTCGGCCTTGCTCGATCGAGCCTTTGAACCGAAGAAGCATTGATCGTCGATGCCCCAACCCATCAAGAAGGCCTCACCACATGCGTACCCACTCATTGCGTCGATCGAAGCTCGCGGCCCTGCCCTCAGGGGCTCTTGCCGCGGCCATCGCCGGCGTGTTGGCGCTGCCGACGAGCGCGTCGGCCCAGGCCGACGCCGGCGCCCCCGACAAGGCCAAGCTCGAGAAGGTGCACCCGTCCAAGCCCGGCTATTCGCCCTACGCGGGCCGCACGTTCCCCACGCTGCCGCTGTTCGGCGACACGCACCTGCACACCTCGTACTCGCTGGACGCCGGTGCTTTCGGCGCGCGCCTGACGCCCAAGGACGCCTACCGCTTCGCTCGCGGTGAAGAGATCACCTCCAACACCGGCCAGCCCGTCAAGCTGTCGCGCCCGCTCGACTTCCTCGTGGTCGCCGACCATTCGGACGGCATGGGGTTCTTCCCGCAGCTGATGGGCGGCGACCCCGAAGTGCTGGCGACTCCGCAGGGCCGCAAGTGGTACGACCAGATCAAGGGCGGTCAGGGCGCCGAGGCTGCGATGGACATCATCGCCAGCTTCAGCGGCAACAAGATGCCAAAGGGATTTCCGACCCCGGGCACCCCGGCCTACCGCAATGCCTGGCAAGAAACCATCAAGGCCGCCGAGGCCTACAACGAACCCGGGCGCTTCACCGCGTTCATCGGCTACGAGTGGACCGCTGGCGGCTCCAGCAACCTGCACCGCAACGTCGTCTTTCGCGGCAACGGCGCGCAGGCCGGCCTGGTCGAGCCCTTCACCACGCTGCCGCCACTCGGCAGCGGCGACCCGGTCGACCTGTGGAAGTGGATGGCCGCCACCGAGCAGAAGACCGGCACCGAGGTGCTGGCCATCGCGCACAACGGCAACGTCAGCAACGGCCTGATGTTCCCGGTGGTCGAGACCTTCGGCAAGAAGCTCGACCGCGACTACGTGCAGACCCGCGCCCGCTGGGAGCCGCTGTACGAGGTGACGCAGACCAAGGGCACCGGCGAGGCGCATCCTTTCCTTTCGCCCAACGACGAGTTCGCGAATTTCGAACTCTGGGACAAGGGCAACCTCGACGGTACGGCCACGAAGGCGAAGGACATGCTCGAGCTCGAGTACGCGCGCTCGGCGCTGAAGAACGGGCTGAAGCTCGAGGAGCAGCTGGGCACCAACCCGTACAAGTTCGGCATGATCGGCAGCAGCGATGCGCACAACGGGCTGGCGGCGTTGGAGGAGGACAACTTCTTCGGCAAGACCGCGCCGCAGGAGCCGAGTCCTGAACGCATGACCAAAGCCTTCATCGACAACCAGAAGACCGGTGTCAAAGTCATGGACTGGGAAGTCGGCGCATCCGGTTACGCCGCCGTCTGGGCGACCGAGAACACCCGCGAGGCGATCTTCGACGCGATGAAGCGGCGCGAGACCTACGCCACCACCGGCCCTCGCATGGCCGTGCGCTTCTTCGGCGGCTGGGACTTCACGCCCGCCGACGCGAACAACCGCATGCCGGCAGTCATCGGCTATGCCAAGGGCGTACCGATGGGCGGCGACCTGAAGAGCGCGCCGCAGGGCAAGTCGCCCACCTTCCTGGTGGCAGCGCTGAAGGACGCGATCGGCGCCAACCTCGACCGCATCCAGGTGGTCAAGGGTTGGGTCGACAAGGAGGGCAAGACGCAGGAGCGCGTGTACGACGTGGCGGTCTCCGGCGGCCGCAAGATCGAGGCCGATGGCCGCGCCAAGGCGCCGGTGGGCAACACGGTGGACATCGAAAACGCGACCTGGGCCAACTCCATCGGCGCGCCGGAGTTGATCACGGTCTGGAAGGACCCGCAGTTCGATGCCAGGCAGCGCGCCTTCTATTACGCCCGCGTGATCGAGATCCCGACGCCGCGCTGGACCGCCTACGACGCCAAGCGCTTCGGCATCAAGCCGCTGCCGGGCACGACCATGGTGCTGCAGGAGCGGGCCTACACCGCGCCGATCTGGTACACGCCTTAAGCCCGCCTTCCAGCCGCATGCCGAGGATGCGCTGGCTGCGCGAACCGCTCGTCCAGTTCCTGCTGATCGGCGCCGTTCTCTTCGTCGTCTTCGACCTGCGCGGCGGCGCCGCGGGGGGCGGCCAGCGCATCGTCGTCACGCCGGGGCAGGTGGACGCGGTGGCGGCCGGTTTTCGCCGCACCTGGAACCGGCCGCCCAACGAGCAGGAGCTCAAGGCCCAGCTCGACGAATATGTGCGCGAGGAAATCGCGGTGCGCGAGGCGGTGGCCCTGGGGCTGGACCGCGACGACACCGTCATCCGCCGCCGCCTGCGACAGAAGTTCGAATTTGCGGCCGAGGATGCGTTCGAAGCGACGCCGCCCACCGATGCCGAGCTGCAGGCCCATCTCGACACCTACCCGGACAATTTCCGCACCGAAGCGCGCCTGAGCCTGCGCCAGGTGCACCTGGGACCGCAGCGTGGCCATGCCTTGCAGGACGATGCGCGGCAGATGCTCGAACGGCTGCAGGCCGCCGGCCCCGACACCGACATCCGCACGCTGGGTGATTCGCGCCTGCTGCCCGCCAGCCTGGAGAACACCGCCCTCGGTGAAGTGGCGCGCATCTTCGGTGATGAATTTGCCGGCGCGTTGCTGAAGGCCGAACCGGGGCGCTGGGTCGGCCCCGTTCGTTCGGGCTACGGCCTGCACGTGGTCATCGTCGATGGCCGGGAAGGCGGTCAGCTGCCGGCACTGGCCGACGTGCGGCCGCTGGTGGAGCGCGACTTCTTGGCCGGGCGGCGCCAGCGCGCGCTCGACGCGATGTATGAAAGGCTGCTGGCCCGCTATCCGGTGGTGATCGAGCGGCGCAGCCGCGCCACTGCGGCGCCAGCGTCGGCAGCGGCTGCGGAGCCCGCACGATGAAGAGCGGGCTGCTGGCCGCGTGGTTGGCCGGGCTGCTGCTGTGGGTGGCCTGCGGCGCCCAGGCCCACGAGGTGCGGCCCGGCGTGCTGGAGCTGCGTGAGGGCCAGCCCGGCAACTACAGCCTGCTGTGGAAGCGGCCGGCCGGCGGCGAGGTGGAGATTCGCATCGCGCCGGTGCTGCCGCCCGAGTGCCGTGCCGCGACGCCCGGAGCAACGCTGCTGACCCCGGGTGCGCTGGTCGTCCGCGGCACGATCACCTGCGACGGCAGCATTCGTGGCCGCAGCATCGTCATCGACGGGCTCGAGTCCACCGTCACCGACGTGCTGGTGCGCGTTTACCACGCCGACGGCTGGCAGGAAACCCACCTGCTCAAGCCCATGAATCCGGCCGTGACGCTGGGCGAGCGAACGACGACGCTGCAGCGCTCGGGCGCCTACCTGCGCCTGGGCATCGAGCACATCCTGCTCGGCGTCGACCACCTGCTGTTCGTGCTGGGGCTGCTGCTCATCGTGCGCGACCGCTGGATGCTGGTGAAGACGATCACCGCCTTCACGCTGGCGCACAGCATCACGCTGGCGGTGGCCACGCTCGGCTACGCGAGCGCGCCGCTGCTGCCGCTGAATGCGGCGATCGCGCTGTCGATCCTGTTCCTGGGCCCCGAGATCGTGCGTGTGCGGGGCGGACAGACGAGCTTCACGATCCGCCACCCGTGGGTGGTGGCCTTTGCCTTCGGGCTGCTGCACGGTTTCGGCTTCGCCAGCGGGCTGACGACGATGGGGCTGCCACCGGCGGAAATCCCGCTGGCGCTGCTGGTCTTCAATCTCGGCGTCGAAGTCGGGCAGCTCGGCTTCGTCGCCCTGATCCTTCTTCTGGATCGGGCCTTCCGCGCGTTGCAGATCCTTTGGCCCAGGTTCGTGGCGGCGCTGCCGGGGTATGTAGTGGGCTCGCTCGGGGCCTACTGGACGATCCAGCGCGTGGCTGTGCTGCTGGGGGTGATGCGATGAAGGGTTCCGGTTCGCGCCTGGACCACCGGCCGGCGGCACTGCTCATGCTGGCGCTGCTCGCCATACCGGCCTGGGCGCACGAGCAGTCCGGGCAGGCGGCCGGCTTCGTCACCGGTCTGCTGCACCCGGTGTCGGGCCTCGACCATGTGCTGGCGATGGTGGCGGTGGGCCTGTGGGGGGCGCAACTCGGCGCGCCGGCGATCTGGCTGCTGCCAGTGACGTTTCCTCTGGTGATGGCCATTGGTGGTTTTCTCGGCCTGCTCGGCGTGCCGCTGCCGGGGGTGGAGGTGGGCATCGCCGCCTCGGCGGTCCTGCTCGGCGCGATGGTGGCCACCGAGTCGCGGCCGCCGCTCGCACTGGCCGCCGCGCTGGTGGCGTTCTTCGCCGTGTTCCACGGCCATGCCCACGGCACCGAGTTGCCGCCGGGGCAGAGCGGTTTGCTCTACAGCTTCGGCTTCGTCGTCGCCACCGGCTGCCTGCACGCGGTCGGCATCGCCTTGGGCTTGCTCCACCGCTGGCGTTCCGGGCGCGTGGCCTTGCGTGGCGCCGGTGCGGCGGTGGGCTTGGCCGGGCTCGTTTTCCTGTGGCGGGCGTTGGCGTGATGCGCAGGCGGTTCGCCGCGCTCGCCGGCGCTGGGCTGGCGCTGACTTCGGGTGCGGCGCAGGCGCACTTGGTGAATACCGGCATCGGCCCCGTCTACGACGGCATCGCGCACTTGCTCGTTTCGTTCGAGGACGTGCTGCCGGTGATCGCGATGGCGCTGCTGGCCGGTCTCAACGGGCCACCGGCGGGCCGCCAGGCTGCTGCTCGCCTTGCCACTCGCCTGGCTGGTCGGCGGCGTGGCCGGCACGCTGAGCTCCGCCGCGCCATGGCCAACGGGCCCAGCGACGGTGTCGCTGCTGGTCCTCGGGGCCTTGGTGGCGGCGGACTTCAAGCTCTCGCCGGCCGCGCTGACCGTGCTGGCGCTGGCCGTGGGTCTCGCCCACGGCTGGCACAACGGCGTGGCGATGACCGTCGCAGGCTTGCCGACGGCGGGGCTGCTCGGCACCGCCGGCGCCGTCTTCGTGGTGACCGCATTGTTCGCCGCCACGGTGGTGGCGCTGCGGCGGCCGTGGACACGCATCGCCACCCGCGTGGCCGGCAGCTGGATCGGCGCCAGCGGACTGTTGCTGCTGGGCTGGACGCTCGGCAGTCGGGCATGAGTTGACGCTGCCGCAAACGGTGAGCGTGCCGGCCCTATGACTCTGGCCGACACCTTTGCGCCTGGATGATCTGCCCAGGGCAGGTCTTCCCGTGACCCGCCGCCACCGAAGGCGCGATCGGATCAGACCAGGCGGCGCGCCGCCGCGAACGATGCGCAAGCCTGCACGAAGCCCACCAGCATCGGCACCGCCTCGTGCGCCTGGTTCACGGCCTCGGCCAGCCGCTCGGGATTGCGGATGTACTCGTGCACCATGAGGTTGCGCAGGGTCCGTGCTGCGATCCAGGTCTCGCTGGTCTGCGCCAGCAGACCCAGGCGCGCGGCACGGTCCAGGTTGTCCAGCACGCTGGCCACGGGTTCACCCAACCGGCTCAACAGCGCGGGCAGCAACTTGTCGCCGGCCGTGTCCTGCAGCCTCGCAAAGCGCGCAATGAAGGCATCCAGTCGTTCGGCGAGCAGGGCATCGGCGCGCAAGGTGGCCGCGCGCTGCGGCGTGAACGCCTCGGCAAAGAGCCGCTGGTCGGTGGCCTGCAGGTGCTCTGCCTCGAGCACCACCGTCTCCAACAGGAAAGCCAGCCGTTCGCGCGCAGCGTCCATCACGGCTGCAACAGCAGGCCTTCAGCCCGGGCCACGCGGTGGACCGTCTCGAGTTCCGTGGTTGGGTCGACCACCAGCACGTCGATCTTGCGTTCACCCAGGCTGCGCTGCAGCCGCGCCGTGATCTGCGCAGCCAGCCACACCGGGCGCGCCACGGGCCGAGCGCACTCCACCAGCAGGTCGATATCGCCCCCTCGCAACTGGTCGTTCACGCGTGAACCGAAGAGGCGCACCCGCGCGTCCGACCCGGCGAGTTCCTGCGTGGCAGCAACGATGGCATGGACCTGATCGGGGCTCAAGCGCATGGCGGAATGCTAGCGCAGGCTGGCCGACGCCCGCCACGTCGCGTGCGCCCGGGCCAGGCGTAAAGAGAAAGCGTCAAACCCGTGCGCGATCACTCGACGAACAGCAGCGCCGGACTCTCGAGCATCGTGCGCAGCGCCTGAACGAAACGCGCGGCGTCGATGCCGTCCACGACGCGGTGGTCGAACGACGATGACAGGTTCATCATGCGGCGGGGCACCACGGCGCCACCGCGCATCATGGGCCGCTCGACGATGCGGTTGACGCCGACGATGGCCACCTCGGGCCGGTTGATCACCGGCGTGGAGGCGATGCCGCCCAAGGCGCCCAGGCTGGTGAGGGTGAGGGTGGAGCCGCGCAGCTCGTCGCGCGTGGCGCGGCCGCTGCGTGCGGCCTCGGCCAGGCGCGCCACTTCGGCCGCCAGCGCCCACAGGTCCATCGCCTCGGCATGCCGCACCACCGGCACCATCAGGCCATGGGTGGTTTGCGTGGCCACCCCCAGGTGCACGGCGCCATGGCGCGTCACGATGCCGGCCTCGTCGTCGAAGGTGGCGTTGATCTGCGGAAATTCGCTCACCGCCAGCACCATGGCGCGCATCAGCAGCGGCAGCAGCGTCAGGCGCCCGCGCTCGGCGCCCCACTTCTCGTTCAGCGCCGCGCGCAAGGCCTCGACTTCGGTGACGTCGATTTCCTCGACATAGCTGAAGTGCGGGATGCGGCGCTTCGCTTCCTGCATCTGCACGGCGATGCGGCGGCGCAGGCCGATGACGGGAATCGCCTGCGCGTCGTGCCGTTCGGCGCCGAGGGCCGCGGTGCGCGATGCGGGGACGACGGCGGGTGACTGCGCGCCGCGTGCCGCGATGACCGCATCCAGGTCGGCCTGCATGATCCGGCCGGCCGTGCCGGTGGCCGGCACCTGCTGCAGGTCGATGCCATGCTCCCAGGCCCGCCGGCGCACGGCGGGTGAGGCGATCGGACGCCTGCCTGCGACCGGTGCCGGTGGCGGCGGCGGGATGGCTCGCGCCGGCGACGGTGCAGGGGCATGTGCGGAAGCCGGTGCGACAGGCAGGGCGACAACTGTGCCCGGCGAGGGCGCCAGGGCCGGGAATGTCGGTGCGGCCGCAACGGCTGGCACGACAGCGGCGGAACCGGACGGTACCGCGGCACCGCTCGCATCGTCGACCTCGATGCGGATCAACTCGCTGCCCACGGCCATCGTCTGTCCGACCTCGCCGCCCAATGCCTGCACGCGGCCGGCCACGGGGGAGGGGATCTCGACGCTGGCCTTGTCGGTCATCACGTCGGCCAGCGCCTGGTCCTCGGCCACGCGGTCGCCCACCTGCACATGCCAGGCCACCAGTTCCACCTCGGCCACGCCTTCGCCGACATCGGGCACCTTGATCACGCGGATGCTGGGCATCTCAGGCCTCCATGACTCGGCGATAGGCCGCGGCCACGCGGTCGGGCCCGGGAAAATACGCCCATTCCAGCGCATGCGGATACGGTGTGTCCCAGCCGGTGACGCGCTCCACCGGCGCCTCCAGGTGGTAGAAGCAGTGCTCCTGCACCAGCGCCACCAGTTCGGCGCCGAAGCCGCTGGTGCGCGTGGCTTCGTGCACCACCACGCAGCGGCCGGTCTTCTGCACCGAAGCCACGATGGCCGGCAAATCCAGCGGCCACAGCGAACGCAGGTCGACGATCTCGGCGTCGATGCCGCTTTCCGCCGCCGCGGCCTCGGCCACGAAGACCATGGTGCCGTAGGTCAGCACGGTCAGGTCGCTGCCGGGCCGGAACACCGCTGCGCTGTCCAGCGGCACCTTGTAGTGGCCCTCGGGCACCTCGCCTAAAGCGTGCTGCGACCACGGCACCACCGGCCGCTCGTGGTGGCCGTCGAAGGGGCCGTTGTACAGGCGCTTGGGTTCCAGGAAGATGACCGGGTCGTCGTTCTCGATCGAGGCGATGAGCAGCCCCTTCGCGTCGTAGGGGTTGCTCGGCATCACCGTGCGCAGCCCGCAGACATGGGTGAACAGCGCCTCCGGGCTCTGGCTGTGCGTCTGTCCGCCGTAGATGCCGCCGCCACAGGGCATGCGGATCGTCAGCGGCGCGGTGAAGTCGCCCGCCGAGCGGTAGCGCAGCCGCGCCGCCTCGGAAACGATCTGATCCGAGGCGGGGTAGAAATAGTCGGCGAACTGCACCTCCACCACCGGCCGCAGGCCATAGGCCGCCATGCCGATGGCCGAGCCGACGATGCCGCCTTCCGAGATGGGCGCGTCGAACACGCGCGAGGTGCCGTACTTGGCCTGCAGCCCTTCGGTGCAACGAAAGACGCCGCCGAAGTAGCCGACGTCCTGGCCGTAGACCACCACGTTGGGGTCGCGCTCCAGCATCACGTCCATCGCGGAGCGCAGGGCCTGGATCATGGTCATGCGGGTCATGACATCAGTCTTTCGCGGGCCTGGCGCAGCTGCTCGTGCAGGTGCGCCGGCATGTCCTTGTAGACACCCTCGAACATGGTTTCCAGCGGCGGCACGTGGCCGTCGATCAGCGTGCCGCCGAAGGTTTCGGCTTCCTTCATCGCGGCGGCGACTTCGGTTTCGAGTTCCCTGCGCACGCGTTCGTGTTCCTCGTCCGACCAGGCGCCCAACCCCATCAGGTGCTGCTTCAGCCGCACGATCGGGTCGCCCAGCGGAAAACGCTGCGCCTCGTCGGCCGGGCGGTAGCGCGAAGGGTCATCGGAGGTGGAATGCGCACCGGCGCGGTAGGTGAGCCACTCGATCAGCGTCGGCCCCAGGCTGCTGCGCGCGCGTTCGGCCGCCCAGCGCGACGCCGCCAGCACGGCCAGGAAGTCGTTGCCGTCGACGCGCAGCGAGGCGATGCCGCAGCCCACGCCGCGCGCCGCGAAGGTGGTGCCCTCGCCGCCGGCGATGGCCTGGAAGGTCGAGATGGCCCACTGGTTGTTGACCACGTTCAGGATCACCGGCGCGCGGTAGACGTGGGCGAAGGTCAGCGCGGTGTGGAAGTCGGCCTCGGCGGTGGCGCCGTCGCCGATCCAGGCCGAGGCGATCTTCGTGTCACCCTTGATGGCCGAGGCCATGCCCCAGCCCACCGCCTGGATGAATTGCGTGGCCAGGTTGCCGCTGATGGAGAAGAAGCCGGCGCGCTTGTACGAATACATCACCGGCAGCTGGCGGCCCTTGAGCGGGTCGCGCGCATTGCTCATCAGCTGGCAGATCAGCTCGGCCATCGGGACATCGTCGCGCGCCAGCAGCAGGCCCTGCTGGCGGTAGGTGGGAAAACACATGTCGCCGTCGCGCAGGGCCAGCGCGTGCGCGGTGGCGATGGCCTCCTCGCCCAGGCACTGCATGTAGAACGAGATCTTCTTCTGCCGCTGGGCGATGAACATCTTGGCGTCGAAGGCGCGCGTTCGCATCATCGCGCGCAGGCCGCGCTGCAGCAGCGGCACGTCGGGCGGCGGCGCCCAGGGCCCGACGGCGCGGCCTTCGTCGTCGAGCACGCGCACCAACGCATGGGCCAGGTCGGCGGTATCGACGGCGGCAACGTCGATGGCGGGCTTGCGCACCGCACCTGCGCTCGACACGTGCAGGTAGGAAAAGTCGGTCTCGCGCCCCGGGCGTCCGGTGGGTTCGGGCACATGCAGGTGCAGCGGCTCGGGTTTCGGGTTCATGCGCAGGCTCCCCGGCGTGGCAGGCGGCGCCACGGCGATGCGGGAAGACTAGCCGATTCCGCTTCCCAGCGCACCCGGTACGGCGCCTGCCAGTCCCGCGACAGCCGGCACGGCCTGCTTGGGCGTTCGGTCCACCGTATACAAGCCCCAGTGCTTCTCGGGCTCCAGCGGGTCGGGCGAGCCTTTCCAGGGTTCGTCGAAGGCCTCGAAGACGAAACACAGGATGCCGGCCTCGTCGGTCCAGCGCAACAGGTCCTGCAGGTAGATGGCCTGCAACTCCTGCGAGGTGTTGTGCGGCTCGATGCCGCGGCCGTTGGAGTGGGTGGTCCAGCCGGCCTCGGTGACGATCACCGGCTTGCCCGGGTACAGCCGCGCCACGCTGTCGTAGTTGTCGCGCGTGTAGTCCAGCGCCTCGTGCACGTGCTTGTATTCCCACACCGGGTAGGTGTGCAGCGAGATGAAGTCCAGTTCTGCCGCCAGGTCGCGCAGCTTGTGCTGCCAGGGCACGTAGTTCTCGCAGAAGGTCACTGGCTGCGCCACGGCCTGCTTGACCCGTCGCACGTGCTCGATCATGCGCGGCACCGGCACGAAGTGGTCGGTCCAGTCGACCGTGGCCTCGTTGCCCACGGCGACCGAGAAGACGATGTCGGGGTAGGCCTGGGCCAGCGCGATGAGCCGGCCGACCTCCGCGTCGTTCTCGGCGATGCCGGCCTCGAGTTGTTCCTCGCTGTAGGTGGCACCCCAGGGGCAGCCGAAATTGTTCATCTCGGCGCCGAGATAGGCGCCCAGCATGACGCGGAAAGGCAGGCGGTCGTGGCGGATGATCTCGAGCACACGCTCGGCGTGCAGGCTGCAGTCATACAGCCGCAGCAGCGGCCAGTGCGGCTGCAGGATGACCAGGTCCTCGCGGATCTGTTCCACCGTGGGGTAGACCTTGCTGTCGGGGCTCTGGCCGTGGCGGTAGCCCGAATAGCAGATGGCGCGGCCGGTGGGAAGTCGAAGCATCTTCTGAAGCCCTGTTTCAGCCGAACTTCGGCCGGCCGTCCTTGTCCCACAGGCCCCAGTAGGCACCGACGTCGCCCTCGGCGCCCACCTTCCAGGCCTCGTCGAAGGCCGCGAACCAGAACACCTCCACGCCGTCGCGCTGTGCCCAGTGCTGGGTGTCCAGAAAATAGCGCATGGCCCCCTGCACGGAGGGCACCGCGCCGTGGAAGGCGCTGCCCTGGTCGGGCCACCCGGTTTCGCTGATGACGACGCGCTTGCCGCCGGCCACCGCCACCGTGCGGTGGACCATGTCCTGCATGTAGGCCACGGCACGTTCGCGCGGGCAGCCTTCCCAGAACGGGTAGCAGTTGGCCAGGATCACGTCGCAGGCGGCGGCCACGCGCGGGTGCTTCTCGAACAGGTAGTAGGCGTCGACATAACCCACCGGCATACCGGGCAGGGCTTGCTTCACGCGCTGGAGGGCGGCCAGCAGTTCGTCCTCCGACAGGTCCTCGCGCAGCAGCACCTCGTTGCCCACGGCCACGATATCGGCGTGACCAGCCTGCGCCACCTCGATGACGCCCTGCAGTTCGCGTTCGTTGATCCCGCGGTCGGTGCCCAGCCAGGCGCCGACCAGCGTCTTGATGCCGAGTTCGTGCGCGATGCGCGGCGTGTGCTCGTGACCGTCGGTGCACGAGAAGCTGCGCACCCAGCGGGTGTGTGGACGCACGATCTCGAGCCGCTCGCGGATCTGGTCCTCGCCGATCCGGTCACCCGGCTTCTGGCCTTCCAGGTAGGGGCTGAAGCACAGGCCGTGCACGCCGGCTTGCAGGACCGACTGGAATTCGCTGGCCAGTGCGGCCTGCTCCTGGGGCGACAGTGCCGGCTCGGCCGCCGTTGCAGCCGACGCGGCCGTGCCGGTGGGGCCTTCTGCATGGTGCTGCGCGGAAGGCTTCGAGGCGCCGCTTCCGGTCGGGACGGCTGGGTTCTTGGACATGTGTTTCTCCAGGTCAAGGATGGAGGGCCGCTCAGCGCGTCTTCTGCCAGGGAAAACGGCCCGGGCCGCGCGGCCTGGGTTCGCCATAGCCGCCGATCCTGTCGTAGACGCGCACGTAGTCCACGACCATCTCGGCCGGGAATTTCGTCTCGTCGTTCGGCGTGCCGGGGAAGTTGCCGCCCACGGCCACGTTCATGAGCAGGTAGAACGGCTGGTCGAACGGCGCCGGCCAGGGGTTGAGCTCGCTGGCGCGCGTGGCCTCCAGGCCGAGGCCGTCTTTGCTATTGCTGCAGCTCCACCAGAAACTCTCGGTCGAGGTGTGCACGTCGTCCACAAAGAAACGGATCTCGCCCGGCTCCCACTCCGCGGCGTAGACATGCCAGTCCGACACCGTGCTGCCGCCGGGCAGCGGATGCACGTGCGTGTGCAGCGTGCGCTTGGGGTAGGTGGAGCCATAGTGGATGCTGTTGAGCACTTCGTGCGGCTTCTCGCCCACGATCTCCATCAGGTCGATCTCGCCGCTGGCCGCCCAGCCGCCGTAGGCGTCGTCCTGCGGCAGCATCCACAGCGCCGGCCACAGGCCCTTGCCCCAGGGCACCTTGGCGCGAAATTCGAAGCGGCCGTAGAGCTTGCTGAACAGCGGCGTGCCGTCGCGCTGGCGCGTCTTCAGCCGTGCCGAGGTATAGCCGCAGCCGTGCAGCGAAGCCTTCACGGCGCGGATGGTCAGCAGGCTGTCCTTGACCGTGACGTTCTCGGGCTCGTGCGTGTAGTACTGCAACTCCTCGTTGCCCCAGCCCGGAATCCAGACATGGTTCTTGTAGTCGTAGAAGCCGTTGCCGAGGTCGAAGTCCCACTTGCTGCGGTCGACCTCGTGGCCCTCGAATTCGTCGCGCCAGACGAGTTTCCAGCCTTTGCGTCTTGCCGTTGTCATGACATCAGTCTCCCTGTGGCGTCGAAGGTTCGGGTCGAAGTCCCGCGCGCTGCACGCCGGCGGCCGGCGGTGTCGGGCGCCAGCCAGTGGCTCAGATGACCGGCCAGCCAGGCGATCGAAGACTGCGTGGCCAGCGTGCCGCCCTTGAAGCCCTCGCTCCACTCGTTGGGCCTGGGCAAGTACAACGGCCAACATTGAAAGCGCTTTCAGACTATAGGCAGCCGTTGGCACCGTGTCAAATCAGGGAAAGCGCTGGTGTTCATGCCACAGCACGCCGCGGCCCGGCCGCGACCTCGCACGTCGTGATGCTCAGGCCGAAACGGCGGGTGGACTGCTCGACTCGCGCACCACGACACGCGGTGCGGGCACGGCGCCGCTGGGTTTCTCGCCGCGCAGCAACTGCAGCATCGACGAGGCCGCCAGCCGCCCGATCTCGTAGGCAGGATGGTGTACGGTCGTCAGCGGCGGCAACAGGAAAGGCGAGACCGGCAGGTCGTCGAAACCTACCACGGACATGTCTCGCGGCACGTGCAGGCCGCGTCGATAAAGCCCCAGGCAGGCGCCCAGCGCCATCTGGTCGTTGGACGCGAAGACGGCCGTGAAGCGGTGCCGGCTGTCGAGCAGGCGGCTCACGGCCGCCAGACCGCTCTCTTCGGAGAACAGGCCCTGCGAGACCAGTTCGGGTTCGTAGTCGAGGCCCGCCGCCTCGATGGCCGCGCGGTAGCCCCGGTGGCGTTCCACCGCGTCGGGGTGGCCGGCGTCCCCGGTGATGAAGGCGATGCGCCGGTGCCCCAAGGCCAGCAGGTGGTTGGTGGCCAGGCGGGCACCCTCGAAATTGTCGAAGTCCAGCGACACCAGGTTGGGCGCCTTGATGGCGCGGCCGGTCACCACCACGGGCAGCGCCTTGGCGACCTGGCGCAAGGCTGCGTCGCCGAGGCGGCCGGAAAGCACGATGATGCCGTCGACGCGCCGCGAGCGCAGCACTTCGATGGCGCGCGCTTCCTCTTGCGCATTCCACTGGCCGCTGACGAACAGCGCGCTGTAGCCGACGCGGTCCAGCGTCTCTTCGATGCCGCGCAGCGCGACGCCGTAGAACGGGCTGTCGATGGCGTGCGTGACCACGCCCACGCTCAGCGTGCGACCGCCGGCCAGGCCGCGCGCCACCGGGTTGGGCACGTAGCCCAGGCGCTGCACCGCGGCCTCGACCGCCGCCCGCTTGGCCTCGTGCACCGCGGCCGTGCCGTTGAGGATGCGCGACACGGTGCTGGGCGAAACGCCCGCCGCCTGCGCCACCATGCCCAGCGTGACCACTTCGCTGGGCGCCTTGGCATTCGATCCCGCACGTTTGTATCGTTGGGTGGGCATGGTGCGCCGAGTGTACCGGGGGGTGCCAGGCTGCCTGCCCGGCGGCCGGATTGATCGAGGTCAACTGTGCCCGCGGCGTGCGCACTATCGTGACTTGGTCCGTGCGTTGGCTGAAACCCGATCGAACGCCACGGGTCGCAAAACCCTCGCGGAGGTCGAGATGCGAAAGATTCTGGTCCCCATCGACGGCTCCGACGCCGCGCTCCGTGCCCTGGCCCACGCGGTGGAGTTGGCGCGAGCCGCCGGCGCCAAGATCGTGATGGTGAACGTGCAGCAGACGCTGGAGCGCTGGTACGCCGGGGGCCTGCTGAACAATGAGGCGCTGACCCATCTGCGCCAGCAAGGCGAGGCCGACGGTGCCAAGGCGCGGGCGCTGGTCGATGCGGCCGGACTGACCTACGAGTTCGATGTGCTCTTCGGCCAGCCGGGGGAGGTCATCGCGCGCGTGGCCAAGGAGCAGAGCTGCATCGGCATCGTCATGGGAGCGCGCGGCCTGAGCGACCTGGATCATTTGTTCCTGGGCTCGACAGCGCACAAGGTGATCCAGCTTGCCGAAGCCCCGGTCACCTTGGTGAAGTAGCAGCGCGCCCCCGTCGCGGAGGATGGCGTCGGAATCCCGGCGGGCGGGGGTGATCCGAAGTCATTGGTATAAGGTCTTATCTTTGAGTTTACATAATATACATCGTACGCAATACATTGCACGCAGGGAGATCCGCTCGTAGCAGCCGCCACCCCGCGTGGCCGCTGCGCAATCAGTCTTCGGCAGGCAGTTCCAGGTCGTCGTCGTCTTCGACCACCGCCGGCGCAGCGGCATCGGCGACCGGCACCACGCGATCGAGCGGCCGGCACAGGTGCCGGTTGAGCTGCCCGAGCCGCTCGGAGGCTTCGATGGCGGCGAACACCACCTCGGGGTTGATCATCAGCATGAACGGGTTGCGTTCCGGAGTCAGCTGCGGCATGTCGTCACTCCTCGGGCCATGGGGTCACGGCCATATCGGCAACTCTAGGCGCGAGATCAGCGCCAGCACCAGTGGGTGCACCGCCAAGCCCGTTGTCGGATGACTTCTGACACGAATGGTTTCCTGGCTGACAGCTGCAAGCACTATCTGGCAGCCTGTTCCAGTTTGACGGCCAGGGCTTCGCGGTCACCCTGGCGGGCGAAATCGGCTGCACCCAGGCCGAGGTCGTTGCGCGCACGGGGATCGGCGCCGCGCGCCAGCAAGCGCTCGGCGGCATCGTAGGCGCCATAACGCGCCGCCATCATCAGCGGCGTGGTGCCGTTGGGCGACCGGGCCTCGATCTCGGCGCCGCGGTCCAGCAGCGACGAGACCACCTTGGGCTCGGGGCCGCTGGCGGCGTAATGCAGCGGCGTCCAGCCCTTGCGGTTGAGCTGCGCGCCGCGGTCCAGCAGACGTTGCGTCCACTCCAGGTTGCCGCGCAAGGCGGCCATCATCAGCGGCGTCTCGTCGGCGGCATTGACGGCATCGACCTTCAGGCCGGGGTGCTTCAACAAGGCTTCGGCGACCTGCAGCGAGCCCTCGCGCAGCGCCAGGTACAGCCCGACCTGGCCCTTCTCGTCGGCCGCATTGGGGTCGAAACCGCGCTCCAGCAACTGGTTCACGGTGCGCACGTTGTCCACGTTCACGGCCCGGAAGAAATCTTCATAGGCGCCTGCATGAGCAGAAGAAAATATAAATGAAACAAATAGATAAACTAGCAATCTCAAGTAATACATCATGTTCTCTCCAGTGCCGCAGGAAGCGGTGCCAGGTTGAAGAGGCGCTCGAAATTGGCGCTCGTGGTGCGCGCCACATCGGCCACGGGCAGTCCCTTCAGTTCGGCCAGCTTGGCCGCCACGTAGTGCACCAGCGCCGGGTGGTTGGTCTTGCCGCGGTAGGGCATGGGTGCCAGGTAGGGGCTGTCGGTCTCGATCAAGCAACGCTCCAGCGGCACGAAGCGCGCCACGGCACGCAGTTCCTCGGCATTGCGGAAGGTCAGGATGCCGGAAAACGAGATGTCGAATCCCAGATCGAGCGCCGCGGCGGCCACCTCCAGCGTCTCGGTGAAGCAGTGGAAGACGCCGCGCACGGCGCCCTGCCCTTCGTCGCGCAGCAAGGCCAGCGTGTCGGCGCTGGCGCTGCGCGTGTGCACCACCAGCGGCAGATCGGTGGCGCGGGCGGCGCGGATGTGGACCCGGAAGCGGTCACGCTGCCATTCCATCTGCGCCGGGGTGCGACCGGCAAGTCGGTAGTAATCGAGCCCGGTCTCGCCGATCGCCACCACCCGCGGCAGATGCGCGCGCGCCACCAGATCTTCGACGCCGGGCTCCCGGACGCCTTCGTTGTCGGGGTGCACGCCCACCGTACACCAGAAGTTGTCGTGCGCCAGCGCCAGCGCATGCACGCGCTCGAATTCCTCCAGCGTGGTGCAGATGCACAGCGCGCGGTCCACGCCGGTGGCCGCCATCTCGCGCCGCAGTTCAGGCACGCGGTCGTGCAGCTCGGGAAAGCTCAGGTGGCAATGGGAGTCGACGTACATATACACAAACGGACGGCGCGTGGGCGGTGCCGTGCCAGGCGCGGGGTGCAGGCTTCTAAAGGGTCTGCGTCGGCTTGGCCGACTGGAGCGTGGTGCCCAGCAGCTCCTCGATCTTCAGCTTGACCTGGCGCGACTTCTCGTCGTTGGGAAACCGCACACCCACGCCCTGGGTGCGGCCGCCCGAGGCATTGGCCGGCGTGATCCAGGCCACCTTGCCGGCCACCGGGAAGCGCTGAGGGTCGTCGGGCAGAGACAGCAGGAGGTAGATGTCCTCACCCAGCCGGTACTCGCGCGTGGTCGGCACGAACAGCCCGCCGTCGGTGAGCAAGGGCATGTAGGCGGCATACAGCGCGCCCTTCTCGCGGAAGACGAGCTGGATCACGCTCGGCCGCATCCCGCCGCTCGGCGCCAGGGGCGGACCGAGCCCACCCGATCGCGTGACTGGACCTTCGTTCATCGCGCCAGTGTAGCGAAGCCCCGGCGCGGCGGCGGCGCTGGGGCTGGCGGCGCCAGCGCCAGCCGGCCCTGTATCACGAGCGCGTCGATCATCAGCGCTTCCTGCCAGGGGTGGTCCTCGTGGCGCGCGATGCGCGCGAGTTCCTGCGACCAACCCGTGAGCGCCGGCCAGGCTCCCTCGGCGGGCACGCGCTCGGTCGGAAAATAGACGGCGGGCGCGCCACTGGCGCGGGCCATGGCGTCGTGGCACAGCTTCTGCAGCGCATCCACCGCCTGCGGTACCGGCCAGCCGGCCAGAACACCCGACTCGCCGCGCGCCACCGCCGCGGGCAGCGCCGACCAGACCGCCGCGTCGATGCCGGCCTGCGCCAGCGCCAGGGCATCCAGCGGCCGACCGCTGCACGCGGCCAGCAGCACCTCGGGCCGGGCCAGGCCTTGCGCGGCCAGCCAGGCCGCCGCCGCGCCGGCCGGCGGCGCCGGCAGTGGCAGGCGCTGGCAGCGGCTGCGCACCGTGGGCAACAGCAGCGCGGGGTCGCCGGCGGTGAGCACCAGCCGGGTGCCGGCGGGGGGCTCCTCCAGGGTCTTCAGCAGCGCATTGGCCGACTGCAGGTTCAGCGCCTCGGCCGGGTGCAGCACCGCCACCTTGCCGCGTCCGCGGGCGCTGGTGCGCGTGGCCCAGTCGATGAGCGCACGCACCTCGTCGATGCGGATCTGCCGGCTGGGTTTCCTCTTGCCGTCGTCTTCTTCCCTGTCGCCGGCCAGCGGCCAGTCGTGGGCGCGGCGCAGCGTTTCCGGCAGCAACACCAGCAGGTCGGGGTGCACCCGCGACTGCACCAGGCGGCAGCTGCCGCAGCAGCCGCAGGGGCGGGCGCCGCCGCCCTCGCCTTCACACAGCCAGGCCTGGGCCAGCACCAGGGCAAACGACAGCGCGCCGACGCCGGGCGCCCCGTGCACCAGCAACGCATGGCCCCGGTGCGTGGCCAACGCCGCCGCCAGCGGGTCGGCCAGCCAGGGCAAGGGCAGCGTGCCGCCGGCGTCTACCACCACGGTCGAGCCTCCACGGCCGCCTGCACCTGCTGCCACACCGCGGCCGGTTCGGCCGCGGCCTGCAGCCGCGCGAAGCGGCCCGGGTCTCCCGCTGCGCGCGCGGCATAGCCGGCGCGCACGCGGTCGAAGAAGGCTTCGTCCTGGGCCTCGAAACGGTCGGGTGCGCGCGCCGCGCCGCGCCGCGCGGCGGCGGTGGCCGGCGCGAGGTCGAACCACAGCGTGAGGTCGGGTTGCCGGCCCTGCTGCACCCACTGCTCCAGCCGGGCCAGCACGGCGGTGTCGAAGCCGCGGCCGCCGCCCTGGTAGGCGAAGGTGGCGTCGGTGAAGCGGTCGCACAGCACGGTGTCGCCGCGCGCCAGCGCCGGCTCGATGACGTTCTGGAGGTGGTCGCGCCGCGCCGCAAAGACCAGCAGCGCCTCGCACAGCGCGTCCATGGGGGCATGCAGCACCAGTTCGCGCAACTGTTCGGCCAGCGGCGTGCCGCCGGGTTCGCGCGTCACCACCACGCCGTGGCCGCGCTCGCGCAGCCAATCGGCCAGGGTTTCGATGTGCGTGCTCTTTCCCGCGCCGTCGATGCCTTCGAAAGTGATGAAACGGCCGCTCATGGGCGGCCGCCGCGCTGGAACTGGTTCACCGCGCGATTATGTTCGGCCAGGGTCTCGCTGAAGATGCTGCCGCCGCTGCCGTCGCTGCGGGCCACGAAATAAAGCGCCTTCGTCGGCTCGGGCCGCACCGCCGCCTGCAGCGAAGCCAGGCTGGGCAGGGCGATGGGCGTGGGCGGCAGGCCGCCGCGGGTGTAGGTGTTGTAGGGCGTGTCGGTCTGCAGGTCGCGCTTGCGCAGGTTGCCGTCGAAGGCTTCGCCCAGGCCGTAGATCACGGTCGGGTCGGTCTGCAGCGGCATGCCGATGCGCAGCCGGTTGACGAAGACGCCGGCCACGCGGCCGCGGTCGGCAGCCAGGCCGGTTTCCTTCTCTACGATCGAGGCCAGGATCAGCGCCTCTTCGGCGCTCTTGAGCGGCGTGTCGGGGGCGCGCTGCGCCCAGGCGTCGGCCAGGTGCTCGTGCAGCAGGCGGTGGGCGCGCTTGAGCAGCACCAGGTCGCTGACGCCGCGGCTGTGGGCGTAGGTGTCGGGAAAGAAGCGGCCCTCGGCCGCGACGCCGGGCTCGCCCAGGGCGGCCATCAGCTCGGCGTCGCTCATGGTGCCGGTGGTGTGGCGCAGATGCGGCGCGCGCGCCAGTTCGGCGCGCAGTTGGCGCACGGTCCAGCCTTCGATGAAGCGCAGTTGCTCCAGCGTCTCCTCGCCCAGCACCATCTTTTCCAGCAGGCGGCGCGGCGAGGTGCCGGGCCCGATCTCGTAGCTGCCGGCGCGGATGCGGCGCGCCTGACCCGACCAGCGGAAGTATTCGTAAAGCAAGCGTGGCGAGGCCTGCACGCCGGCGTCGACCCAGGCCTGCGCCACCTGGCGTGGCGTGGCGCCGGGTTCGATCGACAGCTCGGCGTGATCGCCGGCCAGCGGCAGCGGCCGGTCGACCCAGTGCCACGCGGCAGCAGCGGCCAGCGCGGCCAGAACCAGTGCCAGCCCGAGCAGGGTCAGGAGCCAGCGAAACCCCGAGGAAAGACCAGGCATGTCGGCTGATCATAATCAGCGCATGAGTGCCACTCCCAACGATAGCCCCCTGCCCCAAGGCGCCGTGCCCCTGCCCGACTGGGGCGTGATCCGAGCCACCGGCACCGACGCGCGCAGCTTCCTGCACGGCCAGTTGACGCAGGACACGCTGCACCTGGAGCCGGGCCGGGCGCGGCTGGCCGGCTATTGCTCGCCCAAGGGGCGGCTGCTGGCCAGTTTCGTGATCTGGACCGAAGCCGCCAGCGGCGACATGCTGCTGGCCTGCAGCGCCGACCTGTTGCCCGCCACGCTGAAGCGGCTTTCGATGTTCGTGCTGCGCGCCAAGTGCAAGCTCGGCGACGCGAGCGCGGCACTGCCGCTGCACGGCTGGGCCGGCAGCGACGTGCCGGGCGCGCAGCCGTGGCAGGTGACCGAAGGCGCCGCCGGCACCGCCCTGCGCCTGCCCGACGCGGCCGGTCAGCGCCGGGCCTTGTGGCTCGGCGCCGCGCCGCCGGTGCAGGAAGCGCTGGCGCCCGAAGGCTGGCAGTGGCTGGAGGTGATGAGCGCCGTGCCGCGCATCGTGGCCGCCACCGTGGAGCAGTTCGTGCCGCAGATGATCAACCTCGAGGCGGTGGGCGGGGTCAATTTCCAGAAGGGCTGCTACCCGGGCCAGGAGGTGGTGGCGCGCAGCCAGTACCGTGGCACGCTCAAGCGCCGCGCCTTCCTGGTGCGCAGCGAGGCCGCGCTGCAGCCGGGGCAGGAGGTCTTCGATGCCGCCGACCCGGAGCAGCCGGCGGGCATGGTGGTGATGGCCGCCGCACCCGCCGGCCTGCCGGCCGTGGCGCTGGTCGAGTTGAAGACCGCGGCGGCCGAAGGCCGCTTGTCTGCCGTCTCCCCCGAGGGCCCGCGGCTCACGGTGCTGCCGCTGCCCTACGATCTGCCGACCGAAGTCTGACCGGCTTCCCCGCCGTGGCCGTGGCCGGTGCAGCGGCCTCTCGAACGGGCCGATCCCTGCGGCTGAACCCTTCACGCTCCGTGCAGGGTGCGGGTCATCTCCAGGTGCACGATGCCGGCCTCCTCGAACGGCTCGCCGCGCGGCTTGAAGCCCTGCCGGGCATAGAAGCCGACCGCGCTGTGCTGGGCGTGCAGCAGCACCTGGGCGTCGCCGCGCGAGCGCGCCACCCCGACCAGCGCGTCCAGCAGTGCGGCACCGATGCCCGAACCACGCTGGTCGTGCCGCACCGCCATGCGGCCGACCCGGGCCACGCCCGGTGCCTGTTCGACCAGCCGGCCGGTGCCCAGCGCCAGGCCGAAGCGGTTGCAGGCCACGGCATGCACCGCGCCGGCGTCGGCGGCGTCCCATTCCAGTTCGGCCGGGATGCGCTGCTCCTGCACGAAGACCGCGTGGCGCAGCACCTGGGCCTCGCGCCCGACGGCGTCCCAGGTGCCGGTGCGCACGTCGAGCATGGGCTCGCCGCGTTCGTAGGCGTTCAGCACGTCGCGCAGCGGCTCCGGCACCGGGCGCGAGGTCTGCGTCGCCGGGTCGGCGAAGACATAGACCAGGTCGCCATGCACCAGCCGCTGCTCGCCGCGAAAGGCTGCGGCGCCGAATACCAGCGACGACTTGCCCAGGCGCGCGCAGCGGATGCCCACCTCCAGCTGGTCGTCGTAGCGCGCCGAGCCCTCGTATTCCAGCGTCGCCTTGCGCACGTACAGGTCGCCCTGCAGCTGCTCCATGGTCTCGTGGTAGGGCAGCGCCAGTGCGCGCCAGTAGCCGGCCACCGCGGTGTCGAAATACATCAGGTAGTGGCCGTTGAAGACGATCTTCTGCATGTCCACCTCGGCCCAGCGCACGCGCAGGCGGTCGAGGAATCGGAAGTCGCTGCGTTTCATGTTGCGGGGTTCTCCTGGGGGCGGCGCGAAGGCGGAGCGCCGTGCGCCGAGAGCATACTTTCAGGCTCGGCTCGTCTCATCGGCAACCACCCCAGGCAGCGCACACCATGGCCCGCATCCTCTATCTGACCCAGATCGACATCGACCCCGGCGTGGTGCGCCTGCTGCCCGAGGAATGCGCGCGCACCGGCATGCGGCGGCCGCTGATCGTCACCGATGCCGGCGTGCGCGCCGCTGGTGTGCTGCAGATGGCGCTGGACGCGCTGGGTGGCCTGCCGCATGCCGTGTTCGACGGCACGCCGTCCAACCCCACCGAAGCCGCCGTGCGCGCCGCAGTGGCCGTCTACCGGCGTGAAGGCTGCGACGGCCTGGTGGCCGTGGGCGGCGGCTCCAGCATCGACCTGGCCAAGGGCGTGGCCATCGCCGCCACCCACGAGGGGCCGCTGGCCACCTACGCCACCATCGAAGGCGGCAGCCCGAAGATCAGCGACCGCGTGCCGCCGCTGATCGCCGTGCCCACCACCGCCGGCACCGGCAGCGAAGTGGCGCGCGGCGCCATCGTCATCGTCGACGACGGCCGCAAGCTGGGCTTCCACAGCTGGCACCTGGTTCCCAAGGCGGCGCTGCTCGACCCGGAGCTGACGCTCGGCCTGCCGCCCGGGCTGACCGCCGCCACCGGCATGGACGCCATCGCGCATTGCATGGAGACCTTCATGGCGCCGGCGGTCAACCCGCCGGCCGACGGCATCGCGCTCGACGGCCTGGCGCGCGGCTGGGCGCACATCGAACGCGCCACGCGCGACGGCCAGGACCGCGAGGCGCGCTGGAACATGCTGAGCGCCAGCATGCAGGGCGCGATGGCGTTCCAGAAGGGCCTGGGATGCGTGCATTCGCTCAGCCACAGCCTGGGCGGCGTGAACCCGCGGCTGCACCACGGCACGCTGAATGCCATGTTCCTGCCGGCGGTGGTGCGCTTCAATGCTGCAGCCGATTCGATCCAGCGCGAACGGCGGCTGCAGCGTCTGGCGCAGGCCATGGGCCTGACCGGCTGCGACAGCCGCGGCACCGAAGTCGCCGAGGCCATCACCGCGATGAATGCGCGCCTGGGCCTGCCGGGTGGCCTGCGCGCCATGGGCGTCACAGAGGACCTGTTCGAACGCATCGTCGACGGTGCCCTGGCCGACCACTGCCACAAGACCAACCCGCGCCTGGCTACGCGCGGCGACTACCGCGAGATGCTGGCCGCGGCCATGTGACGCGCCGGGTCTGGATCCGCGCCAGGGCGCGGCCGGCCCCGGTCTCTCCTCGACGACAGCAGACTGTCGCGTCGGGCTGCAACCCGTCGCATGCCCCGCGTCGCCGGCGGAAGGCACTGCTATGGTGTCCTACATCAGCAACACACCGACAGGCGCGCCATGCCCTCGTGGGACCAGCGACAACCCATCTACCAGCAATTGGCCGACCTGCTGGCCGCCAAGCTGCTGGACGGTGAACCGCCCGAAGGCCAGGCCATGCCCTCGGTGCGTGCGCTGGCAGCGCTTTACCTGCTCAACCCGCTCACCGTGAACCGAGCGCTGCAGGCACTGGGTGACGCAGGCCTGCTGGAACACCGCCGCGGCCTGGGCCTCTACGTGACCGCAGGCGCGCGTGAACGCCTGAAGGCCACCGAGCGCCGCCGCTTCCTGGAAGCCGAATGGCCGCGCCTGCGCGAGCGCTTGCGCCGCCTGGATATCGGCGCCGAACAACTGAACTGGGAGGACGCCCGATGACCGGGACCACGACCACCGCCGCGCCCCTGGTCGAGGCGATCGGCCTGAGCGTGCGCTACGGCGCCAAGCGCGCCGTCGACGACGTGAGCTTCGTCATTCCCAAGGGCCGCGTCGTCGGCCTGCTGGGCCACAACGGCGCCGGCAAGACGACGCTGATGAGGGCCCTGGTCGGCCTGGCGCGGCCCGAGGGCACGTTGCGCGTGCTGGGCCTGGACCCGCGGCGCGAGCGCGTGGCGCTGCTGCGCTCGGCCTGCTACATCCCCGACGTGGCGATCCTGCCGCGCTGGGCGCGGGTGCAAGACCTGATCACGCTGATGGGCGGGATGCACCCGAAATTCTCCGCCGAGCGCGCGCGCCAGCTGCTGCGCCGCACCAGCGTCGGCCTGTCGGACCGGGTGAAGACGCTGTCCAAGGGCATGGTGGTGCAGGCGCACCTGGCGCTCGTCGCGGCCATCGACGCCCGGCTGATGATCCTGGACGAACCCACGCTGGGCCTGGACGTGCTCTCGCGCAAGGCCTTCTACGAGATGCTGATCGACGAATGGTGCGACGGCGAGCGCAGCGTCCTGATCTCCACCCACCAGGTGGAGGAGATCGAATCGCTGCTGTCCGACGTGCTGATGCTCAACGAGGGCAAGCTGGTGCTCTCGATCAGCCTGGAGGACATCGACACGCGCTTCGTGGCGCTCAGCCACGACGCTGCCGTGGCCGAGCAGATGGCCGCCGCACACCCGCTGCTGCGCTACCGCACCGGCCCCGGCCCGGGCGGCAGCGCCGCGATCTTCGACGGCGCGCCTCCCGAACACGTGCAGGCGCTGGGCCAGCGCATGCGGCCGAGCCTGGTCGACCTGTTCGTGGCGCTGACGCGCAAGCCCGAACTCGACCGCACGCAGTTCTGAGCCACCCCACCCCGCACAGGCGCCGCCACGGCCGACCCCGGAGAACCGAGATGAACCCCATCTATCCCCTGATGCAGCGCGAATGGCTGCAGCACCGCTTCGCCTGGGCGCTGCTGGCTCTGGTGCCGCTGGCGCTGGCACTGGTGCTCGTGAGTTTCGGCCAGATCGAATTCGACGACGGCGAAGCCGACCGCATCGGCACCGCCCTGCCGGCCGTCATGACGTTGGTCGCGGTGGCGGTGTGCACGGTGTCCGCCTTCGTCGTCTTCTGGGTGACGTCGGTGATCATCGCCACCGGCCTGGCGCGCCGCGACCATGGCGACCGCTCGATCGAATTCTGGCTCTCTCTGCCGGTGGGCCATGTGCCGAGCCTGGCCGTGCCCATGCTGGTGCACCTGGTACTGGTGCCGGCGGCAGCGCTGGCGCTCGGACTGCTGGCCGGCCATGGGCTTGCGATGGTTCTGGTGGCGCGCTTTGCCGGCCTGTCGGCCTGGTTCGGCCTGCCCTGGGCGGACCTGTTCGCCGCGACGCTGGCGCTGGGTCTGCGCCTGCTGGCCGGCCTGCCGCTGGCCACGCTGTGGCTGGCCCCGGTCATCCTGATGGCCATGCTCGCCCGCGCCTGGATCGGCCGCTGGGGGCTGCCGGTGCTCGGGCTGGTGCTGGGCCTGGGCGGCCTGCTGGCCGACCGCGCCCTCGGGCAGCCGCTGCTGCTGCCCTGGCTGGGCCACCTGATGCAGCAGGCCGTGCAGGCGATGGCCGGCGCCGGCGAGGTCAGCTTCACCGCCCGAGGGGCCGACGAGGCACTCGCTGCGCTGCGCGGCCTGCCTGGCCTGGCGCTGCAGGATCTGGGCGCGGCCCTGGGCGCGCTGCTGTCACCGGCCATGGCGGTGGGACTGGTGGTATCGGCCGTGTGCTTTGCCTTGCTGGTGGACTGGCGCCAGCGCGGCAGCAAGGCCGCGGATTGAGCGCCGGTTCAGACCCACGCAAGACACCCGCCCCACGCAAAACGGCGGGCAGCCCTTGCAGGCTGCCCGCCGTTCAGGCGGGGTGGTTCGATTTCAGTGGTGCGTGCCGTCGAAGAACTGCTCGTCCTCGGTGCTGCCCTTCAGCGCTGCGGTCGACGAAAGCGCCTCGATGGTCGTCGTCACGGCGTCGAAGTAGCCGGTGCCCACCTCGCGCTGGTGCTTCACCGCGGTGAAGCCCTTCTCGGCGGCGGCGAATTCCTTCTCCTGCAGTTCGACGAAGGCGCTCATGTTGTTGCGCGCATAGCCGTAGGCCAGGTCGAACATGCCGTAGTTCAGGCTGTGGAAGCCGGCCAGCGTGATGAACTGGAACTTGTAGCCCATGGCGCCGAGTTCACGCTGGAACTTGGCGATGGTGGCGTCGTCCAGGTTCTTCTTCCAGTTGAAGCTCGGGCTGCAGTTGTAGGCCAGCAGCTTGCCCGGGAACTTGGCGTGGATGGCGTCGGCGAAAGCCTTGGCGAAGGCCAGGTCGGGCTTGCCGGTCTCGCACCAGATCAGGTCGGCATAGGGCGCGTAGGCCAGGCCGCGGCTGATGGACTGCTCCAGGCCGTTCTTCGACTTGAAGAAGCCCTCCACCGTGCGCTCGCCGGTGAGGAAGGGCTTGTCGTTCTCGTCGACGTCGCTCGTGACCAGGTCGGCCGCCTCGGCGTCGGTGCGCGCGAGCAGGATGGTGGGCGTGCCCATCACGTCGGCCGCCAGGCGCGCCGCCACCAGCTTGGCCACCGCTTCGCGCGTGGGCACCAGCACCTTGCCGCCCATGTGGCCGCACTTCTTGACGCTGGCGAGCTGGTCCTCGAAGTGCACGCCGGCGGCACCGGCGTCGATCATGGCCTTCATCAGCTCGAAGGCGTTGAGCACGCCGCCGAAGCCGGCTTCGGCATCGGCCACGATGGGCGCGAAATAGTCGATGTCGTTCTTGCCCTCGCTCCACTGGATCTGGTCGGCACGGGCGAACGCGCCGTTGATGCGCTTGACGACCTTGGGCACCGAGTCCACCGAGTACAGGCTCTGGTCGGGGTACATCTCGCCGTTGTCGTTGGCGTCGGCGGCGACTTGCCAGCCGCTGAGGTAGATCGCCTTCAGGCCGGCCTTGACCTGCTGCATGGCCTGGTTGCCGGTGAGCGCGCCCAGGCTGTTGACGAAGGGCTCGGTATTGATCAGGTTCCAGAGCTTTTCGGCGCCGCGCTTGGCCAGCGTGTGCTCGACCTGCAGGCTGCCGCGCAGGCGCACCACGTCTTCGGCGCTGTAGCCGCGCTTGATGCCTTTCCAGCGCGGGTTCTCGGCCCATTCCTTTTCCAGGGCGGCGGCTTGTTGCTGGCGGGTGAGTGTGGTCATGAGGATCTCCTGGTTTGAGACGAAGGGAAAGAAGCTCTGAACTGCCCTCAGCGTACGCCGAAGCTGAGATCTGGTGAAGACCTATGTCTTATATAAGATACAAGAATGAATCGTTATAAATCAATGACTTAGGACGCGTTTTTGCATCATGAAATGTCATTCTTCCAGATGACGAAGTTTTGCTGCAGTGCAGCGGTCAATTTTCCATCATACGGAATGGTCATCATGGCATGCGGAATTCGTGCCCGACCCCCATACCCGGCTCCGGGCCGCGCTGGCTGCATATCATCGGCCGCCCGTCCGCTGCCGAAAGCCAAATGTCGTCGTTCGCCTACCTGTCCGACCCGGGATTCCTGAAACTCGGCCCGCCTTCCGCGGCCACGCCGTATGCGGTGGCCGGCATCGCCTGGGACGGTGCCACCACCAACCGCCCGGGCGCGCGCTTCGGCCCGCGTGCGGTGCGTCAGGCCAGCCAGATGCTGTGCGACGCGACGCACCCGCATTTCGACTGCAGCCCCCTCGGCCACCTGGGCGACGCCGGCGACCTGGCCCTGCCCAATACCTCGATCGAAGCCATGCGGTCCGCGTTGGCGCCGCTGGCTGCGCAGTGGATCGGCCGCCACCACATGGCCTGGGTCGGCGGCGACCATTCGATCACGCTGCCGCTGCTGCGCGCCTACCGCGCACACCTGGGCCGGCCGCTGGCGGTGATCCACCTCGACGCCCATTGCGACACCTGGACGAGCCACTTCGGCGAACCCAGCGGCCACGGCACCTGGGTCTACGAGGCGATGCAGGAGGGCCTGGTGCTCGACGCCTGCTTCACGCAACTGGGCATCCGCTCGGCCGCCGCGCGCGAGGCCCGCGACTACGTGAGCAGCCGCGGCGGCCAGATCTTCACCGCGCGCAGCCTGCGCGGCCTGGAGTCCCCGGCGCAACTGGCGCCGGTGCTGGCGGCGATCCGCGAGCGCCTGGCACTGCATGGTCACCCGCCGGTGTACCTGAGCCTGGACATCGACTGCCTGGACCCGGCCTACGCTCCCGGCACCGGCACGCCCGAACCCGGCGGCCTGAGCACCAACCAGGTGCTCACGCTGCTGGAGGAACTGGCCGACCTGCCCTTCGTCGGCATGGACTGCGTGGAAGTGGCGCCGCCCTACGACCATGCCGAGCTCACCAGCGCGGCCGCGGCCAACTTCGTCTGGACCTACCTGTGCGGCCGCGTGGCCGCGCGGGGTTGACGCCTTCTTTGATCACGCGCAAGGCGGCGCGAATCGGGCTGCGAACAATCGGAGCCGTTGCCAGGAGCCACCATGACCACAGCCCCCACCGCACGCGCCCCGCGTCCGCCCCGCCCCCCTGCGCCGGCGTTGCCGGAATTCGACACGCTGGACCAGGCGCACCGCGAGGCGCTGCAGATGCTGCAGGCCTTCGAGCAACTGCTGGCCCACCTGCACGACAACGGCCCCGACGCCACGGCGCAGGCCAGCGCCCAGCGCATCATCGCCTTCTTCAACGGCGCGGGCCGGACACACCATGCCGACGAGGAGCGGCTCGTCTTCCCGCCGCTGCTGAGCGGCACCGACGTAGAGATGATCCAACACGTGCGCCGCCTGCAGCAGGACCACGGCTGGCTGGAAGAGGACTGGCGCGAGCTCTCGCCGCAGGTCGAGGCCATCGCCAAGGGCTACAACTGGTACGACCTGGCCATGCTGCGGCTGGCATTGCCGGTCTTCACCGCGCTGTACAAGGAGCACATCGCGCTGGAGGAGTCGATGGTCTACCCCGAGGCCAGGCGACGCCGCCAGGCCGAATTGCACGGCCGCGACGCCAAGTCCTGAACGGCCGGCCCGGGCCGGGCGCCAGGCAGCCCAGGCCGCCCTGGCTTGACTAAACTCGGGGTCTGCGCCCCGGGTTGGTGCGCGCACCCACAGGAGCTGCCATGAACAAAGCCATCGATCCCGCGCTGATGCAGGCCGCGGAGGCCATCGGCTCGACGCCGTCCACCGGCCTGGAAGCTTGGTGGATGCCCTTCACCGCGAACCGGCAGTTCAAGCAGGCACCACGGCTGCTGGCGCGAGCCTCGGGCATGCACTACTGGGACGTGCACGGCCGCCAGATCCTGGACGGCGTGGCCGGACTGTGGTGCGTGAATGCCGGCCATGCGCGGCCGCGCATCGTGCAGGCCATCCAGCAGCAGGCCGCGGAACTGGACTTCGCGCCCACCTTCCAGATGGGGCACCCGAAGGCGTTCGAGCTGGCCGAACGGCTGGCGAGCATCGCGCCCGCCGGCCTGAACCGGGTGTTCTTCGCCAATTCGGGTTCCGAGGCCGTGGAGACGGCGCTCAAGATCGCGCTGGCCTATCACCGCGTGCGCGGCGAAGGCACGCGCACGCGGCTGATCGGCCGCGAGCGCGGTTACCACGGCGTCAATTTCGGCGGCATCTCGGTGGGCGGCATGGTCGGCAACCGCAAAACCTTCGGCCTGGCAGTGGCCGGCGTGGACCACCTGCGCCACACCCACGACCCGGCGCGCAATGCATTCAGCGTCGGCCAGCCGCTGCACGGCGCCGACTTCGCCGACGACCTGGAACGCCTGGTGGCGCTGCACGACGCCTCCAACATCGCCGCCGTCATCGTGGAGCCGGTGGCCGGATCCACCGGCGTGCTGGTGCCGCCCGTGGGCTATCTGCAACGGCTGCGCGAGATCTGCACCCGGCACGGCATCCTGCTCATCTTCGACGAGGTCATCACCGGCTTCGGCCGCACTGGCCAGCCCTTCGCGGCACAGACCTTCGGCGTCGTTCCCGACATGATCACCTGCGCCAAGGGCATCAACAACGGCTGCGTGCCGATGGGCGCCGTGCTCGTGCGGCAGGACCTGCACGATGCCTTCATGACCGGGCCCGAGCACCAGATCGAATTCTTCCACGGCTATACCTATTCGGCGCATCCGCTGGCCTGCGCGGCCGCACTCGGCACGCTGGATACCTATGCCGAGGAAGGGCTGCTCACGCGCGCGGGCGAACTGCAGGACTACTTCGCCCAGGCGGTGCACTCGCTGAAGGGCGAGCCCAACGTCATCGACATCCGCAACATCGGCCTCGTGGGCGGCATCGAGCTGGCGCCGCTGCCTGGCGAACCCACCAAACGCGCCTTCGGCATCTTCCTCGACCTGTACGCGAAGGGCCTGCTGGTGCGCACCACCGGCGATACGGTGGCGCTGTCGCCGCCGTTGATCATCGAACGCGGCCAGATCGACCAGATCGTGGACCTGCTGCGCGGCGCCATCCGCCGCGCCGCCTGAAACGAAGACCGGCCGGCGCGACGAGGGATGCACCTTCGCGGGCAGCGCCCGCCTCGCCATGCCCTTGCTCGACACCGACCGCGAACTGGCCCGCGACTCCTATTACGCCGCCACCGTGCGGCGTGAACAGGTTTTCCCGGCGCTGGCCGGCGATGCGCACTGCGACGTGGCCATCGTCGGCGGCGGGCTGGCCGGCCTGTCGGCGGCGATCGACCTGCGCCGCCGCGGCTTCGACGTCGTGCTGCTGGAAGCGCGCGAACTCGGTTTCGGCGCCAGCGGCCGCAATGGCGGCCAGGCCATCCACGGCCTGGCCTGCGACCAGGAAACCATCGAACGACAACTCGGCCTGGACGAGGCGCGCCAGGTGTGGGCGATGTCCATCGAGGCGCTGGACCTGCTGCGCCAGCGCATGCGGGAACACGGCATCGACTGCGACTGGCGCAGCGGCTACCTCGGCCTGGCCACCAGCGCACGCAAGGGCCGCGCGCTGCAGGCCTGGGCGCAGCGCACCGAGTCGGTGTACGGCTACCCCATGCAGCGCGTCGAAGCGGCTGAGATCGGCCGCTGGATCGCCAGCCCGCGCTACCACAGCGGCATCTTCGATCCGCGCTCGGGCCACCTGCACCCGCTGAAATACACGCTCGGCCTGGTGCGTGCGGCCGCCGCGGCAGGGGTTCGCGTGCATGAGCACTCCCCGGTGCTGGCGCTGGCGCAGGGCGAGCGGCCTGCGTTGCGCACTGCCACCGGCACGGTGCAGGCGCGGCAGGTGCTGCTGGCCGGCAACGTCTACCTGCAAGGTCTCGCCCCGGCGCTGCAGGCGCGCATCATGCCGGTGGGCACCTATATCGCGTGCAGCGAGACGCTGGAACCCGCCTTGGCCGACAGCCTGGTGCCTTCGCGCTCGGCGGTCTGCGACACCAATTTCGTGCTCGACTATTTCCGCACCACGCCCGACCAGCGGCTGCTCTACGGCGGCCGGGTCAGCTACAGCACCCTGACGCCGGCCGACCTGGGCGACAGCATGCGCCGGCGCATGGTGCACACCTTCCCGCAACTGGCCGGCGCGCGCGTGGCCTACGCCTGGGGCGGCTTCGTCGACATCACCATGAACCGCGCGCCCGACTTCGGCCGCCTGCCCGCCGCCGCCGGGGCCGCGCCCAACGTGTACTACCTGCAGGGCTTCTCGGGTCATGGCCTGGCACTCACCGGACTGGCCGGCCGCCTGGTGGCCGAGGCCATGGCCGGCGACGCCGAGCGCTTCGACGTCTTCGCCCGCCTGCAGCATCGGCCGTTCCCCGGCGGCGCCTGGCTGCGCACGCCGGCGCTGGTGCTCGGCATGGCCTGGTACCGGCTGCGCGATATGCTCGGCTGAATCGCCTGTCAGAATGCGCCGCGCCCGCGCCCAACTTCGATGAGCCGCTCCCCCGTCGTCCTCGTCCCCGCCTGCAACCGCTGGCTCGGCGACCACCCGTTTCACATCGCCGGGCGCAAATATGTCGACTTCGTCCGCCTGGCCGGTGCGCTGCCCCTGGTGGTGCCCCGGCTGGATCTGCAGGAGATCGACGAGGCGCTCGACCTGGCCGACGGCGTGCTGCTCACCGGCTCGCCTTCCAACGTGCACCCGTCGGCGTTCGGCGAGGAGGTGCACGACCCCTCGCTGCCGCTGGACCCCGAGCGGGACGCCTGGACGCTGCCGCTCATCACTCGGGCCCTCGCGCGCGGCGTGCCGATCTTCGGCATCTGCCGCGGCACGCAGGAGGTCAACGTGGCGCTGGGCGGCACGCTGCACCAGGCGGTGCACGAGGTGCCCGGCCTGACCGATCACCGCGAGCCGGAGGCCGCCCCCCTGGACGAACAGTACGGCCCTTCGCACGAAGTCGAAGTGGTGCCCGGCGGTGCGCTGCAGGCCATCGTCGGCCGGCCCCGTTTCGAGGTCAATTCGCTGCACGGCCAGGCCGTGAAGGCGCTGGCGCACGGGCTGCGCGTCGAGGCGGTGGCGCCCGACGGGCTGGTGGAGGCCTTTTCCGTGCCCGGCGCCGCCGGCTTCAACCTGTGCGTGCAGTGGCACCCGGAATGGCAAGCGGCACACAACCCGGTTTCGATGCAGCTGGTGCAGGCCTTCGGTGCCGCCGTGCGCCAGTACCACGACCAGTACCGTGACCGGGTGCGCGGGCCTTTGCCGAGCGCGGCTGCCCCGGTCTGAGTCCGACCGCCACCGGGCCGGCCCGGGCCCACCGCCCTCCCCGATGGCCCGGCCTCACCCTCCTGACAGAATCGCACCCATGGTCAGCAAAAACATGAGCTTCACCGAACTGGAACAGTGGCTCGACGTCAACCGCGTGACCGAGATCGAATGCCTCGTGCCCGATCTCACCGGCGTGGCGCGCGGCAAGATCCTGCCGCGGCAGAAATTCACCGAGGACCGCGGCATGCGGCTGCCCGAGGCCGTGGTGGCGATGGGCGTGACGGGCGAGTTTCCCGAGGAAGGCCCTTACTACGACGTCATCAGCCCCACCGACCAGGACATGCACCTGCGCCCCGACCCCAGCACGGTGCGCATCGTGCCCTGGGCGGCGGACCCGACGGCGCAGGTCATCCACGACTGCTTCGACAAGCATGGCGTGCTGGTGCCCTTCGCGCCGCGCTCGGTGCTGCGGCGGGTCTGCGAGCTGTTCGACAGCGAAGGCTGGGACCCGGTGGTGGCACCCGAGCTCGAGTTCTACCTCGTGGCGCGCAACCCCGACCCCGACATGCCGCTGAAGCCGCCGATCGGGCGCAGCGGCCGCGCCGAGACCTCGCGCCAGGCCTACAGCATCGACGCCGTGAACGAATTCGACCCGCTGTTCGAGGACGTCTACGCCTACTGCGAGAAGATGGAGCTGAACGTGGATACGCTGATCCACGAGGTCGGCGCCGGGCAGATGGAGATCAATTTCTTCCACGCGCATCCGCTGAACCTGGCCGACGAGGTGTTCTTCTTCAAGCGCACGGTGCGCGAGGCGGCGATGCGCCACGACATGTTCGCCACCTTCATGGCCAAGCCGATCGCCGGCGAGCCCGGCAGCGCGATGCACGTGCACCAGAGCGTGATCAACCGGGCCACCGGGCGCAACCTGTTCAGCAACGACGACGGGAGCCCGTCGCGCGAGTTCTACTGGTATGTCGGCGGCCTGCAGCGCTATGTGCCGGCGGCCATGGCGCTGTTTGCGCCCTATGTCAACAGCTACCGGCGGCTGGTGCGCAGCAACTCGGCGCCCATCAATATCCAGTGGGGTACCGACAACCGCACGGTGGGCATCCGCAGCCCGGTGGCCACGGCCACGGCGCGGCGCATCGAGAACCGCGTCATCGGCGCCGACGCGAACCCCTACGCCGCGCTGGCGGCCACCCTGGCTTGCGGCTACCTCGGCATCAAGAACCGCATCGAGCCGTCGGCCGAATGCAAGGGCGACGCCTACCTGGGCGACTTCCAGCTGCCGCGCAGCCTGGGCGAGGCGCTGGCACTGCTGCGCAACGAACGCGACCTGGCGGCGGTGCTGGGCGAAGCCTTCATCACCGTCTACACCGAGGTGAAGGAGATCGAGTATGCGGAGTTCATGAAGGTCATCTCGCCCTGGGAACGCGAGCACCTGTTGCTGCACGTCTGAAGGAAAGGTCACAGGCATGAACGCGAACGTCGTCGAGAGCGCCGCGCAGCGCAGCACCGAACAGTGGCAGGCCGCCGACGCGGCGCACTTCCTGCACCCCTTCACCGATTTCAAGGCGCTGGCCGGCAAGGGCTCGCGCATCATCACGCGCGCCGACAACATCTACCTCTGGGACAGCGAGGGCCGCAAGGTGCTCGACGCCATGAGCGGCCTGTGGTGCGTCAACGTGGGCTACGGCCAGCAGGCGCTGGTGGACGCCGCGGCGCGCCAGATGCGCGAACTGCCCTTCTACAACGCCTTCTTCCAGACCGCCACGCCCCCGGCCATCGAACTGGCCGAGCTGCTGGCCGAAGTGACGCCGCCGCAGTTCCAGCATGTCTTCTTCTCGGGTTCGGGCTCGGAAGGCAACGACACCGTGGTGCGCATGGTGCGCCGTTACTGGGACGTGCTGGGCCAGCCGCAGCGCCAGGTCATCATCAGCCGCCAGAACGCCTACCACGGCTCCACCATGGCCGGCGCCTCGCTGGGCGGCATGGCCGGCATGCATGCGCAGGGCGGGCTGCCGATTCCCGGCATCGTGCACATCGAACAGCCCTACTGGTGGGAACACGGCCGGCCGGCCGGTCTGACGCGCGACGAATTCGGCCTCGTGGCCGCACGCTGGCTGGAGGCCAAGATCCTGGAAGTCGGTGCGGAGAAGGTGGCTGCCTTCATCGGCGAGCCGGTGCAGGGCGCCGGCGGCGTGATCATCCCGCCGGCCAGCTACTGGCCCGAGATCCAGCGCATCTGCGACCGCCACGGCGTGCTGCTCGTCAGCGACGAGGTCATCTGCGGCTTCGGCCGCACCGGCCACTGGTTCGGTTGCGAGACCTTCGGCTTCCGGCCCGACCTGATGACCTTCGCCAAGGGCGTGACCAGCGGCTACGTGCCGCTGGGCGGCGTGATGGTGGGCGATCGCATGGCCCGTGTGCTCATCGACGAAGGCGGCGAGTTCAACCACGGCTACACCTATTCGGGTCACCCGGTGGCCTGCGCCGTGGCCGTGGCCAATATCCGGCTCATCCAGCAACTCGGCCTGGTGCAGCATGTTCACGACGACGTGGGCCCGTATCTTGCCGAGGGCTTTGCCAAGCTGCGCGAGCACCCGCTGGTGGGTGACGCCGAAACCTGCGGACTCATGGGCGCCCTGTTGCTGGTCCAGGACAAGACCCAGGGCACGCCCTTTCCCGAAGCGCTGGAGATCGGCATGGTCTGCCGCGGCCACTGTTTCCGCGAAGGCGTGATCATGCGCGCCGTGGGCGACCGCATGATCATCGCGCCGCCGCTGGTCATCACGCGGGCGCAGGTCGACGAGATGCTGGCGCTGATCCGCCGCTGCCTGGACCTGACACTGGCCGACGCGCAGCGCCAGCGCTGGCTGGGTTGAATCCCCACGCCGAACCCAGCGCTTCCACCGATGGCCTTGCGCCCGCCCGCGCCTAGACTGCCCGTCGATAGCCGACCCACCCCTGTCCCGTAGCCCGGAGATGCCGCCATGAATCCGAAGACCGCCGCTTCTGCCCTGATCGCCGCGCTGGCGCTGGCCGCGACCGCCGCGCTGGCGCAGGAAGAGGAGAAGATCCTCAATATCTACAACTGGTCGGACTACATCGCCGAGGACACGATCCGCAATTTCGAGAAGGAAACCGGCATCAAGGTCCGCTATGACAATTTCGACAACAACGAGATCGTGCATGCCAAGCTGGTGGCGGGCAAGACGGGCTACGACCTCATCGTGCCCTCGTCCAACTGGGCCAAGCTGCAGCTCGACGGCGGGCTGCTGAGCAAGCTGGACAAGACCCAGCTGCCGAACCTGAAATACCTGGACCCGGCGGTGCAGGCGCAGCTTGCGCGCATGGACCCGGGCAACGACTACATGGTCAACTGGCTGTGGGGCTTCACCACCGTGGGCATCAACGTCGACAAGGTCAAGGCCGCGCTGGGCCCCACGCCGATGCCCGAGAACGCCTGGGACCTGGTCTTCAAGCCCGAATACATCAGCAAGCTCAAGAGCTGCGGCGTGAGCTTCCTGGACTCGGCCACCGAGGTCGTGCCCGCCGCGCTGCACTACCTGGGCAAGCCCTCGTTCAGCAAGAACCCGAGCGACTATGCCGCGGCAGGGCAGCTGCTCAAGCAGGTGCGGCCGCACGTCACGCTGTTCAGTTCGTCGGGTTATATCAACGACATGGCCGGCGGCTCGATCTGCGTCGCGCTGGGCTGGTCGGGCGACATCAACATCGCGCGCCAGCGCGCCATCGACAACAAGACCGGGAACAACATCCAGGCGCTGATTCCCAAGACCGGCGGTCTGCTGTTCTTCGACGTCATGGTGATCCCGGTGGACGCCCCGCGCCCCGGCAACGCACACAAGTTCATCAACTACATCATGCGGCCCGAAGTGCATGCCGGCCTGACCAACAAGGTCTTCTACGCCAACCCCAATACCGAGTCCAAGAAGCACATCCGGCCCGAGGTGGCCGGCAACCCCACGGTCTTCCTGTCGCCGCAGGACATGGCGCGCATGATCCCGCCGGACTCGATCAACAACGACCTGCGGCGCCTGATGACGCGCACCTTCACGTCGTTCAAGACCGGGCTGTAAATGTCGGCAGCGGATCCGTCGGCGTTCCTGCAGATCCAGGACGTCGTCAAGGACTTCGACGGTTTCATCGCCGTGGACAACGTCAGCCTGGATATCGCCAAGGGCGAGATCTTCGCCTTGCTCGGCTCCTCGGGCTGCGGCAAGAGCACGCTGCTGCGCATGCTGGCCGGATTCGAGACGCCCACCTCCGGGCGCATCGTGCTCGACGGCGTGGAGCTCGGCAGCATGCCGCCGTACCAGCGGCCGATGAACATGATGTTCCAGAGCTATGCGCTGTTTCCGCACCTCTCGGTGTGGGACAACATTGCCTTCGGCCTGAAGCGCGAGGGGCTGCCCAAGGAGCGCATCGCCGAGCGCGTGGAGGCCATGCTCAAGCTCGTGCAGCTGGGCAAATACGCCAAGCGCAAGCCGCACCAGCTGTCCGGCGGCCAGCAGCAACGAGTGGCGCTGGCGCGCAGCCTGGCCAAGCAGCCGCAACTGCTGCTGCTGGACGAGCCGCTGGGCGCGCTGGACAAGAAGCTGCGCGAGGAAACGCAGATCGAACTGGTCAACATCATCGAATCGGTGGGTGTGACCTGCGTCATGGTCACGCACGACCAGGAAGAGGCCATGACCATGGCCGGCCGCATCGCCGTCATGAGCGAGGGCCGTTTCCTGCAGGTGGGCGCGCCCGGCGACATCTACGAGACGCCGGCCACCCGCTTCGTGGCCGACTTCATCGGCAACGTCAACCTGATGGACGGCACGCTCGACGTCGACGAGGCCGACCACTGCATCATCGGCAGCGCCGACTGCCGGCACTACGTGGGCCACGGCATCACGGGGGTGGTGGGCATGCCGGTGACGGTGGCGCTGCGACCCGAGAAGATCCACCTCTCGCGCCACAAGCCCGGCGATGATTTCAACAGCGTCGCCGGCACCATCAAGGAGATGGCGTACTTCGGCAGCTTCACCGTCTACCACCTGGAACTGCCCAGCGGTGCGCGGCTGAAGGTGAGCCTGGCCAACGTGCAGCGCCACCGCGACGACGAATTCACCTGGGGCGACGCCGTCTGGGCGCACTGGTCGCGCTCGTCGCACGTGGTGCTGACGCAGTGAGCGCGGCATGAACGCCCTGCTTGCCCGGATCGGCGGCCGCACGGTGGTGATCGCCGTGCCGTTCCTGTTCCTGCTCGTCTTTTTCCTCTTCCCCTTCGTCATCGTCGGCAAGATCAGCGTCTCCGAGATGGAGACGGTGAGCTTCAAGGACGTGCTCACCTGGTCCGACGGCGTGCTCACGCTGGCGCTGCGTTTTTCCAATTACGTCTTCATCACCGAGGACCCGCTTTATTTCAAGACCTACCTGGCCAGCCTGCACTACGCGCTGGTGACGACGCTGTTGTGCCTGTTCATCGGCTACCCCTTCGCCTATTTCATGGCGCGCGCCCGGCCCACGCTGCAACCGGCGCTGCTGATGCTGGTGATGTTGCCGTTCTGGACCTCGTTCCTGCTGCGCGTCTACGCCTGGCGCGGCCTGCTCACCGAAGGCGGCTGGGTGGCCGAGCTCATCTTCGCCAGCGGGTTGGACCAGGTGCTGTATGCGGTCGGACTCATCGCGTCCCCCGGCAAGTTGATGCACACGCCGTTCTCGCTGGTATTGGGCATGACCTACACCTACCTGCCGTTCATGATCCTGCCGCTGTACGGCAACCTGGCCAAACTCGATTTGCGTCTGCTCGAGGCCGCGGCCGACCTCGGCGCCACGCCCTGGGTGGCGTTCTGGAAGGTGACGGTGCCGCTGTCCAAGGCCGGCATCATCGCCGGCTCGATGCTGGTCTTCATTCCCTGCGTCGGCGAATTCGTCATCCCCGAACTGCTGGGTGGCCCCGAGACGCTGATGATCGGCCGCGTGCTGTGGGACGAATTCTTCAGCAACAACGACTGGCCCATGGCGTCCAGCGTGGCCGTGGTGATGGTGCTGCTGATCATCGTGCCGCTGGCCATCTTCAACAAATACCAGGCTGAAGCGCAGGAGAGCCGGAAATGACGCCGCGCGGCACCAGCGCCAACTTCAACCGCTGGTTCGGTCGCGGCTGGCTGGGCCTGGGTTATGTCTTCCTTTACGTGCCGATCGTGGCACTGGTCGTCTTTTCCTTCAACGACTCGCCGATTCCGAACGTCTGGCGCGGCTTCACGCTGAAGTGGTATGCGGCGCTGGCGCGCGACACCGAGATGCTGGCCGGCCTGTGGCTGAGCCTGAAGATCGCCTTTCTCACCGCCTGCGGCTCGGTGGTGCTGGGCACGCTGACCGCCTTTGCGCTCGTCAAGTACAAGCGCTTCCCTGGGCGCACGCTGTTCTCGGGCATGAGCACCGCGCCGCTGGTCATGCCCGAGGTGGTGGTGGGACTGTCGCTGCTGCTGATGCTGGTGAGCGTGCAGCGCGCCCTGGGCTTCCCCGAGCGCGGCATGCTCACCATCTGGTTCGGCCACCTGCTGCTGGGCGTGGCCTACGCCGCCGTGGTGGTGCAGGCGCGACTGCACGACCTGAACCCGCAACTCGAGGAAGCCGCCATGGACCTGGGCGCGCGGCCGCACCAGGTGTTCTGGCTGGTGACGCTGCCGATGATCGCGCAAAGCCTGGTCTCGGCCTGGCTGCTGACCTTCACGCTGTCGCTGGACGACGTCGTGCTGTCGGCCTTCCTCTCCGGCCCCGGATCGACGACCATGCCGCTGGTGATCTTCTCGCGCGCGCGGCTGGGACTCAACCCCAGCGTCAACGCGGTCGCCACGCTGATCATCGTCGTGGTGGCCGTCGGCGTGGTGACCGCGAGCTGGTTCATCGCCAATGCCGAGCGCAAGCGCCGGCGCGAGATGGCCGCGGCGGCACATGCCTGAATGTTGGCCCCCCACGAACCCCCATCCACACGCAGACCAGAACGAGGAGAACCCGATGAAGCGCTCCGCACCCCACGCCCCCCTGCTCGGGCTCTGTCTGGCCCTGGCCGCGGCCTTCCCTGCCGCGGCGCAGACCAACGAAGAGCTGTTGAAGGAACTGCGCACGCTGCGCGATCGTGTCAACGAACTGGAACGGAAGCTCCAGCAGGCGCCTGCCGCGACGGCACCGGCCGCCCCGGCACCGGGGCAATGGGGCATGACCCCCGAACAGGCGCGTGAACTCAACCGCGTCGCCGTCAAGACCGAAGGCCTGCAGGACAGCTTCGCCGACCAGGGTCTGAAGGGGCTGAAGATCAGCGGCCAGATGGACCCGACCTGGATCTACAACCGCGCCCAGGACGATGCCACCTTCGTCTTCCTGAACAACGGTGACGCGCGCTACACCTACGACAACTCGTACTTCGGCATGGTCGTGATCGACTTCGAAAAGGAGACCGAGAGCGGCACGCGCTGGAAGCTGACGCTGGCGCCCGAGCGCGGCACCGGCGCCATCTTCAACGACTCGATCGTGCACGAGGCCTCGGTGTCGGTGCCGCTCACCGACCTGCAGACGCGGTTGTGGGCGGGCCAGATCCCCGACTGGACCGGCTACGAGCTCACGCTGCCGGCGGGCAACAAGCTGATCACGCACAACCTGCTGTTCGACACCATGGCGCCCAGTGCCTACACCGGCGCCGTGCTCGACATCACCAGCGGCAAGTGGTGGGTGCGCGGCGGCCTGGCGAATGTGAACACGGCGCGCAACACCTCGGGCAACAAGCAGCCGTCGCTGATCTACCGTGTCGACTACTCCAAGGGCGAATTCAGTGGTTTCGGCTTCAGCGGGGTGCACGGCAAGATCGCGAACTTCGCCGCGGACGGTACCTACTTCGGCGACACCGGCGAGGTCGACCCGATCACCGGTGACCCGATCCTGGGCGAGGTCGGCTTCGCCAGCGCCGGCAAGAACACCATGGCGAACCTCTTCGAGGTCGACGCCTACTTCATCCGCGGCGACTGGTCCTTCTTCGGCCAGGCCAGCGTGGGCCAGCAGGACGGTGCGGCCATCTTCAACAGCGACGGCGTGCTGCGCGACGCCGAGTGGTGGGGCCTGTCGGGCACCGCGGCCTACAAGATCACGCCGCGCCTGGAAGGCGTGCTGCGCGCCGACTACGTGGACAACAGCAAGAACGGCGGCGGCCTGCTCGGCTTCAGCTTCGACGACCCGATCAACGGCATCGGCCGCGGCCTGCTCGACGACGGCAGCTTCGCCAAGGGCGAATCCGTGGGCGCCAATCGCTGGGCCATCAGCCTGGGCATGAACTACCTGTTCGACGAGAACACCATCTTCAAGCTGGAATACCGCTACGACGGCGCCGACCAGCCGGTTTTCGAGTATGTCGGCGAGGGCCGCTTCGAGAAGTCGAACAGCGTCTTCGGCGCCTCGGTGGTGGTGAGCTTCTGACGAACTCCGGTCGCAGGTCGCGGGTTCGCGGGCCTGCATGTCACCTCACGGCGGGCCGCAGGCCCGCTTTTCACCTTTTCCGGGAGACCCCCATGAGCAACGCCGCACCCCCATGGCACGAACGCGCCGCCGCGCTGCGCATCGACGGCCGCGCCGTCATCGACGGCCAGCGCCGCGACGCCGCCTCGGGCGAGGCCTTTGCCTGCGTCTCGCCCATCGACGGCCGCGTGCTCGCCAGCGTGGCGCGCGGCGCCGCGGCCGATATCGACGCCGCGGTGGCCAGCGCGCGTGCCGCCTTCGAAGATGCGCGCTGGTCCGGCAAGCCGCCGGCCGTGCGCAAGAAGCTGCTGCTGCGCTTCGCCGAGAAGATCCTGGCCGCACGCGACGAACTGGCGCTGCTGGAGACGCTGGACATGGGCAAGCCGATCCAGTATTCGCTGTCGGTCGACGTGCCCAGCACCGCGCGCTGCATCGCCTGGTATGCCGAGGCGGTGGACAAGGTCTACGGCGAGGTCGCGCCCACCGGGGCCAACGCGCTGGCGCTGATCACGCACGAACCGGTGGGCGTGGTCGGTGCCATCGTGCCCTGGAACTACCCCATGATCATGGCCGCCTGGAAGCTGGGCCCGGCGCTGGCGGCGGGCAATTCGGTGGTCCTGAAGCCCAGCGAGAAGAGCCCGCTGACGGCGCTGCGGCTGGCCGAACTGGCGCTGGAGGCCGGTATCCCGCCCGGCGTGCTGAACGTGGTGCCGGGTTTCGGTGCCGAGGCCGGCGAGGCGCTGGCGCTGCACATGGACGTCGACGCCCTGGGCTTCACCGGTTCCACGCGCACCGGTCGGCGCATGCTGGAATACGCCAGCCGCTCCAACCTGAAGCGCGTCTTCAACGAACTCGGCGGCAAGTCGGCCTTCGTGGTCTTCGACGATTTCGCCGACCTGAAGCGGGCCGCCGTCACGGTGGCCGGCAGCATGTTCTTCAACCAGGGCGAAAGCTGCAACGCGCCTTCGCGCGTGCTCGTGCACGAACGCGTGGCCGACGATTTCGTGGCACTCGTAGCCGCGCAGGCGCCGCTGTACCCGCCGGCCGACCCGCTGGACCCCTCCACCGTGATGGGCGCCCTGGTCGACGAGACGCAACTGAAGACGGTGCTGGGCTATATCCAGGCCGGCCGAGACGAAGGCGCGCGCTGCATCACCGGGGGACGGCAGGTTCGCACCGAGACCGGCGGCCACTATGTCGAGCCCACGGTCTTCGACGGCGTGGCCAACGGCATGAAGATCGCCCGCGAGGAAATCTTCGGCCCGGTGATGAGCGTGATCCGCTTCAAGACCGAGGCCGAGGCCGTGCAACTGGCCAACCACAGCCCCTACGGCCTGCAGGCCAGCGTGTGGAGCGACAACATCAACCGCGCCCACCGCGTGGCGCGCGCGCTGCGCGCCGGCACCGTGCACGTGAACCAGTACGACGAGGACGACATCACCGTGCCCTTCGGCGGCGTCAAGCAAAGCGGCAACGGCCGCGACAAGAGCCTGCACGCCTTCGACAAGGTCACCGAGCTGAAGACGACCTGGCTGCGCATCGACGCGGCGCACGACTGAAGGCGCGGGCGCCAGGGACTACCGGGGAAACATCATGAACCACTCGCTGAACGAACAACTCCTGGCCCGCAAGGCGGCCGCCACGCCGCGCGGCGTGGGTGTCATGGCACCCTTCTTTGCCGAGCGTGCCGAAGGCGCCGAGTTGTGGGACGTGCAGGGCCGGCGCTTCATCGACTTCGCCGGCGGCATCGCGGTGATGAATGTCGGCCACGGACATCCGCGGGTGAAGGCGGCGCTGCAGGCCCAGCTGGAGCGCTTCACGCACACCTGCTACCAGGTCGTGCCCTACGAAGGCTACGTTTCGCTGGCCGAGAAGCTGAACCAGCTCACGCCGGGCACGCACGCCAAGAAGACGGCCTTTTTCTCCACCGGCGCCGAGGCGGTGGAGAACGCCATCAAGATCGCCCGTGCGCACACCAAACGTGCCGGCGTCATCGCCTTCGGCGGCGCCTTCCACGGCCGCAGCCTGTTCGCGGTGGCGCTGACCGGCAAGGTGCAGCCCTACAAGGCCGGTTTCGGCCCCTTCCCGCCCGAGATCTATCACGCCCCCTTCCCCTGCCACTGCGCCAGCCTGGACGAGACGAAGAAGGCCGTGGCGCAGCTGTTCAAGGCCGACATCGAGGCCAGCCGGGTGGCGGCCATCGTCTTCGAGCCGGTGCAGGGCGAGGGCGGTTTCAACGTCATCCAGCCCGGGGCCGTGCGCTGGCTGCGCGAGCTGTGCGACCAACACGGCATCGTGCTCGTGGCCGACGAGGTGCAGTCCGGTTTCGGCCGCACCGGCCACCTGTTCGCGATGGAACACTTCGGCGTCGTGCCCGACCTTCTCGTCAGCGCCAAGTCGCTGGCGGCGGGCCTGCCGCTGTCGGCGGTGACGGGCCGCGCCGAGATCATGGATGCCCCGGCGCCGGGGGGCTTGGGCGGCACCTATGCCGGCAATCCGATGGCCATTGCCGCGGCCCATGCCGTGATCGACATCATGGCCGACGAGCAGCTGCCCGCACGCGGCGCACGCCTGGGCGACGCCTTGAAGGCGCGCCTGGAGGCACTGCGCCCGCGCGTGCCGCAGATCCACGACGTGCGCGGCCTGGGCGCGATGGTGGCGGTGGAGTTCCGCCGCCCGGGCGGCGCCGAGCCCGACGCCGACTTCACCCGCCGCGTGCAGGCGCAGGCGCTGCAGCGCGGCCTCATCCTGCTGAGCTGCGGCGTCGACGCCAATGTGCTGCGCTTCCTGTTTCCGCTGGCGGTGCCGCAGCCGGTGTTCGACGAAGCGCTGGACATCCTGGCCGACAGCCTGACCTCGGCCTGAGCGCGGTCACGACTTCTTGAAGCCCGCCGTCGCTCCGGCGTCCGAGCCGCTCCCGACCCGCGCCGCATGAGCGCGCCGGGCCGCTCCCAAGCGCTCATCCCGGAGCGCGTAGCGCGCAGGGTCGTCCAGTGAACCGCCCCGGCGCCGGCGCAGTGCCGTTGCTCGCCTACCTGAGCCTGGCCGCCAGCATGGCGCTGGTGGGCAGCTACGTGGGCCTGTCGCGCCTGCTGGTGGCCGTGTTCCCGGTGCTGCTGCTGGCCTGGCTGCGCTTCGGCATCGCCGCCGTGGCCATGCTGCACTGGCTGCCGCGCCGCCCCGGCGAGGCGCCGCTGTCGCGCCACGACCGCTGGCTGCTGTTCTGGGAGAGCTTCCTCGGCAATTTCCTGTTCAGCATCTGCATGCTGTACGGCGTGGCGCTGACCTCGGCGCTGGCCGCCGGCGTGACGATGGCGGCCATTCCGGCGGCGGTGGCGCTGCTGTCGCGACTCTTCCTGGGCGAACGGATCCGGCCGCGCGTGATGCTGGCCATCGCCTGCGCGGCGCTGGGCATCGCGCTGCTCGGGCTGGCGCGCCATGCCAGCCCGGCGGCCGATGGCGGGCCCGGCGTGCTGCTGGGCTATGCGCTGCTGCTGGCGGCGGTGCTGTGCGAGGCGTCCTACGTGGTCATCGGCAAGCGGCTCACCGCCAGCGTCTCGCCGCGGCGCATCAGCGCGCTCATCAACCTGTGGGGGCTGGCCCTGGTCACGCCCTTCGGGCTGTGGCAGGCGTGGTCGTTTCCCTTCGAGTCGGTGGCGATGCCGATGTGGGGTCTGCTGGCCTTCTACGCCATCGCCGCCAGCATGGTGACGGTGTGGCTGTGGATGCAGGGCCTGCGCCACGTGCCTTCGTCGCGCGCCGGTGTCTTCACGGTGCTGCTGCCGGCCAGCGCCGCGGCGGTGGGCATCGTCGTGCTGGGCGAACCCTTCGGCGCCGCGCACGTGGCCGCCTTCGGGTTGGGCATCGCCGGCCTGCTGCTGGCCACCTGGCCCGAGCGGCCGGCGCGCTGAGCTACCGCACCGAGACGCGGATCGGCACGCGCCGGCGGCCGAAGCCGCACTCGAACTTGGGCGCGAAGTGCCCGGCGATGCGGGTGCCGCACTGCGGGCAGCCGCCCTGCGCGTCCAGGCCATAGTGCAGCACGGCATGCCAGTCACGTTGAATGAGGGGCGCCTCGCAGCCCGGGCAGAACGTGGTGTCGCCCTCGGCGTCGTGCACGTTGCCGGTATAGACGTGGCGCAAGCCATTGGCGCGCGCGATGCGGCGCGCACGGGTGAGCGTGGCCGCCGGCGTGCGCGGCACGTCGCCCATCTTGTAGTCGGGGTGGAAGGCGCTGAAGTGCAGCGGCACGTCGGGGCCCAGGTGGTCGGCGATCCAGCGCGTCATGGCCTCCAGTTCGGCGGTGCTGTCGTTCAGCCCCGGGATCAGCAGCGTGGTGATCTCCAGCCAGCAGCTCGTTTCGTGGCGGACGTGCTGCAGCGTGTCGAGCACCGGTGCCAGGTGCGAACCGGTCTGCTGGAAGTAGAAGTCGTCGCTGAAGGCCTTCAGGTCGACGTTGGCGGCGTCCATCTTGTCGAAGAAGGCGCGCCGCGGCTCGGGGTGGATATAACCCGCCGTCACCGCCACCGTCTTGACGCCGAGTTCGTGGCAGGCGTCGGCGGTGTCCATGGCGTACTCGGCGAAGATCACCGGGTCGTTGTAGGTGAAGGCCACGCTGGCCGCGCCGCTGGCCTGCGCGGCCTCGGCGATGCGCCGCGGCGAGGCCGCGTCCATCAGCCGGTCCATCTCGCGGCTCTTGGAGATGTCCCAGTTCTGGCAGAACTTGCAGGCCAGGTTGCAGCCGGCGGTGCCGAACGAGAAGACGCTGGAGCCGGGCAGGAAGTGGTTGAGCGGCTTCTTCTCGATCGGGTCGATGCAGAAGCCCGAGCTGCGGCCGTAGGTGGCCAGCATCATGGCGTCGCCGACGCGCTGGCGCACGAAGCACAGGCCGCGCTGGCCCTCGTGCAGCTTGCAGTCGCGCGGACACAGGTCGCACTGGATGCGGCCGTCGGGCAGCTTGTGCCACCAGCGGGCCGGACGGCCGGATTCCGTTTCGAGCGATGCCACGGCAGTGCTCACTGGACTACCCTCCGCGCTACGCGCTCCGGGATGAGCGCTTGGGAGCGGCCCGGCGCGCTCATGCCGCTGCTCCAGGCAGGGCCGCGTCGGCATAGCTGCGCACCCGGTAGCGCGACAGCCGCACCTCGGCCGACCAGAAGTCGGACGCCAGCCCGGCCTTGTGCCTGAGTGCGGCGAGAAAGTCGCCGGCGTCGGGCAACTGCTGCCAGACCTGCGGCAGGAAGGTGGCGCGGGCATGGCGCCATTCGAAGATCACGCCATCGACGCCGGGGCGCAGTGCGGCCCGGGCTTCGGCCTCGTTGGCGAGGCTCAGCGGCTGGGCCTCGCCCAGCACCGAAACCTCGACCTGCAGGCCCGGCCACTCGTGCGTGCGCAGCGGCGTGAAGCGGCTGTCGTGGAAGGCGGCGGCGCGGGCGTTGGCGTGCACGTCCTCGATCAGCGGGCGCACGGCCTGCAGCCGACCGATGCAACCGCGCAGGCGGCCGTCGGCGCCGTGCAGGGTGACGAAGCTGGCGCCCGGGCGGGCCAGCGCCGGGTGGCCGGTGTCGATGTCCGCGCCGGCATGCTGCAGGCCCAGGACCTCGGCGATGGACCGGCGCGCCGTGCCCAGCAAGGAGCGGCCCAGGCTCGCGTCCCCGTTTTCATCATTCTCCTCATCTTCACCGCCTTCATCCTGCGCGCGCGCGGTGACCCGTGGCGGGTCGAAGGCGATGGCACCGTAGCCCACCACGCGGTGGCGGTCGGCGCGCGTCATGCCCGCGGCGTCGGCCGAATTGCGCAGGCCCAGCAGGCGCGGCACCAGGCCATGCCGGCGCGCCACGAGCAGCGCGCCGTTCAGCGGCGAAGCACCGCAGGCCTCTTCACCGCGCAGGTCGATGGCGAAGTGCAGGATGCGCTGCACGGTAGCCTCGTCGCGCGCCTGCGCCTGGGCATAGGGCAGGTAGTGCGAGAGGTCGGAGCTGATGACGATCAGCGTGTCCTCCCAACCCCACAGCCGCTCCAGCACCTGCGCCACCTGCTGCGGGTCGGCCTGGCCTACCGCCAGCGGCACCAGCGTGAAGCCGCTGCCGAGCACGGTCTGCAGGAACGGCAGTTGCACTTCCAGCGAATGTTCGTGGGCATGCGGCAGGTCGCTGAAGCCCACCTGCGGCAGGCCGCGCAGCGCCTCCAGCGCAGCGCGGTCCAGCGGCACGCGCCCGAGCGGGGTCTCGAAGGCTTCGACGGTGGGTGCCGCCAGCCCGCGCACCGCCACCCGGTGCACCGGGCCCAACAGCACCACGCGGCGGATGCGCTCGCGCCAGCGCGCCAGGGGGCCATAAGCCAGCGCCGCCACGTCGCCCGAATAGACGTAGCCGGCATGCGGCACCACCAGCATCTTGGGCGGGCGATCCACACCGGATTTCGCGCTTTCAGGCGCCGCAGACAGGTGGCCGGCCACTGCGGCGCCGAGCTGCTGCGCAGCCGACGGGTAGAAGCTTCCCGCCACGGCGGCCGGACGGACAGTGGTCATGCCGAGTTCTCCATATGCAAGACCATATCCGGGCAAGCCGGCAGCGATCAAGGGCCCAGCCCAGCCGACCTGCCTGCGCGCACCGCCATCTGGAGTGGGATCCCTTGCCGGGGAACCTCGGGCTCAGGGTTTGCGCGCCGCCTGGCCGTAACTGCGGAAGCGCTGGATCACCTCGTCCATCTGCGCGCGCGACAGCAGCACCGGTTCACCCACCGCCAGCGCCAGCAGATAGGTCTCGCACAGCGACTCGATCTCCTGCGCCACCTTCATCGCCCGTGCCAGGGTCGGCCCGGCCGCCACCAGGCCATGGTTGGCCAGCAGGCAGGCGTCGCGGTGCTGCAGGCCCTGCGCCACGGCGGCCGACAAAGCCTCGGTGCCGAACAGCTGGTAGGGCACGCAGGGCACGCTGTCGCCGCCCGCCACTGCCACCATGTAGTGGAAGGCCGGCAGCTCGCGCCGCAGGCAGGCCAGCGCGGTGGCGTGGACGGAATGGCAGTGCACGACGGCGTGCAGGTCGGGCCGCGCGGCGTAGATCGCCCGGTGGAAGTGCCACTCCGAACTGGGCTGCCAGTCGCCGCGCTGCGAGCCGTCCCAGCCCAGCCACACCAGGTCTTGCGCGCGCAAATCGTCGGCGCCCATGCCTGTGGGCGTGATCAGCATGCCATCGCCCTGGCGCAGGCTCAGGTTGCCGGTGCTTCCGCGGTTCATGCCCAGCGCGTCGAGCCGGCGCAGGGCGGCCAGCGCGGCTTCGCGCTGGGCGGAGTCGTCGCCGGTCATCGCTGCCCCTCCATCAGCCGCCGCAAGGCGCCCTCTTCCGCGGCCACCACGCCGTGCTCGGTGATCAGCCCGCTGACCAGGCGCGCCGGCGTCACGTCGAAGGCGGGGTTGGCGGCCGGCGTGCCAGCGGCCGTCAACTGCACCTCCACCACCGTGCCCGCCGCGTCGCGGCCGCTGATGTGCGTGACCTCGCGCGCCGGTCGCTCCTCGATCGGAATCTGGCGCAGCCCGTCGGCCAGCGCCAGGTCCAGCGTCGAGGTCGGCATCGCCACGTAGAAGGGCACGCCGTTGTCCTGGGCCGCCAGTGCCTTGAGGTAGGTACCGATCTTGTTGCACACGTCGCCGCGTGCCGTGACGCGGTCGCAGCCGACGATGACGATATCCACCTGCCCGCGCTGCATGAGATGGCCGCCGGCGTTGTCGGCCACCAGCGTGTGCGGCACGCCGGCCTGCGCCAACTCCCAGGCCGTGAGGCTGGCGCCCTGGTTGCGCGGGCGCGTCTCGTCGACCCACACGTGCAGCGGCAGCCCGGCCGCGTGCGCCTGGTAGAGGGGCGACGTGGCCGTGCCCCAGTCCACCGTGGCCAGCCAGCCGGCATTGCAATGCGTGAGCACGTTCACCGGCCCGGGCCTGCGCGCGGCCACGGCCTGCAGCAGCGGCAGGCCGTGGCGGCCGATCGCGGCGTTGACCTGCACGTCCTCCTCGGCGATGGCGCCGGCCTCTTGCCAGGCCGCGTCCCCGCGCTGGCTTGCGGGCAAGGCCAGCAGATGCCTCAGCAGCCGCTGCAACGCCCAGGCCAGGTTGACGGCGGTCGGCCGCGCCGACTGCAGATGCGCCACGGCGGCCGCCAGCGCTGCGTCGCCGGCGTCCGCCCGGGCCTGCAGGGCCAGCCCGTAGGCGGCCACGGCGCCGATGAGCGGCGCTCCGCGCACCCACATGTCGCGGATGGCGGTGTACACGTCCTGCGGCGAAGCCAGCGTGGCGAACTGCAGCCGGTGCGGCAAAGCCCGCTGGTCGATCACCACGACGGCGTCGCCCCCGGGCGCGGCGGCCAGCGGCCGCAGCGGCACACCGCCGACGTTCATGCTTTCATGCCTTCGCGCCCAGCACGCGGCCGGCGATAACGCGCAACCGTTCCACCACCGCCGGGTCGCGCGCCTCGGGTGCGGTGATCAGCGCTTGGTCCAGCGCGTGGCGGCAGCTGCATTCAGACGCCTGCGCGTCCTCCGTGATCGTGCCGGCCAACCCGGCCACCAGCGTGCGCGCCGTCTGCGCATTGCCCAGCAGCACGCGGATCACGCTGTCCACGGTGACCGCATCGTGGCCGGGGTGCCAGCAGTCGAAGTCGGTGACCATGCTCACCGAGCAGTAGCAGAGCTCGGCCTCGCGTGCCAGCTTGGCCTCGGGCATGTTGGTCATGCCGATGACGCTGGCATTCCAGCCGCGGTACAGCTGCGACTCGGCCAGGGTGGAGAACTGCGGCCCCTCCATCACCACGTAGGTACCGCCGCGCACGTGCGGCACGCCCTGCCCGGCCAGCGCGGCCTGCACGTGGTCGCCCAGGCGCGGGCACACCGGGTGCGCCATCGACACATGGGCCACCATGCCGGTGCCGAAGAAGGACTTGTCGCGCGCGAAGGTGCGGTCGATGAACTGGTCGACGACGACGAAGGTGCCCGGCGGCAGGTCGGCGCGCAGCCCGCCCACGGCGCTGAGCGAGAGCACGTCGGTGGCGCCCAGGCTCTTCAGCGCGGCGATATTGGCGCGGTAGTTCACCTCCGAAGGCGGGATGCGGTGGCCGCGGCCGTGGCGCGGCAGGAAGGCCAGCCGCGCGTGGCCCAGGCGGCCGAGGAAGATCTCGTCCGACGGCGCGCCCCAGGGCGTGTCCACCGCCACCCAGCGCGTGTCGGTCAGGCCCGGCAGGTCGTACAGGCCGCTGCCGCCGATCACGGCCAGCAAGGGTTCGGTCATTCGGGTGCTCCTCGTCTTTGCAGCGGCGCGAACTGCGGATCAGGCCGCGAGCGGCGCATTCTGCCGGCTGCCGCGGCCCCGCGCCAGGCGCATGGCCTCGCGCGGCGAGCCGGCCTTCAGCCTCGGGTCCGACCACACTTGGCGCCAGTGCCGCGCGCCCGGCTGACCGTGGCGCAGGCCGATCATGTGGCGCGACGCGTGGCCCCAGGGCACGCCTACGGCCTGCAGGCGCTCCATGTAGGCCACGAAAAGTTCCTCCACCGCGTCGCGGTCCAGTGGCTGCGGCGGCCCGCCGAAGAAGCGTTCGTCCCAGTCCGCCATGGCCCAGGGCTCGTGGTAGGCAAGGCGGCCGACCATCACGCCGTCGACATGGCGCAGCTGTTCCTCGATCTGGTCGTTGCCGCTGATGCCGCCGTTGAGCACGAAGGTCAGCGCGGGAAAGTCGGCCTTCAGACGGTGCACGAAGTCGTAGCGCAGCGGCGGCACCTCGCGGTTCTCCTTCGGGCTCAGCCCTTTCAGCCAGGCATTGCGGGCGTGCACGATGAAGACGCCGCAGCCGCCGCGCTCGGCCACCGTGCCGACGAAATCGCGCACGAAACCGTAGCTCTCGCCGCGGTCGATGCCCACACGATGCTTCACCGTCACCGGCAGGTCCACCGCGTCGCGCATGGCCTTCACGCCGTCGGCCACCAGTTCGGGTTCGGCCATCAGGCAGGCCCCGAAGGCGCCGCGCTGCACGCGTTCACTGGGGCAGCCGCAGTTCAGGTTGATCTCGTCGTAGCCCCACTGCGCGGCCAGCCGCGCGCAGCGCGCCAGGTCGTCGGGCTCACTGCCGCCGAGTTGCAGCGCCAGCGGGTGCTCCTCGGCATCGAAGTCCAGATGCCGCGGCACGTTGCCATGCAGCAGCGCGCCGGTGGTCACCATTTCGGTATACAGGCGTGTGTGGCGTGTGATCAGTCGGTGCAGGAAGCGGCAGTGGCGATCGGACCAGTCCATCATCGGGGCCGTACACAGCCGCCAGTGGCTAAGTGGTTGATTCGAAAGCACAAATCTTCTCTTTGTCGGTCCAGACCAATGTGGGACGAAACAGATGACCGCTTTGCTCACTGCGACGCGGTTTGTGCATGGTAATCAATGGGTTGCGCTCGATGATCGAGCGACGACGCAGGAGACCATGGCGCCTGCTCGCGCCGTGGGCTCGGCGTCAGTGCTACAAATTTGCTGCGACGCTCGGACGTGATTGCTACATCGCGATCGCAGTCCGGCGGCCGCGACGGGCGCCTTTACAGAGCGCTCGGCGCCAGGTCTACGCCAGCTTTCGGCCAACTCGGTTGGCAGGTTGTAGGACGCTTGACGACCTATAGGAGACGCACGATCACGTCAGCTTGAGTGGCCGCACTGCGGCGAACTGCTGCCCGCCGGTTGAAATGCAGGACACCCCTCGAAGCCGCCCCGCCAGACTGGGCACTACTTCTTGATGGTCTGAGAGACGAGTTCGTTTTCGCGCTTGCCGGGCCCGGACGGAAACTTCGCAGTCCGCGTGAGGATGGACTTCACGGTGATCCCGAGTTCAGGGCTGACCCAGTACGTGTTTTCAACCCCGGTACTCTCTGACCAACTGACCCGGAATGTCTTGAACGTGCCCGCCGGCACGGTCACGTCCTCGTACGCTTCAACCTTCTGTGTGATCTGCAAGGGCATGGGCTCCGTCCTTCCAGGCAAGGTGACTTGGTGATTCGTCGTCACCGTCTTGCCAACTTCGAAGGGCCTGGAAAACCTGACCTCGGGGTCGAAAATCGCCACGGGCTTGCCGCCGCCCAGGAAGGCAATCAGGTTGCCGTTGGCACGCAGGAGTTGCACGAAGCCGGGCTCCTCGAAGGATGCAACTTGCTCTCCCTGCCACATCTGCTCGCCGCGACTGGTCGTGACTTGCACGCTTGCCGCTCCGTAACTGCCGCTGTTGGTACGCGCCATGACCCAGTTCGAGCCCATGGGCGGAAGCACGTAGCTCCCTTGGTTCGGTGCCATCGGAGCGCATCCAACCAGCACGAGTGTTGCGGCCAATGTGGCACCTGCAAGCTGCGAGCTCCGCGCGAAGATGGACCTCATGCCGATCTCCTTTGACTTGATTGAATCGGCCGCGCTTGGCGGCGGTGCCGGTGACCACTCGACGTCGGTCACAGTGCAACGGAAAGGGCCGGCGGACCAGCGTGAAAACCCTGCTGGCATTATGTACATCGAGAAACCGACCATGCTTCTTTGCCCTGGGTGCTGAGCGCCTCAGTCGCCGAGGGCAGTCACGCTGTCCCAAGCGCTGACTCATCACTGGTTCGAGCACTTCGAGCCCCAGTGCATGCGGGTGGCCATAAGCTTGACGGAGAGTACGTTTCGCGTCGGCCCACTTGAGCGGTTGCTTTATATCTTGAAGCGACGTCCGCCAAGCCGGCGCGAATGTCTGTTCCTGGCCGTCAAGAACCGGTCGCGAACAGCAGCTTCAAAGCCAATCCGTTTGCGGGCCGTGCGCACATCAAACCCTCCCGCTGCCCTACCGCCCTACGGCCCGACAAGGGCACATGCTCAGTGCCGGCCGAACAGCCGCGCATCCCAGACCACCGGTTCCGGGCTCCCGGTGCTGATCTTCCTAAAGTCAGGATGCTGCGGATTCAGGAGTGCGTTCCCTTCCCTGCGCGCGACGACCGAAGGAACCACCAGCACGGCCGTTCGCCGCTCACGAATCCAGGCATCGCCGAAGGCCCGGGCCACGCGCAGATCCGCGTGGTCCCATCCGGCGGGCAGGCTGCTCTCATGATGCCGCTCGACGCTCACGGCAGCTGCGATCGCGATCTCGATCGCCACGTGCGACCTGGGCACGCGCCCGATACCCGCGTGGGCCAGGCACTCCAGCATCGCGCCCGCGTAGGAGCGGCTCGCATAGATGACGCCGAGGCCCGGTGAATTCCATCGGCTTCCTACCAGCGACGCGCCGACGGGGCTGAACACATCGAACCGTCCGTCGGCGATGCGCCAGACCAGCCAGGCTTGCGACCGAGCCTGTTTGGTGGACGCAGCCTTGGCTCGCGCCTTAGGCGGCGACGCCATGGAACAGCGACCACAGCAGGCTTTCGACCCGGCGCGCTCCCAACTCCGTCAGGGCCACCTCGATCGGCCGCTTGCCGCCCAGCATGGCGTGACCAGTGGACAGGAATGTGCGAGCGTCGTCGGCGTTGTCCCACACGTACTCTGCGGTCGCGATCACCCGCGCCAGGCGTTCAACACGCTCACCCTCCTGGGGCTTGAGCTCCTCGCCCCTGCGGTGGAACGTGGCCGCCGGGATGACCCGCTGCATCAAAGCCGCCGCATCCGGCGAGGTGCCGTAGACGTGGCGCGCAACCGCCCCGAGCGAGGCCTTGGGGAGCCCGGCCTCCACCTGCTGCTCGAGTTGTTCGACCGAGGTGACCTTTCGACGAAGACCCAGAACCTGGGCGATCTTGCCTGGTTCAACCACGGCTGCATACATGCGGCTGACTCCCAATTGATAAAACGAATTCTATCATCTGGAACAGCGCCCGTGCCGTCACGGGGCCGGGCATCGCCGGTCCAGCCGGCACCGGCATCGTGGCCTTATGGCGTGGCAGGCCGGGTCCTGCACACCCCCGGCCGCACGCCCGGCTCCGTCAGCATCGTGCGGGACTCGGGCGACGCGATCGTTGGCGACCTGGCGATGAACCGCATGCCGCTGCGGCTGGGCCCGGGACTGCCGATCTTTGCCGAAGACATGGCACAGGTAAAGCGCAGCATCGAGAAGCTGCTGTCGGCGGGTGTGAAGACCATCTACCCGGCGCACGGCAACCCTTTCCCTGCCGATGTGCTGAAAGCAGCCGTGGCCGCGACGTGATGCCCGGCAACGATGACTTGGCACTCCAGCTTCGCGGCCATGTGCTCAGCTGCCGGAGAGGTGCCGATCCTGAGCGACAGCGCATGACCCCGAATCGGTAGACGACCCCGACAGCCTCAGTCGTATTGCGCCGCAACGCCGCCGCTGCCCTGCCCTTCGACCGCACCTTCGACGACCCCTTCGAGCTCAGCCGCAAGTCTTGCATCCAGCCGGCGCAGACGCTCCAGGTCTTGCTGCGCGCGCACCTTGTCACCCTGCTGCATGAACAGCACCCCGCGGTACATGTAGGCCTGAGCTAGATCGGACTTCAGTTCGATGGCGCGGTTGTAATGCTCGAGCGACGACGCGAAGTTGTGGCGACCTTGCATCCGCAGCGCATACGCGAGGTTGTTGTGGGCTTCGGCGAGTCGTTCATCGCGGGCCAGCGCGGCCTCGAACTTCTGCTGCGCTTGCCGGAAGTCTCGCGCCAGCAACAGCGCCACTCCGTCGTTGTACAGGCGAACGGCATCGGCACGTGATCCGTTCGTCGGCACCGGCAGCGGGTCGCTCTCGACGGCAGCGGCCATGCCCGCTGCCACCAGCATCCACCACGCCAGCAGCAAAGCGGGCAGCGCTGCCCGCCTTCTGCTCATCGTGTCACTGACTGCTGGGCCAGCTTCAGCCCGGGAAAATCAGCATCGGCCTGGGCGGTCTGGCGCGAGACCCGGTCGGCGTAGTCGCGCGCCTTCTGGGCATCGCCAGCCCGCTCGGCCGCCACGCCCGCGCCGGCCATCGCCCGCAGACGGTTGGGTTCCTTGTGCAGCACGGCCTCGAATTCACGCAGCGCGCCAGCCGCATCCCCGCGCTCGAGCAGCGCCGAGGCCAGAAGCTCGCGCGCCGGCAGCAGCGGCCCCGGCGTGACGGCATGCTTCTCGCTGGCATCCTCGCGCAGCGAGGCCTTCTGCAGGCCGGCAATGCCGACTTCCGTCTGACCGGCCTTGAAGGCGGCGAAGCCCCGCACGACGTCGATCTGGATGCCGATCTGCTCGACCCAGTAGCCGATCTTCAACTCGGTGGCTGCGTCACGCAGCCGCGCCAGACGCAGGAGTTCGGTCTCGGTCGCCGCGGCGTCGCGCAAAGCGGCTGCGCCCAGCGCACGCGCATAGGCGTTGGAGGCTTCCGCCTGCGGGTACTTGGACCAGGGGTAGGCATCGGCCGCCGGTGTCAGCGGCAGCTTGGCCGCGGTCGCCCAGTCGCCACGCTCGAGCGCCAGCCGTGCCGGTATGGCCGCATAGGCGTAGGCGGCAGCGAAGTTGTCGGGCCGCTTGCTGATCGCGAACGCGCTGTCGCGCACCGCCTGTGCCGCGCGGTCCTGCCCCAGCTGCAGATGGGCATAGGTCAGGTAGTCATAGGCGTGCAGGCTGTTCGGTCCAGAGGCGGTATCGACCTGGGCCGACACCTTGTTTGCGGCAACCGAATCGTTCCAGGCCCCGACACGCGTGAAGATGTGCGACGGCATGTGCTGCGCGTGCGAGGCGGCCGGGGCGATCTTGCTGTAGCGCTGGGCCGCTGGCAGCCCCTGCGTGGCCAGGGGCGGGTAGTCGTAGCTGTGGATCAGGTAGTGCGCGGCGCCGGGGTGCTCGGGTTGCCTGGCGAAGATCGGCTCGAGCAGCTTGGCGGCACGCAACTGGTTGCCGTACTGCTTGTCGGCCGGGTCGAAATTGGCCGACAGCACCAGGGCGTAAAGGATGGTCGCCTCGCTGTCTTCTGGGTACGCGGTGGCCACCTTCTCCAATCCGGTCTCCAGCGCCTTCGCGCGCGTGCGGTGGTTGAGCTTGTCGGCGTCCTGGAAGAAGACGGCCAGGGCATCGACATAGTCGCGCTCGCGCTGAGTGGCCAGGCCCGCCTTGCGCGCCTGCCCCATCAGTGCTTCACCCTCGGCCAGCGTCTTGGCGGACACATTGCCCGGCCAGACGAAGGGGTTGTCCAGCGAAGCCAGGGCGCGTGCCCAGTGCGTCATGCCGCAGGCCGCATCGGCGGCCAGCGCGCGCTCCAGTGGCGCCCTGATCTGCTCCCAGGCGAAGGAATGGTAGTACGCCATGGCCAGGTCGAATTCACGCTGGGCTTCGGCATTGCAGCTGACCTTGAAGTGGACGCTGCCGAGCTTCCCATCGCTCTCGTGGGCTGCTGCGGAAAAGTTGGCGCAGAGCGCTGCGGTGGCCAGTGCGGTGCGGATCAGATGCAGGTGCATGCTCATCTCCTGGTGGGCCGGCGGGTTGTCCGTCGATCGTGGATACGCGCCGGGTATTGCAGGCCTGCGACGATGCCGGTGTCAATCCCTTCAAAATGACCACGACGGCATGATCACCATGGTCGCCAGGCATCGGGTCGTCACGGGATCGATTCACCAGTGGCCCCAGAGATGGGTCGTCGCGAGGCCATCGGTCTCGCCGGCACCCCCAAGACCGCTCAGACGCATGCCAGATAGGGTCGGGCACCAGATGCGGGGGCTGTAAGGACTTGGCGGACGCTGCAGCGCCACTGCGGCACCTCGTGCCATGCTGCGCCAATGACAAAATCTGCTTCGACCGTGTTCGGTGCGCTCGTCCTGGCTGCGACCGCCTTCACTGCGGCGCCTGCGGCCCGAGCCATCGAGGAGCCAGCGTTCGCAGTCCTGCGGGCGCTGGACGATCAGGTCGAATTGCGCCGCTACGCCTCTTACGTGGTGGCCGAGGTGCTGGTGCCCGGCCCAGCCGACGAGGCCGGCAACCAGGCGTTCCCCATCCTGGCGGGCTACATCTTCGGCAAGAACAAGGGCGAACGGAAGCTGGAGATGACGGCCCCGGTGACGCAGGCCGTCGCCCCGATGAAGTTGCCGATGACAGCCCCAGTGACGCAGGCGCCCGCGGCCGGTGGCTTCATCGTGCAGTTCGTGCTGCCGCGCTCGGTGACGCTGGCCAGCGCCCCGCAGCCGCTGGACGATCGCGTGATGCTGCGCGAAGTACCTCCAGGCCGCGTGGCCGCCATCCGCTTCTCGGGCATCTGGAGCGACGCCAACTACAACGAGCACCTGGCGCTGTTGCAGGCGGCGCTGAAAACCGCCGGCCAACCGTGGACTGGCGACCCAGTCTACGCGCGCTACAACGCGCCGTTCACGCCTTGGTTCATGCGCCGCAACGAGATCTGGCTGGCGCTGCCCGATTGATTCGATCGCGGTCTTCATGACATGACGCTGCCAGGCGCTGCCGCCGGCCGTTGTGGAACCCTGCGAGCCGGATCACCCTCATCACCAGGAGCCGCTCCCCTGCTGCTGCATGACAGGGGTCCGGGTCGAGCCGGCACCCTTGCCGAAGCCAAGGCCTCGGGCGCGGCCTGGCGCACGCCACCGCGGTGGAGCATCGGGCTGACGACGGGCGTGGTCGGCGGCCGTTTGGCGTGGTCCCCTGGTTGGACCGAACCGCGCCAGCCAGGAATCAACGCGCCACCCGCGCCCAGCGCTCGTGGTCGCGCCAGCGGCCGCGGATCTTCAGATAGCGCGGCGAGTAACCCTCGCGCGTGAAGCCGCACGCACGGGCCAGCGCCGCCGAGGCCGTATTGCCGGGCTGCATGTTGGCCTCCAGGCGGCGGAGGCCGAGCTTCGAGAAGGCCAGGCGCACCACGGACTGCAACCCGTCCTTCATCAGTCCCTGGCGTTCATGGCCCGCGAAGGCGTAATAGGCCAGATAGGCGCTGCAAAAGGCGCCGTGCACGATCTGCCTGAGTTCGACGTACCCCGCCAGGGCCTGTGTATCCAGACGCCGCAGGGCGAAGCCGCGGTTTGCCGGGGCCCTCAGGCGGGCCAGCATCGTGCGAAACCCAGCCGTGTCCGATGGCGGACTCACCCAGTGGCCGTGTAGCGCCCGGCTGGCAGCCACCCCGGCCAGGAAGTCGGCCTCGTCGTCGCCGCCCAGTGCCATCAGGCGGGTTCGCGACGGAACCTTGGCCTGCGCTTGTGACGGGCGCTCGAGCTCGTGAATCGCCCGCAGTGACGCCGTGCTCGACTGGTTCAAACCGATCGTGCAGCCGAAAGGGTCCGCGAGCAACGCCACCTTCGCCCCCAGGTCGGTGCAGGCCGGCCCGCGGTGCAACCGCGCGCCGTGGGCCTGCAGCCGCGCCAGGGCGGCAACCAGGTCACCGACCTCCCAGTACACGCTGGTGCCGCCGATGCCGCCCGGGCACTTGGCGTCTGCAGGATGAAAGCCGACCAGCACGCCGGGCCCGCGCACGAAGGCGTAGTGCGGATTTTCGTGCTGCACGGTGGTGCCGAACAAGGCCGCATACCAGGCGGCCGCGGCGTCCACGTCCGGCACGAACAGCACCACCGATTCGACGCGTTCGAGCGTGGACCCGCCGGCCACATTGCGGCTTGAATCGGCAGACCTCATCGCGGGGGCCATGGCGTCGGCGTCGTCCAACGGCGCAGCGCGCTCAGCCCGGGCATCACGGCCTCGTGCGCGGCGGCATCGTCGCTGGCCACCCGTTGCGCAAGCAGCGTGCCGTTGATGAGATCCACATGCGTCTGCACCTGCACCTGGGCGCCGGCGGGGGTGATGATGGAAAACGTGGCCAAGCTCCTGTGGGTCTTGTCCGCGGTGCGGGACGCGCCGCGAAGTCAGGCAATATAGGCAGCCGCCGGCATTCAGGCAATCGTGGCGTCATCGTCGGTTTCGGCGGTGGTTCTGGCCGCTTGGCGGTGGCGCGGACGCCGGCGGCCAGGGTGCTGGCCGCCCGGCCCGACAAGCCGGCCCGGCCGGCCACGAAGGAGGGGCGAGATGAAGTTCACCAAACGCTGGCTGCCGGCGCTTCTGCTGGCTGCGCTGGCCACGCTGACCACCCTGCCCGGCCTGGCCGCCGCGCAGGTGATCGAGAAGTCCACCGTGCGCCACGGCAGCACCGAGGTGCCGGTGGAGATCGCGCGGCCCGAAGGCCGCGGCCCTTGGCCACCCGTGCTCTACATCCACGCCAAGCGCGGCTACGAGGACGTCGACCGCGAACACATCCGCGCCCTGGCGCGCGACGGCTTCCTGGTCATGGCGCCCGACTGGCTGGCCGCCAACATGATCGAGCGCTGGCCCGACCGCCACGTGCCCGAAAGCGAAGACGATGTCGAGGCCGCGCTGGCGGCGCTGCTCGTGCACCCCGACGCCTGCCGCCAACCGGTGGGCGTGGTGGCCAAGTCGCGCGGCCCCTATTTCGCCATCCGCCTGGCGGCCAAGCGGGCGGCCGATGTCGGCCCCATCGTGTCGTACTACGGCCACTTCCAGAACCCGAACGCGCCCGAGCCGCAACAGCTGTTCTCGGTGGCGCCCGAGGTGCGGCAGGTGCGGTCGCCGGTGCTGATGCTGATCGGCGACGCTGACCTGGAACTGCGCCGCCACGTCAACGGCCGCGCCTTCTACGTGCTGTGGGAGCGCGGCGTGCCGGTGGAACTGCAGATGTACCCGCTGGCACGGCGCGCCTTCGACTTCCGCGTCGACCAGAGCCCCGAGGAGAAGATCGCGGCCCGCCACGCCGCAGGGCGCGAACGCGAATGGCTGCGGCGCTGGATGGGGCTGGGCGCGGACGGGCGCTGCGCGGTTCCGGCGCCGGGCCGGTAGGAGCGCCGCAGGCGGCAGGCCAACGGCAGGTCGCATGATCCCGACCCGACTCCCTCTTCCGGCCCTGCGCGGCGGGTTGCTCGCCTTGCTGGCCGCGGTGCTGTTCGGCGTGAGCACGCCGCTGGTGCAGCGTTTCGGCGCCGGCATCGGCGCCTTCAGCACGGCGGCCCTGCTGTATGCCGGCGCCGCGCTGGTGGGCGCCGTGTCGCGCCAGCGCGTGGAGCGCGAAGCACGCCTGCGCCGCGCCGACCTGCCCCGGTTGCTGGCCATGGCCGGCTTCGGCGCCGTGCTGGGGCCGGTGGCGCTGGCCTGGGGCCTGCAGCACACCAGCGGCACCGGCGCATCGCTGATGCTGACGATGGAAGCGCTGTTCACCGCGCTGTTGGCGCGGTGGCTGTACCACGAAACGATGGACCGCCGCGTGGCCGCTGCGATGGGGTTGCTGCTGGCCGGCGGCGCGCTGCTGGTGCTGGACCAAGGGCGCGGCGGCGCGGGCGGATGGCTGGGGTTGCTGGCCGTGCTGCTGGCGACGGCGGCCTGGGGCATGGACAACACGCTGTCGCGCGCGCTGGCCGAGCGCGATCCCGGTCAGGTGGTGCTGGCCAAGGCCACGCTGGGAGCGGGAACGACCGCGCTGCTGGCCGCGCTGGCCGGTGAACCGGTGCCCGGCGCCGCGGCCGCGCTCGGCCTGCTCGCCGTTGGCGCCACCGGCTACGGCCTGAGCCTGCGCCTGTACCTGCTCGCGCAGCGTGCCTTCGGCGCGGCCCGCACGGGCTCGGTCTTCGCCTTCGCGCCTTTCGTCGGTGCCGCGCTCGCCGTGGCGCTGGGCGACCGCACACCCGGCTGGCTGATGGCGGTGGGAGGCGCGCTCATGCTGGCCGGCGTGGTGCTGCACCTGGCCGAATCGCATGGCCACGAACACGAGCACGAGGACCTGGTGCACGAACATGCGCACCGCCACGACGACGGCCACCACGACCATGGCCATGGCGACATGCAGGGCCCGGTGCCCGCCGGGCCGCACAGCCACCCGCACCACCACCCTGCGCTGCGCCACACCCACCCGCATGTGCCGGACTCGCACCACGCGCATCGCCACTGAGCGCCGCCGAACCCGGGCTACGCGTCGGTAAACTTGAATCATGAAATCAAATCCACAGCTCTCGCCCGCCGTTGCCGTCTCCGACGATGCAACGCCCCTCGCCAATGGCTCCGGCGGTCCGCCCGAGCTTGACAGGGCCACGGGTTACGGGGGCTTGACGCGCCGGCCCCTCGTGCTGAGTGCCGGCGGCGCCCTGCTGGCGGCCCTGGCCGGCTGTTCGAAGGACGTCGAGAAGGCCGACGCCACGCCGGCCGCTGCGGCCGCGCCCGGTGCCACCCCGGCCGCCGCCGTGGCCGACCCGGCGCGCCAGAACTACGAGGCCGCGGGCCGCGGCACCGGCTTCACGGTGGGGCAGCCCATGGCGGCGCGCAGCGTGCTCGTCTTCTTCGATCCGCAATGCCCCCATTGCGCCACGCTGTGGCTGGCCAGCAAGCCGTTGCACGACCGCATCCGCATGGTCTGGATGCCGGTGGCGTTCATCCGCCCGGTGTCGGGCCCGCAGGGTGCGTTGCTGCTGGCCGCTTCCGACCCCGTGAAGCTGATGGACCAGCACGAATCCCTGCTGGCGGGCGGCGCGGGCGGCCTGGCCGTGTCGGGTGCCGCCGACGGCGACCTGCTCGACAAGGTCAAGGCCAATACCGCGCTGTGGACCCGGCTCGACGGCAAGAGCGTGCCGCACCTACTCTACCGTGCCGGCGCCGAAGGCCCGTACGGCACGCAGTCGGGCGGCCTGCCGACGGCGCAGCTGGCCCAGTTGCTCGGGCTCTGAGCGTTCGCTGCGGGTCGCGCCCGGCGGCGCGGCCGATACCTGCGGTCCCCGTCAGGCCCGATGGGCGTTTTCGGCAATGCCTTCGGCGAAGCGCGGCAACAGCTGCAGGGGCAGGTCGTGGCCCATGCCGGGAATGAAGTCAGGCACGGCTCCCGGCATCCTGGCCACCAGGTCGTGGCCCGCCTCGGGCCGCACCAGGGGGTCGGCCTCGCCGTGGATGACGCGGGTGGGCGCCTGGATCAGCGGCAGCAGCGGCGAGCGGTCGCCGTCGGCCACCACCGCCACGATCTGGCGCGCCGTGCCCGCCGGCCGCCAGGCGCGCTGCACGGTGGCCTGCAAGCGCTGACGCAGGCGCTCGGGGTCCGCCGGGTAGGCCGGGCTGCCGATCAGCGTGAGCAATCGCTGCAGGTGCGCCACCACGGCGGCCGGATCGCTGCCGTCGGGGCGGCTCAGCAAGGCCCGCTGCACTTTCAGCTTCGGTTGCGGCAGGCGGCGCGCACCGCTGGTGGTCATCATCAGCGTCAGGCTCTTCACGCGACCGGGGTGGCGGGCCGCCAGGTGCTGGGCGATCATGCCGCCCATCGACGCACCGCAGACGTGCGCCCGCGCGATGCCCAGTGCGTCGAGCACGCCCAGGGCGTCGGCCGCCATGTCGGCGATGCCGTAGGGCGCCGGCACCGGCAGGTGCAGCGCATGACGCAGCATCACCGGCATCATGTGCGGCACGCCGAGGTGGTCGAAACCCTGGCTCAGCCCGGTGTCGCGGTTGTCCATGCGCACGACGCGAAAACCGCGCGACACGAGCAACTGCACCATCTCGTCGGGCCAGCCGATGAGCTGCATGCCCAGCCCCATGATCAGCAGCAGCGGCTCACCGTCGGGCCGGCCCTGGTCGTCGATCTCGATGCCCAGGCCGTTGGCAACGACCCTCACCGCGAATTCCCCGCCGCCGCCCGGCGCTTGGCCGGCGCACGGGCCGCCCCGCGCCCGGTGACCTGCGATACCGCCGTTTCCACGGCCGTGGTCATGACCTGGCGCGCCACCTTGCCCATCGCGCCCGTGACCACGCCGGTGGCGCCGGTCACCACGTCGGTGATGCCGCGGGCGGCACGACCCACCACGCCGGGCGGCGGCGCTTCTTCGGGGTCGGGCTCGCCGGGACGGGCGAGCGCACGCAGATCGTCGAAGGCGATGACGATGGCGTCGGCCAGCTCGCGCACGTCGGGCAGCGCCTGGCCGTCGGCCATGAAACCGAAATCGAGCGAGCGGTCGTAACTCTGCACCGTAATGTTCAGCGCCAGTCCGTGCACGACGATCGAGGTGGGGTAGTTGGTGAGCATCTTCGCCCCCGCCATGTACAGCGGCACCGGCGGCCCCGGCACGTTGGAGATGACCAGGTTGGCCACCTGCGGAATGCGGTCGGCCACCCGCGCCTTGCCATAGAGCTTGGTGGCGGCCTCGATCAGCCAGGGCACGCCGAGCGACGGAAAGTCGGTGGGCAGGATGCTCTTGAGGTCGCCCATGGTCGACTTCATCGATGCGGTGGCGGCCTGCACATGGGCCAGGCGCTTGCGCGTATCGGCGATATTCGTGCCCAGGCTGACCAGGCTCATCGAGGCCTGGTTGTCGGGTGAGGTGTCACCGGCCTCGCGCAGCGTGATCGGCACCGCGGCCACCAGGCTCTTGCGCGGCAGCTGGCGGCGCTTGGCATAGTGCCGGCGGAGCGCGCTGCTGCACAGCATGAGCACCATGTCGTTGATGGTGGCACCGTGGGCGCGGCCCAGTGCCTTCACCTCGGCCAGCGGCAGCGTGACGGCGGCAAAGGCACGGCCGGTGGTGACGGACACGTTCAGCGGCGTGCGCGGCGCCAGCGTCAGGTTGCTCGGCCCCCCCTTGCCGCCGAGCAGCGCCGAGCCCGAGATGGCCCGGCTGGCGGCATTCTTCAGCGTGCCCACGGTGGCCGGCAGGCCGCGCACGATCTCCGCCACCTTCTGCGCCTGGTTGCCGAGCACGCCGCGCAGCATCTCGGTCATTTCCAGCCGGAAGACCTTGTTGCGGCGCGACGAACGGGACTCGATCGCCCGCGGGACGGGGCTCAGGTCCATGATGGCGTTGGCCAGCGCCACCGCCGCCTGCCCGTCCACCGCGGCGTGGTGCAGTTGCGTGTACAGCCCGACGCGGCGGTGGCCATTGGCGCCCGGGGCCAGGCCCTCGAAGACATGCATCTTCCACAGCGGGCGCTCGCGGTCCAGCAGCACCGAATGCAGGCGCGAGACCTCGGCTTCCAGCGCGGGGAGGCCGGCGCCCTTGGGCAGCTTGATCTCGACGATATGCCGGCGCAGGTCGGGTTCGGCATCGACCCAGGCCGGGTTGGCCAGGTTCAGCGGCATCCACCACAGGCGGCGGCGCAGTACCGGCGCCACCGGCAAGCGCGAGGCGATGTGCTTGCGCAGCGCGGTGACGAATTTGCCGGGATAGCCCGGCGGCAGTTCGAACAGATGCAGCGCACCCACGTGCATGGGCATCTGGGCCGTTTCGAGGTACAGGAAGGTGGCGTCGAGGCCGGACAGTTGCTGCATGCGCTCTCCCGTGCAAGAAAGTCCTGCACTGCTGGCCGATGCTAGCGCGAGCCCGGCCCCCGCCACCGGGCTCACGCCACCGGGTTCACCCCACCGGGCTCACCCCGGTCCGGCGAGCCGGGTGCGTGATCGCAATGCCAGCGCCTCGTTGGCCACCAGCGCGCCGAGCACGAGAAGGCCGCCGCCGAGCACGGCTCCGGTGGGCGCCTCGCCCGCGCCCAGCCAGGCCCAGGCCACGCCGAACAGCACTTCCAGCAGGCCCAGCAGCGATATCTCGGGCGCGCTGAGCACCCGCGCCGCGGCCACCGCGATGAGGCAGGGTATGGCCAGTTGCACCACACCCAGCAAGGCCAGCAGCGACAAATCATGCGCTGAAGCGGCAAACGGCAGCGCCAGCGGCAGCGTCAGCAGCGCCGACAGCAGCGCACCCAGAAGCACGGCCGGCAGCATGTCGGCGCCACCGCCCTGGCGGCTCTTCAGGTGCTGCAGCAGGGTCCAGTTGACGGCCGCAGCCACCGGCACCGCCAGTGCCACGGCCGTGCCCAGCAGGTGCGTCGACCCGCCGGCGCTGATTTCGCTGCCATACATCCAGGCGATGCCGGCACCGGCCAACAGCACCGCGCCCCAGGTGCGCGGCGCCAGCCGGTGGCCCAGCGCCACCCGGGCGAGCAAGGCCGTGAGCAGCGGCGCAATCGACATCGTGACCAGCACGTTGGCCACCGTGGTCAGCGTGAGCGCCACCATGAAGGCGGTGAACATGACGCTCCAGCACAGCGCCGACACCCACAGGGCGCGGCCGCCGCGGCGCAGCGAAGCCCACAAAGCCGCCGGCCCGCGCAGCCACGACAGCAGCACCACCAGCGCCAGCGCATTGAAGCCGCTGCGCCAGAACGTGATCTCGAAGCTGCGCGCCGCCTCCAGCTGGCGCGTGACCACCCCCGCGATGCTCCACATCAGGGCAGCGGCGATCATCGCCAGCACGGCACGACGGTGGGTCATGAACGGATCAAGCAGCCTCTCTCGACGCGCGCTTCCGGTCATGCTCCTTCAAGTGGCGCTTGCGCACCCGGATGCTCTTCGGCGTGATCTCCACCAGCTCGTCGTCGTCGATGAACTCCACCGCATATTCCAGGCTCAGGTCGATCGGCGGCGTGACCTTGATCGCGTCCTCCTTGCCGCTGACGCGGAAATTGGTGAGCTGCTTGGTGCGCGTGGCATTCACCACCAGGTCGTTGTCGCGGCTGTGGATGCCGACGATCATGCCTTCGTAGACCGGGTCGCCGGCCTTGACGAACATGCGGCCGCGGTCGTCGAGCTTGCCCAGGGCGTAGGTGAAGATCTCGCCGTCGTCCATGCTGATCAGCACGCCGTTCTTGCGGCCCTCGATCTCGCCCTTGTAGAGCTCGTAGCCGTCGAAGATATTGCTGATGAGCCCGGTGCCGCGCGTCAGGTTCATGAACTCGTTGCTGAACCCGATGAGCCCGCGCGCCGGGATGCGGTATTCCAGCCGCACGCGGCCGCGGCCGTCGGTTTCCATGTTCACGAGTTCGGCCTTGCGCTCCCCCAGGGCCTGCATCACGCCGCCCTGGTGCTGGTCCTCGATGTCCACCGTGACCAGCTCGATCGGCTCGTGGCGTTCCGGCCCCTTCGGGCCCATCACTTCGTGGAAGACCACGCGCGGCTTGCTCACCGCCAGCTCGTAGCCCTCGCGGCGCATGTTCTCCAGCAGGATGGTCAGGTGCAGCTCGCCGCGGCCCGAGACCTCGAAGATGCCGTCCTCTTCCGACTCCTTGACCTTCAGCGCCACGTTGCTCTGCAATTCCTTCTGCAGCCGGTCCCAGATCTGGCGGCTGGTGACGAACTTGCCCTCGCGGCCGGCCAGCGGGCTCGTGTTGACGCAGAAATTCATCGTCAGCGTCGGCTCGTCGACCTTCAGCATCGGCAGCGGCTGCGGGTCCAGCGGGTCGGTGACGGTGACGCCGATGCCGATCTCGGGGATGCCGTTGATGAGCACGATGTCGCCCGGCCCGGCCTCGGTGGCCGGCACGCGCTCCAGGCCCTCGAAGGTGAGCACCTGGTTGACGCGGCCCTTGAAAGACTTGCCGTCCGGGCCCTCCATCACCAGCACGTCCATCATGGGTTTCAGCGTGCCGGCATTGATGCGGCCCACGCCGATGCGGCCGACGAAGGTGGAATAGTCCAGCGACGAGATCTGCAGCTGCAGCGGGGCCGCCGGGTCGCCCTCGTGCGCCGGCACCTGGCTCAGGATGGTGTCGAACAGCGGCGTCATGTCGCTGCCCCAGGCCTCGCCGGGCGTGCCTTCGGTGAGCGAGGCCCAGCCGTTCAGCCCCGACGCGTAGACCACCGGGAAGTCGAGCTGCTCCTCGGTGGCGCCGAGCTTGTCGAAGAGGTCGAAGGCGGCGTTGATCACGTAGTCGGGCCGCGAGCCGGGCTTGTCGACCTTGTTCACCACCACGATGGGCTTGAGGCCCAGCGCCAGCGCCTTGCGCGTGACGAAACGGGTCTGCGGCATCGGGCCTTCCTGCGCGTCGATGAGCAGCACCACGCCGTCGACCATCGACAGCGCGCGCTCGACCTCGCCGCCGAAGTCGGCGTGGCCGGGGTGTCGACGATATTGATGTGCGTGCCCTGCCAGGTGACGGCGCAGTTCTTGGCCAGGATGGTGATGCCGCGCTCGCGTTCGATATCGTTGCTGTCCATCACGCGTTCGGCGATCTTCTCGTTCTCGCGGAAGGTGCCGCTCTGGCGCAGCAGCATGTCCACCAGGGTGGTCTTGCCATGGTCGACGTGGGCGATGATGGCGACGTTTCTGATCTGCTTGGTCATGGGGTTCGTCAGGCCTGCAAGGCCTGCACTTCGAGGGGACTCAGGAGCCGGTCGGCGATCAGTTCGCCGGCGGTGATGTGGGCGGTGCCCAGGAAAGCATGCGCTTCGTGGCCCTGGGGCTGCGGATGCCCGGCCGGCCCGTAGACGCGCACGGCCGGCGTGTCGGCCAGCGCCACGCGGCGCCGCAGGCCGGTGAGAAAACGGCCGGCTTCGTCGTTCGGCAGGTGCACCGCGGGCCAGGCCGACAGCAGCACGTCGGACGGCAGCAGCCGGGCCTCGCGTGCGGCTTCATCCATCGCGGCCAGGGCCTCGATCGTCACGGCGTCGTTGACATTCAGGCTGCCGCTGGCGGTGCGCCGCAGGTCTTGCAGGTGCGCGCCGCAGCCGAGCGCGGTGCCGATGTCCTCGGCCAGCGTGCGGATGTAGGTGCCCTTGCTGCAGCAAACGTCGATCACCAGGCAGTCATGCTGCCAGTCGACGATGTCGATGCGATGAATCGTGATGCGGCGGGTGCTGCGGTCGACCTCGACGCCGGCACGGGCGTAGTCATAGAGGGCCCGGCCTTCGTGCTTGAGCGCGGAATGCATCGGCGGCAGCTGCTCGATGGGGCCGACGAAGCGCGCGCAGGCGGCGGCTATGGCCGCGCGCTCCACCTGCACCGGGCGCGTCTCGACGACTTCGCCTTCGCGGTCGCCGGTGCTCGTGCGCTGGCCGAGCTTCAAGGTGGCGCGGTAGCTCTTGTCGGCGTCCAGGCTGGCCTGGCTGAACTTGGTGGCGGCGCCGAAGCACAGGGGCAGCAGGCCCGTGGCCAGCGGGTCCAGCGTGCCGGTGTGGCCGCCCTTCTCCGCCCGCAGCAGGCCCTTGGCCTTCTGCAGCGCGTCGTTGCTCGTCCAACCGACCGGCTTGTCGAGCAGCAGCACGCCGTGCAAGGGACGGCGCGGCTGGCGCGGGCGCGGCACCGGGTTCGTCATCAGTCGTCCTTCGCGCGGCTGGCGTTGGCGCGCGCGATCAGCGCCGATAGGTCGGCTGCGCGTTCGGTGGTCTTGTCGAAGTGGAAGTGCAGCGTCGGCACGGTGTGGATGGACAGCCGCTTGAACAGGCCGTTGCGCAGGAAGCCCGCCGCCTCGTTCAGGGCCAGTGTGCAATCTTCCGGGCTGCCGACGAGCACCGAGAAGTAGATCTGCGCATGCGCATAGTCGGGCGAAACCTCGACGCTGTTGATCGTGACCATGCCCACCCGCGGGTCCTTGAGGTCGCGGATGAGTTCGGCCACGTCGCGCTGGATCTGGTCGGCCACGCGGAAGCTGCGGTTGACGGTGGATTTCTTGTGTCTCATGGTCGGGCCTGAAGTGCAAACCCCGCCTCCGTTTCGGAAGGCGGGGTTGCAGGTGAGGGCAAGTCCGCCTTACAGCGTGCGGGCCACTTCCTTGACCTCGAAGAATTCGAGCTGGTCGCCTTCCTTGATGTCGTTGTAGTTCTTCAGCTTGATGCCGCACTCGAAGCCTTCCTTGACCTCGCGCACGTCGTCCTTCATGCGCTTGAGCGACTCCAGTTCGCCGGTGTAGACGACCACGTTGTCGCGCAGCAGGCGGAAGCGCGCGTTGCGCGTCACCTGGCCGGCAGTGACCATGCAACCCGCCACGGTGCCGATCTTGCTGGCCACGAAGACGGTACGGATCTCGGCCGTGCCGATGGTCTCTTCCTTCTGCTCGGGCGCGAGCATGCCGGTCATCGCCGCCTTCACCTCGTCGACGGCGTCGTAGATGATGTTGTAGTAGCGGATGTCGACACCGTTGCCCTCGGCCAGCTTGCGCGCACCGACGTCGGCACGCACGTTGAAGCCGATGATCACCGCCTTGGATGCGATCGCCAGGTTGACGTCGCTTTCGGTGATGCCGCCCACGGCCGCATGCACGATCTGCACCTTGACCTCGGCCGTGCCGAGCTTGACCAGGCTCTGCGCCAGCGCCTCCTGCGAGCCCTGCACGTCGGCCTTGACGATGAGCGACAGCGTCTGCGCCGCGCCCTCGCCCATGCCCTCGAACATGCCCTCGAGCTTGGCCGCCTGGCGCTTGTTGAGCGTGACCTCGCGGTACTTGCCCTGGCGGAAGGTGGCGATCTCGCGCGCCCGGCGCTCGTCGGCCAACACCATGAACTCGTCGCCGGCCTGCGGCACCTCGGTCAGACCCTGGATCTCCACCGGCAGCGAAGGGCCCGCAGATTCGATGGACTTGCCGTCTTCGTCGAGCATGGCGCGCACGCGGCCGTAACTGCTGCCGGCCAGCACGACGTCGCCCTTCTTCAGGGTGCCGCTCTGGACCAGGATGCTGGCCACCGGTCCGCGGCCCTTGTCGAGCTTGGCCTCGATGACGAGGCCGCGTGCCGCGGCCTCGGCCGGCGCCTTGAGCTCCAGCACCTCGGCCTGCAACAGCACCTGCTCCAGCAGCGTGTCGATGCCCTGCCCGGTCTTGGCCGAGACCGGGACGAAGGGCGCATCACCGCCGAAGTCCTCGGGGATCACGCCTTCGGCGACCAGCTCGCTCTTCAGTCGTTCCAGGTTGGCGTCGGGCTTGTCGATCTTGTTCATGGCCACGACGATGGGCACGCCTGCGGCCTTGGCGTGGGCGATGGCCTCCTTGGTCTGCGGCATCACACCGTCGTCGGCAGCGACGACCAGGATCACGATGTCGGTGGCCTTGGCACCGCGCGCGCGCATCGCCGTGAAGGCGGCGTGGCCCGGGGTGTCCAGGAAGGTGATCATGCCGCGCGGCGTTTCCACGTGGTAGGCGCCGATGTGCTGCGTGATGCCGCCGGCCTCGCCCGCCGCCACGCGGGCGCGGCGGATGTAGTCCAGCAGCGAGGTCTTGCCGTGGTCGACGTGGCCCATCACCGTGACCACCGGCGCGCGGTTCAACGCTTCCGCGTCGTGCGCGGCCGCGGTCTCCTCTTCGGTGAAGGCTTCCGGGTCGTCCAGCTTGGCGGCCAGCGCGGTGTGGCCCATCTCCTCGACGACGATCATCGCCGTCTCCTGGTCGAGCTGCTGGTTGATGCTGACCATCTGGCCCAGCTTCATGAGCTGCTTGATGACCTCGCTGCCCTTGACCGACATCTTGTGCGCCAGGTCGGCCACCGAGATGGTCTCGGGCACGTGCACTTCCTGCACCTGCTGCTCGACCTGCGGCGTGTAGCTCTGGCCGTTGTCGCCGCGGTCGCCGCCACGGCGGGCACCGCCGCGCGGTGCGCGCCAGCCGGGACGTCCGGCGCCGCCGGTGTCGCCGCGCGTCTTCAGCGCGGCACGCTTCTTCGCCGCGTCGTCGGCCCAGCTCGAAGAGAGCTTCTCCGACTTGACCTGCTTCTTGTCGCCCGGCTTGGCAGCGGCGGTGGCGCCGGTCGTGCCCGGGGCCCCCTTGGGCTTGTGGATGGTGCCCTTGATGGCTTCCTTGGCGATCTCGGGCTTGACCTCTTCCGGCTTCTTCGCCACCAGTACCTTCTTCGGGCCGGCCATCATGGCGCGGATGGCCGCAGCCTCGGCCTCGGCGGACTTGCGGCGCTTCTCCAGGTCGAGCTGTCGCGCGTTGTCCTCGGCCGCCTTGTCGGCGGCCTTCACGATGCGCAGCACCGGCTTGGCCGGCTCCGGTGCCTTGACCGGCTCCTCGGCTGGCACGGCCGCAGGCTCGGCCGGCAAAGCGGCGCCCTTGCCCTTCGCGGGCTTGGCCGCCGCCTCAGCCGCCTGGGCAGCGGCCTCGGCCGCGGCCTTGGCTGCCGCCTCGGCCGCTGCAGCCTGCGCGGCCTCGGCTGCCTCGCGCGCGGCGCGCTCCTGCTCCTCGCGCTGGCGGCGCGCTTCGGCGAGCTCGGCTTCCTGCTGGCGGATGGCCTCGGCCTGCGCGCGCGCCTCTTCCTCGCGGCGCAGCAGGTCGAGTTGCTCGGCGCTGGGACCGGACGGCTCCTCGACGGCCGGCGCATCGTCGCGCTTGACGAAGACGCGCTTCTTGCGCACCTCGACCTGGATCGTGCGCGCGCGGCCGCTGGCGTCGGCCTGCTTGATCTCGGTGGTGGACTTGCGCATCACGGTGATCTTCTTGCGCTCGCCGGAAACGGCGGTGCCGTGCGCGGTGCGCAGGTAGGCCAGCAGGCGCTCCTTGTCCGGCTCGGTCAGCGCGTCTTCGGGCGACTGCTTGGTCACGCCGGCCGATTGCAGCTGCTCGAGCAGTGCCGCCGTCGGGCGGCCGAGCTGCGCGGCGAACTGTGCGACTGTGATCACGGCCATGGGTCGGATTTCCTCGGGTAGGTCTTGCGTGTGGGCGGCGAGTGCCGGGGCGTGGTTCAGGCGGTGAACCAGTGCTCGCGCGCCTTCATGATCAGCGCGCGCGCCGCCTCGTCCTCGATGCCGCTCAATTCGGTCAGTTCGTCCACGGCCAGGTCGGCCAGGTCGTCACGGGTGTGGATGCCGCCGGCGGCGAGCCTGGCGATCAATTCGGGCGCGAGGCCCTTGCCGTCGAGTTCGAGGTCGCGCAGGTCCTGAGAAACCTCCTCGACGTCTTCTTCCTTCTTGATCTCCATCGTCAGCAGCGCGTCCTTGGCACGGGTGCGCAGTTCGTGCACCGTGTCCTCGTCGAAACCTTCGATCTCGAGCATTTCCTGCAGCGGCACGTAGGCCACTTCCTCGAGGCTGGCAAAGCCTTCGGCGATGAGGATGTCGGCCACCTCGGCGTCGACGTCGAGCTTGTCGACGAAGAGCTGGCGCACCGATTCGCTCTCGGTGGCCGACTTGGCCTGCGATTCCTCGGCGGTCATGATGTTGATGCGCCAGCCGGTGAGTTCCGACGCCAGGCGCACGTTCTGGCCGCCGCGGCCGATGGCGATGGCGAGGTTCTCCTCGTCCACCACCACGTCCATCGCGTGGCGCTCCTCGTCGACGACGATGCTCACCACGTTGGCCGGCGCCAGCGCGCCGATGACGAACTGCGCCGGGTCGTCGGACCACAGCACGATGTCCACGCGTTCGCCGGCCAGTTCATTGGTCACGGCGTTGACGCGCGAACCGCGCACGCCCACGCAGGTGCCGATCGGGTCGACCCGGCGGTCGTGCGAAACGACGGCGATCTTGGCCCGGCTGCCGGGGTCGCGGGCGCAACTCTTGATCTCGAGCAGGCCCTGCTCGATCTCGGGCACTTCCTGCGCGAAGAGTTCGACCATGAAGGCCGGTGCGCTGCGCGACAGCATGATCTGCGGCCCGCGCTGCGTGGGGTCGATGCCCAGCAGGACGGCGCGCACGCGATCGCCGCTGCGCAGGTTTTCCTTGGGGATCATCTCGCTGCGCTTGAGCCGCCCTTCGATGCGACCGCTCTCGACGATGATGTCACCCTTGTCCAGGCGCTTGACGGTGCCGACGAAGATCTTCTCGCCGCGCGAGAGGAAGTCGTTGAGCAGCTGCTCGCGCTCGGCGTCGCGGATCTTCTGCAGGATCACCTGCTTGGCGGCCTGCGCGCCGATGCGGCCGATCGGCACCGACTCGATGGCTTCCTCGATGTAGTCGCCCTCCTCGATGTCGGGGATGCGCTCCAGCGCCTCGGACAGCAATTCCTCGGCATCGGGGTTCTGCAGCCCGGCGCTGTCGGGCACCACCAGCCAGCGGCGGAAGGTCTCGTAGTCGCCGGTCTCCTGGTCCACCGCCACGCGGATGTCGACCTCGCCGCCGTGCAGCTTCTTGGTGGCCGAGGCCAGCGCCGCCTCGACGGCGCCGAACACGACATCGCGATCCACGGTCTTCTCGCGCGAGATGGCGTCCACCAGCATCAGCATTTCGCGATTCATCGATTCCCCAGCCTTTCGTCTACCGCTGTTGCCGCCCGGTCGGCCGCGACAGCATCCACCTGGCCGCCGTCGGGGGACGGGCGACCCTTGAAATCAACCACCGGCACGAGGCGTGCCTCGCGCACTTCATCGAGCGTGAAACCCAGCGCCTGTGCCGCGGACTCCGCCGCGCCGGCCGGCCCTGCCACGACGGGCTTGCGCGCCGGCCGCGTGCCGGGCTTGCCGGCGGGTTTGCGCTCGGTCAGCACCAGGCACCAGCCGCCACCTTCGTCGGCGCGGCCAAGCACGCCCTTCCAGACCTTGCGGCCCTGGAACGGCAGCTTCAGCGTCAGGCTGACCTCCTGGCCGGCGAAGCGCTGGTAGTCGGCCTCGGTGCGCAGCGGCCGGTCCAGACCGGGCGACGACACCTCCAGCCGCGCGTACGACACGGAGTCGACCTCCAGCGCGTACTGCAATTGCCGCGTGACCTGCTCGCAGTCGTCGACGGTGACGAATTCGCCGGCGCCACTGGCGTAGAGCCGACCGGGTACACGGTCGATGTAGACACGCAGGGTGCCGGCAGGCACGCGCTCGATGTCGACCAGCTCGTAACCCAAGCCTGCCACGGTGGCCGCCACGGTCTCGCGCCAGGGCGTGAACGCGCCCGCCGCAGCGCCGGTGCGCTGCGGGTCGACGGTGTGCTGCACCCTGGCCAGGCGCGTACCGGGGGCCTTCCCCTGGTATTTGCCGGAGCTCCTGCCCGGGGCTTTGCCCGGGCTCTTCCCGTGATGTCCGCTTGCTCTCAAAACCTGCTCGTCCTGGCTCTGCCTGCTGCCGCAATCCGCGGCCATTCGCGACTTTCCGCGGTTCCTGGCTGCCGCCGAAATGCGATCAGCCAAAAAAAATGGGCTGGAAGACTCCGCCCATACCCCGCTAATACCGCACCGATACCGCGTGCCCCGAAAAGAGCGGATTATAGCCTGCAAGTTTCGTGCGGGCAACGACTGGGCCACAGCGCTCGCCGTGCGTGCCAGAATCTCGGCCGCAGCAGAGCAACTGGATCAACGGAGACGACATGGGCTTTCTGGCTGGCAAGCGCTTTCTCATCACCGGCGTGCTTTCGAATCGTTCGATCGCCTATGGCATCGCACGCGCCTGCCGCGCCCAAGGCGCCGAACTGGCCTTTGCCTACGTGGGCGAGCGCTTTCGCGACCGCATCGCCGAATTTGCCCGCGAATTCGATTCCGAGCTGATCTTCGACTGCGACGTCGCCGACGACGCCCAGATCACGGCGCTCTTCGAGCAACTCGGCCGCCACTGGCCCCAGTTCGACGGTTTCGTGCATTCGATCGGCTTCGCGCCCCGTGAAGCGATCTCGGGCGACTTCCTGGAAGGCCTGTCGCGCGAAGCCTACCGCATCGCGCATGACATCTCGGCCTACAGCTTCCCGGCCATGGCCAAGGCCGCGCTGCCGCTGCTGCGCCCGGGTGCCGCGCTGCTGACGCTGACCTACCTGGGCGCCGTGCGCGCCGTGCCCAACTACAACACCATGGGCCTGGCCAAGGCCTCGCTGGAAGCCAGCGTGCGCTACCTGGCGGCCAGCCTGGGGCCGCGCGGGGTGCGCGTCAACGGCATCTCGGCCGGGCCGATCAAGACGCTGGCGGCTTCGGGCATCAAGGACTTCAGCAAGCTGCTGGGGCTGGTGGCGCGCAGCGCGCCGCTGGGCCGCAACATCACCATCGACGACGTGGGCAACGTGGCCGCCTTCCTGCTGTCGGACCTGGCCGCCGGGGTCACCGCCGAGATCACCTACGTCGACGGCGGCTTCAGCCACGCCATGAGCGGGGCGGCGGCCGAACCCGGCAACTGAGCCTGGCCGGCCCCGAGACGGCCGATCGGGTCCGCCTGCCGGTGCGCCCGCCGGCGGGTCAGGCCGCCTCGATGACGCAGTCGACGTAGTAGCGCCGGTGGCCGTCGCCACCGTTGTCTTCGGCCACCAGGCCGTGCACGTCGGTCTCGAAACCCGGGAAGGCGGCATTGAACTCGCGTGCAAAGCGCAGGTAGTCGACGATCTTCTTGTTGAATCGCTCGCCGGGAATGAGCAGCGGAATGCCCGGCGGGTAAGGCGTGAGCAGCGCGGTGGTGATGCGCCCTTCCAGCTCGTCGATGGCCACGCGCTCGGTGTTTCGGTGCGCGATATAGGCGAAGGCGTCGCTGGGCTTCATGGCCGGCTGCAGGTCGGACAGGTACATCTCGGTCACCAGCCGCGCGATGTCGCTGCGCGCATACATCTGGTGGATGCTCTGGCAAAGGTCCTTCAGCCCCATGCGCTCGTAGCGCGGATGCACGGCACAGAACTCAGGCAGGATGCGCCACATCGGCACGTTGCGGTCGTAATCGTCCTTGAACTGCTGCAGCGCCGTGAGCAGCGTATTCCAGCGGCCCTTGGTGATGCCGATGGTGAACATGATGAAGAACGAGTACAGGCCCGTCTTCTCGACCACCACGCCGTGCTCGGCCAGGAATTTGGTGACGATGGAAGCCGGGATGCCGGTCTCGGCGAACTGCCCCGACATGCCCAGCCCGGGCGTGATGAGGGTGCACTTGATGGGGTCGAGCAGGTTGAAGCCCTCGGCCAGGTCGCCGAAGCCGTGCCAGGTCTCGCCCGCCTCCAGCACCCATTCGCGGCTGTGGCCGATGCCCTCGGCGGCCAGGTGGTCGGGCCCCCAGACGGTGAACCACCAGTCCTTCTCGCCGAACTCCTGCTCCACCTTGCGCATGGCGCGGCGGAAGTCCAGCGACTCCTGGATGCTCTCCTCCACCAGCGCCGGGCCGCCCGGGGCTTCCATCATCGCCGCCGCCACGTCGCAGCTGGCGATGATGGCGTACTGCGGGCTGGTGCTGGTGTGCATCAGGTACGCCTCGTTGAAGAGGTGGCGGTCGAGCTTGCGGTCGACCGCGTCCTGCACCAGCACCTGGCTGGCCTGGCTGATGCCGGCCAGCAGCTTGTGGGTGCTCTGCGTGGCGAACACGAGCTGGTCCTTCGGCCGCGGCCGCTTCTTGCCCATCGCGTGATACGGACCGTAGAAGGTGTGGAAGGCGGCGTGCGGCAGCCAGGCTTCGTCGAAATGCAGGGTATCGATATAGCCGTCGAGCGCGTGCTTGATGGTTTCGGTGTTGTAGAGCACGCCGTCGTAGGTGCTCTGGGTGAGCGTCAGGATGCGCGGCCGCACGGCGGCCGCATCCACGCCGGCCAGCAGCGGGTTGGCGGCGATCTTGCGGCGGATGGCCTCGGGCGAAAACTCGCTTTGCGGAATCGGCCCGATGATGCCGTAGTGGTTGCGCGTGGGCGTCAGGAACACCGGCACGGCGCCGGTCATGATGATGCTGTGCAGGATGCTCTTGTGGCAATTGCGGTCGACCACCACCACGTCGCCTGGCGCCACGGTGTGGTGCCAGACCATCTTGTTGCTCGTGCTGGTGCCGTTGGTGACGAAGAAGCAGTGGTCGGCATTGAAGATGCGCGCCGCATTGCGCTCGCTGGCCGCCACCGGGCCGGTGTGGTCCAGCAGCTGGCCGAGTTCCTCGACCGCGTTGCAGACATCGGCGCGCAGCATGTTCTCGCCGAAGAACTGGTGGAACATCTGGCCGACGGGGCTTTTCAGGAAGGCCACGCCGCCGCTGTGGCCCGGGCAGTGCCAGCTGTAGCTGCCGTCCTGCGCATAGTCCATCAGCGCCTTGAAGAACGGCGGCGCCAGGCCGTCGAGGTAGCTCTTGCACTCGCGGATGATGTGGCGTGCCACGAACTCCGGCGTGTCCTCGAACATGTGGATGAAGCCGTGCAGTTCGCGCAGGATGTCGTTCGGGATGTGCTGGCTGGTGCGCGTCTCGCCGTAGATGTAGATCGGGATGTCGGCGTTCTTGCGCCGGATCTCCTCGATGAACTTGCGCAGGTTCAGCACCGCCGGGTCGAGCTCCGGGCCGGGCGTGAATTCCTCGTCGTCGATGCTCAGGATGAATGCGCTGGCGCGGCTTTGCTGCTGCGCGAACTGGCTCAGGTCGCCGTAGCTGGTGGCGCCCAGGACCTCGAAACCCTCCTTGGCGATGGCGTCGGCCAGCGCGCGGATGCCGATGCCCGAGGTGTTCTCGGAGCGGAAGTCTTCGTCGATGATGACGATGGGAAAGCGGAAACGGAGCATCGAAGCGGCCTCGTGGCGGGTACGGATGCGTCAAGTGTAGGGTTGTCGGCCGCGGCGGCCCGGATGGCTACACTCGTCCGGCAGCGTCAAGCGAACATGAACAGGAGGACACCGTGGAGTGGAATGCACCCATGCTGTGGTGGCTGGCCACCGGCGGTCTGGTGGCGGCCGAGCTCGCCACCGGCACCTTCTACCTGCTGATGCTGGCGCTGGGCTGCGTGGCCGGCGCCCTGGCCGCGCACGCCGGCCTGGGTGCCACTGGGCAGGTGGCCACGGCGGCCGTGCTCGGTGCGGCCTGCACCGCCGGCTGGCACTTCAAGCGCGCGCGTTCACCGCGCTCGGCGCCGGCCGAGAGCAACCGCGACGTGAATATCGACATCGGTGAGACCCTGTACGTCGACGTCTGGGCCGACGATGGCTCGGCCCGCGTGCCCTATCGCGGCGCGACCTGGACCGTGCGCCATGCCGGCCCGGGCACGCCCGCCCCCGGCCAGCACGTGATCGTGGGCGTGCAGGGCAACCATTTGCGCGTGGCACCGGCCGCGCCCCATTGAAAGCAAAGTCATGGAAATTGCCATCGCCCTGGCGGTCATCGCCGTCATCTTCATCACGCGAACGATCAAGATCGTGCCGCAGCAGACGGCGCTCATCGTCGAGCGCCTGGGCAAGTACGACCGCACGCTGGTGCCGGGGCTGAAGTTCGTCATCCCCTTCATCGAGCGCGTGGCCTACCGCCATTCGCTGAAGGAGGTGCCGCTGGACGTGCCCAGCCAGGTGTGCATCACCAAGGACAATACGCAGCTTCAGGTGGACGGCATCCTGTTCTTCCAGATCACCGACCCCATGCGCGCCAGCTACGGCAGCAGCGACTACCTCACGGCCATCACGCAACTGGCGCAGACCACGCTGCGCAGCGTGATCGGCAAGATGGAGCTGGACCGGACCTTCGAGGAACGCGACCTGATCAATGCCAGCGTCGTGAGCGCGCTGGACGAGGCGGCGCTGACCTGGGGTGTGAAGGTGCTGCGCTACGAGATCAAGGACCTCACGCCGCCGGCCGAGATCCTGCGCAGCATGCAGGCGCAGATCACCGCCGAGCGCGAGAAGCGCGCGCTGATCGCGGCCTCGGAAGGCCGGCGCCAGGAGCAGATCAATATCGCCACCGGCGAGCGCGAGGCCTTCATCGCACGCAGTGAAGGCGAGAAGCAGGCCGAGATCAACAAGGCGCAGGGCGAGGCGGCGGCGATCATCGCCGTGGCCGAGGCCACGGCCGAAGCCATCCGCCAGGTGGCGCAGGCGATACAGCAGCCCGGCGGCGAGCAGGCCGTGCAGCTGAAGGTGGCCGAGAAGGCGGTGGACGCCTATGCGCAGCTGGCGCAAACGAACAACACCATGATCGTGCCCGGCAACATGACCGAGGTCTCGGCGCTCATAGGCACCGCGATGACGCTGCTCCAGGGTGGCGGCCGAACTGCCGCGGTGGCGCCGAAATGAGCACCGCGTTGAACGTGCTGGGCATGCCGCTGGTGGCGTGCTCCTACGACCCACTCACCGGGTGGACCCGCGACGGCTGCTGCCACACCGACGAGCGCGACGCCGGCAGCCACGTGATCTGCGCCAAGGTCACGGTGGAGTTCCTGAATTTCCAGATGGAGCGCGGCAACGACCTCATCACGCCGCGCCCCGAGCACCGCTTCAAGGGCCTGAAACCGGGCGACCGCTGGTGCGTGTGCGCGCTGCGCTGGCGCGAGGCCTATGAAGCCGGCTGCGCGCCGCCGGTGGTGCTGGAGAGCACGCACGCCAAGGCGCTGGAATACGTGTTGATGGACTGGCTGCGCAAGAACGCCGTGACGCCTGTCGGCTAAACTCGCGGGTTGCCGCGGACGGGTGGATGAGCGGTTTAAGTCGCATGCCTGGAAAGCATGTGGGGGTTAACAGCCCCCCGCGGGTTCGAATCCCGCCCCTTCCGCCAAGCCATCCGATCCGGACCTGCAGCTTCAGCGCTCCTGCCGCGCCTTCAGTGCCTTTCGGTACAGATCCAGATACGCCTTCGCCGGCCCCGCCCACGACGACTGCCGAGCCATCGCCGTGCGCATCATGCCGCGCCAGGCTGCGGCATCGGCGCGCATCTCGGCCGCCCGCAGGACCGCCTTCTCGAAGGCCACCGGCGTGGCCGCATCGAAGGTGAAGCCGGTGGCCGTGCCTTCGGCCAGCGCCTTCGGGCTGGCGTCGGTCACCGTGTCGGCCAAGCCACCCACCCGGCGCACGATCGGCAGCGTGCCGTAGCGCAGCCCGTACAACTGCGTCAGCCCACAGGGCTCGAAGCGCGACGGCACGGCAATGGCGTCGGCACCCGCGATCAGGCGATGGGCGCGCGCCTCGTCGTAGCCCAGGTGCACGTGCACGCGCCCAGGGTGCGAACTCATGGCCATCTGGAAGGCCGCCTGCAGGGCCGGCTCGCCCTCGCCCTGCACCGTCAGCTGCACGCCGGACTGCACCAGCGCGGGCAGTGCGGCCAGTACCAGGTCCAGTCCCTTCTGCGAAGTCAGGCGGCTGACCACGGTCAACAACAGGGCGCTGTCATCCCGGTCCAGCCCCAATTCCGCCTGCAGGGCACGCCTGCAGGTCTGCTTGCCTGCCGGACGCTCGGCGTCGTAGAGCTCGGCAAGGGCCGGGTCGGTGGCGGGGTTCCAGACCGCATCGTCGATGCCGTTGAGCACCCCCGTGACCGCCTCGCCGCGGCCACGGATCACGCCGTCCAGCCCGCAGCCGAATTCGTAGGTGGCGATCTCGCGCGCGTAATTCGGGCTCACGGTGGTCACCTGGTCGGCGAATTTGAGCCCCGCCTTCATGAAGCTGAGCTGGCCGTGGTATTCCAGCCCCGCAGGTGACATCAGGCGCGTGGCCAGCCCCAGCGAGGGCCAGTCGTGCATGGGGAACAGGCCCTGGTAGGCCAGGTTGTGCACGGTGAAGACGGTGGCCGCCGGGGTGGGCGGGTGCTCGGCCACGTAGGCGCAGGCCATGGCCGCGTGCCAGTCGTGGGCGTGCACGATATCGGGTGCCCAGTCCGGATCGGCGTCGCCACCGGCCAGGTGGGCCGCCAGCCAGCCCAGCAGGGCAAAGCGCTGCAGGTTGTCGGGCCACTCCTCGCCGCGGCCGTCCTGGTAGGGGCTGCCGCCGCGGCGGAACAGGTAGGGCGCGTCGATCACGTAGACCGGCAACTGGGTGCCCGGCATGCGCGCCAGCAGCAGTCGCACGTGCAGGGCACCGAAGCAGGCGCCGATTTCGATCACCGTGCGCGCACCCTGTACGCTTTCCAGCACCGCCGGGAAGCCCGGCAGCAGCAGGCGCACGTCGGCGCCCTGGGCGGCCAGCGCCGCGGGCAGCGCGGCCACCACGTCGGCCAGGCCGCCCGTCTTCACCAGCGGGAAAACCTCCGCCGCCACATGCAGGACCTTCATGCCGGCATGCCCTTCACAGCCGGCGCAGCATTTCACGCGTGACCAGCGTGATGCCCGACTCCGTGCGGTAGAAGTGCTCGGCGTCGGCGGCGGCGTCCTCGCCGATGACCATGCCGTCGGGGACGACGCAGTCGCGGTCGACCACCACCCGCGTCAGCCGCGCATGGCGCCCCACCTGCACGCCCGGCAGCAGCACCGACCAGCTGACGGCCGAATACGAGTGCACGCGCACGCTGGAAAACAGCACGGAACGGAAGACGGCGCCGCTGATGATGCACCCGCCCGAGACCAGGGACTCCACGGCCACGCCGCGCCTGTCGTCCTGGTTGTGCACGAACTTGGCCGGCGGCAGCTGCGGCTGGTAGGTCCAGATCGGCCAGTTGGTGTCGTACAGGTTGAGCAGCGGGTCGGTGGCGGTGAGGTCGATATTGGCGTCCCAGTAGGCGTCGATGGTGCCCACGTCGCGCCAGTAGGGTGCCTCGCCGATGCGCGCGCCCACGCAGCTGAATTCGAACGGGTGGGCCACCGCCTGGCCCTGCTTGACCATCTTGGGGATGATGTCCTTGCCGAAGTCGTGGCTCGAATGCGGATCGGCCATGTCGCGCTCGAGTTCGCGGTACAGGAAGCGCGCGTTGAAGATGTAGATGCCCATGCTGGCCAGCGAGCGTCCCGGCTTGCCCGGGATGGTGGGCGGGTCGGCCGGCTTCTCGACGAAGTCGAGGATGAGCCGCTTCGCGTCGATGGCCATGACGCCAAAGGCGGTGGCCTCCTTCTGGTCCACCTCGATACAGCCGACCGTGCATTCGCGTCCCTGCGCCACGTGGTCGGCCAGCATCAGCGCGTAGTTCTGCTTGTAGATGTGGTCGCCGGCCAGCACCACCACGTAGTCGGCGCGGTAGGCGGCCAGGATGTCCTGGTTCTGGTAGACCGCGTCGGCGGTGCCGCGGTACCAGCTTTCCTCGTCCACGCGCTGCTGCGCCGGCAGCAGGTCGACGAACTCGTTCATCTCGCTCTTCAGGAAGGCCCAGCCGCGCTGCAGGTGGCGCAGCAGGCTGTGGCTCTTGTACTGCGTGATGACGCCGATGCGGCGGATGCCCGAGTTCATGCAGTTCGACAGCGCGAAGTCGACGATGCGGAACTTGCCGCCGAAGTACACCGCCGGCTTGGCGCGGCTGTCGGTCAGGTTCTTCAGCCGGCTGCCGCGCCCGCCGGCCAGCACCAGCGCCACGGCGCGCCGCGGCAAGTCCAGGCCCTGGGCCACGTCGATCGGTTTCATCGGATCTCCTGTAGAGGTTTTCAGCAGTTGAGTCGGACAGCCCGGCTGGCTCCACACGGACGGGATGCCGGCCGGAGCATCCAAGAAGACGTGAGAACTTGCCTCAGGCCGCGATGGTAAGTACTTATCGGCGAACGGCGGGTGGACCAGGGCACTGATCATGCCTTGACTGCTGCCGTTCCGAAGCGAAGGCCATTGCGCCGGCTCATGCCGTCGAAGGGCACGACGACTCGGTCAGAATTCATGGCCGCCTTCTTCGCACATCAGTGACACTGCCATTCACCTCATGACCCGCCGTGCCGGCGCACGCCGGCGCGCGCCCAATACGGATTGCCATCCATGACCCTTGCTGCCGAACCCGTGACACCCACAGCCGCCGATGTCGAACACCATTTGCTGGCCACCGTGGGCACCGCGCCTGCCGCCGCCACGCCCAACGACATCATGCACGCCGTGGCCCAGGTCTCGCGAGAGCAGTTGTCCCGACGCTGGGTGGCCACCGACAGCGCCGACCGCGCCGCCAAGGCGCGCCGCGTGTACTACCTGTCGATGGAGTTCCTGATCGGCCGCACGCTGTCCAACGCGCTGGCCGCGCTGGACCTGCAAGACGAGATGGCCACCGCGGCACGCCAGCATGCCTGCACGCTGGAAGAGGTGGCCGCCGCCGAGGCCGACGCCGCGCTGGGCAACGGCGGCCTGGGCCGGCTGGCGGCCTGTTTCCTGGATTCGATGGCCACGCTGGAGCTGCCTTCGTTCGGCTACGGCATCCGCTACGAATTCGGCATGTTCAAGCAGAGCATCCAGGGCGGGCGCCAGGTCGAGCACCCCGACCCCTGGCTGGAAGACGGCACGCCCTGGGAATTTCCGCGGCCCGGCGTGCATTACGCCGTGTGCTTCGGTGGCTGGGTGGAACATCCCGAGGGGCCCGGCACGCCGTCGCTGTGGCGCCATGCCGGCCAGGTGAACGCCAAGGCCTACGACATGGTCATCCCCGGCCACGGCACCGAACGTGTCAGCACCCTGCGGCTGTGGAAGGCGGCGGCGCCGTCGCAGATCGACCTGCATGCCTTCAATACCGGCGACTACGCGCGCGCCGCCGAGTTCAAGAACCAGTTCGAAAACATCTCCTGGGTGTTGTACCCCAACGACAGCACCGATGCCGGGCGCGAACTGCGCCTGCGGCAGGAATATTTCTTCACCAGCGCTTCGCTGCAGGACATCCTGGCACGCCACCAGGCCGAACACGGCCGGCTCACCAACCTGGCCGAGAAGGTGGCGATCCACCTCAACGACACCCACCCGGCCATCGGCGTGGCCGAGCTGATGCGCCTGCTGGTGGACGAACACGGCTTCGGCTGGGTGGCCGCCTGGGCGCTGACGAAAAAGGTCTTCAGCTACACCAACCACACGCTGATGCCCGAGGCGCTGGAGACCTGGCCGGTGGCGCTGATGCAGCGCGTGCTGCCGCGCCACCTGGAGATCATCCTGCGCATCAACAAGGGTTTCCTGGAAGAGGCGGCGGTGCACCGGCCCGGCGACCACGACTTCCTGCGCCGGCTCTCGCTGATCGACGAGTCGGGCGAACGCCGCGTGCGCATGGCCCACCTGTCCATCGTGGGCAGCCACAAGGTCAATGGCGTCTCGGCGCTGCACTCCGACCTGCTGGTGGCCACCATCTTCGCCGACTTCGCCAGCCTGTGGCCCGCGCGCTTCACCAATATGACCAATGGCGTGACGCCGCGGCGCTGGCTGGCCCAGGCCAACCCGGGGCTGGCGGCGCTGCTCGACCAGACCATCGGCAGCGGCTGGCGGCTCGACCTGGACCAGCTCGAACAACTCGGCAGCCACGCCGACCGCAGCGAGTTCCGCGAAGCCTTCCTGGCCGTCAAGGGCGACAACAAGGTTCGCCTGGCCGCGCACATCCACGCCACCACCGGCGTGGTGGTGGACCCGGCCAGCCTGTTCGACGTGCAGGTCAAGCGCATCCACGAATACAAGCGCCAGTTGCTCAACGTGCTGCAGGTGGTGGCGCGCTACCAGGCCATGCTGGCCGACCCGGCTGGTCCGGACGGGCGCGGCTGGGTGCCGCGCACCGTGATCCTGGCCGGCAAGGCCGCTTCCAGCTACACCACGGCCAAGGACGTGATCCGGCTCATCCACGACGTGGGCCAGGTCATCAACAACGACCCGCGCATCGGCGGCAAGCTCAAGCTGGTCTTCCTGCCGAACTACGGTGTCTCGGTGGCCGAGGTCATCATGCCCGGCGCCGACCTGTCGGAGCAGATCTCCACCGCCGGCACCGAAGCCAGCGGCACCGGCAACATGAAGCTGGCGCTGAACGGCGCGCTGACCATCGGCACCGACGACGGCGCCAACATCGAGATCCGCCAGCAGGTGGGCGACGACAACATCTTCATCTTCGGCCTGTCCACGGCCGAGGTGGCGGCCAGCCGCGCGGCGCACTACCAGCCGCTGCGCATCTACGAGGAAAACGGGCGCCTCAGGGCAGTGCTCGACGCGGTGGCCGGCGGCCAGTTCTCGCCCGCCGAGCCCGGCCGCTACCGGGCGCTGGTGGACGGCTTGCTGTGGGGCGGCGACCGCTACATGCTGCTGGCCGATTTCGACGCGTACATGGCTGCGCAGGCGCGCGTCGATGCCCTGTACCGCGACCGACAGGCCTGGGCCCGCAAGGCCATCGCCAACGTGGCCGGCATGGGCTTCTTCTCTTCTGACCGTACCATCCGCAAATACGCCACCGAGGTCTGGGGGTTGGCGGCCAAGGCGCAGGTGCCGGCGGCCGGCCCCGCCTGACCGCACGCCATGCTCGACGACGACGAAATCCAGCGCCTGTGCCTGGGCCGGCACGGCGACCCCGCGCTGCACCAGCGCCATGCCGACGGCTTCTTCGAAGGCCCCCTGCCCGCCGATGGCCCATACCGCTTGCAGGTGACCTGGCCGGGCACCGCGCCGCAGCTCATCGACGACCCCTACCGCTTCGGCGCCGTGCTCGGCGAGATGGACGCCTGGCTGCTGGCCGAAGGCTCGCACCTGCGGCCCTACGAAATGCTGGGCGCCACCGTGCGCGACATGGAGGGCGTGGCCGGCACCAGCTTCGCGGTGTGGGCACCGAATGCCAGCGCGCGTGAGCGTGGTGGGCGACTTCAACTTCTGGGACGGCCGCCGCCACCCGATGCGGCTGCGCCGCGAGTGCGGCGTCTGGGAGCTCTTTCCTGCCCGGCGTGCATGCCGGCGAGCGCTACAAGTTCGAGCTGCTCGACCGCCACGGCACCCTGTTGCCGCAGAAGGCCGACCCCTTCGCGCGCCAGGCCGAACTGCGCCCGGCCACGGCCAGCGTGGTGGCGGTGATGCCGCCGGTGGCACCGCCCTCGCCCGAGCGCCAGGCGGCCAACGCGCTGGACGCACCGATGAGCATCTACGAGGTGCACCTGGCGAGCTGGCGCCGCAAGCCCGAGCAAGGCGACCGCTGGCTGAACTGGGACGAGCTCGCCGAAGACCTGGTGGCCTACGCGCAGGACATGGGCTACACGCACCTGGAACTGATGCCGGTGAGCGAACACCCCTTCGACGGCTCCTGGGGCTACCAGACGCTGGGCCTGTTTTCGCCCACCTCGCGCTTCGCGACTGCGGACGACGCCGCCCGGGGCCGCCGGCTTTCGCCGTTTCGTCGACAGCGCGCATGCCGCCGGCATCGGCGTGCTGCTGGACTGGGTGCCGGCGCACTTTCCCACCGACGACTGGGGCCTGGCGCGCTTCGACGGCACCTGCCTGTACGAATATGCCGACCCGCGCGAGGGTTTCCACAACGACTGGAATACCCTCATCTACAACTTCGGCCGCACCGAGGTGCGCAATTTCCTCGTCGGCAGCGCCTTGTACTGGCTGGAGCGTTTCAACGTCGATGGTCTGCGCGTGGACGCCGTGGCATCCATGCTCTACCGCGACTACAGCCGCAAGGCGGGCGAGTGGATCCCCAACGTGCACGGCGGCCGCGAGAACCTGGAGGCCATCGCCTTCATCAAGCGCACCAACGAGGTCATCGGCATCGAGCGCCCGCAGGCGGTGACGCTGGCCGAGGAGTCCACCGCCTTCCCCGCGGTGAGCCGCCCCACCTATGCCGGCGGCCTGGGCTTCCACTACAAGTGGAACATGGGCTGGATGCACGACACGCTGAGCTACATGGCGCGCGACCCCATCCACCGCCCCTACCACCACGGCGAGATGACCTTCGGGCTGATCTACGCCTTCAACGAGAACTTCGTGCTGCCGCTCTCGCACGACGAAGTGGTGCACGGCAAGGGTTCGCTGCTGGGCAAGATGCCGGGCGACCGCTGGCAGCAGTTCGCCAACCTGCGCGCGTACTACGGCTTCATGTTCGGGCACCCGGGCAAGAAGCTCATGTTCATGGGCTGCGAATTCGCGCAGGACCGGGAATGGAGCCACGAGCGCAGCCTGGACTGGCACCTGCTCGGCGACGCCAGCCATGCCGGTGTGCAACGCCTGGTGCGCGACCTGAATCGCCTGTACCGCGCCAGCCCGGCGCTGCACAGCCAGGACTTCAGCGGCGCCGGCTTCGAGTGGATCGACCACGACGACGCCCGCCGCAGCCTGCTGAGCTTCGTGCGCAAGGGCCGCGACGGCCAGATGATGCTGGTGGTGTGCAATTTTGCGCCCGTGGTGCATCACGGCTTCCGCCTTGGCGTGCCTGCGCCCGGCCAATGGCTGGAGCGACTGAATAGCGATTCGGCCTATTACGGCGGCAGCAATGTCGGCACGCCGCTGGCGGCGGCCACCGCCGAGGCGGTGTCCAGCCATGGCCGCTCGCACTCGGTGGTATTGACGCTGCCGCCGCTGGCCACGGTCTTCCTGGAATGGACCGGCTGATCCGCGGCGCCTCGACCCTGGGCCACGAACTGGTGACGCTGGAGCCGGGCCGACCCTGGCCGATGGGGGCCTCCTGCGAAGGCGACGGCGTCAATTTCGCGGTCTTCTCGGAGCATGCGTCGCAGGTCGAGTTGTGCCTGTTCGGGTCCGACGGCCACGCCGAGCTGGCGCGCGTGCCGCTGCCGGTGCGCAGCGGCGACGTCTGGCACGGCCGCCTGCCCGGCGCCAGGCCCGGCCTCGTCTACGGCTTCCGCGTGCATGGCCCGTGGCGGCCCGAGCGCGGCCACCGCTTCAACCCGAACAAGCTGCTGCTCGACCCCTGGGCGCGCGAGATCGTCAGCCCACCCGGCGGCTTCGACTGGCAGGCGCCGCACTTCGGCGCCGACCGCGAACACCCGCAGCATATGGACCCGCAGGACAACGGCCGCCAGGCGTTGAAGGCGCGGGTCGTGCACGAAAGCTTCGACTGGCAGGGCGACCGCGCACCCGCCACGCCGCTGGTCGACACCGTGATCTACGAGCTGCACCTGCGCGGCTTCAGCAAGCGCCTGCCTGGCGTGCCCGAGGCGCTGCAGGGCACCTACGCCGGGCTGGCCAGCGACGCCGCCATCGCCCACCTGAAGCGTCTGGGCGTCACCGCGGTGAGCCTGTTGCCGGTGCAGCAGATCCTGGACGAGCAGCGGCTGGTCGACATGGGTCTGGTCAATTACTGGGGCTACAACACCATCGGTTATTTTTGTCCCGACCCGCGCTACGCCGCCAGCGCGCGGCCGCGCGACGAGTTCCGCGCCATGGTGCGCCGGTTGCACGAAGCCGGCCTGGAGGTGTTGCTCGACGTCGTCTACAACCACACCCCCGAAGGCGACGAGCGCGGCCCCACGCTGAGCTGGCGCGGTTTCGACAACGCCTGCTGGTACCGGCTGCAGCATGGCCAGCGCGACCGCTTCGAGAACTGGAGTGGCTGCGGCAATACGGTCGACATCCGCCACCCGCGCGTGCTGCAGATGGTGCTGGACAGCCTGCGCTACTGGGTGCAGGAGATGCACGTCGACGGTTTCCGCTTCGACCTGGCGCCCGTGCTCGGCCGCGGCGACGGCGGTTTCGAGCGCGACGGCGCGTTCTTCACGGCGGTGCAGCAGGACCCGGTGCTGCAACGCGTGAAGCTCATCGCCGAGCCCTGGGACATCGGCCCCGGTGGCTGGCAGGTGGGCCAGTTCCCGCGCGGCTGGCTGGAGTGGAACGACCGCTTCCGCGACACCACGCGCGCCTTCTGGCTGGGCAGCGACTGCACGCGCGGCGAACTGGCGCTGCGGCTGGCGGGCTCGTCGGACCTGTTCCAGCCGCGACGCCGCTCGCCGGCGGAATCGGTCAACTACGTCGTCTCGCACGACGGCTTCACGCTCACCGACCTGGTGAGTTACGACCTGCGCCACAACGAGGCCAACCTCGAGGACAACCGCGACGGCCACGGCCACAACCTGAGCTGGAACTGCGGCTGGGAAGGCCCCACCGGAGATCCCGAGGTCAACGCCCTGCGCGCGCGCCTGAAGCGCGCCCTGCTGGCCACGGTGCTGCTGGCGCAGGGCACGCCCATGCTGGCCGCCGGCGACGAACTCGGCCACAGCCAGGGCGGCAACAACAACCCCTACTGCCAGGACAACCCCATCACCTGGATCAACTGGCCGCGCGCCGACCAGTCGCTGATCGAATTCACCGCCCATGTGCTGGCGCTGCGGCGCCGCCTGCTTCCGCTGGGCCTGCGCTGGTATACCGGTCTGCCCGACCGCGACGGCGACGTCGACCTGGCATGGTTGCGCCGCACAGGCGAAGAAATGACGCCGGAGCACTGGAACAACCGCATGTCGCGCATCCTGGGCGCCTGGATCGGCTTGCCCGGCCGCGGTGGCGCGCCCTTGCTGCTGATGGTCAACGGCCGCGACGCGGACGCCCATTTCAAACTGCCGCCGGGCGACTGGGTGGCCGAGCTCGACACCACGCGACCCGACGGCCGCAGCTCCTGGCGCCGCACCGGCGCCAAGGCCGACGACTGCTACGACCTGCGCGGCCGCAGCCTCGCACTGCTGCGCGACGCGCGCGCCGACACCGACCTCGAAGGATCCGCGCCATGAGATTTCCTCGCGCCAGCGGCATGCTGCTGCACCCCACTTCCCTGCCCGGCCCGCACGGATCGGGCGATTTCGGCGCCGATGCGCGGCACTTCGTCGACTGGCTGGTGGCCGGCGGCCAGACCTTGTGGCAGATCCTGCCGCTGGGTGGCATCGGCCCCGGGAATTCACCCTACATGAGCACCTCGGCCTTTGCCGGCAACGTGCTGCTGATCGACCTGGCCGAACTGCAGCAACAGGGCTGGCTCGATGCGGCCGACCTGGCGCCCGCGGTGGGGCTGGACGCGGAGCGTGTGAACTTCGCGGCCGTGGTGCCGTTTCGCATGGAACGGCTGGAGCGTGCCGCGGAGCGCTTCGCTGACGGCGCCACGCCGCCGCAGCGCCAGGCGTACGCCGAATTCGTGGCCGCGCAGCGCTCCTGGCTGGACGACTACGCGCTGTTCATGGCCTTGTGCGAAGCCAACGACTGGCGCGACTGGTGCGACTGGGCGCCGGCGCTGGCGGCGCGCCAGCCGCAGGCACTGGCGGCGGCACGCGCCGAGCTCGGCACGCGGGTCCACTTCTGGCAGTTCTGCCAATGGGCCTTCTTCCGCCAATGGTTGGCGCTGAAGGCCTACGCCAACGAGCAAGGTGTGCAAATCGTCGGCGACGCGCCGATCTTCATCGCCCACCAGAGTGCCGAGGTGTGGGCGCACCAGGCGCTGTTCGAACTGGGACCCGATGGCCGGCCCACCGTGGTGGCGGCGTGTACCGCCGGACTTCTTCAGCGAAACCGGCCAGCGCTGGGGCAACCCCTTGTACCGCTGGAGCGAACACGCCAGGGACGGCTACGCCTGGTGGGTGGAACGGGTGCGCCGCATCTTCGAGCTGGTGGACTACGTGCGCATCGACCACTTCCGCGGCTTTGCCGGCTACTGGGAGATCCCGGCCGACGAGCCCACCGCCGTCAAGGGCCGCTGGGCGCCGGGCCCGGGCGAGGCCTTGTTCAAGGCCATCGCCAGGGCGCTGGGGCCGCTGCCGATCATTGCCGAGGACCTGGGAGTGATCACGCCCGACGTCGATGCGCTGCGCAAGGAGTTCGGCTTCCCGGGCATGCGCATCCTGCAGTTTGCCTTTGCCGGCGACGCCAGCGACCGCTTCCTGCCGCACAACCACGAGCCCGACACGGTGGTTTACACCGGCACCCACGACAACGACACCGTCGCCGGGTGGTGGGCCACCGCCACCGATCACGAGCGCCACTTCGCGCGCGGTTACCTGGCGACCGACGGCCACGACATGCCCTGGACCATGATCCGTGCCGCCATGGCCAGCGTTGCCGACACCGCCGTGCATCCGATGCAGGACGTGCTGGCCCTGCCCAGCGATTGCCGCATGAACCATCCGGGCCAGGGCAGCGGCTGGTGGGCCTGGCGCTTCCAATGGAGCCAGGTGCACCCCTGGCATGCGGGGCGGCTGGCCGAACTGGTACGGCTGTACGGCCGTGCGCCTGCGGCGAACTGAAAGCGCAGGGCGGCGGCAGAATCACGCATCGCCCCACAGCGGGCAGGCAGGATGCGTGATGTCGGAACTGGGCCCTTCCCCGCTGGCCGCGGGCGACAAGAACCTGAGCGTGGCGCAGGCGCGGGAGGCCATCGCTGCCGCGCTGCGACCCATCACGCAGGCCGAAGACCTGCCCGTGGACCAGGCACTGGGGCGCGTGCTGGCGGTCGACGTGATCTCGCCGATCGATGTGCCGGCGCACGACAACTCGGCCATGGACGGATATGCCTTCGACGGCCGCGCCTTGCGCCAGGACGGCCCCACGCTGCTGCGCTCGGTGGGCACGCTGATGGCCGGCGCGCCCTACGGCGGCACGGTGGGAACGGGCGATTGCCTGCGCATCATGACAGGCGCGGTCATGCCGACGGGCCTGGACACCGTGGTGCCGCTGGAACTGTGCCGGTCCGAAGGGTCGCTGGTGCATGTCGAAGCCGGGGTGATCCGGGCCGGGGAGAACCGCCGCCGCCGAGGGGAGGACCTGGCCGCCGGCCGGCCGGCCGTGCAGGCCGGGCGCTTGCTCAGGCCGGCCGACATGGGTTTGATCGCTTCGCTGGGCGTGGAGCGGGTGCCGGTGTTCCGCCGCCTGCGCGTGGCGCTGTTTTCCACCGGCAACGAGATCCGCACCCTGGGCCAGCCGCTGGACCCCGGCTGCGTGTACGACAGCAACCGCTACAGCCTGATGGGTGCGCTGCAGCGCCTGGGCATGGAGGTCGTCGACCTGGGGCTGGTGCGCGACGACCCGCAGGCCCTGCACAGCGTGCTCGAACAGGCCACGGCGCGCGCCGATGCGGTCGTGACCAGCGGCGGCGTCAGCATGGGCGACGCCGACCACACGCGCGACGTGCTTGCGCAACGGGGCCAGGTGGCGTTCTGGAAGGTGGCGATGCGACCCGGGCGGCCGTTTGCCTTCGGGCCGCTGCGCCGGTCCGCCTCCGCCGACGGCTCCACTGCCGATGTGGCCGGGGCGCAGGCCCCGGTCTGGCTGTTCGCCCTGCCCGGCAACCCGGTGGCCGCGCTGGTGACCTTCTATGTCTTCGCCCGCGAGGCCTTGCTGAGCCTGGCGGGTGCCACCGCCACGCCCTTGCCGGTGCTGCAGGCACGCTGCCTCACGCCGATCCGCAAGCGGCCGGGGCGCACCGAGTTCCAGCGCGCCATCGTCGAGCCTGGACCGGCAGGCTGGCAGGTGCGCTTGACGGGGTCGCAGGGCGCCGGCGTGCTGCGCAGCATGAGCGAGGCCAACGCGCTGGTCGTGCTGGGCCACGAGCGGGCCTCGGTGGCGGCCGGCGACCTGGTGGACGTGTGGCTGTTCGACGGCCTGACCTGAGGCTGCGGCCCGCCGCCGCGGCGGCACGGCCCGGCGCAGGGGTTCAGCCCGCGACCACGCGCACCGGCGTGCGCTGCGGTTCGGGTTCGGAGTCGAACCGCTCCAGCCCGGAATAACACAGGAAGTGCTTGTTGGCGGCACGGCCGAACAAGGTCATGCCCAGGCGGCTGGCCAGTTCGTGACCCATGGCGGTGACGCCATTGCGCGACACGATGATCGGCACGCCCAACTGGGCCGACTTCATGACCATTTCGCTGGTCAGGCGCCCGGTCGTGTAGAAGGCCTTGTCGCCCCCGGCCACACCGTGCAGGGCCATCCAGCCGGCGATGGTGTCGATGGCGTTGTGGCGGCCCACGTCCTCGACGAACATCAGCATATCGCCGCCGCAGAACAGCGCGCAACCATGCACCGAACCGGCCTTGCGGTGGATGCTGTCCTGCTGACGCATGGTTTCGAGCATGCGGTGCAGGGTGCTCTGGCGGATCCGTGCGGTCCGGGCGTCAGGCAGGGCCACGGTGTCCAACTGCGCCATCATGTCGCCGAACACCGTACCCTGGCCGCAGCCGGTGGTGACCACGCGGCGGGCGGTCTTGGCCGCCAGGTCCTGCACGCCTTGGTGGGTGCGCACGGCGGCCGCGCCCACGTCCCAGTCGACGGTGACGGACTCGACCTCCTGCACACGTGCGATGAGCCGCTGGTTGTGCAGGTAACCCAGCACCAGCAGCTCGGGGCAGGCGCCCAGGGTCATGAGCGTGACCAGTTCGCGCTTGTCCACGAAGACGGTCAGCGGCCGCTCGGCCGGGATGTGGATGATCCGCCGGTCCCCGTATTCGTCCAGGATCTGGATTTCTCGCAGCAACTCGCACGAGGACAGCGTGAGTCGCGGTGCACCGGCCACCGGCACCCAGTCGATCGCTCTGACCGGAGGCTGAAGCTCTGCGGCGCGCTGACCCTCAGGCAGTACCGGCATGGCGGGCTGGGGGCGGTTTCACTTCTTGGCCGGTGCGGCGGCCACTGCCGGTGGCGCGGCGGCAGCCGCTGCAGGCGTCGCCGCGGGCGGGGTGTAGACGAACGGCCCCGGGTCGGCGCAGGGCGCGGTGGCCACGGGAGGCTTCACCTCCTTGCCGGCCGTTTTGGCCTGCGCGTAGTAGTGAGCCGCCGTGGCGTCCATCGACTTGCAGAGCTTGTAGGCCTCGACCTTGCCGCTCCAGGCCGCCTTGGCGGCGTTCTCTGCGGCCTTGGCCTTGGCTTCGTCGCTGGGCGGCGGCAGCTTGCCCCAGGCGGGCGCCATCAGCAGCGTTGTGCTGACCAGCAAGGCGGCAGCCGCTACGGCAACTGGCATGGTCTTCATGAAGAGTTCTCCAACCGTTTCTTGACTGTGTCAGGCTTGCCGAGGCGCAGCGCCCAGGGCCGTCGGGGTCGACGATGAACGAACCGCAGGAATCTTGCCGGCCTTGATATCGTCGTACCACAGTTCATGGTGCTCCTTGGCCCAGGACTCGTCGACATAACCGGTCTTCATGGCGTCCAAGGCGCCGGGGATGCCCAGCGTGCCCATGTAGATGTGACCGAAGAACAAGGCCATCATCAAGACCGAGGCCACGCCGTGGATCATGAGACTGACCTGCATGCCGCCGCGGGTTTCGCCGAAGCCGGGAACCAGGCCGTTGAGCACCAGTCCCGAGCCCACCACGACCAGGCCGAGCACGATGCCGCCGATCCAGAAGACGATCTTCTCGCCGGCGTTGAAGCGGTGCGAAGCCACGTGATGGCCGCCGAACATGCCACCGGCCTTCTTCAGCCAGCCCAGGTCGCCGGCCCGCGGCAGGTTGTCGGCGAGGTATTTGACGGCAAAGAGGATCAGCGCCACCGCAAATACCGGCCCGGCGAAGTTGTGCAGGGTCTTCAGCGCGAAGCTCAACCAGCCGAACAGCGTGGCCCCCATCACCGGCAGCATGAAGTATTTGCCGAACGCGATGACGATGCCCGAGATGGCTAGCAGCGAGAAGGTGATGGCGGTGGACCAGTGCAGCACGCGCTCGTACGGCGTGAAGCGCTCGATCTTGCGCCCGGTGTCCTTCACCGGCCCGCCGAACGGCCCCTTGGTGAGATAAGTCAAGGCCAGCGTGGCCAAGGCAATCAGCAACAGCGCGCCGCCGTAGGGAATGATCCAGTTGTTGCGCACCTGGCGCCAGGCTTCGCCGGCGGTCGTGAGCTGTGAGCCGGGATACTGCACGAACGGCTGCACCAGGACGCCCATCTCCGCACCTGGCAGATTGCTGGTGCCGGGCTGGGTGCCGCTGTCGCGGACCGCCCGCCAGACCGGCGCGTTGTTGCCCGGTTGGGTCTTGGCCCGGACCGCGTTGGACTCGTCGGGGGCCGGCAGTTCCGGCGCCACGAATCCCGTCGGGGCTGTGCTGCCGGTGGCGGCCTGCTGCGCCTGCACGGAACAGACCAGCCCGAGCGCCAACATGGCGCCCAGCACGACTTGCTTCATCGACCCTGACATGAGTTCTCCTCGCGGTGTGCCGGCGGCCTAATTGCCGCCACTGCGCACATACTCGTTCTGCCCGGTTTGTGTACGCGTGCGCATCTGCTCTTCCCAACTCGTGGCATCGCCCGCCTTCCAGCCGGCCTGGGTGTAGGGACCGACGCCGGTGCCCAGGTAGGCCGGCTGACCCTTGACGCTGGAGCCGGCCACCTGCGGCTTTTCGCCGCAGGCCGCCAGGCTGGTGACCAGGACCAGCCCGGCCGCCGCAACCGCAAGCGTTCTCATGACTTGGTCGCCTTCGGTGCCGCGCTGCCCGGACTGGGTTTGCCGTAGGCCGTTCCCCAGCCCCAGACCTCGCTGCCCTTGTTGCGCGTCGTGACGCGGACGCGGAAGATGTCGGCCACCACGTCGCCGTCACCACCCAGCAGCGCCTTGGTCGCGCACATCTCGGCACAGGCCGGCAGCTTGCCCTCGGCCAGGCGGTTGCGGCCGTACTTCTCGTTCTCGGCCGCGCTGCCATGGGCTTCGGGACCGCCGGCGCAGAAGGTGCACTTGTCCATCTTGCCGCGCATGCCGAAGGTGCCGGCACTGGGAAACTGCGGCGCGCCAAAGGGGCAGGCGTAGCTGCAATAACCGCAGCCGATGCAGGTGTCCTTGTCGTGCAGCACCACGCCTTCTTCGGTGCGGTAGAAGCAGTCCACGGGGCACACCGCCATGCAAGGCGCGTCGGAGCAATGCATGCACGCCACCGAGATGCTGCGCTCGCCCGGCACGCCGTCGTTCAGCGTGACGACACGCCGGCGATTCACGCCCCAGGGCACGGCGTGCTCGGCCTTGCAGGCCGTCACGCAGCCGTTGCACTCGATGCAACGCTCGGCGTCACAGATGAACTTCATTCTGGCCATCGTGCGCTCCTCATGCTGCCTTCTCGATCTGGCATAGCGTCGTCTTCGTTTCCTGCATCATCGTCACCGGGTCATAGCCATAGGTGGTGGCGGTGTTGACGGCCTCGCCCGAAACCACCGGCTTGGCGCCCTCGGGGTAGTAGACCGAGATGTCCTCGCCCTGCCACTTGCCGGCGAAGTGGAACGGCAGGAACACCGTTTCGCGATCGACCCGCTCCGTGACCATCGCTTTCACCTTGATGCGGGCGCCGGACGGGGTCTTGACCCACACCTGTTCGCCGTTGCGGATGCCGCGGTCGTTGGCGGCCACCGGATTCATCTCGACGAACATGTCCTGTTGCAACTCGGCCAGGTACGGGTTGGAGCGCGTCTCGTCGCCACCGCCCTCGTATTCGGTCAGGCGGCCACTGGTCATGATCAGCGGGAACTGCTTGCCGATGTCGACGTTCTTTCCCTGGACGGAATTGCCCAGCGTCGGCAGGCGCCAGAAGGCCATCTTGTCGGCATGCGTCGGGTACTTGGCCACCAGCTCCGGGCGGTTGGAGTAGATGGGCTCCCGGTGCTGCGGGATCGGATCGGGGAAGTTCCAGACCACCGCACGCGCCTTGGCGTTGCCGAAGGGATGGCAACCGTGCGCCATGGTCACGCGCTGGATGCCGCCCGATTGGTCGGTCTTCCAGTTCTTGCCCTCGGCCGCCTTCTGCTCGGCCTCGGTCAGGTCGGCCCACCAGCCCAGTTTCTTGAGCAGGACATGGTCGAACTCCGGATAGCCGGTGGTGATCTCGGCGCCCTTGCTGTGCGAGCCGTCTCCGGCCAGCAGGCTGGCGCCGTCACGCTCGACGCCGAAATTGGCGCGGAAGTTGCCACCGCCGTCCATCACGTGCTTGGACGTGTCGTACAGGTTCGGCGAACCCGGGTGCTTGAGCTCGGGCGAGCCGTAACACGGCCAGGGCAGGCCGTAGTAGTCACCGTCGAGCTTGTAGCCGGTCTCCTTGTCGATGCCGCCCTTGGCACGCAGCGTATTGACGTCGAAGACATGCATGTTGCGCATGTGCGCCTTCAGGCGCTCCGGGCTCTGGCCGGTGTAGCCGATGGTCCAGACGCCGCGGTTGATCTCGCGCAGGATGTCCTCGGGCACGGGTTCGTCCATGCCCTTGACCTTCTGCATCTTGTAGTTCTTGGTCAGCTCCTTCGCGAAGCCCAGCTTCTCGGCCAGCTGCAGCATGATCATGTGGTCGGAGCGGGCCTCGAACAGCGGTTCGATCACTCTCTCGCGCCACTGGATCGAGCGGTTGCTCGCCGTCACGGACCCGCTGGTCTCGAACTGCGTGCAGGCCGGCAGCAGATAGACGGCCCGGTTCGCATTGCGGTCCTCGGCCTTGCCCGGCATGGCCGCCATCGCCGCCGTGGCCGACGGGAACGGGTCGACCACCACGAGCAGGTCGAGCTTGTCCATCGCCCGCTTGACGTCGAGCCCGCGCGACTGCGAGTTCGGCGCATGGCCCCAGTAGAACAGGCCGCGCAGGTTGCTCGGCTGGTCGATGAGCTCGTTCTTCTCGAGCACCCCGTCGAACCAGCGCGACACCGTCATGCCGGGCTTGCCCATCATGCCGGCGGCGTACTGCTTCTTGATCCATTCGAAGTCCACGCCCCAGACCGAGGCGTAGTGCTTGAACGAGCCCTCGGCCAGGCCGTAGTAGCCGGGCAGCGAATCGGGATTGGGCCCGATGTCGGTGGCACCCTGCACGTTGTCGTGGCCGCGGAAGATATTGGCGCCGCCGCCAGAAACGCCGACGTTACCCAGCGCCAGTTGCAGCAGGCACGAGGCCCGAACCATGGCGTTGCCGATGGTGTGCTGGGTCTGGCCCTGGCACCAGACGATGGTGCTCGGCCGGTTCTCGGCCATGATGCGCGCGACCTTCAGGCAGGTGGCCTCGTCGACGCCGCAGGCTTCCAGCACCTTGTCGGGCGTCCACTTGGCCAGCACTTCCTCGCGGACCTTGTCCATGCCCCAGACGCGGTCCTCGATGTACTTCTTGTCCTCCCAGCCGTTCTTGAAGACGTGATGGAGCACGCCGAACAGGAAGGGGATGTCCGAGCCCGAGCGGATGCGCACGTACTCGTCGGCCTTGGCCGCCGTGCGCGTGAATCGTGGGTCGACCACGATCATCTTCGAGCCCTTTTCCTTCGCATGCAGCATGTGAAGCATCGAGACCGGGTGGGCCTCTGCCGCATTCGAGCCGATATACAACGCAGCCTTCGAGTTCTGCATGTCGTTGTACGAATTCGTCATCGCACCGTAACCCCACGTATTCGCCACACCGGCGACAGTAGTGGAGTGGCATATTCGTGCCTGGTGGTCACAGTTGTTGGTCCCCCAGAGGGTCACCCACTTTCTGAGCAGGTAGGCCTGCTCGTTGTTGTGCTTGGATGAACCCACCACGAAGATCGAATCCGGGCCGCTTTGCTGGCGCAGTTCGAGCATCTTCTTGCTGATCTCGTCGAGCGCCACGTCCCAGCTGATGCGCTGGTATTTGCCGTCGACCAGCTTCATGGGGTACTTCAGGCGGTACTCGCCGTGCCCGTTCTCGCGCACCGCGGCGCCCTTGGCGCAATGCGCGCCCAGGTTCAGCGGCGAGTCGAACACCGGCTCCTGGCGCACCCAGACGCCGTTCTCGACGTAGGCGTCGATGGCACAACCCACCGAGCAGTGGCCGCAGACGGTGCGCTTGACCTCGACCTTGCCGCTGCCGGTGGCGGCGGCAGGGTCGGCGGCCTGCGCCTTGCGCACGAGTGTCAGCTGGCTGGCCGCGAGGCCCGCACCGACACCCAGCCCGGACCGGCGCAGGAAGGCGCGCCGGTCCATCGTGGGTATGGCGCGCGAGACCCCGCGCGCCAGGCTGCCAACGAGGGCGCTGGGCGATGTGCCCCCGCCACCCGCTGACCGTTTGGTCAATAACATCATTGCCTCCTGCTTCGAGCGGCTGGGTTTCAGACGCGGGCCGTGCGGTAGTACTGCTTCACGTGTTCTGTGAGGCGGTACCCGGTGCTTTCATCCGACGCCGTCTGCACGGTGTCGCCGGCTGGGGTCTTGGCGGATTCACGCGCGGGCAATAAAGCCGCGGCGGCCGCGAGGGCACCCACCGTACCGGCTCCCGCCAGCAAGGTGCGGCGAGCCATGGGTTGTTGATCGTCACGATTCATCGCTACTTCCCCTTCTGGTGGTGCAGCCCGACGCGAGCGCACTCGAACAATCGCGGCGCACGATCCACGTCTGCAACGGCATGGCGCACACCTGAAAACCTAGGAAGCATTGTGCATAACATCCGCGCACTCCTCAGCGTCCAATGGCTAGGGGTTCTACGGAGGAACGGCTCGCATGGACTTGACTTGCCTCAATGAATCGACAAACGCGGCAAGAGGCTCGTCCATGCAGGAAGACGCTAACATGCCGCCGCTTCCACTCAGCGTTCCAAGCACTTGATCGTCGGCACCGCAGGTCACATCGACCATGGCAAGACCTCGCTCGTCAAGGCCTTGACGGGCATCGACGCCGACCGCCTGAAGGAAGAGAAGGCGCGCGGCATCACCATCGACCTGGGCTTCGCGTACAAGCCCACGGCCGACGGCGGTGTGCTGGGTTTCGTCGACGTGCCTGGCCACGAGCGCCTGGTGCGCAACATGCTGGCCGGCGCCACGGGCATCGACCATGTCCTGCTCGTGGTGGCCGCGGACGACGGCCCGATGCCGCAGACGCGTGAGCACCTTGCGATCCTGGACCTGCTGGGCCTGACACGCGGCGCCGTGGTCCTGACGAAGAGCGACCTCGTGCCGGACGCGCGGCTGGCCGAGGTCCGGGCCGAGATCGATGCCCTGCTCCAGCCTACGGGCCTGGCCGGCTCACCGGTGTTTGCGGTGTCCAACCTCACCGGCGCGGGCATGGCCGCCCTGGAGCAGCATCTGCTGCTCGCGCAACAGGCGCAGGCACCCGCTGCCGCCGATGGCCTGTTCCGGCTGGCCGTGGACCGCTGTTTTTCGCTGGCAGGCATCGGCACCGTGGTCACCGGCACCGCCGTCTCGGGTCGCGTGGCGGTGGGCGACCGCGTGCTGGTCTCGCCGCGCAAGCTGCCGGTGCGGGTGCGCGGCCTGCATGCGCAGAACCGCGAGTCGCAGCGAGGCCTGGCCGGCCAGCGCCTGGCCTTGAATCTGGCCGCCACCGGACTGGAGAAGAGCGACATCGCGCGCGGCGACTGGATCGTGGCCGAGGCGGCGCACGCCGCCACCCGGCGCATCGACGCCCGGCTGCGCCTGCTGGCGGGCGAAGCACGCGACCTCGCGCACTGGACGCCGGTGCACCTGCACCTGGGCGCGTGCGACGTGGGCGCACGCGTGGTGTTGCTCGAGGGGCCTGCGCTGGCGCCCGGGGGCAGCGCGCTGGTGCAGCTCGAATTGAATCGCGAAATCGCCGCCTGGCACGGCGACCGCTTCATCCTGCGCGACCAGTCGGCGACACGCACGCTGGGCGGGGGCGTGGTGCTGGATCCTTTCGCCAGCGCCACCCTGAGGCGCAAGCCGCAGCGCCGGGCTGCCCTGGCGGCGCTGGAGCAGGCCGCGCCCGAAGACGCGCTGCGGTCGCTGCTGGCGCTGGAGCCGCCGGCCGGCGTCGACGTCGACAGCTTCTTCTTGGCCTGGAACCTGCAGCCGGCACGGCGTGAGGCCGTGCTGAAAGCCGTGGCCCACCGCGTGCTGGTCGACGGTGGTGTCTCCCGCCTCTTTGCGCCCGGCCAACTGGAGCGAGTGGCGGCCTCGTTGACCGAAGCCCTGGCCGCGCACCACCAACAGCACCCGGACAGCCCCGGCCTGCCGCCCGCCGCGCTGCAGAAGCAGCCGGCCGTGAAGACGCGGGCAGCGGTGTTCAACCACCTGCTGCGTGAACTCATCAATGCCGGCACGCTGCAGCGCGCAGGCACCAGCCTGCGGCTGGCCAGCCACCAGGTGGCCTTGCGGCCCAACGAACAGGCCCTGTGGGACCGCTTGCGGCCCTGGCTCGACGAAGGCGGCATCCACCCGCCCAAGCTCACCGACCTGCTGGCGCGAGACCGCACGCTGCACCGCAACCAGGTCATGCACCTGCTGGACAAGCTGGCGCGCTTCGGCAAGATCTACGCCGTGAGCGAGGAATATTTCGTGCAGCCGCAGCACCTGCACGCCCTGGCCCAGGCCGCGCAGAAGCTGGCGCAGGCCGACGCGCACCAGCGGCTCAACGTCAAGGATCTGCGAGAATCCCTGGCCCTGAGCCGGCATCTGTCGCTGCCGCTGGTGGAGTTCTTCGACCAGGTGGGATTCACCAAGCGTGACCCCGAAGGCCGCAAGATCCGGCGCGACGCCACCGACCTGTTCGGCGGCCATGGCAGTGCTTGAATTCACAGGAAGAGGATCGTTCCCCGGTGGGGCGTCCGGTCTGCAAAATCGGGTGGGGCCGCCATGCGGTCCCAGGTGGGTTCGACTCCCACGCTCTTCCGCCAGCCGTTCATGACACCGGCCGATCCTGCCCGTTCGTCACCCCGTCCTGCGCTGCACCGGCCGCCTTCGCTGGACCGGCTGCTGGACCGCCCGGCGTTGCGCACCCTGGTCGACATCCACGGGCGCGGACCCGTGCTGGCGGCTGCCCGCGCATACCTGGCGGGCTGGCGCGAATCGGCCGCCGACCAGCCCTTCGACCCCGCACCGTTCGAAGACCACTGCCGCGCGGCGCTCGAGGCGCGCGCGGCGCCGCACCTCAAACCCGTCTTCAACCTGACCGGCACGGTGCTGCACACGAACCTGGGCCGCGCGCTCGCTCCACCCGAGGCCGTGCAGGCCGTGGCCGAGGCGATGGCCCGGCCGACGAATCTGGAATACGACCTGGCCAGCGGCCAGCGCGGCGACCGCGACGACCACATCGAAGACCTGTTGCGCGAACTGACCGGTGCCGAGGCCGCCACCGCCGTCAACAACAACGCCGCCGCCGTGCTGCTGCTGCTGGGCACCCTGGCCTCGGGCAAGGAGGTGCTGGTGTCGCGCGGCGAACTGGTCGAGATCGGCGGCGCTTTCCGCATCCCCGACATCATGCGGCGCGCCGGCGCCAGGCTCGTGGAGGTGGGCACCACCAACCGCACCCACCTGCGCGACTATGCCGAGGCCATTTCGCCGCGCACGGCGCTGGTGATGAAGGTGCACACCAGCAACTATGCGGTGCAGGGTTTCACCGCCGCCGTGCCCGAACCCGAACTGGCGGCGCTGTGCCGCGAACGCGGCATTCCCTTCGCCGTGGACCTGGGCAGCGGCAGCCTGGTCGACCTCACCCGCTGGGGCCTGCCGGCGGAGCCGACGCCGGCGCAGACGGTGGCGCATGGCGCGCAGCTGGTCACCTTCAGCGGCGACAAGCTGCTGGGCGGGCCGCAGGCCGGCCTGATCGTCGGCGAGAAATCCCTGGTGGCGCGCATCAAGCGCAACCCGCTCAAGCGCGCGCTGCGCCTGGACAAGATGACGATCGCGGCCCTGGAGGCGGTGCTCAAGCTCTACCGCGACCCCGACCGGCTGACGCGGCGCCTGCCCTCGCTGCGGCTGCTGACCCGCCCCGCCGAGAATATCCGCGCGCTGGCCGAGCGCGTGGCGCCAGCGCTGGCCCAGACCCTGGGCGACCGCGCCACCGTGCAGGTGCAGCCCTGCCGCAGCCAGATCGGCAGCGGATCGCTGCCGGTCGACCGGCTCGACAGCGCCTGCCTAGCGATCGGCGCGCCGGCGGGTGCGAAGCGGGCGGGCGGCTTTCCGGACCGGCTGGCCGCGGCGTTTCGCTCCTTGCCGGTGCCGGTGATCGGGCGCATCGAGGACGGGCAGTTGCGCCTGGACCTGCGCTGCCTGGAAGACGGCGACGACGAACGTGCCTTCGTTGCACAACTGCCGCTGCTGAAGCTGCCGCAGCGCGTATAGACCCTGCGGCGCCTGGCCCCGAACGCTGGCGCGTTCGCGGTCAGGCCGCCGGGACTTCGGGCTGGCCGGCGGCCCGTTCCGTCGGTGGCTTCGATGGCTCCTGCAGCGCGGCTCCATCGTGCGCGAGTTCGATCTGCAACGCCTCCGGCGCCGACCCGGGCCGATCGCCAGCCTGGGGCGGCGATGGCGTCGGATCGACGCCGCCGGCGGGTTCCAGGTCGCCCGACGTGACCACCCCGGCGGGCACCGGCTGCTCTTCCATCTCGTCGTCGAGCAAACCCAGCATGCGGGCCTGCACCATCTGCCGCAGCATGGACTTCGGAATGGGGTCCGCGCGGCCATAGTCGTCGATGTAGGTGTCCAGCCCGTCCATGACGTTGAAGTGCGGATCGGTGAACAACTTCTTCATGGCGGCGTTCTTCACCCCTGAATCGACATCGGGCGCGACGAAGCGCGAGAAGTCGGAGGCGGGGGTCAGGGACTTCACTTCTTCCAGCGTCGGTGGCGGCACCGACCTGGCGACGGGCGGACCTCCGGCTTCGGATCGCTCCGTCGTCTCGGCCACTTCGGCGGCCGCGACAGGCGCGGTGGCAAGCACGGTAGCGGCGACTGGCGGGGCGGGCTGTTCAGCCTCGGCCACTGGCGGCGCGAGCGGCGCCGCTTCCTGCCGCACCTGGGCCTTGCGCCTGGACCAACGCGAGAAGAAGGTCTCGTCCTTTTCGTTGCCCATCACTGCACCCGCGGCCCTCAGGCCAGTTTGTCCCGCTCTTGCGGGCTGAGAAAGGAAGCGGTGCGCTGCCTGCGCGGCTGGTCGGGCCTGAAATTGGCGTTCGTGAAGACGCGCAGCCACTCGCACAAGGTATCGGCCAGCGGCACGTTGTCCACGCGTTCCTCGGCAGCCATCCAGCGGTCACCTTCGATGTAGGACACGCTCACCGCCTGTGGCAGTGCCAGCGACGGGTCGGACTCGTCCAGCCGCCACATCACGAACCAGGCCGGCCGGCCCGAGGTGAGGTTGAGGAAATAGCCCTTGCATTCATCGGCGAAGAGTTCGATGCGAAAGCCCGGGTGCAGCCAGCGCGAATGTTTGCCGTCGTCGAACAGCTTGCGCGGTGCCGCCCCGAAGAGACCTTCGTCGGGGACGACCTCGCAGACGCGGAACGAAAAGTCCTCCCACTGGTTGGGCTGCGCCACGCGCTCCATCACCACGGCGACCTGGATGCCGGGGCGGGCCGCGGGTTCGGCGCGCGGGCCGGGGTCGGTCGGCGGCAGGTCCAGGGGTAAATCCATGCTGCAGTCTAGCCCGCCAGGGCCTTTGCGCCGGCGCACCAGCGCAAGACCATAATCCTGCGCTTTGCGCGGTGCCCCCTGGCGCGCGGCCTATGCCCCGACAACCTGCGGCCTCATGAGAACCCTGATCTGCAATTGCAACCAGACGCTGGCGCTGGACGCCGCGGCGCTGCGCGGCGCCCTGGCGAAAACACCCGGCGCCAGCACCGACGGGCTGGACGTCACCCACACCCTGTTGTGCCGCCGCGAGGCCGTGTCGTTCCAGCGCGCAGCCAAGGACACCACCGCCCGCGGCGATGAACTGCTGGTGGCCTGCACGCAGGAAAGCCGTTTGTTCCTGGAACTCAACCAGGAAACGGAAGGGGCGGCCAGCTTGCAGGAGCGGCCGATCCACTTCGTCAATATCCGCGAAACGGCCGGCTGGTCGCAGGAAGGCCGGCAGGCCACGCCCAAAATCGCGGCGCTGCTGGCCGCGGCGCAGTTGCCAGCAGCCGAACCGGTGGGCACCGTCAGCTACCGCAGCGCCGGGCGCTGCCTGGTCATCGGCAGCGCCGAGGCGGCCGAACGCGCCGCCGGCCTGCTGGCCGACAAGCTGGACGTGAGCGTGCTGCTCACCGGCACCGGTGGTGCGCTGGCGCAGGCCCATGCGCGGGCCACGCATAGCGGCCGCCTCACCCGCCTGCGCGGCTGGCTGGGCAACTTCGAGGTTGCCTGGGAAAGTACCAACCCGATCGACCTGGACCTGTGCACCCGCTGCAACGCCTGCGTCGAGATCTGCCCCGAAGGCGCGATCGGGCTGGACTACCAGGTCGACCTGAATGCCTGCAAGAAGCACCGCGACTGCGTGCGCGTGTGCGACGCCGCGGGCGCCATCGACTTCAACCGCGCCCCGCTGCAGCATGCCGAGACCTACGACCTGGTGCTCGACCTGCGCGCCAGCCCGGCCTTCAGCCAGCACCAGCCGCCGCAGGGCTATCTGCACACCGGCCACGACGAAGGCGCGATAGTCGACGCGGTGCTCAAGCTGCGCGAACTCGTGGGCGAGTTCGACAAGCCGCGCTTCTTCCGCTACGACGCCAAGATCTGCGCCCACAGCCGCAACGAGAAGATCGGCTGCACGGCCTGCATCGACGTCTGCTCGGCCAGCGCCATCCGCAGCGATGCCTCGCTCAAGGGCAAGGGCAAAGGGCAGGCCGCCGGTGGCGTGGTCGTCGACCCCCACCTGTGCGTGGGTTGCGGCGCCTGCTCCACGGTATGCCCGAGCGGCGCAATGTCGTTCGCTTACCCGGGCACGGTCGACCAGGGCCGGCGGCTGCGCACCATGCTCACCGCCTATGGCCACGCCGGCGGCCGCAACGCCGCCTTGCTGATCCACAGTGAAGCCGCGGGCAGCCGCCTGCTCGACGAACTGGGCCGCGGCGCCGCCCTGAGCCGGCGCGACCGCAGCCTGCACGGGCTGCCCGCCCGCGTGCTGCCGGTATCGGTGTGGCATACCGCCAGCGTCGGCATCGACCTGTGGCTGGCCGCCATCGCCCAGGGTGCCAGCCAGGTCTGGGTGATGGTCACCGCCGAGGAAGCGCCCGAATACCGCCAGGCGCTGCAGGAGCAGATGGCCGTGGCGCAGGCGGCGCTGACCGGCCTGGGCTACGCCGGCCAGCACCTGCGGCTGCTGGAGGTGCGCGACGCACGCGACCTGCACGCGCTGGACGCCGCGCTGCGCTGCGAGCCGGCGCAGACCGTGGCCCGCCCCGCCACCTTCTCGGTGCAGGCCGACAAGCGCGCGACGCTGGAACTGGCCATCGACCACCTGTTCACCCAGGCGCCCGCACCGACCGAGGTGATCGCCCTGCCCGCCACCGGCTCGCCACTGGGCACGCTGGTGGTCGATACGGCCAAGTGCACGCTGTGCCTGAGCTGCGTCAGCGCCTGTCCGGAGGCTGCGCTGGCCGACAACCCCGACAAGCCGCAACTGCGCTTCCTGGAAAAGAACTGCGTGCAGTGCGGGCTGTGTGCCACCACCTGCCCGGAGCATGCCATCACACTGCAGCCGCGGCTGTGGCTGGCCGACGGCGGCAAGGCGCGCAAGAGCCTGCGTGTGCTGGCCGAGATGGAGCCTTACCGCTGCGTCAAATGCGGCAAACCCTTCGGTACGCTGCTGGCGATCGAGAACATGCTGAGCAAGCTGTCGGGCCATTCGGCCTTCCAGGGTGCCGCCGCCGAGCGGCTGAAGATGTGCAGCGATTGCCGCGTGATCGACATGTATACCGACCCCAACGAAGTGCGCATCACCGATCTCTAGGCACGCCATGGACACCCAACCCATCGTCTTCGGCCACACCGACGGCAGCGAGGAGATCGCGCGCGCCGAGTTGTATGGTCTGCTCGCCCAGCTCTGGCTGGCGCCCCCGGACGAAGCCCTGCTGCAGCAGTTCCGCGTCGCCGTGACCGAGGCACCGCAAAGCGGCGGCTGGCTCGAGGCCCCCTGGCACGAACTGGTGGCCGCGCTGCGCAAGACGACGGCCCAGGAGGCCGCCGCCGAGTTCGCCGCGCTGTTCCAGGGTGTGGGCAAGCCCGAGGTCTTTGCCCATGCCTCGTACCACCTCACCGGCTTCATGAACGAGAAGCCGCTGGCCACCCTGCGCAGTGATCTCGCGGCGCTAGGCCTTTCGCGCGACGAGCAGAGCCTGGAGACCGAAGACCACGTGTCCTACCTGTTCGAGGTCATGCGCTACCTCATCGCGGGCGACGACGTGGCCGTGTGCAACCTGGAACAGCAGCGGCGCTTCTTCCGCGCCCACCTGCAGACCTGGGTCGAGGCCTTGTGCGCGGCCACCCTGGCCCACCCCCGGGCCGACACCTGGCGTGCGGTGGCCGCCTTCACCCGCGAATTCATGCTCGTCGAGACGCAGGGCTTCGACCTGCTCGAAGCGTGACCGCGGACCTTCAGGAACGCCCCGTGAGCCTGTCCACCGACGACATCACCGGCCTCATCCTGTGCGGCGGCCGCGGCAGCCGCATGGGCGGCGTCGACAAGGGCCTGCAGAACTACCAGGGCATGCCGCTGGCCATGCACGCGCTGCTGCGCCTGTCGCCGCAGGTGGGGCATTTGATGATCAATGCCAACCGCAATCTGGCGGCCTACGAATCCATGGGCGTGCCGGTGTGGCCCGACCCGATCGCCGACTATCCCGGCCCGCTGGCGGGCTGGCTGGCGGGCATCGAGCGTTGCGAGACGCCCTACCTGGCGATCGTGCCCTGCGATTCGCCGCACTTTCCCGGCGACCTCGTGGCGCGCCTTGCGGAGGCGCTGGTGCGCGAAGACGCCGATATCGCCATGGCCGCGACGCTGGAAGACGGCCGCGTGCAGGTGCAGCCCGTCTTCTGCCTGCTGAAGACGATGTTGCTCGAAAGCCTGGTCAGGTACCTGCAGGGCGGCGACCGCAAGATCGACCGCTGGACGGCGCAGCACCGCTGCGCGCAGGTGGTGTTCGACGACGCGCCGGCGTTCGTCAACGCCAATACGCTGGAGGAACTGCACCGCCTGCCGGGTGGACCGGCGTAGGCCGGGCCCAGCGCGGGATTCAGGTGCCCTTGGAGACGCTGATGGTCGGGAACTTCGACGAGAAGTCCTTGGCCTTCTGCGCGATCTTCACCGCCACCGTGCGCGCGATGCGGCGGTAGGTGGCGGCGATGTCGCCCTCGGGGTCGGCCACCACCGTGGGCCGGCCGCTGTCGGCCTGCTCGCGAATGCTCATCGTCAGCGGCAGGCCGCCGAGGTAGTCCACCTCGTACTGCGCGGCCATGCGGCGGCCGCCCTCGGCGCCGAAGATATGCTCCTCGTGGCCGCACTTCGGGCAGTGGTAGACGGCCATGTTCTCGACGATGCCCAGGATCGGCACGCCGACCTTCTTGAACATCTCGACGCCGCGCTTCACGTCGAGCAGCGCGATATCCTGCGGCGTGGTCACGATCACCGCGCCGGTGAGCGGCACGCGCTGGCTGAGCGTGAGCGCGATGTCGCCGGTGCCCGGCGGCATGTCGATGAGCAGGTAGTCCAGGTCGCGCCAGCGGGTCTGGCGCAGCAGCTGCTCCAGCGCCTGCGTGGCCATCGGGCCGCGCCAGATCATGGCCTGGTCGGCGTCGACCAGGAAGCCGATGCTGATGACCTGCACGCCGTAGTTTTCCATCGGCTCCATGGTCTGGCCGTCGGCGCTCTCGGGCCGGCCCTCGATGCCCATCATCATGGGCTGGCTGGGGCCGTAGATGTCGGCGTCGAGGATGCCGACGGTGGCGCCCTCGGCGGCCAGCGCCAGCGCCAGGTTGACGGCCGTGGTGCTCTTGCCGACGCCGCCCTTGCCCGAGGCGACGGCGACGATATTCTTCACGTTGGGCAGCAACTGCACGCCGCGCTGCACGGCGTGCGAAACGACTCTGCTCGTGACGTTGACGCTGACGTTGCCCACGCCCGGCAGCGTGCGCACGGCGGCGATCAGCGCCTTGCGCAAGCCGGCCACCTGGCTCTTGCCGGGGTAGCCGAGTTCGACATCGAAGGCGATGTCACCGCCTTCGATGCGCAGGTTCTTCACCTGCTTGGTGCCGACGAAATCCTTGCCGGTGTTCGGGTCGGTGACGGTCTTGATCGCTTCGAGCAGCTGGACTTCGGTGACGGCGGTGGACATGGGCCGGGGGTGTCTCTGGTAGGGGACCCAGAGTCTAGCTGGCCCGGCCCCGGTCAGCGCTTGGCGGGCGGCAAATCCGTGCAGCTGCCATGGGCCACTTCGGCCGCCATGCCGATGCTTTCGCCCAGGGTCGGGTGCGGGTGGATGGTCTTGCCGATGTCGATTTCGTCGGCCCCCATCTCGATGGCCAGCGCCACTTCGCCGATCATGTCGCCGGCATGGGTGCCGACGATGCCGCCACCCAGGATGCGGTGGCCACCGTCGGGTCGCGCGTCGAAGAGCAGCTTGGTGAAGCCCTCGTCGCGGCCGTTGGCGATGGCGCGGCCCGAGGCCGTCCAGGGGAACAAGCCCTTCTTCACCGCGATGCCCTTGGCCTTGGCGTCGTCCTCGGTCAGGCCGACCCAGGCGACCTCGGGGTCGGTGTAGGCCACGCTGGGGATGACCCGGGCGTCGAATCGCGCATGGGCGTCGCCGGCCGCCACCTCGGCCGCCACGTGGGCCTCGTGCACCGCCTTGTGTGCCAGCATCGGCTGGCCGACGATGTCGCCGATGGCAAAGATGTGCGGCACGTTGGTGCGCATCTGCACGTCCACCGGGATGAAGCCGCGCTCGCCGACCACCACGCCGGCCTTCTCGGCGCCGATCTTCCTGCCGTTGGGCGTGCGGCCCACGGCCTGCAGCACCAGGTCGTAGAGCTGAGGTTCCTTCGGCGCGCCCTCGCCTTCGAAGCGCACCAGGATGCCGTCGGTGGTCGCCTCGGCGCCGACCGTCTTCGTCTTCAGCATGACGTGGTCGAAGCGCCTGGCATTCATCTTCTGCCAGACCTTGACCAGGTCGCGGTCGGCGCCGGGCATCAGGCCGTCGAGCATTTCGACCACGTCCAGCCGAGCGCCGAGCGTCGAGTACACGGTGCCCATCTCCAGGCCGATGATGCCGCCGCCGACGATCAACATGCGCTTGGGCGCCTGCGGCATCTGCAGCGCGCCGGTGGATTCCACGACGCGCGGGTCGTCTGGCAGGAAGGGCAGCCGCATGGCCTGCGAGCCGGCGGCGATGATGCACTGCTTGAAGCGCACGGTCTGCGTCTGGCCGGTCTTTTCCTGGCCGTCGCCGGTGGTGGTTTCCACGGCCACGTGGTGCGGGTCGACGAAGGCGCCGTAGCCGCGCACCACCGTCACCTTGCGCATCTTGGCCATCGCGGCCAGGCCGCCGGTGAGCTTGCCGACGACCTTGTTCTTGTGCGCCAGCAACTTGCCGCGGTCGATCTGCGGCGCGCCGAAGTTGACACCGAGATCGGCGAAATGACTGGCCTCGTCGATCACCGCGGCCACGTGCAGCAGAGCCTTGCTAGGGATGCAGCCGACATTGAGGCAGACGCCGCCGAGGCTGGGGTAGCGTTCGACCAGCACCACCTTCATGCCCAGATCGGCGGCGCGAAAGGCGGCCGAATACCCGCCCGGGCCGGCACCCAGCACGAGCAGGTCGCAGTCGTGGTCGACGCTGCCGGCGTGAGCGGCGGCCGCCACGGGGGCAATGGCGGCCGGGGCCGCCGAGACGGCGGCCGGCGCCGGGGCGGCGGCGGGCGTGGCAGAGGCGGTCACCGCGCCTTCGGCCTCCAGCATCAGCACCACCGTGCCCTCGTTGACCTTGTCGCCCACCGCCACGCGCAGTTCCTTGACCACGCCCGCGGCCGACGACGGAATCTCCATCGACGCCTTGTCGCTCTCCACGGTGAGCAGGCTCTGCTCGAGCTTGACCACGTCGCCCGGCTTGACCAGTAACTCGATGACCGCGACGTCCTTGAAGTCGCCGATGTCCGGAACCTTCACTTCGATGAGTGCCATGTGCGTGCTCCCTCGTCCGACTCAGAGCACGATGCGGCGGAAGTCCGCCAGCAGCGATGCGAAATAGACGTTGAAGCGCGCTGCGGCGGCGCCGTCGATGACGCGGTGGTCCCAGCTCAAGGACAAGGGCAGGATCAGGCGCGGCGTGAACTGCTTGCCGTCCCAGCGCGGCTCGGTGCTGCTCTTGCACACGCCCATGATCGCCACCTCGGGCGCATTGATGATGGGCGTGAAATAACGCCCGCCGATGCCACCCAGGCTGCTGATGCTGAAGCAGCCGCCGCTCATGTCGGCCGGGCCGAGCTTGCCGTCGCGGGCCTTCTTCGCCAGCTCGCCCATCTCGGTGCTGATCTGGAAGATGCCCTTCCTGTCGGCGTCCTTGATCACCGGCACCACCAGGCCGCTCGGCGTATCCGCGGCAAAGCCGATGTGAAAGTAGTTCTTCAGCACCAGTTGCTCGCCGTCGAGGCTGGCGTTGAACTGGGGGAACTTCTTCAGCGCCGCCACCGCCGCCTTGATCATGAAGGCCAGCATCGTGACCTTGACGCCGCTCTTCTCGTTCTCCTTGTTGAGCTGGACGCGGAAGGCCTCGAGCTCGGTGATGTCGGCGTCGTCGTGGTTGGTGACGTGCGGGATGATCACCCAGTTGCGGTGCAGGTTGGCGCCGCTGATCTTCTGGATGCGGCTCAGGTCCTTGCGCTCGATGGGGCCGAATTTGGCGAAGTCGACCTGCGGCCAGGCCAGCAGGCCCGGGAAGGCCCCGCCCGTGGCGGCCGCGGCCGGTGCCGGCGCCCTCGCCTTCTGCGCCGCGGTCTGCACGCTGCCGGACATAACACCCTTGACGAAACCCTGCAGGTCTTCCAGCGTGATGCGGCCTTTCGGGCCGCTGCCTTTCACCTCGCTCAGCGGCACGCCGAGTTCGCGCGCCTGGCGGCGGATCGAGGGTGACGCGTGCGGCAACTGGCCTTGAGCGGCGGTGGGATCGTGAGCCGGCACGGCCACCGTTGCCACACTCGCCGCCGGCTGCGGCGTGGCGGCTGCGGTTGCCGCCGCTGCCGCCGGCGCTGCGGCAATCTGCGCAGTGGGCGCTGGAGCGGCCCCCGCGGCCCCCTTCAGCAGCACCACCGGCGACCCCTTGGCGACCTTGTCACCGATGGCCACCAGCACCTTTTCCACCACGCCGGCATGCGACGACGGGATCTCCATCGAGGCCTTGTCGCTTTCCACCGTGATCAGACTCTGCTCGACCTTGACCGAGTCGCCGGGCTTGACGAAGACCTCGATCACGGCCACCTGGTCGAAGTCGCCGATATCGGGCACTTCGACCTGGATCGGCGCGCCGCCAGCGTCGGCCGCCGCTGGCAGCGGGGCGGCGGCGGGCGCTGCGACCGCAGCCGCGGGCGGCGCGGCCACGGGTGCGGCGGCGGGGGCCGGGGCAGCGGCGCCCGCGGCCGCCTCCAGCACCAACACCACCGACCCCTGGCTGACCTTGTCGCCCAGCCCCACCTTCATCTCCTTCACCACGCCAGCGTGGGTGGAAGGAATCTCCATCGACGCCTTGTCGCTTTCCACCGTCAGCAGCGACTGGTCCACCGCCACGGTATCGCCGGGCTTGACCAGCAATTCGATGATCTCGACGCCCTTGAAGTCCCCGATGTCGGGCACCTGCACTTCGACCAGAGCCATTTGCTTGTCTCCTTCTGCGCGTTCAGGCGTACAGCGGGTTGATCTTGTTCGTATCGATGCCGTAGCGTGCGATGGCTTCGGCCACCTTGGCCAGCGGCACCGTGCCCTCGTCGGCCAGCGACTTCAGCGCCGCGACCACGATGTAGTGGCGGTTGACTTCGAAGTGCTCGCGCAGCTTGCTGCGAAAGTCGCTGCGGCCGAAACCGTCGGTGCCCAGCACGCGGTAGACGCGACCCTTGGGGATGAAGGCACGGATCTGGTCGGCGTAGTTCTTCATGTAATCGGTGGACGCCACCACGGGCCCGGCGTGGGCACCGAGCTGCTGCGTCACGAACGGTTGCCGCGGCTCGTCGGTCGGGTGCAGCAGGTTCCAGCGCTCGCAGTCCTGGCCGTCGCGTGCCAGCTCGTTGAAGCTCGGGCAGCTCCAGACATTGGCCGCCACGCCCCAGTCTTCGTCCAGCAGCTTCTGCGCCGCCAGGCTCTCGCGCAGGATGGTGCCGCTGCCCAGCAGGTTCACGCGCGGCGTCTTCTTCGGGCCCTCCGACAGCAGGTACATGCCCTTGATGATCTGTTCCTCGGTGCCCGCGGTCAGTCCGGGCATCGGGTAGTTCTCGTTGAGCAGGGTGATGTAGTAGTAGACGTTTTCCTGCTTTTCCACCATGCGCTTGAGGCCATGGTGCAGGATCACGCCCACCTCGTGCGCATAGGTCGGGTCGTAGCTGATGCAGTTGGGAATGGTGCCGGCCAGGATGTGGCTGTGGCCGTCCTCGTGCTGCAGGCCCTCGCCGTTGAGCGTGGTGCGGCCGCTGGTGCCGCCGAGCAGGAAGCCGCGCGCCTGCATGTCGCCGGCGGCCCAGGCCAGGTCGCCGATGCGCTGGAAGCCGAACATCGAGTAGTAGACGTAGAACGGCACCATGATGCGGTTGTTCGTCGAATACGACGTCGCCGCCGCGATCCAGCTCGCCATGCCGCCGGGTTCGTTGATGCCCTCCTGCAGGATCTGCCCGGCCTTGTCCTCGCGGTAGTACATGACCTGGTCCTTGTCGACCGGCGTGTACTGCTGCCCCTCGGGGTTGTAGATGCCGATCTGGCGGAACATGCCTTCCATGCCGAAGGTGCGCGCCTCGTCGACCAGGATGGGCACCACACGTGGGCCCAGCGCCTTGTCGCGCAGCAGGATGGTGAGAAAGCGCACATACGCCTGCGTGGTGCTGATCTCGCGGCCTTCGGCGGTGGCGTCGAGCACGGGCTGGAAGGTTTCCAGCGAGGGCACGGTGAACTGCTCGTCGCTGCGGGTGCGCCGCTTGGGCAGGTAGCCACCCAGCGCCTGGCGGCGCTCCTGCAGGTATTTCATCTCCGGCGTGTCGTCGGCCGGCTTGTAGAACGGAATGTTGGGCAGCTCGCTGTCGGGGATGGGGATGTTGAAGCGGTCGCGGATGTAGCGGATGTCCTCGTCGCTCAGCTTCTTCGTCTGGTGCGCCGTGTTCTTGCCCTCGCCGGCGCCGCCCATGCCGTAGCCCTTCACCGTCTTCACCAGCAGCACGGTCGGCTGGCCGACATGGTGGTTGGCGCGGTGGAAGGCGGCGTAGACCTTGGCCGAGTCGTGGCCGCCGCGGCGCAGGTGCCAGATGTCCTGGTCGCTCATCTTCGCCACCATCTCCAGCGTGGCGGGCGAGCGGCCGAAGAAATGCTTGCGAACGAAGGCGCCGTCGTTGGCCTTGAAGGCCTGGTAGTCGCCGTCCAGCGTGTCCATCATGATCTTGCGCAGCGCGCCGTCCTTGTCGCGCGCCAGCAGCGGGTCCCAGTTGCTGCCCCAGATCAGCTTGACCACGTTCCAGCCGGCGCCGCGGAATTCACCCTCGAATTCCTGGATCACCTTGCCGTTGCCGCGCACCGGGCCGTCCAGTCGCTGCAGGTTGCAGTTGATGACGAAGATCAGGTTGTCCAGCTTTTCACGCGCCGCCAGGCCGATGGCACCGCGCGACTCGGGTTCGTCCATCTCGCCGTCGCCGCAGAAGACCCAAACCTTGCGATTGGAGGTGTCGGCAATGCCGCGTGCGTGCAGGTATTTCAGGAACCGCGCCTGGTAGATGGCCATCAACGGGCCCAGGCCCATGGACACGGTGGGGAACTGCCAGAACTCGGGCATCAGCTTGGGGTGCGGATAACTGGAGATGCCCTTGCCCGCCCCCTCCTGGCGGAAGTTCAGCAATTGCTCCTCGGTCAACCGACCTTCCATGTAGGCGCGGGCGTAGATGCCGGGTGCGCTGTGACCCTGGATGTAGAGCAGGTCGCCGCCGTGCCCTTCGCTTTCGGCGTGCCAGAAGTGGTTGAAGCCGGCGGCGAACATGTGCGCCAGGCTGGCGAAGCTGCTGATGTGGCCGCCGAGGTCGCCGCCGTCCTCGGGGTGCAGGCGGTTGGCCTTGACCACCATCGCCATGGCATTCCAGCGCATGTACGCCCGCAGCCGGCCTTCGAGCTTGAGATTGCCCGGGCTGCGCTCTTCCTGGTCGGGGTCGATGGTATTGACGTAGCCGGTGTTGGCCGAGAAAGGCAGGTCGATGCTGCTCTGGCGCGCGTGCTCGAGCAGTTGCTCCAGCAGGTAGTGGGCGCGCTGCGGCCCTTCGGCGCCTATGACGGCGGAAAGGGCGTCGAGCCACTCGCGTGTCTCCTGGGCGTCGGGGTCGTTGGCGGAACCAGGCAGCGAATGCGGCAATGCGGACATGGATGTCTCCTGTGGTCTCGTTTCGTGATGGGGCGGGAGTATTCCACATCCCGTTCACATTTCAAATAGCGCTATATCATTTCATATCATGGAATCTTGCGGTCTGAAAGGTGGCACCCACGATAATGCTCCCCATGGCCTTGTTTCCCGAACCGTCATCCCCGACCGAGGCGTCGCGGTCGGGCGCCAAGCGCCTTTTCGGGCGCTGGTGGCGGAGCCAGTCCCCCGCACGCCAGGACCGCTTCGCCACGCTGGGACCGTTGTTGTCGGTGCTGCTCTTCCTGGCGGCCATCATTTCGGCCTTCTGGTACCTGCGCAATGAGGAAATCGAGCGGGAAACCGAATCCGTCAAGCGCGACACCGAGATCACGCAGCAGCAGATCGGGCTGCGCCTGATCCAGAACCAGGAGGCGCTCATCCGCATGGCGCGCGATCTGGCCACGCAGGTGACCGACATCGACGAATTCGTCGGCCAGGCAGCCGCCTTCACGCGCGAGCGGCCCGAGATCACCCACATGACGTGGATCGATGGCCGGCGGCGCGTCAAGGGCAGCCACTTCGCGATGCTCTACTACCTGAACCCGGCTGGCGACCCACCCCAGACTGCGCTGCCGACGGAGGGCCGCAGCACCGAGCCCGAGGCCACCTTCCGCGCCGCGCGCGACTCGCGCTCGCCCGCTTATTCCCGCGCTTTTGCCGACGTCACCGGCGCCGCCGTGTTCCAGCTGCACATTCCTCTGATCGAGCAGGGGCTGTTCGCCGGCACGCTGATCACCGAATATTCGGTGGAGGCGCTGGTACGCCATTTCGTGCCCGCCGACGTGGCGCAGCGCCACATGATCTCCATCGTCGACGAACGGCAGGTGCAACTGGCCGCCACGGTGACCACCCTGCCCGGCCAGGGCAGCCGCCGCGCCCCGATCGTCAGCGACGCCCCGCTCACGCCTGCGCTGAACGGCCTGCTGCTGCGCGGCCAGGGCTGGCGCACCAGCATCGGCCTCATCAGCAACACGCTGTTCTGGATGGTGCTGGCGCTGTCGGTGCTGACGGTGTGGATGCTGCTCGGCACCTGGCGCCACATGCGCCGGCGCGCCCAGATCCAGGGGGCGCTGGTGCAGGAGACCAACTTCCGCCGCGCCATGGAAAACAGCATGCCCACCGGCATGCGGGCCATGGACCTGGACGGCCGCATCACCTACGTCAACGCCGCGTTCTGCCAGATGACCGGGTTCACGCAGGGCGAGCTCGTCGGCCGGCTGCCTCCCTACCCCTACTGGCCGCCCGACCGCATCGAGGAAAACGGCCGCCTGCTGCAACAGGAACTGCACGGCCGCAGCCCCAGCGGCGGCATCGAGGTCAAGGTCATGCGCAAGGACGGTTCGCTGTTCGACGCCCGCATGTACATCAGCCCGCTGATCGACCCCAAGGGACAGCAGACGGGCTGGATGACCAGCGTCACCAACATCACCGAGGCCAAGCGCATCCGCGACCAGCTCTCGGCCAGCCACGAACGTTTCACCACCGTGCTCGAGGGGCTGGACGCAGCCGTGTCGGTGCTTTCCGTGCAGCAGGGCGAACTGCTCTTCGCCAACCGCTCCTACCGGCTGTGGTTCGGCGGCGACGCCCGCGGCCATCAGCAGATGGCCGGCAGCGTGAACGAATTGCACTACGGCGCCGAAGACGACTTCGACCCCTTGTCCGGCCTGCCGACACATGCACTCACCGAGTCCGGCGCCAGCCCGCGCGAGGTCTACGTGGAACCGCTGCAGAAGTGGTTCGACGTGCGCGCGCGCTACCTGCAGTGGACCGACGGCCGGCTGGCGCAGATGCTGATCGCCACCGACATCACGGCGCGCCTGCGCGCCGAGGAACAGGCCGCTGCCCAGGCCGAGAAGGCGCAGATGACGAGCCGCCTGGTGACCATGGGCGAGATGGCCTCCTCGGTGGCGCACGAACTCAACCAGCCGCTCACCGCCATCACGAACTACTGCAACGGCATGGTCTCGCGCGTGCGCGCCGAGACCATCGCGCGCGACGATCTCGTCGCCGCACTTCAGAAGACGGCACGTCAGGCCGAACGCGCCGGGCAGATCATCCGCCGCATCCGCGCCTTCGTGAAGCGCAGCGAACCGCAGCGCCAGCCGGCACAGGCTGGTCAGATCATCGACGACGCGGTGGACCTGGCAGGCATCGAACTGCGGCGCCGCAATGTCGCCATCCACACCTACGTGGCGCAGCGGCTGCCGCTGATCATGGCCGACCCGATCCTGATCGAACAGGTGGTGCTGAACCTGCTGAAGAATGCGGCCGAGGCCATCGACAGCGCGCAGCTGCCGCCGGCGCGCCGGCACATCGAACTGCGCGTCGTGCCGCGACACACGCCCGACGAAGGCGGTGTCATCGAGTTCAGCGTCACCGATATGGGCCCGGGCATCCCCGACGAGGCCATCGGGCGCCTGTACGAGGCCTTCTTCTCCACCAAGGCCGAAGGTCTGGGCATCGGGCTGAGCCTGTGCCGCTCCATCGTCGAGTCGCACCGCGGCCGGATGAAGGCGCAGAACCTCTACAATGGCGAGTCGATCGTGGGTTGCAGATTTGCCTTCACCTTGCCGGTGGAATTGCCCGCCAGGCACCACGCCGAACCTGACTCCGCCTTCGCTCCGCTCGAGGCGGCATCCTCCACGAACCCCACCGCCGTTCCCGAATGAGCCTGATCCCCAAGAAGGGCACCGTCTATGTCGTCGACGACGACGAAGCGGTGCGAGATTCGCTGCAGTGGCTGCTGGAAGGCAAGGACTACCGCGTCAAGTGCTTCGACTCCTCGGAGTCGTTCCTGTCGCGCTTCGATCCGCGCGAAGTGGCCTGCCTCATCGCTGACATCCGCATGGACGGCATGAGCGGCCTGGAATTGCAGGACCGGCTGCTGGAACGCAAGAGCCCGCTGCCGGTGGTCTTCATCACCGGGCACGGTGACGTGCCGATGGCCGTGACGACCATGAAGAAGGGCGCGATGGACTTCATCGAGAAGCCTTTCAAGGAAGAAGAACTGCTTGGCCTGGTGGAACGCATGCTCGAGCAGGCGCGTCAGGCGTTCAGCCAGCACCAGGAACAGGCCAGCCGCGACGCCCTGCTTTCGCGCCTGACCACGCGCGAGGCGCAGGTGCTGGAACGCATCGTCGCCGGGCGCTTGAACAAGCAGATCGCCGACGACCTGGGCATCAGCATCAAGACGGTGGAGGCGCATCGCGCCAACATCATGGAGAAGCTGAACGCAAATACGGTCGCGGACCTGCTCAAGATCGCTCTTGGCGCACAGCGCGCCTAGAGCGATCTCCGATCGCCGTCCGTGGGCTCCCCCGAGCCCCCTCCGGGAGGGGGCTCCAGTCAGTTTGACGAGAAAGATGGCCGCGTGACTGCACAACTGATAGACGGGTTGGCGCTGTCGCGCCAGATTCGCGCCGAAGTCGGCGCGCGGGCGGCGGCCTTGGCCGCGCGCGGCCGGCCGCCAGGGCTGGCGGTGATCCTCGTCGGCGACGATCCAGCTTCCGCCGTGTACGTGCGCAACAAGGTCAAGGCCTGCCACGAGCACGGGCTGCATTCGGTGCTGGAGCAGTATGACGCCACGCTGCCGCAGGCCACGCTGCTGGAGCGCATCGCGGCGCTGAATGCCGACCCGGCGATCCACGGCATCCTGGTGCAGATGCCGCTGCCGCGGCATATCGACCCGCAGCAGGTCATCGCGGCCATCGCCGCGCACAAGGACGTCGACGGCTTCTCGGTGCTCTCGGCCGGCGAATTGATGACCGGCCTGCCGGGCCTGCGGCCGGCCACGCCCTACGGCTGCATGAAGATGATCGAAAGCACCGGCCGCGCCATCCCCGGCCGGCATGCCGTGGTCATCGGCCGCAGCAATACCGTGGGCAAGCCGATGGCGCTGCTGCTGCTGCAGGCCAACGCCACCGTGACGGTGTGCCACAGCGCCACGCCCGATCTGGCCGTGCACACGCGGCAGGCCGACATCGTGGTGGCCGCCGTGGGGCGGCGCAACACGCTCACGGCCGGGATGGTCAAGCCCGGGGCCATCGTCATCGACGTCGGCATGAACCGCAACGACGCCGGCAAGCTGTGCGGCGACGTCGACTTCGATGCCGTGCGCGAGGCGCTGGGCCCGGCCGGGTTCATCACACCGGTGCCCGGCGGCGTGGGGCCGATGACGATCACCATGCTGCTGGTCAATACGCTGCAGGCCGCCGAGACCCAGGCATGAATCCCCTGCTGCAAGGCAGCGAGCTGCCCGACTTCGCGACCATCCGCCCCGAACACGTGGGGCCGGCGCTGGACGTGCTGCTGGCCGACGCGGACGACGCGCTCGAGCGCGCCGTCGGCCCCGACGTGGCCGCCGACTACGACACCCTGGCCGCCGTGCTCGACCCGGCGCTGGAGCGGCTGCGCTCGGCCTGGTCTGCGGTGGGCCATCTGCAGGCGGTGGCGGACACGCCGCAGATGCGTGCCGCCCATGCGGAGCACCAGCCGCGCGTCATCGATTTCCATACGCGGCTGGGTGCCGATGCCCGTCTGTTCGCCAAGTACCTGGCCGTGGCGGCGGGTGCGGGCGCGGCACGGCTGGCACCCGCCCAGCGCAAGGCGCTGGCCGATGCACTTCGAAACTTCGTGCTCGGTGGCGTCGAATTGCAGGGGCAGGCCCGCGAGCGCCATGCCGCCATCCAGAAACGTGCCGGCGTCCTTTCGCGGCGGTTCGGCGACAACGTGCTCGACGCCACCGATGCCTTCTCGCTGACCGTGACGGACGCATCCGAACTCGACGGTGTGCCCGAAGACGTGCGCGAGGCCGCGCGCGCCGCGGCGGCCGCCGCCGGCCAGGACGGCTGGCGCCTGACGCTGCAGGCGCCTTGCTACGTGCCCGTGATGCAGTTTGCCCGCCACCGCCCGCTGCGCGAGGCGATGTTCCGCGCCCACCACACGCGCGCCAGCGAATTCGGCCCGCCCGAGCGCGACAACGGGCCGCTGATGCGCGAACTGCTCGAACTGCGTCACGAGGAAGGCGCGCTGCTTGGCCACCACACCTATGCGCACCTGGCCCTGGTGCCCAAGATGGCAGGCTCGCCCGGCGAAGTGCTGGCCTTCGTGCGCGAACTGGCGGACCGCGCGCGGCCCCACGCCGATCGTGAAGTGGCCGAACTGCGCCAATTCGCTGCGCGGGAGCTGGGCCTGCCCGACTTTCAGGCCTGGGATCGCGCTTACGCCGCCGAACAGCTCCGGCAGTCGCGCTATGCCTTCAGCGAACAGGATCTCAAGCGGTATTTCACCGAACCGCGCGTGCTGGCGGGCCTGTTCCGGCTGGTCGAGACGCTGTTCGACGTGGCCATCCGCGAAGACCGCGCACCGCTCTGGCACGACAGCGTGCGCTTCTACCGCGTCTGGCGCGGCGGCGAGCCGGTGGCGGCTTTCTACCTGGACCTCTACGCCCGCGCCGGCAAGCGTTCGGGCGCCTGGATGGACGACTGCCGTACCCGCTGGCGCAGGCCCGACGGCCGTTTGCAGTTGCCGGTGGCGCACCTGGTGTGCAACTTCGCGCCGCCCGTGGGCGACAAGCCCGCCTTGCTGCGCCACGACGACGTGATCACGCTGTTCCACGAATTCGGCCATGGCCTGCACCACATGCTGACGCAGGTCGACGAAATGGCGGTCTCGGGCATCGCGGGCGTGGAAGGCGACGCGGTGGAACTGCCCAGCCAGTTCATGGAAAACTTCTGCTGGGAATGGGAGGTGCTGCAGCGCATGACCGGCCATGTGGACACCGGCGAACCGCTGCCGCGCGCCTTGTTCGACCGCATGGTGGCCGCGCGCCACTTCCACAGTGCGATGCAGATGCTTCGCCAGTGCGAATTCGCGCTCTTCGACATGCGGCTGCACGCCGAACCCGGTGCCGCGGCACGCGTGCAGCAGGTGGCCAACGAGGCCAGCGCCGAGATGGCGCCGCTGCCGCCACCGCCGGAATACCGCTTTGCCAACAGCTTCTCGCACCTGTTCTGTGGCGGTTATGCCGCTGGCTACTACGGTTATGCCTGGGCCGAGGTGCTGTCGGCCGACGCCTACGGCGCCTTCGAGGAAGCCGGCGTCTTCGACCCCGCCACCGGCGAGCGTTTCCGCCGCAGCATCCTGGAAGTCGGTGGCAGCCGTCCGGCGCTGGAGAGCTTTCGCGCCTTCCGCGGCCGCGATCCGCAGATCGACGCGCTGCTGCGACACCAGGGCCTGGCTTGAGATCGGTGCGCAGGTCGGCTAGATTGGGGGCCTTCCGTTCGCCCGCCTCCGACGCCCGATCCATGAAAACTTTGCTCCTGCCCGCCCTGGCCGCCGTGCTGCTGGCCGGTGCGACGCCGCCGGTGCTGGCGCTGTACAAGGTGGTGCAACCCGACGGCAGCGTCACCTATACCGACCGGCCGCCCGCCGCAGGCAGCGGCCGCATCATCACGCTCGGCCGCAACGCCGCCGCTGCGGAGCCCGAGGCGGTCTTCCCGCTGGAACTGCGCCAGCCGACGCAACGCTACCCGGTGACGCTGTACACGTCGTCCGACTGCGCGCCCTGCGACAGCGGCCGGCGCCTGCTGCAGCAACGCGGCATTCCATACAGCGAACGGCTGGTGACCAGCGATGCGGATGCCGCGGCGCTGGAACGTACCGTCGGCGCTCGCACGGTGCCGGCGCTGACCATCGGCGCCCAGGCGCTGCGGGGCCTGTCGGAGATGGAGTGGACCGCCTATCTCGACGCCGCCGGCTACCCGCGTGAATCGCGCCTGCCGAGCGGCTGGCAGCCGCCCACGCCCACGCCCCTGGTCGAGCGCGTACCGGTGCGACCGCAAGCGGCAGAGCCGGCGCCTCCGGCCGAGCCTGCGGCCCCCAGCACACCCACCGCGGAGCCAACACCCCCGGGGACGCTCCGCTTCTGAATCCCCGCAGCCGTCGGGCGCGGCCTGCGATCAGCCGTCGCGGGCATCGTCCAGGCCCCCGCCCGGTTGGGTACCGGCGTCCTCGCCGGGGTCTTCGGTCAGCAATCCGGGCAACAACTGCGCCACGCGCGGCTCGGGCAAGGCCTCGACCGACTTGAGCCGCCTCGTCATCACGTTGCTGCGCGTCTGCGCCTGCTCGATGGTGCTGCTGGCTTCGTCGAGCTTCTTCTTGGTCTTGGCCAGCACCTCGCCGAACTTGGCGAATTCGGTCTTCACCGCGCCCAGCACCTCCCACACCTCCACCGAGCGCCGCTCCAGAGCCAGCGTGCGAAAACCCATCTGCAGGCTGGTCAGCGTGGCCAGCAGCGTGGTCGGTCCGGCGAGCATGACCTTGTGGTCCTGCTGCAGGCTCTGCACCAGCCCGGGCCGGCGCAGCGCCTCGGCATACAGGCCTTCGGTGGGCACGAAGAGGATCGCGAAGTCGGTGGTGTGCGGCGGCGCCACGTATTTCTCGCGCATGCTGCGCGCCTCGAGCTTCAGCCGCGACTCGATGGCCTTGGCCGCCAGCTCCATGGCCGAGGCATCGGCGCGCTCGTGGGCGTCGAGCAGGCGTTCGTAGTCCTCGCGCGGGAATTTCGCGTCGATGGGCAGCCACAGCGGCGCGCCGTCGTGACGCTGCCCGGGCAGGCGGATGGCAAATTCCACGCGTTCGCTGCTGCCCGGCACGGTGGCCACGTTCACCGCGTACTGCTCGGGCGTGAACACCTGCTCCAGCAGGGCCGCCAGCTGCACCTCGCCGAAAACACCGCGCGTCTTCACGTTGGTGAGCACGCGGTTGAGCGCGCCGACGTCGCGCGCCAGGCCCTGCATCTCGCCCAGGCCCTTGTGCACCTGCTCCAGGCGGTCGGCCACCTGCTTGAAGCTTTCGCCCAGGCGCTGCTCCAGCGTGGCGTGCAGCTTCTCGTCGACAGTGGCGCGCATCTGCTCCAGCTTCTTCTCGTTGCCCTCCTGCAGCGCGACGAGGCGGGCCTCCACGGCGCCGCGCAGTTCGGACTGTCGGCGTTCGCTGGCTTCCGACAACAGCCGCAGCTGGTCGGCCAGCGTTTCGCTGAACCGGCGCAGCGCGGCGTCGGTCTGCTGCTGCATCGCGGCCAGCTGGGTGCGGAAGGAGTCGATCTGCTCGTTCTGCGTGCGCGCCACGTCGCCGCCTTGCGTCAGCAGCATCTGCTGGAAGGTGCCCAGATCGGAACGCATGGCCCGGCCCTGGCGGCCGAGTTCGTCGCGCAGTTCGCGTTCCAGGCGTTCGATCTGCGGCCCGGCGCGATCCGGCGGCGGCCGCAGGGCCAGCCACAGCAGGATCACCACCCACAGCAGGTTCAGCGCCAGCAGCGCCGGCACGGTCCATTCAGGCATGGCCATCCGGTCTGTCAGCCGCGCTGCTGCAATTCAGCGGCATTGATCGGTGTCGGCGGCGTACCGCCGTTGAGCGCGGCGATCAGGTTGTCGGCCGCCAGTTCGGCCATCGCCACGCGTGTGGCCACGGTCGCGCTGGCAATGTGCGGCGTGAGCACGACATTGGGCACCTCCAGCAGGTCCGGATGCACGGCCGGCTCGCCCTCGAAGACATCCAGCGCCGCGGCGGCGATGCGGCGTTCGCGCAGCGCCGCAGCCAGCGCCGCGTCATCGACGATGCCGCCGCGCGCGATATTGGTCAGCGTGGCGGTCGGCTTCATCAGCATCAGTTCGGCCGCGCCGATGGCGTGGTGGCTGGCCGCCGCATACGGCAACACCAGCACCAGGTGGTCGGCCTCGCGCAGCAGCGTGGCCTTGTCGACCCAGCGTGCACCCAGCGGCGACTCGACTTCCGGCGCCAGGCGGCTGCGGTTGTGATAGATCACCTTCATGCCGAAGCCCAGGGCGCCGCGGCGCGCGATGGCCTGGCCAATGCGCCCCATGCCGAGGATGCCCAGCGTGGCGCCGTGCACGTCGCTGCCGGTTAACAAGTCCCACGACCACTTCTTCCATTCGCCGTGGCGCAGGAAATGCTCGCTCTCGGCCATGCGTCGCGCGGCGGCCATCATCAGCGCAAAGCCGAAGTCGGCCGTGGTCTCGGTCAGCACGTCGGGTGTGTTGGTGGCCAGCACGCCGTGTGCGCTGCAGGCGGGAATGTCGAAATTGTTGTAGCCCACCGCCATGTTGGCGACCACGCGCAGTTCGGGGCAGGCCGCCAGCAGCTTGGCGTCGATGCGCTCGCTGCCCGTGGTCAGCGCGCCCTGCTTGCCCTGCAGACGCTGCACCAGTTCGGCCGGCGTGTAGATGGCGTCATCGGCGTTGGCTTCGACGTCGAAGTGACGGCGCAGCCGCTCCAGCACGCGGGGTGGCACGACACGGGCGACGAGGATGCGGGCGGGCATGGTGGCGTGGGTCGGGTGCAGGACCGTTGATCTTAAGCAAACGGTCACCACCATCTGCACCGAACCCTGCGGGGCATAATTCGCCCCGCTGCAAGCAATGACGACAACAGTCCATGATCCACTCGGTCGGCGCGTTCCTCTCCTTGTACGTGTTCTGGCTGCTGTTGTCGGGCTTCTTCACGCCGTTCCTGATGATCGCCGGCGCAGGCTGCGCGGCTGCGGTGGTGCTGTATACGCGTCGCATGCACGTGCTCGACCCCGAGGGCCAGCCGCTGCAGTTGCTGTGGCCGGCGGCGCTGTACTGGTGCTGGCTGCTGGTGGAGATCCTCAAGTCGGGCTGGACCGTCGTGCGCATCATCGTCGACCCCAAGCTGCCCATCAGCCCGACCCTGGTGCGCTTCAAGCCCAGCCAGAAGACGCCGGTGGGCCTGGTCACGCACGCCAACTCGATCACGCTGACGCCGGGCACCATCACGGTGGAGGCCGAGCCGCATCAATTCCTGGTCCACGCGATCACTCGCGACGGCGCCGCGGGCGCGGTCGACAGCGACATGGACCGCCGCGTGCTTCGCGCGCTGGAAGGTCACCGCAAGTGATGTTTGCCGCCGCCGCGTTGGCGCTGCTGGTGACGCTGGCCCTCGTGGTCGTGCGCGCCGCGCTGGGCCCAACCGTGTTCGACCGCGTGCAGGCCGGCAACACCATCGGCACCGTGGCGCTGCTGCTGCTGTCGGTGCTGGGTTTTCTGACCGGGCGGCCCGAATTCCTGGACCTGGCGCTGACCTACGGCCTGCTCAACATCATCGGCACGGTGGCGGTGCTCAAGTTCTTCCGTTATGGCGACCTGGGTGACCCCGGCGAGGAGCCCGAGGCGGCCCAGCCGCCGAGGGCAGGCCCATGAAGCTGCTGATCGACCTTCTCAGCTGGGCCAGCATCGTGGTCGGCGGCATCTTCTGCATCGTCGGCGCGGTCGGCATGCTGCGCATGCCCGACTTCTACACCCGCGTGCACGCGGCCAGCCTGGTCGACACGCTGGGGGCCGGTTTCATCCTGTTCGGCCTGCTGCTGCAGGCCGGCTTCACGCTGGTGGCCGTGAAGCTGTTGTTCATCGGCGCGCTGCTGCTGTTCGCCAGCCCCACCGGCACGCACGCGCTGGCCCGCGCCGCCTACGAGCGCGGTCTGAAGCCGCTGCTGGCCGAACCGGAGGAACCATCATCGAAGCCCTGATCATCAACGCGCTGCTGGTGCTGATGGCCGTCGTGGTGGTGGTGCTCGGCCGCAGCCGCAATCTCTTCTCGGTGGTCGTGCTCGGCGGCGTCTACAGCTTCATGATGGCCACCGTGCTGGTCGCCATGGACGCGGTCGACGTGGCGATGACCGAGGCCTCGGTGGGCGCCGGCGTCTCCACCGTGCTCTTCCTGGGTGCGCTTTACCTGTGCGACAGCGAGGAGGCCAAGCCGATCCGCAACCCGGTGCTGCCCGCGGCGGTTTCGCTGGCGGTGGGCGCGTTGCTGATCTATGGTTCCATGGGCCTGCCGATGTTCGACGACGTGCAGGCACCGATCCATCAGCACGTGGCCCCGCACTACCTGCAGCAGGTGATGAAGGAGACCGGCGTGCCCAACGTCGTGACCGCCGTGCTGGCCAGCTACCGCGGCTACGACACGCTGGGCGAGACAACGGTGGTCTTCACCGCCGGGGCCGGCGTGGTGGCGCTGCTGCGCCAGCGCCGCCGCAGCAAGAACAAGGAAGGCAAGGCATGAAGAACGACCTCATCCTGCGCGTCGTGGCCAAACTGCTCATGCCCTACATCCTGCTCTTCGCGCTGTACGTGCAGTTCCACGGCGACTTCGGCCCCGGCGGCGGCTTCCAGGCCGGCGTCATCATTGCCGCCACGATGCTGTTCTACGGCCTCATCTATGGCCTGCCGGCGGTGCAGAAGGTGATGCCGGAGCCCCTGGTCGAGTCGATGATGGCGGTGGGCGTGCTCGTCTACGGCGGCGTCGGCGTCGCGGGCCTGCTGCTGGGCGGCAACTACCTCGACTATTTCGTGCTCTCCCACGATACCGTGCACGGCCAGGAGCGCGGCATTTTCTGGGTCGAGGTCGGCGTGGCCATCACCGTCTCCGGCGTGATGATGAAGATCTTCTACATGTTCGCCGCCCGCCGCAAGGGCGAGTTCTCATGAACGGGCCACCGGGGTTGCCCGGTGTCATCGGGCACTTCAGCTATTTCGTCACCATCTTCCTGCTCGTGGCGGGGCTGTTCATCGTCATCGCCCGCGGCAACCTGATCAAGAAGCTGGTCGGGCTGGGCATCTTCCAGACCTCGGTCTACCTGCTGTACATCGCACCGGGCAAGCTGATCGGCGGCACCGCGCCGATCCTCAGCGACGCGTTCAAGATCTACTCCAACCCGATCCCGCACGTGCTGATCCTGACCGCCATCGTGGTGGGCGTGGCCACGCTGGCGCTGGGCCTGGCACTGGTCGTGCGCATCCGCGAGGCCTATGGCACGATCGAGGAAGACGACATCCTGCTGCAGGAAACGTCGCCAGGCAGCGGCGCAGACTGAGAATGAGCATCGCCACCCATCTGCCTGCGCTGCAGGTCGTGCTGCCGCTGCTGGCCGCGCCATTGACGGTGCTGCTGCGCCGGCCCGGCCTGGCCTTCTTGGTGGCCGTGGCGGCCAGCTGGTGCGCGCTGGCCATTGCGCTCGCGCTGGCCCTGCAGGTGCATGGCAGCGGGGTCATCTCGTATCCCATCGGCAACTGGCCACCACCGATCGGCATCGAATACCGCGTCGACGCCTTGTCGTCGGCGATGCTGGTGCTTGTGGCGGGCATCGCCTCGGTGGTGCTGCCCTTTGCACGCGGCAGCATCGAGCGCGAGGTGCCGGCGGCGCAGCATTACCTCTTCTACACGATGTTCCTGCTGTGCATGACCGGGCTGCTGGGCATCTCGATCACCGGCGACGCCTTCAACATCTTCGTCTTCCTGGAGATCTCGTCGCTGTCGACCTACGTGCTGATTGCACTGGGCCGCGACAAGCGGGCACTGGTGGCCGCCTACCAGTACCTGATCATGGGCACCATCGGCGCCACCTTCATCGTCATCGCCATCGGGCTGCTGTACCTGATGACGGGCACGTTGAATCTGGCCGACATGGGGCGGCGCATCGCCGCGGTGAACGGCACGCGCCCGGTGCTGGCCGCGCTGGCCTTCCTGACCGTGGGCGTGTCGCTGAAGCTGGCGCTGTTCCCCTTGCACCAGTGGCTGCCGAATGCCTACGCGTATGCGCCCACGGCGGTATCGGCCTTCGTCGCCGCCACCGCCACCAAGGTGGCGGTGTACGTGCTGCTGCGCTTCTATTTCGGCGTCTTCGGCGAGGCCCAGGTCTTCGGCCGCCTGCCCATGGAGCAGATGATGCTGGTGCTGGCGCTGGCCGGCATGTTCGTGGCCAGCACCATCGCCATCTTCCAGACCGACCTGAAGCGCCTGTTCGCCTATTCGAGCGTGGGGCAGATCGGCTATATCGTGCTCGGCCTGTCGTTCGACTCGGCCACGGGCCTGACGGCCTCCATCGTGCACCTGTTCAACCACGGCGTGACCAAGGGCGCGATCTTCATGCTGCTGGGCATCGTGGTGGCTTCGGTGGGCGGCGCCACGCTGGCGCGTGTCCACGGCCTGGGCCGGCTCATGCCCTGGACCAGTGCCGGCATCGTGCTGGCGGGCCTGTCTCTGATCGGCGTGCCGGGCACCGCCGGCTTCGTCACCAAGTGGTACCTGGTGCTGGCGGCGCTGGAGCAGGGGCAGTGGTGGCTGGTGTTCCTGATCGTGGCCTCGTCGCTGGTGTCGCTGATGTACGTCTGGCGCTTCGTCGAAGTGGCCTACTTCCGTGAGCCGCGCAAGGACATCGCGCCGGCAGCCGTGCCACGCTCGATGGCGGTGCCCACGGCGGTACTGCTGGTGGCGGTGGTGTTGTTCGGACTGGATACCCACTACACCGTGGACCCCGCCATACGGGCGGCCGAGATGCTGCTCGGGGGAGGCCGTTGATGGCCCCCGAGCAAGCCGTCCTGGCGGCCCTGGCCGTGCCGCTGCTGGGCGCGGCGCTGATCGCACTGGCCGGCCGCGCGCCGAACCTGCGCGAATCGGTGACGCTGATCACGGCGGTCACGCTGCTGGGCTGCGTGCTGACGTTGCTGCCCGCCTTGATGGCCGGCGGGCGGCCCGCCGTGGCCTTGTTCGAACTGCTCCCGGGGCTGGAAATCGCGCTGCGCGTGGAGCCTCTGGGCATGCTGTTCGCGCTCATTGCCTCCAGTCTGTGGATCGTCAACTCGCTGTATTCCATCGGCTACATGCGCGGCAACCAGGAAGAGCGGCAGACGCGCTTCTATATCTGTTTCGCGCTTTCGCTGGCCGCCACGATGGGCATCGCCTTCTCGGCCAACCTGTTCACGCTGTTCCTCTTCTACGAGGTGCTGACGCTGGTGACCTACCCGCTGGTCACGCACCACGGTACCGAGAAGGCGCGCCAGGGCGGCCGCGTCTACCTGGGCCTGTTGCTCGGCACGTCCACGGTCTTCCTGCTGCCGGCGCTGATCTTCATCTGGTACCTCGCCGGCACCACCGACTTCACGCCCGGCGGCGTCCTCCAGGGCCGGCTCGGCCACAACGAACTGGCGGCGCTGCTGGCGCTCACGGTGTATGGCATCGGCAAGGCGGCGCTGATGCCCTTCCACCGCTGGCTGCCGGCGGCGATGGTGGCGCCGACACCGGTCTCGGCGCTGCTGCACGCGGTGGCGGTGGTGAAGGCCGGTGTCTTCAGCGTCGTCAAGGTCATCGTCTATATCTTCGGCGTCGACAACCTGGCCGCGGCGGGCCTCGGCGGCGCCGCCGACTGGCTGGTGGCGGTGGCCGGCTTCACCATCCTGGCCGCGTCTGTGGTGGCGCTGAATGCCGACAACCTGAAGCGGCGACTGGCCTACTCCACGGTCAGCCAGCTCGCCTACGTGATCATGGCCGCGGCGCTGCTGGCGCCGCTGAGCCTCATCGGCGCCGTGCTGCACATCGCCGCGCATGCTTTCGGCAAGATCACGCTGTTCTTCGCCGCTGGCGCCATCTACACCGCCGCGCACAAGACCGAGGTCAGCCAGCTCGACGGCATCGGCCGCCGCATGCCGTGGACCATGGGCGCGTTCGCGATCGGCGCCTTGTCGATGATCGGCCTGCCGCCGGCGGCAGGCTTCGTCTCCAAGTGGTACATGCTGTCGGGCGCGATGGCCGCGCAGCATTGGGTGGCCGTGGCCGTGATCGTGGGCAGCACGCTGCTCAATGCCGGCTACTTCCTGCCCATCGTCTACCGCGCCTTCTTCGTGGCACCCGCCCATGACGCACACGACCACCCGCATGGCGAGGCGCCGCTGCCGATGGTGATCGCGCTCACCGTCACCGCGGCGGCCACGGTGCTGCTCTTCTTCCTGCCCGAGGTGCCGCTGGCGCTGGCGCGGCAGATGCTGGCCGGAGGCTGAAATGAACAGGCAAGACGACCGTCACTGGCTCGACGACCCGGCGCACGTGAAGCTGCTGTGGCGCGGTTTCCTGGTCGTGTTGGCGCTGACCGTCGTGGCCGAACTCTTCGTGCACCTGCACCCGCATTTCGAGATCGAATCCGTCTTCGGCTTTTCGGCCTGGTTCGGCTTCGGCGCCTGCGCCGCGATGATCGCGGTGGCCAAGGGTCTGGCCCTGGTGCTGAAGCGGCCCGACACCTACTACGGCCGGCACGATGACTGACGCCGCCACCGTGATCCACCCGGCGCTGGTGCTGATCGCCGGCGGACTGCTGCTGCCCTGGCTGCGCGGCGCGCTGCGTTCCGTCGGCATCGTGGCGCTGCCCCTGGTCGTGCTGGCACTGGTGTGGCAGGTACCCGACGGCGCGGTGTGGCGGCTGCACTGGCTGGACTACACGCTCGCGCCGCTGCAAGGCGACAAGCTGTCGCGACTGTTCGCCACCATCTTCGCGCTCATGGCGGCCGGCGGCGGCTTGTTCGCGCTGGGCCAGAAGAGCCGCGTCGAGGTGCCGGCCGCTTTCGTCTATGCCGGCTCGGCCATCGGCGTGGCGCTGGCCGGCGACCTGGTCACCGTCTTCGTCTTCTGGGAACTGATGGCCGTGGGGTCCACCCTGGTGCTGTGGAGCCAGGGCAGCGAGGCCGCCTACCGCGCCGCGCGGCGCTACCTGATGATCCACCTCGCCGGCGGCGTGGTGCTGTTTGCCGGCGTCACCGGCCATATCCTGGCCACCGGCAGCGTGGCGTTCACGCGCATGGCGCCGGACTCGGTGCCGCACTGGCTGATCCTGGCCGGTTTCCTGGTCAACGCCGGCGCCGTGCCGCTGTCGGCCTGGCTGCCCGACGCCTACCCCGAGGCCTCGTGGAGCGGCACCGTGTTCCTCTCGGCCTTCACCACCAAGACGGCGGTTTACGTGCTGATCCGCGGCTTCCCCGGCACCGAGCTGCTGATCTGGGTGGGGCTGGCAATGGTCTTCTACGGCATCATCTATGCGCTGCTGGAAAACGACATGCGGCGCATCCTGGCCTATTCCATCGTCAACCAGGTCGGCTTCATGCTTGCCGGCATCGGCATCGGCACCGAGATGGCGCTCAACGGCGCCGCGGCGCATGCCTTCACGCACATCATCTACAAGGCACTGCTGCTCATGTCGGCCGGCTCGGTGCTGCTGATGACGAACCGGCGCAAGTGCTCGGAGCTCGGCGGCCTGTTCCACACCATGCCGCTGACCACGGTGTGCGGCACCATCGGCGCGCTGGCCATCTCGTCGTTCCCATTGACTTCCGGTTTCGTCTCGAAGTCCATGGTTTCACAGGCGGCCGCCGACGGCCACCTGCTCACGGTGTGGCTGCTGCTCACGGCCGCCTCGGCCGGAGTCTTCCTGCACGCCGGCATCAAATTCCCGTGGTTCGTCTTCTTCCAGAAGGATTCCGGCCTGCGCCCGGCCGAACCGCCGGCCTCGATGCGCTGGGCGATGGTCTTCTTCGCCTTCCTGTGTATCGCGCTCGGCGTCTGGGCCGAGCCGCTTTACGCGCTGCTGCCCTACGAGGTGAAGTACGAGCCCTACACCTGGGCCCACGTGCTGACGCAGACGCAGTTGCTGCTGTTCTCGGGGCTGGCTTTCTTCGTCATGCTGCCCTACCTGAAGCGCACGCTGACGATCACGCTGGACACCGACTGGGTCTGGCGGCGCCTGCTGCCGGGACTGCTGCGCGCCTTCACGCCGCTGCTGAGCGCCACGCGCCACGCCGCCGGCACCACGGTCAAGGCCACGGTGCAGGCCGCCCAGGCCACCGTGGAGCGCACACACGGCCTGGACAGCCGCCTGGCCAAGACTTGGCCCACCGGGCGCATGGGGCTGGCGGTCCTGATCCTGCTGCTGGGTTATCTGCTGCTGTACTACCTGTAACGCCGAGCATCCTTCAGGGCGCAGGGTCGAACCATGCGCCGGCGATGCGATCCGCCGGCCGGGGTTCGTCGCCGCGCGGACGGGATGCCCGGGCCGAAACCCGGTATCCGCGGCGACATGAGGCCTACATCGTAGGGAGCGCCGATCAAAAAAAGTGAAGGGGACGGTGGGCACCGTGCCACCAACCCCCGCTTTTGCTTGGTGCCGGTGAGAAGAGTCGAACTCCCGACCTTCGCATTACGAATGCGCTGCTCTACCAACTGAGCTACACCGGCGAGGAAATATCGGCGGGTCACCACCGACGGTTCCGAAAACAGCCAGCGATGTTAACACTGCAGGCACGGGCGTCGGCCTGCGACGGGCACAATCCCGTCCAACCGTGGCACCTGCTCGCCCCTTGATCTCGTCAATCCTGCACGACCCCCGATCGCGCCCGGCCTGGCTCGTCCTGCTCGTGCTGCTGCTCGCGATCATCAGCTGGCTCGCCTTCGGGCCGGCGTCTCCCACGCCCAACTTGCCGGGCTGGGACAAGGTCAACCACCTCCTGGCTTTCCTGGTGCTGGGCACCGTGGCGTCGTTCGCGCATGCGCCGGGATGGCGCCGCACGATGGCCACCGCCTCGGGCTTGCTGCTGTACGGCGGCTTCATCGAGATCGTGCAGGCGCAATTGCCGAACCGGCATGGCGACTGGGACGACCTGGTGGCCGACGTCGTGGGCCTGCTCTGCGGCCTGCTGCTGGCCGCGGCATTGCGCCGCGTCACGGCCCCGGCGCGCTTTGCAGCCGGCGCGAAGGCAATCCCGGACTAGCTCACGTATTGAGCCACCTGGGTCCGACACTGTCTCCACACCGCGGGCAAGGGGCCGGCGGCTTTCTTGGAGACGACGATGACCCAGGCCACCCTCGAACTCGACACCCCGCCCGCGCAAGCCGCCGACCGCACCGGCTTCGACATCGGCTGGGACCATGCCCACCACGGCCTCGTGCCGCCCGCCGAACTGCTGCACGCCGGCACCCCGGTATGCCAGGGCTGGATGGCCGGCCGTGCCGTCTTCGGCCAGCGCGTGCTGGCCACGCAGCGCGCGACGCGACTGTGGCTGCAGGTGCGGCTGCTGGCCTGGCGCCACGACATCGCCTTCGAGGCGCAGCAGGTGACGCCGAACTACCTGGCGCAGATCCAAAGCCCTGACTGCCCGGTGTTGCGCCTGCCGCTGGGCGGGGCAGCGTCCGATCCGGCCGCCGCGCAGGTCGAACGGCTCAACCCCGAAGCAGCCTATGCCGCGGGCAACCTGGCGGTCGTCAGCCGCCAGGCCGCGCTGGCGCGCGGCGGCGTGAACGTGGCCGAGGCCGTGCAACGCGCGCGGCGCGCCGAAACCGACGGCGAAACCGAGTCCGGTCTGGACGCGGCCGCCTGGTGGCGGCTGGCGGCGCTGCGCTCCTACGCCACGCCGCTGCCCTTTCACGAAGCCGCCCAACTGCCGCTGGCCGTACTGCCACCCAACCGCGTGCGCCTGCTCAATGCCGTGCAAGGCCTGCAGGCGCTGGTGACGCTGCTCTTCGCCGCTTCGGGCTGGAGCACGCGCACGCGCGCCATGGCCGCGTTGCTGCCCGAGCACACGCTGCGCCACGACTTCAACCTGTTCGTCGGCGCCATCGCACCGCGCGTGCTCGAAGCCGGGCCGGACACGCGGTCCGTGCGCCGCGCGCTGGAAGACGCCTGGCTGCACGAACGTGTGCAGCGGCGCTGGCAGCATTTCGTCTTCAGCCTGGGCGAGGCCGGCGTCGAGGCCTTGCTGGCGCAGGCCACGGCGCAGGGCCTGGCGCCGGTGCGCATCCTGAGCCACGCCGCCGAGCAGGCGACCGAGGGCTGGGCGCTGGTGCCTGCACCGCGGGCAGCCCGCCGAAGAACAGCGCCTCCACCACCGGTGCCAGTGTCTCGTGGCTCAGCGTTCCGCCTGCACGCAGCCAGGTGAAGGTCCAGTTGATCATGCCGAACAGCAGCAGCGCCAGCGGCTTGTGCAGCTGCGCCGCGCCCAGGTCGGGGCGCAACGCCGCCACGGCGTCGGCCACCGCGGCGACGACGCGGCGCTGGGCCTCGAGCACGCGCTCGCGTTCGGCCGCGTGCAGGAATTTGACGTCTTCGGTGAGCACGCGGTGCTCGTCCTGCGCGCCGGCATACGCCTGCATGAAGCGGTGGATGAGTTGGCGCAGCCGGGCCTCGGGGGCCATCGGCCGCGCCGCCACCTCCAGCACCAGCGCCTCGAGCCGCGCCACGTGCCCGGCGGTGATGTGCGCCAGCAGGTCCTGCTTGTCACGCACGTAGTGGTACAGCGTGGCCTTGCTCACGCCGCAGGCGGCGGCCACATCGTTCATGGTGGTGGCGGTGTAGCCGCGGGTGGCGAAGTGCCGCGCCGCGGCGGCCAGGATCTGCTCGAGCTGGCCCGCGTAGCCGGTGGAGCGCGGGCGGGCCATGGGGCCGTGGGCTTCAGCGTTCGTCGAAGGAGACCACCACGCGATCGGTCAGCGGGTGGGCCTGGCAGGTGAGCACGAAGCCGGCGTCCAGGTCGGCTTGCTCGAGCGCGAAATTGCGGTCCATGCGTACGCGCCCTTCCAGCAGCTTGGCGCGGCAGGTGGCGCACACGCCCGAGCGGCAGGAATAGGGCACGTCCAGCCCGGCGCGGGCGGCAGCGGCCAGGATGCTCTCGTCGCTGGGCTGGAAGGCCACCTCGCGGGTGAGGCCGTCGCGCACGATGCTGATGCGGGCCGTCGTCGCGTCGCCTTCCTTCGGCGCGTGCAGCGTGGCATCGGCGGCGGTGGGCGGGATGCCGAAGCGTTCGACATGGAGCCGCTCAGGCGGCACGCCCGCGGCCAGCAGCGCCGCCTCGACCTCGTCGTTCATGGCATGCGGGCCGCAGACGAAGGCTTCGTCCACCGGGCCGGCCAGCCGCAGGAAGCTGGCCACCTTGGCCGCGTCCAGCCGGCCGGCGTTGAGCGGCGAGTCGACGACCTCGCGCGAAAAGACGGGGTGCAGCGACAACCGCGTCAGGTGGCGGTTCTTCAAGTCTTCCAGTTCCTCCTTGAACATGGTCGACGCGGCGCTGCGGTTGCCGTAGAGCAGCGTGGCCTGGGCCTTGGGGTCGCCGGCCAGCAGGCTCTTCAGGATCGACAGGATCGGCGTGATGCCGCTGCCTCCGGCCACTGCCAGCACATGGCGCGGCCGGCGCGCGAGTGCGGCGCCAAAGCGGCCTTGCGGCTCCATCACGTCGAGCAGGTCACCGGGACGCAGGGTCTGCTGCAGCCAGCTCGAAAAGGCACCGCCCGGCACCTGGCGCACGCCCACGCGCAAGGCCTCGCCGGGTGCGGCGCAAATGGAGTAAGAACGCCGCAATTCGGCACCGCCGACGATGGCACGCAGCGTGAGGTACTGGCCGGGTTCGAAGCGAAAGCTGGCGGCCTGGTCGGCGGGCACGTCGAAGGTGACGACGCGCGCGTCGTCGCCGTCGGGCCGCACCGCGGCGACGCGCAGGGGGTGGAAATGCAGGCCGCTCATATCGCGCTCAGATGGGTTTGAAATATTCGAAGGGTTCGCGGCAGGCCAGGCAGCGGTGCAGCGCCTTGCAGGCCGTGGAGCCGAAGGCCGAGAGACGTTCGGTATCGGCGCTGCCGCAGCGCGGGCAGGCCACGCCGGGCGGACGGATGCGCACCGTGCGGTCACCTGCCACGGCAGCGCTGCCGCTGGGTGGTGCGATGCCGTAGGCCAGCAGCTTGGCACGGCCCTCGGGGCTGATCCAGTCGGTGGTCCACGCGGGCGCCAGTCGCTGCGTCACCGTCACCGGGCCCAGCCCGGCCGCAACGACCGCTTCGCGCACGCTCTCGGCGATGACCTCGGTGGCCGGGCAGCCACTGTAGGTGGGCGTGAGCACGACCTCGATCGGGCCGTCGCCGTGTTCCAGCACCTCGCGCACGATGCCGAGGTCGCGCACCGAAAGCACCGGCACCTCGGGGTCGGGCACGGCGTCGAGTGCGGTCCAGGCGGCGTCGACGCGGCTCGCGGCCGTCGTTGCGAAGCTCACCAGCGACCTCCGGGAAACTGGCGTTGCAGCGACTGCATCTCGGCCAGGATGAAGCCCATGTGTTCGCTGTGGCGGCCCTCGGTGCCGGTGCTCATGAAGGGGGTATCGGCAGGCACTTCGAGTCCAGCCTCGCCGAAGACGGCGGACACCTCGCGCCGCCAGTCGGCGTGGAGGGCATCGCGTGCGGGGCCCAGGCTCGCGGCTTCGGCCGCCGTGTCCACCGCGTCGCGTTTGAACATCTCGTGCGTGTAGGGCCAGGCGCGTTCCAGCGCGGCGCGCAGACGCGCGGCCGATTCGCCGGTGCCGTCGCCCAGCCTCACCACCCAGTCGCCGGCATGCTGCTGGTGGTAGCGCGCCTCCTTCACCGCCTTGCCGGCAATGGCGGCCAGGTCGGCGTCGCTGGAGGCCGCCAGCCGCGTCCACAGCCCTTTCAGCCAGGTGGCGAGCAGGAAGTTGCGCAGCACGGTGTCGGCGAAGTCGCCGCCGGGGGCGTGGGCGCTGGAACGGCGCAGCGGCTGCTCCACCAGCGTGAGGTTGAAGACCTGGCGTTCGTCGCGCAGGAAGGCGAGCTGGTCCTCGTCGAAACCCTGCCCTTCCAGCCGGCCGGCGTGGCTGAGCAGCGCGCGCGCCTGGCCCACCAGGTCCAGCGCCATGTTGGTGAGTGCTATGTCCTCTTCCAGCACCGGGCCGTGGCCGCACCATTCGGCCAGGCGCTGGGCGTGGATCAAGCAGGTGTCGGCGATGCGCAGCACGTACTGCACGGGCGGCGTGAGCTGCACGCGGATCGATGTCGAAACGGCCGTCATCACCGGCCTACATGTGGTTGACCGAGTCGGGCAACTCGTAGAAGGTGGGGTGGCGGTACACCTTGTCCTCCATCGGGTCGAACAGCATGCCCTTGTCGCCCGGATCGCTGGCGGTGATGTCGCTGCTCTTCACGACCCACACGCTGGTACCCTCCTGACGCCGCGTGTAGACCTCGCGCGCCAGTTGCACCGCCATCTTCGCGTCGGGCGCGTGCAGGCTGCCGCAGTGCTTGTGGTCCAGGCCGGCCTTGGGGCGCACGAAGATTTCCCACAGCGGCCATTCCTGGGCGGTGCTGGCGGGGGTCGAGGCGGTGTCGTTCATGCCGCTTGCTCCTTCAGGGCCTGCTTGCGTGCGTGCGCCATGGCCGCCTCGCGCACCCAGGCGCCGTCTTCCCAGGCCTTCACGCGCGCGGCCAGCCGCTCCTTGTTGCACGGGCCGTGGCCGCCCACGACCTGCCAGAACTCGTCCCAGGCAATGGGCCCGAAGTCGTGGTGGCCGCGCTCCGCGTTCCACTTCAGCAGCGGGTCGGGCATGGTCACGCCCAGCACCTTGGCCTGCTCCACCGTGGCGTCGACGAATTTCTGCCGCAAATCGTCGTTGCTGATGCGCTTGATGCCCCAGCGCATGCTCTGCGTGCTGTGCGTGCTTTCGCCGTCGGGCGGGCCGAACATCATGAGACTGGGCCACCACCAGCGGTTCACGGCGTCCTGCACCATCTCGCGCTGGGCGTCGGTGCCGTCGCGCATCATGACCAGCAGGGCGTCGAAACCCTGGCGCTGGTGGAAGCTCTCCTCGCGGCAGATGCGTACCATGGCGCGTGCATAGGGCGCGTAGCTGCAACGCGTGAGCGGCACCTGGTTCATGATCGCCGCACCGTCGACCAGCCAGCCGATCACGCCGATGTCGGCCCAGCTGAGCGTGGGGTAGTTGAAGATACTGCTGTATTTGGCGCGGCCGCCGTGCAGCGCGGCTATCATCTGGTCGCGGCTGGTGCCCAGGGTTTCGGCGGCGGCGTAGAGGTACAGCCCGTGGCCGCCCTCGTCCTGGATCTTGGCCAGCAGGATGGCCTTGCGCTTGAGCGTGGGCGCGCGTGTCACCCAGTTGCCTTCGGGCAGCATGCCCACGATCTCGCTGTGCGCGTGCTGGCTGATCTGCCGCACCAGCGTCTTGCGGTAGTGCTCGGGCATCCAGTCCTTGGCCTCGATGAAGGCGCCCTCGTCGATGCGCGCCTCGAAACGCTCTTCAAGCTGCGCCTCCTCGGCCGAGCGCACAGCCTTGCGCTCTTCCTTCGGTCCGGTGTCCATCGCCTGCGTGTACATGCTGTCCCCTTGCTTCGGTCGATTGCTTCGGTCGCTTGCTTCGGCCACTCACTTCGGCCGCTTGTCGACGACGCGCCGCGCCTTGCCCACCAGCGTGCGCTCGATCGACTCCGGCAGCCCCACGTCGACCCTTGCGCTCACGCCGATGAGCGACTTGATACGGTGCTGCAGTTCGTGCGCCACGGCGTCGCGGTCGACCTGGCGGTGCTCGGGCGCCAGTTCGCAACGTACTTCCACTTCGTCGAGCAGCCCCTCGCGCGTGACGACCAGTTGATACTGGCCCGAGAGCTGGCCGTGCTGCAGCACCATCTCCTCCACCTGCGTGGGGAACAGATTCACGCCGCGGATGATGAGCATGTCGTCGCTGCGGCCCACGATCTTGCCCATGCGGCGCATGCTTCGCGCGGTGGGCGGCAGCAGCCGCGTGAGGTCGCGCGTGCGGTAGCGGATGACGGGCAGCGCTTCCTTGGTCAGCGTGGTGAAGACGAGCTCGCCTTCCTCGCCGTCGGGCAGCACGGCACCGGTGTCGGGGTCGATGATCTCCGGGTAGAAGTGGTCTTCCCAGATCACCGGCCCGTCCTTGGTTTCGATGCACTCGTTGGCGACACCCGGGCCCATGACCTCGCTCAGGCCGTAGATGTCCACCGCGTCGATATCGGCACTGAGCTCGATATCGCGCCGCATCGCCTCGGTCCAGGGTTCGGCGCCGAAGATGCCAACGCTGACCGACATCTGCCGCGGGTCCTTGCCCTGACGCCGGAACTCCTCCACGATCACCTGCATGTAGCTGGGCGTGACCATGATGATGTCGGGCCGGAAGTCCTCGATCAGCTGCACCTGTTTCTCGGTCTGGCCGCCGCTCATCGGCACCACCGTGCAGCCCAGCCGTTCAGCGCCGTAGTGCGCACCCAGACCGCCGGTGAACAGGCCATAGCCGTAGGCGACGTGGACGATGTCGCCGGCGCGGCCGCCGCTGGCGCGGATGGAGCGCGCGGCCAGGTCGGCCCAGCGGTGAATGTCGCCCTGCGTATAGCCCACCACCGTGGGTTTGCCGGTGGTGCCCGAAGAGGCATGGATGCGCACCACCTGCTGGCGCGGCACGGCGAACATCCCGAAGGGGTAATGTGCACGCAGGTCGGCCTTGGCGGTGAACGGAAATCTCGCCAGGTCGGCCAGCGACTTGCAGTCCGACGGGTGCACGCCCTTCGCGTCGAAGGCCTGTCGGTAATGCGCCACGTGCTCGTAGGCGTGCTGCAGGCTCCACTGCAGGCGCTGCAGCTGCAGGGCCTGCAATTCGTCGCGGCTGGCGGTCTCGATGGGCTCCAGGTCGCCCTGTGCGGGCCTTTTCACCGGCATCGTCATGTCTCCTTGTGCTTGTGCTTGACGATCTTGCCCATGGGCAGGCCTTCGACGAGGGGTTTGCCCTTCATCGTGTAGCTGCGTCCGCGGAAGGCCATCACGGGCGCACCCTGCTGGTTGTCGACCCGGATGTCGTAGACGCCCGTGCGGCCCGCCTTGGCCAGTTCGGTGGCGCGCGCCGTGAGCACGTCGCCCAGGCGCGCGGCGGCAACCAGGTTGACGTCGAAACCGGCGGCCACCGTCACCTCGTTGTAGGCATTGCAGGCGTAGGCGAAGGCCGTATCGGCCAAGGTGGTGACCAGGCCGCCGTGGCAGATGTCGTGGCCGTTGAGCATGTCCTCGCGCACGGTCATGGTCACCGTGGCCGTGCCTGGGCCCACGGCCACGACCTGCATGCCGAGCAGCTTCGAGGCGCGGTCGTCCGGCCACATCGCGTCGCGCGTGGCCTCGGCCACGCGCTGGGCCTCGGCGGCGTCGGCCGGGTGGACGTGCGGCGACATGCTCAGCGGTCCCTGAACACCGCGGGCCGCTTGGCGAAGAAGGCCGCCACACCCTCGGCGAAGTCGTGCGCGGCGCCGAGTCGGCGCTGGGCCGCAGCCTCCAGTGCCAGCGCGTCGCCGAGGTCCATCGGCATGGCGGCGTCCAGCGCGCGGCGCGTTTCGGCCAGTGCCCGGCTGGGCATGGCGGCCAACCGGTCGGCCAGCGCGGCAACGGTGGCCACCAGCAGCACGTCGTCCACGCATTGCCAGATCAGCCCGATGCGTTCGGCGTCCTCGGCCGGCAGCTTGTCGCCCGTCATCGCCAGGCCCAGCGCGCGGGCACGCCCGACCAGTCGCGGCAGCAGCCAGGTGCCGCCGCAGTCGGGCACGAGACCGATCTTGCTGAAGGCCTGGATGAAGCTGGCGCTGCGCGCCGCCACCACGAGGTCGCAGCACAGCGCCAGATTCGCGCCGGCGCCGGCCGCGACGCCGTTGACGGCGGCGATCACCGGCACCGGCATCGAGCGCACACGGGTGGCCAGCGGGCGGTAGAAGCGTTCGATGACCCCACCCACGTCGACGCCGGCCGCCATGGCGGGGTCGCGCAGGTCCTGGCCGGCGCAGAAGCCGCGGCCGGCGCCGGTGAGGACCACGGCGCGAACCGCCGCATCCGCGGCGGCGGCGTCCAGCGCCGGCAGCAGTTGCTCGTGCATGGCTGCCGTGAAACTGTTCAGCGTGGCCGGTCGGTTCAGCGTGAGGGTGCGCACGACGCCCCGGTCGGAAACCAGGACCATGGCTTCGGTCGATACCGCATCGGTCACAGGAAAGTCCCTCCAGCCAGCCCCGATGCACAGCGATGCGTGCCGGGCTGGCGGCATTCCTCGACCGATCGGTCGGCGAATTCTAGGAGATGCCGCGGGCGCTGATCAAGCCCGATCCGAAGCGCCCGCCGAGCCACCGCTGGGCAAGCCGCTTCAGGCCGGGCTGCCAGGGGGCACGAAGCGCCTCTCGATGTGATCCAGCAAGGTGCGCAGGGTCTGCCCCTCGCCGCCCACCGGCCGGCCCGGCCGCGCCGTGTCGTTCCAGGCGAAGAGGTCGATGTGCAGCCAGTCCAGGTCGGCCGGTACGAAATCCTCCAGGAACAGTGCCGCGTTGATGGCGCCGGCCAACGCATTGCGCCCGGTATTCACCAGATCGGCGATCTCGCTTTCGATGCCGGCGTGGTAGCCCTTCCACAGCGGCAGGTGCCACAGCGGGTCGTGCAGCGCCAGACCGCGGTCCACCAGCGCACGCGCCAGTTCCATGCGGCGGCAGAACAGCGCCGGCAGCTGCGCGCCCAGCGCCACGCGCGCGGCACCGGTGAGCGTGGCCAGGTCGATCATCAGCGCCGGCCGGCCCTCGGCACCGTAGGACAGCGCGTCGCACAGCACGACGCGGCCCTCGGCGTCGGTATTGCCGATCTCGATGTGCAGGCCCGCTCGCGTCTTGAAGACGTCGCCCGGACGGTAGGCGTTGCCGGCGATGGCGTTTTCCACGGCCGGGATCAGCAACTGCAGCCGCACCGGCAGGCCCAGCGCCATGATCATCTGCGCCAGGCCCAGGGCGTTGGCCGCGCCGCCCATGTCCTTCTTCATCAGCCGCATGCCGTCGGCGCCCTTGATGTCGAGGCCGCCGCTGTCGAAGCACACGCCCTTGCCCACGATCACGAGTTTCGGGTCCTTGGGCCGGCCCCAGTTCAGTTCGATCAGCCGCGGTGCGCGTGCGGCCGCGCGGCCCACGGCGTGGATGGCGGGAAAGCCGGCCGCCAGCAGCTTGTCGCCGACGATCTGCGTGAACGTGGCACCGTGCTGGCGCGCCACCAGCTTCACTGCCTGGGCCAGCTCGGCCGGGCCCATGTGCTCGGCCGGGGTATTGACCAGGTCGCGTGCCGACGCGATGGCCGTGGCCATCAGCAGGCCGCGTTGTGCCGCCGCACCCGGCGCCAGGACCAAGCGCGCCGGCGCGCGCTTGGCCGACTTGTAGAGATCGAAACCGTAGCTGCCCAGCTCCCACGAGAAAGCGGCTGCCGTGACGTCCAGCGCCAGTCCGGCAGCCCCCAGATGGTAGCGCCCGGACGGTAAGGCTTTGGGCAGCGCGGCCAGCGCCCAGGGGTGAGCCGCCGCGTGTACGCCCGCCCACACCGCGTCCACGTTGCCGTCGGGCGCCGGCAGCAGGGCGAAGGTATCGGGCGCACCATTGAAGCCGCTGGTCTGCAGCCAGCGGCGCGCGGCCGGCTCGAGTGCAGCGGTGTGCGCCGCGAACTGTTCGATGTCGGTGGCGTGGATGGGCACGCTGCCGCGCCCGGATCTGGCGAGTTGAACGGTCATGGAAAGGGTTCAGTGTCGGCCAAGGTCTTCCGGCCGGAAGCGTCGCATCAGGCCGTCACGGCTGCGGGCGCGGCAGCCGGCACGGCCGTGGCACGTTCGGCATGCCATTGCACCAGCCGACGCATGTTGCCCAGCGAAACCCAGTGCAGGTGCACCAGACCGAGCATGCCGTTGCGGTGCAATTCGGCGATCACGGCATCGGGCAATTCGGACATCTTCTTGTCGTCCACGGTCAGGAAGCCGTCGACCGAATGCTTGCTGCCGTCGGGCAGCGTCGCGTCGAAGCGCATCTCGCGCAGCACATCCAGTTCGAGCAGCCGCTTGCCCACCAACCGGGTGCGCTGCACCTCGGTTTCCAGCGACTCCATCAGCGGCTGCATGCTCTTCAGCAGCGCCGCGGGCTGACCGTCGGCCTCGAAAACCGGTGCACCGGTCTCGTTGCCGGCGCCCGCGTAGGCCATGTCGACGCAGATGGCAAAGCGCTTGTCGTCCACGCGTGCGATGCAGAAGGGGTAGTGGCGCAGCACCGCCGGCATGTACTGGGCGCGCCAGCGGCTGCCGTCCAGAAAGAGATTCTGGTTCTGCGTCAGCCCCAGCACGGCGATGGGGGCGATCTGGTCGCTGCCGTCGGGTTCCTTGCCGGCGCGCACGAAGACGATCGGAAATTCGCGGCAGACTTCACTGAACTCCGCGGCCGCCACGAAGATGGCGTTGAGCCGGCCGGCCACCGACCAGTCGGTGACGGGCAACTTCAGCCTGAGTTGCCGATGCTTGGCGCTGTCGAGTGCGGTGGGTTGCCGGTGCAGGTTCTGATTGATCAAGGTTTCTCTCCAGGTTGTTCGGTGCGGGTGGCCAGCACCTTGTCGACACGCTTGCCGTCCAGGTCGACGACCTCGAAGCGCCAGTCCTCCCACACCACGGTATCAGCAGTGCGCGGCAGCCGCCCGAGCAGAAGCATGATCATGCCAGCCAAAGTGTTGTAGCGGCCACGGTCTTCCTCGGGCAGTTCCTTCAGGTCGAGCCGATCCTTGAGCTCGGGCACCGGAATCAGCCCGTCGAGCAGCCAGCCGCCGTCGGGACGTGAGACGGCCCAGGCATCCTCGTCGCTGAGTGCCGTGAACTCGCCGGTGATCGCCTCCAGCAGGTCGCGTTCGGTGATCACGCCCTGCACGGCGCCATATTCGTCGACCACGAAGACGAGGTCGGTATCGATGCGGCGGAACTGCTCCAGCAATTCCATGCCGTTCAACGTTTCCGGCACGAACACCGGCGGCTGCATGTGGTCGGCGATGCTCGGCCGTTCGCCGCGCGCCAGCGGCTGCAGCAGGCTGGCCACGACGAGCACGCCCTGGACGTCGTCGAGCGAGCCACGGCACACCGGAAACCGACTGTGGCTGCTGGCGGCGATGAGCTCGAGCTGCGCTTCCAGCGGCTCGGCCACGTCGAGCCACTCGATCTCGGCGCGCGGGATCATCATGGAGCCGATCTGGCGGTCGTCGAGCCGGAAGACGTTGCGCACCATCTGGTGCTCCTGCGCCTCGATGACCCCGGCTTCGCGCCCCTCTTCGAGCTGTGCCGCGATCTCTTCCTCGGTGACGCTGGCCCCGGCGACTTGCCGCCCAGCCCGAGCAGGCCCAACACGGCATGCGTGGACGCCGACAGCAGCACCACGAAGGGCTTGGTCGCCGTGGAAAGCCACATCATCGGCCGCGCCGCCAGCCGCGCCACGGGCTCGGGGTACATCTGGCCGATGCGCTTGGGCACCAGTTCGCCGAAGATGATGGTGAAGTACGTGATCAGTACGATGACACCGGCGGTGGACGCGATATTGGCCGCCGGTGCGCCGACGCCGAAGCGCTCGACCAGCCAGGCCGCCAACGGCTTTGCGAACGCCGCCTCGCCGACGATGCCGTTGAGCAGCCCGATCGAGGTGATGCCGATCTGCACCGTGGACAGCCAACGCGTGGGGTCGTCGTGCAAGGCCATTGCCGCGTCGGCACCGCCCTGGCCCGATTCCACCATCACTTGCAGCCGGGCCTTGCGGGCCGCCGTGAGGCCCATCTCGGCCATCGCGAAGGCGCCGTTGAGCAGGATCAGAAAAACCAGCAACGCTGTATCCATCAGAGACCCGGCAGGCGCGTGCCGGGCGCAGTGCGCAGGGGGCAGAGCGTATCAGAGCCCTTCCTCGGGGTGGACCCGTACCCAGCGCAGGCCGGCACAATGGCCCGATGAACTATCTGGTGGGCGACGTGCAAGGTTGCGCCGACGCGCTGGAGCGGCTGCTGGCCGAGATCGGCTTCTCGCCTTCGCGCGACAGGCTGGTGCTGGTGGGCGACCTGGTCAACCGCGGCCCGGCCTCGCTGGCCGTGCTGCGCCGCGTGGCCGCCTTCGGCGACGCCGCGACCTGCCTGCTGGGCAACCACGACCTGCACCTGCTGGCCGTGGCGCACGGCGTGCGCAGAGTGTATCGCGGCGACACCTTCGGCGACGTGCTCGCCTCGCCCGACCTCGCCGCGTGGCTGGAATGGCTGGCGCACTGCCGCCTGGCGCACCTGGAGTGCGGCTGGCTGTGCGTGCACGCCGGCGTGGTGCCGCAATGGGACACGGCACAGACGCTGGCGCTGGCCGCGGAGGTGGTAGCGCTGCTTTCGGGACCGGACCTGGGCGCCTTCCTGCGCGTGATGTACGGCAACGATCCCAACCGCTGGGACGACACGCTCGGCGGCGCCGACCGTTGGCGCTTCGTCGTCAACGTGCTGACGCGCATCCGCTTCTGCACCGACGACGGCACGCTGGACTTCAAGTCCAAGGAAGGTGCGGCGGGCGCGCCGCCGGACCACCGGCCGTGGTTCGACGTACCCGGGCGGCGTACCCAAGGGCAGCCCATGGCCTTCGGCCACTGGAGCACACTGGGCCTGATCGAACGGCCGGACCTGCTGGCCATCGACACCGGCTGCGTCTGGGGTGGTGCTTTGACGGCGGTGCGCGTGGACGGCGGCCGGCGTGACGTGGTGCAGGTGCGCTGCGAGCAGGCACAGCGGCCGGGCGCTTGGACATGAGCGAATGCGGGCAGGACCGCCGCGCGACGGCACGATGCCGCCTTGCGCAGGGTGAGGCCGGGCGGGTCGAGGCGTGGGACTTGAAAGACCGCGGCATCGCGGGCCTCGGTAGCCGCAAGAGGACGTGACTGGCAGAATCCGCGCATTCCCGCTTCGGGGAGCGGATCCCCGGAGGCTTGGGGGAGTGGTTTAACCCAGCAGTCTTGAAAACTGCCGGCCCGCAAGGGCCCGTGAGTTCGAATCTCCGGGGGGCGGGGGGGGCCCGCGCGCGCCGGGGGGGGGGGCGGCGCGGGGGGGGCGGGGGGGGGGCCGCCCCCGCCGCGGGGGGGGGGCCGGGGGGGGGGCGGGCGGGGGGGGCGCCCGGGGGGGGGGGGCGGGGGGCGGCGGGGGGGCCCGGGGCGTGGGAAAGGCCCCCCCGGGGGAACTCCCCGCCCGCGGCCCGCGCCCGCGGGGGGGGGCCGGCCGGCGGCGGCTTCGCCCGGGCCGGGGGGGGGGGGGGGCCGCCCCCCCCGCCCCCCCCCGCCGCCCGGGCCCGGCCCCGGGGCGCCGCCCCCCCGGCCGCCGCCCCGCCCCCGCGCCCCCCGGGCCCGCCGGCGGGGGGGGGGGGCGGGGCCCCGCCCCGCCCGCCCGGGGGGGGGGGGGGGGGGGGGGGGCGCGGCCGCCCCGGGGGGCCCCGGGCCCCCCGCCCGGGGGGGGCCCGGCCGGGGCCCGGCCCCGGCCGCCGCCGGGGCCCGACCAAGCGCAAAAGGCCCCCCCCGGGGGGGCCGGGGCGCGCCCCCGCGGCCGCCCCCCCCCCGGGCCCCCCGCGGCGCGCGGTTGTCCATCCCCCCCGCCGCCCGGCCCCCCGCCCCCCCGGGCCGCCGCCCCGGGGGGGCGCCGGGGCCCGGGGGCCCGCGGGGGGGCGGCCGGCGCGGGGGGGGCCCGGGGGGGGGCCCCCGCGGGGGGGGGCCGGCGGGGGCGGGGGCGGGGGGCGGGGGGGCGGCCCCCGCCCCCCCCCGGGGGGGGGGGCCCCCGCCGCCCGGGGCCCCCGCCCGGGGCCGCCGGGGGGGGGGGGGCCGGGGGGGCGGGGGGCGCCCCGGCCCCGCGGGGGGGCCGCCGGCGGGGGCCCCCCCCCGCGCGGGGGGGGGCCGGGGGGGCGGGGCCGGGGGGGGCCGCCCGGGCGCGGGCGGGCCGGCCGCGGCCGCGCGCCCCCCGCGGGGCGGGGGGGCGGCGCCGGGGGCCGGGGGGGGCCCCGGGGGCCCCGGCGGCCGCCCCCCCCGGGGGGGGGGGCCGGCGCGGGGGGGGGCGGGGGCCCCCCCCCGCCGGGGCCGCGGGGGCCCGGCCCCCGCGGCCCGCGCCCGGGGGGGGCCCGCCCCCCGCCGCCCCCCCGGCCGCGGCGGGGGGCGGGGGGCCCCGCGCGCGCGCGCCGCGCCGGCCGGGGCCCCGCCCCGCCGGGGCCGGCGCGCCCGCGGGCCGGGGGGCGCGGGGCGGGGGCCCCCCGGCGGGCCGCCCCCGGCGGGGGGGGGGGGGCGGCCCGCGGGGCGCGGCCCGGGGCGGCCGCCGCCCCCCCGCCCCCGCCGGGCCCCCCGGGGGCCCCCCGCGGGCGGGGGCCCCCCCCCCCCGCCGCGGCGGGGGCGGGCGGGGGGGGGGGCGGGGGCCCGGCCGGGGGCGGCGGCCCCCCGCCCCCGGCCCGGGCCGCCCGGCGGGCGGGGGGCGGGGGGCCGGGGGCGCCCCCCCCGCCGGGGGCCCCCCCCGCCGCCCGCGCGGGCCCGGCGCCCCGCCGGCGCCGGCGGGCGCCCGGCGGTCCCCCCGGGCGCCCGGGGGGGGCGGCGGGGGGGCCCGGCGGGGGGGGCGGCCCCCCGCGCCCCCGCCCGCCCGGCCGGGGGGGGGGGGGCCCGGGCCGGCGGCCGCCCGCCCCGGCGGCGGGGGGGGCCGGCGGGGGGGGGGGGGCACCCCGCCCGCGCCCCCGCCGCCCGGCGGGGGGGGGCGGGGGGGCCGGGGGGGGGGCGCCGGCCGGGAGGGGGGGGGCCGGCCCCGGCGCCCGGGGGGGGGGCCCGGGGGCCGGCCGCCGCCCCCGCCGGGGGGGGCCCGCCGGCGGGGGGCGGGGGGCCCCCGGGCCCCCCGGGCCGCCCCCCGGGGGCGGCCCCCGGGCGGGGGGGGGGAAGCCCCCGGGGGGCCGGGGGCGGGGGGCGCCCCGGGCGGCGCGCCCCCGCGCGGCGCCCCCCCCCCCCCCGGGCCCGCCCCGCGCCGCCCGGGCCCCCCCCCCCCCCCCCCGCGGGGGGCGGGGGGGCGGGGGGGGCGCCGCCCCCCCCGGGCCCGGCCGGGGGGGCCGGCCGGGGGGGGGGCGCCCGGGCGGCCGCCGCCGGGCGCGCCCCGGGCCGGCCGCCCCCCGGGGCGGCGGCGGGGCCGGGGGGGGGGGCCCCCCCGCCGGGGGGGGGGGGGGGGCGGGTCGTCCGCGGGGGGGGGGCCCCCCCCCCGGCGGCCGCCGCGGCGCCGCCCCCCCCCGGCGGGGCGGGGGGCCGGGCCGGGCCCGGCGCCCCGCGGGCCGGGCCCCCCGGCGCCCCCCGCGGCCCCGCGGGGGCCGGGGGGGCGGGGGGGGGGGGCGCCCGCCCGCCTTCGCCCCGGGGGGCGGGCCGGCCCGCGGGGGCGGGGGGGCGCCGGGGCGGGGGCGCCCGCCCCCCGCGGGGCGGGGGGGGGGGGGGCCGGGGGCGCCGGGGGCGGCCCCGCCCCCCCGCCGGCCCCCCCCCCCCCCGCGGCCGCCCCCCGCGCCGGCCGGGCCCCGGCGGGCGGCGGGGCCCGCGGGGGGGGGGGGCCCGCGGGGGGGGGGGGCGGGGGCCCGGCGGGGGGCGGCGCGGCGCGCCCGCGCGGGGGCCCCTGCCGGGGGGGCGGCGGGGGGCCGGCGCCCGGGGGCCGGGGGGCCCGGCCCGGCGGGGGGGCGCCGCCGGCCGGGGCCGGCGGGGGGGGCGGCGGGCGGGGCCCGGGCGGCCGGCCGGGTCACAGCCTCCGCCACGTGCACCCTGACAACGAGCGGATTCCTGAACGCGGACAAGCCCAGCAAGAGTCACCTGTCCCTCTGTCCCGTCCGTTGTGCGGCCGCTATGCCATCGTGCAGTGGCCGAACGCCGGGACCCGGCGCCCGTGGACCACGTCGGACCGGGGACAAGGTCCATGCGCGGCGAAGGAGCCAGATGTAGGCTGTAGACCTTCGACCGCCCCATGCGCCAGCTTTTCGAGCCCCGCCTCGTCAACGACCCCTTCGGCGACCCCGCCCTCTACGTGGACCTGCGCGACGAGGGCCGGGCGCTGCTGTTCGACATCGGCGATATCCGGCCGCTGCCGCCGCGCAAGCTGCTGCGGATCTCGCACGTCTTCGTCAGCCATACGCACATGGACCACTTCGCGGGCCTGGACCATCTGCTGCGGGTGGTGCTCGGCCGCAAAACCGGCATCGCGCTCTTCGGCGGGCCGGGCTTCGTGGCGCAGGTCGAACACAAGCTGCACGCCTACAGCTGGAACGTGGTGCACCGCTACGAGCCCGAGCTCGTCTTCGACGTGCGTGAATTCAGCCCCGGCGGCCGCGGGCAGCAGGCGCGCCTTTCCAGCCGCAAGGCGTTTGCGCTCGAGCCCGGACCCGCCTTCGAGGTCCAGGGCGACCTGCTGCACGACGAGCCGCTGCTGCGCGTGCGCGGTCGCTTCGTCGACCACGAAATGCCCTGCCTGGCGTTCGCACTCGAAGAAAAGCCGCGTCCGCGCGTGGCCAGGGACCGGCTGGCCGCGCTCGGCGTCAGCACCGGCCCCTGGCTGCGCGACCTGAAGCTGGCCATCATGGCCGGCGCGCCGGCGCACACGCCGATCCACCTGCGCTGGCGCGACCGGCAAGGCGAGCACGAGATGACGCGCTGCCTGGGCGAGCTGCAAAGCCTCATGCTGGACTTCTCGCCTGGCCAGTGCATCGGCTATGTCACCGATCTGCGCTTCACCGACGAGAACCGGCGCACCCTGGCGCCGCTGATCGCGGGCGTGGACCTGTTGTTCATCGAGAGCGCGTTTCTCGATGCCGACCTCGAGCACGCCCGGCGCAAGAACCACTTGACGGCACGGCAGGCGGGCCAGGTCGCGCGCGAGTCGGGCGCTCGCGGCGTGGTGCCGTTCCACTTCTCCCCGCGCTACGGCCAGCGTGCGGCCGAGCTCGTGGCCGAGGTGAATGCGGCATGGCGGCTCGAGGATGCTGCCTGACGCAGGTTGACACGCGTTCGGACTGTGCCGCCCCATGGCCCTGCATGAGCAAGGGCCCGCCGCCCTGCGCCAGTGCCGCCGCTGGTGCACCTACTTGCCGAAGACCGTCTTCAGCAGGTCGGTGGTGCGCGCCGCGGGGTTGGTGCGGATCTTCCTCTCCTCTTCGGCCACCACGTGGAAGAGTCCGTCCAGCGACTTGTTGGTCACGTAGTCGTCCAGGTCCAGCGACTGCGAACCCATGAGCGGCACCTTCTCGTAACGGCCCATCATGTCCTTGTAGGCCCGCGTGGCACCCACCTCGTTCACCTTCTGCGCCACCGTGGGCTTGAAGGCGGCATACAGCTTGTCGCGCGTCTTGCTGCTGAAGAAGTCGGTGGCCGCGGTGTCGCCGCCGCGCAGGATGCCTTGCACGTCCTGCAGCGTCATGTCGCGGATGGCGTCGCCGAAATAGCGCGAAGCCAGCGGCGCCGCGGCTTCGGCCGCGCGGTTCATGCTGAGCACGAACTCGTCCACCTGCTTCTGGTAGCCCGCGGCGCGCGCCACGTCGGCCACCTTCTGGATCTTGGGCGGCATGAGGATCTTCACCGCGGCGTTGCCGAAGTAGCCGTCCTTCGCCGACAGATTCTGCACCGCGCGCTCGGTACCCACGGCCAGCGCTTCCTTGATGCCGGCGGCACCGGTCTTGTCGTCGGTGGTGCCCGGCGGCAGCGGCGACACCGGTGTCTTGGGCAACTTGTCGACGCCCTTGAGCAGGTCGTCCATCTTCGGCAGCTGGGCCGCGGCCGTGCCGGCGGCGCAAATCCCCGCCAGGAGTGCCAGTCTTCGTCTCATCACATTCTCCAGTCAGGCCACCCGTCCCGGCGGCCAATTGCATGGGCAGGTGCGTGACCACGCCCCCACCCCTAGGGGCCAAGTCTGCCACCGATGCCACCTGGCTCGGTTGCGCACGCTCAGCCCGGTGCCATTGGGCGACCGCCGCCGAAGCGGGGCCGGCACAGCGGGTGAAAATCGGCACCTCCAGCCCCTTTCACGACGAGGCAGCGCATGCACCACACCTCCCGCCGCAACGATGAAGGCGGCAAAGCCGACAGGGCTGTCCGCGATGGCCGGCGCGCTGTTTCCGACTTCCTCGGCCGCGAATCGCTGAAAGTCCCCGCATGACGATGCACTCCGCCCGCGCCAGCAGGAAGGCACCCAAGACCGCGCCCAAGTCGGCCGCCGAGCCGCGTCTGTCGCGCCAGCGCCGCCCACTGCAGATGGCGGCCGACGACTGGCAGCGCGCGCTGCGCCGCCAGTTCGGCCGCGAGCAGGTGTTCGAGCTGAAGAACCTGGGTGACGCCAGGCTCGCGCCCATCTTCTCAGAATTCAGCGTCGGCAACGCCGCCAGCGGCGGGCGCTACCGAGTCGCCATCCGCGGCACCGCGCCGGGCGACAACCTGTGCACCTGCCTGGACTTCGCCACCAACGACCTGGGCACTTGCAAGCACATCGAATTCACGCTGGCGCGCCTGGCCGCGCGCCGCGGCGGTGCCGCGGCGCTGGCGGGCGGCTTCTTGCCGCCGTACAGCGAGGTCTACCTGCACCACGCCGGCCAGCGCACGGTGCGCCTGCGGCCCGGTGCCGACTGTCCGCGCGCCGTGCTGGAGCCGGCGCGCCAGCTCTTCGACGCCCCGGCGGGCTGGGTGCTGCCCTGGGCGCGCCTGGGCGAACTCGACGACTTCATCGCCGTCGCCACGAAAGCCGCCGCAAGCGCCGGCCATGAACTGCGCGTGGACGAGCGCGCACTGGCCTTCGTGGCCCAGGTGCGCGACGCCGAACATCGGCAGCAGGTGCTGGCCCAGGCCTATCCCAAGGGCGCCGCCGACAAGGGCCTGGCCAAATTGCTGAAGCCGCGCCTGTACCCCTACCAGGCCGAAGGCGCGCTGTTCGCCGCGCGTGCCGGCCGCGTGCTGCTGGGTGACGAGATGGGCCTGGGCAAGACGGTGCAGGCCATCGCCGGGGCGGAATTGCTGGCGCGGCATTTCGGCGTGCAGCGTGTGCTGGTGGTCTGCCCCACGTCGCTGAAGCACCAGTGGCAGCGCGAGATCGCGCGTTTTGCCGGCCGGCCAGCGCAGGTGCTGCAAGGCCTGCGCCTGGCGCGCCAGCAGCAGTACCGCGAAGAGGCCTTCTGCCGCATCACCAGCTACGAGACGCTGGTCCGCGACCTCGACCTGGTGCAGGCCTGGTCCCCCGAGCTCCTGATCGTCGACGAAGCGCAGCGCGTGAAGAACTGGAATACGGTGGCGTCGCGCGCGCTGAAACGCGTGGACAGCGCCTATGCCTTCGTGCTCACCGGCACGCCGCTGGAAAACCGGCTGGAGGAACTGATCAGCATCGTGCAACTGGTGGACCAGCACCGGCTGGGCCCGACCTGGCGGCTGCTGCACGAACACCAGCAGGTCGACGAAGCCGGCCGCGTGGTGGGCTACCGCGACCTGGACCGCATCGGCGCCACGCTGGCGCCGATCCTGCTGCGCCGGCGCAAGGCCGAGGTGCTGACGCAGTTGCCCGAGCGCGTGGACACCACCCTCTTCGTGCCGATGACGCCCGAGCAGCGCGACCACCACGACGAGAACGGCCTCATCGTCACGCGCATCGTCTCGCGCTGGCGCAAGACGGGTTTTCTGTCCGACGTCGACCAGCGCCGCCTGCAATGCGCGCTGCAGAACATGCGCATGTCGTGCAACAGCACCTGGCTGCTGGACCACGAAACCGACTTCGGCCACAAGGCCGACGAACTGATGACGCTGCTGGAGGAATTGTTCGAGCAACCCGAAGCCAAGGCCGTGGTCTTCAGCCAGTGGCTGGGCACGCACGAGGTGCTGATGCGGCGGCTGCGCGCCCGTGGCTGGGACCATGTGCTGTTCCACGGCGGCGTGCCCGGCGACAAGCGCGGCGCGCTCGTCGACCGCTTCGCCGGCGACCCCGGCTGCCGCCTCTTCCTTTCCACCGACGCCGGCGGCGTGGGCCTGAACCTGCAGCATGCGGCGGCCACGGTGGTCAATATGGACCTGCCGTGGAACCCGGCCAAGCTGGAACAGCGCATCGGCCGCGTGCACCGCCTGGGTCAGCGCCGCGGCGTGCAGGTCATCAATATGGTGGCGCAAGGCAGCATCGAGGAAGGCATGCTGGGTGTGCTGGCGTTCAAGAAGTCGCTCTTCGCGGGCGTGCTCGACGGCGGAGACAGCGCGGTGTTCATGAACGGCACCCGGCTGGCGAAATTCATGGAGAGCGTGGACGAGGTCACCGGCGCCATGGGCACGGCCGAGGAAGCCAGCGCGGCGCCGGTGGCGGCGGCGCAGCGCCGGCGCCGGCGCCGCAGGCGTTCGCCGAAGTCGACGAGGCCGTAGCGGCAGAACAGCCACCGGCCGCAGTGGCCGGCACCGAAGAGGTCACAGAGGCAACGGCCAGTTCAGCGCTGCCACCGGCCACGTCGGCCGCGGACCCGTGGGCACCGCTGCTGGAGGCGGGTTTGCGCTGGATCGAATCGCTGAACGAATCCGACGCGCCCGCCGCGGCCGACGGCGGCACGGGCGATCGCCGACCCCGCATCAGCACCGACCCCCGCACGGGCGCCCGCAGCGTCACGCTGCCGCTGCCCGACCCGGCCACGGTGCAGCGCCTCGCCGAAGGCCTGTCGCGCCTGCTGGCGGGGCTGGGGCGTTGAACGCATGGCATTTGGCAGTCCATCTGCCTCGCGCCAGTCGGCGCGCAGTGGCCGGGATCCGGGCAGGCCACGTTGCCCGGCTCCGCCGCGACGCTGCCGCACAATGTCTGCGTGCCCAGACCACATCGCCGTCGCACCACCCTGCGCCTGATCGCAGCCGCGCTGTGCATCCCGCTGGCGGGCCGGCTGCAGGCGCAGCCGGCCGTGCCGACGGTGGCTGCCGCGTCCGACCTCAAATTCGCACTCGAGGAAGTGGCCGCGCAGTTCGAACGCGAATCGGGCCACAAGCTGCGGCTCGTCTTCGGCTCGTCGGGCAATTTCTATTCGCAGATCCTGCAGGGGGCGCCTTTTCACCTCTACCTGTCGGCCGACGAGGACTTCGTCTTTCGTCTGGCCGACGCCGGCAAGACGGTGGACCGCGGCCGCCTCTATGCCCGCGGCCGCATCGGCATCCTGGTGCCGCACGGCTCGCCGCTGCGTGCCGACGGCGAATTGAAGGACCTGGCCGCGGCGCTGCGCGACGGGCGGTTGCGCAAATTCGCCATCGCCAACCCCGAGCACGCGCCCTACGGCCAGCGTGCCGAGGAAGCGCTGCGCCACGCCGGCCTGTGGCAGGCCATCCGGCCGCACCTGGTGCTGGGCGAGAACATCTCGCAGGCGGCGCAGTTCGCCACTTCGGGTTCCACGCAGGGCGGCATCGTGGCGCTCTCGCTGGCGCTGGCCCCTGACGTGGCCAAGCTGGGGGACTTTGCGCTCATCCCGGAGGCCTGGCACCGGCCGCTGCTGCAGCGCATGGTGCTGCTCAAGGGCGCGCCGCCGCCGGTGCGTGAGTTCCACGACTATTTGTCCACGACCGCCGCGCAGGCCATCATGGTGCGCTACGGGTTCGCCACGCCGCGGGATTGAGGCAACGGCACGCCGCATGGACTGGCAGGCCCTCGTCCTTTCACTGCAGCTGGCGGGCGTGACGCTGCTGGTGCTGCTGCCGCTGGGCCTGTGGCTGGGGCGCTGGCTGGCCTACACCACCTTCGCCGGCAAGGCCGTGATCGAGGCCCTGGTGGTGCTGCCGCTGGTGCTGCCGCCCACCGTGCTGGGCTACTACCTGCTGGTGTCGATGGGCGGCGCGTCGCCGCTGGGGCGCTGGGCGGCCGAGACGCTGGACCTGCGGCTCACCTTCAATTTCACCGGCCTGGTGGTGGCCTCGGTGATCTTCAACGTGCCCTTCATCGTGCAACCGGTGCAGCGCGCCTTCGAGGCCATCCCGCGCCAGCTCACCGAGGCCGCCGCCGTCAGCGGACTGGGCTGGTGGCCGACCTGGCGGCGCGTGGAACTGCCGCTGGCCTGGCCCGGCATCCTGTCGGCCATGGTGCTGACCTTCGTGCACACGATGGGCGAATTCGGCGTCGTGCTCATGGTCGGCGGCAGCATCCCCGGCGAGACCAAGACCATCGCCATCTCCATCTACGACCGCGTGCAGGCCTTCGACCTGGCCGCCGCCGACCGCATGGCCTGGCTGCTGCTGGTGCTGTCGCTGGGCGCGGTGACGATGTCGTTCTTCGCCTCGGCGCGGCTGGCGGCGCGCCGATGACGATGCACCTCGAGGTCGAGCAGGCGCATCCCCTGCCCCTGAGCGGCGCGTTTCAGTGCGAGCCCGGCGAACTGCTGGCGCTGGTGGGCCCCTCGGGCGCCGGCAAGACCTCCATGCTGCGCGTGCTGGCCGGACTTGTGCGCCCGCATTGCGGCCGCGTTCAGGTGGGCGACGAGGTCTGGTGCGACACCGCGGCCGGTATCTTCGTGCCGCCGCAGCAGCGCCATGTCGGGCTGGTGTTCCAGAACTATGCGCTGATGCCGCATCTCTCGGCGCTGGACAACGTGGGGCTGCCGCTGCTGCACCTGCCGACCGCCGAGCGACAGCGCCAGGCCCGGCGCTGGCTGGACCAGGTGCGCTTGTCCGAAGCGCAACAGAACCGCCGACCGGCGGGGTTGTCGGGCGGCGAGCAGCAGCGCGTGGCGGTGGCGCGCGCGCTGGCCCGCGAGCCGCGCGTGCTGCTGCTGGACGAACCCTTCTCCGCCGTCGACCAGATGAACCGCCAGGGCCTGTACCGGCTGCTGGCCGACCTGCGGCGCGACATGGCGATCCCGATCGTGCTCGTCACGCACGACCTGCACGAAGCCGCCATGCTGGCCGACCGCCTGGTGGTGATGGACGCCGGCCAGGTGCTGCAGCAGGGGCCGCCAGCCGCCATCCACCGCGCACCGCGCAACGCCCGCGTGGCCGACCTGGTGGGCATCCAGAACCGCTTCCAGGGCCGCTGGCTGGGGCCTTGCGGGCAGTCCGGCTGGGGCCTGCTGCAATGGTCTGCCGAAGCCACCACGGCGGCACCGGCGGGCGACGTGCCGCCCCCGCCGCGGCTCAGGGTGCGCGACAAGGGCCGCATCGAGACCGGCCAGTCGGTGCACTGGGTGCTGACCGGCGACGCCGTCACCCTGGTCGACCGGCCCGCGCAGGCCGGCGGCGAATTCGCCGCCGTGGTCACCGAGGCGCGGCCGCTGGGCGACATCACGTTGCTGGCGCTGGCGCTGCAGGCCGTGCCCGGTGTGGTGCTGCGCCTCACGCTGTCGGGCCCGCAGCGGCTGCGCATCGAGGTCGGCGCGGCACTCACGGTCTGCCTGGACCTCGGCCTGGCGCATGTGATGCCGGTGCGCGGGCGCTGAGCTGCGCCCAGGGCCGTCGCGGCCGCAGCGCCTCAGCCGCCGCCGACCGCCTCGCGCTCCTGCAACTGCCGCCACATGACCTTGCCCGAGCCGCTCTTGGGCAAGGCGTCGACGAACTGCACCTGCCGCGGCACCTTGTACGCGGCCATGTGCCCGCGCGCCCAGTCGATGATGTCCTGCTCGGTGGTGCTGGCCCGGGCGGCGTCGCGCAACACGATCACGGCCTTGACGCTCTCGCCTCGGTAGGCGTCTCGCGTGCCGATGACGCAGGCCTCCTGCACCCACGGGCATTTGAACAGCAGCAGTTCGACTTCACTCGGCCAGACCTTGAAACCGCTGGCGTTGATCATGCGCTTGAGGCGGTCGGTGATGAAGAAATAGCCTTCCTCGTCGCGCCGGCCCAGGTCGCCGGTGCGGAAGAAGGACTTGCCGTCGATGTCGAGAAACGCGGCGCGCGTGGCTTCCGGGTGGCCCCAGTAGCCCTTGAAAACCATGGGGCCGTGGGTGACGATCTCGCCGACCTCGCCGTCGGGTACTTCCTGAAGCGTCTCGGGGTCCACGATGCGGCTGTCCACGCCATACAGGGGGATGCCCAGGCACTGCAGCTTGGCGCGCTCGGGCGGGTTGGCGTGGCTGGGCGCGGCGGTCTCGGTGAGACCGTAGCCTTCGGCGAAGGTGATGCCGAATTCGCGCTGCAGCCGCTCGGCCACCGCGTGCGGCATGGCCGCGCCGCCGCCCGACAGGTAGCGCAGGCTGGTGAGGTCGAAACGCTGGTAGTCGGGGCTGCCGAAGAGGTCGATGATCATGGTGGGGATGCAGGTCCAGTGCGAAACGCGGTGGCGCGAGATCAGCCGCGCGGCCAGTTCGCGGTCCCAGCGCGGCATCAGCACCACGGTGCTGCCCAGGTACACCGGCGACAGCACGCCCAACAGCATGCCGGTGATGTGGAACATGGGCACCACGCCCAGGCTCACCGCCTCGGCGCTGGCATGGCTCCACAATCCGCCGCCCACGATATTGGGCAGCAGCGTGCGGTGGGTGTGCATGCAGCCCTTGGGCAGGCCGGTGGTGCCCGAGGTGTAGGGCAGCAGCGCCAGGTCGTCCGGGCCGGCCGTGGACGGCCCAGGTCGCAAGCCTTCGCCCAGCGCATCGGCCCAGCGCACCGCGCCGGCAGGCAGCGGCGGATCGGCGCGCAGCCACTGCAGCACGGCGTCGGCAGGCGCTTCGTCAGGTTCCAGCGTTTCGGGCATGGCATCGGTGAAGCGCGTGACCAGGAGGTGCTGCAGGCGCTGCGCTGCAGGCAGGCGCTGGCTGGCCTCGGCCACCGTGGCGGCCAGGTCGGCGCTGGTGATGGCCACGCAGGCCTGCGGGTCGGTGATGTAGTGGCCGAATTCGTCGACGCGGTTCATCGGGTTCACCGGCACCACCACCGCGTCGGCGCGCTGGATGGCATAGAACGCCACCACGAACTGCGGGCAGTTCTGCATGTACAGCAGCACGCGGTCGCCGCGCTGTACGCCCTGCGCCTGCAGCCAGCCGGCCAGCGCCTCGGCCTGGCGCAGCAGTTCGCCGTAGCTCAGTTCACGGCCGAAGAAGCGGTAGGCCGCCTTGGCGGGGTAGCGCCGGGCGCTGACCTCCAGGTTGAACCACAGCGTGGTTTCTGGAATGACCAGCGTGCGCGGCAGGCGCGCCGGCCAGGCGACGGCTCGGGTGTGGGTGGCCGTGTCGATGAAGGTGCGGGTCAAGCTGGTCTCCGGCAGTGTTGCCGAAGGTGTAGCGGCAAGCGGCGCCGCCGTCATCGCGCTTAACCCGTAGCCGCAGCGTCGCGCCGGCGACATCGCCGTGCGCGGCCGCTCACTCGCGCGGCTGCGCCTCCTTGCGCCACTCCAGGCAGTCGGGGTGGCTGGGGCCGGTGAATTCGGTGCGCAGGCACTCGCGCTCCATGCAGACGAAGGTCATGATCGGGTTCTGGCCGCTGCACCTGGCCTTGGGTCCGGTGACGACGGGCGGCTTGGCCTGGGCCGCATTCACGGAAGCCGGAGGTCGAGCCGGCGGCGCATCCTCCGCCGACACCGCCGGCGGGCCTACGGGCGCCGAGGCCTCGCGCCGCACTTCCTGCGCAGGCATCGGGCTGGCCGGGGCCGCGCGCGCCGCGGCGGTGGTGGGTGTCTGCAGGCGCGCAGCCTGCGTGCCCTGCATGGTGGTCGGCCCGGGCGACTTGCGGGCGACGTCGCCGCCGGGTGGCGGTGTGCCCGCAGGTACGGCCGCTAGCGTCACCGGCAGGGGTACCGTGGTTGGCGCGGACGCTGTGGCCACGGCCACCGTCGCCACCGTCGCTGGCAAGGACCCGGGCGGGGAAGCCGGTTCCAGGGGTGCCGCAGCCCGTTCCAGCGGCGCCGAAGCCGCCGACAGCGCAGGCGCGGTCGGCCCCGCGGCCTGAGGCCACAGCCAAGTCGCCGCCACGCCCACGGCAGCCAGGCCCAGCACCACGGGCAGCCACTTCCAGGCGCCTGCCGCCGGCGGCGCCGGCGCGACGGGCACCGGCGGTGCCGGCCGCGGTGGCACTTCGGCCGTGCTGCCGCGACCCGGGGCACCCGGCGGGGCGCCGGCACTGGACCCGAAGACCGCGCCGGACCGGGCTTGCGCGGGAGCGGCAGCGGCAACCACCGGCACGCGCGGAGGCATCCGCACGGTCGGCGCCGACGCCTCGGTCGGCGCAGGCTCGGCCGCGGGGCGGCGCGGCGGGAGTCTGCGGCCGGCGAGCGCTTCGCGCAGCTGGCTCACGCTTTGCGGCCGCTCGGCCGGACGCGGCGCCAGCATCCAGTCGACGATGTTCAGGAACTCACGGCTGCAGCCCGGCAGGGCCCGGCTCGCCAGCGGGGTGGCTTCGTCCTGCAGGGCGCGCGTGGTGGCCGGCGGCGGCGGCCGCTTGAGCAGCAGGTAGTGCAGCGTGGCGCCCAGGGCGTAGAAGTCGGTCCACGGCCCCTGCTTGACCGAGCCGGCCTCGGCGTACTGTTCGATGGGTGCATACGCGGGCTTCAGGATGGCCGTCAGCGTCTGGCTCTTGTCGCTGATGACGCGCCGGGCGGCACCGAAGTCCAGCAGCACCGGCCGGCCGTCGGGTTCGATGACGATGTTGTCGGGTGCGATGTCGCGGTGGTAGACGCCCTCGGCATGCAGCCGCTCGATGGCGCCGAGCAGCGGGTCGAGCAGCGCGCGCAGCGTCGCTTCGTCGGGCGCTGCCGTCATGGCCTCGCCCACCTCCTTGAGGGTGCGACCGTGCATCACCGGCATGGCCATGTAGGCGGTGCCGTTGGCTTCCCAGAAGCGGTACACCTTGAGCAGCGATGGGTGGTCGAAGCGCGCCAGCAGCCGAGCCTCGTTGACGAAGGACTTCAAGCCCAGGGCAAAGGTCTCGGCGTCGGCCTGCGAACGCAGCGACACCTGCTGGGACTCGGTGCGGCCGGCGAGCGTGGCCGGCAGGTATTCCTTGATCGCGACCTCGCGCTCCAGGTCGTGATCGAGCGCCAGATACACAATGCCGAAACCGCCGACCCCCAGCACGCTGAGGAGCTCGAATTCACCCAGCCGCGTGCCCGGCCGCAGCGCGCTCGGCGTCTGCGCATACAAGCGGGTGGAGCGATCGGCGTCGAGCGGCATGGACCAACGAGCTTAGCAGGGAACCCAAGCGATGAGGCCTCTCCTGAACCGCGCCGCCGGGGTGCTGTGCCTGGCTTCGGCGGCACTTTGCAACGCAAACGCATTCGACCTGCAAGGCCACCGCGGCGCGCGCGGCATGGCGCCGGAAAATACGCTGGCCGGCTTTCGCCAGGCGCTGGCCGCGGGCGTGACGACGCTGGAACTGGACGTGGGCGTGACCCGCGACGGGCAGGTCGTCATCGCCCACGACCCGCGCCTGAACCCCGACCTCACGCGCGACGCCAGCGGTGCCTGGATTGCCACGCCCGGGCCGGCGCTGCAGACCTTGACGCTGGCGGAACTGCAGCGCTTCGATGTCGGCCGCCTGAAGCCGGGGACGAAATATGCGCAGTCCTTCGCCGACCAGCAAGCGGCCGACGGTGAGCGTGTACCGACGCTGGAGGCGCTGTTCCAGCTGGTCCGCACTTCGGCGGTACCGGTGCGTTTCAATATCGAGACCAAGCTGTCGCCGCTGACCCCGGAACTGGCGCCCGAACCCGATACCTTCGCGCGCGCACTGCTCGACGTCGTGCAGCGCCACGGCCTGGCCGAACGTGTCACGGTGCAGAGCTTCGACTGGCGCACGCTGCAAGCCGTGCGTCGGCTCGCACCCGCGCTGCCGATCGCGGCGCTGACGGCACGGCTGCCCTCGATCGACAACCTGGCCGACCCGCGCTGGACCGCCGGCCTGCGCCTGCAGGACCATGGCGGCTCGGTGCCGCGGCTGGTGAAGGCGCTGGGCGCCCGCACCTGGTCGCCTTTCCACGGCGACCTGACCGAGGCCCAGCTGGCCGAGGCGCACGCACTGGGCTTGAAGGTGATTCCGTGGACGGTGAACGAATCCGAACGGATCGACCGCCTCATCGGCTGGGGCGTGGACGGCCTCATCAGCGATCACCCGCTGCGCGTGCGCGAGGTCATGGTGCACCGCGGCCTGGCCTTGCCTGCGCCCGTATCGGTGCCGGCGCCACCGCGGTGAGCTCGGCCCCCGACGGCGGCGACGCCCTCTTCGACCACCGCGGTTTCATGCTGCTGTGGTTCGCGCGCCTGGCCGGCGTGGCCGCCAGCCAGATGCTGATGGTGGCCGTCGCCTGGCAGATGTACGACCTCACCGGGTCGGCCTGGGACCTGGGGCTGGTGGGTCTGCTGCAGTTTGCGCCGGCCCTGGCGCTGGCACTGCCGGCCGGGCACCTGATCGACCGCCACCATCGCGCCCGCATCGTGGCGCTGTGCCTGGCCACGCAAGTGGCGGTGGCGATGCTGCTGTGGGCCGGAAGCGACCGTGGTTTTGCTTCGCGCGACCTGCTGCTCGGGGTGTCGGTGGTGCTGGGCTCGGTGCGCGCCTTCCAGATGCCGGCGCAGCAGGCGCTGACACCGCTGCTGGTACCGGCTGCGCTGCTGGCGCGCGCGCTGGCTTTCAGCTCGGCCGGTCTGCAGGGCGCCATCATCGCCGGCCCGGCGCTGGGCGGGCTCATCTACGCTGCCGGCGCCGGCACCACCTATGCCGTCTGCGCGGCGCTGTTCACCGTGGCCGCGGCGCTGTGCCTGGCCATCCGCTACGAACATGCGCCGCCACCGGCGACACCCGTGACCTGGGGCACGCTGCTGGCCGGCGTGCACTTCATCTTCGAGCGCAAGGTGGTGCTGGGCGCCATCTCGCTGGATCTCTTCGCCGTGCTGCTGGGCGGCGCCACGGCGCTGCTGCCGATCTTCGCCAAGGATATCCTGCACGTCGGCCCCACGGGGCTGGGTCTGCTGCGCGCTTCGCCAGCCGTGGGCGCATTGTTGATGTCGGTGGCGCTGTCGCGCTGGCCGGTGCGCCGGCGCAGCGGGCCGCTGTTGCTGGGTGCGGTGGCGGTGTTCGGCCTGGCGATGCTGGTCTTCGGGCTGTCGACGGCATTCTGGCTTTCGCTGGCCGCGCTGGCGGTCAGCGGCGCGGCCGACATGGTGAGTGTCGTCGTGCGCCAGACCCTGGTGCAACTGGAAACGCCGGATGCGATGCGCGGCCGCGTGAGCGCGGTCAACTCGGTCTTCATTGGCGCTTCCAACCAGCTCGGCGAATTCGAGTCCGGCGCCACCGCGGCCCTGCTGGGCCCGGTGGGTTCGGTGGTGCTGGGTGGCCTGGGCACGCTGCTGGTGGCGGGCCTCTGGCTGCGCCTGTTCCCGACGCTGGCCCAGCGCGACGCCTTGGTCCCGGACGGCACGGCCGGCTCGCCTGGCCGACCCTGAACGGGTCGGCCCAAGGCGGCCGGGGCACGGGCCCGGGGCGGGCGTCGGGGTGAGTGGGCGATGGCGGCATGAACCTCACCCCCGCTTGGCGTTCAAACGCTCGCGCGCGGCGCGGCCACGCGCCTTCCACTGCGACACCAGCGCCTTGCGCTCCAGCGCCGTGATGCTGTCGCGCCGTGCCTCGCGTTGCAGCTTGTGGTAGTTTCGCAGGCGCTCGGGGCTCACGGCAGCGCGCACAGCACAGCCGGGTTCGTTGTCGTGGCCGCAGTCGCGGAACCGGCACAAGGGCGCCAGCCGCACGATGTCGTCGAAGACGGCGTCGAGCTGGTCGGCGTCGCCGTCCAGGCGCAGCGTGCGCAGGCCCGGCGTGTCGATGATGCAGGCGCCCTGTGGCATGGCGTGCAGCGAACGCGCGGTGGTGGTGTGGCGGCCACGGCTGTCGCCGGCGCGGTTGGGCCCGGTGTCCTGCCCCGCGCCGGGCAGCGCCAGGGTGAGCGCATTGGTCAGCGTGCTCTTGCCGGCGCCGCTGGAGCCCAGCAGCACCAGCGTCTGGCCTGCTTGCAGCCACGGCGCCAGTGCTGGCCCGGGGGCTTCGTCGCCCGTGCCCAGTGCATTCACGGCGACGGCCGCCGCACCCTGCGGCAGCAGCGCCTGCACCTGTTGCAGGCGACCGGCCACGTCGTCGCACAAGTCGGCCTTGGTCAGTACCACGACGGCCGCGACGCCGGCCATGCGCACCAGGGCCAGGTAGCGCTCCAGCCGGCGCGGGCTGTAGTCGTGGTCCAGGCCCATCACCAGCAGTGCCGTGTCGACGTTGCTGACGATGACCACGCGCGTCACCTTGTCGCGGCCGTCGTGCAGCCGCCGCGCCAGCTGGTTCAGCGGCGGCACACGGGTGTGCACCCACCACTCGCCATAGGTGTTGCGCCCGGCCAGCACCCAGTCGCCGACGGCGACGGCGTCGCCCTCGTTGGCCAAGGCGGCGCGCAGCGCGGGCAGCAGCCGGGCGTCGTGTTCGGCGCCACCGTCGTTCAGCGTCACGCCTTCGCGCTGCACCTCGGTGACGCGCATCAGCGTGGGTTCGGCGCCCGCGAGCGCCACCGTGGTCATGGCTGTCATCACTGCGGGCATCAGCGCCGGTGTCAGGCCGATGCGGCGCAGTCGTTCGAAGTCATTCGTATCGATCATGGTGAGATTCAGTTCCGTCGGAAAGACCATCCGAAGCGGCGCGCAGGCGCACCGCCGTGGCCGAACGCGCGCAGGCTTTCGGCAGCGAAAGGAAAGTGGTGGTCTGTCGGCCGCGGCCCTGGGGTCACGGCGCCGGACGGCCAGAAACGGCGAAAGATCAGCGGTGATTCAAACGGCAGCGGGAGCTGCCTTCGCCGAGGTGCGGCGGGAGTGAGGAATCAGCGCGCGCAGGCCGACAGGAGGGCAATGTCTGCAATCTTCATGGCGGCCTCCTGTGGTGGGTTGAAACGAGCGCGCAATGTGCTCCCGGGCGCGGCGGGCGTCAAGCGTTTTGACGGGGGATGTCGCCCGCTGTCCACAATCCTGCGGACGTCCTAATCTGCCTATCCTGCGCCCATGCCGCCTGCCCCGCACGTCGACCTGCTGCACGCCGACGCCAGCCTGATCGTCGTCGACAAGCCCCCCGGCCTGCTGGCCGTGCAGGGCCGCGGCGAGGCCGGTCGCGACAACCTTGCTGCTCGCGTGCAGGCACTGTTCGCCGATGCGCTGGTGGTGCACCGAATCGACATGGCGACCTCCGGGCTGATGCTGTTCGCGCGCGGCGCCGCGATGCAACGGCAGCTGAGCATGGCCTTTGCCCGCGGCGAGGTGGCCAAGCAATACGTCGCCGTCGTCTATGGTGAGGTGCAGGGCGAGGCTGGAACCATCGCAGCCGCCTTGGCGGCCGACTGGCCGAACCGGCCGCGGCAGGTCGTCGACCCCGTCCACGGCAAGCCTTCGCTGACGCGCTGGCGGGTCTTGTCGCGGGGCGATGGGCAGACGCGGCTGGGGCTGGAGCCCCTCACCGGCCGCACGCACCAGCTGCGCGTGCACCTGCAGTGGCTCGGCCACCCGATCCGCGGCGACGCGCTGTATGCGCCGGCACCCTTGCGCGCCGAGCGCCTGCTGCTGCATGCCAGTCGGCTGGTTTTCGTGCATCCACTCACCGGCCAGACCTGCACCTTCGCGAGCTCGCCGGACTTCTGAACGGGGCCATGGTGCTGCGCTTATCCTGCGCGGCATGACCCAGCACCTGATCATCCTCACCGGCGCGTCGCGCGGCCTCGGCCTGGCGATGGCACGGCAATGCCTCGAAGCCGGCCATCGCCTCTTGACGATCTCGCGCCGCCCGGCCGAACTGCCCTCACCCGCCGGCGCCGAACTCGAGCAGTGGTCCGCCGACCTGGCCGAACCGGCCCCGGTGGCCGCGCGGCTGCAGGCCTGGCTGGCGGCCACCGACCCCGGCACGCTGGCCTCGGCCACGCTCGTCAACAACGCGGGCGTGATTTCGCAACTGGCGCCGCTGGACCGCATCTCGGCGGCCGACCTGAGCCAGGCACTGCGCGTCGGGCTGGAAGCGCCCACGCTGCTCACGGCCACGTTCCTGCGCGCGACCGCGGCCTGGCCGCTGCCGCGCAAGCTGCTGCTCGTGTCTTCGGGCCTCGGCCGTCGCGCCATGGCCGGCAGCGCCTCCTACTGCGCCGCCAAGGCCGGCCTGGACCACCTGGCGCGCGCAGTGGCACTGGAGCAGGCCGCGCTGCCCCAGGGCGCGCGCATCGTCTCGCTGGCGCCCGGCGTCATCGACACCGACATGCAGGTGCAACTGCGTGGCGCCGACCCGGCGCTGTTTCCCGAGCGCAAACGCTTTCTCGGCCTGCAGGCCGCCGGACAGCTGGACAGCCCGGCGCAGGCCGCGGCCAAGGTGCTGCGCTACCTGGCGCGCACCGACTTCGGTTCCAACCCGGTGGCCGACGTGCGCGACGCCTGAAAACGGCGCCCGCTCGCGCGACACGCGATCGGGCAGGCTTCTTCAGCCCGCCATCCAGGCCGCAACATCGACCTTCAGCTGCGCAAGGTCGGCCTGCCGCGTGTACATCATGTGACCGGCGTCGTAGTAGCGGTGCGTCACGCGCGCCAGCACGTCGGCCGGCGCGTCCAGTTGCGCCAGCGACCAGTCGCTGGCGCTGTACGGCGTGCCCAGGTCGTAGCGGCCGCTGGCCGCCAGCACCTTGAGGTGCGGATTGCGCCGCAGCGCACGCGCCAGGTCGGGGCTGGTGCTGGTGAAGCCCATGCGGCTGCTGTCGCCGCGGTTCCAGTTCCAGGCCTTGTTCACGTCGCGCGCCAGCACCTGGTAGGGCGCGTCGAATTCGAGCCCGAGCGGATCGCGGAAGTAGGCCATGGCGGCCATCGTGTAGGGCGCGGCGATGGCTTCGATGCCGGGGTCGAACTCCCATTCGCGCGTGCGGCTGGCGGCCATGGGGCCGGTGGCGCGCGCGTCCAGCCGGCCGACGATCAGCCCGCGCGAACGCAGCGCCTCGAAGAAATAGACCTGGTCGCTGATGCGCAGGTTCTTCTCTTCCACCAAGGCTCGCGGCAGGCCGGTGAGTTCGCTGACGCGGCGTGCCGCGCGGCTGCGCTGCTTCTCGCCCAGCCGCGCGCCGGCCTGCAGCGCGGCCACGTATTCCTCTTGCACATAGGCCTCGGCGGCTGACCGGGCCGCTTCGGGCGACACCGCCAGCGGCCCCTTCAGCAGGCCGTGGTACTGCGCGACATGGGCCAGGGCCGGCAGGAACAGCGCATACGGCAAGTCGTTGGCGGGCGCGAAGACCAGGCTCTGCAGGTCCATTGCGCAGCTCACCAGGATCAGCCCCGACAAGGCCACTCCCATCTCCTGCAGCTTGTCGGCCAGCCCGGCGCCACGCGTGGTGCCGTAGCTTTCACCGGCCAGGACGACCGGCGATCCCCAGCGCTTGTGCCGCGTCAGCCACAGACGCATGACCTCGGCCAGGGCGTCGATGTCGCCGTCCACCGAGAGCATCCTCTTGCGCGCCGCCTCGCTGGCCGTCACCGACCAGCCGGTGTGCGGCGGGTCGATGAAGACGATGTCGAAATGCTCGAACCAGCTGTGCGGGTTGTCTTCCACCGCATACGGCGGCAGCGGCATGCGGCCGTCGTCGGGCACGACCACGCGCTTGGGGCCCAGCGCACCCAGGTGCAGCCAGATCGACGCCGAACCGGGGCCGCCATTGAAGGCAAAGCACACCGGGCGCGCGGCGGCCTCGGCGCCCTGCAGCAGGTAGGCGGTGGCCAGCACCGCAGCATCGGGTTCGCCGCGTGCCCCTTCGGCACCGGCCGCCGCCACCGGCACGAAGGCCGCGTGCACGGCATAGTCGAGGGTGCGTCCACCCAGAGCGATCGAGCCGCGGCTTTCGGCCGCTGCACGGGCGACCAGCTTCTCGACATGCTCCTTCTGCCGCTTCTCGGCGTCTGGGTCCTTGGGCGGGGTGGCGGCAGCGGCTTCGGCCATGGGCGTCTCCATTGAAGGTGTGCAAGGTCGGCGACGTTACCGCAGCGCATTCGCGGCCGCATCGGCAGCGGCCACAACGGCTGCCGATAATCCGCGGCATGAAGCGCACCCCCCGGCACCTGCTGAGCCTGTTCGTCACCGGCTTGCTGGCGGCACTGCCGCTGGCCGCCACGATCGCCATCTTCTGGTGGGCCGCCAGCCTGATCGTGCGCTGGCTCGGGCCCGGCAGTGCCGTGGGCTCGGTGCTGGTGAAGGTGGGCCTGGGCGTCACCGGCTCCGAGGTCGTGGGCTACCTGTTCAGCATGGCGCTCATCGCCGGCGCCATCGTGTTGCTGGGCGCCTTCGTGCAGGCCGGGCTGCAGCGCAGCGCCGCGCCGATCCTGGATGCGATCCTGCGCCGCATTCCGGTGGTGCGCACCGTCTACGACCTGGCACACCGCATGGTGGGGCTGTTCAAGCCCGGCCAGGCCGAGGGGCTGCGCAGCATGCGACCGGTGTGGTGCCATTTCGGCGGACCCGGTGGCGCTTCGGTGCTGGCGCTGCTGTCCAGCCCGCAGCCGGTGGAAGTCGCCGGCCGCCGCTGCCTGGCCGTGCTGGTGCCCACCGCGCCGGTCCCCGTCGGTGGGGGTTTGCTCTACGTGCCCGAGGACTGGGTCAGCCCGGCTCGCATCAGCATCGAGGCGCTGACCAGCCTGTACGTCTCGATGGGGGTGACCTCGGCTCAGCACCTGCCGGCGCCGGCCGCCGGGGTCGATCAGCCGCCCGACAGGAAGCCGGCGTAGCGCGCCAGGTCGACATTGCCGCCGCTGACGATGACGCCCACGCGCTGGCCGCGCGCCGGCACCACGCCTTCGAGCAAGGCCGCGGCGGCCAGGCAGCCGGTGGGTTCGACGACCATCTTCATGCGCTCGGCGAAGAAGCGCATCGTGCGCACGAGCTGCGCGTCGCTCACCGTCACGATCTCGCGCACCAGGCGCCGGATGACGGGGAAGGTGAGGCGCCCGCTGTGCTGCGTCTGTGCCCCGTCGGCAATGGTCTGCGGGGTGTCGATGTGCACGATCTCGCCACGGGCGAGACTTTGCTGGGTGTCGTTGCCGGCTTCGGGCTCGACGCCCACCACGCCAACGCCCGGCGACAGGTGCGCCGCCGCCACGGCACAGCCGGCGATGAGCCCACCGCCGCCCACGCACACCAGCAGCAGGTCCAGCGGTCCGGTCTCCTGGATCAGCTCGGACGCCGCAGTGCCCTGCCCGGCCATCACGTGGGCGTGGTCGTAAGGTGGAATCAGTGTCATGCTGCGCTCGACGGCCAGGCGCGCGCCGATGGCCTCGCGGTCTTCGGTGTAACGGTCGTAGAGCACGACCTCGCTGCCGGGCTGGCCGCGCTGGTATTCACGCGTCGCTGCCAGTTTGGCCGCCGGTGAATCCTGCGGCATCACCAGCACCGAAGGCATGCCCAGCAGCCGCGCCGACAGCGCAATGGCCTGCGCATGGTTGCCCGATGAAAACGCGATCACGCCGCCCCGGCGCTGCGCGGGCGTGAACTGCGCCAGCGCGTTGTAGGCGCCGCGGAACTTGAAGGCGCCCATGCGCTGGAAGTTCTCGCACTTGAAGAAGACCTGGGCGCCCGTGCGCTCGTCGGCGGTGCGTGAGGTGAAGACAGGCGTGCGGCGCGCCACGCCCTGAAGGCGGGCCGCGGCGGCGGCGATATCGTCAGGGTCGATGGCCAGGCCGGTGTTGAGTTGATTCATGGGTCGGTGCGCCGTGCCCGGCGGTGAGAGTGGTGATGGTGGTGAAGGTGCTGAGGGCGTCCCACGCGCCAAGGCAGCGCGCGGTCTTGTTGGCAAACACCCCCGTCGGGCCATGCAATGTTGCGCGTGGGCCACATGGCGCCTGCGCGTCGACCGGTCTTCGCCCACGGGCAACCCTGGGCCATCGGCGTCCATCGCGCCTGCGCAGGCGCGGCTGGCGGCAGCATGGGGCTCGTGAGCTGGACTCGATCATCATCGCGACCGCCATTCTGGGGTGAGCTCTCCAAAGCCCTGTCAGCCTGCCGGAGGGGAAAGGCGTTAAGCTTATGTTGCACTGCACCAAAAGTGATGACATCGCACCCCTTTCTTCCCTTGCGCCAGTCGATGCCGTGGCGCATGAATGGACTGGCCCCGTGCTGAGACCCCAAGCCGTGAAGCTGACTGGCGCCTTTGAACCCGATTCGCAGGCGCTGGTGGAGATCATCGAACTCAAGTGGCTGCTCGCCGGCGAGGGCTTTCACGTGCATGTCGAACGCCTGCAGACCGACCGCGACTACGCCCGCCAGGCCCTGCACCGCGCCCAGGCGTCTCCGAACGCGGCCTTGCGCGAGACGGCCGCCCGGTTGCGCAACAAGCTCCAGATCACCGAGAGCTGATGCCGGTCCGAGCGCCGGTGCCGCCCACGGCCCGCGCGCTTCGCACCCGTGGCGTGCGGGCACATCGGCACCGGCGTAGCATGCAGCTCTGGCCCGGGCAGCCGGGCGGCCGCCGGAGGCTGGCGATGAAGCAATCCATCAAGCATCTGTCCGCCTTGCTGCTGTTCGCCGCGCTCGCGGCGTGCAGCGCGCCGCCGCGTGCAACTGCCGGCAGCGAGCTGTTGCACGATCAGCTCTTTGCCGCTTCCGACGCGGCCGGCGAGGCAGACGACGTTTTTGCCCTCAGCGACGAGATGCAAAGCTATGCGGCAACCCATCTGCAGTTCGGCCCGCAGCAACGCGACCCGCGCCCCGCCCTGATCGAAGCGCTTTACACCCAGCGGCAACTGGGCCTGAGCTATGACACCAGCGTGACCCGCAACGCGGCGCAAGCCTTCAGCGCCCGTGCCGGCAATTGCCTTTCGCTGGTCATCATGACGGCGGCCTTCGCCAAGCATCTGGGCCTGCCCGTGAGTTACCGCAGCGTCGAGGCGGACATCTTCTATACGCGCGAAGGCGACCTGACCATGGCCAGCGGCCATGTCAACCTGGTGCTCGACCGGCTCGGGCCGTTGCCGCGGGCGGCATCGCGGTTGACTCCTGCGCCGACAGCGCACGAGGCGATGCTCGTGGACTTCCTGCCGCCGCAGGAGTTGCGCGGGACGCGCTCGGTGACCTTGTCGGAACGAACCGTCCTGGCCATGTTCATGAACAACCGCGCCGCCGAGGCACTGAACGAAGGGCGGCTCGACGACAGCTATGCCTGGGCACGCGCGGCCGTGCGCCAGGACCCCGAATTCAAAGCCGCCGTCAACACCCTGGGCGTGGTCTACCTGCGCGCCGGCCATCGACCACAGGCCGAAGCCGCGCTGCGTGCGGTGCTGGCGCAGGACGCCGACAACGTGGCGGCCCTTTCCAACCTGGTGCGTCTGGTGCAGCAGGACGGGCGCCAGGCCGAAGCGCGGCAGTTGGGTGAGCGGTTGGCGCGCCTGGAGCCCTACCCGCCGTTCCACTTCTTCGACCTCGGCCGGGCGGCCATGGCCGAAGGCAACTACGCCGGGGCACAGAAACTGTTCGACCGCGAGCTCGGCCGTCAGCCGTTGCAGCACGAGGTGCGATTCTGGGCCGCCCAGGCCGCCTGGCACCTGGGTGACGCCGCCAAGGCCGCGGACCACCTGCGCCAGGCCATGGACAACAGCCCGGACCCGCGCAGCCAGGCCGTCTACGCCACCAAGCTCGACCACCTGCTCGATCGTTTTCGCGCCTCGCGGCTGCAATAGCCGGCACGCGCCGTGAACAAGGCCGCGCGGCCGGCGGCGCCAGGAGCGTTAGTCTTGCGTCCTCATGACCCAAGCCGCCAAGCCCAATCCGCTGTTCGAGATCGTCATCACGATCATCGTGCCCGCCGTCGTCCTGATGAAGTTGAGCGGCGAGGCCAACCTGGGCCCGCTGAGCGCGCTGCTGCTGGCGCTGGCGTTCCCGGTGGGCTGGGGACTGTGGGACGGTTTGCGCCGGCGCAAGCTGAACTGGCTGTCGGTGCTGGGCGTGGTGAGCACGCTGCTCACCGGCGGCATCGGCCTGCTCAAGCTCGATGCGCAGTGGCTGGCCGTCAAGGAAGCGGCGGTGCCCGGGCTCATCGGGCTGGCGGTGCTGGGCTCCAACTGGACGAGCTGGCCGCTGATCCGCATCCTGGTCTTCAACCCGACGCTGTTCGACGTCGACCGCGTGCACGCGGCGCTGGAAGCGCGGCGCAACGTGGTGCCGTTCGAACTGCGGCTGCGCACCGGCACCCTGTTGCTGGCCGGCACCTTCTTCTTTTCCGCAGTGATGAACTACCTGCTGGCGCGCTGGGTGGTCACCAGCCCGGCGGGCACCGAGGCCTTCAACGAGGAACTCGGGCGGCTCACGCTGCTGAGCTACCCCATCATCGCCATACCTTCGATGCTGATGATGATGGGGCTGCTGTTCTGGCTGGCCCGCGGCGCCAAGGCGCTCACCGGGCTGGACCTGCACGACATGCTGCGAACGCATTGACGGCTGCCGGGGCCACCGCCCCTAGAATGCGCGATCCTGTGATGATTCGAACGGGCCATGCGCATCCGCCGTAGTCACCCCAACCATCCCGGGACCGGGCGTCGTTCGTTGCTGTGCCTGGGCGGCGGCCTGCTGCTCGCCGCCGCCTGGCCGGTGCGCGCGCTGGTCGCAGCCTCCGGGCCGGTCGTGCTCACCGTGGGCGGCCGGGTGCGCATGCCCAACCAGGGTGATGCCGCCCACTTCGACATGACCATGCTGGCGGCACTGCCGCAGACCAGTTTTTCCACTCGCACGCCCTGGTATGCCCAGCCGCGGCGCTTCACCGGGCCGCTGCTTCGCGACGTGCTGGTGGCCGCCGGCGCGCAGGGCGACGTGATCCGGCTGACCGCGCTCAACGACTACCGCGTCGACATGCCATACCAGGACGCGCAGCGCCATGACGTCATCGTGGCCCGGCTGCTGGACGACAAGCCCATGGCCGTGCGCGACAAGGGCCCGCTGTTCGTGATCTACCCATTCGACTCGCGGCCCGAATTGCGGGGTGCGGTCTACTACAGCCGCTCGGCATGGCAACTGCGGAAGATCGACGTGCTCTAGCGCGCCACCCGCAGGACCGGCTGCGCTACAGCTGGCTGGCGCTGACGGGCTTCGTGCTGGTGCTGGTGCTGCTGGCCGTGGCGCTGGTGCAGGCGCGCCAGGCCACGCTGTTGCGCCAGGTGGTGCAAGCCGGCGACGACTACGTGGTGCTGATGGTCTACCAGGCCGAGACCGAGCAGCTGCGGCTGCGCGACCAGTGGCAGCGCGCCGCCGACGACCGCGTGCCGCTGGACGCGGATACGCTGCGCCTGCGCTACGAGATCTGGGTCAGCCGCATCGAGTTGCTGCGCAGCGCCGACTTGCAGCATCTGCTGTCGAACCCCGACGGCGACCAGCGTACCCTGCAGCAGGCAATGGACTTCATCCAGCGGGCTGACCTTGCGTTGGGGCGCACCCCCGAGGTGCCGCTGGACCGAGGCTTCGTCAGCGCCCTGCTGCCGCAGTTGGAGTCGCTGACGGCGCCGATGCACGAGCTTTCGCTGGGCGCCTCGCACAAGGTCAGTGAACAGCTCGAGGCGCGCGGCATCGCGGTGCGCCAGCAGAACCGGCTCGGGCTCGGCCTGACGGCCTTTCTTTCGGTGCTGACGCTGGCCTTTGCCTTCATCGCGTTGCGCCAGGTGGCGCAACTGCGCGAACGTCGGCTGGTGCTGGAGGAACTGGCCACCAAGCTGCGCCTGGCACAGCGCGAGGCCGAGGCGGCCAGCGACGCCAAGAGTGCCTTCCTGGCCAACATGAGCCACGAGATCCGCACGCCGTTCCATGGGCTGATGGGGATGCTCTCGCTGCTGCGCGAGACCGGACTCACACCGCGGCAGGTGGACTACCTGCGCACCGCCACCGAATCGGCCGACCACCTGCTGGCGCTGCTCAACGACATCCTCGACATGTCGCAGTTGGAAAGCGGCCGCGTCACGCTGGCCGTGGCGCCGGTGGACCTGCGCGCGCTGCTGCGCGACGTCGAGGCACTGATGCGGCCGCAGGCCAACGCCAAGCCGCTGGCACTGCATATCGACGCGGCCCCGGGTGTGCCCGAGCGCCTGCTGGCCGATGCCACCCGGGTCAAGCAGATCCTGTTCAACCTGCTCTCCAACGCCATCAAGTTCACCGACCATGGTGCGGTGGTGCTGGACGTGCGCACCCGTGAGGGCGAGGACGGCCAGGCGTGCATCGAGTTCACCGTCACCGACACCGGCGTCGGCATGGACGAGGCCACGCAGGCGCAGCTTTTCAACCGCTTCGTGCAGGGCGACAGCACGCGTTCGCGCCGCCATGGCGGCACCGGCCTGGGCCTGGAGATCTCGCGCAACCTGGCTCGCCTGATGGGCGGCGACGTCAGCGTGCGCAGCCGGCCCGGCGAGGGCAGTTGCTTCACCTTCCACATGCCCCTGCAGGTGCCGCCGCCGACAGTGTCCGAGCCTGCAGCGCCCCTGCCTGCCGTCTTGCCGACGTCGCGCCCGCTTCAGGTGCTGGTGGCCGAGGACCACCCGGTGAACCGCCAATATATGGCCGCGCTGCTGGAAAACCTGGGTCACCAGGCCCACTTCACCGGCAACGGGCAGGAAGCGGTGGAGGCGCTGTGCCGACGGCGTTACGACGTCGTGCTGATGGACCTGCACATGCCCGTGCTCGACGGAGTGGGCGCCACACGCGCCATCCGTGCGCTGCCCGACGCGGCACGTTCCACGGTGCCCATCGTGGCGCTCACCGCGGACGCCTTTGCCGAGACGCGCGACCGCTGCCTCGTCGCCGGCATGAACGACTTCCTGACCAAGCCGGTGAGCGTGCAGAAACTGGCGGCGTCGTTGCGCCGCCTGTTCGGCAGCGGCACGGCCACGCCCAACGACACGCCCCTGCCGCCGGAGCCGTCACCGGCCTGGGCCGGCAGCCACCCCGTCGTCGACGAGTCTGCCGTGGCGATGGCGCTGCAGGCCATGTCGCGCGAGAGGCTGGCGGCCATGGTCAAGGCCTTTCTCGACCAGGCCCCCGAAACCGTGCAGCGGCTGCGCGCCGCCGTGCGCGACGCGCAGCCGCTGGACCTGCGCACCAATGCCCACGCCGCCAAGGGCGCGGCGCTCAACCTGGGGATGTCCGCGCTGGCGGCCACCGCCGAGGCCCTGCACGAAGGTGCCGCGCACCTGCCGGCGCACGAGATCGCCCGCCTGGTGCAGCGCTACGAAGACCTGGTGCCGGCCACGCGCCAAGCCATGTCTGCCTTGGACGTGCTGCGCGCGGAGCCGCAGCCGGCGGTCACAGAATGACCGGCTCCGGCTCCAGCCGGATGCCGAAGCGACCGTACACGCTCTCCTGGATGGCGCGCGCCAGCGTCACCACCTCGGCGCCGCTGGCGCCGCCACGGTTGACGAGCACCAGCGCCTGCCGCTCGTAGACGCCGGCACGGCCCACGGTCTTGCCCTTCCAGCCGCAGGCGTCGATCAGCCAGCCGGCGGCCAGCTTGCAGCTGCCGTCGGGCAGCCGGTAGTGCACCACCTCGGGATCGCGGCCGATGATGTCGCGGCACTGCTCGGGGCTCACCACCGGGTTCTTGAAGAAGCTGCCGGCGTTGCCGATCACGGCCGGGTCGGGCAGCTTGGCGCGGCGGATCGCGCACACCCAGTCGAACACGGTCATCGCGTCGGGTGCGGCGTTGCCGGTCTCGGCCATCCTGCGCTCCAGGTCCAGGTAACCGAGCACCGGCTGCCAGGGCCGCGGCAGGCGGAAACGCACGCGCGTGATGACGGTCTTGCCCGCCAGGTGCTGCTTGAAGACGCTGTCGCGGTAGCCGAAGCGGCAGGCCGCGGCGTCCAGCGTCACGCGGCGCCCGGTCATCAGGTCCACCGCGTCCAGCGACTCGAAGCGGTCCTTCAGTTCCACGCCATAGGCGCCGATGTTCTGCACCGGCGCCGCACCCACCTGGCCCGGGATCAGCGCCAGGTTCTCCAGCCCCGGCCAGCCCTGCTGCAGCGTCCAGGCCACGAAGTCGTGCCAGTTCTCGCCGGCGCCGGCCTCCACGATCCAGCCCTCGCGCTCGGTGCGCAGCAGTCGCCGGCCCATGATCTCGACCTTCAGCACCACGCCCGGCACGTCTCGCGTGAGGACCACGTTGCTGCCGCCACCGAGCACGAATTTCGGCGCCACGCCGTAGTCGGGGTGGTCGACGACGCGCCGCACGTCGGCCTCGGTGGCCAGCCGCACCAGCGTGGCAGCCACCGCGGGCAGGCCGAAGCTGTTGAATTCGCGCAGGCTGGCGCGTTGTTGCACCTGCAGCGCGTTCGCAGGGGGGGCGGTGTGGGCGGTGTCGGCCATGGCAGAATTTTGGGTCTAGTCTACGTGCCTCCCCAGCCCCGCAGCCGCCTCGACCCGATGCCCAGCTTCGACACCGTGATCCAGCCCGACCTGGTGGAACTGCGCAATGCCGTCGACCAGGCCAACAAGGAGATCGGCACGCGCTTCGACTTCAAGGGCTCCAGCGCGCTGACCGAACTCGCCGACCGCAGCGCCAAGGACCGCGAGCTCACGCTCTACGCCGACAGCGACTTCCAGCTCCAGCAGGTGCGCGACGTGCTGCTGGCACGGCTGGCCAAGCGCAATGTCGATGCCCGCTTCCTCGACTTTTCCGGCACGCCGCAGAAGCTGGGCGGCGACCGGCTCAGGCTGGCGGTGCCGGTGAAGAGCGGCGTCGACGCCGAAGCGGCGAAGAAGATGCAGGGTCTGCTGAAGGCTTCCAAGCTGAAGGTGCAGGCGGCTTTCCAGGGTGACGCGGTGCGCGTGACCGGGGCCAAGCGCGACGACCTGCAGGCCGCGATGGCGCTGCTGCGCAGGGAATTGGCGGACCTGCCGCTGTCCTTCGACAATTTCCGCGCGTGAAGCGCCGCTGGCGGACAACAGCTGTCTCAGCCGCTCCCAGATGCGGGCGCGAAAGCGACGTCATGCGACCCGACCGACGCTGGCGGTGCATGCCCCGGCGCTGGCGCTGAAGGAACTGTCCCGCGAGGGACAAGGCATTTTCGAACGGTCGTGCTAAAACGTCGGGCTGGACCCGCAGGGAGGACAACGATGGACCTGAATTTCACGCCCGAGGAACTGGCCTTCCGGCAGGAGATCCGCGACTGCGGCCAGGAACCTGCCCGAGGACATCAGCCACAAGGTGCGCCACTCGCTGCGCCTGTCGCGCGAAGACCTGCAGCGCTGGGCCAGGATCCTCGGCCAGCAGGGCTGGCTGGGCTGGGGCTGGCCCAGGGAATTCGGCGGCCCGGGCTGGAATGCGGTGCAGAAGCACCTGTTCGAAGAGGAATGCGCGCTGGCCGCCGCGCCGCGCGTGGTGCCCTTCGGCCCGGTGATGGTGGCGCCGGTGATCATGGCCTTCGGCAGTCCCGAGCAGCAGCGGCGTTTCCTGCCCGGCATCGCCAGCGGCGAGGTGTGGTGGAGCCAGGGCTACAGCGAACCGGGTTCCGGCTCGGACCTGGCCTCGCTCAAATGCCGCGCCGAACGGCAGGGCGACAAGTACATCGTCAACGGCCAGAAGACCTGGACCACGCTGGGCCAGCACGGCGAGTGGATCTTCTGCCTGGTGCGCACCAGCAATGAAGGCAAGCCGCAGATGGGCATCAGCTTCCTGCTCATCGACATGAAGAGCCCCGGTGTCACGGTGCGCCCCATCGTGCTGATGGACGGCGAGCCCGAGGTCAACGAGGTCTGGTTCGACAACGTCGAGGTGCCGGCCGAGAACCTGGTGGGCGAGGAGAACAAGGGCTGGACCTACGCCAAGCACCTGCTGGCGCACGAACGCACCAATATCGCCGACGTGAACCGCTCCAAGCGCGAACTCGAACGGCTCAAGCGCATCGCCAAGACCGAGGGCGTGTGGGACGACCAGCGCTTCCGCGACCAGATCGCGCTGCTCGAAGTGGACGTGGTGGCGCTGGAGATGCTGGTGCTGCGCGTGCTCTCGGCCGAGAAGAGCGGCAAGCAGAGCCTGGACATCGCCGGCCTCTTGAAGATCCGCGGCAGCGAGATCCAGCAGCGCTACACCGAACTCATGATGCTGGCGGCCGGCCCGCTGACGCGCCCCTTCATCTGGGAAGCCATGGAAGCCGGCTGGCAGGGGCGACATGGTCTTGCCGGCGGCCAACCTGCCGCTGGCCGGCACCTACTTCAACATGCGCAAGACGACGATCTGGCGGCGGATCGAACGAAGTGCAGCGCAATATCGTCGCGCAAACCGTGCTCGGGAGCTGACATGAAACCCCCAACCTCGCTACGCTCGGTACCCCCCAAGGGGGCGGTCAGCACCTTCGGAACGGCCGGGCGGTACTGACATGAACCCCCAAGCTCACATTCGTTCGCTGCCCCCGCGGCGCATGCCGCCCTTTGGGACGGCCCGGCAGGAGGCATGACATGGACTTCGACTTCACCGACGACCAGGAATCGCTGCGCGACGCCGTGCGGCGCTGGTGGACAAGGGCTTCTCGTTTGAACGCCGGCACGCCACGGCCAGGCCGGCGGCGCCACGCGCGACGTCCACCGTGAACTCGCTGGATCTGGGCCTGACCGGCCTGACGGTGGCCGAGGTGCGGCGGCATGGGCTTCGGCGCCATCGAACCATGGTGGTGTGCGAGGAACTCGGCCGCGGCCTCGTCAACGCGCCGTATGCCGAAGCGGCGCTGATGGCGCCGGCGCTGCTGGCGACCGCGCCCGCGGTGCTGCAGGCGGCGTGGTTGCCGCGCATGGCCAGCGGCGACGCGCTGGTGGTGCCGGCGCTGCACGAACGCGCGTCGCGCTACCGGCTCAACCACGTCGGCGTGCGCCGCCACCGCGGGCGAGCTGTGGACGCTGACCGGCGTCAAGACGCTGGTGCCGGCCGGAGACGAGGCCGACGCCTTCATCGTGCCGGCGCGCCTGCAGGGCGCGGCCGACGACACCAGCGGCATCGGCCTGTTCCTGGTCGACCGCGGCGCGGCGCATGTGCGCGGATTCCCACCCAGGACGGCGCGCGTGCGGCCGAACTCGTGCTGGCGCTGACGCCGGCCAAGCTGATCACCCGTGAAGGCTGGGAGACGATGGAAGCGGGGGTGGAGATTGGGCTGGCTGCGCAAATGGCAGAGGCCGTCGGCCTGATGGACCGGCTGGTGGCCATCACCGTCGAGTACATGAATACGCGCAAGCAGTTCGGCGTGCCCATCGCCAGCTTCCAGGCGCTGCGCCACCGCATGGCCGACGTGAAGATGCAGCTGGAACTGGGCCGCTCGATGAGCTACTACGCCAGCCTCAAGCTCGGCGAACCGGCCGCGCAGCGCCGGCGCGCCATCAGCCAGGCACGGGTGCAGCTGGGCCAGAGCATGCGCTTCGTGGGCCAGCAGTGCATCCAGTTGCACGGCGGCATCGGCTGCACCGACGAGTGCAGCGCCAGCCATTATTTCAAGCGCCTGACGATGCTCGAGATGACCTACGGCGACACCTTGCACCACCTGGGCGAGGTCAGCAACCGCATGCAGGACACGGCCGGCGTCTTGTCGGCGGCGAATCTTCCCTGGCGGCCGACGCGGGCCGCTCGCGTACGGGGACAATCTCGTGCGCTGCACCCGCGGGCGGTCGCGACGGAAGCTTCGCCACCGCTGCGACGCAGTCGCCAGGAAGCCCATGAATCGCTGAAAGACAATCCCCGCATGTTTCCCGGCGCCATCACCGACATCGCCGGCTGCCGCGGTCGGCCATGCCACAGAGCGGCCGCCCCACCGGCCGCACCGTCGTACTGTGCGAGGCCGGGGCGACCTGCGGCGTGGACGTGCGCGGTGCCGCCCCGGGCACGCGCGAGACCGATCTGCTGCGCCCCGACAACCTGGTCGAGCAGGTGCACGCCGTGCTGCTGGCCGGCGGCAGCGCCTTCGGCCTGGACGCCGCCGCCGGTGTCATGCGCTGGCTGGAGGAACGCGGCCATGGTTTCGCCGTGGGGCCGATGGTGGGCGCAGGCGCGACGGCGACGCCGGTGCGCGTGCCCATCGTGCCGGCCGCCGTGCTGTTCGACCTGTGGGTGGGCGACCCACGCATCCGCCCCGGCGCCGACAGCGGCTACGCGGCCTGCGCTTCAGCGCGATCCGAGCCGCCGGAACAAGGCAACGTCGGCGCTGGCGCGGGTGCCACGGTGGGCAAGCTGTTCGGCATCGACGCGCCATGAAGGGCGGCATCGGCACCGCCTCGCTTCGTATCGGCGCTGTCACCGTGGGCGCCCTGGTGGCGGTGAATGCCATCGGCGATGTCTTCGACCCCGCCACCGGACGCATCCTGGCCGGTGCACGCACGGCCGACGGTCGCGCGGCGCTGGACAGCGTGGCCGCGATCCTGCGCGGCGAGGGTCCAGCGGGGGCGCTGGCCGGCATGGCCACCACCATCGGCGTGATTGCCACCGACGCTTCGCTGACCAAGGCCCAGGCCAACAAGCTGGCGACCATGGCGCACGACGGGCTGGCGCGCTGCATCCGCCCGGTGCACACCATGACCGACGGCGATACGCTGTTCGCGCTGGCCACCGGCGGCAGCGGGCGCAGCGGCGAGATGACGGTGCTGGGCGTGATGGCCGCCGAGGTGACTTCACGCGCGGTACTGAACGCGGTGCGCGCAGCCACCGGCCTGCGCATGCCGGCATTGCCCGCCGCGTGCGACCTCGCCCCGACCTGATGGCCGCGGACCTGCCCACGTCCCGGCACCGCAGCCGCCGCGAACGCCGCCGGCACGGCTGAATGCCCGCATGAACCTGGCCCAGATCCTCTTCACCCAGGGCTTTGGCACGCGGCGCCTGTGCGCCGGCATCGTGGCCGCGGGCCGGGTGCGCATCGGCGGCCAGATAGTCGACGACCCGCACGCCGATTTCGCCACCGAAGGCCTGGTCTTCGAGATCGAGGGCCGACCCTGGCCGTACCGGGAGCGCGCGCTGCTGATGCTGCACAAGCCCGCCGGCTACGAGTGTTCGCAAAAGCCCCGCCACCACCCGAGCGTGCTCAGCCTGCTGCCGCCGCCGCTGCGCAACCGGGGCGTGCAACCGGTGGGCCGGCTCGACGAGGACACCACCGGGCTGTTGCTGCTCACCGACGACGGCGCGCTGATCCACCGCCTGACCTCACCGAAATGGCACGTGCCCAAGGTCTACGAGGTGGGCACCAGGCACCCAGTCACCGACGAGGAGATCACTCAGTTGCTGGCCGGTGGTACTCGAAGACGACCCCGCCCCGGTCAGCGCGGCGGCCTGCGAACGCACTGCCGAGCTGGCGCTGACGCTGACGCTCACCGAAGGCAAGTACCACCAAGTCAAGCGCATGGTGGCGGCGGTGGGCAACCGCGTCGAAGCACTGCATCGCAGCCGCTTCGGCGCGCTGCCGCTGCCGCCGGACTTGCCGCCCGGAGGCTGGCGCTGGGTGGACGCGCTCGAGATCGACAGCGTCAGCGCTGGCCCGGTCGCCGATTCGCCAGCCGCTCGCGGGTGAACCGACGCAGGCGCAGCAGCGGGCCCCCCATCAAGTCTCCGAGAGCATCCCTCAGGCACCGGGCGATTGCGGGCGTCGGCGGCGGGTGTTCGACGTGCCGCCGCCGCGCCCGGTCCAGCGCCTGCTGCCAGGCGGTGACCGTGTGCTCGATGGAGTGGCGGTTGCGCACCTCGGCCCAGGTCGCCAGCGGCACGCGCAAGCGCACATCGGCGATCAGCGAGTCGATGACGTCAGCGGCGGCAAGCACCTTCATCGCCCGGGCTTGACGGCCTCGAATTCCCAGATCAAGTGCCCGCAGGCGCCGCGCCAAGTGCGGTGCGCCAGCCGCAGCCGCTGCCACCAGCCCCTGGGCGGCGCAATGAAGGCCACGCTCGGGTCCGGCCGCGTGAGTTGAACCCGGCGGGCAATGAAATCGCCGTGAAAGCCGTACATCGCCGCCAGCCGCTGCGGCTGCACGAAATACTGGTGCGTGTCCACCGTCATGATGTTGACATGCGTCGGGTCCTGGAAGGCCGATTTGCCGGGGTAGACCGGGGTGCACGCATACAGCAGGCCACCCGACCTGAGCACGCGCCAGACTTCGTTCATCAGTTCGATGAATGGAAAACGCGTGCCCTGGCCGTCGGCGGTGGGCAGCACGCGCGGCACATGCTCCAGGAAGTCATAGGCCGACACTGAATCGAAGCTGTCGCTGTCGAAGGGGATCGGATGTAGCGACAGGTTGGCGCGACGGATCGGCCCGCCTTCAGCACTGCCGGACAGGTCAACGCCGAACAATTCGTCGCGGCCATAAGGGTTGCGCGGCACGGGGCCGCAGCCCAAGTCGAGGTGTCTGCTCATGGATGGGGCGGGCGCGCGGGGCGACCCTTGAAGAGGCTGAGAAGCATGACCGACGCGCCTTGCAGCAGGGTGTTGGGGTCGCTGCGGTCGACGCGCAGGCAGCGCTTCAGCAGGCGTCTGGCGACTGCAGGCAGACCCTGGGCCGGCAGCACGCGCGCAACCCTTGCACCGGCGAATACGCGTCCGACGACCAGGACCCTTGCCACTCGTGTGATCCTACTTCGACGATCGGCGTTGCGCCTGGCGCTCGCGGTTCCAGCGCCGCAAAGACAGCCCCAGACCCCACACGGAGTGGTGCAACCAGGTCAGCCTGGATTCGCCGCGGGCGCTACCACGGCTCCCGGCGCGGTCGGACGCCGACTGCAACGCCCGGCCCCAGGCCTCGCGCGTGAAGCCCGCGTGGTGATACGCCAGCACCTGCTCGCGCGCCGCCGCGGCCACCCGCGCGCGGACCGCGGCTTCTCCCACCGCTGTGGCCAGCGCAGATTGCCAGTTGGCGAAGCCCGGGCCGACGAGCCACCCGGTACGGCGGTGTTTGATGGCATCGCTGTACGGCGGCACATCTGAAGCCAGCGTCGGCACGCCCGCAACCGCGTAGTCGAACCACTTGATCGCGCTCTTGCCGGCGCTGAACCGGCTGTCGTCCAGCGGAATGAGCGCCAGCGGGTTGGGCTGCGAGGTCGCCCAACGAACGAAGTCCTCGCGCGGCATCAACGGCAGCCGCCGGCACGGCACGCCTGCCTGCTGCAGGTCGTCGGCCACCGGGCCCACCGCCAGCACCGACACCGCGACGCCAGCCGACGTCGCCAGCGCCTGCAGCGCCCGCCACGCTTCGGCCCCGGCGACGCGGTCCGTGGACGCCACCAGCAGCGTCACCGGCCCGCCTGGACGTTGCTCCGGCAGCGGCATGGAAGGGCCGTCGAAAGCCGCGTTCGGCACGACGATCCGGCGCTCCGGCGCCAGCCCCAGCAGGCCCGCCAGGCGCTCGGTGCTGACCGTCACCACGTCGGCCGCGTCCAGCGACGCCCGGACCCAGCGGGCGCCGGTGCGCAGAGCTTGCGCTTGCTGCAGGTGCGGTGCGGGCTCGGTGAGCAGGTCGTCGATCTCGTAGATCACCGCGCGCCCCATCGCGACGGCCGTTCGCATCAGGTCAACGTGGCGGCGCGACATGCCGCGCTGCACGACGAGTGCATCGCACCCGTCCAGCTCCGAGAGCGGCACGTCGTGCAGCGGTCGCATGCGCAACTCGCCGCCCTGCCCGGCCAGCCACGCCTGAAGCGGCTCTACGACGCGCAGCCGGGTGATTGTCGACGCCGGATTGGCTGCGACGGCCAGCACCCGCATCACGGTGCGATCCATATCGCGGGGGACCGAGCCGTCAGCGCCATCGCGCGAATTGTGCCAGCGTTAACATCGACGGTCGATCGACCTCCGATCTGGCGACATGCACGGTTGCAACGACCCCAGCCTCGATGCCCGACAAACTCAGCGCCATCCGTCCCGCGGTCGTCATCCCCCTGTACAAGCCCGAGCTGTCTGCGTCGGAACGGCTGTCGATCGAGCGCAGCGTCGACGTGCTGGCCTCCCGGTCGTTGTTCATCGTCGGCCCTGATCGCCTGCGCGAAGCCCTCGATGCGTTGCGTCGGCCGTTCGGGCCGCGGCTGCAGCTGAAGACCTTTCCCGACCGCTACTTCGCCGGCATCAAGGGCTACAACGCCCTGATGCGCTCGCTGGACTTCTACCGCTCGTTCGCCGATCACAGCCACGTGCTGATCGCGCAGACCGATGCGCTGGTGATCTCCGACCAGCTGGACCCATGGTGCGCGCGGGACTGGTCGTATATCGGCGCGCCGTGGTTCGTCGGCGGCAGCCAACCGCGCCGGCCGCTCGAGTTCTTCGGCGTCGGCAATGGCGGCTTCTCGCTGCGTAGGCTAACCGACTTCCTGCGCGTGCTCGAAACGCCGAGGCGCATCCCGAACTTCATCAAGTCCCGGGCCGGCGGCAGTGCGGGCTTCCCGAACCTGGTGCGACGGATCAAGCACGAGCGCATCCTGGCGTACAACATCGAGCCCTTCTTCCCGAGCTCGAACGAGGATTTCTTCTGGGGCGTGCTGGTGCCGGCCGCGTGTCCGTTCTTCCGCGTGCCCCGGCCGGAGGACGCAGTGGCCTTCGCGTTCGAGGCCGAGCCGCGCCACCTTTATGCGATGAACGGCAACGTGCTGCCTTTCGGCTGCCACGCGTGGGAGAAGTTCGACCCGGCGTTCTGGGAAGAGCAGCTGCCGTTTTTGGGCCATAGCGCGCGCGGTCATCTGAGCCTGGGCCGGGGTGGGGCCATGACCTCGCGCAGGCCGTACCAGGTGCGCCACCCGCCGCGCTGCAATTGCGTCGACAACGACCGGCGAGCACGGACGCGACGGGGATGACCGCGCTGCTCGGCCAGGCCGGCGGCCATGGCGCTCGCCAGCAGCGCTTCGTCACCGGCGTGGTTCGCCAGCAGCGTCTCCAGGCTTCGCCCCAGATCGTCGGGACACGTGGCCGCGAACGGCGCGAGGTTGTCCGGCCACGGGTAGAAGCCGTGCACCAGGGTCCAGACTTCCAGCGCGCTCAGCGCGGGGAACCGTTCGGCAACGAGCCGCGCGCACTCTTCGACATGGCGGCGCGTGTCGCTGGACAGCCCGCCGCTCATGTAGTGCACGGTGGGCGCTGCGCAGGACACGAAACGCACGCCAGCGTCGAAGGCGGTACACAGCCAGCGGGTGTCGCCGACGATGCGGTAGCGGCTGTCGTAGGGTCCGGCCAGGGTCAGCGCCGCGGGCGTGGCGTAGACGCCGTTGTGGCAGATCTTCGGGCAGCGCAGCCACGATCCCGCGTTCAGCGGTGCCGGCGGCCACAGCTTGCGCCGCCGTCCCGCGTGCAGCCAGGCCGACGTGAGGATCATCACCGGCTCGGCCCTGCCTGGCGCCGGGCTGCAGCTGACCAGCGCCCGTGCGGCCACCGCCGCGGCCTCCGGCGTCAGCCAGTCGTCGGCGTTGAGCACGCACACGAGGTCGCCGCGCACATGCGTGAGCGCCTTGTTCAGTGCGTCGTACAGGCCGGCGTCGGGCTCGGACAGGTAGTAGTCGATTTGCCCGGCATGGGCCTCGATGACGTCGCGCGTGCCGTCGTCGGACAGCCCGTCGACGACGATATGTTCGACCTCGCGCCACTGCTGTGTGCGCACGCTGTCCAGCGTGCGTCGCAGCGTGGCCTTCGCGTTGCGCACCACGGTGACGTAGCTGACGAGCGGGTGGCCCGGGCCGCCCGTTCGGCACCGGCCGGGGTCGGTCAGGCGAAGGCCGCCTTCGATGCGGCGGCGTGAGGGCCGCTCGGTGCCGGCAGGCGGGTCGTCGGGCGACATCGGCAAGACCTCATCCACGCCGGTCATGATAGCGGCGCCGCAGCGGCCGGAACCCCGCGGATAATCGCCGCCATGTGCAGCCGTCGTCGATCCGGCCTTCCGATAAGACACCGGCTCGCCGCCACCACCGCCCGCCGGGCCGTGGCTTGGCCCCGGCCATGACGATGAGCCTGCTACCACCCGCTCGCCACGAGGTGCTGGTCAGCCTGGGACGCTCGGCGCCTGGCGACGGCGGCATCTTCGAGTTCTCATCGCAGCTGGCGCGGCGCATCGCGCAAGCAGCGCCGGCATGGCGCGAAACGCTCGGGGTCGGGTTCACGTTCCACCTGCGGCCAGAGCTGCAGGGCCTGTTCGGCGAAACGGTCGGCTACCTGCCGCTGCATGCCCTGCAGCGCCTGGTGCATCTCACGCCGCGGCCCTTCGCGTTGTGGCACTCCACGCACCAGATGAACAAGTACCGGCCGCCGGCTGGCTGCACGCGGCAGCTGGTCACGATCCACGACCTGAACTACCTCTACGGCCGGCCGCACTTTTCGGTCTGGCGGCACAACAGGCGCCTGCGAAGCCTGCTGCGAAACACCGACCATGTAGCCACCGTCAGCCAACACTCGGCCGGTGATGTGCAGCGGCACCTGGGCTGGACCGGACCGCTGGAGGTCATCTACAACGGGGCGTGCAGCTTCGTCGAGGCCATGCGCCGGCCGCTGCCGGGCTGGGACGAATATCCGAGGGCGCCGTTCCTGTTCCACCTGAGCCGCATGTCGCCGTCGAAGAATCCGCAGGCCATCATCGGCCTGGCGCGGTTGTGGCCCGAGATGACCTTCGTGCTCTGCGGCCCACCCAGCGACGACGCGAAGAAGCTGCGCGATACCGTGAAGCTGCCCAACCTGCAGTTTCACCTCGGCATCGACGATGCGCAGAAGGCCTGGGCCTACGCCCACTGCACCGGCTTCCTGTTCCCTTCGCTCACCGAGGGCTTCGGCATGCCGCCCATCGAGGCCATGCATTTCGGCAAACCCGTCTTCCTGGCGCGGCGCACCTGTCTGCCCGAGATCGGCGGCGACGCGGCCGACTATTTCGACGACTTCGACCCCGCGGCCATGAAGCAGGTGGTCGAACGGGGCCTGGCGCGTTACCAGGCGCCGGGCCGCGCCGACGCCATCCGCGCCCACGCCGCGCAATTCGACTGGGACCGCGCCGCCGCCGCCTACCTGGCGCTGTACCGGCGGCTGCTCGGCCTGCCGCCGGGATAATCGCGGCCCATGCGCATCCACCGCGGTTTCCACCTTCCCGGCACCGACGGCTGCGCGCTGACGATCGGCAATTTCGACGGCGGCACCGCGGCCACCAGGCCATGCTGGCCCCTGCTGGCGAGGAGGCGCGGCATCGCGGCGTGCCTTCGTGCGTGATGACCTTCGAGCCGCACCCGCGCGACCACTTCGCGCGCCAGGCCGGTCGGCCCGAGCTGGCGCCGGCGCGCATCGCCACGCTGCGCGACAAGCTGTGCGAACTGCAGCGCTGCGGCATCGACCGGGTGGTGGTGGCGCGCTTCGACGACCGGCTGGCGGCGATGCTGCCGGCGCCGGACTTCATCGACCGCGTGCTGGTGCACGGCCTGCGCGCGTTACGCTCGTGGGCGACGATTTCAGCTTCCGGCGCCAAGCGGGCCGGCAACTACGCCCTGCTCGACGCAGCCGGGCGCGGCTGGCTTCGACGTGGCGCGCATGATGAGCTACGAGGTGCACGGGACTGCGCGTGTCCAGTTCCCGCCGTGCGCAGTGCGCTGGCGGCCGGCGACCTGGCGCTCGTGGAGGCGCTGCTGGGCCGGCCGTACAGCGTCAGCGGTCACGTGCTGCACGGCCGCAAGCTGGGCGCGAGCTGGGCTTTCGCATCGCTCAACCTTCGCTTTGCGCATGCGCGCGCGGCCACCGGCGGCATCTTCGTGGTGCGCGTGCATGGCCCTGACGGCAGCTCCGCTGCCGGCAGTCGCCAGCTTCGGCGTTCGCCCCACGGTGGACGACAGCGGCCGCGTGCTGCTGGAAGTGCATTGCCTGGACTGGCCCGCCACGCTGGGCCCGGAGGCCGGCTACGGCCTGCCGCCTGCGCGTGGACCTGCTGCACAAGCTGCACGACGAGGTGCGCTACGGCTCGCCGCCGCGCTGCAGGAGGCCATTTCGCGCGACACCGAGGAGGCACGCCGCTGGTTCACCGCGCATGCCTGAGCTGCGCAGAGGTCGTCCAGCGCACCGGCGCCGGCACCCCATCACAGCGCGGCGGGCGGGTCGCGGTGGCTAGAATCGGCGTCATGCGACTTCACGGGCAAGCACTCGGTCCCCAGCGTTGGCATGCCGCGACGCGCCGGCAGGCCACGCGCGACCTGAATTTCCGGCCAGGCCCCCCGCCGCCCGACCGCAGGCTCCGGCCCGCATGCCGGCTTCGCGCCCGGCTGCCGCGCACGACGGCGCCACCCCGCGATTCAACGACCGCCGCCCGCAGCGGCCGACCCCGCCATGAGCACCGCCCCGACTACCGCAGCACCCTGAACCTGCCTGATACACCCTTCCCGATGCGCGGCGACCTGCCCAGGCGCGAACCGGGCTGGATCAGGCAATGGAACGAAGAAGGCCGCTACCAGCGCCTGCGCGCGACGCCCGCCACGGCGCGCCGCTGTTCGTGCTGCACGACGGCCCGCCCTACGCCAACGGCAAGCTGCACATCGGCCACGCCGTGAACAAGATCCTGAACGACATGGTCGTCAAGCGCCGGGCAGCTGGCCGGTTTCGACGCCCGCCAACGCCGGGCTGGGACTGCCACGGCCTGCCGATCGAGAACCAGGTCGAGAAGGACCACGGCCGCGGCCTGGCGCGCGACAAAGGTGCAGGCGCTCAGCCGCGCCTACGCGTTGCCGACCAGATCGGCCAGCAGATGGCCGATTTCCAGCGCCTGGGCGTGCTCGGCGACTGGGGCCGATCTACCGCATGTCGAAGGATTTCGGCAACGAGGCCGGCGAGATGCGCGTAGCTCAGGCGGCTGGTCGAGCGCGGCTTCGTCTACCGCGGCGCAAGCCCGTGTACTGGTGCTTCTCGACCGTGGCAGCTCGCTGGCCGAGTTCGAGATCGAACGGCGTACGATCGACAAGACCTCGCCCACCGTGGACGTGGCCTTTCCTGGCCGCCGACCCCACCCAGCTGGCTGCGGCCTCGGACTGGCGACGCCGGCCAAACCGGCCTTCGCGGTGATCTGACCACTACGCCGGACGCTGCCGGCTAACCAGGGCGCGAATCTCAACCCGGCGCTGGTCCACGCCCTGGTGGACACCGATCGCGGGCTGCTGCTGCTGGCCGAGGCGCTGGTGGAGAAGCGCCTGGTGCGTTACGGCATTCAGGGCACGGTGCTGGCCACGACACGCGGCGAGACAAGCTCGGCGGCTCCTCGGTTTCTGCATCCGCTGGCCGACGTGCACCCAGGCTACCGCCGCATCGCCCCGGTCTACCTGGCCGATCACGCCACCGCCGAAGACGGCACCGGCATCGTGCACTCCCTCGCCGACCTCGGCGTGGAGGACTTCCCATTCCTGCCTCGGCACGCATGGCCGCCGATCAGATCCCTGAACCCGGTGCAGGGCAACTGCGTCTACGAGGACACGCTGCCGCTGTTCGGCGGCACGAATATCTGGAAGGCCAATCCGCGTGGTGGAGTGCTGGCGCAGAGCGACCGCCCGCTGGCCACGGGCAAGTGGAGCACAGCTACCCGAACCGCTGGCGCCACAAGACGCCGGTGATCTGACCGTGCCGCGGCGCAATGGTTCGTGCGCATGGACGAAGGCGACGGCGTCCTCACCGTCGACAAGGTTTCGCCGCGGACGCTGGGGCAGACCCCGCCTTGGCTGCGATCGATGCGACCGCTTTCTACCCCCCGAGAACGGCTACCGCGCGCGGCTGCGCGACATGATCGCCAACCGTCCCGACTGGTGCATCAGCCGCCAGCGGAGCT
>JADJMW010000009.1 GCA_016709385.1 Candidatus Rubrivivax defluviihabitans
GGACCCACGATGGCGCTATGCGCGGCAGCTCGCGCCATCGGTCGAAGAACTCAGTTCACGCGCTGCCACGACGAGCCAGGATCGGGCATCAGCCGGCCCTGGCGGCCCAGCTGGGCAAGCACGGCTTTGCTTGCGGCCGTCAGCATCTGCGCACGGTCGGCCGGGTCAACCAGTTCGCATCTGGTGGACGACAAACACTCGGCTGCAGCCGCCGATTCGACGCTGAAGATGTCGCCGGTTTCAACCAACTTGCCGTGCATGTGCAGTGGGCGCACGGCGCGCAACTTGATCAGGCATGGTGTCTGCATCAGGTGATGCTCGACGCACCTGAAGGCGCCCGGCTGCGGGAATCCGAAATCCACGTCAGCACCACACGCGCAGACAACTCGCCGGTAGTGAAGCGCTGTACGGATCAATCTCGAGCCGCAACCCGGCGCCCCACATGGCCAGGATGGCCTGGCTGAAGTCGCCGCAGACCAGCGTGGCGGCCGGCGCCAGCCGTGTGGCGTGCCGGCCGGCCCAGGATGCCGTTGTCGTCCCACAGCATGCGGCCGCCATTGGCCACGCGCTCACGCGCACCAAGCAGCGCCTGCACGGTCGGCGCCGATCCACCGCAGGGTCTCCTCGCGGCCGCCGGCTGCAATGATTTCCTCGCGCATCTCGAGCAGCCCGGCCAGCGCCAGACTGGTGCCGGACGCGGTGTTGATATTGCCGGTGGCCAGCAGGCCCAGCGGCTGGCCGGAATTGCCGCTGCCGGTCAGGAAAGCGCCGTCCAACAGCTCGCCCACGGCGCCCAGCAGCTGCTGGCGAAGCAGCATCTCGACGGCCGGCGCCTGGCGGTGGAACTGGTGCGAGAAGTCGACGCGCACCGCGCACGTCTTCGGCGTCAGGCTGGTACTGCCGATGGTGGCCTGGCTCTCGGGGTACTGCGTCACGCCGTCCTCGCTGATCCACCCTGCCGATGCGGCACCGCTGATCCGCGGAATCGTCAAGTTTTCGCGCAGGCCCGACAGCACGGTCACGCCAGCGGCAGCAGTCGTGCTGTACGGACGCAGCACGTCGAAGGGATCAGCGTTGGCGGTGCCGACGACGTAGCTCGAGCCGCTGGCGTCGGACAGGGACATATCGCGGCGGCCGGCCAGTGCGCCGAAGGGGATGACGACGCGGTGCGGGTCGTGCTGGGTGCCGCCGATCGTGGCGGCCGCGCCGGTGACCTCGCGTTCGTAGCCATCATGCAAACCGCGCTCGCTGCGCATTTCCTGCAAGACGCGCGTCAGGCTGAACATTGGCGCCGGCTTGTCGTCGGTGCCGCTCAGTTCGGCGTAGTAGCGGGCCAGTTCACGCGCGATTGACGCGCGCACTGGGTCGGCGGTGGTGGTGTAGGTGTTCATATGGCGCCGATGGTCGCCGGCCAGGCGCGGCGCGTCACGGGCGCCGGGTTATTTCGCCGGAAAACCCGACACCACGCGCCAGCGCTCGCCGGTCGCGCGCTGGATGCGCCAGCCGGCCAGCGGCACGCCCTCCAGCCGCTGCAGCAGTCGGCCAAAGCCGCGGAACCCGCCGTCGTCATCGGCATGGTCGGCCAGCGCATCGAGCACCACGCCAGCGGCCGGCGTGTCGGCGTTGAGCACCAGCGCGGCCAGGTCGGCCACGGCGAAGGGGCGGCCGGCGCCGATGGTGCGCGCGATGGCTGGCACCAGGCGCATGCCGGTGCGGCGGTCGGCCTTTGCCAGTAGCTGGCGCTGCAGCTCGCGGTGGTCGTCGCGCAGTTCGGCCAGTTCGGCGCGCAACAGGCGCAGCTCCAGCGTTAGGGCGTCGGTGGTCATGTCACTAGCAGCCCCATAGAAAACCGGTTGAGGTCCGCCGTGCCGCCGAACGAACCCGCCCGGGGCACGGCCTGAGGGAGCCGTTGCGTTTTCATGGCGCCACCTCGCCGCATGCGATGCCGGGCCACGGCCCATCAGGGATGTACTCATCGTGGTTCTCGTCCTCAAGCAGCGGCGGCATTCGCCGGCAAGACCTCCCAGCAGCCCAGGGTGCGGGTCCTCGTCGCGGCGGTGCGTCGGTACGGCGCGCATGGCGGCCTGCAGCTGGGGGACGATCACGGCGTGCTTGCCCGTGTCGGCCAGGTGGTCGCGCAACAGCACATTCAGCGCCTCGACGGCGGCCACGGGGTCGGGGGTCGGCCTGGCTCGCACCTGCCGGCGCCATTGCGGCGCGTGCAGCGTGATGTTGACGTGCTTGCAGATCCAGGCCTTCGCGGCGTCGATGTCGGTCACCGGCATGCCGCGGCGGCTGTAGCGGGAAACCTGGGACTGGTTGATGTTGAGCGCGGCGGCCAATTCCTGCTGTGTCATGCGTATACCCCATACTGTATGCGTAATGCGTCTTTTGAAAAGTCACTCTCTGGGTCGCACGGGCGGCCCGAACGTACCCGCATGGGGCAACTAAAGATGGTTACCATTTTTCATGGCTGACCCTGGCCGGCGGTCTCATGCCGCCGGGCCTCGCGCTGCCTGTCGCCGGAAGCGCTGCGCCTCGTCTTCGACGAGGCTAGGAGCGTTCACCCGGATGCGGTTGTACGGGTCGCCCACAGCATATCAAGATGCCCACGCTTTGCTGCCCCTCGGCGATGTGGTCAGCGAACACAGGCGCCATGACGTTACCGTCAAGCGCCCAGGCGATCACTGGCACGTCCTGGGCTTCGTGGGTGGGCTCGCAGTCCTCGCCATACCAGGAGAACACGACGGCGCGGTCTGCGGGCCTGGGCGACGCTGCAGGCGTCAGGTTGACGTCAAGCGGCGTGTGTCCTCCAGTCGCCTCCGGCCCGCTGTCTCAGGCCGCGCACCCGGTACCGGCGGGCCCCCGCGTGGTCGGTTGTGCTTCGCCCGTGCCGGGCGAACATGCGCCTTTCGTGGTTGATTCAGACTTTGCTTTCGATGTCCACGCTGGGGTTCATTCGGTGCCGCGATGCCGCGCGAAAGAACTTCCGCCGCAGCCCCCACGCCGGGGCGGGCGCGGTCCGTAACGCATGTGCGTTAGACAGGCGCCCGTTCATTCGTCGTCGCACTCGCTCAAGATCGAAGACCGGATGCGATAGACCGAAACCTTTTCCGCACCCGGCGGGGAAGCCCGACACCCGAAACCCTTCGGGCTCTCGCGGTGCAGGTGGCCGCGCTCATCCAACAGGCGCAGCGCAGCGCGCTCGCTGTAGCCCTTGCAGACCTCGGCGCGGAAAACATCCGGCAGGACGAACCATTCCCACCCGGTCAGCTCCTCAAGCCCGGTCGTGGTCTTGATGGGCTTGCGCCAGCCGGCGCGGTTCATCGTCTTGGGCGCGTGGTCGTCGTCGGCCCGGTTCCAGTCCACAAAGCGGGCTTCACCGTGCAGGCCGAACCATCCGCGAACCTGCCGCATGATCTGCGCCGATTCGCTCATGCCGATGCCGCCGGGCCGGGCCTCGATCCACGCATTCAGGCACCGATGCGCCGCCGCGGTTGCAGCGCCAGCAGGCCAGCCGGTAAGGCCCGCCTCGCTCGCCATCTCGCCGGCCGCGGCCACGAGTGCGAACCGGCGGCCCACGCGCTGGACCTGGCCGCTCGCCAGCTCGGGCACCAGGCGCCATTCGATGCCGTCCATGCGCTCGCGCAGCGTGCGGCCCAGGCCTTCGGTGTTGTCGGTCAAGTATTCCAGCCACGCGCGGCCGGCGGTGCCGTAGGTGGTTTCGGTGGCGCGCGCGAGGTGTTGCGCAAGACCCCCCCCGGTTTCAAATTCGTGCAGCGTTTCGAAGATGCCGAGACCGGCGCCAGCATCGGCCGGCAGGTCGATCATTCGCAGCTCTTGCCCGGCCCGCGCGCGCTTGTTCACCTCGCCCATGTGTTCGGCCAGGCCGATTTCACCCGCGCTCAGAAACAGCAGGCGCCAGGTCAGCCGCGGCCGTGCGGCGCCGGTGCGGCCGGCGCGCTGCTTGCCCTGCCCATTGGCCAGCATGTAGGCCGATTCGCCGGCCACGCGCGGGTCAAGCTGCGCCAGCTCGTCAAGGCACAGCAGCGCGTCGGAGTGTTGCGCCGCCATGCTCTCGATTCCGTTGTCCGTCGCGCGCCAGCGCTGCAAGTAGTCGCGCCCGCCGCACACGCTCGCGGCCACCTTGAGCGCGGTCGTCTTGCCGCTGCTGGAATCGCCCATGTAGTGGACCCCGCCGCCATCGGTGCCGCTTGCCCAGGCCAGCAGCGGGCCAGCGAAGGCCATGCTCGCCGCGAACATCAGCCGCGAATTGCCCACGCACAGGCGGCCGATCTTGTCCTTCCATTGGTCCAGCGTGCCGCGGCGGCCGAAGGTGCCTTCGGTCGGCGCCTCGCTCTGAAAAATGATTCGCTCGCCGCCGTCTTCGCCCAGGGTTTCGCGGGGCAGCACGTAGGCCCGGCCGTGCCAGCCCACGCGGTCCACGATGCGCACCAGGTCGGCGGGCTTGCGGCTCTGCAGGTATGCGGTCAACAGCGCCCGCCGCTTCGCGTCAATCGGCACCATGAAGCCCTGCGCCAGCAGCTCGGCACGGTAGGCGGTACCGTCGCCGGCCAGCATCGCCAGCGGCATCAACCAGCGCCGGCCGGCGCGGAACGGGGTGTCGAATTCCAGCAGCAGCGCCGCGCCGTTGTCGTGCGCATCGCGGGCCAGCGCCGCGGCGTGCAGCTCGCCGCAGATGCGCACCGGCTTACCCGGCTCGCCATCCTTGCCGGGCTCATCGAACCACAGCGCGCCGTCTTCGTTGCGGAAGCGGTCGCGCGATGCGGCGGCTTGTTCGGGCGGTTTCTGGCTTCTACTCCCAGTGGGAGTAATCCCCGAAACCTCGCCAATTGGCACCTCATCGGCCCCGGGCGGGGTATGTATCGACGCGCCCGATTGCGTGGCCTGCGCGGCCTGTATCGCGGCATGGACGCACTCGCGCACGGCCTGCAGGCCCGCCGCGGCGTGCATGTCGTTGAAGTCGGACCCGGCGCCATCGGGCAGCACCGGGAAGACCGCCACGCCCCGCGCCAGCTTCGCGGCCTCGGTGGCTTTCTCGCGGCCGGGGTTGCGCCCGGTGCGCGCTTCGGTGTCGCGGTCGTCGTCGCCGCAGATCACGATCAACGCGCCCATAAAGTAGCCCCGGGTGCGAAAGATCCCTCGCGCCACCGGCGCCAGGTTGCCCGCGTCGAAAGCCACGCAGACCGGCCGGCCGGTGGCTTCGTGCAGGCTCGCCGCCGTTGCGTAGCCTTCTGCCAGCAGCAGCACGGGCGCACTGGCGCGGGTATCACCGGTGGGCCCCGAACGCACCAGTGCCGAAAGCCAGGACTTTCGGCCGCCCTTCAGAAACAGCTTCTCCGGCCCACCATCCGCCGGCTTGGCGGGCTTGATGGTCTGCAGGTTCCAAGTCTGCTTTCCGGCCGGATCGCGCATCGGCACCAGCACCGCGCCGCCAGGCCCGAATCGCACGCCGTAGGGCTTCACACCCTTGCGCTGCAGATAGGCGGCTTCGCCGGTCTCGCTTGCCTGGAAGAACAGCCTTGCCGCCTCGGTGGCGGCTTCGCTCTGGCGGGCCTCACGCTCGGCCTTTCGCGCGCCGCGGCGGCCTTGCGTTCTTCGGCGCGGGCTTTGAGCTGCTCGGGGGTGGCGGGCTCGGCGCGCTTCTTCGGCTCGAATTTGAACCCGTGGCGCTGCGCCAGGTGGAACAGCGAACCAATGCCGACCTCGCCGCCGGCCTTGATGCTCTGCCAGGTCGCGCGCAGTGACTTTTCGTCGAAGGACTCGGCGGGCCGGCTCCAGGCTTCGAACAGCTCAAGCCCGGCTTTTCCCAGCTCGGATTTCAGCGCCATGCCCACGCGCGCCCATTCGTCGCGCGGCAGGTCGGGCGGGATGCACGCCAGCGCGGCGCGGATGGTTTCGATCGTTGGGGGTGTCATCGCGTCAGCGGCCTCGCGCGCGGTTGGGGCGGCGGGCCGGAATGAACTTCGCGCGCCGTTTCAGGCCCGGGACCAGCTCCAGGGAATGAGGGTCAACCCAGCGGCGGCGGTGCAAAGACTTTCCGGAGTGATTCCGGAGTAATTCCGGAGTTTTTCCGGACTTCCTTCCGACCCCTTGACCGGCCGTTGTGCCGCGCCGTTGCTTGCTTTCTGGCATTTCGCGGGCTGGATTCCGGACTTCCTGACTTCCGGCGCTGCATTCGGCGGGTTGGCTCATCACTTGGCGCCGCGCCCGCCACGGGTGGCGGCCATGCGGCCACCGATGGCGCACACGGCCAGGTCGAAGGCCTCGGGGAAGATCAGCTTGCGGCCGGTGGGCGCCACCAGGGCGCCCATGTTGACCAGCTCGTCGTGATGCTGGCGGATGAACCAGCGCAGGGACTCGTCGGACTTGAAGACGTGCGCGCGCTCGGCGCGGTACTGTGCCGGCGGCATGAGGTTGAGGGGCGGTGCGGTCATGTGTGGGGCTCCAGGGTTGACGGGGCTTCCAGGCACCCGGCGCCGCGTGCCGCAGTCCTTCACCGTTGAAAACCTGGGGCGGGACCGCAGCGAACGCGCAGCCCCGCCAGTGTCAAAAGGCGCCGCCTTGCGGACTAGCAGAAAGTGGGACAACCTCGCGCCGGCGCGAGGTGTGCAACGTTGCACACGGACACGTGTCCGTCGCGGCCCGTTCGGGATGTCCCGAACGCCCAGAAAAAAGCCGCCCGAAGGCGGCCTTTCTGGCGTTCTTATCAGCGGATAAGAAACCGCGCAACTTCACCCCTTGGGCTTGCCCTTGCGCCGCCGGTGCAGCGCCCGATACGCGGCCGACTTGCTCAGCCCCGCCGCCTTGAACCCGGCCCCGCGCTTCATGTCGGGGCGGACCGCGGCCAGCGCCTGCAGCTCGTGGGCGAGCTTGAGGATTTCCCGCTTGATGGACAGCCGGCCGGCGCCGCCGAAGCGCGCGCGCAGCGCGGCCTGGCCGGCGTCGGTGGCGCGGCAGGCCACGCGCAACACCCACTGAAACCCTTCGTCGGCCGGGTCCTCGGGCGGCACCCACTGCGGCCCGTGGGCTTGCTCGATGGCCTGCAGCGCATTCGCCACGGTCGCCGCGGCAAAGCAGCCCAGGAGCTGCGCCTCACTGGTGCCGACCGGCTGCAGCGGCCAGGGCAGCGGCGCCGGCCCGTCGCGGCCGGCTTCCTCGACCCATACGGCCAGGTCCCCCAGGATCGGCCGCGCCGCCGCGTCGAAGACGGCCAGCAGCTCGCGGGCCAGCTCCAGCCGTTCGGCGGCGAGTCCTTCGAGCTGGCCGCGGCGGCTCATCGCAGGTCGCCCATGACCCGATTGACCAGCGCCGACCGATGCCCGGATGCGAGGTGGCTGTAACGCTTGGTCATGCTCATCTGCCGATGGCCCAACAGGTCCGCGATTTCCAGCAGCGTGGCGCCGTTCTGCGCGAGGTGGCTCGCCGCGGTGTGCCTCAAGTCGTGGAAGCGGAAGCCCCGGATGTGCGCCGCCTTCAGCGCTTGCTGCCACCGGGTTTCATAGGCGAAGGGTTGACTCGGGATGGCGGGCGAAGGGAACACCAGCGCGGCCGGCGCGCCCTTGAACTCGGCGAGCTGCTCCACCGCGGCGGGGACCAGGGGCAGCGTCTTGGCGTCGCCGTTCTTGGTGCGCCCGACATTCGCCACGGCGTGCTCGAGGTCGATATCGGCCCAGCGCAGGCCCATCAATTCGCCCTTGCGCGCGCCGGTGGTCAGCGCCATCAGCACCAGCAGGTACAGCCGCGGCCACTTCGAAGCCTTGCACGCGGCCAGCAGCCGGGCGCGCTCGTCCTTGGTCAGGAAGCGCGTCTTCTCGTTGTTCTCGGTCGGCCGCTCCAGGCCGCGGCAGGGGTGAATCCAGCCCTTCGGGGCGATGCGCCGGCGCACCCCCCAGGTGAAGACGGCGGCGATGGCCGCGCTGTAGCGGTTGAGGGTGGCCGGCGCCAGCGTGCAGCGCTTGGCCTTCATGATGGGCCGGCCGTCGGCATCCTTGCCCGCGAAGTAGCGCGGCGGCGAGCTGGCGAGGTGTTCCAGCGCGGCATGCAAGTGGTCGTCGGAGATCTCCCCCAAGGTGAGGTTGCCGACCTGGCCGGCCCACCAGCTCAGCCGCTGCACGCGCGAGGTATCGCGGCCGGCATAGTCGGCCATGTAGTAGTGGATGAGCTCGGCAACGGTCACGGCACCGTCGCGCATGGGCAGCGGGGCATTCATGACCGGCTCCCTTCGCTACTCACGTGAGTAACGGCCGCATCCAGGCGGGTGGCGGCCTCGCGGGCGCCGCGCAGGTAGACCGCGACGCAGACCAGCTCGCCGGCCGGGTCGCGCACGGCCCAATGGCGGGTGTTTCCGTAGCGTGCGACCGAATGGCGCGCGGCGGCGGTCAAATGTTGCCCAGTGGGCAACATTCGACGTTGCCGGGTGGCCTTGCGGTGCCGCGCTGGAAGACGCGGGGACCGGCCGACCGGCGGACTTGAAGGACGTTTGCATTTCAGGACCTCATCGAAGAAGCCCGCCTTTTTCACCGGCGGACTAGGTGGGGGTGGCCTGAAAGGCCCGTCAATACTGGAGTTTTGGCTCCCCGACCTGGGCTCGAACCAGGGACCTACGGATTAACAGTCCGGCGCTCTACCGACTGAGCTATCGGGGAATTCAGCCTGTAAGTATAGCCCGAAGCGCAGGCCCTTCAGAACGACGCCTGAAGCGAAGCGCGCCAAGCTCTCGGCGCCAGCGGGTACAAGTACGCATGGCCGAACTGATAGGGCGACTCCTTCCAGGCTCGCTGGTCGGTCACGTTGTCCACGCCCACGCGCCAGAGCAGTGCCGTGCCGGCCCACGCCTGCTCCCATCGCACACCCAGGTCCAAGCGCGCCCAGCCGGGAATGCGCACACTGTCGTCGTAGGGCAGCACCACGCGGTCGCTTTCGGCCACCAGGCTGCCTTGAAGTGCCAGGCCAGGCATGGCGCCCACGCTGTATTCGGTGCCCAGGCGCAGGCTGGCCGAGGGCACGTTCACCGGCCGCGTGCCGTTCACGCCCGGCTGCGTGGAGCCCTGGCGCTCGGCGTCGAGCCACATCGCACTGGCGCGCCACGCCCATGCGCCTGCGCGCAGCGCGGCCTGCGCCTCCGCGCCGCGGTGGCGTGCGCTGCCGTCGATCTGGCGCTTGCAGCTGTCGGCCGCGTCGCAGGGGCCGATATCGGCGGCCTGCGGGCGGTCGATGTCGAACCAGGCCAGCGTGGCGTCGTGGTCCTTGCCGCTCCACTTCAGGCCCAGCTCGAACTGCCGGCTCTTCAGTGCCGGCAAGGGCTGGCCGCGGTTGACGTAGCGCGCGCGATTGGGCGCGACGTCGGTTTCCAGGCCCTCGCCCCAGCTCGCGTAGAGCAGCGTGCCTGGGCTCAGTTCGTGTGCCAGCGCCAGCCAGGGTAGCGTGGCGCTCTGGTCGTAGCGCGTTGCGCGCAGGCCGTCTTCGCCCGGCCCGTCGTCGGCGGGGCTGGTGCGCGCGCTCTCGCGCTGCAGTTGGGTGTGGCGCAGGCCGGCCCAGAGCTGCCAGTGTGCGCCCAGGCGCATGGCGTCGCGCAGGAACCATTCGGTGCTGCGTTCGTCCCGGTTGGTATTGGCGTCGGTGGTGCCGGCCGAGGGCAGGGTTTCGCGCGTGCCGTCGATGTGGCCCAGGCCCACGCCCACGCCGCTCAGATCGGTGGCCAGGTCGAAGACCTGGTCCTGGAAGCGCCCCTCGAAGCGCGTGAGCAGCACGCCGGCCTGCAGCTGGTGGCCGATGCCTGCGCTGACGGCCCGGCCGCTGAAGCCCAGTTCCAGCGCGTCGCTGGTGCGGCGCTCGCTGTCGCTCACGTACTGCCAGTAGCTGAAGCTGCCGTCGGGCGCGTAGCGGTCGCACCACTGCGGGCAGTCGTAACCGGCGTCGTACACGCCATAGGGGAAGGCGGTGCGGTCGTCGCTCTTCAGCCGTTGCGTCATGGCGTGGGCGCTGAAGCGCCAGTCGTCGCTCAGCCGCTGCCGCCAGCGCAGCGAGGCCGTGTCGCCGTCCATCACCACCGGCTGGCCCCAGGGCTGGCGGTTGAGGTTGATCAGCGGGTCGACGGCATCGGCGCTCGGTACGGTGTCGCCCAGCATGCTGAAACCGGCCACGCTGGGCTGGGTCTGACGGCTGGACTCGATCTCGGCCTGCAGCAAGGTGTCGGGGCCGGGCTGCCAGTCGGCGGCCAGCGCGAACAACTGGCGCTGGCCGTCGGCGTCGTGCACCAGCGGGCGCAGTCGTTCGTAGGCGGCATTCAGCCGCAGCGCGAACTGGCCGTCGGCGCCGAAGCGCTGGCCCAGGTCCACCGCGCCCAGCACCGATCCGGTCTCGCGCCATTCGATGCGGGCCTCGCGCACGGTGCCCGTGGGGCGTTTCACCAGCAGGTCCACCAGCCCGCCCGGCGAACTGGTGCCGGCCTGGATGCCGCTGGTGCCCTTGAGCAGTTCCAGCCGCTCCTTGTTGTCCAGCGCGATGGCGGTTTCGGCGTTGATCGGCAGGCCGTCGCGGCGGTAGTTGCTGCGATTGTCCAGCGTATAACCGCGGGCAGAGAGGATGCTCCAGTAGCCCTCGGCGTTGTAGGCGTCGCCCAGGCTGGCGTCCAGCCGCGTGAGGCCGCCCAGGCTGCCGATGCCGGCGTCCCGGAGCTGCTGGTTGCCGAACAGGCTGGCCTGCAGCGGCGAGCTTGCCAGCGGCGCGTCGCCGAAGCCAGCCACGCCGGCGCTGCCCAACGTACGGCCGGTCACGGTGACGGTGGCCGGGTCCTGGGCCATGGCGGCCAGGGGCAGGGCGGTACAGGCGGCCCAGGTCAGTGCACTGCGGCGGAAGGTGTTCGAACGGTGTGCCATCGTGTCCTTGGGGTCGATGGCAGGGGGCGGTCCGGCAGACCGGACCCGGATGCGGGTGGCTGCTGGAAACGGCTTCCCTGCGCGAGGATTACCTCAATCAGGTTCAAAGGGACTTTCTCAGTCGGCGCCGCCTTGCGGACGGCGCCAACACCCCTAGCGAAGTGACGCGGGCTCAGGCCCGCATCGGAAATCATTATCAGCCAGCGCCGGTCCGCATTCGTGCGATTGGTGCAAAACAGCCCGCACGCGGCGGGCTGTCCGGGCACCGCGCGCCAGTCGCGCAGTTCAGTCGAAGACCGGCGTTTCCACGCCCAGCACCTTGTGCAGCTTGGGGCTCGTGGTGGTGTATTGCAGCAGGATGCGCTTCTCGGGGAAGACGTAGGGCGCGGCGCCGAAGGCGGCCAGCGCGGCTTCGTGGAAGCCCGAGAGGATGAGCTTCTTCTTGCCCGGGTAGATATTGATGTCGCCCACCGCGAAGATGCCGGGCACCGTGGTCTCGAACTTCTCGGTGTCCACCACCAGTTGCTTGCGGTCGATGCCCAGCCCCCAGTCGGCGATGGGCCCCAGCTTGGGGCTCAGGCCGAAGAACACCAGCAGCATGTCCAGCGGCATGACGCGCGTGACGCCGTCGCTGCCGGTGACCTTCAGCCGGGTCAGGCGACCGCCTTCTTCCTCGAAACCGGTGGCCTGGCCCACCACGAACTGCATCTCGTAGGCCTCGCACAGCTCGCGCATCTTGGCCACGCTCGCCGGCGCGGCACGGAAGTCGTCGCGCCGGTGCATGAGGATCACGCTCTCGGCCTTGTGCGGGCCTTCCTGCACGAAATTCAGCGTCCAGTCCAGCGCCGAGTCGCCACCGCCCACGATGACCAGGTTCTTGCCCGCGAACTGCGCCGGGTTGCGCACGCGGTAGAAGAGCTGCGTGTCCAGGAACTTGTCGATGCCGTCCACGCGCAGCGTGCGCGGCTGGAACGAGCCGACGCCGCCGGCGATGAACACGGTCCGGGTGACGAAGCGCGTGCCCTTGGAGGTTGCCACGTCGAAGCGGCCGTCGTCGCGCCTGGCCAGCTGCGTGACCTCCTGGCCCAGGTGGAAGGTGGCGCCGAAGGGCTCGATCTGCTTGAGCAGGTTGTCGGTGAGTTCCTTGCCGGTGCACATGGGCACGGCCGGAATGTCGTAGATGGGCTTGTCGGGGTAGAGCTCGATGCACTGGCCACCGGGGTAGGCCAGCGAGTCGATGATGTGCGCCTTGATCTCCAGCAGCCCCAGCTCGAACACCTGGAACAGGCCCACCGGGCCGGCGCCCACGATCACCGCGTCGGTCTCGATCGGGCCGTCGTGGCTGCGCGCCGTTTCAGCGATGACCGGGTTTTCGTCCACTTGCATGGGCGTTCAGCGCTTCAGCTGGTCCAACTTGTCGCGGCGATCCTTCCAGTCGTCGGCGTCGGCCGGCGGGGCCTTGCGCTTGGTGATGCTGGGCCAGTTGCGCGCCAGCTCGGCATTGAGCTTGATGAACGCCAGTTGATCGTTGGGCACGTCCTCCTCGGGCAGGATGGCGTTGACCGGGCACTCGGGGATGCACACCGCGCAGTCGATGCATTCGTCGGGGTCGATGACCAGCATGTTGGGCCCCTCGCGGAAGCAGTCAACCGGGCAGACATCGACGCAGTCCGTATATTTGCAGCGGATGCACGATTCGATAACGACGTGGGTCATGGAAGGCTCGTGATGGGAGGGCGGAACCACGGCAGCGCGTGCCGCCGCCCGCCGGGAGCGCCGATTTTACGGTGCCGCCGGCGCCACCACGGCTGGCGCGTGGTCAAGCGGGCTGGACGGCCGCGGCGGCAGGCCGCGGCAGGTGCAGCCCGCATTCCCTGGGGCCGCCCTGCTCCCACCACCAGCGGCCGGCGCGTGGGTCTTCGCCCAGTGAAATGGCGCGCGTGCAGGGTTCGCAGCCCACGCTGTCGAAAAACCCGTCGTGCAGTTCGTTGTAGGGCACGTCGCGGGTGGCGACGTAGTGCCACACGTCGGCCTCGCTCCAGTCGGCCAGCGGGTAAAACTTCTCGCGCCCGTCGGCGTCGTGTTCGAAGAAGGGCACGCGGGCGCGGGTTTCCGACTGCTCGCGGCGCAGCCCGGTGACCCAGGCGCTGCGCCCCAGCAGCAGGCGCTGCATGGGCTCGATCTTGCGCATGGCGCAGCAGCCCTTGCGCAGCTCCAGGCTGCGAAACATGGCGTCCTGGCCGTGGCGGCCCACGAACTGCACCACGGCGTCCGGCCGTGGGTGGAACACCGCCACCGGCAAGCCGTAACGCTGCCGGATGCGCGGGATCAGCGCCAGCGTCTCCCGGTGCAGCTTGCCGGTGTCCAGCGTCGCCACGTCGATGGCCAGGCCATGGCGTGCGATCAGGTCGGTGAGCACCATGCCCTCGACGCCCAGGCTGGTGGCCTGCACGATGCGCCCGGCGTGGTCTTCGGCGGCCTCGCGCAGCAGGGCCGTGGCGTGAGCGACGCGGGCTTCGAAGCCGCGTGTCTTGCGGGCATGGCGTTGTACGGCAGTGGGCATGGCAGTCAGGCGGTGGCAGTAAGGTAAGGCGCGCGGCGGCCGGTGACGTCGCCCTGGTAGGGCTGGGCATCGAAGCCCAGCGTGCGCCGGGCGGTCTGCGGGTTCTGGTCGGCGCGCAGGCGCACGGCGTCGAAGCCGCAGCGGCGCAGCAGCGGCAGCATGTCGGCCAGCACCTCGCCGGTGGCGATGAGCCGGCCGGGGTAGCGAACCCGGCCGCGCAGCAGCACGGCCTGCGAATAGGCGCGGCCATCGGTCCACTTGGGGAATTGCAGGGTGACACTGGCGTGGCGCCGGACTTCGTCGGCGATGGCGCTGACGTCGGCCGTGTTGTCCAGGACCAGGGTGTTCTCGGGCAGCGCCGAATCGGAGTGCAGGATGTCCATGGAAGACTTTCTTTTCAGGCGGCCAGCGCGGTGCTGCCCCGCACCGCGTCGGCGGCGTGACGGAAGGGCAGCGGGCCCAGCCGGCGGGCGGTTTCGATGAAGCGTTCGCCGCCGCGGCGTTCGCGCAGATAAGTGCCGATGACGGCCTCGACGACGTCGGGCACCTCGTCGGCCGCAAACGCCGGCCCGATGACCTTGCCCGGCACCGCGGCGCCGCTGAGCGCGCTGCCGTCGGCGCCGCCCACCGTGACCTGGTACCACTCGCTGCCGTCCTTGTCCACGCCCAGGATGCCGATGTGGCCGCTGTGGTGGTGGCCGCAGGAGTTGATGCAGCCGCTGACATGCAGCTGGATGTCGCCGATGTCGTTCAGCTCGTCGAGGTCGTCGAAACGTTCGGTGAGGGCCGCGGCAATGGGGATGGACCGTGCGTTGGCCAGTGCGCACAGGTCGCCACCCGGGCAGGCGATCATGTCGGTGAGCAGGCCGATATTGGGCGTGGCGAAGCCGTCTTCGCGCGCCGCCAGCCATAGCGCGCGCAGCTCGCCCTCGGGCACCCAGGGCAGCATCAGGTTCTGGTCGTGCGTGACGCGCAACTCGCCGCGGCTGAAGCGATCGGCCAGTGCGGCGGCACCTTCCATCTGGTCGGCGGTCACGTCGCCCGGGGGCAGACCGGCACGCTTGAGCGACAACGTCACCGCGCGGTAGCCGGGCAGGCGGTGGGCGTGCACGTTGCGCCGCAGCCAGCGCTCGTAGGCCGGCAGCGGGTCGGCGACGGGTGCCGGCACCGCGGCGGCTGGCGCCGGCGGCGGCAGGAAGTGGTCTTGCAGCCGTCTCAGTTCGGCCGCGGGCACCAGCACCGTGGCCGGGTCGGCCAGCAGGGCCTGGAACTCGGCATCGACGGCGTCGACGAAGCGCTGCCCCTCGGCCTTGACCAGGATCTTGATGCGCGCCTTGAAGGCGTTGTCGCGCCGACCGTAGAGGTTGTAGACGCGCACCACGGCCTCGATGAAGACGAGGATCTGCGGCCAGGGCACGAAGTCGTTCACCGGCGTGGCGATCACCGGCGTTCGCCCCATGCCGCCGCCCACGGCCACCGCGAAACCGACCTCGCCGGCGGCGTTGCGGCGCAAGGTCAGGCCGATATCGTGCCAGGCGGTGGCGGCGCGGTCCTCGCGCGCACCGCTGACGGCGATCTTGAACTTGCGCGGCAGGAAGGAGAATTCCGGGTGCAGCGTGCTCCACTGGCGCAGCAGTTCGCAGTAAGGGCGCGGGTCGACCTCCTCGTCGGGGGCGATGCCGGCCAGCGCGTCGCTGGTGATATTGCGGATGCAGTTGCCGCTGGTCTGGATGCCGTGCATGTCGACTTCGGCCAGCAGGTCCATCACGTCGGCGGCGCGCGCCAGCGGGATCCAGTTGAACTGCAGGTTCTGCCGCGTGCTGAAGTGGCCGAAGCCGCCGCGTTCGCTGGCCTGGCCGGCGTCCTGCAGGTCGAAGTCGCGTGCAATGCGCGCCAGCTGGCGCAGCTGCCGGCTGGACAGATCGCCGTAGGGCACGGCCACGCGCAGCATCGGCGCATGGCGTTGCACGTACCAGCCGTTCTGCAGGCGCAGCGGGCGGAAGTCGCCGTCGGGCAGCTCGCCGGCCAGGTGGCGCTGCAACTGGTCGCGGAACTGGGCGGCGCGGGCACGAATGAATCCGCGGTCTGAATCGGTGTAGCGGTACATGAGCCTGCAAGTGCGCGGGCGGGCCGGTGCCCACCATCGAGAGGCACTCTATGCAGGCTCGATCATTCCGAGAACTACAAAGAAGTTGCTTGCTTATGCCGCCGGTGAATGAAACTGAAAATTCACTGGAACAAAACAAACGGCCCGGTCGCTGGACCGGGCCGAAAAGCACCAGAAAGAGGATTTCGAGGTGCTGAGGAGTCAACCTTCCACACGAGAGAGCCCGGGGCCGAAACCCCGGGCTCTCGGTAGAGGCTGCGCGGCCGAAAAAGTTCAGCCGTGAATCCGCTGATCAGGCGCGCTTGGCGGCCTTGGTGGCGCTCTGCGTGGCCTTCACGGCCGTGTTCGTCATCGCCTGGAAGTTGGCTTCGGCCACTTCCGACGCTTGCTTGGCAGCCTTGTGCACGCTCTCGAAGGCGTTGTTGGCGGCCGCCACGGCGGACTTCACCAGGGCCACGGCGCTCTCGGTGCCGGCGGGGGCGTTCTTGACCGCGTTGTCGACCAGGGCCAGGGTCTTCTTCTGGCTTTCGGCCATCTGCGATTCAGCGACCTTGGCCACTTCGGCGTTGGTGCCGGCCATGATGTCGTACAGGTGGCGGCTGTAGGAGGCGGCCTTTTCGGCGGCCGGCTGCAGCAGGCTGGCTTGCAGCGCGAGCAGTTCCTGCGCGTCCTTGACGGCCATCGCGGCCTGCGTGGCCTCGGCGGCTTCGGCCAGCGAGGCCTTGGCCACTTGCAGGTTCAGCTCGACGAGCTTTTCCACGCCTTCGAAAGCCTTGGCGGTGAGACCGAACAGGGTTTCGACGTTGGCCTTGTGGGCAGCCATCATTTGTTCAGGGGTGAAAGTCATCTTGTATCTCCAGAGAGGGTGGTTGAGTCAGGGAAACCGTGCCGCGCCTTCCGTACTTCTTTGCTGCGCTGCAACATGAACTGAAGTATAGGGTTCTCCCGCGGCAATGCAAGCACTTTTTGCTGCACTGCAACAAACTAGGGGTGCATTCCTAGAATCCGCCCCCGTGCTTGCCTACCACTCCGACGCCTTCGTGCTGCCTCTGCCACCGGGGCACAGCTTCCCGATGTCGAAATACCGTCTGCTGCGCGAGGCGGCCGAAGCCACGCTGCCCGGGGTGCGCGTGCGCGAGGCGCAGCCGGCCAGCGACGGCGAACTGGCGCTGGCGCACGAACCGGCGTGGATCAGCGCCGTGACCGAGGGCACGCTGTCTGCGGCGGCGCAACGCGAGATCGGGTTTCCGTGGTCCGAGCGCATGGTGGAGCGTTCGCGGCGCTCGGTCGGCGCCACCATCATGGCGGCGCGTGCGGCACTGCTGGGTGGTGATGGCACGGGCGAGGGTGTGGCCGCCAACCTGGCCGGCGGCACGCACCATGCTTACGCTCACAAGGGCTCGGGCTACTGCGTCTTCAACGACGTGGCGGTAGCGGCGCGGCTGATGCAGGCCGAATGGCACCGCGTGCGGCGGTGGCTGCTGCGCGTGCTGGTGATCGACCTCGACGTGCACCAGGGCAACGGCACGGCGGCGATCTTTCGCGACGACCCCACGGTCTTCACGCTGTCGATGCACGGGGCGAAGAATTTTCCTTTCCGCAAGGAAGCCGGCGACCTGGATGTGGAACTGCCCGACGGCTGCGCCGACGCCGACTATCTGGACGCGCTGGACCGCGCCCTGGACACCGTCTGGGCGCGACACGGCGACTCACTGCCCGGGCTGGCGTTCTACCTCGCCGGTGCCGACCCGCACGAAGACGACCGCCTGGGCCGCCTGAAGCTCACGGCGGGCGGCCTGGCCGAGCGCGACCGCCGCGTGCTGGCGGCGCTGCGCCGTCAACGCATTCCGGTGGCGCTGTCGATGGCCGGCGGCTACGGCCGCGACCTGGCCACCACGGTGGCCATACAGCGCCGCACGCTGGCCGAGGCGCTGGGCTCCTGGCAGTCGTGGCATCGCGGACGCGCGGTGGAAGAATGCGCGCCATGACCGAACGCCACCAGCCACTGCCCCGCGCCCATTTCCCGCTTTTCCGCACCATCCACACGCGCTGGATGGACAACGACATCTATGGCCACGTGAACAACGTCGTGCACTACAGCTTGTTCGACACGGCGGTCAACGGCTACCTCATCGAGGCCGGTGCGCTGGACATCCACCACGGCGCCGTCATCGGCCTGGTGGTGCACACGCAGTGCCACTATTTCGAGTCGATTGCCTTCCCGCAGGCGGTGCATGCCGGCCTGCGCGTGGCGCATCTGGGCCGTTCCAGCGTGCGCTACGAACTGGGCCTGTTTGCCGACGATGCCCCGCTGGCCGCCGCGGTGGGGCAGTTCACGCATGTCTACGTGGACCGCGGCACGCGCCGGCCGGCGCCACTGCCGCCGCCTCTGCTGGCGGCCTTGCGCCCGCTGCAGCACCAGCCCTGAACGTCGATACCGAGTCCCTTGCCGCCGTCGACGCGGCGATCACCTCGCGCCATCCACCGGTGGCCGGCTGCGCCCGCTTCCTGGACCCGCCGGGAGCGCGGGCAGCGACAGACCGGCGAGGTGCGCTTCCACCGCCTTGCCGCCGACGGCGCGAAGCGCAAAGCCCGCGGGGTCGAGCATCCAGTTCTGGATCAGGCCGTCCACCAGCGCATGCAGGCCGATGGCCAGCTGCCGCGCCGGCGGCGCCGGCACGATGTCGCCGCGCCGCTGGGCGGCCCGCAGCAGGCGCGCCAGCACCGCGAGGTGGTCGCGCCGCATCTGCAGGTGGCGCTCGCGCACCGTCGCCATCTCGTCGACATACTCGACCTTTTGCGTGAAGATCTGGAACACCCGCCGCACCTGCGCGTCGGCGGCCACGCGTTCCAGGATGCCCCGCAGGTGCGCGCGCAATGCGTCCAGCGGCGGGCTGGTGTCGGACGCAGCCAGGGCCGCCGTCTCCATGGGCAGGCAGACCCGGGCCATCATCGCGTTGAAGAGGTCGCCCTTGTCCTTGAAGTGCCAGTAGACCGCGCCCCGGGTCACGCCGGCGGCGGCCGCGATGTCCTGCAGCGAGGTGCCCGAGACGCCCCGGGCCTGGAACAGATGTTCGGCGGCGTCCAGGATGGCGGAGCGGGTGGCGAAGGCTTCGGCCTTGGTCTTGCGCAAGGTTCGGGTCGCGGTGGCTGGGTTGGGTCGGCGGCGCCATATACATTCTAGACTGTATGTATACTGGCCGGCTTGCCGGGGGCATGCGGCGCCCACCCGCTTCGAGGCGCCCGCGCCGACGGCTCCTGTCCCTTCGCCCCGGCGCACCTGAGCGCCCCCTGCGCCCCTGAGGTCGACTGCCCGTGACGCCCAGCCACTTTCGCACTCCCCACCCGCACCGCGCTTTCTGGCCGCAGCTCTTGGTCGCCACCGTGGCGCTCGTGTCCGGCTGTAGCGGCGGCGGCACCGCCCCTGGCGGTGCGCCCGCTGGTAGCGCCACGCCGCCACCACCGCCGGTCGGGGTGATCACGGTCCAGACGCAAGCCCTGGCGCTGCAGACGGAGCTGCCCGGCCGCGTGGAGCCGGTGCGAATGGCGCAGGTACGGGCGCGCGTCAACGGCATCGTGCTCAAGCGCCAGTTCGAGGAAGGCAGCGAGGTGCGTGCCGGCCAACCGCTGTTCCTGATCGATCCGGCCCCCTACCAGGCGGCGCTGGACAGCGCCACCGCACAGCTGGCCCGCGCGCAAGCCCAGCTGGCGCAGGCCAAGGCCACGGCCGACCGCTACCAGCCGCTGGCCGAGGCCAAGGCCATCAGCCAGCAGGACTATGTCAATGCCCGGGCCGCGCAGGCGGCGGCCGAGGCCGACATGGCCGCGGGCCGCGCCGCGGTGCAGAGCGCACGCATCAACCTCGGCTACACGCAGGTCACGGCGCCGATCGCCGGGCGCGTGGGCCGTGCGCTGGTCACCGAAGGCGCGCTCGTCAGTGCGGCCGAGGCCACGCAGCTGGCGCTCATCCAGCAGACGCGCACCGTGTACGTGAACTTCACGCAGTCCAGTGCCGAGGTGCTGCGCCTGCGGCGGGCCATCGCGGCCAGCCAGCTGCGCCAGGCGGGAGCCGATGCGACCCGCGTGCGCGTGCTGCTGGAAGACGGCAGCGAATTGCCGCAAGCCGGCCGGCTGCTGTTCAGCGACCTGTCGGTGGACGCCGGTTCCGGCCAGGTGACCTTGCGCGCCGAGGTGCCGAATGCCGACGGTCTGCTGCTGCCGGGCCAGTATGTGCGCGTGCGCCTGAGCCAGGCCGAAATGCCGGCCGGCATCCTGCTGCCGCAGCAGGCCGTGACGCGTTCGGCCCAGGGCGACACGGTGCTCGTCGTCGGCGAGGGCAACAAACCCATGCCGCGTCAGGTGCAGGTGAATTCGGCGCAGAACGGGCACTGGGTCGTGACCGGCGGGCTGCAGGCCGGGGAACGCGTCATCGTCGACGGCTTCCAGAAGATGTTCGTGCCCGGCGCACCGGTGACGCCGGTACCGTGGGCGCCGGCCGGCGCCGCGTCGGCAGCGGCTGCGCCCGCTTCGGCGCCCCGCTAGGCGCGGCTCGACATGGCCCAGTTCTTCATCGACCGTCCCATCTTCGCGTGGGTCATCGCACTCTTCGTGCTGGTGCTCGGCAGCGTGGCCGTGACGCAGTTGCCGGTGTCGCAGTACCCGCCGGTGGCGCCGCCGTCCATCGTCGTCTCGGCGGCCTACCCCGGCGCCTCGGCGCAGACGCTGGAAGACAGCGTGCTGTCGGTCATCGAGCGCGAAATGAACGGCGCGCCGGGCCTGATCTACATGGAGTCGGTGGCGCAGGCCGACGGCAGCGGCAATATCACGCTCAGCTTCCAGGCCGGCACCAACGCCGACCTGGCGCAGGTGGAGGTGCAGAACCGCCTGGCGCGTGCCACGCCACGCCTGCCGGCGGCGGTGACGCAGCAGGGCGTGCGCGTGGACAAGGCGCGCAGCAATTTCCTGCTCTTCACCATCCTCTCGTCCAGCAACCCCGACATCGACCCCATCGCTTTGGGCGACTTCGCGGCACGCAACGTGCTGCCCGAACTGCAGCGCGTGCCGGGCGTGGGCCAGGCGCAGCTGTTCGGCACCGAGCGGGCCATGCGCATCTGGATCGACCCCGCCAAGCTGCTGGGCTACCAGCTGTCCACGTCCGACGTGGTGGCGGCGATCCGGGCGCAGAACGCGCAGGTCTCGGCCGGCGCCATCGGCGACCTGCCGAACGTGGCCGGGCAGGGCATCTTTGCCACGGTGGTGGTGCGCGGCCAGCTCAGCACGGTGGAGCAGTTCGGCCGCATCGCGCTGCGCGCCAACCCCGACGGCTCCACCGTGCGCCTGGCCGACGTGGCGCGCATCGAGCTCGGGGCGCAGGCCTACGCCACCTCGGCGCGACTGAACGGCAAGCCGTCCACCGGCATCGGCGTGCAGCTGTCGCCCACCGGCAATGCGCTGGCCACGGCAGGCGCCGTGCGCGCCAAGATGGAGGAGCTGCAGCGCTTCTTCCCGCCGGGCGTCAGCTATGCCATCCCCTACGACAGTTCGCGCTTCGTCAAGATCTCCATCACGCAGGTGGCGGTGACGCTGGTCGAGGCGGTGGTGCTGGTGTTCCTGGTGATGTACCTGTTCCTGCAGAACTTCCGCTACACCGTCATCCCCACCATCGTGGTGCCGGTGGCGCTGCTGGGCACTTTCGCGGTGCTGCTGGCGCTGGGCTTCTCGATCAACGTGCTCACCATGTTCGGCATGGTGCTGGTGATCGGCATCGTGGTCGACGACGCCATCGTGGTGGTCGAGAACGTCGAGCGCATCATGAGCGAGGAAGGCCTGCCGCCGCGCGAGGCCACGCGCAAGGCCATGGGCCAGATCCAGGGCGCCATCATCGGCATCACGGTGGTGCTGATCGCGGTCTTCGTGCCGCTGGCCTTCTTTGCCGGTTCGGTGGGCAATATCTACCGCCAGTTCGCCGCCGTGATGGTGGCGTCGATCGGCTTTTCGGCCTTCATGGCGCTGTCGCTCACGCCGGCGCTTTGCGCCACGCTGCTGCAGCCGGTGCCCGCCGGGCACCATGTGGAAAAGCGCGGCTTCTTCGGCTGGTTCAATCGCTTTTTCAAGCGCCGCACGCAGCACTACGAGAGCGTGCTCTCGGGCATGGTGCGCAAGACCGGCCGCTACCTCGTCATCTACGGCGTCATCGTCGGCGTGGTGGGCTGGGTCTACCTGCGCCTGCCGACCTCGTTCCTGCCGGCCGAGGACCAGGGCAACCTGATCGTCAACGTGCAGCTGCCGCCGGGTGCCACGCAGGAACGCACGCGCGCGGTGATGGAGCAGGTGGAAGGCTTCATGCTCCAGCAGCCCGAGGTGCAGAGCATGGTGGGCGTTCTGGGCTTCAGCTTCTCGGGCCTGGGCCAGAACGCCGCGCTGGCCTTCGTGACGCTGAAGGACTGGGAGCAGCGCCCGAACCCCGAGAATTCGGCACAGGCACTGGCCGGCCGGGCCTTCGGTGCCCTGATGGGCATCCGCGATGCCTTCATCTTTCCGCTGAGCCCGCCGCCGATCCCCGAACTTGGAACCGCCTCGGGCTTCAACTTCCGCCTGCAGGACCGCGGCGGCCAGGGCCACGAGGCCCTGGTGGCCGCGCGCAACCAGTTGCTGGGCCTGGCCGCGCAGAGCAAGGTGCTCACGCAGGTGCGGCCCGACGGTCTGGAAGACGCGCCGCAGTTGCAGGTGGACATCGACCGCGACAAGGCCGCCGCCCTGGGCGTGGGCTTCGACAGCATCAATGCCACGCTGTCGGTGGCGCTGGGTTCGGCCTACGTCAACGACTTTCCCAGCAGCGGGCGCCTGCAGCGCGTGGTGGTGCAGGCCGACGCCCCGGCGCGCATGCAGCCCGAAGACGTGCTGCGGCTGCACGCCACCAACAACCAGGGCCAGCAGGTGCCGCTGTCGGCCTTCGCCGGCACACGCTGGGTCAACGGCGCCATGCAGACCGTGCGCTACAACGGCTATCCGGCCATGCGCATCGGCGGCAGTGCCGCCCCCGGCTTCAGCACCGGCGACGCGATGGCCGAGATGGAACGCCTGGCGGCACAGCTGCCGGCCGGTTTCGGTTACGAGTGGACGGGTCTTTCGCGCGAGGAGAAGATCGCCGGCAACCAGGCGCTGATCCTGTACGGCTTCGCCATCCTGGCCGTCTTCCTGTGCCTGGCCGCGTTGTACGAGAGCTGGGCCATCCCACTGGCGGTGATCCTGGTGGTGCCGCTGGGGGTTTTCGGTGTGGTGCTGGCGACGCTGTTGCGCGGCTATGCCAACGACGTGTATTTCCAGGTCGGCCTCGTCACCATCATCGGCCTGTCGGCGAAGAATGCGATCCTGATCATCGAGTTCGCCAAGGACCTGCAGGCGCAGGGCAAGAGCGCCATGGAAGCGGCGCTGGAAGCGGCGCACCTGCGCTTCCGGCCCATCGTGATGACCTCGCTGGCCTTCATCCTGGGAGTGACGCCGCTGTTCCTGGCCAGCGGCGCCGGTTCGGCCAGCCAGCGCGCCATCGGCACCGGCGTGGTGGGCGGCATGATCAGCGCGGTGACGCTGTCGGTGCTGTTCGTGCCGGTCTTCTTCGTCGTCGTGCGGCGCTTCTTCAAGGGCAGCGAGCGCCAGCGCCGCAGGTATGCGCACGAGACGGACAACAGCAATCTTCACGTGCCCATGGAGGACCGCTGACATGAAGCGCTCCCTGTCCCGACTCCAACCCCTGCGGCGGGTTGCTGCGCTGGTCCTGGCGTCGCTGCTGGCGGCCTGCAGCCTGACGCCCGACCACGTGCGACCGGCACCGCCTGTCGCGCCGGCCTGGGTCGATGCCGGCAGCGCCACGGGCACGCCCGCGGCCGACCTAGACTGGGCCGACTTCCTCACCGACGAGCGCATCCGCGCACTGGTGCGGCTGGCGCTGCAGAACAACCGCGACCTGCGCATCGCGGTGCTGAATGTCGAGCAGGTGCGGGCCTTGTACGGCGTGCAGCGTGCCGACCGGCTGCCCAGCGTGGGCGTCGGCGCCGCGGCGGCGCGGGCGGCCAACGGCAACGGCGACGCCTATACCGTGGGCTTCGCCGTCAGCGCCTTCGAGCTCGACCTCTTCGGTCGCGTCAAGGCCTTGTCGAACGCGGCGCTGGCGCGTTACCTGGCCAGCGACGAAGGCCGGCGCGCGGCCCAGATGACGCTGATCGCGGCGGTGGCCAATGCGGAACTGACGCTGCGCGCCGACGACGAGCAGCTGCAGGTGACGCGCAGCACGCTGGCTTCGCGCGAAGAGGTGCTGCGGTTGGTGCGCGTGCGCTTCGAAGGCGGCGTGGCCGCCGAGCCCGAACTGCGCGCCGCGGAATCACTGCTGGCCGGTGCACGGGCCACTCTGGCCGCCCTGCAGCGCCAGCGCCAGCAGGACCTGAATGCCCTGGTGCTGCTGCTGGGCCAGCCGCTGCCGGCGGACTTGCCGCCGGCGCCGCCGCTGAACGCCTTCACGCTGGCCGAACTGCCGGTGGGGCTGCCCTCCGAGGTGCTGCTGCAACGCCCCGACATCCGCGCCGCCGAACAGCAACTGATGGCGGCGAATGCCAATATCGGCGCCGCACGCGCCGCCTTCTTCCCGCGCATCACGCTCACCGCCAGTGCGGGCACGGCCAGTACGCAGTTGTCGGGCCTGTTCGAGAACACCGCCTGGGCCTTCACCGGCAACCTGCTGCAGCCGCTGTTCGACGCCGGGCGCAACCAGGCGAACCTGGACGCCGCACGCGCGGCACACGGCATTGCCGTGGCGCAGTACGAGAAGGCGATCCAGGTCGCCTTTCGCGAAGTGGCCGATGCACTGGCCGGGCGCGCCACGCTGGGCCAACAACTGGCGGCGCAGCAGGCACAGGTGGCGGCCGAGGCGCGCCGGGTCGAGCTGGCCGAATTGCTGTTGCGCGGCGGCGCCGCCACCTTGCTGGACAGCCTGGACGCCGAACGGGTGCTGCTGGTGGCACGCCAGCAGGCGGTGCTGTTGAACCTGGCGCGCCTGCAGAACGAGGTGCTGCTGTACCGCGTGCTCGGCGGCGGCGCCGGAACGATGGCGGTGGCGGCCGCCGAGTAGCCGCCCGGCGCCGCGCGGCAGCGGCCAGCCGTGTGTTGCACCCGACGGCGCACCGCCGTGCCGGCTGCCGCGGCACGCGCCTTGCGGCCCGGGCCGATCCAGCGAGCCGGATGGCTGCGTCGGACGCAGCGCTTGCAAGCGTTTTCTTGGGCCTGCGTATAGTTCGTGGCCAGGAGGGCCACGGCCATGCAGGTTGCAGTCATCGGAGTCGGTCACGTCGGCGCCAGCGTCGCGGTGGCCTTGCTGCAGACGGGGGCGGCGCGCGAGTTGCTGCTGCACGACCACGACCATGCGCGCGCCGAGGGCGAGGCCATGGACCTGGCGCACGGCGTGCCCTACTACCCGAGGGCGCGTGTGCGCGCCGTGACGCTGGACGAGGCCGTGTGCGCCGACGTGGTGGTCTTCGCCGCCGGGCGCAACGGCCGGCCCGGCGAGACGCGGCTGCAATTGCTGGCCGACAACGTTCGCGTGGCCAGCGAGATCGGCCGCCGGCTGGCCGGCGGCGCGGCCTTGGTGGTGGTGGTGTCCAACCCGGTGGACGTGCTGACGCGCGTCATGCAGCAGGCCTCGGGCCTGCCGACGGCCCGCGTGCTGGGCACCGGCACCATGCTCGACACGGCGCGGCTGCGCGAGCGGCTGGGCCAGCATCTGGGGGTGGACGCCCGCTCGGTGCATGCGCAGGTGCTGGGCGAGCATGGCGACTCGGAATTCGTGCAGTGGTCGGCGGCCCAGGTCGGCGGCCGGCCGCTGCGCCTGTGGCCCGGCTGGACGACCGCCGACGAAGCCCGCCTGGGCAGCGAGGTGCGGCGCGCGGCCTACGAGATCATCCAGCGCAAGGGCGTGACCAACCACGCCATCGGGCTGGTGACGGCCGACCTGGTACGCGCTGTCGTTCGCGATGAGCACCGCGTGCTCACCGTGTCGCGGCTGCAGGACGGCGACCCGGCCCTGGCCGACGTGGCGCTGTCGCTGCCCGCGGTGGTGAGCCGGGCCGGCGCCGGCATGGTCATCACCCCCACGCTCGACGAGGCTGAACTCGCGGCGCTGCAGCACTCGGCCGGCGTGCTGCGCCAGGCCTGGTCCGGCGTCGCGTCGCCGGCCTGAGGGCGGGAAAGACACAAGAGGCGCAAAGGGCGCGAAAGGCGCCAAAGAGGCAACAGGCGCGTTCGGTCAATTCACTGGCAGCGACAGTTCGAGCTGGCCGACCCGGCAGCTGCCCACCTGAACGCGAACGGTGCCGCTGCCCTGCACCAGCAGCGTCACGAAGCGTTCGTGGCCGTTGCCTCGCGTCCACGGCGCAAACGTGCTCGGGCCGCCGTGCAGGCCGCTGCCCCAGCCGTCGAGGTGGCCGATCTCCACGATCCGCTGTGCCGGTGCAATCAGCGTCACGCCTTCGCCGGTGGCCGTCAGCCGCAGCGGCTCCGCGTGCGGCAGCGACTTCGCCGAGGGCAGTCCGTGGGTCGCCAGGTAACCCCGGTTGACGATGCGCAGTTCGATGCGCGTGTGTCCTTCCTCGCGTTCCTGGCGTACGACCTGGACCTCGACGCGGGGCACCAGCGAGGCCACGCGCAGGAAGGCCGCGCTCTGTGCCTGGCAGGTTTCGGCCAGGCGCTCGTAGGGCGGATTCCAGATGCCCACGCGCGGGTCGAAGCCGCCCACCTCCACCTCGCCGATCTGCGGATGCCTCACCTTCTTCCACGGCTTGAAGATGCGGCCGCCGTTGTGCCGGCGGTCGAATTCGGCCAGCGCACGCATGTCCTGGCGCGTGAATTTCGAATAGTGGTCGACGAAGGGCTTCTTGCGTTCGATGCCGAGATGCTTGAACAGGTCCCACAGCTCCACCACGTAGGCCAGCGCGCCGCGCTGGTGGTAGGCGTAGTCCGAGAGATCGCCGTGCAGCGGCTTGTCGGGCTCGTACAGGAATTCGTGGAAGCCGCTCACGCAGGCGTAGCCGGTGTGCTCGGCCGTCCAGGCCTCGACCTGCTCGAAGATGGCCAGATCGCCGCGGTCCATCTTGGCGTCGGGCTTGTCGCCCAGCGGTCGGATGAGCACGCCGCCGAAGGTGTGCAGGTTCAGCCACACCATGATGTTCGGGTGGGCCGTGGCGAAGTCGAGCACGGCGCGCGTTTCCGGCGCGCTGCCCGGGTAGTGGCCGGCGCCGGCCTGCTGCGGTTCGGCCGCCCACTGGTAGGGGAAATTGCGGTTGAAGTCGTACTGGTTGTCGGAGAGGAAGTAGGGCGCCGGGACCGTGCGGCCGTCGAAGTTGGCGATCTGGCCTTCGGGGTAGAGCTTGTAGTAGGGGCCGGGGTCCTCGGGCTGGCGCGCCACCATCACCGGCGGGTCCAGCGGCGCGCCGTCGTCGCCGCGCAACTCGACGAGTTCACCGTCCGGGTCGGCCTGGCGCATGGCGCCGGCGAGGCCGTCGCCGTCGATGTCTGCGCTTTGCCAGTGCGCATGGCCGCGGTGCGTGCGATCGTCGACCGGGCTGGAACGCACATAGCGGCCGCGTTTGAGCACCTGTTCGGCGCCGTCGGGCGAGAGGCGCGGCACCACATAGAAGAGTGTGTCCTTCAGCACTTCGGCCATGTGCGCCGGGAAGGGCTTGCCGCCCACCTCGAGTGCGCCGCCATGCAATGCGATGAGATCCTCGGCGATGGCCAAAGCCACGCTGGAGCCGCAGACCTCGGACGCGTGCATGTTGCCGTCGATCCAGACCGCCGGCCGTGCGCGGTCGGGGTCGCGGCCGATGGTCAGCAAGGGAATGTCGCGGCCCTCGGCACTGCGGCCGATGGAGCCCAGGCGGGCGATGTCCGGATGCTGCCGGGCCCACGCGGCGAGCTGGTCGGCGATTTCGGTGTGGTCGAGGTACTTCTGTCTGAACATGCGCGGGCCTTGGCTGGGGGCAGCGGCGCCGCCCTGGAGGCCGCGATTCTGAACCACCGTGCGGGGAATGAGGCCTCGCGCAGCGGAGTCACTGGCGCGCCGCGCACTCCCGGAAGGAGATCAGGCCGACACCTTCTCGAGCTTGAAGCCAGGACGATCGACTGCCCGTTGCCGTGCGCCTTTGCAGCACACACAATCGGTACATCGCGGATGCACCGCCGAGGAGCCGGGTCATGAAGCAGCACTGGGTCCCACGTTCGAGCCGGCCGGCGCGAGGCCCGGCGGCCGACCACCCGGCCACGCAACGCGCGGCCGCCACCGGCACCCATGCCACCTCGGCCGACGCGTTGCTCGGCAGCACCCGCCTGCTGGCGCAGCGCCAGGTGCTGCAGGCGCGCTTCGGCTTGCAGGCCGTGCAGCGCAGCGCGATCGAGGAACAGCCGCTGCAGGGTCGGGGCCTGGCGCGGCAATTGGCCAGCCTGGAGGAGGAAGAACCTTTGCAGGGTCATGGGCTGCTGCAGCGGGCAGCCCCGGAAGAGGAAGAGCTGCTCCAGGGTCAGGGACTCACGCTGCAGCGCCAGGGCCTGGAGGAAGAGGAGCCGTTGCAGGGCCGGGGCCTTCCCCCGGCGCTGGCCGCCGGCGTTCAGCGGCTTTCCGGTGCCGACATGTCCGACGTGCGCGTGCATGCCGGTTCACCGCAGCCGGCCCAGGTGGGCGCACTGGCCTATGCCCAGGGCAACGACATCCACCTGGCATCCGGCCAGGAAAGACACCTGCCGCACGAGGCCTGGCACGTGGCGCAACAGAAGGCCGGCCGCGTGCAGCCCACGGTCCAGGCTGCCGGCGTGCCGATCAACGACAGCCCCGCCCTGGAGGCCGAGGCCGACCGCATGGGGGCGCGGGCGCTCGAGGTCGGGCAACGCGTGGCCGCGCAGCGGTCGCGCCGGGCCTGAGGGCCCGGACCCCGGCGCATTCCAGCGTCCGTGTCGCCGCGCCGGCACGACCCGTCACCAGCGCTTCATCTCGTCAGCCACCCGGGCCTGTCGTTGCATCCTCGGTTCCCGCCTCATGGCTTGGCCACCTTGCGCCTGAGCCTCAGCGCCAGCGCCATCGACCCGGCCAGTGCCAGGGCCAGAACCACGAACAGCGTTGTGTTGCTGCGCCGCAGGGCGTCCAGTGCCGGGTCGCAGGTCAGTATCACGCCGTACACGACGGCCGTCACCACGCCACCGGCGATGAGGCCGGCCACGTAGGTCCATCCCAGGCCGCGCACCTTGCAGTTCCAGATGAACAGGCTGATGGAGACGACACCGGTCAGCAGCAGCAGGTTCAGCGCCAGGCGCCACCAGACGCGGTTCGGACACACCCAGCCGCACAGTGCCTGCGCCGGCCGCTTCTGCGCCTGCCACCAGTCCGTGTCGTCGCGGAAGTTCGCCAGCACCAGCGCCTGCACCGCGTCGCTGGTGCCGCGTCCGGCCACCGGCACCGGCCACATGGCGGCGCCGCCGAAGCTCCACTCGTAATAGACGAGGTCGGCGTCGAACTGAAAGCGCGCATCGCTGCTCAGCAGCTGCGGCTCGTCGGCGACGGCGTAGGACATCACCGGGACCAGGCTCTTGAGCACGTCCTTGCGCTGGTGGCTCTGCAAGGCCGGGCTGAGGTCGAGGGCCGCGCGCAGGTCCTTCTTCATTTCGGTCGTGGGCTCGTTGAGCAGCACCAGCAACCGCGTCTTGATGATGCCCGGGCCGTTGACGGCGTCTCCCGGCGCGTCCGGTCCAGCCCGGCGCACCACGGTGATGGAGCCGGTGCGTTCCAGCAGGCGCCGCACCGAGTCCATCGTGCGCACCTGGCCGTCGGCCCCCAGCCGCGTGGCGGGGACCACGAGGTTGAGCGCGTACTCGCGATCGCTGCGCCGCATCTGGCTGACCAGGGCGGTGATGATCTCGCCCAGCAGGCGGTGCAACTCGTCGCTGTCCGGTGTCTCGTCGAAGATGTTGTCGAAGAACAGGGTCAGGCCGCTGTACAGATGCGTGGGCCGCGGCCACCCTGGCAGAGCCACCTGCTGCAGGGTGACCAGGCCGCCCGTGAGGGGCGTGTCCACCATCTGCATCAGGTCCTGCGCGAGACGGCGCACGGCGTCGTCGCGCAACGACCCGCTGCGTGCCAGCAACCCCTTCCAGTGTCGCCCGTACACCACCAGGTCGAGGCCGACGCCATGGCGAAGCGCCGCTCGCAGGCCGTCGGGGTGCATGTCGTTCCAGTGCGGTGAACGCGCGACGCTGCCATCCTCGCCCAGCACGGCGCCGAGATAGCCCAGGCGAGTGAAGGCGCTGAAGTCCACCTGCATCACCTGCCCGGCCACGGGTTGCCAGAAGGGCACGAAGCCATAGATGAAGTTCTCCTGCTGCAACTCCACGCAGCCGCAGCCTCCGCCGCCCCAGCGCAGCGGCGCGGCGGCGGCCAGTTCGTGCGTGCGTGCGGCCAGGCGCAGCAATTCGCGCCTTTGCTGCTCTGGCAGCACGGCTTCCAGCGTCTGTTCCGTCGTCAACATCTTGTCGTCGGCGTCCGTGACCGTGGATCCCGGCTTGGGCGCCATCGCGCCGGGCGGTGCGCCCGCGTCGGCGACCTTGGCACCGGCCGGGGCAGGGGCGCGCAGGCCCAGCGGTGACTCGCGGCCACAGGCACCGGGTTCCAGTGGCTGCCCGAGCGACTTGGCGCTGTCAACCGCCAGCTTCAGGCAGACCAGGCGCTGGCGCGAAGTCAGCGCCGCGTCGAAGGTTTCGCGCGTGGGGTACTCGACGTCGAGCATCGGCGCCAGCAGCGCCATCAGGTTGGTCTGCAAGAGGGTGCCGGCCGCCACGGCCTTGTCCGAGGGCGCCTGCCCGGGAAAGCCGTCGGGACCCATTTCCTCTTCCTTGGCCAGCGCCAGCGTTCTGGCTTCGGCCAGCGCCTTCAGGTCTTCGGCCGTGATCCTCCAGCCGTGGCCCTGCGGCGTTACCGACAGCGAGGGCAGCTCTTCGGTCTTCGACCTCGGCACCAGCACCGGCGGTGGCGGCGTCGGGGCGGCAGCGGTCGGTGGCGTCGCAGTGCGGGCGCGGCGCGGCTCCAGCACGCGCAACAGGAAGGTCTGGCGCAGCGGCGTGGACACGCCGGCGACGCCGACGATCGTGACCGTGAAGCGGTAGCGTCCCGCCTGCGTCGGCACCCCCTGCAGCAGTGCGTTGGTGGAGACCTCCAGGCCGGAGTTCGCGAGATCGCCAGCGACGTCGAAGACGGCCGCACCCGCGCCGTTGCGCACCAACGGCAGCGGCCCGTAGCGTGCCCCCACCCGCGCCACCGGCAGTTCGGCAGGCGTGAATTCGAGCGGCGGCGCCGCGGCGGCGGCGGCGGGTGTTGCTGGCGTCACCGCGGCCGCGCGGGTCTTGGGCGCAACGAGCGGCGTCGAAACCGGGGCGGCCACGGGTGCGGCGCCAGGCGCGGCAGATGCTGCGGGCACCGCGGCTGGGGCCGGCGATGGCGCCGCCCCTGGCAGCTGGAACTGCACTTCACCCGGCAGTTGCACTTGCACCGGTCCGCCCCCGACCGTGGGTAGCGGAACGGTCACCGTGACCGGCACCGGCAGCGCGACTGGCAGCGGCACCGGTTTCGAGTCCTGGCCCGGCCCTTGCGCCGGCATCTGGACCTCCACCTGCACCGGTGCCGACTTCTGCGCCGCGGCCGGCAGCAACAGGGTCAGCAGAAGCAGCAACAAGGCGCCGGCCGTGCGCCAGGCCCGAGCGGGGCGTGACGTGGCCGCTGCGTCCGCGTGTGCACGGTCGCAAGGACCCGGCCGCGAATGGGCCGGTTTGCCATCCGGTGTGTGAGGCGTGGGCAAGCTCATCTCCTAGACGGTGCGTCCCTCTTTGCGCAACTCGCGCGCCACGCCTTGGCGCAGGTCGAGCGCCGTGATGCGCGTGCGTCCGGCACGCAGCGCGGTGACGGCGCCATGGCGCACGACGTTGGCGATGGCGCCGCCCGAGAGTTCGTGCGCCTCGGCCAGCGCGGGCAGGTCGACGTCGACGTGCACGCGCTCGGGCCGCGAAAGCAGGCCGCGCCACAACTGCAGCCGCTGTTCGGCGTCGGGCATGGGAAAGTAGACGATGGACTGGAAGCGCCGCGCGAAGGCCTCGTCGATATTGCCCTTCAGGTTGCTGGCCAGGATCACGGTGCCGGGAAAGTCTTCCACCCGCTGCAGCAGGTACGACACCTCCTGGTTGGCGTAGCGGTCATTCGAACTGCTGGTGCTGGTGCGCTTGCCGAACAGCGCGTCGGCCTCGTCGAAGAACAGGATCCAGTGCCGGTGCTGCGCCTGGTCGAAGACGCCGGCCAGGTTCTTTTCCGTCTCGCCGATGTATTTCGACACCACCATCGACAGGTCGATGCGGTAGACGTCGGCGCCCACCGCCTGCCCCAGCAGCGTGGCGGTGAGCGTCTTTCCGGTGCCCGGCGGACCGTGGAACAGGCTGCGCCAGCCAGGCTTGACGGCCTGCTGCAGCCCCCAGTCGCGCAGCAGGGCGGCGCCGTGCTCGATCCAGGTCAGGATGGTCTGCACCTCGTCCTGCACCTCGGGGGCCAGCACCAGGTCGCTCCAGCCCAGGCCGGTGGTGATGCGCCGCGCCGGGAAACCCGGGCCGAAATCGGGCTTGTGCCGCTCGCCGGTGGTGGCACGGGCCACCAACTCGGGGCTGCAGACCAGCGCCGCGGCGAGTGCCGGTTCACCCGTTGCTTCGGTCTCGATGCGGATGAGGCCGCTGCGGCGCAGCACGGCGTCTTCGTCGAACAGGCGAAAGACGGCCAGCCGCCGCGCCAGGTCGTCGCCGGCCAGCACGAAGGCGGCGGTCTCGGCCGTGGGCAGGAAGCCGCCGTGGGTGCGCCCCTTGCAGCCGCCGAATTCGGTGAAGCCGCGGTCCAGGTTCTTGTTGCGCACGAAGAGCAGGTCCAGCGCCTGCGGCCGCAGGTGCGGCACCAGCGCCAGCATCAGCACCAGTCGCTCTTCGGTGCCCAGGGCAAGTTCGTTCACCAGCGAGGCGTAGCCGCGGTCGGCGCCGTGGCTCGGTCCGTTGCCGGCGGGCAAGGGCGGTGGTGGCGCCACGGCGCCGGCGCGGTCGGCGCCGGCTTCGCGGAAATACTGCGTCAGCCGGGCCTGCAGCACGCCCTCGAACCAGTCCAGCTCGCGCTCGAGCACGGCGCTGCCGACGGCCGATGGCAGCGCGGCGACTGGCGCGGGCACGCGCGCGGCAGCCGGCTTGCGCCTAGCGCCAGTCGACATGCAGAACCTCCTTCATCCAGGGCAGCTTGAGCGTGGCATAGCCCCAGGGCAAACGGTCCAGCAACATGTCGAAGGGGCGTGGCGCCACGCGCAGCCGCCAGGCGTCTTCGTCGCGCTGCAACCGGCCCTCGCGCTGCAGGAAGGTCTCGCGCAGGCCCTGCACCGAGGTGCCGCCGAGGGCGTTCCAGTGCGAGATCACGGCTTGCAGCATCTGTTGTCCTGCGTCCTGCTCTCGGGCCTGCAGCGCCACCTCGCGCGGCAAGGGCGTGGCCAGCGGCAGGCCGCACAGCAGCTTGTTCAGCACCAGCAGGTATTCCTCGCGGTCGCTGCGCTCGTCCACCAGCCATTGCAGCAGGTGCACGGCGCGCGCCGCGGCGTCGGCGTCGACGAAGGCGCGGCCATCGGTCAGGCCGAGCATCGAGAACAGCCGCGGCGCGTAGGCGCCCAGCAGCACGATCCCGGCGTTGTGGACCTGCACCGCCTGGCCCACCTGCAGCCCGGCCGGACACGTGGGCCCCGGCGGGCGGCTGGCCAGCGCCCGCGTCACCGGCACCTTGGCGGCTTCCCGGCCGACCGGTTCGGGACGGGCCCCGGGCCGGTCGCTCCGCGCCAGCCGCCGTTCGAATTCGCCCGGCAAGTGAGGCCGACCCTCGACGAAATAGTGCTGCAGCACCTGCCGCCACGAGGCGGCCTGGCTCGCCGCTGACCGGCCACGGTCATCTGCTGGCGACAACGCAGCCGCGCCAGCTACTGCGGCCATCACGGACCCGCAAGCGGCGGGTCGCAACCAGGCCAGCAGCAGGGGCCACAGCGCGGGCGGTGCGCGCCGCACCAGCTCGTCGGCAAAGGCCGGGTCCGAAAGGGCGGCTTCGAGCGAGGCTTTCAAGGCCGCGGGCCGTTGTGCCGGCAAGAGGCGCCCGGGGTTCTGTATCAGCCAGGTCCAGTCCGCCGTGGCACTGCTTGAAGACTCTGCAGCAGGTCGCAGGTCCGTGTCGGGCTGCTCCTGGCGCGGGCTGCGACGGTCCGATCGAAGTGTCTGAGGTGTGTTTGGGTGATCGGTGTCAGCGCTGGCGGAGACCACGGTGCACGCCTCGGGGCTCGCAGCTTCGAGGCCCAGCGCAGGCGCCGCGTGCGAACGAGCCACAGGCGGCGCATCGGCCCACAGGTGTGGAACTCGCAGTGCCGAGCCTTCTCGCCGGTCGGGGACATTCGCCAGTGCGCGCGCGCGCCGCAGCACCAGGGCCACCGGATCGTCGTGCTCGCTCAGCCTGGAGCGCGGCGGCTGTCGCCGCGTCGACCCGGCTTGGCGCGTATCCACGGCCGCGGTCGACCCTGCGGCGGAAGACGTGGGCAACGGTGTGCCGTACCTCGCCGGGTGGGCCGACGCGGACGGCAATCCGGCGCCCGTGCCGGGCACGGTTTGCGGGCGCGATCGCCGCTGCTGCCGCTGCAGACTCTTCAAACGCGCGGCCAGCCCTGGCAGGTAAATGGGCAAGCGCAAGCCGTGACGCCGCGCCACGTGCCGCAACCAGGCGTCGACAAAGCCGGCGCGATCGAAGCCTGCACCTGGAGTTGCGTCCGCATCCACAGCCACAGCCAAACCTGGATCTGCAAAGGTGCGGCTGGCGGCCCAGCGCCCCCACCACAAGGTCCAGAAGGACGAAGTCGACCCGGCTCGAGCGTGCAGGCCTGTCGCGGACCAAAGCGGCCACATCGAATCTGCGGTCCAGGCCTTCAGCCAAGGCGCTTCGGCCGGTGCCACCTGTGCCGCCAGGTCCTGCAGTCGCGACGCGCCCAGGCTGCCCACCCACCGTTCACGCGCGCCCGCTGTGCGCAGACCCTGCGCCAGCCAGGCTGCGAGCCTGGCGCGGTCGGCGTTGTCCAGCCGAGGCTGAGCGTCGGCATGGCCCGCCAGCATGGCATGCTCCAGATCGGCAGCCAGGGCAAGCGCAGTCGTCGACGCTTCGGCAGACGGATTCGTGACCGTGGCCGGCCGCGACGGCCGGCCGGGCACGTGGTTCGCAATCGCCGGTGGCGTGCGCGCGGTCAATGCAGCGGCGCGTTGCGGCTGCTCCGGCGCTTGAAATGCCACCACGTTCAGGCCAAGCAGGGGCATGCGCCGGCCCGCTGGTCCGCTCCAGACGGCCGAAACGCTGGTCGCCTCGACGTTCAACAGGGCAGCCGCATGGCGCGCCAGGGCGTGTAACCCGGCCGGGTCGCTGGCGGTGGCGGGCGGATCCAGAAGCACGGCCGCCAATGCGGCCTCGCGGAGTCGAGTCCGCGTCAGGGTCCAGTCGCTGCGCGCGAGCTGCATCCACGCAGCGCCCAGCGGGCGGCGTCGCAACAGCGGCCCGTAGGTGCTGGCCACCGTGGGGGCCAGCAAGGCGAGCAGGCGTTGCCAGGTGTCGGTCGCCAGGCCGGCCGCCAACCAGCGCCGCGCGGCAGCGCTCTGTCCAACTTCGACGGCCCAGGCGGCCAACGCTGCGGGATCGCTGCGCAGGCCGTCGCGCAGGGCTGCGTCCAGCCCTTGCGACTGATGACCTTGCTCGAGGAGGCGCAAGCGGGCACGCAGCCGCAGCGCAGCCGCCGCAGGCTGCGCTTCAAGTGTGGTCTGAGGTGATGCGGAGGGGCTGACCGCTGGCGCCGCAACCGTCTCGCCGCGTGCCTTGTCGCCCGGCGACGGCGAAGGCTGCGAGGTCCTCGCCGCAGCGGCCTCGACGAGCCCCCGGGCGGTCATCCGCAGTGCGGCAAGCAGGGTCTGGGCGTCGCGCGCGCTTGCGGGCGCCTGCAGGGCCTCGTCCAGCACGGTCGTCCAAAGCCGCCGCGTCAGCGTGCCCGAGGCTACGGCCCCGCCGGCAGGGCCAGCGGGCCCCGCGCCTTCCGCCATGGCGTCCACCCAGCCGGCCAGGGGCCAATGGCCGGGCAGGCCCAGCGCCTGCGCCAGCCGTTCCAGTCCCGCGGGAGCCAGCTGTTCGGCCAGGCGCCGCGTCAGGCGTTGCTGCACCTCCGGCTCGGCCCGCCGCAGCTGCCGCGCCAGCGCCGGGGCGTCGCGCAGGACCACGCCCTGCGCCCAAGCCGAGAACGAGCGTCCCGCGGGCCAGGTCAGGTGCCACGGCAGGCAGCCGTGCTCCAGGTAGTGTTGCAGCGCGCCGAGGTCGGCCTGCCGCTGTGCCCCCGCGACGATGACGTTGCCGGCTGGCGCCTGCGGCGTCTCGCCGGTTGGCGGCAGCCACCGGGCCGTGGCCGGTATGGCCGGAGCGCCAGGCGCCGCCGATCCGCCTGGGGTCGTGTGCCGTGGCCGCATCGGGGTGACAGCACCCGCGGTCGCGGCGAGGTGCGTGGGGGCGCTGCCGGGGGCTGCTGCAGGCCGTGCCAGCAGCCGATCCCGCAGTTGCTCCAGCAGACGATCACGCAGCCGCCGTTCCCACTGGCCGCACAGATCCGGGCCGTGCACCGGCCCGAGGTCGATCTCCAGGCGGTCCAGGCGCCAGACCTCGGCCGCACCCGTCCATGCCGGGCCGTGGCGCCGCTCGCTGCGGCCGGCTGACGGGCCCGTGGGCCACGGCCCGGCCATGCGCGCGCGTGCCTCGCTGCTCACTTGATCGAAGACCGACTCGATGACGCGCAGCGCGGGCCCGCGCAGGAAGGCCTGCAACTGCTCCTGTTCGGCAAAGGCGCGCTCCTCGCTGGCCAACGCGACGTCGAATTCGAGGCTATCCACGAGGTGCATCTCAAGCCCCGGGGTGCTCAGAGCCGGGGCAGCTTCCGGCGGCCTGCGCGGCCAACGACTCCGCCAGCAGCCGGGCCAGCGCAGCGGCGCAGCGGTCCACCGCGTCGCGCAGGCCGAGATCACCCAGGGCACCGGCCCAAGCCACGCGCGCCTGCAGCCAGGCCTCGAAATCCTGTTCGAAGGCCGCCATCGCCGCCGGCTCCAGCCAGTGGCAATGCGTCATCAGGTGGGCGGGTGCGTTGAGCTGCACGGTTTCCCGCGCCAGCACTCGAAATGCCGGCTGATGGCAGCGCAAGGTCCAGGCCGGAAAGACCGCGCTCAGCTGCAGCGCATGGAACCCCACCGGCACGCCGGCATGCGCTTCGGCCTCGCCCAGCGGGCGCAGCAGCACATGCTCGACGACGTGCAGGCCCTGGCAGCCTGCGTCAAGCCGCAGCGCCAGCGCTCGCAGCGCCGCCGCCATGCGGCGCGGCAGCACAAGGAGGTCGGCCTCGTCAGGGTCGGGATCGGCATCGGTCGTGGCGCCGGCGGCGCCGTTGCCGGCCCTGAACGAACCCAGCTCCCAGTAGGCGGCGGACTCGTCGGGACCCAGCAGCAGGCGGACGCCTTGCGGGCTCGGCGCGACGAGGTAGCGGTCATGCCGCGTGGCGCAGCGCAGCAGCGCGCCGGGCAGCCGCCGTCGAGCGGCAATCGGCAGATGGTTGCGCAGTTCGCTCAACGGCACGGCCGCCGCGGCCGCAGCGTCCGCGGCGCGGTCCGGAGACGGCCCCAGGTGCAGAACCTGGGCCAGTGCCGGGCGCTGCAGCAGGTGCCGCGCAGCCGGCGCCGCGGCCGGTTCGCGCGCCTCGAAGGTCTTCAGGTCGACCAGTTCCCGCCGCTCCAGCCCGCTGGCCAGCGGCCTGGCGTGGATGGGCTCGTCGTCGTGGTCGAAGCCGAGCAGCAGGCTGACGCGGCGCTGCAGGGCCGAACTGTTGCCGGGCCGGTTCCAGCTCGGCCGCATCCAGTTGAAGCCGCTGGCCCGGTCGCGGTTCAGCAGCGGCTGGGCCCGGTGCGCGGCGTGTTGCTGCGGCGTGTCCGGTGATTCGGTCGGCGGCGCGATCTCGCGCAGGAAACGCAGCTTGTTGAGCAGCAGCTCGTGCTCGCGTTCCGGCGGCGCGAGGTGGTCGCAGAACTGGCGCAGCGAATGCTGCGGGTAGTTCTGGCCGTGCAGTGCCAGCAGCAGGTCGAGCAGCCGGCTGCGCCTTTCGGTGTGGTCGTCGAAGGGCTGGCAGACCTGGCGCTCGACGTCGGCGGGCGCGGCGTCGGCCAGCGCAGCCAGACCCGGCACGTCCTCCTCACCCCCCTCGGTCTGGCCCAGCACGTGCCAGTGGTAGCTGGGTTGCTCGCCCAGATCGGTGGCATACAGGTCGCGCAAATGGGCCACCTGGGCCGCACCGTGGGCGATGGCCTGGTCGAACAATGCCAGGTAGCCCTGGAGCTGGCGCGCACGCGCCCGTTCCTGCTCGCTGGCCGTCGCCGGCAGCCCGTATTCGCCCACGGCGTAGACGGCGGGCAGGTGGTTCTGCAACGGGAAGTGTCCCGGTGCGCCCTGGTGTCGACCTGCCGGCGGGACCGGCGCATCGTCCATTGCCGCCTGGCCATGGCGTCGCGCCAGCCGGCCGGCGCGCCGCTCGGCCAGACGGCGGCGCAGTTCGCGCGCCGACAAGTCCACCACGTTGCCCCGGCGCTTGACCGTGAGGTCTGCGAAGCGGCCCTCGTCGGCAGGGGGCTCCAGCGCCAGCGTCCAGCCCGCGGCCAGGTCGCGCCAGGGCAACGAAGCCGTCTCGTGCCTGCCGTCCTGGGTGCGCAGCGCCAGCCAGGCGACGTCCAGCACGCCCGGAGTGGCGCGCACGCGCGCGATCAGGTCGGTGATGAACAGCGTGGGCTCCAGCGCGCGCTGCAGCCGATGTGTCTGCGCAATGCCGCGCCGCGTCGTCGGACCCTCGTAGACGCGGTCCAGGGTCTGACCGCGCTCCAGGGCCTGCGTGACGCTGTCGAAGTCCACCGTAGACGCCAGGTAGGCGCTGCAGCTCTCCAGCAGTTCGGCCACGATCTCGGCCGGCTCGCGGCTGCCGCCGATCGAGATCTCGCCACACAGCCAGCAGCCGTGGCGGCGCATCAGCCGCACTTCGCCGACGTCCTCGCCCAGGTTGCGCTGCGCCGCGCAGGCCTGGCGCACCGCCTGCACCAACTCGTGCTCGCGGCCACCGGCATCGGCATCCAGCAGCAGGTGCAACACGCCTGCCGGCGGGTCGGTATCGGCACCTGCCGCGGTGGAGGCCTGCAAGGTGACACCATCCAGCGCCGGCAACTGGTCGAGCAGCGACCGTCGCAGGTCGGTGGCCGTGGTGGGCCGGCAGGGGAACGCCTGCTGCGGCAGCAGCATCCCGTGGCGCGCCCATGCGATGCGGTCGTGCTCGTCGCTGAGATGGTCCGCCACCGGGAAGGCGACGCGGTACGCCCCTTCGGTGAGCGCGAAGCAGGCAGCCTCCAGCAGCGTCACGCCGGGGTCGTGCAGGTTGTAGTCGGTCCAGCGCGTGCCCGCCAGCGCCTGCACACGGCGGATGCCGTCGGCGCGCAGCGCATCGAAGCTCGTCTCGGCCGCCACCTTGGGCAGGCGGGGCAGGGTCTGCGCCTTGGGCAGGGTCGCTGCAGCCATCATCGGCCGGCCAGGCCGGGGTCCTGGCCCTGGGTCTGGGGGTCGAACCACAGCTGGGTGATCCCGACCCGGATCTTCACGTCGCCGTCGTACCTGCAGCGCGTGCCGATGCACAGCTGGTATTCGGCCCCTTTGCCGCTGCTGCCTTCCCAGCGCAGGCGCAGTTGGTCGCAGCGGCGGCCGTAGTGCGCCGAGGTGGCGTTGATGCCAGGCGCGCCGCGCCAGAACAGCAGCCGGCTCCACCACGACGGCCGCGGGTTGAAGGCGTTCAGCGCCACGGCATGGAGCAGCGCGAAGCGCCCGCTGCCGGGCAGGCCGCTGACGCCGGCCATGATCTCGAAGGCGTGGCAGCCGGTGAGCTTGTCGATCAGCACGTGGGGCTCGCCGTCGGCCGGCAGGTCCTGCGTCACGTGGTGGTCGTAGCGGCCGACGCGGCCGCGGCTGGCCAGCGTGCCGGCCACGTCCAGCGTGTGCAGAGGTTCCGCGGTATTGATGCCCACGCGCGGCTCGACCTGCGCCGCGCGGCCGTCCGCGGGCGCGGACTGCCTGACGTCCAGCGTCATCACGGCCGGGGTCAGCAGCGACTCGTTGCCGCTGTCGCCGGCCGAACGGTGGTCGATCTGCAGGCGGTCGTTCTCGGCTCCGAAGTGCATGGCCCAGCGCGGCTTGTCGGGGGCGTGATCGCGGTAGAAGCTCAGCAGCGCGGTCTTGCCGGCGGCCGACATGACCTGCATGCCGTACTCGGGCGTCTTGCGAAAGCCCTCGGACTGCATGTTGAGCATGGAGTCCACGAGGTCCCTGAAGTGGGCCTCCGTCGGCAGCTGGCCGGCGCTGAAATGCTTGTACAGCGTCTCGCGCGTCTGTTCAGGCATGGGTATGGCCGATGATGAAGTTGCTGCCGACGGCCAGGTGCGCGATGCCGGTCGCCTCGGGCCGTCGGCCTTCCTGGCCGTCGGTGAGACCGATCATGTGCCGGGCCATCGGCACGGCAATGCTCCAAGGCACGGCGGGGCGCACCTCGACCCGGTGCACGGTGTCGCGGACGCTGCCCCGCGCCAGCACGGCGACGGGCGCACGGGCGGTATCGGCCAGGCCGTACCGGCCGTCGTCGTTGCGCACGACGTGCAGCATCGACAAGCCGGTGACGAACTGCACGCAGTCCAGTTCGCGCAGCCGGGCCTCGATGTCCTCGGCGCGCACCGCCCAGCCGAAGCGCGCCTGCAGCCCGCCCGGGACCCAGGGGCACAGGAGGTCGAAGACGGCCTGTTCACAGCGCTGCAGCGAGGCACCTTCGGGCGCGCCACGCTGCAGCCGCACGGTGCAGCGCACCTGGACGCGCTCGTACGCCGCATTGCGCACCTCCAGGCGCGCGAAGGGTGAGCACAGTTCGCCGAGCAGCTCCTGCATGCGCTGCAGCTCGACCGCGTTCATGCGCGGGTACAAAGTCCCGGCGGTGCGGTCGAAACGCAGCGCCGAAGGCAGCACGGCCACCAGCACCTGACCGGGCACCAGGCCGGGCCACTGGCCGGCGCTGAAGCACTTGGCCTGGCCGACGTCGGGGAAGTTCTCCAGGATGAGCCGTTCGTAGTCCCAGGGCGTGCTGGCGCGCCGGCGGTGGTTCAGCCGCTCGCCCATGCGCACCTTGAGCTGCGCCGCGCTCTCGGCCATGCGCCCGCCGCCGGCGGGCCCTACCGGCTGCAGGGCGGCCAGCCCCGGCACCGGCACGGCCAGCGTCACGGTGCTTGCGGGCGGCAGCGGCCCGGCTGCGCCCCCGGGCGCGACCTCGCGCACCGCATGCAGGGCTTGTGCATGCACGCCATGCAGGCCGGCGAAACGCTCGAAGCCTTCGTCCACCCCGACCGCCAGCCAGTACAGGCCGGTGGGCATCACTTGGTGCCGGTCGTCGATGCCCGGCGGCAGATCCAGCACCACGATGCCGGAGGTCAGGAAGCCCGCCGTGCCGTCGGACAGCACCTGGCCCGCCGACAGGCTCACCCAGCGGTCGCCCATCAGCACCTGCCAGTGCGGCTGCGGCATCGGACCGGTGCGCGGCACGGCCGATTCGTCGTGCAGGTGGAACAGCAGTGTCAAGCGCGCCGGTGGCGTGGGCGCCTGCACGCCGATGAACAGGTTGCCGTCGTGCGCCACCGCGGGCAGCACGCGCAGCGCGCGGCGCTCGCTTTCCGGATGCACGCGCTGCAGGCCGAAGGGGTGCAGGTGGTAGACGCGGTCGCCGTCGGCCGACGCGGCGTCCGACGCTGCAGCGGGCGATCCGGCCACCGTGGCCGCACCCGACGCCGTGGCGCCACCGCCGACCGGCAGCACGCCCGTGACGTGGATCACGCTTTCGGCGCGATAGTCCACGGTCAGGCCTTCCAGCGTGGGCGTGTAGGGCGGGCGCGGCAGCGGCGCGTGGCGGCGCCGCCGTGCATTGCGCGACACCACCTCGGTCAGCACGCCGGCGTAGTCGCCATGGCCGAAGGCGCCCGGCGGCTGCGTGAGGCGCAGTTGCATCAGCGCGCGCCGGGCCCCGACATCGAAGGCCGGCGCCTCTTCCGGGATCGGGCCGTCGAGCGGCTGGTGGTGCTGGCGCAGCAAGGCGGCGTCGAAAGTGACGGTGCTGCGCGCGGCCAGCGGCTGCGCCGGCCCTTCGGCGGCGAACAGCGGCGTGCTCGCGGGGCCTTGCCACTGGCCGTCGCGCAGCACGGCCGGCGCGACACGGAAGCTGCGGTTGTCGGGCGCGTCGGGGTAGCCCGCATAGTGCGCGGCAAAGCCAGCGGCGTCCTGCGGCAGGCCGCTCCAGCGCAGGTTCAGCCGCAGCGCGCTCAAGGGCTTGCAGGCCAGCTCGCGTGCGCCCAGCACCAGGTAGCTGCCCTGGGCCGGCAGCGGGCCGAAGGGCTGGAACGGCTTGGCCGGGTCCAGCGGCCCCAGCTGGTTGTGCAGTGAAACCTGGCGCAGGCCATTGACCTGCACGGCCACCCCCACCGACAGCAACTGGGCCGATTCGAGCATCGAGTAGGGGAACAGGCCGCCGTAGGCGCGCAGCCGCAGGCGCAGGATCGGCAGCCGGGTCTGCCAGCCGCCGCCGTGCACCGCCCCATTGCAGCCCACCAGCGGCGGGTCGCCGGCACCCAGCCGCGCCACCAGGTCCAGGCCCACGCCACCGGCCGGCGAGGCCTGCGTGGAGCGCACGACGAAGGTCTCTGGAATTTCGCGCCAACCGTCGGGGGCCGTGTGGCTGACACCGAACAGCCCGGTGAACAGACGCGCGAAGACGAGGCGGCGATCGGGGATCTCCTCGCCGAGCAGCAGGTTCAGGGGATCACCCGGATCTTTTGCGGCCGCCATGCCGGGGATCGCGCCGCCCGACGGCCCGGGCCGCGCTTCGGCCCCGTCGTGCGGCGCGGGAGCCAGGTCCAATGCCCGCAACGCGGCGGCCTTCAATGCTTCGCGGTCGGGCAGCAACCAGTCGCCATCCTGCACCGGGGCGCGGTCGGACCCCTGCGGCGACGCGCTCGTGCCGGTCGCGGGGTCCGCGCGGCCAGCGCCGGGTGCCAGCAGCCAGTGGATGAAGAGACGCCCTGCGGCGAAGCGGAAACCGTCGCCGGCGGAGTGCAGCGCGCGCTCGACCAGGAACGCGCGGTAGTAGTGCAGGTGCAGCGGTTCGGGCCGGGGATCCTGCGCCAGCAGGGCCTCGATGCGCGGCTGCGCGGTCCGCGCCAGTTCCTCCGCGCCGGCCAGACCGCGGTCGAGCGGGCGCCGTTCCAGCGCCGCATAGCTTTCGAACAATTCCTTCAGCAGGGCCAGACCGGCCGGCTGATGCGCCGCTCCGGTGGCTGCCAGCCGCGCATGCCGCGCCACCTGCTCCTGCAGCCGGACATCGGCCGTGGCCGCGTGTCCCAGCCGCAGGGTCAACGTCACCTGGCGCTCGCCCTCCAGCAGCAGCAATTGCCGACTGGCCACCGCCAAGCCGATGTCGGCGTCGGCGGCCGGTCCGGTCGTGGCCACTTCGTGACCACCGAACAGCGGCCACAGCGGCGGCAGGCCGCCTGCCACCGCCGCGGCCGCCGGCGTTGCGGGCGCCGCCTGCAGCAGGTGCTGCACGCGCGCCCGGCATACGTAGCCGAGTTCGTGCTCGGGCGAGATCAGCGGGTCGCGGTCCAGTCGCAGAGTGCACACGGCCGCCACCTGCGCGGCGCCGACGACCAGGTCGTCCTGCACCCGGAAGACGATGTCCTGGCCGTGCGAATCCTTGCCCGCGACGAGGGCCGTGCCGCGCGGCAGCACCGGGTCGGCCATCACGCTGGCGTCGCGTCGAGCCACCAGGTGCAGGGTCTCGGGCAGCGCCGGGTGCGGACGCATGCGCAACACCTCGTCGCAATAGAAGTCCAGCAGGCGGCCGGAAAAGCGGTTCAGCTGGCGCTGCACCGTGCCGCTCAGCGCCAGGAAGGCGACCAGCAGCGCGGCGGCGGCATCGTGCTGGCCGCTGTCGAGCGAGCGCGCCAGCTGTTCCTGCGCCACCTCGCGCAGCCGCGCCACCGTGGCCTGGAAGAGGGCATGCACGCTGCGCAGGTGATCGTGCACGGCGGTATCGCACCACGGCGGGGGCACCTGGCTGCGCGGCGGTGCTTGCAGGGCCGTGGCGTGCAACGGATGGTCCAGCGCGCTGCGCGCCGGCGCGATCGGAGCCGATGATGCAGGTGGCCGGGCCTGCTTCCAGAGCCGCGACAGCATCCGGGCGGCGTCGCGCAGTGGCAAACCGTCCTCACCCCGCCGATCACCCATGTCGGCCGCTCCCAGCACCCAGCCCAGCTCATCGTCCAGCCGGACCTCGACCAGTTCTTCCAGCAGTGCGCGCACGGTCTGCGCCGCCGGACCGGGGCAGCGCAGCAGCTGGCGGTGCCAGCGGTCGATCAGGCCGGCCAGACGCAGCACCTGGAACGCAAGCGTGGCGGGGGCGGCGGTGTCAGGATCGGGGCCATCGGCCAGGGCTGGCGCGTCGCCGCGCTCGCTGGCCATGCGGGCCAGCAGCAGCGCCTCGTCGCCGTCGAACAGCGCCGACCAGTGCGCTGCCGGCCGGTTGTCGGGGCCGGGCAGTTGCAGCCGCGTGGCGTGGCCCGCCAGCAAGGCCGCCCAGTCCGCCGGACTGCGCTGGTCGACGTCGAACCAGCCCGGGCTCAGCGCCGGTGGCGCTCGTTCGGCCTGACGGGTGCCGGGCAAGGTGGCGCCGGCGGCGGCCTGCAGTTCGGCCCGCAGGGCGGCGCGGCGCGCGGCGCGCTCGGCCGCGCGCGGGTCGGTGCGGCCCGATGCGGTCATGCGGGACGCACCTGCAGGGCCGTGCCCTGCTGGAAGTAGAACGGGAACACCACGTTGTGCCGCGTATTGGTGCTGCGCAGGGTGTAGCGCAGGCTGATGCGCAGTTCGCCGTGGAACAGCTCGCTGGTGTCGATGTCCACCGCATCCAGCGTCACACGCACCTCGTGGAACAGCACCGCCTGCTCGATGGCGTCGCGGATCTCGGCAATGGCGCTTTCGTCGATGTGGGCAAAGACCAGCCGCCGCAGCGCGCAGCCGTAGCCAGGCTGCATCACGCGCTCGCCGGGGCTGGTGGAGACGAGGATGCGCAGGCTCTCGCGCACGTCCTGCTCGCGCGAAACCATGACCGCGGCGCCCTGGGTGCTGCCGAAGGCCGGTGGAAAGGCCCATCCGGTGCCGAGGAAGGAGGCGTCTTCGGTCATCGTGTCGTTGCCTCGTCAGCCGCCGACGATCACGGTGGGGCAGCCCATCACCAGATTTCCGCCGTGCGCCGTGGTATCGCCGATGCGCGCCGCCGGCCGGCCACCGATCATCACCGTGGCCGAGCCCTTGACGATGGCGTCGGGCGGGCCCACACAGACGGCGTTGTCGCCGACCACGGCCGCCGGCAGCTTGCCGATCAGCACCGTGGGCACACAGGGGCCGATGACCGGCCCGCCCACGTGCGGGATGGGCGGCAGGCCGGGCGTCTGCATGGGACAGACGTGCATGTCGGTCAGGCGGGCGGCGGGGGGCATGGGCGGTGGCGGTTCGACGGTGGAGGTGCCTGCGTCGGCGCGGCTCAGTTGATCATCACCATGCTGCCCTTGACGGTGGTCATGCCGCTGGCCGAGAGCTCGGCGCTGGCGTTGCCCTTGGCGGTGAAGCCCACGTTGGCCGTGCACTGCACGTTCAGGCCCGCGGCCTTGAGGTCGGCCGCCGTCGACTTGAGGTTGACTTCGCCCACCGCCTCGACGCTGATCTTGCCCTTGGCCGTGATGGCGATGTCCTTCGGGCTGTCGAGCTTGATGCCGGCCTCCGACATCACAATCTCGTTGCCGGTCTGGTCCTTCAGCGTGATCTTCTTGTCCTTGTCGCTGAACACCAGGCTGTTGCCGGCCGGCGTGGTGATGGTGATGATCTTGTCCTCGTCGTCGAACTCCAGCTTGTGCTTGCAGCGCGTGAGCAGCGTCTTGAGCTTGTTGGTGGCCTCCAGCACGTGCGGCCCCGCGTGCTTCTGGCTGTACAGGCTGCCCAGCACCACCGGATGGGCGGGGTCGCCAGCCAGGTGACCGACCAGCACCTCGTCGCCGATCTCGGGCACGAACAGTGCGCCGAAGCCGTTGGACGCATAAGGCATCAGCAGCCGGGCCCAGATCGGCGTGGCCTCGGCCTCCAGCGCCGGCGTGCGCACCTGGATGCGGTGCCCCGCCTCGGGGTCGCCGTCGAGCTTGACGACGACGGCGATCTGCAACCCCTGCACGCCTGGCACCAGCGCCGCGGCGGGCGGTGCGGTGACGTCGGGCCGTGCCGACAACCAGTCAGGCGCGAGGCCGAAATCGACCTCGGTGGTCCAGTTGCCGTCGGCCGCGTCGTGCTGCACGGCGCCGGCATAGACGGTGCCGTTGAAGCGCTCGCCCACGCCCGCCACTTCCAGCGTGCCGCCGGCCGCGGCCAGCGCGCTGCCCTGGAATTTCATGCGCCCGCGCACGCGCGCCAGGCCGGCCTTGAGCTGGCGCGCCTCGGCCCAGGCGGCGAGCACCTGCTGCGGCTGCGCCGCGCTGCTGCGCAACTCGATGGTGCCGGCATCGAACACCTGCGCCAGTGCCGCCGCGTCCAGGTTGCCTTGCAGACCCAGCGCCGGCGGGTACGCCGAGGCTTTCAGCGCCGCCTGAGTCGCCGGGTCCCAGGAGACGGCGTCGACGCCGGACAACTGCGTGCGCGCGTCCAACTCGGCCTCGAACTCCATCAGATCCTGGCCGTAGTTCAGCTTGAGCGCCGCGGCGGACTTCGTGTCGGGCTTCCTGACGCTGACCTGGCCGTCGGTGACCACCACCACGCGGCCGTTGGCCTCGGCGCGGGCGAGCAGGAAGTCCCAGTCGCTGCTGTCGTGCTGCACCAGCAGCTTGTGCGTGACGGTGGTGGCCTCGACATCGGCGGTCAGGCCGTATTCGCCGATGAGTTCGCTGCACACGTCGCTGTCGGTCTTGTCGACGAAGACGCGATGGCGGCGGCCGATGGTCATGGCGGCCGCCTTGTCGCGGCATTCCACCTCCAGTTGCGCCAGGTTGTTGGCGCCGATGCGGATGCCGAAGCGCGCGACCTTGCCCTTGAAGACCTGCTCCTCGTCGTTGCCGTAGCCGAGGTGGATGCTCAGCTCGGTGCCGGGCTTGAGCAGGTTGCCGTCGGCGACCTCGAAGGTCTGCTGCGCGACGTCGCCGTCCTCGACGACGACGCGCGCCCAGGGGATGGAGTTGACGGCGCGCCGCACGCGCAGCGACAGCAGCTGCACCTGCGGCGGCAGCAGGCTGCCGTCGGCCTGCAGGCTGACGCGCAGCACGCCGTCGGCGTTGAGTTCGGGCGAGACCGGCATGCTTGCCCTGCAGCCTCAGGCCAGCGGCGGAAAGTGCAGCCGTGCGCCGGGCACCAGGCGGCGAAAGTGGCTCAGGCCGTTGAAGCGGGCCACGTCCAGGTAGTAGCGGCTGTCGCCGTAGATGCGCTGGCACAGCAGCGGCAGCGTGTCGCCCATGCGCACTTCCACGCTGTGGCTGAGGTCGGGCGACGATCGGTTGGACGCCAGCACCTCCTCGTTCTTGGACAGGAAGCGCACGAAGGCCAGCGTCACCTTGGCGCGCAGCGGGTCGCCGTTGGGGCGGAACAGCGTGTACTGCGTGGACATCGACTCCATGCGCCCGTAGAAGATGAAGCTGCCCCACAGCAGCCGCACGCGGCTGGGTTCGTGGCGCGGCCCGTCGTATTTGTAGACCACCTTCAACAGGTCGGCCAGGTGCTGGCGCACCGACTTGTTGGCGTCGGCCGGCGTGGCCGCCGGCACCACGCCGGTGCCGTCGAGGACCAGGTTGAACTTCACCTTCTCGGGCTGGATGGCGCTGAACTTCACGTCCGACCCGAGCTGGCCGATGGTGGGCTCGGTGTTGTAGCTGATGGCGCGGTCGAGCGTGAATTCGGCCGGGTTGATCATGGCGCTGAACTCGTCGCTCTCCACCGTGGTCTGGCCCTGCGGGCTCAGGCTGCAGCGCGTCAGCGTCAGCCGAGTCTTCTGCGGGAAGTCGTCGTCGAGCAGCATGGCGTCGTGGCCTTCAGCGTTCTTCGCGGGCGCGCAACTGCTCGGCCAGCCAGGCCTTGCATTCGGCCAGCAGTTGCGCGCGCAGACGTTCCAGCTCGGGCCCGGCGGGTGCGCCGCCGCGGCCGGCCGCGTTGACGCCGGCCAGGTGCGGAACCTGCTCGTCCACCACCGAACGGATCAGCATCTGGCGCACCTCGATCGTCATGGCGCTCAGACCTCGCGCTTCGAATAGGCGTAGCTCAACTCGATCTTCTCCAGCGCCAGTTCGTTTTTGGTCGAATTGAAGGACTCCACCTCCCAGCGCACCGGGTAGGCATTGGCGAAGGACCAGGCGCGCAGCGGGGCGCCGTTGGCGTCGAGCAGGAACACGTGCAGCAGCTTGGGCACGATGGGCCGCACCAGGCCACCTTCCAGCACGTTGCGGCACCACGCCACGAGCTGCGAATCGAGCGCGGCCACACCGCGCTTGAGCGTCAGCCGCGGGTTCTTCATGGCCTTGGGCAACTGGTGCACGAAGCGGTTCTCGCCGCCTTCGGCCACCGGCTCGGTCTCCAGTTCCGGGGCGATGCCGCTGACTTCCTGGAACGAGCCGTCGACCGCCGGCGGCGTGGATCCGAAGCTGACCGTGAAGTGGAAGGCGACCGGCGGCGCCAGCGCTGCGTCAGCCGTTGGCAATCTCCAACCCCTCGTGTACGACCTCGATCGATTCCACCGCCACTTCGTTGCCGTCGGACTTGAGGTCGGTACCCGTGATCTTGCTCGGCCAGGCGTTGGTCAGCGTCCACACCATGGTCGGGTTGCCCTCCTCGTCGAGCAGGCTGATGGTCACCGGCTTGCGTTTGATGGTGTTCATCTTGATTTCCTTGAACCAGTCCCAGAACTTGTTGTCGCTCTTGAACACCCCCTTCTTCATGGTGACGTTGCCGTATTTCTTGATGCCGGGCATCTTCACCACCGAGAAGGTCTTGCTGTCGCCGGCGCGGTATTCGATCGGCTGCGACTCCACGTCCAGGCCGCTGACTTCCTGGAACGACATCACTTCGGAGTCCCACTTCACCTGGAAGTGGAACTTGGGCATCGGCCAGACATTGGCCGATTGGGTTGAACCGTCTTCTGCCATCACACACCTCCAATGAAACGATGGGGCCGCCGCCTCCGTGGCCGCGGCCGGTCAGGGGCCGAGGATCAGGATTTCTGCATCTGCTGCTGGAACGTGATCTCGATGAACTCGGCCGGGCGGCTGATGGCCACCAGCACCGTCACGCGCAGGATGCCTTCCAGGATGTCTTCGGGCGTCATCGTCTCGCCCAGGCCGACGTGCACGCTGAAGGCGTCTTCGGGCACTGCGCCGGCCAGGCCACCGCGCTTCCAGATGCCGGTCAGGAAGTTGGCGATCATTCCCTTCATCGTCACCCAGGTGCTGGCCACGTTGGGCTCGAACACCAGCGCCTTGGCGGCCAGGCGCACCGATTCCTCGAGCATGATCATGGTGCGGCGCACGTTGACATAGCGCCAGTCCAGGCTGTTGCCGTCCAGCGTGCGCGCGCCCCAGACCAGCGTGCCTTCGCCGATGAAGCTGCGGATGGCGTTGATCGAGCGGCCCTGCGGCGTGACGTTGAGGTCCTCCTGCTGCTCGTGCGAGATCGGCACCGCGGGCGCCACGGCGCTGTTCAGGCTGACATTGGCCGGCGCCTTCCAGACGCCGCGCGTGTTGTCCACCATCGTGTAGACACCGGCCATCGCGGCGCTGGGCGGCAACAGATTCAGCCGCTTGGCCATCTCGCGCAGCACGGTGTTGTAGAAGGGGCTGATCGTCACCAGGCTGGCCGCCAGCGGGCCGGCCTCGCCGGCCGTGGCGGTGGTGATCTTGTTCACCTCGGTGATCTGCGCGTTGCGCTTGTCCTTCGGCATCTCCATCTGGTTGAGCTCGTCGGTGATGCACTTCACCAGCGTGGCCCTACTGTCCGGGTGGATGTTGAGGAAACTCAGGTCCCGCTCCTGCAGCACCGAGGTGTGGACCCACGGGTAGTAGGCCGCGCCATAGGCCAGGAAGCTGCTGCCGAAGCCGGTGCGGGCCAGCTCGATCAGGTTGTTGAAGGGCGGCTCGTTGCGCGGCAGGTAGCCCTCCCAGACATCGAGGATGGCGACCCGGTTCTTCATCGTGTCGCCGCAATGCGCGAGCATCTGCTGCTGCACGGCGTCGCAGCCCTGCTTGTTCAGCAGCACGGCCTCGGGCACGACGATCATCGTCGGCTCGAGTTCCTTTTCCAGCTCCTTGAGGGCGTCCTGCAACAGCTTGCCGTTGATCTTCTTGCCCTCGACGGGAGAAGTGCCGTCGGCCGCCGTCTCGTAGGTGCCCACCGAGACCACGTAGCAGGGTCCGCCGTTGTTCAGGAAGAACCAGCGCATGGCCTGGTACAGCAGGTACCAGCCGTGCGTCTGCGCCAGCTTGTAGGCCTTCTTGTTCAGCCGCAGCGGCTCGGCGTCGCGCTTGCCGAAGGGGGCGTTGAGCGCGTCGTCGAGCGCCTTGGCGGCGACGGCGGCGTCCTCGGCCTTGCGGGCTTCGTCCTCGGCCTTGCGGGCTTCGTCCGTCAGCGCCGCGCGCCGCTTCTTCTCCTCGTCGTCGGCCTTGGCCGCATCCTCGGCGGCCTTCTTCTTGGCCGCCTCCTCTTCGGTCTTGCGTTGGTCGGGCGTGAGTGCGGCCACGCGCGTGGCCTCCTTGGCCTCGGCCGCCAGCTGCTCCTCGGACTTGGGGAGTTCGGGATTCAGGTCCGACAGGCTGAAGCGCACATGGCCGGCCGTGGGCCCATCGCCGAAATACTGGTGGAATTCGCCTAGCGAGGTGATGCGGAACGGCCGGTTGTGCAGCGACGTTCCCTTGTTGTCCGCCTTCTCGGTGTAGCCGATGAAGGCGGGCACGGCGGTGGCCACCTCCACCACCGAGTTGGGGAACGCATTCTTTTCCAGGATATAGACGCCAGGCGTCTTCATGTTGCCCATCAGTGCCTCCAGTCGGCCGTTAGCGGTTCACGAAGATCTCGGAAACCAGGGTTCGCACTCCGTCGATCGTTTCCATGTGCAGCTGGCCCGCGGAGGCGACAGGCAGCCGTTTGACGAGAACCTTGTCCGCCGCCGGCTGCTGCGCCAGCAGCTGGAAGCGTTGCAGCGGCCGCCGCTGCATCGCGATGGCGCTGCGCGAGCGCGCCGCCAGCGTGCTGCGGCCGTCGTCCAGCGGCTCGGGCCGGGGCGGCTCGAAGCCGACCCGCTGGTCGATGTCCACCACCTGCGGCGCCTGCACGGCCCAGTCGGCGGGCAGCAGGTATTTCCAGTGCGTGGCGCGGGCCTGCAGCGCCACGCACCAGCGCTGGCCCAACGTCGCCACCGGCGTTTCGATGCGAATGCGCAACACGAAGGCCGGCGGCACGCGACGGTCGGCGGCGGGCAGTGCGCCTGCAAGCGGCGGCGTCGTGGTGGTGCCGGGCGTGTCGCCCAGGGGCGGCCGATGGATCGGCACGGCGCTTTCGGCACTGGCGTGTGCGCCCGGGTGCAGCAGGCGCCAGCCCGCCGCGTCCGGATCCTGGGCGCGGGCGCTGTCGAACAGCAACACCTGGTCGCGCGACTCCGCCAGGCCGGCGGTAGCGCTGGCGAAGTCCGGGTCGCTGTTGCGGCCCAGCAGGTAGAACTCCAGCGGCTCGTTGGTGTCGTTGGCCAGCGCCTGCAGCGTCGGCAGGCGCTGGCCCTCGACATAAACCGCCACGCCTTCGGTGGTGGGCCGCAGCACGGCACCGACGCGCCGCAGCTTTGCGGCGCTGGCCGGGGTGGGCGAAAGGCGCAGGCCGGCGCAGGGTTCCGGGGCATAGAAGGCGTGCCGCACCGCGACCTCGAACAGCAGCAGATAGGCGTCCATGGGCCGTGCTCAGGGACTCACCGCCGCTTGCGGGCGCATGACGGGGGTGGTCTGGCCGCTGATCTGGCCCAGGTCGACACTGACCATGCGCACCCGGTACAGGATGGACGGCACGTATTTGCCGCTGAGAATGCTCCACAGGTTGCTCAGGTCGCTGACGCTGAGGTTGGCGATATCGAGCGCCAGGCGCTCGATGCGGCGGTCCAGCTCCGGCGTATTGCGGTGGTCCAGCACCGGCCGGCTCTGGAAGAAGCCGATCGTGCCGCTGATCATCTTCAGCGCCTCGGTGTAGTTCGACCCGCTGAAATTGGCGGCGAACATCACCGACAGGTTCAGGTGCACCGGCTCCGGGCTCACGAGGGCCCGCGCCATGGGATTGCGGCCGGGCCGGGCGTCGCGCTGGGCGACCGACTCGCGCTCGATATTGACGAGCGAGACCACGAGCTTGTTCTCCACCTGCGGGCCCACGCGCCCGTCCTGCTCCAGGATGTTGGCCAGCACCGCGATGTCCTCGCGGATGGCAAAGGCGCGTCGCAGCGCCTGGTTGAGCTGGGCGACGATGACGCCCAGGGCCAGGTCGATCATGCGCAGCCACCCGCGAGCAGACGAACCTCTGCGGGCGCGGCAGAAGCCACCGGTCTGGCGAGTCGAGTGGGCATCGGGCTTGGTTTCATGTTCAGCCGCGACGCTACCGATGCGGTGGCCGGATGCCATCGGCACGATGCTGATAGCGGCTGGCAAAATTTCCTACGCCTGGGATCACGGGCCGCCGCCACTGACCGACTCGCGGGCGAGCAGGCGCTGCCTCAGGCCGGGATCGAGCGACGCGCTCAGGTAGGGGCGGCCGCTGGCCACCGTGCGCAGCGCCAGCAGTATCTCCGGCAGCGGGTCGATCTTGTCGAGGTAGCCCGATGCACCGGCCTCGAGCATGGCGCTCACGATGCTGCCGTCGTCGTGCATGGACAGCGCCAGCAGCCGCGATGCCGGCGCCAGCTGGCACAGCCGGCGCGCCAGTGTCACGCCGCTCATGCCCGGCATGGCCACGTCCAGCAGCACCACATCGGCCAGCGGTGCGGGAGCGCAACGGCCGGCTGCCGCCAGGGCCTCGGCGGCGTCACCGGCCTCGCCGACGATGTGCAGGCCGGCATCGGCGGCCAGCAGCGCCTTCAGGCACTGGCGGTACAGCGCATGGTCGTCCACCAGAAAGACGCTCAGTGGATCCTGCGCAGCGCCGTGCCGTGCCGCTCGAGACAGGTGTTCCGGATCCATGGCCGGTCTTGTGCTAGGCCTGCAGCCGCGCTGCCGTACCTCGGTGCGAGTGCGTCGACCGGGGCCAGCCAGTGCGCGTTGTCGGCCCAGGGCATGAGCGGGCATGCCAGCGGCCCTGGTGTCCCGAAGGGCCGGTCTGGTGTCTTCCCATCGCCGGCAGCATGTGCCGCGGCGCTGGATGCGACCATCGGCAGCACGCGGAGATCGCGGGCGCGAATTGCGGAGTGCCGCGGCCTCAGAGCTTCACAAGCTCTCAGCGGTTCAGGCTCGTCCGGGGCGTGGCGTCGAGCGAGCTGAGTCCTTCGCGCAAGGCATAGCGGGTGAGCTCGGCCACGCCGCGCAGCTGCAGCTTGTGCAGCACGTTCTCGCGGTGCGTGGCCACGGTCTTGGGGCTGACGTGCAGCTGCTCGGCGATCTCGTTGGTGGTGTAACCCTCGGAGAACAGCTGTACCAGCTGGCGCTCACGTGCGGTGAGCGTGGGGCTTTCCACCATCGCCGGGCCGGTCTTGCGCCGCCGCATTTCGCGCACCATCACGCCCGAAAGCGCGGGGCTGATGTAGATGCGCCCGAGCATCACCTGGCGCAGCGCCAGCGCCAGCTCGTCGAACGAGCCGTCCTTGAGCACATAGCCCGACGCGCCAGCCTCGATCATGGCCAGCACCAGCCGGTCCTCGTCGTGGACCGACAGGCACAGCACCTGCACCTGCGGCAACTCGGCGCGCAGGCGCTGCACGGCGTCGATGCCGTTCAGTCCCGGCATGGAGAGGTCGGTCACCAGCACGTGGGGCATGTGCGTGCGCACCTGCCGCAACATGCTCGGCCCGTCTTCGGCGGTGGCCACCAGGTCCAGGTCGGGCTCGCGCGACATCAACGCCGCCAGACCTTCGCGCAGAATGCGATGGTCGTCGGCCAGCACCACGCTGATCCGGGTTCGCGACAGGGGAGAAGCGGGCACCGGTTCAATCTCCCGCTGAGGTCGGCCCCGGGTGCTGGCCCGTCAGCGCCGGCACCCACAGCCGCGCCACGGTGCCGTGCCCGATGCGCGAGCGCAGCACCAGGCGGCCGCCCACGGCGTGCACCTGCGCCATGGCGCTGAGCAGGCCGTAGCCGCCGTGGGGGCCGAAGCGCGCACAGGGGTCGCCGACCCGAAAGCCGATGCCGTCGTCGGCCACCGTCAGCATCAGGCCCCGCGGGCCGCTGCGCAGCCTCAGCTCGGCATGTTGCGCCCGGGCGTGCTTGCAGACATTGAAGACGAGCTCGCGCGCAACGCGAAAGACCACGCCCAGGACCGGCTCCTGGAGAGGGGTATCACCTATCGGGTCGCGCAGGCGCACCCGCGGCCCGCCCTGGGCTTCGGCACGGCGCACCATGCTGTCCAGCGCGGTATGCAGACCCAGCTGCGCCAGCAGCGGGCAGCTCAGTTCGAAGGTGGCGCTGCGCGTGGCCTTGATCGCCTGGCCGAGCAACTGTCGCAGCTCGGCGATCAAGGCCTGGGCCGGCGCCGCGCCGGCTAGGAGCTGCAGTTCGCCCAGCTTGAGCGCGGCCACCGACAAGGTCTGGCCGATATCGTCGTGCAGGCCGGCAGCGATGCGTTCGCGTTCGCGGCCCTGCGCCAACACGGCGTCGAACGCCCGTCGCTGCCATTGGCGAGCGAGATCACGCTCGCTGCGGAGGCCGGTGGCTGGTGAACCGGCACCGCCTTCGCGCCCGGCCGCCGGCGTCGGCTTGGGCGAAGGTCGCGCCGGCCGCTGTGCGACCGCACCCACCAGACCTGCCGCGGCTGGGCCCGCAGAGCGCTGCATCTGCCTGGCGCGGCGCTGCAACGTCATCGCCCACCCCGTCGGGTTCCGGCGTCGTGCCTCTTGCGGCCGAGGCCGGTGGCCACGCCCGTACTGTCGAATCGAAATCGCGCCTCTGCCATTCAAGCATCCCAAGCCAGCACGACGGGTCCGCCGTGGAGCAGGGCTTTTGCCACAGGCCATCGGCGATGTCAAAGGAATTGGACCGATGCAAGGCTTCTTCCCCGGGTCACACCCCTAGTTTGAAGTTCCAAGGCCACTGGCCAGACCATGAGGTCGCCGCGGCCCGTGCGGCTTATGCTGCCGCCATGGGCATCAGCCACCGACATTTCTTTTAACGCCCGGTCCGGCTCAGCGAGGGCGGCGCCGGCCCGCTGGCGGTCAGCTGGCGCGGCTACGGCGGATCCAGCGGCCGGCCGCACGAGGCCGGGCTGCTGACCGACGCGCGCACCGCCTACCTCACGCTGGCGGCGCGCGTGCACCCTTTGCGCATCGTGTCTGCGGCGAGTCGCTGGGCACCACGGTGGCGGTGATGCTGGCCGCCGCATGGCTGGTGGCGGCTGCCGGCACGCATGCCCAGCCGGCGCCTCCCGGCAGCGTGGCCAGCACGGCCAGCCATGCCGATCCGCTGCGACCCGACGCCGCCGTGCCCCCCATGATCTACACCTCGCCACTGAAGCGCTACCGTGCCGCGCGCGACGTGGGGGTCGGCTCGTGGCGCGAGGCCAACGAGTCGGTCACGCGCATCGGGGGCTGGCGCAGCCATGCACGGGAGGCCAGTCAGCCGGAGCCGAACGTTTCAGCGCCGGCGTCGTTGCCGGTCGCACCTGGCCATGGCAAGCATTGAGGGCGCGGCAGCATGAAGGCCCCACGTCATCGACCGCTGCAGCCGCGGCCGGACCCGTGCCGACGGCGCGCCCTGCGCCTGCCGGTCGCCGCGGCGGCTGTCGCGGTGCTCGCCGGTTGTGCCTCGTTCAGCCCCGACGGCGGCTTCGCCAGCGTCGAGCAGACCACCCAGCAGCGGCTGGGCCAGGACGTGCGCTGGGCCCGTTCCGAGAGCGACCGCCCGTTGATCGATCAGCGCGTGCAGGAGCTCCTGGCCCAGCCGCTGGCCATGGACGACACCGTGCAATTGGCGCTGCTCAACAACCGCGGCCTGCAGGCCGCGTTCTTCGAACTCGGCATCGGCGAAGCCGATCTGGTGCAGGCTGGCCGGCTGGCCAACCCAGGCTTCAGCTTTGGCCGCAAGACCCAGGGTGACGAGGTCGAGATCGATCGCGGCCTGCATTTCAACCTGGTGCGCTTGCTGGCCATGCCGTTGCTGCAGGAAGTGGAGTCGCGGCGCTTCGCGCAGACGCAGGGCATGGCGGCGCTGAGCGTGCTCACGCTCGCCGCCGAGACGCGCAAGGCCTGGGTGCAGGCGGTGGCCGCGCAGGAGTCGGTGCGTTACGCCGCGCAGGTGATGCAGGCGGCCGAGGCCAGCGCCGAGCTGGCGCGGCGCATGCTCCAGGCGGGCAATTTCAACCGCCTGCTGCAGTCGCGCGAGCAGTCTTTCTACGCCGAAGCCGCGCTCGGCCTGGCGCGCGCGCAGCAGGCGCAGCTGGCCACGCGCGAACGTCTCACCCGACTGATGGGCCTGTGGGGCGCGCAGACGGCCTTTCGCCTGCCCGAACGCCTGCCCGAACGCCTGCCCGACCTGCCGGCGCAGGCGCGGGAGCTGCCCGATATCGAGCGCATCGCCATCGCGCAGCGGCTGGACGCGCAGGGAGCGCGCCTGGCCGCCGCGCACACGGCCAGCAACCTGGGGCAGACGCGCAGCACGCGTTTCATCAACGTGCTGGAACTGGGCTTGAGCTACAACACCTCGAACGAGGGCTGGACCGAACGCGGCTGGGAGATCGGCTTCGAGCTGCCGCTGTTCGACTGGGGCACGGCGCGCGTGGCCAAGGCCGAGAGCATCTACATGCAGGCCGTCAACCGCGCCGCCGAGACCGCCATCAACGCGCGCTCGGAAGTGCGCGAAGCCTATGGCGCCTACCGTTCGGCCTGGGACATCGCGCGCCACCACCGCGACGAGATCGTGCCGCTGCGCCAGCGCATCCTGGAAGAGAACGTGCTGCGCTACAACGGCATGCTGATCGGCGTATTCGAGTTGCTCGCCGATGCGCGCGCGCAGATCGCCAGCGTGAATGCCGCCATCGACGCGCTCGCGGCCATGATGGCGGGGCAGGGCCCGTTCGGTGCGGTCGGCATGGGCGGCTTGTTCAGCGTGGTCAAGGTGCGCAAGGACCAGAAGCCTGGCGACTACGGCGACCCCGGCTGGTACGAGCACCCGCCCGGCACGGTGGCCTACGAATTCACCGGCGCCCTGCCCGACCCGGCGCGCTTCCAGTCCGAAGGCCGCGGCTCGATGCCGCCGCTGGCACGGCCGGCCAGCGACCTGGAGGTGAAGGTGCGCAAGCCCAGCGGCGGCCACGCGGGGCACCACTGATGGCGCGCCGGGACCCGTCTTCGATCCAGCGCAGAACCAAGCCAGGAAGAATTCTCGTGACAGGGTCGAGGGGCACGACCGTGATCATCCTCACCGTCGGCCTGGCCGCGGTTCCAGCCGCGGCCTTGGCCCATGGCGAGAAGGACCATGCCGGCCAGGCCGGCCCGGTGGTCAAGGAGCAGAAGGACTGGGGCATCGCCGGCGACGCCAGGAGCGTCGCGCGAACGGTGCAGATCCGCATGACCGATGCCATGCGCTTCACGCCCGACCGCATGGAGTTGCGGCAGGGCGACACGGTCCGCTTCGTGGTGCACAACACCGGCAAGCTGATGCATGAATTCGTCATCGGAACGAAAAGGGAGCTCGACGCGCACGCCGCGCTGATGGTCAAGTTCCCGAACATGTAACACGACGAACCCTACATGGCGCACATGCCGCCGGGCCGCAGCGGTGAGCTCGTCTGGACCTTCAACCGCGCCGGCGACTTCGATTTCGCCTGCCTGATCGCCGGCCACTACCAGGCCGGCATGGTGGGCCGTATCGAGGTGGTGCGCGCCATCGCAGGCACGGGCGCCCCGGCGCGCAAGCCCTGAACCGGCACACCACTTCCGCTTCCCATCCCAACCCGGAGGAAAGTCCTCCATGAGGCAAACGTTCCCCAGCCTGCTTGCCGCACCGGCCTGCGCGGCCCCCGCATCGGTGCTGGCGCAGACCACCGACCCAGCGGCGCATCGTGTCATGGCCCAGGCCAGCCCGGCCGCAGCCACCGCCGACATGGCCACCGGCGAGGTGCGCAAGGTCGACAAGAGCGCCGCCAAGCTGACCCTGAAGCACGGCGAGATCAAGCACCTGGACATGCCGCCGATGACGATGGTGTTCAACGTCAGGGACAAGGCCGTGCTCGACCAGTTCAAGGCCGGCGACAAGGTGCGCTTCCGGGCGGTCAACGACGCGGGCAAGTACACCGTGACCGATATCGAAAGAGCGGACTGACGCCGCCACGGGTCCGGTGCACCATTGGCGCCACCAGCACGCCTGCCAGGCCGTCGAACCCGCTCGGGTTTTGCATGGTATTTGTCTCCTTGGCGGCAGTCCGGGCCGGCATCGCATGACAGCATGTCCCGAGTTCCGTGCCGGTTGCCGGCGGGCTGCGCCTGCGGCGGGCGCCTTGCCGTGAGCCAGGTCAAGGCGGCGCGGGGTACCGGGCGCAGAATGATTCATGTGCCACCCTGCTCGACGCCGGTCGGAGACCGGCAAATGCGGGGGTGCGTCGGCACGCATCGACCGCTATCGTAGGAGACCATGAATACGCGCCATCCGCACCAAGGGGAACCGCATCTGCTGCACTCGCTGACCGAGTGGCGGGCGCTGTTCGAGATGGCTTTCCTGCCGTATTCGGTGCCGGGACTGATGCTGGCGCCGCGCGGCGACGGCCACCCGGTGCTGCTGCTGCCCGGCTTCATGGCCGACGAGGTCACGCTGTTCGCGTTGAAATTCTTCCTGCGCAGCCGCGGCTACGACGTGCAGACCTGGGGCTTCGGCCGCAACGTGGGCTTCCAGAGCCGGCATGCGCAGGCCCTGGAGCAGAAGATCCGCTGGCTGCATCACAAGAGCGGGCGCCGGGTGAGCCTGGTCGGCTGGAGCCTGGGTGGCGTGTTCGCCCTCTACGGCGCGCATCAGGCGCCGGAGTGCGTGCGTAGCGTCATCACCCTGGGCAGCCCGGTGAGCGTGGACCCCGAAGGCAGCAAGTCGCCGCCTTTCGTGAAGGCGCTGTACCGGCTGATTGCCCACCCCATGGGCCCCGACGCCCACACCATGCAACCGCGCGCCAAGAAGCTGCGCGAACGCAAGGAGTTGCCGGTGCCGATGAGCTGCCTGTATTCTCTGAGCGACGGCGTGGTGCCGCCGCAGGAAGCCACCATCAACGGTGACCCGGCGCTGCACGAGAACATCCGCGTCGCCGGCAGTCATACCGGCCTGGGCTTCAACGCCATGGTGCTGGCCATCGTGGCCGAGCGGCTGGCGCAACCCGAGGGCCAATGGCAGCCGTTCAAGCCGCAGGGATGGTGGGGGAGCGCCTACCGGATGCTGACGCACGGCGCCGGGGCGGCTTAGACGCGGGCGCGGCGGCGGCCTTCGCAGCCGATCGCGGCGCCGCGCGCCGGCGCGCGGCGCTGGCTGCCGGCCGCGCCTGCGCCGCAGCGAGAAGCTCCTGGAAGCTGTCGCGCACGCATTGCGCGAAGGTCTCGGGGTCGGGCATCAGTTCGCGGCACGAGGTCGGCGAGATGACGATGCGGCCGTCGTAGCTGGTCACCGCGAAGACCAGGCCCATGCCGTCGGCGATGGGCATGATGGCCGAGAAGTACGTCATTCTTGCGCCGCACAGGTACAGCGGCACGGCAGGCCCCGGCACGTTGGTGATGGTGCAGTGGGCCAGCGGCGAACGCCGGCCGATGCTGGCCGTGGCGCGGCCCAGCAGCTTGGCCGTCAGTGCCAGCGTGGCCGCCGGCACGTGGCTGCCCGCTTCGCTGAGTTCCCGCGCGCCCACGGCACGCGACAGGTGTTCCGACGAAGCCGTCTGGCCGTGGATGAACGCCAGCCGCTGCAGCGGGTCGGCCAGGTCGGTGCCCAGGGCCACACGCAGCCAGGTCAGCTCGGGGCTGACGGCCGTGCCGTCGCTCGGGCGCAGGTAGAAGGGGGCCATCGCGGCCAGGCTGGACTCGGGCAGTTCGCCGTACAGGTCCAGGTAGCGCCGCAGCGCGCCGCCGCACACCGCCAGCACGGCGTCGTTGATGCTGGCGCCGGCCACCGCGCCGCGGATGGTCTTGAATTCGTCGAGCATGAAGCGCCGCGTCTCGAACACGCGATGCGGCGAGACCACCGAATTGAAGCGCGTCGCCGGCAGCTTGTGCGGGCGCAGCAGCAGGTCGCCGGCCAGCGACAGCGCCGCCGGCGCGGCACGCCGCACGGCGCGCCCCAGCGGCCCGGCCAGGCGGGCGGCGGCGCCCATGCTGTGCGCCACGCCGCGCCGGACCATGCGCAGCACTCCGGGCGGCCGCTCGGCGAACCATGGGGCGGGCGGCGGATCGGCCGGCGGCGTGGCGTCCAGGTCGTGCAGCAGCGTCGTGACCTGGTTGCCGTTTTCCACGTCGATGGCGGCGTGGTGCATCTTCGTCAGCAGCGCAAAGCTGCCGGCGGGCAGGTCCAGGAAACCGTCGAGCCCTTCGATGACGTAGATCTCCCACAGCGGGCGGTCCAGGTCCAGCGGCCGGGCGTGGATGCGCGAGGCCTGGATGCAGAACTGGCGCCAGTCGCCGGGTTTGGGCAACGCGATGTGGCGCACATGGTATTCCAGGTCGAACTGCTCGTCGTCCACCCAGTACGGAAAGTCCAGGTTCAGCGGCACGCGGCGCAGCTTGCGGCGCAGGATGGGCAACTGGTCCAGGCGGCTGGCGATGCGCGCCAGGATGGTCTTGAAGCGCACCCTGCCGCCGGGCGCCGTGGACTGGTTGTAGATGTGGATGAGCGTGACGTTGGCGTTCGAGTGCGCGGTATCGGAGTACAGGAACGCGGCGTCGTGGGCGCTGAGTTGTGGCATGCGGAGGGAGTGGGCCGCTGGGGTGCGCCAATGGTAGCCCGCAACTCCCGCACCGCCGCCGTGAAATGCGACCTCGAACGCCCTTGCCTTGAGGCGGCTCAAGCCTGTGCGGTGACGCTCCGCGCACGATCGCAGCCGTGACGAGCGGACCGCCAGACCTTGCCTGCACGGCCAGCGCCGAATTGGTGGCGTCTCTGCGCCGCCAGTTCGGTGCCCGCGTCGTGGAGACACATGTCTCTTGGGTGCTGCTCGACGGCCGCTTCGCCTGGAAGATCAAGAAGCCGGTCAAGCTGCCCTTCCTGGACTTCGGCGACCTGGCCACGCGCGCCCGGCTGTGCTTCGAGGAACTGCGGCTGAACCGCCGCCTGGCGCCCGCGGTCTACGTCGACGTGGTGCCCATCCACGGCACGCCGGCCGCGCCGCGGCTGCACGGCGACGGCCCGGCGATCGAATATGCGCTGCGCATGCATGAATTCCCGCCCGGCGCCTTGCTCAGCGAGCAGCTGGCGGCCGGCAGCTTGCAGCCCGAGCACCTGGACCGGCTGGCGCAGCGGCTGGCCGCTTTCCACGCCGCCGCCGAGGTGGCCGGGCCGGATGCGCCCTGGGCCACGCCCGAGGTCGTCGCGGGGGATTCGCTGCGCGCCCTCGAAGGCCTGGTGTCGCACGGCGCGGCGGCGGCCGACTGCAACGCCTTGCGCACCTGGCTGCAGGCACAGGCCGCCCGGCTCCGGCCCACGTGGCAGGCGCGGCGCCGCGCCGGCAGCGTGCGCGAGTGTCATGGCGACCTGCATCTGGCCAATGCGGTGCTGCTGGAGGGCGAGGTCACGGCCTTCGACTGCCTGGAATTCGACCCCGCGCTGCGCTGGATCGACGTCTTCAGCGATGTCGCTTTCCTCGTCATGGACCTGATGGCCCACGGCCGCGGAGACCTCGCCTTCCGCTTCCTGAATGGCTACCTCGACGACAGCGGCGACCACGCCGGGTTGCCGGTGCTGCGCTGGTATCTCGTCTACCGCGCGCTGGTGCGGGCGCTGGTGGCGCGTATCCGCAGCGGGCAGGGTGGCGAAGCCGGCGGGCCCGACCACCTGGCGCTGGCCTTGCGGCTGGCCGGCGAAGGCGACGCGCGCCTGCTCGTCACGCACGGCGTTTCCGGCTCGGGCAAGAGCTGGGTGGCGCAGCGGCTGCTGCAGCAGGCGCAGGCGATCCGGCTGCGCTCGGACGTGGAACGCAAGCGGCTGCATGGGCTGCGCGCACTGGACGCGTCGGCGCTCGTCGTGCCGCGTGGCATCTACGGCCAAGCGGCCACGCGGCGCACCTACGCACGGCTGCGGGAAGTGGCCGCCCTGGCGCTGGCGGCGGGCGAGCGCGTGATCGTCGACGCGGCCTTCCTGCGTCGCAGCGAACGCGACGACTTCCGCCGCCTGGCCCATGAGTGCGGCGTGCCGTTCACGCTGCTGCATTGCCGGGCGCCGGTGGCGCTGCTGCGCGAACGCGTGCACCTGCGGGGTGAGCGCGGCGGCGATCCGTCCGAGGCCGATCTCGCGGTGCTGGACAAGCAACTGGCCGGTGCCGAGCCGCTGGCGGCCGAGGAGGAGGGCGAGGGCACCGCGATCACGGTCGACACGGGGGCGCCGGTCGATATCGAGGCTCTGGCCGCGCGCTGGCTGGCCGCGCGTTGAGTCGCGGCCGGATGCTCAGCTGGAATGCGTGGTTGCCCTTGGCACGGGCCTGGGGGCTGGCCGCCGCGTCGCTGGCGTTGACGCCGGTCAAGACCGGGGCGTCGGGCGCTGCTAGAGTCGCCGCGTGTTTCGCCTGCGCCGCCATCGCCAAGTCTTCGCTGCCTTCGTCGCAGCGTTGTTGCTGTACGCGCAGCTGGCGGTCGCGGCGTATTCGTGCCCCGGGGTCGAGTTGCCGACGGCGGTGGCCGAGGCCATGGTCGATTGCGACTCGCACCCGCCTGGCCAGATGGACCCCGACCAGCCCCAGCTGTGCAAGGCGCACTGCGACCCTGGTGATCAGTCGCCCAATTCCGGCGCCGGTGGCCTGCTGACGGCGGGTGCCGCGGCCTTGCCTGTGCTGCTGTGGGTGCTGCCGCCGGCCGACGGGCCTGCCGGCCTCGAGACGCCGGCCAGCGTGCCGGCCCAGGGTCCGCCGCGCGGCGCGCCGCCGCTGTACCTTTCCTTGCTCGTCCTCAGGAACTAGCCACCGGGTTGATTGGCCACGCGCGCCTTGGCGGCGCGCGTCTGCGCGTTATCCCGTCACCGCTGACCTGAGGATTTCCCATGAACGAGTCTCCTGTGGGCATGCGCCCGGCGCATGCCGCGGGCCGTGCGGCCAGCCGGCGCCGTCGGCCCTGGCGGGCGCTGCTCGGCGCCGCCGCCTCGCTGGCCATCGCCGCCGCCTCGGCGGCCGCCGGCGGCCTGAGTATTTCCGACGCCGCCGAACTGGCGCGCGAGCAGTCGCCCAGCTTGCGTGCGCTGCGGGCCAGCGTCGACGGTTCCAGCATCGCCCAGCCGGCGGCGGCGGCCTTGCCCGACCCGAAGCTGCTGGTCGGCGTGGACAACCTGCCGGTCGAGGGCCCGGACCGCTATTCGTTCAGCCGCGACCCGGGCACGATGCAGCGCCTGGGTGTGATGCAGGAGGTGCCGAACCGAGCCAAGCGCGACGCCCGGCTGCAATTGGCGCAGGCGCGCAGCGAGCGCGACCGGCTGCAACTGGCGGCTGCCGACTTGGGGGTCAGGCGTGAAGCGATGCGCGCCTGGGTGGCGGTCTACTATGCGCAGCAGCGACTGGCCTGGCTGGACCGGTTGCAACACGAAAACGGCCTGCTGCAGCAGACGCTGCCGGCGCGGATCGCCGCCGGGCAGGCGCCGGCGGCCGAGTTGACGATGGCACGCCAGGAGGCGCTGGCCATCGCCGACCGCCACGATGAACTCGCCCGTGACCTGGCCAAGGCGCGCGCTGCGCTGCGGCGGCTGATCGGCGTGCGTGGCGACGAACCGTTGACCGGCGAGCCGCCGGCCTGGCGTGTCGATGCCGCCGCGCTGCGCGGCAGCCTGCACCGGCACACCGAGCTGGGCCCCTACGAAGGCCTGCTGGCCATCGGCCAGGCCGAGGTCGGCGAGAGCGAGTCCGAGACGCGCGGCGACTGGGCCTGGGAGGTGGTCTACGCCCGGCGCGCGAATTATGACGACATGGTGTCGTTCCAGCTCAGCTTCGACCTGCCGCTGCGCCAGAGCGAGCGCCAGGCGCCGCAGATCGCGGCCCGGCGCAAGGAGCTGGAACGCATCGAGGCCGAACGCGAAGACACGACACGCCGCCATGCCGAGGAGGTGGAGGCGCAACTGGCCGAACTGCAGGCGCTGGACGCCCAGGCGGCACGGCTGCGCGAGCAAGGCCTGCCGCTGGCCGACGAACGCGTGGCCCTCACGCTGGCCAGCTACCAGGCCGGGCGCAGCGAACTCGCCGCCGTACTGGCCGCGCGCAGCAGCCTGCTGGAACTGCGCCTGCGCGCGCTGGCACTCGACGCCGAACGTAGCGACCTGCAGGTGCGCCTGAACACCTTGATTGCGGAGCAAACGCCATGAGCACGTTGAACAAGATCGCCGGGGCTGTTGTCCTGCTGGTGCTGGGTGGCGCGGCCGGCTGGGGGTTGTCGACCTGGTCTGGCGGCCACTTCGCGGCGCCTACCGAAACCGCCGGTGCGGCAGCGCCGGCCGCCGAACGCAAGGTGCTGTACTGGTACGACCCCATGGTGCCGACGCAGCGCTTCGACAAGCCCGGCAAGTCGCCCTTCATGGACATGCAGCTGGTGCCGCGTTATGCCGACGAGGGTGAGGCCCAGGCCGGAGCGCCCGGCGTCAGCGTGTCGCCGCAGGCCCTGCAGGCGCTGGGCGTGCGGCTGGCCACGGCCGAGCGGCGCGCCGTCGGCACCGCCATCGAGACGGTGGCCACGGTGCAGCTCAACGAGCGCGACGTGAGCATCGTGCAGGCGCGCTCGGGCGGCTTCGTCGAGCGTGTCTATGCCCGCGCGCCGGGCGACGTGGTTGCCGCCGGTGCGCCGCTGGCCGACCTCTTCCATCCCGAGTGGCTGGCCGCGCAGCAGGAATACCTGGCCGTGCGCGCCACCGGCGACGCCGCGCTGGCGGCGGCCACGAAGCAGCGCCTGGTGCTGCTGGGCATGCCGGCGGCGCTGATCGAGCGCGTCGCAGCGGGCGGCGAGCCGGTGGCGGTGACGACGGTCACCGCGCCCACCGGCGGCCTCATCAGCGAGCTGATGGTGCGCACCGGCATGACGGTGGACGCGGGCATGACGCTGGCGCGCATCAACGGCCTGGCCACGGTGTGGCTGGAAGCGGCCTTGCCGGAACTGCAGGCCGCCGGCATCGCGCCCGGGCAGGTGGCCCTGGCACGGGTGGCCGCGCTGCCCGGCGAAACCCTGCGCGGCAAGGTGGCCGCGGTGCTGCCGGAGATCAACGCCGAGACGCGCACGCTGCGCGTGCGCATCGAACTGCCGAATCCGCAGCAGCGGCTGCGCGCCGGCATGTTTGCGCAGGTCACGCTGCAGGGGCCCGCCGCGGGCGACGCCGTGGTGCTGCCCAGCGAAGCCGTGATCCGCACCGGCCGCCGCGCGCTGGTCTACGTGCAGGACGCGCCGGGCCGCTTCCGGCCGGTGGAGGTGGAACTGGGACCCGAGGTCGACGGCCAGGTCGTCGTCCGCAGCGGCGTTGCCGCCGGACAGTCCGTGGTGGCGTCGGGGCAGTTCCTCATCGACTCCGAGGCCAGCCTGCAGGGCGTGATGGCGCGTGCCGAGCCGGAGGCCGGTGCGGCGATGGAATACCCGGCGACCGGCGTCGTGGTGGAACTCGACCAGGACAGCATCACGCTCGACCACGCCCCGGTGCCGGCGCTCAAGTGGCCGGCGATGACGATGCCCTTCCAGTGGGCGAAACCCGGACTGGCGCAGGACCTGAAGCCCGGCGACCGCGTCGAGTTCAGCTTCAGGCAGCACGGCGAGGAGCATATCGTCACGCGCATCCAGCGCGCCAAGGCAGCGCCGGCGGCCCAGCCTGCGGCCACGCGGGCATCCACGCCGGCGGCCGCCCCGGCCGTCGATCACTCGGCGCACACCGGGGGCCAGCGGTGATCGCGGCGCTCATCCGCTGGTCGGTGGTCAACCGCTTTCTGGTGCTGCTGGCCACGGTCTTCGTCACCGCGGCCGGGCTGTGGGGCCTGCGCACGACGCCGGTGGACGCGCTGCCGGACCTGTCGGACGTGCAGGTCATCATCCGCACCAGCTATCCCGGCCAGGCGCCGCAGATCGTCGAGAACCAGGTCACCTATCCGCTGGCCACCACCATGCTGTCGGTACCGGGAGCGAAGACGGTGCGCGGCTTCTCGTTCTTCGGTGACAGCTTCGTCTACATCATCTTCGACGACGGCACCGACCTTTACTGGGCGCGCTCGCGCGTGCTCGAGTACCTGAACCAGGTGCAGGGCCGGCTGCCCGCCACGGCCAAGCCGGCGCTCGGCCCGGACGCCACCGGCGTGGGCTGGATCTTCCAGTACGCGCTGGTCGACCGCAGCGGGCGCAACGACTTGTCGCAGCTGCGTGCGTTGCAGGACTGGTTCCTGAAATACGAGCTGAAGGCGCTGCCCAATGTGGCCGAGGTGGCCACCGTGGGCGGCATGGTGCGCCAGTACCAGGTGGTGCTGGACCCGCTGAAGCTGGCCGGCTACGGCATCACCCAGGCCATGGTGCGCGAGGCGCTGATGGCCGGCAACCAGGAAACCGGCGGCGGCCTGCTCGAGCTGGCCGAGGCCGAGTACATGGTGCGCGCCAGCGGCTACCTGAAGACGCTGGACGACTTCCGCGCCATCCCGCTGGCCGCGCGCGGCGGCATCCCCGTGCGGCTGGGCGACGTGGCCACGGTGCAGGTGGGGCCGGAGATGCGCCGCGGCATCGCCGAACTCGACGGCGAGGGCGAGGTCACCGGCGGCATCGTCGTGCTGCGCTCGGGCAAGAATGCGCAGCAGACGATCCGCGCCGTGAAGACGCGGCTGGCCGAATTGGGCAAGAGCCTGCCGCAAGGCGTGGAGGTGGTCACCACCTACGACCGCAGCGCGCTCATCGAACGCGCCATTCGCCACCTGAGCGAGAAGCTGGTGGAGGAGTTCCTCGTCGTGGCGCTGGTCTGCGCGCTCTTCCTGTGGCACCTGCGCTCGGCGCTGGTGTCCATCGTGGCGCTGCCGCTGGGCATTCTGGTGGCCTTTCTCGTGATGCGCTGGCAGGGTATCAACGCCAACATCATGTCGCTGGGCGGCATCGCCATCGCCATCGGCGCCATGGTCGACGGGGCGGTGGTGATGACGGAAAACGCGCATCGCAAGATCGAGGCCTGGCAGCGCGAGCGGCCGGGCGACACGCTGGCCGGCGAAGAGCGCTGGAAGGTGATCACCGACGCCGCGGTGGAGGTGGGGCCGGCGCTGTTCTTCAGCCTGCTCATCATCACGCTGTCCTTCATTCCGGTCTTCACGCTGGAGGCGCAGGAGGGGCGGCTGTTCGGGCCGCTGGCCTATACCAAGACCTATGCCATGGCGGCGGCGGCCGGCCTCTCGGTGACGCTGGTGCCGGTGCTGATGGGCTACTGGATCCGCGGCCGCATTCCCGACGAGATGAAAAACCCCATCACGCGCGGTCTCATCGCTGCGTATCGCCCGGCGCTGGAATGGGTGCTGCGCTGGCCCAAGGCCACGGTGGCGATCGCGCTCGCGCTGATGCTCAGCACCCTGTGGCCGCTGTCGAAGCTGGGCGGGGAATTCCTGCCGCGGCTGGACGAAGGCGACCTGCTGTACATGCCTTCGGCGCTGCCGGGGCTGTCGGCGCAGAAGGCCACCGAACTGCTGCAGCTCACCAACCGCATGATCAAGACCGTGCCCGAGGTCGCCACCGTCTTCGGCAAGGCCGGCCGCGCCGAGACGGCCACCGACCCGGCGCCGCTGGAGATGTTCGAGACCACCATCCAGTTCAAGCCGCAGGACCAGTGGCGGCCCGGCATGACGGCCGACAAGCTGGTGGAGGAACTCGACCGTGCGGTGCAGGTGCCTGGCCTGGCGAATGTGTGGGTGCCGCCCATCCGCAACCGCATCGACATGCTGGCCACCGGTATCAAGAGCCCCATCGGCGTCAAGGTGACGGGAGCCGACCTGGCTGCCATCGACCGCATCGCGCTGGCGGTGGAGCGGGTGGCCAAGACCGTGCCGGGGGTGTCGTCGGCGCTGGCCGAGCGGCTGACCGGCGGCCGCTACCTCGATGTGCTGATCGACCGCACCGCCGCCGCGCGATATGGTCTGAATATCGCCGACGTGCAGGCCGTGGTCTCGGGCGCCATCGGCGGCGAGAACGTGGCCGAGACGGTGGAGGGCCTGGCGCGCTTTCCGATCAACGTGCGCTATCCGCGCGAGTGGCGTGATACGCCCGAGCGGCTGGCCACGCTGCCGATCTATACGCCGGCGGGCCAGCAGATCACGCTCGGCACGGTGGCGAAGGTGGTGGTCAGCGACGGCCCGCCGATGCTCAAGAGCGAGAACGCCCGGCCTTCGGGCTGGGTCTATGTGGACGTGCGCGGTCGCGACCTGTCGGCGGTGGCCAACGACCTGCGCGATGCCGTGGCCAGGGAAGTGACGCTGGAGCCCGGCATGAGCATCGCGTATTCAGGTCAGTTCGAATACCTGGAGCGCGCCAATGCGCGGCTGAAGATCGTGGTGCCGGCCACACTGCTGGTCATCTTCGTGCTGCTGTACATGACCTTCCAGCGCTTCGACGAGGCGCTCTTGATCATGGCCACGCTGCCGCTGGCGTTGACCGGCGGCGTGTGGTTCCTGTGGGCGCTGGGCTACAACCTGTCGATCGCCACCGGCGTGGGTTTCATTGCGCTGGCCGGCGTGGCGGCCGAGTTCGGCGTCATCATGCTGCATTACCTGAAGCAGGCGCTGGCCGACCGCACAGCGCGTGGCCTGGCGCCGACGCTGGCCGTGGTGCAGGACGCCATCCGCGAAGGCGCCGTGCTGCGTGTGCGCCCCAAGGCCATGACGGTGGCCACGCTGCTGGCCGGCCTGCTGCCCATCGTCTGGGCCAGCGGCACCGGCGCCGAGGTCATGAGCCGCATCGCCGCGCCCATGCTCGGCGGCATGGTCACGGCGCCGCTGTTGTCGCTGTTCGTGGTGCCGGCGGCGTTTGCATTGCTGCGCGTGCGCAAGACGTAGCGGCCGGCCCGCGACACGACGCCGGCTTGGCCTGTATCAAGTCGGGGCCGAATCAGCGGGCGCAGAATGGCTCTGGTCCGCGGTGCGCATGCGCCATCCCGGCGCGCCGCCGCGTCAGGTGAGTGCCATGCTTAAACGATACCAACCGCCCGCCAACCCCGCGCTCGAGGAACTGGCCCGTGAGTCGCCTACGCAGCGACTCGACCGCCTGCTGCATGCGGGCGCCGCGCCACTGACCGGCGGCCTGTCGCCGGTGGCCTTGTCGCTGGCCTGGGCCGACTGGGCCTGGCACCTGGCGGTCTCGCCAGGGCGGCAGATGGACCTGTCGGCCACCGCGGCGCAACTGGCCGCCGAGACCTGGCGCACCGCGATGGGCCTGAGCGAACCGGCCGAACCCGCCGGCGACGCCGACGACGACCCGCGCTTCCGTCACCCGGCCTGGGCCGACTGGCCCTTCAATGCCTTGCGCAGCGGTTTCCGCAACAGCGAAGCCTTCTGGCGCGACGCCGCCTACATGCCGGGCATGACCGAGCACCACGCCGTGATGACCCGCTTCTTCGCCAAGCAGTGGCTGGGCATGATGGCACCGGCCAACTGGCTGCCAACCAACCCCGCGGTGCTGAAGGATGCGGTCGAAGCGCGCGGCGCGCACCAGTGGCAGGGCGCGATGAACTGGCTGCGCGACGTGGCGGGCCAGCCCGACCCGGAGGTCGTCGCCGAGGCCGCACGCTTCCAGGTCGGCCGCGACGTGGCGGTGACGCCTGGCAAGGTGGTAATGCGCAATCGCCTGGTCGAGCTCATCCGGTATGCGCCACAGACGGCGCAGGTCTACCCGGAGCCGGTGCTGGTGATCCCGTCGTGGATCATGAAGTTCTACATCCTCGACCTGTCGCCGCACAACTCGATGGTGCGTTACCTGGTGCAGCAGGGTCACACCGTCTACATGGTGTCCTGGCGCAATCCCGACGCCAGCGATGCCGATCTGACGATGGACGACTACCTGCGGCTGGGCGTGCTGGAGCCGCTGCGCAGCGTGGGTGAGCTCAGCGGCCGGGCGCAGCCCGTGCACGCCATGGGTTATTGCCTGGGCGGCACGCTGCTGGCCATCGCGGCCGCCGCGCTGGGCCGCAGCGGCGGCGTGACCGGCGGCGAGGGCCTGCCGCCGCTGAAGTCGCTTTCCCTGCTGGCCGCCCAGACCGACTTCTCCGAACCCGGCGAGCTGGGACTGTTCATCGACGAAAGCCAGATCGGCTACCTCGACGAGATCACGCGCGGCAAGGGTTTCCACACCGGTCCGCAGATGGCGGGCTCGTTCCAGTTCCTGCACTCGCGCGACCTGATCTGGACGCGGCGCATGCGCGAATACCTGATGGGCGAACGCGAGAAGCGCAGCGACCTCACGGCCTGGAACGCCGACACCACGCGCATGCCGGCGCGCATGCACCATGAATACCTGATCGCGCTGTACCTGCACAACGAACTGGCGAGCAGTTCCTACCGCGTCGACGGCCATGCCGTGTCGCTGATCGACATCGACGTGCCGGTATTCCTGGTGGGCACCGAACGCGACCACATCTCGCCCTGGCGTTCGGTCTACAAGCTGCACCACCTGTGCGACACCGAGCTCACCTTCGTGCTGACCAACGGCGGCCACAACGCCGGCATCCTCTCCGAGCCGGGGCACGCCGGTCGCAGGTACCAGATCGGCGTCAGGCCCGCTCACGGCCCCTGGGTGCAGCGCGAGCAATGGCTGCGCCAGACACCGACCCACGAGGGCTCGTGGTGGCCGGCCTGGCATGACTGGCTGGCCGCACGCTCGTCGCCGCTGCAGCCGGCGCGGCCGATTCCGGCCCGCGTGACCCTGTGCGACGCGCCGGGCGAATACGTGCACCTGCGCTACGCCGACTGATTGAAGGCCATGTCGCCGGGACCGTTCGCCGCCGCCGAACGCCCGGTGCCGGGGGCGGCACTGTTCGAGGTGCTGTCCGCCACGCGGGCCTCCGCGAGCGAGATCGCCGACCTGCAGCGTCGCCGCCTGCTGCGCCTGCTGCAGGCCGCACAAGCCGCACCGCTGTACCACCGCCTGCTTTACGGGCGCGAGCTGTCCAGTCTGCCGCTTCAGGCCTTGCCGGTGATGGGCAAGGCGCTGCTCATGGCGCACTTTGTCGACTCGCTGACCCAGCGCGGCATCACCCTGGAGGGTCTGCGCGAGTTCTGCGCCGACGCTTCGCTCATCGGCCAGCCGCACCGGGTCGGCTGCTGGGCCTGGGAAAGCTCGGGCAGCACCGGGCAGCCGGGCCTGTTCGTGCACGACGAAACGGCGATGGCGGTCTACGACGCACTGGAAGCCACCCGGCGTCATGCGCCCCGGCCCTGGGCACGCTTTTTCGACCCGCTGGGCCTGAGTGAACGCTGCGCCTTCGTGGGCGCCATCGGCGGCCACTTCGCCAGCGTCGTCTCGGTGCAGCGGCTGCGCGCGCAGCAGCCCTGGCTGGGGCGGAATTGGCGCTGCTTCTCGATCCTGCAGCCCACGCCCGCGCTGGTGGCGGAACTCGACGACTTTGCCCCCACCGTGCTCGCCACCTATCCGACGGCGGCCGTGATGCTGGCCGGCGAGGCGCAGCGCGGTCGCCTGCAGTGCCGTCCGCGGGAAGTCTGGACTGGCGGCGAGACACTCTCGCCGGCCATGCGCGCGCGCATCACGCAGGCCTTCGGCGCCGAATTGCGCAACAGCTACGGCGCTTCGGAATTTCTGCCCATCGCCTGGGAATGCGCGCACGGCCGGCTGCACGTGAATGCCGACTGGGTCATCCTGGAGGCGGTGGACGCGCAGCATCGCCCGGTGCCGGCGGGCCGGCTGTCGCACACCACGCTGCTGACCAACCTGGCCAACCACCTGCAGCCCTTGATCCGCTTCGACATCGGCGACCGCATCGTGCTGGGCGGCGAGCGCTGCCCCTGCGGGTCGGCACTGCCGGTGGTTCAGGTGCAAGGGCGCTGCGACGACATGCTGGAGGTCGCGGGACGCGACGGTGCGCCGGTGACGCTGCTGCCGCTGGCCTTGAGCACGGTGCTGGAGGACGAAGCCGGCGTCTTCGACTTCCAGCTGCGCCAGACCGGTTCCCGCGATTTGCTGTTGCTGCTGGGGCCGAGTGCGCCCGACACCGCGACCCGATGCCGCGAACTGCTGGCCGGCTTCGCTGCCGCGCAGGGAGCCGCTGAGTTGCGCATCACGACGCGGCGCGTGGACCGCTTGCCGCTGGGCCGCAGCGGCAAGCTCAAGCGCATCGTGGCCTCGGCAGAACCAGCGGTCGCTTTCAGGGCTTGATCGACAGCAGCCAGCTCAGCACGTCGGCCTTCTCGCCGGCGGTGCATTCGCGGCCGACCACGTCCTTGCAGTTCATCCGGAAGTTCAGCTCCACCGCGGTGCGGTCGGTGAAGCGCTTGGCGTTGGCCGCCGGTGCCAGCGGGGCGATGCGCTTTTCGGTCAATGCGTGCGTGCCACCCTTGGTGGGGTTGTCGTTGTGGCACGAAGCGCAACTCAACCCGAGGTCGCGGCCGAAGTTCGTGCCGTAGAGCTTCTGGCCCCGTTCGGCGGAGGCCGGCGCACCGGCCTTTGCCGTGTATTCGGCCAGCAGCTTTTCGGGTGTGGTGTCCTGTGCGGCCCAGGCGGGCAGCACGGAGGCCAGTGCGAGCGGCCAGCAGCGAAGAAGCGCATTCAGTTTCATTTCGACTCCATTCAAGTCCGGTTCGACGAACGTCGTCGCGCTCGTCACAGGAAAGCTTGTGCGCGTGCCATCAGTTCGGCCAGGCCGGGCTCATTGGGATTGCGCGGCTTGCCGGGGTGGATGATCGCCACCTGGCACGACTCGGCGGCTTCCACCAGCTGCCGGTAGGTGCCGGCGTCGATGTCCTTGATATAGGCTTGCTTGTTGTCGTTGTAGGCAAACATGCGGTCGTTGATGAGCTGGCATTCGTTGCAGCTGGGGCAGCGCGAGGTTTCGATCCAGGCCTCGTCCGAGGGCGGGCGCTCGGCTGGGGCTTCGGCCGCGGTCGGCGCCGCAGCCGCTGGCGCTGACGTCACCGGTGCGGGCGCCGCAGTGGCCGCTGCAGCCTCTGCCGCCGGTGCGGCGGCGCGTTCGGTGCGTTTCTGCGCCAGCAGCCGTTCGGCATGCGAATCGTGGATGCCGGCATGTTCCTGCAGCCGGCGCCACAGCAGCTGGCAGCGCCGGGTGGCCTGCATCAGCTTCGCATCGACCAGCACGCGGTGCAGGCGATCCTCGGCGTCCACGGCCAGCAGGTAGGGTACGCGCCTGGCGGCGCTGCCTTCGTCCAGCGCCAGCCAGTCGGCCACCGGCAGCATGCCGTCATGCCAGCGATCACGCGGCACCGCCGCGAAGTGGCCCGCATGGCGGCGGTCACACAGCGCGAAGTCGGCATAGGTGAAGCGCACCGGCTCCACCACGCGCTGCAGGGCTTCGTCGGCATATTCGAAGGGCTCCGACGGCCAGTCGTCTTCGGGTGCGCGGTTGCCTTGCAACGAGAAACGCTCGGCCCAGTTGCCGCCGGCCGCGGCGTCGTAGCTGAAGGTGGGGAAGGCGCGGGACTCGACGGCGGCCGCGGCGCTCAGGTAGGGCGGCAGTCCGGCTGCCGGCGCGGGCGAACCGGCGAAGACGGTGAACAGCGCCGGTCCGCGGCAGGCCAGGCCGCGCGCGATGCGCTCGCGCTGCGCATACAGCGCCGAGCTGGCGCACTGCATCACGAACATGCCGCCCAGGCCCATGGCGGTGGTCGCCAGTCGCGCGCTGCGCACGCCGAAGGCAAAGTGCCCGGCACCGATGGAAGCCTCTTCCAGCAGGTCGGACACCTGCACCAGCACCTTCACCGGCATGGCCGATGACAGCATGTCCAGCAGCGCCGCATTCTCGGGCGCGTCGTTGTGCTCGGGCGGGATGCACACCAGGGTGTCGGGCAGCAGCGACAGGTCTTCGGCGGTCAGCGCATGTTCGTCGTAGTGGTCGAATACCGGGTCGTGCTCGCTTTCCACGTAGCGGCCCGCCACCTCGAGCTCGGCCACCGCGATGGCCTTCACCAGTTCGGCGACCTTGGGCAATCGGCTGCGGAAGGCCTCCATGGCGGCGGCGCAGCTGTCGAAGGCGAAGCCGGCCGGCACGGGGTCGGTCGCGCCGCCGTGCAGGGACGGGTAGAAGACCTGGTTCGAAAGCGTCGACAAGGCCCATTCGATGCGCTGGCGCCGTGCCGGCGGCAATTCGTCCTTCGGCGCGCCGCGCGCCACCAGGCGCGACATGGCGGCAAAGTCGAAGATCTCGGCGTGGCTGCCGCCCACCGCCGCGCGCAAGGCCTGCGGTTTGCGGCCGGCCTGCGAATGGGCCCAGGCGGCGCGCCGGATATCGGACAGGCCGCGCATCAGCGTGTCGACCATGGCGCGGAATTCGCCGGCCTTGCGCTGCTGCGCGTGGCGCCAGGCCTGCGTGATCAGCTGCGCCGGCAGTTGGGCGTCGCAGCCCGCCACGATGCCGTCGAGCTGCAGGGACTCGGCGGCCTGGGCCAGCACGGGGCCGGCCGCGACGTCGGCACGGGCCTCGGCCTCGGCGCCCAGTCGTGCGGCCGCTTCGGCCCACAGCGCCGACAACTCGCCTTGCGCGCCCGCCGCCACCGCGCTGCGGATCTCGTGCTCCAGGCGCAGCAGGTGCCGGCGCAGCCGCTCGCCTTCCACGCCGCGCGGCGCCAGTTCCAGCGCCAGCCGGTTGACCACCGTCGACAGCGAGACGGCAAAACCATCTTCGCCCGGTGCTTCCAGCAGCACCACCGGAAAGTCGTGGCGCAGCCGGTCCAGGTCACGGTAGGCGGCCAGCAGCGCAGGCCGCAGGCTGCCGATATCGAGCGCCGAGAAACCGGCGCCGGTGTGCTGGCCGGTGAGGTGGAAGAGCCCCTGGTCGGGGTGTTGCGTGGCCATGTCCATCACGGTCGTCTCGGGTCGGGGGGCGGGCGGGGCGCGCTCATACGGCTTGCGCCGGCTGGGAATCTCTTTCTTCGGGCCAGATCGTGTACTTGTCGAGTTCGGCGTCGAGCCCGGCGCGCGTGAGTTCGGGTGACCGCGGGGCACCGGCGTGGCGCCGGTCCTCGTAGCAGGGCACCGCGGGGTTGTGATACAGGATGCCGACGGGGATGGGGTCCTCGCAAGCAGCGATCTCGCGCGCGGTGTCGATGTCCAACGGGTCGTGTTCACGCTGGTTGCGGTAGGTGCGGCTCACCTCGGCGCTGGGTCGCAAACCGTTGGCATGCGTCAGCAGCAGCGTCTTGCCCGGGTCGTGCAGCCAGGGCTCGAACATCCTGGGCAGGAATTCCGGGCAGCGCTGGATGACGCGCACGAACGAGAAGCCGCGGTGTTTGAAGGCCTTGTGGATGATGTCGTACAGCTGCTCGGGCATCCAGTCCACGCCCTGGGCGATGAACGAGGCATTGGCCACGCCCAGCGACACCAGCAGCGGGTTCAGTGGCTCGAGCACCGCGCCGCGCGGCGTGGTGTTGCTCTTCAAGCCCATCGGCGAGGTCGGCGAGGCCTGCTTCTTGGTCAACCCGTAGACGTGGTTGTCGTGCAGGATGACCGTGAGGTTCATGTTGTAGCGGATGGCGTGGATCCAGTGCGCCGCGCCGATGCTGCAGCAGTCGCCGTCGCCGGTATTCACGAATACGTTCAGGTCGGGCCGCGCCATCTTCACGCCCTCGGCCAGCGGAAAGGCGCGGCCGTGGATACCGTGGAAGCCGTAGGTCTTCATATAGTGCGGGAAGCGGCTGGAGCAGCCGATGCCCGAGACGAAGACGGTGCGCTCGGGGGCCAGGTCTTCATCGCGGCACAGGCGCTGCACGGCGGCCAGGATGGCGTTGTCGCCGCAACCGCTGCACCAGCGCGGCACGCCGCCCTGGTAGTCCTCGAGCGCGTGATGCTCCTCGTGGATGCGGATGATGCATTGGTTGAGTGCGGATCCCATCGCGTGACTCCTTCAGCCCCGGTTCTTCTTGGATGGCGACTTCATCTTCGCCAGCGCCACGTCGACCACGCTGCCGGGCTTGATGGGCTGGCCGCGCGCTTCGCTCCAGCAGTCCACGTCGACCAGGTAGCGTGAACGCAGCATCATCGCCAGCGCCGAATAGCGGCGGTTGTCCTCGTCGATGAGTTCGTCGTTCAGGCGGTCGGACCAGTTGCCCTCGATCGTCATCACCTGCTTGAACCGCTGCAGGATCTCCCGGATGCCCGAGGGCAGCGGCTGGATGAAGCGCAAGTGCATGGAAGATACCGCCAGCCCTTGCGCGCGCAGCCGATCCACCGCTTCCTCGATCGCGCCCTGGGTGCTGCCCCAGCCCACCAGCAGCAATTCGCCTTCGGGTGCGCCGTAGACCGGTGGCGCCTTCAGCGTTTTCTGCAAGGCCGCCAGCTTGAGGCTGCGCGCGCGCAGGCCTTCCTCGTTGATCGACGGGTCGTAGGCGACCTTGCTCATGCGGTCGTGGGCCAGGCCGGTGATGGTGTGCATGCCGCCGGGCTGGCCGGGGATGAAGCGCCGCGCGATGCCGGTCACCGGATCCCAGTCGTAGGGCCTGGCGCCTTCGGGCACCGGGGTCTGGTCGATGGGCGGAGCCAGCCAGTCTTCGCTGAACTGCGGCCGCGGGAAGGGCTGCTGGGCGGTGGACAGGCTGGCGTCGGACAGCACGACGACGACCATGTTGAAGGTCTCGGCGATCTTTCGCGCCGTGATCATGGAATAGAAGCAGTCCTCGATGCCGCTGGCCGCCAGCACCACCTTGGGCGCGTCGCCGTGGCTGCCGTAGACGGCGGTGAGCAGGTCGCCCTGTTCCACCTTGGTCGGCTGCCCGGTGCTGGGACCGCCGCGCTGCACGTTCACCACGACGAGCGGAATCTCGGCCATCACCGCCAGCCCCAGCCCTTCCTGCTTGAGCGAGAAACCCGGGCCCGAGGTGATGGTCACCGCGCAGCGGCCGGCATACGAGGCGCCGATGGCGAAGGCGCAGGCGGCGATCTCGTCCTCGGCCTGGTGCACGAGGCCGCCGACACGTTCGAAACATTCGCTGAGGTAATGCGAGGCGCTGGTGGCCGGCGTGATGGGGTACATGGCGCAGATGTCCATGCCCGAGGCCAGCACGCCCAGGGCGATGGCGGTATTGCCGCTCACCACCACCTGCGGCTCGGCCACCGGCTGCGCCGGGATGCGGAATTTGAAGTCCAGCGTGCGCTCGGCCCAGTCGAAGCCGGCTTCCATCAGGCGCACGTTGGTGGCGATGACCTTGGCGTCCTTCTTGCCGAAGATCTGCGCGATCTGCGCCCGCGCCAGGTCCAGGCTGAAGCTGTAGATGCTGCACAGCGTGCCCAGCACGAACATGTTCTTGCCGCGCCGCGGGTCGTTCATCAGCGCGCGGCACTCGCGTTCCAGCGGCATCTCCACCACGCGGAAGCCTTCGGTGAGCAGGCTCTTCAGGGTTTCCTCGTACGACGCGACGATCTTCGGGTCCTTGTGCTCGCGCCAGATGCTTTCCAGCATGATCGTCGCACCCGGCTTCAGCTCGCCGGCGCGCACGCGGCCGAGCAGCACCTGCTCGTTGAAGGCCATCACCAGGTCGGTCTGGTCGCCGCCGTTGGTGATGCGGCCCGCGCCGATGCGGATGCGGATGCCGCTGGCCCCGGCCACGCTGCGTGCCGGCGGCTGGATCTCGGCGGGGATGATCTCCACCGTCCAGATGCCGTTGCCGCTGCGCGCGGCGATGGCGGCCAGGCTCTGGCCGCAGCGCTGAGCGCCTTCGCCGGAGTCGCTGATGACCTCGACGATGTGCTCGGTCAGGTCCAGCGCCGGCTTGGTGCTGGCCAGGGTCTCGGGCCGGTCGAGCAGGGCGGTGTCGTTCATGGTTGTGTCTTGTCTCTTGGTCGGGGGTCAGGCCAGGCGCACGCGCGCCGGGCCGTGCTCGGCGCGGTGGATGCCGAACAAGGTGTCGGCGGCATCGCCCTCGTAGACGGCGTCGCTGTCGCGCAGGCCCAGGTAGGCCTTCATGGCGCGCGCCGCCTGGCGGCCGGCGCCCATGGCGCGGATCACGGTGGCCGCGCCGGTGACGATGTCGCCGCCGGCCCACACGCCGACGATGGACGTGGCCAGGGTGTCGTCGGTGGCGATATAACCGCGCTTGTCGAGCTTGAGCTTGCAGGTCTGGCCGAGGATCGGGTTGGCATTCGTGCCGATGGCGAAGACCACCATGTCGCACTCAAATTCGAATTCGCTGCCCGGCACCGGCACCGGCTTGCGACGGCCCGAAGCGTCGGGCTCACCCAGTTCCATGCGCACGCAGCGCAAGCCACGCACGCCACCTTGCGCGTCGGCCAGGATCTCGATCGGGCTCGTGAGCCAGTTGAAGTCCACCCCTTCCTGTTCGGCGTGGTGGATCTCCTCGGCGCGAGCCGGAGCCTCGGTCTTGCTGCGGCGGTAGATGCAGTGCACGCTCTCCGCACCCAGGCGCAGCGAGACGCGCAGCGCGTCCATCGCGGTATTGCCGGCGCCGATCACGGCCACGTGCTTGCCCGGCTGCAGCGGCGTGTCGAAATTCGGGAAGTCGCGCGCGCGCAGCAGGTTGCAGCGCGTCAGCAGTTCATTCGCCGATAGCACGCCGTTGAGCGACTCGCCCGGGATGCCCATGAAGCTGGGGTAGCCGGCGCCGGTGCCGATGAAGACGGCGTCGAAGCCCATCTCGGTACGCATCTGCTCGATGGTGAACAGGCGCCCGACCAGCGTATTGCATTCGAAGCGAACGCCCAGCGCCTCGACCTTGCGGATCTCGGCGTCGACCTTGTCGTTGGGCAGGCGGAAGTCCGGGATGCCGTACTTGAGCACGCCGCCGGGCTGGTGGAAGGCCTCGTAGACCACCACCTCGCAGCCGGCCTTGGCCATGTCGGCGGCGCAGGCCAGCCCGGCCGGGCCGGCACCGACGATGCCCACGCGCAGCCCGTTGGGCTCGATATAGGGCACGTTGGCCCAGCCTTCGCGGATGGCGGTGTCGCCGATGAAGCGCTCCAGCCGGCCGATCGCCACCGGCTCCAGCCTGGTGTCGGGCTGGCCCACCGTGCACACGCCTTCGCACTGGTTTTCCTGCGGGCAGACGCGGCCGCACACCGAAGGCAGCAGGTTGGTGTCGGTGATGACGTCGTAGGCGCCGTGGTAGTTCTTCTCGGCGATCTTCCGAATGAAGCCGGGGATGTCGATGCCCACCGGGCAGCCGCGCACGCAGGGTTCGTCGGCGCATTGCAGGCAACGTTCGGCCTCGACCAGCGCTTCCTCGACGCGGTAGCCCAGGGCCACCTCCTCGAAATTCTTCGCGCGGACCAGTGGCTCCTGCTCCGGCATCGGCGTGCGCTCCTGCGGGATGCTGCGGATCGTCTTCTTCTTCGGCTTGGTGGCCATGCCGGTTCTCCTAGGCGTCGGTCGACGGCTGGTCCACGGCCATCGGTGGCGGCACGGCGGCGGACTCGGCGGCGGTGCGGATGCGGCAGCCGTCCTTCCAGGTCTGCAGCGCTTCGTTCTCGGCCCGCTTGTAGCGCACCAGGCGCGCCGTGAGATCCTCGAAATCGACCAGGTGGCCGTCGAAGTCGGGCCCGTCGACGCAGGCGAATTTGACCTGCTCGCCGATCTTCACGCGGCAGCCGCCGCACATGCCGGTGCCGTCGACCATGACCGGGTTCAGGCTCACCACGGTGCGGATGCCGTGCGGCCGCGTCACCTCGGCGCAGCCCTTCATCATCACCGGCGGGCCGATGGCCACCACCTCCTCGATGTCCGGATGTTTCGCGATGGCCTGCTCCAGCCCGGCGGTGACGCGGCCGTGCAGGCCGGCCGAGCCGTCGTCGGTGCAGACGATGAGCTCGTCGCAGACGGCGGCGAACTTGTCGCGCCAGAACATCAGGTCCTTGTTGCGAAAGCCGATGATGCCGATGACGTAGGCGCCGCGTTCCTTCCAGGCCCGCGCCTGCGGGTACACCGGCGCCACGCCCAGGCCGCCGCCGACGCAGACGACCTTGCGCTTGTGGCCGATGTGGCTGGGCACGCCCATCGGGCCCACCAGCGCGTACAGCGTGCTGCCCACCTGGCAGTCGCGCTGCATCTCCTGCGTCGTCTTGCCCACGGCCTGGATCACCAGCGTGACCGTGCCCTTGGCGGCGTCGAAATCGGCCAGCGTGAGCGGGATGCGCTCGCCATGTTCGTGCGACATCACGATGACGAACTGCCCCGGCTTGGCTGCCCTGGCCATCATGGGGTGCTCGATCTCGAGCAGGAAGGTGACGTCTGAAAAGTCCTGCCGCGCGACGATGGCGTGGCGCCCGCTGTGAGTCTGTGTTTCGGCGTTCATGGTCCTCCCCGGGCCTGCTGCGGCCGGTGCCAAGCGCAAGCTACGCCCATGACGGTGCGGCGGCTTGACCTGTCTCAAGAAGGATGCAGGCGCCTGCGCCGACCCCCACGGGCCTGGTGCCGGTCGACCACGGGGTGCGGTGATCGGACGCTTCTCGTCGCCGATCAGTCCCGCGTGCGATACCCGGACCAGCATTTTTCGTCCCGCTAGCACGGATGCGGTTCGATCGCAACTTGATCTAACTCAAGTCCTTCCGCGTTTACGGGTGTCAACCCTCTTGCATGGTGACCCCGGTTGGCGAGACCATGCCGGCCGGAAGGACAAGATCACTCGCAGGCGCGCCCGCCGAAGGCGCGGCTCAGTCTGATCTGGTGGGGACGGATCCATCTCCGGTGGCTCTCGAAACGACGCAAGGGGCAAAAATGGCAAGAATGAGTCTGCAACCGTGGCGCGGCCTGTTGGCGGCGTCCCTGATCGCGCTGCTGGCCTTGGCAGGTTGCGGCGGTGACGATGGCGACCCCGGTCCAGCCGGGCCTCCTGGGGCGCAGGGGCCAGCAGGTCCCACGGGGCCTGCCGGCCCTGCCGGCCCCGGTGGCGCAGGTTCTTCGGTGAACCTCGGCTTCATTTCACCCGAGGAGTGGGAGAACTCCAGCTTCGCCGCCACCGTCAGCAGCATCACCATTGCCAGCCCGCCGGTCGTCGAATTCACGGTCGTCGACAATCAGGGGCGTGCGGTCGAAGGCTTCGAGAAGCTGCAGACCAAGGCGGCCACCGCAACGGTGGGCAGTTACCCCAACCTGTCGTTCGCCATCGCCAAGCTGATGCCGCGCACCGACAGCCAGCCGGCCACCTGGGTGAGCTATATCGTCACCAGCGTCAACGCCACGACGGGCGCTCTTTCCGCCACCCGCCCCAGCACCGACAACCAGGGCAAGCTGGAGGCCGTGAGCGGCAAGCCAGGTACCTACAAGTACACCTTCTACCGCGACGTTCCCGGCACCAAGGCCATCGTCGACGCTTTCACCTACAGCGGCAACAACCGCAGGGAAGACCTGGGCGACCTGACCTGGGCGCCCGACCTGCCGCACCGGCTGACGATCCAGATCGGCGGCGCGGCACCCGGCACGGGCTCGAATACGCCGACCGGTGCCCAGGTGACCCCGGCCGTGAACATGGCCAACCCCGTGAATGTCACCCACGACTTCGTTCCGGCCACCGGCAAGGTGCTGACACCGGCCGAGTTGACGCGCGAGGACGTCTCGATCGACAACTGCAACGTCTGCCACGGCAAGCTTGCCTTCCACGGCGGCAGCGCGCGGGTGGAGGTGCGTTATTGCGTGGTCTGCCACACCGACCAGCGCGCCTACGGCCGGGCGAAGGTGACGTCCACCGCCACGGCTTCGGCGATCAGCTTCCCGGCCTTGAAGGAGACGGCTACGGTCAATCCCGTCACCGGCATCACCAGCTTCAGCTACACGCCCGACACCTACGTGGCCGACGGCGAAGTCGCGGGCAACTTCGTGACCATGATCCACAAGATCCACCAGGGTCACACGCTCGTGAAGCAGAGCTACCACTACGCCGGGCTGGCGTTCAACAACAAGGGCTTCTCCAAGCTCGGCGAAGGCCAGAAGATGTGCACCACCTGCCACGGCGGCAGCGAGGCCACCACGGCCAACAACTTCAACCAGATTCCCAGCCGCAAGTCCTGCGGAGCCTGCCACGACGGCATCAAGTGGGACACGGGTACCGGGTCCACGCTGAGCGACAAGATGAAGGTCGTCTACGCCACCGACTCGCTGCCCAGCAGCGGCCACAGTGGCGGCGCGGCGCTCGACGATTCCAGTTGCAAGAGCTGCCACACCTCCGAAGGCATCAAGATTTCGCACCGCACCGAAAACATCACCGCGAACAATCCGCAGATCGCGACCGGCCTGGCCTCGTTCCGCTACGAGATCAAGTCGGCCGCGGTGAATGCCACCACCAACGACGTGACGATCGAATTCGGCATCTGGAAGAAGATTTCGCCGGACAGCACCGAGTCGCTCGTGACCCTCGTCGATGCGGCTCCCGGGGTGTCGAACTCGCTCACCGGCTTCACCGGCGGCCCGAGCTTCCTGCTGCCCTACGCGATGAGCCAGGACGGCATTGCGTCGCCGGCGGACTACAACAATATGGGCCCGGGCCGTACTTCGGCGCAGCCGCGCAGCGTTTCGGTGGCGAGCCTGCTCAACACCAACAACGCGGCCAACGGAAACATGGTGCCATCAGCGGCCAGCCCGGGCTACTACACCGCCACCATCAAGGGCAGCGGCCAGTGGGCGTTCCCGGTGGGCGCGAAGCTGCGTGCGATCGCCCTGCAGGGCTACTACACCCAGGTCACGCCGCCGGCCTCGCCGGCCACGCCGAACGCCCGCCATGCGATCTCGGTGATCAAGGCGGTGACGGGTGACGCGGTACGGCGCACGGTGGTCGACGCCAACAAGTGTGCGGGCTGCCACGAGTGGTTCGAAGGGCACGGCGGCAACCGCGTCTACGAGACCCAGGTCTGCGTGGCCTGCCACGTACCGGGCCTGGCCACCAGCGGTCGCGGCGTGCCGGACAGCCTGCTCAATACCTGGAATTTCAATATTGCCGAAACCAAGATCCTCACCGACTGGGCCTTCGACAAGACGCTGCCGAACGCGGCGCTGAAGTTCCCGGTGACGACCAACAACTTCAAGGAAATGATCCACGGCATCCACGCCGGCCGCGAACGCGTGACACCGTTCCAGGACGCGCGCGACCGGTCCAGCAGCGGTGTGATCCAGTTGCTCGACTTCCGCCGCATGGACTTCCCGGGCAGGCTGAACAACTGCGAGACCTGCCACGTGACGTATACCGGAGTGAGCAACACGCCGGGTGCCGTCAAGACCTACGCCACGATCCCGACCGGCGCGCTGGTGACCACGTTCGAGTCGGTGAATGCCGACTATGCCGCGGCCATGCTCACGCAGACGGCGACTCCGGCCATGGCCAAGGCATCGCTGGCACAGCCCAATGCGACCGACATCGTCAAGACGCCTTGGGCGGGGGCGTGCATCAGCTGCCACGATTCGTCGGCCGCCAAGTCGCACGTAGTACTGAATGGCGGAGCACTCGACGTGACACGCACCGCGGCCCAGCCGGCGATGCGTGCCTTCGAGGATGTCGAATCGTGCTCGGTCTGCCACGGCCCCGGCCGTGAGTTCGACACCGAGATGCTCCACAAGTAGGCACAGGCGTTGCGAAGGAGTGAAGCCCGGCGTGCCGCTCTCTCCTTCGCCCCACTTCTGGACCCGGGGGCGCAGCCGCCCCCGGGTTTTTCACTCCCGAAGAGCATCGCATGCGACGAAGGTCCCTCCGCCCCCTGACGCTCTGCGCGGGCCTGGCGCTGGCCGCCGGTGCCCAGGCGCTGGCCTACGACAAGGCCGCACCGTCGCCTCCGGCGAAGCCCTCGTCCGCTGCGGCAGCGACGGTGACTCCGACCGGCAAGCTCGTCGACATCAACCTGGCCAGCGCTTCCGAGCTGAAGACCTTGCCTGGGGTCGGCGATACCGAAGCCTCGCGGATCATTGCCAACCGTCCGTACATGACCAAGACGGGTCTCGTCGAGAAGAAGGTGCTCGAACTGGCAGCCTACGACGCGCTGAAGCAGCGCATCGTCGTTGTCCACAAGACCCCGCCACCCAAGCCCAAGTCGAATTCCTGAGCTCGAACGCACCACGGTCCCAGCAGGGGCCACCGGTGCAGTGCAGAACGGACCAGACACCCGATCACGGAACATCAGGCAGGCCCCGATGAAAATCAAACGACTGATCCTCTGTTTATTGTGGCTGCTGGCGGCGCTGGCCTGGCAGCCCGCCGCGTTGGCCCAGGCCGCCGCGGCCGCACCCGCGGCCAGCGAGCCGGCGCGCAGCTTGCCGCCGCTCACCCAGTACAGCGCCAAGGGTGCCGACAGCTGTCTGGAGTGCCATGACGACGAAACCGTCGCCTACTCCGCCGGGGCCATCTTCAAGACCAAGCATGGTCACCAGGGCGACAAGCGTTCGCCCTTCGGCGCCAAGGGACTGCAGTGCGAGGCCTGCCACGGCCCGGGTGCGCAGCACTCCGCGAAAGGCAGCAAGAAGAAGCTCAGCATCAACAGCTTCAAGGCGGACTCCTACCTGTCGGTCGAAGTGCGCAACCAGGCCTGCCTGGGCTGCCACGAGGGCGGCACGCGCACCGGCTGGCATGCCGGCGCACACGAGCGCAATGCCGTCGCCTGCACCGACTGCCATAGGATCCACCAGCCGCAGGGCGACCCGGTGATGACCCGGACCACCGAGGCTGCGGTCTGCCTGACCTGCCACAAGAATCAGACGGCGGCGTTCCAAATGCCGTCTTCGCACCCGGTGCGGCAAGGCCTCATGTCGTGCAGCGGCTGCCACAGCCCGCATGGCTCCACCGCGCCGGCCATGCTGGTCAAGGCCACGCTGAACCAGACCTGCTACAGCTGCCACGCCGAGAAGCGTGGCCCGGTGCTGTGGGAGCACCAGCCCGTGACCGAGGACTGCGCGCTGTGCCACGCGCCGCACGGCTCGGTGCGGCCGGCGCTGCTGTCGAGCAGCCCGCCGCTGTTGTGCCAGCAGTGTCACAGCGCGGCCGGCCACCCGTCGGTGGCGCGAACCTCCAAGTCGCTGCCGGGCGGATCTTCCGGCGGCGCGATCTTCACCATCGCGGGCAGCTGCACGAACTGCCACGTGCAGGTGCACGGTTCCAACCACCCCTCGGGGAGCAAGCTGATGCGCTGACGGCCGGGACACCGCGCGGCCGTATGCGTCCACGCCTGACCGACCCCTCGACACCGAAACCGGATGCGAACATGAGAATTCACAGCCCCCTGTTCCTGTTGGCCGCACTGGGCGTGCTGGGCCTGACCGGCCCCGTCGCCGCGCAGGTGGATACCTCGCAGTGGAAGTGCGAAAAGTGCCCGTACAAGAAGGGCACCACCGGCCACGTCGACGCCGGCGTCGGCTACACGACGGATGATTCGACGACCTTCGGCAACTACACCGGCCTGCCCGACCAGGGCCTGCATCTGGTGCTGGGCGGCCAGGTCAGCCACCGCGGTGAGGGCGGCTATTTCGCCGACCTGAGCGCGGCCGACCTGGGCCTGGACATCCGCACCATCGACGGCGAGGCCGGCCGTGAAGGCCAGTATTCGATGTGGCTGGGGTATGCACAGATCCCGCGTTATTTCGCCGAGGGCGCGCAGACACCGTTCCTCGGCAACGGCAGCAACCTGCTGACGCTGCCCGCCGGCTACCCGGGCGCCGTCACCGGCCCCGCCACGGCGCCCGGTGCGATGCCGCTGGCCGCCACGCTGCAGCCGGTCGAAATCGGCTACGACGCCAGCCGCTTCGAAGTCGGCGGCAAGTGGGTCGGGCAGGAACACTGGACCTACCGCGCCAGCCTGCGCCGCGACGTGCGCGACGGTACGCGGCCCGGTGCCGGTTCGTTCTTCTCCACGGCCGCACAGCTGGCCAGCCCGGTGGACCACACCACCGACCAGTTCGAGGTGGCAGCCTCGTACGACACGGCGCGCTGGCAGGCGACGCTGGCCTACCAGCTGTCGGCATTCAAGAACGGCAACGAGGCGTTGAACTGGGCCAACCCGTTCAATCCCGTGGTTCCGGGCGCCACCCAGGGCCAGCTCGCGCTGGCACCGGACAACCAGTTCCACCAGATCACGGGCTCGGCCAGCTACCAGATCACGCCGACGCTGCGCGCCAGCACCGACATCGCCTGGGGTCAGGGCCGGCAGGACGAGAGTTTCCTGCCCGCAACGGCCAACGCCGTGCTGCTGCCTTCGGTGCCCGCGCTGCCGGCCGCGTCGCTCGACGGCGAGGTCAACACCTTCAACTTCAACGCCAAGCTCACGGCCACGCCGGTGGAGGGGTTGCGCCTGAATGCCCTCTATGCGCGCGACATGCGCGACAACGAGACCGCGGTGCTTGCCTACCCGCAGGTGGCGACCGACATCTTCCTGGACACCGCACTGCGCAGCAATACGCCCTACGATCTGACGCAGGACCGCATCTCGCTCAACGCCGACTATCGCGGCTTGGAAGGTTGGAAACTGAACGGCGGCTACGACTGGGACAGCCGCCAGCGCAACTATTCCGAGGTGGTGACGACGCGCGAGAACACGGTCTGGGGGCGTGCCACGGTGCAGGCCCTGGAGCCCATGTCGCTGACCCTCGACCTGGCCTATGGCGACCGCAGCCATTCGACCTACGGCACCTCGGTCTGGGTGAGCTCGCCGCAGAACCCGCTGATGCGCAAGGTCAACCTGGCGGCGCGCGAGCGCGCCTCGGCGGGCTTGCGCGCCGACTGGGTGATCGGCGACGCCGTCACCCTGGGCCTGGGTGCGAACTGGGCCAACGACGACTATGACGAGACCGTGATCGGCCTCAACGAAGCCGAGTCCCGAGGCGTGGTGGGCGACATCTCGGTGATGGTGTCCGACGAGACGCGCTTCCACGCCTTTGCGCAAGGCGAGCAGATCGAATCGCGCCAGACCGGCAGCCAGAGCTACGGCGCACCCGACTGGACCGGCAACGTCAAGGACCGCATGCGGGTCGTGGGTTTCGGCATCAAGCACGCGGCCGTTCCGGACAAGTTCGAGGTCGGCGCCGACCTTTCGTTCTCGCGCTCGACGAGCGACACCTCGGTGCAGACGGTGATGGCCGAGCCGCCATTCGCGCGCGCCGAGACCTCGCTGGACACCGTCAAGCTGTACGCCAGCTACAGGCTCAACGAAAGCCTGTGGTTGAACGGCAGCTACTGGTTCGAGCAATACGAGTCGTCCGACTGGCGGCTGGATACGGTGCAGCCCGGCAACGTGTACAACCTGCTGGCCTTCGGCAACCTGGCGCCGCAATACCGGGTGAATGTCTTCAGGGTGTCGGTGCGCTACCAGTTCTGACGCTGGCCCTCAGGCCGCCGGCGGCACGGACCGAGCTGCCGCGCCGGCCATCGTCGCCAGTTGGGCGCCCAAGGCCTCCACGCGCGACCAGTCGGTGAACTCGACCACCGACGTGGGGTCGGTGGGGCCCTTGGTCATCCACATGATGAAGCGGATCATGGTGCGGTCCAGCGCACCATAGCGCGGGTAGTCGATCTTGCCGGCGAATACCGCCAGCCGCTGCGGCTTCCAGGCTATGCGGCGCAGGAATTTCAGCAGGTAGGGGTTGGCCTCTGGCACGTCCTTGCCGGGCTTGCGCGCCACCACGTTGACCGAGAAGAGAGCATTCGGCCTGGCCTCCAGCGCCGCCTGGTGGCGGGCGATGAATTCGCCCACCTCGGGCTTGTGCTTGCCGTAGCGGATGCTGGCGCCGATGACCACGGCGTCGCAGCGTGCCAGGTCTTCGGCCGTGCCCTGCGCCAGCGGCTTGACCGTGACACGCGGGCCCAGGGCTTCGACGACCGTGCGCAGCCGCTCGCAGATGCGCACCGTATGGCCGTCGGTCGTGGAATAGAGGATCAGCAACTGGCTCATGGCTTTCTCAATGTGGGGCGGGGCGGACCAGGGCTTCGGCCACCAGTTCGGCGATATCCTTGCTGGCCACTTCGGCCTCGCGGCCCAGCGTCTTCAGGCCGTCGCCGATCATCACGGCGCAATACGGGCAGGCGGTGGCGATGACCTTCGGCGCCAGCTCCAGCGCCTGTTCGGTGCGCGCCACGTTGATGCGCGTGCCGATGGTTTCCTCCAGCCACATGCGCGCGCCGCCGGCGCCGCAGCACATGGCCTTCTCGCGCTGCAGCGCGAATTCCAGCGGTGCGTCCTTGGCCAGCCGGCCGATCACCTGACGCGGGGCTTCGTATTCACCGTTGTGGCGGCCCAGATAGCACGGATCGTGGAAGACGACGCGCTCGAACGAGGGCGCCAACGTTATGCGCCGTTCGGACAGCAGGCGGGCGATGGTCTGCGTGTGATGCTCCAGGTCGTAGTGGCCGCCGAAGGCCGGATATTCGTTCTTCAGCGAGTTGAAGGCGTGCGGGTCGCAGGTGACGATGCGCTTCACGCCCAGGCCGTTGAGCGTGCCCACCAGCGTGGTGGCCAGTTGCTGGAACAGCATCTCGTTGCCGGCACGGCGCACGCATTCGCCGGTGGAGGTTTCGGCGTCGCCCAGGATCGCGAAGCGCACGCCGGCCGCTTGCAGTATCGCGACGAAGGCACGGGCGATCTTCTGCCCGCGCGGGTCGAAGGACTGCGCTGAACCCACGTAGAACAGCATGTCGAATTCCGCCGCCTGCGCCACGTCGGTCAGCCGCGGCAGGTTCAGGTCGCTCGCCCAGTCGGCGCGTGTCTGCGAAGGCAGTCCCCAGGGATTGCTTTGCGACTCGTAGGCCTCGAACACCGGCTTGAGCTCGTGCGGAAATTCGCCGTCCATCATCACGCGGTGCTGGCGCAGCTTGTAGAACTTGCTCAGGTGCTCCAGCTCGATCGGGCACGCGGCTTCGCAATAGCCGCAGGTGGTGCACGCCCACAGCGTGTCCTCGCCGATCACGCTGCCCACCAGCGGCGGCAGCGGGTCGTCGGCAGCGGCGGCATCGGCCTTCGGCGGCGGGGCCAGCAGCGTCTCGCGCTGCTCCAGCAAATGGTGCTTCAAGCTGTCGTTGACCCACTTCAGCGACAGCGGCTTGCCGGTCAGGTAGGTGGGGCAGGCGTCCTTGCAGCGTCCGCACTCGGTGCAGGTGAAGACGTCCAGCCCGTCCTTCCACGACAAGTCGCGCGCGGTGTGCACGCCCACACGCAGGTTGCCCGCGTCGGCGTCGTCGGACATCATCTTCTCCAGGTCCACCGCCGGCACCACGTTGGTGGGCCCGCCGCGGCGGAAGAAGAGGGCGGGCAACGCGGTGACGATGTGGAAATGCTCGCCCGTGGGCAGCAGCACCAGGAAGCCGAAGACGGTGGCCAGCTGCACCCAGTAACTGAGCTCGTAGCCGGCCTGCAGCGTGCCCTGGGGCCAGCCGGCGAAGGTGGAGGCCAGCGCGCTGCCGGCGAAGGCAAAGTCGCGTTCGTGGGCGATGCCTGCGTCGGCGGCCGAGAACAGTGCGAAGCGGAAGCCGTCGTAGAGCAGGTCGGTGACCATGATCACCGTGATCAGCACCAGCACCAGCAGCGCCTCGCGGTTCTTCTCCAGCCGCTGCGGGCGCAGCACATAACGGCGCCAGAAGGCATAGGCCAGCGCGCCGAGCACGGCCAGTTCGACGATGTCCTTCAGGCCGGCGAACAGGCCGCCCGCCAGGCCCGGGTAGACGAAGGGCTCGTGATACCCGATGGCAATGAGCTGCAGCTTGCGCACCAGCAGAGCCATGAAGCCGAGAAAGATCACCGCGTGCATCAGCCCAGGCTTCCAGTCGCGCGCGATCATGCGTTGCTGCAGGAAGCCGTTCACGAGCACCGCTTTCAGCCTTGCCGCCGGGTGGTCCCAGCGCACCTCGGGCTGCAAGGCCGCCACGATGGCCAGCTTGCGCCAGGCCAGCCAGCCGAACCCGGCGAAGCCCGCCAACATCAAGAGCGTGATGCCTGCCGGGCTCATGGCGCGGTCCGCGCACCCCGGGACTGTCTGCAACAAGCCGGGCGCGGCACTTGCCGATTCGCCTTCATCGATACTCCCCGCTTTGCAGTCAGCCGCGCAGGCCTCTTGCGTCCTTGCCCATGAATCCAGACCCGCCGGTGAATCTACGACAAAGCCCCCCCGAGCCGTTGACCGGCATCAAGACCGGTCCCGATGTGGAGCCCGGCCGCGGCCGGGTGCTGGTCTTCGGTGCCAGCGGCTATATCGGCACGCACCTGGTGGCGCGGCTGCTGCGCGAAGGCGTGCCGGTGCGTGCGGCCGGGCGCACGCGCGCCGTCCTCGACGCGCGGCACTGGCCCGGGGTGGAAATCGTGGTCGCCGATGCGCTGCAGCCCGAAACCCTGCCCGCCACGCTGCAGGGTGTGGACACCGCCTATTACCTCGTCCATTCCATGGCCGCCGGCCGCGACTTCGGCCGCCTGGACCTGCAGGCCGCCGAGCATTTCGCGGCCGCCGCGGCGCAGGCCGGCGTGCGCCGCATCGTCTACCTCGGCGGGCTGATCCCCGACGAAGCCGACAGCGAACACCTGATCTCGCGCCGCGATACCGGCGAGCGGCTGCGCGCCGGCCCGGTGCCGGTGACGGAAATCCGCGCCGGCATCATCGTCGGGCCCGGCTCGGCCGCCTACGAGGTGATGCGCGACCTCGTCAACCACCTGCCGCTGATGCTGACGCCGAAGTGGGTGCGCTCGCGCTCCACGCCGATCGCGCTGGACAACCTGCTCGAATACCTGCTGCGCGTGCGCGACATCGACGCCGCCGCCGGCCAGGTGCTGGACGCGGGAGGGCCCGAGACGCTGAGCTACGAGGACATGATGCGGCAGCTGGCCGAAGTGCTGGGCAAGCGGCCGCGCATCATTCCCGTGCCGGTGCTTTCGCCCGGGCTTTCCTCGTACTGGCTGGGCCTGGTCACCGCGGTGCCGGCGAGCGTGGCGCGGGCCTTGATCGGCGGCCTCAAGCACGACCTGCCGGCGCGCGACGAGGCGCTGCGCGCCCTGGTGCCGCAGCGCCTGCTGGGCTTTCGCGAATCCGTGCTGGTGGCGCTGCAAGCCGAACGCGACCACACCGTGGCGGCGCGCTGGACCGAAGGCGCGATGATGTTCCGCAACTACCGCCAGGACAACGCCTACTACGCCAAACGCGCGTCGGGCAACGCCGTGGGGCAGGCCACGCCCGCGGCACTGTGGCAGGTGGTCACCGCCATCGGCGGCGACCAGGGTTATGGGGCGCTGGGTTTCCTGTGGTGGCTGCGCGGCGCCATGGACTGGCTGGTCGGCGGGCCGGGGCTTTCACGCGGCCGGCGCCATGCACAGGACCTGCGGCTGGGCGACCGCATCGACTACTGGACCGTGCTGGCGCTGGAACCCGAACACCGCCTGACGCTGCATTTCGGCATGAAGGCGCCGGGTTCGGGTGTGCTCGAATTCGTCATCGACCCCTTGCCCGAGGCCCGCACCCGGCTCACCGTCACCGCCTACTGGCACCCGCAGGGGGTGTGGGGGCTGCTCTACTGGTACGCCATGATCCCGGCGCACCTGGTGCTGTTCAGGCGCATGACGGCGGCGCTGATGCGCCGCGCAGAAGCTTGATCTGCATCAAACTCCGGTGGGTGCCGCAGCGCGGTTTTTGTCGGCCGGCTGCAACACCCTGCAGCGGGATTCAGAGCGACAGGATCCACTTCACCACGGACTGGATCTCTTCCGGCTTGGCCTTCATCTCCGGGTGGTCGCCCTTGGGGTCGTTGATCTTCTTCAGGATCGTGGCCTCGGCATCCGCCTTGCCCTTGTACTGGGCGGCGGTTTCCTTGAAGCCGGGGACACCCTTCTTGGTCTTGTCCATCTCATGGCACTTGGCGCAACCGGCGCTCTTGGCCAGATCGGGGGACGCTTGCGCCATGCCTGCGGTCAACATGGCGGCAGCAATGGCGGCGGACAACAGCGTGACCTTCATATGAACTCCTGGTTTGTTGCAGAGCTTCGTCATCGTAGGGCAACGTGCGCAGATCGGCGAGCCGCAGGCCCATGCCGAGCACGGGATTCACTTGCGGTGGCCCACAAGCAGGACGCCGGCGTGAGGCCGGCGTCTTGGTGGAATCGAGCCGCCGTTACAGCGTCAGGATCCACTTGATCATGGTCTTGATGTCCTCGGGGTTGGCCTTCTTGTTCTCGGGGTGGTCACCGTCGGGATTGGTGACGTTCTTGAACATGGTGGCTTCGGCGTCGGCCTTGCCCTTGTACTTGGCGGCCGATTCCTTGAAGCCGGGCGCGCCCTTCTTCGTCTTGTCCATTTCGTGGCACTTGGCACAGCCGGCGCTCTTGGCGAGCTCCGGTGAGGCCTGGGCGGCGCCAGTGGCCAGGACGCCCGCGGCGATGAACGCCGAGATCAGCACGAGTTTCATTCCTGCTCCTCCAAGGTCGGTGATTGAACTTGCCGGTGGCCAGAAGAGCTCAGCGCCGGTCCCGGCCCGACGAGCTCAGCAGCCGCCCTTCTTTTCCTTCTTCGCGGGCTTTTTCTCGTCCGCTTTCTCGGCCGGCTTGGCGGCCTGCTTTTCGTCCGCCTTGGCCGCAGAGGCCGCGGGCGCGGCCGGCTTGGCCGTCTGCGCATGGGCAGGAACCTGGACCAGGGCGAAGGCGCAAAGCATCAGGGCGGGAAGCAACTTGTTCATCGAGTTTCCTTTCGGGAAATGGTGAGGGACGGGTGGCAAATACGCCACGGAGCATATAACGCTCCCGGGCGATTTTGGCTGACATGCGGTCGCCGGCCGACTGCAGCCGCCATCTTCAACGCCCCGCTAACATGTGACGATGCGGGTTTGTCCGGTCTTTCCATGCAGGTCACCGCCTTCGCGCTGACACGCCGGCGTATGCTGCTGGCGCTGGGTGGGGCCTGCTCGGGCCCGTCGCTGGCCGGGCCACCGGCTCAGGGCCCGGCGCGCGGCGCGGCGCCGTTGTTCGACGGCATGGGTGACTATCGCGTACCCGACGCCGCTCCCTCGCCGCTGGCCCGGCGCTATTTCGCGCAGGGCATGGTGCTGGCCTGGGGCTTCAACCCGGCCGAAGCGGCGCGATCCTTCGAAGGCGCGATCGCCGCGTCGCCCTCGTGTGCGGCCTGCCACTGGGGGCTGGCCTGGGCGCTGGGCCCCACCATCAACGCCGACATGGCGCCAGCCGATGCGCTTCCGGCAGCCGCCGCGCTGCAGCAGGCGAGGGCGCTGGCATCCCAGGCATCACCGCGCTTTCGCGACCTGATCGCGGCCCTGGCCGTGCGCCACCCGGGTCCGGGCGCGGACGAGATCGACGAGGAGGGCTATTTCGCGCGCCTGCGCGCCTTGGCCGCGAAATACCCGCGCGACGCCGACATGGCCGTGCTCGCGGCCGAGAGCCTGCTCAACCTGCACCCCTACGACTGGTGGCAGCCCGATGGCCAAGCCCGGCCCTGGACGGGCGAGATCGTGGCGCTGCTGGCGCGGGCCTTGACGCTGGCCCCCGACCACCCCGGCGCCAATCACTACTGGGTGCACCTGTTCGAACTCTCGCCAAACCCCGAACGCGCCGCGCCGCAGGCCGAGCGCCTGCGCACGCTGGTGCCCGGCTCGGGCCACCTGCTGCACATGCCGGCGCATATCGACATGCGCACCGGCCGTTATGCGCAGGCCGCGGCGGCCAACCAGCGTTCGATCGAGGCCGACGAACGCTACTTGGCGCAGGTGGACGCCCAGGGCGCCTACCGCGTGGGCTACGTGGCCCACAACCACCATTTCCTGTGGGCTGCGGCGGCGATGCAGGGGCGCTCGCAGGTCGCCATCGCGGCCACGCAGGCGGCCTGGCCGGCCGCCTGCGGGCCGCGCCCCGGCGACCTGGGCAGCGGCGTTCTGCAGCACTATGCCGTGCTGCCGCTGCATGCGCTGGTGCGCTTCGGCCGTTGGCAGGAACTGCTGACGCAGACCCGGCCGCCAGACGGCAACGCGGCCTACCTGCTGGCGATGTGGCACTACGCGCGCGGCACGGCCTGGGCCCGCACCGGAAGGCCGCGCGAGGCGCGCGCCGCCCTGCAGGCGCTGCAGTCGGCGGCGGCCGAGCCGGAACTGGCGACGACGAAGCTGAAGAACATCAACCCGGCGGCCGACCTGGTGCATATCGCCGTGCTCACGCTTCAGGCCGACCTGGCGGCGCTCGTTGGCCGCCATGACCAGGCCGTGGGCTGGCTGCAACAGGCGGTGGCCGCCGAGGACGCGATGGCCCATGACGAACCTCATTTGTGGCTGGCGCCCACGCGCCATGCCCTGGGCGCGGCCTTGCTGGACGAGGGGCGGGCCGGGGAAGCCGAACGCGTCTTCCGCCAGGACTTGCGCCACTACCCCGAGAACGGCTGGTCGCTGCTGGGGCTGAAGCACGCGCTTCGCCGGCAGGGCCGGGAACGGGAGGCGAAGGCCGTCCAGGCCCGCTTTCAGGCGGCGTGGCGCGACGCCGACGTCGGCCTGACGCGGCCGCGCTTCTAGCGCCGCGCCGGCGCGCCCCCGGCGCGTCGCGGCGCACGGGCCGATTCCTGGCGTGCCGGAAACAACTTTGCGCAAGATCAATGCGGGTATTCCCCAGGGGGTATGCAATCTCGCCATGGAATCCGGCTTTGCTGCAAGCACCCTCTGCGTCGGCAGGCACCCCGGGGGTGGCAGCGGACGGTTCCCCCACAGGAGCCACTGAAGATGTCACACACCCTGACGCGCGGCGTTGCGGCGGCGGCCCGGTCTTCACGGGTCGGCGGCGCGGCGCGTACCTACTGGAACCCCTATGCCGTGGGCTTTCTGCTCGGCCTGGTGCTGCTGGCGACCTACATGGTGGCTGGCCGCGGCCTCGGCGCGACGGCGGCCTTCGCGGCCGTGGCAGCGTGGCTGACCGGCCTGGTGTCGCCCGAACAGGTGCAGGCCAACGCGGTGCATGTGCGCTACTGGAACGAAGGCGCGCCGTTGCAGTCGTGGACGCTGTTCCTGCTGGTCGGCGCGGCCATCGGTGCCTTCGTCTCGGGCTGGCAGGGCCGTCGGCTGGCCTGGACCGTGGAACGCGGGCCGAACGTGTCCGACAACACCCGCCTGTGGCTGGCCTTCGCCGGCGGCTTCATCGCCGCCTACGGCGCCAAGATCGCCAAGGGCTGCACCAGCGGCCAGGCGCTCACCGGCGGCGCCATGCTCAACGTCGGCAGCCTGGTCTTCATGGGCGCGGTCTTCGCTTCGGCCTACGCGCTGGCCTGGTTCGTGCGCAAGGAGTGGCTGTGATGCTGCCTCTGACCTACTACGTTGAATTCAGCCCCCTGGCCGAACTGGGCCTGGCGCTGCTGCTCGGCCTGGGCTTCGGCTTCTGCCTGGAACGCGCCGGCTTCGGCAGCGCGCGCAAGCTCACCGCGGTGTTCTACCTGTACGACATGGCGGTGGTGAAGGTCATGTTCACGGCCATCGTCACCGCCCTGGCCGGGCTGTTCCTGCTCAGCGCCGGCGGCTTCATGGACTTGTCGGACCTGTATGTCGAGCCCACCAGCTACGCCGCGCAGGCGCTGGGCGGCCTGATCTTCGGTGCCGGCTTCATCGTCGGCGGCTATTGCCCGGGCACATCACTCTCGGCGGCGGCCACCGGCCGCAAGGACGGGCTGGTGTTCATGGCCGGCATGCTGGCCGGGGTGTGGGCTTACGCCGAATTCACGCCCGGCATCGAGACCTGGATCCAGGCCGGCAGCCGCGGCGAGCTGACCCTGCCCACGCTCACCGGCCTCGGCATGGGCTGGTGGCTGCCGGCCTTCGTGGCCTTCCTGGCCTTCGCGGGTTGGGGCATGGGCCGGCTCGAGCAGCGCTTCGCCGGGCTGCGGCCCCGCGCCTGAGATCGAATTCCCCCTCTCCCTTCGGAACAGAACCATGAGCAAAGCAGTTTCAAGACGGAGATTCCTGAGCCTGTCCGCCGGCAGCCTGGGCGCGGCCACGGCCGGCGCCGCCTGGCAGGGCTGGATCCCCCTGGCCCCGGACGCAGTGGCTGCCAGCGCCGCCGAAGCCGGCACCGGCACCGTGACCACGATCCCGACCTTCTGCGAGATGTGCTTCTGGCGCTGCGGCGGCATCGCGCACCTGCGCGACGGCAAGCTGTGGAAGTTCGAAGGCAACCCCAAGGACCCGCAGAGCATGGGCCGGCTTTGCCCGCGTGGCACCGGTGCCGTGGGCGCGCACTACGACCCCGACCGCCTGCGCCAGCCGCTCATGCGCGTGGGCGAACGCGGCAAGGAGGAATGGAAGGCCGTGAGCTGGGACGAAGCACTCGGCTTCGTGGCCGAGAAGATGAACAAGATCAAGGCCGAGCACGGCCCGGAATCGATGGCCTTGTTCAACCACGGTTTCGGCCAGCGCTTCTTCCAGCATGTGCTCAAGAGCTGGGGCGTCATCAACTACGCCGGTTCTTCCTACGCCCAGTGCCGCGGTGCGCGCGACGTGGGCTACGTGCTCACCTACGGCGCCGGCGTCGGCTCGCCCGAGCCCACCGACATCAAGAACACCGACTGCCTGGTGCTGATCGGCTCGCACCTGGGCGAGAACATGCACAACTCGCAGGTGCAGGAGTTCGCGCAGGCGGTGGAACGCAAGGTGCCGGTGATCGTGGTCGACCCGCGCTTCTCGGTGGCCGCCAGCAAGGCCAAATACTGGCTGCCGGTGAAGCCCGGCACCGACATCGCGCTGCTGCTGGCCTGGGCCAACCTGCTCGTGAGCGAAGGTCGTTACGACAAGGCCTTCGTCGAGAAATACGGCCACGGCTTCGACAAGTTCGCCGCCGAGATCAAGGGTTACTCGGTTGAATGGGCGGCCGAGCAGTGCGAAGTGTCGGCCGACCTGATCCGTGCTGCGGCGCGTGAATTCGCCGCCCGCCGCCCGGCCAGCATCATCCACCCCGGCCGCCGCGTGAACTGGTATGGCGACGATACGCAGCGCAGCCGCGCCATCGCGCTGGTCAATGCGCTGCTGGGCAACTACGGCCGCAAGGGTGGCATGTTCGTCTCGCAGGGCATCAAGATCGCGCCCTATCCGCTGCCCAAGTACCCCGAGCACGCCAAGCCTCGGCTCGACGGCGCCGAAGGCGACATCTACCCCTTCGCCGACGAAGGCGTCACCACCGCCATCCGCGACGCCACGATCAGCGGCAAGCCTTACCCGGTGAAGGGCTGGTTCGTTTATTCGACGAATCTGATGCAGGCGCTGCCCAACGAGCAGGAAACCATCAAGGCGATCCAGAACCTGGATCTGATGGTGGTGTGCGACACCCTGCCCAGCGAGATTGCCGGCTGGGCCGACGTCATCCTGCCCGACACCACCTTCCTGGAGCGGCACGACGAAATCCTCACCGGTTTCGGCCGCACCGGCTGGGCTGCGCTGCGCCAGCCGGTGGTGGCGCCGCCGCACGACCAGAAACCGGCCTGGTGGATTGCCAAGCAACTGGCCGAGAAGCTGGGCATCGGTGACTGCATGCCCTTCAAGGACATGGAGGAATACCTCAGCTTCCGCGTCGAGAAGTCGGGCCACAGCTGGGAAGCGCTGAAGAAAGAAGGCGTGATCATGGCGCCGCACAAGCCCATCACGGTGGAGGAAGGGCTGGAACTCAGCTTCGACACGCCCAGCGGCAAGGTCGAGTTCTGGTCGGACCAGCTGGCCGAGGCCGGCTTCGACCCGGTGCCCAAGTACACCAAGCATCCCGACGCACCGGCCGGCCATTTCCGTCTGATCACCGGGCGCGCGCCCGGCCACACCTTCAGCCGCACGCAGACCAACCCCTTGCTGCACGACCTGATGCCGGACAACGAGGTCTGGGTCAACACCGCGACAGCCGCGAAGCTGGGGCTGAAGAACCGCGACTACGTGAAGCTGAAGAACCAGGACGGCGTGGTCAGCAACCGCGTGCGCGTGAAGGCCACGCAGCGCATCCGCGAGGACTGCGTCTACATGGTCTACGGCTTCGGCCACACCAACAAGATGCTCAAGACGGCCTTCCTTCGTGGCGCCAGCGCCGGGGGCCTGAATTCGCACTACGCAACCGATCCGCTGATGGGTGCCACGAGCATCCACACGAATTTCGTTGCTCTCGTGAAGGAGGCGTGACATGAAGCCCCCACGCTCACTTTGTTCGCTGCCCCCCGAGGGGGCGCAAGTCCCCTTTGGGACGGCCCTGCAGGAGACTTGATATGCCCCGCTTTGGAATGGTCATCGACACCCGCAAGTGCGTGGGCTGCCAGGACTGCGTCGTGGCCTGCCAGGTCGAGAACGACGTGCCGCAGGGCTATTGCCGCGACTGGATCACGACAGAAGTGCGTGGCACCTTCCCGCAGCTGCACATGGAGATCCGCACCGAGCGCTGCAACCACTGCGACAACCCGCCGTGCGTGACCTGCTGCCCCACCGGAGCCAGCCACGTGGAGGACTTCGGCCGGACGGTGCAGGTGACGGCCAACAAGTGCATCGGCTGCAAGGCCTGCATCGCCGCCTGCCCCTACGACGCGCGCTACGTGCACCCGCAAGGCTATGTCGACAAGTGCACCTTCTGCCTGCACCGCGTGAAGGATGGCAAGGACCCGGCCTGCGTCTCGGTGTGCCCCACGCACTGCATGTATTTTGGCGACCTGGACGACCCGAAGAGCGCCATCAACGACCTGCTGCGCACGCGCAAGTTCCACACGCTGCTGCCCGAAGCCGGCACCCGGCCGCGCATCTTCTATCTGACCTGAGGAGCAGCCGTCATGCTCGAAATCACCAGCACGAGACACAACCCCTTGATCGACCCGCACCTGGCGGTATGGAGCTGGGAAATCCCGCTGTACCTGTTCGTGGGCGGCATCGTGGCCGGCATGATGGTCATCGGCGGCCTGGCCATGCTGCGCCTGGCCAAGGGCGAGGACACGCGCACCTTCTTTTCCATGCAGACGCCGCTGCTGGGCTTCATGCTCATGAATATCGGCATGCTGGCGCTGCTGCTCGACCTGACGCACCGGCTGTACGTGTGGCGCATCTACCTCACGTTCCAGTACCTCTCGCCCATGGCCTGGGGTTCGTGGGTGCTGCTCGTCGTCTACGGCGTGCTCATGGTCTCGGCGCTGATCCGCCTGCCCGACGCCTGGCCCTGGCTGGGGCGCACGGTGCCGGTGCTGAAGACCTGGTCCGACGTGATCGTCGCCCGACCGGCGTGGATCCGCGCACTGGGCTGGGCCAACCTGGTGCTGGGCATCGCGCTGGGCATCTATACCGGCATCCTGCTCAACACCATGGTCGCGCGGCCGCTGTGGAACAGCGCCATCCTCGGCCCCTTGTTCCTGGTCTCGGGCCTGTCGGCCGGCGTGGCGGTGATGCACATCGCGGCCACGCTGCTGCAGGGGCGCAGCGCGCCGCAGGGCATGGTCGGCGGTGCCTTCTCGGCCCTGCTGCAACCCATGGGGCCGCAGCATCCCGAGAAGCGAACCGCCGAATCGCTGGTGCGCTACGACCAGATGTTCCTGGTGGCCGAGCTGGTCTTCATCACCATCCTGCTCATCAACCTGTATACGACCTCGGCCTCGCACGCCGTGGCGGCTTCGCTCATCACCACCGGCCCTTATGCGCTGGCTTTCTGGGGCGGCGTGGTTCTGGTGGGCGTGGTGCTGCCGCTGGCCTGGCAGGGCCTGGAGCTCACGCACAAAGTGGCGCACACCGTGGTGCCGGCCGTGCTGGTGCTGGTGGGCGGCTTCACGCTGCGCTGGATCATGGTCAACGCCGGCCAGGTCAGCGAGATCACCCCTGCGCTCACCTTGGTTCCGTGACGGTGGGTCTCTTTGTTTCTTCGAAAGGAAATCTGATGTTCCGCATGGCTCTTCTCGGCGCGCTGTTGCTCGGCGCGCAGATCGCCGCCGCACAGGCGCCGGCCGCTCCTGCTCCCGCCAAGGCCAAACCACCGCAACCGGGCATGTGCGCCGCATGCCACACGCTGGAGCCCAACCAGATCGGCGGTTATTTCGAATCGGCAGCGTTCAAGTCTCAGGCGATGCAGGTGGACGTGGGTGCGGCGATGCCGCAGATCCTGCGCTTCGACCCCAAGGCGCTGAAGGTCATCGATGCCGGCGTGGCCAAGACGCCCGATTTCCTGCGCGACGCGAAGAAGCGCCACGAGGTTCAGGTCACCTATGTCGAGAGGGACGGCGTGAAGGTCGCGAGCGAGATCCGCTTCAAGGGCCCGGTGAAGATCGACCCGGCCCACCTGATCGACTATGCGGGTGTGGCCAAGCTGGTGGCCGAAGGCCCGGCCAAGGCGAACTACACGCTCATCGATTCGCGGCCGCTGGTGCGCTTCCAGGAGGGTGCGATCCCGACCGCGATCCACCTGCCGTTCATCGGTTTCGACAAATTCGTCGACCGCCTGCCCAAGGACAAGAACCAGCTCACCGTCTTCTACTGCGGCGGCATCACCTGCACGCTGAGTCCTAATTCGATGAAGAAGGCCAAGCTGATGGGCTACACCAACCTGCGCGTCTACCGCGAAGGCGAGCCCGAGTGGAAGACGCGCAATGTCCTGGTGACGACACCGACGTTCGTGAAGGCGGCGTACCTGGACCGCGAAATTCCCCACGTGATGATCGACGCGCGCACCGCGGTCGACGCCACCAGCGGGCACATCCAGGGTGCGGTTTCGGTGCCGGCCGGTGAAGAGAAGGCGGTGCTGAAGTCGCTGCCCGATCCCAAGCTGAAGGCGCCGCTGATCGTCTACGACGGGCGCGGCGGTGACCAGGCGGTGACGGTGGCCCAGGCCCTGATCAAGGCCGGCCAGCAGAACGTGCTGGTGCTCGACGGCGGCATGATCGGCTGGCAGGCGGCGGGCTATGCCGTCGAGTCCGGTGTGCCGGCGCCAACGAAGATCGCCTACGCACCCAAGCCCCGTGCCGGTTCCATCCCGATGGCCGAGTTCACCACGTTGGCCAAGAATACGCCGCCCAACGTGTTGATCCTGGACGTGCGCAACGCCGACGAAGCCCAGGCCGGCATGATCAAGGGCGCATTGCTGATTCCCGACGAGGAGCTGATGGCGCGCATGGCCGAGCTGCCCAAGGACAAGCGAATCGTCGCGCACTGCCTCACCGGCATCCGTGCCGAGATGGCGTACCACAAGCTCAAGGAAGCGGGCTACAACGCCGCCTTCCTGAACAACGAGATCGAAGTCGCCAAGGACGGCAGCTTCAAGATCACGCCGCGTTGAGTCCCCGCGGATCTCCCTCTCGCGCCCAGGCGGGCGAGGGGGCAAGCCAAGGCCTCGCTCAGCGGGGCCTCGGTTTTTGTGTGCGGTGCCTGGCCAGCCACAGCGGCGTGCGCGAGCGCGGCACCTTGGTCACGAAGGCGTGGCGTGCGACGTGATAACTGGAATCGAAGCCGTAGAAGTTGAGCTTCATGCGCTCCAGTTCCTCGGCGCGCCAGGCGGCCAGCGGCTTGGCCGCTTCGTCGGCCGCGCGCCCTAGCACCTTGGCTTGCAGGAGGGCCTCGAATCCGGGGTCGGCCGCCAGCGCCTGCGCGCCTGACGCGACCGCGGCGGCGAAGGCCTCGGGGTCGCCGTCCAGCGCGGCGTCGACCAGGCCCAGCGACGCTGCCTGCACGGCATTGACCGGCAGCCGGTTGTCCATCAGCCGGCGCGCGGCCTCGGGCGCCACACGCCGCGGCAACAGGTAGGTCCAGTATTCCGAGCCGTAGAGGTTGCCCATGCTCTTGTAGTGCGGGTTGAGCAGCACGCCGCGGCGCGCCCACACCCGGTCGGCAGCCAGGGCCAGGAAGCAGCCGCCGGCACCGGCATTGCCTGCCAGCGCGGCCACCGTGAGCTGCCGATCGGTGAGCAGGATCTCCAGCACCAGATCGTTCATGGCGTTGATATTGCGCCACGACTCGTCGGCCGGCTGCGGATGCGCCTCGATCAGGTTGAGGTGGATGCCGTTGCTCCAGAAGTCGGGTCCGCCGGCGAGCACGATCACGCGCGTGGGCCGGGCCTTGGCGCTGCGCAGCGCGGCGGTGAGCGCCTGGCACTGCGTCGTGCCCATGGCGCCGTTGTGGAACGGAAAGTGCAGCCAGCCGACCTGGCCCGCTTCTTCGTAGCGGATCTCGCGCCAGGTGGGCGTGTCCACCACCGCGTCGGGTGCCAGCGGCGATTCGGGCACGCCGGCCAGTCGCTGCCCCAGCACCAGGGCCGCGGGCAGCTTGAAAGCGGGTTCGCTGCCGTCGGCGCGCCGCAGGTGCGTGATCCACACCGCTGCGTCGCGCGTGGCGCGCAGGATGGCGCCGTCGCGCTGCGCCACCACTGCACCGGGCGTGGCGGCGGGCGGGCGCGCACCGCCTTCGAGGTGTGCGCCGTGCAGGTACACCGGCAGGCCCAGCACTTCGTCCAGCACGCCCGGCGTACCGTCGGCGGCGTGCAGCTTGCGCAGTACGCAGGCGGTGTCGTCCTGCGCCCAGTCGATGGCGCGGTCGGCCTGGCGCATCAGCGGCCGCGTCTGGACAGGACTCGAAGCGGGCAGGGCGGCCTGCGCCTGCGGCTGCTCGCCCGCCGCCAGCCGCTGCAGCGTCAGCCGCAGGGCCTGCACCGCGGCCTCGGTGACCTCGCGCCGGTACAGGCTGCTCTTGGTGGCCGGCCGCATGGGAAAGGACCTGCTGGCCCACACCGGGCCGGCGTCGAATTCGCCATTCGCCTCGATCGCCGTCACGCCCCATTCGGTGGCGCCTTCCAGGATCGCCCAGTCCAGCGCCGACGGCCCGCGGTCGCCCGCCGGCCCGGGGTGGACGACGATGCAGCGGTACCGCTGCCACACGCTCGCGGGGATGCGGCGCTTCAGGAACGGCGCCACGACCAGTGCCGGCTGCCATAGCGCCACCGCCTCTTCGGTGACGCGGTCGTTGATGTCGAACTCGACCGAGATATCGTGCCCGTCGTGCGTCAACTCGTCGTACAGCCGCTGCGTGAGGCTGTTGAAGGAATGGGTGAGAAACAGGATGCGCATGAAGCAAACGCGCCTTCAGCAGATGCGCGGCAATTGTTCGCCGGTGAGCCAGTCCACGTTGCGCCGGCCACCGAAGCGGGTGTCCATCTGCACGAAGTGGTGATCGTCGGCGATGACCACGCCGATGTGCGCCGCGTCGCGGCCGAGCGGATGCGCGCGCATGGCCTGCAGCAGCCGCGCCGCGTCGGCCTCGGCACAGATGGCGACGAGTTTGCCCTCGTTGGCCACGTACAGCGGGTCCAGGCCCAGGAATTCGCAGGCCGCCTCCACCTGTGGCCGCACCGGAATATCGGCTTCGCGGATGACGAAGCCGCAGCCGGACTGCGTGGCCAGTTCGTTGAGCGTGGTGGCCAGGCCACCGCGCGTGGGGTCGCGCAGGCAATGGATGCCGGGCACCGCCTGCACCATGGCCGCCACCAGACCGTGCAGGGCCGCGGTGTCGCTTTCGATGGTGGTCTCGAAGCTGAGGTTTTCGCGCAGCGACATGATGGCCACGCCATGGTCGCCGACGGTGCCGCTGACCAGGATGCGGTCGCCGGGCCGCGCGCGGTCGCCCGAGATGTCCACGCCCGCCGGCACCACGCCCACGCCGGTGGTGGTGATGAAGACGCCGTCGCCCTTGCCCTTTTCCACCACCTTGGTATCGCCGGTGACCACCGGCACGCCGGCGGCGCGCGAGGCCGCGGCCATCGACTCGACGATGCGTTTCAGGTCGACCAGCGGGAAGCCCTCCTCCAGGATGAAGCTGGCCGCCAGGTACAGCGGCACCGCGCCCGACATCGCCACGTCGTTGACGGTGCCGTGCACCGACAGGCAGCCGATGTCGCCGCCGGGGAAGAAGAGCGGCGAGACGACGTGGCTGTCGGTGGCCATCACCAGGCGCCCGGGCGGCACCGTGAAGGCAGCCTGGTCGTTGGCCTGGCGCAGCCATTCATTGTCGAAGGAGCGCTGGAAGAGCTCGTCGATGAGCTGGGCCATGGCCCGGCCGCCGCCGCCGTGCGACATGTCGACGACGCCGTGCTTGAAATCGACGGGGCGGATGTAGTCCTTGCGTACGGTAGTCATGGCGCAATGATCGCCTGAATTGCGAGGTGGCCTTGCGCAAAACGAACGAGCGCCCGCAAGGGGCGCTCGGATCGCAGTCGCAGCCGGGGCCGGTTTCAGGGCTTCAGGGTTTCAGGGCTTCAGCGCCTGCAGGATTTCGGGATCCTCTTCCTCGTCGGCCAGCACGGCGTGGCAGGTGCTGCACTTGGCGCCGATGCGCTGGCCTTCGGCCGTCTGGTGCTTCTTGTCGTGGCAGCGGAAGCAGCCCGGGGCTTCGTCGCTGTGGCCGAGGTTGTTGATATGCGTGCCCCAGGTGACCTTCATCTTCGGGAAGACATTCCAGGAGTAGATGTCGCCCAGTGCGGCACCGGCGGCCTGGATCTCCGCGGCCTTGGCGGTGGCGAGCTCGGCGTAATTGGCCTTGTAGAAATTCGCCACCTCGTTGGCGATGCCGGCCTTGGCCTCTTCCTTCGACGCATACTGGCCTTCCTGCAGCACGCGCAGCCCTTCACGTTTGATGAAAGGCAGGCCCTTGTCGATGCGGCCGTCCTCCATCGCTCTGTTGATCTCCTTGTCGGCCGGGTAGAAGATGTGTGCCGGCCGGTTGTGGCAGTCCACGCAGTCCATGGTGCGCCACTCCACCGGGCCGTCGGGCGCGGCCTCGGTCTTGAAGACCTTCTTGCCGGCCGGCGTGGTCATCTCGATGTCGTAGACCTTCTGGCGCGTGGGATCGGTCAGGTAGCGGATCTCCACGCCGCGGTCCACGTGCCAGTGGATGCCGGTGGAGGCGGTGCCCTGCTGGCCGCCGACCTTCATCACGAGCACGGTCTTGGTCTCGGTATTGGCCTCGTCGTCGGCGAACTGGGTCTTCACCTGCAGCTTGTCGCCCACGTGCTTGGTCGGCCAGTGGCACTGCTCGCAGGTGTCGCGCGCCGGGCGCAGGTCGTGCACCGGGCTGGTGACGGGCGTGGGATAGAGGTTGAAGGCCACCGAAACCAGCTGCCACGAGCCCGAGATCTTGGACTTCACGAACCAGTCCGCCCCCGCCCCGATGTGGCAGTCGGCACAGGTGATCTTGCTGTGCGGCGAGCGCTGGAAAGCCACGTGCTCGGGCTCCATCACGGTGTGGCACACGGTGCCGCAGAAGGCCACCGTTTCCATCTCCTTGATGCCCTTCACGGTGGCGCCGGCGATCAGCACCGTGCTGATCATCCCCACCAGCACGCTCACGATGAGCAGGCCGCGTGTGCGTTCGTTGTTGAGGTCGATGACGGGCAGGGCGCGGGGCGCGGCTTCGTGGTGGGCCGCTGCCGCCGCCTCCTGCCTGCGGCGCAGCCAGACGCCCACGGGGATGAGCACCAGGCCGAGGCCGGACACCGCCGGCAGCAGCATGTAGGTGATGATGCCCAGGTAGGCGCCACCGTCGAAGCCGGTCAGCTGCAGGCCGATCAGCAACACGATCATCACCAGCGCGACGAGCGCGATGATCGCGCCCACCAGGCTGACCCAGTGGCGGGTGATGACCGAGACGAAGTTGTGCACCATCGTTGCCTGCTCCATGTGCGGGCAGTGCTGCCCGTTGTTTTTGCTTCAGGGGGCGATCAGTGGAAGCCGTGTGTGAGCAGCCCCCAGAAGATGAAGATGGCCAGGATGACACCGATCGTGACCGCCGTGAACCCGAAGATATACGCACGCCGCAGCTCGGCGGCCGTGGGCGGCGGCACGAGGTAGTCCTCCAGCTGGCCCTGCGCCACCAGGCGCTCGTACTCCATGGGCCGCTCGTCCTTGAAGCGGTCCAGCGGCATGCGGCCGGTGAAGATGACCGGGTCGAGCGGGAAAGCCTCGGGCCGCAGGTGGGTGTGGAAGAAGTGGAACAGGAAGATGAAGCCGGTGGCCAGCAGGGCCTCGTCGCTGTGCACGATGTAGGCGGCATTCAGCGCCCAGCCCGGCAGCACCATGGTGAAGGCGGTCGGGAACCACAGGATCAGGCCCGAGAAGCCGATGATGGCCACGCCCCAGAAGACCGCCAGGTAGTCGAATTTCTCCCAGTAGGTGAAGCGGTCGAATTTCGGCCGCGGCCCCAGGTAGAGGAAGTACTTCATCATGCCGATGAAGTCGACCACGTCGCGCGGCTGCGGCACCATCGAGCGCGGGCCCCAGAAGTAGCCTTTCTCGTTCTTCAGGAACAGGCCGTGCACGATCATGCCCAGGTGCCAGGCGAAGTAGCCGAAGGTCACGATGCCGGCCAGGCGGTGCAGGTAGCCTGCCGATTCGGCGCCGCCCAGCAGCGTCATCAGGCCCGGCGCCCAGGGTGCCTCGGCAAACTTGAGCGGCAAACCCGTCGCGGCCAGCAGCAGGAAACTGCTGACGATGGCCACGTGCACGCCCATCTGCATGCCGCTGAAGCGCCGCACGTAGGGGCCGGGGCCACCGTGGCTGAAACTGAATTCGCCGCGCAGCTTGCCCACCAGCGCACGCTGCATCCACAGCAGGCCGTGCAGGCCGAAGAAGCCGAACACGCCCACCAGCAGCGAGGTCATGCCGAGCCAGATCCAGTACACGTAGGGGTTGCGCGTGGGGTCGGACGGGTTGGCGTGCGGGTCGAAGGTCAGGAACGACGCGTTGACCTTCTCGTGGCAGGCGCCGCAGGTCGCGGCCAGGTTGTCGGGGTGGACGCTGGAGCGTGGGTCCGAAGCCGCCAGGTTGCGGTGCGGCGTGTGGCAGTCGGCGCACGCCGCCGCTGCCTTGTTCTCCAGCGCCGTGGCCTTGCCGTGGAAGCTGCCGCGGAACGAGGTCGAATAATCCTCGTGGCAGTTGCCGCAGCCGTCCGACACCACGTGCCGCGTGGCTGCGGCACCCGGGTCCTTGATGGCGTGCGACTCATGGCAGGTGGAACAGACCGGCCCCTCGCGCCCGGCCGTGATGGCCGTGCCGTGCGCGCTCTCGTTGAAGTCCTTGAGCACGCCACTGTGGCAACTGCCGCAGGTGGCGGGGATCCTGGTGTGGTGGGTCGTCGCCGCCGGGTCGTCCTTGGCATGGATCTCGTGCTTGCCGTGGCAGCTGGAGCACGAAGGCGAACTGCCCACCAGTCCGGCCTTGAGCAGTGCGCGGGCATGCTTGCTGCTCTCGTAGTTGGCCATCATGTCTTCGTGGCAGCCACCGCAGGTCTTGATCTGGTTCACCGGCGACAGCGGCGACTCGGGGTCGCCGCCCTTGAACACCGTGTGCAGGCTGCCGTGGCAGCCGTTGCAGTCCTTGATGGCGCGCTCGCCCTGGGCGCGGCGGCCGTGGATGCTGCCGGCGATGGCCTTGAATTCGTCTTCGTGGCAGTCCTGGCACACCTGGGGCTTGACGGGACCGAGCGGGTTGCGCGGGTGGCGGATCTCCAGGGCCGACTCGTGGCAGTCGGCGCATTCCAGCTTGCGGTGCGCCGAACGTCCGAAATGGGCGGCCGATACCGACAGCGACTTGCCGTCGTCGTCCTTCATTTCAGGGTCGTCGTGGCAGCTCAGGCACTTCTGTGACGACACCTGCGGCTTGTCGGCGGCAGGGGTCTGCGCCGCCGCCGGGGCGGCCAGGCTGGCCAGTGCCACGGCGACGGCGGCCAGGGCCATGCGAGCCAGCCGACCTGTCAGACCACCGTTTTCTAGCGAACCCGCGCTTGCCATGACCTGTGCTCCATGCAACCCACCACCGCGGCTGCCAGGCAGGCAGACCGGATGTCCGGGCGATAGGGCATTTTCGACAGGGGCCCCCGCGGTCGTTTGACGTGAGGCAAGGTTTGACGCATGACGCGCGCCTGGATTCGACGTTTTGCGGGTCGTTCGGCGCCCGTATACCCCCGACCCTACAGGGGAAGCGTGGCGTTGGCTTCGGGCACGATGGCCACGTTCTTGAACCGGCCATAGGTGTAGTGCGCCGCGCACGCGCCTTCGGAGGACACCATGCACGAGCCGATGGGATTCTCGGGCGTGCAGACGGTGCCGAACACCTTGCAGTCGGCCGGCTTCTTCACGCCGCGCAGGATGGCGCCGCATTCGCAGGCCTTGTTGTCGGGCACGGAGCGGTAGGCGATGCCAAAACGCGCCTCGGCGTCGAAGGGCCGGTAGGCCGGCTTGATGGCCAGCGCGCTGTACGGCACCTCGCCCAGGCCGCGCCACTCGAAGCTGCGGCGCAGTTCGAAGACTTCGGCCACCAGCGCCTTGGCCTTGGCATTACCCTCGCGCGTGACGGCGCGGGTGAATTCGTTCTCGACCTCGGCGCGGCCCTCGTTCAACTGGCGCACCAGCATCAGGATGGCCTGCATCACGTCCAGCGGCTCGAAGCCGGCGATGACCACCGGCTTGGCATATTCCTCGGCGAAATATTCGTAGGGCTGGCTGCCGATCACGGTGGACACGTGCGCCGGGCCGATGAAGCCGTCCAGCGGCACGGTGCCGTATTCACGCACTTCCTTCGATTCCAGGATGTGGCCGATGGCCGCCGGCGTGAGCACGTGGTTGCAGAAGACGCTGAAATTCTTCAGGCCCAGCGCCTGCGCCTGCAGGATGGCCACCGCGGTGGGCGGCGTGGTGGTCTCGAAGCCGATGGCGAAGAAGACGACCTCGCGGTCCGGGTGCTGCTGCGCGATGCGGATGGCGTCGGCGCTGGAATAGACCATGCGGATGTCGGCGCCGCGCGCCTTGGCCTTCAGCAGCGACAAGCCCTTGGACGCCGGCACGCGCACGGTGTCGGCATAGGTGCACAGCACGAGACCGGGCCGCGCGGCCAGCTCGATGGCGTTGTCGATGCGGCCGATGGGCAGCACGCACACCGGGCAGCCGGGGCCGTGGATCATGTTCACGCTGGGCGGCAGCATGTCCTTCAGGCCGTAGCGCGAGATGGCGTGCGTGTGGCCGCCGCAGAATTCCATCAGGTTGTAGCGGCGGGCCGGTTCGGCTTCGCGGGCCATGGCGGCGGCGAGCTGGCGCGCCAGGTCGCCGTCGCGGAATTCGTCGATGTACTTCATTGGACGGCGTTCATTTCACGGCAAGGGCGGGGTGGACGTTGCGGCCGTGTCCAGGCCGGCTTCGGCGAAGGTCTTCAAGGTCAGCTCGGCTTCTGCCGGGTCGAGCCGCGTGAGGGCGTAGCCCACGTGCACGATGACGTAATCGCCGACTTGGGTGCCTTCGACGAGTGCCAGCGAGATGGACTTGCGCACGCCGCCGAGATCGACCACGGCGTTGTCGCCGTCGGTCAGTTCGACGACGCGGGCGGGGAGGGCGAGACACATCCTTGGATCTCCTTCAGGAAGCGGTGGCGGCCTGCAAGGCCACCCATGCCTGGCCGAGCGACAGGCCGCCGTCGTTGGGCGGCACGGCCTGGGACTGCAACAGGGTCAGGCCGCGCGCGGCCAGTTCGCGCTGCAGCCCGCCGGCCAGCAAGGCGTTGAGGAAGCAGCCGCCGCCGCAGGCCACGGTGCGGAGTTGCTGTGCGCCTGCGGCACGCGCCACCCAGTCGGCCAGGGCGCTCACCAGCGTGGCGTGGAACAGGGCGGCACCGCGGCCGGCGTCGCTCTCGTCGGCCAGGCGCAGCGCCAGCGCCGTGAGGTCGAGCTGGTTGCCGGCATCGATGCCGTACAACGCCGGCTCGGCGGCGACGGGGCCGTGCGCTTCGGCCAGGCCTTCCAGCAGCATCGCCGCCTGGCCTTCGAAAGCCATGCGGTGCGAGACGCCCAGCAGGCCGGCGGCGGCGTCGAACCAGCGGCCCAGGCTGCTGGTCTCGGGCGCGTGCAGGCCGCGTTGCAGCAGCGTGGCCACCGATGCGGCCGCGGGTTCGCTCGCGAAACGTGCGGCGATGGTGTCGCCACGGCCGGCCAGCGAGAGCGCCGCGGCGGCCATGCGCCAGGGTTCGCGCGCGGCGCGGTCGCCGCCGGGCAGGCGCAGCGGGCGCAGGCGGCCCAGGCGGGTGAAGGCGGCGCCGTCCACGCGCAGCAATTCGCCGCCCCAGGCGCTGCCGTCGGCGCCGAGGCCCACGCCGTCCAGCGCCAGCCCGAGCACGGGGCCGCGAACGCGGTGTTCGGCCAGCACGGCGGCGATGTGCGCTTGGTGATGCTGCACCGCGTGCAGCGGCGCCCGGTGTTCTGCGGCCAGCCGCGCCGCCAGGCGCGTGCTGTAGAAGTCGGGGTGCAGGTCGTGCGCCACCCGCGCGGGCCTGACCTGCAGGATGTGCAGCAGGTGCGCCACCGCCTCGTCCAGCGCCTCGCAGGTGGGCGCGTTGTCCAGGTCGCCCACGTGCTGCGAGACGAAGGCCTCGTCGCCGCGCGTCACGCACACCGTGTTCTTGAACCAGCCGCCCAGGGCCAGCACCGGGGGGCCGGCCTGGGCCAGCCGGATGGCCTGCGGCGTATAGCCGCGCGCGCGGCGGATGAACTGGAAGCCGCACGACGGCCCGCCGGCCACGGCGCGCAGCACGCTGTCGTCGCAGCGCTGCACGATGTCGCGGTCGTGCAGCAGGAAGGCGTCGGCGATGCCGGCCAGCCGGGCCAGCGCCTCGTCGTTGCCCGTGACCAGCGGTTCGCCGCCCGGGTTGGCGCTGGTCGTCACCAGGGCCAGCGCTTGCGCGGGCTGCAGCCAGTCGGTGCCGGCCGGGCGTCCGGCCGCTTCGTGGAACAGCAGCATCTGCAAGGGCGTGTAGGGCAGCATCAGGCCCAGCCAGGCCAGCCCTGGCGCGACGCCGGGCAGCAGCGCATCCGTGCGCGCGCTCTTGCGCAGCAGCACGATCGGGCGTTCGGCGCTCAGCGCCAAATCCGCCTCGGCCGCGCCGATCTCGGCCAGTGCGGCGCCGGAAGCCACGTTGGCCACCATCACCGCCAGCGGCTTGGCCTCACGCCCCTTGCGCGAGCGCAGCGTGGCAACCGCGCTGGCGTTGCGCGCATCGCAGACGAGGTGGAACCCGCCCAGGCCCTTGACGGCGACGATCTCGCCGCGCCCGATGCGTTGCAGCGCACCGGCCACGGGGTCGATGTCCGCCACCGCCGCACCGGCGGCGTCGAGCAGGCTCAGCGTCGGACCGCAGGCCGGGCAGGCGTTGGGTTCGGCGTGAAAGCGGCGGTCCAGCGGGCTGGCGTATTCGGCGGCGCAGGCCGGGCACATGGCGAAGGAAGCCATGCTCGTCATGGCACGGTCGTAGGGCAGGGCGCGCGTGATCGTGTAGCGCGGGCCGCAGTTCGTGCAGTTGGTGAAGGCGTAGCGCCAGCGCCGGTTGGCCGGGTCGAACATGTCGGCCAGGCAGTCGGGACAGACCGCGCTGTCGGGGCCGATGGCGGTGTGCACGGTGGCCGCCGGGCCGCCACGCGTTTCGACGATGGCAAACCCGGGCCGGCCGCTGGCGGGGAGCAGGGTCGGGGCGGGCAAAACCTGGTCGACGCGGGCGCGCGGCGGGGCGTCGTCGCGCAGGCGGCGCAGCAGGGCCTGGAGTTGTGCGGCGCTGCCTTCGGCTTCGATCGTGACGCCGTTGCCGTCGTTGCGCACCCAGCCGGCGAGGCCGAGTTCGTTGGCGAGGCGGTAGACGAAGGGCCGGAAGCCCACGCCCTGCACGATGCCGCGCACCTGGATCTGCCGGCGCTCGCGGGGCGCTGCGGCCGTGACGCCAGCCTCACCCCATTCCTCTGCCCCCGCGGCGGCGGACCCTGCGCGAGCCGGTGTGCGGGAATCGTTCATGACCAGCCGGCGACCCTGGAATTCAGTCGGCGGCACCCAGCCGGGCTTCGAGTTCGGCCACGCGGCGGCGCAGCGCCTCGACGCTGGCGTCACGCGCCGCACGCGCAGCGGCCGCACCGCGTTCCAGCCAGTCCAGCCAGGCGTCCATGCCCTCGCCGGTGGTGGCCGAGACGCGCAGCGCCTCGATGCCCGGCCGCACGCGGCGTGCATGGCCGATGGCGGCTTCGACGTCGAACTGCACGTAGGGCAGCAGGTCGGTCTTGTTGACGAGCAGCAGGTCGGCGGCATGGAACATGTCGGGGTACTTCAGCGGCTTGTCCTCGCCTTCGGTGACCGACAGGATGACGACCTTGTGCGCCTCGCCCAGGTCGAAGGCGGCCGGGCAGACCAGGTTGCCGACGTTTTCAATCAGCAGCAGGCTGCCGTCGGCGGGGTCGAGCCGGTCCAGCGCGCGGCGCACCATGTCGGCGTCGAGATGGCAGCCCTTGCCGGTATTGACCTGCACCGCCGGCGCGCCGGTGGCGCGGATGCGGTCAGCGTCCAGCGTCGTCTGCTGGTCGCCTTCGATCACGGCCACCTTGAGCCGGCCCTGCAGCGCCTGGATGGTCTTCACCAGCAGCGTCGTCTTGCCCGAGCCGGGGCTGGACACGAGGTTGAGCGCGAAGATGCCGCGGTCGGCCAGGCGCTGCCGGTTGGCCGCGGCGACGGCGTCGTTCTTGGCCAGGATGTCCTGCTCGATCTGCACCATGCGCTTCGGCGTGACGCCGGGCGCGTGCGCGGCGCCGAGCGCGGCGCCCGAGGCGGCGGCGGCGACGGCAGCGTCGCCGTGGTCGTGGCTGTGCCAACTGCCGTCGGCGTGCCGATGCCGGTGCACGGCGCCGTGGGCGTGTTCGTGCGCACGGCCGTGCGCGTGATCGTGTTCATGCGCGTGCCCATGCTCCTGGCCATGGACATGCGGATGGGCATGGGTGGTACCGTCGGCATGCGTGTGCTCGTGCCCATGGCCCTCGCCTTCGACGTGGTTCTGGTCGCTGCCGCAACCGCAGGTGACGCACATGGTTCTGCTCCTTGTTGGCAGACCGCCGCTTCAGGCGATCTCGATTTCGGTGACACGCATCTCGTCGCCCCGGATCACCTGCAACTGGTGGCTGCCGCAATGCGGGCAGGCGTCGCCGCGCTGAGCGACGGGCACCTGGTTGCCGCAGGGCATGCACCAGGCCAGGCCGGACGGCGTGACGATCTCCAGCCGGGCACCGTCGGCGACGGTGCCGCGCGTGACGGCGTCGAAGCAGAAGCGCAGTGCCTCCACTTCCACCTGCGCCAGCGCGCCGATCTCCAGCCAGACCGCCGTCACACCGGTGGCGGCGTTGGCACGCGCGCCGTCTTCCACCAGCTGCAGCACACCTTCGGCGAGCGACATCTCATGCATGGGGCACGACTTCGATGCGAAAGCCGACGCAGGGGTCCAGTGCGTGCACGGCCAGCGCGGTGCGCGACCGCAGGGTGGCTTCGTCGGGCGCTTCGGTGCCGACGATGCCGCGGAACAGCGCGCCCTGCGGGTGGAAATTCCACTCGGTGGGCGCCACCACGCGGTAGTCGGCGATGCGGCCATGCGCCAGCCGGGAGTGGTGCATGAGCAGGCCGCGTGCGGTCTGCACGGCCGCCAGGCCGGTGCCGTCGGAGAGTGTCCAGGCGCGGACCCAGCCCGGGGCGCTTCCTTGTGACGACTCCAGGTCGACGAGCAGCGTGGCCAGCTCCACCAGCCGCGCCGCAAACCGGGTGGCCGCACTGTGGCCTTCACGCGCGATCAGCGCCGCCACCAGCGGCTGCGCCTGCCGTCGCGCCAGCGCACCCGTCTCGACCGGTCGGCCGTCCCAGGTGGGTGCCTGGGCAAACAACGGATCCTGCAGCAGCGCGGGCACCACGGCCGACCACCAGGCGGCGTCGTCCAGGCCGGGCATCAAGGCGGTGTCGCTGCGGCCGAGGTCGGGCGTGGTGGCTGCCAGCCGGGCCAGCGCGCGTGCCGGCAGCGTGGCCGCGGTGTCGCGCCAGGCGTCGAACGGGGCCGGCTCGGCGCGTGCCAGCCAGGTCGCGGGCGCTTCGCCGTAGACCTGCTCCTGCGCGATCTCGCCCAGCGTGCCGGCGGCCGCGGCCAGCGCGGCCTGGCTTTCAGCGTGTGGGGCATTCAAGGCAGCGATGGCCTGCGCCACGGCGGCCCGCACCGGCGCCAGCGCCGCGGCCTGGGGCGGCAGCGAGAGCGAACGCGGGGCGTCGATCAGCAGCCGCCACAGCGTTTCCTGCAGCGCTTCCAGCACCACGGCCCCGGCGTCGACTTCGGGCAGGCCTTCGGCTTGGCCGTCGTGGCCGGCGGCGGCGCGCAAGGCGGCTGCGCAGGCAGCGCCCTGGGCCTGGCCGCACAGGGCATACAGCCGCGGCACCAGCGCGGCAGCTTCGGCCGGTGCTCGCCCGAGCAGCACGCGAGAGGCTGCCAGCGGCCGTGTCGAGGCCAGGCCGACATGTTGCACACGCTGCCCGTCCCAGTGCAGGGTCACGGTGATCTCACCCTCGATCGACATGGCCGCCGGAACTCAACCGGCCACGCAGGAAATCGCGCTTGGACACCGCGGGCTGTGGCGCCGCGGCGGCGCGCTGCGGCTGCGGCGGGGCCGGCGCGCCGGGCGACAGGTCGGCCTTCGGGAACTCAGGCACCTCGGCGTTGGCGGTGTCGAACAAAGCCTCGCGCGCCAGTCGCGCCACCAGCCGCGCCGCGGCCTGGTCCTGGAAGTCGTGCATGGGCGAGAAGAGCGAGCAGGTCTGGTGCTCGCCCACCACCGGATCGTCGGCGCCGATGAATTCGAAGACGCCGGCCGGGAAGTGCAGCTTGCGCTTGCCGCGCAGCGGCAGCGGCTGCCACTGGCTGCGCGCGCGCGGCAGCAGCACCAGGTTCATGAACCAGGGCGTGACCATCACGCCCAGCCAGTGGCCCTGCCAGGGTTCGAAGGCCACGGCCTCGACCTCCAGTGCCGGGTTCATTACACCCAGCCCTTCCATGCGACTGGCGACCTCGCGAAAGGCCGAGGTCAGGCGCGCCGACGGGTTGGGCAGCAGCGGCTCGGCGGGGGGCGGCGTGACGGGGCGCGTGGCCTCAGTCATCGTGAATCACCATGAAATGGCTGTGCAGTGCCGCGCAATTGGGGCAGCTCCAGTGCGGCGGCAACTCGGTGAAAGGCGTGCCGGGCGGCACCTGCCAGACGGGGTCGCCCGCGGCCGGGTCGTAGACGTACCAGCAGATCTTGCATTCGAGCCGGGTCTCGGGGCCGATCTCGCGATCGTTGCCGAAACCCTGGAAGGCCACGTTGCTCATTGTGCGGGTGACTCAGTGCGGCGTGGCTTCGGCCACCGACTCGTCCATCCACTGCACCAGTTCGGCCAGGCGCTCGCGGCTGTCGGCCAGGTCTTCGCTGGAGGCCAGCGCCACCTCGGGCACGCCAACCACCTCCAGCGTATTCAGGATCAGCGTATTCATGGCGTTGAAATACTGCACGCGCCAGACGTCGCGCGTGAGCGTGGAGGTGACGTGGCAGTTGCCGAAACCGCGCGAGATCATCGCCACCGGCCCCACCGGCAGGGCATGTTCCAGCACCGCATGGTCGTCGGGCGTCATGGGGAACAGCGTCAGGTTGATGACGTGCGCGCGCGCGGCCGGGTCGCGGCTCTGCAGTTGGCCGGCGATCTCTGCCACCAGTGCGGGCGAGTTCATGGCGCCGGCTGGCCATTCCACCGCCGGCAGGCCGTCGCCGCCCCCCGTCCGGGCCGCTTCCAGGGCCACGCCGGGCACGGCGCCGGCTTCCAGCCAGTCGGCCACCAACCGGCCCTGCGCGTCGAACTCGCAGCAGCGCCACAGGCCGGTGAAGACGCTTTCCTGGATGCGGCAAGGGCGCGGGCCCTTGATCTGGATCGCGACCTCGCCTTCGCCCAGCATCTGGTTGGTGATCTCCAGCGCGGCGGGGCCGATGGCGCGCATGTCGGCGCGCGGGCCCGGCGTGCCGCCGTCGGGGTCCCAGGCCTGCAGCGCGGCCAGGAAACGGGCGAGCAGGTCGCGCGACGCCGCCAGCGCCGACGGGTCGGCCTGCTCCGGCACGCGCGGCATGGCAAAGGTATTCATCTCGCGCGGCATGGGCAGGAAGTCGAGTTCGGCGTCTTCGTCTTCCGGTTGGCTGCCGGGGCCGATGCTGCGCACGGGAACGGGGAAGTCCTTCATCGTCACTCCTTGGGTGGGTCCGGGCGGCCAGCGGCTGGACTCAGCTGGTGCAGGCACCGGCGCCGCCACCGGGTCCGCGCACGGGGATGCCCACGGTGGGCGGCCGGCTGGGGGCGGCGCTCAGCAGAGCCTGCAACTCTTCGAGGTATTCGTCCCAGTTGCGCAGGCCGTCGATGACGCCGACATACTGGCCGTCCATCAGCATCACCAGTGCCGGCCAGCGGTTGAAACCGTAGCGCCGCTGCACCTGGCGGGCCGCGTCGGGCAGCAGCACGCCGGTGACGAAGCGGCCGGGAAAGGCCCGCTGCAGCTGCGGCACGATGACCGCAAGGTCCAGCGTCTCCTTGTAACGCATCGGGTCCTCGGTGAAGACCAGCAGCGCGTGGCCGGACCGCGCCAGGAAGGTCTCGATGCCGTCGGCGTCGACCCGGGTGCAACCATGGCGGCTGAACATCTGCTCGACCAGCGGGTAAGAGGCCAGGACATCGGCGCCCGCTTGCACGGGCATCGGGATGGCGCTCATGTCGGGTCTCCTTGCGGGTGGACTGGCAGGTGATCCCGCAGGTGCGCGGGCAATGGCGGTTCGCGGTCGATCAGGTCGCGGAAGTGGGCGTCGGTGTCGTCGCCACCGGCCAGCACGGCGGCCAGCGCGTCCAGCGCGGCGTCGGTCTGCGCCGCTTCTTCGGTGGTCATGGACCGCAACGCCGCGCCCTGGAAGGCCAGCACCCAGCTGCCCGGGGGCAACTCGCCCACCATCAGCATGTTCAGCCGCTCGGTCTGGCCGCGGCCCTCGGCCAAGGCCACGCCGTGTGCGCAGCTCACGATCTTCATCGGCGTGCCGATGCACATGTCACTTGCTCCCACCGGACAGCGCCAGCACACGTGGGTCGGCCACGCGGCAGGCTTCCTCGGCCGAAGGGCGGCCGGCCTCGTAGGCCTCGATCGCCAGCGCGCGGTCGTTGAGCGGCTCGAAGGCGCTGCCGGGCTCGCGTGGCGTGGCCTCAAAGCCCCAGCGGCGCAGTTCCTGCACCGCCAGCGCCACCGCCTCGGGCAGCCGCGCCTTGACTTCGGGGCGCAGGCTGCCGCCGAAGTCGTCCAGCGTCACCGGCTGCACGCCGATGGCGGTGAGGTGCTCGGGCGCGCGGCCGCCGATCTGCGCCAGCGCCAGCACGTCGTTGAAGCCGTTCTGGTGCGGCGACAGGCGCTGCGCGCCCCAGGCCGGCACTTCGGCGCCGCGCAGCACCTTCAGCGTGCCGCCGGGCAGCCCGCAGTCGACGGCGTCGAAGACCAGCACATGGCTGGCACGGGCGATGTCCTCGTACAGGCCCAGGCCCAGCGTGCCGCCGTCCATGAGCCGGACCTCGGGCGGGAAGACCCAGCCGGCGTGCAGCGCCTCGACCGCACGCACACCGAAGCCCTCGTCGGCCCACAGCACGTTGCCGATGCCCAGCACCAGCACATCGATCGGTTTCTTCATTCGGCCGTTGTAACGGAGGTGGTGACAGACCGCAGACTAACCGCGCTGCGTTCCTGCCGCTTGCGTTGCGTCAAGCAGCGGCCGCTTGGCACGATCGCGTCTTCCGCGGCGTGCCCCAGCCCCGCCCACTGAGCCGCAGGCTCGCCCGGCAGCTTCCGGCCGTCCAAAAAAAGACCGGTGGAAATTGTTCCAGGTCAAGACAGGTAACGACGGCCCGAAGGAGACTCGCGCCGTCGCGATCCGATGCCATCCAAAGGAGACATGTCATGAAACTGCGTCATCTCGTCGCCGGCCTGCTCACGGCCGGCCTGGCCTTTGCCGCCTTCGCCCAGCAGCCGCTGGTCATCAAGTTCAGCCACGTCGTGGCCCAGGACACGCCCAAGGGCAAGGCCAGCGAGTTCTTCGCCAAGCGTGCCGGCGAACTGACCGGCGGCAAGGTCAAGGTGGAGGTCTACGCCAACAGCACGCTGTACAAGGACAAGGAGGAGATGGAGGCGCTGCAGATCGGTGCGGTGCAGATGCTGGCGCCGTCGCTGGCCAAGTTCGGCCCGCTGGGGGCGCGCGAATTCGAGGTCTTCGACCTGCCCTTCATCTTCGACAACTCGGACGAATTGCACAAGGTGACCACCGGGCCCGTCGGCAAGCAGCTGTTCGGCAAGCTGCAGTCGCGCGGCATCACCGGGCTGGCCTACTGGGACAACGGCTTCAAGTCCTTCTCGGCGAACAAGCCGCTCAAGGCGCCCGACGACTTCAAGGGCCTGAAGATGCGCATCCAGTCGTCCAAGGTGCTGGAGGCGCAGATGCGCGCCGTCGGTGCGCTGCCGCAGGTGATGGCCTTCTCCGAGGTCTACCAGGCGCTGCAGACCGGCGTCGTCGACGGCACCGAGAACCCGCACAGCAACCTCTACACGCAGAAGATGCACGAGGTGCAGAAGCACATGACCGTGTCCGACCACGGCTACCTGGGCTATGCCGTCATCACCAACAAGAAGTTCTGGGACGGCCTGCCCGCCGACGTGCGCGGCCAGCTCGAGAAGGCGATGGAGGAGGCCACGGCCTTCGCCAACAAGATCGCCAAGGAAGAGAACGACGGCGCGCTGGAGAAGGTCAAGGCCTCCGGCAAGACCCAGGTCTACATGCCGACGCCGGCGGAACGGCTGGCGCTGAAGAAGGCGATGGTGCCGGTGCACAAGGAGATGGAGTCGCGCATCGGCAAGGAAACCATCGAAGCCGTCTACAAGGCGACCGGCTTCGACCCGGGCAAGCTCTGATATCCAGCAGGCAGGCGCCGGGGCAGACTGCCCCGGCGTCGTTTTGTGCGCCTCACTGAAGAGGGAGTCCGAGCATGCTCAAGGTCCTGGACCACCTGGAGGAATGGCTCATCACCTTCCTCATCGGGGCGGCGACGCTGATCATCTTCGTCGCAGTGGCGCACCGCTACGCCTCGGGCGTGGCGATCCCCGGCCTCCAGGACTGGCTGCTGACGCTCAATTTCGGCTGGGCGCAGGAGCTGTGCATCATCATGTTCGTGTGGATGGCCAAGTTCGGTGCCGCCTACGGCGTGCGCACCGGCATCCACGTCGGCGTCGACGTGCTGATCAACAGCCTGTCCGAAGGCCCGCGCGGCAAGTTCGTCGTCTTCGGCCTGCTCGCCGGCGCGCTCTTCACCGGCATCATCGGCACGCTCGGGGCCATGTTCGTGTGGGAGAACGGCGCCCACTACGCCGTCTTCAAGGCACTGGGCATCGACACCGGCGACCTGTACGAGGGCCCGACCACGCCCGACCTGGAGTGGCCGACCTGGATCGTCTACTGCGCGGTGCCGTTCGGCTCGGCGCTGATGTGCTTCCGCTTCCTGCAGGTGTGCGTGGGCTTCTTGCGCACCGGTGAGCTGCCGCACCATGACCACGGCCATGTCGAAGGCGTCGACGAGGTGCCGCTGTCGGCGCCCGGCAACGAGGACAAGGTGTTCCGGCTCGACGACGACATGCATCCGCACGACAAGGGTCCACCCGGCCCCTTGCTCGACCATGGTGACAAGAAGGACGGGGGCCGGAAATGAACGCGATCATCATCTTCGCGCTGCTGACCGCCCTGATGATCACCGGCATGCCGGTGTCGATCTCGCTCGGCCTGACGGTGCTGACCTTCCTGTTCGCCTTCACCCAGGTGCCGATCGAGTCGGTGGCGCTGAAGCTGTTCACCGGCATCGAGAAGTTCGAGATCATGGCGATCCCGTTCTTCATCCTCGCCGGCAACTTCCTCACCCACGGCGGCGTGGCCAAACGCATGATCCGTTTCGCCACCTCGCTGGTCGGCCACTGGGCCGGCGGGCTGGGGCTGGGGGCGGTGGTGGCCTGCGCGCTGTTCGCGGCGATCTCGGGTTCCAGCCCGGCCACCGTGGTCGCGGTCGGCTCGATCCTGATTCCGGCGATGGTCAAGTCGGGTTACCCGGTGCGCTTCGGCGCCGGCGTCGTGGCCTCGTCCGGCGGCCTGGGCATCCTGATCCCGCCGTCGATCGTGATGGTGATGTACGCGGTGTCCACCAACAGTTCGATCGGCGCGCTGTTCATGGCCGGCGTGATCCCGGGCCTGGTGCTGGCCGCGATGCTGATGTTCACGACCTGGTGGCGTGCCCACAAGGGCGGCTATCCACGCGAGCCGCGCGCCAGCTGGGGCGAGCGCTTCAAGGCCTTCCGCGAGTCGATCTGGGGCCTGCTGCTGATCGTCGTCGTCATGGGCGGCATCTACTCGGGCATCTTCACGCCCACCGAGGCGGCGGCGATGAGCGCGGTCTACGCCTTCGTGGTGGCGGTCTTCGTCTACAAGGACCTGAAGTTCAAGGACGTGCCCAAGACGCTGCTCGCCAGCGCCAACATGAGCGCGATGCTGCTGTACATCATCACCAACGCGATCCTGTTCTCCTTCCTGCTCACGCACGAGAATATTCCGCAGGCGATCTCGGAATGGCTGCTGTCCAACGGCCTGGGCACCATAGGCTTCCTGCTCGCGGTCAACATCCTGCTGCTGGTGATGGGCAACTTCATGGAGCCGTCGTCGATCATCCTGATCACGGCGCCGATCCTGTTCCCGATCGCGATGACGCTGGGCATCGACCCCATCCACTTCGGCGTGATGATCACCGTCAACATGGAGATCGGCATGATCACGCCGCCGGTGGGGCTGAACCTCTACGTCGCCAGCGGCATCAGCAAGCTCGGCTTGAGCGAGATGACGGTGGCGGTGTGGCCCTGGCTGCTGACGATGCTGGTTTTCCTCGTCATCGTCACCTACTGGCCACCGCTGTCGATCTGGCTGCCCAGGGCGCTGGGCATGATGTAGCGCAGCCCACCGCGTCCGAGCACCAAGACAAAAGCCCAGGGCCGCGGCACCTGGGCTTTTCAACGGACGCAGCCCGGCGGGCTGCGTGGGCCGGGGGTTGGGCCGGTTCAGCCGTGCAGCATCTCGTACTTGGCCTGCAGCTCCTCGCGTGACTCCACGTGATTCGGGTCGGGAATGATGCAGTCGGCCGGGCAGACGTCGATGCACTGCGGGTCGTCGTGGGCGCCCACGCATTCCGTGCACCGGGCGGGGTCGATGACGTAGATCGGCGAGCCTTCGCTGATGGCTTCGTTGGGGCACACCGGCTTGCAGGCGTCGCAGGCGGTGCAGTCGTCGTTGATGATGAGGGCCATGGGGATCTCCTGTGGGGTCGGCAGTTTTCGGGCTGGAACGGGGTGCAGGCTTGCCTGGGCGTGACTATACAAACTCGCTGGTGTAGGACTGCAGCGCGCGCATGTAGTTGGCGCGCTCGAAGGCGTCGGGATCGGGGCAGGCCTGCTGCGACAGCGAACCCTTCATCTGCGCCACCGAACTGTATTCGCGGTCGCTCAGCCAGTCCTGCACGCCGCGCACCAGCGCTTCGACATGCCCGGGCCCCCGGGTCAGCAGGCTGCTGGCCAGCATCACGCAGTCGGCGCCCGCGAGCAGCAGCTTGAGCACGTCTTCGGGCGTGTGCGCGCCGCCGGTGGCGGCCAGGCTGGCGCCGACGCGGCCGCGCAGGATGGCGATCCAGCGCAGCGCCAGACGCAGTTCGTCGCTGGTGGACAGCACCAGGTGCGGTGCCACCTCCAGTTCGTCGAGCGTGATGTCGGGCTGCAGGAAGCGGTTGAAGAGCACCAGCCCCGCGGCGCCGGCCTGGTGCAGGCGGGCCGCCATGTTGGCCATGGCGCTGAAATACGGCGCCACCTTCACCGCCACCGGGATGCCGACCTGCTGCGTGACCGACGCGACGAGATCGACATAACGCTGCTCGACCTCGGCGCTGGTGTCGTCGACGCTGGCGGCCAGGAAATAGACGTTCAGTTCGATGGCGTCGGCACCGGCGTCCTGGAACTGGCGCGCGATGTTCGTCCAGCCGCCCGGCGTGTGGCCGTTCAGGCTGGCGATCACCGGCACCGACAGGGCGTGCTTGGCCTCCTGGATCAGCTTCAGGTAGCGGTCGGGTCCGGTGGGGTAGTTCTGCATCTCGGGGAAGAAGCCATGCGCCTCGGGCGACAGTTCGGCGCCGTACATCATGAGGTTGTGCGTGGCCATCTCCTCGTGCTCGATCTGCTCCTCGAACAGCGAAGGCAGCACGACGGCGGCCACGCCGGCGTCCTGCAGCCGCTTCAGGCTGTCGATGGAGCCGGTCAGCGGCGAGGCCGAGGCCACGATCGGGTGCTTGAGGGGCAGGCCCAGGTAGCGGGTGCCAAGGTCGACGCTCATGATGTGGTCTCCTGCGAGGGTGTCGCGGCGGGTTTGTTGTCGCTGGCGGCGGGGGGTGTCGGTGCGCTGCCGGCAGGCGGTGCCTGGCCGTCCTCGGTCACGACGCGGTGCACGCCGGCCATCTGCTCGTAGAGCTGCCAGCGCGCGTCGGCGGCGTGCTGCGCACCTTGCATCAGCATCTTCGACCGCGCCGGGTCGGACTGCGCCAGCATCGCGTACCGACCTTCCTGCATGGCCACCTTCTCCAGCGGGATGGTGGGCTTGCGCGAGTCCAGCTTCAGCGGCTGGTCGGCGCCGCCCATGCCCAGCCGCGGGTCGTAGTGGTAGAGCGTGAGGTAGCCGCTCTTGACCAGGTCGCGCTGGTGGCTCATGCCGGTGGCCATGTCGATGCCGTGGGCGATGCAGTGGCTGTAGGCGATGATCAGCGAAGGCCCGTCCCATGCGGCGGCTTCCTGGAAGGTGCGCACCGTCTGCACCGGGTTGGCGCCCATCGCCACCTGGGCCACGTAGACGTTGCCGTAGGCCATGGCGATCATGCCCAGGTCCTTCTTGCCCGAGGCCTTGCCGGCGGCGGCGAACTTGGCCACCGCCCCCCGCTGCGTGGACTTGCTGGCCTGGCCGCCGGTATTGCTGTAGACCTCGGTGTCGAGCACCAGGATATTGACGTTGCGGCCCGAGGCCAGCACGTGGTCCAGGCCGCCGTAGCCGATGTCGTAGGCCCAGCCGTCGCCGCCGATGATCCACACGCTGCGCACGACCAGGCTGTCGGCCACGGCCAGCAGGCGGGTGGCTTCGGGGAAGCGCAGGGTGGACAGGATCGCCTTCAAGCGCTTCACGCGTTCTCGCTGCAGCCGGATCTGCTCGTCGTTGGCTTGCGGCGATTCGAGCAGTTCGCTGGCCAGCGGCTCGCCGATCTCGGCGCGCAACTCGCGCACCAGGAACATCGCCAGGTCACGCTGCGCGTCCAGTGCCAGCCGCATGCCCAGGCCGAATTCGGCGTTGTCCTCGAACAGGCTGTTGGCCCAGGCCGGGCCCTGGCCGGCGGCGTTCTGCGACCACGGCGTGGAGGGCAGGTTGCCGCCGTAGATGGACGAGCAGCCGGTGGCATTGGCCATCACCAGGTGGTCGCCATACAGCTGCGACAGCAGCTTGAGGTACGGCGTCTCGCCGCAACCCGAGCAGGCGCCGGAATATTCGAACAGCGGCTGGCGCAGCTGCGACCCGCGCAGGTGGTCCATGGCCTCCATGGGCGGGCGCACCTCGGGCAGGCTGAGGTAGAACTCGTAGTTGGTTCGCTCGGCCTGCAGGTGGTCGAGCTTGGGCGCCATGTTGATGGCCTTGTGCTTGACCTCGGTCTTGCTGCGCGTGGGGCACATGTCGACGCAGATGCCGCAGCCGGTGCAGTCGTCGGGGGCCACCTGCAGGCTGTACATCATGCCGTCGAGCGGGCCACCGTCCTTGCGCGACCAGGGCACGGCCTTGAAGCCGGCCGGCGCGCGCTTCATCTCCTCGGGGCTGAAGACGTTCATGCGGATCGCCGCATGCGGGCACACCAGCGGGCAGATCGCGCACTGCGTGCAAATGGTCTCGTCCCAGATCGGGATCTCCTGCGCGATGCTGCGCTTCTCCCACTGCGTGGTGCCGGTGGGGAAGGTGCCGTCCACGGGCAGCGCCGACACCGGCAGCAGGTCGCCCTTGCCGTCGAGCATCATGGCGGTGACGCGCTGCACGAAATCGGGCGCGGCACGCGGCACGGCCGGCCGGCGCATGAGCGTCGAATCGGCACGGCCCGGCAGCGGCACTTCGCGCAGCGCGGCCAGCGAGGCGTCGACGGCGGCGAAATTGCGCGCCAGCACGGTCTCGCCGCGCTTGCCGTAGGTCTTGCGGATCGAATTCTTGATCTCGGCGATGGCTTCCTCGCGCGGCAGCACGCCGGAGATGGCGAAGAAGCAGGCCTGCGTGACGGTATTGATGCGCCCGGCCAGACCGGCCTGCCTGGCCACCGTGAGCGCGTCCACGACGTAGAACTTCAGCTGCTTGGCCAGGATGGTTTCCTGCGCCTCGCGCGGCAGCTTGGCCCACACCTGCTCTGGGCCGTAGGGGCAGTTGAGCAGGAAAGTGGCGCCCGGTCGCGCCAGCGCCAGCACGTCGAGCTTTTCCATGAACTCGAACTGGTGGCAGGCCACGAAATCGGCGCGGGCGATGAGGTAGCTGGACTCGATCGGCTTCGGCCCGAAGCGCAGGTGCGAGACCGTGATCGCGCCCGACTTCTTGCTGTCGTAGACGAAATAGCCCTGGGCGTGCAGCGGCGTGTTCTCGCCGATGATCTTCACGGTGTTCTTCGTGGCACCCACCGTGCCGTCGGCACCCAGGCCGTAGAAGACGGCGCGCGTGACGCCGGCGGCTTCGGTGTCGAAGTCGGGGTCCCACTTCAGCGACAGCTTGGTGACGTCGTCGACGATGCCCACCGTGAAGTGGCGCTTGGGTTTGGGCTCGCGCAATTCGTCGAGCGCGGCCTTGGCCATGGCCGGCGTGTACTCCTTGGACGACAGGCCGTAGCGGCCACCGATGACACGCGGCGCCGGCGTGCCTTCGGGCCAGGCCTCGACGAGTGCGGTGACCACGTCCTGGTACAGCGGCTCGCCGATGGCGCCCGGCTCCTTGGTGCGGTCGAGCACGGCGATCGAGCGCACGGTCTTGGGCAGCGCGCCCACGAAGGCCTGCGTGTCGAAGGGGCGATACAGGCGCACCGTCAGCAGGCCGACCTTCTCGCCGGCGGCCACGAGCTTGTCCACCGCCTCGCGCGAGGCGCCGACGCCTGAACCCATCTGCACCAGCACGCGCTCGGCGTCGGGTGCGCCGCTGTACCAGAACAGGCTGTAGCGGCGGCCGGTGAGCTGGGCGAAACGCTCCATGGACTCCCGCACGATGGCCGGCACGGCCGCGTAGTGGCTGTTGCAGGCCTCGCGCGCCTGGAAGAAGACGTCGGGGTTCTGCGCCGTACCGCGGATCACCGGCTTGTCGGGGTTGAGGGCGCGGCTGCGGTGGGCCACCACCAGCTCGTCGTCGATGAGCGAGCGCACGTCTTCCTCGAACAGCAGCTGGATCTTGTTCACCTCGTGGCTGGTGCGGAAGCCGTCGAAGAAGTGCAGGAAGGGCACGCGCGCCTTCAGCGTGCTCATGTGCGCGATCATCGCCAGGTCCTGTGCTTCCTGCACGCTGCTGGAGGCCAGCAGGGCGAAGCCGGTCATGCGCGCCGCCATCACGTCGCTGTGGTCGCCGAAGATCGACAGCGCATGCGTGGCCAGCGTGCGCGCGGCGATGTGGAAGACCGCCGGCGTGAGTTCACCCGCGATCTTGAACATGTTGGGCAGCTTGAGCAGCAGGCCCTGCGACGCGGTGAAGGTGGTCGTCAGAGCACCGGCCTGCAACGAGCCGTGCACGGCGCCGGCGGCGCCGGCCTCGCTCTGCATCTCGATCACCTCGGGCACCATGCCCCAGATATTCTTCTGGCCCGCGGCCGACCAGGCGTCGGCCAACTCACCCATCGTCGACGAAGGCGTGATGGGGTAGATGGCGATCACCTCGCTGGTGAGGTGGGCGATGCGTGCCGCGGCTTCGTTGCCGTCCAGCACATGCGAGCGTTCGGTCATGGTGTTCTCTTGGTCGTGGTGGGGCGCTGAGCTGGTCTGAAGCCGCCGCTGCTGTCTGCAGCAGGCGGCGTGGCGTGCGCGGGCCGCTACAGGATGCCGGCCTTGCCCGCTTCCCAGCGCTTGTATTCGGTGGTCAGCAGCGCCACGTGCTCGCGCTCCTCGGCGGCCAGTTCCTTGTAGAGCTGGCTTTCCACCGAGCCGGCCGGGGCGCGTTCACCTTCCTGGCTGAAGAAGTCCACCGCCCGCTGCTCGAAGGCGATGGCGATGCGGAACAGGTTGGCCGGGTCCTCGGGATGGCGGTCAACGCCGGCGAAGATGGCCGCGTGGTCGAGCTGGAATGCGCCGTCCGGTGGCACTTCGGCGTGGTAGCGCCTGGACAAGGTGTCCATGTGCTCCTTTTCCATGGCGGCAAAGCGCGCGAACAGCTCCTGCAGCACGGGGTCCTTGGACTCGCGCGAGGCGCGCTCGTAGAAGGCATGGCCGCCGAGTTCGATCTCGAAGGCCTTGCGCACGGCGGTGAGCGCCGCGTCGTCCTGGATCGCGCCGCGGTCGAACAGCTCGAGCTTGCCCTTGCAGTGCGGGCACATGCCGTAGGGAAAGGCAAAACCTTCGCTCACCTTGTGGCAGTCGGCACAGCGCCAGCGCAGTTGCTGGCCGGCGCAGCAGATATAGGGTTCCTCGTCTTCGAGGGGGCGTTGGCAGCGGGGGCAGATGCTCATGATGGGATCTCGCTGGAAGCAGGGGTGGCGGCCGTGGCGGGTGGGGCGCCGAGGGCCGTGGGCGGCTCGAAGGCGTCGGCGTCGGCCTGGGTAATGGGCCAGGTGGACTTGCCGCCGGCCAGGTAGGCGCCGATGGCGCGCGCCGCGCGGCGGCCGGCGCCCATGGCCAGGATCACGGTGGCGGCGCCGGTGACGATGTCGCCGCCGGCAAAGACACCCGGCACGCTGGTGGCCTGGGTGGCCGAGTCGGCGACGATGTAGCCCCACTTGTTCAGCGCCAGTCCGGGCGTCGACTTGGTGACGATGGGGTTGGCCTTGGTGCCCAGCGCGTAGATCACGGTATCGCATTCGAGCTCGAGGAACTCGTTCTGCGGGATCGGCTGGCGGCGGCCTTTCTCGTCGGGCTCGCCGAGCACCATCTTCTGCACCTTCATGCCGCGCACGTTGCCGTCTTCGGTGGTGAGGATCTCCACCGGCCCGTGCAGGAAGAAGAATTCGATGCCTTCCTCCTTGGCGTGGCGCAGTTCCTCGACGCGTGCCGGCGCCTCGGCTTCGCTGCGGCGGTAGACGCAGCGCACGGTGGGGATGCCCAGCCGCTTGGCCACGCGCAGGCAGTCCATCGCGGTATTGCCGGCGCCGATGACGACCACGCTCTTGCCCAGAGTGACCGGCGTGTCCAGGTAGGGGAACTTGTCGCCACCCATCAGGTTGACGCGCGTGAGGAACTCGTTGGCCGAATAGACCTGGCCGGCGAATTCACCCGGGATGCCCAGGAAGGCCGGCGCGCCGGCACCCACGCCGACGAAGACGGCGTCGAAGCCCATCTCGCCGGTGAGTTGCGGGATCGAGAAGGTCTTGCCGATGACCTTGTTGGTCTCGAATTTCACGCCCATGGCCTTGAGCGTGTCGATCTCGCGGCTGATGATCTCGCGCGGTAAACGGAAAGACGGGATGCCGTACTGCAGCACGCCGCCCACCACGTGCAGCGCCTCGTAGACCGTGACGTCGCAGCCAAAGCGCGCCAGGTCGGCCGCCACCGCCAGCCCCGAAGGCCCCGAGCCCACCACCGCCACCTTGCCCAGGCAGCGCTCGAAGCGCGCCGCCTCGGCTTTGTGCGGCCGCGCGCTGTCGCCGATGAAGCGTTCCAGGCGGCCGATGGCCACCGGCTCGAGCTTGCGGCCCACCACGCACTGTGCCTCGCACTGCGACTCCTGAGGGCAGACGCGGCCGCAGACCGACGGGAACAGGTTGGATTCGTTGATGACGGCCAGCGCGCCGTCGACGTCGCGCACCAGCAGGTGGCGGATGAAGCGCGGGATGTCGATCGACACCGGACAGCCTTCGATGCACGCCGGCTTGCTGCACATGATGCAGCGCTCGGCCTCGTTCAGCGCATCGGCCATCGAATAACCGAGGTTGACCTCCTTGAAGTTGCGCGAACGCTCGAGCGGGTCGCGCTCGGGCATCTTGGTGGCATGCGGCGCCAGGTCCTTGTATTTCTTGTAGTTGGTCTTGCCCTGTTCGAACAGCACCTTTTCCACGTTGCACACGTGTGCATAGTCGCTGCTGGCCGCGGCTTCCTCGCCCTTGAAGCGCTTCTGGCGCAGCAGCAGTTCCTTGAAGTCGACCTGGTGGCCGTCGAAATCGGGGCCGTCGACACAGGCGAACTTGATCTCGCTGCCCACCGTCACGCGGCACGAACCACACATGCCGGTGCCGTCGACCATGATGGCGTTCAGCGACACCATGGTCTTCACGCCGCTGGGGCGCGAGGTCTCGACGCAGGCGTTCATCATGGGCAGTGGGCCGATGGCCACCACCAGGTCGGGGCGGTCGGTGTTCAGCACGTCCAGCAGCGCGGCATTCACGAAACCCGGCCGACCGTAGCTGCCGTCGTCGGTGCAGACGATCAGGTTGTCGCAATAGCGGGCGAATTGTTCTTCCCAGAACACCAGGTCCTTGTTGCGGAAGCCGATGATGCCGGTGGTGCGGTTGCCGGCTTCCTTGAAGGCGCGTAGCTGCGGGTAGACCGGCGCCACCCCCAGGCCGCCGCCGACCAGCACCACGTGGCCGACGGCGCTCACGTGCTGCGGCAGGCCCAGCGGGCCGACGAAATCGGCGATGCTGTCGCCTTGCTTGTAGTGGTCGCGCATGGCCAGCGTGGTCTTGCCCAGCGCCTGGATGACCATGGTGATGGTGCCCTTGTCGCGGTCGAAGTCGGCCACCGTGAGCGGGATGCGCTCGCCGCCTTCGTGCAGGCGCAGCATCACGAAATGCCCGGGCTGGGCCGCGCGGGCCACGTCGGGCGCCAGCACCTCCCACAGAAAAGTGGTTTCGGAAAAGGCTTCGCGGCGGATGATGGGGTACATGTCGGTGCTCGGGGGTGCGTCGGAAGGTCGGTCGGTGGCAAAGCCGGCCCGGGCCAGTGCCGCACGATGATGTCGGCAAGCCCGCAGCAGGCTCTTAACTTAGATCAATAGGCTGGGCGGTTGCGCCGGCTGGCCGGGCGCGGCGGGGCCAGCAGGGCGCGGTGCACGGCACCGTGCATGTCCCAGGCCAGCTGCAGCTGCATCCAGAACGCCGCCTCGTTGCCGAAATAGGCGGCCAGGCGCAGGGCGGTGTCGGGCGTGATGGCGCGGTGGCCGTTGATCAATTCATTGACGCGCCGGCGCGAGATGCCCAAGGCGGCGGCCAGCCCGGTCTGGCTGAGATGCAGCGGCGCCAGGAAGCGCGTGTACAGGAACTCGCCCGGATGCGGCGGCCGCCGCACGGTCCAAGAAAGGTGCGGCGGTCGGGTGGGAGGCGCCTTGCGCAGTGGCGATGCAGCGGTGGCGACCATCGTGCGAGGCTAGGCGCGAGTCGTGGCCTTCAGCCGCGCGGCTCGCCCTTGAACATGCGGATGCCGTTGACCATGGTGCTGATGATGGTGCTGCGGCCCACGATGTCCTGCCGGAACACCATGTACATGTGCACCAGGGCGAAGATCACCACGTACCACATGGCGAAGTGGTGCACCGTGCGCACGGCCTGCGGTGTGCCCAGCAGCACCGTCACCCAGCCGAAGGCGTTCATCCAGCCGCTGCCCCAGCCCGACGCCTGCGAATAAAGGCCCAGGCCGGTGAAGATGAGCACCAGCATGCCCAGCGTGAACATGAAGAACATGCCGGCCAGGGCCAGCGGGTTGTGGCCGACCCAGCGCTCGTCGTCGTTGCGCAGGAAACCGTAGGACGCGATGTCGCCGAACAGGCCGCGCCAGAAGGCCCAGCTCCACAGCGGCGGCAGGAAGATGGCGCGCGTGTGCGAATTGCCCACGAAGGCCCAGTAGATGCGCACCACGAAGGCCACGATCATGAGCATGGCGGCGACGAAGTGGATGGTGCGGATCCAGCCGAACAGGAAACTGTTCGTCGCTTCGCCGCCGATGGCCGGCGGCGGGGCGCCGATGAAATACCCGGTGACGGCCAGCACCGCGAACAGCACCACCGTCAGCCAGTGCCACAGGCGCACCGGTGCGGCGTAGACATACACATCCTCCAGCGGGCCGCCGGTGACGCGGCCGGTCCAACGTTCGACTTGCATCGTCTTCTCCTCGGGGCGCCTTTCAGCGCAGCTTCACCGACACGAGCTCCTGACCCTCGGGCGACATGACGTGCGTCGCGCAGGCCAGGCAGGGGTCGAAACTGTGAATCGTGCGCAGGATCTCCAGCGGCTGCTCCGGGTTGACCATCGGTGTATTCAGCAGCGAGGCCTCGTAGGCGCCGATCTGGCCCTTGGCGTCGCGCGGGCCGGCATTCCAGGTGGTGGGCACCACGCACTGGTAGCTGTCGATGCGCTTGTCCTTGATCTTCACCCAGTGTGCCAGTGCGCCGCGCGGGGCCTCGCTGGGCGCCACGCCCTTGGCCTCGGCCGGCCAGCTGGACGGTTCCCACTTCTCGACGTTGGCCGTGTTCAGGTCGCCGGCCTTCAGATTCGCGATCAGCTGGTCGTAGAAATACCTCATCTTGTGCGCCGCCCACGAGGCCTCCAGCCCGCGCGCCGCGGTGCGGCCCAGGGTCGAGAAGAGGGCGGTGATGGGCACGTCCAGCGTCTTCAGCACCATGTCGACCTGGGCCTTGACCTCCTCGTTGCCGCGCGCGTAGGCGACGATGTAGCGCGCCAGCGGCCCCACCTCGACCGGATGCCCCTTCCAGCGCGGCGACTTGATCCAGGAGTATTTGGACGATTCGTCGAAGTTCTCGATGTTGGTGCGCGTGCCCTTGGCCTTGCCGATGTCGAAGTTCGGCTCGGTGACGCCGTCGAAGGGGTGCAGCCCCTTGGTCTCGTCGCCCTGCTTGTACCAGCTGTGGGTGACCCATTCCTGCACCTGGTCGGCGGCCTTGAGGTCGACGTCCTGCACCTCCTTGAGGTTGCCGCCGATGATGACGCCCGAAGGCAGCAGCATGCTCTTGTTGCTGTAGTCGTTGGCGATGTCCGGGAACTCGCCGTAGGCCATGACGTTCTGGCTCGCCAGCCCGCCGCCCCACTGCGCCCAGTCCTTGTAGAAGGAGGCGATGGCGAGCAGGTCGGGGACGTAGACCTGGTCGATGAACTCGATGGTGCGGTCGATGATGTTGCTCACCATGTTCAGGTAGAACATGTTGATCGCACCCACGGCACCGGTGCCGTCGACGTTGATCGAGCACGGCACGCCACCCACCAGCCAGTTGGGGTGCGGGTTCTTGCCGCCGAAGATGGTCTGGATCTTGACGATCTCCTTCTGGAAGTCCAGCGCCTCCAGGTAGTGCGCGGTGGCCATCAGGTTGGCCTCGGGCGGCAGCTTGTAGGCTGCGCTGCCCCAGTAGCCCTTGGCGAAGATGCCGAGCTGGCCGCTTTCCACGAACCTCTTCAGCCGGCCCTGCACCTCGCGGTAGTAGCCGGGCGAGGAATTGCCCCAGCGCGAGATGCCCTGCTGCAGCTCGCTCGTGCGCTTCGGGTCGGCCTTCAGCGCCGAGACCACGTCCACCCAGTCCAGCGCATGCAGGTGGTAGAAATGCACCAGGTGGTCGTGCGCGTACAGCGTGGAATGCATCAGGTTGCGCACGAGGTTGGCGTTCTTGGGGATCCGGATCCCCAGCGCGTCTTCCACCGACCGCACCGACGCCAGCGCGTGGGTGCCGGTGCACACGCCGCAGATGCGTTCGACGAAGGCCCACGCGTCACGCGGGTCGCGGCCCTTGAGGATGACCTCCAGGCCGCGCCACATGGTGCCCGTGGACACGGCATTGCGGATCACGTTCTTGTCGTCGACGTTGACCTCGATGCGCAGGTGGCCCTCGATGCGGGTGATAGGGTCGACGACGATGCGCTTGCCGCTGTTGTCGAGCTTGAAACCTTGGGTCTCGATGACGGACATGATTTACTTCTCCACCGTGCTGACTTGGTCGTTGGCGGTCTTGCTGCGCGCCTGCTTGATGGCGGTGACCGCGGCGTGGGCGGCGATCGCGGCACCGGCGCCGACGGCGGCGGTGAGGCCGATCCGGTCGGCCGTGCCTTCGGCGCCGTCCAGGCCCGGGATCTGAACCGAGGTGAGGTGGTTGTAGAAGCCGCCCTTGTCCCAGAAATCGTCTTCGCTGCAGCCGATGCAGCCGTGGCCGGCCTGGATGGGGAAGGACAGGCCTTCGTTCCAGCGCGTGGCCGAGCAGGCGTTGTAGGTGGTCGGGCCCTTGCAGCCCATCTTGTAGAGGCAGAAGCCCTGGCGCGCGCCGGCGTCGTCGAAGTTCTCGACGAACTGCCCGGCGTCGAAGTGCGGCCGGCGGTAGCACTTGTCGTGCACACGCTGGCTGTAGAACATCTTCGGCCGGCCCTGCGCGTCCATGTCGGGCAGGCGGTCGAAGGTGAGGATGAAGGTCACGATGCCGGTCATCACCTCGGCGATGGGCGGGCAGCCCGGCACCTTGATGATGGGCTTGTCGGTGATCACCTTGTGCACCGGGGTGGCCTGCGTCGGATTCGGCTTGGCGGCCTGCACGCAGCCCCACGAAGCGCACGAACCCCAGGAGATGATGGCCTTGGCGTCCTTGGCCGCGTGGCGCAGTTTCTCCACGAACGGCCGGCCGCCGGGAATGCAGTAGATGCCGTCGTCGGCCAGCGGCGGGTTGCCTTCCACTGCCAGGATGTAGTTGCCCTTGTATTTGGCGATGGTCTCTTCCAGCGCTTCCTCGGCCTGGTGGCCGGCGGCGGCCATCAGCGTGTCGCTGTAGTCCAGCGAGATCATCGACAGCACCACGTCCTTGGCCAGCGGGTGCGAGGAGCGGATGAACGACTCGCTGCAGCAGGTGCATTCCAGCCCGTGCAGCCAGATCACCGGCGTGCGCGGCTTGGTCTGCATCGCCGTGGCGATCTGCTGGGCGCCGGCTTCACCCAGGCCCAGCGAGGCCGCGGTGAGGCTGCAGAACTTGACGAAGCTGCGGCGGGAAATGCCCTGCCGGCGCATCAAGTCGTAGTAGGTCTCGAACATCTTGTTTGCTCCTGCTTGAAGCGCGCCGGCGTTGGCGCGCGGGTGCCACGGGTTCTCGCTCACTCCGACAGACTGCGCGTATTGGGCGCCAAATACCGCGCGAGGCATTGATCCGAGTCAAGCATTTCCGGCGCCGCGTGGCCCAACCTCGCAATTGACCTGAGTGGCACGCGGCCGCCGGCCCCGGCCGCTCCTGGCGGAGCGAGTTCGCCGTGTTTCCGCACGAACCTCCAGCCCCCGAGCGCGCGGTTGAAGCCGCCATGGCGCGGGTGCTTGCCGCCGAGGCCGCGGCACGCGAGTCGGTGGCGCTGGCCCATGCCGAGGCTGGGCACATCGGCGAGCGCTCGCGGGCGGCCGTGCGCGCCTTGGCCGAGCGCACGGAGCATCGCGTGCGTCGCTGGCGCGCCGCCTTCGAACGGGCGGCCGACGCCGAGGTGGCCGCCCTGCAGGCGCAGGCCGAGAACCTGTCCCGGCCGACCGAGCTGGGTTCGGACGACGGCTTCCGCATAGCCCAGGCCGTCGCCCGGCTGGCAGCGTTATTGACCGGGGGCGTACCGTGATCGCCGTCGGCAGCCTGGAGTACGCCCATGCGCGCATCTGGGCCCGTCACGGGCAGCGGCCCGGCGAAGCCCTGTGGCGGCGTATCGAGACCACGCGTGACCTGGCCGCCGTGCTGGAACTGGCGCGCGGCAGTGCGCTGTCGTGCTGGCTCGAAGGCATCGGCCCGGCGGCCGGCACGCACGGCATCGAACAGGCGCTGCGCCGCCACTGGCGCGAGCGCGTGGGCGAGGTCGCGACCTGGATGCCGCCGGCCTGGGCGGCGGCGATCGAATGGTGCACCGTGCTCGCCGACCTGCCGGTGTTGCAGTATCTGGCGCGCGGCGGTGCGTCCTTGCCGTGGATGGCCGCCGACCCCCGGCTGCGCGTGCTGCTGGACCTCGGGGACGCAGGGGACGCAGGAGACCGCGGCAAAGGCGGCCCGCCCGAGGTGCAGGCCTTGCGCTCGCTGCTCGATACCGCACGCGGCGGGCGGCACGACCTGCTGCCGCTTTGGTGCGCCGAGTGGCACCGCCGCCTGCCGCTTGGCGCGGCGTCGCAGGGCATCGACACGCAGCTCGTGCCGCTGCTGGCGCAACACGCCAGCGCGTTCGCGGCCCCGCAGGCCGTCGACGGCTGGGGGCTGCGGCGGCAGCTGCAATCGCGGCTGGTGCTGCTGTTGCGCCGCACGCTGGTCGAGCCGCTGACGGCCTTCGTCTACTTGGCGCTGTCGGCGCTGGAATGCGAGCGCCTGCGCGGTGAACTGGTGCGGCGCGCGGCCTTCCCGCGTGGTGGGCTGGCGCCATGATGCGCCCTCGGCCGGCGCGCTGGTTCGAGCTGCTGGTGGCACGCGAGGACACCACGCTGGCGCTGGCGGCGCTGGCCGCCACCGGCGCGGTGGAGCTGGAGGCGCGCAGCGGCGCCACACCGCCGGCGAGCTTTGCCGACCTGCGGCCGCTGCTGCAGCAGTTCGGCGAGCTGGCCTTGCGCTACCGCGCGTTCTGGCCGCGCGACGGGTTGCGACCATCGGCCTTCCCCGAGCCACCGCAGCGGTCGCTGCAGCGTGGCCTGCAATGCATCCGTGCCTGGGCGCAGGTGGCCGAGCCGCTGATTCGCCGCCGGCAGCAGGCCGAAGCCGAGCGGGACCAACTCGTTCACTGGCGCCTGGCGGTGGCGCAGCTGGGCCAAGGCAGCGTCGACCTGGCCCAGGCCGCCAGCGCGGGGCCGCCATTGCAGGTGCGGCTGTTCGTGTGGCCGCGGGGCGCCGCGCCGGAAGGGGTGGAAGCGGGGGAACGAGCGGGGGCGCCGCTGCTGCGCACCTTCCACACCGAAGGCCAGCACTACGCGCTGGCCGTGGGCGACGCTGAGCAGATGCAGGCCCTGGCGCAACAAGTGCTGGCGCTGAAGGGCCAGGTGTACGAACTCCCGCCCTGGCTGGGCCCCGACCGCGCCGGCAACGAGGCGGCCATCGAGGCCCGGCGCCTGGCGGCGCAGGCGCAGGAGGACGCAGCGCGCACCGAGCTGGCGGCCCTGGCCGACCGCCACCGCCTGCACACCGCGCTGGCCGACGCCGAGCGGCTGCAGTGGGTGCTGGACAACGTGCGCGCGCTGGAGTCCAGCCCCTTGTTTACCTGGATCACGGGCTGGACCAGCGCGCCCGACCCGGCGCCGCTGGAACAGGCGGTGGAAGAAAGCGGGGTGCGCGCACTGCTGCATTTCCCGCCGCCGCCGCCAGGCGCGCGGGCGCCGCTGCTGCTGGCCAACCCGCCCTGGGCGCGGCCGTTCGAGGTCTTCAGCCGCGCCCTGGGCATGCCCTCGGGCACCGAGGCCGACCCCAGCGTGCTGCTGGCGCTGGCGGTGCCGCTGATGTTCGGCTACATGTTCGGCGACGTCGGTCAGGGCCTGGTCATCGCCGCGGCCGGCTTCGCGCTGCGCCGGCGCTGGCCGCTGGCGCGCCTGTTCATCGCCGGCGGGTTGTCGGCCGCCTTTTTCGGTGTGCTCTTCGGCAGCGTCTTCAGCCTGCACCTGCTGCACCCGGTGTGGGTGGCGCCACTGGACGACCCGCTGGCGGTGCTGGTGGCGCCGTTGGTCGGGGGCGCGCTGCTGCTGGCCGGCGGGCTGCTGCTGGCCGCGGCGCAGGCGCACTGGCGCGGCGAGTTCGGCACCTGGCTGGGCACCGACGCCGGGCTGCTGGTCTGTTACCTGGGCACGATCGTCGGCCTGGTCTGGACGCCGGCATGGCTGGCGGCGGGCGCCGGCGCGCTGTGGTTCTGCCTGGGCCACGGCGTGCACCGGCGCAGCGTGGCGGCCGTGGCCACCGCGCTGGCCGAAGGGGTCGAGCGGCTGCTGCAGATCCTGATCAACACCTTGTCGTTTGCGCGCGTCGGTGCCTTCGCGCTGGCGCATGCCGGGCTGTCCTCGGCCATCGTGGCGCTGATGGACGCCGCCGGCCACCCCGTGGCCGCCGCGACCGTGCTGGTGATCGGCAACCTGGTTGTGATCGCGCTCGAAGGCCTGGTGGTTTCGATCCAGACCACCCGGCTGGTGCTGTTCGAATTCTTCGCCCGGTTCCTCGAGGCGCAGGGCCGGGTCTTCAGCCCCCTGCCGCCACCCCCTTCCAGCTTCCAGGAGAGTCCCTCATGAAGACGAGCGTGAAGTTCGGTGCCGCGATGCTGGCCTTGGCCATGACCTTGCTGGCGGGCCTCGGCGGCACCGCGCTGCTGCTGACCGGGCTGCCGGCGCTGGCGGCCGAACCGGCGGCCGCGGGTGCCGGCGTGGGCAGCGAAATCTGGACCTGGGGGCTGGCCGCCGCGGCGGCGTCCACCGCGCTGGCGGCACTGGGCGCCGGTTTTGCCGTGGCCAAGGTGGGCACGGCGGCCATCGGAGCGTTGGCCGAAAAACCCGAGCTGTTCGGCCGCCTTCTCATCTTCGTCGGTCTGGCCGAGGGCATCGCCATCTACGGCCTGATCGTTTCGATTCTCATCCTCAACCGGCTGGCGTGATGACGGGGCCTGTCTATATCGGCGACGAGATCAGCGCGGCGGGCTGGCGGCTGACGGGCGTTCGTGTGTCGACACCCGGGCCCGGCCGCGAGACCGAGGCATTCGCGTCGGCGCGCGGGCGGGCGTCGCTGGTGCTGGTTTCGGCGGCGGTGGCGGCGCGCATCGATGCTGCAGCGCTGAGCACCGCCGCCGGCGCGCTGACGCCGCTGATGCTGGTGCTGCCCGACCCGCAGGGCGAGGTCGAGACGCCCGGCCTGGCCGGCCGCCTGCGCACGCAACTGGGACTGGAGGGATGACGCTGGAACGGCGCACCCAGGCTTTGCTCGACCTCGTCGAAGACGACCGCCGTGCCCAGTGCGCCGCGATCGCTGCCCAGGCCGAACGGCAGGCCGCGGCTGCGCTGGACCAGGCGCGAACCGAGGCGCGCCGGCGCGTGCGCGAAGCCTTTGCCGAGGAGCGGGCGCGGCTGCAGTCCCGCCTGGCCGCGGCACGGGCCGAGCTGCAGACGCGGCAGCGCCTGCACGTACAGCAGCAGGCGGCCGCCTGGCTGGCCACCGGCTGGCAACGCCTGCCGCTGGCGCTGCGCGAGCGCTGGGCCGTCGCCGCGGCGCGCCGGCAGTGGGTCGACGCCGCCGTGGCCGAGGCCGCGAACGTGCTGGCGCCGGGCGGCTGGCGCATCGTCCACGCCCCGGGCTGGCCGGCCGACGAACGCGATGCGCTGGCGGCGCGTCTGCCCTGCGGTCACGGCAGCGGCGTGGAATTCACCGAACATGCCGGGCTGGGCGCCGGGCTGCGCATCGTCGCCGGGCGCAATGTCGTCGACGCCACGCTGGCCGGCCTGCTCGCCGACCGCGAAGCCATCGGCGCGCGGCTGCTGGGTGAACTGGGGGTGGCGTCGTGAGCCGGGCCGTCATCCGCTGGATCAGCGGCCCGGTGCTGCACGCCCGTGCCGAAGGGCCGTTTGCACTGCGTGAGGCGGTGCGCGTGGGGCCGCAGGCGCTGCTGGGTGAAGTGGTGCGGCTGGACGGCGACACCATCGTCGTGCAGGTCTACGAAGACACCACCGGGCTGCGCCCCGGTGTCGAAGTCACGGGCGACGGCCAGGCATTGTCCATCCACCTGGGGCCCGGGCTGCTGGGTCACATCTTCGACGGCCTGCTGCGGCCACTGTCGGGGCTCGACACGCCGCACGTGGCGCCCGGCATGCGCCGCGCGTCAGCAGGCGAATTTCAATTCGGGCCGCTGGTTGCCGTGGGCGACGAGTTGGCCGCGGGGCAGGCCTTTGCTGAAGCGCGTGGCGCCTCGGGCCGGCGGCAGACCTGCCTCGTGCCGCCCGCTGCCGAAGGCCGCGTGGCGGCGATCGCCGCCGCCGGCCACCACGGTGAGTTCGACCCCGTCTGCACGCTGATCGCGCCCGACGGCACCCGGCGCGAACTGGCCATGGGTCACGACTGGCCGGTGCGGGTGCCGCGCCCGGTGCGGGCGCGGTTGCCCGCCGGCGCGCCGCTGGTCACCGGCCAGCGCATCCTGGACAGCCTGTTCCCGGTGGCGCTGGGCGGCAAGGCGGCCATTCCCGGCGGCTTCGGCACCGGCAAGACGGTGCTGCTGGAGGCGCTGGCCAAGGGCTGCAATGCCGACGTCATCGTGTACCTGGGTTGCGGCGAACGCGGCAATGAACTGGCCGGCGTGCTGGAGGAATTTCCCACTCTGACCGACCCGCGCACCGGCGGGCCGCTGATGGAGCGCACGGTGGTCATCGCCAACACCTCCAACATGCCGGTGGCGGCGCGCGAGGCGTCGATCTACAGTGCCGTGACGGTGGCCGAATATTTCCGCGACCAGGGCCTGGACGTGGCGCTGATGGCCGACTCCACCAGCCGCTGGGCCGAGGCGCTGCGCGAGGTCTCGGGCCGCTTCGGCGAACTGCCCGGCGAGGGCGGCTACCCGGCCTACCTGTCATCGCGGCTGGCCGACTTCTACGAACGCGCCGCGGTGGTCGAAACGCTGGCCGGCGGCCGCGGCTCGGTCACGCTCATCGGCGCCATCAGCCCGCCTTCGGGCGACTTTTCCGAACCCGTCACCAGCCACACCAAGCGCTACGTGCGCGCCTACTGGGCGCTGGACGTGAAGCGTGCGCAGGCCCGTTTCTACCCGGCCGTGCACCCGCTGCAGAGTTATGCCGAGGACGCGCGCGGCTTCGCGCCGTGGTGGGCCGGGCAGGGCCATGGCGAGTGGCTCAAGTTGCGTCGCCGCTTCCTCACGCTGCTGGACGAGCAGGCGCACCTGGAGCGCATGGCGCGCATCATCGGCAAGGACGCGCTGCCGGTGCGCCAGCAGCTGACGCTGTTCTGCGCCGAGCTCGTCAACGAGGCCTTCCTGCGCCAGTCGGCGTTCTCCGAGATCGACCGCGTCTGCAGCCCGCAGCGGCAGGCCGCGATGATGCGGCTGATAGGCAAGTTCATCACGCACGCCGAAGCTGCCGTGGCCGCCGGCGTGCACCCCGAGGCGCTGGCGCGGCTGGCCACGCTGCGGCCGCTGCAGCGCATGGGCGAGGAGGTGGCGGACGACGCGCTGGAGCGCCTGACCGAACTGGAGGCCGCGCTCGACCGCGAATTTGCCGGGCTCGTCCCGGCCCGCGTCCCGGCCGCCCCGGCCGCTGCCGCCCCCACCGTCGAGGCCGACGATGCGACTGACCGTTGAAGGTGCCGCCACCCGGCTGGAGGGGCCGCTGCTGTTCCTGCGCCGCACGCTCGACGTCGGGCTGTACGACGCGGTGGAGGTCGCCGGCCCCGACGGTCACGCGCGGCTGGGCCGCGTGGCGGCCCTCGACGAGGAACTGATGACCATCGAGGTGCTGGAATCGACGTCGGGCCTCACGCTGCCCGGCACCGTGGTGCGCTTCTTCGGTGAACCGCTCACCTTCGGCCTGGCGCCAGGCATGCTGGGCCGCGTCTTCAATGGCGTCGGCCAGGTCATCGACGGCGGACCGCCGATCGCGGCGAAGCAGCGCCAGCGCATCGAGGGCCTGCCCATCAACCCGGTGGCGCGCGCCGGCCCGCGCGACTTCATCGAGACCGGCGTCAGCACGCTGGACCTGATGAACAGCCTGGTGCGCGGCCAGAAGCTGCCCATCTTCAGCGGCGGCGGGCTGCCGCACGACCGGCTGGCGGTGGAGATCGCCAGCCACGCCCGGCTGCGCCCGGCGCCCGGCCGTGCCGCCGATGGCACCGATGGTGCTGATGGCGCCGACGATTTCGTCATCGTCTTTGCCGGTATCGGCGTGCCGCACGACAGCGCCGAATTCTTCCGCCGCAGCCTGGAGCAGGGCGGGGCGCTGGAACGCACGGCGCTGTTCCTCAACCTGGCCAGCGATTCGTCCACCCAGCGCCTGCTGACGCCACGCTTCGCCCTCACCGCCGCGGAATACCTGGCCTTCGTCGAAGGCAAGCATGTGCTGGCCATCCTCACCGACATGACGAACTACGCCGAGGCGCTGCGCGAGGTGTCGTCGAGCAAGGGCGAGATTCCCAGCCGCAAGGGTTTCCCGGGCTACCTGTATTCCGACCTGGCCACACTCTTCGAACGCGCCGGCACGCTGCGCGGCGTGCCCGGCACGCTGACGCAACTGTCGATCCTGACCATGCCGGCCGACGATATCGGCCACCCCATCCCCGACCTCACGGGCTATATCACCGAGGGCCAGATCGTGCTCTCGCGCGACCTCGACCGGCGCGCCGTCTACCCGCCGGTGGAAGTGCTGCCCAGCCTGTCGCGGCTGATGAAGGACGGCATCGGCGGCAACTACACGCACCCCGACCACCCGGCGCTTTCCAGCCAGCTCTACGCCGCGTACGCACGCGCGGTGCAGGCGCGGGTGCTGGCCAGCGTGGTGGGCGAAGAAGGCCTGGCCGCCACCGACCGCCAGTACCTGTCCTTCGGCGCCCTGTTCGAAGGCGAACTGGTCAACCAGTCGGCACCGCGCTCGCTGGAGCAGAGCATGGCCATCGGCTGGCGGCTGCTGGCCGGGTTGCCGCTGGCCGAGCTGTCACGCCTGTCGGACGCGCAGATCGCCGCGCACCTGGGCCCGAAATGAGCGAGACCACGCCCACCCGCGCCGCCGTGCTCGAGCTCAAGGACGAGCAGCGGGCCATGCACGAGGGTTATGTCTTCCTGGACGAGAAGTGCCTGCTGCTGGCCGGCGAGATGCTGCGCCAGCTGGCACGCCATGCCGACCTCGAGCGCCGCCTGCAGGCCGCTCACGAGGCGGCTATGTCGGCCTTGCAGGCGGCGCTGGCGCGGCATGGGCTGCAAGGCCTGCAAGTGCAGCCCGCGGCCGGTCCGGGAGATTCCCGCGTGGTGCGCGAGTCGCGCTCGCTGATGGGGGTGCCGCTGCAGGAGGCCGCCTGGTCGGCCGCCGGGGAACCGCCGGCGCCAGCGGTGAATCCATCGCCCGAGGTGCGGGCCTGCCGTGCGGCCTTCGACGCGATGTTCGCCGCGGCGGTGCCGCTGGCCGCCGTGACCGGCAACCTGGAGCGTCTGTCGCAGGAATACCGGCGCTCGGTGCGACGGGCGCGCGCGCTGCAGGACGTGCTGCTGCCCGAACTGGGCCGCAGCATCCGCGGCATCGAGACGCGGCTGGAGGAACTCGAACAGGAGGAGGCCGTGCTGATGCGCCGCCGTGCTTAAATGGGTGCCCAAAGACGCCATGGAAGCCCGCCGCTCCGTCCTCGTTGCCCATTCGGCCGAACGCATGTTCGACCTCATCGAGGCCGCCGAGTTTTATCCGGCCTTTCTGCCCTGGTGCGCCAGCGCCGTGGTGCTGCAGCGCGACGACGCCGTGGTGGTGGCCCGGTTGCAGGTGGCCTACCTGGGCGCCCGCTTCGAATTCACCACCCGCAACCCCAAGCGCCGGCCCGAATTCATGGCCATCGGCCTGGAACAGGGCCCTTTCCAACGCTTCGAGGGCAGCTGGCACCTGAAGCCGCTGTCGAGTTGGGGCTGCCGGATCGAATTCGCGCTGAGCTACGATTTCGTCCATTCGGTGATGGGCTCGCTGGCCAGCCCGGTCTTCCACCGCATTGCCGATACGCTGGTGGACGCCTTCATCCAGCGTGCCGACAGCGTCTACGGTGACGCGGCGGGTGCCGGGCTGGAAAGTACGCCGCCAGCGCAGCGTCCCGCCCTGCCCGCAGCGCCCGAGCCGTGGGCTGTGCAGCCTATGAAGCAGACACTGCCCCCCTCGCCGCCCTCGCCGCCATCCGCCGCAAGTCCACCCGTCCCGGCGGCCCCATCCACAGAACCCCTTTCCGGAGCACCACCACCATGACCGAAACCGCCGCTTTCGAGGCCTTGCGCGCCTCCCCCCTGGCCACGGAACTGACCGAGGCGCAATGCCGCACCCTGAGCACGCTGCTGGCCCTGCGCGAACTCGCCGACGGCGAGGTGCTGGTGCGCGAAGGCACCAGCGACAGCCACCTCTATGCGCTGACCGGCGGCTCGCTGGCGGTGGCGCGTGCCGCCGGCAGCCCCGAGGAGGTGACGCTGTTCATGCTCAAACCCGGCGACCTGGTGGGCGAACTCAGCTTCCTGGACGACAACGTGCACTACGCCTCGGTGGTCTCGCGCGGGCCCAGCCGTGTCTTCGGCCTGGAGCGCGCGCAGCTCGAATCGCTGCTGGACAGCCATCCGCACATCGTCTACCGCGTCATGCGCGCGATCACGCGCCGCGTGCACCAGACCCAGCACCGCCTGGCGGCACAATCGGCCGAGCTGAGCAACTACATCTTCAAGCAGCATGGTCGTTATTGAGTCGTTCGCATGACCCGGCTGTCGCGCACTTTCGGCTACCAGTCGGTCGAGGAGAACGAGCGCGAGCAGCGCATCCGCCGCGTCTTCGAGGCCGTGGCCCGGCGCTACGACCTCATGAACGACCTCATGAGCATGGGCATCCACCGGCTGTGGAAACGCACGCTGGTACGGCTGGCCGCGCCGCGTGCCGGTCAGCTGATCGTGGACCTGGCCGGCGGCACCGGCGACGTGGCGGCGCGCCTGGCCGCGGCCGACCGTGTGGTGGCCGTGTGCGACCCCAGCGTGCCCATGATGCAGGCGGGCCGGGCGCGCGGCCATCGGCACGTGCAGTGGCTGGCGGGCACCGGTGAAAACATGCCGCTGCCCGGCGGCAGCGTGGACACCATCACCATCGCCTTCGGCATCCGCAACGTCACGCGCATCGAGGACGCCTTGGCCGAGGCGCTGCGCGTGCTCAAGCCCGGCGGGCGCTTCCTGTGCCTGGAGTTCTCCACGCCCTGGGCGCCGGTGCGGCCGTTCTACAACTTCTTCTCCTTCGCCGTGATCCCGCGCCTGGGCGCCATGGTGGCGCAGGCGCCCGAGGCCTATACCTATCTCGTCGAGTCGATCCGGCGCTTCCCCGACCAGCGCAGCTTCCAGGCGCTGATGCAGCAGGCCGGCTTCGGCGACGTGAGCTACCGCAACCTGAGCTTGGGCATCGCCTGCATCCATGTCGGTACCAAGCCGGCGCCAGCGGGGAAGGGGTCGCGATGAGCGTCGAGCAGCGCACCTCGGGCGTGGCCGTGCGCGCCGGTTCGCCGGCGGCCTGGCTGGTGGCGGTGCGGCCGCGCACCCTGCTGGTGGCCATCAGCCCGGTGCTGGTGGGAGCGGCATTGGGCTGGCAGCGCACCGGGGCACTGGACCTGGGGGTGTCGCTGGTGGTGCTGGCTGCGGCACTGCTGATGCAGGTGGTGTCGAACCTGCAGAACGACGTGGGTTACACCGTGCGCGGCGGCGAATCCACGGGCACGCGCACCGGGCTGCCGCGCGCCACCGCGCACGGCTGGCTCAAGGTGCGCGCCGTGCGCAACGCCATCATCCTGATCGCGCTCGTCTCCACGGCGCTCGGGCTGCTGCTGGTGCTGCAGCGCGGCTGGCCGGTGCTGGCCATCGGCGCGGCATCGCTGCTGGCGGCGCTGGCCTACATGGGCGGGCCGCGGCCGATTGCCTATACGCCCTTCGGCGAACTCACGGTCTTCGTCTTCTTCGGCCTGGTGGCGGTGATGGGCACCGACTGGGTGCTCACCGATGGCGTCGGCGCCACCACCGTGCTGGCCTCGGTGGCCATCGGCGCGCTCGCGGCAGCGGCGCTGGCGGTGAACAACCACCGCGACCTGGCGCACGACGCGTTGGTGGGGCGGCGCACCTTTGCCGTCACCTTCGGCGCGGCCGCCTCGCACCGCCTGTATACCTTGCTGTTGCTGGGGCCGTTTGCGCTGACGCCGCTGATGGCGTGGTTATCCGGCTCGCTGCTGCTGCTGCTGCCGTGCCTGATGCTGCCCGCGGCCTGGGCACTGCGGCGCGACATGCAGCGCTGCCCCCCGGGCGTCGCCTTCAACGAAGTGCTGTTCCGCACCTTCAAGATGGAACTGGTCTATGCCGTGCTGCTGGCCAGCGGCGCGGTGCTGGGCCGTCTCTGGGGCTGGTGACTTGGTGACCGGCACGCTGACGCGCCGTACGCTGGTCGGCGCCAGTCTCGCTGCGCCGCTGGCACGGCTGGCCGCCCAGCCGCGTTTTCCCAGCCGCACGGTGCGCATCGTGGTGCCCTATGCCGTGGGCGTGGGCCCCGACGTGGTGGCGCGCAGCGTGGCCGAGAACCTCTCGCGGCACTGGCGGCAACCGGTGATCGTCGACAACAAGCCGGGAGCCTCGGGCATCGTCGCCTTCGGCGAGGTGCGCCGTACGCCGGCTGACGGCTACACGCTGTACCTGGCCGATACCGCCACCATGGCCGTCAACCCGTTGATCCATGCCACGCTGCCCTACGACCCGGCGCGCGACCTGGTGCCGCTGACGCTGCTGTTTCGCGCCACGTTCGTGATCCTGGTCGGTGGTCGCAGCCGGTTCCAGACCCTGGCGCAGCTGCTCGACGCCGCACGGCGCGAGCCCGGCCGCGTGAGCTATGCGTCGCTGGGCAACGGTCACGCCAGCCAGGTGGCGATCGAATCGATGGCGCGCGCCGCCGGGGTGCAGCTGCTGCACGTGCCGTTCAAGGACGCCGGCGCACTGTTCACCGCGGTGGCCTCGGCCGACGTGGACTTCACCGCCTTCAGCATGAATACGGTGGCCGGCCTTCTCGCCGGCGGCAAGCTGCGGCCGCTGGCGGTGGCGGCGCGTGCCCGCCTGAAGGACCATCCGGAGCTGCCGACGCTGGCCGAGGCCGCAGGACCGGCGGTCGAGATGCACCCCTGGGCCGGCCTGGTGGCACCGGCAGGCACGCCGCCGACGGTGCTGGCGCAGCTGCAGCGTGACATCGTCGCGAGCATCGATTCGAACGAGGTGCGTGCGCGCATCGAGGCGCTGGGCTTCGAGCTCACGCCGTCGACGGCGCAGGAATTCAGGGACCGCGTGCAGGCCGACCTGGCGCTGTACGCACCGTTGGTGCGCGAAGGGCGCGTGTCGCGTCTCTGAGGCCCGCCGGAGGTCGGCGCGGTCGCCACGGCCCGCTACAGCCAGCTCACGAAGCGCGCAGCGTCGGGCCGCGGCCGCGCCGGCTTGCGCGCGCCCACCGTGCCCACGTTGACGAAGCAGACCGGCACTTCGCCGGGCGTCAGCCCGAACAGCCGGTGCAGGCGCGGCGAGGCCAGCGCCTGGCCGCTGGTGAGTGCCGAGCCGTAGCCCATGGCGTGCGCGGTGAGCAGCATGTTCTGGATGGCGCAGCCCAGCGAGATGAAGCGCTCCACGGCCGGCACCTCCTTGTCGGCTTCGTCCAGCCGCGCCAGCGCCAGCATGAGCAGGGGCGCGCGGTAGGCCTTTTCGCGCGCCGCTTCGCGCTGGCTGGCCAGCGCCGCCGGATCACGGTCGAGCAGGGCGGCCTCGAAGACCTCGGCCAGAAGATTCCGCTTGTCGGTGGGCACGACGACGAGGCGCCAGGGCAGTCGCTGCTCGTGGTCGGGCGCGGCAGCCGCGGCCTCGAAGAGTTGCTGCAGTTGCGCAGCATCGGGCCCCGGCGCCAGCAGGCGCTTGGGAAGCACCGTCTGACGCGTGTGGATCAGCGCACGCGCCCAGGCGGCGGTAGTCGACGGGTCGGGGGGTTCGATGGAGTCGTTCATGGCGGCAAGCGGGCGGTCGGCAAAGCGCCGGCCGCCCGGTCCGCCATGCTACTTGCCGAACACCAGGAACATGACATCTTCGGCGGTGGCATGCCGCACTTGCGCATTGTCGAAAGCCGCGAAGCCGAACGCATAACGCTTGTCGAGGTTGTCCCACTGCACGTCGAACTTGCTGCCGGTGACGAGCTTGCGGCTGAGCACCGAGGTGTGCATGCCGTCCTTCCAGCTCATGACGACCTTGATATCGGCACGGTCTCCCTGCAGCGGGTTGACGATGTAGGACGCCACTTCGTCGCCGGCCTTGAAGCGGCTGTCGTCGAAGGCCACTTCGTCGCCCTTCTTGATGTAGTAGGTGCCGCCCGCGGTGGCCGCCAGGCCGTTCTTGTTCATGAACTTGGGCTTGCCGTTTTCGAGCGGGAAGCCGGCATATTCCGGGCCACCCGGGTCGCTCTTGCGGCCGGCATTGGGGCTGGCTTTCGGGTCGTAGCGGGTGTGGTCGGCGTACTGGTCGTCGACATGGCCCCAGGGCGCCGTGCGGCTGCCCTTCATGTGCCACATGTCCAGCATCTCGCCTTCGCTGCGCGTGTACTTGTTGCCATAGGGCTTGCCTTCGCCCACGTGGCAGGCCACCGTGCAGCCCTGCTTCTCGAAATTGCGCACCGAGTCGCCGATGGGCCACAGCATGGCCCACTTGTCCTCGTAGTAGACGTTGTCGTCACCGCCCTTGTTGGCGGGGTCCTTCAGCTGTTTCCAGGTGCCGTCGGCCTGCTTCTGGTAGGGGCCGCGGCGGATGGAATTCGTGGGGTCGGCGTATTGGACCAGCATGTACATCGTGTCGGCGGTGTAGACGGCCTTGATCTGCCCCTGGGTCTCGCCCTTGCCGCCGGCGAAGTTCACGCCGTCGGTCAAGGTCATGGCCACCGGCTGCGCCTTGGCCCACACCGGGTCGGCGGCGCCGGCGTTCATGTTCGGTGCTGCGGCGACCTTGAGGGCGACCAGCGTATTGGGCGGCACCGGTTGCTGCGGCGACTGGCAAGCGGCCAGGGTGAGGGCGGCGGCGGCCAGGCCGAGCGCCGAAAGTTTGAGTGACATGGTGGTCCTCTGCGAGTGGTTGAACGAGGCCCGGACGCCGCACGACTTGTCACCATCGTGTCCCTGGCATCCGGGCTGCCGCCACTGTGCGCCGCGGCCCGATCGCGATCTTGATGCAACGCAAAAGAGGCCGGATCGGCCAGCTGCGATTCAGGCCGCGCGGGGCAGAAGCGTCAGGCTGCGAATGCCCTGCGCGCCGTGGATCAGCACGCCTTCGATGTCGGCCGTGGCCGAGGGCCCGGTCATGAGGATGGCGTAACGCGCCTGCGCGAAGGCCGGGTCGCGGTAGGCGTCGTGCAGCGTGGCCACCACCTTGGCCGGGTCCAGCAACACCACCAAGTGCTGGGCCAGGAAACCCAGCGCCTCGACCTGCAGTTCGGTCTCGGTGAGCAGCACCGAACCGGTCTCGGCGACGCCGAAGGCGGCACGCACCACGCCGACGTCGACATCGTCCAGCGCGGCCGGCGACTGCGTCGGGTCCAGTGTCCGCGTGCCGCGCACTTCGGGCGTGGCCGAGCAGATGACTTTGGCGTCGGGGAAGAGGGCGCGCACGGCGGCATCGGCGTCGCCGCCGGCCGGCGCCGGCGCGATCTTGCCGCCCATGCGCTGCAGTGCTTCGCAGAAGGCGTCGAAGCCGGCCGCGGCCGCGCCGCCGCCCTGGGCGAAGGCCGGCAGTTCGGGCAGCGCCACCGGCGCCGGCTGGCTGCGGCGCATGCGCGCCAGCATCTCTTCGCGCGTGTTCATGGCTTGCCCCGGTTCTTCAGCCACCACTGGCGGAAGGTCATGGCCGGCGCCGCCGGCACCTCGCGCTGCTTGCCCCAGGCATTGGCGCGGCTGTACATCATGATGCGCGGCAGGTATTCGACGCCGGCGCCGGCCGCTTCCACCGCGATGCGGTACAGGCGCGGGCTGGCCAGCAGCTTGCCGCCCATCTTCATGGCCTGCTTCTTGACGAAGGGCAGGGCGTTGCGCTCGGCGATGACCTGGCGCCACTTGTAGAGCTGGTCGTGGATATTGATGCGCACCGGGCAGACGTTGGTGCAGCTGCCGTTCAGCGTGCTGGCGAACGGCAGCGTGCTGTATTTGCGCAGGTTGTAGGTGGGATCGATGATGGCGCCGATGGGCCCGGAATACGTGGCGCCGTAGCTCAGGCCGCCGCTGCGCCGGTAGACCGGGCAGGTGTTCATGCAGGCGCCGCAGCGGATGCATTTCAGCGAATACCAGAAGTCCGCCATCGCCAGCCGGTCGGCGCGGCCATTGTCGACCAGCACGATGTGCATCTCGGTGCCCGGGCGCGGCACGCGGAAGTGCGAGGTCATCTGCGTGATCGGCGAGCCCAGGGCGCTGCGCGAGAGCATGCGCACGAACACCCCCAGGTGCTCGGTCCTGGGAATGATTTTTTCGATGCCGATGCTGGCGATATAGAGCCTGGGCAGGTGCACGCTGAGGTCGGCGTTGCCCTCGTTGGTGCACACCACCACGGCGCCGGTCTCGGCGATGGCGAAATTCGCACCCGTCATGCCGGCATCGGCGCTCAGGAAGCTGGGCCGCGTGGTGCGGCGCTGGCTCTCGGCCAGGTAGTGCACGTCGCTGTTGTTTGGGTCGGTGCCCAGCGTGCGCGCGAAGACCTCGGCCACGTCGGTGCGCAGCTTGTGCACCGCCGGCACCACGATGTGGCTGGGCGGCTCGTCGTCGAGCTGCTGGATGCGTTCACCGAGGTCGGTCTCGATGACCTCGATGCCTCGCTGCTCGAGGAAGGGCCGCATCTCGCATTCGTCGGTGAGCATCGACTTGCTCTTGACCAGCGACTTGGCGCCGCGTGCGGCCATGATGTCGTGCACGATCTGGTTGTGCTCGGCGGCGTCGCGTGCCCAGTGCACGGTGGCACCGTTGGCCTGCGCCTGGCGCTCGAACTGCTCCAGGTAGTCGGCCAGGTGGGTGAGGGTGTGCTCCTTGATCTGCGAGGCCAGCGTGCGCAACTCCTCCCATTCGGGAATCGCCGCGGTGGCGCGGTCGCGTTTGGTGCGCAGGTCCCACAGGCGGCGGTCGTGGAATTCGATGTGGTCGCTGGCGGCGATGAATTCCGACGACGCCTCGGCATGGTCGATGGGCTTGTTCATTCACGCACTCCATTCAGCACCTGCGCGATGTGCAGGAACTTGACCGGCAGTTCCAGCCGCTCGGCGCAGCCCTTCTGGTGCATCAGGCAGGACATGTCGGCCGAGACGATGTACTCGGCGCCGGCGCCGTGGTGGTCCTGCACCTTGTCGTAGCCCATGCGTGCCGACACCGGTTCCTCGTAAACGGAAAAGGTGCCGCCGAAGCCGCAGCATTCGTCGGGGCGTTTGGGCATGGCGAAGCGGATGCCCTTCACCGCCGACAGCAGCGTCATCGGCTTGGAAAACGGCGTCTCGTTCAGCTCCGACATGCTGGCCGTGCGCAGCGCGCGCAACGCGGCGCAGCCGTTGTGCAGGCCCACGGTGTGCGGGAATTCGGCCCAGGGGAACTCACGCACGCCCAGCACGTCGTGCAGGAATTCCACCAGCTCGTAGGCGTTTTCGCGCACGTGTTTCACCTCATCGGTCTGAGGGATGGCGATGAGGTTCTCGCGCACATGGTGAATGCAGCTGGCCGAGGGCCCGACGATGTGGTCGTAGCCGGCGAAATTGCGCACGAAGAGCGCCTCGGCGCCGGCGGCGTCGGTGTGGCAGCCGCTATTGGCCATGGGCTGGCCGCAGCAGGTCTGGTCCAGCGGGTAGGCCACTTCGCAGCCGAAACGCTCCAGCAGTTCCAGCGTGGCCACGGCCACGTCGGGGAAGAAGGCGTCGATGAAGCAGGGAACGAACAAGGCGACTTTCATGCCACGGGCTCCGGGTTGGCTGCGGCCGCCGGGGCCGCCAGCGCCGGGTCGGCGCTGGCGCAGGCGTCGACCAGCTGGATGAACGAACGGTACGGCATCTGCGCATATTCGGACAAGCCGATTTCACAGGTGCGACTCGAGGAGTAACCCGCATCGCAGCCCGCCGGCAGCGCCGGCTTCAGGTGTCGCAGTGCATGCGCATTGAGCTCGGGTTTGTTGAAGCCCTTGTCGCCGGCAAAGCCGCAGCACAGCACCTCGTCCACCGTGATGACCTGCGTGCTGCAGCGCGCGGCGATGGCGCCGAGCTTGTCCACCGTGCCCATCTTGCGCACGCTGCACACCGGGTGGATGGCCACCGGTGCCGCCTGCGGCGTGATGCGCACGCGCGGCAGCACGGCGTCGTGGATGAATTCGATGCTGTCGAGGATCGTGAGCCGGCCGGCCACCTTGCGCTTCATGCGGTAGGCGCAGGGGCTGGTGTCGAAGACGATCGGCCAGCGGCCTTCTTCGCTGGCTTCCAGCAGCAGCGCCTCGAGCTCGCTGGACTTGGCGTCGGCGGCGTCGTTCAGGCCCTTGCTTTCGAACGGCTGGCCGCAGCAGAGGCCGTCGAGTTGCTGCGGATAGACGACGTCGAAGCCGGCCTTGCGGAACAGCCGTTCGGCGGTGACGGGCAGCGCCTTGGCGTTGCCGCCCGGTCCGTCGCCGCGTTGCGGGCCCATGTTGCGCGCGGCGCAGCTGGGGAAATAGACGATGCGGTCGGCGCCAGCGCCGGCGCCCGCCTTGGCCGGGCGTGGCGGCGGCACGAAGTGCACCGGTCGCGCCAGCGTGGGACTCCACTTGGGCAGGCGGCCGCCGGAGAGCTTGCGCAGGCCGTCCAGCGCACCCTTCATGGCGCCGGTGCCCACCACGCCGTGCAGCAGGTCGGCCGCGCCCAGGCCCAGCCGCACGCCGGCGGTCACCGCGCCGTAGTGCCGCGCCACCTGGTCGGCAACCTTGTGCGCCAGCGGGCTGGCCGCCTGGCCGCGCAACTGCTTGACCAGCAACCCGGTCTCGATGCCCACCGGGCAGGCCGTGGCGCACAGGCCGCAGCCGGCGCAGGTGTCGATGCCGGCGTGGTCGTACAGGCCGCGCAGTACCTGCGCGAGATGCGGCGCATCGGGCTCGGGCGAGCGGCCCAGCCGCGAGATCTCGCGCCAGCCCACGATGCGCTGGCGCGGCGACAGCGTCAGCCCGCGCGAAGGGCACTTGGGTTCGCAGAAACCGCATTCGATGCACTTGTCGACAATGGGGTCGGCCGCCGGCAGCGGCTTCAGGTGCTTCAGGTGCGCCTGCGGGTCGTCGTTGATCAGCACGCCGGGGTTGATGAGCCCGGCCGGGTCGAACAGCGCCTTGATGCGCTTCATCAGCGCGTAGGCCTGCGCGCCCCATTCGTATTCGACGAAGGGAGCCATATTGCGGCCGGTGCCGTGTTCGGCCTTCAGCGCACCGTCGTAGCGGCCCACCACCAGCCGGCTCACGGCGTCCATGAACAGCCGGTAGCGTTCGACCTCGGCCGGGGTGTTGAAGTCCTGCGTGAAGACGAAGTGCAGGTTGCCTTCCAGCGCGTGGCCGAAGATGATGGCTTCGGTGTAGCCGTGCTCGCGCAGCAGCGCCTGCAGCGCCAGCGTGGCCTCGGCCAGTTGCGGCACCGGGAAGGCCACGTCCTCGATGATCACCGTGGTGCCGGCGCGCCGCATCGCGCCGACCGAGGGGAACATGCCCTTGCGCACCGCCCAGTAGCGGGCGCATTCCACCGGATCCGTGGAGAAGCGGATCGGCTCGTGGGTGGGGTTGCCGTCCAGCGCCGCTTCGATGGCGGCCACTTGATCCTGCAGCGCGGCGGCGTCGGCGGCCCGGGTCTCGACCAGCAAGGCGGCGCCGTCCGGGCCCAGGCCCTCCAGCGACTCCGGCAGCCCCGGCTTGCCGGCCACCGAGCGCAGACCGGCGCGGTCGCACAGTTCCACGGCGTCGACCGGCTGGCTCTTGAGCACCGTCACGGCGCGGCAGGCGGTGCCGAGGTCGTCGAACAGGATCAACGCGCTGGCCTTGTGCGGATGGTCGGGCACCGTGCGGTAGGTGATCTCGCTGATGAAGCCTAAAGTGCCCTCGGAGCCGATCATCAGGTGCGCCAGCACGTCGATCGGATCCTCGAAATCCACCAGCGCATTCAGGCTGTAGCCGGTGGTGTTCTTCATGCGGAACTTGTGGCGGATGCGCTCGGCCAGCACGGCGTCGGCGCGTACCTCGGCGACCAGGGCCGCCAGGCCCTGCAGCAGGTCGGGCCGCGCCTGGGCGAAGGCGGTGCGGCTGGCGGCGTCGCCGGTGTCGAGCACGCTGCCGTCGGCCAGCACCACGCGCAGCGACTCCAGCGTACGGTAGCTGTTCTGCGCCGTGCCGCAGCACATGCCGCTGGCGTTGTTGGCGGCAATGCCGCCGATCATGGCGGCGTCGATCGAGGCCGGGTCGGGGCCGATCTTGCGCCGCATCGGCGCCAGCCGCTTGTTGGCGGCCGCGCCGATGACACCGGGCTGCAGCGAGATCGTCCAGCCGCCTTCGCCGACGCGGCAACCGCGCCAGTGGTCGCCCAGCATCACCAGCACCGAGTCGCTGATGGCCTGTCCCGAAAGGCTGGTGCCGGCGGCGCGGAAAGTCAGCGGCGTTCGATGTTCATGACACAGCGCCAGCAGCCGCACCAGTTCGGCCTCGTCCTCGACGACGACGATCAACTGCGGCACCAGCCGGTAGAAGCTGGCGTCGGTGCCCCAGGTCAGCAGCCGCAAGGGGTCGGTGACCAGCCGCTCGGCGGGGATGAAGGTCGCAAGGGCCGCCTGCAACTGGCGGTGAGGGGCAGACTGCATGGGAACCCTCGGAGTGAGCGGCCGTCAGGCCTGGCTGGAAGGGCGTTCGTGTGCGTGCTTGTTCTTGCGGTTCGGACAGGTGGCGCAGGAAATGCTCTCACCGCTGGCGGTCTTGACTTCAGGGCCGCCGCAGGACCCGCGCAGGCAGGGGCGACGAAAGATCACGCCGATGGACATGGCCAGCACGCCGATGCCGAGCAGCACCAGCGTGACGGCGAAGACGACGAGCCAGGTGGCCGGCATGCGGCTTCAGGCGGCGGCGCCGCGGGTCAGCGCCGCGTAGGCCGGGGTGGCCAGGTCGCGCAGGCCGCCTTGCGGCTCGCGCACGATGAACAGCGCCGGCAGCGCCAGTTGTTGCGCCAGGGCGAAACCCCGCTCGGGGCCCATCACGATGAGCGCCGTGGCCAGCGCGTCGGCGAGCATGCAGCTGTCGGCCACCACCGAAACGGAAGCCAGGCCGTGGCTGATGGGCTCGGCGGTGCGCGGGTCGATCTCGTGCGAATAGCGGCGGCCGTCCTGTTCGAAATAGAAGCGGTAGTCGCCCGAGGTGGCGAGCGAGCGGCCGCTGAGCGGCACCACGCTGCGCGCACGCTGCGGCATGGCGTCGGGCTCTTCGATGCCTATCTGCCAGGCGCGGCCCTGCGGGTTGTGGCCGCGCGTGCGGACCTCGCCGCCGACCTCGACCATATAGTGCTCCACGCCGCCGGCTTCCAGCGCCAGCGCCGCCAGGTCCACGCCATGACCCTTGGCGATGCCGCCCAGGTCGGCCTGCAGGCCGGGATGGGTCTTGGTGACCGTGCCCCGCGCGGCGTCGAGCTGCAGGCCGCGCCAGCCGACCGCTGCACGGCCGGCCTCGATCTGCGCAGCCGCGGGCACGACGCTGCGATGCTCGGGCCCGAAACCCCAGGCCTGCGTGAGCGGCGCCACGGAGACATCGAAGGCGCCCGCCGACAGTTCACTGACCTGCTGCGCCGCGGCCAGCACGGCCAGGAAGTCCTTGGACAAGGCGAAGGGCATCGCGGAGGCATGGCGGTTGAAGCGCATCAGCTCCGAGTCGGCGCGGTGCAGCGACAGCCCGCGGTTGATGCCTTCCAGGGCGTCGTGCACGCCGGCCTGCAGCGCTTCGAGTCGGGTGGCCGAGAGGGCGGCGGCAGCCAGCTTGACGACGTAGCTGGTGCCCATGGTCTGGCCGCTGAACTGCAGCAGCCCCGGGGTGGCCGACGCTGCGCCGGCCGGGCGCTCGCTGCAGCCGGCCAGGGTCAGGGCGCCGAGGCCGCCCAGCGTGCCGCAGGCGCCGGCGGCACCCGCGGCGCGCAGCACGCGGCGTCGGGCGGGGGAAAGGATGGTGTCCATCGTCGTCTCCAAGAGGTCGTGCAGCGGCGGCAGGTCAGGCCGCATCGGCGGGCCGGGCTTGCCGCACGGCCGCCTCGAAGCGGCCTTCGCCATGGCTGATGAGGTGATAGGTGAGGTCGCGCATGGAAAGCAGCCCGTGCACGCGCGGCCCGTCGATCACCAGCATGTGGCGATGGCGGTTCACGTGCATCAGCGCCAGCGCGGCCTCGATGGTGGTGCCCGGGGTGACGAAGCGCACGTCGCGCGTCATCACCGCCGACAAGGTGGTGGTCTTGGGGTCGACTCCGGCATACACCACGCGCAACAGCACGTCGCGTTCGGTGAAGATGCCGTCGACCAGGCCGTCCTCGTTGCGGATGATCACGGCACCGACCTTGCGGTCGACCATGGTCTCGATGGCCTCCCAGACCATGGCGCCGGCATCGACGTCGATCAGCTCGTCGGACACTTCCTTGGCCTCGAGCACGGACTGGACGGTTTGTCTCATGGCGCTTGCCTCGCGGGTGGTTCGGCTAGAGGCCGAAATCGTCGTACATGATGTTTTCGCGGTCGACGCCGAGGTCCAGGCACATCTTGGTGACGGCCTTGTTCATGACGTCGGGGCCGCAGAGATAGAACTCGATATCTTCCGGAGCCGGATGCTTGTCGAGATAGGCCGTGCGCAGCACCTTGTTGCGCACCAGGCCCACCGGGCCCTTGTAATTGTCCTCGGGCCGCGGCTCGGAAGGAATCAGGTGCCAGGTGAAGTTCGGGTGCTCGGCCTGCAGCTTGTTGAACTCTTCGATGTAGAAGGCCTCGCCGATGTTGCGGCACGAATACCAGAACGTCATCTTGCGCTTGCTCTTCAGGCGCAGCAGCTGGTCGAAGATGTGCGAACGCATCGGCGCCATGCCGGCGCCGGCTGCAACGAAGCACATCTCCCTGTCCGTCTCCTTGGCGAAGAACTCGCCGAAGGGGCCGGACACGGTGACGCGGTCGCCCGGCTTGAGTGCAAACAGCCAAGAGCTCATCTTGCCCGGCGGGATGTCGTCGCGGTACTGCGGCGGGAAGACGACGCGGATGGTGAACAGCAGCGTGCCCTTCTCCAGCGGGTAGCTGGCCAGCGAATAGGCGCGCTCCACCGGTTCGGTGACCACCGACTTGAAGCGCCAGAGGTCGAACTTGTCCCACTCGGGGCGGAACTCCTCGGGGATGTCGAAGTCGCGGTAGCTCAGTTCGTGCGGCGGGGCCTCGATCTGCACGTAGCCGCCGGCACGGAACGGCACTTCCTCGCCCTCGGGCAGCTCGAGCCGGAGTTCCTTGATGAAGGTCGAGACGCTGCGGTTGCTGATGACCTTGCATTGCCACTTGCGCACGCTGAAGATCTCGGGCGCGACTTCGATGCGCATGTCGCGCTTGACCTTCACCTGGCAGGCGAGGCGGCAGCCGCGCTTGGCCTCGCCGGGCGAGATGAAGCCGGTCTCGGTGGGCATCAGCGCGCCGCCGCCTTCCTTGACGATCACTTCGCACACGCCGCAGGCGCCCTTGCCGCCGCAGGCTGCGGGCACGAAGATCTTGTTGGAGGTCAGTGCGCCCAGCAGCGTGCCGCCGGCCGCCACCTTCAGCGCCTTGGATTCGTCTTCGTTGACGACGATGGATACGTCGCCCGTGGCCACCAGCTTGTTGCGCGCGCTCATCAACAGCAGCACCAGCAGCAGCACGATGGCCGTGAACATGACGATGGCAAGCAGGACGGAGGTCATGGCGTGCCTTCAGAGCTGGATGCCGGAAAAGACCATGAACGCCAGCGACATCAGGCCGGCACTGACGAAGGTGATGCCCAGGCCGCGCAGTCCCGCCGGCACGTTGGCATAGGTGAGCTTTTCGCGGATGGCGGCCAGCGCGATGATGGCGATGGCAAAGCCGGCACCGGAGCTGACACCGAAGACCACGCTCTCCGGGAAGCTGTAATCGCGCTCCTGCATGAACAGCGAGCCGCCCAGGATGACGCAGTTCACCGCGATCAAGGGCAGGAAGACGCCCAGCGTGTTGTACAGGCCCGGGGCGTAGCGGTCGACCGCCATCTCCACCACCTGTGTCGCCGCGGCGATGGTGGCGATGAAGAGGATGAAGGACAGGAAGCTCAGGTCCACGCTGGCCAGCGCCGGGCTGATCCAGGTCAGCGCGCCCTCGGCCAGCAGGTAGTGCAGCATGAGGTTGTTCAGCGGCACGGTGAGCACCTGCACGAAGACCACCGCGAGCCCCAGGCCGATGGCGGTGTCGACCTTCTTCGAGCAGGCCAGCAGGCTGCACATGCCCAGGAAATAGGCCAGCGCCATGTTCTCCAGGAACATGGCCTTGAGGCCGAGGTTGATGTAGTGTTCCATCAGTCTTTTTCCTGCAGCTGCGGCTTCCAGGTGCGCAAGGCCCAGATCAGCCCGGCGATGATGAACAGCGCCGACGGTGCCAGCAGCATCAGCCCGTTGGGCATGTACCAGCCGCCGTCCTTGACCAGCGGCAGCACGGTGACGCCGAACAGCTTGCCCGCGCCGAGCAGTTCACGCGTGAAGGCCACCAGCATCAGCACGAGCGCATAGCCCAGGCCGTTGCCCAGGCCGTCGAGCATTGACAGCCGCGGCGGGTTATTCATCGCGAAACCCTCGGCGCGGCCCATCACGATGCAGTTGGTGATGATCAGGCCGACGAACACCGACAGCTCCAGCGACAGCTCGTACATCGTCGCCTTCAGCACCTGGTCGAAGACGATCACCAGCGAGGCGATGATGGCGAGCATGACGATGATGCGTATCGAGGTCGGCACGCGTTCGCGGATCAGGCTCACCGCCAGGTTGGCCAGCACCGTCACCAGCACGACGCCGATGCTGAGCACCAGCGCCTTGTCCATGCGCGTCGTGACGGCCAGCGCCGAGCAGATGCCCAGCACCTGCACGCCGATCGGGTTGTTCACCAGCAGCGGATCGAACAGCGCCGCGCGCTCATGGCTGTCGAGGCGCCAGCCGCCGCTGCGGACGGTACTCGCGGTGCTCATGAGGTCGCTCCTTCGCGATAGCGTTGCAGGAATTTGCCGTAGCCGTCCGGGCTGAGCCAGAACTGCATCAGTCGCGTGACCGCGTTGCCGGTGACCGTGGCACCCGACAGGCCGTCGATGTGGTGGGGGTCGACCTCGGGCTTGCCGGCCGGGCCCTTGATGACCTTGATGGCGACCTCGCCCTTGTCGTCGTAGCCCAAGCGGCCGCGCCACAGGTCCAGCCAGCCCGGGTTGCTGATCTCGGCGCCGAGCCCGGGGGTCTCCTTGTGCTCGTAGTAGGTCAGGCCGCGCACGGTGTTGCCGTCGGGGGCCAGCGCGAGGAAGCCGTAGATGGCGCCCCACATGCCGGGGCCCTCGACCGGCACCACGACCTGGTCGACCTGGCCGTCCTTCATGATGAAGTAGACCGTGCCCAGGTTCGGCACGCGACGGATGCCGGCGGGGTTGGAAGGCGCGGCGCGGCTGGCCGCCGGGTCGTTGCGCGCTGCGCGCTGGTCGTAGCGCCGCGCATCCATCTTGTCCGCCGGCACCAGTTCGCCGGTGGCGAGGTCGACGAGCCGGGCCTGGATGGCGCGATCGAACACCGCCTGCACCTCGGGCACCGTCATCGCCTGCCCATGCTCGGCCAGGCCGGCGGCCACGAGCACGTTCTTTTCCATGTACAGCCGCGCATTGGCCACCTGCGCCGGCTTCAGGCTGACCGCCGCCGTGGCCACCAGCGCCGCGCAGACGACGCAGACGGTGGTGGCGAACAGGATCGTATAGCGGGTGCTGTTGATATTAGCCACGGCGGGCCTTCCTGCGGCGCACGTTGGCCTGCACGAAGAAGTGGTCGATGATCGGCGCCATCACGTTCATGAACAGGATCACCAGCATCACCGATTCCGGGTACGCCGGGTTGACGACGCGGATGAGCACGATCAGCGCGCCCATCATGGCCCCGTAGACCCACTTGCCGGCTTCGGAGAAGGTGGACGTGACGGGGTCGGTGGCCATGAAGACGATGCCGAAGGCCCAGCCGCCCAGCACCATGTGCCACCAGAAGGGCACGCCGAACCAGGGGTTGGTGGCCGATCCGACCACGTTCAGCAGGCTGGCCATCAGCACCGTGCCCAGCGTGGCGGCAGCCATCGTTCGCCAGGATCCGACACCGGTGGCGATGATGATCACGGCGCCGATCAGGCAGGCCAGCGCCGAGGTCTCACCCATCGAACCCCGCTCCAGCCCGACGAAGGCGTTCCACCAGGAAAAGCCCTGCGCCTCGAAGGAACCGGTCATGGTGCGCATCTGGGCCAGCAGCGTGGCGCCCGAGTAGCCGTCGACGGCCATGCCCTCGGGCACGGCGGCCCAGACCTTGTCGCCCGAGATCTCGGCCGGGTAGGCGAAGAACAGGAAGGCGCGCGCCGCCAGCGCCGGGTTGACGAAATTCATGCCCGTGCCGCCGAACACTTCCTTGGCGACGACGACGCCGAAGGTGATGCCCAGGGCGGCTTGCCACAGCGGCGTGGTCGGCGGCAGGATCAGCGGGAACAGCAGGCCGGTGACGAAGAAGCCTTCGTTGACCTCCATCCTGCGCACCACCGCGAACAGCACCTCCCAGGTCAGGCCCACGACCATGGTCACGATGTACAGCGGCAGGAAATACAACGCGCCGTGGATGACGTTGGCGGCCAGGCTGTCGGGCGAATAGCCCACGCCGAGCAGGGCGATGACGGCGTGGCGCCAGCCTTCCAGGTTGGCCGTCCTGGCCGGGTCCAGCGCCAGGTTGGCCTGCAGCCCGGTGTTGTACATGGCCATGTAGATGCAGGGCAGCGCCGCGATGACCACCAGGAACATCATGCGCTTGAGGTCCATCGCATCGCGCACGTGGGCGCTGCTGCGGGTGACGGCGTGCGGCGTGTAGAAGAAGGTGTCCGCGGCCTCCCACAACGGGAACCAGCGCTCGAAGCGGCCGCCCTTCTCGAAATTCGGGGCGATGCGGTCCAGCAGAGATCGCAGGCTCTTCACGAATATTCCTTCTCGATTTGATCGAGCACCTTGCGCAACAGCGGCCCGTACTCGGTCTTGCCGGGGCAGACGAAGGTGCACAGCGCGAGGTCTTCCTCGTCCAGCTCCATGCAGCCCAGGGCCTGGGCGCGCTCGACGTCGCCGATGACCAGGGCGCGCAGCAGGAAGGTCGGCATCAGGTCCAGCGGCATCACGCGTTCGTAGCCGCCGATCGGCACCATGGCGCGTTCACCGCCGTTGGTGCTGGTCGTGAGTGGCAGGCCGCGTTTGCCGGCGAAGTGGCCGAGCACCACACCCCACAGGGAGAATTTGTCCTTCTGCGGCGTGATCCAGCCGAAGAGCTCGCGCTCGTGGCCTTCGTGCAGCACCGACACCTGGCGGTGGTGGCGGCCCAGGAAGCCGGTCTGTTCGCCGGCGGCGATGCGGCCGTCGAGCACCGAGCCCGACAGCACGCGGACGCTGCCGCCGACCAGTTCACCCTGGGTCAGTTCGGCCAGCGCGGCCCCCAGGCGCACGCGCAGCAGCCGCGGCCGCTGAACCGCGGGGCCGGCCAGCGAGACCACGCGCTCGACATCCAGCCGTCCGGTGCTGAACAGGTGGCCGATGGCGGCCACGTCCTGGTAGCCGATGTGCCAGACGCTGCGCTCGGCGTCCACCGGGTGCAGCAGGTGGATGTGCAGCCCGGGTGTGCCGGCCGGGTGCGGGCCGCTGAATTCGTGCACCTCGGCACGCGAGCCGGGCCCGCCGGCGACTTTCGAGCCGGCGCCGCGGCACAGGTAGACCGGCACCGGGGCGAGCTGTTCGATGGCCGTCATGCCGGCGGTGAAATCGGCCTCGCGGCCCGCCAGCACGACCTGCGGGTCGGGCGCGTGGGGATGGGTGTCGTGTGCCGTGACGAAGATCGCCTGCGGCACCGCATCGGCGGCCGGCACGCGGCTGAACGGGCGCGTGCGCAGGGCACCCCACAGGCCGCTTTCCAGCAGCACTGCACGCACCACCGCCGAGTCGGTGGGCACGCGGCCCGGGGACGGCAGGCTTTCGAACGATACCTGGGTGTCGGGGCCGTCGTCGGCAGCCACGTCGATGACCATCGAGACGAAGGCGCGCCGGTCGCCACGGTGGATGGCGCTGACGGTGCCGGTGGCCGGCGAGGTGTAGCACACGCCGGGGGATTTTCGATCGCCGTACAGCAACTGGCCGCGCTGGACGCGGTCGCCGGGCTGCACGGCCAGCGCCGGCCGCAAGCCCAGCGTGTCGGCGCCCAGCAGGGCAATCCGGCGCGGCGGTGCCGCCGTCTCGATGCGCTGCTCGGGGGCGCCGGCCAAGGGCAGGTCCAGCCCCTTGCGAATCGTGTGCACGGCCATGGTGATGATGGTTGGGGTGGTGGACGGCGCCCTCGGGAAACCGGCCGCGGGGAGGTGAACGGTCGCTCCGCAAGGTGCGCTGCGAGGCTATAGCAGCGGGTCGCGCCGGGTTTGACCTAGGTCAGCCCGTTGCGGAATCGGCCAGCCCTGCGGGAGGAGAGGGCTGCAGTGCCCCGGTACACTGCGCCGCGGTTCGAGGGTGGGTCGCGAGGAGGGCTTGCGCCGCCCTCGACCCACCCGGTCGACCGCGCGTCGCCGAGCGAAGGCCTCACTTGTCCACGGAAACTTTGCACGAACTGCCGACACGAGCCCATCCGTCGCCACCCGCGCCGGTGCGCGCCAGCGTGCTGCGGGCCGTCGACCTGGCCGGGCAACGCGGCGAGCGGGCCTTGTTCGAACACCTCGAACTGGAGCTCGAACCCGGCGCCGTGGTCTGGCTGCGTGGTCGCAACGGCCGCGGCAAGACGACGCTGCTGCGCCTGCTGGCGGGGTTGGCCACGCCGATGGCCGGCGAAGTCCGCGTCGGCGGCGTGGCGCAGAGGCAGGCCGGGCCCGAAGGGCGCCGGGGCCTGGTCTACATCGGGCATCAGAATGCGCTCAAGGACGACCTCACCGCCATGGAGGCACTGCGCTTCCTGGCCCGCACGCGCGGCGATCGGCCCGACGATGCGGCCCTGACCGCGGCCCTGCAGCGGCTGGGCGTGCGCGGCAGCCGCCACGCCCCGGTGCGCACGCTCAGCCAGGGTCAGCGCCGGCGGGTGGCGCTGGCCCGGCTGGCGCTGTGCCTGCACGCCGACCTGTGGCTGCTGGACGAACCCTTCGACGCGCTCGACGCCGATGGCATTCACGCGCTGAACGGCCTGCTGGCCGAACATGCCGAGCGCGGTGGCGCCACGCTGATGACCAGCCACCAGTCGCCCAGCCTGCGCGAGCCGGTGCCGCGCATCTTCGACCTCGACCGCCATGGCCTGGCATGAGGGATCTCTTCCTCGCCGTGCTGCTGCGCGACCTCAAGCTGGCATCGCGTCGGCGCATCGAATCGCTGCTGCCGGTGGTCTTCTTCATCGTCGCGCTGAGCCTGTTTCCGCTGGGCGTGGGGCCCGAGGCGCAGATGCTGCGCGACATCGCGCCCGGCATCGTCTGGGTCTGCGCGCTGCTGGCGTCGATGCTGTCGGTGGGTTCGTTGTTTGCCGGCGACCTGGCCGACGGCTCGCTGGAGCAACTGCTGCTGGCACCGCAGCCGGCCATCGCGGTGGCCGCCGCCAAGTCGACCGCGCACTGGCTGCTGACCGGCCTGCCGCTGATCGTGGCCACGCCGCTGGTGGGGCTGCTGTTCGGCATGTCGGGGCCGGCTTTGTTGGCTCTGGTGGCGGGGCTGCTGCTGGGCACGCCCATCCTCAGCCTGCTCGGTGCGCTGGGCGCAGCGCTGACGCTCGGACTGCGCAGCGGCGGCATGCTGCTGATCCTGATCGTGCTGCCGCTCACGATGCCGGCGCTGATCTTCGGTGCCGGTGCGGTGGGCCAGGTCGAGGCGGGGCTGGACGCGGGCGGGCACTTCTCGCTGCTCGGCGCGCTGCTGCTGGCCACGGCGCTGGGCGCTCCGCCGGCCACCGCGGCGGCCTTGCGCATTTCCACCGAATGAAAACCGTCTGCACGCCGACTCGGCATCGAACGAGGCCTCCCGAGTGAATTCCCCGCCGCTGCGCCTGTACACCTTTGCCGCGCCCTCGCGCTTCTACCAGCTCGCCGGCTGGCTGGTGCCCTGGTTCTGGGCCGCGACCGTGTTGCTCGCGGCGGCCGGGCTGTACATCGGCTTCTTCGTCGCCCCCACCGATGCCACGCAGGGCGACTCCTACCGCATCATCTTCATCCACGTGCCGGCGGCCTGGATGTCGATGCTGCTGTATCTGGTGATGGCCTTCTGGGCCGGCATCGGCTGGGCCTTCAATGCGCGTCTGGCTTCGATGGTGGCGCGCGCCATCGCTCCCACCGGCGCCATGTTCACCTTCCTGGCCTTGTGGACCGGCGCCATCTGGGGCAAGCCGACCTGGGGTACCTGGTGGGTGTGGGACGCGCGGCTGACGAGCGAACTGATCCTGCTCTTCCTCTACCTGGGCTATATCGCGCTGGTCAATGCCATCGACGACGTGCGTCGGGCCGACCAGGCCGGCGCCCTGCTGGCGCTGGTGGGCAGCGTCAACGTGCCCATCATCTATTTCTCGGTCAAGTGGTGGAATACGCTGCACCAGGGGGCCACGGTCAGCATGACGGCGGCACCCAAGATGGCCAGCACCATGCTCACGGCGATGCTGATCATGACCTTCGCCTGCTGGGCCTATGCCTTCGCCGCGGTCTTCACGCGCACGCGGGCCATCGTCATCGAGCGTGAAGCCCATTCCGGCTGGGTGGCGGAACTGACGCGGGGGAGAATGCATCCATGAACTGGGGCAGTGCTTCGGCTTTCTTCGAAATGGGCGGGTACGGGCTGTATGTCTGGGGCTCGTACGGCGTGGCGGCGCTGCTGATGCTGGTGGAGCCCTGGCTGGTACACCGGCGGTTGCGCCGTTCCTTGCAGGAAGCGGCGCGCATCGAATCTGGAAACGAGGCTGAATCATGAAACCGCGTCACAAACGTTTTGCCATGCTGGGCGGGCTGGTGGCCACGGTGGGGGTCATCGTGGCCCTGGTGCTGAATGCCTTCCAGAGCAATCTGGTGTTCTTCTACTCGCCCAGCCAGGTCTCGGCCAACGAGGCGCCCGTCGGTCGCACCTTCCGCGTCGGCGGTCTGGTCGAGGCGGGTTCGGTCAAGGTCGACGGCACGCAGGTTCAGTTCGTCGTCACCGACACCGCCACCACCGTGCCCGTGCGCTACCAGGGCATCCTTCCCGACCTGTTCAAGGAAGGCAAGGGCGTGGTCGTGCAGGGGCAGTTGCAGGACGGCGTGTTCGTGGCCCGCGAAGTGCTGGCCAAGCACGACGAGAACTACATGCCGCCGGAGGCCGCCGATGCCCTGAAGCAGGCGCAGCGCGGTGACCGCAAACTGGCCGATTCACTCGTCAAGGGGCCCAGCCAATGATTCCGGAGATCGGTCACTTCATGCTCTGGTTGGCGCTGGCCCTGTCGCTGGCGCTGGGGGTCGTGCCGCTGGTGGGCGCGCAGCGTGGCCGCGCCGACTGGATGGCCCTGGCGCGGCCGAGTACCGGCGTTCTCTTCGTGCTGGTGGCGATCTCGTTCGCCTGCCTGACCATCGCCTTCGTGCAGCACGACTTCTCGGTGCAGTACGTGGCGTCCAACTCCAACAGCGCGCTGCCGCTGGAATTCCGCATCGCCGCGGTGTGGGGTGGCCACGAAGGCTCCATGTTGCTGTGGCTGCTGATGCAATGCGGCTGGATGGGCGCGGTGGCGCTGTTCAGCCGCAACCTGCCGTTGCCGGTGCTGGCACGCATCCTCTCGGTGATGAGCCTCACGCTGGTGGGTTTCCTGCTCTTCACGCTGCTCACCTCCAATCCCTTCGACCGCCTGGTGCCGGCCGCGCCGGACGGTCGCGACCTCAACCCGCTGCTGCAGGACCCGGGCATGATCTTCCACCCGCCCCTGCTGTACATGGGCTACGTGGGCTTTGCGGTGGCCTTCTCCTTCGCGGTGGCGGCGCTGATCGGCGGCAACCTCGACGCGCAATGGGCGCGCTGGACGCGCCCATGGACCACCGCGGCCTGGATCTTCCTCACGCTGGGCATCGCCCTGGGGAGCTGGTGGGCGTACTACGAGCTGGGCTGGGGCGGCTGGTGGTTCTGGGACCCGGTGGAAAACGCCTCCTTCATGCCCTGGCTGGTGGGCACGGCGCTGATCCACTCGCTGGCCGTGACGGAAAAGCGCGGCGCCTTCAAGGCCTGGACGGTGCTGCTGGCGATCGCCGCGTTCTCGCTGTCGCTGCTGGGCACCTTCCTCGTGCGCTCGGGCGTGTTGAGTTCGGTGCACGCCTTTGCCACCGACCCCGAGCGGGGCCTGTTCATCCTGGCCTTCCTGACCGTCGTCATCGGTGCTTCGCTGGCGCTGTATGCATGGCGGGCGCCCACCGTCGGCCTGGGTACGCGCTTTTCGCAGGTCTCGCGCGAAAGCTTCCTGCTCGCCAACAACGTGCTGCTGGTGGTGGCCGCCGGCGCGGTGCTGCTGGGCACGCTGTACCCGCTGGTGCTCGACGCCCTGGGCCTGGGCAAGATCTCGGTCGGGCCGCCGTATTTCGACACCGTCTTCGTGCCGCTGATGGCGCCGCTGGTCTTCCTGATGGGCGTGGGCCCGCTGGCGCGCTGGAAGGAAGCCTCACTCCCCGACTTGGCGCGCCGCGTGCGCTGGGCCGCCGTGGTCACGCTGCTGGCCGCCCTGGGCGCCGGCTGGGCCGAGGGCGAGATCTCCTGGATGGGCAGCCTGGGCCTGGCGATGGCGTTCTGGATCGTTGCCACGCTGGGCGTGGACCTGTGGGAACGCGTGCGCCCGGCCGGCGGCATGCGCAGCAGCATCCTGCACCGGTTGCGGCAGTTGCCGCGGGCGATGGTCGGCATGATGGTGGCGCACCTGGGCGTGGCGGCATTCATCCTGGGCGTGACGATCGTCAACACCTACCAGGTGGAACGCGACGTGACGATGCAGGTGGGCGACACCACCGAGATCGCCGGCTACGTCTTCACCTTCCGCGGCGTGCGGGAAGTCGACGGGCCGAATTTCACGGCGGTGCGCGGCACCATCGACGTGACCAAGGGCGAACGCGCCGTGGTCACCATGAGCCCCGAGAAGCGCGTCTACCGCGTGCAGACCATGCCGATGACCGAGGCCGCGATCTACAGCCGCGTCACCGGCGACCTGTATGTTTCGCTGGGCCAGCCCGACGACAAGGGTGCCTGGGTCGTGCGCGTCTACTACAAACCCTTCGTGACCTGGATCTGGGGCGGCTGCGTCATCATGGCGCTGGGCGGTCTGCTGGCGGCGAGCGACCGCCGCTACCGCGTGGCCCGACGTGAACAGGCGGCGGCCAAGACCGTGGAGGCCGCGGCGTGAAGCGCTGGCAGTTCCTGGCGCCGCTGGCCTTGTTCGCCGTGCTGCTGGGCTTCCTGGCAGTGGGCCTGAACCTGAATCCGCGCGAGGTGCCTTCGCCGCTGATCGGCAAGCCGGCGCCGGCCTTCGAGCTGGCGCGGCTGGACGACCCGACGCAGCGCATCACGCACGCCGACCTCAAAGGGCAGGTCTGGATCCTGAACGTGTGGGCCTCGTGGTGCGTGGCCTGCCGCCAGGAGCACCCGCTGCTGGTGGACTTCGCCAAGCGCAACCCGGTGCCGCTCTATGGCCTGAACTACAAGGACAAGCGCGACGACGGGCTGGCCTGGCTGCGGCGCTTCGGCGACCCCTACAAGGCCTCGCTATACGACATCGACGGCCGCGTCGGCATCGACTTCGGCGTCTATGGCGTTCCCGAAACCTTCGTCATCGACAAGCAGGGCGTGATCCGCTTCAAGCAGATCGGTCCCGTCACCCCCGAAGTGCTGCGCGACGAGATCGAACCCCTGCTGAAACAGCTCAATGCCTAAGTTCCGTTTTGCCTTGCTGGCGCTGTGCCTGGCGGCGGCCGCGCACGCGGCCGACGCGCCACTGACCGCGGCCGAACCCGAACTCGAAGCAAAGATGCTGCGCATCTCGGCCGAGTTGCGCTGCCTGGTGTGCCAGAACCAGACCATTGCCGACTCCAACGCCGAGCTTGCGGTGGACCTGCGCAACCAGGTGCGCGACATGCTGCGCCAGGGCCAGAGCGAACAGCAGATCATCGACTACATGACGGCCCGCTACGGAGACTTCGTCCTCTACCGGCCGCCGGTCAGAGGCGCCACCTTCCTGCTCTGGTTCGGCCCCGCGGTGCTGATGGTCGGCGGGCTGGCGGCGCTGGTGCTGGTGCTGCGCCGGCGCAGCCGGCTCGGCAACGAGCATTTCGACCCGGAGGAACCCGGGGAAGACGAAGCCGCGCCGGTCAGCGCGACCGCGGCGCGCCCGGTCAAGTCCGCAAAATGAACAAAGACATCAAGGCGCTGCGCCAGCAGCTCGAACAGTTGCAGAAGTCGCACCGCGAAGGCAGCGTCGGCAAGAAGGCCTTCGAAGCCGGCAAGGCGCAGTTGGAGCGCGAAATCCTGCAGGCCGTGCTGGCGGCGCCCGAGGCGGCGGCAGCCGGCGCGCAAGCGCCGCGCCCGTCGCGCGCCCTGACGGCGGGTGTGCTCTCGTTCGTGGTGGTGCTGGCGGTGGCCGGGTACGCCTGGACCGGATCGCCGGGTGTGCCCAGTGCCGGTCCGCCAACGGCGGCGGCTGCCGAGGGCGGCAATCCGCACGCCAGCGGCGCCGTCGACGAGGCGCAATTCATCGCCGCCGTCGAACAGCTGGCCGAACGGCTGAAGGGCCAGCCCGACGATGTCGAAGGCTGGGCCATGCTGGCGCGCTCCTACGGCATGCTGGGTCGCCTGGACGACGCGCTGCCGGCCTACCAGAAGGCGGTGGCCTTGAACGGTCAGGATGCCCGCTTGCTGGCCGACTACGCCGACACCCTGGCACTGAAGAACGACCGCAATCTCGAGGGCGAGCCGCTGGCGCTGGTCGAACGGGCGCTGAAGATCGAGCCGACGAATCTGAAGGCCTTGTCGCTGGCCGGCGCCGCCGCCTTCAACCGCAAAGACTACGCGGGTGCGGTGCGCTACTGGGAGCGCGTGGTGCAGCACGCGCCGGCGGAAAGTCCGTACCTGCCGCAGGTGCAGGCCAGCATCGCCGAGGCCCGCGAGCGCGGTGGCCTGGGGCCTGCGTCCGGCGCGGCCGCGCCGGCGAAGCCGCCGCCCGTGGCGGTCGCCGCGGCCAAGCCGGCCGCCGCACCGGTGGCAACACCGGCGCCCGACGCGGCGGGCGGGGCCACGATCCGCGGCACCGTGCGCCTGGCGCCGGCGCTGGCCATGATGGCCGCGCCGACCGACGCTGTATTCATCTTCGCGCGCCCGGCCGAAGGCTCGCGCATGCCGCTGGCCATCGTGCGCAAGCAGGTCAAGGACCTGCCGGTGGACTTCGTGCTCGACGACAGCATGGCCATGTCGCCGGGGGCCAAGCTGTCGCTGTTCCCCCAGGTCGTGGTCAGCGCGCGCGTCAGCAAGAGCGGGCAGGCCGTGCCCAGCGCGGGCGACCTCAGCGGGCAGTCGGCGCCCATCGCGCCGACGGCCAGCGGTCTACTGATCGAGATCAACGAAGTCGTCAAAAACTGAAGCAGCGGCGCCGTCCGGCGCCTAGCATTCGCGGCTGGAGGTGACCCGCCATGAGTGCAAAGGAAGAGTCGGCAGGTGCTACGGCGCTGCCCCGTGGTACCGCGCTGCTGCGCGAACCGCTGCTCAACAAGGGCACGGCCTTCAACGCCGCCGAGCGTGACGCGTTCGGCCTGCGCGGCCTGCTGCCACCGCGCATCAATTCCCAGGCCGACCAGGTGCGACGGGTGCTGGAGAACTTCCGCCGCAAGCCCACCGACCTGGACAAATACATCAACCTCGCCGCATTGCACGACCGCAACGAGACGCTGTTCTACCGCGTCGTCGTCGACAATCCCGACGAGATGATGCCCATCATCTACACCCCCACGGTGGGCTTGGCGTGCCAGCAGTTCGGCCACATCTTCCAGCGCCCGCGCGGGTTGTTCGTCAGCATCGAGGATCTGGGCCGCGTGGAGAGCGTGCTGCGCAACTGGCCGCACCGCGACGTGGCCATGATCGTGGTCACCGACGGTGAGCGAATCCTGGGCCTGGGCGATCAGGGCGCCGACGGCATGGGCATCCCGGTGGGCAAGCTCTCGCTGTACACGGCCTGTGCGGGCGTGCACCCGCGGCAGTGCCTGCCGGTGGTGCTGGACGTCGGCACCAACAATGCGGCGCTGCTGGAAGACCCGCTGTATATCGGCCTGCCGCAGCACCGCGTTCGCGGCGAGGCCTACGACGCGCTGCTCGACGAGTTCATCGCGGCCACGCAGGTGGTCTTTCCCGGCGTGGTGGTGCAGTTCGAGGACTTCGCCAACCAGAATGCCTTCCGCCTGCTGCAAAAGTGGCGCGACCGCATCTGCACCTTCAACGACGACATCCAGGGCACGGCCGCCGTGGCTCTGGCCGGCATCGTGAGCGCGCTGCGCATCAGCGGTGGCCGGCTGGGCGAGCAGAGGCTGCTGTTTCTGGGGGCGGGCGAGGCCGCCACCGGCATCGCCGACCTGGCGGTGACGGCCATGGTCGCCGAGGGCCTGACGCCGGCCGCGGCGCGGGCGCGATGCTGGCTGTTCGACTCGCGCGGCCTGGTGCACGACGGCCGCAGCGACCTGGTCGAACACAAGCGGCCCTATGCCCACCCCCATGCGCCCGTGACCGTCTTTGCCGACGCGGTGCGCGCACTGCGGCCGACGGCGATCATCGGCGTGGCGGCAAGCGCCGGCGCCTTCACCGAGGAGGTGGTGCGGGAGATGAGCGCCATCAACAAGCGGCCGATCGTCTTCGCGCTGTCCAACCCCACTTCGAAGGCCGAGTGCACGGCCGAGCAGGCCTACCGCTGGAGCAGCGGCCAGGCGCTGTTCGCTTCGGGCAGCCCGTTCGGGCCGGTCACTCTGGACGGCCGCCGCTTCGTGCCACGGCAGGGCAACAACTCCTACATCTTCCCGGGCGTGGGCTTGGGGGCCATCACCACGCGGGCCCGCCGCGTCACCGACGAGATGTTCATGGCCGCCGTGCGTGCCTTGTGTGCCCAGGTCACGCCCGAAGATCTGGCCCAGGGCAGCCTGTTCCCGCCGCTGGCGCAGGTGCGCGAGGTGTCGGCGCACATTGCCGCCGCGGTGGCCCAGGTGGTGTTCGACCAGGGGCTGGCCGGCGTGCCGCGGCCGGCCGATCTGCTGGTGCACGTGCGCTCGCAAATGTATGAACCGAGCTATGCCGACTACACCCAGGGCCGGGCCTGAGTTGCGCTCGGCCGCCGTGCGATCGGACCCGGCTTGACCTGAGACAACATGACGGCAGGGACTGCGGGCGGACACTCTGGCTCGGGCGGTTCGCGCGTCCACGACCACTGCAACGGAGAAGCCTCGCATGCACACACCGACTGAAGTGATGGCGGGCATCGGCCTCAGCGCCCGGCCCGGCAAGAGCCGCTGGCCCGCCCGCATGGACCTGGCACAAAGCCTCAGCGGGCTGGCTTTGGGCCTGTTCATGTGGGGCCACATGTTCTTCGTCTCGTCGATCCTGCTCGGCTACGACGCGATGTGGATCGTGACCAGGGCCTTCGAGGGCTACTTCTTCTTCGGCCGCGCCTATCCGCTGATCGTCTCGGGGGTCGTCGCCGTCGTCGCGGTGCTGTTCGTGCTGCACGCCTTCCTGGCGATGCGCAAGTTCCCCGCCAATTACCGCCAGTACCAGTTGTTCACCAGCCACCGCGCACTGCTCGGGCACGGTGACACGACGCTGTGGTGGGTGCAGGCCGTCACCGGCTTCATGCTCTTCTTCCTGGCCTTCCCGCACCTGTACCAGATGCTCATGCACCCGGGCGCGATCGGCCCCTACGAATCGGGGAGCCGCTTCTGGAACGGCAACTGGTGGCCGCTGTACCTGGTGCTGCTGTTCGCAGTGGAACTGCATGGCGGCATCGGCCTGTATCGCTTGGCCGTCAAATGGGGCTGGCTGCAGGGCGACGACACAAATGCCGGACGCGCGCGGCTGAAGCGCGCCAAATGGGTGCTGACGATCTTCTTCCTCGTGCTCGGCCTGGCCACCTTCGCCGCCTACATGAAGATAGGCCGCGACCGCGCCCACCTGCCCGCCGAGACCTATACACCCGCCTGGGTGCAGCCGGCACCGGGAGCCGCGAAATGAAAATCATCCACACCGACGTGCTGGTCATCGGCGGCGGCCTGGCCGGGCTGCGCCTGGCCGTGGCGGCCAAGCGGCGCGGCCACGACGCCATCGTGCTGTCGCTGGTGCCGGCCAAGCGCTCGCACTCCAAGGCCGCGCAGGGCGGCATGCAGGCCAGCCTGGGCAACGTCATCAAGGGCCAGGGCGACAGCGAGGACGTGCACTTCGAGGACACCGTGCGCGGCTCCGACTGGGGCGCCGACCAGGACGTGGTGCGCATGTTCGTGAATACCGCGCCGAAGGCGGTGCGTGAACTGGCCGCCTGGGGCGTGCCCTGGAGCCGGGTCAGGAAGGGCGACCGCGAGGTCGTCATCAACGGCCAGCGCGTCACCATCACCGAGCGCGACGAGGCCCATGGCCTGATCAACCAGCGCGACTTCGGCGGCACCAAGAAGTGGCGTACCTGCCACGTTTCCGACGGCACCGGCCACGCCATGCTGCAGGCGGTGGCCGACCAGGCCATTGCCGATTCGATTCCGGTGCTGGAACGCACCGAGGCGCTGGCGCTCGTCCACGACGGGTCGCGCTGTTATGGCGCGATCGTGCGCGATCTCGTCGACGGCTCGCTCGCCGCCTACCTGGCCAAGGCCACGGCCATCGCCACCGGCGGCGCCGGGCGGCTGTACCGGGTGACGACGAATGCCGTCATCTGCGAAGGCATCGGTCACGCGCTGGCGTTGGAGACCGGCGTCGCTGCCTTGGGCAACATGGAGGCGGTGCAGTTCCACCCCACCGGCATCTTCCCGGCCGGCATCCTGGTCACCGAAGGCTGCCGCGGCGACGGCGGGCTGCTCAAGGACGCCGACGGCCACCGCTTCATGCCCGACTACGAGCCGGAGAAAAAGGAACTCGCCTCGCGCGACGTCGTCTCGCGCCGCATGGAGCAGCATATCGCCAGCGGCAAGGGGGCCAAGAGCCGCTTCGGCGAGCACTTGTGGCTGGACATCACGCTGCTGGGCGAGAAACACATCAAGCACAACCTGCGCGAGGTCTACGAGATCTGCCAGAGTTTCCTTGGCACCGACCCAGTGAAGGACTTCATCGCGGTGCGCCCGGCGCAGCACTATACGATGGGCGGCGTGCGAACCGACGCCAGCGGCCACAGCCCGACGCTGAAAGGCCTGTTCTCGGCCGGCGAAGCCGCCTGCTGGGACATGCACGGCTTCAACCGCCTGGGCGGCAATTCGGTGGCCGAGACGGTGGTCGCCGGCATGATCGTCGGCGAGGCCGTTGCCGACTGGTGCGACCGCACCGACAACGAGGTCAGCGTGCCGATGGGCTTGGTGCGCGAATTCCTCGAGCGCGAGCAGGCGCACCTGAAGTCGCTCATCGACGGCAGCGGCAGCGAGGATGCCTCGGCGCTGCGGGCGCGCATGCAGGAGATCATGACCGACAAGGTCGGCATCTTCCGCCGCGGTGCCGACCTGCAATCGGCTGTCGACGAGTTGCAGCGGCTGCTGCAACGCAGCCGCCACATCGGCCTACGTTGCCGCGACGGCGGCGCCAACCCCGAGCTCGTCACCGCCTACCGGGTGCAGAAGATGCTGAAGCTGGCGTTGTGCGTGGCCTACGGTGCGCTGGTGCGCACCGAAAGCCGCGGCGCGCACTTCCGCGAGGACTTTCCGCGCCGCGACGACGCGCAGTGGCTCAAGCGCACGCTGGCCACCTGGCCGGGCGAGGGCGATTCGCTGCCCACGCTGGCCTACGAGGCGCTCAATATCGGCACCATGGAACTGCCGCCCGGCTGGCGCGGCTACGGCGCCAAGGACTATATCGACCACCCCGACACACCGGCGCGCGCGGCCGAGGTGGCGGCGCTGCGCGAGCGCATGGCCGGCGCCGACCGCTTCGCGGTGCAGCAGGCCCTGATGCCCTACGAACACCTGCTGCCTGCGGCGCTGCGTGGCCGCAACGAGCGCCTGGACGAGAGGTTTGCCCAATGAACGAAGCCCCCATCCGCGTCGTGCCCCGCGCCACTGCCGCCGACGGCCAGGGCGCCGGCCGCCGCCTCAAGCTGAAGGTGCTGCGCCACAACCCGCACCAGCCCGGCAGCGTGCCGCATTGGCAGACCTACGAGATCGAGGAAGCCGAAGGCATGACGCTGTTCATCGCGCTGACCGAGATCCGCGAGAAGCTCGACGCCTCGCTGCAGTTCGACTTCGTCTGCCGCGCCGGCATCTGCGGCAGCTGCGCGATGGTCATCGACGGCAAGCCGGCGCTGGCCTGCCGCACGCTGACGAAGAACCTCGGCGCCGAGGCCACGCTGGCGCCGCTGCCGTTCTTCGAGCTCATCGGCGACCTGAGCGTCAACACCGGCAAGTGGATGCGCGGCATGAGCGAGCGGCTCGAAGGCTGGCTGCACATGGTTGACCCGCGGCCCGACCTGACGCGAATGGAGCAGCGCATGGAGCCGGAGCTGGCCGACCAGATCTACGAACTCGACCGCTGCATCGAATGCGGCTGCTGCGTGGCCGCCTGCGGCACCGCGCGCATGCGCGAGGACTTCGTGGGCGCCGTGGGCCTGAACCGCGTGGCGCGCTTCAGACTCGACCCGCGCGATAAGCGCACCGACGCCGACTATTACGAAATCGTCGGCGACGACGACGGCGTCTTCGGCTGCATGACACTGCTGGCCTGCCACGACGTGTGCCCGAAGGAGCTGCCGCTGGCCACGCAGATTGCCTACTTGCGGCGCAAGATGATGCGCCAGGGCCTGTAGTAGGCAGCCCTGAAGACCGATTCAGCCCGGCCGCAGGGGCACGGGCCGCCTCCGAGGACGGGCGATCAACCCGCGGCCGTTGTCGACTCGGCCGCTGCCGTTTCTGCCCCTGAACCGTCGCCCACGGGACGGATATTCTGTGCCAGGCTGCCCTTGGGGCCCTGCACCAGTTCATAACTGACCCGGCCGCCTTGCTTCAGCGTGCGGAAGCCTTCCATCTGGACGGCCGAGAAATGGGCGAAGACGTCGTCACCGCCGCCTTCGGGCTCGATGAATCCAAAACCCTTGGCGTCGTTGAACCACTTGACCGTACCTTGCGCCATGGCAAACCTCGCGCGTTACAACCGAAACGGGAATTTTCCCGCCGTGCTGTCCGGGCTGTCAAGGTTTCGACGAGGCCGCGTTCGACCGTGGCCTGGACAGATGCCGGACGCCACCGCCCCGGCTTCGTGGCGGCAGAAGTGCGGAAATTTGCGCGTTGCTCGACCCTCGGGCGAGCCGGCAGTGGGGCAATATCCCTGGCCGAAGGTGCCAAAGCACCACTGCCTTACGCCCGTGGAGCAACTCGATAGAATCCCTCATGCCCGACGAAAAATCGCCACCGCCGTCGCCGCCGAAGCCGCGCGTACCGCGCCGCGAGGGTGGGCAGGGTGCCGTTGTCGCCGAGCGCAAGGCGCTGAAAACCAAGCCACCGTCGCTGTACCAGGTGGTGATGCTCAACGACGACTACACCCCGATGGAATTCGTCGTCATGGTCTTGCAGCAGTATTTCCAGCGTGACCTGGACACGGCAACCCACATCATGCTGAAAATCCACCACGAGGGGCGCGCCGTGTGCGGCGTGTACCCTAAAGATGTCGCCGCGACGAAAGTCGAACTGGTGCTGACTGCTTCGCGCCGCGAAGGGCACCCGCTGCAATGCCTAATGGAGGCCGCATGATCGCGCAAGAGCTTGAAGTCAGCCTGCACATGGCGTTTGTCGAAGCACGCCAGCAGCGGCACGAATTCATCACCGTCGAGCACCTGCTGATGGCGCTGCTGGACAACCCTTCCGCGGCCGAGGTGCTGCGCGCCTGCGCAGCCAATATCGAGGACCTGCGCAAGAGTCTGGCCACCTTCATCAAGGAAAACACCCCCACGGTGGGTGGCAGCGACGAGGTCGACACGCAGCCCACGCTGGGCTTTCAGCGCGTCATCCAGCGCGCCATCATGCATGTGCAGAGCACCGGCAGCGGCAAGAAGGAAGTGACCGGCGCCAACGTGCTGGTGGCGATCTTCGGCGAGAAGGACTCGCACGCCGTCTACTACCTGCACCAGCAGGGTGTCACCAGGCTGGACGTGGTCAATTTCATCGCCCACGGCATCAAGAAGAACGACCCGCCCGAGCCCGCCAAGGGCAGCGAAGGCGGCAGCGGCAGCGGCGAAGCCGAGAAGGAAGAGCCCGGCGACGCCAAGGGCTCGCCGCTGGAGCAGTTCACGCAGAACCTCAACGCGCTGGCGCGCGACGGCAAGATCGACCCGCTGATCGGCCGCGAGCACGAGGTCGAGCGCGTGATCCAGGTCCTCTGCCGTCGGCGCAAGAACAACCCCTTGCTGGTCGGCGAGGCCGGGGTGGGCAAGACGGCCATCGCCGAGGGCCTGGCCTGGCGCATCACCGAGAAGGACGTGCCCGAGGTGCTGGCCGATGCCACCGTCTATGCGCTGGACATGGGTGCGCTGCTGGCCGGCACCAAATACCGCGGCGACTTCGAGCAGCGCCTGAAGGGCGTGCTCAAACAGTTGAAGGACCAGCCCGGCGCCATTCTCTTCATCGACGAGATCCACACCCTCATCGGCGCCGGCGCGGCCAGCGGCGGCACGCTGGACGCTTCCAACCTGCTCAAGCCGGCGCTGAGCAGCGGCGCCATGAAGTGCATCGGTGCCACCACCTTCACCGAGTACCGCGGCATCTTCGAGAAGGACGCGGCCCTGTCGCGGCGCTTCCAGAAGGTCGACGTGGTGGAGCCCTCGGTGGAGCAGACGATCGAGATCCTGAAGGGCCTGAAGTCGCGCTTCGAGGAGCACCACAGCGTGAAATATGCGCTGACGGCGCTGCAGGCGGCGGCCGAGCTCTCGGCCAAGTACATCAACGACCGCCACCTGCCCGACAAGGCCATCGACGTCATCGACGAAGCCGGTGCCGCGCAGCGCATCCTGCCCGCGGGCAAGCGCAAGAAGACGATCAACCGTGCCGAGGTCGAGGAGATCGTGGCCAAGATCGCCCGCATCCCGCCGGCCAGCGTGTCCAGCGACGACCGCGGCAAGCTCAAGACGCTGGACCGCGACCTGAAGAGCGTGGTCTTCGGCCAGGACCCGGCCATCGACGCGCTGGCCGCGGCCATCAAGATGGCGCGCTCCGGTCTGGGCAAGCCCGACAAGCCGATCGGCGCCTTCCTGTTCAGCGGTCCCACCGGCGTGGGCAAGACCGAAGTGGCCAAGCAGCTGGCCTACATGCTGGGCATCGAGCTGATCCGCTTCGACATGAGCGAGTACATGGAGCGCCACGCGGTCAGCCGCCTGATCGGCGCGCCGCCCGGCTACGTGGGCTTCGACCAGGGCGGCCTGCTCACCGAGGCCATCAGCAAGAAGCCGCACGCGGTGCTGCTGATGGACGAGATCGAGAAGGCGCACCCCGATGTCTTCAACGTGCTGCTGCAGGTCATGGACCACGGCACGCTGACCGACAACAACGGGCGAAAGGCCGATTTCCGCAGCGTCGTCATCGTCATGACCACCAACGCCGGTGCCGAGACGATGAACAAGGCCACCATCGGCTTCACCAACAAGCGCGAGCAGGGCGACGAGATGGGCGATATCAAGCGCCTGTTCACGCCCGAGTTCCGCAACCGGCTCGACGCCATCGTCAATTTCCGCGCCCTCGACCAGGACATCATCCTGCGTGTGGTCGACAAGTTCCTGCTCCAGCTCGAGGGCCAGCTGGCCGAGAAGAAGGTCGAGGTCACCTTCACCGACCCCTTGCGCAGGCACTTGGCGAAGAAGGGCTTCGACCCGCTGATGGGCGCGCGGCCGATGCAGCGCCTGATCCAGGACACCATCCGCCGCGCGCTGGCCGACGAACTGCTGTTCGGCCGCCTGGTCGACGGCGGCCGCCTGACGGTGGACATCGACGACCAGGGCGAGGTGCTGCTGGACATCCAGCCGCCGAAGAAGAGCGACAAGCCGCGCGCCGAGGCGGCGGCGGCCTAAGGCCTGACGCGCGGCGCTGCGGTCTCGGCCGCCGGATCCTGCCGGTAGAAGCGCACGAACATCCCGTACAGGTCGGGGTGTTCGCGTTGCATGGCCTGCGGGTGCACGAAGAAGGCCTCGCTGGCGACGGCGAAGAACTCCTCCTCGGCCTGCGCGCCATAGGGGTCGAGCACGGTCTCTTCGTCGCGCTCGATGCGCTGCGCGAAGGTCTCGAACTCCCGCCGCAGCAGCCGCCGCCATTCCGCCGCGGCGATTTCGGCCGGCAACAGCGGCACGCCGTCGGGCAGGCCGTCGGCCATGTCCAGCACATGCGCGAATTCGTGGATGACGACGTTGTAGCCGATGGCCGCGCCGCGGCCGGCAAAGCGCACGTCCTGCCACGACAGCATCACCGGGCCGCCCTCCATGGCCTCGCCCGACAGCACCTCGTCGTAGGCGTGCACGATGCCGTCGTCGTCGGCCACCTCGCGCCGCGCCACCACCTGGCCGGCATGCACGACGATGCCCACGAAACCGTCGTAGCGTGACAGGCCTAACCGCAGCACCGGCAGCACGGCCTGCGCGGCGATGGCCACCACCATGGCATCGGTCAGCTTCAGGCCACCCGCGGCGCTGAATTCCTTGCGGTCCAGGAAGAGGCTGGTCAGCCGCCGCAGCTCGGCCGTCTCGGCGTCGTCGCGGCGGCGCAGGAAGGGGTAGCGCACCAGCGTGCGCTTCCACAGGTCGTCGGGGATGGCTCGGCGCGCCACGGCGGCCTGTTCGCGCCGCGCGCGCAGGCCCTGCCACCAGCGCTGGAGGACCATGCGATCAGCCCGCGCTCAAGGTACCGCCGGCGCCACGCGCTGGAAGCCGCTGCGCGTGAGGCGCAGCACCTCGGCGCGACGGCCCTGGTCCAGGTCCCAGTCGCTGAGCACGTGACGCTTGAAACCGGGCGCCAGGGCGTTGCTGCCGGGCCGGTGCGTGTGGCCGTGCACCAGTTCGGCCGCGCCCATGGCGTGCATCCAGCGCACCGCTGCGGCGGCGTCGATATCGGCCGAGGCGTCGCCGTCGAAGCGGCGCCGCGCGCCGCTTTCGCGGCGGATCTCGGCCGCCACGGCCAGCCGCTGCGGCAGCGGCTTGGCCAGGAACTGCTGCTGCCAGGTGTTGGACCGCACTTCGGCGCGGAAGGCCTGGTAGGGCCGGTCGTCCAGGCACAGTTCGTCGCCGTGGCTGAGCAGCACGCGCTGGCCCCAGGCGTCGAGCACGGTGGGGTCGGGCAGGCCCATCATGCCGGTGACGCGCAGCATGGCGGTGCCGAGCAGGAAGTCGCGGTTGCCCGCCATGAAGGCCAGGCTGCGGTGGCTGGCGGCTTCGGCCATGACCTCGGCGCACCGGCGTTCGAAGGGCAGGGTGCGGGCATCGTCGCCGACCCATACCTCGAACAGGTCACCCAGGATGAAGACGGCATCGGCCGGCGTATGACGCAGGTGCGCGGCCCAGGCGTCGAAGGTGCGGGGCAGGGCCTCGCACAGGTGCAGGTCGGAGATGAAGTCGATGGCCTTCCAGTCGCGCGGCGCCGCGTACTCGAAGAAGGCCGGCAGCTCCGCACCACCGGCCGGCCCGGCGGCCGCCGGTGCGCCGCCGGGGGGCATCAACCGACCTCGATGGCGCGCTCGATACGCACGTCTTCCAGCGGCACGTCGTCGTGCATGCCCTTGCGGCCGGTGCGCACCTTCTCGATCGCGTCGACGACGTCCATGCCCTCGACCACGCGGCCGAAGACCGCATAGCCCCAGCCTTGCGCATTCTCGGCCCGGAAGTCGAGGAAGCCGTTGTCGGTGGTATTGACGAAGAACTGGGCCGAAGCCGAGTGCGGGTCGCTGGTGCGCGCCATGGCCAGCGTGTAGTGCAGGTTCTTCAGGCCGTTGTTGGCCTCGTTCTTGATCGGCGCGTCGGTGGGCTTCTGCCTCATGCCCGGCTCGAAACCGCCGCCCTGGACCATGAAGCCCTTGATGACGCGGTGGAATACGGTGCCGTCGTAATGGCCCTTGTTCACGTAGGACAGGAAGTTGGCCGTGCTGAGCGGCGCCTTCACGTCGTCGAGTTCGATGCGCAGGGTGCCGGCGCTGGTGTCCATCTGAACGAATTTGCTCATGTCATTTCTCCACGGTGGCTTTTTGAAGGATCACCGGCTTGACCGGCAGGTTCTGGTGCATGCCCTGGGCCTGGGTCGGAACGGCGCGAATCTTTTCCACCACGTCCATGCCTTCGACGACGCGGCCGAAGACGGCATAGCCGTGGCCGTCGCGGGCGTTGGGCTGGTCGAGGAAGGCGTTGTCGGCGACGTTGATGAAAAACTGCGCGCTGGCCGAGTTGGGGTCGGCCGTGCGCGCCATGGCCACGGTGCCGCGCAGGTTGCTCAGGCCGGTGCGGCTTTCCAGCGGAATCGGCGCGCGCGTCGGCTTCTGGCTCAGGTCGGACTTGTAACCTCCGCCCTGGATCATGAAGTTCTCGATCACGCGGTGGAAGAGGGTGCCGTCGTAGTGGCCGTCGCGCACGTACTGCAGGAAGTTGGCCGTGGTCTTGGGCGCCTTCTCGCGGTCGAGCTCGACCACGATGTCGCCAGCGCTGGTGGCCAGGCGCACCTTCTGCGCCATGGCGGGCAGGCTCGCGGCCAGCAGGATGGCGGCCAGCAGGGGAATGAATCTCTTCAAGGCGTGGGTCTCCAGGTTGGAATGGTGGCCGGCGGGCGGGCCGGGCGGTCAGGGGACAAGTCTAGCGGGGCGCTGCTGTCGACAAGCCCGACGCCAGCAGCGCACGCACCCCGTCCAGCAGGCGCTGCGTGTGCGCTTCCAGCGGCCCGGCCGCGGCCGCCTGCTCCCAGGCCTGCACGGCCAGCATCAGGTGCACCCGACCCAGGTTGGCACGCGCCGTGCGGTGCCCGGGGTCGCTGCGCAGCGCGTTCTGCAGCGCCTGCAGTGCCAGGTCGGGCCGGCCGGCGCGGGCCTGCAACAGGGCGACATTGTTATAGGGGTCGGGCAGTTCAGGGTATTCCTGCGTGAGCAGCGTGAACACCGCCAGCGCTTCTTCGTCGCGCTGCAGGTCCATCAGCACCACGCCTGGAGGAAGCGCAGCCTGCGTCCGGGCTGTCGGCCAGCGCGCTGGCGGCCCAGGCCCGGCCAGGTCGCCGGGGCCAGCGGCCTGCCCTGCCGGCGCGGCCATCGCCGGTGCAGCGCAGGCGAGCAGCAGCGCCAGCGCGCAGCGGGAAAGTCGGTGACGGAGCGGCATGGGTGGGGCGCAGCACCGCGGCCGGGCCGGAGCCCGCCGCTATACTGATTTTCGATTCTATCGATGCCCGGCGCCGGCGGCCGTGCCCCGCCGCCGGGACCGCCACCGCGCCCCGTCCAGCCCATGAGCCTACACATCCACAACACCCTGACGCGCCGCCTGGAGGCCTCAAGCCCATCGATCCGGGGCGCGTGCGCATGTACGTGTGCGGCATCACGGTGTACGACCTGTGCCACCTGGGCCACGCCCGCATGGTGCTGGCCTTCGACGTGGTCTACCGCTGGCTGCTGGCCAGCGGCTGGCGTGTCACCTACGTGCGCAACATCACCGATATCGAGGACAAGATCATCAGGCGCGCGCTGGAGCGCGGCATCACCATCCGCGCGCTCACCGACGAGATGATCGGCGCCATGCACCACGACTTTGCCGCCCTGGGCACGCTGCCGCCCACGCACGAGCCGCGCGCCACCGACTTCGTGCCGCAGATGCTGGGGCTCATCGACCAGCTCGAAGCCAAGGGACTGGCCTACCGTGCCGAAGGCGGCGACGTCAATTTCGCCGTGCGGCGCTTCCCGGGCTACGGCAAGCTCAGTGGCAAGAGCCTGGACGAACTGCGTGCCGGCGAACGCGTGGCGGTGCAGGGCGACAAGGAAGACCCGCTGGACTTCGTGCTGTGGAAGGCGGCCAAGCCCGACGAGCCTGCGGACGCCCAATGGCCCAGCCGCTACGGCCCCGGCCGCCCCGGCTGGCATATCGAATGCTCGGCCATGAGCTGCGCGCTGCTGGGCGAGCCCTTCGACATCCACGGCGGCGGCATGGACCTGCAGTTTCCGCACCACGAGAACGAGATCGCGCAGAGCGAAGGCGCCAGCGGCGGCCCGTTCGTCAACGTGTGGATGCATAACGGCTTCCTGAATATCGACAACGAGAAGATGTCCAAGTCGCTGGGCAACTTCTTCACCATCCAGGACGTGCTGCGCCGCTTCGACGGCGAGACGGTGCGCTTCTTCATGCTGCGCACGCACTACCGCAGCCCGTTCAATTTCAGCGACCAGGTGCTGGAGGAAACACGCACCGCGCTCAAGCGCCTGTATACGGCGCTGCAGGCGGCGGGCGAGGTGCCGGCCTTGCCGGCCATCGATTGGACCGAGCCGCGTGCCGCGGCTTTCAAGACCGCGATGGACGACGACTTCAACACGCCCGGCGCCATCGCGGTGCTGTTCGACCTGGCGGCCGCGGTCAACCGCGGCCAGAGGACCGACGCTGGGCTGCTGATGGCGTTGGGTGGCGTGCTGGGCATCCTGCAGCAGCCGCCGCGCGACTACCTGCAAGGTGGTGCGGGCCTGGACGAAGCGGCGATCCGGCAGCGCATCGAGGCCCGCGCGGCAGCCAAGAAGGCGCGCGACTTCGCACTCGCCGACCGCATCCGCGACGAACTCGCCGCGATGGGCGTGGAGCTGAAGGACTCGCCGCAGGGCACGACCTGGGTCAAGGCCTGAGCATGCCCAGATCAGCGGCGCCGGCCGTGCCTGCCGGGTTCGTCGCGGCCACCGCGGTTGCCACGCCGCGCTACTGGGACGACGCCTGCCGCCACCTGGTGCGGCGCGACCGCGTCATGAAGAAGCTGATCCCGCGCTTCGGCCAGGCGCGACTGGCCAGCCGAGGCGACGCCTTCACGACGCTGGCGCGCTCCATCGTCGGCCAGCAGATCTCGGTGAAGGCGGCACAGTCGGTGTGGGACCGTTTCGTTGGCCACCGTCGGCAGCCCGGCCGCGCACCTGCCGCCCGCCGCGGTGCAGCGGCTGGCCACGCCGGAGATGCGGGCAGCGGGGCTGTCGGCGCGCAAGTGCGAATACCTGCGGGATCTGGCGCGCCACTTCGCCGAACGCCAGGCGCCCGAGGCCGACTGGCTGACGATGGACGACGAAGCCATCATCACCGAGCTCGTCTCCATCCGCGGCATCGGCCGCTGGACGGCCGAGATGTTCCTCATCTTCCACCTCATGCGGCCCAACGTGATGCCGCTGGACGACCTGGGCCTGCTCAAGGGTATCAGCCTGAACTATTTCAGCGGCGAGCCGGTGTCGCGGGCCGAGGCGCGCGAGGTGGGCGAGGCCTGGGCGCCCTACCGGTCGGTGGCGACCTGGTACGTGTGGCGAAGCCTCGATCCGCTCCCGGTAGACTATTGACGGGTCTCTTTCCGAGGCAGGCCATCATCCATGAGCAAACGCCACTTCCTCGACTTCGAGCAGCCGATCGCCGAGCTCGAGTCCAAGATCGACGAACTGCGCTACGTGCAGACCGAGTCGGCGGTGGACATCTCCGACGAGATCGGCCGCCTGGCCGCCAAAAGCCAGCAGCTCACGCGCGACATCTACGCCAACCTCACGCCCTGGCAGGTGACGCAGATCGCGCGCCACCCGCAGCGGCCGTATACGCTGGACTACGTGGGCGAGATCTTCACCGAGTTCCAGGAACTGCACGGTGACCGCCACTACGCCGACGACCAGAGCATCGTCGGCGGCCTGGCGCGCTTCAACGGCCAGGCCTGCATGGTGCTGGGGCACCAGAAGGGCCGCGACACCAAGGAGCGCACGGCGCGCAATTTCGGCATGTCGCGCCCCGAGGGCTACCGCAAGGCGCTGCGCCTGATGAAGCTGGCCGAGAAATTCGGCCTGCCGGTCTTCACCTTCGTCGACACCCCCGGCGCCTACCCGGGCATCGGCGCCGAGGAGCGCGGCCAGTCCGAAGCCATCGGCCGCAACATCTTCGAAATGGCGCAGCTGGAGGTGCCCATCGTCAGCACCATCATCGGCGAAGGCGGCTCGGGCGGCGCCTTGGCCATCAGCGTGGCCGACCAGGTGCTGATGCTGCAGTTCGCGGTCTATTCGGTGATTTCGCCCGAGGGTTGCGCGTCCATCCTGTGGAAGACCTCGGAGCGGGCGAGCGAGGCCGCCGAGGCGCTGGGCATCACCGCGCACCGGTTGAAGGCGCTGGGCGTCATCGACAAGATCGTCAGCGAACCGGTGGGCGGCGCGCACCGCGACATCCCCTGGATGGCCGCGCAGTTGAAACGCGGCCTGGCCGATGCGCTGCGTCAGACCATCGACCTCAAGCCCAAGGAACTGCTCGAACGGCGTTACGAGCGGCTGCGCGCCTACGGCCGCTTCAGCGATACCAAGGAGCGCTGATGCGCCGCGCCGCGGGTCGGCGACGAAGCTTCAGCTGATGGCCACGCCGCGGGTGGCCGTGGCGGTCAGCGGCGGCCGCGACTCCACCGCGCTGCTGCATTGCACCGTGCGCACCGCGGCCGCGCTGGGGGTCGGGGTGGTTGCCCTGCATGTGCACCACGGCCTGATGCCGGCGGCCGACGCCTGGCTGGCGCAGGTGCAAGCGCAGTGCCGGCGCTGGGGTGTGGCCTTCTGCAGCCGACGGCTGCAGACACATCCGCCGCGCGGTGCGAGTGTCGAAGCCTGGGCGCGCGCCGAACGCTACCGGGCTCTCGCCGAGATGGCCCGCGAGGCGGGATGTTCGATCGTGCTGCTGGCGCACCACCGCCGCGACCAGGCCGAGACCTGGTTGCTGCAGGCGCTGCGCGGCGGCGGTCCGGCGGGCCTGTCGGCCATGCCGCAAGAGGCGGTGCGGGAAGGGATCACCTGGGCGCGGCCCTGGCTGGCGCAGCCGCGCGCGGCGATCGAGGCCTATGTGCGCCGCCATCGTCTCAAGCATGTCGAAGACGACAGCAATGCCGACCCCCGTCATGCGCGCAGTCGGCTGCGCTGCGAGGTCTGGCCGGCGCTGTTGCGGGCATTCCCGGATGCCGAAACGAGCCTGGGCCGAGCTGCGGCACGCGCACAGGAAGCCGCAGCGCTGGCCGTGGAGGTGGCTGCCGCCGATCTGCCGGCGTTGCGACAGGGCCCGGCACTGGACGTCGAGGCCTGGCTGGCGCTGACGCCGGCGCGCCGGCGCAACGCCTTGCGCGCCTGGCTCGCCGAGGCCCTGCGGGCGCCGGTGCCCGAGAGCCTGGTCGCGCGTTTGTGCGCCGAGTTGCCGCATCGGCGGGGTGGCCGTTGGCCTGCACCGCGCGCCGAGTTGCGGCTCTACCGTGGTGCGCTCACGGCAGCCGCCGTGACCGCTGAAGCCGCAGCGAACGCTGGGGTCGCGGAAGTGCCGGCTGTCGTGCACCGCGAGCCGGTGGTCGTCGACCTGCATCGCCCCGGAGCGCACCCGCTCGCGCCCTGGGCTGGTCGCCTGGTCGTTCGCATCGCCACGGAGGGCGGCGCCCCGCCAGCGCTGCTGCGCCGGGTGGTGGCGCGCGATCGCGAAGGCGACGAGTCGTTCCGCATCGCGCCGCGCGCCATCGCCCGTAGCCTGAAGAAGCAGTACCAGGCGATGGGCGTGCCGGCGTGGGACCGAACGGGTCCGCTCCTGTACACGGCAGCGGGCAACCTGCTCTTCGTGCCCGGCTTGGGCATTGCCGCGGATCTGCGCGCCGCGCCCGGTGAGCCGCAGCTGAGCATGGCCTGGGTGCCGGATGCGCCCTCGCCGACGGCGCCGACAGGGCATCGTCAGCCCGGCGGCTAAAATTCCCGGCTTTGCCCGCATCGGCAGCCTGCCGTGCAGGTCCCGGCCCCAACCTCACGCACCATGGCATTGATCGTTCACAAGTACGGCGGCACCTCGATGGGTTCCACCGAGCGCATCCGCAGCGTGGCCCAGCGCGTGGCCAAGTGGGCGCGCGCCGGCCACCAGATGGTGGTCGTGCCCTCGGCCATGAGCGGCGAGACCAACCGCCTGCTGGGCCTGGCCAAGGAATTGATGACCAACGCCGGCACGCCCGAGGCGCTGCGCGAACTCGACGCCGTGGCCGCCACCGGCGAGCAGGTCTCGGTCGGCCTGCTGGCGCTGGCGCTGCAGGCCCAGGGGCTGCAGGCCGTCAGCTATGCCGGTTGGCAGGTGCCGATCCACACCGACACGGCGTACACCAAGGCGCGCATCACCAGCATCGACGACCAGCGTGTCCGTGCCGACCTGGCCGCCGGCAAGGTGGTCGTCATCACCGGCTTCCAGGGCCTCGATCCGCAGGGCAACGTCACCACGCTGGGTCGCGGCGGCAGCGACACCAGCGCGGTGGCGGTGGCGGCGGCGCTGAAGGCCGACGAATGCCTGATCTACACCGACGTCGATGGTGTCTACACCACCGACCCGCGCATCGTGCCCGAGGCGCGCCGGCTGGCCAGCATCAGCTTCGAGGAGATGCTGGAGATGGCCAGCCTGGGCAGCAAGGTGCTGCAGATCCGCTCGGTCGAATTCGCTGGCAAATACCGCGTGCCGCTGCGCGTGCTGTCCAGCTTCACGCCCTGGGACATCCCGCTCGACGAGGAAGCGCGCTCGGGCACCCTCATCACCTTCGAGGAAGACGAAAAGATGGAACAAGCCGTCGTTGCAGGCATCGCGTTCAACCGCGACGAGGCCAAGATCAGCGTCATCGGCGTGCCCGACCGACCCGGCATCGCGCACCAGATCCTGGGTCCGGTGGCCGACGCCAATATCGACATCGACGTCATCATCCAGAACGTCTCGCACGACGGGCGGACGGACTTCTCGTTCACCGTGCCACGCGGAGACTATGCGCGCACGATGGAAGTGTTGAAGGCCAAGGTGCAGCCGGCCATCGGCGCGGCCGAGGTGCGCGGCGACGCCAAGATCTGCAAGGTGTCGATCGTGGGCATCGGCATGCGCAGCCACGTGGGCGTGGCGAGCAAGATGTTCCGCACGCTCAGCGAAGAAGGCATCAACATCCAGATGATCAGCACCAGCGAGATCAAGACCAGCGTGGTGATCGACGAGAAGTACATGGAACTGGCGGTGCGGGCGCTGCACAAGGCCTTCGACCTGGACCAGCCCGCCACCGAGGAGAGCTGAAGACCGGCTAGAATCCGCTCTCTTCGCCGGAGTCGTGACCGAGTGGCCGAAGGTGCTCCCCTGCTAAGGGAGTATGCGCCAAAAGCGCATCGAGGGTTCGAATCCCTCCGACTCCGCCAGGATGCTCCCTCACTACAGTGCACCAAGGTGCAACGCAGTGGGGGTTTCTTCTTTCTAAGCTGTTGATTTGACAGCATTTTTTCTGCCTCAGGTACTACCTAGGTGCAGTGCATCCGGCGATTGAGTGCAACGACTCAACGGCTGTTACTGATGGGCAAGCGAATCTGCCCAACGGAAGACCGGCCACCGGCCGCGAATGACCGGACCCGCATCACTGCCGTCGTTCGCTGGCTCGATCCACAGACCTCCTGACGCCCGTCTGCAGGCTGCACTGGTGTTCTCCGGGTCGGTCACCACCATCGACCCCAGGCGCCTACGCGATCCCCCACGCCTCCAGCAGCGTCACAGCCTTGGCGGGATCGCCCTTGATCCGATAAACCGTCGCCCGCGGGATCCCGACCTCGGCGGAGATCGCCGCTGGACTCATCCCCATCGACAACAGCTCGCTGGTCCTGTGCAGTGGCTCGACGTCGAAGGTGGGCTTCCTGCCTCTGTACTTGACCGCACAGGTATACCCCGTGGACGCCTCCACTGGCCTCGGTGCCTGGCGCAGCGCCGTCGCCCGGCCGGCTCGCGCTATGCCCGGCGCGTGTCGGTGACCTACAGTGTGGTCCGGCTATTCGCCTGCCGAAGTTGCCAGGGCTTGCCCCATGCCAGCCGAAGCGGGCCGAGCGAAGACTGCGCAGCATGACACGCCGACCTGCTACTGCCCCGCCTGATGAGCGGCGAACTCACCGCCTGACCTGCGACCCGCCCTTCCATCCAGCACAGGACATGTGATGTACCGGGAACACGATCAAGTGGTGCTGGCGTGCCCGCTGCCCGCCCTGGGGCTGGAGCCGGGTGACGTGGGCGTGGTCATCCATGTTCATTCCGCGGATGCGGCCTTCGTCGTCGAGTTCATGAGCCTCGATGGCTGCACCATTGGCGTGGAGACCTTGCAGGCCAGCCAGCTCAGGCCGGTGTCGGCCAGCGCGGTGCCTCACGAGCGGGTGCGCGCTGCGATCTGAGCCGAGCACGCCCTGCGCGTTCAGCAGGCCGGGGGCGCCGGATGCGTGATGAGCGGCCGGAGCCTTCGCCTTTTGTGTACACCGTGATGCACAATCGAGGCACCCGTTCTTTTTCAGTCGGAGGTGTGGCATGGAAGCAACCAAGGTCGGCATGCGCGAATTCCGATCCGGATTGGCCGAGTTCATCGCTGCGGAAGCACCGGTCGCCGTCACGCGCCACGGGCAGACAGTGGGCTTCTTCATTCCGACCAAGGGCCAGCCCGACGCCGACGTGGCCGCGCTGAAGCAGGCCGCGGCCGAACTGGATCGCCTGCTGGCCGCCCAAGCAGTTGACACCAAGGCGGTGGCCGCCGAGTTCAAGGCAGCTCGCAAGGCCCGCGCCGTGCCTGTGTCCGCCCCGCCAAACAAGAGGCTCGGACGGAAACCGGCATGAGTCGCCGGGCCATCGACATCAACAGGGCAAGCGGCCGCAGGCCGTGACCGCCTGCGGCAGTAGACTGACCGCGAGACTGGGAGCCTTCATGAACTACACCCTGGATTGCGAACGCGAGGACGACGGCCGGTGGCTGGCCGAGGTGCTGGAACTGCCCGGCGTGCTGGCCTATGGTGCCACGCAGGACGAAGCCATGGCCCGTGCCGAGGCCCTGGCCCTGCGCACCCTGGCTGAACGCCTGGAACATGGCGAAGCGCGCGCCACGGCGATCCACATCTCGATCCCAGCCGCGGCATGAGCCAATGGCCCGCAGCCAAGGCCAAACGGGTATTGGCCGCGCTGCTGACGCTGGGCTGGCGGGTCAAGAGGCAGACCGGCTCGCACAAGACGCTGGCGCGTGAAGGCTGGGCCGACGTCGTGTTCGCCTTTCACGACGGCGAGGAGATCGGGCCGCGCATGCTGGCCAGGGTCGCCAAGCACACCGGCCTGCGACCCGAAGACCTGTAGCGATGCCGGATTGACGGCTCGCACCCATGGCCTACACCGACATCAACGGCGAAGACCGACTGGTACAGGCCACCTTTGCCGATCACCTGGAAAACGAACTGGGCTGGGAAAGCGTCTACGCCTGGAACCACGAGACCTTCGGCCCCGACGGCACGCTGGGCCGCAAGGACACCCGAGACGTGGTGCTGGTGCGCGACCTGCGCGCGGCACTCGTCAGGCTGAACCCGGAACTGCCGCCGACGGCCATCGACGATGCGGTGGCCGCGCTGACCCAGCACGACCCCACGCGCTCGCTGGTGCAGCACAACCGGGGCTTCCACGCGATGCTGCGCGACGGTGTGCCGGTGCGCTGGCGCGACGCCGCCGGCCAGCTGCGCCAGACCCAGGCGCGGGTGATCGACTTTCGCGACCCGTTGAACAACCGCTTCCTGGCCGTGCGCGAACTGAAGATCACCGGACTGCGCACGCCCAGCTACAACCGCCGCGCCGACCTGGTGTGTTTCGTCAACGGCCTGCCGCTGGTCTTCATCGAGTTGAAGGCGGTGTACGTGAACGTGCGCGCCGCCTACGAGGGCAACCTGAAGGACTACCTGGACGAGAACGTCATCGCCCACGCCTTCCACCACAACGCCTTCATCGTGGTGAGCAACGGCCACGCGGCGCGCTACGGTTCCGTCACCAGCGGCTGGGACCACTACGCCGAGTGGAAGCGGCTGGAAGAAACCGACAAGGGCAGCGTGGCCGCCGAGGTGCTGCTGAGCGGCATGCTGGCGCGCAGCCGGCTGCTGGACCTGCTGGAGAACTTCATCGTCTTCGACGAAAGCCGGGCCGGCGCCGTGCGCAAGGTGGTGGCGCGCAACCACCAGGTGATGGGCGTTAACCGCGCGGTGGCGGCGGTGGTGCGGCAAGAGGCATTGAAGGCGCAGTTTCCGCCGGGTGAGCGCCTGCGCCACCGGGTGGTGACGATTCCGCTGTCCGAGCCCTGCGGGGTCGATGCCGAGGCGATAGGCGACGCGGCCAATGCACCGGCCATGGCCGTGGTACATGCGGCCGAGGGAGCGGCGACGGGCCGGGCGCCGAGGGAGATCACGCTCATCGAGCGCGTGCCCCCCGACCTGGGACGCCTGGGCGTGGTGTGGCACACGCAGGGCAGCGGCAAGTCGTATTCGATGCTGTTCTTCGCCGAGAAGGTGCGGCGCACGGTGCCGGGCAACTTCACCTTCCTGCTCATGACCGACCGCAACGACCTGGACAGCCAGATCTACAAGACCTTCGTCGGTTGCGGCGTGGTGCCACCCGCCACGCCGCGGGCCGAGTCGGGCGAGGCGCTGCGCGACCTGCTGCAGCAGAACCACCGCTACGTCTTCAGCCTGATCCACAAGTTCAACCAGGACGTGGCACCCGACGAGCCCTACAGCGACCGCGACGACATCATCGTGATCTCGGACGAAGCCCACCGCACGCAGGCCGGCCGGCTGGCGCGCAACATGCGCCTCGCGCTGCCCAACGCGGCCTTCATCGGCTTCACCGGCACGCCGCTGTTCAAGAACGACCACCTCACCCAGCGCATCTTCGGCGGCTATGTCTCGCGCTACGACTTCAAGCGCTCGGAGGAAGACGGCGCCACGGTGAAGCTGGTCTACGAGAACCGTGGCGAGAAGCTGGGCGTGGCGCGCAAGGACCTGAACGATCGAATCGCGGCCGCCATCGAGAAGGCGGAGCTCGACGCCGACCAGCAGGCCAAGCTGCAGAAGCTGCTGGGCCAGGACTACGAGGTCATCACGGCCGACGACCGGCTGCTGAAGATCGCGCAGGACTTCGTGGAGCACTGCGCTGCGCGCTGGGAGGCCGGCAAGGCCATGCTGGTGTGCATCGACAAGGTGACCTGCGCGCGCATGCTGGCGATGATCAAGCCGCTGTGGCTGGCGAAGGCTGCCAAGGTAAGACAGGCGGCCGACGACAGGCAGACCGAAATCGCTGCCACGGATGACACCGATGAACGCCAGCAACTGCACGCGCAGCGCGACCGCCTGCTGGCCCAGGCGAATTGGCTGGACGAAACGATCCTTGGATTGATCGTCAGCGAGGCGCAGGGCGAGGTGGCAGAGTTCCAGCGCTGGGGCTTCGACATCATTCCGCACCGTGCGCTGATGAAGCAGGGCTTCGAGACGCCCGACAGCAAGCGGGTGGACGTGGAGACGGCTTTCAAGGATCCGAAGCACCCGTTCCGCGTGGCGGTGGTGTGCGCCATGTGGCTGACCGGCTTCGACGTGGAGTGCCTGTCCACGCTGTACATCGACAAGCCGATGAAGGCGCACACGCTGATGCAGGCCATCGCGCGCGCCAACCGGCGCTACCCGGGCAAGGACTTCGGCCTGGTGGTGGACTACAACGGTATGCTGGCTGCGCTGCGCTGCGAGCGGCGCTGGCGCAATACGCCCTTGGGGACGACACCAACGGGGCACCCGAGATCGTGGCGCCCTTGCAGGCGCGGGTGGCGGCGCTGGACGACGCCATCGCCGAGGTCGAGCTGTTCCTGCGGGTGCGGGGCTTCGAGCCGAACCGGCTGATGGGTGCCAAGGGCTTTGCTCGCATCGCCGCGCTGGCCGACGCCGTGGAGGCCATCAACTCCCCCGCTCCCGCGTCCCAGGCGCGAAGTGCCACGCCAACGGCGCCGGCTGCCGGCGACAAGCCCGCCAGTGCGGACCATTCGCGGCAGCGCTTCGAGATCCTGGCCCGGGCGATCTTCCTGCGCTTCAAGGCGCTGGTGACCGAGCCCAGCGTGCATCTGTATGCCGAGCGCCACGACAACATCGAGGCCATCTACAAGAAACTGTCCGAGGCGCGTGACGACGCCGACATCTCCGACTTGCTGAAGGCGTTGCACCGAATCGTCAACGAGGCGATCGAGGCCGACGCACCCGGCGCCGACCAGGCGCAGGGCCTGACCGTGGACCTGTCGCAGATCGACCTGGAGAAGCTGCGCGACGAGTTCGCCAAGAAGGTGAAGCACAAGGCCACGGCGATCGAGGACATCCGGAAGCTGGTGGAGCGCAAGCTGGCGCTGCTGCTGGCCGAGAACCCGACTCGCATGGACTTCGAGCTCAAGTACCGCGAGATCGTGGCGGCCTACAACCTGGACAAGGACCGGGCGACCGTCGAGGAGACCTTCGCCAAGCTGATGGCCCTGTCGAAGAGCATGGACGACGAGCAGCGCCGCGCCGTGCGCGAGGGCCTGAGCGAGAGCGAGCTGGCGATCTTCGACCTGATGCAGAAGCCCACCCTGGCCGCCACGGAGCGCGAGCGCATCAAGCAATCAAGCAGGGAACTGCTGGCCGAATTGCTGCGCATCATCGCGCCGCTGGACCAGTGGACCGAGAAGGAACAGACGCGGGCCGAGGTGGAGACGGTCATCCTCGATCGCGTGTTTCTGCTGCCGGAACCGCCCTACACACCCGACGACAAGGAGGCCATGGCGAAGATGCTGTACGAGCATGTCTGGCAGCAGAGCGTGGGGGGAAGGTTTGGCGCGGCGCGTCGCCGCGCACGAGGCGGCGAAACTTGACGCACTCGGGCGAATTGGATTTGATCCGTCGCGGCCCCCGCCAACGCCCGCTGGGAAGCACTCTCCAGCGAAGCTGGCTGCGCGCCGCGCCCTGAGAGTGACTCGCCCAATGTTCGGCCCGGCGTGGTTGCACCTCGGGGGCACCGTGCATCGCGGCCGACTTTACGGTCGCGCTGCACCCAGAATGTGCCATGGACGCGAACGCGTGGGTGTTGATCATCGGTGCGGTGGCGGCGGGCTTCGTGCAGGGCCTGTCCGGCTTTGCGTTTGGCCTGGTGGCCACCTCGATCTGGGCCTGGTGGCTGCCACCGCAGCTCATCGCGCCGATGTCGGTATTCGGCGCGCTCACCGGCCAGGTGGTGGCCATGGTCACCACGCGGCGCCCCATGCAGTGGCCACGCTTGGCGCCCCTGGTGGCCGGCGGCCTGTGCGGGCTGCCGCTGGGTGTGTGGCTGCTGCCGCAGTTGGACAGCGCGACCTTTCAGTTCGGCGTCGGGTTGCTGCTGGCGGTATGGTGCCCGGTGATGCTGCTGTCGGCACGCATCCCGCGGCTGCACCACGGCGGCCGCTGGGCCGACGCGGCGGCCGGCATGGCCGGCGGCATCACCGGTGCGATCGGCGGCTTCACCGGCCCCCTGCCCACGCTGTGGTGCACGCTGCGCGGCTGGGACAAGGACACGCTGCGCGGCGTGATTCAGAACTTCAACCTCGTGATGCTGGGCGCCACCTTCGCCAGCTATCTGGCCTCGGGCGTGGTCACGCGCAGCATGTGGCCGCAGTTCGCGCTGGTGGCGCCGGCGCTGCTGGTGCCGGTGCTGCTGGGCGCGCGCCTGTACACGGGCATCAGCCCGGAGGCCTTCAAGCGCGTCGTCCTGGCGCTGCTGTCGTGCACGGGTGTCGCGCTGCTCTTGCGCTCGGTGCCGACGGTGTGGGCACGCTTGGCGTAAGCCCATGCGCCGTGCCGACCGCTGCGTCGATCCATCGATGGGCTACCAGCTGCGCCCTTCACGGCCTCGCCGCGAAGGCCGCGCGGAACGCCTGCGGCATCTTTCTGTCGACGACGGCTACCAGCACGTCGCCGTGGGGCCGTTCGGCGCCGGTGCATTGCTGCGCGCCGGTGACGCCGGCATAGAACTCGTGGCCGCGTGGCGGGGCATGATCGCCCCCGGCTCGAAGACGCGGTGCCCGACATTCCGGGCCATCCTCACGAACAATGCGCGCGGCGCGCCTGAGGGCGCTTGAAGTTGCTGGTGTTCTGCTTCAGAAACCTCGCGCGCCCCGGTGCTCGGAGAACCGCCGCGGCTGACCCAGTGGAGGGCGAGGGCGTGCTGAGCGGTGGCGCCGTTGCTGGTGCTGCTGCAGCTGCCGGGTGCCGCGACGGTGGCCATGCGGACGCGAAGCCGGACGGCGGCGCGGCAGATTCTTGCGGCGGCCTCATTGGCATTGGCTTTGTGGAATCATGAAGTCTTCCGCCATCCGCCGCAGCCGCCGACTTGAACATCCCTCCGGTCTCGATCGCCGCAGCCAAGGCCGCCCTGATCGAGCAGTACGGCGACGAGCGGCTGCGCCGGCGCGCCACCATGCTGTGGGGGCCGCGCGGCGTGGGCAAGTCCTCGATCGTGCAGCAGGTGGCGGCGCACTTCGGCGTGCCGCTGGTGGACCTGCGGCTGACGACGATCGAGCCGGTGGACATCCGCGGCGCCATCTACGCCGACGACGCGCAACAGCGCACGGTGTGGTTCCCGCCGGAGTTCCTGCCCGGTCCGGAGCAGCCGGCCGGCATCCTGTTCCTGGACGAGCTGACCGCGGCCGACCAGCGGCTGCAGATCTCGGCCTATTCGCTGATCCTCGACCGGCGCGTCGGCCACTACCGGCTGCCCGACGGTTGGCAGGTGGTGGCCGCGGGCAACGCCAGCTTCCACGGCGCGGTGTCGCACGACATGGGCACGGCGCTGGCCGACCGCATGTTCCACTTCAACGTGCAGGCGGTGATCGAGGCCTTCGTGGCCTACGCGCTTGCCCACGGCCTGGCGCCCGAAGTGATGGCCTTCCTGCAGGTGCGGCCCGACAAGCTCGACGATACGCAGGCGCAGCTGGCCGGCGACCACCTGGCCGGCGCCAGCCCGCGCGGCTGGGAGGACGTGTCGCGCGTGCTGCAATCGGGCCTGTCGGACGCGACCAAGCGCCTGCTGGTGCAGGGTCGCATCGGCGCGGCCAACGCGGCCGAGTTCTTCGGCGTGCTGCGCGAGATCCAGGCCGGCGTCGACGTGCTGCGGCTGCTGGCCGCGCGCCCCGGCGCGGAGACGCTGGCGCTGCTGCCGCGCTCGCTGGATGCGCTGTACGGCATGATCTACGGCCTGGTGGCGGCGTGCAGCGACGCGCCGACGCTGACGCGCGCGCTCGAGGTCGTCGAACAGCTGCCCGAGGCGCGCGGCCCGGTGCCGCTGCCGCTGGCCGAGGCGCAGACGCTGGCGATGGAGCTGCTGCTGCAGCGCGCGCTGCAGCAGTCGCTGGAAGCCGCGCTGTACGACAGCGCCGCCTACCGCCGCTACGCCGGGGCGCGCCGTGGCTGAGCGCGGCGCGGCTGAACACGACGCTGCCGCGGAGCCGCTGGCGCTGCACCGCCACCGCGGCACGCGCGCGGTGCAGCGGCTGGTCGAACATGCGCCGGCCAGCGGCGGGCTGGCGCTGTGGGTGCGGCACGAGGACCTGGCCGCTGCCGAAGACGATGCCCAGCCGCCGCCGCTAAGCACCGACGGCCGCACGCTGTTCTATACGCCCGCCTTCGAGCGGCTGCCGCTGGAGCAGCAGGCCGGCTGGGTGGCGCACGGCACGCTGCACGTGGCGCTGCGCCATGTGCAGCGCTTCGCCGCGCTGCAGCGCCGGCTGGGCGACGTGGACCTGCGGCTGTTCAACCTGTGCGCCGATGCCATCGTCAACAGCGCGCTCGGCCACCTGGCCTGGCTGGCGCTGCCGCCGCAGGCGCTGCGGCTGGAGGCCTTGCTGAGGTCGGCGCTGGGCCTGGCGCAGGAGGCCGAGGCGGCGCTGCTGGCCTGGGACGTGGAGCGGCTGTACCGCGAGCTCGACGACCGCGAGCCGCCGCGCGGCGGCCGCAGCGACGCGCGCCGCGACGGCCCGCGTGCGGCGCGTGCGCGCGCGCTGGGCCAGGCGCAGGCGGCCGACCTGAAACCCGGCCAGGGCACGCTGGAGGCGCCCGAGGACGAAGCCGAACAGACGCGCAGCTGGCAGGAACGGCTGCTGCGCGGCCATGCCGGCGACGGCTCGCACTCGTTGCTGCGCGCGCTGCTGGCCGACCTGCCGCGCTCGCGCACGCCCTGGGAGCAGGTGCTGCGCACGCAGCTCGCGCAGGCGCTGGCGCAGCGGCCGGGGCTGTCGTGGTCGCGGCCCTCGCGCTCGTACATCGCCAACCAGGGCCGCGCCGGGTCGGGCCGGCGGTTGCCCTGGGAGCCGGGCACGACCGCGTCGCGCCGCGTGCCGAAGCTGGCGCTGGCGGTGGACGTGTCGGGCTCGATCGACGGCGCGCTGATGCAGCGCTTCGCGCGCGAGGTCGAGGCGCTGTCGCGGCGGCTGGAAGCGCCGCTGACGCTGATCGTCGGCGACGACCGGGTGCGCAGCGTCCAGACCTTCGCGCCCGGGCGCAGCGACCTGCGCTCGATCCGCTTCGAGGGCGGCGGCGGCACCGACTTCACGCCGCTGCTCGAGGAAGTGCAGCGCCAGCAGCCCGACATCGCCGTCGTGCTGACCGACCTGCAGGGCCCGGCGCGGCTGAGCCCGGCCTGCCCGGTGATCTGGGCCGTGCCGGCGCAGCAGCCGCTTGCCGTGCCGCCGTTCGGGCGGCTGCTGTTGCTGCAGTGAAGTGAAGCCCCCACGCTCACTTCGTTCGCTGCCCCCCGAGGGGGCGCGTCAGTACCTTCGGAACGGCCGGGCGGTACTGACATGGCCGAGCTGCCCGCGCTCACGCACCACGAGATCGTCGCGCTGGTCGAGCCGCTGGTGCGTGCCGGGCGGCAGGTGGAGCTGGCGGCAAGCGACCGCGACGCGCGGCGCATCGCCTTGCGCGGTGTCGAGCGGCCCGGCGATTCTTGCTTGCGGGAGACGCTGACGCTGGATTGCCGCCAGACGCAGCGGCTGGTGCTGGAACGCACGCTGACCCGGCCGGACGGTATCGCGGCGACGCTTGGCGCCACGGGCCCGGATGCGGGCGAGCTGCTGCGGCAGATCGAGGCGGTGCCGCCGGCGCGGCATTTCAGCGCCGGTCCCGGCTACGTCATCGCGCGCAGCTACGAGGTCTGGCCGCGCTCGCACGGCGACGAGTTGTTCATGGTGCGCGCGCTGATCGCCGTCGAGGGGCTGCGTTGCGAGCTGGCGCTGCGCCTGCCCAACCTGCGCAGCGTGGCCGGCGACATCCGCATCGAGGCCACGCCCGGCCACCGGCTGGAACTGCCCGAGGACCTGCTGGCCGTCCTGGGCTGGGACTGGGTGCGGCTGGAGCGCAAGCGCGATGCCTGGGTCAGCAAGCTGCGGTTGCGCGGCGTGGCCCTGGCGCGCAGCGCGCGCGCCGAAGCGGCGCTTCAGCGTGCCGCGCCGCACCTGGCGCGCGTGCTCGAGGAGTCGCCGGCGCGGTTCCACCAGCGCCACCTGGCCGCACGTTGGGGCGTGACGCTGCGGCGCTCGATCCCCACCGCCACCGCGCTGGGCATGATCGGTGGCGCGCTCTTGCTGCCACGACTGTTCGACGCGCAGGCGCGCGCCGGCCTGTGGATGGCGTTGCACTACGTGCCGATCGCGTTGCTGGCGCTGAGCTTCAGGCTGCAGGAGATGTCGCAGTTCGAGATCCCGCGCTGGCCGCGCAAGCCGCGGCTGGAGCGCTGGCGCGAGCCGGTCGCGCTGCCGCCGGGCACGAGCACCGGGTGAAGTGGGGCCCGGGCGTCTCGAACGCCCCGGCCTGGCGACCCGCACGACGCACGCGGACGGATGCACCGTGCCGACTTCGCCCCTCAGGGCCCCGAGCATCGCTGCATCGGCATCTCGCCCGCCTCACCCCGACTTCGGCAGACCGCCTGTCTTCGTCGACCGGACCGGCGGCACGGCGCCGTGACGTCATGGCGCAACACCGTCGAGCGAACCGCAGGGACGAAGGCTGCCGTCTCCCTCGAGCTTGATGCAGTTCAATTCGCGCGTGGTCAAGGCACGACAGCATTCACGGTGAAGTTCCGGCGCCCGGTTCGACGCGATCGGGCCTCTCTCGCGCCCGAAGGAGGACATCGGTGACCATCAAGGCGAATTCCCTGGCGAAGCGGCCGCGGCACCCACGGGTGCTCGTCAGGTACCACCGGCCTCCGCCGATCCTGCCCAGGCCGTCGAGAAGACCTCGCGCCGCGGCTTCCTGCGCTCGGGCAGCATGCTCAGCCTGTCGTCGCTGATGGGCACGGCCACGCTGATGGCGCAGCCCGGCGACGCCAAGGCGGCGGTGGAATGGGCCGAGCACTTCCAGAAGAACTACCGTCTGATGACGCCCCAGGAGAAGGCCGAGTCGCAGGCCCGGCTGGAGCGTCGCTACTCGCAGGAATACGCCAAGAAGGTCAGCGTCGACATCACCGAGGCCCAGCCCGGCATGCTGATGGGCTACGCGCTGAACATCCGCAAGTGCATCGGCTGCCGGCGCTGCGTGAAGGCCTGCGTGGAAGAGAACAACCAGTCGCGCGGCGAGCGTCCTGGCGAGCGCATCGAGTGGATCCAGGTGCTGCGCATGGAGCGCGGCAACTTCGACGCCGACAAGGTCAACCAGGGCGGCTACCCCGAAGGCCTGGGCATCCAGGTCGGCGGCAACTCGTACACCCCGGCCGGCCAGGTGCTCGAGGGCCAGTACTACTACGAGCCCGAGAAGGTGCCCGAGAAGGACGCCACCTACATGCCCATCGCCTGCATGCAGTGCGAGAAGCCGCCCTGCGTGAAGGTGTGCCCGGTGCGCACCACCTACCGCGAGGCCGACGGCCCGGTGGTCATCGACTACAACTGGTGCATCGGCTGCAAGATGTGCATGAACGCCTGCCCCTACTGGGCGCGGCGCTTCAACCTCACCACGCCCGTCCTGCCCAAGGACGAAATGAACCCGGTGACGCACTACCTGGGCAACCGGCCGCGCATGCGCGGCGTGGTCGAGAAGTGCCACTGGTGCCTGCAGCGCACGCGCCACGGCCGCTACCCGGCCTGCGTCGAGGTCTGCCCGGTCGGCGCACGCAAGTTCGGCAACCTGCTCGACCCCGAGAGCGAGGTGCGCAAGGTGCTCGAGCGCAAGAACGTGTTCCGGCTCAAGGCCGAGCTGAACACGTTCCCGAAGTTCTTCTATTTCTACGACTGACGGGGGGCGCATCGTGCTGACGCGATTTCTGATCGACTACGTGCGCTACGTCGTCAAGGGCGGCACGAAGTTCTATGCCTGGATGGGCGTGCTGGGCCTGCTCATCGCGGGCATGCTCTACGTGTACTGGCTGCAGAACACCGAGGGCCTGATCGTCACCGGCATGACGAGCCAGATCCACGACGGCCTGTACCTGGCCAACCTGGTGTTCCTGGTGGGCGTGGCGGCGGGGGCGGTGACGATCGTGTTCCCGGCCTACGTCTACCACCACGAGGGCATGCACAAGGTCACTGTGCTGGGCGAGATGCTGGCCATCTCGGCCGTGATCATGGTGATGATGTTCGTCTTCGCCCACATGGGCCGCCCCGACCGCCTGTGGCACATGGTGCCGCCGCTGGGCATCTACAGCTTCTCGTCGATGCTGGGCTGGGACGTGCTGGTGCTCAACGGCTACCTGCTGCTCAACGGCATCGTCGGCTTCTGGTACCTGTACTCGAAGTACACCGGCAAGCCGGTGAACAAGAAGATCTTCATGCCGCTGGTCTACGTGTCCATCGTCTGGGCGCTGAGCATCCACACCGTCACGGCCTTCCTGCTGGCCACCAACCCGGCGCGCCCGATGTGGTTCCACAGCATGATGCCCATCCGCTTCATCGCCACCGCCTTCGCGGCCGGGCCGGCGCTGATCATCATCGCCTTCCTGGTCATCCGCAAGAATACGAAGTTCTGGATCGAGGACAGCGCGATCCAGCTGCTGGCCACCATCGTCACCTGGTGCCTGGGCATCGCGATCTTCCTCACGCTGTCGGAGATCGTGGTCGAGCTGTACGCCCGCACCGAGCACGCCAACGGCCTGTACTACCTGATGTTCGGCCTGCACGGCCTGACCGCGCTGGTGCCCTGGTTCTGGAGCTCGGTGGTGCTGATGCTGGTCTCGTTCGTGCTGCTGCTGATGCCCTCGGTGCGCAACGACATGCGCAAGCTGCCCTGGGTCTGCGCGACGGCCTTCGCCGGCATCTGGATCGAGAAGGGCATGGGCCTGGTCGTGCCCGGCTTCATCCCGTCGCCCATCGGCGAGGTCACCGAGTACCACCCGACCTTCGTCGAATGGCTGATGACGTTGGGCATCTGGGCCTTCGGTTTCTTCATCCTGACGATCCTGCTCAAGGGAGCCATCGGCATCCTGCTGGGCGAGATCAGGGCCAGCGCGGCGCCCGTACCCGCGCGGCCGAGCGAGGTGACGCCATGAAGCGCTTTGCCATTCCCGCCGCCGTGCTGGCGCTGACCGGCGCCGTGCTGCTGTCGGTCGTCGCGCAGGACAAGCCGGCGGACGCCGGCGCACCCGCTGCGGCGGCGGCCGAGGCCAAGGAAGTGATCTGCTTCGAGAGCCGCCAGGGCGCCAGCGAAGTCACGCAGCGCGAACTGCAGCCCGGCTGGCCCAACGTGAAGTGCTCGCCGGCCACCGGCGCCACGCTCTGGTACGGCGACCCCTACGACGGCACCGCGCCAATGGCCAAGATGGCCCTGCTGGAGAACCTGCCCGAAGGCCAGGCGGTGGTCAGGCCGCGTGCCGACAAGCTCAACCTGCTGGCGTCCTGCGCCACGGCCTGCCACAACGGCATCGTGCCCAAGGGCTTCCCGAAGGACAATCGGCCGGTTCCCATCCCGACCATGGAAGGCATGCTGCCCGAGCTGAAGGACTTCCAGCACGGCCGCGGTGCGATATGGTGCCTGGACTGCCACCACATCACCCAGCGCAACAAGCTGGTCAACCACTTCGGCGACCCTGTCGACATCGAACAGTCGCCCGTGCTGTGCGGCAAGTGCCACGGCGACAAGCTGCGCGACTGGCGCGACGGCATCCATGGCAAGCGCATCGGCCAGTTCGTCAGCGGCGGCAAGCAACGCTGGTTCACCTGCGTGGAGTGCCACAATCCACATAATGTGCAGCAGGGTGACCGCAACCGCGGCTTCGCGCAGTTGCAACCCGAGCCGCCGCCGCAGCTGCCGCCGGGCATGAAGGACGCAGGGCACGAGAAGATCCACCCGATCGCGCACTGATGTCCGACGCCAAACCTGCCACCTTGCCCGAGCGCGGCGACCCCACCTGGGTGGCCCCGGCGCTGACGCCCGACGAGCAGACGCGCCGCGTCGGCAAGACGCAGGTCTTCTTCGGTCCCCCGCTGGCCCGGCTGACCGAGGGCGGCAGGAACACTCTGGAGATCAGCGGCCGCCTCAACCGCACCGCCGAGCGTTACCTCGAACTGCTGCGCGAACACGGCCTGGCGCTCAGCGAGCCCGAGCGCGCCTGCATCGTCCACCTCTGCGACATCGGCTTCATGTCGCCGCAGGAGATCCGCGAGCTGCCGATGGAAGTCGAACTGACCCGCTTCGAGTGCGAAGGCCTGGACAAGCGGGTGCTGGCCGGAAAGCTGGACCAGGCCAGCTTCGCCGACCTCGTGGCGCTCGTCGAGTCGCTGGGCTTCTGACCGGCCAGGCGGCACGCGAGAGCCCAGGACATGCCGCAGCGCCTGCAGTGGGACCCCGGCTTCGAGGTCGGGCACGAGGACATCGACGCCCAGCACCGCGGCCTGCTGGTCCTGTGCGAGCGACTTGCCGGGCACTGCCTCCAAGGCGGCGGTGCAGCGCACGAGCAGCGCTTCGACGCCGACTTCGAAGCGCTCAAGGCCCTCGTCCGCGAGCACCTGGAGAGCGAGGCCACGCTGCTGTCCGAACTGGGCGACCCCGATGCCGAAGACCACCGGGTCGAACAGGCGGAGTTCGACTACCTCGCGGGCGAGATCATGACGACCGGGAACTTCGACCGGCTCGAGCTGCAGCGCTTCGTCGCCCTCTGGTGCCTGGGGCACATCACCGCGTCCGCCGCGCGGCTGCGGGCTCGGCTGGCGCGGGGTTGAGCTGGCGGCGAAGCACGGCCGGCTGCGGTCGATGGTGGCATCTCGCCCCGCAAGGTCAGCCCCACTGCCGAACGCGCGTCCCTACAATGCGCCGATGCGCATACTCATCGCCAACGACGACGGCTATCTGGCCCCGGGCCTGGCCGCTCTCGTGCGGGCCTGCGATGGCCTCGGTCACATCGACGTCATCGCCCCCGAGCAGAACGCCAGCGGCACCTCCAATGCGCTCACACTGAACCGGCCGCTGTCGATCTTCGAGGCGCGCGGCGAGCATGTGAAGGGCTTTCGCGTCGTCAACGGCACGCCCTCCGACTGCGTGCACGTGGCCCTGACCGGGCTGCTCGCCCAGCGGCCGGATCTGGTGCTCTCGGGCATCAACAACGGCGCCAACATGGGCGACGACACCTTGTATTCCGGCACCGTGGCCGCCGCCATGGAGGGCTATCTCTTCGGCGTTCCTGCGATCGCTTTTTCCCAGGCCGAGAAAGGGTGGGGCCACCTGGAAGCGGCTGCTGCCGCCGCCCGTGCCGTCGTCGAACAGGTGCTGGCGCAGGCGCCGCTGGGCGGGCTGCCCTGGCTGCTGAACGTGAACATTCCCAACCGCGAGGACGCGGCTTCGCTGCCGCGCGTGGTCACCCGCCTGGGCCGGCGCCATGCCAGCGAACCGGTGATCGTGCAGACCAACCCGCGCGGCGAGCCCATCTACTGGATCGGGCCCGCCGGTGACGCGCGCGAATGCGGCGAGGGCACCGATTTTCACGCCGTGGCGCAGGGCCGGATCTCTATCACGCCGCTGCAGGTGGACCTGACCGACCATGCCTCGTCGGCCGCCTGGGCCGCGCGGCTGGCCGGCGCATGAACCGCCCGGCGCGGCCGGGTCGATTTCCGCTGGCGCTGGACCGCCTGGCCGGCGCTGGCAGGCCCGCCGCGACCGAATTGCTGCGCCCGCAGCGCCCGTTGCAGCATGCGGCCCAGCACGCTGCGGCCCAGGGTCAGGGTGCGCCGCAAGGCCTGGGACTGGATTCCGCGGCGGTAAGGGCCCGCATGGTGGCGCGTCTGCGTGCCGAAGGCATCGGCTGTGCACCGGTGCTGCAGGCCTTTGCGCTGGTGGAACGCCACCGCTTCGTCGACAGCGCGCTGGCCAACCAGGCCTACGAGGACACCAGCCTGCCGATCGGCCTGTCGCAGACCATCTCCAAGCCTTCGGTGGTGGCGCGCATGTTGGCGCTGCTGTTCGAAGGCGAGTCGGCCCGCGCTGCGGGTCACCTCGGACGTGTGCTGGAGATCGGCACCGGTTGCGGCTACCAGGCGGCGCTGCTGGCGCGCCTGGCGCGCTCGGTGCTGTCCATCGAACGCCTGAAGCCGCTGCACGACAAGGCGCGCCAGAACCTCGAGGGTCAGCGCCACGGCGAGTTGCGCCTGGTCTTCGGCGATGGAACGCTGGGCCATGCGCCGCGAGCACCCTACGACAGCGTCGTGGCTGCTGCCGGCGGCGACCAACTGCCCGCGGCCTGGCTGGAACAACTGGCCGTCGGCGGCAGGCTGGTGGCGCCGGTGCACGACCCGGCGCGCGGGGGGCAGGTGCTGCTGGTCGTCGACCGGCAGCCGCAGGGGCTGGTCCGCCGCTGGCACGATGCCGTGCACTTCGTCCCTCTAAAATCCGGCACGGCATGAGTGAAGGATCCAGTCTGATGAGAGTGCTCGACACCGCGCTGCCGCGGCTGCGTGCCTGTGCCCTGGTCGCCCTGGTGGCGGTGCTGGCGGCAGGCTGTGCTTCACGCACGCACAAGGCGCCCGTGGAGCAGCGCCAGCCGGCGGCGGCAACGCAGGTGCCGGCGCCACCTGCAGCCACGCAGCCGCCTGCTGCCGTGGTGCCTGTGCTGCCAGGCGCCGAGAATGCCGGCAAGCCGGGTTATTACACCGTGAAGCCGGGTGACACGATGATCCGCATCGGCCTGGAGGCCGGTCAGAACTGGCGCGACATCGCGCGCTGGAACGGCCTGAGCAATGCCAATGTCATCGAGGTGGGTCAGGTGCTGCGCGTGGTGCCGCCGGCCGCGGACGGGGTCGCGGTGCAGCCTGTCGCCACTGCCGGACCGGTGGAGTCGCGGCCTCTGGCTGCTGCCGCCACCGCATCGGCCGCGAGCGCGGCGCCATCGCCCGCGCCGGCTGCCGCCGCGGTGCGGATCGATCCCGAGGAAGACCTGGGCTGGGCCTGGCCCGCCGGCGGGCCGGTGCTGGCCGCCTTCGACGACAACAAGACCAAGGGCCTGGTCATCGGTGGGCAGGCCGGCGACCCGGTCTTCGCGTCGGCGGCCGGCCGCGTGGTCTACGCCGGCTCGGGCCTGCGCGGTTACGGCAACCTGGTCATCGTCAAGCACAACGCCACCTTCCTGACGGCCTACGCGCACAACCAGGCGCTGCTGGTGAAGGAAGACGAGGTCGTGCGCCGCGGCCAGAAGATCGCCGAGATGGGCTCGACCGACGCCGAGCGCGTGCAACTGCACTTCGAGATCAGGCGCCAGGGCCGGCCCATCGACCCGGCACGCCTGCTGCCGCCGCGTTAGCGACGCCGAGACAGGGACACCGGCAGGCGCGCATGGCCAGACGCAGTGCAGCGCTCGACAGTGACCCCGAACCGCTGGCACGCCTGGCGCTGGCGGCCCTGCAGGTGGACGGCGGCGACGCCGAGCCGTTGCTGGAACCGGAGACCGCCCGCTGGGCCACAGGCGAGCCCGAGCACGGCAATACGCTGCAGAGCTATCTGCGCGAGATCCGGCGCGCGCCGCTGCTGAGCGCCGAAGAGGAATACGACACCGCGCTACGGGCGCGGACCGGTGACTTCGAGGCGCGGCAGCGCATGATCCAGCACAACCTGCGCCTGGTGGTCAGCATCGCCAAGAACTACACCGGCCGCGGCGTGCCCATGGTCGACCTCATCGAGGAGGGCAACCTCGGACTCATGCATGCCATCACCAAGTTCGAGCCCGAGCGGGGGTTCCGCTTCTCGACCTACGCCTCGTGGTGGATCCGCCAGGGCGTCGAGCGCGCCGTCGTGCAGCAGGCCCGGCTGATCCGCTTGCCAGTGCATGTGGTGCGTGAACTGACCAAGGTGCTGCGAGCGCGGCGCACACTCGAGGCCGCGGCATCGGGGCAGGGCCCCGTGACGGCCGAAGATATTGCCGGCCTGATCGGGCGCCCGGTGGACGAGGTGGCGGAGCTGCTGCGCCTGGCACAGCAGCCGACTTCGCTGGACGCTCCGGTGGACCACGAACCCGGGGCCTCGATGATGGAGCAGGTGCCCGACGAGCAGGGCATCGACCCGCTCGGCCGTCGGCTCGACGCCGAGGCGCGACGGCTGCTGGAGAGCGGGTTGACCGAGCTGAATGCCCGCGAACGCGAGGTGCTGGTCAGCCGCTATGGCCTGCACGGCCGCGAGCCGCAGACGCTGGAGGAGCTGGCCGAGGCGCTGCACATCACGCGCGAACGCGTGCGCCAGATCCAGCACGAAGCGCTGGTCAAGCTCAAGCGGCGCATGGCGCACCTGGGCGTGCACCGCGAATCGCTGTTCTGACTCGACCGGCGCGGCCGGCGCCTGGCCGGCCGGGATAATGCGCCGCCATGGCGAATGGATTCGATTGGCTGGAGGTCGAGTCGCTCGACCTGGAGGCACAGGGCGTGGCGCACCGCGCCGACGGCAAGGTGGTCTTCATCGAGGGTGCCTTGCCCGGCGAACGCGTGCAGGTCAACGTGGCGCGCAAGAAGAACCAGTGGGAGCAGGGCCAGATGTCGGCGCTGGCGCGCGAAAGCGCGCAACGGGTGCGCCCGGGCTGCCCGCATTTCGGCCTGCACGCGGGGGCTTGCGGAGGCTGCAAGATGCAGCACCTGCACCCGTCGGCGCAGGTGGCGGTGAAGCAGCGTGTGCTGGAGGACAACCTGTGGCACCTGGCCAAGGTGCGGCCCGAGCGCATCCTGCGGCCTATCGAGGGGCCGGCCTGGGGTTACCGCGACCGTGCCCGCCTCTCGGTGCGCTTCGTTGCGAAGAAGGGCGCGGTGCTGATCGGCTTTCACGAACGCAAGTCGCGCTACGTGGCCGACATGCAGGTGTGCCCCGTGCTGCCGCCGCGCGTGAGCGCGATGCTGCTGCCTTTGCGTGAGCTCGTCGGCGGCATGGACCAGCGTGACCGCCTGCCGCAGATCGAACTGGCCGTGGGTGACGGCGTCACCGCGCTGGTGCTGCGCCACCTGGAGCCGCTGTCGGCGGCCGATGTGCAGCGGCTGCGCGACTTCGGCGCCGCGCAGGACGTGCAGTGGTGGCTGCAGCCAAAGGGGCCGGAATCGGTGCACCGTCTCGACGAGGGCGGCGCCGAGCTGGCCTACCGCCTGCCCGAGTACGGCATCACCCTGCCGTTCAAGCCGACCGACTTCACGCAGGTCAACGCGTACATCAACCGCGTGCTGGTGGACCGCGCCGTGCGGCTGCTCGATGCGCAGCCGCAGGAACGCGTGATCGACTGGTTCTGCGGCCTGGGTAATTTCACGCTGCCGCTGGCCACCCGGGCGCGTCAGGTGCTGGGCGTGGAGGGCAGCGAAACCCTGGTGGCGCGGGCGCGCGACAACGCGCGGCTCAATGGCCTGGCCGCGCGCACGACGTTCGAGGCGCGCAACCTGTTCGAGATCGGTGCCGACGAATTGCGCGCCGCCGGCCCGGCCGAGCGCTGGCTGGTCGACCCACCGCGCGAAGGCGCCTTCGCGCTGGCCAAGGCCCTGGCCGAACTGCACGGCGCCGGCGGCTGGGCGGCGCCGGCGCGCATCGTCTACGTCAGCTGCAATCCGGCCACGCTGGCGCGCGACGCCGGTCTGCTGGTGCACCAGGCCGGGTACCGCTGCAGCCTGGCGGGGGTGGTGAACATGTTCCCGCACACGGCTCACACCGAGAGCATGGCGGTGTTCGATCACGCGCCGCCATGAAGAAGGGGCCCGCAGGCCCCTTCTGGATCGTGGTGGTTGTCGCTCAGTCGTCGCCGCCGAAGATACCCAGCAACGCCAGCAGGTTGGAAAACACGTTGTAGATGCTCAGGTAGACGCCCAGCGTGGCGCTGATGTAGTTCGTTTCCAGCCCGTCCTGCACACGCTTCAGGTCGTGCAGGATGAACAGCGAGAAGATGCCGATGGCCAGCACCGACAGCGTGATCATCAGCGCGCTGCTCTGGATGAAGAAGTTGGCGATCATCGCCACCAGCAGCATGACCATGCCGATGAACAGGAACTTGCCCATCTGCGACAGGTCGCGCTTGACGACCGACGACATGGCTGCCATGCCGAAGAAGATGACACCCGTGCCGGCAAAGGCCGTCATGATCAGCCCCGTGCCGTTGTTCAGCCCCAGCACAACGCCCAGCAGCCGCGACAGCATCAGGCCCATGAAGAAGGTGAAGGCCAGCAGCAGCGGCACGCCGGCGGCGCTGTTCTTGTTCTTCTCGATGGCGAACATGAATCCGAAGGCTCCGGCCAGGAAGACGACGAGGCCGATGCCGGGCGACATGGCCGCGGCGATGCCGGTCTGCACGCCGACCCAGGCCCCCAGCACCGTCGGCACCATGGACAGCGCCAACAGCCAGTAGGTATTGCGCAGGACACGGTTGCGCTGGGCGGCGAGCGCGCCACCTGCGGTGGAAAGGACTTGTGCGCCTTGGTTCATCTGAACTCCTTGACAGCGGTGAACATGTCCACCTCGGACACAGGCCGCGATTGTAAGTTCCGTATCGGCCGCCCCGGATGACCCCACGGCGCGTGCCGGCAAGGGCGCGCAAAGGCGTTATCGTCGGGCGCCATGAAAACACGACCATTCCTGACCCTGGACGACGTGCGAGCCGCTGCTGCCGCCGCCGAAGCGGAGGCCCTGAAGAACGGCTGGGCCGTCACGATCGCCATCTGCGACGACGGCGGCCACCTGCTCTGGCTGCAGCGCCTGGACGGCGCGGCGCCGATCTCGGCCCACATCGCCGCGGCCAAGGCGCGCAGCGCCGCGCTCGGCCGGCGCGAGACGAAGGGCTACGAGGACATGATCAACCAGGGCCGGACGGCCTTCCTGAGCGCGCCTGAACTGCAGGGCATGCTGGAAGGTGGCATGCCGATCCTGGCCGGCGGGCATTGCGTGGGCGCCGTCGGCGTGAGCGGCGTCAAGTCGGCCGAGGATGCGCAGGTCGCCCGCGCCGGCGTCGCGGCCCTGGCTGCGGTGGGTGGCTGAGCGGCCTCGATATAATCAGCGGGTTTGCCCGCCCACACCGCAGCGCTAGCGAAACTCCGCCACAGGTTTCCCCTCGGATCCACCGCATCGAGCCTCTCGACGGGGTGGCGCTGAGCGCGCGAACCGGAGATTTCGCCTTGCTTGCCGACCTGCCTCCCGCGCTGCTCGCCCTCGCCGACGGGACCACCTTCCTGGGCACCTCGATCGGCGCCGCCGGCCGCACCACCGGTGAGGTGGTGTTCAACACCGCGCTTACCGGCTACCAGGAGATCCTCACCGACCCCAGCTATTGCCGGCAGATCGTGACGCTGACGTATCCGCACATCGGCAACACCGGCGTGAACGACGAAGACATCGAATCCGGCCGCATCCACGCCGCCGGCCTCGTCGTCAAGGACCTGCCGCAGCGCCTGTCCAGCTTCCGCGCCACGATGTCGCTGGGCGACTATCTGCAGCGCGAAGGCACGGTGGCCATCGCCGGCATCGACACGCGGCGGCTGACGCGACGGCTGCGCAGCGGCGGGGCGCAGAGCGGCTGCATCGTCAGCTGCCCTGCGGGCACCGCGATGACCGCTGAAATCATCGCCGGGGCCGTGGCGCAGGCCCGCGGCGCGGCGCCGATGAGCGGCCTCGACCTGGCGCGCGTGGTGTCGGTGACCGAGCCCTACGAGTGGACCGAAACCGAGTGGCAGCTGGGTTCCGGCTACGGCCGCCTGTCCGAGGCCCGGTACCACGTGGTGGCCTACGACTTCGGCGTCAAGCGCAACATCCTGCGCATGCTGGCCAGCCGCGGCTGCCGCGTCACCGTGGTGCCGGCACAGACGCCGGCGGCTGCCGTGCTGGCGCTGAGACCCGACGGCGTCTTCCTCAGCAACGGCCCCGGCGACCCCGAGCCCTGCGACTATGCGATCGAGGCCACGCGCCAGATCATCGATGCCGGCGTGCCCACCTTCGGCATCTGCCTGGGCCACCAGATCATGGCGCTGGCCTCGGGTGCGAAGACGTTCAAGATGAAATTCGGCCACCACGGTGCCAACCATCCGGTGAAGGATCTCCAGACCGGCCGCGTCGGCATCACGAGCCAGAACCACGGCTTCGCGGTGGACGAAGCCTCGCTGCCGCCGACACTGCGGCCGACGCACGTGTCGCTGTTCGACGGCACGCTGCAAGGCGTGGCGCGGACCGACCGGCCGGCGTTCAGCTTCCAGGGCCACCCCGAGGCCAGCCCGGGACCGCACGATATCGGCCCCTTGTTCGACCGCTTCGTGGCGCTCATGAAGAAAGCCTGACATGCCCAAGCGCACCGACATCTCCACAGCATCCTCATCATCGGCGCCGGCCCGATCGTCATCGGCCAGGCCTGCGAGTTCGACTATTCAGGCGCCCAGGCCTGCAAGGCGCTGCGCGAGGAGGGCTACCGCGTCGTCCTCGTCAACAGCAATCCGGCCACGATCATGACCGACCCGGACACGGCCGACGTCACCTATATCGAACCCATCACCTGGCCGGTGGTGGAAAAGATCATCGCCAAGGAGCGGCAGGCCCATCCAGACGAGAAGATGGCGCTGCTGCCCACCATGGGCGGCCAGACGGCGCTGAACTGCGCCCTCGACCTGCACAAGCACGGCGTGCTGGCGAAATATGGTGTGGAGATGATCGGCGCCAACGAACAAGCCATCGAGAAGGCCGAGGACCGGCTGAAGTTCAAGGACGCGATGACCTCGATCGGGCTGGACTCGGCCAAGAGCGGCATCGCGCACAGCATGGAAGAGGCGCTGGCGGTGCAGAAGCGGATCGCCGAGCAGACCGGCAGCAACGGCTTCCCGGCCGTCATCCGGCCCAGCTTCACGCTCGGCGGCACCGGCGGCGGCATCGCCTACAACCCGGAGGAATTCGACGAGATCTGCAAGCGCGGTCTCGACCTCTCGCCGACCAATGAACTGCTCATCGAGGAGAGCCTGATCGGCTGGAAGGAATACGAGATGGAAGTCGTCCGCGACCGCGCGGACAACTGCATCATCATCTGCTCGATCGAGAATTTCGACCCCATGGGCATCCACACCGGCGACTCGATCACGGTGGCCCCGGCGCAGACGCTGACCGACAAGGAATACCAGCTGATGCGCAATGCGTCGATCGCCATCCTGCGCGAGATCGGCGTCGACACCGGCGGCTCCAACGTGCAGTTCGCGGTGAACCCGAAGAACGGCCGCCTGATCGTGATCGAGATGAATCCGCGCGTCTCGCGGTCCTCGGCGCTGGCGTCCAAGGCCACGGGTTTTCCGATCGCCAAGGTGGCGGCCAAGCTGGCCGTGGGCTATACGCTGGACGAGCTGAAGAACGACATCACCGGCGGCGCCACACCCGCGAGCTTCGAACCCAGCATCGACTACGTGGTGACCAAGATCCCGCGCTTCGCGTTCGAGAAATTCCCCGCCGCCGACCCGCACCTGACGACGCAGATGAAGAGCGTGGGCGAGGTCATGGCCATCGGCCGCAGCTTCCAGGAGAGTTTCCAGAAAGCGCTGCGCGGGCTGGAGACCGGCATCGACGGCCTGAGCGAACGCAGCAGCGATCGCGACGAAATCATCGACGAGATCGGCAATGCCGGGCCCGAGCGCTTTCTGTTCCTGGCCGACGCCTTCCGCGTGGGCATGACGCTGGACGAGATCTTCGAGGAAACGGCCATCGACCCCTGGTTCCTGGCCCAGATCCAGCAGTTGGTGGCAGTGGAGCAGCAGGTGGCGGCGCGCGAGCTGTTCACGCTGTCGGCCGCCGAGCTGCGCTTCCTGAAGCAGAAGGGCTTCTCCGACAAGCGTCTGGCCAGGCTGATGCGTTCGCACCAGCATGCCGTGCGCGAGCGTCGTCACGCCCTGGGTGTGCGCCCGGTCTACAAGCGCGTCGATACCTGCGCCGCCGAATTCGCCACGCAGACGGCGTACCTGTATTCGTGCTACGAGACCGCCGACGGCGAATGCGAAGCCGAACCCACGCCGAGGCGCAAGATCATGGTGCTGGGCGGTGGCCCCAATCGCATCGGCCAGGGCATCGAATTCGACTATTGCTGCGTGCACGCGGCACTGGCGCTGCGCGAGGACGGCTACGAGACCATCATGGTCAACTGCAACCCGGAGACCGTATCCACCGACTACGACACCAGCGACCGCCTGTATTTCGAGCCGGTGACGCTGGAAGACGTGCTCGAGATCGTCGACAAGGAAAAGCCCGCAGGCGTGATCGTGCAGTACGGCGGACAGACACCGCTGAAACTGGCGCTGGACCTGGAACGCGCCGGCGTGCCGATCATCGGCACCTCGCCCGATTCCATCGACATCGCCGAGGACCGCGAGCGCTTCCAGAAGCTGCTGCACGAACTCGGCCTGCGCCAGCCGCCCAATCGCATCGCGCGCACCGAGGAGCAGGCGCTCGAATTGGCGCAGCAGATCGGCTATCCGCTCGTGGTGCGCCCGAGCTACGTGCTGGGCGGCCGCGCGATGGAGATCGTGCACGGCGACAAGGACCTGGAGCGCTACATGCGCGAGGCGGTGCGGGTGAGCGAGAAGTCGCCCGTGCTGCTGGACCGCTTCCTCGACGACGCCATCGAGGTCGACGTGGACTGCATCAGCGACGGCACCGAGGTCATGATCGGCGGCATCATGGAACACGTGGAAGCCGCCGGCATCCACAGCGGCGACTCGGCCTGTTCGCTGCCGCCGTACACGCTGAGCGCGGCGCTGCAGGACGAGATGCGGCGCCAGACCGCCGCCATGGCGCGCGCGCTGGGCGTGGTGGGGCTGATGAACGTGCAGTTCGCGATCCAGGGCACCGAAACGAACGACGGCGCCGACGCCGTGGTCTACGTGCTGGAAGTGAATCCACGTGCGTCGCGTACCGTGCCCTTCGTGAGCAAGGCCACCGGCCAGCAGCTGGCCAAGATCGCCGCGCGCTGCATGGCCGGGCAGAGCCTGGCGTCGCAGGCTGGCCCCGACGGCAAGCCGCCGGGCGAGATCGTGCCAGCCTATTTCAGCATCAAGGAAGCGGTTTTTCCGTTCAACAAATTTCCGGGTGTCGACCCGATCCTGGGGCCGGAAATGCGCTCCACGGGCGAGGTCATGGGCGTGGGACGCACCTTCGGCGAGGCCATGCTCAAGAGCCAGCTCGGCGCGGGCTCGCGGCTGCCGCCCAGGGGCACGGTCGTGCTCACGGTGAAGGACGCCGACAAGTCGCGTGCCGTCCAGGTGGCGGCCGATCTGGTCGCTTTGGGCTTTCAGGTCGTCGCCACCCGGGGTACGGCAGCGGCCATTGCCGAGGCCGGGTTGCCGGTGAAGGTGGTGAACAAGGTCAAGGACGGCCGGCCGCACATTGCCGACATGATCCGCGCCGGCGAGATCCAGCTCGTCTTCACCACGGTGGACGAAACCCGCACCGCGATTGCGGACTCACGGTATATCCGCACCGCGGCGCTGGCGCATCGCATCACCTACTACACGACGATGGCCGGTGCCGAGGCCGCGACCGAGGCGCTGAAGCACCAGGAAGACCTGGCCGTGATATCGCTGCAGGAATTGCACGCCGAACTGCTTTAGACTCGCTTCTGCCGTCCGCCGCAGCCGGCCCCGTGATGGGGCTTCTGCGGCGGATTCACTTTGTTCAAACGGATTTCACCCATGGCCACCATTCCCCTCACGCGGCGCGGCGCCGAGCTGCTGAAGAGCGAGTTGCAGCGACTGAAGTCGATTGAACGTCATGCCGTGATCCAGGCCATTGCCGAAGCGCGCGCGCAGGGCGACCTGTCGGAGAACGCCGAGTACGAGGCGGCCAAGGACAAGCAGGGCTTCATCGAGGGCCGCATCAAGGAGCTGGAGTCCAAGCTCGCCGGCGCGCAGGTGATCGACCCGTCACAAGTGGACGCCGGCGGCAAGGTGGTCTTTGGCGCCACCGTCGATCTCGAAGACGAAACCAGCGGCGCCAAGGCCACCTACCAGATCGTCGGCGACGACGAGGCCGACCTGAAGCTGGGCCTGATCTCCATCAGCAGCCCGATCGCGCGCGCGCTCATCGGCAAGGAGGCCGGCGACGTGGCCGAGGTGCAGGCGCCGGGCGGCCTGCGCCACTGGGAAATCGTGGACGTGCGCTACGTCTGATGGGTCTGCAGCGCTGGCGATTGCTGCTGCCCGGCCTGTGGGCCGGCTGGCTGCTGTGCGTGGCGGCGCTGGCCACGCCCGCGGCCTTCGCGCTGCTGCCCCAGGCCGACGCGGGCCGCGTGGCCGGCCGCATGCTGGCCCAGGAGGCCTATACCAGCCTGGCGCTGGGCGTGCTGCTGCTGGTGCTGGAGCGGGTGGCCGCCCGCCGCGCGGTGGCCGAGGGGCAGGGCTCGCAGTTCAGCGCGGGCATGGTGCTGGCGCTGGGCGCGCTGTTCTGCACCGTGGCCGGCTATTTTGCGTTGCTGCCGATGATGGCCGCCGCCCGCGCCGGCCAGGGGCCGCTGAGCTTCGGCCAGCTGCACGCCGTGAGCGCCGTCTTCTACGGCGCCAAAGTGCTGCTGGTGCTGACGCTGGCCTGGCGTGCCGCCGGCGCGGGTCTCAGTCGCCGGCCTGCTTCTTGACGCTGGTCAGCCGCCGCTTGGCGCGCTTGATGGTGCCGCCCGGCGTGACGCGCTCGTTGCCGAAGACCTGGACCTTCTTCACCGTGGCGCGGTGGTTGCCGCTCTTGGAGAAGGACACCAGCTTGACGATGCGCGGCCCCGGCTGGCGGTCGTCACGCTCGGCCTTTTCCTTCGGCGGGATCGGGCGCCACAGCACCAGCAGCTTGCCGATGTGCTGCACCGGGGCGGCATCCAGGCGCCCGGCCAGGTCGGCCAGGACGGCCTCGCGCGCGGCGCGGTCGTCGGAGAACACCCGCACCTTGATCAGGCCGTGCGACTTCAACGCGCCATCCACCTCCTTGACCACGGCCGGGGTGAGCCCGTCGTTGCCGATCATGACGACAGGCTCCAGGTGATGGGCATCGGAGCGGTGCGCCTTGCGTTCGGCGGGGGTGAGCGTGAGTGCGGTCATGTTCGTATTATCGACGCCACATGAAAGTCAAGACCAAGAGCCGAAAAGTCAACAAGGCGTGGCTCAACGACCATGTCAACGACCCCTACGTGAAGCTGGCGCAACGCGAGGGCTACCGCGCCCGCGCCGCCTACAAGCTGAAGGAAATCGACGAAGCGCTGCGCCTCATCGAACCCGGGCAGGTGGTGGTGGACCTGGGCGCGGCACCGGGCGCCTGGAGCCAGTACCTGCGGCGCAGGTTCGCCCCGCTTGGCGCGGCGACGGGCGAGCTCGACGGCAGGATCATTGCCGTGGACCTGATCGAGATCGAGCCGATCGAAGGCGTGGACTTCCTGCACGGTGACTTTCGCGAGGACGAGATACTGCAGGCGCTGGTGACGCGGCTGGGTGGACGTCGGGTCGACGTGGTGGTGTCGGACATGGCGCCCAACCTGTCGGGCATAGCGTCCGTGGACGCTGCGCGCGTGGCGCACCTGGTGGAGCTGGCGGTGGAATTTGCACTGCACCACCTGCAGCCCGAGGGTGCGCTGGTGTGCAAGACCTTTCACGGCAGCGGATATGCCGAGCAGGCCAGACTCTTCAAGGAAAGCTTTCGTATCGTCAAGGCGATCAAACCCAGGGCTTCTCGCGACAAGTCCTCGGAAACCTTCCTCGTTGGACTGGGTCCCAAGCGTTCGTGAAACCCGTCGGGGCCACCCGGAATGCATGCGCAGACCACGGTTTGGCGGGGCATTCCGACCCTTTCGTCATTCATGAGACCGACCTTGACTGCACTAGAATCATCGCCATATGCCGTGGAATCCGGCACATCGCACGTAACGCGCCGTGCCGCTGAATCGGAAAAGGAGCCGCGGTGAATAATCAATGGTTTTCCAAAGTCGCTGTCTGGCTGGTGATCGCCCTCGTGCTGTTCACCGTGTTCAAGCAGTTCGACCGCGGTGTGACCCAGGGCAACCAGATCGGGTATTCCGATTTCCTGGAAGAGGTGCGCAACAACCGCATCAAGTCGGTCACGCTGCAGGAAAGTGCGGGCGGCGGCACCGAGATCATCGCGCTGACCAACGACGACCGGCGCCTGCGCAGTTCGGCCACCTACCTCGATCGCGGGCTGGTGGGCGACCTCATCAACAGCGGTGTCAAATTCGACGTCAAGCCGCGTGAAGAGCCATCGCTCCTGATGAGCATCCTCGTCAGCTGGGGGCCGATGCTGCTGCTGATCGGCGTGTGGGTCTATTTCATGCGCCAGATGCAGGGTGGCGGCAAGGGCGGCGCCTTCAGTTTCGGCAAGAGCAAGGCGCGCATGCTCGACGAAGCCAACAACACCACGACCTTCCAGGACGTGGCCGGCTGCGACGAGGCCAAGGAAGAGGTCAAGGAGCTGGTCGACTTCCTGAAGGACCCGCAGCGTTTCCAGAAGCTCGGTGGCCGTATCCCGCGCGGCGTGCTGCTGGTCGGGCCCCCGGGCACCGGCAAGACGCTGCTGGCCAAGGCCATCGCCGGTGAGGCCAAGGTGCCGTTCTTCAGCATCAGCGGCTCCGATTTCGTCGAGATGTTCGTCGGCGTCGGTGCGGCGCGCGTGCGCGACATGTTCGAGCAGGCCAAGAAGAGTGCGCCCTGCATCATCTTCATCGACGAAATCGACGCGGTGGGTCGCCATCGGGGTGCAGGCCTGGGCGGCGGCAACGACGAGCGCGAGCAGACGCTGAACCAGATGCTGGTCGAGATGGACGGCTTCGAGACCAACCTCGGCGTCATCGTGATGGCCGCGACCAACCGGCCCGACATCCTCGACCCGGCGCTGCTGCGCCCGGGCCGCTTCGACCGCCAGGTCTACGTCACGCTGCCCGACGTGCGCGGCCGCGAGCAGATCCTCAACGTGCACATGCGCAAGGTGCCGGTGGGGCAGGACATCCGCGCCGACATCCTGGCCCGCGGTACCCCCGGCTTTTCCGGCGCCGACCTGGCCAACCTGGTCAACGAGGCGGCCCTGTTTGCCGCGCGCCGAAACGGCCGCGTGGTGGAAATGGTCGACTTCGAGAAGGCCAAGGACAAGATCATGATGGGCCCCGAGCGCAAATCGATGATCATGCCCGAGGAAGAGCGGCGCAATACCGCCTACCACGAGGCCGGACACGCGCTGGTGGCGCGCCTGATGCCCAAGACCGACCCGGTGCACAAGGTCACCGTGATTCCGCGTGGACGCGCGCTCGGTGTCACGATGCAGCTGCCCGAAGGCGACCGCTACAGCATGGACAAGGAGCGCATGCTGTCGACGATCTCCGTGCTGTTCGGCGGCCGCATCGCCGAAGAGGTGTTCATGAACCAGATGACCACCGGTGCCAGCAACGACTTCGAGCGTGCCACGCACATCGCGCGCGACATGGTCACCCGCTACGGCATGACCGACGAGCTCGGCCCCATGGTCTACGCCGAGAACGAGGGCGAGGTCTTCCTGGGCCGTTCGGTGACGAAGACGACCACCATGTCCGAGGAGACGATGCGCAAGGTCGACGAGGTCATCCGCCGCATCATCGACGAGCAGTATTCGATCGCGCGCAAGCTGATCGAGGACAACAAGGACAAGATGCACGCGATGGCCAAGGCGCTGCTCGAATGGGAAACCATCGACAGCGACCAGATCGACGACATCATGGCCGGCAAGCCGCCGCGCATGCCCAAGGACTGGACGCCTTCCTCGTCCAAGCCGCCGAGCGGCCCGACGCCGCCGGTGGGCACCGACGGCGCACCCGCCGCGGCCTGATCGGCCCGACCTCGACCCACCCAGCGGGGCTTCGGCCCCGTTGTCCATTCAGGGGCGGCAGATGCACTGGCAGACCACGCGCCACGCGATCGACCTGAGCCGACCGCGGGTGATGGGCATCGTCAACGTGACCCCGGACTCCTTCTCGGACCGCGGCGCGTTTGCCACCACCGCCGCCGCCCTGGCGCATTGCGAGGCGCTGCTGGCCCAGGGCGCCGACATCCTCGATATCGGCGGTGAGTCGACACGGCCCGGCGCACGCGCGCTCACGGCGCAGCAAGAGCTGGCGCGGGTGCTGCCGGTGCTGCGGAGTGCCATCACCCTGGGTGTGCCGGTGTCGGTGGATACGAGCGAACCCTTGGTCATGCGCGAGGCGCTCGCACTGGGCGTGGATATCGTCAACGACGTGCGCGCGCTGCGCCGGCCGGGGGCTCTGGAGTTGCTGGCCGCCCACCCCGGTGCCGCTGTGTGCCTCATGCACATGAAGGGCGAACCCGCCACCATGCAGGCCGAGGCGGTCTACGGTGACGTGGTCGCCGAGGTGCGCGATTTCCTGCAACGGCGTGTGGACGAGGTGACCGCCGCCGGCATCGCGCGCGACCGCATGGCCGTCGATCCGGGCATCGGCTTCGCCAAGACCGCGGAACACAACCTGCTGCTGCTGTGGCGGCAGCGCGAGTTGCTGTCTCTCGGTCTGCCGCTGCTGGTGGGCTGGTCGCGCAAGGGCACCTTGGGCCTGCTGACCGGGCGGCCTGTGGGCGAGCGCGTGGCGGCCAGCCTGGCCGCCGCGCTGGCCGCGGTGCACCGCGGCGCGCACATCGTGCGCGTGCACGACGTGGCGGCGACGGTCGATGCGCTCAAGGTCTGGCGGGCGGCAGAGACCGGGCGAATGCCGACCTGAAGCGTCGCAACAATTCCTCACATCGCCGCGGCGTGGCGGCGGAAGCGGTGGGCCTGGCGTTGGACAATGCACGCAAGGGGACCCAACGATGAGCAGAACCTATTTCGGCACCGACGGCATCCGCGGCACCGTGGGCCAGGATCCGATCACGCCCGACTTCATGCTGCGCCTGGGTCATGCCGTGGGCCGCGTGCTGCGCCAGGCCACGCCGCGGCCGACGGTGCTGATCGGCAAGGACACGCGCATCTCGGGCTACATGCTCGAGTCCTCGCTGGAAGCGGGCTTTGCCTCCGCCGGCGTCGACGTGCTGCTCAGCGGCCCGCTGCCGACACCCGGCGTGGCCTATCTGACGCGCGCGCTGCGGCTGGACCTGGGCGTGGTCATCAGCGCCTCACACAACCCCTTTGCCGACAACGGCGTCAAATTCTTCTCGGCGCGCGGCGAGAAGCTGCCCGACGGCTGGGAGCGCGAGGTCGAGGCCATGCTGCTGCAGTCGCCGCAGTGGGTGGACTCGGCCGGCCTGGGCAAGGCGCGGCGCCTGGAGGACGCGCGCGGCCGCTATATCGAATTCTGCAAGAGCACGGTGCCGCACAGCCTGTCGCTGCGCGGCATGAAGCTGGTCGTCGACGCCGCCCACGGCGCGGCCTACCACGTGGCGCCCGACGTCTTCCACGAACTCGGCGCGTCGGTGGTCACGATCGGCTGCAGTCCCGACGGACTGAATATCAACGACGGCGTCGGTGCCACCGCACCGCAGGCCTTGGTGAAGGCCGTGGCGGAGCACCGTGCCGACTACGGCATCGCGCTCGACGGCGACGCCGACCGGCTGCAGATGGTCGACGCCCAAGGGCGGCTCTTCAACGGCGACGAATTGCTCTACGTGATGGCGGCCGACCGCATCGCGCAGCGCAGCCAGGTGCCCGGCGTGGTGGGCACGCTGATGACGAACATGGCGGTGGAGCTGGCGCTTGCGCGCATCGGCATCGACCTCGTGCGCGCCAAGGTCGGCGACCGCTATGTGCTGGAAGAGTTGTCGGCGCGCGGCTGGCAGCTCGGCGGCGAGAGCTCGGGCCACCTGCTGGCGCTGGACCGCCACACCACCGGCGACGGCATCGTGAGCGCGCTGCAGATCCTGCTGGCCGTGCGCCGCAACGGCGGCACGCTGGCGGGGCTGCTGGAGGCGGTGACGCTGTTCCCGCAGACGCTGCTCAACGTGCGGCTGCGCGACGGGGCCGACTGGAAGGCCAATGCGAAGCTGTCCGGCGAGCGCGAGCGGGCCGAGCGTGAACTGGGCGAGCGGGGCCGTGTGCTGATCCGCGCTTCCGGCACCGAGCCCGTGCTGCGCGTCATGGTCGAGGCCAGCGAAGCCGCCCAGGCGCGGTTGTGGGCCGAGCGGCTGGCGGCCGCGGCGCTGGCCTGAACCGGTCGCCTCGCCCTACGGCGAGGCTGGGACCGCTTCAGCCGCTTCCACCGGCTCGGGCAGCGAGGACCAGGCTTTCAGCGCGCGCAGCAGCGGCCGCTTCTTGGACTGGTGCGACTGCATGCGCCGCAGGATGTCGTCCAGCGTGCGGATGGCGTCCAGGATGTGCGGGCCCTTGTTGAGCATCACGCATTCGGCGCGTTCCGACATGGCGGCGTCGGTGATCTCGGCGCGCGAGGGCAGGCCGGTCTTGGCCAGCGTCTCCAGCACCTGGGTGGCCCACACCACCGGCACGTGCGCGGCTTCGCAGGCCCACAGGATCTCTTCCTGAATCTCGGCCAGCCGTTCGTAGCCGCATTCCACCGCCAGGTCGCCGCGCGCGATCATCACGCCGGCGCCCGGGCCCGCCATCGCGGCGAGCAGCATCTCGGGCAGGTGCTCGAAGCCGCGCTGGGTCTCGACCTTGATGACCAGGCCCAGGTGCGCGGCGTCCAACTCCTTCAACCGCTGGCGCAGCAGCACGATGTCGGCCGCCGACTGGGCGAACGACAGGCCCACCAGGTCGGCGCACTGTGCCACCACTTCCAGGTCCTGCAGGTCCTTGGCGCTCAGCGCCGGCAGCTCGAGCCGGGTGTCGGGCAGGTTGATGCCCTTGTCGGCCAGCAGCTTCTCGCCTTCGTTTCGGGCGTGCGTGATCTCGACCTCCAGGCGCCCCGCCACCTGGCGGCGCACGATGCCGCCGATGCGGCCGTCGTCGAACCAGATGCGCTCGCCCTTGCGCACCTGGGCCAGCGCCTCGGGCAGCGTGCAGGCGATGGTGGCCGGCGCCGCGGGTTGGCCCTTGCGCGCGGCCAGTGGCCCGTGGCCCATGCCTTCGGGCACCACTTGCAGCCGGTCGCCGCGGTGCAGCAGCAGGGCGCCTGACCGTGCCGGCAGGTCGGTGATGCGCGTCTGCAGGTCGTGTGCGTGCCGGCGTCGCAGCCGCAGCACGGTGTCGGGGGTCAGGTAGGCCGTCTGCATGCACTCGACCAGCACGCCCTCGGGCTGGCGCTCGAGCACTTTCAGGCGACGTTGCGCCAGCCGCGCATCGGTCAGCTGGATCCGGCTGTCTTCGTCCACTTCGGCCAGCCAGGCCGCGTCCACGCCGACGCAGAAGGCGGCATCCGGCAAGACGGCGGTCGACCCATGCGGACGCAGGCCCAGGCGGGCTGGCGCTGTCACGCGTCCGAAAGCGTCCTTGGTCGGCTTGAGCCTGGCCACCTCCGGGCTGCCGGCGATGGGACCGGTGCGCAGCTTGGGTCCGCCCAGGTCCATCAGCACGCGCACCGGGCGCTCCAGCTTGCGCGCGGCACGGCGCACGCTGCGCGCCATGGCCGCCCACTCGGCGGCGCCATCGTGCGCACAATTGATGCGCGCGATATCCATGCCGGTGGCGACCAGGTCGTTGACGAGGTCGTCGTCGTGCGCCGCGTCACTGGGAAGCGTGACCATGATGCGCACCGATCGTTCCCTGGGGACGGCGCCGAACAAGGCCTGGGCATGACGGTCCAGGCGTGCCGGGCCGCTCTGGGATCCCGTGGGTTCATCGTGCGAGAGCGCCGTCCAGGGCCGCCCGGTCAACCGATGCAGGATGCCCAGCACCTTGTCCAGGTTGGCCAGCACATGGGTTTCGGCCCGGCCCAGCGAAGACAGACCCATGCGGGCCAGCTGCTCCTGCAGGCTGCGCAGGTCGTGGCGCCGCAGCGCCAGGTAGTGGGCCAGGTTGGTGGCGCTGGCTGTATGCGTAGCGTCGGCCTGGCGCAGCCACGAAGCGAGACGCACTTCATTCCTGAGCATCGACTCGCGCAATGCCCACAAGTCGCGAATCAGCGCTTCACACGCAGGAATGTCCCAGGCGTCAGCCGAGCTGGGCGCTTTCTTCGGTTTCATCGATGACGGTTCCAGCCTGAGTCTGCGTGCGCCGTGTGGCAGTTTGATGACAGTCCGCCGGTGGCAAAGTCCGGCGCCGGAGCCACAGCTCGGCAGCCCGGTCCCTGGCCATGCCCTTGGCCATCGCCACCAGGTATTCGGTCTCGATGGCCTGCACGATGCTTTCCCAGTCCAGTCGGCGGGCCGTGGCGCGCGCTCGCACCCCCATCGCGCGGGCAGCGGGCGGGTTGGCGGCCAGGCAGGCTGCCGCGGCACAGAAGCCTCGACTTTCGCCCGAACGCACGATCAGGCCATTCTCGGCGTGTCGAACGAGCTGCGCGGCGGCCGCGCAGTCGTAGGCCACCAGCGCCAGCCCGCTGGCCATGGCCTCGGGCACCACGTTGCCGAAGGTCTCGGTCAGGCTGGGGAAGAGGAACAGGTCGGCCGATGCGTAATGCGCCGCCAGGTCGCCGCCGCGGCGCACGCCGGCGAAAACGGCGTCCGGGCACCGCCGCTGCAGACTGGCCCGTTCGGGTCCGTCGCCCACCAATACCAGGCATGCGCCGGGCGTCACACCACGCACGGCCTCGAACGCGGCGAGCAGGTCACCCAGGTTCTTCTCCAGCGCCAGGCGTCCGACATACAGCACCACCGGGTCGTGCGGCGCGGCACCCCAGCTCGCGCGCAGCGCCTCACTGCGCCGTGCCGGGTCGAACAGGGCCGTGTCGACGCCGCGCGACACCACGCGCAAACGCTCGAAGCCACCGGCCGCGAGCTCGCCGCGCAGAGCGTCGGTCGGCACCATGGTCGCGGCGGTGCGATTGTGGAAGTGGCGCAGGTAGCCCATGATCGGCCGGCGCAGCCACGCCACGCCGTAGTGGCTGCTGTAGGCGTGGAAGTTGGTCCGGAAGTCCGACACCACCGGCAGCCCCAGTCGCGCCGCCGCCTGCAGCGCCGACCAGCCCAGTGGTCCTTCGGTGACGAGATGCACCACGTCCGGTCGCTGCATGGCCCAATGTCGCATCAGGGCGCGACGGCACGGCAGCCCCATCCTGAGCTCCGGGTATCGTGGAATGGACAACCCGCGCACGAGCATCTCGGCAGCGCCACCCTCGGCACTGGCCCGGTCGGCCGGGCCCTGGCGCGGCCGCACCAGGGCCGGATCATGCCCGCGCTGGCGCAGGCCCGCCACCACACGCGAGATGGTTGCCGCCACGCCGTTGACCTCGGGCGGGTAGGTCTCGGTGACCACGGCCACGCGCAGCCGCCGAGGGTGCGGCGTGTCGCTGCCGCATGAAGAGGTGTCGCCTGAAGGTGTCGCCATGCCGGCATGTTGACGGCGCCCGGCAACAGTTCTGTGACAAGGCCGGTGGGCCGCGACGCGACACCGGACCGTCACGCTGTTTTCACGGCCGGACCGCAGCATTGCGCCACGCCGGCGGAAATGCCCGCGGCGCGACCCCGGACCGATTTCCAAGGAGCCCGCCATGAAGGAATTTCTCGAGGCCCTGCGCGTGCAGCGCTGGGACGACCACCGCTACTACCACCACAGCCGCATCAACCAGTCGCTGCACCTCGTCAGTGCGCTGAGCTTCATCGTCGCCTACGGGCTGCTGTTCGTCGACCCGGCGGCTGCCGCGTTGCTGGCCTGGGGCGTGTCGATGACGACGCGCCAGGCCGGCCACTTCTTCTTCGAGCCCAGGGGCTACGACCACGTCAACCGGGCCACGCACGAGCACAAGGAGGCCATCAAGGTCGGCTACAACCTGCGCCGCAAGCTGGTGTTGATGTCGGCCTGGGCGGCGGCGCCGGTGCTGTTGTGGCTGGCGCCGACGCTGGGCGGGCTGATCGAGCCCGCCGCCACCTGGCGGGGCTGGCTGCACGACGTGGGCATCGCCTGGCTGGCGCTGGGCGTGGGTGGCCTGCTGTTCCGCACCGTGCACCTGTTCTTCCTGGCCGACGTGCGCACCGGCGTGGTGTGGGCGACCAAGATCCTCACGGATCCCTTCCACGACGTGATGCTGTACTGGCGTGCGCCGCTGCACCTGCTGCGCGGCGAACGCATGGACCCGATGCACCACGCACGGCACTCTTGACGCCCGGCGCAGCAACCGGGCTCAGAAGCGATGGCTGAGCATCTCGCGCAGCACGCGCCGGCGGATGCTCTTGTCGGTGAGCCCGGGCGCTTGCCACCACCAGCCATCGGCTTGCATGGCCCGTGCCGCGGCGACGAAGCGCCGGCACACGGCGTCGAAGTCGGCCTGCGTGTAGTTCAGGCTGAACACCAGCCGCCCGGTGCCCACCCACGACAAGGCCAGCCCTTGTTCGCGCAGGTAGAACTGCAGCATCCAGTGGTAGCGGGCGGGCTGCGTGTAGAACACCGTCCACACCGTGGACAGATGCGCCACCCGTACCGGCACGCTGGCCTGTTCCAAGGCCCGATTGAGCTGGGCGGCACGCGCGTCCCAGGTGGTGTCCAGGCCGGCATAAAGGGCCTGCACGGGAGCGCTGTGCAGCCGCTCCAGGAAGACCTGCATCGCGCCCATCACATAGGGGTGCGAATTGAAGGTGCCGCGCGCGAAGCACAGGTCGGCCGGCCGGTCCTCGCGAAAGCGCTTCATCAATTCGCGCTTGCCGCAGACCACGCCCACGGGCAGGCCGCCGCCCAGCGTCTTGCCGTAGGTCACCATGTCGGCGCGCACGCCGAAATAGTCCTGCGCGCCGCCCGGGGCCAGCCGGAAGCCCAGGAAGACCTCGTCGAAGATGAGCACGATGCCGCGCTCGCTGCAGACCCGGCGCAGCTTGTGCAGCCACTCGGTATAGGCCGCGCGGTCGAAGTGTGCGCGGCGGCTGCTGTCGACGAGCGTGCTGTCGCCCGGGGCATTGCGGTTGGGGTGCAGGGCCTGCAGCGGGTTGACGAGCACGCAGGCGATGTCGCGGCGCTTGCGCAACACGCGCAAGCTGTCGTCGTCCATCTCCTTGAGCGTATAGGTTCGGCCCGGCGGCAACGGGTTGCCGGGGCCTGGCTGCACGTCTTCCCACCAGCCGTGGTAGGCGCCGCTGAAGCGCACCAGATACTTGCGCCGGGTGTGATAGCGCGCCAGGCGCACCGCCTGCATCACGGCCTCGGTGCCCGACATGTGGAACGACACCTCGTCCAAGCCGGAGATGCGGCACAGCTGCTCCGCATTCCAGGCCACGGCCGGGTGGTAGCTGCCCAGCACGGGGCCGAGTGCGGCCGCGCGCGCACTGCCCTCGGCGATGCACGACTTGTAGAAGTCGTGGCCGAAGACATTCACGCCGTAGCTGCCGGTGAGGTCGAAAAAGCGACGGCCGTCCAGGTCGACGAGCCTGACGCCTTCGCTGCCCTGCACGAAGGCGCCCACGGCGATGTGCTGGCGCAGGAAGGCGCTGTACTGGAACGGCACGCGGTAGGCGCCGGTGAACTGCAGGTCGGAGATGTGCTCGCGCGCCTGCTGGGTGAGTGCCACCGAAGCCGGGTGGCGCGACGCCAGCTGCCCGGCCAGCCGGAAGAAGCCCTCGCGCCGCCGCGCCACCACGTCGGCCGGCGCACCGTCGGAGTCGAAGAAGCGTTCTTCGTCGTAGGCATAACCCGGCACCAGCGCCGCCACGCGCTTGGCCAAACGCGAATGGCCGGCCAGCGAGGGGTGCTTGGCCAGCGAAAGCTCGAGCCGCCGGCGCGCCAGCGGCCAGGTCGCCGCAGCGGCAGCCAGTGCGGCGGCGGTATAGGCAAGGGTTTCGTTCATGGTCGTCCCGTGAAGGCAAGACCGTACGTATATGGACTTCCGTTGACAGGCGAATGAAAAACCACCCGGTCCCGACCGCTACCGCTCCCGCGCCGACCTGGCGTGACCGGTTGCTGCTGCAGGAAGACCTGAATTTCCTGCTCACCAACCGCGTGCCGCGCCATCGCGCTCACGCGCTTCATGGGCTGGTTCAGCAAGCTGCGCAGCCCGTGGCTGTGCCGCGCCTCGGTGGCGGTGTGGCGGCTGTTCACCGAACTCGACCTGAGCGAAGCGAAACCGCGGCGCTACGCCAGCCTGCACGAAGTGTTCACGCGCGAGCTGCTACCCGGCGCACGCCCGCTGGACCCCGACCCGCGAACGCTCATCAGCCCCTGCGACGCCATCGTCGGCACCTGCGGCACCGTGCAGGCAGGCAGCGTGCTGCAGGCCAAGGGCTCGCCCTACGCCCTGGCCGAACTGTTCGGCCGCTCCGACCGCGCCGCGCCCTTCGAGGGCGGCAGCTATGTCACGCTGCGGCTCACCTCGGCGATGTACCACCGATTCCACGCACCGCACGACGGTCGCGTCGAGCATGTCACCTATATCAGCGGTGATACCTGGAACGTGAACCCGGTGGCGCTGGCGCGCGTGCAGCGCCTGTTCTGCCGCAACGAACGCGCCGTGATCCGCCTGCGGCTGGTCGACGGCACGCCGCTGGCGCTGGTGCCGGTGGCGGCCATCCTGGTGGCCAGCATCCGGCTGCATTTCCTGGACGTGCTGTTGCACCTGCGCTGGCGCGGCCCCAACGAGATGCCGTGTGACGCGCCGGTGCACAAGGGCCAGGAACTGGGCTGGTTCGAGCACGGCTCGACGATCATCGTTTTCGCGCCGCCCGGCGTGGGGCTGGCCCCGGGCATCACGCCGGGGCACCGCATCCGCATGGGCGAACCGCTGCTGCACCTGCCGCAGGGGCCGCAGCGGCTGCCCCGCCATTGAAGCCGGCTTTCACGTCGCCGTCACGGACGCAGCCGAGCATCGGCGCCATGCTGAATGTCGATCTGGTCTGGTTCAACGCCGGCGGCGGCCACCGCGCCGCAGCGCAGGCACTCGAGCAGGTGATGCACGCCCAGGGTCGACCCTGGCACTTGCGCAAGGTCAACCTGACCGAGGTGGTGGACCCCACGGGCCGGTTCAAGCGCCTCACCGGCATCGAGCCCGAGGACGTGTACAACAAGCGGCTGGCCACCGGCTTCACGCTAGGCCTGGCGCAGGAGCTGAAGCTGCTGCAAGGCTTGATCCGCATCGGCCACGCCAGCCTGGTGCAGCGGCTGGCCCGGCACTGGCACGCCACGCGGCCAGACCTGGTGGTGTCGCTGATTCCCAATTTCAACCGCGCCCTGCACGACAGCCTGGCGCAGGCGCGGCCCGGGGTGCCCTTCGTGACGGTGCTCACCGACATGGCCGACCACCCGCCGCACTTCTGGGCCGAGCCCGGCACGGCGCAGCACCTGGTGTGCGGCACCGAGCACGCCATGGCGCAGGCGCTGGCGGGCGGCTGCGACCCGCGCCGCGTGCACCTGGTCAAGGGCATGATCCTGCGCCCGGAATTCCACCATGCCTTGCCGCTGGACCGGGCAGCCGAACGGGCCCGGCTCGGCCTGGATGCGCACACGCCCACCGGGCTGGTGCTGTTCGGCGGTGCCGGGTCCAGCGTCATGAAGCGCATCGCCGCGCGCCTGCCCGAGACGCCGCTGATCCTGATGTGCGGCCGCAACGAGGCGCTGGCCGAGAGCCTGCGCGCGCTGCCGGCGCGCGCGCCGCGCATCGTGGTCGGTTACACACCCGAGGTGGCGCGCTGGATGAAGCTGGCCGACTTCTTCATCGGCAAGCCCGGCCCGGGCAGCCTGAGCGAAGCGGTGCAGCAAGGCTTGCCGGTGGTGGTGACGCGAAATGCCGCCACCATGCCGCAGGAGCGCTGGAATGCCGAGTGGGTGCGCCAGCACGGCCTGGGCGTGGTGCACCGCAGCTTTCGTACCGTGCGCGGCGCGGTGGCCGAGATCGTGGCCCGGCTGCCGGAGTACCAGGCGCGGGTGGGCCGCGTGGAGAACCGGGCCGCCTTCGAAGTGCCTGCGATCATCGAGCACCTGTTGGTGGCGAGCCGCCAGATGCCGGCTTCCCGGGTGCAGGGCGCACCGCCAGTGCGCGAGCTGGTACCGGCTTCACCGGCCTGACGCAGATCCGTCACAGCACCGTCGCGCGGCCGGTCGATCATCACCTGGACATGCGACGCGACCCACTGCCTCTGCCCGACGACGAGCCAGCGGGTTCGTCGACGCCGGCCAGCCTGCACCTGCGCACGGTCTGGATCTCCGATCTTCACCTGGGCACCCCCGGCTGCCAGGCGGTGGCGCTGCTGGACTTCCTGCGCACGGTGGAGTGCGAGACGCTGTACCTGGTGGGCGATATCGTCGATGGCTGGCAACTCAGGCGCCAGTGGTACTGGCCGCAGTCGCACAACGACGTGGTGCAGAAGCTGCTGCGCAAGGCGCGCAAAGGCACCCGCATCATCCTGGTGCCGGGCAACCACGACGAATTCGCGCGCAAATACCTGGGTCACAACTTCGGCGGCGTCGACGTGGTGGGCGAGCATGTGCACGAGCTGGCCGACGGCCGCAGCCTGTGGGTGACGCACGGCGACCATTTCGACGGCGTCATCCAGTGCGCCAAGTGGCTGGCCTACGCCGGCGACTCGGCCTACGAGTTCACGCTGCGCATGAATCGGCACCTGAATTCAATGCGCGCGCGGCTCGGGCTGCCGTACTGGAGCCTGTCGCGTTACCTCAAGCTGAAGGTCAAGCGGGCGGTGAGCTATCTGGGCGACTTCGAGGCCGCGGTGGCGCGCGAAGCCCGCTCACGCGGCGTGCACGGGGTGGTGTGCGGACATATCCACCACGCTGAGATGCGTGACATCGACGGCGTGTTGTATTGCAACGACGGCGACTGGGTGGAAAGCCTTACGGCCCTGGTCGAGCACGCCGACGGGCGGCTGGAAATCGTGGACTGGGCCGAGCGCATGGCGGCGGCCGCGACGGGTCGTGACAGCGCGCTGCACCCGGCGCTGGCGGCGCTGCGGTCAATGCCAACCCAGTGCGACCCCGCTGCCGCTGGCGATGCCTCCATGACGATTCGGTGACAAAGAAGTACCTCTTCCGCCACATGATCATCACCGTCATCGAAGTTTCACAAATGCCTTCTACAGTCTGTTTCATTCCGTAAACCAACAGGAAAGCTTCACCCATGAACTTCGCATCCTTCCGAATGGTCGCCGTCGGCGCGACTCTCGCCGTCGCTGCCGGAACCGTGCTGGCGCAGGATATGACCGGCGCCGGTGCTTCGTTCCCGGCACCTATCTATGCCAAGTGGGCCGACGCCTACAACAAGGCGACCGGTGCGCGCGTCAACTACCAGTCCATCGGGTCGGGTGGCGGCATCAAGCAGATCAAGTCCAAGACCGTCGATTTCGGGGCCAGCGACATGCCCCTGACCGACGCCGACCTGGCCGCGGACGGCATGATCCAGTTCCCCACCGTCATCGGCGGCGTCGTTCCCGTGGTCAATATCGCCGGCATCCAGCCGGGCCAGATCAAGATCGACGGTCAGGTGCTGGGCGACATCTACCTCGGCAAGATCACCAAGTGGAACGACGCGGCGCTGACGGCGCTGAACCCGGGCGTGCCGCTGCCCGACGCGGCGATCTCCGTGGTGCGCCGCGCCGACGGTTCGGGCACGACCTTCCTGTTCACGAACTACCTGTCCAAGGTCAATGCCGAGTGGAAGGCCAAGGTCGGCGAGGGCACGGCGGTGAACTGGCCAGTCGGCGCCGGCGGCAAGGGCAACGAAGGGGTCTCCGCCTTCGTGCAGCGCCTGCCCAATTCGATCGGCTACGTCGAGTACGCCTACGCCAAGCAGAACAAGATGTCGTACATGTCGCTGCGCAACCAGGCGGGCACCTATGTCGTTCCCACCGACACCGCGTTCAAGGCCGCTGCGGCCGGTGCCGATTGGACGAAGTCCTTCTACCAGGTGCTGACCGAGCAGCCGGGCAAGGACAGCTGGCCCATCACCGGCGCCACCTTCATCCTGATGCACAAGGTTCAGGACAAGCCGGCGAATGCCGCCAACACGCTGAAGTTCTTCGACTGGGCCTTCGTCAACGGCGACAAGATGGCCGACGACCTCGACTACGTGCCGCTGCCGGCATCGGTGAAGGACCTGATCCGCAGCCAGTGGGCGGGCAATCTGAAAGACGCCTCGGGCAAGGCGATCGCCTACAAGTGATCGTCTTGTTTCGCTGACATTCCGTAAGCGCGGAGGCTGCCTTGGCCGCTATATTGCCTGCCACCACCCCAGACGACAGAGGCAATATGGAGCGAGCCCATCCGCGCGGCGAGCCGCCGGCCCGCAGGCACAACGCCCCCTGGGCCGACAGCTTGTTCGCGGCACTCACCCAGGGTGCGGCCTGGCTGACGCTGGCCCTGCTGGCCGGCATCATCGTCTCGCTCTTCGTCGGCGCGGCGCCGGCGATCCGGGAATTCGGAGTCGGATTCCTGTGGTCGAAGGACTGGGACCCGGTGCAGGAGAAGTTCGGCGGCCTGGTGATGATCTACGGCACGCTGATGACGTCGATCATCGCGCTGCTGATCGCGGTGCCTGTCAGCTTCGGCATTGCGCTGTTCCTCACCGAACTGTCGCCGCGCTGGCTCAAACGGCCGCTGGGCGTGGCCATCGAACTGCTCGCCGCGGTGCCGTCCATCGTCTATGGCATGTGGGGCCTGCTCGTCTTCAGCCCCATCCTGGCCACCTACGTACAGGCGCCGCTGCAGTCCGCCTTCCAGGGCGTGCCGCTGCTGGGCCCGCTGTTTTCCGGGCCGCCGGTGGGCATCGGCCTACTGTCGGCCGGCATCATCCTGGCGATCATGGTGATCCCGTTCATCGCCGCGACCATGCGCGACGTCTTCGACGTCACGCCGCCGATGCTCAAGGAGTCGTCCTACGCGCTCGGGTCCACCACCTGGGAGGTGGTGTGGAAGATCGTGCTGCCGTACACCAAGACCGGCGTCGTCGGCGGCATCATGCTTGGCCTGGGCCGCGCGCTGGGCGAGACCATGGCCGTGACCTTCGTCATCGGCAATTTCAACCAGCTCGACACGCTGTCGCTGTTCGAGGCGGCCAACAGCATCACCTCGGCGCTGGCCAACGAGTTTGCCGAGGCTGGCGAAGGGCTGCACCAGGCATCGTTGATCTACCTGGGGCTGATCCTGTTCCTCATCACCTTCGTGGTGCTGAGCCTGTCGCGGCTGATGCTGGCGCGCATGAAGCGCGGCGAAGGGAGCCGGTCATGAACGCCGTCGCGTCGATGGACGCCCGTCGCATGGCCATCTACCGGCGGCGCAAGGTGGTGAATGCCGTCGCCCTGATGCTGGCGCTGGCCGCCATGGCCTTCGGGGTCTTCTGGCTGCTGTGGATCCTGTTCGAGACCGTTCGTCTGGGATTTGGCGGCCTGGCGCTTCAGGTGTTCACGGAATCGACGCCTCCGCCGCAGGCCGAGGTCGGCGGGCTGGCCAACGCGATCGTCGGCTCGATGATCATGGTTTCGCTGGCCACGCTGCTGGGCACGCCGATCGGCGTGCTGGCCGGCATCTACCTGGGTGAATATGGCCAACAGACGTGGCTCGGCCATGTCACGCAGTTCATCAACGACATCCTGCTGTCTGCGCCCTCGATCGTCATCGGCCTGTTCATCTACGCCGCCGTGGTGGCACCGACCAAGACCTTCTCGGGCTATGCCGGCGTGCTCGCGCTGGCGCTGATCGTCATTCCGGTCGTCGTGCGTACCACGGCCACCATGCTGGGACTGATCCCGAATTCGCTGCGCGAAGCGGCCTATGCGCTGGGCACGCCGAAGTGGAAGGTCATCTCGTCGGTGACGCTGAAGGCCGCGCGTGCCGGCGTCGTGACCGGTGTCCTGTTGGCGCTGGCGCGCATCGCCGGCGAGACCGCGCCGCTGCTGTTCACCGCGCTGTCGAACCAGTTTTTCACACTGGGCTTGGGCGAGCCGATGGCCAGCCTGCCCGTGACGATCTTCAAGTTCGCCATGAGCCCCTACGAGAACTGGCAGAAGCTGGCTTGGGCAGGCGTCTTCCTCATCACGCTGGGCGTGCTGGCACTGAACATTTTGGCTCGCGTGCTGTTCCGCAACAAGCACTGAACCCGAGAAACCGACGATGGACCAAGCTGTCAACCTGCCGGCCACCGAGAGGGTCAAGATCTCGGTGCGCGACCTCAACTTCTATTACGGGGGCTTCCACGCGCTCAAGCGCATCAACATCGACATCCCCGAGCGCAAGGTCACGGCCTTCATCGGCCCGTCGGGCTGCGGCAAGAGCACGCTGCTGCGCACCTTCAACCGCATGTTCGAGCTCTATCCTGAACAGCGCGCCGAAGGCACGATTTCACTCGACGGCGAGGACATCCTGACGACCAAGACCGACGTCTCGCTGATCCGCGCCAAGATCGGCATGGTGTTCCAGAAGCCGACGCCGTTCCCGATGTCGATCTACGACAACATCGCCTTCGGCGTGCGGCTGTTCGAGTCGCTGCCGCGCGCGGAGATGGACGAGCGTGTCGAGTGGGCGCTGAAGAAGGCGGCGCTGTGGGGCGAGGTCAAGGACAAGCTCGGGCAAAGTGGCGCCGGGCTGTCGGGCGGCCAGCAGCAGCGGCTGTGCATCGCGCGCGGCATCGCCATCAAGCCCGAGGTGCTGCTGCTCGACGAGCCTTGCTCGGCGCTGGACCCCATCTCGACCGGCAAGATCGAGGAACTGATCACCGAGCTGAAGGCCGACTACACGGTGATGATCGTCACCCACAATATGCAGCAGGCGGCGCGCTGCTCGGACTACACGGCCTACATGTACCTCGGCGACCTGGTCGAATTCGGCGGCACCTCGGACATCTTCATGAAGCCGAAGAAGAGGGAAACCGAAGACTACATCACCGGGCGATTCGGCTGAGCGCCGACAAGGGAGTCAGCATGACCGAAAAGCATCTCTCGACCCGATTCGATTCGGAACTCAGCGCCATCTGTGCCCGTGTTCTCGAAATGGGCGGCCTGGTCGAATCGCAGACAGTGCAGGCGATGTACGCACTGACGCATTTCAGCAGCGAGACGGCGGCGCAGGTGCTCGAGGCCGAACAGCGCGTGAACCGCATGGAGGTCGAGATCGACCTCGACCTGCAGCGCACGATCGCGATGCGGCAACCGGCGGCCAGCGACCTGCGGCTGTTGATTGCCGTGTCCAAGGCCAGCGGCAACCTCGAACGCGTGGGCGACGAGGCGGCGCGCATCGCACGGACCGTGCAGCGCCTGATCAATGTCGGCCTGAGCAGTCGCTTGCGGCTGCCCATGGGCGACCTGCAATTCGAGGCCGACCTGGCGGTGGCCCAGCTGCGCAAGTCGCTCGATGCCTTTGCCCGACTCGACGTGGCGCAGGCACTCGAAGTGCTGAAGCAGGACGACGCCATCGACCAGGAATTCGACGGCCTGCTGCGCAAGCTCATCACCTACATGATGGAAGACCCGCGCACCATCTCCTCGAGCATCGACCTGGTGTTCGTGGCCAAGGCCATCGAGCGCATCGGCGACCACGCCAAGAACCTGGCCGAGGCCACCATCTATGTCGTCAAGGGCACCGACGTGCGGCACCATACGCTGGAGGATGTCGAGAATGTGGTGCGCTAGGCGCAAGAGGGTACGAGCGTGAGCAGTGTGCTGGTGGTCGAAGACGAATCGGCGATCGCAGAACTGATTGCCATCAACCTGCGCCACGCCGGCTTCGAGGTCACCGTGGCCGCCGACGCCGACCAGGCGCAAGCGGCGGTGGACCGCGTGCTGCCCGACCTGGTGCTGCTGGACTGGATGCTGCCCGGGCAGTCGGGCATCGTGCTGGCCAAGCGCTGGCGCGGCGACGCGCGCACGCGCGAGATGCCGGTGATCATGCTCACCGCGCGCGCCGAGGAGGCCGACAAGATCACCGGCCTGGACGCCGGCGCCGACGATTACCTGACCAAGCCGTTCTCCACGCGCGAACTGATGGCGCGCATCCGCGCCGTGCTGCGGCGCAAGGCCCCCGAGGCGCTGGATACGGCCGTGGAGGTGGCGGGCCTGAAGCTCGACCCGGCCACTCGGCGGGTGACGCGGCGCGTGGGCAACGAGGGGCGCGAAATCAAGCTCGGCCCCACCGAGTTCCGGCTGCTGCACTTCCTGATGACGCATCCCGAGCGCGTGCACAGCCGCGCCCAGTTGCTGGACCGGGTGTGGGGCGACCACGTGTTCATCGAGGAGCGCACCGTCGACGTGCACATCAAGCGCCTGCGCGAGGCGCTGGCGCCGGTGCAGTGTTCGGCGCTGATCGAGACCGTGCGCGGCGCCGGCTACCGGCTGACGCAGTCGATCGGCAGCGTCGCGGCCTGAGCGGCCGCCGGGTGGCGGGATGAACATGCTGCTGATCCGCACGCTGACCACGATGCTGGCGGTGTTGCTCGGGGCGGCCATCGGTGCTGCCATTGGCGGCGCCCTGCAAGTGCCGACGGCCGGTGCGGCGCTCGGCGCGGCACTGTCCGCGGCCGCGCTGGCGTGGTGGGACACGGCGCGCGGCGAGACCCTGCTGCACTGGTTGCGTGGCCCGAAAATCGGCGCCGTTCCGCGCGCGACCGGCTGGTGGGGCGAGATGGCCTACCGCATCGAGCGCGGCCTGCGCCTGCGCGAAGCCGGCATCGAGGCTGAAAAGCAGCGCCTGCGCGATTTCCTGGACGCCATCGAGGCATCGCCCAACGGCGTGCTGATGATCGACAAAGGCGACCAGATCGAGTGGAGCAATGGTGTGGCGGCCGAACACTTCGGCCTCGACCGCGAGCGTGACCACCGCCAACGCATCACCAACCTCGTGCGCACGCCGGCCTTCGTCGGCTACCTGCAGCGCGGCCAGTTCGAAGAGGCCCTGGTCTTTCCCGGGCCCAACGGCCGCGGCACGCTGATGGTGCTGGTGCGTGCCTACGGCGACGGCATGAAGCTCATCCTGTCGCAGGACATCACCGAGCGCGAGCGCGCCGAAGCCATGCGGCGCGACTTCGTGGCCAATGTTTCGCACGAGATCCGCACGCCGCTCACGGTGCTGGCCGGCTTCGTGGAAACGATGTCGCGGTTGCCGCTGAGCGAGGTCGAGCGCCAGCGCGTGCTCACCGTGATGACGCAGCAGACCGACCGCATGCAAGGCCTGGTCGGTGACCTGCTGACCCTGGCGCAACTGGAAGGCAGCCCGCGCCCGCCGGTCGACCGCTGGCTGGCCGTGGCCGACCTGATGCAGCGCGTGCAGGTCGACGCGCTGGCGCTGTCGGCCGGGCGCCACGCGCTGGGCGTGGCCGGCGGCGGCGACGCCGAGATCGCCGGCAGCGACACCGAACTGCTCAGTGCGGTGGGCAACCTGGTGAACAACGCCGTACGCTACACACCCGATGGCGGCCGCATCGACGTGGCCTGGCGCTGGCGCGACGACGGCAGCGCCGAAATCGCCGTCACCGACACCGGCCCGGGCATCGCTCGCGAGCACCTGCCGCGTCTGACCGAGCGTTTCTACCGCGTCGACGGCAGCCGTTCGCGCGAAACCGGCGGCACGGGGCTGGGTTTGTCGATCGTCAAGCACGTGGCGCAACGCCATGGCGGGGCCATCGACATCACCAGCGAAGTGGGCAAGGGGTCGACTTTCAAGCTCGTGCTGCCGGCCCTGCGCGTGCGCCGCCGCACGGGCGTGGTGGCCGAGCCGGTGCACCCGGCCTGAACGCTTGCCGCGCCCGCCAGCGGCGGTGGCGCCTCAGCGGGGCGGCAGGCGGCGGTAGACCAGGGTGATCTCGTTGCGGTCGGTGGGCCGCTGTGCCGTGCCGGCGAGTTCCCAGCCCGCAGGCGCTGCCGGCAAGGGCTGGGCGCGGGTGATCTGCATCGCGTGGCTGCAGTTGCCGTCCATGGCGGCTGCGCGCGCGTCGACCGGCCAGCGGCCCAGATATTCCAGCGCCGCCACCGCCGCGGGGGCCAGGCCGGGGGCGGCGATGCAGGCGTCGGCCGGCACCAGGGCGGCGATGCGCTCGACCCAGGGCCGCGGGCTGCGGGCGTAGTCCAGCAGCGGCAGCCACAGCGTCATCAGCAGCAGCCAGCACAAGGCCACGCCGCTCGCCGGCAGCACCATGCTTTTCCACAGCGCCTCGCGGTGGCGTCCGGTGCGCCAGCGCACCAGCCACAACCAGGCCAGCGTGCCGGCCGCTGCCAGCAGCAGGGCCAGCAGCGAGAACGAGGTCTCGAACCCCGGCGCGAGCTTGGCCACGTTGGCCGCGGGCTTGGCCGGAACCCCGGTGTGCATGGCGGTATAGATGACCCAGATGGTCAGCGCGCACAGCGTGAAGAAGAACATCGACAGCCAGTCGATGGCCGCCGCGGTGCTGCGCTTGAGCGTGGGCAAGGCGAAGGCGGCCAGCACGGCCATGCCGGGCAGGCCCAGCATCAGCGCGCGGTCGGACCCGCTCATCGCCAGGTTGGACACCAGCGCCACGCCCACCGGGATCAAGGGGATCGAGAGATGCCGGTACGAGAGATGCCGGCGCCAGCGCCACAGCGTCCACAGCGCCAGCGGCCACGCCGGCCAAAGGAACCACAGCCATTGCCGGGCGACGCCGGGCAGGTCGCTCCAGCCCAGGCCATGCGCGCGCCAGCGCCAGGCGCCCAGCACCAGCGCCATCAGCACCGCGGCCGCGATGGCCGCCGCCACTGCCCAGGCAAAGGCGCGCACCTGCGCATAGCGCGAATTCCAGACCACCACCAGGCCGCCCAGCCCGGCGGCCAGCGCCATCGCCGGTGCACCGCTGCCGGCCAGCAGGGGCAGGGCGGCCAGCACGGCGGCGCGCGAGCGGCCATGCCGGAACGGCGCCGCCGCCAGCCCGTACATGAACAGGGTCATGGCGAAGAGCTGCACCAGTTCGGGCGTCGTCTCGTGCCCCAGTTGCAGCAGTCCGAGCGTGGCCATCAGCGCCAGCACGGCACCGTCGGCGATGGCACGGGCGTACGCCACCGGTTCGGCCTCGCCGCCGAAGGCAAAAGGCACCGGCTGCGCGGCATCGGTTCGGGCCAGATGAAAGGTGGTGTACCAGACCAGCGCCAGCACCAGCACCAGCAGCAGGGCGAAGGGCAGCCGCGCCGCCAGTGCCGGCTCGACCAAGCCCGCCGTGGCGTCGATGAAGATGGCGCCCAGCCAGTGCGGCAGCAGGGCGGTGTCGGCCGGCACGCCGCCGAGCATGGGCGCCCACCAGGCGGTACGGCCTTCGGCGATGGCGATCATCTGGCCGAAGGCCGTGAGGTCGGCGCTGCGCCAGGGGTCGCGCCCCACCAGGCCCGGCAGCACATAGGCCGCACACAGCAGCAGCAGGGCCGCGCGCGGCAGCCGCCGCGCGCCGCGCTGGGTGACGAGGGCGGGGGTGGGGCTGTTCACGGCGCGATGATGCCCGAGCCCGGGTCCGACGCTGCCACGCCGCACCGCGCACAAACAACAAAGGCAGCCGAAGCTGCCTTTGCCGAACCTGCCGCCAGACTCACTTCTTGGTGCTGAGGTGGGCGAACTTGTTGCGGAACTTCTCGACGCGGCCGCCGAGGTTGTCGATGCTCTTTTGCGTGCCGGTGTAGAACGGGTGCGTCTCGCTGGTCACTTCGAGCTTGATCAGCGGCAGTTCGCGGCCGTCTTCCATCTTGATGGTCTCCTTCGTCTGCGCGCACGAACGCGTGACGAACTTGAACCCGTTGGACAGGTCCTGGAAACAGATGTCCCGGTAGTTCGGGTGGATGCCTTCTTTCATGGGGAGCCTCGTTTCGGTTGCGGGAGCCACGCCGGCCGGCCGTGTTGCGGTTCGGGCAGGCGCACTTTCCTAAGGGGGCGGGAAACCGGGAATTCTAACCTGAGAGCCGACGTCAGCCGCCACGCCGCATCATGTCGAAGAAGTCGTGATTGTTCTTGGTGGCCTTCATCTTCTCCAGGATGAACTCCATCGCCTCGATCTCGTCCATGGGATAGAGCAGCTTGCGCAGGATCCAGCTCTTCTGCAGGATCTCGGGCTTGAGCAGCAATTCCTCGCGCCGCGTGCCGCTCTTGTTGATGAGGATCGACGGGTAGACGCGCTTCTCGGCCATGCGGCGGTCGAGGTGGATCTCGCAGTTACCGGTGCCCTTGAATTCCTCGTAGATGACCTCGTCCATCTTCGAGCCGGTGTCGATGAGCGCAGTGCCGATGATGGTCAGCGTGCCGCCTTCCTCGGTGTTGCGCGCGGCGCCGAAGAAGCGCTTGGGGCGCTGCAGCGCATTGGCGTCGACGCCGCCGGTGAGCACCTTGCCGGAAGACGGCAGCACGTTGTTGTAGGCGCGCGCCAGGCGCGTGATGCTGTCCAGAAGAATGACCACGTCCTTCTTCAGTTCCACCAGCCGCTTGGCGCGTTCGATCACCATTTCTGCGACCTGCACGTGGCGCGCCGCGGGTTCGTCGAAGGTGCTGCTGATGACCTCGCCGCGCACGGTGCGCAACATCTCTGTCACCTCCTCGGGACGCTCGTCGACGAGCAGCACGATGAGGTGGATCTCGGGGTGGTTGGCCACCAACGCATGCGCCAGCTGCTGCATCATCACCGTCTTGCCGGTCTTGGGCTGCGCCACCAGCAGCGCGCGTTGGCCTTTGCCGATGGGCGCGATGAGGTCGATGATGCGGCTGGTGATGTTCTCGTCGCTCTTGATCTCGCGTTCGAGCTTGAACTGCTGCGTGGGAAACAGCGGCGTCAGGTTCTCGAACATGATCTTGTGCTTGCTCTCCTCGGGCGTGACACCGTTCACGCGGTCGACCTTGACCAGCGCGAAATAGCGTTCACCGTCCTTGGGCACCCTGACTTCACCTTCGACCATGTCGCCGGTGTGCAGGTTGAAGCGGCGGATCTGGCTCGGGCTGAGGTAGATGTCGTCGGTGGACGCCATGTAGCTGGCCTCGATCGAGCGCAGGAAGCCGAAGCCGTCGGGCAGCACCTCGAGCACGCCGTCGCCGAAGACCTGCTCGCCGGCCTTGGCGCGCTTCTTCATGATCGCGAACATCAGCTCCTGCTTGCGCAGTCGTGCGACGTTCTCGATCTCCAGCGCCTCGCCCATGGTGATGAGTTCGGCGATGGGCTGGGCTTTGAGTTCGGAAAGATGCATGGGGCGGGCACCCTCGGGCAGATGCGGCGCGGCTCACGTGCGGGATGCACGGACCGGTGGGCGAAGAACGCTGGTGAATGGGCGCCGGTCGCACGCGCCGGGCCGTCGGGGGCGCCGGTGGGGCCGGCGCGGGCGGTGCGTGGTGGCGGATCAGCCGGCCGGCGCCTTCAGGCACCGACCGCTGGGACGGAATTATAGATGACCGTCGATGAAGGCGGTCAGTTGCGCCTTGTTCAGTGCGCCGACCTTCGTGGCGGCGAGCACGCCGCCCTTGAACAGCATCAGCGTCGGGATGCCGCGGATATTGTGCTGGGCCGGCACGACGCGGTTCTCGTCGACGTTCATCTTGGCCACCTGCAGGCGGCCGTCGTAAGCCTTGGACACCTCGTCCAGGATCGGCGCGATCATCTTGCAGGGGCCGCACCATTCGGCCCAGTAATCCACCAGCACCGGCTTGTCGGACTTCAGGACATCGGCGTCGAAGGAGTCGTCGGTGACGTGCTTGATCAGTTCGCTGCTCATCTCAAATATCTCCGCGTGGCCCGGTGCATGGCACCTGAAGGAACGAGTCAATTCTGACACATCGGCCCGGCAGGGACCCGCCGCGAAGGCAGCGACGGCGCCATGGCCGCGATAGCCCCCCAGCCACCGCCTGGTCTCTCGCGGGCACGACAACTGATGCCCGTTTTGCGGTCACTTCACGCCACCGGGGCCGCTCGGGGCGCGGTCCAATCGAAGAGCCATGCCTGAAGCCAGCCACGATAGCGACACGACGGCGCGCAGCAACGCTGTGCGCTGGTTCGGCCGCCTGCAACTGCTGCGGCTGTTGGGCAAGAGCGAACGCACCATGGCCTGGCGCGTCGCCGAACCGCGCCGCGGGCAGGAGTGGATGCTGGTGCTGCCACGGCAGCCGCCGCCCGATGCCGAAGCCCTGGAACATTGGCAGCACGCGACCCGGCGGGCCGCGCGCCTGAACCATCCGCAACTGGCCACCCCGGTCGAAACCGGTGTGCAGGACGGCTGGCCCTTCGTCGCCTACGAGCTGCACGACAGCGCCACGCTGGCCGAACGACTCACGCCCCAGGGTCTGCCCGGGGCCGATGCATCCGCGCTGGCGGTGCAGCTGCTGCGCGGCCTGGCCTATGCGCACGAGGCCGGGGTGGCTCACAACGATCCGCAGCCGTACCTGATGCTGGTCAGCGACAGCGGCCACCTCCGCCTGGCCGGGCTGGAAGTGGCAGCGGCGGAGTCGATGCAGGGGTGGGGCGGACTGCGCCCGGCAGTGCAATCGGCGGCCGCGTTGCGTCTGCACCGCGCGGCAGTCGAGCGCGACGTGCTGGCCGCCGGCGTGCTGCTGCATGGCATGCTGGCCGGCGCCAGCGCGCTGGCCGAGCCGGACACCGGCCGCGTCATCGCACGCCTGCCGCCGCTCGGGCGCGAGATCGTGCGACTGCCTTGGACCACCGCCCACGCCATTGCCGAACCGCTGCGGGCCATCGCCAATCGGGCCACCGATCGCCAGCAGCGGCAGCGCTACCGCAACCCACGCACGTTGCTGCGTGCGCTGGAAGGCTGGTTGCAGACCGAGTCCGAGGCCGGCGGCGGGCCGCTGGCCCTGCTGTCCGACCGCTTGCGCACGGCCGGCGTGCTGCCGTCCTCGCCCGGTGCCGCAGCGCGCGCGGCGCGGCTGGCGCTGATGGAGCGCGAACGCACCAACGATCTGGCCGAGGTCGTGCTGCAGGACCTGGCACTTTCCTTCGAGATGCTGCGGCTCGTGAATTCGGCGCAGGTGCGCGGCGCCCAGATCGCCGGTAGTGGCCCGGTGCTGACGGTGCGGCGGGCCATCGCGATGCTGGGGCTGGATGGCGTGCGGCGAAGCGCGCTGGCCTTGCGCGCCTGGCCCGGCCCGCTGGAGGAGGAGGGCGCGGTGGAACTGCAGCGGCTGGTCGACCGCTGCAAGCGTGCCGGGCGCGCCGCACTGGCCTTGCGGCCGGCGGGTTACGACGGCGAGGTGGTCTATCTGGTCACGCAACTGCAGAGCCTGGGGCGGCTCGTCGTGCACTACCACTTCGCCGACGAGGCGCAACAGATCCGGCGCCTGATGCAGCCGGCGCCGCCATCGAACGCCGGCGAACGCGAGCTACCCGGCATGAGCGAGGAAGCGGCGTCCTTCGCCGTGATCGGTGCCGATGTCGAGGCCATCGGCGCGGCCGTGGCGCGCTCGTGGGGCCTGGACGAAAGCGTGCTGGCGATGATCCGCCGCCTGCCGCTGGCCACGCCCGTGCGCGCCATCGAGAACGACGACGAGATGCTGCGTGCCGTGGCCAGCTGCGCCAACGAGGCCGTCGACGCCCTGGACCTGCCCGGGCCGCACCAGGCCGCGGCGTTGCAACGCGTGGCGCAGCGCTATGGCCGGCTGCTCGATATCGGCCCGCGTGAACTGCGCGCCGCGTTGCAGGACTCCGGCACGCTGCCGCAGCCTCCCATTGCCGAGAGCTCGCACGCGCCGCTGGAAATGCCAGTGGCACCCGCCACGCCGGGTGGCGCGGCGCTGCGCGGGTCGGTGCCATGAGCGCGCCGGGCCGCTCCCAAGCGCTCATCCCGGAGCGCGCAGCGCGGAGGGTCGTCCAGTGAGTGCCGCGCTGAATGCCGTCCCGACGCCCACCGCGGGCGCGGCGGCGGCGGCCGTGCGCCGCATCGGGCGGTTTCGGCTGCTGCGGGAGCTGGGGCGCGGCGCGCAGGCCACCGTCTGGCTGGCGCACGACCCGCGACTCGCGCGCGAGGTGGCCCTCAAGCTTTTCCACCCCGCGGCCGACGCCCACGCCGTCAGCGACTGGCTGCACGAGGCGCACTCGGTGAGCCGGCTCACGCACCCGCACATCGTGCCGGTGTTCGAGGCCGGCGAGGCTGCGGGGCCGCCCTACCTGGTGTTCGAATTCGTCGAAGGGCCCACCCTGGCCGAGGCCCGCCGGCAGCGGCCGCAATGGCCACCGCGCGAGGCCGTGGCCCTGATGCTGGACGTGCTGGACGCGCTGGCGGTGGCCCACGCGCAGGGCATCGTGCACCGTGACCTGAAGCCGTCGAACGTGCTGCTGGGCGCCGACGGCCGTGCCCGCGTGATGGACTTCGGCATCGCCGCGCGCGTGGCCGGGCCCGCCGCAGGCCGTGGCCGCAATGACGCGAGCACCGATACCCATGTCGACGCCCCCGTCGATGCCACTGCCGGCTGCATCGTCGGCACACCCGGATACATGTCGCCCGAGGCGGCACGCGGTCAGCCGCCGCTGCCGGCGATGGACGTCTACGCCGCCGGGGCGATGCTGGCCGAACTGCTGGCCGGCGAAGCGCTGCTGAAGGAGACCGACCCTTGGCGCGCGGTGCAGCGCGTGCAGCAGGAGGACCTGGTGCTGCCGTCCACGGCACCCGTGGACGAGGCGCTGCGCGGTATCGTGCAGCGTGCGCTGGCCCGCGACACCGGCTTGCGCTACGACAGTGCCAGCACACTGCACAAGGTTCTCAGCGCCTGGCTGCAGCTGGCCACCGAAGCCGACGACGAAGAGCCTGCCGAAGCCGCCGACGGCCACGCCACGCTGCAATTCCTGCTGCGCCGCATGCGGCACAAGACCGACTTTCCGGCGCTTTCGGCGCAGGTGGCTCGCATCCTGCGCCTGACCGGTTCCGAGACCGAGAGCCTGAACCGCCTGGCCGAAGAGATCATGCAGGACGTGGGCCTCACGCACAAGCTGCTGCGCATGGTGAATGCAGCCCACTTCACCAGCGCGGCCGGTGGCGGCATCGGCACCGTGTCACGTGCGGTGGCACTGGTGGGCGTCGCCGGTATCCGCAACCTCGTCCTGTCGGCGCTGTTGCTGGAGCACATGGGCGACAAGGCGCACGCCGCGCGCATCCAGCACGAATACCTGCGGGCGCTGATGGCGGGCTCGCTGGCGCGCGAGCTCACGCCGCTGGCGCGCGAAAGCGAAGAAGCCTTCCTGGCCGGCATGCTGCGCAATCTGGGCCGCCTGCTGACCGCGTACTACTTTCCCGAGGAGGCGCTGCAGATCCACCACCAGATGCCGAGCGGCGAGGGGGGACTGCGCGGCCTGGAGGCCGCCGCGCAGCGCGTGCTGGGCATCGGCTTTGAAAAGTTGACCGCCGGCGTGGCACGCGCCTGGGGTCTGCCGGTGCGGCTGCAGCGGGCGCTGGCCGCGCCCGAGGCGGCGTCGCCATCGACCGCAGCGGGCAAGGGCAGCAGTGCCGAGGCCGCGGTCGAGCGGCTGCGCCGGCTCGGCCACAGCGCCAACGAACTGACCGACCTGCTGCTGGCCGGCGACGCCGACACGCAGGCCCAGCCGCTGGCCGCGGCCGCGGCGCACCATGCCGCGCTGCTCGGCTGCAATGCCGAAGCGGTGGTGGCGGCCACGCAGGCCGCCCGGGTGCGCTTGCGCCAGATGGTGCAGGCCCTGGGGCTGAAAGGTCTGAACCAGGCGCAGGCGAAGCGCCTGCTGGGCGTGGCCAATGCGCCGGCGCGCGCCGCGGCGGCGGTCCCGCCGCCGGCCGCGACCCTGGTGCTGCCGGGCCGGGCCTTGCCTGGCGCAGCCGCGCGCCCGCGATTGGCGCACGGGCTGGCCGAGGTGCAGCGTGCCAGCGCGTCGAGAACGCTCGGTCGCAACGAACTGCTGCATCTGGTGCTGGAAACCATGCGCCGGGCCTTGGAGCTGCGCTGCGCCGTGCTGTGCCTGCGTGAAGCCGGCAGCGGCCAGCTCACGGGCCGCATCGGCCTGGGGGCCGGTGCCGGCGAGGCGCGTGCCGCCTTTCGCGTGGTGATCGAAGGCGCGGCGCCGAGTGATCTCTTCGCGGCGCTGTGCGCCAAGGGTGCGGACCTGCTGGTGGCCGACGCGGCCAAGCTGAGTTCGCGGCTGCCTGGGTGGTACCGGCGCCAGGTGAATGCGCCGACCTTCCTGTTGCTGCCGATGGTGCAAGACGGCGCTGCCGTGGGATTGATCTACGGCGACAAGTCGGAAGCCGGAAGCTTGGTGCTGGCCGACGAGGACCTGGCGTTGCTGCGTGCGCTGCGCGACCATGCGGTGGCTGCGCTGCGGGAGTCCTGAACCCCAGGGCCTTGATCCGACAGCACGAAAGGTGACGAGCCTTACCCCCGGCACTGGTTGCAACGCTGAGGGCTGCTTGGTTCCCCACCTGACCCGGTTGGGCGCGCTTCCATGCGGGGAGGCCCGTCGATACCGATTGTAGGCGACGGGCGGCTGCGTGGGGCTGGCCGCCGCACGGCGTCAGCGCAACTGCAGCGCGTCGCCGCCGAACTCCACGCCCAGTGGCTCGATCCGCAGCCGCTTGGCGCCGGCCTCCACCTGCCCGGCCACCCAGGCCGGCACGCCGCAGCGCTGCGCCACCGCCACCGCGCGCTCAGCGTCGGCTGCCGGCAGGAAGAGCGCGAAGCCAGCCCCCATGTTCAGCGTACCGTAGGCCTCGGCGTCGTCTTGCCCGGCCTGCTGCTGGATGAAGCGCAGCACGGGGGGTACCGGCGGCACGGTGTGGATGCGGTAGGTGAACGGCTTGGGGTGGCGCAGCAGCTTGCGCCAGCCGTGGCCTGTGATGTTGGCGGCGTAGTGCACGCGCACGCCGGCGGCCCATAGTGCTTCGGTCACCGGCGAATACAGCACCGTGGGGGCCAGCAGCGCCTCGCCATAGCCCAGGCCGGGCGCCACTTCGGTGAGGTAGCCCTGCGGCAGCCTCGACGACAGCTTGCGCGCCAGGCTCAGGCCGTTGGCGTGGATGCCACTGGAGCCCAGCAGCACGATGGCGTCGCCGGGGCCGAGCTCTTCGCCCAGGCTGAGGCGCTCCCTGGGATTCACCAGGCCGGTGCAGGCAGCCGCCAGGTCGATGCGCCCGGTCTCCACGATGCCGGCCAGCGCCGGCGTCTCGCCGCCGCCCCAGGCCACGCCGCAGGTGTCGCAGGCGGCCTTCCAGCCGGCCACCAGCGCCTGCGCGCGCTCGGCGTCGGCAAACCACTCGCTGCCGCCGGCGGCCCAGTAGGCCTGCACCACCAGCGGCGTGGCGCCCACGGTGACGAGGTCGTTGACGGCCATCGCGATGGTGTCCTGGGCGATGGCGTCGAAAAAGCTGCGGCCGGTGAGGCGCTGCATCTCGTCGGCCACCAGCGTCTTGGTGCCCAGGCATTCGACGATGCTGGCCAGGTAGAACGGACCGACGTCGACGACATACGCCGATTCCCCGCGCGAGGCCTCGACCTCGGCAAAGCCGTGCGCCGCCAGGTGCGCGCCGGTGGCCGCGGCGGCGCGCTGCGCCGCCACCTTCAGCGGGTCGATGAGGTCGTACTGCACGCCGGCCTGTTCATAGCTCAGCGGGGTGGAATCGGTGCTCTGCATGGCCGGTGATTATCCGCGCCAACCGTAGAATGCCCCGATGAGTTATGTCGTCCTGGCCCGCAAGTACCGCCCGCGCAGCTTCGCGCAGATGGTCGGCCAGGAGCATGTGGTGCAGGCGCTGACGAATGCGCTCACCCAAGGCCGGCTGCACCACGCGTACCTGTTCACCGGTACGCGCGGCATCGGCAAGACCACGGTCAGCCGCATCCTGGCCAAGAGCCTGAACTGCACCGGCGCCGACGGCCGCGGCGGCATCACCGCCGAGCCCTGCGGCGTGTGCCAGGCCTGCACCGAGATCGACGCCGACCGCTACCTGGACTACATCGAGCTCGACGCCGCCAGCAACCGCAGCATCGACGAGATCCGCGACCTCATCGAGCGCGCCGCCTACAAGCCGGGCATCGGCCGCTACAAGGTGTTCATGATCGACGAGGCGCACCAGCTCACCAAGGACGCCTTCAACGCGCTGTTGAAGACGCTGGAGGAGCCGCCGGACTATCTGAAGTTCGTGCTGGCGACCACCGACCCCGAGAAGATGCTGCCCACGGTGCTGAGCCGCTGCCTGCAGTTCAACCTGCGGCCGATGGCCCCGGCCACGGTGCGTGACCACCTGCGGCAGGTGCTGGCTTCCGAGGGCGTGCCCTTCGACGACGGCTCGCTGCGCCTGCTGGCGCGCGCCGCGCGCGGCTCCATGCGCGACGGCCTGTCGCTGGCCGACCAGGCCATCGCCTACGGCGGCGGCCGGCTGGCCGAAGACGTGGTGCGCACCATGCTCGGCAGCGTCGACCGCAGCCATGCGCGGACCCTGGTGCAGGCGCTGGCGCGGCGCGACGGCGCGGCCGTGCTGGCGGCCGTGGACGGGCTGCGCGGCCTGGGTCTTTCAGCGGCCGGCACGCTGGAGGAAATGGCCTTGCTGCTGCAGCAGATGGCGGTCCAGCAGGCGGTGCCCGGCGCCGTGGACGCGCAGGACCCCGAAGCAGCCGACGTACCCGTCCTGGCCGGCCTGCTGGCCCCGGACGAGACGCAGCTGCTCTACAGCATGGTGCTGCACGGCCGTGGCGAGTTGCAGCTGATGAGCGACGAATACGGCGCGTTGACGATGGTGTTGCTGCGCTTCCTGGCGTTTCCGCCGGCAGGGGGCGCGCTGCCCGCCGCACGTGCCGACGCACGACCGACGGAGTCGCCCCGTGAGCCCACGCGTGAAGCGCCGGCGACCCGCGTGGCGCCGCTGCGCGCGCCTTCGCCGCCGGCGCTGACCTTGCCCGCGACGCCACCGGTGGTGGCGGCCGCCTCGCCCGAGGTGCCGGCCGCCAACGCCGAGGATTTCGCGCCCCACCTGCAGCTCGTGCCGCCCGGCGCATCGGCGCCGGCCGCTCGCTACGAGGCGGCGCCGGCCCAGGTATCCGCGCCGCCGGTCCCCACCCACACCTTCGGCGACCGCTGGGCCGGCCTGGTGCGGCGCCTGTGCGAGCAGGGCGCGGTGACGGCGCTGGTGCGTGAACTGGCGCTGCAGTCCGGGCTGCGCGATGTCGATGCGCAGTCCGCACCGCCCCGCTGGCAGCTCGTGGTGGAACGCGAGACGCTGCGCGCACCGGTCCTGCGCGACAAGCTGGCCGCGGCGCTGGCGGCCGAACTCGGCCAGCCCGTGGCACTGGAACTGGAGGCCGGCGTGCCCGAGGACACGCCGTCCCGCCGCGAGGCCGCAGAACGCCAGCGCCGCCAGGCGGCGGCCGAAGAAACCATACGCAACGACCCCGTGGTGCGCGAACTGATGACCCAGTTCAAGACCGCGCGTATCGTGCCCGGATCCGTCAAACCCATCTGAACGAGGAAGCGCACCATGATGAAAGGCCAGTTGGCCGGCCTGATGAAGCAGGCCCAGGCGATGCAGGACAACATGAAGCGCGCGCAGGACGAACTGGCGTTGCTGGAAGTGGAAGGTCAGTCCGGTGCCGGCCTGGTGAAGGTGACCATGACCTGCAAGCACGACGTGAAGCGCGTGGCCATCGACCCCAGCCTGCTGGCCGAGGACAAGGACATGCTCGAAGACCTGGTGGCCGCGGCCTTCAACGACGCGGTGCGCCGCGCCGAAGAGGTGAGCGCCGAGAAGATGGGCAAGCTCACCGCCGGGCTGCCGCTGCCGCCGGGCATGAAACTGCCCTTCTAGACATGCTGGCCCCCAGGCTTGCGGCTTCGCCGCAGCGCCACCCCGGGGGGGGGGGGGGGGGGGCGGCCCGGCGGCGGGCGTGATGTCCGAGCCGGCCCTCGATGGCCTGATCGATGCCCTGCGCCGCCTGCCCGGCGTGGGCGTGAAGTCAGCGCAGCGCATGGCCTTCCACCTGCTGCAGCACGACCGCGGCGGGGCGCAGCGCCTGGCGGCGGCGCTGACGCATGCGCTGCAGGACATGCGGCATTGCTCGCGCTGCCACACCTTTACCGAAAGCCAGGTCTGCGCCACCTGCCTGGATCCGCGGCGCGACGCGCGACTGCTGTGCGTGGTGGAGACGCCGGCCGACCAGGCGGCGCTGGAGCGCAGCGGCAGCTACCAGGGCCTGTATTTCGTGCTCATGGGCCGCCTCAGCCCGCTGGACGGCGTGGGCGTGGGCGACATTGGCGCTGCTCGACTGCTCGAACGCGCAGGCGACGGCGTGGTGGAGGAAGTCATCCTGGCCACCGGTTTCAGCGCCGAAGGCGAGGTCACCGCGCACGCCTTGGGCACGGCGCTGCGTGGCCTGGGCCTGAAGGTCACGCGGCTGGCGCGCGGCGTGCCGGCCGGCAGCGAACTCGAATACGTGGACCTGAGCACCATCGCCCACGCCATGGGCGACCGGCGCTGAGTCAGTCGGCCACGGCGGCGCGGTAGGCGTGCCACGAGGCATGCCCGATCACCGGCCCCACCAGCAGCAGGCCGGCGAACCAGGGGAGCAGCGCCAGTCCCACCAGCACCGCGATGATCAGGCCCCACCAGACCATGACGCCGGTCTGCGTGAGCACCAGGCGCAGGCTGGTCAGGCCGGCGGTCACGGCGTCGGTCTGGCGGTGCAGGATCATGGGGATGGAGACCACGCTCACGGCATAGATGAGCGAGGCGAAGATCGCCCCCACCGCGACCCAGGCGGCGACGAAGGGCAGGTTCTCGGGCTCCAGCAGCGCCAGCAGCGAGCCCTTCAGGTCGGGCATGCCGTCGAAGCTGACGGCGAAGACCACCAGCGTGGCGCGTCCCCACAGCATTTCCAGCACCAGCAGCACGAAGCCGAAGATGGCCAGCTGCCCGGTGCGGGTGTCCCAGGCCATGAGCGAGTCGCCGAAATCGGGCTGCTCGCCGTTCTCCAGCCGCTGGCTCACGCGGTACAGGCCCAGGCACAGGAACGGGCCCATGAGCAGGAAGCCGGCCGACAGCGCCATGGTGTAGGCCGGCGCCTGGGCGTAGACCTCCAGCAGCGCCCAGCCCATGACCATGAAGCAGGCGCCATAGAAGAGGCCGATGCCGGGGGCGCGGAGGAAGTCGCGCCAGCCCAGCGCCAGCCAGCGCAGCGGTTCGCCGAAGCCCAGCGGCCTGAGCACGATGGCCGGCGTGGCCACTTCAGGTTTGGGCACTGTATCGGCGTCCGGCGTGTCTTGAAAAGGTTTCGAGGGCATCATGACCAGGGTCTCGGGATCAGCGGCGAGCCTAGTGCCGGCCGCTGCCGCCGTCCAGTCGGGCCAGCCCGCAGGTGCGGCCCGCGTCAGGGTTCTTCGTCGCCTGCGTGGCGGCCCTGCCGGATCGATCGCCACAGCCACAGCCCGCCGGCCGCCGCGCCCACGAAGCCCAGCAGCCCGAAGGCCGGCAGCCCCAACAGGCGCGGACCGCCGTCCACCGTCATCACGATGGACGAGCCGACGATCAGCGCCGCGATCACCAGCGCCAGCGCCAGCCGGCTGGCGGCGCGGTCGATCTGGTCGCCCACGCGCTTGAGGTGGGCGATGTCGATGGCCACCTGCACGCGGCCGTGGCGCAAGCGGCGCAGCAACCGCGCCAGGTCCTGCGGCAGCGCGCCGATGGCCGTCGCCGCGCCCGACAAGACCTGCCAGCCGCGGTGCGCCAGTGCCTGCGGCCGGTAGCGCGCGCGCACCAGCTGACGCAGCAGCAGCTGCGCCTCGCTGGCCATGTGGAAGCCCGGATCGAGGCCGCGGCCCAGTCCCTCCAGCGTGATGAAGGCCTTGATCAGCAGCGCCAGGTCGGCCGGCAGCGCCAGCCGGTGTTCACGCAGGATGGTCGTCACCTCGGCCAGCATGCCGGCCAGGTCGAGCTGCGCCAACGGCGTGCCGTGGTACTGGTCGACGAAGGCCTCGATCTCGTCTTCCAGCAGCGCCAGCTGCACGGCGCTCTGGTCGCCGGTCCAGTCGCTCAGCACGTCGGCCACGGCTTGTGGGTGGCGCTCCACCAGGCCCAGCAGCAGTTGCAGCAGTTCCTCGCGCCGCCGCGTCGAGATGCGGCCGACCATGCCGAAGTCGATGAAGGCGATGCGGTTGCCCGGCAGGTAGAACACATTGCCCGGGTGCGGGTCGGCGTGGAAGAAGCCGTCCTCGACGATCATCTTCAGCACCGCGCGCGCGCCGCGGCGCGCCAGCAACTGGCGGTCGAGTCCCACGCGGTCGACGCGCGCCAAGTCCTCGCCCGGGATGCCGTCGATGAAGTCCTGCACGTTGACGCGCTCGCCGGTGAAGGCCCAGTGCACGCGCGGGATGCTCACGTCGGGCAGGGCGGCGAGATTGGCCGCCACGCGCTCGGCATGGCGGCATTCCGCGGCCAGGTTCAGTTCGCGGCGCAGCGAACGCGCAAATTCGCGCACCAGTTGCCGCGGACGATAGGGCTTCAGTGCCGGCCAGTCGTCTTCGGCCACGGCGGCCAGGCGCTGCAGCAGGCGCAGGTCGGCCTCGACGGTGTCGACGATATTCGGCCGCCGCACCTTCACCACCACCTCGGTGCCGTCGTGCAGCGCGGCACGGTGCACCTGCGCGATCGACGCCGCGGCCAGCGGTTCGGCGTCGAAGCGCGCGAACACGGCTTCGGGCTCTCCGCCCAGGTCCTCGCGCAGTTGCTCGCGCAAGGCGTCCAGCGGCACCGCCGGCACGCGGCTGTGCAGCTTGCCGAATTCGGTGATCCATTCGGGGCCGAAGAGGTCGGCGCGGCCGGCCAGGATCTGGCCCAGCTTGACGAAGGTCGGCCCCAGTTCCTCGATCGCCAGCCGCACCTGCACCGGTGGCTCCAGCCGCGCCAGGTCGCCGGCATGCTCGAGGTGCAGCGCGCGGCCGGCGCGGGCCAGGCTGTCGGCCAGGCCGAGGCGGCGCACGGCGTCGCCCAGACCGTGGCGCACGAAGACGCCGGCGATTTCTTGCAGCCGGCCGAGATCACGCGCGGTGCCCAGGGTTTCGATCAGCATCGGTACAAGTATCGCGCGGCCGCTCCGGGCGCCGGCGCCGCCTGGCGCCGATTCAGCGCGCGCGGCGCACGCGCAGGATCTCGTCCAGGATCAGGCAGAACGCGCCCAGCGTGATGGCGCTGTCGGCGATATTGAAGCTGGGGAAATAACCGCCCGGGAACAGCGGCTCCAGCACGGCGAAGCGGAACTGCAGGAAATCGACCACGTAGCCATGCAGCAAGCGGTCGACGACGTTGCCCAGCGCGCCGCCCATGATCATGCTGACGGCAAAGCAGAACAGCTTCTGCGTCGGGTGACTCTTCAGCATCCACACGATGAACACCGAGGCGGCCACGCCCAGCCCCACGAAGAACCAGCGCTGCCAGCCCGAGGCGCCGGCCAGGAAGGAAAACGCCGCGCCGGTGTTGTGCACTCGCACGAGGTTGAAGAAGTCGGTGACCGGGCGCACGTCGCCGAGCTGGAAATATCCCAGGATCAGCGTCTTCGTCACCTGGTCGGCCAGGATCACGATGCCGGCCAGCACCAGCCACAGCGCCAGGCCCGGCGCTGCACTGCTCTTGGTGGCCATGCTCAGGCCACCGCGCGCGCTTCGCCAGCGCCGTACAGGTTGCTGGTGCAGCGACCGCACAGGCCCGGGTGCGCCGGGTCGTGGCCGACGTCGTCGCGCCAGTGCCAGCAGCGTTCGCACTTCACGGCGCCGCTGGCACGCACCTCGACCTGCCAGGCCGCGCCGGCTCGAAGCGTCACCTTGGAGGTGATGAAGACGAACTTCAGGTCATCGCCCAGCGAGGCCAGCAGCGCATGGTCCTTGGCGTCGGCCGTGATCGTGAGTTCGGCCTGCAGCGACGAACCCAGGCCGCCGGCCGCGCGCAGCGCCTCGATCTCCTTGTTCACGGCGTCGCGCAATTCGCGCAGACGCGACCAGCGTGCCAGCAGCGCCGCGTCGGGGGGATCGAACTGGCAGTAGGTCTCGCAGAAGATCGAATCCTGGCCCGGTGCGAAGATCTGCCAGGCTTCCTCGGCGGTGAAGCTGAGGAAGGGTGCCATCCAGCGCAGCATGGCGTGCGTGATCTGCCACAAGGCCATCTGCGCGCTGCGTCGCGCCAGGCTGCCGGGGGCGGTGGTGTAGAGGCGGTCCTTCAGCACGTCCAGGTAGAAGGCACCCAGGTCCTCGGCACAGAACACCTGCAGCCGCGCCACCACGGGGTGGAATTCGTAGACCTCGTAGTGCTTCAGCACTTCGGCCTGCACCTCGGCCGCGCGCGACAGCGCCCAGCGGTCGATTTCCAGCATCTGCGCCGGCGCCACCGCGTGCAACGCCGGGTCGAAGTCGGAGGTGTTGGCGAGCAGGAAGCGCAAGGTATTGCGGATGCGCCGGTAGCTGTCCACCACGCGGGCGAGGATCTTGTCGTCCACGCTCAAGTCGCCCGAATAGTCGGTGGCGGCGCACCACAGGCGGATGATCTCGGCGCCCAGCTGGCTCGTCACCGTGCGCATCTCGACGAAATTGCCCAGGCTCTTGCTCATCTTGCGGCCCTGGCCGTCGACCGTGAAGCCGTGCGTGAGCAGGCCGCGGTAGGGCGCGCGGCCGTACAGCGCACAGCCGATGAGCAGCGACGAATGGAACCAGCCGCGGTGCTGGTCGTGGCCTTCCAGGTAGAGGTCGGCTTCGGGGCCGGTCGCGTGGTGACCGTCGGGATGCGAGCCGCGCAGCACGTGGCTGAAGGTGGAGCCCGAGTCGAACCAGACATCCAGGATGTCGTGGCTCTTGGCGTAATGCTCGGCCGAATGTTCTCCGGCGCTGCCCAGCCAGTCGGCCGGGTCGAGCTGGCTCCAGGCCTCGACGCCGCCTTGCGCCACCAGCTCGGCGGCGCGGTCCATCAGCGCCAGCGTCTGCGGATGCAGTTCACCCGTCACCTTGTGCAGGAAGAAGGGCAGCGGCACGCCCCAGCTCCGCTGGCGGCTGATGCACCAGTCGGGACGGTTGGCGATCATGTCGCGCAGCCGCGCACGGCCGTTCTCGGGGTAGAAAGCGGTCGCATCGATCGCAGCCAAGGCGGTCTGCCGCAGCGTCTGCGGCGCCTTGTCGACGGTGAAGACGCCGTCGCCTTCGTCCATGCGCACGAACCATTGCGCCGCGGCGCGGTAGATCACCGGCGTCTTGTGGCGCCAGCAGTTCGGGTAGCTGTGCTCCAGCTTGCCCGTGGCCAGCAGGCGGTCGCTCTGCGCCAGCACCTCGACCACGCGCGGATTGGCCTTCCAGATATTCGTGCCGCCGAACAGCGGCAGCGTGTCCTCGTAGACGCCGTTGCCCTGCACCGGGTTCAGGATCTGGTCGGCGGCCATGCCGTGCGCCAGGCAGGAATGGAAGTCCTCCACGCCGTAGGCCGGCGAGGAGTGCACGATGCCGGTGCCGTCCTCGGCGGTGGCGTAGTCGGCCAGGTAGACCGGGGCGATGCGGCGGTAGCCTGGGTGCACGTCGGCCAGCGGATGCCAGAAGCCGAGGCCGCCGAGCTTGTCGCCGCGTGTCGTGGCCAGCACCGTGCCCTGAATGCCGTAACGCACCAGGCACTTCTCCACCAGCGCCTCGGCCAGCAGCAGCAGCCCGCGATCGGTGTCCACCAGGGCATAGACCAGCGCCGGGTTGAGATTCAGCGCCTGGTTGGCCGGCAGCGTCCACGGCGTGGTGGTCCAGATCACCGCGAAGGCCGGTTTGGCCAGCGTCGCCAGTCCGAAGGCCGCAGCCAGCTGGGTTGGGGTCGGCGGCCAGGAAGGCCACGTCCACGGTGGGCGAGGTCTTGTCGGCATATTCGATCTCGAACTCGGCCAGCGAGCTGCCACAGTCGAAGCACCAGTACACGGGCTTGCTGCCGCGGTAGACGAAGCCGCGCTCGACCAGCCGCCTGAGCACGCGCATCTCGCCGGCCTCGTTGCCGAAATCCATGGTGCGGTAGATGCGGCCCCAGTCGCCGAGCACGCCCAGGCGCTGGAAATCGGCCATCTGCTGGCCGATCTGGTCGGCGGCGTAGGCGCGGCTGAGCGCCTGCACCTTGTCGCGCGCCAGGCCGCGGCCGTGGTCCTTCTCGACCTGGTTCTCGATCGGCAGGCCGTGGCAGTCCCAGCCCGGCACGTAGCGGGCGTCGAAACCGGCCAGCTGCCGGCACTTGACGACCATGTCCTTCAGGATCTTGTTCACGGCGTGGCCGATGTGCAGCTTGCCGTTGGCGTAGGGCGGGCCGTCGTGCAGCACGAACAGCGGCGCGCCGTGGCGGGCGTCGCGCAGGCGCTGGTAGCGGCCTTCTTCGTTCCATTGCCTGATCCAGCCCGGTTCGCGCCTGGGCAGGTCGCCGCGCATCGGGAAGGGTGTATCAGGCAGGTTCAGGGTGCTGCGGTAGTCGGGGGCGGTGCTCATGGCGGGGTCGGCCGCTGCTGGCGGCGGTCGGTGGATCGCAGGGTGGCGCCGTCGTGCGGCGCCGGGCGCGAAGGCCGGCATGCGGGCCGGAGCCTGCAGTCGGGCGGCGGGGGCCTAGCCGGAAATTCGGTCGCGCGTGGCCTGCCGGCGCGTCGCGGCATGCCAACGCTGGGGACCGAGTGCTTGCCCGTGAAGTCGCATGACGCCGATTCTAGCCACCGCGACCCGCCCGCCGCGCTGTGATAGGGTGCCGGCGCCGGTGCGCTGGACGACCTCTGCGCAGCTCAGGCATGCGCGGTGAACCAGCGGCGTGCCTCCTCGGTGTCGCGCGAAATGGCCTCCTGCAGCGCAGGCAGCGAGCCGTAGCGCACCTCGTCGTGCAGCTTGTGCAGCAGGTCCACGCGCAGGCAGCGGCCGTAGCCGGCCTCCGGGCCCAGCGTGGCGGGCCAGTCCAGGCAATGCACTTCCAGCAGCACGCGGCCGCTGTCGTCCACCGTGGGGCGAACGCCGAAGCTGGCGACTGCCGGCAGCGGAGCTGCCGTCAGGCCGTGCACGCGCACCACGAAGATGCCGCCGGTGGCCGCGCGCGCATGCGCAAAGCGAAGGTTGAGCGTGCGAAAGCCCAGCTCGCGCCCCAGCTTGCGGCCGTGCAGCACGTGACCGCTGACACTGTACGGCCGGCCCAGCAGCGCCTCCACGAGCGCCAGGTCGCCGGCCGCCAGCGCACTGCGCACGGCGGAACTGGACACGCGCAGTCCGTGCACCTCGTAGCTCATCATGCGCGCCACGTCGAAGCCCAGCCGCGCCCCGGCTGCGTCGAGCAGGGCGTAGTTGCCGGCCCGCTTGGCGCCGAAGCTGAAATCGTCGCCCACGAGCACGTAACGCGCGCGCAGGCCGTGCACCAGCACGCGGTCGATGAAGTCCGGCGCCGGCATCGCCGCCAGCCGGTCGTCGAAGCGCGCCACCACCACGTGGTCGATGCCGCAGCGCTGCAGTTCGCACAGCTTGTCGCGCAGCGTGGCGATGCGCGGCGGCGCCAGCTCGGGCCGACCGGCCTGGCGCGCGAAGTGGTCGCGCGGGTGCGGCTCGAAGGTCAGCGCGCACGAAGGCACGCCGCGATGCCGCGCCTCGCTCGCCAGCAGGGCCAGCATGGCCTGGTGGCCGCGGTGCACGCCGTCGAAATTGCCGATCGTCAGCGCGCAGCCGTCGGTGCCGGGAAGGTGGAAGCCGCGGTGGATGCGCATGGGCCGCGATTATCCCGGCGGCAGGCCGAGCAGCCGCCGGTACAGCGCCAGGTAGGCGGCGGCGGCGCGGTCCCAGTCGAATTGCGCGGCGTGGGCGCGGATGGCGTCGGCGCGGCCCGGCTCGCCGTATCGCGCCAGGCCTTGTTCGACGACCCGCTTCATGGCCGCGGCGTCGAAAGCGTCGAAATAGTCGGCCGCATCGCCGCCGATCTCGGGCAGGCAGGTGCGCCGCGCCAGGAAGACCGGCTTGCCGAAGTGCATGGCCTCGATCGGCGGCAGGCCGAAGCCTTCGGTGAGCGAGGGGAACAGGAAACCGGTGCAGTGGGCGTAGGCCCAGGCCTTCTGTGCATCGTCGATGCCCAGGTGGAACTGCAGGTTGGGCAGCTTCACGGTGTCGCGCAGCTGCTTCGCGTCGTCGCTGGGCGGGCCGCAGAGCACGAAGGTCATCTCGGGCCAGGCCGCGCCAGGCCGATGATGGCCTGCGGATTCTTCGAAGGCGACATGCGGCTCAGGTGGAACAGGAACGGTGCCGTCGGCCGTTCGTCCCAGCCGGGAAGCGGCCGGCGCGGCGCCGCCACGAAGCTGCGCGCGCCGTTGTGGATCACCTCCAGCGGGCCACTCCAGCCCAGGTGGCGCTTGACGTCGGCGGCGGTGTGGTGGCTGATGGCCACCACCATGTCCGTGCGCCTCATCAGCGCCCGCGTGCGATGCTGGTGGCGCCAGGTGGAGAAGGCATTGCGGCCGTACAGGTAGTTGAGGTCGTGCACCGTCACCACGCGCGGGCCGCAGTCCCGGGGCGGCAGGTTCTTGTTGAGCTGGTGCAGCGAGTGCCACAGCGCATAGGCTTGCGGCTGCACGTGGCGCAGCCGCTGCCAGCGGTTCACGGCCAGGTAGCCGACGTCGGTGCCGAACAGGCCGAAGAGCTTGTCGCGCAGGTGGAAGTCGAAGGCGATGCCGTATTGCTCGCGCCACAACGGAGCTGCGGCGGCCACGCGCTGGCCGATCTGCAGTGAAAATTCGCCCAGCCCGTCGTGCAGCGCACCGATGTTGCCCAGGCTGATGCCGATGCGACGAGGCTGGATCGGCATCGTCATTTGTGGGCCGCAAGTTCCCACACGACGTGCGTGTTCTCATGTCGCCGTTCACGCCGGCGCAGACGGTACTTTGCGTACCAGCCCGGAATCTGACGGGGCTCGTACTCGTGTTCTGCCACCAGCGCCGGCATCACGCGCACGATGGAGAAGTCGCCCTTGAAGCCGTACATGCGAGCCGTGAAGAGCGGCCGCGTGAAATATTCATGGCTGTCGCGGGTGAGGATGTTGACGTGCGTGGGATCCTTGAACGCCATCGGGTGCGGGTAGCAGGGCGTGTAGGCGTACAGCAGGCCACCGGGCGACAGCACGCGCCAGACCTCGTTCATCAACTCGACGAACGGGAAGCGTGTGTCGCGTCCGTCGGCCGTTGGCAGCACGCGCGGCACGTGCTCGAGGAAGTCATAGGCCGAAACCGAATCGAAGTGGTCGTCGGGGTAGGGAATCGGTTCCAACGCCAAGTTGGCGCGTCGGACCTCGAAGGCGCCGGGCTCGTGGCGCGGTGCCAGGTCGATGCCGTGCAGTTCGTCGCGACCGTAGGGATTGCGAGGCCGGGCACCGCAGCCCAGGTCCAGGTGTCGGGTCGTCATCGATCGGCGTCGGGTTGGAACCAGGGGCGCAGCAGCGACACCCGCGGCGGGTCGGCGAGAGCGAAATTCTCGTTGTCCAGTGTCAGGTTGGGGTTGTACGCCGGGTCGTGCCGCAGCGAGCCGCCCCAGCGGGCCTGCATCGCCGCGCGCTCGCGCTCGAAGCGCTCTTTCTTTCCGGGCCGCCGGTCGCTGCCGCGCGACACCGATTCGTGGTGGAACAATTCGGCGAAAGGTGTCCACAGGTTGCGCAGGCCAACCTGGCGCAGGCGCAGGCAGAAGTCGACATCGTTGAAGGCAACGGGAAAAGCCTCGGCGTCCATGCCACCCACCCGGAGGTAGCTGGCTCGCCGCACCACCAGGCAGGCGGCGGTGACGGCACTGAGCATCTGCAGCCGCTGCGCTCGGCCCATCATGCCGGGCTCGCTGCGCGTGAGCCGCTTGTGCGCGTGGCCGGCGCCGCCGCCAATGCCAGTGATGACGCCGCCGTGCTGCAGCGTGCCGTCGCTGTACCAGAGCCGGGCGCCGACGGCGCCGACTCCGGGCCGCCCGGCCAGGCCGACCATCTCTTCCAGCCAGTCCGGCGAGATGACCTCGATATCGTTATTGACCAGCGCCACGTACTCGCCGCGCGCCTCCGCGATCGCCGCGTTGTTCAGCGCCGCGAAGTTGAACGGACGGTCATCGCGCCGCACGCGCACGCGCGGCTCCTTGTCGGCGATCTGGCGCATCCAGGCCAGGCAGGCGGGGTCGTCGGAACCGTTGTCGACAATGACGATGTCGTAGGTCGGGTAGCTGCTGCGCTGCAGGATGCTGTCGACGCACTGCCGCAGCAAGTCGAGGCCGTTGCGCGTGGGGATCACCAGCGTGACGTGTGGCGGCGAAGCGGGCAGCGCGAAGTGCACCCGGACGCCGTCGAAGCCGGGCATGGCCTCGGCGGTACCGGTTTCGCCGACGCGGTCCAGATGGGCCTGCACGGCAGGCACCGAGGCGCTAGGCACGGCAGCCGTCGCATCGCTCAGGTGGCACAGCACATGCGGCACGTGCACGATGGCGTGGACGGCCTGGCCTTCGGTGCCGCGCAGCGCGAGGTCGTGGTGCCAGGCAGGGCCGGCCTCGAGGTCGGGAGCCTGCAAGCCACGCAGGTGGTCGACTCGCCACAACGCTGGCCGGCCGACGAAGTCGTGGCTCAGCAGCAGGTCAGGGTTCCAGTCGCACTTGAACTGCGGGGCGTGGCGCCGGCTCGTGGCGTCGACGTGGTCTGAGTCAGCGTAGACCAGCACGCTGCCGGGATGCTGCAGGGCGGCTTCGGCCAGCAGCAGCAGGGCGTGCTCACGCCAATGTTCGGTCGTGTTCGTGAACGCCACCCAGGGCGAACGGGCTGCGGCCAACAACGCCTGCCGGCCATTGGCGCCGGTCGGCACGGCGCCGACGGGTTGCACGCGGCCATCGACTTCCGCCTGTTGGCGCCAGAAGTCGGCGACCGCAGCGTCGGCGTCGGCTGGTGTGCCGGTCTGAAGCACCCAGTGCGGGTATAGCTGTGCCCGCAGTGCGGCCAGGAAGGCACGATGCTCATCCAGCGTGCCGGAGGTCAGCGGCATCAGCAAGGACAGTGTGGGCCGAGCGGGCAATTGCGCCAGACGCTGTTGCAGCGCCGACAAGGTGTCCGGGCCCAAGGTGTCGTATCGCTCGCACCACGTGGCATAGGTCGTCATGCGTGCCTGCATCCGGTGGTGCAGCCGGCGCCGATTCCAGAGAACGGCGCGGCGTTTCAGCGGGTCGAACCAAGAGGCCATCGGCGGTGGATCCAGGGCAAATTGCGGGCCTTGACTCTACCGGGTTCGCCGGCCCGGGGGCGAGCGGAACCGTGGACTGGCCTCATCCCGGTGCCGATCCTGCCGCGCCGCCGCGCCCGGTCACGATGGCGATGTCGGCATCCAGCCAGCGCCATCGGGCCGGCGCCAGATCGTCCGGCAGCACCAGTGCGCCGAAGGTGCTGCGGTGCAATGTCTCCACCCGGTTGCCGGTAGCCGCCACCATGCGCTTGACCTGGTGGTACTTGCCTTCGGTGAGCGTCAGCGTCAGCGCCCTCTCGCCAGTGCGTTCGCAGGCCGCGGCGCGCACCGGCGCCGGGTCGTCGTCGAGCACCACGCCGGCCAGCAGTCGGGCGATCTGTTCGTCGGTCACCGGGTGCTTGGTACCCACCTCGTAGACCTTGGGCACGTGCCACTTCGGCGAGGTCAGGCGGTGGATCAGCGCACCGTCGTCGGTGAGCAGCAACAGCCCGGTGGTGTCCTCGTCGAGCCGGCCCACGGGTTGCACGCCCCGGGTGCGCAGCGGCGGCGGCAGCAGGCTCAGCACGCTCGGGTGGTGGCGCGGCTTTTGCGAACATTCGTAGCCGGCGGGCTTGTGCAGCATCAGCAGCGCGCGCTCCCGGTACGGCCAGGGCCGACCCTCGACCTCGAAGACCAGGTCTTCGGTGGCGACGTCGGCGTGCGGGTCGTCGACGACCTGGCCGCCGATGCGCACCCGGCCCGCGGCCACGATGCCTGCGCACTGGCGCCGCGTGCCGAAGCCCTGGATGAAGAGGATCTGGGCGAGGTGCATCGAGCTGTTCAGCCGTGCTGGCGGTGTTCGCGCCGTCGGTGGCGCCGGCAGGGGGCGGGTCGCTCCGCCATCAGGTCGGGGCGAGGTCGCGCGCGGCGGGCAAGGCAGGCGTGTGCAGACCGGTGGCGGCGCGCACCGCGTTCAGTACCGCGCGTGAAGTCACCTCCGCCGCCATCACGCCCAGCACCGTCATCTCGCCGGGGCGCCCGCTGCCCCCGGTGGCCAGCGCAAACAGCGTATCGCCGTCGGTCATGGTGTGCACCGGGCGGATGCAGCGCGCCAGCCCGTCGTGCGCCATGGTCGCCAGCTTGTTGGCCTGGGCCTTGGTCAGCGAAGCGTCGGTGGCAATCACGCCGATGGTGGTGGCCATGCCGGCCAGCGCGCGCCCGGGCAAGTCGCCGCGCAGGATCGCGGCCACGCTGTCCAGCGCCGCGCGGCCGTCGGCCGTGCGTGCGCCGGCCAGGATGCGCCCGGAGGCGGGGTCGACGACATCGCCGATGGCATTCACCGCCACCAGGGCGCCCACGGTGACGCTGCCGATGCGCAGCGACGCCGAGCCGATGCCGCCCTTCATGGCGCGATCGATGCCGAACAGCTTGCCCACCGTGGCGCCCGCGCCAGCGCCGACGTTGCCTTGGGCCGGGGGCTCGAAGCTCGCCGCCTTGCAGGCCGCATGACCGCTGTCGGCGCCGGGGCGGATGCGTGGGTCGCCGACCCACAGGTCGAACAGCACCGCCGCCGGCACGATGGGCACGCGCACCGGCGTCGCCGTCTCTCCCGCGCCCACCACCGGCCCCACGGCGAAACCATGGCCGCGTTCCTCCAGCCAGCGCATGACGCCGGCGGCGGCGTCCAGGCCGAAGGCGCTGCCGCCGGCCAGCAACACGGCGTGCGCCTGCTCGACCAGGTTGTCGGGGCGCAGCAGATCGGTCTCGCGCGTGCCGGGCGCGGCACCGCGCACGTCCACGCCGCAGGTGGCGCCGGCTGCGCACAGCACGACGGTGCAGCCGGTGGGCCGGCCGCTTTCCGTGGCATGGCCGACCGCGAGGCCGGCGATGTCGGTGATGGAGCCGGGAAATATCACGAGATTGTCGACCAGCGGCCCGCGCCGCCAGGGATCAGGCAAAGACGCCGGCCGTGTCCTGCATGCGGCTGCTCACCTCGCCCAGGTGGTGCAAGGTGTCGCCGTAGGTCATCTCGAGCATCGCCAGGCGCTTGAAATAGTGGCTGGCGCTGCACTCGTCGGTGCAACCGATGCCACCATGCAACTGGATGCACTGCTGGCCCACGAAGCGCATGCTGTGGCCGAGTTGCACCCGCGCCTGGCTGATGGCGCGCCGGCGCTGGGCTGCCGGCTCGCCGAGCTTGAGGCTGGCGTAGTAGCTCATCGAGCGGCCCAGTTCCAGCTGCATCTTCACGTCGGCCATGCGGTGGCGCAGCGCCTGGAAGCTGGCGATGGGCACGCCGAACTGCTTGCGCGTATTCATGTACTCGACGGTGATGGCCACCAGCCGGTCCATCAGGCCGACGGCCTCGGCCATTTGCGCAGCCAGCCCAATGTCCACCGCCGCTTCCATCGTCTCCCAGCCTTCACGGGTGATCAGCATGGCCGGCGTCAGCGCCAGCACGAGTTCGGCCGCACGCGCGCCGTCCTGGGTGGGGAATCCGCGCACATGCGCCGCGCCGCGGTCGACCAGGAACAGGCCGATGCCGCTGGTGTCGTCGGCCGCGCCCTGCAGGCGCGCCGGCACGATGAAGGCGTCGGCCTCGTCTCCGGCCGGCACCAGCGTCTTGACGCCGGTCAGCGTCCACAGCTCGCCCGCGGTGGCGGCGCGCACGCCGACGTGGTTGAGCCGGTAGCGCGACGCGCGTTCGTGCAGCGCCGGCACCACCAGCGCGTCGCCGCTGGCCATGCGCGGCAACCACGCCGCCTGCAGCACCGCGGGCGCGGTCGCCAGCAGCGCCGGCGCCATCAGCGCCGCTTCGGCATACGGCGAGTTGACGAGGCCGCGGCCGAGTTCCTCGCACACCACCATGGATTCGATGGCGCCGAAGCCCATGCCGCCGCGCACCTCGGCCACCGTCAGGCCGGTCAGGCCCAGATCGGCGAGTTCACGGTGGACGTCGCGCGTGGCGCCGCCGGCCTTGGCCATGGCGTGCCGGCGTTCGAACGAGAAGCCCTTGTCCACCCAGCGCCGCACGGCGTCGCGCAGCGATTCCTGGTCGTCGGTGAAGTCGAAGTCCATGTCATGCCTCCTGCCGGGCCATCCCAAAGGAGGCATGCGCCCCCTCGGGGGGCAGCGAACGAATGTGAGCTTGGGGGTTCATGTCAGTACCGCCCGGCCGTTCCGAAGGTGCTGACAGCCCCCTTGGGGGGTACCGAGCGTAGCGAGGTTGGGGGTTTCATGTCAGCTCCCGAGCACGGTTTGCGCGACGATATTGCGCTGCACTTCGTTCGATCCGCCATAGATCGTCGTCTTGCGCATGTTGAAGTAGGTGCCGGCCAGCGGCAGGTTGGCCGCCGGCAAGGCCATGTCGCCCTGCCAGCCGGCTTCCATGGCTTCCCAGATGAAGGGGCGCGTCAGCGGGCCGGCCGCCAGCATCATGAGTTCGGTGTAGCGCTGCTGGATCTCGCTGCCGCGGATCTTCAAGAGGCCGGCGATGTCCAGGCTCTGCTTGCCGCTCTTCTCGGCCGAGAGCACGCGCAGCACCAGCATCTCCAGCGCCACCACGTCCACTTCGAGCAGCGCGATCTGGTCGCGGAAGCGCTGGTCGTCCCACACGTTGGTGCGCACCAGGCAGAAGATCATCTTGGCGTGCTGGCCCAGCGTGGTCCAGGTCTTCTGGCCGTTGACGAGGTACTTGTCGCCCTGCCGTTCGGCGCGGCATTTGAGCGAGGCCAGGTCCGAGCCCGAACCCGGTTCGCTGTAACCTTGGCTCCACCACACCTCGCCGCTGGCGATGCCGGGCAGGAAACGCCGCTGCTGCTCGGGACTGCCCCGTGATCACCGGCGCCACCATCACCGGGCCGAAGGGCACCACGAGGCGGCGCGGCGGCCAGCGCGCATTCCTCTTCGAACAGGTGCTTCTGCACCGCATTCCAGCCGGGCCGCCGAATTCCTTGGGCCAGCCCCAGCCCAGCCAGCCCTGCTGGCCCAGGATCCTGGCCCAGCGCTGCAGGTCTTCGCGCGACAGGCGCAGCGAGTGGCGCACCTTGTGGCTGATGTCCTCGGGCAGGTTCCTGGCCACCCAGTCGCGGATCTCCTGCCGGAAGGCCAGTTCCTCGGGCGTGAAATTCAGGTCCATCGTTGTCCTCCCTGCGGGTCCAGCCCGACGTTTTAGCACGACCGTTCGAAAATGCCTTGTCCCTCGCGGGACAGTTCCTTCAGCGCCAGCGCCGGGGCATGCACCGCCAGCGTCGGTCGGGTCGCATGACGTCGCTTTCGCGCCCGCATCTGGGAGCGGCTGAGACAGCTGTTGTCCGCCAGCGGCGCTTCACGCGCGGAAATTGTCGAAGGACAGCGGCAGGTCCGCCAGTTCCCTTGCGCAGCAGCGCCATCGCGGCCTGCAGGTCGTCGCGCTTGGCCCCGGTCACGCGCACCGCGTCACCCTGGAAAGCCGCCTGCACCTTCAGCTTGGAAGCCTTCAGCAGACCCTGCATCTTCTTCGCCGCTTCGGCGTCGACGCCGCTCTTCACCGGCACCGCCAGCTTGAGCCGGTCGCCGCCCAGCTTCTGCGGCGTGCCGGAAAAGTCGAGGAAGCGGGCATCGACATTGCGCTTGGCCAGCCGTGCCAGCAGCACGTCGCGCACCTGCTGGAGCTGGAAGTCGCTGTCGGCGTAGAGCGTGAGCTCGCGGTCCTTGGCGCTGCGGTCGGCGAGTTCGGTCAGCGCGCTGGAGCCCTTGAAGTCGAAGCGCGTGCCGATCTCCTTGTTGGCCTGGTCGACGGCATTGCGCAGTTCCACCAGGTCGGGCTGGATCACGGTGTCGAAGCTGGGCATCGGGTCGAGGCGGCTGCGGGGCTGGGAGGCACGTAGACTAGACCAAAACTCTGCCATGGCCGACACCGCCCACACCCCCCCCTGCGAACGCGCTGCAGGTGCAACAACGCGCCAGCCTGCGCGAATTCAACAGCTTCGGCCTGCCCGCGGTGGCTGCCACGCTGGTGCGGCTGGCCACCGAGGCCGACGGGCGGCGCGTCGTCGACCACTCCTGACTACGGCGTGGCGCCGAAATTCGTGCTCGGCGGGCGGCAGCAACGTGGTCCTCACGCGAGACGTGCCGGGCGTGGTGCTGAAGGTCGAGATCATGGGCCGGCGACTGCTGCGCACCGAGCGCGAGGGCTGGATCGTGGAGGCCGGCGCCGGCGAGAACTGGCACGACTTCGTGGCCTGACGCTGCAGCAGGGCTGGCTGGCTGGAGAACCTGGCGCTGATCCCGGGCCAGGGGGTGCGGCGCCGGTGCAGAACATCGGCGCCTATGGCGTGGAACTGAAGGACCGCTTCGAGTCGCTGGACGCGGTGGACCTGATGATGCGCCGCGTGACGCTGGACGCCGCGGCCTGCCGCTTCGGCTACCGCGACAGCGTGTTCCAGCAGCATCTGGCGGCAAGACCGTCAGTCACGCAAGGTAAGTTCCGCCTGCCGCGGCCCTGGCAGCGGTGCTCGGTTACCTGACCTGAGCGCAGGATGGCTGAGACCGGCAACGCCGCACCCGGACGCGATGACCGGTGTGGGAATTTCGACGGTGTGCGCGGATCGCCGCGCCAAGCTGCCCGACCCGGCCGTGATCGGCAACGCCGGCAGGCTTCTGCAGAACCCGGTGGTGAGCCCTGAGCAGTGCCGCGACATCATCGGCCGCGATCCCGAGGTGGTGCACTACGGCTGCCCGACGGCAGCTGCGCTGGCCGCCGGCTGGCTGATCGACGCCTGCGGCTGGAAGGCAAAAGACCGTGGCCGTGCCGGCGCGTCTACGAGCGGCAGGCGCTGGTGCTCGTCAACCGCGGCAGTGCCAGCGGCGCCGAGGTGGTGAGCGCTGGCGCGCGCCATCCAGGAGAGCGTGTATGGTCGCTTGGCATCCGGCTGGAGCCGAGCCGGTCATTCTGTGACCGCCGGCTGCGGCCCGCGCGCAGCACGTCCAAGGCAGACATGGCTTGGCGCGTGGCCGGCACCGGGTGTTCCCGTAGCGCTGCACCAGGCGGGCGATCTCGTGCGCCGGCAGGCGCGCGGCACCTTCGTGCAGGGCGTCGGCGGTACGCCGCCAGCGGACATCCCCAGGTTGAGCGCCGCGCCCTTGGCGGCGTGGGCATGGTGCGCGCAGGTCCAGCGGCTGCGCGTCGCGCACGGCGGCGCGCAGCCGCTGCACTGCCCCCGGGGCCTGGTCGAGAAAGCGTTTTGACCATGGCTGCCAGCCTCTCGCGCGACATGGCCTGCAGCGCCATCGCCACGGCAGACTCCGTCGACGACGGGGGTGGCTGCCGCCCAGGCCGGTGACTTCGGGCCCGGCGGCAGGGGCGTGTCGTTGGGCGTGGCCGTAAGCGCTGCCGAACAGGCGGCGCAACGACGCCGCCAGTTTCTGCACGCTCACCGGCTTGGTCAGGAAGCCGTGCATGCCGGCGACGAGGCAGCGGTCGCGTTGTCCCCGGCAAAAGGGCGTCCGCGGAGAGCGCCACGATGGGCACCGTGGAATGCGCGTCGGGCAGCGCACGGATGGCGCGTGGCGCCCACGCCGTCGAGCACGGGCATGTGCAGGTCCATCAGCATCGACGTCGTAACGCCGTCAGCGCGCCTCCACCGCTTCCCCGCCCGTTGCTGGTGAAGTGGGCCTGGTGACCCAGGCTTTCCAGCAGCGCGGGCATATTGGCGGTTCACCGGTGGTCCTCGGCCACCAGCACCTGAAGCGGGCGCGACGTCGGCAAGACGGCAGGCAGGGGCGCCGCAGGCCTGGACACTGTCGGCGGCGGCACCTGCAAGCGCAAGTGGAAGGTGAAGAACCGCCCTCGCCGGGCCGGCTGCGCACGCTGACGTCGCCGCCCATCAGGCGAGCCAGGTTGCGCGAGATCTCCAGGCCCAGGCCGGTGCCGCCATGGCGGCGCGAACGCGCGGTCGCCCCGCACGAAGCGGCTGAAAGCTGCGCCCGCGTGGCCTTCGGTCCATGCCGACGCCGGTGTCGGTGACGGTGAACTTTGATGCACGCCTGGCCGTCCTCGCCCTCACGGGTGCGCACGTCCAGCACCACCGCACCATGGTCGGTGAACTTGATGGCGTTGGAGAGCAGGTTGAACAGATCTGCTTGACCCGGGTGGCATCGGCCAGCAGGCGCTCGGGCACCTGGGGCCGCGTCGATATGCAGTGCCAGCGGCTTGGCGTCGTCTGCGGCCGCATCAGTGCTCGAACGTCGCAGCAGCAGCGCGCAGGTCCACCGGCGCCACGGCCGGCGTGACGCGGCCGCTTTCCAACCGCGACATAGTCGAGGATGCGCCGTTGAGCAGCGCCAGCAGGTGGTCGGCCGATTTTGCGGCGGGGCGCAGGTAGTCCACCTGCCGCGGTGTGAGTCCGGTCTCGCGTAGCAGCGAGAGAACCCCCACCAGCCCATGGAACGGCGTGCGGATCTCGCAGGTCGCGTTGGCCAGGAAGGCACTTGGCGTCGCTGGCTTTCAGCCTCGCCTGAATTCGCGCTGTGCCAAGCGCAGCTTGCGGCCAGGTCTTCCAGCATCAGCCGAAGTTCGCGGAGTGCGCCGCCAACCTGGCGCAACGCGATGAAGGCA
>JADJMW010000010.1 GCA_016709385.1 Candidatus Rubrivivax defluviihabitans
ACCATCGAGGCCGCCGCGCGCTGTGCAAGATGGCCGAGCGCGGGCAGATCACCGGCGCCAACTCGACGGCCCGCTGGCGCTGGACAATGCCATCAGCCTGCACGCCGCCGAAGTCAAGAAGATCGACTCGCAGGTGGCCGGCCGCGCTAACGTGCTGATCGTGCCCGATCTGGATGCCGGCAACATGCTCGCCAAGAGCCTGACCTTCCTGGCCGGCGCCGACGCCGCGGGCATCGTGCTCGCGCGCGTGCCCATCATCCTGACCAGCCGCGCCGATTCCGAGATCGCCAGAATGGCCTCTTGCGCGGTGGCCGTGCTGGTGGCGCTGGCGCGCCGCACCGCGGCGCCCAAGGCGGTGGCGTGATGGCAGGAGAAACAAGCATGCCGCTCGTCATTCCCAACCGGTACTGAAGGGCAAGAAGGCGCTCGTCGTCGGCGTCGCTAACGACAGCTCGATCGCCTACGGCTGCGCGCGTGCATTCAGCGAGCTCAGGGGCCGACCTGGCGCTGAGTTATCTGAACGAGAAGGCGCGCCCGCGTCGAGGCCGCTGGCGCGCGATCTCGGGGCCCGGATCTTCATGCCACTGGACGTGAGCATGCCGGGCGAGATGGAAGCGCTGTTCGGGACCATCGAAAAGGACTGGGGCAACTGGACATCCTCGTCCATTCGATCGCCTGGGCGCCGAAAGACGACCTGCAGGGCGGCCTGCTGAACTCGTCCGCCGAAGGTTTCGCCAAGGCCATCGACGTGTCCTGCCACTCCTTCATCCGCATGGCCAGGCTGGCCGCGCCACTGATGAAGGAAGGCGGCACCATGATCGCCATGAGCTACCTCGGCGCCAATCGCGTCGTCCCCAACTACAACCTGATGGGGCCGGTGAAGGCGGCGCTGGAAGCCTCGTGCCGCTACCTGGCTTACGAACTGGGCCCCAGCGGCATCCGCGTGCACGCCCTGTCGCCGGGGCCGCTGAAGACGCGCGCCGCATCGGGCCTGAAGGACTTCGACCTGCTGCTGGCCGAAGCCGCGCAGAAGGCGCCTTTGGGCGAGCTGGTCGACATTCTTGATGTCGGCTTTGCCTGCGCCTACCTGGCCACGCCTTATGCGCGGCGCATCAGCGGCGACACGATCTACGTCGACGGCGGCGTGAACATCATGGCCTGAGGCGTCCGGTGGTCGTTCACAGCGGCTTGCCGAGATAGAAGTAGAAGCTGTCCGGCCCGTCCTCGGCCTTGCCGTAGCCGAAGTACAGCGGCCCGAGGATGCTGTCGGTGCCGATGAACAGGCCGATCGACCGCAGCACGCCGTCCGGGTTGCCTTTCACCAGCGGGTCGCCGACCTTGCCGATTTCGAGCGACAGTCCGCTGTAGGCACCGTCGAAGAGGCTGCCGCGCGCAATGCGGCGGTAGAACATCAGCTGGCCGAACTGCAGGTTCTGCCCGATCAGCTGGCCGGTGGCATAACCCGATTGCTGCAGGAAGCCGCCCCACTGGAACTGGTCGTAGGCCGGCAAGGGGGTTGTTGCCGATCGTGCCACCGGCGTTGACCCCCAGCCGAACCGTGTTTTCGCCGAAGGAATGGGCCAGCCGGCCGCTGGCAGCCCACCGGGTGTAGGGCAGTTCCGCGCCGAGGTCCGCATTGTTGTCGAAGATCGTGGCCGCGGCATTCCAGCCGAAACGCGGGAAGTGAACGTTGTCGAGCCGGTCGAGCAGCAACCGGGCCCGGATTGCGCCCAGGGTGCGGGTATCTCCGCCCGGGTCCAGCGACGCCGGCCCGGTTTCGAGTTCGGCCTTCACTCGCCCACCCTCCAGACCCAGGCGCAATTCCCCATACTGCTGGAACTGCATGCCGAGATCGATTCCGCCCACAGCCGTGCTGACGTTGTATTCGGCGATCCGGTTGTCCTGCTGGTAGATCGATACCCGCTGCGTGCCCACGCTCACGCGCGGAGCCACGAAGAAGGTGCCGGCAATGCTGAGCGGCTGGTAGAACTCCATGCGCAAGCTGTTGTCGTAGCCCAGTTGCGCGTCGGTGCGGAATTCGGCGCCGAGCGAGTTGAGCCAGGTCATGCGGTGGGCGGCCACCAGGTTGAAGTAGGTTTCGCCCGAAAAGTCGCTGGACAAACCCAGACCGAGCCGCAGGTAGTCCGGCCCCCAGGCCTTTTCCACCGCGTCGACCGCCATCACCCGCTTGCCCTCTTCGCCGACGATGCGGTAGTTGACATGCTCGAAGTCGCCGGTGCCGTACAGGCGCCGCATGTCGGCGTCGACCTGCGCCTGCACCACGGGCTGGCCGGGCTGGGTTTCCATCACGGCTTGCGCGGCCTGGGGATTGACGCGGGTCAGGTTGTCGAACCGGATCTCGTCCACCGGTGTCAGGTCAGGCACCATGGCCACCTGCTGGCGCTTGCGCAGCGCCGCGTATTCGGCCGGCGGCAGCGACAGCTGCGCCAGCCGGTCGGCCACCTGGCGCGCCGCGGCCTCGCCCAGCGGCGTGATCTTGGGTAGGTTGTCGAAGTCGCCGGTGGAGAAGTCGCCGAGTTCGGGCGAGATCAGGATGTCGGTGGGCTTGAGCTGGGCCAGCGAGGTCTGCACGTTCTGCTCGGTCAGGATGCTGAGCATCTGCCCGGCCACGCCCAGGATCGAATTCAGCTCCTCGCGCTTGAGCAGCGGCGTGCCCACGTTGACGGCGATCACGATATCGGCGCCCATCGCCCGCGCCGCTTCCACCGGCAGGTTGCTGGTGAGCATGCCGTCGACGAGGATCATGCCGTTGTATTCGGCAGGTGCCACGGCCCCGGGCACCGACATGCTGGCGCGCATCACATTGGCCAGTTCGCCCTCGTCGAAGACCACCGCCTTGCCGGTGACGAGGTCGGTGGCCACGGCACGGTAAGGAATGGGCAGCTTGTCGAAGTCGTGGTAACCCTGCACCCGGGCCAGTTCACGCAGCACGGTCTCCAACTGCACGCCCGAGACCACCCCCTTGACGATGGTCGCCTGCTTCGACGCGGTGCCGATTTCCGGGCTGACGAGGTTGCTGTAGTCGTCGATCTTGCGCCGCATCGCCAGTTCCTGGCGCGGCGGCTTTTCCTTGAACAGCTTCTCCACCGACATGCTGTTGTTGATGCGCTCCATGTCGGGCACGCTCATGCCGGTGGCATAGGCGCCGCCCACCAGCGCACCCATGCTGGTGCCGGCAATGCAGTGGATCGGCACCCGGTATTCCTCGAGCACCTTGATCACGCCCACGTGCGCGGCGCCGCGCGCGCCGCCGCCCGACAGCACGAGGCAGATCTTCGGCCGCTTGGCGGCGGCGGCCGCCGGGGCGCTTCGGCCACCGAGGGCGGTCTGCGCAGCCACCGGGACGAACGCCGTGGCCACGATCGATGCGGCGGCACACTGGGCCCAGCGAAGAAGGCTTCGTTTCATCTCATCTCGCATGTTGCATTTTCGTCTTGTGCGGTTGACCCGAACGCCGATTGTCGAAGGTGTGGTCACTGGCCCCGGGTTTTCTGGCAGCACTGCGGCCGCGCTAAGGCAGACCCTGCCGGATGCGGGTGGAAAAGTCCGCCGCCGCGTCGGCCTGCTGCGCACGCGGATTGACCAGCGAGCGCTGCTGAAGTTCGGCAAACGGCAGGCCACCGTCGACCAGCCGCCCTTGTTCGTACAGGTACTGCGGCACATAGCCGCTGGCCAGCACCTTCCAGCTGAACGGCACGTGACCCGGGTTGACCAGCGAATGGGTCCAGATCGTCGTCGTGCAGTTGGTGGTGAGCGAGTTGTAGAACGCCGGCTTCGCCTTCAGCGCATTGATGGCGTTCAGATAGTCCATGAAGACGCGGCGGGCGCCGGCGTTGTCGCCCTTGATGCGGTACACGTGCACCTGTTCCGGCGGGTCCTTGCGGTAGTTGGTGCGCAGCCGGATCGCATCGCGCTCGTCGGCCACCACGTAGTAAAGCTCGTACTGGCGGAAGAAGCCCTTCACGGTGGAGTAGCCCTCGCCCTTTTCCTTGCGCGTCTCGATGGACACGGCCAGGTGGTCACCGCCGGCGAAGGCGAAGCTGAGGAAGATGTGCGCCACCGCCGGGCCCATCCAGTAGGTGGCCACGAGGTCCACGCCCTCGAGCTGGCGCAGGTCGTAGGTCTTGTCGTGCCAGGCCGGGGTGAAGTCGGTCTCGGTGCGGTAGGCGAAGTTGCGCACGTTGTGCACGGTGACCCGGTCGCCCTCGATCGTGGCATGCGGCAGCACGGCGTTTTCGTCCACCCAGTCGCGGTCGTTCGAGGCTGGCAGGTTGAAGAACCAGACCAGCGCCGCGGCAAACAGCGTCAGGAAGGCGGCGAGTGCACGCCAGCGCCAGCGGCGAATGGCCAGAGCCACCAGCGCCGCCAGCGCTGCCGCACCGAAGGCGGCCGCAAGCGTCATGCGCAGCGACTCGCTCTGGGGCCCGAGATGGCCAGAGCGAGCACGCCCCAGGCGCCGGCGGTCAGAATGAACAGCGCGATCAGAGACAGGAGCACCACGCTCGCGGCGGCAACGGCCATCCGCCTCATCGCTGGAACCTGCCGATCGCGGTCCCTGCTGCCGTGCCAAGGCGGGCACAACCCCCCGCTTGTTCAGGGACACCCTTGATAGTCGATGCGCTCATGAATGACACCTGGCAAGCCGATTGCTTGCTCGCAGAGTTTGCCTCATGTCCACACCGCATGTCGACGTACAGAGGTGCGACCGACGCGCCGCGGGTACACCTCCGTGCCGGTACGCCACAGGCGATGGCCACGGTACGCCGCTGCCGGTTCTCGGTGTCGGGAACTGGCAAGCGCTTGTCGTGATTTGTTCAGATCGGGCAGCGCCCGTCTTGCATACTGCGCAACGTTCGGCTGCAGCCGCATTGCTGCGCATGACGCAGGCATTGCCGCCATGCACGATCTTGTCGAACGGCCGCGAGCGCGGCCGTATCATCGTCGAAGCAGGACCCCCGGCGATGCATGCGCCGCCCCGGTGTGCCGTGGGAACCGTCGCCACTGGAACACGGGCAACTTCTTGAAGAGTGGTTCACCGATGAAATCAAGCACACCGGTCCGTCGACGCGCAAGGTCACTGGCCCTCGCCGCGGGGGCCGTGGCAACGCTGGCCCTGCCCAATGCGGCACAGGCCTCGTTCCTGCCGCCGGAACTGATGGACACGGCCGCCTTCTATCTGGCCTGGTTCATCCTCATCGCCATGCCGATCGCCGGTATCGTGCTGTTCTGGCTGGTGCACATCCTGCCGGAGAAGATCGCGCACAAGCGCCACCACCCGCAGAAGGACGCCATCCAGACGCTGTGCCTGCTGTCGCTGGTCTTCGGCGGCCTGCTGTGGCCGATCGCCTGGCTGTGGGCCTATACCAAGCCGGTGAGCTACCGGCTGGCCTACGGCACCGACAAGGGCGACGAGTATTTCGTTGAGATGGCCGAGAAGGCGCAGGCCGGTGCATTGCCGCCAGCGGAGATGAAATACCTGCACGACGAACTCGAAGCCATCGCGTCGCGCGGCGCAATGTCGCTCGAACTGCAGCACGCCCGGACCCGGATCGACGCGGCCCTGGCCGCTGCGACAGCGGCCGCTGCGCCACCGCTCGCCGCCGGGGCTCCCACGCCGACCGCGCAGGGAGCCGCGTAAATGGAAGCCCTGCTGCTCGGCATCTATGCCTTCTTCGTCTGGCTCATATTCATCAAGTTCAAGTGGCTGCCGTGGACGACCACTTCGAAGGTCACCGTCGTCATCATCCCGATCGTGGCGCTCACGGCGCTGATCCTGACGCTGAACGTCGTCGCGCCCTCGTCTGCGGACGTGCGCGTCTTCAAGTACGTCGTCAACGTGCTGCCGCAGGTGCGCGGCCGCGTACTGGAGGTGCCGGTCGAACCCAACCGCCTGGTGAAGAAGGGTGAGTTGCTGTTCAGCATAGACCCTACGCCTTACCAGAACGACCTCAACGTCGCCAAGGCCAGGCTCGCCGCCGACGAGGCCAAGCTCGCGCAGGCCATCGCCGGCCTGGCCGACGCCTCCGCCGGGGCGCGCACGCTGCAGGAGCAACTGAAAAGCGCCAACGCCCAGGTGCGCGCGCTGCAGCCCCGGCTGGACCTGGCCCGAACGCGGGTGCGGCAGAACCGCGAACTGGTGGCCACCGGCGCCGGCGATCGCTTCGCGCTGGAACAGGCCGAGGCCAATGTCATCGACCTCGAGGCGCAGATCCTCACCGCGCAGGCGAACGAGTCGCAGGTGGCGCAGCAGCTGTCCGGCATCGTCAACGGCGAACTGGCCCCCGTGGCCGCGGCGCGCGCCCAGATCGCCACCGCCAAGGCCCAGGTCGACTCGAGCCGGGCCGATATCGCCAACGCGCAGTGGAATCTGGACCAGACGCGCGTCTACGCGCCGGCCAACGGCTACGCCACCAACGTGCAGTTGCGCCCGGGTGCCACCGTGGTGGCGATGCCGTTCGCGCCGGCGATCACCTTCGTCGAGGAGGAATACCAGATCATCGCGCTGTATGCGCAGAACGAACTGGTGTACGTCGAGCCCGGCAACCACGCCGAGGTCGTGTTGCCCACCCTGCCCGGGCGCATCATCAAGGCCAAGGTCGACTCGATCGTCTGGGCGCAAGGGCAGGGCCAGATGGCGCTGTCGAAGGACCTGCCGCAGACCGGTGTCTTCCCCCAGGCGCCGGGGCGTTTTCCGGTCAAGCTGCTGGTCGACGAACGTGACCGGGACGTCTTCCTCGCGGCCGGCGCCGTGGGTTCGGGGGCCATCTACACCGAACATGCCGCGGCGATCCACATCCTGCGCATGGTGATCCTGCGCATCGGCTCGATCACCAACTACCTCGTGCTGAAGCTGCACTGATGCGCGCCGCCCCACGCACCGCACTCGGGAGAATCGCCCTGGCTGCCGCGCTGGCGGCCGCCCTGGCGGGCTGCGCGCTGAAGTCGCCGCCACCCGTGGCCGACCTGCAGAAGGAAGCGCTGCCGCACACCGCCGTGCCGGCGGCCTTCAAGGCCAGCGGCGGCGTGGCCGCGCCCCTGGCCGGGCGCTGGCTGGCCAGCTTCAAGGACGAAACCTTGTCGGCGATGGTCGACGAGGCCCTGACTTTCAACGCCGACCTGCAGGCCGCGGCGCTGCGCGTCGAGCGCGCCGGCGGCTATCTGACGGTGGCCGGCGCCGCGCTGCTGCCGCAGGTGGGCGCCTACGGCACCGGCAGCGGCGCCACGTCCAACAGTACCAGCGGCCTCAACGGCCTGTGGGTGAGCGCCTCGCTGGAGCTCGACATCTGGGGCCGCGTCCGCTACGGGCAGGCGGCAGCGCAGGCCGATGCCGAAGCCCTGGCCGCCGACTATGCCTATGCGCGCCAGTCGCTGGCGGCGATGGTCGCCAAGGGCTGGTTCGTGGCCACCGAAGCCGGGCTGCAGCGCGCCATCGTGCAGGACATGGTGCGCTCGTCGGAGTCGTTGCTGGGCCTGGCGCAGGACCGCCTGCGCGTGGGCAACGGCACCGAGCAGGACGTGGCCGTGGCGCGAGCCAACGTCGGCCCCTACCGTGACATGCTGCGGCAGGCCGACCTGTCGCGCGAACAGGCCCTGCGCGCGCTGGAACTGCTGCTCGGCCGCTACCCCTCGGCCGAGCTGGCGGTGGCGCAGAACCTCTCGGCCATGCCGGCGCCGGTGCCGGTGGGCCTGCCGTCGGAACTGCTCGAACGCCGGCCCGACGTGGTGGCCGCCGAACGCCGCGTCGCCGCGGCCTTCAACCGCATCGGCGAGGCGCAGGCCGCGCGCCTGCCGCGCATCAGCCTGACCGCCGGCATCAGCAGCATTTCCAGCGACGTGATCGTGCTGCAGGACCGCGACAACCCGGCCTGGGGCCTGGGCGTCAACCTGCTGGCGCCGATCTACCAGGGCGGCGCATTGCGCGCGCAGGTCGACATCCGCACCACCGAGCAGAAGCTGGCGGTGGCGGCCTACGCCAGCGCCGGCCAGCGCGCCTTCGGCGAGGTCGAGAACGCACTCGCGGCCGAATTTGCGCTGAACGACCGCGAAGCCATCCTGCAGGCGAACGTGCGCGACAACGAGCGCGCGCTCGAACTGGCGCAAGCCCAGTTCCGCGTCGGCAGCGCCGACCGGCGGGCGGTGGAGCAGCGCCAGCTGGCGCTGCAGTCCGCCCGCACGTCGTTGCTGCGGGTGCAGAGCGAACGCCTGGCGCAGCGCGTCAACCTGCACCTGGCGCTCGGCGGCGATTTCAGCGACACGACAGCCGGGCCGGTGGCGGCGCGCTGAAGTTCCGGCTGAAAGACGAGACCTTGCAGCAGGCACGGCGCAGCGTGCACTCAGCCGGCCGTCGCTTCCTGCTTTTCCTGCTGCAGTTGTGCGCTGAAGAACTCCAGCGAGGTCTTGGTCTTGGCGGACTGGTCGGCACCGGGCACGATGCCCTTGCTGGCGAGGTAGACCCTGAACTCGGTACCGACCTGGAAGGCTTCGTCCGGGAGGCACTTGGTGGAGATCTCCAGGATTCGCGAACCATCGGGATAGAGCCACATCTCGACGGTGATGCGGCGGTCGAAGTCCTTCGGCTGGTGCCTGGCCCTGAGCAGGAAGGTGGGTCCGAGCACGACCAGCTTGTCCATCGTGAGGCCCGCCGGAGCGTGGGCGTCATAGAAGTCACGCTGTTCCCTGGAGAACAGCTTGCGCAGCGGCATCGCGCCCGAGGTCGCGTCGAGCACCTCCTGGCCGCTGCAGGCGCCCTTGAACGAGGCCGAGCAGACGAACCCGCCCGGCATCACGTCCACCTCGACCTTGAACGCCGCCGAGCGGCGAAGCTCCGGGTCCAGGGTGGACGGTTCCACCGGGCGCAGCTTGATCACCGTATCGGCGTCACCGCCCTGGATGCGCCGGGCCCGTACGACGACGCCGGCGCGGTTCAAGGCCAGGTCCGGCGTATCGAAGAAGAAGGCCTGGCGCGGCTGCGCCTCCACCGGATCGAGCCCGATGCCCTTGATCGTGGCGCGATGGCCCATCAGAGGCACCGTCAGCTTCAGCTCGATGCTGTTCGCCGCTTTGCCGAGTCTGAGGATGCTGAGTGTTTCCTCGGCATTGAGCACACGCGCCAGTGCGGGTTGCGCGATCGGCGCTGGCTTCACGGGCCTGGCAGGCGCCGTGGGCTTGGCGGCGCTTGGGGCGGTCTTGGTCACCATGGTCCGGACTCCTTGTGTCGAGGAAGCTCAGTCTCTCGTCTCGTTGCGCAAGGCCTACTCGTGCCAGCGCAACCCATCGTTCAGGCGCCGAAGCGCTCGGCCAGCACGCCGTGGCGCAGGCCGCGGTCGCTCACGGTGAAGCTCTGCTTGCCAAGCAGGTCCATCACCGTGCGGACGATGCACGCACCGGCGAGGATCACCTCCGCCCGCTTCGGCTGCAGGCCGACGATGGCCCGGCGCGCTTCGGCATCGCGCGCACGATAGAGCTCGATCTGGCGATCGATCTCGGCGCGGTCGAGGACACTGCCCTGGACCACTGCGGGGTCGTAGGTGGCCAGGCCATGCATGACAGCGGTGAGGTTGGTCACTGCACCGCCCATCGCGACCAACGCGTCGGGAGCCGGGCGCCCTGCAATGCGCGAGAGGTCGATCGACATCGCCGCCAGGGCCTGGCGCAGCACCTCGGGCGACACCGCGTGGTCGAGCCGGAAGCGCTCGGTGTAGCGCACGGCACCGACATCGACGCTGAATCGCTCGTCCACGCCGCCATCGTGTCCGAAAGTGAACTGCGAACTGCCGCCGCCCGTGTCGAAGACGACGAGCGTGCCCTTGTCGAGTCCCAGGCCGGCCTGGGCGGCCACATAGGCCAGCCGCCCTTCCTCCTCGCCAGCAATCACTTCGATCTGCACGCCGGTGCGTGCCCGCAGGGCCGCCACGGCGGCGTCGCCGTTCGACGCGATTCGAAGCCCGGCCGTGCCGACGGCGGCGATCGCCCGCACACCCAGGCGCTTCGCCTCGTCGACCATGCCGGCGATGGCGACGGCCGTGCGCTCCAGCGCGGCTTCGCTGATCACGCCCCTGGGGGCGAGCCCCTCGCCCAGGCGGGTCATCTCGGCACGGTCGACGACGCTTCGCCATCGGCCGCCGGGGTCGCGCTCGGCGACGTGGAACTTGATCGAATTGGTGCCGGCGTCGATCACGGCGTAGCGCTCCGGCTCGCCATCGATCAGGGCCGCCATGGCGCGTGGATAGCTGGTGTTGCTGTAGCCGCCCAGGCCGAGTTCGCGCACCGCCTGCATCACGCCGGCAGCGTCCTCGGACTCGACCGCAAGCGTGCGCGTGGGCTTGCCGTTCACCACCACGTCGGAGAGTTCGGCCATGCAGCCACCCACCGTGTAGCGCACGCGCCGCTTGTGCACCGTCACGACGCGGACGGCCGCGCCAGGCGCGGCAAACTGCGCGATGAACTCGTCCTGCGTGTAACTCGCGCGCATCGGCTTCGGGACCGGCAGCGCCAGCGCCTCGAGCACTCTCACCGCCTCGACCGCGGGAATCGGAAAACCGGCCTTCATGACGGGCGTCCACTGCTCGAGGCCATCGGCGTTGACTTCCCGCAGCACCTTGATGTCCATCAGCGCGTCGCGAATCTTCACGTTGCCGCCGGCAGGAGCAAGCAGGTAGATCTCGTCGCTTTCCTGGACGCCACTCGGCGTGAGCTGCGCCAGATGCGCCTCGGCCGCGCCGAAGCGCCGGCCAAAGGAACGCCATTCCCAGCGGGGTCTGATGTCAGCCATGGTTGATCCTTGCTCGAGAGGGGCTGGCTTCAATCATCGCACCGAAATCGCCCGCGCTTCGTTTTGCCGCACCCGCGGCCCTTCAACTCCGGGCGCCAAAGGCGCGCGCCGCAACGAAGGCGGCGATCGTCTGCAGCGGCGCCCCGAGCGCGACCATCACGATCGCCCGCACGTCGCTGCTGCGGGAGCAGAGCGAACGCCTGGCGCAGCGCGTGAACCTGCACCTGGCGCTGGGCGGCGATTTCAGCGACACGACAGCCGGGCCCGTGGCCGCGCGTTGAAGTCGGCCTCGCGATTGGGGACCGCGGCGTCGCATGTCCGAACCCATCGGCCGACGATCCGCCGTCACCGAAACTCTTGCCACGGCCGCGTCGGTGGGCGTTACGCGTCCGTCGAAGCGGCAGGCCGTCCCTTCGCGCTGCGCCATCGTTCCACCAGCGCGTCGAAGCTCAGGACCGCAACCACGGAATACACGGTGATCAGCAGGTAGTCCAGGATGCGCTGGTAGAACTTCATGTTGGCGTCGTCGCCCGTGAAGCCCTGCGTCAGTGCGTCGGGGAAGACGATGAAGACCAGCGTCGACAGGCCGTAGCTCCAGCGGTAGTAGTTCGGCGTCAGCGGCGCGGGGCCGCCGGCGAAGATGCGCGTGGCGAAAAAAGCCGTGAACAGCGCCATCATCAGCACGAACCAGAACCACGACGGCCACAGTTTCATCAGCCACCACATGAGCAGGCCACCGCCGGCCCCGATCAGGGTGGCCATCATCAGGTCGCCGGCCAGCTTGCGTGACGTCGCCCGGCTCGCGTGCTGGGCGATCATCGCCGGCTGGTAATAGCCGATGAGGTAGCGGATGTTGTTGGCGCTGCCCAGCATGTACACCATCAACGGCAGCAGCACGACCACCGGCCGCAAGGCGACGATGCCGCGGTCGGCCGCGGTGCCGGGCAGCCGTGGCGAATTGGGCAGGCGCGGGAAGACGCCGGCAGGCAGCACGGCAAAGGCGATCCAGATCACCGGGAACAGCGCCAGCGCGCTCTGCGACAGGCCCTTCGCGAACTCGACGCCCATGTCCATGTTCTCCTGTGCGAATGCGGGTACCAGCGTCGCGCCGACGATCACGAAGACGATGTCCAGGCCCGAGATCCGGCCCTGCGCCTGCAAGTAGAAGGCGGCGAACAGGATCAGCCCGACCAACACGAAGCCGAAGAGCTGATAGCTGTGCAAGGGCAACATCAGCACCAGACCCAGGCCGCAGCAGAAGACGAGCTTGGCCACGGTCCACACCGCGAAACGCAGCGATGGCGCCGGCGTGGGCAGCGCCAGCAGCGCGATCGCCAGCGCCACCAGCATGAACGAGAAGGGCCAGTTGACCCAGCTGCTGTAGGCGGTGGCCAGGGTCACACCGAGCGTGAAGCGCAGGATGCGCCGCGCGCGGGGGTTGTCGAGCGCGCGTACCGCGGGGGCCACCGTTCTTGCCGCAGTCGCAGGCGCTGCCTCGGGGACGGTGTCAGTAGGCATACGACAGCAGGCGGCTCAACCCCATCAGGGCCTGACCCAGCGTGTTGAGGATCGGTCGTTCGCCGGTATAGACCAGCACGTTGACCTGGCTGCCCACGCGCGCGCCAAGCCGTGCGGCCTGCGCGGGGTCTTCGAAGTCGATCAGCACCGGAAAACGCTGCGCATTGCGCAACCAGTCGCGCTGGTTCTGCACCGTGGGCAGCGCCCCCGGCTTCGAGGTGGACTCGGCGCCAGCAACGCCATGGGTCACGCTGCGCACGCGCCCGCGCAGGGGCTCGTCGGGCCAGACGTCCAGCACCAGGTCCACCGCATCGCCCGGCTTGACGTGGCCGAGGTTGTTCTCGGTCAGCGCGGCCTCGACCCAGATCTTGTGCACGGCGACGAAGGTCATCAGCGGCTGGCCGGTGGCGGCGAAGTTGCCCGCGTCCACGCGCAAGTCGGTCACCAGGCCGTCGTTCGGCGCGACCAGGCGCGTGTACTGCAGGTCGAGTTGGGCCTTGTCCAGTGCCGCGCGCGCCGCGAGCAATTGCGGGTTCTTCGCGTCGCGCGGCCCGAGGGCTTCGATGGCCTGCTGGAGATTGGCCCCGGCGGTGCGCACCTGCGCCTCCCGCTCGACGCGGGCGAGCGTCGCCGTCTCCAGGTTGCGCTGCGAGATCGCACCCGGGACATCCGCGTCGATGCGCTTCAGGCGCGCCTCGTTCTGCGTGTCCTTGAGCAGCGCCGCCTTGGCCGCATCCAGAGCGGCCCTGGCCGCGTCCACCGTCGAGGAGGAGACGCGCAGGCTCTGCTGCGTGAGCGCGAGTTGTGCCTCCGCAGCGGCCACCGCCAGTTCATAGCGGGTCGGGATCGATCCGGGCGAGCAAGTCGCCCTTCTTCACCATCTGGTTGGTGCGCACGTCGACCGAGACGATCTCCCCCGCCACTTGCGGCGCGATCGGCACCACGAAGGCGTTGACGCGCGCCTGCGTGGTGAAGGGCGTGTAGCGGTCGGCGGCCATGTACCAGGCGAGCAGAACCATGCAGAACGCAGCGAAAATCAGCACCCACTTGCGCACCGGGTCCATGCGCGGCGGGGCGAGTGGGGTTTGCGGCCTGGCCGGCTCGGCGCCCGCCGGGGGCGGGTTGGCGCTTTCCGGCGCGGTCGTCTTGCCTTGCGCAGGCGCTGCGGGCTCCACGTCCACTGGCGTTGATTTCTGTGGGTCGGTCATGGCATGCCTATGCTGAGAATGCGGCTGTTCACCAGTCCGGTGACGCCCGGCCGCCGCCCTGTCCCTTCTGTGGCGGCTCGGTCGCCTGCGGTTGCAGCAGATCACCCCAGTGGGTGCGCTGTCGCATCGTCTCGGCCGTCGCCTCGTCGACGAAGCCGCGGCCCGCGCGGATCTCCCAGCCGCCGCCCAGGGCCCGATAGATCCCGATCGCGCTGCCGACGGTGGTGCTGCGCGCCGTCACGTAGGACTGCTGCGCTCGCAGCAGCGCGCCCTGAGCGTCCAGCACACGCTGGAAGTCGGAGAAACCCTCGCGGTAGCCGACGCTGGCAATCCTGAGCGAGCGCCGGGCCGCCGCTTCGGTTTCGGCCAGGATGCGCTCCTGCTCGCGGCTGCGCAGGAAGGCCACCAGGCCGTCCTCCACTTCCTGCACCGCATTGAGCACCGTGCTCTGGTAGTTCTCCAGCAGCTGCTGCAGCCGCGCGTCCTGCACCCGCACGTTGTTGCGGATGCGGCCGTAGTTGAGGATGTTCCAGCTGAAGTAGGGCCCGCCGATGAAGGTGAGCGAGTTGGCGCTGAACAGCTGACCGGCGCCGCTGTTGCCGGAGCGCGTGGTGTTCGTGCCGTCGGCCGCCACCACGCCGAGAAAGCCGCTCAGCCCGAAGCTCGGATACAGGTCGGCCTCGGCCACGCCGACCGCCGCGCTTTGCGTTGCCGCGGCGAGTTCCGCCTGGCGGACGTCAGGGCGCCGCCGCAGCAGATCGGTCGGCGCGCCGGCGGCAATCGTTTGCGGTGCGGCCGGAATCACACCCGGCGTCGGGCCCAGGAGTTCCGCCAGGTTGCCCGCAGGCCGGCCCAGCAGGGTGCCGAGGGCATTGAGCGCCTGCTGCAGCCCGGTCTCGAACGGTGGAATGGTCGCCTGGGTCCCCAGAAACTGGGTGCGCGCCTGAAGCACGTCGAGCTCGCCGACATCGCCACCGCGAAAGCGCGCCTCGGTGATCTGAACCGCGCGCTGCTGGATGCCCAGGTTGTCGCGCGCGACCTGCAACTGCGCCTCGGCATTGCGGAGGGCCACGTAGGTGTCGGCCACCTGCGCGACGAGCAGCACGAAGGCGTTGTCGTAGGCGGCGATGGAAGCCAGCAGGTTGGCGTCGGCGGACTCGATGCCACGCCGGAACTTGCCCCAGAAGTCGAGCTCCCAGCCGACGTTGACACCGGCGCTGTATTCCCAGTAGCGCAGGTCGGCGCCGCCGGCCGTATTCGCGGCGTTCTCGCTGCCCTGGGTGTAGGTTGCCCCGCCGACCGCCTGCTGCACCTGCGGATAGGGCGTGCCCGCCGCGATGCCCAGCTGCGCGCGGGCCTCCAGCACGCGCAGGCCGGCGACCTTCAGGTCGGGGTTGTTCTGGTAGGCGAGGGCGATCAGCCCGCCGAGCACCGGGTCGGCGAAGGCCTCCCACCACCGGGCCTGAGCTGCGGGCTCGCGCGTGACGGCCGCGCTGTCGGCCTGTTGCCATTGACCGGGCAGCGGCGCCTGGGGCGGTTCGAAGTCGGGGCCTACCGTCGTGCAGCCGGCGAGTGCCAGCACGAGGACGGCACCCGACATCACTGCGGAGCGACGGCGGCGCGCAGAGCCAGAAGCGCCGAACCTCGCACCCGACGCGGAACCGCGTTCGAGCGCGTGCGAATCGTTCATGTTCGAGCCGCCCCTCAGGCGCCGACCGCTTCTGCCCGGCTGCCGAAGACACGTGCGGCCACGACCGCGGCGATCGTCTGCAGCGGCACCCCGAGCGCGACCATCACGATCGCCCGCTCGTCGATGCCCGCCACGGCGAATAGCGGCGCGAAGGCCGCCCCGAGATTGCGTGTGCAGACGCCCAGCGCCAGCACGCTCCTGCGGTTCTGCGGCAGCCCGAACGCGAGCATGTACGAGCCGGCGGTCACGGCGCAGTAGAAGATAACCTGCGCGAGCGTGGCGTAGCTCCCGGCCGACCCGATGAAGGCCTCGCCGTAAACGACCAGGCACAGCACGAGCATGATGATGGTGACCAGACCGGTGATCTTCTTGACGACCGGTTGTGCCCGGGCGGCGAAACCCGGCGCGCGCCGCAGCGTCACCATGCCGATCACCAGCGGCACCAGCACCACGGCGAGCAGCGGCTTGGCGACCACCCAGGCGCTGACGCTGAGGCCCTGCACCAGCAGCGGCACGGCCAAGGGCATGTAGGCCACCATGCCCACGGACGCCAGCAGCATGAAGCTCGCGGTGTAGCCCAGGTCGCCGCGCGCTCGGTCCACCATCGCAGGCAGGAACGGCGCACAGGGCGCCAAGCCAATGAGGATCAGGCCCATGGCATAGGGTGGCTCCAGCGGGATCACCTGGGTGATCCCCCAGGCGACGGCTGGGCCGAGCACGAAACACCACAGCAGGCTGAAGCTCACGAAGCGCATGTTGCGCAGCCCCACCAGAGCCGTGCCCAGTTTCAGCCGCAACCCCATGTCGAGCAGGTTGCCCGCCATGAAGATCACCAGCGAGATCTTCAGCAGCGCATTCAGCGTCTCGGCGTTCATCTCGATCCTGGTTTCAGTGCGCCTGGGGTGGCATCAGGTACAGCGTCATTGCGAACACCCCATAGACCATCAGCAATAGCACGCCGACGAACCAGGCCGAACGCCCGCCGACGGTGACGAACATCGCGGTGATGGTGGCGATCAGCATCATCACCACCGCGCCCGACCAGAACTGCAGGTCCATCGGCTCGGGACCGATGACGTAGCTCAGCAGCACCAGCACGGGTGCCACGAACAGCGCGATCTGCGACGCACTGCCCAGCGCGATGCCCACGCTCAGGTCGAGCCGGTTCTTGCGTGCGGCAGAAAACGCCGAGGCCATCTCGGCCGCGCCACCGACCAGCGCGACGACGATGAAGCCGACGAAGACCGGCGTCATGCCGAAGTCCTCGGCCGCCACCTGCACCGACTCGACGAAGATCTCGCTCACCAGCGCCACCAACACGGTGACGCCGGCCAGCGTGCCCAGCGCCAGGCTCATCGGCCAGGGCGCTTCCCCTTCTTCGTCGTGGCCGGCGCTGGCGAACAGCTCGCGGTGCGTCTTCAGCGAAAACAGCATGCCCAGCGCGTAGGCCACGATCAGCAGCAGCGCCAGGCCCACGCTCAGCGTGTGCGTGAAGCGGGCCCCTTCGGCCGAATCGGCCACGCTCATCGCCGACGGGATCAGCAGCGCGATCGTGGCCAGGAACAACAGCCCGCCCTGCATGCGTGCGCTGACGCGGTTGTACTCCTGCACATGGTGCTTCAACCCGCCGAGCAGGAACGACGCCCCCAGCATGAACAGCGTGTTGGTGACGATGGCGCCGGCCAGCGACGCCTTCACCAGCGCGTACTGCCCGGCCTTCAGCGCAGCGAGCGCGATGACCAGCTCGGTCAGGTTGCCCAGCGTGGCGTTGAGCAGCCCGCCCGCGGCATCGCCGGTCTTGGCCGCGACCGATTCGGTGGCGTGGCTCAGCAGCGTCGCCAGCGGCACGATCGCCAGCACCGACAGCACGAACAGCAAGGTGTGCGACTCGGGTTTGAGCTTCACGGCGACGAAGACCACCGGCACGAAGACCAGCAACCAGAGCAAGGGGTTGTGGCGGATCTCGTGCAGCAGTGGCTTCATGGTTTCCGTTCGAGAGACAGGGGCGGTTTTCGGCTATTCCGTAGAGATGCCCGGCCTGTCGCCGCGTAACCGCGCCGCCGCAGGGCTGATCTCGCGGTCCAGGTGCGCCGCCATGTGCGGCGGCAGGCGCTGGCGGATGTAGTCGCGGTGCGCCGGCGTCTGCATCGGCTGTGCGGCGTCGGCGTATTGCAGCAGCGGCTGCTCGCACACCACGGTGCCGGTGATGATGGTGCGCCGCAGGCCGTCCCCGTCTTCGAGCCGGATCGCGCCGGTGGGGCACACCTGCGTGCAGGCGCCGCAGCCGATGCACATCTTGGCCGCCCGCTCGAAGTCGAAATAGGCCAGCCGGCCGGCGCCGGTGTCGCCCATGCGCAAGGCTTCGACGCCCATCTCGCTGCACGCCGCCATGCACATGCCGCAGCCGATGCACACATCGCAGCGCAGGCAGCGGCGCACCTCGTCCTGCGCGGCGGCGTCGCTCAGGCCCTCTTCGATGCGCACGTAGTTGCCCAGACCCAGCACCTCCTCGACGTCCTTCTCGGGCATCGCGGCACGGCGCTGGTGCGTGCGCTGCTTCGCGTCGACGACGAGCGGGATCACCTCGGCGCGGCGCACCGGTTTTCCCGTCATGGCGTCCATCGCCGTGCCGCGCAGCCAGGCATCGATGCCGGACGCGGCGATCTTGCCGGCGCGGATGGCCTCCACCGCGGTGCGCGGGCCGCGCTGGCCGTCGCCGCCGGCAAAGACGCCCGGCACGTTGGTCATCAGCGTCTTCGGGTCGGCGCTGATGAAGCCGCGCACGGCCTCGACACCGCTGCCTTCCAGCAGCTCGAGGTCGGTGCCCTGGCCGGTGGCCAGGATCACGTGGTCCACCTCCAGGCTGAGCAGCCGGGCGGCGTCGAACTTGGGGTCGAACTTGCCGCTCTCGTCCTTGACGCGCTCGCAGAACTGGAAAACGGCCAGCCCTTCCTCCTCGATGCGCAGCGGGCCCCAGCCGCCGCGCAGCTGCACGCCTTCGGCGGCGGCGGCTTCGATCTCGTGCGGGCTGGCCGGCATCTCGCGGCGCTTTTCCAGCGACACCAGGTCGACGCTCTTCGCGCCTTGGCGCAGCGCCGTCAGTGCCACGTCGATGGCGACGTTGCCACCGCCGACGACCACCACGCGCGGCCCCACGCGCACCGGCTCGCCGCTGCGCACGGCGCGCAGGAAGTCGATGCCGCCGAGCACGAACGGGTGGTGCGCGCCCTCGATGGGCAGCAGGCGCGCGGTCTGCGTGCCGGGGCCGACGAAGACGGCGTCGTACTGCTTGCGGAAGTCCTCCAGCCGGTCGATCCGGGCGCCGGTGTGGATCGGGATGCCCAGCACCTTGATCTGCTCGAGCTCCTGTTCGAGCAGTTCGGGCGGCAGCCGGTAGGCCGGGATGCCGTAGCGCAGCATGCCACCGGCATGTTCCTGCGCCTCGAAGATCTCGACTTGGTGGCCATGGGTGCGCAGGTAGTAGGCGGCGGTCAGCCCGGCCGGGCCGGAGCCGACGATGCCGATGCGCTTGCCGGTGTCGGGCGCGATTTCGGGCTTCGGATAACCGCCGCTGGCCAGGCAGTGCTCGGCGGCCTTGGCCTTCAGCGGCCGGATGAATACGGCGCCGTCGCTGCTGCCGCGCACGCAAGCCGATTCGCACGGCGCCGGGCAGACCAGGCCGCAGGTCAGCGGCAGCGGGTTGTCGCGCCGGATGACCTCGATCGTCGCGCGGTAGTCGCCGTGGCCCAGGTGGGCCATGAAGCTCGGGATGTCGATGTTGGCCGGGCAGGTGCCGTGGCAGGGCGCGCTGTGGTTCGGCAGGTCCAGGCACAGGCCTTCGGGGCACGACTCGCGCCGCACATGCTGCTGCCACTGCGCGCGGAAATGGCGCAGCGAACTGCCCAGCGGCCAGGCGGCGGCCAGGCCCTGCGTCGTGAGTTCGAGCGCCAGATCGTCGAGTGCCGCCAGGTGGCCGGGGTCGCCGCGGCCGAGCGTGATCTCGGTAGTGATGCGCGCCGCCCGTGCCAGCAGGCCACGCACGGCGGGCGCCTCGCCCTCGGCCAGCTGCCAGTGGCGGTACAGCGCGCGCCGCGTCTGCTTGACCACGCACACGCCGTCGGCCATGACCATCAGGCTCGCCGGCGAAGGCGCGATGCCGGCCCCGGCGAAGCTCAGCGGGTCGCACGACAGGTCGGCCTTTGAGAGCGGCAGGAAGCCGCCCAGGCCGTCGTCGAAGACCAGCACCGGATCGTCGCCCTGCACCTCGACGCCGCCGCCCCAGCCGGCTATGAGCTGGCGCAGCTTGCTCGAGCGCGGGTACTCGACCAGGCCGCGCTGGGTCAGGCCGCGCCCCAGGGTCAGCAGGGACGCGTCCAGACCCGAGCCACCGGCGAACAGCAGCGCGATGCGGCACCAGGTCTCGGGCGTGTGCACCAGCCGCGAGCCATCGGCTGTGGGCGCCTCGGCCCAGCAGCTGGGCCTGCAATGGCGCTGGATGTCGATCTTGCGTTGCCCGGCCTGGATGTTGGCCAGCGAGCGGATGACGTCGACGGCGTTCAAGAGCGCGCGTTCGTGGCCAGTGAGTTCGGCCGGCAGCCGCAGTTCGATCGTCAGGCTGTCGCGCAGGCCGAGCGCGATTGCCACGCCCTCGGCCAGCAGGAACGCCGCGCGGTCGAGCACGGCGGCCGGGCCGAGCGAGCGCACGTCGTACGAACTCGCGTCGATCACCAGCGTCGAAGGCCCATGGCCGCGGACGAAGCGGCGCCAGGCCAGGTGGATCGGTTCGCCGGCCGCACCCGATTCGGCCAGGCCCGAGCGTTGCACGTGCTGCAGGCGTTGCAGCGGCGTCAGGCCCTGGGCACGGCTCAGGCCCGGCAGCGCGGCGGCCAGGGTGGCGGCCGGCGGCACCGCGCCGGCCAGCGCGGCCGCGTCGGCGTCGAGCCAGTCGGGCAGCAGGCGGGGCGGGCTTTCGCCCACGGTCGTGCTCGTGGTTTCGCTCATGGCCGCTCCTTCACTGGCCGCGCGGCGTTTCGGCGAGCACGAAGTGCGCATAGCGCTCCCGGCGCGGGTCGGGCACCTCGATGGCCAGGCCGAAGGACAGGCAGCCGGTAACGCACTTGGTCACGCAGGCCGGTTGCAGGCCGGCATCGACACGGTCCATGCAGTAGTCGCACTTGACCACCTTGTTCGTGCCCGGGTCCCATTGCGGCGTGCCCCAGGGGCAGGCCGTGATGCAGCTCTTGCAGCCCACGCACAGGGCGGCCACCACGTGGACGATGCCGTCCTTCTCGCGCTTCTTCATCGCGCCGGTGGGGCAGGCCTTGACGCACCAGGCCTCCTCGCAGTGGAAGCAGGGCATGAAGGTGTGGCGCACGCGGGGCACGCCGCCGATGTCGATCGGCCCGGTGCTGATGATCTTGCACGGCGACGGCCCCGGGCCCAGGCCTTTGTTGGTCTTGCAGTGCACTTCGCAGGCCTGGCAGCCGATGCAGCTGGCCTCGTCGTGGCGCAGGGCGTAGATGCTCATTGGGAAACCTCCGTGCTGCGCACTGCGGTGCTATTCGCCTTGGGAGCGGCCCTGCGGCTCATGCTGGGACTCCTTGCATGGCCGCGCGCTGGACGCGGACGGTCGTTTCGGTCAGGGCATTGCCCGCGCCGGCAGGGTCGAACTCGTACAGCTTCCCGTGCTGCAGGCGCTGGTCGGCCACGCCGACACCCAATGCGCGCGTGGCCAGCGGCACCGTCGCGCCGTAGCCGTGCAGCATGAAGACCGCCTCGGCATGGATCCACTTCGTGACCAAGGCCCGCAGGCGCCCGACGTAGCTGCCGCCACCGCTGACTTCGACCCAGTCGCCATCGCGGATGCCCAGCGGCGACGCCCGTTCGGGGTGGATCCACAGCCGCTGTTCGGGTGCGGCCTCACGCAGCAACGGATTGTTCAGCGACTGCCCGTGCGCCAGCGTCGGCGGGCGCCCGAACAGCAGCGTGAACCGGTCGCCGCCGGGTGCGGTGTTTGGCTGGTAGGGCGGCAGGAACGGCAGACCGGCCTTCGCCATCAGCGCGCTGTCGATCTCGATCTTGCCTGACGGGGTGAAGAACTTCAGCTCGTCGCGCGTGCCCAGGCGCGGCGCATCGGCCAGGCGCACGATGCCTGCTTCGCGCATGTCGTCGACGGTGACGCCGGTGCCCTCGAGCTGGTAGTTCCAGATCTCCTCGATGGTCTCGAAGTCCAGCGCCTCCATACGCCCCATGCGGCGCAGGATCTCGCGGAAGATCCACCACGCCGGGCGGCTGTCGAAGCGCGGCGCGATGGCCTGGTCGCGCATCACGAATACCGGCACCGGGCCGGGCAGCTGGGCCAGGATGTTGGCCCGTTCGAGGTAGGTCGACTCGGGCAGGATGACATCGGAGTACCAGCCGGTCTCGGAGTAACGCACGTCGATCGAGACGATCAGGTTCAGCTTGTCCATTGCGCGCTTGAGCGCTTCCGCGTCGGGCAGTGCGGTGACCGGGTCGTGTCGGTAGGCGATGTAGGCGCCGATGCCGTAGGGCTGGCCGGTCTCCGCCGCCGCGAAGAGCTGGTGCAGCGCGCCGATGGCCGGGTCCCAGGTCGGGTGCGTGGTGCCGGCGCCGTCCACACGCGGTTCGGCGACCGCCGGGACCCGTTCGGCGAGTGGCTTCAGGCCTTTGCGGCCATAGAACACCGGCCGCTTGCCGATGATGAATCCGCCCGGCACCTCCAGGTTGCCCATCAGCGCGTTGAGGATCAGCGCCGTGCGGCTGACGTGGAACGACTGCTTGTGGCGCGCCGTCATCCAGCCGGGGTTGAAGACCACCCCGGGCCGCTGGCCGGCGATCTCGGCGACGAACTCGCGCAGCTCGCCCGCCGGCACGCCGGTGTGCGCCTCCTGCCACTCGGGGGTGGTGTCCTTCACCGCCTCGCGCAGCACGTCCATGCCGGAGACGAAGCGCTCGACGAAGTCCTTGTCGTAGGCCTCCTTCTGCAACACCTCGTGGATGAGCGCCAGGTTGAGCGCGTAGTCGCTGTTCGGCCGCACCTGCCAGAAGCGCGTGGCCTTGGCCGCGGTGGCGCTGGCGCGCGGGTCGATGTAGGTGCAGCGCATGCCGCGCGACATCGCGGTCATGAAGGCCTTGACCTCCTTGACCATCAGCGACTCGACGATGTTGCGACCGTACAGCACCAGGTGCTTCGTACGCTCGAAGTCCGGCACCAGCGCGGCGTGGCTGAAGCCGAAGGTCGCGCGAGCCGCGTTGTGCACGTTGCCGCCGCAGGTGACGTCGTGATTGAAGTAGTTCGGCGAACCCAGCGCCTTGACGAAGGTGCGCGCCAGGTCATTGAAGAAGCCGCCGCGGTCGGACAGCGCGATGCCGCGCGGGCCGAAGGTCTCGACGGTGTCCTTCAGCTTGTCGGCGATGTGGTCGAGCGCTTCGTCCCACGACGCGCGCCGCCACTGTCCGCTGCCGCGCGGGCCGCTGCGGATCAGCGGTGTCTGCGGCCGCTGGTCGTCGGCTTCGAACGCCAGGCCGGCCGCACCCTTGGCGCAAAGGCTGGCGCCGATGGCCTTGTCGTGCGTGTTGCCCTGCAGCCAGGTGACGCGGCCATCCTCGACCTTGACTTCCATCGGGCAGCGCACGGCGCACATGCCGCACATGCTGTAGACGGTGCGTTTGCCCGGGGAGCTCACCGCTTTCACGTTCGGGGCCATGGTGGTGCTCATCGCGATCTCCTTGTTTCCGGCCGGCGTTGCAACGCTACAGCGCCATCTGCGGCACCTGCTGCGGCACCACGAGTTCGGCTTCGGTGGCGGCTATGACCTGCTGCACGGTCACCCCCGGCGCGGTTTCCATCAGCGTGGCCTTGCCGTAGGGGAAGGCGATCACGGCCAGTTCGGTGACCAGCAGGTCGATCGGTCGCGCCGAGGTCAGCGGCAGGTTGCAGGCCTTCACGACCTTCGACTTGCCCTTGGCGCTGTGCTGCATGGCGATGACCACGCGCTTGGCACCCGAGGCCAGGTCCATCGCGCCGCCCATGCCCGGCACCATCTTGCCCGGGATCATCCAGTTGGCCAGGTGGCCGGTCTGGTCGACCTGCAGCCCGCCGAGCACGGTCATGTCGAGGTGGCCGCCGCGGATGAGGCCGAAGGACATTGCGCTGTCGAAGGTGCAAGCCCCCGGCAGCGCGGTGACGGGACGGCCGCCGGCGTCGGTGAGCAGGCGGTGGTGCATGCCTTCTTCCGGCACGGCGCCGGTGCCGATCAGCCCGTTCTCGGACTGGAAATACACGCGCAGGCCGGCCGGCACGTAGTTCGCGACCTGGGTCGGAATGCCGATGCCCAGGTTGACGAGCATGCCGTCGCGCAGTTCGAGCGCAATGCGTCTGGCGATGATGGCTTGAGGTTCCATGGTGTCAGCCCTGGGCAATGACGTAGTCGACGAGCGGGGCCGGCGTAACCACGTGGTCCGGTGCGATCAGGCCCACCGGCACGATGTTGTCGGCCTCGACGATCACGGTGTCCGCGGCCATCGCGATCACCGGGTTGAAGTTGCGCGCGGTCAGCACGTAGGCCAGGTTGCCGAGGTAGTCGGCCATGAAGGCATTGACGAGCGCAAAGTCGGCGCGCAGCGCGGGCTCCACCAGGTAGGTCTTGCCAGCCACGTCGACCTTCTGCTTGCCATCCTCGACGACCGTGCCCACCCCGGTGGCGGTGAGGATGCCGCCGAGGCCGAAGCCGCCGGCGCGGATGCGCTCGATCAGCGTGCCCTGCGGCACCAGTTCGACCTCCATCTCGCCGGCGATCATCTGCGCCTGCGTCTCCGGGTTCAGGCCGATGTGGCTGACTACTGCCCTCTTCACCAGCCGGGCGCGCACCAGCTTGCCGATGCCCACGCCGGGCATCGCGGTGTCGTTGGCGATCACGGTGAGTCCGCGTTTGCCCTGGCGCACCAGTTCGTCGATCACCTTCTCGGGCGAGCCGACGGCCATGAAGCCGCCGATCATCAGGCTGGCGCCGTCGGGGATCAGCGCCACCGCGTCGGCAAGAGAGAGTACTTTCATCGCGATTCCTCGAATGGAACTGGGCGGGCCTTCACTGCGCCAGCCAGGCGCCGTCCACCGGCAGCGCCGCGCCGCGGATCTGCGCCGCGGCGTCGGAGCACAGGAAGACGCACAGCGCGCCCATCTGCTCGGGCGTGGCGAACTCGCCCGAGGGCTGTTTCTCGGCCAGCAATTCCGACTTGGCCTGATCGACAGGGATGCCCTCGCGTTCTGCGCGGGCGTCGATCTGCTTCTGCACCAGCGGGGTCAGCACCCAGCCGGGGCAGATGGCGTTGCAGGTGATGCCGGTCCGGGCCATCTCCAGCGCCACCGTCTTCGTCAGCCCGATGACGCCGTGCTTGGCGGCCACGTAGGCCGCTTTCTCCTTCGACGCGACGAGGCCGTGCACCGAGGCGATGTTCACGATGCGGCCCCAGTTGCGTGCCTTCATCTGCGGCAGCACCGCCTTGATGGCGTGGAAGTTCGACGACAGATTGATCGAGATCACCGCGTCCCAGCGGTCCTCGGGGAACTCGTCCACCGGCGCAGTGTGCTGGATGCCGGCGTTGTTGACCAGGATGTCCACGGAACCCAGTTCCTTGGTCGCCTGCTCCACCATGGCGCGGATCTGCTCGGGCTTGGAGATGTCGGCGCCGCTGAAACCGACCTTGACGCCGAACTCCTTGGCCAGACCGGCGCGCAGCGCCTCGATCTGCGCCGCATCGCCGAAGCCGTTGAGCATGAGGTTGGCACCCGCAGCACCCAGCGACCGGGCGATGCCCAGGCCGATGCCGCTGGTCGAGCCGGTGACGATGGCCGTCTTGTTCTTCAGCATTTGCATATCTCCTTCAGGAGTAGAGGGGTGTCGGGGGTATGCGGCGCCTTCAGGCCACCGCCTGTTGCATGTCTGCGCGCCGCGCCTGCGCGACCAGCGCCGCCACGGCGCAAGACGCCAGCCGGGCCGTCACCGAATCGGCGCGGCTGGTCAGGATGACCGGCACGCGCGCGCCCAGCACGATGCCGGCGGCGTCGGCCTCGGCCATGAAGCTCAGGCTCTTGGCCAGCATGTTGCCGGCCTCCAGGTCGGGCACCACCAGGATGTCGGCCAGGCCGGCCACGGGCGAGGTGATCTTCTTGATGCGGGCGGCGCCCAGGTCGATGGCGTTGTCCAGCGCCAGCGGCCCGTCGAGCAGGCCGCCGGTGATCTGGCCGCGCTCGGCCATCTTGCACAGCGCGGCGGCCTCGATGGTGGAAGGCACCTTGGGGTTGACCGTCTCCATGGCGGACAGGATGGCCACCTTGGGCTGCTGCAGCCCCAGCGCACGCGCCATGTCGATGGCGTTCTGCACGATGTGGATCTTGTCTTCCAGCGTCGGGAAGATGTTCACGGCGGCGTCGGTGATGACGACCACGCGGTCGATCGCCGGCACGTCCATGATGAAGCAATGGCTGATGCGGCGGCTGGTGCGCAGGCCGGTGTCGCGCTTCACCACCGCGGCCATGATCTCGTCGGTGTGCAGGCTGCCTTTCATCAGCACCTCGGCCTTGCCCTCGCGGGCCAGGCGTACCGCAGTCTCGGCCGCAGCCTCGCTGTGCGGCGCGTCGACCACTTCGACGGCCGAAATGTCGATGCCGAATTGCGCGGCCACCGCCGCGATGCGCGCCTTCGGTCCGACCAGAATGGGCTTGAGCAGGCCCATCTGCCCGGCCTGCACCGCACCGCGCAGCGAACTCTCGTCGCAGGGGTGCGCCACCGCGCAGGGCACCGGCGGCAGCGCCTGGGCGCGCCCGATCAGGCGTTCGTACTTCTCGTGTCGGCGTTCGGTCATGACTGCGGTTGCTTCCATGGCGAGTGGGTCGATGGGCGGGGTTCAGACGATGCCGGTGGCGTAATACACGCCGATGACGACGAACACCGCTGCGGTCTTGATGAGGGTGATGGCGAAGATGTCCTTGTAGGACTGCTTGTGCGTGAGCCCGGCCACCGCCAGCAGCGTGATCACCGCACCGTTGTGCGGCAGCGTATCCATGCCGCCGCTGGCCATCGAAGCCACCCGGTGCAGCACGTCCATTGGAATGTTGGCCGCGTTCGCGTTGGTGATGAAGGTGTCGGCCATCGCCGCCAGCGCGATGCTCATGCCGCCGGAGGCGGACCCGGTGATGCCGGCCAGCGCACTGACGCTGATGGCCAGGTTGATCAGCGGGTTGGGAATCGTCTTCAGTGCATCGGCGATGAGCATGAAACCCGGCAGCGCGGCGATCACGCCGCCGAACCCGTACTCCGAAGCGGTATTCATCGCCGCCAGCAGCGAACCGGCGATGGCGGCCTTGCTGGCGTCGGCGAATCTCGTCGTCACCGGCTTCCAGGCCAGGGCGATGACGGTGAGGATGCCCAGCACCAGCGCCGCCTCCACCGCCCAGATCGCGGTGACCTTGCTCACTTCGGTGACGATGGGCTTGGCGCCCTCGGTGAGAACGAACTCGTGGGTCTTGCCGTAGAACTTCGGGATCAGGTCGGTGAAGACCCGGTTCATCACACCCACCACCACCAGCGGCGACAGCGCGATCCAGGGGTTGGGCAGGGTCTCGGCCTCGTAGGGTTCGGGCTCGTTCTTCAGATCGCTGCCGTAGCCCTCGCCGGCGGCGGCCGCGCGGCGGCGCAGCCATTGCAGGTAGGCCATGCCCGTGCTCAGGATGAACACCGCGCCGATCAGCCCCAGCCACGGCGCGGCCCAGGTGTTGGTGTTGAAGAAGGTGGTCGGGATGATGTTCTGGATCTGCGGGCTGCCCGGCAGCGCGTCCATCGTGACCGTGAAGGCGCCCAGGGCAATCGTGCCGGGGATCAGCCGCTTGGGAATGCCACTCTGGCGGAACATCTCGGCGGCGAAGGGGTACACCGCGAACACCACCACGAACAGCGACACGCCGCCGTAGGTGAGCACCAGACACACGAGCACGATCGACAGCATGGCGCGCTCGCGCCCCACCACCTTGATGACCGCGGCGACGATGGACTTCGAGAAGCCCGAGATCTCGATCACCTTGCCGAACACCGCGCCGAGCATGAAGACCGGGAAGTAGTCGGCCACGAAGCCCACCATCTTCTTCATGAAGACGCTGGTGAACATGGGGGCCACGAGTGCCGGGTCGGTGAAGAACACCGCGCCGAGCGCGGCGACCGGCGCGAACAGGATCACGCTGTAGCCGCGGTAGGCCACGAACATGAGGAAGACCAGTGCCGCAACGACGATGAGCAGGTCCATGGGGTGCCTTTCGCTGATCGTGGTCGGTGTCTTGCCTGCGCCGGGTTAGGCCGCCGAGTTGAAGACCGTGAGACGCTCGCGCTCCACCTCACGCATCACCTGCTCGTGGTGCAGCACGGCTTCGCGCAGCAGGTCACGAACCGAGATCACGCCCAGGACGCGGCCGCCGTCGACGACGGGCAGGTGGCGGATGCCGTGGCTGTCCATCAGCCGCACGCAGTCGCGGAAGTGCTGTGCTGGCGTCACGCTGATCACCTCGCGCGTCATCAGTTCGGCCACCCGTGCCTGCTCGGCCGAGCGCCCAGACGGCACCAGCTTGCGCGTGTAGTCGCGCTCCGAGATCACGCCGGCGAGCCGGCCGCCTTCCAGCACCACGAGGAAACCGACGCGCCGCTCGGCCATCACCTCCAGCGCGGCACGCGCGGTGTCGGTCGGGCTGACCGAAAACACGCCGGCCGGCTTGGCCGCCAGGATCTGCAAGAGGGTCCGGAACGGAACGGTCTCGTCGGGGGTCTTCATTCGCCAGATCATGTCGCCTCCTTCGGGTCGGCAAGGCGGTCCCGGGTCTGCGGCGCGCGTCTGCCGACTTCGCTGCCGTTCATGAGGAGGCCCCGTCGTCGGCTGGATGCTGCAGCTCGAAGACGCGCACGCCGTTGCCGAGGTCACTGACGTTGCACGCTTCCGGATGCTGCAGCACCTTCTGCACGTCGTCGCGGCCGGCCTGCCAGAGCTGGTCGACGGTGGCGCGCGAGAACTCGTAGTCCTTGAAGTCGGACGACTTCGTGTCGCAGCGGTTCACCAGGTGCACCAGCGAGAGCGGGCCGCGGCGGCTGATCGCCTCGAGCTTCTTCACCTGCGCATCGGTGCGCAGATTCGCCGGCAGCTTGGCGATGACCTCGGCCAGCGTGCTGCGCATGTCCTCGATGGCGCGCACCTGGTCGTAGGAGAAACGCGTCTTGCTCTGGAACGAGATGTCCTTCACGCGCTCCTGCACCTGGGCCAGGTTCTTCGGCAACTCGCCCAGGCCGCTGAACAGGTCGACGGCCACGATCAGCGCGTCCAGGCGGAAGTCCTTCGCCACGTACTGCAGCGGCGTGTTGGACATGATGCCGCCGTCGAAGTAGTACTCGCCGTCGATCTCCACCGGCGGGAAGCCCGGCGGCAGCGCGCCGCTGGCCATGACGTGGCTGGCGGTGATCACCTGGTTCGCGGTGTCGAAGTAGACCGATTCTCCGGAGCGTGCGTTGACCGCACCGAGCGAGAGCCGGGTGTCGCCACCATTGACACGGTCGAAGTCGACCAGTTCGTTCAGCGTCGCACGCAGCGGCTCGGTGTCGTAATAACTCATCGCGGCCAGGCTACCCTCGACGGCAAACTGCGGTGGCGGCATGCGCGGCGAGAAGAAGCCCGGAATGCCGAAGAACATGGCCGAGGCGGCCGCCATCTTGTTCATCGCCGGGCGCGCGAAGTCCATCGTGCCCGGCAGTACGAACGGAGCCTGTGCCGAGACGCGATGCCAGAACTCGCGCAGGCGATCGACCCGACGCTCCTGCGGGTTGCCGACGATCAGCGCGGCGTTGATGGCGCCGATCGAAATGCCGACGACCCAGTCGGGTGCGAAGCCGACGGCGGCAATGCCTTCGTACACGCCGCCGTGGTACGCACCGAGAGCGCCGCCGCCTTGCAGCAGCAGGATGCGGCGCTCATGAGAGCGGAAGTCGGCGGCCGAGAAGGCCGGCTGCGTACCTCGAGTCTTGCGCGGGGCGGGCATGTCAGTCACCTCTGCGTGAGGGCCAGCCACTCGGGAAGCTTGGGCTGGCGTCGACGTGGCCGCAGCGCACGGCATCGACGGTAGCCAGCAGGTCGGTGGCGATGGCGCGCTTGAGCACGAAGGCGTCGGCACCGGCCCGCAACACGGCTTCGCGAACACTTTGCTCGTCGTGCACGCTGAGCACGATCACCTTGAGCTCGGGGCAGTCGTGGCGCAGCGCCTGCAACCAGTCCAGCTGGTTGTCGTGAGCCAGCGAGAGGTCCACCACCGCCATGTCGGGCTGGAGTCGGTTCGCGCCCTCGATCAGCGAAGTCTCGTCGGCCACCATGACCACCGACCCGAACGAGGTGGCGAGCAGCCCGCGCACGCCTTCGGTGAGGCCATGGTGACGGTCTGCCAGCAGCACACAACTCAGAGACTTCGGCACGGGGCACTCTCGCTTGTCGCCAGCGGCGTTGGCCGAAGTGCCTCTGGGCCACCGGCTTCGACCGCAGGTTAGGCGCTCTGCCTGGCGCCGTGACCTCGAAAGACTACGTGGTGCAGCACCCGGAAACTACCGGGATTGCAAGGCGCTGAGTCAGCGCTCGACGACGCCGCGCTTGATCGGCCCGTTCCGGATCAGGCCGTTGGCCCTGGGCCGCTGCCCTGCGCCGGCTGCCGAGCTGGCGGCTTCGCAACCACCCAGCCCATGAAGATCTGGTAGCCCGGCCTTCTCGTCTCAAACCCAGGTAACGTCGACGGCTTTCCGCGTCGGAATACGGTGGTAGAACTCGGTCGGGTAACCGATCAGGAAGGTTGCATACGGAATTTGTCCTTCCGGCATTCCAAGGACCTTGAGCAGCGGCGGGTAGGCCCGACTGGCGTAACCGATGCCTTCCGTCCAGCTGGTTCCCAGACCGAGAGTGGTTGCCGCCAGTTGAATATGGGCGATGGCAATCGCGGCCGCCGGAGGCGCCGTTCGTTCATCCTTGTTGGCCCAGGCCTGGATGATGCAGGGCGCTCCCCTGGAGATCTGGTCACTACCGGCTTCCCAGTTCTTGATGAACACCTCCATCTTGGCTTCTTCGTAGAGGCCGGGGTTCGTGTCCTTGGTGTGCTTCATCCAGTCGATCGTCAGTGCAGCGATCTTGCTGACCTTCGCAGGATCGTTGATCACCAGCCAGCGGAGCACCTGACGATTCCCGCCATGTGGCGCGAAGCGGGCGATATCCAGCAGCTGCAGGATCTTGTCTCTTTCTATCGGTCTGTTGACGTAGCCGCGAATCGAGCGCCGTGCCATCAGGAACTGCCTGATATCACTACTGTCCGGTTAAAAGTTGAACAAAATCAACTGCTTAGCGTCGTCGGGTGATTCGGTTGTGGACTCATCGGCCTGGAAGGCGCATGAAAGCTGGGTTTTCTCGAACACGGACACCGACAAGATCTGTAGACATGTGTACATCGAGGCTTCGAGTTGAAGTTCTTTCCTGACGATGGCGATGAGCACATAGGTGGCGACGGCGCACCACACCTGCGTCTTCACGGCGTTCTCGCTGTTGCCCAGGAAGTGCTTGATCCGCAGATGCTGCTTGATCCACTTGAAGAACAGCTCGACCTGCCAGCGGCTCTTGTAGAGCGCACAGATCGTCAGCGCCGGCAATGCCGTGTTGTTGGTCAGGAAGACCAGCGTCTTGCCCGACTCGGGGTCCTTGAATCTGATGCGCCGCAGATGCTCGGGGTAATTGCGAACCGGGTAGTAGCCGGTGAGCATCACGAGCTGATCGCAGATCAAGCCGGTGCTGCGGTCCACGGTGTTCGAGTACACGCCGCGCGTCCATGCCGCGCTTGGCACGGGTCACGAAGAAGGCGCCGGCCTGATGCAGCCGATGCAGCCGGGTGAAGTCCAGGTACCCGCGGTCCATGACGTAGAACGCGCCGGCCTCGAAGGCCAGCATGTCCAACACGTTTACGTCGCCCATCTTGCCGTCGCTGATGTGGATGAAGGCCGGGATGGCCCCGCGCAGGTCCAGCAGCGTGTGCAGCTTGATGGCGGCCTTGGTGGAGCGAAACGGCGCCCAGTCGAACAGGCTCAGGCACAGATCGACCGTGCTGGAGTCCAGGGCATAGACGGTGTTGTCCAGCTCGACACCCAGCGACTCGCTGGCGTAGAGCTTGCGGGCACGACGGATCAGCACGGCCGCAAGGTCCGCCCAGATGCGCCAGTCGCGCGATTCGTTGGCGTCGGCCAGCGTCGAACGCTTGACCGCCGAACGAAATCCCATCGCGTACAGCTTGGTCGAGTTCGCCGACAGACTGGCCTCGATATCGCGCAGGCTCTCGCGCCACGTCAGCTGCGCGAACGCCATGGCGCGGAACTGCTCGGCGCACGTCAAGGTGCGCACGCCCGTGTTGCCGCCATGGCGCTGCACGATCCGGGCGAAGCTGGTCCACGGAACGAACTCCATGACCTGAGCGAAGAGAGTCTTGCCGACGTACACGCGCATCTCCAGAGGCTGTCAAGCCTGGGAAAGTACGCGGTTTTGGAAGATCGAAGTTCAAGTCGGCACCAAACCAAATCGGCCGCTATCCCGCACCAATGCTTGCGAATCTGCGCGGGGCGGTCCGTTTAACCGGACAGTAGTGGCCTGATATCATCGAATTTGGGAATGAGACGATTGTCGATCGGCTCGCAATCCTCAGGACCCATCGCGCGCTGCTTCAGTGCGCCGGTAGGACAGATGGCCACGCAATGGCCACAGTCGATGCAGAAGGTCCACGAGTCCGCGGTCGGAACGGGAACCTTGCCTTTGGCGATCAACGCCCCGGGACAACACCGGACGCAAGCGTTGCAATTGATACACAGGCTCTCATCGATCTTGATGATCGCGTCCATTGTGTAGGCGGTCTTCGAGTAGCTGACCGGCTTATGGTCGCTCATGCCCGCCGCTGCCCCGCTCGGCGCCGCGGCCTGCACCGGAGCGGCTCCCAAACCCGTGCCCAGCGCCGCCGCGCCGCCTGCCATGACCGCTCCTGTATTGGTCACGAAACTGCGCCGTGAGAGCAGCGCGGAGTCTTCCATCTTCGTGCTCATGACAGTGCCCGTATCGGTGGATTTCGACGAAGAATTACTCATGCCTTCACCTCTACTGTTTGATTGCGGCTCAGCTCGGGCAGTGCCTGCAGCCGACCCGACCGTGGTAATGACTCAATAGTCAGGATCCTGGAACTTCGGTTCGCGGCCCTCGTGAAAGGCCCGGCTGCCCTCGACTCGGTCCGGGTGGACCACCGAGCGCCAATGCTGCTCCATCATGATCGTGGCGGCCTGTTCTACGGGTTCGCCCGTTCCCAAAACGACAGCACGCTTGACGGCCTGTACCGCCGTCGGCGAATTGCTCGCGATGGCCTCAGCGATGCGCAACACCGCGGGCATGAGTTCGGCGCGCGGATAGACTTTATTGACCATGCCGAGCCGGTATGCCTCTTGGGCGCTGATCGGCTCTCCGGTCATCAGCATCTGCATCGCCATGCCCGGCGGAAGCAGCCGTGGCAGAAAGACCGGCGCGCCGCCGCCGGCAGACAGGCCAACGATCGCTTCGGGTTGGCCGAAGACCGCGTCGTCCGAAGCGATGATGAAATCCGTACTGATCGCCATCTCGCAGCCACCACCGTACGCCATCCCGTGGACGGCGGCGATGACCGGCCTGCGCAGCTGGCGCAACGTAAAGAGAAGGCGATCGAAGACCTGACGCTGGCGCAGCCACTGTTCCTTCGTCATCTCCTTGCGCTGGTACAGGTCGCCGCCGACCGAAAAGGCACGGTCACCCGCCCCGGTGATGACCGCGACGCGCACCGTGGCGCGAGCCGCAATCGTTTCCAGCACTTCGGTCAGTGTTGCCGCCAGTTCGGTCGTGATCGCGTTGTCGGCGTGCGGCCGGTTCAGGGTAATGAGCGCCACGCGCCCGCCGGAAACGTACTCGACGAGCACGAGCTGGTCAGGCTCGGGTACGTTCAACGGCGCTCGGTAGCCCAGCCTCGCCATTCGCGAAGCGTCCCGGGCTGCCGCGAAAGCAGTCTTTGACGTTTCAGGCGGCGCAGTCTTGACTTGCGCAACGGCCGGAAGGCCCAGCGCAGCGCACGCTGCCGCCATCGCAAGCTGTCGAATGCCAATCATGAAGTGCCTCCGAGGTGAGTTCGTGCATGGGCGCCTGAGACCCGTCGGCGGTTCCCCTCTCTCACTGGCTAGGCACTGGTGAGACCAGGCAAGCACCCGGGCATCACACCGCCATCACCACCGGAAAGTCGCGCCGACCATCGGGCCGCTGGGGAAGTCGCCTGCCACGGCGGGCGACCCGGTCGGCTGACCAGGATTCGGTGGCCCGCGACCGGTACCGCCTCGGCCGTCACGTTCAGGGCAGCCCGAGGCTACTTGGTGACTCCCTCTTCAAGGATGATCTTCTCGGGGTCCAGCGTGTAGACCCAGGGAGCCGAGTTCTTCCAGCCGTTCTTCATCCGTTTGCCGACGAAGACGCTGTCCGGATCGCTCACCTTGTCGCCCTCCACGCCATCGGTGACGGTGTAGACGTCCTTCATGCCGGCAGCCGCGAGCAAGTCCACCGCTTTGGCCGAACGGTCACCGGAGCGGCACATCACCAGCAGCGTGTCGCCCGGCCGGGTGTAGCGTTTCACCTCGTCGACGAACGCCGGGTTGAGCTTCGGGCCGTACTCGGTCTTGCCGTCCTTTCGCGAGTAGGTCACGAAGGCATAGGGGATGTTCCATGCCTTCTCGGCGTGGCCGACGAAGGCATATTCCTCCGGGGTCCGCACGTCGATGAGCTTCACCTTGTCGGGCGCGGCCTTCCACATCTCGTAGGCCTGAGCCGCGGTCACGTAGAGCCCCAGCGTGGTTTGTTTGCCCTTCGGCAACTGGGTGGTCGAGGCCGTGGCCTTCGGGCCCGGGGTTGCGGTCTCCGCAGCCATCGAAATGCTGCCAACAACCATGAGGGCAGCGGTGAAGACGGTGGCCGGGACGACGCGCGCGAGCCCGCGATACCGGCAACGGTGGGCGTTCCTGTTCATTTTGGTGATTCCTGTTGTGAAGGGAGTTCGCTGGCACAAAGCCAGAAACCCCCGTCGTGATCCGACCCGTCGTATTCCGGTGCCTGCGCCTATCCGAGGCGCAACTGGGTTCCCTCGGGCAACTTCTCGCCGGACTTCTTCTTCCACTGCTCTTCGATCAACTGCTTGGCGGCCATTTCCAGGAACTCCGGCGCCGCCCACTTCTGGACGTCGAAGTCGTTCTTGATGTAGCCGTTCTTGAGCATGAAGTCCTTGCCGGTCGTCACGCAAGCCAGGTTCTGCGGCGACAGGTTGGGCACCATGTCGACGTCCTTGATGCCCTGGTAGGTGTCCTCGGCGTCGCGGTAGAAGGTCTGCCGATCCAGCAGCACCGCCGCCGCCTGCTTGTACTGGTTGGCCCAGCGCCCGACCTTGATCATCGCCTTCATGTAAGTCACCACGAGTTCGGGGTGCTCGCGCGCCATCACGTCGGTGCAGGTGATTACGGCGGGCGTATTCGCGACCTGCAGCTTCCAGTCGGCGCGGCGGGACAGGTCCTCGATCATGCGGATCTGGCCGGTGTCCTCCTGCAGGTGCTGGAAGACCTTGCTCTGGGTGTAGATCGCGTCCACCTTGCCGCTCAGCAAGGCGGTCTCGAGCGGACGGAACGCCAGGTCGCGCTTGTGGTCGCGCGTGGCCCACAGGTCGGTCGGGTTGATCAGGGGCTCGAGCATCTTCGGATCGTCGTACCAGTCGTCCGGGTACGGGAACTCGACGATCTGCACGTCCTTCATGGTCATGTCGTTGAGCATCAGCATGCTCTCGATGCCCATGTGTTCCTGGATACGCCACCAGTCGTTCTTGATGGTGTTCAGGCTCTTGGACAGGCCGATCTTCTTGCCCTTCAGGTCCTTCATGCGCCAGATCGGATCGCCGGCGCGCACGGCCATGCAGCCGCCCTCGTGCACCCAGGTGGCACCCAGCAGCCGCGTGCGGCGGATGTCGGCCTGCACGTGGATCGGCGGGTACAGACCGCCGAAGCGGATCAGGTTGTCCTGGTTGTGGATGTAGTGCGGATACCAGTCGGTTTCGCGGCGGCTGCGGAAGTACGAATAGTCGATGCCGATCGCCTTGAAGTCGGTCTTGCACCACCCGAGCTCCTGGTCGATGTTGTTGGCCGACACCATCGGGCAGTTGGTGAAGTAGACCTCCTTCCAGTTCAGCGCGACGGCCTTGCCTTTCTTGGCGCCCGCGCTCGCCTGCTGGGCCTGTGCGGGGGGCGAAGCAAGACCACCGCCTACGGCGGCAAGCCCGCCGGCTGCTGCGGCGACGGCACCCATGAAGTTGCGGCGGGATGCCAGGCCTGGCTCGTGAGATGGATTGTCCATGATGTGTCCTGAAAAGATGAAGGGAAGCATTCCGGGCAGCATGAACCATCATCGCGCCCCGAATTCGATTGAAATTGTGGTCTTCACGGCGGCGCTAGGATTGACTTGTTTTGACATCAGATTGATCATTTGAAACTTCTGGCCCCGAAAGCCTTGATCCAGCACAACGACGCGCCATTGCCTCTTGCGAAGCGCCCCCGCGCGCCCGCTGAGCATGAACCCGCCACAGTCCGCATCGGACCGATCTGCGCGGTGCCGGAGGTCCTTCGCAGCCTGGGCCAGGATCCGGCCGTGGTTCTCGGGGAGATCGGCATCGATCCCCGGCTGTTCGATGATCCGGACAACCTCGTCTCGTATGCGGCGAGGGCGCGCATCCTCGGCCACTGCGCGGCGAGGACCGGTTGCCGACACTTCGGCCTGCTGATCGGCGAGCGGGGTGGCCTGCAGGGCTTCGGCATCGTCGGTCTGCTCGTCAAATACTCGACCGACGTCGCAACCGCATTGCAGCGGCTGGTCGGGTTCCTTCACCTGCACGTGCGCGGTGCGGGAGTCGCCCTTTCGGTTGCGGGCGACCTGGCCACGTTGCGGTACGACATTCTTCAGCCCGACGTCGAAGCGGTCGACCAACTCGGCGAAGCCGCCGTGGCGACCATGTTTCAGATCCTGCGCGGCCTGTGCGGTGGCGACTGGCGGCCGATCGAAGTCAGGCTGGCCCACCGGGCGCCGCCCGATCTGCGGCCTTACCGCAGATACTTCGGTGTGACGCCGGCCTTCGATGCGGCCGAGTACGCCGTGGTGTTCAAGGCGAGTTGGCTCGACCAACCCGTGCCGCAGGGTGACCCCGAGCTGATCCGGCTGCTGCAACAACACGTGCTCGCGCTGGAGACGAAGCACGAGGGCAACCTGGTGGCGCAGGTTCGTGCCGTCCTTCGAGGGGCCATCCTCGCAGGTCACGCAGGCGAAGAGCAGGTTGCCGCTATGCTGTCGCTGCACAAGCGCAGGCTGCACCGCCGGCTCGTCGCTGAAGGAACGCAGTTCCGCGCGCTCGACGCCGAGTGCCGATACGAAATCGCCCGGCAACTTCTCGAGCACTCGGCGTTGGCGATCGCCCAGATCGCCCAGACGCTCGGGTATGCGGAGGCCAGCGTCTTTAACCGAGCCTTCCGCCGCTGGTCGGGCACGACGCCGACGCGCTGGCGCGAGCAGCATAGCCGGGGCTGACTTGCACATCGCACTCAGCGCAACCGGCACTGGCGAACCAACAGGTCCGGCGCAATGGTGCGGGTCAAATGGCGCCGGCGCCGAGGTCGCCCTGGCGCGACGGCACCATGCACCTCGCAGTGTTGGCGCTGGAGTTGACACAGCGGCTGGCGGGGCGAGTTCCCCGCGCGCGCCCGCGCCGGTCCTGTCGTTTCCCGAGTCTGCTCCCGCCAATGATGTCAGCTTTGTGCATGGCGATTCGATGACCTGACGGGCAGCTGAGGGTCGTAGGGGTCGTGAAGAACCCCTCGACATGCCGCCCGACAGCAGACACCCGGTCTCGCCGACCTATATGTCTTGGGCACTCCGCGCAGCGCCGAGATCCCGAAAGACCACGTGGTGCCACACCCGGAAACTACCGGGTCAGCAGGTGCGGTCTCAACGCCCATCGCGGCCCGGTCTGGCGGCGAAGCGGCTCGGCACACGGCCGGCACTCCGGCGGCGCCGGTCCGCGATGAGCGCGGCCACCAGCGCCGTCCAGCCCGTCTGGTGCGAGGCGCCCAGGCCCTCGCCGGTGTCGCCGTGGAAATATTCGTGGAAGAGGATCGCGTCGCGCCAGGCCGGGTCGCGCTGGAAGCGCTCGCTGTCGCCGTAGGCCGGTCGCCGCCCCTGCGCGTCGGGCAGGAACAGGCGCACCAGCCGCTGCTCGATCTCGTCGGCCACGGCGCCGAGGTGCGCCTGCACACCCGACCCGGTCGGCAGCTCGACCTTGAAGTCGTTGCCGAAGCAGCTGTGCAGCTCGCGCAGCGACTCGACCGCCAGGAAGTTGAGCGGCCACCAGACCGGCCCGCGCCAGTTGGAGTTGCCGCCGAACAGCCCCGTCTGCGACTCGCCCGGTTCGTAGTCCAGCCGTGCCGTGCCGCCCGGCCACTGCAGCACCAGCGGATGCTCGCGGTGATGTCGCGACAGTGAGCGCAAGCCGTGGGGCGACAGGAACTCCGACTCGTCGAGCGTGCGCTCGAGCACGCGCCGCAGCCGCGCCTCGTTGACGAACAGCACCGATTCGGGGCGGTCCGGGTGCACGAAGTGGCGCAGGCTCGCCGTCAGCTGCGGCCGGTGCGCGATGAACCAGCGCGCCCGCGCGCGGAAGTCGGGCAGCCGTTCCCACAACGCCGTGGGCAGCGCCACCGCGGTGAACAGCGGCAGCAGCCCGACCATCGAGCGCGCGCGCACCGGAACCACGGAACCGTCGGCCAGGCGCAGGCGGTCGTAGAAGAAACCCTCGTCCTCGTCCCACAGCTTGTTCAGGGCGGCGGCGATCATGCAGCTGTGTTCGAAGAACTTCAGTGCCAGGTCTTGGTAGCTGCGGTCGCGGTCGGCCAGGCGCAGCGCCATCTCGAGCATGTTCAGACAGAACTTGGCCATCCACGCCGTGCCGTCGCACTGCTCGAGGGTCACGCCGCCAGGCAGCGGTGCCGAGCGGTCGAAGGGGCCGATGTTGTCCAGGCCGAGAAAGCCGCCGCCGAAGATGTTGTTGCCCTGCGCGTCCTTGCGGTTGACCCACCAGGTGAAGTTGAGCAGCAGCTTCTGAAAGATGCGGGCCAGGAAGCCGAAATCCCGGCTGCCGTCGATCTTGAACACCTGCAGCGCCGCCCAGGCGTGCACCGGCGGGTTGACGTCGCCGAAGTTCCACTCGTAGGCCGGCAGCTGGCCGTTGGGGTGCATGTACCACTCGCGGCACATGAGCAGCATCTGGTGCTTGGCCGCCGCCGGGTCGGTGTGCGCCAGCACGACGCAGTGAAAGGCCAGGTCCCAGGCGGCGTACCACGGGTACTCCCACTTGTCGGGCATGGCGACGATGTCGCGGTTGTACAGATGCGTCCACGCCGCGTTGCGGGCCGACCGCCGGGCCTCGGGCGGCGGCGGCTGCGGCGCGTCGCCTTCGAGCCAGCGGCCGACGTCGTAGTTGTAGAACTGCTGGCTCCAGGTCATGCCGGCAAAGGCCTGGCGCATCACCGCGGCTTCGTCGTCGCTCGCGTCGGCCGGCTGCAGCGCCGCATAGAACTCGTCGGCCTCGCGGCGGCGGTCGGCGAACGTGCGTTCGAAGCCGGCCCCCAGGTCGGCGCCGCCGGGCGCTTCGCCTTGGGCGAGCCGCAGCCGCAGTTCGACCGTCGCGCCGGCATCGACGGTGAGGCGGTACCAGCACGCCATCTTCGTGCCCCGCCGTGCCGGGTTGACGGTGGCCGCGCCGGACACCACGTGGTCGTTGATGCCGTCCTTGGGGTACGGTGTCTGCGGCGGGCCGCCGAACAGCAGCGGCACGTTGGTCTCGTTCTCGCAGAAAAGCAATTCGGGCGGCTGGCCCGCCGGGTCGGCGCCGGGCACCAGCCGCCAGCAGCCGACACCCTTCTCCCGTGCCAGCGCCGTCGGGCCTTCGGCATGGATCGTCGGGCGCTCGACGTCGTGACCCCACGACCACCGGTTGCGGAACCACAGCGTCGGCAGCACGTGCAGCACGTCGGCCTGCGGGCCCGCGTTGCGCACGCGGATGCGCACGCAGATGTCGCGCGCTGCGGCCTTGGCGTGCTCGACCGTGATCTGCCAGTAGCGGTCGCCGTCGAAGACACCGGTGTCTTCGAGCTCGAACTCGCGCTCGCGCTTGCCGCGGCGCGCGTTCTCCTCGCGCAGTCGCGCGTACGGGAATTCGGCTTGCGGGTAGTGGTAGCGCCAGCTCAGCCACGACGCGGTGGGCGTCGCGTCGAGATACCACCAGTACTCCTTCACGTCCTCGCCGTGGTTGCCCTCCGGCCCGGTCAGCCCAAACAGGCGCTCCTTGAGGAAGGGATCGCGGCCGTTCCAGAACGCCATCGCGAAGCACAGGCGCTGGCGCAGGTCGCAAATTCCGGCCAGCCCGTCCTCGCTCCAGCGGAAGGCGCGCGAGCGGGCATGATCGAACGGGAAATAGCCCCAGGCGCTGCCGTCGGCGCTGTAGTCCTCGCGCACCGTGCCCCAGGCGCGCTCGCTGACCCAGGGGCCGATCGCCTTCCAGTCGCCGGGATGGTCGAGGCCCGCGCTGCCGAGCCGTGCGCGTTCGGCGTCCTTGGCGGGCTCTTGGTTCATCGCACGGCTCCGGGTCGAGACCCGTGATCATCGCGCGCCAGGGTGGCGGCCAGGCAGCCAGGGGCAGCGTGCGGCCCGCCGGTCACGGCCCGCCCTCCGTGGCGCGGGCGATCAGTACCGCCAGCGAACGCGGCTGCACCGCGTAGGTCGCGCCGTCCACCGTCGCCGCCTCGGCCCAGGGGCAGAGGTCCTGCGGCGGTGCGAGCGCGGTGTCCAGGCAGCGGCGCCAGGCGCCCTGTGGCACGCCGGGCGGCGGCAGCTCGAAGACCAGCGGCTCCCAGTAGGCGTTGACCATCAGGTGCAGGCGCAGCCGGTGGGCGGCCAGCGGCACGGTCAGCGCCAGGCTGTGCGAATCGTGTCCCCAGTCGGGCGCCTGCAGGCGCACGCCGTGCCATTCCAACGGCTGCCGGCCGAGCAGTTCGTTGAGCGTCATCTCCGCGCGCTCCAGCGGCAGCTCGCGCGCCATGCGCAACGCGATCAGCCGCTTGACGAAGCGGTGCACGTCGGCGTGACGCGTCAACAGGCTCCAGTCGAACCAGATCGTCTCGTCGTCGATGCAATAGGCGTTGTTGTTGCCCCGCTGGGTGCGCCGCACCTCGTCGCCCATCAGCAGCATCGGCGTGCCCACCGCCAGCAGCGTGAGCGCGAGGAAGTTCTTCACCTGGCGGTTGCGCAATGCCTCGACCTGCGCGTCGTCGCTCGGCCCTTCGGCGCCGCAGTTCCAGCTGCGGTTGTCGTTGGCGCCGTCGCGGTTGTCTTCGCCGTTGGCCTCGTTGTGCTTGGCGTCGTAGGACACCAGGTCGTTCAGCGTGAAGCCGTCGTGGCAGGTCACGAAGTTGATGCTCTGCTCGGCCTCGCGCTGTTCGTGCGCGAACACGTCCGGGCTGCCGACCAGCCTGGCCGCCAGCGCCCCGACGCGGCCGCCTTCGCCTCTGAGAAAGGCGCGGGCGTCGTCGCGGAAGCGGCCGTTCCACTCGGTCCAGCTGTCGCCGGCGAAGTGGCCCACCTGGTACAGGCCGGCGGCGTCCCAGGCCTCGGCGATCAGCTTCACGTTCGACAGCACCGGATCGGACTCGATGTCCCACAGAATCGGCGGCCGGGCCAGGGGCTGGCCCTGCTGGTCGCGCGCCAGGATCGACGCCAGGTCGAAGCGGAACCCGTCGACGTGCATCTCGCTCACCCAGTAACGCAGGCTGTCGAGGATCATGCGCCTGACCACCGACTCGTTGGCGTTCAGCGTGTTGCCGCAGCCGCTGTAGTCGGCATAACGGGAGCGGTCGGCGTCGAGCAGGTAATAGGTGTCGTTGGCCAGGCCGCGCCAGGACAGCGTCGGGCCGTCGTGCCCGCCTTCGGCCGTGTGGTTGTAAACGACGTCGAGGATGACCTCGATGCCGGCGCGGTGCAGCGCCTTGACCATGTCGCGAAACTCGTCGAGCACCCCCGGCGCATCGGCACACGAAGCGTACGCCGGGTGCGGCGCGAAGAACGCCAGCGGCTGGTAGCCCCAGACGTTGCGCCGGCCCGCGGGCGCAGCCTGTTCGTCGAAGGCGAACACCGGCAGCAGTTCCACCGCACTGACGCCGAGGTCGGCCAGGTACGGGATCTTCTCGATCAGGCCCGCGAAGGTGCCGCGGCGGTGCTCGGCGACGCCGGAATTCGGGTGGCGAGTGAACGCGCCGACGTGCATCTCGTAGATCACCGTCTTCGTGAACGGCCGCCGCGGCGGCTGGTCGTCGCCCCAGTCGTAGGCGCCGACGTCGACGACCACGCCCTTGATCGCGACGGCCGCGTTGTCGCCGGGCCGGGCAGCGGCGTCGCGGTCGCGGCCGGCGGGCCGCGCGATGCAGCGTGCATACGGGTCGAGCAGCAGCTTGTCCGGGTCGAAACGCAGGCCCGCAGCCGGCTCGAACGGCCCGTGCACGCGCCAGCCGTAAAGCTGGCCCGGCGCGACGCCGGGCAGGAACGCATGCCAGTAGTGGTAGTTGCGATGGCGGTGCGGCGCCAGGTCGACCACCCGTGCCGGGCGGGCGTCGTCGACATGGTCGAACAGGCACAACTCGACGCGCGTGCAGCGGCGGGCGAAGATGCTGAAGTTGACGCCGCCCTGGTGCGGCGTGGCGCCCAGCGGGAAGCTGTGCCCGGGCTGTGGCGTCGGGGCCGGCGTCGTGGCCGGGGCGGTGCACTTGCCGTGCATGCGGGGTGCCGTCAACCGACCGCAGGCGGGGCGGCCGGCGCGGCAGCCGCGGCGGGCCGTGCCGTGCCCTTCGGTTCGGAAAAGCTGACCGGCGCCCAGAGGCGAAACCCGCCCTCGAACGCGAGTGCGTTGTCACCCAGGCGGCAGCCCGGTGGCAGCTTCTTCAACTTCTTCGCGTTGCCCCCGCCGACGACGATGTCGTCCAGGTACAGCGCGGTCGTGAAACGCTCCACCAGCCGCTCGAAGGTGGCCTGCCACGCCTTGCGGCCGTGTTTGCGCAGGCCGCGCAGACCCAGGTGGTCTTCGATGGTGTCCTTGCCGTAGGCCAGGGCCCCGACCTCCATCGGCACCACGTGGTCGTGCACGATCAGTGCCGACCCCAGGCCCGTGCCGAGGCCAAGGAACAGCATCGTGCCGCCGCGGTAGCTGCCCAGCGCCTGCATCGCGGCGTCGTTGATGAGCTTGACGGGGCGACCGAAGGCCGCGGCGAAGTCGAAACCCACCCAGCCGGGGCCCAGGTTGCGCGGTTCGGCGACGATGCGACCGTCGACGATGCGCCCGGGGTAACCGAGGGCCACCACGTCATAGGCCCAGTCGGCGGCCAGTTCCCCGATCTGCGCGACCATGCGCTGGGGCGTCATCTGCGGGCCCGAGTCGAACCGGCGGCGCTCGCTCTGGCCGCTGGCCAGGATCTTCACGCCGGTCCCGCCGATGTCCACCGCCAGAACCCTTCTGCCTTGCTTCCTGCCCTTCATGCGGTGCTCCCGACTTGGCGCTCCCCTGACGATACCGGCCGCTGCGACCGAGCCCCCGATCGTGCGCCGCCGCCGCCGGGCCCGACCCGAGCGCAGGTTAGTCAGCCGAAGGCGGGCTGTGACCCCGAAAGACTACGTGGTGCCGCCCCAGGAAACTACCGGGCCCGACGCGCCGGAGCGTCAGCGTTCCACGAGTCCGTGCTTGATGGCGAAGTGGATCAGCTCGGCATTGGTGTGCAGGCCCAGCGCTTCCATCGCCTGGTATTTGTGGAACTCCACCGTGCGCGGCGAGATGCCCAGCGCCGCGGCGATCTGCTTGGCCGACTGCCCTTCGGCCGCGAGTTGAAGCACCTCGCGCTGTCGCGGCGTGAGCGCGCCCAACGAGCCGCCGGCCTGCGGCGGCCCCTGCTTCATCGACTCGAGGACCTCGCCCGCGAGCTGCGGCGTCAGGTAGGTCTGGCCCGCGAGCGCGGCGCGGATGGCGGTCACCAGTTCGGCCGGCGCCGAATGCTTGAGCACGAAGCCCGAGGCGCCGGCGTCGAGGGCGCGGCGCGCGAAGCTGGCGTCGCGGTGCATGGTGAGAAAGACGACGGGCACGGGGTCGCCGTGCTGCCTGAGCTGCACCAGCGCGTCGATACCGTTGAGGTGCGGCATGGTGATGTCGGCGACGATGACATCCGGCCGCAGCCGGCCGGCCGCTTCGACCAGCGCGCGCCCGTCTTCGACCACGCCGACGAGGTCGAACTCGGGGGCGAGCAGGCTCTTCAGCGCCTCGGCCACCATCAGGTGGTCGTCGGCGAGCAGCACACGCGGGCGCCGAGCGAGGTTCACCGCGCCCCGCCTTCCGCACCGAGTGCTGGAACCCAGGCGACGACCGTCGTTCCCCGCCCGGGCGATGACTCGACGTCGAGCGTGCCGCCCACCAGGTGCAGACGTTCGCGCATGCTCGCCAGGCCGAGGCTGCGGCCTTCGCGCGGGCGCGTCGGATCGAAGCCGACGCCCTGGTCGCCAACGGCCAGCAGCAGGCCGCCGTCGGCCCGGCGCAACGTGACGCTGGCTCTGCCCGTACCGGCATGGCGGGCCACGTTGGTCAGCGCCTCCTGGGCCACGCGGAACAGGCACAGCTGTGCCTCCTCGCCCGCCACCGCAGGCACGGATTCCAGGTTCATGCTCACGGCCAGCCGGCCCTGGCGGCCCCGGCGTTCACATTCCGCACGCAGCGCCTCGACCAGACCGAGTTCCTCGAGCACCGACGGATGGAGCTGGTAGGCCAGCGAGTGGATGTCCTCGCTCAGGCGCACGAGCTCGGCGCGCACCGAGCGCATCACGTCGGCCTGCGCTCCGTCCGCCGCGGTGAGTTCGGCGCGGCCCATGTCGATCGCCAGCACCGCCAGCCGCTGTGTCACGTCGTCGTGCAGTTCGCGCGCGAGCAAGGCGCGCTCGTCCTCGTGGGCCCGGATCAGGCGCCGGCTCAGGTCGCGCAAGGCCGCCTCGGCCTGCTTGGCTTCGGTGATGTCGCGCAGCACGCCGAACGACCTGAGCGTGCGCCCGCCGGCGTCGCGCCGGGCGACGCGGCCCACGTGATGGATCCAGCGCTCGCCACGGGTCGGATGCGGGAAGCGATATTCCACCGACAAGTGTTCCAGTTCCCTGGCGTGGAGTTGGCGGCGCAGCTCCAGCACGCGTGCGCGGTCGTCCGGATGGATGTGCTCCATCCAGAACTCGAGCGCCTGCAGGCCCTGCGAGCGGTCGGCGGGAATGCCGCACAGGTCGCGCAGGCGGTCGTCCACGTGTGCCACGTCTGCGCGGAAGTCGACCTCGTAGAACGCCAGGCCGGCGAGGTCGGCACTCGCCGCCAGGCGCGCCTGGTTTTGCAGAAGCTTGTGCTCCTGGCGCTCGCGGGCGAGCGCGTTGGTGAAGACCTGCGCCACCAGTTGCAGCCGCTTCACCAGCGCGGGCGGCCAGTCGCGCTCGGTGTGCACGGTGTTCAGGCCCAGGACGCCGATGGACTGGTTCACCCCCACCGCCAGGGGCAGGGCCAGATTCGACTGGACGCCGATGAGGCGCGCGTTTTCGCGGTCGACGGTGGCCGCCGCCGGCAGTGCGTCCAGCGAGGGCAGGACCACGGTGCGGCCGGCCAGCAATTCCTGCGCGTACCACGGAAACTGGGCCTGGTGCAGCGGTCCGGGCGCGGGTACGCCTTGCCGGGTGTAGACATGGGTGGCCGTGGCGATACCGGGGGTGAGATCCGACCACTGCCACAACACTGCCAGGTCGATGCCGAGAGGATCGGACAGGCGGCGCAACGCGTCTTCGATCTCGCCGTCGACCTCGCCGGGCCGCAGGTTGATGAATTTGGACGAGATGTCCGAGACCAGGCTCTCGAAGTCCAGACGCTGCTGGACGTTCTCGGCAGAAGACTGCGGTTCGTCGAGCGTGGACATGGCGCCGGATCATAGCGATGCAACGCGACATGGCCGACGGCGTCAATCCGGCACCCGGGCAGACCGAGCGCGGTTTCGTTCAGAGCGCCTGGTAGCGTTCGATGGCCGCCCGGGCGTTGAACAGCAAGCGTTCGCGGCCGAGCCGCTGCTCGAGGCCGGCATGTCGCGCCACTTCCAGCACGCCGGGGTTCAGCGCCGCCAGCCAGACCACGATGCCGCGCTCGGTCAGGCGCTTCTCGCCTTCCATCAGCGCCTGCAGCGCCGAATATTCGATATCGGGCACCCGGCTCAGGTCCAGCACCAGCACGCGCGGCTGGTACTGCTGCACCAGCGCATTGATCTGCTCGCCCACGTTCTGCGCATTGACGAAGAACAGCCGTCCCTCCGGCCGCACGATGAGCAGGCCGGGAAAGGTCTCGTCGTCGGGGTGTTCGGGTGAGAGCGGCCGCAGCAGGTCGGCGCCGCGCTTGCGGCCGATGACTGAGACGCGCGGGTTCGCGGCCTGGCTCGCCAACCCGATCATCGACACGATGATCGCCACCACGATGCCCTTGAGCGTGCCGAACACCAGCACGCCCAGGCAGGCAATCAGCGCCCAGCGGAACTCCATCGCGCGCACGCTGCGGATGGCGCGGAATTCGGCCGGCTGGATGAGCCCCACCGAATAGACGATGACCACCGCCGCCAGCGTGGCATTCGGCATCAGCCCCAGCAGCGGCGCCAGCAGCAGCATGGTGGCCAGCGCCGCGCCTGCCGTCACCAGCGACGCCTTCTGCGACTGCCCGCCCGCCGAGCGCACCACCGCGGTCTGCGAGGTGCCGCCGCCGGCCGGCATGGCGCCCAGCAGCGCCCCGCCCAGGTTGGCCGCGCCGGTGGCGATGAGCTCGCGGTTGGCCTGGATGGGCGGGTCGGTCGGTGCGGCAAAGGCGCGGCCGGCAGCGATGGTCTCGGTGAAGCTCATCAGCGCGATGCCCAGGGCCCCCGGCAGCAGGTCTTCCACCAGTGCCAGGTCGGGCATCGTCAGCGCCGGCAGGCCCTGCGGAATGAGACCGACGATCGACACCCCCTGGTCCTGCAGGCCGAAGAACCATGCCGCGGCGATGCCGCCGCCCACCGCCACCAGCGGCGCCGGCGAATGCGGCCACAGGCGCTCCATGCCGATCAGCACGGCAAAGGTGGCGGCAGCCACGGCCAGCGTCAGCAGCGACGTTTCGGGCACGTGCTGCACGACGCTGAGCAGGTCATGGAAGAAACCCTGCTTGGTGATGTGGATGCCCAGCAGCTTGGGCACCTGGTCGAGCACGATGACGAGGCCGATGCCGGCCTTGAAACCGGTCAGCACCGGCGTGGAGATGAAATTGGCGACGAAGCCCAGGCGCAGCACCGCGGCCAGCATCAGCAACACGCCGACCAGGGCGACCAGCGTGGCCGTCGCCGCCAGCAGCCTGGCCGGGTCGCCGTCGGGCACCGCCAGGCCGAGCTGTGTGCCGGCCAGGATGGCCAGCGTGGTGGTGGAACTGACGCTGAGCACGCGCGACGTGCCGAGCAGCGCATAGATCACCATCGGCACCAGGGCCGTATACAAGCCGACGGCCACCGGCAGGCCGGCGACGCTGGCGTAGGCCATGGCCTTGGGCAGCACGACTGCGGCCGCCGTGAGTCCGGCAACGATGTCGAAGCGCAGCCCGCCGGCCCCGGGCGGCGAGGCCGGCGCTGCAGCCTGGGGCGAGTTCATGAGGAGACTTTCGTTCTCAGTTCAGGCCGGCCTGGCGGCCCGGGCGCGGCCATGCAGGCCGGCGCCGCGTTCAGAACCGTTCCTCGACATACCTGAACGGATAGTCGGCGGCCTTGTAGCGGCCGATCTTGCGCTTGGGCAACACCACCTTCTCGGCCTCGATCGGCTTGTGCGGCACGTGCTTGAGGATGTCGCTGATGACGTTCAGGCGCACCCGCTTCTTGTCCTCGGAGCGCGCCACGAACCAGGGCGCCCAGGCGGTGTCGGTGGCGGCGAACATCTCGTCGCGCGCCTTGGTGTAGTCGTCCCAGCGGTCGTAGGACTTCAGGTCCATGGCGGTGAGCTTCCAGGTCTTGCGGCCGTCGCCGATGCGCGACTGCAGCCGCCGCGTCTGTTCCTCGGGGCTCACTTCCAGCCAGTATTTGAGCAGGATGATGCCGGAGTCGACCATCAGCCGTTCGAACAGCGGCACCGTCTGCAGGAAGGCGCGCGCCGTGTCCTCCGGGCAGAAGCCCATCACGCGCTCGACGCCGGCGCGGTTGTACCAGCTGCGGTCGAAGATGACGATTTCGCCCGCCGCCGGCAGGTGCGGGATGTAGCGCTGGCCGTACATCTGCGTCTTTTCGCGCTCGGTGGGCGCCGGCAGCGCGATGACGCGGAAGACGCGCGGGCTCACGCGCTCGGTGATGGCCTTGATGGTGCCACCCTTGCCGGCGCCGTCGCGACCCTCGAAGACGATGCAGACCTTGAGGCCCTTCTTCACCACCCACTGCTGCAGCGTTACCAGGTCGACGTGCAGCTTCTTCAGCTCGCGCTCGTAGGCCTTGGTCGAGAACTTCTCGTCCTTGGCCGTTGTCTTGGCGGGCGCGGCACCGGCAGCGACGTCGTCCGTGCCCGGTTGCTCTTGCCCGCCTTCGACGGCGTTCTTCGTTGCTGCACGCTTCCTTGCCATGTTCATCTCCATCGTCTCGTTCCGTTGATCGGCAGGCCGCGCAGAGGATCGATCCACATCCATGCGCCACCTGCCTTGGACCGCCGGGTCATTATTGCGCCGCCATGCCTGCCGTGCAGTGGACCATCCTAAATCTGCCCGGACCGGACATTTCAGGACGTCGGATGAGCCGATCCAGACACGCGTTCCCCGAGCCATGGATCAGAATCGATGCCGAGGGCCGAAGGCACCGTGGCGCGGTCGGCAGCGCGCGAGAGACTCTCCCAGAACCGCGAAGGAAGCCAGCATGAGCGACAGGCTCGAACCCGACACCGCCAGCCCACCCGACCGTGAGATCGTCTTGCGCAACGGCACCCGGGTGCGGGTCCGCGTGGCCCGGCCGGACGACCGCGGCAGGATCGTCGCCGCCTTCAACGCGCTCGAGCCCGACTCGGTCTATACGCGCTTCTTCTCGATGCGCAAGGAACTCACGACGGCCGAACTCGACCGCGTCACCAGCACCGATTTCACCCACTTCGCCGGGCTGCTGGCCGTGGTGGGCCAGGGGGCCGACGAGACCGTGATCGGGGGCGCGTCCTACACCGCCCTGCCCACGGCCAACGACACTCGCGCGGCCGAGGTGGCGTTCACGATCGAGGAGGACTACCAGGGCCAGGGCCTGGCGGGCCAGTTGTTCGCCATGCTCGCCGACATCGGCCGCCAGCATGGCATCCAGCGTTTCGAGGCCGAGGTGCTGGCCGGCAATGCGCCGATGCTGAAGGTCTTCGAGCGCAGCGGCCTGCCGCTGACCAAGGCGCGCGACGCTGGCGTGACCCACGTCGTGATGGACCTGGCCCCCGCCGGCCCCGAACCCGGGGCCGCCGCATGAGCACGGCGAACGCCTACGACCCCGTCGTCGAGACCTTGATCAAGGACCTGCAGTCGCAGGGCAAAGTCCGCCTGCTCGACCCCATCGACCGTGTCTCGGAAATCCTGTTCGGCCTGTTCATGGTGCTCACCTTTACCGGCACCGTGAGCGTGGCCACGGCCGGCCGCGAGGACGTGAGGCTGATGCTGATCGCCGCCATCGGCTGCAATATCGCCTGGGGCTTCGTCGACGGCGTGATGTATGTGCTGCGCACCCTGGTTTCCCGCGCCCGCGAGGCCAGCTTCGACCGCGCCGTGCGCACCACAAACAGGCCCGAGCTGGCCCACCGCCTGATTGCCAGCCAGATCGGACCGGTAGCCGCCGGCCTGGACGCCCCAGGTCTGGAGCGCGTGCGGCAATGGATCGTCGACCAGCCGCCGCCACAGGCGGGCCGAGTGCACATGAAGTGGCAGGATCTGCGCGGTGCGGTGGGCATCTTCCTGCTCGTCTTCGCGTCGACCTTCCCGCCCGTGCTGCCCTTCATCTTCATCGCCGACCTGCAAATGGCGATGCGCGTCTCGGCCGCCATCGCCATCACGATGCTGTTCATGTGCGGCCATCGCTGGGGCCGTTATGGCGGGCTGTCGCCGTGGCGCGCCGGCCTGGTGATGGTGCTGCTGGGCGTGACGGTGGAGGTCATCGTCATCGCGCTGGGCGGTTGAGCCGGGCCGCCCGCCACTGACCGGGCGTGGTGCCGCTCCAGCGCCGGAAGGCACGCGTGAAGGCACTCGCGTCGGCATAGTCCAGCGCCGCGGCGATCTGGCCGACCTCGAGCGCGGTGTCCGCCAGCATCTGGCGGGCGATCTCGAAGCGGCCTTCGTCCAGCAGCGCCTGGTAGCTGGTGCCGAAGGCCTCCAGCCGGCGGCTCAGCGTACGGCTGTGCATGGAGAACAGGGCGGCAACCTCTTCGGCCTTGGCGTGGCGCGTCAGCAGCGCCGAGCGCAGCACGCTGCGCACCTGCTCCGGAAATTCGCCGGCGTGGCGGGCCGCCAGCGCTTCGATCTGCTGGTGCAGCAAGCGGCTCAGGTCCGGGTCTGCCAGCGGCAGGGGGTGACTCAACCAGTGGGCGGGGAAGGTCAAGCCGTTGCACTCGGCGTCGAAGCGCAGCGGCGCCCGGAAGACCTGGCGGTAAGGCCGCTCGTCCGCCGGCCTGCGGTGGGCCAGCAGCACCTCGGCCGGCGCCCATTCGGGGCCGCACAGTGAGCGCATGATGTTGAGCATGGCGGCTGCCGCGCCGTCGCCCACCTGGTCGGTGGCCACGGTGTGCGGCAGGTGGATGGTGTAGCCCCAGGTCGCCGCGTCGTCATGGACCGTCAGGCTCAAGCTCACGCCGCGCGCGTGCAGATGGAAGTAACGCACCAGGCCGCGCAGCGCCGCACCGGCATCGGGCGAATATTTCGCCAGCAGGCCCACCAGCCCGAGGTGCTGAAGCTGGCCCTGCTGACCGACGAGCAGGCCCAGATGCTGGCAGCCGGTCCGCGCCACGCAGTGATGCAGAAGGCGGCTGCGGGCGGCGTAGCCGATCCGGTTGTCGGGGTCGTCGAACAGGCTGGTTTCGATGCCCACCTCGGCCAACAACCCGGCCACATCGGCACCCAGGCTGCGCAGCACGGCCGGCAGGCCGGCAAGGCTGCTGATGCGCACGGTTGCAAGTTCCTGCCCGCGTTGGATGACTGGTTGACTCATGCCGCCGGGGTGCTCCTGAATTGACTATGCGCAAGGCAGCATAGCGGGCCTTGTCTGAAAATGTATATCCCTTGTCATCGAAGGCCTGCGGGGCGCGGGGTCGCGATGGTCCAATTCCGAGCCAGGCACGAAACTGGTTAGCGTGCAGCCTGCGCATCGAGCGTGCATGAAGGAAGACGAAATGCCCAAGACCATCAGCAACACGAGCCCCCTGGCGACCGCCGGTGCGCCGGCGGACCCGCCGTCATCGATGGCCGCCCTGTCGGCCATGAACCCCGCGCTGCAGGCTTGGGGGCCGTTCGGCGAGTACATGACCGACGCCGTGCAGCGCACGATCCTGTTCTGGGACGTGCTGCGCCAGCGCAGCGCGCAGTACTACGCGCAGAAGGAAAAGGCCGTTCCGCACGTGCTGAGCTTCGACGCCGAACCGGTGCTCGACGCCCGAACCTTCGCCAGGCCGGCGAACTACCTGCTGGTACGCATCAAGCCGCTGGAGGGCATGTCGGTCGACCCCCTGAAGCGGCCCTTCGTCGTCGTCGATCCGCGCGCCGGGCACGGGCCGGGCATCGGCGGCTTCAAGGCCGACAGCGAGATCGGTGTCGCCATGCGCGCCGGCCACCCCTGCTATTTCGTCGGCTTCACGCCCGAGCCGATGCCGGGCCAGACCATCGAGGACATCATGAACGCCGAAGCGGCGTTCCTGGAACGCGTCATCGAACTGCACCCGCAGGCGGAGGGCAAGCCCTGCGTCATCGGCAACTGCCAGGCCGGCTGGGCGGTGCTGCTGGTGGCCGCGATCCGGCCCGAACTCTTCGGCCCCATCATCGTTCCCGGCTCACCGCTGTCGTACTGGGCCGGCGTGGAAGGCGAGAACCCGATGCGCTACACCGGCGGCCTGGCCGGCGGCAGCTGGATGACGCAGCTCACCAGCGACCTGGGCAACGGCAAATTCGACGGCGCGCACCTGGTCGAGAATTTCGAGAACCTGAATCCCGCCAATACCTTGTGGACCAAGAACTACGACCTGTGGTCGAAGGTGGACACCGAGGGGCCGCGCTTCATCGAATTCGAGAAATGGTGGGGCGGCCACGTCAACCTCAACGGCGAGGAAATCCAGTGGATCGTCGACCAGTTGTTCGTCGGCAACCGGCTGGCCACCGGCGAGATCGTCACCAGCCAGGGTGAACGCATCGACCTGCGCCATATCCGCTCGCCGATCGTCTGCTTCTGCTCCAAGGGTGACAACATCACGCCGCCGCAGCAGGCCTTGGGCTGGATCGTCGACCTGTACGGCAGCGACGACGACATCCGCGCCTGCGGCCAGACCATCGTCTACACGCTGCACCCGACAATCGGCCACCTGGGCATCTTCGTTTCCGGTGGCATCGCGAAGAAGGAGCACCAGGAATTCGCCTCCAATATCGACCTCATCGACGTGCTGCCGCCGGGCCTGTACGAAGCCGTGATGACGCCGAAGACGGCCGACGCGGCGCATGCGGAAGAGATCGTCGGCGACTGGATCGTGCGCTTCGAGCCGCGCACGCTGGATGACGTAAAGGCGATCGTCAAGCCCGACCCCGAGAGCGACCGCCGCTTTGCCACCGTGCGCCGGGTGTCCGAGATCAACCTCGGGCTGTACCGCACGCTGTTCCAGCCTTTCGTGCGCGCCTCGGTCAACGAGCAGACGGCCGCCGCGATGAAGAAGCTCAGCCACGCCGAGCTGCCGTTCGAGATCTTCTCGGAGCGCAACCCGCTGATGCAGCAGGTGGCCCAGCTCGCCGAGTTGGTGCGCCAGCAGCGCCGGCCGGTGGCGCACGACAACCCCTTCCTGCAGTGGCAGGCCATGGTCTCGGAAGGGATCATTTCGGCGCTGAACGGCTACCGCGACCTGCGCGACAGCAACCTGGAGCAGATGTTCCTGGCCATCTACAGCTCGCCGGTCCTGCAGGCCCTGGTGGGGCTGAGCGCCTCGGAAGAGCCGCTGCGCCGCAAGCCAGGACTCGACCGCGAGCGCATGGCACTCATCGAGCAGCGCGTCGCCGAACTCAAGGCACGCATCGCCGAGGGCGGCCCGCGCGAAGCCCTGATCCGCGCGCTGGTCTATATCGGCATGGCGGGCGAAGGCGTCGACGAACGCGCCTTCAACACCCTGCGCCAGATCCGCGCCGAAAATGCGGGCCTCACGCTCCAGGCGTTCAAGCAGACACTGCGCGAGCAGTATTTCATCCTGCTGCTCGACCGCGAGGCAGCGCTCGCTGCCATCCCCCGGATGTTGTCCGCTGGTCCCGCTCCGCGCGCTCGCCTGCAGGAGGCACTGCGCCGAACCGTGCATGCTGCCGGCGAGCTGAGCGGCGAACGCGCGAAGCGGCTGGCGCAGGTGGAAGCGTTGTTCGGCGCCAGCCTGCCGGCGGCGGCGCCACGCAAGGCGGTGCCCAAGGCCGAGAGCCAGACCGTTGCGAAAGCGGTCCGCCAGACCGTACGCAAGCCAGCACGGAAGGCCGTCCGCAAGACCACCTGAGCCGCCAGGCGCTGTCCCGTCATCGCTTTCCCGTACCGCATTCCCATGTGGCCGTGCCTACACTCAGGCTCGCGCGGCAGCCACTTGCCGGCCCGTGCGGGCGTTGATATTCGTCAACGAACCGCACGGTGTTCTGCCCAAATATGACTCGTCAGCATCTCGGCATGTCCAGCGTCGCCGGGCACCGAAGTTCCAAGAGTCCCGTGTTCAGGAGCAACACCATGAAATCAAGAATCTCGTCCAGGATCGGTTCCTTGCTGCTGGGAAGCTTGTTGGGCGTCGGCGCATCAGGCTCGGCCCTAGCCCAGTCGGGGGGCTATGCCGAAGGCCTGCTCAACAACCCCTGGGTCTTCAACCTGGGGGGCTTCATCTACCAGACGAGCCTGGATGCCCGGCTCGACGGCCAGTCGTCGCAGAACCCGGAGGTGGATTTCGACGAGACCTTCGGCAAGGCCGATGACTCGACGCGGGTGCGCGCCGACGTGCTGTGGCGCATCACCCCCACGCATCGCCTGCGCTTCATGTATTTCGACAATGCGAACTCGCGCACGCGCGTGCTCGACCAAGACCTGGTGTGGGGCGACTATGCCTTCCTGGCCGGCAGCAGTGCCACGTTCGAGCAGGAGTTCAACGTCTATGCCCTTTCTTACGAATGGGCATTCGTGCGCAACCCCAGCTACGAGTTGGCGGCCAGCATCGGCGTGCACTACATGGACATGAGATTCCAGCTCTCGGGCAACGCCAACTACTCGGGTCCGGATTGCGCCACGCCGCCTTGCTCGGTGACTGGGGCCACCAAGGGCAGTGACCTGCCGGCACCGCTGCCCGTGGTCGGCCTGCGCGCCGCCTGGGTGGTGGCACCGAACTGGTACCTCGAGGCGTCGGGCCAGTTCTTCAGTGTCAAGATCGATGAATACGATGGCCGTTGGTCCGATCTTCGGTTGAGCGGCACCTGGATGTTCCACCGCAACTTCGGCGTCGGTCTGGGTTACAACTGGTTCGGCACCCGCCTGGACGTCGAAGGGAACGACTTCACGGGCAAGGTCAAGCTGAACTATTCCGGCCTGCAGCTTTACCTGACCGGCAGCTTCTGACGCGACCGCGGCCGCGCCTGTGGGCGGCCCCAAACTCATGTCGGCTCAAAAGCACGAGAAGTACCAGCACCTGATCGGCCGCGCCAGGGCGCTGTCGCCGACCCCCTGCGCGGTGGCCCACCCCTGCGACGAGCTCCCTGCGCGGCGCCGTGGAGGCGGCTCAGACAGGCCTGATCCGGCCCATCCTGGTGGGACCGACGGCACGCATCGAGGCGCTGGCGGCGCAGTTCGAACTCGACCTCTCGATGTGTGAGCGGGTCGACGCACCGCACAGCGTCGGCTCGGCCGAGGCCGCCGTGAAACTGGCGCGCGAGGGCAAGGCCGAGATGCTGATGAAGGGCAGCCTTCACACCGACGAACTGATGGCCGCGGTGGTCAAGCGCGACACCGGCCTGCGCACGGCGCGCCGCATCAGTCACTGCTTCATCATGGACGTGCCGGCGATCGATCGCGTGGTCGTCATCACCGACGCCGCCGTGAATATCTTCCCGACGCTGGAAGACAAGATGCACATCGTGCAGAACGCCATCGACCTGGCGCGCGCGCTGGGCGTGGAGCGGCCCAGGGTGGCCATCCTGTCCGCCATGGAGACGGTGAACCCCAAGGTGCCCTCCACCATCGAGGCCGCCGCGCTGTGCAAGATGGCCGAACGCGGCCAGATCACCGGTGGCCTGCTCGACGGGGCCGCTGGCGCTGGACAACGCCATCGACCTGGGCGCGGCCCAGATCAAGAAGATCACCTCGCCGGTGGCCGGCCTGGCCGACATCCTGGTGGTGCCCGACCTGGAGGCCGGCAACATGCTGGCCAAGAGCCTGAGCTTCATGGCCGAGGCCGACGCCGCCGGCATCGTGCTGGGGGCGCGCGTGCCCATCATCCTGACCAGTCGCGCCGATTCGGTGGAAACGCGCCTGGCCTCGTGCGCCGTGGCAGCGCTGGTCGCCCAGGCGAGGCGCGAAGACCTGAAGAAGGCGGTGGCCTGATGTCGCAAGCGATCGCGGTCCTGAACGCAGGCTCGTCGAGCCTGAAATTTTCGCTCTTCGAGCAGGTGGGTGACGAGCTCGAGCTCACCCTGCGCGGCCAGGCCGAAGGCCTGCAGACCGCGCCGCGCTTCGTTGCCAAGAGCGCCAGCGGCGAGACCCTCTCCACCCACGCCTGGGACGACGGCAAGCGGCTCGGGCACGCCGACGCGCTGGACCATATCGTGGCCACCCTGCGCGGCCGGCTGGCGGGTACGCACCTGGCCGGCGTGGGGCACCGCGTGGTGCACGGCGGCCTGCTCTATTCGCAGCCGGTGCGCGTCGACGCCCAGGTGCTGGACGACCTGGCGCAGTTCATCCCGCTGGCGCCACTGCACCAGCCGCACAACCTGACGCCGATCCGGCTTTTGCAGGAACGCCAGCCCGCGCTGCCGCAGGTGGCCTGCTTCGACACCGCCTTTCACCGCGCGCAGCCCGAATTGGCACAGATGTTCGCGCTGCCCCGGGAACTGCACGACGCCGGCGTGCGCCGCTACGGCTTCCACGGCCTGAGCTACGAGTACATCGCCTCGCGGCTGCCGCAACTGGACCCCAAGGCCGCACAGGGGCGCACCGTGGTGCTGCACCTGGGCAACGGCGCCAGCATGTGCGCGCTGGCCGGTGGCCGCAGCGTGGCCAGCACGATGGGCTTCACCGCCGTCGACGGGTTGCCGATGGGCACCCGCTGCGGTGCCATCGACCCCGGCGTCATCCTCTACCTGATGGACCAGCGCGGCATGGACGCGCGCGCCATCGAAAAGCTCATCTACAACCAGTCGGGGCTGCTCGGCGTGTCCGGCGTGTCCAGCGACATGCGCACGCTGCTGGCCAGCAAGGAGCCGCGCGCAGCGCTGGCGGTGGACCTGTACGTGTACCGCATCGGGCGCGAACTGGGTTCGCTGGCCGCGGCGCTGGGCGGTCTGGACGCGCTGGTGTTCACCGGCGGCATTGGCGAGAACAGCGCCGAGATCCGCGCGCGCGTCTGCCGCCATGCGGCGTGGCTGGGGGTGGCGCTGGATGAAGTCGCCAACCAGGCCGGCGGCCCGCGCATCAGCACGGCCGCCAGCGCGACGACGGCCTGGGTGCTGCCCACCAACGAGGAACTGATGATCGCGCGGCACACGCGCCGCGTCCTCGGCAGCTAGCTTCCGTTGCAGGCCGCTACGGACGCACGCCTGGCCGGGCAGCCGGGAGACAGGCAACGGTTCGTGCAAGGCACGCGTCAGGCTCGACCGCCGGCAGGGGCCAAAATCACGATTCGAACAAGCCAGAGGCGGACGAGGAGTCCGAAACAACGATGGATGATCAAGACGATGGCGCCAAGGTCGGGCTGTGGGTGGTGCTGGGCATCATCACGCTGTTGCTCTTCGGGCTGATCGGCGGGCTGGCGATCCGGGCCACGAATGCCAAGCACGCGGTCAAGCCGGTGGCCGTGGCGGCGACGCCGGCGGCCGTGCCCGCCGCAGCGGCCGTCGCCGAGGCTGATGTGCTGGTCGACGTACCGCTGTCCGGCGAGATCGTCGCCCGGGTGTTCTTCGAAATCGACAAGGCCGAACTGGACGCCGCTGCCGGCGCCGAACTGGCCGCTGCGGTCAAGGCCTTGGCCGATGCGCCGTCCAGGAAGCTGGTGATCGCCGGCTTCCACGATCCGAGCGGCGACCCGGCCCACAACGCCGATCTGGCCAAGCGGCGGGCCATGGCCGTGCGCGCCGCGCTCACCGGGCAGGGTGCGGATGCTGCCCGCGTGCAGTTGCGCAAGCCGGAGCAGACCGCCCTGGGAGGGCCGCCCGAAGAAGCCCGTCGCGTCGAAGTGCGTCTGGTCGACTGACCGAGGCCGGCGCTCCGGCCCCCGGGCCGCGGCTGCTGCACCGGCCTCGCGCAGACCTTCTCGACGCCGGATCGCCAGGAAACAAAGCCTCGGCGGCCAGGATGTCGATCTTTTGCAGGCCCAGTTGCCGCCCGATGCGTGCGCTCAAGCGGTTGCCCAGGGCTCAGCGATCAGGCACGGGTGCCGAAAGTTCGTCGCGGTCTTCGAGCGGAAGGGGATCGACTTTGAAAGCTTTGGCTGATGCTGCCCCGAGCCTGAACAGCCGCCGTCACTTCGGCGCCAGCCGAATGGCGCCGTCGAGCCGGATCACCTCGCCGTTGAGCATGTCGTTCTCGATGATGTGCTTCACCAGCTTGGCATAGTCGGCCGGTGTGCCCAGCCGGCTGGGGAAGGGCACGCTGGCGGCCAGCGCCTCCTGCACTTCCTTGGGCATGCCGAACATCATGGGTGTGCCGAAGATGCCGGGCGCGATGGTCATGTTGCGGATGCCGTTGCGCGCCAGGTCGCGAGCGATGGGCAGCGTCATGCCGACCACGCCGCCCTTGCTGGCGCTGTACGCGGCCTGGCCGATCTGGCCATCGTAGGCGGCCACGCTGGCGGTGCTGATGAGCACGCCGCGCTCGCCTGTGGCTTCGGGCTCGTTCTTCGCCATCGCCTCGGCGGCCAGGCGGATCATGTTGAAGCTGCCGATCAGGTTGACGGTGATCGTCTTCGTGAACACCGCCAGCGGGTGCGCGCCGTCCTTGCCCACGGTCTTCACCGCCGGCGCGATGCCGGCGCAGTTGACCAGGCCCATCAGCTTGCCCAGGCCCAATGCCGCGGCCACGGAGGCCTGGCCATCGGCCTCCTGGCTGACGTCGCACCGGACGAAGACGCCGCCGATCTCGGCGGCAATGGCCTGGCCGCGCTCGACCTGCAGGTCGGCAATGACCACCTTGCCGCCTTCGGCGGCCAGCATGCGTGCCGTGCCTTCGCCCAGGCCCGATGACCCGCCGGTGACGATGAAGACCTTGCCTGCGATTTCCATGGTGTCGCTTTCCTCGGGTTGCTGGTTCAGCCTGCCAATGCCGCCATCACACGGGCGGCGATCTCCTCGACGCTGCCGGTGCCGCTGACACGCACCAGACGCGGTGCCGCGGCATCGCCGCCGGCGGCCCACTGGGCGTAGTAGTCGATCAGCGGGCGCGTCTGGTCGCGGTAGATCTGCAGCCGCTTGCGCACGGTGTCTTCCTTGTCGTCGTCGCGCTGGATCAGCGGCTCGCCGGTGGCGTCGTCGCGGCCTGCCACCTTGGGCGGGTTGTACTTGACGTGGTAGGTGCGGCCCGAGGCCAGGTGCACGCGGCGACCGCTCATGCGTTCGATGATGGCTTCTTCCGGGCACGTCGATTTCCAGCACCACGTCGATCTTCACGCCGGCGGCCTTCATGGCGTCGGCTTGCGGCAGGGTGCGCGGAAAGCCGTCGAAGAGAAAACCGCTGGCGCAGTCAGGCTGCGTCAGGCGCTCCTTCACCAGGCCGATGATGATGTCGTCGCTGACCAGGCTGCCGCCATCCATGGTCTTCTTCGCCGCCAGGCCCATGGCGGTGCCGGCCTTGACGGCCGCGCGAAGCATGTCGCCGGTGGAGATTTGCGGGATGCCGAACTTCTGGCAGATGAACGCGGCCTGCGTGCCCTTGCCGGCGCCGGGGGCGCCCAGAAGAATCAGTCTCATCAGTGTTCTCGGTGGTATGGCTCGTTGGGCGCCGCGCGCGCCATGCGCCCTGGCGCGTCTCGAAACGAGAATAGCACGCAGTGCCAGACGTCAAGCTGACGCCGCGGCTGCCGCAAACAGGGCCCGCACGCGGGCCAGATCCTCGGGTGTGTCGACGCCCGGCCCGGGGCCGTGTGCGGCCACGTGCACGGCGATGCGCTCGCCGTGCCAGAGCACGCGCAGCTGCTCGAGCGCCTCGCACTGCTCCAGCGGCGCCGGCGGCAGCGTGGGAAAGCGGCGCAGGAAACCGGCGCGGTAGCCGTACAGGCCCAGGTGGCGCAGCGGCGCTGGCACGGGCAGGGCGCTTACGCCGGCCTGGAAGCCGTCGCGCCACCAGGGCACGGGGGCGCGGGTGAAATACAGCGCGCGGCCGGCGGCGTCGAGCACCACCTTGACCACGTTCGGGTTCAGGAAGTCGGCCAGTTCCGCGATCGGGTGCGCCGCCGTGCTCATCACGCAGTCACGCCTGTCCGCCAGCAACTCGGCGCAGCGGCGCACCAGTGCGGGGTCGATCAGCGGTTCATCACCCTGCACGTTGACGACCGCATCGTCGCCCTGCAGGCCCGAGCCGCTCGCAGGCCTCGGCCAGACGGTCGCTGCCGCTGGCATGGTGGCTGCCGGTGAGCACCGCGGCCACGCCGTGCGCGGCGCAGGCCTGCACGATGCGCTCGTCGTCGGCGGCCACGACCACGCGCGCGGCGCCGCTCGACACCGCGCGTTCGGCCACGCGAACGACCATGGGCTTGCCGGCGATGTCGGCCAGCGGCTTGCCGGGCAGCCGCGTGGACGCCAGCCGCGCCGGGATCAGGACCGTGAAGTTCACTGCGCCGCAGTGGCCGCGGCCGCGTCGCTGTCGATCGTCGTGGCTTCGCTTTCCAGCATCACCGGAATGCCGTCGCGGATATGGAATGCCAGACGGTCGGCACGACACAGCAGCGCGGTGGGGTGCAGGTCGGCATCGCGGCGCAACTCCAGCGGCCCCTTGCAGACGGGGCAGACGAGCAGGTTGACGAGGCGGTGGTCGAGGCTCATGGTGGGGTGGGCGCGGGCAGCCAGGACATCAGCTCGCCCACGAGTGAAGCAGGAAGCGCCAAGTCTAGCGGCACCACCCAGACCTGCGTGGCGCCGATGTGCGCCGGGTCGATCTTGACCGCGTCCTTCTCGGTGGTCACGACCTCGGCGCTGCCGGCCGGCCAGGGCAGGGTGGCGTAATCGTGGTGGTCGGGCAGGGGCAGGCGGGTGATGGTCAGCCCGGCCTGCTCCAGCATGGCGAAGAACTTCTCCGGTGCGGCCAGGCCGGCGGCGGCCAGCAGCGGGCGGCCGCGCAGATGGGCCAGGGGCCGTGCCTCCTGGCGGCTGCCGGCCGCCCACGCCGCCAGCGGCCAGGCCAGGCCAGGCTGCGCCGGACCAGTTCGCCGGGCAAGCCCGTGCTGGCAACGCCCCCGGTGTAGACGATGCGCGTGCGCGCCGGCAGCGACTTCGGCAAGGGCTCGCGCAGCGGCCCGGCCGGCAGCAGCAGGCCGTTGCCGGCGCCACGTTCGTCGAACACCACCCATTCGGCGCGGCGCGGCAGGGCGTGGTGCTGCAAGCCGTCGTCGGAAACGATGACGTCGACTTCAGGATGCCGGGCGCACAGCGCGCGGGCCGCTGCCACGCGGTCGCGGCCCACCCACACCGGCACCGCGGTGCGGCGGCGGATCAGCAGGGGCTCGTCGCCGACGTCCACCACCGGGTCGCGCGCCGCCACTTCGCGCGCACCGGCATCGCGGCGCCCGTAGCCGCGCGAGATCACGCCCAGGGTGCCAGCCGGCCGCCGAAAGAGCCTGCACGAGGGCGATCACGGTGGGCGTCTTGCCGGCGCCGCCGACGATGAAATTGCCGACCACGATCACCGGCACCGGCAAGGCCTGCGGCCGCTGGCGCCGGCGCTGCCAGCCGGCCAGCGCGCGATACAGCCAGGACCAGGGGCGCAGCAACTGCGCCAGTGCGCTGGGCTGCGGCTGCCACCAGTGCTGCGCCAGCAGCGCCTCGGCGCGTGCGGCCAGCGTCGGCCCGCCCGTCACGGCCGGCGTCAACGGGGCGCGCCGTTGGCGGTCTGCGCGGCGAAGGTCAGGCGCGACAGGCCGGCCCGGCGCGCGGCGTCCAGCACGTTCACCACCGCCTGGTGCGCCGCCATGGCGTCGGCCGAGATGATGACCACCGTATCGGGCCGCCCGGCGGCCGCAGCGGCCAGTTCGGCGCTCAGCAGCTCGACGCTGCGGCCGTCTACCGCCTGGCGGTTGACGGCGTAGCGGCCGTCGCTGGACACCGAGACGACGACTTCGCCCGGCCGCTCGCGCAGCTTCTCGGCGTCGGCCGCGGGCAGATTGATCCGCAATTCGGTGAAGCGTGAGTAGGTGGTCGACAGCATCAGGAAGATCAGCACCACCAGCAGCACGTCGATGAACGGGATCAGGTTGATCTCCGGTTCCTCGAGGCGGCGGCGGCTGAACCTCATGGCCCGAGTCGGGTCAGTCCGGCGTGCGCACCGCGAAGCGCATCAGGTGCGGCACCATGCGCTCGGCGGCCAGTTCCATGACGAGCTGGAATTCGTCGACGCGGCGCCGGAAGTAGCGGTAGAACATCAGGGAGGGAATGGCGATCATGAGCCCGAAGGCCGTGTTGTACAGCGCCACCGAAATGCCGTGCGCCAGTTGCTGCGGGTTGCCCACGGCGCCGGCGCCGGGTGCCTGCGAACCGAAGATCTCGATCATGCCCACCACGGTGCCGAACAGGCCCAGCAGCGGCGCCGCCGCAGCGATGGTGCCCAGCGTGTTGAGGTAACGCTCGAGTTCGTGCACGGCGCTGCGGCCGGCGTTCTCGAAGGCCTGGCGCAGCGCCGGTTCAGTGATGCGCGGCTCGGCCGTCACGCCGCGCAACCCGGCGGCCAGCACCGCACCCAGCACCGAGTTGTCGGCCAGCTTGTTCACCACGTCGGCCGCCGGCAGGCTGTTGCGCGTGACACCGATCACCTCGTCCAGCAGCCGGGGCGGCGCCACCAGGCTGAGCCGCAGGTGGTAGAGGCGTTCGATGACCAGGGCCAGCGCCACCACGGAGCACAGGATCAGGGGCCAGATCGGCCAACCGGCCGCTTGTATGATCGAAAGCAAGGGGTCTGGTGAACGTTCGAGTGGGGCTGAAACGCCCGCTGCGGCGCGATTATGGCCGATCGATCGGCTACGGCAGCCGGCACCCGTCGAGGGCCGCTGGCGTGGCTTCAGGATATCCACCGAATCTGTGGACAAGTTTGTGGGCAAGCACCCGGCAGCGTCGGCCCATTGGCAGTTTTGCTGCCCGGTCACCAGGTTGCTGAATAATTGAGCAACGAAAAATCCAGTCAAATCAACGGTTTGCGCAAATGTTTCGGTTTCGTGACCGGCATCTTGCGCGGGCGGGCCTTGCGCTGCGCGCTTGTGGACTTCCAATGCCGCGCCAACCGGGCCTCTTGGCATGATTGAGCCCGAATCTGCCCCGCTGCAGCGGCCGCCCTGGGGCGTGGCGGCGTTGCTGCTGGCCACCGGCGATGCCTTGGCCGCGCGTTTTGGCGCCGTCGCCGTGCGCGGCGAACTTTCGGGGCTGACGCGGGCGGCCAGCGGCCACTGGTACTTTTCGCTCAAGGACGCCGACGGTGCCCCCGCGCTGCTGCGCTGCGCGATGTTCCGGCGCGCCGCGGTGCTCGTGGACTTCGTGCCCGCCGACGGCCTGCAGGTCGAATTGCGTGGGCGCCTGGGCGTGTACGAACCCCGCGGCGAACTGCAGATGGTGGTGGAGTCGCTGCAGCGGCTCGGTGCCGGCACCCTGTACGAGGAATTCCTGCGCCGCCGCGCGCGGCTGGAAGCGCAAGGCCTGTTCGACGCCGCGCGCAAGCGGCCGCTGCCGGCCTTCCCGCGGGCCATTGGCGTCGTCACCTCGCTGGGGGCGGCCGCGCTGCGCGACGTGCTGACCACGCTGCAGCGGCGTGCACCTCAGGTGCGCGTGGTCCTCTACCCGACCCCGGTGCAGGGTGCCGAGGCGCCGGCCGCACTGGCCGCGGCGCTGCAGCGCGCCGGGCAGCGGCGCGAGGTGGACGCGCTGCTGCTGGTGCGTGGCGGCGGCTCGTTGGAAGACCTGTGGGCCTTCAATGACGAGCGCGTCGTGCGCGCCGTGGTGGCGTGCCCGCTGCCGGTGGTGTGCGGCGTCGGCCACGAGACCGACATCACGCTCGCCGACCTGGCGTCCGACCTGCGTGCGCCGACGCCGACCGCCGCGGCGGAGCTGGCGCGCCGGCGCGCCTGGAGGCGCTGGCGGCCCTGGGTTCACGCCAGGCCGTGCTGCAGCGCGTGCTGCAGCGCAGCCTGCAGACGCGGGCGCAGCAGTTGGACACAGTGGCGTTGCGCCTGGACCGGCCGGCAAAGACGCTGCAATTGCAGGCGCAGCGGCTGAACGACCTGGCGCGCCGGCTCGGCCTGGCGTTGCGCCACAGCCGCGACTGGCACGCCCAGGCGCCGCAACGACTGGCACAGCGCCTGATGCGCGCGGCCGCGGCGCAGTTGCAGCAGCAGCGCCTGGCGCTGGCCGGCGCACAGGAAAGACTGCGGGCGCACGACCCGCACCGCGTGCTGCAACGCGGTTATGCCTGGGTCGAATCGGCCGACGGCCGGCCGGTGATTTCGGCGCTGGCCCTGCGGCCCGGGCAGGCGGTGCGCGCCGTGTGGGCCGATGGCCGCGCCCGCGCCGAGGTGTTGGACGTGGAGCCCCTGCCGCCGACGCCGTGAAACCCGGCTGCCTACAATGAACGGTATCGTCATTCAACGAGGATCCCTGCCATGGAACACACGCTGCCCGCCCTCCCGTATGCCATCGACGCGCTGGCGCCGCACTACAGCCGCGAGACGCTGGAGTACCACCACGGCAAGCACCACAACGCCTATGTCGTGAACCTGAACAACCTGCAGAAGGGCACGGAGTTCGAGTCCCTGGCGCTGGAAGACATCATGCGCAAGTCCTCGGGCGGCATCTACAACAACGCGGCGCAGGTCTGGAACCACACCTTCTTCTGGCATTGCATGAAGCCGGCCGGCGGCGGCGAACCCGGCGGCGCGCTGGCGGCGGCCATCAACGCCAAGTGGGGTTCCTACGCCGCATTCAAGGAGGCCTTCGTCAAGTCGGCCGTGGGCAATTTCGGTTCCGGCTGGACCTGGCTGGTGAAGAAGCCCGACGGCAGCCTGGACATCGTCAACACCGGCGCCGCGGGCACGCCGCTGACCACCGCCGACAAGGCGCTGCTCACGGTGGACGTGTGGGAACACGCCTACTACATCGACTACCGCAACCTGCGGCCGAAGTGGGTGGAGACCTTCCTCGACAAGCTCGTCAACTGGGACTTCGTGCAGGCCAATTTCGCCTGAAGGGCATGGCGGCTGCCGGCCGCGGCGCGTGCGGGCCTCAAGGCCCGAATGGACCGCCGCGCAGCCGCTGCCCCGGCTTGATGCCGCGCTTGGCAAACCAGCCCTGGTTCATCTCCAGCGCATAGCGCACCGGTGCGGCAGAACAGTGCGACTCGTCGGATCGAGGCTGCATGTCGGCCAGGTTGACGATGGTGCCGTCTTCGGCGATGAACGCGATGGTCAGCGGGATCAAGGTGTTGCGCATCCAGAAGCAGCGCACGCCGCTGTCGGCATTGACGAAGAGCATGCCCTCGTTGGCGCCCATCGCGGTGCGGAACATCATGCCGGTGGCCTGCTGAACGGGCGTCACTGCCACTTCGGCGCGGATGAGGTGCATGCCGGCACTGAGCTGCACGGTCTCCAGCCGCGGCTGGGGTACCGTCTGTGCCGCCGCGGCGAAACAGACGGCGAGCAGACCCGGAAGGGCCAGCACGGCGCGAGGGGAAAGGGCTTTGATGAAAGTCATGGGGTATATAAGCGGCAGACGATAGATTATCGGGCTCCCGACAGGGGCTGCCGATCGGCCCGCCGATGACCGCTGCCACCGCCGTACCTTCCCCTGCACCGCTCACGGTGGTCGACGATCCGATCGAACAGGGTCGGTATACGCGCTGGGTGACCGGTGCCGCGGGTGAGAAGCTGGGCGAGAGTTCGCTGCAGCTGTCGGGCATGGTTTGCGCGGCCTGCGCCGGCATCATCGAACGCGCCATCGGCGCTGTCGAGGGCGTGCGCTCGGTGCAGGTGAGCGCAGCGGCGCAGCGCGCCACCGTCTGCTGGGACCCCGAACGCACGCGGCCCTCGGCGTTGATCGAAGCCGTGCGCGGCGCCGGCTACGAAGCCGTGCCCGACGCCGCCGCCCCTGCGCGGGCACTGCGCCGGCGCGAGCACCGGCAGGCGTTGTGGCGGCTGTTCGTGGCCAGCTTCTGCGCCATGCAGGTGATGATGATGGCCACGCCCAGCTACGTGGCGGGCCCGGGCGAGCTGGCGCCCGATCTGTGGCAGTTGCTGGCCTGGGGCAGCTGGCTTCTTTCGTTGCCGGTGCTGGCGTTTTCCGCCGGACCCTATTTCAGCGGCGCCTGGCGGGCGCTGCGCCAGCGCCGCATCTCGATGGAGGTGCCGGTGGCGCTGGGCCTGGTCATCACCTTCATCGCCAGCACGGGCGCCACCTTCGATCCCGGCGGCATCTTCGGCGACGAGGTCTATTTCGATTCGCTGACCATGTTCGTGAGCTTCCTGCTCGCTGCACGCTACCTGGAACTGCTGGCCCGCCACCGCGCGGCGCAGGCGCTGGAATGCGCGCTGGCCCGCCTGCCCGAGACGGCCTGGCGCGTGGCTGCCGACGGCAGCACGCAAGCCGTGAGCGTGCACCGCCTGCGCCCCGGCGACCAGGTGCGTGTGCCGGTGGGCCAGGCCTTCCCGGCCGACGGCGTGCTGCAGGGCGGCACCACGCGCGCCGACGAATCGCTGCTCAGCGGCGAGTCGCAGGCGGTGGCCAAGGCCGATGGCGCCGCGCTGGTGGCGGGCAGCGTGAACCTGGGCGCGCCGGTGCTCATGCGCGTGCAGCGCGTGGGCGCCGATACGCGCTTCGAGGCCATCGTCTCGATGATGCGCAGCGCCATGAGCCAGCGCCCGGCAGCAGCGCGGCTGGCCGACCGCTGGGCTGCGCCGTTCCTGTGGGTGGTGCTGCTGCTGGCGGCGGGGGGGGCCGCCGTGTGGAGCGTGATCGACCCGTCGCGCGCGGTGTGGGTGGCGGTGTCGGTGCTGATCGTCACCTGCCCCTGCGCGCTGTCGCTGGCTGCGCCTGCGGCCCTCCGGCGGCGGCGCGCGCGGCCTGGCGCGGCGCGGCGTGATGGTGCAGCGGCTGGATGCCATCGAGGCGCTGGCGAAGGCGCAGCACTTCTTCTTCGACAAGACCGGCACGCTCACCGAAGACCGGTTGCAGTTGTCGGCGGTGAGCTTGACGCCGGCCGGGCAGGGCGTCTTTGCCGACGCCAAGGCAGCCACGGCGCGCGCCGCGGCTCTGGCCGCGTGGTCGACGCATCCGCTCTCGCGAGCGCTGGCCGACGCCGGCGAGGCCGCAGCGTCGGCACCCGCTTGGTCGGCGATCGAGGAGGTGGCCGGGCATGGCCTGAGCGCGCGCGACGAGGGCGGCCGCACCTGGCGGCTGGGCGCCGCCGCCTGGGTCGACGCCACGGCCACGGCCGGCAACGCCGCCCAGGTCTGGCTGGGCTGCGACGGCCTTGCGCTGGCGGCCTTCGAATGCGAGGAAGCGCTGCGCCCCGGCACCGCCGAAGCGCTGCAGGTGTTGCGCGCCGAGGGCGTGCAGGTCACCGTGCTCACCGGCGACACGCCGCAGCGCGCCCTGGCGCTGGCCGCGCGCATCGGCGTGGACGACGTGCTCGCCGGCGCCACGCCCGAGGCCAAGCTGGCGGCGGTGACGGCCGCCCAGGCGGCCGGGCGTCGCGTCGCGATGATCGGCGACGGCATCAACGACGCCCCGGTCCTGGCGCGCGCCGACGTCTCGCTGGCCATGGGGCAGGGCGCTCTGGTCTCGCGCAGCCAGGCCGACGCCGTGATCGCGTCCAACCAGCTCGGCGACCTGGTGCGCGCGCGGCACACTGCGCAGCAGGCACTGCGCATCGTGCGCCAGAATTTCGTCTGGGCCGGTTCGTACAACGCGCTGTGCATTCCGCTGGCGCTGGTGGGCTGGCTGCCGCCTTGGGCGGCCGGCCTGGGCATGGCGCTGAGTTCGCTCGTCGTGGTCTTCAACGCCTTGCGCGCGGCGCGCTGAGCGGGCTGCGGTACAACATGGACAGCCTGTACCTGTTGATCCCGCTTTCGGTGGGGCTGGTGCTGGCGATCCTGGCCGTGTTCGGCTGGGCGTTGCACGGCGGCCAGTTCGAGGACCTGGAATCCGAGGCTGAACGGATCCTGACCGAGGACGATCGGGCGCTTGATGCCGATCAAGCCTCCGACCCGGGTGCCCGCGAACAATCGCACGTTTGATTTGACCTAGTGAGGAGAAGCGTTATGGCAAGCCCTGCCACACTGGCGCACCCCGCCGCCACGCCCCGGGAGACCGAGGGTGTCTACACCGACACTGCCGTACGCCTGTTCGCGCTGGCGGCCGTGCTCTGGGGTGTGGTGGGCATGCTCGTGGGGGTGATCATCGCCGCCCAGCTGACCTGGCCGCAGCTCAACTTCGGCATCCCCTGGCTCAGCTACGGCCGCTTGCGCCCGCTGCACACCAACGCCGTGATCTTCGCCTTCGGCGGCAGCGTGCTCTTCGCCACGGCCTACCACGTGGTGCAGCGCACCTGCCAGACGCGGCTGTTCATGCCCGGGCTGGCGCTCTTCACCTTCTGGGCCTGGCAGATCGTCATCGTGTCGGCCGCCATCACGCTGCCGCTGGGCATGACGCAGGCCAAGGAATATGCCGAACTGGAGTGGCCGATCGACCTGCTGATCGCCGTCGTCTGGGTGAGTTACGCGATCGTCTTCTTCGGCACCATCGGCATCCGCAAGGTGCGCCACATCTACGTCGCGAACTGGTTCTTCGGCGCCTTCATCATCGCCGTGGCGCTGCTGCATATCGTCAACAGCGTGGCCATCCCGGCCAGCCTGACGAAGAGCTATTCGGCCTATGCCGGCGTGCAGGACGCCATGATCCAGTGGTGGTACGGCCACAACGCGGTGGGCTTCTTCCTCACCGCCGGCTTCCTGGGGATCATGTACTACTACATCCCCAAGCAGGCCGAGCGCCCGGTGTACAGCTACCGGCTGTCCATCGTGCACTTCTGGGCGCTGATCTTCACCTACATGTGGGCCGGCCCGCACCACCTGCACTACACCGCGCTGCCCGACTGGGCGCAGAGCGTGGGCATGGTGTTCTCGCTGGTGCTGCTGGCACCGAGCTGGGGCGGCATGATCAACGGCATCATGACGCTCAGCGGTGCCTGGCACAAGCTGCGCGACGACCCGATCCTGAAGTTCCTCATCGTCAGCCTGTCGTTCTACGGCATGAGCACCTTCGAGGGGCCGATGATGTCGATCAAGACCGTCAACGCGCTCTCCCACTACACCGACTGGACGGTGGGCCACGTGCACAGCGGCGCCCTGGGCTGGGTCGGCCTGATCAGCATGGGCGCGCTGTACTACCTGATCCCGCGCCTGTTCGGCCGCCAGCAGATGTACAGCGTGAAGGCGATCGAGCTGCACTTCTGGATCGCCACCATCGGCATCGTGCTCTATATCGCCGCGATGTGGATCGCCGGCGTCATGCAGGGCCTGATGTGGCGCGCGGTCAATCCCGACGGCACGCTGGTCTACAGCTTCGTGGAGAGCGTGAAGGCCACCTTCCCGTACTACGTGGTGCGGCTGGCCGGCGGACTGCTCTACCTCACCGGCATGCTGATCATGGCCTGGAACGTGGTCATGACGGTGAAGAGCGGCAAGGTCGCCACGGCACCCATCCCGGCTGTCGCCGCGGCACACGCCTGAGCGCGCCGCAGGAGTTCAAGACATGGCCAACATGCACAAGCCCGCCTCCGGTCACGAGAAGATCGAGACCAGCAACTTCCTGATGATCGTGCTGATCCTGCTCGCGGTGGCCGTGGGCGGCATCGTCGAGATCGTGCCGCTGTTCTTCCAGCGCAGCACGACGCAGCCGATCGAAGGCCTCAAGCCCTATACACCGCTGCAGCTGGCCGGCCGCGACATCTACGTGCGCGAAGGTTGCTACAACTGCCACTCGCAGATGGTGCGGCCGTTCCGCTCGGAGGCGCTGCGCTACGGGCAGCACTCGCTGGCCGGCGAATTCGTCTACGACCACCCCTTCCAGTGGGGCAGCAAGCGCACCGGCCCCGACCTGCACCGCGTGGGCGGCAAGTACAGCGACGAATGGCACAGCATCCACCTGAACAATCCGCGTGAGCTGGTGCCCGAGTCCAACATGCCGGCCTACCCGTGGCTGCTGGAGGCCACCGTCGACCCGGCCCAGATGGCCCCGCGCATGAAGGCACTGCGCACCGTGGGTGTGCCCTACAGCGACGAGGAGATCGCCAAGGCCGGCGAAGACGTCAAGGGCCGCACCGAGATGGATGCGCTGATCGCCTACCTGCAGGTGCTCGGCACCGCGCGCAAGTAGGAGCCGCCGCCATGGACGTGAATGTCATCCGCATCGCCGTCACGGTGTCCGGCCTGGTGCTGTTCATCGCGCTGGTTCTTCACACCTGGAGCCGCAGCCGCAAGGCCGAGCACGAAGCCGCGGCCATGCTGCCGTTCATCGGTGAAGCCGGTGAAGCCGGCGAAGTCGGCAAAGCGGGCAGCCCGGACCGTCAAGGAGAAACGAAGTGAGCGATTTCGTGCACAGCGGCTGGGGCTGGTTCGTCGCCATCGCCACCGTCGTAAGCCTGGTCTTCTGCCTGGTGCTGTTGATCATCGCCAGCCGCCGCAAGGTGATGGCGGCCGACAACTCCACCGGCCACGTCTGGGACGAGGACCTGAAGGAGATGAACAACCCGCTGCCGCGCTGGTGGATGTGGCTGTTCGTCATCACCGTCGTCTTCGCCGCCGTCTACCTGGCCTTGTACCCCGGACTCCCGTTCAACACCGGCACGGAACGATTCGGGGGGACACTTCGCTGGACCAGCGTCGGCCAGTTCGAGGCCGAGCAGGAGAAGGCGCGTGCCGCGCTGGTGCCTGTCTATGCGAAATACGCGGAGATGACGGCCGAGCAGCTGGCGCAGGAGCCCGTGGCGATGGGCATCGGCCAGCGCCTGTACCTGAACAACTGCGCGCAGTGCCACGGCTCCGACGGCAAGGGCAGCACGGGCTTCCCCAACCTGGCCGACGGCGACTGGCTGGGCACCGGCACGCACGACTACGTGAAGACCGTGATCGTCGAGGGCCGCATGGGCGTGATGCCGCCGATGGCCGCCGCCGTGGGCAGCGGCGAGGACGTGAAGAACGTGGCGCAATACGTGCTGAGCCTTTCGGGCAGCGCCCACGACAGCGTGGCGGCGCAGCTGGGCAAGGAAAAGTTCGCCGTCTGTGCCGCCTGCCACGGCGCCGACGGCAAGGGCAACCCCGCGCTCGGCGCGCCCAACCTCACCGACAAGATCTGGCTGCACGGCTGGGGTGAACAAGCCATCGTCAACATGATCACGCAGGGCAAGAACAACGCCATGCCGGCGCAGGGCCGACTGCTCACGACCGAGCAGGTGCACGTGCTGGCTGCCTATGTGCTGAGCCTGTCGCAGACCACGCGCGTGGCGGGCAACTGACGCGCGTGCCGCCGACCGAAACGACCCCGTCCGCCAAGGGTTCCGCGCCGGCGGTGAGTGCCGGCGTGGCCAGCGAGACGGTGGTCTCGATGTACCAGGCGCAGAAGAAGATCTACGCCCGCGCCGTCTCGGGCTGGTTCGCCGGCTGGCGCTGGGCCCTGGTCTGGGCCACGCAGCTGGTCTTCTACGGCCTGCCCTGGCTGGAATGGAACAGCCGCCAGGCGGTCCTGTTCGACCTGGGCGCGCGCCGCTTCTACATCTTCGGCCTGGTGCTGTACCCGCAGGACTTCATCTACCTCACGGGCCTGCTCATCGTCGCGGCCTATTCGCTGTTCCTGTTCACCGCCGTGGCCGGGCGGCTGTGGTGCGGCTATGCCTGTCCGCAGACGGTGTACACGGAAATCTTCATGTGGGTCGAGCGCAAGCTCGAGGGCGACCGCGCGCAGCGCATGCGCCTGGACGCGTCGCCCTGGGGCGCGAACAAGCTTGCGAGGAAGGGCGGCAAGCAACTGGTCTGGATCGCCATCGGGTTGTGGACGGGCTTCACCTTCGTCGGCTATTTCACGCCCATCCGCGACCTGGCCGTGGCCGCATCGACGCTGGGCTTCGGCCCCTGGGAATGGTTCTGGATCTGCTTCTACGGCTTTGCCACCTACGGCAACGCCGGCTGGATGCGCGAGCAGGTGTGCAAGTACATGTGCCCTTATGCGCGCTTCCAGAGCGCGATGTTCGACAAGGACACGCTGATCATCACCTACGACGCCGAGCGCGGCGAGCCGCGCGGCCCGCGCGGCAAGAAGGCCGACCCCAAGGCGGCGAAGCTGGGGCACTGCGTCGACTGCAACCTGTGCGTGCAGGTCTGCCCCACCGGCATCGACATCCGCAAGGGATTGCAGTACGAATGCATCGGCTGCGCGGCCTGCATCGACGTCTGCAACGGCGTCATGGAACGCATGGACTACCCGCAGGGCCTGATCCGCTACGACACGCAGAACGGCATGGCGCAGCACCTGAACCGCTCGCAACTGCTCAGGCGGGCGCTGCGGCCGCGGGTGCTGGTATATGCCTCGGTGCTGGTGCTGATCCTGGGTGCCTTGGGCACCAGCCTGGCGCTGCGCTCGCCGTTCAAGGTGGACGTGGTGCGCGACCGCGGCGCGCTGGCGCGCCTGGTCGAGGACGGCTGGGTGGAGAATGTTTATCGACTGCAGCTCATGAACACCACCGAACGCGTGCAGCGCTACCGCATCCGGGCCGGGGGTCTGGACGGGCTGCGCACCGACCTGGGCGACACCGTGATCGCGGTCGACCCGGCGCAGGCGCGCTGGGTGCCGGTGGCCGCGCGCGTGGCGCCCGAGGTGGCGGCGGCCGCCGGCCGCGGCTCGCACCCGATCGAGTTCACCGTGGAAAGGCTCGTGGACACGCCGGCCGACGCGCCGAAGTCGCTGGTCGAGCACTCCACCTTCGTCGTGCCGCGCTGAGAGCCACCGGACCACACCACGACTGCGCCCCTGAAAGGACTCCGCCATGCCCTTGCCAGCCGCACCCGAACGCAATGATTCGACACCCTGGTGGCGCCTGCCCATCGTCTGGCTGGTGATCGGCGGCCCCACGCTGGTGGTGGTGGCGAGTTTCGTCACCCTGGGGCTGGCCTTGAGCCACCCCGACCCCGTGCTTTCGGCGCCGCCCGCTCTGAGCGCCTCGGAGATGCCGGCGGTCCAGGGGCGCAACCATGCCGCCACGCCGCGACCCTGAGCCGACGCCTGCATCATGAAGCAGCTCGCGCGCCGCGTCGCCACCATCGCCTGGCCTGCGTTCCTGGGCGCCGGCGCGCTGGAGATGGCGGTCTTCGCGTTCGTCGATCCGGCCACGCTCAGCCTGCCGGGCGGCAAGGCGCTGGACCTCGCGGCCACCACCGTCTATTCGGTGGCCTTCTTCCTGTTCTGGGCCGTGGCGGCGGTCGCCTGCGCGCTGACCTGGTTGCTGGCGCGCGGCGCCGAAGAGATCAACGCCCGTCCGGCAGCGGGCGGTTGAGGCCCGGGCGGGCCAGGGCGGGGGTTCTGGAACCGATCAGCAGTTGCTGCCGTTGACGATCGCCTGCAGGGCGGCCTGGTTCAGGATCTCGATCTGGCGCTGGCGCACTTCCAGCAAACCTTCCTCCTGAAAACGCGAAAACGCCCGGCTCACCGTTTCCAGCTTGAGCCCGAGGAAGCTGCCGATTTCCTCGCGCGTCATGCGCAGGATGAGCGAGCTGCCCGAGAAGCCGCGCGCCCGCAGGCGTTGGGTCAGGTTCAGCAGGAACGCCGCCAGCCGCTCTTCGGCCCGCATGCTGCCCAGCAGCAGCATCACGCCGTGGTCGCGCACGATCTCGCGGCTCATGATGCGGTGGAACTGGCGCTGCAGGTCGGACAGTTCGCGCGACAGGTCCTCGAGCTGGTGGTAGGGAATGACGCAGACGTTGGCATCTTCCAGCGCGATGGCGTCGCAGGTGTGGCGGTCGCTGCCGATGCCGTCCAGCCCCAGCAGTTCGCCGCCCATCTGGAAGCCGGTGACCTGGTCTCGCCCATCTTCGGAAGAGACGCAGGTCTTGAAAAAGCCGGTGCGCACCGCGTACAGCGATGCGAAGGGGTCGCCGGCGCGGTACAGCGCGTCGCCGCGCACCACCGTGCGCCGGGTGGCCACGATGGCGTCCAGACGCTCCATCTGCTCCACCGACATGCCCACCGGCAGACACAGTTCGCGCAAGTTGCAGTTGCCGCAGGCCACCTTGAACGGTTCCATGCGGATGACGTACGCGGAAGTTTGGGTGGCTTTCTGCACGGTCCTGGTCTTTGGTTCCCTGACCGAGAGTATGGCCCAAGCGGCGCACGGTCCCACTTGGCCCTGAGGGCGATCCGCCCACTCCGGGCTGTCAGGGCCGCTCTTGCTTAAGATCAAGGTTGCTTGTTTCCAGTTCGGCAGAGTAGCCCCCCATGAATGCAGCCCCCACCGCGACCGCCGAGGCGACGCTGACCGATGCCCAGCTGCGCAGCCTCGACGTCCCGGGGCCACGCTACACCTCCTACCCCACCGCCGACCGCTTCGTGGAAGCCTTCGGGCCCGCCGAATACCGCCAGGCGCTGCGCCAGCGTGCCGAAGGTGCGGTCGTCGGCGGTGCGCCGCCGCTGTCGCTGTACGTGCACATCCCGTTCTGCGACTCGCTCTGCTACTACTGCGCCTGCAACAAGATCATCACCAAGCACCACGACCGCGCCGCGGGCTACCTGGAACTGCTGGCGCGCGAGATCGAACTGCACGTGCAGGAACTGGGGCGCGGGCAGGGGCTTTCGCAGCTGCACCTGGGCGGCGGCACGCCCACCTTCCTTTCCGACGAGGAACTCGCACAGCTCATGGGTCTGGTGCGCGGGGCGTTCCGCATCCTGCCGCAGTGCGAGGTCTCGATCGAGGTCGACCCGCGCACCGCCACCCGGCAGCGGCTGCGCCACCTGGCCGAGATCGGCTTCAACCGCGTCAGCTTCGGCGTGCAGGACTTCGACGCCGACGTGCAGTCCGCGGTGCACCGCGTACAGTCGTACGACAGCGTGCAGGAACTGGTGCACGAGGCGCGCGCGCTGAAGTTCGAGTCGATCAACGCCGACCTCATCTACGGCCTGCCCAGGCAGACGCCCGAGTCGTTCAGCCGCACCATCGCCCAGGTCTGCGCCTTGCGCCCCACGCGGATCGCGCTGTACGCCTACGCGCACCTGCCGCAGCGCTTCAAGCCGCAGCGGCGCATCGCCCCGGCCGAACTGCCCACCGGCGAGCAGCGCGTGCAGATGCTGGGCAATGCGCTGGCCGGCTTCGTTGCCAGCGGCTATGTCTATATCGGCATGGACCACTTCGCGCTGCCCGACGACGCGCTGGCGGTGGCCAAGCGGCAGGGCCGGCTGCACCGCAATTTCCAGGGCTACACCACGCAGCCCGACTGCGATCTCATCGGCCTGGGGGTGTCGGCCATCGGCCGAGTGGGCGCCACCTACAGCCAGAACGCCAAGACGCTGAGCGAATACGAAGACGCGCTGGCCCAGAACGAACTGCCCGTCGTGCGCGGACTGGCGCTGACGCGTGACGACCTGCTGCGGCGCAGCGTCATCATGGGGCTCATGTGCCAGGGTCGCGTGGAGTACGAATCGGTCGAACTGGCGCACCTGATCGACTTTCGCGAAACGTTCGCCCCTGAGTTCGAGCGCCTCAAGCCGCTGGAAGAGATGGGTCTGGTGGAGGTCGGCCCCCAGGCCATCCAGGTCACTGCCACGGGCTGGTATTTCGTGCGCGCGGTGGCGATGACCTTCGACCGTTACCTGCAGAGCGACAAGGTGCGCGAACGCTTCTCGCGCATCATCTAGCGTGGACCCTGCGCTGATCGCCAGCGCCGCATTGCTCGGCCTGGCCGGCGCGCCGCATTGCACGGCCATGTGCGGCGCCCCTTGCGCCGCGGCCATCGGCCGCCAGGGGGGCTGGACGCCCACGGCGGCGTTTCACCTGGCGCGCGTGGCCAGCTATGCGGTCGCCGGCGCCGTGGTGGCTTCGGCCGTGGGAGCGCTGGCCTGGCTGTCGCAGCTGAGTCCGGCGCTGCGGCCGCTGTGGACCGTGGTCCATGCCCTCGTCCTGGCACTGGGACTGTGGCTCCTTTGGACCGGCCGACAGCCGGGCTGGATGGCGTCGCTGGGCCGCGCCCCTGCGGTGGCCGCGCCCGCCGGCTGGCAGGCGGTGCGCGGACCGGCGCGTGCGGTGCTGGCCGGCGGGCTGTGGGTGGGCTGGCCTTGCGGGCTGCTGCAGGGTGCGTTGCTGGTGGCGTCGATGACCGGCGGCCCCGCATCTGGCGCCGCAGCGATGGCGGCCTTTGCCGTCGCGTCGTCGCCGGGGCTGCTGCTGGCGCCCTGGGCGTGGCAGAAGCTGTCCCGCCGTCGTGACGCCGCAGCGATCGAGCGCTGGGCCGTACGGGCCGCGGGGCTGATGCTGGCCGCCGCTTCGGGCTGGGCGCTCACGCACGGCGTGTGGGATCGTTTCGCTGCGTTCTGTTCGCAGCTGTTCTGAGGCTGGCCCGCAACGGGCCGCTGCGAGCACCATGCTCGCGGCGAGCATCGTCGGTCGTCAGTCGCTTGACAGCGGGGGTGACTTAGAATTTCCGGCTTTCCCAACCGACAAGACCAGCCGTCGCCGAGCAGGCCCGGGCAGGTGGAGACCAAAGCCATGTATCAGCACATCAAGGTGCCCGCAGCCGGGCAGAAGATCACCGTCAACGCGGACTTCTCGCTCAACGTGCCCGACCAGCCGATCATTCCCTACATCGAGGGCGACGGCACCGGGATGGACATCACGCCGGTGATGCTCAAGGTGGTGGACGCGGCGGTGGCCAAGAGCTACGGCGGCAAGCGCAAGATCCACTGGATGGAGGTCTTTGCCGGCGAGAAGAGCACCAAGGTCTACGGCCCCGACGTCTGGCTGCCTGAAGAAACTCTGCATGCCGTGCGCGACTATGTCGTCAGCATCAAGGGCCCGCTCACCACACCGGTGGGCGGAGGCATCCGCAGCCTGAACGTGGCACTGCGCCAGGAACTCGACCTCTACGTGTGCCTGCGCCCGATCCAGTATTTCAAGGGCGTGCCCAGCCCGGTGAAGGAACCCGAGAAGACCAACATGGTGATCTTCCGCGAGAACTCGGAAGACATCTACGCCGGCATCGAATTCGAGGCCGAGAGCGAGAAGGCGAAGAAGGTCATCAAGTTCCTGCAGGAGGAGATGGGGGTCAAGAAGATCCGCTTTCCCAACACCTCGGGCATCGGCATCAAGCCGGTCAGCCGCGAAGGCACCGAACGCCTTGTGCGCAAGGCCATCCAGTACGCCATCGACAACGACAAGCCCAGCGTGACCATCGTGCACAAGGGCAACATCATGAAGTTCACCGAAGGCGGCTTCCGCGACTGGAGCTATGCGCTGGCGCAGCGTGAATTCGGCGCCCAGCTCATCGACGGCGGCCCGTGGTGCAAGTTCAAGAATCCGAAGACCGGCAAGGACATCGTCGTCAAGGACTCCATCGCCGACGCTTTCCTGCAGCAGATTTTGCTGCGTCCGGCGGAGTACAGCGTGATCGCCACGCTCAACCTCAACGGCGACTATGTGTCTGACGCGCTGGCCGCACAGGTGGGCGGCATCGGTATCGCGCCGGGGGCCAACCTGAGCGACAGCGTGGCCATGTTCGAGGCCACGCACGGCACGGCGCCGAAGTATGCCGGCAAGGACTACGTCAACCCGGGCTCGGAAATCCTGTCGGCCGAGATGATGCTGCGCCACATGGGCTGGACCGAGGCCGCCGACCTCATCATCAGCAGCATGGAGAAGTCGATCCTCAGCAAGAAGGTCACCTACGACTTCGCACGCCTGATGGAAGGCGCCACGCAGGTGTCGTGCTCGGGCTTCGGGCAGGTGATGATCGACCACATGTGATCTCGTTCCACGGCGTCGCGTGACGCCTGTCAAGCCCCTGATTTTGTTGAAGAAATCAGGGGCTTCTGTTTTCCTGTTCAGCAATGAACCCAAAGACAGCAGCTATGTTGTTCCCGCCAGCGCCGGCGGCGGGGTCGGCAGGCCGATCTGACCGACGACGCGCTGGCAGATGTAGGCCAGCAGGGTCGCCCAGCGGGTTGTCCGTGCACCCGTTGCACTCCTTGCCATGGACGATTGACAACGCCCATGTGTGCTCTTTACGATATCCAAAATCGTAAAGATTGAGTAAGCATGTCGGAGCCCACCACTATTTCGAGCAAAGGCCAAGTCACTGTGCCGCGCGATGTTCGCGAGCGGCTTGGTCTGCAGGCCGGGGACAAGATCGCCTGGTCAATGCTAAGCAACGGCACCATCGTCCTGCGGCCCAAGACGCGTCGTCTCCGCCGAATTGGTGGGCATCCTGACGCAGCCGGGGCAGCCAGGCGTTTCCGTAGACGAGATGCGCTTGCCTGAATGAGCATCGCCATCGACACGAACGTCCTGGTTCGGATTCTCGTCCAAGATCCGACGGCGCCGAACCAATGCGCCGCTGCGCGACGACTCGTTACCGACGCAACAGAGGCGGGCGAGCCTTTGCTTGTGAGCCTGTGCGCGCTGCTCGAGACCGAATGGGTTCTTCGCAGCCGATACCGGGTGAGCCGCAAGGCGATGGTGGACGCCTTCATCTCGATGCTGGAGACGCCCGGAATCGAGTTCGAGCATGACGCCACGGTGGAAGAGGCGCTCTACCTGCTCGACCAATTTCCGTCCGCGGACTTCGCCGATTGCCTGCTCGTGGCCCGAGCAACACACCTGGGTCGCTCGCGCTTCGTGACCTTCGACGTTGGCGCTGCACGCCTGCCACGTGGCGAGCTTCTGCAATAGTTATGGCTGCGCGCAGCCGACAAGATCGCGGGCGAGACGCGAATGGGGTTGAGCCGGTTGCCAGTTCCTGTCGCCAGGGTTCAACTTGGCGGCGGGAAATGCCAGAGTTTTGCCGTGCCCGACAAGAGGTTCGGCCAAGTGACAGGAGCTCATCTGTACTTACCTATGATCACGACGTCCCACTCGAATGGAGGGGAACGTGACGGGAGATAGGAAAAGTCAGTGGGGGCGGAGCGAGCAACGACGCGGGTTGCGGCGCGATTTGCATGTGATGATCGACCACATGTGATCTCGTTCCACGGCGTCTCATGACGCCGGCGCGGCGTGCTCATCGGCACCGCCAGCATGGCCGCCGTCAACAAGGGGTAGATCCGCCAGGCGGCGTAGCGCCAGCAAGGGCGGCATCGGCGGCGGGACGCTGCCGACCGCGCGCGACCTGGCGCGCAACGGCAGCCGCAGCACGACCATCGCGCCAGGCTTCTTCGGCACGCCCAGACGCTTCGGCATGCCCGCAGGAACCGCAGGGCGTGGTGGCTGCCAGCGCGCCTTGCCCCCCAGCCGCCTGGGCCACGCCACGGGACTACGCCAAGCTGGTCGGGCACATCATCGAGAACGACATCCTCAACGACGGGGAGTTCCGGCTCGACGGGACGATCCGGCTGGCGCCGAAGTCTTTCCCGTTCGCTGGCAGCCCGCCAAGGCGATCCGCCGCTGACATGGTATGCATGCCGTGGTGCACGGGGACCTGCCGGTGGCCGGCAGGAGAGGCGCGGCGGACGATATCGCTGCTGGCAAAAAAAAGCCCGCTGGCGAACCAGCGGGCATTTCGTGGCGTAGGGAAGGGTCAGAACTGATAGGACGCCTGCAGCAGGAACGCACGCCCGACCGGGTCGGTGATTCGCGGGTCATAGCCGACCTGGAAGGTGGCGCCCTGGTTGGAGAACGGCGGATCCTCGTCCATCAGGTTCAGCACGCCGGCCGTAAGGGCAAGGCCCTTGATGCCGGTGTAGGTGACCGACAGGTCGAACACGCTCCAGTTGTCGACACGGTTGTTGCCGTAGACGGCGTCGTCCAGCGTATCCAGGTTGTAGTCCTGGTAGCCGCGCTTGTAGCGGTGGAAGAGGCCCGTCGACCACGACCCCATATCCCAGCCCAGGCGCGAAACCTGCTGGTAGCGCGGTGCCGGGAAGTTCAAATCCACCGAGTAGCGACCCAGGGCGCTGAAATACTCACCGCCGGCCACGAGTTGCTGCTCCCACTTCGTCATGTAGGTGCCATTGAGCGTGAACGAGAAGCGGCCGTAGTTGGCAAACGCCTGGCTCGCGCTGAAGGCAATGTCCCAGCCCTCCGTACGAATGTTGCCGAGGTTGGTCGTCGTCGTCTTGATGTAGGCCAGGGGGTCGACCGTACCCGGGCACGCAGGCGTCGATCGCGGCCTGGTCGGCCGCCGACAGCGTGCTGCAGCGCACGAACTTGTCGGCGTAGCGCGCCGTGTCACCGAAGATTGCGGTTTCAGGCAGAGCGCCGATCGTGCCCTCGACTTCGTAATTGAAGTAGTCGAGCCCGATGGTCACGTTGGACATGATCTCGAACACGATGCCCATGCTCCAGGCCGTGGACTCCTCGGACTCGACGCTCTTGCTGCCACCCTGCAACTGCCGGAACTGTTGACCGCAATCGCGCGAGGGGTCCGCGCCCGCAACGGGAACACCGTTCGGGCACAGCACCGGGTCGTCGTAGGAGTTGCTGGTGAACGTGATGCTGTTCGGCGCGTACAGGTCGAACACCCCGGGGGCCCGGAAGCCCTTGTTGTACGAAGCGCGAATCAGCGTACTCGGCAGGGCTTGCCAGCGAGCACCGATCTTGGGCGTCCACTTGCTGCCCGTGTCGCCGGTGTCGTCGTAGCGGATCGAGACCGGAATCTCCAGCGTCTTGGTGATCGGGAAGTTGGCCTCGCCAAAGAGCGCGAAGTTGGAGATGTCGCCGGTGGTGTCCTCGGCCAGTTCCAGACCCGAGCTCGCCGCCTGGCGGATGAGCGCGAAGTTGTTCTTGTATTCGATCTCCTCCTTGCGGTACTCGACTCCCGCCGCCACGCCCACGGCGCCGGCCGGCATGTTGAAGAGGTTGCCGCTCACCGAGGCGCCGACGTTGAACAGCTTGCCGTTGATGTCCTGCATCTCGCCGATGACCTTGCTGGCCAGGATGTAATCCAGGCCGGCTGCAGTCTGGTCGCCGAACGGATTCAGGTACGGCGCACCGTTGTTGCCCTGGATGCCGTCGATGATGCGGGGTCGGCTGACATAACCGCCCTCGAAGTTGTTCTTGACGTTGGAGTCGCTGTACAAGGCGTTGACTTTGTAGTCCCACTCACCGAAAGCGCCCTGGATCTCGCCGAGCAGGCGCTGAGTCGTGTTCTCGATGGTGCTCGCACGCGGGCCTGCTGGCACCATGCGCCACCCGGCGGAGATGTTTGCCGCGGTGTTCAGTGCCGGATTCGTGATCGGTGTGCCCGCCGAGCCGCCGGGGTAGTACGGGTTGGTCGGGGGCATCGACAGGCCCGTCAGCGGCGTCGGTGCCACGTTGTTGCCGACGCTGTTGTAGGCGCGGAAGTATTCCAGTGAAGCCACGTGATCGGAGCCGAGCGCCATCGAACCGCGACCGAACAAGGACCAGCGTTCCACTTCTGACATGATGTCGATGGAGCTCGTGTAATCGTAGCGGCACGAGTTCGGACCGAAAATGTCCGGGATCAGGATCGACGATGGAGGCATGCAGCCGGGCAGCGTCGGGTTGGTCGAAACGCCAGTGGACGACTGGCTGTAGTTTCCGGGGAAGGACGTGCCGCTTGTCTTGTAGACGCCCTTGTCGGGAATGATGCCGGACTTGGCGTAGTCCCGGTCGATGGCCCGGATCCTCTTTTCCTGCGTGTAGTCGAACCCGCCGAAGAGGTTGAAGCCGTCCTTGTCGAGCGAGCCGATCCCTCCCGTGATGTTGGCGTTGTACTGTTCGCCGCCGTCACCTTGCGGCAGCTTGGCCGAGCCGCCGATATTCACACCCTGGTAGTCGCTGCGCGTGATGATGTTGATGACGCCCGCGATGGCATCGGTGCCGTAGATGGACGATGCACCGTCGGTCAGCACCTCGATGCGCTCGATGGCGACCGTGGGAATGACGTTCAGGTCGGTGGCAATACCCGAATACGGGTTCTTCACCACACGCTGCCCGTTCAAAGCACCAGGGTGCGTTCCACGCCCAGGCCGCGCAGGTCGGCGTAGGCGGCGCCGCCGTTCGTGGAGCCGATCGAACGCGATGAGTTCACCGTGGACTGGTTCTGCGCGATGAACTGCACCGCCGCCTCGGCAGTCTGCACGCCAGCCCTTTCAAGATCGGCGGCCTTGATCGTCACGACAGGCAGAGCCGTCTCGGCATCGATGCGCTTGATGCGCGAGCCCGTGACTTCAACCGTCTGGCCCTGGGCCAGCACCGGCAAGGACGTCACCAGCAGGGTGCCACCCAGGGCGGCCAGCGCTGCGGTGCAAATCTTGTTTCTCTTGAACATGAACTCTCCAGTGAAGATGAGGTTGATCCGAACTCCACGCTGACAAGCAAGAGTCGTACCCGCCAGCTTGGCCGGAAGACAGCTCTCGCTCGAAAGACCGTCGTCGGATTGTCACGAGCCGGGGTGCAGGTTTCGCTCAGGAAAACCCACTAGCACGGCCGTATCCCCCGCAAACGGGTGCCATGCCGCTCCGGCGGCCGCGTCGCCGCGCAGCGAGCCGGCGGCGAAACGCCAGTCGTGGTGCGGGTTTCCGGGCCGCAAGCCGCTGACTCCGGGCTGCGGCGAGTGCACGATTTGCAGTCAAGGTTTCCGTGAGCGGCTGGATTCGAATGTTGGCTGGATGCAACAACAGACGCGCTTCGTCAGCATTTCGGCGCCACGCTGCCTCGTGGCCACAGTTTGTCGAGACCACGCCAGCGCATGCCCACCGTCCCGGTGCGGCGCGGCAGCACCTGAAACCGCTATAGCCCGGCCGAATTCAGGCCGTCACCAGCCTCGGCACCGCCGCCAGCAGCGAACGCGTGTAGTCGTTGCGCGGCCGCTCCAGCACGCTGGCACAGTCGCCCTGCTCCTCGATGCGGCCGGCGCGCATCACCGCCACGTGGTCGGCGATGTACTCCACCACGCCGATGTTGTGCGTGATGAACAGGTAGGACACGCCGAGTTCGCGCTGCAGCTCGCGCAGCAGGTTGAGGATCTGCGCCTGAACCGACACGTCCAGCGCCGAGGTCGGCTCGTCGCAGACGATGACCCTGGGTGCCACCGCCAAGGGCGCGCGCGATGGCGATGCGCTGGCGCTGGCCGCCGGAAAATTCGTGCGGCCAGCGCCCGGGCGTCGCGGCGCAAGCCCACCTGGTCGGTAAGGCGCTCGATGCGGGCGCGACGCTGCGTGGCGTCCAGTTCGGGCAGCAGCGCCTGCAGGCCCTCTTCCAGGATGTCGAAGACACGCATGCGCGGGTTCAGCGAAGCGAAGGGGTCCTGGAAGATGATCTGCACCTGGCGGCGCGCGGCCTGCAGTTCGGGGCCCTGCAAGGTGAAGAGGTCACTGCCATCCAGCGTCGCCCGACCTTCGATGTCGGCCACCCGGCGCAGCAACTGCACGATGGCCTTGCCGGTGGTCGTCTTGCCGCAGCCGGATTCGCCCACCAGCGCCAGCGTACGGCCGCGGCCGACCTGGAAGGAAATGTCGTCCACCGCGTCGAAGTGGCCTTGCACACGCTGCAGCAAGCCGCGGCGGATGGGGAAGCGCACGCGCAGGTGCTGCACGTCAAGCAGCGGCAAATCCGCGATCGCGCTGGCGGGCAGGATCGCGCCGGAAGCCGACGGCAGCCTCGCCGCGGCCGGGGCGGACGTACTCTCTGCGACCACGGCGACCCCGGCGCCGTCGCGATACAGCAGGCACCGCACCTGGTGCCGCGCCGTCACCTCCTGCAGTTCCGGCAAGTTGCCCACACAATGCGCCATCGCCTGTGCGCAGCGCGGCGCGAAGCGGCAGCCGGCGAAGCGCTGCGTGAGCGGCGGCACGGTGCCGGCGATGGCCTCCAGCGGTTCGTCGCGCCGCTCGCCGCGCGGCAGCCGGCGCAACAGGGCGCGCATAAGGTGCCGGGGCGCTGCAAAGAATCGCCGCCGGCGCTACCTCGATGATCTGCCCGGCGTACATCAACGCCACGCGGTGCGCCATGCCCGAGACCACCGCCAGGTCGTGCGTGATGAGCAGCAGTCCCATGCGCTGTTCGCGTTGCAGGTCCTTCAGCAGGTCCAGGATCTGCGCCTGGATGGTGACGTCCAGCGCCGTGGTGGGCTCGTCGGCGACCAGGAAGTCGGCTCGGCGGCCAGCGCGATGGCGATCATCACGCGCTGCTTCTGGCCGCCGCTCGTGGGACTGGGTAGTCGTCGATGCGGCTTTCGGGCTCGGGGATGCCCACGCGCCGCAGCCAGTCCACGGCCTTGCTGCGCGCCGCCGTGCCGCGCAGCGGCGTGTGCGCCTCGATCGCCTCCACGATCTGCCGGCCGATGGGCATGACCGGGTTCAGGCTGGTCGCGGGCTCCTGGAAGATCATGCCGATGCGGCCGCCGCGCACGCTGCGCATCTGCGATTCCGGCAGGCCGAGCACGTCGACGCGGTCGGAACCGCGGCCGATATGGATGTCGCCGCCGGCCACATAGCCGTTTTCCGGCAACAGGCGCATCAGCGCCAGCGCTGTCATGCTCTTGCCACAGCCTGATTCGCCGACCAGCGCGAAGGTCTCACCGCGTTCGATGGCCAGGCGCAGGCCGTCGATGGCGCGCACGAGACCCGACTCGGACTCGAGTTCGACCTGCAGGGCTTCGATGTCCAGCATGGTCATGCGCCCCTGCGTTGGGCGACGGGCCGCCGCCGGGCTCGGAAAGTGCGCGCACGCGGATCGAAGGCGTCGCGCACGCCGTCGGCGAACAGGTTGGCCGCCAGCACCACCGTGACCATGAAACCGAAGGCAGAGGCGAAGCTCCACCACACCACGGGGTCGCGGCTCATCTCGTTGCGCGCCAGGTTGATCATGCCGCCGAAGCTGTTCATCGACGGGTCCACGCCCACGCCCACGTAGGACAGCACGGCTTCGTAGAGGATCAGCGAAGAGAATTCGAGCACGGTGACGATGAGCATCAGGTGCGCCACGTTGGGGAAGACGTGGCGCAGCATGATGCAAGCCATGGCCCACGCCGAAGGCCTCGCGCCGCCTGCACGTATTCCAGTTCGCGCAGCCCAGGCGTCTCGCCGCGCAGCAGCCGGCACAGCCCCGCCCAGCCGGTGAGCCCGAGCACGGCGCAGAGCAGGAAGAGCTTCAGATCGGCGCGCTCGGCGCCGGTCTCGAACAGGTCGGGGTTCTGGTCCAGGAAGACCTGCACCATGAGCACGCAGGCCGCGATGATGCAGGACGTTGGGCACCGAAGACAGCACGGTGTAGAGGTACTGGATGGCCTCGTCGACCCAGCCCTTGAAGTAGCCGGCGAGCAGGCCCAGCACCACCGC
>JADJMW010000011.1 GCA_016709385.1 Candidatus Rubrivivax defluviihabitans
CGGTCGACCAGCGGATCGCGCTCGATCGCCTCGACCAGCCGCGCCAGCTTGCGCAGGACCTCGGGGCTGTACAGGTCGGGACCCCTGAACAACACCGTGAGCAGTTCGTCGCTGGGAAAGTCCTGGCGCAGCTTGTCGCGCAGGGCGACCGCGGGCGAGCCTTCAGGGTAGTAGACCTCGGGGGCGTTGTTGAAGGTCAGCGCCCCGGCGTACCAGGCCCCGCCGGCATTGAGCACCGCCACCACGGCCAGCGCCAGTTGCCACGACAGCATGGCGTGCCGCATGCCGCCGGTGCGGCCCCAGAACCAGCGCGCGATGAAGTGCCTCACGCTGTCAGAACCGGGTCTGCACCCCGATCGCAATATAGGCGTGGTCCTGGTGGAAGCCGCCCAGCGATCGCGTTTCGCCGTCGAACCAGTGGCCGGCGATGTAGATCTCGTGTGGCTCCCAGCCCACGAAGGTCAGGCGCGGCCCGAGGTAGAGGTCGTGCACGTTCAGGCCGCTGGAAAAGCGCAGGCCGGCCTTCCAGCGCCCCTGGCCGAAGCTGGTCTCGATCTCGCCGTTGACGCCGGCGTAGTCGTCGATCTCGAGGAACGGCTGGTCTGCCTGCAGCGAGCGCAGCACGATCTGCAGGTTGACGCGTGTGTCCTTGCCGCCGGGGAAGAATTCGAGCGCGCCGATGGCTTCGCGCGCGGAGGCCATGGCCATCTCGGCGTTGGGCAGGGTCACCGGCACGCCGTCGGTGTAACCGGCTTCCAGGCGCCAGGTGAGCGCGCCACTGACCCATTCGGCGTCGACCCCGGCGAAGTTGTTGTAGGGGTGCACGATCGTCAGGCGCAGCGCGTTCGGGTCGGCGCGGTAGTAGGGCAGCGACTGGCGCGTGCGCGCCAGCGTGAGGCCGAAGTCGAAGGGCTCGCCGGCGTGGGTGAGACGCAGAGCGCCGCCACCGCTGCCACCGTCGTCCTCGTCGATCTGCGCGTTGCGGACGAAGGCGGCGAGCTCGGGGCTGGCGGGCAGGCCGATGACGCGGCCGCTGCTGCGGTTGACGGGGCTCCAGACGCTTTCGACCGAGGGCAGTTCGGCGCCGCGGAAAGCCGGCAAGAACACGGCGTCGAGCTTGAAGTCGTCCCAGTTCTGCTCCCAGCGGGCCGCAAGCTGCGCGCGTCGGCGGTCCGGCAGGTCGTCGAGCACGAAACGGGTGAGGTCGACGCGGCTGACGCGGTCGACGAGCGGCAGCGCGTCGACACGGCCCCAGACGATGGTCTGGACGCCGAAGGTCAACCGGGTCTCGGCATGGCGCCAGCGGGCATAGGTCTCGGTCAGGTCGGCCGACCACCGCGTATCGTCGACGGTGCCGCCGGCCTGGGCCTGGGCGTCGACGCGGGCGCCGGCACGAAATTCCCAGGTCCGCGACGGCTGCCACAGAACGAAGGCGCTGGCGCGCAGCGTGCCCAGCGCGCTGGCCTCCGGCGCATCGGGCAGTGCGCCGGCTTCGAGCAGGAAGTCGTCGATGCCCGTGCGCAGCGTGGGGCGAGCGGCTGGCCGCGCGCGCTGGGTGGGCGCCGTCTCCTCGGCTTCGGTTGCGTCGGCCGGGTTCCCGGCCTGGGCGACGGCCTCCGCTGCTGCAGGGCCTGCCAGCGCCGGGGCCGTGACGGTGGCGCTGGCAAGCAGCAGGATCACACAGGCTGGCTTCATGGTCGGAAATCCGCTTCCAGTTGTTCGTCGGCCAGCGCACGAGAGGTGAAGAGTCGTTCGGGCAGCTTGCGGTCGTAGAGGGCGCGCTGGATCACCATGCGCGTCTCGTGGCCGCTGCCGAGGTCGGTCATGCGGCTTTCGGTGGCTGTCCAGTAGTTCTGCACCTTGCGCTTGACGTCCAGGACCCAGCGTTTGCTGGCCGCGGCGTCGTCGCGCTCGAAGAAGTCCACGCGCATGGCCAGGGCGGTCTGCGGGTCGATCCATGAGATGCGGCGGCGGTAGACCGAGCTGCCGGCCTCCAGCGGCACGCTTTCGAGCATCTCGCAGGGCACGCCATTCACCGTTTCCTGGCCGACCAGGCGGTGGCGGTCCATGGTGGGACGGCGTTCCTCGACATCCTCGAAATACAGGTCCGAGCCGACGAAGCGGCCACCCTTGCGGTCACTGGCGATGCGACGCACGCGGTCCAGTGCGGGCAGAAAGAGCCACTGCTCCGACGGGCCCTCTGCCTTCTGCAGGCTCAGCAGTCCGGTGCCGGCGATATCGTCCGGTTCCAGGAAGCGCATCAGGTTGGCGGTTTCGCCGTTGTTTCGGTCCAGCCGATAGGTGACCAGCGTGCGCACGCGCGGCGCGCGTCCCTTCTCGGTGAGCTCCATGCGGCTGAGCGTGGTCAGGTCGCGACCCGCGGGTCGCTCGTGCACGGCCTTGGCCAGGGCCGCTGCGGCGTCCTGACCCCAGGCGAATCGCCCCAGCACGGTGATGCCGAGCCCGACGCTCGAGCGCAGGATGAGGCGACGGCCGGGGCCGGACGGATAGGCGATGTCGTTCATCGGTGGAGTTCTCTGGGAGACGGTATCTCATGCCGCCGGTACGCGATCTGCGGAACAGGTCGAAGGGCCAGGGGCATTTCGACGGTCGGCCGTGGCCCCGCGTGGTTGCGTTGCCTCGTGATCTCCTGCCGGCTCGCGGCCGTCAGGGTGGCCGGCGACCCCCGAGTCAGGGGGGCGTCGGGCCAACCCGAGTCTACGCATGGGCATACTATCCGGTCGCCATTGCCGGGGGAGTTCTTCCATGTTCCGCTTCGAAACCGTTACTCTTGTTGCCGCGCTGTGTCTCGCATGCGTGGCTACTCCGTCACAGGCACAGGCACCGGGGGCTTGCCCATGCACCGCGACGAACCAGCTCACCGCCGCCCAGTTGGTGACGCTGCTCGGAGGCCGGATGGCCTGCGCGCAACTCGGCAGCGAGCGCTGGCAGGAGTGGCACGACAGCGCGACGGGCGAGGTGACCGACTACAAGCTCGGCCCTGGAAACGCAGTGGATCCGCCGAAGGTGGTCGGCTCCTACGCCGTCAACGCCGACAACACCGTGAGCTACACCTATGGCGGCACCACCTACAAGTACGCCGTCTGCCCCCAGGACTCGAGTTCGCTGTATGCATTTTGTGGTGCCGGGTTCGGTGGCCGGGATATCACCGGGGTCTTGGTGGGCGGAAGCGCGCTGCAGAGCTGTGCGACCGTTACCCCGGCACCGGCACCGTCGTCCACAGGCAAATCCAAGCCCGCGCCGAAACCGGGGCCAAGCGTCAAGCCGCCAAAGAAATAGGCGCGGAGGCGGGGCCCTGCGCTTGTCTCCTGGCCGCGCCGTCGCGTCGCCGCCAGGGCGCGCTTCGCCGGCGCTCCCGGGCACGGTGATCCCGCGGCAGCGTTGGCCTGGAGGGGCCTGGCGTCACGCTCGCGCACGGTGAAATCGAACCACCCATTGCCATGAGCAGGCCTGTCGCCGCGCTGGCTGCGCTGGTCTACCTGCTCTTCGTCGTCTACGGCAGCCTGGTTCCCTGGGACTACCGGCCGCTGCCACTGGATGCGGCCTGGCAGCGTTTCCAGCAGACGCCGTTTCTGGCGCTCGGCCTGGAGTCGCGCGCCGACTGGGTGGCCAATGGCGTGCTCTACGTGCCGCTGGGCTTCTTGCTCACACGTGCCCTGGGCTTCATGCCGGCCCCGCTGGCCTGGGTGTTGGCGTTGGCGCTGTGTGCCGCGGTGGCGACGGGTGTCGAATTCGTGCAGCTCTTCTTTCCGCCGCGCACGGTGTCGCAGAACGATCTGCTGGCCGAATACATCGGCAGTGCCCTGGGCGCGACGCTGGCCTTGATGCTGGAGCGCTGGATGGGGCGCCTGCGGCATGCCTGGGACACAGGGGGCCGGCACCTGGGGCGCCACCTGCTCGAGGTCTACGCGGTGCTCTATCTGGCGCTGTGCTTCTTCCCGTACGACTTGCTGCTGTCACGCGAGGAACTGAGCGGCAAGCTGGGTTCGCCCCTGTGGAGCCCTTTCCTCGTGGTGCAGGACAGCGGCCTGGCGCTGCAGCTGTTGCAGCTGGTCGTGGAAGCGGCTCTCGTGGCGCCCATCGGTGCCTGGCTGGCATGGCGCTGGCGCATCAGCCCGGTTGCAGCGGCAGCTTGCGGCCTGGCGTTGGGGGCGGTGGTCGAATTCGGCCAGTTCTTCGTGGCCTCGGGGGTCAGCCAGGGGGCTTCGGTGCTGAGCCGCGGTCTGGGGCTGGCCGCCGGCGCCTGGCTGGCACCCTGGCTGGCGCAGGGCGGCGTGGCGGGGGCGCGTCGTTGGCTGCGCCGGCACTCGCTGGCCGTCCTGGTGGTCTACCTGCCTCTGCTGCTGTTCGCCAGCGGCTGGTTCCGTGGCCCATGGCATGGGCTGAACGAAGCCGCCGCCACCTGGGCCGAATTGCGGTGGTTGCCCTTCTACTACCACTACTACACGACCGAGGCCGTGGCGCTCTTCAGCCTGGGCAGCGTGGCGATCATGTACCTGCCGCCGGCGGTGCTGGGCTGGGCGCGGGGGGCGGGTGCGGGCGTCACGCTCGGGCTCGTGCTGGGGCTGGCCGCGGTCGTCGAGGCGGGCAAGCTGTTCGTCGCCGGTCAGCGCCCGGATCCCACCAATTTGCTCATCGCGGTAGCCATTTCGGCGCTGGTCCTGTGGTTGGGTTCGATCGCCGGCCGCACTCGCAGTCCTTCGGCGCCGTCGGTTTCGGGCAGCGGGTCGCCTGCGCACCGCGGGGCCGGTGTGCTGGCCGGTTTTGCTTGGCTGGCCATTCCTGCAGCCTTGGCCTGGGCATGGCTCTTCCCGGCCTTTGCGCTGCCGCTCCTGGGCTTGCTGATCGTCTGCTTGGCCGCGGTCTGGCGGCGGCCGGTGCTGGCCCTGGCCATCGTGCCCGCCGCGCTGCCCGTGCTGGACCTGGCGCCCTGGAGCGGGCGCTTTTTCTGGACCGAATTCGACCTGCTGCTGGCCGTGTGCCTGGCGGTGGCCTGGTTGCGCACACCCGCACCTGGACTGGTGGCGCTGCGCTCGCCGACGGTGACCCTGGCCTTCGCCTTGTTGGGCTTGAGCCTGCTCGCCAGTACCGCGCGCGCCCTGCTGACCTGGCCAGGCATCGACGACAACAGCTTTGCCAGCTACTTCAGCGCCTTCAATGCACTGCGCATCGTCAAAGGTGCGCTGTGGGCGTGGCTGTTCGTCGCCGTCTTCCAGCGGCTGGCAGACGAAGGCGATTCCCGGGCGCAACTGTTCAGCACCGGCATGGTGCTGGGCCTGGCGGCCACGGTAGCCTGGGTGCTGTGGGAACGGCTCACCTTCGTCGGCCTGTTCGACTTCAGCGCCGACTACCGCGTCACCGGCCCGTTCTCGGCCATGCACCGGGGCGGCGCGTTCATCGAGTGTTATCTCGCCGTGGCCTCGGCCTTTGCGCTGGCCGCCGTCTTTTCGGCGCGCTCGCTGGCCTGGCGGGTGCTGGCGCTCTTGGTGCTGCTGGGCGCTGGCTACGCCGTCCTGGTGACGTATTCGCGCAACGGCTATGCGGCTTTCGCGGTGGTGCTGGTGCTGGGCCTGGCCCTGCAATTGAGCGAGGCCTTCCGCGCACGCAGGCGGCTGGCATCGGTGCTCTCCTCGGGGCTGGCGGCGGCGGTGGTGGTCTTGCTGGTGGTGGCGGTGGCGCTGCCCGTGCTGGGCGGCTCCTTCGCGCGCGAACGCCTGGCCCAGACTTCGCGCGACCTGGCCGTGCGCCAGGCGCATTGGGCCGACGCCCTGCGGTTACGCCAGGACGATATCGCCACGTGGCTGTTCGGCGAAGGTCTGGGTCGGTTCCCGCAGGCGCATTTCTGGCGCAGCCGCGAGGCGCAGCGGGCGGGGTCGTATGCCCTGCTGCGCGAGGGCGAGCGCCGTTTCCTGCGCCTGGGCGGCGGCGCCACGCTGTATCTCGAGCAGGTGCTGCCCCGCGACCCGGACGGCGTTTGGACGCTGAGTCTGGACCTGCGCTCGCCGCAACCGCAGGCGGCGCTGGCGGTGGCGCTATGCCACAAGTCGACGCTGACCTCGATGCGCTGCGTGCACGGCGCGGCCGCCGGCGAAGGCGCCCCCGGTTCCTGGCGCCGCGCCGACTTGCGGCTGGACACCACCGAGCTGCAGGCCTCGGCCCGCCCGGGCGGCCCGCTGCTGAAGCTGGCGCTGCTGACGCCGGGCGGCGGGCCGGCGCTGGACGTCGGTCGACTCAGCCTGAAGGACGAAGGCGGTGCCGAACTGCTGGTCAACGGCGACTTCAGCGAAGGCATGGACCGCTGGTTCTTTGCCACCGACGTCGACCCGCCCTGGCACATCCACAGCCTCCCGCTGGCGGTGTGGTTCGACCAGGGCGCGTTCGGTGCGCTGGCCTGGTCGCTGGTGCTGTTCAGCTGCGGCATCGCGGCCTGGCGGCTGTGGCGCGAGCGCCGGGCGGCGCTGCCGGCCGCCGCGGTGGCGGCAACCGCCTTCCTGGTTTCGGGGTCTTTGAATACGCTCATCGACGAGCCGCGCTTCCTGATGCTGCTGCTGGTTTGCCTGTGGCTGGGCACCCTGGCGTCGACGCCGCTGCTGCCTTCGCGGCCCGCATCGGCCCCGCCGTCGGGTGCCACCGGGCGCACTGTGGCAGCCGCACCGTAAAATGCCGGGTTCGCCTGCCAACGCAGGCCAGACCCGAGGATCGCCGTGTTCATCTCCCAAGCCTACGCCCAAGCCGCCCCTGCCGCCGCCGGGAGCGATACCCAGTCCACGCTGTTCAGCCTGCTGCCGCTGGTGCTGATGTTCGTGGTGCTGTACTTCATCATGATCCGGCCGCAGATGAAGAAGCAGAAGGAGCACAAGGCCATGGTCGACGCCATCGCCAAGGGCGACGAGGTCGTCATCGCCGGCGGCGTTCTCGGCCGCGTGGCCAAGGTCGGCGACACCTACCTGAACGTGGAAGTGGCCAACGGCGTGGAACTGCAGGTGCAGCGCGTCGCCGTCGTCCAGGTGCTGCCCAAGGGCACGTTCAAATAATCCGCTTGCGGCCCGCGGCGCCCTGATGGGCGCCTGGCGGTCCAGGAAGGTCCCATGAACCGCTATCCCTGGTGGAAGTACGCGCTGCTGGCCGTCGCCTTGCTGGTGGGCCTGCTGTACACCGTGCCCAATTTCTACGGCGAGGCGCCGGCGGTGCAGGTGTCCAGCGGCAAGGCCACCGTGAAGGTGGACGCCGCCATGGTCCAGCGCGTGCAGCAGGCCCTGGCCGCCGCCGGCCTGCAGCCCGACTTCGTGCAGTTCGAGGGCAATTCGGTGCGCGCGCGCTTCGCCGACACCGACACCCAGCTCAAGGCCAAGGACGCCATCAGCGCCGCGCTCAACCCCGACCCGGCCGACCCGCGCTTCATCGTCGCGCTCAACCTCGTCTCGCGTTCGCCGCAGTGGATGGCCAGTGTGCGCGCGCTGCCCATGTACCTGGGGCTGGACCTGCGCGGCGGCGTGCACTTCCTGATGGAAGTGGACATGAAGTCGGCGCTGACCAAGCGCGCCGAGGCGCTCACCGGCGACGTGCGCTCGCTGCTGCGCGAGAAGAATATCCGCCACGCCGGCATCGTGCGCGAAGGCAATACGGTGGACGTGCGCTTCCGCGACGAGGCCACCGCGCAGCAGGCGCGCGGACTGCTCGCCGACCAGTTGCCCGACCTGGACTGGCAGCTTTCGGCCGACGGCAGCGGCGGCGTGGTGCTGGCCGGCGCGCTGAAGCCCGAGGCCGCGCGGCGGGTGCAGGAACAGGCGGTGAAGCAGAACATCACCACGCTGCACAACCGCGTCAACGAACTCGGCGTGGCCGAACCCGTGATCCAGCAGCAGGGCCTGGACCGCGTGGTGGTGCAGCTGCCCGGCGTGCAGGACACGGCCAAGGCCAAGGACATCATCGGCCGCACCGCCACGCTGGAAGTGCGGCTGGTCAACGAGACGGCCGAGGCGCGCGAGGCCGAGCGCGGCGGCACGCCGGTGCCCTTCGGCAGCGAGCGTTTCCTGGAACGCGACGGCCGGCCCATCATCGTGCTGCGCCAGGTGGTGCTCACCGGCGAGAACCTCACCGACGCGCAGCCGGGCTTCGATTCGCAGACCCAGGAGCCGGTGGTCAACCTCACGCTCGACGCCAAGGGCGCGCGCGTGTTCCGCGACGTGACGCGTGAAAACGTCGGCCGGCGCATGGCCATCATCCTGTTCGAGAAGGGCAAGGGCGAGGTCGTCACCGCGCCCGTGATCCGCAGCGAGATCGGCGGCGGCCGCGTGCAGATTTCCGGCCGCATGACCACGCAGGAGGCCAACGACCAGGCGCTGCTGCTGCGCGCCGGCTCGCTGGCGGCGCCGATGGAGATCATCGAGGAGCGCACCATCGGCCCCAGCCTGGGCGCCGAGAATATCTCCAAGGGTTTCGACAGCGTCATCTACGGCTTCCTGGCCATCGCGCTGTTCATGTGCGTGTACTACGGGCTGTTCGGCGTCTTCTCCACGCTGGCGCTGACCTTCAACCTGCTGTGCCTGGTGGCCCTGCTGTCCATGCTGCAGGCCACGCTCACGCTGCCGGGCATCGCGGCCATCGCGCTGACGCTGGGCATGGCCATCGACGCCAACGTGCTGATCAACGAGCGCGTGCGCGAGGAATTGCGCGAAGGCGCCTCGCCGCAGGTGGCCATCCAGACCGGCTACGAAAGAGCCTGGGGCACCATCCTGGACAGCAACATCACCACGCTGATCGCCGGCCTGGCGCTGCTGGCCTTCGGCTCCGGCCCGGTGCGCGGCTTCGCCGTGGTGCACTGCCTGGGCATCCTGACCTCGATGTTCTCGGCGGTGATGTTCTCGCGCGGCCTGGTCAACCTGTGGTACGGGCGCCAGAAGCGGCTGAAGTCGGTGTCCATCGGCCAGGTCTGGCGGCCCGACGGCGGCAAGCCGGCGGCCGGGGCCTGAACGGGAGAGCACCATGGAATTCTTGGTCTTGACAAAGGAAGCCAGATGGAGTTTTTCCGTATCCGCCGCGACATCCCCTTCATGCGCCACGTGGTGGTGCTGAACGTGATCTCGTTCGTCACCTTCGCGCTGGCGGTGTTCTTCCTCACCACGCGCGGCCTGCAGTTGTCGATCGAATTCACCGGCGGCACGCTGGTGGAGGTGCAGTACGAGCAGACCGCCGATATCGAGCGCACGCGCGGCGTGGTCGAAGGCATGGGCTTCGGCGAGGTGCAGGTGCAGAAGTTCGGCACCTCGCGCGACGTGCTGATCCGGCTGCCGGTGCGCCCCGACGTGCAGCAGACCGAGGTCGCCGGCCGCGTGTTTGCCGAGCTGTGCAAAGCCGAGACGGGAGTGCTGGCGACCAGGCAATACACCACGCCGCAGGGCGAGCAGGTCAGCCGGCCCTCGTGCACGGCGGCCAGCGGCGTGGAGCCGATCCGGTTGATGCGTACCGAATTCGTCGGCCCCTCGGTGGGCGCCGAGCTCTACGAGAACGGCGCGCTGGCGCTGCTGGTCACCATCGCCGGCATCGTGGCCTACCTGTCGCTGCGCTTCGAGTGGAAGTTCGCGGTGGCCGGCATCGTGGCCAACCTGCACGACGTGGTCATCATCCTGGGCTTCTTCGCCTTCTTCCAGTGGGAATTCTCGCTCGCCGTGCTGGCCGCCATCCTGGCCGTGCTGGGTTATTCGGTGAACGAGTCGGTGGTCATCTTCGACCGCATCCGCGAAACCTTCCGGCGCTTCCGCAAGCTGAGCCCCGAGCAGGCCATCGACCACGCCATCACCAGCACCATCAGCCGCACCGTCATCACCCACGGTTCGACGCAGATCATGGTGCTGTCGATGCTGATCTTCGGCGGCCCCACGCTGCACTATTTCGCCGTGGCGCTGACGGTGGGCATCCTGTTCGGCATCTATTCGTCGATCTTCGTCGCCGCCGGCATTGCGCTGCGTCTGGGCGTGAAGCGCGAAGACCTCGTCAAGCAGGGCGGCAAGGAGATCGATCCCGACGACCCGAATGCAGGGGCCGTGGTGTAGAGTGACTTCGATCACGCCGGCCGACGAACCCAGCCCCTGACATGCCCCCCAGCGCCTCGCCCGACTCCCTGGCCGGCCAGGCGCGGCGCGTGTACAGCGAGGAACTCGTCAAGGGCCTCGTCGGCCTGGTGCAGGCGGCGCTGGACAGCGCGCGTTCGCTGCTGGACAAGCCGGGCGAACATGCCGTCTTCCAGCGCCGGCGCGAACTCGTGCAAAGCCTGAACGGCGGCGCGCAGAGCTGGCACCGCGGCATCGTGAGCGGGTTGCGGCAGGCGCTGATGCACGGGGTTTCGGCCACCCGGCCGGCCGACCTGCCGCCCACCGGGGGCGCGCGCGACCCGTTTACCCTGGTGTCCGACGACACCATCGAGCTCGAGATCGTCACCTCGCGCCTGGCGCTGGCCGTCATGGACCGTGCCTCGTGGGAATTCTCCGACCTGCGCTCGCGGGTGGCCCACCTGGAAGGCCGCTCCGAACTCGACCCGCACGACATGCTGCGTGCGCACGTGCTGGCGCGCATCGTCTTCGACGCCTGGCGCGCCGCCGGGCTCACGCTGGAGGGCTGGCGCGAGCTGCAGCCGATGCTGCACGAGGAATTCGCGCTGCTCGTCGAAGGCGCCTACCACGAGGCCAACCGCTGGCTCATGGACCAGGGCGTGCTGCCCGAAGTCGACCTGCGGCCCTTCATCCGCCGTTCACGCACGCACCCCAATGCGCCGTTGGGCTGGCAGGCCGGTACCGGCTCGCCGCCTCATCCGAGCGACCGCTTCGAGGCCTCGGGCTACGGTCAGCTGCAGGGCGGGGCCGCGCCCGGCGGCGCCGGCTATGGCGGCTGGGGCAGCCGCCGCGAGGGCACCGGCGCCGGCGTGGGCGACGAGACCCGGCTCATGACGCGCACCGCGCCGCTGGCGCGCAGCCGCGAACACGCCGAGGCCGTGCTCGGCCGGCTGAACCGGCTGATCAGCCGCCACGTACCCGACTTCGCGCCGTCCACGCGTTCGCCTTCGCTGCCGCGGCCGGCGCAGGTGCTTTCGCCCGGCCTGGCGCGGGCCATCGAAACGGCCGAGCAGGGCATCCGCCGGCGCCTGGCGGCGGCCACCGAGTTCGGCGGCTCGCCGATCACGGCGCCGGTGCTGCTGGAGGAAATGCACCAGCGCAAGCAGGTGCTCAAGAAGGCAGCGGCCACACCCGAGGAGCGGGCCACGATCGAGATCGTGGCGCTGCTGTTCCAGAGCATCCTCACCGAGGAACGCATCCCGGCCAGCGTGCGCGTGTGGTTCGCTCGGCTGCAGATGCCGGTCTTGCGCGTGGCCGTCACCGAACCCGATTTCTTCGCCACCATCGACCACCCGGCGCGGCGCCTGATCGACCGCATGGGCGCCTGCGTGATGGGCTTCGACAGCGCCGGCAGCGGCAGTGCCGGCAGTTCGGGCGAGGCGCTGGAGCGCGAGATCAAGCGCGTGGTGCAGGTGGTGGAGGCCTACCCCGACACCGGCCGGCGCGTCTTCCAGACCGTGCTTGCCGAATTCGAGAAATTCCTGGAGCACTATTTCCGCAACGAGAACGAGGCCACGCGGCGCGGCGTCTCGCTGGCGCAGCAGGTCGAGCAGCGCGAGACCATGGCCATCCAGTACACCATCGAGCTGCGCAAGATGCTCAACGAGGTGCCGGTGCAGGAAGGCGTGCGCCAGTTCCTGTTTCATGTCTGGGCCGACGTGCTGGCCACCGCCGCCGTGCGCTACGGCGCGCAGGGCGAAGCCACGCGGCGCATGAAGCGCGCCGCGGCCGACCTCATCTGGTCGGCCAGCGCCAAGGTCACGCGCGAGGAGCGCGCCGAGGTCATCCAGCGCCTGCCGGTGCTGCTGAAGTCGCTGCGCGAAGGCATGGCCGCGGCCGGCATGGAGACGGCCAGGCAGGACGAACATATCCAGCAGCTGAACAATTCGCTGGCTGCGGCCTTCACGGCCAAGGCGGCGGTGATTCCCGACGAGCGGCTGCGCGAACTGATGGAGCGGCTGGAGACGCTGGAAGAGCTGCTGCCCGACCAGGCCGACGTGGATATCGACGAGTCGATGGTGCTCGACCTCTCGGGCCACCAGAGCTCGGAACTGGAAGTGGTGCTCGACGGCGGCTCGATGCCGACGCCGGCGATGGTGGCCTGGGCGCGCGAGTTGCAGGTGGGCAGCTGGTACATGCTCGACCGCGGCGGCCACAGCGAGCCGGTGCAACTGGCCTGGCACGGCATGCGCAAGCAGCTGAGCCTTTTCGTCACGCCGCAGGGGCGCTGCGTGCTGTTCCAGCAGCACCGCCTGGCCAGCTACCTGCAGGCCGGGCTGATGCTGCCGGCGCAGGACGAGGCGCTCACCGTGCGCGCCACGCGCAGCGCGCTGGCCAAGCTGGACGTGGACGCCGGGCGGCTGCTCAGCTGAACGGGCCGACGGTCAGTGGATCAGCCGGTCCTCGGCGTCGACGAAGAGTTCGTCCAGGATCAGTGCGTCGGGTTCCTCGCCCAGGCTCCAGAAGACCATCAGCACGATGACCTTCAGGTCGTCCAGGTCCATCGGGCCGCTGCCCACGGCCATGGCGCGGTCGATGACCATCTCGCGCATCGGCGCCGGCAGCACGCCGGCCGATTCGAGGAAGGCGATGAAGCCGATCGACGCCTCGCCCAGCGTCTCGCTCTCGGCTTCGGTATAGATGCGCATGCTGCCGGGCACGGGCGTGCCGGTGCAGGCCTCGGCGCTGTGCGCCAGGCCGTCGAGCCAGCGCAGCGCGTCGTGGATTTCGTCGGCCTCGAACCCCACCGCCGACAGCTTGCGCGAGAGCTGCCTGGGTTCGGGGCAGGCGTCGGGGCGCCAGTAGTTCTCGTAGAGGTAGACCAGCACTTCGAACATGAAATCACTATACCCCAGGGCTGTTCAGCCGGCGAAGCGCCGCTGGTACAGCCCGCCGGGCAGGCGGGCCACGCTGCCTTGCAGTTCGAGTTCGAGCAGGCGCACGGTGAGTTCGGCCGCGCCGGCGCCGGTGCGGGCCATCAGCGCGTCCAGCGTCACGGGGTCGTGGCCCAGGGCCTGCAGCAGCGCGTCGGCCGGGGCGGATTCGGGCTCGGCCAGCGGCAGCGCCGCCTGAACGGGCCGATCCGCCTGCACGCCGCGCAGTTCCTCCAGGATGTCGTGCGCGGTTTCCACCAGCTTGGCGCCCTGCTTGAGCAAGGCGTGGCAGCCCTTGGACTGCGGCGCGTGGATCGACCCCGGAATGGCGAACACCTCGCGCCCGGCCTCGGTGGCCAGCCGCGCCGTGATCAGCGAACCCGAGCGCAGCGCGGCTTCCACCACCAGCGTGCCCAAGGTGAGGCCGGCGATGATGCGGTTGCGTTGCGGAAAATGCTCCGGCAGCGCCGGCGTGCCGGGCGCGAATTCGCTGACCAGCGCGCCCTGGGCGGCGATGCGGTGCGCCAGCTCGCGGTGCCTGGGCGGGAAGACGCGGTCCAGCCCGGTGCCGACCACGGCCACCGTGCCGGCTCCACCGGCGGCAGCGCCCAGCGCGCCTTCGTGCGCCGCGCCGTCGATGCCCTCGGCCAGGCCCGAAACGACCACGTAGCCCTGCGCACTGAGCGCCTGCGCGAAGGCGCGCGCGTTGTCGGCGCCCTGCGGCGTGGGGTGGCGGCTGCCGACCACGGCGATGGACGGCGCGGCCAGCCGGGCTGCGTCGCCTTGCACGTACAGCAGCAGCGGCGGGTCGGCGGTCTGCAGCAGGCGCGGCGGGTAGGCCGCGTCGCCCAGCGTGATGACGCTGCGGTCGGTGCCGCCCTGCAGCCAGTGCCGAGCCGCGGCCAGTCGTGGCGCCAGGGTCTCGGGTTCGCTCTGCAGGGCCTCGACCACCGCGCCGCTCACCAGCTGGCGCAGCGTCGCCGGGCGGGCGGCGAAGACGGCGTCGGGCGAGCCGCAGGCGGCGAGCAGGCGCCGCGCCGACTCGCGGCCGACCCCGGGGGTTTCCAGCAGCCTGAACCAGGCCGCGAATTCGTCGTCGCCGAGCAAGGGTGCGGCCCGCGACGGCGGCGCTGGCGGCCGCTTCAGGGCTGCGTGAAGCGGTCGCCCGCGCTCACCGGTTCCTGCACCGTGAGGATGAGCGCATAAGACACGCGCTCGAAGACGCGGAAGACGAACAGCAGGCCGTGCCGCTCGTCGGGCAGCTGCATCGTCACGCGCTCGGCGCCGGTGCTGTCGACGGCGGGGGTGCCGGCGCGCCACAGCGCCAGCACGTGGCCGCGCTCGATGCCGTCGCGCCGGCCGCGGCTGAGCGCCACCACCTGGTTCTGCCCGGCGCGCAGGCCTTCGCCGTAGATCGAGACGATGCGGCCCTGCACCGGGCTGGCCGGCGGGTGCGGCACGTAGGCCACCTCTTCCTGTTGCGGCACCGGCGACAGGCGGTCGCCCACGCCGGCTTCGAGCCGCGTGCTCGTGATCCTGAAGCTGGCCGGCACGACCACGCTTTTTCCCTCGGCCACCGGCCGCATCTCGCCCGGGCGCACGTATTCGGCGGTGCCGACGAAACGGCCCTCGTAGCCCAGCACCTCGCGGCTGTCGGGGTCGACCAGCGGTTGCAGTTCGCGGAACAGCCGGAAGTCGCGTGCGCCGCCGAGGTCGCCGCGCACATAGGCGGTTTCGCCGCGCGAGACCATGACGCGGCCTTCCTGCGTGGCCACGATGCGCGGCGCGGCTTCCAGCGCGTTGTCGTCGAAGACCACCGCCTCGTTCAGGAACGGGCCGATCAGGTTCAGTGGAATGGCGGCGATGGCGCCGCTGTCCAGCAGCTCGCTGCGCACGCGCGGCGACAGCCGCACGGTATTCGTGGGTTCGCCGCCGACGCCCTGGGCCACGCGCAGGCGGGCGCGGCCGTCCACCTTTTCCAGCACCAGCATCTGGCCCGGGAAGATGAGGTGCGGGTTGCGGATCTGCTCCAGGTTCATGCCCCAGAGTTCGGGCCAGCGCCAGGGTGTCTTGAGGAACAGGCCGGAGATGCCCCACAGCGTGTCGCCGCGCTGCACGGTGTAGGCGTCGGGCGCGTTGGGGGCCAGTTCGGACAAGGGCACGCCGGCCTGCGCCACCCGCTGCGCGGTGTCGCGCCATTCGGGGGCCACGGGCATCTGGCTGGGCTGCGCCAGGGCCTGCTGGCCGAAGCCGGCCAGCGCCATGCCGGACACGGCCAGTGCGGCCAGGGTCGTGACCCGCCGCGCGGCTGCGGCGCCGCGATGATCGCTGTGGCTCATGGGGCTGGGTTCTCCGGGCGCGCTGCGGCGCGATGCCAAAATACGGCTGGGCATGTGGTGATCGGCTCGCGGGGTCCCCAGGGGCCGCGAGCTGCGGCGACAATGCTCATATGCTTTCATAGATTCTGCCCGTAAACCCTTGATGCCGCAAACAAACCGGGCTGGCGCAGGGCGCTGCGTGCAGCCTGTCACGGCGCCGCGCGTGGCTGCCGTTCCACAGCTGTTGCGAGCTGTTTCGGCAGCTTGCTTCCGCGCCTGACCCCGGACCCGTCTTTCCGCCCGTTGCCGCCCGAACCGCTGCCCGCTGCCATGGCCCGACTGCCCATCCTGCGTTACCCCGACCCCCGCCTGCACTCCGTGGCCCGGCCCGTGGCCGGTGTCGACGAGCGCGTGCGCCGCCTGGTCGACGACATGCTCGAGACCATGTACGCCTCCGACGGCGTGGGCCTGGCGGCGACGCAGGTCGACGTGCACGAGCGCGTCATCGTGATGGACACCTCCGAGCAGCACGACCGGCCGCTGGTGCTGATCAATCCCGAGATCTTGAAGCGCAGCGAAGAGATGGCAGTCAACGAAGAAGGCTGTCTTTCGGTGCCTTTAATCTACGACCGCGTGGAGCGCCCGGCGCGCGTGACGGTGCGTGCGCTGGGCCGCGACGGCCAGCCCTTCGAGCTGGAGGCCGAGGGCCTGACGGCGGTGTGTGTGCAGCACGAGATGGACCACCTGATGGGCAAGGTGTTCGTCGAATACCTGAGCCTGCTCAAGCGCGACCGCATCCGCACCAAGATGCTGAAGAAGACGCGCGACGAATTGCGGGGCAAGTGAGGTGGGCAGGGGCCCGGCCTCGACGCATTCGCGGTGGCAGCCCCACCCGGGCCGCGCGTGAAGGTCGCCTTCGCCGGCACGCCCGAATTCGCCCGCGTGGCGCTGGCGGCCATTCATGGCGCCGGGCACGACGTGCCGCTGGTGCTGACCCAGCCCGACCGCCCGGCCGGCCGCGGCCTGAAGCTGCAGGCCTCGCCCGTGAAGCAGTTCGCGCAGGCGCATGGCCTGCCGCTGGCGCAGCCGCGCAGCCTGCGCCTGGACGGCAAGTACCCCGAAGAGGCGGCCGCCGCGCGCACGGCGCTGGAGCAGGCCGCGCCCGACGTGATGGTGGTGGCCGCCTACGGCCTGATCCTGCCGCCCTGGGTGCTGGCGCTGCCGCGCCGCGGCTGCCTGAATATCCACGGCTCGCTGCTGCCGCGCTGGCGCGGCGCCGCACCCATCCAGCGCGCCATCGAGGCCGGCGACGCCGAGACCGGCATCACCGTCATGCAGATGGACGCCGGCCTGGACACCGGCGCCATGCTGCTGGCCGAGGCGCTGCCGATCGTGCCCACCGATACCAGCGCGACGCTGCACGACCGCCTGGCGGCGCTGGGCGCGCGGCTCATCGACCAGGCGCTGGCGCTGCTGGCGCAAGGCGCGCTGCAGCCCCGGCCGCAGCCGGCCGAGGGCGTGACCTACGCGCACAAGATCGAGAAGGCGGAAGCGGCGATCGCCTGGCAGGCGCCGGCGGCCGTGGTCGAGCGCCGGCTGCGTGCCTTCGACCCGTTTCCCGGCGCCACCGCGGTGCTGGGCGGCCAGCCGGTGAAGGTCTGGCGCGGGCGCGTCGTGCCCGGATCGGGTGTGCCGGGGCAGGTGTTGCAGGCCGGCGAGGGCCGCCTGGTGGTGGCTTGCGGCCAGGACGCCTTGGAACTGCTGGAAGTGCAGCTCGCCGGGGGCCGGCGCATCCCGGCGCGCGAATTCCTGCAGCGCCATCCGGTGGCCGGTTGAGCCGGTTGAGCTTGCCGCCGGCCGGCGCGCCCGCCGAACCTGCCGTCGGCGCGCCGCGACGCCGTTGGCCGGGCGGCAGGCCGCTGCGGCTCAAGGCCGCGCCACCGCTGGCCGATAACGAGGGCAGCCTGCCGCGACCTGCCACGCCCGAAACCCGCCATGCGCCGCCTCACCCTGCTGCTGACGATCGCCGCCCCGCTCTGGCTGGCGGGCTGCGACATGCTGGGCATCGAATCGGCCAGCACGGCGGCCGCCAAACGCGAGGCCGACGGCCGCGCTATCGGTGCCGGCTGCCGGCACGCGGCGCGCTCGGTGGAGCAGTGTTTTGCGCTGAACAAGCGCGCCGACCGGGCGGCCGTCTTCGCCGGCTGGCGCGAGATGAACGACTACATGCGCGAGAACAAGCTCGAAGCCATGCCGGCCGAGCCGGCCACCGAACTGGCGGCTGCCGAACCCGACGGCGGTGAAGGCAAGTCCACCCGAGGCCCGGCTGCCAGGAACTGAAGCTGCCGGCACGGGGGCGTCGGCGGGCCGCGGCAGCGTGACCAGGAGCTGGGGCCTCTTTGCTCCACCACCCGACCGGCGGGCGTGGCAAGACTGCCACAGCGGCTGGCGACAATTCGCGGGTGAGCAGCACTCCCGCCGCGGCGCCCGTCTGGCGCCACCCCGAATTTGCCCGCGGCGCCCGCGACATGGTGGGCACCGCCATCGGCATCGGCGCCTGGGGGCTGATCACCGGCGTGGCCATGGGCAACAGCGGGCTGGGCGTGCCGCTGATGTTGTTCATGTCGCTGCTGGTCTTTGCCGGCAGCGCGCAACTGGCGGTGCTGCCGCTGCTGACCAGCGGCGCGCCGCTGTGGGTGGTGTGGGCCACGGCGTTGTGCGTGAACCTGCGCTTCGTCATCTTCAGCGCCATGTGGCGACCCTATCTGATGGGCCTGCCCTTCGGCGTTCGGCTGCGGGTGGCCTATTTCACGGCCGACCTGAACTACGTACTGTTCATGCGCCGCTTTCCGGAACAAAAACCCGCGCCGGATCAGCTGCCGTATTTCTGGGGCGGCGTGGCCATGAACTGGACGGCCTGGCAGCTGCCTTCGATCATCGGCATCGTGCTCGCCGGTTCGGTACCGGTGCACTGGGGCTTCGGCTTCGCCGGCACGCTGGCGCTGATGGGGCTGGCGCTGGCGCTGTTGACCGACCGCGCCACCGGCGTGGCCGGCCTGGTGGCCGGTTGCGCGGCGGTGGCGGCTTATGCGCTGCCGCTGAAGCTGAATATCGTGGTCGCCATCGCCGCCGCGGTGGCCATCGGCCTGCTGATGGACCACCGAACGCCGCGCGCCCAGCCGGCGCCGGTGGACGACGGCACCTGAGGGGATGGCGATGCAGACCTGGGAAGTCGCCCTGGCCATCGTCGGCCTGGCCGCGCTGACGGTGGTGACGCGCGGCTTCTTCTTCCTCACCGAGCGCGAGATCCCCATCCCCGCCTGGTTGCGCCAAGGCCTGCGCTACGCGCCGCTGGCCGCACTGGCGGCGGTGGTGGTGCCCGAGATCGTGATGACGCAGGGCCGGCTCATAGTCACGCTGCTCGACGCACGCCTGTTCGCCGCCGCCGCCGGCGCGGCCTGGTTCTGGTGGCGGCGCGGCATCCTGGGCACCATCCTCGCCGGCATGGCGGTACTGTTGCCCTTGCGCCTGGGGCTGGGCTGGTAGTGAAGGGATGGTGCCTGGTGCTTGCCTAGAATCAGGATAAACCCCCGACTGGAGCCCCTCATGAACGTGATCCGCCTGTCCGACCTCGTGGCGCAGGGCCGTGTTTCCGGCAAGCGCATCTTCATCCGCGCCGACCTCAACGTGCCGCAGGACGACGCCGGGCATATCACCGAGGACACCCGCATCCGCGCCAGCGTGCCCTGCATCAAGATGGCCCTGGACGCCGGCGCGGCGGTGATGGTGACCTCGCACCTGGGCCGTCCGACCGAGGGCGCGTTCAAGCCCGAGGATTCGCTGGCGCCGGTGGCCAAGCGCCTGTCCGAACTGCTCGGCCGCGACGTGCCCTTGGTGCAGAACTGGGTCGACGGCGTGACGGTGGCGCCGGGCCAGGTGGTGCTGCTGGAGAACTGCCGCGTCAACAAGGGCGAGAAGAAGAACGACGAGGCGCTGGCGAAGAAGATGGCCGCGCTGTGCGACATCTTCGTGCACGACGCCTTCGGCACCGCGCACCGCGCCGAGGCCAGCACCTACGGCATCGCGCAGTACGCGCCCATCGCCTGCGCCGGCCCGCTGCTGGCGGCCGAGATCGACGCCGTGAATGCCGCGCTGGCCAACCCGAAGCGGCCGCTGGTGGCCATCGTGGCCGGCAGCAAGGTGAGCACCAAGCTCACCATCCTGAAGGCGCTCTCGGCCAAGGTCGACGGCCTCATCGTCGGCGGCGGCATCGCCAACACCTTCATGCTGGCCGCCGGTCTGGCCATCGGCAAGAGCCTGGCCGAGGCCGACCTGGTGAACGAGGCCAAGGCCGTGATCGACGCCATGAAGGCGCGCGGCGCCGAGGTGCCGATTCCGGTGGACGTGGTGGTGGCCAAGACCTTTGCCGCCGACGCCCCGGCCACGGTGAAGGCCGCCGCCGACGTGGCCGCCGACGACCTGATCCTGGACATCGGCCCCAAGACGGCAGCCATGCTGGCCGACAAGCTGAAGAGCGCCGGCACCATCGTCTGGAACGGCCCGGTGGGTGTGTTCGAATTCGACGCCTTCGCGCACGGCACCGAGACCATCGCGCGCGCCATCGCGGCCAGCCCGGCGTTCAGCATCGCCGGCGGCGGCGACACGCTGGCGGCGATCGCCAAGTACGGCATCGAAAAGGACATCAGCTACATCTCCACCGGCGGCGGCGCCTTCCTCGAGGTGCTGGAAGGCAAGACGCTGCCGGCGTTCGAGATCCTTTCCCGGCGCGCGGCGCAAAACTGATGCCGCTTGCAGGCTTGCAGCGCGGACGCTGATCCGCGCTAATCTCGGCGTTCCCGATCACAACAAAGGAGACCGCCGTGGCCCAGCCCCTATCCGACGCCGAACGGGCGCTGCGCGAAGCAGCGCTCGAATACCACCGCGCGCCCACGCGCGGCAAGATCTCGGTCACGCCGACCAAGCCGCTGTCCAACCAGCGCGACCTCTCGCTGGCCTATTCGCCCGGCGTGGCCTATGCCTGCCTGGCGATCGAGGCAGACCCGAAGCTGGCGCACGAATACACCAGCCGCGGCAACCTGGTCGGCGTGGTCACCAACGGCACCGCGGTGCTGGGCCTGGGCAATATCGGCCCGCTGGCCGGCAAGCCGGTGATGGAAGGCAAGGGCTGCCTGTTCAAGAAATTCGCCGGCATCGACGTCTTCGACATCGAACTGGCCGAGAACGACCCCGACAAGCTGATCGACATCATCGCCGCGCTGGAGCCCACGCTGGGCGGCGTCAACCTCGAGGACATCAAGGCGCCCGAGTGCTTCTACATCGAGAAGAAGCTGCGCGAGCGCATGAATATCCCGGTCTTCCACGACGACCAGCACGGCACCGCCATCATCAGTTCGGCGGCGCTGCTCAACGGCCTGGAACTGGTGGGCAAGGCCATCGGCGACGTCAAGGTGGCGGTGTCTGGCGCCGGCGCGGCGGCCATCGCCTGCCTGGACGTGATGGTGGGCCTGGGTGTCAAGCGCGAGAACATCTTCGTCTGCGACAGCAAGGGCGTCATCCGCGAAGGCCGCGACGACTTCAACGCCGGCAAGCTGGACGAGAGCAAGCAGCGCTATTGCCAGCGCACGGAAGCACGCACCCTGGCCGACGTGGTGAAGGACGCCGATGTCTTCCTGGGCTGCAGCGCGCCCCGCGTGCTGAGCGCGGAGATGGTGGCGACGATGGCGCGCCAGCCCATCATCCTGGCGCTGGCCAACCCCGAGCCCGAGATCCGGCCCGAACTGGCCAAGGCGGTGCGGCCCGACTGCATCGTCGCCACCGGTCGCAGCGACTATCCGAACCAGGTCAACAACGTCCTGTGCTTCCCCTACATCTTCCGCGGCGCGCTGGACTGTGGTGCCACCAAGATCACCGAGACCATGAAGCTGGCCTGCGTGCGCGAGATCGCGGCGCTGGCCAAGGCCGAGGCCAGCGACGAGGTGGCCGCCGCCTATTCGGGCAAGGAACTCAAATTCGGGCCCGACTACCTGATTCCCACGCCTTTCGACGTGCGGCTGATCCTGCGCATCGCGCCCGCGGTGGCCAAGGCCGCGGCCGAGTCGGGCGTGGCCACGCGGCCGATCGCCGACATGGACGCCTACCGCCAGAGCCTGGGCCGCTATGTCTACCAGACCGGCATGTTCATGCGCCCGGTCTTCGACGCGGCCAAGCGCCAGCAGTCGCGCAAGCCGGCGCGCGTGGTCTATGCCGAGGGCGAGGACGAACGCGTGCTGCGCGCCGTGCAGGTGGTGCTGGACGAAGGGTTGGCGCAGCCCATCCTGGTGGGCCGGCGCGAGGTGGTGAAGATGCGCGCCGAACGCGCCGGCCTGCGCTTGCAGGAGGGGCGCGACTTCGAACTCTGCGACCCCGAGAACGACCCGCGTTTCCGCGACTACTGGGAGCTGTACCGCAGCCTGATGCGGCGCGAAGGCGTCACGCCCGAGGTGGCCAAGGCGGCGGTGCGGCGCTCCAATACGCTGATCTCCGCGCTGATGCTGCGCCGCGGCGAGGCCGACGCGCTGCTGTGCGGGCTGAACGGCCGCTACGACGCCCACCTGGAGCAGGTGCGCAACGTCATCGGCGCGAAGTCGGGCGTGCCCACCATGGCGGCCATGAATGCGCTGATGCTGGAGCAGCACACGCTGTTCATCGCCGACACCTTCGTCAACGAGGAACCCAGTGCCGAGGAACTGGCCCAGATCGCGCTCATGGCCGCGGCCGAGGTGCGGCGCTTCGGCATGCCGCCCAAGGTGGCTTTCCTCTCGCATTCGGTCTTCGGCTCGTCGTCGCGCCCGGCGGCGCGGCGCATGCGCGCGGCGCGCGACCTGCTCAGGCTGCGCGCCCCCGACATCGAATGCGACGGCGAGATGCACGGCGACGCGGCGCTGTCGGAAAGCGTGCGCCGCGGCTACCTGCCCGAGACCACGCTCACGGGTTCGGCCAACCTGCTGGTGCTGCCCAACCTGGATGCCGCCAACATCCTGTTCAACGTGCTGAAGATGACCGGTGGCCACGGCGTCACGGTGGGTCCGATCCTGCTCGGGGCGGCGAAACCGGCGCACATCCTCACCGCCTCGGCCACCGTGCGGCGGGTGGTGAACATGACGGCGCTGGCGGTGGCCGACGTGGCGGCGGGTGCTGAAGCCGCGGTCTGACCGGGGCCCGACCACGGCGTAACCCGCTGGTAACTGCGGGCGCGGGCCGACGCTGATAATCGCCGCTTGCTTTCGGAGTTGCAGCCATGACCCGCGCCACCAAGATCGTTGCCACCCTCGGCCCCGCGTCGAGCGACCCCGCCGTGCTCGAGCGTCTGATCCGCGCCGGTGTCGACGTGGTGCGGCTGAATTTCAGCCACGGCACGGCGGCCGACCATATCGCGCGCGCCGAGCTGGTGCGTTCGGTGGCCGACAAGGTGGGCAAGCCGGTGGCGCTGATGGCCGACCTGCAAGGCCCCAAGATCCGCGTCGGCAAGTTCGCCGAAGGGCGCGTCATGCTGGTGGCCGGCGAGCCCTTCGTGCTGGACGCGCAGCGCAGCGAGCCCGGCGACGTGCATGGCGTGGGCCTGGACTACAAGGAACTGCCGCGCGACGTGCGCCCCGGCGATACGCTGCTGCTCAACGACGGCCTGCTCAAGCTCACCGTGGAGGCGGTGCGCGGCGAGCAGGTGCACACGCGCGTGGTGCTCGGCGGCGAGCTCAGCAACAACAAGGGCATCAACAAGGCCGGCGGCGGCCTCACCGCGCCGGCGCTCACCATGAAGGACATGGACGACATCAAGACCGCGGTGTCCTTCCGGTGCGAATACCTGGCGGTGAGTTTTCCGAAGAATGCCACCGACATGGAGATGGCGCGCCAGCTCGCCAACGTGGCCGGCGAGGCCACTCGCCACCGCCCGGCGATGATCGCCAAGATCGAGCGCAGCGAGGCCATCCCGCACCTGGCCGAGATCCTGAAGGCCAGCGACGGCATCATGGTGGCGCGTGGCGACCTGGCGGTGGAAGTGGGCAACGCCGCGGTGCCGGCGCTGCAGAAGAAGATGATCCGCATGGCGCGCGAGATGGACAAGGTGGTCATCACCGCCACGCAGATGATGGAAAGCATGATCCTGGCGCCGGTGCCCACGCGCGCCGAGGTCAGCGACGTGGCCAATGCCGTGCTCGACGGCACCGACGCCGTGATGCTCAGCGCCGAGACCGCCGCCGGCAAGTTCCCGGTGGAGACGGTGGAGCAGATGCACCAGATCGCGCTCGAGGCCGAATGCGCCGAGGACGTGACCATCGAGACCGACTTCAGCAACAAGCGCTTCGGCCGCATCGACCAGAGCATCGCGATGGGCGCGCTGTTCACCGCCCACCACCTGGGCTGCAAGGCCATCGTGGCGCTCACCGAGTCGGGCTCCACGCCGCTGTGGATGAGCCGGCACAACATCAAGGTGCCGATCTACGGCCTGACCTCGCAGGTGCAGAGCCAGCGCCGCATGGCGCTGTACCGCAACGTGCGGCCGCTGCTGACGCTGGCGCACACCGACCGCGACGAGGCGCTGCACCTGGCCGAGGCGCTGCTGGTGGAGCGCGGCGTGCTCAAGCCGGGCGATACCTATGCCATCACCTGCGGCGAACCCATGGGCCACCCCGGCGGCACCAACATGCTCAAGGTCTGCCAGGTGGGCTGAAGGCCCACCGTCGCGGCGCAGCCGCGGCGCGCGGCGCAGCCGCGAGGCGGGACTCGGCGAAGCCAAAGTCTGCCAGGTCGGCTGATCCGGCTTGAGCTAGCGCATGCCGGCAGGGCGGCGCGCGCCACTAAAATCGGACCGTTCCGCGTCGGGTTGCCGCAAGGCAGCCCGGCCGTCCGTTTCCACCCGCTTCACCACTTCCGGAGTTCACCATGCCTCTCGTTTCGATGCGCCAGTTGCTCGACCACGCCGCCGAAAACGGCTACGGTATCCCGGCCTTCAACGTCAACAACCTGGAGCAGGTGCAGGCGGTGATGACCGCCGCCGCCGAGGTGGGCGCGCCCGTCATCCTGCAGGCCAGCGCCGGTGCGCGCAAATATGCCGGCGAGCCCTTCATCAAGCACCTGATCCTGGCGGCCATCGAATCGTGGCCGCAGGTGCCGCTGGTCATGCACCAGGACCACGGCCAGAACCCCGACGTCTGCCGCGGCGCCATCGACCTGGGCTTCAGCTCGGTCATGATGGACGGCAGCCTGGAAGGCGACGGCAAGACCATCGCCAGCTACGACTACAACGTGGACGTCACGCGCAAGGTGGTCGACATGGCGCACAAGGTCGGCGTGACGGTGGAAGGCGAGCTCGGCTGCCTGGGTTCGCTGGAGACCATGCGCGGCGACAAGGAAGACGGCCACGGCACCGATGCCACCATGACTCGCGAGCAGTTGCTCACCGACCCCGAGCAGGCCGCCGACTTCGTCAAGCGCACCCAGCTCGACGCGCTGGCCATCGCCATCGGCACCAGCCACGGCGCCTACAAGTTCAGCCGCAAGCCCACCGGCGACATCCTGGCCATCGACCGCATCAAGGAGATCAATCGCCGCATCCCCAACACCCACCTGGTGATGCACGGCAGCTCCAGCGTGCCGCAGGACCTGCTGGCCATCATCAACCAGTACGGCGGCAAGATGCGCGAGACCTACGGCGTGCCGGTGTCCGAGATCCAGGAAGCCATCAAATACGGCGTGCGCAAGATCAATATCGACACCGACATCCGGCTGGCCATGACGGCGGCGGTGCGCAAGTTCCTGCACGAGAACCCCGACAAGTTCGACGCCCGCGACTGGCTCAAGCCGGCGCGCGAGGCAGCCAAGCAGATCTGCCGCCAGCGCTACGTGGAATTCGGCTGCGAAGGCCAGGCGGCGAAGATCAAGCCGCTGCCGCTGTCGGCAGTGGCCCAGCGCTACGCCAGCGGCGCGCTGGCGCAGACCGTGCAGTAAGGGCCGGCTGGCCTGCAAACCCGGGGCGACGGCGATCCCGTCGCCTCTTTTGCCGAGTTCTTTGCGTCAGGCCGCAGCGACCACGGCCGCGTCGATGACGTGGTTCTGCCCGCCGCGGCAGGCGATCTTCAGCGCGCCGATGCGGTTGCCCAGCGCCACGCAGCGTTCCAGCGCCCAGCCGCGCTCCAGCCCGTACAGCAGCGCGGCGCGGAAGGCGTCGCCGCAGCCGGTGGGGTCGACCACGGCCGCGGCGGCCACGCCGGGCACGCGCGTGCACCGGCCCTGCACCCAGACGTCGGCACCCTCGTGGGCCAGCGTCACCACCAGGCCCTGCAGGTGCGAGCGCGACATCTCTTCCAGGCTCAGACCCGTGCGTTCGCTGAGCATGCGGCCTTCGTAGTCGTTCACCGCCACCCAGCCGGCCATCTCGACGAAGCGGCGCAGTTCGGCGCCGTCGAACTGCGGCAGCTGCTGGCCGGGGTCGAAGATGAACGGGATGCCGGCGGCCTGCATCTGCGCGGCGTGCTGCCACATCGCCTCGCGCCCGTCGGGCGCGATGATGCCGATCTTCAGGTCGGCCCGCGCCGGCACGCTGATTTCGTGCGCGTTCTGCATCGCGCCGGGGTGGAAGGCGGTGATCTGGTTGTTGTCGGTGTCGGTGATGATGATCGCCTGCGCCGTGTAGGTGCCGGCATCGTTTCTGACCAGCGAGGTGTCCACGCCCCACCCGGCCAGGCGTGCCAGATAGTCGCCGCCGTCGTTGCCCAGCGTGGCCATCACCACCGGCGCACCGCCCAGCGCGTGCAGCGTGTAGGCGATATTGCCGGCGCAGCCGCCATATTCCCGGCGCAGCGTGGGCACCAGGAACGACACGTTCAGGATGTGCACCTGCTCGGGCAGGATCTGCTCGGCAAAGCGGCCCGGAAAAGTGGTGATGGTGTCGAAGGCGAGGGATCCGCAGATCAGTGCCGGCATGGCAGCTCCGTGAAGGTGGGGTGGGGCGGCGGCGCCGCCGAGGTCAGGGGTCGCTCAGGGGTAAAAGAGTTCGATGGTGTAGCCGGCCACGGGCTCGGTCACCGCCGGCGCGGCCTGCAGCGTGGCCAGCAGCGCCAGTTCGCGGCCGGGGCCGAGCGTGGAGGGCACCGCACCCAGATCGGCCGCGAACAGCACCTTGCGTGCGATGAGGCGACCCTGGGTGTCGGTGAGCGCCAGGTCCAGCGCCGGCATCGCCACCTCGATGCCGGCCCGGTTGCGCAAGGCGACCGAGAGTTTGTACAGGCTGGACTTCTCCACACGCACCAGGCCGCTGCTTTCCACCGCCAGCGCGCCGATGGCATGCGCCGCCTCGATGCGGCAGCCCAGCAGCGCGCAGGCCTGCTCCAGCACGGGCCGGGCCTGCGGAAAGCGCGCGGCCGCCAGGTCGCGGTATTCGTAGGTGACCTGGCCGGCCAGGCCGGCGACGCCCAGGACGGCCAGCGCCGCCAGCGCGGCGCGCACGCGCGGCTGCTGCCAGCGCTGCACCCGTTCGGCGCGGCGCACGAAGGAAGGCATGTCGGCGGGGTCGGCGCGCGGCTCGGTGCCGGGCTCGATGGCGGCGTCGGCCACGGCCGCCGTGACTTGCCGCGGGCGTTCCCGTGCGGCGGCGGTATCGCCGGCAGCCGTTGCCGGCACCGCGGCCGTGTCGGTCTCCAAGGGCGGTGAACGCGGTGGCGGCGGGCCGGCTTCCGGCGCCGGTTCGAAGCCGGCCGGTGCCAGCTCGGACTCCGGCGGTGCCAGCGGCGCCAAACCCGGACCCGGGCCCGTACCCGTGAGGTCGATGGTGGCCTCCGGCGGTGGCGCGGCGGCCGCCTGGCCAGGGTGCCGGGGGGCCGCGGTCTCGGGTGGACTCGGTGCTATCGCTTCGGTGGGGGGCGTTGGAGGCACCGGCGCGGCCCGGCGCAGCGTCTCGCCGTTCCAGCGGCGCGGCGCGCCGGTGTCCAGGTCGACCAGGCTTTCGGTGGCGTCGAAGACCTCGGCGCAGCGACCGCAGCGCACCCAACCTTCGGATACGCGCAGCTGGTCCGGCACGACGCGGAAGACCGTGCTGCAGGCGGGGCAGCGCGTGGCCAGCGGTGCCGACATCAGGCGGGCCCGGCCGGTGCTGCGGTCGCCGGTGCCGGGCGTTGCGCGGTCATCAGGATCCAGCCGTCCTCGCGGTCGCTCACGGCCAGCGCAAGCCAGGGCGCGTAGGCCAGGGTCAGTTCGTCGGCTTGACGCTCCAGGATGCCGGCCAGCACCAGGGCGCCGCCAGGCGCGACATGCCCGCACAGCAGCGGCGCCAGCAGCTTCAGCGGCGTGGCCAGGATATTGGCCAGCACCAGGTCGTAGGCGCCTCGGGCGGCGTCGGGCAGGCCGGGTGCGAGCACGGTGCCGGGCACGCCATTGCGCGCCGCGTTGTCGCGCGTGGCCTGCACGGCGGCGGGGTCGATGTCGACGGCGTCCACGGCGCCGGCGCCGAGCAGGGCCGCGCCGATGGCCAGGATGCCCGAACCGCAGCCGTAGTCGAGCACACGCTGCGGCAGCGCGCCGGCGGGCCGCCGCGCCAGCCAGCGCAGGCACATGCGGGTGGTGGGGTGGGTGCCGGTGCCGAAGGCCAGGCCGGGGTCGAGCCGGATCACGTGCCTGGCCTGGGCCGGCGGTTCGTGCCAGCTCGGCACGACCCAGAACTCGGGCGTGATCTGCACCGGGGTGAACTGCGACTGCGTCAGGCGCACCCAGTCCTGCTCGGCCACGGCGTGCAGCGCCTGCAAGTGCAACCCGGCGGCGCCTTCCTGCGCCAGCAGCCCCGTGGCGGCGCGCTCGGCCGCCGCCTCGCCGTCGAACAATGCGGTCAGCGTCGATTGCTGCCAGCCGGCGGCCGGCGCCGGCAGGCCGGGTTCACCGAACAGCGCCTGCTCGCCCGCGGTGCCGGCGTCGGCGTCTTCCACCGACACCGACAAGGCGCCCCATTCGTCCATCAGCGCGTCGGACACCGGTTCCACCAGCGCCTGCGGGGCGCGCAGCACGAGTTCGTACACCCGCGGCCGCCTATCGCTTGTGCTGGGCCAGCCAGCCTTCCAGGTAGTGGATGCTGGTGCCGCCTTCGACGAACTTGGCGTCGACCATCAGTTCGCGGTGCAGCGGGATATTGGTGTGGATGCCCTCGACCACGGTTTCCGAAAGCGCCGTGCGCATGCGCGCCAGCGCCTGGTCGCGCGTATCGCCGTGCACGATGATCTTGCCGATCATCGAATCGTAGTTGGGCGGCACGAAATAGTTCGTATAGACGTGCGAATCCACGCGCACGCCCGGGCCGCCGGGCGGGTGCCACAGGCTGATGCGGCCCGGCGACGGCGTGAACTTGTACGGGTCCTCGGCATTGATGCGGCATTCCAGCGCATGGCCGCGCATCTGGATGCTGCGCTGCGTGAACGGCAGCTTCTCGCCGGCGGCGACGCGGATCTGCATCTGCACGATGTCGATGCCGGTGACCATCTCCGTCACCGGGTGCTCCACCTGCACGCGGGTATTCATCTCGATGAAGAAGAATTCGCCGTTCTCGAACAGGAACTCGAAGGTGCCCGCGCCGCGGTAGCCGATCTTCTTGCACGCCGCGGCGCAGCGGTCGCCGATGCGTTCGATGATGCGGCGCGGGATGCCCGGCGCCGGCGCTTCCTCGATGATCTTCTGGTGCCGGCGCTGCATGGAACAGTCGCGCTCGCCCAGCCACACCGCGTTGCGGTAGGTGTCGGCCAGGATCTGGATCTCGATGTGGCGCGGGTTCTCGAGGAACTTCTCCATGTAGACCGCCGGGTTGCCGAAGGCGGCGCCGGCCTCGGACCGCGTCATCTGCACGGCATTGATGAGCGCGGCCTCGGTGTGCACCACGCGCATGCCGCGCCCGCCACCGCCGCCGGCGGCCTTGATGATGACCGGGTAGCCGATGGCACGCGCCTGGCGGATGACCTCCTTGTTGTCCTCGGGCAGCGTGCCTTCGCTGCCGGGCACGCAGGGCACGCCGCTCTTGATCATGGCCTGCTTGGCAGCGACCTTGTCGCCCATGATGCGGATCGACTCCGGCGTCGGCCCGATGAAGACGAAGCCGCTGCGTTCCACGCGCTCGGCGAAGCCGGCGTTCTCGCTCAGGAAGCCGTAGCCGGGGTGGATGGCCTCGGCATCGGTCACCTCGGCGGTGGCGATGATGGCCGGCATGTTCAGGTAGCTCAGCGTCGACGAGGCCGGGCCGATGCACACCGCCTCGTCGGCCAGCTTCACGTACTTGGCCTCGCGGTCGGCCTCGGAATAGACGATGACCGACTTGATGCCCATCTCGCGGCAGGCGCGCTGGATGCGCAGGGCGATTTCGCCGCGGTTGGCGATCAGGATCTTCTTGAACATCGAGTCAGGCTCATTCGACGATGAACAGCGGCTGGCCGAATTCGACCGCCTGCCCGTTCTCGCACAGGATGCGCTTGAGCCTGCCGGCGCAGTCGGACTCGATCTCGTTCATGATCTTCATCGCCTCGATGATGCACACCGGCATGCCTTCCTTGACCTCGTCGCCGAGTTCGACGAAGGCCTTTGCACCCGGGCTGGCGGCGCGGTAGAAAGTGCCGACCATCGGCGACTTGATGACCTTGCCCTCGGGTTCGGCGGGCGCCTCGGCGGCCGGTGCGGCCAGCGCCACGGCGGGGGCCGGTGCGGCGGCGGGTGGCGGTGCGGACGCCGCGGCGTGCGCGGGCGCGGCGGCGCCGCCGGCCTTGACGATGCGCACCTTGCCCTCGGCTTCGGTGATCTCGAGCTCGGAGATATTCGACTCCGAGACGAGGTCGATCAAGGTCTTGAGTTTCCTCAGGTCCATGGCGACGGACTCCTCATCAATTCGTTGTTATGGCGGCGCGACGGGCGGAATGGCCCGGCGCCTCAGGCGGCGGCGGTGGTGCGCAGCGACAGCAGGTGCTGCAGCGCCAGCCGGTAGCCGTTGGCGCCCAGGCCGCAGATCACCCCCAGCGCCAGGTCCGACAGGTAGGAATGGTGGCGGAAGGGCTCGCGGCGGTGGATATTCGACAAGTGGACCTCGATGAATGGCAGCGCCACGCCGGCCAGCGCGTCGCGCAGCGCCACGCTGGTGTGGGTCAGGCCACCCGGGTTGATGATGACGTGGCCGGTGCCGTCCTCGCGCGCGGCGTGGATGCGGTCGATCAACGCGCCTTCGTGGTTGCTCTGGAAGCTGCGCAGCTTCGCGCCGGCATTTGCTGCCATCGTTGCCAGTTCTTCGTCGATCTGGGCCAGCGTGGTCAGGCCATAGACCCCCGGCTCGCGTATGCCGAGCAGGTTGAGATTGGGACCGTGGAGAACGAGGATGCTCATATGGATGTGCCGAAGTTGGCGCCGAGTCGCGGACTTTACGCTTTTTGCCGACCGTTCAAAGCGGCTGGCCGCAGCTTGCGGCAGAACCGGCCTCGGCGGGCAGAATCGGCCCGCGCCCGCGGCAAGGCTTACATCGCGCCCGCCCAGCGCACCAGTTCGTCGAAGCTCGTCTCGCCCAGCTTGCGGTGCGCGATGAGGCCTTCGCGGTCGAACACCACCGTGAACGGCAGCCCGCCGCTGGTATTGCCGAGCTGGCGGCTCAGGTCGGTGCCGCCGAGTCCGGCCATCGCAATGGCATAGCCGACCGGGGTGCGGGCCAGGAATTCGCGCACCGGCTGCACCCGGTCCACGGCCAGCCCCAGCACCTGCCAGCCGCGGCCCGCGAATTCGCGCTGGAAGCGGTCGATCTCGGGCATCTCCTTCACGCACGGCGGGCACCAGGTGGCCCAGAAATTCAGCACCAGCGGCTGGCCGCGCAGCGACGCCATGGCCAGCGGCGTGCCGTCGGGCCGCTCGAAGCTCATCTGCCACAGGCCGCCGGTGCTGGCGTGCACATGCGCCTGGCGGCGGCTGTCGCTGAAGCCGCGCCAGCCGATGCCGGCGAGCGCCGCCCCGGCACCGGCGCCGGCGATGAGCCAGGTGCGCCGCTTCATGCACCCTCCGCCAGCAGCCGCTGCAAGGCGGCCAGGTCGCCGCGCCAGCTGCGGCCGCGCGCGTCGGGCTTGAGCGCGCCGCGCAGGTCGTCGTGGTCGTGCAGGCTCAGGTGCACCGTCACCGGCTCGCCCAAAGCGCGGCTGGGCGTGGCCACGCTGAGCACGTTCAGCGGTTCGCGTCCCGGGCGGTCGACGGCGCCGCTGTCGTAGGGCTCGCCGGCGTTGACGAGGGCGATCTCGGCGGCCTTGGCATCGTCGCAATACAGGTCGATGAGCACCGCCGAATGCCGGGTGGCGGTGCCGCGCCACGCCGCGCCGGCCAGGTGCGGGCGGAAAGCCGCCAGCCGCTGCATCCACAGCAGCGCCACCTCGCGCAGCGCGCGCAGCTCGGCCGGCTGGGTGTCGGCGCAGAAAAGCTGGATATGTTCACGCACCGCGTCCTCCACCTCTTCGTTGCTCGGCAGTTCGGCGCGCCGGCCGTGGTCGCGGCCGGCCTTGCGCTTGGCGGCGGCATATTCCATGCCCTCCTCGACGACCAGTCGCGCGGCGGCGGCGGCGATCTCCTCACTCACGCTCATGGCAACTCCACCGCCCCCATGCGCGCCACGATGGTGGCGGCGCGGCCCGCCACGTAGGCCGAGCCGGGGCGCTTCTCGAAGCGCTTGGGCGCCGGCAGCATGACCGCCAGCCGCGCCGCCTGCAGCGGCGACAACCGCGCCGCGTCGACGCGAAAATAGTGCCGCGCCGCGGCCTGGGCGCCGAAGATGCCCTCGCCCCACTCGACGTTGTTGAGATAGATCTCCAGGATGCGCTGCTTGCCCAGCAGGGTTTCCAGCATCAGCGTGAGCGCCAGCTCCTGGGCCTTGCGCCAGCACCGTGCGCTCGCCCGACAGCAGCAGGTTCTTCGCCAGTTGCTGGGTGATCGTCGAACCGCCGACGATCTTCGGCTGCGGCGCCCGTTCGGGCTGGCGCCGCGCCGCCCGGGCGGCACGCTCCTCGGCGCGCTGGTTGCGTTCCCAGGCCTTCTCGATGGCGTCCCACTCGACGCCGGAATGGTCGGCGAAGCCGGCATCCTCGCTGGCGATGACGGCGCGCTTGAGGTGGTTCGAGAGGCGGTCGTCGGCGACCCAGTCCTGGCTCCAGAGGATGCGCCCCTGCTCGGTGAGCAGCCGCCAGGCCTCGCTGCGCTGGAAGGCGGTGGACTGCGGGTCGACCAGGGTCATGAGGCCGATGCGCAGCACGAAGACGAGTTGCAGCGCCACGGCGCTGAGCAGCAGCAGCGCCAGCAGCCGCCACAGCTGCGCGGCCCAACCCGGCCCGGACTTCATGGTGCCGCCGCCAGGCTGGCCCGCAGCGCCTGCAGCACCGGCGCCGTGAGGGGGCGCACGCCGCGCCAGACGAAGAACGACTCGGCCGCCTGCTCCACCAGCATGCCCAGGCCGTCGCGGGCGCCGGCACCGGCCGCGCGCGCCCAGGCCAGGAAGGGTTCGGCCGCGGCGCCGTACATCAGGTCCACCGCCAGCGCGCCGGGGGCCAGCACCGAGGCCGGCACCGGCGAGGCCTGGCCTTGCAGGCTGCTGGCGCTGGCGTTGAGCACCATGTCGAAGGCCGTGCCGGGGCTGTCCAGGCTGCAGGCCGACAGCGGCACGCCCTGCGCCTGTGCCACCGCGGCATGGCGGTCCACCAGCGCCTGCGCCTTCTGCGCCGTGCGGTTGGCCACCACCACCTCGGCCGGCCGCGCCGCCAGCAGCGGCCCCAGCACGCCGGCGCCGGCGCCGCCGGCACCCACCAGCAGCACGCGCCGGCCGGCCAGCGGCCGGCCGGCATGGACTTCGATGTCGCGCACCAGGCCCACGCCGTCGGTGTTGTCGGCCCACCAGCCCTCGGCGTCGAAGCGCAAGGTATTGGCGGCACCGGCCAGCGCGGCGCGCTCGCTGCAGCGCGCGGCCAGCCGCAGCGCCTCGAACTTGAACGGCACGGTGACGTTGCAGCCGCGGGCCCGGCCGCCATGGCCGTCAGGGTCGCCGGTGGCGAACTCGCGCAGCGCGCCGGCAAAGCCGCCCAGCGGGCACAGCACGCGGTCGTATTCCATATGCTGCCCGGTCTGGCGCGCGAACTCGGCATGGATGAAGGGGCTGCGGCTATGCGCCACCGGATTGCCGAGCACGGCGTAACGGTCGGGGCCGGGTTGCGGTGGCAGGCTCATTGCGCCATCGGCTGGGTTTCCAGCCCCTCGTCACGCGTGAAGCGGAAACGCGAGGTGACCACGATCTGGTCGGCCTGCGCGCGCATGGCCGGGCTGAAGGGGCCGAAGGGCGAGGCCGCGTGCACGATGGCCACCGCCTGCTGGTCGAGCCGGCGCGAGGCGGAAGGGCGCACGATCTCGGCCTCGACGACGCGGCCGGCGGCGTCGACGGTGACGTTCATCGTCAGCTCGCCGTAGAGCTTGCGGCCGTTGGCTTCCGGAAAGTTGCGCGTGCCGCGCTCCTCGATGCGCCGGCGCAGGCCGTCGTAGTACAGCGCATACACCGCCTCGCGCGTGGCCGGGCTGATATAGCGCTTCTTGGGTCGCGCATTCTGCTCGTTGATGCGCTTCTCGATCTCGGCCAGCAGCTGCAGCAGCTGGCGCCGGCGTTCGTCCTGCTCGCGCTCCTTCGGGTCGCCGGCTTCGCGCTGCGGGTCCGGGGGCGGCATCGCGGCCAGTTCGCGGCGGATCTGTGCCAGCAGCTGCTGTTGTTGCTGCTGCATTTCGTCGATGCGGCGGCGCGCGTCTTCGGCCGCGTCGCCGATGGCCACCGTGGCCGCCACCGGCAGCGGCGAGGTGGCGCGGCCGCGCTCGGCCTCACCGCCGCCGGCCAGGTGGACCTGCGCGATGGCCTGCGCCTGGGCCGGCGGCTCGCTGCTGCGTGCATTGACCAGGATCACCTCCAGCGGCGTGTCGCGGAAGGCGCGGTTGAAGCCCTCGGGGTCGACGAAGCGCACCGCCAGCAGCACGCCATGCACGGCGGCCGAGGCCAGCAGCGCCCAGTGCAGCGTGGAGAGCTTGCGCCAGTGCATCGTTGCGGTGGGGTCAGGCCGGGCTCGCGGCGGCCTCGGCGCCGGCGGCGCCTTCGTCCAGGTCGATGGCGAGGGTGAGCGGTCCGCTGGCCTCGACCTCGTCGTCTGCGCCTTCTTCCTCGGCTCCGGCCACCGCTGCCGCCACGTCGAGCCGCGCCGCCAGTACGGCGTGCAGGTCCAGCGTCAGCAGGTCCATGCCGGTGATGCGCGCGCGCACGCGGCTGCCGCGCGGCAGGCTCTCGGTGCCGGGCAGGCGGAAGACCAGCGGCAGCGTCTCGGCACGCACCAGGCCGTCCTTCATGACCGCGGCTTCGAGCTCGGCCACGGCCTGCTGCTGCAACCAGCGCAGCGTCCAGTAGCGCTCGATGGCCTGCTGGAAGCCGTTGTAGGCGCCGTAGGCGGCGTCGAAGGCCGAGATCACCGAGAACAGCGCCGCGTCCTTGGGCCGGAAGGGTGCGGCCAGCGCGGCCGTGCGGCCATGGCGCGCACAGGCGATGATCTGCCACTGGTTGACCAGGTCCACGTAGCGCCGCAGCGGCGAGGTGGACCAGGCGTACTGCGCCACGCCCATGCCGGCGTGCGGCGCCGGCTTGGTGCCCATGCGCACCTTCACGCCCGGTGCCATGCTGGCCTGGCTGCGATAGATGCCGGGCACGCCGTGCTCGGCCAGCCAGCCGCCCCAGGTGCTGTTGGCCAGGATCATGGCCTCGCTGACGATCAGGTCCAGCGGCGCGCCGCGGCGCCGCGTGGTGATCTGCACCGCCTCGTGGCCGTCGGGCTCGGTCCCGTCGTCGTTGCGCTCCAGGCGGAAGTTGTAGTCGGGCCGGTTGAACAGCTCCGGCTTGCCGCGCACCACCTCGCGCCGGGCCTTCAGCGCGCGCGCCAGGCGGAAGCAGAAGGCGAGCTCGGCGGCAAACGGATATTCCGCCACCGCCTCGCCGGTGAGCGAGGCTTCGGTGATCACTTCGTCGAGCTGGTCGTGGCGCAGGTTGGCGGCGATCGGCACGCGTTCGATGCGGGTCTCGGTGCCGCGCACCTCCAGCGTGGCCTCGTCCAGCGTCACGTACAGGCTTAAGCCCGGGCAGTCGCTGCCTTCGAGCAGCGTGTAGGCCTGCACCACGGCGTCGGGCAGCATGGTGATCTTCCAGCCCGGCATGTAGACGGTGGAAAGCCGCTCGCGCGCCACCTGGTCCAGCGGCGAATCGGGCGCGATGGCCAGGCCGGGCGCGGCGATGTGGATACCCAGGATCACCGTGCCCTGGCCGAGGCCGGTGACCGACAGCGCATCGTCGATTTCGGTGGTGGCCGAATCGTCGATGGAAAACGCCTGCACCGGTGCCAGCGGCAGGGCTTCCCTGACCTCGGGTGCGGCCAGCCCGGGCGGGAAGGCGTGGCCCTTGGGAAACTGCTCGAAAAGGAAGCGCCGCCAGTGGAACTGGTAGGCGCTGTCGATGGCGCCGGCAACCTTCAGCAGGTCCAGCGGTGCGCGCTGCGAGCGCTTGGCAGCCTCGACCACGGCCTTGTACTCGGGCGCATTCTTGTCGGGCTTGAAGAGGATGCGGTAGAGCTGCTCGCGCACCGGCGCCGGGCACTGGCCCAGCACCAGTTCGCCGGCCCAGGTCTCGATCTGCGCCGCCAGCGCTTTCTTGCGCTCGATGCCCAGCAACGCCGCCTTCACGATCTCTTCCGGCGCCTTCCTGAACAAGCCCTTGCCGAGGCGGCGGAAATAGTGCGGCGCGTCGAACAGCCGCAGCAGCGCCGCGGCCTGCTTCTCGGGGCCGGCCTGGGCGTCGAAATAGTCGCGCGCCAGGTCGGCGAAGCCGAATTCGGATTCGGGCGCGAATTCCCAGGCCAACGCGAGGTCGATCTCGCCCGCAAGCGATTGCGCCCGCGCCATCAGCTCGGTGGGCGCGGGTTGTTCGAAGCGCAGCATCACCTGGGCCACCTTGACCTTGACGCGCTTGCCGGATTCCAGTTCCACCTGCACCGAACTGTCGGTCTCGGACATCAGGCGGCCGGCGTGGAATTTGCCGGATTCTTCGAAGAGGGCGTACATCGATCGGATTGTCGCTGCTCGGCGCCCAGCCCCCCGCGGCGGGCGCGGGTTGGCCGGGGCGCGCCGGCGCGGCACCGCCGGCGGCGCAGCGGCTGGCCTTCAGTCACACAGTCGCAGGAAGCTCAGGATGTGGGGCAGGTGCTCGTCGAAGTCCGACAGCGCATGGTCGCCGCCTTCGAGCAGGCGCATCTGCGCGCCGGCGTAGCGCGCGGCCATCTCGCGCCAGTCCAGCACCTCGTCGCCCTTGGCGATGACGGCGAAGAACCGTTCCGGGTGGGTGATCGCCGGCACGACCAGATCGCGCAGTTCGTCGACGTATTCGGCGCGAAAGAAGAAATGCTGCTCCGGGTCGTGGAAGGCGGTCAGCTCGCCGATATAGGCCGCCAAGTCGCGCGCCGGGTCCACCGCCGGGTTCAGCAGCACCGCCGGCCAGCCCGTGGCCTGGGCCACGGCCGTGGCGTAGAAGCCACCCAGCGAACTGCCCAGCACGGCCGAGCTGGCTGCCGGCCAGGCTTCGATGCCTTGCCGCACCAGCGCCATCGCCGCGCGCGGCGACGGCGGCAGCTGCGGGCACCACCAGTGCACTTCGGGCCGGTGCGCCGCCAGCCAGGCCTGCAGCCGCTGCGCCTTGAAGGAGCGGGGCGACGAGCGAAAGCCGTGCAGGTAGAGCAGGTGCGTGGGCGTCACGGGTGGCGCGCCTTCAGGGCGTCGAGCAGCTTGCCGTGGATGCCGCCGAAACCGCCGTTGCTCATGCACAGCACATGATCGCCCGGCCGCGCCGCCTGCACGATGGCGGCCACCAGCGCGTCCACCGACACGGCCACCGCCGCGGACGGGCCCAGCGGTGCCAGCGCCTCGCGCACGCTCCAGCCATAGTCGCCCTGCAGGCCGAAGACCAGGTCGGCTTCCTCCAGCGCCCAGGGCAGCTGCGCCTTCATGGTGCCCAGCTTCATGGTGTTCGAGCGCGGCTCGAAGACGGCCAGGATGCGCTGGCGCGGCGCGCCGGGCGCCGACGCGTTCTGGTCCAGGCGGCGGCGCAGCCCGCCCACGGTGACGCGCATCGCGGTGGGGTGGTGCGCGAAGTCGTCGTAGACCTTGACCTCGCCGCCGGTCAATGCAACGCTGCCGCGCAGTTCCAGCCGGCGACGCACGTTCTGGAACGTGCTGAGCGCCGCGGCCGCGATCTCGGGTGCCACGCCCACGTGGTCGGCGGCACCGATGGCGGCCAGCGCATTGAGCTGGTTGTGTTCGCCGAGCAGGTCCCAGGCCACGTGGCCCAGCTTGAGGTTGCCGCGCAGCACGTCGAAGGACTGCGCCTCGCCGCGTGCGCACAGGCCGCCCGGTTCCTCGCGCTTGGTGCCGAAGCGCAGCACCTCGCTCCAGCAGCCGCGCGCCAGCACGCGTTGCAGCGCCGCGTCGCGGGCATTCACCACCAGCCGGCCGCTGGCGGGCACCGTGCGCACGAGGTGGTGGAACTGCGTCTCGATGGCGGCCAGGTCGGGGAAGATGTCTGCGTGGTCGTGCTCCAGGTTGTTGAGCACGGCCGTGCGCGGCCGGTAGTGCACGAATTTGCTGCGCTTGTCGAACAGCGCGGTGTCGTATTCGTCGGCCTCGATGACGAAGCACTTGCCGCCGCCCAGGCGCGCCGAGACGCCGAAATTCAGCGGCACGCCGCCGACCAGGAAACCGGGCTGCAGCCCGGCCTGGTCCAGCATCCAGGCCAGCATCGCGGTGGTGGTGGTCTTGCCGTGGGTGCCGGCCACCGCCAGCACGTGGCGGCCCTGCAGCACATGGTCGGCCAGCCACTGCGGGCCGCTGGTGTAGCGCACGCCGGCGTCGAGCACGGCCTCCATCAGCGGGTTCCCGCGCTTGATGGCATTGCCGACGACGAAGACGTCGGGCGCCAGCGCCATCTGCCCTGCGCCGTAGCCTTCGATGAGCTCGATGCCCAGGGCACGCAGCTGCTCGCTCATCGGCGGGTAGACCTCGGCGTCGCATCCCGTCACGCGATGGCCGGCCTCGCGCGCCAGCGCCGCCAGGCCACCCATGAAGGTGCCGCAGATGCCGAGGATGTGCAGGTGCATGGCGGGATTCTAGGTTTGGCCCCGGCGTCGCCGGGCTTTTGCACTTTGTTAGCGTCCGGGCATGAACCCAGGTGGTTTTGCCGGCATCCCGTGGATCGCGTCCAGCCCCTGGGCCTACCCGGCGCTGGAGGTCGTGCACATCGTCGGCATCGCCCTGCTGCTGGGCAACCTGGTGGCGCTGGAACTGCGCGTCTGGGGCGTGGCCGGCGAACTGCCGCTGCGGCCGCTGGCGCGGCTGTCGCTGGGCCTTTCGCTGTCGGGTTTCGGCCTGCTCGTGCTCAGCGGCCTGGCGATGTTCGCTGCCGCGCCGGCCGAGCTGCTGGCCAGCCGCAGCTTCGTCGTGAAGATGGGCCTGGTGCTGTTCGCCGGGCTCAATGCCGCCTGGTTCCACGCCCGCGATGGCCTGGAGCGGGCCGACCGCACGGCGCGCGTGCAGACCGTGTTTTCACTGGGGTTGTGGCTGGCCGTCATCATCTGCGGCCGCTGGATCGCCTATTCGTGACCTTCGTGCCAAAGGAAACCCTCATGAACCGACGTCTCTTGCTGGCCGGCGCCGTGCTCGCCGCGTTGCGCCCGGCCTGGGCCCACCACGGCTGGAGCAGCTTCGACCAGACCCGCCCGCTGTACCTGGAAGGCCGGGCCGTCGGCGTGGCTTGGCGCAACCCGCATGTCGAATTCGAGCTCGAGCTGCCGGCCGAGCCGAAGCTGCCGGCCGACCTGGCCATGCGCCCGTTGCCCGCGCAGTCGGCCCCCGTGGACGGCGCGGCGTTGCTCAAGGCCGCGACGCTGCCCACGCGCAAGGACCGGCGCTGGCAGATCGAGCTGGCGCCGCTGTCCCGCATGCAGGCCTGGCAGGTGCCTGAGATCAGAACAGGCGACAGCGTCGGCGTGCTCGGCTTCACCTTCGCCGGCGAGAAGGGCGAAGCGATCCTGCGCGGCGAATATGTCTTCGTCGGCGGCAAGGCCTACGGACTGCGTTCGTCGCCCGTCTGAACGCGGTTCAGAACCACCACCACAGCAGCACCAGCAAGGCGCCCAGCAGCCAGGCGGCCCAGCGGGGCAGACTGCGCAGGGCGCCCATGTCGAGGCCGTGTTCGACGGGCTCCAGGTGGTGGCCACTGCGGGCATCGGCCTCCGCCTGCATCGCCGCGGCGCGTTCGCGCTGGCGATCCAGCCCGGCTGATTGCGCGGCCAGCCGCTGCTGCACGACCCGCGGAGCGGGCCGTTCGGCATGCGCCTGCAGGGCCGGGCCCAGGGCGCCGACCTGCCGATGCGCCTCGGCCAGGCCGGGCGCGGTGAGGGTGGCGCCACAGTGGGCGCAGTGCCAGATGGGGTCGGGTGGCAACGCTGCGCCGCAGGCCTGGCAGGCCAGCGCTGCTGCGCGTGTGCCGGTCTCGTGCACCGCATGGGCGGCGGTGGCGCCCTCGGGGTCGAGCGCATGCGCCAGCCGCGCCACGTCCACCACCGCCGGCACCGCGCTGCACCAGGGGCAGGTGGCATCGGCCGCGCCCAGGGCGCCGCCGCAGTTGACGCAGCGCCAGCCTTCGGGCCGCAACAGCGCGCGCGCCCGGTCGGCCGACGACATCGGGTGCAGCAGTCCCTTCTCGTTCAGGAACTGACCGAAGGTCTGCCAGGCGCCGTGGCGCTGCGGGCACTCGAGTTGCAGCGATTGGCCCCAGCGCGTGCGGTTGTGCACCGTACGCACGGGCTGGCGGCAATGCGGGCAGCCGATGCCGGGGCGCAGCGGCTGATGCGCCAGCGCCTGCGCCGCGGCCATCTCGCCGATCAGCGCCAGCAGCCCGGGGCCCGACAGGCGGGCCGACTCGACGACGTCGAACCACACCAGGTGGCAGGGTGCGCAGAGATCGATCTGCACCGTGCTGCCGTAGTGCCCCGGCAGGGACAAGGTGCGCAGTGGCGCGCCGCAGTTGCTGCAGGCCAGGACCTTGGCGTCGGGCGCCACGGCGGCTGCGGCGGCCGGGCCCTTAGCCGCGCTTCGGTGCGGCGGCGGCCTCGGCGGCCAGCGCCTCGGCCGCGGCCGCCACCGTGGCCACGATCTCGTCGCCGGTGTGCGCCGCGCTCACGAAACCGGCCTCGTACAGCGCCGGCGCCAGGTACACGCCGCGGTCGAGCATGGCGTGGAAGAAGCGGTTGAAGCGCTCCTTGTCGGTGGCCATCACCACGCCGTAGTTCTGCGGCAGGGCGTCGGAGAAGAAGAAGCCGAACATGCCGCCTTCGCTGTCGCCCACCATGGGCACGCCGGCCTGGCGCGCCGCGGCGGTGAGGCCTTCGACCAGCGATCGCGTGCGGGCCGAGAGCGTGTCGAAGAAGCCCGGCTTCGAGATTTCACGCAGCGTGGCCAGTCCGCAGGCCGTGGCCACCGGGTTGCCGCTCAGCGTGCCGGCCTGGTACACCGGGCCCAGCGGCGCGAGCTGGCTCATCACGTCCTTCGTGCTGCCGAAGGCGGCCAGTGGCATGCCGCCGCCGATCACCTTGCCGAACACGCTCATGTCGGGCCGAAAGCCGGGGATCAGCCTGGCATAGACGCTCTGCGCGCCGCCCAGCGCGACACGAAAACCCGTCATCACCTCGTCGAAGGCCAGCAGCGCGCCGTGCGCCGTGCACAGCTCGCGCAGCCGCTTCATGAACGGCACCGAGGCGCGCACGAAATTCATGTTGCCGGCGATGGGCTCGATCATCACGCAGGCGATCTGCGGCCCGTGCTTGGCGAAGGCCTCTTCCAGCTGCGCGACGTTGTTGTATTCGAGCACCAGCGTGTGCTGCACCACCTCGGGCGGCACGCCGGCGCTGGTGGGGTGGCCGAAGGTGGCCAGGCCGGAGCCGGCCTTGACCAGCAGCGCGTCGGCATGGCCGTGGTAGCAGCCCTCGAACTTGACGATCTTGCTGCGCCCGGTGGCGCCGCGAGCCAGCCGGATGGCGCTCATGCCGGCCTCGGTACCGCTGCTCACCAGCCGCACCTGCTCGACGCTCGGCACCAGGCCGATGATGGCTTCGGCCAGTTCGATCTCGCGTTCGGTGGGGGCGCCGAAACTGAAACCGTCCAGCGCCGCCTTCTGCACCGCTTCCAGCACCGCCGGGTGGCCGTGGCCCAGGATCATGGGGCCCCAGGAGCCGATGTAGTCGATGTACTTGCGGCCCTCGGCGTCCCAGATATGGGGCCCCTGGGCGCGGCGGATGAAACGCGGCGTGCCGCCCACGGCACGGAAGGCGCGCACCGGCGAATTGACGCCGCCGGGGATGACGCGCTGCGCGCGTGCGAAGAGCTCTTCGTTGGTCGACATCGTGTCTCTCGTGGCGGGGCTCAATGCACCCGGCGCGGTGCGCCATGGCTCTTGGCATCGTCGGGGCCGGGCTCGGCCGGGCCGCCGTCGTCGGCCTCGCCTTCCTCGGCCGGCGGCAGCGCCCAGAAGAAGCGGTCGGGCACGATGCTGCCCATGCCGGGGCGGAAACCCGCGTCCAGGCTCTGGTCCATGAAGGACAGGGCTTCGCCGACGGCGGCCTGCAGTTCGCTGCCGGCGGCCAGCAAGGCGGCCAGCGCCGCCGCGAGCGTGTCGCCGGCGCCCACGAAGGCGGCGTCGAAGCGCTCGAACTTCTCGCCGGTGATGGCGCCCTGCGGCGAGGCCAGCACGTTGTCGATGTACTGCTCGGGGCCCTGCGTCGAGAGCTTGCCGGTGAGCATGACGCCGGTGACCAGCACGTAGCGCGTGCCATGTTCGCCGGCGGCCACCGCCAGTTCGCGCGCCGAAGGCGGGCGCTCGCTGTCCCACTCGGGCAGCAGGAAGTCCTGCAGCGTCTTGTGGTTGCCCACCAGCACCTCGGTGGCCGGCAGGATGAGTTCGCGGAAGGCGTCGAGATAGGGCTGCTGCTGGTCTTCGTCCAGCCACGACAGGTTGGGCAGGTAGGAAACGAGCGGAATCTCGCTGTAGTCGCTCAGGATCTCGGCCACCGCGCTCACCACGTCGGCGTTGCCCAGGAAGCCGACCTTCCAGCCCGCCAGGGTGACGTCTTCCAGCACCGTGCGCGCCTGTTCGGCCACGGCGTCGGCGTCGATCGCGTGCTGGTCGAAGACGTCGGCGGTGTCGCGCATGACGATGGAGGTGACCACCGGCAGCGCATGCGCGCCCATGGCGGCCACGGTCGCGATGTCGCCGGCCAGCCCGGCGGCGCCGCTGGCATCGCTGGCGTTGAAGCACATCACGCAGGCCGGGGCCGGCGGCTCGGCATTCGGGTCTTCGAGCTCCGTGGCCGGATGGGGTTCGGGGGTCATGGGCGGGCGGCGTGGGGGGAAGGGACAGGTTTGGAAATCTCGGCCGGGGCGGGCTGCCGAAGCTCCAGCGGAACCTTGGAAACAGCATGCAAACACCCGTCAAACCCGGCTTTTCGGCCGAGGGGGGTGGCTACAATCCCGATCCATTGTAGTGACGTGACCGTGCCACCGTGAGCGAACCGCGTACCTGGATGTGCTTGATTTGCGGCTGGATCTACGACGAAGCCGTGGGCGACCCCGAACACGGCGTGCCGGCAGGCACGGCCTGGGCCGACGTCTCCATGAACTGGACCTGTCCCGAGTGCGGCGCGCGCAAGGAAGACTTCGAAATGGTCCAGATCTGACCCTGGCCGAGCCTCTTGCCGCACGGCTCGGGGGTCGGTTTTCCGTGACCCGGCATGCCGAACCCGCCCACCTCGAAGGTCGACGACTTCGGGACGGCCTTTCCCTGGCTTGAAAGGAATTTGCGCTTGGACACTCAGGTCACCGAGATCGACGCCAGCGAGGCGGTGACGGGCGCGCCCGGCGCCCGGGTGCTCGTCATCGACGACAGCAACACCATCCGGCGCAGCGCCGAGATCTTCCTGCGCCAGGGCGGGCACGAGGTGCTGCTGGCCGAGGACGGTTTCGACGCCCTGGCCAAGGTCAACGACCACGCCCCCGAACTGATCTTCTGCGATATCCTGATGCCGCGCCTGGATGGCTACCAGACCTGCGCCATCATCAAGCGCAACCCGCGCTTCGCGCATGTGCCGGTGATCATGCTGTCGAGCAAGGACGGCCTGTTCGACAAGGCGCGCGGGCGCATGGTCGGCTCGCAGGACTACCTGACCAAGCCCTTCACCAAGGAACAATTGCTGCGGGCGGTGGAGTCGTTTCGCCGCGTCGCCGCGTGAGCGCCGCTTCCGTCCCGGCCGCCCGTATTGCCCCGAAAAACCCAGCGATGCCGATCCGCAAGATTCTCGTCGTCGACGATTCGAAGACCGAGCTGCATCACCTGTCAGACATCCTGGGCCGGCGGGGCTACGCCGTGCGCACGGCCGAGAACGGCGAAGAAGCCATGCGCCGGCTGGCCGAGGACAAGCCCGACCTGATCCTGATGGACGTGGTGATGCCGGGGCAGAACGGCTTCCAGCTCACGCGGGCCATCACACGCGACCCCCGCTACGCCGACGTGCCGGTGATCATGTGCACCAGCAAGAACCAGGAAACCGACAAGGTCTGGGGCATGCGCCAGGGCGCACGCGACTACATCGTCAAGCCCGTCGGCGCCGAAGAACTGATCGCCAAGATCAAGGTGCTGGGCTGAGCTCCCCCGGACGGATGGCCAATCGCGAAGCACTGCGCCAACTGCAAAGCCGCCTGGCCGAGCGGCTGCAACTGGCGCGTACCGAATCCCGCCCGGCCGCCTGGCTGGCGCTGGAATGCGCCGGGCAGGGCCTGCTGGTGCCCTTGCCGACGGCCGGCGAGATCTTCCCCGTGAGCCTGCTCAAGCCCGTGCCGCACACCCAACCCTGGTTCCTGGGTGTGGCCAACCTGCGTGGCGGGCTGCACGGGGTGGTCGACCTGGCCGCCTTCCTGGGCCTGCGCGCGCCGCTGCCGGCCGAGGGCCTGCACGAGCCGTTCCGTCTTCTGAGCTTCAATGCCGCCACGGCTTCGCATTGCGCCGTGCTCGTCGACCGGCTGGCCGGGCTGCGCAGTGCCGAGCATCTGCTGGCCGAGCCGACCGACGACCAGCCGCGCCCGAGCTTCGCCGCCGCCCGCTGGCGCGACGCCGACGGCCGCGTCTGGCAGGAGATCGATCTGGACCTGCTGTCGCGTTACGAGCCGTTCCTGGCGATCGCGGCATGACACCCGTGCAGGCGACGCGGCCATGCTGCGGCCGGCGCGGCCGGGGTGGCGGACACATGGCCGCCCCGCAGACATGAAGAGGACGACATGAGCTTCCTGGATAGGATCAGCGGCCGCGACCCCGCCCCCCCTGCTGCGGCCAAAGCCGCAGCGTCGCACTTCGATGAACTGGACCCGCCGGACAACCCCATGGAACGCACCGTGCGCCTGGGCCAGCGCACGCTGATCCCCGGCGAACGTGCGGGCGACGACGACTCGTCGATCATTTCCCAGGCCGCACCCTCGGAACTGGCGGCCGACTTCGCCGAATCCCGCCACGCCGGCACGCGCAGTGCAGACGACGTCTTTCCGAGCGGCCTGCCCGTGCTGGGCGGCTGGCCGTTGGCGCGCCAGCAACGGGCGCTGTTCATCGTCTTTGGCCTCGGCCTGGCCGGACTGCTGCTGACGGCCGCACTGGCATTCACCGCCAGCGGCCGCGGCGCCGAGCAGGCCGCGTCGGTCGGGCAGGCGACGATGCAGTCGCAACGGCTGGCCAAGTCGGCGTCGCAGGCCTTGCTGGGCCAGGCCGCGGCATTTGCCGAGGTGCGGGAAAGCAGCGAAGTGCTCGCCGGCAACGTGCGTGGCCTGAAAACCGACGCAAGCGCCGTGCCGGCTGACCTGCAAGCGCAGCTGGAGGCGCTGGTGCCGTTGGTCGACCGCGCCGAGAAGAGCGCGGCCCAGGTGCTGGCGCAGCAGCCGGCGCTGATCCGCTTCGCGGCGGCGCTGAAGGCCGTCAACCGCCAGTCGGCGACCTGGCTGGGCAGCGCGGAGGCGGTGTTTTCGCTGAAGGCGCAGGGCGGCGCCTCGGCAGCCGAGCTGTCGGCCGCGGGCCAGCTCGTGATGCTGACGCAGCGCATCGGCAACAGCGCCAACCAGGTGCTCACCGCCGACGGCGTCAACGGGGCGGCAGGCAAGCAACTCGGCGACGACCTGGACCGGTTTCGCGGACTCGCGCTGGGCCTGAGCGAAGGCAACCCCGAATTGCGACTGCCCGGCACGCGCGACGGAGCGGCGCGAGAACCGCTGCGGCAGTTGCTGGCGCAGTACGAGCCGATGCGCAACGAAGGCGGTGCGATCCTCGCCAGCCTGCCGGGTCTGGTGCAGGCGCACCAGGCGCAGACGGCACTGCTGGCCGACAGCGAACCCTTGCGCCAGGGTCTGGAGCGGCTGCAGCAGGGCCTGGCCGAGGAGACGGCACTGGGCAGCGCGGCGCTGGCGGTCGGCGCCTTGTCGCTGCTGCTGCTGGCCGCCGGTGCCTTCGGCCTGTTGCGGCTGTTCGTCGCGGACCAGACCGGGCGTTCGCGGCTGGCCGATGCGCAGCGATTCGAGGCCGAGCGCCAGGAGCAGGAGGCCAAGCGCGTGAACGACGCCAACCAGGCCGCCATCCTGCGCCTCATGAACGAACTGCAGTCGGTGGCCGAAGGCGACCTCACGCAGCAGGCCACCGTCACCGAAGACATCACCGGCGCCATCGCCGATTCGGTGAACTACACGGTGGAGGAGCTGCGCTCGCTGGTGGCCCAGGTGCAGAGCACGGTGGCGCGTGTCACCGAGACCACCTCGCAGGTCGAGCAGACCTCGACCGAGCTGCTGGCGGCCTCGACCGAGCAGCTGCGCGAGATCCGCGACACCGGCGAATCGGTGCTGCAGATGGCCGGCCGCATCAACGACGTGTCGGCGCAGGCGCAGGAAACGGCGGTCGTGGCGCGGCAGTCGCTGCAGGCGGCGGAGACCGGGCGCGCGGCGGTGAGCGACACCATCGGCGGCATGAATGCCATCCGCGACCAGATCCAGGAGACCTCCAAGCGCATCAAGCGCCTGGGCGAGAGTTCGCAGGAGATCGGCGAGATCACCGAACTCATCTCCGACATCACCGAGCAGACCAACGTGCTGGCCTTGAACGCCGCCATCCAGGCCGCCAGCGCCGGCGAGGCCGGGCGCGGCTTCAGCGTGGTGGCCGAGGAAGTGCAGCGCCTGGCCGAACGCTCGGGCGACGCGACACGGCAGATCGCGGCCATCGTGCGCACGATCCAGACCGACACCCAGGATGCCGTGGCCGCCATGGAGCGAAGCACACAGGGCGTGGTGGAAGGCGCGCGGCTGTCCGACGCCGCCGGCGCCGCGCTGGCCGACATCGACCGTGTCACGCGCGAGCTCTCCGATCTCATTGCCCGCATCTCGGCCGAGGCGCTGAAGGAAGCGCAGTCGGCCAACGTGGTGGCGGCCAACATCCAGCACATCTTCGCCGTCACCGAGCAGACTTCCGAGGGCACGCGCTCGACCTCGCGCATGGTGCGCGAACTCTCGCGCACGGCCGAGGAGCTGAAGGCCTCGGTGGCCCGCTTCAAGATCGACTGATCGCGCGGCCACCCGATGAACCACGCCATGCACGCCCCCGACCCGGCCGCCGCCGACGACCTCAGCGCCCTGGCCTGGGTGCACGCCGAGTTGCGCCGGTCGCTGGAGACGGCGCACAAGGCGCTGCGGCGTTATCTGAAGGAATCCGAGGCGGCGGCCGGTTCCGATGTCGCCGACGTCGACCCGGCCGTGTTGCGCAGTGCACGTTCACACCTGCACCAGGGCGTGGGGGCCCTCGAGCTGGTGGGTCTGCCGGCGGTGGCCGACGTGCTGCGCGCCGCCGAGGCCGCGGTGCAGCGCATGATGGCGCGGCCGGCCATCGTCGACGCGGCGGCGGTGGCCACGGTGGAACGTGTGTCTTTCGCGCTGCTCGACTTCCTGGCCCGTCAGCTCGCGGGCAAGCCGGTGTCGCCGCTGATGCTGTTCCCGCAGTACCGTGCCGCGCAGCAACTCGCAGGCGCCGACCGCATCCACCCGGCCGACCTGTGGAAGATCGACTGGCAATGGCTGGAATTGCCGCCCGACGCCTCGGCGCAGCCGCGCTCGGCCGACGACGCGGCGCGCGGCGCCATGGAAACGCTGGTGCTGGCGCTGATGCGCGATCCCGGCCGCAGCGCGTTGGCGCGCATGAGCGACTTCTGCGCCGACCTGGCCGCGGGAGCGCGCCGGGGCGGCGCCGCCGGTCAAGCCCGGGACGCTGGCAGCCCGCGGCTGGCCACCTTCTGGCAACTGGCGGCCGCGGTCTTCGAGGCCCAGGCCAGCAGGCTGCTGGCCGGCGACGTCTATACCAAGCGCCTGGCCTCGCGCCTGCTGGCGCAGTTGCGCATCAGTGTGCGCGGCCAGGCCGAGTTGTCCGACCGTCTGGCGCAGGACCTGTTGTTCTTCTGCAGCCACGCCCGGCCGCCGCAGGCCGCCCACCCTGCGCCGCGGCTGACGGCGGTGCGCCGGGCCTGGCGGCTCGAAGACCGCCCCACGGCCGATTACGACACGCCGCGCCTGGGCCGCTTCGACCCGGCGCTGGTCTCGCAGGCGCGCAAGCGCGTGGCCGCGGCCAAGGAGTCCTGGTCGACCATGGCCGGCGGCGAACTGCACGTCAGCACCGGTCTGGCCGAGCAGTTCGCGCTGGTCGGCGACTCGCTGCAGAAGCTGTTCCCGGCGGGCGACGCGCTGGCCCAGGCGCTGGCAACCGCGGTGGCGCAGACCGTGGCCGCCGGCACCGAGCCGCCGCCGGCACTGGCGATGGAGGTCGCCACCGGCATGCTCTACCTCGACGCCTCGCTCGAGGATGGCGAGTTCGACCACCCCGACCTGGCGCAGCGCGTGCAGCATCTCGCGCGCCGCATCGACGACGTGCGCATCGGCGCCGACCCGCAGCCGCTGGAAAGCTGGATGGAGGATCTGTACCGTCGCGTCAGCGACCGCCAGACCATGGGCAGCGTGGTGCAGGAATTGCGTGCCTCGCTGTCCGAGGTGGAAAAGCAGATCGACCAGTATTTCCGCGATCCGGCACAGCGGGACTTGCTGATTCCCGTGCCGGCGCAGCTGTCGTCGATGCGCGGCGTGCTCTCGGTGCTGGGGCTGGAGCAGGCCTCGCAAGCCGTGGTGCACTTGCGCGACGCGGTGGACGCGCTGGCGCAGACCGAGGTCGACCCGCAGCGTGCCATCCAGACCGGCACCTTCGACCGCCTGGCCGACAACCTGGGGGCCTTGAGCTTCCTCATCGACATGCTCGCCGTGCAACCGGCGCTGGCCAAGTCGCTGTTCCGCTTCGACCCCGAGACCGGCAACCTGAGCGCGGTGATGGGGCAGCCCGAGCGCATCTCGGCCTTCGCCGAGCTCGAACAAGCCGCGGTTCCCGTGGCCGAGCCGGTGGCGCGTTCGGTGCACGAGCAGGCAGCGGCGCTGGCCGACGCGGCGGTACGGCCCGAGGTCGGCGACGACGAACTCGCCAGCCGCATCGAACGGCTGGCGCAGCAGGCGCTGGCCGCCGAGCAGCCTGACCTCGCGCGGCTGCTCGGCCGCGCGCAGTCGGCGCTGCTGCATGCGGCCGACGAGCCGTCCCGCGGCGCCGTGCGCGCTGAACTCGCGGCGGCACTCGCGGCCGCCATTGCCGCGCGCAAGCCGGCCGCGCCGGACCTGCCGGCGCCGGCGCCGGTGCCGCCGGCCGTGCCCGGCCACAGCGGGCTGGAAGACAACGCCGAGGTGCGCGAGATCTTCATCGAGGAAGCGCGCGAGGTCATCGCCGACGCTCTCGACGCACTCGAGCGACTGGCCGACGTGCACGACAGCGCCAACGACATGACGACCGTGAGGCGCGCCTTCCACACCCTCAAGGGCAGTGCGCGCATGGTCGGACTGCCTGAGTATGGCGAAGCGGCCTGGGCCTGCGAGCAGTTGTACAACGCCCGCCTGGCGCAGGCGCCGCAGATGGACCAGCCGCTTCGGCTGTTCAGCGCCGAGGCGCTGAACTACCTGGGCGACTGGGCCGAAGCCCTTGCTGCCGGCCGCGACAGCGGGCACAACGCCGAGACCGTGACCCGGGCGGCCGACTCACTGCGGCTGCAAGGGCATCGCCTGGGCCTCGAGCCACCGCGGGCACCAGCGGCCGCGGCAGCGGCTGCGCCTGGCGAAGCAAGCCGGGCAGCGGCCGTGCCCGAGCCGGCGGTCGCCGTCGCGGCGCCCGCGCCGGCGCTGGAGGTCGAGCCGCCCTGGCTGCTCGACGCCGAAACACCGACCGAAGTCATCGTGGCTTTCGAGCCCGCGGCCGAGCCCGAGCCGGAACCGGGGCCCGCGCGGTCTCCGGCCGAGCCCGATCTGGTGCTCGATTTCGAGTTCGACCTCGGTGACGACGAACCCGTCGCGACGGCGCCGCTGGCCACCGCGTCGCTGATGCAACGGGTGCCCGACCTGCCGAGCGCCGCCGATCTCGACCTGGGTCTGCCCGAGCTTGAAGCCCCGTTGCCGGCCGAGGCGCCTGCCGGCGCTGCCGCGGCGGCGCTGGAGCTGCCGTTCGTGCTCGACCTGCCGCTCGAGGCGCCGCGGCCCGAGCCCGCTGCCGACGACCTGCCCGCGACGGCGGCCGAGGCGCTGGAGATCGACTTCGACGCCGCTGCCTCGCTGTTCGCGCCCGCGCCTGCGGTGCCGCTGGACCTGGACGTCCAGGCGCTGGAGGCGGCCGTGGCCAGGGAAGAGTCGCCCACCGAGGTGATGCCGGTGGGCGAGGTCGTGGCCGAGGAACCCCTGGCTGCGCCAGCCGAGCCGGCCTTGGCCGCAGCAGCCGGCTCGTCGTCCGTAGGCGAAACCGCGCCAGCCGCGGATGCGTCATCCGACGACGAGCAGGTGCGGGTGATCGGACCGCTGCGCATCGGCATCCCGCTGTTCAATATCTACCTGAACGAGGCCGACGAACTGTCGCGCCGGCTGGGCACCGAGCTGGCCGAATGGTCGCTCGAGCACGAGCGCCACCCGGTGCCGGAGAGCAGCGTGGCGCTGGCGCACTCGCTGGCCGGCAGTTCGGCCACCGTGGGCTACAGCGGGCTGTCGGCGCTGGCGCGTGCGCTGGAGCATGCGCTGATGCGCTCGCACGCCGCCGGGCGCGGGCGCGCGGGCGAGCCCGAGCTGTTCAACGAGACCGCCGACGAGATCCGGCGCCTGCTGCACCAGTTTGCCGCCGGTTTCCTGCGCCCGGTGGCGCCCGAACTGATCGAACGGCTGGCACTCACCGAACGGCTGCCGGCCGCGGTCGTGCCCGCCGAGGTGGACGAAGAGTTCGACGCCGAAGACGCGCTCGATGCCGATCTGTTCCCGATCTTCGAGGAAGAAGCCGAAGAGCTGCTGCCACAGCTGCAGGCGCGGCTGCGCGACTGGCTCGACAACCCGGGCGCCCGCGATGCGCCTTCGGCGTGCATGCGCACGCTGCACACCTTCAAGGGCGGTGCGCGGGTGGCCGGGGCCATGCGTCTGGGCGAAATGGCGCACCGGCTCGAGACCGCCGTCGAGCGCCTGGCCGCGCGCGACACGGTGGCGCCTGCCGACGTCGAATCCTTGCTCGGCCGTGCCGACGCCATGGCGCTGGCCTTCGATGCGCTGCGCAAGGCCGGCGTGGCGGCCGCCACGCCAGCCGCGGTGGTGCCGGAGCCCGTGCCGGAAGCCGCCCCGGTGTTGCTCCAGGCGGAGGAGTCTGACCAGGCATCGGCCGAGCCGGCGTCCGTGCCGACCGTTGAGTCGACCCAGGCGACCCCTGAGCCGAGCGCCGAGCCGGTGGCGCCGGAGGCGGCCGAGGCTGCCGCGGAGCCCGCGCCGACGCCGCAGCCGGCCGTGCGGACCATCGACTGGTCCCGCTTCGCGACCGACGCGGAGCCGGCAGCCGCTGCCGCCGATCGCCCGGCGCAGGCCGCGGCTTCGAGTGCGGCCGTGCGCGTGCGCCCGGCGCTGCTCGACCGCCTCGTCAACCAGGCCGGCGAGGTGAGCATCACGCGCGCCCGCATCGACGCCGACGTGCGACAGCTGCAGGGCTGGCTGGGTGAACTCACCGACAGCCTGGACCGCATGCGCCGCCAGTTGCGCGACATCGAGCTGCATGCCGAGACGCAGATCAGCTCGCGCATCGAGGCCACCAAGGCGGCGGCGCTGAGCTTCGACCCGCTGGAGATGGACCGCTTCACGCGCTTCCAGGAACTGACGCGTTTCATGGCCGAGTCGGTGAACGACGTGGCCACGCTGCAGCGCAGCCTGCAACGCACGCTGCAGTCCACCGAGGACGAACTGGCGGCGCAGGCACGGCTGACGCGCGAGTTGCAGGACGACCTGCTGCGCACGCGCATGGTCGAATTCGAGAGCCTGTCCGACCGCCTGTACCGCACCGTGCGCCAGGCGGCCAGGGACACCGGCAAGCCCGTGCGGCTGGACATCGAGGGCGGCGCCATCGAAGTCGACCGCGGCGTGCTCGACCGCATGATCGGACCCTTCGAGCACCTGCTGCGCAACGCCGTGGCGCACGGCATCGAGCTGCCGCGGCAGCGTGCCGCCGCCGGCAAGCCCGAGGGCGGGCGCATCACCATTGCCGTGGCGCAGGCCGGCAACGAGGTGGCGGTGGAGATCGCCGACGACGGCGCCGGCCTGGACCTGCAGCGCATCCGCCAGCGCGGTTTCGAGCGCGGCCTGATCGACCCCGACCGGCCGTTCAGCGACGCCGAACTGGCCCAGCTCATCTTCAGCCCCGGCTTCAGCACCGCCGACAGCGTGACCGAACTGGCCGGCCGCGGCGTCGGCCTGGACGTGGTGCGCGCCGAGGTCAACGCCATGGGCGGGCGCATCGAGACCGTGAGCAGTCCGGGGCAGGGCACGCGCTTCAAGCTGCTGCTGCCGCTGACCACCGCGGTGACGCAGGTGGTGATGCTGCGCTGCGGCGAGCAGCAGGTGGCCGTGCCTTCGACGCTGATCGAGGTCGTGCGCCGCGCGTCCGCGACCGAGGTCGAACGCGCCTACGCCGAAGGCACGATCGACCATGAGGGCGAGGTGCTGCCCTTCTTCTGGCTGGCCGCGCTGCTGCAGTCCGGCACGCGCGGCGACAGCGGCGAGCGCGCGCAGGCGGTGGTCATCGTGCGCAGCGCCGCCCAGCGCGTGGCGGTGCACGTCGACGAGGTGGTGGGCAACGAGGAAGTGGTGGTCAAGAACGTCGGCCCGCAGCTCGCGCGGCTGCCCGGGCTGGCCGGCGTGACCTTGCTGCCCTCGGGCGCGGTGGCGCTGATCTACAACCCGGTGGCGCTGGCCAGCGTCTATGCCGAGGCGGCGCGCCAGCTCATGCGCGCCGGCGTGGTGGCGGACACGTCGCAGCCGGCCCAGGCGCCGCCGCTGGCGCCGCTGGTGATGGTGGTGGACGATTCGCTCACGGTGCGCCGCGTCACGCAGCGCCTGCTGGTGCGCGAGGGCTGGCGCGTGGTCACGGCCAAGGACGGACTGGACGCGCTGGAACAGCTGGCCGAGGAACGGCCGCTGGTGCTGCTGTCGGACATCGAGATGCCGCGCATGGACGGCTTCGACCTCGTGCGCAACCTGCGCGCCGACCCGCGCCTGGCCGACCTGCCGGTGATCATGATCACTTCGCGCATCGCGCAGAAGCACCGCGACTACGCCGCCGAACTGGGCGTGCAGCATTTCCTGGGCAAACCCTATTCCGAGGACGAGTTGCTTGCGCTGGTGGCCCGCTACGCCGGTGCGGCCGTGCCCGACATCCTGACCTGATCGCCGCTCGCGGGGCCGGGCCCGGCCGGCCGGGTCCGTCGGGCGGCGGCGCGCGCCCTGCAAGGCTTTGCGAAGGCGGGCACACTGGCGGCTTCGCTTCCACAGCCCACCCTGGATTCGTCTTGCATCCATCACGCCGCCGTTTCTGCCTGCGACTGGCCAGCGGGGCCGTTGCCCTGGCGGCCGGGTTTCACACCCGTCGCACCCGGGCCGCCGAAGCCGCCCCGGGCCGCACGCCCGGCGCGTTCGAGGCACTCGACCTCGAGGGTTTCGACGCCCGCCGCCAGCGCCGCGTGCCGGCGCGGCTGTACCTGCCCAGCGCCGCCAAGGCATCGCGCCCGGTGCCGCTGGTGGTGTTCTCGCACGGCATCGGCGGCTCGCGACTGGGCTACAGCTACCTTGGCCGCCACTGGGCGGCGCACGGCTGGGCCAGCCTGCATCCGCAGCACGTGGGCAGTGACCGCTCGCTGTGGGGCGGCAATCCCTTCGCCGTGCTGGAGCGGCTGCACGGCGCCGCCACCGACGCCGAAGCGGTGGACCGCGTGCTGGACCTGCGCTTCGCGCTCGACCAGCTGTTGACCGGCGCACTGGCACCGCGCCTGGATGCCGAGCGCATCGTCGCCGCCGGCCATTCGTACGGCGCCAATACCACGCTGCTGGCGGCCGGCGCGCGGGTGCGACGCCCTGGCCGCGCGCCGGCGCTGCGCGACGATCGCCTGCGTGCCGCGTTGCTGCTGTCGGCGCCGCCGTTCTACGGTGAAACCGCCTTCGGGCCGATCCTGGGCGGCGTGGACCTGCCCAGCCTGCACGTCACCGCCACCGCCGACGACATCCGCATTCCCGGTTATTTCTCGGGCCTGGACGACCGCATCGCCGTCTTCGACGCCATCGGCGGCCGACCCAAGGCGCTGGCCGTCTTCGAAGGCGGCTCGCACAGCATCTTCACCGACCGCGCCGGCACCGGTGGCCTGGTTCTGAACGGCCAGGTCAAGGCGGCGACGCAGGAACTGACGCTGGCCTTTCTGCAGCGCGTGTTCGAAGACGACGGCCGCGCGCTGCAGGCCTGGCCGGAGCGGCATGCGGGCATCCTGGCGCGTTTCAGCGTCGAAGCGGCATGACGCGGGCCACACCGACGGTGACGCCGGCAGAGGTGCTGGCCTTCTGGTTCGGCAGCACCGACGCGACCGATCCGCGCTGGTTCAAGCGCAGCGACGCCTTCGATGCGGCGATTCGCGAGCGCTTCGGCACCACGGTTGAGTCTGCGCTGGCGGGCCGGCTGGACGGCTGGGCGGCACGGCCGCCAAGCGCGCTGGCGCTGATCGTGTTGCTGGACCAGTTCACGCGCAACATCCACCGCGGCACCCCGGCAGCCTTTGCCGGCGACGCGCAGGCGCTCACCCTGGCGCTGCAGTTGGTGGACAGCGGCGAGCACTTGCGCCTGCCGCCGCTGCAGCGCTGGTTCGCCTACCTGCCGCTGGAGCATGCCGAAGACCGGGCCCTGCAGCAACAATGCGTGCGCCTGTTCGAGGCGCTGGCGGCCGAAGTGGGACCCCACCGCGAGGCGCTGGCCGGGGCGTTGGACTATGCGCGGCGGCACCATGACGTGATCGCGCGCTTCGGCCGCTTTCCGCACCGCAATGCCATCCTCGGGCGGGCCAGCACTGCCGAGGAGGCCACCTTCCTGCTGCAGCCGGGCTCCAGCTTCTGACGCTGTGCATGCTCGCAGGCACCCCAGTCCGCCGCGCTGCAGGCGCCGCATTCGCCGGCAGCGGCGGCAAGCGTTCACCGCACCTGCTTCACCACGGCATAACGTGCCAGCGTCTTCTCGCGCGCCAGCGCATGGTCCACCACCGGCAGCGGGTAGTCACGGCCCAGCCCGACGCCCGCTGCTTGCAGGTCGGCCGGCCGCGCCAGCCAGGGCGCGTGGATCAGCTTGTCGGGCAGCCGCGCCAGCTGCGGCAGGTAGCGGCGGATGAATTTCCCCTCCGGGTCGAATTTCTCGCTCTGGTTCACCGGGTTGAAGATGCGGAAATAGGGTTGTGCGTCGCAGCCGCTGCTGGCCGCCCACTGCCAGCCGCCGTTGTTGGCGGCGAGGTCGAAATCGTTGAGGTGCAGCGCGAAATAGGCCTCGCCGCGCCGCCAGTCCAGCCCCAGGTCCTTGGTCAGGAAGCTGGCTACCACCATGCGCAGCCGGTTGTGCATGTAGCCGGTCTGGTTGATCTGGTGCATGGCGGCGTCGACCAGCGGGTAGCCGGTGCGACCCTCGCACCAGGCGGCGAACAGCTCGTCGGCGTGTTTGCCCTGCTCCCAGCGGATGCGGTCGTACTCGGGCTTGAAGGCGTGTGCCACCACGCGCGGGTGGTGGTGCAGCACCTGGTGGTAGAAGTCGCGCCAGATGAGTTCGGACAGCCAGACCTCGGCGCCGCGCACACCCGCCTCGCGCCGCATATTCGCCTCGCGCGCCAGCCGGCGGATCGACACCGTGCCGAAGCGCAGGTGCGTGCTCAGGTAGCTGGGGCCCTTGACGGCCGGGAAGTCGCGTGTCTCGTGATATCGGTCGATGCGCTGCAGGAAGTCGTCCAGCAGTTCCTGCGCGCCCACCGGGCCGCTGGGCAGGCGCAGTTCGTGCAGGTTGGTGCGTGCGAAGCCCAGCGCTTCCAGCGTCGGCACGCCGGCCTCGCCGGCCGGCCGCGTGGCCAGCGCCGAGGCGTGGTGCGCCACCGGATAGGCCTTCAGGTAGTAGGGCGCCAGCTTCTTCAGCCAGGCGTTCTTGTACGGCGTGAAGACCGAGAACGGCCCGCCGCCCAGCGTGAGCACCTCGCTGCCTTCGAAGACGAGGTGGTCCTTGCTGGTGTGCAGCGCCACGCCGCGCTCGGCCAGCAATCCGCGCACGCGGGCGTCGCGGGCCAGCGCCGCGGGTTCGTCGTCGTGGCTGGCGTAGACGGCCTGCACGCCCAAGGCGGCGGCCAGCGCCGGGATCTGCTCGTGCGCCCGGCCGTGGCGCACCAGCAGGGCGGCGCCTTCGATGCCGTGCGAAGCCGCCAGCGCGCGCAATTCGGCGTCCACGCCGACCAGGCTGTCGCGGATGAATTCCACGCGCCGGTCTTGCCGAGGAAGCGGATCAAGGATGTCGCGGTCGAAGACGAAGGCGCACCACACCTGGCGCGCCGAGCGCAGCGCGTGGTACAGGGCGGCATGGTCGTCCACGCGCAGGTCGCGGCGCAGCCAGACCAGGGCTTTGTCAACGGTCTTGTTCATGCTGCCAAGTGTGCGCGGGAATAGAATGATTCGTATGGCTTCCGGCTCCCGCATCGATCTGACGAACCAGTTCCTGATCGCCATGCCGGGCATGGCCGACGAGACCTTTGCCGGCACCGTGGTCTACCTGTGCGAACACACCGAGAAGGGCGCCCTGGGCCTGGTCATCAACAAGCCGATCGACATCAAGCTGAGGAACCTGTTCGAGAAGGTCGAACTCAGCCTCGATCGCGCCGCGCGCGCCGACCTGGCCGATCAGCCGGTGTATTTCGGCGGTCCGGTGCAGACCGAACGCGGCTTCGTGCTGCACGACCGGCCGGGCGACGAGGCCATCCACTACAACTCCACGCTGGCTATCCCTGGCGGCCTGGCCATGACCACCAGCAAGGACGTGCTGGAAGCCCTGGCCGAAGGCGGCGGCCCGCGCCGAGTGCTGGTGACGCTGGGCTACAGCGGCTGGCAGGCCGGCCAGCTGGAAGACGAACTCGGCCGCAATGGCTGGCTCACGGTGGACGCCGACCCGGCGGTGATCTTCGACACCCCCATCGAGCAGCGCTACGACCGCGCCTTGTCGCTGCTGGGCTTCGACCCGCGAATGCTGTCGCAAGAGGCCGGGCATGCCTGAGCGGCAGCCGCCTGCTTCGCCGCCCGCCCCCCGCCCGCTGTCATTTCTTTCCTTCGATTTCGGCGCCCGCCGCGTCGGCGTGGCCTGCGGCAATACCTTGCTGCGCAGCGCAAGCCCGCTGCAGACCGTGGTGGCCCTGGGGGATGCGCGCTTCGAGGCCATCGGCCGGCTCGTCCGGGAGTGGCAGCCCGACGCCCTGGTGGTGGGCGTGCCCTTCCACCCCGACGGCGCGCCGCACGACAATACGCAGCGCGCCCGGCGCTTCGCGCGCCAGCTGCAAGGCCGCTTCCGGCTGCCGGTGCACGAGGTCGACGAGCGCTACACCACCACCGAGGCGCTGGCGGCAGGCGCCGCAGACGCCGATGCGGCTGCCGCGGCGCTGATCCTGGACCAGTTCCTGCGCAGCCTGCCGGTCGGCGAACAGGACCGCGAGCCGCGGAAAGACGAACGGGACGACGATGCTGGAACTCGACGCTGAATCCTTGTATGCGCAGCTGTGCCAGGGCGTGCGCGCACTGCTGGCCGACGGCACGCGGCCCGACGCGGCGCTGGTGGGCATCTGGTCGGGTGGCGCCTGGCTGGCCGAGCGGCTGCAGCGCGACCTCGGCCTGCCCGGCGGCGACAAGGGTTGCGGCGTCATCTCCAGCACCCTGCACCGCGACGACTTCGGCTCGCGCGGCCTGGTGATACAGGACGGCAAGGGCACCGACCCGACGCAGCTGCCGTTCGCCATCGAAGGCCGGCACATCGTGCTCGTCGACGACGTGCTGCACACCGGCCGCACCATCCGCGCCGTCGTCAACGAGTTGTTCGATTTCGGCCGCCCGGCCAGCGTGACGTTGGCGGTGCTGGTCGACCGCGGCGGCCGCGAACTGCCCATCGCCGCGGCCTTTGCCGCCGCCAGGCTGGCGCTGCCGGCCGGCCAGCGGCTGCGGCTGGCGCGCGCCGACGACGGCCGTTTCAGCTTCACCGTCAAAGGAGACGAATGAGATGCTGATGCGCCGCAACCCCCAGCTCAACGCCCACGGCGAGCTGATCCACCTGCTGTCCATCGAAGGCCTGCCCAGAGCGGTGCTGACGCAGATCCTCGACACCGCGGGCACCTTCCTCAGCGTCAACGACCGCGACGTGAAGAAGGTACCGCTCTTGCGCGGCAAGAGCGTCTTCAACCTGTTCTTCGAGAACAGCACGCGCACCCGCACCACCTTCGAGATCGCGGCCAAGCGCTTGAGCGCCGACGTCATCAACCTGGACATCGCCAGGTCGAGCACGGCGAAGGGCGAGAGCCTGCTCGACACCATCGCCAACCTCTCGGCGATGCACGCCGACATGTTCATCGTGCGCCACGCCGAGAGCGGCGCGCCCTACCTCATTGCGCAGCACGTGGCGCCGCACGTGCACGTCATCAACGCCGGCGACGGGCGGCACGCCCACCCCACTCAGGGGCTGCTGGACATGTACACCATCCGCCACTACAAGCGCGATTTCACGCAGCTCACGGTGGCCATCGTCGGCGACATCGTGCACTCGCGCGTGGCGCGCAGCGACATCCACGCGCTCACCACCTTGGGCGTGCCCGAGATCCGCGCCGTGGGCCCGAAGACGCTGGTGCCGGGCGACCTGGCCGGCATGGGCGTGCGGGTGTGCCACGACATGGCCGAGGGCATCCGCGGCGCCGACGTCATCATCATGCTGCGGCTGCAGAACGAACGCATGAGCGGCGCCATGCTGCCCAGCGCCGGCGAATTCTTCAAGAGCTACGGCCTCACGCCCGAGAAGCTGGCGCTGGCCAAGAGTGATGCCATCGTCATGCACCCGGGCCCCATCAACCGCGGCGTGGAGATCGACTCGGCGGTGGCCGACGGCGCGCACAGCGTGATCCTGCCGCAGGTCACCTTCGGCATCGCGGTGCGCATGGCGGTGATGAGCACGATCGCCGGCAACCAGGCCTGAAGGCGCAACGCATGAAGATCCTCATCCACGGCGGCCGCATCGTCTGCCCCGCCACCGGCCGCGACGAAGTGGCCGACATCGCCGTCGCCTCGGGCCGCATCGTCGCCATCGGCAAGGGGGTCGACTTCACGCCCGACCGCGTGCTGAACGCCACCGGCCTGGTCGTCGCGCCGGGCCTGGTGGACCTGGCTGCACGCCTGCGCGAACCGGGGCAGGAACACGAAGGCATGCTCGAAAGCGAACTCGCTGCGGCGGCGGCCGGCGGCGTCACCAGCCTGGTGTGCCCGCCCGACACCGACCCCGTGCTCGACGAGCCGGGGCTGGTGGAAATGCTCAAGTTCCGCGCCCGCAAGCTGTCGCGCTGCCGCGTCTTCCCGCTTGGCGCGCTGACGCGCCGGCTCGAGGGCGCCGCGCTCACCGAGATGGCCCAACTGACCGAGGCCGGCTGCGTGGGCTTCAGCCAGGCCGACGCCGCGATCACCGATACCCTGGTGCTGCAGCGTGCACTGCAGTACGCGGCCACCTTCGGCTATACCGTGTGGCTGCGGCCGAACGACGGCTGGCTGGGCCAGGGCGTGGCGGCACAGGGCGCGGTGGCCACGCGGCTGGGCCTGTCGGGCGTGCCGGTGGTGGCCGAGACGGTGGCGCTGGCCACCCTCTTCGAACTGGTGCGCGTCACCGGTGCGCGCGTGCACCTGTGCCGCCTGTCCAGCGCCGCCGGCGTGGCCATGCTGCGCACGGCCAAGGCCGTCGGCCTGCCGGTGACGGCCGACGTGAGCATCAATTCGCTGCACCTGACCGACGTCGATATCGGCTACTTCAACCCCGACATGCGACTGGTGCCGCCGCTGCGCCAGGGCGCCGACCGCGACGCGCTGCGCGCCGCGCTGGCCGACGGCAGCATCGACGCGCTGGTCTCCGACCACGACCCGGTGGCCGACGACGCCAAGCAACTGCCCTTCGGCGAGGCCGAACCCGGCGCCACGGGGCTGGAACTGCTGCTGAGCCTTTCGCTGCGCTGGGCGCAGGACAGCGGCCTGCCGCTGGCCACGGCGCTGGCGCGCATCACGCACGACCCGGTGCGCGTGCTCGGTGACGCGCTGGGCTCATTGGCCAGCAGCGCCGGCCGCGTGGTGGAAGGCGGCGTGGCCGACCTGTGCCTGTTCGACCCCGCGGCCGAATGGGCGGTGGCGCCCGAGCGCCTGGCCAGCCAGGGCAAGCACACGCCGTTTGCCTTCGCCTCCACCGGCATGGCGCTGCCCGGCCGCGTGCGCGCCACGCTGGTGGCCGGCACGGTGGCCTACGAAGCCGCGTGAATCGGGTAGGCGGTTTCGTTTGATGCGCGGCGCGCGTGCGCTGTGGCGGCTGGTGAGCACCGTGCTGCACGGCGTGCACGGCGTGCTCGTCGTGCTGCTGCTCTTCCCGGGGCTGAGTGCGGCCGGCCGCCGCTTGCGCATCGCCTGGTGGGCAGGCAAGACCTTGCGCCTGCTCGGCCTGCGGCTGGAGGTCGAGGGCGCCTTCCGACCCGGCGCCAAGCTGCTGGTGGCCAACCATGTGTCGTGGCTCGACATCATGGCCATCCACGCCGTGTGCCCCGAGGCGCGTTTCGTCTCCAAGGCCGATGTGCAGCACTGGCCGTTGGTGAACCGGCTGGTGGCCGGCGCCGGAACGCTCTATATCGAACGCGAACGCCGCCGCGACGCCGTGCGCGTGGTGCACCAGATGGCCGAGGCGCTGCACGCCGGCGACACCGTGGCCGTCTTCCCCGAAGGCACCACCAACGACGGCCACACCTTGCTGCCCTTCCACGCCAACCTGCTGCAGGCGGCCATCGCCACCGCCACCCCCATCCAGCCGCTGGCGCTGCGCTTCTCCGACACCCGGCACGCAGTGAGCCCGGCGGCGCGTTTCGACGGCGACATCACACTCAAGCAGAGCCTGTGGCGACTGGCCTGCGGCGAAGGCGTCGTGGTCAGGCTGTGGGTGCTCGAGGCGCAGGCCACGGCGCATGCCGACCGCCGTGCACTGGCCGAGCGGCTGCGCGGGCTCGTGGCGGCGAAGCTGGCCGAGACCGCCGGGACGACCGCCAGCACCCGAACGGCCGGAGTGGGCGTGTAGAGTCGGCTGCATGAACGGCCCCACGCTGCGCATCCGCCGGGTCGGCATCGATACCTGGCGCGAGAACGTCGCCTACCTGCACCGCGACTGCCCGGTGGTGCGCGCCGCCGGCTTCCAGGCGCTGGCCAAGGTGACGGTGCAAGCCAACGGGCAGACCATCGCGGCGGTGCTGAATGTCGTCGACGACGAACACATCGTGCAGACCTGCGACCTGGGCCTGAGCGAAGAGGCCTTCGCGCGCCTGCAGGTGGCCGAGGGCCATGCCGCGCACATCGAGCATGCCGAGCCGCCGCCGTCGATCGCGGCGCTGCACCGCAAGATCGCCGGCGAACGGCTGTCGCGCGACGATTTCTTCGCCGTCATGCGGGACGTGGCGGCTGCGCGTTATTCGAAGATCGAGCTGGCGGCCTTCGTGGTGGCCACCAACCAGTTCGAACTCGACCGCGACGAGGTGCTGCACCTCACCGAGGCCATGATCGGCGTCGGCCGGCGCATCGACTGGCAGCGCGAGGTGGGCCGCGGGCCGGTCGTCGACAAGCACTGCATCGGCGGCATCCCGGGCAACCGCACGTCGATGCTGGTGGTTCCCATCGTCACCGCGCACGGCATGTGGTGTCCGAAGACGAGTTCACGCGCCATCACCTCGCCGGCCGGCACCGCCGACACCATGGAGATGCTGGCCGACGTGGAATTGCCGCTGGAGCGGCTGCAACAGATCGTGCGCCGCACGCGCGGTTGCCTGGCCTGGGGCGGCACCGCCGACCTTTCGCCGGCCGACGACATCCTGATCTCGGTGGAGCGGCCGCTGGCCATCGACTCGCCGGGGCAGATGGTGGCCTCGATCCTTTCGAAGAAGATCGCCGCCGGCTCGACGCACCTGGTGCTGGACATCCCCGTGGGGCCCAGCGCCAAGGTGCGCAGCATGCCCGAGGCGCAGCGGCTGAAGAAGCTGTTCGAATACGTGGCCGCGCGGCTGGGCCTGCAGCTCGACGCCGTCATCACCGACGGCCGCCAACCCGTCGGCCGCGGCATTGGCCCGGTGCTGGAGGCGCGCGACGTGATGAGGGTGCTGAACAACGATCCCGACGCGCCGCACGATCTGCGCCAGAAGGCGCTGCGCCTGGCCGGCCGCGTGATCGAATTCGACCCCGACGTGCGCGGCGGCGACGGCTACCGCATCGCGCGCGACATCCTCGAGTCGGGCCGTGCGCTGGCGCAGATGAACGCCATCATCGGTGCCCAGGGCCGGCGCACGCCGCCGCAACCCGGCGCCCTGGTGTTCGAGGTGCCGGCGCCGAAGGCGGGCGTCGTCGTCGCCGTCGACAACCTGCGCCTGGCGCGCATCGCCCGACTGACCGGCGCGCCGCAGGTGGCCGGCGCCGGCGCCGACCTGTTCGTGCGGCTGGGCGACACGGTGCGTGAAGGGCAGCCGCTGTACCGCTTGCATGCGCGCTTCGAAGCCGACCTGGATTTCGCGCGCCGCATGGCGCTGCAGGACAGCGCCGTGGCCATCGGCTCACCGGGCGAGTTGCCGGCGGAATTCGTCGGCGGGCGAGATCTGTCTTGAGCCTGGTGCTGGCCTTCGACGACGAGACGCCGTTGGCGCAGTCCCTGGCTGCGGCGGCGGGCTGGCGCTGCGAGCGGATCGACCGCCACCGCTTCCCCGACGGCGAGACGCGGCTGCGGCTGCCGCCGCGACTGCCCGCCCAGGTGGCCCTGCTGCGTGGCCTGCAGCAGCCCAACGAGAAGCTCGCCGAGCTGCTGCTGGCGGCCGCCGGCGCCCGTGAGCTCGGCGCCGAGAAGCTCACGCTGATCAGCCCTTACCTGGCGTATATGCGGCAGGACATCGCCTTCACGCCGGGCGAGGTGGTGAGCCAGCGCCATCTGGGCCGGCTGCTCGCGGCGTTTTTCGACGCCGTGGTCACGGTGGACCCGCACCTGCACCGCGTGGCGACGATGGACGAAGTGGTGCCCGGCCGCCGCGGCGTGGCCCTCACGGCGGCACCGTTGCTCGGCGCCTGGATTGCGCGGCAGCTGCCCGGCGCGCTGCTGATCGGTCCCGACGAGGAGGCCGAGCAATGGGTGCGCGTGGCGGCCCAGGCCCATGGCCTGGACCACGCGGTGTGCCACAAGCAGCGTAACGGCGACCGCGATGTCGATGTCGCGTTGCCGGGCCTGCCGGTGGCCGGTCGTGCCGTGGTGCTGTTCGACGACGTCGCCAGCACCGGCCGCACGCTGGTGACGGCGGCGCGCGGTCTGCTGCAACAGGGTGCCGCCTCGGTGGACGTGGCGGTGACGCACGGCCTGTTCGTCGACGATGCCGTGGCGCAGATCCATGCCGCCGGCGTGCGTCACCTCTGGAGCACCGACTGCGTGCCGCACGCCAGCAACGTCGTTTCGGTGGTGCCGCTGCTGGCGCAGGCGCTGCGCGAACTGGCTGCGACGCAGTAGCCTGCTGCGCACCGCTGCGGTTTTGCTCCCTCTCCCGCTTGCGGGAGAGGGAATCAAGCCGAGGCCAGGGCGCGGGCGATGAACTGGCGCGGCACGGTCGTACGCGGAACGCGGCCGGCAAACCAGCTGCGCACGTCGGCATCGAGCCCGATGCCGTGCATGTAGTTGTAGATCGCCTTCTTCAGCGCCACGCCCAGCAGGTCATGATCCACCCCCGTGGGGTCATGAAAGCCGACGTCGTTCTGCGCAAAGCTCACCGGCGGCAGGGGCAGCAGCGTGACGCCGAACTGTTCAGGCTGCCGGCCCACGGGCGAATGCACGGTGCAGGCGAAGCGGTGGAAGAAACCCGACTGGATGCAGCCTGCCGCGAAGAGCTGGCGCACGTACTCCAGCGCGTCCACCGTGTCCTGCACCGTCTGCGTCGGGAAGCCGTACATCAGGTAGGCATGCACCAGGATGCCGGCGTCGGCGAAGGCCTTGGTCACGCGCGCCACCTGCTGCACCGACACGCCCTTCTGCATGAGCTTGAGCAGCCGGTCCGAGGCCACCTCGAGCCCGCCCGAGACGGCGATGCAGCCGCTGGCCGCGAGCTGCCGGCACAGCTCGGGGGTGAACGACTTCTCGAAGCGGATATTGCCCCACCAGCCGACGGCCACGCCGCGCCGCTGCAGTTCGGCCGCCAAGGCCTTCAGCGACTTCGGCGGCGCCGCTTCGTCGACGAAGTGAAAGCCCGTCTGCCCGGTCTCGGCCACGATGGCCTCGATGCGGTCGACCAGCGTCTCGGCGGTGGCGGCGTCGTAACGCGAGATGTAGTCCAGGCTCACGTCGCAGAAGCTGCACTTCTTCCAGTAGCAGCCATGCGCCACCGTGAGCTTGTTCCAGCGCCCGTCGCTCCACAGTCGGTGCATGGGGTTGAGCATGTCCAGCAGCGACAGGTAGCGCGAAAGCGGCAGGCCGTCCCAGGTGGGCGTGCCGACATCGGCGAAAGGCACGTCGGCCTCGCCGATGTCGACGTAGCGCACGGCGCCGGCCTCGCGGATGAAGCTGCGCACCAGCCGCGCCGCCGAGCGCTGGCCGCGCCAATGTTCCAGCAAGGCCAGCAGCGGGCGCTCGCCGGCGTCCAGCGTCACCGCGTCGAAGAAGTCGAAGACGCGCGGCTCGGCGAGCTGCCGCAGTTCGGTATTGACGAAGCCGCCGCCCAGCGCGATGCGTATCGCGGGCTGCTCCGCCTTCATCGCCTGCGCGATGCGGAGCGCTCCGTACACGGTGCCGGGGAAGGGCACCGAGATCAGCACCACGTCGGGCCGGTGGGTCTCGATCGCCTGCAGCGCCAGCGCCTGCAGCGTGCGGTCCACCAGCGTCGGCGGCGCCGCCAGCGCGGCGGCCAGCGGGTCGAAGCTGGGCTGGCTCATGGCCAGCGATTCGGCGTAGCGCACGAATTCGAAGCGCGGGTCCACCGCGTCGCGCAGCACGTCGGCGACATCGTTCAGGTACAGCGTGGCCAGGTGGCGCGCGCGGTCATGTGTGCCCAGGGCGCCGAAGGCCCAGGCCAGCGGGTCGCCGCCCTCGAGGTCGCCCGGATCCACGTAGACGTCCAGCGACTCGAAGCGCGGCCCTTCGGGCAGGAAGGCGCGAGTCGCGATGCGGTGCGCCAGCGTCGGGTCGCGGTCCTGCAGGAAGGCCAGCGTGGGGCCGATACTGCTGCGGTAGCGCTCGAAGGCGGCATCGAAGGCGTCCACGCGCGCCGTGCGCCGTTCCGCCGGCAGCGCGGCGATGCACTCGCGCACGGCCTGCAGCCCTGTCGGCGAGAACAGTTCCAGCACCAGCGCCAGCGCCAGGTCGACCTGTACCGCGTCGATGCCGCGCGAGCGCAGGAAGCCGGTGAGATACGCCGTGCTCGGGTACGGCGTATTCAGCTGCGTCATCGGCGCGATGACCGACAGCACGCGCTGGCGAGGGGCGATCATTGGCCCGGCGCCCGCAGGTTCGGCGCCCGCAGGGTGCGTCGCTTGTCAGGCTTTGCCTTGCGCCGCCACGGCGGCGGCCGCCTTGGCCGCGGCCTCGGCGTCGCCGAGGTAGTAGCTCCTGATCGGCTTCAGGTCGGCGTCGAGCTCGTAGACGAGCGGGATGCCGTTGGGGATATTCAGCCCCACGATGTCCGCGTCGCTGATGCCGTCGAGGTACTTGACCATCGCGCGCATGCTGTTGCCGTGGGCGGCGATCAGCAGTCGCTGGCCGCCGCGGATGGCCGGCGCGATGCGCTCGTGCCAGCACGGCAGCACACGCTCCACGGTATCCTTCAGGCATTCGGTGAGAGGAACCTGCGCCGGCTCCAGCCGCGCGTAGCGGATGTCGCCGCGCTGGCCGCGCGGGTCGTCGGCGGTCAGCGCCGGCGGCGGCGTGTCGTAGCTGCGGCGCCAGATCAGCACCTGCTCGTCGCCGTACTTCTTGGCCGTGTCGGCCTTGTTCAGGCCCTGCAGTGCGCCGTAGTGGCGCTCGTTCAGCCGCCAGTCGTGCAGCACCGGCAGCCAGGTGCGGTCGAGTTCGTCCAGGCAGTGCCATAGCGTCCACACCGCGCGCTTGAGCACCGAGGTGTAGGCGACGTCGAAGTCGTAGCCGGCTTCCTTGAGCAAGCGGCCGGACTGCCGCGCCTGTTCGACGCCGGTGTCGGTGAGGGGAACGTCGGTCCAGCCGGTGAACTTGTTTTCCAGGTTCCAGGTGGACTCGCCGTGGCGGATGAGTACGAGCTTGTGCATGACCCGGATTCTATAATTCGCGGTTTTGCAGGTCATCCGCGTTGATGCCCGCAACGTCAACTGCCACGAGATCTGCAGATTTGGGCCCGCCGTGAGCTTCTTCGTCGACAACTGGATCCTGTTCTTCATCGCCATCACCTCCGGCGCCATGCTGCTGTGGCCGCTGGTGGGCCGCGGCGGCGGGGCGCTGTCGGTGGGCACGGCCGAGGCGGTGCGGCTGATCAATCGCGAGAAAGGCGTCATCATCGACGTCAGCGAGCCGGCCGAATATGCCGCCGGCCACGCCGCTGGCGCGCGCAACGTGCCGCTGGGCAAGCTGGAAGGGGCCAAGGAACTGCCCAGCAACAAGACGCTGCCGCTGATCCTGATGTGCGCATCGGGTGCGCGCTCCAGCCGCGCCGCGGCGCAGTTGCGCAAGGCCGGACACGAGAAGGCCTTCTCGCTGGCCGGCGGCATCGGGGCCTGGCGCGAGGCCGGCTTCCCGGTCGACAAGTCGGCTTGACGTCCCTGCCGGCATGGGCTTGCAGGGCGCGGAACAATCCGCGTTTTTCCCGCTTCAGGATGAGTTCATGACCCCGGTGAAGATGTACACCACGCAGGTTTGCCCGTTCTGCCTGCGCGCCAAGGCCTTGCTCAAGCAGCGCGGCGTGGAGGCCATCGAGGAGATCCGCATCGACCTCGACCCCGCCGAACGCGCGCGCATGATGGAACTCACCGGCCGGCGCACGGTGCCGCAGATCTTCATCGGCGAAACGCACGTGGGCGGCTGCGACGACCTCATCGCGCTGGACCAGCGCGGCGGCCTGCTGCCCCTGCTGGGGCGTTGATCACCATTCACCGGGCCGCGCCCGTGGTCCGTCATGAAGCCTCGGTGATAATGCGCGGTTGCGGTTGGCCGCCATCCGGCGGCAGGCTTTGACCCCACGGAAATCACACCGGAAACAACACCATGGCCGACGAGACCCCCGTTTTCCAGATCCAGCGCATGTACCTGAAGGACTTGTCGCTGGAGCAGCCCAATTCGCCGCAGATCCTGCTCGAGCAGGCGCAACCTCAGGTCGACATCAACCTGGGCATGGCCGCCGACACGGTGGCCGACGGCATCTTCGAGGTCACCGTCACCGCCACCGTCACGACCAAGGTCAAGGACAAGGTGCTGTTCCTGGTGGAAGCCAAGCAGGCCGGCATCTTCGAGATCCGCCACGTGCCGCAGGAACAGATGCAGGGCATCATCAGCATCGTCTGCCCGCAGATGATCTATCCCTACCTGCGCGCCATCGTCTCCGACGTCTGTACGCGCGCCGGCTTCCCGCCCATCCTGCTCACCGAAGTCAACTTCCAGGCCATGTTCGAAGCCCAGCAGCAGCAACAGGCGGCGGCGCAGGGCGGCAACGGCTCGGGCATCATCACCTCGGCCAACTGAGTCTCCGGCGGCCGGCTGCTCAGGCTTCAGCCGCCATGAAGATCGCCCTGCTCGGCGCCGGTGCCTGGGGCACGGCGCTGGCCATCGCCGCCACGCCGCGCCACGAGGCGACGCTGTGGGCGCGCGACCCGGCGCAGGCCGCCGACATGGCGCGCGAGCGCCGCAACCGCCGCTACCTGCCCGAAGTGCCGTTGCCCGCCGGGCTGCGTGTCACGGCCGACCGCGACGAGGCGCTGGCCTTTGCCCGCGGCGGCCTGGCCGTGATCGCCACCCCGATGGCCGGCCTGCGCGGACAACTCTCGGCCTGGCCCGACGGGCAGGCGGCGCTGTGGTTGTGCAAGGGCTTCGAGGCCGGCAGCGGCGCGCTGGGCCACGAGATCGCGCGCGAACGGCGCCCCGGTCTGCCCTGCGGCGTGCTCTCCGGCCCCAGCTTCGCGCTCGAGGTGGCGCGCGGCCAGCCGACGGCGTTGGTCGCGGCCAGCATCGACGCCGACCTCAGCGCCGCCGCGGTCGAAGCCTTCCACGGCGATGCGCTGCGCATCTACACGACCACCGACGTGATCGGCGTCGAGGTCGGAGGCGCGGTGAAGAACGTGCTGGCCATCGCCACCGGCATCGTCGACGGCATGCCCGAGGCGGGACTGAATGCGCGCGCCGCGCTCATCACGCGCGGCCTGGCCGAGATCACGCGGCTGGGGCTGGCGTTGGGCGCGCGCGCCGAAACCTTCATGGGCTTGTCGGGCCTGGGTGACCTGGTGCTCACCGCCACAGGCGAGCTTTCGCGCAATCGCCGCGTGGGGCTGTTGCTGGCGGCCGGCCAATCGTTGACGGATGCCTTGCAGTCGCTGGGACACGTGGCCGAGGGCGTGCTCAGCGCGCCCACCGTGTTGCGCCGTGCGCGCGCGCTGGGGGTCGAGATGCCCATCACCGAAGCGGTGGTCGAGGTGCTCGAAGGCCGCGTGGCCCCGGTGCAGGCCATGGTGCGGCTGATGACGCGCCAGGCGCGCGCCGAGGGCGTGGAAGACGCCGGAACGTCGAGCGGCGGCTAGCGGCTAGACCCCGCCCGCGTAGCCGTTCTGCCGCCAGGCCTCGAACACCGCCACGGCCACGGCGTTGCTCAGGTTCAGGCTGCGCTGGCCGGCGCGCATGGGCAGGCGAACGCGCTGCGGCGCCGGAAAGTGATTGCGCACCGCCGCAGGCAGGCCCGCCGTCTCGCTGCCGAAGACGAGCCAGTCGCCGGCCCGGTAAGGTACCTCGCCGAAGCGCCTTGAACCGTGGGTCGTGAAGGCGAAGCAGCGCGTCGGGTCGGGGGCTTCGGCCTGCAGCAGCGCCTGCCACGACGCGTGCCGGCGCACATTCACGTACTCGTGGTAGTCCAGCCCGGCGCGCTGCAGCAAGCGGTCTTCCATGGCAAACCCGAGCGGCTCCACCAGGTGCAACGTGCAGCCGGTATTGGCGGCCAGGCGGATCACGTTGCCGGTATTGGGCGGGATCTCCGGCGCGACGAGGACGATGTGGAACATCGCTGACAGTATCGCCGCGCGGGGCCAGCCCGGGCGATGCGGATCACCTGTCGGGCGTGCGCGCCACCACCCACACGTCCACCGCGGCCGCGCCGCCACGCAGCAGCGCCGCCGCAGCCTCGCGCGCGGTGGCACCGGTGGTCATGACGTCGTCGACCAGCGCCACGCGGTGGCCCTGCAGTTCGCCGCGGCGGCGCGGATCGGTCATGAAGGCGCTGCGCAGGTTGCGCTGGCGCTCGGCGCGGTTGAGGTCGGCCTGGTGAGCCTGGTCCGCCGGGCGCCACAGCAGGCCGGGGTCGGCGGACACGCCCAGCGACCGCCCCAGCCGGCGCGCCAGCTCCCAGGCCTGGTTGTAGCCGCGTTCGGACAGCCGCGCCGGCGCCAGCGGCACCGGCACCACCCAGCGCGGCAGGGGGACGGCGGCGGCACGAACCGCAACCTGCAGGCGTTCGGCCAGCACCGCCGCCAGCTCGGCGCGGCCGTGGAATTTGAAGTCCGAGATGAGTGCATCCCAGGGAAAGCCGTAGTCGACGGCGCACACCGTGTGTTCGAAGGGTGGCGGCTCGCGCAGGCAGGCGCCGCAGGCCGGCGCGGGCAGCCCCAGGCGCAGTCCGCAGCGGCCGCAGCGGGGTACGGCAGGCGCAAAACGCGCGACGCAGTCCGTGCACAGCGCGCCGTCGCTCCACTGCCGGCAGACCTCGCACTGGCTGCTCGGCATCGCGCCGGTGTGGAAAAGCATCGGCTCAATATACTGCCCTCATGGTCCCCCCAGAGCGGAGCGCCCGCCGTCCCATCGACCCGGCGGCGCTGGCGCAGGTGCTGCGGCGCCTGCAGCGTGCCCCTACGGCACCATGGCTGCACGGCGAGGTGGCGCGCCGCATGGCCGAGCGGCTGGCGGTGATCCGGCTGCAGCCCGAAATCGCCATCGACTGGGGCGCTTTCCTTGGCGCCAGCCGGGCGCTGCTGATGGCCGCCTATCCGCAAGCGCGGGTGCTGGCGGTAGAGACCGACCCGGCGCGGCGCGACGCCACGCTGGCGGCGCTGGCAGCGCCGTGGTGGTCGCCGCGGCGCTGGGCCGAGCGGCCCGCGGCGGTGGTCACCGAAGTCGAACTGGGCGCCGGGCAGGGCCAGTTGCTGTGGTCGAACATGGGCTTGCACGGCGCCATCGACCCGCAGGCCGTGATGGCCGCCTGGCACCGGTCGCTGCAACCCGGTGGCTTCCTCATGTTCTCCACCCTCGGCCCGGGTTCGCTGGAGGGGCTGCGCTCGCTCTACGGCGCGCGTGGCTGGCCGCCGCCGCACGCCCCGTTCGTGGACATGCACGACCTGGGCGACATGCTGGTGGCCGCCGGTTTTGCCGATCCGGTGATGGACCAGGAAACGGTGACGCTGACCTGGCCCTCGGGAGCGGCGCTGCTCGCCGAGCTGCGCCAGCTCGGCGCCAATGTCGACCCGCGCCGCTTTGCCGGCCTGCGCACGCCGCGCTGGCGCCGCCGCCTGGCCGAGGCGCTGGAGGCGCAAGCCGGCGCGGACGGCCGCCCGCGACTGGCTTTCGAGGTGGTGTACGGCCACGCCTTCCGCGTCGCGCCGCGCCCGCGCGTGGCTGCCGAAACCGCGGTCGCGGTGGACGACATGCGGGCCATGGTCCGGGCCGGCCGCCGCCGTACCTGACCGGCTGCCTCGGCCACGTTGCTACGCTATCATCCGCCCCCACCGTGGGCAGGCCGGGGACATCCAGGCCACGCGTCGAACGCCATGCCCCATCCCCTATCTCCCGCATGACCGCCACATTCGCCACCCGCCCCTGGGCCTTGACGCCCGGCCAGCCGCGCCGTCTGCCCTGGGTGTTCGGCCGCGAGGTCGTGCTGGACGCCCGGCAGGGCGCGCCGCGCGCCTTGCAGTGGCTGCTCAAGCGCAACTGCTCGATCACGCCGCGCCAGCTGGGTGTCGTCTACCTGTCGCTGTGCGTCGTGTCGCTGGTGATCGGCGGCTTCTTCTACGCGCAGGGCGCGCCGCTGGTGCTGGCCTACACGGCGCTGGAGCTCACGCTGGTGGGCCTGGCCCTGCTGGTCTTCGCGCGCCACGCCGGCGACTTCGAGTCGCTCACGCTGGTGGGCCGTTCGCTGCAGGTGCAGCAGAGTTATGGCAGCCGCGTCGCGCACACCGATTTCACGTCCGACTGGCTGACCGTCGAGCCCGCCGCCGGACAGGGTTCGCTGGTCGAGCTGAGCGGCCGCGGCCAGACCGTGCGCGTCGGGCGCTTCATACGCCCCGAGCTGCGCGCCGCCTTCGCGCGTGAATTGCGGCTGGCGCTGCGCCAGGCCCCTGCGAAGGCGTCCCCCGAATCCGAACCGAAGTGAACCCAGGATGATGAAGAAGATGACCCCCCTGCTGCGCCGCGTTCCCCGGCTGCTGACCCTGGCCGCCACGCTCGGCGCGGGCACGGCCCTGGCCGTCAACGACCTGCCGGGCGGCCCAGCCGTGCGTCAGCTCAACCTGCACCCGCCGGTGACCGTCATCGCCGAGCAGCAGGCCTGGCTGCACTGGTTCATGCTCATCGTCTGCGTCGTCATCTTCGTCGGCGTGTTCGGCGTGATGTTCTATTCCATCCTCAAGCACCGCAAGTCGCTCGGCCACAAGGCCGCCAACTTCCACGAGAGCGTGGGTGTGGAGATCGCCTGGACGGTGGTGCCGCTGCTCATCGTCATCGCCATGGGCGCCATGGCCACGCGCACCGTGGTGGCCATGAAGGACACCAGCAACGCCGACCTCACGATCAAGGCCACCGGTTACCAGTGGAAATGGGGTTACGACTACCTGAAGGGCGAAGGCGAGGGCATCGCCTTCCTGTCCACGCTGGACCTGGCCCACCGCGAGATGTCCAACGCCGGCCAGCCCGCGGGCGACAACTACCTGCTCAAGGTCGACAACCCGCTGGTCGTGCCGGTGGACAAGAAGGTCCGCATCGTCACCACCGCCAACGACGTGATCCACGCCTGGATGGTGCCTTCGCTCGGCGTCAAGCAGGACGCCATTCCCGGCTTCGTGCGCGACACCTGGTTCCGCGCCCAGAAGACCGGCGACTACTACGGCCAGTGCGCCGAACTGTGCGGCAAGGAACACGCCTACATGCCGATCCACGTGAAGGTGCTGAGCCAGCCCGACTACGCGGCCTGGGTCGAAGGCAAGATGAAGGAGATGGCGGCGCTGGCCGACGATCCGGCCAAGACCTGGCAACTGGCCGAACTGGTGGCGCGCGGCGAGAAGGTCTACAACGCCAACTGCGCCGCCTGCCACCGGCCCGACGGCAAGGGCGCCGGCCCGATCAAGCCGCTGGACGGCAGCGCCATCGTGCTGAACAACCCCGCGGCGCAGCTGCAGATCCTGCTCAACGGGGCCGCCAACGGCGCCATGCCGGCCTGGAAGCAGCTCTCGGATACCGAGCTCGCCGCCGTCATCACCTACACCAAGAATTCGTGGAGCAACAAGACCGGCAAGCTCGTGCAGCCCGCCGAGGTCGTGGCCGCCCGCAAGTAGCTTCCAGCCACCAGCTTCCAGCCTCCAGTTTCCAGCATCCAGCCCGAGGATTCCCCCCGATGAGCGCCGTACTCGACCACCCCGCGCACCACGCCGACGACCACGCCCATGGCCACCCGCATGGCTGGCGGCGCTGGCTGTTCGCCACCAACCACAAGGACATCGGCACGATGTACCTGCTGTTCAGCTTCACGATGCTGATGCTGGGCGGCGTGCTGGCCTTGGGCATCCGCGCCGAGCTGTTCCAGCCGGGCCTGCAGTTCGTGAACCCGGAGCTGTTCAACCAGCTGACCACGATGCACGGGCTGATCATGGTCTTCGGCGCCATCATGCCGGCCTTCGTGGGCTTCGCGAACTGGATGATCCCGCTGCAGATCGGTGCCGCGGACATGGCCTTCGCGCGCATGAACAACCTCAGCTTCTGGCTGCTGATCCCGGCCGCGCTGATGCTGGCCGGTTCGTTCTTCATGCCCGGCGGCGCCCCCGCCGCCGGCTGGACGCTCTACGCGCCGCTGACGCTGCAGATGGGCCCGAGCATGGACGCCGGCATCTTCGCGATGCACATCATGGGTGCGAGCTCGATCATGGGCAGCATCAACATCATCGTCACCATCCTGAACATGCGCGCGCCCGGCATGACGCTGATGAAGATGCCGCTGTTCTGCTGGACCTGGCTCATCACCGCCTACCTGCTGATCGCGGTGATGCCGGTGCTGGCCGGCGCGATCACGATGACGCTGACCGACCGCCACTTCGGCACCAGCTTCTTCAACCCCGCCGGCGGCGGCGACCCGGTGATGTACCAGCACATCTTCTGGTTCTTCGGCCACCCCGAGGTCTACATCATGATCCTGCCGGCCTTCGGCATCGTCAGCGCCATCATCCCCACCTTCGCGCGCAAGCGCCTGTTCGGCTACACGAGCATGGTTTACGCCACGGCGTCGATCGCGATCCTGTCGTTCATCGTCTGGGCGCACCACATGTTCACCACCGGCATGCCGGTGACGGGGCAGCTGTTCTTCATGTACGCCACGATGCTGATCGCCGTGCCCACGGGCGTGAAGATCTTCAACTGGACGGCCACCATGTGGCGCGGTTCGATGACCTTCGAGACGCCCATGCTGTGGAGCGTGGGCTTCCTGTTCGTGTTCACGATGGGCGGTTTCACGGGCCTGATCCTGGCCGTGGCGCCGATCGACATCCAGGTCCAGGACACCTACTACGTGGTGGCGCACTTCCACTACGTGCTGGTGGCCGGCTCGCTGTTCGCGCTGTTCGCCGGCGTGTACTTCTGGGGCCCCAAGTGGACCGGCGTGATGTATTCCGAGACGCGCGGCAAGATCCATTTCTGGGGTTCGATGATCTTCTTCAACATCACCTTCTTCCCGATGCACTTCCTGGGCCTGGCCGGCATGCCGCGCCGTTATGCCGACTACCCGATGCAGTTCGCCGACTTCAACATGATCGCCTCGATCGGCGCCTTCGGCTTCGGGCTCATGCAGGTGTACTTCTTCGTCTTCGTCGTGCTGCCCATGATGCGCGGCCAGGGCCGGCCCGCGCCGCAGAAGCCCTGGGAAGCCGCCGAAGGCCTGGAATGGGAAGTGCCCTCGCCGGCCCCCTGGCACACCTTCGAGAGCCCGCCCAAGCTGGACGCCACCGCCACCCGCGTGGTGGGATGAAGCGCCAAACCATGGCATTGTCCGAACGGCAACGCAAGGCGAACCTGCGGCTGGCGCTGATCCTGGCGTCGGTGGCGGCGGTGTTCGCCATCGGCTTCGTGACCAAGATCGTCGCCTTCGGGGGCTGACCGGATGAACCGAGGCGCGCTGCGGGCCCTGGCCGACAACCGGCGTTTGCTGGGCAAGCTGCTGGTGGTGGTGGCGGCGATGTTCGGCTTCGGCTATGCGCTGGTGCCGATGTACCGCGCCATCTGCGACGCGCTGGGCATCAACGTGCTGTCGCTGTCGGAGCGGCGCATCGTCAGCGGCAGCTGGAGCGGCCGCGCCGCGGCGTCCAACACGCAGGTCGACACCTCGAGGCTGATCACCGTCGAATTCGACGCCAATGCACGCGGGCCCTGGGACTTCAAGCCCGCACAGCGTTCGGTGCAGGTGCACCCGGGCGAGCTGACGACGGTGATGTACGAGTTTCGGAATATCCAGAACCGCACCATGGCCGCGCAGGCGATTCCCAGCTACGCGCCGATGCAGGCCAGCGCGCATTTCAACAAGCTGGAATGCTTCTGCTTCAACGAATACATCCTGGCGCCGGGCGAGAGCAAGCAGTGGCCGGTGGTCTTCGTCGTCGACCCCAAGCTGCCGAAGGACGTGACGACGATCACGCTGTCGTACACCTTCTTCGAGGTCGGCGGCAAGGTGCCCCCCGCGCCGGCGGGCACCGTCGGCGCGGCCGGGTGGTCATCGCCGGCCGGCACCTTGCGCGCGGCGGTCGCCACGAAGGGGCCGGGGGCGTGAGCGACTTGAGGCAGGCGTCCTTGCGGCGCGGTTCGCTGCTGCAGACCCTGCGCGCAGTGGCCTGGTCCTTCCTGGGCATCCGCCGCTCCGACGGCTATGCGCAGGACGTGAGCAAGCTCAACCCGGTGCACGTGATCATCGCCGGAGTCGTGGGTGGGCTGCTGTTCGTGCTGGCGCTGGTGCTGCTGGTGCGCTGGGTCGTCGGCAGCGGCGTCGCTGCCTGACCCGGGCATCGATCAAGACAGAATCTGAGGTTCGAGGAGAGAGTTCAAGATGTCAGCCACCACCCCCGCGGGGCACACCCCGTACTACTTCGTGCCAGCGCCATCGCGCCACCCGGTGATGGTGGCCTTCGGCCTGCTGCTGGTGATCTTCGGCGCCGGCCAGTGGGTCAATGGCGCTGGCTGGGCCGCCTGGGTGCTGCTCGCCGGCATGGTGATCTGGCTGTCGGTGCTGTTCCAATGGTTCAGCCAGGCCATCGGCGAGAGCGAGGGCGGCCTGTATTCCGAGCGCATCGACGTTTCGTACCGCTGGAGCATGAGCTGGTTCATCTTCAGCGAGGTGATGTTCTTCGCCGCCTTCTTCGGCGCGCTGTACTGGGCCCGCGTGCACTCGGTGCCCATGCTCGGCAACCTGGACCACCAGATCCTGTGGCCCGACTTCAAGGCCCTGTGGCCCACCGCCGGCGCCGGCATCACGGCTTCGCCGGCCGGCACGGTGGAGCCGTTCCAGACCATCGGTCCCTGGCCGCTGCCCACCATCAATACCGCGCTGCTGCTGACCTCGGGCGTGACGCTGACGATCGCGCACCACGCGCTCATCGCCAACCAGCGCGGCAAGACGGTCTTCTGGATGTGGGTCACGGTGATCCTGGGCGCCACCTTCCTGGGCGTGCAGGCCTACGAATACATGCATGCCTACCGCGACCTGAACCTCAAGCTCAGCAGCGGCATCTTCGGCTCCACCTTCTTCATGCTCACCGGCTTCCACGGCTTCCACGTGCTGGTGGGCATGCTGATGCTGCTGTTCATCACGCTGCGCATCATGAAGGGCCACTTCACCCCGGAGCGGCATTTCGGCTTCGAGGGCGCGGCCTGGTACTGGCACTTCGTCGACGTGGTGTGGCTGGGCCTGTACGTGGTGGTGTACTGGCTCTAGGCCCCCCGCTTTCGGGCACGAAAAGAGCGCCGCCCGCCGCGGCGCTTTTTGTTTCCGGCCCGTGGCGGCGCTCAGCCGCCCACGGGCAGGCCGCCCGGCCGCACCCAGCCCATCGCCCAGCCGAGCATGATCAGCAGGAACAGCGCCACCGACAGGCCGACGCGCAGCGCCAGCGCACGCGCCATCTGCTTGCCTTGCGGGTCGCTCTCGCGGCTCTTGCGCAGCATCAGCACGCCGGCGCCGGCCAGCGCCACCAGCACGGCCAGCAGGATCAACACCATCACGGTCTTCATGGCCCGGGATTATCGGTGCGGGGCGGCCGCATGACGGCGGCAGGGCGGCGCTGGATCGTGCTCCTGGCCGCGCTGGCGGCCACCTTGCTGACGGCACGCCTGGGGGTCTGGCAACTCGACCGCGCGGCGCAGAAGAACGAGGTGCAGGCCACGCTCGATGCACGCATGGCGCTGCCGGCCTTGCTGCCGGCCGAACTGGCGAACGAGGTGCAGGCCGCCGCGACCCAGCACCACCGCGCCGTCCGGCTCGAAGGCCAGTGGCTGGCCGAACGGACGGTCTACCTGGAAAACCGCCAGATGAACGGACGACCGGGCTTCTTCGCCGTGACGCCGCTGCGCCTGGACGACGGCAGCGCGGTGCTGGTGCAACGCGGCTGGCTGCCGCGCGACCCGATGGACCGCACACGCATCGTGGCAGCACCGCCGGCGCCGGGCCGCGTGGCCATACTGGGTCGCATCGCCCCCGCGCCAGGGCGGTTGTACGAGTTCGAAGCCGGGGCCTCGGGCCCGATCCGGCAAAATCTCGATCTCGACGCTTATGCGCGTGAGACCGGGTTGCTGCTGCGGCCGTTGACCGTGGTGCAGGAGGACGGCCAGCCGCCGCCCGACGACGGACTGCTGCGCCAATGGCCCCGCCCCGCCGCCGGCGTGCACAAGCACTATGGCTACGCATTTCAATGGTTCGCCCTGAGCGCGCTCATCCTGGGTCTGTATGTCTGGTTCCAACTCATCCGCCCGCGCCGGGCAAGGCAGGGGTCTCGTGGCTGAACCGCTGGGCATGACCGTGCACGACGTCGCCGCGCCCGACCTCGCCGATCCCGACGCGGTCGAGCGCGGCCGCACCCGGCGCGGCCGCATGCGCATGCTGCTCGTGCTGCTGGTGTGCGCGGCGCCCGTCATCGCTTCGTATTTCACCTATTTCGTCATCCGGCCCGAGGGCCGCACCAATTACGGCGAGCTGATCCTGCCCACGCGCGGCCTGCCGGCGCTGGCGCTGCGCACGCTCGACGGCGCCGAGGTGCCGGCCGCCGCGCTGCGCGGGCAGTGGCTGCTGGTGGTGGTGGGGTCTTCGGCCTGCGACGAGCGCTGCGAGCAGCGGCTCTACATGCAGCGCCAGCTGCGCGAGATGCTCGGCCGCGAACGCGACCGCCTCGACAAGGTCTGGTTCGTCACCGACGGCGCACCCCTGGCGGCGCCGTTGCGCGCCGCCGTCGAGGCCGGCCCGGCGATGACCGCGCTGCGCGTCGAACGCGAGGCGCTGGCGCGTTGGCTGGTGCCGGCCGAAGGGCAGGCGCTGGAGGATCATCTGTACATCGTCGACCCCAGGGGCGAGTGGATGATGCGCATGCCGGCCGCGGCCGAGCCCGCGCGCGTCAAGCGCGACCTCGATCGCCTGCTGCGCGCCTCGGCGTCCTGGGACAAGGCGGGCCGCTGATGGACACCACGCCGCTCGTCGACTGGGCCCCGCTGGCACGCCTGCTGCTGCTGGCGGCAACGATCGCGCTCGTGCCGCTGGCCTGGCTGTGGCTGCGCCAGCGCGGCAGCGACATGCGCGGCCGCCTGGCCGCCTTGACCGCGCTGACGATGTTCCTGACCTTCGACCTCGTGGTCTTCGGTTCTTTCACGCGGCTCACCGATTCCGGCCTGGGCTGCCCCGACTGGCCGGGCTGCTATGGCGAGGTCAGCCCCTTCGGCGCGCGCGACGACATCCACGCCGCGCAGTCGGCCACGCCGGGTGGCCCGGTCACCTGGTCGAAGGCCTGGATCGAGATGATCCACCGCTACCTGGCCATGACGGTGGGGGCGCTGATCCTGGTCATGGCCGTGGTGAGCTGGACCCAGCGCCAGCGGCTGCCGTTCTCGCCGTGGTGGCCGACGCTGACGCTGGTCTGGGTCGTCGTGCAGGGCCTGTTCGGCAAATACACCGTCACGCTCAAGCTCTACCCGCTGATCGTCACGCTGCACCTGCTGGGCGGACTGCTGCTGCTGGCGCTGCTGGCGGCGCAGCACGCCACCTTCAGCGGGCGGCGGTTGGTGCTCGGGCGCGCATTGCGGCGCGGCGCCTGGGTCGTGCTGGCGCTGCTGGGCGTGCAGATCGCACTCGGCGGCTGGGTCAGCAGCAACTATGCCGTGCTGGCCTGCACCGGCTTCCCACACTGCAACGGCAGCTGGTGGCCGGCCATGGACTTCGGCCATGGCTTCACGCTGCTGCGCGGCCTGGGCGAGGGGCGCGACGGCAGCGGCCTCACCTTCGAGGCGCTGGTGGCCGTGCACATGGCGCACCGCCTGTTCGCCCTGGCGGCCATCACCGCGCTGCTGTGGCTGGCGTGGCGGCTTTGGCGCCAGCCCGAAGCGGCGCTGCGCCGCCAGGGTGCCGGGCTGGCCGCGCTGACGGGGCTGCAGTTTGCCAGCGGACTGTCGAACGTGGTGCTCGGCTGGCCGCTGGTGGCGGCCCTGGGGCATAGCGCCGGCGCCGCGGGCATGGTGCTGTTGCTGACGCTGCTGCTGGCGCGCAGCGCCCCCGGCCGCGTGGCCGGCGCGGCACCGCGGCCGCTGGCGACGGCTGCCTAGAATCAGGGCTCACTTCACCCCGATGGCCCACACCCTCATTGCCCCCCGCAGCCTGGCGACGCGCTGGTCGCAGTACTACGTGCTGACCAAGCCGCGCGTGGTGCAGCTCATCGTCTTCTGCGCGCTGATCGGCATGCTGCTGGCGCAACCCGGCCTGCCCGACTGGCGGCTGGCCGGCGCCGCCACCTTGGGCATCTGGCTGGTGGCCAGCGCGGCGGCGGCCTTCAACTGCCTCGTCGAGCAGCGCATCGACAGCCGCATGGCCCGCACCTCGTGGCGGCCCAGCGCCAAGGGCGAGTTGAGCTCGGCGCAGACGCTGGTCTTTTCCGCCGTGCTCTGCGCCCTGGGCAGTGCGCTGCTGTACTGGGCCGTGAACCCGCTGACCATGTGGCTGACCTTCGCCACCTTCGTCGGCTACGCGGTCGTCTACACCGTGGTGCTGAAGCCGCTGACGCCGCAGAATATCGTCATCGGCGGCGCCTCGGGTGCCATGCCGCCGGTGCTGGGCTGGGCCGCGATGACGGGCGAGGTGGGGCCCGAGGCGATGATGCTGTGCCTGATCATCTTCCTTTGGACGCCGCCGCATTTCTGGGCGCTGGCGCTGTACCGCGTGGAGGACTACCGCAAGGCGGGCCTGCCCATGCTGCCCATCACCCACGGCCCCGAGTTCACGCGGCTGCAGGTGCTGCTGTACACGCTGGTGCTGTTCGCGGCCACGCTGCTGCCTTTCGTCTACGGCATGAGCGGCTGGATCTACCTGCTGGCGGCGCTGGTCCTGGGCGGGATCTTCATCCTGTATGCGTGGCAGTTGTGGCGCGACTACAGCGACCTGCTCGCGCGGGCGACCTTCCGCTTCTCCATCTGGCACCTGTCGCTGCTGTTCGCCGCGCTGCTGCTCGACCACTACCTGAGCCCATGGCTGTTTTCTTCCGCTTCCTGACCCTCCTGGCCCTGGCCACTCTGCTTGCCACCCCCCTGGCCGGGTGCGATCGCACCGCCACCCCGTCGTTCAAGGCCATCGACATCACCGGCGCCGAATATGCGCAGGGCTTCGACCTGCCCGACGCCAGCGGCCAGCGCCGCACGCTGGCCGACTTCAAGGGCAAGGTCACGCTGGTCTTCTTCGGCTTCACGCACTGCCCCGACGTCTGCCCGACCACGCTGCTGGAGATCGCCGAGGTAAAGAAGGCGCTGGGCGCCGACGGCGAGCGCGTCCAGGGTGTCTTCGTCACCGTCGACCCCGAGCGCGACACGCCCGAGGTGTTGAAGGCCTACGTCGACAATTTCGGTGCCGGCTTCGTGGCCTTGCGCGGCACGATGGAAGAAACGGCCGCGGTGGCCAAGGCCTTCAAGGTCTATTACGCCAAGGTGCCGGGGCAGGCGCCGGGCAGCTACACCATGGACCACACCGCAGGCGCCTATGTCTTCGACGCCAACGGTAAGGTGCGACTGTTCACGCGCTATGGCACGGGGGCCGAGGCGCTGAAGCACGATCTGCAGATCCTGCTGGCCCAGTCACCGCCGGAGCCTAGACGGCCGACGGCGCGCTGACTCCAGGCCAAGTCGCTTGCGCGGAACCGGCTCCGCCGGTCCGCTGCAAGAGCCCCCCCGGGGGGTGGCGAGCGCTAGCGAGCCTGGGGGCTCACATCAATGCCTTTCGCATCTTCTTCAGCGCCGCCACCTCGATCTGGCGGATGCGCTCGGCGCTCACGCCGTATTCGGCCGCCAGTTCGTGCAGCGTCATGCCACCCGAGGCGTCGTCGTTGACCTTCAGCCAGCGTTCCTCGACGATGCGGCGGCTGCGCGCGTCCAGCGTCTGCAGCGCCTGCGCGATGCCGTCGCCGGCCAGCCAGTCGCGGTGCAGGGCTTCCAGGCGCCGCGTCGGTTCGCTGCTGTCGTCGGCCAGGTAGGCGATGGGGGCGTAGCTCTCCTCGCTGTCGTCGCTCTGCGGCTCCAGCGCCACGTCGCCGCCGGTCAGCCGGGTTTCCATCTCGATCACCTCGGCCGGCTTGACGTTCAGCGCACGCGCCATCGTGTCCACCTCGGCCGGAGTGAGCGTATTGCGGTGCGTGTCGGCGTCGAGCGCGTCTTCCTTCAGGCCCTGCTTCATCGAGCGCAGGTTGAAGAACAGCTTGCGCTGGGCCTTGGTGGTGGCCACCTTGACCATGCGCCAGTTCTTCAGGATGTATTCGTGGATCTCGGCCTTGATCCAGTGCATGGCGTAGCTCACCAGGCGCACACCCTGCTCGGGGTCGAAGCGCTTGACGGCCTTCATCAGGCCCACGTTGCCTTCCTGGATGAGGTCGCCCTGCGGCAGGCCGTAGCCCAGGTACTGGCGCGAGATCGACACCACCAGCCGCAGGTGCGAAAGCACCAGCCGCCCGGCGGCCTGCACGTCGCCCCGTTCGCGCAGCTTGCGCGCGTAGTCCAGTTCCTGCTCGTGCGTGAGCATGGGCAAGCGGTTCACCGCCGTGACATAGGCATCCAGGTTACCGAGCGAGGGCACCAGCGACCAGGGATCGCGAACGGTCAGGGCATGCGAAGCGGATGGTTTCATGCGGTTTGGGATAACGAGTGAAGCTGATCGGTTCCACAAATATTAGCACTCTCCAGCGACGAGTGCTGATACCACGAAGCGTCGGGTCATGCGTAGCGTATCCAAGGTCGAAATTTCGACGGAAATTAGAAAGTGTTCGCTCACATTCATAGACGGGACTGAACACTTTCCAGCACGCCGTCCACGAGTTTCAGGAATTGCGTGACGTCCAGCGGCTTGGTCACGTAGTGCGCCGCGCCCAGGGTCAACGCCTGTTCCATGTGCTTCGGCGACGCGTCGGCCGAGACCACGATCACCGGAATGCTGGCCAGCAGGTCGTCGGCCTTCAGGTGCCGCAGCAGTTCCAGCCCGCTGACGTCGGGCAATTGCATGTCGAGCAGGATCAGGTCGGGGCGCCGGTGCCGGATGCCGGCCACGCCGTCCAGTCCCAGCGCCGAGCATTCCAGCACGATCTGCTCGCGCATCGCCAGCACGCCGCGCATGACCTCGATATTGATCGCGTTGTCTTCCACGTAGTGCACCAGGCGCTGCTCGTAGGGGGCGGGCCGGGCGGCGCCGGGGTCTGCCGCTGGTGTTCCGGCCGCCTCTGCGGCCGGCAGGCGCAGCGTGAAGGTGGAACCGGCATCGGCCCGGCTGTCGGCTTTCAGCGTGCCGCCCATCAGTTCGGCCAGGCGGCGACTGATGACGAGGCCGATGCCCGTGCCTTCGATGCCGCTGTTCTCGCGCCCCAGTCGGTTGTAGGGCTGGAACAGCGCCGCCATCTGGTCTTCGGTCATGCCCAGCCCGGTGTCGGCGACCGTGATCTCGACCAGGCCACCGTCCGCGCGGCGCGAGCCGATGCTGACCTGGCCGCCGCGCCGGTTGTACTTGACCGCGTTGCTCAGCAGGTTGGTCAGGATCTGCTTCACGCGCGTGGCGTCGCCCTGCACGGCCGGGGCCTCCGCGGCCAGACGCTCCTCCAGCGTGAGGCCGAGCTTCGCTGCGGGGGCTTCGATCAGGGCGCGGCAGGCCGATACCAGCGGCGCCAGTGGCAGCGGCTCCAGCACCAGCGGCACGGTGCCGGCCTCCATGCGCGCCAGGTCCAGCGTGTCGTTGATCATTTCCAGCAGGTGCCAGCCGGCGCGCTGGATCTGCTGCGCCCACTCGGTCTGGTGCGGTGCCAGCCCGGGCTCGTGATCCATGCCCAGCAACTGCGCGAAGCCGATCATCGCGTTCAGCGGCGTGCGCAGTTCATGGCTCATGCGCGAGAGGAAGTCGCTCTTGGCGCGGTTGGCGGCCTCGGCGCGGCGCAGTGCGTCCTCCGACGCCTGCAGCTGCAGGTGTTCGGTGATGTCCTCCAGCACGCCCACGATGCGCACCACGCGGCCGCGCTCGTTGCGCAGCGCCGCCGCACTCACGCGCACCCGCAGTTCCCGCTGGTCGGCACGGCGCAGCCGCACCGGTTCGAGCACGGGGTCGGGCATTCCGGCGAAGAGGTCGCGCCGCTGGCGCGCCACGCGGGCCACGTCGTCGGGGTGCACGATCTCCAGCACCGAGCGTCCGCGCAGGGCACCGTTGCTGCAGCCCGTCATCTGGCACAGCTGCGCATTGCCTTCGATGATGCGGCCCCCGGGGTCGAGGAACATCATGCCGATGGGCGCATGGTCGAAGATGCTGCGCAGGCGCTGCTCGCTCTCAAGCAGCGCCTGCTCGGCCCCGGCGCGCTCGGTGGCGTGCTGCTGGAGTCTGGCGGTGGCCGACTGCACGGCCAGCTCGGTGCGCCTGCTGTGCCCGGTGACGGTGAGCAGCAGCGCGCCGAGCATGGCCGCCGAGGCCAGTCCCGCCAGCGACAGCAGCCAGGCCGTCTCGCGCTGCTGGCCGGGTACGCTGGCCACGGCGGCGCCGACACGCAGTTCGTAGCTGCGGTCGCCGAGCTGCAGCGCGCGCCGGGTGGCGAAACCGGTGTCGGCGGCCCCGTCGGCGGCGTCGCAATCGGCGGACCCGGCCAGGCGGCGGTGGGCTGCCGGGGCGGCGGGGTCGACCAGGCACCAGCGCAGGTAGGTCTGGTCCGCAGGTGCCAGGCCGGCCAGTGCGGCCTCGGCGCGCAGGCTGACGAAGACGACGCCGCTGAAGGCAGCGATGCGTGTGGCCTCGTTGTCCGGTTCACCGCGGTACAGCGCCTGGTAGACGACGATGCCGGTCTCCTGCGCCGCCGACTGCGTGAGCCGGAAACCCGCCGTGGCGGCCGGCTGGCCGCTGCGGCGCGTGGCCAGGATGGCGGCGCGCGCTTCCGGTACCGACAGCGCGTTCACACCCAGCGCGGCCGCATTGCCGCTGGCCGGTACCACGTGCCGCAAGGCCACCACTTCGCCGTCGGCAGCGCGTGCGGCACCGCCGTCGCGGTCGAAGACCTGGTAGCCGGCCAGGCCCTGCGCCTGCGCCCGGGCCTCGAACGCCGGCAGCGCGTCCAGACCCACGCGGGCGCTGTGCCCCATGGCTTGCAGCGGAATCGGCTGCGCCAGCCACCAGCGCGCGGCGTCGCGCAGCGCGATATCGTCCAGGTCACCGCGCGCGAGCGCCGCACTGTGCAGCGCCTGCAGCGCATACAGCGGCGCGCTCAGTCGCGCATGGGCTTCCGTCGCCAGGCCGTCTGCGCCGCGCTCGAAGGTGGCCATCAGCCGTTGGCGGTCGAGCCGGTCCAGTTGGACCATCGCCGCGGCCAGCAGCGCCAGCGCCACCAGCATGGGCAGGCCCACCGTGCGCCGCCGTGGGCGCCAGTCCTCGCGCGGGCGGCCGATGAGCGTCAGCGCCAGGGGAGCCGCGATGAGCACACCCAAGGTGTCGCCGGCCCACCAGGTGAGCCAGGTCGCCGGCGCGGCGTCCACGCCGATGGCGCCGTTGAACAGCAAGGCCGGAATGCCCACGCTCGCGCTCACGGTGCAGGCCACCAGGCCGCCCAGCCCGCCGGCCAGCACGATGTCGCGCGGCGCATGCAGCGGCGCCGGCAGGCCCACGAAACGCCGGATCAGCGCGGCGCCGAGTCCGGCCTGCAGGGCCGCACCGGCGCCTATGACCAGCGGCAGCACCAGAAGCGCCGGCCCAGCCTGGCCGCGCAGCGCGCCGAGCGCGCCGTTGACGAAGAAGGATCCCAGCAGCACGCCCGGCAGCGCGGCGCGCCCGAAGGTGAGCGTGGCTGCGAGCGCGATGCCGGCGGCCGGGTACAGCGGCGAGGCATATCCCGGCGGTTCGGCCAGCACCAGCCCCAGGCCACCCACGGCCGCGTAGGCCGCGGCGGTGGCGAGTGCCACGACCCAGGCCCAGGCGGGCGTGGACGCGCGCGGCGGTGGCGCCGAGAGCGGCGCGGGAATGGTGGTCATCGGGGGTCTCGTTACAACGGTGCCGCCCGGCATCGGGCGCGGGACAAGCGCGCGTGTCCGTCGTGGCAGGTCAGACGTTGAACAGGAAGTTCAGCACATCGCCGTCCTTGACCACGTATTCCTTGCCCTCGGAGCGCATCTTGCCCGCCTCCTTGGCGCCGTGTTCGCCCTGGCAGGCGATGAAGTCGTCGAAGGCGATGGTCTGGGCGCGAATGAAGCCGCGTTCGAAATCGGTGTGGATGACGCCGGCCGCCTGCGGCGCGGTATCGCCGATGTGGATGGTCCAGGCGCGCACCTCCTTCACGCCGGCGGTGAAATAGGTCTGCAGGCCGAGCAGCTTGAAGGCGGCGCGGATGAGGCGGTTCAGCCCCGGCTCGTCCTGCCCCATCTCGTGCAGGAAGAGGGCCTTGTCCTCGTCGGACATGTCGGCCAGCTCGGCTTCGGTCTTGGCGCAGATGGCCACCACCGGGGCGTTCTGCTTTGCCGCGAAGGCTTCCAGCCGCGTCAGGAAGGGGTTGTCGTGGAAGCCGTCCTCGGCCACGTTGGCGACGAACATCGCCGGCTTGGCGGTGATCAGGCACAGCGGCTTGAGGATGGCCAGTTCCTCCTTGCTGAAATCAATGCCGCGCACCGGCTGCGCCTGGTCCAGCGCGGCCTGGCACTTCTCCAGCACCTTGACCAGCGCCGCGGCCTCCTTGTCGTTGCCCGAGCGCGCCGCCTTCACGTAGCGGTGCAGGCTCTTCTCCACCGTGGCCAGGTCGGCCAGGCAGAGTTCGGTCTGGATGACCTCGATGTCGGAGAGGGGGTCCACCTTGCCGGCGACGTGGATGACGTTGTCGTCCTCGAAGCAGCGCACCACGTTGACGATGGCGTCGGTCTCGCGGATGTGGCTCAGGAACTGGTTGCCCAGGCCCTCGCCCTTGCTGGCGCCGGCCACGAGGCCGGCGATGTCGACGAACTCCACGATCGCCGGCACCACGCGCTCGGGCTTCACGATGGCGGCCAGTTGCTGCAGCCGCGGGTCGGGCAGTTCCACCACGCCGACATTGGGCTCGATGGTGCAGAACGGGTAGTTCTCGGCCGCGATGCCGGCCTTGGTGAGGGCATTGAAGAGGGTCGACTTGCCGACGTTGGGCAGGCCGACGATGCCGCACTTGAGGCTCATGGGAGACTTTCGCGTAAGAGAAGCGGTAAACCCGCGATTTTCCTACACTGCGCCGATGAACCCCAGCCACCTGTCGCTGCACCCGCACAAGAAGGACCTCGGCGGCGGCTTCGTCGTGCGCCGGCTGCTGCCCGCGGCGGCGCGGCAGGCGGTCGGTCCCTTCCTGTTCTTCGACCACTTCGGGCCCATCGACGTGCGAGCGGACGAGCAGCACGACGTGCGGCCGCACCCGCACATCGGCCTGGCCACCGTGACCTATCTCTTCGAAGGCGCGGTGCTGCACCGCGACTCCACCGGCGCGGTGCAGCGCATCGAGCCCGGCGCCATCAACTGGATGACCGCCGGCCGCGGCATCGTGCACAGCGAGCGCACCCCGGACGACCTGCGCGGCCTGGCGCGGCGCAGCCACGGCCTGCAGCTGTGGGCGGCGCTGCCGGCGGCCGACGAGGAAACCGAGCCCGGCTTCGCGCACACGCCAGCGGCGGCGCTGCCGCAGCTGGAAGTCGGCGGGGCCACGGTGCGGGTGCTGATCGGCAGTGCCTTCGGCGAGAGCTCGCCGGTGGCGGTGCGCTCGCCGATGCTGTACCTGGACATCGCACTGGCCGCAGGCGACGCCTTCCCGCTGCCACCGGCCGCGGAGCGCGCCATCTACGTGGTCGACGGCGCCGTCACGCTGGACGGCGATGCGGTGCCACCGCAGACGATGCGGCTGCTGGCCGCCGGCGACGAGCCCATGCTGGCCGCCGACGGCAGCGCCCGCGTCGTGCTCATCGGCGGCGACCCGCTGGGGCCGCGGCACATGTGGTGGAATTTCGTCTCGTCACGCCGGGAGCGCATCGTGCAGGCCGCCGACGACTGGGCGGCGCAGCGTTTGGGCGCCGTGCCGGGCGAAACCGAATTCATTCCGTTGCCCGAGCGGCGGCCGGGCTGAACCGGCGCCCCACGGTACGCGCGGGCCAGCGCGCCCGCCGCGTGTCAATCGTTCAGGGCTGGCGCCAGGTCGTCGCCGCCAGCTGTCCCTGGCGGGCATAGTCCAGCGCCTCGGCCAGCACCTTGGCCGCCTCCTGCGGCGCGTGGAAGCCCATCGAATTCTCGGCCGCGATGAAGTCCAGCCGCCATTGCGCCTGGCGCTGCAGTTCCAGCGCGGCCTTCAGCTGCTCGGGCGTGGCACCTTCCTTCTTTGCCGCCACGACGGCGTCGATGAGCGAGACGATGGCCGTGCCGCCGCGCTGCAGCAGTTCGAAATTGCGCGTCTGGATGAGGTCGACGCGGGCCTTGATCTCGTCTTCCGACTGCTTGTGGCAGGTCTGGCAGGCGCGGCTGATGTTGAGGAGCGGGCTGCGTACCCAGTGGTCGGACACCTTGGTGGCGCCGTCGCGCGCATAAGGCATGTGGCAGTCGGCGCAGGCGACACCGCTGCGCGCGTGCACGCCCTGGCTCCAGAGCTCGAACTCGGGGTGCTGCGCCTTCAGGATGGGCGCGCCGGTCTCGGCGTGCTTGTAGTCGAAGAAGCGCTCGCCGCTGGAGAACTTGACCTCGTTCCAGAATTTCTCGGTCTCGTCGGCGCGCAGGCCCTGGCCCCAGGGCAGCGTGAGCGGCATCTGCGACGAGCAGTAGTACTCCACGTGGCACTGCGCGCAGACGAAGGTGCGCATCTCGGTGCGAGTGGCGTCCTGGTTGGGGTCGTAGGCGCGGGCCTTGTCGCCGCTGCGCCAGCGCTCGATCGAAGGCGCGAAAGGCGTGGCCGCATTCGAGGTGGCCAGCGCACGGATGCCGTTGATGAAGCCCGGCCGCGTGACGATGAGCTTCATCGTCTTCGGGTCGTGGCAGTCGCCGCAGGACACCGCGTGCCCGTGGCCCATGTCGTGCAGCTTCTGGTTGATCTCCTTGTACGACATCTTGTAGCTGGCCTCGAAGCCCTTCATGGCGTCGCCGCCACCGAGTTCGCGGTACAGCGGCATCACCGTGGCGTGGCAGTGCAGGCAGGAACCGGTCTGCGGCTTGCTCAGGCGCTCGGTGTTCTCCTGGTCGGCCAGCATGTAGGCGTGGCCGCGGCGGTCGCGGTAGTCGATGGAAAAGGCATAACCCAGGAACATGCGCTTCAGCCAGGGGTCGCGCTCGATCTTTTGGTCGGGCAGCGCCTCGCTGCCGCCGTGGCCGCCGAAGCGCGTGCGCGTGGGCGTGGCGGTGAGCATGTACGAGTCGTACTGCTTGGGCCAGTTCACGCCCCACTTGGCGGGGTCGGTGGTGTCGGCGGTGACTTCCACCAGCGTGCGGCTGGCGCCGGCGGCTTCCTGCTTGCGCTCGAAGATGTTCATCAGGAGCGCGGTGATGCCGGCCGCGGCCAGCGCGACCACGGCCACCACGGCCACCAGCAAGACGGTGGAGATGCCGCGCTGGGCCTGCGAAGAGGAGCTGGAAAGGCGCTTCAAGAAAACCTCCGTCATCGGTTGTCGGGGCCGCCGAGCCCGGCGCGTTCGCCGTGGCCGACCGTCTGGTGGCAGTGCACGCAGCGCAGTTCCTGGCCCGGCGCGGCGGTGACGACGGCGTCGTGCACCATGGCTTCATGGCAGGCCAAGCAGTTCTGCTGCAGGATGCGCGCGTTGTAGTCGGTGATCGCGATCGGCTCGGGAAAGTCCTGCATCGTGAAGGCGCGTGAATGCGACCAGCCGTTCAGGCCCTTGGCGACGTACTTGCCGACGAAGTCGTGCGGCAGGTGGCATTCCACGCAGCCGGCCACGGCGTGGTGGCTCGATTTCTGCCAGGCGTCGTACTGCGGCTGCATGATGTGGCAGTTGACGCAGACCTTGGGGTCGTTGCTCATGTAAGAGAGCCCCTCGGCGTAGACGAAGGTATAGCCGCCCACGCCGGCCAGGATGCCCAGCAGCACCGCCAGCACGAGCATCAGCTTCGTGCTGCCGGCCAGTCCCCGCTGGCGCGCCCGGCTGCTGCTTCGCATGCGTTCCCCTCTTCGAGCCATGGTCAGGCTTCAGAGCCCGGGCGCATGATGCCGTGCACCCCGGTGGCGATCAAGCGCGCCGCCGCGCCGCTTGGCGATCCCTTGATCTTGCGCAAACCGGCGGGCGGCGCCGCGCTGCTGCGGCGCGCGGGTCAGAACGCCAGCCGCACCTGCCCGGTCATGCCGACCCGCAAGACGCGCTCCACGCCCTCCACGACCGCCGCGTTCATGCCGAAGGTGATGCCGCCTTGCATGCGCGGGTCGGCACGGTAGCCGGCCAGCGTGGCGCCCGGCTCGCTGCCGGTTTCGGCCGTGGCCGGGTCCACGTTGGGGATCGAGCAGCGCACGCAGGGCTTGACCAGGCGCAGCCGCACCGGTCCCCCAGGCGTGTCGAAGGTGATCTCCTCGATGTGGTCCTCGTCGAAGGGCTGCAGGCCGTCGAGCACCAGGTTGGGCCGGAAACGCTGCATCGTCACCGGCGTCGCGTCGCGTGCGGCCAGGCGCTGGTTCAGGTCGTCCAGCGAAGCCCGGTTGGCCACCAGCAGCGGGAAGGCGTCGCTGAAGGCGGCTTCGGCCTGCAGCTCGCCGGTCCACTTCGGGTCGGCCAGCCGCTGCTGTTCGGGGTCGAAGCGCACCAGGCGCAGCCGCTGGCCGCCGCCGATGAAGTCGCTGAACCACTGCGCCGCCAGCGCGCCCATGTCGAAGGCCTTGACCACGTCGTCCCACACGCGCACGCGGGCGGCGGCTTCCACCGTATCCAGCCGCACGTGCAGCGCCAGCATGCCGGGGGCGCGCAGCACCATCTCGTGGCCCTTGAGGGTGGGCTGCACCAGCGCCAGACGCGGCCATTCACGCTGCGTGAGCATGTCGCCGTGGGTGTCGACCACCATCCAGGCGCGGTCGAGGTCGAGTCCGGTCTCGACCAGCAAGGCTTCGTCCAGCGCGATGCCGGCGCAGGACTTGATCGGGTGCACGAAGAGGGCAGCAAGGGTGCAGGCGAGGTCGGTCAAGAACGCTCCAAAGGGTCATCCAGTTCTTTTCATTGTGCCGCCGGGCGGCTTCCTACAATGCGTGAGTGAGTCCCTATGACATTCTCGTGCGCGGCGCCGGTGCCGTGGGCCTGACGGCCGCGCTGGCACTGTCGCGCCAGGGCTGGCGCGTGGCGCTGCTGGGTGCGGCCGCGTTGCCGGCCGTCGACGACGTGCGCGCCTATGCGCTCAACCGCAGTTCGGTGGCGCTGCTGCAGTCGCTGAAGGTGTGGGACGCCATTCCTGACGACGCCCGCACACCGGTCTTCGACATGCACGTGCAGGGCGACGCACCCGGCGCCACGCTGGACTTCTCGGCCTGGACGCAGTCGCTGGGCGAACTGGCCTGGATCGTCGACGCCGCCGAACTCGAAGCCGCATTGCGCACCGCGGCGCGATTTGCGCCGCACGTCTCCGCCGTCGACCGCGAGGTGCCGGCCACGCTGCAGGTGCTGGCCGAGGGCAAGGACTCGGCCACGCGCGCCCGGCTGGGGGTGCACATGCCGCGCCAAGCCTACGGCCAGCGTGGCATCGCCGCGCGGCTGCTGGCCAGCCAGCCGCACGCCGGCCTGGCGCGACAGTGGTTTCGCAGCCCCGACGTGCTGGCCCTGCTGCCGCTGGATCGCCCGCGCGCCGGCCACGGCCTGGGCCTGGTCTGGTCGGTGCCCGACGCCCGCGCCGACGAACTGATGGCCATGCCCGAGGCCGAATTCCTGGCCGAGCTCATGCACGCCAGCCAGGGTGCGGCCGGCAACCTGGTGCTGGCCAGCCCGCGCGCGCAATGGCCGCTGTCGCTGGCGCGCGCCGAAGCCGTGCACGGCCCGGGCTGGGTGCTGGTGGGCGACGCCGCCCACGTGGTGCACCCGCTGGCCGGCCAGGGGCTGAACCTGGGCCTGGCCGACGTGGCCGCGCTGGCCGAGGTGCTGGCCGGGCGCGAACCCTGGAGGCCGCTGGCCGACACGCGGCTGCTGCAGCGCTATGCACGCCGTCGCATCGGCCCCACGCTGGCCATGGCCGGCCTCACCGACGGCCTGCTGCAGCTGTTCGCCAGCCCGGCGCCGCTGGCGCGGGAACTTCGCAACCGCGGGCTGAGTCTCGTCAACCACCTCACGCCGCTGAAGCGGCTGCTGGCCGCTCGTGCCCTCGACGGCTGATGCCAACCGAACCGGACCTCCACGAATGAAATACGCGTCTTCGATCAAGCCGGCGCTGGCCGCCGCGCTGCTGCTGCTGTCCTTCGGCGTGCTGGCCCAGGAGGCGGTGATCCGCAAGACCCTGGCCGAACGGCTGCCCAACCTGCCCAAGATCGACGAGGTCACGCGCACGCCGATTCCCGGCCTGTACGAGGTGCGCTACGGCGGCACCGAGATCTTCTACAGCGACGCCACCGGCGAGCACATCCTCAGCGGCGCGCTGATCGAAACCAAGACGCGCACCGACCTCACCGAGGCGCGGCTGGAAAAGCTGTTGGCGATCGAATTCGACAAGCTGCCGCTGAAGGACGCCATGGTGCAGCGGCAGGGCAGCGGTGCGCGCAAGATGGCGGTCTTCGTGGACCCGAACTGCGGCTACTGCAAGCGTTTCGAGCGCGACATCGCCAGCGTCAAGGACGTCACCATCTACACCTTCCTGATTCCCATCCTGGGCGCGGACTCGACCGCCAAGTCGCGCGACATCTGGTGCGCCAAGGAGCCCATGCGCGCCTGGCGCGACTGGATGCTCGACGCCGTGGTGCCGGCCAAGGCCATGGGCAAGTGCGACGACGCGGCGATCGAACGCAACCTGGCCTTCTCGCGCGCGCACCGCATCAACGGCACGCCGGCCGTCATCTTCGAGGACGGCACGCGCAAGCCGGGAGCCCTGCCCAAGGCCGAGGTCGAACGGCTGCTGGTGGCGGCCAGCGCCAACAAGTAGGCATCCCGCCGCTGCCGCCGGCCGGTGGCTGCAAGCCCGACCGGGCCGGCATGAGTGCCCCGCGTGCGACCGGGCCCAGGCAAGCGCGCAGCTTGGCGGCGCTCGCTGCGGTGGTGACCCTGGCCCACCTGTGGCTGGCCGGCCAGTGGCTGCCGGCGCGCCTGGGTGAAGGCGCTGCCGACACCTTGCCGCGGCGCATCGAGGTGGTCTTCGTGCGCGAACTGGCCCCCGCGCCGCCGCCGGCCGCACCCGAGCCGGCACCGCGCCGCCGGCCGCGGCCCGTGGCCGCCCCGGCGGCGCCGGCAGCGTCGGCGCCGCCAGCCACGGTGCTGGCCGCAGCCCAGCCCGAAGCCGTGCCGTCGCCGGCGCTGGAGTGGCCTGCCGAATGGGACTCCGAATGGCCGACCGAGCGGCCTGCGGCGACGACCACGGAGCAGGTAGCGCCAACGGCGTCCGAGCCGCCACCGCAGCGGGTCGCCGAAGCACCGGTGCAGGCGCCGGCGGGCGCGACGGCGGCCCCGCAGGCTGCGCCGGCCGCCTTCGAATGGCCACCGTCCACGCGCCTGAGTTATCGCCTCAGCGGCAACTACCGCGGCCCGGTGGAAGGGCAGGCGCAGGTGGAGTGGCTGCGCGCGGGCACGCGCTACCAGGTGCACATGGAGGTCAGCATCGGCCCGTTCTTCGCGCCGTTGATGAGCCGGCGCGTGGCCAGCGAAGGCGAGATCACGCCCGAAGGCCTGCGACCGAGCCGCTACGACGAGGAAACCCGCATCGTGACGCGCGAACCGCGCCGGCTCGTCGTCTTCCTCGACGCCGACCGCGTGCGCCTGCCCGGCGGTGCCGAGCTGCCGAGACCCGAAGGCGTGCAGGACAGCGCCAGCCAGTTCGTGCAGCTGACCTGGCTGTTCACCACCCGGCCCGACCTGCTGCAGCCGGGGGTTTCGATTTCACTGCCGCTGGCGCTGCCGCGGCGCGTGCAGGACTGGACCTACGAAGTACAGGAACCGGAGTGGCTCCAAACGCCGGCCGGCGCGGTGCTGGCGCTGCACGTGAAGCCGCGCCGCGAAGCCATGCGCCCCGGCGACCTGGCCGCCGAGATGTGGGTGGCACCCAGCCTGCAGTACCTGCCGGTGCGCATCGTGATCCGGCAGGACGAGGAGACCCATGTCGACCTGGTCATCGAACGCCTGCCGCTGCAGGCCGAGCCCGGCCGCTGACCGCGCGCCGCGGCCCGCACCGCCGCCGGTGCGAGGGCCGGCAACGCCGCCGTATAGTCATTGCAGAACCCGCAAGGAGAGCCCCATGACCGAAGCCCTGATCCTGACCGAAGTGCGCCCCGGCGAGGGCGAACGCCGCACCGCCCTGATCACGCTGAACCGCCCGAAGCAGCTGAATGCGCTGAACGACGCGCTGATGGACCAGCTCGGCGCCGCGCTGCTGGACTTCGACCGCGACCCCGGCATCGGCTGCATCGTAATCACCGGCAGCGAGAAGGCCTTCGCCGCCGGCGCCGATATCTCGGCGATGGCCAAGAAGACCTTCATGGAGGCGCACCACGGCGAATTCATCACGCGCAACTGGGAAACCATGCGCCAGGTGAAGAAGCCGGTGATCGCGGCCGTTGCCGGCTTCGCCCTGGGCGGCGGCTGCGAGCTGGCCATGATGTGCGACTTCATCATCGCCGCCGAGACGGCGAAGTTCGGCCAGCCCGAGATCAAGATCGGCATCATCCCCGGTGCCGGCGGCACGCAGCGGCTGCCGCGCGCGGTGGGCAAGAGCAAGGCCATGGACATGGTGCTCACCGCCCGCATGATGGACGCCGCCGAGGCCGAGCGCGCCGGGCTGGTGTCGCGCGTGGTGCCGGCCGACAAGCTGCTGGACGAAGCGCTGGCCGCCGCCGCCGCCATCTGCGCGATGAGCGCGCCCAGCGTGGCCTTCGCCAAGGAATGCGTCAACCGCGCCTTCGAAAGCGGCCTGGCCGACGGCATGAGCTACGAGCGGAGGATCTTCCATTCGCTGTTCGCCACCGAAGACCAGAAGGAAGGCATGGACGCCTTCCTGAACAAGCGCAAGCCGGCGTTCAGGCACGGCTGAGCGCTTGCGGCTACGGCGTCACCCAGCGCCGGCCCTTGGCGTCGAAGATGGCGCGGCGGTGGCCTTCGGCGTGCAGCTCCAGCCAGTCGACGGCCTGCACCTCGGCGGCCAGGACCGCGAAGAAGCCGCGGCTGCCGCGTTGCGGCAGCGGGTGCGCCACCGTGCTGCCCGGCGGCAGCGGCGACAGGTAGTCGTGCGCCGCCGGGCTCATCTTCAACTGCGCCCAGCGCGAAGACACTTCCAGCCCCGAGGTCTGAAGCGACAGATGCACGCGCAGTCGCAGCTGCCAGCCCAGCGGGTCGGACCACAGCACGAGCGTGCCCAGCGGATGGCGCTCGACCTGCCGCGCCTTGGCACTGCGCTCGTCGGTATAGATCAGCAGCGTGCTTGCCGAGGCCTCGATGTCGCGCAGCACCACGCTGCGCGCGTCGGCCCGCTCGCCGTCCAGGGTGGCCAGCACGCCGACGCGCCAGGGGTGGCCCTTTTCGCGCACCGCCGAGCCCAGCTCGGCCCAGACGGCGCACTCGATCTCGGCCAGTTGTTCGAGCCGCGCCGCGGGCATGGTTGTGCCTTCAGCCTTCGCGCCTGAGTGCCGGGAACAGGATCACGTCGCGGATGCTCTGGCTGTCGGTCAGCAGCATGATCAGCCGGTCGATGCCGATGCCGCAGCCGCCGGCCGGCGGCATGCCGTATTCCAGCGCGCGGATGAAGTCGGCGTCGTAGTACATGGCCTCTTCGTCGCCGGCCTCCTTGTTCGCGGCCTGGGCCTGGAAGCGCGCGGCCTGGTCCTCGGCGTCGTTCAGTTCCGAGAAGCCGTTGGCCATCTCGCGGCCGGTGATGAAGAGTTCGAAGCGCTCGGTGACGGCCGGGTTGGTGTCGGAGGCACGCGCCAGCGGCGACACTTCCACCGGGTAGTCGACGATGAAGGTGGGTTGCCAGAGCTGCGCTTCGACCACGGCCTCGAAGACGCCGAACTGCAGCTCGGCCAGCTTCCAGTGCGCCGGCGGTTCCTCGCCCAGCGTCTTCAGCCGCGCGTGCAGCACGCTGGCGTCCTGGGCTTCGGCGGCGCTCAGGCCGGCGAAGGCCACCAGCGCCTCGCTCACCGTCATGCGGGCGAAGGGCCGGTCGAGGTCGACCTCCTTGCCGCCGTAGGTGAGCGTGGCGGTGCCGGCGGCGGCGCGCGCGGCGTGGCGCAGCACCTGTTCGGTGAAGTCCATCAGATCATGGTGCGTCCAGTAGGCCGCATAGAACTCCATCATCGTGAATTCGGGGTTGTGGCGGACGCTGATGCCTTCGTTGCGGTAGCTGCGATTGATCTCGAACACACGCTCGAAGCCGCCCACCAGCAGCCGCTTCAGGTACAGCTCGGGCGCGATGCGCAGGAACATCTCCTGGTCCAGCGCGTTGTGGTGGGTGACGAAGGGCTTGGCGTTGGCGCCGCCCGGAATCGGGTGGAGCATGGGTGTCTCCACTTCCAGGAAGCCGTGCTCGACCATGAAGTTGCGGATCGAACTCACCGCCTTGCTGCGCGCCACGAAGCGCGCACGCGCGGCCTCGTCGGTGATGAGGTCGACATAACGCTGGCGGTATTTCTGTTCCTGGTCGGCCATGCCGTGGAACTTGTCGGGCAGCGGGCGCAGGCTCTTGGTGAGCAGCCGCACCTGGGTCGCGCGGATCGAGAGCTCGCCGGTCTTGGTGCGGAACAGCGTTCCTTCGCAGCCCAGGATGTCGCCCAGGTCCCAGCGCTTGAAGGCGGCCAGCGCCTCGGGTCCCACTGTGTCCTGCGTCACGTAGAGCTGGATGCGACCGTGCTTGTCGCCCATCGAGCCGTCCTGCAGCGTGGCGAAGCAGGCGCGGCCCATCACGCGCTTGAGCATCATGCGGCCGGCCACCGCCACGGCCACCGCCTGCGGCTCCAGTTCCTCGTTCGGCACCTCGCCGTAGCGGTGGTGAAGTTCGGCCGCCTGATGGCGCGGCTTGAAGTCGTTGGGGAACGCGATGCCCGCGGTGCGCAGGGCGGCCAGCTTTTCGCGGCGTTCGGCGATGAGCTGGTTGTCGTCGGCGGCCGGGGTCGGCGCGGCGGCGGGCGGAGCGTGGGTGTCGGACATCGGGCGGGCCGGAGTGAAGGCGCGGATTTTAGGCGGCGCGCCTGACGCCACGGCTGACACCGCTGGCGCCGCGGCAGCGCAGAGGTCGACCCGTAGAATCCGGCGCGCGCGCCGTTCCCGGTGCGACCCGACATGCCCGCCACGCTGCGCACCGGTACGGCGCTCTATGCGTCGGCTCTCCTGCTCGACCGCCTGCTCGGCCTGCTGCTGCTGCCGCTGCTCACGCGCGCCCTGTCTTCGGCCGACTATGGCGCCTGGACGCAGACGGCGGTGGCCGCCGGCATCCTGATGCCGGTGGTGCTGCTGGCCACGCCCACGGCCGTGGTGCGGTCGTTCTCGGGCGCGGTGGGCGCGTCGATGCGCCTGCGTTTCTTCGGCCGCCTGGGCGGCGTGGCACTGGCGCTGTTCCTGACCTGCGCCGTCGTCGTCCTGCTGTGGCGCGAGCCCTTCGCCGGCGTGGTCTACGGCGAAGCCGGCCGCGGTGCCCTGGTGCCGGCGTTGCTGGCCCTGCTGGCGGCCGACGCCACGGTGGACTTCGCCACCGCCTGGCTGCGCGCCACCGCTCGCATGGGGTGGATCGCGGCGGTGCTGGCACTGCGCAGCGGGCTGCGCTTCGGCGTGGTGCTGTGGCTGGTGGGCGACGGCGGCGTGGCGCTGGCCGACTGGCTGGGCGACTATGCGGCGGTGCAGTGTGCGCTGGCGCTGGCGGTGCTGGCAGGAACGTGGCTCCTGTTGCGGCGGGGTGACCGTGCCGCCGCTGCGAGCGGCGCGAGGTCGGCGCCCGAATTGCGCGAATTGCTGGCCTTCTGCCTGCCGTTGGTGGCGCTGGCGCTGTTCACCGCCTTCAGCGCCAGCTTCGACCGCTTCCTGCTCGTGCAACTGCTCGGCCTGGACGCGGTGGCGGTGTATGCCGCGGCGGTCTCGCTGAGCGGCATTCCGGCGCTGTTCTACACCGTGCTCGGCTTCACGCTGTTTCCGGTGCTGGCGCGGCACTGGAGCGAAGGGCGGCGTGATGAAGCGGCACGACTGACGACGCAGGCTCTGCAGGTGTTCGCCTTCCTGTGCCTGCCGGTGGCGCTGGCGCTGGCGCTGGCCGGACCGGCGCTGCTGCCGCTGCTGAGCACGGCCGAGTACCGCGCCGGGCCGGCGGTCTTCGCGCTGCTGGGTCTCGCGGTGGCGGCTTTCGGCCTGTACCAGATCGTGCTCTATGCGCTGCTGCTGGACGGCCGCAGCCGCCAGGTGCTGGCGCTGGCCATGGCGGCGGCGGCGCTGAATGCGCTGCTGAACCTGGTGCTGGCGCCGCGCTGGGGCCTGGTCGGTGCGGCCGCGGCGGCGGCAGCTTCCAACGCGGCCATGGTGCCGTGGGCGGCGCGGCTGGCGGCGCGCGCCATGCCGTGGTCGTTTCCATGGCTGCGCCTGGCCGGCGTGGCCTGGCGTGCGGCGGTGGCGGCACTGCCGCTGGCCTGGGCCACCGGGCCGTGGCACGCGGCCGAGCCGGTGTCGTGGGCGTGGGTGATCGGCGCGCTGGGTTTGGGGTCAGGTCTTTACTTCGCGCTGGACTGGCGCCATTCCGATTCGGCAGCCCGTATGCTGCTGCCCAAATGATGCCCATGCGATGAGCGGCGCCACTTCTCAAGCAACCCAGACGAGCCAGGCGACCCGAGCGGCCTTCGACCAGCAATACACGCTGAGCGCGCGGCAGTACCTGTCGCAGGTGGACTTCTACACCTGGACGCGTCACTTCCACGTGCTGCGCGACCTGTGCGCGCTGGTGCAGGGCGACGTGCTCGAAGTCGGCACCGGCGACGGCGTGGTGCGCCGCTGCCTGCAGCCGCTGGTGCGCAGCTATACCGTGGTCGACGTCAATGCCCAGCTGCAACCCGACGTGCTGGCCGACCTGCGCCAGCCGCAGCCTGCGCTTGCCGGCCGCTTCGACGCCGTGGTCTGCACCGAGGTGCTGGAGCACATTCCGTGGGCCGACCTGCCGCTGTGTCTGGCGCAGCTGCACGGCTTCCTGCGTCCAGGCGGCCTGCTGTTCCTGACGCTGCCGCATCGAAAGGGCCACATGCTGGTGGTCACGCCGCGACAGAAACTGCTGAAGTGGCGCTTTCCGGTCGGCCTGACGAGCCTGGGCGAGGCCTGGAACCGCTTCGTGCGCCGGCGCATCTGGATCGACCCGCACCACTGCTGGGAGATCGGCGACGGCCAGGTCAGGCGCAGCCAGGTCGAGGACCGGTTGCGCGCCGCCGGGCTGGCCACCGAGCGCTTCGCCGAACTGCCGTATTGCGACTACTGGGTGCTGCGCCGGGCCGCACCGGCCGGTCCATGAAGGTGCTGCTGGTGAGCTACCACTACCCGCCGATGGGCGGCGCCGGCGTGCAGCGGGCGCTGAAATTCAGCAAATACCTGGGCGACTTCGACGTGCAGTGCACGGTGCTGGCGGCACACGACCCCGGCTACCAGCAGGACCCGTCGCTGCTGGCCGAGATTCCCGGCACAGTGCGTGTGCTGCGCATCGAGCACCGGCCGCTGCTGCAGCGGGCGCTGGCCTGGCGCGCCGGCGCGGGTCGTGGTGCGGCCGCAGCGGCGGCGCCGGCCCAAGCAGCGGCATCGACCCGGCTTGCCCGCACGACGGTGTCCGCCGCCGGCCGGACGATGGCCGGCGCGGCCCGCCACCGGCTGCGCGACGCCGCGCTGGCCGCCTACGCCAGTGTCCACTTCCCCGACGACAAGGCCGGCTGGGCGCGGCGCGCCCGGGCGCCAGCGCTGTCGCTGTTGCGCGACGAGTGCTTCGACCTCGTCTTCAGCACCGCGCCACCGATGTCGGACCACGCCCTGGCTGCCATGCTGGCGCGCCGGGCGGGGCTGCCCTGGGTGGCCGACTACCGCGACCTGTGGACCGAGAACCCGGCCTACGCCGCCCCGGCCTGGCGTCGAGCGCTGGACCGCCGCACCGAAGCGGCCTGGCTGGCGCAGGCCGCCGGTGTGGTCACGGTGACGCCCTCGTGGCAGCGGCTGCTGGCGGCGAGGTTGGGGCCGGGTCGGCCGGTGGCCTTCATTCCCAACGGCTACGACGAGGCCGACTTCGCGGCGCTGGCGCCCGCGCAGCGCGACGATGCTGCCTTCCGGCTCGTCCACACCGGCGCTTTCTACGGCCCGCGCGACCCGGGCACCCTGCTCGAGGCCCTGGCGTTGTATCTGGGCAGCGCGCCGCCCGCCGCGCGCCCGCTGCGCCTGCGGCTGGTGGGCATGATGGGTGGCCGCTTCGCCGACAAGCTGCGCGCCTTCGAGGCCAGGTATCCGGGCGTCGTCGAACAACGCCCCTACGTGCCGCACCACGAGGCGCTGGCCGAGATGCTGGCCGCCGACGCCTTGCTGCTGGTGGTGGGCGCGGGCGATGGCCAGCGCGCCCGCGCCACCGTGGCCGGCACGCTGCCGGGCAAGATCTTCGAATACCTGCGCGCGGCGCGGCCGGTGCTGCTGCTGGGTGACGAAGCCGGCGACGCCGCGGCCCTGCTGCGCCAGCACGGCCGCGGCTGGGTGGCCGACGAGACGCAGCCGGCGGCCATTGCCGCGGCGCTGCGGCAGATGATGCAGGCCGCGCCCGAAGTGCCTTCGGCACCCACCGCCGGCGTGGCGCGCTTCGAACGCCGCGCGCTGGCCGGCGAACTGGCGCAGTTCCTGCGCCGCTGCCGCGACGGCTGGAAACCGTGAAGCGCCACCTGTGCCTGCTGGGCGACGCCAACAGCGTGCACCTGCGGCGCTGGGCGCAGGAGATGCTCGCGCGCGGCTGGCGCGTTTCGGTGGTGACGGCGAGGCCGCAGCCGATGGACGATGTCGAGCAGCGCGTGCTGGCACCGGTGTTGCGCCAGACCGACTGGCTGTGGCGCGCGGGCGCGGCGCGCCGGCACGTGCAGGACCTGGCGCCCGATATCGTGCACGCGCACTACGTCACCTCCTATGGCACGCTGGCGGCGCGCTGCGGACGCCACCCGCTGGTGATGACGGCCTGGGGCAGCGACCTGCTGGTGACACCGCGCCAGAGCGCGCTGCTGCGTTGGCTCACGGGCTGGACGCTGCGCCACGCCGACCTCGTCACCGGCGATTCGCAGGACCTGGTGGAGGCCATCGACGCCTATGGTCCGCGCCGCCCCGCGGTGCGCATCCATTGGGGCGCCGATACGGCGCGCTTCCACCCCGTGCCCTGGGCCGCCAAGCCTGGTTTCGGCATCGCCAGCCTGCGCGCATGGGACGACAACTACCGCATCCAGGTCATCGTGGCCGCGCTCGGCCGGCTGCTGCAGGCCGCCCCCGAGGCGCCGGCACACCTGCACCTGCTCGGCGGTGGCCCGAGCGAGGCCGAACTTCGCGCGCAGGTGCGCACGCTGGGCCTGCAGGACCAGGTCACGTTCCACGGCCGCGTCGGCGACGCCGAGATGCAGGCCGTGCTGGCACGGTGCAAGGTGTCGGTGTCGGTGCCGCTGAGCGATGCCACCTCGGTGGCCATGCTGGAGAGCATGGCCTGCGGCTTGCCGGTGCTGGCCAGCGACCTGCCGGCCAACCGCGAATGGCTGGGCGACAACGACGGTCTGTGGGTGCCGGTGGCCGGAGGCGACGATGACGCGGCCGCCGCGCTGGCCGTGGCGCTGCAGGCGCTGTGGCAGGACGACGGACGCGCGCTGCGCCTGGGCGAGCGCAACCTGGCGCGGATCCGGCAGGACGGCCGGCGCGAGGCGCAGATGGACGCCGTGTCGATGCTGTACAAGCGGCTGCTGCTGGAGGCCGGCCGCGAGAGCCGCAAGGCGGGCCGGACCGCAGACCGCGGAGGGCACTGATGGCCGGCGAGCACCTCGTCAGCATCGTCGTGCCCTGCCGCAACGAGGCCGCATTCATCGACGCCTTCTGCGCCGACGCCATGCGCCAGGCGCTGGCGCCGCCCTGGCAGCTGGAACTGATCGTCGCCGACGGCCACAGCGACGACGGCACGCGCGAGCGCCTGCAGGCGCTGGCCGCGGCCGAACCCCGGCTGCGGGTCGTCGACAACCCGGCGCGTTTCGTCGCCGCCGGGCTGAACCGTGCGCTGGCGGCGGCGGGGGGTGCGGTCATCGTGCGCATGGACGTGCACACGCGCTACGCGCCCGACTACGTTGCGCAGTGCCTCGCTGCGCTGCGGCGCAGCGGCGCCGACAACGTCGGCGGCCCCTGGCGCGCCGAAGGCGTGGGCGGCTGGGGCCGCGCCATCGCCGCGGCTTTCCAGTCGCGCTGGGTGGCCGGCGGCGCGCGCTCGCGAGACCTCGCCTTCGAAGGCGAGGTCGACACCGTCTACCTCGGCTGCTGGCCGCGCGCCAGCTTCGATCGTTTCGGCGGCTTCGACGAGATGCTGGTGCGCAACCAGGACGACGAGCACAACCTGCGCATCGTTCGCGGCGGCGGGCGCGTGTGGCAGAGCGCGGCCATCCGCTCGACCTACCGGCCGCGCGATTCGCTCGCGGCGCTGTGGCGGCAGTGGCTGCAGTACGGCTACTGGAAGGCCTTCGTGATGAAGAAGCACGGCCAGGCGGCGGCGTTGCGCCACCGCGTGCCGGGGTTGTTCGTTGCCGGGTTGGGGTTGGCCTCGCTGGGGGCCCTGGCCGGCTGGCCGTTGGCGCTGGCCGTGCTGGTGGCGGCTTATGCCGCGCTGTTGCTGGGGCTCTCGGTGACGGTGGCGTCCGGGTCGTCCTGGTCCCTGCTGTGGCGGTTGCCGTTCGTCATCGCCGCGCAGCAGCTGGGCTACGGCATCGGCAGCCTGATCGGCCACTGGGACGCCTGGCGCCACGGCCAGGGTCGGGAGCGATTTGCAGGACTGACGCGATGACCGAACCCGGGCACGTGCACGAACACGACGAGGCCCGCGCCATCGCCGAGCGCTATGCGCGGCGCGAGGTCGGCGATCGCTACCACCCGCTGCGCCCCGAGATCTGGCAGTCGCGCCACGACCGCGAACGGGCACTGATCCGGCTTTTGCGCCGCCATGTGCAGGTCCCGGTGGCCGCCCTGGACGTGCTGGAAGTGGGTTGCGGCCACGGCGACAACCTGCTGGAGCTGCTGCGCCTGGGCTTCGACCCGGCGCGCCTGGTCGGCAACGAACTGCTGCCCGAGCGCGTGGCAGCCGCACGCCAGCGGCTTCCCGCGGCGACGCGGCTGCTGGAGGGTGACGCCACTCAGCTCGCGCTGCCCGACGGCAGCTTCGACCTCGTCGTGGCTTCCACCGTCTTCAGCTCGATCCTCGACGACAGTTTCCAGCAGCGCCTGGCCGCCGCGATGTGGCGCTGGGTGCGACCCGGCGGCGCCGTGCTCTGGTACGACTTCACGCTCGACAACCCGCGCAATACCGACGTGCGCGCGGTGCCGCTGCGGCGGCTGCGCGAGCTGTTCCCGGCCGCCCGCATCGACGCCCGCCGTGTCACGCTGGCGCCACCGATCGGCCGCCACGTCGTGCGCCTGCACCCGGCCGCCTGGCGGTGGTTCAACGCCCTGCCGCTGCTGCGCACGCACGTGCTGGCGTGGGTGGGCAAGGCAGGCTGAGGCGCCGGCCGGCTGCGCCGTGGCGTCGGGGAGGGCAGTGCATATCATTGCAAACTGATCGACACATGATCAAAATGCAATGATGTTGACGCGAAGACTCGAGCATCTGCTGCAGCAACGCCTGCGCCAGGCCCCCGCCGTCGTGCTGCTGGGCCCGCGCCAGGTGGGCAAGACCTCGCTGGCCAGGGAGGTCGCCGCACGGCACCCCGGTGCCCTGGTGCTGGACCTGGAGCGCGCGTCGGACCGCGCCGCGCTCGAACGGCCCGAGCTCTTCTTCGCCGCTCACCGCGACCGGCTGCTGGTGCTCGACGAAGTGCAGCACCTGCCGCGTCTGTTCGAGGCGCTGCGCCCCGAAATCGACGCCGACCGCCGGCCCGGGCGCTTCCTGCTGCTGGGGTCGGCGTCGGGTGATCTGCTGCGACAGTCCGGCGAGTCGCTGGCGGGCCGTGTGTCGTACCTGGAGTTGACGCCGTTCCTGGCGGCCGAGCTGATGCCGGACCTGGCGGGCCTGCAGTCGTTGTGGCTGCGCGGGGGGTTCCCTTTGAGCTGGCTCGCTCCGGACGACGAGGCCTCGTTCAGCTGGCGCCAGGACTTCATCCGCACCTTCCTGCAGCGCGACCTGCCGGGCCTGGGCCTGCGCATCCCCGCCGAGACGCTGCGGCGTTTCTGGCAGATGCTGGCGCACCTGCAGGGGCAGATGTTCAACGCCTCGCAGCTGGGCCAGTCCTTGGGCGGCGCATCCCACAGCACGGCGACGCGCTACCTCGACGTGCTCGCCGACACGCTGATGGTGCGGCGCCTGCCGCCGCACCTGCCGAACCTGGGCAAGCGGCTGGTGAAATCGCCGAAGGTCTATCTGCGCGACAGCGGCCTGCTGCACGCCCTGCTGGGCCTGGCCACGGTGCGCGAGCTGCAGGGTCACCCGGTGGCCGGCGCGTCGTGGGAAGGTTTCGTGGTCGAGCAGGTGGCGGCGCAGTTGCCGGCCGATGCGCAACTGAGCTTCTACCGCACGGCCGTCGGTGCCGAGATCGACCTCATCGTCGAGCACCGCGGGCGAACGCTGGCGGTGGAGATCAAGTTCTCGTCAGCACCGAAGCCGGCGCGCGGCTTCTGGCAGGCGCTGCAGGACCTGGGCATCGAGCGCGCCTTTGTCGTTGCGCCGGTGACGCACCGCTATCCGCTGGCCGAAGGCGTCGAGGTTTTGCCGCTGCAGGAACTGGGGACGCTGTGCGCCTGACGCGGCCGTCGATAATCCGACATGCCCGCCAACCTGCCCGCCGACCGCCCGCCCTTCCTCCCCTTCGCCCTGCCCGAGATCGGCGAGGACGAGATTGCCGAGGTCGTCGATACGCTGAAGAGCGGCTGGGTCACCACCGGCCCCAAGGCGAAGCGCTTCGAACAGGATTTCGGGGCCTTTCTCGGTGACCCGGCGCTGCATGCGGTGGCCGTCAATTCCGCCACCGCCGGCCTGCACCTGGCGCTGGAGGCCTTGGGCATCGGCCCCGGCGACGAGGTCATCACGACCACCCACACCTTCACCGCCACCGCCGAGGTGGTGCGCTACCTGGGTGCCGACGTGAAGCTGGTCGACGTCGACCCGGCGACGCTGAACATCGACCCCGCCGCGGTCGAGGAAGCGGTCACGTCGCGCACCAAGGCCATCGTGCCGGTGCACTACGCCGGCCTGGCCGCCGACATGACTTCGCTGCTCGAGCTGGCGGCCGACTGCGACCTGAAGGTGGTGGAAGACGCCGCGCACGCGCTGCCCACCACCTGCGGCGGCCAGCTCGTCGGCACGCTCGACAGCGACGCCACGGTGTTCAGCTTCTACGCCAACAAGACCATCACCACCGGCGAAGGCGGGATGCTGGTGACCCGTGACGCGGCGGTGGCGCAGCGCGCGCGCACCATGCGTCTGCACGGCATGAACCGCGATGCCTTCGACCGCTTCACGGCCAAGGTGCCGAGCTGGTACTACGAGGTCGTGGCGCCGGGCTTCAAATACAACCTGACCGACATCGCCGCGGCGCTGGGCCTGCATCAGCTGAAGAAAGCGCACGCCTTCCAGCAGCGCCGCGCCGCCATCGCGGCCGCATACGACGCGGCCTTCGCCGACCTGCCGCTGGTCTTGCCGCCGCAGCCTGCCGCCGGCGACCGGCATGCCTGGCACCTGTACGTGCTGCGCCTGGCCGACGACGCCGGCATCGGACGCGACCGCTTCATCGAGCGCCTGTTCGACGCCGGCATCGGCTGCAGCGTGCACTACATCCCGCTGCACCTGCACCCCTACTGGCGCGACCGCTACGCGCTGCAGCCGGGCCAGTTCCCGCACAGCCAGCATGCCTACGAGCGCATGCTGAGCCTGCCGATCTATACGCGCATGAGCGACGACGACGTGATGCGCGTGGCGCAGGCGGTGCGCGCGGCGCTACCATGAGCGTCGTTCCGGGGGAAGACTCATGAATGCGCTGACCCAACCCAAGCTCTCGCTCGAAGCCTACCTGGCCTGGGAAGAGGGTCAGGCCGAGAAGCACGAGTTCTATCGCGGTGAGGTGTTTGCGATGGTGGGCGCCAGGCGCGTTCACGGCCGCGTGGTGGGTAATCTCGTGCGCGAATTCGGCACATCCCTGAAGGGCTCCCCTTGCCAGGTCTTTCATGAGGGCATGAAGGTCCAGATCGGTGACGACACCGTGCTCTACCCCGACGTCTTCGTCACCTGCGACGAGGCCGACCTGGTCACCGACCGCATCTTCACGGCGCCCACGCTGGTCGTCGAGGTGCTCTCGCCCAGCACCCAGGCCTGCGACCGCAGCCAGAAATTCGCCCTCTACCGCCGCATTCCGGCGCTGCGGGAATACATCCTGGTCGACCCCGACACGCGCCGCGTGGAAGGTTTCCGCCGCGGTTCCGACGGCCTGTGGGTGCTGCACGACATGAGCGACGGCGACACGCTGGAAGCCGCCTGCCTGGGCCTGCGCGTGCCGCTGGCCGAGGTCTTCGCCGGCATCGAACCGCCGCCGCAGACCGAGGTGGCCTGACCCGGCGCGCGTGGTCAAACGCCTGTTCGACCTGCTCGGCGCCACGCTCGCGCTGCTGCTGTTGTCGCCGCTGCTGCTGGTCGTGGCGCTGGCCGTCAGGCTGGACTCGCCCGGGCCGGTCTTCTACCGCCAGCAACGCGTGGGCCGCGGCGGCGTGCCGTTCAAGATCCACAAGTTCCGCACCATGCGCCACGGCGCCGGCGGGCCGCTGCTGACCGTGGGCGACGACCCGCGCATCACGCGCGTGGGCGCCTTCCTGCGCCGCACGCGCATCGACGAGCTGCCGCAGTTCATCGACGTGCTGCTCGGCCACATGAGCCTGGTCGGCCCGCGCCCCGAGGTGCCGCGCTTCGTGGCGCTGTACCCGCCGGAACTGCGCGCACGCGTGCTGGCGGTGCGCCCCGGCATCACCGACCCGGCTTCGCTGGCCTTCATCGACGAAGCCCGGTTGCTGGCCGCGGCCGCCGACCCCGAGCGGGAGTACGTCCAGGTCATCCTGCCGGCCAAGCTGCAGCATGCCGCCGAATATGCCGAGCGGGCGTCGCTGGCCACCGACCTCGGCGTGCTGTGGCGCACGCTGCGCCTGCTTCTGCGACAGGTATGAGAAGACCGGGGATGTACAAATTCAAAGTAGAACTTTCAAACTGTACAATCTAGGCATCATGATTCCCCGCAATGCCACCGCCACGCTGCTGCAACAGGCCCGCGGCTTCCCGGTGCTGGCCCTCACCGGTCCGCGGCAGTCGGGCAAGACCACGCTGGCGCGCAGCGCGTTTCCCCGCCTGCCGTACGTGAACCTGGAAGACCCCGACACCCGTGAACTGGCGCTGGCCGACCCGCGCCGTTTCCTGGCCCGGCTGGGCGGCGGCGCCATCCTCGACGAGGTGCAGCGCAGCCCCGGCCTGCTTTCGTATCTGCTGGGCGTGGCCGACGCCGCCCCCGCGATGGGCCGCTGGGTGCTCACGGGTTCGCAGCAGTTCGGCCTGATGGACGGCATTGCGCAGTCACTGGCCGGACGCGCCGCCATGCTCACGCTGCTGCCGCTGGCGCACAGCGAACTCGTGGCCGCGGCCGGCGGCGACGTGACGCTGGAAGAACGCCTGTGGCGCGGCGGCTACCCGGCCCTGCACGCGAGGCACCGGCGGCCCGATCCGACGCACTGGTTCTCGGCCTACGTGGCCACCTACCTGGAGCGCGACGTGCGGCAGCTGCTCAACGTGGGCAACCTGCTCACCTTCCAGCGTTTCCTGGCCATGTGCGCTGCGCGCAGCGGTCAGTTGCTCAACCTCAACAGCCTGGCGTCCGACTGCGGCATCAGCCAGCCCACGGCGCGGCAGTGGCTCACGGTGCTGCAGGCCAGCCATCTGCTGACGCTGGTGCCGCCCTACCACCGCAACTTCGGCAAGCGCCTGGTCAAGGCCCCCAAGCTCTACTTCCTGGACAGCGGGCTGCTGTGCCACCTGCTGCGCATCGCCACGCCGGCCGACCTGCAGGTGCATGCGGCCCGCGGCGCCGTCTTCGAGACCTGGGCCGTGGCCGAGACGCTGAAGCACCGCTACAACCTGGGCCTGCCTGCCGACCTGTTCTTCTGGCGCGACAACCACGGCCTGGAGGTCGACTTGGTATTCGAGCACCACGGCTGGCTGCACAGCGTGGAGTGCAAGTCGGGCACCACCTATGCGCCCGACTGGATGGCGGCGCCGCGCCGTTGGCGGCAGGCCGCTGGGGGCCTGGCTGCACCGCCGGTGCTGCTGTATGGCGGCGAACTGAGCCACGAACGCGCCGACCACAGCGTGCTGAGCTGGCGCGACCTGGGCTTGCCGGTGGCGCATTGAAGCGGTCATGAGCGCACCCGCTACCCCCGGCTTCTGGCACCGCCTGGACCTCTTCCTGGCCCGCTTGCGCCCGCACCGCGAACCGTTGTCGCTGCTGGTGGACGCGGCCGTGGTGGCCGCCTGCTGGAACGTGACCTACCTCTTCCGCCTGGGCTTCGAGCGCTGGATCAGCGCCCGGCCGTCCTACGACGCCTGGGTGCTGCTGGGCATCGTGGCGGCCTACACCGCGGCCAGCCTGCTGTTCAAGGTGCCGCAGAGCATGTGGCGCTTCTCCGGTTTCGGCGAGATCAAGCGCCTGACCCTGGCCTGCATGCTGGCCGGCGCCGCCAGCGCCGTGGTGGTGGTGGGCCTGGGGCTGGTGAAGATCCCGCGCGCCGTGCTGGCGCTGCACCCGGTGGTGGCGCTGATGGGCCTGAGCCTGGTGCGCATCGGCTATCGCATGTTGTACGAGCATGCGCGCGCGCAGATCGCCGGCAGCCGCGGCGATATCCGTCGCGCGCTGGTGATGGGCGCGGGCCAGGCGGCGCGGCTGCTCATCGCCGGTCTGCACCGGCAGGGCTGGACGGTGCTGGGCCTGTTCGACGACGACCCCGCCAAGCAGCGCGCGCGCATTGCCGGCGTGCCGGTACTCGGGCCGCTGGACGCGCTGCGCGGCAGCGTCCATCCCGGCACCGCCACGCATGTCATCGTGGCCCTGCCGTCGGCCAGCTTCGCGCAGCGCCGCCGCGCGCTGGATATCGCTGCCGGCACCGGCTTGCCGGTGCTCACCGTGCCCAGTGCGGCCGAACTGCGCGAAGGCCAGGCCCGCGTGGAGCGCTTGCGCAGCATCGAACCCGAAGACCTGCTGGGCCGCGAGCCCGTGGTGCTGGACGAAGCCGGCCTGGCGCCGGTGCTGCAGGGCAGGAGCGTGCTCGTCACCGGCGCTGGCGGCAGCATCGGCAGCGAGCTGTGTCGCCAGGTGGCGCGCTTCCGGCCGGCGCGGCTGGTGCTGGTCGAGCTGAGCGAATTCAACCTCTATACCATCGAGCAGGAACTCACCGCGGCCTTCCCCGGACTGAAACTGGTGCGCCTGATCGGCGACGTGAAGGACCTGCCACAGCTGCGCGCCATCTGCAAGCGCTGGCGGCCGGCGGTGGTGTTCCACGCCGCGGCGTACAAGCACGTGCCGCTGATGGAGGACGACAACGCCTGGGTCGCGCTGCGCAACAACACGCTGGGCACCTACCACGCGGCGCTGGCTGCCGCCGAAGCGGGCGCCGAGCGCTTCGTGCTCATCAGCACCGACAAGGCGGTCAACCCCACCAACGTGATGGGTGCCACCAAGCGCGCGGCCGAGATGGTGGTCAGCGCGATGGCCGTCGAGCACCCGGGCACGCGCTTCATGGCCGTGCGCTTCGGCAACGTGCTGGGCAGCAGCGGCAGCGTGATCCCCAAGTTCAAGGAGCAGATCGCCAAGGGCGGCCCGGTGACGGTGACGCACCCGGACATCATTCGCTATTTCATGACCATCCCGGAGGCGGCCCGGCTCGTGCTGCAGGCCGTGGCCATTGGCGAAAGCGGCCAGGTGCTGGTGCTGGACATGGGCGAGCCGGTGAAGATCGTCGACCTGGCGCGCGACCTCATCCGCATGGCGGGGCACGCGCCCGAAGAGATCAGGATCGAATTCACCGGGTTGCGCCCCGGCGAGAAGCTGTACGAGGAACTGCTCGCCGACGCCGACGATACCCTGCCCACGGCGGTGCCTCGGCTGCGTGTGGCGCGGCTGGCGGCGGGTGCGGACAACGCGGACCGGGTGGACGAATTGCGGGCCTGGCTGGCAGCGGCGGACGCCGCGGGCGCATCGCAGGACGACGCGGCCGTGCGGGCGCGGCTGAGGGGGGTGGTGGCGGAGTACAAGGCAGCCCCGGCGACCCCTTCCTGAGTCCGCGACGGCTACTTGCGCGGCACGAGCTTTCCGTCCGCGGCCTCCTGCAGCGTCTGCGGTTGGTTGACGACCAGGCTCTGCCCGGCCCGCGCCACGACCTTGAGCGTTTGCAGGAATTGCAGCGTGCGCGTCACCGTTTCGCGGCTGGTGTTGACCATGATCGCGATCTCCTGGTGCGTGGGCGCCAGCTGGATCGTCACCGGGCCGCCAGACGGCTGCTGCGACATCAGCAGCAACTGCGCACAGACGCGCTGGAACGAACTCGGCAGCGCGAGCACCGCCCGTTGCCGGGCCGACCGACGCATGCGCTGCGCCAGCCGCAGCGCCACCGAGGCACTCGTTTCGGGGGTCGAGAACATCAGTTCACGCGCGCGCTCGCGGTCCAGCATGGCCACGCGCGAGGGCGCCACCGCGATGACGTACTCGGGCGCCGGCTGATGGTCGATCACCGCAAGCTCGCCGAAAAAGTCGCATTCGTCTACGAAGTCAATGCCCACTTCGCGGCCGTCCAGCGTAAAATCGACGGTCTGCAGCCGGCCCTCGATGAGAAATCCGAGCCCGGCGTCGCGGTCGCCGCGCTTGATCACGACCTCGCGCCGCTCCACCCTGCGTTCGTTCATCACCTGCGACAGCTCCCGCAGGTGGGCCGCCGGCAAATTCTCGAACAGGCGCAGACCTTGCAGGATAGGGATCAGAATAGGCATCGAGGCCGGCACTGTGCATCGCGAAAAGCGCCTGCACGTGTGATGCAGGACACACGGCGCTCATCGCAGTCAGGTGCACCATCGGCAATCTGGTGCTGGTCACACCTCAGGAGTCACACCATGATATCCAGCTTCGCATCGAAGCCAATCCTGTCCAGGCGTGGCGCCAGGCCCGCGTGGCTGGGGCTCGTGGCCGCGGCGCTGGGCCTCGCGGGAGCCCTGGGTGTGCAGGCTGCCCTGGCCAACCCGGACCAGGTCGCGGCCACCGCCGGCGTCGGCCAGGTCAGCCTGCTCATCGGGCAGGTCCGCGTCGTGCGCAAGGACGGGCAGGTCGAGGCATTGAAGCGCGGCATGTCGGTGCGCGTCGGCGACCGCGTCGAGACCTCGGCCAGCGGCCACGTCCATCTGCGCTTCATCGACAACGCTGCCGTCGCCGTGCGACCCGACAGCGCGCTCGAGATCCAGGCCTATCACTTCGACGCCGGGCAGCCGGCGTCGAGCGAGGTGCGCCTGCAGGTCGACCATGGCATCACGCGCTCGATCTCCGGCCGCGCCACCGAAGTCGACAAGAGCCGCTTCCGCATGAATACCCCCGTGGCGGCGATTGGCGTGCGCGGCACGGACTTCATCGTCCAGGCCACCGACGCCCGCATGCGCGCCTCGGTGGCGGAAGGGGCGATCGTCGTCTCGGCGCTCGGAGAAGGGTGCAGTGCGGCCGGCCTGGGCCCCTGTGCCGGGGCGCAATCCCGGCAGTTGTCGGCGGACATGAGCCACCTGATGGTGGAGGTGCAGCGTGGCGAGCAGGTCGCCAGGCTGGTGCCGGTGGCCCATGCCATGCTCGCCACCGGCGCCACCGGTGCCGAGGACCGGCTCGCGGCGCTGCGTGCTGCCGAGAATGCCGCCCGCAGCGCGGGCATGCTGGCCGCCGAACCGTATGGCCGCAATGATGCCGCCGCCGCAGAGATGCTGGTCATTGCGGCGGATTCGCTGCCCGACCTGAACCGCCGCCCGAACCTGGACGGCCAGCTGCTCTGGGGCCGTTACACCATCAACGCCGCCTTCAACGACGACGTCAGCGTGCCCTTCGCCTTGGCCAGGCTGGGCCGGCACGAGGCCGTCGGCTCCGAGCAGTTCACGCTCTTCCGGGCCAACGATCCCACCAACCCCGAACGCGAACTGCGCGCCGGCGAAGGCCAGGTCGACTTCCGCCTCTCGCGCGCCCAGGCCACCTACGAGAATGCCGGCGCGGTCGAGGCCGCCACCGTCGACGGCGGCACGCTGTCGCTGGACTTCGCCCGCCGCACCTTCGCCACCGGTCTGGCGTTGTCTTCACCATCGGCCGGCAAGACCGAGTTGCGCATGGCCGGTGATGTCCGCGGCGACGGCACCTTCTCGGTGCGCGACCTCGACAGCCGCCAGTCGGTGGCCGGCGCGGTATCGCTCGACGGCAAGGAGGCCGGCTACCTGTTCGAGCGCGGCCTCGGCAGCGGGCTGTTCCGCGGCAAGACGCTGTGGGGCCGCTGAGCCCGCCGGGCGCCGCTCGCTCCTGATCCGGGCGCAAGGCCGCAGCCATGACCTCCCTGCCTGCGTTCTGCCGCGACCATCCCTGGCGCCTGCGTGCGGCTGCGCTGGGGCTGGCGGCGGCGGTGGTGGGCCTCGTCCAGGCTTTTGCACCGCAGCTGCTGCACACGGTGGAGGAGGTCTCGGGTGACGCCGCCTGGCGCCTGGCGGCGTCCGACGTGCCCGAAAGGCGCGTCGTCGTCATCGACATCGACGAAGCGAGCCTCGACCGCCACGGCGCCTGGCCGTGGCCGCGGCCGACCCTGGCCGCGCTGTCGCAGCGACTGCAGGAGGCCGGCGTCGCCGTGCAGGCGATCGACCTCGTGCTCGACGCCACCCGACCCGGCGACGCGGAACTGCAGGAATCGTGGCGCCGCTCGCCGGTGGTGCTGGGCCAGATCTTCTCGCTCGACCCGCAGACCACGCCGCAGGTCGGCCACGTCGTCGGGGCCGTGGCCACCGCGCCGGGCACGACGGCCGGCAGCCCCGATCCGGATCGCGGCAGCTGCCCGCCTTTCGCTCCCCTGAGCCGAGGCCATATCGGCAATGCCGGCACGGTGATCTCCACCGGCTCGGTGGCCGGACACCTGACGCCGAGCGTGCACGCCGACGGCGTCGTGCGCGAACTGCCGGCACTCATCTGCCACCAGGGACGCGCCTACCCCAGCCTGGCGCTGGCGACACTCTGGCGTGCTGCGCAGCCCGATGACGCCCAGGCGCCAGCGCCCGACTGGACGTGGCGCGCCGGTACCGGCCTGCTCGAGCCGGCCTACCTGCTCACCAGCCCCAGCCTGCCCGGCATCCAGGTGCCGGTCGACGCTGCAGGCCAGCTGCGGGTGCCGTTCCGCACCGCGCGCATGGCGCTCACCTCGGTCAGCGCGCACAAGGTGCTGGCGGGCCAGGCGCCGCCCGCCATTCTGGCCGGCACCGTGGCCCTGGTCGGTGCCACCGCCTTCGGCATCGGCGACGTCGCCGCCACGCCACTGACCGCCGTGGCCGCCGGCGTCGAGGTGCACGCCCAGCTGCTGTCGGGCCTGCTCGACCACCGCGTGCCCTACACCCCCCGCCACGCGGCCATCGGCCAGGGGCTGGCCATGCTGCTCATCGCCGGCGGCCTGTGGCTGGTGGCGGTGCGGCAGCGTGGTGCGCCGGCCAAGCGCCTGCCCATCGCCGGCGCCGCCCTCGCGGCGCTGTGCTGCGCCGCCGCCTACTGGGCGTTGGTGCAGGCCGACCAGTGGTGGCCCTGGGCCGGTCCGGCGCTGTATGCGCTGCTGGCGGCCAGCGCACTGGCGACGGCCGAGCACGCGCTGGCGCGTGCGCAACGCGAGCGGCTTTCGGCGCACCTCGGTGCCTATCTGCCGGCGCCGGTGGCCAGTCGACTGATGGCCAGCGAGCCCTCGGGCCAGCTGCAGGTGCAGCGCCGGCCGATCAGCGTGCTGGTGGCCGACATCCGCAATTTCTCGGCCTTCGCCCAGTACCGGCCGCCCGAGGAGACGGCCGCGCTGCTGCACGCCTTCTATTGCGTGGCGGTCGACGTCGTCGAGCAGCACGGCGGCGTCGTCGAGCATATCGCCGGCGACTCCGTGCTCGCCGTCTGGAATGCCTACGCCGACTGCGCCGAGCATGCGCAGCAGGCGCTGCAGGCCGGCAAGGCGCTGCTGCGCGAGACGCGCAGCCTGCTGGCCCGCCGGCCCGACCCCACGCACGGCCACCTGGTGCAGCCGCTGGCGCTGGGCATCGGGCTGGAAAGCGGCCTGGCCGTCGTCGGCTCCTTCGGCCCGGCGCGGCGGCGGTCGCATGCGGCGCTGGGCGTGCCGGTCAGCGTAGCATCGCGTCTTCAGCAGATGACGCAAGACCTCTCCATGCCCTTGTTGATCGGACCTCAAATGGCGAGCCAGCTCCCGCCGCAAAGCACCGAGCCGCTGGGCGACTTCCTCCTGGAGGGGCTGGACAGCCCCTACACGCTCTACGGTGCGGCTGACGCGGCCGAGCTGGTTCCGCCCGAAGACCTGTGGGTCTCGGCGCCCGCCACGGGTACCGACGAAGCGGCCGACGACCCCTGGCCGGGCGGGCAGCGGCTGACGCGGCGCCTGGCCGTTCTGGCCGCGACCCCGGTGGCTGCCGCCACCCAGCACACCACCCCGTCGCCGCGCGACGCGTGACGCCGCCTCCGCCGGCGCGGCGCGTCCTGCGGGTCGGCCTGGTCTGGCTGGCGATCTCGGCCGGCGCGTCGGCTCGTGCCGAAACCGGGGCCGACCTCGATCCGCTGCCCACGCCGTCGGCGAACTGCGCCGCGCTGGCCGCCACCCCCTGGCCGCGCAGCGCGCAGGCCCAGGCCGCGCTGCTGCGCCTGATGGAAGTTGCCGCCGACGCGTGCAACAACGACGCCGTCTTCCTGGCCGCCCTGGGCGGTGCGTGGCTCGAAGTGGGCGACGCCAAGCAGGCGCTGCTGCGGCTGGAGCGGGCGCTGCTGCTCGATCCCGAGCTGCTGTCGGCGCAGGCCGACCACGCGCTGGCGCTGGCGGCGCTGGGCGAACCGGCGGCGCGCGAGGAACTGGTGCGCGCCTGGCAGGACCGCACCGATGTCCCGCCCGTGCTCTGGAAGCGCCTCAACGACCCCGCGCCGCGGCTCGCCCGCGGCGTAACGCCACCCGGCACGGGCCAGGCGGACGCGCCCGCCGCGGGCTGGGTGCAGTTGCGCGAGATCCAGCTGCTGGCCGGCTACGAGGACAACCTCGCGCAATCGCCGCGCCTGAGCGAACTCACGATCACGCCGCCCGACGGCCCCGTCACGCTGCCGCTGGAGCGGCCGCTGGAGCCGCGTGCCGGTGGCGCGGCGCTGCTGGACATGACATGGCAGGGGGCCATCAGCCCGTCGGCCACGCGCACCTACCTCGTCGGTGTCCAGGCCTCGGCCCGCCACGCACCGGGCGACAGCGACACCGACTGGCACAGCGTGCGCCTCGGGATCGGGGCCTACCAGACCACCGGCGAGTGGCGATGGCAGCTCCAGGGGCGGGCGCAGGTCGCGGGCGGCGCGCTCACCGAAGACAGCCGCATGTGGCGCCTGGGCCTGGGCGCCGAAGGCCCGGCCGGCGACTGCAGCCAACGCTGGTATCTGGAAGCCGAGGACCGGCGCTACCGCGAGTTCCCCATCAACGACGCCCAGGTCGCCGGCGTCGCCGCGAGCCTGCTCTGTGCCGTGCCGAGCCTGCGCACCTGGACGGTGGGCGTGTCGCTGGCTTGGGGTCGGGACCGGGCGCGGTACGAGCAGCGGCCCGGCGGCGACCAGAAGAAATCCGGTGTCGGCGTGCGCGCGCTGGCCAATCTGGGGCGCAATGGCCGCAGCGGCAACCCCTGGTTCCTGGATGCCCAGTGGCGCTACAGCCACAGCGAGGACGAAGAGGGCTATAGTCCGTTGCTAGAGAACAACGTACGAAGAAGTATTAAAAACCAGCAACTCCTGCTTGAATTGACCGGTCCATGGTTCGAATTGGCTGCAGACAGCGCTGCGAGCGTGATCCAGGTCCTGGTTTCCAGGGAAAAGAGCAACCTGGCGGTCTTTTCATTCGACGCCGCATCGATCTACGGCGGGCTACGCTACAAATGGTAGGCACAGTCCCGGGCAAAGGCCGGCACGGGGCATGCTAGCATCGGCGACGTGTCTGTGTTTGAACACCACTCCTTGCGCCCGATCGCCCCAAGAACAAAGACTGACGAGCCATGTGATGCCCATCACATCGGTGGCCGTCGGCCCGGCTGACACTCAGCCGCCAGCATCAGGCTCATTTCATCCTCGACCGTGCATCAGACCACCCGATTCCACTCAGCGCCTTGCCCGCCATCCGCCGGCAGGACGCTGAGTCGAGTGCGGGTGTCCCCCAGAACACTCGGCACCGCTTCTTTTTGAAGACGACCTCTCTCCCTCTCCCTTTCAACTCACCAGGAGTTAACTGAATGGCCACACTGATCACCCCCAGCTTTGACCAAACCCTGATCGCCCGCGCGGCCACCGGTCTGTACAACCTGCAGCTCGGCAGTTCGACGACGGACTGGGCTCTCGAATGGGTGAACGGCGGCAATGGCACCGTCGAAGACCTCGTCAATCAGCTGTTCGTCCGTGATTTCGGGACCATGAGCGACGCCGACGTGGCGGCCATGGTCGTCGAGAACGTCAATATCAGCGAGCCCGCCAACGTCGTCGCCGACGCCATCGCCTATGTGGCCGGGCGGCTGGGCGCCGTCGCCCTGGCCGACAAGGGTGCGGAGATCCTGTCGATACTGAAGGATTTCTCCGCCCTGGCCAGCGATCCGGTCTACGGTTCGTACGCCACGGCGTTCAACGCCCAGATCTCCGCAGCGGTAGCCTATGCCCAGGTCGGCGGCAACCCCGACATGCCGCTGGACCAGCCTGAAAGCATGGAAGGCAAGGTCTTCAACGTCCTCGAAACCGAAGCCGCCGGCGCCGCTGTGATGCGCCTGACCGGTGACCAGGAAGTCCGGCTGGACTTCGGCAACTCGATGCACCAGATCCGCGGTCTTGACCTCGACGGCGACGGCACCATCGAAGCCGACGGCATGGAGAACAACTTCGCCTACCTCGAGGCGAACGTGCAAGTCGTGGCCGACAACCACTCCGGTTTCGCTGTCGTCGACGCCTACGCGCGCAACCCGCTCAATATCAACGACGTCGTCAACAACTTCTCCGGCCAGATCTATTACGACGGCACCGGCTTCTTCGGTGACGGCAAGTCCACCAACGGCAACATCTTCCTCGGTGGCCTGGCAGAAGACACCGCGCTCGGTGGCATCGGCAACGACTTCTTCGCCGGCGGCGGCAACGGCGGCGGCATCAATGGCACCGCGTTCGGCGACTACCTGTCCGGCGGCCGCAACGCCGACTTTCTCTTTGCCGAGCTCTCCCTCCTGAGCTCGACCGACGGCAACAACAACACCTTGATGGGTGGCACCACGTCTGACGACACCGTCGCCGATGCCGGCGGCACCGGTGGCGTCGGCACGCAGGACAACGACTGGGTCCTGCTCGAGGTTTCCGACGACGACGAGCCGTTCACGATGACCCTCAACGAGGGCACGAATACGAACTATTCGTCTACTGCCAGCGGCACCGGTTTCTGGCACTCCGATATCGAAAGCCTGAATGCTTCGGGCAACCTGTACGGTTTCCTGGACGATATCGACACCGTCATCGGCGCCCGCGCCACCGACAGCTTCGGCGACGAGCACACCGCCGGCGACACCAACTACGGCCGCGGTTCCACCGGCCAGCTGCGCATCACCGGCAGCGCCGTGGGCAACGCCATCATCGGCGGCTACGACAACGACCGCCTGGACGGCGGCGCCGGCAACGACCTGCTGATGGGCGGCGACCTGCAGTTCCTGATCGCCAACCGCAACAATCCCAACCTGCTCGACGCCAAGGGCGGCCTGAACCTCACAGCCAACTCGGCCGGCCTCGTCAACGACGGCAAGGACCAGCTGATTGGCGGTGCCGGCAACGACAACATCGTCCTTGAATCCGACGGCGGCTCGATCAGCGGCGACGCCGATACCGCGCCGACCAGCGGCAATGCAGGCGGGTCCGACACCCGCAACTACGCCGGGCCCCGCGCATCGTCGCAGGGCGACGCGCTGTGGCTCACCGATTTCTCGATGGGCCGCCTCGTCGGCGCCACCGATGCCGGTGAAGCCACCGCACAGCAGGACGCGCTGGCCCAGCTCACCACCGACCAGACCTACCGCGTCGATCTTGGCAACGACGGAGCGATCAATTTCCGCAACTACGGCGGTACCGCTGCGGCCTCGCAGGACAACACCAACTACAAGGCGGTGACGTCCAGCAACGGCACCGTGCCCCGCGTCGGACTGACCGGCATGGAAACCGTCAACACGACGGGCCTGGGCGCCGCCGACTACAAGGCCGCCGGCTCGAATACGCCTGATCTGGTCTTTGCCAACCAGCAGAACTACTTCGGCCTCAACACCGCGGTCGACCTGCGCGGCAACGCCGTCGACAACGTGCTGCTGGCCAACAACGGCAACGACGCGCTCGAAGGGCGCGGCGGTGACGACGTGCTGTCCGGCGGCTCCGGCAACGACCGCTTCGTCGCTGCCTTCGGCGACGGCGTCGACTGGGTCGCGCGTCCGGTGGACGCCAACGGCGACAACCTCTGGGACACCAGCGGCGGTCTCGTCGTCAGCGGCGGTCTGGCCTGGGGCCAGGACTTCCGTCCGGCTGCGGCAGCCACTGCCGGTACCACCACGCTGGTCGTCGACCTCGGCACCACCGTGCTGAACGGGGTCGACACCTTCGTCGCCACCTTCCAGGTGCGCATCGACGGCGTCGACTTCGGCAGCGCCATTCCCATCGCCACGCTGGCGGCAGCCAAGACCACCGCCGAACTCGCGGCGATCGTGAACCCGGCCTACCAGAGCATCAGCAGTGCCGTCTCGGTGGTGGCCACCTCGGCCACCACGCTGGAAGTCCGTGCCGTGGACACCACGCCGGGCGACGGCAAGCTGCCGGTCATCGGCACCACGGCCCAGGAAGGCTTCTTCATCTCGGGCCAGGCGTCGGGCGTCGGCACCTTCCAGGCCAAGGGCAGCATCCTCGGTTCCGAAGGCACCAACCTCGAAGACGACCGCCTGGTCATCAAGAGCTACGAAGACCGTTCGATCAACCTCGGTATCGACCAGACCAAGTTCGAGACTTCGCAGGCGGCGGCCATGGTCGCCAACTTCACCGAAGGCGGCTCGCAGCTGGTGGAAACGCAGGGCAATCGCCTGTACCTCAGCAATGTGCGTGAAGGCGATACCGTCTCGGTGACGATCAACGGTGCGGTCTACTCCTACACGCTGAAGGCCGGCGAACGCGCCGACCAGGCCGCCACCGGCCTGGCCAACGCCGTCAACCGCTTCCTCGACGTCAACAGCTCTTCGGGCCGCGTCGTCGCAGCCGCTGACCTGGGCAGTTTCGGCGATGCGGCCGAAGGCGCAGCCGGGGTCGACCTGGCGGGCGTGCTGATCACGCAAGCCAATGTGCTGAATTCCATGACCTACATGGGGCTCAGCGCCACCGTGACGCGTACCGACGGTGCCGCGCCGTTCGGCTCGGTGGCCACGCACAACCAGTCGAATACCGAAGTGCAGATGCTCGGCTTCGATGGCCGCAACGGCGCCCTGTTCTCGCAGGATGCGACGCTGTCGCCGGTGGTGCTGTTCCAGGGCCGCAATGCCGGCACGACGACCAATTCGCTGCTGCTCACCGCCAAGAATGCCGGCGGCGCGCTCAACGGCATGGACGCCTGGCTGAATGCTGCCGGCGACGCGTTCATCAACGGTGACGACCTGCTGTACGGCGGCACGGGCAACGACGTGATCGGCGCCGGCACCGGCGACGACCGCGTCATCATGTCCAAGGGCGCCGACACGGTCGACGGTGGCGGCAACAGCCTGCTGCCCGACGACTCGGTCTTCGTCTATCAGGACGTTCTGCAGGCCGAGGAAGGGACCTTCGGCACCGGCACCAGCTTCAAGGTCGTGCTCGACGGTGCGCTGTACGCCGCCGGTGCGGGCAAGGGCACGGTGACGGCCATGGACGCCAAGGGGGTCGCCACCGCCAACGTGACCACGTTCAGCAATATCGAACTGGTGCGCGTGCTCGAGAACAACCGCAACTCGTCGCTCGACCTGAAGGCGCTGTCGGACAACGTGGCGGCGGCCGTCGGCACCAACGGCCTCGCGGCCGAAGGCCTTGACGTTCTGCTGACCACGACCCCGAGCACCACCTACAGCATCGACAAGAACAACAACGGCGCGATCGCCGCCAGCGAAATCACGACCGCCACGGCCGTGCTCGGTGTGGAGAACATCACCACCGGCAATGCCAACGACCGTGTCACGCTCGACCAGACGCAGGCCACGGCCAACAACGTCATCGACCTGGGTGCACAGCAGGACAATAGCGAGGCGCTGACGCTGCGCGAAGGCGCCGACGTCGTGACGGTGAACCACGCCGACGTCACCAACAACGGTGTGGTCGACGCCACCGACGAGCCGCTGCGTCCGACGCTGACGCTGGCCGTCCAGGGCACGAGCCTGTCGCAACTGACCGCGACGGCGGGTGCGCTCGGCAAGGCCAGCTTCACCGACACGTTCAAGAACGTCGAGGTCGTGAACCTGGTCGCTGCCGCCACGAGCACCCGCTACAACGACGTGCTCGACGCGGCAGGCACCGGCGGCGCCACCGTGAACTACGGCGCGGCCGTCACGGTCGGCAAGTCGCTGGGTGGCCAACTCGCCCCGGTGACGACGGTGGCCCAGCTCGACGCCAATACGCTGGACTCGGGCGGCGTCGCCCCTGCCGCTGCCCTGGGCAGCGAGTGGGTGACGGTGCAAGGCATCACGCTGCTCGAGCGCGTGACGGGCTCCACCGGCGCTGACCGCGTCATCGTCGCCGACGACGGCGTGATGCAGCAGATCCAGACCAAGGGCTCCGCCTTCGACTTCGGCGACAGCCCGGTGCGAACGGCCTGGGATGTCACGAATACCACGGCGAGCGGCTTCAGCGCCACGCCCACCCAGTGGTCTGACCAGGGGCTGTATCAGTTCAACCTGGGCGGCGGTGTCGATACGCTCGACTACAGCCAGGAAAGTATGAACGTGGTCGTCAGCGTCGACACGACAGCCGATGACGTCGACCTCGTCTTCGTGGACAGTGCGGGCGGCAATGGTCGCATCGACTACGCGACCAGTGTCGAACGCTACCTGGCCGGCGGCACTGCCACGTTCAGCTGGATCGACCTTGCCGCCGCCACGGTGGCCACGACCATCCAGTTCTCGCACGAGGCGGCATCCAACGTGCCGGCCAACGACGCCCAGGAGCCCAACGGCAACGACGGCACCACCACCTCCGGGCTGACGCGTGCGGCCCAGGTTCGTTCGACCGCCGACAACACGGTGTTCGCCACCTTCGTCGACCGCACGGGTGCGGGCATCGTCCCCGCGGCTCTGTGGACGAACGTGCAGGGCAGCAACCTCGCTGAGACGGTGATCTTCACCGACAACGAGACTGCCGCCGCTCACAACCTGCGGTTGCAGGCCGGCGCGAACAAGGTCGACTACTCGCTGCTGACCGCAACGGTGACGGCCAATATCGGCGCCACCAATGTCGGCGTCGTCGCACTCGAGCAAATCCACGCCGTCAACGGCGACGCGATCAGGCACAACTTCTCGACCGATGCGGTCGCCAATCGCGTGACGCTCGTCGGCACCACACGTGCCGGTGACCAGCTCGATGTGTCGGCTCTCGTCAACGGCACGGTGGTTCGTGCCAACCCGCAGCTGCCCACCACGTCGCAGGTGGACCCGCAGTTCCACGTGGTCAACCTGGCCACCGGGGAGGTGACCGAGAGCATCTTCGGCGAGTACACGCCGGTGGGTGCTGCGGTTGGCACCGCGGTGAGTCGCGCCTTCGTGACGAATGTCGTCGGCTTCGAGAACGCTTCGAATGGCGGCGATGCCGACGTGGTGCACATGCTGGGTGACAACGGCCGCAATTCGCTGGCCGGAGGCACCGCGGCGGACGTGATCTACGGCAGCCGCGGCACGGCCGGCGACGGCTCGGCAGACGTCGGTGCGGGCAACCGCGGCGACAACCTCACGGGCAATGCCGGTGCGGACCTGTTCTGGTATGCGGCCGAGACCGAGTCGCCCGGCGGCACCATCGGCGCGGGTGATCAGGCGGCGGCGAACTTCAGCAACGACGAAGACAACGTGATCAACAGCCGCGACACGATCACCGACTTCACGACCACTGTCGACAAGCTGGTGTTCGTGGTCAACGATACCTACGACTCGATCAAGGGCAGCGCTGCGGTGCCGGCCAACCTGGGCGCTCCGCTGCTGGCGGCGGTTCCCGTGGCTGCGGTCTTCGTCGCCGGCAATGCGACCGTGGATATCGGCAAGAGCGCGGCCAGCGCCGGGACCGTGAACGACTTCGACAACTACGACATCGACACCACGCTTGCAACGGCGGCGATCGGCGACGTCATCCTGCGCGTCGGTGCGACGGGCGGTGCCGACCTGATCGACGCGTCGGCCGGTCTGTCCACGCAGAACCTGGACACGCCAGCTGACGATGGGTTGGAAGTGCGGGTCGTGTACACGGCAGCGACACAATCGCAGGCCGGGGGCTTCGACCAGATCATCAACTTCCTCTCCGGCGAGGACAAGATCGATCTGAGCTTCCTGAAGCTGGCACGCTACGAGAGCAGCAAGACAGCGACGGGCGTCAACTACGACACCAACACCAACAACGTCGTGGATGCCATCGAACTGGGCGCGATCCGCGCTCTCGGTGCAGCCCCGGTGTTCGCGGTCAACGGTGTGGCCCCCAACCTGTTCCTGGACGGTGCGATCTACCGCCCGATCGCTACGCAGACGCTGACCGACGGCAACGGTGACCCGAGTACCACGGTGTTCATCGACGCCAACGGCGACGGCAACTACGTGCCGACCGACGACATGGTGGTGGTGCTGGTGGGTGTGAACGCTCCGGTCAACGGCGACTTCGTCTTCGACCAGTACGGTGGTGCCTACGGCGGCTGATCCATCAGCCTGAACACCAGCGGGCCGGGTGCAGACCTCTTAGGAGGGGGCCCCGGTACCCGCAGCAGGTGTTCGTGATTCCTTCGAGGGGGCCCGCAAGAGGCCCCCTTTTTCTTTATCCAAGGAGCAGACCTTGAGCGACTGGAACGAGGGTTACATCACCGACGTGACCTACACCTACGGCTTCTACAAGGAGACCTCGCCGGCAGCGATCCGCTTCGCCCTGCTGGCGGCAGGCCACGACGCGCCGCCGATCGACAAGTTCAGCTACTGCGAACTGGGCTACGGCCAGGGCGCAGGGCTGAACCTGCTGACCGCGGCCAACCCGCAAGGCGACTTCTGGGGCACGGACTTCAACCCGGCGCACGCCTCCGGCGCGCGCAAGCTGGCCGACGATGCCGGGCTGGCCAACCTGCACGTCTTCGACGACAGCTTCGACGAGTTCGGCAGGAGAGAACTGCCGCAGTTCGACTACATCACGCTGCACGGCATCTGGTCATGGGTCGGTGCCGAAGTCGCGCAGCAGATCGTGGATTTCATCCGCAGGCACCTCAAGGTCGGCGGCGTTGTCTATATCAGCTACAACACGCTGCCGGGTTGGACCCACGCGCTGCCGATGCGCGGGCTGCTCAGCCAGTACGTCGAATACCAGAGCTCGCCCGCCGACAGCATGCATGCGCGGCTGGAAGGTGCGCTGAAGCTGCTCGACGACCTCAACGAGATTGCGGGCAGCTACTTCAAGGGCACGCCGCAGCTGGCCGACCGCATCAAGGCGCTCAAGGGGCAGAACCGCAACTACCTGGCCCACGAATACCTGAACCGCCACTGGCAGCCGGTGTTCTTCTCGCAGATGGTCGACGCACTCGCCGCGGCCAAGCTGACCTTCACCGCCCATGCGAACCCGCTGAACTGCATCGATGCGATCAATCACACCAAGGAATTGCAGCAGGTGCTCGACCGCATCAGCAACCCGATCTTCAAGGAAGTGGTGCGCGACCTGGGCATCAACCAGGGCTTCAGGCGCGATCTCTTCGTGCGGGGTCCGAGGCGCCTGTCTCGGGCCGACCATGCGGCCGGGCTGCTCGAGACCCGTTACGCGCTGGTGACCGAGCGTGCGGCGTGCTCGCTGAGCGTGAAGACCAATGTGGGCGAGGCGGCGCTGCAGCCGCCGGTCTATGAGCCGATACTCGACCACCTTGCCGCCGGCGGCCCCTTGACGGGCCATGAACTGCTGAAGGTGCCGGCGGTAGCGCAGCAGGTAGGAGTGAGTCGCCTGCTGCAGGCGCTGGTGGTGCTGGTCGGCGCGGGCTATGTGCAGCCCTGCGTGCCGGCACCGGTTCAGAAGGCTGCGCGTGCGGGCAGCGCACGCTTCAACCAGGTGGTGATGTCCCGCACGGCCCGCGGCGGCGATGCCGAGCTGAACTTCATGGCTTCGCCGCGGCTGGGCAGCGGGGTGGCCGCGCCGCGGCTGCCGCAGCTTTTCATGCACGCGATGCAGCAGCAGCCGAAGGCCGACGCACCGGCGATCGCCAGCGCGGTCTGGGCCTTGTTGCGCGCTTCGGGGCAAGGCTTGGTGAAGGACGGCAAGACCATCGAAGGGGATCAGGCCAGCGTGCAGGAGATCACCGAGCGTCTGGCCGAGTGGACGAAATCCCACCAGCCGATCATGAGACAGCTCGAGCTGGTGCCATAGTGCATGGCGCGGCAGGGGGCAGGTCACCGTGGGTCGAACCCATGTGATGCGGGTCACACGGCCGGCGCGGCGACGCAGGGACAATCTTCCCCATCGCAAGAGGTCCCGACGTGAAGTACCGCAGTGCCTTGATTGAACCCCCTCGCCGAACCCATTCATGGGCTGCCCGCTTGACGAGTGCCTTCGGCCGCCGCCACCCGGGCCGCGGCGAGTTCAACCCCTGCGCCGCCGCAAAGGCGCCACCGAGTGCCGAGGACGACCTGCTGAGGCGTCTGCGGGAGGCCGGTCTCTAGCAGGCCGACCGCCCCGGCGCAGGGCAGGGAGGGCAAACCCGCGACCCTGCTCGTCGAGCCTACATACCAGCTACCGTGCTCAAGAGCCTGAATCTGCGTTATGACGCGGTCGAGGACCGCATCGTCCTGCGCCTCGTCGCCGACGATGCCGAGCCATGGCTGCAACTCACGCGGCGCGTGTGCATGCAATGGCGGCTGGACCTGCAGACGCTGGTCGATGCCTCGGCGCAGGTGCCCCAGGGGATGAGTCCGACGGCGCGCGCCGGCATCAGCTCGGAACATCATCGTGCCATGGCGGCGCAGGCCACGGTGCGCAAGCTGCCCAATGAGGCGCCCGCATCGCCGGCCGTTGTACCGAAGCTGGTCACTGGCATCGCTTGCGGAAAGCAGCGCAGCGACGGACGCTGGATCGTTCGCTTCACGGCGCGCGATGGTGGCCATTGGGACGTGCTGCTGACCGGCGAATCGCTGCACGGGCTCGTCGAGGTGCTGAACACCCAAGTACAAGCAGCCAACTGGGCGTTGCCGCCGATGCCGCTGCAGACCGAGGCGCCCCGAGGTCCGGGTCCCTCGCCGTTGCATTGAGGAGACAAAGCAGGAACTTCATATAGGACGGCTGTACACTCCGCGTCCTATATGAATTCCGCGCTGCGCTTTCCGCTCAATACTTCGCCTGCCCAGCACGCGCAACTCGTGAAGCTGCAGCAGTCTTTCGCGGAAGTGTGCAACGCCCTGGCGCCACTGGTGCAGCAGACACGCTGCTGGAACCGGGTCGCCCTGCATCACATGGCCTACAAGCAGCTGCGGGAGAGCTTTCCCGGGATGGGCTCGCAGATGGTGTGCAACGCGATCTATTCGGTCTCGCGTGCGTCGCGCCACATCTTCCAGCACCCGCAGAGCCATTTCAACGTCAACCGCCTGGGCACCCGGCCGCTGCCGCGCCTGCACTTCCTGCCGCAGGCGCCGGTGTATTTCGACCGCCATACCTTGAGCATCAAGTCGGGCCAGGTGTCGATGTATACGATGGACGGCCGCATCCACTTCGAACTCGGTCTGGGGCCGGATGCCGAACTGAGATTCCGTCGGGAGAGGCTGCGCGAGATCCTGCTGACATCAGACCGCGGTGGCTTCCAGCTTGCGTTCCACTTCGCCTCGGGCGAGGAGAGCGCCGAGGTGCAGGCCGAGATGGTCGCGGCGGCCAGCGGCGCCGAGCTGCCCGAATACCTGCTCGTGACCGAAGACCCGCCAAGCGCCGGTGCCCCTGTCCCAGCCGCGGCGCGTGCCGCCCACTCCTCATGAACCTCCCTCTCCGAGCACCCGCCGTCGTGACCGCGACGCCGCCGCTGAAAGCCGCCCTGGAGCAGCAGCGCCCGCTGTTCGTACGCGCGCTCCTGTTCAGCTTCATCAGCGGCGTGCTCATGCTGGTGCCGCAATGGTTCATGTTCGAGGTCTATGGCCGCGTGCTCAACAGCCGCAATCAGACCACGCTCTACATGTTGCTGATGCTCACCGTGGGAGCCTACATCGTGATCGAGATGCTCGACCTCGTGCGCTCGCGCATCCTGCACCGCGCCGGCCAGGGCGTCGACAACACGCTGCGCCAGCGCCTGTTCGAGGTCGCGTTCGAGGCCAACCTGAAGAAGTTGCCCGGAGGTTCACCACAGGCCTTCGCCGACCTCAAGGCGGTGCGCGACGGCATCGCCTCGCCAGCGGTCGGTGCGGCGATGGACATCCCGGCGGCGCTGCTGTTGCTGTGGCTGCTGTTCCTGCTGCATCCCTGGCTGGGCGTGATGACGCTGGTGGGCGCACTGCTCCAGGCGGCCATCGTCTGGGCCACCGAGCGGCGCACGATGCCGCTGCTGACGCAGGCCGCCCGCGCCTCGATCCAGGCCCAGAGCTACGCCGCCGGCATGCTGCGCAACGCGCAGGTGGTCGAGGCCATGGGCATGCTCGGCTCGGTGCGCAAGCGCTGGCAGGCGCGGCAGCGCACCTTTCTGGCACAGCAAGCGCAGGCATCGGACCACGCCGGGCTGCATTCGACGCTGGCCAAGCTGATCCAGACCATGCAGGGCTCGCTGCTGCTGGGGGCCGCCTGCTGGCTCGTGCTGCAGAACGAGCTCTGGGGCGGTGGGGCGATGATGATCGTGGCCTCGATCCTCGGCGCCCGGGTGCTGGCGCCGACGGCGATGCTGGTCACGCACTGGCGTGGCGTGGTGCAGGCGCGGGACGCCGCGAAGCGGTTGAACCTGCTGTTCGGCCTGTTCGGCGAGCGCGAATCCGGCATGTCCCTGCCGGCACCGAAGGGCATGCTGACGGTCGAGAGCGTCGTCGCCTCGGCGCCGGGTGCCAACGTGCCGATCCTGCGTGGCGTGAGTCTCGTCGCGCGCCCGGGCGAGATCCTCCTGATCACCGGCCCTTCGGCTTCGGGCAAGACCTGCCTGGCGCGCTTGCTGGTCGGCGTCTGGCCGGCGGCCAGCGGCAAGGTGCGGCTCGACGGCGTCGACGTCTTCGGCTGGAGCAAGGACGAACTCGGGCCGCACGTCGGCTACCTGCCGCAGACGATCGAACTCTTCGATGGCACGGTGGCCGAGAACATCGCCCGCTTCGGTACGATCGACCCGGTGGCCATTCGTGCCGCGGCGGCACAGGTCGGCCTGCTCGAGGCGATCGAGGAACTGCCGGCCGGCTTCGACACCCGCATCGGCGAGGAGGGTGCGGTGCTCTCCGGGGGCCAGCGACAGCGCCTGGCCCTGGCGCGCGCGATCTTCGGCGATCCGCGCCTGATCGTGCTCGACGAGCCCAATGCCAGCCTCGACGAGGCCGGCGAGAAGCAGCTGATCAGCCTGTTGCAGCAGTTGCGTGCGCGCGGCGCCACGGTGCTGGTGATCGCGCATCGCGCGAGCCTGATCGCGGTGGCTGACAAGCTGATGGTGCTCAACGAAGGCCAGGCGGTCGCCTTCGGTCCGCGCGACGACGTGCTCGCGGCGCTGCAGAAGGCCAACGAGAAGGCGCGCGCGCAGGTCGAGGCCCGCCAGACTGGCGCCGTGGCAGTGCAACGCCCACAACCCCTGCCCGGGGGTGCGGCATGAGCGGATTCTTCGGACGCAGCGCGCTCGGCCGCGCGCTGTGGAGCTTCAGGCGCGAATTCTTCTGGGTCGGTGTCTTCAGCTTCTTCGCCAACCTGCTGATGCTGACACCCACGTTGTACATGCTGCAGGTCTTCGATCGCGTCCTCATCAGCGGCAGCGCGCTCACGCTGGCCGGGTTGACGCTGATCGCGTTGTTCTTCTTCCTCGTGATGGGCTTTGCCGAATGGCTGCGCTCGCGCTTGCTCGTGCGCGCCGGCGCGCGCTTCGACGAGGCGCTGAATCACCGGGTTTTCGACGCCGCTCTCGAGCAGAGTCTGCTCCAGGGCGGTCGGCAGCCCGTGCAGTCGTTCAACGACCTGACGGCGCTGCGCCAGTTCCTGTCGGGCAGCGGGCCCTTTGCCTTCTTCGATCTGCCCTGGACGGTGATCTATATCGGCGTCCTCTATCTGATGCACCCGCTGCTGGGCCATGCCGCGGTGTTGTTCAGCATCGCGATGCTGGCGCTGGCGCTGGTGGGCAACCGGTTGGTGACGCGTCGGCAGGAACCGATGCTGAAGGCGTCGATGGAGACCAGTTCCTACCTGAATGCCAAGCTGCGCAATGCCGAGACCGTGGAGGCGCTGGGCATGCTGGGCAACCTGCGCCGGTTGTGGCTGCAGTTGCACGAGCGCGAGGCGACGCGGCAGGCCGATGCCTACGAGATGACCCACCGCATGCAGGCACTGACGAAGTTCCTGCAGTACTCGCAGCAGTCGGTCATGCTGGCCATCGGTGCCCTGCTGGCCATCGACGGCCATATCAGCGCCGGCGCGATGATCGCGTCCAATGCGCTGGCGGGCAACGCGCTGCGGCCGATCGGCACGCTGGTGGGTGCGTGGAAGCAGTTCGTCGACGCTCGCGCGGGCTATCTTCGGCTCGAATCGCTGCTCGATGCGCATCCGCAGCGTGCCGCTGAAGTCGACGACGCTCCGATCACCGGCCAGGTGACGCTGCGTGCACTGGGGGCGACCTCTCCCGGGCGACAGAAACCCATCCTCGAGGGACTCGACGCCGAATTCGCGGCCGGCGAAGTGGTGGTCATCGTGGGCCCCTCGGGCGCCGGAAAGTCCACGCTGGCGCGTTGCCTGGTGGGCGTCTGGCCCGACACGGTGGGGGAGGTGCTTCTCGACGGCAGGCCGCTGGCCGAACGTTCGCGCGAGACGCTGGGCCCGCAGATCGGCTACCTGCCGCAGGACATCGAACTCTTCGACGGCACCATTGCCGAAAATATCGCGCGCTTCGGCAGCGTGGACCCCGAGGGCGTGGTCGATGCCGCCACGCGAACCGGCATCCACGACATGGTGCTGCGCTTTCCCAAAGGCTACGACACGCCGATGGGCGAGGCCGGCAGCCTGCTCTCGGGCGGTCAACGCCAGCGCATCGGTCTGGCGCGCGCACTGTATGGCGACCCGACCCTGCTGGTGCTCGACGAGCCCAATGCGAGCCTCGACGAAGCCGGCGAGGCGGCGCTGGTGCGAACCGTCCGCGACCTCAAGTCCCGTGGCAAGACCGTCTTCATGATCGTCCACCAGAAACACCTGCTCGCCGTCGCCGACCGCATCCTCGTGCTCGAGAACGGCCGCATCAAAGCCTTGGCGGTCGTGCAGTCCACCGCTCCCCAGAACCCTGCTCCCCAGATCGAGGTCCGCACATGACCATCGCCCTCCCCGTCAAGCCCGGCAGCGCCGGCAATGACATCACCGATATCGATGTCGCCCCGCCCAACACGGACACTCGCTCCCCGATTCGCCTGGGCTTCTGGGTACTCGTGGTCGGCTTCGGCCTGTTCCTGCTGTGGGCGGCCTTCGCGCCCCTGGACGAGGGCGTCGTCGCCCCGGCCACCGTGTCGATCGAGACGCGAAAGAATCCCATCCAGCACATGTCAGGCGGGGTCATCCGGCAGGTCAATGTTCTCGAAGGTCAGATGGTCAAGCAGGGCGACGTCCTCGTCGTCCTCGACGACGCCGCCACCCGTGCCGCCTTCGAGGCCATCCGGCAGAACTACCTGTCGCAGCGCGCCACCGAGAGCCGGCTGCTGGCCGAGCTGATGGATTCGCCATCGATCACCTTTCACGAGGATCTGATGGTCAAGGACGACCCGGTGGCAGCGCAGCATGTCAACGTGCAGCAGCGTCTGTTCGCATCGCGGCGCGCCGCGCAGGCAGCAGAACTGGGCGCAGCCAAGCAGTCGATCGTCGGCATCGAAGGCCAGATCGCGGGGGTGCGTCAGATGCTGCAGAGCCGGCATGCCCAGGCAGCACTGCAGCAGCGGCAGGTCGACAGCGTGCGTCAGCTGTCCGTTGAAGGCTACGCTCCGCGCAACCAGGCGCTACAGCTCGAGGAGGCGCAGGCCGATTTGCGCAGCTCGATCGCCGAGCTCGAGACCAGCCTTCAGCGCGCCGAGAATGCGATTGCCGAGACGCAGCTGCGCATCGCGCAGCGACGGCAGGAATACCTCAAGGAGGTATCGGCACAGTTGGCCGATGTCCGCCGCGAGGTTCAAGGCAATCAGGAACGACTCGTCGCCATCACTGCCGATCTCGGGCGTACGCAGATCCGCGCCCCGGTGGACGGCCAGGTGGTGGGCCTGGCAATGAGCAGCGTCGGCGGGGTGGTCACCCCAGGGCAGCGACTGATGGAAATCGTACCGGTGGGACAGCCCATGCTGTTCGACGCCAAGGTTCCGCCGTCCGTGATTGACCGGATCAAGCAGGGCGACCTGGCCGAGGTGCGCTTCACCGCCTTCGCCAACGCACCGCAGCTGGTGGTGCACGGAAAGGTCGTGTCCTTGTCGCACGACGCCATCGCGGAGGAGGCGGGCGGGGCCGTGTTCAGCTATTACCTCGCGCGCGTCGAACTGACGCCCGAGGGGACGAAGGCGCTGGGGGCGCGTTCCCTGCAGCCGGGCATGCAGGCCGAAGTCCTGATCAAGACTGGCGAGCGCTCGCTGCTGACCTACATGCTGCATCCGCTGACCAAGCGAATCGCTGCGGCGATGACCGAGGAATGAGCATGCGCTTGCTCGGCCTGGATTTTGCAGCCGGGACATTGTGGCGGCGGACCGCGGCGGGTCTGGCCGTCGGATGGCTCTCGGCATCGCTCTGCGCACAGGGTCTCGTCACCCCCTTGACCCTGACCGACGCCTACGAGGCAGCCGTGCGCCACGATGCCCGGTACCAGATCGCCACCAAGGAACAGGAGGCCGCGCGCCAGGGGGTGCCGCTGGCGCGCGCTTCGCTGCTGCCGCAGGTTTCTCTCAATGCCTCGACGGCCAAGGTGGTGGGCAGACGCGAATTCGGCAATTCGCTCAACCAGGGCGTCGAGGTGCCGCTGGACTACGAGTCGCCCCAGGTCAGCCTGAACCTGCGCACGCCGCTGTTCAACTACGAGGCGCTGAGTCGCCTGCGCCAGGCCACCTCGGTGGCCGACGGCGCCGAGGCCCTGCTCGCGGCGCGGCACATCGACCTCGTCAACCGACTGACGGCGGCCTACCTGGAGGTGCTGATCCAGCACGAAGTGCGGGCGATGGCCGAAGAGGACCTGCGTTCACTGCAGGCGCAGGCCGAGCGCGCCAGGCGGCGCTTCACGCTCGGCGAGGGCACGGTGCAGGAGGCTACGGCCGCCGAATCGGCGGCCGGACTGGCCAAGAACCGCCTCGTGCGGGTCCAGGACGACGTGGTCTCGGCACGCCGGGAGTTGCAGCGCATTACCGGCCTGGAGGTGGGTGCCCTGCGCGCTGCACCGGCCGACTTCGCCGGCTTGTCGCTGCCGCTGCCGACGCTGCAGCAGTGGATCGAGCAGACGGCGGAAAACAACCCCCTGGTGCGCTTCAGGCGCCTGAGCCTGGAAGCCGCAGGCTTTGGTGTCGAGCGCCAGCGCGCCGGGCACTACCCGCGCATGGATCTCGTCGCCAGCATGGCGCGGGCCGACAGCGAGTCGGTGGCCACACTCAACCAGAAGACGGAACAGCGGTCGATCGGCGTGCAGCTGACTGTGCCCATTTTCAGCGGGGGGGGCGTGGAGGCCGGCATCGCCCAGTCGCTGGCCGAACGGGACCGCGCTGAACAGGAGCTGCGCGCCGAACAGGAGAATCTGACGCTCGAGGTCGAACGCTTGTACCGGCTGACCGTGCAAGGCGCCGAACGCCTGGCGGCAAACCTGCTTGCGCTCGACGCCGCTGGCGTTGCCGTGAAGGCGGCCGCGCGTGCCCAGGCCACCGGGCTCGGCACCGACGCCGACTATCGCCAGGCGCTGGCGCGGCAGGCTCTGGCCCGCCGGGAACTGATCCAGGCTCGCTACGAATTTCTGAACCAGCGCTCGCAACTGCTCGTGCTCAGCGGCTGGCCGTCGGCGCAGGTGCTCGGCGAGATGGCGCGTGTCCTTTCGGTGGACGCCACGATGAAAGAGGAGTCGCAGCCATGAATGCCCATGCAGGAACCCCCGGCAACCAGCGCGGTGGCCGGTACCGGCCGCGCCATCTGCTGCACGTCGGGGCGATGGCGATGCTGGCCACCTTGACGACAGGTTGCGGCGGCGGCAACGACTCCGAGCCCGCGGTGACGACGATGGCCGCCAGCAACGCACGCTTCAGCCGCGCGGCCACCCTGAGCATCAATGGTCGCAACCTGCGCGCCGGCATCGTCGTCGACATGGAAGGCGGCTGCGAGAATCTGACACTGGTGGCCAACGGCACCGACGACCTGCAGCAGTACACCTGCGATGTGCTGGCGGTCGGCGAGTTCAAGGCGAATGTCCACACCACCGACGGCAGGTTCCTCGGGCGCCTGACGTTCCAGGTGCCTCAGCCGGAGGTCAGCATGACCACTTCCCTGGGCAATTTCGTGCTCGAACTCGATCCCGTGGCGGCGCCGGCCACCGTGCGCAACTTCCTGGGCTACGTGAATGCCGGTTTCTACAGGAACGTGATCTTTCATCGCGTGATTGCCGACACCCTGGTGCAGTCGGGTGGCTACACGTCCGGCCCGGTGGTCAAGCCACCGACGGCACCGCCCATCAAGCTCGAATCCAACAACGGTTTGAAGAATGTTCGCGGCAGCATCGGTGCGGCCCGTACGAGCGAGCCCGATTCCGCGCGGGCGCAGTGGTACGTCAATGTCGGCGACAACCCCGGCTTCGACTATGTCGATGCCGATCAACCCGGCTACGCCGTGTTCGGGAGGGTGACCAGCGGGATCGAGACGATCGATGCCATCAGTGCCGTCGAGACCCGCACGGATCCCGTGAGCGGACTGGACGACTTGCCGGTGTCGGACATCCTCGTGCTGACGGCCACGCAAACGAGGTGATCGGCCGCCGACCCGAAAGGCTGGCCAACGCCAGTGCGACTCGCAGGCCAGGCTTGCCGAACCGGGGCTGAACCGCCCCGGATATCCTAGAATCGCGCGCAAATCGTTGCGCTTCCTCATGCGCTGCAGCGCTCAGGGCCGGCATGGGAACTGGCGCACCCCACAAGGCATGCGAGGCTCGGCGGGTGGCCGAGGCAAGCATCGCGGGCTGATCGGCTGCGTCATGCGTTCCCGGACAGTCTGTGGCGCATGCCTGCTGCCACGACAGACACTGCGCACAACCACTTTCTGAATCCGTGACGACATGACCACCATGCCCTGGCGTCCATCAACCGCGCGCATGGTGATGCGCTGACCGCCGAGGCGCTGCACGAGCAGGCGCTCGGCATGCCGATGAATCCGACGATGTCGATGTCCGACACCGAGGCGCTGATCGAGGCCGTTCGCGCATGAGCCTCGGCCTGGCGCGCACCTCGCTGCTGAATGGCGCGGCCGTCGCGACGCGGCTGGTCACCGGTCTGGCGCTGAACAAGGTGCTGGCGGTGTACATCGGGCCGGCCGGCTTCGGCGTGATCGGGCAGTTCCAGAGCCTGGTCGCCATGCTGGGCGCGCTGGCCGGCGGTGCATTCGGCAACGGCGTCACCAAGCTGACGGCCGAGCGCAGCGCCGACCCTGCGCGCCAGCTGGCCGTGTGGCGCACCGCTGCGACCTTGGCCCTGATGGGCTCCGCCGCGGCGGCCGGGGTGCTGCTGCTGTTCGGCGGGCCGCTGGCCGGCTGGCTGCTGAACGATGCGTCGCTGGCCAGCGTCATGGCCTGGCTGGCGCTGGCGCTGGTGGGCATCGCGCTCAACGGGCTGGTGCTGGCGGCGCTGGCTGGGCTGAAGGCGGTCGGCGCCTTCGTCGCGGCGAGCATCGCCGGCAGCTTGCTCAGCGTGGTGCTGGCGGTGACGCTGGTGGTGCAGGCCGGACTGTACGGCGCGCTGGTGGCGGTGGCGGTGGGCCAGGCGGCGGCCAGCGTGGCCAGCATCGTGGCTTTCCGGCACGTATGGAAGGGCCGCTGGAGCGCACTGCTGGGCCCCATCGATCGCCCTGCCGCGCGGGCGCTGGGCGGCTTCGCGCTGATGGCGGCGGCTTCGGCCGTCGTATTGCCGCTGGGGCACATCGCCATCCGCGAGGGGCTGGTGCGCCTGGGCGGCGCCGAACTGGCCGGGCTGTGGCAGGCGATGTTCAGGCTCAGCGACACGCACCTGCTGCTGCTGACGACGACGCTGTCGCTGCACTTCCTGCCCCACTTTGCCGAGATCGGCGACGGCACGCTGTTGCGAGCGGCCGTCGCCAAGGGCTACCGCTTCGTGCTGCCGCTGGTGTGCGCCACCGCGCTGGCCATATGGCTGCTGCGCGAGCCGCTGGTGAAGCTGCTGTTCACGCGCGAATTCCTGCCGCTGACCGAGGCGCTGGCGTGGCAGCTGGTGGGCGACGTGCTGAAGATCGGCAGCTGGGTGCCGGCCTTCACGATGATCAGCCACGCCCGCACGCGGCTTTTCATCGCCAGCGAGGTGGTGTTCACGCTGGTGCAGATCGCTGCCTGCCTGGCCTTTGCGGCACGCTTCGGCCTGACGGGCGCAGCCATCGGCTATGCCCTCACCTATGCGCTGTACTGGGTGTTCGTGCACTACCAGCTCGGCCGGCTGACGACACGGCTGCGGCCGCCGCCGATGTTGACGAACGGGCACGCCGGGCCATGAGGGTGCCTGCATCCGCTGCTGCCGAACCGGCCGCCGTGCCGCCCACGCTGCAATTGGTTCGCGAGAATCGGCCTGCCGGCGCGGGCGCACCGCCGCTCATCACCGTCGTTGTCTGCGCGTACCGGCACGCGGCCTACATCGACGAGTGCCTGGCCAGCGTCGACGCCACCGCACCGGGGATCGCCATCGAACTGATCGTCATCGACGACGGCTCGCCCGACGACACCCTGGCGCGTTGCCTGGCCTTCGCGTTCCGCACCGACTTGCGGCTGCGCATCTACACCAAGCCCAACCAGGGGCTGGTGCACTCACTGCAGTGCGGGTTGGCGCTGGCCGAAGGGCGCTACTTCGCGGTGATGGCGTCGGACGACAGCTACGTGCCGGGCGGGCTCGAAAAGGTGCAGGCGGCACTGCTCGCGAGCGAGTCGACGATCGGTGCCCTGATATGCCAGGCGGCATATCTCGCCGAACACGGCAACCCCATCGACGGCAGGCCCGTTTACGGCCAAGCGCATGCCGTCCTGCTCCGCGGCAGCGCGGCCGAGCGTCTGGATGCGGTGTGCACCGAGTACCCGAAGCCGCTGCTGCTTCAAGCCTCTGTCTTCGAAACGCGTCTCCTGCGCGAAATCGGCGTCTGGCACGACGGCCTGGCGCTCGACGACTGGCCGACATTCATTCGCATCTTCATGGCCGAGGCGGCAAACAAGACCTCGGTGCGCTACTGCAGCGATATCGTGCTGGCGCGCTACCGCCTGCACGGCGACGGCGTGCACAACCGGCTCGACCGGCAATTGCGGCTGACCGAGCAGGTGGCTCGCGAATTGGTGCCGCCGCACTACCGCGCCGCCTGCCTGGCCAACGTGCGCATCGACATTGGCTTGATCCACCTGTACGGCGGCAACCGTGCCTACGGGCTGTGGCTGTGCCTGCGTGGCTTGCTCACCGCGCCGACGCCTCGCACCGTCGGCCGCATCTGGCGGCGGGGCGCGAGAGCGCTGTCGCGACGCCTGCGACCCACAACGCTGCGCGGGGGGGCGGGCTGAACGATGCCCTACCTGATGCTGTTCGCCTGGGCCATCGTTGCCGCGATGCTGGCCCGTGTGACACCCGCATTGCGCCGGCCGGTGGGCGCTGCGATGGCGGCCACGCTGGTGGTTTTTGCCGGGATGCGTGCCGACAGCGTGGACTACGCGGGCTATCGGGAGATGTTCGATTGGATGGTCGAACTCGATCTCGACTACCCCGAACGGCTGTTCTTCGCAAAGGACGTGCTGTTCGGCGTGTTGATGGACGCGCTGCAGCGGGCCGGCGGAAACCTGCAGGCGCTGTTCCTGGCGGCGGCATTGCTCAGCGTCGGCCTGAAGCAGCTGGCCTTCGCGCGGGCCTTCGGGGGCAACACGGCCGTGCCTTGGCTGGTGACCTTGTGCCTGAGCTTCTTCCTCCACGACTTCACCCAGATCCGAACCGCCATCGCACTGGCACTCTGTTTCCTGGCCTTGCAGCACCTGGTCGCGGGCCGCGTGAAGCGGTGGCTCTGGTTGACGCTGGCGGCCGCCGGTTTTCACCTCTCGGCGATCCTGTTCCTGCCGGTGGCCGGCGTGCTGCTGTTCGCGCCCCGGCGTCGCGGCATGGCGTGGGCGGTGATGACGGGTGGCCTGGTACTGGCCTTGATGGGTCTGTTCCAGCTGGTCGCCTCGATCGACCTGCGACTGGCCAGCCACGGTGAAATCACCGGTCTGAACTGGACCGCGCTGGCCGTGGCCACGTTCAAGCTGGCCCTGCTGACGGCCATTGCGCTGACCCTGCGCCACGGCACCCAGCGCCTCGAGGCCGCAGCCCGGTTGGTCTGGCCCTGCGTGATGTTCGTCGCGACAGGTGTGGTGCTGCTGTTCGCGCTGCACGACATGGCATCGGCATTGGCGTTCCGCCTGTACGAGTTCTTCGACGCATTCTCGATCTTCGTGATCGCGCTCGGTCTGATGCAGCGGCACGCGGTTCCGGTTCTGCTGTCGCTGGGCTATTGCGCGTTCGGCGTGCTGCTGCAGTGGTTGCCCGGGCTGTTCACGCCCTACCAGTTTGCGCCGCTGGCCAGCTTGTTCGGTTGAGCGCCCGGCGATGAGCAGCAGCCTGTCGATCGTCATCGTCAACTGGAACTCGGGCGAGTTGCTTCGCGAGTGCCTGGCGTCGATCGCGCCCAGCAAATCGGCGCTGGCGGGTGCCGCGCAGTTGCACAAGGTGGTGATCGTGGACAACGGGTCGAACGATGGCTCGCAGCGGGCCGAGGACCTGCGTGGTCTGCCGATCGAGTGGATCCAGAACGCCGAGAACCGCGGCTTCGCGGCCGCCTGCAACCAGGGCGCGGCCGCCTGTGAAACGGACCTGATCCTGTTTCTCAATCCGGACACCCGGCTGTTCGCCGACTCGCTGCGGGTGGCCGTGGAAGCATTCGCGCGACCCGGGCATGAACGCGTGGGTATCGTCGGACTGGCACTGCAAGACGACAGCGGCCAGGTCGTGCCCAGTTGTGCCCGCTTCCCGCGTGCCCACCACTTCCTGACCCACGCCGTCGGCATCGACCGGGTGTGGCCGCAAACCGGCCACGCCATGACCGAGTGGGACCATCTCAGCACGCGCCGGGTGGACCAGGTCATCGGCGCGTTCTTCATGATCCGGCGCAACCTGTTCGAGCGCCTGGACGGCTTCGACGAACGCTTCTTCGTCTACTTCGAAGAAGTGGACCTGGCCCGCCGCGCGGCGCAATCGGGCTGGGCCAGCCTGCACGTGGCCGAAGCGCGGGCGTATCACAAGGGCGGCGGCACCTCGCAGGCGGTGCGCGCGAAGCGCTTGTTCTATTCGCTGCGCAGCCGGCTGAAGTATTCGGCCAAGCACCACGGCGTGGCCGAGCGGGCGTTGCTGGGCGTGGTCACCTGGGGCCTGGAACCGCTGGCCCGCACGGCGTTGCTGCTGCTGCGCGGGCGCGGCTCGGAATTGACCGAGCTGTTCCAGGCCTACCGCTGGCTGTGGAAGGACACGACTGCGGCGCCGTGACCTTGGGCACGCCGCTTCAGGTCGCTGCGCCTGCGGCGCGCCGCGCGATGGTGCGGTAGGTCTCGATCACCCGACGTTCGTCGAAGTGGTCCTCGACGTGTCTGCGCCCCGCCACGCCCATGCTCGCCCAAACCGCCGGACCGGCTTCGATGAAGCGTTGCATGGCGCCCGCGAGCGCGGCGCTGTCGCGTGATGCACACAGCAGTCCGGTGCGTCCGTCGACCACCGCGTCCCTGCAGCCCGGCACGTCGGTGGCGATGCAGGGCCGAGCCATGGCCGCGGCCTCCAGCAGGACGCGCGGCACCCCTTCCCGATAGGACGGCAGCACCACGCAGAGCGCGCGAGCCAGATGGGGCCGCACGTCGTCGCAGGTGCCGAGCAGTTCGACCAGACCCTCGGCTTCCCACGAGCGGACCTCGTCGGCCGGGATCGCCGTCGGATTGTCGGCGCCGACGCGCCCGAGGATGCGGAAGACCAGGCCCGGCCGGATCCGAAGCATCTGCCGCGCCGCCTGCACGAATTCGCGCACGCCCTTGTCGCTGAGCACGCGGCCGACGAACAGGAAGACAGGCGCGCCTCCCGTCGGCAGTGGCACCGGCGTGAAGCGCTCGAGGTCGACGCCCGAACCAGGGACGCGCAGGGTGCGCTCCGCATCCACGAGTCCCGCGGCGAGGAATTCGCTGCGGTCGTCCTCGTTCTGGAAGACGACGGTGCGCGCCCGGCTGAAGGCCAGGCGGTACAGACCTGCGACCAATCGCGTCAGCAGGCCGCGCTGGATGAATGCCCGCCCCAGGCCGGAAACGTTGGGCACGTGGACCAAGGGCAGGCCACGCGCAGCGAGACCGGCGTAGATGTTGGCCTTGGGCGTGTAGGTGAAGGCCAGGTCGACCTGCCCGCGGGCCAGCGCCCGGCGCAGGTCGGCCACGGCGCGCAGCTCGCGCCACGGGTTCGTGCCGGCGGCCGCCAGCGGCCACTCGGTCCACTCGAAGCCGTCGGTCTGCAGCTTCTGGGCATAGGCGTCGGTCGGGCTGATGGCGACGACGTCGTGACCGTCGTCGCGCAGCGCCTGCATCAGGCGGCGCCGGAAGTTGTACAGGTACCAGGCGGAGTTCGCCACGACGGCGATCTTCATCGCGCACCGACCTCCTGCCGCCATGCCTGCCACATCAGCACGTTCCACAATGCGCCGGCCCAGTGCCCATCACCGGCCAGGAGGGAGGCCCAGGCGCTGCGGATCGGGCCCGGGACGAGGAAACCGTCGTCGCGCAGACGCCGCTCGTCGAGCAGTGCCTCGGCCCAGTCGCGCAACGGCCCCCGCAGCCAGGCCTGCAGCGGCACCGCAAAACCCTGCTTCGGCCGCTCGATCAGATGCGGTGGCACGTGCCGGTACAGCACCTGGCGCAGCAGCCACTTGGTCTGTCCGTCGCGCAGCTTGAAGTGCAGGGGGATCTGCCACGCGAATTCGACCACGCGGTGGTCCAGCAGCGGAACGCGCGTCTCGAGTGACACGGCCATGGCCGCGCGGTCCACCTTGACGAGGATGTCGTCGGGCAGGTAGGTACGCTGGTCCAGCAGGCACATGCGCTCGATGCCGTCGGGTCCATCGTGCAGCGGCTCGTCGAAGGCGGTCGCGGGTTCGTGGCCACCCTCGACCAGCGTCGCGGGCTCGAGCCACTGCGAGGCCAGCGCGCGATGCATCGCCTCCAGCGTCGGCATCGGCAGCACGCAGCGCGCCAGCTTGTGCAGCTTGGGTCCGACCTCGGCGTGCCGCTGCCGTGCCGGCCTCAGCGCCTGCAGGCGATCGGCCAGCGCGCTCCAGGTGCCGGCATCGACGCCCAGCAGCGCTCGCGCAGCAGCGCGCCGCAGCGGCAGCGGCACGCGGCCGATGCGATGCCACAGGCGATCGGCGATCAGGTAGCGGTTGTAGCCAGCGAAGAGCTCATCGCCGCCGTCGCCCGACAAGGCGACGACGACCCCCCGGCGGGCCATCGCGGTGACGAGCGCGGTCGGGATCTGCGAGGAGTCGGCGAACGGTTCGTCGTACAGGCGCGGCAGGTGCGGCACGACGGCCAGCGCATCGGCGGCCGAGACGCGCAACTCCGTGTGGTCCGTGCCCAGGTGTGCGGCGACGGCGCGGGCATGCTCGGCTTCGTCGAACCCGGGATGATCGAATCCGATCGCAAAGCTGCGCACCCGCTCGTGCGCGCCGCGCACCATCATCGCAACGACGGTCGAGGAGTCGACGCCGCCCGACAGGAAGGCCCCGAGCGGAACGTCGGCGAGCAGCTGGCTGCGCACCGCTTGCAGCAGCAGGGCCTCCAACCGGTCCGTCGCCTCCGCGTCGGTCCACACAGCGGTCTCGGTCCGACTGGCCAGCCCTTGGCGTGCCGCTTCGTCGATGCGCCACCAGCGACCGTGCTCGTCCGCACGACCGGCCGCACAGCGCACCCAGGCACCGGGCTCGAGCTTGCGCACACCACGGTAGATCGACCACGGCGCAGGCACCGCGGAATGCCGCAGGTACAGCGTCAGCGCGTCGCGGTCGATGTCACCGCGCCACTCCGGGTGGACACGCAGCGCCTTCAACTCGGAGCCGAAGACCATGTCGCCGTTCGGAAGATGTCCCCAGTACAGGGGTTTCTCGCCCATGCGGTCCCGGACCAGCGTCAGGCTGTGCGTCTCGCGGTCCCAGACCGCTATCGCGAACATCCCCACCAGGCGCGGCAAGGCCTCGACGACACCCCAGCGGCTGAATGCGGCGAGCAGGGTCTCGGTGTCGGAATGTCCCCGCCACGGCAGGGGTCCGAGCACGGAGCGCAGTTCCAGATGGTTGTAGATCTCGCCGTTGTAGGCAACGACGTAGCGCCCGCAGTGCGACACCATCGGCTGTGCACCCTGGGGCGACAGGTCGACGATGGCGAGTCGGCGATGACCGAGGGCGACGCGCTGGGCGGCGTCGACCCACTGGCCGTCATGGTCCGGGCCACGGTGGGCAATCGCGCCGGCCATGCGCCGGACCTGGTCGCGCATGGCCTCCGCGGGTTGCGCCGAAGCGCCTATGAAGCCGGTGATGCCGCACATGGGAGGGGTGTGATCGTCGGTGGTGGCGAGCCCTGGCTTGGGCGACCTTCAGCGCCTGGCGCCCAGCTCCTGCAGCCAAGCCGCCAGCTTTGGGGCCGCCACCTGAAGGCTGTACCGCGACTCGACCAACGCGCGCCCCTGTGCACCCAGCCGGCGGCGCAGGGCGGCGTCGTCCGCCAGGCACGTCAAGGCTTCCACCCACTCTGCGTCGGTGGCAGCCAGAAAGCCGTTCTGGCCGGGTTGCACGATCTTCGTATTGACACCCACGGGAGAGGCCACCACCGGGACGCCGCAAGCCAGGTATTGAACGAGTTTGTAGCCGCACTTGCCGCGCTCCCAGGGGGAATCGGGCAGCGGCATCACGCCCACGTCGAGCTCGGCGATCGCCTGCACTTCCCCGGCTTCGGTCCAGGGCACGTGCTCGGTCGGCACCCCGGGCAGGTCGAGCGTGGCACCGATCAAGCGCAGCACGATGCGGCGCTTGGTTGCCAGCGCCGCCAACGGTGCGGCGAGCAGGCGCATGTAATCGATGGTTGCGGGCGAACCGATCCAGCCGATGCGAAGCGGACCGTCCACCTCAGACGGGCGCGCGGCGACGGCATAGCGCTGAAGGTCCACCACCGTCGGCAGCACCTCGACGCGCGGCGCCCCAGCCTGCCGCGCCCGCTGAGCCAGGTAGTCGTTGCCGGCCACCACCAGTGCGGCGGCCCGCATCAGGCGGTCGATCTTGCCGCCGAAAAGCGCGCGCGCCACGCCCGATCGGTGCAGGTCATAGCTGTGGAAGACGGCGTCGTCGTAGTCCAGCACCACGGGGCGCCGTCCCCAGGCCAGGCGCTCCAGCCAGGCGGGAGCCCAAGGCCAGAGTTCCTTCTCGATCCACACGACGTCCGCCGAGTCGCGCCGTGCGAGCACAACGGCAGCGCGCCCTGCGTAGGCGCGCGCAATGGCAACGGGTGTCGGACGCCCGGCGTACTTGCGGCGCAGGTACTCGTCGTCCAGTAACGGGCTGACATCGATGTCCAGTCCGAGGCGCCTCAGCTCCGGCAGGAACTGCAGCCATCGGATGCGGGAGGAGGCGCCGAGGGCAGCGTACCGCGGATAGGCCATGACCCTCATCGCCATCGTCGTGCACGCCACAGCGCCGGCAGGTCGCGGTAGACCAGCGCACAGCCGCGCCACGTGAAGCGCAGGACTTGCCAGGACCGCCGCAGCAGCGCCCGGACCGTGCGTGCAAGCGGCTCGCAGACCAGCGCCGTGGCGGCGTGGGTCCAGGCTTGCCAGGCCGGCAGACGCTTGAATCCGTAGAGCAGGCGGCTACGCGTCGCATAGAACAGGCGCTCGGCCTTCACCTGACGGGACACGCCGCCGCCCAGGTGAAAGGACGGCGGCGAGGCGACAAAGCGGGTGAGCAGCCCCATGCGGCGAGCCCTCAGCGAGAGGTCCAGATCCTCGAGGTAGACGAAGAAGCGTTCGTCGAACCCGCCCAGGGCCTGGAAGGTGGCCGCGCGAATCATTTAGAAAGCCCCGATCACGTGATCCACGGTGCGATCCGAACGATGGTCCCACTCGACCATCCGGCTGTCCGCCAGGCGAGGCCAGATTGACTCGGCTCACCGATATATGCTGCAGCAACCAGACCGAGGTCTGCCGCTGCCGTCAAGCGCATTCATGGATCGCCCCGATCACGCGGTCGGCGTCCTGCAGTGTCATCGTCGGCCCCATCGGCAAGCTGAGTACCTGTTGGTGCAAGGTCTCGGTGATCGGCAGCGTGCCTGCCGGCAGGTTCAAATGGGCATAGGCAGGCTGCAGGTGCGGCGGCACGGGGTAGTGGATCATGGTCGCGATGCCTCGCGCCGCCAGCTCGGACGCGAGAGCATCCCGCCGCGGGTGGCGGATCACGAACAGGTGCCATACGCTGGCGCAACGGGCGCTCACCTCGAGCGGCTGGACCGGCGCCCCGGACAAGCCGTCCAGGTATCGGCGAGCGATGAGCGCGCGTCGCCCGTTCTCGGCGTCCAGGTGGGGCAGCTTCGCCCGCAGCAGCGCCGCCTGCAGTTCGTCCAGGCGCGAGTTGTAGCCGATGACCTCGTTGTGGTACTTCCGGCGCGAGCCATAGTTTCGCAGCAGCCGTACCCGGTCGGCCAAGCCGGCGTCGTTGGTGGTGATGGCGCCAGCGTCGCCCAGCGCACCGAGATTCTTGCCAGGGTAGAAGCTCCAGGCCACGATGTCGCCGTGGGCGCCGAGTCGACGGCCCGCGTAGGTGGCGCCGTGGGCCTGGGCGGCGTCTTCCAACACCTTCAGACCGTGCGCCGCGGCAAACGCCAGGATCGGCTCCAGGTCGGCGGGCTGGCCGTACAGGTGCACGGGCAGGACGGCACGTGTGCGAGGCGTGAGCGCAGCGGCAAGCCGATGGGGGTCGAGGTTGGCCGTATTGGGCAAGGGCTCGACCGGGACCGGTGTCGCGCCGACTTGACTCACGGCAAGCCAGGTTGCAATGTAGGTATTGGCAGGCACCAGGACTTCGTCGCCGGGGCCGATGTCGAGCGCCCGCAATGCCAGCACCAGTGCATCCAGACCATTCGCAACGCCCACGCACTCGCGCGCACCACAGTAGGCCGCGTACTCCTCTTCGAAGTGCCGGACTTCCTCGCCGAGGATGTACCAGCCCGAATCCAGTACCCGCTCGAAGGCCGAGCGCAGCGCGTCGGCATGCAGCTGCTGAATGGCCTTGAGATCAAGAAACGGAAGGTTGCTCATCTGCGTCGCTCGGCAAGCCGCCGGTCCCGCCGGTGATGCGGCGCGGTCGCTTCCAGTCCGGAAAGGTCATGCAGCGGCCTTGGCACGCAGGAAGTCGTCGTAGTCCCGAATGTAGTCATCCGCATCGTAGTGGTGGGACGCGAACACCAGCAATTCGGCGTCGCTGGAATACTGATACTGGATGCCCCAGATCATCGGCGGCAGATACAGGCCGGTGTCCAGTGAATCCAGACGAACCTCGACACGACGCTGCCCGTCGTCTGCGACCACCGTGCAGCTGCCGCGCACGCAGACCAGGAATTGATGGCATTGCCGGTGCGCATGTTCGCCCCTCGTCTCGCGACTCGGCACGCCGAAGACGATGAAGTAGCGCAGCGGAGTGAAGGGGATCTGCCGCTGGAACTCGCCCACCGTGAGGCTGCCGCGCAGGTCCGGCACCACGTGCATGCGGTGCAAGGTGACGCCATCGACCGCGGTCTTCTGCACGGGCTCCGTGCTGCGCCCCAGCGCTGGTGTCGCGAACGTGCTTCGACTGTGAACCGTGTTCACATAGCCCACGATCGTTGCCGGGTTGCCTTCGACGATGGCCCCATGCGGCACCGAACGCGTCACGACGGCACCTGGGCGCACCACGACGCCGGTCGCGAGCACGACGTCGGGATAGATCACGGCGTTCGCACCGATGCGAACGCGTGCACAGGCGCGGCCGACGCGGCAGGTCGACCCCTCGTCCGGCTCCACGAAGACGACGTTCGGTCCGACGTGTACCTCGTCGCCGAGCTCGCAATCAGCGGGCACGACCGCACCCGAGTCGATGCGGCAATCGCATCCGATGCGTGCTTGCGGTGAAATGCTGGCCAGCGGATGGGCCGCTGCCGGCAGACGGTGCGGCGAGGACATGGTGGGCGAGCGGATGAGTCAGTGGACCAAGATCGAAGCGAATGCCGATCTCACGATGGCTCCTGATTGATTATCCGACATTGCCTGGGCCCGTTCGAGACCCTGACCCCGCGTGGGGCGGCGCGGTGCAAAGCGCGCTGTGGGTGTGCGCTGGCGATGGTGAGCAACTCGAAGGACGGCGCATCAGGGCCGGCGTCGGGGCTGCCGCAGGCATTGCGCACCAGGGTGGCCAACTCCGCCATGGACGTGTTCACGGGGTACGCCATGGAGATGGCTCAGGACGCGGGCGCCGAATTGGCGATGAAGGCGTGCACGGCCGGGTGCATGAAGTCCCAGAGGTCCACGCCCTGGCACAGGGAGGTCTCGTGAACGTTGAAACCGCGTGCCAGGAATTGTTCTGTTCACGGCTTCTCAGCGCACGGCCGCTAACCAGGGACGATAATCACCACTCTGTCACTTAGCCAAGAGTTCGCTCGCGAACTCCCCAGCCATGCAGCCAACTTCCGAGATATCGAAGAACATCGAGAGCTACGTCACCGACGTCTACCTCAACACGGCACTGGTGCAGAACAACCGGGTTGAGGACATGATGGATATCTGCTCGCTGGAGCTGTTGCTAGAAATGGCGCAGTTGGTCAAGTGCCCCGAACCCATCTTGGAAATGGGGTACGGCACCGGGCTGATGCTCCATGAACTTATCCGGCGTCATGGCTTGCGGATTGACCTCGTCGAGGGCTCTTCAGCGCTTTGTGAACAAGCCCGTCGCCTGTATGGCAGCACCGGCATGGAGGTCTTCCACAGCTACTTCGAGACCTTCACCTGCGAAAAGAAGTATGACAACATCTTGGCCATGCATGTGCTTGAGCACGTCGACGATCCAGTCCGAGTGCTGCGGCAGATGAAGCTGGCCTTGAACCCCGGCGGGCGAGTCATTGTGCTCGTGCCCAATGCACACTCTCTGCACCGTCGACTGGCTGTTCACATGAAGCTGCAGGACTCGCTTCACACCCTGTCTCCCCGTGATCATTTAGTTGGTCATCAACGTGTGTTCGATCCGAGCGGCCTTCACGACTGTGCCGTTGACGCGGGCCTGGCGGTGGAGCGCGACTTCGGCTTCGGACTTAAGACGCTGCCCTATTCCATGATGGAGGGCTGGAGCGACGAGCTGATCCGAGCATGCGTACAGGTTTCGCCCGAAGTTCCTTCGGCGCTACTGGGCAATATCGGCCTAATTGCCAGAAAGCCTGTCTGAAACCGGCTCGCCGGAGCAGAGTCCGGCGTCCATTTCAGGTCCTGATTAGAAACCTGCCTCAGCCAGGCTCATCTCCTGTCCCATCGCGCCACCTGGCTGTTGCCGACCAAGGGGACACTTCTACTTGGGCACAGGGGACATTACCGTCTTGGGGCCACAGCATGGACCGGGCCGCGGGCGTGCGGCGTACACTCCGCTGACGCGTCTTGCATCAGAGCACTCGGCCGGCGCGCTCCCACTGAAGCCAACCGATGACCGTCGCAAACTACAGTCAATTGCGCACAGACAAGATCCGCCCGCTGGCGGAACTACTGCCGCTGGACACGCCGCTATCGATGATGGTGGACCCGAGCAACGTCTGCAACTTCAAGTGCGTGTTCTGCCCCACCGGGGATCACGATGCGCTGGCCCGTGTGCAGCGCCCGGTGGGCATGATGACGTTGGAGTTGTTTCGTAAGATCGTCGACGACCTTGCGGCCTTTCCGCAGCCGCTGCAGGTGCTGCACCTGTACAAGGACGGCGAACCGCTGGTCAACAAGCAGCTCGAGGCCATGGTGGCCTGCGCAAAAGCTAGCGGCCGCGTGAAGCGCGTGGAGCTCACGACCAACGGCTCGCTGCTGACCCCGCAGCGTGCCGAAGGGCTGATCCGCGCCGGGCTGGATGGGCTGCGCGTGTCGATCTACGCGCTGGACGACGCCGGCTACCGCGATGTCGCGCAGACGCGCACGCGCTTCGAGACCATCCGCCATCATGTGCAGGAACTGCACAGGCTGAAGCTGGCGCTGCGACCTGACTTTCACATCCACGTGAAGACCATCGACACCGGCTTTACCGAATCGCAGCGCGCCTACTTCCACGGTACCTTTCGGCCCATCGCCGACACGGTCTTCATCGACAGCCTGGTGAAGTGGTACGACTCCGAAGTGCGCGACATCTCGGGCATGCTGAAGCCGGAGCTGAACCTGTACGGCCAGAAGGCGCAGCCGCGCCGCGTCTGTGCCGAGCCTTTCATGAAACTGGTGGTCAACTTCAACGGCGCGGTGTCGGTGTGCTGCGTGGACTGGTCGCTCGGCACGGTGGTGGGAGACGTGTCGCGTGAGCCGCTGAGGGACATCTGGCTCGGCGAACCGCTGCGTACGATGCGCCTGGCGCAGTTGCGCGGCTGCCGCGAGGACTACGAGGCCTGCCGCAACTGCCAATACCCCAAGAGCCTGCCGGCGGTCGCTAACCTCGATGCCGAGGTCGGGCGGCTGCTGGCGGCTTACGAGCCGGCCGCGGCGGCGGCGGGCTGAACACGATCCCTCAGCCGGCGTGCGACAGGTGCTGCAGCCAGTCGGCCAGCCGCTCGGCCACCTTGTCCAAGCTGTAGTGCTCCACGGTCCGCGCGCGCCCCGCCGCAGCCATGCAACGGCGCCGGGCCGCGTCGGCCGCGAGTTAGCCATTCAGCTCCGGCTCGACCCTCTCGCGGTTCACGCCCACCGGCGATGCGACCACCGGCACGCCGCAGGCCGTGTACTGCACCAGCGTGTAGCCGCACTTTCCGCGCTCCCAGGGCGAGTCGGGCAGGGGCATGATGCCGACATCGACGCGGGCGATCTCCCCGGCTTCGCCGGTCTCGTTCCAGGCGACGGTCTCGGTGTGAATACCCGGCAACTGCAGCGGCGCGGCGAGAGTGCGCACAAAATGCATGGCCGTCATCGTGCTGATCCAGCCTATGCGCAGCGGCCGTGGGTCGTCCGGCGTGTGCAGCTCTTCAGTCTGCGGGCCAGCATTACGCGGCACATAACACGCAATGTCGACGACCGTGGGCGGGATCTCGAGCCAGCGGGCGCCGGCCTGCTGCGCGCGTGCGGCGAGGTGGGCGTTGCCGGCCACCACCAGCGCAGCGGATTACATCAGGCGGTCGATCTTGCGTGCAGCCGCCGTCGTAGCCCGCTGCCTTGATCTCGGCGTCCATGCTCGATGCGCGTTATTCAGACAATCCCTAGTGCATTTTCGACGACGTCGTCTCACCGTCCCCGATCCGACCAAAACGGGCGTCCACGAACGCTGGAATACGCATCGACACGTTCCATGAGCGAGCTCCAGCCGCCGCTTGTCACGGTCATCACGGTGTCCTTTAATCACGCCGATTATGTCGCCGAGAGCCTGCGGAGTGTCATTGCGCAGGATTATGAAGCCATAGAGTACGTGGTGATCGACGATGGATCCACTGATTCATCTGCGCAGATTATTGAGTCGTTTCGGGATATCTGTGCTCGTCGCTTCAGGCACTTCGTGTTCGTGCAACAGCTCAACGCTGGAAGCGTCGCAACACTGAATCGGGCCCTATCGCTGGCTCGAGGTGAGTATTTGTTCTTCCTGGCTTCGGACGACGTTGCGGAGTCGCATGCGATCTCCCGGTTGGTGGACGTGCTGAAGAGCGATCCGAACACCAGCCTGGTTGCGCCGGATAACTCGCTCATCGATGCCACTGGCCGGCCCTGTTCTTGGACGTCGGATCGGCGTGCGACGTATGAAAGCAAGAGTGCAGCCTACTCGAGCTTTGCCGACTACCTGCGCAAGACAACGGCGCCCTACGATTTTGATGGAGATTGGTTTGGCAGTTATGAGGCGCTGATTCAAGGTAATCATGTCCCCAACGGCACATTGGTTCGTCGGTCGGCCATCGAGAAGGTCGGCCGATTTTCGTCAGCGGCGCCATTAGAAGATTACTATATGCTTCTCCAGCTCGCCAAATTCTCGCGTCTGCGTTTCTGGCCAGAACCGCTACTTCGGTACCGCTGGCATGATCGTAATACGGTCAAAAGCACCGCACACATGCTGAGAATGACGATTCAAACCGTCGCGCTCGAAAAGGAGTATTGCAGATCGCACGGGCACCTGTGTACCTGGTACGCACGCCAATCGCGTCGAGTGCTGGAATTGATGCTTGTTTCGCCGGAAAGCGCCCTGTCGATGGGCTCGGATGCCGTCCGCAACTTGGCAGTTGGATTGCCGTGTCTCGTGGTTCAAACTTTGCATCGAAAGATCTTGGGGTCGTTCTCTCGTCGTCGGCGTGAAAAGGTTTGAATTCCAGCAGGACTTGATTGGGCGCAGTACAAGCGAGTGAGGAGCGGGTACCGCGGGGCGGTTGATCGTCTGCGCGCGCGGGGCATGCTGTGTTTGATATCTTGATGCTTTGCCGCATGATACGGCGTCACCTTCGAGGGGCGCCTCAGCGACCTATCAGACCTAGCCATTTCCTGAACTTCTCTCTGGGGCCTTGCATGGTTTGGTATGTATTTATCAAATACACGCACTTCTCATCTTCATGATCCACGATGGCGCCGAAGCGTTTGTGAAACCTGATAACACTCTGATTTTCCTTTACAACCTGTAACAGTATTTTCTCGTACCCTAGCTGATCAAAACAGAGATCGTAAAGCAATAGAACGGTTTCGACTGCGATGTGATGTGGATACCCGGGTGCGATGATCCAGCTACCACCGGAAAATATATCTGCTTTTAAGTCGTAAAGTCGAATCAAACCAACCAAAGTATCATCATGCAACTGAATTATATAATAAAATTCTATGCCTTGTTTCTCTCGAAGTTTGTAGTCACGCATCCACTGTTCTTGTGCTTCAATACTCGTACTGGTAGAAGAAAGGAACTTTTGAGATTTTGCATAATTGCGTAGAGAAACAATGAACTGCGCGTCTTCCAACTCGACTAAACGCAGTTTGACATATTTTCCACGCACAAGCTGCATGTCGGCTCTGTCTTGAAGAGTGCCGCGAGGACTGAGGAAGTAGTTTCTACAACATGCGCTACACATCAAAGCTTCTGATAACTTGGTGCCACACTTGCAAACATAGCCTTTGATTGTTGCAGGATTACCGTATACCAGTGCATACGGAGGAATATCCTTGGAGATCAGAGTGTTGGCTCCAATCATGGCATATCGACCAATCTTTCTTCCTGCCAAAACTGTTGAATTTGCTCCAATAGAACAACTGTTGCCTAAAATGGTCCTGGGAACGATCTTTCCATGATGCTTGGATCGCGGGTATTGATCGTTGACAAATGTGGCGTTTGGACCGATGAAAACGTCGTCCTGGATCTCGATGCCATCCCACAAATACACACCACACTTAATCGTTACCCGATCACCGAGTTTCACGTCGTTCTCGACGAAGCAGTGAGCATTGATATTGCAGTCACGGCCGACTTCTGCTCCTGGCAATACGACAGTATATTGCCAGATTCGGGTGCCTGCCCCAATCTTCTTTGACTGAATATCGTTATACATAATAATCTGTGAATTTTTCTAAATTGCCCCATTCACTGCGATCTTGACGGAAATTAATAAATAATTGCAGCCGAGACCTCTCGATCAATATTATTAGTTCTACATTCCTGGACCTTGCTGCGCTGCGAGAGTCAAGAATTCATGGGACGGCTGCGAAGACGGGAGCGTGTGGCGACTGTGGCGATCGCGTGCCGACGGTCGATGCAGCAGGGTTTCCGGCAATCCGGAAAGTGTGGCTGGCTGCACCGCGACCAAAGTCGGGCGACTCCACCGACGTTGCGGTACCCCGATCAGATCAGAAACCGAAAGTGCTCAATGCGCGTGGCGTTGCAGGCTCGCCTCGTCCCCCAATAATCGCGGCCCCGTACACAAAGTGAACGCTAACATGCGCGGTCCGCTTTCGTGAATCTGGCATCCAGTGTCGATCTCTGATGCCCGACGTTACGGACTCAGGTGTTGGTGGGGGATGCACCTGCGTACCGTGCGGTTACAGAGATCGACCGTTCGCGCGCAGCGGCGCCTCGACGGTCCGATGGAGCACCGCAGCAAGCCCTCCACCACGGGATTCATTCGAGACTCCATGGCGGCACAGAACGCGACGGAAGTCCCATCGCTCTCCGTTGCGCCAGGCCTGCAGACGAAGGCCGGATCGGCATCGCCACCCACTCCACGGCGATCATTCCAATAGACCACCAGTTGCCAGTCGCTCGCCGGCATGTTCCCGTTCGAGGTCCGGTGCCGGACCGCGAGCAGGCTTCAGCGGCGGGGATCCAGCGCGGCGCGGATTCGAGCAATCTGGGTACTGGTTTCGGGTTGCATGGCAGTCTGCCGCCAGGTGTGGCGGACCAGGACGAGCAGAATCAGCAGAACGAAAGCAATGACGGTTGCAATGGCGGCGGTCAGGGCACGCTTCGGTTTGCTCTTCCATTCAGGTTTTTGCGCTTTGTCGACCACCTGTATCAGGCCGCCGTCGCGGCTTTCGTCCAGTCGCGCCATTTCATATTGGCGAGCGAAGAGATCGAACAGTGCCTCCTCGTACTTGAATTCGCGGTACTTTCCGATGTAATCCGGGCCAGACTGCGGCTCGCCTGCCTGTTCGGCGCGACTCAGCTGATCGCGAAGCGCAGCCAGCGCCGCCTGTTGATTCTGGAATTCCGGAGCATTTTCGTTCAGGTAGCTGCGCATCGTCTGCAGTCGGACCTCGGCCGAGGTGACCTGGGCCTTCAGACGCGCGTAACTCTCCGCCGCCGCCTTGGGCTCGGCCTGCAGCGCGCCTTGCGTAAAGCCGCTGGCTTGCAGCGACTCCTGGGCCTTGGTCAACCTGTCCTTGCTGCGCTCCAGTTGCTGCTCGAAGAAGGCGCGGCGCTGTTGCGCTTCGGTCACGGCCAGCACGCTGGTCATTCGGCGCAGTTCGTCGATATGGCTGTTCGCCAGATCGGCGGCGCGTTGCGGATCCTCATCGTCAACTTCCACGGTGATCAGGCCGTCCTTCTTGCCCAGGATGATGCGCACGTTATCCCGCAACTCGTCGCGCGCTTGAAAGCGGAAATCGACCTCATAGATCTGCATCAACCCGTACTGGTCGATAAGTCGGTCCTGGACCGTCGTGCTTTGCATCAATGCCACGTACTGGTCGGCGGCGCTCTTGATGCCGCCGACCAAACCGGCCAGTGGGCCGAGTGAAGCCAAGGCAGAAGCAGCGGCAAGGCTTTGCTGCTGCTGTGGCGGTAGAAATGTGGTGCGGGCCGTGAACGTTGGTGCAATCACGTAGGTGATGCCCAGCGCCAGCAACCCAACGACCAATGGACCAACGATCAGCAGCTTCAGATGCTCGGCCAGCATGACGGCCATGTCGAGCAGGCTGAGGTTCTCGCCAGCATCGAAGCCGCGTTGGTCACCAGTGCCGTCACTGTTCTCGGTCGCCACGTAACGGGTTTTCGTCATCCTTGATTGCGCTTCAATTGCCCAGCACCTGGATCGCCGCCACCCCCAGCGCGAACTGCGCCAGGAGCTGCGTCCAGTCCTTGGCGTGCTGCATCCAAGTGGTCTTGTCCATTTCCTCGGGCACGAAGATCGTGTCGCCGGGTTCGGCGGCCAAGCCTGCCAAGCCATTGTTGTTGAACCAGCCCGTGGACTGGCGGGCACTTACAACGCTGCCGTTGGCGCGGATGACGAACATGCTTCTCTCGTCGGCACCGGTCGTGGGGCCGCCGGCAAGGCGAAGGTACTGATCGATATCGCGGCCGCCGGTGAAGAGGTAACTGCCGCCATTGAACACGCTGCCAAAGACGCCAACCGTCGTGGCACGTGGCGGCACATGGATTCGGTCACCGTCTTCGAGTGCCAGGTCGGGCAGTTCACGGCCTTCAGGGGGCAACTGCAACACGACGCGACCGGTGGGCCGAACGGCTCGCAGGCTCGCCAGGAGGCGGGCGGTCGCCGCACTGCTCGCAGCCTGCGCCGCGGCTTCTTCGGTGTTGCTGGTGCGCCGGGTGGCCGTGGCGCGGGTGAATTCGGTTTCCAGGTCGCGCAGTGCGCGCTCGTAGTTGGCGAGCTGGTTCTTGCGCACGCTCTCCCGCGTGAACTCGGTGCCGAAGATGAAGGCCGCCGAGGTCAGGCCACCGGCCGCTTGGATCGCATCGGCGGTCGAGCTCTCCGGCGGCAACACGTACTCGCCCGGGCGCATGACCTCACCCTCGATGACCACGCGCTTGTTCTGTCGCTGCACCGGTTGATTTGCGTCGATGGCGCTGAAGGCGCGCAAGACGTCGCCATTCGCCAGCGCCATGTCGCCGTCGACGGGGAGGCCCAGTTGGCGGATGCGCAGACTGCTGCGGTCGTCGAGTCGTTCCAAGGACAATCGGCTGCGATCGGCCACAGCCGAGAACCCACCTGCCATCGCGACCAGGTCGGCCACCTTCTCACCTGGCTTGACCTCGAAAACTGCCGGATGATTGACACTTCCGATGAGCGCTACCTGGGGCCCCACGGGGCCGACATGCACCACGTCGCCGGCCTGAACCAGGTGATCGGCCGAACGATCTCCTCTTAGCAGCAAGTCGTACAGGTCGAAGCGCCCGACCAGAGTACTTCCACGCCTCAGTTCCACTTGTCGAAAGCTGCCCGCAGACGACGGACCACCGGCTTGCATCAACGCACTCACGACCGTGGACAGCGCACTCACGCTGTGGGTGCCGGGCTTCACGGCGAAACCGGTGACAAGCACGCGAATGCCGCGCAACTGCCCCATGGAAACGCTGAGCTGGAAATTCTTGAAAACTTGCGCGATCCGATGTTCCACCACGGCAGGAAGATCGGCATTGCGCACGCCGGCGACCTGGATCGATCCCACCCGTGGCACGCTGATGCGCCCGCTGCGGTCCACCAGAAGGCGCAGATCGGCGACCACCGAACCCCAAAGTGTGACGAGGATCTCGTCACCTGGCGCAACGACGTAGTCGCGCGGTACGAGTGGACTCAAGTCGGGGCTGCGACCTTCGAAGGGCACCCCAGAGCCCATGTCTGCGCTGCGCCGGTCGATGGCGCTGGTGATGACTTCCGCCCCGAAGCGGCGAATTCTCGGTACGTTGGGGCCGACTGGGCCAACGATCTGCTGCACGAAACGCTCGAATTCGCCCGCCACATAGGCATCTGTTTCATCGGGCTTCTCCATCGGTTGACGAGTCCGCGCGGTGGCCGCATCGGCGGGCTTGGACTCGCTGGTCCGTGCAGCGTCCGCCTGGCGCAGTTGGATGGCCCCATCCTGGGCAGGTTGGGGTCTTTGCGGATCGTCGAGCGTCGCGAATTGCGCAGTTGCCGTGCCAGCCAGCATCCAGAGAAGCAGCCCCGTGATCAAGCTGGAACATCCCCAGCGGCGCAAACATTTTGGAGTCATCGCGTTGCAGCGTAACGGTCGGTCGGGCGGCATCCAAGGTCTCGGAGCCCGGGACTTGCCATGGGCGAAGGCGACATCGCTCTGGTGGAAAAATCGATTCTACGCGGGCCCGCTGCAGCTTCTACCCGCACTTCGTCCAGTCGGCGCCGTCCAACCATGGTGGCGTCGCGGGACACCAGGGCTGAGCCACCAGACGGCGGGATTGGTTGTCCCGTTGGCATCGAGGTTGGCGGTCGGCGGCCTCGGTGGTGGCTTCGCCTGGTGGGCAGATCACGGAGCAGCCGGCCAATCGGGCGCAGGTCGCGATCTTGGGGCCGATTCAAGACGTCCTGGGAACCGGCCGCGCAGGGATATCTACAATCGCGCCCGTGCTTCCTCTCCTCTTCGCCTTTGCCGTGTCGCTGGGGGTCACCTTGATGGTGATCCGCTCTGCCAAGACCCATGGCCGCTTTTCGCTCGACCACGATTTGTCGGGCCCGCAGAAATTCCATTCCTTGGCTGTGCCCCGCGTCGGCGGCATCGGTATCGTTTCGGGCCTGGCTTGCGCCTTGCCTGCGCTTTGGGCCATGGATCCAGCCGCCGGCAGAATTGCCGCCGGGCTGCTGCTGTGCGGCCTCCCTGCCGTTGGTGCCGGGCTGGTCGAAGACTTGACCAAGGGCGTCAGCCCTCGCTTGCGCCTGCTCGCCACGGCATTGTCGGCAGCGCTGACGGTCTGGTTTCTCGACGCGGCGATCACGCGCACCGACATCCCCGGTCTGGACTGGGTGGTGGGCTTCGGCCCCGGCGCGGCGCTGCTGACGGTGTTCGCGGTCGCCGGCATCGCCAACTCGGTCAACATCATCGACGGCTTCAACGGACTGGCATCGATGTGCGTGGTCATCATGCTCGCCTCGGTCGCCTACGTGGCCTTCCAGGTCGGCGACCCGGTCATCGGCACGCTGGCGCTGGCCGGCATCGGCGCGGTGCTGGGCTTCTTCGTCTGGAATTTCCCGGCCGGCCTGATTTTCCTGGGTGACGGCGGTGCCTATTTCCTGGGCTTCTTCGTGGCCGAACTGTCCATCCTTCTGCTCGTGCGCAACCCCGGGGTGTCGCCGTTGTTCCCGCTGCTGGTGTGTGTCTACCCGGTGTTCGAGACCCTGTTTTCCATCTACCGGCGGCGCTTCTTGCGCGCCGTGCCGCCCAGCATGCCGGACGGCATCCACCTGCACTCGCTGATCTACCGCCGCGTGATGCGCTGGGCCGTCGGCGACAAGGGAGCCAAGGCACTGACGCGGCGCAACTCGATGACCTCGCCGTATCTGTGGTTGCTGTGCATGTTCTCGGTGATTCCGGCCACATTGTTCTGGGACAACAGCCTGTTGATGGCCGTGTTCCTGGCGCTTTTCGGCTTCACCTACGTGGCTCTGTACTGGCGCATCGTGCGCTTCAAGTCGCCGCGGTGGATGCATCGGCCCGTATCGCGGCCGATGCCGCTGCGGGAGAGGGATAATCGCTCGACATGAGTGATTCAGATCGGCTGGAGCCTGCCGTCGCCGAGGCCGCACCTCTCTTCAACACCCTCCCGCTCGACCCCAAGCTGCTGCGCGCCGTGGTCGAGTCAGGCTACACGGCCATGACGCCCATCCAGGCCAAGGCCATTCCCATCGTGCTGGCCGGTCGCGACGTCATGGGTGCCGCGCAGACCGGCACCGGCAAGACCGCCGCCTTCACGCTGCCGCTGCTGCAGAAGATGCTGCGCCACGAGAACGCCAGCATGTCGCCGGCGCGCCACCCGGTGCGCGCGCTGGTGTTGGCACCCACGCGCGAGCTGGCCGACCAGGTGGCCGACAACGTCAAGAAATACGCCAAGCATTCGCAACTGCGTTCGCTGGTGGTCTTCGGCGGCATCGACATGAAGCCGCAGACGCTGGCGCTGAAGGCCGGGGTGGAGGTGCTGATCGCCACGCCGGGGCGGCTGCTCGACCACATCGAGGCCAAGAATGCGGTGCTCAACCAGGTGGAATACGTGGTGCTCGACGAAGCCGACCGCATGCTCGACATCGGCTTCCTGCCCGACCTGCAGCGCATCCTGAGCTACCTGCCCAGGCAGCGCCAGACGCTGCTCTTTTCCGCCACCTTCTCGCCCGAGATCAAGCGCCTGGCCAACAGCTACCTGCAGGAACCGGTGCTGGTGGAAGTGGCGCGCCCCAACGCCGCGGCCACCAACGTGGAGCAGCGCTTCTACAGCGTGGCCGACGAAGACAAGCGCGCGGTGATCAAGCAGTTGCTGCGCACGCGCGAGCTCTCGCAGGCGCTGATCTTCGTCAATTCCAAGATCGGTGCGGCGCGGCTGGCGCGCAGCTTCGAACACGACGGCTACCGCACGCAGGCGCTGCACGGCGACAAGAGCCAGGACGAACGCCTGAAGGCGCTGGCCGCCTTCAAGGCCGGCGAGGTGGACCTGATGGTGGCCACCGACGTGGCCGCGCGCGGACTCGACATCGCCGACCTGCCGGCCGTCTTCAATTTCGACGTGCCCTTCCACGCCGAGGACTACGTGCACCGCATCGGCCGCACCGGCCGCGCCGGCGCCTCGGGCCTGGCCGTCACGCTGGTGGCGCGCGACGACCTGCGCCTGGTGGGCGAGATCGAGAAGCTGCTCAAGCGCAAGATCGAGATCGAGCCGTTCGAGCTGGAGGACAACCGCCCGCGCCGCTTTGCCCGTCGCGACGATGCCCGCCGCGACGACGACTTCGCCCGGCGCGAGCCCGATGTCCGGGCCGGCGCGTCCTACGAGCGGCCTCGCCGTGCCGCGGCGCCCAGCGACCCGATCTTCGACAAGCCCTACGAACCGGCCGCCGCCGGCACGGCCGAAGCGCCCGTCTGGGAAGCTGCGGCCAAGGCGCCCGCGGCCGTTCCCGTGCCGGGCCTGTCGCCCAACATCCGGGTCAAAAAGAAGGTCGGTTCGCTGCTGGGCGGCTGAGGGCGGGGCAACGGTCCGGCGCTCACGGCGCCGTCACGCGGCGAGCAGCGCAAATACCGCCGGCCAGCGGTCGGGCATCTGCAGTGGCCGCGCCCGCCAGGCGGCCAACGCGTCGCTGCGCGTCCAGCCGCCCGGCAGCGTGAGGCCGCAGCTCACCGAAAGCCGCGTCGTGGGCGCCAAGACGTCCAGCAGGGCTTGCAGCAGCGCGGCGTTGCGGTAGGGCGTTTCGATCACCAGCTGCGTCTGCTGCAGCCGGCGCGACGACGCTTCCAGCTCCCGGATGCGCGCGGCGCGCGCTGCCGCCTCCTGCGGCAGGTAGCCCACGAAGGCGAAACTCTGGCCGTTCAGGCCGCTGGCGGCCAGTGTCAGCAGCAGCGAACTCGCGCCCGGCAGCGGCAGCACCGGCACGCCGGCCTGGTGGGCTTCGGCGACCAGCGCCGCGCCGGGGTCGGCCACGGCGGGCAGGCCGGCTTCCGATATCAAGCCCAGGTCGTGGCCTTCCAGCGCCGGCTGCAGCAGGGCGTGCCAGGCTTCGGCGGGCACCGCTTCGCGGCTGCCCTTGCGCGGCCGCGGCAGTTCGGCAATGTGGATCGCCTGCAGCGGCAGTGCCAGCGGCGCCACCGCATGCACCCGCCTCAGCAAGGCACGGGCGCTGCGCGCATCTTCGGCCACCCAGTGGCCCAGGCCGGCGGCGCGCTGGATCACGCCGTGCGGCAGCACGTCCTGCAGCGCTGTCTCTTCGGTGCCCAGGTCCAGCGGTGCCGGCACCAGCAGCAGGGTGCCGGCCACTGGACGACCCTGCGCGCTCACTGGAATACCCTCCGCGCTACGCGCTCCGGGATGAGCGCTTGGGAGCGGCCCGGCGCGCTCATGCCGGCCCGGCGCCGCTGCGGTGGGTGCGGTTCGGCATGGCCAAGCTCGCTGGTTCTGGCGCTCGGAGGCTCAGGCGCGCAGCACGTCGATGCCGGCTTCGCGCAGCATGCGGCAGGTGCGGATCAGCGGCAGCCCCACCAGCGCGGTGGGGTCGTCGCTGTCGATGGCCTCGAGCAACGCGATGCCCAGCGTCTCGCACTTCGCGCTGCCGGCGCAATCGTAGGGCTCTTCCAGGCGCAGGTAATGCTCGATCTCTTCGGTGTGCAGCGCGCGAAAGCGCACCGTCACCGGCGCCAGCGCCACTTCCTCGAAGCTGGTGTCGGCTCGCACCACGGCCACCGCGGTGTGGAACACGGCCTGCCGGCCGCTCAACAGCCGCAGCTGCGCCGCGGCGCGTTCGTGGTTGCCGGGCTTGCCCAGCGACCGGCCGTCCAGGTCGGCCACCTGGTCCGAGCCGATGACCACCGCCTGCGGGTGCAGCGCCGCCACCGCGCGCGCCTTGGCCAGCGCCAGGCGCTGCGCCAGCGCCGCCGGGGCTTCGCCGGGCAGCGGTGTTTCGTCCACCTGCGGCGCTTCCACCAGGAAGGGCAGGCGCAGGCGCTCCAGCAGTTCGCGCCGGTAGCGCGAGGTGGAGCCCAGGATCAACGGTGGCGGCAGCGTCGGCATGGCCGTGATTGTCGTCGTGTTCGCGGCCGCGACCGTGGCCGTGATCGCGGCCGCAGCGGGTGGCTACACTGCCCGTCATGAAGGAGCGCTTCGACCCCTGTGCCCTGGAGCTGCTGGCCTTCTGCCGCAGCGGCGCCACGCTGCAGGGCGCGTGGCCGCAGGCCGGCATGGTGCGCCTGGCCGGCAGCCTGGCAGCGCCGGGTGACGCCGACGTGGCCTGGTCGGCCAGCGGCCAGTGGCGGCCGGTGACGGGCGGAGAGGCCGAGGTCTGGCTGCGCCTGACCGCCGGCACCAACGTGCTGCTGGAATGCCAGCGCTGCCTGCAGCCCATGACCCAGGCGCTGCAGGTCGACCGCGCCTTTCGCTTCGTGCGCGGCGAGGCCGAGGCGGCGCGGCTCGACGAGGAACTGGAAGACGACGTGCTGGAACTGCCGCCGCGGCTGGACCTGCATGCGCTGGTGGAAGACGAGCTGATCCTGGCCCTGCCGCTGGTGCCCCGGCACGAACGCTGCCCTGCGCCCCTGCCATTGCCGGCTGGCGCCGAAGTGGCCGAGGCGGCCCCGCCGAATCCCTTTGCCGCGCTGGCGGCGCTGCGCCGGCGCGGGCCGGGCGCGCCAGGCGGCTCCGAAGATGGGCCCGACGACGGGCCGGCTGGCGAATGAGACCGCTGCTGATATACTGGCGGGCTTTGCGAGAGGACACCTCTTCGCTTCGCGCCCCGTTCGGCGCAACTTGACCGCGATTGCCGCGATCCGCCGCGTGGCCCCCGAATGGCAGTGCAGCCCCGGGCCCCAGGCGCAGCTTCCAGGAGATTCCCATGGCCGTCCAGCAGAACAAGAAGTCGCCGTCCAAGCGCGGCATGCACCGCTCCCACAATGCCGTGGCCGCGCCCGGCACGGCCGTGGAGTCGACCACCGGTGAAGTGCACCTGCGCCACCACATCAGCCCCACCGGCTTCTACCGCGGCCGCAAGGTGCTGAAGACCAAGGCCGACGCCTGAAGCCGGCACCGGCCCGGCCTTCTCGCCGGCGCCCCGCTGCCGCCACCCCGTTGATCGCCTGACCTGCGCTGCTGCCCGCCAGCCGCCGTGACTCACGCCCCCGCCCCCGCGCCGCTGACCCTGGTGCGTATTGCCGTGGACTGCATGGGGGGCGACCATGGCGCCGCCGTCACGCTGCCGGCGTGCCGCGCCTTCCTGGACAAGCACCCGCAAGCCGAATTGCTGCTCGTGGGCAACGCCGCCGCGCTGGAGCCGGCGCGCGGCTGGCCGCGCTGCCGCATCGTCGCCGCCGCCGACGTGGTGACGATGGACGACTCGGTGGAAACGGCACTGCGCCGCAAGCGCGACTCCTCCATGCGCGTGGCCATCCTGCAGCTCAAGGCCGCCGACGGCCAGGCGCCGGCCGCCGACGCCTGCGTCTCGGCCGGCAATACCGGCGCGCTGATGGCGCTGGCGCGCTTCCTGCTGAAGACGCTGGAAGGCATCGACCGCCCGGCCATCGCCACCGTGCTGCCCAACCGGCTGGACGGCTACACCACGGTGCTGGACCTGGGCGCCAATGTCGACTGCACGCCCGAACACCTGTTGCAGTTCGCAGTGATGGGCAGCGCCCTGGTGGCGGCCGTGGACGGCAAGGCCGAGCCGCTGGTGGGCCTGCTCAACATCGGCGAGGAAGCGATCAAGGGCAGCGACACCATCAAGCGCGCCGGCGAACTGCTGCGCGCGGCAGGCGAGGGCGGCCACATCCGCTTTCACGGCAACGTGGAGGGCAACGACATCTTCAAGGGCACGGTCGACATCGTCGTCTGCGACGGCTTCGTGGGCAACGTGATGCTCAAGACCAGCGAAGGCCTGGCCTCGATGCTGGCCGACTTCATCAAGCAGGAGTTCATGCGTGGCCCGTTCAGCAAGCTGGCGGCGCTGGTGGCGATGCCGGTGCTGAAGCGCTTCAAGCTCCGCGTGGACCCGCGCCGCTACAACGGCGCGGCGCTGCTGGGCCTGCGCGGGCTGGTCTTCAAGAGCCACGGCTCGGCCGACGCCTACGCCTTCGAGCAGGCGCTGGCGCGGGCTTATGATGCGGCGCGCAACCGGCTTCTCGACCGCGTGCACGACCTCATCGGCCCCACCCTGCAGGCGCTTCCGGCGGCCGACGCCGCCACCGCCCAAGCGGCATGAACACCCCGGCCCCTCGCTATTCCCGCATCACCGGCACCGGCAGCCACCTGCCGCCGCGGCGGCTGAGCAACGACGACATGGTCGCCCTGCTGGCCGCGCGAGGCGTGGAAACCAGCGACGCCTGGATCGTGGAACGCACCGGCATCCGTGCCCGTCACTTCGCCGCCGACGGCGTGGCCTGCAGCGACCTGGCGCTGGCCGCGTCGCGCGCCGCGCTGCAAGCCGCCGGGCGCCGCGCCGAAGAGGTGGACCTGATCATCGTCGCCACGTCCACGCCGGACATGGTGTTCCCGTCCACCGCCGCCATCCTTCAGCACAAGCTGGGCGTCGCGGGCTGCCCGGCGTTCGACCTGCAGGCCGTGTGCTCGGGCTTCGTCTATGCGCTGGCGGTGGCCGACGCCATGATCCGCGCCGGCAGCGCCCGCTGCGCGCTCATCGTCGGCGCCGAGATCTTCTCGCGCATCCTCGACTTCGACGACCGCACCACCTGCGTGCTGTTCGGCGACGGCGCCGGCGCCGTGGTGCTGGAGGCCAGCCCCGAACCGGGCATCCTGGCCAGCGACCTGCACGCCGACGGCCGCCATGTCGGCATCCTGTGCGTGCCGGGCACGGTGGCCGGCGGCCGGGTGTCGGGTGACCCGCTGCTGAAGATGGACGGCCCGGCGGTCTTCAAGTTGGCCGTGGGCGTGCTCGACAGCACCGCCCGCGCCGTGCTCGCCAGGGCCGGCCGCACCGAGGCCGACCTGGACTGGCTGATCCCGCACCAGGCCAATATCCGCATCATGCAGGGCACGGCGAAGAAGCTGAAGCTGGCACCGGAAAAGCTCATCGTCACGGTGGACGAACACGGCAATACCTCGGCCGCTTCGGTGCCGCTGGCGCTGGACGTGGCGGTGAGGAGCGGTCGCGTCCAGCGCGGCGACACGGTGATGCTCGAAGGCGTGGGCGGCGGCTTCACCTGGGGTGCCGTGCTGCTCGACTTTTGACCGGGCGCGCTGCCCCGCGGTGCCTTCCTGAACCCGTACCTGCTTCATCCCATGTCCGCATTTGCATTCGTCTTCCCCGGCCAGGGTTCGCAGTCCGTGGGAATGCTCGACGCCTGGGGCGATCACCCGGCCGTGCGCCAGACGCTGGCCGAGGCCTCGGCAGTGCTGGGCGAGGATATCGGCGCGCTCATCCACGGCGGGCCGAAGGAACTGCTCGAACTCACCACCAATACGCAGCCGGTGATGCTGACCGCGGCCATCGCCTGCTACAACGCCTGGCGCGCCGAAGGCGGCGCCGAGCCGGCGGCGGTGGCGGGGCACTCGCTGGGCGAATACAGCGCGCTGGTGGCCGCCGGCGCTCTGACGCTGGCCGATGCGCTGCCGCTGGTTCGCTTCCGCGCCCAGGCCATGCAGCAGGCGGTGCCGGTGGGCGCCGGGGCGATGGCGGCGATCCTGGGGCTGGATGCGGCGGCCATCGGCGAGGCGTGCGCGAGGATCGCGGCCGAGACCGGCGAAGTGGTGGCACCGGCCAATTTCAACGACCCGAAACAGACGGTCATTGCCGGCAGCAAGGCCGGCGTCGACCGCGCCTGCGAACAGCTCAAGGCCGCCGGCGCCAAGCGAGCGCTGCTGCTGGCGGTGTCGGCGCCGTTCCATTCCACACTCATGCAGCCGGCCGCCGAGGCCTTGCGCGAGCGGCTGAAGAACGTGCCGATCCGCCCCCCGCGTTTTCCGGTTCTCAACAACATCGACGTCGCCGCGCCCGCCGACCCCGATGCCATCCGAGACGCGCTGTACCGGCAGGCCAGCGGCCCGGTGCGCTGGGTCGAGGTGGTGCAGGCGTTGCGTGCGCGCGGCCTCATGCACGTGCTGGAATGCGGGCCGGGCAAGGTGCTGGCGAGTCTGGTCAGGCGCATCGACAGCGAGATGCATGGCATGGCCGTGCACGACCCGGCCGGCCTGGCCGCAGCGAAGGAGATGCTGGCATGAACGAGGTCCAGGGCGCACCCCAGGTGGCGCTGGTCACGGGCGCCACGCGCGGCATCGGCCGCGCCATTGCGCTGGCGCTGGCCAAGTCCGGCCTGCAGGTGGTGGGCACGGCCACCAGCGAGGCCGGTGCGGCGAAGATCGGCGAAGCGCTGGCGGCACACGCCGGCTGCAAGGGCATCGTGCTCGACGTCACCGACGGCGTCGCACTCGACGCGGCCATCGCCGCCATCGTGCAGCAGCACGGCGGCCTGCACGTGCTGGTGAACAATGCCGGCATCACGCGCGACACGCTGGCCATGCGCATGAAGGACGAGGACTGGGACGCCGTGCTCGACACCAACCTCAAGGCCGTCTTCCGCGCCAGCCGCGCCGCCATCAAGCCGATGATGAAGCAGCGCTATGGCCGCATCGTCAACATCACCTCGGTGGTGGGTGCGGCCGGCAACCCGGGCCAGGTGAACTACGCCGCGGCCAAGGCGGGCGTGGCCGGCATGTCGCGGGCCCTGGCGCGCGAACTGGGCAGCCGCAACATCACCGTCAACTGCGTGGCGCCGGGTTTCATCGACACCGACATGACCCAAGGCCTGCCCGAAGCCGCCAAGGCCGCGCTGCTGGCCGACATTCCGCTGGGCCGGCTGGGCAGCGCCGAGGAAGTGGCGCACGCGGTGGCCTTCCTGGTCTCGCCCGGCGCCGGTTACATCACCGGCACCGAGCTGCACGTCAATGGCGGCATGGTCATGAACTGAGGGCCTCGTCGCAGGCCACAATGCCGGTCCGAGCCCCGCCGGTAGAATCGCGGGCTGTTTTCCGTACCCACTCCTGGAGGAGTCATGAGCGATATTGAAGCGCGAGTCAAGAAGATCATTGCCGAGCAACTCGGCGTGCCCGAGGCCGATGTCACCAACGAAAAGGCTTTCGTGGCCGACCTCGGCGCCGACTCGCTCGACACCGTGGAGCTGGTGATGGCCCTCGAGGACGAGTTCGGCATCGAGATCCCCGACGAAGAGGCCGAGAAGATCACCACCGTGCAGCTGGCCATCGACTACGCCGTCGCGAACCAGAAGGCCTGAACGCACGATGACCCGCCGCCGCGTCGTCGTCACCGGCCTCGGGCTGGTCAGCCCCGTCGGCAATACGGTGGCCGAGGGCTGGGCCCGCATCGTGGCCGGCGCGAGCGGCATCGGCCTCATCACCAGGTTCGACGCTTCCGCCTTTGCCTGCCGTATCGCGGGTGAGGTGAAGGGTTTCCAGGTCGAGGAATACATCCCGGCCAAGGAAGCCCGCCACATGGACAGCTTCATCCACTACGGCATGGCCGCGGCGGTGCAGGCGGTGCAGGACGCGGGGCTGCCGCATGGCGAGGCGCTGGGAGAGGACGGTGCCGAGCGCGTGGGCGTGATGGTGGGTTCGGGCATCGGCGGCCTGCCGCTGATCGAACAGACGCAAAGCGAGTACCTGGCGCGCGGCCCGCGGCGCATCTCGCCGTTTTTCGTGCCGGCGTCGATCATCAACATGGTCTCGGGCCATGTCTCCATCCGCTATGGCTACACGGGGCCCAACCTGGCCATCGTCACGGCCTGCACGACCGGGCTGCACTGCATCGGCGAAGCGGGGCGGATGATCGAATACGGCGACGCCGACGTCATGGTGGCCGGCGGTGCCGAGAGCACCGTGTCGCCGCTGGGCGTGGGCGGGTTTGCATCGGCGCGCGCGCTGTCCACGCGCAACGACGACCCGCACACCGCTTCCCGCCCCTGGGACCGCGACCGCGACGGCTTCGTGCTCGGCGAAGGCGCCGGCGTGCTGGTGCTCGAAGAGTACGAACATGCCCGGCAACGCGGCGCGAAGATCTACGCCGAACTGGCCGGCTTCGGCATGGGCGCCGACGCCTTCCACATGACCGCGCCCAATGTCGACGGCCCCAAGCGGGCCATGAAGGCGGCGCTGCGCAACGCCGGCGTCAATGCCGACGAGGTGCAGTACCTCAACGCCCACGGCACCAGCACGCCGCTGGGTGACCTGAACGAGACCAACGCCATCAAGCTGGCCTTCGGCGCACACGCGAAGAAGATGGTCGTCAACTCCACCAAGTCGATGACCGGCCACCTGCTCGGCGGCGCCGGCGGTATCGAGTCGGTCTTCACCGTGCTGGCCCTGCACCACCAGGTGTCGCCGCCCACCATCAACCTCTTCAACCCCGACCCCGAGTGCGACCTGGACTACTGCGCCAACGAGGCGCGGTCGATGAAGATCGACGTGGCGGTGAAGAACAATTTCGGCTTCGGCGGCACCAACGGCACGCTGGTCTTCCGGCGCCTCTAGGGCCGTGCGCACCGCGCCGCCCGTCAGCGTGCGCTGCAGCGGCGGCGCGGCCTGGCACGCCTTGAGAGCCGGCCTGCCGGCACTGGGCGCCGGGGCCTTGGCGGCCTGGGCGCTCGGGCATGCCGGCTGGCCGGCTTCCCCGGCCCTGGCGGTGGTGCTGCTCGCCGCCGCGGTGGCCTGGCGGCCGGCGCAGCCGTCGCCCGTCTCGCTGGCCTGGGACGGCCAGCGCTGGCAGACCGACGGCACGCCCGGTGCCCTGAGCGTGATGATCGACGCCGGCGCCTTTCTTCTGCTGCGCCTGCGGCCTGAGGGGCAACGCGAGGGCTCGCGCTGGATCGCCGTCACCGCGCGCGAGGCCGGACCGGCGATGCATGCGCTGCGCGCGGCAGCCTATGCCCGCGTGGCGGGTGTCGATTCCGCCGCCGGCGTCGGCCTCGACGGCCTGCGACTGCCCCGCTGAATGGCCACCACCGACTCCGACGCCGATGCCCTGCTCGTCGAGCGTGTCAAGCGCGGCGACGTCAAGGCCTTCGAGATGCTGGTCGTCAAATACCAGCGCCGCATCGAGCGGCTGATCGGCCGCATGGTGCGCGACGCCGACCTGGTGCAGGACATCGCGCAGGAGACCTTCATACGCGCCTACCGCGCGCTGCCGCAGTTCCGGGGCGACAGCGCCTTCTACACCTGGCTGTACCGGATCGCCGTGAATTCGGCCAAGAAGGCGCTGGCCGACTTCAAGCGCGACCCGCTGGTGACGGAGTCGGCGCTGCACACCGGCGAGGAGGGCGAGGAAACTTCCCGCGCCGAGAATGAACTAAGTGACGGCGAAACCCCCGAAGCCTTGCTGGCCAGCAAGGAAATCGCCGGTGTGGTCAACGCCGCGATCGAAGCCCTTTCCGAAGATCTGCGGCAGGCCATCACGCTGCGCGAGATCGAAGGCCTGAGCTACGAAGAGATTGCCGAAGTCATGAACTGCCCGATCGGTACCGTCCGCTCCCGCATCTTCCGCGCCCGCGAGGCCATTGCCGCGCGGCTGCGTCCGTTGCTGGATACGCGTGACGGCACCCGCTGGTGAGGCTGCTGCCGCACAGCAGCCACTTTGATCGCTCCAAGTCCGAGTCGTTCCCATGCATCCACCACCCGCCCATTCCGCCACCCCGTCCGACGGCCTTGCCGCTGATTTCGCCGCCAACGACCCGCGCGGCTGGCTCTCGGCCCTGGCCGACGGTCAAGCCGACGCGACCGAGCCCGCCTGCGGACTGTGGCGCGACGATGCGGCGGCGCGCCAGACCTGGCATGCCTACCACCTGATCGGCGACGTGCTGCGATCGGAGGAGCTGGCGCGCGAGCCGGGTCGCGATGCCGCTTTCCTGGCCGCCTTGCACGAGAAGCTGGCCGCCGAGCCCGTGGTGCTGGCGCCCATGACCTCGGTCCCGCGCGAACGCGCACGCCAGCCCTGGCTGCTTCCCGCCGCCGCAGCGGCCGGCTTCGTGGCCGTGGCGGGCGTGCTGGTGGTGCTGCGGCTGGGCACGCCAGGCGCGCCGGTGCCGGCGGCCGTGATGGCCGGCGCACCAGGGCCGGGTTTCACGGCCGTGAGCAACGCCGCGGCGCCGGCGGCACCTGCTGCGCTCTTGCCGGCCGACAGCGCCGGCTTCATCCGCGATCCCCGGCTCAATGAATACCTGCGTGCCCACCAGGCGGCGGGCGGCGGCGTGGCTGCGGCCGCGCCGGGCGGCACGCTGCGGCAGGTGGACGTGGTGGTGCCCGGCGCGGGTGGGCCGAGGTGACGCACGCGGCATGGAGGCGCTGGCTGCCGCTGGCCACACTGTTGTCGTGCCTGTTGCCGGCCGGCACGGGGGCACAGGGCACGAACGCCAAGGCGCTGGCCGATGCGCGGGCCTGGCTGTCGCGCATCCACGCCGCGGCCAGCAGCGGCAACTACCACGGCACCATGGTCTTCAGTGCCGGAGGCGCCTTGTCGAGTTCGCGTGTCTGGCATTACTGCGTGGGCGACCAGACCTACGAGAAGCTGGAAACGCTGGACGGCCGCCAGCAGCGCATCGTGCGTCACAACGATGCCGTGCACACGCTGTGGCCGCAGTCGCGCCTGGCGGTGGTGGAAAAGCGCGAGGCCCTGGCGGCCTGGTCCACCACGCCGCAGCGGGTGGACCCGAAGGCGCTGGATCAGTACGAGTTGCGCCCCAACGGCGCGGCCCGCGTGGCCGGCCGCGAAGCCACGGTCTTCGTGCTCGAGCCGCGCGATGCGCTGCGTTATGCACAGCGCCTGTGGGCCGACCAGGCCACCGGACTGATGCTGCGCGCCGACGTCATCGGCCCCGGCACCGGGCAGCCGGTGCTGGAATCGACCGCGTTCTCCGAGATCGAGGTCGACGTCGAGCCGCAGCCCCAGGCCGTGCTGCAGACGCTGCGCAAGCTCGACGACTACCGCGTCGTGCGCCCGCAGCAGAAACGCACCACGCTGGAGGCCGAAGGCTGGGTGCTGGCCAAGCCGGTTTCGGGTTTCCATCTGGCCGGCTGTCTGAACCGCGGCATGGAGACGACAGGCGAGACCGACCCCGTGCTGCAGGCCGTGTTCTCCGACGGTCTGACGCATGTCTCGGTCTTTCTCGAACCCTATCGGCCGCAGCACCACCGCCGCGAGGTGCAGGCCCGCCAGGGCGCCACCGCCACCGTGACGCGGCGCCATGGCGAACACTGGGTCACCGCCGTGGGCGACGTGCCGCCGGCCACGCTGCAACTTTTTGCCGACGCCATCGAGCGGCGCCGCTAGCGCCATAGGGACTTGTCGCGGCGCGGCTGCGCCCCACCTTCGTATTCACTACCGTCCGGTTCTGTCCTCGACCCCTTTGCCCGGTTCCTCCCGGTTCGATCACATGACGCACACCAAGAAAATGATTCCCGTTCCCGAATGGGCCCGCCGGCTCTCGCTGACGCTGGGCGGCCTCGTGCTGGCCGCAGCCGCGCTGTGGCCGCAGGCCGGCAGCGCACAGACGGCGGCCGCCACGCCCACCGTGCAGTTGCCCGACTTCACCGAACTCGCCGCACGCGTCTCGCCCGCGGTGGTGAATATCCGCACCACCGAGCGGCGCGGCAGCAGCGCCTCGCCGCACGAAATGGATCCCAACATGGAGGAGTTCCTCCGCCGATTCGGCATTCCCATGCCGAATCGGCCCGATCCGCGTCGCGGTCCACGCGGCGACGACGACGAACCGCGCCAGCGCGGCGTGGGCTCGGGCTTCATCGTCAGCGCCGACGGCTTCATCATGACCAATGCGCACGTGGTCGATGACGCCGACGAGGTGATCGTCACACTTACCGACCGGCGTGAACTCAAGGCCCGCATCATCGGCGCCGACCGCCGCACCGACGTGGCGGTGGTCAAGGTCGACGCCACCGGCCTGCCCTTCGTGAAGATCGGCGACGTGAATCAGCTCAAGGTGGGCGAGTGGGTGATGGCCATCGGCTCGCCCTTTGGACTGGACAACACCGTGACCGCCGGCATCGTGAGCGCCAAGCAGCGCGACACCGGCGACTACCTGCCGTTCATCCAGACCGACGTGGCCATCAATCCCGGCAATTCGGGCGGCCCGCTGCTCAACCTGCGCGGCGAAGTGGTGGGCATCAATTCCCAGATCTTCAGCCGCTCGGGCGGCTTCATGGGCATCAGCTTCGCCATTCCCATCGACGAGGCGCAGCGCGTGGCCGAGCAGTTGCGCACCAGCGGGCGCGTCATCCGCGGCCGCATCGGGGTCACGATTGCGCCGGTGAACAAGGAAGTGGCCGAGGCCATCGGCCTGGGCGCGCCGCGCGGTGCGCTGGTGCAGAACGTCGAGGCCGACGGCCCGGCCGACAAGGCCGGTGTCCAGGCCGGCGACATCATCCTCAAGGTCGACGGCAAGGCGGTCGAGAAGTCGGGCGACCTGCCGCGCATCGTGGGCGGCACCAAGCCCGGGTCGAAGTCTTCGCTGCAGGTCTTCCGCCGCGGCAAGCTGCAGGAAGTTGCCGTCACCGTGGGCGAGTTCGAGCCCGAGGCACGGCCGCAGCGCGCGGGCACCCAGCCCAGCCCCGCGCCGGCGCCCGCCAAGAGCGTGCTCGGCATCACCGCCACCGACCTGACCGACGCGCAGAAGCGCGCCCTGAAGCTCGATGGCGGCGTGCGCGTCGAGGCCGCGGAAGGCGCGGCGGCACGTGCCGGTTTGCGCGAGGGCGACGTGATCCTGGCGCTGGGCAACACCGACATCACCGACCTGAAGCAGTTCGCCAGCGTGGCCGCCAACCTGGAGAAGGCCGGCAAGAACATCAGCGCGCTGGTGCGCCGCGGCGACGGTGTGACCTGGGTCGTGATCCGGCTCGCGCGCTAGACCAAAGGTCGCTGCTGGCGGTGGCCCAGACCCGGCGGACAAGTCGACCTTGCCGCCGGGTCTTTTCGCATCATGGGAATCGATGACCAGTCGGGTTTGACCGGCCCACGATTGCCGTTTCGTCTGTAAGTCAGTGTGCGCACACGTCGTTTTGCCACCACCGTCGATTACCGGTCATCCCGTCTAGAATTGCGCTAACGGCGGCTGGATTTACCTGCCCCAGGACTGCGAAGTGCTTGTCCCAAGGCATCGGATGCGACTCGATCCAACCTGTTGAAAATCTGTGGACAAGTTTTCCGTGTTGGACCCCTGCAACGGCTGGAAATCAAGCAACGACGCGGCTTCCGGCTCGGTTCATTTGGCTACAATGGTGGCCCAACAAGCAGTTGCCAAACGTTCTGTTGGAAGGCGCGTCACCCTCTTTGACGCGCCTTTTTTTTGGTTCCGGCACGGCCCTTCCGGGCCTTCACATCGCTGCGCGATGTGAGCCTGCACCGCAGCCACTTCGTGGCTGTAGCCGCGACTGCGGCGACAGGCTTCACTAGACCATGAATCACATCCGAAACTTTTCCATCATCGCCCACATCGACCACGGCAAGAGCACGCTGGCCGACCGCATCATCCAGCGGTGCGGTGGCCTGTCCGATCGCGAGATGGAGGCGCAGGTGCTCGACTCGATGGATATCGAGCGTGAGCGCGGCATCACGATCAAGGCCCAGACAGCGGCCCTGAGCTACACCGCGCGCAACGGCCAGACCTACCAGCTCAACCTCATCGACACACCGGGCCACGTCGACTTCTCGTACGAGGTCAGCCGTTCGCTGTCGGCCTGCGAAGGCGCACTGCTGGTGGTCGACGCTTCGCAGGGCGTGGAGGCGCAGACGGTGGCCAACTGCTACACGGCGCTCGACCTCGGCGTGGAAGTGGTGCCGGTGCTGAACAAGATGGACCTGCCGCAGGCCGACCCCGAGCGCGCCAAGCAGGAGATCGAAGACGTGATCGGCATCGACGCCGACGACGCCATTCCCTGCAGCGCCAAGACCGGCATGGGCCTGGACGACATCATCGAGGCGGTGATCCACCGCATGCCGGCGCCGCGCGGCAACCCGGCAGGCCCGCCTCGGGCCATGATCGTCGACAGCTGGTTCGACACCTACGTCGGCGTGGTGATGCTGGTGCGCGTGGTCGACGGCTCGTTCGGCAAGGGCGAGCGCATCCGCATGATGGCCACCAACACCGTCTATGGCATCGAATCGATGGGCGTGTTCACGCCCAAGAGTCTGCCGCGCGACGTGCTGAAGGCCGGCGAGGTGGGCTTCGTCATCTGCGGCATCAAGGAACTGCACGCGGCCAAGGTCGGCGACACGCTGACGCTGGAAAAGAAGCTGCCCAACAATGCCGGTCCGGCGAGCGAGCCGCTGCCGGGCTTCAAGGAGATCCAGCCGCAGGTCTTCGCAGGGCTGTATCCCACCGAGGCCAGCGAATACGACCAGCTGCGCGATGCGCTGGAAAAGCTCAAGCTCAACGACAGCAGCCTGCGTTTCGAGCCCGAGGTCAGTCAGGCGCTGGGTTTCGGCTTCCGCTGCGGCTTTCTCGGCCTGCTGCACATGGAGATCGTGCAGGAGCGCCTGGAACGCGAGTTCGACCAGGACCTCATCACCACCGCGCCCAGCGTCGTCTACCAGGTGGAGCTCAACGACGGCACCGTGCTCGAGGTCGAGAACCCGAGCAAGATGCCCGACCCGGGGCGCATCAAGGAGATCCGCGAGCCCATCGTCACCGTGCACTTGTACATGCCGCAGGAATACGTGGGCCCGGTGATGACGCTGGCCAACAGCAAGCGCGGCGTGCAGCTCAACATGGCCTACCACGGCCGCCAGGTGATGCTGAGCTACGAGATCCCGCTGGCCGAGATCGTGCTCGACTTCTTCGACAAGCTCAAGAGCGTGTCGCGCGGCTATGCGTCCATGGACTACGAGTTCAAGGAGTACCGCGCCGCCGACGTGGTGAAGGTCGACATGCTGCTCAACGGCGACCGCATCGATGCCCTCTCGGTCATCGTGCACCGCAGCCAGAGCCAGTACCGCGGTCGCCAGGTGGCGGCCAAGATGCGCGAGATCATCCCGCGCCAGATGTACGACGTGGCGATCCAGGCGGCCATCGGCGCCAACATCATCTCGCGCGAGAACATCAAGGCGCTGCGCAAGAACGTGCTGGCAAAATGCTACGGCGGCGACATCACGCGCAAGAAGAAGCTGCTCGAGAAGCAGAAGGCCGGCAAGAAGCGCATGAAGCAGATCGGCTCCGTCGAGGTGCCGCAAGAGGCCTTCCTGGCCATCCTCCAGGTCGACGACTAGAAGACAAGAACTCCATGAGTGCATTGACCGGCGCCCTGTACGGCGCCCTGATCGTCTACCTGGGTGGCTGGTTCCTGGGCCACTGGACGGGCAATTTCTCGCTGCTGCTGTTCATGCTGACGGTGGTGACGCTGGCCTACTGGCTGGCCGAGCGCTTCCACTTCGCGCCGGCGCGCGCGGCCGCGGCGGCGGCGCTGGAGCAGCAGGACGCGGCGCGGCGCGCACAACTGGCGTCGCAGGGCATCACGCGCGTCGACGGCGACCTGGCGCAGGCGCGGCAGAAGCTGCTCATGCAGCCCTGGTGGCTGGACTGGACCGCCGGTCTGTTTCCGGTGATCCTGGTCGTCTTCCTGCTGCGCAGCTTCCTGTTCGAGCCGTTCAAGATTCCTTCGGGGTCGATGGTGCCGACGCTGATGGTCGGTGATCTGATCCTGGTGAGCAAGTTCCACTACGGCGTGCGGCTGCCGGTGATCAACAAGAAGATCATCGACAACAACCCGGTGCAGCGCGGCGACGTGATGGTCTTCCGCTATCCGGTGGACCCGCGGCTGGACTACATCAAGCGCGTGGTGGGGCTGCCCGGCGACGAGATCGCCTACCTGAATCAGAAGCTCACCATCAACGGCCAGCCGGTGCCCACGGTGGCCCAGGGCGAGCATTACGACGACGACAGCCTGAGCTACGCGCCGCTGTTCAGCGAGAAGCTCGGCGCGGTGGAGCACCAGATCCGGGTCGAGCCGCGCCGCAGCGCGTACTACGGGCCCGACCCCAAGCGCTTCCCGATGGCCGAGAATTGCCAATATTCACCCGAGGGTGTCACCTGCAAGGTGCCGCCCGGGCACTATTTTCTAATGGGTGACAACCGCGACAATTCGCAGGATTCACGTTTCTGGGGATTTGTGCCGGACGAGAATATCGTCGGCAAGGCATTCTTCGTGTGGATGAACTTCGGCAACCTGGGGCGTATCGGTTCGTTCCATTGACGCGCCGGGCCCCGGCAGCAGACTGCAGGCCATGACAGCACTGAATCACTCGTTTTCCAAAGTTCGCGGCCGCAGCCCGTTGCCGCGCGGCCGGCAGCGCGGGCTCACGCTGTTCAGCCTGCTGTTCTGGGGCATCCTGGTCGGCTTCGTCGGCTACCTGCTGGTGCGTGCGCTGCCCACGCTGAACGAATATTTCACCATCCAGCGCACGGTGGACAAGATCGCCAAGGAGCAGCCTGCCACCGTGGCCGTGGCGCGGCAGGCTTTCGACAAGCAGAAGGACCTGGAATATTCGATCTCGTCCATCTCCGGCCGCGACCTGTCCATCACCAAGGAAAACGACCAGGTGGTGATCGGCTTTGCCTACGACAAGGAGATTCCGGTCATGGGTCCGGTCTACATCCTGATCAAGTACGAGGGGCGCTCCAAGTGAGGGTGGCCCGGCAGCCGGGATGACGGAAAGCGCGGCACTGCAGGCCCTGCAAAGGCGGCTGGGCCACCACTTCGCCCGGCCAACGCTGCTGGTGCAGGCGCTCACCCACCGCAGCTTCGGCGCCGAACACAACGAGCGGCTCGAATTCCTGGGTGACGCAGTGCTCAGCCTGGGGGTTTCGGCGTTGCTGTACGAGCGCTTCTCGGGCAGCGACGAGGGCGACCTCACGCGCGTGCGCGCCCACCTGGTGCGCGAAGACAGCCTGCACCGCGCGGCGCTGTCGCTCGGCCTGCCCGAGGTGCTGCGCCTGTCCGAGGGCGAAGGGCGTGGCGGCGGCGCGCAGCGGCCGTCGATCCTGGCCGACGCGGTGGAGGCGCTCATCGGCGCCGTCTTCCTGGACGGTGGCTACGCGCCGGCCCAGACCGTGGTGCAGCGTCTGTTCGGCGAGGTCATCCAGTCCACCGAAGCCGACAGCTGGGCCAAGGACGCCAAGACCGAACTGCAGGAATGGCTGCAGGCGCGGCGCATCTCCGTGCCGGCCTACCGCATCACCGCCACGCGGGGCCAGGCGCATGCGCAGACCTTCGAGGTCGAATGCGCGGTGCCCTCGCTCGGCCTGGCCGAACGCGGCGAAGGCCGCTCGCGCCGCATCGCCGAACAGGAGGCGGCGCGCCGCCTGCTCGAGTTGCTGAAGGCCAGCGACCGCCCTGGCGGCCCGCTCCGTTCATGACCCAGCGCTGCGGCCTCGTCGCCATCGTCGGCCGCCCCAACGTGGGCAAGAGCACGCTGCTCAATGCGCTGGTGGGACAGAAGATCAGCATCACCTCGAAGAAGGCGCAGACCACGCGCCACCGCATCACTGGCGTGCGCACGCGGGGTACCACGCAATTCGTCTTCGTCGACACGCCGGGCTTTCAGACGACGCAGACCAAGGCGCTGAACCGCACGCTCAACCGCACCGTCACTTCGGCACTGGGCGACGTGGACGTGGTGCTCTTCGTGGTGGAAGCGGGCCGCTTCGGGCTGCCCGACGCCAAGGTGCTGGCGCTGCTGCCGCCGGACAAGCCGGCGCTGCTGATCGCCAACAAGCTGGACGCCATGCCGCGCCGCACCGACGTGCTGCCCTGGCTGCGCGGCATGCAGGAACGCCACCCCTTCGCCGAATTCGTGCCCATGTCGGCGGAGCGCACGGCCGACGTGGAACGCCTGTTCGGCATCATCGAGCCCTACCTGCCCGAGCAGTCCTGGTTCTACGAGGAAGACGCGCTCACCGACCGCAGCGACCGCTTCCTGGCCAGCGAGATCGTGCGCGAGAAACTGTTCCGCCTGACCGGTGACGAGCTGCCCTACAGCTGCACGGTGGTGGTCGAGAAGTTCGAGGAAGAAGGGAGCCTGCGCCGCATCGCCGCCAGCATCGTGGTCGAGCGCGAGGCGCACAAGGGCATGGTCATCGGCGAAGGCGGCGAGAGGCTCAAGCGTATCGGCAGCGAAGCGCGGCAGGAGCTGGAACGCCTGCTCGACGCCAGAGTCTTCCTGGAGCTGTGGGTCAAGGTGCGCTCGGGCTGGGCCGACGACGAAAGCCACCTGCGCAGCTACGGCTACGAATGACCACGCCGCCGCGGCGCCCCGCGGGCGAACCCCCGGGCGCGGCCCGCACCGCCGGCGCACGTGCCGGCAGCAGCCTGCTGGCCTATGTGCTGCACCACCACGACTGGAGCGAGACGAGCCTGATCGTCGAGCTCCTCACGCGCGAGCAGGGCCGCGTGGTGGTGGCGGCCAAGGGCGCCAAGCGGCCGACCTCGCAGCTGCGGTCGGTGCTGCTGCCCTTCCAGCCCGTGCTGGCACACCTGGGCAAGGTGCCTACCGACGAACAGGCCGAGGTGCGCACGCTGCGCACGGCCGAATGGGTGGGCGGCGCGCCGCTGCTGGCGGCTTCGGCGATGTTCCCGGGCTACTACCTGAACGAACTGCTGCTCAAGCTGCTGGCGCGGCAGGATCCGCACCCGACGCTGTTCGACGCCTATGCCGACACCCTGGGTGCGCTGGCCACGCAGGCCGGAACCGGCGACGAGGCGGCGGCGCTGCGCGCCTTCGAGCTGCTGCTGCTGCGCGAGACCGGCGTGCTGCCCGACCTGGCCCAGGTCACGCTCACCGCCGAGCCGCTGCAGCCGGCCGCGCGCTACAGCCTGCAGGCGGAAGCCGGCGTGGCGCCCGAAGCCCAAGGGGCGCCGGGTGCGGCCTGGGTGGCGTGGGAAGCCGCGCTGGCGCACGGCAGCACGGCGGCATTGCGCCAGGCGGTGGCGCCGCACGCCGCGGCGCTGCGTGCGCCTTTGCGGGCCCTGCTTCACTATCATCTGGGGACGACCCCTTTGCGCACACGTCAGGTCTGGCAGGGCGTGCAGCGCCTGGCCGAGAATGCACCCCGATGAATCCCCTCGTCAGCACGGACACCCGGCACGGCGGCACCCGGCTGTCGGTCAATGTCAACAAGGTGGCGCTGTTGCGCAATACACGCCATCTCGGCATTCCGAGCGTGGCGCGCGCGGCCACGCTGTGCCTGCAAGCCGGCGCCGACGGCATCACCGTGCACCCGCGACCCGACGAGCGCCACATCCGTCCCCACGACGTGCACGATATCGCCGCGCTGCTGAAGGACTGGCCGCAGGCCGAATACAACATCGAGGGCAACCCGTTCCACAACCTGATGGACTTCGTGCGCGAGCTCGCGGACAAGGGCATGCCGCCGCAGCAGGCCACCTTCGTGCCCGACAGCGAGGGCCAGTTCACCTCGGACCACGGCTGGGACCTGGCGCTGGACGGTGAGCGCCTGCGGCCGCTGATCGCCGAGTGCAGCGCTCTGGGCGTGCGCGTGAGCCTGTTCATGGACCCGCTGCCCGAGGCCATGGCGCTGGCGCGTGCGGTGGGGGCGCAGCGGGTCGAGCTCTACACCGAGCCTTATGCGGCGGCGCATGCCGCTGCGCGGCCTGCTGATGCGGCGGCGCATGGTCAAGCGGGCCAGGCCGAGCAGCTGGCCCGATTTGCGGCAGCGGCTGCCGCGGCGCAGGCGCAAGGCCTGGGCGTCAACGCCGGCCACGACCTCAACCGTGACAACCTGGCCGATTTCCTGCGCGCGGTGCCCGGCGTGCTGGAGGTTTCGATCGGCCACGCGCTCGTCGCCGATGCCTTGGAACTCGGCCTGCCCGAAACGGTTCGTGCCTACCAGCGATGCATCCGCGCCGCCGAATCGGGCGCCGCGCGGCCATGATCTACGGCATCGGCACCGACCTCTGCGACATCCGCCGCATGGCCGCCACCTACGCCCGCCGCGGCGAACGCTTTCCCGAGCGCGTGCTGGGCCCGGCCGAACTGACGGTCTTCCGTGCCCGCCAGGCGCGCGCGCCGGCACGCGGGCTGCGTTTCCTGGCCACGCGCTTCTCGGCCAAGGAGGCCTTTTCCAAGGCCATCGGGCTGGGCATCCGCAGCCCCATGACCTGGCGTGCCTGCGAGGTGCTCAACGAGGCCAGCGGCAAGCCCTTCGTGCGCCTGTCTGGCGTGCTGGCCGAGTGGTTCGAAGCCCGCGGCCTGGTGGCCCACGTCACCGTCACCGACGAGACCGATTACGCGGCCTCCTTCGTCGTCGTCGAAACCCGCCCCACGCCTGAGAAAGCCCCTTCATGACCGCCCATGCCCCCGTGGTGCTCGACATTGCCGGCACCCGCCTCACCGCGGCCGACCGCCGGCGCCTGAAGCACCCGCTCACCGGCGGGCTGATCCTGTTCGCGCGCAACTGGGCCGACCGGCGCCAGCTCACCGAACTCACCGCCGCCGTCAAGGACCTGCGGCCCGACCTGCTGATCTGCGTCGACAACGAAGGCGGTCGCGTGCAGCGCTTCCGCACCGGCGGCTTCACTGCGCTGCCGGCGATGCGCGTGCTGGGCGAGATGTGGATGCACGACCCGCTCGGCGCCACCGACGCCGCCACCGCGCTCGGTCACGTGCTGGCCAGCGAACTGCGGGCCTGCGGCGTGGACCTGAGCTTCACGCCCGTGCTCGACCTCGACCATGGCGGCAGCAGCGTCATCGGCGACCGCGCCTTCCACCGCGACGCGCGTGTCGTCACGCTGCTGGCCAAGAGCGTGATGCACGGCCTGCTGCGCGCCGGCATGGCCCACTGCGGCAAACATTACCCGGGCCACGGCTTCGTCAAGGCCGACAGCCACGTCGCCGTGCCGGTGGACAAGCGCTCGCTCAAGGCCATCCTGGCCGAAGACGCCAGGCCCTACGAATGGCTCAGCGCCAGCCTGAGCGGCGTGATGCCGGCGCACGTGGTCTACCCCAGGGTCGACCACCGCCCGGCGGGCTTTTCCGAACGCTGGCTGAAGGACATCCTGCGCGGCCAGTTCGGCTTCACCGGCGCCATCTTCACCGACGACCTCAGCATGGAAGGCGCACGCCACCTCGACGGCGCCACGCTCAGCTACACCGAGGCCGCGGCGCTGGCGCTGGACGCCGGCTGCGACCTGGTGCTGCTGTGCAACCAGTCGGTGGACGGCGGTACGGCCGTGGACGAACTGCTGGCGGGCCTGGGCCGCGCCGCCGACGAAGGCCACTGGCACCCCGACCCCGACAGCGAGCAGCGTCGCCTGGCCATGCTGCCGCAGACGCCGCCGCTGACCTGGGACGAGCTGATGCACGACCCGGTGTACCAGCGCGCGCTGGAACGGCTGCCGTGACCGCGGCGCGCTGAATTCCGCCCCCTATCCCGCCTGGGCGGGAGAGGGGGCAAGGCCAGCGAACCCGCTTCAGCCCGCGCTGGCCTCGAACGGCAGCTTCAGCTGCGACAAGTCCTTCTTCGTCTCCACCAGCACCAGCGGGCCTTCGTCGACCAGCACCTGGCGGCGCGGCTCGCGCGGCACGCGCACCGGTGGCGGCTCGGCGGCCATGGCTTGCTGCACGGCGCGGATCCTTTCGGCATCGGAAAGCACCCACTCCAGGCCGGCCGAACCGGCCAGCTGGCGCAATTCGTCGGTCGGCAACTGGTAGGGCTCGATGCGGATCGGCTCGGCTGCGTGCGGCGGGGCCACGGACTCCGTTGCGGCTGAAACGGCCACGCGCTCGACTGCCTGCGCCCGTGCCACGGGCTCGGTCGCCTCCGTGGCCGCTTCGACGGTCGGCGCTTCCTGCCAGGCCGAGACAGTCGCCACCGGCTCGGCCGGTGCGACGGCCGCTGCCGCGACGGGTGCCCAGGTGTCGCCCGAGTCGGCCTCGGCCGTCACGACCTCGACAGCGGCAGCGCCTTCGCCTGTCTCACGGGACCGGTCCCGATCCCGGCCGCGGCCACCGCGACGACGGCCGCGTGGCTCGCGTTCCCCGGTCTCGGCCACGGCTTCGGGCGCTGACTCGAAGGGCGCACCGTCTGCGTTGCCGGAGTCGGTCGGAGCGGCTGCTTCCTGCGGCAGCGCGGTCCCTTCGGCGCCCACCGGTCCCTCTTCGCCCCGGCCTTCGTTGCGGTCGCGGCCGCCACGACGGCGGCGTCGGCCCTTGCCTTCGCGGTCGGCATCGTCGGCGGCGGCTTCGGCACCAGAAGCGGCTTCGGCCAGACCCTGCGGGGTGACCGTCGCGTCCTCGGCGCGGGGTGCGCGCTCCGGGCGCGGGCCGCGGCGACTCTCGCCCCGACCCTCGCCCCGCGGCTCCCCGCGGCCTTCGCCGCGCGCCTCGTTCCGACCTTCGGCGCGGGGTGCGCGCTCTTCGCGCTCGGCGGGCGCGGCGTCGGTGGCAGTCTCGGCGCGCGGGCCCCGGCCATTTCGGCTTTCGCGGCTTTCTCGTCCCTCGCGACCTTCCCGACCTTCGCCGCGACCACCGCGTGGCCCGCGCTCGCCGCGTTCGCCACCACGCCCGCCGCGTTCACCGCGCCGGCCATCCCGCTTCTCGCCGGTGGCCGCAGCCGCGGCCACCGGCACGGCCGGCGCCAAGGCCGCGGCCGGTGGCGCGGCTGCGGTGGCCGGTGCCGGCGCGGGCGATCCCCCCAGCAATCTCTTAACCCAGCCGAAGAACCCGCTGCCTGCCGGAGCCGGCGCCGGCGCCGGCGCGGGGGTTGCCGGTGCGGCAGCCATCGGGGCGGCCACGCGCACGGGCGGCGGTGGCGGCGGTGCCGGCGGTGCCGGCTGGTCGGGCAGCACGCCCTTGATGACGGGCTCCTGCTTGGCGCGGCCCTTGTCCGGAGGCGTCGCGGCGGCGCGTGATGCCGACCTCGTCGTCCGGCTCCTCGATCATGGTGTAGCTGGCCTGCAGGCCTTCCAGCCGCGGGTCGTCGTGACGCAGCCGCTCGAGCTTGTAGTTCGGCGTCTCGAGGTGCTTGTTGGGCACCAGCAGCACCGTCACGCGCTGCTTGAGCTCGATCTTGGTGATCTCGGTGCGCTTTTCGTTGAGCAGGAAGCTCGTCACCTCCACCGGCACCTGCACGTGCACGGCAGCGGTGTTCTCCTTCATCGACTCCTCCTGCACCATGCGCAGGATCTGAAGCGCGCTGCTTTCGGTGTCGCGGATGTGGCCGGTGCCGTTGCAGCGCGGGCAGGTGATGTGGTTGCCTTCGCTCAGCGCCGGGCGCAGGCGCTGGCGGCTCAGCTCCAGCAGGCCGAACTTGCTGATGCTGCTGAACTGCACGCGTGCGCGATCGGTGCGCAGCGCGTCGCGCAGGCGCTGTTCCACCTCGCGGCGGTTCTTGCTCTCTTCCATGTCGATGAAGTCGACGACGATGAGCCCGCCCAGGTCGCGCAAACGCATCTGGCGCGCGATCTCGTCGGCCGCTTCCAGGTTGGTGCGGGTGGCGGTTTCCTCGATGTCGCTGCCGCGCGTGCTGCGCGCCGAGTTCACGTCCACCGAGACCAGGGCTTCGGTGTGGTCGATGACGATGGCGCCGCCGCTGGGCAGGTTCACCGTGCGTGTGAACGCGGTCTCGATCTGGTGCTCGATCTGGAAGCGCGAAAACAGCGGCGCGTCGTCGCGGTAGCGCTTCACCCGCGATGCCGTCTCGGGCATCACGTGGTTCATGAACTGCTGTGCCTGTTCGAAGATGTCGTCGGTATCGATCAGGATCTCGCCGATATCGGCGGTGAAGTAGTCGCGGATGGCGCGAATGACGAGGCTGCTTTCCTGGTAGATCAGGAACGCGCCCTTGCCCGCCTTGGAAGCGCCGTCGATGGCGTCCCACAGCTTGAGCATGTAGTTCAGGTCCCACTGCAGTTCCGCCGCGCTGCGGCCGATGCCGGCGGTGCGCGCGATCAGGCTCATGCCCTTGGGATATTCGAGCTGGTCGAGGTTTTCCTTCAACTCTTCCCGGTCCTCGCCCTCGATGCGCCGGCTGACGCCGCCGCCGCGCGGGTTGTTGGGCATCAGCACCAAGTAGCGCCCGGCCAGGCTGACGAAGGTGGTGAGCGCCGCGCCCTTGTTGCCGCGCTCTTCCTTTTCCACCTGCACGAGCAGGCTGTCGCCTTCCTTGACGGCGTCCTGGATGCGCGCGTCGCGGGCGCTGACGCCCTCGCGGAAATAGTTCTTCGAGATCTCCTTGAACGGCAGGAAACCGTGGCGGTCCTCGCCGTAGTCCACGAAGCAGGCCTCCAGCGAGGGCTCCACCCGGGTGATGACGGCCTTGTAGATATTGCCCTTGCGCTGCTCGCGCCCTTCGATCTCGGTCTCGAAGTCGAGCAGTTTCTGGCCGTCGACGATGGCCAGGCGCCGCTCTTCGGGCTGCGTGGCGTTGATCAGCATGCGTTTCATGTGCACTCCGCGGCGTGCCCTTGTCGGGCACGCGTATCCGAAGCGCCCCGGTCGCGGGGCGCGTTTCACACCAGATGCACGAGAAGCGCGGCGGAACCGTGGTCGCGAAATGCCCTGGACTGCGTCGGACCGCGCTGAAGGCAGCGGTCAGCAGCGCAGCGTTGGCGCGCGCGCACCCCACGCGTGGGCGGCGGATGCCGGCGCCTGCCCCCGCTGCCGCGGATCACGCGGCAGTGAACCCACGGTGGCTGCGGCGGCGGAGGGCCGGGGCCGGGTGTGGGGGGTGGGGAAAGACGGGGACGACATGGGCTGCCACTGCGTGCGGGGCGCAGGACCCAGACCGGGCGAGCCCGCGTCTGAGACCTTGAATTTTCGGGGCCTCGGGTGAACGAGGCGGGGTTCTGTAACGACTCTCTGCCACCTGCTGCCGCGCCCTGCCGGATCACTTGGGGACCCCGGCCCGGGCATGACGCGCAGGCGTTGCATCACCTTCAAGCACGCATCGAGCCGACGAGGCCCTGGCGTACCAGCCCACGATGACGCTGCCAGTGCCCGGGTAAACTCCGATAAATCAAGCACTTACAGCTCAAACGTGGAGTCGCGGATTATAGGGGGCAAAGCCGGGCCCGCCGCGAACGCGGTGCGCATGCTCACGGTCGACGCCGAATCGGCCGGCCAGAGGCTCGACAACCTGCTGTTGCGCCTGCTCAAGGGCGTGCCCAAGACGCACATATACCGCGTCATCCGCTCGGGCGAGGTGCGCGTGAACAGCGGCCGCGCCCAGGCCGAGACCCGGGTCGCCGCCGGCGACCGCATTCGCGTGCCGCCGATGCGCGTGGCCGAACCGTCGGCCGCTGCCGTTGCGGCGGTACCGGCGCGTGAATTTCCGGTGCTGTTCGAGGACGAGCACCTGCTGGCCATCGACAAGCCGGCCGGCGTGGCGGTGCACGGCGGCAGCGGCGTCAGTTCGGGGGTCATCGAGCAGCTGCGCCAGGCCCGGCCGCAGGCGCGCTACCTGGAGCTCGTGCACCGGCTCGACAAGGAAACCTCGGGCGTGCTGCTGCTGGCCAAGAAGCGCAGTGCGCTCACCGCCTTGCAGGATCAGTTTCGGGCGCGAGACACGGGCAAGGTCTACTCGGCCCTCGTCTTCGGCGCCTGGCCGCCCGGCCTGAAGGTGCTCGACCTGGCCTTGCACAAGACGCTGGACGCCGCCGGTGAACGGCATGTGCGCGTGGTGTCGCCAGCGCACGCCGACGGCCGGCGCTCGATCACGCTGGTGCGCATCGTGCGGTCTTTCGCCGACGGCACGTTGCTCGACGTGACCTTGAAGACCGGCCGCACGCACCAGATCCGCGTGCACCTGGCGCACAGTGGCCACCCCATCGTGGGCGACCCGAAATACGGCGACTTCGCGCGCAACAAGACCTTCGCCCGCGAGCACCACTTCACGCGCATGTTCCTGCATGCGCGCCAGATCACCTTCGACCACCCGGCCACGGGCCAGCGTTTGACCCTGGACGCCCCTTTGCCACCCGAGTGCGCGACACTTCTGTCCCGATGAAAAGCCGCCAATTCGACCTCATCGTCTTCGACTGGGACGGCACGCTGTTCGACAGCACCTCGCTCATCGTGCAGTGCATCCAGGCCGCCTGCCGCGACCTCGGGCTGGTCGAGCCCAGCGACACCGACGCCGCCTATGTCATCGGCCTGGGCCTGCACGACGCGCTCAAGCATGCCGCGCCGGGGCTGCCGCCCGAGCGCTATCCCGACCTGGGCCGCCGTTACCGCCACCACTATTTCGCGCGCCAGCACGAACTGGTGCTGTTTCCCGGCACGCTGGACATGCTGCAGGCGCTCAAACGCCGCAACCACTGGCTGGCGGTGGCCACCGGCAAGGCCCGGCGCGGGCTGGACGAGGCGCTGGCCCATGCGCAGCTGGCCGGCATGTTCGACGCCACGCGCACCGCCGACGAGACCGCCGGCAAGCCGCACCCGCTGATGCTGCAGCAGCTGATGGCCGAATTCGGCGCCGCGCCGGCGCGCACGCTGATGATCGGCGACACCACGCACGACCTGCAACTGGCCGTCAACGCCGGCACCGCGCGCGTGGCGGTGGCCTACGGCGCGCACGATACGCAGGCGCTGCGCGACCACGGGCCGCTGTTCCTGGCGCATTCCACGCGCGAGCTGCACGACTGGCTGCTGCAGAACGCGTGATGCAGCCCGAACCGAAGGGCGCCGGTGGCGGGCTACGCCTGTGCGCCAGCGCCGACATCGCCGAACGAGGCCGCGCCTGGGTCTGGGACGTGCTGGAATACGGCCGCCCGGTGCGTGCCTTCGCACTGCGCTTCGACGGCCAGCTGCGTGCCTACCTCAACCGCTGCGTCCACGTGGCGGCCGAGATGGACTGGCAGCCCGGCGAATTTCTCGACGCCGACAGGCGCTGGATCCTGTGCTCGATCCACGGCGCCAGCTATGAGCCGGCCAGCGGCCGCTGCGCCGGCGGCCCCTGCGGCCGCGGGCGGCTCACGCCGCTGGCCGTGCAGGAACGGGGCGGGCAGGTGTATTGGTATCCTTCATGCGACATCCAGCCGGTGCAGGACGCACATCCGGACGCCCCGGCCCCCGAAAGCCCCCCATGAACGACACCACCGAAGCCCTGCTCGAACGCCTGGCGAACCAGTTGCTGAGCCAGCAGCGCAGCGAGCGCCGCTGGCGCATCTTCTTCCGCCTGGCCTGGCTCGCGCTGGCACTGGCCGTGGCCTGGGCGCTGCTGTCCGACCGCTTTGGGCAGCCCGCGCCGAGCACGCCGCACACCGCGCTGATCGAGGTCAGGGGCGAGATCGCCGAAGACACCGAAGCCAGTGCCGAGGCCCTGGTCTCGGCGCTGCGCAGCGCCTTCGAGGACGAGGGCGCGCAGGCCGTGGTGCTGCGCATCAACTCGCCCGGGGGCAGCCCGGTGCAAAGCGGCATCGTCAACGACGAGATCCGGCGCCTGAAGGCCTTGCACGACAAGAAGGTCTATGCCGTGGTCGAGGAGGTCTGCGCCTCCGGGGCTTACTACATCGCCGTGGCGGCCGACGAGATCTACGTCGACAAGGCCAGCATCGTGGGCAGCATCGGCGTGCTGATGGACGGTTTCGGCTTCACCGGCCTGATGGACAAGCTGGGCGTGGAACGCCGCCTGCTCACGGCCGGCGAGAACAAGGGCATGCTCGACCCCTTCAGCCCGCAGAGCGACAAGCAGAACGCCTTCGCCAAGGCCATGATCGACCAGATCCACCAGCAGTTCATCCAGGTGGTCAGGCAGGGCCGGGGCGAGCGCCTGAAGGAAACGCCCGAGACCTTCTCGGGCCTGTTCTGGAACGGCGACGAGGCCGTCGCCATGGGCCTGGCCGACCACCTGGGCGGGCTGGACTACGTGGCGCGCGAGGTCGTCAAGGCCGAGGAGATCATCGACTACACGCCGCACGAGAACCTGGCCGAACGCCTGGCCAAGCGCTTCGGTGCCGGCGTCGGCGCGGGTGCGGTGAAGGCGCTGCGCGAACTGGCGCCGCTGCGCTGAACGCCTGGGGCCCGGCCGTGAATGATCGCCTGGCCGTGGGGCTGCAGTACCTGCTGCCCAAGCAGGCGCTGACGGCATTCGCCGGGCTGGTGGCGCGATGGCGGGGCGGCGCCATGACGACGACGATCATCCGCTGGTTCGTGGGCCGCTATGGTGTGGACCTGTCGGAGGCCGAACACTCGAACCCGGAGCACTACGCCACCTTCAACGCCTTCTTCACCCGCGCGCTGGCCCCGGGCGTGCGCCCGCTGGCGGTCGCGGCGCTGGTGTGCCCGGTGGACGGCGCGATCAGCCAGTTCGGCGCCCTCACCGGCGAGCGCATCTTCCAGGCCAAGGGTCACGACTACAGCGCCACTGCGCTGCTCGGCGGCGATGCCGCGCTGGCCGCCCGCTTCCACGGCGGCCAGTTCGCCACGCTCTACCTGAGCCCGCGCGACTACCACCGCATCCACATGCCCTGCGCCGGGCGGCTGCGACGCATGATCCACGTGCCCGGCGCGCTGTTCTCGGTCAACCCGGTCACCGCGCGCGGCGTACCGGAACTGTTCGCGCGCAACGAACGCGTGGTCTGCGTCTTCGAGGCCGCCGACGGCGCGCCCTTCGTGCTGGTGCTGGTGGGCGCCACCATCGTCGGCAGCATGGCCACGGTGTGGCACGGCGTCGTCAACCCGCCGCGACCGGGTCGCTTGCGCGAATGGGACTACGCCGGCCAGGACATCCGGCTGCCGCAAGGCGCCGAGATGGGTCGCTTCCTGCTCGGCTCCACCGTCGTGCTGCTGCTGCCGCCGCGGTTGGGCACGCCGCTGCGCTTCAACCCGGCGTGGCAGCCGGGCGGCGCGGTGCGCATGGGTCAGGCCATGGCCGACCGCGGGTGAGCGCCGCGCGCCACCCGGCGCTGGCCCAGGTGCTGCTGTGGGTGGTGCCGGCGCTGTGGTCGTCCAACTACCTGATCGCCCGGCTGGCGCATGGCGTGATCCTGCCGCACCAACTGGCCTTCGGCCGCTGGGCGCTGGCGCTGCTGCTGATGCTGCCCTTCGTCTGGGGCGGCCTGGCACGCGGTGGTGACGCCGTGCGTCGCGAGTGGCCGCAGATGCTGGTGCTCGGTGCCTTCGGCATGTGGATTTGCGGCGCCTGGGTCTACCTGGGCGGGCAGACGACGAGTGCCACGAATATCGCGCTCATCTATGCCGCCACGCCGGTGGCCATCGCGGTGGCGGGCGTGAAGCTGCTGCACGAGCGCATGTCGCCGGCGCAGCGCGCCGCGGTGGTGGCCGCGCTGGCCGGCGTGCTCTTCGTCATCGCCAAGGGCGAGCTCGACAACCTGCTGGCCGTGCGCTTCGTGCGCGGCGACGCCTGGATCTTGGCCGCCGCCGTGTCGTGGACGGCGTATTCGGTGCTTCTCAAGCGCTGGCCCTCGGCACTGGGACCGGCCGAGCGGCTGGCGGCCGTCATTGCCGGCGGCCTGCTGGTGCTGTTGCCGTTCACGCTGTGGGAAGTGCTCACCCAGCCGGCAAGGCCGCTCGGTGCGCGCGCCCTGCTGCTGGTGACGCTGGCCGCCGTGTTGCCGGGCGCACTGAGCTACGCCGCCTATTCGTTCCTGCAGCGTGAACTGGGCGCCTCGCGCACGGCATTGCTGCTGTATCTGGCGCCCGTCTACGGCGCGCTGGGCGCCTGGTGGGTGCTGGGCGAGGTCCCCGGCTGGTACCACGCCGCCGGTGCAGCGCTGATCCTGCCGAGCATCTGGCTGGCCACCCGGCGCTGAGCCGGCACGGCCGGACGCGTCAGAGCGGCGGAATGCGCAGCATCTGCCCCGGGTAGATCTTGTCCGGGTGCGTGAGCATCGGCTTGTTGGCCTCGAAGATCACCGGGTACTTGTTGGCGTCGCCGTAGAACTTCTTGGCGATCTTGCTCAGGTTGTCGCCGCTGACCACGGTGTGCCACTGCGCCTCGGGTTGCGGTGTTTCCACCACCAGGAGGTCGTTGACCTTTTCCACGCCGGCCACGTTGCCGCAGCACAGCAACACCTTCTCCTTGGTCGCCTGGTCGGCCACGGTGCCGGCCACGGTGACGGTGGCGCTGGGGGCGTCGAAGCCGATGTCCATGCCATTGACGGTCAGGCCCTGGGCCTTGACGTAGGTGCCGATGGCATCACCGGCGGCCTTGCTCAGCGCGGCCACCTTCTCTGGCGTGGGGGCCGCGGCGGCGGCTTCCTGCGCGGCCTTGGCTTCACCGCGGCCGAAAAGCTTTTCGCCCGCTTCCTTCATGAATGACATCAAGCCCATGGCTTTCTCCTGTTGGTGTTGGGGAACGGTGGTGATGATGTCAGAGACCGGGCCCGGTGCCGTTGCGCCCGGTCAAGGGATGGTCGCGGCCGAGTTTCAGCCGGTCAGCAGCCCCTTCGACTCGATGAAACGCACCACTTCGACCAGGCCCTGGTGCGTGCGCAGGTTCGTCATCACCCAGGGCCGATTCGGTCGCATGCGCCGCGTATCGGCGGCCATCACCTCCAGGCTGGCACCGACGTAAGGGGCCAGGTCGGTCTTGTTGATGACGAAGAGGTCGCTCTTGGTGATGCCGGGCCCGCCCTTGCGCGGGATCTTCTCGCCGGCGGCAACGTCGATGACGTAGATCGTGAGGTCGCTCAGTTCGGGGCTGAAGGTGGCCGCCAGGTTGTCGCCGCCGGACTCGATGAACACGATATCGGCGTCGGGAAATTTCTCCAGCATGCGGTCGACGGCTTCGAGGTTGATCGACGCGTCTTCGCGGATCGCCGTGTGCGGGCAGCCGCCGGTTTCCACGCCCATGATGCGCTCGGGCGCCAGCGCCCCGGACTCCGTGAGCAGGCGCTGGTCCTCCTTGGTGTAGATGTCGTTGGTGACGACCACCAGGTCCCAGCGCTCGCGCATGGTCTTGCACAGCATTTCCACCAGCGTGGTCTTGCCGCTGCCTACCGGGCCGCCGACGCCCACGCGCAAGGGGGGCAGTCTCTTCGTGCGACCGGGAATCCGGTGCAGCGGTGAAGAAGTCATGATCTGAACAGCCTCGAATACTGGGTTTCGTGTTGCGCCGAGAGGATGGCGAGCCTGGGTGTGAAGGCCTGCCGCTCGCCGTCGGGCAGCGCGGCCGCGGCGTCGGCCGCCGCGGGGATGGCCGCTGCCAGCCGGGCCAGCAGGCGCTGCGCCGCGGCCTGGCCCAGCGGCACCGTCTTCATGGCCGCCTGCACCATGTTCTCGGCCCAGCTCCAGGCAAAGGCCAGCAGGGCCTCGCGCGGCGAAGCGCCGGCCAGCACGGTGGCCAGGGCAAAACCCACCGGCCACAGTGGCGCCGGCTGCAAGGCGGCCAGAGTGAGCAGGCGCAGGTCATCGCCCTGTTCGCCGTTGCGCAGCCATTCCAGCAGCGAACGCCCGGTCTGCATGGACTGCTGGCGCCCCTCGGTGGTCTCGCGGGTCTGGTCGGCCCAGGCATTGAGCGATGTGATGCGGTCCACGTCCCTTGCCTGCCAGGCGGTGATGGCCTGCGCCACGAGGGCCAGGTCGCAGCGCGCCAGGCTCAGCTGCAGCTGGTCGAGCAGCCAATCGGCGGCCTGCGCCTCGTTGCCGACCAGATCGGCATCGACCGCCGCTTCCAGGCCCTCCGAATAGCTGAAGCCGCCCACCGGCAAAGCCGGCGAGGCCAGCCACATCAGGCGCAGCAGCGGCGCCCCGGTGTCGTTCATTCAGTGGCCATGGTCATGGCCGCAGCCCGGGCCGTGCACATGGGGTGCCGGGGCTGCCGCGATGGCCACGTTCAGCGGCTTGCCGCGGGTTGAAGCGGCGGCGGCCGGGCCTTCGTGCGCATGTGCATGCTCGTGACCGTGACCGTTCACGTGATCATGCGAGTGCGCCTCGTCGCCGTGTGCCGCATAGGCACCGCCTTCGGGCTCGAACGGTGCCAGCTCCTCGCTCACGACCAGGTGCAGCCGTTGCAGCATCTCGCCCAGCACATGGTCGGGTTCGAATTTCAGGTGGTCGGGTTTGAGCTCCACCGCCACGTGCCGGTTGCCCAGGTGGTAGGCGGCGCGCAGCAAGTCGATCGGTGCGCCCTGTGGGCCCTGGCGCACCACCAGTACCGGCTGCGGCGCGGCGCGCACGACCACCAGCGAGCCGTCCTCGGCCACCAGCACATCGCCGCCGCGCACCACGCTGCCGCGCGGCAGGAAGACGCCCAGCCGGCGGCCGGCGGAGTCGGTGGCTTCGAAGCGGCTCTTCTGGCGGGTGTCCCAGTCCAGTTCCACGCTGGCGGCGCGCTTGCGCAAGGCGCCGGCCAGGCCGCGGCCTCGAGGCACGAGTTTGTTTACGCTGAGCATGATGATCTTGGAGTCCGTCAGAACAGAAAATACCGCTGTGCCATCGGCAGCAGCGTGGCCGGGTCGCAGGTGAGCAGCTGGCCGTCGGCGCGCACCTCGTAGGTCTGCGCGTCGATCTCCATCACCGGCAGATAGGCGTTGTGCACCATGTCGGCCTTCTTCACGGTGCGACAGCCGTGCACGGCCGACAGCCGCTTCCTCAGCCCAAGTTCGTCGCCGAGTTCGCCGCGCAGCGCGGTCTGGCTGACGAAGGTCAGGCTGGTCGCCGGCAGCACGCGGCCATAGCTGCCGAACATCGGCCGGTAGTGCACCGGCTGCGGCGTCGGGATGCTGGCATTGGGGTCGCCCATGGCTGCCGCGGCGATGAAGCCGCCTTTGAGGACGAGGCTGGGCTTGACGCCGAAGAAGGCCGGCCGCCACAGCACCAGGTCGGCCCACTTGCCGACCTCCACGCTGCCCACGTCGTGGCTGATGCCGTGTGCGATGGCGGGGTTGATGGTGTATTTGGCGATATAGCGCTTGACGCGGAAGTTGTCGTTGCGAGAGTCGTTCTGCGCGCAAGAACCCTCACTCTGGCCCTCGCCCTGGGGGGGCGAAGGAGAAAGCCAACCGCGCTGTCCCTTCATCTTGTGCGCCGTCTGCCAGGTGCGGATGACGACTTCGCCCACGCGCCCCATGGCCTGGCTGTCGCTGGCCATGATGCTGATCGCACCCAGGTCGTGCAGCACGTCCTCGGCGGCGATGGTCTCGCGGCGGATGCGGCTTTCGGCGAAGGCCAGGTCCTCGGCGATGCCGGCGTCGAGGTGATGGCACACCATCAGCATGTCCAGGTGCTCGTCCAGCGTATTCACGGTGTACGGGCGTGTCGGGTTGGTGCTGCTTGGCAGCACGTTGGCCTCGCCCACCACCTTCATGATGTCGGGCGCGTGGCCGCCGCCAGCGCCTTCGCTGTGGAAGGTGTGGATGGTGCGGCCCTTGAAGGCGGCGATGCTGTCCTCGACGAAGCCGCTCTCGTTGAGCGTATCGGTGTGGATGGCGACCTGCGTATCGGTGACCTCGGCCATGGTCAGGCAGTTGTCGATGGCCGCCGGCGTGGTGCCCCAGTCCTCGTGCAGCTTCAGCCCGATGGCGCCGGCGGCGATCTGCTGGCTCAGGGCCTCGGGCCGCGTCGCATTGCCCTTTCCCAGGAAGCCCAGGTTCATGGGGAAGGCCTCCGCGGCCTGCAGCATGCGGTGGATGTTTTCTGGCCCCGGCGTGCAGGTGGTGGCATAGGTGCCGGTGGCCGGGCCGGTGCCGCCGCCGAGCATGGTGGTGATGCCCGAATACAGCGCCTCGTCGATCTGCTGCGGGCAGATGAAGTGGATGTGGCTGTCGATGCCGCCGGCGGTGACGATGTTGCCTTCGCCGGCGATGATCTCGGTGCCCGGGCCGATGACGATGTCCACCCCGGGCTGGGTGTCGGGGTTGCCGGCCTTGCCGATGGCCGCGATGCGGCAGCCCTTCAAGCCGATATCGGCCTTGACGACGCCCCAGTGGTCGACGATCAGCGCGTTGGTGATGACGCAGTCGCAGGACTCGTGCTGGCCGGGGCCATTGACGACCTGGCTCTGGCCCATGCCGTCGCGGATGGTCTTGCCGCCGCCGAACTTGACCTCTTCGCCATAGCCGCCACTGCGCAAGGTCAGGTCGGCTTCGACCTCGATCACCAGCCCGGTATCGGCCAGCCGCAGGCGGTCACCGACGGTGGGGCCGTACATCTCGGCATAGGCGCGTCTGCCCAATGTGGCCATCACACGCTCCCGTTCACCAGGCCGCGGAAACCCCACACCTGCCGCAGGCCGGCATAGGCCACCAGTTCCACCGTGCGTTCCTGGCCGGGCTCGAATCGCACCGCCGTGCCGCTGGGGATATTCAGCCGCCTGCCCTTGGCGGCCTGGCGGTCGAAATGCAACGCCGCATTCGTTTCGGCGAAGTGATAGTGCGAGCCGACCTGGATGGGGCGGTCGCCGGTATTGGACACGACCAGCACCTTTGTGTCGCGCCCGGGGTTGAGCACGTGCTCGGGGCCGTCGGTGAAGAGTTCGCCGGGGATCATGGATGGGCCTCGTTGAGATTCAGCCGATCGGCTGGTGCACCGTGACGAGCTTGGTGCCGTCGGGGAAGGTGGCCTCGACCTGGATGTCGTGGATCATCTCCGGCACGCCTTCCATCACGTCGGCGCGCGTGAGCACGGTCTTGCCCTCGCTCATCAGTTGCGCCACGGTCTTGCCGTCGCGCGCGCCTTCCAGGATGGCGGCGGTGATCAGCGCCACCGCCTCGGGGTGGTTGAGCTTGAGGCCGCGCGCCATGCGGCGTTCGGCCAGCAAGGCGGCAGTGAAGATCAGCAGCTTGTCCTTCTCGCGCGGGGTCAGGTCCATGGCGATGGCGGTGGGGATGGCAGGTCGGACCGCATCGTAAACGCTGGATAGGCATGTGACGGGGCCGTTCGCGCTGGCGCGGATCGTGCATGTCCGGGTGCACCATGCCGAAGCAGGCTTCCGCCTTCCAGGCTGCACCAGCAATGGGCGGCACAGCACCACAGCAGCGCGTCGTCAAGGTGCGGCGCGACTACAACGCCTGGGTCGCGCGCGAGACGATGGAAGACTACGCGCTGCGCTTCACGCCGCGCTCGTTCCGCAAATGGAGCGAATGGCGCGTGGCGCACACGGCATTGGGCGGCGCGGCGTCGTTCCTGGTGCTGGAGGCGGTGGGCGCCACGCTGCTGCTGCAGTTCGGCTTCGTCAACGCCTTCTGGGCCATCGTGGCCACCGGTCTGGTGATCTTCGCCGCCGGTCTGCCGATCAGCGTCCATGCCGCCAAATACGGGCTGGACATGGACCTGCTGACGCGCGGCGCCGGCTTCGGCTATATCGGCAGCACCATCACCAGCCTCGTCTACGCCAGCTTCACCTTCATCTTCTTCGCGCTCGAGGCGGCCATCATGGCCTACGCGCTGGAGCTGGCTTTCGACATTCCGCCCGCCTGGGGCTACCTGCTCTGCGCGCTGGTCGTCATTCCGCTGGTCACTCACGGCGTCACCGCCATCAGCCAGTTGCAGGCCTGGACACTGCCGCTGTGGCTGGTGCTGCTGGTGCTGCCGTACGTCTACGTCTTCCAGGCGCACCCGAACCTGATCGCCGACCTGCGCGGCTACGCCGGTGAAGACGGGCAGGGCGGTGCCTTCGACCCGCTGCTCTTCGGCGCCGCGCTCACCGTGGGCGTGGCGCTGATCACGCAGATGGGCGAGCAGGTGGACTACCTGCGCTTCATGCCCGAGAAGACGCGCGCCAACCGCTGGCGCTGGTGGGCCGGTGTGCTGGTGGGCGGACCGGGCTGGGTGCTGCCGGGCGTGCTGAAGATGCTGGGCGGCGCGCTGCTGGCCACCCTGGCGCTGACGCTGGCGGTGCCGGCCGACCGCGCGGTGGACCCCAACCAGATGTACCTGGCGGCCTACGAGACCGTCTTTTCCCACTACGGCTGGGCGGTGGCGGCCACCGCGCTGCTGGTGGTGGTGAGCCAGCTCAAGATCAACGTCACGAATGCCTATGCCGGCAGCCTGGCCTGGAGCAACTTCTTCGCCCGGCTCACGCACAGCCACCCCGGTCGCGTGGTGTGGATGGTGTTCAACACGCTGATCGCGCTGATGCTGATGGAGCTGGACGTCTTCCAGGCCATCGGCGGCGTGCTGGGTCTGTACGCCAACATCGCCATCAGCTGGATCATGGCCGTGGTCGCCGACCTGGTGGTCAACAAGCCGCTGGGCTGGAGTCCGAGGGGCGTGGAATTCAAGCGCGCCCACCTGTACGACTTCAATCCGGTGGGGGTGGGCGCCATGGGCGCGGCGTCGCTGCTGTCGATGGTGGCCTACCTGGGCGTCTTCGGCCCGGCCGCGCAGGCCTTCTCGGCCGTCATCGCCATGGCGGTGGCCTTCGTCACCGCGCCGTTCATCGCCTGGGCGACAAAGGGTCGCTACTACATCGCCCGCACGTCGCCCGAGGCGGGTGCCGACGCGGCCGCCGGCGCAGCGCACTCGGCCGACGCCGGCAGCTACCTCGGCAGCGCACACCGCGTGCGGCCCTGCGTCATCTGTGAGCGGCCCTACGAAGGCGAAGACATGGCCTCGTGTCCGGCCTACGGCGGCCCGATCTGTTCGCTGTGCTGTTCGCTCGACGCGCGCTGCCACGACCTGTGCAAGCCCGAGGCGGCGCGCGCCGCGGTGCAGTTCAATGCCGTGCTCAGGGGGCTGACGCCGCGGGCCTGGTGGCCGCAACTGGACACCGGACTCGGCCGCTACCTGCTGCTGATGGCGGCGGTGGCGCCGGCACTGGCGGCGCTGATGCTGCTGCTGTACCGCGCCGAACTGCACCAGCTGGGCGACGCCGCGCCGGCCGCCGCGCCGGCCCTGCGCGCGCTCCTCATCAAGGCCTACTGCGCGCTGCTGCTGGTGGGCGGCGTCATCGGCTGGTGGCTGGTGCTCACGCAGATGAGCCGCCGCGTGGCGCAGGAAGAGTCCAACCGCCAGACAGAGGCGCTGATGCTGGAGATCGACTCTCACCGCCGCACCGACCTGGAACTGCAGCGCGCCAGGCGCGCCTCGGAGGCCGCCAACCAGGCCAAGACCCGCTATATCTCGGCCGTGAGCCACGAGCTGCGCACGCCGCTGAACAGCATCCTGGGTTATGCGCAGCTGCTCGACGAAGACGCCACCATGCCCACGCACCGCAAGCAGGCGGTGGGCGTCATCCGCCGCGGCGGCGAGCATCTGCTGGGGCTGATCGAGGGCACGCTGGACATCGCGCGCATCGAGGCCGGCAAGCTGGCGCTGGACCCCAAGCCCGTGCGCCTGCGCGAAGCGCTGCGCCAGATCGTGCAGATGTTCGAACTGCAGGCCTGCGCCAAGGGCCTGCGCTTCGAACACGACGTGGAGTCGGCGCCGCTGTGGGTGCGCGCCGACGAGCGGCGGCTGACGCAGATCCTCATCAACGTGCTGGGCAATGCCGTCAAGTTCACGGCCAGCGGCCGTGTGAGCTTTCGCGCTGCGCACTTGCGAGACATGGCGGTGTTCGAGATCGAGGACACCGGTCCAGGCATCGCGCCGGCCGACCTGGACCGCATCTTCGAACCCTTTTCGCGCGGCGCGCATGCCACGGCGGCCGGCGGTGCACCCGCCGCGCCCGGCGGCACCGGCCTGGGCCTGACCATCGCCAAGATGCTGACCGACCTGATGGGCGGCGAGATGACGGTGTCCACGCGACCGGCGCCCGCAGCGGCCGCCGCGCCGGCCGCTGCGGAGGTCGGCAGCGCAGCCGAGGCGAGTGCCGGCACCGGCACCTTGTTCCGCATCCGACTCTTCCTGCCCGAGATGCAGGCAACGCGCCTGCCGGCGCGACCCTCGCCGCGAGGGGCCTATGCCGGCGCGCGGCGGCGCCTGCTGGTGGTGGACAACGAGGAGGTCGACCGCACGCTGCTGGCGCGCCGGCTCGAAGCGCTGGGCTTCGAGGTGCTGCAGGCGGCTTGCGGCCTGGCGGCGCTGAGCCTGCTGCACGAGCAGCGCGTGGACGCCATCCTGATGGACTTGGCGATGCCCGGCATCGATGGCTGGGAGACTATCCGCACGCTGCGCCGCCAGCGCCTGAGCGAAGCGCCGGTGGCCATCGTCTCGGCCAATGCCTTCGACAAGGGGCTGGACAACGACGCCGGCATCGCGGCGGCCGACTTCATCACCAAGCCGGTGCGTTTCGACGATCTGCTCGACTGGCTGGGCGCCCGGCTTTCGCTGCAATGGCAGGCCGCGCCGAACGGCGACGCGGGCGCCACCGCGCCGCCGCAAGCGCCGGCAGCCGCAGTACCGGTGGCGCCGCCCCTGCCCGCACCTTCGCGCGCACAACTGCTGGCTTTGCAGCAGGTGGTGGAACTGGGCTATCCACGCGGCGTGATGCGCCTGCTCGACGAGATCGAGCAGGCACGCCCGGAGTGCCACGCCTGGCTGGCGCCGCTACGCCAACTGGCCCAGGCCTTCGAGTTCGACCGCATGACCCCCAGGATCAGAGATGCCATCGCCCACGCCCACCCTGCCTGACCCTATTCACCCCTCTTTGGGCGCACCCTTGCGCGAACGCCTGGCCGACCGCGCGCACGCCGGCCTGGTGCTGATCGTCGACGACGTGCCCGACAACCTGGCCGTGCTGCACGACGCGCTGGACGCCGCCGGCTACACCGTGCTCGTGGCCACCGAAGGCGCCAGCGCGCTGCAGCGCGCTGCGCAGGCCGAACCCGACATCGTGCTGCTCGACGCCGTGATGCCGGGCATGGACGGCTTCGAGGTCGCGCGCCGGCTCAGGGCCGGGCCGGAGACGGCGCACATCCCCATCGTCTTCATGACCGGCCTCACCGAGACCGAACATGTGCTGGCGGCCTTCGACGCCGGCGGCGTGGACTACGTGACCAAGCCGATCCGGCCGCCCGAGATCCTGGCCCGCGTGGGCGTGCACATGCAGTCGGCGCGGCAGGCACGGCAGGCGCGCAATGCGCTGGACGCCTACGGCCACGCCACCATCGCCGTGCGCCTGGACGAAGGCCGCGTTCGCCTGGTGTGGCAGACGGCGCTGGCGCGGCAGTGGCTGCCGGCCTATTTCGGCACCGCGCCCGACGAGGTGCCACCGTTGCTGGTCGACTGGCTGCACTCGGCCGCCTACGGCCGCGAGGTGCGGCCGCTTGCCACGGCGCGGGAATCGCGCCGGCTGGTGTGCACGCTGCAGGGCCGCACCGTCGACGATGACTGGCTGGTGGTGCTGCGCGAGGTGAGTGACGCCGCCACCGTGGAAGCCACCATGCACGCGCTGCGCCTGACCCTGCGCGAGAGCGAGGTGTTGTACTGGGTGGTCAAGGGCAAGACCAACCGCGATATCGGCGACATCCTCGGCTCCAGCCCGGCCACGGTGAAGAAGCACCTGGAGCGGGTGTACGAGAAGCTCGGGGTGGAAACCCGCACCGCGGCGGCGGCGCTGGCGATGCAGAAGGTGCGTGAACTGGCGCGGCCCTGAAGGGCACCGGGCTATCGTTTCCGCGTCGCGGCCAGCCGAATAGGACCCAACTGCTGCGAGCTTGGCGTCACGGCGGCGTCGAAGGGGTGGGTCGCCTGCCAACCCATGGCGGCCAGGATCTTCAGCACGTACAGCCGCGTCTCGGCGTAGGGCGGCACGCCCAGATAGCGCTCGACCGCGCGTTCGCCGGCGTTGTACGCGGCGGCCACCAGGCGCACGTCGCCCTCGAAGTACGCCATCAGCCAGCGCAGGTAGGCCATGCCGCCGCGGATGTTCTGCACCGGGTCCTTGATATCGCGCACGCCGAAACGCGCCGCGGTGCCGGGGATCAGTTGCATCAGGCCGTAGGCATTCTTGGGCGACTGCGCGTCGGCGTCGAAATTGGATTCGGTGGCCATGATGGCCAGCACCAGGTGCGGCTGCAACTGGTACTCCGGCGCCACCAGGTTGACGAAACGCACGATGGGTTCCGGCGCTTGGATCGGCGGCGCCGGCGGTGGCGGCGCTGGTAGCGTGGCCGGCACGGCACCGCGTGCCGGCAGCGGTGGCGCGGTGGGTGCAGCCGCGAGGCGGTCTTCCTCGGGCGGGCGCAGGCAGTCCGGCGGTGCACCGCGCGGCGTGCCCATGCGGGCCAGGATATTGCGCGCCTGCTCGTAGCCCTGCTCGGCCGCTGCGGCAAACAGGTGTGCCGCCTGGGCCTCGTCACGCTCGATGCCGCGTGCGTTCGTCAGCATCCAGGCCAGGCTGAATTGCGACTCGGCGTCGCCGTGGCGCGCGGCACGGCAGTACAGCTCGGCCGCGCGCACCGGGTCGCGCGGCACGCCCTCGCCGAATTCGTGCGCCTTGGCCTCGCGTCGCCAGCCCTCCACCTGGATCGGCAGGACCAGGGGACGCTGCTGCTGCGGCGCGGCCGGGCGCGGCAGGCCGTCGAGCGTGAGCGTGCCGGTGCTGGCCAACTGCTGTGCGGCGCTGGGCCCGGTGGCCAGCAGCATGCCCGCGGTCAGCGCCGCCAGACGCGACAGGGCGCAGTGCCGCGAGCGGCGCGGTTCGGATGGCCGCAGGATGGCAGGGCGGGCGTGCAGCGGGACAGGCAGGCGCATGGTGAAGCTCCAAGTCTAGCGATCCCGTACCCGGCCATGGCGTGTACGCCGGACGGCGTATTCCGCATCCGGCCCCGGCTGCCCAGACTCAGGCCTGTCTTCGAGATCCGCCCACCCCCACACCCCCACAGGAGCCCGCAGCCATGATTACCACCCGCCGCCAAGCCGGCAAGACCCTCAGCGCCATGGCGTTGGCCCTGGCCACGCTCGGCCATGCCGGCTTCGCCAGCGCGCAGGACACCATCAAGGTCGGCGTGCTGCACTCGCTGAGCGGCACCATGGCCATCTCGGAGACGGTGCTCAAGGACACCGTGCTGATGGCCATCGACGAGATCAATGCCAAGGGCGGCGTGCTGGGCAAGAAGCTCGAGCCCGTGGTGGTGGACCCGGCCAGCAACTGGCCGCTGTTCGCCGAGAAGGCCAAGCAGCTCATCAGCCAGGACAAGGTGGCCGTGACCTTCGGCTGCTGGACGAGTGTTTCGCGCAAGAGCGTGCTGCCGGTCTTCGAGGAAACCAACGCGCTGCTGTTCTACCCCGTGCAATACGAGGGCGAGGAGCTCAGCAAGAACGTCTTCTACACCGGCGCCGCGCCCAACCAGCAGGCCATTCCCGCGGTGGAATACCTGATGAGCAAGGACGGCGGCAGCGCCAAACGCTGGGTGCTGCTGGGCACCGACTACGTGTACCCGCGCACCACGAACAAGATCCTGCGCGCCTTCCTGAAGGCCAAGGGCGTGGCGGACGCCGACATCATGGAGGAATACACGCCCTTCGGCCACAGCGACTACCAGACCATCATCGCCAAGATCAAGAAGTTCGCCGGCGAAGGCAAGAAGACGGCCGTCGTCTCCACCATCAATGGCGACAGCAACGTGCCGTTCTACAAGGAACTGGGCAACCAGGGCCTGAAGGCCACCGACGTGCCGGTGGTGGCGTTCAGCGTGGGTGAAGAGGAGCTGCGCGGCGTCGACACCAAGCCGCTGGTCGGCCACCTGGCAGCGTGGAACTATTTCCAGTCGATCAAGAACCCGACCAACGACGAGTTCATCAAGAAGTGGAGCGCCTACGCCAAGGCCAAGGGCATCGCCGGCCACAAGGACAAGCCGCTGACCAACGACCCGATGGAAGCCACCTACATCGGCGTGCACATGTGGGCGCAGGCCGTGACCAAGGCCAAGAGCACCGACACCGACAAGGTCATCGCCGCCATGGCCGGCCAGACCTTCAAGGCGCCCAGTGGCATCGTCAGCAAGATGGACGAGAAGAACCACCACCTGCACAAGAGCGTGTTCATCGGCGAGATCAAGGCCGACGGCCAGTTCAACGTGGTGTGGAAGACGCCCGGCCCGGTGGTCGCCGACCCGTGGAGCGACTACATCCCCGAGAACAAGGGCAAGCTCAACGTGCCCGAGTCGAAGAAGGTCGCGGCGAAGTGATGCGACACCCCGGCGCGGCGCTGATGCGCTGCGCCGCGGTGGTTCTGGGCCTGGTGCTGTGGCTTGCCGGGGCCGGTCCGGCCGCGGCGCTGACGCAGCAGCAGGCCTATTCCATGGCCGCTGGCGACAGCGACGCGCGCATCGCCGCGCTCAACGCCGCCGTGGCACGGGCCGACCCGGCGCTGGCGGCCTACGTGCAGGCGCTGCTGGACGACGAGGTGAAGGTGGCTGGCGAACGCGCCTTCATCTTGCGCGACGGCAAGGCAGTGGACGCCGCAACGGGTGACGCGGTGGCGCTGCCCGATGGCGCCGAGGACGTGCTCAACAACAACCGCATGCGACGCGAGCTGGGCGCGGCGGCGGCGGCGATGCAGCTGCTGTCGCCCGACCGCGAAGAGCGTGCCCGCGGCATCGCCGAACTGCGCAGTCAGGCCGACGAGAGCAAGCTGACGCTGATCGACAAGGCCGCGGCGGTGGAAACCGACGCCGCGCTGAAGGAGCAGCTGGAGTTGCTGCGCGCGGCGGTCGGCATCTCCTCGGCGGACAAGTCGCTCCGGCTCGCAGCAGCCACGCTGCTGGGCGGCAGCCGGCTGCCCGCCACGCGTGCGCTGCTGCTGGAGCGGCAGGCCGAGGAATCCGACGCCGAGGTCAGGGCGGCGATCAGGGCATCGCTGGCGCAGGTCGAACGCCGGCTGCAGTGGGGCGAACGGCTGGGCGTCTTCTTCACTGGCGCCAGCCTGGGTTCGATCCTCATGCTGGTGGCGCTGGGCCTGGCCATCACCTACGGCCTGATGGGCGTCATCAACATGGCGCACGGCGAGCTGATGATGATCGGCGCCTACGCCACCTACGTGGTGCAGAACCTGTTCCGCCAGATCCTGCCGGGTGCCTTCGACGCCTACGTCCTGGTCGCCATCCCGGTCAGCTTCCTGGCTGCCGCGGCCGTGGGCGCGGTGCTGGAACGCGGCGTCATCCGCTGGCTCTACGGCCGGCCGCTGGAGACGCTGCTCGCCACCTGGGGCATCAGCCTCATCCTGATGCAGCTGGTGCGCACCACGTTCGGGGCGCAGAACGTGGGCGTGGAGAACCCGTCCTGGCTGTCGGGGGGCGTGCAGGTGTTGCCGAACCTCACGCTGCCGTACAACCGGCTGGCCATCATCGTCTTCGCCGCGCTGGTGCTGCTGGGCGTGGCACTGCTCATCGGCAAGACGCGGCTCGGCCTGTTCGTGCGCGGCGTGACGCAGAACCGGCGCATGGCGTCCTGCGTGGGCGTGAATACGGCGCGCGTGGACACCTATGCGTTTTCTCTCGGTGCCGGCATTGCGGGCCTGGCCGGCTGCGCCCTGAGCCAGGTGGGCAACGTGGGGCCCGACCTCGGGCAGGGCTACATCGTCGACAGCTTCATGGTCGTGGTGCTCGGCGGCGTCGGGCAACTCGCCGGCACGGTCTACGCCGGCCTCGGCCTGGGCGTGCTGAACAAGCTGCTCGAAGGCTGGCAGGGCGCGGTGCTGGCCAAGATCATGGTGCTGGTGTTCATCGTCGTCTTCATCCAGAAGCGGCCGCAGGGCATCTTCGCCCTCAAGGGGCGGAGTGCCGAAGCATGACGAAGCTGCTGGGTCCCAAGGGCTGGGCGGCGCTGCTCGCCGCCAGCCTCACCGTCGTCGTGCTGATCCCGCTGCTGAACCTGGTGGTGCCTGCCGGCAGCGTCTTCCACCTCAGCGACTTCCACGTCAGCCTCGTCGGCAAGATCCTGTGTTACGCCATCTGCGCGCTGGCGATGGACCTCATCTGGGGCTACACGGGGATCCTGAGCCTGGGCCACGGCCTGTTCTTCGCGCTCGGCGGCTACGGCATGGGCATGTACCTCATGCGCCAGATCGGCCTGGAAGGCAACTACAAGAGCGAGCTGCCCGACTTCATGGTGTTCCTGAACTGGAAGGAACTGCCGTGGCACTGGATGGTGAGCGACAGCTTCTTCGCCCAGATGCTGCTGGTGGTGGGGGTGCCCGGACTGCTGGCCTTCGTCTTCGGCTATTTCGCCTTCCGCTCGCGCATCAAGGGCGTGTACTTTTCCATCATCACGCAGGCGCTGACCTTCGCCGCGATGCTGCTCTTCTTCCGCAACGAGACCGGCTTCGGCGGCAACAACGGCTTCACCGATTTCAAGCGCATCCTCGACATCCCGCTCGGCACGCCCGGCATGCGCGTGGCTCTGTGCGTGATCACCGGCGCGGTGCTGATCGGCTTCTTCCTCATGGCGCGCGCCATCGTCACCAGCAAATACGGGCGCGTGCTGCAGGCCATCCGCGACGCCGAGACACGCGTCATGTTCACCGGCTACAACCCGCTGGTCTACAAGCTCAGCATCTGGACACTGAGTGCCGTGATGTGCGGCGTGGCCGGCGCGCTGTACGTGCCGCAGGTGGGCATCATCAATCCCGGCGAGATGAGCCCGGCGGCCAGCATCGAGATCGCCATCTGGGCCGCGGTGGGCGGGCGCGCCACGCTCATCGGCCCCATCGTCGGCGCCGTTTTCGTCAACGGGGCGAAGAGCTGGTTCACGGTGGCCTTCCCGGAGTACTGGCTGTTCTTCCTGGGCGCCTTGTTCATCGCGGTGACCTTGTTTCTTCCGCACGGCATCGTCGGCCTGTTCCGCGGTAAGGACCGCGCATGACGCCGGATCTGATGGAAGCCGGTGCCAGGATTCGTGCCGAGCACGAGGCCAGGGCGAAGCCGGTACGGCGCTTCGTCGCCGACGAGCCCTATTTCGGCCAGGGCGTGGCGCTGTATGTCGAGGACATCAGCGTCAGCTTCGACGGCTTCAAGGCACTGAATGCACTCAGCCTGACCATCGACGTGGGCGAGCTGCGCTGCATCATCGGCCCCAACGGCGCCGGCAAGACGACGATGATGGACTGCATCACCGGCAAGACCCGGCCCGACGCCGGCAAGGTCTTCTTCGGCTCCAATATCGATCTTCTCGGCCTGACCGAGCCGCAGATCGCGCAGATCGGCGTCGGCCGCAAATTCCAGAAGCCCACGGTCTACGAGCAGCTCACGGTGTTCGAGAACCTGGAGCTCGCGCTGAAGGCCGACCGCGGCGTGCGTGCTGCGCTCTTTCATCGCCTCAACGGCGAGCAGCGCGACCGCATCGCCGAAGTCCTGCTGCTGATCCACCTGAAGGAAGAAGTGCAGCGTACCGCCGGCCTGCTCAGCCACGGCCAGAAGCAGTGGCTGGAGATCGGCATGCTGCTGATGCAGGACCCCAGGCTGCTGCTGCTGGACGAACCCGTGGCCGGCATGACCGACGAGGAGACCGAGCGCACGGCCGAGCTCTTCCTGTCGCTGGAAGGCAAGCATTCGCTGGTGGTGGTGGAGCACGACATGAAATTCGTCGACCAGCTCACCGAAGGGCGCAAAACGGTGACCGTGCTGCACGAAGGCAGCGTGCTGGCCGAAGGGCTGCTGAGCGAGGTGCAGGCCAACGAAAAGGTCGTCGAGGTGTACCTTGGCCGATGAGTCCTTGCTGCAGGTCGAGGGCCTGAACCAGTACTACGGCGGCAGCCACATCCTGCGCCACCTCGGCTTCGAGGCCAAGCTTGGCGAAGTCACCGTGGTGCTGGGCCGCAATGGCGTGGGCAAGACCACGCTGCTGAAGAGCCTGATGGGCGTGGTGCCGGTGAAGACCGGGAGCATCGTGCTGGATGGTGCCGACATCACCCGGGCCACGCCCTACGACCGCGTCAGGCACGGCGTCGGCTACGTGCCGCAGGGGCGCGAAATCTTCGGCCGCCTGACGGTGGAGGAAAATCTGCGCATGGGCCTGGCCACCAAGAGCGGCGGCACGGCGATCCCGGCCGAACTGTTCGAGCTGTTCCCGGTGCTCAGGCAGATGATCGGCCGTCGCGGCGGCGACCTCTCGGGCGGCCAGCAGCAACAGCTGGCGATCGCGCGCGCGCTGGCCGCAGGCCCGAAGCTGCTGATGCTGGACGAGCCCACCGAAGGCATCCAGCCCAGCATCATCAAGGACATCGGCCGCGTCATCCGAATGCTGGCCGACCGCAAGACGATGGCCATCGTTCTCGTCGAGCAGTACTACGACTTCGCCGCCGAGCTCGCCGACCAGTACCTGGTGATGGAGCGCGGCGAGATCGTCATGCGCGGCCGCGGCAAGGACATGGCGGCCGACGGCGTGCGCGAGCGCATGTCGATCTGAAGGCCCGCCGGGATGGTGCTGCACCGCGGCCGTGGGCGCGGGATAATGCGCCGGTGAAGCAAGCCAGACCGCCGCTGGTGCGAGCGTGGAAACACGGCACTGGAGGAAGGTCCGGACTGCGCAGGGCGGCGTAGCAGCTAACGGCTGTCCACCGTGAGGTGAGGATCAGAGCAACAGAGACGAGCCGATTCAGTTCGGGTGAAACGGGCAATCTCTACGCGCAGCAATACCAAGTAGGCACACGTTGACCTGGTCCCGGGGAGTGTGCGGGTAGGTAGCACCGAGCCGGTTGGGCGACCGCCGGCCCAGAGGAATGGCGGTCACGGCCGGGTTCTCGCAAGAGGCCCGGCCGCACAGAATCCGGCCTATCGGCTTGCTTCACACTTTTTTCAGGCCGGCACCACCAGCGCGTGCCGTGCCAGCCAGCGCAGACCACTGTCGGCCGGGGCCGGCTGCAGTGCCATTTCGAGTGCCGGCCGATCGGCCGCGTCCACCTGCCGCCACAGGAAGTCACGCCCATTGCCGGCGTCGCCGGCGATGAACAACTGCGAGGTCAATTCGCCGAAGCTCGCGTGCCGCAGCTTCACGTGGATGTGCGGCGTACGCCCCGGGTAGGGCACCGGCTTGATGGTGCGCAAGCGCAACGCGCCCTGGCCGTTGCTGCGCGTGGCGCCGAAGCCCTGGAAGCCTTCGTCGAAGCGTCCCGGCTCCGTCGGCTGGCGCGGATGACGGTAGACGGCCATCGCGTCGCACTGCCAGATCTCGACCTCGGCGCTGTCGATCAGCCGGCCCTTCGTGTCCGCCACCACGGCTTCCAGTCCCAGGTGTTCGCCGCGCGCCACGAGCATCTGGCCGTTACGTTCCACGCGCGTGAGGTCGGCGTCCCAGTCGGACCAGCGCTCGCGCCAGGCGCGCGCCGGGTAGAACGGCCCGTCGGTCATCGGCACCAGGATGCGGCGCGAAGAGGCCAGCGCCGGCAGTGCCAGCATCGAGGCGGCCAGCGCGCCTGCAGCGAGGAAGCGGCGGCGGGGTGTATGCATGACCGCATTGGACCACCGCGGCGGCAGGCCCACTAGACTGCAGGGTTTCCCCAAGACGATGAACCCCGACGCCCCTACGCTCTGGCGCGGCCCGCGCTGGACGCTGGCTCTGCTGCTTGCCTGCCTGGGCATGCTCGGGCCCTTCTCGATCGACACCTACCTGCCGGCCTTCAGCGGCATCGCCACCTCGGTGGGTGCGACGCCGGTGCAGATGCAGCAGACGCTGTCCAGCTACCTGCTCGGTTTCGCGGTGATGAACCTGTTCCACGGAGCGCTCTCCGACAGCCTGGGCCGGCGGCCGCTGGTGCTGGGCGGCATGGCGCTGTTCACGCTGGCCTCGGTGGGCTGCGCGCTGTCGCAGACCATCGGCGAACTGGTCGTTTTCCGCGCGCTGCAGGGCATGTCGGCCGGCGCCGGCATGGTGGTCTCGCGCGCCATCATCCGCGACATGTTCCCGCCGGTGGACGCCCAGCGCGTGATGTCGCAGGTGACCATTTTCTTCGGCGTGGCGCCGGCGGTGGCGCCCATGGTCGGCGGGCTGCTCTTCGTGCACGCCGACTGGCATGCCATCTTCTGGTTCCTGGCGCTCGTGGGCGCGGCGCTTTGGCTGGCCAACTGGCGCTGGTTGCCCGAGACGCTGCACGAAGCCGCGCGCCAGCCGTTCAACGTGCGCAACCTGATGCGCGGTTACTGGCAGCTGGCGCGCAACCCGCGTTTCCTGGCCCTGGTACTGGCCAGCGGCATTCCGTTCAACGGCATGTTCATGTACGTGCTGGCCGCACCGGTGTTCCTGGGCGAACACCTGGCGCTGGGGCCGACGCAGTTCTTCTGGTTCTTCACGCTCACCATCGGCGGCATCATGGCCGGCGCATGGGTGTCGGGCCGGCTGGCCGGGCGCATCAAGCCGCGGCACCAGATCCGCCACGGCCTGCTCGTCATGCTGGTGGTGTCGCTGCTGAACGTGGCGCTGAACCTGCTGCTCGAGCCGCACTGGGCCTGGGCGATGTTGCCGATCGCCGTCTTCTCCTTCGGCTGGTCGCTGATGGTGCCGGTGGTCACGCTGCTGGCGCTGGACCAGGTGCCCGACCGCCGCGGCATGGCGTCTTCGGTGCAGTCCTGTCTGGCCAGCCTGGCCAATGCCGCGGTGGCCGGCGCGCTGGTGCCGCTGGTCATGCATTCCACCTTGGCGCTGGCCGTCACTTCGCTCGCGTTGATGAGCATCGGCCTGCTGGCGTGGATCTGGGTCAAGCCGCGGCTGGAGGGCCAGCCCGCCTGAGATCCAGTCAAGTCGAAGCCGACGGCGGCCGATAAGGGACGAGGAGTCCTTTCGATGCGCCACTGCCGACTTTCATTCGCCTTGTTCACCGTGCTCGCGCCGCTGGCCGCCGGCGCAGCGGGACCGGGTGCCGCCGCGGCCGGCGCGCACGCGCCGACGCCAGCCGCGGTGCAGGCGCAGGACCAGCGCGCCGGCCAGCCGGCCGATGCGCCCGCCACACCGCTCGATCCGCTGGAGCGGCTGCGCCAGCGGCTGGCCGAGCGGCTGGGCGCGGCCCAGGCCGGCCCCAGCGCCAGCGCCTACGACCTGCGCGTCGTGACGCGCACGGCGGCGGCCGCGCCCGGCGCCGGCAAGCGCGGCGCAGCGGGCGCCGGCTCGGGCAGCCGCAAGCCCGCCGACGGTCACGCCGCGTGGGCCTACGAAGGTGCCGCCGGCCCGCAGGCCTGGGGTGCGCTCAGGCCCGAATTTGCGCTCTGCGCCCACGGCCAGCGGCAAAGCCCGATCGACATCCAGGGCGGCCTGGCGGTGGACCTGGAGCCGGTGCGCTTCGACTACCGCGCCAGCCGCTTCGGCGTCGTCGACAACGGCCATACGGTGCAGGTCAAGCTGGCACCCGGCAATGCCATCGAACTGGGCGGCAGACGTTTCGAGCTGCAGCAGTTCCACTTTCACCGCCCGGCCGAGGAACGCATCGACGGCCGCACCTTCGAGATGTCGCTGCACCTGGTGCACAAGGACGAGCAGGGTCGGCTGGCGGTGGTGGCGCTGCTCATCGACCGCGGCCCGGCGCAGCCGATGGTGCAGCAGGTGTGGAACCACCTGCCGCTGGAAAGGCACCTGGAAACCGCGCCGAGCGTGACGCTGGATCTGGAGCAACTGCTGCCCGTCGACCGCCGCTACTACACCTACATGGGGTCGTTGACCACACCGCCGTGCAGCGAAGGCGTGCAGTGGGTGGTGATGCGCCACCCGGTGACGCTGGCACCGGAACAGATCGACCTCTTCGCGCGCATCTACCCGATGAATGCGCGCCCGGTGCAGGCCGCCAGCGGGCGCCGCATCCTGCAGTCGGAATAGCCGCCGTGCGGCAGCAGGGCAGGGCGCCGGTGCTCAGGGCGTGAGCACGGCCGCCCCGGCGAAGCGGCCGGCGCGCAGGTCGTCCAGCGCCTGGTTGGCCTGCGCCAGCGCGTAACGGTGCACGCGCACCTGCAGCGGTATTTCGGCGGCCACGCGCATGAAGTCCAGGCCGTCCTGGCGCGTCAGGTTGGCCACCGAGACGATGCGCCGCTCGCCCCACAACCAGCGGTAGGGGAACGAGGGGATGTCGCTCATGTGGATGCCGGCGCAGACCACCGTGCCGCCCGGCCGCACGGCCTGCAGCGCCGTGGGCACGAGCGCGCCCACGGGCGCGAACAGCAATGCGGCGTCCAGCGGCTTTGGCGCAGCCTGTTCCGAGTCGCCGGCCCAGGCCGCGCCCAGACTTCGCGCCAAGTCCTGCGCGGGCGTATCGCCCGGCCGTGTGAAAGCGAAGACCTCGCGCCCCTGGTGCACGGCCACCTGCGCGATCAGATGGGCCGCGGCGCCGAAGCCATACAGGCCGATGCGCTGCGCCTGCGCGCCGGCCATGGCATAGGCGCGCCAGCCGATGAGGCCGGCGCACAGCAGCGGCGCGGCCTCTTCGTCGCCGTAGCGGCTTGGCAGCGCGAAGACGAAACGCGCATCGGCCAGCACCTGTTCGGCATAGCCGCCTGCGATCTGCCAGCCGGTGAAGCGTGCCCCGGTGCACAGGTTCTCGCGTCCGGCCAGGCAGTGTTCGCAGCGGCCGCAGGTCCAGCCCAGCCAGGGCACGCCCACGCGCTGCCCCACTTCCAGGCCCGCGACGCCCGCGCCCAGCGCGCCGACGTGGCCCACGATCTCGTGCCCCGGCACCACGGCGTGGCCGGGCCAGGGCAGGTCGCCGTCCACCACGTGCAGGTCGGTGCGGCACACGCCGCAGGCCGCCACATGGATGCGCACCTGGCCCGGCCCGGGCTGCGGTAGCCGCTGCCGCCACACCTGCTGGAGCGGCCGGCCCGGCGCAGCCATCTCCATGGCGCACCAGGGCTGGTCGGTCATGGCGCAGGCTGCTTGCGCGTCGCCCATGCTGCGGCCGGGGGAGACATGCGCGCCATTCCCGGCGTCACGGCCACACCGTTCAGTCGCGCGGCAGGCGCGGCGCGGAGAGTCCTTCGGCCAGCTCGCCGGTGTCGGGGTCGATCCACTCGCCGATGCCGAGGTCGCGCTCGGCCTCTTCCAGCGTTTCGCCGGGTTCGGGTGCATCTTCGTCGTAGGCGTCGCGGTCGGCGCGCGCCAGTGACGCGGTGGCGAAGGGGCCGAAGGCCTGCAGGCTGCCGGGTGCCTGCCAGTAGAAGCCGTCGGGCCGCTCGATGATCAAGGCGGCTGGCGCCGACGTGGGCTCGATCACGCGTGCCGCGCCCTTGGGGCGCAGCGGCGGCTTTGCGCGCGGGATCTTGGCGGGCGGGCTGGGCTTGTTCCTCATCGGTCTTTCCCTTCTGGCTGTTTCTGCAGGGCACTCACGGACCGGCTCCTCGGCCGCATATCCACTCCTGCAGCCGGGTTCATCGTAGCCGCCGCCTGCCGCCGCAGCTTGCGATCGGTCAAGACCGGCGGCCGCCGGCGCTGGCGGCCAGCAGCAGCGGCCACAGCCACAGGCTGGCAAACCAGCGCAGCAGGCGCGCACCGGTCAGGGGCCGCGTCTCGTGGCGTGCCACCTTGGCGAACAATACGCCCGCGCCCACCACCACGTACAGCAGCAGCGCGCCGTAGATGGACACGCGCAGGCCGTAGCTGTCGCCCAACAGGTCACCCAGCAGGCGGCCGGCAACGGCCGCGGCCAGCACCGAAAGCAGCAGCGCCAGCGCGACGCCAGCCAGCGCATGGCGCATCTTCCACAGTGGATCGTCGTTCATCGGATTCGTGGCGGGAGATCTTCGTACAAGCACGGATTCTGCGCGTGCCCTGCCGCGGCAACGGGCCTTCGGGCCGGGTCATGCCCCGGCGATGCACACTGGGTCGTTCAGGTCCCAGGAGCTCCGGAGATGCCCAAGCCACGCCCCAGCCGCCCCTACGACGTCGTGCTCTACGGCGCCAGCGGTTTCGTCGGCCGCCAGACGGTGGCCTATTTCGCACGCCAGGCCGGCGGCCCGCGCTGGGCCGTGGCCGGGCGTTCGGCCGCGCGGCTGCAGGCCGTGCGGCAGGCCTGCGGTGCAGCGCAGGCCGGCGTCGTCGTCGCCGACGCGGCCGACGCTGTGGCGCTGGATGCGCTGGCGGCGCAGACACGCGTCGTGCTCAGCACCGCCGGACCGTTTGCGCGCCACGGCAGCGAACTCGTCGCCGCCTGCGTGCGCCACGGCACGCACTACGTGGACATCACCGGCGAGACGCCCTGGGTGCGCGAGATGATCGAGCGCCACCATGACGCCGCGGCGCGGCGGGGCACGCGCATCGTGCCGGGTTGCGGCTTCGATTCCGTGCCTTCGGACCTGGGCGCCTGGGGGGTCGCGCAGGCCTTGTGGCAGCGCCACGGCGAGCGCTGCGCCAGCGTCAAAGCCTGCTTTTCCCTGCGCGGCGGGCTCAACGGCGGCACCTTTGCTTCGCTGGTGAATATGCTGGAAACGGGGCGCCGTCGCGAGCTGGCCGATCCCTTCCTGCTCAACCCGCCCGGCACCGTGCCGGCCGACCCCTTGCCGCACGCCGACCCCGTGGCGCCGCACCACGATGCCGACTTCCGGGCCTGGCTCGGCCCGTTCTTCATGGGGCCGATCAATACGCGCGTCGTGCGCCGCACCGTGGCCTTGAGCGGCGAGTCGCCGTTCGCGCCCGACTTTCGCTACCAGGAATACCTGCGCTTCGGCCGCGGTCCCGGCGCCGCGCTGGCCGCGGCGGGTTTCGCATTCGGTAGTCTGGCGGGGCAGGGTGCCCTGGCCTTCGGTCCGCTGCGGTGGCTGGCGGCTGCGCTGGCCCCGGCGCCGGGCGAGGGTCCTTCGGAACGCGCGATGGATCGCGGTTCGTTCCGCTGCGACCTCGTCGGCGTGGGCGAGCGCGGTTCATTGCAACGTGGCTGCATCGCGGGTCGGGGCGACCCGGGCAACCGGGCGACGACCACCTTCGTCTGCGAAGCCGCACTGGCGCTGGCTTTCGACGCCGCCGCGCTGCCCGGTGGGGCAGCCTTTGGCGGCGTATTGACACCGGCGACGGCTTTCGGTGCCGTTCTCGCCGCCCGTCTGCGCCGTGCCGGCATGACGGTCGAGCCACTGGACTGATCGACCTTCTCCTCACAAAGCACTTTCATTTTCCATGCCAAGTGCTTCATTTAGAAGGAGTTTTCAGCTCCAAAATCACTGCAAATAGCGCCACTAAGTCATTGATTTGATTGAATTTTTCAAGCGTTTCAACCATTGACCGGGCGCATTGGCTCGGTTAGAGTGGGGTTTCGTGTCGATTAGTGGGGTTTTGTGTCTTCAATGGTCTTTCGGGGTGGCCCGGTACTCACGCTGGACGGCAAAGGGCGCATCACCGTGCCCGTGCGCTGGCGCGACATGCTGGTGGCCACCGTGCAAGGCCAGCTGGTGGTGGCCAAGAATCCCGACGGCTGCCTGTCGCTGTATCCGTTGCCCGTGTGGGAGCAGTTCGAGGCCAGCCTGCTCTCGTTGACCACCGAAGACGAAGCCTGGCGCCGCTTCTTCGTGGGCAGCGCCACCGAAGTCGAGATCGACAGCGCTTCGCGCGTGCTGATCCCGCCCGAGCTGCGCAGCTGGGCCGGTCTGGAGCGCGAGGTGAAGTTCATGGGCGTGGGTCCGAACTTCGAATTGTGGGATATGGCCCGCTACGAAGCGCGCGAGGCCGAGGTCATCGCCCGCGGCCGCCCCGAGGCCCTGCGCACGCTGGTCATCCGGTGAACGCCGCGAGCCCATGGCGCCACACCACCGTCCTGCTCACCGAAGCCGTCGAGGCGCTGGTGACGCAGGCCGACGGCATCTACCTGGACGGCACTTTCGGCCGCGGCGGCCATGCGCGGGCGATCCTGGACAAGCTCTCGCCTGCCGGCCGGCTGGTGGCCTTCGACAAGGACCCGCAGGCGGTGGCCGCGGCGGCCGAGGTCGCCGACCCGCGCCTGACCATGCGCCACGCCAGCTTCGCCGACATGGCGCACGAACTCTCGGCGCTGGGCATCAGGCAGGTGCAGGGCGTGCTGCTCGACCTGGGCGTGAGCTCGCCGCAGATCGACGACCCCGCGCGCGGCTTCAGCTTCCGCCACGACGCGCCCTTGGACATGCGCATGGACACCACGCGCGGCGAGACCGCGGCGCAGTTTCTCGAACGCGCCGAACTGGGCGAGATTGCAGAGGTGATACGTGACTATGGCGAAGAACGGTTTGCTGTTCCGATTGCAAAGGCGCTTGTGGCTCGCCGGGAGAGCGGGTCTCCCGTGCGAAGCACCGGGGAGCTTTCCGCGCTCGTGGCTCGTGCAGTCAAGACCCGCGAGCCGGGCCAGGACCCTGCAACGCGCACGTTTCAGGCTCTTCGGATTCACGTCAACGCCGAGCTTGAGGCCTTGCAGCAAGGGCTGAAGGCCGCGCTCGCCTTGCTGGCCCCGCACGGACGCCTGGTCGTGATCAGCTTCCATTCGCTCGAGGACCGCATCGTGAAGACCTTCATCGCGCGCGAAAGCCGCGACGAGGTGGACCGCCGCGCGCCCTTCGCGCCGCCGCGGCCGCTGCGGCTGGTGTCGCTGGGCCGCGTCAAGCCGGGCGTCCGCGAGATCGCGGCCAACCCGCGCGCCCGCTCGGCGGTGCTGCGCGTGGCCGAGCGGACCGACCTGCCGACATGACCAAACTCGACGTGATCCTGCTCGCGATGTTGCTGGCCAGCAGCCTGCTGGCGGTGAACAACGCCTACGAGTCGCGCCGCGTCTTCTCGGAACTCGACCGCGCGCGCCAGGTGCAGGTGCAGCTGGACGCCGAATTCAAGCGCCTGGACGCCGAGCGCCAGGCCCAGGGCACGCACCTGCTGGTGGAGAAGGCAGCGCGCGAGAAGCTGAAGATGCGCACCGCCAGCCCTGCGGTCACCGCCTATGTCTTCGATGCCGCGGCGTCGGAGGGCGCGCGATGAGGAAGCCGCGCGCCGGCGCCAACAGCGTGCGCAGCGTCAACTACGCCACCAGCCCGCTGCTGGCGAGCAAGACGCCGCCTTGGCGCTCGCGCTTCGTCGTCGTGCTGGTGGCGGCGGCCTTCCTGCTGCTGCTGGGTCGGGCCGTCTTCGTGCAGATCGTGCGCACCGATTTCTACCAGGCGCAGGGCGAGAAGCGCTTCGTGCACAAGCAGTCGCTGCCGGCCAGCCGCGGCCGCATCCTCGACCGCAACGGCCTCGTGCTCGCCACCAGCGTGGCCATGCCCACGGTGCTGGTCGATGCCAAGACCTTTGCCGCCGATACCACCCAGCGAAAGGCGCTGGCCGGCCTGCTGGCCATGCCGGCCGCCGAACTCGACCAGCGCCTGGCCGCAGCCCGCGGCACGGTCACGCTGCGCCGCCACGTGCCCGAGGAGCGCTGGCAGCAGATCCAGGCGCTCAAGCTGCTCGGGGTGCACGAGGTGCGCGAATACCAGCGCCGCTACCCCGAAGGCGAGGCGGCCGCGCACGTGGTGGGCTTCACCGATATCGACGACCGCGGCCAGGAAGGTATCGAACTGGGTTTCCAGCCGCAACTGCTCGGTACCAGCGGCCAGCGGGTGGTCGTGCGCGACCGCCTGGGCCGCGTGGTCGAGGAACTCGGCGACCAGGCCGACCCGGTGCACGGCCGCGACGTCACGCTCTCGATCGACTCCAAGGTGCAGTTCTTCGCCTGGCAGCGCCTGCGCGAGGCGGTGCGCGAGCACGGCGCCAAGGCCGGCAGCGTGGTGGTGCTGGACGTTCGCACCGGCGAGGTGCTGGCGCTGGCCAACCACCCCAGCTTCGATCCCGCGCAGCGCCGCAACTTGAGCGGCGCACAACTGCGCAACCGCGCGCTGACCGACATCTTCGAGCCCGGCTCGACGATGAAGCCCTTCACCGCCGCGCTGGCGCTGGAAACCGGCCGCGTCACGCCCGAAACCACTATCCAGACGGCGCCCGGCCGCATCACCATCGGTGGCGCCACCATCGGCGACGCGCACCCGCACGGCGTGCTCACGGTGGCCGAGGTGATCCAGAAGTCCAGCAACGTGGGCACCGTGAAGATGGCGATGCAGATGCCGGCGCGCGAGATGTGGGAGCTGTACACGCAGATCGGCCTGGGCCAGAAGCCGCGCATCGACTTCCCCGGCGCCGTCACCGGCCGGCTGCGGCCCCACAAGAGCTGGCGGCCCATCGAACAGGCCACCATGAGCTACGGCTACGGCCTCTCGGCCAGCCTGTTCCAGTTGGCGCGCGCCTACACCGTCTTCGCGCGCGACGGCGAGCTGATCCCGGTGACGATCCAGCGCCAGGACGAACCCGCGGTGGGGCAACGCGTGATCTCCGCCAGGACGGCGCGCCAGGTGCGCGAGATGCTGCGCCTGGCCGCCGGCCCGGGCGGCACGGCGCCGCAGGCGCAGGCCATCGGCTATTCGGTGGGTGGCAAGACGGGCACCGCGCGCAAGCAGGAAGGCCGCAGCTATACCAACAAATACCGCGCCTGGTTCGTGGGCCTGGCCCCGGTCGGCGATCCGCGCATCGTGGTGGCGGTGATGGTGGACGAGCCGAGCAAGGGCGTGTACTACGGCGGCGCGGTGGCAGCGCCGGTGTTCAGCCAGGTCGTGCAGCAGACGCTGCGCATGATGAACGTGGCGCCCGACCTGGACGTGGCGGCGCAGATCAATGCCAGGCCGGCGGCGGCCGAACTGGAGAGCTTCTGAGGTGGCCATCACCCGGCTGAACTCGCCCCAGGACGCCGCGCAGTGGCTGGGCGCGCGCGTCACCGCCACGCTGCGCAGCGACAGCCGCGCCGTGCAGCCGGGCGACGGTTTCGTGGCCTGGCCCGGCGCGGCCACCGACGGCCGGCGTTTCGTGCCCGCCGCGCTCGCCGCCGGTGCCGCGGCCTGCCTGGTGGAAGACGAAGGCGCCGCTGCCTTCGGCTTCGACGATGCGCGCATCGCCTCGCTGCCGGGGCTGAAGGCAACGGCCGGCGCCGTGGCCGACGCCTATTTCGGTGCGCCCAGCCGGCGTTTGAGCGTGGTCGCCAGCACCGGCACCAACGGCAAGACGAGCACCGCGTGGTGGACGGCGCAGGCGCTCACCGCCTTGGGCCGGCGCTGCGGCTTCATCGGCACGCTGGGTATCGGCGAGCCGCCGCGGGTGGGGGCCGGCGAGCCGGGAACCGCGGGCGCCGTGCTGGCCACCGGGCTGACCACGCCCGACCCGGTGATGTTGCACGGCGCGCTGCGCCGTTTCGCCGACCAGGGCTACTCCGCCTGCGCGCTGGAGGCCTCTTCGATCGGGCTCGACGAACAGCGCCTGAACGCCACGCGCATCGAGGTGGCGCTGTTCACCAATTTCACGCGCGACCATCTCGACTACCACGCCGGCATGGACGCCTACTGGGCCGCCAAGCGCCGGCTGTTCGCCTGGCCCGGGCTGCGCGCGGCGGTGATCAATATCGACGACGAGTACGGCGCCCAGCTGGCCGACGACCTGCGCGGCGCGGGGCTGGACCTGTGGACCGTCTCGCGGCTGGGGCCGGCGCGGCTGGCCGCGCACGGCCTGTTCTACAGCAGCAGCGGCCTGAGCTTCGACGTGACCGAAGAAGCGGCAACGGCGGCGGTGCAGAGCATGCTCGTCGGCGACTACAACGCCAGCAACCTGCTCGTCGTGATGGGCGCCCTGCGCGCCCTGGGTGTGCCGCTGGCCGACGCGGCGGCTGCCGTCTCGCGCGTCACGCCGGTGCCGGGCCGGCTGCAACGCGCGGCCGGTGGTGACATCGACGTGCTGGTCGACTATGCCCATACGCCCGACGCGCTGGAACAGGTGTTGCACGCGCTGCGGCCGCTGGCCGCGGCACGGCAGGCGCGGCTGTGGTGCGTCTTCGGCTGCGGCGGCGACCGCGACGCCACCAAGCGCCCGCTGATGGGCGCCATTGCCGCACGCGGCGCCGACCGCGTGGTGATCACCAGCGACAACCCGCGCCACGAACCGCCGGCGGCGATCCTGGCCCAGGTGCTGGCCGGTGTGCCCGGCCACGATGAGGTGGACGTGATCGTCGACCGCCGCGAAGCGATCGCCCATGCCGTCTGCAATGCCGCCCCCGGCGACGTGGTGCTGATCGCCGGCAAGGGCCACGAGGACTATCAGGACGTGGCCGGCGTCAAGCACCCGTTCTCCGACCTGGAAGAAGTCGGCACCGCGCTGCGTCGGCGCGAAGGGGCGCTGTCGTGATGATGACGCTGGCCCGGGCCCATGCGCTGCTGCCCGGCAGCGTGCTCGTCGGCGACGGCGCGACGGCCGTCGAGCGCGTGCACAGCGACACGCGCAGCCTGCGCCCCGGCGACCTCTTCGTGGCCTTGCGTGGCGAACGCTTCGACGGCCACGACTTCCTGCCGCAGGCCCGCGCGGCCGGTGCCGTGGCCGCGCTGGCCGAATCGGGCCTGGGCGCAGCGATGCCGGGGCTGCAGGTGCCGGACACCTTGCTGGCGCTGCAGCAACTGGCCGCCGCCTGGCGCGCGCAATTCGAGCTGCCGCTGATCGCCGTCACCGGCAGCAACGGCAAGACGACCGTGACGCAGATGATCGCATCGATGCTGGCGGCCTGGCATGGCCACGGCATGCTGGCCACGGCGGGCAACCTGAACAACCACATCGGCGTGCCGCTGACGCTGCTGCGCCTGCGCCAGGACGAGGAAACCTGGCACCACGCGGCGGTGCTGGAACTGGGCATGAACCACCCCGGCGAGATCGCCTTGCTGGCGCGGCTGGCCGCGCCCACGGTGGCGCTGGTCAACAACGCGCAGCGCGAGCACCAGGAATTCATGGCCAGCGTGGCAGCCGTGGCGCGCGAGAACGGCAGCGTCATCCAGGCCCTGGGGGCGGATGGCACGGCGGTGATGCCGGCCAGCGACGCGTTCACCCCGCTGTGGCGGGAACTGGCCGGCGCGCGCCGCGTGATCAGCTTCGCCGCCGCAGGCCGGGCCGACATCACCGCCAGCGCCGCATGGCATGGGGCCAGTGCCTGCTGGGACCTCACGCTGCACACGCCCGCGGGCAGCGCGGCCACCACGCTGCACCAGGCCGGCCGGCACAACCTGCACAACGCGCTGGCGGCCAGCGCAGCCGCGCTGGCGGCCGGTGCGCCGCTGGAAGCGGTGGCGCAGGGACTGGCCCGCTTCCTGCCGGTGGCCGGGCGTTCGCAGACGCTGGCGCTGCGCCTGGGGCGCCGCGCGGTGACGCTGGTCGACGACAGCTACAACGCCAACCCCGACTCGGTGCTGGCCGCCATCGACGTGCTGGCCTCGCTGCCGGCGCCGCGCTGGCTGGTGCTGGGCGACATGGGCGAAGTCGGCGCGCAAGGCCCGGCCTTCCATGCCGAGGTCGGCGCGCACGCGCGGCGGGCCGGCATCGAACAGGTGTGGACCGCGGGCACGCTGGCCGCCCATGTCGGTGGACACAGGCATTTCGACAGCGTGGAAGCGTTGCTGGACGCGCTGGTCGAGCGGCCGCCGGCGGCTTCGGTGCTGGTCAAGGGTTCACGCTTCATGAAGATGGAACGGGTGGTGCAGGCGCTGAAGGCGGCGCACGAGCGTGAGGCCGGCCATGCTGCTTAGCCTGACGCAGTGGCTGCTGGCGCTGTACCCCGAGGAACTGGGCTTCCTGCGCGTCTTCCAGTACCTGACCTTCCGCGCCGTGCTGGCGGCGCTGACCTCGCTGCTCATCGGCCTGGCCTTCGGGCCCTGGGTCATCCGCCGCCTCACCGAAATGAAGATCGGCCAGCCGATCCGCGAATACGGCGTGCAGGCCCATCTGGAAAAGCGCAATACGCCGACCATGGGCGGTGTGCTGGTGCTGATCGGCATCGGCGTGTCCACGCTGCTGTGGTTCGACTGGACGAACCGCTTCGTCTGGGTGGTGATGCTGGTGACCTTCGGCTTCGGCGCCATCGGCTGGGTCGACGACTGGCGCAAGGTGGTGCGCAAGGACCCCGAGGGCATGCGCTCGCGCGAGAAGTTCTTCTGGCAGAGCCTGATCGGCATCGTCGCCGCGCTGTACCTGGTGTTCAGCGTGGCCGAGACCTCCAACCTGCGCGTGCTGGAACTCTTCCTGCGCTGGGTGACGAGCGGCTTTTCCACCGAGCTGCCGCCGCGTGCCGACCTCATGGTGCCCTTCTTCAAGAGCATCAGCTATCCGCTGGGCGTCTACGGTTTCATCATCCTGACCTGGTTCGTGATCGTCGGTGCCAGCAACGCGGTGAATTTCACCGACGGGCTGGACGGCCTGGCCATCATGCCGGTGGTGCTGGTGGGTTCGGCGCTGGGGGTCTTTGCCTACGTCACCGGCAACGCGGTGTTCTCGCGCTACCTGCTGTTTCCGCACATCCCGGGGGCCGGCGAACTGCTGGTGTTCTGCTCGGCGATGGCCGGTGCCGGGCTGGCCTTCCTGTGGTTCAACACCAAGCCGGCGCAGGTATTCATGGGCGACGTGGGCGCGCTGGCACTCGGCGGCGCCCTGGGCACCATCGCCGTCATCACGCGCCAGGAAATCGTGCTCGGCATCATGGGCGGCGTCTTCGTCGCCGAGGCGCTGAGCGTGATGATCCAGGTCGGCTGGTTCAAGTTCACCAAGAAGCGCTACGGCAGGGGCCGGCGCATCTTCCTGATGGCGCCGCTGCACCACCACTTCGAGAAGAAGGGCTGGGCCGAGACGCAGGTGGTGGTGCGTTTCTGGATCATCACCATGCTGCTGTGCCTGGTGGGGCTGGCGAGCCTGAAGCTGCGGTGAGCGCGACGTGAATTTCCTGCGCGACCTTCCGGTCCTCGTCCTCGGCCTTGGCGACAGCGGCCTGGCGATGGCGCGCTGGTGCGCGCGCTGCGGCGCCGAGGTCACGGTCTGGGACTCGCGCGAGAACCCGCCGCAGGCGTGCGCTGACGCCCCAGCGCGCGCCGATGCTGCCGCTGCGGGGGGGGGAGGGTCGGCCGCGCCGCAGGCGGGCGGGTGACCGGCCGCGCGGCGCGGCTGATCCTCAAGAGCCCCGGCCTTTCGCCGCACGACCCGCTCGTCGCTCCGCTGCTCGAAGAGGCCCGCGCGGCGGGCATCGCCGTGCTCGGCGAGCTCGATCTCTTCGTGCGCGCGCTGGCCGATCTGCAGGCCGAGCGCGGCTACCGGCCGCAGCTGCTGGCCGTCACCGGCACCAACGGCAAGACCACCACCACCGCGATGACCGCCTTGCTGGTCGAGCGCGCCGGGCGCAGCGTGGCCATGGCCGGCAATATCGGCCCCACGCTGCTGGACACGCTGGCGGCGCGGCTGTCGGACCTGCCTGCGGTGTGGGTGCTGGAGCTGTCCAGCTTCCAGCTCGAAGGGGGCGGCCACGGCGTGCGCGGCTTCGAGCCCGACGCCGCCGCGGTGCTGAACCTGACGCAGGACCACCTGGACTGGCACGGCTCGATGGCCGCCTATGCCGCGGCCAAGGCGCGCATCTTCGGCAGCCGCGCGGTGATGGTGGTGAATGCCGACGACCCGCAGGTGATGGCCATGGTGCAGACCACGGCACCCGCACCGCTGCCCGGCAAGGCTCCCAAGGGCAAGAGCAAGCCGGTCGAACGCAGCGTGCTGCGCTTCGGCCTGCAGGCGCCGCAACGGCCGGGCGATTTCGGCCTGGTGGTCGAGAACGGCATGGCCTGGCTGGTGCGCGCCCTGCCACCCGACGAGACGGTGAAGCGGCCGCGCCGCGGCACCGCCGAAGAGCCCGAGGACATCCACCTGCAGCGCCTGATGCCCGCCGACGCGCTGCGCGTGCGCGGCCGCCACAACGCCGCCAATGCGCTGGCGGCGCTGGCGCTGGCCAGCGCCATCGGCTGCCCGCTGGCACCCATGCTGCACGGCCTGCGCGAATATGCCGGCGAACCGCACCGCGTGCAGTTCGTCGCCACGGTCGACGGCGTCGAGGCCTTCGACGACAGCAAGGGCACCAACGTCGGCGCCACCGTGGCCGCGCTCGACGGCCTGGGCGCCGACAAGGCACCGTCCAGGCTGGTGGTGATCCTGGGCGGCGACGGCAAGGGTCAGGACTTCACGCCGCTGACCGCACCGTTGGCGCGCCACGCCCGCGCCGTGGCCACGCTGGGCCGCGACGCGGCGGCCATCGAGGCGGTGATCGAGGGCGTGCCGTTCCAGCGCCATGCCACGCTGGAGTCCGCCGTGGCCTGGTGCTTCGAGCAGGCCCGCCCGGGTGACGCGGTGCTGCTGAGCCCGGCCTGCGCCAGCCTGGACATGTTCCGCAACTACGGCCACCGCGCCGAGGTCTTCGTGCAGGCCGTGCAGGCACTGGCCCACGAGCGGGGGCAGGCATGAATGCGCGTCTGGCGGCCGTGACGCAATGGTGGCCCTGGCGCCGCGGCGCGCGCGAAGACGCCGGCCCGCTGCCGGTGCGCGACAACATCGAGATCGGCGGCAGCCGGCCGGTGCGGCTGTCGGCTTTCGACCAGCCGTTGGTGGCGGTGGTGGGTGTGCTCGTGCTGCTGGGCGTGGTGATGGTCTATTCGGCATCGGTGGCGCTGCCCGACAACCCCAAGTTCGCCAACTACACGCAGACCTTCTTCCTGCAGCGCCACCTGCTGGCGCTGGCCGTCGCCTTCGTGGCCGCGCTGCTGGCGGTTCAGGTGCCGATGTCGGTGTGGGAGAAGCAGGCACCGTGGATCTTCGTCGTCTCGCTGATCCTGCTCGTGCTGGTGCTGGTGCCCTTCATCGGCAAGGTGGTGAACTTCTCGCGTCGCTGGATCCCGCTCGGCTTCATGAATTTCCAGCCCAGCGAGCTGGCCAAGCTGGCGGTGGCGCTGTACGCAGCCAACTACATGGTGCGGCGCATGGACGCGCGCGAGAATTTCTTCCGCGCCGTCACGCCCATGGTGGTGGCGGTGGCCTTCGTCGGCCTGCTGCTGCTGCGCCAGCCCGACATGGGCGCCTTCATCGTCATCGCCACCATCGCCATGGGCATCCTGTTCCTGGGTGGCGTGAATGCGCGCATGTTCTTCCTGATCGCGCTGGTGCTGATCGCCACCTTCGCGCTCATCATCGCCTTCGACGACCTGCGCCGCGAGCGCATCCTGGCCTACCTGGACCCCTGGAATCCGAAATATGCGCAGGGCAAGGGCTACCAGCTCACGCATTCGCTCATCGCTCTGGGCCGCGGCGAGATCTTCGGCCAGGGCCTCGGCGCCAGCGTGGAGAAGCTGCACTACCTGCCCGAGGCGCACACCGACTTCCTGCTCGCCGTGATCGGTGAAGAGCTGGGTTTCGTCGGCGTGGCCGCCGTCATCGTGCTCTTCTTCTGGCTCACGCGGCGGCTGTTCACCATCGGCCGCCAGGCCATCGCGCTGGACCGCGTCTTCGCCGGCCTGCTGTGCCAGGGCATCGGCGTGTGGATCGGCTTCCAGGCCTTCATCAACATGGGCGTGAACCTGGGCGTGCTGCCGACGAAGGGCCTGACGCTGCCGCTGATGAGCTATGGCGGCAGCGCGATCCTGATGAACCTGGTGGCCTTGGCGCTCGTGCTTCGCGTCGACATAGAGAACAGAGCACTCATGCGCGGAGGCCGTGCATGAGCCATCTGGTCATCATGGCGGCCGGCACCGGCGGTCACATCGTTCCGGGCCTGGCCGTGGCGCGCGAGATGCAGGGCCGCGGCTGGAGCATCAGCTGGCTGGGCACCACGCACGGCATGGAAAACCGGCTCGTGCCACCGGCCGGCATCCCGCTGGACACGATCGGCTTCTCCGGCCTGCGCGGCAAGGGCCTGGTGCACACGCTCACCGGCGGCCTGCGCCTGCTCAAGGCCTTCTGGGACTGCCTGCAGCACCTGCGCCGCCGCGGTGCCGACGCGGTGCTGGGCATGGGCGGCTATGTTTGTTTTCCGGGCGGCATGATGGCCGCGCTGCTGGGCAAGCCCCTCGTGCTGGTGAATGCCGACGCGGCACTGCTGATGAGCAACCAGGCGCTGCTGCCAGTGGCCGACCGCGTGGCCTTCGGTTTCAGCGGCGAGGCCGCGGCGAAGACGAAAAACGCCGTCGTCACCGGCAACCCGGTGCGCAGCGAGATCGAGGGCCTGCCCGAGCCGGCGTCGCGCTACGCCGGACGCAACGGCCCGCTGCGCCTGCTGGTGGTGGGCGGCAGCCTGGGTGCACAGGTGCTCAACCGAACCCTGCCGCAGGCGCTGGCACTGCTGACACCGGCCGAGCGACCGCAGGTCACGCACCAGACCGGCGCGACCGAAGCCGAAGCCGTGCGCGCGGCCTATGCGCAGGCCGGCATCACGGCCGAGGTGCTGCCCTTCATCGAGGACATGCCGCAACGGCTGGCGGCCTGCGACCTGATGGTCTGCCGCGCCGGCGCCATCACCGTGAGCGAACTTTGCGCCGCCGGCGTGCCGGCGATCCTGGTGCCGCTGGTCGTGAGCACCACCGCCCATCAGCGCGACAACGCGGCCTGGATGGCCGCCCAGGGTGCGGCGGTGCACCTGCCGCAGGGTGAACTGACGGCGCCAAGTTGGCCGAAACGCTGCGCGGTCTGGACCGCGCCGCGCTGCTGGCCATGGCCCAGCGGGCGCGGGCGCTGGCGCGACCGCAGGCCGCGGCGCGCGTGGCCGACGAGATCGAAAGACTGGTCCGCGCATGAAACACGCCATCAAGCACATCCACTTCGTCGGCGTGGGCGGCGCCGGCATGAGCGCCATCGCCGAGATCGTGCACGGGCTGGGCTATCGCGTCTCGGGTTCCGACCAGGTCGACAGCCACGTGACGCGCCGTCTGGCCGGCCTGGGCGTGCAGGTCTTCATCGGCCACGCCGCCGCGCACATGGCCGGCGCGCGGGTCGTCGTCACTTCCACCGCCGTGGCGGCCGACAATCCCGAGGTGCTGGCCGCGCGCGCGCAGCGCATCCCGGTGGTGCCGCGCGCGGTGCTGCTGGCCGAGCTGCTGCGCCTGAAGCAGGGCATCGCCATCGCCGGCACGCATGGCAAGACCACCACCACCTCGCTGGTGGCCAGCGTGCTGGCCGAAGCCGGCCTGGACCCCACCTTCGTCATCGGCGGCGAGCTGGCGGCCACGCGGAGCAATGCGCGCCTGGGCACCGGCGAGCACATCGTCGTCGAGGCCGACGAAAGTGACGCCTCCTTCCTGCACCTGAACCCGGTGATCGCCGTCGTGACCAATATCGACGCCGACCACATGGAAACCTACGGCCACGACCTGCAGCGGCTGCACGGTGCCTTCGTCGACTTCCTGCACCGGCTGCCTTTCTACGGCCGTGCCGTGCTGTGCAGCGACGACGCCGGCGTGCGCGCCGTGCTGCCGCGCATCGAACGCCCCGTCACCACCTACGGCCTGGACAACGCTGCCGACCTGCGCGCGCTGCAGGTGCAGGCGCTGGAAGGCGGGCGCATGCAGTTCGTCGCCCAGCGCGCCGGCGCGCCCGACCTGCCGCTCATGCTGAACCTGGCCGGCGTGCACAACGTGCGCAATGCGCTGGCCGCGCTGGCGGTGGCCGGCGAACTGGAACTGCCCGACGCCGCCGTGCAGCGTGCGCTGGCCGGCTTTGCCGGCGTGGGGCGCCGCTTCGAGCGCCACGGCGACGTGCCTGCGCAGGGCGGCGGCCGCTTCACGCTGGTCGACGACTACGGTCACCACCCGGTGGAGATGGCCGCCGTGCTGGCCGCCGCGCGCGGTGCCTTCCCCGGCCGGCGCCTGGTGCTGGCCTTCCAGCCGCACCGCTACACCCGCACACGCGACTGCTTCGCCGATTTCGTGGCCGTGCTGCAGCGCTTCGACGCCGTGCTGCTGACCGAGGTCTATGCCGCGGGCGAGGCACCGATCCCCGGCGCCGACGGCCGCACGCTGGCGCAGGCGCTGCGTGCGGCCGGCCGCGCCGACGTGGTCTTCGTCGACGACCTGGCGGCGTTGCCGCAAGCCATTCGCGATACCGCACGCGATGGCGACGTCGTCATCACCCTGGGCGCCGGCTCCATCGGCGGCGTGCCCGGGCAGTTGCGGCCGATGGCTCGGGAGGCGCGATGAAGACCGATGCCGGTTCGCTGGGCAAGGTGGCCGTGCTGATGGGCGGCAGCAGCGCCGAACGCGAGGTCTCGCTGATGTCGGGCCGCGGCGTGCTGGCGGCGCTGCGCTCGCTGGGCGTGGACGCGCACGCCTTCGACCCCGCCGAGCGTGAACTCGGCGAGCTGAAGCGCGAAGGCTTCGTGCGTGCCTTCATCGCGCTGCACGGCCGACACGGCGAGGACGGCACCGTGCAGGGTGCGCTGGAACTGCTGGGCATCCCCTACACCGGCAGCGGCGTGATGGCCAGCGCCATGGCCATGGACAAGGTGATGACCAAGCGCGTGTGGGCCGCCGAGGGCCTGCCCACGCCGGCCTGGGTCTGGTTGTCGCCCGAGCAGCAGTCGCGCGCGGACGTGGTGGCCGTGCCCGATACGCTGGGGCTGCCGCTGATCGTCAAGCCGCCGCGCGAGGGCTCGTCCATCGGCATCACCAAGGTCGTGGGCTATTCGCAGATGCAGGACGCCGTGGCCCTGGCGGCCCGCTACGACGCCGACGTGCTGTGCGAGCAATTCATCGAAGGCATCGAGCTCACCTGCCCGGTGCTGGGCCAGGGCGCCACGGCGCGGGCGCTGCCGGTGATCCGTATCGACGCTCCCGGCGGCAACTACGATTTCGAGCATAAATATTTCAGCGACGACACCGGCTACCGCTGCCCGAGCGGCCTGAGCGCCGCCGACGAAGCCGAGGTGCAGCGCCTGACGCTGGCCGCCTACCGCGCGCTGGGCTGCCGCGGCTGGGGCCGCGCCGACCTGATGCAGCGCGCCAGCGACGGCGCCCTCTTCCTGCTGGAAATGAACACCAGCCCCGGCATGACCGGCCACTCGCTGGTGCCGATGTCGGCGCGTGCCGCCGGCCTGAGCTACGAGCAGCTCTGCCTGCACCTGCTGCAGCACGCGAGCCTGGACTCGCAACGCGGCTGAGTCCCTCGCCATGAGCACGTCCACCACCACCCTCTCGCTGCCGCAGCGCCGGGCCCGACCCGCGAGGCCGGGGCGTGCGGCGCGCGTCGAGCTGCCGCTGGACGTGCGGCTGATGAACGGCGTGGCCACCGCGGTCTTCGCGCTGGCCGGTGCGGGGGTGCTGGCGGCAGGCGTGGCCTGGCTGATGCGCAGCCCCGTGTTTCCCATCCGCAGCATCCAGCTCGATGGCGACCTGGCGCGCAACAGCGTGCCCACCATCCGCGCCAACGCGGCACCGCGTCTGGCCGGCAATTTCTTCAGCGTCGACCTGCAGGACGGCCGCGCCGCCTTCGAGTCGGTGCCCTGGGTACGACGCGCCGTGGTGCGCCGCATCTGGCCCGACCGCTTGACGGTGCAACTGGAGGAACACCGTGCGGCCGCGTTGTGGGAAGGCGCCGAGGCCGACCGCAATGCCGACCGCCTGGTCAACGTCCAGGGCGAGGTCTTCGAGGCCAACGTCGGCGACGTGGAGGACGAACGCCTGCCCAGCCTGGCCGGGCCCGAAGGCAGTGCGGCCCGCATGCTTTCGCTGTACCAGCGCGTGCAACCGGCGTTCGCGCGGCTGGAGCTCAACGTCGAACGACTGCACCTGTCGGGCCGCGGCTCGTGGCGCGCCGAACTGGACACCGGCGCCACGGTGGAGCTCGGCCGCGGCAGTGAAGACGAGATCGTGGCGCGCACCGAGCGCTTCGTGCGCACGCTCACCCAGGTCACCGCACGCTGGCAGCAGCCGCTGGAATATGCCGACTTGCGCCACGCCGAAGCTTATGCGGTGCGCCTGCGCGGCGTGAGCACCACCCCCCCACCCGCAGGCGGCACGGCGCCGCGTGTGGCCAAGACAAACTGAGCGCACAGGCTCAAAGGAACAGCGCATGGCCAAGGAATACAAGGACATGGTCTTCGGCCTGGACATCGGCACCGCCAAGGTCATGGTGGTGGCGGCCGAGGTCATGGACAACGGCCAGCTGCGCGTGGCCGGCCTGGGCGTGGCGCCCACGCACGGCCTGAAGCGCGGCGTGGTGGTCAACATCGACGCCACCGTGCAGAGCATCCAGCAGGCGCTGAAGGAGGCCGAGATGATGGCCGCCTGCAAGATCGACCGTGTCTACACCGGCATCACCGGCAGCCACATCCGCGGCCAGAACAGCACCGGCATGGTCATCGTGCGCGACAACCGCGAGGTCACGCCGGTGGACGTGGCGCGCGTGGTGGAAACGGCCAAGGCCATCAATATCCCCAACGACCAGCGGCTGCTGCTGGTGGAGCCGCAGGAATTCGTCATCGACGGCCACGAGGTGAAGGAACCCATCGGCATGAGCGGCAGCCGGCTCGAGGTGAAGGTGCACATCGTCACCGGCGCGCAGAGCGCGGCCGAGAACATCCTGAAGTGCGTGCGCCGCTGCGGCCTGGAGGTGGAGCGCCTGGTGCTCAACCCCAGCGCCAGCGCCGCCGCGGTGCTGACCGACGACGAGAAGAGCCTGGGCGTGGCCGTGGTCGACATCGGCGCCGGCACCACCGACGTGCAGATCTACACCGACGGCAGCGTGCGCCACACGGCGGTGATCCCGATCGCCGGCGACCTGATCACCAGCGACATCGCGATGGCGCTGCGCACGCCGACCAAAGACGCCGAGGAGATCAAGGTCGAGCACGGCGTGGCCAAGCAGTTGCTGGCGGATCCTGCCGAGCAGGTCGAGGTGCCGGGCCTGGGCGACCGCGCGCCGCGCCTGCTGAGCCGCCAGGCGCTGTCCGGCGTGATCGAGCCGCGCGTGGAGGAGATCTTCTCGCTGGTGCACCAGGTCATCCGCGAGAGCGGCTTACGAAGAGCTGCTGTCCAGCGGCATCGTGCTCACCGGCGGCAGCGCCGTGATGCCGGGCATGGTGGAACTGGGCGAGGACATCTTCCTGAAACCCGTGCGCAAGGGCCTGCCGCTGTACCACGGCGCGCTCTACGACATGGTGGCCAATCCGCGCAGCGCCACCGTGATGGGCCTGCTGGAGGAGGCGCGCCTGGCGCGGGCGCGGGGGCATCGCGCGGCGGCGCAGGCGGGTTCGGTGAAGAACCTGGTCGGCCGCGCCAAGGACTGGTTTCTCGGCAATTTTGAACCCATGAAGAACTTGACTTTTCAAGCGAGGGGCTCGCCACGAAGCCCCATTTCCACGGCAACTTGTTTGGCAACTGCAACTTTTTCCAGGAGGCTCACATGCCCATCGAAATGATCGAAGAGTTCGACCAAGGCACGCAGATCAAGGTCATCGGCGTCGGCGGCGGCGGCGGCAACGCCGTCGAGCACATGATCAACCAAGGCGTGCAGGGCGTGGAGTTCATCTGCGCCAATACCGACGCCCAGGCCCTGCACCGCAGCAGCGCCGGCACGCTGGTGCAGCTGGGCCAGACCGGCCTGGGCGCCGGCAGCAAGCCCGACAAGGGCCGCGAGTCGGCGCAGGAGGCGGTGGAGCGCATCAAGGAAAGCATCGCCGGCGCGCACATGCTGTTCATCACCGCCGGCATGGGCGGCGGCACCGGCACCGGCGCGGCGCCGGTGATCGCACGCGCGGCCAAGGAGATGGGCATCCTGACCGTGGGCGTGGTCACCAAGCCCTTCGAATTCGAGGGCCGCAAGCGCGGCAAGCAGGCCGAGGACGGCGTGGCCGAGCTCGAAGCCAACGTCGACAGCCTGATCGTCGTGCTCAACGAGAAGCTGCTCGAGGTGATGGGCGACGACGTGACGCAGGAGCAGGCCTTCGCGCACGCCAACGACGTGCTGAAGAACGCCGTGGGCGGCATCAGCGACATCATCCACATCCCGGGCCTGGTGAACGTCGACTTCGAGGACGTGAAGACGGTGATGAGCGAGCCCGGCAAGGCGATGATGGGCACCGCCACCGCCGGCGGCCCCGACCGCGCCACCAAGGCCGCCGACCTGGCGGTGGCCTGCCCGCTGCTGGAAGGCATCGACCTGAGCGGCGCGCGCGGCGTGCTGGTGCTGATCGCGGCGAGCAAGCAGACCTTCAAGCTGGCCGAGAGCCGCAACGCGATGAACACCATCCGCCGCTACGCCGCGGACGATGCGCACGTGATCTACGGCACCGCCTACGACGAAAGCCTGGGCGACCAGCTGCGCGTGACCGTCATCGCCACCGGCCTGAGCTCGGTGCGGAGGTCCGAAAGCCGCGACCCGCGCCACCACGCCGCGCCGCTGAGCGTGGTGCAGCAGCCGGTGCATGCGCTGCGCACCGGCACCGACAACCTGCCCATCCTGAGCCAGGTGGCGCAGCCGGCGCAAGCGGGTCCGGGCGGCAACGGCAGCGTGGCTGCGGCGCACGACTACACCGGGCTGAACACCCCCAGCGTCTGGCGCAGCGCGCGCGGCCAGGCGGCGGCCAAGGTCGACGCGCTGGCCAGCAACGGCATGGACGAGATCGAGATCCCGGCGTTCCTGCGCAAGCAGGCGGATTGAAGGGGCGGCGCCGGATGCGGTTCGCATTCCGTGCGCCGCGCGCCACAACGCCGTAGTGATTGACGCAACTCAACTCCGAAGTGGCGGCGCGTCCTAGTATTATTTACATGCGACTGCATGTTCGGTAAGCATGCGGGAGTAAGAGTGCCGGTTCTGGCGCGAGCGCAGATCCGGAAGGGCGAACAGTTTGGCTTTTTCAGGTAGTACAAGAAGGGGATAGTCATGAAACGGACATTGGTTGCAACAGTTGTTGCCTTGCTGTCGGTCTTCGGCGCGCAGACGGTCCTGGCCCAGGCGCCGGCAAAGACGCGGGCTCAGGTCACGGCCGAGTGTGATGCCGCCAAGAAGGCGGGCACCGTCGTGCAGGGCGAGTGCCAGTACGAAATGCCCACCAAGGCCGGGTCGACCAAGACTCGGGCTCAGGTGACGGCCGAGTGCGACGCCGCCAAGAAGGCGGGCACGGTGGTGGCGGGCGAATGCCAGTATGAAATGCCCACCAAGGCCACTTCGACCAAGACGCGCGAGCAGGTGAAGGCCGAGTGCGAGGCCTACAAGAAGGCCAAACCCGGCCAGCCCCTCCCGGCCGAATGCCAGATGTGAGTTGGTACGCGGGGCGCCGAATGGCGTCTCGCGTGCATTGACGCTGGCCCGCCAAGGCAGAGCAAGGGCAGGAAGTCCGTCAGCACGTCAAAGGCACGGGCGGTCTTTCCTGTCGAGCCCGCATAGCGTGGGCCGGTGGGGAGAGGAAGATGAAGATTCTTCGTGTCCTCGCCTTGGCGTTGGTGCTGGGGTTGGCTGGGTTCGTTTCCGGCTGTGCCAGTACCGATCCGGTGCCTGGCCGCGACTATGCGCAGCTCGATTCCGCGCAGCCGGTACCGGGCGGCGCTCAGATCGTCGTCGTCGAATTCTTCTGGTACGGCTGCCCGCACTGCAGCGACATGCACCCGCGCCTGAAGGCCTGGGCGCAGCGCCAGCCGGCCGACGTGACGCTGCTCTACCAGCCCGTGGTCGCGCGTGACCGCTGGGAGGGTGGTGCGCGCATGCATTTCACGCTGCTGGCTCTAGGTGAGCAGCAGCGGTTGGCCGATGCGCTCTTCGAGGCCACCCAGCTGGATGGGCTGGACCTCAACGACGAGGCCGCGATGCTGGGCTGGGCCGAGAGGCAAGGCCTGGACCGGCAGCGCTTTTCAGCGGCTTACCACTCGCCGCAGGTGCAGCGCCAGGTGGCCGAGGCGCGCAGCGTGGCGGAGCGCTACCAGCTGCGCGGCGTGCCCGCCTTGGTGGTGGACGGCCGCTACCTGACGTCCAACGCGTACACGGGGTCGGCCGACGATACGCTGGCCATGGTGGACCGGCTGGTGCAGAAGGTGCGCAAAGAGCGCGGCCTGCCAGGGCGCTGAGGTCGCGGGGCGCTGCGCTTGCGGCACGAGCTGTGGCCTGCGGTGCCGGGCACATTGCCCGACAATTGCGTTCATGATTCAGCAGCGCACCCTCAAGTCGCTCACCCGCGCCGTCGGCGTGGGCGTGCATAGCGGCCACAAGGTCGAGCTCACGCTGCGCCCGGCGCCGCCCGACACCGGCATCGTCTTCCGCCGCACCGACCTGCCGGTGCCGGTGGAGATTCCGGTCAATGCCGCGGCCGTGAGCGACACCCGCATGGCCAGCACCATCAGCCCCGGCGGCGACCCCGGCGCGCCCAAGGTGCAGACCATCGAACACCTGATGTCGGCCTGTGCCGGCCTGGGGCTGGACAACCTCTTCGTCGACATCACCGCCGAGGAAGTGCCCATCCTCGACGGCAGCGCGGCCAGCTTCGTCTTCCTGCTGCAAAGCGCCGGCATCGAGCTGCAAGACGCGCCCAAGCGTTTCCTGCGCGTGAAGAAGACCGTGGAGGTGCGCGAAGGCCAGGGGGCCACGCTGAAGTGGGCGCGGCTGGAGCCCTACCACGGCTACAAGCTGGCTTTCGAGATCGAATTCGACCACCCGGCGGTGGACGCCACCGGCCAGCGCGTGGAATTCGACTTCGGTTCCGGCCAGTACAAGCGCGACATTGCCCGCGCGCGCACCTTCGGCTTCACCAAGGACGTGGAGATGATGCGCACGCGCGGCCTGGGGCTGGGCGGCAACATGGACAACGTGATCGTGGTCGACGACTACCGCGTGCTGAATGCCGAGGGCCTGCGCTACGACGACGAATTCGTCAAGCACAAGATCCTGGACGCCATCGGCGACCTGCATATCGCCGGCAAGCCGCTGCTGGCCAGCTACACCGCGTTCAAGAGCGGGCATGCGCTGAACAACAAGCTGCTGCGCAAGCTGCTGGCCGACGACTCGGCTTTCGAGATCGTCACCTTCGAGCGCGAAGCCGACGCACCGCGCGGCTTCGCCGAACTGGCACCGGCCTGGTAGACCCGCCATGCTGCTGTTTCGCCTGGTCTTCGGCCTGCTGCTGGTGGCCGGCGTGCTGTGCTTCGCCATGTACATCGGCACCAACCAGCTGGTGTGGCGTCGGCGCGGGCTGCTCATCGTGAAGTGGACGGTGCTCGCGGCGCTGGGCTTCTTCGCCGTGCTCATCCTCGAACGGCTGGCCTTGATGCTGTAGCGCCTGCGGCACTTGCCCGATCCGGTTCTCCGGAGTCCCTCGCATGAGGACCCGCGCCGCCGTGGCCTGGCAGGCCCATGCACCGCTGACCATCGAGACCGTCGACCTGCACGGCCGGAAGTCCGGCCAGGGTCTAGCGATCGCCCTGGCTCCGCAGCGGTGGGCGCTCGGCCACCACCACCGGCAGTTCCAGCGTCTGCGCGCCGCGCTGCACCGCCAACGTCGAAGCGCTCTGCGGTGGCAGCGCCGCCACCGCGGCCAGCAATTCGCCCGAGTCGGCCACGGCGGTGTCGCCCACGCGCACGACCACGTCGCCCGGCCGCACGCCGCCGCGCGCCGCCGGGCCGCCCTGCTGCACGCCGGCGATCAGCACGCCGGTGCTCACCGGCAGCTTGAGCGCCTCGACGAGTTCGGCCGACAGGTCGCGCGTTTCCACGCCGATCCAGCCGCGGCGCACGCTGCCGCCGCGCACCAGTATCTCCATGACCTGGCGTGCCGTGTCCACCGGCACCGCGAAGCCGATGCCCATGCTGCCGCCGGTGCGCGAATAGATCGCCGTATTGATGCCCACCAGCTGGCCGTCCGCATTCACCAGCGCGCCGCCGGAATTGCCGGGGTTGATGGCGGCGTCGGTCTGGATGAAATTCTGGAACGGCGACGAGCCGTCCTGCTTGCGCCCGAGTGCGCTCACGATGCCGGCGGTCACCGTCTGGCCCACGTTGAAGGGGTTGCCGATGGCCAGCACCGCGTCGCCCACCTGCAGCGCACGCACGTCGCCCAGCGCGAGCACGGGCAGGGCGTCGAGCTCGATCTTGAGCACGGCGATATCGGTCTCGGGGTCGCTGCCGACCCACCGTGCCTGCACCTGGCGGCCGTCGGTGAGCTGGACCTCGATTTCCGTGGCCTGGTCGACCACGTGATGGTTGGTCAGCAGGTAGCCCTCGGGTGCCACGATGACACCCGAGCCCAGCCCGACGCGCCGCTGCGTGGCCCCGCCGTCGCCGAAGAAGAAGCGCAAGCGCGGGTCGTCGGCCTGCGGGTGGCGCTGCGCCGTGCGCGTGGCTGTCACGCTCACGACGGCCGGCGCGGCCACGCGGGCCGCCGAGGCGTAGCCGCCGTCGGCGCCCTTGGCCGCACCGCTGGCCGCACCGCTGACCGAAGCCGTGGGGGGCGCCGCCTGCACCAGCGTGGCCGGCGGCAGGGGGCTGGTGACAAGACGGTCGCGCTGCAGCCATTCGGGCTTCAGCGTCAGCACCACGAACAGCAGCGCCACGGCCACCGTGACGGCCTGCGAAAAGACGAGCCAGGTTCTACGCCACATCGCCGGGGCCGGGCAGAATGCGCCCATGGCCGAAAGAGTTGAAGTCGAAGCCTTCCTGCAGCAGTTGCTGCAGCCCGAAGGCTTCAAGGATTATGGGCCGAACGGCCTGCAGGTCGAGGGCCGGCGCGAGGTGAGGCACGTGGCTTCGGGCGTCACCGCGAGCCTGGCTTTCATCGACGCGGCCATCGCTGCCGGCGCCGATACGCTGCTGGTGCACCACGGCCTGTTCTGGCGTGGCCAGGACGGGCGCCTGACCGGCTGGCTGAAGGCGCGCGTGGCGCGGCTGCTGGCGCACGAGCTGAACCTGTTCGCCTACCACCTGCCGCTGGACGCGCAGGCGGAATTCGGCAACAACGCGCAGCTGGGCCGGCGGCTGGGGCTGGTGGCCGACGCGCGTTTCGGCGACCAGGCGCTGGGCTTCATCGGCCCGGCGGGGGACGAGGTGTCGACGCTGCGGGCGCTGGCCCAGGCCGTGGACAGGCAGCTCGGGCGGGCCGCGGTCGTGGTGCCCGGCGACGACCGGCCGCTGCGCCGCGTGGCCTGGTGCAGCGGCGGTGCGCAGGGGTATTTCGAGGCGGCCATCGCCGCCGGCGCCGATGCCTTCCTCACGGGCGAGATCTCCGAGCCGCAGGCGCACCTGGCGCGCGAGACCGGCGTCGCCTTCCTGGCCTGCGGCCACCATGCGACCGAGCGTTTTGGCGCACCCGCGGTGGCCTCAGCACTGGCGGAGCGCTTCGGCCTGGAGCACCGCTTCATCGACATCGGCAATCCCGGCATGAAACCATTCCTGGTGACCATGGGCGACGCCGTCGGCATCGGCCCCGAGATCATCGTGCGCGCCTTCGAACGCGGCGCGCTGGCGCAGGCCATCGTCGTCGGCGACCCCGCGGTGCTGCGCCGCGCCGGCGCGCCCATGACGGCGGTCGTCGAACACCCCGCCGACCTGCCCACCGTGCCCCCCGGCTGCCTGCCGGTGCTGGCGCCGCCCGGCCTGCCTGACGGGTTGGCGGCATTGCCCTGGGGTCGCGTCGACGCCCGCTGCGGCGCGGCAGCGGCGCGCTGCATCGAACATGCCGTGAAGCGGGTGCTGGACGGCGAAGCCGCGGCCATCGTCACCGCGCCCATCAACAAGGAGGCGCTGGCCGCCGCCGGTGTGCCCTATCCGGGCCACACCGAAATGCTGCAGGCCCTGGCCACCGAGCCCGGCGCCGCACCGCCCGCCGGTGCGCATGATGCTGGCCAGCGACGAGTTGCGCGTGGTGCTGGTGACCATCCACCAGTCGCTGCGCAAGGCCATAGACGCGGTGAGCTTCGACGCCGTGCTGAGCACGCTGCGCATCGCGCACCGCGCGGCGGCGGCCTGGAACCTGGCGCGGCCGCGCATCGGGGTCGCCGGGCTCAACCCGCATGCCGGCGAGGGCGGCCTGTTCGGCGACGAGGAACTGCGTTTCATCGGCCCGGCGGTGCAGGCCGCTGTGGCCGAAGGCATCGACGCCCGCGGCCCCTTCGCGCCCGACACCGTGTTCATGCGCGCGCGCCACGCGCCGGGCCACCCGGGCGAGTTCGACCTGGTGGTGGCCATGACGCACGACCACGGCCTGATCCCGGTGAAATACCTGGGCCTGGAACAGGGCGTGAATGTCACGCTCGGCCTGCCTTTCGTGCGCACCAGCCCCGACCACGGCACGGCCTTCGACATCGCCGGCCGCGGCACGGCCGACCCGGCCAGCCTGATCGCCTCGCTGGCCGTGGCGCGGCGTTTGCTTCTCGGGCTTTAGGCCGAGGACCGCAGTGCCGCCAGCTGCCGCCTGGCGCGCGCCGTGGCGCGGTCGATGAGGCTGGCGTTCTCGAACGCACGCAGCCGCCCGGTTTCGGCCAGCCGCGCCAGCATGCGCTGGGTCAGCGAAACCGTCTGCTTGTGGCGCGAGCCGTGCGTGAAGATGAAGAAGCTGCGCCCCGGGCTCACGTGCGACAGGCGCACCTTCTGCCATTGCCCGCCCAGGTGCATCTGGTAGGCGAAACCCAGCTGCACGTGGTCGGCCAATGCCTTGCCCTGGGTGGGCTCGGGCGGCTCGCCTGGCGATGGCAGACCAGGAATGGCCACCCCGGCTTCGGCCCCTTCGGCTTCCGCGTCGGTGCCGATCTCGATGTCGACCTGGCCGTCCCAGTCGACAGCCGATTCGTCGACCAGTCCGACCCGCTGCGCTTCGTCGGCACTGAATGACGGCGCCTCGATCTCGTCGGTCAGCACCGGCAGCGTGGCTGCGGCAGCCTTCAGGTCGGCCGAAGACGGCAGGGGCCGCTCGAGCGCGCCCTCGATCTGGCGCGCCATCATGTTGATGTCGAGCTGGCGCCCGGCCGGGCTCTTCAGCGCCTCGGCGTGCGCCGGCATGAGCTGGCCGAAGAAGGCGCGGCGCTGCGCCTCGGGCCAGCCGATGAGGTTCATGCCTTCGTTGATCTCCTGCATGAGCTTGGGCAGCTCGGCCAGGAAGGTCTTGCGGTGCGTCGGTGTGGGCTTGGGCTGCACGCTCAGGAAGAGTTCGCGGCCGGCACGGCGCAGGCGCTGCGCCAGCGGGCCGTCGGCACCGCCCTGCTCGGCGGCGCGCAGCAGCACCCGGCTCCAGACGCGGCTGATGAAGTCGCGCAGGAAGGCCGGCGCGGCCACGTCCTTCAGGTCGCCCGCCAGACGTTGCGCATAAAGCTGGCGCAAGCGCAGCTGGTCTTCCTTCTCGGCCAGCAGTGCCGCGGCGTCGCCCTGTGGCCATGTACCGTCGCTGGCCTGCTGGGCGGTGAAGGCCTCCAGCGCCGCCAGCTTCTGCTGGTAGATCTCGATCTGCTCGAAGTCGCCTTCAACGACGTCGTTCACCAGTTCGCGTACCTTGGCCAGGAAGCCGCGTGCTTCTTCGCTGCCGAAATCCTCGAAGGCCGCGCCCAGCGAAGCGATGCGATTCACGAAGCGCCGTACCGGGTGGCGCCGCGAGGAGAAGAACGTGGGGTCGCCCAGCGCGGCGCGCAGCACGGGCAGCTGCAGCCGGGCGATCTGGCGCGCCATCTGCGGCGGCACCTTGGGGTCGGCCAGGATCTGGTCGAACAGGAAACCGATGACGTCGATCACCATGTGATCGAGCGTGCCGCGCGAAGCCTGGCGCAATTCCTCGCGATGGGCGCGGATCAGGTTCGGCAAAGGCTCGGCCGTACCGCCGCTCCAGCCATGGTCGCCGGCGTCGACGTACTCGCCGGCACCCGGGGATCCGGTCTGGGCGCCGCGATCGGTGAAGGCCAGGCGGCGGATCAGCGCCATCAGCGCCGGATCGACCTGGCCGATGGGCGTGCCGCCTTGAGTGCCGGGGAATCCTGATCGCGTGGACGGACTGTAGGCGCCCGCGCCCGAGCGCCGTGCGCCGGGCCCGCGCTCGGCGCCGCCATGCGTTCCCGGACCGCGGCGCGCCGCTTCCGACCAGGGCGACCCGTGGCCCTGTTCGTCCGGTGCGGAGCCCAGACTGGAGTCGTCGCGGCCGGATTCATCGCCGGCGCCAGCCCGCGCGGGCCGGTTGCGCACCGCAAGGCTCATGGGCTGCACGCCGGCCTGGCGCAGGTCGGCGACCACGGCCGCGTAGGCGGCGGGCAGCAGGTTGCCCAGCGAACGGCTCATTTCGGCCACCAGCACCTTGCGGATCTCGGGTCGGTCGGACACCGCGCCGATGCCGCGCATCATGGCGTGGCCGATCAGGTCGGGCCGCAACGGGTTGCGCTCGCTGGCGCCGCCGACATCGCCGAGCAGTGACCCCACGTAGGCGTGGAGCTCGCGCAGTTCCCATTCGCAGCCGTGGGCGATCTCCATGCCGAAGCGGTCGGCAGAGATCTGCGCCTCCACCTCGCTGTTTTCGACCAGGCTCAGGGCGTCCCAGCTGGTGGGCACGGCTGCCGCTGCAGGTGCCGGATCCGCCGCCGCGGCGGGCCCCACCTCGCGCAGCAGCAGCTCGTCGAAGGCGTCGTTGAAAGTCAGCACGAACACCGCCGACTTGCGGTTGAGTTCGAACTGCGCGCCCAGCAGGCCGTCGCGCTGGTAGGCGTTGGTCGAGGCCAGGGCCGCCAGGCCCAGGCTCTCGATCGTGCGCTCGGCGGCCTCGCGCGCCGCCAGCTTCAGGCGCTGGACCGCCGACTCCAGCGGCGCGGGCAGGCGATGAACGGGGTTCGGCTTCATGGATGCGCGGGCGGCCGCATAGTATGCGGCATGCCACGCCGGGGCCGGCCCGGCAGTGGCCTTGACCGGCCGCGCGCTACTTCTTCAGGGCGTCTCGAATCTCGCGCAGCAGCAGCACGTCTTCGGGCGTTGGCGGTGGCGGTGCCGGCGGCGCCGCGGGGGCCTCCCGCTTGAGGCGGTTCATCTGCTTGACCATCAGGAAGATGATGAAGGCCAGGATGACGAAGTTGAGGGCGATGGTGATGAAGTTGCCGTAGGCCAGCACGGCGCCGGCCTTCTTGGCCTCGGCCAGCGGCAGGCCACCGGCCTGGCCGGCCAGGCCGATGTAGTAGGACGAGAAGTCCAGGCCGCCGAAGATGCGGCTCACGATGGGCATGATGAGGTCGCCGACGACCGAATCCACGATCTTGCCGAAGGCACCGCCGATGATCACGCCCACGGCGAGATCCATCACGTTGCCCTTGAGGGCGAACTCCTTGAACTCGGACCCGAAACTCATGTTGGTGACTCCTTTCCCAAGAGGCCTTCATGATAGCCCCGGGCGGGGACCGTCCCTTGCTTCGGCGCCCGGGTGCAGTGACCGATCGTCGGCGGCGGGCCGCGGGCGACGGGCGCCTCGCGTCAGGCGGCTCGGCTAGAATCCCGGGTTGTCCCGAGCCACCCCCATCCAGAGGAAATTCATGACCGACGCCACCAGCGGGGCTTCCTTCGAACCCGGCATGGATCCGGACCGACGCAACTGGATCATCATCGCCTGTGGCGCCGGTGCCGTCGGCGGAGCGGCCGTCGCGGTGCCCTTCGTCAGCAGCTTCGCGCCGTCGGAGCGCGCGCGCGCGGCCGGCGCCCCGGTGCAGGTGGACATCAGCGCCATCCAGCCGGGCGAGAAGCTCACCGTGGAATGGCGTGGCAAGCCGGTGTGGATCCTGCGCCGCACGCCCGAGCAACTGGCCACGCTGCCCAAGGTGGAGCCGTTCCTGGCCGACCCCGCTTCCGACCGCAAGCAGTACCCCACGCCCGACTACGCCAAGAATCCGCACCGCTCCATCAAGGAAGAATTCTTCGTCGGCGTCGGCATCTGCTCGCACCTGGGCTGCTCGCCCAGCGACAAGCTCGCGCCCGGCCCGCAGCCCTCACTGCCCGACGACTGGCTCGGCGGCTTCCTGTGCCCCTGCCACGGCTCCACCTTCGACGTCGCCGGCCGCGTGTTCAAGAACAAGCCGGCGCCGGACAACCTGGAAGTGCCGCCGCACATGTACCTGTCCGACACCGTTCTGCTGATCGGTGAAGACAAGAAGGCCTGAACCGCCACCCGACACCAGCAGTACGACCGAGGTCAAGATGGCTGAATTCAAGCAAGCACCCGCCGGCGCTACGATGGCGCAGCAGTTCATGACATGGGTGGACAACCGGTTCCCGGCCACCAAGCTCTACACCGAGCACATGTCGGAGTACTACGCGCCCAAGGCGCAGAACTTCTGGTACTTCTTCGGCTCGCTGGCGATGCTGGTGCTGGTGATCCAGATCGTGACCGGCATCTTCCTGGTCATGCACTACAAGCCCGACGCGGCGCTGGCCTTCGCGTCGGTCGAGTACATCATGCGCGACGTGCCCTGGGGCTGGCTCATCCGCTACATGCATTCCACCGGCGCCAGCGCGTTCTTCATCGTCGTCTACCTGCACATGTGGCGCGGCATGATCTACGGCAGCTACCAGAAGCCGCGCGAGCTGATCTGGATCTTCGGCTGCGCCATCTTCCTGTGCCTGATGGCCGAGGCCTTCATGGGCTACCTGCTGCCCTGGGGCCAGATGAGCTACTGGGGCGCGCAGGTCATCATCAACCTGTTCGCGGCCATCCCCTTCATCGGCGAAGACCTCTCGCTGCTGATCCGCGGCGACTACGTGGTGGGCGACGCCACGCTGAACCGCTTCTTCAGCTTCCACGTCATCGCCGTGCCGCTGGTGCTGCTGGGCCTGGTGGTGGCGCACCTCATCGCGCTGCACGAAGTGGGTTCGAACAACCCCGACGGCGTCGAGATCAAGGCCAAGAAGGACCCGAAGACCGGCATCCCGCTCGACGGCATTCCCTTCCACCCCTACTACACCATCCACGACCTGATCGGCATCGGCGTCTTCCTGCTCATCTTCAGCGCGATCATCTTCTTCGCGCCCGAGATGGGCGGCTTCTTCCTCGAGTACAACAATTTCATCCCGGCCGACCCGCTGCAGACGCCGGCGCACATCGCACCGGTCTGGTATTTCACGCCCTACTACTCGATGCTGCGCGCGGTGACCGACCCCATGGTCAACGTCTTCGCCGTGGTGGTGGCGCTGGCCGCCGTGCTGGCCGTGCTCAAGGGCGGCCTGAGTTCGACCTGGAAGGTGGCGGTGCTGGTGGGCGCGGCGGTGGTGATCGCGGCGCTGAAGATCTTCGACGCCAAGTTCTGGGGCGTCGTCGTCATGGGCGTGGCGGTGCTGGTGCTGTTCCCGCTGCCCTGGCTGGACCGCAGCCCGGTGAAGTCGATCCGCTACCGCCCGAGCTGGAACAAATGGCTGTACGGCATCTTCGTCGTCAACTTCTTCGTGCTCGGCTACCTCGGCATCAAGCCGCCTTCGGACATCGGCACCCTGGTGTCGCAGGTCGGCACGCTGTTCTACTTCGGCTTCTTCCTGCTCATGCCGTGGTGGAGCCGCATCGGCGAGTTCAAGGCCGTGCCCGACCGCGTGACCTTCAAGCCGCATTGAGCCCAAGGCAGCAGCCGAATGACCATCATGAATAGCCTGATCCGCAAGCTCGTCGTGGCGCTGGGCGCCGCGCTCACCCTCACCTTGTCGGCCCTACTTACGCCGGCGCTGGCCGCCGGCGGCGGCATCGCCTGGGACAAGTTCCCCGACAAGCGCGTCACCGACATGGCCGCGCTGCAGAACGGCGCCAAGCTGTTCGTCAACTACTGTCTGAACTGCCACCAGGCGGCGTTCATGCGCTACAACCGCATGCGCGACATCGGCCTCACCGAGCAGCAGATCAAGGACAACCTGGTCTTCACCGGCGCCAAGGTGGGCGACACCATGAAGGCGGCGCTCGACGCCAAGGACGCCAAGGAATGGTTCGGCGCCCTGCCGCCCGACCTGTCGCTGGTGGCGCGGTCGCGTTCGGCGCCGGGGCAGGGCAGCGGCGCCGACTACATCTATACCTTCCTGCGCACCTTCTACCGCGACGAGACCAAGCTCACGGGCTGGAACAACCTGGCCTTCCCCAACGTTGGCATGCCGCACGTGCTGTGGGAGCTGCAGGGCCAGCAGCGTGCCGTCTATGCCGACGAGAAGGATCCGCACGACCCCGCCAAGACGGTGCATGTGTTCAAGGGTTTCGAGCAGATCAGCCCCGGGACGATGAGCCAGGAGGAATACAACCTCGCGGTGGCCGACCTGGTGGCCTTCCTGAAGTGGATGAGCGAACCCAACCAGAACGACCGCGTGCGCCTGGGCGTATGGGTGCTGCTGTTCCTGGCGGTCTTCACCGTGATCGCCTGGCGGCTGAACGCAGCCTACTGGAAGGACGTCAAGTAGTTTCCGGTGCGCACCCGGCCGCGCGGCCGGGCGCGTGAGCGCAGCGGGGCCCGAAGTGCCCGCTGCGTTTGTTGTTTTTCCGGGGCCGCCCGCGGCCCCACCTGAACCAAGGCCGACGCCATGATGGTGCTTTATTCCGGAACCACCTGCCCTTATTCGCACCGCTGCCGCTTCGTGCTGTTCGAGAAGGGCATGGACTTCGAGATTCGCGACGTCGACATCTTCGCCAAGCCCGAAGACATCGCGCTGATGAACCCGTACAACGAGGTGCCCATCCTGGTGGAGCGCGACCTCATCCTGTACGAGAGCCACATCATCAACGAGTACATCGACGAGCGCTTCCCGCACCCGCAGCTGATGCCCGGCGACCCGGTGGCGCGTGCCCGCGTGCGGCTGTTCCTGTTCAATTTCGAGAAGGAACTGTTCAGCAACGTCAACCTGCTCGAGGGCCGCGGCGTCAAGGCCACCGAGAAGCAGCTCGAGAAGGCGCGCGACCAGATCCGCGACCGCCTGACGCAGCTGGCGCCGATCTTCCTGAAGAACAAGTACATGCTGGGCGACGACTTCAGCATGCTCGACGTGGCGATCGCGCCGCTGCTGTGGCGGCTGGACTACTACGGCATCGACCTCAGCAAGAACGCCGTGCCGCTGCTGAAGTACGCCGAGCGCATCTTCTCGCGCCCGGCCTACATCGAAGCGCTGACGCCTTCCGAGAAGGTGATGCGCAAATAGGCGCAGGCCGCAGCGGCAAGCAACGGACGCGCATGGCTGGCACCCCCGACAACCAGGGCACCTCGACGCGGCCGTACCTGCTGCGCGCGCTGCACGACTGGTGCACCGACAACGGCTACACGCCGTATATCGCGGTCTACGTGGACGGCTCGGTGAAGGTGCCCATGGAGTACGTCAAGAACAACGAGATCGTGCTCAACGTCGGTTTCGAGGCCACCTCGGCGCTGCAGCTCGGCAATGAATTCGTCGAGTTCAAGGCCCGCTTCGGCGGCGTCTCGCGCGAGATCGTGGTGCCCGTCGACCACGTGGTGGCGATCTATGCGCGCGAAAACGGCCAGGGCATGGCGTTCCCGATGCCCACCGAGGGCGGCCAGAGCGGTGCCGCTGAAGCCGAACGCCCTCCCGCGGGTGCGCGCGGACTCCGGCTGGCGAGTTCCGAGCCCGAGCCGCAGGACGAGTCGGCCACGTCGCCTCCCGACGACGACACGCCCGACCCCGGCGTGCCCGGCGGCGGCCGGCCGGCGCTCAAGCGCGTGAAATAGCGCCACCTACAATCCGATTCCCCGCCGGCTTAGCTCAGTTGGTAGAGCACCCGCCTTGTAAGCGGAAGGTCGTCCGTTCGATTCGGACAGCCGGCACCAGAGCCCGTTTCATCCTCAGCCCCGCGGCAGTACCTTGATGCGCACCGGCACCGCCGGCCAGCCCGCGGCCAGCAGCGCGGCTTCCAGCGCCGGCATCAACTGCCGCAGCTTGGCCGCGGCCGACGAATCGTTCACCAGCAGCACCCAACCGGCATCGTCCAGCGGTCCCGGCCGCACGGCGGGCCGCAGCGAATCGGGCAACAGCGCAGCCACCGTGGCCAGGCGCTCGCGCGAGTCGTGCAACCGGCGGAGCAGGCTGTTGAGCGGTTCGCTCTGGCCCAGCGCTGTCGCCAGGGGCAGGGTTTTCGTGGCCGGGGTGGACATGGCGGGAGTCTAGCGATCCGGCAGCCCGTCGCCCATTGCCGCCCACGGTCGCCCGGGAGGCGGGTGCTAAACTCGAATGCTTTTCGCCCGCTGCGCCCAGTGCGCGCCGGCGGGCCGTGATGCCCGCCGCATGGGCTGCCTTGCAGGCGGCCGTGGCGGCCCCAGATAGCCGTCTGGCGCAAGCCGTGGTCCCGGCCCCCCGCCAGGGCTGCGGGCCTGCACCGGACTCCGCCCAACACCAGCCCCACGCCGCATGTTTCCCAAGATCCTGACCCAGATTTTCGGCAGCCGGAACGACCGCCTGCTGAAGACATACCGGCGCACCGTGGAGAGCATCAACGCGCTCGAGCCGCGCTTCGAGCAGCTCTCCGACGCCGAACTGCGCGCCAGGACCGACGAATTCCGCCAACGCGTGGCCGCCGGTGTCACGCTGGATGAACTGCTGCCCGAGGCCTTTGCCGTGGCGCGCGAGGCCAGCAAGCGCACGCTGAAGATGCGCCACTTCGACGTGCAGCTCGTGGGCGGCATCGCACTGCACCAGGGCAAGATCGCCGAGATGCGCACCGGCGAGGGCAAGACGCTGATGGCCACGCTGCCGGTCTACCTGAATGCACTGGCCGGCAAGGGCGTGCACGTGGTCACGGTGAACGACTACCTGGCCAGCCGCGACGCCGAATGGATGGGCCGCATCTACGGCTTCCTGGGCCTCAGCGTGGGCGTCAACGTGCCCGGCATGAGCCGCGAGCAGAAGCAGGCCGCCTTCGCCGCCGACGTCACCTACGGCACCAACAACGAATTCGGCTTCGACTACCTGCGCGACAACATGGTGCTCGACGTGCGCGACCGCGTCGCGCGCGGCCTCAACTACGCCATCGTCGACGAGGTGGACTCGATCCTCATCGACGAGGCGCGCACGCCGCTCATCATCAGCGGCCAGGCCGAAGACCACACCGAGATGTACGTGCGCATCAACGCCATCGTGCCGGCGCTGAAGAAGCAGATCGGCGAAGAGGACGTGCGCACCGGCGAGGGCGTCATCGATGCCGGCGACTTCACGGTGGACGAGAAGAGCCACCAGATCTACCTCACCGAAAGCGGCCACGAAAAGGCCGAGCAACTGCTCACCAGCAACGGCCTGCTGGCCGAGGGCGCCAGCCTGTACGACCCGTCCAATATCGCGCTCATGCACCACGTCTACGCGGCGCTGCGGGCCAACCACCTGTACCACCGCGACCAGCACTACGTGGTGCAGAACGGCGAGGTCATCATCGTCGACGAATTCACCGGCCGCCTCATGACCGGCCGGCGCTGGAGCGACGGCCTGCACCAGGCGGTGGAAGCCAAGGAGGGCGTGCCAATCCAGAGCGAGAACCAGACGCTGGCCTCGGTCACCTTCCAGAACTACTTCCGCATGTACGGCAAGCTCGCCGGCATGACCGGCACGGCCGACACCGAAGCCTACGAATTCCAGGAAATCTACGGCCTGGAGACGGTGGTCATCCCGCCCAACAAGCCCACCATCCGCAAGGACGACAACGACCTCATCTACAAGACCGCGAAGGAAAAGTACGACGCGGTCATCGCCGACATCCGCGACTGCTACGAGCGCGGCCAGCCGGTGCTGGTGGGCACCACCAGCATCGAGAATTCCGAGCTCATCTCCGGCCTGCTGCAGAAGGTCAAGCTGCCGCACCAGGTGCTGAATGCCAAGCAGCACGCCAAGGAGGCCGAGATCGTGGCCCAGGCCGGGCGGCCGAAGATGATCACCATCGCCACCAACATGGCCGGGCGGGGCACCGACATCGTGCTCGGCGGCAATGTCGAGAAGCAGATCCAGTTCCTGGACGCCGACCCCAACCTGTCGGCCGAGGAAAAACAGGCGCGCGCGAAGAAATTGAGCGACGAATGGCAGAGTCTGCACGAGCAGGTGAAGGCCACCGGCGGCCTGCGCATCGTGGCCACCGAGCGCCACGAGAGCCGGCGCATCGACAACCAGCTGCGCGGCCGCTCGGGCCGCCAGGGCGACCCCGGCGCCAGCCGCTTCTACCTGAGCCTGGACGACCAGCTCATGCGCATCTTCGCCGGCGACCGCGTGCGCGCGATCATGGACCGGCTGAAGATGCCCGAGGGCGAGGCCATCGAGGCCGGCATCGTCAACCGCAGCATCGAGAGCGCGCAGCGCAAGGTGGAGGCGCGCAACTTCGACATCCGCAAGCAGCTGCTCGAGTACGACGACGTCGCCAACGACCAGCGCAAGGTCATCTACCAGCAGCGCAACGAGATCCTGGAAGCGCAGACGCTGGCCGAGCAGATCGCCAACCTGCGCCAGAGCGCCATGACCGAGGTCGTGCGCACCCATGTGCCGGCCGAGAGCCTGGAAGAGCTGTGGGACCTGGCCGCCCTGGAGCGCGTGCTGAAGGACGAATGGCAGCTCGAGATCGACCTCAAGGGCGAGGTGGACAAGAGCGATTCCATCACCGACCAGGACATCGTGGACAAGGTGGTGGCCGCGGCCGACGCGCACTTCCAGGCCAAGCTCGACTACGTGGGCGCCGAGCAGTTCACGCCCTTCATGCGCATGGTGCTGCTGCAGAGCATCGACAGCCATTGGCGCGAACACCTCGCGGCGCTCGACTACCTGCGCCAGGGCATCCACCTGCGCGGCTATGCGCAGAAGAACCCGAAGCAGGAATACAAGCGCGAGGCTTTCGAGCTGTTCAGCCAGCTGCTCGACGTGGTGAAGATCGAGGTCACGCGCATCCTGATGACGGTGCGCATCCAGAGCCAGGACGAGGCCGCCCAGGCCGCCGCGGCGCTGGAGCAGCAGGCCGGGCAGCTGGCCAACGTGACCTACACCGCGCCCACCGAGGACGGTGGCGTGTCACAGGTGGCCGACACCGGGCTGCTGGCCGAGGCGCCGGTGGCCAAGGTGGGACGCAATGAACCCTGCCCCTGCGGCAGCGGGAAGAAGTACAAGAACTGCCACGGCAGGCTGGCCTGAAGGCCGCCTTGGCCTGCGGTCGCCGGCCCGGGCCGCGATGGTTCGGTCACAACCCAGGGGCGCTATTTGAGTCCCGCCGCTGAGGGTAGCAATGCACAGCGGCCGCTGGCTGCCTGGCTCGCCGGCGCTACGCAGGCTACGCCGGGCACCGGCAATATCGCGCAGGTGGAAGCGATGCCCTGCCGTTCCATCGCCTGACGCCGGGCCGCGGCATCCCTTGCGACCAGGGCCTCCAGCAAGGGCCCGTCCGTGTGATTCACTGACCAGGCGCGATAGGCATCGGGGCCCCCGCAGGCGTTCGCACCGACACCAATGACGCGGCAGTCGTCGTCGCGACGGCAGGCCGCTTCACCGATCAGGGCATCGATCTGCGCCATCGCGGCGGGTGTTCCCGGCGCTGCGCCTTCTGCCCCAGAGGCGGGCGCGACGGACGGCTGGGCCCAAGCCACCGCGACCCATGCAAACGCAAACAACGGCCAGGCCGAAATGCGTGCAGAGCACTTCGCTTCGAGCTTCATGGGCATGGATTCAAGTCCCATCGACACTCCAAGTCAAACGGTGGCTGCAGCGGCATTGCGCGGACCAGGATTCCACCCAGGTCCTCACCATCGAAAAAAGGGGCTGCGGACCCTGCGGTCCGCAGCCCTTCTGGCATGCCGGCCTTGCGCCTTGGCGGGGCCGGTGCAGCCGAGTCGACCTACTTGCTCAATGTCATCTGAATCGGTTCTCCGCTCAGGGGTAGCCCGCCGTTGGGTTCGACCCGCACCGCCGTGGTGGCCTGCACGACGCCACCCAGATCCTTGAACTGGACCCCGCCCACATAACGGCCGCCCATGGCCAGGCCCTTCCAGGACAAGCCCACCGTGGAGGTGCCGCCCGAATACGACTTCGACGGCAGCATCACGTTGAAGTTGCCTGGTTGGTCGGCAGGCGTCACGACCCAGCTCGAGAGCTGGTGCGTCATCGACGATGAACCCGCATAGGCATGCACGCACGCCTTGTAGGTGCCGGCTGCCGGACTCGAGAGCTGGATGCTTTCGCTGGAAGCGGCGTTGCCCGAGTACGCGGCAATGCTGTTGTCGGGCCTGAGCAGGACGAGATCGTTGTCGTCGGTGGCCACGCCCATGTCTTCATTGCGCAAGGCAACGCGCACCACGATCGTGCCCGCGGGGACGACGATGGGGTAGGCCGCGACCGAAGCGCTGCCACCGTTGATGCAGGCATTGGCGATGGCCTGTGCCGTACCGATGAATCCCTCCGCCAGAGCCGTCACCGGCCCCAGGGTCACGTCCTTCAGCCCACCCTTATTGGCCGTCATGCGGCCGGTGAAGGCGGTGCGCACCGTGATCAGGCGCGAGCCGGACACGGTATTGCCGTTGACCTGGGTCAGCGCCGTGATGGCCACGCCTGCGCGCGCGGTGACCGGGCTGCGAACCACATGCGTGCCATCGGTCCAGGTCAGCGCGCCGTAGTTCCAGACATTCGTGGCCGCGCCAGCGTCCGTGAGGGTCAGCGTGAAGCTCTTGGTCTCGCCCGGGTTCAAGCTCAGGCTGGTGGGGTTGACCACCGCGGTGAACCCAGGCACCGACACGCTCGACGAATAGGTGGCGGCCGACGCGCCGACATTCGTCACCCGGCGGGTGATCGTGACGGCGCCGGTGATCGCGCCCGCGGTGATGCTGGGCAGGTTGTGGTTGTAGGTCTCGTCCAGCGTGCCGTAGGTCGTGCAATCGGCTGCCGGCACGGCCGCACGGTTCACCTTGCACTGGTAGCGGATGAAGTCCACTGGGCCGGCGTCATAGACCAGGCCCGGGTCGATGGCCTTGTTGGGATCCACGTGCCCTGCGCCCTGCGCCCACGGCAGCAGGCCGTTCTGCATGCCGGACAACCCGTCGTTGAGCGTGGAGTAGGCCGACGTCATCAGCGCCGACTTGATGGCCGCCGGCGACCAGGTCGGGCGTGCCTGCTTGAGGAGCGTGGCCAGGCCGGCCACGTGCGGGCTCGACATCGACGTGCCCTGGTACGAGGCCCATGCCGCCGGCGGAACCAGCGTGCCGGCCGCCACGGCGTCGTTCTCGGCCTGGGTCAAGTTCGGCGTCACGGTGGCGATCACGTCCACGCCGGGCGCCGTGAGGTCGGGCTTGAGCATGTTGGCGTCGCCCTGGTTGGGGCCGCGCGACGAGAAGTCGGCAATGACCGGTGCAGGCTTGCTGCCGTTGTAGAAGGCCGAGATCGCGGCGGTGCTGCCGGCGGTGGCCGCATAGGCCTTGATGATGGCGCCGTCGGTGGCATTCACGTGCACGGTCGGAACGGCGTGGATGTCGGCCACGAGGCCGGCGCCGGTGTCCACCATCACCATGCCCAGACCGCCAGCCGCCTTGACGGCGGCGCTCTTGGCAACTCGGTCGATGGTGCCGCGGTCACACACGACGACCTTGCCCGCCACCTTCGCCGGATCGAGCACCGTGGGCGAGAGATAGCAAAGCCGCAACTGGGTTGCATCGACGCCTGGCAAGCCGGCATCTTCGGCGCGGATCATCGGCTTGGCCGCCAGCGGTGTGGTGTTGATCGAGGCGCCCGAGTAGGTGGCACCGTTGCCCAGGGTCACGTTGCCGGTCAGCGCGCGGTCATGGGTGGACGCCGCCACCGTGGTCAGCCACGGGCTGACGTGGGCCACGGCATTGCCGGGGCCGCTGTTTCCCGCCGAAGCCGCCACGAACACGCCGGCATTCGAGGCGCGCAGGAAAGCCTGCTCCACGGGGTCGTTGACGCTGGTCTGGCTGCCGCTGATCGAGTAGTTGATGACGTGCACACCGTCGGCCACGGCCTTGTCGATGGCGGCCACGCTGTCCGAGTTGTAGCAGCTGTTGCGGTTGCCGCTGCCGTCGGGGTTGGTCAGGTCGACATAGGTCCAGCACACCTTGTACACGGCAACTCGCGCACGCGGTGCGATGCCCGAGGCCGAGCCCATGGGCACACCGCTCAGCACCACCGGGGCAGCACCATTGCCCCCCGCCGTGGACGAGGTGTGCGAGCCGTGGCCGCCCTTGCCGCCGATGCCGGCCGAGTCGCGCGGCGAGGTGAATTCGGTCCAATGCTGGACCAGTCCGGTGGACAGGAAGCCGGCATTGAAGAACTGCGCGCCGATGAGCTTGTTGTTGCAATGTTGTGCCGCGAAGCCTTCACCCGCCTGGCAGGTTCCGGCCCAGCCAGAGGGCGGGCCGTAGGCCGAGACGCCGCCGGTGAAGACGGGGTTGCCGGAACCGTCCACCTGGGCGGCGTACGAGGGGCTCTCGGGCCAGACGCCGCTGTCGATGATGCCGATGATGATGTCCTCGCCCTTGACCGCGGTGCCGCCGGCGGACTGCGACCAGATGCCGCCGGGTGCGGTCAGGCCCAGGAAGGTGGGTGTGGAAATCGTGGTCAGCTGGCGTGCTACGTCCACGTGGACTTGCACCACCCGTGGGTCGGCCCGCAAGGTCTGCACTTCGGCGTCGGTCAGGCGGGCGGCGAAACCGTTGAAGGCGACGGAGTAGCGGGCCACGATGGGCGCCTTGCTCACCAGTGACATCACACTGCGCTGTTCCATGTTCAGGAAGCGCGAGTACGACCTCGCTGCCGCCGAGCGCGCATCAAAGCGAGTGCCGGGGGTCGGTCGGGTGGCAGGCAAGCTGGCGATGGTGCCGTTGTAGCTGGCGGCGGGCTCGGCGGCCAATTGAACGATATAGGTGCGCCGGGTCTCGGCCAGCGCACCGGTGGACAGACCGCCCGCAAGGAGCAGCACGGCCAGGGACGAGGAAAGCAGTTTCATCACGGGTTCCTTGTTGATCTGTACGTTGCGTCTCAGGCCGCCACGTGGCGGCGGCGAACCACGGCGCCCAGGGCGGCCAGGCCCAGCCCCATCAGCAGCCACTGCGCGGGTTCGGGCACGACACTGATGTTGTCGATGGCGAACTGCGCCTTGTTGGTGGTGAAGGCGGAGCAACCGACGCTGGCGTCGCAAGCGAAGCCGAACAAGAAGACGTAGTCAAACTCGGTGTTGGTGAATGCGTCGCTGAAGCTGTAGTCGCTGAAGCTGTACTGACCGCCCACCGGACCGGGCAGAAAGACCGTGGACGTCAGCGAGCCGCCGCCCGGAATCATGCCCTGGGCGCGCAACGCTCCGGCCGTGGGCGGCACGACATCACCGCTGGCCGCGATGAAGCTGGCCGACAGCCCCAGCATCCTGATCGGCGCGAAGTCGTTCCTGCCCACCAACAACACGCCGTCGTTGAGCAAGGCATAGAAGCTGGTGCTGTTGTCGGTGGGGCAGACCAGGCCCAGGCAGGTGTCGGCGGCTTGCGTGCCGTCGATGATGGCACCCACCAGGTCGCCGGGCTGTGACTGGGCATCGTTCGAGAAGGCGTACAGGTAGTGATCCGACTCGTAGAACTCGTCGCCGTCGCCCACGAACGGCATGTTCGGCGCGAAGGGTGAGTCGGCCAGGCCGTCGAACGTGAGCACGACCGCGTGCGACGCGCCCAGGCAGGCCGACGCCGCAGAGGCGGCAATCAGGCGAGGGAACAGCTTCTTCATGTGGGACCCCGTGATGGTTGAAAACTCCGAACTGCAGCCGAAGGCGGGCGCGCAAGCGAAGGAAGCGCGCGCATTGGGTGCCTCAAGTTGCGCACAGTAACGAACTGGTATGGAGGAATCCTCCGCACTTACCCTGTTCCCCCGCGACTGAGGGGTGCCTTCCCGGCGCGGCGCTGCGGCGGCGTGGCCTCCAGGCTTCGCGGCGCCCCTCCGTCACTAGAATGACCCTGTTGCCTGCCACGCCCACCATGCCTGTCAACCTGACCGCACTCGACCCTGCCTTGCTGAATGCCGTGCCCGGCTTGCGCATCGCCACCGTGATGGCCGGTGTGCGCAAGACCAACCGGCGCGACTTGGTGCTGTTTGCCCTGGAAGAGGGCGCGGCGGTGGCCGGCGTCTTCACCACCAACCGCTTCTGCGCCGCGCCGGTGCAGATCTGCCAGCGTCAGCTCGCCGCCGGGCACGCGGTTCGTGCCCTGCTCGTCAATACCGGCAATGCCAATGCCGGCACCGGTGCCGACGGTCTGGCGCGGGCCGAGCGCAGCTGCTCGGCACTGGCAGCGCAGCTGGGTCTGCACGCGCAGCAGGTCCTGCCCTTCTCCACCGGCGTCATCATGGAGACGCTGCCGGTGGAACGCATCGAGGCCGCCCTGCCCGCGCTCGTCGCCGCGCTGCGGCCCGCCGACGGTGCCGCCTGGGCCGAAGCGGCGCAGGGCATCATGACCACCGACACCCTGCCCAAGGCGGCGTCGCGGCAGGTGACCATCGGCGGCCACAACGTCACCGTCACCGGCATCAGCAAGGGCGCCGGCATGATCCGCCCGAACATGGCCACCATGCTGGGCTTCATGGCCACCGACGCCGTGATCGAACCCGCGCTGCTGCAGCCGCTGCTGAAGGAAGCCGCCGACCTCAGCTTCAACCGCATCACCATCGACGGCGACACCTCCACCAACGATTCCTTCATGCTCATGGCCACGCAGCGCGCCGGCCATGCGCCGATCACCGCGCTCGACTCGCCCGAGGGCCGCACGCTGCGCGACGCCGTGGTCGCGGTGGCGCAGCAGCTGGCCCAGGCCATCGTGCGCGACGGCGAAGGCGCCACCAAGTTCATCACCGTCACCGTGCAGGGCGGCCGCGACGAAGCCGAGTGCAAGCTCGCCGCCTACGCCATCGCGCATTCGCCACTGGTCAAGACGGCCTTCTTCGCCAGCGACCCCAACCTCGGCCGCATCCTCGCCGCGGTGGGCTATGCCGGCATCGGCGACCTCGACCAGGGCCTGATCGACCTCTTCCTGGACGACGTGCACGTGGTGCACGAAGGCGGCCGCCACCCCGGCTACCGCGAGGAAGACGGCCAGCGTGTCATGAAGCAGGCCGAGATCACCGTGCGCGTGCACCTGCACCGCGGCGCCGCCGAGACCACGGTGTGGACCTGCGACCTGTCGCACGACTACGTGAGCATCAACGCCGACTACCGGTCGTGAGCCGTTCGTGAGACGTTCGTGAGCCCCGCTTGAAGGGCCCCAAGCTGCCGCGGCGCCTGGGCCTGCCCGCGCTGGCGGCCGACGACCTGTGGCGCGACCGCACCTACCTGCGGCTGTGGAGCTCCATCCTCACCAGCTCGTTCGCCAATCAGGTGATGATGCTGGCGCTGCCGCTCACCGCGGCGGTGCTGCTGCAGGCCAAGCCCACGCAAATGGGGCTGCTCACGGCCATCGAACTGCTGCCCTTCCTGCTGCTCAGCCTGCCTGCGGGCGTGTGGCTGGACCGCGTGCGCAAGCTGCCGGTCTACGTGGTGGGCGAAACCGGTGCCGCGCTGGCGGCGGCCAGCGTGCCGCTGGCCTGGTGGCTGGGCTGGCTGTCGATGGAATGGCTGTACCTGGTGGGTTTCGTGCTGGGCACCGTGCACACCGTGGCCGGCAGCGCGGCGCAGATCGTGCTGATGCAGGTGGTGCCGCGCCACCGGCTGGTCGAGGCGCATGCCAAGAATGCGCTGGCCTCGTCGGGCGCCGAGGTGGCTGGCCCGGGGCTGGCCGGCGCGCTGATCAAGCTGGTGGGCGCGCCGGTGGCGCTGCTCGTCAACGCGGTGCTGCTCCTGGGCTCGGCGCTCATCCTGCGCGGCATCCGCGTGCACGAGCGGCGCGAGACGCCCGCCGACGCGCGTTTCTGGCGCGACCTGATGGTGGGCCTGCGCTTCGTCACCGGCCACCGCCTGCTGCTCACGCTGGCGGTGCTGATGGGCGTCTGGCAGATGTGCCATTACGCGGCGATGACGGTGCAAATCCTCTTCGCCACGCGCACGCTGGGCCTGTCGGAGCAGGCCGTGGGCCTGTGCTACATGGGCGTGGGCGTGGGCACCATCGTCGGCAGCGTGGTCGGCCGCCGCATCAGCCTGGCGCTCGGCCCCGGCCCCTGCCTGGTGCTGGGTTATGCCGTCTGCGGCGGCGGCTGGCTGCTGCTGGCGGTGGCGCCGGCCAATGCCTGGGGTGTGGCGGCGTTCGCGCTCATGCTCATGAGCTTTGCCGCCGGCGCGGTGTTCATCTTCATCAATTTCCTGGCGCTGCGCCAGGCCGTGACGCCCGAGCCGCTGCTCGGCCGCATGACCAGCACCATGCGCTGGCTCACGCTGCTGGCCGCTGCACCGGGCGCGCTGCTCGGCGGCTGGCTGGGTGAATACGTGGGGCTGCGCTCGGCGCTGGGTTTTGCCGGCGGCGTTTCGGTGCTGCTGGTGGGGGTGGCCTGGCGGCTGCCGCTGATCCGCGAGCTGAAGGTGCTGCCGCAGCCCGAGCGGGAGTCGGACTGGCTGGGCGTGGAAGCCAGCGTGCGGCCGGCCGAGTGAGGTTCAGGCGGTGTCGCGAAGCTCCATGCGGCGCTCGAGGCGCTCGACACGGTCGCTGAACCCATCCATGCGCAAATGCAGGGCGGCAATGTCCTCATGGATCAATGCCAGGCCCTTGTGGACCTGCACGAGCTGATTCTCCATGGAGACCAGGCGCGCCTTCATGTCGCGCTGCTCGCGGCGCATGTCCGCGATATCTGCGCGGATGGCCTTGAGGTGTTCAAGGACGAGGTTCTGAACGTCGTCGGTCATGCCGCCGCATCATACGCGTGGCACAACCCCCGGCGCGGCCGGCAAGACCGCCGGCCGTCAGTCGTTCACGCCATCCGGTCCAGGTGAAAACCGGTCCACCGCGTCGGTGATGAGGCCGGCTATGCCCAGGCCCACCAGCCGCCGCGCCTCGGCCGGGTCGTTGACCGTGTAGCACAGCGCGCGCAGCCCGGCGTCGTGCAGGCGGGTGATCAGCGCGGCGTCCATCAGGTTGTAGTTGCTGACCACCGCCACGCAGGCCAGCGACTGCGCCATCTCGAACCAGCCCGGCCACAGCGTGTCGACGAGCAGCGCGCGCGCGATACCCGGCGCCGCTTCGCGCGCGGCCTGCAAGGCCTCGGGCCGGAAGGAACTGAACAGCAGCGGCGAACGCTCGTCGCGCCAGAGCCGCGCGCAAGCCTCGCCCACGGCGTGTCCGGTGGCTCGTTCGGTGCCCGGCGTCGGCTTGATCTCGACATTCAGCGCAAAGCCGTTGCGCTGCACGTAGGCCGCCACGGCGCCCAGGCTGGGCAGCGGTTCGCCGGCAAAGGCCCGTGAATGCCAGCCGCCGGCGTCGATGCGCGACAGCTCGGCCCAGTTGCGCTCACCGGCCACACCCCGCTCGGGCGTGGTGCGGTCCAGCTCGGTGTCGTGCAGCAGGAAGGGCACGCCGTCGGCGCTGAGCTTCACGTCGCACTCGAAGGCGCGGTAGCCGTGCGCGGCCCCCGTGCGGAAGGCCGCCAGGGTATTTTCCGGCGCCAGCTTGCCGGCGCCGCGGTGTGCGATCCACAGCGGCAGGGGCCAGCGGTCCACGTTCACACCCGTTGCCCGGTGCTCGCGTCGAACCAGTGCATATGTTGCGGCGTCACCAGCAGCGCCACGGTCTCGCCGGCCTTCGGCGGCGTGCGCGTGCCTTCGATGCGCAGCGTGAACGCCGCATCGCCCAGCCGGCCGTAGACCAGCCGCTCGGCGCCCAGCATCTCCAGCATGTCCACCTGCAGCGGCCAGCTGCCGGCCGGGCTCAGCTCGGCATGTTCAGGCCGCACACCCAGCAGCAGCGGCCCTGGCCGCGGCGCCGCCACGGGCAGGGTGAGCGTCTGCCCGCCCACCGTGAAGCGCGAGCCGTCGGCCTGGCCTTGCAGCAGGTTCATCGGCGGGTTGCCGATGAACCCAGCCACGAAGGTGGTGGCCGGCTTCTGGTACACCTGCTCGGGCGTGCCGATCTGCTCGATGCGCCCGGCGTTCATCACGATCATGCGTTCGGCCAGCGTCATCGCCTCCACCTGGTCGTGCGTGACGAAGAGCGAGGTCACGCCCAGTTCGCGGTGCAGCTTCTGGATCTCCAGCCGCGTCTGCGCGCGCAGCTTGGCGTCCAGGTTGGACAGCGGCTCGTCGAACAGGAAGACCTGCGGCTGGCGCACGATGGCGCGCCCCATGGCCACGCGCTGGCGCTGGCCGCCGGAAAGCTGCCGCGGCTTGCGGTCGAGCAGCCCGCCCAGTTCCAGGATCTTGGCTGCCTTCTGCACGCGTTGCTCGATCTCGGCCTTGGGCACCTTGGCGATCTTGAGGCCGTAGGCCATGTTGTCGTACACGCTCATGTGCGGGTACAGCGCATAGTTCTGGAACACCATGGCGATGTCGCGCTCGGCCGGCTCGAGCTTGTTCACGACACGGCCGCCGATATCGATCTCGCCGCCGGTGATTTCCTCCAGCCCGGCCACCATGCGCAGCAGCGTGCTCTTGCCGCAGCCGCTGGGGCCCACGATGACGATGAATTCGCCGTCGGGTATCTCGGCATTCACGCCGTGGATCACCTTCACGGCCTTCGGGCCGTGGCCGTAGGTCTTCTCGACGTTTCTCAGTGCGATGGCACCCATGTTCTTGTTTGCTATTTCTCGGTGTCGACCAGGCCCTTGACGAACCACTTCTGCATCAGGATCACCACCACCGCCGGCGGCAGCATGGCCAGGATGGCGGTGGCCATCACGAGATTCCACTCGGTCAGTGCGTCGCCGCCGACGATCATGCGCTTGATGCCCATCACGGTGGTGTACATCGACTCGTCGGTGGTGACGAGCAAGGGCCAGAGGTACTGGTTCCAGCCGTAGATGAACTGAATGACGAACAGCGCCGCGATGCTGGTCTTGGACAGCGGCAGCAGCACGTCCCAGAAGAAGCGCATCGGCCCGGCGCCGTCGATGCGTGCGGCCTCCACCAGTTCACCGGGCACGGTCAGGAAGAACTGCCGGAACAGGAAGGTGGCGGTGGCACTGGCGATCAGCGGCACCGTCAGCCCGGCGTAGGTATTGAGCATGCCGAGGTCGGCCACCACCTGGAAGGTCGGGATGATGCGCACCTCCACCGGCAGCATCAGCGTGACGAAGATCATCCAGAAGAAGAACATGCGCAGCGGAAAGCGGAAATAGACGATCGCGAACGACGAAAGGATCGAGATCGAGATCTTGCCCACCGGGATGACCAGCGCCATGATCATGCTGTTGATCAGCATCTGCGACACCGCGGCCTGCGCGCCCGTCTGGCTGCCGGCCCGAGCACCTGCGGGTAGTTCTCCAAGAACTGATCGCCCGGCAGCAGCGGCATCGGCACCCTGCATGATCTGCGCGCGTCAGCGTCGAGGCGACGAAGGTCACGTACAGCGGGAAGGCCACCGCGATGACGCCCAGAACCAGCACGCCAGCGCACGCGGTCAGCCAGGGGCGGTTCCGACCAGCGGGGCGGCGTTCCAGCACTGAGCCCGGGGGGCACCGGTGGGCTCATTTCAGTAGTTGACCTTGCGCTCGACGTAGCGGAACTGCACCACCGTCAGCGCGATGACGATGATCATCAGGATCACCGACTGCGCCGACGAGCCGCCCAGGTCGGAGGCTTTAACGCCATCGTGGTAGACCTTGTAGACGAGGATCTGCGTCGCCTGTGCGGGCCCGCCCTGCGTGGCCGCGTCGATGATGCCGAATGTGTCGAAGAAGGCGTAGACGATGTTGATCACCAGCAGGAAGAAGGTGGTCGGCGACAGCAGCGGGAAGACGATGGTCCAGAAGCGCCGCCAGGGGCCGGCGCCGTCGATGGCCGCCGCCTCGATCAGCGAGCGCGGGATCGACTGCAGGCCGGCCAGGAAGAACAGGAAGTTGTACGAGATCTGCTTCCACACAGCGGCCATCACCACCAGCAGCATCGCCTGGTCACCCCTGAGGATCCAGTTCCAGTCGACGCCGAAGCCCTTGAGCACGTAGGTGACGATGCCGATGGAAGGCGCGAACAGGAAGGCCCACAGCACGCCGGCGACCGCGGGCGCCACCGCATACGGCCAGATCAGCAGCGTCTTGTAGGCCATGGCGCCGCGCAGCACGCGGTCGGCCATCACCGCCAGCAGCAGCGAGATCGACAGGCCGAAAAAGGCCACCAGGGCGCTGAACACCGCGGTGACCTTGAACGACTCCAGGTAGTTGGGGTCGTTGAACAGCGTCTCGAAGTTCTGCAGACCGACGAACTGCGTCTTCAGCCCGAACGCATCCTGCAGCTGGAACGAATACCAGACCGCCTGCGCTGCCGGCCAGAAGAAGAAGACGAGCGTGATCGCGACCTGCGGGGCCACCAGGGCATACGGCAGCCACGCAGATCGGAAGACGACCCGCCGGTCCTCGGCGTTGTGCGCCAAGGTCTTACTTGTTGGCGGCTTCGAACTGGCGCAGGATCTCGTTGCCGCGCCGCACCGCGTCGTCCAACGCCGTCTTGGCGTCCTTCTTGCCCGCGAACACCGATTCGAGCTCTTCCTCGATCACCGTGCGCCCCTGCACGAAGTTTCCGAAGCGCAGCCCCTTGGAGTTGGCCGTCGGCGGCTTGTTGGTCAGCTGCTTGGTCGGCAGGTCGGCGCCCGGGTTCTTCTCGTAGAAGCCCGAGGTGCGGGTCACGTCGTATGCCGCCTGCGTGATCGGCACGTAGCCGGTGGACGTGTGCCACTGCATCTGGATCGCCGGCTTGGACAGGAAGGACATGAACTTGGCCACGCCCTTGTACTCGTCCGGCTTCTTGCCACCCATGACCCAGACCGAGGCGCCGCCGATGATCGAGTTCTGCGGTGCACCGGTGACGTCGTCGTGGTATGGAATGAAGCCCATCTGCCATTCGAACTTGGCCGCCTTCTTGATGCCCGCCTGCGCGCCGGCGCTGCCGCTGAACATGGCGCACTCGCCGCTGGAGAACCGGGCGTCACCTTGATTGGTGCGGCCGGCATAGGTGAACAGCCCCTTCTTGGACATGTCGCCCAGCATCGCGATGTGGCGCACGTGCAGCGGCGAGTTGATGGTGAACACCGTATCCAGGCCGCCCATGCCGTTCTGCTTGGTGCCGATGGGCACGTTGTGCCAGGCGCTGAAGTTCTCGATGTGCATCCACGAAGGCCAGCTCGTCGTGTACACGCACTGCTGTCCGGCGGCCTTGAGCTTCTCAGCCGCGGCCATGACCTCCTTCCAGGTCTTGGGGGGCACCGGCGCCAGGCCGGCCTTCTTGAACGCGTCCTTGTTGATGTAGAACATCACCGTGGAGCTGTTGAAGGGGAAGGACAGCATGTTGCCCTTCAGGTCGGTGTAGTAGCCGGTGACCGTGGGCAGGTAGGCCTTGGGGTCGAAGGGTTCGTTGGCCTGGGCCATCACCGTGGCCACCGGCACGATGGCACCCTTGGCCGCCATCATGGTGGCCGTGCCCACTTCGAACACCTGCAGCAGGTGCGGCGCGCTGCCGGCGCGGAAGGCGGCGATCGCGGCCGTCAT
>JADJMW010000012.1 GCA_016709385.1 Candidatus Rubrivivax defluviihabitans
TCCAGACTTTCGAGCGCGACTAGCCGCGTGGAGTCTGCGCAGTCGGTCTATGCCCAACGCCAATCTGTAGCCAACCGTCTATCCACTGCGTATGAGTCGGGGGAGGCGTTGTCCATAGACTTGGCGCAATTGCCAGCAAACTCGGACTTCATGCAGCGCTACCAGCGCCTGGCATCGGAATACGGTCCCAACAGCCTGGCTCTGCAAGCAGCCATGGCAAGTGAACTTGCCACGCGTGCTTTGCCGCCAACGAAGAGCCCGTCGGCGTCGGCGTTGCCGGCGACCTTTGCTGACATCCTAGGCGTGAGGAATCATGACCTCCGTGATCCCGTCTTTGCCCCGGACGCCGTTGCTGCCGCCGACCGAGCCAACGATAGAGCTGCAGGACCGAGGCTGAGTGGAAACGATCCGAAGGTGCCCGAAGTGCCAACCGGGCTGGCTGGGGTTCGAGGCGACGTCTCAGATCGTGCGGCGGCGGCCGCCCGCGCAGGATCAGCAGCCGATACGTTCGACACGCGCAACGAGATCACACGCAATCCTGATGGCACGATCGGCACACGACGATCACAGATGCTGGGCAACGCCCGCCAGCTTCGTGAAGACGTGGCGAACATGGCCGAGAACGCGAGTGACCTGGTGACTGGGGGCTCCGAGCAAGCACTTTCAGCTGCAGCAGCAGCCCGGGCCCGCAACAGCGAATCGCAGCGCTCACGGGACATCGCCGCTACCCCCGACGTACCAACGATGCTGCCAAAGGGTGGGCGGCGCAAGCGGTAAAGCAACGGACCAAACCTCTACACGCGGCCGTGCGCGCCTGGTGTTGGATGGTTCGGCAGGTCGTAAACGTCGCCTTGGAAATGACGGACGCCACACTCGTCGACGAACGGATCAGGACAGTCGATCTCAGGCGAGGTTGGCTCGCTGCTATCCCACCTTCTGCGGGACAACCCAACGAGCAACGCAGCCATCGACCCCCAGAACACCACGAAGAAGCCGATCACGAAAGCACTCCTCGACCACACGGTCGTCGCGGCGAGCCCGCCAGCCACGCAGAAGACCAGTAGAACGGTGGATGAACGGCTCATCGGGCACACCTTCCTGCGGGGCGCAAAGCCACTTTCGAAGGTGGCGGCCCGCGCCGTCCATCTTTATACTTTGCTGGCCGATCAGCAAGGGGGCCAAGATGAAACTTGTCCATTGCTTGGTTGCGGCCTGTAGCGCCGCACTTCTTTCCAGCCTCCAGCCAACCGCGGAGGCCGTTGCCCTCCGGCCGAACAAGGCCACGGATGACAGCGTATGCGATCTCGCACACGACACGATCGGGTTTCTTGGCGGATCGCTGCTCATCCCCGCAAGCGCTTCACAGAGCGATCAAGTAGATGCGTACTTCCGCCTCGCATCGACGTTCATAGCCTTGAAGTGCGCGGACGGGCAACTGCTGATCGTTCAGGGGATGTCCGACAGCTCAATCGCTCCAGTTGCGCTTCGGAACGTTGCAGCGTCCGCCTGTGTCGCCGCGGCCGTGGCCAGGACCGAGATCACCGTCCCGCTGGGCGGACGCGCCTTCCCTGGCTTCGAACTGCGTTGCGTAATTACCAAACGTGAAGAACTCGCTGCGAAGCTTAGTCAGATTGAGCAAGCCGACCCGATGTCTGCGCTCAAGGCTCGACTCCAGTCAGCAGCGGGGGACCCTGCTGGGGGAACTCCGACTTCCCGTGGGAGTGCCGGCGAAAGCAATGCCTGCGACAGGATCACCCTCGCTGCACTGCTACAAGGTGGCGCCTGCAAGAAGTAGTACGCCGATGCTCAGCAATCGATACAGGGCCCTGCTTCGGGTACTCCGTCGACACAGTCCAGGAAGGACCGGGCCGGGGGAAGGTCACCTTGGCATCGCTGCTGCAAGGTGGCTCGTGCAAGTAGCAGACCCGCCGATCCTTCGGACCGGCCGCCAGCGCTTGCGCGTCGATCTGCTTGCCCACCCATCTCCGTGCGTCGTGACAATCACGGGCGCGGTGTGCAGCTAGGCTTGTCGCTGTTCCAGCCAGTGGCTACCTGCGCCATAGGTCTCGCAGCCGGCCTCCACGATGATCTCGAGGTCGCGCCGCGACTCGGGTGTGTCCGGAAACCACACGCCACCGTCGCTCGGATTGCCTGAAGCGTCCTCGTGCAGACCCATCTGCCAGCGGACTCGAATCTCGTTCACCTGCGGCCCTCGCAAGTACCGTAGTCGCTGAGCGTGGAGTCTAGATCCTCGGAGTCTGGATGTGTTCGATCCGACTCGGCCGAATCGAGCGGCTCAGCGCTCGAACTCATTCCTTGGTAGTCACCTCCAGACCCTCACTTCATGCCCGATCTGTGGCCGGATTTCCGGTGGTCTCGCTGGCGGCACGGTCCTATGGTGTTGATCCCCTCTGTCCGCTGAGCGTCCCGCTGGAGACCGACCGTGAACCCCGAGAGCCCATCCTCAGACACCCCTTCGCTGCAGCCCGTTCATGGCTCACCGCCAGCCGACGTGCGGGGCCATCAAGGGGAACCACCGACCTCGCCCTCAGCGGCGTCAACCGAAGGCACCCAACCAGCAGTGCTCCTCGAGCTGGTGCGCGAGATGCGCGGCCAGCGCGAGTCGTTCGACGTGGCGCAGAAGCTTGCCGCGGCGGAGCGCAAGTCGGAGCGCCGCTGGCGCATGGTGTTCCAGGCGCTCGTCTTCGGCTTCCCGGTGGTCCTCGGCGTCATCTACCTCCTGTTCTTCCTCAACTCGGCGGGTTTCCGGTGGGGTCCTTTCGGCGATGTCGTCGGTGTCGTCAGGATCGAAGGCCCTATCGGTTCGACCGAACGCGCGTCTGCGGAAGCGATCGTGCCGCTCCTGGAGAGGGCATTCGCGAACCCAAGTGTCAAGGCCGTGGTGCTCTCCATCGACAGCCCCGGCGGCGCACCTGTCGAGTCCGAGCGCATCTACACGGCCATCGGTTCGCTCAGGAAGCAGCATCCAAAGCCGGTGGTCGCCATCATCAACAACATCGGCGCCAGTGCCGCCTTTCTGATCGCCCTTCACGCCGACAAGATCGTCGCCGGCAAGTACTCGCTGGTTGGCTCCATCGGAGCCATCATGGCTCCGTGGCAACTGGACCGCGCGATCGCGAAGATCGACGTGACCCAGCGCGTCTACGCATCGGGCAAGCTCAAGTCATTCCTAAATCCGTTCACGCCGGTGTCTCCTGAGGTCGACCTGAAGGCACAGAAACTCGTGGACCAGCTGGGCGCATTCTTCGTCGAAGAGGTGAAGGCAAGGCGCGGAGCTCGCCTCAAACAAGGCATCGACGTGGCCACGGGCGAGGTCTGGCCCGGCCCCGAGGCGCTGGACCTTGGCCTCGTCGACTCGGTGGGCACGCTCGATGACTACGTGACCGCCACATGGGGCATGCGGACCTACGACTTTGGCCCGAGCCCACAGGGCCTGCAGCTATTGAGCCGCGCGCTCCAGGACTCTGCCGTCGCCGCGGTTCAGCGTTTGGCCGTTTCCGTCCCGGCCGTCAGGTGAAGCCGGGCGGGCGCCACGTTTCCGATGCCGGCGACCGACACGGCCCCGCGCTGGGCGGGCCCTTTCCTCGCCGTCCACTTCGTCGCGACCTCGCGGAGCCATCGCCTTCGGCAGCTGGACGACACCGCGTTCCGCCGAACCGCTCGCGCCTGTGACCAGTTCATCTTGGGAACGACGGTCCCAGGCTTCGTCGCATCGGCCCTGACGCTGCCCGGCGCGTTCGGCCTGTGCCTTCTCCTCGCGTGTTCCTGCTGTGGGATCGTGGTCGTGCTGGCAATCGGCCGACGCGTCGCGATCGAGCGGAATCGCCGCGGCAGCCCACACCGCCCCACCTCGCCGGGTTGACTCAACGACGGTCCTGGTACGTCGCCGAGCACCTCGTTCTGTGAACGCACTGGGCGCACTGCGAGATCGAACGAGCCGCGTTCGGCCGGCCGACCTTGCCGCGAACGACGGCGCCATATCGCTCGCTCATGGCGGCGATCTCTTCAGCACCCATCAGCCGGACCTTGTGGGGCATTCGGGCGCCGCGCCCCGGGAGCTGGATGACAACCCACGCATCGCTGGAGACCGACTCGCCGGTCTCGTCCGCTACCGCGATCCTCTGAACGGACAACTCGATGACGTCGGACATGTAGACGGCGTTGCGGGCCCGAGTCTTGAGCTCGACCAATTGAAGGCCGGTCGGCGTCCGGTAGGCCCTGTCCAGCCTGGCCACGAGCCTGCGGCCACGCGACCGGAATGTCTGCTCGGCGAAGGCGATCTCTGCACCGCGCAGTTCGACCGGGAGCCCGTGCTCATCGTCAGCGTCGTCGCTCGCACGATGCCTGGCGAACAACACAGCCGAAGCGATGAGCAGTAGCAGCACCATCAGCGCCACCATTTCGCTGCTCATGGTCTACCTCAGTTTCCGGTGCACGACAGCCTCCGCGCAGCGGCCCAGTCCCCTCAGGATTGGACTCACCGACTTGAGTGCCCTCGGCCTCGCCTCCAGCCAGCGGCACAGTCCCGGCGAGAGCCTGTAGTAGCCGCCGATCAACCATCTTCCGGTAACGGATCGCCTCAGGAACAGATCCCGGAACGCACGCAGGGCACTTGTCTCCCGGCACTCACCCAACGCGAGCGTGGCCACGAAACACCGGCCCTTCCTGCTGCTCGCCGCTGCAATGCGCCGGCCTTCCTCGAAGAAGACCGCGTGGGCCAGCAGTCCGCGCTCCTGGGCCTGCTCCTGCGCCTTCGTCGCCCCGCGACCGAACGCCGCGTCGAACGCCACCTGGCGTTCGCAGTAACCCAGGCGCGCAAGCTCGCTCGCGCTCACGAACTCGCTCTTGCGGTCACCCATGGTTGCTTCGCACGCACGGTTAACTGTGCGAGGAATCCCATTCGAGCATCGAAGGGACCGACGTCGCCGTCTTTTCGGTACTTGCCTCGACGGGACCGGCAGCGCCCGGCCCGGGCACGCTCTCCGCTTGGTGAAGAGTCGGGCTGACACCCACTCGATTCAGCTCCACCATCAAGCCCATCGTCACCAGATCCCTGAAGCGCGCCATCCTGCGCCTCGGGCTGCTGATACTGAACAACGCTTCATACAGCGCAGGATGCGCCTCGCGGGAGATGGTCACCTTCACGCGCATAGTGCCTTCCTTGCGGTTTTCGTTCACGATGCCACCTCCGCCGCAACCGGGCCTTGCACTTGGGAGTCAGCCGCCTGTCGGAACTGATCAGGTCGCTCTCGAACGTACTGCTCGCCGAGCAGCTGGAACCCGCGCACGTTGGCGTACATCGGGTCCTCGACTTCGAGGATCTGGTGCTTGGGGAAGCGGCGCTTGACCGCCTTCCGGTACAGGTAGGCCCCGCCGCCGACGAGGACGATGTTCTCGAGGTCCTCGGGGCCGTCGAGCCGGCCGAGCACGGAGATCAGTGCCTGGTCGGCCACCTTCCTGATGAGCGGCTCGAACTTCTTCAGATCGTGGTCTCGCTGGTACAGCCGCAGGATCCTCCCGGACCTCAAGGCGGCGTCGACGGCGTCCAGGTTGCGGTAGTCCGCCTTGATCTCGGCCCCGATCGCCTCTGCGATCTGCCGCAGGATGTCGGAGACCCCGCGATTGACCGAGTCGCTCATCTTCGGGATGACCCGCATCCCCCGCGTCACCAGCCAGTCGAACGTACGAGAGCCCACATCCATCACCAGGGTCTTGTGCTGCATCGCGTCCATCTTCCCGTTGTGCATCGCGTACCAGAAGAGGGCGCCCTGAGGCTGGGGAACGACGAGCGTCTTCTTGACCACGATCGTGCGCTTCCTGCCGACGTCGAAGGATCCGGTCATCGCCTTTTCGAGAGCGGATCGCTTAGCCAGGAACTGCGCCACCGGCAGACCGACGACGAGCAGGTCGACGGTGTCGATCTTCATGAAGTGCAAGGCGGCGGCCGTGAACGCCCGGTACTCAGCTGTCTCGGTATACCCGTCGTGGAGCTGCCATGAACGAAACCGGTCCGCGGCGAGTTCGACATCCGGTCCGACCTCATAGAACAGTCCGTCGACCGGAACCTGGACGGTCCGCCGTTTGCCTCCCATCGACTCAGTGGCCTGGTCGTTGTGACAGTAGAACGCGAGCGATGGGAAATGGGCGCATTCCACCTTGCCGTTCGTCGATGAGGTGACGTACTTCGTGTTGCCGAAGCCCACGTCGATGGCTCTGACGATGATGCTCATGGGGTTCCTTCCGGCGAGTCGATGTTTACCGGTAGGAAGGATCGGCAGATCGGCGACGCACAACAAACGGAAATCCAGCCCAAGAAGCATCGAGAAGCGGGGGCTCGATGACCTCGAGGGGCCCGTAGTGGCCCCTGGTGGGGACAAACCGATAGTCCGGTCGCCGAGCGTGGGCGAGCCGCGGTGCCCATGCGGGCCCCGCAGAGGACACATTGCGCCGCTTGACGACCGTGGTCACGGCCAGCTCGCGCAAGCCCCAACAGTCTGCCGAGACTCGATCGCAAGCTAGAGGAGGCAGCATCTCGCTGTCAACCCTGGTGGTTCATCGCGCCACCTGCGTCTCCAATCCCAATCAGCACTAACGCGGCCCTTTCGAAAGTCAACGTCGGCGACGAACCTCGCCCGCTGCTTGACATCACTGGCCGCGATGGTGTCAACTCCGTTTCGAGCCTTGTGTGTCTGCCACAAGATCCAAGCATCGCAAGCAGGCCGGACGCTGCGTCCGATGGTCTCAGTGCCATGAGCAGCCGTTAGCGGTCGTGACCCGCACCTGCCTCCGGCTCCATCGAGAGCCGTGCCGCGCCAGACGCGGCGATTCCCTCCCTCATCGATCCGTTCCACGGACTCTTCGCCGTCGTGTGCGCCGCCGCAGCGTGCGTGCGCGACGCTGTGCGCTGCCACATGGCAGTGGCACGACAACCCCGAGCCTTCGTCGACCGCCCTTGAGGCGCTCGCGTGCCTTGTCGTCCCTTTCGGGGTGCTGCACGCGACTTCAGACGCGGCCCCGCGCCCCCTGGTGGTAGGGGGGTCTTCCAGCGGGAAGCAACGGGTCAATGAGCAACCCAGCGAGCCCAGTCAAGCCTGGGCGGCGATCGGCATCCGACGAGATGCTGGTGCCGTGCACGGTGACGTGCAACGGGGTGCCTTGCGGAAACGCTTCGCACCTACCTGGATAGATTTTTTTACGACCACCCGCAGCCATGACGGTTGCGAACCCTGGAAGCGTTGGCCGGCCGCGGAGGTCCGCCGGTTCGACGACCTGTCTCGACCTCCAACAGTCAAGCCCGCGCGGGGACGGCGAGGCATGGCTGGTTCAATCCGCGTCCCCTCCCGATGACCGGTCGCCCTGGCTCAGGCGACCTCGACTTGGAGAGCCACATGTCAACGAAGAAAACCCCGCAGTCCGGATCGAACGGTCTGCCGCCGGCCAACGCCCATGCCGCTCGACGATCGGCCCGCTCGCCGAGCGACCCCGACGTCATCCTCGCGACCCTGCCCGTCGGCACGCCCGACTACCTCCGTGTTCTCGGCGCCATCCTGAAGAAGTTCAATCACCGCCACAGCACCAAGCACAAGGGCGTGTCCTTCAAGACGATGCTCGACCGGCAGAGGCTCTACGCGAGCTTCTTCCGCGAACTGCGCCATCACACGCCCTACCGCAACCTCGATCCCCGACAACTGGCCAACCGACACATCGAAGCGATGGTGGAACGCTGGGTCGCGCGCGGCCTGTCGACCGCGACCCTTCACAACTACTTGAGCTTCCTGCGGACCTACGGTGCCTGGATCGGCAAGGCCGGGATGGTGCGGGAGCCCGAAGTACTACGTCGGCTCCGAATCACGCCACGCACACCGGATCCAGGTGGCGACGATCGACCACAGCTGGAGGGCCAAAGGCGTGGACATCTCCGCCAAGATCGCGGAGATCTACAAGTTCGACGCCTGGGTGGGGATGCAGTTGGATCTATGCGACAACTTCGGCATGCGCGCCAAGGAGGCGCGTCACTTCCGTCCGCACGGTGCGGTCCTTCACCGCGACGCCGCCAACCCGCGTGACGCCGCAGCGTTTCCCGAGTGCGAGTGGTTCGTGCGGATCAGCCACGGCACCAAGGGGGGTCGACCGCGCGACGTGCCGCTGAGGACCGACGCCCAGCGCGACCTGTTGGCTCGCGCGGCGACCGTCGTCGCACCGGGCATGTACGTCGGCCAGCCAGGCATGACCAGCACCCAGAGTCAGTCACGCTTCTACTACGTCATCCGCAAGTTCGGCATCTCGAAAGAGCAACTCGGCGTGGTCGCGCACGGGCTTCGCCACGAGCATGTGAATGACGCCTACGAGAGCGACGCCGACGCACCTTCGCCGGTGCGCGGGGGCGTAACCAGGCCGGCCAAGGACCAGGAAGCTCGCCAACGCGCTGCACGCCTGCTCGGCCACAACCGCCCAGGCGTCACGTCGTGCTACTTAGGCCGCAGTCCGGCCGCCGTGGCGGCTGAGCGGCTGCCCGCGACCGACGCAGTGATTGACCCGAAAGCGTGACTCGGCGCGGCTCGCCCGGTCAGCTCATCTCCGCGATCGATCGACGTTTGGCCAAGCCATGCGCCAACTAGGCTCGCATGAAGCGCGGCCATCACCGAAGCACATCGCGGACGGTCGCGGACGGGCCAGGCGCAACCTCCTCGAAGAGGAGCGCGATCCAGAAGGATGCGAGTGCGCCCCGCGTGGGAGCAAGAGACCCGGCGCCTCCGCTTCGACCTGCACTTCGGCCATGGTTTACAGCGGGATTTCCGCTGGACGGCCAAGCCTGGCGCCTGCAGATTGGCCCCATCGATGATCACCCGGCCGGTTGGGGCCGCAGGCGCATGGGGAAGCTGCTGGAACGATTGAAGCAAGGCTTGCGCAACGTCGGACGTGCGCAGGCCGTATTGCAGGTGCGTGCGCAGACCGATCTGGACGTCGGCGCCCGCGAGTCCGGCGCCCGTCAACGCACTGAACTCGACAGCACGCGGATGCCATCCGTTCAAGGGACGGTGCCGCCCGCCCAGGCGCCGGCTCCGCAGTCCACCCGCACGCGCAAGGCCACTCTTTCCAAGGCACGTCGTGCGTCCAAACCTCAGTGCGCCCTGTCCATCTGGGGCACGCCTGCGGCGCCGCAAACGAGCCTGTTCGACGATGCCCCTTCGCCCGGACCAGCCCCTCTGTTCTCGGGTTCGACGATCGGATCGGAGCCTGCATGCGCTAGGCCCGCCGCCCAGCTCTCGCCCGTGACCTTCCTTCAGGGGGCCGCGCCTCTCGGGCCAGCGGCCGATGCCGCCCGCCCGACCATGCACCTCGACGCTGCGGCGCCGCTCACGCCGGACGACGACCGTCCCGAGCGGCCGTTCTAGATGACCACATCCCGCGAAACTCATGTCGACCGAACCGGAACAATTCGTCGTGGCGAGTGCCTACGGCCTGGAGGAGCAGCGACACCGCCGCGGCGACTTCGTCGACACGCTCTGGAGATTGCCAGCGTTTGCCTTGGTGCTCGCGCTGGCGTTCTTCGCTCTCGGCGTCGCCATCCTCGTGCTGCCCATCGACGACGATGACCCTGCAGTCAGCTCCTGCCCGCCCTGGCACGTCGCCGTCATCGCTTTCGCGGTAGCGATCCACGTCATTGCCGTCGCCTTCCTCCTGCACGGCGACGCCCAGGATCGAATCTTTGACCGTTGATGCGCCCGCGCAGTGCAGCCTGCGCGTCTGCGGGAACTGCCGAGGCCGCCCCCCGGATCCTGGTGAATGCGGCTGGGCACGGACGTCAAAACCTTGCTTCGCTTCGTCGATCCGTTTGCGTCTCTCCGAAGCTCGTCTGAACGGCCGCTGCCGGCAATGGGAGCCGCTGACGAGCGTTCCCGGTTCGGGAATATGCTCGCCCTTCCCTTCAATCCTGAGTGAACATCTGCATGCCAACGAAGAAGACCGGGCCGACCCTTGCGTCGCTGAACGCACAGATCGCTGCCTTGCAGCGCCAGGCCGAAGCGCTGCGCACCAAGGAAGTTGCCGAGGTCGTCGCGCGCATCCGAGAGGCCATCGACCACTACGGCCTGACCGCGGCGGACCTGGGTCTGCGCAGCGCGAGCTCGAAGTCGTCCAAGACCGCCCGGTCGGTCCCGGCCAAGAAGGCTCGCACCAAGTCCGGTGGCAAGAAGGCCCCGAGGAGCATCAAGTTCGCCGACGGGCAAGGCAACGTCTGGAGCGGCATCGGCAAGCGTCCCAACTGGTTCAAGGCCGCCCTCGCTTCAGGCAAGACGCCCGAGGAGCTCCTGGCAAGACTCGCGGGCTGAAGCGCCAGGAGGCTGCCGCCGCGACTTCGCAGCCGCAGCACCGCATGATGCCGCCGGTCCGCGTCAAGACGTCGGCTCGAAGTCGCGTTGCCGCGCCCCGATCGCGGCTGCCTGCTCGGCACCCATGGTTTCGCGCTCCTGGAAGCCCACCGGCAAGCGCACCTTCGGGTCGACGAACACCCACAGGTGGTACTGGTTCGCTGCGTCCACGAGACGCGATTCGGCCGGGTACACCTCGAAGCCCTCGTGCTCCGGACCGACGATCAGGTTCTTGATCTGCTGAAGATCACGCCAGTCGTGCACCGGCGCCTTGTCGCGGCGCTTGACCGACAGCCAGAGCACATCGCCGACATGCGAACCGAACGGCGCCACCGCGCGCTGCAGGTTCACCTGGTATCTGTCGTTCATGTAGACGGTCTGTCGCTTCAGCTGTTCGATCTGTGCAGCAGCGGCTTCTTCCGAGATGCCGAAGCGCCGGGCCATCGTCTCCACCTCGAACGCAGCGGCCGGTAGCCGCGCCGGATGGAACGGCCCCATCGTCGATCTGGGAGAGCTGCCATCGAGCACATCGAGCGCGATCTCGCTGTTGGCGATTCGATGTGCCAGCGCGCTCGACCACGCGGCAAGCTCCGTGTCGGTGGTCGGCCCGACCTCCGCATCTGACATCCCGGGCTTCATCCAGGTGAACCAGTGCTTGCCGGCGAGTTCCGGCCCGTCATCGGTGCGTCCCTGGTGGATGCTGTAGCCGTCGTCCTGCAGTTGCCGGCAAACGTCGTCGGCAAAGTCGCTGGCGTGTTGGTACATGGTTTTGGCTCGACAGGTATGCGGACAAGCGATCCGCAACGACAGCTTCAACCCGACCAGGTCGACTTCAACCCCTGACGCATCACGACCCACCGCCGAACCCGGTTCGCCGGCGCAGGCACGTTCCTCGCAGCCGCATGGTCCAACTCCCGGCTGCCGATGCCGGGCGACACAACAGGGAACTTCGATGAACATCCAAGCCGACCCGGACGTCCCCAGCAGCGAGTCGTTCACGGGCTGCGCGGGCGTTCGCCGCCACTTCGAGCTCGACGTCCGGCATCTGCCCAACCATGGCCATGCCGCCGAAGCACGCGGGGTCACGACCGGCGACCACGGCGGCTACGTCTTCAAGGCCTTCGCCGAAGCCAGCGGCACGATGGCGATGGCCAGACTGCGCCTCAAGGTTCGTCAGGGGCTCGCGCAGCGCTTCCTGATCAAGGAGGGCTCCACGATGGAGATGCCTTTCGAGCGCATCCGGGGCCGCATCGACGCCGAGGGTGTCGTCGTCTACGGACGGCTGCTCACCTGGGACGAGTTTCAGGGCCAGGATCTGTCAGCGCGTTGCGTCCCGGGCAAAGTGCGTTGCCTGCCGCCACCACGCGGCGTCCACCCGATCGGGCCAGTCGTTGTGGCCGGCACCGTCGATCTGAATCAGGCGCTTCGGGCCGCGCAATTCGGCGTGCAGCGCGACGCCAAAACGCGCCGGCACGATGCTGTCCTGCCCCGCCACGGCGACCACCACGGGGCGGTCGAACCCGGCCAGCCGGGCCGCCGTGTCGTACCTGTCGCGCAGCATCCACTTCACCGGCAGCAAGGGGTAGTGGTGCGAGGCCACTTGGGCGAGCCGGTCCCACGGCGTGATGAGCAACAGTCCGGCCGTGAGCTCCTGCTGTCGCTGCCCGGCCGCGGCGGCCACCGCGGCCCCGAGTGACTCGCCGACCAGCAGCAGCGGCTCTCCATACTGGCGGTGCGCGAGTGCAACCGTCTCGCTGGCATCGTCGACGAGGCTTCGTTCCCCGGGCCGGCCGGCGCGCGGACCGTAGCCGGGGTACTCGGCGAGGATCACACGCCAGCCCAGCGGGGTCAGTGCCTGGGCGTAGAACGCTCGATGGCCCGCGTGCCCGGCATTGCCGTGGAAGACGATCGCGGTCCCGCGCACGGCGCCCGCCGGTTCGGCAACCAGGCCCCGGAAATCCTGCGCGGACGGCCACGGTCGCAGTCCTGCGCCGGCCACCTCTTCGACCGTCGCCCGCTGCGGGAAATAGAGCAGCCGGTCCTGGAAGACATAGACCAGCACCAGAAATCCCAGGCCGGTCGCAGCGATCCACAGTGCGGTGGTCACGAGCTTCATCGGCCTGTCTGCCGACCCAGCAACTGGTCCGTCCGCTGCGCGTCGGACAGGTCGAAGCGTTCCGTCGGCGGCGCCACCAGCAGGCCCATCGCCTCGTCCGGCGTCGCCTCGAACCAGGCCGTCCACTGATCAGGCTCCAGCGGCACAACGGATCGCTTGTCCTGCGCATCGGCAGGCAGCTTCGGGTCCGGCTTGTGCAGTCGACCGAGCAATGGGTGCCCGTCACAGTTGACCGTCAGCATCGTGAAGTTGGAAACGATCTCACCAGTGGCCGGGTCAGTCCACTCCGACCACAGGCCGGCAATCGCCCATGGCTCGCCATCGGCGCGGGTCAGCCGCCACCAGACATTGCGGCCGGTCTCCCAGTTCGGCTCCTGGTACCAGGCCGCCGGGATCAGGCAGCGCTGGCCCGCGGCCCAGGCTGCGCGGTAGGTCGGGCGGCTCGCCACGGTTTCGCTGCGGGCGTTGTTCGTCAGGATCGCGCGCGAGTCCGGACGTCGTGCGTAGGCCTTGGGCTGGATCATCCCCCACTGCCCGATCACTCCCTGCTGCCGGCCGTCGATCGGGCGCAGGAACAGGCCTGAGCCGAAGGGCCCGACCGGCACGGCAACGTACTCAGGCACCATCGCCCGGAAGTAGCGCTCGACATGCTCGCGCGGTGCCATGTGGTACAGGTTGCACATGAGCGGGCATGGTAGCCGCGCGGCTGCGGAACAGACCCGCATCTCAAGCAGCGCAAACAGCGGCTATCGTTGCTCCGCATGAGCCCGCCCGCCATCACCCTCGAAGTGCTGCCCGCCGGCTTCGGCGACTGCCTGCTCGTCAGCTGCCCGGTCGGCCGGTCGACCTGGCGCATGCTGGTGGACACCGGCCCGGACGAAACCTACCCGGCGCTGCGGCGCCGGCTGCTGCAGATACCCCAAGACGCCGACGGCAAGCGGCACATCGACCTGTTCGTCGTCAGCCACATCGACCACGACCACATCGGCGGCGCGCGGCTGCTGCTCGGCGACGACGAGCTCGGCCTGAGCTTCGACGACATCTGGTTCAACGCGCCGCCCAGGCCCCGCATCCGGGGTGTGGCCGAGGGCCAGTCGCTGGCCGACATCCTCGGAGGCGGCGACAAGGCATTGCCCTGGAATGTCGCGTGGTCGGGCCAGCCCGTGTCCACGCCGGCCGACGGTGGCGGCGTGGAGTTGACCGGTCCTGGGCTGCCGAAGGTCACGCTGCTGTCGCCGACGCCCGACCGGCTCGCCGACCTCTACAGGGTGTGGGCGAAGGAACTGGAGCGCCTGCGCCGCAAGGAGCGCGATCGCGCCGAAAGCGAGCCAGGCGCGACAAGGGGTGAACTGCCCGGCATCGAGGCACTGGCCGCCCGCGTGACGCCGACCGACAAGGCGGTGCCCAACGGGTCGAGCATCGCCATGCTGCTGGAGCACAAGGGGGCTTCGGTGCTGCTCAGCGCCGACGCCTTTCCGACCGTGCTGGTGCCGGCGCTGGCCGCGCTGGCCAAGCGCCGCGGCATCGCCGGACCAATGCCCATCGACGTGGTGAAGCTCAGCCACCACGGCAGCCGGGCCAATGTGACGCAGGACCTGCTCCGGACCGTCGACGCCAGACACTTCGTCTTCAGCACGAACAACAGCTACTTCCGGCACCCGAACGCCGAGGCCGTGGCCCGCGTCATCGTCGGCGGCAGCAAGCCGACGCTCTGGTTCAACTACGACACGCCGCCGAACCGGCAGTGGGGGGTGCCCGAGCTGATGGCCAGGCACGGACACGTCGCGCGTTACCCGCAGGGCGACACGGGCGTCACGATCGAGCTTCCAGCGCGGCGGCGGGCTCGATCAGCGCAGCGCCAGGGCCCGCAGTCGGCTCCGTCGCGCAGCTGAGGGGGCGCTCCAGGTTGCGGTCTCCCCAGGCTCATCCGCCGAGCCACCGCGCCGTCATCCTGGCGGCCATCCGCTTCACGCCACATACAGCCGTCGAACGGGCCTGCTGGCACTGCCGGCACTACCTCGCGCTGGTCTACCAGGGCAGCGCAGTCAGGTGCGCCTTGCCGCCCGGCATACGGGCCACGCCTGCCCGTGGCTGCGCGTTCTGGGAGCGCGAGGTCGGCGCCGATGACGAGCCTGGGTCAACGGACGCCGCGACACCACCGTCGGACCCGCTGCGTCAGCATGGGATGCGAGTGGTGGAGTGGGCGCATTGAGGCAGTCCCTGCGAGGCGTGCCGGGCGCTTTGGGTGGTCACCAGTGCAGCGCAACGCGGCTCCCACTTCGGATCGATCACCGGAGCACATCTCCGACCTGCGAGCCGAAGGGTGTCGTCGTCGACGGACGGCTGCTCACCCGGGGCGAGTTTTCAGGAACTGCTGCATCCGTACGAAGGTTGGGAGTTCGACCTGCGCATTCCGCTCGAACCGGACTGGTAGTCACGCAGGCGGTCCGGGACCTCCCCGCAAGAGCAACCATGGTCGGTGACGTGGAAGCTGAAGGGGTGCCCGCGGTACCCTGCGCCTGTCGCTCGTTGTCCGCATTTGCTTCATTTGCTGTGATGTGCCGATTTGCTTAGAATGGTCCTATGAGCACCGATCTCAGTACCCCTGTCCTGCTGCGCAGGATCGCGCGGCTCGAAGCCACTGTTGGGCGCCTCAGCGCGGATCTCGGCAGCCTGCGTTCCGCAGTGAGCAAGCAGGGTCTGCAGACCCCGGCGCGGCAGCGCGGGCAAACGGTAGCGGCCGAAAGCGCGATGGAAGAGCCCCATCTGACCCAGGCCGCCGGCGGCTTCGCAGGTGCCGCTGCGCGCGGAGAGGCAGCGCGTGTCCAGTGGGTCAAGGATGGCCTCGTCGTGCCCGGCGAGCAACTCGCCCAAGCCTGGGGCCTCACGCGCCAGGCCTTGGCGCCGGCCGCAGAGCGCGGCGAAGTGTTCGCGGTGAAGGTCGGCAACCGGCTGTACTACCCCCAGTCTTTCCTGGGCATGGATCGTGAATCCGTGGCCACCATCTGCCGCGCACTCGGTGACCTCGGCTCCAGCGAGAAGCTGATGTTCTGGCTGCGCGACCACGGCGCCCTGGCAGGCAAGAGCGTCGCCGCCGCCTTGGAGACCGGGGTTCCCCTGGCCAAGGTGGAACGTTTGGCTGCTGCCTGGGCGCGTGAGCGGGGAGCCGCGCATGGCGCCAGAAGTGCGGCTGCGGCTGCCTGAGCCTGGATCCTTCGAGGACCTGCTCCGCCCGGTCAGGATCGAGGTGGCGTCGCTCGTGCGCTTGAGCCGGCACCCGGCCACCGAGCCGTACTGGTCGGCCGGCGTGTACCGCTTCGATGATCCGGAGCCTGGCCGGGCGGGCGCGTTCGGCACCTGCTACACGGCCAGCTCGATCGAGGTGGCCTTTGCGGAAAGCGTGATCCACGAGTCAGGGCGGTTCGTGGGCGGCAGCTACGAGGTGCCGGCGGCCGAGCTGACCGAGCGCTCGGTCGTGCGCTTTGCGTGTCAGCGGCGCAAGACACTGGTGTTGGCTGACCTGACCGGGGCGGCACTCAAGTCCCTGGGCCTGAACAACGACATCAGTGCGTCCGCCGACTACACGGCTAGCCAGGCTTGGGCACAGGCGATTCACGAAACGGCCCGCCACTGGGACGGCATCCGCTACGTGTCGCGGCAGATGAACAAGGGCTTTGCGTACGCGATCTTCGAGCGCAGCGGGCTTCTCAAGCTTCGCGCCGAGAAGCTCAAGGCGCGGCAGGTGGACGAGCTCTGCGACCGGTTCAACGTCACCGCGGTGTGACCAAGCCTCAGTGCAATCCTGAAGGTCGGCAACCTGGTGGAAACCGGCCGTTCCTTGGCGAAAGCTGGTCGGCTCC
>JADJMW010000013.1 GCA_016709385.1 Candidatus Rubrivivax defluviihabitans
GCGTGGCGCCGTCGCGCCAGCGGGTCTTGAGCTTGAGTACCGCCTGGCTGGCGGAGCTGGTCTGTACGCGCTTGTTGGCCAGGGCCGGCGTGTGATGTCGCGGCGCGTTGTTCTAGCAGGTGCCGGGGTTCGGCCGCGCCGCTCACCGCAGCGTGCCGGCTCAACCCGCTCGCCGACGCACAGCGTCTGCTTGAAGTTCATCTCCCTGGGCGTGCGCCCTGCACCGTCAGCACCTTCTAGCCGGCGTCCAGGCCGACGGCGATGCGGCAGGTACATCCGGCGAGCGCCGCACGACGGGCAAAGTCCGCGGCGCTTGCAGCTGAAGGCGACGAGCTTGTCGTGGCCGCACTCGCCGCAGCGCAGCCGCAGGAAGCCGTGGGCCAGGATGCCGCATTCGAGGAAGGCGTCGAACTCGTCCTTGACGAACTGCGGCTGCTCAGCGCCGGCAGCGTCTTCGGCCTGGGCGAAGAAGGCCGCGGCGTGCTGCTGAACCAGGCGGTACAGCATGGTCTGCTCGGGGCGGTGACGGGCTGTGAACTTGCACCGGCAAGAGTGGGGCCGGCAAGAGCCAAGGCGAGAGCGGCGGCAGCGTGCGTCAGACACGTGCTGCACCGTGGCGACCGCTGGATGCAACGGCGGCTGCCGGGCTGACGAGCAAGGGTTCAATCAAGGCGTGGGGCGGCCGCCGGCCTGTCGTGTCCCGACGCGAGTGCGAGCCGCGCCGGTCAAGCTGCCACGTTGCCGGGTTTCTTTACAGTCCGCGCCGCCGAGGGTCACCGCTTACGGGGGCGAATGGCATGTCTTCCCTCTGGGCGCAGTGCTACGGGCACGGGATTTGCGTGACCGTGGCTTGCCGCTCCATCGCGGTTGGACTTCCCTCTCCTCCGCCCGCGTGCGCGCGGTCGATCGAACCCACTGAAGAGGTGCACATCATGGCTACCAAGACATTGAACTCTACGTTGGCGTGTCTGACTCTGGCAGCAGTCGCTTCCACCCAGGCCGCCCCGGTGGTCGCCGTGGGGTCGTCCTACCAGGCCAACGTCTGGGGCTTGGCGTCGGGTATGACGCAGATGACGGGACTCACGTTTGACGGCGTTGCCGAGAGCCGTACAGCGGTGGCACGACCGTCACCATTAACGAGAGCCAACAGGATCTCGGTGGTGGCGCACACCGAGTCTCTTTCGTCTACACGTCCGACGTCGACATGTTCCCGAGCGCGGGAGAAACCGGCGTCGTCAACATTGGCTACGTCTCGAACCCGCTCGACTTGCTCGAATCGGTGGACCTGATCAATGGCATCGTCAGAATGTACGACGCCGCCGGTAGCCTCCTGTTCGGGCCCGGCACCTTCAACAATCCCCTCGTGGTGCCTTGGGACGGGTACTGGATCAACTCCAATACCTTTGGCGGCTTTGGCAGCGTCGGTGGCCGCAATATCCGTCGCATTGAACTCGACATCAACGTGGCCGTAATTCCCGAACCGCACTCGGTGGCGCTCGTCCTGATGGCGCTTGTGGCCGGTGTTTCGATGTCGAGACGGAAATCGGGCCAGCGCCCTGATCTCGCCTGAGGCTGCTCCGGGCGCGGACTGTCAATTTCGCGTTGATCCTGCAGTCGGATAAGGGAAGAGGCAGGCGATATGGCCTGAAGTCGCCGGCTGTTCCGGCAACGTGAGCGCAGGAGGCTGGGTCGACGGCGGATAGGGCGTTCAACCGCACTTTTCGCGGCACTGGGGCCGCGATGGAGTGGCCATCACCCATCGGCCGAGGCTCTGCGGGGGGTCTTTGTACTTGATGGCGACCGGCCGAGTGCCGTTGACTCCGGTTGAAGGCGCATGCCAGCGGCCTGGATCGTGGGTTTACCCAGATGACTCGATCCCAATTGCGCAACCTCGAGTAGCCCGGGCGCAGCCAATCCCCGCGGCCCTGGGCTGGGGTCGCATGAACAGCGATGGATCGGAATCGCCAAGCCGCTTGCAGCGATTGATCGCGGGCAGCTGAGCGTGGCGGCGCCCTGGCCTGCAATCCCAAGTGCGTGAAGATCGTCTCTATCACCGGCCGCTCCACGATGGCCGCGATGACGTTGAGACTGCCGGTAGGAGCCGGTCGTCCTTGACCTCTCGTCGCCTCACCTCGAACGATAGACCCCAGAAGGGTATCGACCTTCTGTTCTAGCAGATGGGTGGCAAAGGCATGGCGCAGGCCATGCGGCGTGATCCGCTTGTCGATGCCGGCGGTGGCCGCCGCCAGGTGCACGGCGCGGTTGAGCTGGCGCGCGGTCACATGGTCGGTGGGGTCCAGGCCCGGGAACAGCCATCCAGACCGAGTCCGACGCCCACCGTCGACTCGCCCGCGTCCGCTGGGGTATGCCCGTGCGGTCACCAGGAAGTCACGAGGAATCGCGTCCGCAAGGGTTGCTATCTGCTCTACGGACAGATATGCTACGGACACCACATCAACGGACGCCATCATGCACACCTTCCTGTACGCCCGGGTCAGCACCACCGACCAGACCATCGCCCACCAGCGGGCCCAGGCCGAAGCTGCTGGGTACGTGTTTGACGAGGTCATCGAAGACCCGGGCGTGTCCGGCGTCACCACCAGGTTCAAGGACCGAAAGGGCGGCGCATTGCTGCTCGGCAAGCTGCGGCGGGGCGACGTCCTCGTGGTGAGATGGGTGGACAGACTCGGTCGGAGCTACGACGACGTCACCGAAACCATCCGCACGCTCATGCAGCGCGGCGTCGTCATCAAGACCATCATCAACGGGATGGTCTTCGACGGGGCGACCAAGGACCCGATCCAGATGGCGGTGCGCGATGCGCTGATCGCGTTCATGGCCGCCACGGCGCAGGCCCAGGCCGAAGCCACCAAAGAGGCACAGAAGGCCGGCATCAAGGCCGCCAGGCAGGCGGGGAGCGCGGCGATCAAGTACCGGGGCCGGAAGCCCACCTTCGACGTCGAGCAGCTGCACCGCACGCATGAGCTACTGTCGATGGGGATGAGTCCGTCGGCCATCTCCGCCGAGATCGGCATCCCGCGGGCCACGGTCTACCGGATCAAGGACGATCCCGCCAAGGCTGTGGCGCTGCTGGAGACCTGGGGGATCTCGTAGGCACCCTGTGAGCCGACCGTGGTGACGGCCCTGGGTCGGACCGTGCGGCTTCGGGCCTTCTGCTCGGCTGGCGCCGCCTTACGCTATCACCACCTTCCCCTGAGAGATGCCGTGGCTGTTGAGGCACAGGCCGACAGTGTCGGGATCGATCACCAGCGAGGGCCCGTTGGGCAGCCAGCGCACCGTCACGCAGGGCGAGGGCGCCTCACCGGGTCCCTGATACGGGCAGTGCACGACCAGCCAGCCGTGATGGACGGACGGTTGGCCAGTGGCGAAGGGGCCACGCGTCACGGTGCCACCGTGCGGGCACGTCATGACGGGCGTGTGGGCGCGGGGTCTTGCGCCGCGCGCAAGGAATACCTCCACCCGGCGGTTCTGCGCACGCTGCTGCTCGCTCTTGGGCATGGTGTGCACGCGCCGCTTCGAGCCGAAGCCCTGCAGTTGCCAATACAGCATGTAGGCCATCGTGGCCTCGTGCGCTGATCTCGCATGCCGATCGATGCGCTGTCGCAACTCGTCGCGCACGGCGCGAGCCCGCCGGCCGCTGATGTCGAGCTCGAACTCCTCGCGCGCTGCGCCGGTCTTCAGGTGGTCATAGTCGGCGTGGCCCTGCAGCAGCACCGCGCGCACCGGAAAAGATGTTGCAAAGCTGACCACGATCTGGGTCGCCATCGCTTCGATCTTGGCGATCTCCTCGGGGCTCAGGCTCGGCACGTCGGACTGATACTGGGCCCAGCGGTGGACCAGCAGATCGGGCGTATCCCGACTGAGACGGTAAAAAGCCTGCGCACGTTCGGCACGGCGGGCCAGGTAGGGAAACAGCATCGCGCCTTCTCCTTGCCGCGCTCTCCAAGTCCGAGATGACGACGACAGCCTACACCCGGGGCATAGGAATTTCAACCGCCCTCGGCAAGGCTCGAGAGAGGCCTGGGGACCGGGCTGGACCGGGCTGCGGCGGCATGAAGTGCCAGGATTTGGTGCCAGCGTCCTCGCGTTGTCCTGTTTCGACAGGCCCTTGACCGTTCGCAAGGGGCGCTTTCGGCCTCGGCGTGGTTCCGTCGCGCCATCGTGTCTTGAGTTTCAGCTCTACCTGGCCAGCTCTGCCCCATGTCCACGACCAGCACACCCCGGCGAGTGAGCATCTTCATGAGCCGGGCGATGATGGTCTGCAGCTGCGCGTGCAGCCCGTCGTCGGTGGGCGCACTCACCTCGACGATGCTGGGCGCGTCGTCGGCGTCGCTGAGGTACACGCCGTCCAGGACCAGGCGGTGCAGGTGCGGTTCCGATGGCGTGCCGACCTTCGTCGAGGTGGGCACGCCCAGCGACGGCGAACTGCACGCGCTGCTGCACACCGTCATCACCCGACCCATGACGCTGGTCGCCCACCGGGGCGCGCTGGTCGAGAACATGGGCCAGACCCACCTGGCCGAGTCAGCGGACGCATGAATCCGAGCGATGTCGTCGACGTGGTCTTCTGCGACAACAGCCTGAACCGCATCGAGCTGGAGCAGATGGCGCGCCACTACCCGAGCTGGGGCACCAGGATCGACCCGACCGATATCGCGCCGCTGGCACAGGCGATGGGCTGCGACGGCATCAACGTCGACAGCGTGCGCGGACTCGAAGCCGCACTGGCCGGGCCGCGCTCGAGCGAGCGGCCTTTGGTCATCGGCGCCAATCGACCCGAGCCAGTACGCGGCCCAGTTCCGGGTGCCCCCAGGACCCGGCTGCGCCCAACCGGCCTCCTTCGGGGTTCAAGCAAATGGTAAAGCCACATTTGCTTGCGAGTCCGGAACGGGTCCCGATGGGCTCGATGTCGTTGGAGACGAGAGCTTCCCTGCGTTCGAGAAGCCCCGTCCGTGACGGCTCAATCCGGGGCATCGGGTGGACGCAGGCGCCACAGGCGGGTGGAGCGGTTCACCAAGCCTCGTGACCGGGTCCTCGATCTTGAGGCCGCCCCCTCCTCTTCGTGGACCGTTCATGCGGTGACCCGGCTGTACCGAGCTTTGCAAGGAGATGCATGCGAATTGCGCATGCTCACCTGCTTGTTTTCGGCGCTGCGCCAAACTGCGATCGGGATTGGGGGGCGAGGATCTTGGAAGGTGTCGAGGGCCCGGGCCGCTGGCTCGGTCTCGATGGCAACGCATCGTGTCCGGGAGCAAGATATGGATCGCTTCGACAGAGTAGTTGTCGCACTCGGCAGGCGGTGGAGCCGTGTTCTCAGGGTCGCGTCCGTCGGGTTCGGCGTGCTGTTCGCCTCGACCATCGCTACGAATTCCGCGGCCGCCGACTGCTCACAGATTACCGGCTGGAGCAATCAGGACGCGACATTCTTTCCGGTGGAGCGGGTCACGCGAATTGACCGCAGCAATGCACCGGGGCGCTTCTACTTCAAGATGGACAGTGAGCAGGAGAAGACCTTGCTGGTCACCTACTTCACGCTGCGGGCCGGCCCCAAGTCCGGTCTCACCAAGGACCAGTTGTTTTCCAACAGTGTCAGTGTCGGTCTGTATTCGTTCGGCAGCGCGGCAGACGCCAATGGCATGTTCAACAGAGAGGTGGATACTTTCAACGTGATCAATCCGAATTACTGGGGATACTCCGTGGGTCCGACAGGGACCGGAGTTCTGTCCTACTACAGCGACAGGCCCGGGAACAAGGAATTCAACTACTTCGCCGTCCATCAGAACACGATCATCAGCATCCAGTTGCGCAGCGCCTCGGAGACGGAGGACCTGCATTCCGTAGGTGTCGCCGAGATGGTCAAGCGCGCACAGCGCGCGCGCGATCTGGTGGATGCCAAGTGCGGCACCAAGCCCCTGAATTCAGCGCCGTCGATCTACCTGCACTCGGACAACAACCAGTCGCTCCAGGCCCGAATGGCCGGCGGCAAGATCACTGTCACCGCTTACGACCCCGATGGCAATGCGGACCTGGACTGGAACACCTTCAGGCTCTACGTCGCAGGCGTCGACAAGACCATACCGGCAGTTGCGGTGTGGAATGCGCTGACGGCCGAGAAGATGACCTCTCACATTCCTTCGCCATTGAACAATACGGAGACCCTTGAGTTGCGGGTGGACCCGAAGAAGTTGATGACCGAGCACAATTTCTTCAACATCGCCTGGAACGGCACCTGGCCCGTGCAGTTGAAGGTCTGTGACCGCAAGGGGGCCTGCGGGGAGCAGAGCTACGACCTCTACTTCGGGCCGTTCCTGGACTTGGTCGGCTTCTTCGACAACCGCTGCCTGGCACTCACCGGCCCGAATGCAGACTTCAGATTCGAGGCCACCTGGGGCAACAACGGCTATGCCGCGGTGAGCAATTTCTATGTCGGCCTGAGCCAGTCCACTCAACCCTGGTGGTTCTGGGTTACCGACTATTGGACGCTGGTGCTTGAGCCCCAGGCGCCAACCGACGTCCTCTATTGGTTTGACTGGACTTATGGCATTCTTCCAGTGCTCGTGGCGGCGCCCGCTTACCTTGAGACCGGTGCGTTGCGCCATGACGATGCCATGCGCGCTCCGTCCCACGCCTTTCGCAAACCGAACCGCGAGCCGTACGAACTCGGGCCCGGCACCTATTCACTCGTGTTCGGTGCGGTCGACCTGAGCCCGGGGCTACAGGATGCGTACCTGATCCGCAAGCAGATCGTCACGCTCTGCGAGACCAAGTGACCCAAGTGCCGCGCTCGGCCAAGTGGCGGGTTCGAATTCGGTCGGCGAGTCGATGGATCGCATATGCGCGTCAGATCACACGCGCAGCATGCATCGTCCTTCCTGTCCAAGAAGTTCGATTCGGCCGTCCGGCAGTAGATCTCGGAGGATTCGACGGACTGCTCCGCAGCCACCCAGGGGAGCGAGGCCAGGAATCGTCGCAATTCAGGCAGTGACTCCGACACTGCCTCGTACAACTCTGGACCATCACCCGCCCGCGGGGGGGCGAAGCAAGAGTCGCTCAGTCTCGATTGCGGCGGGGAGGTCGAGCAGGATGGGCGTGGTCACGGTTCAGCGGCCTGACATTCGAGTCGACACTGGGGGACGGCTTGAGCGAGGTCTCGGCTTCACCGACGCGGTCTGATCGCCTTGGCCTGCCTGGGCCAGTACTGGAACTCCTCCTCGTGAACCTCGATGTCCAGTTCAAGGACGCGCGCCTGCATGCGCTCCTGAACCTCGGCAACGGCCTTGTTGTAGACCGTGGCACCGATCTCCTCAAGGAAGAACGCGAGCAGGGCGCCGGCGGCAATGTTGCCGATGCGTTGCTCCATGTTCTCGTTGAAGTAGCGCTCGATGGAGGTGAGGGCCTGCGCCCTTTCTTCCCTGGACAACTCGATGCTCACTGCTTGAATCCTTCCGCGCGGGCTTTGTGGATGCACGCCTTGCCGCGCCCTGATTCCGTGGCCGAGCGGCCGACCGCGTCCTCCGTCCCCAGGCCGAGATCACTCCAAGCAGCGGCGCCGAAAACTACGCGCATGACACCCAAGTGTCAATCTCGGATTCGCGAAAGTGGTCAATCGCGACCGATTCTTGACGAGTGCCCATCACAGGCATCCACTGCCGCGTCGGCTTGACATGGGCCGACGGGTCCATACGACCAAGGAGACGATCATGGCCTCAGCAATGGTTCAGTACGTGTTCACGCCGACGCCCGGGTGCGACATGCCCGCCCTGTTCGAATTGATCAAGGAGTCCGCAGCGCTTTGGAGAAAGCACGGCGCCGAGGTCAGCCTGTGGAGCGTTCAGGTCGGCGAGATCGGCAACCTTGCATTCGCCGCACGCTTCGAGTCGACGGCCAAACTGGGTGCAACGCTCGACGCCCTCAACAACGACCCGGCATTTGGCGCGTGGCGGATGAAGAGCATCAAGTCCAACCTGGCCTCCTGGGTACGCAGCAACCAGGCCTACGAAATCCCGATCTGAGTCGGTGCCTGCGGCAGAGCGCTCGATGTCTGTCGGGGCGCCAACTCCTGCGCGGCGATGGCTGAGCAACGTCGCCGGCACTTCCTTCCGACTGCCGTTGGCGGGGGGCGAACGCACACGCCTTTGCGGTTCACGCAGAAGATCAATCTCTGTGGCCTGCCCTGAGCCAAGGCAGCGGCAAACCCGCGATGTGGAAGGTCTTTGCAGACACCGTCGACGACTCACCCCTGATCCACCGTCCACGGGCATGGCTTCAAGGAGCTCGGATGAAATCAAAGGCAAGGATGCTGACCAGGGGCTGGCGGTGTTCAGTGGACCGCAGGCGCGGCCGAAACCAACCTGCCGCCAACGGGTTCGGTGGCCCACAGCTTTCCGCAGGAGCAACTGCCCGGGAGTTCACCGCGTGGTGCGTGGACTGCTTGGACGGTCGCGGCCCCGGGGGGGGCCGGGCCCCGGGGGGCGGGGGGGGCCCCCGCGCCTGGGGCCAGAACCGTCGCCGCTCGGGAGGTCCCCCGACCGAGTCCGCTTCCATGGGTGGAGGGAGTCCAACCGGTCCGTGGGACCACTGGCCCAATCGCCGCCCCGCCAACCGGATGCAACCGCCTCGCGGGCGGCGGGGGGGGGGGAAGGGGGCGGGGGCGGGTTCAAAACTTCCATCCTCGAGGATCTGGGAATCAGCAGCCGCTACGACTACCTCTTCGCCAGCATTTCGGGTTCAGCAGCCGGCCGTCCGAGGCTGCAGACCACCGGGCGCACGGGGGCAAGTCCCGCCGTAAGTTGACACGCGACGGCAGGGCGACCCGGCGGGCACCGATCAGGGCGCTGGGGTCCCCGACAGAAGCGGCCCGACCTGAAGAACAGCAGGGCCAGGACGTCCTGACTGGCTGGCGTCCACGCGCGCACTCGTCGCAGGACTCAGGAGGAAACGGACTGGGGGTCGGACTGGTAGCCGGTATGGTTCGTGTAGATCAGCGTTCGAAGAGAGGGGAGGCTCCCCAGCGGTATGGGCGGCGGAGGGGAGGATGACCGTCCGACCGCGTTGCTCACGAGGCGCGGCAATTGTTCACATGAAAGTGTCGTGTCACCCCGCAGACAGGGCGTTGGCACGGCTCGCAACGGTCGTGAGCATTGCCGCATCAGCTTTGAAGGGGGCAATGATGACGGAAACTGTAGCGGTAGCGGCCAACGACGAGTCCGTGCGGCCAGTGAACGGTTCCATCAGGGCTGGCGAGCTCGGCATCGAGGTTCCGAAGGGTCACATCGGCCCGGTCCTACTTTCGGAGACGGGGCGAACCATATGGTGGACTGGGCGCGTGGCGATTGGGCTTCGCTACCAGCGTCCTCGGTACTCGGAGTCGTACGGTCAGTCGGCTCTGTGGTTGCAGGATGTGTTGCTCGGGTGCAGCCAGAAGTGAGCCTTGGTGGTTGAGGCGCCAGAATGCCCAACGACGATACTGGCGAGACCAAAAGCAGGGCGCCAGGCTCGTGCTGATGAACATGCGCCGCGTACCGTCAGACCCGGCCTGGTGGCCTGCCGTTGGAGCGACGCTTGAACGCCGGGATCCAGATGTGTGTTCTGGCGAGTGCCGCGTTTCTTTTCGGTCACGGCCATGGCGGTCGGTCCGGTGAGAGGGGGGCTTTCAAGGAAATCCCCGGCGCCGATGAACACGCGGTCGATCAGACCCCGAACATGGCGTGAGCACGATTCTCAAGTAGGTGCCGCTGAAACTCGTAGACGTGCGCGGCGCGATCGGTCCGTCGTGGCGCCGCGGTCTTTCAGCAGCTCATGGCGAAGGACTATCAAGAGCAGCAGAGCTCACTCGAATTGACGACGAGCGAGATCGGTAAGGCCGCACCGCAGGTGCCGATCAATGGGGCCGACAAACCCTGGTGGGAACGGTTGAACCCTTCCCTCGCGGGTGAACCACGGCGACCTTGCATGGCTCTTGCCCTGAGTGAGGTGCACAGGCTGCGCCTCGGTCGCCCAGAGGGCCGTCTACTGCCGCGTGCAACTTCCAGTCACCCCTTCCTGTCGCCGATGGCGCGAGCCTGGCCCGGTGGGAAGCCAGGAAGTTGCTGGTTGACACTTTGACTGGACGGCCTCGACTCGACACGGTCCAGGTCGCCTGAAGGTGGTGCTTCAGGGCAGGCTTGCGCCCAGGGCACGCGCCGCGACTTCGAGGTCGCGATCGGCGACCCACACGATTGCGCTCCATCGCCCGGCGCCTGCCGCGAGGCCGTGCACACCGCCCACGTTGATGCCGATGTCTGCCAGCCGCGACAGGTTGTCGGCCAGTGCGCCCGGGCGGTCGTCGCCCTGGATCAGGAAGCCTGCCTTCTGCCGCCGGAAGCTCAACGTGGCACGCTCGACAAGGGCCGCGAACGCGGCCGCGTCGGCGGGCACGACTTCAATGTGCGCCTGACCGTCGCTCTGCGTGCCGCTGCAGCCGAGCAAGTTGATGCCCGCGCTGACCAGCGTGGCCAGGACCTTGAATGCCTGTCCCGGCTCGTCGGGCACCGAGGTCGAGTAGCTGTACACCACGCGTGCCTGGTCGGTCATGGGACACCTCCGTGAGTCGCAGGCCGGGCTGCGGCCTTCAAGCTTGCTGCATCGTACGCGCCACGGCACTCCGGGCGCAACGCCGACATGGCGCCCTCGATCGATCCGGCTGGACCGGGCCGCAATCGACCCCCTCGGTGCCGGCGGCGCACAGGCGGGGCTGGCAGACTGCAAGTGGGAAGACGATCGGCAGGAGCGCCGTCCCATGCGGGTCGGGCGAGCAAACCGAGTGCGGACTGTCGTCTCTCAGACGAGGTCGAGATCGATCAGGCTTTGTGCCATTGCCGGGGCGGACTCCTCGACGGGAATGAACGTCATTCCCAAGGCCACCCGCGTGCGGCGGTTGTCGATTTCGATGCGGCGGCCGAGTTCCGGCAGGACCAGTCGCGATGCGGGATCGAAGAGGGCAAACAGGTGCACCACGAAATTGGGCAGCTCGACCGTCGGCACCTTGCGAGCCTTGCTGCCGAGTTGTGTCTTGACCGGACGCATCATCTCGACAAACCACGCCATGCCGGACGCGGCGATATAGCGGCCACCGCTTGGCGCGTCCGATTCCAGCGCCAGCCGGTGCATCTTGGCGACGTCGCGCACGTCCACGACCGCGAACGCCAGCTTGGGGCAGGCCGGGTACTTGCCGCGCAGAAACATCTGGAGGGTCTCGCCCGAGGTCCCGATATCGCGGTCCAGCAGCGGCCCCAGGACAAGCCCCGGATTGACGGTCGAGAAGTGCAGCGCCGGGTGCGTGCTCGCGATGAAGTCGCGCGCGGCCCGTTCGGCCAGGGTCTTGGAGCGTGTGTAGGCGCCGACGCCTGGCGCATCGGTCACCGTCCAGTCATCTTCCGTGAAGGGCGCCGTGCGGCTGCGCGGATGGCCGTAGGCGACGGCGGCCATCGAGGAAGTCTGCACCAGGCGTGGCACCTTGGCTGCGATGGCCGCCTTCAGCACCCGGAGTGTGCCGTCGACCGCAGGACGCAGCAATTCGTCCGGGTCCTTGGGCTCGGCCAGCGGAAAGGGCGACGCCAGGTGCAGCACCCCGTCGATACCCTGCATGGCTGCATCCCAGCCGCGGTCTGCCAGCAGGTCGGCCTCTGCGAACTCCAGCCCGGCACAGTCGCATTGCTTGGCCAGCGTGGCGCGCACCTCGTCGGCCTTCTTCAAGCTGCGCAGCGTGCCGCGCACGACGTAGCCGTGACGCATCAGTTCAATGGCGCAATGCTTGGCGATGAAACCGGATATGCCGGTCACGAGGATCGTCTTGACGGTCATGCTGAATTCGCGTGGGGTTGGTGCACCCCGAGCGTATTCGCTTTGTGCATCCACACTGTTGGTACGGTCGGCGCGGGGCCAGGCGAGCGACGTTCTCGACGGGATGAGCCGGTGTGAGTTCGAGCGGCTCGTGGGCTGGACACGCCAGGGTGCTCCCGCCTTACGGCTTCGAACGGCACCCAGGTTGACTCGTCGCAACGAGAGCCTGGACTCCCCGGCCTCTTCAGCGGCGGCACTGAAGGTGCTCCAGCTCGGCTTGGTGCCCGCGGCGCTGGCCAAGGACGGTTCAACGGCTTGGTCCAGAATGGCCTGCGAGGTCGTGGGGACGGGCGCCGCCGGGCGGGACTGGTCGGCCGAATGAAACGCAAATGGCTTTGCTTGCTGCCACCGAAGGCCGATTCTTCAAGGTCGTGAACGACACGATCTCTTCGAGCCCGAGCTGCGTGACCCCGACCCGCAGACACGCCTTGGCTCCTTCCGTGGCGCAGCCGCGGCGCCCGGCCGATCTCTTCAGGCACCAGCCAGTCTTGCCGCACGGGCTGAAGGGCAGCCGCCGCCGCGGTACGGACAAGCCGGTGAAACCGATGAACTCGCCCGTGCCCTGCCGCTCTACCGCCCGGTTGCTCCAGCCCTTATCGGCGAACTGCTGGCACCAGATGTCCTGTCGATCGCCGTCGCCGCGCGGTCCGGCTGCTCGACCTCTTTCTGGTTCACGGCGGTGCAGGTTGCCGCCCATGAACGCTGCGAGTCCATCAAGGACGCCGACGAGCGAGCAGGCTGCAAGAGCGCCAAGGACCCCGACGAAGAGAAGTGCAAGAAAGAGCGGGCGTCGGCCGCAATCCGATGATTCTTCGGTCGTTGGTTCGAGTCCAGCGCGCCCCGACACCGCATCTCCGAAGATGGCCGGTCAGCCGCGGCCACCGGTCGGCCCAGCGACCCCCCGACTCGGGGGGACGGTGTTGCGCATCGGCCAATTACGATGCAGCCGTGGTGCGTCGTGACGCTGAGGAAGAACTGGATCCCAAAGGGGGTGGTTCGACCCTGGCTTGCTGCGCCACCCCCACGGGTGAGAGTCCCGTCCCGGTAGGCGTCGGTGCGCCGGGTAGCAGGCCCCAGGTAGTGGAGGGAGACCTCCGTGCCCGAGCGGGGCGTCAAAAGCCCGTGAAGCGGCGCAAGCCGTTCAGCGGGGAGCAAGCACGCGGGCCGCAACATGAAGTGAAGCCTGCAGCCTCGACACATTTACAACCCGCAGGCCGAGCCGCTCATGTCACGGCGAAGGCAACATCACCGGCGCAAGAACCGAAGCGCGCTGGTGGCTGCGGCGGGGTATGGGGCGCAGCACGTGTGCAAGGAGTGGCGTGGAACACGAGAGACCCGTCTGCGCGGCCCGTGTCGGGGCAAGCGAGCTCGTATAAGCCCAAGGCGAAGTCGAGTCGTGCGCAGCGGGAGTCCGAGGGGATCGTAGTACCGGACGGGGCGGCGCCAGCCGTGCCGACGAAGGCCGTGCGGCATAACGCGGCTGGAGGGAAGGGTCCCTGCGGTGGTCATGCTGATGGAGCGGGTAAGCGCGAGGGAATGGCCGGCAAGACCGGACCTAACGACCCCGTCGGTGATGAACCGAGCGACAAAGTGCGACAACTGCAAAGGCAGCTCTGGGCCGCAGCCAAGCGGGCCCCGGAAAGGCGCTTTCATGCGTTGTACGGCCAGATGTGCAGGGCTGACATCCTGCACGAGGCGTGGAAGCGAGTGCGCCGCAACCGCGGCGCAGCGGGCGTTGATCGGGTGACGATCGGCGCAGTCGAGCAGTACGGCGTCCAGCGCTTCTTGCAGGAGCTGGCTGAAGTGCTGCACGCAGGCGAATACGGCGCGCAAGTCGTGCGGCGCGTATACATCCCCAAGGCAGACGGAGCAAAGCGGCCCTTGGGCATCCCCACGGTGCGAGACCGGGTGGTACAGATGGCGGCCAAGCTGGTGTTGGAGCCCATTTTCGAGGCGGACTTCCTGCTGTCCTCGTACGGGTTCCGGCCGGGGGGGGGGGGGGGGGGGGGGGGGGGGGGGCGGGGGGGGGGGGGAACCGGGGGGCGGACCGGGGGGGGGGGGGGGGCGGGGGAAACGGCGGGGGGGGGGGGGCCGAGAGGAGGGGGCCCGGGGGGGGGGGGGGGGGGGGGGGGGGGGGGGGGGGGGGGGGGGGGGGGGGGGGGGGGGGGGGGGGGGGGGGGGGGGGGGGGGGGGGGGGGGGCGGGGGGGGGGGGGGGGGGGGGGGGGGGGGGGGGGGGGGGGGGCGGGCCGGGACCCCCGGGGGGGGGGGGGGGGGGGGGGGGGGGGGCGGGGGGGGGGGGGGGGGGGGGGGGGGGGGGGGGGGGGGGGGGGGGGGGGGGGGGGGGGGGGGGGGGGGGGGGGGGGGGGGGGGGGGGGGGGGGGGGGGGGGGGGGGGGGGGGGGGGATGGGGCTGAAGCTGCATCCACAGAAGACGCAACGCGTGGTGCTGACGGGTGGCCGGGAAGGCTTTGACTTCCTGGGCTGTCACCTGCGCAAGCGCATGAGCGGACGGCTGTGGGAGCAAAAGCGGCTGCGCCGGTACTACCTGCACCGCTGGCCGAGCCAGCGGGCGATGAAGCGTGTGCGGGCGCGGGTGCGGGAGCTGACCCCGATGCGGCGCTGCCACCAGGACATGCGAGGCGTCATTGCCGAGCTGAATCCGGTGCTGCGTGGCTGGGGGCAGTATTTTCGCAGCGGCAACGCGGCCAACAAGTTCCGGGACGTGGATGCCTACGTCGGACGGCGACTGAAGGGGCTGCGGCTCAAGCGCGCGGGTCGCAACCTGCGAGCAGGGAAAGCCCAGCAATGGGACCGCGAATGCTTCGAGAAACTTGGGTTGTATCGCCTGCGTGGGACGATCCGCTATCCCGGGCAAGCCTTCTGGAAACAGGCGTCTGCGTAATGCTGCGAGCCGACAGACCACTGGTAAGCCGTGTGCGGGAAATCCGCATGCACGGTTTGAAAGGGGGCGTTGGTTCTGCACCCGGCCCTCGGGCCGCCTAAGGAACCAACGTCTACCAATGAATCCACCTCAAGGTCTCTACTGGCCGAGCCGTCGGAACTTGTTCCGGCGACGGCATGCGTCGCGCACGGCCCTGTGGCTGGCCCTGGCTGCGGTGGTTGCCGCCGCTACCGGCGGAGTCCTCTTCCTGCGATAGCGCATGAGGATCAGAGTTGGCTCCACCCGCGGGCGGTCGGGGTCAACCTAGGGGGAGCCCCTCGCATTTCCTGGTACGGCGCGTATAAGCGGCGTGGGCGTCGCCAACGCGATGCACCGTGCGAACGCGGCGCACCTACCCGACGCGCGTGCCACCCACCAGGAGCCAATGCCATGAGCCTCTATCTGACCCGAGCCAGGTATTCCCAGGACGCCTTCAAGGGCATGGTCGCCAGCCCGTCCGACCGCGAGGCCGCGGGCCGGGCGATGTTCGAGGCTGCCGGCATCAAGCTTCATCACATGTGGTATTCGGGCAATGGTGAAGTCATCTGCGTCGTCGAAGGCAACGCGGTCGCGGGGTCGCTCGCCGGCATGGTGGTGATGGCCAGCGGTGGCTTCACCGCCGTCGAATCGACCGAGCTCATCACGATGGGGCAGATGGTCGAGGCGATGAAGGGCGCCGGCGCCGTTGCCGCGAAGTTCCGGCCGCCCGGCAAGTAGCAGGCGCGCGCGCGCGCCCAAGACGCAAGCTGACGCGCCATGGCCGTAATCTCGGGCCGACCGGGCCCGGTGACGGCGGGAACAGGCCATGCAGCACGACGCTCGCGATCGCGGCATTTCAACCCGAGGCCATCGGTACCCCGCCACCGATGCGCTTGCCCCTGTGAATCGAGCCCATGACGGGTCAGCCAGCTTTGCGCGCAGGCGAGGGGCGCCTATGATCTGCCGATGCGTGCATTGGTCACCGGAGCCAATGGCCACCTCGGCTTCAACCTCGTGCAGGCGCTGCTTGCCCGCGGCGACGAAGTGCGCGCGGGCGTGCGCTCGGTGGCCGACGTTGGCAAGTCCGAGGCGCTGCGCGCCTTGCCCGGCGTGGAAGTGGTCGGAGCCGACCTCGGCCAGCCGGCACAGCTGCGCGCGGCGATGGACGGCATCGACACACTGTTCCACGTCGCCGCCGTCTTCGCAACGACCGATCCCAGCCGCGATGCCGAAGTCCTGCGCACCGCGATCGAAGGCACAGAGGCGTCGCTGAGGGCGGCCCGCGACGCCAAGGTGCGCCGGGTCGTGATGACCTCTTCGATGGTGACACTGCCGTTCACTGCCCCCGGCGCGCCGCCGGCCACCGAGGCCGACTGGAATGACGACCTGCGAGTCCCCTACTTCCGCGCCAAGGTCGAGTCGGAGCGCCTGGCCTGGCAGCTGGCGCGTGACCTGAAGCTCGACCTGGTCACCGTGCTGCCGGGCGGCCTCATCGGCCCGGGGTTCCGCCGCAACACGCCGACGATCGACATCGTGCAGGCGGCCCTGATGGGTGAGTTTCGCTTCGGTGTGCCCGTTGGCAACGTCCCCTTCATCGACGTGCGCGATGTCGTCGATGCCCACCTGCGGCTGGCCGACCGCTCGATCGGGGGACGGTTCATCGCGGGGCCCGACGTCGCGCCGAGCTATCGTCAGCTGGTCGAAACGCTGCGCCGCATCGACCCGCGCGTGCCGCGGCCGCTGATGACGCTGCCGCGGCAGGCCGCGCCCATGCTGCCGCTCTACGACGCGCTGAGCCACCACCTCTTCGGCACCCCTCGCATCGCCACGCCCGAAGTGGTCCGCAGCGCCGTCAGCGGCAAGGTCTGGAACGGCAGCAGCGCCCGCGCGAAGGCCGAACTCGGCTGGATGCCAAGGGTCCCGTTCGAGCAGAGCCTCGCCGAAACCTTGGCCGTGCTCAGGCCACCGCGCTGAGCTTGCGCGGGTGCAGCCGGCTTGACGTCGGCCCCGATCTCCACGGAGATCATGGCCGCCCGGGTCGAAGCCGACCGGCACTCTTCCGACTTGAAGGGCCGAAGCGCGTCGAGTGCCGCGTCCACGCCAGGCGTGGTGACGCCACCGCGGCGGTCGGGGTCACATCATCGTCACGGCGCCGCGGTAGTCTTCGTGCATGCACGACATCATCGAACTCTGGCACTGGCGCGTCACCGACAAGGTAAGCCGGCGCCACTTCATCACGCGCCACCGCATGACGCAGGCCGATGCGCTCGACTTCGATCCGGCCGCCGAACGCGTCGAAGGCTCGCTGGAACGGCGCGTGGTGCGCTGCGACCCGCGGTCGATCCAGCACCAGCGCCTATCGCCGCAGAGCAGCGTCGTCCGGTAGGCGCCGAAGATCCCGTCCCAGGCACTCTCGACGAACGGTCGCCTTCAAGCCGGGTCGATATGCTGGGCGCGGTTCTCGGCCTGGTTCAAGGCCAGACCTTCAGGCGGCGAACATGGCCTGCAAGGTCTGCAGCGTCGAAGCCAGGGTCGGCGCGCGAAGAACTCCCAGGCGCTTGACCAGCCGCGCCCGGTCCAGGGTGCGAATCTGGTCGAGCACGATCAAGCCCCGCTTGCCCTGGAAGGTCAGCGGCACGCGGAACGCCGCCGGCCGCGACCCCGTGGTCATGGGCGCAACGATCACCGTGCGCAAGTGTGCGTTCATCTCGTCGGGCGACACCACCACGCAGGGCCGGGACTTCTGGATCTCGCTGCCCACCGTCGGGTCGAGCTGGGCCAGCCAGATTTCGCCCGTCTTCATCACCAGACCCGCTCTGCGTCGCCCTCGTTGGCCACCTCGGGCCAGATCAGTGCATCGGCGCCCTCGGCGGCCAGGCGCTGCGCATCCTCGGCCCAGCCGGCGCGCGGGTTGCGCCGGATGGCGCGGATCTCGATCACGCCGTCGCGCACCTGCAGGTCGGCCGTGCCCTCGAGACCCAGCTGCGCGAGGATGGGCTTGGGGATCAGCACGCCCTGCGAATTGCCCATCTTGCGTATCGTCACTTCCATGGTCCGGCCTCCTGCAGCGTCAGCACAATGTTATCACTGACGCACGGGCCGAGGCCGTGGGGTTGGTTGAACGACGTTGCCGGCGGCAGGGTGCCTACACCGGTGTCGTCAACTTGAGCCCGACGATGCCTGCCACGATGAGTCCCAGGCTGAACAGGCGGCCCGCATTGGCGGATTCGCCGAAGAGGATGATGCCCAGGATGGCCGTGCCGACCGCGCCCACGCCCACCCAGATGGCGTAAGACGTTCCGACGGGCAGCGACTTCATGGCCATGCCGAGCAGCACCACGCTCGCCGTCATGGCGGCCAGGGTGAACACGCTCGGCCAGACCCTGGTGAAGCCTTCGGTGTACTTCAGCCCGATTGCCCAGCCCACCTCGAACAGCCCCGCGACAAGCAGCAGTACCCACGCCATGACTTCGCTCCCGCATCCACAGATGCGGCATTGTCTCAACCTGGGGTCAGGGTCCCGGATGTTCCATCGGGCCCGGCAGGCGTCGGCGCTGCAGCCACAACGCAGCCACGCCGGCGAGAGAGAGGATCGGCAGGAGGCGTTCTCCCGCCGCCGCGACGCCGTCCACGGTGGCCGCGCGAATACCACCACGGCCGCGTCGGGCCCCACCACGAAGAGCCGCGAGCCGCCGAAGATCGCGCAGGCGCCGAGCGGCAGCGGCAATCTGTACAGGCCGACCACGGGGTCGACGCCGAGCAGGCCCGCGTGGGCCAGGGCCAGTGAGTCGAGGGTCTGATGGAAGGAACGCCGGCAGCGAAACGCGGTTCGGATCGTTGAAGTTGGAGCGGCTGCACGGGCCGCGCTTCAAGACCCGGCGCCGGGCCATGGCAGAAGTCATCGCCCGGAAGCTTTGGTACAACCGGACTCGTGAGCACTCGACACTGGCCTGCGTCAGCCCGATGCAGTTCGAAGGAAACCGGCGGGCCGAGCAACGATGAGGAAGAGTCAACGACAACGTCGCAGGCAACGCACCCGGCCCAAGGAAACCTTCTTGAGCAGCATCGTGGGCGAGTTCATTGACCCCATCGACGCACTGCTCACCATCTTCTACAGCATTCTCTTTGCGCTCCTGTTCACGCTGTCGTACAGCGTCTTGATCTATCGCGGTGTCATATCGTCCTCGTTTGCGGGGGGATACGGAAGAGACCTGTTCGTGACCATCCTGGGGGCCACCACGGCCTGGGGAATCATCGAAGGCGTGCTGTACGTGATGTCCGAGGTCTTGACCCGCAGGGAGCGCCATCGGTTGCTGCAGTACGTTCAGGCCAGCGACAGTGACGAAGAAGCCGATGCCGCCATTGGCAATGAGCTGGATTTCATCCTCGAGCCGATAACCAGCGAAGAGCAGCGGCATGCGCTCCATCGCGACATTCGGGTCTATCTGAGCCAGGCGCAGCCTCAGGCCATTGGCTTGAAGCGTGAAGACGTGATGGGTGCGGTGGCGACCGTGTTGCTGTACGTCGTCGCCGTGCTGCCGTCTCTGCTGCCGCTGTTGATTCTGCCCAACGACACCAAGTTGGCCATTCACATCTCCAGCGTCGTGTCGTTCCTCGTCATCTTCGCCACCGGTTGCGTGTGGGGGATTCACACCAATGCGAATCCGTGGAAGACCGGTTTGCTGCTCTCGTCCGTTTGCCTGGCCATGGTGCTGGTGGCAAAGTTACTGGGAGGCTAGCCCGCTTTATGCTGGCTTGAAGCGCTGCCCCCCCCCCGGCAACGCACAAGCCTTCGAGAAACGTTTCAGGACGTGGGCGGACGCAATCCGCCCACCGGTGTCGCGCGCTACTCTAGGTAAGGGGCCGAGCCGGACAGCGGCGCGGCGTCGGCCAGGATGAAGAGCAGCACGTTGCCGGGCTCCGACGTGGCATCGCTGCGCAGGCCGCCGACGAGGCCATTCACCGGGCTGGTGTACTCGGCCACCACTTCGCCGAAGGCGTTGCGCTGGATGGCCACCTTCTGCCCTGGCGTGACCTTGGCATTCAGCTTCACCAACACTTCGATGAATCCGCCGTGGGTGGTCAGCACGGGCACCGCACTCTTCCCGATGTAGACGTTGGCATCGACGGCGGTGCGTCCGATCGCGCCAGGCATCACGCCGTAGTGCTTGAAGACGTTCATCGTGCCTTCGACGAAGATCGGAGTCATGTCGAGATCCAGCCGCCGCGCCACGCCCACCTCGGGCGTAAAAGACGGAATGCCCGCATCGATATAGGCGTTGTGCAGCACACCGGGGTAGGCCGGGTTGTCCCAGATCGCCGGAACGGGGTAGAGCAGCATCATCGTCTTCACGTCCGGGATGCGCATGTCGCCGATGTGAAAGGCGGGTACGTCCAGGCCGGTGGTCCCGGTATGGAAGTCGATGGCCAGGTCGGTATTGGGCTTGAGCAGCCGGTTGAACACCAGCCCGGCCTGGCGGCTGACGGCACTGAAGCCGTTTTCGTTGCCGGGCCATTCGCGGTTCATGTCGGTCAGTTCGAAGCCGCGCCCGCTGCTCGGCCAGCGGCGCTGCATGCTCTCCATCGCCGGGCGCGCAATGTCCAGCACCGCCATCACGGTGCCCGACATTTCCGCCGGCTTCAGCTGACCCATGACGGTCTGCACGGTGTGCACCGAACTCATCTCGTCGCCGTGCACACCGCTGGTCAGGGTGATGCGCTTGCCGGGCCGGGCCCCCTTGGCCACGACCACCGACACGTACCAGTGCTGGCCCGTGGACATCTGCACACCCTGGAAGTAGAGCAGGTGCTTCTTGCCGGGCTCCAGCTCGTCGGTGTTCAGCGAACTCACCACCTTCTTGCCGTTGATCACGTCGCCGGTGTAGACCGTGCTGATCCTGGCCGGGGTTGCCGGGGTGCTGACCTGGGCTTGCGCCATGCCGATGCCGGACAGTGCCAACGGGCTGATCAGCAACGATTGCATGAGACTGCGGCGCCTGCGGTTGACCGGAGGTCTGTTGAACATCGTCGGTTCCTCGTCAAAGGGGTGAGATCTCGGAATCGCCCACGGCGCGGCCTTGCCACCGTAGCATCATTCTCAAGCCCTACCGATACGAAGATTGACATGAAACACGACACCTACGAATGTTTTTGTTGCAGCGGCGCCTTCGGGTCGCTCTTCGCGGCGAACTGCGAGTCCGCCGGGCTCGCGGCGCAGCAAGCGCCGCCGCTGCGCCGCCGCACGCTGCTCACCGGTGCCGTCGCCGCCGCGGGCGCCTGGCCCGCCATGGCACGTGCGCAGGGCGCCGCCGCCACCGTGTTCACCGGCGGCACGGTCCTCACGGTGGACCGGCGCTTCTCGCAGGCCGAGGCCATCGCGATCCGGGGCAACCGGATCGTCGCGGTCGGCAGCGACGCGGCGGTGCGGGCCGCCGCCGGCGCGCAGGCCCAGGTGGTCGACCTGCGCGGCCGGGTCATGCTGCCGGGCTTCGTCGAGCCGCACGCCCATGTGGTGGCCGGCGCCGTGGTCGACAGCCTGATGGACCATGTCGGCATGACCCGCTTCGCGACCACCGCGCTGGTGCTCGAGCACCTGAAGACGAAGGCCAGGACCACGCCGCCGGGGCAATGGATCATGGGGCGCAATTTCGACCCCTCGCTGCAGGCCGGGCCGGCGTCGATCGGCTTCGCCGAGCTCGACGCGGTGTCGAAGGAGCATCCGGTGTTCGTGCTGAATGCCTCCGGGCACCTGGCGTATGCCAACCGCCGGGCGTTCGCCGCGGCCGGCATTCCCGACGACGTCGCGAACCCGCAGGGCGCCGAGTTCGTGCGCGACGCCAGCGGCCGGCTGAGCGGCGTGATGAAGAACAACCTGGCCTTCGGCAAGCTGCTGTTCGCGAACCCCGCGGTCAAGAACGCCGACCCCGTGAAGGCGCTGATCGGCCTGCTGGGCAAGTGGGGCAGGGTCGGCCTGACGACGGCGAGCGAACTCGCTTTAGGCTCGCTGTCGCAGTCGCCGGCAGACTGGCAGGTGATGATGGCTGCGGCCCAGTCGGGGCAGCTGAAGGCGCGCATCCGTGCCTACCCGTTCTACACGCTGGGCGCCGACGCCTGGGACCAGGCCGGCGTCAAGCCCGACGACGGCAACGCGCTGGCCCGCATCGTCGGCTACAAGCTGGTGGCCGACGGCTCCAACCAGGGCTTCACCGGACTGCAGCGCGAGCCCTACCTGAATTCCGACGACCGCGGGCTCGCCTACATGAGCATCGAGGACCTGAAGGCGCAGGCCGTCGACCGCGCCCGCAAGGGTTGGCAGCTGGCGATCCACGGCAATGGCGATGCCGCGATCGACAACGTGCTGACGGCGCTGCAGGCGGTGAGCGACGCCGGTGTCGACATGAGCAGGCTGCGCGCGCGCATCGAGCACTGCTCGATGCTGCACGACGAGCAGATCGCGAAGATGAAGTCGCTGAAGGTCTCGGCGAGCTTCCTCGTCGGCCATGTCCACTTCTGGGGCGTGGCCCTGCGCGACAAGGTCTTCGGCAGCCAGAGAGTGCAGCGGCTGGTACGCGCCCGCAGCGTCGAGCAGGCGGGCATCGGCTATTCGCTGCACTCGGACTTCATGGTGACCGACCCGAACCCGCTGCACATGATCCAGATGGCGGTGACGCGGCGCACCTGGCAGGAACCGCAGTTCGTGCTGGCGCCCGGCGAACGCGTGTCGGTGGAATCGGCGATCCGCGCCGTGACCGCCGAGGCCGCCTGGCAGCTGCGCTCGGAGCACGAGATCGGCAGCCTCGAGGCCGGCAAGCTGGCCGACTTCGTGATCCTCGACAAGGATCCGCGCCGCGTGGATCCCGAGCGCATCAAGGACATCGCGGTGCTCGAGACCTGGATGGACGGCAAGCAGGTTTTCAGCGCCTGAGCGCCGCTGTTCAGAACGACCCGAAGGTCGTGCCCAGCACGATCACCACCACCAGCGCCAGCAGCGCGCTGACGATGCCGACCATGACGATGTCGAAGTAGCTCTGCTTGTGCGTGGCGCCGCACACCGCCAGCAGCGTGACCACGGCGCCGTTGTGCGGCAGGCTGTCCAGCGAGCCGGCGCCGATGGCGGCCACGCGGTGCATCAGCGCCGGGTCGATGCCGTCGCTGGCGGCCAGCTGCATGTAGGTCTCGCCCAGAGCGCCGAGCGCGATGGTCAGGCCGCCCGAGGCCGAGCCGGTCAGCGCCGACAGCACGTTGGTCGACAGCGCCAGGCCGACCAGCGGCCCGCCCTCGATGCCCAGCACCCAGTCGCTGACCACCTGGAAGGCCGGCAGCGCGGCTACTACCGCGCCGAAGCCGACCAGGCTGGCGACGCTGATCACCGGCAGCGCCGCGGCGTTGAGGCCGGCGTCGACGGTGTCGCGCAGCGACTGCAACCGGCCGCGGTTGAGCGCGTACAGCACGACGATGGCCGCCGACAAAGCCACGATCACCGACCAAACGCCGCCCACACCGGCCAGCGAGGTGCCGCCCCACTGCGGTTCGGCCAGGAAGCCGAGGTCCATGCGTGGCAGCACCAGGGTCGACATCGTCAGGTTCACCACCATCACCACCGCCAGCGGCAGCACGGCCACCAGGATGCCGGGCAACTGGGCGCTGCGCTGGCCGTGCCCGGCCTCGGCCGGGTCGAAGCTCTGCGCCGCGGTGGCGCGCTCGCGCACCACCGGGTCGTGCGCCGCGTCGGACGCGCTCATCGCCGCCGGCGCCGGGCCGCCGAAGCCCTCGCCAGCGCGGCGTGCGGCACGCTCCGCGCGCCCCAGCCACCACAAACCGAAGCCCAGCATCACGGCCGAAGCGATGATGCCCAGCCCCGGCGCCGCAAAGGGCGTGGTGCCGAAGAAGGGCATCGGGATCGCGTTCTGGATCGCCGGCGTGCCCGGCATCGCCGTCATCGTGAAGGTGGTGGTACCCAGCGCCACCGCCCCCGGCAGCAGCCGGTTGGGGATGTCGGCGGCGCGGAACAGCGCCTGGCCCATCGGCGCGATGACGAACATGGCCACGAACAGGCTGACGCCGCCGTAGGTGACCAGCGCGCCGGCCAGCACCACGGCCAGCACCGAGCGGCCGGGGCCGAGCTTGTCGGTCATGAAGTCGGCGATGGCGCTGACCGAGCCGCTGTCGTCCATCAGCTTGCCGAACAGCGCACCCAGCAGGAACAGCGGGAAGAACTGCGCCACGAAGCCCGCTGCCGATCCCATGAAGGTCTGCGTCCAGTGTGCCAGCAGCGGCTCGCCGGAAAAGGCCGCCGCCACCAACGCCGCCAGCGGCGCCAGGCCGAGCACGCTCCAGCCGCGGAAGGCCAGCCCCACCAGCAGGGCCAGGCCCAAGAGAATGCCGAGCAGTCCCATGTCAGTACCGCCCGGCCGCCCGAAGGTACTGACGCGCCCCCTCGGGGGGCCGCGAACGAAGTGAGCTTGGGGGCGTCATCTCACAGCGCCGCCAGCAGCGCGTCCAGGTCGACCGTCGAGCGCTGGCCCAGGTCGCCGGCATGCGCGTCGAGGAACAGCCCCGCGGTGCGCCGCCCTTCGTCGCGCAAGCCGCACAGGAAGGGCCACTCGGTGATCATCTTCGACGACGAGGTCAGCTCCGTCACGCGCTCGGTGGCGATGCGGTGCAAGCGCATGCTGGCCCACAACGCACCTTCGCCGCGGCCCGGGTCGGCCACCTTGTGCAGCAGCGCGATCATGCGCAGTTCCTTGAGCAGCGGCGCGTTGAAGGACACCTCGTTCAGGCGGTTCATGATGTCGCGCGCGCTGCGCGGGATCTCGTTGCGCACGATCGGGTTGATCTGCACCAGGATCGTGTCGCTCGAGCGGCATTCGCGCACCAGCGGCGTGATCGTCGGGTTGCCCGAATAGCCGCCGTCCCAGTAGTACTCGCCGTCGATCTCCACCGCCTGGAACAGGGTCGGCAGGCAGCCCGAGGCGAGCAGCACGTCCGGCGTGATCTGCGCATTGCGGAAGACATGGCCGACGCCGGTGCGCACGTTGGTGGCGGTGATGAACAGGCAGATCGGCGAATCGACCAGCGCCTCGAAGTCCACCATGTCGGCCAGGATCGGCCGCAGCGGGTGCTTGCCCAGCGGGTTCAGGTCATAAGGCGAGAAGATGCGCGAGGCCATCTCGGCGGCCAGGTATATGGGCGAATAGTCCAGCGTCCACTGGCCGGTCAGCATCTCCATCGGGCCGCGGCGCATCGGGCTGAACGTGGAGGCGTCGGAGACGCGCTTCCAGAAGTCCTCCAGCGCAGCCTTGGCACCGTCGGCACCGCCGTGGGCAAAGCCGCTGGCCATCACGGCGGCATTCATGGCGCCGGCCGAGGTGCCGGAGATGCCGTCGAAGCTGAGCCAGCTTTCTTCGAGCAGTCGGTCGAGCACGCCCCAGGTGAAGGCGCCGTGCGCACCGCCGCCTTGCAGCGCCAGGTCGACGAGCAGCGGTTTGGGTTGGGCAGCAGGCATGGGCGATCCGATTTTGTGCAGCGCAGCATTAGACCATGGTCGCGCTTTGGTCAATGCGAAGCTTGAACGGGTGTCCGGCCCTGAAACCCGCCGCACCGCAACCGTCCCAGGGGCGACGCCGGCGTGCGGGGTCTTCGAGCCGCTCGATGTCCGCCAACCGGTCACCGTCGACCAGCCGCAGGTCGGCCAGCGCACCCGGCTCGATGGCGCCGGCCGGGCCCGCCCAGGGGCGGCGTGGGACCGGCAGCGAGAGCAACTCGCCAATGCTGCCGGTGGCCATGCGCAGCACCTGCCCGGGCGTGAACCAGCGCACCCGTTTTTCGAGGAGCGGTTACGTCGACAGCCTCACGCCGCGCGCGCCCATCAGCATCGCGGTGGCTTCCATCGCGGCGACGATGCTGGTGCGGCCGACGTCGCCATAGATCGCCTGCTGCGTGGTGGGAAGAAGTTCCACGAGGCTGTCCTACCCTGTGCGGCCGCGCCTGCGCATGGCGGCCAACGCCAGAAGGCCGGCGCTCCAGAGCCAGGAAGCCGCCGGCTCGGGCACGGCGGCGACGCTGCGCACCGAGTATGCAAACGTCGTTCCCAGGATCGACATGTCAGCCGCTTCGACCACACCCGAGATCGAGTAGTGGACATAGCCGTCGGTGAAGTGCGCTGTCAGTACCGTCCCCGGGGCGAAGCCATCGCCGTCGGCGTCGGACAGGCGGTCGATGTCCACCTGAAAGTGAAGCGCCTCGGTCGGCTCGAGGTCGAGGTCGAGCGTTGCCGACGGCATGCCGTCGGTGGCCGCACTGTCTGGCAGGGCCCAGCTGGCACCTGGGCTCGCGGCAATCACGCTCCAACTGGCGAACTCGCGGCCAGGCAAGGTCGCGGCCGAGTCGAAGAAGCTGTTGCCAGGCAGGGTGATGTCCAGTCGCACCAGGCGATCCGAAGGCGAGATGTTGCGGATCGCACCGGCCTGGCCGTTCGTCATGCCGAAATCGAAACCGCTGGCCGTCAGCCGGTACTCGACGACGTAGCCGCTGTGCAGGAAGCTGTTGGCGGCCGAATCGTTCCACTGGCCGTTGCTCATCACGAGGTAGTCCTCGAAGGGCTGGACGTTGTTCGGCTCTCCAGGCCGCCAGTTGACATAGGCGCTGCCGAAGGGAGCCCCGTCCTTCCAGAAGATGGTCCCCGCCTCGGGGCCGGTCTCCCAGAGCCAGGTGCCTTCGGTCTGGGCGTCGCTGCCGCCGAGCATGGTATTTCCGCCCACGGGAACCAGCGAAGCGATGAACGCGTTCTCGGCCGCCGAAGTGATGGTGGCGAGCCGCCCCGGGAACCCCATGAAGCTCATCGTCTCGGCTTCGGCCCGCGCCCGATCCCAGGTGGTATAGGTCGGAACGTATTCGTAGACGCTGCCCTGGAAGAACGACGGCTGCCCGGCATGACCGCTCGACGCGGTCATGAAGGCGACGATGCATCCCGCGCAGGCCAGCAGCCGCACTCGATGTCTCATGGCTCCAGCTCCTTGCTCCCGTTCGGCGTGCACGCCATCAACCGCAGGCACCGCCATGGTCCATGGCTGTTGGGGCACAGCGAATTCAAACCACTCTCCCCAACCGAACGCAGCCTACCGCCGCCGACCCGGGAAAGGATTGAGTGTGATCACCACGGCCGGCAACGGCCTGTCCCGTCGGGTGCGCTGCCGATGTCGACTCTGCGCCGATGAGCCCGGGCGGCAGGCTAGCGCACCGAGGTGATCCTCAGGTCGATCTCGTCCTTGCCGTTCTTGCGCTGGAGCAAGCGCGCAGGAAGCGGCAGCCCTTCCACCACCCAGACCACCATCTCCCTGTGGCCGCTGGCATTGACCACCTTGGTGGCCTGGCGCGGTTGGCCGCCGATGGTGATCGTCTCCAGGCCGCTGACGGTGAATTCCATCGGCTTGGCCCGGCCTTCGTCCACCAGCCGGTAGCGCAGCGGCCGGCCGGCGGCCACGTCGCGCACCAGCACCAGGTTCATCAGCAGGCCGTCCACGTCGCCGGGCTGAAGCGCCACCGGACCCGCGCGTTCGGGTTTCACGTCGCCGCTCCAGCGTGCTTGTCCGACTGCCCAGTCGTAGACCGCATGGCGGCGGATCTCCTTCGTCAGCAGCAGTGAAATGTCGGAGCCCGAAAGCGGCCGCCACTGGCCCTTGGCGTCCTCGAACAGCGTGATCTGCGTCAGTTGCGCGATCGGATGAGTGACCTTCAGGCTGTACTTCCAGCGCTCACTGCCCTGCGGTTCGAGCGTCATGCTGCCGCTGGCCGAAAGACCCATGTAGCTGGCGCGGTATTCGGCGGCGAACGGCTCCAGCGCCCCCGCGGTGGCGGCCAACGCCGTGGTGGCCAGCGCTGCAGCCAGCAGCAGGCCGGGCACGACACTTCGAAGGCGCCTGGGCGTGGTGAGCTTGCTTTGAAGGTTCAAGAGTCGATTCCGAGATGATCCGCGCACCACGGCTGACGAAGGGATGCCATCACCCTATCATGGTCTGGTCTGCCACCTGCCGCCGAATGACCATGTCGTCTTCAAACGCGATCCACGTGCGTGCCGTTTACCTGCAGGTCCTCGTGCCTGCCCTGCTGGCGCTCGGCGGGTGCGGTGCCCAGGTCGCGGGCAGCGCAGCGGCCGATTAGGCGGCAACCCGGGCGGCATCCAGGGGCTTGCCGCCGCGGCGCGTCTGCGGCGAAGGCCTGGCAGCCGTAGGCCCGTTCAACAGCGAGCACAGCAGGCGGGCCACCCTGCGCCAGAATCTCCGCCATGACAGATCATCCCGACCGCGTGCTGCCCCTGCAGGGGGCGACGAATTTCCGCGACCTGGGCGGTTACCGCGGCCACGGCGGGCGCAGCGTGCGCTGGCGCCGGCTCTTTCGTTCGGACCATCTGGGCGGCCTGACGACGCGCGACAAGTCGGTACTGGCCGAACTCGGGTTGGCCCGGGCACTCGACTTCCGCGGCCGGGCCGAGAGTGCCGCCGCGCCGTACGAACTGCCGGGCGTGACGCAGCACTCGCTGGCCATCGAACCCACGGTGGTGCAAAGCCTGCAGCGCCTGATGGCTGCCGGCGAACCGCTCAGCGTGCCCATCGTCAGCCGGCTGATGACCGACCTGTACCGCTCGCTGGTCAACGACCAGGCGCACCGCTTTGCCGAACTGTTCGAACACCTGCTGCAGGCCGAAACGCCCGTGGTCTTCCACTGCACTGCCGGCAAGGACCGCACCGGCTTCGCCGCCGCTCTGGTACTGCTGGCGCTGGGCGTGCCGCGCGGCGTGGTGATGCAGGACTACCTGCTGACCAACGCGGTCTACGAAGAGCCGCCGCCGGGCCGGCATGGCATTCCGGCCGAGGTGATGGCAGTGCTGTGGCGGGTGCAGCAGGGTTTCCTGGACGCCGCCTTGCAGGCGGTGGAGGCCGATCACGGCGGGCTGGGGCGCTACCTGCACCGGCGCCTGGGCCTGAGCGAAGCCGCGCTCGAGGCGTTGGCAAGCAAGTACCTCGTCGAACCCGAGCATCATTGGCCGGGGGTCGCGCCCGGCGCCGCGGTGGCCAGCGGCGAGGCCGCGCTTTCGAGCCACGCCCGGTAGCGGGCCACGTCGCCGGCCGGCGCAGGCACCTTGTGGCCCAGGGCGTACATGCAGGCGTAGTAGGCACCGTCGAACTGCTGCTGCGTACCGGCCCAGGCGCCCTGCTGCGCGGCGCTGCCGGCTGCCGCCCCGATGAGCAGGCCGGCGGCGGCACCGGCCGCGGCGCCCGCACCACCGTCGATTACGGCGCCGGTGGTGGCGCCGACCAAGGCCCCGGTGGCCGCATTGCCGGCCACGGCCTGGTTGGCGGCGTCCGTGGGCGTGGCGCCGGCCAGGCGTGCGTTCACGTTGGCACGGCAGCGCGCGTCGTCGGCCGAGAATTGCTCCTGGCTCATCCGGCTGCCGGGCAGCGCCGGCAGGCTGGGGCCGGCGGGAAGCGTGGCGCAGGCGACCAGGGTCAGCGCGGCGAGGGTTGCGCCGGCAAGACGAAAATGGCTTCCGGCCATGGCGGCCTCACTTCGCCGAGTCCGGCGGCACCGCGGGAACACGTTCCCAGCCGCCCGGGCACTCGCGCACATACGGGTAGGCGCCGCGCGGCGAGCTGCACAGATACCACCACTGCGTGCCCGCGGGCGGCGGGGCGGCGGTCGCGGCCTCGTGTGCGGGTGGAGGTGCGGGCGGACGTGCAGCCGCCGGTTCGGGCTGCTGCGTCGACACCGTGCCCGAATCGCGCTCGATATACACCACGCCACCGGTGGATGTCACCACCCCCGGCGGCCCGTAGACGTAATGCGGCGGCACGTAGCCGTAGCCATAGTAGCTGGGCAGGTAGTAGCTGCCGTAGGCGTAATAGCCGGGCCAGACATAGCCGGGCCAGCCCCAGCCACCCCAATACGGGCCGCCGTAATAGAAGCGCACGCTCGGTCCGACCCAGTGGCCATGAGCGCCGCCAGGATAGGCACCGTGGCCCGGCGCGACCGCGCCCGGGGGGCGCACGCCATGCGCCGGACCGCCTGGCCGCGCACCCCCACCGGGCGCTGCGCTGGGAGGAGAGGGCGGAGCGGCCGTTGCCACGCCGAGCCATCCGGCCAGCACCATCAGGACGAAGAGCGCAGAGCTTGTCGCGGTCATCTTGGTCTCCGGATGCACGACTTCCAACGGCAGCATCCTGCCCGTGGTTGACGGCGGGCGCATTGAAGTGCCAGCGACCGGAGTATTCTTTCTGCTGCGGCAGGTTCGCCCGGGCTTTCCTTGCCCCCGAGCGCGTGGCTCGTGGCCTTCCGTGCACGCGGGCAGCAGCTCTGCCAGCAGTAGTCGGTTTCGAAGGGTCTCGAATGAAAACCTGCCCGAGTCCGCTGTCACCTTGGCCGCGGCGGCGCTTGGTCGTCGGCCTGGCCTTGGCAGGGTGTGTCGCATGGCCACCCCTGGCCGGCGCCCAGCCAGCCGGCGTCGAAGGCGCGAAGGTTCAGCTCGCCTCGGCGGCCCGGCCGTACGCTTGTGTGGAACCCTCGGATGTCCTGGCGCGCCCACGGCTCCAGCACCACCCGTGCGAGCTGCCCTGGTACGAACTGCCCAAGCCCGATAGCCCGATGTTCGACGGCTGGCCCCGCTGGCAGTCCGGCAACTCGACAGATTCTGCGATGGCGCCGGGCCATGCCATGTTCTGGCGTTTTCCCGTGCAGGGTCACGGCCCGCACGAGGTTCCCCGGCACACCTGGCGTTGACGGCGGGCAGCGGCGAGGGCCGCGCGGCCTCATTGCCAGCCGCAGGCACCCGGGCCGGCCGGATGGCCGCAGGACCCGCAGGGTCCCGCGGCGGGCGCGGCCTCGGCGGCGGGTGCGGCGGTGGCAAAGACCGACAGCAGTTTGTCGAGGTTCTTCGAATGGCAGCCCGGGCACTCCGGCACGGTGTCGGAACGCACCAGGGCCTCGAACTCGCGGCCGCAGTCGTGGCAGGCGTATTCGTACATCGGCATGGCAACTCCTGTGCAATGAGAGGCCCCATTCTGTCGCAAGCTGCGTGGCCTGAGCGCGGCCGTCGGCCACGGGCCACGGCGGTCGTCGCCAGCGCGCCTGGGGTTCGCGGCCAGGCGCTACGGGGCGCGGCCACCCGGGTCGACCATCTCGCCCAGGTAGGCCTCGCAGAACTCGGGCGGCATGCGCCGCGGCCGGCCGCTGCTCATTTCGATGCACACCAGCTGCCAGCGACCACGCAGGATGGTGGCGCCGTCGTCATTGCGCAGCAGCTGGAAGCGGCGCTCCATCGCCAGCCGACCGTCGCTGGCGACCAGCCAGGTGCCCAGCGTGAGCGCCTCGCCGGCGGCGGTGGGCAGCAGGTAGTCGTATTCGCCGCGGCGGATCGCCATGGCGCGGTCCAGGCGCCGGTAGTCGGCCAGGCTCAAACCCAGAGCTTCGGAGTGGGCCCAGGCGACAGCTTCGCACCACTGCACGTAGACGGCATTGTTGGTGTGGTTCAGGCCGTCGATGTCGCCGGGCTGCGGCATTACCGGCAGGGTGTAGGGTCGGGGGTGGTCCCAGTTCATGGGCAATGCATGACGATCGGCATCCGATCTCGTGACTGGCACCCCGCGAAACCCGGCGTGGTTTTTCGTCCGGAGTGCAGCACCGAGGGAGCGACTCTACTCGAGACCCTGCGGGCGAAGGACCGATGCGGCGGTGGCATGGCCCGGTCGCGTGTGCAGCGCCAACTTGCTGGTCCTGGCCGCGACCCGCCCCGGCTGAGGTATGGTCTGCGCCGGACCTTCACGCCTGGCCAGCAGCCACAGGAGACGCCGCGATGCACGATCCCTGCGACCACGACCACGGCACACCGCCGGCGGGCAGCCTGGGCAGCCTGGGCATCCCGCGCCCGGGCGCCTTCGATGGCCCGGCCTTCGAGCGCGCGGTGGCCGACCTGCTGCGCGCCTGCGGCATCGCTGCCGACGGCGCCCACACCGGCCGCACGCCGCGCCGCGTGCGTGAACTCTGGGAGCGCCGCCTGCTCGGCGGTTATGCCCTCGACCCGGCCGAGGTGCTGGGCACCGGCTTTGCCGACCCGCGCCAGGACATGGTGGTGGTGCGCGGCATCGCGGTGCACGGCGTGTGCCCGCACCACCTGGTGCCGTTCCGCGGCATCGCCCACGTGGCCTACGTGCCCGGCGGCCGGCTGCACGGCTTCGGCCGCATCGCGCGCATGGTCGACGCCATCGGCCACCGCCTCACCTACCAGGAGTGGATGACGCGCGACATCGCCGACGCGCTGGTCGGCCATGGCCAGGCGCGCGGCGCGGCCTGCGTCATCGAGGCCGAGCAGCTGTGCCTGCTGCTGGGTGAAGACCGGCGCGGCGACGAGCGCGTCGTCACCCAGGCCTTCGCCGGCTGCTTCGAGGGCGACGCCCAGCTGCGCGCCGAATTCATGCGCGCCATCGGCGGCGGCCGGGTCTGAACGCGGCTTACTTCGCCGCACCCGAGGCGGCGGCGGCCGTGCCGGTGGGCAGCACGATGCCGCGGTCGGGCGAGTCCAGCCGCGAGGCCTGGTTCATGGGCACGCCGCTGGGTGGGCCGAGCACCGCACGCAGGCGCTCGGCCACCGAGGGTGAAGTCGCGGCCGGTACCGTCGCCGCGGCCGGTGCCGGCGCCGTGGCTGCGGGTGTTGTCGGAGCGGCTGGCGCCGCCGCGGCGGGTGCAGGAGCGGTTGGCCCCGGGGCCGCTGCAACGGGTGTTGCCGGTGCCGCCGGTGCCAGGGCCTGGCCGGCCGGGCTGGCCGCTGCGGTGTCTGCGGCCTTGGCAGCCGTGCCGGCCGTTGCCGCGGCAGCGGGCGCCGGCACCGCGGCCACAGGTGCCGGCGCCGGCGCCGCCGAAGCCGCGCCGGCTGGCGGTTCGGCCTTCGCGGCCTTCGGCTTGGCTTCGATCAGCGTGATGCCGGGCCAGGTGCCCGAATTGATCTGCGAACGCGCGTCGTTCAGCGAGCGCGCGGGTTCGGCCTGCGCCATTCCCGCGCTGGCGAGCAAGGTTGCGACGGCGAGCAGGGTCGGAAAGGGTTTCATGGTTGCGACGGGTGGAGGGCGGGACGCGGCGGCAGGGGCAAGAGCAGCGGCACTGTCGCCGCCCGGCGACGGTGTCCCTCGGTACGCGGAGCGAGATTATCCAGCCTGGCTGCCGGGGCCGCTAGGTCGGCCCCTCGCCGCTGCCTTCGTATTGCGAGGGCGTGACGCCGCCGCGCGCGAGCAGGCCGCGCAGGTGCACGATCGACTTGGCGTCCAGCGTATTGCTGTGGTGCGGCCGGTGCAGCACGCCTTCCATGCGGTTGAGCGTGATGCGGATACGCGCCCCCGAGATCGGCTCCAGCGTCGCGCCCACGTGCCTGAGCAGCGACTCGATCTCGCGCCAGTGCACGTTGCCGCTGGGCGGGTCGTGGAAGATGGTGCGTATCAGCTGGGCATGGTGACGGCTCATGGCGCGCTCGCGGGTTGGGCACTGACGATGGAGCGTACCCGAAGCCCGACGGCCCCGGAAGGCCGCTATGCCGCCCGGTCGCCGACCGTTCCGGCGCGCCGCGGTGGCAGCTGCCCGAGCGGCCGGGTAAGCTGGGCGACCGAAGCCTGCACGGCCTCGCGCTGCCGCTCTTGCGCGGGGTCGCCTCCAAAACCGAATGCCGAGCTCCGCAACATCGCCCGTCGCCTGGCCCTATGCGCTGCTGGCCGACGCGGTGCTGGTGCTGCACGCGGGTATCGTGCTGTTCGTCGTGGGCGGGCTCTTGCTGGTGGTGCTGGGCAACTGGCGCGGTTGGCCGTGGGTGAACCGTCCGTGGTTCCGCCTGGCGCACCTGGCGGCCATCACGGTGGTGGTGGCCGAGTCGTGGCTGGGTCTCACCTGCCCGCTCACCACGCTGGAGTGGTGGCTGCGCGCCCGTGCCGGCGTGGCCCCGTACGAGTCGAGCTTCATCGCGTACTGGCTGCAGACGCTGCTCTTCTACGAGGCGCCGGGGTGGGTGTTCGCGCTGGCCTACACGGTGTTCGGCGCGCTCGTGGCCGCGGCCTGGTGGCGGTTTCCGCCCACATGGGCCGGCAGCCGCCGAAAGGGCGGCGGCGCCTGAACCGATTTGCGGCCGCCGCGGCGTCCGCGCGCCGCTATTTCTTCAGCGACGCGTCCTCGATCAGCACGGCGTAGTCGTAGCCCGGGCCCACTTTCACGTCGGTGCGCACCGTGCCCTTGACCAGCACCACGTCGCCCACCGCGGCCACGTCCTTGGAAGTGACCAGGATGTCGTTCGTTCCCGCGCCAGCCGAACCCGAGCCGTCCTGCAGGTGGAACCAGTTCTTGCCCATGATGCCCAGGTTGGCCTTCACCACCTGGCCTCGCAGGCTCACGTTCTTGTCCTTGAGTGCGGTCTTGCCGCCCACCACTTCGGCCACGGTACGGGCATCGCTGCCGCTGGCCTTGGCCACCTTCACCGGCGGCGGCGTGGCCGGCGTGGGCGCGCCGACGACGGGCCCGCCCGGGCTGCCGTGCGGCATGGCCCGGCTGGCGGCGGCCGGAGCGTTGGGGTCGGCCAGGGTGCCGAAGACGATCTTGTCGAAGGTCTTCTTGAGCGACTTGCTCTCGAAATTTTCCATCACCATGGCGTTGGCGATGGTGACCTGCTCGCCCTTCTTCACCGGGGCCGCGGTGACGGCGGCCCAGGTCTCGCCCGTGCCGGTCTTCAGGCGCAGGTAGGTGTAAGGAGCCGCGTCGCGCACTTCGAGCACTTCGCCCTGGACGGTGGCGGCGAAGGCGGTGGGGCCGAGCAACACCAGGGCAAAGGCGAGCAGGAGTTTTTTCATGATGCACGGATTCTAGGAGTCGGCCTGTGGCGGGCCTTGCGGCGCGACAAGACCGGGTAACCTGCGCCCATGCTTTCCATCTCGATCGGACCCCTGGCGCTGCCGGTGGCGCCGCTGTTGCTGCTGGCGGCCGTTTGGCTGGCTTCGTGGCTGGCCGGGCGCTGGGCGGCCAGGCTGGCCGGCCAGGAACTGTCCGAGGCCGCGGGCAACGCCGTGTTCCATGCCGCGCTGCTGGGCCTGCTGGCGGCGCGGCTCGTTCACCTGGCGCTGCATGCCGGCGCCTACCTGACAGCGCCGCTGGCGGCGCTGGACATTCGCGACGGCGGCTGGCACGCACCCAGCGGCGCGCTGGCCGGTGCCGCCTGGCTGGCCTGGCGCGGTCACCGGTGGCCGCTGCTGCGTGGCCCGCTGGCCGGTGCCGCGGCCGTGGCCGCGGCGCTGTGGTTCGGCGCCACCGTGGTCACGGGCCTGGGCCAGGCGCGCGAGATGCCGGCCGTGACGCTGGCCGAACTCGGCACGGGCCGGGTGCTCGACCTGCGCGCGGCGGCACGCGGCCGTCCGGTCGTCGTCAACCTGTGGGCCAGCTGGTGCGGCCCATGCCGGCAGGAGATGCCCCTGCTGGCCGCAGCACAGCAGCGCGAAACCCGGGTCGGCTTCGTCTTCGTCAACCAGGGCGAGCCCGCGTTCACGGTGCAGGCCTATCTGGCGCGCGAAGGCCTGCGGCTGCGCGAGGTGCTGCTGGACGCGGGCGCGAAACTCGGCCCCGCGGTCGGCTCGCGCGGCCTGCCCACGACGCTGTTCTACGACGCCCGCGGCCGCCAGGTGGGGGCGCACTTCGGCGTGCTCAATGCCGCGGCTCTGGAAGTGCGCGTGCGCGAACTGCGCGGGGCGCCGTGACGACGCGCCGCACCGACTCGGCGGGTGCCGGCGCCGGCGGCGCTGGTGCGGCCGAACGCGAGCCGCGCTACGGCTGGGTCGTGGTGTGGGCGGTCTTCACCGCGCTGGCGGTGATCTTCGGCGTGTCGTATTCCTTTGCTGCCTTCTTCGAATCCTTCAGCGCGGAGTTCCAGGCCAGCCGGGCCGAGGTCTCGCTGGTATTCGGCCTGTCGGGCCTGGTCTATTTCGTGCTCGGCGCCTTCGGCGGCATGCTCGCCGACCGCTTCGGGCCGCGGCGCGTCACCAGTGCCGGCATGCTGTGCATCGCCGCGGCGCTGCTGGCGGGCAGCGCGGCGACTTCGATGACGCAGCTCGTGGCCGCCTACGGCCTGGGCCTGGGCGTGGGCATCGCGCTCGTCTACACGCCGGCCATCGGCTGCGTGCAGCCCTGGTTCACGCGCCGGCGCGGCCTGGCCGCGGGGCTGGCCAGCGCCGGCATCGGCGCCGGCACGCTGGCGGTGCCGCTGCTGGCCGCGGCGGCCATCGCGCAGTGGCAGTGGCGCGGCGCCATGCTGGCGCTGGCCGCCGGCGTGGCCGTGCTCGGGCTGGCGGCCACGTTGCTGCTGCGGCGCGCGCCGGCCGCCGCACGCCGGGCCGACGGCACCGTGCCCGGCACGCCGCTGGGCCAGGCGCTGCGCAGCCGCTCGTTCCTGTGGCTGTATGCGATGTGCGTGCTGGCGGCACCGGCCATGTTCATTCCGTTCGCGCACCTGTCGGCGGCGGCACGCGACCTGGGCGTGGCCGACGCGCGGGCGGTGGGCCTGGTCGGCCTCATCGGCATCGGCAGCCTGAGCGGGCGTTTTGCCATCGGCGCGCTGGCCGACCGCGTGGGCCGGCCGCTGACGCTGGTGCTGGCGCAGGCCTCGCTGGGGCTATCCATGGCGCTGTGGCTGGTGGCGGGCAACTACCCGGCGCTGGCGGTCTTCGCGCTGTGGATGGGCTTGAGCTACGGCGGCATCGTCTCGCTGATGCCGGCACTGTGCATGGACTTTTTCGGTGCGCGCGCGGTGTCGTCGATCATCGGCGCGCTCTATACCGGTGCCGCTCTGGGCAACCTGGGCGGGCCCTGGCTGGCAGGCCGGGTCTTCGACGCCAGCGGCAGTTATGCCGGCGTCATCGTGGGCTGTGCCGTGTTGTCGGCAGCGTCCACCTACGCGGCCTGGCGCGCGGTGCGGCTGTAGCGGCGCCGTCGCTGCGATGCATTGTTGTTGATTGTCGTGAATGCAACAATTGACGCTCTTACAGCCATCGGCAACAGCAATGAAGACCTTTGACGATATTGAGGTGCGCCGGCCGGCACTGGCCAAGAGTTACCTGGGGTTGATCCATGCCCAGCCGGGCCGTCCGCTTGCGATGTTTGCGCCTCGCCGGGTCGGCAAGACCTACTTCCTCGATCATGACCTCGCGCCCGCGGCCAGACAGGCGAAGTCGCTACCCGTCTATGCCGACCTGTGGCTGCAGAAGTCGGCGCCGCTCGAGGCTATCAATCATGCGCTGGAGGAGTCCCTCGACGACGTCACTGTTCCAGGCAGCGAGGTGGGTCGACTGGCCAGGACGACGGTCAGGAAAGTCGGAGCGCTGGGCGCCTCTGTGGACTTCGGAGACGCGCCCGCGCGGCGCCCCCTGCCGTCCGCGGCCGAACTGCGTCTGGATGCCCTGGTGGTCCGCCTGGCGGCTACCGCCGGCAAGCCGATCCTGTTGATGCTCGACGAGATCCAGGCCTTGGGTGAAGTCGCGGGCGGCGAGAAGATCATCGCCACATTGCGCGCGGTACTGCACAAGCGCCGCGACATCCTCAAGTCGGTGTTCACCGGATCGTCCCAGGAGACCATGGTGCGCATGTTGTCCACGGCCGGTTCGCCGATGTACCAGTTTGCGCAGCTGCTGGACTTCCCGGTGCTGGGCGACGAGTTCCTGCAGCAACTCGCCGATCACTTCGCCGAAGTCCATCCGGGCAAGTCTTTGTCGTTGGAAGACCTCCGACGGGTCTTCGCGAGGATCGGCTTCAAGCCCGGGCTGATGCGGGACCTGGTGAAGTCCTTGTCGGCCGAGGGACTCACGGACGTGGATGCAGGCGTGAAGCGTTTCCTGCTCGAAGACCGACAGGTCGTCGGGTGGAGCGCATTGCTGCAGCCGCACGACCTCTTCGAGCGCGCGGTGCTCCTGACTATCGCGCAGGGCTTGCCGCCCATGGGACGCGATACGCTGGATACGCTGGCCACGGTCCAGGGCAGTCGCCCCACGGTAGCCAAGGTGCGCGCGGCGATCGAGCGGCTGCGCCGCGCGGGCCTGTTGGTCAAGGCTGGCGGTGGACCGACGGCTGTCGACGATCCGCTATTTGCCGAGTACCTGCAGGGCAGGTCGCTGGACGAGTTGAAGTAGTTCGGGCTCAGGTTGGCCCGAGAGGCGCGCGTCGCCGACCTCGACGCCACAGCGCGTCGAAAACGACTTGACTCGCCACATGAATCCGGCACTCGCGGGTACCGGCAAACGACCCTCAGTCGCTGCCCACGGTGGCCGGCCGGACCGCTGCCCCTTCGGCGTGCACCGAAAGCAGGTCGAACACGGCCCGGTTGCACGGCGTGGCCACGCCCAGCCGCCGGCCGCGCGCGACCACATCGCCGCTCAGCCAGGGCACTTCCAGCCGGCCGCCGCGCTGCAGGTCGTGGTGCATCGACGAGGTCATCGTGGCCGGCAACTGGTCGCAGAAGGCCAGCCGGTCGTCGGCGAATCCGGCCGGCAGGTCCACGCCTTCGGCGCGCGCCACCTGCACGGTCTCGTCCATCAGGTCGCGCAGGAAGGCGCGTGAGCGGGGGTGACTGCGCACGGTGCCGATGGGCACGCGCATGGTGGCCGTGGTTCCCGACAGGCCGACCAGGAAGACGAATTTCTCCCACAGCGTGCGGCGGATGTGCGGGCTGAGATCAAAGTCGATGCCGGCGGCGGCGCAGGCCTCGGCGAAGCGCCGCAGCCGGTCGCTCGGCCGTCCGTCGTATTCGCCGAAGACCAGCTTCTGCATCGCCCCGGTGTGCCGGATCAGCCCGGGTTCGGCGATGGTGGCGGCGATATAGGCCACGCCGCCGGCGACCGCGCGCTCGCCGAGCAGGCGCTTCAGGATGTCGTCCTTGACGACGCCGTTCTGGAACGAGATCACGACCGTGTGTTCTCCCACCAGCGGCCGGATGGCGGCGGCCGCGGCCTCGGTGTCCCACAGCTTGACGCCGAAGATGACGAGGTCGGTGGGGCCGATGCGGGCCGGGTCGTCGCTGACCTGCACCTCGCGCAGGTGCAGGTCGCCGCGCGGGCTCTCCACGCGCAGGCCGTGTTCACGCAGGGCGGCCAGCTGCCGGCCGCGGGCGACGAAGTGCACGTCGTGTCCGGCGTTCGCCAGGCGCGCGCCGAAATAGCCGCCCACTCCGCCGGTGCCCATGACCGCGATGCGCATCGCTGCCGTCTTCACCCGTGCAGTCGCGAGCTTCGCGGCACCGAGGCGAGCAGGAAGTCCATCTGGTCGGCCACGATGCGGCGGCCGCGCAGGATCATGTCCTCGTGCAGGCTGGGCACGTAGGGCAGGTACATCAGCGTCATGCGCGCTTCCTCGGGCAGGCGGTTGCCCTTGCGGCCGTTGCAGGCGCGGCAGGCGGTGATGCAGTTCATCCAGCCGTCGAGCCCGCCACGCGACACCGGCACGATGTGCTCTCGCGTGAGGTCGTCGAAGTGGAAGCGGTGGCCGCAATAGGCGCAGACCCCGCGGTCGCGCACGAACAGCTTGTGGTTGGTCAGCGCCGGCTGCTGGCGCCAGGCGCGGCTGGGAATGGCGCCGCGCACCGCCACGATGGGGTGCAACTCGATGCGCGAGGGCAGCCCCGTGGCACGCTGGGTGCCGCCGCGCATGACTTGAAAGGCCTGGCCGAGCGTCCACGCCAAGGCGTCGCTGGCATAAAGAACGGCCGCCTCGCGTGAACTGATCCACGCCTGCGGGCGGCCCGAGACATCGAGCTGGAGCACGTCCATGGTTGCGAAGCGTAATCGATCACCGTGACAGGCGGTTGGGAACGGAGAAATCCGAAGATCACTCCGGGTTAACCCGCGAAACTGGCCGCAGGCCGGGGTATCTAGGACGGTGACCCTAGAAAAAGTCACGAGAGGATTGACTCCACGGCGACCGAAGTCTGCAAAATAGAACGAACGTTCGTATTTAATTGCATCTTGTGAGTCTGTCCACCGAACCCGTCCCCGAGGCCGCTGCCGCGTCGCGGCCGCTGCCCAAGGCCTTGCAAAAGGGCCAGCAGACGCGCGCCACGATCCTGGAGGCTGCACTCGGCCTGGCCTCGCACATGGGGCTGGAGGGTCTGTCCATCGGCGCGCTGGCCGAAGTCACGATGATGAGCAAGTCCGGCGTCTTCGCCCACTTCGGTTCGCGCGAGGAACTTCAGATCTCCGTCATTCGCGAATACCACGCACGCTTCGAGGAAGAGGTGTTCTTCCCTGCCATCAAGGAACCGCGCGGCGAGGCGCGGCTGCGTGCGCTGTTCGAGCGCTGGCTGCGCCGCGTGTCGGTGGAGGTGGACTCGGGCTGCATCTACATCAGCGGCGCGGTGGAGTTCGACGACCGGCCCGGCCCGGTGCGCGACGCGCTGGCGGCCATGGTGCGGTCCTGGCACGCGGCGCTGGCGCGCGCCATCCGCTTGGCCATCGCCGCCGGCCACCTGCGCGCCGACACCGATCCCGAGCAGATGCTGTTCGAACTGCACGGGCTGATCCTGGCGCTGCACCACGACGCTCGTTTCCTGCGCTCGCCCGGCGCGCTGGACCGCGCGCGCGCCGGCTTCGAGCACGTGCTCTCCCACTACCGCACGGCGGCCGATGCCGGCGTGGCCGCGGCGGCACCGGCAAAGCCCGCGCCACGCGGGCGTGCCGGGCGCCGCTGATTCGCATCCCCGCTTTCCGCCTTCCATCTTCAGTCTGACCAGGAGTTCCACCATGGCCCAGTACACCCCACCGTTGCGCGACATGCAGTTCGTGCTGCACGAACTGTTCGACGTCAGCGCCGAGTTCAAGCGCCTGCCGCGCCACGCCGAGGTCGACGCAGACACCATCAACGCCGTGCTGGAGGAGGGCGGCAAGTTCGCCGCCGAGGTGCTGTTTCCGCTGAACATCAGCGGCGACGGCGAGGGCTGCACGCTCGACAAGGCCACGCACCAGGTGCACGCCCCCAACGGCTTCAAGGACGCCTACACCCAATACGTGCAAGGCGGCTGGCCGGCGCTTTCGGCCGATCCCGAATACGGCGGCCAGGGCCTGCCGATCGTGGTCAACCAGTGCTTCTACGAGATGCTCAACTCGGCCAACCAGGCCTGGACCATGTACCCGGGCCTCTCGCACGGTGCCTACGAATGCCTGCTGGCGCATGGCACGCCCGAGCAGAAGGCGATGTACCTGCCGCGCCTGACCAGCGGCGAATGGACCGGCACCATGTGCCTGACCGAGCCGCACTGCGGCACCGACCTGGGCATGCTGCGCACCAAGGCCGAACCCGTGGCCGGTGCGCCCGAGGGCAGCTACCGGCTCACCGGGCAGAAGATCTTCATCAGCGCCGGCGAACACGACCTGACCGCCAACATCGTGCACCTGGTGCTGGCCCGCCTGCCCGACGCACCCGCCGGCAGCAAGGGCATCAGCCTGTTCGTGGTGCCCAAGTTCCTGGTCAAGGCCGACGGCACCCTGGGCGAGCGCAACCCCATCTTCTGCACCGCGCTGGAACACAAGATGGGCATCCACGCCAGCGCGACCTGCCAGATCGACCTCGACGGCGCCGTGGGCACGCTGGTGGGCCAGCCGCACAAGGGGCTGAATGCCATGTTCGTGATGATGAACGCGGCGCGCCTGGGCGTGGGCAACCAGAGCCTGGGTCTGACCGAAGTGGCGTACCAGAATGCCGTGGCCTACGCCCGCGACCGCCTGCAGATGCGCAGCCTATCCGGCCCCAAGGCGCCCGGGAAACCGGCCGACCCCATCATCGTGCACCCCGACGTGCGCAAGATGCTGCTCACCGCGCGCGCCTACGCCGAGGGCGGCCGCGCGCTGGCCATCTACATCGCGCTGCTCATCGACAAGGAACTCAGCAGTGACGACGCCGACGAGCGCAAGGCCTGCGCCGACGAGGTGGCGCTGCTCACACCCATCGTCAAGGCCTTCCTCACCGACAACGGCTGGATCGCCACCAGCCACTGCATGCAGGTCTTCGGCGGCCATGGCTACATCAAGAGCGCGGGCATGGAGCAGTATGTGCGCGACGCCCGCATCAACATGATCTACGAGGGCACCAACACCATCCAGGCGCTGGACCTGCTGGGGCGCAAGGTGCTGGGCGACAACGGCGCGCGGCTGAAGAAGTTCGGCCGCCAGATCGCTGAATTCGTGGAGGAAGAGGGCACGGACGAGGCGATGCAGGAATTCGTCAACCCGCTGGCCGACCTGGGCGACAAGGTCACCAAGCTGACCACCGAGCTGGGCATGAAGGCCTTCGGCAATGCCGACGAGGTGGGCGGCGCGGCCGTGGACTACCTGCGCATCTGTGGCCACCTGGTCTTCGCCTATTTCTGGGCCCGCATGGCCAAGGTGGCGCTGGCCAGGAAGGACAGCGGCGACCCGTTCTACACCGCCAAGCTGCACACGGCGCGCTTCTACTTCGCCAAGCTGCTGCCCGAGACGGCGGGCCTGATCCGCAGCGCGCGCGCCGGCGTGGCGCCGTTGATGGCCATGGACGAGGCGCTGTTCTAGAGTTCAAGGCTTCCCGCGTTCAACAAGGAGACAGGCATGAAGCGCATTCTTGGCGCCTTGGTTCTTGCGTTCACGGCCGGTGCGGCCTTTGCTCAGGCCAGCCCGGTGGGGCTGTGGAAGACGATCGACGACGAGACGAAGCAGGAGAAGAGCTTGGTGCGCATCAGCGAGAGCGCCGGCGTGCTGAGCGGCCGCATCGAGAAGATCGTCGACCCCGCCAAGCAGGACTCGGTGTGCGACAAGTGCGAGGACGCGCGCAAGGGGCAGAAGGTGCTGGGCATGACCATCGTCGAAGGCGTGAAGAAGAACGCCGGCGAGCCGTACTGGGACGGCGGCACCATCCTCGATCCCAACAACGGCAAGACCTACAAGGTGCGCATGACACCCAAGGACGGCGGCAAGGCGCTGGAAGTCCGGGGTTTCATCGGCTTTTTCTTCCGCAACCAGCAATGGATCCGCGTCGAGTGACGCAACAGGAGCAAACGTGAATCGATTTCAAGTCCGCAAGGTCGCCGTGCTCGGCGCCGGCGTCATGGGTGCGCAGATCGCCGCCCATCTGGTCAACTGCAGGGTGCCGGTGGTGCTGTTCGACCTGCCGGCGAAAGACGGCCCGCGGAAAAACGGCATCGTCACCCGCGCCGTGGAAGGGCTGAAGAAGCTCAAGCCGGCGCCGCTGGGCGTGCCGGAGCAGGCGGCGTTGATCGAGCAGGCGAACTACGAGGAACACCTGGCGCTGCTGGGTCAATGCGACCTCGTCATCGAGGCCATCGCCGAGCGCATGGACTGGAAGCTGGACCTCTACCAGAGGATCGCGCCGGCACTGTCCGCCCATGCCATCGTTGCCAGCAATACCTCGGGGCTGTCGATCACCAAGCTCGCCGAGGCGCTGCCCGAATCGATCCGGCCGCGTTTCTGCGGCATCCACTTCTTCAACCCGCCGCGCTACATGGCGCTGGTGGAGCTGATCAACACGCCGGCCACTCAGCCCGAGGTGCTGGACGAGCTGGAAGCCTTCGTCACCACCGGCCTGGGCAAGAGCGTGGTGCGCGCGATGGACACGCCGAACTTCGTCGCCAACCGGGTGGGCATCGCCGGCATGCTGGCCACCATCAAGGAGGCCGAGACTTTCGGCCTGAGCTACGACGTCGTCGACGACCTCACCGGCAAGAAGCTGGGCCGCGCCAGCAGCGGCACCTTCCGCACCGCCGACGTGGTGGGGCTGGACACCATGGCGCACGTCATCAAGACGCTGCAGGACAACCTGGCCGACGATCCGTTCTTCGCCAGCTATGCCACGCCGCCGGTGCTTAAGGCGCTGATCGCCAAGGGTGCCTTGGGCCAGAAGGCCGGCGCGGGTTTCTTCAAGAAGGTGGGCAAGGACATCCTGCGCCTGGACCCGGCCAAGGGCGACTACGTTCCGGCCGGCGGCAAGGCCGAGCCGATCGTCGAGCGCATGCTCAAGAAGCCGGCCGCCGAGCGGCTGAAGCTGCTGCGCGAGAGCAGCAACCCGCAGGCGCAGTTCCTGTGGGCGATCCTGCGCGACGCCTTCCATTACGCGGCCGTGCACCTGGAGACCATCGCCGAGACCGCGCGCGACGTCGACTTCGCGATGCGCTGGGGCTTCGGCATGAAGCAGGGCCCGTTCGAACTGTGGCAGGACGCCGGCTGGCAGCAGGTGGCGGCCTGGGTGAAGGAGGACATCGCCGCCGGCAAGGCGCTGAGCCAGGCGCCGCTGCCGGCCTGGGTGTTCGAAGGCCCGGTACCCGAGAAGGGCGTGCACACGCCCGAGGGATCGTGGAGCCCGGCGAAGAAGGCCTATGTGCCGCGCAGCTCGCTGGCCGTCTACTGCCGCCAGTATTTTCCCGAGTCGGTGCTCGGCGCCGGCGCGGCCGATGCGCTGAAGAGCGGCACCGAACTCTTCCGCAACGACGAGATGCGCGTCTGGACGCTGGACGGCGAAGTGCTCATCGCCAGCATCACGAGCAAGCTGCACCTCATCGGCTCGGGCGTCATCGAAGGCCTGCACCAGGCCGTCGAGCTGGCCGAAGGCGGCTACAAGGGCCTGGTGATCTGGTCGCCCGACGACGTCTTCAGCGCCGGCGCCAACCTGGAGCAGACGCTGCCGGTGTTCATGCAGCAGGGCTCCAAGGGCATCAAGCCCGTGATCCAGAAGCTGCAGGAGGCGATGCTGCGCATGCGCTACGCCCAGGTGCCGGTGGTGGCGGCGATGCGCGGCATTGCGCTGGGCGGTGGCTGCGAGATCGCGCTCTACACCTCGCGCCGCGTGGCCGCCATGGAAAGCTATGTCGGCCTGGTCGAGGTGGGCGTGGGCCTGCTGCCGGCCGGTGGCGGGCTGGCCTATATCGCGCGCCGCGCCGCCGAGATGGCCGCGGCGGGCAACGCCAACGCCGACATCATGAAATTCGCCACCGACGGCTTCACCAATGCCGCCATGGCCAAGGTGGGCACCAGCGCCATCGAATCGCGCAAGCTCGGCTACCTGCTCGAAGGCGACATCATCGTGCCGCACAAGGACGAGCTGCTGTTCGTCGCCATGACGCAGGCCAAGGCGATGTACGAAAGCGGCTACCGTCCGCCGACGCGCAGCGTCTTCCCGGTGGCCGGTCGCAATGCCATCGCCACCATCAAGGGCCAGCTCGCCAACATGCGCGACGGCGGTTTCATCAGCGCGCACGACTTCCACATCAGCACGCTGATCGCCGAAGTGGTGTGCGGCGGCGATGTCGACGCCGGCTCGCCGGTGAACGAGGAGTACCTGATGGCGATGGAGCGCGAGCGCTTCTGCGCGCTGCTCGACCACCCCAAGACGCAGGAACGCATCATGGGCATGCTGCAAACCGGCAAGCCCGTCCGGAACTGAGCACAGGCACGATGTCAGCGCCACAGCGGGCTCTGCCTTCCTCCCTCTCCCGCTTGCGGGAGAGGGCCGGGGTGAGGGCGCATGCGCGCAACTTGCGCACCACAAGCACCGACGCTGAGCGCCTGCTTTGGGGCCGCCTGAGAGACCGCCGCCTGGCAGGTTTTAAGTTCCGCCGCCAGCACCCCGTGGCACGGCACATCGCCGACTTTGCCTGTCCGGAGGCCGGTCTGATCGTTGAACTCGATGGGGGCCAGCACTTCGAGCCCGATGCACTGGACGCGGATCAACGCCGAACGCGGACGCTCGAAGCTGCCGGCTTCACCGTGCTGCGTTTCGACAATCGGCAGATGCTGCAGGAGACCGAGGCGGTACTGGCTTCGATCCGGCAGTGGTTGCTCGACCGATTCCCTCACCCCAGCCCTCTCCCGCAAGCGGGAGAGGGAGCAAGCCATTCCACTTCTCTGCCTCCGCTGGCGTTGGCAGTCAAACCAAGGAGCTCGACATGAGCAGACAAGTTCAAGACGCCTACATCGTTGCCGCCACGCGCACGCCCATCGGCAGGAGCGGGCGCGGCTATTTCCGCAACACGCGGCCCGACGACCTGCTGGTGGCCGCCGTGCGCAGCGCGCTGGCGCAGGTGCCGACGCTGGACCCGAAGGCGATCGAGGACGCCATCGTCGGCTGCAGCTTCCCCGAGGGCGAGCAGGGCATGAACATGGCGCGCGCCGCCGTGGTGCTGGCGGGGCTGCCGCATTCGGTGGGCGGCGTCACCGTCAACCGCTTCTGCGCCAGCGGCCTCACCGCGCTGGCCATGGCCGCCGACCGCATCCGCGTCGGCGAGGCCGACGTCATGATCGCCGGCGGCGCCGAGAGCATGAGTCTGGTGCCGATGGGCGGCAACAAGCCGTCGTTCAACCCCGAGGTCTTCGCCAGGGACGAGAACGTCGGCATCGCCTACGGCATGGGCCTTACCGCCGAGAAGGTGGCGGCGCAGTGGAAGGTGAGCCGCGAAGACCAGGACGCCTTCGCGCTGGCCTCGCACCAGAAGGCGCTCAAGGCCATGGCCGCCGGCGAATTCGCCGACGAGATGACGCCCATCGACGTGATCGAGCGTTTCCCGAATCTCGCCACCGGAGACGTGGGCACGAAGACACGCACCGTGAACCTGGACGAAGGCGCGCGCCCCGACACCACGCTCGAAGGCCTGGCGAAACTGCGCCCGGTCTTCGCCGCCAAGGGCAGCGTCACCGCCGGCAACAGCAGCCAGACCAGCGACGGCGCCGGCGCGCTGATCGTGGCCAGCGAGAAGGCCGTCAAGCAGTTCGACCTGAAGCCGCTGGCGCGCTTCGTCAGCTTCGCCGTGCGCGGCGTGCCACCCGAGATCATGGGCATCGGTCCCATCGAGGCCATCCCGGCCGCGCTGCGGTCGGCCGGGCTGACGCTGGCCGACCTGGGCTGGATCGAACTGAACGAAGCGTTCGCGGCGCAGGCGCTGGCCGTCATCAACACGGTGGGCCTGGATGCGGCCAAGGTCAACCCGATGGGCGGAGCTATCGCCCTGGGCCATCCGCTGGGTGCCACCGGCGCCATCCGCGCCGCCACCGTGGTGCATGCGCTGCGCCGGCACAAGCTGAAATACGGCATGGTGACGATGTGCGTGGGCATGGGCCAGGGCGCCGCCGGCATCATCGAAGCGGTCTGAAGGAATCCTCATGAGCATCAAGACCGCCACCCTGAACGGTGTGGCCACGATCGAGATCGCGCGGCCCGAGAAGAAGAATGCGCTCACCGTGGCCATGTACCAGGCCATGACCGACGCGTTGGTGGCGGCGCGCGAAGACGCGGCCGTGCGCGCGGTGCTCATCACCGGCCAGCCCGGCATCTTCACCTCGGGCAACGATATCGAGGACTTCATGAAGCGTGCGCCGGGGCAGGGCAGCGATGCCATGGACTCGCCGGTGTTCCGCTTCATGCGCGCGCTGCTGGACTGCGACAAGCCGGTGGTGGCGGCGGTCACCGGTGCGGCCATCGGCATCGGCACCACGCTGCTGCTGCATTGCGACTTCGTCTTCGTCTCCGACGAAGCGCGGCTGGCGATGCCTTTCGTGGCGCTGGGGCTGGTGCCCGAGTTCGCGTCCAGCCTGGTCGTGCCGCAGCTCATGGGCCACCGCCGTGCGGCCGAGAAGCTGCTGCTGGGCGACCCGTTCACGCCCGAGCAGGCGGTGGAGTGCGGCATCGCCAATGCCGTGCTGCCGGCCGGCGAAGTGGTGAATCACGCGCGCCGCGTGGCCGAACGCTTCAACCAGCTGCCGCCCGGCGCCGTGCGCGAGGCCAAGCAGCTGATGCGCCGCCCGCAGCACGATCAGCTGCTGCAGACCATCCGCAGCGAAGGCGAGATCTTCGCCCGCCGCCTGCGCAGCCCCGAGGCGATGGAAGCTTTCCAGGCCTTCTTCCAGAAACGCCCGCCCGACTTCTCGAAATTCTGAACGCCACCATGTCGCTGACGCTCAAGCTTGCCCTTGGCCCGCTGCTCGTGGCGCAGGCCGTGGCCACGCGCGCGCGGCTGCCGCGCCTTCCCGAGGCCGGCGGCGCGCGCCGCGGCGAGACCGGCCACGGGCCGCTGCTGCGGCTGCTGATCGCCGGTGACTCGTCGGCCGCCGGCGTGGGCGTGGTGACGCAGCGCCAGGCGCTGGCGGCACAACTGGCGGCGCGGCTGGCGAAGGCGGCCGGGGCGCGCGTGCGCTGGCAGTTGCTGGCGCGTTCGGGTCTGACCACGGCGCAGACGCTGCAGTTGTTGCGCAGCGAGCCGCCGGATCAGGCCGACGTGGCAGTGGTGGTGACCGGTGTCAACGACGTCGTCGACCAGGTCCCTTCGCATCGCGCCGTGGCCGCGCGTGCCGCGCTGGCCAACTGGCTGCGCAACGCCCTGGCGGTGCAGCATGTGGTGTTCGCGCCGCTGCCGCCGATCCATGCCTTCCCGGGCCTGCCGCAGCCGCTGCGCTGGGTGGCCGGTGCCGATGCCCGGCGCCACAACGCGGCGATGGTGGACTGGACCTCGACGCGCGACGACATCTCCTGCGTGGACATGCACATGCCGCTGGACCGCGCCAGCATGGCCAGCGACGGCTTCCACCCCGGCGAACCCGTCTACCGCTACTGCGCAGCGACCATCGCGCAGCACATCGCCACCGCCGTGTGGCCAGGCCTTTCCCAGGAGACCCCCTCATGACCCGCAGCCTGCAAGGCAAGACCCTCGTCATCACCGGCGCCAGCCGCGGCATCGGCCTGGCGATCGCGAAGCGTGCCGCCGCCGACGGCGCCAATATCGTGATCCTGGCCAAGACCACCGAGCCCAACCCCAAGCTGCCCGGCACGCTGTTCAGCGCCGCCGAGGAGATCGAGGCCGCCGGCGGCCAGGCGCTGCCGGTGCCCACCGACATCCGCGACGAGGCCGCCGTGGCCACCGCCGTGCAGGCCGCGGTGGCGCGTTTCGGCGGCATCGACATCCTCGTCAACAACGCCAGTGCGATCAGCCTGACGCCGACGCCGGCGACACCGATGAAGCGCTTCGACCTGATGTTCGGCGTCAACGTGCGCGGCACCTACTGCTGCACGCAGGCCTGCCTGCCCGAGCTGATCAAGAGTGCGAAGGCCGGCCGCAACCCGCATGTGCTGAACATGAGCCCGCCGCTGAGCATGCGCGAGCACTGGTTCAAGGGCCACGTGGCCTACACCATGGCCAAGTACGGCATGAGCGAATGCACGCTGGGCCACGCCGGCGAATTCCGCCCGCTGGGCATCGCGGTGAATAGCCTGTGGCCGCGCACCGCGATCGCCACCGCGGCGCTGCAGATGATCCCCGGCGTGGACCTCAACCTGTGCCGCAAGCCCGAGATCCTGGCCGACGCCGCGTGGTGGATCCTGACCAGCGAAGCGAAGAGCACCACGGGTCAGTTCTTCATCGACGACGAACTGCTGCAAAAGCACGGCGTGCACGACCTGGACAAGTACGCCATGGTGCCGGGCACGAAGAACTTCATTCCCGACTTCTTCGTCGACTGAGCGCTCGCGCTCGTCAGCGCATCAGGCCCCCGGCTTGACGCCGACGCGGCTGGCGAAGTCGGTGTCGCGGATCTGCAGGTAGTCCTCGGTGGTGAAGCCGTCGTGGTCGTGCATCAGCATCATCATCGCTTCCTGCACCTCGGGGAACAGTTCCAGCGGGTACAGCCGGACGGCTTCGGTGCGCGGCGTGGCCACCCAGCCGCGGGTGGCGTTGGGCGGCAGGCTGACGCCGGCCTGAACCATCACGCAGTATTCGCCGGCGTGGAAGGTGTCGCGCACCGAGTGGAAGTCGCTGATCTCGACGCCGTCGATGACCAGCACTTCATGGTCGCCGACGGTCTTGACGGCGTCGATCTTGCGCAGGGTGACGAGTTTGCTTGTGGACATGGCAGTCTTGGAGTGTGGCGGACGATGCCGCGATGATGCCTGCGAATGTGGCTTCGGTCTCGCGACGGACCGACTGCGGTCAGGACGCATTGCCGGGTCCCGGCCCGGCGGCCGGGTAACTTTCTTCTGTGCCAGCAGAAGAAAGTTACCCGCCCGCCGGGGCGGGCCCCGGCAAAGCGTCCGCGCCACGGTATCCCCAGGCAGGGCACAGCCGCCCAAGCCCCTCAACTCCCCTGCAGCGCAGCCAGAAGTTCGTACGACCGCAGCCGCGCCGCATGGTCGTGCATTGCGCCGGCGACGATCAACTCGTCGGCCGAGGTGCGCTCGACGATGGCCTCCAGTTGCCGCTGCACCGTGGCCGGCGAGCCCACCGCGCTGGCCGCCAGCATGCGCTGCACGCCGGCCTTCTCCTGCGGTGTCCACAGCGCGTCCATCGCCGCCGGTGAAATGGGTCGCGGCAGCGGCCCGCGCTGGCCGCGCTGCATGCCCAGGAAACGCTGCTGGATCGAAGTGAAGAGCCGCGCCGCTTCCTCGTCGGACTCGGCAGCGACCACGTTCACGCCCACCATGGCGTGCGGTTTCGGCCAGCGCGCAGAGGCCCGGTAGGTGCCGCGGTAGACCTCCAGCGCCTGCAGCAGCAGGTCGGGCGCGAAGTGCGAGGCGAAGGCGAAGGGCAGGCCGAGATGGGCCGCCAGTTGCGCGCTGTACAGGCTGGAGCCCAGCAGCCAGATCGGCACGTGCGTGCCGAGGCCGGGAATGGCGCGCACCGGCTGGTCGGGTCCACCGTCGCCCAGGTAGGCCTGCAACTCCAGCACGTCGCGCGGAAAACCTTCCTCCTCGTCGCTGGCCAGGTGGCGGCGCAGCGCGCGCATGGTGAGCCGATCGGTGCCCGGCGCGCGGCCCAGGCCCAGGTCGATGCGGTCCGGGTACAGCGTGGCCAGGGTGCCGAACTGTTCGGCCACCACCAGCGGGGCGTGGTTGGGCAGCATCACGCCGCCCGAACCGACGCGGATGGTCTTCGTGCCCCCGGCGATGTGGCCCACCAGCACCGCGGTGGCCGAGCTGGCCACGCCGTCCATGTTGTGGTGCTCGGCCACCCAGTAGCGGCGGTAGCCCCAGGCTTCGGCGAGGCGGGCCAGGTCGAGCGAATTGCGCAGGGCCGTGGCGGCGTCGCTGCCTTCGACGATGGGGGCGAGGTCGAGAACGGAGAGGGGAATCACGGCCCGCATCATGCCGCGTTGTCGGCGTCCGGCCCCGTGGCGGGACTTTCGAGGCCAGCGGCGATGGCCCGGCGCGCGGCTTCACGCAGCCGGGCGGCGCCGGCAAACAAGTCGGCGGCCTCATCGGGCGGTGGAATCGCTGCGTGCACTGTGACCGCCAGCGCGGCCCGCCGCGGCCACCAGCGGCCGGCCGGCAGCAGTTCGCGGTGACCGCGGATGACCACCGGCAGCACCGGCACGCCGGCGCGCGCCGCGGCCATGAAGGCCCCAAGGTGGAAGGGCAGCAGGCCGGGCCGGGCGACGAAGGTGCCTTCGGGAAAGACCGCCAGCGAGCGACCCTGGCGCACCACGTCGGCCAGGCGATCGGCGTCGGCCACGCTTTGCCGCGCCTCGAAGCGTTCCACGAAGTCGGTGCCCAGCCGCTTCAGGTAGATGCCGGCGACGAACTGCCGCTGCAGTTCGCGCTTGGCGACGAAGACGAAGGGCCGTGGCAGCGCTGCCACCAGCAGCATGCCGTCGAGATAACTGCCGTGGTTGCTGACCAGCACGCAGGGGCCGGGCGGGAGGTGCTGCAGCCCGTGCACGGCCAACGGCACGCCGATGGCACGCAGCAGCGCCGGCGCCATGCGGTGGCCCAGCGCCCAGGCGGTGGCGGGCCGGCGTGCCAGCGCCGTCAGCAGCCAGGTCACGGTGGCGGTTGGCAGGAACAGCGCCACGGCCCAGGCACCGAAGAGCGCGCGGCCGGCCGCCGCCACCGCGGTGCGCAGCCGCAGCGCCAGCGCGCCGCGAGCAAGCCGCAGCCACTGGCGCGCCGCGCTCGGCGCCGCGCCGCCGAGGGTCCCCGACTCCAGCAGTTCCCGGCAGGCCGAACGCCGCACCTTGCCGCTGGAGGTCTTCAGCACCGTGTGCGGCGGCGCCAGAACCACTTCGTCGGGCGGCTCGCCGATGGCCGCCAGCACGGCCTTGGCCACCGCGTCGCGCAAGGCGGTGCGCCTGGCCTCGGGCACCGGCCTTGTTTCGGCCAGCACCACCAGGCGTTCGGTGCCTGTGGCCGGGTCGGGGCGGCCGAAGACGGCCACGCAGCCCTTGCGCACGCCGTCCACCTGGCCCACGGCCTCCTCGATCTCCTGCGGATACAGGTTGCGCCCGCCGCGGATGACGATGTCCTTCACGCGGCCGGTGATGAACAGATCACCACCCGCGCGGTAGGCGCGGTCGCCGCTGTCCAGCCAGCCGTCGTGGAACAGTGTCGCGGTCTGCTCGGGGTTGCGGAAATAGCCGCGGGTCGCCGAGGGGCCGCGGAACCAAAATCGACCCTCCGTGCGTTCGGGCACGTCTTGCCCGTCATCGCCGACCAACCGCACTTCGTGCCCGGGCAGCGGCGAGCCGCAGGCGGCGAAGCGCAGCGCCGTCGCATCGCCGGGGTCGGCCGGCACGGCGCGGCGCTCGCGCGTGAAGGGCTCGCGTCGGATCGCGTCGATGGGCGCCACGCGGCCCAGCGGCGGGAACAGCAGGCCCACCGAACACTCGGCCAGGCCGTACACCGGCGCCATGGCCTCGGCGGCCAGGCCGCAAGCGGCGAAGCGCTCGCTGAAGCGGCGCACGGTATCGGGGCTTACGGCCTCGGCGCCGTTGAAGGCCAGCCGCCAGCAGCTCAGGTCCAGGCCGGCCAGGTCGGCATCGGCTACGCGCTTCAGGCACAGTTCGTAGGCGAAGTTCGGTCCGGCAGAGAGCGTGCCGCGCCAGCGGTGCACGGCCTGCAGCCAGCGCAGCGGCCGCGCCAGGAAGAGCAGCGGTGACATCACCACCAGCGGAAAGCCCACGTACATGGGTGCCAGCCAGGCGCCGATGAGGCCCATGTCGTGGTACAGCGGCAACCAGCTCACGAACACGTCGCGCGGCGTGGCCTCGATGGCGTGCGCCATGGCGCGGATATTCGCCAGCAGGTTGGCATGCGTGAGCGCCACGCCCTTGGGGTTGCCGGTGCTGCCCGAGGTGTACTGGATGAAGGCGATGTCTTCGCCCCGCACCGCAACGGGCTCTGGCACCGCGCCGTGCAGCACCAGTTGCTCAGGCGTCGTCACATGGCGCAGCCCCGGCACGCGCGCCTGCAGCAGCCGCGCCACCGGCATGGCTTCGGCTACCGTCACCATCAGCACGGCCTGGGCGTTGGACAGGATGCCGGTGTGCCGCAGCACATGGTCTTCCAGCTGCGAGGCGCGTGCCGGCGGGTAGATCGGCACCGGTATCGCACCGGCGCGCAGCACGCCGAAATAGGCGCTGAAATAGTCGGCGCAGGTGGGCAGCATGATGGCCACGCTCTGGCGCGGCACGACCCCGGCGCGCTGCAGGCCGGCGGCCACAGCGGCCGATGCCTCGGCGAGTTGGCGGTAGCTGATCGGCGTTTCGCCGTCTTCGCTCAGCACGACGATCTGCGTCTGGTCCGGGTGGGTTTGCAGATGCCAGTCCAGCACTTCGATGAGCGTCGTGGCCGCGGCGGGCTCGCCGGCCGGCGTGCCGCCGCAGGGGGCGCGGGGTCGCGCCTGCGCAATGACCGCCAACGCTGCCGTGGCAGCCGGTCCTGCGGCCTCGGCCCCGACCGCCGCGCCGCGGCGCGCCAGTCCGCGCTGCACGGCCTGCCAGACATCGGCCACCGTCTCGGCGTGCTGCAGCGTTTCGGCCGGCAGGTCGACGCCGAAGGCGCGTTCGGTGCGCAGCAGCAGTTCCATGCGCGACAGGCTGTCGAAACCGAGGTCCTGGTCCAGCACGCTGGACAGCAGGACTGGGGGCAGGTCGGAGGCGCCAGGGTGCAGGTCGCGCAAGGTGGCCTCGGCGACCGCCAGCAGCGCCGCGGTTGTCGGAACTTGCGACCCGGGCGGCTGCGCGGGCGCTTCGATGGTGGCCGGGTCCGGCATGGGCACTTCCGCGGTTTGCCTCAAGAGGCCGCCTGGGTGCATCGAGGCGGCCCCGGGACTGCATCATGCCGGCCCGCAGCCGGGAATGGGTGGCCGCCGGGACGCCGTCTTGACGAGCATCAAGGGGGCGGCGGCCTGGGCTGGCCCGATCTGCCTCGCGCCGCCGTCAGTAAGGCCCGCTCTCGAGCCAGCGCTGGAGCTGCGGCAGGCGGGTGATGTCCCAGAAGCGTTCGCCCTCGACGATGAAGAACGGCGATGCGAAGACGCCGCGCACCTCGGCCATTTCGATTTCTGCCTTCAGGCGCTGCCGAGACGCGCCGTCATGGATGGCGGCCTGGAACTCGCCGGCGTCGATGCCGAGGGCAGCGGCCAGTTCCACCAGGACCTCGATGCCGGCGATGTTGCGATCGTCGACGAAGTAGGCACGGAAGACGGATTGCGCCCACGCGCGCGCCAGTTCGGGGTTGCGGTCGGCCAGCCAGTGGAAACCGCGCGCGGCCAGTTCGGTATGCAGGCCCTGCCGCGACGGCGGCCTGAACGGCACCCCATGGAAGGCGGCCGTGCGCACGGCATCGCGCTGAACGTAGTCGCTGCGCATCACGGCGGCAGGAATGCGGATGGGGTCGTGCGGGTGGAAATTGGCGTCGACGACGATCGCATGCCAGACCGCCGTGCGTCCGTGCTGCTCGACCAGGGCCTCGATCCGCTCGGCCGCGATGTAGCCATAAGGCGAAGCGAAGTCGAAATAGAAGTCGACGGGCGCGGACATGCGGTCTCCGGAGGCGGACGAAAGCGAGAGCTTAAGCGCGCCGGAAGGTGCGGCGCGCGGTGTCGCGCGCAAGACCACCCTCGCCGCACACGGATTCGGGGCAAATGACTTGCTCGCGCACCGCCGTCGGGCCGCCAGCGCCACGGGACGCCGGGACGACGCTGCAGCCACCTATCGCGGGCGCAATTGCTCGGCGCGCACCCGTGCCGCCAGCAGCGGCTCGGCGGTGTCGGTGTCCACCGGCCGGCCGCTGCCGTCCACCAGCGGCTGCTCGAAGTCGTTCCAGCCGCGCACGCCGGTCTTCAGCGACACCACGTCGGCAAAGCCCATCTGCTGCATGACGTCGGCCGCCAGCACCGAGCGCAGGCCCGAGCGGCAGACCACGACGACGGGCCGTTCGCGTGCGCCGGCAAGTTCGGGCAGGGTCTCGTCGTAACCCCAGTCGCAGGCGGATTCGAGCAGGCCGCGCGGCACGTTGACCGCGCCGGCGATCCGTGCCTGCGTGAATTCGGCCGGTTCGCGCACGTCCAGCACCAGCGGCGGCGCTTGCTGTGCGAGCCGCTCCGCCAGGTCCCAGGGCATGATCTCGCGCACGCGCTGCAGCGCGTCGGCAACCAGGTCGGCGTAGCGTTTCATGGCCGTGTCGACAGGGTCTGGGCACGACGTGCCGACTACAACGGCTTGGGCAGCGGCCGCGGCTGGCCCTGGCCGTCGATGGCCACGTAGGTGAGGTCGGCCTCCGTCACCTTCACCACGTGCAGGTTGGCCGGATTGCGCTCCGCGTACACCTCCACGTGCACGCTGATCGATGTATTGCCGATGCGCGTGATGCGGGCATAGAAGCTCAGCAGGTCACCCAGGCTCACCGGTTGCTTGAAGATGAACTGGTTCACCGCCACGGTGGCGATGCGGCCCTTGGCGATACGGCTCGGCAGCACGGCGCCGGCCAGGTCCACCTGGGCCATGATCCAGCCGCCGAAGATGTCGCCATTGGCATTCACGTCGGCCGGCAGCGGCATCACGCGCAGCACCAGTTCACGGTCACCGGGCAGGCTGAGCGGGGCCATGCGGGGGGCGGGGTCCTGAGCCGGGCTGGCTGAGTCGGTCGTCATGGTGGGCTCGCTTGGGCTCTCGTGGGGGTGCCGGGTGGCACAGGGCGCCGGCTCCGGGCAGCCACTGTAGCCGGTCGCCATCGACCTTGCGTCGCCCTGGTGCCGACACCCGTCCGGCGGCCGCGAACCGGTGCAGCCTGATACCGCTGCCGGCCATGGCGAGCGGCTTCATCGAGTGGCTGCCGCGCGGGATCGGCGAGACTTGGCGATCCGAACCCTTCCCCCGGAAACGACAGCGACGGCAGGCCAGGGCCCGGCCGCGCGAGAAACGGAGACGCCCATGGCCGTGCATCACATCCCGCCCATCCAGTGCCTGGTGACCTTCGAAGCCCTGGCCCGGCTGCGCCACGCCGGCCGCGCCGCCGACGAGCTGTGCGTCACGCCCAGCGCGGTCACCCACCGCATCCGCCAGCTCGAGTCGCACATCGGATTCAAGCTGTTCGGGCGCTCGGACTTCTCGCTCACCGCCGACGGCGTGGCCTATCTGGCCAACGTGCGCTCGGGTCTGGCCGTGCTGCAGGACCTGCCGACGCGGCGCGGCGCGCGCGGCGGCGCGCGCTTGCGCGTGGCGATCACGCCCACCTTCTGTCGCCAGTTCGTGATGCCGCGGCTGGAGACGTTCAGGACCGCGTATCCCGACATCGATCTGGTCCTGCAGGTGTCGATTCCGCTGCTGGACGTGACCGCCGAGGAGTGCGACCTCGAGGTGCGCTTCGGCACCGGCGGCTACACCGACGTCGAGCACCGGCTGATCCTGGAAGATGCCGTGACGCCGGTGTGCAGCCCGAGCTATCTGAACGAGTTCGGGCCCTTCGACCGCTTCGAGACGAAGACCGAGATACAGCAGACCCGGCTGATCCGCAGCCCGCTCGAGCCCTGGTCACCCTGGTTCTCCAGTTGCGGCATCGATGTGCCCGAACCGATGCTGGGCGGGCAGTTCAACGATATCGGCCTCGTCTACGACGCCGCGGCCAGCGGCTTCGGCGTGGCGCTGCTGCGCAAGAAGATGGGTGCGGCCTGGCTGGACAGCGGGCGGCTGCTGCGGCTTTCGCCGCGCGCCGTGCCTTCGCCGCACAAACACTACATCTGCTGGCAGCCCGGCGCGCTGGACCGCTGGGAGTGCGCCGCGTTCTGCGACTGGCTGCAGCAGTCGCTGCCGTAGGCGCGAGGATCGCGCATCAGGGTAATCACGAGGTCGAAACGAAGCACGCTCAAGAGGCGCGCAAAGAATTCTCAAGCCGCCACAATGCTTTGCCGCCTACAGTCGCGGCACGCGTTGAAGACCGGCCGCCACTGCGGCGCAGGTGATTCGGCGGGCCCTTTGCGTCCCTCAACGATTCAACTTTCGGAGACATCACGATGAAAAGCGTTTTCAAGCCCCTGGCCCTCGCCGCCGCGCTGGCCTTCGTTGCCGCACCCGCCGCGGCGCAGGAAACCGTGCGCTGGGGCATTCCCATGGCCTTCGGCTCCAACCTCACCGCCTTGGGCGACACCATGCCCTGGGTTTCGGAGCAGCTGAAGAAGGTCTCGGGCGGCAGCATCAACCTGCAGGTCTTCGAGCCCGGCAAGCTGGTACCGGCGCTGGGCATCTTCGACGCCGTCTCGTCCGGCAAGGTCGAGGCTGGTTACAGCTTCATGGGCTACGAACTCGGCAAGGTGCCGGTATCGGCGATCTTCGGCGCGTTGCCCTTCGGCATGGAAACGCCGCAGTTCGCCGCGTGGATCTATTTCGGTGGTGGCGACGCGCTGCTCAAGGAAGCCTTCAAGCCGCACAACGTCTACCCCATCTTCTGCGGCTCCATCAGCCCCGAGGCCGCCGGCTGGTTCAGGAAGGAGATCAAGACCCCCGACGACCTGAAGGGTCTGAAGTTCCGCGCCGCGGCGCTGGGCGGCAAGATCTACCAGAAGCTGGGCGCCTCGGTGACCATGCTGCCGGGCGGCGAGCTGTTCCAGGCACTGGAAAAGGGCGTGCTCGACGCCACCGAGTTCTCGCTGCCCACGGTGGACGACCAGCTCGGCTTCGACAAGGTGGCCAAGAACTATTACCTGCCGGGCTGGCACCAACCTTCCACCAACCAGTACCTGTACGTGAACATGGCGGCCTGGGCCAAGCTCAAGCCGCAGACGCAGGCGCAGATCGAGACCACCTGCACCGCCGGCGTGATCATGGCGCTGGCCAAGGCCGAGGCGCTGCAGGGCGACATGCTGGCCAAGTTCGAGAAGGAAGGCGTCGCGCTGCGCCAGTTCAACAAGCCGATGCTCGATGCCTTCAACAAGGCGTCCAAGGAAGTGCTGGCCGAGGAATCCGCCAAGGATCCGATGTTCAAGAAGGTCTACGACAGCATGTCGGCCTTCCAGAACAAGAACCGCAAGTGGCACGACCTGGGCTACCTGCCGCGCGACTACAAGTGATGCGGCGCTGCCCGGCGCGTGCAACACGCGCCGGGCATCCCTCTCCAGCGCTGCCCAGCGCATGAACATCGCGCCGGCGCCGACTGCCGGCGTCCAGGAGATTCATCGTGGACAACCCCCTCGCACCGCCGGAAGCGGAGCTGCACTCATTGCATCTGCCCGAGACGGCTCTCTCGCGCACCATCGACCGTTTCGTATGCTGGGTCGGTGAGTTCGCCTCGCTGCTGTGGACGGCTCTGATGCTGGTCATCGTGGTCCAGGTCGTGGCGCGCTACGCCTTCGGTCAGGGCTCGATCATGATGGAGGAGCTGCAGTGGCACCTGTATGCCATCGGCTTCATTCTCGGTCTGAGCTTCACCGAGGTGAAGGAGCGCAATGTGCGCATCGACGTGCTGGCCGAGAAGTTCGCGCCGCGCACACGGCAGTGGATCGAACTGTTCGGCCTGGCGGCGCTGCTGCTGCCCTTCACGCTGGTGGTGATCTGGTTCGCGATCCCCTTCTTCTGGTCGTCCTTCACGCTCAACGAGGTCTCTGCCGCCCCCGGCGGCCTGCCTTACCGCTGGGTCCTGAAGTCCTTCATCGTCAGTGCCTTCGCACTGCTTGCGCTGGTGGCGCTGGGTCGCCTGACGCGTGTGCTGGCCGCGCTGACGGCTCAGCGCGCCGCCGCGCGCCATTGACCAGGGGCCCGTCATGCTGCCTTTCTACGAATGGCTGGCCATCGCCTTGATGGTGCTCTTCATCCTCGCGCTCTTCACCGGCTTCCCGGTGGCCTGGCTGCTCGCCGGCCTGTCGCTGGCCTTTGCCGCGCTGGGCATCTTCCTGGGCGTCCAGTTCGGCATGGACACCTTCCTCATGACCAGCTGGGCCAAGTTCAGCGGCGTCATCGACCGCTTCGACGGGATCATGAGCAACTGGGTGCTGGTGTCGCTGCCGATGTTCGTCTACATGGGCCTGATGCTCGACAAGTCGGGTGTCGCCGACACCATGATGCGCAACTTCGTCAAGGTCTTCGGCGGCATCCGCGGCGGCCTCGGGCTGACGGTGGTGGTCATCGGCATCCTGCTGGCCGCCAGCACCGGCATCGTCGGCGCCTCGGTGGTGCTGCTGGCCATGCTGAGCATGCCCATCATGCTGCAGCACCACTACAGCAAGGCCATCGCCTCGGGCGTGGTCGCGGCGTCGGGCACGCTGGGCATCCTGATCCCGCCGTCGATCATGCTGGTGCTGATGGCCGACCAGGTGTCGGTGTCGGTGGGCGACCTGTTCATGGGCGCGCTGATTCCCGGCGTGGCGCTGGGCGTGCTGTACATGGTGTTCCTGGTGGTGGTGGGCTTCGCCCGCCCCGACCTGGTGCCGCCGCGGCCGGCCGATGCCGAGAAGCTGACGCTGCGCCAGGTGGGCGTGGCCTTCCTGTCCACGCTGCCCACCTTCGGTCTGATCCTGGTGGTGCTGGGCAGCATCTTCTTCGGCATCGCCACGCCCACCGAAGCCTCGGGCCTGGGTGCCTTCGGTGCCGTGCTGCTGGCGGCCGTCAACGGCAAGCTGAACTGGAAGGTGATCCGCGAAGTCGGCATCGAGACCACGCTGACCACCTGCTTCATCTTCGCCATCTTCATCGGCGCCACGGTGTTCGCCTACGTGCTGCGGCTGATCGGCGGCGACGAACTCATCGCCGAGTTCTTCAAGGGCCTGGGCCTGGAGCCGACCGGGCTGGTGCTGGTGGTGCTGCTCGTCGTGTTCGTCGCCGGCTTCTTCCTCGACTGGTTCGAGATCGTGCTCATCATCCTGCCGCTGCTGGCCCCGGTGATCAAGCTGGCCGGCGTGGACATGACCTGGTTCCTGATCCTCATCGCGCTGATGCTGCAGACCTCGTTCCTGACGCCGCCGGTGGGCTTCTCGCTCTTCTACCTGAAGGGCGTCGTGCCCAAGAGCGTGACCATCAAGGACATCTATGTCGGCGTGATCCCCTTCGTGCTGCTGCAACTGGCGATGGTGGCACTGTGTTTCCTGATCCCGGCCATCATCACCTGGCTGCCCGGGCAGATGTACGGCAGCGGGGGGTGACGGCATGGCCTTGCCCGAACTCGCCGCAGCGGACGCCGCTGCCGGCACCGCCGACGCGGCCGCGCGCCGGCGCGACGTGGTGGCTGCACTGAGCCGCGTGCTGCCGGCGCACTGCATCCTGCACCGCGGCGAGGACACCACGCCCTACGAGTGCGACGGCCTCACGGCCTACCGCGCGCGGCCGCTGGTGGTGGTGCTGCCCGAGACCGAGGCCCAGGTGGCCGCGGTGTTGAAGACCTGCCATGTGCTGGGCGTGCCGGTGGTGGCGCGCGGTGCCGGCACCGGGCTGTCCGGCGGCGCGCTGCCGCACACCCTGGGCGTGACGCTGTCGCTGGCCAAGTTCAACCGGATCGTCCGCGTCGATCCGGTGGCCTGCACGGCCACGGTGCAAAGCGGCGTGCGCAACCTGGCCATCAGCGAGGCCGCCGCGCCGCTCGGCCTGTACTACGCGCCCGACCCCAGCAGCCAGATCGCCTGCACCATCGGCGGCAACGTGGCCGAGAACAGCGGTGGCGTGCACTGCCTGAAGTACGGCCTGACGCTGCACAACGTGCTGCAGGTGCGCGGCTACACCGTCGAGGGCGAGGCCGTCACCTTCGGCAGCGAGGCGCTGGACTGCGGCGGTCTGGACCTGATGGCGGTGCTGGTGGGCAGCGAAGGCATGCTCGCCGTGGCCACCGAGGTGACCGTCAGGCTGATTCCGAAGCCGCAGCTGGCGCGTTGCATCATGGCCAGCTTCGGCGACATCGAATCGGCGGGCAACGCGGTGGCGGCGGTCATCGCCGCGGGCATCATCCCGGCCGGCCTGGAGCTGATGGACAAGCGCATGACCGCGGCCGTGGAAGACTACGTGCACGCCGGCTACGACCTCGACGCCGCCGCCATCCTGCTGTGCGAAAGCGACGGCACGCCGGCCGAGGTGGAAGAGGAGATCGGCCGCATGAGCGAGGTGCTGCGCGCCAGCGGCGCCACGCGCATCACGGTCAGCCGCGACGAAGCGCAGCGGCTGAAATTCTGGAGCGGGCGCAAGAACGCCTTTCCGGCCAGCGGGCGCATCAGCCCCGACTACATGTGCATGGACAGCACCATCCCGCGCAAGCGGCTGGCCGACGTGCTGCGCGCCATCGAGGCCATGGAGGAGAAGTACGCGCTGCGCTGCGTGAACGTCTTCCATGCCGGCGACGGCAACCTGCACCCGCTGATCCTGTTCGACGCCAACGACCCCGACCAGCTGCACCGCTGCGAGCTCTTCGGCGCCGACATCCTGGAGACCAGCGTGCGCCTGGGCGGCACCGTCACCGGCGAACACGGCGTGGGCGTGGAGAAGCTCAACTCGATGTGCGTGCAATTCTCGGCGGCGGAGCTGGAGCAGATGTCCGCCGTCAAGCGCGCCTTCGACCCGCAGGAGCTGCTCAACCCAGGCAAGGTCATCCCCAGTCTGCAGCGCTGCGCCGAGTACGGCAAGCTGACGGTGCTGCGCGGCCTGCTGCCCTTTCCCGAGCTGCCGAGGTTCTGACGGTGAACGCCGCCGTCGACACGCTCGACCCGGCGCTGCGCCGCCTGGTCGACCAGATCCGCAGCGCCAGCGCCAGCCGGACCGCGCTCGACATCCGCGGCGGCGGCAGCAAGGCCTTCTATGGCGGCCCGCCGCGCGGCGAGGGGCTGGACATGCGCCAGCTGGCCGGCATCAGCAGCCTCGAGCCGACCGAGTTGGTGGTGACGGCACGCGCCGGCACGCCGCTGGCCGAACTGGAAGCCGCACTGGGCGAACATGGGCAGTGCCTGGCCTTCGAACCACCGCGCTTCGGCGGTGGTGGTGCCGACCACCCGGGCACCGTGGGCGGGATGGTGGCCGCCGGCCTGGCCGGGCCGGCGCGGGCCAGTGCCGGCGCGGTGCGCGACCACGTGCTCGGCGCCACCGTGTTGAATGGCCGCGGCGAGCTGCTCACCTTCGGCGGCCAGGTGATGAAGAACGTGGCCGGCTACGACGTGTCGCGCCTGATGGCGGGCTCGATGGGGGTGCTGGGCGTGCTGTGCGAGGTCTCGCTGAAAGTGCTGCCCCGGGCCGTGGCGCAGACGACGATCGAATTCGAGACGGATGAAGTGCAGGCGCTGGCCTGGCTGGGCGCGCGGCGTGCCCAGCCGCTGCCGGTGACCGCCAGCAGCTGGCACCAGGGCCGGCTGCGCGTGCGCCTGGCCGGCGCGCGCGCGGCGGTGCACTCGGCGGCCCAGGAGCTGGGGGGACACGCCATCGACGCCAACACCGCCGCCGCCTGGTGGCGCGCCGTGCGCGACCAGACCGAGCCCTTCTTCGTGCTCGATGCCGCGGCGTTGACCCGTGGCGAATGCCTGTGGCGGCTGTCGCTGCCGCCGGCCGCGCCCGCGCTGGACCTGCCGGGTGCGCAGTTCATCGAATGGGGTGGCGCCCAGCGCTGGCTGCGCACGTCGGCGGCGGCCGACGCCGTGCGCGCGGCCGCAGCCGGCGCCGGCGGCCATGCCACGCTGTTCCGCGCCGCCGACAAGTCCGCCGGCGTCTTCGCGCCGCTCGCGCCGCCGCTGCTGCGCATCCACCGCAATCTGAAGGCGGCTTTCGACCCCGCCGGTGTGTTCAATCCCGGCCGGCTCGTGGCCGACCTGTGAAGACCGCGTCATGCAAACCAACCTGAGCCCCGAGTTCAAGGGCACACGCGACGGCGAAGCAGCCGAGGCCATCCTGCGCAAGTGCGTGCACTGCGGCTTCTGCACCGCCACCTGCCCCACCTACCAGCTGCTGGGCGACGAGCTCGACGGCCCGCGCGGGCGCATCTACCTCATGAAGCAGGTGCTGGAAGGCGGCGAGGTCACGCGCAGCACGCAGCTGCACCTGGACCGCTGCCTGACCTGCCGCAACTGCGAGACCACCTGCCCCAGCGGCGTGGACTATGGCCATCTGGTGGATATCGGCCGCAAGATCGTCGAGGAACGCGTGCAGCGGCCGGCCGGCGAGAAGGCGGTGCGCTGGCTGCTCAAGGAAGGGCTGACCTCGCCGCTGTTTGCACCGGCCATGAAGATGGGCCAGCTCGTGCGTCCGCTGCTGCCGGCGGCGCTGAAGCACAAGGTGCCGGCGCCGGCCGCGCCGCGCGCCGGGGTCTGGCCGCAGCGCCAGCATGCGCGCAAGGTGCTCATGCTGGCCGGCTGCGTGCAGCCGGCGATGATGCCCAACGTCAACAGCGCCACCGCGCGCGTGCTCGACGCCGCCGGCATCCAGACCCTCGTCGCCGCCAAGGCCGGGTGCTGCGGCGCGCTGCGCACGCACCTCAACGACCACGAAGGCGGCCTGGACGACATGCGCCGCAACATCGACGCCTGGTGGCCCTACGTCGAAAGCGGCGAGGTCGAGGCCATCGTGATGAACGCCTCGGGCTGCGGCGTGGCGGTGAAGGAATACGGCCACGCGCTGGCCCACGACCCCGACTACGCAGCAAAGGCCGCGCGCATCGGGGCGCTCACGCGCGACCTCAGCGAACTGCTGCCCGACATGGTGCCCGCGCTGCAATCGCAGGTGCGGCATGTCGGTGGGGCGGGCCACGCCCGCCGGCTGGCCTTTCATCCGCCTTGCACGCTGCAGCACGGGCAGCAACTGCGCGGCGGGGTCGAAACGCACCTGCGTGCGCTGGGCTTCGAGGTCAGCCTGGCCGGCAGCGAAAGCCACTTGTGCTGCGGCTCGGCGGGCACCTATTCGGTGCTGCAGCCGACGCTGGCCTACCAGTTGCGCGACCGCAAGCTCGGCCACCTGTCGGCCCTGGAACCGCAGGCCATCGTCTCGGCGAACATCGGCTGCATCCAGCACCTGCAAAGCGGCACCGGCACGCCGGTGAGGCACTGGGTGGAGGTGCTCGACGACGCGCTGGCCGCGGCGGCCTGAACACCGGCCGGCTTCGCGACCCCGTCGTTGCGGGATCGGCGCGAATCGCGTGCTGCCGGCAGTGCGTCGACCCGGCGGCCCGCGGCGACAATGTGCCGCATGTTCCGGTCTCACGTCTCACCCGCTGCCCGTGAAGCTTGCGCCGTCTGCCGGCTGCGCACGACGGTGGCTCCGGGCCACATCGGCCACCGCCAGGTGGTGCTGCGCATATCCGCCTGAGACCCATGCGCACGCACGCCACCGCCTTGCCCCCCGCGCAGCCGCCCGCGCGCGGTGAAGCCCGCTCCGACTGGGCCACGCTGCGCAAGCTGTTTCCCTACCTGTGGCGCTACCGCTGGCGCGTGGCCGTGGCTCTGGGCTTCATGGTGGCGGCCAAGCTGGCCAACGTGGGCGTGCCGGTGCTGCTGAAGGAACTGGTGGACGGCCTGTCCATCCAGCCCGGCGACGCCGCGAGGCTGCTCGTCGTGCCGGTGGGACTGCTGTTGGCCTACGGCGGGCTGAGACTGTCCACGACGCTGTTCACCGAACTGCGTGAACTGGTCTTCGCCAAGGCCACCGAAGGCGCGGCGCGCAGCATCTCGCTGCAGGTCTTCCGCCACCTGCATGCGTTGTCGCTGCGCTTCCACCTGGAACGCCAGACCGGTGGCATGACGCGCGACATCGAACGCGGCACGCGAGCGGTGCATTCGCTGATCTCTTACTCGCTTTACAGCATCCTGCCCACGTTGATCGAGGTGACGCTGGTGCTGAGCATCCTGGGCACCAAGTTCGACATCGGCTTCGTCTGGATCACGCTGGCCGCGCTGGTGCTCTACGTGGCCTTCACCATCGTCGTGACCGAGTGGCGCACCAAGTTCCGGCGCCAGATGAACGAATTCGACTCGGTGGCGCACAGCAAGGCCATCGACGCGCTGCTCAACTACGAGACGGTGAAATATTTCAACAACGAGGACTTCGAGACCCGGCGCTACGACCAGAGCCTGGAGCAGCTGCGCCGCGCCGCGCTGAAGAGCCAGAGCACGCTGAGCATGCTCAACAGCGGGCAGCAGCTCATCATCGCCATCGCGCTGGTGGCCATGCTTTGGCGCGCGACGCAAGGCGTGGTGGCCGGCACCATGACGCTGGGTGACCTGGTGATGGTCAACGCCTTCATGATCCAGCTCTATATCCCGCTCGGTTTCCTGGGCGTGCTGTACCGCGAGATCAAGCAGAGCCTGACCGACCTGGACAAGATGTTCGTGCTGCTGGCGCGCCACCGCGAGGTGGACGACGCGCCGGGCGCCGGCGAACTGCGTGTCAGCCCCGGCGCGGTGCGCTTCGAGCGCGTGAGCTTCGCCTACGACGCCGAGCGGCCGATCCTGCACGACCTGAGCTTCGACATCCCGGCCGGCAAGACGGTGGCCGTGGTCGGCCCCTCGGGAGCGGGCAAGTCGACGCTGGCGCGGCTGCTCTACCGCTTCTACGACGTGAGCGACGGGTGCATCAGCATCGACGGCCAGGATATCCGCCAGGTCACGCAGGCCAGCCTGCGGCGCGCCATCGGCATCGTGCCGCAGGACACGGTGCTGTTCAACGACACGGTGGAATACAACATCGCCTACGGCCGCCCCGGCGCCAGCCGCGCCGAGGTGGAGGCGGTGGCCAGGGCGGCGCACATCCACGATTTCATCGCCGCCACGCCCAAGGGCTACGACACCATGGTCGGCGAGCGTGGCCTGAAGCTCAGCGGCGGCGAGAAGCAGCGCGTGGCCATTGCGCGCACGCTGCTGAAGAACCCGCCGATCCTGATCTTCGACGAGGCCACCTCGGCGCTGGACTCGGCCAACGAGCGCGCCATCCAGGCCGAACTGCGCGCGGTGTCGCAAGGCAAGACGGCGCTGGTCATCGCGCACCGGCTGAGCACGGTGGTCGACGCGCACGAGATCGTGGTGCTGGAGGCCGGCCGCATCGCCGAACGCGGGCCGCACGCCGAACTGCTGGCGCGCGGCGGGCGTTATGCGCAGATGTGGCGGCTGCAGCAGAGCGGGGAAGCGGTGGGCGAGGGTGGCTGACGGGCGCCAGCGTCGCGGCGCGCTGCTGCTGCGGATCCGCTCGATGCGATCGGCCGTCAACGCCTTGGCGCACTTGGCGTCTCGCGGCGTTGCCGGCAGCGTTGAACACCGTCGCAAGGTTCACGGCCGCGGTGACTCCGGGATGGATCCCGCGGGGCGACCTTGCCCGTATCGGGTGTTGCGCATCGTTGTCGATTTATGTATGATGAGCGTCATGCAAAGACCGAGACTCAGCGCCAGAGCGGCGGCCAAAGAGGCCACGCACGAACGCATCGTGGGCGTGGCCGCCCGAGCGATCCGCCGCAGCGGGTATGGCGGTACCGGCGTCGCGGACATCATGAAGGAGGCCGGGCTGACGCACGGTGGCTTCTACGCCCACTTCCCTTCGCGCGAGGCCATGCTGGCCGAGGCGGCGCGAAGGGCGTGCGCCGAGTCCGCTGCCTCCGTGGCGGAGGTCGTGGCCAGCGCACCTACCGGCCAGGCCCTGGCATCCGTGCTTGGCGCCTATCTCTCAAAGGAACACCTCGAACGTGTCGAAGTGGGATGCCCGCTCGCTGCGCTGGGTTCGGAAACGTCTCGCCAGGTTCCCGAAGTACGTCGGGTGGCGACCCGGCACATCAAGGAGATGATCGACCTGATCGCCCGTCAAGCGCCGGACTGGGGACAGCCCGCAGCTCACGAACGGGCCATGGTGACCATCGCCACCATGGTCGGCGCGTTGATGTTGTCGCGCGCAGTCGATGAGCCGGGTCTGTCGGACGGCCTGCGCGAGGCCGCGCTCAAGTCCCTGACCCCTGCCGGTTACTGAACCGACAGATTGCCGCGGCCCTTTGATTTGACTTTACACATGATAAACATCATCCGAAAGTGGCGTAGCGACGAAGCGCGATGCCCAAGGCCGAAGTTCCCGCAAGCCGACCGGCCTCCCGGATCAGCCCCATCACAGGTCAGCCCATGACGGACACCCACATCACCACGCCCACCCGCTTCGTCGAAGTCGGTGGGTCCCGCTTCGCCTATCGCCGCTGGGGCCACAACGCCTCCTCGCAGCCCCCACTGCTTCTGTTGCAGCACTTCCGGGGCGGCATGGACCATTGGGATCCGTTGATGACGGACGGCCTGGCCGAAGGCCGCGAAGTCATCCTCTACAACGGCCGTGGCGTTGCTTCCTCGGGCGGCACGCCGCGCACACGCATCGAGGACATGGCCGACGACGCAGCGGCCTTCGTCCGTGCGCTGGACCTGACGCAGATCGACCTGCTGGGCTTCTCGCTGGGCGGATTTCAGGCTTTGGACCTGACCTGGCGTCACCCCGATCTGGTGCGCAAGTTGATGCTGCTGGGCACCGGCCCACGCGGCGGCAACCCCGACATGGAGACGCGCGTGCTGAGCACGGCGGTCAATCCGGTTCCCGGCTTCGAAGACTTCCTCTACCTGTTCTTCGGCCGATCGGCGCAGGCCGAGCAGTCCGCCAGGGAGTTCTGGCAACGGCGTCACCAGCGCGCCGACCAAGATCCCCCGTCGTCACCGGAGGTCGCGAACGCGCAGATCGAGGCCAACATGCTCTATCTGCCCAGGCTCGCGGAGGACGATCCCTTCGCCTACCTGCGCGGCATCCGGCAGCCCACGTTCATCCTCAATGGCGTGCACGACGTGATGATCCCGACGGTCAACTCGTTCTACATGGCGCGCAACCTGCCCAACGCGCAGTTGTTCATCTATCCCGACGCGGGCCACGCCGCGCAGTTCCAAGTCCCGCAGCGCTTCCTGCGGCACGCGGTCCAGTTCCTGAGCGAGTGACGGCGACGGCAGTCATCGCACGAACTCACCTTTTCCCCAACGTTTCAAGGTTGCACGCCATGTTCAGGTTCAGGTTTCTGTTGTGGGCCCTCGCCCAGATGCTGAAGCGCAAGATCAGGAACGATCCCGACTGCGCCCGTTACGTGGGGGCCAAGAGTCTGGTCTTCCAGATTCGCACGGTCTCGGGCGCCGGCCGAACCTTCGTCATCAAGGATGGCGCCATCAGCTCCTCGGCCGGCCTGACGGCGAACCCCCGGTTCACCTTCAGCTTCAAGGATGCCGCGACAGGCTTTGCGATCCTGTCGGCCAAGGACAGCCAGGCGGCCTTCCTCAGAGGCCTGGGCAGCAAGGACCTGAGCATCAGCGGCGACTTCCGCGACGTGATGTGGTTCCAGGGCCTGACGGCCTTCCTGCAGCCACCCAAGATCGTCTCCCCCTACGACCGCACCGCTTTCTGAGCCACCCATGAAACGAAATCTGCTGAACCAGCCCCTGCGCCTGCCCAATGGCACGGTGCTGCGCAATCGGCTCGCCAAGGCGGCCATGAGCGAGACGCTGGGCACCTACGACAATCGCCCGACCCCGGAGCTGGTGCAGTTGTACCGGCGCTGGGCCGGCTCGGGCCTGGGACTGATCATCACGGGCAACGTGATGATCGACCGCCGCGCGCTGGGCGAGCCCGGCAATGTCGCAATCGAGGACGAGTCGGACTTGCCCGTGCTGCGGCAGTGGGCCCAGGCGGTCACCAGCCAAGGGGCGGCCCTCTGGGCGCAGCTCAACCATCCGGGCAAACAATCGACCAAGGGCTTGAATGCCTACAACCTCGCGCCCTCGGCCGTGCCCTTCCGCGCGGACATGGCAACCTTCTTCGAGACCCCGCGCGAAGCCACCCCGGCCGAGATCCAGGACATCATCGAGCGTTTCGGGCGCAGCGCGGCCATCTGCAAGAAGGCCGGGTTCAGCGGCGTGGAAATCCACGGCGCGCACGGTTACCTGGTCAGCCAGTTCCTCTCGCCGCACCACAACCGCCGCAGCGACGAATGGGGCGGCAGCCCCGAGAAGCGGCGGCGCTTCGTGCTGGCCGTCCATGCGGAGATCCGCCGCCAGGTCGGCCCGGACTTCCCGGTGGGGATCAAGCTCAACTCGGCCGACTTCCAGCGCGGAGGTTTCACCGAAGACGAATCGATAGCGACGATCCGCGCGCTGGCCGATGCGGGCATCGACCTGGTCGAGATCTCCGGCGGCACCTACGAGGCACCCGCGATGAGCGGTGCGATGCAAGAGCCGAAGAAGGCGTCCACCGCGGAGCGCGAAGCCTACTTCCTGGCGTTTGCCGAAAAGCTGCGCGCAGCGGTCAAGGTGCCGCTGATGGTCACTGGCGGTTTCCGCACCGCGGCCGGCATGAACGCCGCGCTGCGCTCCGGCGCGCTGGATGTGGTGGGCCTGGCGCGGCTGCTGGCGATCGACCCCGACGCGCCGGCCGCCCTGCTGCGAGGGCGCGACAGCGTGCAGCAGGTCCGCCCGATCCGCACCGGTCTGAAGGCCGTGGACCGCATGGGGATCATGGAGGTGCTGTGGTACACGCGCCAGCTCAAGCGCATCGCCAAGGGCGGGGAACCGCGTCCGGCGGAATGCGGCCTGTCGGCGTTCCTGAAGTCTGCCGTCGACAGCGGCTGGGGCACCTTCCGCACGCAGCGCCTGCGCGCCCGCGGCTGAGGAAGAAGACATGAAAGCACTCACCTTCAAACGTTATGGCAAGTCGCCCGAAATCGGCTTTGCCGATGTGCCCCGACCCGCACCGAAGCCCGATGAACTTCTGGTCCAGGTCCACGCCGCGGGCTTGAATCCGATCGACAACATCATTCCGCAGGGCACCTTCAAACCGGTCCTGCACTTCCAACTGCCCGCCACACTGGGCAGTGATCTGGCCGGTGTGGTGGTCGAGGTCGGCAGCCGCGTGACCCGCTTCAAGCCGGGCGATGCGGTCTTTGCCAGCCTCTTCGACCTGGGCAATGGCTCGCTCGCCGAATTCGCCGTGGTGCCGGAGAGCGCCGCCGCGTTGAAGCCGTCCAAGCTGGACTTCGTGCAGGCCGCGTCGGTGCCGATGGTCGCGCTCACCTCGTGGCAGGCGTTGAAGGAGCGTGCCGGTCTTCGGCGCGGTCAGAAGGTGTTCATCCCCGCCGGATCCGGCGGCATCGGAACCTTCGCCATCCAGCTGGCCAAGCATCTCGGCGCCAAGGTGGGAACGACCGTCAGCACCGGCAACGTCGAGCTGGCAAGCAGCCTGGGCGCGGACGAGATCGTCGACTACAAGAAGCAGGACTTCGACAAGGTGCTGCGCGGCTACGACGCGGTGCTCGCCACGGTCAAGGGCGACACGGTCGAAAAGTCGATCGGCATCCTCGAGCCGGGCGGCAAGATCGTCTCGCTCATCGGTCCGCTGGACGCCGCATTCGCGCGCGCGAGGCGGCTGAACTTCATCCTGACCTTCGTGTTCGGCTTGATGAGCCGCAAGATCCTGCGCCTCGCCAGAAAGCGGGAGGTCGACTACTCATTTCTTTTCGTGCACCCCGACGGCCAACAACTCGCGGCCATTGGCGAGCTGCTCGAGTCGGAACGCATCCGCCCGGTGATCGACAAGGTGTTCCCCTTCGAACAGGCCAAGCAAGCCCTCGACTATCTGGCCCTGGGGCGCGCCAAGGGCAAGGTCGTCGTGCGCATGCAGTGACTCGCTGCGCCTTCGCCGCAACCTCCGGTTGCTCCCTCACAGCCGCCTGCAAACACGCAACTACCCACTCAGCATCATCATGCTCTTCGAACCTCTTGCCACGCCTTCGCTTCAGCTCGCCAACCGCATCGTCATGGCCCCGATGACACGCAATCGCGCGATCGATGCCAACACGCCCAACGCCTTGATGGCCGAGTACTACGGCCAACGGGCCACGGCCGGCCTGATCATCACCGAGGGCACGTCGCCATCGCCCAACGGCCTGGGCTATGCGCGCATCCCGGGGCTCTTCAACGACGCGCAGGTGCGCGGCTGGAAGCCCGTCGTCGATGCGGTCCACGCCAAGGGTGGCAAGGTGTTCGTGCAGCTGATGCACACCGGCCGCGTCAGCCATCTGGCCAACCTGCCGGCCGGCGCGCAGGTGCTCGGCCCCACGGCCGAGGTCTGTCCCGGCGAGATGTACACCGACTCGCAGGGCATGCAAGCCCACAGCCCACCGCGCGAGATGTCCACGGCCGACATCGACCGCACCGTCGCCGAATACGCGGCGTCCGCCCGGCTCGCGGTGGAAGCCGGTTTCGACGGCATCGAGCTGCACGCCGCGAACGGCTACTTGATCGAGCAGTTCCTCAACGCCAACGTGAACCGCCGCACCGACAGCTACGGCGCCGGCATCGAAGGCCGCAACCGCTTCGCGCTGGCCATCGCTGGCGCCACGGCGGCGGCCATCGGCGCCCATCGCGTCGGCATCCGGCTGTCGCCCTACGGCGTGTTCAACAGCACCGGAGGGTTTGCCGACGTGGAGGTGCAGTACCTGGCGCTGACCCAGCAACTGTCGGACCTGGGCCTGCTGTACCTGCACGTGCTGGACCATTCGGCAATGGGTGCGCCGGCGGTGCCCGCCGAATTGAAGTCTCGCCTTCGCGCCGCCTTCCAGGGTCTGTTCATCCTGGCTGGCGGCTTCGATCGAACGAGCGCCGAGCGTGCGCTGCAGGCAGGTCAGGCGGATCTGATTGCCTTTGCCCGACCGTTCCTCGCCAACCCGGACCTGGTGGCACGCATGCAGTCCGACGCCCCACTGAATGCCGTGGACGCGCAGACCTTCTACACACCGGGAGCGAAGGGCTACACGGACTATCCGGCGCTTGCGGCTTGATCGGTTTGGCCGATCGACCCACGCGCAACCCCGCCATGAACGCAGCGCAGGATTCGACGGTGACGTGGAAGAACGTCCCCACGCGGACGGTCACCGCAGGTGGTGTGAGCTTCGCCTACCGGGAACTTGGTGCGGACCATCCCGGTCCGCCGGTCGTGTTCCTCATCCACCTGGCGGCTGTTCTGGACAACTGGGACCCCCGCATCGTCGACGGCATCGCAGCAAAGCACCGCGTGATCACGTTCGACAACCGCGGCGTCGGCGCGTCGAGCGGAGCGCCGGCGACGTCGATGGAAGAGATGGCCCGGGACGCGATCACGTTCATAAAGGCCATGGGCTTCGATCAGGTCGATCTCTTCGGGTTTTCGATGGGTGGCATGGTGGCGCAGGAGATCGTGCTGATGGCACCGCAACTGGTGCGCCGCATGATCCTCACCGGCACGGGCCCGGCCGGCGGCGAAGGCATCAGCCAGGTCGCCCGTGTGACCTACCTCGACATGCTGCGCGGCTGGCTCAGCTTTCAGGACCCGAAGCAGTTTCTGTTCTTCACCCGGTCACCCGACGGCATCCGCGCCGGCAAGGAGTTTCTGGCGCGGCTGAAGGAGCGCTCGGACGACCGCGACAAGAAGATCACGATCGCCGCGCTGCAGGCGCAGTTGAAGGCGCTGCGCCGCTGGGGCGAGAAGGCAGCTGCGGATCTGTCGAAGGTGCATCACCCGGTGCTGGTCGCCAACGGCGACGGCGATCGCATGGTCCCGAGCCGGAACACGCGGGACCTGGCGCGGCGGCTGCCGAACAGCGAACTCATCGTCTATCCCGATTCAGGACACGGTGCGGTGTTCCAGTTCCATGCCGACTTCGTGCCCAGGGCACTTGCGTTCCTTTCGCGATCAGCCGGGTGATTGCGGGTGTACCGCTGGCTGTTGCCGGCAGTGGCCAACGTCCGTGCCGATGTGGCCGTAGCGGCTCGCGGATGCAAGCCTGGACCGATGCTTTGATGAAGCCCAGCAGCGCTTCGCCGGTGGCGACCAGCTCTTCTCTCTTGCGCCGCCACGGTGAACAGTTCGCAGGCCGTGAAGACTTGAGTCTTGCCCGCCCGGACGACCCTCGCCCGCGCGATGAATTGCTCGCCCTGAGCTGGCCGCAGGCAGTTCTGCGAGAAGTGCGCTGCCAGCACGCCAGGGCCGGCGACAGTCACGGCCGCAAAGCCGCAGGCGGTGTCGATGAGGGCGCCGATCAGCCCGGCGTGCAGGAAGCCGCTGTATTGCCCAAACTCGCCGCGCCAGGGCATGACGAGTTCGACCTGCCCTGCCGATGCCGATTTCACCTCCAAGCCGCACCAGCGGTTGAAGCCGGCAGCCGTTCACCACTTCGCGTTCCAGGGCCGCAGCACCACCTCGAAGGCCCAGGCCGACCGGTGCTGGCGGTACAGCTGCAGATACATCTCGGCGGTGCGGTCCGGGTCGGCCATGTTGTCGTCGGTGGTCGTGCCCGCCAGCCGGTGTGCAGGGCTGCCGTCGCCCTGCCGCCAGCCCACCGCGGCATCGATCGGCACGTTGACCACATGGATGCCCTGCGGCATCAGCTCGCGCGCCATGCTTTGCGCCAACCCGGTCTTGGCCTGGCAGGCCATCGCGAACGCGCCGCTGGCCGCAAAGCCCTTCAGCGCCGCGCTGGCGTTGATGAAGACGATCGTTCCCTTCGCGCCGTTGGCATCCGGCGTATTCGCCTGCATCAGCCGCGCAGCCTGCTGCCCGCTCAGGCCGGCTCAGGCCGCTTCGGTGCGGTTCAGCGCCAGCAGGCGGTCGCGTACCGACTTCAGCAGCGCGTCGGACTTCTTCGGGTCGGTCTGCACCCGTGCCAGCAGCACGGCGCCGACCATCGCGCTCATCGCGAGCATGGCGTCGCCCTCGTCCCGGCTGTGCATCGATTGCGCGAGCTGGCCGACGAATTCGTCGATGTGTGTCGACATGACCGCGCGTGAGGCGACGTCGGCGCGGGCGACGTCCGACGCCAGCGCGGCGATCGCACAGCCGCTGGTGCGCGCATCCCGGTGCGCGCGGCTGACATAGCCCCGCACCCGGGTCTCGTAGCTGCGCGGCGCGTCGCCGGGCTTCACGCCGGTGGTGGCCGTCTTGGCGCCTTCGACCAGTGCACGCTCCAGCGCCTGCGCCAGCAACTCGGAGCGCGACTCGAAGTGGTTGTAGAAGCCGCCGTGAGTGAGCTCCACGCTGCGCATCAGCTTGCCGACACTGATCGACTCCAAGCCGTTGTCGCGCACCTGGTCGGCCGCCTGGCGCAGGATCTTCTCCCGGCTGTGTGCCTTGTCTGCCTGCGAATGCCCCATGCCGTGCTCCTGGATGTCGGTGCCTTGACTGTGTGAATTATATTCGTCATACTGGAAAATGATGATCATCATCCGGAATAGACCGCGATTGTCGTCGTCCACGCCCACCGGCAAGCTGCTGAAGGGCGTGATGAAGACGATGGCGCAACAAGCGGCCGACGCCACCACGGCGTCGGCTGCACCCTGAAGGAGAAAGCATGGCTGATCCCAAAGCCGTCCTCGTCATCGGCGCGGGCGACGCGACCGGCGGCGCGATCGCGCGGCGTTTTGCGCGCGAGGGCTACATCGCCTGTGTGACGCGGCGCAGCGCCGACAAGCTCGAGCCGCTGGTGCAACGCATCCGCGCCGAAGGCGGGCAGGCGCACGCCTTCGGCAGCGATGCGCGCAAGGAAGAGGCGATGATCGCGCTGGTCGAGGGCATCGAGCGCGACATCGCACCGATCGAGGTGGCGGTGTTCAACATCGGCGCCAACGTTCGCTTCGGCATCACCGAGACCACCTCGCGCGTCTACCAGAAGGTGTGGGAGATGGCCTGCTTCAGCGGCTTCCTCATGGGCCGCGAAACGGCGAAGGTGATGCTCACGCGCGGGCGCGGCACCATCATCTTCACCGGCGCCACCGCCAGCCTGCGCGGCCGCGAAGGTTTTGCCGCCTTCGCCGGCGCCAAGCATGCGCTGCGTGCGCTGGCGCAGAGCATGGCGCGCGAGCTGTGGCCGAAGAACATCCATGTCGCGCATCCGGTCATCGACGGGGCGATCGATACCGAATGGATCCGCAGCAACTTCCCCGAGCGCTACGCGCTGAAGGAGCAGCAGGGCATCGTCAGCCCCGACAGCATCGCCGAGGCCTACTGGCAGATCCATATGCAGCCGCGCGACGCCTGGACCCACGAGACCGAGCTGCGGCCGTGGATCGAAAGCTGGTGATCCGCGCCGCGCCGTCTTGACTCAGATCCATTGCCAACCAAGAGACAAACGATGAAACCCGTGAAGGTCGAGTTCCTGTTCGATTTCGGCAGCCCCAATGCCTACCTGTGCCACAAGCTGATCCCGGCCATCGAAGCGCGCACCGGCGCCCGCTTCGAGTACGTGCCGATCCTGCTCGGGGGCTTGTTCAAGCTGGCCAACAACCGCTCGCCCGTCGAGGCCTTCGCGGCCATCCCGAACAAGCGCGCCTACGAGAACCTGGAGATGCAGCGCTTCATCACCAGGCACGGGCTGACGCGCTTCAAGTTCAACCCCTTCTTCCCGGTGAATACGCTGAAGATCATGCGCGGTGCCTGCGCCGCGCAGAAGCTCGGCTGCCTGGCAGCCTACGTCGACGTGGTCTTCCCGGCCATGTGGGAAGAGGGCAAGAACATGGACGACGTGGCGGTGATCGCGGCCACGCTCAGCGCGGGCGGCCTGGACGCCGCAAAGATCTTCGAGCTGTCGCAGGACCCGCAGGTCAAGGACATGTTGCTGAAGAACACCCAGTCCGCCCACGACCGCGGCGCCTTCGGTTCGCCCAGCTTCCTGGTCGGCGATCAGCTGTGGTTCGGCAAGGACCGGTTGCGCGATGTCGAGGAGGAGATCCTGCGCGTGGCCTCGGCATGAGGTCGCTGGCCGTGGTCGCCGGTCTGTGCCCCTGCACCGGGTCCGAGTCTTGCGCCGGCGGCCGGTGCCGGGCTGTCGATTGCGCTGGCCTGCGACCTGCGCATCGCTGCACGGCGACCATACGGAAGCCGTGCGTGCGTTCGTCGAGAAGCGCGCGCCGAACTTCGGGAAGAAGTGATCGACGTTCATCCTTCGCTCCTGCGCGGAGCCTGCGCCTATCGCGCCCAGCTGCCGAACTTGATCGCAGCGGCGATGATCAAGCCATAGAGACCCAGACTTGCTGCGACCACGACGAAGAAGCCGCTCGCCGACGTCTGCAGCACATGCACGCAGACCCAGCCGCCCAATGCGACGATGACCAGCCGGGCGACGCTGCCGGCCAGCGGCCAGAACATGCGTCCTGCCCCCTGCGAGGCAAAGAACAAGGCCAGTCCGAAGCCGTACAGCCCATAGCAGGCGCCGACGATGCGCAGGTACGAGGCGCCGAACTCGCGCACCGCCGCATCCTGCGTGAACAGGTTCATCCACAGTGCCGGGGCAATCGCCGTGGTCAGCCCGATGCCGCCGGTGATGGCGGCGACGATGGCCGCGCCCAGCCAGGCCACGCGCAAAGCGCGCTTCGCATTGCCGGCGCCCATGTTGGTCGCGACCATCGCCGTCAGCGCCGTGCCGAAGCCGAAGGCAATGGGCACCAGGATGTATTCGAGCCGCGCCGCCACCCCGTACCCGGCCAGCGCCGCCGTGCCGAAACTGCCGACGAAGGCGGTGGCCACGGCGATCGACGCATTGCTGACGATCGGACTCATCGATGCCGGCACGCCCACGCGCAGGATGTCGCGCACCAGCGGCGCGTGCAGCCGCCAGGGCGATCGGTTCAAGGCCGCCGCCGCATCGCGGCGCAGCAGATGCGCGGCCAGCAGCAGCGCGGCGGCGCCGTTGGCGATGAGCAGGCTGATCGCGGCGCCGGGCACGCCCAGGCCAGGGATCGGGCCCCAGCCGAACACCAGCGTCGGGCACAGCACCAGGTGGATCAGCGCCGTCAGCACCAGCAGCAGCGCCGGCAGCAGCATATTGCCCTCGCCGCGCACCACGGCGCCCAGCACGTTGGTGGCCCAGATGACGATGGCGCCGCCGAACAGCACGTTGGAATAGGCCAGTGCCGCGTCGAGCGCCGCGCCGCGTCCGCCCATGGCTGCGTACACGCCGCGGCCGAAGCCGAGCAGCACGAGCGTGAACGCGGCCGCCAGCACCCCGGCGATGAACAGCGACTGCTGCGCCAGGCGGCCGGCCTCGTCGCCGCGCCCAGCGCCCAGCGCACGTGCGACAGCGGCGGTGACGGCACCGCCGATGCCGCCGCCCGACATCTGCATCATCAGCATCGAAAGCGGAAAGACCAGCGCAATGCCGGCCAGCGCATCGGCGCCCAACTTGCCGAGGATGTAGCCGTCGTAGCCGATGACGACCGTCATCGCGAACAGGCCGATCACATTGGGCGTGGCCAGGCGCAGCAGCGTCGGTAGCACCGGCCCATGCAGCATCTGCTGCGTGCGTGATGTGGCCGGCGAGACGGCAGGTGCTGCGGCGCTTGCCTCGACGGGCGTGATCAGGGCACTCATGCGGGCCTCAGCCAGCGGCCGCAACGGTCGCAGCCGCGTTGGGGTCGAGCCGATACACGCCCGGTTCGGTCGACAGCCCCTTCTCGAGCCGGCGTGCACGCTGGTCGGCCAGCACCTCTTCGGCGCCGGCTTCCAGCGCGTCGAGGGCGAGCGATTCTCGGACCAAGGCCAGGCCGAGGCCGCGATGGGCGCCGGTGACGAGGACCGTGGCGTCGTAAATCTTCATGGTTCAGGGTCTCGTCAGTCGTGAGGGGTGGGCGGATAGCGCAATGACGATCGTCATATTTCTGTGCAGACTGGTGACGACACGGCACGCAGCAATCGTTCAGTCGGAGGGTTTGCGGTCGTACTGTGCCAGCAGCGCCCGGCGCGACGCCTTCAGCAGCGCCCGGCCTTCGGCGTTGTCGCCCAGCGCACGGGCCAGTTGCAGCGCACCGACCAGCTGGCTGGCGATGGCCGGGCCGCTGTCGGCCGGTGCGTCCTTCGGCAGCGCGCGGCGCACGGCGGCAATCAGACCGCGCACCCGTTGCACCGACGACTCGCGGACTTCGGGGGACTGGCGTGGCATCTCCGAGGCCAGCGCAGCCACCGGGCAACCGGCCTCGATGTCGCCGAGGTGGCGATCGGACAGGTAGCCTTCCACCAGCGCACGCAAGGCACTGGCGCCGCGCACCTGGCGCGCGGCGGTGGCCTGACTGACACGCTCCGCGCTGTCCTGGCCGGCGCGCTCGAGGGCTTCGGCCAACAAGGCATTGCGCGAGCTGAAGTGGGCGTAGAAGCCGCCATGGGTCAACCCGGCCTCTTTCATGATGTCGGCAACGCCCACGCCCTGGAAACCACCCCGGCGGATCGCCCGTGCGGCAGTCGCGACGATGCGTTCGTGGCTGAGTTCCTTGCGGCTGGGTTGGCTATCCATACCGGCCATTGTAGCCGTGAATATGATGATCATCATAATCACTGCCAACGACGGATCAACTTCGCGCCGATCGGCCGCCGCGAAACCTGCAAAGCCCCTGCAAGCCCCGGACATCAATGCAATCGTCGACCCCATGGTCCGCCATCGGCGCGATCAAGTTGAAACCGGCCGGCCGGTGACTGCTTCCCGGTCCCCAATCCGAACGCGCGGACGACGGCTCAGGGTCGACAGGGACTCCCCCAGCCGCGGCACCAAGGATCACCCCGGGCTTGCGCCGCCGCTGGGTTCGCGCACGTCGCTGCCGGCACATGCCGACCCTCGCTTTGCCGTCAGGCTCACCGAGGCGCGCAGCTCATTCGAGCGCGATCACGGTGTCCTGCGCGCCGGCCCGGCAGCCCTCGGCGATGGGTACCCAGCCGCGGCGGATGACGACCTGCGTCTCGGTGTGGCAGAACTCCAGCCGCGTCGCGTCCGGCAGCTTGCGCCGCACGAAGGCCTCGATGGAAGTCGGCATGCTGACGCGGTAGATCTGCTGCTCGACATCTTCGGCCGGATGGTCGTCGCCGTGCACCCAGGGGATGAAGTTGCCGGCCCACATCAGCGCGCGCCAACCGACGTCGAACACGGTGGCCTCGTAGCCTTCGCTTCTGAGCCAGGCCTGGGCGCGCTCGCGTTGGTCGGCCGCACCGTCCATCTCGCCGCCGGCTGCGCCGGCGGGTCTCCAGGCCGTGGCCAGCAGTTCGGCCACCCACTGGTTGCAGTTCTGGTAGCGCGGGCTGAAGGGGTAGGCATTGGCGCTGTATTCGCGGCCCAGCAGCGCCAGCGCGTGGCGGTTGTCCAGCGCCGTGGACTCCAGCGCCGCGGCCGGCGCCGGTGGCAGCAGCAGCACCGACACATAACCCAGCGTGGGTTCGTCGCCGCCCAGCACGAAGGCCGCCATGCCCTGGTCGAACAGGCGCGGGCGGCGCTCGTCGCAGTCGAGATAGAGCTGGCGCACGGCCCAGGGCGACTCCGGGCCGGTCTTCAGGCTGACGCCGGCATGCGAATAGCGCTGGCCGAACCGGTTCAGGTCCAACCCGGAGCGGGCGATGAGCGCCACGCTGGCGCCGCTGCGCTCGAGTTCGGCCTTGACGATGGCGCCGAAGCGGATGAGGCGGTCGTTCTGCGCCGCGCTCAGCGGCGCCGGTTCGCTGCAGTAGGCCACCAGGCCGGCGTGGGCGTCGCCGGTGGCCAGGGCGCCCAATGCACAGGCCAGGGCGCCGGCGAACGCCGCCCGCCCGGCGTGTCGAGGCCCCGCGTTCAGAGCGTCACCGGCCGCGTGCGCAGCTCCCGCGCGCCTTCGTCGTGCACCACCAGGAAGAAGGCCTGCAGCGGTTCGCCGTAGGCAAACTCCAGGCCATAGGGTCGTTCGCGCGCATTCACCCTTTCTCCCACCGCCAGTTGGGCGCCGGTGGCGGTGGCCTGCGGCACGTAAAGGAACAGGCGGCCTTCGGCACCCTGCGCGGCCAGGACCTGCAGCGTCACGCGCACGGTGCCTGGGCGCGCCGGGGAGTCGGCCAGCTCGACGATGCGGTAGTCGCCCTGGGCCACGTCGCCGCCCTTGGAAGAGGCGTCGCTCGAAGTCTCGATCGAGGTCGACAGGCTGCCGAAAGAAGCCGATGAACCCGCGGAAGAGGCCGACGAGGCCGAACCTGCGGCCAGGGCGGGCAGGGCCGTGGCGCCGGCCAGCAAGGCCAGGCCGGCGAGTCGGAGCTTGAATCGGGTCATGGGGAATGCCTCCAAGCGTTGCTGCGCGCGATGCTAACGCGCCAGGCCCGTGGCCGTGCAGGGGTGTCGTGCACTGCAGGTCACGCCGATACACTTTCCCAATGGAGACCAAGTGGCTGGAGGACTTCGTGAGCCTGGCCGAGACGCGCAGCTTTTCGCGTTCGGCGCATTTGCGGCACGTCACGCAGCCGGCGTTTTCGCGCCGCATCCAGGCGCTGGAGGCCTGGGCCGGCATCGACCTCGTCGACCGCTCCTCGTACCCGACGCGGCTCACGCCGGCCGGCGAGACCTTCCATGCCCAGGCGCTGGACATCCTGGAGTCGCTGCAGGCCACGCGCAACATGATGCGCAGCCACCAGGCGGCCGGGCAGGACATGATCGAATTCGCGGTGCCGCACACGCTGGCCTTCAGTTTCTTCCCGCACTGGCTGATGGGCCTGCGCCCGACCTTCGGTGCCGTGAAGACCCGGCTCACGGCGCTGAACGTGCACGACGCGGCGCTGCGCCTCACCGAAGGCGGCTGCGACCTGCTCATCGCCTATCACCACGCGAGCCAGCCGCTGCAGATCAGCGCCGAGCGCTACGAGACGCTCAATCTCACCACCGAGACGCTGGCCCCCTACGCCAAGGCCGGGCCCGACGGCCAGCCCCTGTTCAGCCTGCCCGGGCGGCCGGGCGGGCGCGTGCCGTTCCTGAGTTATGCCTCCGGGGCCTACATGGCGCAGCTGGTGGAATTGATCGTGAAGCAGGCGGGCGAGCCGCTGCCGCTGGACCCCATCTACGAGACCGACATGGCCGAGGGTCTGAAGGCCATGGCGCTGGAAGGCCACGGCCTGGCCTTCCTGCCGCGCAGTTCGGTGCGCAAGGAACTGGCGTCGCGTCGGCTCGTCGCCGCCGCGGCGGGCGGCGAGCTGTCGCTGACGATGGAGGTGCGCATCTACCGCGAACGGCCCGGTCATGCCCGCCACCCCAAGGCGGTGGCGCTGAAGCTGTGGGAGTTCCTGCGCTTGGCGAACCCGGCCTGAGCGGCCGCCGCCCCCGCGGCGTCGGCGGCGCTTCTAGAATGCCTCGCCATGCGGCCGCTTGCGGCCTGGAGAATCCGATGCGCCTGCCCCTGCTCGCCGCCGCCCTGTCCATGACCCTGGGTGCCGTCGCCGCGCCCATCGACACGCTGGCCCGGATGAGGGAAACGGGCGTGGCGACGATGGGGGTGCGCGAAGCCTCGGGCGCGTTGTCCTACCGCGTCGGCGAGAACGCCTTCGCCGGTTTCCACGTCGAGCTGTGCCAGCGCGTACTGGGCGACGTGCGGCAGAAGCTGGGCCTGCCGCGGCTGGACATCGCCTACCGCCCGGTGAGTTCGCAGAACCGCATCCCGCTGCTGCTCAACGGCAGCATCGACATCGAATGCGGCTCCACCACCAATACCACGCAGCGACAGCTCGACGTGGCCTTTGCACCCACCACCTTCGTGGAGGAGACGCGTTTCGCGGTGAAGGCCGACTCGGGCATCGGCTCGCTGGCGCAGATCGACGGCAAGCGTGTTTCCACCACCACCGGCACCACCGCCGTGCAGGTGATGCGCCGCAAGGCGCAGGCCGCGGGCGTGACTTTCCAGGCCGTCTTCGGCAAGGACCACGACGACAGCTTCCTGCTCGTGCAGACCGGCCGTGCCGACGCCTTCGTGATGGACAGCCAGATCCTGGCCGGCGTCATTGCCCGTTCGGCCAACCCGGCCGACTACCGCATCGTCGACGAAGTGCTTTCGGTGGAGCCGATCGCGATCATGCTGCGCAAGGACGACCCGGCGTTCAAGCAGGCGGTGGACGACAGCCTGCGCGCGATGATGCGGTCCGGTGAAGTGGCCCGCCTGTACGACAAATGGTTCCTGCAGCCGATTCCGCCCTTGAACAAACCGCTGGGCCTGCCGGCCAGCGCGGCCACGCGGGCGGCCTGGGCGCGGCCGAATGCGCTGCCGGTGGAATCCTTCCCCAAGCCGTGACGAGACGGTTTCGACTCGGGCCAGTGCCGTGATCCAGATCCAGGGCGTCAGCAAGTGGTACGGCAGCTTCCAGGTGCTCGCCGACTGCTCCACGGCTATTTCCAAGGGCGAGGTGGTGGTGGTGTGCGGCCCCTCGGGCAGCGGCAAGAGCACGCTGATCAAGACCGTGAATGCGCTGGAGCCGTTCCAGCAGGGCGACATCACGGTCGACGGCATCAGCCTGCGTGACCCGAAGACCAACCTGCCCAGGCTGCGCGCACGCGTCGGCATGGTGTTCCAGCATTTCGAGCTCTTTCCGCACCTGAGCGTGACCGAGAACCTGACGCTGGCGCAGGTGCGCGTGCTCGGCCGCAGCAAGGACGAGGCGCTGGCGCGCGGGTTGAAGATGCTCGACCGCGTCGGCCTCATGGTGCACAAGGACAAGTTCCCGGGCCAGCTCTCGGGTGGCCAGCAGCAGCGCGTGGCCATTGCGCGCGCGCTGAGCATGGATCCCATCGTGATGCTGTTCGACGAGCCCACCTCGGCGCTCGACCCCGAGATGGTGGGCGAGGTGCTCGACGTCATGGTGCAGCTCGCCCAGGAAGGCATGACGATGATGGTCGTCACGCACGAGATGGGCTTTGCGAAGAAGGTCAGCCACCGCGTCGTCTTCATGGACCAGGGCCGCATCGTCGAGGACTGCCCGAAGTCCGAGTTCTTCGGCCACCCCGAGGCGCGCTCGCCGCGGGCGCGGGAGTTCCTGTCCAAGATCCTCGCGCATTGAACGCAAGCGGCATCCGCGTCCGCGACGGCGCCAGGGCGCGGTGCGGCGATGGGACAATCGCCGCCATGCCCGAGACGCTGACACTCACCCGCCCCGACGACTGGCACCTGCACCTGCGCGACGGCGCCGCGCTGGCGGCCGTGCTGCCCCATACCGCGCGCCAGTTCGGCCGCGCCATCGTGATGCCCAACCTGCGGCCGGCGGTGACCACCACGGCGCTGGCGCTGGCCTACCGCGAACGCATCCTGGCCGCGCGGCCGGTGCGTGCGGACTTCGAGCCGCTGATGACGCTGTACCTCACCGACAACACGCCGCCCGAGGAGATCCGTCGCGCGAAGGCGGCCGGCGTGGTGGCGCTCAAGCTCTACCCGGCCGGTGCCACGACGAACAGCGACGCCGGCGTCACCGACCTGCGCCGCTGCCATGCGACGCTGGACGCCATGCAGCGCGAAGGCCTGCTGCTGCTGGTGCACGGCGAGGTCACCGACCCCGAGGTCGACATCTTCGACCGCGAGGCGGTTTTCATCGACCGCGTGATGCAGCCGCTGCGCCGTGACTTCCCGGCGCTGAAGGTCGTGTTCGAGCACATCACGACGCAGGACGCGGCCGACTACGTGGCCGGCAGCAGCGCATTCACCGCCGCCACGATCACCGCGCACCACCTGCTCTACAACCGCAATGCCCTCTTCACCGGCGGCCTGCGCCCGCATTACTACTGCCTGCCGGTGCTGAAGAAGGAACACCACCGCCAGGCGCTGGTGCGCGCGGCCACCGGCGGCAGCCCGAAATTCTTTCTCGGCACCGACAGCGCGCCGCACGCTGCCTTGATGAAGGAGCAGTCGGTGTGCGGCGCTGGCTGCTACACCGCGCCGGCCGCACTGGAGATGTATGCCGAGGCCTTCGAGGCCGCCGGCGCGCTGCACCGGTTGGAGGCCTTTGCCAGTTTCTTCGGCGCCGACTTCTACGGCCTGCCGCGCAACACCGGCAGCGTGACGCTGCAGCGCCGGGCCTGGACGCTGCCAGAGACGCTGCCCTTCGGCGACACGCTCATCAAGCCGCTGCGTGGCGGCGAAACCCTGAACTGGAAGCTCGCATGACCCCCGACCGCGTGATGCTGCTCATCGATGCCGACAACGTGTCGGTCGACGTCGTCGAGCAGGCGGTGGCGCACCTGCTGGAGGCACATGGTGCGCTGCACGTGCGCCGCGCCTATTGCACGGCCGAGAGTGCGCTCAAGCACCAGGCGGTCTTCCGGCGGCTTTCGATCAAGCCCATGGTCAACCTGAGCACGGGCAAGAATTCCACCGACATCGCCTTGGCCGTGGACGCGGTTGACCTGGTGCTGGCCGAGCGGCCCGACGTGGTGGCCATCGCTTCGTCGGACTCCGACTTCGCACCGCTGGTGGCACGGCTGCGCGAGAAGGGCTGCCGCGTGGTGGGCATCGGCCAGGAAGGCAAGACCGGCGAGGAGACGCTGCAGGTCTACGACGAGTTCACGGTCATGGCCCATCGCCGGGCCGGTGCGGCGGCCGCGGCCAGGCCGGCGCGCAAGACCGCCGCCCGCGGCACGGCGAAGACGGCGACGAAGATGGCGGCCAGGGCGGCGACCCAGGCGGAGGCGAGTCCGGCGGATCCTTCCGCGGCCGAGACCGGGCACGCCACGGCGGCAGCGACGCCCGCCAAGACGCCGGTGCGCAAGACGGGCACGCGGCGCAAGGCGGCGGCGCCCGCAGCCGCCGCAGCGGCACCGCCGCCAGCGCCGCCTGTTCCCGAGAAGGTGCAGCAGATGCTGGCGCTGCTGCCCGAACTCGCGCGCGGCGGCACGCTGGAACTGCGCGTGGCGTCGGTGCGGCTGCGCGACGCCGGGCTGCTGAGCCGCGGCGGTTCGTCGACCCGGCTCTTCGGCCAGTTCCCCGACCGCTTCGAACTGTTGCCGGCGGGCAACCCGAATCACGTGCGGCTGCAGGCGCCCGAGGCGGCGCCGGCCCAAGGCCCTGCGCGGCGCGGGTTCGGCCGCCGCGCCGCCACTTGAAAGCCCGCCGGCGGCCCTAACATCTAGCCCGATCTCAACCGACCGTGCGCCCCGACCGGCGCCGCCTGACCATGAAACGTGTGCTGCTGTTCCTTGCGACCAACCTGGCCGTCATCCTGGTGCTGGGCATTGCCGCCAGTGTGCTGGGGGTCAACCGCTTCCTCACGGCCGAGGGGCTGGACCTCGGTTTGCTGCTCGGCTTTGCCGCGCTCATCGGATTCGGCGGCGCCATCATCTCGCTGCTGATCAGCAAGCCGATGGCCAAGTGGAGCACCAAGGCGCAGGTCATCAACGACTCCACCGACCCCACGCACCGCTGGCTCGTCGGCACCGTGCAGGGCTTCGCGCAGAAGGCCGGCATCGGCATGCCCGAGGTCGCCATCTACGACGGCGCGCCCAATGCCTTCGCCACCGGCGCGTTCAAGAATTCGGCACTGGTGGCGGTGTCCACCGGGCTGCTGCAAAGCATGAGCCGCGACGAGGTCGAGGCCGTCATCGGCCATGAAGTGGCGCACGTGGCCAATGGCGACATGGTCACGCTGACGCTGATCCAGGGCGTGATGAACACCTTCGTGGTCTTCCTGTCGCGCGTGATCGGCTATTTCGTCGACCGCGTGATCCTGAAGAACGAACGCGACGGCGTGGGCATCGGCTACATCGTGACGACGATCGTGCTCGATATCGTGCTCGGCATCCTGGCCGCCATCATCGTGGCCTGGTTCTCGCGCCAGCGCGAATACCGCGCCGACGCCGGCGCCGCAGCGCTGATGGGGCGCAAGCAGCCGATGATCAACGCGCTGGCGCGCCTGGGCGGGCTCGACCCGGGCGAGTTGCCCAAGACGGTGGCCAACATGGGCATCAGCAGCCGGCCCAGCGGCCTGATGGCGCTGATGTCCAGCCACCCGCCCGTCGAGGACCGCATCCGCGCGCTGCAGGCGGCGCCGTGAGCCTGCGATAACCGCCCGCGCGGTCGATCGGCTGCACGAGGAAAAAAGGGCCCCCGCGGGGGCCCTCGTCGCTGGCGGCGTCGCGTGTCCGTTCAGGGACGGGTGAGCCGCAGCACCCCGCCGACACGCTCGCGCGCCACGTCTTCCGGGTGGAAGGGCAGGGTGGGCCAGGTCTTGGCCGAGAACAGGCGCAACTGGTCGGTGGCGTGCGGCGAGGCCGGGTTGGTGCTCTGCCCGTAAGTCAGGATGGCTTGCGCCACCGGCCCGCGATCGTCGAAGGTGACGGTCTGGATATAGCTGCTGCCGTAGTCGATGCGCAGGCCCTGCGCCGTGATGCCGGGTGCGAACTGGTTGCCCAGGTTGTTCAGTACGCCCTCGAATTCGTCGCCGCCGTGCAGTGCGATCGGCTCATCGGTGAACAGCGGCCGCTGCACGCTGCCCAGCGGTGCGTCGAGCGCGAAGCCCGCCTTGCGCACTGCAGCCACGGCGCCGGCCAGCGTCTCCCACACCTTGCTGGCCACCGTGGCGTCGTCCATCTTCAAGCCGGCCGGGGTGGCCATCGGCTGCTTGCCGTCGAAGGGTACCCGGTACACGCCGGGAATGGCCCGCGCGCTGCGCCAGAATTCGCGGAACAGGTGCGCGCCGCGCGCGTCGAGTTCGTTGCGGCGGTTCCAGCCGGCCAGGGCGGTGCAGCCGTCGCGCACGGCGTCGCGCAGCGCCTCGGCCGCCGGCGGCGCCGTCGTGCAGGCGGCCAGCAGGTCGGGCAGCACCGCGCCGGCCATGAAATTGCGGTTCTGGAACAGCTGCTGCTGCACCGCCGTCGCCGTGACCTTGCCGCGCGACAGCAATTCGGGGATCTCGCTCAGCCCGGCGCGTGTGCGCGGGCGTTCGACGCGGGCCTCGCCCACCAGCGGCGAGATGCCTTCGAGGCGCTGTTCCGGGTGGGTGTAGACGAAGCTGTCGTTGCTGTTGTGCACCCAGTCGCCGCGGATGGCCACCGGCATGCGCTGGATCGGCGTCAGCCCCGGCACCGGCGAAGCCGGGTCGCGGCGCCAGCCGCAGTCGCTCTTCGAGCCGTCGAGCACCACCAGTCCGGCCGCGACGCGCAGCGCGGCGGCCGGCTTGCTGGGTGCGCAGCGTTCGAGCTGCGCGGCGTCGACGTCGGGCACCACGCTGACGTCGGCATACATGGCGTTGCCCTGGCGGTCGACAGCCACGGTGTTGACCCACGGGATGCCCAGGTTGGCGTGCGCCTGGTGGATCTCCTGCACGCTGCGGGAGCGGTTGATGGCCTCCCAGCTGGCGATGAAGCGGACATTGCCGGCGTTGGCGTCCTGCAGCGCATAGGCGGTCTTCGCGGTCCAGTTCAGGCCGGCGCGCGGAACCACGACCACGGGGCCCCAGCGCGTGGTCCAGACCGTCGTCGACTTGCGCGTCTGGGCGCCGTCGGCACCGCGCACGTCGATGGTCAGTTCACGCGCGGTCATCTTCACCGGCTGGCCGTCGAGCAGGTAGCTGGTGGCGTTCCCGGGCACCAGGGCCAGTTCGTGCAGCGTGAAGCGCTTGCCGGTGGACACCGTGTGCGACCAGGCCACGTCCTTGTTGAAGCCGACGCTGACCATCGCGCCATGGCCGGTGCTGGCGCCCATGACGTCGATCTGCCCCGGCACCGTGAGGTGCATCTGCCAGAAGCGGTTCACGCCCATCCAGGGGAAGTGCGGGTTGCCCAGCAGCAGCCCGCTGCCGTTGGCCGTGGTCTGGCGTCCGAACGCCCAGGCGTTGGAGCCGAGTGGCGAATCGAGCAGGCCGGCCTCTCGCATGGCCTCGGCGGCGTCGGCCAGGTTCAGCGGCAACTCGGTGGTCGTGGCCGCCGCGGTGGCGGCGGGCGGCTTGGCCGCCAGCATGGCGTCGGCCAGCGCGACGATGCCGGCCTGCGACATGGTCGTCTCCTGCAGGCGGGCAAAGTCCGCCGCCGTCATCGGCTGCACCCAGGGCTGGCCGTTGCAGGCCGCCGGCAGCTGGCCGGCCTGGTCGGCCAGGAAGCGGTTGTAGCCGGCCACGTAGCCGCGCATCTGGGCTTGCGTGCTGGCGTCGGTGGCCGCCCAGGCCCTGGCCAGCGCGGCGTCGTCCATGTGCGCCGCGATGAAGAAGTCGATCTGCTCGTTGGGCAGCACGCGCCGGCCCAGCAGCGCGCTGGCCGTGGGCCCGAACCAGCGCGAGCGCTGGCCGCGCACGGTGACGAGTTGCTGCGCCGTCTGGCAGACGTTGTCCTGCGCGTGCGCATAGGCCACGCCGTAGGCCAGCGTCTCGATGTCGGGTGCGCTGATGTGCGGCACGCCGTGGGCGGTGCGCACGATGGTCGCGGTGCGCGATTCGGGCGCGATCGGCATGGCGCAGCCGGCCAGCCACAACGTCGCCGCCAGGGCCAGCGGGGGGGCGATGGGAAATGCCTTCATGGTTCTCGGTTTCCTCGTTGTCGTGGTGGGCGGTGGTGCTCAGGACCGGGACTTCGGTACCCGTCCCATCAGGTAGAACTCGTCGTTCGGCCGCATGCCGCTCAGATTGGCCAGGCGGTTGCTCAGGCCGAAGAAGGCGCTGATGGCGCCGATGTCCCAGATGTCGTCGTCGCTGAAGCCATGGCCGCGCAGCGTGGCGAAGTCGCCGTCTTCGACGAGGTGCGAAGCGGTGGTGATCTTGAACGCGAAGTCGAGCATGGCGCGCTGGCGCGGCGTGATGTCGGCCTTGCGGTAGTTCACCGCCAGCTGGTCGGCGATGAGCGGCTTCTTCTCGTAGACGCGCAGGATGGCGCCGTGCGCCACCACGCAGTACAGGCACTGGTTGGCGGCCGAGGTCACGACGATGATCATCTCGCGCTCGCCCTTGCTCAACGAGCCGGTGTCCTTGAGCAGCAGCGCGTCGTGGTAGGCCATGAAGGCGCGCCACTCGGCCGGTCGGTGCGCCAGCGCCAGGAAGACATTCGGCACGAAGCCGGCCTTCTGCTGCACCTCCAGGATGCGCGTGCGCAGGTCCTCGGGCAGGTCCTTCAGTTCGGGCACGGGGTAGCGCGAAATCTGCGGCAGGGTCATGGCTGGGTTCTCCTTCAGGTGCGGAATTGCATCGCGTGCAGCCGCGCATACAGGCCGCCGGCGGCCAGCAGTTCGGCGTGTGTGCCCTGTTCGGCCACGCGGCCGGCTTCCAGCGCCACCACGCGGTCGGCATGTTCGATGGTGGACAGCCGGTGCGCGATGACCAGCGTCGTGCGGCCCTGCATCAGCGTTTCCAGCGCGGCCTGCACGGCGCGCTCGGACTCCGAGTCCAGCGCCGAGGTGGCTTCGTCCAGGATCAGCACCGGCGCGTCCTTGCAGATCGCGCGCGCAATGGCCAGCCGCTGCCGCTGGCCGCCGGACAGTTCGCTGCCGTTGTGGCCGATCATCGTGTCCAGGCCCTGCGGCAGGCCGTCGACGAAGTCGAGCAGGTGCGCCGCCTTCAGCGCGCTGCGCACGGTCTCGGGCGGCAGGTCGGCGCCCAGCGCCACGTTGGCCGCCACGGTATCGTTGAACAGCACCACATCCTGGCTGACGAGCGCGAACTGGCGCCTCAGCGCGGCCACGTCCCAGTCTTCCAGCGCCACGCCGTCCAGCGTGATGCGGCCCGCGGAAGGTGCGATGAAGCGCGGCAGCAGGTTGGCCAGCGTCGACTTGCCGGCGCCCGAAGGTCCCACCAGAGCCACCGTCTCGCCGCCGCGCACCTGCAGCGTCACGCCGTCCAGCGCCGGCGCGGCATCTTCGCGATAGCGCAGCGTCACGCCCTCGAAGCGGATGTCGCCGCGCGCGCGGGTCGGCGGCTCGCCCGCGCCGTGGCTGCCGCCGCGCTCGGCCGGGCTTTGCTCGATGAGGTCGATGCCGCGTTCCACCGCGGCCAGGCCGCGTGTCACGGGCGCCATCACGTCCGACAGGTGCTTGATCGGTGCCACCAGCATCAGCATGGCCGAGATGAAGGCCACGAAGCTGCCCACCGTGGAGCCGCCCGACTGGCTTTGCCACAGCGCCAGTGCAATCACCGCCGAAAGCGCGAAAGCCGCCAGCATCTGCGTCACCGGCGTCATGGTGGCGCCGGCCACCACCGCCTTCAGCATGAGCCGGCGCACTCGGTCGGCGCGCGACAGGAAGCGCGCCGACTGCCGTGCCGCCGCGCCGTGCAGGCGCACGATGCGCCAGGCCAGCACGTTCTCCTCCACCACGTAGGCCAGTTCGTCGGTGGCCTGCTGGCCTTCGACCGTCAGCCGATGCAGCCGCTTGCCCAGGGCGCGCATGACCAGCGCGATGGCCGGAAAGAGCAGGCCCACGAACAGCGTGAGCTGCCAGTTCAGCCACAGCAGATAGGACAGCAGCGCCACCAGCGTGAGTGCATCGCGCACCAGCGCCAGCAGCGCGCCCACGAGAACCGTCACGCCGGACTGCGCCTCGTAGACCAGGGTGTTGGTCAGCCCGCTGGCGCTGGTGCGCGTGTAGGTGGCGGGCTCGGCCACCATGAGGCGGTCGAACATGGCCATGCGCAGCCGCACCACGGCGCGCGTGGCGGTCCAGGCCAGGCCATATTGCGCCGTGAAGGCCGCCGCGCTGCGCACCGCGAACAGCGTGATGATGGCCGCCGGCACCATCCACAGGGCCAGTTCGCCGGCCGCGAAGCCCTTGTCCAGCAGCTGGCTCATCAGCGCCGGAATCATGGGCTCGGTGGCGGCCATCACCAGCGAGCCCGCCATGGCGCCCAGCAAGCCGGCCCGGCTGTGGCGCACGAAGGGCAGGAGGCGGGCGAAACGCTGCAGCAGGGTGGGCATGGGTGGGGAAGGGGGCCGGGCCGGGGCAATGTGCCCCCGGCGAGCGCGGATTATCGCGGCGCGCGGGCCCGGCCCGGCCCGCTGCCTACAATGTTGCGTGCTCTCGTCCTGTTCAGCGATGCCCTCGGCGGCCGACCCCGCCCCTGCGCTTGGTGCCATGCCGCGGCGCCAGTTCCTCGGTGTCCTCGGGGCTCTGGGGGCTGCAGCGGCTGCGCCCGCCGCGGCCCAGTTCCGGGTCGAGATCTCCGGCGTCGGCGCCACCCAGGTGCCGGTGGTGGTGGGCGACTTCCGCGGCGAAGCGGCCGGCAGCGTGCGCCTGGCCGCCATCGTGCGCGCCGACCTCGAACGCAGCGGCCTGTTCCGCGCCCTGCCGGCCGACCAGCCGCTGGACGAAAGCAGCAATATCAACCTCGCGGAGTGGCGCGGCCGCGGCGCCGATGCCGTGGTCGGCGGTTCGGTGTCGCGCCTGGCCGACGGCCGCTTCGACGTGCGCTTCCGGCTCTGGGACGCGGTGCGCAACGAGCAGCTGCTGGGCCAGAGCAAGGTCGTGCTGCCCGAGGACCTGCGCCTGGCCGCGCACCGCGTGGCCGACGAGGTGCACGAAAAGCTCACCGGCGAGCGCGGTGTCAATGCCACCCGCATCGCCTACGTGGTGCGCACCGGCCGCCGCTTCACGCTGCACGTGACCGACGCCGACGGCGAAGGCGGCCAGGTGGCGCTGGCCAGTCCCGAGTCCATCATCTCGCCAGCCTGGGCGCCCAATGGCCGGCAGATCGCCTATGTGTCTTTCGAGACGCAGAAGGCCGTGGTCTGGGTGCAGGACCTCAGCACCGGAGCCCGCCGCCGGGTGGCCGCCTTCCGCGGCTCCAACAGTGCGCCGGCCTGGTCGCCCGACGGCACGCGGCTGGCCGTGACCTTGTCGCAGGATGGACCTTCGCAGCTGTACACCCTGCCCGCCGAAGGCGGCACGCCGGTGCGGCTGACACGCAGCGACAGCATCGACACCGAGGCGGTCTACGCGCCCGACGGCCGCAGCATCTATTTCGTCAGCGACCGCGGCGGCGGCCCGCAGATCTACCGCGTGCCGGCCAGCGGCGGCGCGGTGCAGCGCATCACCTTCGACGGCAGCTACAACATCAGCCCGGCCATCAGCCCCGACGGCACGCTGCTGGCCTACGTGACGCGGCGCGATGGCGCCTTCAAGCTGATGACGCTGGAACTGGGCGGCGGCTCGCCGTTGTCCCTGACCGACACGCGCCACGACGAGAGCCCCAGTTTCGCGCCCAACGGCCGCCTGCTGCTGTATGCCACCCGCTTGCAGGGCAGCGACGTGCTGATGACGACCACGCTCGACGGCCGCATCAAGACACGTCTGGTGAGCAGCGGCGCCGACATGCGCGAGCCGGCCTGGGGCCCTTACAGTCGCTGAACGCCGCGCAGCCCTTCGACCGGCACCTTCCCACCGTTTTCATAGGAGATCCACCATGAAGCAGCACACCCGATGGACCCGCCTGCTGGCCACGCCGCTGGCCGCGCTGATGCTGGTGCTGGCCGGCTGCGAAACCACCCAGCTCGACGAACCGACGGCCGCACCGGTGGAGTCGCGCAAGCCGGTGGCAGGGACGGCGGGGGCAGCGGGGGGTACGCCGGGGGCCGCCGCCGCGGGCACGCCGCAGTCGCAGGTGGCCACGGTCGACCTGGCCGGGCAGGGCGCGGCCGGCGCGGCGGCCAGGGCGGCGGCGCCGAGCCAGCGCATCGTCTATTTCGACTTCGACAGTTTCGCCATCAAGAACGAGTTCAACGCCATGCTCGACGGGCACGCCCGCGCATTGGCGGCCAGCCGCGACAAGCGCATGGTGGTCGAGGGCCACACCGACGAACGCGGCAGCCGCGAATACAACCTGGCCCTGGGTCAGAAGCGCGCCGAAGCCGTGGTGCGCTCGCTGGCCCTGCTGGGAGCGGGCGAACAGCAGCTGGAGGCGGTGAGCTTCGGCGAGGAACGCCCGGCCGTGCCCGGCAGCGACGAAGAGGCCTGGTCGCGCAACCGGCGTGCCGAACTGAAGGACCGCTGAAGTGCGAACCGCCGTGCTGGCGCGCACCGCGCTGCTCGTGCTGGCGCTGGGTGGTCTGGCCGGCGCGGCCCAGGCGCAGCTGTTCAGCGACTCCGAAGCGCGCAAGGCCATCATCGACCTGCGTGAACGATTCGCGGCCAGCGAAGAGCAGGCCAAGACCCGCAACGCCGAACTGGCGGCGGCCAATGCACGGCTCACCGAGCAGCTGGCGGCCTTGCGGCGCAGCCTGCTCGAACTGAACAACCAGCTCGAGGCCCTGCGCGGCGAAGTCGCCACCCTGCGCGGCCACGACGAGCAGCTGACGCGCGAGCTGGCTGAATTGCAGAAGAGCCAGAAGGACGTGGGCCAAGCTCTGGACGGGCGGCTGCAGAAGCTGGAGCCGTCCAAGGTATCGCTGGATGGCCGCGAATTCGTCGCCGGTCCTGCCGAGAGGGCGGCCTACGAGGAAGCCATGGCCGCCATCCGCGGCGGGGACTTCGACAAGGCGGCGGCCTTGCTGGCCGACTTTCAGCGCCGCTATCCCGGCAGCGGCTATGCCGACAGCGTGCGCTTCTGGCTGGGCAATGCGCTGTACGGCAAGCGCGACCACAAGGGCGCCACGGCTGCCTTCCGCGCCTTCCTGAACGGCGCGCCCGACCACCCCCGGGCCCCCGACGCGCTGCTGGCCATGGCCAACAGCCAGATCGAGATGAAGGACGTGAGCGGCGCGCGCCGCACCCTTGGCGAGCTGGTGAAGGCCTACCCGCAGTCCGAGGCCGCGCAGGCCGGCAAGCAGAGGCTGGCGACGCTGAAGTAGCGCCTTCGCGCCCGCGCCCGGCAAGCGGGCGCTGCCTAGAATCCCGGGCATGCAGGAGTCCGATCTTCCCGCGCTGGTGAGCCGCGTGCTGTGGGCCGCCTTTGCCCTGGCAGCGGCCTTCGGCGCCATCGCCCAGCGCACGCATTTCTGCACCATGGGCGCGGTGGCCGATATCGTCACCATGGGCGACTGGACGCGCATGCGCATGTGGCTGCTGGCCATCGGCACGGCCATGATCGGCTTCAATCTCATGGTCGCCCTGGGTTGGGTGGAGGCGCGCCACAGCGTCTATGCCGGGCCGCGGCTGGTCTGGCTTTCAAACGCCTTCGGCGGGCTGCTGTTCGGCTTCGGCATGGTGCTGGCGTCGGGCTGCGGCAGCAAGACGCTGGTGCGCGTGGGCGGTGGCAGCCTGAAGGCGCTGGTGGTGTTGTGCGTGCTGGCCATCGCCGCGTATGCCACGCTGCGCGGCGTGGCGGCGGTGGTGCGCGTGGCCTGGTTGGACACGGTGGCGCTGACGCTGCCCGTGGGCCAGGACCTGCCTTCGCTGCTCGCGCTGGCCACCGGCGCGAGCACGGGTCTTTCGGCCTTGCTGCTGGGCCTGGGTCTGGGTGCTGCGCTGGTGGGCTTCGTCCTGGCGCGGCCCGAGGGTCGGTCGGTCGAGGTGCTGGTGGCAGGCCTGGGCATCGGCGCGGTGATCGTCGGCGTGTGGTGGGTGTCGGGCCGGCTGGGCCACCTGGCCGAGCACCCGGTGACGCTGGAGAGCGTTTTCCTGGCCACGAATACGCGCCGCATGGAGTCGCTCACCTTCGTGGCCCCCATCGCGTATGCCGTGGACTGGCTGATCCTGTTCAGCGACGCCGGCAAGGTGCTCACCATCGGCATCGTCAGCGTCTTCGGCGTCATCGCCGGATCGGCCGCGGTGGCGCTGGCCGGGCGGCGTTTCCGCTGGGAAGGCTTCGCCGGCACCGAGGACACGGCCAACCACCTGGTGGGCGCGGTGCTGATGGGCGTGGGCGGCGTCACCGCCATGGGCTGCACGGTGGGCCAGGGCCTGTCGGGGCTGTCCACGCTGGCGCTGGGCAGCTTCATCGCCATGGCCGGCATCCTGGCCGGTGCGGTGCTGGCCTTGCGCTGGCAGCTGTGGCGCCTGGAGCGGCAGGCGTGACAGGACCTGCAGCCGGCGGGGCCGCCGATACCGCGGGCAGCGCCGACCTGGAGCGCCGTTTCGGCGGCCTGCGCCGGCTGTATGGCGACGCCGCGTATGCCCGGCTGCGCGCCGCGCGCGTGGCCGTGGTCGGCCTGGGCGGCGTGGGTTCGTGGGCGGCCGAGGCGCTGGCGCGCTGCGGCGTGGCGCGGCTGGTGCTGATCGACCTGGACCATGTCGCCGAATCCAACGTCAACCGCCAGGTGCAGGCACTCGGCCGCACACTCGGTCAGGCCAAGGTGCAGGCGCTGGCCGAACGCATCGCGGACATCCACCCCGGCTGCCAGGTGCTGGCGGTGGAGGACTTCGTGGCCCCCGACAACTGGCCGGCGCTCCTGCCCGCGCCGGTGGACGTGCTGGTGGACGCCTGCGACCAGGTGCGCGCCAAGCTGGCGCTGGCGGCCTGGAGCCTGCGTGAGGGCGTGCCGCTGGTGTGCGTGGGCGCGGCCGGCGGCAAGCGCCAGCCGCAGCGCGTGGAAGTGGCCGACCTGGCCGAGGCCACGCACGACCCGCTGCTGGCCAGCCTGCGCCAGCGCCTGCGCAAGGAGGCGGGCGCACCGCGGCAGGGGCCGATCGGCGTGCGCTGCGTGTTTTCGCGCGAGAGCGTCGTGGCGCCGGCGGCGGTGTGCGAGGCCGATGAACCGGGTGCGGCTGCAACGGCCGTGGACGGCAGCCTGAACTGCCATGGCTACGGGTCCAGCGTCATGGTCACGGCCACCTTCGGCATGGTGGCCGCGGCGCAGGTGCTGCAAGCGCTGCGGGCCGTGGTGCCGGTGCCGGAGATCGGCAAAAAGGCAGATATACTTTGAGGCTCTACGGATGGGTCGTTAGCTCAGTCGGTAGAGCAGCGGACTTTAATCCGTTGGTCGCGTGTTCGAGTCACGCACGACCCACCACGTGACGAAACGGTCGAATAGATTTCAGGGCTCTTAGCTCAGTTGGTAGAGCAGCGGACTCTTAATCCGTAGGTCGGGCGTTCGAATCGCCCAGGGCCCACCAGTCAGGACAACGGCTCACGCAGCGATGCGTGGGCCGTTTGTTCTCGGGGCCGGCGCCCGCAGATCGTCGCCGACTGGACAGCCCAGGTGTCGTCGACGCTGGCTTCATCCGAAGGTCTCTCCCTTGCTTCACCACGTCGAGATCTACGTCAGTGAACTGGAACGGTCCATCGCGTTCTGGTCACCCTTCATGAGCCGGCTGGGCTATGAGGCCGACCGCTGGTCGGGAGGGATGAACTACGTCAAGCAGGGCGAAGCCTACTTCTGCTTCCTGCAGGCACCCGCCGAGCATGTGGCCGCCGGTTATCACCGCAAGCGAGTCGGCCTCAATCATCTCGCGTTCCGGGCCAGGTCGCGAGCGCAGGTCGATGAGTTGGCCGCCTGGGTGCAGTCGAGTGGCTACACGACCCTGTATGAGTCCGAGTACCCGTTTGCAGGGGGTCCGGGCTACTACGCGCTGTTCTGCGAGGACCCGGACCGGATCAAGGTCGAGGTGGTGGCGCCGAGCGAGCCCTGACCGTGTCATCCCTGCACGTCGGCTGGGCGTCGTCACGAAGCGAAGACCTGCTGGTCGTGCATCGCGCCGGCGGCCGCCAAGGGCCTGCAGGATCGGATCGTCGAGCGACGCCTTTTCAGTGTCGCCGGCTGGCCGGGTGCTGCCGCTCGTGACAAGATGCGCTGAATGCTTGCCGTGTGGCGCAGGCATCCGTCCGGCGCCGCGCCCGGGCCCCACGCGTCGCACCTCTTTTTTCGGAGTCATCGTGCCCAAGCCCTTCGTGAACCTCGCCGATGTCGAGTTCAACGACGTCGAGGACAACGGCTTCTTCACCTCGCGGCGTGCCTTGTTCAGCGCCGGCATCGGGGCGCGCAAGCTCGGTTACAACCTGACCGTCGTGCCGCCGGGCAAGGCGCAGTGTCCGTTTCACTCGCATCGCGGCGAGGAAGAGATGTTCCTGATCCTGGAAGGCGAGGGCGAGCTCCGCTACGGGGACCAGCGCTATGCCATCCGCAAGCACGATGTCATCGCGTGCCCGACCGGTGGCGCCGAGGTCGCGCACCAGCTCATCAACACGGGAGGCGTCGACCTGCGCTACCTGGCTTTGTCGAACCTCGTGGAGATCGAGGCCTGCGAGTACCCCGACTCCAGCAAGATCGCCGTCCGCGCGCATGAGCCGGGCACGCCGCGGCTGTGGAAGATGTTCCGCGCCGAGACGCATGTGGAGTATTACGAGCGCGAGGACACCGAAGGTCCGGAAGGTGAGGCCTGAGAACGAATCGTCCCGGGGCTCGCGCGGGCCCACAGGTGCGGGTCGGATCCGCAGGCGCGAAAGCGCTCGTCACTCATCCTCCGCCGTCCGTTGACGGCGTAAGCGGCGGCGCGGGGCCTCGCGGCCGACCTGCCGGCTGCCGCCCGCCCGCGCAAGGAAGCCCATGCACACCATCGAACTGACCATCGTCCTGCTCATCCTCACGGGCCTGGGTGGGGCGCTGGTGCGCTGGGCCAGGATGGGGCTGCCGATCTTCCTGGTCGTCATCGGCGCCGCCGCCTCGCTGCTGCCCGGGCTCGACCGCGTCAGCATCGACCCGCAGCTGTTTCTGCTGCTGTTCATTCCGCCACTGCTGTTTGCCGACGCCCGCGTGCTGCCGCGCCGCGACCTGCTGCAGGTGCTGCGGCCGGTGCTGCTGCTGGCGCTGGGGCTGGTGGTGCTGACGGTGGTGGTGGTGGGCTACACCCTCCACTGGCTGGTGCCGTCGATGCCGCTGGCCGTGGCCTTCACGCTGGGCGCCATCGTCACGCCCACCGACGCCGTGGCCACCGTGGCCACCACGGCGGGGCTGCCATTGCCCAACCGGGTGTCGCACATCATCAACGCCGAGAGCCTGCTCAACGACGCCACCGGCCTGGTGGCTTTCAAGCTGGCGGTGGCCGCCGCCGCAGCCGCCGCGGGCTTCTCCACCACCGACGTGGCGGTGAATTTCCTGCTCATGTCGGGCGGTGGCGTCTGCGCCGGCTACGTCATCCAGTGGCTGGGGCGCCAGTTGCGCCAGCGCCTCGTCGACATCGGCGTGGACGACCCGGTGCTGCAGACGCTGCTGACCGTGCTCATTCCCTATGCCGCCTACCTGGCGGCCGAGGCGCTGCAGGTGTCTGGCATCCTGGCCGTGGTGATTGCCGGCCTGTGGACCGGCGGCAAGGAAGTGCGCGGCCTGTCCGCCGAAAGCCGGCGCCACGCCCGCGAAGTCTGGCGCATGATCTCCTACGTCTTCAACGGCCTGGTCTTCGTGCTGCTGGGCCTGCAGTTGCGACACATGCTCGCTGCCGTGGGGCATTACGACGCCGCCTGGCTGGCCGGCCTGGCCTTCGGTGTGTGGGCGCTGCTCATGGCACTGCGGCTGAGCTGGGTGTGGCTTTCCGCGCATGTGCGCTTCAGGCTGCAGTGGGGCTGGGCGGGCGCGCGCAGCGGCCCCGACGGCCGGCGCATGTTTCTCGTCGGCTGGGCTGCAGTGCGCGGTTCGGTCACGCTGGCCACCGCGCTCTCGGTGCCCCTGCTGACCACCGCGGGCCTGCCGTTTCCGCAGCGCGACCTGGTGGTCTTTCTGGCGGCAGCGACGATCGTGCTCACGCTGGCATTGAACGGCATTCCCCTGCCCTGGCTCATTCGCAAGCTGCAGCCCCCCGCCGACGACGAAGACGCGCGCGAGGAAAGTGCCGCCCGCGTGGCGCTGGCCCGCGCCGGCATCGCCGCCGTGCAGTCGGTGCTGGCGCAGCGCGCCGACGACCAGGGGCGGGACTTCGCCGAGCAACTCATCCACCGCTACGAAGGCAAGATCACCCTGCGCGAGGGTGATGCCGCCGCCGCCGCGGTGAAGGCCGAGCACATTTCCGGCGCCAGGCAGCTGCGCCTGGCCGGGATCCAGGCCGAACGTGACTGCCTGCACCGCCTGCACGCGCAGACCGTGATCAACGACGAGACCCTGCGCCTGCTCGAGGAGGAACTCGACGAGCGCGAGATGCTCTCGTCGGCGGATGCGCTGCGCGGCTGAGGCCGCAGCGGCTTCAGGCCGCCAGTTCCTGCCCTTCGCGCGGCGGGCGTCCGCGCGTCATGCGTTGCAGTTCGCGCAGGCCCGTCTCGTCGGTGATCTCGATGTCGCGGTGCGAAACCGCGATGCAGCCGTCCTGTACCAGCGCCGTCAGCGCACGGCTCACGGTTTCGTGCGCCACGCCCAGGTAGCTGGCGATGTCGCGCCGCGTCATGGACAGCCGCAGCCGGCGGTCGGAGTGCCCGAGCGCGCGCTGGCGTTGCGCCAGTTGCAGCACGAAGCGCGCCACGCGCACTTCGGAACTGGGCGCCGACATCAGGTACTGCGTATCGGCACGGCGCATCAGTTCGGTACCCGTGGCCCGGTGCAGCAGCCGCTCCAGCGCCGGGATGCGGTGGCTCAGCGCCAGCAATTCGCCGAACGGCAGCACGACCACGCTGGAGTCCTCCAGCGCCACCGCGCCACTGGCGTGGCGGTCGCGGCCCAGGCCGTCCAGTCCGAGCATGTCGCCGTGGGTGGCGAAGCCCAGCACCTGCTCGTAGCCTTCCAGGTCGGTCTGCACATGCTTGAAGCTGCCGCCGCCCACCAGGTAGACGTTCTCGAAGCGCTGGCCCTCGTGCAGCAGCGTCTGCTCGGCCTGCACGCGTCGCATGCCGAAGCCGATGGCGTCGGTCTCGGCCGTGGCCTGCTCGTACAGCCCGGCCCAGCGCAACACGTCGGAAGCCGTGCATCGCAGGATGCGCGCCAACCGCGCCTCGGGCAGACTCAAGGTGCTCAGCTTGTCTTGCATGGCGGGCCCCGCAGCGCCTGAAGTCAGGTCTTTGGACACGACCCAAGAATGGCGCACCCGGGCCGGGGCGGCAATCGGGCACGGGGCCTGCCATCTGTAAGAGATTCGGCCAGACGTGGCGAAAAATCCGAACCCCGATTCGGACACTTCTGCAGGTGCGCGCGCCGCGCATCCGGCCTGTGCCAGTCGGCAGCCTAAGGCCGCGGCATGAAGCCGACTTGCGAGTTCTCAATCCGCCCGAAGCCGGTCGTTTCAAGATGGCCGGACGTGATGGATCGTCGCCATGCCGCAGGAGGTTCAGCAATGGTCACCGTGGTCGACGCACGTGCCGTGAAGGTGGGTCCGCTGGCCCTGCCGGGTGAATGGGTGCAGGTGCCGCAGGCCGTGGGCACGGTGGTCTTCGCGCATGGCAGCGGCAGCAGCCGACGTAGCCCGCGCAACCTGGCCGTGGCCGAGGTGATGCACGACTACCGGCTGTCGACCCTGCTGTTCGACCTGCTGGGCGAGGACGAAGCGCTGGAGCGCCGTCATGTCTTCGACATCGGCCTGCTCGGCCATCGGCTCGGCGAAGCGCTGGCCTGGATGCGGCAGCAGGAAGCAGCGCCCAGGCGCATCGGCCTGTTCGGCGCCAGCACCGGCGCGGCGGCGGCGCTGCATGCGGCAGCGCGGCACCCGGGCTGGGTGGGCGCCGTGGTCAGCCGCGGCGGGCGGCCCGACCTGGCCAACAGTGAACTCGCCAAGGTGCAGGCGCCCACGCTGCTCGTCGTGGGCGGGCGCGACACCGAGGTGCTGCGCTTGAACCGCATGGCCTTGCGCGAACTGCACTGCCATGCGCGGCTGGAAGTGGTGCCCGGCGCCACGCACCTGTTCGAGGAGCCGGGCGCGCTGGAAACCGTGGCCCACCTGGCCGGCGAGTGGTTCACCACCCACCTGCATGACCGGGGTTGGGCATGAAGGGCAGGGCCTTTGCCGACCGCACCGAGGCCGGCCGCGTGCTGGCGCGGCGGCTCGCCGAGATGCACTTGCCGAAGCCGGTGGTGGTGCTGGCGCTGCCGCGCGGCGGCGTGCCGGTAGCCGCCGAGGTGGCGCGTGCGCTGGGCGCCCCGCTGGACCTGCTGCTGGTGCGCAAGATCGGCGCGCCCTGGCAGCGCGAGCTGGCGGTGGCGGCGGTGGTCGACGGCGACCCGCCGGATATCGTGGTCGACGAATTGACGAGCCGGCTCAGCGGCGTCGACGACGCCTATATCCAGCGCGAGGCCGGCCGCGAGATGCGCGAGATCGAGCGCCGGCGCGACGTCTACCTGCGCGGACGCGCGCCGCTGCCGGTGGCCGGGGCCACGGTCGTCGTCGTCGACGACGGCATCGCCACCGGCACCACCGTGCGTGCCGCCATGAAGGCGCTGCGGCGGCGCCAGCCGGCGCGGCTGGTGCTGGCGGTGCCGGTGGCGCCGGCCGATACCGTGGCCGCGCTGAGCCAGGAAGCCGACGAAGTGGTGTGCCTGGCGCAGCCCGAGCCCTTCCATGCCATCGGCCTGCACTACGCCGACTTCCACCAGGTGCCCGACGAAGAGGTGCTGGCCGTGCTGGACAGCCTGGCCCGGCCACCACCGGCCGCGGCGCCGCCGTCATGAAACACGGTACAAGCGAGACGCAGGCGCTGGTGCTGGCCGGCGGGCGCGGCACGCGGCTGAAGCAACTGACCGACGCCGATGCCAAGCCCGCGGTGCCCTTCGGCGGTCAGTTCCGCATCATCGATTTCACGCTCAGCAATTGCATCAACTCGGGCCTGCGCCACATCGCCGTGCTCACGCAGTACAAGGCGCAAAGCCTGATCCGACACATCATGCAGGAATGGGAATTCCTCGACTCCTCGATGGGCGAGTTCATCGACGTCGTGCCCGCGCAGCAGCAGGTCGGCGAAAGCTGGTACAGCGGCACCGCCGACGCCGTGTTCCAGAACCTGCAGTTGCTGCGCGACACGCAACCGCGCTACCTGCTGGTGCTGGCCGGCGACCACGTCTACAAGATGGACTACGGCCGCATGCTCGCCGAGCATGCGCAGCGCGGTGCCGACGTCAGCGTGGCCAGCATCGACGTGCCGCTCGACCTGGCGCCGTCCTTCGGCATCATGGAAGCGGCGGGCGACGGCCGCATCCGGTCGTTCCAGGAGAAGCCCGCGCACCCGCGCCCCCGCGAGGGCCGGGCCGGCGTCGCTCTGGCCAGCATGGGCGTCTACCTGTTCAACGCCAGCGCCCTGTACGAAGCGCTCGACCGCGACGCCGGCGACACCGCCTCGGGGCACGACTTCGGCCACGACGTCATCCCGCGCCTGCTGCCCGACGCGCGCATCTACGCGCACGACTTCGCCGCCAGTTGCGTCAACCTCGTCGAAGGCCGCCCCTACTGGCGCGACGTCGGCACGCTGGACGCCTACTGGGAAGCCAACATGGACCTCGTGCAGCCGCAGCCCGAGCTGAACCTGTACGACGAGGGCTGGCCCATCCGCAGCCAGGAACACCACCTGCCGCCGGCCAAGTTCGTCTTCGACGACGAGGGCCGGCGCGGCCAGGCCATCGACTCGCTGGTGGCCAGCGGCTGCATCGTCAGCGGGGCCACCGTGCGCCGTTCGGTGCTGTCGTGCCGGGCGCGCGTCGAGGAAGGCAGCGTGGTCGAGGACTCGCTGGTGCTGCCTTCCGCGGTGGTGGGACGTGGCGTGGTGCTCAGGCGCAGCATCGTCGGCGAGCGCTGCGTGCTGCCCGACGGCATCCGCATCGGCGTGGATGCTGCCGCCGACCGCGCCCGCTACACCGTCAGCGACAAGGGCGTGACCCTGGTGACCAGGGAGATGCTGGCCGCCGCGGCGAAAGCCGGCCACTGAAGCATCATGGCCGAGCGCCCACCCCTCATTCGCAAGACGGCCGCCAGCCTGAAGCCGGCGCCGAACCTGGCCGAGCGCGACGCCACCTGCGCAACCTTCTCGTGGCAGCAGGTGCGCGAAGAACTGCAGCCCGGTGGCGGCGAGGCGCTGAACATGGCGCGGCTGGCGGTGGACCGGCACGCCGGCGGACCGCGCCCGCAGCACACGGCGCTGCGCTTCATCGCCGCCGACGGCGTGGCGCGCGACCTGAGCTACGCCGGCCTGAAGCAGCAGACCGACCGCTTCGCGGTCGCACTGGCCGGCCTGCGCGTGGGCCGCGGCGACCGCCTCTTCGTGCTCGCCGGTCGCATCGAGCCGCTGTACGTGGCGGTGCTCGGCGCGCTGAAGAACGGCTGCGTCGTCACGCCGCTGTTCTCCGCCTTCGGGCCCGAGCCGATCGCCACGCGCATGGCCATCGGCCAGGCGCGCGTGCTCGTCACCACCGCGGCGCTGTACCAGCGCAAGGTCGAGGCCATCCGCGGCCGCCTGCCGCAGCTGGAGCATGTCATCGTGGTCGGTGGCGCCGCCGCAGCGGGCGGCGCGCCCGCGGGCACGCACGATTACGCCACGCTCATGGCGCAGGCCGCGGATCGGCCAACGCCAGCGGTGGAGACCACGGCCTCGGACATGGCGCTGCTGCACTTCACCAGCGGCACCACCGGCACGCCCAAGGGCGCGATCCACGTGCACGAAGCGGTGCTCACGCACTACGCCACCGGCCGCCACGCGCTGGACCTGCACGCCGAAGACGTGTTCTGGTGCACGGCGGATCCCGGATGGGTCACCGGCACTTCGTACGGCATCGTGGCGCCGCTGCTGCACGGCGTGACGAGCATCGTCGACGAGGCCGAGTTCGACGCCGAGCGCTGGTACCGCATCCTGCACGAGCAGCAGGTCAGCATCTGGTACACCGCGCCCACTGCGATCCGCATGCTCATGAAGGCCGGGCCCGAACTGGCGCGCCGCTACCGCTTCCCGAAGCTGCGCTTCATCGCCAGCGTGGGCGAACCGCTGAATCCCGAAGCCGTGTGGTGGGGCCAGGAAGTGCTGGGCCTGCCGATCCACGACAACTGGTGGCAGACCGAGACCGGCGGCATCATGATCGCCAACACCGCCGCGCACGACATCAAGCCCGGCTCGATGGGGCGGCCGCTGCCCGGCGTGGAGGCGTCGATCGTGCGCCGCAGCGAGGCCGGTGCCATCGAAGTGGTGACGCAGCCCGACACCGAAGGCGAACTGGCGCTGAAGCGCGGCTGGCCCTCGATGTTCCGCGGCTACCTCGGCCAGGAAGAGCGCTACCGCAAGTGCTTCGCCGGCGATCTGTACCTCAGCGGCGACCTGGCGCGGCGCGACGCCGATGGCTACTACTGGTTCGTCGGCCGCGCCGACGACGTCATCAAGTCTGCCGGCCACCTGATCGGGCCCTTCGAGGTGGAGAGCGCGCTCATGGAGCATCCGGCGGTGGCCGAGGCCGGCGTCATCGGCAAGCCCGACGCCACGGTCGGCGAAGTCGTCAAGGCCTTCGTGGCGCTGAAGGCGGGATTCGAGCCGACGGAAGCCTTGCGCATGGAACTGCTCGGGCACGCGCGCAAACGCCTGGGCGCGGCGGTGGCGCCCAAGGAGATCGCCTTCCAGGCCGCGCTGCCGCACACGCGCAGCGGCAAGGTCATGCGCCGGCTGCTCAAGGCGCGTGAACTCGGCCTGCCCGAGGGCGACACGTCCACGCTGGAGGGCCGGGAATGAGCTTGCCTCGGGAACTCGAATTCAGCACCGACGTGACGCGCCACGAGCGCGGTTTCTGCCTGGCGCGCGTGCGCGACATGGTGCGCATCCGCCGCCTGGAGGAGCGCTGCGCGCAGCTCTACGGCGAGCAGAAGATCCGCGGCTTCCTGCACCTGTACGTGGGCGAGGAGGCGGTGGCCGCCGGCGTGATGCCGCAGCTGCAGCCGCAGGACAACGTGGTGGCCACCTACCGCGAGCACGGCCACGCGCTGCTGCGCGGCGTGAGCATGAACGCCATCATGGCCGAGATGTACGGCAAGCAGGAAGGCTGCTCGCGCGGCCGTGGCGGCTCCATGCACCTGTTCGACCGCGCCACGCGCTTCTTCGGCGGCAACGCCATCGTCGGCGGCGGCCTGCCGCTGGCCACCGGGCTGGCGCTGGCCGACAAGCTGGCGCCGCGGCCGGGCTGCGTCACGGCCTGCTTCTTCGGCGAGGGCGCCGTGGCCGAGGGCGCCTTCCACGAGTCGCTCAACCTGGCCGCGCTGTGGCGGCTGCCGGTGCTCTTCATCTGCGAGAACAACCTCTACGCCATGGGCACGGCGCTGGCGCGCTCCGAGTCCAGCATCGACCTCACGGCCAAGGCGGCGACCTACGGCCTGGCCACCGCGCACGTCAACGGCATGAACGTGCTCGCCGTGTCCGAAGCCGCGCGCGATGCGGTGGACCGGGTGCGCCGCACGCAGGCGCCGTTCTTCCTGGAACTGCACACCTACCGCTTCCGCGCGCATTCGATGTTCGACGCCGAGCTCTACCGCGACAAGGCCGAGGTCGAGCGCTGGAAGGCGCACGGCCCCATCCACACCTTCACCGGCCGCCTGAAGGCCGCCGGCATGATGACCGAGGCCGACTTCGAGGCCATCGACCGCGAGGCCGCAGCCGAGGTGGAAGCCGCGGTGCAGTTTGCCGAGGCCGGCAGCTGGGAGCCCGAGGCCGACCTGCTGCGCGACGTGACGGCCCCGCACTGAAGGAGCCGCGCATGCCCCGCACCACCTACCGCGAAGCCCTGCGCGAAGCCCACCGCGAGGCGCTGCAGCGCGACCCGCGCGTCTTCCTGATGGGCGAGGACGTGGGCCGCTACGGCGGCAGCTATGCCGTGAGCAAGGGCCTGCTGGCCGAATTCGGCGAGGCGCGCATCCGCGACACGCCGCTGTCCGAGCTGGGTTTCGTCGGCGCCGGCATCGGCGCGGCGCTGGGCGGCCTGCGGCCCATCGTCGAGATCATGACGGTGAACTTCAGCCTGCTGGCGCTGGACCCCATCGTCAACACGGCGGCGCTGTACCGCCACATGTCGGGCGGGCAGTTCGGCGTGCCGGTGGTCATCCGCATGGCCACCGGCGCCGGGCGGCAGCTGGCGGCGCAGCATTCCCACAGCCTGGAGCCCTGGTACGCCCACGTGCCGGGCCTGCGCGTGCTGGCGCCGGCGACGCTGGAAGACGCACGCGGCATGCTGTGGCCGGCGCTGCAGGCCCCCGACCCGGTGATCCTGTTCGAGCATGCGCAGCTCTACAACCTGGAAGGCGAACTGGCCGATCCGCCGCCGGCGGTGGACATCCGCAGCGCCGCCGTCCGCCGCGAGGGCCGCGACCTCACGCTCGTCACCTACGGCGGCTCGTTGCCGCGCGCGCTCGAAGCGGCGGGTGCGCTGGCGGCCGAAGGCATCGAAGCCGAAGTAGTGGACCTGCGCGTGCTGCGCCCGCTGGACATGGCCACCGTGCTGGCCTCGGTGGGCCGCACGCGCCGCGTGCTGGTGGTCGAGGAAGCCTGGCGCAGCGGCGGCCTGGCCGGCGAGGTGCTGGCCCGCGTGGCCGAGGAGGCCTTCTTCGAGCTCGACGCCGCGCCGGCCCGCGTGTGCGGAGCCGAAGTGCCGATGCCCTATGCCAAACACTTGGAGGAGGCCGCGATGCCGATGCCGGCACGCATCGTGGCCGCCGCGCGGGCGTTGATGGGGCCTTGATGGCACGCTGGGGCAGGATGCACATGCGTCACAAGCACATCCGCCACGAGCCTTCGATGGCGGTCGACGGCAGGCTGCGCCGCGGGGCCGCGCGATGATCGAATTCCGCCTGCCTTCGCTGGGCTCGGACATGGACGAAGGCCAACTCGTCGAATGGCGCGTGCGGCCCGGCCAAGCGGTGAGGAAGGGCGATGTCGTCGCCGTCGTCGATACGGCCAAGGCGGCGGTGGACGTGGAGATCTGGGTCGACGGCACGGTGCAGCGGCTGCTCACCGAACCCGGCCAGACCATTCCCGTGGGCACCGTGATGGCCACCCTGCTGGCGCCCGGCGAGGCCGCGCCCGCCGCAGGCGAAGCGCCGCCGCCGGCCAGGAAGACCGCTGCGCCGGCGCCCGCGAAGCCCAAGCGCAAGGCGAAGCGGGAGGAAGCCGTGCCTGCGCCCACACGCGCACCCGCACCCCCCACGGCGCCTTCCGCCCCGACGCCGTCGCCCGGCACGGCCGTCGCCGTGGTATCGGCGCGAGCTGAAGCACGCGCCCGCGTCACCCCGGCGGCGCGCCGCCGCGCGGGCGAGCTCGGCGTGGCGCTGGCGGGCCTGGCCGGCAGCGGGCCCGAAGGCGCGGTGACACTGGCCGACGTCGAGCGCGCCGCCCGCGAGCGTCCCCCTGCCGTCGCGGCTCCCGCGGCTGCCGCCGCCCCGGCAGGCGCCGCCGTAGCCGCCGCGCCGGCTGGCACCGACGCCGCAGCCGCAGCCGCAGCCGCAGCCGCAGCCGCGCGCCTGCTGGCGATGCGCAGCGCCATCGCCGCCGCCATGGCACGTTCCAAGCGCGAGATTCCGCACTACCAGCTGGCCGAGCCCGTGCCCATGCGCGCCGCGCTGGACTGGCTGCGCCAGGCCAATGCTGAGCGTCCGGTCACCGAGCGGCTGCTGCCGGTGGTGCTGCTGCTCAAGGCGGTGGCGCTGGCGGCGCGCGAGGTGCCCGAGGTCAACGGCTTCTTCGTCGACGGCCACTACCGCCCGGCCACTGCGGTGCACCTGGGGGTGGCGATCTCGCTGCGCCAGGGCGGGTTGGTGGCGCCGGCGCTGCACGACGTGGCTGGCAAGCCGCTGGAGGTGCTGATGCACGACCTGGCCGACCTGGTTCGCCGCGCGCGCGCCGGCAGCCTGCGCAGTTCGGAGATGTCCGACCCCACGCTCACCGTCACCAATCTCGGCGACAGCGGCGTGGAGGCGGTGTACGGCGTGATCTATCCGCCGCAGGTGGCGCTGGTGGGCTTCGGCCGCGTGGCCGAACGACCCTGGGTCGAAGACGGCCGCATCACCGTGATGCCCGCACTCACCGCCAGCCTGGCCGCCGACCACCGCGTGAGCGACGGCCACCGCGGCGCCCGGTTCCTGGCCCGCCTGCGCGACCTGCTGCAGCAGCCGCAAGACCTGCAAGGAAGCCCCCATGAAGAAAGCTGACATCCGCGACACCGTGGTCGACGTGCTGCGCGGCATCGCCCCCGAAGTGGAGCCCGCCGACCTGGTGCCCGGGCAGCCGCTGCGCGATCAGGTCGACCTGGACTCGATGGACTGGCTGAACGTGCTGCAGGGCCTGCACCTGCGCCTGGGCGTGGACATCCCGGAGAGCGACTATGCCGGTCTGGTGACGCTGGACGACATCGTGGCCTACCTCGCGGCGCGTGTGCCTTGACAGCCGCTTCCCCGGTGCCAGTCTGTCAAGCCGTCGATCCCGACGCGAGGTGACGCCGCCGCGTCCATCTTGTCCCCGCGTCCGGATCAGCATATGCTTTGCCATATGCCAACCAGCCCACCGGAGGCCCACATGACCGAGCGCCACGCCTCGCTGTTCCGCAACGGCCGCAACCAGGCGGTAAGGATCCCGCGCGAGTTCGAGATGGAAGGCACCGAGGTGCTGATGCGCAAGGAGGGCGATCGCCTGATCCTCGAGCCCATCCGCAAGAACCGCTTGCTGGACCTGCTGGCGTCCTGGCAACCCCTCGACGAGGGCCTGCCCGAAGTCGAGGACCTTCCGCCACAGACCCGGGACGCGCTCTGATGGCCGAGCCCGCCTGGATGCTGGACACGAATACGCTGTCCGATCTGATCCGCAACCCCCGCGGCGCACTCGTTCAGCGCCTGAGTCAGATCGAACCCGACTCGGTCTGCACCAGCATCGTGGTGGCCTGCGAACTGCGTTTCGGCGCCAGGCGCAAAGGATCGGAGACGCTGACACTGCGCGTCGAGCAGCTGCTCGCGTCCCTGGCGGTGCTGCCGTTCGGCGAGCCCGCCGACCGGCACTATGCAGACATTCGTACCGTCCTGGAGCGTGCCGGCACGCCCATCGGCAGCCACGACCTGTTCATTGCCGCGCATGCCCGTTCGCTTGGCCTGACGCTGGTGACGCACAACATGCGCGAGTTCGAGCGCGTGCCGGGCCTGCGCCGGGAAGACTGGTTGTCGGCAACGGCCTGAAGCTCCCACTCCGACTCTTGCACCCAGGCCGTCGCACGGCGGCCCATGCAAGCCAGCCTCGCTCGTTCGGGCCTTCGGGAATGCCTGCCTCGAGTTGCGCCTCTCGCCGCCCTTCAACCCCCGGCGCGCAACCTCGCTTCCAGTTCCTTGGTCGCGGTGATGTCCACGAAGGTGATCACCGCGCCCTGGATCACGTCGTCGTGCGTGCGGTAGGGCATCACGCGCACGGCGTACCAGTGGCCGTCGCGGCTGTGGATCTGCTTTTCGCTCACGACCAGGGTGCGCAGCATCTCCTGCACGTCGGCCTGCAGGTCGGCGTATTCGAGCTGGCTCGTCAGATCGCCCAGCGGCCGGCCGATGTCGCTGTCGCGCAGCGCGATGATCTTGCGCGCCTTCTCGGTGAAGTGCCGCACGTTGAGTTCGTTGTCCAGGAACAGCGTGGCGATGTCGGTGCTGTTGAGCAGGTTGCGCATGTCGCTCTGCGCCAGCATCTCGCCCGGGGCGCAGACGATGTCCACGCAGCCCGCCGCCAGCGCGCTGCGCGGCATGGAGTCGAACTGCGCGCTTTCCGGCGCCTGCGCCAGGGCCAGGCCGCCGGTCGCCTTGATCGCCTTCAGCCCCACCGTGCCGTCGGCTCCCATGCCCGAAAGCACCACGCCGACGGCGTGCTCCTGCTGCTCGCTGGCGATGGATTCGAACAGTTCGTCGATGGGCCGGCGCAGGCCGCGCGGCTGCTCCGGGGCCGTGAGGTGCAGCATGCCGCCCGTCAACGTGAGTGCGCGGTTGGGTGGAATCACGTAGACGGCATGCGGAGCGATGCGCAGGCGCTCGGTGGCTTCGCGCACCGGCATGGGCGTGGCGCGCTGCAGCAGTTGCGCCAGCATGGCCTTCTGCGTCGGGTCCAGGTGCTGCACCACCAGGTCGGCCAGGCCGCTGGCGGGCGGCACCTGGGCCGGAAACTCCTCCAGCGCCTCCAGTCCGCCGGCCGAGGCGCCGATGCCGACCACGCGCACGGCCTGCGCAACTGCCCCGGCGCGGCGGGCTGGCGGGGTGGCTTGGGCGGGCCTGGTCCTGGAATGTACCGCCGCGCCTCGCGTTGCCGCCGGCCTTGTCTGCCCCCTGATTTGCGCATGCTCAAACGGCCGCACCGGTCGGGGCCTAGCATTCACAAAGATGGGTACAAGAAGGGAGATCGATGTCTTCTGGAGAGGATGATCTGCAGGCACGCCTGCAACTGGCTGCAGCGGTGATCGAGCACACGCGGGAGGCGGTGATGGTGGCCGACGCACGCGGTCGTGTCGTCTCGGTCAACCCGGCCTTCGGCAGTCTCACCGGCTACACGTCGGCGCAGGCTATCGGCCGCCATGTGCGCTTTCTGGGGTCGATGCCGCAGGGCCGGACCGCCTTCGGCGAAATGTGGGCCGCCGTGCAGCGCAGCGGGCACTGGCAGGGTGAAGTCTGGCTGCGGCGCCGCAACCGCGAGAGCTTTCCGGCCTGGCAGACGGTCAGCGGCGTTCGCCACGGCCGGGCCTTGCACTACGTGACGCTGTTCTCCGATATCGGCCCGCTCAAGCAGGCCGAACAGAGGCTGCTGCACCTGGCCCATCACGACGCGCTGACCGGGCTGCCCAACCGCCTGCAATTCGAGAACGACCTGGCGCGGTCGCTGCAGCGCGCCTGGCGCCAGGGGCAGCAGATCGCGCTGCTGTTCATCGACCTGGACTGCTTCAAGCTCGTCAACGACACCCTCGGGCATGCGGCCGGAGACGAGTTGCTGCGCGTCGTCGCTGCGCGGCTGCGCTCCGCGGTGCGCGCCGAGGATGCCGTGGCACGCTTGGGCGGCGACGAATTCACCGTGGTGCTGGAAGAGGTGGACGGCGCCGCAGGCGCCGCGCTGGCGGCCGGCAAGTTGCTCCAAGCCATTGTCGCGCCCACGGTGCTGCAGGGGCGCGCGGTCAGCATCTCGGCCAGCATCGGCATCGCCCTCTTCCCCGCCCACGGTGCCGACGCCGATGCACTGTTGCGTGCCGCCGACGCGGCAATGTACCGCGCCAAGCGCCAGGGTCGCCGCCACTGCGTGCTGGCCGAAGCCGGGCCCGGCGGAGCCGGTCGGCGCGGCGGCATGGCCGCCGTCGCCGCGGCACGGGTGTTCAGCTGAGCGCGCCGGGGCGGGTGCTGGCCGGGCCGTCCGCCGGTTCGCCGTCCCAGCCGGCCGGCGGTTCCTCGCCGTGCAGCCGGTGTTCCATGCCGTAGCGGATGAGGGCCGCGGTGCTGTCGAGTTGCAGCTTGTCCATGATGCGCGTCTTGTGCGTGCTGATGGTCTTCACCGACAGATTCAGCGCCTGCGCGATGTCGGTCGAGCGCTGGCCGGCGACGATGCCCCGCAGCACCTCGAGTTCGCGGTTGGAGAGCCTGGCATGGCGCGGCACCTCGACGCTGCCGTTGAGCTGCTGCACCACGCGCTCGGCCAGGCTGATGGTGACGTAGGCGCCGCCCTGCAGCACCTTGCGCACGGCGGCCAGCAGTTCGGCGGCGGCGCTGTCCTTGGTGACGTAGCCGTTGGCGCCGGCCTTGAACGCGCGCAGTGCATATTCCTCCTCGGCGTGCATGCTCAGCACCAGTACCGGCAGGGCCGGAAATTCGGCGCGGATGCGGCGGATGAGTTCCAGCCCGCTCATGCCCGGCATGGAGATGTCGACGATGGCGAGGTCGAAATGCGCGCGGCGCAGGCTGTCCAGCGCCTGGAAACCCGAGCTCTCCTCGGTGATGGCCCAGCCTTCGGGCGTGGCTTCCAGGATGCGCTTGAGGCCTTCGCGCACGATGGTGTGGTCGTCGACCAGCAACAGGTGAGGGCCGGGCAGGGGCGGGGCGGTGGTCATCGCGGGGTACGGGTCGGTTCTTCGCCGCCACCGACGCTGCCGGCGGCCTGCAGCGGCAGCCGCACCGTGAGCCGGCCGCCGCCGCCGGGTGGATTGTCCACCTCGAGCCGGCCGCCCAGCATGTAGGCGCGTTCGCGAATGCCCAGCAGGCCGTAACGGCCCTCGTTGTGCTGCAGGTCGGCGGGGAAGCCGACGCCGTTGTCGCGCACGGTGAGCACGAGCTCGCCGCCTTCCTGGCGCATCTCGATGTTCACTTCGGTCGCGCGCGCGTGGCGCGCCACGTTCGTCAGCGCCTCCTGAACCATGCGGTAGAGCGCGATGGCCGCGCCCTGGGTTACCGGCGGGTCTTCCTCGCTCAGGCGCACGGTGATTTCCATGTCGAGCCGGCGCGCGGCGTCGCGCGCCAGCCACTCGATGGCGGCGTTCAGCCCCAGGTCGTCGAGCATCATGGGCCGCAGGTCGGCGGCGATGCGGCGCACCGAGGCCACGGTGTCGTCGATCATCTCCAGCATGTTGGCGATGCGCGTCTCGTCGGAGCGCGGGCCCTTTGCCGACGCCAGGCTGGACAGCTCCATCTTCAGCGCCGTGAGCCGCTGGCCCAGCTCGTCGTGCAGTTCGCGCGCGATGCGCCGTCGCTCCTCCTCGCGCGCCTCCACCACGCTGGCCGAGAGGCGGCGCAGTGCCTCGCGGTGGCGCGTCTGCTCGCGCACCAGCTGCTGGCGCTGCGTGACGTCGGTGATGACCATCTGCATGACGCTGCGGCCGTGGTCGGGCAGCCCGGCGGCGGCGATCTCGACCTCGCGCGAGGCGCCGTCGAACCGCGCGATGGAACCCGCCACCACCGGCGGCGCCGCGCCCGCCACCGCGGTGACCATCTGCTCGCGCAGTGCCGCGTGCGATTCGGGGCGCAGCAGCGTGAACACCGAACGGCCGACGAGGTGGTCGCCAGGGCGCACGCCGAAAAGTTCGAAGGCGGCGCGGTTGGCGAAGGCCACGTGGTCGCCGTCGGTGATCCACATCGCCACCGGTGACAGGTCCAGCACGGTGCGGAAGCGTTTGCCGAGCGCTTCCACTTCGTCGTGCAATGCCTGTTCCTGGCTCATGTCGCGCAGCAGGGCCACGAAAAAGGGTCGCAGTTCGCCGTCGATGGCCAGTTCGATGCGCGAGATGGTGGCGTCGGCCGGAAACTCCTGCCCGTCGGAGCGAAGTCCCGTGATCGGACGCCGCGTGCGCATCGGTCGCTCGATGGTGCCCGAGTCCTGGAACTCGCGCACATGCGCTTCGTGGGTGGCCCGCGCCGGCGCCGGGATCAGGCAGGCCAGCGGCTGGCCCAGTACGCTGGCCGGCGAGCACAGGAACATGCGCTGTGCCGCCGGATTCAGGGCTACGATGCGCTGCTGCTGGTCGACGACCACGATCGCCTCGCTGGCAGCGTGGGCAATCACACCCAGCGGCAGTTCGAAGAGGTTGGCCGAAAGGCCGGTGGGCAGCGATTCGCTCATGTCACGAAACAGTGCCACGATTCTAGGCCGTGGGCCTGCGTGCACGCGGCAGACGATCGACAAGGGAATTGCGCATGCTCAGCCAGCGTGGCTGGCGGCGCCGGCAGCATGGAAAGCCCGGGCCACACCATCACGACATGCGTGCACAGCGATCCCGACCCAGAAGGCGCCGTTCCTCGGCGCCAGTTGTGTGGGTCTGCCTGGGCAGGCCGGGACCGGGTCACCCGCCTTCGGAGACGCCAACGTGAGCCGCATCCTCGTCGTCTGCTATTCGCGCTGCGGCACCACGCTGGAAGTGGCGACCCGCATTGCCGAGCGTTGCGGGGCCGACCTGGAGCTCATCAAGGACAAGACCCCGCGCGACGGCTTCCTGGGTTGGCTGCGCTCGGCCTTCGAGGCCCGGATGCGCCGGCAGCCGTGGATCCAGCCACCGCGGCGGGCGGTGGGCGACTATGCGCTGGTGATCGTCGGCACGCCGGTCTGGGCCGGCCGCATGGCGAGCCCGGTGCGCAGCTACCTGGCGCGCCAGCAGGGGCGGCTGCGGCGCGTGGCCTTGTTCTGCACCCATGGCAGCGGGAGCGGCGAGAAGGTGCTGGCCGAGATGGAAGCCTTGTGCGGCCGGCGACCGCGCGCCACGTTGTCGCTGGCGTCCCGCAACCTGGCCACGCTGGGGCACGACCCGGAACTGGAACGCTTCGTCAGCCGAGTTTTGGGCGACCACGATGCACCGACGACCTCGGGCGCACCGCTGTCGGATCGTGGCGGGCTGTAGCCACAGTCACCGCCAAGGCCGGCCGCGCGCCTATTGCACCGACAGACGCTTCTTCGACCCGGCCGCCTTCTTCGGCAGCGTCAGCGAGAGCACACCGTTCTCGTACTTCGCTTCGGCCTCGGCCTCGTTCACCGGGCAGGCCAGCGTGAAGCTGCGGCTGGCATAGCCTTCCTGCCTCTCGCGGCGCAGCACACGGCCTTCCTTCTTCTCTTCCTTTTCCTTCTTCACCTCGGCGCTGATGGTGACCGTGTTGCCGTCCACGCGCACGTCGATATCTTCCTTGCGCACGCCGGGGATTTCGGCCTTCACCGTGTAGCTGGTGTCGAGTTCGTGGAGGTCGAGCTTGATGCGCGGCGTTTCCATGGCTTCCATGCGCCACGGCCTCATCAGGCTGCGGAAAGTGTCCTCGAAGGGATCGACAGCCAGCGGATCGAACAGTCGGAGTTCGTTCATTGCAGTTCTCCCACAGATGGATTCGACCGCGATTGGCAGATGAAATACATCCCATCTGTCCGGTCGATCGAGATAATGCAACGCGTCGCGGCCGAAGTGATTGAGCGCGCTCAAATTCCAGATGCCTGGGTCTGCCGCTGCTGCCATTGCAGCGCCCAGCCGCTGCCGCCGGGCAGGGCCGTGACCTGCGTGCCCAGGGAGCGCCCACCCCGGTTGAACAGCCTCTCGACCCACAGCCGCGCCCGGGCGTCGGCCGCTTCCAGGCGCAGGCGGCGGATCTGCTTCGGCACGATCTCCAGCCGCTGCAGCGCACCGCCCCGCAACGCGATGGTGGCGAAGTAAAGGCAGCCGACGTCGCTGCGCAGGTCGCCATGGGGGGTGATGCCTTCGTAGTCGTTGATGAGATCGCCGCAGCCGTACAGCACCAGCCGCCCGCGGTAGACCTCCGCCGCCAGCGGGTGGTGCGAAGAGTGGCCGTGCACCACGTCGGCGGCACCGAGTTCGATCAGCCGGTGCGCAAAGTCGCGGTGCGCGGCGGGAATGGTCTCGCCCCAGTTGGCGCCCCAGTGGATGGAAACGACCACCGGCGCGCCGTTGCGGCGCTCGCTGGCCACCTCGGCGGCCAGGCGGTGCGCCGAGGCGTCCGAAAGATCGGGCAGCAGGGCCACGCCGGAATAGCGTTCGGTGGCGGCCCAGTCCGGCGGCACGCCGCTGCTCTCGGTGGCACAGGCGACGACCAGCACGCGACCCGTACCGCCGGCCAGCGGCAGCACCGCCGGCGCCCAGGCAGCGGCTTCGTCGGCACCGGCGCCGGCGGTGTGCATGCCCGCGGCATGCAGCGTGTGCAGAGTCTCGGCCAAGCCCTCGCGGCCCCAGTCGAGCAGGTGGTTGTTGGCCAGCACGCAGCAGTCGATGCCCGCCGCCGTGAGGCAGGATGCGTTGGCCGGGTGCATGCGGTAGTGAATGCCCTTTTCGGCCCAGGCCTCGTCGCAGGTGGTGACCGCGGTTTCCAGGTTGACGATGCGCAGGTCCGGCGCCAGCCGCTCCATTTCGGCCAGCGCGTCGCCCCACAGATCCTCGCAGGCCAGCGCGTGCTCGATCGGCCCGCACTTGCTCTCGGCCAGCCGCACGTAGTCGCGTGCGTCGCGGATGTGCGGTTCATACAGCAGCGGCGATCCCGGATGCGGCAGCACCTGGTCGATGCCGCGGCCCGTCATGACGTCGCCCGTGAGCAGGATCTTCAGGGTGTCCATGACGTTGACCAACGCTGCCGTGTCATCCCTTGATGCATCGATGGCTGTGCACCACGACCCAGCCCTCGAGTCAGCGCGGCCCGCGGCGCTCGATCGCGATGCCCGCGAGTTCCAGCACCACGCCCAGGGCGAAAGCGATCAACCCGTAATGCGCCGATGGGGCCAGCAGCAACAGCAAGCCCCCGGTGGCGATCAGCCCCAGAGCCAGCGTGCGACGAAGACGGCGGTTTCGAACCACGGCATCAGTTTGCGCGCGCCTGCCTGCGGCGTGGTTGAGTGCACTCAACTCCCCGTGCCGCCGACCGGTGGAGACTTCGCCGCGAAGGGTGCAGGGGCCGCCGCTGCGGGAGGGTGGCAGGTTCGCCGCAGGGTGGGCCGGGCACCCGATGCAGGCCAGTCTGGCGCCGGCGCCGCAGCGGCGCCGCAGCAAGGGGAGTGCCCCGGCATGTTGCTCTTCAGTCTCGACCCCGAATGCAGGCTCGCTCCCGCGCTGGCGGCAGCGCTCGACGAAACCCTGGCGCGCCACGAGGACCGCCGTTTCGAGGACGGCGAACACAAGCTGCGCCCGCTGGTGGACCCGCGCGGCGACGACGCCTATGTGGTGTGCAGCCTGCACGGCGGCCCGCAGGACAGCCCGCACGACAAGCTGTGCCGGCTGCTGTTGTTCATGGCCACGCTGCGCGAGCACGGTGCGGCGCGCGTCACCGCCGTCGTGCCCTATCTGGCCTATGCGCGCAAGGACCGCCAGACCCAGCCGCTGGACCCGGTGACGCTGCGCTACGTGGCACAGTTGTTCGAGGCCGTGGGCACCGACCAGGTGATGGTGCTGGAAGCGCACAACGTGGCCGCGTTCCAGAATGCCTTCCGTTGCCCTACGGTGCACCTGCAGGCGCACCGCGCCTTCGACGCACTGGTGCCCGAGCTGTCGGGCGACGGCCCGCTGGCCGTGGCCTCGCCCGACCCCGGCGGCGTGAAGCGTGCGCTGCTGTGGCGCGAGGCACTCGAAGCGCGGCTGGCGCGGCCGGTGCACTTTGCCATGGTCGACAAGCGGCGCAGCCTGGGTTTGGTGAGCAGCGGCCACCTGGTGGCCGGCGACGTGGAAGGCGCCACCGTGCTGCTGCTCGACGACCTCATCGCCAGCGGCGAGACCATGCTCAGCGCGGCCACGGCGCTGCGCCATGCCGGTGCCAAGGAGGTGGTGGCGCTGGCCGCGCACGGGTTGTTCGTCGGTGCGGCCGCCAGGGCGCTGGTCGACACGCACATTGCGCGCGTGGTGGTCACCGACAGCGTGCCGGCTTTCCGCCTGCCGGCCGGCGGGCCGGTGGCGGCCAAGCTGCACGTGGTCTCGGCGGCGCCGCTGTTCGCGCAGGCCATCCGCGACAGCCATACGGCCTGGCTGCGCTGAGCCGGCGGCCCGCGCTAGGCTTGGTTGGGCGGTATCGCGCGGCTCACGCGCTCCAGCGCCGCCAGGCTGCGTTGCAGGTAGCGCTCTGCCAGCGGGGCCCATTTCAGCGGCGTGCGGGGCTGCGGCTCCAGCAGGTGGGCCAGCGCCAGGCGGGCGCGCAGTTGCGCCCGGTAGGCCGTGTACAGCTGCAGCAGGGCGGCCGGCGGCGCGCTGCGCAGCGCGGCGGCGCAGGAGGCCAGCAGCCGCGGGCCGATCCAGGATGCGCCGGCTATCTCGCATTCCAGGACCAGGAAGGCGAGTTCGTCGAACGGGTCCACGGCGCGCAGCGCGGCGTTGAATTCGAGCGCGTCGATGACCACCGGCGGCTGCTGCAGGCACACATGCTCGGGGCGCAGGTCGCCGTGGCCGTCCACGACATGCCCGCCGGCGGCGCGGGCCAGCAGCAACGGGGCGTGCCGCGCCAGGGCGGCGTCCAGCGCGTCGAGCGCGGCGGCCGCACCCGGCAGCCCGAAGGCCGGGTGCAACAGCACTTCGCGGTTGACGGCCTGCTCGCGCTGGAAGCGCGCCAGATGCTCCGGCGGCGTGACGCGGGCGGCCGGCGCCCGGCGGTAGAAATCGGCCAGCACGCGGGCCAGGGCGTCGATCTCGCCGGGCGTGACGAGGCTGGCCGCGATCAGGTGGTCGAGCATGCGGCCGGCCGGCAGGCGCCGCATCAGCACCAGCCAGTCGACCGTGCGCCCCGCTGTGGGCAGCTGGGCTTCAGGCACCAGTGCCAGGCCGCCACCTCGCTCTTGCAGCGCCATCAACCCCAGGTAGACGCCCGGCGCCAGCCGCGCATTCAGCCGCAGTTCCTCGCGGCAGTCGAATTCACGCGCGGCCAGGGTGGAGAAGTCCAGGAACGGGTAGCGCACCGGCTTCTTCATCTTGAGCACGTGCTCGCCGGCCAAGAAGACCCAGGACATGTGGGTCTCGATGGTCTCGACCGCCTGCACTGCGCCGGCATGGCCCAGGTGTGCCGCCGGCGACTGCAGGAACTGCAAAGGGGCCGTATCGGCGGGACACGTGCCGTCGAAGGCGGCGTCGGCAGGGCTCATGGGCAGGCTGGCGGGAACTTGAAGCTGCACGGCGCATCTGTAACGCACGTGGTGGCGCAAGGCTTGAGTTGGCGCAAGGTCGCAGCGGACGGATGCGCTTAGCCTATGTGCAAGTTGCAGGTTTCCATTTGTCAAGCAAGTCGCGAAGAGTGTGGTTCAGGTTGCCTCCGCGTCGTGTGGTTCAGGGCTTCGGGGTGGCCGTTCGAATTGACTCAACGGAATCCAGGTCAAGGAAGGAGACGCCATGATGACCATCCAATCCATTCGGTCCGTGCAGCCGCTCGAAGCCGTTCTGGTGGCTAACGCGTCGCGCGCGCGCCTGTTCGACCGCGACGCCGAGAATGGTGCCATGCGCGAGACAGCCAGTTTCGTGCACCCGCAGTCGCGCATGAAGGGCAGGGAACTGGGCCGCGACCGGCCGGGCCAGGCCTTCAAGGGCGAATCCCGCACGGCCTACGAGGCGCCCACTGGCCCGCACGAGAAGGAAGCGGCGGCGTTCGCACGCGAACTGGCGCAACGCCTGGGGGTCATGGCGCAGACGCGGCGTTATTCGCGCCTGGTGCTGCTGGCTTCCACCCCGTTCCTGGGTGAGCTGAAGAAGGAGCTCGATAGCCACACGAGCAGGCTGCTGCAGGCCACCGTGGCCGTGGATCTCACGACCTTCGATGGTGCCGAACTCGAGCACCGGGTGGCCGAGGCGCTGCAGGAAACCGGCGTGGCCATGCCGATGGCCGCTGACTGACCACGCCCCCTCCGGCGGCGGGCCCTCCTGGCCTGCCGCCGCTAGAGATCCGTCAGCCGTGGTGCGCGCGCTGCGCCTCGGGGTGGCGCACCAGCAACACCGGCAGCGGGCAATAGCGCAGCACGATCTCGGCGTCGCTGCCCATCAGCACGCGGTTGAAGCCACGGCGGCCGTGGGTGCCCATCACCACCAGGTCGCAGCCGGCGTCGCGCGCCTCCTGCACGATGGTGTCGGCCACGCGTTCGGTGCGGGCCTCGACGAGCCGCGTCTCCACCGCCACGCCATGGTTTCCGGCCGTCTCCTTGCCCTTGGCGAGCAGGGTTTCGCCCTGCTGGCGCAGGCCGTCGCTGATCTCCTGCCAGGTGGTGGTGGGCACCATCTCCACCGCCACCGGGAAGGTATCGATGACGTGCATCAGCACCAGCTTCGACCCCAGGGCGCGCGCCAGCGCCACCGCTTCTTCGAAACCGCGGAAGGCGGTCGGGCTGCCGTCCAGCGGGACGAGGATCTTTGCGTACATGGTCAAATTCTCCAGTGGCTTCAATGGTGGCATTCTGGCGCTTGGCGCGCCGGCGCGCGTTGAGCCGGCGCAGCGCCGGTGCAGATGGCCGCAGCCGCGTCTTCAACGAACCGAACGGTATTCGCACGAACGCCCGCGCGGCGCCAGCACGATCTGCCACAGCTGCCCCTGGTGCGAGCGGAAGAACCCGGCGCTGGACAGCAGGTAGAACTTCCACATGCGGAAGAAGCGCTCGCCATAGCGCGCGCGCAGTTGCGGCCAGGCGCGTTCGAAACGCTGCCACCAGCTCATGAGCGTGCGGTCGTAGTCGATGCCGAAGTTGTGCCAGTCCTCGACCACGAACCGGCCTTCGGCGGCGCGGGCGATTTCCAGCGCCGAAGGCAGCTTGCCGTTGGGGAAGATATAGCGCTCGGTCCAGGCGTTGGTGGCGCGTTCGGTGCGTTCGCTGCCGATGGTGTGCAGCAGGAACAGCCCTTCGTCGGCGAGCAGTTCGCGCATGCGTCGGAAGTAGCCGGCGTAGTTCTTCGGGCCTACGTGCTCGAACATGCCCACCGAGACGATCTTGTCCCAGTGGCCCTGCAGCGAGCGCCAGTCGGCCAGCTCCACCGTCACCGGCAGCCCGGCGCAGCGCTCGCGCGCCAGCGCCGCCTGTTCCTTCGACACCGTGGCGCCAACCACCTGGCAGCCGAAGTGGCGCGCCGCATATTCGGCCAGCCCGCCCCAGCCGCAGCCCACGTCGAGCAGCCGTTCGCCCGGTCGCAGTTCGAGCTTGTGGCCGATCAGTTCCAGTTTGTGCTCCTGTGCCTGTTCCAGCGTGGCGGCGCGCGGCCAGTAGGCGCAGGAATAGACCATGCGCGAATCGAGCATGGCCGCGAAGAGGTCGTTGCCCAGGTCGTAATGCCGTTCGGCGACGCGGAAGGCGCGCGACACCGACTGCAGGTTGACCAGTGCGTGGCGCAGCACCTGCGCCAGCCAGTGCGGCAGCAGGCGCGGCGGCAGCACGCGGTCGGCGTCGGCGTGCAGCAGCCTGCATACCAGTTCGTCCAGGCGCTCGCAGTCCCACTGGCCGTCCATGTACGACTCGCCGAAGCCCAGCGTGCCCTGCGTCATCATGCGCCGCCAGCTGGCGGCGTCGCGCAGTTGCAGGTCCCACGGCGCGGGGCCGTTGACCCGGATGCCCGCGCGCTGCAGCAAGCGGGCGATGGGCGCCGGCGCCGCGGCGTGGCCGGCAGGCACCGGGGCGGGGGGCGTCGGCATCAGCATGGTGCTCACCTCCTGGGCCGGGCGAGCATGGCAGGCCGTGCGGGGCGGTCGATTGAGTGCGCGCAAGGCTGCGGCCGCCCCGGGCCATGCTCGCGGTGCGGCGAAAGTATGGGACCGACTGCGGGCACACTTCAAGCCCTCAGCATTCCCGTGGACCGCACCATGACCTCCAGCTTCGTTCCCCACCGGCTTGCCGCCGAAACCGCCACCCTGCTCGGCCAGATGGGCGTGCCCGCTGCGGCTTGGCAAGGTGGCACGCTGGCCGCGCGTTCGCCGATCAACGGCGAGGCCATCGGCCAGGTGCCCGAGACCCCGCCGGCCGGCGTGGCGCAGGCCGTGGCTGCCGCGCACCAGGCCTTCCTGGCCTGGCGCACCGTGCCGGCGCCGCGCCGCGGCGAACTGGTGCGGCTGCTGGGCGAGGAGTTGCGCACGCACAAGGCGGCGCTGGGCCGGCTGGTCTCGATCGAAGCCGGCAAGATCGGCAGCGAAGGCCTGGGCGAAGTGCAGGAGATGATCGACATCTGCGACTTCGCGGTGGGCCTGTCGCGCCAGTTGCATGGTCTGACCATCGCCACCGAGCGGCCCGACCACCGCATGATGGAAACTTGGCACCCGCTGGGCGCGGTGGGCATCGTCTCGGCCTTCAATTTCCCGGTGGCGGTGTGGTCGTGGAATGCGGCACTGGCGCTGGTGTGCGGCAACGCCTGCGTCTGGAAACCCTCGGAGAAGACACCGCTCACCGCGCTGGCGGTGCAGGCCTTGTTCGAACGCGCGCGGGAGCGTTTCGGCGTCGAGGCGCCGGCCGGCCTGTCGCTGGTGGTTCAGGGCGCGCGCGCGGTGGGTGAGGCCTTGGTGGACGATGCCCGCGTGGCGCTGGTCTCGGCCACCGGCTCCACCGCCATGGGTCGCGCCGTGGGGCCGCGGCTGGCGGCGCGCTTCGCGCGCGCGATCCTGGAGCTGGGCGGCAACAACGCCGCCATCGTGGCGCCCTCGGCCGACCTCGACCTGGCGCTGCGCGGCATCGCCTTCGCCGCCATGGGCACGGCCGGCCAGCGCTGCACCACGCTGCGGCGGCTGTTCGTGCATGAAGCCGTTTACGACGCGCTGCTGCCGCGACTGAAGCGCGCCTACGGACAGGTGAGCATCGGCAACCCGCTGCAGGAGGGCACGCTGGTGGGCCCGCTGATCGACGAGGCCGCGTACCGCGGCATGCAGCGCGCGCTGGACGAGGCGCGCTCGCTGGGCGGGATGGTCACCGGCGGCGAGCGTCGGTTCGAAGCCGCTTGCCCGGGCGCCTTCTACGTATCACCGGCGCTGGTCGAGATGCCGGCACAGGCCGGGCCGATGCTGCACGAGACCTTCGCGCCCATTCTCTATCTGGTGAAGTATCGGGACTTCGACGAGGCCGTCGCGATGCACAACGCCGTGGGCGCGGGCCTGTCGTCCTCCATCTTCACGCTGGACCTGCGCGAGGCCGAACGATTCATCTCGGTGCAGGGCTCGGACTGCGGCATTGCCAACGTGAATATCGGCCCCTCGGGCGCCGAGATCGGTGGCGCCTTCGGTGGCGAGAAGGAAACCGGCGGCGGCCGCGAGGCCGGCTCCGACAGCTGGAAGGCCTATATGCGGCGCGCCACCAACACCATCAACTACGGCAGCACGCTGCCGCTGGCGCAGGGCGTGAAATTCGACCTGGGCGACTGAACCGGCAGCGCGGGGCCATCGAATCGGGACCAGTGGGCTGGAGGGAAGAACATGGCAATCTCGAATCGGGTTCTCGCGCGGGCAGGGATGGTGCTGCTGGCAGCCCTGCTCACGTCCTGCGCCACGCCGCCGCCCGCGCCGGGCACTCCTCGCGAAGCGGTGCTGCAGGCCTGGGGCCAGCCGACGGCGCGCCATGCGCTGCCCGAAGGCACCGAGCGGCTGGAGTACGCCACCGGCCCCTTCGGCCGCACCACCTGGATGATCGACCTCGACACCACCGGCCGCGTGCGGCAGGCGCGTCAGGTGCTGAACGAGGCCGAATTCCTGCAAGTGCAGATCCGCGCCGGCAGTGGTGCGCTCACGCGCGAGGAACTGCTGCGCTGGATCGGCACGCCGGGCGAAAGGCGCCACGGCGGCTGGGCCGGCGGCGAGGTCTGGTCGTGGCGCTACCCCACCAACGACTGCCTGTGGTTCCAGGCTTCGGTGGCCGACAGCGGCCGAGTCACCAGCGCCGCCTTCGGCACCGACCCGGTTTGCGACGCGCCGAGCGACCGGCGCTGAAGCCGCGGCACGGGGCCGTCCGCCACTCGCGGCGGCGCGGTCCGGCATTCGTTCGGCCTTCGCCGCCTCAGGCACCCAGCCACTGGCGGACCTCGGCCTGCGTCGGGATGCGCCCGCTGCTGACCAGCTTGTCGTCGATGACCAGGCCGGGGGTCGACAGCAGGTCGTAGGCCATGATCGCCTTCATGTCGGTGACCTTGACGAAATCGGCCTCGATGCCGGCGGCGCCAGCCGCTTCGCGTACCACGGCCTCGAGCTTCCTGCAGTTGGCACATCCAGGCCCGAGGATCTTGACGGTCTTCATGGCTCTCTCCTTGTTCACGCGTGTTCCAGCGGTGCCGCTTCGGTGCGGTGCACGAGCCAGCGGCGCAGCGCCAGCAGCGGCAGCGCCAGCGCGCCCAGGAACAGTGCCAGCCCGGCGACGATGGCGAGCCGGCTCGAGCCGTCGACCCAGGCGCCGTAGGTGAAGCCGGCGACGATGCTGAACAACGCCACCAGGCCGACATAGGTGAAGGTCTTGGTCCGCCCGATGACGGCCGCGACCATGAGCATGCTCTGCAGGCTCAGCTCGGGGTCGGCCATCAGGTAGGCCAGCAGCGGCCCGGGGTGCATGCCCAGGTCGAGGAACATGCGTGCCACCGGCACTTCCACCAGGGTGGGGAAGTACATGAAGACGCCGAAACCCACCGCCACCGCGTTGCCTTGCAGGTCGTTGGCGCCGGCCAGGGCGCGGATCCACTCGGGCTGGATCAGCTGGCGCACGAGGCCGACGACGAAGACACCGGCCACCAGCAGCGGGAAGATCTGCTTGACGAAGCGCCAGGCTTCCCACAGCCAGCCCTGCCAGGCCTCGGCGTCGAGCCGGCGCGCGAAGTGCCAGACGGCAGCCATGGCCAGCGCCACCGCCAGCGCGCGGCCGGTGAGCGTGATCTCCAGTCCCGCGGGCCCCGCCGTCAGCCGCAGCGCGGCCACGATCAGCGTCGCGGCGGCCAGTGCCAGCGCAGCCCAGGTCCAGCGGTTCGCGCCTTCGACGATATTTTCCAGGCCCTTCCACGCGGCCACGCCGATCAGCGCCAGCAGCCCGATCAGCAGCGCGCCCTGCACGCTCACGCCTTCCTCGCCCTTGGCAGCGTCGAAGGGCACCCACTGCGTGAGCGCGGCCTGCCAGCCCTCGGCCCAGGGCAGCGGCAGCGTCACGCTGCCCAGCGTGGCGGTCAGCGGCCACAGCTTCAGCGTACCGGCCACCAGCACCGCCAGCAGCGACAGCAGCACGCCGGTGGCGGCCGCACCGACGCTGGCGCGCTCGGCGAAGGCGGTGTCGGCCTCGGCCTCGTGCGAGGCGTCGTCGCGCCAGAAGATCACCGCCATCAGCAGGCCGATGCCGATGCCGAACAGCAGGCACAGCGCCAGCCGCGCGAAGGCGAATTCGGCGCCCAGGATGCTGCCGGTATAGGCCAGCGCCAGCACGTTGCCGGCCGGCGCGAAGAACAGGAAGGTGATTGCCGGCCCGGAGCCCGGCGCCCTTCCTGTAGATGCCGGCGAACAGCGGCACGATGGTGCACGAGCACACCGCGAGCAGCGAACCCGCCGCCGCCGCTGCCGGGTACGACACCTGCCCGGGCGCGCTGCAGCCGAGCCAGCGTGTGATGCTGGTCTTGGGGATCAGCGCGGCCATGGCCCCGGCGATGAAGAACGCCGGCAGCAGGCACAGCAAGACGTGCGCGGCCAGATAGGCCGCCAAGTTGCCGGCGCCGCCGTTGGCGAGATGCAGCAAGGTTTCCACTGCGAGAACCCTTCAATCGCTATGGGTGCAAAGCCAGCCGTGCAGCATGGAAGCACGGACCGCGTCCACCCGTCTTGAGGGCGCTCAAGAGATATGCGTCCTCTTATCAAAGAAGACGAACGAGCTCGCCAAAGGATTCATCGCGGGCTTGCAGCCGCCCTGGTCGCGCCGGGCGCCGCGGCGTGCGTCTGTACCATCGGCGGGAACAGCGCGATCGTCCTGACGACCGCCCGGGCCCCGTCAACCATCGGACTGCCGCCAGCCCATGAGCTTCTACGAAAAGCCCGTCGTCAATTCGCCTTACGCCTACCCGGCCCGGCACTGGGAACTGGACGCCGACGGCCAGCCCACGAACCGGCTGGTCGAATCGCGCCGCCGCTCCGATCTGATCACGCCGGTGCCCAAGGCGAAGAAGCGCAAGGCGGCCCCGGTGCGGCAGCCCAGGCCGAACTGGACCTGGCGGCCGGTGCCGAGGGCCTGGACCCGTTGCACACCGCCGAGCAGAAATACGACCCCACGCCCATCATCAACGAACTGCGCGGCTACGTCGACACCTGGCGCGCGCTGCCGAATCCGCAGCAGTGGCAGGTGACGCCCGAAACGGCGCGCCTGCTGCAGCACTGGCGGGCGCACCCGTTCCAGGGCGTGCGGCCCTTCTTCTGCCAGATCGAAGCGGTGGAAACGGCCATCTGGCTGACCGAGGTCGCACCCAGGCTGGGCACGGGGGCCAAGAGCCCGGGCCGGAAATTCCGCGACCACCTGGCCGGCGCCAACGCCTTGTCGAACCCGGACCTGTTCCGCATCGCCCTGAAGCTGGCCACCGGCGCCGGCAAGACCACGGTGATGGCCATGCTCATCGCCTTGCAGACCGTCAACGCTGTACGCCACTCGGGCAGCAAGCAGTTCACGCGCGATTTCTGATCGTGGCGCCGGGCCTCACGATCAAGGACCGCCTGCGCGTGCTGCTGCCGCAAGACCCCGAGAGCTACTACCATCAGCCGCGAGATCGTGCCGGGCGACATGCTGGGCGACATCAAGCGCGCCGTCATCGTCATCACCAACTACCACGCCTTCAAGCTACGCGAAACCCTGGAGGTCACCGCCGCCGGCCGTGCGCTGCTGCAAGGGCGGGGTGCGCCGCTGCAGACCCTGGAAACCGAAGGCGAGATGCTGCAGCGCGTGATGCCCGAACTGATGGGCATCAAGAACGTGCTGGTCATCAACGACGAGGCGCACCACTGCTATCGCGCCAAGCCGCAAGGAGGCCGAGGCGGTCATCGAGGAGCTGAAGGGCGACGACAAGGACGAAGCGAAGAAGAACAACGAAGCCGCCCGGCTCTGGATCAGCGGCATCGAGGCCGTCAAGCGCAAGCTCGGCGTGCCCACGGTGTTCGACCTCTCGGCCACGCCCTTCTTCCTGCGCGGTTCGGGTTATGCCGAAGGCACGCTGTTCCCCTGGACGATGTGCGACTTCTCGCTCATGGACGCCATCGAGTGCGGCATCGTCAAACTGCCCCGTGTGCCGGTGGCAGACAACATCACGGGCGTTGACGCGCCCAAGTTCCGCAACCTGTGGCAGCACATCGGCAAGCGCATGCCCAAGAAGGGCGTGCGCAACGCCGGCAAGCTGGACCCGCTGGCCCTGCCCACCGAGCTGTACACCGCGCTGGAGGCGCTGTACGGCCACCACGCCAAGATCTTCGACAGCTGGCAGGCGCAAGGCATCGAGGTGCCCCCTGTGTTCATCGTGGTGTGCAACAACACCGCCACGTCGAAGCTGGTGTTCGACTATGTTTCGGGCTTCGAGCGCGCCAACGAAACCGGCGGCACGACCGTGGAGAACGGCCGCCTGACGCTGTTTCGCAATTACGACGAGCACGGCCGGAAGCTGTCCCGCCCGCGCACGCTGCTGATCGACAGCGAGCAGCTCGAATCCGGCGAGGCGCTGGACCCGGCTTTTCGCGACATCGAAGTCGACACCATCGAGCGCTTCCGCCGCGAGATCATGGAACGCACCGGCGACCGCGCCGCCGCCGACAAGCTCACCGACGCCGACCTGTTGCGCGAGGTGATGAACACTGTGGGCAAACCCGGCAAGCTGGGCGAAGGCATCCGCTGCGTCGTCAGCGTATCGATGCTCACCGAAGGCTGGGATGCCAACACGGTGACCCATGTGCTGGGCGTGCGCGCCTTCGGCACGCAGTTGCTGTGCGAGCAGGTGGTGGGCCGGGCGCTGCGCCGGCAGAGTTACACGCTGAATGCCGACGACATGTTCGACGTGGAATATGCCGACGTGCTGGGCATCCCCTTCGACTTCGCGGCCAAGCCGGTGGTGGTGCCGCCCAAGCCGCCGGTGAAAACCACGCGCGATGGCCCTGAGCCCGGAGCGCGATGCGCTGGAGATCCGCTTTCCGCGGGTCGCCGGCTACCGCGTCGAACTGCCGGCCGAACGCCTGAAGGCCACTTTCGGCCCGAACTCCGGCCTCACCCTCACGCCCGATTTGGTCGGCCCGTCCACCACGCAGAACCTGGGCATCGTAGGCGTTGGTGTGGACCTGACGGTGCAGCACCTGGAAGACACTCGCGACAACACGATCGCCTTCCACCTGGCCCGCAACCTGTTGTACCGCAAGTACCGCGACCCCGGCGAAGACCCGAAGCTGCACTTGTTTGGCCAGCTCAAGGGCATCGCGCAGCAGTGGGTGCGGGAGCACCTGAAGTGCAGCGGCGGCACCTGGAAGGCGCAGGTGATGCACCAGGAAGTCACCGACATGGCCTGCGAGCGCATCCATGCGGCCATCAGTGCCACGCTGGCCGGCACGAAGGCGGTGCGTGTCGTGCTGGATCCGTTCAACCCATCAGGCAGCACTCGGCACTTCAACTTCAGCACCGCCAAGCAGACACTGTGGGCGACCCAGGGTCCGCCGCCCAAGAGCCATGTCAACTGGGTGGTGTTCGACAGCGACTGGGAAGCCGAGTTCTGCCGCGTCGCCGAAGCGCACCCGCGCGTGCTGGCCTACGCCAAGAACCACAGCCTGGGCTTCGAAGTGCCGTACCGCATGGGTGGCACGCAGCGGCAGTACCGGCCCGACTTCATCGTGCGCATCGACGACAAAGACGGCGACGACGGCCACGCCGACCCGCAAAACCTGGTGGTCGAGATCAAGGGCTTCCGCGGCGAAGACGCCGTCGTCAAGGCCGACACCATGGCCACGCAGTGGGTGCCGGGCGTCAATGCGCTACGCACCTACGGCCGCTGGGCCTTTGCCGAGTTCCGCTCGGCGCATGACATCGAGGCCGGCTTCGCGCGGTTTGTCGAACGCCAGGTGGAAGACGCCCAGGATCTGGCCGCTGCCCGCGAGCGACTGGGCGAGCCTGCGCTGGACTTCGAGGCTTTCCGCGCCACCCTGCATGATCGCGGTGAGCGCTAGCGATGGCATCGCCTGCGATATCATCCGCGCGTGCAACGCATCGTGCTGGATACCGACGTGGTGTTGGCTGCCCTGCGCAGCCCGGCCGGCGGCTCGGCGGAAGTCGTTCGCCTGGCTCGCCACGGCCAGGTGCGGCTGGTGGCCAGCGTGGCCCTGATGCTCGAGTACGAGGCGGTGGCTACGCGACCCGAGCAGTTGCGCGCGATCGGCGCCACGCGGCAAAGCGTGCTGTCGGCCTTGGACTTCATCGCGGCCATCGCCGACGAGGCGCAGGG
>JADJMW010000014.1 GCA_016709385.1 Candidatus Rubrivivax defluviihabitans
CATCGTCTTCGAGAGCGTGTTCATGAGAGAGTCCCCTTGTCCTGGCATCCGGAAGGTGGAGGCGGCCCGCGTTGGGTGCCTTCAGGCGCGGCCCGTGGAAGCAAAGGCAGGCGCCCCACGGCATCCGGCCATCGTGCAAGCTGATGAGGCACGCGCAATGTGTCCCCTCTTCTGGGGATCGATCGGCGATCGACGGCGCGCGACCGTGGACCCGCCGCGTCGCCTTCTCGGCGAGCGGGGGTTCAGCTGCTGCGGCCGCTCAGACGGCGGCGACGCGGGCCAGCACGGCGCCCGGCGCGAAGCGCTCGCCGGCGGCGACGACGATCTCCTCCAGCACGCCGGCATGGGGCGTGGGAATGTCCACCAGCGCGTGCAGCAGCCGGGCCCGGCCCAGCACCTGCCCGGCATGAACATGGTCACCTTCGGCCGCCAGCCATTGCTCGACGCAGGCCTCGGCACCGGCCTCGACCGCTTCCCAGGACTCCGGGTCCAGCACGATATGGCTCATCGATGGCTCCTGTTGCGCATCGGCCCGCCCAGACCGCTTCGCGGCCGGGCTGGCACGCCGGTTCCCGTCACTCGCTGCGCGGCTTGGCCGGCGCGCGCTTGGCGGCAGCGGCACGCGGCTTGGACGCGGCCGCTGCAGGCTGCTTGGCGGCGGCCGGCGCACGCTTGGCCGCGGCCTTCGGCGCTTTCGCAGGGGCAGCGGGTGCGCTGGCGGCCGCCTGTTGAGTGACCAGGGCTTCGGCACGCAGCCAGTCCTCGACCTCGTAGCCGTCGATGCAGCCACGCTGTTCGTACAGGAGATAGGCCATGCGGCGGACGGCCTCTTCGTGCCCTTCGGCCGGGATGGCGGCGGCAGGCTTCCCGGCCTTGGGCTTCTTCGCCTTGGCCACGACGGCTGGGGTTTCTTGCTTCATGAATCGTTCCCTGGGGTGGGTGGTGGGGGATGAACCGATGATCGCCTGAGGGCTGGACACGTCCGAAGCGATTGCAATCGGCGTGCCAATCGGAGAGGCTAGAGGCCTTGCATCAACCCGGAATTGAGCGTCGTCAAGTCCCTTGCGACCGGACATTCTGCTTGGCCTGCGGCGCCGATGAGCGATAGAAGTGCAGCACCTCGTAACCACCGCCCTCGTGCGCCCGGGACAACACCAGCGCATAGCTGCCGACGTGCCAGGACAAGGGCGCCGTGGCAGGACAGGGCGGCGGGCCGGCAAACTGGCGGGCCAGCGTGATGTGCGGGCGATACCCTCGTGCTTCGACCGGCACACCCAGGCGGTGCAATCCGTCGCCGAGGTCGGCATGCAGCCGTTCCAGCGCCGGCGGCAATTCGTCGGGCGGCGCGACGAGCAGACCACCCGGCCAAGGTTCGCAACGGCTGAATCGCAGTTCGAACGGCTGGAATGGCACCTGCAGCGCCGCGCGCAGCGCCGGCAACCGGTTGTCCGGCACGTCGGCCAGGAAATGCAGCGTGAGGTGCAGTCGCTCGCGTGCGACCGGTTTCGTGCCGACATCGCCCAAGCTGGGCGCCACCCAGGCGCCGAGTGCCCGGCGAAGGCGATCGTCGGGCCACAGGGCGAGGAACATGCGAGCCGACCCGGGCCCGCACCGGCCGGCATCACCCTGCGCCCAGACGCTCATGCAAGATCCTCCCTGCCGCCTCGGGCACCCCCTGCCGGTCCGTGCCGGCAACGGGCAGGCCGCACTCAAGTGTCTGCGGGTTCGTCGTCCAGGCCCTGCGGCTCGGGCGCGCGCACCAGCGTCACCGGCACCGGGCTGTGCTGCAGCAGCGCCAGCGCCACTGAACCGGCGCCGCTTCCGGCGCCCCGGGCACCCATCACGACGGCTTCGCAGCCGTAGTTCTCGAGCAACTCCACCAGCAGGGTGGCCGGCTGGCCGCCGGCCACTTCGCTTTCGTACGAGAGGCCGGCGGCTTCGAGCAGCGCTTCGGCCGGCGCCAGCAACTCGGCGCCGGCATCGCTGCGCAGCTTTTCGATCACGTCGGCGTCGTGCACGACGACCATCTCGTACAGCGACGCCGGCTCCTGCACGTTGACCAGCACGAAATCGGCGCGCAGGCCTTCTTGCACCAGCGCCAGCGCGTGACGCACGGCGGCCAGCGCGGCGGCCGAGCCGTCGACGGGCAACAGGATCTTCATGCGGATTCTTCCAGTCAGTCTCGACAGCCCGAGGTTACGCTGCCGCAGCGCGCGTGGCGAGACCGTGGCACGGCTGCAGGCCGACGATGCGCCGGAGGCTTGACCGCCGTCAACCCGCTCTGGCCCCGCTGCCCACGGCGGCACGCGATGGCCGACAATGAATCCCTCATTGAGAGCATGAACGATGAACCGCCCCCTGCTGCTGACCGTGATCGCCACCGTGGCCGTGCTGGGCGGCGGGCCGCTGGCCGCCGCGCCGGGAGACCAACCCGTGCAGCCGCTGCCGCCTTCGACCCGGCTGGCCGACGACAAGCAGCGCGTGCGCAGCACCACCTTGCCCGCGCGCGGCCTGTTCGTGGGCGACAAGCTCAGCGACCGGGCGCGTGAACGGCTCGGCGAACTGATCGTCGACGCCAGCGACCTGAACGTGGAAGTGGCATTGCTGGTGCCCACCGGCCCCTGGCAGATCGACGGCAGCGGCGCCGGCGAACGCGACCTGACACCGGCGCGCTTGCAGTCCTTGCGCCGCTTTCTCACCGAACGCGGCGTCGACCCGAAACGGGTGTTCGTAGAGAGCCGCATCGACGAGAAGATCGCCGAGCCGCAGCTCACTCTGCAGATGGTCGGCCGGCCGGCGGCCGATTAGGCCGGCGAAGCCTCGGCGGCAGACCCCGGCTCGGGCGCCACGACTGGATCGGCCACCGCCGCGGCATCGTCGTCGGTACCGAAGGCGGTGCGGAAGCTGCCGGCCTGCAGGCCCTGCTGGCGCAGCCAGCGCACCATCACCGCCTCGTAGCCGTGGGTCACGATGACCCGGCCCGCCCCGGTGGCCGCGATGGCCGCCTGCAGGCCCGGCCAGTCGGCGTGGTCGCTGAGCACGAACCCGCGGTCCAGCCCCTGGCGCCGGCGCGCCCCGCGCAGCTGCATCCAGCCGCTGGCAAAGGCGTCACTGCAGTCGCCGAACCGACGCACCCAGGCGCTGCCCAGCACGGCCGGCGGGGCGACGACGAGGGCGCGCTGGAGCAGCGAGCGTTCGGCCACCTGCTCCGCGCGCAGCGTGGGCGGCAGCGCCACGCCGGCCGCCCGGTAGGCATCGTTCAGCGGCTCGACGGCGCCGTGCACCACGATCGGCCCGATCGCCGCGTCCACGCCCGCCAGCAGCCGCTGCGCCTTGCCCAGGCTGTAGGCCAGCAGCAGGCTGGCGCGGCCGGCGTCGGCATTGGCCTGCCACCAGGCGTTCACCTCGGCCAGCACCTCGCGCTGCGGCCGCCAGCGGTAGACAGGCAGGCCGAAGGTGCTTTCGGTGACGAAGCAGTGGCAGCGCACGGGTTCGAAAGGCGTGCAGGTATCGTTGTGGTCGCCCGCGTGGCCGCTCAGGAAGTAGTCGCCCGACAGCACCCACACCTGGCCGCCGTGTTCGAGCCGTACCTGCGCCGAGCCCAGCACGTGCCCGGCCGGGTGCAGGCTGATGCGTACGCCGCCCACCGACACGATCTCGCCATACGCCAGGCCCTGCAGGTTGATGGCGCCCAGGCGGGCGCGCAGCACGCCGGCGCTCACCGCGGTGGCCAGGTAGGCGCCGTGGCCACGCCGCGCGTGGTCGGCATGGGCGTGGGTGACGATGGCGCGCGGCACCGGCCGCCAGGGGTCGATCCAGAAGTCGCCCGCGGGGCAGTACAAGCCCTCGGGACTGGCCACCACCAGGTCGTCGGCGCCGGAGTCGGGCATGGCGGACGATCGCAGCGGCGGTCAGTAGCGGCCGGTGATGCCGGCCACGCGCAGGTACAGCGCCGCCGCCCAGGCCACCACGGCCCGTTGCAGCCAGCCGCGCCAGCCCGCCTGCATGGGCGTGGCAGTGACCTCCACGGAAACCGCGAAGGCGGCGTCGAAGCGCTCGGCCAGGGTGCTCGCGAAACCGGGGTCGCGCACCACCACGTTGGCCTCCAGGTTGAGCAGCAGCGACAACGGGTCGATGTTGGAACTGCCCACGGTGGCCCAGTCGTCGTCGACCACCGCCACCTTGGCGTGCAGGAAGGCCGGCGTGTATTCGAAGATGCGCACGCCGGCAAAGCGCATCTGGTCGTAGAGCACGCGCGCAGCCAGTGCGGCGATACGGTAGTCGATCTTGCCCTGCAACAGCAGGCGCACCTGCACGCCGCGCTTCGCGGCGCGGTGCAGGGCGCGCCGGAAACTGCGCCCGGGGTAGAAATACGGCACGGCGATGTCGACCCGCGTGCGGGCGTGGCGGATGGCCTGGACATAGCTGCGCTCGATGGCGCGGCGCTGGCGCACGTTGTCGCGCACGATGAAGGCGGCGCGCACGGGCGTCCGGTCCGGCACTTCGGCGGCCGGCGTCACGCCGCGCAGCTCGCGCAGCACGGCCATCGTCTTGAGGCCCGGCCGCGCACTGCGCGCGATGGCGCGCACCTCGTCGCGCCAGCCGCGCGTGAGGTGGGCACGGGCCCACATCGCTCGCGTCGTGGCGTGAACCGAGGCGGCCAGCGGGCCACTCACTTCCACCGCATAGTCCAGCCGCGGCGTATCGGTCCAGCCGTGGTTCATGTCGTGGCGGTCGTCGATGAGGTTGATGCCGCCGACGAAGGCCACCTGCTCGTCGCACACGCACAGCTTCTGGTGCAGGCGGCGCAGCTGGCCGGGCTGCAGCCACGAATACCAGCGGTCTAGCGGGCGGAAGACCTCCAGCCGCACGCCGCCGCCGGCAAACAGCGCGCGCACGCGCGGCAGCGTGGCGATGGAGCCGAAGCCGTCCACCACCACGTGCACCGCCACGCCGCGCGCCGCGGCGCGGTTCAGCGCGTCGGCGATGGTGGTGGCCGCGGGGTCGTCGTGGAAGATGTAGGTGGCCAGCCAGACTTCCGCCGCGGCGGCATCGATGGCCTGGCGCATGCGCGGAAACAGCGCCTCACCGCCCTCGAGCAGTTCGACCCGGTTGCCGCCCACGAAGCGCGGCGCCGGAACCCGGGTCCAGTTGCGCAGGGCTTCGAGGTCGGCGCCGGGCACGCGAAGCGGGGGCGCTCAAGCGCGCTCGAGTTCGGCCACCAGCGGCAGGTGGTCGGACATGCGCGCCCAGGCCGTGCCGCGCGGCACCATCGTCGTGCGGCAGGCCAGCCCGCGCACGTAGAAGCGGTCGAGCGCGAATACCGGCGCCAGCGAAGGAAAGGTGGCCTTGTGCAGGCGCTGCTCGCCGGGCGCCACGGCACGCTGCAGGCCGCAGGCGCGCATGGCGTCGTCGAGCCGCTCGCCCCAGTCGTTGAAGTCACCCGCCACCACCAGCATCTCGCCGGGGGGCACCTCGGCTTCGATGAAGCCGGCCAGCCGCTGCACCTGGCGCACGCGGCTGCGATGCACGAGGCCGAAGTGCACCACCACGGCGTGCACCGTGGCGCCGTTCCAGGCCACCGGCACGTGCAGCAGGCCGCGCTGTTCGAAGCGGTGGTCGCTCACGTCGTGGTGGCCCACGTCGCCGATGGGCCAGCGCGCCAGCAGCGCGTTGCCGTGTTCACCCCAGCGCGTGCGGGCGTTGGTGCGGTAGGCCACGCCGTAGCCTTCAGGGGCCAGGAATTCGGCCTGGCCCTCGGCCGGCCAGCCGAAGGAGGTGCGCTCGAAGCGCCGCGCCTCGCGCGCATGGTGCAGCCGCACTTCCTGCAGGAATACCAGGTCGGCGTCGAAGGACTCGACCGCCAGGCCCAGGTTGTGGATCTCCAGCCGCTTGCGCGGGCCCACCCCGCGCACGCCCTTGTGGATGTTGTAGGTGGCCACGCGCAAGGTGCCGGCGGCGGTGCCGCTGCGCTCGGTGGCCGGCAGCAACGTGGAATTCAAGGGGTTCAAGGCATTCATCAGGCGCTGCCGGCCAGTCGTGGCAGGTGCAGGATGGCTTCGGCATTGCTGGGCGAGAAGCAGCGGTCGGCCGCTTCGCGCCAGGGCAGCCACTGGTAGTGCAGGTGTTCACGCGGGTCCAGCACCACCGGCGTGCCGGGCTCGACGGTGAGGCCGAAGACATGCTCGGTGTTGTGCGTGACGCCGGGGGCATAGCGGTGGCGCCACACGGGGTAGATCTCGTAGCGGTTGGTCAGGCCCCAGTCGCGCAGCAGCCCACCGGCGATGCCGGTCTCCTCGAGCACCTCGCGGCGTGCGGTCTCGGCCAGGGGTTCGTCCGGCGCATCCAGCGAGCCGGTGACGCTCTGCCAATAGCCGGGCTTGTCGGCGCGCTCGATCAGAAGCACGTCGAGTGCCGGCGTGTGGATGACCACCAGCACCGACTCCGGAATCTTCGGCGGGCGGGGCTCAGACACCGCTGACCACCGCGTCCATGGCGTCGATGATGCGGTGCGACTCGGCACGCAGCGAAGCGACCGGCCGGCCCAACCCCCTGGCGAAGAGCGTGCCGGCCTCGTGCGCCTTCAGCGCCAGCCGTTCGCCCGCGATGTCGAACTGCGGCGCCAGCCGCTGCGGCAGGCGCGGTGCGGCCACCAGGCTGCGCGACAAGGGCGCGACCAGACGCGTGGGCAGCGCGTCGAGCAGGTCGCTCTGCAACACGACCAGATAGGGAATCTCGTCGCGCGCGCGCACCACCGGGTTGGGGTAGACGTCCCACTGCGCCATGGCGGGTTACCAGGTGCGGAACTCTTCGTTCCAGATGCCGTATTTCTCGAAGTGGCGGTTCTGCTCATCCACCCAGTCCTTGTACCTGGCGTAGAACTCCTCGGCGGTACGCGGTTCCGCGGCGTCCGGAGCGCTGCGCCGCTCGGCCACCAGCAGCGCGTCGTAGCGTTCGGCCGAGATCAGCACGCTGTGCCGGCGGCCGGATTTCTCGATCACCACCGGTTCGCGCTGGCAATGTTCGAGCATCTGGCCGAGGCGGTTCTTGGCTTCGGTGGCGGTAACTTCCATGGCCGGGCTCCTTCAAAGGGCTTCGCAGGCGACCCGGCCATTTTAGCTATTTCAACCGATCAAGCGGCCGGGGTGGGGTTGCGCAAGCGAATGTGCAGTTCACGCAACTGGTTCTCGTCGACCAGGCTCGGCGCACCGGTGAGCAGGCACTGCGCACGCTGCGTCTTCGGGAAGGCGATGACGTCGCGGATGCTCTCGGCGCCGGCCATCAACGTGGCGATGCGGTCCAGCCCGAAGGCCAGCCCGCCGTGCGGCGGCGCGCCGTATCTCAGCGCGTCGAGCAGGAAGCCGAACTTGAGCTGCGCTTCCTCGGGCCCGATCTTCAGCGCGCGGAAGACCTTGCTCTGCACCTCGGCGCGGTGGATACGCACCGAGCCGCCGCCGATCTCCCAGCCGTTGAGCACCATGTCGTAGGCCTTGGCCACGCAGCGCCCGGGGTCGGTGTCCATGAAGTCCTCGTGGCCTTCCTTGGGCGCCGTGAAGGGGTGGTGCACGGCGTTCCAGCGCTGGCTCTCCTCGTCGTATTCGAACATCGGGAAGTCCACCACCCATAGCGGCGCCCAGCCTTCGGCCACCAGGCCGTGCTTGCGGCCGAATTCGCTATGGCCCACCTTCAGCCGCAGCGCGCCCAGCGCGTCGTTCACGATCTTGGCCTTGTCGGCGCCGAAGAACAGCAGGTCGCCGTTGCGCGCGCCGGTGCGCGCGACGATCTCGGCCAGGGCCGCGTCGTGCAGGTTCTTCACCACCGGGCTCTGCAGGCCCTCGCGGCCCTTCTCGGCGTCGTTGACCTTGATCCAGGCCAGGCCCTTGGCGCCGTAGATCTTCACGAATTCGGTATAGCCGTCGATCTCGCTGCGGCTCATCTCGGCGCCGCCCGGGATGCGCATCGCCACCACGCGCCCGCCGGGGGTCGTGGCCGGGCCCGAGAAGACCTTGAAATCCACCGTCTTCATGAGCTCGGTGAGTTCGGTGAATTCGAGCTTGACGCGCAGGTCGGGCTTGTCGGAGCCGTATTTGTGCATGGCATCGGCGTAGGTCATCTGCCCGTACGGCGGCAGTTCCACGCCGAGTGCACGGCGGAAGACGCTGCGGATCATGGCTTCGGTGATGGCGCGGATCTCGTCTTCGGCCAGGAAGCTGGTCTCGATGTCGATCTGCGTGAATTCGGGCTGGCGGTCGGCACGCAAGTCCTCGTCGCGGAAGCACTTCGTGATCTGGTAGTAGCGGTCGAAGCCGGCCACCATGAGCAGCTGCTTGAACAGCTGCGGGCTCTGCGGCAGCGCGAAGAAGTGGCCGTCGTGCACGCGGCTGGGCACCAGGTAGTCGCGCGCGCCCTCGGGCGTGCTCTTGGTGAGCATCGGCGTCTCGATGTCGATGAAGCCCTGCTCGTCGAGGAATTTGCGCACCTCGATGGCGATGCGGTAGCGCAGCCGCAGGTTGCGCTGCATCTCGGGCCGGCGCAGGTCGAGCACGCGGTGCGTCAGGCGCACCGTTTCGCTCAGGTTCTCGTCGTCCAGCTGGAACGGCGGCGTGACGCTGGCGTTGAGCACCACGAGTTCGTGGCACAGCACCTCGACCTTGCCGCTGGTGAGGTTGGCGTTCTCGGTGCCGGCCGGGCGCGCGCGCACGCGGCCCGTGACCTGCAGGCAGAACTCGTTGCGCACGCCTTCGGCGGTGGCGAACATCTCGGCGCGGTCGGGGTCGCACACGACCTGCACCAGGCCTTCGCGGTCGCGCAGGTCGATGAAGATGACGCCGCCATGGTCACGGCGGCGGTGCGCCCAGCCCATCAGGGTCACGGTCTGGTCCATCAGCGTTTCGCTGACCTGGCCACAGTAGATGCTTCTCATGCTCTCACTCCAAACGGAATCGGGGATGGTCTTGTGCTTCGAGGGTTTCGGCAGGGGCGCGGCCCGCCCCGACAGGGTCGATGCGGGGCCGCGTTGGGGCTGCCCGGCAGCCGCCGCCGGGCAGCCCGGTCAATTTCGGGCGTGGGCCGGCAAGGTATCGGGCGAGACGACGCCCATCGAGATGACGTATTTCAGCGCCTCGTCGACGCTCATTTTCAGCTCCAGCACGTCGGCGCGCGGCATCATGAGGAAGAAGCCCGAGGTCGGGTTGGGCGTGGTCGGCACGTAGACACTGACATATTCGCCCGGCAGCCGCGCCGCCACCTCGCCGCCGGGCTTGCCGGTGACGAAGGCGATGGTCCACGAACCGGTGCGCGGGTACTGCACCAGCACCGCTTCGCGGAAGGCGTTGCCGTTGCTCGAGAACAGCGTGTCCGAGACCTGCTTGACCGAGTTGTAGATGCTCTTGACGATGGGGATGCGCCCCATCAGCGCGTCCCAATGCCTCAGCCACCACTGGCCGAAGATATTGGTCACGAACACACCCGTGAGCAGCAGCCCCAGCCCCAGCACCACCACGCCCAGCCCCGGCACCTGGCGCAGGCTCTCGATGGTGGCGCGCGCCGACTCGGGCGTCAGCGCCTGCGTGGCCGAGAGCAGCCCGGAGAAGACGCCGTCCAGCGCACCGAGCAGCCACGACAGCACCCAGATGGTGATCGCCAGCGGCAACCACACCAGCAGCCCGGTGACGAGATATTTCTTCACGCGCCGGTCTTGGGGGCGGCGGGGGCCGGCGCGGCTGCAGCGGCCGGCTTGGCCGCTTCGGCAGCCTTGGCCGGGGCAGCGGCCGGTGCCTTGTCGGCGACCGGCGCAGTGCCCTTGCCGGCATCGGCCGCGGCCGGCGGGCCCGCATCCTTCGCGGCGTCGGCGGCACCGTCCTTCGCGGCTTCCTTGCCTGCGGTGTTGCCGCCACGGAAGTCGGTGACGTACCAGCCCGAGCCCTTGAGCTGGAAGCCGGCTGCGGTGACTTGCTTGGCGAAGCTGGCGGCGCCACAGGCCGGGCAGACGGTGAGCACGTCGTCCGAGATCTTCTGCAGCACGTCCTGGGCATGGCCGCAGGCGGTGCAGCGATAGGCGTAGATCGGCATGGCGATGGGGGCTTGTTCGGACCAGGCTGCCCTGCCACCGCGGCAGGTCGGCGCTAAATCGTTGATTAAAAAGGCGAAATTATAGGCCGGCCGGGGTTTCCCGGATCAGCCCGGGATCAGCCCCACATCACCCCCACCAGCGCGACGCGGCCTGCATGAGCACCAGCCCGGCCACGAAGCCCAGCGCCGCCCACAGCGCCCCCTGCAGCAGCCGGTTGGTGCGGCGTTGCTCGGCCAGCAAGGCCAGCAGTGCCGGCGACTCGCGCGGCAGCGCACCCTGCTGCAGCGACTGGTGCAGCAGCCGCGGCAGCTCCGGCAGCAGCTGCGCATAACGCGGCGCCTCGTTCTTCATGCGCTCGATCATGCCGCGCCAGCCGATCTGTTCGTTCATCCAGCGCTCCAGGAAGGGCTTGGCGGTGACCCACAGGTCCAGCTCCGGGTCGAGCTCGCGCCCCAGGCCCTCGATATTGAGCAGCGTCTTCTGCAGCAGCACCAGCTGCGGCTGGATCTCCACGTTGAAGCGGCGCGAGGTCTGGAACAGCCGCATCAGCACCTGGCCGAGCGAGATCTCCTTCAGCGGCCGGTCGAAGTGCGGTTCGCACACGGCGCGGATGGCGCCCTCCAGCGCGTCGATTCGCGTGCCGGGCGGCACCCAGCCGCTTTCCACGTGCAACTCGGCCACGCGCTTGTAGTCGCGGCGGAAAAAGGCGATGAAGTTGTAGGCCAGGTATTCCTTGTCGGTGTCGGTGAGCGTGCCCACGATGCCGAAGTCCAGCGCGATATAGCGGCCGAAGCTGCGCGGGTCCAGGCTCACCATGATGTTGCCCGGGTGCATGTCGGCATGGAAGAAGCCGTCGCGGAAGACCTGGGTGAAGAAGAGGGTCACGCCGTCGCGCGCCAGCTTCTTGAAGTCGACGCCGGCCTCGCGCAGCCGCGCCACCTGACTGATGGGCACGCCGTGCATGCGCTGCATGACGATGACGCTGGGCGTGCACAGCTCCCACACCATCTCGGGCACCAGCACCAAGTTCAGGCCGGCCATGTTGCGGCGCAGGTGCGCGGCATTGGCGGCCTCGCGCACCAGGTCCAGCTCGTCGTGCAGGTAGCCGTCGAATTCGGCCACCACCTCGCGCGGCTTCAGGCGCTTGCCGTCCACCGAGAGGCGCTCGACCCAGCGCGCCAGCAGGTGCAGCAGCGCCATGTCGTGGTCGATCACGTCCAGCATGCCCGGGCGCAGCACCTTCACCGCCACCTCGCGGCCGTCCTTGAGCACCGCGAAGTGCACCTGGGCGATGGAGGCGCTGGCCACCGGCTCGGCGTCGAAGCTGGCGAAGATGGCGTCGATCGGCCGCCCGAAGGCCTTCTCGACCAGCGCGCGCGACTGCGCGGCGGGAAACGGCGGCACGCGGTCCTGCAGCCGCGCGAGTTCGTCGGCCACGTCCAGCGGAATCAGGTCGCGCCGGGTGGACAGCACCTGGCCGAACTTGACGAAGATCGGCCCCAGCCGCTCCAGCCCCTGGCGCAAGCGCTCGCCGCGCGGCGCGTCGAGCTTGCGGCCGATGGTGACGATGCGCACCAGCGCCCGCACCCAGCGCTGGGGAAAGGCCGACAGCGCCACCTCGTCCAGGCCGAAGCGCAGGACGGTGACGATGATGAAGATCAACCGCCCTAACTGGCGCATCGGCGAGCGCTCACGGCCCGTTTCAGGCCCGGCGCGAGCGCAGCCGCTCGGCGATCTCGGCGGCGGTGCGGATGGCCGTGCGCATGCCGGCGGCGAGCGTGCGGCCGACCTGGTGCAGCTGCTGCGCGACGACCGGGCCGAACAGCCGCTCCAGGTCGGCAGCCACGTCCCAGCGCAGATTCAGCAGCAGCCAGTTGACGTCGCCGGCGAGCTGCGCGTCGCCGTCGATCTGCACCGCAGGCGCCTCGCCGCCCACCATGCGCGCCAGCAGCAGCGCCGGGTTCGAGGCGTCGACCTGCACCGCCAGGTCGGGGGCATCGACGCCTTGCAGGCCACACCAGTCCAGCAGGCCGGCCGGCGTGACGCGCCAGGCCAGCGCGGGTGGCGGCGGCAGCAGGCGCGGCCAGCCGGCCAGCGTGAGCGCCAGCGTGCGCCCGGCGTGCGGGCGCAGCCGTTCGGTGGCCACGGGCTCGCCGCCGAGGACGTGGTTGATGACCAGCGTCAGGCGTTCCGCCACCGCTGGCGCGAGCATGTCGTGCAGACTGTGAAGCATGGCGCGATTGTAGGCAGCGCCCCCGTCCCCCATCGCGGTCGGGCCGCCGACAGCTGCTTCGCTTGGGCCACAATCCGGCGCCTGCCGCGTCGGGTGCCGTGCCTTGCCGGCGCGGCCGCCCACGAGATTCCTCGGGGCCTGCGCACGAAAGCGCCGGACGCCCCCTCACCCGCCATTCATGTTCGAAGACCGAGGCCACAAACGCACTTTCTTCAGCGCGCCGCAATCGGTGACCTCGCTGGTGGCGGCGTTCCTGGAGCCCTCGATCACGGTGGCCGTGTTCCTGGGCGTGTCGACCTGGTTCGGCGAACAGATCCTGCGCTCCGACCTCACGCTGTGCCTGCTGGTCTTTGCGCTCACCTTTCCCGGCCGCAATCGTTTCTGGGACCGGCCGCTGAATGCCGCGGTGGACATCAGCACCTCGTGGCTGAGCCTGCTCGTGATCCTGACGCTGTGCGGTTATGCCACGCGCAGCCTGGCCTTGTTCCATCTCGAGGTGCTGGCCTGGTGGGCCGTGATCACGCCGGTACTTCAGTGGCTGGCCTATTTCCACGGCCGCAAGTTCCTGCGCCGAATGGCCAGCCAGCCCGAGAACCGCCGCACGGCCGTGGTGGTGGGCGCCGGCGCGCTGGGGGTCAAGGTGGCGCGCGCGTTCCAGGCGCGCGGCGACACGGGCCTGTCCTTCCTGGGCTACTTCGACGACCGCGCCGACGAACGCGTGGACGGCAACGCCGTCCTGCAGCGGCTGGGCAACCTGCGGCAGGTGGCGCCCTACATCCGCGAACATGGCGTGCACGAGGTCTACATCACGCTGCCGCTGGGCTCGCAGCCGCGCATCGTGGAGTTGCTCGAACAAGTGCAGGGCACCACGGCCAGCGTCTTCTTCGTGCCCGACGTGTTCGGCATCAGCATCATCCAGGGCCGGCTGCAGGACATGAACGGCGTGCCCGTGGTGGGCCTGTGCGAGACGCCGTTCACGGGCACCAACCGGCTCGTCAAGCGCCTGTCCGACATCGTGCTCGCTTCGCTGATCCTGGTGCTGATCGCGCCGCTGCTGCTGGCCATCGCCATCGCCATCAGGCTCACCTCGCCAGGGCCGGTGATCTTCAAGCAGCGACGCAACGGCCTGGACGGCGAGGAGATCGTGGTCTACAAATTCCGCTCCATGCGCACGCAGGACGACGGTGACGTGGTGCAGCAGGCAACCAAGGACGACCCCCGCATCACGCCGCTGGGCCGTTTCCTGCGCCGCAGTTCGCTGGACGAACTGCCGCAGTTCATCAACGTGCTGCAGGGCCGCATGAGCATCGTCGGCCCGCGCCCGCACGCCGTGGCGCACAACGAGCAGTACCGCCAGCTCATCAAGGCCTACATGGTGCGCCACAAGGTCAAGCCGGGCATCACCGGCTGGGCCCAGATCCACGGCCACCGCGGCGAGACCGACACCATCGAGAAGATGCAGGCGCGCGTGGAATACGACCTGGAATACCTGCGCAACTGGTCGCTCGGCCTGGACCTGCAGATCATCGCCCGCACCATCAAGGTGGTGTTCTTCGACCGCAACGCGTACTGAATCGCGATGCGCCACCCTGCCGCCGAACAAACGAGGAAGGACCGAACCATGCCTGACACGAAACGCCACTGCGGCCGCTGCGCCGCCGCCCTGTTCGTGATGCTCGCGCCCCTGGCGGGCCACGCCCAGACCAGCCCGTACTATCTGGGCGTTTCGCAGACCTTCGGCTACGACTCCAACATCTTCCGCCTGCCCGACCGCACCGAGGTGCAGCAGCCCGGCGGCGGCGTGACGGTGATCGAGCCCGAGTCCTCCGGCCTCATCTCCACCACGCTGCTGCTGGCCGGGATGGATCAGCCCATCGGGCGACAGCGTGTGTACGGCAACCTGAGCGCCGGCTACAGCAGCTATTCCAACCAGTCGCAGCTCAACAGCCCGACCTATGCGCTCACTGCGGGCGTGGACTGGGACACCGTGAACAAGCTCTCGGGCAATGCCGAATTCACTTCCGGGCTGCGCCTGGGCTCCTATGGCGACCGCGACGTGCCCACCGGGCTGGGCGACAACGAGGAAACCTACAACCGCCTCCAACTGCTGGGCCGGCTGGGCGACTGGGAGCGTTCGCGCTTCTGGCTCGAGGCCGGCTATGTCTTCGACCAGGTCCGCAACGACATCGACTTCGAGCGCGCCGTGGGCTCCATCAACGGCTATCGGCGCGACGATCGCAGCAGCGCCTTCACGCTGGGCGTGCGCCACCGCTGGTCCGGGGCGCTCGTTCTGGGCGCTGGCGTGCGCACCGAGTCGCGCAGCGAGGAGGTCGAGAGCCGGCTCATCGACCCCGCCGGCAGCGTCAGCTCGACTCTGGACAGCCGCCGCAACGACTTCGACCTCTTCGCCAACCTCAATTCCAGCGACGGCAACGATGTGAGCGCCCGCCTGAGCTACGGCAACCGGGATTACGACGACCCGGGCGTGCTCGACACCTCGGGCTGGAGCGGCAGCCTGCGCTGGGGCTGGCGACCGACCGCCAAGGTCGACAGCAGCCTGCGGCTGCTGTACGACACCGAGGACCGCGAGGAAGGCGGTGCCTCGGCCGCCAGCAGCGCCGGCGACGACGAGACACTGGCCGTGGAATGGCGGCTGCGCTACGAGATCTCGGCCAAGCTGGCCGCCGACGTGAGTGCCAGCTGGTACCGGCGCGACTACGACGACGCGCGGGGCGGCTACACCGACGACGACACCAGCTTCCGGCTGGCATTGAGCTGGGCCGCACTGCGCAACACGACGGTCGGCTGCGCGTTGGGCTTCGACCGGCGCGACTCCAGTTATCAGGGTCCGCTCTCGGGCCGCAGCAGCTACGACGCCATCACCACCAGCTGTTACGCGCAGGTGATGTTGCGATGACACCCACGGTGCTGCTCACCGGCGCCACGGGCTATATCGCTTCGCACACCTGGCTGGCGCTGCTGGAAGCCGGCTACGCCGTGGTGGGCGTCGACAATTTCAGCAACAGTTCGCCCGAGGTGTTGAAGCGGCTGCATGAACTCTCGGGCCACGAGCCGGTGTTCGAGCGCGCCAACGTGTGCGACGTGGCGGCGATGGAAGACATCCTGGGCCGCCGCCGCGTCGACGCCGCGGTGCACTTCGCCGCCTACAAGGCGGTGGGTGAATCGGTGGCCAAGCCGCTGGCCTATTACACGAACAACCTGGGCGGGCTGCTCACGGTGTGTGCGGCGCTGCAGCGCCATGGCGTGCGCCGTTTCGTCTTCAGCTCCAGCGCCACGGTCTATGGCGACCCGGCGCGGCTGCCGATCACCGAAGACATGCCGCTGACGGCCACCAACCCCTACGGCCAGACCAAGCTGATGGCCGAACAGATGTTGCGCGACCTGGGCGTGGCCGACCCCGCCTGGCAGACCGCCTGCCTGCGCTATTTCAACCCCGTGGGGGCGCACCAGAGCGGCCGCATCGGCGAAGACCCGCGCGACACGCCGAACAACCTGATGCCCTACGTGGCGCAGGTGGCCGTGGGCCGGCGGCCGCGGCTGCAGGTCTTCGGCAACGACTACGCCACGCCCGACGGCACCGGCGTGCGCGACTACATCCACGTCTGCGACCTGGCCCAGGGCCATGTCGCCGCGCTGCGCCGGTTGTTCAGCCACGCCGGATCGTTCACCGTCAACCTGGGCACCGGGCGCGGCCACAGCGTGCTCGAGGTGGTGGCCGCCTACGCCGCCGCCAGCGGCCGCGAGATTCCGTACCAGGTGGTGCCGCGCCGCCCCGGCGACGTGGCCGAGTGCTGGGCCGACCCCACGCTGGCCGACGTGCTGCTGGGCTGGCGCGCGCAACACGACCTGGCGCGCATGTGCGCCGACAGCTGGCGCTGGCAATCGAACAACCCCGGGGGATACGAGGCATGAATCCAGTTCAAGTGCAACCGGTGATCATGGCCGGCGGTTCGGGCACGCGGCTGTGGCCGCTGTCGCGGGCCGGGTTTCCCAAGCAGTTCCTGGTGCTGTCGGGAAATACCAGCCTGTTCCAGCAGGCCGCGGCGCGGTTGCAGGGGCTGGCTGGCGAGGGCTTGGCCGTGGCGGCACCGCTGGTGGTGTGCAACGAGGAACACCGCTTCCTGGTGCTGGACCAGCTGCGCGAGAGCCGGTCCGACCCCGCGGCCGTGCTGCTGGAGCCGGTGGGCCGCAATACCGCGCCGGCCGTGACCCTGGCGGCGCTGCAGGCGGTGGAAGCGCGCGCCGATCCGGTGCTGGTGGTCACGCCGGCCGACCAGACCGTGACCGAAGCCACGGCCTTCAACGCCGCACTGGCACGCGCCGTGCGGGCTGCGAACGAAGGCGCCATCGTCATCCTCGGCGTCACGCCCGACCGGCCGGAAACGGGTTACGGCTATATCCGCGCCGATGGCCCACGCGTGGCGCAGTTCGTGGAAAAGCCCGACCTCGCCACGGCCGAGCAGTACCTGGCGCGCGGCGGCTATTTCTGGAATGCCGGCATGTTCGTGCTGAAGGCCTCGGCATGGCTCGAAGCGCTGCAGCGCTTCCGGCCCGACATGCTGGCCGCCTGCCGTGCGGCCTGGGCGGCGCGCAAGACCGACGCGCTGTTCGTGCGTCCGGGCGCGGCCGAATTCGCCGCCGTGCCGGGCGACTCGGTCGACTATGCGGTGATGGAAAAGTGCCCTGGCGTGCTCGACATCCGCATGGAACCGCTGGCCGCCGGCTGGAACGACCTCGGCGCCTGGGAAGCCGTGTGGCAGGTGGCCGAGAAAGACGCGCAAGGCAATGCCGCGGTGGGTGACGCCATCGTCAGCGACAGCCACAACACCCTGGTGCACGCCACCAGCCGGCTCGTCAGCGTGGTGGGGCTGGACGACGTGGTGGTGGTGGAGACGCCCGACGCCGTGCTCGTGGCCAGCCGCGAGAAGAGCCAGGACGTGAAGACCATCGTGGCGCAACTGGGCCGCGAACAGCGCGGCGAACAGGTGCTGCACCGCAAGGTGCACCGCCCCTGGGGCTGGTACGACGGCATCGACCAGGGCCCGCGGCACCAGGTCAAGCGCATCCTGGTCAAGCCGGGGGCGTCGTTGAGCCTGCAGATGCACCACCACCGCGCCGAACACTGGATCGTGGTCACCGGCACCGCCGAGGTCACGGTGGGCGACAAGGTGCTGCTGCTGGCCGAGAACCAGAGCACCTATATCCCGCTGGGCGCCACGCACCGCCTGCGCAACCCGGGCAAGGTGCCGCTGGAGATCATCGAGGTGCAGTCCGGCAGCTACCTCGGCGAGGACGACATCGTGCGTTTCGAAGATACCTACGGAAGATCATGAGCCCCCAGGCTGCGGCGCTGCGCGCCTTCGCCACCCCCCAGGGGGGCTCCTGCAGCGGCCCGGCAAAGCCGGCTCCGCGCAGGGCCTTGGCCCAACCAAACCACTGACACCATGACCTTGCTCATCACCGGCGGCGCCGGCTTCATCGGCAGCAATTTCGTGCTCGACTGGCTGGCGCAGAGCGACGAGCCCGTCGTCAACCTGGATGCGCTGACCTACGCCGGCAACCTGCAGAACCTGGCGTCGCTGCAGGGTGACGCGCGGCATGTGTTCGTGCAGGGCGACATCGGCGACCGCGCCCTGCTCGACCGCTTGTTCGCGCAGCACCGGCCGCGCGCGGTGCTGCACTTCGCGGCCGAGAGCCACGTCGACCGCAGCATCCACGGCCCGGGCGCGTTCATCAAGACCAATGTCGAGGGCACGTTCACGCTGCTGGAAGCCTCGAGGGCGCATTGGAATGCGCTGGCGGATGAGGACAAGGCGGCATTTCGCTTCCATCACGTCAGCACCGACGAGGTCTACGGCAGCCTGGCGCCCGACGCACCGGCCTTCACCGAAACCCACCCCTACGAACCGAACAGCCCGTACAGCGCCAGCAAGGCCGCCAGCGACCACCTGGTGCGCGCCTGGCACCACACCTACGGCCTGCCGGTGCTCACCACCAACTGCAGCAACAACTACGGGCCCTATCACTTTCCCGAGAAGCTGATCCCGCTGATGATCGTCAATGCGCTGGCGGGCAAGCCGCTGCCGATCTACGGCGACGGGCTGCAGGTGCGCGACTGGCTCTATGTCGGCGACCACTGCAGCGCCATCCGTGCCGTGCTGGCGCGTGGCCGCGTGGGCGAGGTCTACAACATCGGCGGCTGGAACGAGATGCCCAACCGCGATATCGTGCACCGCGTGTGTGCGCTGCTCGACGAGTTGCGGCCCAGCGGCGAAGGCCCGTATACGCGGCTCATCACCTTCGTGAAGGACCGTCCGGGCCACGACCGCCGTTATGCGATCGACGCGGGAAAGATCGAACGCGAACTCGGCTGGCGGCCGGCCGAGACCTTCGAGACCGGCATCCGCAAGACCGTGCAGTGGTACCTGGACCACGCCGACTGGGTGGCCAATGTGCAAAGCGGCGGCTACCGCGACTGGCTGGCCACCAACTACAGCTCGCGATGAGCATGCGCATCCTCCTTCTGGGTTGCAAGGGCCAGGTCGGCTGGGAATTGCAGCGTTCGCTGGCACCGTTGGGCGAACTGCTGGCCTGCGACTTCGACACGCCGGGCGACCTGAAGGCCGACTTCTCCGACCCCGAGGCGCTGGCCGCGCTGGTGCGGCGCGTGCAGCCGCAGATCATCGTCAATTCGGCCGCGCACACCGCCGTCGACAAGGCCGAGAGCGAGCCCGACTTCGCCCGCACGCTCAACGCCACGGCGCCGGGCGTGCTGGCGCGCGAAGCCGCGGCGCTGGGCGCGCTGCTGGTGCACTACAGCACCGACTATGTCTTCGACGGCAGCGGCAGCGAGCCGCGCGGCGAAGACGCGCCCACCGGCCCGCTGAGCGTGTACGGCCGCACCAAGCTGGAAGGCGAGCAACTCATCCGCGCCAGCGGCTGCCGCCACCTCATCCTGCGCACGAGCTGGGTCTATGCCGCTCGCGGTGGCAATTTCGCGCGCACCATGCTCAAGCTGGCGGCGGAACGCGATTCACTCAAGGTCATCAGCGACCAGGTCGGCGCGCCCACCGGCGCCGAACTGCTGGCCGACGTGACCGCGCACGCCGTACGTCGCGTGCTGGCCGAACCGGCGCTGGCGGGCCTGTACCACTGCGTGGCCGGCGGCGAGACGAACTGGTTCGAGTACGCGCGCTTCGTCATCGAATGGGCGCGCGCGCACGGCCAGCCGGTGCGCGTGGCGCCCGACGCCATCCACTCCATCCCCACCAGCGACTACCCGACGCCGGCCGCGCGCCCGCTGAATTCACGGCTGGCCACGCACCGGTTGCAGCAAGCCTTCGGCCTGACATTGCCGCACTGGCAGGTCGGCGTGGAGCGCATGCTCACCGAAGTCCTGGGCCGGTAAAGCAGAAAGACCCGACCATGCAACGCAAAGGCATCATCCTCGCCGGTGGCTCCGGTACCCGGCTGCATCCGGCCACGCTCGCGGTGAGCAAGCAGCTCCTGCCGGTGTACGACAAGCCGATGATCTATTACCCGCTGAGCGCGCTCATGCTCGCCGGCATGCGCGAGGTGCTGATCATCAGCACGCCGCAGGACACGCCGCGCTTCCAGGCGTTGCTGGGCGACGGCAGCCGCTGGGGCATGCAGTTCAGCTATTGCGTGCAGCCCAGCCCCGACGGCCTGGCGCAGGCCTTCATCCTGGGCCGCAGCTTCGTCGGCGGCCGGCCCAGCGCACTGGTGCTGGGCGACAACATCTTCTACGGCCACGACTTCGGGCAACTGCTGACGCGGGCCCATGCCCGCACCAGCGGCGCCAGCGTCTTCGCCTATCACGTGCAGGACCCCGAGCGCTACGGCGTGGTCGCCTTCGACGCGCACAAGCGCGCGCTCAGCATCGAGGAAAAGCCCAAGGCACCGAAGAGCAACTACGCCGTCACGGGCCTGTACTTCTACGACGAGCAGGTGTGCGACATCGCCGCCGCCATCCAGCCCAGCGCGCGTGGCGAGCTCGAGATCACCGAGGTCAATGCGCAGTACCTGCGGCAGGACCAGCTGGCGGTGGAGATCATGGGCCGCGGTTATGCCTGGCTGGACACCGGCACCCACGACAGCCTGCTGGAGGCCGGCCAGTTCATCGCCACGATCGAGAAGCGTCAGGGCCTGAAGGTGGCCTGCCCGGAGGAGATCGCCTACCGTGCCGGCTGGATCGACGCCGCGCAACTGGAGGCGCTGGCCGCGCCGATGCTCAAGAACGGTTATGGCCAGTATCTGATGCAGGTGCTGCGCGAGAAGGTGTTCTGATGAAGCTGCTCGCAACCCGGCTGCCCGGCGTTCTGATCGTCGAACCGGCGGTCTTCGCCGACGACCGCGGCTGGTTCATGGAGAGCTTCAACGAAGCCCGCTTCGAAAGCGCGCTGGCCGCCTTGGGCCAACCGCTGCCGCGCCGTTTCGTGCAGGACAACCACTCCTGCAGCCGCGCCGGCGTGCTGCGCGGCCTGCACTACCAGCTGCCGCCGCATGCGCAGGGCAAGCTGGTGCGCGTGGTGCAGGGCGCGGCCTTCGACGTGGCGGTGGACCTCCGCCGCGAATCACCCACCTTCGGCCAGTGGGAAGGGGTGGAGCTGAGCGCGCTCAACAAACGCCAACTGTGGATTCCGGAAGGTTTCGCGCATGGCTTCCTGGCGCTGCAGGACGATACGCACTTCCTCTACAAGACCACCGACGTGTATGCCCGCGACTGCGAACGCAGCATCCGCTGGGACGACCCCGCCATCGGCATCGGCTGGCCGCTGCCACCGGGCCTGAAGGCGCCGTTGGTGGCCCCGAAGGACGCCGCCGCCCCGGTACTCGACGCCGCCGACCTATCCTGAAAGAACGGGGTCAGGTCTTGCCTTTTGCGAGGCAAAAGGCAAGACCTGACCCCTACTTTCTTGACCCCTTCTTTCTAGGTGGCTGCGCGGCCGATGCCGTGGTACTCGATGCCCTGCAGGCGCATCAGCGCCGGGTCGAAGATATTGCGGCCGTCGAAGACCAGCGGCTGCTTCAATGCGGACTTGATGGCGTCGAAGTCAGGGGTGCGGAATTCCTTCCACTCCGTGACCACCAGCAGCGCGTCGGCGCCTTCCAGCGCTTCGTAGGGGTTGTCAACGAAGTGCAGGCCCGGGGTGCCGGCCAACACGCGCCTGGCCTCGGGCATGGCCACCGGGTCGTAGACCTGCAGCACCGCGCCGCGGCGCGCCAGCTCGGTCACGATGACGCGGCTGGGCGCCTCGCGCATGTCATCGGTATTGGGCTTGAAGGCCAGGCCCCACAGGGCGAAACGACGGCCGGCCAGGTCTTGCCCGAAGCGCGCCGTGACCTTGTCCACCAGCACCAGCTTCTGCCGCTCGTTGGCCGCTTCCACCGCCGATAGCACCTGCAGCGGCAGGCCATTGACTTGGCCCGTGTGGATGAGCGCCTTCACGTCCTTGGGAAAGCAGCTGCCACCGTAGCCGGTGCCGGCGTAGAGGAAATGCGTGCCGATGCGCGGATCGCTGCCGATGCCCAGCCGCACCTGCTCGATGTCGGCGCCCACGCGCTCGGCCAGCAGCGCCAGCTCGTTCATGAAGCTGATGCGCGTGGCCAGCATGGCGTTGGCGGCGTACTTGGTGAACTCGGCGCTCTTCACGTCCATCAGCTGCAAGCGATCGCGGTTGCGCATGAAGGGCTGGTACAGGGCGCGCATGAGCAGGATGGCGCGCTCGTCGTCGGCGCCGACGATGATGCGGTCGGGCCGCATGCAGTCCTCGACCGCCGCACCCTCCTTCAGGAATTCCGGGTTGGAGACGACGGCGAATTCCATCTCCAGGCCACGCGAGTGCAGCGCCGCGGCCACCGCCTCGCGCACGCGGCCGGCGGTACCCACCGGCACCGTGCTCTTGTCGACGATGACCTTGTAGTCGGTCATGTGGCGACCGATGCTGGCGGCCGCCGCCAGCACGTATTGCATGTCGGCCGAGCCGTCCTCGTCGGGGGGCGTGCCGACACCGATGAACTGGATGGTGCCGTGGCCCACGGCGGCGGCCACGTCGGTGGTGAACTGCAGCCGCCCCGCAGCGGCATTGCGCTGCACCAGGGTTTCCAGCCCGGGCTCGTGGATCGGAATGCCACCCTCGTTGAGGATGCGGATCTTGCTTTCGTCGACGTCCAGGCACACCACGTGATTGCCCATTTCGGCCAGGCAGGCGCCGGTGACCAGACCCACATAACCCGTGCCGACGACGGTGACTTTCATGCTTGAAGAGATCCGGAAGATGAAACCGGTCGATTCTCACACCCCGCCGCGGCAGCACGGCGGGAGGCGACCGAACCCATCGGTCGCCCGCGTGACGGAGTGGTATCTTCCCCGCCTCATTTCCAGTCCACGCGCATGACCAAGACCGCACTCATCACCGGCGTCACCGGCCAGGACGGCGCCTACCTGGCCCAGTTGCTGCTGGAAAAGGGCTACCACGTGCACGGCATCAAGCGCCGCGCCTCGCTCTTCAACACCGACCGCGTGGACCACCTGTACCAGGACCCGCACGTTGAGCACCAGCGCTTTTCGCTGCACTACGGCGACCTCACCGACAGCACGAATCTCATCCGCATCGTGCAGCAGGTGCAGCCCGACGAGATCTACAACCTGGGCGCCATGAGCCACGTGGCAGTGAGCTTCGAGCAGCCCGAATACACGGCCGATGCCGACGGCGTGGGCACGCTGCGGCTGCTGGAGGCGATCCGCATCCTGGGCCTGCAGAAGAAGACGCGCTTCTACCAGGCCAGCACCAGCGAGCTCTACGGCCTGGTGCAGGAGGTACCGCAGAAGGAAACCACACCGTTCTACCCGCGCAGCCCCTATGCGGTGGCCAAGCTGTATGCCTACTGGATCACGGTGAACTACCGCGAGGCCTACGGCCTGTATGCCTGCAACGGCATCCTGTTCAACCACGAGAGCCCGATCCGCGGCGAGACCTTCGTCACGCGCAAGATCACGCGTGCCGTGGCGCGCATCGCGCTGGGCCTGCAGGACTGCCTGTACCTGGGCAACCTGAGCGCGCTGCGCGACTGGGGCCACGCCCGCGACTACGTGATGATGCAGTGGCTGATGCTGCAGCAGGACCAGCCCGAGGACTACGTGATCGCCACCGGCGAACAATACAGCGTGCGCGACTTCGTGCAGCGTGCCGCGGCCGAACTGGGCATCGCGATGCGCTTCGAAGGCCAGGGCGAGGCCGAGGTGGGTGTCGTGACCGAGGTCGTGCGAACGGCCGGCGAGTTGCGTGCCCGGTGCAAGCCCGGTGACGTGGTCGTGAAGGTCGACCCGCGCTATTTCCGCCCCACCGAGGTGGAAACCCTGCTCGGCGATCCGTCCAAGGCCAAGGCCCGGCTCGGCTGGGAACCCACCACCAGCTTCGAAACCCTGGTGCGCGAAATGGTGGAAAGCGACTACACGGCGGCCAAGCGCGACAGCCTGGTCAAGCTGGCCGGCTTCAAGGCCTACGACCACCACGAGTGACCGCGGCGGCGCGCGCGATGACCCCCCGCTCCCGCATCTACGTGGCCGGCCACCGCGGCCTGGTGGGCAGCGCCATCGCGCGCCGCCTGCGGGCCGCCGGCCACACGCAAGTCATCACGCGGACGCACGCCGAGCTCGACCTCGCCGACGAGCACGCCACACGGGCTTTCTTCCAGGCCGAACGGCCGGAATTCGTCTTCCTGGCCGCGGCCAAGGTGGGCGGTATCGTGGCCAACAACACTTATCCGGCGGAATTCATCCGCGACAACCTGGCCATCCAGACGAACGTCATCCACGCCGCCTGGCAGGCCGGCGTGCAGCGGCTGCTGTTCCTGGGCAGCAGCTGCATCTACCCCAAGCTGGCACCGCAGCCCATGAAGGAGAGCTGCCTGCTGACCGGGGCGCTGGAGCCCACCAACCGGCCTTATGCGCTGGCCAAGATTGCCGGCATCGAGATGTGCTGGTCGTACAACCGCCAGTACGGCACGCGCTTTCTCGCGGCCATGCCCACCAACCTGTATGGGCCCGGCGACAACTACCACCCCACGCACAGCCACGTCATCCCGGGGCTGCTGCGCAAGTTTCACGAGGCCAGGGTGCGCGGCGACGAGGCCGTCGCCGTGTGGGGCACCGGCACGCCGCGGCGTGAATTCCTCTACAGCGACGACATGGCCGACGCCTGCGTCTTCCTCATGAACCTGCCCGAAGAGCGCTACACCGCACTGCTGGGCAGCGACGAAAGCGTGAGCGGGCGCTTCGAGCCGCCGCTGGTGAATATCGGCGTCGGCGCCGACGTGACCATTGCCGAGCTGGCCGCATTGGTGGCGCGCGTGGTGGGTTATGCGGGCCGCATCGAATACGACCGCAGCAAACCCGACGGCACGCCGCGCAAGCTGATGGACGTGGGGCTGATCAACGGCGCCGGCTGGAAGGCAAGCACGGCGCTGGAAGATGGCCTGAGGGTGGCCTACGCCGAATTCGTGCAGCAGCACGCGGGCTGATCGAGGCCGGGCGCCGCGACCCGGCGCCGATGCAAGCACGGTACCGCCTCAGCGCGGCCGCGTGTGGCGCCTGATCCAGTCGGCGAAGCCGGCTTCGTCCAGGCTGCCCTCGGCCAAGGCCAGCATGGTGGTCGTGGCCTCCACCTGCGACGCCACCAGACGCTGCCCGTTTAGGGCCAGAAACAGGCCGACGGCGAGAAAGGCCGCCCGCTTGTTGCCGTCGACAAAGGCGTGGTTCTTGGCCAGGCCCACGCCATACGACGCCGCGAGCGCGGCAAAGTCCGGCTCGCCATACGCCGCCAGGTTGAGCGGGCGCGCCAGTGCCGAGTCGAGCAGGCCTTCGTCGCGCAGGCCAGCGGCACCACCGTGCTCGGCCAGACTGTCGGCGTGAAGCAGCAACAACGCCCGCCTGTCCACCCAGCGCCAGTTCATTTGGCCAACTGGTGAAAGGTATCGCGGTACTCGCGCATGAACTCATGGCCCAGCGTCAACTGCTCTGCCACGGCCGGGTCGTACGGCGTGATCGTCACCCCGCCCGGCGCGTCGGTCACGAAGACGGTGTCGCCCTTTTCCAGCTTCAGCCGCGCCAGGATCTCCTTGGGCAGGATCACACCGACGGAATTGCCGATCTGGGTCAGTTTGAGGGTGGTCATGGTCTGTGCTCCGTTATAACGGATGTAATACTAAACCCGCAGCGCTCCGCAGGCAAGCCGCGGCTTGCAAGATATCGACCGCATGGCCGGGCCCGGCACGGCCTGGCCGCGGTCCGGCCGCCTCAGCCCTGCAGCCCCTCGGCCACGAAGTGCGGGTTCTCGAAGCCCGGCTTGCCGTAGCGCAGCGGCTCGCCCCGCAGCGTGACGACGCGCCCGCCGGCGGCCAGCAGCACGGCGTGGCCGGCGGCGATGTCCCATTCCATGGTGCGGCCGAAGCGCGGATACAGGTCGGCCTCGCCGGCCGCCAGCAGGCACAGCTTGAGCGACGAGCCTGCGTTGGCCAGTGCCGCGACCTTGCGCCCGCGCAGGAAGCGCTCCAGCGCCGCGACGTCGCCGTGCGAGCGACTGGCCAGCACCGTCAGCCCCGCGGGCGGCACGGCACGGCCGTGGATCGGGCGGCGGCCGTCCGCATCCTCGACCCAGGCGCCCTGGCCGACCAGACCGTCGTACAGGCGGCCGCCGGCAACAAGGGCCGGTGCCAGCACGACTCCGAGCACAGGTACGCCGCGCTCGATCAGGGCGATATTGACCGTGAACTCGCCGTTGCGGCCGATGAATTCCTTGGTGCCGTCGAGTGGGTCGACGAGCCAGAAGTGCTCGCCGACCTCGGGCACCTGACCAGCGGCCACCGCTTCCTCGGCGACCACCGGGATCGTCGGCGCCAGCGCCCGCAGGCGCTCGACGATGATGCGTTCGGCACGCTCGTCGGCCTCGGTCACCGGCGAGGCGTCGGCCTTGCCGCGCACTGCGAAGTCGGTGGCGTACACCTGCATGATCGCCTGCCCAGCGGTGCGGGCGGCATCGGCCAGCACCGGCAGCCAGCCCAGCAGTTCGGTCTTTCTGATTTCCATCTGTGCTCCTTGCTAGGCAAGACCTGACTCCGAATGTTCTGAGTGTTCTGGATCTATGAATATTAAAAATCAGTATTAAGAACAGATCATTGATGTCATATCGTTTTATGTCGGTTTCGAATTTGCTTTAGCCAGTTCTTGCGCATGGACATGAACCTGACCCACCTGCAACGCCTGGAAGCCGAGAGCCTGCACATCTTTCGCGAGGTGGTGGCCGAGGCCGACAAGCCGGTGATGCTGTATTCGATCGGCAAGGACAGCGCCGTGATGCTGCACCTGGCGCGCAAGGCCTTCTTCCCGGCGCCGCCGCCGTTTCCGCTGCTGCACGTCGACACCACCTGGAAGTTCCGCGACATGTACAGCCTGCGCGAGCGCATGGCGCGCGAATCGGGCATGGAGCTGCTGGTGTACCAGAACCCCGAGGCCAAGGCGCTGGGCATCAACCCCTTCGACCACGGCTCGCAGGTGCACACCGACCTGTGGAAGACGCAGGGCCTGAAGCAGGCGCTGGACAAATACGGCTTCGACGTCGCCTTCGGCGGCGGCCGCCGCGACGAGGAGAAGAGCCGCGCCAAGGAGCGCATCTTCTCCTTCAGAAGTGCCCAGCACCGCTGGGACCCGAAGAACCAGCGCCCCGAACTCTGGCGGCTGTACAACACGCGCAAGAAGCCCGGCGAGTCGATCCGCGTCTTTCCCATCTCGAACTGGACCGAGCTCGACATCTGGCAGTACATCTATCTGGAGAACATCCCCATCGTGCCGCTGTATTTCGCGGCCGAGCGCCCGGTGGTCGACCGCGGCGGCACGCTGATCATGGTGGACGACGAACGCCTGCCGCTGCTGCCCGGCGAAGTGCCCATGCGCAAGCACGTGCGCTTCCGCACCCTGGGCTGCTACCCGCTCTCGGGCGCCATCGAGTCCACCGCAGACACGCTGCAGGCCATCATCCAGGAGATGCTGCTGGCCCGCACCAGCGAGCGCCAGGGCCGCATGATCGACCACGACACCGCCGCCTCGATGGAGAAGAAGAAGCAAGAGGGGTATTTCTGACCATGGCCCACGTTTCCGACCTCATCGCCACCGACATCGGCGAATACCTGCAGCAGCACGAACACAAGGGCTTGCTGCGCTTCATCACCTGCGGCAGCGTCGACGACGGCAAGAGCACGCTCATCGGGCGGCTGCTGTACGACAGCAAGATGCTGTTCGAGGACCAGCTCGCGGCCATGGAGTCCGACTCCAGGAAGTGGGGCACGCAGGGCGGCGACATCGACTTCGCGCTGCTCGTGGACGGCCTGGCCGCCGAGCGCGAGCAAGGCATCACCATCGACGTGGCCTACCGCTTCTTCAGCACCGACCGGCGAAAGTTCATCGTCGCCGACACGCCGGGCCACGAGCAGTACACGCGCAACATGGTCACCGGCGCGTCCACCGCCGACGTGGCGGTGATCCTGATCGACGCGCGCAAGGGCGTGCTCACGCAGACGCGCCGGCACAGCACCCTGGTCAGCCTGATCGGCATCCGCCAGGTGGTGCTGGCGATCAACAAGATGGACCTGGTGGGCTTCGAGGAAGCCACCTGCCGACGCATCGACGCCGACTACCGCGCATTCGCCGCGCAGATCGGCCTGACGAATATCACCACCATTCCGCTGTCGGGCCTGAAGGGCGACAACATCGCCGCGCGCAGTGCCGCCATGCCCTGGTACGAAGGCCCGGCGCTGATGGAGTTCCTGGAAACCTGCCCGCTGGACGACCTGCGGCTGCAGCGCGGGCCGCTGCGCCTGCCGGTGCAATGGGTGAACCGCCCCAACCTGGACTTCCGCGGTTTCTGCGGCGTGCTGGCCAGCGGCACCGTTCGGCCCGGCGACCGCGTGCGCGTGCAGCCCTCGGGCCGCGAAAGCGTGGTCGAACGCATCGTGGGCATCGAAGGCGACCGCGAGCTCGCCGTGGCCGGTGAATCGGTGACGCTGACGCTGCACGACGAGATCGACATCTCGCGCGGCGACGTCATCTCGGCCGCCGACGCGCCCGCCGAAGTGGCCGACCAGTTCGAATGCCACCTGGTGTGGATGGACGACGAGCCGCTGCTGCCCGGCCGCCCCTACCTGCTGAAACTGGGCGCGCGCACCGTCAACGCCACGGTGACCGAGATCAAGCACAAGGTCAACGTGAATACGCTGGAGCACCTGGCGACGAAGACGCTGGCGCTGAACGAGATCGGCGTGTGCAACCTGGGCCTGGACCGCGCGGTGGCCTTCGACCCCTATGCCGTCAACCGCGACATGGGTGGCTTCATCCTGATCGACCGGCTGAGCAACCACACCGTGGGCGCCGGCATGCTGCACTTCGCGCTGCGCCGCGCGCACAACATCCACCTGCAGGCCTTCGACGTGGACAAGGCCGCCCGCGCCGCACTGCTGGGGCAGAAGCCCGTGGTGCTGTGGTTCACCGGGCTTTCGGGCGCGGGCAAGAGCAGCATCGCCAACCTGGTGACGAAGAAGCTCTACGCCATGGGCCGCCACACCTACCTGCTGGACGGCGACAACGTGCGCCACGGCCTGAACCGCGACCTGGGCTTCACCGACGTCGACCGCGTGGAGAACATCCGCCGCGTGGCCGAAGTGGCCAGGCTGATGGCGGACGCCGGACTGATCGTCATCACCAGCTTCATTTCGCCGTTCAGCGCCGAACGCCAATTGGCGCGCAACCTGCTGGAACCGGGCGAGTTCGTCGAGGTCTTCGTCGACGTGCCGTTGGAGGTGGCCGAGTCGCGCGACGTGAAGGGCCTGTATGCCAAGGCCCGACGCGGCCAGTTGCCGCACTTCACCGGCATCGACTCGCCCTACGAGGCCCCCGAGGACGCCGAGGTGCACCTGCCGGCGGCCGCGATCACGGCCGAACAGGCGGCCGACCGCGTGCTGGACAAGCTGCGCGAGATGGGGGTGGTGAAGGGCTGAGGCTGGTGTGCCCTGCCGACCAACTCATGGACGTGATGCCCGAACCAGCAGGTCCAGTGCGCGCGCAGGCGGCAGGATCGAAACACCCTGAACGGCACGCAGGTCCAGGAGGTCGCCATCGCCGCTGATCAGCACTTCGGCTCGGCTCGCCCCGCCAGGAGCGCAGCGCTGATCAGGACGTTGGTGTCGACGACCGCCCGCGCATCAGCTCTCATCGGCCAGCAGCTCGTCGAGCCGCGCCGGTGTCAGACCGGCCGCCATGGCCTGACCGGCGGCAGCGTCCATGGTGTGAGCCAGCCGATCGGCAAAGTACTCGCGCATGGACTCGTAGTCCTGGGCCGATACCAGCACACCCACCACCCGGTCGCGGCGTGTCACCCGGACCGGTTCGCGCTGGGCCAGATCGATGAACTCGCCAAAACGCGTCTTGGCCTCATTGGCAGTGAAGGTCTTCATGGGTGCCGTCGTGACTTTCGCTTCGCGGGTTAGCTTAGCAGAAGAAACCGACCGAAACGTTCGATTGATGCGTTTCGATCAAGTGACGGCGACGGACTGCGCGCCATGACCTGGCAGCAAACCCTCGTCTTCCTGGGCCTGGCCGTACTGGTGGTGGAACTGGTGCGCGGCAAGCGTGCACCGGCGGCGGTGTTCACCAGCGTGGCCTTCGCCTTCATCCTGCTCGACTTCGTGAGCCTGCAGCGCGCGCTGCAGCAGATGACCAATACCGGGCTGGTGACGGTGGTGGTGCTGCTGCTGCTTTCGGTGGTGTTGGACAAGAGCCGGCTGCTCGAGCAGGTGGCCGAACGCCTGGTGAGCGGCGGCTACCGCTGGGCGCTGGTGAAGCTGTACGTCAGCACTTGCCTGTATTCGGCCTTCCTGAACAACACCGCGGTGGTGGCCTCGCTGATCGGCCCGCTGCGCCAGTCGCGGCAACATGCGCCTTCGCGGCTGCTCATGCCGATGTGTTTTGCCGCTTCGCTGGGCGGCATCCTCACGCTGGTGGGCACCAGCACCAACCTGCTGGTGAACAGCCTGATGATCGGCCGCGGCCTGCCGGGACTGCACATCTTCGACCTGTTTCCGGTGGGCGCATGCATCGTGCTGGCCTGCGGCGCCACCATGGTGCTGCTGTACCCGCGGTTGCTTGGGCCCAAGACGCCGGCCCAGGAGCAGGCCTGGCGACTTCTTCCTGGAAGCCAGCGTGCGGGCGGATTCCAAGCTGGTGGGCCACACCGTGGAAAGCGGCGGCCTGCGCCGGCTTTCGCACCTGTTCCTGGCCGAGATCGTGCGTGAAGACAAGATCATCGCGCCGGTGGAGCCCGACCGGTACATCCGCGCCGGCGACATCCTCGTCTTCACCGGCGACGTCACGCGGTTGGACCTGCTGCTGCAGTTCGACGGCGTGGAAACGCGTGGCCAGCAATACCGGTTGCCGCTGGACAACCTGGTGGAAGTGGTGGTCGCGGCCGAGTCCCCGCTGGCGCGCAAGACGCTCAAGCAGGCCGACTTCCGTGCCCAGTTCGACGCCGCCGTGATCGCCGTGCGCCGCGGCAGCGAACGGCTGCGCGGTCCCATGGCCGATGTGCCGCTGGCGGTGGGCGACACCCTGGTGCTGGTGGTGGGGCAGGACTTCGACAAGCGCAACAACCTGGCGCGCAATTTCGTGGTGGTGGGGCGGCGCCAGGTGCAGAAATTCACCGACGCGCGCAAGGGCTGGCTGGCCACCGCCGCCTTCGTGGGCGTGATCGGCCTGGCGGCGGTGGGCGCGGTGGACTTCCTGAAGGCGCTGCTGGTGCTGCTGGCGCTGTTCCTGCTGCTGGGCTATGCGAAGCCGGCCGACCTGCGGCGGCAGATGCCGTACCAGATCATCGCCATCATCGCCTCGTCGCTGGTGATCTCGGAAGTGATGGTGGGCACCGGCACCGGCGAGAGGCTGGCCGGCTGGCTGCTCACCGGGGCGCAGGACTTCAGCCCCTACTGGGCGCTGGCGCTCGTCCTGCTGACCACCTGGGCACTGACCGAGCTGATGAGCAACAACGCCGCCGCCGCGCTGGCCTTCCCGGTGGCCCTGGGCGTGGCCGCCCGCCTGGGCCTGGACCCGCAGCCCTTCGTGATGGCCGTGCTGTACGGCGCCAGCTGCTGTTTCCTCACGCCCTACGGCTACCAGACCAACCTGATGATCATGTCGCCCGGCCGCTACACCCTGGCCGACTTCGTCCGCGCCGGCACCCCCGTGGCACTGGTCTTCCTGGCCGTGGCGCTGGTGGCGATCCCCGTGGTGTTTCCCTTCAAATGACGGAACTTCAAATGACGGGGTCAGGTCTTGCCTTTTGCCCCCTCCACCGCTGCGATCAAGCGGCTGACCCGCGACACCGAGATCCCGCATCGCGCCGCCAACGCCGTCATCGTGACGCCTTCTTCACGGTAGGCGCGCCAAAGCGCCGCACTGCGTGCCGCTGACGGAGTCGACCACGAATCGGCCGGCATCTGACTGCCACCGTCTGCTGCCTGCGATGGCCGGTGCGGCGGCCGGCGCTGGATGCGCGGCACTTCCGCGGCCGCCACCGCGGCCACGGTCGATCCACCCAGCGCCTGCATGCGGCCGACAAAAGCGTCGTCGCCCAGGTAGATCTGCCGCTGCAGCGCCCCGGGCCAGATCTGCAACGCCGGGTCGCTTTCCAGCAACGCGGCGTAGCGGCGCGCCGCCTGGGCGGCCTCGGCCGCGGTGCGGCACTCGCGGCCCATCAGCTGGGCGTGCAGGCCTTGCGTGTCGAGCCAGACGGGCGCGGGCGCGGCGCCCACGTGGGCACGGCAGCTCGACCACGCCCAGGCCAGCGGGTCGGCCGCCCACCCGGCGCGCACCGGGTTCAGCTCCACGTAGCGGCACAGCGTGAGCAGGTAGGCGTCGGTGTCGACGAGGATGGCCTTGAAGCGGCCCTGGAACAGGTGCCCCACCTGGCCATGCCGGCGGTTGAAGCGCTGGGTATGGACGCCGTTCACGTGTCGCATCAGGCGCGAGAGATTCGCCTGCCGCGTCTGCAGCACGAAGTGGTAGTGGTTGCCCATGAGGCAATACGCCAGCGCGACGGCGTCGAAGCGCTGCAGGCCCTGGGCCAGCACGTCGAGCAGGCCGGCGCGGTCGGTATCGTCGACGAAGATGGCTTCGCGACGGTCACCGCGGGCGGTGACGTGATAGGTGGCGCCGGGGAATTCGATGCGCAGCGGTCGGGACATGGGGCATCTTGGCAGGCAAGGGGGCAAAAGGCAAGACCTGACCCCGCACCTTATTGACCAAGTCGGACTAAGTCGATACGATTTGCCGATGAAAACCGTCAACGTGCACGAAGCCAAGACCCACCTGTCACGGCTGCTGGAAGAGGTGGAAGCGGGGCAGGAGGTGGTGATCGCCCGCGCCGGGCGGCCGGTGGCACGGCTGACGGCGTTGCTGCGGGAGCGGCCACCGCGGCAGTTGGGCATTCTGGCCGGGCGCTACAACGTGCCGGAGGACTGGGACGCACCCTTGCCGGCGGACGTGATCGACCGCTTTGGCGGTGGCGAATGATCCTGCTGCTGGACACCCATGTGCTGCTGTGGGCCCTGATGGCGCCGCAGCGCCTGAGCCCGGGGCTGCGCGCGGCCTTGGCGCGGCCTGATACACGGGTGCAATTCTCGGCGGCCAGCGTGTGGGAGATCGCCATCAAGCGAGCGCTCGGCCGGCCGGACTTCGCCTTCGAGCCGGACACCGTGGCCCAGGCCGCGCTGGACACCGACTTCGAATCCTTGCCCGTGCGCCACGACCATGCCGCCCGCGTGCGGCAGCTGCCGCCGCTGCACGCCGACCCGTTCGACCGTATGCTGCTGGCACAGGCCCAGTGCGAAGGCGCGCAACTCGTCACCGCCGACCGTGCGCTGATGGTCTACCCGGCGCCGCTGCGCTGGGCGGACGACTTCTGAATATCCGGACGGGGAACGGCAGGGGTCACCGGCAGGGGTCACACCCGCACACCGGCAGGGGTCAGGTCTTGCCTTTTGCCTTTTGAAAGGCAAAAGGCAAAAGGCAAGACCTGACCCCGTTCTAGCGTTCTAGCGTTCTAGTGAAGTCGGGGTCAAACCCGGGGTTACGGATTCGCAGATTCGGCAACCCGACCCCGCACCCCATGACCGTAACCCGCACGGGGCGAGTCTTGTCCAACGAGGTCGGTGCCGAGACGCCTTGAGTACCGCCGGCCACCTCGCGCGGACCGCGGCCCGGTGCTGACCAAGACCCGGCGGGCACCGGGCTGACCGTCTTGACCGCGCCCGCAGAACTGCCGCCGCGAACGCTGAACAAGATCGCCGCCTTTTCTGTCGCCGCGCCGCCGACCCGGCACGCGCCAGAACAAATGGTTGCAAATGCTCGCAACGTGTTGCAGCCGTCCGCAGCGATGCTTCAATTCGTTCGTTTCATCAGCACGGCGTGGGCACAAGATGCCAACGTACTGACGGGCAGTGCAACGAAGGTCAATGTATGACCAGTCTCTGTTCGTCGGCTGGACACAACTGAACACGACAGTGCAAGGCTCAACTTGCGCGCGCGTTCATCGTCGCGCCGGGCCCCTCACCTCCCCAATCCGTACACAGCACCTGGCTGCCCACGATGAATTGCCCCACTCTGCCTCGACCAACCTGCAACCGACTCATGGCGCTTGCTGCCAGCGCCTTGTTGGCCGCCTGTGGCGGCGGTGATGCCCCCGCCGACGTCGCCACAGCCGCTGAGTCAAGCAGTAACGTCCCCTCCGCCCGCATCCTGGCCGCTTCGGGCGGTCTGTCTGTCGGCACAGGGGGGGCGGCCCCACAAGCTGTGTCCGCATCCGTCATCACCGTCCGCGCCGCCTCCAATCTGGTTGACGGCATCGGCGCGCTGCTGCAACTGCGCTACAACGGCGCCGTCATCGCCACCGGCGAGGTGCGATCCTCGGCTCCGGCGGACATGTCGTTTACGGTCCGAAATGTGATCGACGGTGGAACGCTCGACGTCATCGTCAGCAACGCCGAACCGGTCAACGGATCCGCTGCGCGCTTGGTCACCATCACCGAGGTGCTGGTCAACGGCACCGCGTTCTCGCCCAGGGGCGCTGGCGTCACTTTCGACATCGGCTGGGGCGCCGCAGCCTTCGACGGTGCCCATGTACGTGCGGGTTCGACCCGGATCGACTCGAACGGCGCGTTGCGCATCCCGATGCCGGCGGCCTCCCAGCTGGGGGCTATGCAGCCGGTGGACCCGAGTGCGGTATCGGCGGACCCAGGCCCGTATGTGGACTGGAGCCGTGGTTCCGACAGCAATCCTGGAACCATCGACCGGCCTTTCCAGACGCTGGCCCGGCTGACACGCAACATCGTGCCGCTGCTGGCTGGCGAAAACATCCACTTGCGTTGCGGGCAGATGTGGCGCGAGACGCTGGCGCTCAATGTCAACCAACTCGTGGACGGCGTGCAGATCGTGCCCTATGGCGCCGATTGCGCGACCGTCGGAAGACCGACCCTCAGCGGGGCGGATCAGTTTGTCGGCGGCTGGACCAGGACCGGCGCCGTCTGGTCGCGCGCGATGCCGGCAGGCACGCCCAAGATTACTCGCATGTTCGTCAACTTCACTCCAATGCGGCCGGCCCAATGGCCGAATGCAAGCCAACCACAGGTACTGCTGCAAGGAGTCGAAGGAGCACTTCGGCTGACCATCGGCGCCACCGAAGCGGCAGCCCTGGCCGGGCGCGACCTCAACGGCGCCGCGCTCATGCTGCGCACACAGGCTTGGAACATCGAAGCCTTGCGACTGGGCAACCCCGGGCGCAGCGGCAACACCCTGAATCTCGCCGCCAGTCCTGCCCACATGCCCAGCGCCGGTCAAAGCTGGCTTCTGGGCGACAAGCTCTGGATGCTCGACGAGCCGGGAGAGTTCTTTCACGACGTGGCGGCACAGCGCCTGTACCTGTACCCGCTGGACAGCCAGGCCGGCCTGGACCTGAATGCCGCCATCGTCGAAGGCAGCGTGCGCGATCTCGTACTCGATGTGCGCGGGCGCAGCCAGCTCGTGATCCGCGGCATCGGGGTACGCGCTTCGCGCCAGGACGGCCTGCGCCTGACCGATGCACCGCAAGTGTTACTGAGCGACCTCGACGTGCGCGAGAACGGCGCCGCTGGCGTCAGGCTTTGGCAATGGAGCCCGCTCGGCGACGCCGTGCCCGGCCCGATCGTCGAAACGAGCTTGTTCACCGGCAATGGTCAGTTTGGCATCGATGCCACGTACGTCAAGCGCGCCACCATCCGCGCCAACGAGGTCGTCGAAACCGGCACGCTGGGCTATGCCGGCCCGGTCAGTTCAGCCATTGCCGCCGGACCTGGTGCTCAAATCCTGGACAACACCATCGACGGCGCCGGCCACATCGGCATCCGCTTCTCCGGCCTCCAGGGCAGCACGGTCGCGCGCAACGACATCAGCCGCTACTGCCTGCGGCTCAGCGACTGCGGCGGCATTTACACCTGAACCGGGCCGGCCGGCGTATCGCCCCTGCAGTCGTCGGTGGTGGACAGCAATCGCCTGAACGAGGCCGCTGCGGCAAGCGCAGGCAGCCCCGATGCCGGCAACTTTCTGGTCGCCGGCATCTACCTCGACGACCAGTCCAGCCACGTCGTGGTGCGCGGCAACACGATGGCCAAGCTGCCGGTCGGCATCTTCATCCACAACACCTCGTACACCACGGTCGAGAACAATCGCATCTGGCTCGCCAGCCAAGTTGCGCTGTGGGGCAGCATGGACCGGACCGATGCCGACTGGATGACAGGCAACCTCTGGCGCAACAACGAGATCGTGCCCACGGTCCATGCCATCTGGACCGACGGCCAACTGCCCTCGTTCAAGGTCTCGCAGGCCTTCTGGTTCTGGCACAACATGGGCGGCGAGGCCGCCCTGGGCGCGGGGCACAACGAATTCACGGGCAATCGAGTCATACAGGCGCAGGGTCCGGTGTCGGCGCACGCCTGGCTGCGTGGGCTCGGCAACGAACGCTATGTGGATGCCAGCGAGTGGCAAGGCCTCAATCCCGGAGAACCCACGCCTTCGCGACCGGTCCGCTTCGACCCCATGCTGACGACTCTCGGGCCCGAACAGGTCGTTGACGCCGGTTTCGATGCCGGTCTGACATCCTGGCGCACCTACCAGAACCCGGTGGGCAGCGGCTATGCGGTGCAGCCTTTGGCCAGCCTGCCCGGCTGCATCGGCTCATGCATGCAATTGACCGCGGGTCATCCCTACGACCTGCTGGCCAGCATACCCTTCAGCCTGCGCGCAGGCGCGCTTTACCTTTACCGCTGGACAGCGGTGATGCCCTCGACATCGGGCGCGGAGGTCGGCCCGCCTTACGTGAGCCGCGAGGTCAGTCCGTGGGACGTGATGGCCGACGCCAAGGGCTTTGCCGGATACATTCCTCGCCGCGCTGGTGCCGGCGAGACATTGATGTACGAGAGTTACTTCATGCCCAAGTCGTCGGCCCCAGCCCGGGTCAACCTGCAGGTCGAGACGGCGCGGGTGCCGGTCGCTTTGGACTCGATCTCGGTTCGCGAGATCACCGGTTTCAGTCTGGCTTACCTGTGGGACTGGTCGGCAGTGGTCTTCGCCCCAGGCGACGGCGCACGGACAGTGGGCTGCGCCGAACTTGGCTGGCCCGTCGGCTGCAGCGTGATTGGTACTGCCGGCGAGGCCTTGGCATTGCCCCTGACGTTGCCGGCGGGAACGGCCCGCCTGCTGATGCGGGGTGACTCGGTCTTTCGCCGCTGACGCCGGTACGGTGCATGAGTTGCAGGCTGGGTTGGAGTGCACAGCCCGCACGCGAATCTGAGCGACCTGCTGGCCGCACTCGCCAGGCGTCGGGTATGGGATCTGATCCAATACCGTTACCTTGAAAGCCGTCCTAGGTAGCGACGGGACCCCGTGACCGGGTATCTGTTGAAACCCTTGAGCCTCCTCAGGCCCTGAGCTTTTCAGCGCCAGAAAGGTCCACAGCGGCAGGCTGGGGTACAGCGCCTGCGTGCCCTGTGGCCACCAATAACTCGGCCGCTTCTGAGGGTCGAAGAGCGCAGCGCGGGTCTTCAGGGGCGCCAGGCCGGAACGAATTTCTCAAAAGCAGCCTCGATCTGACCGTCCGAGTAGCTGAAACCGCCCCAGACATCAGCCTCTGCAGCGGTCGGATGTTCGTAGAACTCGTCCAGCACCGCGCGCGTGACACGAAAGAGGTCGCTGGTTTCAACTGCATCCTTCGGCGCATTGGCAACCCAAAGCTCAGCAAATGCCAACACACCGTCCTGGACTGTCATCAACCCCCAGTCCAGCGCACGCCAGTTCTTTTCGCTTGCCAAAATTGGAACAATTTGCCCAGCGGCTCTCTCGAAACCAATGACTGAGCCATGGTCGGCCGCAGTAAAGCATTCGAACAAGGCCAGATTCTGTCGCCACAGAGGATCGTCTGGAGCTGCAAAAGTATTCCAGTAAGCAAGCTTGGTTTGTCCGGGCAGCCCGGCCACCGACTGTATGCTGTACCCTTGCTCTAAAAGCCAAAGTAAAATCCGGTGAGATTGGTTGTGCTGTGACCAGCAGCCACTAGCGCTCGCGACAAGCTGTTTTGGAGATTACCTGACCAGCCGATGTCGACGATGGCAAACTTGTCGTCGTTCAGTACACCTTCCTGCTGTAGATAGGCCTGAAGCAGCTCCCGTTTTACTGCTGACCGGGTCTCAGCCGCAGTGACAATGCACTTTTCCAGTATGCAAGCCTTGAGCCGCTGCCTCGCTAGTAAATCAAGATTCTCAGTGATTCTCTCCAGGGAGAATCCATGCCGAGCCAGCACATCAACATGCTTCGCCGGATCAACGCCCAGGCGCTCAAAGGCCTGCTGAACCGACAAGAACTTGGTTGGCGGCAGAATCCATCCGAGTTCTTGCTCCACCAAGCGAGTCATGCCGGCCGGGTGCCAGGCTTGGCGAGAGCCACAAAGATATTTGCACTCGATATCGTAAGACCAGTGCTTGACGATGCGTTCGGCGATACGCTGCAGGATCTGTCCGTCACGTGCAACAAAATAAAGGCGCTTCAACCCGCGCTGTTGAGAGCACTGCAAACACCAGTGCACAAAACCGAACAACAGGGGCCCTACAACATCGGTGCTGATTTCCCAGATGGTTTTGTGCCTGTCGTCAGCCCGCACACGCTGCAAGCGCGCCAGGCGCATCACGCCTGCCAGTTTTGACATCGCGTAGCCCTTGTGGCCTTTGCCCCGCACCACGTCTTCGAATCGGTTGAGCCGGCCATCTTCAAAGGCTTCGGCCGCGATGCCCATACTGCGCGGCACGGCGACATCGCTGTGCGAGTTGTCACCCCAATGCAACCAATCAATAGGCTCTGACAGCTCTTCTCGCACTTTGGCAAACAGCCTGGAACTGGCCTTCGAGCAGCGGTGCGCCTGCGATACCCACAGTGCATCACCGTCTTTCCAAAGCCCTGCGTTTAGCAACAGTTGCCGCACAAAGTCCTGCGGCAGGTAAGTGTCCGAGATAAAGGCAATGCGATGTCCTGCCTCACGATCCTGTGCAAGCCGTGCGGCTGCCACGGGTACCTGCTGGCTGCATGTCAGCTCCAGCTCGAGCTCTGCTGCGGTCAACCGTTGCAATAGTTGCTCAGACCAACCGTGCCTGTGACCCAACTCGGCATAGATCTCATCGAGCCCGACCTCCGCGCCGGGCACGCGACGCCGGGCAGCCGACTCGGCGTCCACACGTTGCAAAGCGAAGACCGAAGGATCCAGCGTGAACCAGCCCGCCTGCTGAGCCCGCTCACCCCAAGGCCATGAACAGATCTTGTGGCAGGGCGTACAGCCTTGTGATGACAGTGTCAAACACATCAAAAGAGCGGAGCGGGCTATGCACCAAGCCTAGTAGGCGCGTCACTTGCTGGCAACCCCCATCAAGTTAAGCGACAGCGGCACAGCCCGTCCTTGTTCGGGCCCCAATTCAGCCATCATCTGCAAGCGCCGTATGAACCTGAAGAATCTGAGTGCCCACCCACGCGCGCACCGCTCATGACTGGCAACCACCAATTGGCGGGCCGACCATGAACTCGACTGGCAACACCTGAACCGTCTTAAAGCCACCGCTGAACAGCAAAAGTCCAGGCTGTGTTCTGTAAAACTGCTTTGGTGCGTCCAATCGTTATAGCGCCAACGGCTAGCCAATGTAGAATTGGCATTGGGTACCGTGCAAATGAGCCTGCCGGTGGGGTTGAGCGCTTCGCACATCGATTGAACAAAGTCGATCTGCTGCGGCCAAGGCAAATGCTCAATAACATCCAACGCGAGGATGATGTCAAAGTGGCCGGCGCGCTCTCTCAAGAACGCCTGGGTATCGGCCACAAACACCACACTGACACCGCGCTTCACCGCCTCCGCCACCTGGCCAGCATCGCTGTCCACGCCCGAAGCAGCGCTGAACCCAAGTTGCTTTAGCGCCAGCAAGGCATAGCCGGTGCCACAGCCCACATCCAGCAACGCCCCAGTCCGGTCGGCAGGCAGGTGCGGACCCAGAATCCGCTGCGCATAGTCGGTCATTGCCTGCGTGCTGCGGCGTATCAGGATGAACCTCTTGTAGTAACGTGTGTAATCAACGCTGGACATGAATTTTCAACTTTGAATAAGCACTACGCATACGGAAGGCAAAAGAAATGCCCGAGTCTGAAACAATGCACATTCGCGCAGTCGCCCAAACATCCATGACGTGACAAAGGCACTGACAAAATAACCGATCAGCGCTCCCAAAGCAGCACCTGAGATGCCGTATCTTGGCATCAGCCACCACGCTAGCCCGACATTGGTGGCGATACCCGTCAAGGCAGACCAAGTATGGTAGATAGTCAAATTCTCGAGCAGAAAATACTGGCACGCACCGTCCCGCTGAAGATCATCGGGGCGCTCCAAGCCAGTATTATTAATACGACAACGGCATCGCCGTACTTGTCTCCGAACAAGAGCGGGATAACAAATGGAGCCAAAAACTCACCACGACAGCCACAAAAAACCAAGACCCGTCAGTAGATCAAAAACACTCTGCAATTTCTCAGGTAACCAGCTCTGTCCGCCTCTTCTTTCAACCAGTAAGGGGTAAATCGAAGAGAGAATCATTGTCGGCAAGAACATCCAGACCTCGGAGACACGAACTGCGGAGTAGTATATGCCAGCACTTTGGGCACCCAGCATATTCATTACCATGATCTGCTCTACCCGCACATATAAGGCAACCAACAACCCCGAGAGAATCAACGGCCAGGAGTCCTTTACAATCAATCTGGCCATCTGCAAGTTGGGCGACCAAGCCCAGATGCTCTGGCCCCTGAGTTGGTACTGCACCATCAGCGCAAAACTAATCAAAGCGCATCGAAAGACAACGCAGCGCCAAACCAGATCAACGGCGCAGCACTCATCACCAACCAGATCTTGACTGCGGTGCCGACCACGGCTGCAACTGTCTTTGCGATTACGGTGTACTTAGACTGGATATTTCTCTGGAACCAAAGGTCTATTACATCCATGGATTGTGGAAGGAAAACCCACCGCCACCAGCAGGGCCAGTGGCGCAATTGCCGCATCTGCATGGGTCAAAGACCGCACAGATAAACCAGAGCCATTGCAATTGCAGCGCCCAATACCCGCAGGCCAAACGCAGCGCCCAGAATCTGGTGTGTCTTGTCGGGCTGCTTGACCAGCTCGCGGATGACGATGCCTTCGATGCCAAAGCTGGCAACAGCTGCAAAGACCGCAGCCAACCCGATGGCGTATTGGAGCACCCCAAACTGCGCCGGCCCCAGATGGCGCGCCAACACAGCCAGCACCACCATGCCCAGAGCCATGCGGAAGACCCTGTCTCCCACCAGCCACAGCACATTCCTACCGACCAACTCAAGTGGACTTGGGCGCACTTGCATCAACACCAATGCGATCGAAACTCTTCACTGTCACGGCAAAAATCCGCAACGCAATGCGCGAATAACCAGGTTGATAGTTCGTCATGCAGTTGCGCGACAAAGCGAGCGTTCGCATCAAAGGCCTCCAATTCCCGTTGAGCAGAAGTATCGGTTCAATGCCGCCCAAAAGCGATCATTTGCTTGGCAAGTGCAATGATCGGCGGGAACAGGAGAGATACCTTGGTGTCGGGCAAGTCATAGAGGGCAAGTGAACCATCACCGTGCCGCCAGGCCTCAGGTCACGAAAAGCGTCTCGAAAGACCGCCAAGGCGTCGGCATGAGACTCAAAGTGTTGAAAGACCTGGACAGAGAAACCGCGTCACATGACTCGTCAGCAATGGGAGCCGGGTGCCGTCCGAGGGCGAAATTGATGTTGGCCGCTGGGACGCGTCCGTACATAGCCAAGTATGCGGCGAGACGTCCAGTCCGATAACATGACGAAATGAGCGCCCGAGTTGGCTGTAATGCGTCCAGCACCGCAACCGATCTCAACACATTCACCAGCTTCAGTCCATAGTGCTGCCAATGTCGCAGAAAGTCTTCCCAGTCCGACGGCCCAATTCATAGAACTCTTCATCGGTCTATTCGCTCGGACTTCCGCGTTCCTTTCCTTGCCAGGTAGCGACAGCAAAAGGGGATCCCGCTCACCCCAAATCTTCCACTTGATGTTTGATTTCACGATCCTCGTTGCTTGACTGATGTTGCCCGGCCGCTGCCGGCTGGAACAACGTTTCCGAGCCGCTCAAGGGCCACGACCTTCACCCCTGCAGTATGGCTTGCAAGCGTACGCACCCGAGGAGGAGCGGCCAGAGGCGGCAACAGGCAACATGCCCAATCTCACACTTCTGCGCCCGCCAGCGCTCGAAGAGCGGCGCGCAAGGACAACTGGCAGGCAGCGGGACCGGTGAGTTTGGCTCACGTGCTGGACCCTATCCCCCAGTCAATACAGGCTGTTACTCCCCCGAACTTGAGTGGGTGGCGCGTGGGCCGATAGACCTGGGAACTACCTGAACCGACCGCTCGCACCCACTAGGGTTCGCCGGGCGGCGTGGCCCCGATGAAACCGCTATCGTTCGACTCAACTTTGCTTCATCGCGTCGGGTGCATGTTGGTATCGGGAGTACTGGTGGCATGCCTGTCTGCCTGCGGTGGCGGTGGAGGGGCGGCGGAAGCCGAGGTGGGCGCCCAGACCAACGCAACCGCATCCGCCGCGCCGACCCCAGCCACCACGCTGGCCGTCAACGCGACCACGCTGACACTGCGCGCTTCGGTTGCCGGCTTTGGCGACGATGCTGCGTTCCTGCAGGTCCGTTACAACGACAACGTCGTTGGCGTGCTCGAGATCCGTGCGACCGAACTCGCTGACGAGAGCATCCACATGCCCGTGCCGAACGATGGCGGCGTACTTGAAATCGTCTGGGTGAACGCCTCCGGCGTTTCGGGGCGTGCGGTCACGGTGGACCAGGTCGTCGTTGGCAGCAGCAAGCTCTCACCGCTGGACAGCGACGTTGTGTTCGACCGGGGCGATGGCCTGGCCGCCTTTGACGGCGTGGACGTCTTGCCCGGGCAGCACACACTCACAGCGGGCGGTGCCCTGCGCTTCGTACTTCCGTTCACCGGCCGGAGCTACGCTGCCGCGGCCAGGTCAAGGCTGGCTGCCGACGCTATCGGCGCCGGCTACTACGTCGATGCCAACCTCGGCGACGACCGCAACCCGGGCACGATCGACCGACCCTGGCGGACGCTTGCTCGCGTGGCCGCTGTACGGATGACATCCGGCCAGGGCATCTACCTGCGCTGCGGCCGCACGTGGCGCGAGTCACTGTCGCTTGGCGCAGCCCAATTGGTGGACGGCGCCATCATCGCTGGCTATGGCAGCGAGTGCGGAACCAGGAAGGCCGTTGTCTCGGGTGCCGACGACTTCTCGGGCGGGTGGCGAAAGTCCGGCAAGGTGTGGTCGAGAACCCTGCCGGCGGGGACGGCAAAAATCACCCAGCTCTTCATGGCCGGACAAGCGCTGCGCACAGCGCAATGGCCCAACGCCGACGCCGGATCCAGGCGTATGGCGCTCATCGCAGCCAACTCGACCAGCATGAAGTCTGCGGCCCTGCAGGCCAGCGACAGCACGTCGTTGAGCGGCAAAGACCTGGCTGGCGCCACGGTGCAAGTTCGAACGCAACCGTGGTTCGTGGAGACTCGGCGCGTGTTGAACCTGGGCAACAGCCGCATGGAACTCGACAGCTCCACCGACTGGGCGCTCGAAGCCGGGGAAGGCTTCGTACTGCAAGACAAGCGTTGGATGCTGGACGCAGCCGGAGAGTTCTTCCATGACACCGCAGCGCAACGCCTGTACTTGATCGCGCCTGCAGCAGGCGCACCTACAGACCTCAACACGGTCAGCGTGGAGGGCAGTGTGAGAGACGTCGCGCTGGCTCTGGCTCAGCGCAGCAAGCTGGTGGTGCGCGACCTGGCCATGCACGCCGCGCGAGAGGACGGGCTGCGCATCACCGATGCCCCCCAGACCCGGCTTGAGCGAATCGAGGCACGCGACAACATGTCCGCTGGCGTGCGCCTGTGGCAGTGGGAGAAGATCGCCGCCTCCACGCCGGGGCCAAGCATTTCGGACAGTCTGGTGGCCGGCAACGGCCAGTACGGCATCGACGCGTGGCACGTGTCGGGCGCACAGATCAGGCGCAATCGTGTGCTGTCCACCGGCACAGCCGCCCACCACCTGGCAGGGGTGTTTGCATCCGTCGCTGCCGGTCCGGGCGCCGCTACCGAAGACAACGTGGTCGACGGGTCCGGCTACATCGGCATCCGATTCTCCAGCCTGGCCGGCAGCGTCATCGCCCGCAACACGGTCTCGGGCTACTGCCGCCGGCTCTCCGACTGCGGCGCGATCTATACCTGGACCGGGCGCGACCTGGCCACAGCCACGCAACTTTCCCGGGTCGAAGGCAACCGCGTCCTGGCCGCTTCGGCGCAGATGGAAGGTGCCGCTTCCGACGGCCGCGAAGTGGTGGCCGGCATCTACGTCGACGACTTCTCGCGCAATGTCACCGTGCGAGATAACCAGCTCACGGGCATGCCCATGGGCATCTTCCTTCACAACGCGTCCAATGTCATCGTCGAGGACAACCAGATCTGGTTGCCCACCACCGTCGGGTTGTGGGCGAGCATGGACCAACTGGACGCCGACTGGTCGCGCGGCAACGTCTTCAGGAACAACCACATCGTGCCCCTCGTGCAGGCAGAAACCGCGGCAGGCCCCCTGCCGAAGTTCACCACCTCGCAGGCCATCTGGTTCTGGCACTTCATCGACGGCGAGGCCGCGCTCGCAGCCGACCGCAACAGCTTTGCGGACAACATCGTCACGCAACTGCAAGGCCCCTTGGCTGCCCATGCCTGGCTGCGCGGTCCGCGCGGCGAGCGCCACGTCAATGCCGTCGAGTGGCAAACCATCAACCCGGCCGACCCGCCGCCATTGCGCCCCGCACGCTTTGCGCCCATGCTGGCGACCCTCGGGCCCGAGCTTGTGGTGAGCGGCAGCTTCGACACCGGGCTGGGCCCATGGCGAACCTATGAGAATCCCGAGGGGAGAGGGTACGCGCTCCAGCCAGTGGCCAGCATGGACACGTGCTTTGCAACGTGCATGGGCTTCACTGCCGGGCACCCCTACGATCTGTTGGCGAGCGTGCCTTTCTCTTTGCGTACCGGTGTGCCGCACGTCTATCGCTGGTCGGCCGCCATGCCCGCATCCGCAAGTGCCCTGGTTGGGCCACCCTATGTCAGCCGCGAGGCGAGTCCCTGGGACGTCATGGCTGACGGCCGCGGTTTCGTCGGCTACGGCCCCCGTCAGGGCGCGGCGGGTGAAGTGCTGGCGTACGAGACCTTCTTCGTGCCGAAGTCATCCGACCCGGCGCGCGTGAATCTCCAGGTCGAAACACCCGGTGTGCAGGTGGCCTTCAGCGCGGTATCGGTTCGCGAGGTGACTGCGTACACCGCCGCCAAGGTATCGGATTGGACCGCCGTAGCCTACGCACCCGGCGACACGGCCAGGACCATAAGCTGCGCTGAATTGGGCTGGCCTACCGGTTGCGCCGCGATGGGATTGGTCGGCGAACCGGTGGCTCTGCCCCTGACCCTGCCGGCAGGCACGTTGCGACCCCTGTTGCGCGCCGACTCGCCCTACCGCCGCTGATCGCGCCGCCTGGGCCGGCCTGCTCAGGCCCTGTGGCCATCCGCGGTCAGGGCGAAGAATTTGCGCATGGAAGAGAGCAGCACCGCCGCCGAACCCTCCCAATTGAACTTCGCAGCCTGGATGACTCCCGCTTGGCCCAGGCTGGCGCGCAGGGCGGCGTCCGCCAGCACCCGCTTCAAGGCCGATGTGACGTCTTCCACTGAAACTGGCGATACCAGAATCGCTGCGCTCCCGGCCACCTCTGGCAAGGAGGTGGTGTTTGACGTGATCACCGGCACGCCACTTGCCAGTGCCTCGAGCACCGGCATGCCGAACCCTTCAGCGAAGGCTGGGTAAACAAACAGCTGCGCGTTTCGCATCAGCGCCGGCAGGTCGGCATCCGAAGCGTTCTCGATCAACCTGACCCGGGCCTCCAGGCCGTGACGGTGGATGGCTGCGAACAGGGGCGCATAGCCGAAGTCACGCTGGCCCACGATGACCAACGGCGGCGCGGCGGGCTGCAGCTGCGCATAGGCCTCCAGCAAAGTCAGATGGTTCTTTCGCGGCTCCAGCCGCCCGACGGTCAGCAGGTAGCGCCCAGGCTCCAGACCCAACGCGCGCACGGTGGCGGCACCATCCTCCCCAGGGTAGAAGCGCGCCTTGTCAACGGCGTTGAACGTGACGCCAACCTTCAACGGGTCGATGCCGTAGATGCGCGCCAACTCAGCGCGGCTGAAGTGGCTGACCGTCAGCAGCACGGCAGCACGGCGCACGGCGGCGCGGCTGGTCAGCCGCGACTGCCACACGAAGCGGGGCTCGAAGAACTGCGGATGGCTCTCGAACAGCACGTCGTGGATGGTGCAGGCGCAGGGCCCAACAGCCATGGGCGGCAGCCGGTACTGCACATGCATCAGGTCGATACGGTGCCGCCACTGCAACCAGGGTAGTTGAAGGGCGAGCCGCACCACTCCGGGACGGTGCCTCATACGCACGAGCGTCACGTTGGGCAGGGAGAATTCCGCGTAGCTGGCACGCAGTGACTCGACGCCGTCCAGAAAGAAGACAAAGTCGATCTCGGGCGCTTGACGAACGGCGCAGCGATACAGGCCAAGCAGGTGGCTGCGTGACCCTTGAAAGATGCCGTCCCAGACGTGGAAGTCCACGCCGACACGGCGACGCGGAAGCGCCGCTTAGCGTTGAATGTCATGCGCAGCTTCGTGTCATGGCAACCTAAACAGGGCCAGGAATGGGTCACGACGCCCAGCCCCTTGCTACTGGCTGGACCAAGGCATTACCCAGGGATTGAACCTGTGCCGAGCAACGATCTTGGAAGATGGTCGATGTAAGCCTGTACAGCCGGCCGGACTGCACTGGGCACCCGCGAACACGAAAGGAATCCCGCGATCGGCTGGGGCTCAACCTGGTAAGGCAGGCCTTGAAGATAACGCCGCACGTCTCCGTACGACCACAAGAAGTTCTGGCCCCAGGTCTTGTGCAAGGAGGCCCTCAACCTTTCGGAGAGCCAGCGCTCGACGGTCGATGCGCGCGAGTCGAGGCCATGTGCCACGTCGATCGGAAACTGGCGATTCGGCCCAGCGACCAACATTGCTCCGCCAGGGCGTACCACGCGAAACACTTCGCGCAGCCAGTCCATGCGGATTGCGTCGTAGTCAGGCAGGCGGTCCGCCATCCCATCGGAAGTCCAACATGCTCTATGACCAGGTGTAGCGAAGTCACCCGGCAGCAACGGACCGAATTTGGCTGGTCACGCTGTCCGGCGCAGGTCCATGCCGCAGCCGGATCCCCGCCGCCGAGCCCAGGAATGGCGCACCATGGCACCAACGCCACACCCATCAGCACTTTGCGCGCCGACCGCCTTGCAAGCGGACCAGTATTGGACTTGCGGGAGGACCAGTCGGTCCGGGGTGTCCGGCGTCCTGACCTGTCCGGCAAGGACTCCGTAGCCGCATGGTCTGACATTCCGGCATCCAACAGATAGTGGACTGACGGGGCGATCGCTATCGCCGCTGCCTGATCTTGCGGCTTGGTGACTACCGCGCAGGCCGCATTGCTGGACAGGCAGGATAGTTTACCAGGCCGCCGCTCGGCGTGACTGGCCGCCCCAACTCCACATCCAAGAACCGCGCCGCCATCTGCGAGAATGGCGTGTTAGCCAGCCTTCTTGGCCGAAGACCGTCTGCCTGAGCCCGCCCCACGCGCGCGCCCTGCGGCACTCGGACCGCACCAAACAGCCCCCGCAATCAGTCAATGACCAAGACCGTACGCATCCTGGGTACGCACGGAGTTCCTGCCGCGTACGGCGGCTTCGAAACCGCCGCCGAGAACATCGCGCTCTTCCTGGTTCGCCGAGGCTGGCGCGTCGTCGTGTACTGCCAGGCCGAGGGTTCAGGGCCGACCACGGAAGATACGTGGCGAGGCATCGAGCGCGTGCACATTCCGGTGTCGCTCCACGGCTGGAAGGGCACGTCCAAGTTCGACCTGATTTCGATCCGCCATGCCTGCCGTCATCGCGACCTGTGCCTGACCTTCGGCTACAACACGGCGGTGTTCAACCTGCTGCAGCGGCTGCATGGCATCCCCAATGTCATCAACATGGACGGCATAGAGTGGTCGCGGGCGCGATGGGGCTGGGCCAAGCAGGCCATCCTCTACGTCAACGAGCGCATCGGCTGCTACGTGGGCAACCACCTCATCGCCGACCATCCCGAGATAGAGAAGTACCTGCTGACGCGCGCGCCGCAGCGCAAGATCACCACCCTCACCTACGGGGCCGATCCCGTGCCCGACGCACCGCTGGCGCCGGTTCTCGCGCTGGGTCTGCAGCCCGGTGGGTACCTCACGCTGATCGCGAGGCCGATCCCGGAGAACTCCATCCTCGAGATGGTGACCGGCTTCTCGGCCAAGCCGCGCGGCAAGAAGCTGGTGGTGCTGGGCAACTTCGACGCCAGCCTGGACCCCTACCATGCACAGGTGTTGGCCGCAGCCGGGCCTGAAGTGCAATTCGTGGGCGCCATCTACGACCCGGCCATCGTCAAGGCCCTGCGCTTTCATGGGCTGGCCTACGCGCACGGCCACACCGTCGGTGGCACCAATCCGTCGCTGGTGGAGGCCATGGCCGCGTCCAACCCCGTCATCGCGCACGACAACGCCTACAACCGCTGGGTGGCACGAGACGCGGCGCTGTACTTCAAAGACGCTGCCGGTTTTTCCGCCTGCGTGGGCGAGTTGCTCGCCTCGCCCGCACGTCTGACGGAACTGCGCACGGCCAGCGCGGCCCGATTCCTGCAGGAATTCACCTGGGACCACGTGGCCGGACAGTACGAGGACTTGCTGTTGAAGTTTCTGCCCGCACCGCGGGCCCTGCCATCGACCGAGGTCAACAAGTGAGTGCCACCACTGGAGCTTCCGTGATCCGTTTGGCCATCGTCGGCCTCGGCAAGATGGGTTTATCCCACCTGGCCATCCTGCGCGCCCATCCGCAGATCAACCTGGTTGCGGCCTGTGACGCCACGGCCTATCTGACCGACGTGCTGACCAAGCACGCCGGGCTCAAGTGCCACAACGAGTTCGACCGCATGCTGGCCGAAGAGCAGCTCGATGCCGTGCTGGTGGCCACACCGTCCAAGCTGCACGCGGGCATGGTGAAAACGGCGCTGGAGCGCGGCCTGCACGTCTTCTGCGAGAAGCCATTCGTGCTGGACGTGAGCGACGGCGAAGAGCTCGTCGCGTTGGCCGCCAGCAAGCAGCGCGTCACCCAGGTGGGCTACCACTATCGCTTTGTCGGTGCCTTTCAAGAGGCCGCGCGGGTGGTGCGCTCGGGGGCCCTGGGCACCGTCCACCATGTGCGCGCAGAAGCCTACGGCCCTGTCGTGCTGCGGCCCAAGGGGGGCACCTGGCGTTCGGCCAAGGGCGAAGGCGGCGGGGCACTGTACGACTATGCCTGCCACGCCATCGACCTGGTCAACTTCGTGGCCGGCGCGCCAGGCTCGGTTTCGGGCGTGGTGCGGCACGGCGTGTTCTCTCGCGACGTGGACGACGAGGTGTACTGCACGCTCCACTACCCTGGCGGCGCCAGCGGTCAGTTGTGCGTGAACTGGAGCGACGAGAGCTTTCGCAAGATGTCCACCAAGATCTCGGTCTGGGGCACCAACGGCCGCATCACTGCAGACCGCCAGGAATGCCAGATCTTCCTGCGTGAACCGGCGGCCGACCTGCCCGACACGCCAGCGGGCTGGACAGTGCGCTACACCACCGAGCTCACCGAAGAAGTATGGTTCTATCTGCGCGGCGAGGAGTACTCGGCGCAGATCGACTACTTCGTGCAAAGCATCCTGCGCAACCGAACCGACGGTGAAAACAGCTTCCGCTCGGCAATACAGACCGACCGCGTGGTGGCCATGATCCTGTCAGAAGCCCAGACATCGACCCCGGTCGCCCCGGCCGCCGCCTCGGCAGGCAGGAGCCTGTGGTCCAGGCTCTTCGGCTGAAGCCAGACACCTGCAATCGAGAGCACGAACCCCATGGACCGCGTACTTTTCGGTGACAACCAGTTCTTCGGCGTGAACCACATGTCCGAGGAGAAGGCGCGCGCGCAGCAGATGCGCTTCCAGGACCTGCAGTCGATCCTCGACGTGCTGGACGCGGCCTGGCAGGAGGGCATACGCACCTTCATGTGCACCACGCACGACCGCGTGGCGCAGATCTGCGACCACTTCCGCGCGCACAAGGACAGGTACCCCGACTATCGCTTCTACCCGTGCATGCCCTACGCGCACAAGTACGCCAACGCCGTCACCGAGCACGGCATGATCGACGCGCTGCGCAGGTTCCTGCCCGAGGACGGCGCGCTCAGCACCATGCTCAAGGGCGGGGTGGCGCTGGCCAACAAGGACGTGGACACCATCCTGCGCCTGCTGATCGACGCCGAGATGAAGATGTTCCACGGCCTGGACACGCCGGTGGTCTTCATCCAGAACGTCATCACCGACCTGTTGCTCGGGGTGGGCATGAACCAGGCGCTGAAAACCTTTCACGACCACGTGCGCGAAGCCTATGGTGCCGAGCCGGGCTACATCACCATGAATACGCCGCGCTTGCTGGACGTGCTGGACAGCCTGGGCATAGTGAATCCGATCGTTTGCGCCAACATCAACAAGATCGGCTTTCGCATGTGCGGGGGCATCGCGCTCTACGAGAGCACCATCGCCACACGCAAGTTCAGGCCGGTGGCGATGTCGGTGCTTGCGTCGGGCGCCATTTCGCCGCGCGAGGCCATCGAGTACGTCTGCAGGCAGCCGCAGATCGAGTCCATCGTGTTCGGTGCTTCCAGCCGCGCGAACATCCGGCAGACCAAGCAGCTGATCGACGAGTTGAGCGCTTGACGGCGGCTCAGGCCGCCTTGCGCTCTGGCCGGCCGAGGATGCCGATGGCCATGCCGGCAGCGAGACCGAGGTTGGCCCAGATCACCAGCAGGAACGGGCCCTTGAGCAACAAGGGGTTGAAGGTGAAGGTGACCAGCGCCGCCACCTGAAAGAATCGCGCGGTGGTGAAGTAGGCGTTGAGCACGCGGTCGTCGCGCGTGGCCTTCACGGCGCGGTGGATGAGCGAGAAGATCTTCCAGTATCCCAGGAAGAAGAGGGTGAATGCAATCAGGCCACCGTGCTTGAGCAAGTCCAGTACGTCGCCGTGAGTGGGGATGTAGTACTTGCGGTAGTTGTCGCTATAGATCTCACCCGAACTACTGAGGTAGGCGTTACCCCACAGCGGCGACTCGTAGAACTGCCGCAGGGCGGCGTCATACTGCTGCAAGCGCACCTCGGGGTTGCCTGACGGGAGAAACTCTCGATACTCGACATAAAGCAGGCCCGCCACCGCGGCAACGGCCGCGACGAAGAGGGCCGCGGCAATGGAGTAGGCCGGGCGCCAGTTCTTGTCCAGTCGCCGCCAGCCGGCTGTGACCGCGATGTGCAACACCGCCAGCCCGACGACGAGAAAGCCCGTCAGCTTCTGGTTGAGTACGGCCAGCACCACCATCAAAACGAACATCGAGAGTTTCACTGCCCTGGAGCGCGCGGCATAGAAGACCGCGAAGAAACCGGCCACAACGATGTACTGGGTCTCGTGGAGCATGGTCTGCCCCCAATTGAAGCGCGCAACTTCTCCGGTCAACGCAGCCAGCGAAATCACGAAACTCAGCAACATCAGCCCGACTGCCCAGCGACGGGCACGCAGCCCATCGCTGGTGGACAACATGAACGCTGGCAGCAGGGCCAGATAAACGCCGAAGGCCAGGTAAGACTCAGTGACCTTCAATTCCCACTTGGCTACCGCGGAGCCCACCAAGGAAAACAGCGCAAGAAGCACGAAAGGCCAGCACACACGCAGGACCGCATGCAATGGCAGCGCATGGTGGTTGTACGCCAAGCCGCTCAGGTGCAGCACCAACACGAGCCCGGTCATTACCAGCGGAACGTGTGCCAGCATGGTCTGATGCAACTGCACGCCGAACAATGGGAAGGCGATGCTCTCCACGTAGGCCAGGGCCAACGCGCCGAGAAGCAACCACTCGGTGAATTGCAGTCCACCTCTTGCGGGCCAGCCGGACGCGGCGAAGCGGGAAGCCGGTGCGCGCATAGGCGCGTAAGCCCGACGCGGAAACCATCGACTCGGGGACAAGCTGTTCATACGTTTCTCTCCGGGTTTCCATGCGCCGTGACGACGGCGGCGGGTTCCGAACCGCCCTCGACATCAGACAACGAATACCGCGTGCCCAGCTGCCTGGCCGTGAAGACGGCGTACCGCGGTGATTCGTCGATTGCGTAGCGGTACTGCAAGTCCACCCTGCGATAACAGCCTCGAAGCAGCCGCTCGGCACGCCGTGCGGCAAGAGCCAGCGCACGCAGCGGGCGCCAGCGGAAGGCACCAAAAGCCAGCCGAATGCTTTCGGCCTCTTGCGCCATGCCGGTGTGGGTGCTGAGATTGGTGCCGTCGATGCCAAACGTCGACAGCACCACCGGCAAGTGGTGAAAGCGAGCTCCCGCCGCGAGCAAGCGCAACACCAGGTCCTTGTCGGCCGCGTAACGGTATCGGCTGTCCAGCTTCAGCAGCCCGCGGTCCCAGAGTTCACGCCGGTAGAAGAGCGTGCAGGTCATGGTGTTGAGGTGCGTGTTCGCCACATAGAAGCGGCACAAGGGAATCTCGCGCCGCAGCGCCACCGCGCGACCGTGCGCGTCGGTCACCAGAAAGTCACCCGAAACCACGTCCACCTCCGGATGCGCCTCGAAGCAGGCCTGCACCTGCGTCAACGTCCCTGGCAGGTATTGCTCGTCGCTATTCAGCCAGGACAGGTAGCGCCCACCTGCGCGCGACCATGCACGGTTGATGGCGTCATACATGCCGCCATCGGCCTCGCTCACAGGGTGCAAGTCGGCGTGCTGCGCCGCCTGCGCACGCAACCAGTCGGCCGTGCCGTCGGTGGACCTTGCGTCCTGCACCAGGTGCTCCAGAGCCACATCACTCTGCCCGCGAACCGAACCGACACAGCGCTTTAGCTTGTCAAGGGAGTTCCGCGTGGGCGTGGCCACACTGAACACCGGCAACGCCGCATTCATGCGGCGACCTCGTGCGCACTCGCCACCGTCTTGAGCAAAGCGATGTACTGCGCCGTGAAGGCGGTGTAAAGCGTCGGGTCGGGTCGCGGCGGGTGCGATGTGGCGGCGTCGCCCGCATGCCTACGGGCCAGGCCTTCGAGCAGCGCCGCCAGCGCCGCCGCATCGTCGGTACCAAAGCACTTGGCATCGGATCGGCCGGCAACCTGCTCGCGGTGCACGGCGATGTCGCTCACCAGCAGGGGCTTGCCCAGCGCCTTGGCTTCTTCGACGGTGGTGCTCCAGCCCTCGAAGCGTGAAGGGTTGAGCACGGCCAGGCTGTGCGCCAGCAGCACCAGCATGTCCTGTCGCGGAATGACGCCCAGGATGCGGTAATCCGCAGTCAGGCCTTGGGCCCGCACCCCCGCTTCGGAACTCTGTGAAGTAGGCCGGGCTGCGCGGGTCTTCGGTCTTTCCCGTGCTCACGATCAACGGCGCGGGGCGGCCCTCGTCGCGCAACAGCTTCAGGGCCCGCACGACTACCTGGTGGTTCTTGTGCTGCCAATACTGGTTGGGCAGAAACACGTAGGGTCTGGCAATGCCGTGACGCGCGAAGACCTCGTCGCGCAGCGAGGCTGACTGCAGGGGCTCGAAGTTGACCTTGGGCGCAAAGCGCAGCACATGCAACTTGCGCCTGTCGGCGCCGAACAGACTGACGGCATCGTCGCAGGCAGCCTGGCTGCTCAGGATCAGCCCGTCGGCGCGGCGAATGTAGAGCTGGACCTTCCTCTGCAACGCATCAACGACCGATGGTGGAAACAGTTCGGGCAGGTGCTTGAACTGGAAATCCGGAATCCATGGCAGGGTGGGAATGCCCGCTGCGCTGGCACCTTCAACATACTTGAAGAGCACCGCACGAACGTCGTAATACTTCAGCTGGGCCAGAAGCTGAGTGTCGCGCCCGGTGGCCAATACCAGCGCCTTGCGCAGCACCCAGGCCGGCAACTTGCGCTTGAGCATGCCCAGCGCGTGCACCATCACGCGTGGCGAAGGATGCAGGTCGTTGAAGAAGCCGGGCTCGTCGGTGAGGAGATGCAGCCGCAAACCAGGGTCGGCAGCGGCGTCGAACACCGTCACCAGGTTGCGAAAGTAGTTGACGCCGCCGAGCCAGTGCTCGCTCAGCCCGTCCACGGCGATGGCGATGTTGAGCACGGTCACCGCTGCGCCTGGGCGGCGAACCAGCGCGCATATTCGGCCACGCCGTCCTGCCACGCCACCTTTGCGCGCCAGCCGAGCTCGCGCTGGGCCTTGCTGCAGTCGGCAACCAGGCAAGTCGGGTCGCCGGCGCGTGCCTGCCCGCTGAACTGCGGCGGTGCGGCCCCGGCAGTGCTGGCAAGATGGGTCAGCACCTGCGCCGTGCTGGCGGCCTGCCCGCCGGCGCAATTGAAAACATCATAGGTGCTCAGCGCAGGCCGTTCGAGCAAGCTGCGCATGAAGCCGCAGACGTCATCGATGTGCACCCAGTCGCGCTGCTCCTGCCCGGTGCCGAAAAAGTCGCTGCGGCCCTGGCTGAACTTGACCATGGCGTCCCACAACAGTTGCTTGCGAAGACCCGGCCCATACACCGAGAACAGGCGCACCGCCGTGGTGTGCAAACCATGCTGTGCGGCGTAGTACGCCGCCAGCTGCTCGGCCTGCGACTTCGCCAGACCATACAAAGATACCGGTACGCGGCTGTCCGACTCGCGCTGCGGCGTGGCCGGGGCATTGCCGTAAAGCGCAGCACTGGACAGCAACACCACCCGAGCGGACGGCGCGTGGTGCTGCGCGAACTGCAGCACCGACAGCAAGGCGCCGAGGTTGGCCGGCAATTCAATCGCGGGGTGCGCCGCCACCTTGGCCACGGTGCCGCTGCCCGCGGCGTGGAAGATCACTTCCGGCGTTGCGCCGCCCATCGCCTGAAGCAGGCTGGCTTCAGTGAGCGGCCAACGCGTGCTGCTGGCCGACTGCCCGCGCTCGGCGTCAACGTGCACATGCGCACGCTGTTGGCGGAAATGCGCGGCAAGTGCGCCGCCCAATGAAACCCGCCCCGCCTGTGGACGGGGCACCGTGGTCAACTCAACCGCCCCTCCCCCCCGACCCGCCACGGCCCCACCCCCCCCCGCCCAAGGCAAGCCGGCCAACACCTCGTGCTCATCTTCGGGCGCCACAAAACTCAATCGACCATCGGGGTTGCGGGCTTCCCTGAACTGGTTTCGTACGTAAGCCTCGCTCGGTGTCAGCGCCGGCAGCGACGCGGGCAACCTGTCGCGTCGGACGAAGAACGCGTTGTTGCCAGCGGAGTTGCAGCCGACCAACGCGTAGCCCTTTGCGTTGCCAAGGCTGCAAAGCGCAGCAAGCGACGCACCGTAGTAGATGAACGAGTGATGTGCCTTGCTTCGGACGAACGCGGGGTCGTACGGTGTCGTCACGCTCTGCGCCGGCCCGAAGCGCGCGTTGTACTCCGCAACGACGATCACGGGGTCGATGACATCGATGGCCTTCCAGACCCAGTAGTCGTTGCCGTCGATGTCCACCGAGAGCAAGCCGATTTCACCGCGTATGCCATTGCGAGCGATGAGGTCGTTGATGTTCTCGGCAGTGATGAAGGAACACTCTGCCTTCAGGTTGTGGCGCCAATAGATCGGGTCGCTCTTGATGAACTGAATGTTCTCTTCGCTGCCGTCAATGACCAGACCTGCCCAGTTGTTATTACACAAAAGGAACCGGGTGTTTGACTCCAGGTAGTTCTCGACGCCGAACTCGACGAAGACGCTGCGCTCAAGCCCAACCTCACGCACCAGATGTTGAATGATGCCGTCTTCACCCCACTGTGAGAACGCACGGAACTCGTTCGCCTGAATACCCGGCGCGTGCAGCGCTGCGAGCTGGCGGTTCTCGATTCGCGCGAGCGCCTCCTGCACAAGCGCCAACCGCGCGTCGATTGAACTTAATTGTCCAATTTTTCCGCGGAGCTTCTTGGTGAAATCCATGAAATCAATCAACTAAGTGCTTTCAACGATTGCCCACACTCTAGAGGCCATTCTGAATTCTCCAAAATATTGCCGGTGGACCACGAGAGCAAAAATGCGAGCTCACTGGACGCAAGCCGCCAAGAAGAACTGCGCCTAGGGAGAGCGACCAGCGGGGCCGCGCAAGCGAAGCAAGCCACGAACACGGCCAGGGCCGGGCCGGCCTCGGCCCGCGCCACCTCGCCCTGCACGTTGAACACGACATGCCAGATGACGTGGGCGTAAAGGGCCACAAACAGCGCCAGCAGGCCCGCCGCGATGGCGGTGAGCATGAAAAAGCCGCTGGACACGATGCGTTGCAGCGCGGCGCGGTCGTCGCGGCCATGGGCTTCGGCCACCGCGCTGAGCACACCGTTGGCGATGCCGAAGTCGGCAAAGGCCAGCATGGCGATCAGCGAGCTGATGGTCATCCACATGCCGAAGCGCTCGACGCCCAGGTAGTGCAGGGTCAGAGGCACCGAGATCAGAGCCGTGCCCACCGACAAGACCTTGGCCAGTGCCGAGGCCGCGGCCGTCAGCGCCACGCGGCGGTGTCGCTCCTGCGCGCGGCCCTCGGGCGTGCTTTGGTCGAAGGGCGTCAGGCTGAGCCAGCGCAGCCGCCCCCGCACCCGGGCCGGTAACACGGCAGCAACTCCCATGGGTCAGCCAGGTGCCGGGGCTCGTGCGACCTTGTCGCTGGCCTGGGCCGCGCCGAAGTAGCGCGTGCGCACCTCGACGGGCACGGCGGCAAACATTTGCTCGAGAAAGCGCTGCTGCACGGAGAACGAGTCATCCAGCGAAGGCGAGATGCTGGAGACGCGCACCAGCATGCCGTCAGGAATCTGCCCCCTGCAGGCCGTACTTGATCTGCTGCAGCTTGCGCTAAAGCCAAGCAAGGTGGCGGCCTCGTCCAGCGTCACCCAATAGGTGATGGGCTCGTTGCGCTGGCCCAGCTGCGCCAGCACCCGTGCCACGGGCACCTTGGTGCCGCCGATGTCGATGACTTCTCTGTCCACCACCGTGACGCGGAAGCCTTGCGCCGAATAGCAGAACTCCGGCCGGTGCACGGCTGTGGCTTCATTGCTCTGGTCGCTGCCGTAAGCGATGGACAACATCACGCGCTGGCCTTGCGGGTTGATGTAGGTTCGCGCCAGCGTCTGCGAATACACGTCCAGCATCGCCTGCAGCCCGGGGTCGGGCAACACCGGGCGGATGCTGGTGTCCAGCCGCCACTCGCCAAACGCTTCGGGCACCTGCTTTTCGAGCACGATGGGTGTCTTGGTCTCAGACAGGCGGTTGGTGGGCTGCAGGCCTCGCCCGCCACGGCGGCCACGGCCATCAGGGCCACCAGCACGCCAACGCGAAGCATGGTGACGGGCGATGCGGCGGACGCGGCGCCGGGTCTGTCAGCCGTGGTGGTGGTCATATTTTGCGTCCCCGTGGTCTTGCCCCAGTGCCTTGCCCAACAGCCCGTCGGTGATCAACATCATCGCCAGCCCGACGCCAAACAGCACCATGCCGGCGAAGGTGTGCACGAAGCTTAGCCTGCTTCGTCACCAAAATAGAAAGTGACGAGGATGAGGATCAGCACGCGGACGATGTTGGCGATGAAGGCAATGGGCAAAACCAAGATGGCCAACAGCACATTGCGTAGCTTGCTGGTGTAGCCCATCAGGTTGGCGTACAGCAGGCCCAGGGCCTCGAGCGTGAAGATGGAATTGGAGACCGGCGCAGGCATCGGCCACCAGCAACTGGTATTGGCCTACGGTGAGGATGACGCCGCTGCGCCCAACCGGGTAAGCCCAGGTGGTACAGTGACTTCGGCCACGTAGACACGGCCGGCCTCAGCGGAATGGTCAAGGCCTACCAGCACACCGGGCAGGGAACTCACGAAAGTCAGGAAGAAGACGGAAAGGCCCACACGCGGCCTACCACCCGCGCAACAACAAGACCATGGCGATGGCGGCCATCCAGATGCCCCCACCTCGCCCTGGATGATCTCTGCTGCGATCGGCCCAGCGCGTACGACATGATGCCGAGCAGAACAAGACGCCGCCACCAGATTGGCCGGCTGGTAGGGCGCATCGGGCACCTGCTGGCGGCTGCGCCCACTCATGAGCCACAGCGTGACGGCGGCGATGATGGGCCCGTGGCCCCTGTTCGTGAGTGTTCCAGACCTGGCAGGCCAGGTCCATGACGGTGGGCACCACCAAGGCATGAAACCGACAAACGGCGCACCGCGCCAGCCCTGGTGTTCCGGGCTGGTCATGGCGATTTCAGTGCGGGGCAAGATGCTGGACATGGTGCGGGGAGCGGTTGCAGGCGTTTTCGCCGGCCTCAGCCGACGCGCGCTTGTGCGACCTGGCCGTTGCGCCTGGGCCGCAGACCTTCAGCTTCGCGCCCGAACTCGAAGAGCAACCGCGCCTCGGCGCGGGCGACCCGTGCAAAGGCCATGCCGGGTGTGCCGCGTTGATACGCGACGATGGCCACCGCTCGGCCGAAGGCTTGGTTCAGTGAGGTCGTGATGCGCCCCGAAGCGGCCTGGACTCGGGCGAAAGCCAACGCATCC
>JADJMW010000015.1 GCA_016709385.1 Candidatus Rubrivivax defluviihabitans
GTCTACGGGCGCTTTGTTGGCCCAAGCGGCCACGGTAGCCGGTACAGCAGCGCACTACACGCTGCACGAGGCTACGGGTGCACTTGAGGCGCAAGCCGCCACCGTGGCAGGTACAGCCGCAGCGCAGGCGTATCAGCAAATCGTGCTGAGTTTGCCCACAGTGATCGAAATCACCGCCACCACCGCCCGCGGCAGAGTTACCGCCACCGAATACGCATAGGACACGTCATGGCAAACACCGCCCGCGACCTCATCAAGTGCAGGATCAGCAACACGCCCGGCACGACCGGCAGCTTCATACTGGACACGGCCTTCACCAATTCACTGCTGCCATCGTCAGGCGACAACGGGCTGGCGTTCAAATTGAACATCACCGAAAACGGCGTCGACACGGAGATTCAGCGGAACTGCACCCTACACGCACAGCACGACTTCATTCGCTGCGGCACGATGGTCGCAGCACCGGCACTGCTGACGCGGCGCTGAACTTCACCAGCTAACGCCATCGTGAGCGTGGTGCCGAGTGCTGAGGACTTCCTGACGACGGAGCAAGTGGCTGCGGTAGCGCCTGTTAATTACGCTATTGGAATCGGCGCTGGCGCAACGGCCAACACGACCGCCATTCAGACCGCCCTAACTACCGGGTCAGCAAAGTTAATGAATCCGGGGATAGTGGAAATCAACTCGACACTGCTGGCGCCGGACAACAGCGAACTGTATATCGGCCCCGGGGTTACTCTGCGACTGGCGTCTGGCTCCAATACCTCGATGCTCAAGAACTCGCGGTTTTCGGATGCGTCTGAGGCGACCATTACGCTGTCGCTGGCGACAAGCATCAACGTCACCGCGACATGGACGGGGCATGGGCAGACGGTCGGTTCGTCTCGGTGGCTATCCATCATCGGTGCAGCGCAGCACGAATACAACGGCGTTTGGTATTGCACATTCACGGATGCCAACAGCTTCACGTACTTGCTTGAAACCGACCCCAGCGCTGCGGCCACCGGAACTATTACGGTGCGCTATGCAAACGTAGGAATCAAGGTGTGGGGGCCGGGCACGATTGACTACAACCAAGCTAATAATGTGTCTGCAACAGGGCACGAGAACCACGCATTCAAGTTTCTGAATTGTGCCGTCGTCCGCTATGACGTGCGCTACAACCTGAACGTTAAGAAGTTTGTCGTTCTGTTCTCTAACTGCTCTGAATACGCGACCGGCGACCTTGAGTTTCAAACGGCAAGCGATGGCGTGCACATCAACGGGCCGTCACGCGGCGTTGCAAGTGTCGGCAACCTGAGCGGGTACTGCGGCGACGACATGCTGGCGCTGACCTGCGGCGACTACTCTGGTTATGAGCTATCGCGCGGCGAGATAGGCTACGTCAAAAGCGGGACAATCCGTGGAGATAACAGTTCTGTATCGCTTGTGAAAATGGCTGGCGGGGCGGGTCCGAAAATCAGAATCGTTGACATCGGCGGCTTGATGGGTACGAGTGCCGGGAACAGCGTCCAGATCATCGAGGACACGACGGGCGGCGCTACCCTGACGACCACCTACGTCGAGCACCTGATCATCCGGCAGTGCGGCGTGCGCTCGTGGCCGAATGGGCTGGGACGTCTGGTTCCGGATCGGTTAGCACCACGGTCGCACGACTTACCTGATGGGGCCCAAGACGCCTGAAATTCTGTACGGCGACCGTTGCATTGTTCGGATGCTGACCGGGGTCCACGATTGGACGTCTGGACCTGATAGATGGTCAGTGCGAATTTGGTGCAACATCCACTGGCGACGTGGTGAGGGTCGATTCAGGCGCCACGCTCACAACGGCGAGGTTTCGTGGTTTCTTGTATACCTCGGCAAGCTCGGACAATGTTTTGGCCGCAAATAGCGGCACGCTTGGTTCGGTCTTTATCGAATCTGTCGAGCACGTCGGCAATACCGGCGGATATCTCGTGTCGAACTCAGCCACGAACACGGTAAACGTGTTCATCAACGGACTGAAAAGCACGTCTGACAACAGCGTTATTTTGCCTCTTGTCGGCTCGTCGGTTATCAACCTATACAGCAAGAACTGGGTGCATTCCGGATCTGGACCTGTTTACAACGTATCTGGCTCAACGCTGAACTGGTTTGGTGACTGTGATTGCGCAACGACTCCAGCCCCCGCCGGCACGTTCCGCGTCAATGGCACGATGTATGTTGATGGCAGCACGGTAAGCGCTCCAGCAACTGGTGACACCTTCAACAACACAGATGCAGGATTTGGGACTGGTGTTGGGTTTTACGGCAGAACGGCCGCGGGCGCCTGGACTAAGGTGTTTTGACGCGCCATGACCTACGGCGCCACTACATACGGCTCCGCCCCATACGGGTCGGGGGAGTCCGGCGACCGGGTGCTGTACTGGGCCGTCCAGCCGTCGGCCACCACGAACTGGGCCGACAACGCCACGGGCGCCGGCTATATCGCCGCGGGCCTTGACGGCACCGGCGCTGCGCTGCCGGCGGGCAGCTTCGGCAGCCAGGAGTACACCGGCGCGGGCGTGATCGACATGGAGACGGCGGCCAGCGGCCTGACGCCTGGGCAGGAATATGAGTTCGGGTACGTCGTCTATGACTCTGGCACGGTCAGTTATTCCAATGTCGTCGTCAGTGATTCGTTCCGCACAACGGGTGGCGCTGCTGCTGCCGGCGGCGGCAAGTCACGCAAGCCGAGAAAGCGGCGCTATCAGGTCGAAATCGACGGTGAAGTTCACGAAGTCGAATCGCTGCAGGAGGCCGAAGCAGTTCTGGCCGAAGCGGCGCAGAAAGCGACCGCGACTGCCAAGCTAGCCATTGAGCGCGCGGCCAAGGCAAAGCGCCGGCCGGTGCGCAAGATCGTCAGGGACGCAGAAAAAGCGCTTGCGGTGCCAGAAGTTGCGGTGCCACCGAGCCTGCAGAGCTATGCCGATCAGATGATCGGGAAGATTCGCGCCGAGTATCAATCGGCCCTGTCGGCTATCGAAATCGCAGCGCATATGGCAAAGCGTGAGCGCGAGATCGAAGAAGACGACGAAGACGTTTTGATGCTGCTATGACACCACGCGAGCGAGCCGACAGAGCACGACAGATCCTTGATGACCCCGTGTTCGCGCACGTCTTCACGGACATCCGCGAGCAGCTTGTGGCAAAGCTGGAATCGTGCCCCGTCGGGGACGTTGAATCGCAGCACGATCTGACCATTACGTTGCAACTCCTGAAGCAGTTGAAAACGCAACTTGCTCGCTATTGCGACGAAATTGTGTTAGATAATGCGCGAGAGCGTCAGGCGTCATGGCTTAAACGCGCGAAGCAGTCACTCACGACCTAGCGGCCCCGGCACGCTAGATAGTCGAATCTAGCCGGATGAGGAAGATATGAGCACTGACACCCCCCAAGCGGAATCAGAAGTCTCTATCGAGTCGCGCCTATCTGCTGCATTCGCTGCCGAAGAAACGGAATCGCCTGAAGCGGCGCCCGTGGAAGCTGCACCGGAAGCCAGCGAAGAGCCGACAACGGAAGTTGAAACGGAAGAAGTCCCGGAAGACGTTTTTGAGTTCGAGGCCGACGACGGCACGACTCTGAAACTGCCGGCTGCGGTCGAGAAAGCGGTATTGCGCCAGCGCGATTACACGCAGAAGACCATGCAACTCGCCGAGTTGCAGAAGCAGGCACACGACAGACTCCAATACGCCGAAGCACGGGAACAGCTATCTGCTGCCGTGATGGAGGACGTAACGCAACTCCGCTCGATTGAATCTCAACTGAAGCAGTACCAAGACGCCGATTGGCCGGCGCTTTACGAAGCAAACCCCGGCCAGGCGCTGCGATTCCAGCAAGTCATGCGCGATCTTGAAAAGCAGATCACGCAGAAGCAGCAGGAAATCAATGCGAAGGTGCAGCACGTTCAGCAGGCCACGCAGAAACATAACCAGTTTCAGTGGGAAGCGGCTGAGAAGGGCGCGCGCCAGATGATCGGCGAGATCAGTGCTGCTGACAATGCGGCCATGCTGCGCACGGTGGAATCGCTCGGGATCACTCCGAAGGAGTTCAAAGAGCGTTTTGCCGATCCACGCATCATCGCCGCGGTGCACAAGGCTGCCAAGTGGGACTCGCTGCAATCCAGCAAGCCACAGGCGGTCAAGACTGCGAACCAAGCTCCCCCCGTGGTTAAACCCGGCGCGAGCAAAGGGCCATCCCAAGCTGCGGACCGAAAGTATCAGGACACGCGCGCAAGTCTGCGCAAGTCCGGTTCAGTCGAGGACGCGGCGAAACTTTTTCTCCTGAGGGGAAGATGAAATGACTGCAACCGTTGCCGCCACGAAGGCGTATGACATCTCGGGCAATGTCCTGAAGGAAGACCTTCGTGACATCATCTATGACATCAGCCCGATGGACACCATCTTCATGACCCGCGCGGGTCGTGGAACGGCGAAGTCCACCACGCACGAATGGCTGACCGACACGCTGGCCGCCGTGAACGCGAAGAACGCGGCGATTGAAGGCGATGCGTTCGGCGCCGTCGCTCGCACGCTGCCGAGCCGGCTGAAGAACTACACCCAGATCGCGCGCAAAGACTTCGAGGTAACCGGCACCGCTCAGAAGACGAGCAACGCCGGCATGCGCGAGCTGATGGCGTATCACACGGCGCAGGCGTCGAAGGAAATCAAGCGCGACATGGAAGCCGGCCTGCTGTCGGATGAACCGGCATCCGCCGGTACGTCCGTTTCGGCTCGCGTGGCGGCTGGTGCCGAGGCCTGGATTTATGCGCCGAACCACATCAGCGTCAACCAATCGGCGGCCACGACGACTGCGCCTGTCAGCGGCTTTGCAACGTCGCCAGTGACGGACGGCACCGCGACGGCGTTCACGTCGGCCGGGCTCAATTCCATGCTGCAGCAGGCGTGGAGCATGGGCGGCGAAGTGGACACCATCCTGGTCGGCCCGACGCTCTACAACACCATCTCGGCGTTCACCGGCATTGCGACCCGGTTCCGCGATGTGGGCAGTCGGCAGCAGGCGCAGATCATCGGCGCGGCGGATGTCTACGTGTCCGCGTTCGGCTCGCACAACATCGTCCTTTCGAGGTGGGCGCGAGCGACGACCGTGTTCTGCCTGGACATGTCAACGTGGGAGGTGGCCTATCTGCGGCCATTCCAGACGGTGGACATCGCGAAGGTCGGTGACGCGGAGCGCAAGGCGCTGCTGGCGGAATACACGCTGGTAGCCAAGTCTCCAATGGCGAACACCAAGGCGACAAACATGTCGTGATGAGGACGGAGCCGGGAAACCGGCTCCGTTTTTCGATGAAGCGACTTCTAGATTTCAATCCGTTGTCGGGCGAAAAGGTCTGGTTCGAGTATGACCAGCACATCGATTCGATGACGATCACGCATGAGCAGGACGTGTCCAAGCACCTGGACATCGCTCACGCGCGGATGATCGATGAGAACTACACCCGCAAGGGCGTCAAGAATGACTTGCTGCATTACGCGCATGTGCCAAACACGGTCATTCTGAAGATGAAGATGGAAGACGGAGTCGATCTGTTTTCCAAAGCCGACGAAAAGCGCGTGTTCGAGTTGCTGAACACCAAGTACAAGCGGCTCAAGACGACGACCAAAGTGCACAATGTCAGAAATCGGTAAGCGACTGGCGGAACTTGTCCGTACTGAAGACGCGCGAGCCTGGCCAGCCGTAAATGCGGCGCTGAATGAGTCGCCAGAATCACCCGATCTACTGTATTTGGCCGGCTGTCTGCTGCGAGCGCAAGGAAGCCTGGGGCTTGCGTTGCCGTGTTTTGCAAAGGCGCTATCGAAGGATCAGCGTCAGCCGAACCTGTGGATGCACTATGCGGCCACGCTGCACGATCTGAACGAATGGGATGACGCCATCAAGGCGTTTACCGTTGTTCATGCGATGGTCCCCAAGGACGCTATGCCGCCAGCGAACATCGCGGCGGCATGTTCGCAGCAGGGGCGGTGGCGTGACTGTCTTGAGTGGGCAGACAAGGCGCTGAAACTGGACCCGGAAAACTACATAGCGCACATCTCGGCGTCGTATGGGTGCCTGGCGCTTGGGCGGTGGGCCGAAGGATGGGATCACACGCAATACATCTACGGCAATCACCTGGTGATCCGCGTATATAACGATCCTGACAACGAAGAGCCGGATTGGGACGGGTCGCCGGGAAAGACTGTCGTCGTGCAGTGTGATCAGGGTGTCGGCGACATCCTCATGTATTCACAGTGCCTTGAAGAGATGGTCAAGGACTGCAAGGAAGTCATCATTGAGTGCGCCGAACGATTGGTGCCGATGATGAAGCGGAATTTTCCGCAATGCGTGGTGTACGGCACACTCAAGCAAGCCGGGCAAGGGTGGTCGAAGAATCACAAAATCGACGCCCATGTGCACATCTCTTTCTTGCCGCGGTTCTACCGAAAAACAGAAGGCGAATTCACGCGCAAGCAGTACATCAAGCCTGATGCGGAGAAGGTGCAAAAGTGGCGAGACTGGCTCTCTGCCATGCCGAAGCCGTGGATCGGCGTGAGTTGGCAGGGCGGCATCCAAAACACGCAAAAGCATCTGCGGACGCTGAAGTTGGAGCAGCTTGCGCCTGTGCTTGAGTGCAAGGGATCGTTCATCGATCTTTCGTACAAGGACAACTCGCGCGAAGTTGATGCGTGGAATGCACGCGGCGGGTCGCAGATCATCCGGCCCAAGCTGGACACGAATGACTACGACGACACGCTGGCGTTGGTGGCGGCTCTTGATGAGGTGGTGACGGTCACAACGGCCATAGTGCATGCCTGCGGCGCAATGGGACGTTCATGCCGGGTGCTGGTGCCATCGGTTCCGATGTGGCGCTATGCGTACCGGATCGAGGATGGCGGCATGATCTGGTATCCCAAAGAGTCGGTCCAGATGTACCGGCAAACCCCAGGCGAAGAATGGGGGATGACTATCAAGCGACTGGCGAAAGACCTGAAGCCGAGGATTCTTTTGGCGGCATGATCTATACGGTCGATTTGCGGGCTCAGGCCCTGCTGCGCGAAATCTACTCAATCCCGAAAGTCGGGGTAGAGATAGGCGTACACAAAGGCAGGTTGTCGGGCCGGCTGCTTGCGGCGAACGGGCATATGTTCCTGCACATGGTTGATCCGTGGTCAGATAGCGGAGACACGTACAAGCAGACGGATGACTACATTGCCACGTACTCGCATGAGCAGCATGAAAAGGCCATGCAGCAGGCGCTAGAGGCCGTTGCGCCGTTCGATGGACGGTATAAGGTGCACCGCATGACATCGGAGCAAGCGGCACCGCTATTCGATGACGGAAGCCTTGATTTTGTGTTTATCGATGGCGATCACTCATACGAGGCATGTTCTAACGACATTCGCCTATGGTGGCCGAAACTGAAAGAAGGCGGTCTGCTGTCGGGGCACGATTACGTCAACGAAAAGAACTATGGCGTCATCCGGGCCGTTGACGAGTTCGTGGGAGAACGTGAACTGAGGCTTGGCATCAACAATACCTGGTTCATCACAAAATGATCATCGGCAGCGGATTGGTCGCCAGCGGACTACACGACATTTCAGGCGTGATTCAGTACGCGGCGGGCGTGTCGAATTCGCGCTGCGAAGACGCCGAAGAATTTGAGCGAGACAAGGCGCGGCTGGCGGCCAATCTGTCTAGGCCAGGTCTGTTTGTGTATTTCTCAACCTGTACGCCAGCAGAATCTGCTTATGTCGATCACAAGCGAGCCTGCGAGCAGCTGGTGCAAGATCGTGGTGATTACCTGATTTGCCGGCTTCCCATCGTTGCCGGCAAGACATCCAATCCGCACACGCTGCTAAATTTCCTTTACTCGCGGATCGCTCGGTCCGAGAAATTCGACCTGATCCCGGAGGCGCGTCGAAACATTATCGACATGATCGACGTGTCAGCCATCGTGCGGTGGCTGATCAAGAACGGCGCCCATGATGAAACCGTGAACGTCGCTGCGCCAATGGATTACTCCATGCGCGAGATCGTCGGGCGGTTTGAAGCGCTGCTGAACAAGCCGGCTATCGTCAAGGAGCGGTCCGGCGGACATGAACCACGGATCGACGTGGCAAGGATCGCAGACGCTCCTGTCTGTTGGGATGGCGAGTATCTGGGCGACATTCTGTGGAAGCGCTACGGATGAAACTGGCGTTTCTGCACGTCAAGCAAGATCCGAAATGGGCGCGGATGATGGTCGCATCTGTTCGCAAGTTCACGAACTGCGAAGCGTTGCAACTTACAGACCAAGATACGCCGGTAGTGAACGGGTGCACGCCGGTACGCATGGACTTCGCGCACGACAACCTGACGATGTTCAAGATGGAGCACCTTGCACGTCTCGAAGGTGACATTCTGGTTTTGGACACGGACATCATCGTTCAAAGAGACATCTCGAAAGTCTTTGCGTTTGATTTTGACGTGGCATTGACGTGGCGTGACGGGCCGATCTGGTCGGATGATGGTCAAGACCTGGCGAAGATCATGCCGATCAACTGCGGCGTAATGTTCTCCAGAAGCCCCGCCTTCTGGCAGCACTGCCTGGAGTGGTCGAAAGAGCACCCAGGAGGTTGGTATTCTGATCAGTTCGCGGTGGCGGCGAACTGGCGTCGATTCAACGTGCTGCGGCTGAACTGCGATAACTTCAACCATACGCCGAATTCAAAAGCCGAGGACGTATCACGGCGCTACGTGGTGCATTACAAAGGCAAGCGCAAGGAATGGATGAAAGCATGATCACGATCTACACCGGCTTCGACCCGCGCGAGAGCAGTACGGCTGGCACACGTTCGCCAGCAGCGTTATGCATCGCACGCGCGAAGCGGTGGCGTTCGTGCCGCTATCCGGCCCGCAGCGCAACGGATCGAACGCATTCACCTACGCGCGGTTCATGGTGCCGTTTTTGAGCAGGCACCGAGGCTGGGCAATCTTTGCCGATGCGTCTTGCGACATGGTATGCCGCGCCGACATCAGCGAACTGTTCGATCTGCAAGACCATGCATATGCCGTGCAAGTCGTCAAGCACGATTACAAGACCATGTATCCGCAAAAGTACGTCGGCACGGAGATGGAGTCTCCAAACGTCGATTACCATCGCAAGAACTGGGCATCTTTGATGCTGATCAACTGCGAGCATCCGGCATGGCGTCGGCTTGACATGGCAGACATGATTTCTAGTCCGGGCCAAGACCTGTTGCGATTCGCATTCCTCAACGACCATGAAATAGGCGAATTGCCGCGCGTGTGGAATTGGCTCGCCGATGAAGATGGCGAAAACGACTCGGCAAAGATCGTGCATTGGACGACCGGAATCCCGGCTTTCCAGCACTATGCCGATGCGCCAATGGCAGATGTCTGGGCTGCTGAAGCGCTTCGGGTGACGCATGTTGCCAAGTAATAATCGCTAGGCTACATTAGCACCATCTGCCGATAGTCCTACCCAGGACCGGCCTGCGCGCAACGCGGGGCCGACGGCCCCGACAAAGGGGCCTCAATGGCGATTGGCACATACGGGCAACTGAAGACATCAGTCGCCGCATGGCTCAAGCGGTCTGACCTGACCGACATCATTCCCGACCTGATCTGCCTGGCCGAGTCCAGCATTCGGCGCGACGTGCGCTGCCGTGCGATGGAGCAGATCGCCACGGGTACGTTGTCAGCCAGAACGCTGGCGCTGCCGACCCGGTTTCTCGAGGCGCGCAACGTGGCGCTAGACGGCTACCCGCAGACGTACATCACCCCGCAGGAGTACGCGCAGCAAGCAGACTGGGACGCCGGCAACTACACGGTAAAAGGCGAACTGTTCTATTTCCAGTCTTCGACGGCGACCTACTCGATTGACTACTGGCAGGCGTTCGCGCCGTTTGCCGACGACGGCGACACAAACTGGCTGCTGACCAATGCCCCAGAGGTGTACCTGTGGGCGACGTTGGTGGAGGCCAAAACCTATATCGAAGGCGACCCGTCGAAGGAGCTGGCCTTCTATCAACGAGCGGTCACGCGGCTGCGGCAGACTGAAATGCAGGCCCGTTTTCCTGGGCCGCTGATCGTCCGACATGACGGGATAGTGGCATGAGCACATACATTGAATCCTTCGATCTGGTCAACGATTCCACGTTCGGCAAGCGGCTGCAAATGGCAATGTGGATCGGTGCGGCGGCTATCCTGGCTAACGCTCAGTCGTCGGCCGGCGCCAAGACGTTTGCGCGCAATCAACTCAAAGGGCCGGCAGAAACCGACCTGGCGCGCAGGCTGGCGATTCGGTGCGCAGCGTCCGGGGTCGAGAAGGCTTCGACAGACGCCGAGATTCAGACCGTCGTGAACACCATGATCGCTGAGTTGATCGCCTGATGCTGACGTTCCTGCCAGACGCCATAGACATTGCGCCCGAGGTGCTGCAGGCAGTATCTGCGGTGCCTACGCTGCGCGGGTACGGCACGCCACCGAGCGGCATTGATCTGGGGGTGGCGGCTCTGTCGGGCACGTCATTGGGCGGCGCGCTGCTGTACACACTGAGCGGCGGAACACGCACCATCGTAGGCAGCGCGGCCAAACTGGAAGAGGCAGGAGCCACGACATGGACCGATGTCACGCGGACGGCTAGCGCATATTCCGTGGGCGCTAATCGCTGGCGCTTCGCTCAGTTCGGCAATACGTCGCTAGCGATCAATCTCGCCACGGTGCTGCAGCAATCGGCCAGCGGCGCATTCGCGGACGTTGCCAATGCACCTAAAGCTGCACTAATTGAGGCGGCTAGTGGGTTTGTCATGCTGGCAAACACAGACGACGCAAGCCTAAGCATTGCGGGCGGCCCGAACGCGGCACAAGAGCATCGGTGGTGGTGCTCGCAGATATTCAATCCGACAGGGACATGGGCGCCGAGCGTCAGCACGCAAGCGACCACGGGCCTGCTTGTCGAGACTGCCGGGCGCTATCACGGCGCTAGCGCCCTGCAGTCGGAAATCGTGGCATACAAGGCGAAGTCGATCTACGTCGGTCGCTACGTTGGAGCCCGGTCGTGTGGCAGTTTCAGTGCGTGTCCACCGACATCGGGTGTTCATCGCATGAGGCGGTGGTGGCGGCCGGCACGGTGCACTATTTCGTCGGCGACGACGACATCTATGCGTTCGACGGGTCGCGGCCGGTATCTATCGGCAAGGGCGTCAAAGAATGGTTCTTCGCGCGACTGAACCGCACATACATCAGCAGCATCCGGGCAATTCACGACAGGGTGAATTCGCGGATCTATTGGTTCTACCCGACGACCTCGGCGGCGCTCACTTCGTGCCTGGTCTACCACTATGACACGCAGCGTTGGGGCGCCTTCGATCTGACCATCACTGACGTACTAGAGTCGATCACGTCGGCAATCACGTATGACACGTTCGCGGACAAGTTCGGCACCAGTATTCAATACGATCAGATCCCCACGGACATCAGTTACAACAGTCCGTATTGGAATGCTGCGACACCTGTCCTGAGCTACATCAGCACGGCGGACAAGATCACAGGTCTGTCGGGCACTGCGTCCGGCGCCAGCATGACAACGGGATGGTATGGGTCCGAAGATACGGTAACGGTCTGCACCCGAGTTCGGCCGCGCTACCGCACAAAGCCAAGCTCGGCGACGATCACACCGGCGGCGACATTCGACCTAGGCGGGACCGTTCGGTATGGCGCCACGTCGTCGATCAACGGTGACCGTTTCGACGTGCTGCAGGCCGGCAGATATCACCGATTCGCGCTTACGTTCGCGGGCGGGGTGGAAATCGAGGCGCTGGTGCCTACGCTCAAGCCGCAGGGGTTGGAATGAGGCGCGTGACTCCGCAGCCGAGTTTCGGTCACGACCTGTCGGCATCGTTGCTTGATCGGTTCCGCGAGTATTCGGTAGCGTTGAATCAGTGCGCTGATCACAGGCTCTCGGAGTTCGTGAGCATCACCGGAACGTATACGGCTGGCGAGAACGATCACGTTATCGAGTGCGCGCCGTCGGGTGCAATGACCGTAACGCTGCCTGCGGCATCCGTGATGCGCAATAAGCGGATCGTCATCAAGCGGACGAACAACACGACGCACACGGTGACGATACAAAGTTCATCGGGAAACATAGACGGAGCAGCGTCCGTCACGCTCACGACGGCGCATCAAAGCCGAGAGGTATTTAGCGACGGCGCTAATTGGTGGTTGCTTGATGCGGGAGCGACGGCACCAACAGATCCGTACTGGGCGAATGTGGTGTTGATGCTTCACGGGGATGGTGCAAACGACGGGGCTACTATTACTGACAGCAGTTCATACGCTAGATCGTCAACAGCATATAGAAGTGGATCAAAAACAGTTACTACAGAAAAAAAATTCGGCACAGCATCAATAACTGCCGCAGCGTCTACTGGCAGCCACCAGTTTTCTGACAGCACTGATTTTGCTTTATCAGGTGCTTTTACGTTTGAGTTTTGGATCAAGACCGTTGTGCAGGCAAGCGACGGATATTTGTTTGCAGGTTACGAAGCAGGTAGCGGCGGCAGATACTGGATTGTAAATACGTCTGGCACGACACTCAATTTTGTGCTGTGGCCAGTAACAATATCAGTGATAACCCTTACTCAAGGGCAGTGGACGCATATTGCTATTTCGCGCGATGGGTCGGGGTATTTTCGCGTCTTTAAAGACGGCGTTGAACTATATGGCGCAACCCATGCCGCCTCGTACACAAGACCATAGGTTTTCTGTCTCAATTTGGCGCTGGAGCAATGGACTACGCAAACGTCATTTGCCGGATATCTCGACGACGTGCGGTTTACGCAAGGGTCGCCCGCTATACGGCAGACTTGATGTGCCGACGAGTGCATTCCCAGATTCCTAAATATGAAGCGCGTCACACCACAGCCGATCCTGCCGCGCGACATGGGAGTGAACTGGCGCCTGGAAGTGCTGCGGCTGCTGCGCGAGTATTCGGACGCGATCAACCAAGCGGCAGATCACCGGCTCTCAGAGTTCGTGTCTATCACTGGCGCATACACGTCAGGCGAGAACGATCACGTCATTCTGGTGGCGCAGAGCGGCACTTGCACGATCACGATCCCGGCAGCGTCGGTGATGCGAAATAAGCGAGTCGTCGTCAAACGCACCAACAACCTACGCACGTCGTCACGATTCAATCCTCAGCAGGAAACATTGACGACGCGGCTTCTGTGACGCTCTGACGGCATATCAACCGCGCGAGTTCTTTTCCGACGGCGCCGACTGGCACCTGATTGAGGTAAATCATGGCAAATCCATGCGGTTACGGGACAAATCCCGATGCAAGGATATGGCTACTACAGACAACAGACCCCTGCCGGTTCGTTTGCGGCTGCTAATCAGCAAGGCGCGCGAGCGTTCGGCGCAAATGTGCCTAGCACGCAAAACCCGTACATCGGGCAGCAGTCGCAGGGCAT
>JADJMW010000016.1 GCA_016709385.1 Candidatus Rubrivivax defluviihabitans
CTGCATGAACGCCTGGCCGCGCGCAAACTTACCCTTGTCCTTTGATCTGTCCAGCGCCTTCACTGCGTTTTGCAGTTGCGCCGCGCTGAACATCCCATCTTCGGCACCGACAGAGGACGCTGCACGCTCAAGCCGCTTGAAGTTCGCCCAACCCTTATTGATCGCCGTCAACTCGTCAGCGAACTGCGGATTGTTGCGCTGCACCAGACCACGAAGCGACGATTGCACTTCGCGCAGAGCATCGGCCACTAGTCGCGCGTCTGCATCCGTCGATCCGCCAAGTTGCGCGATTTTCTGTCCCAGGTCGCTTTCGACGGCTTTCATCGTCTGCCCGGTCAGAGCCTGCTGGCCCTTGAACTTTCCGAGCACGTCGTTTTGCAGGATGCGCTGAAACGTCTTCGCCGCGTTCGGATCAATCGAGCCGTTCGCCACCATGCCGCGAAGGCTGGACACCTCTTGATTGAAAGTCTTGTCTGCGCGAACCGTCAGCTTTGGCAGCAGCGTTTCATAGGCGTCACTCAGCTTCGACTGCACGGCCGCCACCAGTTCGCGCCCTTGCAGACCGTCGGGCACCTTTGCGCCAATCGGTTCAAGCGCTCTGTTCGCAACGGCCCGGTTCAGTTCGCCCGTAGCCCTGTTGCGCGCCGATGCGATGGCATCGCCGACGATGGGCAGGCTGATCGCCTTTTCCTCGACACGGTTTGACATGCCGCCAAGCGTTTGCCCGATGGTCGGGTGCACGCCTGCGGCCTTGAGCGCCGCCATGTCTGGGTTCACCGACGCCCGCGGGCTGATCATGCGCGACATCCCGGCCACGGCCGCCGGCACGGCACCACCCATGACTCCGCCAATCGCCGCCTGCTGTCCTTTCTCTGCCCAGAAGTCGCCGTCACCTACAGGCGTCATGGACGCTGCTGCGGCCCCTGTAGCGGCCCCGGCGCCCATCCGTAGGGGTAGGGTGCTTGCTTGTGCTGCGCCGGCCCCCATCGCCAGATTTACCGGGCTGGCGACGTTGCCGGCCAGGCGCGCCCAATCGAAGCCTTCTGGCTTGCGCTGCTGATAGTCGGTCTCGCGCTCGCGGGTCTGCTGATCGACGCCACCTTCAGGCAGGCGCGCAACCAATCCAAGGTTGTCTGCAATCCAGTTGTTCGCCCGGTTGCCTGCGTTGACGACGCTATCCGGCAGCGCTTTGGTCAGCAGTTGCGCGCCGCCTTGGATGGGGTCGATCATCCCCATCTTGAAGCGGTCCAGCACAGACATGACGGTGTGGCGCTGCTTCTTTTCGTCGTCCCATTGGACGGCGGACGGGTCTACGGAATCCCATTGAACCTGACTTGGATCAATCGGCATATTCCGTACTCCCGTCGCTGTACTGCACCACCTTGCGCCCGTTCAGCGTGCCGGTTCGGGTGACTTCCTTTGCCACGCCTGCGTTGACTGGCATCTATCCGGCGCCGACAGGCTGGCAGCCAGAGATTCCGGTGTCAAGCCGACGCGTCTTTTCAAGCCTGTATCGTGGACTTTGCGCGTGTTGGTTGGCCTTGCGAAGTTCCGATCCGCTGCCGACGCCTCAACCGTTGATCTGCGCACAGTCATTCCATCTCCTTGCGCATCGCCTTCCGCTGCAGTGGAGACTTGCGCATCGCTGCCGGTATGGCAATTTGGCGTTGATTGTAGCGTGCCTCACCCACGCGGCTTTCCGGTCGGTGCTAATTCCGGCCATGCCACAGATGATGCGTTTTGATATCCGCTGCGACGGGTCCGTCGAGTCAGCCGCGTCTTGCGATCTGCCTTGAATGCTGGCACCTTGATATCGCCGACCACTTCCGGCAGCGCGTTGAAGTCTTTCCGCAGTGCGGTCCTTCGTCTTGCCGTTCGGCCGGCTGATCTTGCCTCGCCTAGTGTTGACGTTGACGGTTGCCCCGGCGAAGGCTTGCCGGCTTGCCGCCGATCATCATCGAACGGCTGGGTTGCCTGCCTCTTGGCGAGGTCCGGCGCCGTGAATACCGCCCTCGTAGGGTCCGATTCGTCAATCACAGAGGCGCCAGGAGCAACCGTCGTCAGCTTGCGCTGTTTCGGCAGCATCATCTGAAACGCCGTCATCGGGTCAACCTTCGCCAGCGACTCGATCAACGCTCGCTGGTCAACCTGCGGCACCATGCCGGGTGCTGCCGTCGCCGCCGCCTGAGTCGGCCCGCCGAACTGCTGCATTGCCTGCTGCTGCGGCGTCCGTATCGCACCGCGATACGCGCCTTCGATGGCCGTGGCTCGCTCCTGCGCCGCCTTGCGCTCCGCCTGCTGCTGGATCATCTGCGACATCTGCATCTGCTGGAACGCCAGTTGCGCCTCGCGTGCCTTGCGCAGTTGCTCGCGCTGCTCCTTTCTCCGCGAGATACTGATCATGCTGCCCCATCCCCATGAACATGCGCTGCCCGAATGACATGGGTCGCGCAGACGGGCCGGCAGCGGCCAGCAAGGCCAAGCCCATGCGGTTCTGGTCTGCGTTGAAGTCGATAGCCATTACGAATCCTCCCGTCCGATCACGAGCACGTCAATCACATGGTTCTGCGTCATCCCGGCTGCGGGTGTGATCGTGATGCCTGAAGTAGTCGCCACCGCCCGCAGCGCAATGTGATCACTCTGATACTGCGCAATCACCATCGGCGCCGCTGTGTAGTTCTGATAGAAGTCAACCACGATTGCCGTGGTCCCAGGTGTGGCCCCGAGAGTGATCTTGAACGCCATATCAGACCCGACGATGGTCGGTGATGTGCCGCCACCTGAAGTGATCGTCGGCGCGTATTCGGCGCTCCCACCGGAAATGCCAACCAAATGCCCCATGTCCGTGACGCGGAGCGCAGGGCTATTGGTGATGTTGCGCCAGAAGTCGATATTTCCTGATGTAATGCCGCCTGCCCCGGCTTGAAGTTTGACCGTGCCGCCTGTAGTTGAGCCAGCGCCTGAAATCAAGTTTATGTCGCCGCCGGTCACTCCGGTGCCTAGCGGGTTGATGGTCGCCGCGCTACCTTCCCCTGGTGTCAACGCAATCGTGGTTCCGCCGCTAACGGTGAACGTCGTCGTCGGCGTGATCCCGACCGCCGCCGCAAACTGCGCCACCGACGCGCCGCCGGCCGCAACGTTGACCGTGTTCGTGCCGCTGCGGTAGAAGCCCGTATCAAGATCGGCCGCGAACGTGATCGCAGGCGCACCCACAGTGCCGTCACCGAACGTCGAAGCGTTGAGCACGTTGTTCCCTGACGCGCGGGTGTAGCTCACACAGCGCCAGTTGCCGGACCCGAGCGACACGAAGCACGCCACGTCACCACTGGCCGCCGTGATGTTCGCCGCGCTTGGCAGGATCAGCGACGTGGCGTTATGCGTCAGGACGTGCGCCGCGTTGAAGATCACCCACTTGTAGATCCCTGCGCTAACGGTGCCGAGCGCAGTGACTGTCGCCGCCGATCCGGTGAGCGTGATGAAAGTTTCGTCTTTCGATCCGAGGTCGGTCGAAGTTCCGGCGGCGAGAGTCGTCGGCGCCGACAGGTCGCGCACGACCTTTTGAATCATCCGCAAGTTGTCATCGAGATTGGTCGAAACAACCGTAGACCCCACCGGCAGATTGCTGCTCTCGGTGGTGGACCATTCGTACAGGTGCGTCTTAACGTCTGCAGCCATCTCAACCTCCGAACTTCAGCAGGCCCGGTGCCCACGTTGACCCCACCGCGCCGAAATTCGGCTTGGACCGCGTTTCTTTCGGTGCGTACCTGTCATAACCCTGCGACATCGCATTAGCGTTGCCAAGCAGGCCCGGCAGCATCTCGGTGTTGTAGCTGTTCAGCAGCCCGTACAGGTTGCCGTATGCCGTCTGCTGACCCGGCGAAAACGGCTGATCGGTGTATTTCTGCTGCAGCGCCTGGCCGGCCGCGATGTTGCTCTTGATCCAATCCTGCGCCGGCCCCCACGGTTCATTTTTCGTGGTCGTCGTCTGCTCTTGATCCTGCGACGATGCGGCACCGAGTGCAGCGCCGCCGAGTTGCAGCAGCGTGGGGTCGATGCCGCTCAGTAGTCCGCCGGCCCTGCGGCGCAGCAAGCGCCGGCAGCATCCGGCTGCCGGCCCCAAGCGCCGGCGCCTCGCGGCGCCTGCTCGCCACCGCCGCCAGCCCACCGGTTCCGATAGCGCTGGGAGCGTTCGCAGCGAGCCCCGCCGCCTGCCTGCGCGCCATGCCGCCGCGGCCAGCCGCGCCGCCCAGCCGCCTGCGCAGCGCCAGCGCGCCATCCCGTTCGCGCCGGTGATGCCCATCGCAGCCAGCGCCGCCAACTTGAATCTTTCGTCATTGGTGCCCGTCAGGTGCGCAGACTGCGCGATAGGCTTGCCGTCCGGCCCTGCGACCCATGACGCCATCGTTTCCGCGCCCGGGTCTTCGGCCTGCATGACCTGATAGCCGAGCCGCTGGATTTCCGGCAGCGCCGCCGACAGGTTGAACGTGCTTTGGTTGCTCGGGATGTCATAGTTGTAGAACTGTTCCAGCCCCGGCACGTTGCCCCACGCGACATCCGTGCCGCCGCGAGCTACCGGATTCACCTCGTTCGGGTTGCCCTGCATCTGCGCCTGCAGATCGACGGGCGTGCCCTTGAGCGACTCAAGGTAGGCTAGGATTTCTTCGTAGGTCATGGTGATTCCTTAAGGCTTCGGTGCAAACATGTTCCACCCGGCCCACGCGCCTAGGTACGGATTGCCCTGCATGTTCTGCGAGTTGGTGGCCGTGCCGCCCTGGCCGCCGGCTTGATTGCCTGCGTTTGCGAACTGCTGCCAATAGTTCATCGGGGCGTTCTGCTCGGCCGTCGTCGCGTTGACTCCGCCGCCGGCCCAGTTGTAGGCATCATTCATCAAGCCGCGGGTGTTCTGGAATCCGGTATTCGCCCAACCCATGTTGTCGTTGTAAATCCCGCGGTCCAAGTTCTGATCGAACTGATAGGCGTTCTGGCCGAGCGTGGCGTCGAATTGCCGGTTCTGGCTTCCGAGCGACTGATCGAACTGATAGCGGTTGTTGCCAAGGTTCGCATCAAACTGCCCTTGGTTCTGCTGCCGATTGCGGTAGTTCTCCAACATGTTGTTGCCGGCGCTGGCGTTGAACTGGTTCATGTTGTTGCCCTGGCCGGCATTAAACATGCTGTTCGTGTTCATGTTCCCGGCGTTGAACATCGAATTTGTGTTCAGCGCGCCGGTATTGAACTGACCCTGAGCCTGCGCCAGATTGGAGTTGCGCGTCAGATCGTTGTTGCCTAGCGTGCTGTTGAACATCTGCCCTTGCAGGTTGTTCCCGGCGTCGAACATCGCGCCTTGCATCAGATAGTTGTTGTTCTGCGCGTTGCCCTGATACCCGCCGGCCAGGTTGCGCGACAGATCGTTGGCCGACATTCCGGCGTTGAATTGGTTGTTCGCCTGCCCGCGATTGAGCGACGACTCCGCCAGCCCTTGCTGCGTCGTGTAGTCCTGCATCCGCATCTGGTTCGACACGTTGCCGATGTTCTCGCCCAGGTCGCGGTACGCCTCGTTTTGAACTTGCTGCACGCCAGAGTTGCCAAAGCTGCCCGACTGCTGCGCCATCCGGTCCAGTTCGGGCACGACGGTCTGCTTGAAGCTGCGCTGCATGTCGCCAGCAGCGCGGCCGATAGCGCCTTCGAGATACTGATTCGGCCCGGCATAGGCGTTCTGTCCGGCGTTCTGGCTGCGCTCGCTCTGCTGCCCAAGATACGGGTTGTTGTACTGCGCGCCCTGCGCATATTGCATGACGCCAGGCGCGCCTTGAATGCCCTGCGACTGCTGCCCGATGTACGGGTTTTGCGTGTTGTAGGCATTGGCGCCGAACGCTCGCGCGCCCTGCTGATTAGCCGCCGCAAACGATCCCGCGGGGGTCTGCTGTTCGTAGTAGCCATATCCCTGCATGGGGATTTGTCCGTAACCGTATGGATTTGCCATGATGTGCCTCAAATCAGGTGCCAGTCGGCGCCGTCGGAAAAGAACTCGCGCGGTTGATATGCCGTCGTGAGCGTCACAGAAGCCGCGTCGTCAATGTTCCCGCTTGTGGATTGGATCGTGACGACGTGCGTGGTGTTGTTCGTGCGCTTGACGACGACTCGCTTGTTTCGCATCACCGACGCTGCCGGGATCGTGATCGTGCATGTGCCGCTCGGCGCCACCAGAATGACGTGATCGTTCTCGCCGGACGTGTATGCGCCAGTGATAGACACGAACTCCGAGAGCCGGTGATCCGCCGCTTGGTTGATCGCATCCGAATACTCGCGCAGCAGCCGCAGCACTTCAAGGCGCCAGTTCTCGCCCATCTCGCGTGGCAGGATCGGTTGCGGGGTGACGCGCTTCATTCCAGCCCCTGCGGCTTGAGAGTAGGCACCAGCGACTCGATTTCCATCCCGCCAGCGAATGTGAGAGCGAATCGGTGATACCTGCCGGCTTGCAGCACGTCGAAGCGGTCGCCGTTGATCGACGCCGTTGACCCATAGCGCACCGTGCCGCCTAGATCGAATGTCGCCGCCGGTGTGATCGTCGCCGAGCTTGGCTTTGTGCGGTAGCGTGGCCGAACTCGGGTGCAGACCGTTACCGTATCTTCGGACCCGTACCATCCCGTCGTCATGCTGGCGCCGGACGCGGTGCCCGACAGGCCGGTGAGCTTGTCAGCGGTGCTGATGTAGCTCAGGACCGGCGTCGCCGCATTCCAATACGGACTGTTGTAGCTGATGTCCGTGGGGATCTGATCGTATTGAATACTGGTGCCGAACTTGTCCGTGAACGTGTCATAGGTGACAGCCGATGTTATCGACTCCAGCACGTCCGTAATGGTCAGGTCGAAATGGCCCCATCGCTGCGTGTCATAGTGATAGACGAGGCACGACGTGAGCGCGGCCGAGGTGGTCGGGTAGAACCAATAGATCCGCGAATTCACCCTGTCGTGAATTGCCCGGATGCTGCTGATGTAGGTCCGATTCAGTCGCGCAAAGAACCATTCCTTGATGCCCTTGCCGATAGACACCGGACGCGACCCGTCGAACGCATAGATGTCGTCGTCGCCGACAAAATAGTGCACCGTGCCGGCCGCCACCACCGCCTCATGCGAACTGCACCCGATATCGGTGGACACGCATTGAAACTGCCACACGACCGGGCTACCGACGTAGCGAGCGACATAGATCGACTTCGCTTTGTAGGCCACGATTTCCGACTGCAGGCGCCTTAGCGCCGTGATCGGCCCCGGAGTCTCGACAAGCAGGCCCGTCGTGGCTTGCGTGCTGACACTCGGCGCCCAGGTGCCTGTCGGATTGAATATCTGCGAGCACCACCACCGATGTTCCTGCGCCGCGTTCGGCCCGCCAGAAATGCTTAGGCTTGCATCGTCAGTGTTCGCGAGCATCACAAACCCACTAGCCGCCTCCATTAGTGCAGCTTTAGGTGCATTGGCAACGTCAGCGAATGCGCCGCTGGCCGACTGCTGCAGCACGGTGGCGAGATTGATCGCAAGCGACGTATTGCCGAACTGCGCGAACCGCCAGCGATTGGCACCGACCGAATAAGCGCTAGCCGTCCGCGTGACATCGCTCCATGTCGTGGCGCCGGCCTCTTCCAGCTTGGCCGCGCTGCCTACGATGGTGCGTGTGCCGCCGCTCAGTGTGTACAGCAGCGCGCCGCCCAATGACGTGCCCGACAGAGCCGCCACCCCCAGATCAATGCCGCTCGGTGGCGTGCCGTACCCGCGCAGCGTAGGCACCGCAGATACTGCCTGCAGCACCTCGGGCGCAATGTCTAGCGCATCTGGCAGAAACGTCAGCATCAGGCGATCAACTCCGCGATCATGGTGTTCACGACGTCCTGAATTTCAGCGTCTGTCGAAGCCTTCTCAATCCCTGACGCGGCGCACCTGATCGCCAGCCGGCGCGCCAGGTCGGTATCTGCCGGCCCCTTGAGTTGATTGCGCGCAAAGGTCTTGGCGCCGGCCGACGACTGAGCGTTAGCCAGGATGGCCGCCGCTCCGATCCACATCGCCATTTGCAGCCGCTTGCCGAACGTGGAATCATTGACCAGATCGAACGATTCAATGTAAGTGCTCATACTGTCATCCCGTCATGCCTGACGATCAACGGACCCGGGAAGCGTGCCTGCATCTCGGACTGCCGCAACCTCGATACGGCCTTCGCATAGAAGGCTAGCTCCTTCGACGGGTCGCCTTCGATGTAGGTCTTGGCCTCGGCCAGCGCGCCCCACAGGTAGATTTCGCACGCATTGGTCAGCAGCCAGTTCGTGTCGCCGTCATCTGCGAAAGCCGCGAACGCCTGCCAATAGTCAATGCTGTAGGCCGCCGTGGAACTCTGGAAGTAAAACAGTTCACCCTTGATGGTGAAGTTTCCCGAGTTGCAGTCCTCTTGCTGCGCGTACTCCTGCGGAGTGATGTACTTCTGCGGGTAGCCATCAAGCGCCACATTCCGCGCTTCAAGAAACCGTGTCGGCAGCGCGAGAGTCGTCGCCGCCAGTGTGCCAGTGGCAATCTGCTCCATCGCACGGCAGCGCACGTCACGACGGATATTCGACTCTGCGAGCCCGATGAAGTCGGGAATGATGTCGGTCAGGTCCGACCGCTTGAGCCAGGTCGCTACCGCGGTTTTTAACTGGCCGTATGTCGCAATCGCCATTGAGGCCCCTTTGTCGGGGCCGTCGGCCCCGCGTTGCGCGCAGGCCGGTCCTGGGTAGGACTATCGGCAGATGGTGCTAATGTAGCAAATGTGGGCGCAGAGTCAATCCGTGACGTGGTTCATGCGCGCGGCCTGGTGCCAGTAGTCGTCAGCATGCGCGACATCGGCGTGCATCGGAATCAGCGGAATGCCTGCCGAGAAATGAAGCAGCTTCGCTTCAGGGTTCGCTCCATCCTCTTGGACTAGCCAGTTCCACGCCTTCGGCAACTCTCCGATCTGATCGTCGGCCAGCCACGAAAACTGATGAAGCTGCGCGCCCGTCATCTGCTGCACCGACTCCGGCGTGATCTGCCGCCATGACATGTGCATGCAGTTCATGATCATCACGCTAGACCACTGCTTGCGCGGGTAGTCCTCATTCGGCGCTTCCATCTTCGTGCCGAGATACTTCCGCGGCCAGCGTGTGCGGTAGTCATGCTTCACGACCTGGACCGGCTTGTATGGGTCGCGCAGCGCCCACAGTTCGGCAATGTCGGCCTTCATGAGCATGTCGGCGCCGTCGCAGAAGATCGCGCTCCCGGTATAGCCTTGCAAAAACGGGATCAGGAAACGGGTATAGACGAACGCATTGGACCCGTCGCGCACACCCGGCGCATAGAAGCTGCGGAACAGCGGCAGATGTAGCGGAGTGACGGTGAACGGCGCCGATGCATGCTCTAGCAGGCTTGACGTGAAGGCGTGGTATCCGGCTTCCTCGCGTTGATCGAAGCCTGCGTAGATGTGGATCATGCCGACATGCACCCAGCGCAGGCAGTTTTGCTCACGTCTTTGCCCAGGTGCGCAGCCCGCAGTTCGCGATACTTGAGCGAATTCCAGCCCTCCATGAAACTGACCTGCGTCAGATCAGCCATGACCAGCGTATCGGTTGACCCGTTGCCGAAGCAGCAAGCCGACAGCAAGCCATCTTTCGTGACGTGCCCTTCCGTGAATACTGACCAGCACGGCAACGGCTCGCGCAACGCTGCCAGGCGCCCTGGATTGCCTGGTTGCGGTTGCATGCCGGCCGCCTTCGCTGCGCCGCTCATGCCGTACAGTGGCAGCCAATAGTGCTGATCGACGTAGGGCGTGATCTGATCGACAACGGCACGCATCTTGTCGCCCTGCGCGCCGTCGAACGCGATGCTGCTGGCGTAAATCTTGGTCGCGTAGCCCTTCGCGTCACGGATTTCGCGCGCCGCCTTCAGGTGATCAATCGCTAGTTGCCAGTTACGGCCGCTGACCTGCGCCACTTCCTTCAGTTGCGCCGGATCGGTGAAGTTAAGCGAGAACTTGAGCGAATCCAGACCGGACGCCATGCACGCCTCAACCTTCTCTGGCGTGGCCGCCGCGCCGTTCGTTGTCAAAAACACATACGGGAATCCGACCGTCTTGGCTTCCGCGATGGCCTCGGCCACCCAGGGACAGGTGAACGATTCGCCGATGTAGAAAACGCCCAACTCTTCCACACCAGCAGCCCGCATTTCGCGGATCACACGCGAATACATGGCGCGATCCATTGCACCGCTGGCCTTGTTGAGCGACTTCGTGCAGAAGCTGCAGTTGTAATTGCAGGTAGCAGTAATCTCGATCTTGACCGACTTCGGCGCCGGAATGATGGTGCCGAGATACTTTGCGCTGATCTTGGTGATCGCGTCGATTCGGTCTGTGATCATTCGGCCACCATGATGTAGTCTTCTGCCAATTCATCGACGACCCGATACCCGAGCGTCTTGAGCAAGTCCACCGCCCCGAGCGTTGGCAAACCGAGCTTTTCGGCCATGTCGCGCTTCTGCTCAACGATGATGACCGGCTTGCTGGCAGTGATAGTTTCGATCCCGCCGCGGATGACGTTTTCTTCGTAACCTTCGCAGTCTATCTTGAGGAAGTCCACGTCCTTCAGCCTGAGACTGTCCAGCGTAATCATGGGGATGTCGCCAGGCCCCGATACATACGAATAGCCGGAGTTGCATTCCTCGGAGAAGATAGCAACCTTCCCGGGTTCTTTGCCTAGTGCCACCGGATGCAACTCCACGTTGTCACGGCCGATCATGTTGCGCGCAAAGCAGTGCCGGTGATCCTCGACAGGCTCGAATGCGATCACTCTGCCGAATGCGTGCGACAGGTTGTACGACCACAGACCCACATGGCCGCCAACGTCCAGCGCGAGCCCGCGCCGCTTGCACAGCGCCGTCGATTTGATCTGCTTTTCACCTTGGTATGACAGCCGGCCGTTGATCCTCATGTCATTCTTGGGCTTGAGCATCCATGCCGGGATGTGCCGCTCACCACTCGGGAACCACCAGTCTGCGATGAATCTCATGCATGCTCCCTGAATTCGTTTTCCTTGGACTTGCCGGCCAGCTTGCGATCTCGCCCTTTGAGGTGATCAATGTAACGGGCAAGATCAACCTTTGACATCGGATGCTCTTCCTTCTCGAACGCACCGGACAGGCTGACAGTCTCGATCAGACCTACCTTCTCCATGCCGCGCACCGTGGCGTCAAGAGTTGACGCATCGCACCATTGCGTGAGTTGCTTGAAGGCGCCGGACTCGACCCACTTGATCCACATGTCCATAAAAGGCTTGTGTGCCTTGTGGGAACAGTCCATGACCCAGAAGCCGGTTTCCGTCTGCCAGCCTTTGCGCTTGAACATGGCGAGATACTTCCCGATGGGCAGCAACTCGTCTATGTAGTTGTCTGGCAGCTTGTTGTAGGTCATGCAATCTGCATCAAGCCACACTGCCAGGCCACGATGGTTATAGAGCGCATCGTATGCCGCGAAGACCTTGTTCGAGAATCGCACGATGTCCCAACGCCAGGCTAGCGGCCTGTAGTGGGCATATTGCTTCTTGAACGCCACCGCGCGCTCAACGTCCTCGATCTTCCTAGCCTCGACCCGCGGATCGTCAAGGTCGAATCCTTCGGTATACAGGATGAATTCGGCCTTGGGCCAGTTGTCGATCCCGTCAAGCCAGCCCTGCCCGTACTGGTCCCATCCGGCCTTGTGACACGTTGAAATGACTTTCATAGCATCTCGTAGTGGTAATCGTCCCACTTGATATGGGGCATTTCTTCCCAGTTCCACGACGCATAGCAGAGAGACGACGCCCATTCGTGGCGATTCTCGGCATAGTGCGGCGACTCGATGTTCTCCAAGCGCCCGGAGATAGGCCAACTCGGGCACTGATCCGTGCTGAAGACCGGAATGCCCATTAGCGCAGCCTCGACGCCGGCCACTGATGCGAATGTGACCACGGCCCACGCATCGGTCAGGAAATCACGCAACGGCGTCTGCTTGCTTGTCTTGCACGTCACTGGCCGGTCTGTGATCTGCGCTAGCTTGGCCTCAGTCTCGACCAGCCATGAATCGTTTTCGTACATCGCGATCTGCGCCTGCGACGGCGGGATGATGACGATTTCGCGCCCGGTCTTGCGCCACGGTTCTACCTGCACGCCGAACTTCTTCATTCTGTCGTCTGGCCGATCCAGAATCTTTGTCAGATGGAATCCATTGCGGATCACGCGGAAATTGCCCTTGTCCCACCCGCGATGGAAGTATGAGTGATCAAAGTAGATCCACTCTTTGCCGCGGCCACGGAGCGCTCGCGCAACACCGTCAAGCAGGCCATAGGCCGGATATGGCATCGCCGCCCCTTGCTTATTCGCCAGGGCCATTGCGTAATCCGGCAGTTCCTTACGGTTCCAGACCGTCAGGGGCGTCATTCGATGGCTTTGCGTACCCGCTTCACAGTGTGCGACCAGTCCGTTTCCCCGGGCGCCTGCCTGTGCAGCTTTACCGAGTCCTCGGGATACCAGATCATCGAAGTGCCGTCGCCGCATCGGTAGGCATAGCGCCACTGCGGCACCGATGGCGTCAGGACGTGCGCCTTCTTGCCTAGCGCGCCACACACATGCGCTACGGTGGTCGTGACAGTGACCACCTCATCCAATGCCGCCACGAAGGCCACGGTTGCATCGAAGTTGTCCGCGTTGAGTTTCGGATTGATGATCTGCGCCTTGTGGTCAATGTTCCACTTCGATACTTCGTGCCGGTTGTCTTGATAGGACAGATCGAACACTGTCCCGCCGGCTTCGATGATCGGCGCCAGTTCCTGCAAATCCATCGAACGGATGTGCGATTGAGTGTTCTGAATCCCGCCCTTCCACGCGATGCCAACCCACGGCTTCGGAAACTGCGCCATCCATTCGATGCACCACTGCACCATTTCAGGATCAGCCTGTAGATACGGCTTTCGCGGGAATTCCGAGTCCTTGCGCCTGTACCAATTGCCAAGGTGGCTGATGTGCACATGGGCCTGCACCTGATGCTCTGTCCCTACGCGCTGAATAGCCCAATCCTGCACTTCATCCTTGAGCGTTGGCTCCACCGTGATCATGGGGAATGAACGCTTCATCAGGTCCGCAAGGCGCGGCGCACACTCAAGAATCACCTCTTTGCAGTCCCGCGCCATGTCGGCCAGGCACTGCGAGAACATGATGATGTCGCCGACTCCCTGGTCGGCCTGCACGACGACGACCTGGCCTTTTGTGCCGTCCCATGTCGGCTCTTCGCACTCGGGCGGGTTGTATATACGGACCTCAAGGTGCTTGCCGTAGAGCCACTCGGCATCTTTCCAGCCGTCGGCCCACCGACCAATCGACAGATACGCGAAGTTGCGCGAAATGCGCGCGATGTAGCAATCAGGGTCGATTTCCAGCGCGCGATTGCACCAGTCAATGGCATCGCGCCACTTGCCTTGCTGCACGTAGGTCGCGCCCACGTTCGCAATGGGCATCGGGTCGCCGGGGACTAGCTTGTTCGCAACGAGCATGGCCTCGCGCGCTTCTTCCCATCGGTGCAGATCGTGGAGGGTCGCCGCGTATGTCATCCACAGATTGACCTGGCCCTGGTCCTGCGCGAGTGCGCGCCGAAGGACTTGGTACGCCAACCCCAGATTGCCCATCGCTCGCATGGTGGACCCCATGAGATAAAGCGATTCAGGTTTGTCCGGGTCCTCGTTTAGCGCGTGATTGGTCAGGGTCCAAGCCTGCGTCCAATCCTCACGCTTGACGGCAGAGTGAGCCGCCTTTATGACTTCATTCAGCATTGATAGTGTGAATCTTGTCCGTCGTTTTGAGATACCTGTAATCCGGGTGGTTCAGTAGCTGGAAAATCTTCTTCTTGTGCGCCGGGTTGTCCAGACTCACGCCGTACTTCTGCAACCATTCCACCTCGACAATCGTCGGAACGCTGGCGTATTTCCACCAATCCTGCTTGATCCCGCGCTTGGTCTTGTCTTGGTCGGCTGCGTCCTGCTTATTCGCGTCCAAGATAGATTGCACCAAAGATGCGTCTTGCTCATGCGTCAGCACGACATTCTCTGCCGTGTGCTCGTAATAGCAAGAAACACCAGTGATCGGGTCGTAATCGAGAAGTCGCTTGGTCATGTGAAAAGGGGCCGAGTTTCCCCGGCCCCTCGGTCGTTACACAGCGCCCGTCGCCTTGGTGTTGGCCGTTGGGGACTTCGCAACTAGCGTCCATTCCGCCAGGATCATGCGCCGGTCGGCGTCGCCGATCTTCGCAATCTCCGAGGTCGTGAACGGTCGCAAATAGGCAACTTCCCACGTTGAGCTATCCAACGCATAGACGTACCCCGCCGGCACGTATCGGCTGACCCGGATATTGTGGCTCCCCGCGAAGCTCACATAAACATCCGCCGCGCCGATGATCTGCGCCTGCTGTCTGCTTCCAACGTCGCGGAACCGCGTAGCAATGCCGGTGAACGCGCTGATGGTTTGATAGACCGACGCCGTGGTCAGGATCGTGTCCACCTCGCCGCCGCACGACCACGCCTGCTGAATCATGCTGTTCAGGTTCGCCGCCAGGAACGCAGTGGCAGAAGCCGCAGCGTTGACGACCGCACCCGTCGCATAACCCGAAGCCGGCGCCGGGGTCGATACCGCGCCCTGTGCCGTCAGCTTGATGTGGTTGTCGGTGTATGTCCAGTTTGCGATGCCGGCCGTAATGCGAGGACTCACCGACGTACCCGCCGAAGCCGGCGAATTCGACAGGATCATCGTCTCGATGTCGCGCTTCAGTTCCTTGGCCGCACGCACGGTGTGATAGGCCAGGATTTCAGCGAAGCCGGCGTTGTTGACCTTGCGCGCCGTGCCGGTGACCTCAAAGTCCTTGCGGGCAATCGAGCAGTAGTTCTTCAGCCGGCTCGGCAGCGTGCGCGCCACCGCGGTGAACGCATCGCCTTCAATCTGCTGATTCGCGGCGGCCGATGCCAGCGAGTCGGTGAGCCATTCGTGCGTTGTCGATTTCGCCGTACCGCGCCCGAAGGTCGTCAGGCACCACGTGTCCATCGGAGAGATGTCATAGATGACATCCTGCAAGTCTTCGCGGAGAGCACCGCCCGAAAGGTCATAGACCTTTGTTGCGGCAACAGTTGCAGCCATTATTTCAGTCCTCTAAGAAGCATGAGCTTGGCAGCGTCTTGGAGCGAGCCGGACTTGCGCAGACTTGCGCGCACGTCCTTGTATTTCTGCTCCGATGCCGCGCCAGGCCCCTTACTGGCCCCAGGTTTGACGACCGGGGGAGCTTGGTTTGCCGCTTGTACCGCTTTGGACTTGCCCGCTTGCAGCGCGTCCCATTTAGCGGCCTTGTGCGTCATGGCGATGATGCGAGGATCGGCGAATCGAGACTTGAACTCCTGCGGAGTGATACCAAGGCTCTCAACCGTCCGCAGCATCGCCGCGTTGTCAGCAGCACTGATGTCACCGATCATCTGGCGCGCACCCTTCTCCGCCGACTCCCACTGAAACTGGTGATGTTTCTGGGTAGCCTGCTGGACGTGCTGCACCTTGGCATTGATCTCCTGCTGCTTCTGCGAAACCTGCTTTTCAAGGTCGCGCATCACTTGCTGGAATCTCAACGCCTGGCCGGGGTTTGCTTCGTAAAGCGCCGGCCAATCGGCATCTTGGTACTGCTTCAGTTGTGATTCGATCGAGCGGAGTTGCGTCACGTCGTCAAGCACGGCAGCGGATAGCTGTTCCCGCGCTTCGGCGTATTGGAGTCGGTCCTGCGCCTGCCTTCTGCAACTCAGCGAGTTGCATGGTCTTTTGCGTGTAGTCCTTTTGTCGGAGTACCGCTTTTTCAACCGCGGCAGGGAGTTTCACAGTCGTGCCGTCGTCGGCCTCGAACTCGAAAACGTCCTCTGCGACCTCTTCCGTTTCAACTTCCGCTGTCGGCTCTTCGCTGGCTTCCGGTGCAGCTTCCACGGGCGCCGCTTCAGGCACTCCCGTTTCTTCCGCAGCGAATGCCGCAGCCAAGCGCGACTCGATAGAGACTTCCGATTCCGGCGTGGGTGTGTCGGTGCTCATATCTTCCTTGTCCGGCTGGATTCGACTTGTCTAACGTGCCGGTCCGTTAGGTCGTGAGTGACTGTCTCGCGCGTTGCAACCAAGTTGCCTGACGCTCTCGCGCATTATCTAACACAATTTCGTCGCAATATCTAGCAAGTTGCGTCCAATTGCTTCAGGAGTTGCAGCGTAATGGTCAAATCGTGCTGCGCCTCAACGTCCCCGACAGGGCACATTTCCAGCTTTGCCACGAGTTGCTCTCGAATGTCGGTGAAAACGTGAGCAAAAACGGGATCATCGAGAATCTGTTTCGCCCGGTCGGCTCGATCGCGTGGTGTCATAGCAGCATCAAAACTTCTTCGTCGTCTTCTTCGATCTCGCGCTCACGTTTAGCCATGTGCGCTGCGATTTCGATAGCCGACAGGGCCGATTGATACTCGGCGCGAATCTTCCCGATCATCTGATCGGCATAGCTCTGCAGGCTCGGCGGCACCGAAACCGCAGGCACCTCAAGCGCTTTTTCGGCGTCACGAACGATCTTGCGCACCGGCCGGCGCTTGGCCTTGGCTGCGCGCTCAATGGCTAACTTGGCTGTCTCGGTCGCTTTCTGCGCCGCTTCGGCCAGAACTGCTTCGGCCTCCTGCAGCGATTCGACTTCGTGAACTTCACCGTCGATTTCGACCTGATAGCGCCGCTTTCTCGGCTTGCGTGACTTGCCGCCGCCGGCAGCAGCAGCGCCACCCGTTGTGCGGAACGAATCACTGACGACGACATTGGAGTAACTGACCGTCGCGGTGTCATAGACGACAAAGCCGAACTCATAGCTCTGCCCAGGAGTCAGCCCACTGGCCGACGTGAGCATGTCTATCTCGCCAGCAACGGTGTACTCCTGGCTACCGAAGTGGCCCGCTGGCAGAGCAGCGCCCGTGCCGTCCAGGCCCGCGGCGATATACCCGGCTCCGGTGGAGTTGTCAGCCCAATTCGGGGTGCCTGACGGCTGGACGGCCCAATACAGCACCCGGTCGCCGGACTCACCCGCCCCGTAGGAGCCGGTGCCGTAGGTCGTGGCGCCGTAGGTCATGGGCGTCAAAAGACCTTTTGCTCAGGCGCCGCGCGGCGTTCCCGTAGAACCCCACACCAGTCCCAAACCCTGCATCTGTGTTGTTGAAGGTGTCACCTGTTGCTGGGGCAGTTACCGTATCGCCGTCAACGTACATAGTCCCGTTTGCCCTGAACGTACCTGCGGGCGTTGGTGTAGTGGCGCAGACGCAATCCCCGAACCAGTTAAGCGTCGAGCCCGAAACGTTGTAGACGGGGCCTGAACCAGAATGAACCCAATTCTTGCTGTAGAGGTTAATAACAGCAGACCCAACAAGTGGCAAGATCACGCTGTTATCAGACGTGCTTTTCAGTCCGTTGATGAACACGTTTACCGTGTTCGTGGCTGAGTTCGACACGAGATATCCGCCGGTATTGCCGACGTGCTCGACAGATTCGATAAAGACCGAACCAAGCGTGCCGCTATTGGCGGCCAAAACATTGTCCGAGCTTGCCGAGGTATACAAGAAACCACGAAACCTCGCCGTTGTGAGCGTGGCGCCTGAATCGACCCTCACCACGTCGCCAGTGGATGTTGCACCAAATTCGCACTGACCATCTATCAGGTCCAGACGTCCAATCGTGGACCCAGTCAGCATCCGAACAATGCAGCGGTCGCCGTACAGAATTTCAGGCGTCTTGAGGCCCATCAACGTGAGTCGTGCGACCGTGGTGCTCACCGATCCGGCAACTGTCGTCACCAGCCCATTCGGCCACGAGCGCACGCCGCACTGCCGGATGATCAGGTGCTCGACGTAGGTGGTCGTCAGGGTAGCGCCGCCCGTCGTGTCCTCGATGATCTGGACGCTGTTCCCGGCACTCGTACCCATCAAGCCGCCGATATCAACGACTCTAATTTTCGGCCCCGCCCCGCCAGCCATCTTCACGAGGCGATTGCGCTGTTATCCCCGCGAATGGTGCCCGCTTTTAACGTAGCCTATCTCTCCACGCGATAGCTCATAACCAGAGTAGTCGCCGCAGGTCAGCGCCAGCATGTCGTCGCCGCAGTACCCGCTCAGGTTGCCGACACTTGCAACGCCGCGTGACGGCCCGTTGATGTGCACGCCATCGCTTGCCGTTTGAAACTCAAGGTCGCCGGTCGCGTATTCAGAGCAGTTAGAGAACAGAACGACAAACTTCTTAACGTTCAGGTTGTAGCGCACGTCATAGCGGACGACGGCGCAGATTCATGGGGATGCGTGGTTCTCGTGCCCTGTTGCAGACACATTATTAGACTGGTTGTAGTCAATCGTGCCCGGCCCCCAGACCTTGATTCCTACGTTTGCATAGCAACCGCACCGTGGTTCCGGTGGCCGCAGCGCTGGGGTCGGTTTCAACGAGTACGTGAAGCTGTTGGCGTCCGTGAATGTGCAATACCAAACGCCGTTGTATTCGTGCTGCGCTGCACCGATGATGGATAGCCACCGAGACGAACCGACCGTCTGCCCATGCCCCGTCCATGTCGCGGTGACGTTGATGCTTGTCGCCAGCGACAGCGTAATGGTCGCCTCAGACGCATCCGAAAACCGCGAGTTCTTGAGCATCGAGGTATTGGAGCCAGACGCCAGTCGCAGAGTAACCCCGGGGCCGATACAGTTCGCTGTTGTCCGGCGCCAGCAGTGTCGAGTTGATTTCCACTATCCCCGGATTCATTAACTTTGCTGACCCGGTAGTTAGGGCGGTCTGAATGGCGGTCGTGTTGGCCGTTGCGCCAGCGCCGATTCCAATAGCGTAATTAACAGGCGCCACCGCAGCCACTTGCTCCGTCGTCAGGAAGTCCTCCGCACTCGGCACCACGCTCACCAGGGCCGCGCTGGTGAAGTCCAGCGCCGCATCTGCTGTGCCAGTACTGCGAACCATCGTGCCGCGGGAGAATGAAGTCGTGCTGTGCGTGTAGGTGCAGTCCCTGCGAATCTCCGTCCCTATGCCGTTCTCGGTGATGTTCAATTTGAACGTCAGCGTGTTATCGGTAGACGATGGCATCAGGAAATTCGACACCGCTGAATCAAGCGTGAAGCCGCTAGATGTTCCTGGTGTGTTGCTGATCCTGCACTTGATGAGGTCGCGGGCGGTGTTTGCCATGACGTGTCCTATGCGTATTCGGTGGCGGTCACTCGGCCGCGGGCGGTGGTGGCGGTGATTTCTATCACTGTTGGCAAACTTAGCACGATTTGCTGATACGCCTGCGCGCTGCGGCTGTACCCTGCCACGGTGGCGG
>JADJMW010000017.1 GCA_016709385.1 Candidatus Rubrivivax defluviihabitans
GTCAGTTCAAACGCTCAGGTGTGCGTGATGGACTTCGTCGGCACGGGGACGAAGTGGTTGTTGACGGGCGGCACTATTGCAGCCGGCGTGCCGGTGTTCGTAACCCTGTCGTGAACTAGCCCATGACCTACGGCACCACGACCTACGGCACCGGCTCCTACGGGGCGGGTGAGGAGGAGTCCTCCGACCTGGTGCTGTACTGGGCCGTCCAGCCGTCGGGCACCACGAACTGGCCCGACAACGCCACCGGCGCCGGGTATATCGCGGGCGGCCTGGATGGCACGGGCGCTGCGCTGAGCGCGGGCAGCTTCGGCAGCCAGGAGTACACCGGCGCGGGCGTGATCGACATGGCGACGGCGGCCAGCGGCCTGACGCCTGGGCAGAGCTATGAGTTCGGCTTTGTCGTCTATGACTCGGTAAGTTACTCAAATGTCGTCGTCAGTGATTCGTTTCGCACCTCTGGCGGCGCTGCGCAGGCCGGCGGCGGCAAGTCACGCAAGCCAAGGAAGCGGCGCTATCAGGTCGAAATCGACGGCGAAGTTCACGAAGTCGAATCGCTGCAGGAGGCCGAGGCAGTTCTAGCCGAAGCGGCGCAGAAAGCGACCGAGACTGCCAAACTCGCCATTGAGCGCGCAGCCAAGGCCAAGCGCCGGCCGGTGCGCAAGATCGTCAGGGACGCCGAAAAAGCGCTTGAGGTGCCTGCGGTCTCGGTGCCGCCGAGCCTGCAGAGCTACGCCGATCAGATGATCGGGAAGATTCGCGCCGAGTATCAATCGGCCCTGTCGGCTATCGAAATCGCAGCCCACATGGCTAAACGTGAGCGCGAGATCGAAGAAGACGACGAAGAAGTTTTGATGCTGCTATGACACCACGCGAACGCGCCGACCGGGCAAAACAGATTCTCGATGATCCCGTTTTTGCTCACGTTTTCACCGACATTCGCGAGCAACTGGTGGCAAAGCTGGAAATGTGCCCCGTTGGGGACGTTGAGGCACAGCACGATTTGACGCTAACGCTGCAACTGCTCAAGCAACTTCGGACGCAACTCGCTAGATATTGCGACGAAATTGTGTTAGATAATGCGCGAGAGCGTCAGGCAACGTGGTTGCAACGCGCGAGACAGTCACTCACGACCTAACGGACCGGCACGTTAGACAAGTCGAATCCAGCCGGACAAGGAAGATATGAGCACCGACACACCCACGCCGGAATCGGAAGTCTCTATCGAGTCGCGCTTGGCTGCGGCATTCGCTGCGGAAGAAACGGGAGTGCCTGAAGCGGCGCCCGTTGAAACTGCACCGGAAGCCAGCGACGAGCCGACAGCGGAAGTTGAAACGGAAGAGGTCGCTGAGGACGTTTTCGAGTTCGAGGCCGACGACGGCACGACCGTAAAACTCCCCGCCGCGGTTGAAAAAGCGGTACTCCGACAAAAGGACTACACGCAGAAGACCATGCAACTCGCCGAGTTGCAGAAGGCGGCCCAGGACCGACTCCAATACGCCGAAGCGCGGGAACAGCTATCCGCTGCCGTGCTTGACGACGTGACGCAACTCCGTTCGATTGAAAGTCAACTGAAGCAGTACCAAGATGCCGATTGGCCGGCGCTTTACGAAGCGAATCCCGGCCAGGCGTTGAGATTCCAGCAAGTGATGCGCGACCTTGAAAAGCAGGTTTCGCAGAAGCAGCAGGAGATCAATGCCAAGGTGCAGCACGTCCAGCAGGCTACCCAGAAACATCACCAGTTTCAGTGGGAGTCGGCCGAAAAGGGTGCGCGCCAGATGATCGGTGACATCAGTGCTGCTGACAACGCGGCGATGCTGCGGACGGTGGAAAGCCTTGGTATCACTCCGCAGGAGTTCAAGTCTCGATTCGCCGATCCTCGCATCATCGCCATGACGCACAAGGCCGCTAAATGGGACGCGCTGCAAGGGCAAAAAGCCTCGGCGGTCCAGAAGGCGAGCCAAGCCCCCCCGGTGATCAAGCCGGGGGCAGCAAATCCAATGTCGGCGCAGTCCAAGCAAGAACTGAATTTCCGCAAGGCGATGAAGTCGTCCTCAAGTTCGCAAGACAGGGCGCGACTGATCGAGCAGCGGTTAGCCGACAGATTCAAGTGAGAACAGCATGACTCTGCTTACTACCACCACGCACACGTATTCGACCGGATACGGCTCGGCCGGCGGCCAGCGTGAAGACCTGTCCGACGTGATTTATGAGTTGTTCCCGGAAGACACCTGGGCCGTCACGAATCTGGACAAGGAAAAGGCCAACGCCACCTATACCGAGTGGCTCGGCCAATCGCTCGCCGCGCCAACTGCGAATGCGCAGCTTGAAGGCGACGACGCCAGTTTTGACGCCCTGACGGCGCCGAGCCGGTTTGGTTCGTATCTCCAGATCAGCGCCAAGACGTTCATCGTTTCCGACTCGTTGGAATCGGTGAGCAAGGCCGGCCGGTCGAGCGAACTGGCGCGCGGCGCGATGGTCAAGATGCGCGAACTGAAGCGCGACATCGAAACCCGCATCGTTCAGAACGGCATCAGCACCGCAGGCGGCGCCGGCACGGCACGCACCACGGCCGGCATGGAAGCATGGATCGGTGACGCGACGGCATCGGCCGGCGGCGCATCGCACGTTGTTCTGGCGACCACAAGCGCTAGCGCGACGACTCCGCCGATCAGTTCCGGCACGCCGGGCACCGCGATCACGGACGGCACGACCACTGGCGCCTTTACGTCCACCAATTTGAACTATGCGTTGCAAGGTGCATGGGCAGACGGCGGCGATGCGACGACGATCCTGCTGACGGCGAAGCAGAAGGCGTTGCTTGACGGCTTCACGTCGGTGGCGACCCGCATGGTTGACGTGTCGCGCACGCAGCAAGCGTCGATTACCGGGGCGGCGAATATCTACGTTTCGGACTTCGGCGTGCACAAGGTCATCCTGAACCGCTATGGGCGCGATTCGGTGGTCCTGTGCCTGGACCCGTCAATGTGGGCCATCCGGTTCCTGCGCGAGTTCAAGTCGCGGCCGTTGGCTCGCACTGGTGACGCCGAGAAGCGCCAGATCATTGCCGAATGGGCGCTGGTCTGCCGCAACCCGCTGGCGTCGTCAAAGGTTGTTGCTTGCGCTTGATGTAACTACCGGGGAGGGGGCAAAAGCCCCCTCTTTCACATGAGCGAAATCATTGACTTCGATCCGGTGAGCGGAATCAGCCATTGGTGGGATTACGATGCCCAGACGGACAAGGCGACGATCACCACAAAGCAGGACGTTGAGCCAATCCTAGATTGGACGAAGGGCGCGGCTAATCAGGGACTCACGGACGGCGGCATCAAGGAATCGTTTTGGCTATACGCCAAGATTCCGACGATCTATCAAGTGAAGATGCACCAGGCCGGCATCAAGCTAAACGACCCATCGGCGACCAAGCGCATCATTCAATGGGTCAACGAACATGCGCCGCACTTGAAGTGCACGGCAAAGAGTCACGGCGGCACAAAGGCCAAAATCTACCTTCCCAATGCCACTGACTAAAGACGAAGCGCGGAAGTTCGAGGCAGCAAAAAGCCTGTGGGAACAGGCGAAGTATGACGAGGCGTATGACATTGTGCGCCCCGTGCTCACAGACGCGCCATACAACGGCAGTTTTCTGGCCCTGGCTGGCGTGATCTACGAAAAGGCAGAGAACCTGCCGGTCGCATATCACTTGTTCAAGTCGGCGACACAGGTCGAGCCAAACGAGGCGAATCACTGGGTCAATCTCGGTCGCGTGGCCGAAGATATGTGGCACACGCAAGAAGCCGAGCGGCATTACAAAGTAGCGCTCAAGAAGGTCAACCGCGACGACACGTTGCGTATCCTTTATGGCAACCTGGCAGCGCTGTGCATCGATAACGCTCGTTACGAAGAAGCCGAGAAGTGGTGCGAGCAGGCGTTGACCAAGTTCCCGGATTTCCGGCTCGGGAAGAGCAATCTAGGCTTTGCGCAGCTTGCTTTGGGCAAGTGGGACAAGGGATGGGCGAATTACCGCTATGCCCTGGACACCCCGACACGAACAAAATTCCAGTATGGCAACGAACCCGAGTGGGACGGCACGCCCGGCAAGCGTGTAGTGCTGTACGGAGAGCAGGGCATCGGGGATGAAATCTCGTTTGCTTCGATGGTGCCTGATGCAATCGACATCTGCAGGAAAGTCGTCATTGACTGTGACCTGAGACTAGCGAACCTGTTCGCGCGCAGCTTCCCGCAGGCTACGGTCTACGGGACAAGAAAGATGCCGCACGATTGCGCCCTGTGGAAGGAAGAAGATACGCAATTCGACGCATCGCTTGCCATTGGGCAGATCGGTGAGTATTTCCGCAAGACGCCGGCCGACTGCCCGGGCACGCCATATCTGATCCCGGATGATGACCGGGTGCTGATGTGGCGGGCACTGTGGGCGAAGAAGAAAAAGCCAGTGATCGGCATCGCATGGAACGGCGGCATTCCTAGAACTGGCATGAAGTTCAGGAAGTGGACGCTTGAGCAGCTATTGCCGGTGCTCAGTTCCATAGATGCGCATTGGGTCAGTCTCGAATACAAGTCGGCCGCGAAAGCCATCGGCGAGTTCAAGGCCAGGCACCCGGAGATTGATCTTCACGAATACCCGCATGCAACCCTGACACGCGACTATGACGACACAGCGGCGCTAGTAGCATCACTGGATATGGTCTTTTGCGTCCAGACGGCGGTGGCGCATCTAGGCGGCGCGCTAGGTGTCCCGACCTGGGTGTGTGTGCCCCCTACAAGCCAATGGCGCTACGGGTCAAAGGGCGAGGACGTGCCTTGGTACAAGTCGGTCCGCGTGCTGCGGCAGGTCAGCAAGGCATGGGACTTCAAGGCCATTGGTCGGCAGATCGCTGATCGCTTTACGCCAGCGCTGAAGAATGCAGCTTGAACAGTACGCTGAGTTGATCAGCGAAATGATTAACCGGCTGGAGCCGCTGCACGTCCTTGATTACGGGTGCGGGCCGGATGTTGCGCTTGCCAAAGCGCTGAAGGTCAAGCACGCATTCAAGTATCAGGCTTTCGACAAGGACGTACCCAAGTTCTCGGGTGAACCATTCCCGGCTGACGTGGTGGTCTGTACCCGCGTCCTTGGTGAGTGCGATGAAGACGAAGCCGAAGAAGCGCTAGACAACCTGCGCAGGCTCACTGAAGGCGTGTGCGTCATGGTCGTGAACCATAGCGCCATGCCGGCCGTATGGTGGTTGCCGCGGATCATGGTGCGCTTCGATCTGCAGACGTATCAAGTCGCAGGCGACGATAGCTTCTATGCAGTCGCTTACGCTCATCCCAAAGTGATCGAGAACGAAGCCGGGGAGAAGTTGTGACGGTTGCCGTCTTCGTCCTGTACGGCGACACCATGACGGCAGACGCGACGATGATGGTGGAAACGTGCAAGTGGCACGGCTACGAAGTCATCCAATTGGCTGACGATGTGGCGCCTAGGATCGCAGGCGTAGATCACCTGTTCCGTGCACCTATCGACATGAAGAAACAGGAACTGTGGCGCTATGAACGGCTGCAGGAAGTCACTCCGCCTTTTGTGTCGCTTGATACCGACCTGCTGGTCGTCAAAGACATATCGGATGGGTTCGATCCAGACTATGACGCAGTGCTGACTGAGCGTCCAGCATCTGGAACACCGTTCAATAGCGGGGTGTTCTTCGTGCACTCACCGAAGTTCATTCCAGAGTGCGTCCGCAGGATCAAGGAAATGCGGCCAGGCGACCAGAACTGGGGCGGTGGTCAGTCTGCGATGCGCGACATACGGCACGACGGACAGATGAAGATCAAATCGTTGCCGTGTTCGGAATGGAACGATTCAAAGCACGTCAAGGTTGGGACGTATTCCGGGGCTCGCGTGCTGCACTTCAAGGGTGGGCGCAAGCCACACATGCGGTCAATGTACGAAGAGCGCAAAAGGGAACGCAAATGAAAGTTCTGGTTACTGGCAGCGCCGGATTCATAGGGTCGCACGTCGTCGAGAGGCTGCATAACGCAGGATATGAAGTTGACGGGTTCGACCATCGCGGGCGCGGCACAGTGCTAGGCGACATCCGCGACGTGATTGCTGTAGGTGATGCGATGTCGCATGTGGACGCGTTCATTCACTTGGCTGGCCTGCTCGGGACACAGGAACACATTCAAGACCCCGGACCGATTATGGAGACGAACATCCTGGGCGGATTGAACGTGCTGCAGGCTGCTGCCAAGTTCAAGTTGCCAGGCGTGTGCATCGGGGTCGGAAATCACTTCATGGATAACCCGTATTCGATCAGCAAGTCTGCGGTCGAAAGGATGGTGTCCATGTTCAATGCGGAGCGCGGCACCAAGGTCAACATCGTGCGCGCCATGAATGCCTACGGGCCGGGTCAGGTGCCGGCGCAGCCGTATGGGCCGTCCAGGGTGCGCAAGATTGCGCCTAGCTTCATCTGTCGCGCCCTGAAGGGCGACCCTATCGAGGTCTACGGAGACGGGTCACAGATCAGCGACATGGTCTATGTCGGTGATGTGGCTGACGCACTCATCAAGGCAATGGAAGCGGCATTGAATGGCAAGGTGCTGCCGGTGATCGAGGTCGGACCGAAGACGCACACGACGGTCATGGACGTGGCGTTGCTGGTCAAGGAATTGACGGGTAGTACGTCCCCCATCATCTGTCTGCCGAAGCGGCCGGGAGAAAAAGAAGGCGCACCAGTGTTCGCAAAGTCGGAAACGCTGGAATTGATCGGCATGTCAGACCGCGGGCTGATGCCGTTGCGTGATGGGCTGACGCTGACGATTGACCATTACCGGGTGCACGCATGATCCCGATATTCGCAGGCTTCGATCAACGCGAGGAAGCCGGCTACCACGCCTTCACGTCCAGCGTGCTTGAACACGCATCGGCGCCGTTCACCGTCACGCCGTTGCACCTGCCGCTGTTCCGCAGCTTCTATGCGCCGGGTGTGCGCGACGGGTCCAATGCGTTCGTCTACACCCGTTTCCTGATCCCGTTCCTGCAGGGCTACACCGGCAGCGCGATATTCTGCGACGGCTCGGACATGCTCCTACGGGCAGACATCGCAGAGCTATGGGCTCTGCGCGACCCATACAAGCCGGTTCAGGTCGTGAAGCATGACTACCGCACACGCTGGCCGCGGAAGTATCTCGGCACGAAGATGGAAGCGCCGAATGAGGACTACCCACGCAAGCAATGGTCTAGCGTGATGATCCTGAATTGCATGCACATGTCATGGCGGAAGATCACGCCGGAGTCGGTGCAGCAGATGACCGGCGCGGAACTGCACCAGTTCTCGTGGCTGGCCGACGATCAGATCGGAGAACTGCCGAAGGTCTGGAACTGGCTTGCGGACGAGGATGGTCCGAACCCAGATGCCAAACTGCTGCATTGGACGGCAGGCATTCCGCTTATTCCGCAGCATTCCGAAGTCGCGCATGCTGACGAGTATTGGCGGCAGTGCGCGCGGATGAACCACGTCACGGATTGAACTTTATGATTGAATACTGGGATTTCTTTAATTCAGGCTACGAATCACCACCCAACGGGATGGGCATGGCAACAACGTTGCCGGTTGAAAATGATAGAGATTTGGTGAAAGAACTACACGATGCGGTCGAAAGCGTGACTGCAGAAAAGGTAAAGCCTATTGCAAAGGCGCGCATGGGTTTTTTATAATGTAGCGGCTCCACGAAGATCGCCACTCCCGCCAGATGTCAGGTTCGTCCCGCGAAGTCGGTGCCTGCTCTGGCGGTTTCCTTTTGGCGTTGACTAGACGCTAGGTTTTGCTACATTAGAGTTATCTGCCGATAGTCCCACTCGGGACCGGCTTCGCGCAATGCGGGGCTGATAGGCCCCGACAAAGGGGCCTCAATGGCGATTGCGACATACGGCCAGTTAAAAACCGCGGTAGCGACCTGGCTCAAGCGCTCGGACCTGACCGACATCATCCCCGACTTCATCGGGCTCGCAGAGTCGAATATCCGTCGTGACGTGCGCTGCCGTGCGATGGAACAGATCGCCACTGGCACACTGGCGGCGACAACGCTGGCGCTGCCGACACGGTTCCTTGAAGCGCGGAATGTGGCGCTGGACGGCTACCCGCAGAAGTACATCACGCCGCAGGAATACGCGCAGCAAGAGGACTGCAACTCGGGAAACTTCACCATCAAGGGTGAACTGTTTTACTTCCAATCGTCCACGGCCACCTACAGCATTGACTATTGGCAGGCGTTCGCGGCTTTCGCAGATGACGGCGACACGAACTGGTTGCTGACCAATGCATGCGAAATCTACCTGTGGGGCGCACTGGCCGAGGCCAAGACCTATATCGAAGGCGACCCGTCCAAAGAACTAGCCTTCTATGCGAAGGCCGTATCGAGGTTGCGGCAGTCCGAGATGCAGGCGCGCTTTCCTGGGCCGCTGATCGTCAGGCATGACGGGATGACAGTATGAGCACATACATCGAATCGTTCGATCTGGTCAATGATTCCACGTTCGGCAAGCGGTTGCAGATGGCGATGTGGATCGGCGCGGCGGCCATCCTGGCTAACGCTCAGTCGTCGGCCGGCGCCAAGACCTTTGCGCGCAATCAACTCAAGGGGCCGGCAGATACCGACCTGGCGCGCCGGCTGGCGATCAGGTGCGCCGCGTCAGGGATCGAGAAGACTTCGACAGACGCCGAGATTCAAGCCGTGGTCAACACCATGATCGCTGAGTTGATCGCCTGATGCTGACGTTCCTGCCAGATGCGCTAGACATTGCGCCCGAGGTGCTGCAGGCAGTATCTGCGGTGCCGACGCTGCGCGGGTACGGCACGCCACCGAGCGGCATTGATCTAGGGGTGGCGGCTCTGTCGGGCACGTCATTGGGCGGCGCGCTGCTGTATACCCTGAGCGGCGGCACGCGCACCATCGTCGGCAGCGCGGCCAAGCTGGAAGAGGCTGGCGCCACGACATGGACCGATGTCACGCGGACGGCTAGCGCATATTCCGTGGGCGCTAATCGCTGGCGCTTTGCGCAGTTCGGCAATACGTCGCTGGCAATCAACCTCGCTACCGTGCTGCAGCAATCGGCCAGCGGCGCATTCGCGGACGTTGCTAATGCACCTAAAGCTGCACTAATGGAGGCGGCTAGTGGTTTTGTGATGCTCGCGAACACTGATGACGCCAGCCTGAGCATCGCGGGCGGACCAAACGCTGCGCAGGAGCATCGTTGGTGGTGCTCGCAGATATTCAATCCGACAGGCACCTGGGCGCCGAGCGTCAGCACGCAAGCGACCACGGGCCTGCTTGTCGAAACGCCGGGCGCTATCACTGCTCTGCGCCGGCTGCAAAGCGAGATCGTGGCCTACAAAGCGAAGTCGATCTATGTCGCTCGCTACGTCGGAAGCCCGGTCGTGTGGCAGTTTCAATGCGTGTCCACCGATATCGGGTGTTCATCGCATGAGGCGGTGGTAGCTGCTGGCACGGTGCACTATTTCGTCGGTGACGACGACATCTATGCGTTCGACGGGTCGCGGCCGGTGTCTATCGGCAAGGGCATCAAGGAATGGTTCTTTGCGCGACTGAATCGGACCTACATCAGCAGCATCAGGGCAATTCACGATCGGGTCAACTCGCGTATCTATTGGTTCTACCCGACCACATCGGCGGCGCTCACGTCGTGCCTTGTCTATCACTATGACACCCAGCGATGGGGGCACTTCGACCTGACCATCACTGACGTGCTTGAGTCGATCACGTCGGCAATCACGTATGACACGTTCGCGGACAAGTTCGGCACCAGCATTCAATACGATCAGATCCCCACGGACATCAGTTACAACAGTCCGTATTGGAATGCGGCGACTCCGGTCCTGAGCTACATCAGCACCGCGGACAAGATCACCGGCCTATCCGGCACGGCGTCCGGCGCCAGCATGACGACGGGATGGTATGGGTCCGAAGATGTCGTCACGGTCTGCACCCGAGTGCGGCCACGCTACCGCACAAAGCCAAGCGCGGCAACGATCACCCCGGCGGCCACATTTGACCTGGGCGGGACCGTTCGGTATGGCGCCACGTCGTCGATCAACGGCGACCGTTTCGACGTGCTGCAGGCCGGCAGGTATCACCGATTCGCGCTCACGTTCGCTGGCGGGGTGGAAATCGAGGCGCTGGTGCCTACGCTCAAGCCGCAGGGGTTGGAATGAGGCGCGTCACTCCGCAGCCGATCCTGCCGCGACATGGGCGAGAACTGGCGGCTTGAGGTGCTGAGGCTGCTGCGCGAGTATTCGGACGCGATCAACCAAGCGGCAGATCATCGGCTTTCTGAGTTCGTGGCGATCACCACGACCTACACGGCCGGCGAGAACGATCACGTCATTCTGTGCGCTCCGTCGGCGCCGTTCACTCTGACCATTCCGGCAGCGTCAGTAATGCGAAACAAGCGAATCGTCGTCAAGCGCAGCAACAACACGACGCACACGATCACCGTTCAATCCACGAGCGGGAACATTGACGACGCGGCGACTTCTACGCTCACGACGGCGCACCAGGCGCGAGAGTTCTTTTCCGACGGCGCCGACTGGCACCTGATTTGAGGCACATCATGGCAAATCCATACGGTTACGGACAGTCCCCAATGCAGGGGTATGGCTACTACGAGCAGCAGACCCCGGCTGGTTCGTTCGCGGCGGCAAATCAGCAGGGCGCGCGAGCGTTCGGTGCCAATGCCTACAACACCAACAACCCGTACATCGGGCAGCAGTCGCAGGGCATCCAAGGGGCGCCTGGCGTTATGCAGTACGCGCAGGGCGCGCAGTACAACAACCCGTATCTGGGGCAGCAAAGCGAGCGCAGCCAGAACGCAGGCCAGAACGCCTATGCCGGCCCGAATCAGTATCTCGAGGGCGCTATCGGCCGCGCGACGGGCGACATGCAGCGCAGCTTCAAGCAGACCGTGGTGCCGGAACTGGACCGCATGGCGCAGCAGTCCGGCAGCTTCGGCAACTCTGGCGTGCAGCAAGTGCAGAACGAGGCGTACCGCGACCTGGGAGAGAACATCGGCAACGTGTCGAACCAGATGCGTATGCAGGACTACACGACACAGCAAGGGCTAGCGGAGTCGGCGCTCAATCGCGGACAGGCGAACAACCAATTCAACGCTGGTCTGTCGGCGAACGATCTGTCTCGCAACCTGGCCGGCGGGTATCAGGGCAACGCGCAGAACAACAACTATCTTATGCAAGGCGCGATGTTCGACGCCGGGAACAACCTGCAAGGGCAGATGTTCAATTCCACGCTCGGCAACAACGACCTGACGCGGAATTCCAATCTTGCGCAGGGGCAGGGGCAGTTCAATACCGGCGCGCTGAACACAAACAGCATGTTCAACGCCGGGAACATGAATCAGAACAGCATGTTCAACTCCGGGCAGGGAAATGCCATGAACATGTTCAACGCTGGCGCCGGCAACAACATGCTGGAGAACTACCGGACGCGGCAGCAGAACCAGGGGCAGTTCGACGCGAACCTTGGCAACAACCGATATCAGTTCGATCAGTCGCTCGGCAGCCAGAACCGGCAATTCGACGCCACGCTCGGACAGAACGCATACCAGTTCGATCAGAACCTTGACCGTGGCATCTGGAATGACAACATGGGTTGGGCGAATACCGGGTTCAATAACACCATGAACCTGATGAACAACGCATAGCTAACGGGCCGGCGGGGTGGAGTCAACGCTGACGACGGCCGAGCAGGACGCCCCGAGCCAACTACTGGCAGCAGTTCGCAAACGCCGGCAACGCAGCCGGCGGGCAGGGCGGCACGGCCACCAACTCGCAGAACATGCAGGGCAATCCGTACCTAGGCGCGTGGGCCGGGTGGAACATGTTTGCACCGAAGCCTTAAGGACAGACCATGACCTACGAAGAAATCCTAGCCTACCTGGAATCGCTCAAGGGCACGCCGGTCGATCTGCAG
>JADJMW010000018.1 GCA_016709385.1 Candidatus Rubrivivax defluviihabitans
GGCGAGCCGCCGCGCCAGCACGCGGCCGGCCTCGGTGCGGTCGGCAAGGCCCTGCCCTTCATGCCCAACCCCGGTCATGCAGGTGGGTGGTGAACCACTCGCCGGCCAGGTGGGCCACGGTTTCCAACGCGCCCGGCTCCTCGAACAGGTGCGTGGCACCGGGGGCACCCTTCCAGCCGCGCATGGCAGTGCAGTTCGCGCAAGGCCATGCGGTTCAAGCGCAGCACCTCGGTGTCTGCGCCCGCCCACGACGAGCAGCGTGGGCGCCTGCACCTCTGGCGAGGTTCACTGGCCAGGTCGGGCCGCCCGCCGCGGCGACCCACGGCGCCACCCAGCCCGGGTGCCGCGCTGCGCATGGCAGCGCCGCCGCCGCGCCGGTGCTGGCGCCGAACAGGCCGATGCGCCTGGGCGCTGCTTCCCTGCCGCCGCATCCAGGCCAGCGCTTCGCCGAGCCGATGGCCGAGCAGGCCGATGTCGAAGACATGACGGCGCTCCAGCGCTTCGTCCTCGCCCAGCAGGTCGAACAGCAGGGTCGACAGCCGGTAGTCACTCACCTCGGCCACGGCCAGTTGCGCGTGGGCTACGTCGGCTGCTGCCGCTGCCATGCGCGAAGACCACCGTGCCCATCGGCCTGCGGCACCTGCACCCATTCGCCCGGCAGGGCCAGCGGACCCACCTTCACGGCACGTGCGTCGACCACGGTGACCATTGCTGAACCTCCTGCGGCATGGCGACGATCCATCACGTCCGGCCATCTTGAAACGACCGGCTTCGGGCGGATTGAGAACTGCAGTCGGCTTCATGCCGCGGCCTTAAGCCGCCGACTGGCACAGGCCGGATGCGCGGCGCGCGCACCTGCAGAAGTGTCCGAATCGGGGTTCGGATTTTTCGCCACGTCTGGCCGAATCTCTTACAGATGGCAGGCCCGTGCCCGGATTGCCGCCCCGGCCCGTGCGCCATTCTTGGGTCGTGTCCAAAGACCTGACTTCAGGCGCTCGGGGCCCGCCATGCAAGACAAAGCTGAGCACCTTGAGTCTGCCCGAGGCGCGGCTGGCGCGCATCCTGCGATGCACGGCTTCCGACGTGTTGCGTTGGGCCCGGCTGTACGAGCAGGCCATGGCGAGACCGACGCCATCGGCTTCGGCATGCGACGCGCGGGCCTTGAGCAGACGCTGCTGCACGAGGGCCAGCTTGAGAACGTTCACCTGGTGGGCGGCGGCAGCTTGCTATGCAGACCGACCTGGAAGGCTACGAGCCGGTGCTGGGCTTCGCCACCCACGGCGACATGCTCGGACTGGACGGCCTGGGCCGCGACCGCCACGCCAGTGGCGCGGTGGCGCTGGAGGACTCCAGCGTGGTCGTGCCTGCCGTTCGGCGAATTGCTGGCGCTGAGCCACCGCATCCCGGCGCTGGAGCGGCTGCTGCACCGGCCACGGGCACCGAACTGATGCGCCGTGCCGATACGCAGTACCTGATGTCGGCGCCCAGTTCCGAAGTGCGCGTGGCGCGCTTCGGTGCTGCAACTGGCGCAACGCCAGCGCGCGCGCTCGGGCACTCTGACCGCCGGCTGCGGCTGTCCATGACGCGGCGCGACATCGCCAGCTACCTGGGCGTGGCGCACGAAACCGTGAGCCGTGCGCTGACGGCGCTGGTACAGGACGGCTGCATCGCGGTTTCCGGCACCGCGACGTCGAGATCACCGACGGGACGGGCCTGCGCGAACGGCACGCATGACGCGCGGACGCCCGCCGCGCGAAGGGCAGGAACCTGGCGGCCTGAAGCCGCTGCGGCCTCAGCCGCGCAGCATCCGCCGACGAGCATCTCGCGCTCGTCGAGTTCTCTCGCGCGCAGGCGCAGGGTCTCGTCGTTGATCACGGTCTGCGCGATGCAGGCGGTGCAGGCAGTCACGTTCGGCCTGGATCCCGGCCAGGCGCAGCTGCCTGGCGCCGGAAATGTCGGCCTTCACCGCGGCGGCGGCGGCATCACCCTCGCGCAGGGTGATCTTGCCTTCGTAGCGGTGGATGAGTTGCTCGGCGAAGTCCGCCCCTGGTCGTCGGCGCGCTGCGCCAGCACCGACGCACGGCGGCGATGCCGGCGCGGGCCAGCGCCACGCGGGCGGCACTTTCGCGCGCGTCTTCGTCGTCGGCGGGGGGCTGCAGCTTGCGAATGAGCCAGGGCAGGGGAATGCCGTTCAATGCCAGCGAGCACGATCGTCGCTGCCGCCAGAAAGACCACCAGGTCGCGCCGCGGAAACGGCAGGCCCGCGGTGGTCAGCAGGGGCACCGAGAGCGCGGTGGCCAGCGTGACCGAACCGCGCACTGCAGCCCAGCCGACGAGAAACATGCGCCGGCCGTCAGGGCCGCGCGCGCCCGCCCAGCCCACTGCAGCCTGAAGCGCACATGCGCGGAAAGCCACACCCAGCTCAGCCGCAGTGCCGCGAGCAGCGCCCACACACCGAAGGCCAGGCCGGCCAGCCAGGCGGCGTCGTAATGCCCCACGGCAGCGAGCATGTGTCGCAACTGCAGGCCCAGCAGCACGAAGACCAGGCCGTTGAAGACGTAGGAGATCATGCGCCAGACTTCGCGGGCGTGGCGCCGGCTTTCGGCGGACAGGCCGCGCACTTCCTTGCCCGCCGGTCCACAGGCCGGCAATCACCACGGCCAGGATGCCAGACACCTGCAGCGCCTCGGCCGCCAGGTAGGGCGGCATAGGGAATGAGCACGGTCAGCAGCGTCTCCCGCACCAGGTCGTCCACGCCGATGTCGACGAGGCGCTGGCGCAACTGGCGCCCCAGCCACTGGATGACGTAGCCGGCGCAGACGCCACCGCCCGACATGAGCAGGAAATTCACCGCCACGTCGGTGGTGGAGAAGCCCGCGGCGGCTGCGGCGGCGGCCACCGCCAGCGAAGCCACCAGGCCGGTGGCGTCGTTGAGCAGGCTCTCGGCGTTGATGATGTGCGACACCCGGTTGGGCAATGGCAGCCCCGCCGTGGTGGCCACGGTAGCCACGGCGTCGGTGGGCGTGACGATGGCGCCCAGCGTGAAGGCCACGGCCAGCGGCATCGACGGCACCAGCCAGTGGAGGGTGTAGCCCACCACCACCACCGTCAGCACCACCAGCCCCAGCGCCAGCAGCAGCACCGGCCGCAGCACCTGCAGCAGGTCGCGGCGCGGCAGCACGCGGGCGTCGGCAAACAGCAGTGGCGGAATGAACAGCAGCAGAAACAGCTGCGGGTCGATGCTGACGCGGTCGAGCCCGGGCAGCAGCGAGGCGGCGGCGCCGATGACGACCAGGAAGATCGGCAGCCCCATCCTGGCCCAGCGCACCAGCGCCCCACCCAGGCCCGTGAGGATGAGCAGGACGATGGTCAGTTCGATGGTGTGCATGGGCTTCCTTGCGCGGGCGGGCGGCAGCCAGCAGGTCGGCCGCGAGGCCCCGCGCCGCCGCTTACGCCGTCAACGGACGGCGGAGGATGAGTGACGAGCGCTTTCGCGCCTGCGGATCCGACCCGCACCTGTGGGCCCGCGCGAGCCCCGGGACGATTCGTTCTCAGAGCCTGTGAAGCTTTCGCTTCGCGACGACCGGACGCTTGGTCAGGTCCAATAGTACGGTTGACGAAGCAGCCGGCGCACTCCACGCGCTCGCCAGGCAGCCCGGGGGGTTCAGGGGTCGATTTGCGGGTCTACCCTGATCTTTTCGGACTTCATACAGTACCCATCCCTGCTGCAGACGGAGTTGTGCCCAGTCCCAGCAACTGCGGCGCCAGTGCCAGCGTGCGCATCAGGTTGTGCGCCAGCGCGAACAGCAGAGCTACGCAGCGAACCTTCTTCAGGCCCCGTACCGGCATGCGCTGCAGGCCACGGTTGCGCGCCTGCGCGTTGACGCATTCGGCCGTGGCCGCTCGCCGCTTGTACAGCTCCTTGGCCTCGTCGCTGGCCATGCGCTGTCGCCAGCTGGCCACCGCCGCGCTGTCGTCGGGCTTGGGCTCGTGCTTGTCCTGCCTGTCCTGCTGGACCTCTTGGCCCTGTTCGTCCTTCTTCGCCCGTGCCTCGGGCACCGGCGCATAGACCTCGGTCTTGTCAGCCACCGCGTCGATCTGCGCGTGCGCCGGGAAGCCACCGTCGACAAGCATCTTCTGCGGTGCGCTGCCCAGCCGCTGTTCGATCTGCTCGACCATGGGCGCGAGCTGCGCCATGTCCGAGCCGCTGGTGCTGACCTCCACGCCCACGATCACCTGGCTGTCGCAGTCGCTGGCGTACTGGGCGTTGTACGCCGGCCTGAACCCGCCGTCGGCCATCTTCATGACGGTGGCATCGGCATCGGTGCTCGAAGCCCGGGCCTCTTCGGCCTTGCTGCCGTTGCGCCGCTTGATCGCCTCCAGTTCGGGCAGTCGGTCCAGCGCGCTTTGCAGCCGCTGTTGCATCTCGCGCCGGGCACGCTGCTGGGCCGCAGCCTTGCGCCGGCTGTCCTGCGCCGGGTCGGCGTCGATCTGCTCCTTGAGTTCGCGCACTCGCGCGCGCGCCAGCTCCAGGTTGTCCTGCAGGCTGGCCTTGCGCCGGAACGAGGCCGCACCCGCGCTGGCGCGAACCCGCACGCCGTCCTGCGCCACGCACTCCAGCTTCACCGCCCCGGCCGTCATCAATGCGGCCAGGCTTGCGCTGAGCAATTCGTCCAGCGCCGCACCGTGCGCCACCCGGAAGTCCGACAGGCTGTGGTGATTGACCTGCACGCCCCCGCTCATCCAGCGGTACGCGTCATGCTCCAGCACCAGCCGCGAGAGCTGCCGCGCGCTGCCCACGCCCTGCAGCGAGGCGTACAGCCACAGGCCCAGCAGGATCTGCGGGGCAATCGCGCTGCGACCCACCCCGCCTTGTCGAACCTTGATCGCCGAGTACATCGCGCTGAGGTCCTGCCGCTCCACCCACGCCCACACCAGCCGCGCGCGGTGCCCTTCGGGCAGCAGCGACTCCAGGTCCATCGGACGCAGTTCGATCTGCGTGCGGTTGGGCATGATCACCCGCGCCGTCGCCACACTCCTCGCAGCCGCAGCCTTGTCGACAAGCACGGCCTGCACAGGCTTGGGACCGAAGAGGTCTTGCCCTTCGCTCGGCGTCAGATCAGTCGTATCAGTGCTCATGCCACTTCAACGGCCCATCTCGCTCGCGGCTGTCGGGGTTATCCCAAATCTTCACAAGCTCTCAGGCCTCACCTTCCGGACCTTCGGTGTCCTCGCGCTCGTAATACTCCACATGCGTCTCGGCCCGGAACATCTTCCACAGCCGCGGCGTGCCCGGCTCATGCGCGCGGACGGCGATCTTGCTGGAGTCGGGGTACTCGCAGGCCTCGATCTCCACGAGGTTCGACAAAGCCAGGTAGCGCAGGTCGACGCCTCCGTGTTGATGAGCTGGTGCGCGACCTCCGCGCCACCGGTCGGGCACACGATGACATCGTGCTTGCGGATGGCATAGCGCTGGTCCCCGTAGCGGAGCTCGCCCTCGCCTTCCAGGATCAGGAACATCTCTTTCCTCGCCGCGATGCGAGTGAAACGGACACTGCGCCTTGCCCGGCGGCACGACGGTCAGGTTGTAACCGAGCTTGCGCGCCCCGATGCCGGCGCTGAACAAGGCACGCCGCGAGGGTGAAGAAGCCGTTGTCCTCGACGTCGTTGAACTCGACATCGGCGAGGTTCACGAGGGCTGGGCACGATGACTCGAAAAAGAGGTGCGACGCGTGGGGCCCGGGCGGCGCCGGACGGATCACCTGCGCCACACGGCAAGCATTCAGCGCATCTTGTCACGAGCGGCAGCACCCGGCCAGCCGGCGACACTGAAAAGGCGTCGCTCGACGATCCGATCCTGCAGGCCCCTTGCGGCGGCCGCCGGCGCGATGCACGACCAGCAGGTCTTCGCTTCGTGACGACGCCCAGCCGACGTGCAGGGATGACACGGTCAGGGCTCGCTCAGCGCCACCACCTCGACCTTGATCCGTCCGGGTCCTCGCAGAACAGCGCGTAGTAGCCCGGACCCCCTGCAAACGGTACTCGGACTCATACAGGGGTCGTGTAGCCACTCGACTGCACCCAGGCGGCCAACTCATCGACCTGCGCTCGCGACCTGGCCCGGAACGCGAGATGATTGAGGCCGACTCGCTTGCGGTGATAACCGGCGGCCGCATGCTCGGCGGGTGCCTGCAGGAAGCAGAAGTAGGCTTCGCCCTGCTTGACGTAGTTCATCCCTCCCGACCAGCGGTCGGCCTCATAACAGCCGGCTCTTGAAGGGTGACCAGAACGCGATGGACCGTTCCAGTTCACTGACGTAGATCTCGACGTGGTGAAGCAAGGGAGAGACCTTCGGATGAAGCCAGCGTCGACGACACCTGGGCTGTCCAGTCGGCGACGATCTGCGGGCGCCGGCCCGGAGGAACAAACGGCCCACGCATCGCTGCGTGAGCCGTTGTCCTGACTGGTGGGCCCTGGGCGATTCGAACGCCCGACCTACGGATTAAGAGTCCGCTGCTCTACCAACTGAGCTAAGAGCCCTGCAATCTATTCGACCGTTTCGTCACGTGGTGGGTCGTGCGTGACTCGAACACGCGACCAACGGATTAAAAGTCCGCTGCTCTACCGACTGAGCTAACGACCCATCCGTAGAGCCTCAAAGTATATCTGCCTTTTGACCGGCCTTCGGCGCCGCCGCGGCGGCCCACAGCGCCTCCAGCCCCTGCGCCGCGGCCACCATGCCGAAGGCGGCCGTGACCATGACGCTGGACCCGTAGCCATGGCAGTTCAGGCTGCCGTCCACGGCCGTTGCAGCCGCACCCGGTTCATCGGCCTCGCACACCGCCGCCAGCGCCGACGCTCTCGCGCGAGAAACACGCAGCGCACGCCGATCGGCCCCTGCCGCGGTGCGCCCGCCTCCTTGCGCAGGCGCTGGCGCAGGCTGGCCAGCAGCGGGTCGTGGGTGGCATCGGCCAGTCGGCCACTTCCACGCGCTGCGGCTGGCGCTTGCCGCCGCCGCGCCCACACACCAGCGGCACGCCCTCACGCAGGCTCCAGGCCGCCAGCGCCAGCTTGGCGCGCACCTGGTCGCAGGCGTCCACCAGCACGTCCACCGGCGCGGGCAGGAGCGCCGGCCGGTTGTCCGGGGCCACGAAGTCCTCCACCGCCAGCACCTGGCAGCCAGGGTGGATGTCCGCGATGCGTTTCGGCCAGCGCTCACCTTAGCCTGACCGAGTGTGCGGCCGAGTGCCTGCACCTGGCGGTTGACGTTGGATTCGGCGACATGGTCCAGGTCGATCAGCACCAGCCGCGCCACGCCGCAGCGCGCCAGCGCCTCGGCCGCCCACGAACCGACGCCGCCCAGGCCGACCACGGCGATGCGCGCGGCGCGCCTGGCCGGGCATACGCGGCGTCGCCATACAGCCGGCGCAGGCCGCCGAAACGGCGCTCAGGTCGGCGCTGCCCGCGGTATCGGCGGCCCGCCGGCTGCAGGTCTGTCACGCCTGCCGCTCCAGGCGCCACAGCTGCCAGCGCAAGGCCGGCTCCGCACCGGCCAGGATGCCGGCCATGGCGATGAAGCTGCCCAGCGCCAGCGTGGACAGCCCCGACGGCCCTGGCCCACCGTGCAGCCCATGGCGGTGACGCCGCCCACGCCCATCAGCACCGCGCCCACCAGGTGGTTGGCCGTGTCCTCGGTGCCGGCGAAGCCTTCCAGCGGAAACGCCGCCCGGCCAGCGCCACCGCGGCCGATCCGGCGATGACGCCGAAGACGCTGACGATGCCGATGGTGAGCACCTTGCCGGCGTCGCTGAACAGGATCAGCCAGTCCACGGCATACGCGATGGGGCCACGAAGGTGAGCGACTCCATGCGGCGCGTATTCGTGGCCAGGAAACGCTCTCCAGCGTCACCGGGTGCTCGGCCCGTTGGCCCAGCCGCCCGACACCCACCACACGCCGACGATCACCGCGCCGATGCCCAGGCCTGCCACCAGCACCTCGACCGACCGACCCTCCGGGCCGCGCCAGGACGAAGCCCACCAGCGCAGCACCCAGACGGAGGCCCAGCAGCAAGGCCGAAAGACCGTGCTCGCGCCGGTGGCCAGCGCGAGCAGCGAAGGCAGGTCCTGGCCCACGGGCAGCGTCAGCGCCACCGTGTCCAACCAGGCCACGCGCACCACCGCCGCCACGCCGCGCAGCCTGGCATACGCGGCGATGGCCAGCACGCACAACACCACCAGCGCCTTCAGGCTGCCACCGCCCACGCGCACCAGCGTCTTGCTGCCGCAAGCCCGACGCCAGCACCATGCCGAAGCCGAACAGCAGCCCTCCGAAGGCGTTTGAAAGCCAGACCAGCCGCGGCCCGGCATAGACGCTGTGGCGCGCCTCCGCAACCCAGGCGACCGTGAGATTGAAGCCGATCATGGCCGTGCCGATGGCCAGCAGCCACATGCGCATGCGCGTCCAGTCGCCCATGGTGACGATATCGGCCACCGCGCCCATGGTGCAGAAATGCGTGCGCTGGGCGATGGCGCCGAAGGCCGCTGCCAGGGCAAAGGCGGCCCACAGCACGCGGCTCACCAGCGCGGGAAGATCGGACTCCTGCATGCCCGGGATTCCAGGCAGCGCCCGCTTGCCAGGCGCGGGCGCGAAGCGCTACTTCAGCGTCGCCAGCCTCTGCTTGCCGGCCTGCGCGGCCTCGGACTGCGGGTAGGCCTTCACCAGCTCGCCAAGGGTGCGGCGCGCGCCGCTCACGTCCTTCATCTCGATCTGGCTGTTGGCCATGGCCAACAGCGCGTCGGAAACCCGGGGGTGGTCGGGCGCCGTTCAGGAAGGCGCGGAAGGCAGCCGTGGCGCCCTTGTGGTCGCGCTTGCCGTACAGCGCGATGCCCAGCCAGAAACGCACGCTGTCGGCATAGCCGCTGCCGGGATAGCGGCGCTGGAAGTCGGCCAGCAAGGCCGCCGCCTTATCGAAGTCCGCCGCGGATGGCGGGCTTGGCCTCCTCGTAGGCCGCCCTCTCGGCAGGACCGGCGACGAATTCGCGGCCATCCAGCGACCACCTTGGACGGCTCCAACTCGCAGCCGCCCGTCCAGGCTTGCCCACGTCCTTCTGGCTCTTCTGCAATTCAGCCAGCTCGCGCGTCAGCTGCTCGTCGTGGCCGCGCAGGGTGGCGACTTCGCCGCGCAGGGCCTCGAGCTGGTTGTTCAGTTCGAGCAGGCTGCGCCGCAGGCTGCTAGCTGCTCGGTGAGCCGTGCATTGGCCGCCGCCAGTTCCGGCGTTGCGGGTCTGGCCTGCTCTTCGCTGGCCGCGAATCGTTACGCAGGTCGATGATGGCCCCTTGCGCGCTTCAGAGTCGCTGAACAGCTGCGCCTGGGCCGCGCCGGCCAGACCACCCAGCGCCAGCACGACCAGCGCGGTGCGCGCCAACACGGCGGTTCACTTCAGCGGTCCTTCAGTTCAGCACGCCGGTTGCGACTACAGGCCTCTTCGTCGCTGCCGGGCACGGCCGAGCGTTCCTCGCCGAATCTCACCGCCTCCAGCTGCTGTTCGGCCCCGCTCCTTGCAGCGGGTACGGCGAGCGTACCGCTGCTTCGGCGCGCTTCGGCCCAGGGCCGGGTTGTGATTCGCGGCTGCCGCGTCTCGTCGGTGTCGGACCCTCGACCACCCATGCGCTTGTCGCGGCTGGCCGCCAATGCGCAAGCGTGCCCGTCGAGCATGGCGTTGAACTCGTTCTTGATGGCGAAACTGTCGAAGTCGAAATAGACGATGCGCTGGCTCGGCGCCGCCTCCACGGCCGCCGCGCCGGCCGCGCCCTGCCCGGCGGTCGACCGTAGCCACCTGCGACTGCGGCGGCGTGCCCGCGCGCAGCGTAGCCCCCGGCATAACCCCGCGCTGCCCCCGCCGTCCCTGCCACCGGCTTGCGCGACTCCACCGGTGCGACCGTCCGGTTCGTCGAGCTGGGTGGTTCGCAGCCGGCCAGCACCAGCATCAGCGCGGCCAGCGGCGGCTGGCCCATGAGGCGGGTCCGTCAGGGTGTGCTGCTTCATGGTGGATCTCTCACGAAAACGGTGGGAAGGTACCGGTCGAAGGGCTGCGCGGCGTTCAGCGACTGTAAGGGCCCCGGGCCGGCTCGCGCATGTCAGCGCCGCTGCTCACCAGACGTGTCTTGATGCGGCCGTCGGCGTAGTCGTCATCAGCACGTCGCTGCCCTGCAAGCGGGTGGCATACAACAACAGGCGGCCGTTGGGCGCGAACCGGGACTCGTCGTGGGCGCGTATCGGTCGGGGGAGCAACGGCGACCGCCGCCGCCCAGTTCAGCGTCATCAGCTTGAAGGCGCCATCACGCCGCGTCACGGCCAACAGCGTGCCGTCGGGGCTGATGGCCGGGCTACCACGTTAACTGCCGTCGAAGGTGATGCGCTGCACCGCGCCGCCGCTGGCCGGCACGCGGTAGATCTGCGGGCCGCCGCCGCGTCGGCTGACGAAATAGATGCTGCGGCCGTCGGGCGCGTGCAACCGCCTCGGTGTCGATGCTGTCGCGTGTCGGCACGCACCGGCGTGCCGCCTTCGGCGGGCAGGGTGTACAGCTGCGAAGTCCATCCTGCGACAAGGTCACGGCCAACCGCGTGCCCGGGCGTCCGGGCGACCGGACGACGCACTGATGGGCCGCGGAAGGCGGCCCGCACCCGGCAACGGGCTCCGGTGCTGAGGTCCCACACCCAGACCACGACCTTCTGCGTCTCGAAGGACACACGGGCGATCTGCCGGCCATTGGGCGCCCGGGCTGGCGAGATGATGGACTCGGGATTAGCCAGCGCCACCCGGCTCGCCGTCGGCGTCGGTCACGTGCGGCGTGAAGCGGCGGCCGGTGCGCACATCGAGACGATGCGGGTGGCAGTGACACCGCGCTCGCCGGTGAGCTTTCGTGCACCTCGTCGGCCACGCGGTGCGCGGCGCAGGCGCCAGGTCCTCGGGCGGCACGACCTTGCTCTGGCCCAGCGGCTGCTCGTTGCGCACCGCGTCCCAGGCCGGAAGCGCACGTCGAAGCGGCCGTCGGCCGGGCGCGACACCGAACCGCCGACCACGGCATCGGCGCCGCGCCGCCACTCCGCGAGGTTGATATTGCTGCTTTCGTCCAGCGGCTGGTCGGCCGGCAGGGGGCGCGGAACGGACCGCTGACGTTCGGGATCGGCGCGCACGATGGCGGCCGGGCCGCACGCTGCCCGGCCGCTTCGCCGCGGAAGTC
>JADJMW010000019.1 GCA_016709385.1 Candidatus Rubrivivax defluviihabitans
CCGATGCTTGTTCGCCGGACGATGCGGTACTTCATGGCAACTTCTCCTGGACAAGGGCGGGACCGGCCGCCTGTGCGCCAGTGCGAACCGTTGCCGCAGCGAGCCTGCGTTCCAGCTCAGGCGCATCCACGTAGCCGTCCGTTCTCAGCCCGTCGGCATAGATCAGAGTCGGGGTTCCGCTAATTCGCAGCTGCCGGGCCAGTTGGAGGTTGCGGTCCAGCGGCGTCGTGCAGTCGGCCTGCACACCCAGGGCACTCGCGTCGCCATGCAGCATCAGGTCGCGCCAGGCCTTCGTCCGGTCGGCTGCGCACCACACGGCCTTGGGCAGCGCGCGACCTTGGAACGGCACGAGGAAGGTGTGGACCGTCACGTCCTGCAGCTTCTCCAGCTCGGGTTCGAGCCGCCTGCAGAAGGCGCACGCAGGGTCGCTGAATACGACCAGGTGGCGGCTGCCAGTGCCGCGCACCGTCTTGATGGCGTCGGCGAATGGCAACCTGTCCAACGCGACCGCCTGCGCGTCGGCCGCACCTTCTGACTCGGCGCGCACGCGCTCGGCGAGTGCGAGCTTGGGCCCGGTCAGATCGGTCATGGTGACGGTGTCCATGACGCGCCCGAAGATGAAATAGCGGGAAGCGCGCGCTGAGACGTAGGCGACGTTCGGCCCCATCCAGACCTCGTACAGGCCCGGCACCGCACTCCGGTGCACAGCCGTGAACCTCGTGCCGGGGTTCGCCTTCTGTAGCGTCGCAAGGAGGCGCGCCTCCTGGGTGCCGGGTGCATCCTGAGCCCTTGCGGTTTGGGCCCGTACGGGCAGGACCGAGAGCGCAGCAACCATGACCGCCACTGCGGCCGTCCAGCAAGCTGTCTTTCCCGCCTTGTGCCTGAGGCATTCAGTCTTCATCGTCGTTGACCTTCATGTAGCGCTCGGCCGGGTCGGAGCGCCGTGGGTGGGAAGTGAGAGATGTGGAAGGGGCCTTCGCCGTGTCGATGCCCTCGATGCGCACGCCTCTTGTGATGACGACGTCGATCTCGCGTCCGGCATCGACCTCGATGACCGGGAAGGTTTGCTCGGCCAGCTTGATGTAGTACTGCGCCAGGCGGTCGAGGGCCTTGCCGATGCCGCTGCCCAGGCCAGCCTTGAGCGCGTCTGTTCCGCTGGTCGTTGCGACCTGGCCGAAGGCAGATGTGCTGTAGCTTGTATTGGCGGTGGAGATGCCTTGCCCGATGCCGCTGACGACGCCAGCCAGCAGGGCGTTGGCCAACATCTGGCCCTGCTTGGTGACGAGGCGGCCGCGCATGCCGACCTTGCCGTCCTCGCCATAGACACTGCCCTGGATCTTGACCTCCAGTGCCGTGCCGTCAGCGCGTACGCAGGACAGGGACTCGGTACGCAGGTAGGCGCGCTCCGAACTGATGTCGCCGTAGCCGGCGGCGATGACGAAGCACTCCCGGTACTCGGCCCGGAAGCGGTTGGGCAGCACCGAGTTGTCCGAGAGGCGGATGAGGATGGGGTGCGGATTCGTCTGCGACTGGCCGCCGGTCGGCGCATCGAGACCGCCCAGCAGGACACCGCGCGTGAAGCTCACCGGCAGATAGGTGTCGATGGTCTGCGGCGCCACCTTCCCGGCGCCTTCATGGGGTGCATCGGCCGTCTTCGGCTGGGGAATCGCCACCCTGACCAGGGCCGGTTGCGGTGGGCCGGCAAGTGCTTCGCCCGCGAAAGCCGGCACCTGGGATGGCGGGCCAGGCGGCATGCCGGCGCGCGATATCTGGGGTGCTGGCGGCGGTGGTGGCGGTGGAAGTTGCGGTGGAACTGCGGACCGTGCGAGTGGGGCGTCCGGCGGGAACCGGTTCGCTGCGGCGGGAACCGTTGCTGATGGTGCCGAGGCGGCTGGGACCGGGACACCCGGGGAGGCCTTGAGTCGGGCTTCCAACTCGGCGAAGCGCCGCATCAGAGCGTCCTCGGCCTCCTTGCGTTCGCGGTTGATGCGTCGCTGGTCGTCGCGCTCGCTCTCGTACTGCGCGAGCTTCCTGCCGGCCTGTCCGACCCAGGCCTCGACCTCCCGGACCTGCGCTCCTGGCGCCATCAGGTCCACGTTGGTCGGCTTGAGATCGCCCGAGCCGAGCACGGCCGCACCTCGTTGCGGCACGTCACCCGAACCCATGGCGAACACGGTCCACAACACGCCAACGGCCACCGTCGAGATGCCACCGATCGTGGCCCACTGACGCGCGCGCGGCGACATCCGCTCGACGAGCGTGGAGAACCGGTCCTTGATGCGCGGGCCCATGGTCAGGCACCCTGACGGATCACGAAGACCGTCGTGCTGTCACCCGGCCGGAGGTTGTGGCTCTCGATCGAGACCGCGAGGACGCCACCGGTCTCCCGGTCGAACTCTTGCTCGGCCAGCACCATGTTCTGGTTGCTGATGTTCGTCAGGAGGTAGCGCTCGCCGATGAGGCCGCGCCCCTCGTAGATGCGGGTCAGCGCGAACTGCGCCTCGACCCACAGCTGGATCGGCCTGTTGACTTCCTCGACGCGCACATCGGTAGGTACCCGGTCGGAGGCCATCGCCACAAGCATCGCCTTCAGCGAACGGATGTGGACGGACTGCCGGGAGGATGGCGCTGCAGCGGGTTGATCGGCCCGGGCCTGGCGCGGCGTCCTGTCGCGGATGACGATCGTGTCGGCGGGAGTGTCGGAGCGGCGCAGCAGCAGCGTGTAGGTCGCATGCTGCGAGGAGATGAACAGGTTGACCGGCTTGCCCAGGCCACCGACGGGCCGGACATAGATCTCGCCCTTGTCCGCGTCGCACTCCAGCACGATCTCGCCGGCCGGATTGGTCTGAGGGAGCACAGGTGTGTTGCCGGTGCCCGGCTGCGCCGAGACTGCTGCACCGCAGTTGCTCGAGTAGATGTTGCCGAAGACGTTCGTAATCGCCGCGCCATCGATGCGGATGCGGGTCGGCTCCTTGATCGCGAGCACGGCCTCGACGGTCACCCCGTCGGTGGCCTCGACCACCTGAAGGGCGTCGGCGGTGCGCGGCTCAGCGAACCACAGGACGGGGATCAGCAGCGCCGAGGCGAGTCTGATTGGCCTGGCCATAGGGCACCTCCTTGAATGTCCTGACATGCACACGGCCGCCCGTGTACTCGAACTGGGTCTGGTAGGCCCGTGTCTCGGGCTCGCCCACATCGGTGCCGTTGATCTGCCGGCGCAGGCGGCCGATCACGAGCACCGACTGATCCTTGTCGTTGGCGGTGAGCTGCTGGATGAGGAACGAAGTCGACGCGTTGTTGCTGCGCAGCCGATCGGCCTCGAGATCCATCAATGTCTTCATCGCGGCATGCCGATCGGGCGCGACGTAGTTGAGAAGCACGTTGCGCTTCCAGTCGATCGTCGATGGCGAAACGTCAAGGACCAGCCAGGTCATGAACCCGGCCATCTGTTCCAGGTACTCGGTGCTCGCCTTGTCCCGGGTCACCCAGAAAGTCTTGTCGATACTGGGCGGCACGATGACGGTCCGCTCGCTGCCGATGGTGCTGGCGATGACGCCCAGCGACAGCAACTGGCACAGCGCGAGCAGGGCGACGATGCCGCCCAGCGTGCGGTTCGCCTTGCGCTGCACGCGCAGGTCGTTCTGGTGTCGTTCGAAGTCCATGGTCTGAGTCCCACGGGTTCAACCGACCATGCGGCGCAGATGGGATGGCGGTGTGGACCGCATGCCCGTCAGCGGATTGCTGGGGAGGGCCCAATAGGCCCAGTGCATCGCGAACGCAGGGTGCTTGTCGGCCTTGGTGCGGGAGACCCAGCGGCTGAGGAACAGGCCGACGCTCGCGCAGAGCACGAAGCCGACCTTGCTGCTGGAGAGGTAGCCGACGAAGAGGCCGAAGACGAAGGGGAACGCGACGTCGGCGTCCCAGAAGCCGAGCTTCCACTGGTCGTCGAGTCGGCGCGGAATGTAGGTGTCCGATTGCATCGCGTTCCCCTGGCTGCCCAATGGCGGAAAGGCGGGCGGAAGGTGGCGTTCAGATGACCGCGCCCAGGATGGCGCCGGCGATGGTCAGGCCCACCGCACCGAAGATGGCCATGCCGAGATAGAACAGGACCGGCCCGAAGTTGCGCAGGGCAGCGAGGCTGATGAAGGCCACGACGAACCCGACGAAGCCGACCAGCGCCTTGACGCCGGGTGCAAGGGCAGCGAGCTGCGCGAGGGCGGTAGCAAGCGGTCCACCGATGCCGGCGAAGGCCACGAGGTCCAGGGCGTGGCTGGGGAAGGTGGCCATCAGGCCCAGCGTCAGGAATGCCAGAAGGCTGGCGATGATCAGGTGTCTGCGCGCGCGTGTCGGGGCGGTCGCGGCGAGGGTAGGGAGGGTTGCGTTCATTGCTGGCTCCATCAAGGGTTGAGGGTTCAGGGCTTCGTGCGGTTCGGCCGCAGGCCGGACAACGCGCGCTGCACGATCGCCTCGGGTCCGATGTCCAGGGCCATCTGGAGGCACGCGTCCGCCAGGTAGCTCAGGTCGACCACGGGGTCGGTCGTGGATTTCTGGATCGCCCTCAGCCTGGCGAAGGACTCGGCGCGGACGATCGTTGCCTTCCATCCGGGTCGCGGCCTGCGCTTGGGTTGCGGGTATGCGGAGGCACGAATCGCCATAGCGCCCTCGGGCGGGTCGGCGACGCGTGCCTCGGGGAACGCTGGAGCGGGCCTGAGGATCGGCTGGTCCATCAGGCACCCCCACGCGAGGTGAAGACGATCTCGACGCGGCGGTTCTTGGACCGACCCGCGTCGTCGGCGTTTGAGGCGACGAAACAGCATCGCCCCTTGGCATCGATCGCAATCGTCGCGGCCAGGTCGGGGGCGATGTCGCGGAAGTGGTTGCGGACCGCCAGGGCCCGCGCCAGGGCCAGCGCTTCGTTGGACTCGACATCGCCGACCGCGTCGGTCCTGCCGGAGATGACGATCCTTTCGGACGTCCTGGCGTATCTGATGGCCGTGGCGAGCGTGGCCCTGGCGGCCGACGTCAAGGCGGCCGAGGCGAACGGGAAGTTGACGACCGTGCGGGCAAAGGCGACGTCGGTTTGCTCGGACGGTGCCGATGTTTCACCTGCTCGAGGCAGGGACACGGACAGCGCGGCATCCGAAATGGGCGTGGGGACAAGCGCGGGCGGTTGCGGTTCGCGAAGGGCGACGGGTTGGACGACGGCAGGCGCCACTGCGAGCGTCTTGCGCGTGAGCTGCGGACAAGCGGGGTCGGCACACACGCCGAATGCCGCTTCGCGGCCAAAGTGGAACTGCGCCAGGCGCTGCCGCGGCGCCATGGCCTCGACGTGCGACGGTCCTTCGGGAGGCTGACCCTGAGGGTGCAGCAGGGCGCATGACGAACAGGCAAGCACGAGGCAGCCTGCGAACATCGAGCTGGCCGCGAGACCGGCAAGACGACGGCTCATGGCGAGACCCTCGCCGAAAGGATGTAGCGGGGGTGGACCGGCGCCATCGCACGGACGGCCGGCTCGGGCGCCTTGCCACCGCCGGAGCCACTTGCGGCTCCGCTTTCAGTGGGCAGCCGTTGGAAGACGCGCCACGCGTATCGGGAGCGGGCCTCGGTGCATGCGCTGCCCTTGAGTTGCGTGCACGCGGCGTTGTAGGCGCCGACCGCTTCCCAGGACACACCATGCCGGGCGAACGAATGCGCCATCAGCCAGGCACCGACCTTGATATTGGTGCAAGGCTCGTAGAGATCCCGTTCGCTGATGCCGGCGGCGGACAGCCTGCGCAGGTGGCTGCTGTTGATCTGCATGAGGCCGATGTCGTACGTGCCTGTTCGCGACCGGTGGGTCAGGTTGACGGCAGAGGGATCGAGGTCCGACTCGGCGCGCGCGACCGCATACAGCAGGCTCGACGACACGCCGTACAGGCGCTCGGCCTCGCCCCAGCAGGCCTGGCTGAGGCACGGCGTGCCGATCGCGCAGGCAGCCAATACGATTTGGAGCGGGCGGGACATGGTTCGTCCTGATGCTCAGTTCGCGGTCGGGCCGTTTGTACGGCTGCGGGCGAGCAGGTTCGTTCGGGCCTGACGCAGGACGGCGGCCTCCCCGTCGGGCAAGGTCATGGCGACGGCGACGCAGGCCGTGGTCAGGTGATCGAGTTCGAACATCGGGTTCGGGAACCGATTCCATGGCGCGCGATGCGTCTGCAACAGCTGGTCGAACTGGGCAGGCCAGATGTCGCAGCTGCGGCGCTCCGTTCCGGGATCGCGCAGGGTGAGCTGCGTCACCAGGTATTCGACGAGCCGCCGCCGGCTGTCGTCGCTCGACATGGCCAGCGACACGCACGCACTCAGCAGGTCGGGGAAGCGGAACTTCGGAGACGTGTTGCGCGGCGACTTGAAGAGGAGGTGCAGCCAGCTGTGCTCCTCGATCCAGACGCGGGTCTGGACGGTCGGGTGGCGCTCGTCGCGGTCGATCGGGTTTGCCATCGACAGGTCTCGCGAAACAGTGAGAGCGAATTGCATCGGTGAACCTTTTCGAAGTACGACGATGAATGCCGTCAACGAGCAGGAAGGGTAGGGTCACCGAATCAGCGTGTCTCCCGGAAAGTCCGCCAAGAATGGCGCGAGTTGTGGGGGCTCGGGGATCAACGAATCACGTGGTAGTTGGCGATCGCGCGACTGAGCACGAACAGCATCGCGAGCAGGCACAAGGTCGAGAACATCGGGTGCAGGCGCACAGGCAGAAACACCGAGACGGCCACGACGCTGCCGAGTGCGATCGCAGCGATCACGCTGCCGCCGAACATCTCCGCGCTGTGGGCGACGAACTCCTTGGCGCGAACCTGGCGGAGCACGCAACCATCGATGCCCACGACCACCAGGAAGATCGACAGCAGCGGCAGCAGCTCGACGATGGCGCTCAGTCGATAGGTGGCGAGCGCGAACAGCGAGTCGATGGATCGGAAGTAGGCGTTGCCGAAGAGGCGCGTGCTCATCTGGCTCATCTGCGCAGCCATCGCGGCATCCACCGCAGGCTGCTGGCCGACCTGAACCATCGGGGCCGGCGGATCGCTCAAGGGGGGCGTGGTCTGCTGCATGTCCAGCATGCGCCTGAGGATCCGGTCTGCTACTACGGGTCCCCATGTTTGCTGATTCATCGCATGCTCGGAGCGCATCACCTCGATGAAGCGCTCCGGCGGCGACGCCGAAGGGATGTAGACAACGATGCAGAGGATCGCCAGCAG
>JADJMW010000020.1 GCA_016709385.1 Candidatus Rubrivivax defluviihabitans
GATCAGCAACCAGACGGAGAACATCATGCAAGTAACCGCCGCCACCAATACCGCAGAAGGCCAACTGTTCGTCCTGAACAACGGCGATTCCTTGCTGATGAAGAACTCCAGCAACGGCGCATCTTTCCCTGTGTACGTGTTTGCCAATGGCCGCACATATAGCGCGCGTACTGGCCGCTTCTCGGCCACGACCATTGTTCCGGCAATGGTCGCGGTTCGCAGATACCAAGCATGAAGCCAACGATCAGACGATGCCGTCGGTTTAACGGCGCGGCATCTGAATGGGGCTGGTCCGTTACTCGCGGATGGTGGACAACTTGGGGCTCTGATGTACGCAGCGCTTGGGCGGCATGGGTAAGGCTGACGACATGAGCGCGCCAAAAACAAACGCCCAACGCCAAGCCGCACTAAAGGCCCGGCGCAAAGCCGCAGGGCTGGTGCCGGTGACTGTGTGGGTCTATCCTCGAAGTCGTGACGACGTGAAAGCGTTCGCAACGGCAACGGTCGAAGTGCATGCAGAACTGTCAAGGCAAAAGTTGCAGAATGAACGAATCGGTTCATAATTCGACCGATATGGCTGAATTAAATTCAGGAGTGAAAAGGTCGCGCGGCAGGCCGAAAGGCGCTAAAAGCCGTTTGCCTGCCAAGAGGCGAAAGAAGTCATAGCCGAAGCCGCAAGCCGGTTAGGTGGTGTGGATCGCTTGATCGCATGGGCGCAGCAAGACCCGTTGAATGAACGGGCATTCTGGGCCAGCATCTATCCAAAGCTGCTGCCGCTCACGGTGAACGCAAACGCGACGATTACAGTGCAGCGAATCCAGCGACTGATCGTTGACCCGAAGTGCGAGACCTGAAGATCGAGACAGCGCGGGCATTCGTTCCGCTACTCCAGCCATCGCGCTACAAAGCCGCACACGGCGGGCGCGGATCAGGCAAGTCTCATTTCTTCGCTGAGAAGCTGATCGAGGATTGCATAGCAGAGCCTGGCGATTCTGGCGGGCAGGGCATGCGGTCCGTCTGCATCCGAGAGGTGCAGAAAGACCTGGCGCAATCGTCCAAGCTGCTGATCGAAACCAAGCTCAAGGCGCTGGAGCTAGGCGAGGCGGACGGGTTCAAAGTGTTCCGCGACGTGATTCAGACTCCGGGCGACGGGCTGATGATCTTCAAGGGCATGAACGATTACACGGCCGACAGCATCAAGTCGCTAGAAGGCTTCAAGCGCGCATGGTGGGAAGAGGCGCAGACCGCGACAAGCCTGAGCCTTGAGCTACTGCGCCCGACGCTGCGGGCCGAGGGCTCTGAAATATGGTTCTCATGGAACCCGCGGCGGAAGATGGACCCGGTTGATCAGATGTTCCGCGGTGCGCAGGCGCCTACGGGGTCAATCGTCGTCAAAGCGAACTGGCGCGATAACCCGTGGTTTACGGGCGTGCTTGAGCAGGAGCGGCTAGATTGCCTGCGAGACAACCCGGAGCAATACGATCACATCTGGGAAGGCGGGTATATCTCCGTCGTCAGTGGCGCATACTTTGCCAAGCATCTGACGGCGGCGCGGGCAGACGGCCGGATCGGTAGGGTCGCACCTGATCCGCTGATCAAAATCAGGCTCTTTGCCGACATTGGAGGCACTGGCGCAAAGTCCGATGCGTTCGCACTCTGGGCGGCGCAGTTCATCGGCAAAGAGATTCGCGTCGTCAACTATTACGAAGCGCAGGGCCAGCCGCTTGACGCGCACCTGGCTTGGTGCCGGTCGCAAGGCTACACACCAGACCGGGCGTCATTCTGGCTTCCGCATGACGGCGCGACAAACGACAAGGTTTATGACGTGTCATTCGAGTCGGCGCTGAAGAAGGCGGAATACGCCGTCACGGTGGTGCCGAATCAGGGCAAGGGCGCGGCTAAGGCGCGGATTGAGGAAGTGCGCAGGCTATTCCCGGCCATGTGGATTGACGAGGACAAGTGCTCAGGTGGACTGTCGGCACTCGGCTGGTATCACGAAAAGCGCGACGAAGATAGGAACATCGGGCTTGGGCCGAGCAGCATTGGCGTGCCACCCCCCGGGCGCACGCGGGCCCGGCGGCGGGGGGGGGGGCGCGAGCGGCCGCGGTCAACAAAGAAGACGATTGACTACAGCACTCGCGGCATCGTATAGACACACGCAACAGGGTCGGCTAATATGGGCATAGTCCGTGAACGGCAGATTGAGAAAGCCATTAACGAAGTTGATGCGCTTGTGACGCTGCTGACAGCGGTTAACGTGAGCCTCGCTGCGCTTGAAGAGCGCGTGAAAGCCCTAGAAGATGACCATCGACAACGAAGCGCTGCTAGCGGCAATCGAGGCAGGCCGAGAAAACAGCTACGGGACGGATGAAACATCTGATCTAGGCGCAAAGCGCGCGCGGGCTATCGAGGCATATCTCGGGCTCAACAACAATCCCGCACCCGAAGGCAGATCGCAGGTCGTTGATCGCAGCGTCTACGAAACAATCTCCACCCTGATGCCGTCGCTGGTCCGCATCTTTGCGGGCAGCAGCGATGAAGTCGTGAAGTTCACGCCGGGCGGACCGGATGACGAGTTAGCAGCAGAGCAGACGACGGGAGTCGTCAGCCACATCGTCACGCAGCAGAATCCGTGGGAGCAGATCGTCGGGGATTGGATCCACGACGCCATGCTGCTTGCCAATGGGTACGCATACGCCTATTGGGATTCGTCCGATGCGATGGTGCGCGAGACGTACACCGGGCAATCGGACGATCAGATAGCGCAACTGCTGGCAGATCAAGAGATCAAGGTCGTCCAGCACTCGCAGCAGCCGGACGTTGAGGCCGACAAAGCCGCGGCGCAGCAATTCCAGCGAGCGCAAGCGCAGTATCAGCAGCAGATCATGCCGCAGTGGCAGCAGGCGGCTATGCAGGCCGAGCAGCAGGGCCAGCCGGCGCCGCCGCAGCCGCCGCCGCCGCAGCAGCCCAAGCCGCAGTTTCTGCATGACGTGGTGATCGAGCGGCGCGAGAACGAAGGCAAGGTCTGCATCAGCGTCCTGCCGCCTGAACACTGCTATATCAGCCAGGACACGCCGGACTGGACGCTGCGCCAGGCGCCATATTTCGAGTATCGGCAAGAAAAAACGATTGCGGACCTGCGCGCAATGGGTTTGGACGTGGCCGAGGACGTATCGGACGACGAAGACGCGGACGCCGAAGAAGACGACGCGCGTGATCGGTTCGGAGAGGACAGATTAGGCGACGACGGCAAAGGCGTCATGCGCCGCGTCTGGTGCCGCAGTATCTGGGTGCGTGCCGATGCCGAAAACGATGGCGTCAGCCGGCTTTACTACGTGATCGCAGTCGGGCGAACCATCCTCTTTGCCGAGCCTACGGGCCGCATTCCGGTCTCGTCCATGACTCCGCAGCCGATGCCGCACCGGCATATCGGCATGAGCATCGCAGAGACGGTGCTCGATATCCAGGACGTGAAAACCGCCGTCAAGCGCGGCGGTCTGGACAACCTGTATCTAGCCAACTCGCCGCGTTCGCTGATCAGCAGCCGCGTCAGCCTGGACGACATGCTTGATAGCCGCCCGGGTGGCGTGGTTCGCATGCTGGACGATTCGATGCCAGGCGAGGGGCACATTGTCCCTGTCGTGCATCCGTTCGCTTTTCAGGAAATCATTGGCTCGCTCGAGTATTTCGATCAGGAGCGGCAGAACCGCAGCGGTGCTAGCCGGTATTTCAGCGGCACGGACGCTGGCGCGATCAACAAGACGGCCAGTGGCACGATGGCGCTGCAGAACATGGCAGCGATGCGCGTCGAGCACATCGCGCGAGTCATGGCGCCGGCCGTCGAATACCTGTTTGAGTGCGTGCACGAGTTGATCAGCAAGCACCAGAACAAGCCGCTCACGATCAAGCTGCGTGGGCAGTGGGTATCGGTTGACCCGCAAGCCTGGCGCACCAAGCGCGACGTTCGCATCAGCGTGGGCGTTGGCGCTGGCAACAAAGAGAGCATGCAGCAGCAACTGCTGAACATCTTCGGCGCGCAACTGCAGCTTGCGCCGATGGGGTTGACGAAGCCGCAGCATATCCACGCGACGATGACCGAGCTATCCAAGCTCGCTGGCTTTGCGAACCCGGCGAAGTTCTGGGGCGAGGCGCAGGAAATCCAGCCGCCGCCGCCACAGCCGAACCCGGATCAGATCAAGGCGCAGTCTGCGATGCAGATCGAGCAATTCCGGGCGCAGCAGGACGCCATGAAGGCGCAGGCGCAGCAGCAGATCGAGATGCAACGGCTGCAGATGCAGGCCGAACTGGACCGAAACCGCGAGGAAATGGACGCGCGGCAGAAGACGTTGGAAGCGCAGCAACGGGCCGAGCTAGAGCAGCAGAAAGCTCTGATCGCAGCGCAGCAGGAGGCGCAGCGCATGGAATTGGAGCGCTACAAGGCGGACCTTGACGCCAGCGTGAAGCTGCAGATCGCCAGCATGGGCAACCAAACGACGCTGGAAACGGCGCAACCCAAGCAAGACCCGCGCGTCGAGGAAATCGTCAAGACGATGCAGGAACTGAAGGCCGAATACGAATCTCCGGCCGAAATCGTGCGCGGTCCGGATGGCAAGGCGCAGGGCGTCAAACGCGGCACCAAGGTGCGCAAAATCATGAGAGGGCAAGATGGCAGAGCAATCGGACTCCAATAAGGCGGCAGCGCAGCCTGCTGTGTTGCAAGCCACGATCCATATCACCCGCAAGGCGACCGGGAAAGTCGAGACTTACCAGATCGTCGGCACTCCGGTCAAAGACGAACCGCAGAAAGAGGCACAGTAAATGGCAGGCACCACGACACACCCCGAAGCGTTCCGCAACACCGTTGCGGACTTGGTCGATTCGACTTTGAGCACGACGGCGAAACTGGTTTTTCGTCTATCGGGCACGGCGGCGGCGCCTGGTACGGCAGTCGCCACGTTATCGATGGCAAATCCGGCCTTCGGGTCGGCATCGGCTGGCGTCATCACGGCCAACACGATCACAAGCGACACGAACGCCACCGGGAACGCTTCGCCAGTGGCAACGGCGACACTGGAAACGGGCGCCGGGACGGTGATCGTGCACACCACGGTGGCAGCGTCAGGCGATGCGATCAACCTGAGCGGCGGGCTCACCATCGGCGCAGGCGATACGGTGTCGTGTTCTAGCGCTGACTTACGCCGCGATGCCATGACCACCAAAACCATCACCCGCCCACTGTCGCACTGGCTGCCAGACATCGCCACGCGCGACGAGGTGCCGATTAACTGGCTCGCGTCGCTGTCTACGCGCATCAAAGCCGAAATCCCTGACGACGAGGAATCCGCCGCCGTCATTCGCGGCCTGGGCGCCTGCACCGTCTCCTGGCCGCACACGCTGACTCCGAAACCGAGCAACTGCAGGCCACGATTGCCGAGATGCAGGCCATCGCGGCGCAGATCAAAGCCATGCTGCCCATCGAAGGCGGAGTCTCGCCGGCCGTGGCCGACAAACTGCGCGAGTTGTTGAAATGAGCACACACGCGAACCGCGTCAAGATGACGGTGGCAAGTGTTGCCGCCGATCCGTACACCATCACGCTAGACGCGGCATCAAGCGGGTTCCGCAGTTTCGCCACGGCCTACGGTGCGAATGCGACGGTCGATGTCTTGATCACGATGGGCACGACTTGGGAAATTGCGCGCAACTGCACATACACCCATTCCGGCACGACGCTGAGTCGCGGGACGCTTGAAAACAGCAGCACGGGCAGCCGAATCACCACGTTCGACAATACGGCGGTGGTGTCGGTGATTGCGACGGCGGGGTTCGGCAACGCCGTAGATAACACGCTCGGCGCCTGGGGTGCGCTCAACGGCGAGAACAGCATCACCGGCACAGCGACGGCAGTTATTGGCCGCCTGAACGTGTGCAGCGGCACAAGCGCGAATTATACCGTCACGCTACCTGCGGTATCGGGAAACTCTGGCAAATACATCGGCTTCCGCATGGCCGCTGGGCTGACGAAACTCGTCACGCTGGACGGCGACGGGACAGAGACAATCGACGGCGCAACGACGCGCGTCATGTACGCCAAAGAAACGGCGCTGCTGTACTGCGACGGCACGACGTGGACAAAGATGGCTGGCAAAACACTAACGCTCGCAGGCGCAATAACAGGCACGCAAACAAATACAGTTTCATGCGCGAATGGAACGCCGGGCAAAGCCCCAGTAACCGGAACAGAATACGACACGTCTGGCCTGATGTGCGATAGCGCCACAAACAAACGAATAAATGTTGTTCGGGCTGGTCTATA
>JADJMW010000021.1 GCA_016709385.1 Candidatus Rubrivivax defluviihabitans
CCCTCACCATGACCGGCGTCTACCGCGGCATGGTCGATGACGCGCGCATGCTGCTGGCCAACAGCCGCGCCGACCTGTGGGTGGTGCAGCAGGACACGCAGGGCCCCTATGCCGAAAGCTCCAGCCTGCGCGACGACACCGTGCGCTCGATCCTCGGCCTGACCGGGGTGGCGCAGGCCGCCAACGTCACCTATTTCACGATGCAGGTGCGCAGCGGCGCGCGCGACGTGCGCGCCATGGTGGTGGGCTTCGAGCCCGGCCAGCCCGGCGCGCCGGGCTTCCTGGTCGCCGGCCGCCACGTCACGCGCAGCCACTACGAAGCGGTGGCCGACGTGGCCACGGGTTTTTCGCTCGGCGAGCGCATCCGCATCCGGCGCCACGACTACACCGTGGTCGGCCTGACCCGGCGCATGGTGTCGTCGGGCGGCGACCCGATGGTCTTCATTCCGCTCAAGGACGCGCAGGAGGCGCAGTTCCTGAAGGACAACGACGCCATCCTGAACGAACGCGAGCGCACGGCGGCGAATCCGGTCTTCAACCGGCCCGGCGTGCCCGGGTTGCTGGAGGCGGTGCAGGCTTCGCAGGCCAGCAGCCGCAGCGTCAATGCGGTGCTGGTGCAGGTGCAGCCCGGCCTCAGCGCCGAGGCGGTGGCCGAGCCGATCCGGCGCTGGAAGCACCTGGAGGCCTATACGCGCGAGCAGATGGAGGAGATCCTGGTGGCCAAGCTGATCGCCACCTCGGCGCGGCAGATCGCCATGTTCCTGGTCATCCTGGCCGTGGTCAGCGCGGCCATCGTGGCCTTCATCATCTACACCATGACGCTGGGCAAGATCCGCGAGATCGCCGTGCTCAAGCTCATCGGCACGCGCAACCGCACCATCGCCGGCATGATCCTGCAGCAGGCGCTGGGGCTGGGGCTGATCGGTTTCGTCGTCGGCAAGATCTCGGCCACGTTCTGGGCGCCGCTGTTTCCGAAATACGTGCTGCTGGAAACGGGCGACGCGGTGCGCGGGCTGGTGGCCGTGATGCTGATCTGCGCCCTGGCCAGCACGCTGGCCATTCGCGCGGCGCTGCAGGTCGACCCCGCGGCGGCCATCGGCGGGTGAAATGAAGCCCCCAAGCTCACTGCGTTCGCTGCCCTGCGGCTTGCATGCCGCAGGGCCTTCGCCAGCCACTCGCGAGCGCGCAGGCGCTCGCTCGGCGCGGGCTCAGCCCCCCGAGGGGGCTGAGTGCCGCGGCTCCAAGTCCGCCTGCGCGGACTTGGACGGCACGAGGGCCAGCCGCGTCTCGCGGCTGGCGCTCAGTACCTTCGGAACGGCCGGGCGGTACTGAAGTGACCGCACCCGGCATCCGCATCGAAGGCCTGCGCAAGCGCTATGGCGAGGGTGACACCGCCGTGGACGCGTTGAAGGGCGTCGACATGGTGGTGGCCCCCGGCGAGGTGGTGGGGCTGATCGGGCCTTCGGGCTCGGGCAAGAGCACCTTGCTGAAGTGCCTGGGTGCGGTGATCGAACCCACCGCGGGCCGCATGATCCTGGGCAACGAGACGATCTACGACGACGGCTGGAAGATCCCCGACCTGCGCGCGCTGCGGCGCGACCGCATCGGCTTCGTCTTCCAGGCGCCCTACCTGATTCCGTTCCTGGACGTCACCGACAACGTGGCCCTGCTGCCCATGCTGGCCGGGCGGCCGAACGGCCAGGCGCGCCAGCGGGCGGTGGAACTGCTGGGTGCGCTGGACGTGGCGCACCGCGCGCGCGCCCAGCCGGTCGAACTCTCGGGCGGCGAGCAGCAACGCGTGTCGATCGCCCGCGCGCTGGCCAACCGCCCGCCGGTGATCCTGGCCGACGAACCCACGGCGCCGCTGGACAGCGAACGCGCGCTGGCGGTGATGCGCATCCTGAACCAGATGGCGGTGCAGTACCACACGGCGATCATCGTGGTGACGCACGACGAGAAGATCATCCCGACCTTCAAGCGCCTCTATCACATCCGCGACGGCAAGACTTACGAGGAAGCGGGGCAGGGGCTCGTCTTGTAGCGTTGCGGTCGAGCTCGTTCAGGGCCCGGGGGAGGGCTGGGGAGCCGCTGCGGCGCAACGCAGCAGCAGAGCCGCACCGCAAAGACGCAGAGACGCCGAGAAACTCCAGCAGGATTCAGCAGCGTTCTGCCGTCACTCGGCTTTCGTTCTGCCTTCCTCTACGGCGCCCTGCGCCGGTTGCGTCGGAACCGCTGCCGAACGGTCTTCGCCGCTCGCGCCGGCCGATGCTGGCCTGGCGGCCCGGGCGCCCCGGGGTTTGGGCGGCGCGGGGCGGCGACCGTCGATGAGCAGGTGGGCCAGCGCCAGCAGCGGGTGACGCCACAGCATGCGCGGGCCGGCGTGGCGCATCACCACGCGCACCGCTTCGCGCTGCTGCGGACCGTAGCAGTGGATCTGGCAATGCGCGCAGGTGGGTTTGTCGACCCCGAAAGGACAGCCCGCCAGGCGCTTGCGCGCATAGGCCAGCAACTCGCCGCATTCGGCACACAGGCCCAGCTCGTCGGGCGCGGCTGCGGCATGGTGGTCGTGGCAGTAGATGCGCAGCATCGCCGCCAGGGTATCGAGCTCGCGCGTCATGCGCGGCGTGGCCAGCCGGGCCTCGCGGCGGGCCGCACCGGCGCTGGGCGGAGGCGTCGTGGGAGCGTCCATGCGGCATTCTTCATGGCCGGCGTGCGGCAGGAAATGCGCCAGGTCAAGGCCCGTGCACACGGCCTGACTATGCTCCGGCGCACGATGACCGGGGCCGCGAAATGACCTCTCTCCTGCTGCTGCCGGCGCTGGCGCTGGGGCTGCTCGGCGCCCACTTCTACCGTGCGGCGGCCTGGCCGCTGGTCGCGCTGTGCGTGCTGCTCGTTGTGCTGCTGGCCTGGCCGCGGGCCTGGGTGGCGCGGCTGGTGCAGCTGGCGCTGCTGCTCGGTGCGCTGGAATGGCTGTGGACGGCCGGGTGGCTGGTGCAGCAGCGGCTGGCGCTGGGCCAGCCCTGGCTGCGGCTGGCTTGCATCCTGGGCGCGGTGGCGGTCTTCACGGGGGCGTCGGCGCTGGTCTTCCGCAGCGCGGCGCTGCGCGCCCGCTACGGCCGCGCGGCGACCAACCCACCGGGCTGAAATTCACGCCCGGCCGTCGCGGGCCAGCGCAGCCGCCGGCTTCAATGTTCGGGCCGCCGCCACAGCCATACCGCCACCGCGGCCATGAACAGCGGCGCCGAGACCTTGGCCCACAACGGAATCGCCAGCATCAGCATGATCGCCGCGCTGAGCACCATCATGATGCTGGACGCCCACTTGGCGCGGCGCGGCACCGCGCCACGCTCGCGCCAGCGCCGGATGTCGGCGCCGTGGCGCGGGTGGTTCAGCAGCCACCGTTCCAGCCGCTCCCAGCCGTGGCTGCCGGCCCAGGCGGAAACCAGCAGAAAGGGCACGGTGGGCAAGCCCGGCAGGAACACGCCCAGCACGCCCAGCGCCAGGCTGGCCAGCGCCAGCGCCCGCCACAGCAGCGTGACCAGGTGGCGTGTCAAGCGTCCTCGGGGCCTTGGTGTGGCGGATCGAATCGAACGCGCGGCCGGCCAGCCCCGGGCGATCAGTGCAAGACGAGCAGCGGCAGGTTGCTGCCGGCCAGCACGGCCTTGGTCTGCGAGCCGTACAGGAACTCGCCGAAGGCACCGCGGCCGTGCGTGACCATCACGATCATGTCGCAACCCTGCGATTCGGCCGCGGCGATGATGGCGCGGTCGATGCGCGCCACCTGGTCGTGGTAGCCCTTGAAAGACACGCCCGCGGCCTGGGCCGCCGTTTCGAAGCGTGCCAGCACCTCCCTGGCGTGCACACCGCTCAGTTCCTCGCTTTCGCGCGCCTCCTGCTCCATCAGCGCGGCGGAGCGCGGTCCCGGCGGCACCGGCGGCAAGGGCTCGGCGATGAAGCCGGTGATCGCCGCACCGAGCTGCTGCGCCAGCTCGACGCTGATCTTGATGGCACGTTCGGTCAGCGGGCTGCCGTCGACCGGGACGAGTAGATGCTTGAACATGGAACACACTCCAGTTGGAACGCCGGTGGCCCGCCAGGACCGTGCACGCTGCGGCGCCGAGAGCCGGATTCTGTCAGCCCGGCCGCCCGTCGGCGCGCGGCCGCCCGAGCCAGCCGCCGTAGCGCCAGGCCCAGCCGGTGCCGGCCACCGCCCAGGCCGCCACGGCCAGCAGCACCAGCGGTGATTCGCCAGCGGGCCACAGTGCCGCGCCCACGCGCAGCAGTGTCGCCGCCTGAACGCCCCAGTACAAGGTCCAGGCCAGATTGTCGGCGGCCAGCGGTCGGCCGCTGTGGCCCGAAGCCACGCGCGTGATCATTGCAATGAGCGTGCAGCCCAGGTAGCCCATGGTCAGCGCATGCGTCGGCGCCAGCCCCAGGCCTTCGCCGCCCAGCGCCAGCCCGGCATGCGATACGGCAGCCAGTGCCAGCGCCAGACCCAGCCACACGAAACCGCCGTGCAGCATGGCCAGCAGCCGGATCTTCAGGCTCTGCACCAGGCCCCAGCGCACCGCCAGCCACAGCATCAGCGCCGCCGCCGGCGCTTCCACCGCCACCTGCGCCCAGCGCCACACCGCCGGCAGCGGCCACCACAGCAGGTCGGCCACCGCGCCGGCGCCGCGTACGCCCAGCACGGCCAACATCACCCACAGCAGCCAGTTGGGCCGCCAGGCGTCCAGGAAGGGCAGCGCGCTGGCGGTGAAGAACGGGATCATGCGGTGCGACACGGCGGCGAAGATGGGCGCCAGGCAACCCCACAGCGCCACCTGGGTGGCCACGCGCGTGGCCGTGGTCTCGCCGGTGGCCAGCGACAGCGCCGCACCCCACAAGGCCAATGCGCCCACGGCCGCGGCGACCGTGATGACGCGGGCGTGCAACTGGTCGGCGACCGGACTCGAACGCAGCAGCCGCAGGAAGCGCAGCACGACGACACTCCAGCCGCCGGCCACCAGCGCCACGCCCAGGCCCGCCAGCCCTTCGTGAAGGTGGAAACCGGCCAGCGCCAGCCCCCAGCCGGCCAGCATGGCCAGCACCGGGTAACGCAGGCTGCGCGCCGGCACGTCGGACAGCCCCAGCCAGCGCGGGCCGGCCGTGAACAGGAAGCCGACGATGAACAGCGGCATGAAGCCCATCGCCATGACGAGGCCGTGCGCCAGCGGCGGCGGCACGGCCCAGGGCCAGGCCAGGCCGGCATGACGGGTGGACAGCGCCAGCGCCCACCACAAGGCGCTGGTGGCCAGCATCAGCGCCGCGCTGAAGAAGCCCAGCCGGTGCGGCGCGGTGAGCAGCCGCGACAGGCGCCACCGGCTGTCGACCGGCGCGCCTGCCGCTGTGCTCAACCGGTGCTCCAGGTGCGCGGCCGGCGCATGCCGGCGATGCGGCAGGCCTGCGCCACGTAGCCGTAGGGAAACAGCTCGAACATGCGTTGGCGCCCCTGTCCGGGGTGAAGCGCTTCCAGCTGCTTCATGGCGTGCCGCGCATCGGCGCAGATCTGGTGCTCGGCGTAGTAGTCGCGCATGAAGCGGATGACGAGCCAGTGCTCGTCGGTCAGCTCGATGCCCTGGACCTTGGCCAACTCCACGGCCAGGGCTTCGTCCCATTCCTCGGGGTCGACGAGATAGCCTTCGCCGTCGATCGCGGCGCGTTGGGCCTGGGTGGGTTCGCTCATGTCATGCCTCCTGCGTGAAGAGAGCGGGGTGGACTGCAGGCCTCAACAGGCCATCGGGATGCCGCTGGCGTCGAACGCCGGTTCCAGGTCGTCGTGGTGGCTCCAGCGGTAGGGCCCGGTGCCCGCATTGTCGGCCAGCGCCGCCGGCACGAAGCCGCCGCGTTGCACATCGAAGACATGCACTTCGCCGTCCTCGATCACGTAGTGCCAGCCGTGCAGGCTGAGTTGCCGCGCTTCCACGCGCTCGCGCACCATGGGGTAGTCCATCAGCCGTTCGAGCTGCAGCACCACGGCGCGCTGCTCGGTGCGGCGCAGCACCTCGGGGCCCGGCTCGGCCACCGGCAGCACCGCTTCGCGGCCGAGTTCGAGCCACTGCCGCAGATTGAGCGCCAGCGGGTCGACCTCGCCATACAGCGCGCGGATGCCGCCGCAGTGCGTGTGGCCGCAGACCACGATACGCACGACCTGCAGGTTGAGCACGGCGAACTCGATCGCCGCCGCCGTGCCGTGGAAACCCGCCGATCCGTCGTACGGCGGCACGAAGGCACCGACGTTGCGCACCAGGAACAGCTCACCCGGGCCGGTGCCGGTGAGCAGGTAGGGCACGAGCCTGGAATCGCTGCAGCCGATGAACAGCGTGGTCGGGTGCTGGCCGTCGTCGACGAGCATGCGGAAATGGCTGCGCTGCAGCGGAAAGGCATCCGTCTGGAAGCGGCGCAGCCTTTCCAGCAGTTCGTCGGGCATGGCCGTGTCCGGACTGGCGGGATGCGGGCCGGGGCGCTACTGCACCAGCGGCGTGGTCGCCGCATCCAGTTCCACCCCCTGCACCTGCGCCTGGCCCGCCAGCAACTGCAGGTATTGCCGCAACGCGGTGGCAAACGACTGCTGGCGCAGCGACTGCGCCACGGCCGCGCGCACCGACTCGAAGGACGGCTGCACGCCGCTCTCGCGCGCCAGCACCTCCACCACGTGCAGACCGAAGCGGCTGTGCACCAGGCGCGGCAGCACGCCGATCTCGGTGTGGCCGAGCAGTTCGCGCGCAAATTCCGGGGCGCAGTCGGCCGCCGTGAGCCAGCCCAGTTCGCCGCCTTGCGCGCCGCTGGGGCAGTTGGAGGTGGACGCCGCCACCGTGGCAAAGCGGTCGGTGCCGCTGCTGCTGCGCAGGTCGATCAGGCACGCCTCGGCGCGTTGGCGCAGCGCATTCACGTCCACACCCGGCGTCACGGCAAAGAGCACGTGGCGCACCAGCGCACGTTCGCCGATGGCATAACGCGCCAGGTTGGCGGCATGGTGGCGCCGGCAGGCTTCCTCCGAAGGTTCTGGCGTGGGCAGCTCGCGTTCCAGCAGCGCCTCGATGGCACTGCCGGCGGCTTCGCTGATCGCGCCCTGCACCGGCGCGGGATCATCGGCGTCCAGCAGCCCGGCGGCGATCGCCTCCTGGCGCAGCAGTTCGGTGCAGGCGCGCTGGCGCAACTCGTCGGCGGCCAGGGTTTCGTCCGGCTGCGTCAGCGGCACGCCGTTCACGCTGGGCAGCGCGTCGGTCGAGGTGGGGATGGCCATGATGTCGGTTTCCGCCTCAGGCCGTCTTGCGCGGCTGGTTCTGGCCGGCCGGCACGTTCAGGCGCCGCGAGCGCACCACCTGGTAGGGCCGCAGGATGTAGGCCACGGTGGCGAATCCGCTCCACACGTGCACCAGGCGGCTGAACGGGAACAGCAGGAAGATCGTCATGCCCAGCAGCATGTGCGCCTGGAAGTGCCATTCCACGCCCGCCGCCAGCGCGGCGTTCGGCGAGAAGGTGGCGATGCCCTGCAGGTATTCGGCCAGCCGCAGCATGGTCTGCGGATCCGACACGTGGTGCAGCGAAGACGGCAGCGTGCCCAGGCCGATCACCAGCTGCACCCACAGGATGACGAGGATGGCCAGGTCGGTGCGGTGGCTGGTGAGGCGGATGCGCGGGTCGAAGATGCGCCGGTGCAACAGCAGGGTGAGGCCCACGAAGCAGATGAGGCCGGCCACGCCGCCGGCAATCACCGCCAGCAACTGCTTCTGCGACGCGGGCAAGAAGGCCTCGTACAGCCAGTGCGGCGTGAGCTGGCCGAACAGGTGGCCGAAGAACAGGAACAGGATGCCGGCGTGGAACAGGTTGCTGCCCCAGCGCAGCTGCCCGGAACGCAGCAGCTGCGACGAGTCGCTCTTCCAGGTGTACTGGTCGCGGTCGAAGCGCGCCAGGCTGCCCATGAAGAACACGGCCAGGCAGATATACGGGTAGACGGTGAACAGGAAGTTGTGAACGGCGCTCATGCTCGGGCTCCGGGAAGTGGTGTGGCATTGGCGGCCTGGACGGACAGCCGCTTCATGATCTGGATCGGTTGCGGCTGGTTCGGCGCGGCCTGGCCCTGGGTGGAGCAGCCGCCGAAGGCCGGCGGTTCTTCCCAGGTCTCGTCGAGCTCGGGTTCGTCCGGCAACTTGACGGCCTGCGCCTTCTCGCCGGCCAAATCGAGCAGGGCAGCCACGGCGCTGGCATAGGGGCTCTGCCGCTTCAGCAAGGCACTGAAGATGACCTGCAGGATGTGCGCGATCTCGCGCAGGAAGGCCGCGGCCTGCGCCGGCGGCTGGGTGGAGGCATATTCCAGCACCACCGTCAGATGGTCGGGCAGTTCGCCTTCGCCCAGGTACAGGCCGGCCTCTTCGTAGGTCTTGATGAGGTCGATCATGGCCGGGCCGCGGTCGCGGCTGTCGCCGTGCACGTGCTCGAACAGGTGCAGCGCGGTGCCGCGTCCGCGGTCGAACAACTCGACATAGTTCGCCTCGGTGTCCAGCGTGCGCGGGCTGCCCAGGCGGTCGAGCAGCACGTCGAGCTCGGCCAGGCGACCCGAGCTCAGCGCGCGCTCCGTGCGCAGGGCATCGCGCATCTCGGCCAGGTGCTCGCGCAATTCGGCGTCCGGGTAGCTGAGCAGGTGCGCGAGCACCCGCAGCGTGAGGGTCATGGGTTTCATGTCAGCACCGCCCGGCCGTTCCGAAGGTGATGACAGCCCCCTTGGGGGGTACCGAGCGTAGCGAGGTTGGGGGTTTCATTTCAGACGTTCGCCTTGATGGGGATGGTGCGCTTCTTCTCGCTGCCGAAAAGACTCGTCTCGGTGACGCCTTCGCTGCAACCGTTGCCGAAGCTGAAGCCGCAGCCGCCGCGCACGTTGAAGGCGTTCTCTGCATATTCGCGGTGCGTGGTGGGGATGACGAAGCGGTCCTCGTAGTTGGCGATGGCCATCACGCGGTACATCTCCTCGACCTCGTTCACGCTCATGCGCACCTGCTCGATGGCCGCCGCATTGGCTTTGCCGTCGACGTGCTTGCTGCGCTGGTAGGCGCGCATCGCCAGCATGCGCTCCAGCGCGCGCACCACCGGCGCCGTGTCGCCGGCCGTGAGCAGGTTGGCCAGGTATTTGACCGGGATGCGCAACTGGTTGACGTCGGGAATCTCGCCGTTCGTCCCCACCTGGCCGGCGTTGGCCGCGGCGGTGATGGGGGAAAGCGGCGGTACGTACCAGACCATCGGCAGCGTGCGGTATTCCGGGTGCAGCGGCAGCGCCACCTTCCACTCCACCGCCATCTTGTAGACGGGGCTATTGCGTGCAGCGTCCATCCAGTGGTCGGGGATGCCGTCGAGCCGCGCCTGCGCGATCACCTTCGGGTCGTTCGGGTCGAGGAAGATGTCGAGCTGCGCCTGGTACAAGTCCTTGTCGCGCGCGACGCTGGCCGCTTCCTGGATGCGGTCGGCGTCGTAGAGCAGCACGCCGAGGTAGCGGATGCGACCGACGCAGGTCTCGCTGCACACCGTGGGCTGGCCGGCTTCGATGCGCGGGTAGCAGAAGATGCACTTCTCTGCCTTGCCGCTCTTCCAGTTGTAGTAGATCTTCTTGTACGGGCAGCCGCTCACGCACATGCGCCAGCCGCGGCACTTGTCCTGGTCGATGAGGACGATGCCGTCTTCTTCACGCTTGTAGATGCTGCCCGAAGGACAGCTCGCGACGCATGCCGGGTTCAGGCAGTGCTCGCACAGCCGCGGCAGGTACATCATGAAGGTGTTCTCGAACTGGCCGTAGATGTCCTTCTGGATCTCGTCGAAGTTCTTGTCCTTCGATCGCTTGGCGAACTCGCCGCCCAGGATCTCTTCCCAGTTCGGGCCCCACTCGATCTTCTCCATGCGCTGGCCCGTGATCAGCGAACGCGGCCGCGCCGTGGGCGCGTGCTTCATCTCCGGCGCCGAATGCAGGTGCTCGTAGTCGAAGGTGAAGGGCTCGTAGTAATCGTCGATCTGCGGCAGGTTGGGGTTGGCGAAGATGCGCATCAGCAGCTTCCACTTGCCGCCCTGGCGCGGGCTGATCGAACCGTCGGCGTTGCGGATCCAGCCGCCGTTCCACTTGTCCTGGTTCTCCCATTCCTTGGGGTAACCGATGCCGGGCTTGGTCTCGACGTTGTTGAACCAGGCGTATTCCACGCCGGGGCGGCTGGTCCAGACGTTCTTGCAGGTGACGCTGCAGGTGTGGCAGCCGATGCACTTGTCCAGGTTCAGCACCATGCCGATCTGTGCACGTACTTTCATGATGATTTCCTGAAGGGGCCAAGCCCCCGCCCCGGGGCCGGCCCCCCGGGGCCGCGGGGGGGCCCCCCCCTCGGGGGCAGCGAGCGTGAGCGAGCGTGGGGGCTTCATGACTAGGGGTTCTCGCCCTGGGACTGGTAGGCCTTGGCCAGATGGTCGTCGCGCGGCGTATCGAGCCAGTCGACCTTGTCCATCTTGCGCACCACGACGAATTCGTCGCGATTCGTGCCGATGGTCCCGTAGTAGTTGAAACCGTAGCTGAACTGCGCGTAGCCGCCGATCATGTGCGTGGGCTTGAGCACGATGCGCGTGACGCTGTTGTGGATGCCGCCGCGCACGCCTGTGATCTGCGACCCCGGGGTGTTGATGATCTTTTCCTGCGCGTGGTACATCAGCAGCATGCCGGGGTTGACGCGCTGGCTGACCACCGCGCGCGCCGCGATCGCACCGTTGATGTTGAAGACCTCGACCCAGTCGTTGTCCTCCACGCCGGCCACTTTCGCGTCGTCCTCGCTCAGCCAGACCACGGGGCCGCCGCGGTTCAGCGTCAGCATCATCAGGTTGTCGGTGTAGGTGCTGTGGATGCCCCACTTCTGGTGCGGCGTGATGAAGTTGAGCAGGATCTCCTTGTTGCCGTTGGGCTTGATGTTGTGGATGCCCGAAGTGGTCTTCAGGTCCACCGGCGGCCGGTAGCTGCTCATGCCCTCGCCGAAGGCGATGACCCACGGGTGGTCCAGGTAGAACTGCTGCCGCCCGGTGAGGGTGCGCCAGGGGATCAGCTCGTGCACGTTGGTATAGCCGGCGTTGTAGCTGACGGTCTCGCTCTCGATGCCGCTCCAGGTGGGTGACGAGATGATCTTGCGCGGCTGCGCCTGGATGTCGCGGTAGCGGATCTTCTCGTCCTCGCGGTACAGCGCCAGGTGCGTGTGGTCGCGCCCGGTCTGCTTGCCCAGGGCCTGCCAGGCTTTCACCGCCACGTGGCCGTTGGTCTCGGGCGCCAGTTGCAGGATCACCTCGCAGGCGTCGATGTCGGTCACGATCTTCGGCATGCCTTGCGTCACGCCTTCGGTCAGCGTCTTGCCGTTGAGCTGGCCGAGCTGCTCGACCTCGGTGCCGGTCTTCCAGCCGATGCCCTTGCCGCCGTTGCCCAGCTTGTCCATCAAGGGGCCCAAGGCGGTGAAGCGCTTGTAGACGTTCGGGTAGTCGCGCTCGACGACCGCGATCTGCGGCGCCGTCTTGCCCGGGATCAGCTCGCACTGGCCCTTCTTCCACTCCTTGACGTCGAAGGGCTGCGCCAGCTCGGCCGGGCTGTCGTGCATCAGCGGCGTCAGCACCACTTCCTTCTCGACACCCAGGTGACCGATGCAGACCTCGCTGAAGGCCTTGGCGAAACCCTTGTAGATCTCCCAGTCGCTCTTGCTCTGCCACACCGGGTCCACGGCCGCCGACAGCGGGTGGATGAAGGGGTGCATGTCGCTGGTATTGAGGTCGTTCTTCTCGTACCAGCTGGCGGTGGGCAGCACGATGTCGCTGTACAGGCACGTGGTGCTCATGCGGAAATCGAGCGTCACGACGAGATCCAGCTTGCCTTCGGGCGCCTGCTCGTGCCACTTCACCTCGCTGGGCTTGGCATCGTCACGACCGAGGTCCTTGCCCTGCACACCGCTCTCGGTGCCGAGCAGGTGCTTGCAGAAATATTCGTGACCCTTGCCGCTGCTGCCCAGCAGGTTGCTGCGCCAGACGAACAGGTTGCGCGGCCAGTTCTGCGGCGCGTCGGGGTCCTCGCAGCTCATCTGCAACGTGCCGTCCTTGAGCGCGCGCACGACATAGTCCTTGGCATCCATGCCCGCGGCGGTGGCGTCCTTCACCACCTGCATCGGGTTGGTCTTGAGCTGCGGTGCCGAAGGCAGCCAGCCCATGCGCTCGGCGCGCACGTTGTAGTCGATCATGCTGCCGCCGTAGAGCTTCCTGTCGGCGTCGCTCAAGGTCGGCGAGGCGATCTCCTCCATGCCCAGCTTCTCGTAGCGCCACTGGTCGGTGTGGGCGTAGAAGAAGCTGGTGCTGTTCATCTGCCGCGGCGGGCGGATCCAGTCCAGCGCGAAGGCCAGCGCCGTCCAGCCGGTCTGCGGGCGCAACTTCTCCTGGCCCACGTAATGCGACCAGCCGCCGCCGCTCTGGCCGATGCAGCCGCACATCATCAACAGGTTGATGACGCCGCGGTAGTTCATGTCGGCGTGGTACCAGTGGTTCATCGCCGCGCCGATGATGACCATGCTCTTGCCGTGCGTCTTGTCGGCGTTGTCGGCGAACTGCCGCGCCACGGTGATGATCTGGTCGCGCGGCACGCCGGTGATGCTCTCGGCCCAGGCCGGCGTGTAGGCAGCGTCGTCGTCGTAGCTCTTGGCACCGCTGCCCAGGCCGCGGTCGATGCCGTACTGCGCGGCCTGCAGGTCGAACACGGTGGCCACGAGCGCGTGGCGCTCCTCGCCTTCCTTGCCCAGGCGCAGCCGCACCGCCGGCACCTTGACCCGATTCACGCCACCCTGCTGGGCGTTCGACTTGAAGTGCGGCGTGGCGATGCCGCCGAAATAGGGCAGGCCGACATCGACCACCTGGTGCTCCTGCTGGCCGTCTTCCAGCACCGACAGCTTGAGCTTGACCTCGGCGCCGTGGCGGGCCTCCTTGGCTTCGAGGTTCCACTTGCCGAGGTCGGCGCGCTCTTCCGCGCCCCAGCGGAAGCCGATCGAGCCGTTGGGCAGCACGGCGCGGCCGTCGCTGTCGAAGGCCACCGTCTTCCACTCGGGGTTGTTGTCCTGGCCGAGCTTGCCGTTGAAGTCGCTGGCGCGCACGTAGCGGTCGGGCACCAGCGTCTTGCTGCCGTCGGGCAGCGTGAGTTCCTTCAGCATCACCAGCAGCGGCAGGTCGGTATAGCGGCGCGCATAGTCATCGAAATACGCGCTGCGCTTCTTGAAGTAAAACTCGTTCAGCGCCACGTGGCCCATGGCCATGGCCAGCGCGGCGTCGGTGCCCTGCTTGGGGTGCAGCCACAGGTCGGCGAGCTTGGCGACTTCGGAATAGTCCGGCGTCACCGCCACCGTCTTGGCACCCTTGTAGCGCACCTCGGTGAAGAAGTGCGCGTCGGGCGTGCGCGTCTGCGGCACGTTGCTGCCCCAGGCGATGATGTAGGTGCTGTTGTACCAGTCGGCGCTCTCCGGCACGTCGGTCTGCTCGCCCCAGACCTGCGGGCTGGACGGCGGCAGGTCGCAGTACCAGTCGTAGAAGCTCATGCACACGCCGCCGATCAGGCTCAGGTAGCGGCTGCCGGCGGCATAGCTGACCATGCTCATCGCCGGAATCGGCGAAAAGCCCACGACACGGTCGGCGCCATGTTTTTTGATGGTGTAGACGTTGGCCGCGGCGATGAGCTGGTTCACCTCGTCCCAGCTGCTGCGCACGAAGCCGCCCATGCCACGCACCTGCTGGTAGTCGCGTCTGGCCGCGGGGTCCTCGACGATCACGCCCCAGGCATCCACCGGCGTCTTGCTCACCTTCAGCGCCGCGCGCCAGCGCTCCAGCAAGCGGCCGCGCACCATCGGGTACTTGACGCGGTTGGCGCTGTACAGGTACCAGGAATACGAGGCACCGCGGGCGCAGCCGCGCGGCTCGTGGTTGGGCATGTCCCAGCGTGTGCGCGGGTAGTCGGTCTGCTGCGTCTCCCAGGTGACGATGCCGCCCTTGACGTAGATCTTCCAGCTGCAGCTGCCGGTGCAGTTCACGCCGTGCGTGCTGCGCACGATCTTGTCGTGCGCCCAGCGGTTGCGGTAGGCGTCCTCCCAGGTGCGGTCTTCACCGGTGGCCACGCCGTGGTTGCCGGAGAAGCTTTCCTTGGGCAGGCTGAAGTGGGTGAGGCGGTCGAGGAAGTGGCTCATTGCGTACTCTCTGTTCGGTTGCGGTAGGACTCGAAAACGTGAATGCTCAGCAAGGCATGGGAGCGTTCTTGCGACTGTAGTGCCACCAGGTCACCGCGATGCAGGTGGCGTAGAAGACGACGAAGGCATGCAGGGCGGCGTCGGGGCTGCCGGTCAGCGCGATCGCGGTGCCGTAGCTCTTGGGGATGAAGAATCCGCCGTAGGCGCCGATGGCCGAGCTGAAGCCCAGCACGGCCGCGGCTTCCATGTTGGCGTCCTTCACGGCCTGCTCTTCCGCGGCCGGGCCGCGGCCCTGCGCCGCGCGCTGCCGCTCGGTCTGGAAGATCACCGGGATCATGCAGAAGGTGCTGCCGTTGCCGATGCCGGCAAAGGCGAACAAGGCCATGAAGCTGGCCACGAAGCCAGGAAAGTGGCCCGGATGACCGGCATGAGGCAGGCACTGCAGCACCGCCAGCACGCCCAGGCCCATGGCGAGGAAATTCCAGAAGGTGACGCGCGCGCCGCCCAGCTTGTCGCTGAGCCAGCCGCCCAGCGGCCGCATCAGCGCGCCCACGAGCGGGCCCAGCCAGGCGAACTGCAGCGCGTCGGTGCCGGGAAACTGGCTCTGCACCAGCAGCGGAAAGCCGGCCGAGAAGCCGATGAAGCTGCCGAAGGTGCCCAGGTACAGCCAGCACATCAACCAATTGTGCTTGCGCTTGAAGATCACGGCCTGTTCGGCGAAGCCCGCCCTGGCGTCGGCGAGGTCGTTCATGCCGAACCAGGCCGCCAGCGCGCTGGCGACGATGAACGGCACCCACACGAAACCGGCGTTCTGCAGCCACATCTGGGGCGCTGTGCTCGCCCTGCGCGACGTTGGCCGGTGCACCCCCCAGCGCGCCGAAGATCCCGGCGGTGATGACCAGCGGCACCACGAATTGCACCAGGCTCACGCCCAGGTGGCCGAGGCCGGCATTCATGCCCAGCGCATAACCCAGCTTCGACTTCGGGTAGAAGAAGCTGATGTGCGCCATGGAGCTGGCGAAATTGCCGCCGCCCAGGCCGCACAGCAGGGCCAGGGCGATCATCAGCTCGTAGGGCGTGCCGGGGTCCTGCACCGCGAAGCCGATGCCCAGCGCGGGCAGCAGCAGACTGGCCGTGGCCAGTGCGGTGAAGCGCCGGCCGCCGACCACCGGCACGGCGAAGGCATAGAAGATGCGCAGCGTGGCGCCGCACAGCGCGGGCAGCGCCGCCAGCCAGAACAGCTGGTTGGTCGAGAAGCGGAAGCCCGCCGCCGGCAGGTGCACCACCACCACCGACCACAGCATCCACACCGCGAAGGCCAGCGTCAGGGCCGGAATGGACAGCCACAGGTTGCGCGTCGCCACGCCGCGGCCGCTGCGCTCCCAGAACCCCTTGTCCTCGGGATTCCAGTGGTCGATGACGTGCATGGCGGCCATGGGGTGGGCAACGGCGGCGTCGTGGCGCAGGGAGTCTGCTCAGGCCCGGCTCAAGGGTTCTTCACGTACGCATTGCCGCGCAGGTAGAACCACCAGTTCAGCACCAGGCACAGCGCGTAGAAGACGGCAAAGCCGTAGAACGCGGCCTGCGGCGTGCCGGCCTTGATCTGCTCGCCGATCAGCACCGGCGCGATGAAGGCGCCGTAGGCGGCCACCGCCGAGGTCCAGCCCAGCACCGGGCCGGCCTGGGTGCGGTCGAAGATGACGCCGATGGTGCGGAAGGTGGAACCGTTGCCGATGCCGCTGGCGAAGAACAGCACCATGAACAGGCCCAGGAACATGGGGAAGTACTGCTCCGGCGTGGCCGAGCCGTAGGCCTGCATCATCACGTAGCCCACCGCCACCGAGGCTGCCGCCATCACCACCGTGATGACCTGGGTGACGATCGAGCCGCCCAGCTTGTCGGAGATCCAGCCGCCGATCGGGCGCACGGCGGCGCCGACGAAGGGCCCGATCCAGGCGTAGGTCAGCGCCGACGGTGCGTTCGGATTCTTCAGCGTGTGCGTCATCACGCCGTTCGCATCCGGCACGTGCTGGAAGCCGAAGATCACGGTGATGGCCAGCGGCAGCGCCATCGAGAAGCCGATGAACGAGCCGAAGGTGACGATGTACAGCGCCGTCAGGCTCCAGGTGTGCTTGTCCTTGAAGATCGCGAACTGCTTCTTCACGCCTTCCTTCATCTCGCCGAAGGCGGCCAGCTTCATGACCATCAGCGCCAGGATGATGTCCAGCGGAATGGCCACCCACATGCTCAGCACGCCCAGGCCGGTGGGCTTGGGCAGATACAGGTAGAGCATGAAGATCGCGGGCACGAAGGCCAGCGTGTACAGGTAGGTGATCTTGGCGAAGGCGACGATGGGCGAGCCGGTGTGGGGCGACACCGTCTTCAGGTTGTTCATGCCCCACCAGCACAGCACCGACAGCGGCACCAGCGACAGCACCCAGGCGAAGCCGGCGTTCTGGATCCAGGTCGGCGTGCCGGCCAGGATCTTGCCGCCGATCCAGCCGCTGTCCTTGACCAGCGTCATCGGCTCGCCGCCGAAGGCGCCGAAGATGCCGACGGTCATGACCAGCGGGATCACGATCTGCATCGTCGTGACGCCGAAATTGCCCAGGCCGGCATTCAGCCCCAACGCCGTGCCCTGCAGCCGCTTCGGGAAGAACGTGTTGATGTTGGACATGGAACTGGCGAAGTTGCCGCCGCCCACGCCCGACCAAAGCGCCATCAGCTGGAACACCCACAGCGGCCAGTCGGGGTGCTGCAGCGCGATGCCGGTGCCGATGGCCGGCGCCAGCAGCATCGCGGTGGTCAGGAAGATGGTGTTGCGGCCACCGGCCAGGCGGATGAAAAACGAGGCCGGGATGCGCATGGTGGCGCCGGCGATGCCGGCGATGGCCGTCAGCGTGAAGAGCTCGGCCTGGGTGAACGGGAAGCCCAGGTTGAGCATCTGCACGGTGATGATGCCCCACATGCCCCAGACCGCGAAGCCGCACAACAGCGCGGGAATGGAGATCCACAGGTTGCGGTAGGCGACCTTCTTGCCGGTGCTTTCCCAGAAGGCTTCGTCCTCCGGACGCCAGTCGGTGATGTCGGGCCCGCTGGCGCCGGTGGCGGCCATGGCGCCGGTCTTGACGGTGGTGTTCATGGTTTTTCCCTGGTGAAGGGGTGTGTTGTCAGCCCTGCAGGCTGAATTCCTTGGCTTTCGCACCCATCAGTTCGGTGCGGCGCACTTCGGTCCAGTACATCCAGATCAGCGACACCCAGACCACGCCGTACATCAGCATGAAGGCACTGGAGCGGATGCCGGTGAGGTCCATCAGCGCGCCGAACATGATCGGCAGCACGAAGCCGCCCAGCCCGCCGGCCAGGCCGACGATGCCGCTGATGGCGCCGATGTTGTGCGGGTATTCGTCGCTGATGTACTTGAAGGTGCTGGCCTTGCCGAAGGCCCACGCGATGCCCAGGATGAACATCAGCGCAGTGAAGGTGTAGACGTTGAGGCCGATGTGGAAGGTGCGCGGGCCGTCGACGGTGAGGATCGTCATCTCGGTCTGCGGGTAGCTCAGCAGGAACAGGCAGATCCAGCTCACCCACATCACCCACCACGTCACCTGGTGGGCGCCGAACTTGTCGGACAGCATGCCGCCGATGGCGCGCAGCACGCCGCCGGGCAGCGAGAAGGCGGCGGCCAGCAGCGCCGCGACGCGGATGTCGAGGCCGAATTCGCCCACGTAGTACTGCACCATCCACAGGCTCAGCGCGACGTAGCCGCCGAAGACGATGCTGTAGTACTGGCAGTACTTCAGCACCTTGGGGTCCTTCAGCGCCTTGAGCTGGTCGACGAAGCGCACGTTGGACGGCACCAGGTGCGCGGGGTCGCTGTGGCTGAACAGCCAGAACAGGATCAGCGTGCCCAGCATCACGGCGGCGTAGACCTGCGGCACCATGGTCCAGCCGAAGGCCACCAGCAGCGCCGGCGCCAGGAACTTGTTCACCGCCGCGCCCGAATTGCCGGCGCCGAAGACGCCCATCGCCATGCCCTGGCGATGGCGCGGGAACCAGCGCGCCACGTAGGGCGTGCCGACCGAGAACGAGCCGCCGGCCAGCCCCAGCACGAGGCCGATGCACAGGAAGTGCCAGTAGGCGGTGGCGTAGGACATCAGGAAGATGGCCGGCACGGTGATGGCCATCAGCACGGCCAGCACGATGCGGCCGCCGTACTTGTCGGTCCAGATGCCCAGCGGCACGCGGATCAGCGAGCCCGAGAGCACCGGCATCGCGGTCAGCAGGCCGAACTCGGTGGCGTTCAGGCCCAGCGTCTTCTTGATCGGGATGCCGATCACGCCGAACATCATCCAGACCATGAAGCACACCGTGAAGGCCAGCGTGCTGACGATCAGCACCGACCAGGCTTGGCGGGGGTTCTTGAGGCTCTGCGGGGACATGCCGATCGCTCCTTGTGGGATGGGCATGACTGTGGCCTGCCGCCGCCGCGGCGCCTATCCGCCTGCCGGGCAGGCGCGAGAGTGGCAAAGGAACGATGGCGGAGGGCGGCGCCATCGTTCGAAAGAACTAGGTCGCCCGCTCTTCTGGCTAGGTTTGAGCCAGATCAAGGTCGGAATGGCCGCTTCAGGGTTCCCGGCGCGGCACTTGATTCGAACGACGGTGACTCAGCCAGCCGCCGGACCACCCAGCTTGCCGGTGAAGCGCGGTACGAGCGCCGCGCGGATCTCGGCGATCATCGCCTCGGTTTCCAGCGGGCCCAGCTGGTCATAGGCCTTCTTCTGCACGACGAACACCATCATCAAGGCCTCACGCAGCTTGCGGAAAGCCACCGGGTTGCTGCTGCCGCAAGTGGCTTCGTCGTTGCGCAGCACCGCCTCGACGATGCCGGGGTTGGCCAGTGGCACTTGGGCCACCGTGGCCTGACGTGCGATCTCGGTGATCAGGGTTTCGAACTGGTCGTTCCAGAACTGCGCATGAGTGGCTTCGGACATGAGGTGATACCCCGTGGGTTGGTCGATCGAGCGATGCTGGTGTGATGGCGCTCAGTCTACGATGTGCGCGCCGCCGTCGACGCAGATCGTGCCGCCCGTGAGGCGGCACGCATAGGACGTGGCGAGGTCTGGTGTGTGATGCAGCCATGGGACTGTCCACCGTTCAACCGACGACCACGCTCTGCGTGCGGCGGCGCAGTTCGTCGAGCATCGCGCGCCGTTGCTGCGTCACCTGCGCCGCCTGCACGCGGCCAGCCACGATGCGCGGCGCCAGGCCAGGCAGCTGCGGTACCTTGGCGGCAGGGGAGGCGGTTTTTCTCATCGTCGGCTCTCGGCGTCGGCGCGCATAGCGGTGGGCACAGGACACCCCGCACGTGCGTGGTGCACGGCAAAATAGCATCAACGCAAGCTTGCCGCTCACCGTGCCCCAATCCCAAATTGGGCGCGTCAGCTGGCGCCAACTGTCGTCGTTGTGACAGGCCAAGAGGGATGTCGAGCCGGGCCCGCTTGCCAGGCTGCGGCTGGAGCGTGGCCGGCATTTTGGTCGTCACGCTGGCGACCTCGAACGTCGCGATCCGTGCAACGCCACCGTAGCGCACGTCGACGCGTCGGTGGCACAGGGATCCCGAGGGGCGAAGTGGCAACGGCGAGGGTTTCCGGTCGGAAAGGCCGTCGACACCAGTCGGGCTGGGGCCGCCCCAGCGCGGCCCAAAATGGGCCGATCGCCATTGCAGGGCCCTGCGCCCGGGCTCTAAGCTTCGTTCACTTTTTGGCCGTGTGGGCACCGCTGCGCCAGCTCACGCGCGCAGCCATCCGCAGGGCGTCCGACGGAGTACCGATGACCCATCGACCGAGCCCGCACCGAGCGGGCCTCACGAGCGGCGCAGCATTGTTTGCCGCGCTGTGCCTGCTTGCCAGCCATCCCGTGGCGGCACAGTCGGGCTACCGCCCCGGCCCCCCGGCCTACCGGCCAGCGCCGCACGGCTATCCTGAGCCGCCGCGCGGCTTTCGTGGCGGACGGCCGTACGAGTGCGACTTGTACGCCCGCGATCAGGCCGAGTGGTATGTGCCGCAAGGCGCCGGTGTCGCCGGCGGCGCCGTCCGCGGCGCTGTCGGCGGTGCCGTCTTCGGCGCGATCGTCGGCGGCGGCAAGGGCGCGCGTCGCGGCGCCCTGGCCGGTGGCGGACTGGGCGCCGTGGCCTCCGGCGCGCGTGCGCGCCAGCAGCGCGAGATCGCGTATCAACTCGCCTACGACGACTGCATGCTGGGATTTCGCCGCTGAAGCGCGGTGTCCGGCCGGTCTTCCCACCCGTCAACGCATCACAGGAACCCCGATGACTCATAGACCCCTCGTCGCCCTCGCGGCTGTGCTCGTCTTCTCCCTCCCGATCTCCGCCGCCCAAGCCCAAGGCACGCCCACGCCGGACGCACCGCGCCAGGCGGCAATCGGCGAGCTCGATTGCCGCACGCTATTGCGCCTGGGTGGCGAGGAGCGCGACTTCACGATCCTCTATCTGCACGGCTTCGTCAGCGGTCGCACCAACCAGCAGCTTCTGCCGGTGAAGGATCTGGCCGAGGCCACGGACCGCCTGATCGACCGCTGCATCGACAAGCCCGCCGACAAGGCGCTGGGCGTGCTCGAACAGGTGCGTGCGGTGCGCCAGTAGCCCCGGGCGAACCCGACCCCGCCGCGGCGCCGCGTCGGACACGTCGCCCATGCGGCACACTGGGCACCAGGCCGCCCTCGACGCCAGCGGTGATCGATGCACGAATCGGTGCCGTGCATGCGACCTCGACTTCTGACCCCCTCGCGCTTCGCGCTGCGCTGGACCCGGCGCCTGGCACTGGTTCTCGCCGCAGCGGCCCTGGCCGTGGCCACCGGCTTCGGGCTGTACGCGCTGCTGTTGCTGCCACCGCTGGACGCATGGCACACCGAGATTCTCGACGGCGAGTACCGGGCCACCGTGCACGCCGATCTGGATTTCGCGGGCTACCAGGCGCTGGAGGCTGCGCTGTTCAGCCGCACGGCGCAGGCCGCCGCGGCCTTTGCCAACGAGCCGCGCTACGCGGCCAGCCGCTTCGATCCGTCCGGCGCCGGGCAACGGCTTTCGGGTGGTGCGCCATTCAATCGGTCCTATCGCCTGCCCCCGACCGCTCGGCCGTTGCGCGGGTCCGCATTGCTGCTGCACGGGTTGACGGACTCGCCCTACTCGGTGCGCGCGCTCGCGGAAACGCTGCAGGCGCAGGGCTTCGAGGTCACGGCGCTGCGCCTGCCCGGCCACGGCACGCTGCCGTCGATGCTGACCCGCATGCGTTTCGCCGACTGGCACGCCGCGGTACGCATGGCGGTGCGCGACGTGGCCGCGCGCACGCCACCCGGCGCGGCTTTCTACCTGGGCGGCTACTCCACCGGCGGCACGCTCGCGTTCATCCACGCGCTCGAGGCGCTCGACGACGCCACGCTGCGCCGGCCCGACCGCCTGTTGCTCATCGCGCCGGCGATCGAGGTCGCGCCGGTCGCAGGGCTGGTGAACCTGCTGGATCTCGGCGCCGTGCTGCCGGTGACGGCGCTGCAGAAGGTCAAGTGGCAAGAGCTGGCGCCCGAGTACGACCCGTACAAGTTCAACTCGTTTCCGGTCAACGCCACGCGCCAGGTGCGCCGCGCCACGCTCGAGTTGCAGGCGCTGTTCGAGCGCGCCGCGCAGCGCGGCCGGCTCGGCGAACTGCCGCCGATCATCGCCTGGCAGTCGCTGGTCGACTCCACGCTCGGCAGCCGTGCACTGATCGAGCGCGTGTTTGCCCGGCTCGACCGCCCAGTGCATGAGCTGGTGCTGTTCGACGTCAACCGCGTCAGCGGGTTGGAGGCGGTGGCCAACGACGCGCTGCGCGCGCAGCTTGCGCAGGTGATCGCAGCACCGCGCCGCTACCGACTGACGCTGGTGCGAAACCTGGATGCGAGCACGCTCGAGGTGCGGGTGACAACCTTGCTGCCGACCGACGCGGTGTCGGCGCCGAAGGCGGGCGAGACACCGGTGCCTGCCGCACCGGCGCTGCGTTGGCCGAGCGATGTGGTGTCGCTCGGCCACGTCGCGCTGCCGTTCCGGCCGGACGATCCGGTCTACGGCCACCTGCCCGGCAGCGGCGCAAACGGTCTGCCGTCGTTTGGATCGCTGACGCTGCGCGGCGAGAATGGTGCGCTCGTGTTTCCGCTCGGGGCGTTCACCCGGTTGCGCAGCAATCCGTTCTGGCCGCTGATCGAGCAGCAGATCGTGCAACTCGTGGCGCAGGATCTCGCGTCATCCGCGGTGCCCGTTGCCGGGACGGCATCGGCGCCTGGGCGCTGACGTCGCGACTTTTCGCCGCGGCCAGCGCAGGCCCTTTGCCGACACGGTACTCGAGCCCGACGCGAACAGGCGGGTCGTTGGCGCCGGGCGGGCAACGCGAGGGCCGGGCGCCGGCACGCAGGTCGTTGCTGCAAGCAAGACCGCAGGTGTCGAGCGGACGACTGCGACTGCCAGGAACGCGCCTCGGGGCTGGGGGTGGTCGAGTCTGCCGGCGGGTCCGCGTTGGCCCGCAGAGGCTGCATCGCAGGTCCGTCCAGGGTCAACGGCGCGGCCCTGTGGTCCACGGGTAACCCGCGCTCGCTCGTTCGAATCCCAACTCGAACAGCTTGCGCATGTACACGGGGTCGAACTTCTCCTGCGGCTGCTCCTTGAAGCTGGCCGGGATGTAGGCCAGGTTGAAGCGCAGGCCGTCGCGCTGCGCCAGCAGGTAGATCTGGGCCAGGTCGCCGATGCCCTGGGTGCGGATGAGCGAGTCCACCGAACGCAGCAAGATCGGCAGCACCCGGCGCGGCGCGGTCTCCCAGGCCAGGAGGCCGCGGTTGTTGTTGATGACGTACAGCGATGGCGGCCCCTCCACCGCCAGCCGCTGCTTGACCCGACGCCAGTCGAGCCCGGTCGGATAGACGAAGACCTGCGACGTGACGACGCCGTCCAGTCGGCCAGGATGCCCGCACCGTAGGCGCCGTCGGCACCGCCGCCGGACAGCGACAGGTAGTGGTGCGGGCGATTCATGATGCCGCTGAAGTCGGCGGCCAGTTCGGCGTCGGTCAGCTTCAGCCAGGTGTCGAAGCCGGAGGGGTGCATGTCGCCCCAGTGACGGGCACCGGGGATGCCCGGAATGCCGGCTTGCGCTGGCAACGTCTCAGGCAACGGCTGCAAACAGCGCTTCGATCTTCATGCCCTTCGGAGACCATCGCACGGTGTGCGCGGTGGCCTCGACCCCGTCATGCGCTCACTTCGCCCAGTGCCATCGGCAGGTACCGCGAAGCGGCGGCCAGCGGGCGGGTCGGAGCAAGTCGGCGTTGCGGGTCCATGTTCATGGGGTCCTGTGGATCTAGATCAGCGGCGGTGGCCGTGCATGCAGTCGTCGAAGGCGCGGCGGCAGGCGTGGTCCCGGTCGGCCGGGTTGCAGGCCCCCGAGGCGATCGCGCCCTGCGCACCGCCTGCAATGAACCCGCGGCGCGCGCCTCGACCGCCGACGATGGCACCGAAGACCGCCTCGCCCACCGCCCCGCGGAGTCATCGCATCTTTCCAGCAAATTGACACGGTGGCCACTGGCCTCTACGTCGCCAGCCGGATGCGGCGCCTGGGCAGGTAGGGATTCGGAGCGCGCTTGTGCCAGGTGGATCGGTGGTTTCGACTGCCCGAAGTATGCGGACATGCTGGTCGAACGCGCCATCGAGCGGGGCACAACCAGATCTGGTCAATAGGGACGACGGTCCTGTGCCTGAGGCCGGCATGTCGCCGATAGGATGGTCAGCTGACCTTCAGCGGCGACTGATCGCGGGTGGCCAACGCCCCTCAGCTGACCGTGGAGCCGTCGAAATGCTGGCGGCAATGCTGACTCAGGCGATAGCCCTGGGGATCTTCTTCTTCGAGGTCTGGCACCCTCCCGGAGGTCAAGAGAACTGGATCATCAATCCAAGAATCCGCCAGTTGCCCCACCGCGGGCAGCCCTGTGGCCGTCCTGGACGGGCCAATGATCCGGGTAATTCGGTCGCTGACCGTCGGGCTACGCGCGCGGGTGCGATGACCTTGGCCAGCAATTCCAAGGCGTGGCCAGGTCGCTCGGCGATGAAGGAGTGCAGCGCCCGGCGGCCGACGACGGTCCAGCGGTTGCGCTCCAGCGCCTCGACGCTGCCCGGCGTCAGGCCACTGCCCAGGCTGGCGCTGGACAAAGAGATGCAAGAGACGGCCGGCATCGCCCAAGTCCCGGTGCTGGAGGTGGGGCTGAGGCCAGCTTTGGCGTCACGGGGCAGCACCAGTCCGAACAATCCCGCTGGGGTGACGGCGCGCGTCGAGGGTTGACTTTGCTCATGTCCGGGCAGCCCGGTGCGTCGCAGAATGACAAAGCGTTCATTGGCGGTAGCCATGCCCGCTGTGGAGTGGACAGCAACCCGCCCAGTGCGCGAGGAGCACAACGATGGGCAACATCGAGAAGGTGTGGCTGAACCAGTATCCCGAGGGCATCGCGCCCGAGATCGATGTGCACGCCTACGCGTCACTGCAGGAGGTTTTCGAGCGCAGTTGCGAGCGTTTCGCCGGCCGACCCGCGTACGCCAATATGGGCGTGTCGATGACCTACCAAGAGCTCGAGCACGCGAGCCGCGCATTCGGCGCCTTCCTGCAGCACAAGCTGGGCATGAAGAAGGGCGAACGCCTCGCGATCATGCTGCCCAACCTGCTGCAATACCCGGTCGCACTGTTCGGCGCCCTTCGTGCCGGATTCACCGTCGTCAACACGAACCCGCAGTACACCGCGCGCGAGCTCGAGCACCAGCTGAAGGACTCGGGAGCGACAGCCATCGTCGTGCTGGAGAACTTCGCTCACACGCTCGAGGAAGTGCTGCGCAAGAACCCGGAACTCAGGCTGCGCGTCATCACGACCGAGGTCGGCGACATGTTCCCGATCGTCAAGGAGTTGCTGGTCAATGCCGTCGTCAGGTATGTCAAGCACATGGTGCCGCAGTGGCACATTCCCGACACGGTCGAGTTCAACGCCGCACTGCGCGAGGGCAACCACCTGACCCTGGACAACGTGGCGCTCGCACCCGACGACATCGCGTTCCTTCAGTACACCGGCGGCACGACCGGCGTGGCCAAGGGCGTGATGCTGACGCACGCGAACCTGGTCGCCAACGTGCAGCAGCTCGGGGCGTGGATCGCGCGCGACCTCGTCGACGGCGAGGAGGTGGCGGTGATCCCGCTGCCGCTGTACCACGTCTACGCGCTGACCATGACGCTGGTGAACATGAAGATCGGTGCGCAAGTCGTGCTGATCACCAACCCGCGCGAGCTCGCCGACTTCATCGACACGCTAAGGCGCACGCCGTTCACGATGATGATCGGCGTCAATACGCTCTACGCGGCGCTGCTCAATCACCCCGACTTCGAGCAGGTCGACACCGGCCACGTCAAGGTGGCGGCCGCGGGCGGCATGGCGGTGCAACGCGTCGTGGCCCAGCGCTGGAAGGAGCGCACGGGGGTGCCCCTGGTCGAGGGCTACGGGCTGACGGAGACCGCACCGGTGGTGACCTCGAACGCGCTCGACATCATCGACTGGACAGGCACGGTCGGCCTTCCGCTCCCGTCGACCGAGGTGGCCGCAATGGATGACCAGGGCCGCGTCGTGCCGCTCGGGGAGATCGGTGAGATCTGCGTGCGCGGCCCGCAGGTGATGAAGGCCTACTGGAATCGCCCCGACGAGACGGCCAAGGTGTTCACGGCCGACGGCTGGCTGCGCACCGGCGACGTCGGATCCATGGACGAACGTGGCTTCGTCAAGATCACCGACCGCAAGAAAGACATGATCAACGTCTCGGGCTTCAAGGTATTCCCGAACGAGGTCGAGGACGTTGTCGCGATGCACCCCGGCGTGCTCGAAGTTGCCGCCGTCGGCGAGCCCGACGAGATGTCGGGCGAGCTGGTGAAGATCGTCGTGGTGCCCAAGGATCCGGCGCTGGCCGAAACCGACTTGATCGACCACTGCCGCAAGCACCTGACGGCCTACAAGGTGCCCAAGATCGTTGAATTCCGCAGCGACCCGCTGCCGAAGACCAATATCGGCAAGATCCTTCGCCGCGAGTTGCGCCGCAAGATCTGACGTTCGAGCGCTTCGCCGGCGCGAGCGCAGCCTGCTTCGCGCACGCGACGGCGAGGCGACGACTTCGGGAACGCTCGTCAGTCTTGCCGCGCCCGGTCGCCGTCGATTGCATGCCCGGCCATACGCGCGGCCACACGGCCGGACTGCATGCAGGCCCGTATGCCGCCGCCGCATACGCCCGCGCCGCCGCGTGCGCGAAGCAGGCTGCCGCGGTCAGTTCGTCGTGTAGATGTCGCGCACGTACTCGTCCAGCATGCGCGTGGCGCAAAAGCGCGGTCCGATCGTGCGCAGCGAGGCCTTGATGCGCGCCACCCAGCCGCGCGGAATGCCCTGCAGGTCGCGGTCGTAGTAGAGCGGAATCACCTCCCGCTCCAGCAGATCGAAAAGCGCAGCGGCGTCACGAGCGTCCTTGGCCTCGGCGTTCGGGTCCTCGGTGCCGTCGATCGCCCAGCCGTTGCTGCCGTCGTAGGCCTCGGCCCACCAGCCATCCAGAACGCTCAGGTTCAAGGTGCCGCTGAATGCCGCCTTCATGCCGCTGGTGCCGCTCGCTTCCAGCGGGGGCCGCGGCAAGTTGACCCAGACGTCGCAGCCGGCGGTGAGGATGCCCGCGAGCCCCATGTCGTAGTCCTCCATGAAAGCCACCCGCCCGCCGGTCCGCGGATCGGATTTCAGACCGAAGAACTGCACGATCAACCGCTTGGCTTCGTCGTCGTTCGGGTGTGCCTTGCCCGCGTACAGCAGTTGCATCGGGCGCGGGCCTTCGAGCAGGCGCAGGAACCTCTCGCGGTCCTGTATCAGCAGATGCAGCCGCTTGTACGTCGCCACACGACGCGCAAAGCCCAGGGTCAGCACGTCCGGATCGAAGGCGTTGGCCGCCTTCATCACGTATTCCATCGTGTCGCCCCGGGTCAGCCGGTCGGTGACGGTCTTCGACCTGACCCAGCCCACGAGCCGCTTGCTTGCCGCGCGGCGCACCGCCCAGATGTCCTCGTCGGGAATGTCGTCCACCGCTTTCCAGGTGTCGGGATCGGTGATCTGCTCCGCTGCATGCCAGCCGCGCGGCAGATACTGGTCCAGCAGCCGGCGCATGGCAGGTCCGATCCACGACGACATATGCACGCCGTTCGTGACATGCCGGATGGGCACCTGTTCGAGGCTGCGGCCGGGAAACAGCGAATGCCACAGGCGCCGCGAAACCTCGCCGTGAATGCGGCTGACGCCGTTGGTGGACCGGCTCATGCGGATGGCCAGCGCCGTCATCCCGAACGGTTCGTGCGGGTTGCCCGGCTCGTAGCGGCCGAGCCCCAGAACGCTTTCGACATTCATGCCGAACTGCGCGTTCAGATGCGGCATGACCTGTTCGACCTCCTCGCGCGTGTAGGTCTCGTTTCCCGCCGGCACCGGCGTGTGGGTCGTGAAGACGACGCGTCGGCTCACCCGATCGCAGGCTTCCTTGAAGGGGATGCCCCGCGCCACCTCCCGTCCGACCAGTTCCAGCGTCGCGGCGGCCGGGTGACCTTCGTTCATGTGGATGATGCCCGGCTCGATGCCCAGCGCCTCGAGCAGCTTCACGCCGCCGACGCCCAGCAGCGCGTACTGCGCCAGCCGGATCTGCCGGTTGCCCTCGTAGAGACGGGCCGTGATGAAACGCTGCTTCGGCGTGTTCTCCGGCAGGTCGGTGTCGAGCAGGAAGAGCGGTGTCTTGCCGACATCCACGCGCCAGACATGCGCGGCCAACTCCTCTTCCCACACGGGCACCTTGAGCACCAGCGGCAGCCCATCCCCACCGGTGATGCGCGCACAGGCGCGACGTTCGGGATCGGTGCCGTACCAATACTCATGTTGCCAACCGCCGGCGTCGACCCGCTGGTGGAAGTAGCCCTGCCGGTACATCAGCCCGATGCCCATCAGCGGCAAAGCCCGATCGGACGCCTCCTTCAGGATGTCGCCGGCCAGCACACCCAGCCCGCCCGAATAGACTGGCAGCGAGCGATGCAGGCCGAACTCGGCGCAGAAGAAGGCCACCGGGTGCTCGGCCGTCGCGTCGCCGGCTTCGCGCAGAGGCCTCCCCTTGTCGGCCTCCATCGCGTCGCGAAGCGCCTCGGCGCGCGCGACCAGCGACGGCGTCATCGCCGCACGTTCCAGCGACTCCTCCGGCGCTTCCTGCAGCAGGCGCACCGGATTCTGCCGGCACAGGCGCCAACGATAGGCATCGATGCTCCGGAAGACCGGCTCCCCATCCGGCCGCCACGTCCAGCTGAAGTTGTAGGCCACTTCGGCCAGCGGGGCCAGGCGCCCGGGAACCCGGCTGGCCAGAATCTGCGCCGCGCGCCGGATGTCCCTGGCGCCGGCACTCAGCGGGTCGGCCTGTCTGTTCACTTGCCGCACTTCCTCGTTCGGCCGTACCGTCATGGCTGCGACTCCCGGATGTGTGAGGATCTTGTCGATCACCAGCCGCTCGGGGCGGCCACGTTGGCTTTCAGCTTCGCGCCGCCGCGGCTTTTTGCATCCGCTCGGCGCTCGTCAACCGTTGCAGTAGATCCGGTCGGCATACTCGCACAGCATTCGCGTGGCCGAGAAGCGCGGTCCGTTGGTCACGAGGCTGCGGCGGATCATCGCGACCCAGCGTTGTGGGATGCCGGCGGCATCGCGCTCGTGAAACATCGGTACCACCTGCCGCTCGAGCAGTTCGAACAGCGTGTTGGCGTCGCGCAGGTCCTGCGCTTGGTGGTCGGCATCCACGCGGCCGTCGATCGCCCAGCCGTTGCTGCCGTCGTAGGCTTCCGCCCACCAGCCGTCCAGCACCGACAGCTGAAGGCCGCCGCCGAGCACCGATTTCATCCCGCTGGTGCCGCTGGCCTCGAGCGGCGGTCGCGGCAGGTTGACCCACAGGTCGCAACCCGCCACCAACTGGCCTGCGAGCGCGATGTCGTAGTCCTCCAGGAACGCGGTGCGCCCCGAGACGCCGGGGGCGGCCTTGAGCGCGAACAGCCGGCGCACCACTTCCTTCGCCTCGTGGTCGGCGGGGTGGGCCTTGCCGGCAAAGACGAACTGCACCGGGCGTTCGCCGCCGACGAGCGCGACCGCGCGCTCGGGCGCCAGCGCCACCAGGTGCAGCCGCTTGTAGGTTGCCAGCCGACGCGCGAAGCCGATCGTCAGCCGCCCGTTGTCGAAGCCGTCGCCGGCAGCCGACGCGTAGTCGAGCGGCTCGCCGCGGCGCAGCCGGTCACCCATCGCGCGGCGGGTGATCATCCCGACGAGATGCCGGCGCGCAGCGCAGCGCGCGGCCCAGATCTCGGCGCCAGGAATGTCGTTGACCGGGGCCCAGGTTTCGGCCCGGTCGGCGCGCGCCAGCCAGCCTGGCCCCAGGTGGCGGTCGAGCAGTTCGCGCATCGGCCCCTGCAGCCAGGTCGGCACATGAACGCCGTTGGTGACATGGTCGATCGGCACACCTTCCACCGCGCGCCCAGGAAACAGAGGCTGCCACATGCCGCGAGCCACCTGGCCGTGGCGCTGACTGACCCCGTTGGCGTGGCGGCTGGCGCGCAGTGCCAGCGCCGTCAGGCCCGAGGGTTGGTCGCGGTCGGCCGGGTCGATGCGGCCCATGGACAGGAAGCGTTCGCGATCGCCCGCCAGGTCGGCGATGCGGCCCAGCATCGCCAGCAACTCGTCGCGGGAATAGGTTTCGTTGCCCGCTGCAACCGGCGTATGGGTGGTGACCACGACCTGTTCGCGCACGCGTCGCCAGGCCGCGTCGTCATCGCCGACCGGCTGCCCGGCCCGGGCCTGCGCGAGCAGCTCGAAGACGCCCAGCGCGGGGTGGCCTTCATTGAGGTGGACCACGCCGGGCTGGATGCCCATCACGCGCAGGGCGCGCACGCCGCCCACGCCGAGCACGGCGTATTGCGCCAGCCGGATCGCGCGGTTGCTCTCGTACAGGCGCGAAGTCACCCAGCGGCCGAGGGGGCTGTTCTCTGGCCGGTCGGTGTCGAGCAGATACAGAGGCACTCGCCCGACATCGACCCGCCAGACTTGCGCGACGACATCCTCGGCATCGATCGGCACCGTCACCGTCAACGGCTGTCCATCGGCACCGGTGACCCTGACGCAGGGCAGCCGCTCCGGATCGGCGTCGAGCCAGTACTCGTGCTGGAAGCCGGTGACGTCTATGCGCTGGTGGAAGTAGCCCGTGCGGTACATCAGGCCGACGCCGACCATCGGCAGCGCCAGGTCGGAGGCCTCCTTCAGGATGTCGCCGGCCAGGATGCCCAGCCCGCCGGAGTAGATGGGCAAGGAGCCATGCACACCGAACTCGGCGCAGCAGAAGGCCACCGGATGCTGCGGGCTGATCGCCCCCGCGCGCCAGGGCCGCTGGCGATCGTCGCGCAGCTCGCTCGCCAGACGTTCGATGCGGGCCACCAACGGGGCGTCCCGGTCAGCGTGCTCGAGCTGCTGGCGACCGGTCTCGGTGAGCAGCCGTCGCGGGTTGGCGTGCGTGCGTTCCCAGCAATCCGGGTCGATCGCGCGGAAGACCGCCGCGCCATCAGCCGACCAGGACCAACGGTAGTCGTATGCAATCCGCGCCAGCGGCTTCAACCGCTCGGGCAGGGCGAGGCCGAGTTCGGCCACGGCACGTTCGACGTCAGCGTCACCGGGAAACATGGTCACCTCTCTGATGAAACAAGCCGAAACCCAGGGACTGAATTGCGCTCCTGGCCCACCACGGATCAGCCGGCGCGAGCCTTCCGGCTCGCCGGCGGCAGAGTCCCCGCATCGATCCGCCAGTGCGCCAGGGCATGGTCCAACACCAGGCGCGCGCCATGCGTCACCAGCCCGTCGTCCTCCATCGCCGCGGCAGCCAGGCGGCAGACCAGGATGCGATCGTCCGGCTGGCGTACGGCATCGAGCAGGGCTTCGATCCACCCGATGTCTTCGTCGGACAGCCACGAACGTTCGCACAGGCCAGGGTCGATCCTGCAACTGCAATCGCGAGCCAGTTCGATGAACCTCTTGCGGCTCACGCCCAGCAGATCGAATGCACCGAGCTCGTCGAGCAAGCCCAGCGCCCGCTCGCTCACCGAACCATCGGCCGACAGGATCAGCGCCAGCACTTGCGCAGGCGCCTCGGCTTCAACGTCATCAGACACGCCCATGACCACACTCCCAGAGTCACCCGCCCGGGCCATGGAACTGCCCACACTCCGGATCCGTACAGACACTTAAACAGCCCCTGGCCACGCATTGAGATACCACTTCCCGGCACCGCCGGAGTTGATGAAACTCAATGCGGGGACTCATCTCGGCGGCTTGTGCGGAGCGGGGGCAAACCGGCATCCGAGGCTTGCGCGAGCGGCTCACGGCAGTCCGTGCGCTGTCGGCGCCCGCTGACTGCCCCTTCACGTACCCCCGCTCCAGCGCCGCCGTGGCCCTGGTCAGACCAACGCCCTCCAGCAGGTGGCGCCCGAGAACTTGCTGCACCATCTCTAGCACCGGCGTGACCAGCGCGGGCTGCGCGGCCAGCAGCGCGCGCAGCGGGATCGGCACCGACAGCACCCATTGCCGAAGCGGCACATGCGGGCTGACGTGGTCCACCAGGCGGACGGCGGTCTGGGGCATGCGCCGCGCACCACATGGGGGGCTAAACCTGCGCCGCTTGCCGCTGAAGGCCAGCAGCATGTCGTGGCCGCTGTCCCCGCAGCGCAGCCTCAGGCATCCGTGCGCCAGGATGCCGCATTCGAGGAAGGCGTCGAACTCGTCCCTCGCGAATGGCGGCAGGCCTGAGCTGGCCTCGCCCTTGGCCTGCGTGAAGGTGATCGCGGCGTGCCTCTGCACCAGGCGGAATGGCGGGGTCTGTTCCGGGCGGTGGCGCTCCCAGTGAACAGATGCGCCACCCGGCGCCCGCCGGGGCTGCCGGCCGATGGCTTGCACGCAAGGCTTCCGACGTGGTGACCGCGCACGGTCTCAAGTCCTGCATTTCATCTCAATCGCTCCCGGTGCCGCCTGCCCGTGGGTGCCGGCCACCTTGCGGCCACGTTGTGGTGATCGGTTCGTGTTTGCTTCCGGCGAGACGTCGACGAGACCAGATGCCAGGAAGCTGCCTGTCGTCCACCGCCAGCTGATGCCTGACGACTGTTTAGGTTTGTCCAACACCTGCCCTCAGGTCTGCGCCACGCGCCCAACTGAGGCGTTGCGCGGGCAGGTGTCGAACAAACCTAAACAATTGCGGCCACGACAAGCTGCTGGCCTTCAGGTGCAAGCGCCGCGGGTTCTGCCCATCATGCGGCGCGCGGAAGATGTCGCAGACGACAGCGCACCTGGTGGACCATGTCATCCCACACGTGCCGGTGCGCCAGTGGGTGCTGTCGCTGCCGATTCCGCTGCGCGTGCTGCTGGCCGCGCGGCCCGTGCTGATCACGCCGGTGCTGCCGGTGGTGCAGCGCCTGGTCACGCGGCATCTGCTGGCCACTGCAGGGCTCAGCGCTGTCGAAGGCCACGGTGGATCTGTCACGCTGATCCAGCGCTTCGGCTACTCGGCCAACCTGAACATTCACCAGCACCGCCTGGTCCTGGACGGCGTGTACCGCAGCGACGCCGACGACGCGCACAGCATCGTCGAAGTGAGTGCGCCCACCGACGACGGGCTGCACGGGCAGCTGCAGACCGTCATCGCCCGGCTCATGAAGATGCTCACTCGCCGGGGTGTGCTGGTCGAGGACATGGGGCAGAGCTGGCCAGGTAGAGCTGAAACTCAAGACACGGTGGCGCGACGGAACCACGCACCTGGTGATGAGCCCGCTGGAGTTCATGCAGCGGCTGGCCGCGCTGGTGCCACGGCCCAGGCTGCAGCCCATCTGGTTCCACGGCGTGATGGCTCCCAATGCCAAGCTGCGGGCGCTGGTGGTGCCACAGGGGCCCGAGGTGGCAGAGCCAGCTGCCGAAGCACCATTGCGCGACGTCACGGTCGCCAAGTCCAAGCACGTCAGACCGCCGCAGGACCGTCACAGGTCGACCCCGAGGGCGTCTGCAACTGCGATGCCTTCTGGCCTGCCGGTTGATACCTGTCAATGCTCCCGCTCGGCTCGCGTGTAGCATTTTTTCAAGGCGTCGGGCGAGGGGGTTCTGGATCTGGCTATGAGGATGGAAGGTCTTTGCCGGACGTTGCTCGCAGCTTTGGTGCCATGGCTGGTGGTGCCCACTTTTCTGGTCGGCTGCGGAGGGGGTTGCGATTGCGAGCAGCCAGATGTCGAACTGGCCTCGCTCGAAATCGTCGACGGGAGTGGCCAGACGGGACCGGTCGCGCAATCGTTGACGAAGGCGCTGGTCGTTCGCCTGCTTACGTCGTCCGGCACCCCAGCCACGGGGCAGACGCTGAGCTTTGCCGTCGTTGGCGGTGGTGGGTCGGTGTCCGCGGACTCGGTCGCGGCCGATACCAACGGGTACGCTCGCACGCAGTGGACCCTCGGGACCGTTGCAGGCCCACAGCGCATCGAGTTGCGGTCGGTCGGGCGCGATGGCACGCCCAACGTGTGGGGGTCCATGGATGCCACGGCGACCCGCGGCCCGCCGGCCATGCTGACGGTCGCCGCTGGCGATGGCCAGTCCGCCGAGCAAATGCAGCCGCTGGCCAATCCGATCGGCGCCAGAGTCACTGATCGATACGGCAACCCCTGCGAAGGCGTGACCGTCGCCTTCGCGGCAGGCAGCGGTGGCAGTGCGGCCAGCTCGACGGCGACATCGGACGCCGCCGGCATGGCCGGCACGCAGTGGACGCTGGGTCTGCCGATCGGACAGCAGACGCTGGAAGCCAGCGTTCCCGGGCTGTCGTCGGTCTCCTTCGCGGCGACGGCCACCACGGCGCCGTCGGGTCCGCCGGTCGCGATCAGCAAGGTCGCCGGCGATCAGCAGATCATCCGGCAGCACACCCAGATGTCGCTTGCGATGAATGTGCGCGTCACAGATCGGCTCGGCAACGGAGTAGACGGCATCCCCGTCACGTTCAGCGGATACGGGAATGGGTGGACGGCCTTTGGGGGCTTCTCCGGGGCTCCCGAGTCCTACTGGCATGTGGCAGGCGAGCACACGGTGAGCGCAAGCGTCGAAGGTATCGGAACGGTGAGTTTCAACGTCACCGTCGTTCCCTGGGGTGAGCCGTTCGACGGCTTCTACTTGATTCAGTTCACGTACTACTCGACGACCGGACGTTCCTGGGGGTCGTACTCCAGCCGTCTGCTGCTGAGCAACAACAATTGGAGTTCGAGCGACGACGGCACCGGGTCGTGGAACGGTTTTGTTCAACCCGCGGACGGCGCAACCACCTTGTCGTATCAAGTCAACCCGAACTGGCGCGACGAGCTGACTGGCGTGATGTCGCTCAACGCCTACGGGCGGGCGGTGGGGTCCGGGACGATCATCTCCTACGACATGGACGTTCCGAACGGCGTGGTCGGAACCTGGATCGCCACGCGTTTTTGAGTCCAGAGGGGCATGGGGTGCGGGCCGCCAGGGCCAGGTTACGGACAGGCGGGTTGCTCAAGGCGGCTGGCCGAAGGCGCATCGTCCCGATGGACGAGTCCGCAGGTTCCGGGCCTGGGCAGGTAATCGATGCAGCCGGCAAGATGGCGCGGTGCCACGACCTTCGACCGCAGCGCGCTCCATGGCCTGCCGCGCCAGACGCGGCGGGGCATCAGCGGCGCTGCCCCAAGTTCCGGTATGCAAAGTGCAGCTGCCGGTCGACTGGATGTCGGTAACACCGCCTCACGGTAGAGTCGAGATGTGGCGCGGTGGCAGTAGGTCCGGTTTGTCTGTTCCCGCCCCTTTCGTCTGGCGGTGCCCGAGTAACCTCGCCGTAGCTCCGTTTCCACATCCCGCTCATCGAACCGGACATGCAGATTTCCCGCATCCGGCTCTCGGACAAGACTTCACGCCTTCGCCCACGACCCGCCGTGCTTCAGGTTGGCCAGGCGCACGAGCCCGAAGTGCTCGTATAGGTGCTGAAGTGGATAGCTCCCGCCCCGCCGTCACCTGAGCTTGTACTTGTTGCGCAGCCAGGTCAGCCAGCACCAACGTCTTGCGTCGTTCGCATGCAAAACCAACGACCGAACGCCCGGTCAGTTCAGCGGCCGGCACCTCCCAGCTGCCGCCGACAAACCGCTCGCACTCGTGGATGACGCTCTCCGCGAAGGCTACCGCGATCGTGCTGGCGGTGTCGCAAGTGCCGAACGCGTTGGCACCGCCAGGATCTGGATCGTCGAAGCGATAGACCCCAGCCGACCAGTACGGCTCGGTGGCCGGGTGTCGGCTCAGGGAGTCTTAAGCAAATCCGGACAATCCGGCAAATGCAGAAAGTGGAGACACCAGGCACCGCCGACACGGCTCGTGCAACGCACCGACGATGCAGGTGGTGACCTTCCGCAAGCCGCCGCCGCGGGACGGCCCGGTGGACTCGTGTCGCTGCTTCAGGGTCACCGGCGCGGCCCCGCCGTCCATGGATACCCGGCGCTGGCGCGCTCGAATCCCAACTCGAACAGCTTGCGCATGTACACGGGGTCGAACTTCTCCTGCGGCTGCTCCTTGAAGCTGGCCGGGATGTAGGCCAGGTTGAAGCGCAGGCCGTCGCGCTGCGACAGCAGGTAGATCTGGGCCAGGTCGCCGATGCCCTGGGTGCGGATGAGCGAGTCCACCGAGCGCAGCAGGATCGGCAGCACGCGGCGCGGCGCGGTTTCCCAGGCCAGCAGGCCGCGGTTGTTGTTGATGACGTACAGCGCCGGTGGCCCCTCCACCGCAAGCCTGTCCTTGACGCGGCCCCAGTCGAGCCCGGTCGGATAGACGAACACCTGCGACGTGACGCCGCCGTCCACGTGCATTTCCTCGAAGCGCTGGCCGTCGGCTTCGACCTCGATCATCACCGGCGGAAAGACGCCTGGAATGGACGCCGAGGCCAGCAGCACGTCGTGGATCAGGGTGCGTGCCCGCGGCGAACCGCTGGCGGCGATGCGCGTCAGGCTCCAGGTCACCGGCCGCGCCGCGTCGAGGTTCGTGGTGCCGACCAGCAGCGAACGGCCGCGGCGGTGCTGCTCGGCCAGTTCGGCCACGAACGCGTCATCGATGTGCTGTTCGAGCAGGCGCCGCAGCGGGGCCGAGCTGGTGGCGGAATCGTTGCGCAGGATGTCGAGCAGGTCGCGGCGCTCGATCAGGTCGGCGGTCGTCATCTCGGTGTACAGCTTGCGCAGCAGCGGGTCGTACCTGGGCCCGAGAAAGGCGAACGGGGCGATCAGCGCGCCGGTGCTGGTGCCGGTGACGATGGTGAATTCGGGCCGTGTGCCGTGTGCCGTCCAGCCGGCCAGGATGCCCGCACCGTAGGCGCCGTCGGCACCGCCGCCCGACAGCGACAGGTAGTGATGCGGGCGGTTCATGATGCCGCTGAAGTTGGCGGCCAGTTCGGCGTCGGTCAGCTTCAGCCAGGTGTCGAAACCGGGGGGTTGCATGTCGCCCCAGTGACGGGCACCGGGGATGCCCGGGATGCCGGCTTGCGCTGACAAGGTCTCCGGCAGCGGCTGCAAACGCGTCGGCGCTGAAGCGCAGCCCACCAGCGTGATGGCCACCATGGCGGCGGCCACCCTTCGGCTCAAGTCTGGAAACAACCGCATCCTGCAGCACTCCGATACGCAAGCGATTGGGAAATCATCGCACGGTGTCCGACTGTGCGCCGGTTCCGTCGAACCGGCGCTCTGCCTGCCCGCCGGTACCAAGGGCGACGTCGGGTGTGCATTCGCCGATCGCACCGGCACGCCCCGGTACGCGGACATGCTAGGCGCGGCAGACACTGGCGCAAGGTCGCGCGCCCAAAATGGGCCGATCTGACCGCGCCGCTGTCGCCGCGTTGCTATCTTCGATGCTTTTGTCCGGAGTCCACCAGTGCGCGTGTTGCCTGTCGCTGCCCGCCATGGTGCCCTCCTCACTGACCGTCTGTGGCGACACCATGACCCGAACCCCATCGATGCTGTTGCTCGTTGCCGCCCTCTGCGCGGCCCCGCTGGTGCAGGCAGGCACGCTGGACGACATTCGCAAGCGGGGTGCGATGCGGCTCGGTTATGCCGAGTCGAAGGCACCGTTCTCCTTCAATGCCAAGGACGACGGGCAGCCCGCTGGGTTCTCGGTCGAGCTTTGCAAGCGGGTTGCCGCTGCGGCCATGCGATCTCTCGGCGTCCCGTCCTTGCCAGTGGAGTGGGTGCCCCTCGATCCGGACAGTCGCCTGGAAGCGGTGGCGTCGGCTCGCGTGGACCTCGAGGGCGGCACCACGACGGCCACGCTGTTGCGGCGCAGGCAGGTCGACTTCAGCCTGCCCATCTTTGTCGATGGCGCCACGGTGATGGGTCGGGCGGCAGTGGCGAAGCGGATTTCGGACCTGCAGGGCAGGCGCATCGCGGTGGCCGAGTCCACCACCACGGTGCAGGCCCTGGACCAGGGACTGGCACGCCAGCAGGTGAAGGCGGAAGTGGTCCGCACGCGGACCCTGGCCCAGGCCTTCGATCTGCTCAAGACCGGCCAGGTCGATGCCATCGCTGGAGACAGAACGGCACTCGTGGGTGTCTATCTGCTCGAGGGCCGGATCGACGGTTTGGCCGTCTTCGAGGAGCTCCTCTCCTACGAGCCCTACGCGCTGGCTCTGCGCCGCGGCGACAGCGACTTCCGCTTGCTGGTAGACACGGCGCTGGCCGAAATTTACCGAACGGGCGAAATCGATTCGATCTTCAAGACCTGGCTCGCCCCGCTGGGTCCACCGTCGCCCGTCCTGGTGGCGCTGTACCTGCTCAATGCATTGCCCGAGTGAGCCGCCCATGAAGATCCAGCTGACGGGCTTGCAGCCCGATTTCGACGCGGTGGCGCTGCGCGAATGCATGGCCCAGTTCGGCCCCGTGGTCGATGTGCCGGCGGTGCGCGATGGTGATCCGCAGCAGCCCTGGGCCATCGTCGAGATGGCGCTCGGGGTGACCGAGGCGACCGAGGTCGCGCGCCGCATCGATGGCATCCACCATGTCGACCGCTTCATCCGCGCGCGGGTCATGCTTCATGGTTGATGTCCGTCCAACGGGCCTGCGGCAGGCCCTGGGCGCAGCCATCCCGAAGTGCGGCCAGGTGGCGCTCATGGTGCTGGTCGCCGTGGTGTTGGCCGGCTGCAGCAAGACGACGCCCGAGGCCGCCGCGCCGGAAGTGGCCCGCCCGGCCGTGATCCAGCAGGTCGGTCTGGCCGATGCCGGCGCCAAGCTGCGTTTCCCGGGGCGGCTGCGGGCCGCGAAGCGCGCCGAGCTGTCCTTCAACGTGCCCGGCTTCGTGGCCGAGTTCGCCTTGACCGAAGGCAGCCGGGTGCAGGCCGGGCAGGTGGTCGCGCGGCTGGACGATGCGGTGTTCAAGGCGCGCGTCACTGCCGCGCAGGCGGAGTTCGAACGCGCCAGGACCGATCTCGATCGCTATCAGCGGCTGTGGGACACCGAGCAGGCGGTGGCGCGCTCGGAGGTCGACGACCGGCGCAGCCGGCTCGAGGTGGCGCGCACCAACCTCGCCGCGGCAGGGCAGGATCTGGCCGACACGGTCATCAAGGCGCCGTTTTCCGGCGTCGTCACGCGGCGCCGGCTCGAGACCTTTGCCAGCGTGCAGGCGAAACAGCCGATCGCCGAACTGCAGGACCTGAGTTCGCTCGAGGTCGTCATCCACGTGCCGCAACGGCTGCTGCGCAACGAGGGTTCGCGCGCCGAGGCGCTGGCCTTCTTCGAGGAGCGGGAGGACCTGACCGTGCCTGTCGTGCTCAGATCCTATGCCACCGAAGCCGACCCGGTGACGCAGACCTACGAGGTCGTGCTGACGCTGAAGTCGCGCCCGCCCGGCCTCACGCTGCTGCCCGGCATGTCGGTGACGGTGCTGCCGTTTTCATCGACAGCGCCGACAGCAGCGAAGTCCCTGCCGGCCGATGCGGCACTGTCGATTCCGCTCACCGCGGTCGCGAGCGACGCCACGGGCGGCACTTTCGTTTGGGTGGTCGGCGCCGGCGGGCAGGTCACACGGTCGAACGTGGCGTTGGGCGCCATCCGCGGCGGCGACGTGACCGTGGCCTCGGGCCTGAATGCCGGGGAACGCATCGTCACCGCCGGTGTCAGCGCGCTGCGCGAGGGCATGAAGGTCCGTCCGCTCGATGCACGTTGATCCGGGTTGGCCGTGAATCTGGCTGAAGTTACGGTCCGCAAGTCCGTCATCGCGTGGGTGGCGACCGTGCTCGTGCTCGTGGGCGGGGTGATGTCGTACGAGCGGCTGGGGCGTTTCGAGGACCCGGAGTTCGTCATCCGCCAGGCGGTGGTGGTCACCGCCTACCCCGGTGCCTCGCCGGCGCAGGTGGCCGAGGAGATCACCGACCGCATCGAAGGCGCGGTGCAGCAGATGCAGGAGGTCGAGTCGGTGACCTCGGTGTCGCGCGCCGGCGAGTCGCTGGTCAAGGTCGAGGCCCGGCTCGCCTTCTCGCGCAGCCAGGCCGAGCTCGACCAGGTCTGGGACAAGCTGCGCAGCAAGATCGCCGAGGTCTCGCGGGCGCTGCCGCCGGGGGCGGCCCAGCCGGTGGTGAAGGGCGACTTCGGCGATGTATTCGCGCTCTTCTATGCCGTCACCGGCGACGGCTACACGCCGCGGCAGCTCTACGATTACGTCGACTTCCTGCGCCGTGAACTGGTGCTGGTGCCGGGCGTGGCGCGGGTGGCGCTGCTGGGCGAGAGCCGGGAGGAGATCTTCGTGGAGATCTCGCGCGCCCGCGCGGCGCAGTTCGGGATTCCGCTGGACCAGGTGTATGCCACGCTGCGCGCGCAGAACGTCATCAGCCCGGCGGGCGACGTGCGCGCCGGCCCGCTGCGGCTGCAGATCCAGCCCGAAGCCACCGTGGAGTCGGTGCAGACGCTGAAGAGCCTGGTCGTGGCCGGCGACGCCACGAACGGCCTGGTGCGCCTGGAAGACATCGCCGACATCCGAAGGGAGGACGCGGCACCGCCCGCACGGGTGCGGCACGACGGCCGGCCGGCCGTCGGCCTGGGCATTTCCAACGTGCTGGGCGGCAACGTGGTGGAAATGGGCGACGCGGTCAAGCGCCGCCTGGCCGAACTGGAAGGCCAACGACCCGTGGGCATGGAGCTCAACGTGGTGTCGTTCCAGTCGGACTCGGTGCGCGCCGCGGTGGACGGCTTCGTCGCCAACCTGGCGGCTGCGGTGGCCATCGTGGTCCTGGTGCTGCTGGTCTTCATGGGCCTGCGCAGCGGCCTGATCATCGGCGCGGTGCTGGTGTTGACGGTGGCCGGCACGCTGATCGCGATGTTCATGGACGGCATCGCGATGCAGCGCATCTCGCTCGGCGCGCTGATCATCGCGCTGGGCATGCTGGTCGACAACGCCATCGTCGTGACCGACGGCATCCTGGTGCGCATGCAAAAGGGCGAGCCGGCGGCCACCGCGGCCGGTGCCGTGGTCCAGGCCACGATGTGGCCGCTGCTGGGCGGCACGGTGGTCGGCATCCTCGCCTTCAGCGCCATCGGCCTGTCGCCCACCGACATGGGCGAATACGCGGGCTCGTTGTTCTGGGTGATCCTGTATTCGATGCTGCTGTCGTGGCTGTTCGCGATCACGCTCACGCCGCTGTTCTGCGTCACCTTCCTCAAGGTGAAGGCGGGCGACGCGGACGCACCGGAAAGCCGGGTGCTGCGCGCCTACCGGTCGCTGCTGCGCGCCACGCTCGATCGCCGCCGCACCAGTGGGCTGGTGCTGGTGGGGTTGCTGGCGGCGGGCGTGATCGCCTTCGGCTTCGTGCCGCCCGGTTTCATGCCCGACTCGGCGCGGCCGCAGTTCGTCGTCGACCTGTACCTGCCGCAAGGCACCGATATCGACACCACGGCCGAGTTGGTGGCCGCGGCCGAGAAGGCGGTTCGCGCCAAGCCCGGCGTCACCCACGTGACCAGCTTCGCCGGCCAGGGTGCGCTGCGCTTCATGCTGACCTACAGCCCGGAGGACCCGAATCCGGCCTACGGCCAGCTGCTCGTGGACGTCGAACGCTTCGACGACATCGCGGGACTGATCACCAGCCTGCAACCCGAACTGGAGCAGGCCTTCCCGCAAGCCGACGTCAAGGTGTGGAAATTCATGCTCGGCCGCGGTGGCGGCAAGAAGATCGAAGCCGCCTTCCGCGGCCCCGACCCCGGCGTGCTGCGCCGCCTGGCCGACGAGGCCAAGGCGGTCATGACCGGCGACCCCGAGGCGCTGGCCATCCAGGACGACTGGCGCCAGCAGGTGCCCGTGGTGCGCCCGCGCTTCTCGGTCGAGGACGCGCAGCGCGCGGGCGTGCTGCCCTCGGATATTGCCGCTGCGCTGCAGCGCAATTTCAGCGGCCAGCAGATCGGCGTCTACCGCGAGCGCGACAAGCTCATCCCCATCATCGCGCGCGCGCCGGAGGCCGAGCGCGAAGGCGTGGAGGACCTGCGCAACGTGCAGGTCTACAGCCCGACCGCGGGGCGCTTCGTGCCGGTCGTGCAGTTCATCGAGAAGACCGAGGCGCGCTGGGAGGATTCGATCATCCGCCGCGAAGACCGCTTCCCGATGATCAAGGCGCAGTGCGACCCGCCCGCGGGGGCGCTCTCGGCGCCGCTGTTCGAGCGCCTGCGCCCGAAGATCGAGGCCATCGAACTGCCGCCGGGTTATGGGCTCGAATGGCACGGCGAGCACAAGGCGTCCACCGAAGCCAACGAGGGCCTGGCCACGGCGGCGCCGTATGGCTTCGCCGCCATGGTGGTGGCCGTCATCGTGATGTTCAACGCCTTGCGCCAGACGGCGGTGATCTGGCTCACGGTGCCGTTGGCGGTGGTCGGTGTGGCGTTCGGGCTGCTGCTGTTCCAGGCGCCTTTCGAGTTCATGGCCATCCTGGGCCTGCTCAGCCTGACCGGCATGCTGATCAAGAACGCGATCGTGCTGGTCGACCAGATCGACGTCGAGATCCGCGAAGGCAAGCCGCGCCACCAGGCCGTGCTCGACGCCGCGGTCAGCCGCGCGCGGCCGGTCTTCCTGGGGGCCGCCACCACCGTGCTGGGGGTGGCGCCGCTGCTGGTCGACCCGTTCTTCCGCAGCATGGCGGTGACCATCATGTTCGGCCTGATCTTCGCCACCGGCCTGACGCTGGTGGTGGTGCCGCTCTTGTATGCGGTTTTCTTCGGCATCCGCGCCAACGAGCAGGTGGTGGCGCCATGAAGCGCATCTGGGCCGCCTTGCCGGCATGGGCACTCGCCGCCTGCCAGACCGTGCCGTATGTCGCGCCCGAGGTGCCGGTGCCTGGGCAGTGGGCGCACCAGGCACCGGCAGTCGTGCCGGGCGCGGCGGGAACGGCCACGCAAGCGAGCGAAGGCTCGGCCAGCCTGGCCGACCGGCCCTGGGCGCAGGTCTTTCCGGTGCCGGAGTTGACGGCGTTGATCGACGAGGCGCTGCTGGGCAGCAGCGAGCTGGTCGTCGCCATCGAACGCGTCGAACTGGCGCGCGCGCAGTACGGCCTCGAGCGTGCCTCGATGTTTCCTTCGCTCAACGCGGCAGGCTCTGCGACACGCCAACGTTTGCCTGGCGCCGACCCGTCGTCCAACGTGATCAGTGAAGGCGCGACGCTGGCGCTGGTCATGCCGGCGTGGGAGATCGACCTGTGGGGCAAGCTGGCGGCCCGAACCGAAGCCGCCCGGCGCGACGTGCTCGCCAACGCAGCGCTCGCGCAGGGCGTGCGCACCAGCCTGGCGGCCCAGGTTGCCACGCTCTACCTCGACCTGCTCGACCTGGACCAGCAGCTCGCGATCACCCGCCGCACGCTGGACGGCCGGCGCCAGTCGCTGCGCCTGACGCGGGCCCGCTTCGACGAGGGTGTCTCTTCCATCCTCGATGTTCGCCAGTCCGAATCGCTGGTGGCCTCCTCCGAACAGGCCATCGCAGACCAGCGTCGCCGCCTCGCGCAGACCGAGAATGCGCTGTCCACCCTGCTGGGGCGCAACCCGGGTCCGATCACCCGCTCGGTGCCACTGGAGGCATTGGTGGTGCCGGCCGAGGCCACGGCCGGCCTGCCGTCGGAGCTGCTGCAGCGCCGCCCCGACATCCGCGCCGCCGAGGAGGCCTTGCGCGGCGCCAGCGCCAATATCGAGGCGGCGCGCAAGGCGTTCCTGCCGAGCGTGACCTTGACCACCATGCTCGGCCTGGCCAGCCCTGCGCTGGGGCAGTTGTTCGACAGCGGGCGCTATGCCTGGTCGCTGCAGCCGGCCATCGGGGTGCCGCTGTTCGACGCCGGGCGACTGCAGTCGGGCGTCGAGCTGGCCGAAGCGCAGCAACGCATCCTGGTCGAGCAGTACCGCTCGACGATCAGACAGGCCTTCCGCGAGGTCAGCGATGCGCTGGTGGCCATCGAGCAACTGGGCCTGCAGCGCGAGGCCGCCAGCAGGGTGGTCAGCGCCAACCGGGAACGGCTGCGCGTCACGCGGGCCCGCTATCTGTCGGGCGTCAGCAGCTATTTCGAGGTGCTCGACGCCGAACGCCAGCTCTTCGACACCGAGGTGGCGCTGTCGCAGGTGACGCGCACCCGGCACCAGGCCGTGGTACAGCTCTACCTTGCGCTCGGCGGCGGCTGGCGCGGTGACTTGTCCTGAGCCCGCTGCATCGGCCGGCGCACTTTGCGGGAATGACCGTGAACCCATCCGGGACGGCACACTACGCGGACTCGCCGTCCTGCGGCTCGAATGCCGGCGCACGCGGGCGAGGAAGAGTCGCAAGGATCGGGTCCATGATCAAGCCACCTCATTCCCACGCTTCGTCGCTGCGCGCCCTGGGTGACGTCGACCGCGCTTTCGACGGCGCCTTCAGCCTGGTCGCCTTCGTGATGAACCGGTTCATCATCGATCACCTGCTCCGTTCGGGGCGGCGCTTGACGGGCAACGATTTCGAGGCCCTCGTCATCTGGGGCGTCCTGGCGCACCAGAACGTGGCCCACCTGATGCCGCCGGGCAGCCTGCCCACGGCGATCCTGACCGAGAAGGGGCGCCTGGCCGGCGCGGCCGAAGGGATGCGGCCGCTGCGCCTTCGAGATATCGCCCAGATCACGGGCATCCCGCGCGAAACCGCCCGGCGCAAGCTCGAGCGTCTGGCGGCCGAGCGCTATGTGGAGCGCCGGCCCGACGGGTGGGTGGTCAGTGCGGAACGGGTCGAACCCGAACTGCGCGAGTTCACCCGCGAGAGTGTCGTCCGTCTGCTCGCGGTGGCCGACGAGATCATGGTGGCGCTCAAGGATGCCGACCTGAACGGCCACCGGCACCGAGTGCGGAGGTCCGAGTGACCGGGCCAGGCCGGGCGGCCCGTTGGCGTCCGCGAACGGCCTGTTTTGTTGGGCATCGTGGGCCGGTTCGGGCTTCATGTGCGTCCACATTGGTGCAGGGGTGAGCGCGTGACCGACCGCGCCGGACGCAGTGGATTGCCGCCTCGCCGGCGCCGCGGCCCGGTGTGGTTCGTGCATGCGATGGCGGCGACAGCGATCGCGCTGCTGCAGATGGGTCCGGTTGCTGCGCAGGGTCTGCCCGGCCTGCCGCAGGCGGACTTGCCGTCCGCGGCAGGGTCCGTGCCGGTGACCGGCGTCGCGGCGCCGAGCCCGACGAACTGGGCCGACCGCCTGGCCGAAGCGCGAGCGGAGCAGCAACGACTGCAGGCGGATCCCGATGCACCGGCCGGCGCCGAGCGCCGGCGTGCCTTGTCCCGCTTGATCGCCTTGCTGACGTCCCGCGCGGAGCGGGCGCAGGCGCCCAAGTCGAAGACCCCGGCAGCGGCAGAGCCGTCGTCCGCCGTCACCCTGCGTGGCGAGCCGCCCTATCCGGTGCCCGAGGTCGACGCCTTGCGCGACCAACGGGACAGCCTGCAGGCGCAGGTCACCGCGCTGGCGCTGACGCTCAAGTCGCTGGACGGCGAGCTCGAGGCCGCAGCGCAGGTCCACCGCAAGGCGGCCGAGGCCCTGCGCCTGCGCCAGGAGCTTCTGGAGCGCGGTCGATCCGGCCCCGAGGCCACGGCGCTTCAAGGTCAACTCGAACTGGCGCGTTTGCAGTCGCAAGTGGCCGAACTGGAACTGGCCCAGGCCGACGAAACCCGCACCGCCGCGCGCCAGCGACAGGCGCGCCTGTCCGACCCGATCGCCACGCTCGAGCGCGAGATCGAGCGTGTGCGAGGGCAGCAGCGACTGGATGAAGAGGACCTGCTGCCCGTGCGCAACGGCATTGCCGCAGAGAGCCGGCGGCTGCAGATGGAGCGCGCACGCGCGTCGCGCGAACTGGCGCGTCGCGAAATCCAGCTGAAGAACGGCGGGCGCGCCGCGGCGCACGAGCTGGAAGCGCTGCGTGGACACGTGCTGGCGCTGGAAAGGCTGGAGGGCATCGAGCGCGGCAAGGAGGCGATCTGGGAACTTCGCCAGCAGGTGACGGCAGCGGGCGACGACCCCGAGCTTCGACGCGACGCCGCCGCCGCACTGAGCGATGGCATCGAGCAGGTCCAGGCGCGCCAGCGCACGGCGGCCGAGCAGCTGGAGTTGCTGCGCTCCGAGTACCGCGTCCAGCAATCGCGGCTCGCAGCGATGGCCGACGACGAACCCCAACTGGCGGAGGCAGAGCGGGCGGCGTCGGCGCTGCAGCAGCAGATCGCCGTGCACGAGCGCATGCAGGAGCAGTTGGCCCGCATCGGCACGCTGCTGGCACGCACCCGGGCCGATCTCGGTCCGGCCGATGGCCCCAGTGGCGCCCGAGGTTGGCTCGAGCGTGGTGCGGCGGTGGCACTCGATCTGGCGCGCCGAGCGTGGCAGTACGAACTCTTCAGCGCCACCGAGACCTCCGAGGTCGCCGGTCGTGTCGTCACCGTGGACTATGGCGTCACCGTCGGCAAGACGATCGGCGTGCTGGTGCTCTTCCTGCTGGGTTATGCGGTGGCCAGGCTCCTGGCCATCCGTCTCGCCGATTTCCTGGTGTCACGTGCACGCATTTCGCCCCAGCTCGCGCAGGTGCTGCGGCGCTGGGTGATGTCGACGCTGATGTTGATCGTGCTGCTGGTCGTGCTGAGGCTGGCCCGGGTGCCGCTGACGGCCTTTGCGTTTCTGGGCGGTGCCTTGGCCATCGGCGTGGGCTTCGGGGCGCAGAACATCATCAAGAACCTGATCAGCGGCGTCATCATCCTGTTCGAGCGCAAGATACGTGTCGGTGACACCGTCACGATCGGCGGCATTTCGGGCACCGTCACTGCCGTCGACCTGCGCGCAACCACGGTCCTTGGCTTCGACGGCATCGAATCGATCGTGCCGAACTCGAACCTGCTGGAGAACCAGGTCAGCAACTGGAGCTATGGCAATCCGATGATCCGCCGCGCCATCGTCGTCGGCGTGGTCTACGGCTCGGACACCCGGCGCACCATCGATCTCATTCTCTCGGCCGCGCGGCGGCAGCCTGCCACGTTGCCGGACCCCGCGCCTCAGGTGCTGCTCGACGACTTCGGCAGCGATGCCCTGGTCTTCCGCCTGCTGTACTGGATGCGCCTGGGCGGCGAACGCTCCGGGCTGATCGTCGACAGCGACATCCGGCTCGACATCGAGTCTGCCCTGCGGGAAGCAGGCATCACCATGGCCTTCCCGCAGCGGGATGTCCACCTGGACAGCGTGGCGCCGCTTCGGGTCGAGTTGTCGCGTGCGCGGGCCGAACCGGGAACGCCGCAGGCACCGGACCGTGCCGAGGCACCGTCGCCACCGAATGCCATGCCGACCTCGACGAACTGCGCAGATGGATCGGCGGAGTGCGGACCTGGGAACGGCCCGTCTCGAACGCAGGGCGGCGGCGCCGGCTAGCCGTTCGCCGCCAGCCGCCGCAGCCGGGCCAGGTTGGTCACACGCTGCAGCAGTTCGGTGTCGTTCCACGGCTTCTTGAAGATGCCGTACAAGCCCTTCATGTCGTGCACTCGCGCGCTCAGTTCTTCGTGCCCCGTGATGGCGATGATGGGCAGGTCGCTGCTGGCAGGGTTGGATTGCACCGCGGCAATGAGCTCGAAGCCGTTGACCTTGGGCATTTCCAGGTCGGTGACCAGCACCGCGTAGCTTTTGCTCTCCAGCAAGGCCAGGGCCTCGTCGCCGTCGGCGGCGACATCGACCCGGTGGCCGGCGGCTTCGAACAACTTGCGCAGCAGAACACGCGCCACCGCGGAGTCGTCGACCACCAGCAGGCTGACCGGCATATTCACGGGCGCGCTCACCGGCATGCTCACGGGCATGCGCACTGGCATGTTTACGGGCGCAATCACCGGGACGCTCGCGGGCACGCTGGGCGCCACCGGGCGAAGCGGGGGTTTCGTCGTGGGGCGTGCGGTACGTGGCGGCAGTGGCGCGAAGTTGTCCAGCGACAGCGCCGGCAAGGGTGCCGGGTCCGGCCGCGGTGCGCGCGGCGGGAGCCGTCGCCGGGCTTCGGCGCGGCGCCGCCGGAACCAGACCCTCAGCACGATCCCCATCACGATCAGCAGCAGGACCAGCACTGCCGTGAAGGCGGCCAGCGCCGGATAGTCCTCGACGAAGTCTGCAATCACGGCGATCCCTTGGGCCTGGCTGCCCGTTGGTCAGTCATGGCTCGGCCTGATGGGCGGCGAACCTCAGCCAGCGTCGGAAGGTCGGTCGAACAGGCCGCACCCCAGCCCTCTGCCGCGAGCGGGAGAAGGGGAAAGGCGCTTTCGCCCCCGGCATCGGGGATGAGGGTTGGGGTGGGGGGGTGAGCCCTGCCGTGGCTGCCGAACATGGTTCCCAATCAGGTGCCCAGGAGTCTAGAACCACCGCGAACTGGCGCAAGGGCTTTGCGCGTGAATCGTTCGCGAAACCCGGAGCCGCTGCCGTTTCTGGCCCGTTTGCGGCCCCGGCTGTTAAGCTTTCGGCCATGTTCACCGGCATCGTTCAAGGCATCGCCAGCGTCCAGGCACTGGCCGACCAGCCCGGCCTGCGCAGCTTCACGCTGCGTTTCCCGCCCGGTTTCGGCGCGGGCCTGGCCGTCGGCGCCAGCGTCGCGGTCGATGGCGTGTGCCTCACGGTGACGGCGCTGCAAGGCGGCGACAGCGAGGCCGCCCGCTTCGACGTCATGCAGCAGAGCCTGGGCCTGACCACCCTGGCCACCCTGCAGCTCGGCAGCCGCGTCAACGTGGAGCGCGCCGCGCGCGACGGCGCCGAGATCGGCGGCCATCCGCTGTCGGGCCATGTCGATTTCACGGGCCGGGTGGTGCAGGTGCGCCGGCCCGAAAACAACCATGTGCTGCGCATCGCGGTGCCGGCGCCGTGGATGCGCTATGTCTTCGCCAAGGGCTATATCGCCGTCAACGGCGCCAGCCTCACCGTTTCGGAGGCGCAGCGCGAAGCGGGCGGGGCCGGCTGGTTCGAGGTCTGGCTGATCCCCGAGACGCTGCGCGCCACCACCTTCGCCGAGAAGGCCGAGGGTGCGGCGCTGAATATCGAGATCGAGCGCCAGACGCAGGTATTCGTCGACACCGTGCGCGACGCCATCGACGAACGGCTGGGCCCGCTGCGGCAGGCGCTGGAATCCCTGCTGCGGCACCAGGGCCAGAGCCTGGACGACCTGGCGCGGCCAGTGGCGCTGCCGCCGCGCTGAGGCGACCTCCGTCCGCCGTCTCGAGGACAGGCCCAGCATGGCGACGAGGCTGCGCAAGCCGGAGCCCCGGCAACGGTGGGCCTGGCTGGTCGTGGCGCTGGCCGGCGTGGCGGGGCTGTGGTTCGGCTACGACTTCGGCCGGCAGGTCAGCGGCATGGGCCTCGGCCTGCTGATGGCCGCCAACGGCGCGGTCTTCGCGTCACTGCTGGCCTCGGCCGTGGTCGACCGGCTCTTCCGGCCAAGGAAAGGCGGCCGCGAAGAGGGTTGACCCCGCGGAACCGCTGCAGGCCCTGGCAGCGAACAGCGCCGCCGCGCCCCATGGGCGCAAGGCGCAAGGGTCGCCGCGGTGGCGTCCTACTTGTCGGTTCGCTTGTTGTGTGCGCTGAACTGCTTGGCCAGCCAGAAGGCAAAGACGATGCCCCAGATGATGAACAGGATGTGATGTACCTTCACGTGGCGCTCCAAAGCGTGGGTGGATGAAAGCCGGCCGGGCCGGAAATCGTTGCCGGGCAATGGGCCGGGCCGGGCAGGCGGACATCGTCATCCTCGGCCCGCCGGCACCTGCGGAGCCACCGCCAGCCGCCGGCCGGGGCCGACCAGCGCGCCCATGACGACGATCGTCGCCACCAGCAACCCGATTTCCAGCGCGTAGACAAAAGCATATCCGGTCGACGGCCGCGCCAGCGCCGCGCCGAAAAATCCCTGCGTGGCCAGTGCGCCCACGATGTCGCGCAGCACACCGCCCAGCGCCACCGCTGCGCCGGCCGCGGTGGCCTGCACCGCACCCCAGGCGCCCAGCGCCAGCCCGGTCTGTTCCTTCGGCGCGCGGTTCATGGTCACGGTCAGCGTGCCGTGGCCGAAAAGGCCGGCGCCGAATCCAATGCACAGCGCGCCGCCAACGAACAGCGGCACCGACAAGGTGGTGGAAGCCAGGATCACCGCGGCGAAGGCCGGGATGCCGATCCAGGCGCCGACCAGGGCCAGTCGTGCCGGGTCGAAGCCACGGCTCAGGATGCCGGACGCCAGGCTGAAGCCGAGCAGCCCGCCGCCGGCCAGCGTGGCGGTGAGCCAGGTGGTGTCGCCCACGCCCATGCCCAGCACCTGCCCGCCATAGGGTTCGAGCAGCACGTCCTGCATGCCGAAGGCCATGGTGCCCAGGCCGATGGCCAGCAGGCGGCGGCGCGCGCCGTCGCCCGCGATATAGCTGCTCCAGGCCTGGCCGAAGCTGGCTGGCTGCGGCCGCGCCTGCTCGCCGCGCAAGGGGCGACGAGCTTCCTGTTGCCACAGCGCCAGCGCATTGAGCACCAGCGTGGCCACGGCCGCGGCCTGGATCACCTGCACCAGGCGGCCGGGGCTGAAGTCCTGCAGCAGGGCGCCGAAGACGAGCGCACTGACGATGGTGCCCAGCAGCAGCATCACGTACATGAGGCCCACCACGCGCGGCCGCGACTCCACCGGCGCCAGGTCGGTGGCCAGCGCCAGACCGGCGGTCTGCGTGGTGTGCAGCCCGGCGCCGACGAGCAGGAAGGCCAGGCCGGCGCCGGCCTGGCCCACCCACACCGGCCACGCCGCGGCGTTGCCACCGCCCGAGAGCACGAGCAGCGTGAAGGGCATGATGGCCAGGCCGCCGAACTGCACCATGCTGCCCATCCAGATGAAGGGCACGCGGCGCCAGCCCAGGGCCGAGCGGTGGCTGTCGGAACGGAAGCCGATGAGCGCGCGCAGCGGCGCATAGAGCACCGGCAGCGCCACCATCACCGCCACCAGGGCGGCGGGCACGCCGAGCTCGACGATCATGACGCGGTTGAGCGTGCCCACCAGCAGCGTCAGCGCCATGCCCACGGAAACCTGGAACAGCGACAGACGCAGCAGCCGCGACAGCGGCAGCTCGGCCGTGGCGGCGTCGGCAAAGGGCAGGAAGCGCGGGCCCAGCCGGGACCAGCGCGAAATGAGGGTGCGACTGAAGCGATTCATGGCCGGGTCAGGGCTCGTTGCGCCGCCGGGGTCGGGTGATGGGTGGGGGCTGGCCAGCGGCGTTCAGGGGCTGGGCAAACGACGGGTGGACGGGTGAATGGCCGGCGCACGGCCCGGAAACCTGTGTCTCCGGTCGATGCGCGGCCGTGCCGTGCTTATTGCTTCGGTGCCGGCGTGACCGAGGCCACCACTTCGCCGGGTGGCGCCGTGGCCAGCGTGGCCGGACCCTGCACCGCGGCCGTGGTCGCCGCCTTGCCGTTGTAGTACGCCGGCAGCCACGTGGTGTGCGTGAGCAGCATGTAGTGCACGGCGAAGGAACTCACCGCCACCGCACCCAGGAACAAGGGGATGCCGACCGTCGGCTTGACGACGCACCAGATTTTTCCGTAGATCATTCTGATTCCTCCCCGCTCACTTCAACCAGGGCGAATAGATGTACGCGAACAGGTGAGCCAGCACCGCGATGAATCCGAAGATCTGCGTTCCCTGAATCACGTTGCGATGGATCTCCTCCGATTCCGCCTCGGTGAAGCCAGTCGGCCACACCTTGTCGGGATCTGACTTGAGTTCTGACATGGACCCTCCAATCAAACGATGCATGCGTGCAAAACCTGCGCGCGGGTACTGCGAGAAGGTACCGCTGCCGATACCGACTCGTGTAATTTCAACCTTACGTTTTAGTTTGTCAAGTCAGATTGACGCTTTCAGGTTGAACCCGCGGCTTTGCCGCCGCGTTTCAGGGTGCCGCGCACAGGCAGTGCACCACGGCGGCCAGGGGTTGGCGCCGCTCGGACAGCTCGGCCAGCCAGCCCAGGTCGTGCACCGCGGCGGCCGCCACGGGCGGCACCCCGCCCAGCGCCAGCCAGGCCGCCGGCAGGCTCAGCGGCTGGCCGATGGCGGCGCCCATGACCGCACCCACCCGCGCGCCGAAGTCCTGCAGCAGTCGCTGCAGCCGCCCTGATTCGGCCTCCAGGTAGCGCACACGGTGGCCTTCGGGCAGCTGGGCCCGCTGCGCCGCGGCGGCCAGCGCATCACCCAGGCCGCCGTTGCGGTCGACCAGGCCGTGCTCCAGCGCCTGGCGGCCGCTCCACACGCGGCCCTGGCCGACTTCGTCGATGCGCGCCTGCGTGGTCTGGCGCGCCTTCGCGGCCAGCGTCGTGAAGTCGAGGTAGGCGCGGTCGATGATGGACTGCACCAGTTGGCCGAGGCGGGGGTCGAAGGCGCGCCGCGGGTCGTAGGCGCCGGCCAGCCAGGTGGTGGCGACGCCGCCGGTGCGCACGCCCAGCTTGTCCATCGCGCCCTCGGCGGTGGGCAGCAAGGCCACGACGCCGATCGATCCGGTGATGGTGGCCTCGTCGGCGATCACCTCGTCGGCGGCCATGGCGATCCAGTAGCCGCCCGAGGCCGCCACGTCGCCCATCGACACCACCACCGGCTTGCCGGCCGCGCGCGTGAGCTCCAGTTCGCGGCGCACGAGTTCGCTGCCGAAGGCGCTGCCGCCGGGCGAATTGACGCGCAGTACCACGGCCTTGATGTTCTCGTCCTCGCGCGCCTGACGCACCAGCTCGGCGGTCGACAGACCGCCCACGCGGCCGGGCGGTTCGCGGCCATCGCTGATCTCGCCCTGGGCCACGATCACGCCCACGGCATCGCCGCCGCGGGCCGGCTTCAGGCTGCCCAGGTAGCGGCCGAGCGACACCTGGCGGAAGGTTTGACCGTCGTCGTGCTTCGCGCCGCGCTCGATGAGCAGTGCGCGCACCTCGTCGCGCGTCTTCAACGCGTCCACCCATTTCCGCTCCAGCGCCCAGCGCGCCGGGTCGCCGCCGGCGGCCTGCAGGCTGCCGGGCAGCGATTCGATGGCCTGCGCCACGCTGCCGGCAGGCAGCCGGCGGGCTTTCTCGACGCCAGCCGTCCAGCTCTGCCACAGCGACCCGTAAAGCACACCCTCGGCTTCCAGCGCTTCCTGCGACGGCGCATTGGACGACCAGGGCTCGGCGAAGCTCTTGAACTTGCCCACGCGCAGCACATGGGCGGTGACGCCGACGCGGTCGAGCAGGTCCTTGTAGTAGTTGCGCCAGCGGCCGTAGCCTTCCACGTAGACCATGCCCATGGGGTGCAGCCAGACCTCGGTGGCGTGCGCGGCCAGGTAGTACTGGCGCTGGTCGAAGCTGGAGCCCCAGGCATAGACCGGCTTGCCGGCGGCCTTGAAGCGTTCGATGGCGGCGGCGATCTCCCGCAGCGTGGGCAACCCGGCGCCGGCGAAGTCGTCGAGCATCAGCAGCGCGTGCGGCACCTGGTCGTCCTTGGCGGCGGCGTCGAGCACCGCGATCACGTCGCGCAGCCGCGTGGCCCCTTCGGACGCATCGCTCAGGTGTTTGAGGGCACTGTCGCGCAGGCCGCCGGCGCGCTGTTCGACCACCGTGCCGGCGAGGTCGAGCACGAGTGCGGTCTTCGGCTCGATGGCCGGGCGCAGCGCCTGGATGGCGGCCCACAGGCCGGCGATCAGCAGCAAGAGCAGCAGCAGGTTGAGCAGTGCGCGCCGGCTGGCGTCGAGCAGCCGCCAGAAGCCGCGCAGTGCACGGCCGAACGAGGACAGGATCGAAGTGGACATGGCCGTCGGGACCTTGAAACGATGAGGAAGGAGCAAGCATAGGCACGGCTCCAAGCCGCCGCACCCGCCTTGCGATGAAACCCTCACCGGCACCGACGAGCCGCCGGCCGGCGGCGGTGGCCGGGATTGAGATACTCGCGGACTTCATGCAAGCCATCCTCGCCGTCACCGTTCCGTTCTTCGCGCTCGTGCTGTGCGGCTTCCTGGCCGCCCGGCGGCATGTGCTTCCCGAGAGCGCGATCCCCGGGCTGAATGCCTTCGTGCTGTATTTCGCGCTGCCGTGCATGCTGTTCCGCTTCGGCATGAATACGCCCATCTTCGACCTGCTCAACCCGGTGGTGCTGGTGGTCTACCTGTGCGCGGCGCTGCTGATCGTGTTCTTCACCATCGCGGTGTCGCTGAGCGATCGCGTGCATCTCAAGGACGCCTCCTTCGGCGCGCTGGTGGCGGCGTTCCCGAATACCGGCTTCATGGGCGTGCCGCTGCTGGTGGCGCTGCTCGGGCCGGCGGCCGCGGGGCCGGTGATCTGCAGCATGTTGGCCGACCTGTTCGTGACCAGTTCGTTGTGCATCGCACTGGCGCAGGTGCATGGCGCGGCGGAACATGGTGCGCGCGTGGCGGCTTTTCGCGCCCTGCGTGGGGCCCTGTCGAACCCCTTGCCGTGGTCGATCGCGCTCGGCGCGGCCTTTTCGGTGGCCGACGTGAAGCTCTCCGGGCCGGTGGACGTGATCGTACGCATGCTCGCCGACGCGGCATCACCGGTGGCGCTGTTCACCATCGGCGCCGTGCTCTGGCGCGCCGGGCAGCACGCGCACACACGCACGCCGGTGGCCGACTACCTGCCGGTGGCGCTGATCAAGCTCTTCGTGCACCCGCTGCTGATCTTCGCGCTGGCGGCTGCGGCGCTGGCGCTGGGTGCGCCGATGTCGGCCTTCCAGTTGACGGTGCTCACACTGGCGGCGGCGCTGCCCAGCGCCAGCAACGTGTCGCTGCTGGCCGAACGCTACGGCGCCGACAACGGCCGCGTGGCCCGCATCATCATGACGAGTACGGTGCTGTCGTTCATCAGCTTCACTGCACTGGCCTGGGCGTTTGGCGTGCAGCCGGTCTGACGGCGGTCCGGGCGGCTGGGGCTGTCCGGGTTGCAGGCGTTTCGCGACCCCGGTTCAGCCCGCCGCCGAACCCGGACTCATTTGCCCGGACTTATTTGCCCGGGATCTTGCCTTCCACGCCCTTGACGTAGAAGCCGACGCCACTCATGAACTTGTCGTCGGCGACCTCGTCCTTCTTCAGCACCGGCTTGCCGTCCTGACCCGTGATCGGGCCCTTCCAGATGACGAAGCTGCCGTCCTTGAGGCCGGCCTTGATCTTCTCGACCTGTTCCTTGGTCTCGGCGGGCACCTTGTCGCTGATCGAGACGATGTCGATCGCACCTTCCTTCACGCCCCACCAGGTGTGGCCGCCGCCCGTCCAGCCGCCTTCGAGCGCCTCGCGCGTGGCCTTCACGTAGTACGGCGTCCAGTTGATGACGGCGCTGGCCAGGTGGGCGTCGGGCGCGTAGGCGCTCATGTCGCTGTCCCAGCCGAACGCCAGCTTCTTGTTGGTGGCCGCGGTCTTCAGCACCGCCGACGAGTCGGTGTTCTGGAACAGCACGTCGGCGCCGGCGTTGATCAGGCTCTGCGCGGCCTCGGTCTCCTTCGGCGGCGCGAACCACTCGTTGACCCACACCACCTTGGTCTTCACCTTCGGGTTGACGCTCTGCGCGCCGAGCGTGAAGCTGTTGATGTTGCGGATGACCTCGGGGATGGGGATGGAGCCGACGACGCCCAGCGTATGGCTCTTGGTCATCTTGCCGGCGATGACGCCGGCCATGTAGGCGCCTTCGTAGGTGCGGCTGTCGTAGGTGCGCATGTTGTCGGCCTGCTTGTAGCCGGTGGCATGCTCGAACTTGACCTCCTTGTGGTCGGCGGCCACCTTCATCATCGGCTCCATGTAGCCGAAGGTGGTGCCGAAGATCAGCTTGTGGCCCTGGCCGACCATGTCGCGGAAGACACGCTCGGCGTCGGCGGCCTCGGGCACGTTCTCGACGAAGCTGGTGGCGATCTTGTCGCCGAATTCCTTCTCCAGCGCCTTGCGCGCGTTGTCGTGTGCGAAGGTCCAGCCACCGTCGCCGACCGGGCCGACATAGGCGAAGGCGATCTTCAGCGGCTCGGGCTTGGGCGCCGGGGCCGAAGCGGCCGGGGCGGAAGGCGCCGCGGCCACGGGGGCCGGCGCCTCTTCCTTCTTGCCGCAGCCGACGAGGGCGGCGGTGGCGGCGACGGCGGACCAGCCGGCCAGCTTGAGCAGCGAGCGCTTGGCAACCAAGGTCATGGGGTGGTTCTCCTGTGGGGGTGATGGGGACCGAAGGGAAACCAGAATTATTGCCGGCGCCCGCGCCGGCAGATCAGCCGCCGGGAAAGAAGGGCTTGCCCAGCGAGGCCGGCATATTGGCGCGGATCCAGCCGGCGTTGCGCGAGATCAGCACCAGCACCACGATCGTTGCCAGGTAGGGCAGCATGGTCAGGAACTGGCTCGGGATCTCCACGCCCTGGCTCTGCAGATGGAACTGCAGCATCGTCACGCCGCCGAACAGGTAGGCGCCGAGCAGCACACGCGCCGGCCGCCAGGTGGCGAAGGTGGTCAGCGCCAGCGCGATCCAGCCGCGGCCGGCGGTCATGCCCTCGACCCACAGCGGCGTATAGATCACCGAGAGATAGGCGCCCGCCACCCCGCACAGCGCGCCGCCGGCCATCACCGCGGCCAGCCGGATGCGGCGCACCGGAACGCCCAGCGCATGCGCGGACTCGGGCGATTCGCCCACCGCGCGCAGCACCAGCCCGGCGCGCGAGCGGTACAGGAACCAGGCCAGCGCCAGCGTCAGCACGATGGCGATATAGACCATCGGGTGCTGGCGGAAGAAGGCCGGGCCGACGAAGGGCAGGTCGGCCAGCCCGGGCACGGCGTAGGCGGGACGCTCGCCGATCTTGGCCTGCACGAAGCCGATGCCGACGAAGGCCGAGAAGCCGGCGCCGAACAGGCTCAGCGCCAGCCCCGAGGCGTACTGGTTGGTATTGAGCCAGATCACCAGCCCGCCGAAGGCGGCGGCCAGGGCCGCGCCGGCCAGCGCGCCGGCGCCGAAGGCCAGCCAGTCGTTGCCGGTGGCCACTGCCGTGGCGAAGCCGGCCACCGCGGCCACCAGCATCATGCCCTCGGCACCCAGGTTGACGATGCCGGCGCGTTCGTTGATCAACAGGCCCAGGCCGGCCAGCGCCAGCACGGTGCCGGCGTTGAAGGTGGCCGCCAGCAGCAGCGCGAAGGCGTCCATGTTCAGCCCTCTTTCGCTGCTGCAGCCGCGGCGGGCGCGGCCACGCGGCGCTGCCAGCGCAGCCGGTAGTGCACCAGCGTGTCGCAGGCCAGCAGCGTGAACAGCAGCAGACCCTGGAAGACGCCGGTGATCGACTTCGGCAGCGCCATGCGCGACTGCGCCAGCTCGCCGCCGATATAGAACATGCTCATCAGGATGCCCGACAGCACGATGCCCACCGGGTGCAGCCGCCCCACGAAGGCCACGATGATGGCGGCGAAGCCGTAGCCCGCCGGCACGTAGGGCGTGAGCTGCCCCAGCGGCCCGGCGGCTTCCAGCGCGCCGGCCAGCCCGGCCATGCCGCCCGACAGCAGCAGCGCCGTCCACAGCGCGCTGCGCGAAGAGAAGCCGGCGTAGCGCGCCGCCAGCGGCGCCAGCCCGCCGACCTGCAGCGCGAAGCCGCGGTAGGTGCGAAAGAGCAAGACCCAGAAAGCCCCCACCGCGACCAGCGCGATGAGCGTGCCGATGTGTGCGCGCAGGCCGTCCGTCAGGCGCGGGATCTTGGTCTGCGGCAGGAAGGTGATGGTCTGCGGAAAGTTGTAGCCCTGCGGGTCCTTCCAGGGGCCGTAGACGAGATAGTTCAGCAGCATCCCGGCCACGTAGACCAGCATCAGGCTGACCAGGATCTCGTTGGCGTTGAAGCGGTCGCGCAGCAGCGCCACGATCGCCGCCCAGGCCATGCCGCCCAGCACGCCGGCCAGCAGGATGGCGACGACGATGCCGCGGCCCATCCAGGCCAGGTGCGGGCCGGCCTGCATCGCGACCCAGCCGCCGGCCAGCGCGCCGATCACGAACTGGCCCTCGGCGCCGATATTCCAGACATTGCTGCGGAAGCACACCGCCAGCCCGAGCGCGATCAGGATCAGCGGCGTGGCCTTGATCGACAGCTCCGACAACGCGTACAGGTTCTTCACCGGCTCGACGAAGAAGATCTGCAGCCCACGCAGCGGATCCTTGCCCAGGACCAGGAACAGCCCGACGCCGATCAGCACCGTCAGCGCCAGCGCCAGCAGCGGCGACAGCAGCGACATCAGCTGGCTGGGCTGCGGGCGTGACTCGAGCTTGAGCATGGACGTCAGGCCTGCGCCGGGGTGGCGACGGCTGGCGCCGCCGGCCGGTCCCACAGGCCCGACATCCACTCGCCGATGGACTCGACCCGGGCCTCGGCCATCGGCACGCTGGGCGACAGCCGGCCCTTGGCGATGACGTGCAGGCGGTCGCAGATCTCGAACAGCTCGTCGAGCTCTTCGCTCACCACCAGCAGCGCACAGCCAGCGTCGCGCAGTTTGAGCAGCTCGCCGCGGATTTGCGCTGCGGCGCCCACGTCCACACCCCAGGTCGGCTGGCTGACGATGAGCAGCTTGGGATCGGCGCTGATCTCGCGACCGACGAGAAACTTCTGCAGGTTGCCGCCGGACAGGCTCTTGGCCGTGCTGCGGGCGCCGCCGCCGCGCACGTTGAAGCGCGCGATGATGTCCTGCGCCAGACGTTCGACATGGCGCACGTTTACCCAGCCGCTGCGCGACACAGGCTCGGTGCGCGTGAGCAGGGTGTTCTGCGCCAGGCTCAGCGTCGGCACGGCGCCGCGGCCCAGGCGTTCCTCGGGCACGAAATGCAGGCCTTCCTTGCGCCGTTTGCGCGGCGAGTGGTGGCCGATGGGCTGGCCAAAGAGCGTGATCGCCGCCGGTGCGGCGCGCGGGTCCTCGCCCGAGAGTGCAGCCATCAGCTCCTGCTGGCCGTTGCCGGAGACTCCGGCAATGCCGACGATCTCGCCGGCGCGCACGTCGAAGCGCATGTCGTGCAGGTCGGTGCCGAAGGCGTCCTGCCGCGGCAGGTTCAGGCCCTGCACCTGCAACACCACGCCGCCGGCGGTCAGCGCGCGTTGCTGCAATTGCGGCGGCTCGGTGCCGATCATCAGCCGCGACAGGCTGGCATTGCTTTCCTGCGTGGGGTCCACCTCGCCGGTGACCTTGCCGCCGCGCAGCACGGTGCAGTGGTGGCACAGCGCGCGGATCTCGTCGAGCTTGTGGCTGATGTAGAGGATGCTGCAGCCGCGCTCGGCCAGCAGCCGCAGCGTGACGAAGAGCTTGTCCACCGCCTGCGGCGTGAGCACCGAGGTGGGCTCGTCCAGGATCAGCAACTGCGGTTCGGTGAGCAGCGCACGCACGATCTCCACGCGCTGACGCTCACCCACGCTCAAGCTGTGCACCGGGCGCTGCGGTTCGACGTCCAGGCCGTAGCTGTGCGCCACCTCGCCGATGCGCGCGCCACCTCGGGCAACGTCAGGCTCTTGTCCAGGCCCAGCCACACGTTCTCGGCCGCGGTGAGCGTGTCGAACAGCGAGAAGTGCTGGTAGACCATGCTGATGCCGAGCTTCCGCGCCTGCGCCGGACTGGCCACGCTGACCGGCTCGCCGTTCCAGAAGATGCGGCCTTCGTCGGGCTGCACGGCGCCGTAGATGATCTTCATCAGCGTGCTCTTGCCCGCGCCGTTCTCGCCCAGCACGGCGTGGATCTCGCCCGGCTTCACGCGCAGGTCGACGCGGTCGTTGGCGCGCACCGCGGGGTACTGCTTGCTGATGCCGCTGAGTTCCAGGCGCAGGCCGGGGGTCATGCCGATGTCCTCTCGTAGAGCGGCCGGCCCGCGACCCAGGTGCGCACCAGGTGGCGTTCGTCGGCGAGCAGCATCCAGGCGAAGACCTTCTCATGCAAGTCGCGCGCCACCTGCTGGCGCCGGCCGTCGACCGCGCCCACGGCCCAGTCCCACAGGCACAGGTCGGCCATCAGGCCGGGCTCCAGCAGGCCGATCTCGTGGCCCAGGTGCAGTGCCTCGGCCGCGCCGCGCGTGGCGGCGTGCAGGGCGCACCAGGCGCTGAGGTCGTGGCCCGTGCCCTTGCCCAGTGAGGCCTGCACCTTGTAGCCGTCGGCGAGGGTCCTCTGCATGGAAAGGCTGGTGCCGCCGCCCACGTCGCTGGCCACGCTCACCTGCACGCCGGCCGCCGCGGTGGCCGGCCAGTCGAACAGGCCGCTGCCCAGGAACAGGTTGGAGCTGGGGCAGAAGGCGATCTGCGCGCCGGCGTCGCGCAGCGCGGCGCGGTCGTCGGCGTTCAGCCAGATGCCGTGCGCCAGCACCGAGCGCGGGTGCAGCAGGCCGGCGCCGGCATACACGTCGAGATAGCTGCGTGCCTGCGGAAACAGCTCGGCCACCCAGCGCACCTCGTCACGGTTCTCGGCCACGTGCGTCTGCATATACAGCGTGGGGTCGGCGTGGCACAGCGCGCCGGCCATCGCCAGTTGCTCGGGCGTGCTGGTGGGGGCGAAGCGCACCGTCACGGCGTAGGCATTGCGGCCGCGGCCGTGCCAGCGCTGGATGAGGTCGATGCAGTCGCGTTCCGCTCCCGCCACGTCGTCGCGCAGGCCGTCGGGGGCGTGGCGGTCCATCAGCACCTTGCCGGCGATGATGCGCATGCCGCGCTGGCTGGCGGCTTCGAAGAGCGCGTCCGCCGAGCCCTTGTGCACGGTGGGGAAGACCACCGCGGCGGTGGTGCCGTGGGCCAGCAGCGCGTCGAGGAAAAGCGCCGAGCCGGCGGCGGCCACGGCAGGGTCGGCCCAGGCGCGCTCGGCGGGAAAGGTGTAGGTGTGCAGCCAGTCCAGCAGTTCGGTGCCGTAGCTGGCGATCACGTCGAGCTGCGGGCTGTGCACGTGGGTGTCGACGAAGCCCGGCAGCAGCAGGCGGCCGGGGTGGTCTTCGCGCGGCCACTCCGGGCCCGGCGCTTCGGCCTGCACGCCAGTGATGCGGCCGTCGTCGCCGACGAGCAGCCAGTGGCCGGGGCGCCAGCGCACCCCTTGCGGGCCTGTCTCGCCCCAGGCCGGGGCCTGCGGAAAGTCCAGCAGGTCGGCGTGGAGGGCGATCATGGGGCGGCGGTGGCTGGCGCACGCCCAGGACAGGACCGGAATGCGGCTGGCGTGGCGTGTCGTTCGATAAGGCCGTGGCGTCGTTCCCGGGCGGACCGTTGCGGCGGGGTGCGGAAATCGGAGCCTGTCACGATGCGGGTGATCTTATAGACACTATTCTTCGCAAGGCGCACGCCCATGCGTGCCGACAGCCTCTTTCGGGAAAGTCCTCAAGCCTCGGGTGCACGATCCATGGAACCACGCCCCATCCGCTTCTTCCACCGCGGTGCCGTCGTCGAGATCGCCGACGCCGCGCCCACGCGCACCGTGCTCGAATGGCTGCGCGAGGACGCGCGCTGCACCGGCACCAAGGAAGGCTGCGCCGAAGGCGACTGCGGCGCCTGCACGGTGGTGGTGGGTGAGCTCGACGCCACTGGCGACGTGAGCCTGCAGCCGGTCAATGCCTGCATCCGCTTCCTACCCACGCTGGACGGCAAGGCGCTCTTCACGGTGGAAGACGTGGCCACGCCCGACGGCACGCTGCACCCGGTGCAGCAGGCGCTGGTGGACTGCCATGGCTCGCAATGCGGCTTCTGCACACCCGGCTTCGTGATGTCGCTGTGGGCGGGCTTTCAGCGCCATCGGGCGGTCGGTACGGTACCGACGCGGCAGCAACTGGCCGACGACCTGTCGGGCAACCTGTGCCGATGCACCGGCTACCGGCCGATCCTGGATGCGGGGCTGCGCGCTTTCGAGTTGCCGGCGCCGGTGCTGGACCGCATGGCGGTGGGGGCGGCGCTGCGGGGCTTGCGGCAGGACCCGCCGCTGCACTACGCGCCCGGCTACGGCGCACCGGCCTACCACGCACCGCGCACGCTGGCCGAATTCGCGGCGCTCCGCGAGGCGCTGCCGCAGGCGCGTGTGCTCGCCGGCAGCACCGACATGGGTCTGTGGGTGACGAAGCAGTTCAAGGACCTCGGCGAACTGATCTACATCGGCGAGGTGGCCGAACTGAAACGCGTGGACGTGCAAGCGGACCGCATCGTCATCGGCGCGGCGGCGTCGCTGGAAGTCGCCTGGCAGGCACTGGTGGCCGAGTGGCCCACGCTGCGCGACGTCTGGCTGCGTTTTGCCGCGCTGCCGCTGCGCGTGGCCGGCACCATGGGCGGCAATGTCGCCAACGGTTCGCCCATCGGCGACTCCGCGCCGGTATTGATGGCGCTGGGCGCGACCCTCGTGCTGCGGCTGGGCGAGCAAGTGCGTTCGATGCCGCTGGAAGACTTCTATGTCGGCTACATGCAGAACCGGCTCGAAGCGGGCGAGTTTCTGCAAGCCATCGAAGTGCCGCGCCGCGGCGAGCGCCACCAGGCGGTGCGTGCCTACAAGATCTCCAAGCGCTTCGACTGCGATATCTCGGCCGTCTGCGCCGCTCTTGCCATCGAGCTCGACGGCGAGCGCATCGTCTCGGCGCGGCTGGCCTTCGGTGGCCTGGCCGCCACGGTGAAACGCGCGGCGCAGGCCGAAGCCGCGCTGCTGGGCCAGCCCTGGACCGAAGCCAACTTGAAGCTGGCCATGGCCGCGCTGGCGCACGACTACACGCCACTCACCGACATGCGCGCGAGCGCCGCTTACCGCCTGCAAGTGGCGCAGAACCTGCTGCGCCGCTTCTGGCTGGAAACGCGGCCCATCGACCCGCTGCCCGAGAGCGCCGTCAACGTCTGGGCGCGCGAGGCGCTGGCATGAACAAGCCCTTGAAGCTGCCCGACCGGCCCGACCTGCCCGACAGCGCCACCGCCTTCGCCCAGGTCGGCGTGAGCCGCCCGCACGAATCGGCGCACCTGCACGTGGCCGGCACCGCGCCCTATACCGACGACCTGCCCGAGCTCGCCGGCACCCTGCAGGCGGCGCTGGGCCTGTCGCCGCTGGCGCACGGCGTCATCGATTTGCTCGACCTCGATCTGCTGCGCGCGCTGCCCGGCGTGGTGGACGTGTTCTCGGCGCGCGACATCCCGGGTGACAACGACTGCGGCTCGCTGGTGCACGACGACCCCATCCTCGCCGGCGAGGCCGGCGCCACGCTGCGCTACCTGGGGCAGCCGGTGTTCGCCGTGGTGGCGACCACACGCGACGCCGCGCGCCGGGCCGCGGCACGGGCCAGGGACGTCATCCGCGCCACGCCGCTGCCGCCGGTGCTGACGGCGCAAGAAGCCCATGCCGCGCAGCAGTACGTGGTGCCGCCCATGCACCTGCAGCGCGGCGATGCCGCTTCCGCCATCGCCGCCGCCCCTTACCGGCTGCAACGCAGCTTCGACGTCGGCGGCCAGGAGCAGTTCTACCTGGAAGGCCAGATCTCGTACGCGCTGCCGCAGGAAGACGGTGGCATCAAGCTGCTGTGCTCCACCCAGCACCCCAGCGAGATGCAGCACCTGGTGGCGCACGCGCTGCGCCGGCCGGCGCACGCGGTGCAGGTGGAGTGCCGGCGCATGGGCGGCGGCTTCGGCGGCAAGGAATCGCAGTCGGGGCTGTTCGCCTGCGTCGCCGCGGTGGCCGCGGCGCGCCTGAAGCGACCGGTGAAGCTGCGCCTGGATCGCGACGACGATTTTCTGATCACCGGCCGCCGCCACTGCTTCCACTTCGAGGCCGAGGTCGGCTACGACGACGAAGGCCGCATCCTCGGCGCCGAGGTGACGATGGTCTCGCGCGCCGGCCATTCGGCGGATCTTTCGGGCCCGGTGATGACACGGGCGCTGTGCCACTTCGACAATGCCTACTGGCTGCCTGCGGTGGCCGCGCACGGCTATTCGGCACGCACGAATACGCAGAGCAATACCGCCTTTCGCGGTTTCGGCGGGCCGCAGGGGGCCTTCGCCATCGAGGTCCTGCTCGACTCGGTGGCGCGTGCGCTGGGCCGCGACCCGCTGCAGGTGCGGCGCGCCAACTTCTACGGCGTCGACACGAACAACGTCACGCCGGCAGCGGGAAACGGCGTGGTCACGCCGTATGGCCAGACCGTCGACGACAACATCCTGCACGAACTGGTGGCCGAACTGGAACGTGACAGCGGCTACGCCGAACGCCGCGCCGCCATCGCCGACTTCAATGCCGAGAGCCCAGTGCTGAAGAAGGGGCTGGCGCTGACGCCGGTGAAATTCGGCATCGCCTTCAACGTGACGCACCTCAACCAGGCCGGGGCGCTGGTGCATGTTTATACCGACGGCTCGGTGCTGGTGAACCATGGCGGCACCGAGATGGGGCAGGGGCTGAATACCAAGGTGGCGCAGGTGGTGGCGCACGAACTCGGCCTGCCCTTCGAGCGCGTGCGCTGCACCGCCACCGACACGCACAAGGTGGCCAACACCTCGGCCACCGCGGCCAGCACCGGCAGCGACCTGAACGGCAAGGCGGCGCAGGACGCAGCGCGCCGCATCCGCGAGCGGCTGGCGGCCTTCGCCGCCGCGCGCTGGGGCGGCGCGCCCGACGACGTGTGCTTCGCCGACGGCGAGGTCTTCGTCGGTGGCCAGTCCATCGCCTTCGCCGAGGTCGTGGGCCAGGCCTACCTGGCGCGCGTGCAGCTGTGGAGCGACGGCTTCTACGCCACGCCCGGCCTCAGCTGGGACAAGCAGGCGATGCAAGGCCACCCCTTCCACTATTTCGCCTATGGCGCCGCGGTGAGCGAGGTGCTGGTGGACACGCTCACCGGCGAATGGAAGCTGCTGCGCGCGGATCTCTTGCACGACGCCGGGCGCTCGCTCAACCCGGCGCTGGACATCGGCCAGGTCGAAGGTGCCTTCATCCAGGGCATGGGCTGGCTGACGATGGAAGAACTGGTGTGGCACCCGGCCGACGGTTCGCCCAAGGCCGGTTTGCTGCTGACGCATGCACCGAGCACCTACAAGATCCCCACCGCCAACGACTGCCCGCCGGTCTTCAATACGCGCCTGTTCGACCAGCCCAACCGCGTCGACAGCATCCACCGCAGCAAGGCCGTGGGCGAGCCGCCACTGCTGCTGTCGTTCTCGGTCTTCTTCGCCCTCCGCGACGCCATCTCGGCCGCGGGCGGCCACCGTGTGGACCCGCCGCTGCAGGCGCCGGCCACGCCCGAGGCCATCCTGCGCGCCATCGTCGCGGTGCAGGCGGCGGCGTGATGCCGGCCCCAGTGCCCGACGGCGTTTTCGCGACGCGATGGCCCCGGCGCTGATCGACGCCGCCCGCCGCTGGCGTGCCGCAGCGCGGCCGGCCGTGGTGGTGGCGGTGCTGCGCACCCGCGGCTCGGTGCCGCGCGAAGCCGGCACGCGCATGCTGGTGGCCGCCGACGAAGTGCTGGGCAGCATCGGCGGCGGCCACCTCGAGCTTGCCGCGATCGCCGATGCCCGCGCGCTGCTGGCGCGTGGTGGCGCACCGTTCGAGCAGCACATCGCCCTGGGTCCGACGCTGGGCCAATGCTGCGGCGGCACACTCGACCTGCGCTTCACGCTGCTGGCCGGCGACGACCCGGCGGCCTGGCCGCTGCCGGCGCCGCGCTTCATGCTGCAGCTCTACGGCGCCGGTCATGTGGGCCGCGCCATCGTGCGCCTGCTCGCCGGCATCCACTGCCGCGTGCAGTGGATCGACGAACGCGAAAGCGAATTTCCCACTGAGCCGCTGCCGCCGCATATCGAGCGGATCTGCGTCGAGCCGGTGGAGGCGGAAGTGGCGCTGGCGCCGCCGGGCGCCTTCCATCTCGTGCTCACGCACAGCCACGACCTCGACCTGGCACTCACCCAGGCCATCCTGCGGCGCGGCGACTTCGGCTGGTTCGGCCTCATCGGGTCTGGAACGAAGCGCGCGCGTTTCGAACACCGGCTGCGCGAACGCGGCTTCGCCAACGATCTGATCGAGCGCATGGTGTGCCCGATCGGCCTGCCCGGCATCGCCGGCAAGGAACCCGAGGTGATTGCGGTCTCGGTGGTGGCGCAGCTGCTGCAGGCATCGCACTGAGCCCCAGGCTCAGGCCCAGGCCTCACCCAGCGCCTTCGCCTGCTGCAGCACCAGCTCCACAGCCGCCTCCTGCTGATCGGGCGGGTATTTGTACTTGCGCAGGATGCGCTTGACCATCAGCCGCAGCCTGGCCTGCACGCTCTCGCGCGCCGACCAGTCGACGGTGAGGTTCTGGCGCAGGTTTTCGGTCAGCTCGTGGGCGATGAGCTTGAGCGTCGCGTCGGTCAGCTCGCGCACCGCCGACTCGTTGTGGACCAGCGCGTCGTAGAAGCGAACCTCGTCATCGGTCAGGCCCAGCTGCTCACCGCGCGCCGCCGCCGCCCGAAACTTCTTCGCCATCTCGACCAGCTCTTCCATCACCTGCGCGGCCTCGATGGATCGGTTCTGATAGCGCTGCACCACGTCGGTCAGCATGTCGGAAAACTTCTTGTTCTGGACCACGTTGCCGGCGAACTTCGACTTGATCTCGCCTTCGAGCAGCCGTTCCAGCAGCTCCACCGCCAGGTTGCGCTCGGGCAGGTTGCGCACCTCGGCCAGGAAGGCGTCGTCGAGGATGCCGATATTGGGCTTGTCCAGGCCCACGGCGTCGAAGATGTCGACGACTTCCTCCGACACCACTGCCGAGCTGATGATCTGCCGGATCGCCAACTCGCGCTCTTCGTCGGTCTTCTTCTGCGCGGTGATCTCGCGCTTGGTCAGGATGACCTTCACGCCCTGGAAGAACGCGACCTCCTCGCGCACCGCCTTCGCCTCGTCGAGCGTGCAGCACAGCGTGAACGCCTTGCTCATCGCCAGCGCGGTGTCGGCGAAGCGCTTCTTGCCGTCCTTGATGCCGAGCACGTGGTTGGCGGCGCCGGCCAGGGTCTTGTGGCCGCCGGTCAGGAAGCCGCTGTAGTCGAAGCCGTGCAGCATGCCGCGCAGCGCGTCGAGCTTCTCGGCCAGCACGCTGAACGCCTCGTGCGCGTCCACGGTGGGGCGGCCACGGCCCTTGCTCGCGGTGTATTCCTTCAGCGCCGACTTCAGCTCGTTGGCGATGCCGATGTAGTCCACCACCAGGCCGCCCTGCTTGTCCTTGAACACGCGGTTGACGCGGGCGATGGCCTGCATCAGGTTGTGGCCCTTCATCGGCTTGTCGATGTACATCGTGTGCATGCAGGGCGCATCGAAGCCGGTCAGCCACATGTCGCGCACGATCACCACGCGCAGCGGGTCCGCCGGGTCCTTGTAGCGCTTCTCCAGCCGCTTCTTCACCTGGGCGCTGTAGATGTGCGGGCGCAGCAGTGCCTTGTCGCTGGCCGAGCCGGTCATCACGATCTTGATGGCGCCCAGCTCGGGGTCGGCGCTGTGCCAGTCGGGCCGCAGCCTGACGATCTCGTTGTAGAGGTGGACGCAGATGTCGCGGCTCATGCCGACCACCATCGCCTTGCCGGTCTGCGCCTTGCTGCGTTCCTCGAAGTGCGCCACCAGGTCGGCCGCCACGCTGGCGATGCGCGGCTCGGCGCCGACCACCTTCTCCAGCGCCGCCCAGCGGCTCTTGAGCCTGGCCTGCTGACTCTCTTCCTCGTCCTCGGCCAGCTCGTCCACCTCGTCGTCGATGGTGGCCAGCTCGTCGGCCTTCAGCCCCAGCTTGGCCAGCCGGCTCTCGTAGTAGATGGCCACCGTGGCGCCATCTTCCTTGGCCTGCTGCATGTCGTAGACGCTGATGTAGTCGCCGAAGACCGCGCGGGTATCGCGGTCCTCGCCCGATACAGGCGTGCCCGTGAAGGCCACGAAGGTGGCGTTGGGCAGGGCATCACGCAGGTGCTGGGCGTAGCCGACCTGGTAGCGGTCGATGGTCAGTCGGGGTTCGGCTGCCGGCACCGCGCCGTGCTCGCCAGAGCCGGTGGTCAGCACGCTGGCGCCGCGCTGCTTGAAGGTCTTGAGTCTGGCCTCGAAGCCGTACTGGGTGCGGTGTGCTTCGTCGGCGATGACGACGATATTGCTGCGCTCGGACAGCATCGGGTAGGCGTCTTCGTCTTCGCCGGGCATGAACTTCTGGATGGTCGCGAAGACGATGCCGCCGGACGGGCGGTTGCCAAGCAGCGCCCGCAGTTCCTGCCTGGTCGCCGCCTGCACCGGCTGCTCGCGCAGCAGGTCCTGGGCGAGCGAGAAGACGCCGAACAGCTGGCCGTCGAGGTCGTTGCGGTCGGTGATGACGACGATGGTCGGGTTGGCCATCAGCGGCTCCTGCATCACGCGCGCCGCGAAGCAGGTCATCGTGATGCTCTTGCCGCTGCCCTGCGTGTGCCAGACCACGCCACCCTTGCCCTTGAGGTCGGGCGGACCTTCGGGGCGTGACGCGGCGAGGACCTGGCCGATAGCCGCGCGGACGGCATGGAACTGGTGGTAGCCGGCGATCTTCTTGACCAGGCCGCCGTCGTCCTCGAACAGCACGAAGAAGCGCAGGTAGTCGAGCAGGTAGGCCGGGGCCAGCACGCCGCGCACCAGGGTCTGCAGTTCGTTGAAGGGGCCCAGCGGATCGAGCGTGACACCGTCGATGGTGCGCCAGGCCATGAAGCGTTCGGGGTCGGCCGAGAGCGAGCCGAGCAGCGCGTCGGTGCCGTCCGATATCACCAGCACCTCGTTGTACTGGAAGGCGTCGGCGATCTGTTCCTTGTAGGTCTGGATCTGGTCGAAGGCCTTCCACACATCGGCGTTGAGGTCGGCCGGGTTCTTCAGCTCGATCAGGACCAGCGGCAGGCCGTTGACGAACAGCACGATGTCGGGCCGGCGCGTGTGGTGCGGCCCTGTGATGCTGAACTGGTTGACCGCCAGCCACTCGTTGCGTGCCGGGTCGGCCCAGTCGACCAGGCGCACGAAGTCGCCGCGGGTTTCGCCGTCACGTTGGTACTGCACCGGCACGCCGCCCACCAGCAGGCGATGGAACTGCCGGTTCGCTGCCAGCAGCACGGGCGTGCCGAGGTCGACCACTTGTTTGACCGCATCGTCGCGCGCCGCCGTCGGCACGTTGGGGTTCAGCGCCGCAACGGCCTGCCGCAGCCGCTCGACCAGCAGCACCTGGCGGTAGTCACTGCGCTCGGGGGTGCTGCCATCAGGCGCCAGCTCAGGGCCATACCGGCGCTGGTAGCCCACGTCGGCCAACCAGCCCAAGGCCTCCTGTTCGAGCTGGTCTTCGGTCATGCTGCTGGGGCCTCCGGCGCTTAGCAGGTGCTTAACAAGCTAAGCCGCAAGTCATTGATTTTCCGGACATTTTTCCAAAGTCCGCCCTGCTCCGGCGATTGCTAAGCCCATGCTATGCCTTCGGCCACAGATTTTGGCCCGCTCAGGCAGGCTGCCAGCCCATCTCAAGCGCCAGACGCCGCACCCCCGCCACGAACACCTGAAAGCTGCGAGACCGGTTTTTCTCGGCGCCGCGCAGAGCAACGCCCATCCGCCGCGCGCCCTGGCCCTTATGGAAGGCAGGCAATACACGCTGAACCTCCGCAGAAGGCTTTTGCCAGGCGTCTGGATCGACAAAGCGCTTGCGCATCGCGGGGCCACACAGCTTGGGCTCGACGTACGCCGCGGCCAACGCATCCAGGTCGCCAAGGTACCAGGCTTCCAGCTCCTGACAGGCCAAGCGCACCAGCGTATCCGGCCTTCCGCTGTCAGCACACAGCTTGACCAGGCGCGCTTTGACTTCCTCGCAGGCCGCGGCATCGTTGTCGCGCAGCACAACAAAGCGGTCACCCGGCACCTGCCAGGCCGCCAGCTTGCGCGGCACGCTGCGGTCCAGGTCGCTCTTGCCTTCGTGCGGCACACATAGGAAGTGCTCGCCTTCCACCCAGCCCGGCACCAGCCTGGGCAACAGGCCTGCCAGCAGGTGCTTCATCGACGGCTCTTCCAGAAGGAAGACCAGCCGCCCTCGCATCAGTTCACGCCCTCGAACAGGCCCTGCTTCCACAGATAACCCGGCAGATCGCCCGCCTTGAACAAGGCCTGCAGATTGGCCGAATCGGCCGCGCAGCGGATGGTGGTGAAGCCTGCGTCTTTGCGCAGACAGAAAATCTCTTCCAAGGTCAACGCATTTAGGAAATCGGGCGAGTGGCTGGAAATGAACACCTGCCCGCCCCGCCTCGCGTAGTCGCGGAATTCCTCGGCCAACTCGGGCAGCAGCTCGGGGTAGAGCTGGTTCTCGGGCTCTTCCACGGCCAGCAGCGGGTAGGGTTTGGGGTCGTTCAGCAGCACCAGGTAGGCAAACATCTTGATCGTGCCGTCCGACACGTGGCGCGCAATGAACGGGTCCTTGAAGCTGCCGTCCTGAAAGCGCAGTACCAGGCGCCCGTCCTCGGTCTGCCGCGGCTCCACCACCGACACGCCTGGCACCCGCTGCTGCATGGCCTTCAGGATGCGATCGAAGGCCGGCCGGTGGTGTTCGAACAAGTAGTTGGCCACCAGCGACAGGTTCTCTCCGCGAGTGGACAGATGCTCGGCCAGGCCGTCCTCCTGGCTGGGCTGCGCGTCGGAGACATGGAAATCCGAGATGTGCCAGTTCTCGATCATGAGACGGAAGGCGCTGGCCGCCTTGAAGCGGTCGAATTGGCCCAGACCCTTCACCGCCAAGATATCGGGCGCGTCCAGCGCCTGCTCTTCGCGAACAAGCGCTTCGTCCACCTTTGAGAAATCTTCCTCGTTTGTGATGGCGTAGCCCTGGCCGTGCGCGAAGTCAAGGAAGTGGAAAGGCTTGCCGTTTGCGCCGCGCTTGTAGCGCAGCACCTCGCGTGCCACTACCGCCCGCCCGGTGGCGTCAGGTTCGATTTTCAGGATGTAGGTCACCAAGCGCTCGTAACCTGTGATCTCTAGACGGAACTGCAGGGTGAACTCGATAGGCTGATCGGTAAAACCGCGGCTGGCCAATTCTTTGTAGCCGCCACGCTTGGACACCGCCTTGCCGACGTTCATGGCCAGCGCGTCTTTCAGGAACGAGAACACGTCGAACAGCGTCGACTTGCCTGTGCCGTTGGCGCCCACCAGCACACACAGGCGCGGAATGTTCTGCAACTTCGCGTCGCGGAACAGGCGGTAGTTCTTGATCTCGATGGATTCAATCTGCATAGGGGGCCTCGGCAATGGCTTCTTGGGCCAGGGGCAAGCGTAGCTGACCGGATATCAGGCGGGGGAGGAGGGTGTCGCGTAGGGTGGCGAGGGTTTGGGTTTGCTGCTCGTTCGAGACCAGGCGACTGAACAGCGGCGACGCAACAGCGAGGAATGCATCGATCACGGGTGACGACGGCACCAATGCAGGGATCGGCCGAAACGCCTTCTTGCTGATCTCCATGAAGGTCGATCCATTGGCGCGTGCCTTGATGCCCTCCATGTTCTGCTGGCACCAGAAGAGCATGTACAGCGGCGGCAGCAGGCTACCCGGCAGCATGGCGATGTAGCCCTGATTGATGGCTACCGGAACCTGGGTAATGGCGAGATAGCCGATCGGCGCGCGCGATGACATCACCAACGTTCCAACCGGCAGCAGGCCGGACCCAATCTTTGCGAGCCCTTTGGTCGATAGTCGCCGCTCGGTACTCAGCAGCACGGGCGCCGGCAACCCTGAAAGGTCCTTGGGCGTGGTCCATGCATGCTCTTCAGGGCTCCAGTAGCTTGGGTCCTTCGTATCGGGTGTAGCGCCGCCAACGCATTCGACTGCATCGCCGACGGGCTGCACCGACCAGCCCTTCGGCACCAACCCCAACGACGACTCCTCGAAGCTGTCCGGAAACAAGGCCGCCGTGGCTTCGTCCATGCCGGCCGGCGCCAGGCCTTGCTGCTTGGCGCGAACGGGATCGAAGTCGACGAACCACGACTTGAACAGCGCCTGCGCGATGGCTTCGAGGGTGGCGTTGGTTTCGCGCAGGAGGGCGATGCGGTCGTCGAGTGCACGCAGCGCGGCCGAAATTGACCGCTGCACATCCACTGGAGGCAGCCTGAGTTTGATCTGCTTCAGCGACGCGAGTGGTTGACCGATCCCGGGCGTACCAACCTGCGAAGCGTTCTTCAGAAGCTCGAATCGACCAGCCTCGGACTTGAAGAAGTAGTAGATGAAGTCCGGGTGGGCGCGGCTCGCAGAGCATGTCAGCTTCATTAAGCTCGACGAAAGCACGTACCGCTCACCATCGTTTGGCACGATGCCCACTTCACCGATGGCCCCACGGTGAGGGAACACCAGATCGTTCGGCAGCAGGTTCGCCGAGGTCAGTTCGTCCGCCTTCTCAGGCGTGATGAAGACAAAGTCGCCCGAGACGGATCTGCCCCCAGTCAGGTTGGTACCTCGCACCACGCGAACGCCCTCGCTGACATAGCAGTCGCTCTTCATCCTTGAGCCGAAAGGTCCGATGGCGATGCTGCTCGGTCGATTCGCCTTGATGTCGTCTACCGAGACCAGGGGCCAATCAGAACTCATAGCCGAGCGCCCCCAGCTTCCGCCGAATCACCGCATCCAGCTCCGCCCCCTTCGCCATCTGCTCGCCCAGCTTCTCGGTCAGCGCCTGCATCTTGGCCGCGAAGTCCTCGTCATCGTCCTCCACCGCCTCGGCGCCCACGTAACGTCCCGGCGTCAGCACGTGCCCGTGCTCTGCGATCTCGGCCAGCTTCACGCTGCGGCAGTAGCCCGCCACGTCGACGTAGTTACCCGCGCCAGCATCGCCGCGCCATGCGGCCACGGTGCCGGCGATGCGGTCGATCACCTCGTCGGTCAGCTCGCACTGCACGCGGCTGATCATTGTCGCCAGCTTGCGCGCGTCGATGAACAGCACCTCGCCCCGTCGCGCTCGCTTGCCCTTGGCCAGGAACCACAGGCAAGCCGGGATCTGGGTATTGAAGAACAGCTGGCCGGGCAGCGCGATCATCACTTCGACCACGTCGGCATCGACCATCGCGGCGCGGATCTGGCCTTCGTTGTTTTGGCTCGAACTCATCGAGCCGTTGGCCAGCACGATGCCGGCGCGGCCGTTCGGGGCCAGGTGGTGCAGCATGTGCTGCAGCCAGGCGTAGTTGGCATTGCCGGCGGGCGGGTCGCCGTATTGCCAGCGTGCGTCGCCGGTCAGGCTGGCGTGCCACCAGTCGCTGATGTTGAAGGGCGGGTTGGCCAGGATGAAGTCGGCGCGCAGGTCGGGGAACTGGTCGCGCGTGAAGGTGTCGGCGGGTTCGCGGCCCAGGTTGAAGTCGATGCCGCGGATGGCCAGGTTCATCGCCGCCAGGCGCCAGGTGGTGGGGTTGGCCTCCTGGCCGAAGATGGCCACGTCGCCGATCTTGCCGCCGTGGGCCTCGATGAATTCCTCGCTCTGCACGAACATGCCGCCGCTGCCGCAGCACGGGTCGTACACCTTGCCGTGGTGCGGCGCCAGCACGGCCACCAGCGTCTTGACGATGCTGCGCGGCGTGTAGAACTGGCCGCCGCGCTTGCCCTCGGCGCTGGCGAACATGCCGAGGAAGTATTCGTAGACCTGGCCCAGCACGTCGCGCGCCTCGGCCGCCGATGAACCGAAGCCGATGGTGGACACCAGGTCGACCAGCTCGCCCAGCTTGCCGTCGGGCAACTGGGCGCGCGCAAAGCGCTTGTCGAGGATGCCCTTGAGCTTGGGGTTCTCGGCCTCGATCAGCGACAGCGCGTCGTCGATGCGCTTGCCGATGTCGGGCTGCTTGGCGGCGGCGCGCAGCGCTTCCCAGCGCGCCGGTTCCGGCACCCAGAAGACGTTGACCTCGCGGTAGTAGTCGCGGTCCTCCAGCTCGGCTTCGATGTCCTCGGCGCTGGCCTGGCCGTAGAAATAGTCGTCGGCGGGGTCCAGCAGGCGCGGGCGCAGTTCGGCGCGGCGGGCCGCGAAGGTGTCGGAGATGTACTTGACGAAGATGAGGCCGAGCACCAGGTGCTTGTACTCGGCGGCGTCCATGTTGGCGCGCAGCTTGTCGGCGGTGGCCCAGAGCGTCTTCTTGATGTCGTCGAGCATGGGCGGGGCGGGGTGGGCAGTCAGCGCCCGGTGAACTGCGGTTCGCGCTTGGCGGCGAAAGCGGCCAGCCCTTCGCGCAGGTCGGCGCTGGCGGCGCAGGCCGCTTCGCGCTCGCGCAGCCGCGCCGGGTCGGAGGCGCCGCGCGCGATCTCGTTCAGCGACTGCTTCATGCCGCGCAGCGCCAGCGGGGCGTTGGCGGCCAGCGCGGCGGCAAGGGTGTCCACCTCGGCGTCGAGCCGTTCCGGCGGCACCAGCGTGTCCAGGTAGCCGATGCGCAGCAACTCGTCGGCCGCCAGGCTTTCGGCCAGCAGGAACAGCCGCTTGGCCGCCGCCAGCCCCAGCCGCGAGACAAAACGCTGCAGGCCGCTGGCGTAGTAGTGCAGCCCGAGCCGCGCCGCCGGCATGCGCAGCTGCATGCCCTGCACGCCGATGCGGAAGTCGCAGGCCAGCGCCAGGTCGGTGGCGCCGCCGAAGACGCTGCCGTTCAGCCGTGCGATGGTCGGCACGGCCAAGGCTTCCAGCGCGTCGACGGTGTGCTCGAAGAGCCGCGGGTCGGCGCTGGCGGCATCTTCGGACTCGTCGAGTTCGCCGAGATGAAAGCCGGCACAGAAGGCGCGCCCGCTGCCGGTGAGCACGAGCACGCGCACGCCGGGGTCGGCGGCGATGCGCGCCAAGTGGTCCTGCAGCGCCAGCAGGTCCTCGCGGTGCAGCCGGTTCAGGTGCTGCGGCCGGTTCAGCGTGATCGTCGCGCGGCCGCCCGGCCCAGCGCCAGCAGCGGCGGGCCGGCCGGCGGCGTCATCGTGGCGTATCGGGCAGGTAACGCACCGCCAGCACACCGGAAATCTTCGCCAGCGAGTCCAGCGCCGCGGCCTGCACGGCGCTGTCGACGTCGACCAGCGTATAGGCCATCTCGCCGCGCGACTTGTTGACCATGTTGTGGATATTCAGCCCCGCGCTGGCCATCGCCGACGAGATCTGCGCCAGCATGTTGGGCACGTTGGCATTGGCGATGGCGACACGGTAGGCCGATTCGCGCGCCATGCTGACGCTGGGGAAATTCACCGCGTTGGCGATGTGGCCGTGCTCCAGGTAGTCGCGCAGCTGGTCGACCACCATCACGGCGCAGTTTTCCTCGGCCTCGCGCGTGCTGGCGCCCAGGTGCGGCAGCGCCACCACGCCGGGGTGGCCGTGCAGTTCGGCGGCCGGGAAGTCGCAGACGTAGGCGGCCAGCCGCTTGGCCGCCAGCGCCTCCAGCACGGCGGCGTTGCCGACCACGCCTTCGCGGCTGAAATTCAGCAGCACCGCGCCGTGCCGCATGAGGCCGATATTCGCCTCGTTGACCAGGTGTCGCGTGGCCTCCAGCAGCGGCACGTGCAGGCTCACGAACTGCGCGTGCTTGAGCACGTCGTTCACGCTGGCGGCGCGCTTGACCTGCGAGGGCAGGCTCCACGCCGCGTCGACCGTGATCTCGGGGTCGAAGCCGAGCACGTTCATGCCCAGCTTGATGGCGGCGTCGGCCACCAGGCAGCCGATCTTGCCCAGGCCGATGACGCCCAGCGTCTGGCCCTGCAGTTCGTAGCCGGCGAAGGCCTTCTTGCCGTTTTCGACGCGCTGGTCCAGGTCGCTTGCCGCGGGGTCGAGCGCGGTCACGAACTGCAGTGCCGGCGCGATATGCCGCGCCGCCATCAGCATGCCGGCAATGACCAGTTCCTTCACCGCATTGGCATTCGCGCCCGGCGCGTTGAACACCGGCACGCCGCGCTGCGACAGCGCCGCCACCGGGATATTGTTGGTGCCGGCCCCGGCGCGGCCGATGGCACGCACGCTGGCCGGGATCGCCATGCCGTGCAGGTCGGCGCTGCGCACCAGGATGGCGGCCGGGTCGGCCACGTCCTTGCCGACGCGGTAACGCTCGGCCGGCAGCCGCGACAGCCCGCTGGCCGAGATCTGGTTGAGCACCAGGATGGGCAGCCGGTCAGCCATTTTTCGCCTCGAATTCCTTCATGTAGGCCACCAGCGCCTGCACGCCTGCCACCGGCATGGCGTTGTAGATGGAGGCGCGCATGCCGCCCACCGAGCGGTGGCCCTTCAGCTGCACCATGCCGCGGGCCTCGGCGCCCTTCAGGAAGGCGCCGTCCAGCGCCTCGTCGGCCAGCTTGAAGGGCACGTTCATCAGGCTGCGGCAGTCCTTGGCCACCGGCGCGCGGTAGAACGAGGTGGTGTCCAGGTAGTCGTACAGCAGCGCGGCCTTGGCGCGGTTCTTCGCTTCCATCGCCGCCAGCCCGCCCTGCGCCTTGAGCCACTTGAAGACCAGCCCGGCGATATAGATCGCATAGGTGGGCGGCGTGTTGTACATGCTGTCGTTGTCGGCCACCGTCTTGTAGTCGAAGGCCGAAGGCGTGGCCGGCAGCGCCTGGCCGAGCAGGTCTTCGCGCACGATGACGATGGTCAGCCCGGCGGGGCCGATGTTCTTCTGCGCGCCGCCGTAGATGAGGCCGTATTTCGACACGTCCACCGGCCGCGACAGGATGCTGCTGGACATGTCGGCCACCAGCGGCACGCTGCCCACGTCGGGCGTGAAGTGGTATTCCACGCCGCCGATGGTCTCGTTGCTGCAGATGTGCACGTAGGCGGCTTCGGGGTCGAGCTTCCAGGTGTCGCGCGGCGGGATCGTGGTGTAGCCGCTTTCCGCGCTGCTCGCCGCCACGTTGACCTTGGCGTACTTCTTCGCTTCCTTGATCGACTTCTTGCTCCACTCGCCGGTGTCCACGTAGTCGGCACCGGCGTGGCCGCGCAGCAGGTTCATCGGCACGATGGCGTTCTCGGCGATGGCGCCGCCCTGCATGAACAGCACCTTGTAGCTGGCGGGGATGGCCATCAGTTCGCGCAGCAGCGCCTGGGCCTCGTCGGCGATGGCGATGAATTCCTTGCCGCGGTGGCTCATTTCCATCACCGACATGCCCGAGCCATGCCAGTCGAGCATTTCCTCGGCGGCCTGGCGCAGCACGGGTTCGGGCAGCGCGGCGGGGCCGGCGCTGAAGTTGTAGACGCGGGTCATGCGGAAATCTCCAATGAGAGTAGGGGCGATTCGGTGCACATTATCGGTGGCGCAGCGCCCTTGACCCCTGTCAAGGACGGGGTCGGGGGTCTGTCCTTACAGTCCGACCACGAAGCCCGGCGAATTGCCGGGCCAGCAAGGCCTGCACCGCATGTACCAGCACCTGCTCGTCCCGATCGACGGCAGCCAGCTTTCCGAACGCGCCACCGACGCCAGCCTGGAACTGGCGCGCAAGGTGGGCGCGCGCGTGACCGGTTTCGTCGTCGAGCCCGATCAGCCGTTGCCGGGCATCGGTTCGCACCCGTTCAGCCATGCCCGCGACGCAAACGAATATCTGGCCCGCACCGAGGCCCATGCGCGCCAGGTGCTGGGCCAGTTCGCAGCCAAGGCTGCGGCGCAGGGCGTGCCGTTCCAGGGCCGGTACGAACGCACCGACGGGGTCGACGACGCCATCCTGGAGGCGGCCACCGAATTCGGCTGCGATCTCATCGTGATGGTCACGCACGGCCGCGGCACCTTCGGCGAATTGCTGTTCGGCTCGCACACCAAGACGCTCATGGCGCGCACCCGGCTGCCGCTCTTGGTGCTGCATTGACCGCGCCCGTCTTGGATCCGCCGGTCCTGGAAGGCCGCCTGGCCACCCTGCTGGCCCGCAGCGGCCTGGCGCCGCTGCGGCTGGCCGGGCGCACGCTGCTGCCGCTGGTGCAGGGCGGCATGGGCGTGGGCGTGTCGGCACACCGGCTGGCCGGTGCCGTGGCCGCCGAGGGCGGCGTGGGCACCATCAGCAGCGTGGACCTGCGCCACCACCACCCCGACCTCATGGAACGCACGGGGAAGCTGCCGCCGGGTGACGCCGCCAAGCAGGCCATCGACGCCGCCAATCTGGAAGCGATAACGCGCGAAATCGCCGCCGCGCGTGAAGTGTCCGGCGGCCGCGGCCTGCTGGCCATCAACGTGATGCGCGCGGTGAACGCCTATGCCGCCTCGGTGAAGCAGGCGCTGGAGGCCGGCATCGACGCCGTGGTGGTGGGCGCCGGACTGCCGCTGGACCTGCCCGACCTGGCGCAGGACCACCCGCGCGCCGCGCTGGTTCCGATCCTCAGCGACGCTCGCGGCGTCCAGCTCGTGGTGAAGAAGTGGGAACGCAAGAAGCGGCTGCCCGACGCCATCGTCATCGAACATCCGCGGCTGGCCGGCGGCCACCTGGGCGCGGCGCGCATCGCCGACCTGAACGACCCGCGCTTCGAATTCGAGAACGTGATCCCGCAGTCGCTGGCCTTCCTGCGCGCGGCGGGCATCGAGCGCGAGATCCCGCTCATCGCCGCCGGCGGCATCCGCAGCTGCGAGGACATCGCGCGTGTGCAGTCGCTGGGCGCGGCGGCGGCGCAACTGGGCACGCCTTTCGCGGTGACTCAGGAATGCGACGCCCATCCCGAATTCAAGCGCGTGCTGGCCGAGGCGCGCGACGACGAGATGGTGGAACTCACCAGCGTCGCCGGCCTGCCGGCGCGCGCCGTGGCCACGCGCTGGATGCGTTCGTACCTGCGCATGGACGAAAAGCTGCAAAGCGTGGCGCGCAAGCGGGCCTGCATGATGTCCTTCGACTGCCTGGCGCAATGCGGCCTGCGCGACGGCACGCCGGGCTGGGGGCAGTTCTGCATCGACCACCAGCTGGTGGCGGCGCTGCAGGGCAACGTGAAGATGGGGCTGTTCTTCCGCGGCGTGGGCGCCTTGCCCTTCGGCAACCAGATCCGCAGCGTGCGTGAACTGATCGAACGCCTGTTGACGCCGAATTCGACCCCCGCCGCGCCGCTGCCGGCCTGAACTGCTGGAGAACGAAGATGGACTTGAAGCTCGATCGCCGGCGCCTGCTCGGCACCCTGGCGGCCGCCTTGGCGCTGCCGGCCTTCGGCCGCGCGAAGCCGCCGCTGGTGGAGGTCTGGAAGGACCCCAGCTGCGGCTGCTGCCAGGACTGGCTCGCGCACATGCAGGCCAACGGTTTCGAGCTGCGCAGCTACGACACGGGCAACGTCGCGGTGCGGCAGCGTCTGGGCGTGCCGGCCAAGCTGGGTTCCTGCCACACGGCGCGGGTGGACGGCTATGTCATCGAAGGCCATGTGCCGGCCAGCGAGGTGCAGCGCCTGTTGCGTGAACGCCCGCCCGCGCTGGGCCTGGTGGTGCCGGGCATGCCGATCGGCTCCCCCGGCATGGACACACCCGCCTACGGCGGCCGGCGCGACGCCTATTCGGTGCTGCTGCTCGGCAAGGACGGCCAGACCAGCGTCTACGCTTCCTACAGCGCCCGCGCGCCGGTCTGAATCGAAGGCGCCCCGCCGGGCGCCGCCCGCAGCTTGCCCTGCGCTGCCGGCAGTGAGAGCATTGCCACACCACCCACCAGGAGACCCGCCATGGCCAAGCCGATGTTCGACGCCGACGCACTGATCTCAGCCTTCGAGACCGCCACCGCGCAACAGGGCGCGCAGCTGAAGAAGGCGGTGAGCGACGCCACGCTGGCCTCGCTGCAGGGCCGCGAGCTGACGCTGAAGAATATCCGCGCCGCCTTGAAGGCGGTGACCGACGCCGCCAGTGCCGGCGCGGCGAAGAACCTCACCAGCGGGGTCGACGCCGGGGCGCTGCTCGACCAGGCCGTGGCCGGCATGGACCAGGCCCTGCTCAAGGCCGTGGAGGCCAACCGCGTGGCGCTGGGCCAGCTGGTGTCGCAGGGCGCCGACCTGCGCGAGAAGCACCTGAAGAAGGCGCTGGACGACCTGGACAAGTTCGAGGACACGATGTTCGCCGCCGTCAGGAAGGCCGCTGCGGGCGTGGAAGGTCCGATGGCCGGAGCCTGGAACCAGGTGCTGGAAAAGATGCAGGCCGGCGGCACGCTGTCGGGCGCGAAGGCGTCGACCACGGTGGAGCAATTGGCGGCGCAGATGCAGGACGCCATGCGCACGTCGCGCGCCGCGTCCATGCGCGCCGCGCAGGCCATGGCCGAGAGCTATACGGCCATGGTCAGCGGCGTGCTGCTGGGCATGTCCGACGCCCTGCAGTCCGGCGCGGCCAAGAAGACCCCGGCCAAGAAGTGAACCGGCCCGCCCGCTGCGGCGGGTCCTACACTCCCGCGTCATGAAAAACGTCGTCATTTCCGGCAGCGGCCTGTACCGGCCGCCGTACGTCATCACCAATGCCGAGCTGGTGCAGGCCTTCAACGCCTACGCCGACTTGCAGAACGAGAAGAATGCGCCGCGCATCGCGGCCGGCGAACTGCCGGCGATGGTGCATTCCAGCGTCGAATTCATCGAGAAGGCCTCGGGCATCAAGCAGCGTTATGTGCTCGACAAGGCCGGCGTGCTGGACCCCACGCGCATGCGGCCGAAATTCGCACCAAGGCCCGACGAGGCGCTGAGCCTGATGGCCGAGATCGCGGTGGACGCGGCGAAGCAGGCGCTGGCCGCCGCCGGCAAGACCGGGGCCGACATCGACGGCGTGCTGTGCGCGGCGGCCAACATGCAGCGCGCCTACCCGGCCATGGCCTGCGAGATCCAGGCTGCGCTCGGTGCCGGCGGCTACGGCTTCGACATGAACGTGGCCTGCTCGTCGGCCACCTTCGCCATCGAGCAGGCGGCCAACGCGGTGAAGAGCGGCAGCGCGAAATGCGTGCTGGTGGTCAACCCCGAGATCACCTCGGCGCACCTGGAGTGGCGCGACCGCGACTGCCACTTCATCTTCGGCGACGTCTGCACGGCGGTGGTGGTGGAGGCCGAGGATACGGCCACGTCCAGCGACCGCTGGCGCATCCTGGGCACCCGGCTGGTGACTCAATATTCGAACAATATCCGCAACAACGCCGGTTTCCTGAACCGCTGCGAGGACACCGACCCCGACGCCCGCGACAAGACCTTCATGCAGGAAGGCCGCAAGGTGTTCAAGGAAGTAGTGCCGATGGCGGCGGCGCACATCGAGCGCCACCTGCACGACCTGGGCTTCGAGCCCACCCAGGTGCGCCGCTTCTGGCTGCACCAGGCCAACCTGGGCATGAACCAGCTCATCGTCAAGCGCCTGGTGGGGCAGGAGGTGGGCGACGACCTGGCGCCCATCATCCTGAGCGACTACGCCAATACCGCCTCGGCGGGGTCGATCATCGCCTTCCACGAACACCATGCCGACCTGAAGGCCGGCGACCTGGGCGTGATCTGCTCCTTCGGCGCGGGTTACTCGATCGGCAGCGTCGTCGTGCGCCGGGTCTGATCAACCCCACTTGACATCCCGCAATTGCCCTGGGGTGGCCCTGGGTGTAGGGTAGGGGTTGTCCCTAGCCAAGGAGGATCACATGTCCGAACTCACTGCCACCCAGAAAGACAAGCTCATGGCCGACCTGCGCGTGGTCGTGGCCGACGCCGAGGAATTGCTCAAGCTGACCGCCGGCGACGTGGGCGAAAGCACCGCCGGCCTGCGTGAACGCCTGCAGCAGCGCCTGAGCGACGCCAAGCACAGCCTGCTCACGCTGCAGGCCAGCGCCACCGAAAAGGCCAAGGCCGCGGGCCATGCCGCCGACGACTACGTGCACGACCATCCCTGGAAGGCGATTGCGGTCGGCGCCGGCGTGGGCCTGGTGATCGGCCTGCTGATCGGCCGCCGTTGAGCTGCTGCCGGTCATGACCGGCCCTGCCGCCACCGGCGGCCTGTTCCAGTCGCTGCGGCGGCTGGTCGACACCGGTGTCGAGATCGTGCAGGTGCGGCTGGAGCTGTTCGGCAGCGAACTCGAACAGGAAAAGCTGCGGCTGTACGACGCCGTCGTGCTGGCCGCCGTGGGCTTGGTGCTGGCGTCGCTGGCGCTGGTGCTGGCCATCGCCTTCGTGGTGCTGTTGTTCCAGGAAGGCTACCGTCTGCCGGCCGTGGGCGTGCTGACGCTGCTGTTCGCGGGCGGTGGCTGGTGGCTGCTGCGCCGGGCCCGCGAAGCGCTGAAGGCCGGCGACGGCGGGCCCTTCGCGCTGACCCTGGGCGAGCTGCGGCGGGACCGTACCGGCCTGGAAGATCCCGAGCCACCGCGCCAGGCGCCATGAACCGCGAGCGCGCCACGGCGCTGGCCCTACGCCAGCAGTTGCTGCGGCTGCGCAGCACCGAACTGCGTGGCCGCCTGGTCGCCGACGCGGCCGTGCTGCAGCCGCCGCTGGCGCTGGCCGACCGCGTGCACGAGGGCTGGCGCTGGCTGCGCGCCAATCCGGCGGCGCCGATGGCGGCGCTGGTGGTGGTGGCCGTGCTGCGGCCGCGGCGCGTCTGGCGCTGGGGCTGGAAGCTGTGGTGGGGCTGGCGCACGCTGCGCCGGCTGCAGCGCCGGCTTTACCCGGTTCGCTGAAGCGCCTGGAGCCTGGCCGCAGGACCACCGCCCCACGTCGCTTTCCCGCTCACCGTGCGTCGCATGCGGCGCTGACGGCGCTTGCGCTATCGTCCTCGCCATGGCCGATTTCAGCTTCTTCTGGCACGACTACGAGACCTTCGGCGTGGTGCCGCGGCGCGACCGCCCGGCGCAGTTCGCCGGCCTGCGCACCGACGCCGAACTGAACGAGATCGGCGCGCCGGTGATGTGGTTCTGCCGCCCGGCGCCCGATACCCTGCCCGACCCCGAAAGCGTGCTGGTCACCGGCATCCTGCCGCAGCAGGCGCTGCAGCAAGGCCTGCCCGAACACGAATTCGCCGCCCGCATCGAAGCCGAACTGGCGCGCGACGGCACCGTGGGCGTGGGCTACAACAGCATCCGCTTCGACGACGAGGTGACGCGCTTCCTGTTCTGGCGCAACCTCATCGACCCCTACGCGCGCGAATGGCAGAACGGCTGCGGCCGCTGGGACCTGATGGACGTGGTGCGCTGCACCTGGGCGCTGCGCCCCGAGGGCATCGAGTGGCCGACCTACGGCGATGGCACTATGCAGGGCCGGCCGTCGTTTCGCCTGGAACACCTCACCGCCGCCAACGGCCTGGCGCACGAGGCGGCGCACGATGCGCTGTCGGACGTGCGCGCCACGCTGGCGCTGGCGCGGCTGATCAAGCGCAGGCAGCCGCGGCTGTGGGATTTCTGCCTGAAGCTGCGCAAGAAGGACGCGGTATGGGCCGAGATCGGCAGCGGCCGCCCCTTCGTGCACCTGTCGGGCCGATACCCGGTGGAGCGCGGCTGCCTGGCCATCGTCTGGCCGCTCGCCGCCCACCCGACGAACAAGAACGAGCTCATCGTCTGGGACCTGGCGCAGGACCCGCGCCAGCTCGCCGGCCTCGACGCCGAGACCGTGCGCCGGCGCCTCTATACGCGGCAGGACGAACTGCCAGAAGGCGAGCAACGCCTGCCGATCAAGACCATCCACGTCAACAAGTCGCCTATCGTCATCGGCAAGCTGGGCGTGCTGGGCGGTGCGGCGCAGCGCTGGGGGCTGGACATCGATGCCGCGACGCACAACGCGCACCACGCCGCGGCGCTGGGACGCACGCTCGACGGCCTGTGGCCACAGGTCTTCACGCGCCCGGCCGAGGCGCAGGCCCCGGACGTGGACGAAGACCTGTACGGCGGCTTCGTCGGCAACGAGGACCGCCGCACGCTGCAGCGCCTGCGCGAACTGAACCCGGCACAGCTGGCGGCCAAGCGGCCGGCCTTCCACGACGGCCGGCTGGAGGAACTGCTGTTCCGCTACCGGGCACGCAATTTCCCCGAGACTCTGGACGAAGCCGGGCAGGCGCGCTGGCGGCAGCACCGCGTGGACCGACTGCACTCCGGTGCCGGCGGCGCGCTCACGCTGGCGGCCTTCTTCGAGCGCATCGACGCGCTGGCCGAAGCAGCCGACGATCGCGGCCAGGCGATCCTGGAAGCCCTTTATGACTACGCCGAAGGCATCGCACCCGAGCCAACCTGAGCCGGAACCGCCGGGGGCCGCGGCGGTGGGCCCGCCCGTCGGATGGCGGCAGCTGCTGTCCAGCACCGAGAGCCACATGCTGATCGTCGGGCTGCTGCTGGCCCTGGGTATCGCGGTGGCGGTGGGCATCGGTCTCATGCTGGCGCCGCAGGCCACGCTCGACTATGCCGCGGTGATCGGCCTGAACCTCGTCATCGGGCGCGCCGGCGGCATGAGCTACGGTTTTGCCAGCGGCCTGGGCCACCTGGACGTGGTGTTGTGCAACCTGGTGGTGGAAACCGCCCAGGTGCTGGTCGTCTACCCGCTGTTCGTGCTGGCCTGGCGGCAGCTGATCGACGTGCGGCGCATGGCGCCCATGCTCGAGCAACTGCGTGCGGCGGCCGAGTCGGGGCAAACCAGGGTGCGGCGCTACGGCATCGCGGGCCTGTTCGTCTTCGTCTTCATGCCGTTCTGGATGACCGGCCCGGTGGTCGGTGCGATCATCGGCTTCCTGATCGGGCTGCGCCCCGCCGTCAACCTGGCGGTGGTGCTGTCGGCCACCGCACTGGCGATCGTGATCTATGCGCGCTTCCTGGAACAGATGGACGCCTGGGCCTCGGCCGTGCACCCCTATGCGGTGTTCGCGCTGATCGTGGCGCTGGCCGTGCTGGCTTGGCTGGCGCGGCGCTGGTGGCGCCGGCATGGCCCACCGCCGGGCCCGGGTGAGTGAGGCGCTGCGGCCGGCCGGCGCGCAGCGCCTTCAGGGGAACCAGGCCTGGCGCAATTCAGCCGGCAGGTGCGGCCCGCCCTGGAACGAGGTGCGGTGCGCGCGTTCGATGACCTGCCAGAAATAGCGGTAGCTGGCGCGGTCGTGCAAGGTGTCGCGGTGGCGGATCGGCGCCCAGTCGGCCGCCTGGGCGGCGGTGATGATCTCGATCGCCAGGTCGACCTCGGCCGTGGTCGGCGCGAAGGCGTCGACGATGGGCCGGATCTGCGCCGGGTGAATGCTCCACATGCGCGTGTAGCCGAGAAGGCGGCTGGCCATCTCGGCGGCTGCCTGCAGCGCTTCGGTATCCTTGAATTCGGTCACCACGCAGTGCGAAGGTACCTTGGCCTGGGCGTGGCAGGCGGCGGCGATCTCCAGCTTGGCGCGCACCACCAGCGGATGGTCGAACTGGCCGGCGGCGCCCATGGCGCTGAGCGGGATGGCGCCGCGGTGCGCCGAGACGAAGTCCATGAGGCCGAAGGACAGCGATTCGATGCGCGGGTGCGCCGCGATGGCAAACACCTCGTGCAGCGCGCCGTGCGTCTCGACCAGCGCGTGCAGCGGGATCGCCGCGCCGCCGAGCGCGTCGATGTGCTGCGCGGCGCGCTGCACGTCGGCCCGGCCCTGCGGCTTGGGCAGCATCAGGTAGGCCGGCGCGCGCGGCGAGCGCAGCACGATGGACGCCACGTCGTCGAAGCGCGGGTGCGACACCGGCAGCAGCCGCACGCCGACGCGGCCGTGGCGGTTGAGCGGCCCGGCCAGCAGTTCGGCGATGAGCTGCGCGTGCTCGACCTCGCCGCCCACCGGTGCGCCGTCCTCGTTGTCCAGCGTGACGTCGAAGACCGGTCCCATCTCGGCCTGCAGCTCCAGGCTCTTCTTCATGCGCGCCTCGACGCCGGCATAGTGGTCGCACACCGGCAGCGCGGCGGCAGCCGCTTCGGCGGCGTCGAAAAGCGCCTGGCGGGGGTGCAGGGTGGGCATGGGCGTCGGCCTTGCGTCGAACGAGGGCTGAAAACGATGGAGGCCGGCCCGTTGCCGGGCCGGCCTCTCCGGCCGGGCCAGGTTCAGACCAGGTGCCTGACGCCGTCCTGCTCGCTCATCAGCTCGGCCAGCGTCTTGTCGATGCAGCCACGGCTGAACTCGTCGATGGGCAGGCCTTCGACGATCTTGTACCGGCCGCCCTGGCAGGTGACCGGGTAGCCGAACATCAAGTCCTTCGGGATGCCGTATTCGCCGTTGCTCGGCACGCCCATCGTGACCCATTCGCCGCCGCTGCCCAGGGCCCAGTCGTGCATGTGGTCGATGGCGGCGTTGGCGGCGCTGGCGGCGGAAGACAGGCCGCGCGCCTCGATCACCGCCGCGCCGCGCTTGCCCACCGTGGGCAGGAAGACGTCCTTGTTCCAGGCGTGATCGTTGATCATGTCCTTGACGCCGACGCTGGCGCCGTCGATGGTGGCGAAGCGGTAGTCGGCGTACATGCTGGGGCTGTGGTTGCCCCACACCGCCAGCTTGTGGATGGCGGTCACCGTCTTGCCGATCTTGCCGGCGATCTGGCTCAGCGCGCGGTTGTGGTCCAGGCGCATCATCGAGGTGAAATTCTCGCGCGGCAGGCTGGGAGCGCTCTTCATCGCGATCCAGGCGTTGGTATTGGCCGGGTTGCCCACCACCAGCACCTTCACGCCGCGGCTGGCCGAGGCGTCGAGGGCCTTGCCCTGGGCGGTGAAGATCTGCGCATTGGCGGCGAGAAGATCCGCGCGCTCCATGCCGGGGCCGCGCGGGCGGGCGCCGACGAGCAGGGCATAGTCGGTGTCCTTGAAGGCGGCTGCGGCCTGGCTGTGTGCTTCCATGCCGGCGAGCAGCGGAAAGGCGCAGTCCTCCAGTTCCATCATCACGCCCTTGAGCCCCTTCTGCGCCTTCTCGTCGGGAATTTCCAGCAGTTGCAGGATCACCGGCTGGTCCTTGCCCAGCATCTCGCCGCTGGCGATGCGGAACAGCAGGGCATAACCGATCTGGCCGGCGGCGCCGGTGACGGCCACGCGGACGGGCTTCTTGCTCATGGTGGGTTTCTCCTGAAGTTCGGGAAGGAATGGGGAAGAATGGCGGAAGTGCGAGGCTGCCAGATGCAGTGCCGTCAGTCTAGCGGTGCCGCTTTGCACGAGATTGACATGGCACAAGGCCGAGTGCGTCTGTCTTATGTCTTATATAAGATACTGCTTCATGGACAGGGCCCGGTCGGCTGTGGTGGAATCCGGTCATGGCCGAAACCACTTCGCCTGCGGTCGAACGGGCCGAGTCCGCGCCCTCGTTCAGCCCGCTGTACCAGCAGATCAAGTCGCTGCTGGTCACCGGCCTGGAGGCCGGCCAATGGCAGCCCGGACAGCCGATCCCCAGCGAAACCGAGTTGGCGGCGCGCTTCGGCGTCAGCCAGGGCACGGTGCGCAAGGCCATCGACGAAATGGCGGCCGAGAACCTGCTCGTGCGCCGCCAGGGCAAGGGCACTTTCGTCGCCACCCACGCCGAGGCGCAGACGCAGTATCGCTTCCTGCGCCTGACGCCCGACGCCGGGGGGCCGGCCGCGCTGCAGCGGCGGCTGCTCGACTGCCGGCGCATGCGCGCGCCCGTGGAAGTCGCGCGGCTGCTGGCGCTGAAGGCCGGCGAGGCCGCGGTGCAGGTGCGCCGCCTGCTGCTGGCCGACGGCAAGCCGGTGGTATTGGACGACCTGTGGTTGCCCGGCACGGCCTTCAAGGGCCTCACGATGGAGCGGCTCGAGGCCTGGCGCGGGCCGCTGTACCGGCTTTTCGAAGCCGAGTTCTCGGTGCGCATGATCCGTGCCGAAGAGAAAATCCGCGCGGTGGCGGCCGCGCCCGAAGAGGCGGCCTTGTTCGGCGTGGCCCCGGGCGCGCCGCTGCTGTCGGTGGAGAGGCTTTCCTATACCTACGGCGACCGGCCGGTGGAACTCAGGCGCGGCCTGTACCACACGGCCGCCCACCACTACCGCAACGAACTGGGTTGAAGCGTGGCCACAGGTCCGCGTAAGGCTGTTGCATTGCAATAAACTCGTCTAGTTTCACCCGGTTTCATGAAAGTACCGACATGCCCGAGCTGACAAGAACAAGACCCGGCACCATGCGCCTGGTGGACGCGGTGAAGTACCGGCTGCCGCTGGCCGGGGTCGTCTCGATCCTGCACCGTGCCAGCGGCCTCTTGATGTTCGTGCTGCTGCCGTTCATCGTCTGGCTGTTCGACACCAGCATCAGCTCCGAGATCTCCTACGACAGCTTCACGAGCGCCTTCGTGGCCGGCATCGGTTTCGTGCCGGCGTGGGCCGTCAAGCTGGTGGTGCTGGCGCTGATCTGGGCGTTGCTGCACCACCTCATTGCCGGCGTGCGCCATGTGTGGATGGACGCCACGCACAGCGTGAGCAAGGCGCAGGGGCACAACTCGGCCGTCTTCACGCTGGCCTCCAGCGTGCTGCTGACGGTGGCCCTGGGCGCCAAGCTCTTCGGCTTGTACTGATCAGCAGGAGCGCATGCACATGTCCGTCAACCATGGTTCCAAGCGCGTCGTCGTCGGCGCGCACTACGGCCTGCGCGACTGGCTCAGCCAGCGCGTCACGGCCGTGCTGATGGCCCTCTTCACGCTGGTGCTGCTGGTGCAGGTGCTGCTGCCCGGCCCGCTGGGCTACGACAAGTGGGCCGGCATCTTCGCCGCGCAGTGGATGAAGGTGCTGACCTTCGTCGTCTTCATCGCGCTGGCCTGGCACGCCTGGGTCGGCATGCGCGACATCTGGATGGACTACGTCAAGCCCGTGGGCACGCGGCTGGTGCTGCAGGTGGCCACACTGGTCTGGCTGCTGGGCTGCACCGGCTGGGCGGTGCAGGTGCTCTGGCGCCTGTGATCACGGACTCGTCAACCCGCGCTCGACAACAAGGTTCAACACATGGCTCTCGGAACGCTACCCCGTCGCAAGTTCGACGTCGTCATCGTCGGCGCCGGCGGCTCCGGCATGCAGGCTTCACTGCGCCTGGCGCAGGCCGGCCTCAACGTGGCAGTGCTGTCGAAGGTGTTTCCCACGCGCTCCCATACCGTGGCCGCGCAAGGCGGCATCGGCGCCAGCCTGGGCAACATGTCGGAAGACAACTGGCACTACCACTTCTACGACACCATCAAGGGCAGCGACTGGCTCGGTGACCAGGATGCCATCGAATTCATGTGCCGCGAGGCGCCCAAGGTGGTGTACGAGCTGGAACACTTCGGCATGCCGTTCGACCGCAACCCCGACGGCACCATCTACCAGCGCCCCTTCGGCGGCCACACCGCCAACTACGGCGAGAAGCCGGTGCAGCGCGCTTGCGCGGCGGCCGACCGCACCGGCCACGCCATGCTGCACACGCTGTACCAGCAGAACGTGAAGGCGCAGACCAACTTCTTCGTCGAGTGGATGGCGCTGGACCTGATCCGCAATGCGCACGGCGACGTGCTCGGCGTGGTGGCGCTGGAGATGGAAACCGGCGACGTGCATGTCCTCGAGGCCAAGACCACGCTGCTGGCCACCGGTGGCGCCGGGCGCATCTACGCCGCTTCCACCAATGCCTTCATCAATACCGGCGACGGCCTGGGCATGGCGGCGCGCGCCGGCATCCCGCTGCAGGACATGGAGTTCTGGCAGTTCCACCCCACCGGCGTGGCCGGTGCCGGCGTGCTGCTCACCGAAGGCTGCCGCGGCGAGGGCGCCATCCTGCGCAATTCGAACGGCGAGCGCTTCATGGAGCGCTACGCGCCGACGCTGAAGGACCTGGCGCCGCGCGACTTCGTCAGCCGCTGCATGGATCAGGAGATCAAGGAAGGGCGCGGCCTGGGTCCGGCCAAGGACTACGTGGTGCTCGACATGACGCACCTGGGCGTGGAGACCATCATGAAGCGGCTGCCGTCGATCTTCGAGATCGGGCACAACTTCGCCAACGTCGACATCACCAAGGAACCCATCCCGGTGGTGCCGACCATCCATTATCAGATGGGCGGGATTCCCACCAATATCCACGGCCAGGTGGTGGTGCCCAAGAACGGCAACCCGAATACGGTCGTGAATGGCCTCTACGCGGTGGGCGAGTGCGCCTGCGTCAGCGTGCACGGTGCCAACCGCCTGGGCACCAATTCGCTGCTCGACCTGCTGGTCTTCGGCCGCGCCGCCGGGCGGCACATCGTGCAGACGGTGGCCGGGCAGAAGGAGCACCAGCCGCTGCCGGCCGACGCCGCCGATGCGCCGCTGGCCCGCCTGGCGCGTCTGGACGCCAGCACCTCGGGCGAATACGCGCAGGACGTGGCGGGCGATATCCGCAGCACCATGCAGGCCCATGCCGCGGTCTTCCGCACTCAGGAACTGCTGACCGCGGGCACGGCGAAGATCGCCGCCATCCGCGGGCGTGTCGAGACGATCGCCCTCAAGGACAAGAGCAAGGTCTTCAATACCGCGCGCATCGAGGCCTTGGAGGTGGAAAACCTGATGGAGGTGGCGCAGGCCACCATCGAGTCGGCCGCGGCACGCCGTGAATGCCGCGGCGCCCACACCGTGAAGGACTACGAGCGCGCTGCCGACGACCCGCAGTTCCCGCTCGGCCGCAACGACGCCGAGTGGATGAAGCACACGCTGTGGTTCAAGGACGGCAACCGGCTCGACTACAAGCCCGTGCAACTGAAGCCGCTGACGGTGGAATCGGTGCCGCCCAAGGTCCGCACATTCTGAAGAGAAGGTCTCATGACGCTGCGCACGTTCCAGATCTACCGCTACGACCCCGACAGCGACGACAAGCCGCGCATGCAGACGCTGCAGGTCGAACTCGACGGCAGCGAACGCATGCTGCTCGACGCGCTGATGAAGCTCAAGGCGGTGGACCCGACGCTGAGCTTCCGCCGCAGCTGCCGCGAAGGCGTGTGCGGCTCGGACGCGATGAACATCAACGGCAAGAACGGCCTGGCCTGCCTGACCAACATGCGCACGCTGCCGGGCACCATCGTGCTCAAGCCGCTGCCCGGTCTGCCGGTGATCCGCGACCTCATCGTCGACATGACGCTGTTCTTCAAGCAGTACAACAGCATCAAGCCCTACCTCGTGAACGACACGCAGCCGCCCGAGAAGGAGCGCCTGCAGAGCCCCGAGGAACGCGACGAACTCAACGGCCTGTACGAGTGCATCCTGTGCGCGAGCTGCTCCACCAGCTGCCCCAGCTTTTGGTGGAACCCCGACAAATTCGTCGGTCCGGCCGGCCTGCTGCAGGCCTACCGCTTCATCGCCGACAGCCGTGACCAGGACACCGAGGCCCGGCTGGACAACCTGGAAGACCCGTACCGGCTCTTCCGCTGCCACACGATCATGAATTGCGTCGACGTTTGCCCCAAGGGATTGAACCCCACGAAGGCGATCGGCAAGATCAAGGAAATGATGGTTCGGCGCGCCGTCTGAACCCATGAGCGAATTGCTGGGTGAGGCAGGTCTGAACAGGCTGCGCTGGCGCTGCCGGCGTGGCTTGCTGGAGAACGACCTCTTCATCGAGCGATTCTTCAGCCACCACGAGGAGACGATCACCACAAGACAGGCCGCGGGGTTGCTGACCCTGATGGACCTGGCCGACAACGACCTGCTGGACCTGCTGCTCGGCCGCAACGAGCCGCAGGGCGAGGTCGACACTCCTGATGTGCGCGAAGTGCTGGCCCTGATGCGTTGCGCCCCCGTGGCGCCACGCAGCCAGTGGTCCCCTCAAACGACCTGAAGAAAGACCCCGTGCCATGACCCCCTCCGACGTGAAAGCCACGCTGTCGTTTTCCGATGGCAGCCCGAGCATGGACCTGCCGATCTACAAGGGAACGATCGGCCCGGATGTGATCGACATCCGCAAGCTCTACGGGCAGACCGGAAAGTTCACCTACGACCCGGGTTTCCTGTCCACGGCGGCCTGCCAGTCGACCATCACCTATATCGACGGCGACAAGGGTGAACTGCTGTACCGCGGCTACCCGATCGAGGAGCTGGCGCAGAACTGCGACTTCCTCGACACCTGCTACCTGCTGCTGTACGGCGAGCTGCCGAACGAGCGGCAGCAGAAGGACTTCCACAAGCTCGTCAACACCCACTCGATGGTCAACGAGCAGATGCAGTTCTTCCTGCGCGGCTTCCGCCGCGACGCGCACCCGATGGCGGTGATGACGGGCCTGGTGGGCGCCCTCTCGGCCTTCTATCACGACAGCACCGACATCAACAACCCGCGCCACCGCGAGGTGGCGGCGATCCGCCTGATCGCCAAGATGCCCACGCTGGTGGCCATGGCCTACAAGTACGGCGTCGGACAGCCCTACATGTACCCGCGCAACAACCTGTCGTATTCGGGTAACTTCATGCGCATGATGTTCGCCACGCCGTGCGAGGACTACGAACCCAACGACGTGCTGGTGCGTGCGATAGACCGCATCTTCATCCTGCACGCCGACCACGAGCAGAACGCCAGCACCTCGACGGTGCGGCTGTGCGGCAGCTCGGGCACCAACCCGTTCGCGGCCATCGCCGCCGGCGTGGCCTGCCTGTGGGGCCCGGCGCATGGCGGCGCCAACGAGGCCTGCCTGAACATGCTGGAGGACATCCAGAAGATGGGCGGCGTCGAGAAGATCGGCGAGTTCATCAAGCAGGTCAAGGACAAGGACTCCAAGGTCAAGCTCATGGGCTTCGGCCACCGCGTCTACAAGAACTACGACCCGCGCGCCAAGCTCATGCGCGAGACCTGCCACGAGGTGCTCCAGGCCATGGGCCTGCAGGACGACCCGCTGTTCAAGCTGGCCATGACGCTGGAGAAGATCGCGCTGGAGGACGACTATTTCGTCAGCCGCAAGCTCTACCCGAACGTCGACTACTACTCGGGGATCGTGCAGCGCGCCATCGGCATTCCGGTGAGCCTGTTCACGGCGGTCTTCGCGCTGGCGCGCACGGTGGGCTGGATCGCCCAGCTCAACGAGATGATCGGCGACCCCGAATACAAGATCGGGCGCCCGCGCCAGCTCTTCACCGGCAGCGTGCGGCGCTCGGTCAAGCCGGTGTCGCAGCGCTGACCGACGCGGCGACCCGGCCCGGACACGGCGGCCGGTTCGCCTGCAGCGGCCCGCACTCGCGAGCGCTCACTGGACGACCCTCCGCGCCACGCGCTCCGGGATGAGCGCTTGGGAGCGGCCCGGCGCGCTCATGCCGGCTCGCTGGCGGCGGCCTCCAGGCCGCTGCGAAAGTGGTCCAGCATGCGCGCCGTGGCTTGCGAGCGCTGGCGCGACGCCAGAGCCGCCATCAGCGCGCGATGCTCGGCCAGAGAGTCGGCCAGCCGCCCCTGCTTGAGCAGGGAATGGTGACGGTTGAGCTTCATCATCTTGCGCAGGTCGGCCACGATCTGGCTGCGCCAGCGGTTGCCCGCGATCTGCAGCAAGGCCATGTGAAAGGCCTCGTTGGCGGCGAAGAAGGCATCGCGCTGGCGCACCAGCTTCTCCAGCCGGTCGTGCAATTGCTGCAACTGCGCCAGTTCGGCTTCGCTGGCCTGTTCGGCCACGTCGCCGGCAGCGTCGCTCTCCAGCAAGGCCAGCAGATGGTAGATCTGCGCCACGTCGTCGCGCGACATCTCGGTGACGTAGGCGCCGCGCCGCACCTTCATCGTCACCAGGCCTTCCACCGCGAGCACCTTGAGCGCCTCGCGCAGCGGCGTGCGACTGATGCCGAACTCGGCGGCCAGCTTCAGCTCGTCGATCCAGCTGCCGGGCTCGAGCCGGCGCGTGTAGATGAGCTGGCGCAGCCGCTCTGCCACGTCCTGGTACAGGGCGCGGGGCGACAAAGGGCGTTGGGGTTCGAGGGCGGCCACGGTATGCTGCGCGGGAGGCGGTGTCAGGCAGGCGACGACATTCTGAATTCATAATTATGCATAATCCATCGCGCCCACCCGCGTCGGTTGCCGGGCGATGCAACGCCGGCCGCATCGCAACGGCCACGCCGCCGGCCCGCTCGGGGCCGATGACCGCAGGAGACTTGCCATGAAAGACAAAGCGCCCGAATTTGCCACCGCCACCCTGGAGCAATGGGCCCGCGCGGCCGCGAAGTCCGCCCCCGGCGGCGATGTGTCGGCGTTGGACTGGGTCACGCCCGAGGGCTTGCGGATCAAGCCGCTGTACACCGCCGCCGATACCGCGGCGCTGCCGCACGCCAATACGCTGCCCGGCTTCGAACCCTTCGTGCGAGGCCCGCAGGCCACCATGTATGCCGTGCGGCCGTGGACCATCCGCCAGTACGCGGGCTTTTCCACCGCCGAGGAGAGCAACGCCTTCTACCGCCAGGCGCTGGCGGCCGGCGGGCAGGGTGTGAGCGTGGCCTTCGACCTGGCCACCCACCGCGGCTACGACAGCGACCACCCGCGCGTCACCGGCGACGTGGGCAAGGCCGGCGTGGCCATCGACAGCGTCGAGGACATGAAGATCCTGTTCGACGGCATCCCGCTCGACAAGGTGAGTGTCTCCATGACGATGAACGGCGCCGTGCTGCCGGTGCTGGCCGGCTACGTGGTGGCGGGCGAAGAGCAGGGCGTGGCGCAGGACCAGTTGAGCGGGACCATCCAGAACGACATCCTCAAGGAGTTCATGGTCCGCAACACCTATATCTACCCGCCCGAACCGAGCATGCGCATCGTGGGCGACATCATCGAATACACGGCGCAGCAGATGCCGAAATTCAATTCGATCAGCATCAGCGGCTACCACATGCAGGAAGCGGGTGCCAACCAGGCGCTGGAACTGGCCTTCACGCTGGCCGACGGCATGGAATACGTGAAGACCGCCGTGGCCAAGGGGCTGGATGTCGACGCCTTCGCCGGTCGGCTGAGCTTCTTCTGGGCGATCGGGATGAACTTCTACCTGGAGATCGCCAAGATGCGCGCGGCGCGGCTGCTGTGGGCGCGCATCATGAAGGGCTTCCGAGCGAAGAACCCGAAGAGCCTGATGCTGCGCACGCATTGCCAGACCAGCGGCTGGAGCCTGACCGAGCAGGACCCGTACAACAATATCGTGCGCACCACCGTCGAGGCCATGGCCGCGGTCTTCGGCGGCACGCAGAGCCTGCACACCAACAGTTTCGACGAGGCCATCGCGCTGCCCACCGAATTCAGCGCCCGCATCGCGCGCAACACGCAACTCATCCTCCAGGAAGAGACGCACATCACGAACGTGGTCGACCCCTGGGCCGGCAGCTACATGATGGAGACGCTCACCCAGCAGATGGCCGACAGCGCCTGGGCCATCATCGAGGAAGTGCAGGCGCTGGGCGGCATGACCAAGGCGGTGGACTCGGGCTGGGCCAAGCTGAAGATCGAGGCCAGCGCGGCCGAGAAGCAGGCCCGCATCGACAGCGGGCGCGATGTCATCGTCGGCGTCAACAAATACAAGCTGGCGACGCAGGACGTGGTGGCCGCGCGCGAGGTCGACAACGTGAAGGTGCGCGAAGGGCAGATCGCGCGGCTGGCGCAGGTGCGCGCCGCGCGCGACGCTGCCGCGGTGCGCTCGGCGCTGGCGGCGCTGACGACGGCTGCGCAGTCCGGCAGCGGCAACCTGCTGGGCCTGAGCATCGCGGCCATGCGCGCGCGCGCCACGGTGGGCGAGGTGAGCGACGCCCTGGAGCAGATCTACGGGCGCCACCGCGCCGATATCCAGAAGGTGACAGGTGTGTATGCCGCTGCTTATGGTGACGGTTCGGACAGCGCCGAGGGCTGGGACCAGCTCAAGGCCGAGATCGCCGATTTCGGCACCGAGCACGGCCGCCGGCCGCGCGTGATGATCGCCAAGCTCGGCCAGGACGGTCACGACCGTGGTGCCAAGGTGGTGGCCACGGCCTTCGCCGACCTGGGCTTCGACGTCGATATCGGTCCGCTGTTCCAGACCCCCGCGGAATGCGCGCGCCAGGCGATCGAGAACGACGTGCATGCGGTCGGCGTGAGCACGCTGGCCGCCGGCCACAAGACGCTGGTGCCGGCGATCATCCAGGCGCTGAAGGCGCAGGGCGCCGACGACATCATCGTCTTCGTCGGCGGCGTGGTGCCTCAGCAGGACTATGAGTTCCTCTATCAGGCCGGCGTGAAGGGCATCTACGGTCCGGGCACACCGATCCCGGCCAGTGCCAAGGACGTGCTCGAGCACATCCGCCAGGCCAGCCGCTGAAAGCCCTTGCCAGTCCGCTGCAGGTCCAGCCCGTGCCGCCCCGCTTCGTCCTGCAGGCCGCCACGGCGGATGACTTCGAGGCCCTGCACGCACTGCGCCTGCGCGCCATGCGTCCGAGCCTGGAACGGTTGGGCCGCTACGACGAACCGCGCATCCGTGACGACCTGGCGCGCAGTTTCGATCCGGCGCCCATGCACCACATCGTGGTCGATGGCCGGCGCGTCGGCTTCGTCTCGCTGAAGACGCTGTCCCACGCGATGCGCCTGGACCACCTCTATATCGATCCGGCGGAGCAGGAGCACGGCTACGGCCATGAGGTGCTGGCTTGGGTGTGCGAGCAGGCCGACCGCGCGCAGTTGCCGGTGGAACTTTGTGCGCTGAAGGGCAGCGACGCCGTGCGCTTCTACCTGCGCCACGGCTTCGCGCTCACCGGCGAGGGCGATTGGGACTACGACTTCGTGCGTATGCCGCAGTCGGCCGGCGTGCGCACCGTGCGCGCCTGGTGGCAGGCGCTGCAGGCGCGCGACTGGACGCGCGCGACGGCCTTGTTGCGCAGCGACCTGCAGGTCGTGTGGTGGAGCAGCGGCGAATCCTTCGACGGCCCGGCGGGCTTCATCGAGGCACAGGCGCGTTATCCCGAGGGCTGGACGATCCAGCTCGTGGAGGTTTCGCCGCTGCAGGACGGCCGCGTGGTGTCGGTGGCGCGCGTCGACCATCCGCCGCAGAGCTTCTTCGCCACCTCGTTCTTCCATCTGGAAGACGGGCTCGTCTTCGCCATCGACGAATACTGGGCCACCGTCGAAGCGCCGCCCGCCTGGCGTACGGCCGCCGCGCTGCCGGGCTGGCAGCGCGTGAGGCCCGAACACGACCCGCGGGCGCACACGCCATGAAGTCCCCCGCCTCCCTGCCCGCCGCCGACCAGGCCCTGGCCGACGCGCTGCTGCATGGCGCCGGCCCGGCGCAGCGCCGCGCACTGGCCAAGATCATCACGCTGCTGGAATCCACCCGCGCCGACCACCGCACGCGCGCCGACGAATTGCTGAATGCACTGCTGCCGGCCAGCGGACGTTCGTTCCGCCTGGGCATCAGCGGCGTGCCCGGTGTGGGCAAGAGCACCTTCATCGAAGCCCTGGGCCTGTTCCTCATCGAGCGCGGCCACCGCGTGGCGGTGCTCGCGGTGGACCCCAGTTCCAGCATCAGTGGTGGCTCGATCCTGGGCGACAAGACGCGCATGGAACGGCTCAGTGTGCACGAGCGCGCCTTCATCCGCCCCAGCCCGGCGGCCGGCAACCTGGGCGGCGTGGCCGAGAAGACGCGCGAGTCCATGCTGGTGTGCGAAGCCGCCGGTTTCGACACCGTGATCGTCGAGACCGTCGGCGTGGGCCAGAGCGAGACCGCGGTCGCCGGCATGACCGACATGTTCGTGCTCATGCAACTGCCCAACGCCGGCGATGACCTGCAGGCCATCAAGAAGGGCGTGATGGAACTGGCCGACCTGGTGCTCATCAACAAGGCCGACCTCGACGAGGCCGCCGCCACGCGCGCGCGCGCCCAGATCACCAGCGCGCTGCGCCTCTTCGGCCCGCATGCCCAGGCCGCGGCGCAGGTGCTGCAGCTGAGTGCCCTGAAGGGTTCGGGGCTGGAAACATTCTGGCGTGCGGTGAGCACCTTCCGCGACCAGCGCAGGGCTGGTGGCCAGCTCGTGCAGCGCCGCCGCCAGCAGGACCGGGCCTGGATGTGGGAGCGCGTGGAAGCCGGGCTGCGCCAGCGCTTCCGCCAGCACCCGGCGGTGCGCACGGCGCTGCCGGGTTTCATCGACGACGTGGAAGGTGGCCGACTGGCCGCATCGGTGGCCGCGCGGCGGCTGCTGGACCTGATGGATTGACGAACGAACGAGGAGAAGACGACATGCACGACATCATCGAACAGCTCGAGCGCAAGCGGGCGCTGGCCCGCCTGGGCGGGGGCGAAAAGCGCATCGACGCCCAGCACGCCAAGGGCAAGCTCACCGCGCGCGAGCGGCTGGAACTGCTCTTCGACGAAGGCACGTTCGAGGAATGGGACATGTTCGTCGAGCACCGCTGCGGCGACTTCGGCATGCAGGACAACAAGATTCCGGGCGATGGTGTCGTCACCGGCTACGGCATGATCAACGGCCGCCTGGTCTTCGTCTTCAGCCAGGACTTCACCGTCTTCGGCGGCGCGCTGAGCGAAGCGCATGCCGAGAAGATCTGCAAGATCATGGACCAGGCCATGAAGGTGGGCGCACCCGTGATCGGTCTCAACGACAGCGGCGGCGCGCGCATCCAGGAAGGCGTGGCCTCGCTGGGCGGTTATGCCGAGGTCTTCCAGCGCAACGTGATGGCCAGCGGCGTGGTCCCGCAGATCAGCCTCATCATGGGCCCTTGCGCCGGCGGCGCGGTGTATTCGCCGGCCATGACCGATTTCATCTTCATGGTCAAGGACAGCAGCTACATGTTCGTCACCGGCCCCGAGGTGGTGAAGACCGTGACACACGAGGAAGTCACCGCCGAGGAACTGGGCGGCGCCATCACGCACAACACCAAGAGCGGTGTCGCCGACCTGGCATTCGAGAACGACGTCGAGGCCATCCTGATGACGCGGCGCCTGTTCAACTACCTGCCGCTGAACAACCGCGAGAAGCCGCCGGTGCGCCGCAGCGGCGACCCGGCCGAACGGCTGGACCATTCGCTGGACACGCTGGTGCCCGACAACCCGAACAAGCCCTACGACATCAAGGAGCTGATCTACAAGGTGGTGGACGACGGCGACTTCTTCGAGCTGCAGCGCGACCAGGCGCGCAATATCGTCATCGGCTTCGGACGGCTCGACGGCCAGCCGGTGGGCATCGTCGCCAACAACCCGCTGGTGCTGGCCGGCTGCCTGGACATCCGCAGCAGCATCAAGGCGGCGCGCTTCGTGCGCTTCTGCGACGCCTTCAATATCCCGGTGGTGACCTTCGTCGACGTGCCCGGCTTCATGCCCGGCACGGCGCAGGAATACGGCGGCATCATCCGCCACGGCGCCAAGCTGCTGTATGCCTATGCCGAGTGCACGGTGCCCAAGGTGACGGTGATCACGCGCAAGGCCTACGGCGGCGCCTACGACGTGATGAGCTCCAAGCACCTGCGCGGCGACGTCAATTTCGCCTGGCCCAATGCCGAGATTGCCGTGATGGGTGCCAAGGGCGCGGTGGAGATCATCTTCCGCGAGGACAAGGCCGACCCGGCCAAGCTGGCGGCACGCGAGGCCGAATACAAGGCGCGCTTCGCCAACCCCTTCGTGGCCGGCGCGCGCGGCTATATCGACGACGTGATCCAGCCGCACGAGACGCGCAAGCGCATCTGCCGCAGCCTGGCCATGCTGCGCGACAAGAGGCTCGACAACCCCTGGCGCAAGCACGGGAATATTCCACTGTAGCTCCTTACAATGAAGTAAGGAATTGACGGAGATCCCGATGCCCACCGCCACGCTCACCAGCAAGGGCCAGATCACCATCCCGGCAGAGGTGCGCCGCGAGCTCAACGTCGGAACGGGCGACCGCATCGAGTTCGTGCAGGTCGAACCCGGACGCTACGAGGTGGTCGCGGCCACGCGCTCGGTGCGCGAACTGAAGGGCCTGTTTGGCCCGGCCCGGCGGACCGTGAGCATCGACGAGATGAACCGCACCATCGCCGAACGCGCGGCCTCGGCCGGATTGCGGGTGGCTCCCAAGGGAAGGCGAGCCAGGTGATCGGCCTCGATACCAACGTGCTGGCCCGGTACGTGATGCAGGACGATCCGCGGCAGTCGCCCCGGGCGACGCGCCTGATGGAATCGCTCAGCGCCGAGGCGCCCGGTTTCGTGTCCGTGGTGACGCTGGTGGAACTCGTCTGGGTCTTGTCGGGCAGTTACGGCCTGAATCGCGCCCAGGTGGCCACGGTGCTCGAGACCTTGCTGCGCAGCCGGGAACTGGTCATCGACCGTGCCGAAGCCGTTGCGCATTCGCTGGGCCGTTTCGGCTCGGCGGGCGCCGACTTCGCGGATGCGCTGATCGAGCGCATCGCGGCGGCTGCCGGTTGCGGCCTGACGATGACTTTCGACGTCGGCGCCGCAAGGGCCGCCGGCATGACGCTGGTGCCTTGAAGCGATGGCGGCCAACGTCGACACAGCGCGAGGCCTGGCTCGATTCGCCGGGCGACACGGGGCGTTGTTGGGTCGCATTCAACTCATCCGCAAGCGCAAGTCCGCCGGAGGCGGCGAGCAGTTCGTGCGCCTGGATATCAATCGCGTGGAGACGATGCAAGGCCTGCTGCTGGTGAAGCACGCATCACAACTCGACGCTCTCTTCGATGGAGTTCACTGATGTTCAAGAAAATCCTCATTGCCAACCGCGGCGAGATCGCCTGCCGCGTCATCCTGACCGCGCGCAAGATGGGCATCGCCACGGTGGCCGTCTATTCCGAGGCCGACCGCGATGCGCGCCATGTGGATCTGGCCGATGAAGCCGTGCTCATCGGCCCCGCGCCCAGCCGCGAGAGTTATCTGCGCGCCGACAGGATCATCCAGGCCTGCAAGGACACCGGCGCCGAGGCAGTGCACCCGGGCTATGGTTTCCTGAGCGAGAACGAGGACTTCGCGCGCCGGGTGGAAGAGGAAGGCATCGCCTTCATCGGCCCCAAGCACTACAGCATCGCGGCCATGGGCGACAAGATCGCATCCAAGAAACTGGCGCTGGAAGCCCGGGTCAATACCATCCCGGGCTGGAATGCGGCCATCGACACGCCCGAGCATGCGGTGAAGATCGCCGCCGATATCGGTTACCCGGTGATGATCAAGGCCAGCGCCGGCGGCGGCGGCAAGGGCCTGCGCGTGGCGCGCGACGACAAGGAGGCCTTCGAGGGCTTCACGTCGTGCCGCAACGAGGCGCGAAACAGTTTCGGCGACGACCGCGTCTTCATCGAGAAATACGTGGAGGAGCCGCGCCACATCGAGATCCAGGTGCTGGGCGACGCGCATGGCCACGTGGTCTACCTGCACGAGCGTGAATGCTCGTTGCAGCGCCGGCACCAGAAGGTGATCGAGGAGGCGCCTTCGCCCTTCATCAGCGACGCGACGCGAAAGGCCATGGGCGAGCAGGCGGTGGCGCTGGCCAAGGCGGTGAAATACCAGAGCGCAGGCACGGTGGAATTCGTCGTCGGCAAGGACCAGAGCTTCTACTTCCTGGAGATGAATACGCGGCTGCAGGTGGAGCACCCGGTCACCGAGAGCATCACCGGCATCGACCTCGTGGAGCAGATGATCCGCGTGGCGGCGGGCGAGCCGCTGCCGTTCCAGCAGGCCGACATTCCGCGCCGAGGCTGGGCCATCGAATGCCGCATCAATGCCGAGGACCCGTTCCGCGGCTTCCTGCCTTCCACCGGCCGCCTGGTGCGCTACCTGCCGCCGCCGCAGACCATGGAAGCGGCGATGCCCGTGCCGGTGCACGGCGGCGTGCGCGTGGACACCGGCGTCTACGAAGGCGGCGAGATCCCGATGTACTACGACTCGATGATCGCCAAGCTCATCGTGCACGGGCGCGACCGCTTCGAGGCCATTGCGCGCATGCGCGAGGCGCTCAACGGCTTCGTCATCCGCGGCGTGTCCAGCAACATCCCGTTCCAGGCGGCCTTGCTGGCGCACCCGAAATTCGTGGCCGGCGACTTCAATACCGGCTTCATCGCCGAACATTACGGCCAGGGCTTCCGCGCCGAGGACGTGCCGCACGAGGACCCCGACTTCCTGGTCGCGCTCGCCGCCGCCGCCTACCGCCGCTACCTGGCACGCGCGGCCGGCATCAGCGGGCAGCTGGCCGGGCACGGCGTCGTCATCGGCAACGATTTCGTCGTCGTCGTCAAGGGCGCGCGGGGCGAGCACACGCACGTGCCGGTGCGCATCGAGGCCGAGGGCGTCACCACCGTGATCGTGAACGCTCGCGCCTACGCCATCGTCAACGACTGGCACTTCGGCGGCATCCGGGCCCAGGGCCACTGCAACGGCCACCCCTTCACCGCGCAGGTGGAACGCCACGGCCTGTGGCTGCGCGTCGAACACAACGGCCTGCGCATCGACGCCCAGGTGATGAGCGCACGCGCCGCCGAACTGCTGCGCGTGATGCCCTTCAAGGCCCCGGTGGACATGAGCAAATTCCTGCTCTCGCCGATGCCGGGGCTGCTGGTGGAGATCACCGTGCAGCCGGGGCAGGTGGTGCAGACCGGCGAGCGGCTGGCCGTCATCGAGGCCATGAAGATGGAGAACATCCTCACCGCCACGCGCGACGGCACGGTGAAGGAACTGCTGGCCGCCAAGGGCGAGAGCCTGGCCGTCGATCAACCCATCCTGAGTTTTGCCTGATGACGAACGACAAACCCTTTCGCATCCTGGGCTTGCAGCAGGTAGCCATTGGCGGGCCCAGCAAGAAGCGGCTGCGTGCGCTGTGGGTCGACATCTTCGGCCTGTCCATCACCACCACCTTCGCCAGCGAGCGCGAGAACGTCGACGAGGACGTGTGTGCACTGGGCCGCGGCCCGCATGCGGTGGAAGTGGACCTGATGCAGCCGCTGGACCCCGAGAAGAAGCCTGCCGTGCATGCCACGCCGCTGAACCACGTGGGCCTGTGGGTCGACGACCTGCCCCAGGCGGTGGCGTGGATGGCGGCGCATGGTGTGCGCTTCGCGCCCGGTGGCATCCGCAAGGGCGCCACCGGCCACGACATCTGCTTCATCCACCCCAAAGGCAACGAGGAATTCCCGCTCGGCGGCGAAGGCGTGCTGATCGAACTGGTGCAGGCGCCGCCCGAGGTGATCGCGGCGCTTTCGTAGACCCGAGTTCAGGCCATCTTCACCGCGGTGCCGCTGACGGCGACCATCAGCATGCCGTTGGTTTCGCCCAGCACCTCGTAGTCGAAGTCGATGCCGACCACGCCATCGGCACCCACCTCGCGAGCAGCGGCGATCATGTCCTGCAGCGCCGCGTCGCGCGCGCCCGACAGCGCGCGCTCGTAGCCGCCGGCGCGGCCGCCGACGACGTCGCGCACCGACGAGAACATGTCGCGGAAGAGATTGGCGCCGATGATGGCTTCGCCATTGACGAGGCCGAGAAATTTGGCGATGCGTGCGCCTTCGCCGGCGGGCACGACGGTGGCGAGAAAAAAGCCTTCGTCGGTTTTCGAGAACCAGCCCATGAGCCACTCCTGTCGTTGGTTGATCATCATGCCTGCGCTGGCGTGTCCGGCTCGTTCGGCAAGCCCGGACACTCCCTGCGGGCACCGGTGTCGGCGCTACAGTCTTTCTCTTCCGCATCGTCGAGACCCGCCATGAACCTCACGTCCTACCTTGAACAGCTGCTGAAGACGGGCACGTCCGCGCTCGGCCAGGCCACGTCCGGCATGCAGCCGGGTGACGGCCGCAAATATGCCACCGGCGCGGCGGTGGGCGGGGTGCTGGGCCTGCTGCTGGGCAGCAAGAGCGGCCGCCGCATGGGCAGCAAGGCGCTGAAGGCGGGCAGTGTGGTGGCCCTGGGTGCGCTGGCCTGGAAAGCCTATGGCGACTGGCAGCGGCAGAATGCCGCCACGGCTCCCAGCGCCGCGCCGGGTGCCTTGCCCGGTGCCGCACCCGGTGCCGCCTTGCCGGCGCCGGCCAGCTTTGCCGCCTTGCCCGCACCGCAACTGGAAATGCACAGCCGTGCCATGCTCAAGGCGCTGATCGCCGCCGCCAAGTCCGACGGCCACATGGACGACGCCGAGCGTGGCCAGGTCGAGGAGGTCCTGCACCGCCTGAATGCCGACCCCGAGACGCGGACCTGGGTCGACACCGAACTGCGCCGCCCGGTGGACCCGGCCGACGTGGCCGCCGCCGCCACCAGTCCCGAGCTGGCCGCCGAGATCTACCTGGCCAGCGTGCTGGTGGTGGACGACACCACGGTGATGGAGCGCGCCTACCTGGACGAACTGGCGCGCCGGCTGCAGCTGGCGCCGGGGCTGAAGGCTGAACTGGAATCGCGCGCGGCCGCGGCCTGAAGCCCTGCGCCGCGCCCGGTGGCGCCCAGCCGTGGCTCACTGCACGAGCCATCGAGGCGTGAGGGCGGCTGCCGACTGGCGCAGACCCTGGCCGGAGCGCCTGGGCGCGATGCGGGACAATCGCAGGCTTGGAGGTTGACCGCAAGATGGCCCGAACCCTGTACGACAAGCTGTGGGACGAACATGTCGTCCACACCGAGGAAGACGGCACCGCCGTGCTCTATATCGACCGCCACCTGGTGCACGAGGTGACCAGCCCGCAGGCCTTCGAAGGGCTGCGGCTGGCCGGGCGCAAGGTCTGGCGCGTGAGCTCCATCGTTGCCACCGCCGACCACAATACGCCCACCACCGGCTGGGCCGACGGCTACGACGGCATCAAGGACCCGATCAGCAAGCTGCAGATCACGACGCTGGATGCCAATATCCAGGCCAGCGGCGCGGCGGCCTATTTCCCCTTCCTGGACAAGCGCCAGGGCATCGTGCACGTCATCGGCCCGGAAAACGGTGCCACGCTGCCGGGCATGACCGTCGTCTGCGGCGATTCGCACACCAGCACCCACGGTGCCTTCGGCGCGCTGGCGCACGGCATCGGCACCAGCGAGGTCGAGCATGTGATGGCCACGCAGACCCTGCTGGCCAAGAAGGCGAAGAACATGCTGGTGCGCGTGGAAGGCGTGCTGGGTACCGGCGTCACGGCCAAGGACGTGGTGCTGGCCATCATCGGCAGGATCGGCACCGCCGGCGGCACCGGCTACACCGTCGAATTCGGCGGTTCGGCGATTCGCAGCCTCAGCATGGAAGGCCGCATGACGGTGTGCAACATGGCCATCGAGGCCGGTGCCCGCGCCGGGCTGGTGGCGGTGGACGAGAAGACGATTGCCTACTGCAAGGGTCGGCTCTTTGCGCCCACGGGCCTGGCCTGGGATCAGGCGGTGGCCCACTGGCGCACGCTGCAGTCCGACCCCGGCGCAAAGTGGGACGCCGTGGTGGAGCTCGACGCGGCCCAGATCCAGCCGCAGGTGACCTGGGGCACCAGCCCGGAAATGGTGCTGCCGGTGGACGGCCGCGTGCCCGACCCCGACAAGGAAAGGGACGCCGTCAAGCGCGGCGCCATCGAGCGTGCGCTGGCCTACATGGGTCTGCAGCCGAACAAGGCCATCACCGACATCCGCATCGACAAGGTCTTCATCGGCAGCTGCACCAACAGCCGCATCGAGGACCTCCGCGCCGCCGCCGGGGTGGTCAAGCGCAGCGGCAGCCGGGTGGCGAACAACGTGAAGCTGGCGCTGGTGGTGCCGGGTTCGGGCCAGGTCAAGGCGCAGGCCGAAGCCGAAGGGCTGCACGAGATCTTCCGCGCCGCCGGCTTCGAGTGGCGTGAACCCGGCTGCAGCATGTGCCTGGCCATGAATGCCGACCGGCTGGAGCCTGGCGAGCGCTGCGCCAGCACCAGCAACCGCAATTTCGAAGGCCGCCAGGGCGCGGGCGGCCGCACCCACCTGGTCAGCCCGGCGATGGCCGCGGCGGCCGCGCTGGCCGGGCATTTCGTCGACGTGCGGCGCATGGCCTGAAGGAGAGAACCGATGACGACGCGACTATTGATCACCCTCGCAGCACTGCTCGCCGTGCTCGGGCTGGGTGGGTGCAACACGATCGAAGGCCTGGGCAAGGACATCTCGCAAGCCGGCGACGCCATCGAGAGTACCGCCAGGAAGAGCAAATAGACCCCGCCATGCAAGCCTTCACCGTGCACCAGGGCCTGGTGGCCCCGATGGATCGCGACAACGTCGATACCGATGCCATCATCCCCAAGCAGTTCCTGAAGTCGATCGCGCGCAGCGGCTTCGGCCCCAACCTGTTCGACGCCTGGCGCTACCTGGATCCGGGCGAACCGGGCCAGGACCCGGCATCGCGCCGGCCCAACCCGGATTTCGTGCTCAACCAGCCGCGCTACAAAGGGGCGTCCGTCCTGCTGGCGCGCAGCAATTTCGGCTGCGGCTCCAGCCGCGAACACGCGCCCTGGGCGCTGGAGCAGTACGGCTTTCGTGTGCTCATCGCGCCCAGCTTTGCCGACATCTTCTTCGACAACTGCTTCAAGAACGGCATCCTGCCCATCCAGCTGCCCGAATCTCAGGTGGCGAGACTCTTCGACGAGGTTCTGGCCTTCCCCGGCTACAGCCTCACGGTCGACCTGCCGCGGCAGGTGGTGGTGAAGCCAGACGGCGTGGAACTGCCCTTCGACGTGCAGCCCTTCCGCAAATACTGCCTCGTCAACGGCTTCGACGATATCGGCCTGACGCTGCGGCACAAAGACAAGATCAAGGCCTTCGAGGCCGAACGCCTGGCCAGGATGCCCTGGCTGGGGAATGTGAACCCCCAAGCTCGCTAGCGCTCGCTACCCCCGATGGGGCCGTCGACCAAGGGCCCGGCAGAGCCGGTTCCGTGGCGGGAAGCTTGAACGATTCAACACCTTCTACTGCGAACACCTCATCATGAAGATCGCCATCTTGCCGGGCGACGGCATCGGCACCGAGATCGTCGAGCAGGCCGTGCGCGTCTTGATCGCGCTGGATCTGAAGTTGGAGACCGAGACTGCGCTCGTCGGCGGCGCGGCCTTTGAGGCCCACGGCCACCCATTGCCGGAATCGACGCTGAAGCTGGCCCAAGAGGCCGACGCGATCCTGTTCGGCGCCGTCGGCGACTGGAAATACGACAAGCTGGAGCGCGCGCTGCGTCCCGAGCAGGCCATCCTGGGCCTGCGCAAGCACCTGGGCCTGTTCGCCAACCTGCGTCCGGCGCTGTGCTACGAGCAACTCACGCATGCCAGCAGCCTGAAGCCCGAACTGGTGGCGGGTCTGGACATCCTGATCATTCGCGAACTCACCGGCGACATCTATTTCGGCCAGCCGCGCGGCCGCCGCATCGCCAGCGATGGTCACTTCCCTGGCGCCGAGGAAGCCTTCGACACCATGCGCTACAGCCGGCCGGAGATCGAGCGCATCGCGCATGTCGCCTTCCAGGCGGCGCGCAAACGCAGCCGGAAGGTCACCAGCGTCGACAAGGCCAACGTGCTGGAAACCTTCCAGTTCTGGAAGGATGTCGTCACCGAGGTGCATGCCCAGTACCCGGATGTCGAGCTGCAGCACATGTACGTCGACAATGCCGCCATGCAGCTGGTGAAGGCGCCCAAGGCCTTCGACGTGGTGGTCACCGGCAACATGTTCGGCGACATCCTGTCGGACGAGGCGGCCATGCTCACCGGCTCGATCGGCATGCTGCCCAGCGCCAGTCTGGACAAGCACAACAAGGGCCTGTACGAGCCCAGCCACGGCAGCGCGCCCGATATCGCCGGTAAGGGTGTTGCAAACCCGCTGGCTACAATTCTGTCTGCCGCCATGATGCTTCGTTATTCGCTCCACCAGCCTGCCGCGGCCGACCGCATCGAGTCGGCGGTTCGGACCGTGCTCACGGCCGGCCTGCGCACGCCGGACATCTGGAGCGAAGGCACGCACCGCGTCGGCACGCGCGAGATGGGTGATGCCGTGGTCGCGGCAGTCACCGGCAAGACCATTACCAAGAGCTAGCGGCTCTCAGGATCGTCTCGCCCCCACCTGGACCCCGGCGAAGCGAGCCGGGGAACCCAGGGGTCCGCAACAAGGGAAAGGCGACACTGAAATGGCACTCTCTGCAAATCCCCGCGTGGGGCTCGTCGGCTGGCGCGGCATGGTCGGCTCTGTGCTGATGGACCGCATGCGCGCCGAAGGCGACTTCGCGCTCATCGAGCCGGTCTTCTTCAGCACCAGCAATGCCGGCGGCGCGCTGCCGGCCGCGATTTCCGGGCTGGCGAAGAACGAAGACCGGCTGCATGACGCCAACGACCTGGCGGCGCTGAAGGCCTGCGACATCGTCATCACCGCCCAGGGCGGCGAATACACCAAGGCCGTCTATCCGCAACTGCGCGCCGCGGGCTGGAAGGGCTACTGGATCGACGCCGCCAAGACCCTGCGCATGAACGACGACGCGGTGATCATCCTCGACCCGGTCAACCGGCCGGTGATCGATGCCGCGCTGGCGCGCGGCGTGAAGGACTATGTCGGCGGCAACTGCACCGTCAGCTGCATGCTCATGGGTGTGGGGGCCCTCTTCAAGGCCGACCTCGTGGAATGGATGACGGCCACCACCTACCAGGCGGCCAGCGGCGGCGGCGCGCAGCACATGCGCGAACTGCTCACCCAGTTCGGCACCCTGAATGCGGCGGTGCGGGCGCTGCTCGACGACCCGGCCAGCGCCATCCTGGAGATCGACCGCCAGGTCGCCGCCACGCAGCGCGGCCTGACGGCAGAAGCAACGAAGAATTTCATGGTGCCGCTGGCTGGCAGCCTGATCCCCTGGATCGACAGCGACCGCGGCGACGGTACCAGCCTGGAAGAGTGGAAGGGTGGCGCCGAGACGAACAAGATCCTCGGTCGCGGCCCGGGTTTCGGCAGCGCGGCCACGCCCATCGATTCGATCTGCGTGCGCGTGGGCGCCATGCGCTGCCACAGCCAGGCGCTGACGATCAAGCTCAAGAAAGACGTGCCCTTGGCCGACATCGAACAGATGATCGCCAACGACAACGCCTGGGTGCGCTTCGTGCCCAATACGCGCGAAACCACGGTGCGCCAGCTCACGCCGGTGGCGGTGACAGGCACCATGGAAATCCCGGTCGGACGCGTTCGCAAGCTGGCGCTGGGGCCGCAGTACCTGGGCGCCTTCACCATCGGCGACCAGCTGTTATGGGGCGCGGCCGAGCCGCTGCGCCGCATGCTGCGCATCCTGCTCCAGCATTGATGCGGTGCATCGTTGCCTGTTTGCAACAGGCGGGGAAAGGGCGGGAAACAAGGTATTTCGCCGCCAATCATCAGCTTCTGCGTGAGCATGCGCTCCTATATGCTTGATGCTGTTGCAATTTCCGCCCCTTTGCCGAGCCGGCCCCGGTGTCGGACCGGGGCGGCTTGAACAGAGACGGCGGCCGGTCTGGCTGTCACGCACGGCCCGGCCGCGTGGGGGAAATGCCTTGAAGAATCGTTCGACGAACACGGCGCGCTTTGCGCTTTCCGGCGTGGCACTGGCTGCCGCCTGTCTGTGTGGCACGCAGGCCTGGGCGCTGGGCCTGGGTCGGCTGACCGTGCAGTCGGCATTGGGCGAGGCCCTGCGCGCCGAGATCGAGATCACCAGCCTGAGTGCCGAAGAGGCCGCCTCTTTGAAATTGCGCGTGGCATCGCCCGACGCTTACCGCGCCGCGGGCGTGGAATACAACCCGGTGCTGCCAAGCGCCTTGGTGCAGTTGGCACAACGGGCCGACGGCCGCAGCGTGCTGCGTGTGACCAGCGACCGCGCCGTGCTCGAGCCCTTCGTCGACGTCATCGTCGAGGCCACCTGGGCTTCGGGCCGTCTGGTGCGCGAATACACGCTGCTGCTCGACCCGCCCGGCTCGCGCATGGCGCAGTCGCCCACGCCAGCCGCTGCGCCGGCGCCAACACCGCCGGCGGCCACCGCCGTCGCGCCGCCGGTGGCCGCGGTCGCGCGCCCCGTGCCCTCCCCAGCGCCTGCGCCCGCTGCGGTGCCGCTGCCAGCCGCGCGGCCGGCTCCGGCCCCGCGCCCGCCTGCGGCCGAGACACCCCGGCCCGCCGCACCGCCGCCGGCCGGAGCGCCCCCCGAAACGCTGCGGGTCAATGGAGGCGACACGCTCAGTCGCATCGCGGTGCGCGCGCAGCGACCCGGCATCTCGCTCGACCAGATGCTGGTGTCGCTGTTTCGCGCCAACCCCCAGGCGTTCATGGGCGACAACATGAACCGGCTGAAGGCCGGCGCCGTGTTGTCGGTGCCTTCGACCGAGGAGGCTGGCCGCGTGACGCCAGGCGAGGCGCGCGAAGTCATCGTGGCGCAGAGCAACGACTTCGCTGCCTACCGGCAAAAGCTGGCCTCGGCCGGTACCGTGCAGGCCGCCACCGCGCCCGCCAGACAGGCCACCGGGCAGGTGCAGGCCCAGGTGGACGACCGCCGGCAGCCGGCTGCTGCCACCCCCGACCGCTTGACCTTGTCGCAGGGCGGCGTGCAGGCGTCGGCGCCCGATGCCGGCAACGCCTCGGCGGCGGACCGGGATCCGAATGCGCGGCTGGCCGAGCTGGCGCGCAATGTCGAGGAACTCAAGCGCCTGCAGGGCGGCACGGCCCAGGCCGCAGACCCGGCAGCAGCCACTGCACCCGCACCGGCCTCGGCCCCGGCTGCGGTGCCGGCCCCAGCCCCGGCCGCGGCCCAGGTTGCGGCGCCCGTGGCCGCGCCGGCCCCGGCACCTGCCGTGACCGCGCGCGCGCCCTCGCCGCCGCCGCCGGCTCCTGCTCCGCCGCCCGCCGAAGGCCGATGGCTCGACTCGCTGCTGGACAACCCGCTGTTGCTGCCCGGTGCCGGCGTGCTGGTGGTGTTGCTCGCCGGCCTGGGCCTGTGGCGCCTGCGCGGGCGCATGCGTCGGCCGGCCGGCGAGACCTCGTTCCTGGAAAGCCGCTTGCAGCCCGACTCCTTCTTCGGCGCCAGCGGCGGCCAGCGCATCGACACGCGCGAGGCGGCCACCAACCAGCCGACCGGCAGTTCGTCGTCGATGAGCTATTCGCTGAGCCAGCTCGACGCCATCGGCGATGTCGATCCGGTGGCCGAAGCCGACGTGTACCTGGCCTACGGCCGCGACCTGCAGGCCGAGGAGATCCTGAAAGAAGCCATGCGCGCCTCGCCAGAGCGCATGGCCATCCGCACCAAGCTGCTCGAGGTCTATGCCAAGCGGCGCGACGCCAAGGGCTTCGAGCTGCTGGCCACGCAGGTACACAGCCTGACGCGCGGTGAAGGCGAGGACTGGGCCAAGGTTCAGGAAATGGGCCGGACCATCGACCCCGACAACGTGCTGTACCAGCCGGGCGGCCAGCCTGGCGAGGTCCTGGGCGCCAAGGGCCAGCCGGTGGAACCGCTGGGGGCGTCGACGGTGCCATACACCGCGCCGGCCGGAGCGCCCGCTTTCGTGCCGGCCGCCGACGCCACGCTCGACGGCGGCATGGACCTGGAACTCGACCTTCCGCAGCGTGGGGCCGTGGAGCCGCCTGTCGCGCCGCGGGCGGCACCCCAGCCGTTCGGGTCCGGCAGCTCACGGCCCGACGACGGGACGCTGGACTTCGAACTGGTGGGCGACGACGACAGGACGATTCCGGCCAGGCGCCCGGACGCCGCGGTGCCCGCGCTGCCGCCGTCCGGTGAACTGGACTTCGACCTCGGCGACCTGGCTTCGCTGGGGGCGACGCCGCCACCGGCGCCGAAGACGGCACCGGCGGCGCTGCCGGACGAGGCGCTGGACTTCGGCGACTTCAGCATGGGTTCGGCTGCCGGATCCGCCCTGGAACCCGCCGACGGCGACCCGCTGGCGCGCAAGCTCGAACTGGCCGAGGAATTCCGCCAGATCGGCGACATCGAAGGCGCGCGCGACCTGCTCGAGGAAGTGGTGGCCAAGGCCGAAGAAGGCGCGCTGCGTTCCAAGGCGCAGGGCATGCTCGATACGCTGGGCTGATTTGCAGCGGCTGGCGCTGGGCCTGTCCTACCGCGGGCAGGGCTACCACGGCTGGCAGTCGCAGCCCGACGGCCGCACCGTGCAGGACGCGGTCGAGAAGGCATTGACCGCTTTCGCGGCCGAACCGGTGGCCACCGTCTGCGCCGGCCGCACCGACAGCGGTGTGCATGCGCTGAACCAGGTCGTGCACATCGACACGGCGCTCGAGCGCGACGCTTTCTCCTGGGTGCGCGGCAGTAACCGCTACCTGCCGCGCGACGTGGCGGTGCAATGGTGCCGGCCGGTGGCGGCCGATTTCCACGCCCGCAACAGCGCGCGCGGCCGCCGCTACCGTTTCGTCGTGCTGGAATCGGCCACGCGGCCGGCGCTGGAGCAGGGCCTGGTGGGCTGGGTCTTTCGCCCGCTGGATGCCCGGGCCATGCAGGCGGCGGCCGCACTGGTGATCGGGGAGCACGACTTCAGTTCGTTTCGTGCCGCCGGCTGCCAGTCGCCGACGCCGGTGAAGACGCTGCGCCGCCTGGACATCAGCCGTCGCGGCGCCTACTGGCGCTTCGATTTCGACGCCAATGCCTTCCTGCACCACATGGTGCGCAACCTCATGGGCTGCCTGCTGGCGGTGGGCAGCGGCCGCCAGCGCGTCGAGTGGATGGCCGAGGTGCTGGCCGCGCGTTGCCGTGACGCCGCGGCACCGACCTTTCCCCCCGAGGGCCTGTATTTCCTGGGCCCGTACTACGATGCGGTGCATGCCATTCCCCAGCACACCGCGGCCATGGACTGGATCGTCTGAGGGCGCTGGCCGACCGCGCACCCGCATCAAGATCTGCGGCCTCACGCGCGAGGCCGATGTCGACGACGCCGTGGCCGCCGGCGCCGATGCCCTGGGTTTCGTGCTCTGGCCCGGCAGCCCGCGATTTGTGGCGCCCGAGCGTGCCGGTGAACTCGCCCGCCGGCTGCCGCCGTTCGTGACGCCGGTGCTGCTGTTCGTCGACGCCGGCGCCGACGCCGTGCGGCGCGGCGTGGAGCAGGTGCCGCTGGCGCTGCTGCAGTTCCACGGCGACGAGACACCCGAACAGTGCGACGCATGCGGCCGCCCCTACCTGCGTGCGGCGCGCATGGCGCCCGACCTCGATTTGCTAGACTTCGCGGCTCGTTTCCATGGCGCACAAGCCCTGCTGCTCGACGCCCACGTGGCCGGTTACGGTGGGGCCGGAAAGGTCTTCGATTGGTCTCGGATTCCAGCAAGCGTTCCCTGTCCGCTCGTTTTGTCTGGTGGGTTGAATCCTGCCAACGTGACCGACGGCGTTCGGCGCGTGCGGCCCTGGGCCGTTGACGTGAGCTCCGGCGTGGAGCAGGCCAAGGGCATCAAGGATGCCGCCCTGGTGCGCCGGTTCTGCCAGGCGGTGCGCGAGGCCGACCAGCGTCCCGCCGACTGAAGACCACGAGAGTCACGCCCGTTTGCCCCGGGCGTCGACTGCAGCACAGGAATCCCCATGTTCGACTACCACCAGCCCGACGCCCGCGGGCATTTCGGGCCCTACGGCGGCACTTTCGTCGCCGAGACCCTGATCCACGCCTTGCGCGAACTCGAGGCCGCCTACGAGAAATGCCGCCAGGACGACGCATTCATGGCCGAATTCAGGCACGAGCTGGACCATTTCGTCGGCCGGCCGAGCCCCGTCTACCACGCGGCGCGTCTGTCGCGCGAGCTGGGCGGCGCGCAGATCCACTTGAAGCGCGAGGACCTGAACCACACCGGCGCGCACAAGATCAACAACACCATCGGCCAGGCGCTGCTGGCGCGCCGCATGGGCAAGCCGCGCGTGATTGCCGAAACCGGCGCCGGCCAGCACGGCGTGGCCACCGCCACCATCTGCGCGCGCTATGGCATGGAATGCGTGGTCTACATGGGCAGCGAGGACGTCAAGCGCCAGAGCCCCAACGTCTACCGCATGCACCTGCTCGGCGCCAGGGTGGTGCCGGTGGACAGCGGCAGCCGCACGCTGAAGGACGCGCTGAACGAAGCCCTGCGCGACTGGGTGACGAACGTCGAGAACACCTTCTACATCATCGGCACCGTGGCCGGCCCGCACCCCTACCCGATGATGGTTCGCGACTTCCAGCGCGTCATCGGCGATGAGTGCCTGGTGCAGATGCCGGCGATGATCGCCGATCTGGGCGGCCCCGCGGGCCGGCAGCCCGACGCCGTGATCGCCTGCGTCGGCGGCGGCAGCAATGCGATGGGCATCTTCTACCCGTATATCCCGCATGAAGGCACGCGGCTGATCGGCGTCGAGGCGGCGGGGCAGGGCCTGGCCAGCGGCAAGCATGCGGCTTCGCTGTCGGCCGGCTCGCCCGGCGTGCTGCACGGCAACCGCACCTACCTGCTGCAGGACGCCAACGGCCAGATCACCGAGACGCACTCCATCTCGGCCGGCCTGGACTACCCCGGCGTCGGCCCCGAGCACGCCTACCTGAAGGACATCGGCCGCGCCGAATACGTGGCCATCACCGACGACGAGGCGCTGGCCGCCTTCCACCGCCTGTGCCGCACCGAGGGCATCATCCCGGCGCTGGAATCCAGCCACGCCGTGGCCTACGCCATGAAGCTGGCGGCGACGATGCGGCCCGACCAGCACCTGCTGGTGAACCTTTCGGGCCGGGGCGACAAGGATATCGGCACCGTGGCCGACCTCACCGGCGCCGAGTTCTTCTGCCGGCCTTCGTGCCGCGGACAGAGCGTGAAGGGAGGTGGGCTGTGAGCCGCATCCACGACACCCTGGCCACGCTGAAGGCGCAAGGCCGCACGGCGCTGATTCCCTACGTCACCGCCGGCGATCCCTTCGCCGACGCCACGCCGGAGATCATGCAGGCGCTGGCCGACGGCGGCGCCGACATCATCGAGCTCGGCGTGCCGTTCAGCGACCCCATGGCCGACGGCCCCGTCATCCAGAAGGCCAGCGAACGCGCGCTTTCGCGCGGCATCGGCCTGCCGCAGGTGCTGGCCATGGTGCGCGATTTCCGCCGCGACAACAGCCGCACGCCGGTGGTGCTGATGGGTTATGCCAACCCGATCGAGCGTTACGACCAGCGCGAAAGCCCGGGCGTGGGAGGCGCCTTCATCCGCGACGCCGCCGCCGCCGGCGTCGACGGCGTGCTGGTGGTGGACTACCCGCCCGAGGAGTGCGAGACCTTCGCCGCACGGCTGAAGGAGGCCGGGCTGGACCTGATCTTCCTGCTCGCACCCACCTCCACCGAAGAGCGCATGGCACAGGTGGGGCGCATCGCCACCGGCTATGTCTATTACGTTTCGCTGAAGGGCGTCACCGGTGCCGGCCACCTGGATACGGCCGCGGTGGCCGCCATGCTGCCGCGCATCCGTGCCCATGTGAGCGTGCCGGTGGGCGTGGGTTTCGGCATCCGCGACGCCGCCACCGCGCGCGCCGTGGCGCAGGAGGCCGACGCGGTGGTGATCGGCTCGCGCCTGATCCAGATCCTGGAGGCCGAGACGCGCCACAATGCGCCTGCCGCGGCGCGCGGCTTCATGGCCGAGATCCGCGCCGCCCTGGACGCTTGACCCGCAGGAGTGCAATGCGATGAGTTGGCTCGAGAAATTGCTGCCACCGAAGATCCAGCCCACCGACCCGGCCGGGCGCCGCGTCGTGCCCGAAGGGCTGTGGATCAAGTGCCCCGCGTGCGAGACGGTGCTCTACAAGACCGACCTGGAGCAGAACCTCAATGTCTGCCCCAAGTGCGACCAGCACCACCGCATCGGCGCCCGCCAGCGTCTCGACGCCTTCCTCGACCCGGAAGGGCGCTGGGAGATCGGCCAGGAGGTACTGCCGGTCGACGCGCTGAAATTCAAGGACAGCAAGAAATACCCGATGCGGCTGAAAGCGGCGCTGGAAAGCACCGGCGAGACCGACGCGCTGGTGGTGGTGGGCGGCGCGGTGATGAGCGTGCCGCTGGTGGCCGCCTGCTTCGAGTTCGAATTCATGGGCGGCTCGATGGGTTCGGTGGTGGGTGAACGCTTCGTGCGCGGCGTCGAGGCCGCCGTCGAGCAGAAGGTGCCCTTCGTCAGCTTCGCCGCCACCGGTGGCGCGCGCATGCAGGAAGGGCTGCTGAGCCTGCTGCAGATGGCCAAGACCAACGCCGCGCTGACGCGCCTGGCCAAGGCCCGGCTGCCCTACATCAGCGTGCTCACCGATCCCACCATGGGTGGTGTCTCGGCCAGCTTCGCCTTCGTCGGCGACGTGGTGATTGCCGAGCCCAAGGCGCTGATCGGCTTCGCCGGCCCGCGCGTGATCGAGAACACGGTGCGCGAGAAACTGCCCGAAGGCTTTCAGCGCAGCGAATTCCTGCTCGGCACGGGGGCGCTGGACATGATCGTCGACCGGCGGCAACTGCGCCCCACGATCGCCAGGTTGCTCGCCATGCTTCAAAGACAGAGTGCCGACGCCGTCGCCTGACTGCGGTCGCCTGCCTTCACCTCCGCCGGGCCGTTCGCGGCCCGGTTCCACTTCGATGACCACCCCGACCACATTGCCGGACTGGCTCGCACATTGCGCGCGCCTGCACCCCAAGACCATGGACTTGTCGCTGGAGCGCACGGTGGAGGTGGCGCGGCGGCTGGGCATCGCCTTTGCCGTTCCGGTGATCACGGTGGCCGGCACCAACGGCAAGGGCTCCACCTGCGCCATGATCGAGTCGATCGCGCGCCACGCCGGCTACCGCACCGGGCTGTACCAGAAGCCGGAACTGGTGCACTTCGAGGAACGCTGCCGCATCGGCGGCGAACCGGTGGCGGCCGCGGCACTGCTGCCGCATTTCGTGGCCGTCGAACAAGCTCGATTGAGCCCCCAGGCTCAGGCTTCGCCGCCCCCCGAGGGGGCGTCCCCGGCTTGGGGCGGCCCGGCGCTGGCGGGCGAAATTGCGCTGACCCAGTTCGAATTCAGCACCCTGGCCATCGCGCGGCTGCTGTCGCTGGCTGCGCTGGACCTGGTGATCCTGGAAGTGGGCCTGGGCGGGCGCTTCGACTCGGTGAATGCCTTCGACACCGACTGCGCGGTGATCACCAGCATTGCGCTGGACCACATGGAATACCTGGGCACCGACCGCGAGGCCATCGGCCTGGAAAAGGCGCAGGTCATGCGGCCCGGCAAACCGGCGATCGTGAGCGACCCGCTGCCGCCGGCCAGCGTGGTGGCGCATGCCGACGCCATCGGCGCCGACCTGTGGCTGGTGGGCCGCGACTTCAACCACCGTGGCGACCGCCAGCAATGGGCCTGGAGCGGCCGCGGACGTCGCTACCACGCGCTGTCGTACCCGGCGCTGCGCGGCGCCAACCAGCTGCTCAACGCCGCCGGCGCCATCGCGGCGCTGGAGGCCTTGCGCGTTCGGCTGCCGATCACGGCCCAGGCCATCCGTAACGGCCTGGCGATGGTGGAGCTGCCGGGCCGTTTCCAGATCGTGCCGGGGCAGCCGGCGCTGGTGCTCGACGTGGCGCACAACCCGCAGGCGGTGGCGGCGCTGGCCGTCAACCTGGACGCGATGGGCTTTTTCCCGCGCACGCACGCCGTCTTCGGCGCCATGCGCGACAAGGACATCCCGGAACTGCTGGCGAAGATGGCGCCGCTGGTCGATGTCTGGCACTGCTGCGAGCTGCCGACGGCGCGCGCCGCCACGGCTGCCGAACTCGCCGAACAGGTGCAAGCGGCCCTGGCGGGCAGACGCGGCGCACCGGCTCCGGTGCACACGCACCCCAGCCCGGCCGACGCCCTGCGCCAGGCCGCGGCCGCGGCCGACCCCGCCGATAGAATCGTGGTCTTCGGGTCCTTCTACACCGTGGGTGGTGTGCTCAAGGAGGGCCTGCCCCGACTGAGCGCGCCCCACCTGGGTTGACTCGGCCGACCGCCCGTCGAGGCTGATCCGCCACCTGCATGCGTCTGCCCTTTTTGCGTTCCAAGGACCCGGCCCCCGAGCGCCGCCCACGCGCGGCGCTGGCCGACGATACGGCGGCGGCGGTGGAGGCGGCGCGCACACGCGCCCGGCGGCGGCTGATCGGTGCCGGGGTGCTGCTGCTGGCCGGTGTGATCGGTTTTCCGCTGCTCTTCGAGACCCAGCCGCGGCCGCTGCCGGTGGACACCCCGATCGAGGTGCGGCCACGAGACCTGGCGGCTGCGCCGGCACCGGCCCCGGCGCCACGGACCCTGGCCCCGCCGGCGCCACCGCCGGATGCGGTGGCGGAAGCGCCCGCGACGCCGGCAACGGCCGACGCCGCCAAGGCAGGCGACGCGGCCAGCGCCGCCGGTGCGCCTGCCGTGGCGCCACCGCAGGCCCCCGCGGCGAGCACCGTGGCACCGACTCCAGCCCGGACGGCCATTGCTGGAGCGCCGCCTGCCGCCGCCACGCCGTCTCCCGCTGCGCCTGCCGTGGTGCCGACACCCGCCGCGCCAACCGCACAGACTGCACCGACCCCGCCCGCCCCACGCCCCGACGACGGCACGCGCGCCCGTGCCCTGCTCGAAGGCGGTGCCTCGGCGCCAACCGCCGCGCGCTTCGTGGTGCAGGTCGGCGCCTACAGCGACCCCGGCGCCCTGCGCCAGGCCCGGCAGCGCGTGGAAAGGCTCGGGCTGCAGACCTATACCCAGGTCGTCGACACGGCGGCCGGACCGCGCACGCGCGTGCGCATCGGTCCCTACGCCAGTCGTGACCAAGCCGACGCCGCGGCGGCCAAGGTCAAGGCGGCGGGGCTGCCGGCGGCCATCCTGGTGCTGTGATGACGTTGCCCGCCTTGCCCTGGATCGACTGGCTGCTGCTGGCGGTGCTGGCGGCATCGGTGGTGCTGGGTTTCGTGCGTGGCCTGGTCTACGAAGCGCTGGCGCTCGCCGGCTGGGTGGTGGCCTGGTTCGCGGCGCAGTGGGCGGCACCGCATCTGGCGCCGCACCTGCCGCTGGGCGAGCCCGGTTCGGCGCTGCAGCTCGGCGCCGCCTTCGCGCTGGCCTTCCTGCTCGCGCTCGTGGTCTGGGGGCTGTTGGCGCGGCTGGTGCGGATGCTCGTGCAGGCCACGCCGCTGTCGCTGCTGGACCGCGTGCTGGGCAGCGGTTTCGGCGTCTTCCGCGGCCTGGTGCTGCTGCTGGCCGTGGCCACGGTGGTGATGCTCACGCCGGCCGCACAATCGGATCCCTGGCGCGGCTCGCACGGCGCGCAGTTGCTCGGGCAGGCGCTGGATTCGCTCAAACCCCTGCTGCCCGAAGCGGCGGCGGATCTGCTGCCCGCCTGAACCCGCAACCCCTCGGAAGACACCCCATGTGCGGCATCGTCGGCGTCATCTCCCAGGCGCCCGTCAACCAGTTGATCTACGACGCGCTGCTGCTGTTGCAGCACCGCGGGCAGGACGCCGCCGGCATCGTCACGATGCAGGGCACGCGCTGCTTCATGCACAAGGCGCGCGGCATGGTGCGCGACGTCTTTCGCACGCGCAACATGCGTTCGCTGCCCGGCAGCGTGGGCCTGGGCCAGGTGCGCTACCCCACCGCCGGCAATGCCTACAGCGAGGAGGAGGCGCAGCCCTTCTACGTCAACGCACCCTTCGGCATCGTGCTCGTGCACAACGGCAATCTGACCAATGCGCCGGCGCTGAAGGCCGAGCTGGTGCAGGTGGACCGCCGCCACATCAACACCGACAGCGACACCGAGGTGCTGATCAATATCCTGGCCCACGAGCTGCAATTCGCCGCGCGCGACCTGCCGCTCACGCCGGTGGTCATCTTCAAGGCCGTGGCTGCGGTGCACCGGCGCGTGAAGGGCTCCTACGCCGTGGTCGCTCTCATCGCCGGCTATGGCCTGCTGGCCTTCCGCGACCCCTTCGGCATCCGCCCCTTGTGTTTCGGCGAAGGGACTGCGACCGACGAGCCCGCGGGCCGCTCGGTGATGGTGGCCAGCGAATCGGTGGCGCTGGAAGGCACCGGCCACCGCATGGCGCGCGACGTGGCGCCCGGCGAGGCGATCTTCATCGACCTGGAAGGCCGCATCCACGCCCGCCAGTGCGCGCTGGCCCCCAAGCTCTACCCGTGCATGTTCGAATATGTCTACCTGGCGCGGCCCGACTCGGTGCTGGACGGCATTTCCGTCTACCACGCCCGGCTCAACCTGGGCGAGACGCTGGCGCAGCGTGTCGTCAGCACCATGCCGCCGAGCGAGATCGACGTCGTCATTCCCATCCCCGAAAGCAGCCGGCCCAGCGCCATGCAACTGGCGCACCGCATCGGCAAGCCCTACCGCGAGGGCTTCGTGAAGAACCGCTACGTGGGCCGCACCTTCATCATGCCGGGGCAGGGCGTGCGCAAGAAGAGCGTGCGCCAGAAGCTCAACGCCATCGGCATGGAATTCAAGGGCCGTAACGTGCTGCTGGTGGACGACTCCATCGTGCGCGGCACCACCAGCAAGGAGATCGTGCAGATGGCGCGCGAGGCCGGCGCGCGCAAGGTCTACATGGCCAGCGCCGCGCCGCCGGTGCGCTTCCCCAACGTCTACGGCATCGACATGCCGACCAAGGAAGAGCTGATTGCACACGACCGCAGCCTGGAGGAGATCCGCGCCTATATCGGTGCCGACGCGCTGATCTACCAGGACGTGGACGCGATGAAGCGCGTGGTCGGCGCGCTCAATCCCAGGCTCGACGGTTTCGAGGCCAGTTGCTTCGACGGCGTCTACATCACCGGCGACGTCAGCGCTGAGGACTTCGCCTCGATGGAGCGGCAGCGCCGGCTGCAGTTCGACGGGGACGAGGGCGAAGGCGAGGACGGCCCGCGCTCGCGCCTGGCGCTGCAGGGCGCGGAGACCACGCCATGACGATTCCACGCACCGACCTGCCGCCCGGCTTGGGCCTGGACACGCTGGCGGTGCGCGAGGGCCTGCCGCGCACGCCATGGGGCGAGAACTCCGAGGCGCTGTTCCTCACCAGTTCCTTCGTCCACCCCGACGCCGAAACCGCGGCGCGACGCTTCGCCAACGAGGAAGAGGCCTTCGTCTACAGCCGCTTCGGCAACCCCACGGTGACGATGATGGAACGCCGGCTGGCGGCCCTGGAAGGCAGCAGCGGCTGCATCGGCACCGGCAGCGGCATGTCGGCCATCCTGATGCTGGTCATGGCCTTGCTCAAGGGCGGCGACCACATCGTCTGCTCGCAAAGCGTCTTCGGCTCGACGATCCGCCTGCTGCAGGACTTCGCCAAGTTCGGCATCGAGACCAGCTTTGTTTCGCAGACCGACGTTGGGCAGTGGCGCGCGGCGATGCGGCCGAATACGAAACTGCTCTTCGCCGAGTCGCCCACCAATCCGCTGACCGAGGTCTGCGACATCGCCGCGCTGGCCGAGGTCGCCCACGCCGGTGGCGCGCTGCTGGCGGTGGACAACTGCTTCTGCAGCCCGGCGCTGCAGCAGCCGGTGAAGCTGGGCGCCGACCTCGTCATCCACAGCGGCACCAAATACCTGGACGGCCAGGGCCGTGTCGTCGCCGGTGCGGTGTGCGGGCCGGCCGAATTGATCGATTCGAAGTTCGTGCCCGTGATGCGCAGTGCCGGCATGAGCTTGTCGCCGTTCAATGCCTGGGTGGTGCTGAAGGGCCTGGAGACGCTGTCCGTGCGCATGCAGGCGCAGAGCGCGCGCGCCTCGACGCTGGCGCGCTGGCTGGAGGCGCAGCCGGCCGTCGAGCGTGTCTACTACCCCGGTCTGGCGTCGCATCCGCAGCATGCGCTGGCGATGGCGCAGCAGTCGGGCTGCGGCGGCGCGGTGGTCTCGTTCGTCGTCAAGGGCGAACGGGCCGGCGCCTTCGCCACCATCGACGCCACGCGCATCTGCAGCATCACCGCCAACCTGGGCGATACCAAGACCACCATCACGCATCCGGCCAGCACCTCGCACGGGCGCCTGAGCGAAGCCCAGCGCCAGGCGGCCGGCATCACGCAGGGTCTGATCCGCGTCGCGGTGGGGCTGGAGGATATCGTCGACATCCAGGCCGATCTTGCGCATGGCTTGGCCGGTCGGACCTGATCGCCGAGTACGAAATGAGCCAAGTCCGCACCCGCATCGCCCCCTCGCCCACCGGTTATCTGCACCTGGGCACGGCGCGCACGGCGCTGTATTCCTGGGCCTACGCGCGCCACCATGGCGGCAGCTTCGTGCTGCGCATCGAAGACACCGACGTCGCGCGCTCTACGCAGGAAGCGGTCGAGCAGATCCTGGACGCGATGGCCTGGCTGGGGCTGGACTTTGATGAGGGCCCGTTCTTCCAGATGCAGCGCCTGGCGCGGTATCACGAAGTGGTCGAGCAGATGATCGCCGCCGGCACCGCCTACCGCTGCTGGTGCACGCCCGAGGAGCTGGACGCCATGCGCGAGGCGCAGCGCGCGCGCGGCGAAAAGACGCGCTACGACGGCCGCTGGCGCCCCGCGTCGGGCAAGCGGCTGCCGCCGGTGCCGGCGGGCGTGCAGCCGGTGGTGCGTTTCGCCAACCCGCCGCACGGCCTGGTGAGCTGGGACGACCTGGTGAAGGGTCCCATCAGCATCAGCAACGAGGAGATCGACGACCTCATCATCCTGCGTCCGGCGCCGGCCGGGGCCGGCGACGAGGCCGCGGCGCTGGGCGTGCCGACCTACAACTTCGCCGTCGTCGTCGACGACTGGGACATGGGTATCAGCCACGTCTTTCGCGGCGACGAGCACATCAACAACACGCCCTGGCAGATCAATATCTTCCGCGCCCTGGGCGCGCCGCTGCCGCGATTCGGTCACTGCCCCATCATCCTGGGCGACGACGGGCAGAAGCTTTCCAAGCGGCGCGGCGCGGTCAGCGTCACTTCCTACCGCGACGCCGGCTACCTGCCCGAGGCCATGCTCAACTACCTGGCGCGACTGGGCTGGAGCCACGGCGACGAGGAACTCTTCACGCTGCAGCAGATGGTGCAGTGGTTCGACGGCAGCCACCTCGCAAAGAGCCCGGCTCAATGGGATCCCGCCAAGCTCGCCTGGGTCAATGCGCATTACGTCAAGCTCGCCGACGACGCGCGGCTGGCAGGCCTGGTGCAGCAGCAGTTGTCCGGCCGCAACGTCGACGTGGCCGACCTCGAACTGCTGGCCCGCGCCAGCGCGTTGTTCAAGGACCGCTGCAGCACGGTGGCCGAACTGGCCGACTGGGTGGAGATGATCTTCGTGCCTGTTGCGCCCAGCGAAACCGATCTGGCGGCGCATGTCACCGGCGGAGTGCGGCCGGCCCTGCGCAGCCTGCGCGACCGCCTGGCCACCATCGACTGGGACAAGCCGACGATTGCCGCGGCGTTGAAGGAGACGCTGGCCGCGCACCAGCTGAAGATGCCGCAACTGGCGCCGGCGCTGCGCGTGCTGGTCTGCGGCCGCGCGCAGACACCCTCCATCGACGCCGTGCTGGCACTTTTTCCGCGCGCCACCGTGCTGGCCCGTTTGCAGCACCTCTAAACTGTGGTTTATACTCGCAGGCTCGCTTGGACAGCGCCGGGTTTGAACAGAACACGGGGGTATAGCTCAGCTGGGAGAGCGCTTGCATGGCATGCAAGAGGTCAGCGGTTCGATCCCGCTTACCTCCACCAAACAAGCGCTGTTCAGGAGAGAATGAAGTCCTTGAGTCCCCTTCGTCTAGAGGCCCAGGACACCACCCTTTCACGGTGATTACAGGGGTTCGAATCCCCTAGGGGACGCCAAGCTTGCTTGGCCTAGGTCTGGCAGTGCCTGGAGCCGCGAGGCTCGCAAGACTGCGCCATGGAGTGGTAGTTCAGTTGGTTAGAATACCGGCCTGTCACGCCGGGGGTCGCGGGTTCGAGTCCCGTCCACTCCGCCAACATGCAAGCAAACACGGGCCTTCTGGGCCCGTGTTGCGTTTCTATCCGCCAAGATGTAATCAAACGGCGGTCTTGCCGTCAGCGCCAGGCACTGATATGCTGGTCAGCATGACTAGAAAAGAACCAACCTCGGCCGTACTGACCGCCCAGCCTCCGCGCGGTCGCTGGCGCCTTCAAGACGCCAAGGCGCGATTCAGCGAACTCGTGCGCATGGCGCACAGCGATGGTCCGCAGCACGTCACGTTGCATGGCCGGGATGCGGTGGTGGTTGTCGACGCAGACGAATTCAAACGGCTGAAGGGCGCGCGAACCGGCGAGTTGCTGATCGAAGCCCTGCAAGCTTCGCCACATCGCCAGATCGAGATCGAACCACGCCGTTCTGCGATGCCCGTGCGGGCGGTCAAGTTGTGAGTGGCTGGCTGCTCGACACCAATGTGATCTCGGAGTTGCGTCGACCGCGCCCCAGTGCGCGGGTGCGAAGCTTCATTGCCAGCCAACGGCTTGATGACTTGTTCGTCAGCACCGTCACTTTCGCCGAAGTCCGCTTCGGCATCGAGGCCGTCGGCGATCCGATTCGCCGCGCGGAACTGAACGACTGGCTGCTGCACAGGGTGCGGCCCATGTTCGACCAGCGCGTACTGGAGGTTTCCGAGGATGTCATGTTCAAGTGGCGCCTCCTCGTTGAAGAGGGCCGCAAGGTCGGCCATACGTTTTCGCAGCCCGACCTGATCATCGCGGCAATCGCCCTGCAACACGGGCTCACGGTCGTGACCCGCGATACCGGCGACTACAAGCTCGCGCGCGTCCCCCTGCTGAATCCGTGGGTCGACGAGTCGCCTTGACTTCGTTCCCGGCCTGGCTTCGCGGCGAAGATGGGGCTCAGAGAAATGGAAGGGCAGCGCTGGAGCTGTCCGTAGGTGGTGCAGTCGCTGGGCGAGGGCTGAGAAAGATGATCAGCACATGGGTAGTCTTGGTGGCCGAGTGTTCCGTTGCGCCAGCGTTACGCATGCGACGCGATCCGTCCACTCCGCCAGCCTCTCAAGGCCCCAGAACGCTCGGTCGAAACAACGACCGGCCTGTCTGGGGTCTTTGCCAACCGCCGACCCGGCAGGCACCCGGGATGTCGATGCAGTGATGAGGCAACGCATCGAAGGCCCGGGCGGCGGCCTCGACTAGGCGGGCAGCATCAAGGCCACCGTGCCGCCTGCGCCTCGGCTCTTGCCGGGCCGCGCGTTGCCGAGCGGCGAGCCGTTTCGGTCGCTGCTGCAGGCGCGGCTGGGCACCTTCCGGGTGCAGACGCTGGCGGCCGAGGGCCGCCGCCGTGCCGCGGTGGCGGTGGCGGTGACCGAAGCAGGCCACGGCGCCGACCTGCCCGGCCTGCCGCGGCGTGAGTCGTGGAGCGAGGCGCCTGCGCTGCTGCTGACCCGGCGGGCGGCTGGCCTGCGCAGCCACGCCGGCCAATGGGCCTTGCCGGGCGGACGCATCGACGAGGGTGAGTCGCCCGAGCAGGCGGCGTTGCGCGAACTGGCCGAGGAAGTCGGACTCGTGCTCGACCCCTCGGCGGTGATCGGGCGTCTGGACGACTACGCCACGCGCTCGGGCTACCTCATCACGCCGCTGGTCGTCTGGGCCGGCGCGGCACGCCAGGTGGTGCCGAACGCCGCCGAGGTGGCGGCGATCCACCGCATCCCGGCGGAGGAATTGCTGCGGCCCGACGCGCCGCTGTTGAACCAGGTGCGCGGCGCGCCGCACCCGGTGCTGCGCATGCCGGTCGCCCAGGGTTGGATCGCCGCACCCACAGCGATCTTCCTGTACCAGTTCCGCGAACTCTGCCTGCTCGGTCGGCCGACGCGCGCCGCCCACTTCGACCAGCCCGTTTTCGCCTGGCGCTGAGCGGCCGGCCGTCCGATGGGCTTCCGATCGGGCGTCGGTGCGAAGCTCGCCGCGCTCAGGGTGGCGGCCGGACGGCCGATATCCCTACGGTCCGCCCGCACTTCAGGCGCAAATCGCGCCCGTCCCATGCTGAAGAAGATTGCCGTCAGACAGCTCCGCATCGGCATGCACCTGCACAAGCTGGAAGGCGCCTGGACCGACCACCCGTTCTGGCGCGCGCGCTTCGTCATCGACAGTACGGCTGACCTGCGGCAGTTGCACGAATGCCCGATCAGCGAGTGCTGGATCGACACCCGGCTGGGGCTGGACGTGGCCGATGCGGTCGAGCCCGACTCTGCAGCGGCCGCGCTGCCGGCGCGATGGGCGGCAGGCCAGCGGCATGCCTTGCCGTCGCGCGATCCGACCCCGGCCGCCGAGACACTTTCCGCGGGCGACGAGGTGCAGCGTGCCGCCGCCATCTGCCGGCGCGGCCGCGAGGCGGTGGTGGCCATGTTCCACGAGGCCCGCATGGGCCGCACCGTCGACGCCGAGAGCTGCCTGCCGCTGGTGGAGGAGATCTCGCGCTCGGTGTCGCGCAACCCCGACGCCCTGGTCAGCCTGGCGCGGCTGAAGACGCAGGACAACTACAGCTACATGCATTCGGTGGCCGTGTGCGCGTTGATGGTGGCGCTGGGCCGCACGCTGGGCCTGGACGAGGCGGCCTGCCGTGCCGCCGGCCTGGCCGGGTTGATGCACGACGTGGGCAAGGCGGTGATGCCGCTGGAAGTGCTGAACAAGCCGGGCAAGCTGACGGACCAGGAGTTCGAGGTCATCCGCAGCCACCCCGAGCGCGGCCACGCCCTGCTGCTCGAAGGCCGGGGTGCCACGCCCGAGATGCTGGACGTGGTGCTGCACCACCACGAACGCGTCGACGGCACCGGCTACCCGGGGCGCATCAGCGGCGAAGCCTTCACGCCGCTGGCGCGCATGGGGGCCATCTGCGACGTCTACGATGCCATCACCTCCAACCGGCCTTACAAGGCGGGTTGGGACCCGGCGCAGTCGATCGCCCGCATGGCCGGCTGGAAGGGGCACTTCGACCCCGCGCTGTTCGGTGCCTTCGTGCAGAGCCTGGGCATCTATCCCACCGGCTCGGTGGTGCGGCTGGAATCGGGCCGGCTGGCGGTGGTCATCGAGCAGAACCCCGGCCATCTGGTGGCGCCGGTGGTCAAGGTCTTCTACTCGGCACGCAACGAAATGCCGATCGCGCCCTTGCGGCTGGACCTCTCGCGGCCCGGCAGCAGCGACCGCATCGTTGGCCGCGAAGCCGGCGGTGCGGCGAAATTCCCGCACCTGAACGAACTGTGGGTCGACGCCGGCATCCTGGCGCAGATACCCTGCAGCCGGCGATGCCGACGATGCCGGATCTTCGGCTGACGCCGGCATCCTGTGCGCATCGGGCGCTATTCAGCGCGTCGCCCGGCGCCGCACGGCGTCGATATAGGCCTGTCCGTCAGGCGGCAGCCCGCTGCGCTGCGAGGCCCAGACCATCTCGCCCAGGCATTCCATCACCTCGTGGTGGGCCTCGTGCAGCGAGTTGCGTCGTGCGGCCAGCAATTGCAGCGCCTGGCGGATGCCGGTGGGCTGGTCGATGGCCAGCTGCTCCTCGATCGTGAGGTGCATGGCCAGGTGCAGGAAGGGGTTCGTGCGGCCTTCTTCCACCGTGTAGGCCGCCCGCAGGGCTGCTGCCTCGTCGGCCAGGTCGGCGTGGTATTCGGGGTGCTCGGCGATCCAGCGCGCGGCGATCGAACTCATCGGGTCCAGGGGTGCGCCGGCGCGCTGGCCGGCATAGGCGGCGCAGAAGAATCGCCTCACGTCGGACTGGTTGGGCTGGAACATCCGAGAATTGTCGCTTCCCGCGTCGCGGCCCCTTCCCCCATCCGATGAATCCCACCACAGTCACCACGGCCCAGCTCTTCACCGAAGCCCGCACGCAGAACGGCTACCTGGCGCAGCCCGTCCCGGACGAGCGCCTGCGCGAACTCTTCGAGCTGCTGAAGTGGGGCCCGACCTCGGCCAACAGCAGCCCGGCGCGCTTCGTCTTCGTGCGCAGCGCCGAGGCCCGGGCCCGGCTGCTGGACTGCATGAGCCCGGGCAACCAGCAGAAGGTGCGCGAGGCCCCGGTGACGGTGATCATCGGCATGGACATGGCCTTCCACGAACAGCTGCCCAAGCTGTTCCCGCACACCGACGCACGTTCGTGGTTCGCCGGCAAGCCCGAGCTCATTGCCACCACCGCGATGCGCAATTCCAGCCTGCAGGGTGGATATCTGATCCTGGCCGCGCGCGCACTGGGCCTGGACTGCGGCCCGATGAGCGGCTTCGACGCCGAGAAGATGGACGCCGCCTTCTGGGCCGGTACCCCGGTGCGCACCAATTTCGTCTGCACGCTGGGCACGGGCGACCCGACCAAGCTGATGCCGCGCAGCCCGCGCTTGTCGTTCGACGAGGCCTGCCGGCTCGCCTGACGGGGCCGTCCGGCGCGGACCGGGTTCGAACGGCGGCGGGTCGGATTGAAATCGCGCGCCACGGCAGGGCGCTACCATCGGCGCCCAGGTGCCGCAACAGGCACCGCGAGGAGTCTTCATGCCCGTGATCGTGGTCGCCAACCCGAAGGGCGGCGTCGGCAAGAGCACGCTGGCCACCAATATCGCCGGCTGCCTGGCCGCTGCCGGCCATGCGGTGATGCTGGGCGACGTGGACCGCCAGCAGTCGGCGCGCCAGTGGTTGGCGTTGCGGCCGCCGCAGTCCCCGGCCATCAGCGGCTGGGACGTGGCCGGCAACGATATCGTCAAGCCGCCCAAGGGCACCACGCACGTGGTGCTGGACACGCCCGCCGGCCTGCACGGCAAGCGGCTGGACGCGGTGATGCGCATCGCCGACCGCATCCTCATTCCGCTGCAGCCCAGCCTGTTCGACATCCAGGCCACCCACGCCTTCGTGGGGGCGCTGCGCGAGCACCGCCGCGCCGGCGAGGTGCAGCTGGGCCTGGTGGGCATGCGCGTGCGCGAGCACACGCGGGCCAACGAGCAGCTGCACCACTACCTGTCCACCGTGCCGGTGCCGGTGGTGGGCTGGCTGCGCGACACGCAGAACTACGTGCAGCTGGCAGCGCGCGGGCTCACGCTGTGGGACGTGGCGCCGAGCCGCGTCGAGCGCGACCTGGAGCAATGGGCGCCGCTGGTGGCGTGGGTGCAGCGATGAAGCACTACGCGCATCTGGCCGAGCTGCAGGCCCTGGTGGGGCAGGAGATCGGCTACAGCGACTGGCTGGTGGTGGACCAGGAACGCATCGACCTCTTCGCCCGCGCCACCGGCGATCACCAGTGGATCCACACCGACCCCGAGCGCGCCGCTGCCGGGCCCTTCGGTGCCACGGTGGCGCACGGCTTCCTCACGCTGAGCCTGCTGCCGGTGCTGTTCGAGACCGGATTCGCCATCGACGACGTGCGCATGGGCGTCAACTACGGCCTGAATCGCGTGCGCTTCCCGACCCCGGTGCACGCCGGCAGCCGTGTGCGCGGGCGCTTCACGCTGCGCGCCTACGATCCGCTGCCGGGTGGCGCGCAGCTCACCGTGGAAAGCGTCGTCGAGCTCGAGGGTTCGGACAAGCCGGCCTGCGTGGCCGAGTCGGTGTCGCGGCGCTACGTATAGCGCCGGCGGTCCGCCACCCCCATGGTGGGGTGGCGCAGGTGCCGCGACCCTGGAACAGAATGCGGCGGTTGCAGACGGCAGGGCGCCGGGCATGGAGACATCATGAAAGTGCTGCTGATCGACGATCACCCGCTCATCCTGGCTGCGCTGCAGGCGGTGATCCAGAGCATCGGCAGCGACGTCACGGTAGTCGGTGTCGACAGCGCGGCCGGCGCACGCGCCACCTTGCGCGACGACCCCGAATACGACCTCGTGCTGCTCGACCTGGCGCTGGGCGACGCCGACGGCTTCGACCTGCTGGCCGAATTCCGCCAGGCCTACCCGGCGGTTCCGGTGGTGGTGGTTTCGGCTTCCGACCGTGCCAGCGACGTCATCCGCGCCATCGACCTGGGCGCCATGGGCTTCGTGCCCAAGCGTTCTTCGCAGGGCGAACTGCACGAGGCGCTGCGCATGGTGATGGCGGGGTCGATGTACGTGCCGCCGTCGATGCTGGGGCTGGACTTCGCGCCCGGCAGCCGCAGCGGCGGCGACTCCGTGCCCGACGTGATGCGGACTTCGGCCCCACCATCAGGCCCTGCCGCCGAAGCCGCGCCGCTGGGCGCGGCGGCACGCCCCGAGCCGCACCAGAAGCTGCCGTCGATCGACGACGTGGGCCTGACGCCGCGCCAGGCCGAGGTGCTTTCGCTGCTGCTGCAGGGGCTGCCCAACAAGCTCATCGCGCGCCAGCTCAACCTGTCGGTGGAGACCGTGAAGGACCACGTGGCCGCGGTGCTGCGCGCCTTGGGCGTGAGCTCGCGCACGCAGGCCGTGCTGGCGGTGAGCCAGATGACGCAGGGCCAGGGCGGCTTCTTCGCGCGGCGGCCGCCGCGCTAGCCTGCACCAGGCCCTGCCTGCGCCCGCCGCGGCCATGACGCCACCCCGCGCCCGGCCCGCATGACTGCCGACCACGGCACGCTGCAGTCGCGTGGCGCGCGCTGGTCGGCCGGCAGCGACGCCGATCACATGCGCGCGCTGTACGTGCAGACGCCGGCCACGCTGATCGGCTATGCGCTGGGCTACGCGGTCGTCTTCACGCTGTTCGTGCCGCTGGCCGAGGCGGGGCCCTTCTGGCTCTGGGCGGGCGCCGTCGTGCTGCTGTGGGCCTTGCGCCTGCTGCACTATCTGCGCTACCTGCGCCGGCCCGGCGCCGACGAGGCCACGCTGCTGGCCTGGCGCCGCAGCTGGCGCGTGCTGGTGCTGCTGCAGGGTAGCCTGTGGGGCATCGCGGTGTGGATGTTCTGGGGCCTGGGCACGCCCTACGACAAGCTGGCGCTGATCCTCGTCGTCTACGCCTTCAGCGTCAGCTCGGTGCAGTTGCTGGCCACGCAGCCCTGGGTCTTTCTCTCGTTCATCTGCGCGGTGCTCGTGCCCACGGTGGTGCGCATCGCCAGCGACACCAGCCAGAGCGGCCACATGGCGCTGGCCATCATCGTCACCCTGCTGTTCTGCGCCACCGTGCTGATGGCGCGTACCTACGTCGGCGCGCTGGGCCAGGCCATCACGCTCAAGGAGCGTACCGACGAGCTGGCGGCGCAATTGCGCACCGAAGTGGCCGCCACCGAAGAGGCGCGGCGCGTGGCCGACGAGGCGCGCCGCGCCGCCGAAGCCGCCAACCGCGCCAAGACGCAGTTCTTCGCCGCCGCCAGCCACGACCTGCGCCAGCCGCTGCACGCCATGGGCCTGTTCGCGGAAGCGCTGCGCCAGCGCAGCCACGACCCCGAGGTGGCCTCGCTGGTGAACAGCATCAACGAATCGGTCGACGCGCTGGAAGGCCTGTTCGGCGAGCTGCTCGACATCACGCGCATCGACACCGGAGGCGTCGACGTGAATCCCGCGCCGCTGCGCCTGCGCGAACTCTTCGCGCGGCTGCGGCTGCACTTCGAGCCCATCGCCTTCGAAAAAGGGCTGATGCTGTCGTTCCGCGGCGAACAGCACGTGGCGCTCGCCGACCCGGTTCTGTTGGAGCGCGTGCTGCGCAATCTCGTCAGCAACGCCATCCGCTACACCGACGACGGCGGTGTGCTCGTCAGCTGCCGCCTGCGCCAGCGCCCCGGGGGCGACAGGCTGCTGCTGCAGGTGTGGGACAGCGGCATCGGCATCGCCGAAGCCAGCCTGCCGCGCATCTGGGACGAATTCTTCCAGGCCCAAAGCCACCGGCCGCTGCAGGCGCACCACCGCAAGGGCCTGGGGCTGGGCCTGGCCATCGTGAAGCGGCTGGCGGGGCTGATGGAGGCGCCGATCGGCGTGCGGTCGCGGGTCGGCCACGGCACGGTCTTTTCGATCGAGGTGCCGGTGGGCAAGGCGCCGCGCAGCTTCGAACCCGCAGCAGCCGTTGCGCGCGTGCCGATCGGCTTGACGCTGCAGGGTTGCTTCTTCGTCGTCGTCGAGGACGAGGCCGCCGTGCGTGAAGGCCTGGTCGTGCTGTTGCAGGCCTGGGGCGCGCGCGTGGCGGCCTTCGACAGCTTGGAGGCAGTGCGTGCCTGGGTCGGCGCGCCCGAAGGCGGCGGCCGCGAGCCGCCCGAGAAGCCCGACCTGCTGCTGGTGGACTACCGGCTGCCGCAGGGCCAGACCGGCATCGACGCGCTGACCGCGCTGCGCGCGCGCTGGCCGGGCCAGCGCCTGCCGGCGATCATGATCACCGGCAGCAGCCTCGGCGGCCACGAGGACGAGGCCACGACCCACGACTACCACCTGCTCATCAAGCCGGTGCTGCCGAACAAGCTGCGCGCCATGATCGCCTTCAAACTGGGCCTGCGGGCGCAGGAAACCCGGGCCTGAAGCGTCGGCACCCGGGGCGCGGCCCGGCAGAACGGCCCGGCAGCAACAACGGCCGGCCGCTACACTGGCGACGACCCTCCTAGGACGCCCATGTTCAGCCGCCTGCGTGAAGATATCGCCTGCATCCTGGAACGCGACCCCGCGGCGCGTTCCACGTGGGAGGTGCTGACCTGCTACCCGGGCCTGCACGCGCTGGTGCTGCACCGTCGCGCCCACTGGTGCTGGCAGCGCGGCTGGCACTGGCTGGCGCGTTTCATCTCGCACCTGGGGCGCTTCTTCACCGGCATCGAGATCCACCCCGGCGCCACCATCGGCCGCCGCGTCTTCATCGACCACGGCATGGGCGTGGTCGTGGGCGAGACGGCCGAGATCGGCGACGGCTGCACCATCTACCAGGGCGTCACGCTGGGCGGCACCTCGCTGGCCAAGGGGGCCAAGCGGCACCCCACGCTGGGCCGCAACGTCATCGTCGGCGCCAATTCACAGGTGCTGGGCGGCTTCACGGTGGGCGACGGCGCACGCATCGGCTCCAGCGCGGTGGTCGTCAAGCCGGTGCCGCCGGGTGCCACGGCGGTGGGCAACCCGGCGCGCATCCTGCAGGCCGAAGTGGACGCGGCACGCGAGGCCGCGGCGGCGAAGATGGGTTTCTCGGCCTATGGCGTGACGCAGGGCGACGACCCGGTGTCGCAGGCCATGAAGGGGCTGATCGACAACGCCTCGGGCCACGAACACCAGATCGCGCTGCTGTGGCAGGCGATCGAGAAGCTCTCGGCGCGTTCGCGTGAACTGCCCGCCGGTGAGTGCGTGCCCGACGACGCGCACACCACCGAGACCTTCGACGCCGAGCGGTTGAACCGGCTCGTCAAGTAGCCGGCGCCGGCGCTTGACGAGCTGCTGTGTCAGGCCGGTGCCGGTCGCACCCTGACGGCCGACTTGGGCCGGAAGGCCTTGCACACGGCGTCGTCGGTTTCGAGGTACGCGCCGCCGATGAGGTCGATGCAGTAGGGCACCGCGGCAAAGATGCCGGGCACCGGCGGCGTGGCCTTCGGCAGCCCTTCCAGCGTCTCGGCAATGGCCTTCGGCTGACCCGGCAAGTTGATGATCAGCGCCTGGCCGCGGATCACCGCCACCTGGCGCGACAGGATCGCCGTGGGCACGAAGGCGAGCGAGATCTGGCGCATCTGTTCGCCGAAGCCCGGCATCACCTTGTGCGCAACCGCCAGCGTGGCCTCGGGCGTGACGTCGCGCGGCGCCGGCCCGGTGCCGCCGGTGGTGAGCACGAGGTCGCAGCGCATGGCGTCGACCAGTTCGCGCAAGCAGGCGCCGATGCGCGCCTCTTCGTCGGGAATCAGCCGTTCGTGCCACACCACCGGGTTGCGCAGCGCGCGTGCCAGCCAGTCGCGCAGCGCCGGCAGGCCCTGGTCGGCATAGACACCGCTGGAGGCGCGGTCGCTCACCGAGACCAGGCCGATGGTCACGCGTTCAGGCAGGGGCGGAAGCTCGTTCATGGCTGGATCATGGGTTTGATGAACTGGAACAGCTCGCGAAAACTCTTCGGCTGCCGCGCCTCGGGGGCCAGCGCCGCGGCGTCGCGGCGCGCGGCGCGCACCAGGCTGCGCAGCTGCTGGGTGTCGGTGTCGGGGTGGGCCTGCTGCCAGCGCGTCAGGGCGTCGTCGCCGGCGATCAGCTCGGCGCGCCAGCGCTCGGCCTCGTGCAGCGCCAGCGTCTCCCTGGCGCTGCCCAGCGTCGCCGCGGCCAGCGCTTCGCGCAACGCGGCTTCGTCGGCGCTGCGCATCAGCTTGCCCACGTACTGCAACTGGCGGCGGCGGCCTTCGTGCGATTTCGTGCGGCGGAATTCGGCGATCGCGCCGCGCAAGCCCTCGGGCATGTCGATGGCGGCGAAACGCTCGGCCGAGAGCTCCGACAGCGCCAGTCCCAGCGTCTGCAAGGCCTGCGACTGCTGCTTGAGCTGCGTCTTGCTCGGGCGGCTTTCCGCCTCGGCGTCGTCGCCTTCTGCTGAAGCGTCGCCGTAGTGGGTGTCGATGCCGCGGTGCGGTGCGGCGCGTCGGGCCATGGGGTGGGGTGCAGCAAGCCGAGAAGGGGTGGCCGGTATCATAAGTGCCGCCTCCCACCCACGTTGCACGCCAGCGCCCACGATGACCGCCCACCGCGCCGAACCCGGTTTTGCCTATCGCACCGAACAGTTCCAGCAGATCGTCGAAGACAGCCTGGCGCTGGCGCGCCAGCTCGGTGCCAGCGACGCCGGCGCCGAGGCCTCCGAAGGCGTGGGCCTGTCGGTTTCGGTGCGCATGGGCGAACTCGAGAACGTCGAGCGCAACCGCGACAAGTCGCTGGGCGTGAGCGTCTACCTGGGCCAGCGCCGCGGCAACGCCAGCACCTCCGACTTCTCGCCCGCCGCGCTCCGCCAGACGGTGCAGGCGGCCTACGACATCGCCCGCTTCACCGCCGAGGACCCGGCCGCCGGCCCGCCCGACGCCGACGACCTGGCCACGCCCGAGGAAGCGGCGCGCGACCTCGACCTGTTCCACCCCTGGGCCATCGACGCCGCTGCTGCGGCCGAGATCGCCAGGCGCTGCGAAGCGGCGGCGCTGGGCGTGGACAAGCGCATCACCAATTCCGAAGGCGCCGGCGTTTCGGCGCAGCAGGCGCATTTCTGGGCCGGCAATACGCGCGGCTTTCGCGGCGGCTATGCGAGTTCGCGGCATTACATCTCGGTGTCGCCGATCGCCGGCCGCGGCAAGGCCATGCAGCGCGACGCCTGGTACAGCTCGATGCGCGACGCGGCCGACCTGGCCGCACCCGAGGCCGTGGGCCGCTACGCCGCGGAGCGCGCGCTTTCGCGGCTGAAGTCGCGCCGCGTCGCCACGGCCGAGGTGCCGGTGCTGTTCGAATCCACCGTGGCCGCGGGGCTGCTCGGCGCCTTCGTGCAGGCCACCTCGGGTGGTGCGCTGTACCGCAAGGCCAGCTTCCTGGTCGACTGCCTGGGCCAGCCCGTGCTGGCCCCGCACGTGGACATCCGCGAAGACCCGCACCAGCCCAAGGGCAAGGGCAGCGCGCCCTTCGACGACGAAGGCGTGCGCACGCGGCCGCGCACCGTGGTCGACGGCGGTGTCGTGCAGGGCTATTTCCTGTCCAGCTACTCGGCGCGCAAGCTCGGCATGAAGACCACCGGCCACGCCGGCGGGTCGCAGAACCTGTCCATGACCAGCCGCCTGACGCGCCCCGGCGACGACCTGCCGGCCATGCTGCGCAAGCTGGGCCGCGGCCTCTTCGTCACCGAACTCATGGGGCAGGGCGTCAACTACGTCACCGGCGACTATTCGCGCGGCGCCGCCGGTTTCTGGGTCGAGGGCGGGCGCATCGTTCACCCGGTGCACGAGGTCACCATCGCCGGCCACCTGCGCGAGATGTTCAAGGGCATCACGGCCATCGGTGCCGATGTCTACTGCCAGGGCAGCAAGAGCATCGGTTCGGTGCTGGTGCGCCGCATGAAGCTGGCCGGCGCCTGAATGCCATTGCGGGTTGACCCTGTCGGCGCAGGTTTCGCGGTCGCGTTGGACCGTCGTCGTCGAACGGCACCTTCCCGGGGCCGGTGATCTGCGCCAAAGCGGGTAAACCCGCCCGAGTGGGGATAGCGCCGACTTCTAGAATCCCGCGGTTCGATTTCCACCCCCATCACTGTTTTGCACAGGAGAGTTCCATGGAGCGTCGTTCCTTCGTTCAAGGTGCCGGCCTGGCCGGCATTCTGGCTGCCGGCATGGCGCCGGCCGTCGTGCATGCGCAAGCCAATATCCGCTGGCGCCTGGCCTCGAGTTTTCCGAAGTCGCTCGACACGATCTACGGCGCGGCCGACGTCTTCTCGAAGCTGGTCAGTTCGATGTCCGGCGGCAAATTCCAGATCACGGTGGCCACGCCGGGCGAAATCGTGCCGGCCTTCGGCGTGCTCGACGCGGTGCAGGCGGCCACGGTCGAGATGGCGCATACCGCGCCGTACTACTTCTTCGGCAAGGACCCGACCTTCGCGCTGGGCTGCGCCATCCCCTTCGGCCTGAACTCGCGCCAGATGACGGCCTGGATGTACGAAGGCAACGGCCTGAAGCTGACGCGCGAGTTCTACGCCAAGTTCAATATCGTCAACTTCCCGGGCGGCAACACCGGCGCGCAGATGGGCGGCTGGTGGCGCAAGGAAATCAAGTCGCTGGCCGACCTGAAGGGCCAGAAGTTCCGCACCGGCGGCTTCGGCGGCGTGGTGATGGGCCGCATCGGCGCCATCCCGCAGAACATCCCCGGCGGCGAGATCTACCAGTCGCTGGAAAAGGGCACCATCGACTCCGCCGAGTGGATCGGCCCCTACGACGACGAGAAGCTCGGCTTCAACAAGGTGGCACCGTTCTACGCCTACCCCGGTTTCTGGGAAGGCGGCCCGCAACTCGACTTCTACGTCAACACCAAGGCCTACGAAGGCCTGTCGGCCGACTACAAGGCCATCCTCGAGGCCGCCACCGCCTACGCCCACGTCGAGATGCAGGCCCGCTACGACGCGCGCAACCCGGCGGCGCTGAAGCGACTGGTGGCCAGCGGCACCAAGCTGTTCCGCTTCCCGAAGGACGTCATGGACGCCGCCTTCAAGGAGGCGATGGCCGAGTACGCCGATCTGAGCGCCAAGAACCCGGCCTGGAAGAAGATCTACGAGGACTACTCGGCCTTCCGCCGCGACCAGAACCTGTGGTTCCGCTTCACCGAATCGGGCTTCGACGACTTCATGCAGCAGCAGAAGCTGTAAGCGGCTCCGGCGCCACCCGGCGCCGGACCGTTCGGACCGACCAAAAAAATGGGCCCCGCGATGCGGGGCCCGAATTTTTCGCCGGCGCGCCCGACGCGCGCCGGCCGGTCTACTTCTTCTCTTCCTTCACCGCGTCGAGCAGGCCCTTCATCGGGTCGTCCTCGTTCTGGCCCCCCGGCGCCGAGGCGCCGGGCGCTGCGCCCGGCTCGCCCTTCAGGTCGTCCGCCTGCAATTGCTCGAAGGCCGCGTCGGCGTCGATGGCGGGTCCCTCCGACTCCAGACCGCCCGCGACGAGGCTCGGGAAGGCCACCACCGCCGCCACCATGATGACCTGCAGGACGATGAAAGCGATCGATCCCTTGTAGATCTGGGTCGTGGTCACCGCCGGGATGCGCTCTTTCGTGATGCGGTCGTTGTAGTCCTCCTTTGCGGCCACGCTGCGCAGGTAGAACAGCGCAAAGCCGAAGGGCGGCGTCAGGAACGAGGTCTGCAGGTTCATCGCGATGATGACGCCGAACCACACCATCACCATTTGCGGCGCCATGCCGGGCACCAGCTCCGGCAGGATCTTTTCGGCCACCGGCGCCAGGATCGGAATGACGATGAAGGCGATCTCGAAGAAGTCGATGAACATGCCCAGGATGAAGACCAGGATGTTCACGACGATCAGGAAGCCCAGCGCGCCGCCGGGCATGTTGTCGAACAGGTGCTCGACCCAGATGTGGCCGTCGGCGGCGTTGAAGGTGAAGCTGAAGACGGTGGAGCCGATCAGGATGAAGATCACGAAGGTCGCCAGCTTGGCCGTGCTGTCCAGCGCCTGCTTCATCAGCTTCATGCTCAGCTGCCGGCGGCCGGCGGCCATGATGAGCGCGCCCACGGCGCCCATCGCGCCGCCCTCGGTGGGCGTGGCCACGCCCAGGAAGATGGTGCCCAGCACCAGGAAGATCAGGATCAGCGGCGGGATCAGCACGAAGGTGACCTGCTGCGCCAGCCGGGACAGCAGGCCGGCCTTCAGCACCCGGTCGGCAATCGCCAGCACCAGCGCCAGCAGCGAGGCCACCGTCATCGACAGGATGAAGATCTCGTCCGCGGCGGCCGGTGTGGTGCGGCCGGTCCAGGCGCTGATCATCTGGCTGTGCACCTGCGACCAGGCCCAGCCGGCAGCACCGCAGATCAGGAACAGCACGAGCAGCGACTTGTGGCCGCTGGCGCCATTGCTCTCGCGGTAGATGCGTGCTTCGGCCGGCAGGGCCGGCACCCAGGCCGGCTTGACGATGGCCACCGCGGCGACGAACAGCAGGTAGACGCCGACCAGCATCAGGCCCGGCACCAAGGCGCCGGCATACATGTCGCCGACCGAGCGGCCGAGCTGGTCGGCCAGCACGATCAGCACCAGCGAAGGCGGGATGGCCTGCGCCAGCGTGCCGCTGGCGGTGATGGTGCCGGTGGCGATGGTGCGGTTGTAGCCGTAGCGCAGCATGATGGGCAGCGAGATCAGGCCCATCGAGATGACGGCCGCCGCCACCACGCCGGTGGTGGCGGCCAGCAGCGCGCCGACCAGGATCACCGCCACCGCCAGGCCGCCGCGCAGCGGGCCGAAGACCTGGCCCACGGTTTCGAGCAGGTCCTCGGCCATGCCCGAGCGTTCGAGGATGATGCCCATGAAGGTGAAGAACGGGATCGCCAGCAGCGTGTCGTTCTGCATGATGCCGAACACGCGCAAGGGCAGGGCGCTGAACATGTTGGACGGGAACAGCCCGACCTCCATGCCGATGAAGCCCATGAAGAGTCCGGTGGCCGCCAGCCCGAAGGCCACCGGAATGCCGGTGAGGAGAAAGCAGAACAGGCCCGCGAACATCAGCGGCACGAAGTTCTGTGCGATGAAGGCGGTCATGACTTGCTTTCCCGTGCCTGCGCCTGAGCCAGCGTCTTGGCCTCGGCCTCGGCGGCCAGTTCCTCGATCAGCAGCGCCTCGGCGGATTTCTCTTCAACGACCGAGAACGGTTCTTTGCGCGCACCGGCCAGGAACGCCAGGCGCTTGATGAGTTCGGAGACGCTCTGCAGCATCAGGATCAGGAAGCCCAGCGGAATCAGCAGCATCACCGGCCAGCGGATCAGGCCGCCGGCATTCGAGCTCATCTCACCCGAGACCCAGGCGCGCTCGAAAACCGGCCAGCCGAGGTTGATGAGGATCAGGCACAGCGGAATCACGAAGACCACGATGCCCACCGCGTCGATGAGGGCGTTGGTGCGCTTGGACAGCTTGCTCGAGATGAAGTCGATGCGCACATGCGCATTGCGCAGGAAGACGTAGCCCGAACCCAGCATGAACACCGCCGCGAACAGGTACCACTGGATCTCGAGATAGGCGTTGGAACCGATGTCGAAGGCCTTGCGCATGATGGCGTTGCCGGCGCTGATGACCACGGCGGCGAGGATCAGCCACATGACGAGCTTGCCAATGGCCTCGTTGAGCGCGTCGATGGCGCCGGACAGTTTGAGCAGGGCTTGCAACGCGGGTCTCCTCGGCCGACGGTCACGGCGCGATTCTAGGCAGAGCCGTGCGGTCGCGAGACGGTGTTTCCCGCCGCGCCGACTAGGGCAGACCCTGAAGCGGGTCGGGCCCTCAGATCGACTGCGCCAGCGCGAACAGCCGCGCCGAGCGCGCGCCCGAGCGGCAGAACATCAGCAGTGGTCGCGGCAGTTCGTGCAGCAGCTGCGCCATCGCGGCCGCCTGCTCCGGCGACTGGTAGGCGCCGCTCACCGGCAGGAAGCGGTATTCCAGGCCGGCGGCCAGCGCCGCGGCCTCGATCTGCGCGTTGGTGGGCTGGGCCGGGCCTTCCTCGAAATCGGGCCGGTTGTTCACGACCGCGCGAAAGCCGGCACGCGCCGCCTCGGCCATGGCCGCGGGCGTGAGCTGCGGCGCCACGCACACGTCGTCGGCAATGGCGCGCAGGGGCAGGGCGTGGGCGTGATGCATGGCGCGCGGCTTACTTCGACAAGGCCTGCTTCACCGCCGCCGATACCGCCGCCATCTCGGCCTTACCGGCGAGCCTGGCCTTGGCCGCGGCCATGACGCGACCCATGTCGCCGGGGCCGGCGGCGCCCAGTTCGGCGACCAGGGCCACCACTTCGGCGGCGACCTCGTCGGCGCCCAGGCGCTGCGGCAGGTAGGTCTGCAACACCTGGATCTCGGCGCTTTCCTTGTCGGCCAGGTCGGTGCGCCCGCCTTGCTGGTAGGCAGTGACGGAGTCCTTGCGCTGCTTGATGAGCTTGTCCACCAGGCCGACCACGGCGGTGTCGTCGAGCTCGATGCGCTCGTCCACCTCGCGCTGCTTGCAGGCCGCCAGCAGCATGCGGATGACCGAGAGGCGCTCGCTGTCGCGCGCTCGCATGGCGGACTTCATGTCTTCGGTGATGCGGTCCTTGAGGGGGCTCATGTCGATGCCTCGCCGGGATAACCAATAAAAGAAGCCCGCCGCGGCATGCCGCGCGGGCTGCAGGGTGGCGGTTGACCGCCGGTCAGTACAGCTTCTTGGGCAGCTGCATGCTGCGCACGCGCTTGAAGTGGCGCTTCACCGCGGCGGCCTTCTTGCGCTTGCGCTCGGCGGTGGGCTTTTCGTAGAACTCCCGAGCGCGCAACTCGGTCAGCAGGCCGATCTTTTCAATGGTGCGCTTGAAGCGGCGCAGGGCCACGTCGAAAGGCTCGTTCTCTTTGACACGGATGGTGGTCATGTACTCGCAAATCCTGCAGAAGGCGCGCTCGAAGGTCCGCGGTTTTCTTGGCCGGCACGCTGGGCCGGTGACGCGGAGTCGGTGCGCTGGTGGGCCAGCAAAGCCGCAAATTATAGACCGTGCCGCGCTCGTTGCGCCAGTGCGGCGGATCTGCAGCGGCTGTACGGCGGATATCGGCAGGAACGGGGCGCCACGGTGCAGGCGCCGGGCGCATTGGCGCGGCCGATCGCTGCGCCGGCCCGCGACGGGGTCAAACTAGGGGAGAGAATGCCGAAGAAGCTTGATCTGAGGGCGAGGTCACACCAAGATGGGGTGATCCTTCGCCGCGCCTGCCTCGAAACCGACTGCGAACGCTGCCCGCTCTCGCGCCAGAAATGACCACCATGCCCGAACTGCCGATCGGCACGCCGCTCACCGAACCCGGATTGCGGCTTTTGCTGGGCGGCTTGATGCCGGAATTGCTGTCGCGCCGCGGCGACTTGCTCGCCGTGCAGGACGCAGCCGACGGTCGCTATGTTTGCGTGAACCCGGCCATGGCGGCGTTTCTGCGCCGTCCACCGACCGAAGTGCCGGGGTGCAGCGGCGCCGAACTGTTCGACGCACCGCTGGCGACCGCGCTTCGAGCTGCCGAACAAACGGCGCTGACGCATGGCGCGCCGCTGGCCAGCGAACACCGCTTCGAATGGGGCGGCGTGCGGCGCGAATTCTCTGTGCTCCGCATGCTGAGTGTGGCCGACGAAGCCGGGCGCCGCTGGTTGTGCAGCGTCTGGACCGACCTGGCGCCCGAGTTGCAGCGCGAGGCGCAACTGCGCGCCGCGCTGGAACAGATCGAGCAGCAGCAGCAAGCCAACGACCTGCTGCGGCGTGAAATCGCCGACCAGGCGCTGCGCGACCCTGCCTCGGGCCTGTACCATCGCGCCCACTTCGAAGACCAGTTGCGCCGCGAGGTCGATCTCTCCACCCGCGAGCACCGCGAATTCGCCATCGTCTTCATCGAACTCGACCCGCCCGGGGAGAAGGTGCTGGCGCTGGGGGCCGATGGCGAACGCTGTCTGCTCGAGGCGATGGGCCGGCTGTTGCGCAGCGGCACACGCGCAATGGACGCGTCCTGCCGCTACGACGACCGGCGCTTCGCCGTGCTCCTGTCGGGCGTGGGCCTGGCCACCGCGCATTCGCGCATGGAGGGCGTGCGCCGCAAGTGCGCGACGCAGATCGTGGTGCACGACGGGCAGGAACTGGGCTTCACCGTGGCCATGGGCGTGGCCAGTTTTCCGCACACGGCGCACACCCAGGACAGCCTGGTGCAGGCCTGCGAGGCCGCGCTGGCCGAGGCGCAGCGCCGCGGTGGCAACCACGTCACGCTGGCGGCGATCCGCTTCGAGGCGAACTGAGCGTGCCGACGCCAGCGCATGCCGGCAAGGTCTTCAACCGGACCAGGCCTTGTGCAGCATCGTGGCGGCCAGGCCGAGCAGCATCACCGCGAACAGGCGCTTGAGTTGCCGCACGTCGATGCGCTGCGCCGTGCGCGCGCCCAGCGGGGCCAGGCTGATGCTGGCCACGGCCACCACGGCCAGCGCCGGCAGGTAGAAGTAGCCCACGGCGCCGGGTAGCGCGGCGGGCAACCGCCAGCCGCTGATGGCATAGCCCACGGTGCTGGCCACGGCGATGGGGAATCCCAGCGCCGCGCTGGTGCCCACCGCCTGGCGCACCGGCACGTTGCACCAGGTCATGAACGGCACCGACAGAAACGCACCGCCGGCGCCGAGCAACCCTGACGCGAAGCCGATGCCGGCGCCCACCGCGGTCTGGCCCGCGCGGCCGGGCAGTTGTCGGCCCGGGCGCGGCGGGCGGTCGCGCAGCATGCGCAGCGCCGTCCAGCCGATGAAGACCGCGAAGAACAGCGCCAGCCCCTGGCCCTTGAGCAGCGCAAATGCCCCGGCCCCCGCGGCCAGGCCGCCGAGCACGATGCCGGGCGCGAGCGTGGCGGCCAGTTCCCAGCGCACGGCGCCCAGCCGGTGGTGTTCACGCACGCTGGACAGCGATGTGAACAGGATCGTGGCCATCGAGGTGGCGATGGCCATCTTCACCGCATGACCGGGCTCGACGCCGCGCTGCGAGAGCAGCAGCGTCATCACCGGCACCATCATCATGCCGCCGCCGATGCCCAGCAGGCCGGCCAGAAAGCCCACCACCGCACCCAGCGCCAGCAGCTCGGCGGCCAGGACCCAACCGATGTCGGGCAGCATCTCAGTGGCGCCCGGCCGTCCGAAGCCACTGAGCGCCCCCTCGGGGGGCAGCGAGCGCGGGCGAGCGTGGGGGCTTCACTTCAGGCGTCCAGCAGGGCGAGCACGGCCTGCCACTCGGCTTCGGTCACCGGGGTGATGGACAGCCGATTGCCGCGCCGCAAGACCTGCATCGTGGCCAGTTCGGGGTGGGTGCGCATCTCGGCCAGCGGGAGCAGGCGTGTCTTGCGCACCAGCGCCACGTCGATCTGCAGCCAGCGCGGTTGTTCCGGTGTGGAGCGGGCGTCGAAATACGGGCTGGCGGGGTCGAACTGCGTGGCGTCGGGCTGCAAGCCGCCGGCCACGCGCGCCAGTCCGGCGATGCCCGGCTCGGCGCAGGATGAGTGGTAGAAGAGCACGCCGTCGCCGGGCCGCATCTGGTCGCGCATGAAGTTGCGCGCCTGGTGGTTGCGTACGCCGGTCCACGGCAGGGTCTGCCGCGGTGCGCGCGCGAGGTCGTCGATGGAAGCCTCGGCGGGCTCGCTCTTCATGAGCCAGTGTCGGGGCATGGTGTGTTGGGTGTCCGCCGCGAACCGTGAGCCACATTCCTGAACCCAAGGGGAAGTTCAGGTGGGCGAGGTCAGCCGGGCTTCGGGTTCATCTGACGCGAGACGCTCACACCAGCCCGGCGATATTCCAAGCCCTTGGTCATTGACCATCGGTTCAAGGAAATTAAAAACTCACGCGATCACAACGGACGGAACCATTCTAGACCGGCCTGTGCACCCCACGGGTGGTCCGGGTTCGCGCCGGAGTTCACAGAAGCTGGCCGTCGTCGCCGAGGGCGTCGTCGACGCGCCGGAGCAGCGCGTCGATGTCGATGTCGCCCGGTGCCGACTTGTCGTGCACGGGTGCGGCGGCCGGTGCCGCGGCCGCGCGCTCGGCCAGCTGGTAGGCCAGGTTCAGCGCCGCCAGCACGGCGATGCGTTCGCGTGCCTTCACCTTGCCGGCGCTGCGGATGGCGGTCATCTCCTGGTCCACCCGGGCCACGGCGGCGGCAATCAGCGTCTCGCCGCCCTCGGGGCAGGCCAGCACATAGACCTGCCCGAGGATGGTGACCTCGAGTTGCTTCAAGGCGGGCTCTCCTTGGGCGGGGCCACGCTGGCGATACTGTCGGCGGGCAGGCGTTCCAGCAGCGCGTCGACGCGCGCCCGCGCTGCCCCCAGCCGCGAGCGCAGGCTGTCGCGCTCCGCGCTCACGGCCAGCAATTGCCGTTCGATGAGCGCGCTGGTGCGCTTGAGCTCCTGGTGCCGCAGCACCAGCCTGTCCACCCGTTCGGCAAGGTCTTCGAGCTTGGCCATTTCAATGCGCACCCCCGGCCGGCATTGTAGAAGCGCCCAGGTCGCACCAGCGGCGCACCGCGCAGGCATCACAACGCGGCGAGCGTGCCAGACACACGTAGCGGCCGTGCAGGATGAGCCAGTGGTGGGCGTCGACGCGCCAGCGCTCGGGGATGCGCTGCAGCAGCTTCGTCTCCACCTCCAGCGGGTTACGACCCGGCGCCAGGCCGGTGCGGTTGGCGACGCGGAAGATGTGCGTGTCCACGGCCATGGTCGGTTCGCCGAAGGCGACGTTGAGCACCACGTTGGCGGTCTTGCGACCGACGCCGGGCAGGGCTTCGAGTGCCTCGCGCGTGCGCGGCACCTCGCCGCCGTGGCGCTGCACCAGGAGGCGGCAGGTCTCGACCAGGTTCCTTGCCTTGGTGCGGAACAGGCCGATGGTGCGGATGAGTTCGGTGACTCGGTCCACGCCCAGGTCGACCATCTTCTGCGGCGTCGGCGCCAGCGCGAAGAGCGCCTTCGTGGCCTTGTTGACGCTCACGTCGGTGGCCTGCGCCGACAGCAGCACGGCGACCAGCAGTTCGAACACGCTGGTGAATTCGAGCTCGGTCTGCGGCCGCGGGTTGGCCGCGGCCAGCGTGGCGAAGAACGCTTCGACGGCTTCAGGCGTCATCGCTGTCGGCCGCGGCCTGGCGGGCCCGGGCACGCTGGCGCGCCGCGTCGATGACGGCGCGCTTGGCGGCCAGCGCCGCCGGGTCGGTGACCGTGCCTTGGCCGGCCAGGTCGGCCAGCCTGGCCTCGGCCCGGGCCGCCAGGCGCTCGTCGTTCTCCTGCAGCTCGCGCTGCAGCCGCCACTGGTGGAAGGCATAGCGCTGGCGCGCCTCGTCGGCCTGGGCCGCGCTCCAGGCCAACCAGCCGGTGCGGCTGCCCGTGACCGGAAACATGGCGATGCAGTCCACCGGGCACACCGGCACGCACAGCTCGCAGCCGGTGCACAGCGGATCGATCACGGTGTGCATGAGCTTGGACGCGCCGACGATGCAGTCCACCGGGCAGGCCTTGATGCACAGCGTGCAGCCGATGCACCAGGCTTCGTCGATGACGGCCAGCGCGCGCGGCCCTTCGCTGCCGCGCGTCGGGTCCAGCGGCAGCACGGCGCGGCCGGTGAGGGCTGCCAGCCGGTGGATGCCTTCGGCGCCGCCGGGCGGGCAGCGGTTGATGTCGGCGCTGCCGTCGGCCATGGCTTGCGCATAACCGCGGCAGTCGGGGTAGCCGCAGCGTGTGCACTGCGTCTGCGGCAGCGCCGCAAGCAGCCGCTCGGCGAGGGTGGGGGCCTTGGGCGGGGCGGCAGCGGGCGGCGTCACCGCCCGATTATCAGGCGCGCGCCTTCTTCGTCGACGCTGCAGGTGCGAGGTTCATCGTCTCGCTGCTGAATCGATAGATGAAGCCGCGCACCTCGGGGTAGACCTTCTCGCGCCAGCGGCGGCCCGAGAAGATGCCGTAGTGGCCGGCGCCCTTGGCGTCGTAATGGAACTGGCGGCCCTTGGGGATGCCCTCGCACAGGTCGTGCGCCGCGCGTGTCTGGCCCGCACCCGAGATGTCGTCGAGCTCGCCTTCGATGGTCAGCAGCGCGGTGGTGGTGATGTCCTGCGGCCGCACGGGTTCGCCGCGCACGACCCAGGTGCCGTTGACCAGCGCAAAGTCCTGGAATACGGTCTTGATGGTGTCCAGGTAGTACTCGGCAGGCATGTCCAGCACGGCGTTGTATTCGTCGTAGAACTGGCGATGCGCTTCGGCGCTGTCGCCGTCGCCGCGGATGAGGTCCAGGAAATAGTCGTAGTGGCTGGAGACGTGGCGGTCGGGGTTCATGGCCACGAAGCCGGTGTACTGCAGGAAGCCGGGGTAGACGCGCCGGCCGGCGCCGGGGAAGTTGGGCGGCACACGCTGGATGACATTGGCCTCGAACCAGCTATGGCTCTTGTTGACGGCCAGGTCGTTGACGCTGGTGGGGCTCTTGCGGGCGTCGATGGGCCCGCCCATCATGGTCATGGTGCGCGGCGTGGGCTCGCCCCGGCTGGCCATCAGCGACACGGCGGCCAGCACCGGCACGGTGGGCTGGCAGACCGAAATCACGTGCGCTTCGGGGCCGATGTGGCGGATGAAGTCCTGCACGTATTCGACGTAGTCGTCCAGATGGAACGGGCCGGCTTCCACCGGCACCATGCGCGCGTCGGTCCAGTCGGTGATGAAGACCTTGTGGTCGTGCAGCAGCGCCTTGACGGTGTCACGCAGCAGCGTCGAGTGATGGCCCGACAGTGGCGCCACCACCAGCACGGTGGGCTGGTTCTTCATGCGCGTCAGCGCTTCCACGTTGTCGGTGAAGCGCTTGAAGCGCAGCAGCCGGCAGAACGGCTTGGCGATCGCCACCTGCTCCTGCACCGCCACTTCCACCCCGCCGACCGTGGCCGTGGTGATGTTGAAGGGCGGCTTCTCGTACTCCTTGGCCAGCCGGTGAATGAGGTCGAAGCCGGCGGCCACGCGCTCGGCCATGGGAATGTGGGCGAACGGGGACAGCGGGTGGTTGTAGAGCTTGGAAGTGGCGCTGGCAAACTCCGAGAATGGGGCCATCAGGGCGCGCTGGGTTTCGTAGATCTGATACAGCATGTCGTGTCTCCGGTCGTTGTGGGCCTGGGATCCGGGTGCAAAAGACACGAACGGATCGAGGGCCCAATTGACTGTACTGCGAATTTTGCTGCAACGCAGCAAAATTGCTGCAGTCGTGGGCATCGTGCCTTGTCGCACGTCATTACGACAGCCCAAAAATACCGGCTCGAGCCGCCAGAAGCGGCTGGCTTGTCACTTCGGCGACAGCGGCTTGTCGCCTTCCTGCATCACCCGGGCCAGCGCCGACACCACGGCGTCGATATTGCGGCTGTTGATCGCCGCCACGCAGATGCGCCCGGAATCCAGACCGTAGACGCCGAATTCGCTGCGCAGTCGCTGCATCTGGGCCTGACTCAGGCCGGAGTAGCTGAACATGCCCTTCTGGCTGGTGATGTAATCCAGGTTGCCGGGCACTCCCGCGGCGTGCAGCCTGGCCACCAGCAACTCGCGCGTGGCACGGATGCGCTGCCGCATGCCGGCCAGTTCTTCCTCCCACCTGGCGCGCAGCGCCGGCGTGGTGAGCACGGCGGTCACGACCTGCGCGCCGAAGCTCGGCGGGCTGGAGTAATTGGCGCGGATGACGATCTTCAGCTGCGACAGCAGGCGCGCCGTTTCCTCGGCGCTGCCGCACACCACGCTGAGCGCGCCGACGCGTTCGCCGTAGAGCGAAAAGCTCTTGGAAAAAGAGGTGGCCACGAAGAACGCGATTCCCGTGGCCAGGAAGCGCTGCACGGCGACCCCGTCTTCGGCGATGCCATCGCCGAAGCCCTGGTAGGCCAGGTCCAGGAACGGCACCAGGCCGCGCCGGGCGCACAGCGCGGCCACCTGCTCCCATTGCGCCGGCAGCAGGTCGCAACCGGTGGGGTTGTGGCAGCAGGCATGCAAAACGACGACGGTACCTGCTGCGGCCGCCTGCAATGCCGCAAGCATGGCGTCGAAGCGGATGCCGCGCGTGGCAGCGTCGTAATACGGGTAGGTGTCGACCGCGAACCCGGCCTGGCTGAACAGGGCGCGGTGGTTTTCCCAGCTCGGGTCGCTGATCAGCACGCGCGCGCCCGGCAGCAGCTTGTGCAGGAAGTCGGCGCCCACCTTGAGGCCGCCGGTGCCGCCCAGCGTCTGCACGGTGGCGATGCGGCCACCCTTCACCTCGGCGCTCTCGGCGCCGAATACCAGGCCCTGCACGGCCTTGTCGTAGGCCGCGATGCCGTCGATGGGCAGGTAGCCCTTGGCCTTGGGCGAGGCCAGCAGTTGCTGTTCGGCCGCGGCCACGCAGGCCAGCACCGGCAGCTTGCCCTGGTCGTCGAAGTAAACGCCCACGCCCAGGTTGACCTTGGCCGGGTTGGGGTCGGCATTGAACTGTTCGGTCAAACCCAGGATCGGGTCGCGCGGGGCCATCTCGACGGCGGCGAAGAGGGTTTCGGACATGAGGCGTGGTTCCTGGGAAGGCGGGGTGGGCAGCCTTCGCGCCGGCCGATGCGTCGGGCCGCGGCTTGCGCTACGCTGCAGGGTTGCTCGGAGCGCCCGTGGGCGCAACCAAGACGCTGATTCTAGTGGGCCGCAGCCGCACCTCTCAGGGATTCCCCGCATGACCGAACTCGCCACTTCCGCAGTCCCGGCCCCGGCCGCAGCCGGCATGCCGCCGGCGGGCGAGTTCGTGAGCTTCCCGAATTCGCCGTTCCAGCTCTTCCAGCCCTTCGCGCCGGCCGGCGACCAGCCGGCGGCGATCGAACAGCTGGTGGAGGGCATCAACGACGGGCTGGCCTTCCAGACGCTGCTGGGTGTCACGGGTTCGGGCAAGACCTTCACCATGGCCAACGTGATCGCGCGCACCGGGCGGCCGGCCATCGTCTTCGCGCCGAACAAGACGCTGGCGGCGCAGCTGTACAGCGAATTCCGCGAGTTCTTCCCCAGGAATGCCGTCGAGTATTTCGTCAGCTACTACGACTACTACCAGCCCGAGGCCTACGTGCCGCAGCGCGACCTGTTCATCGAGAAGGACAGCGCCATCAACGAGCACATCGAGCAGATGCGCCTGAGCGCCACCAAGAGCCTGCTCGAGCGGCGCGACGTCATCATCGTGGCCAGCGTGAGCGCCATCTACGGCATCGGCAACCCGGCCGACTACCACCAGATGGTGATGACGCTTCGCGCCGGCGACGAGCTGAGCCAGCGCGACGTGATCCAGCAGCTGATCCGCATGCAGTACAAGCGCAACGAGATCGAATTCGGCCGCGGCAGTTTTCGCGTGCGCGGCGACACCATCGATGTCTTTCCCGCCGAGCACAGCGAGCTGGCGCTGCGCATCGAGCTCTTCGACGACGAGGTCGAGAGCCTGCAGCTGCTGGACCCGCTCACCGGCCGCGTGCGGCAGAAGATCCCGCGCTTCACGGTCTACCCCAGCAGCCACTACGTGACGCCGCGCGAGCGCGTGGTGGACGCCATCGCCACCATCAAGGACGAGTTGCGCGAGCGGCTGGACGAGTTCGTGGCCAACGGCAAGCTGGTGGAGGCGCAGCGCCTGGAGCAGCGCACCCGCTTCGACCTGGAGATGCTGCAGGAGGTGGGCCACTGCAAGGGCATCGAGAACTACACGCGCCACCTCTCGGGCGCGGCGCCCGGCGCGCCGCCGCCGACGCTGGTGGACTACCTGCCGGCCAATGCGCTGATGTTCCTGGACGAAAGTCATGTGCTGATCGGCCAGTTCGGCGGCATGTACAACGGCGACCGCGCGCGCAAGACCACGTTGGTGGACTACGGCTTCCGGCTGCCCAGCGCACTGGACAACCGGCCGCTGAAGTTCGAGGAATTCGAGCGCAAGATGCGCCAGGCGGTATTCGTCTCGGCCACCCCTGCGGCGTGGGAGCAGGAACATGCCGGGCAAGTGGTGGAGCAGCTGGTGCGGCCCACCGGCCTGGTCGACCCCGAGGTGGAGGTGCGCCCGGCCGCGCGCCAAGTCGACGACGTGCTGCAGGAAATCCGCAGCTGCGTCGACCGCAACGAGCGCGTGCTCATCACCACGCTGACCAAGCGCATGGCCGAGCAGCTCACCGAATACCTGTCCGACAACGGCGTCAAGGTGCGCTACCTGCACAGCGACATCGACACCGTGGAGCGTGTCGAGATCCTGCGTGACCTGCGCCTGGGCAGCTTCGACGTGCTGGTGGGCATCAACCTGCTGCGTGAAGGCCTGGACCTGCCCGAAGTGAGCCTGGTGGCCATCCTGGACGCCGACAAGGAAGGCTTCCTGCGCTCCGAGCGCTCGCTCATCCAGACCATCGGCCGCGCCGCGCGCCACGTCAACGGCCGCGCCATCCTGTATGCCGACAAGATGACGGATTCGATGGCCGCTGCCATCGGCGAGACCGAGCGTCGCCGCGCCAAGCAGATCGCGCACAACCTGGCCCTGGGCATCACGCCGCGCACCGTGCACAAGCGCATCCGCGACATGATCGACGGCGTGGTTTCGGACAAGACGGCCAAGGACGAACTGAAGGCGGCCAAGGCCGCGGCCGAGGTCGAGGCGATGTCCGAGAAGGATCTCGGCAAGCGCATCAAGCTGCTGGAAAAGCAGATGCTGGAACACGCCCGCAACCTCGAATTCGAGAAGGCGGCGCGCGTGCGCGACCAGCTGGCGCTGTTGCGCGAACAGGCCTTCGGCGCGCCCGGCCACGACTTCAACGTGGTGCCGCTGGTGCCGGCGCGCGGGGCGGCCTGATGCGCCGCCTGCTCGGTCTGCTGCGCAAGACGCCGGCCGGCGATGCGGCCGCGCCCGATGCCGCGCGCGTGTTGATGGTGTGCATGGGCAACATCTGCCGGTCGCCCATGGCCGAGGGCGTGTTGCGCGCCAAGCTGCAGCAGGCCGGGCTGCACACCCGGGTGGTGGTGGACTCGGCCGGCACGCATGGTTACCACACCGGCGAGGCGCCCGACCCACGGGCCATCCGCGCGGCGGCGCAGCGCGGCGTCGATCTGTCCATGCTGCGCGCGCGGCCGGTGCAACCCGAGGATTTCGGCCGCTTCGACTGGTTTCTGGCCATGGACCAAGCCAATCTGACCTGGCTGCAGAGCCGCCTGCCCGAAGGCGCGCAGACCCGCATGGGCCTGCTCATGGCGTACGCCCGCCGCCACGCCGCGGTACGCGAAGTGCCCGACCCCTACTACGGCGCCGCCGCGGGTTTCGAGCATGTGCTCGACCTCGTCGAAGATGCTTGTGACGGTCTGGTTGCCCGCCTCTCGGCCGAGTTGCCCGCAAGCCCGTCCGCGTCGCAAGGTTGACTGAAACAGTCAACTTAATGTATACTTGACTACATTAGTCGGGAACAGGGTGGTGCTTCAAGTCAAGGCAGCCCCGCCTTGTTCCGTCGAACCCTTTGGCGCCCTTGGCGCATGGAGCAGAACATGAGACTCACCACCAAAGGCCGCTTCGCCGTCACGGCGATGATCGACCTGGCCTTGCGCTCGAATTCGGGCCCGGTGGCGCTGGCTGCCATCAGCCAGCGGCAGCAGATTTCGCTGTCCTACCTGGAACAGTTGTTCGGAAAGCTGCGCCGGCACGAGCTGGTGGAGAGCACGCGCGGCCCCGGCGGCGGTTATTCGCTGGGCCGCGGCGCGGGCGAGATCACCGTGGCCGACATCATCGTGGCCGTGGACGAGCCGATCGACGCCACCGGCTGCGGCGGCAAGGAAGACTGCATGGGCCAGGACGCCGGCAAGTGCATGACGCACGACCTGTGGACCAGCCTCAATTCCAAGATGATCGAGTACCTCGATTCGATCTCGCTGAAGAAGTTGGTCGACGAGCAACTGGCCAAGGGCGTGTCCATCGACGAAGCGCCCGTGAAGCGGGCGATTTCCAGCACGCCGGTGGTCAAGCCCATCAAGGTGACGGCGCCCAATTCGGTGTTTGCCCTCGGCAACGCGTTCACCAAGTAAACCATCCCTCTCCGGCAGACCATGACCCCGCATTTCCCCATCTATCTGGACTACGGCGCCACCACGCCGTGCGACCCGCGTGTGGTCGACGCCATGATTCCCTGGTTGCGCGAACATTTCGGCAACCCCGCCTCGCGCAGCCACGCCTGGGGCTGGGAAGCCGAGGAGGCGGTGGAGAAGGCGCGCGGCGAGGTCGCCTCGCTGGTCAACGCCGACCCGCGCGAGATCGTCTGGACCAGCGGCGCCACCGAATCCATCAACCTGGCGCTGAAGGGTGCGGCGCACTTTTACAGTTCGCGCGGCAAGCACCTCGTCACGCTGAAGACCGAGCACAAGGCCGTGCTCGACACCATGCGCGAACTGGAACGCCAGGGCTTCGAGGTCACCTACCTCGACGTGCAGGAAAACGGCCTGCTCGACCTGGACAAGTTCAAGGACGCGCTGCGCAAGGACACCATCCTGGTTTCGGTGTTGCTGGTCAACAACGAAATCGGCGTCATCCAGGACATCCCGGCCATCGGCGCGCTGTGCCGCGAGCGCGGCATCCTGCTGCACGTGGACGCGGCGCAGGCCACCGGCAAGGTCACCATCGACCTCGCGGCGCTGCCGGTCGACCTGATGAGCCTGGCTTCGCACAAGACCTACGGCCCCAAGGGCATCGGCGCGCTGTACGTGCGGCGCAAGCCGCGCGTGCGCATCGAGGCGCAGATGCACGGCGGCGGCCACGAGCGCGGCATGCGCAGCGGCACCCTGCCCACGCACCAGTGCGTGGGCATGGGCAAGGCCTACGCCATCGCCAAGGCCGAGATGGGCACCGAGATCGAGCGCATCCGCATGCTGCACAAGCGGCTGCTCGACGGCATTGGCAAGATCGACCAGGTCTTCATCAACGGGGACATCGAGCGCCGCGTGCCGCACAACATCAACGCCAGCTTCAATTTCGTCGAGGGCGAGTCGCTCATCATGGGCGTGAAGGGGATCGCGGTGTCGTCGGGATCGGCCTGCACCAGCGCCAGCCTGGAGCCCAGCTACGTATTGCGCGCCCTGGGCCGCAGCGACGAGCTGGCGCACTCAAGCCTGCGCATGACGATCGGCCGCTTCACCACGCAGGAGGAGATCGACTATGCAGTGGCGACGCTGCAGGACCGCGTGGCCAAGCTGCGCGACCTGTCGCCGCTGTGGGAGATGTACAAGGACGGGATCGACATCAGCACGATCCAATGGACGGCGCACTGACCGCACACTGACCGAACTCCAGGAGCACACACATGGCATACAGCGAAAAAGTCGTCGAGCACTACGAGAACCCGCGCAACGTCGGCTCCTTCGACAAGGGCGACGATTCCGTGGGCACCGGCATGGTGGGCGCACCGGCCTGCGGCGACGTGATGAAGCTGCAGATCAAGGTCAATCCGGACACCGGCCTGATCGAGGACGCACGCTTCAAGACCTATGGCTGCGGCTCGGCCATCGCCTCGAGCTCGCTCGTCACCGAGTGGGTCAAGGGCAAGTCGCTCGACGAGGCGATGACCATCAAGAACACCCAGATCGCCGAGGAACTGGCTCTGCCGCCGGTGAAGATCCATTGCTCGATCCTGGCCGAGGACGCGATCAAGGCGGCGGTGCAGGATTACCAGGCCAAGCACGGGGCTGCGGCGCCAACGCACTGAGGCGATTGCCATGGCGGTCACTCTGAGCGAAGCGGCGGCGCGGCATGTGTCGCGCTATATCACCCGCCGCGGCAAGGGCGTGGGCGTGCGCCTGGGCGTGAAGACCACCGGCTGTTCGGGCCTGGCCTACAAGCTCGAATATGCCGACGAGATAGCGCCCGAGGACGTGGTCTTCGAGGACCACGGCGTGAAGGTGCTGATCGACCCCAAGAGCCTGCCCTACCTGGACGGCACCGAACTCGACTTCGTGCGCGAGGGGCTGAACGAGGGTTTCAAGTTCCACAATCCGCGCGAGAAGGACCGCTGCGGCTGCGGGGAATCCTTCCGCGTCTGAGCAGCGCCTCGCGGTGCCAGGCGCGGCCCGCGTGCCGCGCCTTTTTCTTTCATCATCCATGCCCGCCGAGTCCGTCATCCGCCGCGAACGCCCCGATCAGCCCGAGGTGCTGGCGCTGCTCGATGCGCTGGACCGCTACCTGGCCACGCTGTATCCGCCCGAAGCCAATCACATCCTTGCGGTGGATGAATTGCTGGCACCCGAGGTGAGTTTCTTCGTCGCACGGGAAGTGGGCGCGGGCGGACGCATTGGCCGCGTCGTCGGCACCGGCGCCGTGCGCCGCAGGGCCGGCGAGGCGGCCACCGAGGGCGCTCCCTACGGCGAGATCAAGCGCATGATGGTCGACCCGGCCCGCCGCGGACGCGGCATCGGCCAGCAATTGCTGCAGGTCCTGGAGGCTTCGCTGCTGGAGCAGGGGCTGGCGCTGTCGCTGCTGGAAACCGGCCGCGACCAGATCGAGGCGGTGCGCCTGTACGAACGCTGCGGCTACCTGCGGCGCCCGGCCTTCGGCGGCTACCCCGACAACGGCCTGTCGGCCTTCTACGGCAAGCGGCTATGAAGCTCGACGACGACGATTTCACCCTCTTCGGCCTGCCCGAGCGCCACGCGCTCGACCGTGCCGAAGTCGACGCGCGCTGGCGCCAGTTGCAGGCCGAGGTGCACCCCGACCGCTTCGCCGGCGACGGCGCGGCGGCGCAGCGCATCGCCATGCAATGGGCGGTGCGCGTGAACGAGGCCTACCAGCGCCTGAAGGACCCGCTGCGGCGCGCCGCCTACCTGTGCGAGCGCCGCGGTGCGGCCATCCAGGCGCATGACAATACCGCCATGCCGGCGGCTTTCCTGATGCAGCAGATGCAGTGGCGCGAGGCACTGGAAGAGGCCGCCGACGCCGCCGCGGTGGCGGGGCTCGAAGCCGAGGTCGTGGCCGCCGAGCGCACCATGCTGGCCGACGTGGCACGGCTGCTCGACGAAGCGGGCGATGCGCCGGCGGCCGCGGCGCAGGTGCGCGCGCTCATGTTCCTCAACCGTTTCCGCCAGGATATCGGGCGCCGCCTGGACACGCTCGACCCGACCCACATCCGATAGAACCGCCCATGGCCCTGCTGCAGATCTCCGAACCCGGCCAGGCGCCCGACCCGCACCAGCGGCGCGTGGCGGTGGGCATCGACCTCGGCACCACGCATTCGCTGGTGGCCGCCTTGCGCCATGGCGTGGCCGAGTGCCTGCCCGACGAGAAGGGCCGCGTGCTGCTGCCCAGCGCCGTGCGCTACCTGGCCGGCGGCCGGCGCCAGATCGGTTTCGACGCGCTCGATGCGATGGCCGGCGACGCGGAGAACACCGTGGTCTCGGTCAAGCGCTTCATGGGCCGCCGTCTGGCCGATCTCCAGGGGCTCGACAAGCTGCCCTACCGCTTCGTCGACCAGCCCGGCATGGTGGCGCTGGCCACGCGCGCGGGCCCCAAGACGCCGGTGGAGGTGTCGGCGGAGATCCTGGCCGCCCTGCGCCAGCGCGCCGAGGACAGCTTCGACGCCGAACTCTTCGGCGCGGTCATCACGGTGCCGGCGTATTTCGACGATGCGCAGCGGCAGGCGACGAAGGACGCCGCGCAACTGGCCGGGCTGAACGTGCTGCGCCTGATCAGCGAACCCACCGCCGCAGCCGTGGCCTACGGCCTGGACAATGCCAGCGAAGGCCTTTATGCCGTCTACGACCTGGGCGGCGGCACCTTCGACATCTCGCTGCTGCGGCTCACCAAGGGCGTGTTCGAGGTCGTGGCCACCGGTGGCGACGCGGCGCTGGGCGGCGACGATATCGACCACGCGCTATCCGACTGGGCACTGGCCGCGTGCGGTGCCATGGCGGCAGACGCGCAAGACAAGCGCGCCGCGCTCGTCGCCGCACGCACCACCAAGGAAGCGCTGAGCAGCGCCGATGCGGCCGACTGGTCGGCCACCATCGGCGGGCGCGAACGGCGCGTTCCGGTTCGCCGCAGCCAGCTCGAAGCCCTGGCCCGCCCGTGGGTCGACCGCACGCTGGCCGCCGTGCGCAAGGTGCTGCGCGACGGCCAGGTTTCGCGCGACGAAGTGCGGGGCGTGGTCATGGTCGGCGGCAGCACGCGCATGCCGCTGGTGCGCACTTCGGTCGGTGAGCTCTTCGGCCGCGAGGTGCTGACCAATGTCGACCCCGACCAGGTGGTGGCCATCGGCGCCGCGATCCAGGCCAATGCGCTGGCCGGCAATGCGCGCGACGGCGAATTGCTGCTGCTCGACGTGATCGCCCTTTCGCTGGGGCTGGAAACCATGGGTGGCCTGGTCGAGCGCGTGATCGAACGCAACACCACCATTCCGGTGGCCAAGGCGCAGGAATTCACCACCTTCAAGGACGGCCAGACGGCGATGGCCATCCATGTGGTGCAGGGCGAGCGCGACCTGGTGGGCGAGTGCCGCTCGCTGGCGCGCTTCGAATTGCGCGGCATCCCGCCCATGGTGGCCGGTGCGGCGCGCATCCGCGTCACCTTCCAGGTCGACGCCGACGGGCTGCTCAGCGTTTCGGCGCGCGAGCAGACCTCGGGCGTGGAGGCCGCGGTGACGGTCAAGCCCAGCTATGGCCTGGCCGACGAGCAGATCGCGCAGATGCTGAAGGACGGCTTCACCCATGCCGAGGACGACATGGCCGCGCGTTCGCTGCGCGAGGCGCGTGTCGAGGCCGAACGCATGGTGCTGGCCACGCGCGCCGCGCTCGCCATCGACGGCGGCCTGCTCAGCGCCGAGGAGCGCGCCGCGGTGGAGGCGCTGGCGCGGGAGACCGAACGCATCGGCGCCGGCACCGACGCCCATGCCATCGAAGCCGCCGTCGCGGCGCTGGCCGAGGGCACCGAAGCCTTCGCCGCCGCGCGCATGAACCAGGGCATTCGCCAGGCCTTGGCCGGGCGACGTGTCGAAGACATCTAGGGAACCCCGCCCATGCCCACCATCCGCATCCTGCCGCACGCCGAATATTGCCCGCTGGGCGACACCATCGAGGCCCCTGGCGGCACCTCCATCTGCGAGGCCTTGCTGGAAAACGGCATTCCCATCGAGCATGCCTGCGAGATGAGCTGCGCCTGCACCACCTGCCACGTGGTGGTGAAGGAAGGCTTCGACTCGCTGGGTGAGATGGACGAGTCCGAGGAAGACCTGCTCGACCGCGCCTGGGGCCTGACGCCCACCTCGCGCCTAAGTTGCCAGGCCATCCTGTCGAACCAGGACGTGACGATAGAGATCCCCAAATACTCGATCAATCATGCGCGCGAGAATCACTGAGCCGGTGCGCCGCGCACCAAAAGAAGACCCCCCGACCTTGCGGCCGGGGGGTTGAATCAGAGCTTGCGCCCTGCTGAGGAGACAGACAGACACCCGACGAAGGTGTCGAGGTTTCCCATGCAAGCGCTGTGCCTGAACTGCTCCGGCCCACAACGCCACACCACAACGCCCTCATCACCCCCCCACTACACTGCCCGCCGATGAAGGTCCTGGGTTTTGAATCGTCGTGCGACGAGACCGGCGTGGCGCTGGTCGAGACGCGGCCGGACGGCCCGCCCCGCCTGCTGGCCGAAGCGCTGCACAGCCAGGTGGCCCTGCACGCGGCCTACGGCGGCGTGGTGCCCGAACTGGCCTCGCGCGACCACATCCGCCGCGTGCTGCCGCTGGCGCGGCAAGTGCTCGCCGACGCCGGCTGCACGTTGGTGGAAGTCGACCTCGTCGCCTATACACGCGGCCCGGGCTTGGCCGGCGCGCTGCTGGTGGGCGCCGGCGTGGCGGTGGCGCTGGCTGCGGCCCTGGGCAAGCCGGCGCTGGGCGTGCACCATCTGGAAGGGCACCTGCTTTCGCCCTTCCTGGGCGACGAAGCGCCGGCCTTTCCGTTCGTGGCGCTGCTCGTCTCGGGTGGCCACACGCAACTGATGCAGGTCGAAGGCGTCGGCCGTTATGTCCTGCTGGGCGAGACCATCGACGACGCCGCCGGCGAGGCCTTCGACAAGAGCGCCAAGCTGCTGGGTCTGGGTTACCCGGGGGGCCCGGCATTGGCGCGGCTGGCCGACTTCGGCGACCCGGCCGCCTACGCCTTGCCGCGGCCACTGCTGCACAGCGCCAACCTCGACTTTTCCTTTGCCGGCCTGAAGACGGCGGTCATGACGCAGGCGCGCAAGCTCGGCCCGAATATCTGCGAGCAGTCCCGCGCCGACCTGGCGGCGTCCACCCAGGCGGCCATCGTCGACGTGCTGGTGGCCAAGTCGCTGCGTGCGCTCGAGGCCAGCGGACACCGTCGCCTGGTGGTGGCCGGCGGCGTGGGTGCCAACCTGCGCCTGCGCGAACAACTCGACGCCGGTGCCGCCCGCATCGGCGCGCGGGTGTTCTACCCGCCGCTGGCGCTGTGCACCGACAACGGCGCGATGATCGCGCTGGCCGCCGCGCTGCGGCTGCAGCACGGGCTGGCGGACGGGCAATGCGACGGCGCGTTCGACGTCAAGCCACGCTGGCCGCTGGACGAGATCGCTCCGATACCACAAGAGACGACCGATGCGTGAAGCCATCCAGGCCCTGCCGGGCTCGAAGATTCGTGAAGTGGCCAATGCCGGCCTCGGGCGCGACGACGTGCTGGCGTTCTGGTTCGGCGAGAGCGACGAGGTCACACCCGAACCCGTGCGCCGGGCCGCCGCCGATTCGCTGGCGCGCGGCGAAACCTTTTATTCGCACAACCTCGGCCTGCCGGAACTGCGCGAGGCCATCGCCGCCTATACGCGTGCGCTGCACGGTCCGCTGGACGCCGACCGCATTGCCGTCAGTTCGTCAGGCGTGAGCGCGCTGATGCTGGCCATGCAGATGCTGGTGGGCCAGGGCGATGAGGTCGTGGCCGTCGTGCCGGTGTGGCCCAACCTCACGGCGCAGCCGGCGATCCTGGGCGCGCAGGTGGTGCGTGTGTCGCTGCGGCCGCTGGCCGGCGCTTGGCGGCTGGATCTGGAGACGCTGCTGGCGGCCGTGACGCCGCGCACCCGCGTGCTGCTCGTCAACGCCCCCAACAACCCCACCGGCTGGACGCTCACGCGCGCCGAACAGCAGGCCTTGCTCGACCACTGCCGTCGCACCGGCACATGGATCGTGGCCGACGAGGTGTACGAACGCATCCATTTCGGCGGTGCGGCCGGGGCCGACGGGGGCAGACCCACCGCAGCGCCTTCGTTCCTGGACATCGCCGCGCCCGCCGACCGCCTCGTCGTCGTGCACAGCTTCAGCAAGAGCTTCCTCATGACCGGCTGGCGCCTGGGCTGGCTGGTGCTGCCGCCGGCCGCCCTGCCCGCGGCCGGCAAGCTGCTGGAATTCAACAGTTCCTGCGCACCGGTCTTCGTGCAGCGCGGCGGCTTGGCGGCGCTGCGGTCGGCCGAGACCTTCGTGCCCGGCCTGGTGGCGCGGCTGCAAGCCTGCCGCGATCGGCTGCTGGCGGGGCTGCATGCGCTGCCCGGCGTCACCGCGGCCAGTCCGCCCGGCGGCCTGTACGCCTTCTTCCGCGTCGAGGGCGAAGACGACTCGCTGGCCTTCGCCAAGCGCCTGGTGGCCGAACACGGGCTGGGCCTGGCGCCCGGCGCCGCCTTCGGTCCGGAAGGCGAGGGCTGGCTGCGCTGGTGCTTCGCGTCGCGCGACCCGGCGCGGCTGGACCAGGGCCTGCAGCGGCTGGCGGCCGCGATCCGGCTATAATCTTCGGCTCCCTTGGCAGGGAAAGCACGGCGTCGGTTGGTTTCACTGGCGGCCGCAAGTCAACCCGGAAACCGTGGCGGGCGCTCAGTTCCCCTGGCGCTGGCACGGCGGTTTCCAGATTCAACCAGGAAATCCACCATGACCATGACCACCGCCACCAAGGCCGAAGTCGTCAAGGCCCACGCCCGTGGCGCTGCCGACACCGGCTCCCCCGAAGTTCAGGTGGCGCTGCTCACCGCGCGCATCAACGAACTCATGCCGCACTTCAAGCAGCACCTCAAGGACCACCACGGCCGCCGCGGCCTGGTGCGCATGGTCAACCAGCGCAAGCGCCTGCTGGCCTACCTGAAGGACAAGGACGCCGACCGCTACACCGCGCTGATCGCCAACCTCGGCCTGCGCAAATAAGACCCGTGCCGGGGCCGCCTGCGCGCGGCCCCGGCATCTGTTCCCAACCGGGCCGCACTGCTGTGTCATTCCAAAGCCGCCTCGACCCCACGTGCCGTGGGCTGCCCTGGAATGGCATTGCGCTGCCCTCTCTCAAGGAGACGAACGTATGAGCATGTTCAACAAGATCACCAAGACCTTCCAGTGGGGCCCGCACCAGGTCACGATGGAAACCGGCGAAATCGCGCGCCAGGCCAGCGGCGCCGTCATCGTGAATATCGACGACACGGTGGTGCTGGCCACCGTGGTGGCCAAGACCGACGCCAAGCCGGGGCAGGACTTCTTCCCGCTCACGGTGGACTACACCGAGAAGACCTATGCCGCGGGCAAGATTCCCGGCAGCTTCTTCAAGCGCGAAGGCCGCCCCAGTGAACTGGAGGTGCTGACCTGCCGCCTCATCGACCGCCCGATCCGGCCGCTGTTCCCCGAGGGCTTCTACAACGAGGTCCAGGTCATCGTGCACGTGCTGAGCCTGAACCCCGAGGTGCCGGCCGATATCGCCGCCATGATCGGCACCAGCGCCGCACTGAGCATCAGCGGCATCCCGTTCAATGGCCCCATCGGCGCCGCGCGCGTGGGCTACATCAACGGCGAGTACGTGCTCAACCCGGGCAAGACCCAGCTCACCGAGAGCCAGCTCGACCTGGTGGTGGCCGGCACCGAGGCCGCCGTGCTGATGGTGGAGTCCGAAGCAGACCAGCTCACCGAAGAGGTGATGCTCGGCGCCGTGGTCTTCGGCCACGACATGGGCAAGATCGCCATCAATGCCATCAACGAACTGGTGCGCGAAGCCGGCAAGCCGGAATGGGACTGGCAAGCCCCGCCCAAGGACGAGGCCTTCATTGCCAAGGTCGCCGCGCTGGCCGAGGAGCCGTTGCGCGCCGCCTACCAGATCCGCAGCAAGCAGGCGCGCACGCAGGCCTGCCGCGACGCCTACGCCAATGTGATGTCCACGCTGAAGGCCGAAGGCGTGGCCTTCGACAGCGTCAAGGTCGAGTCGCTGCTGTTCGACATCGAATCGCGCCTGGTGCGCGGCCAGATCCTGTCGGGCGAGCCGCGCATCGACGGCCGTGACACACGCACCGTGCGGCCGATCGAGATCCGCTCCGGCGTGCTGCCGCGCACCCATGGCAGTGCCCTCTTCACGCGCGGCGAGACGCAGGCGCTGGTGGTGGCCACGCTGGGCACCGAACGCGACGCGCAGCGCATCGATGCGCTGGCCGGCGAGTTCACCGACAACTTCATGCTGCACTACAACATGCCGCCCTTCGCCACCGGCGAGGCGGGCCGCTTCGGTAGCCCCAAGCGGCGCGAAGTCGGCCACGGCCGCCTGGCCAAGCGCGCGCTGGTCGCGGTGTTGCCGAAGAAGGACGAGTTCCCGTACACGATGCGCATCGTTTCGGAAGTGACCGAGAGCAACGGTTCGTCCTCGATGGCCAGCGTGTGTGGCGGCTGCCTGAGCCTGCTCGACGCCGGCGTGCCGCTGAAGGCGCACGTGGCCGGCATCGCCATGGGCCTGATCAAGGAAGGCAACCGCTTCGCGGTGCTGACCGACATCCTGGGCGACGAGGATCATCTGGGCGACATGGACTTCAAGGTCGCCGGCACGCATGGCGGCATCACGGCGCTGCAGATGGACATCAAGATCCAGGGCATCACCAAGGAGATCATGCAGGTGGCGCTGGCGCAGGCCAAGGAAGCGCGTCTGCACATCCTGGCCAAGATGGTCGAGGCGGTGGGCGGTGCCAAGGCCGAGGTGAGCCAGTTCGCACCGCGCCTGTACACGATGAAGATCAACCAGGAGAAGATCCGCGACGTCATCGGCAAGGGTGGCGCGACCATCCGCGCACTGACCGAGGAGACCGGCTGCACGATCGACATCGCCGAGGACGGCACCATCACCGTGGCCTCCACCGACGCCGACAAGGCCGCCTTCGCGCTCAAGCGCATCGCCGAGATCACGGCCGAGGCCGAGATCGGCAAGGTCTACGAAGGCCCGATCACCAAGATCCTGGACTTCGGCGCGCTGGTCAATATCCTGCCCGGCAAGGACGGGTTGCTGCACATCAGCCAGATCGCGCACCACCGTGTCGAGAACGTCACCGACCTGCTGAAGGAAGGCCAGATCGTCAAGGTCAAGGTGCTGGAGACCGACGAGAAGGGCCGAATCAAGCTGAGCATGAAGGCGCTGCTCGACCGGCCGGAAGGTTTCGTCGAGGAAGAGCGTCCACGCCGGGAGTTCAGTGACCGCGGCGACCGCGGTGGGCGTGGTGACCGTGGCCCGCGCCGCGAGCCGCGTGAACCTCGCGAGCCGCGCGAGCCCCGCGAGAGCAGCGATGCGCGCGCCGAGGCGTCCGTGGCCGCCGAGGCTGCGGCCGCGACGGAAAGCGGCGGCAATCCGTCCAGCGAGCGCCAGGACTGAGCTGCGCCATGCGCGCCATCGAGATCGCCCGCTTCGGCCCGCCGGAGGTGCTGCGCGAAACGCAGCGCCCCGACCCGCTGCCGGCGGCGGGTGAACTCCTGATCACGGTGCAGGCCTCGGGCGTCAACCGGCCCGACGTGCTGCAGCGCAAGGGGCTGTATCCGATGCCGCCGGGCGTTTCCGACCTGCCCGGGCTGGAAGTGGCCGGCACGGTGGCTGGCGGTGCGCCGCAGGACCTGGCCGCAGCCGGCTTGAGGCTGGACGACGCCGTGTGCGCGCTGGTGGCCGGTGGCGGTTATGCCGAGCGCTGCGTGGCGCCGGCCGGGCAATGCCTGCCGGTGCCGCTGGGGCTGAACATGGTGCAGGCGGCGAGCCTGCCCGAGACCTTTTTCACCGTCTGGCAGAACGTCTTCGCCATCGCGCGGCTGCAACCCGGCGAGACGCTGCTGGTGCAGGGGGGGTCCAGCGGCATCGGCGTCACCGCCATCCAGCTGGCCAAGGCACTGGGTTCGCAGGTCATCGTCACCGCGGGCAGCGACGAGAAGTGCGCCGCCTGTGCTGCTTTAGGCGCCGACCATGCCATCAACTACCGAACGCACGATTTCGTGGCCGAGACCCGACGCCTCACGGGCGGTCGCGGTGCCGATGTCGTGCTGGACATGGTGGCCGGCGACTATGTCGGCCGCGAGATCGAATGCCTGGCCGACGACGGGCGGCTGGCCATCATCGCCACCCAGGGTGGCCACGCCGCGCAGCTCGATGCCGGGCTGGTGTTGCGCAAGCGGCTCACGATCAGCGGTTCGACGCTGCGGCCGCGTTCGGTGGCCTACAAGGCGGCGCTGGCGCGTGACCTGCGCGAACGCGTGTGGCCGCTCATCGAGGCCGGCCGCGTCAAGACCGTGATCCACCAGGTTTTCCCGGCGGCGCAGGCGGCGCAGGCGCATGCACTGATGGAGTCGAGCACCCATGTCGGCAAGATCGTGCTGACCTGGTAACCGAAGGAGATGTCCATGCAACGCAAACTCGTGGTCGGCAACTGGAAGATGCACGGCAGCCGCCCGGCCAATGCCGAACTGCTGGCCGCACTGCTGGCCGCACGGCCTTTCGGCGCCGACGTGGCGGTGTGCGTGCCCTTCGTCTACCTCAACGAAACGGCGGCCACGCTGGCCGGCAGCGACCTGCGCTGGGGCGCGCAGGACGTCTCGGCGCACGAGCAGGGCGCCTACACCGGCGAGGTTTCGGCGGCGATGCTGGCCGAGTGCGGTTGCCGTTACGCCATCGTCGGCCATTCGGAGCGCCGCGCCTACCATGCCGAGAGCGACCAGCTCGTGGCGGAAAAGGCCCAGGCCGCGCTGGCCCGCGGCGTCACGCCGGTGGTCTGCGTAGGCGAGACGCTGGCCGAGCGCGAGGCCGGCCACACCGAAGAGGTGGTCAAGCGCCAGCTCTCGGCGGTGATCCACCAGCTGGCGCATTGCGCGGCCGAGATGGTGGTGGCCTACGAGCCGGTGTGGGCCATCGGCACCGGCCGCACCGCCAGCCCCGAGCAGGCGCAGGCCGTGCACGCCGTGCTGCGCGCGCAACTGCAGGCCGCCACCGGGCGCGCCGCCAGCATGAGGATTCTCTACGGCGGAAGCGTCAAGCCCGACAACGCCGCCACGCTTTTCACCCAGCCCGATATCGACGGCGGCCTCATCGGCGGCGCCTCGCTGAAGGCGGCCGATTTCATCGCCATCTGTCGCGCCGCCGGCTGAAAGCCCCCTTCTCGGAGACCTTTGAATCATGCAAATCTGGATGACCCTGATCCTGGCGGTGCAGCTGCTGTCGGCGCTGGCCATGATCGGTCTCGTGCTGATCCAGCACGGCAAGGGCGCCGACATGGGAGCGTCCTTCGGCAGCGGTGCCTCGGGCAGCCTGTTCGGCGCCACCGGCAGCGCGAACTTCCTCTCGCGTTCCACCGCCGCGCTGGCGACCGTCTTCTTCTGCTGCACGCTGGCCCTGGCCTACATGAGCAACAGCACCAGCATGCGCGGCAGCGAAAGCGGTGGCAGTGTGCTCGACCGGCCGGCGCCGGCAGCCAGCGCGCCCGCGGCCGGAAGCATCCCGGGGGCGATCCCAGGTGCGGCTCCCGGTGCCATTCCGGGCGCCGTGCCGACGGGCATTCCGGCCACGGCCCCCGCACCGTCCGCAGCGGCCTCGCGATAGCGGCTTCCCGCGGGGAAGGTGCGCAATTTGGGGCTAGAATTTGCGGCTGTCCGGCGGGCTTTTCCCTCGTGCCGACCGGGCAGACCCAGAGTGCAAGTGCCGACGTGGTGAAACTGGTAGACACGCTATCTTGAGGGGGTAGTGGCGAAAGCTGTGCGAGTTCGAGTCTCGCCGTCGGCACCAAGGGAATTCGTTGGATCGACCGGGCGCGCCGGTGCGCAACTGCCGAAGAGCAGGAAACGCAAGGCGCGCTTTTTTGCGGCTGCTTTTTACCTGACAGGATGCTGACCGAGCCATGGAGCTGCAAACCTACCTGCCCGTGATCCTGTTCATCCTGGTGGGCGTGGCGGTGGGCGTTGCACCGCAGCTCATCGGTTTCGCCTTTGGCCCGAACCGCCCGGACGTCGAGAAGAACAGCCCCTACGAATGCGGCTTCGAGGCCTTCGAGGACGCGCGCATGAAGTTCGACGTGCGCTACTACCTGGTGGCCATCCTCTTCATCCTGTTCGACCTGGAGATCGCCTTCCTCTTTCCGTGGGCGGTGGCGCTGCGCGACATCGGGGCGTCAGGCTTCTGGGCCATGATGGTCTTCCTGGCGATCCTGGTGGTGGGCTTCGTCTACGAATGGAAGAAGGGCGCGCTCGATTGGGAATGAGCCGCAGGCTCACCAGGAGTCATCTGCAATGGGCATCGAAGGCGTACTGAAGGAAGGCTTCGTCACCACCTCGGTGGACACGCTGATCAACTGGTCGAAGACCGGCTCGCTGTGGCCCATGACCTTCGGCCTGGCCTGCTGCGCCGTCGAGATGATGCACGCCGGTGCCGCGCGCTACGACATCGACCGCTTCGGCATGCTCTTCCGCCCCAGCCCGCGCCAGAGCGACCTCATGATCGTCGCCGGCACGCTGTGCAACAAGATGGCGCCGGCGTTGCGCAAGGTCTACGACCAGATGGCCGAACCGCGCTGGGTGCTGAGCATGGGCTCGTGCGCCAACGGTGGCGGCTATTACCACTACAGCTATTCCGTGGTGCGCGGCTGCGACCGCATCGTGCCGGTCGACGTCTACGTGCCGGGTTGCCCGCCCACGGCCGAGGCGCTGCTTTACGGCATCCTGCAATTGCAGGCCAAGATCCGGCGCGAGAACACCATCGCGCGCTGAAATCCCGGACCCCGACGATGACGTTCAAGCTCGACACCCTGCAGGCGGCGCTCCAGGCCGTGCTCGCCGACACCCTCGGCGAGGGCCGCAAGGGCCGACTGGTCCGCGACCTCGGCGAGATCACCGTCACCGTGCCCGCGGCCGACTACCTGCAGGTCGCCCGCGCGCTTCGCGACGACCCCTCGCTGCGCTTCGAGCAGCTTATCGACCTGTGTGGCGTGGATTACGCCGACTACAGGAACCAGGCCTGGGACGGCCCGCGCTTCTCCGTCGTGGTGCACCTGTTATCCGTAACGCACAACTGGCGCGTCCGCCTGAAGACCTTCGCGCCCGACGACGACGTGCCGGCGGTGGCATCGGTCAACGAGATCTGGAGTTCGGCCAACTGGTTCGAGCGCGAGGCCTTCGACCTCTACGGCATCATCTTCGAGGGTCATCTCGACCTGCGCCGGATCCTCACCGACTACGGCTTCATCGGTCACCCCATGCGCAAGGACTTCCCCACCACCGGCCACGTCGAGATGCGCTACGACCCCGAGAAGAAGCGCGTCATCTACCAGCCGGTGACCATCGAGCCGCGCGAGATCGTGCCGCGCGTGGTGCGCGAAGAGCACTACGGCGGCCTGGGGGGGGGGGGGGGGGGGGGGGGCCGGGGGGGGGGGGGGGGGACTGACATGGCCGAGATCAAGAACTACACGCTCAACTTCGGGCCCCAGCACCCCGCGGCGCACGGCGTGCTGCGCCTGGTGCTCGAACTCGACGGCGAGGTCATCCAGCGCGCCGACCCGCACATCGGCCTGCTGCACCGCGCCACCGAAAAGCTGGCCGAGAGCAAGACCTTCATCCAGGCGCTGCCCTACATGGACCGGCTGGACTACGTGTCGATGATGTGCAACGAGCACGCCTACTGCCTGGCCATCGAGAAGCTGCTGGGCGTGGACGTGCCCGAGCGCGCGCAGTACATCCGCGTCATGTTCAGCGAGATCACGCGGCTGCTGAACCACCTGCTGTGGCTGGGCGCGCACGGGCTGGACTGCGGTGCGATGAATATCTTCATCTACTGCTTCCGCGAACGCGAAGACCTGTTCGACATGTACGAGGCGGTGAGCGGCGCGCGCATGCACGCGGCCTATTTCCGCCCCGGTGGTGTCTACCGCGACCTGCCGGATTCGATGCCGCAATACAAGCCCAGCCGCATCAAGAACGAGAAGGCGATCAAGGCGCTGAACGACGCGCGGTCGGGCAGCTTGCTGGACTTCATCGACGACTTCACCAAGCGTTTCCCGAAGTACGTCGACGAGTACGAGACCCTGCTCACCGACAACCGCATCTGGAAGCAGCGCACGGTGGGCATCGGCGTCGTCACGCCGGAGCGCGCGCTCAACCTCGGCTTCACCGGCCCCATGCTGCGCGGCAGCGGCGTCGCCTGGGACCTGCGCAAGACGCAGCCCTACGATGTCTATGACCGCATGGACTTCGACGTGCCGGTGGGCACCGGCGGCGATACCTACGACCGCTACCTGGTGCGCATCGAGGAGATGCGGCAGAGCAACCGCATCATCCAGCAGTGCGTGGCCTGGCTGCGCGACCACCCGGGGCCGGTGATCACCGCCAACCACAAGGTGGCGCCGCCGTCGCGCGTGGACATGAAGTCCAACATGGAAGAGCTGATCCACCACTTCAAGCTCTTCACCGAAGGCATGCACGTGCCCGAGGGCGAGGCCTACGCGGCGGTGGAACACCCCAAGGGCGAATTCGGCATCTACCTGGTCAGCGACGGCGCCAACAAGCCCTACCGCTTGAAGATCCGCGCCCCCGGCTTTGCGCACCTGGCGGCGCTGGACGAGATGGCGCGCGGCCACATGATTGCCGACGCCGTGGCCATCATCGGCACGATGGACATCGTTTTCGGCGAAATTGATCGATGAGCGCCCGATGATGCAGTTTTCCGAATCGACGCTGGCGCGCTTGGCACGCGAGGTCGCCAAATATCCGGCCGACCAGAAGCAGAGCGCCGTCATGGCCTGCCTGGCCATCGTGCAGCAGGAACAAGGCCATGTCTCGACCGCGGCCGAGGACGCCATTGCGGCCTATCTCGGCATGGCGCCGATCGCGGTGCACGAGGTCACCACCTTCTACAACATGTACAACCAGCAGCCGGTGGGCACCTACAAGCTCAACGTCTGCACCAACCTGCCTTGCGCGCTGCGCGACGGGGACAAGGCGCTGGACCATGTCTGCCGCAAGCTCGGCGTAGAGCCCTACGGCACCACCGCCGACGGCCGCTTCACCGTGCAGCCCAGCGAATGTCTGGGTGCCTGCGCCGATGCGCCGGTGATGCTGGTCAACGACCGCCAGATGCTCAGTTTCATGAGCCCCGAACGGCTCGACGAGCTCATCGACACCTTGAAGTCCGAGGCGTCCACATGATCGATCTCACGAAGTTCCAGGCCACGGGCAGCGAAACCTGCTTCCACGGCCGCCACATCCAGCCGCAGATCTACGCCGGGCTGGATGGGAAGAACTGGCGGTTGCAGGACTACGTGGCGCGCGGTGGTTATGCGGCGCTGAAGAAGATCCTCGGCGTCGGCCAACCCGAAGGCGCCACCGGCATGACGCCCGACCAGGTGATTGCCGAGGTCAAACTCAGTGCGCTGCGCGGCCGCGGCGGTGCGGGTTTCCCCACCGGGCTGAAGTGGAGCTTCATGCCACGGGCCTTCCCCGGCCCCAAATACCTGGTCTGCAATTCGGACGAGGGTGAACCCGGCACCTGCAAGGACCGCGACCTGCTGGCCTACAACCCGCACATGGTCATCGAGGGCATGGCCATCGCGGCCTACGCGATGGGCGTGAAGACCGGCTACAACTACATCCACGGCGAGATCTTCGAGATCTACGAACGCTTCGAAGAGGCGCTGGAAGAAGCGCGTGCCGCCGGCTTCCTGGGCGAGCGCATCCTGGGTTCGGACTTCAGTTTCCAGCTGCATGCCTTCCACGGCTTCGGCGCCTACATCTGCGGCGAGGAAACGGCGCTGCTCGAAAGCCTGGAAGGCAAGAAGGGCCAGCCGCGCTTCAAGCCGCCGTTCCCGGCCAGCTTCGGCCTCTACGGCAAGCCGACCACCATCAACAACACCGAGACCTTCGCCGCGGTGCCGTGGATCATCAACCACGGCGGCCAGGCCTACCTGGAGTGCGGCAAGCCGAACAACGGCGGCACCAAGATCTTCAGCGTGGTGGGCGACGTCAACAACCCCGGCAACTTCGAGATTCCGCTCGGCACGCCGTTCGCCACCTTGCTGGAACTGGCCGGCGGCGTGAAGGGCGGGGCGCTGAAGGCGGTCATCCCTGGCGGCTCGTCGGCGCCGGTGCTGCCGTCGAACATCATGATGGACCTGACGATGGACTACGACGCCATCGCCAAGGCCGGTTCGATGCTGGGCAGCGGTGCCGTCATCGTGATGAACGACACGCGCTGCATGGTCAGGAGCCTGCTGCGCCTGGACTATTTCTACATGCACGAGAGCTGCGGCCAGTGCACCCCTTGCCGCGAAGGCACGGGCTGGTTGTGGCGGCTGGTCGACCGCATCGAGCACGGCAAGGGGCGGCCCGAAGACCTGGACCTGCTCGACTCGGTGGCCGACAGCATCAAGGGCCGCACCATCTGCGCGCTGGGCGATGCCGCGGCGATGCCCGGTGCAGGGCATGCTCAAGCACTTCCGCGACGAGTTCGCCTACCACATCGAGCACAAGCATTGCAGGGTGGGGGCGCATGTCTGAAGTGCTGCGTTTCGGAGCTGTTTCCCATGGCTGAACTCGACATCGACGGCCACAAGGTCACCGTGCCCGACGGCAGCATGGTCATGCACGCCGCCGACGCGGCCGGCGTCTACATCCCGCACTTCTGCTACCACAAGAAGCTCAGCATCGCGGCCAACTGCCGCATGTGCCTGGTCGACATCGAGAAGATGCCCAAGCCCATGCCGGCCTGCGCCACGCCGGTGACCAACGGCATGGTGGTGCGCAGCAAGAGCGACAAGGCGGTGAAGGCGCAGCAGTCGGTGATGGAGTTCCTGCTCATCAACCACCCGCTGGACTGCCCCATCTGCGACCAGGGCGGCGAATGCCAGCTGCAGGACCTGGCCGTGGGCTACGGCAAGTCGGCCTCGCGCTATGAAGAAGACAAGCGCGTCGTCTTCCACAAGGACGTCGGCCCGCTGATCAGCATGCAGGAGATGAGCCGCTGCATCCACTGCACGCGCTGCGTGCGCTTCGGCCAGGAAGTGGCCGGGGTCATGGAGCTCGGCATGATCCACCGCGGCGAGCACAGCGAGATCACCACGCTGGCCGGCCGCACCATCGACAGCGAACTGTCGGGCAACATGATCGACATCTGTCCGGTCGGCGCGCTCACCAGCAAGCCCTTCCGCTACAGCGCCCGCACCTGGGAACTGAGCCGCCGCAAGTCGGTGAGCCCGCACGACAGCGTGGGTGCCAACCTGGTGGTGCAGGTCAAGGCGAACAAGGTGATGCGGGTGGTGCCGCTGGAAAACGAAGACGTCAACGAATGCTGGATCGCCGACCGCGACCGCTTCAGCTACGAGGCGCTGAACAGCGAGTCGCGGCTGACGCAGCCGATGGTCAAGCAGGGCGGGGTCTGGCAGGCGGTGGACTGGAATACCGCGCTGGCCTACGTGGCCGACGGGCTCAAGCGCGTCAAGTCCGAGTTCGGCGGGACCGAGGCGGGAGCCGGCATCGGCGCCATCGGTCATGCCTCGTCGACGGTCGAGGAATTGCACCTGCTGGCCAAGCTGGTGCGCGGCCTGGGCAGCGAAAGCATCGACCACCGCACCCGCCACGCCGACTTCGGCAACGTGGCGCCCGCGGGTCATGCTCGCTGGCTCGGCACCTCGATCGCCTCGCTGTCCAAGCTGGACCGCGCCTTCGTCGTCGGCTCCTTCCTGCGCAAGGACCATCCCTTGCTGGCGCAGCGTCTGCGCCAGGCCGTGCGCCACGGCGCGAAGCTGATGAGCTTGCATGCGGTGCACGACGACTGGGCCATGCCGGTGGCCGCCACGCTGACCTCCGCGCCCGCGGCCTGGCCGGCGCAGCTGGCCGACGTGGCCGCCGCGGTGGCCAGGGCGCGTGGTGTGCCGGCGCCGCTGCCGGCCGACCCCGGCGCGGCCGCGCAGGCCGTGGCCGACGCGCTGCTTTCCGGCGAGCGCAAGGCCATCCTGCTGGGCAACGCCGCAGCGCAACACGTGCAGGCGTCGCAACTGCTGGCCTTGGCGAACTGGATCGGCGAGCACACCGGCGCCAGCGTCGGTTATCTGGGCGAGTCCGGCAACGGCGTGGGCGCGCAACTCGTTTGCGCGCTGCCGGGCGCCGGCGGGCTGAACGCCGGCCAGATGCTGGGCCAGCCGATGAAGGCGCTGCTGCTGCTGAATACCGAGCCGGTGCTCGACAGCGCCGACGCCGCCGCGGCCCGTGCAGCGCTGGCGGCTTCGGGCCTGGTCGTCGCGCTCACGCCGTTCAAGGACGTGGCCGCCGACGTGGCCGACGTCATGCTGCCGATCGCCCCGTTCACCGAAACCGCCGGCACCTTCGTCAATGCCGAAGGCCGCGCGCAGAGCTTCCACGGCGTCGTCAAGCCGCTGGGCGAAGCGCGTCCGGCGTGGAAGGTGCTGCGCGTGCTGGGCAACCTGCTGGGCCTGCCCGGCTTCGACCACGCGAGTTCGGAAGACGTACGCGCCGAGGCGCTGGGCGACCTCACCACGCTGGCTTCGCGCCTGGACAACCGTGCCGGGGCGCCTGCATTGGCGGCCCTCGACCAGGCGGTGGGTGGCGCCCTGCAGCGCGTTTCCGACGTGCCGATCTACGCCGTCGATGCCATCGTGCGCCGCGCCGCGTCGCTGCAGCGCACCGCCGATGCGCGTGAACCCGTCGTCGGTCTGCCTTCGGCGTCGTGGCAGCAGCTGCGCATGGAAGCCGGTGGCATGTTGCGGGTGACGCAGGGCCAGGCCACCTTGGTGCTGCCGGGGCGTGAAGAGCCGTCGCTGGCCGTGGGCGCCGTGCGCATCGCCGCCGGCCACCCGGCCACCGCCGGCCTGGGTGCGATGTTCGGCGCCGTCGGCGTCGAGAAGGTCTGAAGGCCATGTTCGACACCCTGCACGCATTCGGCAACACCACCCTCGGCCCGACGCTGTGGCTGGTGCTGTGGAGCCTGGTGAAGATCGTCGCCGTGGTGCTGCCGCTGATGATCTGCGTGGCCTACCTCACGCTGTGGGAACGCAAGGGCATCGGCTATACGCAGATCCGCATCGGCCCCAACCGCGTCGGCCCGGGCGGTTTGCTGCAGCCGATCGCCGACGCGGTGAAGCTGATCTTCAAGGAGATCATCCGCCCCAGCGCGGCGAACAAGGGCCTGTTCTTCCTGGGCCCGGTGATGACCATCATGCCGGCGCTGGCGGCCTGGGCGGTGGTGCCCTTCGGACCGGAAGCCGTGCTGGCGAATGTCAACGCCGGCCTGCTGTTCCTGATGGCCATCACCTCGCTGGAGGTCTACGGCGTCATCATCGCCGGCTGGGCCAGCAATTCCAAGTACGCCTTCCTGGGCGCGCTGCGCGCCTCGGCGCAGATGGTGAGCTACGAGATCGCGATGGGCTTCTGCCTGGTCGTGGTGCTCATGGTTTCGGCCACCATGAACATGACCGAGATCGTCATGCTGCAAGGCAAGGGAACCTTCGCCGACCTGGGCGCCGGCTTCCTGTCGTGGAACTGGCTGCCGCTGCTGCCGATCTTCGTCGTCTTCTTCATCGCCGGTCTGGCCGAGACCAACCGCCACCCCTTCGACGTGGTGGAAGGCGAGAGCGAGATCGTCGCCGGCCACATGATCGAATATTCGGGCATGTCGTTTGCCATGTTCTTCCTGGCCGAATACGCCAACATGATCCTGGTCAGCACGCTCACCGTGCTGCTGTTCCTGGGCGGCTGGCTGCCGCCGTTCGGCTTCCTCGACTTCATCCCGGGCTGGATCTGGCTGGCCATCAAGGTCTTCGTCGTGGTCACGATGTTCCTGTGGGTGCGCGCCACCTTCCCGCGCTTCCGCTACGACCAGATCATGCGCCTGGGCTGGAAGATCTTCATCCCGGTGACGCTGGTCTGGCTGGTCGTCGTCGGCCTGTGGATCCAGTCGCCGTTCAACATCTGGGAATGAGGTGAACATGTCGACCCTCACCGCCATCAAGGATGTCTTCTCCAGCATGCTGCTGGCCGAGCTGTTCAAGGGCATGAAGCTCACCGGCCGCTATTTCCTGGCCAAGAACATCACGATCCAGTTCCCCGACGAGAAGACGCCGCTGAGTCCCCGCTTCCGCGGCCTGCACGCGCTGCGTCGCTACGACAACGGCGAGGAGCGCTGCATCGCCTGCAAGCTGTGCGAGGCGGTGTGCCCGGCCATGGCCATCACCATCGAGAGCGACGTGCGTGCCGACGGCTCGCGCCGCACCACGCGCTACGACATCGACCTCACCAAGTGCATCTTCTGCGGCTTCTGCGAGGAAAGCTGCCCGGTGGACAGCATCGTCGAGACGCACCACTTCGAATACCACGGCGAGAAACGCGGCGACCTGTATTTCACCAAGGACATGCTGCTGGCCGTGGGCGACCGCTACGAAAAAGAGATCGCCGCCAACCGGGCTGCCGACGCCAAATACCGCTGAACCAGGGCTCTCGTCTGCCCTCGGCCGGCCAGAGCCCAAGACCCATGGACACGATCACCGCCCTCTTCTACGTCTTCGCCACGGTGCTGCTGTTTGCCGCACTGCGCGTCATCACGGCGCGCAGCACGGTGCATGCGGTACTGTTCCTGGTGCTCGCCTTCTTCAGCGCGTCCTGCATCTGGATGCTGCTGTCGGCCGAGTTCCTGGCCATCACGCTGGTGCTCGTCTACGTCGGCGCGGTGATGGTGCTGTTCCTCTTCGTCGTGATGATGCTCGACATCAATGCCGACAGCTTCCGCCAGGGTTTCTGGCAGCACCTGCCGCTGGCCGGCCTGGTGGGCGCGGTCATCGCGCTGGAAATGGCGCTGGTGCTGATGCGCGGCTTCCAGCTGCAGGCGCCGGAGCCGAGCGCACGCGCGCTGGAAATGGGCAACACCAAGCTGCTGGGCATCGAGATCTATACGCAATACCTCTACCCGCTGCAGCTGGCGGCGGTGCTGCTGCTGGTGGCCATCATCGCGGCCATCGCGCTGACGCTGCGCGGGCGCAAGGACAGCCGGCACATGAACCCTCGGAGCAGGTGCGGGTGAAGCGCGCCGACCGCGTGCGGCTGGTGAAGATGGCGCCGACGGTCGAATTGCCGTCCGCGCCCGACCCGGGGGGGGCGGCGAAATGAGCCTCGGTCCCATCACGCTCGGCCATTACCTGTCGCTGGGCGGCATCCTGTTCGCCCTGTCGGTGATCGGCATCTTCCTGAACCGCCGCAACCTGATCGTGCTGCTGATGGCCATCGAACTGATGCTGCTGGCGGTCAACCTGAACTTCGTCGCCTTCTCGCACTACCTGCCGCTGGAGGCCGACCGCATGGCGGGCCAGGTCTTCGTCTTTTTCATCCTCACCGTGGCGGCGGCCGAATCGGCCATCGGCCTGGCGATCCTGGTCGTGCTGTTCCGCAACCGGGCCTCGATCAAGGTCGAGGAACTCGACGAGTTGAAAGGCTGAAGGCGGACATGGCTTCAACGATCTCCCAAGGACTGCTGCTCACCGTGCCGCTGGCGCCGCTGGCCGGCGCGCTCATCGCCGGCCTGGCCGGCCGCTGGGTGGGCCGCCGCGGTTCGCATGTTTTCACCATCCTGGGTGTGTTCATCGCCTTCGTCTGCTCGGTCGTCGTGCTGTCGCAGGTGGCGGCCGGCGCGCGCTTCAACGAGACCATCTACGAGTGGATGGTGCTGGGCAAGCTGGTGATGGAGGTCGGCTTCCTGGTCGACGGCCTGACCGCGATGATGATGGTGGTGGTGACCTTCGTCAGCCTCATGGTGCACGTCTACACCATCGGCTACATGGACGGCGACCCCGGCTACCAGCGCTTCTTCGCCTACATCTCGCTGTTCACCTTCAGCATGCTGATGCTGGTGATGAGCAACAACTTCCTGCAGCTCTTCTTCGGCTGGGAAGCGGTGGGCCTGGTGAGCTACCTGCTGATCGGCTTCTGGTTCAAGAAGCCGACGGCCATCTTCGCCAACATGAAGGCCTTCATCGTCAACCGCGTCGGCGATTTCGGCTTCATCCTGGGCATCGGCCTGGTGGTGGCCTACAGCGGCACGTTGAACTACACGGAAGCGTTTGCCAGGGCGCCGGAACTGGCCAGGCTCACTTTCCCGGGCACCGACTGGATGCTGATCACGGTGGCCTGCATCTGCCTGTTCATCGGCGCCATGGGCAAGAGCGCGCAGTTCCCGCTGCACGTGTGGCTGCCGGATTCGATGGAAGGCCCGACGCCGATTTCCGCGCTGATCCACGCCGCGACCATGGTCACGGCCGGCATCTTCATGGTGGCGCGCATGAGCCCGCTGTTCGAGCTCTCGGACACCGCGCTCAACTTCGTGCTCGTCATCGGCGCCATCACGGCCTTGTTCATGGGCTTCCTCGGCATCATCCAGAACGACATCAAGCGCGTCGTCGCGTATTCCACGCTCAGCCAGCTGGGCTACATGACGGTGGCGCTGGGCGCCAGCGCCTATTCGGTGGCCGTGTTCCACCTCATGACGCACGCCTTCTTCAAGGCGCTGCTGTTCCTGGCCGCCGGCAGCGTGATCATCGGCATGCACCACGACCAGGACATCCGAAACATGGGCGGCCTGCGCAAGCACATGCCCATCACCTGGATCACCGCGCTGCTGGGATCGCTGGCGCTCATCGGCACGCCCTTGTTCGCCGGCTTCTACAGCAAGGACAGCATCATCATGGCGGTCGAGGCCTCGAACCTGCCGGGCACGCCGTTTGCCATCTTCGCGGTGGTGGCCGGCGTCTTCGTCACCGCCTTCTATTCCTTCCGCATGTACTTCCTCGTTTTCCATGGCGAGGAGCGTTTCCACCACAAGCCCTTCCCGCCCGAGGACGACCATGACCATGGTTCTCACGGCCACGACGATCACCACGACGCCACGCCGCACGAATCGCCCTGGGTCGTCACGGCGCCGCTGATCCTGCTCGCCGTGCCCTCGGTGGTGATCGGCTTCCTGGCCATCCAGCCCATGCTGTTCGGCGACTTCATGAAGGATGCGATAGTTGTCGACGCTGCGCGCCACCCGGCGACGGCGCAACTCGCCGAAGGCTTCCACGGCGCCGCCGCGATGGCCTTGCACGGCCTGCAGACACCGCCGTTCTGGCTGGCGCTGGCCGGCGTGGTCACGGCCTGGTGGTTCTACCTCAAGCAGCCTTCCATCCCCGCGGCCATCGCCCGCACCTTCGCCCCCGTGGTGCGCGTGCTCGAGAACAAGTACTACATGGACTGGTTCAACGAACACGTGCTGGCCGCCGGGGCGCGGCTGCTGGGTACCGGCCTGTGGAAGGGCGGCGACGTGGCGGTGATCGACGGCGCCATCAACGGCAGCGCCCGCGCCATGGGCGGGCTGGCCGGCGTGCTGCGCCAGTTCCAGACCGGCCACCTGTACCAATATGCGCTGGTCATGCTGCTGGGTATCTTCGGCCTGCTGACCTGGCAGCTGTGGCCGTATTTCAGCGGCCTCATGCGCTGACATGCCGATGCCGGCGCCGCACATGCAAGAAGAACAAGAGGGAATACGATGGGTCTGCTGAGCCTCGCGATCTGGCTGCCGATTGCCTTCGGCGTGCTGCTGCTCGCACTCGGCCGCGACGACAACGCCCGTCCGGTGCGTGCGCTGGCGCTGATCGGCGCGCTGGTCTCGCTGCTGGCCACGCTGCCGCTGATCACCGGTTTCGACCGCGGTACCGCGGCCATGCAGTTCGTCGAGAAGATGCCGTGGATCGAGCGCTTCAACCTGCACTACCACCTCGGCGTGGACGGCCTGTCGCTGTGGTTCGTGCCGCTCACCGCCTTCATCACCGTGGTCGTGATCATCTCCGCGTGGGAAGTGATCACCGAGCGCGTGGCGCAGTACATGGGCGCCTTCCTGATCCTGTCGGGGCTGATGATCGGCGTCTTCTGTGCGCTCGACGGCATGCTGTTCTATGTGTTCTTCGAGGCCACGCTGATCCCGATGTACATCATCATCGGCGTCTGGGGCGGCCCGAGGCGCGTCTACGCAGCCTTCAAGTTCTTCCTCTATACGCTGCTCGGTTCGCTGCTCATGCTGGTGGCGCTGGTCTACCTGTATTTCAAGAGCGGCGGCAGCTTCGACATCCTCACCTGGCACAAGCTGCCGCTGAGCCTGCCCGTGCAGACGCTGCTGTTCGTCGCCTTCTTCGCCGCCTTCTCGGTGAAGGTGCCGATGTGGCCGGTGCACACCTGGCTGCCCGACGCGCACGTGGAAGCACCCACTGGCGGCTCGGTGGTGCTGGCGGCCATCATGCTGAAGTTGGGGGCCTACGGCTTCCTGCGTTTTTCCATGCCCATCGCACCCGATGCCGCGCGTGAATACGACTGGGTCATCATCGGCCTGAGCCTGATCGCGGTGCTCTATATCGGCCTGGTGGCACTGGTGCAGCAGGACATGAAGAAGCTGGTGGCCTACAGCTCGATCGCGCACATGGGTTTCGTCACATTGGGCTTCTTCATCTTCAACCCGCTGGGCGTGGCCGGCGGCATCGTGCAGATGGTCAGCCACGGCTTCGTCTCGGGCGCCATGTTCCTGTGCATCGGCGTGCTCTACGACCGTGTGCACAGCCGCGAGATCGCGGCCTACGGAGGCGTGACCAATACGATGCCCAAATTCGCGGCCTTCGCCGTGCTCTTCGCGATGGCCAATGCGGGCCTGCCGGGAACGGCCGGTTTCGTGGGTGAATGGATGGTCATCCTGGGCGCCGTGCAGCACAACTTCTGGATCGCCGCGCTGGCCGCCACCACGCTGGTCTTCGGCGCCGCCTATACGCTGTGGATGGTCAAGCGCGTGTATTTCGGCGACGTCGCCAACGAGCATGTCAGGCAGCTCGCCGACATCAACGGCCGCGAATTCCTGATGCTCGCCATCCTCGCCGCCGCGGTGCTCGCCATGGGCCTGTATCCGAAGCCCTTCACCGACGTGATGGACGCCTCGGTCACCGAGCTGCTGCGGCACGTGGCCGCACCCAAGCTGAACTGACGGCCGCGAGCCCCGCTGGAAGACCATGACCGCAATGAACTGGCCCGTGCTGTACCCCGAGATCTGGCTGCTGGCCATGGCCTGCGTGGTGCTGCTGGCCGACCTTTTCGTCACCGGCGCCGAGCGCAGCACCACCTTCTGGCTGACGCAATTCACGGTGGGCGTGTTCGCTGCCCTGCACCTGGTCTACTTCGACGCCGGCGCCACCGCCTACGGCATGAAGGGCCTGGTCGTCGTCGACCCCATGGGCCACCTGCTGGCCTTCTTCGCCGCGCTGGCGGTGATGGTGACGTTGGCCTATGCGCGCCCCACGCTGGCGGCGCGCGACATGATGAAGGGCGAGTTCTACACGCTCACGCTGTTCGTGCTGCTCGGCATCAGCGTCATGTGCTCGGCCAACCACTTCCTGGTCGTCTACCTGGGCCTGGAACTGATGAGCCTGAGCCTGTATGCGCTGACCGCGCTGCGCCGCGACCACGCCGTGGCCACCGAGGCGGCGATGAAATATTTCGTGCTCGGCGCGCTGGCCAGCGGTTTCCTGCTCTATGGCCTGTCGATGATGTACGGCGCCACCGGTTCGCTGGAGATTCCGCGCGTCTTCGAGCAGATCGCCACCGGCCGCATCAACAAGGAAGTGCTGGTCTTCGGACTCGTCTTCGTCGTCGCCGGGCTGGCCTTCAAGCTCGGTGCCGCGCCCTTCCACATGTGGGTGCCCGACGTCTACCAGGGTGCGCCGACGGCGGTGACGCTGCTCATCGGTGGCGCGCCGAAATTCGCCGCCTTCGCCATCACCATCCGGCTGCTGGTGGAAGGCATGCTGGGGCTGGCGGTGGACTGGCAGCAGATGTTCATCGTGCTCGCCGTGGCCTCGCTGGCGCTGGGCAATATCGCGGCCATCGCGCAGCGCAATCTCAAGCGCATGCTGGCTTACAGCACCATCGCGCAGATGGGCTTCGTGGTGCTGGGGCTGTCGGCCGGGGTGGTGAGCGGCAATACGCTGTCGGCGGGCAATGCCTACAGCTCGGCCATGTTCTATATCGTGAGCTACGTGTTCACCACGCTGGGCACCTTCGGCCTCATCATGTATCTGTCGCGCCAGGGTTTCGAGAGCGAGGAGATCGACGACCTCGCCGGCCTGTCGCAGCGCAGCCCCTGGGTGGCCGGCGCGATGACGGTGTTCATGTTCTCGCTGGCCGGCGTGCCGCCGATGATCGGCTTCTTCGCCAAGCTCTCGGTGATCCAGGCGCTGGTCAGCACCAATGTCACGCTCTACATCGTGCTGGCCGTGGTGGCGGTGCTGTTCAGCCTGGTCGGCGCTTTCTACTACCTGCGCGTGGTCAAGGTGATGTGGTTCGACGTGCCGGTGCAGACCGCGCCGATCGAGCGCTCCCAGGGCGTGGCTGCGCTGCTGGCCGCCAACGGGCTGGCGGTGCTGGTGCTGGGCCCGTTCTCCGGCGGGCTGATGGCGATGTGCCGCGACGCCATCGTGCGCGCGCTGGCCACCTGACGCGACCGGGCCCCGATGGCTGACACCGGCCCGCTGCCGCCGCCGGATGCCGGCGACGATCCCCACCTGACCGAACGCCGCCTGGGCGGCACCACGCTGGTGAGCGGCGGCTTCCTCGAGCTGCGGCGCGACGACGTGCTGCTGCCCGACGGCAACCACGCCACGCGCGAATTCATCCAGCATGGCGGCGCGGTGGCCGTGGTGCCGCTGCTCGACGACGGCCGCCTGGTGCTGGTGCGCCAGTACCGCTATCCGGTGGCCAAGGTGCTGCTCGAATGGCCGGCCGGCAAGCGCGATCCGGGCGAGTCCACCCTGGCCTGCGCGATGCGCGAACTGCAAGAGGAGACCGGCTACACCGCATGCGAGTGGGCCTACGGCGGCGAGATCCACAACGCCGCGGCGTATTCCAGCGAGAGCATCTGGATCTGGTTCGCACGCGGCCTTGTGGCCGGTCCGCCGCGCCTGGACCATGGCGAATTCGTCGAGACGGTGACGCTGACCGAGGCCGAGCTGGCGGCCATCGACCTGCATGACGGCCTGCCCGACGTGAAGACGCTGATCGGACTGCACTGGCTGCAGCAGTGGCACTCCGGCCGGCGCCCATTGACCTGGCACAGCGCGCAGCACGGCGCCGCTCTATGATGACGGTACGATGAAAGTGCTCGATTTGCGTTGCGCCAACGGCCACGGCTTCGAAGGCTGGTTCGCATCCGACGAGGATTTCATGGGCCAGAACGGCCGTGGGCTGGTGGAATGCCCGCTGTGTGCCGACAAGCTGATCACGCGTTTGCCTTCGGCGCCCCGACTGAATCTCTCGGGCGCGCGTGAACCGGTGCCGGTGCCGCCACCCGACCCCAGGCCCACCGTCGAGGCCCGACCGGCCGACCTGCAGGCAGCGTGGCTGCACACGGTGCGCCACCTGCTGGCCCATACCGAGGACGTGGGCGAGCGTTTTGCCGAGGAAGCCCGCCGCATTCACTACGGCGAGGAGCCGCATCGCGGCATCCGCGGCCAGGCCACGCCCGAGGAAAGGCTGGCGCTGCGGGAAGAGGGCATCGAGACGATGTCGATCCCCCTGCCGGTGGCGCTCAAGGGCCCGGTACAGTAGACGCGTCGGCTTGCTGCCGGGGGTGCAGCGCCCCGGCGCGGGCTACAGCACGCGTCCCGGGTTCAGCAGGTTCAGCGGGTCCAGCGCGGCCTTGACGGCGCGCATCATCTGCAGCGCCACCGGCGACTTGCGCGCCGCCAGTTCGTCGCGCTTCAGGGTACCGATGCCGTGTTCGGCCGAGAACGAGCCGCCATACGGCACCAGCGCGTCGAAGACCAGGGTGTTGATGCGCCGCTCGTTGTCGTCCAGGAAGCGCTGGCCGTCGCTGCCCGCGGGGGCCTGCACGTTGTAGTGCAGGTTGCCGTCACCGAGGTGACCGAAATTGACGAGTTGCACGCCCGGAAAACGACGGCGCAGCAGCGCGTCGGTGCTGGCCACGAATTCGGGAATGGCCGACACCGGCAGCGAGATGTCGTGCTTGACGTTGAGTCCCTCCTCGGCCTGCGCCAGCGGGATCGATTCGCGCAGCTGCCACAGCGCCTGCGACTGCGCCAGGCTCTCGGCCACCACGGCGTCGCCGATGACGCTCAGCTCCAGCGCCGCGCCGAGCAAGGCCTCGAAACGCTCGCGCGCCCGGGCAAGACCCTCGGTGTCGCTCTGCTCCAGCAGCACGGTCCAGGGTGCGCCGGGCAGCGGCTGCGGCAGGGCCGGAAAGTGGCGCGCCACCAGGTCCAGCGCATGGCGGCCCATGACCTCGAAACCCGTCAAGCCGGCACCCAGTCGCGCGCGCGCCAGCTTCAGCAAGCTCACGCATTGCGCCAGATCGGCGCAGGCCGCCAGCGCGGTGGTCGTGGCCGCCGGCAGCGGCGCCAGCTTCAATGTTGCCGCGGTGATGATGCCCAGCGTTCCTTCGCTGCCGATCATCAGGTCGCGCAGGTCGTAGCCGGTATTGTCCTTGCGCAGGCCGCTCAGGCCGTCCCACACCTGCCCGGCGGCGGTGACGACTTCCAGCCCCAGGCAGAGTTCGCGCGCATTGCCCCAGCGCAGCACCTGCGTGCCGCCGGCATTGGTGGCCAGGTTTCCGCCGAGGGTGCAACTGCCCTCGGCCGCCAGGCTCAGCGGCAGCAGCAGGCCGCGCGCAAGCGCCGCTTCCTGCGTCGCCTGCAGCACGCATCCGGCATCGGCGGTGAGCGTGAGGTTGGCCTCGTCGATGGCACGCACGCGGTTCATCCGTTGCAGGCTCAGCAGCACCTGGGTGCCGCTGGCATCGGGCACGCCACCGCCCACGAGACCGGTATTGCCGCCCTGCGGCACGATGGCGGTACCGGTGGCGGCGCAGGCGCGTACCACGGCGGCCACCTCGGCGGTGCTGCCCGGCCGCACCACCGCCAGCGCTCTGCCGCGCCAGCGCTTGCGCCAGTCCAGTTCCCAGGCCGTGAGGTCGCCCTCGGTCAGCACGTTCGCGGCGCCCACGGCGCTGCGCAGCGTCTCGAGCAGGCTCGCCGCGGCCACGCGCCAGGCCTCAGGCCGCGGCCGGTGCCGCGTGGCGCAGCCGCCAGCGGATATACAGCGCACTGGACGTGAACAGCAGCAGGCACAGCCCGATCTCGACCACTGCCAGCGCACGCGACCAGCCTTGTTCGGTGGTGGCGCGCACCACGCCTTCCATGAAATACAGCCATACCAGCAGGCTCAGCCAGCGGAAGGTGTACATGCGGTGGCGCAGCAGGCCCAGCACGCACAGTGCCAGCGGCAGCACCTTGATGGCCAGCGTGCCGCTGCCGGTGGGCGCCAGCCACAATTCCCAGGCCAGGCCCAGCACGATCAGGCCCAGCAGACCCGCCAGTGCCGCAGCACGTGCTGCGCGCACCATGGCGTCGGGCTGCTGCGGCGCATCGGTCAGGGTGGCAGTCTCGGCAGCGGGCATGCTGGCATCATAGCCAGCATGAGCAAGCTGATCGATCTGGGGGGCAAGGTCGGGCAGCAGGTGGCGCTGCTGCTGCAGACGCTGCGCACCTGGCCCTGGTACGAGACGCTTCGCACCTTGCGCCAGCGCTTCCGCGAAGACCGCCTGGGCCTCACCGCGGGCAGCCTGACCTTCACCACGCTGATCGCGCTGGTGCCGCTGTTCACGGTGATGCTGGCGGTGTTCACCGCGTTCCCCATGTTCTCCAGCCTGCAGGGCGACCTGGAGCGCTTCTTCCTGCGCAGCCTGGTGCCCGACAACATCGCGCGGCCGGTGCTGCGCGCGCTCACCGAATTCGCCGGCAAGGCGCGCGGCATGGGCACGCTGGGCCTGGTGCTGCTGGTGGTCACGGCGCTGGCGCTGGTGCTTACCATCGACCGCACGCTGAATGCCATCTGGCGTGTGCGCCAGCCGCGGCCGCTGGCGCAGCGCGTGCTCGTCTACTGGGCGGCGCTCACGCTGGGGCCGCTGGCGCTGGGCCTGAGTGCCTCGCTGACCTCCTATGCGCTGTCGGGGCCGCGCGGCTTTGCCGCCGCCGTGCCGGACAACCTGGCCTTCCTGCTCAATGCGCTGCAGTTCTTCCTGCTCGCCTGGGGCATGGCGGCGCTGTTCCACTACGTGCCCAACGTCTCGGTGCGCTGGCGCCACGCCTGGGCCGGCGGCGTTTTCGTGGCGCTGGGGGTGGAAGCGGCGCAGCGGGCCCTGGTCTGGTACGTCAACTCGGTGCCCAGTTTCTCGGCGGTGTACGGTGCCTTCGCCACGGCGCCGATCCTGCTGCTGTGGATCTACCTCGGCTGGGTCATCGTGCTGCTGGGCGCGGTGATCGCCGCCTATGCGCCCAGCCTGCAGATGCGCGTGGCCAGCATCGCACCCACCGCCGGCTGGCGCTTCGAGCTGGCGCTGACGCTGCTCAAGCGGCTGGACGCGGCGCGCCACTCCGACCAGCACGGCCTGTCGCTGGCGGCGATGGCCCAGTCGCTGCGCGCCGACCCGCTGCAGCTGGAGCCGGTGATCGAGTTGCTGGCCGAGCTGGACTGGGTGTCACGACTGGACGAGGGCGGCGACGCCCGCCACGTGCTGCTGTGTGATCCGGCGGCCACCCGGCTCGCGCCGTTGATCGAGCGCACATTGCTCGAGCCCGGTGCCGCCTCGACGGCCTTCCGGCGCGCGACCGCGCTGGACCGGCTGACGCTGGCCGACGCGATCAGAACCTGATCTTCAGGTCAGGGCGGCGCGCAGCGCCGCGAGCGTGGCGTCGGGGGCTTCGGCCGGCTGGAGGTGCCCGCTGGAGATATCCACGACACGGGCCTTCAGCGCCGCGGCGATCTCGCGCGTGGCCCGGGGCGGCGTCATCTGGTCGGCCCGGCCCAGGATCATCGTCACCGGGCAGGTCACGCGGGCCGCGGCTTCCAGCCCGCCGGCGTAGCGGTTGCACACCTCGAAGTCCTGCAGGAAGACGTTGGCATCCGGCGTGCCGGCCTGGACACGGCGCATCAATGCCAGGTTGCTGCCGTGCAGCCAGTTGCCCGGGCCCGGGTAGCCCGGCTTGCTGGCATGGGTGCCGATCGACCAGGCGTTGACCATCGCCATCGCCCGCTGCGGAGCCTCGCGCGCCGTGGCCAGCAGGGCATCCGATACCTTCATCGGGTACGAAGCACTGATCAGCGCCAGGTGCGTGGTGCGGTCCGGCGCCAGTGCCGCGGCCTGCAGCGCGATCAACGAACCCATGCTGTGCCCGACGAGCGCGGCGCGTTCCACGCCGGCAGCGTCGAGCAGGGCCCAGATCCAGCCCGCCAGCGCCTCTACATCGGGCAGCAGCGGCCCGGCACTGCGCATGTGGCCGGGCAGGTCCACCGCCAGCACGCCATGGCCGTGGTGCGCAAACCAGCGGGCCAGCAGCGTCCACACGCTGTGGTCGCTGCTGGCGCCGTGGAGGAATACGACGCAGGGCAGGGCCGGGTCGAAGGGTTTGCCCCCGGTATAGGCGTAGGCCTCGCGGCCCTGGACCTGCAGCTTCATGATGTCTTCTCCGCGACCTTGAACGCCCGCTTGAGATCGTCGATCAGGTCGTCGGCGTCCTCCAGCCCGATGCTCAGCCGGATCGTGCCCGGCGTGATGCCGGCCGCGGCCAGCGCCGCGTCGTCCATGCGGAAATGCGTCGTGCTCGCCGGGTGGATGACGAGCGAGCGGCAGTCGCCCACATTGGCCAGGTGGCTGAAGATCTTCAGCGCCTCGATGAAGGCCTGGCCCTGCTTGCGCGATCCCTTGAGGTCGAAGCTGAAGACGCTGCCGCAGCCGCGCGGCAGCAGCCGTTGGGCCAGTTGGTGGCTCGGGTGGCCCTCCAGTTCGGGGTAGCCGACCCGCGCCACCATGGCCTGGCCGGCCAGGAAGGCCACCACCTTGCGCGTATTCTCCACGTGCCGCGCCATGCGCAGCGGCAGCGTCTCGATGCCTTGCAGGATCAGCCAGGCGGTGTGCGGGCTCATGCAGGCGCCGAAGTCGCGCAGGCCCTCGCGGCGCGCGCGCAGCAGGAAGGCGGCCACGGTGCTTTCCTCGCTGAAGACCATGCCGTGGAAGCCGGCGTAGGGCTCCGTGAGTTCGGGGAAGCGGCCCGACCGTTGCCAGTCGAAGAGGCCGCTGTCGACCAGCACGCCGCCGATCACCGTGCCGTGGCCCGATAGAAATTTGGTGGCCGAGTGGAAGACGAGGTCGGCGCCATGCTCGAAGGGCTTCATCAGCCACGGCGTGGTGAAGGTGCTGTCCACCAGCAAGGGCAACCCGGCCTCGTGCGCGATGGCGCTCACCGTGGGAATGTCCAGCACGTCCAGCCCGGGGTTGCCCAGCGTCTCGCCGAACAGCAGCCGGGTATTCGGGCGGATGGCGGCGCGCCAGCCGTCGATGTCGGCGGGCTTGACGAAGCGGGTCTCGATGCCGAAGCGGCGCAGCGTGTAGCTCAGCAGGTTGTGGCTGCCGCCGTACAGCGCCGTGCTGGCCACGACGTGGCTGCCGGCGCCGGCCAGCGTGGCGATGGCGAGAAACAGCGCCGCCTGGCCGCTGGCGGTGGCGATCGCGCCGCTGCCGCCTTCGAGTGCCGCCACGCGCTCTTCCAGCACCGCGTTGGTGGGGTTGCTGATGCGGCTGTAGACATGGCCCGAGCGTTCCATGTTGAACAGGCTCGCGGCGTGCTCGCTGCTGTCGAAGACGAAGCTCGTCGTCAGGTGGATGGGCACCGCGCGCGCGCCGGTGGCCGGGTCGGGCGCGGCGCCGGCGTGCAGCGCGAGGGTGTCGAATCCGGGGTCGGAAGAGCCGGGCATGACGGTTCACCGGGGCAGTGGAACGGCGACGATTGTGGGCTATATTGACCCGGCTGCAGCCAGCCGCAGCGAGTCGCCGTCTCTGCCGAGAGCCCGTCATGAAAGTCACCGACATCCTGCGCGTGAAGGGCAATACGCTCTATACCGTCCACCCCGACCAGCCACTGCTGCAGGCCGTGCAGACCATGGCCGAGATGGATATCGGCTCGCTGGTGGTCATGGAGCACGGCGACCTGGTGGGCATGCTCACCTTCCGCGAGGTCATCGCCGCCATCGTGGCCCAGGGTGGCGGCCTGGGCAACCGCCACGTGCGCTCGGTGATGGACGACGCGCCGCTGACCTGCACCCCCGCGACCGAGATCGACGAGGTGCGCCGCATGATGCTGATGCGCCATGCGCGCTACATGCCGGTGCTCGACCAGCGCACGCTGATGGGCGTGATCTCGTTCTACGACGTGGCCAAGACCGTGGTCGACGCGCAGGATTTCGAGAACCGCATGCTCAAGGCCTATATCCGCGACTGGCCCGAGGACGTGCCGCAGCCGACCCAGAACACGCAACCCTGACATGTCCGGCTCCACCTTCGGCGAACTGTTTCGCGTCACCAATTTCGGTGAAAGCCACGGCCCGGCCGTCGGCTGCGTGATCGACGGCTGCCCGCCCGGGCTGGCCTTGAGCGAAGCCGACATCCAGCCCGATCTCGACCGCCGCCGCCCCGGCACCAGCCGCCACGTCACGCAGCGCAACGAGGCCGACGCGGTGGAGATCCTCTCCGGCGTCTACGAAGGCCTCACCACCGGCACGCCGATCTGCCTGCTCATCCGCAACACCGACCAGCGCAGCCGCGACTACGGCAACCTGCTCGACACCTTCCGCCCCGGCCACGCCGACTACACCTATTGGCGCAAATACGGCCTGCGCGACCCGCGCGGCGGCGGCCGTTCGTCGGCGCGACTGACCGCGCCGATGGTCGGCGCCGGTGCGGTGGCGCGCAAGTGGCTGCGTGAACGCCACGGCACCACCTTCAGCGGCTGGATGAGCGCCCTGGGCGAGATCGAGATCCCGTTCGAGAGTGCCGAGCACATTCCGAACAACCCGTTCTTCGCCGCCAATGCCGGCATCGTGCCGCGGCTGGAGGCGCACATGGACGCGCTGCGCAAGGCGGGCGACTCCTGCGGCGCGCGCATCGAGGTGCGCGCCCACGGCATGCCGGTGGGCCTGGGCGAGCCGCTGTTCGACAAGCTCGACGCCGACATCGCCTACGCCATGATGGGCATCAACGCCGTCAAGGGCGTGGAGATCGGCAGCGGCTTCGGCGTCGTCACCGAGCGCGGCAGCGAACATGGTGACGAGCTCAGCCCCGAGGGCTTCCGCGGCAACCGCTCCGGCGGCGTGCTCGGCGGCATTTCCACCGGGCAGGACCTGGTGGTGCGCATCGCCATCAAGCCCACCAGTTCGATCCGCCTGCCGCGCGGCTCGATCGACCGCGCCGGCGCGCCGACGACCGTGGAAACGCACGGCCGCCACGACCCCTGCGTGGGCATCCGCGCCACGCCCATCGCCGAGGCCATGCTGGCGCTGGTGGTGATGGACCACGTGCTGCGCCACCGCGCGCAATGCGGCGACGTGCAACTGCCGCTGCCGGCGCTGCCCGCGGCGGCGCCTTGAGCCCGCACCCGGCGCATCCGGCGCACACGGCACAGGCGGTGCCGCCGGCACCTGCGGCGGCGGGGCCGCGTTGACCGCATCGCTGCCGCGCTTCGCCGCGCTGTCGTTCAGCTATTTCGCGACGATCGGGCTGTTCAACCCCTACGCGCCGCTGTGGTTCCAGTCGCTGGGTTATTCCACGCTGGTCATCGGCGCGATTGCCTCGCTGCAGAGCTGGACGCGCGTGCTCGGGCCCTATGCCTGGGGCTGGTTCGGCGACCACAGCGGGCGCCGCGTCGAACTGCTGCGCATCGCGGCGGCGGGTTCGGTGCTCGCGGCCGCCGGTTTGCTGGGCGTGCGCGAGGCGGTGCCGGTGGCGGTGGTCACGGCGCTGCTGTTCGCGGCCAACGGCGGCGTCATCCCCTTGTACGAGGCCACGCTGGCGCATCTGCTCAGCACGGGCGGCGGCTTCGTCGACGCCGCGCGCTATGGCCGCGTGCGGCTGTGGGGCTCGGTCGGTTTCATCATCGCCGTCACGGCCGGCGGCGCCTTGCTCGAACGCTTCGGCATCGCCGCCTTTCCGGCCTTCGTGCTTGCCGTCAACGGGCTCATGCTCGCCGCCGCGCTGCGCCTGCCGGCCACGCGCGACGATGCCGTGCACGACGCGCCCGCGCCTGCGGTGCTGCCGCTGCTGCGCCGGCCCGAGGTGGCCTGGTTCTTCGGTTCGATCTTCTTTACCGTGCTGGCGCACACCAGCCTGTACGCCTTCTTCTCGCTGTACCTGGTGTCGCTGGGCTACGGCAAGCCGGTGGTGGGCGCGTTGTGGGCGGTGGCGATTGCGGCCGAGATCGCCTTCTTCTGGATGCAGGGCCGGTTGTCGGCGTGGCTGGCGCCGCCACGCTGGCTGCAGGTGGTGGCGCTGGTGACCACGCTGCGCTTCGTCGCCGTGGCCGGGGCCGGCCACTGGCCGCTGGTGCTGGTGCTGGCGCAGGCGCTGCATGCCGTCACCTTTGCCGGCCACCACACGGCCTGCATCATGCTGGTGCAGCGTTTCTTTCCCGGCCGGTTGCGCGGCCGCGGGCAGGCCTTGTATTCGGTGCTGGGTTACGGGCTGCCAGGCGTGCTCGGCGGCGTGGGCGGCGGCTGGCTCATCTCGCGGCTGGGCTTCGGCGCCGTCTTCTGGGCCGCTGCCGGCTGTGGGCTGGCGGCCTGGGTCTGCGCCACGCGCATGGCGCGCCGCCTGCAGGCGGCCTGAACGCCGGCGCCACCGCCGCTTCGGCCTACATCCTGCGGCGCAGCGGCCGATATCCCTTCGACCAGGCCCGCGGCATGTTGCCCGAGCCGTGCTCGAGGACTGTCCGCAACCCATGGCCGAAGCCGCCGCGCCCGAGACGCCGTTGCTGCCGCGCGCGAAGCGCGGCCCAGCCCAAGCGGCCGCCGGCCAGGCCTACCGCTGGCGGCCGCTGCTCGTCGCCCTGGCCTGTGCCGTGCTGGCGCTGGCGCTGCTGGCTCATGGCTGGAACCTGCTGCGCACGCACACCTTGCTGGACGCCGACGCCGAGCTGATCGAAGCCGCCAGCGCCCAGCGCGCCCATGCCGACCAGATCGGCCGCCTGGCGGCACTGGTGGCCGCCGACACGGCCGGACGCCGTCAGCATGCGATGGCGCTGCGGGCCTTGCTCGACACCGCCGCCGAAGATGCCACCGCGCTGGACGAGCGGCTGGCTCGCCAGCGGCCCCTGGACGCCGGGCAGGACCGTCCGGTGGCGCAGGCCTGGCAGGCCTGGCGTGCCGCGAGCGAACGCCTGTGGCGCCACGGCCGTGAGTTGCTGCGTCAGACCGACGCCGGGGACGGCGTCAACCTGCTGCCCGCGATGCTTGCCGTGCAGGCCGAGACCACGCCGGTGCAGGCGGCCGCGTCTCGGCTGGTGGCGGCCTTGCGTGCGGAGGCCGGGCACCACAACGCCCGCCACCAGAACCAGGACCTGCTGGGACTGCTGTTCGGTGCGGCCTTCCTGCTGCTGCTGGGCCTGACGCTGCTGGAACCGACGGCGCGCGCCGTGCGTCGGCAGGCGGCGCGGCTGCAGGAGCAGGCCGCCGAATTGCAGCGGCTGGCGCTGGTGGCCGAGCACACGGCGGCGCTGGTGCTGATCACCGACCCGGACGATCGCATCGTGTGGGTCAACGATGCCTTCGCCCGCGTGGCCGGCTGGCCGCTGGCCGACGCCAGCGGTCAGCGGCCCGGCGATCTGCTCGCCAGCCCGCACGCCGACACCGAGGTGCTGGCGCGTGTACAGCAAGCCGTGCGGCGCGGCCGCGGGGCGCGCCACGAGTGGCTGCACCGTTCGCGCGACGGCCGCGACCTGTGGCTCGACGTGGATATTCGCCCGCTGCACGGCGACGACGGCGAACTCTCGGGCTTCGTGCGCGTGGCGACCGACGTCACCGGCCGCGTGCAGCAGCAGGGCAAGTTGCAGGCGCTGTGGAAGGGCTTGCCCGCGGGGGTGGTGGTGCACGCTTCCAAGGGCGAGATCGTCGAGGCCAACCGTGCCGCCGAACAGTTGCTGGGCCGCCCGCTGGCCGAGCTGCTGGGCCGCGATGCCTTCGACCCGGGCTGGCGCGCCCTGCGCGAGGACGGCAGCGACTATCCGGCCCAGGAGCTTCCCGTCACGCGCACGCTGGCCAGCGGCCAGCCGCTGCGCAACCAGACCCTCGGCATCCACACGCCGCAAGGCGAACTGCGCTGGCTGCTGCTGAACACCGAACCGCTGTTCGACGCCCAGGGCCAGATCAGCGGCGTGTTGTCGTGCTTCGGCGACGCCACCGAAAGCCGGCGGCTCAACGAGCGGCTGACCAGCAGCGCGCGCACCGATGCGCTGACGCACCTGCCCAACCGCGCGGTGGTGATGGAGCGGCTGCAGCGCGCCATCGACCACGGCCGCCGCCACCCGGGCTACGGCTTCGCGGTGCTGTTCATGGACTTCGACCGCTTCAAGCAGGTCAACGATACGCTGGGCCACGGCGCCGGCGACGAACTGCTGCGCCAGGTCGCCGAGCGGCTGCTGCGCGCGCTGCGGCCGGGGGACGCGGTGGCCCGGCTGGATGACGAGTCGCGCGTGGCGGCGCGCATCGGCGGCGACGAATTCGTCGTCGTGCTCGAGGGCGTGCACGACGCGCAGACGGTGGGTGTGATCGCCGACCGGCTGCTGGCCGACCTGTCGGAGCCCTACTTGCTGGGGTCGACTCCGGTGCAGTCCGGCGTCAGCCTGGGGGTGGTGCTGGCCCGCGGCGGCGAAGGCACGGCCGACGAGGTGCTGCGCAACGCCGATACCGCCATGTACGAGGCCAAGCGCGCCGGCCGCGGCCGCTGGGTGATGTTCGACGATTCCATGCACGAGCGCGTGGTGCGCGCGCTGGCGGTTGAAAACGACTTGCGCCGTGCGCTCAAGGCCGACGAATTGTTCGTCATCTACCAGCCCGTGGTGGACCTGGCCACGCGCGCGTCGGTGGGCGTGGAAGCGCTGGTGCGCTGGCGCCATCCCGTTCGCGGACTGGTGCCGCCGGTGGAATTCATCGGCATCGCCGAGGAGTCCGGCCTCATCGACGCCGTGGGCTCGTTCGTGCTGCGCACGGCTTGCCTGCACTTCGTGCGCTGGCACGGCGAGCTCGGCGCGCTGGCGCCGCGGCACCTGGCGGTGAACCTGTCGCGGGCACAGCTCAAGCGCGGCGACCTCGTGCACGAGGTGCGCGACCTGCTGCAGGAGACCGCGATGCGCCCCGAGCAACTGCAGCTGGAGATCACCGAGAGCCTGGCCGCGCAGGACGAGCAGGTGCAGGCCACGCTGCGCGGGCTCAAGGCGCTGGGCGTGAAGCTGGCGCTGGACGACTTCGGCACCGGTTATTCGTCGCTGGCCTGCCTGCACCAGATGCCGGTGGACACGGTGAAGGTGGACCGATCCTTCGTGCGCCACGCCGAGACGGTGGAATACCACCGCGTGCTCATCGAGGCCACCATCCGGGTCGCCCGCGCACTGGGCATGACCACGGTGGCCGAAGGCATCGAGACCGAGGGCCAGGCGGCACTGATGCTGGCGCTGGAGTGCGACCGCGGTCAGGGTTTCCTCTATGCGCGGCCACTGGAGGCCGCCGACTACGAGGCCTGGGTGCGCCAGGCGCGCGCGGCGGCGATGCCGGCCTGACGGCCGGGCACGCGGCGCCTGCACTTCATCGCCCGCAGGTCACGCTTCGTCGCAACCGGGTCCACAAAACGGGCCGGATCGCCGACACTCCGGCCGCTCGCACGACAATCGTGCAGATCGGCCGGAGGCTGGGACGATGAAAAACAAGTGGCTGGTCGGGGGAACGGCGCTGGTGTTGCTGGCGGGTGCCGGCGTGGCCCTGTGGACCGGCGTCTTGCAGGGTCCGGACGGGAAGGCCGCGGCCAGGAGCGAGGCAACGGCCCCCAAGGGCGGCAAGAACGACAAGAAGCCCGACGTGCCGCTGGAATTCCTCGCGCGCGAGGTGGTGCAGCCGGTACTGGCGCGCATGCCGCAAGCGGTGGAGTTCTCCGGGCCGCTGGTGGCGCCACAGACCTCGGTGCTGCGCGCCAAGGCCGGCGGCACGCTGGTGGCACTCCACGTGGCCGAAGGCAGCCGGGTGCAGGCCGGGCAGGCCCTCGGCCGTATCGACATGGCCGAGACCAGCAGCCGCGTGGCCGAGCGCAGCGCCAATCTGGAGTCGGCGCGGGCCACGCTGGCGCAGGTCGAGCGCACCCATGCCAGCAACGAACGCCTGGCGGCGCAGCAGTTCATCAGCCCGATCGCGCTGGAGAATTCGCGTGCCGCTCTGGAAACGGCCCGTGCCGAGCTCAACGCCGCGCAGGCGGCGCTCGACACCACCCGCGTGGCGCTGCGCGACGCCACGCTGCTGGCGCCGATTGCCGGCATCGTGGCCAAGCGCCACGCGCTGCCGGGCGAGAAGGTGGCCGTGGAGCAGCAGGTGCTGACCATCGTCGACCTGGCACGGCTGGAACTGGCCGGCAGCGTGGGCACGCACGAGGTCGGCCGCCTCTCGGCCGGCCTGCCGGTGCAGGTGCGGGTGGAAGGCGTGGCGCAGCCGGTGGCCGGGCGCATCGCGCGCATCGCCCCGGCGGCCGAGCCGGGCACGCGGTCCATCGGTGTGACCATCGAACTGGCCAACCCCGGCGAAACCCTGCGCGCCGGCCAGTACGCCATGGCCCGTGCGCTGCTCGCCGATGACCAGGATCGGCTCACGCTGCCAGCCGCCGCGGTGGGCACCACGGCCGGCCAGGACCATGTCTGGCTGATCGAAGACGGCACCCTGGCACGCCGTGCGGTCACCCTGGGCCGGCGCGACGAGCCGCAGGGGCGGGTGGAGGTGCTGCAGGGCGTGACACCCGCAAGCCAGGTGCTGGCGGCACGCTTCGACAACTTGCGCGAAGGCGCCAGGGCACGCTTGGTGGCGAACAAGTCGCCGGCCGTGGCCTCGGCCGCGGCCACTTCGCCTGCCGGCCTGAAGTGAGCCCGGGGGCCATCACATCATGTGGATCACCCGCGTCTCGATCAACAACCCGGTGTTCGCCGCCATGGTCATGGTGGCGCTGTGCGTGCTGGGCCTGTTCAGCTATGCCAAGCTGGGCGTCGAGCAGATGCCCGACATCAGCTTCCCCGGCGCCTGGATGGAGGTGGAATACCCCGGCGCCACGCCCGAGGCGCTGGAGCGCGAGGTGCTCAAGCCGCTGGAGGAGGCCGTCAACGGCGTGGCCGGCGTGCGCAAGATCATGGCCCGCGCGTTCGAGGGCCGCGCCGACCTGAGCATCGAATTCGGCCTCGACGCCGACATGGACCGCGCCATGCAGGACGTGCGCGACCGCGTCGCCGCCGTGCAGTCGCAACTGCCGCGCGACGCCAAGGCGCCGACGCTGGCGCGCTGGAACAACGACAACAACGAGCCGGTGGTGACGCTGGCCCTGCTCAGCCCCACGCGCAGCCCGCGCGAGCTTTCGATCCTGGGTGAGAACGAGGTCGGCAAGCGGCTGCAGCGCGTGGACGGCGTGGCGCGCGTCGAGATCAACGGCCTGACCGAACGCGAGGTGCGCATCGACCTCGACCCGCTGCGCCTGCGCGCCTACGCGGTGACGCCGGCGCAGATTGCCGCCGCGCTGCGCGAGGCCAATGCCGACCAGCCGGTGGGACTGCTCAGCAACGGCATGCAGGACACCCTGCTGCGCGTGGAAGGCCGGGTGCGCGATCCCAAGGCCTTCGCCGACGTGGTGGTGGCGCGCCGCAATGGCCTGGCCTTGCGGCTGGCCGACCTGGGGCAGCTCAGCGAACGCGAGCGCGAACCCGACTCCATTGCGCGCGTGAACGGCCAGCGCGCCATCAATTTCAACGTCTTCAAGCAGCAGGACGCCAATATCGTGGCCACCGGCGACGCGGTGAAGAAAGCCATGGACGAAGTGCGCCAGCGGCTGCCGCCCGACGTGGAACTGCGCCTCATCAACGCCAGCAGCGACTGGGTCAAGGGCAGCCTGGACGGGTTGCGCAGCACGCTGATCGAGGGCGCGCTGCTCACCATCGCCATCGTCTTCCTGTTCCTGCACAGCTGGCGCAGCACCATCATCACCGGCCTCACGCTGCCGATCGCCGTGATCAGCAGCTTCATTGCCGTCTACGCCTTCGGCTTCACGCTGAATTTCATGACCATGATGGCGCTCAGCCTGTGCATCGGGCTGCTCATCGACGACGCCATCGTGGTGCGCGAGAACATCGTGCGCCACGTGCACAAGGGCAAGGACCACGTCACCGCGGCGCGCGAGGGCACGCAGGAGATCGGCCTGGCGGTGATGGCCACCACCTTCGCCATCGTGGCGGTGTTCGCGCCGGTGGCCTTCATGGGCGGCATCATCGGCAAATTCTTCTACCCCTTCGGCATCACCGTGGTGGTGGCGGTGCTGGTGAGCCTGTTCGTCAGCTTCACCCTCGACCCCATGCTGAGCTCGGTGTGGAAGGACCCGCCGTCGGCACGGCTGAAGACGCTGCCCGTCATCGGCCACGCCATCCGCGGCACCGACCGGCTGATGGACGCCTTGCACGCCCTGTATGGCCGGGCCATCCGCTGGATCTTCTCGGACCGCCGCTGGCGCATCGGACTGCCCGCCTACGGACACGGTTTTGGTGCCGACGGTCGGCGCGACAAGGCCAGCCCGCGGCGCTGGCGCAGCGCCACGCTCACGCCGCGCGGCGTAGTCATGGCCGTCGGCACCGGCAGCTTCCTCGCGGCGCTGGCGCTGGCGCCGCTGGTGGGCAGCGAATTCGTGCCCGAGACCGACCAGAATTTCACCCAGCTCGCGCTGAAGATGCCGGTGGGCAGCAGCCTGGAGCGTACCGACGCCAAGGTGGCGCAGGTGGAAGCCATCGTGCAGGCCATGCCCGAGGTCAAGCACGTCAGCACCTGGATCGGCGGGCCGGGCCAGCGCAACCAGGCCTGGCTGAATATCGCGCTGGTGGACCGCAAGGAACGCCGGCGTTCGCAAAAGCAGGTGGAAGACGCCATGCGCGAAGCCATCGCCAAGGTGCCCGGCACCGATGCCAGCGTGGGCTTCAACCGGCCCATCTACGTGGCCATCCTGGGCAGCGACCCCGAGGGCCTGGCGCGGCTGGCGGAAGACTTCGCCGAGAAGGTGAAGAAGATCCCCGGCGCGGTGGACGTGGAAACCTCGGTGCAGGCCGGCATGCCGGCCTATGCGGTGCGCCTGAAGCCCGGCGCCGTGCGCGAACTCGGGCTCACCGCCAGCCAGGTGTCGAGCAGCCTGCGCGCTTATGTGAACGGCGAGGCGGCCACCACCTGGACCACGCCCAACGGCGACCAGGTCGACGTGGTGCTGCGGCTCGAAGAAGGCCAGCGTGAACGTATCGACCAGCTGCATTCGCTGCCGGTGGCCTTCGCCGCCGACGGCACGCCCATCGCGCTGGCCAGCGTGGCCGAGATCGAACGCATCTACAACCCGCAGAATATCCGGCGCCAGGACCTGCAGCGCCGCGAAGGCATCTTCGCCGGCGTCAAGGACCGCAGCCCCGGCGACGTGGGCGGCGACGTGCAGCAGCTGATCAAGGAAACCACGCTGCCACCCGGCTACAGCTTCGACATCGGCGGCCAGATGCAGCAGCAGGCCGAGGCCTTCGCCGGCCTGCTCGGCGCCATGGCGCTGGCGGTGATCTTCATCTATATCGTGCTGGCCAGCCAGTTCGGCAGCTTCCTGCAGCCCATCGCCATCATGGCCAGCCTGCCGCTGGCGCTGATCGGCGTCATGCTGGCGCTGCTGCTCTGGCGCAGCACGCTCAACATCTTCAGCATGATCGGCCTCGTGATGCTGATGGGACTGGTGACGAAGAACGCCATCCTGCTGGTGGACTTCGCCAACCACGCACGCCGGGCCGGCGCCAGCGTGGCCGACGCGCTGCTGCAGGCCGGGCAGACCCGCATGCGGCCGATCATCATGACCACCGCAGCCATGATCTTCGGCATGCTGCCGCTGGCCCTGGCGCTCAACGACGGCGGCGAGATCCAGGCGCCGATGGGCCGCGCCATCATCGGCGGCCTGATCACGAGCACGCTGCTCACGCTGGTGGTGGTGCCTGTGCTGTACAGCTACCTGGTGCGCGAGAAGAAGGCGCAGGCTGTGGCGCCACCGGTGCTGGGCGGCAGCGCCGCGGGGCCGCTGCCGATGCCGGCCGACCGGGATTGAGCGGCCCGGCGACCGGAGCCTCAGGTTTCGTCGGGCGGTTGGGTCTCGGCAGGGCTGTCGCGCTGCTGCCGCCTGGCACCGGGCCGGGCGTCCTGGCGCAAACGCTCCAGCAGGCGGCCGGTTTCGTCGCCGCTGGTGGTGGCGCGGGGCTGTCCGCGACGCCGTTCGATCAGCGGGGCGCGCACCTGGACCGGGTCCGGCACAGCCTGCGCCGGCGTCTCGTCGCGCCAGCGCGGGTCCGGCGGCCTGGGCGGCGCCAGCACGCGCCGCGCCAGTCCCAGCGCCAGCAAGGCCAGCATGGCCATCAGCGCCATCAGCAGGTCGCGCGACCGCCGCGCCTGCGACACGCGGTCCGACAGGGTTTCGGCCAGCACGTCACGCGTGGCGTCGAGCAGCCGGAACTGTGCCTGCAGCGCGGCCTCGCCGGCGGGCGCGGCGTCGGCGTCGAGCTGCTCGCGCAGCAGGCTGAAATAGCGGTCGGCGGCGGCGCCGGCCTCGGCCGTGGCCGCGGCCAGCGCGGGGCGCGGCACGGCCGAGTGTTCGATCATCTCGTTCAGGCGCCCCAGGCTGCGCGCCAGCGCGGCTTCGGTGGCAGCCATCTGGCGTTCGTCGGCGCGCCGGCCGGTGGCCGCGGGTGAACCGAGGGTGGCGATCTCGGTGGCGAGTCGCGGCAGGCTGCGCGTCATCACCGACGCCAGCAGCGCGGCGCCGGCCTCGCGGTGGCCGCCCAGCCCCGTGATGTCGGCCACCAGGTCGATGACCTGCAGCGTTTGTTCCACCAGCAGACGGTGGCCGAGGTCGCTCTCGGGCGCGGCGATCTGGCGTTGCTGGATCTGCCGCGCCAGCAGCGCCCAGTCCTCGCGCAGCGCATTGGACTCTTCCACGGCGCGGTCGGTGGCCACCACCACCAGGGCGCCGGCGAGCTGCGCCACGCGTTCGTCCACCTCGCCCTGACGCGAAAGCCGTTCGGCCTCCAGCGCTGCCTGGCCGCGCAAGACGCGGCCGGCCACGTCGCGGTGCGCGAGCAGGCTGCGCTGCACTGCCACCGTGCGGACCACTGGGTCGAGCCCGGCCTGCTCGTCCAGCGCCGCCTGCAGCTCGGCGCCCTGGTAGCGCAGCACCTGGAACAGCGGCAGCGCCACCATGGCCACGCCCACGGCACTGAGCACGGCGAGTTTGAAACGCGAAGGCGGGCGGCTGGTGGGCAAGTTGTCGGGCATGGGCGCGGGTGCTGGCACGGCGGCAGGGGGTGGTGGCTTGGGGCCCACCATCTCCCCTGCGATATCGGCGGCCCGGCCCCGGGGTTGAGCGCCGCAGGTGCCCGTGCGGCGCGCCACCGCGCGGGTGGTCGGCATTCGAGCAACACGTCACCTGCCGCCAGCGCGTCGCGTGCTGTCCGCCTTCACTTCAGCACTCGACGATATTCACCGCCAGCCCGCCGCGGGCCGTCTCCTTGTATTTGGTCATCATGTCGGCGCCGGTCTCTCGCATGGTCTTGATGACCTGGTCCAGGCTCACGAAATGCGTGCCGTCGCCGCGCAGCGCCATGCGGGCGGCGTTGATGGCCTTCACGCTGGCGATGGCGTTGCGTTCGATGCAGGGAATCTGCACCAGCCCGCCCACCGGGTCGCAGGTCAGCCCCAGGTGGTGTTCCATGCCGATCTCGGCGGCATTCTCGGCCTGTTCGGGTGTGCCGCCCATCACCGCGCACAGGGCACCGGCAGCCATGCTGCAGGCCACGCCCACCTCGCCCTGGCAGCCAACCTCGGCTCCGCTCAAGCTGGCGTTTTCCTTGTACAGCATGCCGATGGCGGCAGCGGTGAGCAGGAAGTCGATCACGCCCGCGTCGCTGGCTCCGGGAACGAAGCGCGTGTAGTAGTGCAGCACCGCGGGCACGATGCCGGCGGCGCCGTTGGTCGGCGCCGTGACGACGCGGCCCCCGGCGGCGTTTTCCTCGTTCACGGCCAGCGCATACAGGTTGATCCAGTCCAGCACCTGCAACGGGTCGCGCAGGGCTTGTTCCGGATGCGAAGTGAGCGCTTCGCGCAGCGCCTTGGCGCGCCGCTTCACCTTGAAGCCGCCGGGCAGCACGCCGGCCGTGCGGCAGCCGCGTTCGACGCAGTCCTGCATCACGCGCCAGATCTTCAGCAGGCCGGCGTCGATCTCGGTGTCGCTGCGCCAGTGGCGTTCGTTGCGCCGCATCACCTCGGCGATGCTGCAACCCAGCTCCTGAGTGAGCTGCAGCAGTTCGCCGCCGCTGTGGAAGGGGTGCGGCAGCACGGTCGTGTCGGGCGCGATGGCCTTGTGCCGTCGGCCGTCGGCGGCGACCTCCTCGCTGACGACGAAGCCGCCGCCCACCGAGTAGTAGATGCGTTGGTCGAGTTCGGCACCGCCGGCGTCGAGGGCGGTGAAGCGCATGCCGTTGGCGTGAAAGGGCAGGGTCTCCCGGCGGTGAAACTTCAGGTCGTCCTTCTCGATGAAGTCCACCTCGTGGCGGCCGAGCAGGGGCAGCCGCCGGCGGCCGCGGAAGGCGGCCAGCAGCGCCGGCACGGCGTCGACATCCACCGTTTCGGGCTCGTGCCCGGCCAGCCCCAGCAGCACGGCCTTGTCGCTGCCGTGGCCCTTGCCGGTAGCACCGAGCGAACCGTACAGGTGGGCCTGCACGCGCACCGTGCGCTCGAGCGTGCCGTCGCTGGCCAGCCGCGTCGCGAACAGCCGCGCGGCGCGCATCGGCCCCACGGTGTGCGAACTGCTGGGCCCGATGCCGATCTTGAACAGGTCGAAGACGGAAACAGCCACGTTGCGGCGTGCCTCTACGCGTGCGGCCGCGCGGCCAGCACGTCCATGCGCTTGCCGCGCGTGCTCATTTGCGAACCCACCAGCGGAATGGGGCGGCCGGGCAGCAGCATGTGCCAGTAGATCGGCTTGAAGGCGAGCTTGCCCAGGTGGTTCAGCCGCGTCTCTTCCAGCAACGTCATCGGGCCGATGCCGGGCAGCGGGAATTTGCCGGGCACGGGCTGGACGTCGTAGTTGAAGTCGACCAGGATGGCACGGCCGAAGCCGGTCTCGATGAAGCAGTTGGCGTGGCCGTCGGCCAGCGGCTCGGCGGCCTGGCCGGCCATCTCGCGCAGCAGGTTGTGCACCACCACGTCGGCCTGGAAATGCGCTACCGAGCCGGCCTTGGAGGTGGGCACGTTGGTGTTGTCGCCGAGCAGGAACACACGCTCGGCCTTCTTCGATTTCAGCGTGAGCTTGTCGGTGAGGCCGAAGCCCAGGCCGTCGCCGAGGCCGGCGTCGTCGATGAGATCGGACCCCTCGTGCGGCGGGATCGTCACCAGCAGGTCGTAGGGCACACGTTTGCCGTCGGGGCAGGACACGTCCTTGTCGGTGACCTCGGCCAGCGCTGCATTCGGCACGATCTGCACGCCCTTGGCGACCAGCATGCCGGTCAGCATGTCGTTGCACACCGGCTTGGTGAAGGCGCCGCTGAGCGGCGTCATCAGGGTCAGCCTGGTGCGCGAGCGGATGCCGCGCCGGGTGAGGTATTCGTCGACCAGGCAGACGAATTCGAGCGGCGCCACCGGGCACTTGATCGGCATTTCGGCGATGTCGACCAGGAGGTTGCCGCCTTCGAAGCGGTCCAGCGCGCCGGCCAGCGCGAGTGCGCTGTCGGGCGTGTAGAAGCCGTGCGCGCGCTGGCCCCAGCGCTCGGGCAGCCCTTCGATGGCGTCGACCAGCGTGCGGCAGCCCAGCGCCAGCACCAGCCAGTCGTAGCCGTGCACGCCCTGGTCGGTGGTAACGGTGCGCGCCTGGGGGTCGATGGCGGCGATGGTTTCCTGCAAGTAGCTCACGCCCGGGCCTACGAAGTCGGCATTCGGGCGCTGGATGTCGGCCAGCGTGCGGTAGCCCGGCTTGCGGAAGGGCAGGAACAGCAGGCCGGGCTGGTAGGTGTGCATCGGCGAACGACCGATCAATTTCAGGTCGACCGCCAAGCCCTTGCGCCGGGCCTCGCGAGCCATCAGGTTGGACACGACGAGGCCGCCGGTGCCGTCGCCGAGAACGAGAACCTTGTGGACCATCGCTTTGCTCCTTCAACTGCGGTCAGTGATCACCGCTCGTGGGTGCGCCGGCGGGCCACCTGGACCGCTAGGCCGGCGCGGCGGACTCCGCATAGTCGCTCACCGGCACGCAACTGCAGAACAGGTTGCGATCACCCCAGACATTGTCGACCCGGCCCACCGGCGCCCAGTATTTCTGCCGCCGCAGGCCCGCCACCGGATAGGCGGCCTGCTCGCGGCTGTAGGGGTGCGGCCATTCGGCCTTGAGCAGCGATTCGGCGGTATGCGGCGCGTGCTTGAGCGGGTTGTCCTCGCGCGGCCACTCGCCGCGCTCCACGCGAGCGATCTCGGCCCGGATGGCGATCATGGCGTCGCAGAAGCGGTCCAGCTCGACGAGGGGTTCGCTTTCGGTCGGCTCCACCATCAGCGTGCCGGCGACCGGGAAGCTGAGCGTCGGGGCGTGGAAGCCGTAGTCGATGAGCCGCTTGGCCACGTCTTCGGCCGAGATGCCGGTGCTGTCCTTCAGCGGGCGCAGGTCCAGGATGCATTCGTGCGCCACGCCGCCGCCCTTGAGCCTGGCGTCGCCGCCGCTGTACAGCACCGGGTAATGGTCGGCCAGCCGCGCGGCCACGTAGTTGGCCGAAAGGATGGCCAGTTCGGTGGCGTCGCGCAGGCCGTCGGGGCCCATCATGCGGCAGTACATCCAGCTGATCGGCAGCACTGCGGCATTGCCCAAGGGTGCCGCGCTGACCGCACCCACGCTGTGCTCGCCGCCGATTCTGGCCGTGCGGTGCGCCGGCAGGAAGGGCACCAGGTCGGCGACCACCGCCACCGGCCCCACGCCCGGGCCGCCACCGCCGTGCGGGATGCAGAAGGTCTTGTGCAGGTTGAGGTGGCTCACGTCGCCGCCGAATTCACCCGGCGCGGCCACGCCGACCAGCGCATTCATGTTCGCGCCGTCGACATAGACGCGCCCGCCATGCCGGTGCACCAGCGCGCAGAGTTCCTTCACGCGCACCTCGAAGACGCCGTGCGTGCTGGGGTAGGTGATCATCGCCGCGGCGAGGTTCGCGCCGTGCTGTTCGCATTTCGCGGCGAGGTCGCCCATGTCGACGTTGCCCATGGCATCGCACGTCACCACCACCACGCTCATGCCCGCCATCTGTGCGCTGGCCGGGTTGGTGCCGTGCGCCGACTCGGGAATCAGGCAGACCTTGCGGTGGCCCTCGCCGCGCGACGCGTGCCAGGCGCGGATCGCCAGCAGCCCTGCATATTCGCCCTGGCTGCCGGCGTTGGGCTGCAGGCTCACGCCGGCATAACCCGTGGCCTGCGCCAGCCAGGCGCAGAGCTGGTCGTTCAGCTCCCGGTAACCTGCCAGTTGGTCCTGTGGCGCGAACGGGTGCACCTGCGCGAATTCCGGCCAGGTGATGGGGATCATCTCGCTGCTGGCGTTGAGCTTCATCGTGCACGAGCCCAGCGGGATCATGCTGCGGTCCAGCGCCAGATCCTTGTCGCTCAAGGACCGGATGTAGCGCAGCATCTCGGTCTCGCTGTGGTGCGTGTTGAAGACCGGGTGGGTGAGGTATGCGCTGCTGCGGCGCAGGGCCTCGGGGATCATCGGCTCGATGCCCTTCTCGAAGGCCGCCATGTCGGGCAGGGCTTGATCGGGGCGGGCAAACAGCCGCCACAGCGCATGGATGTCCTCGCGCGTGGTGGTCTCGTCCAGATTGATGCCGATCATGGTGTCGCCCCACTCGGGGAAGCGGCGCAGGTTCATGCCGGCTGCCACGGCACGCGCGGCGACGGCCGCCGTTTCCGCACCGGTGTCGATGACGATGGCATCGAAGGCGGTCTCGCTTCGCACGGCCACACCCATCTCGCGCAACCCCTGCGCCAGCACGGCGGTGTAGCTGGCCACGCGCAACGCGATGCGCTTCAGGCCGGCGGGTCCGTGGTAGACCGCGTACATGCTGGCCATCACGGCCAGCAGCACCTGCGCGGTGCAGATATTGCTGGTCGCCTTCTCGCGCCGGATATGCTGTTCGCGCGTCTGCAGTGCCAGCCGGTAGGCCGGTGCGCCGTGCGCGTCCACGCTCACGCCCACCAGGCGGCCGGGCAGGCTGCGCTTGAATTCGTCGCGGCAGGCCAGATACGCCGCGTGCGGGCCTCCGCCGCCCATGGGCACGCCGAAGCGCTGCGTGCTGCCCAGCGCGATATCGGCGCCCAGTTCGCCCGGCGGCGTGATCAGCGTCAGCGCCAGCAGGTCGGCGGCGACGATGAACGCCGCCTGGTGGGCGTGGATGCGTGCCGCTTCCTGGCGCAGGTCGTGCACGCTGCCGTCGGTGGTGGGCAGCTGGATCAGCGCGGCGAAATAGTCACCGCCGGCGATCAGGGTGTCCCATTCGGTTTCGGAATTGGCCAGCACCACCTGCAGGCCCAGCGGTACCGCGCGGGTCTGGATGACCTCGATGGTCTGCGGGTGGCAGTCGCCGGCCACCACGAAGGTGTGGCTCTTGTTCCTGACGCTGCGCTTGGCGAGCGTCATGGCCTCGGCCGCGGCGGTGGCTTCGTCCAGCATGCTGGCGTTGGCGATCGCCATGCCGGTGAGGTCGCAGACCATGGTCTGGAAATTCACCAGCGCTTCCATGCGGCCCTGCGAGATCTCGGCCTGGTAGGGCGTGTAGGCGGTGTACCAGGCCGGGTTCTCCAGGATGTTGCGCAGGATGACGCCCGGCGTGTGCGTGCCGTGGTAACCCTGGCCGATGAAGCTCTTGAGCACCCGGTTCTTGGCCGCGATGCCTTTCAGCTCGGCCAGTGCCTGCGCCTCGGTGAGCGGCGCCGGAATCGCCATCGGCTGGCTGCGCGCGATGGCGCGCGGCACGATGGCGTCGATGAGCGCGCGCCGCGATGCCGCCCCGATGGTGGACAGCATGTGGCGTTCGTCGTCGGCGTCGGGTCCGATGTGGCGGGCGACGAATTCGGCGGCGTCTTCGAGCTCGCCGAGCGGCTTCAGGGAGGACATCAGCATCGTGGACTTCCGGGCAGGCGCAAGGAGGGTGGGGTCTACAGCGTCTTCAGCAGCGCGTCGTACGCCGGCGGGTCCATGAGCTGGTCGAACTCGGCCATGTCGGTGACGTGAACGGTGAAGAACCAGCCGTTGCCCAGCGGGTCGGTATTGGCCAGTGACGGATCGGCGCGCAGCGCCTCGTTGACCTCGATGATCTCGCCGCCCACCGGCATGTAGAGGTCGGCGGCGGCCTTCACCGATTCCACGACACCGGCCACTTCACCCTTCTTGTAGGTGCGGCCGACCTCGGGCAGTTCGACGAAGACGACGTCGCCCAGGGCCTCCTGCGCGTGGTGCGTGATGCCCACGACGGCGGCTTCGTGGTCTTCGATATTGATCCACTCGTGGTCGGGCGTGTACATGGTGGTCATCGGTGGGCTCCTGGTGTGGGTGTCGACTGCGTCAACGTTGGTAGCGGTGGGGGTGGAAGGGCATGGTCGTCACGCGCATCGGCAGCCGTTTGCCGCGCACTTCGGCGTAGACCTCGTGCTGCGGACGGGCGTGGTCCGCGGGCAGGTAGGCCATGGCAATGGGCTGGTCGACGCTGGGCGCCAGCGTGCCGCTGGTCACGGTGCCGAGCTTGTGGCCGTGGGCGTCGAACAGGGCCGTGCCTTCGCGCACCGGCACGCGCTCCAGGCCGACCAGGCCGACACGCTTGCGCGGCGCGGCGCCGGCGAGCTGGCTCTCGATCACCGCCGCGCCCGGGTAAGCGCCGGCGCGCGCGCCGCCGGGACGGCGGACCCTCTGGATGGCCCAGGTCAGACCGGCCTCGACCGGCGTGGTGGTGGCATCGATATCGTGGCCGTACAGGCACAGGCCGGCCTCCAGGCGCAGCGTGTCGCGCGCCCCCAGGCCGGCCGGCCGCACTTCGGGTTGTGCCAGCAGCGCCTCGGCCAGCGCCGTGGCCTGCTCGGCCGGCACCGAGATCTCGAAGCCGTCTTCGCCGGTATACCCTGAGCGCGTCACGAAGCAGGCCGCGCCGGCCAGATCGAACATGCCGCCGCTCATGAAGACCAACTGCGCCACACCGCCGTTCAAGCGCGCCAGCGCCTTCACCGCCTGCGGGCCCTGCAGCGCGAGCAGTGCACGCTCGGGCATCGGCACCACGGCGCAGCGGTGACCGATGGAGGTCTGCATGTGGCGCAGGTCGGCGTCCTTGCAGCCGGCGTTGACGACGAGGAACAGGTCGCCGAAGGTCGCGCCCGCTGCGGCCGGGTCGGGGCGAACGATCATCAGGTCGTCGAGCAGGCCGCCGCTGGCGTTGGTGAAGAAGGCGTAGCGCTGCCGGCCCACGCCGAGGTCGACCACGTCCACCGGCACCAGGTGCTCCAAGGCCGCGGCGGCGTCGGCACCGACCAGCCGCACCTGGCCCATGTGCGAGACGTCGAACAAGGCCGCCGCCTCGCGGCAGTGCTTGTGCTCGGCCATCAGGCCGGCGGGGTATTGCACCGGCATGGCGTAGCCGGCGAAGGGCACCATGCGGGCACCCAGGCGCAGGTGCAACTCATGCAGAGGGGTGTGGAGCAACGGGGTTTCGGTCATGGCGGAATCCTTCGAGGGCGTCGTCGCGTGCGCCGATGGTGGCGCACGAAAGCCCTCGCTGTCCGCTTTACCTGAGAGATTCGGCCCGCCCCGGCGGCTGGCCTTGCCCCTTCGGTGGACTGCGTGGCCTGGCACCCCGCAGCCTCTCTCCAGTGAGGAAGAAAAGTCAGTCCTTTTGCCTGAGCGTTCGAGGGGCTTGCCTCTGCGCCTTCGGCGGCTTCGATGAAGAAGCTCTCTCCTGACGGCAGCCAGTGTAGCAGTGGCCTCGGGGCTTCCGGTCGGGCGCGGCGGCAAGGCATGATGCGCTTCCCTCTCTTGCGAGACCGACCATGAGCGCCACCCTTGAGGCCGACCGCGCGCAAGCCGCGCAGGCCATGTCGCGCCTGATGCAGGCCCACCGTTCGATTCGCGAATTCGCCCCGCGCGACATCGACCCGGCCTGGCTCGACACCGTGCTCGCCGAAGCCTTCGCCGGCTCCTCGTCCAGCGGCAACCTGAACATGGTGTCGGTGATCCGCACGCACGACCCGGGGCGCAAGGCCCGCCTTTGCGAGCTGCATTTCGGCCAACCCATGGTGAACCAGGCGCCGTGGGTGCTGACCTTTTGCGCCGATACCTTCCGCACCCGCCAGTGGCTGGCGCAGCGCGGCGCGCGACTGGGTTTTGCCGACTTCATCAGCTGGCACGTGGCCGCCTTCGACGCCATCATCCTGGCGCAGACCGCGGCGCTGGCGCTGGAAAGCCATGGCCTGGGCATCTGCTACATGGGCACCACGCTGCACGCCATGCGCGAGATCGCCGACTTCCTGCTGTGCCCCGAGAACTGCCTGCCGGTGACGAGCCTGGTGGTGGGCTGGCCGGCCGAGGCGCCGGCGCAGCGCGACCGCCTGCCGCCGCCGGCCTGGATCCACGACGAGGTCTACCAGCGGCCCACGCCCGAGCAGATCGACGCCCGCTTCGCCGAGCGCGAGCGACGCGGCCGCGAGCGCTACCTGGCGCTCGGCACCGAGATGACGCAACTGTGGCAGGAGCACGGCATCACGTCGCTGGCGCAGTACTACACGAGCAAGATCAAATACGACCCCGATCGCTTCGCCGAGGACTCGGACAAGCTGCGTGCGCTGCTGGGCGAGCGCGGCTTCCTGGGTTGAACGCGCCTTGCGCCAGGGCGGTGGCAATCCCGATGCCGCTGCCGCCAGGCTGCATGTAAGGTAGGCGGGTTTTCGCAGCCCTTTGCCTTCAAGGAGACTTGTCCGATGCGTATCGTCCGTTGGGTGGCCGTCGTCGCCGCCACTGCAGCCGCCCTGACCAGCACCCTGGCGCTGGCGCAGCAGCAGTTCGTCAACATCCTCACCGGCGGCCAGGCCGGCGTGTACTACCCGCTGGGCGTGGCCTTGTCGCAGATCTACGGCAAGGCGATCCCGAATGCCAAGGCCACGGCGCAGGTCACCAAGGCCTCGGCCGAGAACCTCAACCTGCTGCAGGCCGGCCGCGGCGAGCTGGCGTTGACGCTCGGTGATGCGCTGTCCGACGCCTGGAAGGGTGACGAGGAAGCCGGCTTCAAGACCAAGCTCGACAAGCTGCGCGGGCTGTCGGCCACCTATAACAACTACATCCAGATCGTGGCCAGCGCCGATTCCGGCATCCGCACGCTGGCCGACCTGAAGGGCAAGCGCGTCTCGGTGGGCGCGGCCAAGTCGGGCACCGAGCTCAATGCGCGCGCCGTCTTCCGCGCCGCTGGGCTGAGCTACAAGGACCTGGCCAAGACCGAATTCCTGCCCTTCGGCGAGTCGGTGGAACTGATCAAGAACCGCCAGCTCGACGCCACGCTGCAGTCCGCGGGCCTGGGTGTGGCCTCGATCCGCGACCTGGCCACGTCGGTGAAGATCGTCGTCGTTCCGGTGCCGGCCGACGTCGTGGCCAAGATCGGCGACCCGGCCTACCAGCCGGCCGTCATTCCCGCCGGCACCTACGAAGGGCAGACGACCGACGTGGCGACGGCGGCGATCCCGAACTTCCTGGTCACGCACAGCGGCGTCTCCGACGAACTGGCCTACCAGATGGCCAAGGCGCTGTACGACAACCTGGACACGATGTACGCCGCGCACAACGCGGCCAAGGCGATCAAGCGCGAAAACGCGGTCAAGGGCATGCCGGTGCCGCTGCACCCGGGCGCCGAGCGCTACTACCGCGAAGTCGGCGTCATCAAGTAGGTCCCTGAGTGGACGCGGCCTCGCGCGAAGAGCGCGGGCCACGCACGTGCCGCCGATGAACCGCCCAGCCGACAGCCGCGACCCGGCCGCCGCCGCCGAAGAGGCCCACAACCCGCTGCCGCGGGCCATTTTCGCGGTGGCGATCGTCTTTTCCAGCTTCCAGATCGTCACCGCGGCCTTCAGTCCGATCTCCAGCCAGGTGGTGCGCGCCATCCACGTCGGCTTTGCGCTGCTGATGGTGTTCCTGCTCTACCCGCCGCGCCGGGGCGAGCGCCGCTTCATGGCGCTGGCCTGGGTGCTGGGGCTGCTGGGCTTCTGTGCCAGCTTCTACCACTGGGTCTTCGAAGCCGACCTGACGCAGCGCGCCGGCGACATGACACAGGCCGACATGGTCATCGGCCTGGTCACGCTGGCGCTGGTGTTCGAGGCGGCGCGCCGCGTCATGGGCTGGGCGCTACCGGCCATCTGCCTGGGCTTCCTGGCCTATGCCTTGTTCGGCCAGTATCTGCCGGGTCCGCTGCAGCACCGCGGCTACGGTTTCGACCAGGTCATCGGCACGCTCACCTTCGGCACCGAAGGCATCTACGGCGTGCCAGCCTACGTATCGTCGACCTACATCTTCCTGTTCATCCTGTTCGGCGCCTTCCTGGAGCAGGCCGGCATGATCAGCCTGTTCAACGACTTCGCCATGGGCACGGTGGGCCACACGCGGGGCGGGCCGGCCAAGGTGAGCGTGGTGAGCTCGGGGCTGATGGGCACCATCAACGGCTCGGGGGTCGCCAACGTCGTGACCACGGGGCAGTTCACGATCCCGCTCATGAAGCGCTTCGGTTATTCGAGCGCCTTTGCCGGCGGCGTGGAGGCCACGTCCAGCATGGGCGGTCAGATCATGCCGCCCGTGATGGGGGCGGTGGCCTTCATCATGGCCGAGACCATCAACGTGCCCTATATCGAGGTCTGCAAGGCGGCGCTGATCCCGGCCATCCTGTATTTCTGCACCGCGTTCTGGATGGTGCACCTGGAAGCCGGCCGCAAGGGCCTGGTCGGTCTGGCCAAGGAGGACTGCCCCGATCCCTGGGTGGCGGTGCGGCAGCGCTGGTACCTGCTGTTGCCGTTGATCGGTCTCGTCGCGCTGCTGTTTTCCGGCTACACGCCGCTGTTCAGCGGCACCATCGGACTGGCGCTGACGGTGGTGCTGATCTTCGGTGCGGCGCTGCTCTCCGGCGTGCGCAAGCTGCCGTTGCGCGTTCTGTTCTGGGTGCTGCTGGGCATCGCCTGTGCCGGTTTCCTGGAATTCGGCGTCATCACCTTCTTCGTCGTCACCGCGGTGCTGGTGGCGCTGATGCACCTGCGCCGTACGGGTGGCGACGCGATGCGGCTGGCCGTGCAGGCGCTGGCCGAAGGGGCGCGTCACGCGCTGCCGGTGGCGATTGCCTGCACGCTGGTGGGCGTGATCATCGGCGTCATCAACCTCACCGGCGTGGCGGCCGAATTCGGCGGCCACATCATCGCCATCGGCGAGAAGAGCCTGTTCCTGGCGCTGCTGCTGACCATGCTCACCTGCCTGGTGCTGGGCATGGGCATCCCGACCATTCCCAACTACATCATCACCAGTTCGCTGGCCGCACCGGTGCTGCTGCAACTGGGCGTGCCGCTGATCGTCTCGCACATGTTCGTCTTCTATTTCGGCATCATGGCCGACCTCACGCCGCCGGTGGCGCTGGCCGCCTTTGCTGCCAGCCCGATCGCCCGGGAGACCGGGCTCAAGATCAGCATGCAGGCCCTGCGCGTGGCCATCGCCGGCTTCATCGTGCCCTACATGGCGGTGTATTCGCCGGCGCTGATGCTGCAGGGCGACAGCTGGGGAGCCACGATTTTCGTCGTGCTGAAGGCGCTGGTGGCGATCGGCCTGTGGGGCTGCGCGGCCATCGGCTTCGGTGCGGCGCGGCTGAACTGGGCCGAGCGCCTGTGGGCCTTCAGCGCGGCGGCTTTCCTGGTCGCGGCGATGCCCTGGACCGACGAAGTCGGCCTGGGCGCTGCCGCGACCTTCCTGGCCTGGCACCTGTGGCGCCGGCGCGTGCTGGCGCGCACTGCGGCGGCCGGCCGCGCCTGAACCGGGTTTGAGCGGGGCCACACTCGGCATCTGCCTGGCGCTGGCCGGCAGCGCGCAGGAGACCGGCGACGCCCCGGTCTTCGTGGCCGCACAGCGTTTCACGCTGGCCTGGACGCACTCCATCGAGCGTGTGCGCTGGGAAGAGGACTACGAGGTGCGCGCCGCCACGGTCAACGGCGAACCCGTGCTGCACGCCTTGATGTCGCGCGTGCGCGGCTCGGCCGCCGGCATGGAGCCGGGCCCCGATGCCGTGCTGCGCGACGGCTGGTACCACTACCGGCCGGCGCAGTTGGAACACGCCGAGCTGTGGCTGACGCGCTCGGCCTACACCGCCGACTACGAGCTGTGCCTGCCGGGCGCGGCCTGCCGGCCGCTGGCAGCCTGGCTGCCCAGCGACGGTTGGCGCACGCGTCTAATGCCTTGCCGCGGCGGGCGGTAGCATGACCCAATGAGCACCGACGACACCCTGCGCCGCATCCTGAAGAACTGCAAGACCATCGCCGTGGTCGGCCTGTCCCCCGAGTGGCACCGGCCCAGCCACTTCGTCGCCAAGTACATGCAGGAGCAGGGTTACCACATCATTCCGGTGAACCCGAAGCACGAGAGCATCCTTGGCGAGCGCTGCTACGCGCGGCTGGAAGACATTCCCGAGCCCGTGGACATGGTCGACGTCTTCCGCCGCCCCGAGGACGTGCCGCCCATCGCCGCCAGCGCCGTGGCCATCGGCGCCAAGTGCCTGTGGCAGCAGCTGGGCGTGGCCAGCCAGGAGGCCGACACCGTCGCGCGCGCGGCGGGGCTCGATTCGGTGATGGACCGCTGCGTCAAGGTCGAGCACGCGCGCCTGCTGTCGACGTAGTGCCGGCGAGCCACGGTCGCGGCGCCTCGCCAGGATCCGCAGGGCCGGGCCGCTGCTCCGCTTGGCCTTGCCTGTTGGGCGACTCATGCTGAGCGTGAGTGCCGCACCGGCGGGACTAACATGCACGGACCGCAGCCGCGTTGGAGCTTCCATGAGCATCTACGACCAGCACCTGGATCGCCAGGCCGCCAATTTCGTGCCGCTGTCACCGGTGAGTTTCGTGGAGCGCAGCGCCGAGGTCTTCGGCGGCCGGCCGGCCGTCATCCATGGCGCGCGCCGCTACACCTGGGCGCAGTTGCGCGAGCGATCGGCACGACTGGCAGCGGCGCTGCGGGCCGGCGGCGTGGGCCGCGGCAGCACGGTCAGCGTGATGCTGCCCAATACACCCGAGATGGTGGAGGCGCATTACGCCGTGCCGGCCCTGGGCGCCGTGCTCAATACGCTCAATACGCGGCTGGACGCCGCGCTGCTGGCCTGGCAGATGAACCACTGCGAAGCCCAGGTGCTGATCACGGACCGCGAATTCGCCCCGGTGATGGCTGAAGCCTTGCGCCTGCTCAAGACCGAGCATGGCCGCGAACTCTTGGTCGTCGACGTGGCCGACAGCGAATACACCGGCCCGGGCGACGGCCTCGGCAGCGTGGAGTACGAAGCCTGGCTCGCCGCGCACCCGCCGCTGGCACGCCTGGAAGGCCCGGCCGACGAATGGGACGCCATTGCCGTGAGCTATACCAGCGGCACCACCGGCGACCCCAAGGGCGTGGTCACGCACCACCGCGGCGCCTACCTCAACGCCGTGTGCAACGCCGCCACCTGGACCATGCCGCACTTTCCGCGCTACCTGTGGACGCTGCCCATGTTCCACTGCAACGGCTGGTGTTTCCCGTGGACGGTGGCGCTGCTCGGCGGCGTGCACGTGTGCCTGCGCAAGGTGGAGGCGCAGGCCATCCTGGCGGCGATGCGCGAGCACGGCGTGGACCATTACTGCGCCGCGCCCATCGTGCACAACCTGCTCATCAGCGCGCCGGCCGAGTGGCGCGCCGGCATCACGCAGCAGGTGCGCGGCATGGTGGCCGGCGCGGCGCCGCCGGCCGCGATGATCGAAGGCATGGCCAAGATCGGCTTCGACATCACCCATGTCTACGGCCTGACCGAGGTCTACGGCCCGGCGGCGGTGGCCGTCAAACACGAAAGCTGGGCAGCGCAGAGCCTGTCGGAGCAGACGCGGCTGAACGGCCGCCAGGGCGTGCGCTACGTGCTGCAGGAAGGCATGAGCGTATTCGACCCCGACACGCTCGCCGAGGTGCCGGCCGACGGCCAGACCATGGGCGAGATCATGTTCCGCGGCAATATCGTGATGAAGGGCTACCTGAAGAATCCGGCGGCCACCGACAAGGCCTTCGCCGGCGGCTGGTTCCACACCGGCGACCTGGCGGTGATCGAGCCCGACCGCTACGTGAAGATCAAGGACCGCAGCAAGGACATCATCATCAGCGGCGGCGAGAACATCAGCTCGATCGAGGTCGAGGACGCGCTGTACCGCCACCCGGCCGTGCTGAGCTGCGCCGTGGTGGCGCGGCCCGACCCGAAGTGGGGCGAGACGCCGGTGGCCTATGTCGAGACGCAGCCCGGCGCCACGGTGACGGCCGCGGACTTGATCGCCCACTGCAAGGGCCTGCTCGCGCACTACAAGGTGCCACGCGAGATTCGCTTCGAGCCGATCCCCAAGACCAGCACCGGCAAGATCCAGAAATTCCAGCTGCGCGAGCGGGCCAAGAGCTCTTCGGCCATCGAATAGGACTGAACAGGACTGAATAGGAGAAAGGCGACCATGTCCACCCTCGAACCCCTGGTGATCCACGAGACCGATTCACGCGGCATCGCCACCCTCACGCTGAACCGACCGGCGGCCTTCAATTCGCTGTCGGAGGCCATGCTCGATGCGCTGCAGGCGGCCCTGCAGCGCGTGGCCACCGACGAGTCGGCGCGCGTGGTCGTCATTGCGGCGGCGGGCAAGGCCTTCTGTGCCGGGCACGACCTGAAAGAGATGCGCGCCGAGCCATCGCTGGGCTACTACGAGCGGCTGTTCGCGCAGTGCGCGCGTTTGATGCTGACGATCCAGCAGCTGCCGCAGCCGGTGATCGCGCGCGTGCACGGCATCGCCACCGCCGCCGGCTGCCAGCTGGTGGCCATGTGCGACCTGGCGGTGGCCGCCAAGGAAGCCAAATTCGCCGTCAGCGGCGTCAACCTGGGCCTGTTCTGCGCCACGCCCAGTGTCGCTTTGAGCCGCAACCTGGGGCGCAAGGCGGCCTTCGAGATGCTGGTCACGGGCGACTTCATCAGCGCCGAGCAGGCGCGCGAGAAGGGCTTGGTGAACCGCGTCGTCGACGCCGACCGGCTGGACGCCGAGGTCGAGGCCCTGGCCACGCGCATCGCCGCCAAGCCGCGCGTCGCGCTGGCTCTAGGCAAGGCCTTGTTCTACCGCCAGCTCGAAGAGGGCATCGAGGCCGCGTACACGGACGCGGGACGCACGATGGCCTGCAACATGATGGACGAATCGGCGCTGGAAGGGGTGCAGGCTTTCATCGAGAAGAGGAAGCCCGACTGGCGTTGAGGCCGGCGCAGCAGCGTCGGTCGCAACCCGTGGCCGTCGACGGCCGACGGGACGCCGGCTTACGATCCGGGCATGACGACACCACCGCGCATCCCCGGCCGCCGCTTTCTGCACTCGCCCGGCCCCACGCCGGTGCCCGACGAGGTGCTGCACGCCATGAGCCGGCAGCCCATGGACATGGGCGACCCGCGCGTGGATGCCGTCATCGCGGCCTGCGAAAACGGCCTGAAACGCCTGCTGCAGACCGAAGCCGCCGACGTCTTCTTCTACGCTTCCAACGGCCACGGGGTGTGGGAAGCGGTGGTGCAGAACCTGATTCCGCCGGGCGGCGCGGCGCTGGTGCCGGGCACCGGGCATTTCTCGGAATCCTGGGCCGTCCAGACCGAGGCCCTGGGCCGCCGCGTCGTGCGCACGCCCTGGCACGAGGGCTGGCCGATCGATCCCGCCGCGGTGACGCAGGCACTGCGCGATGACCGCGCGCATGAGATTGCCGCCGTCTTCGTGGTGCACACCGACACCTCCAGCGGCATCACCAGCGATCTGGCGGCCCTGCGCGCGGCGATCGACGCCGCCGACCACCCGGCGCTGTTCGTGGTCGACGTGGTGGCCTCGCTGGCCGCCGAGCCCTTCGACATGGACGCGCTGCGCGCCGACGCGGCCGTGGGTGCGTCGCAAAAAGGGCTCATGTGCCCGCCGGGCGTGGGCTTCGTGGCGGTGAACGCGCCGGCTTTCGAGGCGGCACAGCGCAATCCGGCGCCACGCTACTACTGGGATTTCGTGCCGCGCAAAAGCGGGCTGTCGTACCGCAAATTCTGCGGCACGCCGCCGCAGAACCTGTTGGCCGGGTTGCAGGCGGCGCTGCAGTTGCTGCACCGCGAGGGCCTGCCGAACGTGCTGGCGCGCCACCGCCAACTCGCGGGTCTCGTCCACGCCGCGGTGGAGGGCTGGCGCGACGGCGGGGCGCTGGACTTCTTCGCCCGCGAGCCGGCCAGCCGCTCGTCGGCGGTGACCACCGTCACGGTGCCGCCGGGCACCGACGTCGATGCCCTGCGCGCCGTGGCGCGCGAGGACTTCCAGGTCGCCTTTGCCGGCGCCCTGGGGCCGTTGCACGGGCGCGGCTTTCGCATCGGCCACCTGGGCGACCAGAACCCGGCCGGCCTGCTGGGCTGCCTGGCCGTGGTGGAGGCGGCGCTGTGCGTGCAAGGCATTCCGGTGGGGGCGGGCGGCGTGCAGCGGGCGGTGCTGGCGCTGGCGCAGATGGAGCGCTCCGGCCCGCGCTGAGCGGCGCGCAGTGCCCCGTTGCCTGCGCCGGGCGTCGGTCAGCCGGGCGCGGTCGCCGACAGCACGCGCACGTGAGCGCCGGCCACGGCCACCACCTGACCCGCGCGGATCTTGCAGGTCTTGCGCAGTTCCAGCTGGCCGTTCACCTGCACGCGCCCGTCGGCCACCATGGCCTTGGCCGCGCCACCGCTGGGCGCCAGGCCGGTGGCCTTGAGCAGGGCGTCGAGGGCGATGAACTCGCCCCGCAACTCGAAGTCGAGCGGCGGTGCGCAGGTCGCCCGGGCTGCATCCACATCCCCGCCAGCACCACCTGGCGCGGGCCGATTCGCTGCGCTCGCCTCCCCGCGAGCCTCAGCCGGCGCGGGCCTGTTCGCTGCGCTCACATCCCGGCGTAGTTCGGCCCGCCGCCGCCCTCGGGCGTGACCCACACGATGTTCTGCGTCGGGTCCTTGATATCACAGGTCTTGCAGTGCACGCAGTTCTGGGCATTGATCTGCAACTTTTCGCCGCCGCCTTCCGCGGGCACGAATTCGTAGACGCCGGCCGGGCAGTAGCGGCTCTCGGGGCCGCCGAACCGGTCCAGGTTCACGGCCACCGGCACCGACGCGTCCTTCAGTGTCAGGTGCGCCGGCTGGTTTTCCTCGTGGTTGGTGTTGCTCATGAACACCGACGACAGGCGGTCGAAGGTCAGCACGCCGTCGGGTTTGGGGTAGCGGATCGGCTCCACTTGAGAAGCGGCGTGCAACCGGGCGTGATCGGGCGTGCGGTTGCGCAGCGTCCACGGCGGGCTCTTGATGCCCAGCTTGGGCAGCAGCCATTGCTCGACGCCGGTCATCACCGTTCCGATCGTATTGCCCTTCTTGAACCAGGCCTTGAAGTTGCGCGCCGCCTTCAGTTCGTCGTGCAGCCAGCTCTTCGCGAAGGCCTCGGGGTAGGCCGTGACCTCGTCGCCCGCGCGGCCTGCCTGCAGCGCCGCGGCAATCGCTTCCGCGGCCAGCGCACCGCTCTTGATCGCCGCGTGGCTGCCCTTGATGCGCGCCGCATTCAGCGTGCCGGCATCGCAGCCCACCAGCGCGCCGCCGGGGAAGACGAGCTTGGGCAGCGCATTCAGGCCGCCGGCGGCGATGGCACGCGCGCCATAGCCCACGCGCTTGCCGCCTTCCAGGTGGGCGCGGATGGCGGCGTGCGTCTTCCAGCGCTGCATCTCCTCGAACGGGCTGAGCCAGGGGTTCTGGTAATCCAGCCCGGTCACCAGGCCCAGCGTGGCCAGGTTGTTTTCCAGGTGGTAGAGGAAGCCGCCGCCGTAGCTGTGTTCGTCCATCGGCCAGCCGGCGGTGTGCACCACCAGGCCCGGCCGCGCCTTGACCGGGTCGATTTCCCAAAGCTCCTTGATGCCCAGGGCGTAGGTCTGCGGGTCGCGTCCGGCAGAGAGGTCGAACTTCGCGATCACCTGCTTGCCCAGGTGGCCACGCGCGCCCTCGGCGAAGACGGTGTACTTGCCCAGCAGTTCCATGCCGAGCTGGAAGCCTTCGTGCGGCTCGCCGTCCTTGCCGATGCCGAGGTTGCCGGTAGCCACGCCGCGCACGGCGCCGTTCTCGCCATACAGCACCTCGGCGGCGGCGAAGCCCGGGAAGATCTCCACCCCCATGGCCTCGGCCTGCGTGGCCAGCCAGCGCGCCAGCGCGCCCAGGCTGATGACGTAGTTGCCGTGGTTGTGCAGCGCCTCGGGGATCAAGGCCTGAGGCAGGCGGCGCGCGCCCTTGGCGTCGAGCAGAAGCACTTCGTCGGCGGTCACCGGCTGGTTCAACGGCGCGCCCTGGGCCTGCCAGTCGGGCAGCAGTTCATTGATCGCGCGCGGGTCCATCACCGCGCCGCTGATGATGTGGGCGCCGGGTTCGGAGCCCTTTTCCAGCACCACCACGGAAAGACTGGCGTCGATCTGCTTGAGGCGGATCGCGGTGGCCAGCCCGGCCGGACCGGCGCCGACGACCACCACGTCGTATTCCATCGACTCGCGCGGGCCGTACTGGGCCAGGATCTCTGCTGGGGACATGCGGGCTCTCCGTAGGTTGAAAAGATTCTAGGAGGCGCCGCTAGACGCCAGACCCTAGGAGCGCGTGCCGCAGAATGCGGCTGCAGGAGGCTCACGATGCAACGCTTCACGATCTCGCTCGACGATGCGCTGGCGGCGGAGTTCGACCGCCTGATCGCCGAGCGTGGCTACGGCAACCGCAGCGAGGCCGTGCGCGACTTGCTGCGCGGCCAGCTCGACCGCCAGCGCGAGGCGGCGAATCCGAAGACCGCCTGCGTGGCCACGCTGTCGTATGTGTACAACCATCACGAACGCGAGCTGGCCGAGCGCCTGATGGCGCTGCAGCACGAGCACCACGACCTCACGGTCTCGGCCATGCATGCCCACCTGGACCACGAGCACTGCATCGAGACCCTGATCCTGCGCGGCCCGGCGCAGGCGGTGCGCCGCTTCGCCGACCGCGTGATCGCCGAGCGCGGCGTGCGCCACGGTGCGCTGAACCTGGTCGTCGCCGACGCTGCGCACGAGCACCGGCACGCCGACGGCACGGTGCACCGGCACCTCAAGCCGCGGCATTGACCGCGCGCGTCGCGCAGCGTGGCGCCTGGCATTGATCCACGTCAAGGTGGTGGGCTCGGATGTGTGAAGACTCTGTAGATCTTCATACCGACATCTGCGGTGGCACATCGACAACGATGCCGTTGCCAGCGGTGACCGCCCAGCAAGGAAGCTGCCATGCACGACCTGCCTGCCGACTGGAGCGCCCTGTGCGCCATCGTCTTCCTGCTCGGCCTGAAGCACGGCTTCGATGCCGACCACCTGGCCACCATCGACGGCTTGACGCGCTTCAATGCCCGCCACGGCCGGCCGTTCGCGCGCTACTGCGGCGCGCTGTTCTCGCTGGGGCACGGCGCGGTGGTGATCGCCATTGCGCTGGCCATCGGCCTGGCCAGTGAACGCTGGGATGCACCCGTCTGGCTGGACGCCCTGGGCGCCTGGATCTCGATCGCCTTCCTCACCGCCTTGGGCGTCGTCAATCTGCGTGCCGTGCTGGCCGCCGAACCCGGACAGGTGGTGACCCCCGTCGGGCTCAAGGGCCGTTTCCTCGGCCGCCTGGGCCAGGCCCGGCGCCCCGGCGCGGTGGCGCTGGTGGGCGCGCTGTTTGCGCTGTCCTTCGACACCGTCAGCCAGTCGGCGCTGTTTGCCATGACGGCCACGCAGTTCGGCGGCGTCTGGCATGCGCTCTTCCTGGGCGGCTTGTTCGTGCTCGGCATGCTGGTCACCGACGGCATCAACGGCCTGTGGATCTCGCGCCTGATCGCCCGCACCGACCAGCTGGCCGTCATCGCGTCGCGTGTGATGAGCCTGGCAGTATCGAGCGTGAGCCTGCTGGTGGCCGCGCTGGGCGCAGCGAAGATGGTCTCGCCGTGGCTCGACGAATGGACCGACGGCAAGGAACTCGCCTTCGGTGCCGTGGTCGTGGCCGTGATCGCCGGCAGTTATCTGCTGGCGCGCCACCTTGCGCGCCGTCGCGGCCCTTCCCGGGCGACCGCCTGACCGATTCGCCGGCGTGCCCCTGATCCGGGCCGCGGCGCATCTCCCACGCTGATCCACAACCTGGGCACGCTTTGGCGTTCATGAGTATGAAGTCTTTGAAGTTTCGTAAGAAGGTGGGCGCGGCTGGACTGGCGCTGTGCGCGGCCAGCGGACTGGCCGCCGGTCAGCACACCGCGGTGGCGGCCGTCACCGAGCAGGTCGAGATCACCGGCCACTACATGAATGCCGTCGGCAGCAGCGACGCCGCTTCGCAGGGTGTCATCGGTGCCGGCCTGCTGCGAAGCCGACCGGCGCAGCGCCCGGGCGAGGTGCTGGAGTTCGTGCCCGGCATGATCGTCACGCAGCACGCGGGCGACGGCAAGGCGAACCAGTATTTCCTGCGCGGCTTCAACCTCGACCACGGCACCGACTTCGCCACGCGCGTTGCCGGCATGCCGGTGAATATGCCGACGCATGCGCATGGCCAGGGCTATACCGACCTGAATTTCCTGCTGCCCGAACTGGTGCAGCGCATCGAATACCGCAAGGGGCCGTATTTCGCCGCCAGCGGCAACTTCTCTTCGGCGGGCGCGGCCGATATCGTCTACCGCACGCGGCTGGACGCGCCCTTCGCCAGCGTCACGCTGGGCGAGAACGGCTACCGGCGCGGCGTCGCTGCCGGCTCGGGCGAGGTGGCGCCCGGCATCAGCCTGCTCGGTGCCGTCGAACTGATGCGCAACGACGGCCCGTGGACGGTGCCCGAGGACCTGCAGCGCAGCAATGCCGTCGTCACGCTGAGCGGCGGCACCGCGGCGCAGGGCTTCAGCGCCAGCCTGATGGGCTACGACGCGAGCTGGACCTCCACCGACCAGATCCCGCAGCGCCTGATCGACGCCGGCACCTTCCAGGGCCAGCCCTTCGGCCGCTTCGATTCGCTCGACCCCAGCGCCGGCGGCACGACCTCGCGCTACAGCCTTTCGAGCGAATGGCACCGGCGCGATGAAGCCGGCACCACGCTCGTTTCGGCCTACGCCATGCGCTACCGGCTCGACCTGTATTCGAATTTCACCTATGCGCTGGAGCGGCCCGACACCGGCGACCAGTTCAACCAGCGCGACAGGCGCAGCGTGTACGGGTTCGACGCCAGCCATGCCTTCGAGCACACGCTGGCCGGACTGGCCGCACGCAGCGAATTCGGGCTTCAACTTCGGCACGACCGCATCGAGGTCGGGCTGTTCGACACCCAGGCCCGGCAGCGCCTGGCCACTACGCGCGAAGACGAGGTGCAGGAGACGCTGCTCGGCGTCTACGGCGAGCTCACGGCGCAGCTGACACCGTGGCTGCGCGGCGTGGCGGGTCTGCGTGCCGACCGCCTGCGCGCCGAGGTCGACGCCCTCACGCTGGCAGCCAATGGCGGCAGCGCCAGCGATACGCAGTGGTCGCCCAAGCTCAGCCTGATCGCCGGGCCCTTTGCCAAGACCGAGCTCTTCTTCAACGCCGGGCGCGGTTTCCACAGCAACGACGCCCGCGGCACCACGGCCGCGGTCGACCCCAAGACCGGTGATGCCGTCGACAAGGTGCCGCCGCTGGTGGCCTCGCAGGGCATGGAGCTCGGACTGCGCACCGAGGCGCTGCCGGGGCTGCAGAGCTCGATTGCGCTGTGGCAGCTCGACTTCGATTCCGAACTCGTCTATATCGGCGACGCCGGCGCCACCGAGGCCAGCAGCGGCAGCCAGCGCCATGGCGTCGAGTGGAACAACCGCTGGACACCCGTGCCCTGGCTGCTGGTGGACGCCGACTTCGCGTGGTCGCACGCGCGCTTCGACAACGGCGACCGCATCCCGAATGCGCTTGACGAGGTGGCGTCGGTGGCGGTCACCGCGCGCGACCTGGGCCCCTGGTCGGCGAGCCTGCAGTGGCGCTATCTCGGCAGCGGCGCGCTGATCGAGGACAACAGCGTGCGCTCCCTGTCGTCGCTGACGACCAATCTGCGCCTGGGCTGGAAGTTCGGCCGCCATGCCGAACTGACGCTGGACGTATTCAACCTCTTCGATCGCGAAGTCAACGATATCCAGTATTTCTACGAGTCCAGGGTGCCGGGAGAAGCGGCCGGCGTCGAGGACCGCCATGTCCACGCGGCGGAGCCGCGCAACTTTCGGCTCACGCTGCGCGTGGGTTTCTAGCACGCCTGCGGGGCCGACTCCGGAACGGTCAGGGGCCGCGAGGCCGCCAGTCCACCGGGCCCCAACCGGTGCCACGCCGGTGGTCACGTCTTGGGTACGATCGCTGCCGGTCGCAACGGCAACCGGGGGGTCGATGATGGGCATGGACGTGGTGGATTACGAGATCAAGGGCGCGGAGATGCAGTTCGTCGAGGTCGAGCTCGACCCGGGCGAGGCCGCGGTGGGCGAGGCCGGCAGCATGATGTTCATGGACGCCGGCATCGCCATGGACACCGTCTTCGGCGACGGCAGGGCACAGCAGGGGGGACTCTTCGGCAAGCTGCTCGGCGCCGGCAAGCGGCTGGTCACCGGCGAGTCGCTGTTCACCACCGTGTACACCAACCATGCCCGGCAGAAGCAGCGCGTGGCCTTTGCCGCGCCGTACCCGGGCAAGATCCTGGCGATGGACCTGCGCCAGTTCGGCGGCCTTCTCATCTGCCAGAAGGACGCCTTCCTGTGCGCCGCGCGCGGCGTCTCGCTGGGCATCCACTTCCAGCAGCGGCTGTCGGCAGGCTTCTTCGGCGGCGAGGGCTTCATCATGCAGAAGCTCGAAGGCGACGGCCTGGCCTTCGTGCATGCCGGCGGCACCCTGCTGCAGCGCGACCTGCAGCCCGGTCAGACGCTGTTCATCGACACCGGCTGCGTGGTGGCCTTCACTGGTGGCGTCAGCTTCGAGGTGCAGTACGTCGGCAAGATCAAGACCGCGCTGTTCGGCGGCGAGGGTCTGTTCTTCGCCAAGGTCACCGGCCCCGGCACGGTGTGGCTGCAAAGCCTGCCGTTCTCGCGCCTGGCTTCGCGTGTCTTCGCCGCCGCGCCGCAGACCGGCGGCGGCCGGCGCGAGGAAGCCTCGCTCGGCGGCCTGGTGGCCGGCGGCGGGCTGCTCGGCGGCCTGCTCGGCGGCGACCGCGAATAGATGCGCCGTTTCGCCCCCTGGCTGTTCGCGGCCTGCCTGGCTGCCGCAGCCACCGCAGCCACCGCGGTGACCCAGGCCGGCGTCCAGCTCGACGAGCTGACCTGGACCGAGCTGCGTGCGCGCATCGACGCCGGCGCCACGACCGCGCTGCTGCCGGTCGGCGGCACCGAGCAGAGCGGGCCGCACATGGCCCTGGGCAAGCACAACGTGCGCGTGCGGCTGCTGGCCGTGCGCATCGCCGAGCGCCTGGGCAACGCCCTCGTGGCGCCGGTGCTGGCCTATGTGCCCGAAGGTTCGATCGACCCGCCGCGCCAGCACATGCGCTGGCCGGGCACGATCTCGGTGCCGGAGCCGGCTTTCGAGGCCACGCTCGAAGCAGCCGCGCGCAGCCTGTGCCGCGCCGGCTTCCAGAATGTCTTCCTGCTCGGCGACCACGGCGGCTATGCCGCCAGCCTGGAGCGCGTCGTTGCGCGGTCGGCGCGTGCGACGGCCGCCGCGCCCCGCTGCCGCGTCCATGCGCTGGGCGACTACTACAGTGCGGCGCAGCAGCCCTACCAGCGCGCGCTGGCGGCGCGAGGCCTCACGCCGGCCGAGATCGGCAGCCATGCCGGCGCGGCCGACACCTCGCTGATGCTGGCGCTGGACCCCACGCTCGTGCGCACCGACGTGGCTGCGACGCGGCCGCGCGACGCCGCCGACGGCGTCAACGGCGACCCGCGCCGCGCCAGCGCCGAACTCGGCCGCCTCGGCGTCGAGCTCATCGTCGACGCCTCGGTGGCCGCGATCCGCGACCGGCTCCTCAACCGCAAGTAGAACTCGATGCAATCCAAGAACACCTCCCGGCCGCCGGCCGCCTTCCTGCTCGCCGCGGCGCTGTCCTTTGCCGCGCTGTCGTGGGCGCAACCCGTGCCCACGGTCCCCGGCATGCCACCGGTGCCCGACCCGCGCAACGTCTACAGCGAGACCGCCGCGGGCAAGTTCGCGCCCGCGGTGGCCGGCGCGCGCGAGCGCATCTACGTGCCCAACCTGCGTTCGAACGATGTCTATGTCGTCGACCCGGTGGCGATGAAAGTCGTCGACCGCTACAAGGTCGGCCGCGGGCCGCAGCACATCGTGCCGTCGTGGGACCTGCGCACGCTGTGGGTCACCAACAATGCCGAAGGCCGCACCGACGGCAGCCTGACGCCGATCGACCCGTTGACCGGCAAGCCCGGACAGCCGGTGGCGGTGGACGACCCCTACAACATGTACTACACGCCCGACGGCCAGTCGGCCATCGTGGTGGCCGAGGCGCGCAAGCGGTTGGACTTCCGCGACCCGCAGACGATGGCGTTGCAGTATTCGATCCAGACCCCCGGCTGCCCCGGCATCAACCATGCCGATTTCTCGATCGACGGCCGCTTTGCCATCTTCACCTGCGAGTTCACGGGCACGCTGGTGAAGATCGACCTCGTGGGCCGCCAGGTGCTGGGCTACCTGCCGCTGAAGATGCCGGCGACACGATTCAAGGAGGTGCCGGGTGCGCCGCGCGCGCAGCCGGGCCAGGTGTGGGAGCCGGGCGCGACCGAGATCTGCACCGTCACCAAGGGCATGCCGCAGGACATCCGCATCTCGCCCGACGGCCGGCGCTTCTATGTCGCCGACATGCATGCCGACGGCGTGCACATCGTCGACGGCGCCAGCTTCACCCAGGTCGGCTTCATCGCCACCGGGCTGGGTGCTCACGGCCTGTATCCCAGCCGCGACGGCAAGCGCCTGTATGTGGCCAACCGCGGCTCGCACAAGGTGCACGGCGCGCGCAAGGGCAACGGCGGCGTGGCGGTGATCGACTTCGTTACCGAGAAGGTGGTGGCGCGCTGGGCCGTGCCCGGCGGCGGCAGCCCCGACATGGGCAATGTCAGCGCCGACGGCAAGTGGCTGTGGCTGGCGGCGCGCTACGACGACGTGATCTACCGCTTCGACACCGGCAGCGGCGAAGTGGCGCAGATCAAGGTCGGCGCCGAGCCGCACGGCCTGACGGTGTGGCCGCAGCCGGGCCGCTATTCGCTGGGTCACACCGGCAACCTGCGCTGACGGCGAGGACGCATGCAAACCGGTCTCATCATCGTCGGCGACGAAATCCTGTCCGGCAAGCGCCAGGACAAGCACCTGGCCAAGGTCATCGAACTGCTGGCGGCACGGGGGCTGGCGCTGTCGTGGGCGCGCTACGTGGGCGACGAGCGGCCGCGCATCACGCAGGCGCTGCGCGACGCCTTCTCCGGCGACGATCTGGTGTTCTGCACCGGTGGCATCGGCGCCACCCCCGACGACCACACACGCCAGAGTGCCGCGGCGGCGCTGGGCGTGGCGCTGCAGCTGCACCCCGAGGCCAGGACGCTGATCCTGGAGCGCATGCGTGACGTGGCGGCCGAGCAGGGCCTGCCGTTCGAACCCGATCGCGCCGACAACCTGCACCGGCTGAACATGGGCGTGTTTCCGGCCGGCGCCACGCTGATCCCCAACCCGTACAACAAGATCCCGGGCTTCAGCGTCGGTCACGTGCACTTCGTTCCCGGCTTCCCGGTGATGGCCTGGCCGATGATCGAATGGGTGCTGGACCGGCGTTATGCCCACCTGCACGGCGGTGCGCGCACGGTGGAGCGCTCGGTCATCGTCTTCGGCGCCATGGAGGCCAGCCTGACACCTCTGATGGAGGACATCGAGACCCGCTTCCCGGGCGTGAAGGTGTTCAGCCTGCCCAGCGTCGACCATCCGCAGTGGGGCCGCCATATCGAACTGGGCGTCAAGGCGGCGACCGATCCGGCCGAGGCCTTTGCCGCGCTTCGCACCGGACTGGATCAGGTGGGCGTCAGACTGGGCGCCGAAATGGTGCGTTGATCGCCTCCAGATTGCACGCGTCTGGTGCATTGCCGCGCACCGGATGCATGCGCGGCGCCTGGGCTGCGGGGCGCCGGTGTCCTTCGGAAGCCGGCATGCTTTCTGCTAAATTGAGGTGTTTCCCGCCGGGTACCGCCCCGGCTCGAGCCGCATCCCAATTCCAACCCACGAGCCCCGCTAGGAGAGATTCCCATGGCAAAAACCGTTGCCGACGTGATGAAGATGGTGAAGGAGAACGAAGTCAAGTTCGTCGACTTCCGCTTCACCGACACCCGCGGCAAGGAACAGCACGTATCCGTGCCTGTTTCGCATTTCGACGAAGACAAGTTCATCTCCGGCCATGCCTTCGACGGTTCGTCGATCGCCGGCTGGAAGGGCATCGAGGCCAGCGACATGCTGCTCATGCCCGACCCGAATACCGCCAACCTCGACCCGTTCTTCGAGGAGCCGACGCTGATCCTCAGTTGCGACGTGCTCGAGCCCGGCGACGGCAAGCCCTACGAGCGCGACCCGCGCAGCCTGGCCAAGCGCGCCGAGGCCTACCTCAAGAGCAGTGGTATCGGCGACGCCGCCTTCTTCGGGCCGGAACCCGAGTTCTTCATCTTCGACCAGGTGCACTGGCACATCGGCATGGACGGCTGCCAGGTCAAGATCACCTCGGAAGAGGCGTCCTGGACCACCAACAAGGACCTCGAGGGCGGCAACATGGGCCACCGGCCCACGGTGAAGGGCGGCTATTTCCCGGTGCCGCCGGTCGACAGCTTCCAGGACATGCGGTCCGAGATGTGCCTGCTGCTGGAACAGTGCGGCATCCCGGTGGAAGTGCACCACCATGAAGTGGCCGGCGCCGGCCAGAACGAGATCGGCACCAGGTTCAGCACCCTGGTGCAGCGTGCCGACTGGCTGCAACTGCAGAAGTACATCATCCACAACGTGGCCCATGCCTACGGCAAGACGGCGACCTTCATGCCCAAGCCCGTGGTCGGCGACAACGGCAGCGGCATGCACGTGCACCAGAGCGTGTGGAAGGACGGCAAGAACCTGTTCGCGGGCGACGGCTACGGCGGCCTGAGCGATTTCGCGCTGCATTACATCGGCGGCATCATCAAGCACGCGCGCGCGCTGAATGCCATCACCAACCCCGGCACCAACAGCTACAAGCGGCTGGTGCCCGGCTTCGAGGCGCCGGTGAAGCTGGCCTACTCGGCGCGCAACCGCTCGGCGTCGATCCGCATCCCCTACGTGGCCAACCCCAAGGGCCGGCGCATCGAGGCGCGTTTCCCCGACCCCCTGATGAACCCCTACCTGGGCTTCGCGGCGCTGCTGATGGCCGGGCTGGACGGCGTGGAGAACAAGATCCACCCCGGCGAGGCCGCCACCAAGGACCTGTACCACCTGCCGCCGGAAGAAGACGCGAAGATCCCCACCGTCTGCGCGAGCCTGGAACAGGCGCTGGAATACCTGGACAAGGGCCGCGCCTTCCTGACCAAAGGCGGTGTCTTCACCGACGGCTATATCGACGCCTATATCGAACTCAAGATGCAGGAAGTGCAGCGTTTCCGCATGACCACCCACCCGCTCGAATTCGACATGTACTACTCGCTGTAAACGGCGACGGCGCCATGGCGGAATGAAGGGCGGCCTCGAGCCGCCCCTTTTCGTTGGATCGGAGGCATTCGTGCTGCGCGAGAATGGGGCCCGACCCTGTCTTGTCCCGAAGGTTTGTGCATGACTCGAATCCGGTTTCCACGGCTGCCGGCACTGGTGCTGGCCGCGCTGGCGCAGGGGGCGCTAGCGCAGTCGGCCACGATCGTCTACAAGTGCCCGGGTAACGTGTACACCAGCGACCGGGAGCTCACCGCCAAGCAGGCTGCCGACCAGGGTTGCAAGGCCATCGAGGGCACGCCGATCACTGTCTTCCAGGGTCGCCCGCCGACCCCCCGACCGGCCAGCGCAACGCCTGCCGCTTCCGCGCCGCGCCCGGCCGAGGCCAGGGTCGACCCCGCCGCGCAGCGGGCGCGCGACGGCGACGCTCGCCGCATCCTGAGCGACGAGCTCAGGCGCGAGGAAGCGCGCCTGGCCGAGATGCGGCGCGAATTCAACAACGGCGAACCCGAACGCCAGGGCGACGAGCGCAACTACCAGCGCTATCTGGACCGCGTGGCCGAGATGCGTGCCGCGCTGGCGCGCAAGGAAGCCGACGTCGCCGCCCTGCAGCGCGAACTGGCCAAGCTGCCGCCGCAGTGAGCGAGGCCGCGCCGCCCATCCCCTTCGAGGCTTTCGACCAGCTGGCCACCATGGTGGCGCTGGTGCGCGCCGACGGTGGCTGCCTGCTGGCCAATGCCACGCTGGAGAACACCGCCGGCCTGTCGCGCCGTGCGCTGCAGCGCGGCAACGTGCTGGACTGGCTGGCCGACCCGGCCCAGTTGCGCGAAACGCTGCAGGCCGTGGCCGGCAACCACGTGACCACCAGCCGCTTCGACGCGCAGATGAAGCGCCAGGGCGCCGGTGGCGGTGAACTGCCGGTGCACGTGATCGTGTGCCAGACCGACTGGCCGGGCTGCATGCTGGTGGAGATGATCGAGATCGAGCAGCAGGTGCGGCTGGACCGCGAGGAGCGCACGCACGGCCTGGCCCAGGCCAACAAGGAACTGGTGCGCAACCTGGCGCACGAGATCAAGAACCCGCTGGGCGGCATCCGCGGCGCGGCGCAACTGCTGGCGATGGAGGTGAATTCGAAGGAGCTGACCGAATACACCCGCGTCATCATCCACGAGGCCGACCGCCTGCAGGCGCTGGTCGACCGCCTGCTGGCGCCGCACCGACGGCCCCAGGTGGTGGCCGACGTCAATATCCACGAAGTCTGCGAGCGCGTGCGCTCGCTGATCCTGGCCGAGTTCCCGCGCGGTCTCGCGGTGGCGCGCGACTACGACATCTCGATTCCCGAATTTCGCGGTGACCGCGAACAGCTCATCCAGGCCGTGCTCAATATCGTGCACAACGCCACCCAGGCGCTGGGCGAGCGCATCGCGGCGGGCGACGCGCGCATCCTGCTGCGCACGCGCGTGGTGCGGCAGGCCACCTTCGGCCGCCAGCGCTTCCGTCTGGCACTGGAATTGCATATCGAGGACAACGGGCCGGGCGTGTCCGAAGCGGTACGCGATCGCATCTTCCACCCGCTGGTGTCGGGGCGCGAGGGCGGCTCCGGCCTCGGGCTGACGTTGGCGCAGACCTTCGTGCAGCAGCACCACGGCACGATCGACTGCGAAAGCGTACCGGGCCGGACCGTGTTCAAGATCCTCATCCCACTGCCTTGATGGACCACGAGCCAGCATGAAACCCATCTGGGTCGTCGACGACGACCAATCCATTCGATTCGTGCTGGAAAAGGCGCTGCAGCGCGAGGGCTTCAGCGTGCGCTGCTTCGCCAGCCCGCGCGAGGTGCTCGAGGCGCTGGAAGACGATGCGCCGCAGGTGCTGGTGAGCGATATCCGCATGCCTGGCGGCAGCGGCATCGACCTGCTCGGCGCCGTGAAGCAGCGCCACCCGGGGCTGCCGGTGATCATCATGACGGCGTATTCCGACCTGGACAGCGCCGTCTCGGCCTTCCAGGGCGGTGCCTTCGAATACCTGCCCAAGCCCTTCGACGTGGTCAAGGCGGTGGAACTGATCCGCCGTGCGGTGGAGGAAAGCCTGCGCGAGGACGTGGCCGACGCGGCGCAGGCGCAGATGCCCGAGATGCTGGGCCAGGCCCCGGCGATGCAGGACGTGTTCCGTGCCATCGGCCGCCTGAGCCAGAGCAACGTCACGGTGATGATCACCGGCGAGAGCGGCACCGGCAAGGAGCTGGTGGCGCGGGCGCTGCACAAGCACAGCCCACGGGCACAGGGGCCTTTCGTGGCCATCAATACCGCGGCCATTCCGAAGGACCTGCTCGAAAGCGAACTCTTCGGCCACGAGCGGGGTGCCTTCACCGGCGCACAGACCACGCGCCGCGGCCGTTTCGAACAGGCCGACGGGGGCACGCTGTTCCTGGACGAGATCGGCGACATGCCGTTCGACCTGCAGACAAGGCTGCTGCGTGTGCTGAGCGACGGTCAGTTCTACCGTGTGGGCGGCCACCAGCCGCTGAAGGCCAATGTGCGTGTCATCGCCGCCACGCACCAGAACCTGGAAGAGCGCGTGCGCCAGGGCCATTTCCGCGAGGACCTGTACCACCGCCTCAACGTCATCCGGCTGCGCCTGCCGCCGCTGCGCGAACGGCGCGAGGACATCCCGATGCTGACGCGCTTCTTCCTCGGCAAGAGTGCCAAGGAACTGGGCGTGGAGGCCAAGCGCATCACCGACAGCGCGCTGGCGCGGCTGGCCACCTTCGACTTCCCCGGCAACGTGCGCCAGCTGGAAAACCTGTGCCACTGGCTCACGGTGATGGCGCCGGCGCAGGTGGTCGAACCCAAGGACCTGCCGCCCGAATTGCTGGGCGCACCGGCAGCGCCCCAGGCGGCGCCGGCCGAACCGCCGGGCGCGGCCGATGCCGCGGCCACCACCGCAACGCCGCCCCCGCCTCTGGGCACCGAGGCCGCGCCGGCAGCGCCGGCAGCGCCGCCGGACTGGCTGGCCGATCTGGCGCGCGACGCACGACGCCGGCTCGAATCCGGCGAGACCGAGGTCTGGGACACGCTGACGCGGCAATTCGAAAGCGGCCTCATCCACGCCGCGCTGGAGCTCACGCGCGGCCGCCGCATCGAAGCCGCGCAGCGGCTGGGCATCGGCCGCAACACCATCACGCGCAAGATCCAGGAACTGGGGCTGGAAGACTGAGCGCAACTCCAGCGTTGCCGTACACGAAGAGCCGGCGGCGTCAGTCGGCGAGTTCCACCACCACCGGCGCGTGGTCGCTGGGCCGTTCGTTCTTGCGCGGCGCCTTGTCGATGTGGCAGGCGCGCACGCGGGATGCCAGCGACGGGCTGACGAGGATGTGGTCGATGCGCAGGCCCTGGTTCTTGCGGAAGGCCAGGTTGCGGTAGTCCCACCAGCTCCAGCTCTTGGGCGGCTGCTCGAAGCGCCGGAAGGCATCGACCAGGCCGAGCGCCAGCAGGCGCTGGAACTGCGCGCGTTCCTCGGGCGTGCAGTGGATCTGCCCGGCCCAGGCCACGGGGTCGTAGACATCGCGGTCTTCGGGCGCGACATTGAAGTCGCCCATCAGCACCAGTTGCGGGTGCTGCGACAGTTCGCTGCGCACCCAGTCGTGCAGTGCATCCTGCCAGCGCATCTTGTAGGCGAACTTGTCGCTGCCCGGCGCCTGGCCGTTCGGGAAATAGGCGCCGATGACGCGCATCGGCCCGAGCGGGCCGGCCACGGTGCCGGCGATGACGCGCGCCTGGTCGTCGTCGAAGCCGGGGATGTTGTGCACCACGTCGGTGGCCGGATCGCGCGAGAGCAGGGCCACGCCGTTGTAGGTCTTCTGCCCGAAGTACCGCGCCTGCCAGCCCTCGGCCTGCAGCTCGGCGTGCGGAAAGCGGTCGTCGGTGAGCTTGGTCTCCTGCAGCACGATGGCGTCCACCGGGTGGGCGTTCAGCCATTCCAGCAGTTGCGGCAGGCGCACGGCGAGCGAGTTGACGTTCCAGGTGGCGAGTTTCAAAGTAATCCTAGGTATATGTTTTTATTGAACTTTGTTTCTTTCTGTCTGGACGGTACCCCCACGCATACCCCCACATTTTTCCGCTGCGAGCCCAGTCAATGGAGCTGGGCGGCAATCTGTTGTCGTCATCCTACAAGCGGTCGTCCGCACGCGCTCTTGGATGCGCGGGCAAAGCGTCATGCGGCCCCCGGCGCCGCTGCGTTCACTTTGAACGCAAGCGCCTGGCAACGCTGCAGCAGGACGTCGAAGGGTTCGGCGTCGTCCAAGAGCAGGCCGTCGTCAATCATGCGCTGGTAGTCCTCGGCCAGCGTCTTCCGCGCGTCGCCGCCGGGTGCCAGATCCAGAGCGCCGGTGACAGCTGCGCGGTAGTCGATGGGCGTACCGTCTGGCATCGATTCGGCGAAGAAGATGCTCTTGTGCTCTGCGACGGCGTGTGCCAACGCGCGGTCCTTTGCCGCGCTGTCGGCGAAGCCGGCAGCGTCGAGCCGCGTCACGTCGTGCCAGTGGCGCGCGTAGCGGTCACCGCCTCGAAAGCTGCCTTGGGCGCAGAAGACATGGATGGCTGTGGCCTTCTCCCAGAACGTGCGTTCCGGGCGCATGACCTGGGGTGTGGCTGACGGAAAACTCACGTCTGGCAAGTGCGGCGCGGCGTCGCACGCGACCGGTCGCGGCTCGTTGGGCTCGCCCGTCGATCGCGCGCCGAACTCCAACAGGACCGAGGGCCGGACATAGCCCGTGCCTTCGGCGAATGCCTCGTAGTCGATGAAGATCTGTTCGTCGTCCGCACGGACCATTGCCGGCAGCTCCTGCTTGGCGAGTGCCTTGGCGAGATCAGGCGCCAGCTTGCCGCTGACGAGGTCGGCAAGGCGCTGCCGGATGGCCTTGCTCCACTTCTTCTCCTGGCTGCTAGACGTGGGCCAGAGGGAGTCGGCTTTCTCGATCAGGTCCGGAGCGATGGCACGGATGTCGTAGGTGAGATCCACATCTTCCGAGAAGCGCTTGATCACGCCGTAGGCCTTGGAGAGCGATGTACCGCCCTTGAAGACCAGGTGCTGCGCGTGCGGTCCGGTGAACAGGTGTTGCAGGGCCCAGACGACCCACACGTCCTTCTCGAGCAAGTGCAGGGGGCGGCCCGAACGCTCTGCGGCTACAAGCAGCGCCTCGTGCTGATCCTCGCGCGGCAGGGTGAAGTATTCAGGCACGGGTCACCAGGCTGCTGACCTGGCTCGCAAGCCAGGTGGGCAGGCGCGCGCGTGCGTTGGCGACGGCCAGCAGTTCCGACGCCGGCAGTCTTTGCCTGAGCTGACCGAGCGCCGCTTCGGAGCCGGATGGCCCTACCCATGCCAGCGAGCGGATGACTTCGCCTGCGGCCTGCCCTGGGTAGAGCAGTTGCCACGGTGGGGCATGCTTCAACTCGACGGTCTGAGCGCCGAGCTTGAGCTTGCGGCTGCGACCCGAGGTCAGAAAGACCTGGCGCACCGGTACCTGGGTCGTCAGACCCAGCGCATTCGCTGCAGCGGCGCCGTTGCCGACGACGGTTTCGCCGCGCTGGCTGGCCCATTCCTGGACCACCTTGGCGACTTCCGGTGCCCGCGCGCCGAACTTGCCTTTGACCGGCAGGACGTAGACGCCCCGCCCGGCACGGAGCAGCTCGCCGCTGCGCGCCAGGCGCGACAGCGCCTGATCCACCGCAGCCCGGCTGCCCAGGTGCAGCAGGGCCTTGGCGGACAGGCTGGCGCCTTCCGGCATCGAGGCGGCGTGCGCGAGGACTTGCTGGGCGAGGTTGGACACGGTGATTCCTTGGCTGTCAGAAGTATGAGTCTAATTCTGACAACTTTCAAGGGCTGGCGGCGCGGAGCGTGGAGGAGGGTGCTTGGATGGTCCGAGCAGGATGCCTAGAATGCCCAAGCAGTGCGCGACAACCGCCATCACCGCCGTGCGCGCCGCGTCCACCATGCTTGCCATGGGCGCGATGCTCGGCCGGCTTGTGCTTCATCTCAAGATGCCGCGGCTAGACGCTTACACCTCGTCGGCGTGCACGTCGAACCCGCCTCGGTGACTTTGCAGGCGGTGAGTGGCCCATCCGGATCCTTGGCGCGGATCGTTCCAGCTTCCAGCCAATGCGCCCTACGTGCCTGTCGGCAACCTGTCGCGGTACGAGCGCAGCGCGGTGATCAGGTCGTAGATCAGCGTTTCCTGGTAGCGGTACGACATCTCCTCGCCCATCGGCACGAGCACCGACAGGGATTGCTTGCGGCAACGCTCCGCGAGCGCGGTCAAGTTCGCCATCAACGCATCGAGCCTGGCCCTGGCTTGCGGTGTGGCGTGCCCCGGGTCAGCCGGCATCTCGGCGATCGCGCCGACCGTGACGCCGGCGCCGAAGAGTTCGGGAATTTCGCTCTCGAGCTCGACCCGGTTGGCGTCGACGCGCCACAGGCGGAATCGATGGGCCATCCCCATGCCACTGAACAGCAGCGACAAGGCGACGCCGATCTGGATCCACGTGGGCAGCGGCAGGATGTCCACCGCCCACGGCGCGTAGGTCCCGAGCACATCGGGCCCCTCGTCCTTGAAGAAGTTCTGCGCGACGCTGTTCATCGGCAGCCCGGTCTGATTGGGCGCGCTCCTGTTGTGCAGCACGAAGGTCGGCGACAGGTTGGCCGCCGCGGCCATGAGCCCCTGCAGGGCCCCATTGGACGCGCAGCCGTTGCCGACGATCAGCGTGTCGATCTGCAGCACCTGCTTGTCCACGCGCGGCAGCAGGCGCACGTAGTCGAGCTGCCCGGCCTCGATCACGCCGACACGCGCAAACGGCAGGTGGTGCGGCAGCGAATCCACGTAGGGCATCGCGAGGATGTCCAGGTTGCGGCGGACGACCGCATCGGACAGCAGCTTGGCTTGTTCCGAGATCACCATCGCGCCGAGGTCGAGCTCGCCACGCTCGAGCATGTCGAGCTGCTCGTCGATCGAAGGTGTCGCGACGGCGGCGTCCAGCCCGGCCGCTGCGCCCAGCACCTTGCGCATCAGCTCTTCGGTACCGCTGCCCACCGGGCCGATGCCCAGGCGTGCGCCCTTCAGGTCGGCCGGAACCTTGAAGCGATCGAGGTTGCGGCCCAGGATGATCAGCGACTCCGGTTGCGGCAGGCGCCCGATCAACTCGAGCCCGTGGCCTTCGGGATACGACATGCCATCCTGCACCAGCGCCAGATGCACGTCACAGGCCTGGCGTGCGGCGACCAGGCGCTGGATGTTTTCGGCGGACCCGGCCGTGGCGACGTTGACCAGCTTCCCCTTGCGGCGCGATATCTCGCCGGCGAAGCCATCGACGACGGCGTGATACCGGCCGCTCGGGCTGCCGGACAGCATCGTGACCTCGACATGGCGCAGGCTGGGGCGCGGGTCCAGCCAGGCCACCAGTGCACCCAGCAGGAAGAGGCCGGCGAAGAAGATCGCCGTCTTGATGGGCGGTGAAAGCGACCCGCCCTGTTCGGGTCGGCCGAGCACGCGTTTCAGGCGGTCTCTGGATATGAGGCTTCCTGGCTGTTCTGCCATGGTCTGGGGATCTCAGTGGCTGAAGGTGTGAGGCAAGCAGCGCAACCGCTCCTCTTGCCGGTGCGCGTGATCCTGATACGGCCATCATGCAGGCCGATGACCTCGCGCGACGGCACGATGCACCTGTCGATGTCGCCACTGAAGGTCATCACGCAGCTGGCCGCCGGGTGCCACGTGCGCCGCTGCACCAGCCAGTGACTCCTTCAGGGCTGTCCATGCGGGTGGCCCGATGCGTGGCTTGCAGTCGAGGTTGGCCGACCCCGTCTGCGCGCCGAAGTTGCGCGAATGGACTACGCCATCGTGGTTGACGATGAAGGTCATGATGCCCGATACGCCCCACTGCGCGGGCCACGCCAGCAGGGCGAAGCCGCCGATCTGGTGACCCTTGACGATGCAGTCGTAGGCGCCCCTGGCGCATGGGGCCCCTGCGCAGTGAACGGTCGGAAGTAGTAACCGTGAAACGGCCGCGGGGCGTCGTCGGTGCCGCGCCAGCGGCCCAGCGCCGCCAGCCAGCCGGCCGCACGGCGCGTGGCCAATCGCCCCGACAGGCAGGAGTTCTCGTTGGCGACCGCTTCGGTCATGGTTTGTCTGCCTCGTCGACTGCGCCGCGGGACAAGGGCGCGCCGGCCCCGGCGTGCCGCGGCGGCGGGTCGTGCGACTACTTCTTCTGCAATTCGCTCGTCGATCCCATGCGGACGTCGCCGTTCGCGTTCTTGAGCATCAGCACGCTCGCGCCCATGAAGCTCGTGTCGACCACTTCTGCGCCTTGCGAGAAGAGATCGCTGATGCGCGCACTGATCGTGCGCGCCATGTCGTTCGTGCAGGCACGGCGCGTGCCGGCCACGTTCGCCTTCATCAGCCCGCGGTCGAACGAATAGCTGCCCTTGAAGTCGTTGCAACCGTCGAAGCCCGAAACCGACCGGCTGCCGGTGTCGAAGACGATGGTCGCGGGCGGGTTCATGCCTTCCACCTTCGTGCCGCCGGTGTTGACGACGGTCCAGCTGCCGTTCATCTTCGACAAGGCCGCGGGGTCGCTGCCGTCGAGCTTGGTGAACGGGGTCAGGCTGGAGCAGGCGCCGACCAGTGCTGCCGCGGCAAGAAGGGTGGCCGACTTTGCGAACAGGTGCATCACGATTTCCTCATTTGTGAAGGTTGGAAAACTCAGGTCTTGAATTGTTCGATGGCGCCGCCGGGCAGCGCTGTCCTGGCTCGACGCTCACGAATCGCTCGACCACCAGCTGGGTGCGGGGGGCCTGGCCTGGCTCCATCGAGGCGCGCGGCGCCAGCAGCCCGTCCAGGCTCACCAGCAGCCTCTGGCCGGGCCCGGGGCTCGCCTTCAGGTATGCCGTTTCGAGCGCACGGTAGTCGGCCTCCATCGCCACCGGCACCGAGCGCCTGTCGGCACAGAGCACGATATTCGCGGCGTCTGCCATGACGTTGAACAGGCCGGTGAGGAACAGCCGCGGTTCGATCGGCGCGAATGGCGCCAGGCGCTGCAGGCGGTCGCTCTGCGCGGACTCGATCGGCTGACCCCGCAGGTCGAGCTTGCGCAGCGCCGCGCCGCCGTCCACCGGCATCAGGAATACCGGCGCTTCGCGCCCGCCGCGCAGCACGATGCGCCCGCTGTCGGCCTCGCGCGACCAGCGACCGATGTCGTCGAAACGGTTCGGCTCCGGCCGGCCCAGGTGCGTGAGGCGCAGCTGGAAACGCCCATCGGGATAGAGGTCCAGGTGCCATAGCACAGGGTTGCCTGCACCCGGCAGTTCACCCTCGAACGAAGCCGGCAGCCTGCCCAGGCTGTCCGTCGCCGCAGCCGCCGGCGGCTTGCGGTGAGCCGAGACCAGCAGCAACTCGAGCGGCGCGCTGCCGCCGTCCAGAACCCGGTGGATGCGGTCGGTGGTGAACAGCAGCCGCCGCTGGTGGGTGACGGTGGCGCGCACCGCGTAGCGCCCGCGGGGCCCGATCGCGGCGTCGTCGAAATCGATGCTGAAGCGAAAGGGCGGCTGGCCGGCTGGGTCGAGCCTGGCGCGGCCGATCACCGCGGCCGGCGCATCGACGCGCGAGATGTCCCGCAACTGCGCCTCGAACGCCGCGTCGGGCGGCAGCATCAGGCGCTCGCGGTAGGTGGCCGTGCCCTGCAGAGTTCCGGCCAGGGCCCCGACCCCAGCGGTGCAGGCGAGAACCATGCCAGCGGATCGCGCGAATCTCGCAGGCCAACCATGGACAAAGCACGACATGAGCCACCGGTATCGAAGGGATCTATCCATGATTCAAATTGCCTTTGCTGCTTGTTATAAGCCAATGAAATGCTTGGCAGTCCAACTTGTCGCCGCGCGCCTACCGTGCTCCGCGCGCGAGTTTTGGGCCGCGTGGACCTGACTCACCTGCAGCTGTTGGCCGCCATCGCCATCGCCATCGACATCGCCGATCACGGCACGCTCGAACGCGCCGTCGAACCGGTGGGCATGAGCCGGCCGGCCGGCCGCGGTCGGCGCGCGCAGCAGGTCGTGGAAGGCCCCGTTCGATCGTGCGGTCATGAGCAAATGACGAATGCGTATTTCCATCGCGCGGCGAGGGCTCGTAGAGTGGCCCGATGACGCATGCCCGACCGGAGCCCGCACCATGATCAGCACCCCCGCCGCCGACACGCCCCGAGCGAGCCCGCCCGCACCGACCGGTGTCGCATTCGACGACGAAGGCTTCCTGCTCGAACCGGCCGACTGGACACGCGCGCTGGCCGAGCGGATCGCGCAGCAGGCCGGCGTCGGCCCGCTCGGCGAGCGGCACTGGAGGGTCGTCGAGCTGGTGCGCTCGCGCTTCTTCGCGATCGGCGCGCTGCCGGTGATGCGGCTGGTGTGCCGCGCCGCGGGGCTGGATCCGCGGCAGGGCCACGCGCTGTTCGGCAGCTGCGCGACGCTGTGGCGCATCGCCGGCCTGCCGCACCCCGGCGCCGAGGCGATGGCCTACATGCACTGAGTGACCGCGCGCGCGGGGCGCCGACTGGCAGCGCCACGTGTACGGGGCTCACGGGTCCGGCACCGGCACCGTGCCGCTCGGCAATGCATAGTCGATGCGCTCGAGCCAGCGACTGCACAAGAACAGGCCCGAAAGCGTCAAGTTCCTGCGTCGTGACAGGGATTTGCCGGCGCCGCTCCTCAGGGGAGGACGCGGAAATTCAGGCCAGAGTCCCAGAGCAAAGATCTGACCTCGTCCACTTCATGTCCTCTCGACGAGGAGTGCTGGTGCCGATGTCCGAGAACCTTGACGCAGATCGTCATCGCCCGCGCGACCTTGCGTCAGAATGTCCGGGCTTGAACCGGCCTCTTCGCCGACGCATCGACCGTCGCAGGGGCAGTGGGTCGGCCCGCTGCGATGCGACCGGTCGAATGCACCGACGTCGGACGGCAAGTGGGGACGGCACTGCCCGGTGGTGTACGGCTTTCGCCGCGATCCGGCAGGGTGGGAATGGCATTGGCAACCAACACGGAGGTTTCATGATCCCTCGTTTTTCGTCGCGGCTCGTCGCGCTCGTCAGTGGCGTGCTGGCTCTTGTGTTCACCTCGCTGTCGGCGCTGGCCCAGCCGCTCGTCGATGCCGCCTGGGCGGTCGCGAACGCCGGCAAGCCGGGCATCGTATTCGTCGACCTGCAGCCGCCGGCCGACTTCCAGAAGGGCCACATTCCCGGTGCCGTGAACAGCAACTACGGCAAGGATGGCTGGCGCCAGGATCGCGCGCGCGACAAGGTGCCGGACATGTTCCCGGAGAACATCGAGCCGCTGGTTGCGCTGATCGGCCGACTCGGCATCGACAACGACACCCATGTCGTGCTCGTGCCGCCCGGCTACAACGTGACCGACATGGGTGCGGGCACGCGCATCTACTGGACCTTCAAGGTGCTCGGACACGACAAGGTCTCGATCCTGAATGGCGGCATGAACGCCTACACGAACGACGACAAGCGGCCGCTGCAGACCGGCGCCGTGACGCCGGCGGCGAAGGTGTTCAAGGCGAACCTGCGCCAGGACATGCTGATCACCATGGAAGACGTCAAGAAGGCGCAGGCCGCCGGCCAGTTGCTGATCGACGCGCGCCCCGAAGACCAGTACGCCGGCATCAACCGCCATCCGAAGTCCACGCAGAGCGGCACGATCGCAGGCGCGAAGAGCGTCCCGCACAACTGGATGGCGGTGAATGGCGGTGGCATGTTCCGCCCGAAGGCGCAGGCCGAGCAGCTCTACGCGGTGGCGAACGTCGCCCCCACCGGCGAGCACATCCAGTTCTGCAACACCGGGCACTGGGCGTCGATCGGCTGGTTCGTCGCGAGCGAGATCGTCGGCAACAAGCAGTCCAAGATGTACGACGGCTCGATGGTCGAGTGGACGATGCTCAAGGGCGGGCCGGTCGAGTCGCGCGTCAAGCTGCAGTGAGGATGGGTCCGGGCGACATGACGAAGCTGCGCGGCACGGCAGCCCGGCCGGTTCGGCCGGGGGGACACCGGCGATGAGCACGGGGGCCGCACGGTCCCCGGCCGCCGCCGCGCGGTCTGCCGGGCTGCCGAAGGCGCTGGCGCTGGTCGCCGCCGGCGTCTTGGCGTCGATCGTCGTACTGTCGATCGACATGCGCCTGAGTTACCTGCTGCTGTATGCCTGGTTCGGCATCGGCTACGGCGCGCTGCTGCAGTACGGCCGCTTCTGCATGGCCTCTGCGGTACGCGACCTGTTCGCGGTGCGCGTGCCGCGCATGGCGGTCGGCATGATGATCGCCGTGGCGCTGTATGCGCTGGTGTCCGCCGTCGTCACGCTCGCGGGCTTCGGCACCGTCGACCCCGACCCGGTGGGCTGGCACATCCTGGTCGGCGCGGCGATCTTCGGCTTCGGCATGGTCTTCACCGGCGGTTGCGCATCGGGTTCGTTGTACAAGGCGGGCGAGGGCAATGTCGGCTCGATGCTGGTGATCGTCGCGATCTCGGTGTCGCAGGCCGTCGTCGTGACCACCGGTGGCTGGTTCGATCGGCTCGTGCCGGCAGCGTGGACGGCCGCCGCTGCCGCTGCCGAAGACGTACCGGCCGAGGTCACGGTCACGCAGGGCTGGTTCGACCAGTTCATGGCCGGCTATCTGTGGACGCTGGACGCTGCCACGCTGGCCGAGCGCCTCGGACTGGAGGAATCTCCCGTCGCCGCCGTAGCCGTCAATACGCTGTTCGTGGCCCTCGTGCCGGTGCTGCTGTTGCTGCTGCTGCTGTATGCGGTGTACTTCCGACCGGGTTACATGCGCCGCGCGAAGATCACCGCGCCGACGCTGCGCCAGCACCTGGCCGGCGTCTGGGCGATGTGCACGGCGTCGCGCAATACCGCCTGGGCGGGCATCGGGCTCGGGCTGCTCGCCGGTGCCCACGTGTGGGCGACCGGGATGCTGCGCGCCCATTACGGCATCGAGAATTTCGGCGAGTTGCTGGCGGCGATGGACCAGCGCTCCGGGCTCTCGCTCAACGGCACGGTGTTCGACCCCGGCTACTGGTACATCACGACACAGGAGGCCCAGTGGGGCGCCTGGGTGCTCGAGTCGCTGGGCGCGTCGATGCGCGACAACGTCTACTTCGGCCTGTTCAACGGCATTCCGAATCCGCTGTTGAACGCGCCGGGCTTCATGTCGATCGGCATCATCGTCGGTGCGGCGATGATGGCGCTGCTGCGGCAGGAGTTCAAATGGAAGCTGCCCAACCTCGAAGGCGCCGTCTTCGCGTTGATCGGCGGTACGCTGATGGGCATCGGCGCACGCGTCGCCAAGGGCTGCAACATCGGGGCCTTCTTCTCCACCGTGACGAATGGCGATCCGAGCGGCTGGCTGTTCCTGCTGGGCATGGCCGCCGGTGCCTGGGTGGGGGTGAAGCTGTTTGCCTGGTGGGTGGACTGGCAGGCGGCCCGGCAGGGTGGCGAGCTGACGCTGTAGCCGCCGGGCATTGAGTTTCATGCACGACTGACGAGGAGACGAGATCATGGCCGTGACCTTCAACCAGACCGCCGACGGCAAGTGGACGCTGGACGTACGCGGCTACGCCTGCCCGCAGCCGCAGATGTATACGAAGAAGGCGCTGCAGAAGCTGGGCAGCGGCGACGAACTGACACTGGTCTTCGACAACCCGTCGTCGGGCGAGTCGATCCAGGCGATGTGCGACTCCGACGGCAACGACATCATCGAGCGCGTCGACGGTGGCGGCTCGTTCAGCTGGACGATCCGCAAGACCTGACGGCGATGATCTTCGGCCTCGTCGTCACCGACCGCGCGTATGCCGCGCACGCGACCGAGTTGCTGTCGGCGGCCGTCGCACGCGGTTGGGACGCGCGCTGTTTCCTGACCGACACCGGCGTGCTGCTGCTGCAGGACCCGGCCTTCGGGGCCCATGCGCGCAGCCGGCCGGGCAGCGTGGCCTCGTGCAAGCACAGCATCGAGCTGCACGTGCCCGAGGGCCTGGACCTGTCGGTGCTGGACGGCGCGGTCGTCATCGGCGGCCAGTTCCAGGGCGCCCGCCTGGCCAGCGCGGCGACGGCGATGCTGGTGTTGTAGCCTGTCAACGAAACCCCGGACGAAACGAATGGCCGAACCGAGACGCTTCCTGGTCGTGGCCATGGGCAACCGCGTCGAGGCGTTGCGGGTCGCCGTCGGGCTGACCTTGTCCGATGCGTCGCTGCAAGTCGTCGTGTGGGGCGGGATGCCGGAAGACGAAGGCGCGCGCGACCACCTCGAGGCCCTCGAGTTCGGCGACATTCCGGTCGCCGTGCTGCCGGCGGGCGACGAGGCGTCTTGGGACGAGCTCGCGCGCCACATTCTCGACAGCGAAGTGGTCTACTGCCTATGAACACCCCGCGCCGCATCCTGCTGATCGACCCGCTCGGGCATGACCCCGCCGACGTCGCGGTGCCGCTGGCGCAGGCCCTGGAGCGTGCCGGTGCCCAGGTGCGCCGGATCTCGCTGCCGGGACAGGCCGAAGTCGTGCTCGACGCGATCGAGCAGGGCTGGATGCCGGTGGCGCTGAAGCCCATGACGGCCGCGGCGCGGGCTGCGCAGCCAGACAGTTGACTTCCGCGGCGGGCACTGGACCGCCAGTCTCGTCGCGCGAAGTGCAGGCAAGCCGCGCGTCAACGTGAAGCCCGGTTCCGGCCTCGCGGCGGCATCGCGCCTTCGGCGCAGCCATCCGGTGGCAGGGGTTTGCCGGCCGCCAGTGACTCCAGGATCGGGCAGTCCGGCCGGTCGTCGCCGTGGCAGCAGTGCACCAGATGCTCCAGCGTGGTCTTCATCGCCAGCAATTCCTGCGCCTTCCGTTCCAGGTCCGCGACATGCGCCATCGCCAGCGCCTTGACCTGGCGGCTGGGCCGCTTGCGGTCGTGCCACAGGCTCACGAGTTCGCCGATCTCGACGATGGAAAAACCCAGGTCGCGCGCGTGGCGGATGAAGCGCAAGGTGTGCACGTCGCCTTCGCCGTATTGCCGGTAGCCGGCGTCGGTCCGTGCGGCCGCGGGCAGCAGGCCCACGGCTTCGTAGTGGCGGATCATCTTGGCCGAGACGCCCGAGGCCTGGGCAGCCTGGCCGATATTCATGACGTTCACCCCCGGTCTCCTCAGGCCGCCGCCGGGCGCGGCGCGTCGACGGGTGCCGCGGTCACGTCGGTCGTGGCGGTGGCACGCCAGCGGCGCAACAGCAGCGCGTTGCCGACCACGCTGACGCTGCTGAAGGCCATGGCCGCGCCGGCGATCACCGGGTCCAGCAGGCCGGCGGCGGCCAGCGGGATCCCGACCACGTTGTAGGCAAAGGCCCAGAACAGGCCACGGTGGATGGTGGCGACGGTGCGGCGCGAGACGTCCAGCGCGTCGGCCACCAGCCGCGGGTCACCGCGCATCAGCGTGATGCCGGCGGTTTCCATCGCCACGTCGGTGCCGGTGGACAGCGCAATACCCACGTCGGCGGCGGCCAGCGCCGGCGCATCGTTGATGCCGTCGCCGACCATCGCCACCACCGCGCCCCGGGTGCGCGATTCCTGCACCACGGCGGCCTTGTCGCCGGGCAGCACTTCGGCGCGGAACTCGCCGATGCCGAGTTCGGCGGCCACCGCGGCGGCGCTGCCGGCGTTGTCGCCGGTGAGCATCATCGTCCGCAGGCCCTGGGCGCGCAGGCGCGCCACCGCCTCGCGCGCCGCGGGCTTGACGGCGTCGCCGAAGGCCAGCAGGCCCAGCGGTGCGGCCGCGGCGCCGCTGCGGCGCAGCAGCCACGAAACGCTGCGGCCCTGGCGCTCCAGCCGTTCGGCCTCGGCCGCGAGGGGGCCGGCATCCGCGCCCCATTCGCGCAGCAGGCGGCTGCTGCCCAGAGCCACCTGGTGGCCGTCGATCGTGGCTTCGACGCCCCGCCCGGGCAGCGCCCGGGCTTCATGGGTCCTGGGCAAGGCCGCGGGGCCCTGCGCTTCACGCCAGCGCGCCATCACCGCATGCGCCAACGGGTGGTCGCTGCTCTGCTGCAGCGTCGCAGCCAGGCGCAGCACGTCGTCCTGGGTCTGGCCTTCGGCGGCCCGCACGGCCACCAGTGCGGGCCGGCCTTCGGTGAGCGTACCGGTCTTGTCGAAGACCACGGTCGTGACCGCGTGCGCCACTTCCAGCGCCTCGGCGTCCTTGATCAGGATGCCGTGCCGCGCCGCCACGCCGGTGCCCACCATGATCGCCGTCGGCGTGGCCAGGCCTAAAGCGCAGGGGCAGGCGATGACCAGCACCGAGACTGCGTTGATGATGGCCGGCTCCCAGCCGCTGCCCGCCAGCAGCCAGCCACCCAGCGTGAGCAGCGCGATGACCAGCACCACCGGCACGAAGACCGCGCTCACCCGGTCCACGATGCGCTGGATTGGCGCCTTGGCTGCCTGCGCCGATTCGACCATGCGGATGATGCGCGCCAGCGTCGTCTCGGCGCCCACGGCAAGCGTCCTCACCGTGAGCACGCCGTCGGCGTTGATGGCGCCGCCGGTGACGCGCGAGCCCACCGTCTTGGCCACCGGCATGCTCTCGCCGGTGATCAGCGACTCGTCGACATGGCTGCGGCCGGCGACCACCTCGCCGTCCACGGCCACGCGCTCGCCCGGCCGCACGTTCACCAGGTCACCCCGTTGCACCTGTTCCACCGGCACTTCCAGCTCGACACCGTCGCGCTGCACGCGCGCCGTGGCCGGGCGCAATGCATTCAGCGCCCGGATCGCGTCGGCCGTCTGCCGCTTGGCGCGCCCCTCCAGCCATTTGCCCAGCAGCACCAACGTGATCACCGCTGCCGAGGCTTCGAAATACAGGTGCGGCATGCCGTGACCGGCGTGTTGCCAGAGCAGGTAGACCGACAAGCCGTAGGCGGCCGAGGTGCCCAAGGCCACCAGCAGATCCATGTTGCCGGCGCCGGCGCGCACCGCCTTCCAGCCGGCGCGGTAGAAGCGCCAGCCCAGGCCGAACTGTACGGGGGTGGCCAGGGCCAGCTGGGCCCAGCCGCCGAGCATCCAGGCTATGCCCAGCCACTGCAGCAGCATGGGCGCCACCAGCGGCACGGTCAGCACCGCGGCCAGCGCCACCGGCCACCAGTCGGGCAGCCGGGCCGCCGCCCGCGCTTTGACGGGCACCGAGGCGTCGTGCGCCGCATAACCCGCCTTGCCGACCGCCGCCACCAGCGCCGACACCGGCACGCTGGCCAGCCGTTCGACCGTGGCCCGCTCGGTGGCCAGGTTGACCGAGACCGCCGTGACGCCCGGCACCTTGAGCAGCGCCTTCTCGACGCGGCCGACGCACGAGGCGCAGGTCATGTCCTCGACGCGCAGCGTGGCCGTGGCCAGCGGCACCTCGTAGCCGGCCCGGCGCACCGCCGCCGCCAGCGCCGGTGCGGTGACTTCCGGGCCGGCCAGCACCGTGGCCTGCTCGGTGGCCAGGTTGACGCTGACGGCCGCGACGCCGGGCACGGTGGCCAGCGCCTTCTCGACGCGCCGCACGCACGACGCGCAGGTCATGCCGCCGACCTGGAGCCGGACTTCGGTGGTCTGGCCATCGGTGGCAGCCGCTCTGCCTGTCTGGGTGTCCATGGGTGTTCCGCGCAGGGGCATGCAGAATGGGAGGCGTGGATCGTCGACGTTCCAACGGTGTCAAGGTCAAGCGCCGGCAGCCTGCACCGGTGTCGGCGACGAGGTCATCGCAGCGGTCGCTTGACCTTACCATGATGGCAAGGTGCAGCCTACGCGCCTCCGGTCCACCATGCCAGTTCACCGTTCACCGTCCCTCAAGGAGCCCACCATGATTGCCTTCGAAGTGCAGGACATGACCTGCGGCCACTGCGTCCGCACCATCACCCAGGCCGTGCAGGCGCTGGACCCGAAAGCCCGGGTGCAGATCGACCTGGCCACGCACCGCGTGGCCATCGAAGCCGTGCAGGCCGATGCCGCGGCACTGGGGGACGCCATTCGCGAAGCAGGCTTCACGCCGGTGGCTGCCACCGCCTGAGCCGCTCCGGGGTGGGCGCGCTGGCGGGCGACTGCGCCGAGGCCGCCGGGCTGGGCGCATGGCGATAATGCAGCCGACCATGATCGAAACCCCGGCCCTGTCGCTGCCGCAGCGGCTCAAGGCCGCCACCGCCGAGCAGCACCGCCGCGTCGAACGCAGCGGCGTCATGGCCACCCTGCTGCGCGGGCGCATCGAGCGCCTGGCTTACCTGGCGCTGCTGCGCAACCTGCACGCGCTGTACGCCGCGCTGGAGCCGGCCCTGTCGCGCCAGGCGGCACATCCGGCGGTGGGTCCGGTGGTGGTGCCCGAACTGTTCCGTCGCGATGCATTGGAAAGCGATCTGCGGGCCTTGCAGCGCGAGGCCGACCCGCCTGCAGAGGTGCTGCGGCCCGCCACCGTGGCCTATGTCGAGCGCCTGCGCGAGATCGAGGCCACGCAGCCGGAACTGCTGGTGGCGCATGCCTATGTACGCTACCTGGGCGACCTCAGCGGCGGCCAGCAACTGCGGCGGATCGTGAGGCGGGCCCTGGCTCTGCAGGGCGCGGCAGGCACCTGTTTCTATGACTTCGGCGACACCAGCCAGGTGAGTCGGCTGGCGCAGGGCTTTCGCGCGGCACTCGACGAGGTCGGCGCCCGGGCGCACGACGCCGGCGCCATCGTGGCCGAGGCCGAGGGCGCCTTCGCTCGCCACGGCCAGATCTTCGAGCAACTGGCGGCCGCGGGCTGAATCGGGCTGACCCCGGCGAAGGGCTCAACCCTGCGGCTGGCCCAGCCCCCGGATGCGTGCATACAGCAGCGCCGCACGGGTGGCGGCGGCTTCCACCTCCTGCAGCAGCGGTGCCACCACGGGACCGGCGCCGCCATCGGCGATATCCATCGCGGCCAGGCTGGCGTTGGCGATGATGGCGCCGAGCACGTCGCTGCCGTTGGGTGTGCCCTGGCCGCGGCCGGTGCGCGACAGCGAGCTCTCCAGCCGCAGTCGCGCCGCTTCGGCACGCTTGTGTTCGCTGAGGTCGTTGAAGATGAAGATGAAGCCGAGCAGCGCACCGTCGCGTGCCGGCACCGGCTCGCCGCGCACGGACACCGGCAGCGGTTCGCCGCGAGGCCGCAGCAGCGCCATCTCGCCGCGCCAGGCGCGCTGTTCGGCGCGCACCTGGCCCATCATCTGGCGCACCAAGGCAGGTTGGGCAAACAGCGCCAGCAGCGCCTCCAGCGTGCGGCATTCGTCGGGCTCGCGTTCGGCCAGGCGGTGGAAGGCGGCATTGGCGTAGAAGGCGTCGCCGGCGGCACTGGCCACGACCACGGCTTCCTTCGAATCGGCCACGGTGGCGCGCACCTGCGAAAGCTGGTGCTCGGCGATCAGCAGCCGCACCGCATTGACCTGCACGATGATGTCGATGAGCGCGTCGCCGAAGGCGCTGGCCAGCGCCAGGTCGGCGGCCGTCCAGGGCGCGGCGGTGCCGCGCACGATCTCCGACCAGGCGGCGAAGGAACGCCGCGGCGAGAGTTTCAGCGGATCGTTGTCGATCATCGGCTTGGTCGGGTCGCCGGCCCAGGTGACGCTCTGCAGCTGCTCCTTGCGGAACCAAACCAGGTAATCGGGCCGCACCGCCGACAGCCGCACCGCCAGCACGCCGCTGGCCGTGGGCGTGACGGACGCCAGCGCCGGGTGGTCGCGGCCCACGGCCGAACAGGCGAAGGGCGCGCTGTCGCCGGCCTGCACGTCGATCCATTGCATCAGCGCCCGCAGCTCGGGCGTGGAAGGCACCTCGCCGCAGGTGAGCACTTCGCCTTCGTGGAACAGCGCCGCGCCGGTGGCCTGCAGCGGCTGCTGCAGCAAGCGCGGGTTGCGCACCAGCGCCAGCCGCCAGTCGCCTTCGGTGGAGGTGGCCTCGATCAGCCGCTGTTCCAGTCGCCGCACCTGGATGGCCACCTGCGCGCGCGCATAGTTCTCGATCGCCGCGATGCGCGTGGCGATGACCTCGGCCAGCAGCTCGGTGGCGGTGCGCACGGCGAAGCTGACATGCCGCGGCGCATAGTGGTGACAGGCGATCAGCCCCCACAGCCGGCCCTCGCGCACCAGCGAAACCACCAGGGTGCCGGTGACGCCCATGTTGCGCAGGTATTGCAGGTGCAGCGGCGACATGCTGCGCAGGAAGCTCAGCGACATGTCGAGCTCGGCGCCGCCCTGGGCGTCACCGCCCGGCAGCAGCCGCGGCACCAGCGGCGCCGGTTCGTAGTTCACGTCCACCAGCACGCGCACGCGGTTGCGCAGGTAGAGCTCGCGCGCCCGCTGCGGGATATCGGTGGCCGGGTAGTGGTGGCCCAGCAGCGAGTCCAGCCGCGGGTCGCGCGCCTCGGCGATGATCTTGCCGTGGCCGTCGGGGTCGAACTGATAGACCATCACGCGGTCGTAGCCGGTGAAGTCGCGCACGCAGCGCACCACGCCGTCGGCCAGCGTGCCGACCGACGACGCCTCGCTGAAGCGCTGCACGGCCTGCGCCACCCGTTCCAGCAGCACCGCGTTGCCGGGGGGCACCGAATCGGCACCGTTGGTGCCGGCCGCCAGGGGCTCGAGTTCCACCACCAGGGCGTCGGCGCCGACCCGGTGCGCCGCGCCCTCGAAGCGGGCGCTGCCGTCCGCTGCGGGCAGCGTGCAGCGCAGCGGCTGGGGTTCGCGCAGATCGCCCGCGGCGGCCAGGCGGCGCAGCGTGGTTTCGAGATCGCCACCGAGTTCGGCCAGGCTGGCCAGCAGCAGCGAATCCAGCGGCCGCCGCAGCAGAACGCCGGCATTGGCGCTGGCCTGCACGATGCGCCAGCCCGGTTCGCGCACCACCAGCAGCAGCCCGTGCGGCTGGATCGACCCGGCCAGGTGGATGAGCTCGCGCTCGCAGTTGGTCAGGTCGGCCTGGCCGAATGCGGGGCTGCTGGACACGCCGTGTTGCCTGCGTCAGGCCGCCGTGCCGGGTTCCGTGGGGGCGGCCTGCATGGATGCCAGCTCCGCGGGAGTGGTGCCGAGCAGCGCCGCGGCAGCCACCGCGTCGCCGTCGCTGCGCGCCAGCGCCGCCTGTGCCAGATGGCGCTGCGTCAGCCGCTGCGCCTGCAGCAACAACTGGTCCAGCGTCTCGCAACCGATGCCGGCGGCCAACTCGGTAATCGCCTGCGCGAGTTCGGCACCGACACCGGGTGCCGGCGCGGGCCGGGCACTGGCGTCGGGCCGCATGGTGAAGCCGAAGCAGGCCTGGTCGCCGTCGGCCAGCAGGGCGGCCGAGACCTGAAGCTCGGTGACCTCTGCGCCGGAGCGGACCGCCGCGCCGCTGAGCCTGGCGATGCCGCGTTCGTGCACGCCGGCCAGCAGCGCCGGCACGTCGTTGGCGGCCTCGCCCAGCCAGTCTGCGATGGGTCGCCCGCGCACCGTGGTTTCGTCGCTGGCCTGCACCAGGCGCAGGAACGGCGGGTTGGCAGCCAGCACCTTGCCGCCGGAGTCGGTGACGACCACGGCCTCGCTCAGGCGCTCGGCGCGCCAGGTCTGCACGCGCCGGGTCTCGGCGCCGCCGGCGCTGGCCGCGCCCAGCGGGGCGCACGCGCACCAGCAGCCGCATGCCGTCACGGGCACGGAAGGGCGCGGCGGCAATGACCATGGCGTGGCTGTCGCCGGCCAGCCGGGCATGGATCTCGGCCGGTCGGCCGGTGCTGCGTGCACTCAGCAGCAGTTCGCGCACCGGCCCGCGCGAGGCCGCGTCGAACGGCTGCAGCGCCGGCTGGCCGCACAGCGGCGCGCCATGCGCCAGCAGCTCGGACGCGGTGGCGTCGGCTTCGACGATGAGCAGCGTGAGCGCGTCCACCACCAGCACGGCGTCGGTGGCCACCTGCACCAGCAGGTCGTGGTGACTCTCGGCCTGGCGCGCCTTCCAGTAGCTGCGCTCCAGTTCCTGCTGCGTGTCGTGGAAGCGCTGCTGGATGGCGGCGATGGCGCGCAGGTCGCGCCCGACGGCGAGCACCGGGCCGCCCTTGCCCAGCCGCAGCGCGGTGTAGGCGACGGGGATGTCGCCGCCGCCGTCGCTGCCGTGGTTGACCTCGCGCCGGCGCGCCAGCCCCGAGCTGGCGGCGTCGTTCAGCAGCAGTTCGATCTTGCGCCGGGTCTCGCCGGTGACGGTATCGGCCCAGTGTCGGCCGACCCAGCGTTCGGCCGCGGGCGACATCGGGGTGCCGGCGCTCTGCGCCACACGCGTGATGACGCCGCTGTCATCGATCACCAGCGCAATGTCGCTGGCAAGGGAGACGAACACCTCGGCCAACTCTGCGGCGCACCCGGAAAGGGCGCTCAGGTCGGCCGGCTCATGTGCTCGGCGGTTCACGGTGATCCTTCGGTTCTGGGTGCTGAGGCAGGACGGTCTGTATCAACTCCGGATGATTGTAGGTCGGTGCCCGGTGAAACCCCAGGCTTTCCGGCACGGCCGCGCGGTTCTGTCTGCTACACGCGCGCCATGCCCAGCAGGTGCGCCACGTCCTTGAAGAAGATGCGCACATGCGCCATCGGCTTCTTGCGCACCAGCTCCTTGTTCATGTAGGACTCGAAGGTGAGCTGCTGCACGTCGCGGTCGCGGCAGATGCTGACGAAGCGCTCGCGGCGCTTGTCGCTGCTGTACCAGAAGCGCTGCATCAGGCCCAGCACCCAGAAGACGCGGCCGTGGGCCTTCATGAAGCGCTTGCGCGCACCAGCCAGGGCCCGGGCGTCGCCGCTGGCCAGGAATTCGTGCACCGCCTCGGCCGCCATGCGGCCGCCGAACATGGCGTAGTAGATGCCTTCGCCCGAGGCCGGGGCCACCACGCCGGCGGCGTCGCCGGCCAGCACCACGTCGCGGCCGTTGTCCCAGCGCGGCAGCGGCTTCATCGGGATCGGCGCACCTTCGCGGCGCACGGTCTCCAGCCCGGCCAGCCCGCTGGCCTGGCGCAGCGCCGCGGTGGCGTGGCGCAGCGAGAAGCCCTTGTCGGCGCTGCCGGTGCCGATGCTGGCGGTGTCGCCGTGCGGGAACACCCAGCCGTAGAAGTCCGGGCTGAGTTCGCCGCGGTAGACGACATCGCACCGCTGCGCGTCGTAGCCGGGCAGGCCGTCCTGCGGCACGCGCACGATCTCGTGGTAGGCGAAGACACAGGGCAGACGCTCGGCGCCGGGCACCGCCTGCCGCGCCACCTGCGACCGCGCGCCATCGGCACCGATCACGCAGCGCGTGCGCACCGAAGCCGCCAGTCCCTGCGGCGGGCCGTCGTCGGCATGGGCGCGGAAGTGCACCACGCAGACGCCGTCGTCGGTGTGTTCCAGCCGCTCGAAAACGCCGTTGGCGCGCACGGCGCCGTGGCCGGCGGCGCGCTCACGCAGCCATTCGTCGAACTGCTCGCGGTCGACCATGCCGACGAAGCCGCCTTCGATGGCGATGTCCACGCGCTGGTCGGCCGGCGACACCATGCGCGCGGTGCGGATGCGAGCCACCAGCAGGTGGTCGGGGATGGCGAAGTCCTTGATCAGCCGCGGCGGGATGGCGCCGCCGCAGGGCTTGATGCGCCCGGCGCGGTCGAGCAGCAGCACGCTGTGGCCCTGGCGCGCCAGGTCGTCGGCGGCGGTGGCGCCGGCCGGGCCACCGCCCACCACCACCACGTCGTAACCGCGGGCCGTCGTCGATGCATTCATGGTTGACCTCCAAGCTGCGCGCTCGGCAGCGGCGTACCGGGGTGGGCGCCAGGCACGGGGCGTGCCACGGCGGGTTGGATGGCGATGCGGGTGGCCAGCGCCGCGGCGGCCATGAACAGGCCCGCCTCGAGCAGGAAGACCGAGGCATAACCCAGCGCCTGGCTGCCGAGCAGCCAGCGCGCCAGATCGCTGAGCGCAGCGCCGAACAGGCCACCCAGCGCAAAGCCGATGGCCTGTGCTGCACCCCACAGGCCCATGCGCGTGCCTTCGCGGCCTTCGCCGCGGCCACCGGCCAGCGCCATCATCGAGCCGATGGCGGCAATCGAGAAGGCGCCGTTGGCCGCACCGAGCAGGAAGACGTTCAACCGCAGCGGCCAGTGCGGCGCCAGCGCGCCGGCCAGCACCAGCCCGAGCAGCGCCGCGCCCGAGGCGATGCAGCCGCCCACCGTCCAGTGCCGCAGCGAGCCGAAACCCACGCCCGCAACGCGCCGGCCGGCCAGCGCCGCCAGCAGCATGCCGGCCAGCGTGCCGCCGTGCTGCAGGCCCGAGAGCTGCGTCGACTCGCCCGGCGTGAAGGCGAATACCGAGCCGGCGAACGGTTCCAGGATCAGGTCCTGCGTGCTGTAGGCCAGCATGGCGACGAAGACGAAGATCGTGAAGCGCCGCGCCTCGGGTTCGTGCCAGACCTGGGCCAGCGCCTGGCGGAAGGGCTCCGCCTTCGGCCTGGCCGCCGCTGCCGCGGCGCCGGCAGCACCCCGGCCTTCGATGCCGGCCAGCGCCGCCAGCGTGACCAGCACCGCCACGCCCGACACCACGGCCGAGACCAGCACCAGCCGCTCGGGCGAATACGGGTCGAGCCAGCGCCCGGCCAGCCCGGCGGTGACGGCAAAGCCGACGATCATCATCACCCACACCAGCGTCGCTGCCGGGGCGCGGCGCGAGTCGTCCACGCGCTTGGCCAGCAGCACCAGCAGCGAGGTGCCCCCCGCGCTGACCCCCAGGCCGACCAGCGTGAACGACAGCACCGCCAGCGCGATGCCGGCCGTGCGGTCGCTGGCCATCCAGGCCGTGGCCACGGCGCCGCCCAGGCCGCCCAGCGCCAGCACGACCATGCCGCCGACGACCCACGGCGTGCGCCGGCCGCCGATGTCGGAACCGAAACCCATGCGCGGCCGCGAGGTCTGCACCGCATAGTGCAGCGCCACCAGCAGCCCGGGCAACAGCGCCGGCAGCGCCAGTTCGACGACCATCACGCGATTCAGCGTCGAGGTGGTGAGCACCACCACCGCGCCCAGCATGGCCTGCACCAGGCCCAGGCGGAAGATCGAGAACCAGCCGAAATCGCTGGTGGTCTTCATGCGGCTGCCGCCGAACGCAGCGCAAAGGCGCTGACCATCATGCCGGCCACGAACAGCGGCACGCCGAAGCCGCTGTAGAAGAGCGCGCGCTGCACCGGCTGGCGCGTGAACCAGGTCATCAGCACGGCTTGCGCCAGCAGCAGCGCCGCCACCGCCGCGGCATGCCAGGGCGTTCCCCAGAGTGCCAGCAGCACGATCACCACCGCTTGCGGCGCGGCCATCATCCAGCAGGCGGTGCGCGCCGCGCCGTCCACGCCCAGGCGCACCGGCAGCGAGCCGATGCCCATCTGGCGGTCGCCCTGCACCGACTTGAAATCGTTCAGCGTCATGATGCCGTGTGCGCCCAGGCTGTACAGCGCAGCCAGCGCCAGCGAACGGCCGCCGGGCATGGCGCCGCCGGCCATCACCGCCGCACCCGTGACCCAGGCCAGGCCTTCGTAGCTGATGCCGCAGGCGGCATTGCCCCACCAGCCGTTGACCTTCAGGCGCAGCGGCGGCGCGCTGTAGGCCCAGGCCAGCAGCAGGCCCACGGCGGCGGCGCCGAAGCCCCAGGGCCCGAGGGCCAGGGCCACCAGCAGCGAAATCACGGTCCAGGCCACGGCGATATACAAGCCCCAGCGCCCCGGCATGCGGCCCGAAGGGATCGGGCGCTGCGGTTCGTTGATGGCGTCGACTTCGCGGTCGAACCAGTCGTTGACGGCCTGGCTGGTGGCGCACACCAGCGGCCCGGCCAGCAGCACGCCCAGCAGCACCAGCGGCCACTGCTCGGTGACCGCCACGCCGGAGGCCACGACGCCGCAGGCAAACGCCCACATGGGCGGAAACCAGGTGATCGGCTTCAGCAACTCGGCAACCGCCGAAGGCGCTGGGAGGGCCCGAAATGCCGGAAATGCCGGAAGTGCCGGAAGTGCCATGAGTGACTATGGCACATGACACTTTAGAGCGTCAATCTATGTTTACACCGTCGGACGACATTCTGGCCTTCCGGCCCGGCGCCGCGCGCCGCGTATCAGCTTTCCTCGTCGTTGCCCAGGCTGCCCAGGCCGTAGCGCCGCAGCTTGACATACAGGCTCTGGCGCGACAGCCCGAGCAACAACGCCGCCGAGGCGCGGTTGTCGTGCGTCATCTCCAGCGCCGTCTCGATGCACAGCTGCTCGATGAGGTCGGTGGTCTCGGAGACGATGTCCTTCAGCGGCGTGCGGCCCACGAGTTCGGTCAGCTCGCTCACCGAGCGCGGCATGGCCAGCGCGCCGGTCGGCGTGTCGGGCTTGAGCCGGCGTTCGATATCGCGCAGCGCGAAGGCCATCATGGTGTGGCCGCCGGCGTTGAGCACCGCGGCCGAGATCTCCACTTCGGTGGTGCCGCCGTATTCGCCGCGCATGCTGGTGATGAACAGGCCCACGGTACCGCGCTGGCGCAGGTTGGTGATGAGCACGCCGAGTTCGATGCCGGTGCGGCCGACCCAGCGGTCCAGCGCCTGGCCGCGCGCCTGTTCCTCGGCGCTGAGCTGGGCCAGCGACAGGAAGGCGCGGTTGGCGGCCATCACCTTGCCGGCGGGGTCGCAGAACACCAGCCCGTCGGGCGAGCTCTGCAGGAAGGCGCGCAGCATGGCCTCGTCCACCGGCCCATCGGCCAGTGCCGCCTGTGCCGACGGTGCGGCGCGGCCACGCGGGCCCGGCTTGCCGGCCGCCGCTTCGCGGTGCACCGGTGCCAGGCGCACCAGCACGAAGGCGGCCTCGTCCTGGCGGAAGACCGAGGCCGACACCGTGACCTCGTCACCGCCGCTCAACCGCGCGCGGATGGGGTCCTGGCGGCCCACCGAGCGCGCCGCGGCCAGCAGGTTCTGCAGCCGTTCGCCGTGTCCGGCGTCGAACAGCGCCGACAGCGTGGCACCCACCAGCTTGGCGCGCGTGCCGGCGCACAGCGTGCGCGCCACGGGGTTGGCTTCGAGCACCTTCTGCGTCAAGCCGTCGATGATGAGCACCGCCTCCGACGAGGTCTCGAAGAGGTGGCGGTAGCGGGTCTCGGCCTCGCGGAAGCGCCAGTAGTCGCGCTCCATGGTCTGCTGCGCGTCGACCAGGCGGCGCTGCAAAGCCACCATGGCGCGCAGGTCGCGGCCGAAGGCGACGATGCAGCCCTTGGCGTGCGGGTCCGGGCGGTCGCTCAGGCGCACCGCCGCATACAGCAGCGGCAGGTCGTCGCTGTCCTGCACCGGGTGATTGACCTGGCGCCAGCGCGCGGTGGCCTCGGCCGCCGACTGCGCGTCGCGCAACAGGGCTTCGACCTTCTGCCGGCTCTCGGTCGTGACGGTCTGCACCCAGGGCCGGCCCAGCCAGGACTGGGTGCCGCGGGACCCGAGTTCGGCATTCTGCGACACCACCTCGACGATGGTGCCCTGTTCGTCGAGCACCAGGGCGATATCGCTGGCCGCGCCGACGAGCCGGGCCGCGGTCTTGGCGTCGAGCTCGCCGAGAGCGGGCAGGCCGGTGGGGGCGCGTGGCATCAGTGCGGGGCCGATGGGTGTCGTTGGGAGGACGAGAGGGTCGAACCCGGAGCGCACCATGCCTGGGCAGGCGCGGCTAGCGCCGGCGGGCTCCCGCAGCCAACAGGCGGTCGGCCACGTTCGGTGCCTCGCGACCGTCCAGGGCCGTGGCGTCGGCGCCGACGTGAGTCAACCATTGCGGGTGCAGCGTGAAGATGGGTCCGCCGCACAGGACGACGATCTGACGATTGCGCGACGATTCGCGCACGGCGCTGATTCTAGTGCGCAGCCACTCCAGCCGCAGTTCGCTGCCGATCGAAAAGCCCACCACGTCGACCCATTCCTGGCGCGTGCGCGCGCCCGGGTCGTCCACCGCGCCGCCGACGCCGCCCACCACCTCCCAGCCGTCGCGGCGGAAGAACTCGGCCACCATCGACAGCCCGAAGCTGTGCTGTTCGTCGCGTGGCTGGGCAAACAGCGCGCGGCGGCCGTTGGGCGGATGCGCCACCTCGGTGCCGAAGGCCGGGCTCAGTTCGCGCAGCAGGCATTGCAGCCGGCCCAGCGCCACGGTGACGGTGGCGAAATCGCACTCGTCGTCGCTCCACATCTCGCCCAACAGGCGGGCGGCCGGCGCCAGCAGGTCCAGGTACAGCATCTCCACCGGCAGCCCACGCTGGCGCAGGCGGTCCAGCAGGGCAGCCACGGCGTCTTCGCGGTCGCCCACGATGTCGGCCACGAAGGCCCGCACGTCGGCCTCGGTGGGCTTGGGTGCCACGGGGAGCAGCGTTTCGGTGGCGCGGTGCGCCTGTACCAGGCGCGGGATGACGTCGGACTCGATCGCGCGGGCCAGGCGGAAAAGCCGGTCCTTGGCGGCAGTCATGGCGGGCTCCATGCCCGGCCAGACCTCGTCGACGGGGGCATCGGCCCAGGCCGTCGGGCCGTCCACGCAGTCGTGTGCCAATGAACCCTGAGGTGAATTACCTCGCATCGATGTCTCCCGCGGTTGCCGGCATCACAAAGCCAACCCGCTGGCCCGGGGCCTTGCGCACCGCAGTGGCGACCCCGACGAGAGCGAATGAAGCAGCTCCGGTGGACCCGCGCCGCAGACGCCCGCCCCGGGGGGCGTGATCGGTCTCGGTCGGCGCCGCGAGCGCACCGCCACAGCTTTTACACCCCGACCCGATCGTCGTCAAAACCGGCTGGATCAGTGTTTCCACCATTGCGGCCGGCGCTCGGTTCGGGGGCATCGGGTCTCCTTCGGGCGCCGTCGGCGGCGGTTCAGGCGGCGGGTGTGCCGGGCAGGCGCATCATCGGATCAGGCTCGGAAAGTGTCAACCAGAAATTACGTCAGTCTCGATTGACACATCGGATCCGAAGCTCTAGTCTCGCCGCCATGGATCGAACCCAGGGCACGCGACGGACGGAGGGCAGGCAGCCGTTGGCCGCCGCCGCGCCGCCCAAGGCAGCGCGTGCGCCGCTGTACACGCCGGCCGAGCGCCAGCGCCGCGACACTTCGCCGTGGACGCTGGTGCAGGGGGTGCTGGCACCGGTGCAGTTCGTCGTCTTCCTGGTCAGCCTGGCCCTGGTGCTGCGCTGGCTGGCCACGGGGCAGGGCTACGAGATCGCCACGGCCTCGGTGGTGGTCAAGACGCTGACGCTGTACACGATCATGGTCACCGGCTGCATCTGGGAGAAGGTGGTCTTCGGCCGCTGGCTGTTCGCGCCGGCCTTCTTCTGGGAGGACGTATTCAGCATGGGGGTGCTGGCGCTGCACACGGCCTACCTGGTGGCGTTGGCCAGCGGCGCGCTGGATGCGCGGGCGCTGATGGGCCTGGCCCTCGCGGCCTATGCGAGCTATGTGATCAACGCCACTCAATTCGTGCTCAAGCTGCGCACAGCACGGCTGGATGAAGCCGGGCGGCGCGCCGCTCCCACGGTCGGAGTGGCGGCATGAATGGCGCCGTGATCGCTCTTCGCGCCGAAGCGTCCAGTGGCTGCAGCGACGCCCCGGTGCTGCGCGAGCGCGGCCAGCGCGAAGTGTTCTGTGGCCTCACCGGCATCGTCTGGCTGCACCGCAAGATCCAGGACGCGTTCTTCCTGGTGGTCGGTTCACGCACCTGCGCCCACCTCATCCAGTCGGCGGCCGGGGTGATGATCTTCGCCGAGCCGCGCTTTGCCACCGCCATCATCGACGAGCGCGACCTCGCCGGGCTGGCCGATGCGCAGGACGAACTCGACCGCGTCGTCACGCGGCTGCTCGAGCGCCGCAGCGACATCCGCATGCTGTTCCTGGTGGGTTCGTGCCCGTCGGAAGTGATCAAGCTCGACCTGTCGCGCGCCGCGGCGCGGCTGAGCCAGCGTTTTGCGCCGCAGGTGAGGGTGCTCAACTATTCGGGCAGCGGCATCGAGACCACGTTCACGCAGGGCGAGGACGCCTGCCTGGCTGCGCTGGTGCCCGGGCTCCCGGCGACCGCGGCCGGTGCCGAGGCTTCGCTGGTGGTCGTCGGTGCGCTGGCCGATATCGTGGAAGACCAGTTTTCGCGACTGTTCACGCAGATCGGCCTGCCGCGCGTGGCCTTCCTGCCGGCGCGCCGCAGCGGCGACATGCCGGCTGTCGGCCCGGGCACACGTTTCATCCTGGCGCAGCCCTTCCTGGCCGATACCGCGCGGGCGTTGGAAGCACGCGGCGCGCGCCGCATCGCGGCGCCGTTTCCGCTGGGCGTTGAAGGTACGACAGGCTGGTTCGAAGCCGCCGCGGCAGCCTTCGGCATCACTGCGGCGAAGGTGGCCGAAGTCACCGCTGCACCACGCCAGCGCGCCCAGGCGGCACTGGCCCGCCAGCGCATCGCGCTGCAAGGCAAGAGCGTCTTCTTCTTCCCCGATTCGCAGCTCGAGATCCCGCTGGCGCGTTTTCTGGCGCGTGAGCTCGGCATGCAGCTCTGCGAGGTCGGCACACCCTACCTGCACCGCGAGCACATGGCCGACGAATTGGCGCTGCTGCCGGCCGGCACGCCTTTGAGCGAAGGCCAGCATCTCGAGAAGCAGCTCGACCGCTGCCGCGCGGCCCGGCCCGATATCGTGGTCTGCGGCCTGGGCCTGGCCAACCCGCTGGAGGCCGAAGGGCTGACCACGAAGTGGGCGATCGAACTCGTGTTCAGCCCCATCCACGGCTTCGAGCAGGCCGGCGACCTGGCCGAACTCTTCGCGCGGCCCTTGCGCCGCCGTCAGTTGCTGGCCGCCTGACCATGCAGCTCACGCTCTGGACCTACGAAGGCCCGCCGCACATCGGCGCCATGCGCATCGCCACGGCCATGCGCGGCCTGCACTACGTGCTGCATGCGCCGCAGGGCGACACCTACGCCGACCTGCTGTTCACCATGATCGAGCGGCGCGACCGCCGCCCGCCCGTCACCTACACCACCTTCCAGGCGCGCGACCTGGGCGGCGATACGGCCGAACTGTTCAAAACCGCGGCGCGCGAGGCCTACGAGCGTTTCCAGCCGCAGGCCATGATCGTGGGTGCTTCGTGCACCGCCGAGCTGATCCAGGACGACCCCGGCGGCCTGACCGCGGCGCTGAACCTGCCGGTGCCGGTAGTGGCGCTGGAACTGCCGGCCTACCAGCGCAAGGAAAACTGGGGCGCGGCCGAGACCTTCTACCAGCTGGTGCGTGCGCTGTGCATGCCACGGGTTCCGCCGCCCGGAGCGAAGCCCGAGAGGGTGCCGGGCCAGCGCGCCCGCTGCAACGTGCTCGGCCCCACCGCTTTGGGCTTCCGACACCGCGACGACCTGCGCGAGGTGACGGACCTGCTGGGGCGCATCGGCGTCGACATCAATGTGATTGCACCGCTGAATGCCACGCCGGCCGACCTTCAGCGCCTGGGCGACGCCGATTTCAACATCGTGCTGTATCCGGAAGTGGCGATGCCGGCGGCGCAGTGGCTGCTGCGCAGCTTTGGCCAGCCGGTGGTGAAGACGGTGCCCATCGGCGTCGGTGCCACGCGCGAATTCATCACCGAGGTGGCGGCGCTGGCCGGCGTCGATGCGCAACCGCTGCTCGACGACCCGCGTTCGCGCTCGACCTGGTATGCGAAGTCGGTCGACTCCACCTACCTCACCGGCAAGCGTGTCTTCGTCTTCGGCGACGCCACGCATGCCATCGCCGCAGCTCGCGTGGCGGCGAAGGAACTCGGCTTCCAGGTCGTCGGCATCGGCACCTACAGCCGCGAATTCGCGCGCGACGTGCGTGACGCCGCCAAGCTGTACGGCTGCGAGGCGCTGATCACCGACGACTACCTGGACGTCGAGGCGCGCGTCGCCGAACTGCAGCCCGAAATGGTGCTGGGCACGCAGATGGAGCGCCACATCGCCAAGCGACTGGGCATCGCCTGCGCCGTGATCTCGGCGCCCATGCACGTGCAGGACTTCCCGGCGCGGCATTCGCCGCAGATGGGTTTCGAGGGCGCGAACGTGCTCTTCGACACCTGGGTGCATCCACTGATGATGGGCCTGGAAGAGCACCTGCTGACCATGTTCCGCGGCGACTTCGAATTCCACGACGGCGCCGCGCCCTCGCACCTGGGGTCGGCCAAGGCGGCCATGGCCGCGCAGCCCGTGGCCAGCCAGCCCGCCGCTTCAGCACCGCCGGCCGGATCGGCCGTGCCGGCTGAACCGCGCGCCGCGCCGCCGGTCACCGTGGCCCAGGCCGCCATGCCGTCCGGCGAAGCCCTCGTGCTGCGCTGGGCCGCCGAAGCCGAGAAGGAACTGCACAAGATCCCGTTCTTCGTGCGCGGCAAGGCCCGCCGCAATACCGAACGCTACGCCGCCGACCGCGGCGTGGCCACCATCACCGTCGAGACCCTCTACGATGCCAAAGCGCACTTCAGTCGATAGCGCGGCATCCACGGTCCCCGCCGTGCCCACGCGCGTGGTGCTGGTCACGATGGACAGCCACCTGGCCAGCGCCGCCGAGCGCGCCAACCGCACGCTGGGCCGGTTGCTGCCGGGGGTCACGCTGGCTGTGCACGCGGCCGCGGAGTGGGGCGACCAGCCCGACGCGCTGCAGCGCTGCGTGGACGATATCGGCCGCGGCGACATCGTCATCTGCACCATGCTCTTCATGGAAGAGCACTTCACGCCCGTGCTGCCGGCGCTGAAGGCGCGCCGCGAGCATTGCGACGCCATGGTCTGTGCCATGTCGGCCGGCGAGGTGAGCAAGCTCACGCGCATGGGCAAGTTCGACATGAGCGCGCCCGCCAGCGGACCCGTGGCGCTGCTGAAGCGCTTGCGCGGCAAGCCCGCCGCCGGCAAGAACGGAGCACCGCAGGGCGCCGGCGAGAAGCAGATGGCCATGCTGCGCCGCCTGCCCAAGCTGCTGCGCTTCATTCCCGGCACGGCGCAGGACGTGCGAATCTATTTCCTGGTGTTGCAGTACTGGCTGGCCGGCTCGCAGGACAACGTGGTGGGGATGGTGCACCTGCTGGTGGACCGTTATGCCAGCGGCGCGCGCAAGGCCTTGCGCGGTGCCGAGAAGCCGGCCGAGCCGGTGGAATATCCGGAGCTCGGCGTCTACCACCCGCGCATGAAGCAGCGCCTGTCGGAAGACATGGCTGCGCTGCCCGCCGTGGCCACCACGGGCAAGAACGGCACCGTGGGCCTGCTGCTGCTGCGCAGCTACCTGCTGGCCGGCAACAGCGGCCACTACGACGGCGTCATCACGGCGCTGGAAGCACGCGGCCTGCGTGTCATTCCGGCCTTCGCCACCGGGCTGGATGCACGCCCGGCGGTGGAGCGCTTCTTCTTCGACCACGGCACGCCGCGGGTCGACGCCGTGGTCTCGCTCACCGGCTTCTCGCTCGTCGGCGGCCCGGCCTACAACGACGCCGAAGCGGCCGAGGAGATCCTGACGCGGCTGGACGTGCCTTACCTGTCGGTGACGCCGGTCGAATTTCAGACCCTGCAGTCCTGGGGCGGTTCGGTGCGCGGCCTGATGCCGGTGGAAGCCACCATGATGGTGGCGATCCCCGAACTCGACGGCTGCACCGGCCCCATGGTCTACGGCGGCCGCGCCGACGCCGGCCACGCCGCCTGCACCGGCTGCGCCAAGTCCTGCACCTTCGACAGCTCGGAGAACGAGCACGACATGCAGGTGTGCAGCGAACGCGCCGACGCCCTGGCCGCGCGCGTGGCCAGGCTGGTGGCGCTGCGCCGCACCGAGCGCAGCGAACGCAAGGTCGCCGCGGTGCTGTTCAACTTTCCGCCCAATGCCGGCAATACCGGCACCGCGGCCTTCCTGTCGGTCTTCGAATCGCTGCACAACACCTTGATCGCGATGAAGGCCGCCGGCTATACGGTGGACCTGCCGGCCAGCACCGACGACCTGCGTGAATGCATCCTCCACGGCAATGCCGAGCGCTACGGCGCAACGGCCAATGTGCACGCCCGCATCCCCGCCAACGACCATGTGCGGCGCGAGCGCTGGCTCAAGGAGATCGAGGCGCAATGGGGCCCGGCGCCGGGGCGCAAGCAGAGCGACGGCAGTTCCATCTTCGTGCTCGGCGAACGTTTCGGCAATGTCTTCGTCGGCATCCAGCCCGCCTTCGGCTACGAGGGCGACCCGATGCGGCTGCTGTTCGAACACGGCTTTGCGCCCACGCACGCCTTCTCGGCCTTCTACCGCTGGCTGCGCGAGGATTTCGGCGCCCACGCGGTGCTGCATTTCGGCACCCACGGTGCGTTGGAATTCATGCCCGGCAAGCAGACGGGACTTTCCGCCAGCTGCTGGCCCGACCGCCTCATCGGCGACCTGCCCAACCTGTACCTGTATGCGTCGAACAACCCGTCGGAAGGCACCATCGCCAAACGCCGGGCCGCCGCCACCTTGATCAGCTATCTCACGCCGCCGTTGGCGGTGGCGGGGCTGTACAAGGGCCTGATCGACCTCAAGTCGTCGCTGGAGCGCTGGCGCTCGCTGCCGCCGGAAGCGGCGATCGAGCGCAATGCGATGCTGCCGCTGCTGCAGTCGTTGGCGGCCGAGCTCGAACTCGCTGCGCCTGAGCCGGCCTGGCCGGCACCCGCCGAGCTGGAACTGGCGCGGCTGACCAAGGCGCTGATCGAACTCGAGACCACGCTCATCCCCTATGGCCTGCATGTCGTCGGCCAGGTGCCCACACCTGCCGAGCGCACCGAACTGCTGCTCGAAGTGGGCCGCGCCGCGCACGCGGTGGACGTCCCACGCGTGGCGATCGAGGCGCTGGTGGCCGGCGCCGGCGTCGACGCTGCCCTGCACACCGTGCTGCACGCCCACGACGCCACGCTGCGCCCGGTGCTGGAAGCGCTGGACGCCACCGCCCAGCTGCTGGCGCAGGACCATGAGCTGGCCGGCATCCTGCACGCGCTGGACGGCGGCTATCTGCGCCCGGCGCCCGGCGGCGACCTGCTCCACAACCCCAAGGTGCTGCCCACCGGCCGCAACCTGCATGGTTTCGACCCTTTCCGCATTCCCAGCACCTTCGCCGTGCAGGACGGCGCACGCCAGGCCGAGCGCCTGCTGGCGCGCCACCTGGCCGACGGCAACGACTTCCCGGAGTCGGTGGCTCTGGTGCTGTGGGGCACCGACAACCTAAAGAGCGAAGGCGGCCCCATCGCGCAGGCGCTGGCGCTGCTGGGGGCCAGGCCGCGCTTCGACGGCTACGGCCGGCTGGCCGGCGCGCAACTGGTGCCGCTGGAAGAGCTGCGCCGGCCGCGTGTGGACGTGGTCATCACACTGTCGGGCATCTTTCGCGACCTGCTGCCGCTGCAGGTGAAGCTGCTCGCCGAGGCCGCCTTCCTGGCCGCTTCGGCCGACGAGCCGGAAGAACGGAATTTCGTGCGCAAGCATGCGCTGGCGTTCCAGGCGGCCCACGGATGCGACATGGAAACGGCGGCGCTGCGTGTCTTCGGCAATGCCGAAGGGGCCTATGGCGCCAACGTCAGCCACCTGGTGGACTGCAGCCGCTGGGACGACGGCGACGAACTGGCCGAGACCTTCACGCGCCGCAAGGGCTTTGCCTACGGCCGCGGCGGCCGGCCGGTGCGGCAACCGGCGCTGCTGCACTCGGTGCTGGCGGGGGTGAACCTGGCCTACCAGAGCCTGGATTCGGTGGAGCTCGGCGTCACCACCATCGATACCTATTTCGACACCCTGGGCGGCATCAGCCGCGCCGTCACGCGCGCCAAGCGCAGCGAGCAGGTCGCGGGCGGCGCCGCGGTGGCCGAGGCGCCGGTCTATATCGGCGACCAGACGCGCGGCGAAGGCACGGTGCGCACGCTGTCGGAACAGGTGGCGCTGGAGACGCGCACCCGCATGCTCAACCCCAAGTGGTACGAAGGCATGCTGGAACACGGCTACGAGGGCGTGCGCCAGATCGAGACGCACCTGACCAACACCATGGGCTGGTCGGCCACCACGGGGCAGGTGCAGCCCTGGGTCTACCAGCAGATGGCGCAGACCTTCGTGCTCGACGACGCCATGCGCGAGCGCTTGGCGCGGCTCAACCCCACGGCCAGCGTGAAGGTGGCCAACCGCCTGCTCGAAGCGCAGCAGCGCAAGTACTGGACGCCCGACGCCGACACGCTGGCTGCGCTGCAGCGCGCCGGCGACGAACTGGAAGACCGCCTCGAGGGCGTTTACGAGAAGGCCGCCGCATGACCGAAACCATCACCCTGCCGTTTCCGAAGGCGAGGAACGGCGCTGCCCGCCCGAGCAGCCCGCACCTCGACGGCGAGGGCAGCGTGCAGGTGCAACTCGACCCCAACCTGAAGATCGGCACCGCGAAGGTTTTTGCCATCTACGGCAAGGGCGGCATCGGCAAGAGTACGACGAGCAGCAACCTCTCGGCGGCCTTTTCGAAGATGGGCAAGCGCGTGCTGCAGATCGGCTGCGACCCCAAGCACGACAGCACCTTCACGCTGACCAAGAAGATGCTGCCGACCGTCATCGACGTGCTCGAGACGGTGGACTTCCACGCCGAGGAATTGCGCGTCGAGGATTTCGTCTTCCCCGGCTACAACGGCGTCATGTGCGTCGAAGCCGGCGGCCCGCCGGCCGGCACCGGCTGCGGCGGTTATGTCGTCGGCCAGACGGTCAAGCTGCTCAAGGAGCACCACCTGCTCGAGGACACCGACGTGGTGATCTTCGACGTGCTCGGCGACGTCGTCTGCGGCGGATTTGCCGCGCCCTTGCAGCACGCCGACCGCGCGCTCATCGTCACCGCCAACGACTTCGATTCGATCTTCGCGATGAACCGCATCGTGCAGGCCATCGGTGCCAAGGCGAAGAACTACAACGTGCGGCTGGGCGGCGTCATCGCCAACCGCAGCGCGGCCACCGACCAGATCGACAAGTACAACGACAGGATCGGCCTGAAGCTGGCCGCGCACTTCCCCGACCTCGACGTCATCCGCCGCAGCCGCCTGAAGAAGAGCACGCTGTTCGAGATGGAGTACTCGCCAGAACTCGAGGCGGTGCAGAAGGAATACATGCGCCTGGCCGCCGCGCTGTGGCTGGGCGGCGAGCCGATGTCGGCGGTGCCGATGAAGGACCGCGACATCTTCGACCTGCTCGGCTTCGATTGAGCGCACAAGAGGCATCGCAGCGATGAACACCGCCACCTACCAGCACCGCCGCGGCGAGATCGAACACTATTTCGACCGCACCGCCGCCGACACCTGGGCCCGGCTCACCAGCGACGCCCCCGTGGGCCGCATCCGCGCCACCGTGCGCGCCGGCCGCGACCGCATGCGCGCCACGCTGCTGTCGTGGCTGCCCGAAGACCTGCACGGCCGCCGCATCCTGGACGCCGGCTGCGGCACCGGCGCGCTGGCCATCGAAGCCGCGCGGCGCGGCGCCGACGTGGTGGCCATCGATCTGTCGCCCACGCTGGTGGCGCTGGCGCAGGAACGGCTGCCCGAATCGCTGGGGGCAGGCAGCGTGCTGCTGTGCAGCGGCGACATGCTCGACCCGGCGCTGGGCAGCTTCGACCACGTGGTGGCGATGGATTCGCTCATCCACTACCGCGCCCACGACGTGGTGGCGGCGCTTGCGCGCTTGGCCGCGCGCACGCGCCACTCCATCGTCTTCACCGCCGCGCCGCGCACACCGGCCACGATGGCGATGCTGACCATGGGCAAGCTCTTCCCGCGCAGCGACCGCTCGCCGGCCATCGAGCCCATTGCGCCGGCCGAGCTGCGCCGCCTGATGGCCGCCGACGCAACGCTTGCCGACTGGCACACCGGCCGTTACGAGAATATCGCCGCCGGCTTCTACAAGAGCCAGGCCATGGAATGGAAGCGGGCGTGAAACTGCTCGACCGCCTGACACCTGCACAGCGCGAGCAGTTGGCTCGGCTGTTGCCGCGCCTGCTGCCCTTCGCCGATGCGGCCAGCGCGGACCTGCCCTTGCCGCGCCTGCTGCGGCTGAGCCTGTTCCAGGTTTCGGTGGGCCTGGCGATGGCGCTGATGGTGGGCACGCTCAACCGTGTGATGATCGTCGAGCTGCACATGGCCGCCTGGCTGGTGGCGCTGATGGTGGCGCTGCCGATCCTGGCCGCGCCGTTCCGTGCCTTCGTGGGTTTCCGGTCCGACACCCACGCCTCGGCGATCGGCTGGCGGCGCGTGCCCTATGTCTGGATGGGCACCCTGCTGCAGTTCGGCGGCTTGGCGATCATGCCTTTCGCGCTGCTCGTGCTCACCGGCGACGGCCAGCTCGGCATGGCCTGGGCCGGCCAGCTGGCCGCCGGCCTGGCCTTCCTGCTCGTGGGGGCGGGCCTGCAGACGACGCAGACCACCGGGCTGGCGCTGGCCACCGACCTGGCCTCTGAAGACTCGCGCCCGCGCGTGGTGGCGCTGATGTACGTGATGCTGCTGCTGGGCATGGTGGGCGGCGGCACGCTGTGCAGCGCGCTGCTGGCCGACTTCTCCGACAAGCGCCTGGTGCAGGTGGTGCAGGGTGCGGCCCTGCTGAGCCTGTTGCTCAACCTGGTGGCGGTGTGGCGCCAGGAAGCGCGCAATCCGGCGCGGCGCCGCAGCAAGGCGGAACCGGTGCCGGCCTTTGGCCCCATGTGGCGCGGCTTCATCGCGCAGAAGCAGGCGCGGCGTTTCCTGTGGACGGTGGCGCTGGGCACCATGGCCTTCAACATGCAGGACATCGTGCTCGAGCCCTATGGCGGCGAGATTCTCCAGCTGAGCGTCGGCGCCACCAGCGCGCTCACGGCATTGATGGCCGCTGGTGCGCTGCTGGCCTTCGCGCTGTCGGCGCGGCTGCTGGGTCGTGGCGGCGATCCCTTCCGTGTCGCCGCGGCCGGTCTGCTGCTCGGGTTGCCGGCGTTCGCCGCGGTGGTCTTCGCCGCGCCGCTGGACTCAGCGCTGCTGTTCCGCGCCGGTGTCACCCTCATCGGCTTCGGCAGCGGCCTGTTCGCGGTGGGCACGCTCACCGCCGCGATGAGCCTGGACCGCCCCGAGCACGTGGGCCTGGCGCTCGGTGCCTGGGGTGCCGTGCAGGCCACGGCGCTGGGGGCGTCGGTGGCGGCCGGCGGCGCGGTGCGCGACCTCGTGTCCAACCTGGCCACGCAAGGCCTGCTCGGGCCGGCCCTGGCCACGCCGGTCACCGGCTACAGCTTCGTCTACCACCTCGAGATCTATCTCTTGTTCGCTGCGCTGGTGGCCATCGGGCCATTGGTGCGCAGCACGCGGCGGCCGGTGCGACCTGCCGCCACCCCGTTCGGTCTGGCCGACCTGCCTGGCTGACCACGCCCCAAGGAGCTCCCTCATGGAAACCGGTGCCCTCACTTCGTATTTCGACGTCGCGCAGCTCGTGCTGTACATGTTCTGGATCTTCTTTGCCGGCCTCATCTACTACCTCGTGCGCGAGAACCACCGCGAGGGCTATCCGCTGGAGAAGGAAGAAGGCCGCAGCAGCGCCGTGAAGGGCTGGCCGATCCCCGGCCCCAAGACCTTCAAGCTGGCGCATGGCGGCGAGGCGGTGGTGCCGAATGCACCGTCGACGCGCCCGCTGATGGCCGAACCCGCGCACGCCTGGGCCGGCGCGCCGCTGGTGCCCACGGGCGCCAACCCCATGCTCGACGGCGTGGGACCGGGTTCGTGGGTGGAACGTGCCGACGTGCCCGACATGGACTTCGAAGGCGCCGTGAAGATCGTGCCGCTGCGCGTGGCCACCGACTTCCGCATCTCGCACAAGGACACCGACCCGCGCGGCCTGCCGGTGGTGGGCGACGACGGCGAGACCGGCGGCACCGTGGTCGACCTGTGGGTGGACAAGGCCGAGAGCCTGTTCCGCTATATCGAGGTGGAACTGAACGGCGGCGCCCGCCGCGTGCTGCTGCCGATGAACTTCGCGCGCATCCGCAAGGACCGCGTCACCGTGAAGTCGATCCTGGGCCACCAGTTCGCCGACGTGCCGGGAACGAAGAGCACCGACCAGGTGACGCAGCTCGAAGAGGAAAAGATCATGGCCTATTACGGCGCCGGCACCTTGTATGCCGAGCCGTCGCGGGTCGACCCACTCGTCTGATGTGCCTGGAGCGACCATGAAACCAGCCCATCGACACACCCTGCACGAACACGAGCACGAATTCGAGGCCGCACCCGGCCTGCCCGAACCGCTGCCGCCCGGCGAGAAGCTGCTCTGGCAAGGCAGCCCCGACTGGCGTGTGCTGGCGCGCCGCGCCCTCCACCTGCGCAAGCTGGTCGCCTATTTCGGCGCGCTGCTGGTGCTGCGCCTGGCCATCCTGGTCAACGACGGCGCGGCGCTGACCGAGGCCCTGCGCTCGACCGTGGGCCCGCTGGCGCTGGCGTCGCTGGGCCTGGCGCTGGTGGCGCTGATGGCCTGGCTGTCGGCACGGTCCACCGTCTACACCCTCACCGACAAGCGCGTGGTGATGCGCATCGGCATCGTGCTCACGCTCACCTTCAATATCCCGTTCAAGCGCATCGCCGCCGCCGGCCTGCACCTGGACAAGGGCGGCACCGGCGACCTGCCGCTCACGCTGCTGGGCCCGGATCGCATCGCCTTCCTGCACCTGTGGCCGCATGCGCGGCCGTGGCGCCTGGGCAAGCCCGAACCCATGCTGCGCAGCGTACCGCAGGCGGCGCTGGTGGCGCGGGTGCTGACCGAAGCCTGGTCGCAGGCCACCGGGGTGGCCGCATCGGCGGCTGCCGTTCCCGCGGCCGCCGCGCCAGCGGTGAACGACGAAGCGCAGCACCACGGCCACCCGGCCTTGGCCCGCGTTTGAAGGACACCACTGCATGCCCGCCGTGAATACCGCCGTGCCCGCCGCCCCGGCCGCCGACACCATGCCGCGCGGCCCGCTGATGGCCATCGGCGCGCTGCTGCTCGTGACGCTGGTGGGCGTTGCCGCCGTGCGCTTGTCGGGCGCCGATATCCGCGAGCCCGACGCCGCGGCCGTGGCCACGCGCAGCCTGCGCTTCGAAGACCGGCCCGACGGCAGCGTGGCCGTGCTCGACGCCGTCAGCGGCCGGCAGTTCCATGCCATCCAGGGCGAGGCCGGCTTTCTGCGCGGCGCGCTGCGCGCGATGGCCCGCGAGCGTCGCAAGCAGGGCCTGGGCTCCGCGCCGGCGTTCGAACTAATCGCACGCGCCGACGGCCGCCTGACGCTTAGCGACCCCGCCACCGGCGAACGCGTCGATCTCGAATCCTTCGGCCCCACCAATGCCGGCGCCTTTGCGCAACTGCTCACCGCCCGGCCCGTGGCGGCGCGTTGAGCCCTACAGGAGTTTCCCCATGACCGCCGCCCAGATCATCGCCACCCCCGACGAAGCCGCGCGCAAGGCCAAGGAGAACACGCTGCTGAGCCCGCGCTTCTACACCACCGACTTCGCGGCCATGGACCGCATCGACGTGAGCCCGATCCGCGCCGAGTGGGACACCATGATGGCCGAGTACGAAGGCGACAACAACCACGACCATTTCCAGCGCAACGAGCTCTTCGCCAAGGAAGTGGCCGAGGTCTTCTCGCAGGTCTCGCCCGAATTGCGCAAGGAGTTCCTGGAATTCCTGATCACCAGCGTGACCTCTGAATTCTCGGGCTGCATCCTCTACAACGAGATCCAGAAGAACATCAGCAACCCCGACATCAAGGCGCTGATGCGCTTCATGGCGCGCGACGAATCGCGCCACGCCGGCTTCATCAACAGCAGCCTGAAGGATTTCGGCCTCGGGCTGGATCTGGGCGGGTTGAAGCGCACCAAGGCCTACACCTACTTCAAGCCCAAATACATCTTCTACGCCACCTACCTGAGCGAGAAGATCGGCTACGCGCGCTACATCACCATCTTCCGGCAACTGGAGGCGAATCCCGACAAGCGATTCCACCCCATCTTTCGCTGGTTCGAGCGCTGGTGCAACGACGAATTCCGCCACGGCGAAAGCTTCGCGCTGATCATGCGCACGCAACCGCATCTGCTGCGCGGCGCCAACGTGCTGTGGATCCGCTTCTTCCTGCTCGCCGTGTACGCCACCATGTACGTGCGCGACCACACGCGGCCGATGCTGCACGAAGCCATGGGGCTGGACAGCACCGAGTACGACTACAAGGTCTTCCGCATCACCAGCGAGATCAGCAAGCAGGTCTTTCCGGTTTCGCTGGATATCGACCACCCGGCCTTCCGCGCCGGCATGGAGCGGCTGTTCCACGTGCAGACGCGCATCGACGCGGCCAAGGCGCGCGGCGGCCTGGTCGGCAAGCTGCAGCAGGCCGGCTGGGCGCTGGCGGGGGCGGCCACCTTCGCGCGGCTGTACCTGCTGCCGGTGCAGAAACACGAGCTGCCGGCGCAGGTGCGCGTGGCACCGGCCTGGTAGCCGCTGCAGGCAGCAGGCCAGACCACGCATCGCAGAAGCGCCGGAGTCGACCATGTCCGAACTGGCGCTGGCGTCTGTCTTCGCGGTCTTCATCTGGTGGTTCAGCACCGGCCTCGTGCTGCTGCTCGACCGCCTGCCGCACGGCGCCCTGCGCTGGGGCCACTGGCTGTCGTCGCTGCTGGCGTTGGCGGCCTTCGTGGCGCTGGCGCACACCGCCGGCGAAGCCACGGTGGCCAACGCCTATTGCGCCTTCACCTGCGCGCTGCTGGTCTGGGGCTGGCACGAACTGAGTTTTCTCAGCGGCTGGGTGACGGGACCGCGCAAGACGGCGCTGCCCACCGGCCTGAGCGGCTGGCCGCGTTTCGTGGAATCCGTGCGCGCCATCCTGTGGCACGAACTCGCCATCATCGCCGTGGGCCTGGCCGTGGTGACCGTCACCTGGGGCCAGCCCAATCAGGTGGGCACGCAGACCTTCCTGGTGCTTTGGGTCATGCGCACCAGCGCCAAGCTCAACCTCTTTCTGGGGGTGCGCAACCTCAGCGAGGAATTCCTGCCGCCGCACCTGGCCTACCTGCAGAGCTTTTTCCGCCGCCGCGCGATGAATGCGTTGCTGCCGTTTTCGGTGCTCGGCGCAAGTGCCGTTCTGATCTGGCTGGTGATGGGTGCCGCCGACCCCGCCACGCCGGCGGCCGCGGTGGTGGGCACCGCGCTGGTGGCCACGATGCTGGCCCTGGCCATCGTCGAACACCTGCTGCTGGTGCTGCCGTTCCCTTCCACGGCGCTGTGGCGCTGGGCGCTGCGCGGCGGTACTGCCGTTGCCACGCGGCGGCCTGCAGTGGCGGCACACGTGAACCTGGAACCCCATGAAGACCTCTTTCGCACCCGCTAGTCATGCCGTCGGCCGCGTCACCCCGCTAGGCCCGGTCGGGCCGGCGGTTCCGCCGTCGACCGGAATCGAGCGCTCGAACGCCGCCGCCGCACGACGTGCCATCGTCATCGGCAGCGGCTTCGGCGGCCTGGCCGCGGCGGTGCGGCTCAGTTGCAAGGGCTACCGCGTCACGGTGCTGGAAAAGCTCGGGCAGCCCGGCGGCCGCGCCGGTGTCTGGCAGCAGGACGGCTTCACCTTCGACGCCGGCCCGACCATCGTCACCGCGCCGTTCATGCTGGAAGAACTGTGGTCGCTGTGCGGGCGGCGCTTTGCCGATGACGTGACGCTGGTGCCGGTGAGTCCGTTCTATCGCATCCGATACGACGACGGCACGCATTTCGATTACGGCAACGACGCCGCGGCCAACCGCGAGCAGATCCGCCGCATCAGCCCGGCCGACCTGCCCGGCTACGAACGCTTCGTCGCCGAGGCCGAGAAGTGCTACCAGCTCGGCTTCGAGAAGCTTGGTGCCATTGCCTACGATAAGTTTGGTGACCTGGTCAAGGCCAGCCCCAACCTGGTCCGCATGCGCGGCTGGCGCAGCCTGTACGGCATGGTCGCCAGCCACATGAAGCACCCCAAGCTGCGCGTGGCCTTCAGCCTGCAGTCGCTGCTGATCGGCGGCAATCCGTTCAACGTCACCAGCATCTATAGCCTCATCAATGCGCTGGAACGCCGCTTCGGCGTGCACTGGGCGATGGGCGGCACGGGGGCGCTGGTGCGCGGCTTGGTCGGGCTGTTGGAAGCGCGCGGCGTGCCCGTGCGCTGCAACGCCGAGGTCAAGCGCATCCATGTCGAACACGGCCGTGCCACGGGCGTGGAACTCGCTGGTGGCGAACGCCTGGCCGCCGACATCGTGGTCAGCAATGCCGACACCGCCTGGACCTACCGGCACCTGGTGGCACCCGAGCACCGGCCGCACTGGACCGACAAGCGCATCGAAAACAAGAAGTACTCGATGAGCCTCTTCGTCTGGTATTTCGGCACCAACAAGCAATATGAGCAGGTGCCGCACCACACCATGGTGCTGGGGCCGCGCTACGAAGGGCTGCTGAAGGACATCTTCGAGCGCCACCACGTGCCCGACGATTTCAGCCTCTACCTGCACCGCCCCACCGCCACCGACCCCGGCATGGCGCCGGACGGACACGACGGCTTCTATGCGCTGTCGCCGGTGCCGCATCTGGCCAGCGGCACCGACTGGGCGGCCACCGCCGAGTCCTACCGCCAGCGCATCGAGCAGCGGCTGGCCAGCACGGTGCTGCCCGGCTTGGGGGCACACATCGTCAGCTCGCGCGTGACCACGCCGCAGGACTTTCACGACCGGCTGCTGTCGTACAAGGGCGCGGCCTTCGGCATGGAGCCGCTGCTCACGCAGAGCGCCTATTTCCGCCCCCACAACCGCAGCGAAGACGTGGCGGGGCTCTACATGGTGGGTGCGGGAACGCACCCCGGTGCCGGCGTGCCCGGCGTATTGATGTCAGCCAAGGCGCTGGAAACGGTGGTTCCCGATGTCAAGTCCCCAGCCTGAAGCCATCGCCTCCGAGGCCGCCGCAGCGGGGCCGAGCGCGGACGCCGCCACGGCGCCGGCCTACGACTTGAGCGCCTGCCGCAAGCTCATGCGCGGCGGCTCCAAGACCTTCTTCGCCGCCTCGCTGTTGCTGCCGGCACGCGTGCGAGCACCGGCCAGCGCGCTGTACGCCTTCTGCCGCCTGGCCGATGACGCGATCGACTTGGGGGCCGACCCGCATGCGGCGATGCGCGACCTGGAGCAGCGCCTGGACGCCATTTACGACGGCCGCCCCGGCCCGCTGGACGCCGACCGCGCACTGGCCCAGGTGGTGCACCGCCACGCCATCCCGCGCCTGCTGCTCGACGCGCTGCTCGAGGGATTTCTGTGGGACGCCAACGGCCGCCGCTACGAGACCATCGAAGACGTGCACGCCTACGGCGCGCGCGTCGCCGGCACGGTGGGCGCGATGATGGCGCTGGTGATGCAGGCGCCCACCGCGCAGGCGCTGGCCCGCGCCTGCGAACTGGGCGTGGCCATGCAGTTGACCAATGTTGCGCGCGACGTCGGCGAGGACGCGCGCAACGGCCGCCTCTACCTGCCGCGGCAGTGGCTGCGCGAGGCCGGCATCGACGCCGACGCCTGGCTGCGTGCGCCGCGTTTCGACGCCGCCATAGCCAGCGTCGTCGGCCGCCTGCTGCGGGAGGCGGAAGCGCTCTACCGACGCGCCGAGCAAGGCATCTCCGAACTGCCGCGCGACTGCCGCGGCGCCATCCAGGCCGCGCGGCTGGTGTATGCCGAGATCGGCCACCAGCTGGCGCGCAACGGGCTGGACTCGATTCATCAGCGCACGGTGGTTTCGGGGTCGCGCAAGCTGGCGCTCATCGCGCGGGCCGCCAGTGCGGGCATGCTGAGCGCCGTGCCGGCGCAGCCCGGTCTGGCGGCGCTGCCGGCGGTGCAGTTTCTCGTCGATTCGGCCGCCGCTGCGTTACCTGCGGCGGCGGCGGTGAAGAGTGCGCCGAAGCGCTCGGCCGTGCCCAAGCGCTCCTTCGACGAACGCGTGGTCTGGATCATCGACCTCTTCGAACGCCAGGCGGCGCAGAGCCGGGCCGCACGCTGATGCGCAGCCGCGCGGGGCCGCATGGGTGAGAACCTGCCCATCGTCCTTGTCGAGGTGGTGCTGATCTTCGGCGGCGTGCTCGCTTTTGCCTGGTGGCAACTGCACGAGATCAAGGTCGACCAGCGAAAGGCGGCGGCTGAGCGGGCCAAAAAGGCCGCAAGGGCTGAGCGCGAAGCACATCAGGCGCGCGAGTCAGAGGACCCGCCGACAGCGGATCGCCCCGCGCCCGAACCTGCACGCCCCGCCCGCGCGCCACCCCCGGCCGATGCTCCCTGATCCCGTGCCGCCTCCTGCGGCCGCCCCCGAGCGCACGCTGTGCACAGACTGCGGCATCTCGCGCAGTGCCGACCCGCGCCGTTGCGGCCGCGCCTGCCAGTTCATCCGCCCCGACTACCCGGCCTTGGAGACCCGCGTGCACGGCCGTGCCCGTGACCCGGCGCGCGCCGACGAACTGCACTTCGGCCCTTTTCGCCGCATGCTGCGGGCCACGCTGACCGCACCCCGCCCGGGCGCGCAGTGGAGCGGCATCACCACGCGGCTGGCCGAACGGCTGCTGGAAACCGGCGCCGTGGATGCCGTGCTGACCATGGCTGCCGACCCGCAGGACCGCTGGCGTCCGGTGCCGGTGCTGGTGACCGACCCTGCCGACCTGGCCGCCTGCCGCGGCATGCGCATGGGTTATGCGCCGCTGCTGCAATGGCTGGAGCCGGCGCGCGAACGTGGCTTCAAGCGGCTGGCGGTGATCGGCATTCCGTGCCAGGTCTATGCGCTGCGCGCGCTGGAGGCCGAACTCGGTTTCGAGCGGCTCTACGTCATCGGCACGCCGTGTTCCGACAACACCACCACCGAACGTTTCCACGACTTCCTGAAGCTCGTCGCCGACCGGCCCGAGGCCGTCACCTATCTGGAATTCCGCGCGGACTACCACGTGGAGATCCGCTGGGCCGACGGCCGCAAGAAGGCCATCCCCTTCCTGATGCTGCCTCTGTCGCAGTTGCCGAACGACTTCTTCCCGCTCACCTGCCGCACCTGCGTGGACTACACCAACGTGCTGGCCGACATCACCGTGGGCTACATGGGCGGCGAGGGCGAGCAGTGGCTGCTGGTGCGCAACGAACGCGGCGAGGAACTGCTGCGCCTGCTGGGCGACGAAGTGGTGCTGCGCCACCCCGGCAGCGCCGGCAGCCGCCATGGCGCGGTGAAGGGCTTCCTGGCCAATGTGCAGCGCGCCGCCGGCGGCCTGCCGCTGCGCCGCATGCCGGGCTGGCTGCGCCCCATCGTCGGCTGGCTGATGCCGAAAGTGGGACCACGCGGCCTGGAATTTGCCCGCGCGCGGGTGGAGATGAAGGCGCTGGAAACCGTGGTCCACCTGCGCCGCGAGATGCCGCGCAAGATGAAGAACATGGTGCCCGGCCATGTGTGGCCGCTGGTGGCGCCGTACGGGGTGACGCCGGACGATGATGAGTTGATGCACTGATGATATGATGCATAACCATCAGCTGATATTCGTCCGAAACGAGCAGCCATGAGAACCACATTGGATATCGACGACGATGTTCTCCAGGCCGCCAAGGACCTGGCGCGGCGCCAGCAGATCACGGCGGGTCAGATCATCTCCCGTCTGCTGCGCGAGCGGCTGACGGGCCTCATGCCCGACGTGGCCGATGCGGCGGCCGAGGTGACGGTCAACGCCGCGGGATTTCGGCCGCTCCCGTCGCGTGGCGTGCTGGTCAGCAACGAACTCGTGAATGCCCTGCGCGACCGCGAGGGCGTCTGATGCGAGCGTTGCTGGACGTCAATGTCCTCATTGCGCTGCTCGACCCCGACCACGTTCATCACCGCAGCGCCACCGGTTGGCTGGTGCAGAACCTTCACTTGGGCTGGGCCAGTTGCCCTTTGACCCAGAACGGCTGCATCCGCATCATGTCGCAGCCGGCCTACCCGAATGGCGCGCCACCTGGGCGCATTGCCAGCCTTCTGCGCGAAGCCATGCAGGCGCCGGCGCACGAATTCTGGCCCGACGATATCGACGGCGTGACGTCGACCACGCTGGACTGGGCGGTGATCCTGGGTTCGCGCCAGCTGACCGACGCCTACCTGCTGGCGCTGGCCGTGCACCGGGGTGGCCGTTTCGTCACGCTGGACCGCGGCGTGCCGCTGGCGGCCGTCGATGGTGCGCAGCCGCAAGCCCTGGTGGTGCTGGACTGACTTGGCCAGCCGAACCAGCCACGCACTTCAGCGCATCAGGAAACGCAGCAGCCGGTCGGCCAGCGCGCCGTAGGGCGGCATCAGGAATTTCACGTTCGGAAACTTCCCCTGGTAGAACACCGGCCGCAGCTTGGAGAAGGTGTTGAAACCCTCGCGGCCGTGGTAGTGGCCCATGCCCGATTCGCCCACGCCGCCGAAGGGCAGGTCGTGCTGGCCCACGTGCAGCAAGGCGTCGTTGACCGTGACGCCGCCCGACATCACGCGGTCCAGCAGCATCTTCAGCGTGCCGCGGTCCTTGCTGAAGGGGTAGATGGCCAGCGGCCGGGGACCGGCATTGACCGCATCCACCACTTCCTCCAGCGCCTGGTAGCCGCGGATCGGCAGGATGGGGCCGAAGATCTCGCGCTGCCACAGCACGCTTTCGGGTGGCGCGCCCAGCACGATGTGCGGGTTGATCTTGCGCGTGGCGGCGTCGAAGGCCGGGCCGGGCAGCAGCGGCAGCAGCGTGGCGCCGCGCTCGCGTGCGTCGTCCAGCGCGGCCAGCAGGCGATCGAAGGAACGCTGGTCGATGATGGACGTGTAGTCGGGCGAGTCCAGCGTGGGGTAGCGCGCCGGCACGATCTCGCGCGCGGCCTGCACGAAGGCGTCGATCTTGTCGTGCGGCAGCCACAGGTGGTCCACCGTGGTGCAGATCTGCCCGGCATTGAGGTATTTCACGAACAGCACGCGCTCGGCTGCCGTGCGCACCGGGAAGTCGCTGCACACGATGGCCGGCGAGCGCCCGCCCAGTTCCAGCGTCACCGGGCACAGGTTCTGCGCCGCCGCGCTCATCACCAGCCTGCCGGTGGCGCCGGAGCCGGTGAACAGCAGGTGGTCGAAGGGCAGCTTGGAAAATTCCACGCCCACGCCACCGGTCTCGTCGAAGACCTGCAGCTTTTCGGGCGGGAAATAGGCCGGCAGGCGTTCGATCAGCAGCCGCGCCAGGTGGCGCGAGTTCTCGCTCATCTTGACCATGGCGCGGTTGCCGGCGGCGAAGATGGCGGTGAGCGGCACCAGGCTCAGGTTGAGCGGAAAGTTCCACGGCACGATCACGCCTACCACGCCCAGCGGCTGCGGAATGACGCGGTTGCGCGCGCCAAAGAAGGCGCGCAGGTCCACCGCGCGCCGCTGCGGGCGCATCCAGCCGTGCAGGTGCTTCAAGGTTTCGTGGATCGCGTCCAGCACCGGCAGCACCTCGGCCAGCAGCGTCTCGTGGCGCGAGCGGTGGCCGTAGTCGGCGCTGATGGCGCTGCACAGCGCGTCCTGGTTCTCGCGCACGAACCGCTCCAGCGTGCGCAGATCGGCACGGCGCTCGGCCTGGGTGGGTACGGGGTGGGCGAGATAGGCCTGGCGCTGTAGGGTGAGCGCGGTGGACAGGGTCTCGGCGATGGTGGGCATGAGGGTCATGCCGGAAGAATAGTCCAGCGGCGGGGCTGGGACCTAGGCGCAGCGACCTACTGCCGGCGCCGCAGCGTGCGGTCGGCGGCCGAGGGTGCCGGCAGGTCTTTCGCTGCCCTTGGCAGTGACCGCGTGGCCCGCGTCAGACCACCGTCATCACCACCAGCCAGGCCAGCGCCGCGGCGGCCACGGGCGCCGGCCGCTGCGCCAGTCGCCACAGGGCGAGACACAGGAACAGGTTGTACGGCATCGGCGCGAAGTGCAGGGCTACCGCCACCGCGCCCGGCGCGCCCATGGCCAGCAAGGCCAACGCGCCGAAGCTGGCTGCGAGATTGAGCACCGTGCCCACGGCCAGCATGTCGCGCCAGAAGAGCCGCTGCCATGCGATCTGGCCGCGCCAGCGGCGCGCGAAGAAGCTATCCGGCATCAGCTGGGCTACGTGTCCACGGTGTCTGACGACTGCGATTCGGCGCGCTCGGCATGCCACGCCGGCGTGTGCTTCACTGCACGGGCTGGCACACCAGGCGCTCCGTCTTCGCCCCTTTGGACACGGCTGCGGGTGAGCTCCATCGCCGGCTACCCCAGAAGCTGCGCCACGAGGCGCATTGGCAGGAACAACCGACTCGGCTCGGCCTGCAAGGCAATGAATCCGAAACGCCGATAGAAAGAAGCGGCGCTTTCGTCCTTGGCATCGACCACCACTGCCATCGCCGCAATCTGATCGGCATGGGTCAGGCTGCGATTCAGCGCATCCAGAAGCAGATGTTCCCCGAGACCTTGGCCCTTGGTGGCTTGGTCGACGGCCAGCCGGCCCAGCAGCGTGACGGGCAGCTGTGGATAGCGCGGCAGCTTGCGGGCCAGGTCGTCCGGCAGGTCGGCGAGGGTCAGCACCGAGGCCGACAGGGTGTAGTAGCCGAGGACGAGTTGGTCCGGTGGGTCGACGGCGACGAAAGGCGCGGCGACGCGCTTGTCGGCGTCCTGCCATGCCTGCTGCTTCAGGTAGCGGTCGAGCGCTTTGGAGCCGCAGTGGAAGGCCGTCCGGTCGTGCTGTCGGCCCAGGGGCTCGACAGTGATGCGGGTCAAGTCCACCGGCTAGGCGCCGGTGCGTTGGCCACTGCGTTGGCGATAGGCCTTGGCAGCGCGCTTCAGGCGCGCGTTCGGCTCCGGCGGGCTCAACAGGGCCTGCACGAAGGCCAACTGCTCTTCGCGCGACAGCCGGATCGATTCGTGCTCGGCGATCACCCTGCGCGCAGCGTCCTGCGCGCTGGCGACGACGAACTCGCTCAGCGTGCGGCCGGAGAGTGCCGCCGCCTGCTGGAGCAGGCTCTTCTGCGCTGCGGATACGCGAGCTTCGAGCCGGGCGTCGCGGGTGGTGTCGGTGGTGTCCTGGTGGGTCATGGTTATCTCCCTGCCTGCAATGTACGGCAGGTGTCCGTACCGGGCAAGCCGGGCCGGAACTTGCATTGGCGCGGCAGCCCTCAAGTCCACCGCGGCATGCGAAACGGCAGCATGCCCTGCACCGCCGTCGACACCAGGCGCGGGATGTGCAGCGTTTCGTGCACGGCGGTCACGCGCTCGCCCAGCACGCCGGCCTCCAGCACCGAGCGCACGTAGAACGGCGTGTCCTCCAGCGTCTGCTGCACGCGCGCGGGCACGGCCGCGTCGCTGCGCAGCGTGCGCCCGAGCCGCCACCCGGACCGCGGCAGCGTTTGCCGCAGCGGGGCCTCGAAAGTCCACGCACGGCCATCGGCGGCGAAGCGCTGCGCGATGACGCGGCCGCCATCGGCGTCATCGCAGGGCCCGGGGCGCACGTCGTAGATCACCGCCGTGCTGCCGTCGCGCAGGGTGGCGCGCGACCAGTCCCATTCGCTGAAGGCACGCTCCACCGGCTCGTCCCCTTCGTTGGAATCCAGGTAGGCATGGCCGCTCCAGCGCAGTCCGGGCCGGTCGAACTCGACCTCGACGCGCGAGCAGGGTGCGATCGGCCCCCAGCGGTGGCGGCCCGCGGCGTCCAGTGCGGCGCTGAAGCCGCACAGCCCCTGCGGATGCAGCCGAACGCGGCCGCGCACGCGGCGCGGCAGCGGCACCGCGATCTCGTCGATGTCGATCACCAGCGCCTGACCGTCCCAGTGCAGGCGGCTGGCGCCGATCTGCAAGGTGTCGGCACTGCGTTGGAGCTGGCGGCGGCCGCGCTCGGTCATCGTCCAGCGGTTCGCGCCGCGGCCGTACAACGCCACGTTGAGTGCGACGTGGTTGTCGGCCGCGGCCGGGCCGCGCGACAAGGCGCGCCGGTAGTAGGGCGAGAAGACGCTGCCGACGAAGGCGATCAGCGTCAGCCCGTGCCGGCCGTCGTCGCTGAGGGCGTCGAGATACCACCAGAGATAGCCGCCCGACGGCACCGGCTGGTCGAATCGAGGTGCGCCATCAGCGCCGCGGCCGCCAGCCGGCCCGACATGGCCGCCATCGGCACGCCCGGGCCCGGGTGCACGCTGCCCCCCGCCAGGTACAGGCCCGGCAGCGCGCTCACCGAACCCGGCCTCCTGAACAAGGACATCCAGCCGTGGTTCGCCGCGCCATACAGCGCCCCGCCCGTGGCCGGGAAAAGCTGGTGGAATTGAGCCGGCGTGGTCGTCACCACCTGCCCGGGCGTGGGGTCGATCTGCAGGCCGCAGTGCTGCAGCAAGGCCAGGCTGCGGGTCAGGCATGGGTCAGTCTCCAGGGCGTCGAAGGGACGGCGGTCGCCGTCGGCGGGGGCGTTGACCAGGCACAGCAGGCGTTCGGGTCCGGCCGGCGGTGCGGCGTCGTTGCCGCGGTCCTGCGCGCAGACGTAGACCGTGCCGTCGCGCGGCAGCCGGCGGTCGCGGAAGACATCGTCGAACTCGCTGCGGTAGTCGCTGCCGAAGAAGACGTTGTGCCGCGCCAGGGGCAACCCCGCGGTGCGTGTGCGCAGGGCCCAGGTCACGGCCGACAGCGAACGTCTGGACGCCGGCACCGCGGGGGCAGCAGGGCGGGCTTCGTCGCCCAGCAGGCCTTGCGCCAGCGCATTCGCATCGCCGTTGAAGACCACCGCATCGGCCGCCAGCTCGCGCCCGTCGGCGAGCTGCACGCCGCAGGCGCGGCCGTGGCGCACCAGGATGCGCCGGCAGGCCTGGCCGAAGTGCAGCGTGGCGCCGCGCTCGCGCGCCAGCTGCGCCAGTGCGCGCGGCAGCGCGTGCATGCCGCCTTGCACCGACCAGACGCCGCTTTGTTCCACGTGCGCGATCAGCATCAAGGTGGCCGGCGCCTGCCAGGGCGAAGCGCCGCAGTAGGTGGCGTAGCGGCCGAAGAGCTGGCGCAGGCGGGGGTCGTGGAAGTGGTGACCGAGCCGCGACCACAGCGTGGCGAACGGGCCCAGGCCGGTCAGCGTGGCCAGCCCCGCCGGGCCCAGGTCGCGGATCATGCGCAGCACGCTGGGCTTGGGCGAGCGGATGTGCGGGCCTTCCAGCCGCGCGTAAACGCCCTGCGCCTCGGCACAGAAGGCCAGGTAACGACGGCCCTCGGCGGGGCCGGAAAACTCTGCGATGGCATCGGCCGAGGCCTGCACGCCGGCATGCAGGTCGAGCTGCTGCGCGCGGCCGTCGGCGCCCGGTCGCCAGGCGTGCCGCGCCAGGATCGACAGCGGCTGCAGCGCCACCAGCGCGTCCAGCGAACTGCCGGCCTCGGCCAGGATCTCGTCGAACACCCAGCGCATGGTGAACACGGTGGGGCCGGCGTCGATGTGCGCACCCTCCACCTGAACCTGGCGCATCTTGCCGCCGGGCTCGGCGGCCGCTTCGACCAGCGTCACCTGCAGGCCGCGACAGGCCAGCAGCAGCGCGCTGACGAGGCCGCCGATGCCTGCGCCGACGACGACGACGCGGTGGTCGTGGCCTGGCGACGAGGCGGCGCGGCGCGCGCGCGGTGCCGCTGCCTCAGCCATAGGTCCGGCCCTTCCAGGTGCCGCTGAGCTGCAGCAGCGCGAAGCGCACGAACATCGATTCGCTGAACTGGTTCTGGCCATAGGCGGCGCGGATGGCGGCCAGATGCGCGCCGCTGCGCGCATAGGCGTCCATCGCGGCCTGGCTTTCCCAGACGCTGAAGGTGGCCTGGCGCAGCAGCGGTGCCTCGCCCAGGCCCATGGCGAGCAGGCAACCTTCGGCCCGCTCCAGCGCGGCCTCGGCGGGTGGCGAGTTGCGCCAGAAGGCCCAGGCCTTGTGCGGCCGGATCGACGCGCGCGTGAGCGACGCCACGCGGCCGCCGGCGGCAGGCGCGGCGGTGACGGCGATGCCCTGGCCGCTCCAGCTGCCGCGGCTCGCCGTGGCGCGCAGCTTGGCGATGCACAGTTCGCCGGCATGGTTGCGGTAGGCCTGCATCACCGGCGACGCAGCGATGAAGGCATCGGCGTCGCGCTCGCGGTCGAAGAGCGCGAACAGACCCTGGCGCCGCAGGCTGGGCCGCAGTCCGAAGCCGCCGCGCTGGCCGCTGCCCAGGGCCTTGGCGAAGCGCAGACCGGGAACCTGGCGCAGCGGCAGGGCGCCGAGCGCCACGCGCGACCAGCCCCACAGCAGCGCGCCCGGCGCCAGTTCGACGAGCAGCAGCACGGCGACCGGGCCGCCGCTGCTGGCCTCGGCGTCCGCCGCCCGGTCGGTCGGCGGCGCCTTCGGTTCGCGCCATGCCGCCTCGGCGGCCGTGCGGCGCAGGCCCGTGCCCGTCATGTCCCGGGTGCCGAACGCACGACCGCCACTGCCCGACGGGCCAGCACCGGCTACTTCTCGATGACCACCTCGACGCGGCGGGCCTCGGGATCCTCGCCGCTCAGGTTGGCCGCCGTCTGCGCCGGCTTGGCCAGGATGACACGCGCTTCCGGCACGCCGGCCGCCAGCATGGCATCGCGCACCGTGAAGGCGCGCTGCTTGGCCAGTTCGTGGTTGTGCTCCACGTTGCCTGCGGCCGAGTGGTAACCGGAGATGCGCGCCTTGGCCTGTCTGTCGGTGGCCATCGTCGCCACCAGCAGGTCCAGACCCTTGGCCTGCTCGCCTTCGAGCACCGGCGTGTCGACGCCGAAATACAGCACCGAGCGCCGCGCCTCGGCCACCGGCGGTGGCAGGCCGTCGCTGGGTGCGGCCGGCGCCAGCAGCGCCGGGTAGTCCTTGGCCATCGGCGCGCCGTACAGCGGCTTGTACACGCCCTGGTGGCAGGTGGCGCAGTTGACCTTGGCCACATCGCCGGTGGGCCCCAGGCGAGCAGCCGGGAAGGCGGCAGTGAGCGGCACGATGTACTGATTGTTCAGGTCGCGCGTCATGCGGATGCCGTGCCAGGCGGTGGTGCGCTGCGGCGGCGCGCCGTCCCATTCCTTGAAGTTGCGCGTGTTGTGGCAATAGGTGCAGTTGACTCCCAGGCTGTTCGACAGGTGCATCATCAGGCCGTAGGTCTGCTCGGTGTGCACGATGGATGCCACGTGATCGCTGGGCAGTGCCGTGGCGCCGCCCACGCCGATGGTCTGCGCACCCAGCAGGTAGGGGCCGAACGGGTCGTAAGGCAGCGAACTGAGCCCCACCACCTTCAGCGGGGTGTTCTGGCCGGCCTTGTCGCCGATGAAGTTGGCGTTGGCGCGCGGCGGCTCGGGAGCGAACCACACGTTGGCCGGAACGGCCTTGCCGCGGTGGCAGGTGTAGCAGGTGACACCGGTGGCCGCCACGTGCGGCTTCCAGTCGGCGTTGATGTGCTGCGTCATCTGGATCATGCGCCGCGCCACGACCTTGGTGTATTTGCTGTCGTCGCCCAGGTTCTCCGGGTTGTGGCAGTAGTTGCAGCCCTCCTGCGGCGCGATCCAGGCCGTGATGGCCGCCATCTGGCGCGTGAATTCGCCGATGCTCAGGTGGCCCAGCAGCTGCAGGTTCTTGTAGATCTGCCCGGCCTTGGGGCCGTCGGGGCTGGCGGCCTCGGTGACCGGCGGCGCCTGGTTGGACTCGGCCACGATCACCGCCGTGCGCGGGTTGTAGACCAGTTCCATGCCGGTGCCGCGGTAGCCGCGCTGCACGGTGTCGACCGGCGGGCGCTCGCAGCCGGCGAGCAGGGTGGTGGCTGCCAGCAGCGCGGCCAGCGCGGTGTTGAGCAGGGCTCTCATCACTTCACCCCCTGCAGCAGCGTGGCCGGGTCCACCGACGGCGGGAAGACCGGTGGGTAGGGCGGCGCCACGCCGTGTTTCATGGCCCACAGGTACCAGTTGTCGACCACGGTGCCGGTGAGCAGGATGCCGATGCCGCCGGCCAGCGGGCACAGCACGGCGAACCACCACGCCCAGCGGTGGATGGATTCGGTGGTGGCGTTGAAGCCCATGGTCCAGCGCCAGAACAGGGCCGCGCGCTCGCTCGCGGTGCCGCGGTCGGCGATCTGCTCCAGTTCACGCTCGCCGCCGAAGCGGCTGACGGCCAGGATGGTGGCGCCGTGCATGGCGAACAGCAGCGTGGCGCCATACAGGAACGCGATGGAAAGCGCGTGGAAGGGGTTGTAGAACAGGTTGCCGTAGCGGATGGAGAAGGCCGCCGTCCAGTCCAGGTGCGGGAAGATGCCGAAGGGCACGGCCTCGCTCCAGCTGCCCATCAGCACCGGGCGGATGAAGCCCAGCACCAGGAACAGCCAGATCGCCGCCGCGAAGGCCCAGGCCACGTGCGTGCCCATGCCCAGAGCCCGCGCCCGCGTATACATGCGCAGCCACCACAGCAGGATCGAGACGGTGAGGAAGCCGCCGGCCATGAGCCACCAGCCGCCCTGGTTCAGCGGCGGCAGCGACAGGCCGTATTCCGGCGGCGGCGGCTCCAGCGACAGCCAGAACAGCTGGCGGATGAACTGGACGATGTCCCAGTTCACCTGCGCCAGCATGTTGAAGCCGATGATGTTGAAGGCAGCGATGCCGAAGATCAGCGAGGCCACGCCCAGGCTGCCCAGGTAGACGGGCCCCACCTGCGGCATGCCGATGCGACCGAACAGGTGCACCTGCGGCAAATCGGTGCCGGTGCGCGGGCCGTGGCCGGCCCCCAGCGGCACGCCCAGGTTGGCCGGCCCGACGGCCTGCACCTGCGTGAAGAGATTCTGGTATTCAGCCATGTCTTTGCTCCTGCCCGCTCATTGCAGCGGCCATTGCGACCAGATCGGAAGGTTCAGCCACCAGCCCCACCACTCGGGCCAGCCGCGCGTCCAGAAGGGACCGCTGATGACGATGCACACGGCGCTGAAGAACACCGCCGCCAGCGCCAGGAACAGGCCCAGCCGGTGGATGCCCAGGGCGCCGATGGAGTAGCCCACGGCGTCGCGGAAGAAGGTGTCCTCGTAGTCGGCCGTCTTCATGGCCTCGCCCTTCTTCGGGTTGCTGGCCGAGAGGATCAGCCCGCCGTGCAGCGACAGCGCCAGCGTCGTCGTGAAGAAGAAGCTGATGGCGATCATGTGCGCCGGGTTGTAGTGGAAGTGCAGGTACTGGTAGCCGACGTTGGACACCCAGTCCAGGTGGCTGAAGATGCCGTACGGGAAACCGTGGCCCCAGGCCCCCATCAGCACCGGACGGATCACGACCAGCGTGACGTAGGCCAGGATCGCCATGCCGAAGGCCCAGGGCACATGCAACCCCATGCCCAGCTTGCGGCAGATTTCGGCTTCTCGCAGCGCCCACGAGACGAAGGCGCCGATGGCGCACACCGTGATCAGCTGCCACAGCCCGCCTTCGAGCAGCGGCGCCATGGCCAGCCCGTAGCTCAGGTCGGGCGGCGCGATGCTGATCTGCCACAGGTTCCAGGTGGGGCCTTGCGAGGCCCCCCACAGGATCAGCGCCGTGCCCAGCGCCGAGAAAAAGATCGTCGTCACGCCGAAGAAGCCGACGTAGAACGGACCGACCCAGAAATCGAACAAGTCGCCGCCGACGAGGGTACCCCCGCGCACGCGATACTTTTTCTCGAAACTCAGCATGGCCATTTCTCGAACCTCCACGCCGCGCGGCGGGCCGTGCGGCGAACAATCGTTCGGCAGGCAGGCGGGTTCGGGCCCCATGGACCCGGCCCCGCCTGCATGCACTGCGGCGGGTGGGCCGCTATTTCGTCAACGTGTTGGACGCCACGGCCACCGGCATCGGCGCGTTGAGCGCCGCCACCTTGGCCGTTCGCGGGCCGTCCATCCAGTTGAACTTGTTCGTGCTGAGCAGGATGAGATGAATCATCACTGCCAAGCCAAACAGAAAAACCGCGAGTGCGACCATCGTTCGCACCGGGTCGAAAAGACGCCAGATTCTCCACATGATTCCAAGCTCCTAGGTTAGGTGCGCCATGAAGGTATAGACCGCCGCCTTCACGCCGCCATTCAGTGACTTCACACCTTCTGCGCCCGGCAGCCAGGTCCGCCAGTGCCAGCCCAGCAATTGCCCGGCCAGGGCAATGGCCATGAACACCACGAAGCCCAGCGTGAAGATCAGCCAGTAGCTGCGCTGGTCGGCCAGCACGGGCTTGTGCAGTGTGTCAATCGGTTGGTTCATGTCGGTTCCCCTTCGTCGGGTCAAACGTTCAGGTGTTCAGAGCCAGGGACGCCAGATCCACACCAGGATGTGCGCCACCACGGCAACCGCCGTGAAGCCCACGAAACCCTGCATGTAGTACTTGTGGAACTCCTGTGCCTCGTCGTCGGTCAGGCCCGAGATCGAGCCCTTTCTCTCAGCCATAGGGAAAGTCCTCCAGAAACGGCCTTGCGGCCACATGCGCACAAGACCCGCGCACCATGGGCCACCCCGGCAAGACGCCGGAATGTCGGGGACGGCCGGCAGCGCCGGGCGTCGATGAGATGAGGCGAGCGCGACTCATGCCGGCTCCCTGTGGCCGAGCAGCCGCCGAACCAGCGCGGGCGTCACGCGTTCGGCGCCGGCGCTGCGGGCTTCACGCTCGGCGCGGTCGCGCAACTGCTTGGCGGCCGAGATCTGCACCAGCACCGGTTGCGTGGCGACATAGCGGCTGAGCGCCTCCTGCGCCTCGTCGTCCCAGGGCCGCTGGTCGTTCTCGGTGCGGCCGTGGCGTGCCGGCGTGGCGTCGACCTTGTCCAGTTCGGTGCCCAGCGGCAGGATGTGGAACAGCGCGTCGAACAGCGCGTTGCAGAACTCCTGCACCAGGTAGGTGGCGCCGGCATAACCCATGAACGGCGTGCCGGTGTGGCGGCGGATGATGGCGCCCGGGAACGAGGCCGGCACGAACATCGGCCGCGGCCCGTGGCCTGCGGTCGTTTCGGCCAGGTACATGCGCTCGTTGACGCTGCCGAACAGCACCAGCGGCGCTTTCTCGTGCACCAGCTGGCGGATGGCGGCGTTGTCGGTCTTGGCGCCGGCCACGCGCGAGATGGCAAAATGGCAGGGCAGGCCGAGTTCGTCTTCCAGGAAGTGGCGGATGCCGCGCGCATAGGTCTCGCCCGCCACCACGGCGAAGCTGGCGGTGCCGAAGAAGTCCTGCGTGACGCTGCGCCACAGGTCCCAGATCGGCTTGATCGTGGTGTGCTTCTCGCGCTCGATGAAGGGCTCGGGGTCCAGGTGCAGCAGCTCGCCCAGCTGGCGCAGGAAGGCGGTGGTGCTGTGCAGCCCGATCGGCGCCTGCAGGTAGGGGCGTTCCAGCAGCTCGCACAGGCCGCGGCCGAATTCGCGGTACAGGCAGACGTTGACGTCGGCGTCGGCCAGGCCGGCCACGTCGGCCAGGTGGCTGCCGAGCGGGAACACCATGTTCACCTCGGCGCCGATGCCCTGCACCAGGCGGCGGATCTCGGCCAGGTCGCTGGGCATGTTGAACGTGCCGTAGCAGGGGCCGATGAGGTTGACGCGCGGCTTCTCGCCGGCCGGCCTTTGCTCGAACGGAATCCTCTGCGGCACCTTGCGCAGGCCATGTTCGGTCCACAGCCAGACCATGGCGCGGTTGGCGCACTGCCACTGGTCCTCGTCGATGGTGCGCGGCAGGAAGCGCGCGATGGCCGTGCCCTCGGGCGTGACGCCGCCACCGATCATCTCGGCGATCGAGCCGGTGACCACCACGCTGGGCAGGTCGGGGTCGAGCGCGGCATGGGCGCGCTTCATCGCGCCTTCGGTGCCTTCGCGGCCGAGCTGTTCCTCGGCCAGGCCGGTCACGACGATGGGCAGCTCGTGCGGTGGCAGCGCGTCGGTGTAGTGCAGCACGCTGGTCACCGGCAGGTTCTCGCAACCCACCGGACCGTCGATCACGACCTGCAGGCCCTTGATGGCGGTGAAGACGTAGACGGCGCCCCAGTAGCCGCCGGCGCGGTCGTGGTCGATGAGGTACATCTAGATCATCTCCTCGGCCTTGCGGCGCTTCTGGATCTTGATGACCTGGCGCCGCGTTTCGGCGCGAAATTCGGGGCGCTCCTGCGGCACGCCTTCCCAGACACCAGCCTTGTCGCCGGAACCGACGTCACCGAAGAACTCGCGCATGGTCTGGAAGCGCGCCTTGTTGGCGATCGCCGAATTGATGACCCGCGCCAGCGAACCCGCACCCATCACGCCCATCAGCGGCCGCGCCGAGATGAGGTTGGTGAAATAGAGGGCCGGGACGGTGGCCTGCTTGGCCGCCTGCACCACCGGTGTGGTGCCGATGGCCAGGTCGGGCTGGAATTCGCGCACGGCCGCGATGTCCTGTTCCAGCGACGCGCGGTACTGCACGTGCACGCCGCGCGCCTGCAGCCATTCCAGGTCGGGCGCGCTCCAGGGTGTCTTCGGGCAGGCACTGCCCACGTAAGGCACCTCGGCGCCGCTCTCGACGAGCAGCCTTGCGACCAGCAGTTCCGAACCTTCGTAGCCGCTGACGGTGACGCGGCCTTTGATCGGCGTCGCCGCGAGCGCGCCCTTGATCGCGCGCAGCCACTTGTTCTTGGCCGCGTCGATCATCGCCTGCGGCACGTTGCAGGCACGTCCGACGGCTTGCAGCCAGGCCTCGGTGCCCTCAAAGCCCACGGGCGCCGAAGGCACGATGCAGCGGCCCGCGGTCTCGAATTCGCGCACGCTGGCGGTATAGAAGGGGTGGATCGCCGCCACCGCGGCGCAGTCCAGCGCGGCATACAGCTCGCGCCATTCGCGCGTGGGCACCACCGGGCCGGCGGCCAGGCCCATGGGTTCCAGCATCATGCCGATGCCCACCGGGTCGGCCGGGAACATCTCGCCGAGCAGTGTCACCGTGGGCTTCTCCGAGACGCCTCCGCGCGGCGCCGTCACCGGGCCGGCCTCGGCCTCGCTGCGTGCATAACGCAGCATGGCGCCGGCAAGCACGTCCTTGGCCTCGGCATGCGTGGGCACGCCGAAACCGGGCACGTCGATGCCGATGATGCGCACGCCGTTGATCGCCCTGGGCAGCAGCTGCAGCGGCACGCCGCTGGCGGTGGGCACGCACAGGTTGATGATGACGACACTGTCGTGGAGCGCCGGGTCGGCCTGCTGATGGACCGCTTCGCGGATGTCCTCGAACAGCTTGCCGGTGACCAGCGATTCGCTGTTGAACGGCACATAGCCGACGCTGCGCCGCGCGCCGTAGAAGTGCGAGGTGAAGCTCAGGCCGTAGACGCAGCAGGCCGATCCCGACAGGATCGTCGCCGTGCGCCGCATGCGCAGCCCCACGCGCAGCGAACCGAAGGCCGGGCACATGCTCTGCGGCTGGTCGTGCGGGCCGGCGCCGTCGGGCAACGGGTAGTCGCGGGCGTACTGCGCCAGCGTTTCGCTCTTGCCCGCCGCAGCGGCCGCGGCAAGCAGGGTGTCCTTGCCGGAGTGGCAGCCCAGGCCATCGGCCTGGATGGCATCGGGGTTGGGCAGGGCCGGTGCGTCCATGATCAGGCCGCGTCGTAGATCACTTCGAGCGTCGGCTTGACGATCTCGTTCTTGCCGACCATGTCGAACAGCGTCGCCGGTTCCATCTTGAAGTCGCGCCCGGTCACTTCGGCGCTGAACAGGCCCAGCAACTGGTCCTGCGTCTGCGGCTTCGGCCGCACCGGCGGCGCCTCGGCGACATTGGTGGCGAGCTCCTCGAACAGCGGCGCCCACACCGTGCCGGGGCGGCCGATGATTTCGTAGCTGGCGCTCTTGCGCCGGATATCGTCGTTGGCGGGAATGGTGGCCAGCACCGGAATGCCGGCATGCTCGGCGAAGACCTTGGCCTCGCCGGTGCCGTCGTCGCGGTTGATCACCATGCCGGCCACGCCCACATTGCCGCCGAGCTTGCGGAAATATTCGACCGCGCTGCAGACGTTGTTCGCCACGTAGAGCGACTGCAGGTCGTTGCTGGCGACGACGATGACCTTCTGGCACATGTCGCGTGCGATCGGCAGGCCGAAGCCGCCGCAGACCACGTCGCCCAGGAAGTCGAGCAGCACGAAGTCGAAGCCCCAGTCGTGGAAGCCCAGCTTCTCCAGCGTCTCGAAGCCGTGGATGATGCCGCGCCCGCCGCAGCCGCGGCCGACCTCGGGGCCGCCGAGCTCCATCGCGTAGACGCCGTCGCGCTTGAAGCAGACGTCGCCGATGGCCACGGCCTCGCCGGCCAGTTTCTTCTTCGAACTCGTCTCGATGATCGTGGGGCAGGCCTTGCCGCCGAACAGCAGGCTGGTGGTGTCGCTCTTGGGGTCGCAGCCGATGAGCAGCACCTTCTTGCCCTGCTGCGCCATCATGTAGCTCAGGTTGGCCAGCGTGAAGCTCTTGCCGATGCCGCCCTTGCCGTAGATGGCGATGATCTGCGTCGTCTTCGTGGCCGGCGACGTGGCCACGGGATCGGGTTCGATCGCGGCCTCGGCCTTCAGCCGTTCGTCACGCATGAAGATCACCGGGGCGGCGGTGGGGCTCATTGACAGCTTCTCCAGTCGAGGACCATCTTCAGACAGCCGGGATCGCCGAATGCCGTGCGGTAGGCCGCGTCGGCATGCGTGGGTTGGTCGTGGTGCGTGATCAGGTCGGCCAGCGACAGGCGTCCGCTCTCGGCCAGTTCGGTCACCGCCAGCAGGTCGGGGCGTTGCCATTCGGCGGCGCAGCGGATCTGCGCCTCGCGCATGAAGGCGGGCGCGAAATTGAAGTGCAGCGCCTCGGTGTAGAAGCCGGCGAGCACGATCTCGCCGCCCGGCGCCAGGTGGCGCACCAGGTGGTCGAGGATCTGCGAGTCGCCGCTGACGTCGTAGATGGCGCGGTAGTCGCGCCGCGCATCCTGTGCCGGGTCGACGACCGCATAGCCCTGAGCGCCCGTGGCCCGCGTGGGGTTGGTCTCCCACACCGTGGGCGGCGTGAAACCGGCCACCACCGTCATGCGCGCCAGCAGCCGGCCCAGCACGCCATGGCCGACGATCAGGTCGGGCGGCACGATGGGGGTGCGCTTGCCGGCCCCTGAGACGGCGTGGTAGGCGGTGGCGGCCAAGGCCAGCAGCACCGCCTGCTCGCCCAGGGTCTCCGACACCGGCACGACGCGCGTGCCGCCGACCACGATCTTCGAGGCCGCGCCGCCGAACAGGCCGCGCACCTCGCCGTAGCAGCGAGCGCCGGGAACGAAGACGCGTTCGCCGACGCAGTGCGGCGAACCCGGACCCGCAGCGACGATGCGTCCCACTGATTCGTAACCCGGCACCAGCGGGTAGCCCATGCCGGGGAAGGCCGGCATGCGGCCGTTGAACAGCAGCTTCTCGGTGCCGGTGCTGATGCCGCTGTAGTCGATGTCGACGACGACGTCTTCGTCGCCCGGCGGGGTGAGTTCCAGGCGGCTGAAGACGATGTGCTCGGGCTGCTCGAGCACGATGGCCATGGTCTGCATGGTCAGCTCTCCTGAGGCGGTGCGCCAGCGGCACCGGGCGCCGCGTCGTGGCCGCGCGGCGGGGAACGGGTGGGCGGGCAGTGGCAGGTCACGATGTCATCTTATGCGGACAAAGCAAAGTGTCAAGAAAAATAGACACTCAAGATCGTCAGGGTTTACGTGCGACGTCCGGCACCGGGGCGTCGTGCGGGCAAGGCCGACCTCATGGCCCGGCCAGCCCGGGCTTGCGTGCAACGATCACGCCGACCTGCAAGGGGATGGGTGTCGGCCGTTCGCGCATTTGCACGAAGCCGGCTTGTTGCAGCAGGGCAGCCAGTTCGGCGGCCGTGCGGGCGCGGCCGCCGCGCATGGCCAGCAGGTAGATGCCGAAATACGCGTCGCCCATGCGCGGCGCGCCGGGGGCGCCGGCCATCGGCTCGGCCAGCAGCAGCGTGCCGCCGGGCGGCAGCGCGCGGAAGACGGCGCGCAGGATGAGCAGCGCGCGCGCGTCGGGGTGGTCGTAGACGACGCGGATGAGCGAAACGAGGTCGGCGCCGGCGGGCAGCGCGTCGCGCGTGAAGTCGCCGGCGAAGACGCGGGTGCGGTCGGCCAGGCCGAGCGCGGTGAAGGTTTCGCGCGCCACCGGCACCACGCCGGGCAGGTCGAACAGCATCAGCTGCAGGCCGGGTGCACGCCGCGCCGCAGCGGCGAGGAAGCGGCCCTGGCCGCCGCCCACGTCGAGCAGGCAGCGGTGGTGCGCCACCGGGTAGGCGTCCAGCACCTCCTCGGCCACCAGGGGCTGCGAGGCCGACATCAGCGCCGAGTAGTCGTTCACCTCGCCGGGCGGCAACTGGCCCGGCGCTGCGGCCGTGGCATAGGCCCAGTAGCGCGACAGCGCCGGCGGCGGCCCCTGGCCGCGCAGCAGCGTCAGCGGGTCCTGCAGGTCGGCATAGAGCACGGCATGGTGCTCGACCATGGAAGTGATGGCCTCGTTGCCCACCAGTGGCGCGCCAAGAGCGCCCAGGCCCCAGCGGCCGGCGCTGCGCAGCTCGACCAGGTCCAGCGCCGCGGCCGCGGTGAGCAGCCGCTCCAGCGTGGCCGCCTCGATGCCGAAACGCGAGGCCAGCTGGGCCGCCGTCTGCGGGCCGCCGGCCAGTACCTCGAATAGTTTCAAGCGCACGCAGGCCAGCAGCACCTGCGAATAGACGAAGCCGGCCACGAGGTCGAACAAGGCCCGGGCGCGGCGACGCGCGATCGGCCGCAGGAACCAGGAGCGCGCGGCACGGCGCTGGAAGCCGGGGCTGGTGAGCACACCGTCGCGCCAGGCGCACCAGCGGTCGTGCCAGCGCTCATGCCAGGACTTCCGCCTGGGCGTTGCGATCATGACAGCCGCGGCGGCGGTGCCGGCCGGTGGTTCTGCGCTGGCGGGCCGTGCGGGCATGTCAGCGTGTCACGGTGCCGGGCCCGTCTCGCAACCGGCACCTCATGCGGCCAGGGCCACGACGCGCACCGTATCTTCGGGCACCAGCCGCGCCGACTCGGACCGCACGATGGCGCGCAGCAGCGCCGCACCGTCGCACTCGGGCACGGCGTCGATGGCCTGCGCCACCAGACGGTCGAAATGCGCGATGGCGCCGCCCAGGCCCAGCTCCGAAGCCGAACTCGGACGGTGCAGGGCCACGTCGCGGCCGGGGGGCTTGCCCATGACCTCGATGCTGGCGGCCACGTCGCGAATGTCGTCGGCTACCTGGTAGGCCTCGCCCAGGGATAGGCCGAAGGCGCGCCAGGGCGCCGGGTCGGCCCCGGCGGCCAGCGCGCCCACTTCCGTGCAGGCGGCGAACAGCGAACCGGTCTTGGCGCGCTGGTAGGCGGCCAGCGCCACGTAGGGTTCACACTCGCAGGCCTGGCCGGCGACGATGCCCGCCGGCGTGCCCACGCCGCGAGCGATGGCCGCGAGCACCGGCGCCAGCCGCTGCGGCCGGGCGCCGGCCGCGGCGGCCACGATCTGGAACGAGAGCACGATCAGCGCGTCGCCGGTGAGCACGGCGATGCGTTCGCCGAAGCGCGAATGCACCGAAGGCATGCCGCGGCGCGTGGGTGCATCGTCGAAGCAGGGCAGGTCGTCATGGACCAGCGAGGCGCAATGCAGCAGTTCGATGGCCGCGGCGGCGGCATCGGCCAGCTTGGGATCGTCGTCGCCGCAGGCCTGCGCCACCGCCAGGCACAGACGTGGCCGGATGCGCGCTCCGCCCGGAAAGACCGCATGACGGATCGCCGCAGATAGCAGCGGTGGCCCGCCAGGCCCTTCGCCGGCGGCCACTGCGGCGGTCAGCGCCTGCTCGATGCGGCGCAGCGCCGCCAGCGGCGAATGATCGGGCCGCAGCGGCGGGCCGGCGCGAAGGCCGCGCGTGCTCGAGGCGTCTTCGGCGCGGCTGAAGGCCCGAGGGCGGCGCTGAGTGTCATTGATTATGGTCATATGTAGTTGTCAACTAAACAAGACACATCTAGCATAGGCAGATGCGCAGCCCGAGTCAACGAGACTTTGCCCGGCCTCCCGGCCGTGGCCTGGACGGCCGTGGAGCGGGCCGATGACGGTGCTGGCCATCGGCCTGAACCACCACAGCGCGCCGCTGGACGTTCGCGCCCGTTTCGCCTTCACGCCCGAGCGGCTGCCCGCGGCGCTGCGTTCGCTGCGCGAGCGCCTGGCGCGCGCCGCACCCGAGGCCACGCTGCTGTCCACCTGCAACCGCACCGAGCTCTATGTGGCTGCCGGTGACGCCGCGGCCGGCGCGGCACCGGCCGACCTGGCGCAGCCGGCGCTGGCCTGGCTGGCCGAGCAGGGCGGCGCCAGCAGCGCCCGCCTGGCCGACCATGCCTACGTGGCCGAGGGCAGCGCGGCGGCACGCCACGCGTTCCGCGTCGCCGCCGGACTCGATTCCATGGTGCTGGGCGAGCCGCAGATCCTGGGCCAGATCAAGCTCGCCGTGCGCGAAGCGGGGCTGGCCGGCACCCTGGGCAGCACGCTGCACCAGTTGTTCCAGCGTTCCTTCACGGTGGCCAAGGAGGTGCGCAGCGCCACCGAGATCGGTGCCCATTCGGTAAGCATGGCGGCGGCGGCGGTGCGCCTGTCGCTGCAGCTGTTCGAGGACCTGAGCCAGGTGCGGGTGCTGCTCGTGGGTGCGGGCGAGATGATCGAGCTGACGGCGGCGCACTTCGCGGCCCGCCAGCCGCTGGCCATGACGCTGGCCAACCGCACCGCCGAACGCAGCGAGCGCCTGGCGCGGCGCTTCGGCGCCCAGGCCATGGCGCTGGCCGACCTGCCGCTGCGCCTGCATGAATTCGACGTGGTGGTGTCGTGCACGGCGAGCACGCTGCCGATCATCGGCCTGGGTGCGGTGGAGCGTGCACTGAAGTCACGCCGGCGGCGGCCCATGTTCATGGTCGACCTGGCGGTGCCGCGCGACATCGAACCCGAGGTGGCGCGCCTGGCCGATGTCTACCTGTATACGGTGGACGACCTCTCGGCGCTGGTGCAGACCGGCGGCGAGAAGCGCCGGGCCGCGGTGGCGCAGGCCGAGCAGATCGTCGACGCCGGCGTGCGCGGCTTCGCGCACTGGCTGGAGCAGCGTGCCAGCGTGCCGCTGATTCGCGCCGTCGGCAGGCAGGCCGATGCCTGGCGTGCCGCCGAACTGGCGCGCGCGCGGCGCCAGCTGGCGCGAGGCGACGACGTGGATGCGGTGCTGGTGGCGCTGGCGCACGGGCTCACCGCCAAGCTGATGCACGGCGCGCTGACCGGTCTGCACGCGGCCGACCACGGGCAGCGCGAACAGGCGGCACTGGCCGTGCAGCGCCTGTTCCTGGGTCCGTCGCGGCGGTCACCGGCGCCGCACTGAGCGCGTCGGCGGCTTCGCGCCGCAGCGCCATGTCCGCCGCGTCATGCCGCGGCAGGCCACGGCAGGCGCGCGTTAGAGTGCGGTGGCGGCGCGCCCGCGTGTCGCCGCACCCTCCCACCGCCACCCGTCCATGAGCGAACCCTTTGCGCTGCTGATGACCGATGTCGTCGACAGCACCCGGCTCAACGACGAGCTGGGTGACACCGTCATGGTGCCGCTGTGGGCGGCTCACGATCGCGCCGCGCGCGAGCTGGTGCGCCGCTGGCGCGGCCGCGAGATCGGCCGCAGCGACGGCTTCCTGCTGCTGTTCGAGCGCGCCGCCGATGCGCTGGGCTTCGCGCTCGACTACCACCGCAGCCTGTCCGCGCTGGACGTGCCGCTGCGGGCGCGCGTGGGCGTGCACGTGGGCGAGGTGACGCTGCGCGAGAACGCCCATGCCGACCAGGCGCAGGGGGCCACGCCCTTCGAGGTGCACGGCATCGCACTGCCGCTGGCGGCGCGTGTCATGGCCGCCGCCACGGGTGGGCAGACGCTGCTCAGCGCCGCGGCCGTGCAGGCGCTGGGGCCGGTGCCGCAGCCGCTGCAAAGCCATGGCTTCTGGCGCTTGAAGGGCGTGTCGGAGCCGGTGGAGCTGTTCGAGATCGGCGCGCCCGGATCGAGCTTCGTGCCGCCCGGGGATTCGGCCAAGGCGTATCGCGTGGTCCGGGTCGGCGAGGCCTGGATGCCGGCGCGCGAGCTGCCGCACAGCCTGCCGGCCGAGCGCGACAGCTTCGTCGGCCGCCGCGATGCGCTGCAGTCGCTGGCGCACGGCTTCGACGACGGGACGCGGCTGGTCACGCTGCTGGGCATCGGCGGCATCGGCAAGACCCGGCTCGCGCTGCGCCATGCCCGCGGCTGGCTCGGCGACTACCCGGGTGGCGCCTGGTTCTGCGACCTGTCGGCGGCACGCAGCGTGGACGGCATCGTGCACGCGGTGGCTCAGGGGCTGGAGGTGCCGCTGGGCCAGGGCGACCCGGTGCAGCAGCTCGGCGCCGTCATCGCCGCGCGCGCGGCCTGCCTGGTGATCCTGGACAACTTCGAACAGGTGGCGCGCCACGCCGAGGAAACGCTGGGCCGATGGCTGGAAGCGGCGCCGCAGGCGTCGTTCATCGCCACCAGCCGCGAGGTGCTGGGCATCGTCGGCGAACGGGCGCTGGTGCTGGCGCCGCTGGCCGGCGACGAGGCGGTGCAGATGTTCAGGCAGCGTGTGCAGGCCGCGGGCGTCGACGACCGGCCGAGCGACCAGGACGAAGCCTCGGTGGCGGCGCTGGTGGACCTGCTCGACCGGCTGCCGCTGGCCGTCGAACTGGCCGCGGCGCGCGCTCGCGTGATGCCGCCGCAGATGCTGCTGCAGCGCATGGGCGAGCGTTTCAAGCTGCTGGCCAGCCGCGGCGGCCGTCGCGACCGCCAGGCCACGCTGCGGGCCACGCTGGACTGGTCCTGGGACCTGCTGGCGCCGGCCGAGCAGTCGGCACTGGCCCAGCTGTCGGTGTTCGAGGGCGGGTTCACGCTCGCGGCGGCCGAGGCCGTGGTCGACCTGAGCGATTTCGCCGACGCCCCCTGGGCGGGCGACGTCGTGCAGACGCTGCTCGAGAAGTCGCTCGTGCGGCGCCTCGACAGCCAGCGTTTCGACCTGCTGCGCAGCGTGCACGACTATGCCGGCGAAAGACTGGCCGCGTCCGGGTCCGGCGCCTCGGTGCCGGCGGCGGCGCAGCAGGGGGCCTGGCAGCGGCACTGGCGGTTCTTCGCCGGACTGGACGAACAGCAGGCCCGCGCCGACCGCTGCGTGGAGGCCGACAACCTCGTCGTCGCCTGCCGGCGTGCGGCGCTGGCGGGCGCGGGAGACGCCGGCAGCGCCTTGCTCAATGCCTGGGCCGCGTTGTGTCTGACCGGACCCTTCGCCACCGGCGTCGATCTGGCGCAGGCGGTGGCTGCGACGGCGCCACCGACCAGCCGTCAGCGCGCAGCGGCCGAGCGTGTGCTCGGCCATGCGCTGCACCTGCTGGGCGACGCCGGGCGTGCCCGCGAACATTGCGAAACGGGTCTGGCGCTGGCGCAGGCCATCGGGGAAAGCGCGCTGCAGGCGCAGTCGATGTGCCTGATCGCCAACCTCGAACTCGGCCGCGGGCGCCCGGCGCCAGCGCAGCAGATGCTGGAATCCGCATTGGCCGTGGCCCAGGCCAGCGCTGACGCCGCCGCACAGTACCTGGCCCTGAACGGCCTGGGTCGGCTGCACCTGGGCCAGTCACGCCTGGTCGAGGCGCAGCACTGTTACCGCCAGGCGCTCGTGCTGGCCGAGGCGCTGCGGGACCGCCGCTGGCAAGGCGGCCTGCAGGGCAACCTGGGTCACATCGCGCATGCCCAGGGCCGCCTGCACGAGGCACGCGACCACTTTGCCCGCGGCCTGGCGCTGGCGCGCGAGGTGGGCGACCGCCAATGGGCCGGCAATGCGCACTGCAACCTGGGCCTGGTGCTGCACGAACTGGGCGACCACGTCACGGCGCGCGCCGAGCTCGATGCCGCGTTGGCCTTGGCGCGTGCCGTCGGCCACCGGCGGCTGGAGGCAACCACACTGTGCAACCTGGGCCTGGTCGCCGAGGCCCTGTCCGACGATGGTGCCGCGCTGTCGCATCACGTCCAAGCCGCTGCCGCCGCGCGGGCACTCGGCGACCTGCCGCTCGAGGGCCAGTTGCGAGGCTATCTGGGGTTGGCGCTGGCCCGCCTGGGGCGCGCGGGCGAGGCGCAGCAGGAACTCCAGCGCGCCGAGTCGCTGCTCGGCGACTGCGGCGACCCGCTTGGCCTCGGCTTGCTGCTGTGCCAGCGGGCCCTGGCCTGCGCCCTGCTGGGCGCCGTGGCCGCAGGCCGCGGCCACCTCGAACGCGCCCTGGCCCGGCTGGAACCCTTGCGTCTGGCCCCGGATTCCGAAGCCAGCCGCACCCTGGAAGCGGCGCGCGAACGACTGGGCGTCTGATCCGTCGTGGCGCCGGGGTGCCACGGCGGCTGTCTTCAGTCGTTGTGGATGAGGGGGTCGACCTTGTCGCAGGGCTGGTCGGACTTGTCGAGGACAGTCACGTCGTGGTCGAAAGTGGCGGCTTTGCGGTCGGCCTTCAGCTTCCACTGGAATGCGCGGCCGTTCGCGACTGGCTTGCCGTCCTCGTAGACGGTGCGTGGGTCGGGGCCGCCTTCCCGCTTGCTCAGCCTGACGCCGCCGGCAACGAACTTGTAGTCGTTCGGCGCATGCAGGTTCCAGGTCACGCTGGCAGGCCCACTACCGCCATGTACATACAGTTCGGCATAGGGCACGACGACCAGGCAGGCGCCGTCGGCCTTCAGCAGCACGACGATCGGAACGTTGTCGCACTTGGCATATTGCCGGGGACCCGACGGCCCGCTGCAGTGGAAAATGCCCTCGGCCACCTGTCCGGGCACCTTCTTCACGGTTGGGTCATCCAGCTTCCCTCCACCCGTCGCGCAGGCGCCCAAGGCGAGAGCCAGCAGCGCAGCGAACCATGAGCGCATAGAACCTCCTCGTTGATGGCGCCGGGCGTTCGGCACCGGTTGTGATCAGTGGCAACTGCCGCGCAGCATAAGTGCTTGCAGTGATGATGGCATCAAGACCGCCTCTCGGTCGTCGCACCCACTGATGATGCTTGTACCGCGCTTTTGGGCCTCGGCGACTCTCCTGCCGCTGGAAGAGGCACGAGCCGCAACAGTACCCGCGCCACCTCGCGCGGCTGCTCCTCGTGCGCCAGGTGCCCCAGGCCGGCCATCGTGGCCGACGTGCCCGCCGCAGCGTGCGCCAGCAACTGCTGCACGCGCCTGGCGTCGGCCGGCGGCACCGTGCGGTCGCGCTCGCCGACGACCTGGTGCAGCGGCACGGCGAGCCGCGGCAGTGCGTCCTGCAGCGCTTGCAGGTCCCAGCGCGCCATCATGCGCAGCGCCCCGGCGACATGGCTGGGGTCGCTCACCAGACGCCGGTAAAGCGCCGCGCCCGAGGCGTCCAGCGTCGAACCGGTGCTTTCGATGAGCCGCTGCAGCGCCACCGGGTCGCCGGCGCGCCAGGCAAAAACGCGCGGCACCAGCGGGTTCAGCGCCAGCAGCTTGGCCATCGGCGAGAAGAACCGGCCCGCCAGCCCGTGCAGCGGCAGCAAGGCGCCGTTGAGGCTGACGATGCCGTGCAGGCCCGCAGCGTCGTCGAGTGCCATGCGCACGGCGATGGCCGCGCCGGCCGAATGACCCACCAGCCACTGCGGCGTGGCGCCCAGGGCCGCCAGCAAGGCCCGCACGCCGCGCGCCATGCCGGGCAGGGTGGCGCCGTCACGGTGCGCGCCGCTTGCGGCCGGGCCGCTGAAGCCGTGGCCCGGCAGGTCGATGGCGATCACCCCGGCCTGCTGCGCCAGCAGCGGCGCGAGGTCGCGCCACGAGTGGGTGGAAGCGCCGGTGCCGTGCAGCAGCAGCAGCGTCGGCGCGTGGGCCGCCGGCGTGGGCCAGGCCTGCACATGCCAGCGCTGGCCGGCGGCGGTGACGAAACGGCTGCGCTCGTGGTGCGGCCAGCTCGGGCCTTCGCGCTGCCAGTCCACCCGGGGTCGCCTTGCCGTCAGCCGGCCTGCCGCGGCAGGGCCTGCACGGCCGCCGACAACTCGGCCGCGCCGGCGTGCGGCAAGGCGCGGTACAGCGCGTCCATCTCGCGCGCCAGGCGCTGCGCCGCGGCGGCGGGCTGCGGCGAGGTGTCGACCACCAGCGCCGTGAGCCGCAGGGCGCGCAACTGGCGCGCGACGAGCAGCGCGTCGGCCTCGGCATGGGCGCGCCCCGGTTCGCCGTCGCGCGCGATATTGGCGCGGCCGTCGGTGAGCAGCACGATCACCGGCGAGGCGCCGCTGCGTCGCACCTGTTCGGCCAGCCGGCACGCCGCTTCCAGCCCCGCCGCCAGCGGCGTGCCGCCACCGCCGGGCAGTGCGGCCAGGCTGCGCCTGGCGCGCACCAGCGAACGCGTGGGCGGCAGCAGCACCTCGGCACCGCGGCCGCGGAAGGCGATCACCGCCACCTGGTCGCGGCGCACGTAGCAGTCGGCCAGCAGCAGGTTGACGGCCCCCTTGGCCTCGGCCAGGCGGTGCAGCGCCGACGAGCCCGAAGCGTCGATGACGAAGAGGGTGGCCGTGCCGGCGCGCTGCTGCAGGCGCGACACGCGCAGGTCGTCGGCATGGACGTGGATGGCGGCGTGCCGGTGCCTGGCGGTGGCGCGGCGCAGCTTCTGCCAGGGTGCGGCGGCGCGCAGCGTGTCGATGAGGTCCAGGCGCGCGCCGCCGCGCGGCTCGCCCGGGCGTGACCCGACCGGGCGGCCGAAGCGAGGCGACGCCGACAGCGCTCCCACGCGCCCGGGTGCCCGTGCGCGTTCGCCGCCGGGCAGCGCAGCCAGCAGCCCGGCGGGCAGGCTGGCCAGCGTGGCGGCGACGAGGCGGTCTTCCAGCGCGCGGGTCTCCTGGTCGCGACTATCGTCGCGACCGGGCTCTCCGCTGTCGTCCGGCGGCGGTGCGGGCGGGGGTGGTTCGTCCGTCGCCGGTTCGTCGTCGTCGGGCTGCGGCAGTACGGTGGCGCGCGGTGCCAGCACCAGCCGCGCCGCCATCAACGCATCGTCCTCCTGCACCTCGTCGTGGCCGCCCAGCGCGGCGATGGCCCGCGCGGCGCGCAGGGCCAGCACGCTGGCACGCAGCGAGGCCACGCCCAGGCGCATGGCGATGCCGCACAAGGCCTGCGTCATCTCGTCGCCCAGCGTCACGGCGGGCCAGAGCCGGCGCGCGGCGACGATCTCTTCGGCGCTGGCCGCGGCGGCGCCGCATTGGCGCAGCGAAAGTTGCGCCAGGTTCACGTGAAAGGCCAACCGGTCGGCCAGCGCAGCGGGCAACGGTGCGTCGTCGGCCGTGCCTTCGTCGAAAGCCACCACGCCGATGCGGCACGGCCAGCGCTGGCTGCTGCCGTCGCGCTCGAAACCCACCTCGCCCTGGTCCAGCGCCGACGCCAGCCGCGCCGCGGTGCCCGGCGGCAGCCGCTCGGCCATGGGCACGAGCACGATGCCGCCGTGGCTTTCGGCGAGCAGCCCGCGCTGCGCCACCGGGCGGCCGAGCTGCAGCGTGGCGGTGAGGTCCAGGCCACCGAGCAGGCGTTCGTCGGCAATGCGCGCCGGCATGCGGCGCAGCGGTTCACCCGCCGGCAGCTGGGCCTGCAGTTGCCGTGTCCAGAGGTCGCGCACCGGGCCGGCGGCGGCGCGCACCACCACACCGCCCAGGCCAGCCGGGTCCACGGTGCACAGGGCAGCGGCCCAGGCGGCGTCTATCCAGGCCGGGTCGGGATCGACCTCGGCGCGGGCCATGCCCAGCGTGTCGAGCCGGTCGGCGGTGCCCCTGGCCGCCGGCGCTCGCGGCGGCTTCGGGGCCGATGCCGCACCTGCCGGCTTCACGCCGCGAACACTTCGGCCAGCACGCGGTCGACGCGCGAGCCGGCATCGGACTCGTCCAGCGGGTCGCGGCGCAGGCGGTGGCGCAAGGACGGCCGCGCCACGCGCTGCAAATGGGTGTCGGTCACGGCGTCTTCGCCGTCCAGCGCCGCCAGCGCCCGCGCCGCGCGCATCAGCGTGAGTTCGCCGCGCAGCCCGTCCGTGCCCAGACCGATGCACAGCTCGGCCGCGCGTTCGAGCACGGCGTCGGGCACGGCCACGTCGTCGAGCCGCTTGCGCGCGCCCACGATGCGGCGGCGGGTGCGTTCGTCTTCGGCCTGCCAGCGTGCCAGGAAGGCCTCGGGGTCGCGCTCGAAGGCGTCGCGCCGTCGCACCACTTCCACGCGCGCGGCCAGTTCGGTGGGCGTGCGCACCTCCACGGCCAAGCCGAAGCGGTCGAGCAGTTGTGGCCGCAGTTCGCCTTCTTCCGGATTGCCGCTGCCCACCAGCACGAAGCGAGCCGGGTGGCGCACGCTCAGGCCCTCGCGCTCGACCACGTTCTCGCCCGAAGCGGCAACGTCGATCAGCAGGTCGACCAGGTGGTCTTCGAGCAGGTTGACCTCGTCGATATAGAGGAAGCCGCGGTGCGCGCGCGCCAGCAGGCCGGGCTCGAAAGCCTTCACGCCCTGCGTCAGCGCACGCTCCAGGTCGAGCGCGCCGACCACGCGGTCCTCGGTGGCGCCCAGCGGCAGGTCGACCACCGGCACCGGCGCCAGCCGCGTCTTGGGGCGGCCGCCGGCCTTCAGCGTGGCGCATTCGGCGCAGGCGCTGCCCTTGTCGGCCGGGTCGCAACCGTAGCGGCAGGCCGCCACCACCTTCATCGGCGGCAGCAGCGCAGCCAGCGCGCGCACCGCGGTGGACTTGCCGGTGCCGCGGTCGCCGAACACGAGCACGCCGCCGATGCGCGGCTCCACCGCGGCGATCAGGATCGCCAGCTTCATCTCGTCCTGGCCGACGATGGCGGAGAAGGGAAAGACGTGTGCCATGCAGTTCAACAGTTAGGGGGTCGGCTCTTCGGCGGCGTGCCGGCGCGCGCGGCGCACCGCCAGGACGGCCAGCGCCGCCAGCACCGGCACGGCGATGCCGACCATCAGGTCGGGCTCGAGCTTCAAGCCGCCGGCCTTCAGGCTCTTGGTCACGTAGCCCACCAGGCCGGCCAGGTAGTAGACGATGGCCGCCACCGACAGGCCTTCAACCGTCTGCTGCAGCCGCAACTGCAGCTTGGCGCGGCGGTTCATCGAGCTCAGCAGCGCCTGGTTCTGGCGCTCGCGGGCGATGTCCACGCGCGTGGACAGCAGGCTGCTGGCGCGCGCCACGCGCTCGGACAGGTCCACCAGCCGCTGCGACGCCGTATTGCAGGTGGCCACCGCCGGCGTGAAGCGGCGCGACATGAACTCCTCGATCGTCTGCACGCCGGGCAGTCGCGCTTCGCGCAGCTCGGCGATGCGCCGCATCACCAGTTCGTCGTAGGCCTTGCAGGCGCCGAAGCGGAACAGGCTGGCAGCGATGCCGCTTTCGATCTCGGCGGCCAACCGCGTGAGTTCGTGCAGCAGCGTTTCGTCTTCGCCGCCGCCCAGGGCGATGCCGTCGGTGAGCGTGGCCAGCTCGCGTTCGATGGCCAGCATGCGCGGCGTCTGCCGCCGCGCGATGGGCAGCGCCAGCAGTGCCAGCATGCGGTAGGCCTCGACCTCGGTCAGGCGTTGCAGCGTGCGTCCGGCCTGGCCCTGCGTGAGCCGGCGGTCGAAGACGAGAAAGCGCGAGAAACCGTCGTCGTGAATGCGGAAGTCCGTGAAGACCGAGGCTGCGCCGTCGGCAATGCGCGAACCCGCCACCGTGTGGCCGGCGAAATGCTGGGCCAATCCGGCCAGGTCCGGCGGCTCGGCCGCGCCGGGCAGGAAGTCGACGTGCACCGCAGCCACCGTGGGGCCGGGGATGCCGGCCAGCCAGCCCGCCGGCAGCAGCGCCGTGGCCGGCTCGGTAAAGGGCCGCGCGGCGGCGCCGGCCACGATGCACAGGTAACCCGAGAACTCGCCGTGCCGCTCCCACTTCAGGCGTACGGCGCCGATGTCGCAGCGGAAGTGCGTCGCGTCGGCGGCCGGCGGGATGACGCCGTGGCGCTGGCACAGCCCGGCCAGGTGTGCCTGCTCGCGCGCCCGGTCGTCGGCGTCGATCTTCACTGCCACGTAGCTGGCGCGCGCCGGCGTGGTCACCGGCTCGGGCGGGCGCGCATGCACCTCTTCGGCCAGGGCCAGCCGTTCGGGGTGGTTGGGGGGGAACATCGGCATCGGTGAATCCGGGTTCGTGCTGGGTCCACGCCCGCGGCGGCGTGCAGTATGTCATTGAAACGTGACGCCGCGCAGTGTCACGCAGAGCCCGATGCGGCATCCGGGCGGCGCCGGTAGGTGGCGAAACGATAAGGCACGCCGGCCGCGGTGACGGCCTCGATGCTCGAGCTGCGCTCGAAAGCCGAGCGGTCCCAGTGCGGGAAGAAAGCGTCGCCGTCGAGGTCGGCGTCGATCTCGGTCAGCATCAGGGTGTGCGCCAGCGGCAGCGCCTGCGCATAGAGTTGCGCGCCGCCGATGACGAAGACGCGCGGCGCGTCGGCCACGCGGGCCAGCGCTGTCTTCAGGTCCGGCGCGAGTTCGGCCCCTTCGGGTTTCAGCCCGGCATTGCGGCTGACGACCAGATTGCGCCGCCCGGGCAAGGGTCGAAACCGCGCCGGCAGCGAGTCCCAGGTCTTTCGGCCCATGATCACCGGGCAGCCCAGCGTGGTGGCACGAAAGTGACGCTGGTCGGCAGTCTCGTTGAACAGCAGCGCATTGCCGCGCCCGATGGCGCCGTTGCGGGCGACGGCGGCGATGATCACGATCTCGGTGGGGGGAGTCATGGGGGTGCGATGCGGCAGAACGTTCGCAGGTGCGCGAGTATGGGGTGGGCGTGGGGCTGCGGCCCGTTGCGGACATTCGATGCATCGATCGGCAGGCAAAGTTCCGTGGCGGCAACGGGCTGTCCGGGTGCGGCGCAGCGCGCGGATGAAGCGGCCTGCGCTGCGCTCCGGCTGCCCTGCGGTGCTCGGGTCCATGGCCCGGCGCATGACTCGCTTCGCTCACTGCGTTCGCTACGCTCAAACAAGATGCGCCAGAAGTGTTGACGAGGCTCGCTGCGCTCGCGGGCCATGAACACTGCGCTCCTCGGCGCTTCAGACGCACGCCGCGCCGCGCCCGGACAGCCCTTTGCAACCGGCATGGGTGGATCTCGACGAGCACCGCCGCCGGGCACCGCCTGCCGCGGCGCGCCGATGTCGACGAACAGCGAAAGAGCGCGAACGATGACAATTGGCAGCGAGTGCACTCACGACCTTCCACCCCGGCCCCGTGCCGGTTCTCAGGTTCGCCTACCCTGCCGCTTGGGCAGCAGCGCGCTGGCGATGGCCAGCATGATGAAGCCGGCGGCGATGAAATCCAGCAGGCCGGGTACTTCGCCCACGATGAATGCCGCCGACAGCGTGCCCACCAGCGGCACGGCCATGATGGCGAAGGTGCTGGCCTGCGGCGGCAGCGCGCGCGCCAGGCCGAACCAGATGACCTGCGCCACGCCGTAGTTCACCGCCGCGCCCCAGGCCAGCGCGGCCCAGATCGGCGGGCTGAACTGCCAGGCCGGTGCCGGCTCCAGCGTCGCAGCGACGAGCCAGAAACCGATGCTGGACAGCCCCATCATCCACACCGTGATGGCCTCGGTGGGCAGCTTCAACGTGCTGCGGCGCATCAGGATCGTGCCCAGGGCCCACGATACCGCCGCCAGCTGCATCCAAAGCACGCCCAGCGGCCGCCCGGCCAGCGCGGTGACCTCGTGCGCCACCAGCAGCGCCACCGCCGCGCCCGCACTGGCCATGCCCACGATGGCCCGGCGCGACAGGCCCTGGCCGAAGAACAGCGCCGCCAGCAGCACGGTCCAGATCGGCATCGTGAAACCCAGCGTCGCGGCGCGGCCCGAGGCCAGTTCCTGCACGCCAAGGATCGAGAAAAGGTGCCAGCCGAAGATGTTGGGCAGCGCCAGCCCCACCACCGGCCAGAAGGTGTCGCGCGGCAGCCGCATCGGCACGCCGCGCAGCCGGTACCACCCCAGCAGCATCAGGGCGCCGCCGCTCATGGTGACGGCGCGGAAATACAGCGGGCTCAGCTCGCGCAGCGAAAATTTCATCAGCGGCCAGTTCAGGCCCCAGACCAGCGTCAGGGCCACCAGCGCGACGAGTTGCGCGCGGCTGGTGATCAAACCGCCACCGGGGCCTTGATGGCGGGGTGCGGGTCGTAGCCCTGCAGCTCGAAGTCCTCGTACTCGTAGTCGAAGATCGAAGGCGGCCGGCGCCTGATGTGCAGACTGGGGTAGGGCCGCGGCTGGCGTGACAACTGCAGCGCTACCTGCTCGGCGTGGTTGTCGTAGATATGGCAGTCGCCGCCGGTCCAGATGAAGTCGCCCACGTCCAGCTCGCACTGCTGCGCCAGCATGTGGGTGAGCAGCGCATAGCTGGCGATATTGAAGGGCACGCCCAGGAAGATGTCGGCGCTGCGCTGGTAGAGCTGGCAGCTCAGCCGATTCTCGGCCACGTAGAACTGGAAGAACGCGTGGCAGGGCAGCAGCGCCATCTTGGGCAATTCGGCCACGTTCCAGGCGCTGACGATGATGCGGCGCGAGTCGGGGTTGTTCTTGAGCTGCTGCACCACCTGCGCGATCTGGTCGACGTGGCCGCCGTCGGGCGTGGGCCAGTTGCGCCACTGCACGCCGTAGACCGGACCCAGGTCGCCGTCTTCGCGCGCCCATTCGTTCCAGATCGTCACGCCGCGCTCCTGCAGCCAGCGTACGTTGCTGTCGCCGCGCAGGAACCACAGCAGCTCCAGCGCCACGCTCTTGAAATGCACCTTCTTGGTGGTGACGAGCGGGAAGCCCGCGCGCAGGTCGAAGCGCATCTGGTGGCCGAAGACACTCTTCGTGCCGGTGCCGGTGCGGTCGGCCTTGGCCACGCCGTGTATGGCCACGTGGCGCATCAGGTCCTCGTAGGGCGTCGGGATCGGATTCATGCGGCCGGATTATCCGGCCCCGGCCACTCCGCTGGGGCGCAGGCACCGGCCCCGCCCGCCCGCGCCGGCGCTCAGGCCGCCGGTTCGCTGAGGAAGATCTCCACGCGGCGGTTCATGGCCCGGCCGGCTTCGGTGGTGTTGTCGGCCACGGGTTCACGCGAGCCGCGGCCCTGCACCTCGGTGCGCGCCGGGTCGACACCGCGGTTGGACAGGTAGTTGCGCACGCTCGTGGCGCGCTGCACCGACAGCGGGTCGTTGATGGCATCGTTGCCGGTGCTGTCGGTGTGGCCGACGATGCGCACGCGCATCTTGGGGTCCAGCCCCTGAGCGAACTGGTCGAGCACGGGACGCAAGGCGGGTTTGATGTCGGCGCGGCCGATGTCGAACGAGAGGTCGCTGGGCACGTTGACCTGGAGCTGGTTGTCCTGCGTGCGCGCGACCTCGATGCCGGTGCCGGCGGTCGCGGCCTCCATGGCCTTGCGCTTGTCCTCCATGTTCTTGGACCACAGGTTGCCGGCCACCGCGCCCACCACGCCGCCGATCACGGCGCTCTGGCCGGCGCTGCCCCCGGTGGCTGCACCGATCAAGGCGCCGGCCGCAGCGCCGATGGCGGCGCCCTGTGCGGTGCCTTTCTCTCGCTCGCTCATGGATTCACATCCGGCGAGGGCCACGACGGTGGCCAGGATCGACAAGGCGGCGCTGCGCCGGGGAGTGGTGCGGGTCATGGTGTGCTCCGTGAAATGCAAGTGATATCTGCCTATGATGCCGAGCTCATCGCAAGGGCAGCATCGGGCCAGCACCCGCCGGCTCGTCGGACATGTCCGACCGCGGCCGCGGCCTCATCCAGCCCAGACTCCCGCCGGCGCCACGGGTTCCAGTTCGAACTGCATGGCTGCCAGCCGTGCATACAGGCCGCCGCGCGCCACCAGTTCATCGTGGCGGCCGATATCGACGATGCGGCCGGCTTCCATGACGACGATGCGGTCGGCCTTCAGCACCGTGGCCAGGCGGTGCGCGATGACGATCGTCGTGCGGTCGGCAAGAGCCGCCTCCAGCGCCGCCTGCACGACACGTTCGCTCTCGGCGTCCAGGGCGCTGGTGGCTTCGTCCAGCAGCAGCAGCGGCGGGTTCTTCAGCATGGCGCGCGCGATGCTGATGCGCTGGCGCTGGCCGCCCGACAGCCGCACGCCGCGTTCGCCCAGGTAGGTGGCATAACCTTCGGGCAGGGCGCTGATGAATTCGTGGGCATAGGCGGCGCGCGCGGCGGCGAACACCTCCTCGTCGCTGGCCTCGGGGCAGCCGTAACGAATATTTTCGAGTGCGCTGGTGGAAAACACGGTGCTGTCCTGCGGCACGATCCCGACGCGCGCGCGCAGCGCCGCCAATGCCGCGTCGCGCACCGGCACGCCGTCGATGAGCACGCTGCCGGTCTGCGCGTCGTAGAAGCGCAGCAGCAGCTGGAACACCGTGCTTTTTCCCGCGCCGCTGGGACCGACCAACGCCACCGTTTCGCCGGGCCGGACGTGCAGCGTGAAGTCGGCCAGCGCGTGCTGCTTCGGCCGCGACGGGTAGTGGAAGCCGACCTGCTCGAAGCTCACCGACGAGCCGCCGCGCGTGGGCGGCAGCGGCACCGGGGCCGGCGGGTCGGCCACCGGCGAGCGCGCCGCCAGCAGTTCCATCAGCCGCTCGGTGGCGCCGGCGGCGCGCAGCAAGTCGCCGTAGACCTCGCTCAGCACCGCCACCGCGCCGACGAAGATGATGACGAAGACCACCGTCTGCCCCAGGTGGCCGGCGCTTGTGGTGCCGGCCAGCACCGCCTGCGTGCCCTGGTACAGCCCCCACAGCAGGGTGCCGAAGGTGGCGGTGATCATGAAGGCCACCAGCAGCGCGCGCACCCGGCTGCGCTTGCGCGCCGTCTCGAAGGCGTCTTCGGTGCTGCGGTCGAAGCGCTCGGTCTCGCGCACTTCCTGCCCGTAGCTCTGCACCACCGGAATCTCGCCCAGCACTTCGGCGGCGATGGCGCTGGAATCGGCCACCCGGTCCTGGCTGGCGCGGCTGAGGCGGCGCACGCGGCGGCCGAAATAGATGCTGGGCAGCACCACCAGCACCAGCACGCCCAGCACCTGCGTCATGACCCAGGGGTTGGTGACGACGAGTGCCACCAGCGCGCCGATGCCCATCACCGTGTTGCGCAGGCCCATGCTCAGCGACGAGCCCACCACCGTCTGCACCAGCGTGGTGTCGGTGGTCAGGCGCGACAGCACCTCGCCGGTCTTGGTGCTCTCGAAGAATTCGGGGCTCTGCCGCAGCACATGGGCGTAGACGGCATTGCGCAGGTCGGCGGTGATGCGCTCGCCCAGCCAGCTGACCATGTAGAAGCGCGCCGCCGAAAACGCGCCCAGCGCCGCCGCCACGCCGAACAGCGCCAGGAAGTGCCCGCGCAGCGCCATCAGCCGTTCGCCGGGATCGGTGGCGACCAGGCCCTGGTCGATGAGCACCTTCAGCGCCACCGGGAAGGCCAGCGTGCTCACCGCCGCCAGGACCAGGAAGACGAGCGCCAGCGCGACGCGGCCGCGGTACGGGCGGATGAACGGCAGCAGGCCGGACAGCGAGCGCGGCGACGCCGCTGCCGGGCGTTTCGGGTCGTCGGACATGGTGGCGAGTCTATGCGGCACCCCGGCATCGGCCTCCTGCGGGGCGATTGCGGGGCGACTGCGGGGCGCCGCGGGACGACTGCGAGGTGACTTCGGGGCGCTTCGGCGCTGGCCGGGTCGTGCCGCCGACGCGGCGGCGCCGCATCCCGCCGCACGGCACCCCCGCGGATGCGGGTTGCCAGCGTTTCGCGGCACTCGATTCCGCTACAGATGCAGCCGGATGTGGTCGAATACAGGCTCATGAATCCGGCGCGATGACACCCGTTCGCCCCCCCCTTTCGCCGCCAGCCGCCGAACCGGCGCCGCTGCAGTCGCCTCCCGAGAGGCGACTGCCCTTGGGCGTGGCCGTGCTGCTGCTGGCGTTGTGCGCGGCACTGCTGGCGGCCGGCACCGCCTTGGTGCTGGAAGCCGGGCTGGGCGCGTCCGCGCCCTGGGCCGCGTTGTGCGGTGCGGTGCTGGGCGTGGCGGCGGCGGCCCTGCCCATGGCGGCGCTGGCGCTCAAGCCGGGCCGGCCGGGCCAACCTGCAGCCCAGCCCGCCACCGAATTGCCTGTGGCGGGTGCGGGCGCCGTGACGCCGCGGGCGCTGTTCCTGGAGTGGGCCGAACGTGAATGGGCGCGGTCGCGACGCTATGGCACCGGTGCGGCCCTGTTGCTCGTCGATATCGACCGTTACCAGCGCCTGTGCGAAAGCCGCAGCGCCGCCGCGGGGAACGCGGTGCTGGTCGATCTGCTTCGCCACACTGCCGCCACGCTGCGCGGTGCCGACGTGCTGACCCGCTATGCCGACGGACAGATGGCCGTCTTCCTGGCGCATGCCGACGCCACCGGTGCGCTGGACGTGGCCGAGCGCATCCGGCAACGCGCCGAACGGCTGGACGCCAGCGCCGACGGCCAGCCGCTGCGCATCACCGTCAGCGTAGGCGTGGCGCACCTGCGCCCGGCGCACCCGAACCTGGGCGCGTTGATCGAAGATGCCCAGGACGCGCTGGCCGCCGCGCGGCAGGTCGGTGGCAACTGCGTGCGCGCCGCGCCCGTGGAGGCCCGGTTGAAACGTCTGCCGGGTCCGGGACGGGACGACCGGCGCAAGCCGCGGCAGCAGCCGCGGCCTTGACGGTTCGGCGGCAGCAGCCGCGGCCCTGACGGTTCTGCGGCAGCAGCCGGCCCGTCAGAGTCGCAGCGCCCCCGCGTAGCCGGTCATCTCCAGGTATCCCAGGCCGACGCGGCGACCGGCGCCGTCGAGCAACTCGCTCAGGCCTTCCCAGTACACCGTGCCGGTGCTGCCGCGGCTGTCGAGTTCCTGCTCGTCCATCAGCGCCTGCACCTGCCAGCGCCCGGCCGGCGTGGACACCTGCCACTGCACGGGGTAGCTGGCGGCGGTCTGCGGACTGAGCCAGCGGCGACCGGGCTGGAAGCGCACTTCGTCGGCGGCGAAGATGCGCGCCGGCTGCCCCGGCGCGCGGAAGCTGCCGCCGGCCCACAGCGGGCTGCCGTCGCGGCGGCGCAGCACGAACGCGGTGAGCGCGCCGCCGTCGAACAGGTTGATGCCGATCCAGTCCCAGCCCACGGCCTCGGGGTGCAGGATCTCGTCGCTCCATTCGTGGTCGATCCAGCCGCGGCCCATCCCCGGCGCGCCGGCCGGGCGGTCGTCCAAGGCCAGGCGCAGCGTCGCGGCCAACTGCGGCTCGCTGTAGTAGTGACTGGCCTGCCGCTCCTCGGGGCCCTTGCGCGAGAAGCCGGCGTCGCCCTGCAGCAGCAGCGGCTGCGTGCGCTGCTGCGCCAGGTCGAGCCTGAAACTGCCGGCCTCGACGACCGAACGCCAGATGTCACCGTCGCGGCGCAGCGACCAGGAGCCCAGCCGCACCTCGGCATCCTCGGTCGAGGCCCAGCCCAGGGCCGAGCGCGGCGCGCCCGACCAGCGTGCGATGCGCTGGTCGTGGTGGTGGCGTCGCACGCGCAGGTCGGTGACCGCGGCATGCGCGAACAGCAGTTGCCGCGCCGCGAAGCGGCTGGGGTTGTCTGCGGCCAACCCGGTGCGGCTGCGGAAGAAGGTGACCTGGAAGCCGTGGCTGGGCGTTTCGCCCGGGCCGCCTGCCGCGCTGGCCCCGACCCAGCCGGTGGCGTACCACCATTCGGTGCGCGCGCCGAGGTGGGCGCCGTGGTCGCGTGGAAATGCGAGCACGCGGCCACGGCGCACGGGGTCGACTTCGGCATCTGTCCTTGCTGAGCCCGCGGTGGCCGCGATGGCGCCCGGGCTGGCGCCCGAAGGCGTGCCCGCGGCAGCCTCCGCGTCGAGTGCCGGCCCGTTCGCGCCTGCGCACCATGGCGCCAGCGCCAGCGCGCGCAACCAGCGCCGGCGCAGCGGGTTCACCAGTCCTCCTTCACCGAGAGCACCGCGGCCTGGCCGGCGGCTCGGCGCGCGCTGAACGCGGCAGTGGCGGTGCCGGCCAGCATCACCGCGGCACTCAGCAGCGCCAGCCGGCCCCAGGGCAGCACCAAGTCCATCGTCCAGTGAAAACTCTGCGGGTTGACCACGAACACCAGCACCATGCTCACCGCCAGCCCCAGCAGCAAGCCGGCCAGCGTGCCCGCCGCCACCCAGGCCGCGCCTTCGCCGGCCACCACGGCCACCACTTGCGAGCGCGTCAGTCCCAGGTGGGCCAGCAGGCCGAATTCCTTGCGTCGCGCCAGCACCTGCGCCGACAGGCTGGCGGCGATGCCGACCAGGCCGATGGCGATGGCCACCGCCTGCAGGTAGTAGGTGACGGCAAAGCTGCGGTCGAAGATGCGCAGCGACAGCCGCTTCAGGTCGGCGCTGGAGGCGAAGTCCAGCATCGACGGGTCCTGCAGCAGGTCGCGCAGCGCCTGCTGCACGGCGCCGGGGTCGGCGTCGGCCGACAGCCACAGCGCCAGGTCGTTGATGCGTTCGTCGCCGGTGAGGCGGCGATAGTCCGCGTCGTCGATCACGATGGTGCCGAACTGGCGCGCATAGTCGCGCCAGACGCCGAGCACGCGCGCCGGCACCGGCGACTCCGCCAGCGGCAGTTCGATCATGCCGCCGGGCCGGGCCTCGTACAGCGCCACCATGGCCTCGCTGACGAAGACGCCCACTTCACCCGGGCGCGCCGGCAGCGGCGCCTCCAGCAAGGGCAGCGCCGCGGCGGGGTCGTCCAGCGGGCGCGCGATCAGCGCCACCGCCGGCCGCCCGGGCACGAGCTGCAGCGAACGCACGCGCGACGCCTGCAGCCGCTCCACGCCGGGCACGCTGGCCGCCCGGGCCAGGAACTCGGGCGGCAGCCAGGCCTGTTCGCTGGTGGCGCTGGTGGCGGCGCTGCGCGCATACAGGTCGGCCGGCAGGATGGTCGCCAGCCAGTCGCTGACGCCGACGCGGAAGCTCGCCACCATCACCGTCAGCGCCACCGAAAGCGCCAGGCTGGCCACCACGCCGGCCACAGCGGCGGTGGCGGTGCGGCGCTGGAAGCGCGCACGCTGCACCGCCAGCAGCGGCAGCGCGCCGCGCGGCGGCGGCACGGCGGCCAGCAGCGCATGCACGACGGCCGGCACCAGCGCCACGCCGCCGAACAGCAGCGCCGCCACGGCGATGTAGGCCGCCAGCGGCAGGCCGGCGATCGGCGGTGCGAAGGCCGCTGCCGTGCCCAGCACCAGCAGCGCCACGCCGGGCCAGGTGGGTGGCACCAGCGACTCCGGTGTGCCCAGGCCCTTGAGCGCCAGCGCCGGGGCGATGCGCTCGGCATGCAGCGCCGGCACCCAGCCGCCGACCAGCGCCGAAGCGGTGCCCAGCAGCCCGAACACCAGCACGCCGCCGGCACCCACCTGCAGCGGCGGCACGATGCCCGGGAAATAGCCGCCGCCCAGGTCGCCGGCCAGCAGCCGCAGCGCCGCCGCGGCCATGCCGGTGCCCAGCAGCAGGCCGATGGCGCTGCCCACGGCGCCGAGCAGCCCGCATTCGAGCAGCACCAGCTGCCGGCGCTCGCGCGCCGTGAGGCCCAGCACGCCCAGCAGCGCCAGCGAAGGCGTGCGCTGCGCCACCGACAGCGACACCACCGAGAACACCAGGAAGGCGCCGACGAACAACGCCACCAGCGCCAGCACCGTGAGGTTGACGCGATAGGCGCGCGACAGCTGCGAGACGCGCTGCTCGGCTTCGTCGGCCGGCACCGCGGCCACGCCGGCCGGCAGCGCCAAGCGGGCCAGCAGGGCCGCGCGGTCGGTGCCCGGCACCAGGCGCAGGTCGATGCGCGACAGCCGGCCCAGGCCGCCGAAATGCTGCTGCGCGCCGGCCAGGTCCATCACCAGCAGCGGCACGCCGGCCGCCGCCACCGTGCCGGCCACGCGCAGGCGCTGCCAGCCGGGGCCGGACTGCAGTGCGACGTGGCCGCCGTCGGCCAGGCCGAGCTGGTCGCGCGCGGCGGCATTGGGGAAGGCGGCATCGGGGTCCAGGAAGACGAGCCGGTCCTCGCCGCCGGCCGGCCGCGGCAGCAGGGCCGGCGCCAGCGGCGCGGCCAGCAGGGCGTCGATGCCCAGCACGCGCACCGCCACGCGCCGGCCGCCGGGGGCGGCGGCGTAGGTGTCGATCTCCAGCACCGGGCTGGCGATCCGTACGCCGGGGTCGGCGGCCACGCGTTCGAACACGGCGTCGTCGAAACCGGCGCGCGGGCCACGCAGCGTGAGGTCGGGTTCGCCGTTGGCGGCGCGCACGGCGGCCGAAAATTCGCTCAGCGCCGAGTTGTTGATCAGGTGCACCGAGAACGCCAGCGCCACGCCCAGCGCCACCGCCAGCAGCGCCACGCCGTGGCGCCACGGGTGGTGGCGCCACTCGCGCACGATCAGCGCCAGGAACAGCGAGCGCTGCATGGAGTGGATGTCATGGCGCGGTGTTCAGGCATCCCGCACGCCATGCGCGGTGAGCCGCATCACGCGCTGCGCGCGCGCCGCGGCGGCGGCCGAATGCGTGACCAGCAGGCAGGCCGCGCCGGCGTCGTGCACCTGCGCCTGCAGCACGGCCAGCACGCGCTCGGCGGTCTCGGGGTCCAGGTTGCCGGTGGGTTCGTCGGCCAGGATCAGCGCCGGCGCATGCACCACGGCGCGCGCGATGGCCACGCGCTGCAACTGCCCGCCCGACAGCTGCGCCGGAAAGCGCCCGCCCAGGCCGGCCAGGCCCACGGCTTCGAGCATGGCGGCGACGCGGGCCTCGTCGGGCCGGCCCAGCAGGCGCAGCGGCAGGCTCACGTTCTCGGCCACCGTCAGGTGCGGCAGCACGTGGAAGGCCTGGAAGACGAAGCCCAGTTGCGAGCGCCGCAGCCGCGCGCAGCCGTCGTCCGACAGCGTGGCCAGGTCGGTGCCGTCCACCACCACGCGGCCGCGGTCGGCGCGGTCCAGCCCCGCGATGCAGTTCAGCAGCGTCGACTTGCCCACGCCCGACTCACCCAGCAGCGCCACGAATTCGCCGCGTTGCAGCGCCAGCGATACCGAGTCGAACACGGGCGTGTCGGCGAAACGTTTGCTCAGGTCCTCGACGCTCAACATCACAGCGGTCGATGATGGCATGGCGGACGGCGCGGACACGCGTGCTATCGTGATCGGCAGGGTTTGCAGCAGGGGAAAACAGGCATGGCCTACCAAATCGATCTGTCCGGCCGCGTGGCCTTCGTCACCGGCGCTTCCAGCGGCCTGGGGGCGCAATTCGCCCGCGTGCTGGCGGCTTCGGGTGCCGGCGTCGTGCTGGCGGCGCGGCGCGTGGAACGGCTGAAGACGCTGCGCGCCGAGATCGAGGCCGCCGGCGGCGACGCCCACGTGGTGGGCCTGGACGTGACCGACCCCACGAGCATCCGCGCCGCGGTGGCGCACGCCGAGACCGAGATGGGCGCCATCGACATCCTGGTCAACAACTCCGGCGTGAGCACGACGCAAAAGCTCACCGACGTGACGCCCGAGGACTACGACCACGTGATGGGCACCAACACGCGCGGCGCCTTCTTCGTGGCGCAGGAGGTGGCCAAGCGCATGATCGCGCGCGCCAAGGGCGAGGCGCCGGGCACCTTCACCGGCGGGCGCATCGTCAATATCGCCTCGATGGCCGGGCTGCGCGTGCTCGGGCAGCTGGGCGTGTACTGCATGAGCAAGGCCGCCGTGATCCACATGACGCGCGCCATGGCGCTGGAGTGGGGGCGCTGGGGCATCAACGTGAATGCGCTGTGCCCGGGCTATATCGACACCGAGATCAACCACCAGCACTGGCAGACCGAGGCCGGCCAGAAGTTGATGAACATGCTGCCGCGCAAGCGTGTCGGCAAGCCCGAGGACCTGGACGCTGCATTGATGATGCTGTGCGCCAAACAGAGCCATTTCGTGAATGGCGCCGTGATCGCGGCCGACGACGGCTTCGGAGTCTGAGCCTTGCGCAGCCTGACCCCGCTGGAGGCGCGTGTGCTCGGCGTGCTGGTCGAGAAGCAGCACACGGTGCCCGACACCTACCCGCTGTCGCTGAATGCGATCACCGCCGGCTGCAACCAGAAAACGGCGCGCTTTCCGGTCATCGAGGCCACCGAGGCCGAGGTCGTGACCGCCGTCGACGGCCTGAAGAGCCTGAGCCTGGTGTTCGAAGGCAGCGGCAGCCGCGTCGTCAAATACGAGCACAACATGGCGCGCGTGCTCGGCGTGCCGGGCCAGGCGGTGGCGCTGCTCACGGTGCTGATGTTGCGCGGACCCCAGACGGCGGCCGAGCTGCGGCTGAATTGCGAACGCCTGTACAAGTTTGCCGATATCTCCTCGGTGGAAGGCTTCCTGGAGGAACTGGCCGCCAAGGAGCCGCCGCGCGTGGTGAAACTGGCGCGCGCGCCGGGCTCGCGCGAGGCGCGCTGGGCGCATCTGCTGTGCGGCGAGGTCGCCGAGGCGAGCACCGCCGCGCTGCTGGACGGCGGCGGTGGCGTCTCGGCCGGCGAGATCGCGGCGCTGAAGGCCGAGCAGACGCGGTTGGCCGCCGAGGTCGACGCGCTGAAGGCGCTGGTGCACCGCCTGGCGCGTGAACTCGGTGTCGAACCCGAGTGAAAGCTTGACCCTGGAGCTCCTTGATGCGATTCCACGTCCCCGCCGAGAAGAAACTCACCCACGAGATGGTGATCCCCATCCGCTGGGGCGACATGGACGCGATGGGCCATGTCAACAACACGATCTACTTCCGCTATCTCGAGATCGCGCGGCTGGAGTGGCTGTACCAGGTGGGCGGCCCGCCCGACCCCACCGGCTGCGGGCCGGTGATCGTGAACGCCTTCTGCAACTTCATCCGCCAGCTCGAATTTCCCGGCGAGATCCTGGCCAGGCACTACGTGACCAACCCCGGGCGCTCCAGCTTCGACACCTACATCACGCTGGAACGCACCGACAACCCCGGCGTCGTCTACGCCGAGGGCGGCAGCAAGACGGTGTGGACCGACTTCAAGAAGCAGAAATCGGCGCCGCTGCCGGACTGGCTGCGTGCGCTGGTGACCTGACCGCGTTGACCGCGCGCGCGGCGCTTCGCAGCCGCGGCGATCAGTCGGCCATGCTGTAGGGCCCGCCGACCTCCAGCGCGCGCTGGTAGGCGGGACGGGCATGGATGCGCTCGAGCCAGTCCATCAGCCGCGGCCGCGATGCGTCCAGGCCGGCACGCGCCGCGGCGGCCTCGATCGGAAAACTCATCTGGATGTCGGCGGCGCTGAACTTGGCGCCGGCAAACCAGGGCCGCTTCGCGAGTTCGGCCTCCATGAAGTCGAACTGGCGCTGCAGATTCGGCGCGATGAAGCTCTTCGTGACCTTGTCGGCGATGGCCTTCACGACCGGCTTGATGAAAAACGGCACCGGCGCCGTGCGCACCTTGTCGAAGACCAGCTTCATCAGCAGCGGCGGCATCGCGCTACCCTCGGCGAAATGCAGCCAGTAGGTGAACTGCCGGCCCTCGGCGGTGCCCGGCGGCGGGCGCAGCCGGCCCTGGCCGTAGGTGTCGAGCAGGTATTCGACGATGGCGCCCGACTCGGCCACCGTCACCTTGCCGTCGGTGATCACGGGCGACTTGCCCAGCGGGTGCACCGCGGCCAGCTCGGGCGGCGCCAGCATGGTCTTCGGGTCGCGCGCATAACGCTTCACCTCGTAGGCCAGGCCCAGTTCCTCGAGCAGCCACAGCACGCGCTGCGAGCGGGAATTCTCCAGGTGGTGCACGGTGATCATGCGGCCGATGATGCCGCATCCAGGCGGCGAATGCCGGCGGCGGTTCGACCGGCCCTGCGGCTGCCGTGATCAGTCCTGCCCGCTGAGCAGCCGCTTCACCAGTTCCGGCGTCGTGGCCGCACCCGTCTTGCGCATCAGCCGGGCGCGGTAGACGTCCACCGTGCGCGGGCTGATGCCCAGCCGCCGGCCCACGCCCTTGCTCGTGAGGCCCTCGATCAGCAGCGCGGCGATCTCGCGTTCGCGCGGTGTCAGTTCGTATTTCAGCGCGCGTTTGGCCGACAAGTCCTCGAAGGCCCAGATGCCGGCCGCGTGCGGCTGCGCCGGGTCGAGCGCGCGGCCGCTGACGTGGCACCAGAAGAGTTCGCCGTCGCGCGCGGAGCCGGCCCCGGCCAGGCGGCGCATCACGCGCTCGTCGGCGTAGCGGCCGGCCGCGTCGAGCTGCGCCGCGATGCGCAGGCCGGTGCGCTCGAATTCGTCGGCGGTGGGGTAGAGGATCTCGAACGAGCGGCCGATGAGCTGTTCGCGCTCGGCGCGGAACATGGCCAGCAACTCGCGGTTGCAGTCGATCATCAACCGCTGGCGCGACAACACCAAGCCCACCGGTGCCAGGTCGAAGGCGGTGCGGTAGTCGAAGGCAACGAGCGCGCTGACGGTCAAGGCGGTGGCCGGAATTTAGTCAATTCTACGTAACGACCACCTAATGCCTTAAGTAGTACGCTACGGGCCTCGATCCACAGCAGACCCCGCCGGAGGCACCCGCATGAAGAAGATCTACCCCAGCGCCGCCGCGGCGCTGGCCGGCATCGTCCACGACGGCCAGTTGCTGGCCGTGGGCGGTTTCGGCCTGTGCGGCATTCCCGAGGCGCTGATCGACGCGCTGCGCGACAGCGGCGCCAAGGACCTGACCGTGGTCTCCAACAACGCCGGCGTCGACGGATTCGGCCTCGGCAAGCTGCTGGAGACGCGGCAGATCCGCAAGATGATCAGCAGCTACGTCGGCGAGAACAAGGAATTCGAGCGCCAGTACCTGGCCGGCGAGCTGGAACTGGAATTCACACCCCAGGGCACGCTGGCCGAGCGCCTGCGCGCCGGCGGCGCCGGCATTCCGGCCTTCTTCACGCGCACCGGCGTCGGCACCCTGGTGGCCGAGGGCAAGGAAGTGCGCGAATTCGACGGTCGCGCCTACGTGATGGAACGCGCGCTGGTGCCCGACGTGGCGCTGGGCAAGGCCTGGAAGGCCGACGTCTCGGGCAACCTGATCTTCCGCCGCACCGCGCGCAACTTCAACCCGGCGGCCATCATGGCCGGCAGGATCAGCGTGGTGGAGGTCGAGGAGATCGTGCCCACCGGCAGCTTCGACCCCGACGCCATCCACCTGCCGGGCATCTACGTGCACCGCCTCGTGCTCAATGCGGCGCCCGAGAAGCGCATCGAGAAGCGCACCACCAAGCAGAACCCGAAGGGAGCCTGACATGGCATGGACCCACGACGAAATGGCCGCGCGCGCGGCCAAGGAACTGCAGGACGGCTACTACGTCAACCTGGGCATCGGCTTGCCGACGCTGGTGGCCAATTTCGTCAGCCCCGAGATCGAGGTCTGGCTGCAGAGCGAAAACGGCATGCTCGGCATCGGCCCCTTCCCCGACGAGAGCGAGGTCGACGCCGACCTCATCAACGCCGGCAAGCAGACCGTGACCACGCTGCCCGGCAGCAGCATCTTCGGCAGCCACGACAGCTTCGCCATGATCCGCGGCGGCAAGATCAACCTCAGCATCCTGGGCGCCATGCAGGTCAGCGAGAAGGGCGACCTGGCCAACTGGATGATCCCCGGCAAGATGGTCAAGGGCATGGGTGGCGCGATGGACCTGGTGGCCGGCGTGAAGAGCGTGGTGGTGCTGATGGAGCACGTGGCGCGCAAGAAGGACGGCGGCGTCGACCTCAAGATCCTGCCGCACTGCACGCTGCCGCTCACCGGCGTGGGCGTCGTCGACCGCATCATCACCGACCTGGCGGTGCTCGACGTCACGCCGCACGGGCTGAAGGTGGTGGAGATGGCGCCTGGCGTGACGCGCGACGAACTGCAGCAGAAGACGGGCGTGCAACTGCAGTGAGGCGCTGAGCCTGGCGCGGCGGTCGAACCGGCGGCGAGCGATGACCCGGTCCGGCGCCCTCGGCCCGCTGCGCAGGGCGAGCGCCGGGGTGAGCGGCCGACGCGCACCAGGTTCCATGCACGGCGCGCTGCGCGGCCTGGCTTTGCTGGCGGCCCTGGCCAGCACCGGTTGCGCCTGGCGCACCACGGCGCCACCCCCCGCCCACGCTGCCGCGCCGCCCGCACAGCCCGAGATCGCCACCGGCTGGTCGCCCAAGCCGGGCTGGAACGCGCGGCGCTTCATGGTCGCCGCCGCCCACCCGCTGGCCGCCGACGCCGGCCGCGAGATCCTGCAGGCCGGCGGTTCGGCGCTCGACGCCGCCATCGCCGTGCAGATGGTGCTGGCGCTGGTGGAGCCGCAGTCCAGCGGCATCGGCGGCGGTGCCTTCCTGCTGCATTGGGACGGCCGCGAACTGCAGGCCTGGGATGGCCGCGAGACCGCGCCCGCGGCAGCCGGCGAAGGGCTGTTCCTGGCGCCCGACGGCCAGCCGCTGCCCTTCGACGAGGCGGTCTTCGGCGGCCGCGCGGTCGGCACGCCGGGGGTGCTGAAGATGCTGGAAGCGGCACACCGCCGCCACGGCCGACTGCCCTGGGCGCGCCTGTTCGAGCCGGCGATCGCGCTGGCCGAGACCGGTTTCGCCGTCGGCGCGCGCCTGCACGGCCAGTTGCTGGCCGATCCGCATCTGCGCAAGGCGAGCCTGGCCCGCGACTATTTCTATCGGCCCGACGGCAGCCCGCACCCGGTGGGACATGTCCTGCGCAACCCGGCGCTGGCGGCGGTGCTGCGCGCCGTCGCCAGCCACGGCAGCGACGCGCTGCACCGCGGGCCGGTGGCGGTCGACTTGGTGGCGCGGGTGCGCGGCCACGCCGTGCCGGGCACGCTGAGCGAGGCCGACCTGGCGGCCTATGCGCCGCGCCAGCGCGAGCCGATCTGCACGCACTGGCTGGAGATCTACCGGGTCTGCGGCTTTCCGCCACCGTCGTCGGGGCACCTGGCGGTGATGCAGATCCTGGGCATGCTGGAGCGGCTGCCGGCTCCGGCACCGGCACTGCAGGACGGCCTGCCGAGCCCCGCCTGGCTGCACGCCTACACCGAGGCCGCGCGGCTGGCCTTTGCCGACCGCGCCGAGTACGTGGCCGACCCCGACTTCGTCGAAGCCCCGGGCGGCGACTGGAAGACCCTGCTGGCCGGCGCCTACTTGCAGCAGCGCGCGGCGCTGATCGGGCCGCAGAGCATGCAGGTCGCCCGCCCCGGCCAGCCGCCGGGCCTGGCGCCGGGCGCCCGGGCGCCGATGCCGGAGCAGCCCGAGCACGGCACCAGCCACATCAGCGTCGTCGATGGCGAGGGCCGCGCGTTGGCGCTGACGAGCACCATCGAGGCCCAGTTCGGCGCCCGTGTCATGGCCGACGGCGGCACCGGCCTGCCCGGCGGCTACCTGCTCAACAACCAGCTCACCGACTTCTCGTTTACGCCCGCCGACGCCGCGGGCCGGCCGGTGGCCAATCGGCTGCAAGCGGGCAAGCGCCCGCGCTCGAGCATGAGCCCCACGTTGGTCTTCGACGCCCGCGACGGGCGCCTGCTGATGAGCCTGGGTTCCCCGGGCGGACCGGCCATCATCCACTTCACCGCCAAGACGCTGCTGGGCACGCTGGCCTGGGGGCTGGACGCACAGCGTGCCATCGAGCTGCCCAATTTCGGCAGCTTCAACGGGCCCACGGTGCTGGAGGCGGGGCGCTTCCCCGCGGCGACGGTCGAGGCGCTGCGCGCGCGCGGGCACCGCGTGATCGAGACCGCATTGCCGAGCGGCGTGCAGGCGATCCAGCGCACGCCGGCGGGTTGGCACGGCGGCGCCGACCCGCGGCGCGAAGGCGCGGTGCGCGGCGACTGAAGCCGGCCCGTCGCGGCGAGCGAAGCTCAGGCGCGGTGCGCCATCGCGCGCGCGGCCTCGGTCACCAGCGCCGGGCCTTGGTAGATGAGCCCCGTATAGATCTGCACCAGGTCGGCGCCGGCCGCGATCTTGGCGCGGGCGTCGCTGCCGCTCATCACGCCGCCCACGCCGATGATCGGAAATTCCTTGCCCAGCGCCGCGCGCAGCTGCCGAATGACGCGGGTGCTGGCCTCGAAGACCGGCCGGCCGCTCAGGCCACCGGCCTCGCCGGCGTGCGCCAGCCCCTGCACGGCATCGCGCGCGAGCGTGGTGTTGGTGGCGATGACGCCGTCGATGCCGTGTCTCTTCAGCGTGGCGGCGATCACGCCCACCTGCGCCTCGGTGAGGTCGGGCGCGATCTTCACGAAGATCGGCACCGAACGGCGCTGCGCGCCGGCCAACTGTTGTTTGCGCGCCTGCAGCGCCGCGAGCAGCGCGTCCAGCGCCTCATCGCCCTGCAGTTCACGCAGATTCTTCGTATTCGGGCTCGAGATATTCACCGCCACGTAGTCGGCATGCGGGTACACACCGTCCAGCCCCAGCAGGTAGTCGTCCACCGCGCGCTCGATCGGCGTGGCGGCGTTCTTGCCGATATTCAGGCCCACGATGCCACTGGCGGCGCGGAACGAGCGCGCGCGCTGCACGTTGGCCACGAAGGCGGCCAGGCCCTGGTTGTTGAAACCCAGCCGGTTGATCAGCGCCTGCGCCGGCGGCAGGCGGAACAGGCGCGGCTTGGGGTTGCCCGGCTGCGCCTTCGGCGTCACGGTGCCGACCTCGATGAAGCCGAAGCCCATGGCGCCCAGGCCGTCGATGCACTCGCCGTTCTTGTCCAGTCCGGCGGCCAAGCCGATGCGGTTGGGGAATCGCAGCCCGGCCACGGTGACCGGATCGTCGACGCGCGGCTGCTGCCACAGGCACATCGCGGTGGTGTTCTGCAGCCGCGCCAGCGCCGCCATCGTCAGGTCGTGGGCGTGCTCAGGGTCCAGGCCGAAGAGGAAGGGGCGGGTCAGGGCGTAGGGGACGAGCGGCATGCGGGCATTGTCTCAGCCGGCCCGCCGCGGGCTGCGCGTCGGCCGTGCGGCGCTGGATAATTTGCGCCATGACGCAAGACGAACTCAAGGCCCTCGTCGGCCGCGCGGCGCTGGAACAGGTGGTGGCGGGCCATCTGGTCGGCGTGGGCACCGGCTCCACGGTGAACCATTTCATCGACGCGCTGGCGACGATCAAGGACCGCTTTCCCGGCGCCGTGTCCAGTTCGCTGGCCAGCACCGAGCGGCTGCGCCGGCACGGCATCCCGGTCTTCGAGGCGAACGAGGTCGAAAGCCTGCCGGTCTATATCGACGGCGCCGACGAGATCGACCACCGCGGCTATGCCATCAAGGGCGGCGGCGCGGCGCTCACGCGCGAGAAGATCGTGGCCGACCTGGCCGAGCGCTTCATCTGCATCGCCGACGAGAGCAAGCTCGTCGACGTGCTCGGCCGCTACCCGCTGCCGGTGGAGGTGATCACCATGGCCTTGCCGCAGGTGGCGCGGCGGTTCAAGGCGCTGGGCGGCACGGCCATCGTGCGCCAAGGAGTGGTCACCGACAACGGCCACCCCTTGCTGGACGTGCGCGGCCTGGTCATCGACGATCCGGCGGCGATGGAGGCCGAGATCAACCAGTGGCCGGGAGTGGTGACGGTGGGCATCTTCGGCCGCCACCGTGCCAGCGCCTGCCTGCTGGGCACGGCCGCGGGCGTGCGGACGCTGGTGTTCTAATCGGGGGGCTGCCCAGACACCCGAGGACTCCGCTTTGGCAAAACCCAATTATTCGTTCGAGAAGCGCCAGCGTGAGCTGGCCAAGAAGAAGAAGAAGGAAGAGAAGGACCGGGAGAAGGCGGCACGCAAGGCCGCCGGTTTGCCACCCGTTGCGGACGAGGTCGATGACGCCGAGGAAGGCGCCGGCGCCGCCGACGTTCCGCCTGCGGCCGGACCGGGTCAGCCCGGCTGAGGACCGTCGGCGCGGACCGCGCTGGCCTGGGCCGGCGACGCGGCACGCGCTGCGCGCACCATCCAGCGACCCGGATCCACCGCATCGACCAGGTCCTGTTCCAGCGGCCAGGGTGTGCCGGTGGCCTGCGCGGCCACCAGGCGGCCGAGCAGCGGCGCCAGTGTCAGGCCGCGCGAGCCGAGGGCCGCCAGCACGAACAGACCTGGGTGCCGCGGCAGCAGCCGTGCTTGATCGAGCCGCTGGCCCGGCGGCATGGCGGCCGCAGGCAGCGGTACCGCGCCGGCGATCGGCAAGCGGTCGTCGCTGTGCAGCCGCCACCCCACGCGGCCCTGGCATGACGACAAATCCGCGGGCGGCGGCTGCCCGATGAGCCGCTGCAGGCGCTGCAGGTTGAAAAGGTGGTCGGCCTCGCGCGGTGTGTCGTCGCCATCGGGCGCGGCTGCCTCGTGCGAGGCGCCGCACAGCAGACCGCCCTCGGGCAGCGGCAGCGCATAGCCGTCACCGGCCAGCGGCAGCCACAGCGCTCGGTCCGTCGCCTGCGCCGGCACCCGCGTGACCTGGCCGCGGCTGTGCGTCAACGGCCAGCTCGGGCCGCCCAGCAGCGCCAACGCCTGCGCCGCACCTGCGGCATGGGCGAGCACGGCAATGGGGGCTTGCGCGAGGGTGCGGCCGCCGGCGTCGCGCAGCAGCCAGTCGCTGCCATGGCATTCGACCGTGGCGACCGCCACGCCGCCGATGAACTGCACGCCTGGGGTGGCCAGCGCGTGCCGCACCCAGGCCGGGGGCGCGACCCAGCCGCCGCCGGGGTAGAACCAGGCCGGGGCGCCGACGGGCACGCCGGCGCGCTGCGACGCGGTCGCGGCGTCGAGTGCCTGCACATAGTCCGCCGGCAGGCCCAGTTCCTGCAGCGTGGCCCGCATCGCGGCGAGCCCGCCATCGCGCAGTTCCAGCCGCAACAGGCCTTCGGCGCTGCCGGGCACGCCGCCGGCGACGGCCGCCGCGTATTCACGCTGGGCCACCAGGGCGGCGGCGCGAAAGAGGCGCGCATGGCTGCCGTCGGCGGCATTCACGGTGCCGTGAAACAGCCCGGCCGGGTTGCCCGAGGTCTCCCGCGCCGGCTCGGCGTGGCGGTCGAGCACCGTCACGGCCCAACCCAGCCTGGCCAGGGCCTGCGCCGCTGCGGCGCCGGCCAGGCCCGCACCCACGACGACGGCGCTGCGGCCGGGGGAGAGTGCGGCGCGCGCCGGTCCACGCGGCGTGAAGCGGGGCGCAAAACGCGCCACGGTGATCTCGCGCTTGCCGCCGATGCCGCTGGCGCGCTGCACCTCGAAGCCGGCGGTGGCCAGGGCCGCTCGAACGTCGTGCGCCACGCTCCAGGTGGCGGCCGTGGCTTCGGGAGCGGCCTGGCGACCGAGCGTGCGCAGCAGCCGTGGCTGCCACATGTCAGGGTTGCGTGCCGGTGCGAAGCCGTCCAGGTAGAAGGCATCGGCCGTCAGCCGCAGGGCCGGCAGCAGGCGCTTCACGTCGCCCAGCGCCAGCAGCAGTTGCACCCGGCCGCCGTCGAAGTCGAGCGGATGCAGGTTGGGCACCAGCGGCGGCCAGGCCTGCAGCAATTGGGCCGCCAGGTCCGGCCAGGGCGACGCGGCATGGACCCGCGCCAGGTCTTCGTGCCGCGGCGGGTGGCGCTCGACCGAGACGAAGAACAGCCGCTCGCAGCGTGCCGGGTCACGCCGCCAGGCGTCCCAGGTGGCGAGGAAATTGTTGCCCAGGCCGAAGCCGGTTTCCAGGATCGTGAAGTGTGCTCGCGCCGCCCAGCGCGTCGGCAGGCCGTTGCCGTGCAGGAAGACATGCAGCGCCTGCGCGGCGGCGCCGATGCGGGGGTGGTAGAGATCGTCGAAGTCGGGCGAGCGCGGCGGCTCGCCTGCGCCGGCGCCGAATTCGATGCGCGCCGGCGCGATGGGCTGCGTCTTCACCGGCGTGCCGCCAGCCAGGCCAGCAGCGGGTCGCGCACGGGGCTCAGGCCGCGAAAGTCGAGCTCGGCGTCGCTCATCGACACCACGGCGGCGTGCAGCGCCGCGGCGCGTTCCGATGTGTCGATGGCCTCGGCCAGGCGCTGCACCTCGACATGGATCGTGAGTACCGCCTGCGTCGCTTCCGGCACCGGAATGAAGGTCTGGCGTTCGGTGCGCCACCAGGCGTCGGCCACCGCCGTGTGCTGCCAGCGCCGTGCGTCGACGCGCGCCGGGTGGGCGTGCAGCCGCGGCTGGTCGGTGACGTTCCAGACGAAACGTTCCCAGCGCTCGCCGCCGCTGATCAGCCGCATCAGCGATTCGCCGTCGCCGCGCAGCCATTCGCTGTCGGCCACCGGGGCGCGGATCTCGCCGAAGTGGCGGCCGACCTTTTGCTCGGGCGCCCAGTGGCTGGGCAGGGCCACGGCCAGCCAGGGTAGGGCGGCGTCGCGGCCGTCCACCACCACGAAGTCCTCGGCGAAGGCCAGGCTCAGCAGGCCGGCCAGGCGCCAGGCCGGCGGCAGTCCGTGCAAGCAGCGTGCGACCTCGTCGCCCAGGCCGAAGCGGCCTGGGGCCGTCTGCTCGATCCGGCCATCGCCATGGACCGCGGTGCCGAGCCGCCTCGCTTCGGCGGATTCGCCGTTCCAGCCCCAGGCGTCGGGATGCTCGATCGCCGCGTGCCGGACCAGCGCGGCCAGCGCCGGGGTGGCATCGAAACCCGGTACGGCCAGCAAGGCCTGCGGCCAGAACGCCGACAGCACCGCCAACTTCTCGCGCTGGTGCCGCGAGCCGGGCGCCAGCGGCGTCAGCTGCGGGCAGCCTGCGGCCGCCCGGCGCAGGCCGGGCTGCATGCGAAAGGGGGCGCCGACGGCGGCGTCGAAGTCGAAGGCCATGGGGCGAGGGGTTGCAGCAGCGATCATGCCTGCAGCCCAAGCAAGAAGGGCACCCGAAGGTGCCCTGCCGTCGAATCGCAAGCGGTGCGGCCGCTGCTGCGCCGCGTGCCGAAGCGACTCAGACGCGCTTCTTGTACTCGTGGGTGCGGGTGTCGATCTCGATCTTGTCGCCGTTTTCGACGAACAGCGGCACGCTGATCTCGAAACCGGTGCCCACCAGCTTGGCCGGCTTCATGACCTTGCCCGAGGTGTCGCCCTTGACGGCGGGCTCGGTGATGATCTCGCGCACCACCGTGGTGGGCAGTTCCACCGAGATCGCCTTGCCCTCGTAGAACACCACCTCGACCGGCATGTTGTCCTCGAGATAGTTGATGGCGTCGCCCATATTCTCGGCCTCGACCTCGAACTGGTTGTATTCGTGGTCCATGAAGGCGTACATGGGGTCGGCGAAGTAGGAGTAGGTGCACTCCTTCTTGTCCAGCACGATCTGGTCCATCTTGTCGTCGGCCTTGAAGACCGTCTCGGCGCCGAAGCCGCTGAGCAGGCTCTTCATCTTCATGCGCACCGTGGCGGCACCGCGGCCACCGCGGCTGTATTCGGTCTTGAGGACGACCATGGGGTCCTTGCCCTGCATGATGACGTTGCCGGCGCGAATTTCCTGAGCGAGTTTCATGTCTGGATCCGTGGCTAGGTGGTTCCACCGCGGGCCGGTAGCGGCGCCTTCGCAGCGGGGGCGCGTTCTTGCGCAAAGCCCGCGATTCTAGCAGCAGGCGCATCAGGAGCCGCGGGCTTTCCCCAGGGTGAAGTCCAGCAGCGCGGTGGCCAGGTCGGCCTGGCCGAGCAGGCTCTGGCGCCACGCGCCGACGGCGTCGCGCCAGGGCCGCAAGGCCGGCAGGGCGGGCAGCGCGGCACGGCCGGTGGCCCCCGCTGCGTCGCCGATGCCGTTCCACGCCCGCCACAGCGCAGCCACGTCGGGCGCCGCCGCCATGGTGGCCAGCAGCGCCTGCACCTTGGCAGCGTGGGCGCCGTCGTGCTGCGGGTAGGCCTGCCAGACGAAGGGGGCGCCGGCCCAGACGGCGCGCACCAGCGAGTCCTCGCCGCGCACGAAGTTCAGCTCGCAAGCCCACAGCAGGCGATCGAAATCGGGCTGGGTCAGCCAGGGCAGGTGCACCAGTCGCACACCGGGCGGCGCCGTGCGGACCTGGCGCTGGGCAGGGCCAGGCGTCAGCAGCAGCAGCGTGGGCTCGTGCGCCAGCGTGGCCAGCAGCGCAGGCACGGCCGGGTTGTCGTAGCAGAACAGGCTCACCACGCGCTCGCCCGGCTGCGCCGCGATGCCGCGCCCGGCCAGCCAGGCCGGGCCGTCGAAGGCCGCGCGCGCGGCCATCAGCCCCGTTTCGCGCAGCAAGCCGCCGGTGCGCGCCGTGAAGCCCGGGAAATAGAACCACTTGACGAGCCCGTTGCGCTGCGGCGAAGGCAGGCCGTGCGAACGATCGACATAGGCCTCGGCGCTGAGATATTCGAGGTTGATCCACACCGGTGCAGGATTTCGCCGCACCATCGCCTCGACGAAGGCCGGCGGCGGGTCGCAGCCGAAGGCCTCGATGACCACGTCGCGCGGCGCGGCCGGCCCCGGCCAGGGCAGCACCTGCACGCCCGGGGCCCCGCCGGGCGCCATCCAGGCCAGCGCCGAGGGGTCGTCGATGACCAGGCGCACCTGCTCGCCGCGCGAGGCGAGGTCACGCGCCAGGCGCCAGCACACGCCCACGTCGCCGAGGTTGTCGACGACGCGGCAGAACAGGTCCCACTGTCGTGCTGGCGAGGCTTGCCGGGGTGGCATGGCCGGATTATCGAAGGCGGTCAGAATCGCGACCGATGAGCGAGCCGGACCCACCGTCGACGTCGATGTCACCCCTGCAGTCGCAGCCGGCTCCGGATGCCGCCGCGCGCGAGCGGCTGGTCGCCGAGGTGACCGCGCTGCCGGGCCTGCCCGGCGTCTACCGCTGGTTCGACGCGGCCGGGCAGGTGCTCTACGTGGGCAAGGCGCGCAACCTGAAAAAACGCGTCTCGAGCTACCTGCACCGCGACCACGACGGCACGCGCATCGGCTCCATGGTGAGCCGCATCGCGCGCCTGGAGACGACGGTGGTGCGCAGCGAGGCCGAGGCGCTGCTGCTCGAGAACAACCTCATCAAGACGCTGACGCCGCGCTTCAACATCCTGTTTCGCGACGACAAAAGCTACCCCTACCTGAAGATCGACGGCCCGCGCGAAGGCGGCGCGGCGGCCGAACGCCGTGCCGGGGCGACCGTGTCCGCGGCGGCCTCGGCCTATCCGCGCATGTCGTACTTCCGCGGCGCGGTGGACCGCAAGCACCGCTATTTCGGTCCCTACCCGAATGCCTGGGCGGTGAAGCAGACGATCCAGCTCATGCAGAAGGTGTTCCGGCTGCGCACCTGCGAGGACACGGTGTTCAACCACCGTTCGCGGCCCTGCCTGCTGCACCAGATCCAGCGCTGCTCGGGGCCCTGCGTGGGCCTGGTCAGCCGCGAGGACTATGCGCGCGACGTGCGCGACGCCGAACGCTTTCTGCTCGGCGAGACGCAGGCCGTGATCGACGACCTGCAGGCGCAGATGATGGCCTGGGCCGAGGCGCTGGAATTCGAGAAGGCGGCCGAGCTGCGCGACCGCATCGGGTCGCTGTCGCGCGTGCTGCACCAGCAGTCGGTGGAGTTGAGCAGCCTGTCGGCGCTGGACAAGGACGTGGACATCCTGGCCGCCAAGGTGGCCGGCGGCCGCGCCTGCGTCAACCTGGCCATGGTGCGCGGCGGCCGGCACCTGGGTGACCGCGCCTACTTCCCGACCCATGTCGACGAAGGCGCGGCCATCAGCGCCGACGCGGCCGAGGCGCGCTTCGAGGAAGACCTGGCCGGCCCCGAAGCGAGTCACTCGGCCGAAGCGGCCGTGCTCGAGGCCTTCATCGTGCAGCACTACGTCGGCCAGCCGGTGCCGCCGCAACTGGTGACCAGCCACGCCGTGAGCAGCGAGCTGATCGACGCACTGGGCGCCGCCTCGGGCGTGCGCGTGCGCGCCCAGCACCAGCCGCGCGAGCAGCGCCGCATCTGGCTGGAGATGGCGGCCAAGGGCGCCGAGCTGTCGCTGGCGCGGCTGCTGGCCGAGGAGGGCTCGCAGCAGCAGCGCACGCGGGCGCTGATCGAGGCGCTGGACCTCGATATCGCCGATCCTGCCGCGCTGCGCGTCGAATGCTTCGACATCAGCCACACCGCCGGTGAAGCGACGCAGGCTTCGTGCGTGGTCTTTGAGGGCCACCAGATGCAGAGCGCGTCATACCGCCGCTTCAACATCGAAGGCATCACCGGCGGCGACGACTACGCCGCCATGCGCCAGGTGCTGACGCGGCGTTATGCGCGGCTGGCCGAGGCCGTGGCGGCGGGCCGGGCGGACACACTGCCGAACGCCGCAGCGCCGGCCGAGCCGGCGGCAAATGGCGCCGAGAGCGAAATCGCCAAGCCGGCCACCGCCGCCAAGCCGCGTCGCGGGCCGGCGCGCCTGCCCGACCTGGTGCTGGTGGATGGCGGCCGCGGCCAGGTGGCGATGGCGCGCGAGGTGTTCGAGGAACTGGGGCTGGACATCTCGCTGATCGTCGGCGTGGAGAAGGGCGAAGGGCGCAAGGTCGGCCTGGAGGAACTGGTCTTCGCCGACGGCCGCGAGAAGGTGCGGCTGGGCCACGATTCGGCGGCACTGATGCTGGTGGCGCAGATCCGCGACGAGGCCCACCGCTTTGCCATCACCGGCATGCGCGCGCGCCGCGCCAGCGTGCGCACCGGCGGCAGCCGGCTGGAGGACATTGCCGGCGTCGGCCCGCGCAAGCGGGCGCGGTTGCTGCAGCGCTTTGGCGGCCTGCGCGGCGTGGCCAGCGCCGGCGTCGAAGACCTGGCCAGCGTGGAAGGCATTTCCAGGGAACTGGCCGAGGAGATCTATCGTGCCCTGCATTGACGATTCAGAACCGACCCGTTGGCGGCCGTCGCATCCTTTCCGGCGCCGGGCCGCCTTGGCCGCGCTGCTGAGCCTGGCCTTGGCCGGCTGCGCCGGCGGCCCGCCTGCGCCCGTGGCGACACCCGCGCCAGCACCCGCGGCGGGCGCTTCGGCGCCGCCCGCAGCGGCCCGCGCGCCGCGGTACGTGAAGCTGCCGCCACCACCGGCAGCGCGCAACTGGGACGAGCTCAAGCTGAATGCCGCGCGGCGCCTCGTCGCGGCTCACCCGGACACCAGCTACGTGGGAACGCCGCCAGAGCCCCTGCTGGCGATTCCCGTGCTCGAGGTCGAGCTCAACGCCGACGGCAGCGTGCGCAGGATCGAGGTCGTGCGTGAACCGCGCGAGGTGAAGAAGACGATCCAGATGGCCATCGACGCCGTGCACCGCGCCGCGCCCTATGGTGACGTGTCGAAGCTGCCGCGACCGTGGCGCTTCGTCGAGGTCTTCCTGTTCGACGACGATCTGCGCTTCATGCCGGCTACGCTGGACCGTTGAGGCCCGACCGCGCCGCGGAGCCAGCCTTGGGCACAATCGGCGCATGTTCCTGACCATTCCCACGCTGCTGACCTGGGCCCGCATCGCGGCGATCCCGTTCATCGTGGGCGTGTACTACCTGCCCTGGGACCTGGCCACGCGCAACCTGGTGGCCACCAGCCTGTTCGTGCTGTTCGCGGCCACCGACTGGCTCGACGGCTGGCTGGCGCGCCGGCTGAACCAGACCTCGGCCTTCGGCGCTTTCCTCGACCCGGTGGCCGACAAGATGCTGATCTGTGCCTCGCTGCTGGTGCTGCTGGAGCAGGGCCGCGTGGGTGCGCTGGTGGCGCTCATCATCATCGGCCGCGAGATCGCCATTTCGGCGCTGCGCGAATGGATGGCGCACATCGGCGCCTCGCGCAGCGTGGCGGTGCACATGCTGGGCAAGCTCAAGACCGTGGCGCAGATGGTGGCCATTCCATTCCTGCTCTACGACGGCCGACTGCTCGGCATCGTCGATACCCGCTTCTGGGGCACCTGGCTCATGGTCCTGGCGGCCGTGCTCACGATCTGGTCGATGGTGTACTACCTGCGCAAGGCGGTCCCCGAGATCCGGGCCAAGGCGCAATGAGCGAGGCCGCCCGCGCCGAGGCGGCGGCCGCCGCCGGCGCGGCGCGGCAGGCGGCGATGCTGAACGCCATGCCGGTGGTCTTCGTGCTCATCTGGAGCACAGGCTTCGTGGTCGCGCGCTTCGGCATGCCGCACGCGCCGCCGATGGGGTTCCTGGCGCTGCGTTATGCCTTTTCGGTGGCGGCCTTCCTGCTCTGGATCCTGTGGGCGCGCGCGGCCTGGCCGCAGGGCCGCGCGCAGTGGCTGCACCTGGGGGTGACCGGCGTGCTCATGCACGCCGGTTACCTGGGGGGCGTGTGGGCGGCGGTGAAGGACGGCCTGGGTGCGGGTCTGGCTGCGCTCATCGTCGGTCTGCAGCCGATGATCACGGCGCTGTGGATCAGCGCCCGCGGCCACCGGCATCACGTCAGCGTCCGCCAATGGCTGGGGCTGGTGCTCGGCCTGGCCGGGCTGCTGCTGGTGGTCTGGCACAAGCTGCACCTGGGCGAGGCGCGCGCCTTCAACGTGGCGCTGGCGGTGGTGGCGCTGGCCAGCATCACCGCCGGCACGCTGTACCAGAAGCGCTGGGTCAAGCCCTGCGACGTGCGCACGGCCAACACCGTGCAGCTGCTCGCGGCGCTGGCCGTGACCGCACCGCTGGCCTGGCTGGAGACCGAGCCGATCCGGATGCACCCCGAACTGGTCGGCGCGATGGCCTGGTCGGTGCTCGTGCTCACGCTGGGCGGCAGCTCGCTGCTGTACCTGCTGATCCAGCGCGGCGCGGCCACCGCGGTGACGAGCCTGATGTATTTGGTGCCACCGTGCACGGCGGTGCTGGCCTGGCTGCTGTTCGGCGAGTCGCTCAGCGTGCTGGTGCTCGCCGGGCTGGCGCTCACCGCGGCCGGCGTGGCGCTGGTGGTGCGCGACCCGCTGCGGCAGGCCCGGGCAGCCGGGCCGGGCTGAGCACGGTCCTCTGGGTTGCAGTCGGTGCTGCGGCCGCCCCTGCGCCGGCTAGGCGGCAAGGCGGCGCTTGTCAAGCGTGAAATCACGCTGGACTCCTGGAGCCTCCTCGACCCCCGGATGTGGGGGAGTTGTGCCTAGAATGTTCGGTCTGGCTTGACACTGCGGAAGACGGGGGGATTTAATGCCCCTGCCTTGCCTGCTCCGTCACTGGCGGGTGGCCAGCGGACAGCCCGCCATCGAATCCAAGACACCTACCGAGGGGATCGCGACGTGAACAAGAGTGAACTGATCGAGCATATCGCCAAGCAGGCCGACATCTCCAAGGCCGCGGCGTCGCGTTCGCTGGAAGCCGTGATCGGCGCGGTCAAGACCACGCTCAAGAAGGGCGGCAACGTCACCATCACCGGCTTCGGCACCTTCACCGCGCCGAAGCGTGCCGCGCGCACCGGCCGCAACCCGCGCACCGGCGCCGCGATCAAGATCAAGGCGGCCAAGGTACCCAAGTTCCGCCCCGGCAAGGGCCTGCGCGACGCGCTCTGAGCGCCTGCACACCGGGTGCTTAGCTCAGCCGGTAGAGCGGCGCCCTTACAAGGCGTAGGTCGGCGGTTCGAACCCGTCAGCACCCACCAGCTCAGCTAGAATCCGACGCTTCGCAGCAGCGGGCGTTTGCGCGTGCCAGCGCAGTCCTCGCGAAGGCTGCAGCGCAAGCCGGCGGACCCCTTCCGCCCTTCGTCCAGGGCTTCCGCGAAGCGGCGTGCCCGCCCGAGCCCCGAATCCCGAGGTTTTCTTTCATGTTCGACTTCGTCCGCAATCACTCCCGGCTGGTGCTCGGCTTCCTGCTGCTGCTGATCGTGCCTTCGTTCGTGTTCTTCGGCGTGCAGGGCTATTCGCGGTTCACCGAGGCCGGCAACGAGACTGTCGCCAAGGTCGGCGGCGTGGCCATCACGCGCGCCGAGTGGGAGGCCGCCCACGCCCGCAACGTGGAGCGCGTGCGCCGCCAGTCGCCCGACATCGATGCCCAGTTGCTGGACACGCCGCAGGCCCGACGCGACACGCTCGAGGGCATGCTGCGCGAACGCGTGCTGCTGGCGGCGGCCAACGATTTGCAGCTCTACCCCAGCGTGTCGCGCATGGCCATGCTGTTCGACAGCGACCCGCAGTTCGCCGGCCTGCGCGGCCCCGACGGCCGCATCAGCCGCGACCTGCTCGCCGCTCAGGGCATGACGCCCGAGATGTTCGACCAGCGGCTGCGACAGGACTTCGCCATGCGCCAGGTGCTGGCCGGCATCACGCAGACGCCACTTGCGCCCGCGGCCACGGCGGCGGCGGCCATCGACCCGCTGTTCCAGCGCCGCGAGGTGCAGCTGCAACGTTTCGACCCCGCCGCCTTCCTGGCGCGCGCGAATCCCAGCGACGCCGAGATCGAGGCCCACTACAAGGCCAACGAGGCACGCTTCCAGGCAGCCGAGCAGGCGCAGATCGAATACGTGGTGCTCGACCTGGAACCGCTGGCCAAGGCCACCGTCGTGCCCGAGGACGACCTGCGCGCCTACTACGCCGAGAACGCCAGCCGCTACACGGTGGCCGAGGAGCGGCGCGCCAGCCATATCCTCATCAACGCACCGCAGGGCGCCCCGGCGGCCGAGCGCCAGCAGGCCCGTGAACGCGCCGAGGCCCTGCTCGCCGAAGTGCGCAGTAACCCGGCCTCGTTCGCGGCCGTGGCGCGCAAGAACTCGCAGGACCCGGGTTCGGCCGAACGGGGCGGCGACCTCGACTTCTTCGGCCGCGGTGCCATGGTCAAGCCCTTCGAGGACGCCGTTTTCGCCATGAAGCGCGGCGAGATCAGCAACGTCATCGAAAGCGACTTCGGTTTCCACATCATCACCCTCACCGACCTGCGTGGCGGCGAGAAGAAGCCGTTCGAAGCGGTGCGCGCCGAGATCGAAGCCGAGGTGCGCAAGTCGCTGGCGCAGCGCCGCTGGGCCGAGGCGGCCGAGCAATTCACCAACACCGTGTACGAACAGGCGGACAGCCTGGAGCCTGTGGTCGAGAGCCTGAAGCTCGAGAAGCGCACGGCCACCGTGCAGCGCACGCCGACGCCGGGTGCCACCGGTGCGTTGGCCTCACCCAAGTTGCTGCAGGCCGTCTTCGCCACCGACAGCCTGCGCAACAAGCGCAATACCGACGCCGTGGAGGTGGGCCCCAACCAGCTGGCTTCGGCACGCGTCGTGACGCACACGCCGGCGCGCACGCTGCCGCTGGCCGAGGTGCACAGCGCCGTGCGCGCCCGCCTGGTGCAGGAGCAGAGTGCCGCGCTGGCGCGAAAGGAAGGCGAAGCCCGCCTGGCGTCCTTGCGCGCGGCGCCGGGCGAAGCGCTGCCGATCACGCTGACCGTGTCGCGCCCGCAGCCGCAGGGCCTGCCGCCGCAGGTGCTGGACGCCGCTTTGGGCGCCGACGCCAGCCGGCTGCCGGCCGTGGCCGGCGTCGACCTGGGCGCGCAAGGCTACGTCGTGCTCCGTGTCACCCAGGTGCTGCCGCGCGACCCCAGCCCCGGCGGCGACGAAGCGCTGCGGCTCCAGTATGCCCAGGCCTGGGCCGCGGCCGAAGCCGACGCCTACCTGGGTGCGCTGAGGAAGCGCTTCAAGGCCGACGTCGCGGTGCCGGCGGCCGCCGCCGGCGAAGCGGCCTCGGCGCCGGGGCGCTGAACATGGCGGCTCCGCACCGGGTCACGCAGCTATAATTTTCGAATCCGTGGTGGCTGTAGCTCAGTTGGTAGAGTCCCAGATTGTGATTCTGGTCGTCGTGGGTTCGAGTCCCATCAGCCACCCCATCCCAGCGTTTCATCGGTCCCATGCCGGACCGAACTTCCCGCAAAATCAACGACTTAGCCGGTCGCTTGAGTCAGGAAGGTTCCTGCCGTCCCACGGCAGCGCAGCGCAAGTAGGGGAACATGTAGGGGAACAAATGGCGTTCGTCATGCCATTTGGAGCTTTGTTCCCCTATGCTCACCGACAAGCAGTGCAAGAACGCGTTCTGCCCAGAGGGCAAAGCCCGCGCACGGGCGACCGATTCAGGTGGTCTCTACCTCGAAGTTGCCGGCGCCGGGTCCAAGCGCTGGTTCTGGAAGTACTACTTCGATGGCAAAGAGAAGCGCCTCTCCTTGGGTTGCTACCCTGAGGTCAGCCTCAAGGATGCTCGGGCCGCTCGAGACGATGCGCGGAAGCAACACCAATCAGGCATCGACCCGGTGCTCGCAAGGCAGGTCGACCGTCTCAGCTCCCGGTTCGACGCCAACGCCAGCTTCGAGGTGACCGCGCGTGAGTTCCACGCGACCAAGAAGGTCGGCTGGAGCGATCACTACGCCAAGCGCTGGATGGAGCGCCTCGAGAAGGACATCTTTCCCTGGCTGGGCAAGCTTCCGCTCTCCCAGATCGGCGCACCGATGCTGCTGCAGACGCTGCGGCGCGTCGAGGCACGTGGCACGCGCGAACTGCCTCACTCGCTGCTGGAAGCCTGCGGGCAGGTGTTTCGATACGGCGTTGCCACCGGACGTTGTGAGCGCAGCCCCGCTTCGGATCTGCGCGGCGCACTGAAGCCGGTGCTGACCAGGCACGTCTCGGCGATCGTCGAACCGGATCAGGTCGGCGACTTGATGCGCGCGATCGACGGCTACCACGGTCACCCCGTCACCCGGGCGGCACTGCTTCTGTCGGCACTGCTCTTCCAGCGGCCAGGGAACATCCGGCAGATGGAGTGGGCCGAGCTGGATCTCGAGGCAAGGATGTGGGCGATACCCTCCGCCAAGATGAAGCGGACAAAGCGGGAGAAGATCAACGGAAGGCCGCATCTGGTTCCGCTCGCCACCCAGGCTGTAGACGCTCTGGAGGACCTGAGGCCGCTGACCGGCCGAGGGCGATATGTGTTTCCGTCCCTGATCAGTGCCAAGCGGCCGATGAGCGAGAACACGGTCCGCGTTGCCCTGCGCCGGCTAGGCTTCGACAACGAGACGATGACTCCCCATGGATTCCGGGCGATGGCCCGTACCGTGATGGTGGAGCGGCTCAACGTGGCGCCGGACGTGATCGAGGCCCAACTGGCACATGGGAAGTCCGGCCCGCTGGGCGCTGCCTACGACAGGGCGGAGTTCATCGAGCAGCGGCGCGACATGATGAAGGCCTGGGCGGACTACTTGGACGAACTCAGGCGGAGGCACTCAGGAGAGCGTCCAGCGCAAGTCGCATAGGGTTCATGGCGCATTCGGCAGCTGGCGCATCGTGTAAGGGGCGGGCTTCGCTGCCGAAGCCATAGCCCAAGAGTCCCGTACTCGATGGCAGCGACGAACCGTTTGTATCCGCGCCACTCCAAGAAATGTCCGACACTTTGACTGCCTACAGCTTTGGTGGCGCCCATGCGACTGGTTCTGTTTGCCGCAGTTCTCGCTCTCGGCGCGATGATTGGCGTGATCGCCGCGGCGGGCGATGACACCTCTACGAAGGTCACGATGGCGTTCGTGGGAGTTCTCTTCGCGCTGCCGGTGGCGGCCTTGCTGGCTCGTCGGCGCAAGGGTTCTGAGAGCGGTCAGTTGTCTGACGAACTTCTCGACCCGTCAGTATCAACTTCCCCACGATCGTTGTCGGCCAACTATTGGCGTGACCGAGGCCATCCCCCGTACATGAAGCCCTCTGATGGCGATCCGGACAAGCACATGTTCGATCCCGATCGGCTCTCCTGACTACCTTCGCTTCAGGATGTCCTTGACGGCATCGGCTGCGCTCTCGGCCGTGGTAGCAGCATCTTTGCCAACTTGCTTGGCGGACTGCTTCAGCAAGGACCTACGCGGCACGAGGGTGCCGTCTTCGGCTCGGTCGGCTTCGATGTTTCGACCGAGCTGATCTGCCTGCGCTCCAGTGCGTTGCCGAAGCGCCGTCGCCTCGGCTTGGATTTGATCTCGGCGCAACTCTGGCGACTCGGCGGGTGCAGTTGGTGGCGATGGATTCCCGCGAGTTCTCCTGACGGCGGCATCAGAGTCTTTGCGCATGCCGGGTACGTCGACCGTCGAGTCCACGATTGCCGACTGGCGAAGATGCTCGGGAGGGAGTGACCCGAACGTCACTGGCACGCCAGTCCCATCCGTGAATGTTCGATTCGGCCCGAGGGCTCGACGTGCGAGTTCGGCTTCAAAGAGAGCTTGCGCCGCCGCACTGGTGCCTCCGTACTGCTCAGCGTAACGGGTGAACATGGCGAGGTTATGTGGATCCTGGGCCAGGTCAATGGAGATGACTTCGCCCCTCTCAAGCGCAGTGGCCAGGCGTTCTGAGTAGCTGGTTCTTTGCGCCAGCGCAGCTTCAGCACGGGCGGTCCGGGTGGCAGATGAACTGATGCGTGACGCGATCTCCGTGGCTTCACGTGCGTCGGCCGCAACCACAGTCGAGAAGCTCGAGTCTCTGGACACCCGATCGCCGAACTGCTTGAACTCGCTGAGTTGCTCGCTGGTCATGCTGCCGAGCACCTTCTGCTCCTGCGCTGTCAGGCCCGACAAGTAGCTCTTGTCTGCTGTGGCATTGAGCTTTCCGCCAGCGACTGCGGTGCTCAATCCCAGGTGTGCGGCGGCGCCGAAGGCAATGTTTGCGACTTGCGACTGAGACATGCCAGTGCTGTCGGCGACGCTCCTCGTGATCTGGTCCAACCGGTTCAGCGTCTGCCCCAACTGCTCGAAGCTGCTGGACGTCGACCCCGTGCTGCTCCGCGATGACTTCAGCTTTGCCAAGCCCTTCGTGAATGCCTCGGACAGCACCGCCGAACGTTCGGTGCTGGCAGCGACTGCCTCGCTGCGGGCTGCGTCGACCTGGCGGCTGGCGTCCTGCACGTCCTGCTCGCTCACGCGCATCGAGACGACCCGGGACGCGTAGCCCTGGTTGCGCAGCAGGCTGACGGCGGTCCGGCCGGTCAGCATGTTTGACGAGAAGGTGTTGCCGCTGATGTCGTTCTGCCAGTTGCTCATGAACGCGGACGTCCGGTTCGGCGCGAGCCGGATCTGGTCCATCGAGACATTGCCCATGCTCAGATTGCCCGCGGCGGCACCTGCCGTGGCGCCGGCCACCATCGACTGCAGGCCCGAGAGACCGCCCACCAGCGCGGTGCCAAAGGTCTCCATCCGCTTGAGCGCGGCCCAGGCGATGAACGGGATGCTGATCGCCAGGTAGCCGACCACGGCCTCGCCGGAGATCGCCCGGGAGTAGATCGTCGATGCCGTCTGCAGCGACAGAGCCTTGGCGCCGCTGCCAAGGTCAGCCGCCGCCGCGAGGTCGTAGGCGGCGTAGATCGATGCCATGTAGTTGAGCACGGCATACAGCGGCGGCCAGAGCTGGATCCAGATCAGCACCGCGGCATAGCCCTTGAAGGCCAGCATGGTCTCGCGCCCGCTGGTCAGCAGCATCAGCAGGACGAGGAGGGGGAACAGCGCGTAGGTGATGGCCTCGATCACGTTGCGGAACACCGGCAGCGCCTGCTCGGCGACCTTGCCGGCGTTCAGCCAGGCCGCGTTCTGCTGCGCCACGGACTGCGCCCGCCCGACGGCCAGCACCATGGCCGCCGGGTCGTTCACCTTCTGACCGATGATGTTGCTGGTGTCGTTGATCGCATTCAGCAGCGCGTTCTGGCGGATCAGGTCGGCCGCCGTCGCGGCCGCGGTCGAAATGCTGTTCTTCAGGTATGCCCGCTGGATCTGCCCGGCGATGGCGGCATTGGCGGCTGCCGCCGGCAGCGTCGGATTCAGCTGGAAGGCGAGCTTGCCCTGGATGCGGGTCAGCTGCGCCGGGAGCCGGCCGTTGAGGTTCGTGTAGGCATTCGGGCAGGTGTCGACGGTGATCGAGCCGCCAGCGCTGGTCAGGGTCGTGAAGCGGGCCGGGTTGGGCGATGCCATCAGCGCCCACACGTCGTCCGAACTCGAGAACGTGCCCGGATCGACCGTGCCGTCGATCAGGTCGTACATCGTGCAGTTGTGGATGAAGTTGACCAGGTCCGTGCGGAAGTTCGGATCCTGGAAGGCGACGCCGCCTGTCTCCCGGATGAGGCGGTTGCCGAACATCAGGCCGTTCTTCTCGTAGCTCAGCTCGCTCGGCAGGGCGCCGACACCCGGGATGACCTGGAAGGCCGTCTCGAACAGGCCCGTGAGCGTGTGCCCGACCGTACTGGTGACACTGCCGAGAAAGGCCACGCCGAAGGGGACGTTGGCCACCACCTTGACGGCGGATCCGCCGGTCTTGTCGACGACGCCCACGGTCACCCGCGGCACGATGAGGACGGAGAACACCAGCAGCACGGTGGCCAGCCACTTCCAGCCCTGCAGCTTCTCGGGCGCGAAGGCGTAGGCCACCAGCGCCGCGATGAACCCGCAGAAGGCCACGGCGGCGACCGCCGCCATGTAGTCGCCAGAGCCGTGGATGGTTGCCGCAGCGTTGAAGATGCCGAACAGGCTGTCGGCGTTCTGGTAGGCGTAGATCTTCCCACATGCGTCGCTCCAGGGGGAGCGTGGATCCTGAAGCGATGTGACGATGGCGTCGGCCAGGAACGACCTCAAAAGCACGGGGATATCGGCACTAAGGTGAACGACGGACTCCCGCCGGGCTGGCCCACCCCAACCGGCTGCACCCGGTGGAGGGCCATCTTCTTGCACCCACAAGCCCGACCGAAGGGCGATGGCGAGTGCAGGGCGATGCTGGGACGGTAGAGGTCCCCATCGAGTCCTCTGCATGCCGTGCACGCCGCCCGCCAGCCCGGTTCCTTACCCGGCTGGCCAGCCGGCTCCACTACGAACGCCACCGACCGGAGCAGACCACGCTGTACCGCCTGGTCCAGCAGCATGCGGCCAGCTTCATCGCCCACACCGAGGCCAGCACGGACGCCGAGTTGCCGCGGTTCATCAAGGACGAGTTCGACGCCTTCCTCGAGTGCGGCATCCTGGCGCATGGATTCCTGCGGCTACGCTGCGGCGAGTGCGGCCACGACAAGCTGCTGGCCTTCAGCTGCAAGCGCCGGGGATTCTGCCCCTCTTGCGGCGCCCGGCGCATGTCGCAGACCGCTGCGCACCTGGTCGACCACGTCATCCCGCACGTGCCGGTGCGGCAATGGGTGCTGTCGCTGCCGATCCCGCTGCGCGTGCTGCTGGCCGCGCAGCCGGAACTGGTCACGCCGGTGCTGCAGGTGGTGCAGCGCGTGGTCACGCGACATCTGCTGCGGCAGGCGGGGCTCAAGGCTGACGAAGGTCACGGCGGCGCCGTCACGCTGATCCAGCGCTTTGGCTCGGCCGCCAACCTCAACATCCACCTGCACTGTCTGGTACTGGACGGGGTGTACTGCTGCGACGCCGATGGTTCGCCGGCCTTCATTGAGGCGGATGCGCCCACCGACGACGAATTGCACGCGCTGCTGCAGACCGTCATCGCCCGGCTGATGAAGATGCTCACGCGCCGGGGCGTGCTGGTCGAAGACATGGGCCAGACCTACCTGGCCGAGCCGGATGCCGACGGCGAGGAGGCGCGCACGCTGCGGCCGCTGCAGGCCGCGGCCATCACCTACCGAATCGCCTTCGGGCCGCGCGCCGGGCAGAAGGTGCTGACCCTGAGAGGCGCGATGCCGCGCGAGGACTCGGCCCGCCAGCCGCTGTGCGCCGACATCGACGGATTCAGCCTGCACGCCGCGGTGCGGGTCGAAGCCCATGACCGCAAGCGGCTGGAGCAGCTGTGCCGCTACATCACCCGGCCGGCGCTTTCCGACGAACGGGTGCAGGTCAATGCCGCCGGGCAGGTCGAGCTGAAGCTGAAGACACCGTGGCGCGACGGCACGACGCATCTGGTCTTGAGCCCGCTGGAGTTCATGCAGCGGCTTGCGGCGCTGGTTCCCCGGCCGCGTCTGCATCTCATCAGGTTCCACGGCGTGCTGGCGCCCAACGCCAAGCTGCGGTCCCTGGTGGTGCCGCAAGGGCCCGAGGTGGAGGAACGGGCCACCGCAGCCGTTGCCGCCAGCGAATGCGTGGTCCAGACCGAGACTAACCCGGACCGGCCGGACCGACCGCACCGAATTGCTTGGGCGCGGCTACTCAAGCGCGTGTTCGACATCGACATGCAGCACTGCCCCAACTGCGGCGCCGGGAGCTCAAGATCATCGCGGCCATCCTGGAGCGACCGGTGATCGAGAAGATCCTGACCCACCTGGGACTGGATCCGCAGCCGCCGCCCAGAGGCCGAGCGCGCGAGGCGCGGCAAGACTGAAGCCGCCTGAGCCGCGTCGACCGTCCCGGACACCGTACACATCACAAAGGGCTGCGCAGCCTGGCGCCAGTGGCCGGTGGCGCTGCGCCCGCGTGCGGACTGGATGGCGGAAAACACAGGGTCAACCCCGAGATCAAGGCCCAACGAGCGCGAGGCGAGCCGTCAGGGCGGGCCGAATCCAGACAAGGCAACGGCCCAGGCGCCAGTTCCAAGCCATCCAGGCAGGCATCGGCTGCCCACCCAGGGCTGAGTCGGGCTTTCCAGGCTTTTCACAGACCAGACCGTTTGAAATTCCTATGCGCTTCAACGTTCTCTTTTATCACTGCGAAAACGACTTTCTACACGAGAAGACAAAGACGCTAACGATTCCACAGCATCATAGGCTGCCAGAAGCATGGTTCTTTTTCACAACATCACCTAAATTACAATCAATTAAAAAACTAAACCCGGCAAGGTTATGCCGGGCTTACGAGCAGTTTCATTAGAGACAGCACAAATAGCGGCTGCAGTGAAACCTGTTTGCGGTTATCCCGGTGACCAGGTACCGGGATACCTGGGACTCAAATACTTCCGTACAACGTCCAGTTCCACGTCACTCATAAACTTGGCGGTTTTGCTCACCAATATCGAGACGTTTGGTGCCACCGAAACGAGGTAATTTATCCAACCAAATGGGATTATATGGAAGAATCCATTTTTTGACGCCGTTTTCTTCCTTCATCGGGTCGACAATACCGCCGAGATTTTCGTCGGTATCGGTAACTCCAGGAATCAACGGCACTCGAGGCAATACTTCAAGATCAGTGGTCCAAGGCCAATGCCTGAACCCTTTTAAAGTTCTCAATGATGGGTTCGTTTTTAACACCGCAATGGGTCAAATGATCATCACTGTTGATAGGCTTGAGATCGAAAATAAATGGGCCAGTAGTGTGAGGCAATACCAGACTTTCAAAACGGCTTAAGTTAGATAACCCTGCGGTTTGAATCAGGAGTATGAATATCTCTCTTCCTTTTCACCGCTAGAAATAAATTCGCCGACACTTTACCATTTGCATCAGGGCTTCACCACCACCGGAAACCGTGAGGCCTACCGGACATCTCGAGGAAATCAGCATCTTCAAGCGCTTCTTCAGCCAGCGCTTCAAGATCATTAGTGGGGCGACCTATCTGCTCCAGCGCACCGGACAGGCACACATCGACACATTTAAAGCATTGGTTGCACTTGTCACTGAGATATGTCCCGGTACGCAAATCAGATCGTTACCTGTTCCGGACAACCTCTGCCCCAATCACCGCATTCGATGCACTTTTCAGCATTGAACAAGCGGCTCGTAACCGGTATTGATACTTTCCGGATTCTGGCACCAGGTACACGACGAGTGGGCGACGCCCATACAAAGACTACGCTGCGAATACCCGGCCCACGATCATCGAGCGCCGTACGCTTAACATCGAAATATAACGAAGCCTTGCGGGGCTCCGTTACATTAATCGAGAGATTAGCGAGCCCCGCATCAGGCCGCATTTGAGCTCCTGGAGATGACTTCATCCTGCATCTTCGGGAAGCAGGTCATTGAAGTACACTTTGGAATAACCGGATACGCGGATCAACAAGTTCGGATGCAGCTCAGGGTTATCACGAGCTTCAATCAGAATCTTAGGATCCCAGCATATTGGCCTGAACCCCCATGCCTTCACGCTTGAAGAACACCTTCAAAGGACGCCCAGGCACTCTTTGCCGTCATGACATTTATAGCTGGAAGCGTCTAACAAGATATTGAAGTTGATGCCGTTGGCAAGTTCTTGTAGTTAATCTTGTTCGTAGAATTCAATGGCGTTGAGGTGGTACCACGCTTGTCTGCCGCTAAGAGAGCAAAGCCAGACGCAAAGTTTCACCGGCACGACGACCGTTAGGCACGCGTTCACAAGACCACCGAAGTGCGTGTGTGACGTGTTAAGATAACTGCAACATTGGCGGTTTGCCGCCACGGTATTTTGCAGTGCCTTAATGTTATCAGCGTGGTGCTCACCAACCCAGATCATCCACTTATCGGCTTCCGGAATATCGTTACCGAATTTATCAATGGCATTTAGTTTGGTGAACACCTTCTCATCGCTGATGTTGTCTTTCAATGATCGACCAACCCCGCCAGGAGAATCCAACCATCTTCAAATACTGCTTTTTCAATGCAGCGCAATGAATCCGCAGTAGCCGCCATACCACAGCCCTGAATACCGAGAAAGTACATAAACAGCGCCACCTTTGGTAGAGCAAACACCTGTTTCCACACATCCCTCCAACGGCGCACTGCGCTTACAGGCAGGGTGGGATGATGCTGGCATGGAATTTTTCTACCGCTTCCAGGTCTCTGCACCAGTTTACCAAGCTTGATGCTTCTTCCGGTATCGTAAGCCACTAACCACATCGTCCATGGTTTTCATTTCGGACACTGGAGGGTTTAGCACCAATTTGCTTTTAAGAACCAAACTGACGACCTTCATTGGGGAGCAGTTCAATCGCCAACGGCATGTTTGTACATAGCGGCATCAGTGGAAGCCAGAGTTTTGCTGGCGCGGTAGGCTCACAGCCAATAGCCGTAGTTGCGTGCGTCTTCCAGAGAATAACCGATATCGATTATTGGACTCGATAATGAACATCGTTGGCCACATGGCAGGAGCAGAACCAGGG
>JADJMW010000022.1 GCA_016709385.1 Candidatus Rubrivivax defluviihabitans
GGACGGCGCGCACCGCTGGCAGTGTTCACGAAGACGATCACCGTCAACCTGATCGCGCTTCAACGCCAGTCCGCCTGCCGCCGAGGCGATGGCGAAGAACGAGCCCAGAAGCCACAGGCAGGCGCGGCGTGCTCATCAGCACCGCCAGCGTGGCCGCCTACGATGGCCAGATCAGCCAGGCCGCGTGCAGCGCCAGCAAAGAGGCGGCGTGGTCGGCATGACGCTGCCCATCCATCGCGACCTGGCGCGCAACGGCATCCGCAACGCCAGCCATCGCGCCCGGCATCTTCAGCACCCCATGATGTTCGGCGCTGCCCCGGGAAGTGCTGGAGGCGCTGGCCGCCAGCGATGCCCTTCCCCAGCCGGCCTGGGCACACCGGCCGACTATGCCCAACTGGTGAAGCACATCATCGGGGGCGACATGCTCAACGGCGGGGTGATCCGGCTCGACGGCGCCATTCAGCCAGCGCCGAAGTGACGGCTTGGCTGTTCAGGCTCAGGGCAGCATCAGCCGAGGCTTTCAAAGTCGATCCCCTTCCGCTCGAAGACCGCGACGAGCTTTCGGCACCCGTGCCTGATCGCTGAGCCCTGGGCAGCTACGCCAGGGCGCACGCATCGGGCGGCAACTGGGACCTGCAAAAGATCGACATCCTGGCCGCCGAGGCTTTGTTTCCTGGCGATCCGGCGTCAGAAGGTCCGCACGAGGCCGGTCCACGGCACGTGCGGCCCGGGGGGCCGGGCGCGCCGGCCTCGGTCCCGGTCGACCGGACGCGCTTCGACGCGACAGGCTAACTTCAGGCAGCCCTCCCAGGGCGGTTAGATCCGGCTTGCGCAACTGCGCCCGGGCGGCATCAGCACCCCTGCCCGGTGAGGACGCAGCGCGCACAGCCCGTAGCCCGCCGCCCAGCCAGATCGGCGTTGTGGGCCGGGTCGCCGCTCGGATCGTGGAAGCCTGCGATCCACCAGCTTCCTGGACGGCGCATGTCGGCCGAGGCCTTGACCGCCGGCAGCCAGTTCGGCGCCAGCGGCGGCGTCCAGTTCGGCGCCATCGATTTCGAAGAACACCCGGGCGACGATCTCGCCGGACAGCGGTACGTCGACCAGCACATCAGCCTCGGCGACCGCCGCTACGGCGGGCGGCCGCCAGCGTCGCCGCCACCTGCAGCGGCATCTCCGCGTGCTTGGCATTCGTGGCCCCGGATCGCCAGCCCGCCGATCAGCCCGAAGAGCAGCAGCGTGATGATGCCCCAACTGCCACCCACAGCCCGACCTTGGCGCCATCGTCTTGATCATCCATCATTGTTTTGGACTCCTCGTCCGCCTCTGGCTTATTCGAACCGTGATTTTGGCCCCTGCCGGCGGCAGCTGTCGAGCCTGACCCGTACCTTGCACGAACCGTTGCCTATCTCGCTGCCTGGCCAGGCGTGCGTCGCCAGCGGCCTGCAACGGAAGTTATTCTTCCGCAAAGGACGCGGCGCGTGTGCCGCGCGATCATCAGTTCCTCGTTGGTGCAGGCAGCACAGGCCGTCGTCGCGCTGGCAGCCGTGCTGATCACCGCGGGCCGCCGGCCTGGTTGGCGACTTCATCCAGCGCCACCAGCCGCCGCACCAGCGCTGGACAGCCGCGCGCGGATCTCGGCGCTGTTCTCGCCAATGCTACCGCCCGGTGAACAGCGCGTCCAGACCACCCAGCGCCGCGGCCAGCGAACCCAGTTCGCGCCCGATGCTGATACACGTACAGGTCCACGCCGGCGCTGCGCGCGGCTCCTTGCTGGCCGGCAGCGTCCGCATGTCGCTGGACACGCCGGACACGCCGAGCAGCCCCGACTGGTTATAGATGAGCTTTTCGATGGCGCGCGCGTCCATGCCGCGCTGGTCCATCTGGAAGTAAGAGGATGACGCCGGGTCGATGGCACCGCAGCGAGTGCCCATCGGCAACCCGTCGACGGCAGGTAAAGCCCATCGTGCTGGCCACGCTGCGTACCGCCGGCCACGGCGCACGTACTGGCGCCGTTGCCCAGGTGCAGCACCACGGTGCGCCCCTGTGCGGCTGAGGATTCCGGGTGCGGCACGTGCGAGACGATGTACTCGTAAGCTCAGGCCGTGGAAGCCGCGGCGGCGCACGCCGGCGTCGTGCGGTTCCGGGCGGCGCGAACGTCTGTGCAATTCAGGCTGCGCGCGGTGAAGAAGCGGTGTCGAAGCAGGCCACCTGCAGGCAACTGGGCTGGCGTTCCTGCAAAAGCCGGATCAGCGTCAGGTTGTGCGGCACAGTGCATTGCGCGCCAGCAGATGACGGGCTCGCCAGGTCGTCCAGCACCTGGGCGTCCACGACGCAGCGGCTGCAGATAGAGCAGACCGCCGTCGACCACGCAGAAGGTGCCCCCCGCCAGCCAGGTGCGTACACCGCCAGCCCGGCCGGCGCGCGGGTGGCCACGATATGGTCCAGCGCGTCAGCGGCATTGCCTGACCCGCTTGCCGTCGTCCCAGGCGTGGGTGGAGGATGCCATGGTGGCGCTCTTAACAACGCAAGGCCGCGGCGCGGTCTGCAGGCCTTCGGCCCCTGGCCGCGCAGGGTGAGCTCGAAGAGCTCGTCACTTACCTGCTCGAAGAGCGAAAATTTCCGGCAGGCTCGACAGGCCTGCGTTCAGAACCGCGATCGCTTGCGACGTCAGGCCACCGCCTTCTTCAGGTCTTCGCGCCTCGCCTGGGCGACCAGCGCCACCACGGCGCACGAGGCCGGGCGCGTTTCCACCAGATCGGCGCGACTGGTCAGGATGATGGGCACGCGCGCCCCGGCACGATGCCAGCGGCGTCGGCCTCAGCCATGAAGCTCAGGCTCTTGGCCCGGCATGTTGCCAGCCACTCCCGGGTCAGGCACCACCAGGATATCAGCCAGGCCAGCCAGCAGCGAGGTGATCTTCTTGATCTGGTGCTGCCCTGGTCGACCAGCGTTACATCCAGCGCCAGCGGCCCGTCGAGCGGGCCTGCCGGTGATCTGGCCGCGTTCAGCCATCTTGCACAGCGCGGCAACCTCGATGGTGGAGGGCACCTTGGGGTTCACCGTCTCCATGGCAGACAGGATGGCCACCCTGGGCCTCCACGCCCACGGCACGCCAGGTCGATGGCGTTCTGCACGATGTTGCATCTTGTCTTCCAGCGTCGAGGAGGAATGTTCACGGCAGCGTCGGTGATGACGACCACGCGATCGATCTCGCCGGCACGTCCATGGTAAAACGGTATTTGATGCGGCGCGCCGTGCGCAGGCCGAGTGTCGCGCTTGACCACCCCGGCCATCAGTTCGTCGGTGTGAAGGCTGCCCTTCATCAGCATCTCGGCGCTGCCCTCGCGCGCCGGTTTCACGACGGCCTCGGCCGAGCCGACGCTGTGCGGTGCGTCGACCCAGCTCACACATCCGGAGGTCAGAGTTCAGCGAACTGCGCCGCCAGCGCCTCGATGCGTACCGTCGGTCCCACCAGGATGGGCCGGATCAGGCCCATCAGCGCCGCCTCCACGGCGCCGCGCAGGGCTCGTCGCGGGGTGGGCCACCGCGCGGGGGTCGGCGACCGCCCTGGCGCGGCCGATCGGGTGCTGGTGCTTCTCGTGTTACCCAGGCCGACAGCGGGTTGGGGGCCGCCCACGAGCTGCCCAGCCGCGGTCGCGTCAGAAGCTGCCAGTCAGGTAAAGCTGCAGGACGGAATAGAACAACTTGACCTTGCCCGTGAAATTCGTTTCGCCCGACGTCCAGGCGGGTGCCGGGCAAGATTTGTAGCAGACCGACGACGACGTTGCGGTGCGGAACATCCAGGTGCCGCTCAGCCGAAGATCGGACCAGCGGCCATCGTATTCTTCGATCTTGACGCACTGGAGAACTGGCCCGACGCCTCGAGGTACCAGTTCGGTGCCACCACGCAGGCGGCGCGCAGGCCGACCACGGGCAGCGGTGCCGGCGGGTCACTGCCCTTGGTGGCCTGATTCACCGAGCAAAGACGGCGTGGCGCAATCCGGACCCGAGTAGTTGGCGTTGCCCGAGCTGGAATCTCATGTCCATGTAGTGCACGCCGATGCTGGCCGCCAACTCATGGCTGGGGTTGCGCACGAATGCCCATTCGTAAGAAAGGGCATAGACGTTGAACTCCTCTATCGGGCGGCTGCTGCCGGCCAGGAAGGCATAGTCGCCCCCACACCCAGGTCTTGGTCGAGGCACGCGTGCGAGTTCGCATTGTCGAACATAAGAAGCGCAGGCGATGCGTGGGGGTGATGCGCCCACAGCACGTCGGCGCGCACCCGCGCTGTCGAGTCATCGGCCTTGCCGAAGGTCTCGTCGAAATCCACCTCCGGTTCTGCGACGACTGGCCGTCGAGCCGGGCATCCCAGGCTCGTCTGGTAGATGAAGCCCCCAGGTTGAAGACCCAGGGGTTGTTGAGCAGGCCTTCGGCATAGCCCCCAGACTGGGCTTAGGGCCGAGCCCGATGCGCCGACGCCCAACAAGCTTCCCACAGCAAGGAACCGATCCGGACGAGATTCTTGATTTTCATGGTGTTGCTCCTGGACACGGGACTCTTGGAACTTCGGTGCCCGGCGACGCTGGACATGCCGAGATGCTAACGAGTCATATTGGGCAGAACACCGTGCGGTTCGTTGACGAATATCAACGCCCGCACGGGCCGGCAAAGGGCTGCCGCGCGAGCCTGAGTGTAAGCACGGCCACATGGGAATGCGGTACGGGAAAGCGATGACGGGACAGCGCCTGGCGGCTCAGGTGGTCTTGCGGACGGCCTTCCGTGCTGGCTTGCGTGCAATGGTCTGGCGGACCAACGCTCGCAACGGTCTGGCTCTCGGCCTTGGGCACCGCCTTGCGTGGCGCCGCCGCCGCAGGCTGGCGCCGAACAACGCTTCCACCTGCGCCAGCCGCTTCGCGCGTTCGCCGCCCAGCTCGCCGGCAGCATGCACGGTTCGGCGCAGTGCCTCCTGCAGGCGAGCGCGCGGAGCGGACCAGCGGACAACATCCGGGGGATGGCAGCGAGCGCTGCCTCGCGGTCGAACAGCAGGATGAAATACTGCTCGCGCAGTGTCTGCTTGAACGCCTGGAGCGTGAGGCCACGCATTGCCGCGCGGCGGATCTGGCGTCGGGGGTGTTGAAGGGCGTTCGTCGACGCCTTCGCCCGCCATGCCGATATAGACCAGCGCGCGGATCAGGCTTCGCGCGGGCCGCCCTCGGCGATGCGTGCCTTGAGTTCGGCGACGCGCTGCTCGATGAGTGCCATGCGCTCGCGGTCGAGTCCTGGCTTGCGGCGCAGCGGCTCTTCCGAGGCGCTCAGCCCCACCAGGGCCTGCAGGACCGGCGAGCTGTAGATGGCCAGGAACATCTGCTCCAGGTTGCTGTCGCGCAGGTCGCGGTAGCCGTTCAGCGCCACCCGATGATGCCGTCCGAGATCATGGCCCGCCACTGCAGGAAGGGGTTGTCGGGGCCGCCGGCTGGCGTTGCTGGCGCACCAACTCGGCGAGCTGGGCGACCTGCTGCATCAGCGGGTTGCGCTCCGAGAAGATCTCGAACGGCAGCTCGGCGTGGCTGAGCTTCTTCATCGCGGCCGCCGTCTGCTCGTTGACCGAAGCCTTCACGAAGGGCTGGAACAAGGTGCGGTACAGCCCGAGGTTGATCTCGGACACCCGCCGCACGGTGGCAAAGCGGCGGTCGCTCTCGGGGTCGGGCTTGACGATCGCCTTCACGTCGTCGGACGTGCGCGGCTCGAAGCGCACCGGTCCAGTCGCCGACCACGTCTTCCGCATGCGCCAAGTGGCCGTCTTCGGCGTCATCACGGATTCGTACAGGCCTGGCGGCAAGACATCGATGAGGTCGATGTTGGAGGCGAATTCCTGGTGCTCCTTCTTCACGATGCCGCCCGAGACGAAGATGCCCAGGTGGCCCACCCGGTCCGTGCACGGCATAGACGATGGTGCCGGCCGCAGGCGCGGATGTCGTTGTCGCTGCCGTACAGGTCGACGATCCAGCCCAAGGCCTGCTGCGGCGGCGTGATGTTGTCGCCTCGGAGCAGAAGCAGACGATCGGCGGAACGGATGTGGCGCAGGTCGATGCGCGCCTCGCCCTGCTGGTGACGATCGCCCGTGGTCAGTCGGTTGCCGACGAACAACTGGTCGACGATCCACTGGATTTCTCGCCGTTGAGTTGACGTGGCCGCCCCACCATTTCTCGAATTCGATGAAGCGCGGCCCCTCGGTGTCCACCTTCGACCACAGGTCATGCAGTTCTTGGTCCACAAGGTATTAGGGGTTCAGGTTCTCGAAATTCTCGACCAGGTGGCCACCGTCGAAGATGCCGTTGCCCAGGTCGCTGGTGAGTTGCGTCATCCAGCTGCCGCCGGCCAGGCCGCCGGTATAGCGCATGGGGTTCTCGCCTTCCACGCCGGCCCAGTACGACAAGGGCGAGCCGGGAACGATGATGGGCCCGAATAGTTCGGGCCGGATGGCGGCCACCAGCAGCACCGCCCAGCCGGCCTGGCAGTTGCCGATGACGCAGGGCTTGCCTTCGGCCTGCGGATGCAGTGCGATGACACGTTCCAGAAACGCCGCCTCGGCGTTCATGATGTCCTCGATGGTTCAGCCCCGGCATCGGCTCGGGCGTGAAGCCGACGAAATAGCAGGGGTGCCGGCGCGCATGGCGACACCGATCTCGCTGTCGGCCTTGAAGCCGCCGATGCCGGGGCCGTGGCCGGCACGCGGGTCGACGACGACGAAGGGCCGCTTCAAAGGATCCACCGCCACGCCTTCCAGCGGCTGGATGCGCACCAGCAGGTAGTTCACCGGCTTGGCAAAGGTACGGGCGTCGAGCACCGGTTCGGCGTCGAAGCTCAGCACGTGGAAACGGCCTTGTCCTTTGTGCGTAGTACTGCGCTACATGGCGCATCACGTCCCAGAACAGGATCGTGCGCTGCACGGCGTCGGTCATGTAGTCGCCGAACGATCCCCAGGCCTGCAGGGCGGGGTTCATGGCCGACAGGGTGGTCATCGATGTCGGCGTGATCGCCGGCGCACCGGCGGTCGTCAAGCGGGTGGTGTTGTCAGTGGTCTTGGGCATTGGGTCTTCCTTCATGCACGGACACCGCGCACGCTACTCACAGGGTAGCGACTTCATGTGACGGATTCGAAATTGGAGCAGCCCAACCCCACAGGAGGCAGGCCTACGCAGACAATCTATATACATTTTCAGACAAGGCCCGCTATGCTGCCTTGAGCATCGTCAATCCAGGAGCATCCAGACGGCATGAGTCATCCAGACATCAAGCACGGGCAGGAGCACGCCACTGCGCGCATCGGCGGCCTCGCCAGGTTGCCGGCCGTGCTGCGCAGCCTGGGTGCCGACGCGGGCAGCCTGCTGTCCGAGGTGGGCATGGAGCCGGGGCTGTTCGACGACCCCGACAACGTGATCGGCTTCGCCGCCCGCAGCCGGCTCATCGGTCATTGCGTGGCCCGGAATGGCTGCCAGCATCTGGGCCTGCTGATCGGGCAGCAGGCCCAGATCCAGGACCTGGGCCTGGTGGGCTTGCTGGCGAAATATTCGTCCGATGCCGGCACGGCGCTGCGCAGCCTGGTGCGGTATTTCCATCTGCACGCGCGCGGTTCGGGCTTGAGCCTGGCGGTCGACGGCTTCGCGGCAACATGGGGCTATGCCATCCATCTGCCGCACACCGCAGCCACCGACCAGCTGGGGGCGGGTGCCGCTGCCATGATGCTCAACATCATGCGCTCGTTGTGTGGTCCCAACTGGGCCCCCGCCGAGGTGCTGCTGGCCCACCGCAGGCCGGAGGACGACAAGCCTTACCGCCAGGTCTTCCGCTCGCCGGTGCGCTTCGACGCCGAATGCAACGGGTTGACGTTTTCCGAGCACTGGCTGAGCCACCGGCTGTCGCTGGCGGACCCGGACCTGGGCCTTCTGCTGCACAAGCAGATCGAAGCGCTGGAGGCCCGCCACGCCGGCGAGTTTCCGGAGCAGGTGCGCAGCGTGCTGCGCTCGGCGCTGCTGACGCACCACGCCAAGGCCGACGAGGTGGCCGCCCTGTTCTCCATGCACAGCCGCACGCTGAGCCGCCGCCTGGAGGCCTGCGGCACCAGCTACCAGGCATTTCTGGACGAGGGGCGCTTCGAGATCGCCGCCAGATGCTCGAGGACACCGAGCTCGAAGTCGGCCAGATCGCCGCTGCGCTGGACTATGCCGACGCGAGCGCCTTCACACGCGCCTTCCGGCGCTGGAGCGGCACCACACCCGGCCAGTGGCGGGCGGCCCGGCTCAACCGCCCAGCGCGATGACGATGGCTCCACGGCCACGCCCAGCAGCACCATCACCAGGCCGGCGCGCCATGGCGGCAGCCCGCCATAACGGCCCCAGCCATAGCCGCACAGGAACAGCATCGTGATCGCGATGGCTGAGGAGACGCGCATCGCCAGTTGCAGGTCGGCGATGAAGACGAAGGGCAGCACGGGCGAAAGGTCGACGCGAAGACGACGCGGGAAGATGCCCACCGCACCGCGCTCGCAGGTCCGCCACTCATGTGCGCGCGGCCCGCCAGCGGCGGCGGCTGGTCGACGATCCACTGCCGCACGCGCTCCAGGCCCGAGGCGTCCAGTCCCGCGGCCATCGGCCCGACCTGGCTGGCGATCAGGCGGTGGGCCAGTTCGGGCTGGGCGGCGGCCCGCACGGCGTGGTCGAAGGTGGCTTCGCGAGCGCGCGAAACCAGGGTGCGCAGCACGTACATCACGCCGTCGACGAAGCCCCAGGCGATATTGCAGCCGATGGCGGCGATCAGCATCAGCCTCACGTCGTCGCGGCCGGCCGTGGCCACGCTCACGGTGCCGGTGAAGGTGAGCACCATGAACCCAGGCCGAACAGGATCTCCGAGATGCGGTCGATGGGCTCGATCAGTTCCGGCCTCGCCCTGCGTCTGCAGGTCCTTGGAATCAAGGTCTCGACGGCGGGATCGTAGGCGTTCGTTGTGTTCATGGGGCTGCCTCGGGTTCGGGGCCGGCGGGGAGCAGGTCCATCACGATGTGGGTCACGCCCGCGTCGCGCGTCTTGGCCAACGGCAGGCCACTGCGCTCGAACACCTTCAGCATGGGCGCATTGCCGGCCAGCACCTCGGCCTCGAAACGCTGGATGCCATGCTGCCGGGCGATGTCCGCCAGCATGGCGAAGAGCTGGCCCGCCAGGCCCTGGCCCTGGTAGTCCTCCTCGATCGTGAACGCCACCTCGGCGGCAAGGGTGTCGTTGGTCGTGGGCAGGGCGGTGTAGGACGCGCCGCCGATCACGGTCTCGTCGGCGCCTTGGTTAACTACGGCCAGCAGCCCGGCGAAGTGGGTGAAATCGGTGCTGGTCAAGCGGTCCGAGTTCGGCCGCCGTGAGTTCCCTTGCGCATCGAGTATAGCGCGTATAGACCGAGTCGGGCTCGAGCGCGTTGAAGGCGGCGATGATCCTGCCGCGGTCGTCCGGCCGGGCCACGCGGGACCAGGCAACCGGGTGCCGTTGCGCAAAGACGATCCCACGGTCGGGCGGGCTGGCGGTGTCGGGTTCGGAGCCTGTCGCCCATGCTGGCCTTCCTTCGCGGTTCTGGGAGAGTCTCTCGCGCGCTGCCGACCGCGCCACGGTGCCTTCGGTCCACGACATCGATTCTGATCCATGGCTCCGGGAACGTAGTCTGGATCGGCTCATCCGACGTCCTGGAAATCCCGGTCCGGGCAGATTTCCGGATGGTCCACTGCACGGCAGGCATGGCGGCGCAATAATGACCCGGCGGACCAAGGCAGGTGGCGCATGGATGTGGATCGATCCTCTGCGCGGCCTGCCGATCAACGGAACGAGACGATGGAGATGAACATGGCAAGGAAGCGTGCAGCAACGAAGAACGCCGTCGAAGGCGGGCAAGAGCAACCGGGCACGGACGACGTCGCTGCCGGTGGCGCGCCCGCCGAGACCTCGTCCAAGGACGAGAAGCTCTCGAACAAGGCCTACGAGCGCGAGCTGAAGAAGCTGCACGTCGACCTGGTGACGATGCAGCAATGGGTGGTGAAGAAGGGCCTGAAGGTCTGCATCCTGTTCGAGGGTCGCGACGGCGCCGGCAAGGGCGGCACCATCAAGGCCATCACCGAGCGCGTGAGCCCGCGCGTGTTCCGCGTCATCGCCCTGCCCGCCCCCACCGAGCGCGAAAAGTCGCAGATGTATGCGCAGCGCTATCTGCCGCACTTGCCGGCCGCGGGCGAGGTCGTCATCTTCGACCGCAGCTGGTACAACCGCGCCGGCGTCGAGCGCGTGATGGGTTTCTGCAGCGACGCGCAGGCGCAAGGCTTCCTGCAGATGGTGCCGCTGTTCGAGCGGCTGATGATCGACTCCGGGATCATCCTGCTCAAATACTGGCTCGAGGTCAGCCCGGAAGAGCAGACGCGGCGGCTGCGGTCGCGCATCGGCGACGGCCGCAAGCCTGGAAGCTCACCGCCATGGACCTGAAGTCCTACGACCGCTGGGACGACTACACACGCGCCCGCGACGAGATGTTCGCCGCCACCGACACCTCCTGGGCGCCCTGGTTCGTGGCGCGTTCCGAGGACAAGAAGCGCGTGCGCCTGAACGGCATCAGCGACATCCTCAAGCACGTGCCGCACAAGCCGATCGCGACCGAGAAGGTGGTGCTGCCCAAGCGCAAGATCGGCCGCTACAAGGCCGCCGACTATCCGTTCAGGTATGTCGAGGAACGGTTCTGAACGCGGCGCCGGCCTGCATGGCAGTGCCCAGGCCGCCATGCCGACCTGAGCTGAAAACGGGAGTGCCCTCATGAACCCGCCCCCGGCTGCAGCACCGGCCTCGCCGCCCGGGGCCGGCGGCCTGCGCTTCGACATCGTCGCCGGCCTCACCGCCGCGGCGGTCGTGTTGCCCAAGGCCATGGCCTACGCCAGCGTGGCCGGCCTGCCGGTGGCCGTCGGCCTGTATACGGCCCTGGTGCCGATGGTGATCTATGCGCTGCTCGGCGTCGCGCGTGCTCAGCGTCAGCTCCACCACCACGCTGGCCATCCTGGCCGGCACGCAGCTCGGCCTGGCGGTGCCCGACGGCGACCCCGCCCGGCTGCTGGCGGCGACAGCCACGCTGGTCGCCCTGGTGGGCGTGATGCTGGTCCTGGCTGCCGTGCTGCGCCTGGGTTTCGTCGCCAATTTCATCTCCACGCCGGTGCTGACCGGCTTCAAGGCCGGCATCGGCCTCGTCATCGTCTCGACCAAGGTGCCCAAGCTGCTGGGCATCCACATCACCAAGCAGGGGTTCTTCCATGACGTGCTCAGCGTCGTGCAGCACACGCCGAGACCTCGCTGCCGACGCTGGCCGTGGCCGGGGCCACCTTCGCGGTGCTCATCGGCATGGAGCGGCTGTGGCCGCATTCTCCAGCCCCGCTGGTGGCGGTGGGCGGCGGCATCGCCGCGGCGTGGTTCTTCGGCCTGCAGGACCAGGGGGTTTCGATCGTCGGCCTCATTCCGCAGGGCCTGCCGGCGCTGACGATGCCCGACCTGGCGCTGGTGGAAGACCTGCTGCCGGGGGCCCTGGGCATCGCGCTGATGAGCTTCACCGAGACCATCGCCGCCGGGCGCGCCTTTTGCCGCGCCGACCGACCCGCCCATCCAGGCCAATCGCGAGCTCATCGCCACCGGCGCGGCCAACCTGGGCGGCGCCCTGCTGGGTGCCATGCCGGCCGGCGGCGGCACCTCGCAGACCGCCGTGGTGCGCTCGGCGGGCGGGCGGTCGCAGAAGGCGTCGCTGGTGACGGCCGCCGCTGCAGTGGCCACGATGCTGCTGCTGGCGCCGTTGCTGGGGCTGATGCCGAATGCCACGCTGGCGGCCGTGGTCATCGTCTATTCGATCGGCCTCATCAAGCCGTCCGAGTTCCGCGCCATCCGCAGCGTGCGCACGATGGAATTCCGCTGGGCGCTGATTGCCTGCCTGGGCGTGCTGGTCTTCGGCACGCTCAAGGGCATCGTGGTGGCCATCATCGTCTCGATGATCGGACTGGCGAGCCAGGCCGCGAACCCGCGCGTGTCCGTGATCGGCCGCAAGCGCGGTGCCGACGTGCTGCGGCCGCTGTCCGCCGAGCACCCCGACGACGAGACCTTTCCGGGCTTGCTCATCGTGCGGCCCGAGGGGCGCCTGTTCTTCGTCAATGCGCAGAACGTGGGTGAGCAGATCAACGCGCTGGTGCAGCAGTACCAACCGCGCGTGCTGGCGCTGGACCTGAGCCGGGTGCCCGATCTCGAATACTCGGCGCTGCAGGCGCTGATGGAAGGCGAGAAGCGCCTCACCGAGCGCGGCATCGTCGTCTGGCTGGCGGCGCTGAATCCCGGCGTACTGGAGGTGGTGCGACATGCCGGGCTCGAGCAGCAGCTGGGCCGCGAGCGTCTGCTGTTCAACGCGCGTGCGGCGATCGAGCGCTACCGGCTCTCTGGCCGTCCGCAGGGCCGGGCAGCGCCCAACCATCCGGCAACATGTCTACGATCGATGAAACGCGATCCTCTGCCGAGAACCTCCAGCAGCGCCTGGACCACGAGAAGATGATCGCCGCCCGGCGTGACGCCAACGTGCGCACGCCGAGGCCGTTGGTTTGGTGTCCTGCGCGACCTCATGCAGAGCAAGCATGCCGAGGACGCTATGCTCGACCTGAGCCGGCGCCTGATCCGGGCCCACGAGGGCGGACGCGCATTGCTCGCGGTGGCCCAATCTCGGGCGACCCAGCAGAAGCGCCCTGTGGCCTTAGTCATATCGCCCAGGCTGCCCGACATGGACCTGCGACCCACGCCCTTGGCCGCTGTGGCCTCCGGGACCTGACACGGATCGGCCTTCCGCCATGAATTCGAACCTCCTCTACGCCGCTGCGCTGGTCGCCCTGACCGTGGCCGTGCATGCCGCTGGCCTGGCCGCGGTGCTCCAGCTCTTTTCCAGTTCGCGGCAAGCCCAGTTGCCAACGCGCTTCTGGCCCACCACGTGGCTGCTGGTCCGTGCGACCTGGTTCCTGCTGTTGATCCACCTGGCCGCGATCACGGTCTGGGCCTTGTTCTTCTGGTGGAAGGAGTGCCTTCCCGATGCCGAGTCGGCGTTCTACTTCTCCGGCGTCACCTACGCCACCATTGGCTATGGTGATCTCGTGCTCAGGAGCCTTGGCGGCTGCTCGCCCCGGTCGAGGGCTTGACAGGCATTCTGATGTGCGGTCTGTCGGCAGGTTTTTACTTCGCGCTGGTCAGTCGGATCGTCGCGTCGCGTATGCAAGTCAAACCAGGTTGAACGCATGAAACAGCTCCTGCAGGAAATTCGCCACAACCCGCTGCTCTGGCTGCTGGTTTTCGTGCCGGTGGTCTTTGTCGCGGTCAAGCTCAGGCCCGAGTCGCACACGCTGTTGTTCGTGCTGTCGGTGTTGGCCATCGTGCCGCTGGCCACGCTGCTGAGCCACGCCACCGAATCGGTCGCTGCCAAGACCGGGGACGCCGCCGGCGGGCTGCTCAACGCCACGCTGGGCAACCTCACCGAACTGGTGATCGCCCTCACGGCCTTGAAGGCGGGCCAGTACATGCTGGTCAAGGCATCGATCGCCGGCGCGATCGTCACCAACACGCTGTTCATGCTCGGCGCGTCGTTTCTGCTCGGGGGGTTGAAGCACCACGTGCAGGAATACAACCGGGTCAGCGCGCGCATGCAGGCGGGCCTGCTGTTCCTGGCCACCATCGCGCTGCTGATTCCCTCGGCGCTGATCACGGCCGACTCCGCGGCGGGGCGGCCATCACGCAAAGCTTTGAGCCTGGGCCTGGCGGGGCTGCTGATCGTGGCTTATGCGCTGGGCATGCTGTTCTCGCTGGGCACGCACCGCGAGCTGTTCGCCAGCGCGGCCCACGGCGAGGACGGTGAGACGCCCTGGCCGATCGGCCTGGCGCTGGCCACGCTGGCCGGTGTCACGGTGCTGGTGGCGCTGGTGAGCGAGATCTTCGTCGAGTCGGTGCAGGTGGCGGCCGAGGACTTCGGCATGACGCCGGCCTTCGTCGGCTTCATCGTCGTGGCGCTGGTCGGCGGCGCGGCCGAGATGGCCTCGGCCTTTTCTGCCGCGCGCAAGAACCGGCTCGACCTGAGCGTGGGCATCGCGCTGGGCAGCGCGTCGCAGATCGCGCTCTTCGTCGCGCCGGTGCTGGTGCTGCTGAGCTACGTGATCGGGCCGACGCCGATGGACCTGCAGTTCTGGTCGGGCGCCGTGGTGATGATGCTCATCGCCACCATGACGGCGATGTTCGTCACGGTCGGCGGGCGCTCGGCCTGGTTCGTGGGCGTGCTGGTGCTGATGGTCTACCTGATCTTCGCGATGACGCTGTACCTGTTGCCGCCCCGGGCGCAGTGATGCCAGGATCGAAATGAATGCCGAGACGCTGAATGCACTGCTGAAGATGTCTCTGGTGGCCTTCATGGCGGGCAACCTGCTCGACATGGGATTGCGGCTGAAATTGGGCACGGCCCTGGTGGGGCTGCGCGACGTGCGTTTCGTGAGCTTCAGCCTGCTGTGGTGCTTCGTGCTCCGGCCCGGCCGTCGCCTGGGGGCTGGCGCGGGTGATCCCGCTGGAGCCGCCCTACGCCATGGGCCTGATCCTCATCGGCATGGCGCCCTGCGCGCCGTTCCTGCCGATGATGGTGGACCGGGCCCATGGTGGCGCCGGGCTACACCGCGAGCTTCATGCTGCTGGCGTCGGTGGGCATGGTGGCCTTCATGCCCTTCGCCGTGCCGCTGCTGGTGGACGGCCTGAGCGTCAGCGCCTGGATCATCGCCAAGCCGCTGCTCGCCGTGGTGCTGGTGCCGCTGGTGATCGGCATGGTGACGCTGCGGCGCGCGCCGGACTTCGCTGCGCGGGCGCAACCGGTGGTCAAGAAGATCACCGGTCTGGTCACCATCATCATGCTCGCGCTGTGCCTGGTCGTTTACGGCGCGGCCTTCATCGGGTCGGCCGGGAGCTACGCCACGCTCACGCAGGTCATCTTCTACATCGTCGTCACCGCCGGCTCTTATGCACTGGCCTTCGGGTTGCCGCAGAACCAGAAGAGTGTGCTCGCGCTCGGTGTGTGCACGCGCAATCTCGGCGCGGCGTTCGCGCCGCTGTTCGCCGTGGCCGGCGTCGACGAGCGCGCGGTCGTGATGGTCGCGCTCGGGGTGCCGCTGCAGACGATGGCCGCCTTCGTTGCGGCGCGCGCCTTTGGCGCCCGGAGCTGAAGGGCCGCGGGTGCGGCAAAACGAAGCGCGGGCGATTTCGGTGCGATGATTGAAGCTAGACTTTTTTCGAGCAAGGACCGGCCATGACTGACATCAGACCCCGCTGGGAATGGCGTTCCTTTGGCCGGTACTTCGGCGCGGCCGAGGCGCATCTCGCGAAGCTCACGCCGAGTGGCGTCCAGGAAAGCGACGAGATCTACCTGCTTGCTCCTGCCGGCAGCAACGTGAAGATCCGCGACGCGCTGATGGACATCAAGGTGCTGCGGGAAGTCAACGCCGATGGCCTCGAGCAGTGGACGCCCGTCTGAAGGCCGGTTTTCCGATTCCCGCGGCCGAGGCGGTGAGAGTGCTCGAGGCGCTGGCGCTGCCGGTCCCGAAGCCGATGCGCGCGAGCTACACGCAGGACGAGTTCATCGCGCAGTTTGCCGCGCCTGGCGCGTCCGTCCGCGTCGTGACGGTGCACAAGCGGCGCGTGCGCTACGGTGAGCGGCTGCATGGCCGAACTCTCCGACGTGGTGGTGAACGGCAAGGCCACGCGAACGCTCGCGGTCGAGTCCGAGGACGCTGCCGGCGTGATGCAGGCGGTGCGCGAACTCGGCCTGGGCGGCTACACCAACACCAGCTATCCACGCGCCATGGCGGCCCTGATCGACGGCGAGCCGGAGCGCTACGCAGTGATCGACGCCGGCACCAATTCGATCAAGTTCCACGTCGCCGAGCGCGACCCGGGCGGCCGATGGCGGAGCGTCGTCGACCGTGCCGAAATGACCCGCCTGGGCGAGGGGCTCGCCCCCGGGGGCGTGATCAGCGAAGCCGCGCTGGAGCGCACGGCTGCCGCCATCGCCGGCATGGTCGACGAGGTGAAATACCTGGGTGTGCGGGCGATCGCCGCCGTCGGCACGGCCGGGCTTCGGATCGCGTCGAACGGCGACGACGTCGTTGCCGCCCTGCGGGCACGCACCGGCGTGCAGATCGAAGTGATTGCTGGCGAAGAGGAAGGACGGCTGGCCTACGTGGCTGTCCAGGCCGGCCTGGGATTCGGCAAGGGCTCGCTCGTCGTCTTCGACACGGGCGGCGGCAGTTCGCAATTCACTTTCGGACACGACGGCGGCGTAGACGAGCGTTTCAGCGTCGATGTCGGTGCCGTGCGCTACACCGAGCGCTTCCGGCTCGACCGCGCGGTGTCGCCCGAGGTGCTGCGCGAGGCCCTGGCGGCGATTTCGACCGACCTCTCGCGCATTGCAGGGCGCCCCGCTCCCGACGCGCTGGTCGCGATGGGCGGTGCAGTGACCAACCTCACCGCGGTCATGCATGGCCTGGCCACCTACGACCCCGCAGTGGTCCAGGGCAGTGTCGTCGACCGCGCCGAGATCGATCGCCAGATCGAAGCTTCTATCGTGCGCGCGATGCCGAAGCGCGCCGGGCCATCGTCGGCCTGCAGCCGAAGCGGGCGGAGGTGATCCTCGCCGGTGCCTGCATCGTCCGCACGGTGATGGACCTGCTCGGCAAGCAGAGCTTCACAGTGAGCGACCGCGGCCTGCGCCACGGCGTGCTGGCCGAGCGCTTCGGCGCCTGAACGATGGGTTGCGCTGGCACGAGAAGGCCTTGCGCAACGAGACCAGAGACTGACCTTCCTCGACACAAGGAGTCCGGACCATGGTGACCAAGACCGCCCCAAGCGCCGCCAAGCCCACGGCACCTGCCAGGCCCGTGCAGCCAGCGCCAGTCGCGCAACCCGCTCTGGCGCGTGTGCTCACTGCCGAGGAAACGCTCGGCATCCTCAGACTCGGCAAAGGGGCGAACAGCATCGAGCTGAAGTTGACGGTGCCTCTGATGGGCCATCGCGCCACGATCAAGGGCATCGGGCTCGATCCGAGTGGAGGCGCAGCCGCGCCAGGCCTTCTTCTTCGATACGCCGGACCTGGCCTTGAACCGGGCCGGCGTCGTCGTCCGGGCCCGGCGCATCCAGGGCGGTGACGCCGACACGGTGATCAAGCTGCGCCCGGTGGACCCGTCCACCCTGGACCCGGAACTTCGCCGCTCGGCGGCGTTCAAGGTCGAGGTGGACGTGATGCCGGGCGGGTTCGTCTGCTCGGCCTCGTACAAGGGCGTCTGCAGCGGCCAGGAGGTGCTCGACGTGAGCTCGGGCGCGATGCCGCTGCGCAAGCTGTTCTCCAGGGAACAGCGTGACTTCTACGACGCGCACGCTCCGGCTGGCCTCACGATGGACAAGCTGGTGGTGCTCGGACCCACCTTCCTGCTCAAGGCCAGGCACCAGCCGAAGGACTTCGACCGCCGCATCACCGTCGAGATGTGGCTCTATCCCGATGGTTCACGCATCCTGGAGATCTCCACCAAGTGCCTTCCGGACGAAACCTTCCAGGTCGGTACCGAGTTCAAGGTCTACCTCGCCGGCAAGGGCATCGTGCTCGGTGCCGACCAGTCCGCCAAGACCAAGACCTCGCTGGAGTTCTTCAGCGCACAACTGCAGCAGGAAAAGCAGGAAGCGACGGCCGGCTGAGTGCACGCTGCGCCGTGCCTGCTGCAAGGTCTCGTCTTTCGGCGGGAACTTCAGCGCGCCGCGACCGGCCCGGCCGTCGTCTCGCTGAAATCGCCGCCCAGCGCCAGGTGCAGGTTCACGCGCTGCGCCAGGCGTTCGCTCTGCACGCGCAGCAGCGAGGTGCGGGCGGACTGCAGCGACAGTTGGCGCTGCTCCACCGCACGCCGGTCGGCGCTGCCGACGCGGAACTGGTTCTTCGCCAGTTCGAGCGCGCGCTCGTTGTCGCGCACGTTCGCCTGCAGGATGGCTTCGCGGTCGTTCAGCGCGAATTCGGCGGCGAGTGCGTTCTCGACCTCGCCGAAGGCGCGCTGGCCGGCGCGGGCGTAGGCCGGCACCGCCAGCTTCTGCTCGGTGGTGCGGATGTCGACCTGGGCGCGCAATGCGCCGCCCTGGTAGATCGGCGCCAGCAGGTTGATGCCCAGGCCCCAAGCCGGGTTGTCGCGGTCCTGCAGCACGATGACGTCGCTGGAAATGGTGCTGCTGCCGGCGGTGAGGCTGATGCGCGGCAGGCGCGCGGCCCGCGCCTCGCCGATGCGGTTGAAGGCCGCGGCGACCCGGCGTTCGGCGGCCACCACGTCGGGCCGGCGTTCGAGCAGTTCCGAGGGCAGGCCGACGGGCACCGGCGCCGGCATGGCCGACAGGCTCTGTGCCACCGCCAGCTCGGCTGCTGGGTAGCGGCCGAGCAGCAATTCCAGCGCGCGCAAGGCCTGCTCGCGCGACAGGTCGGCCTGCCGCAGCATGTCGCGGTAAGGGCCGACGTTGGCGCGCGCCACGGCCACGTCCTGCTCGGTGCCGTTGCCCACGCGCAGGCGGTCCTGCGACAGGCTCAGCAGCGACTCCGACGAGCGCACCATGTCCTGCACGATGGCGCGCTGCAGCCCGGCTTCGGTGGCCACGAACCAGCTTTTCGCAACCATCGCCGCCAGCGACTGGCGTGCATAGGCATAGTCGGCGGCCAGGGCTTCGGCATCGGCCTGCGCCGCCGCCTGCCCGTAGCGGATGCGGCCCCAGATGTCGAGCTCCAGCGAGGCGCTCACCCACAGGCCGTTGAGGCCGCTGGTGCTGTTGGACGTGGCGCCGCTGCCGGTGCCGTAGGCACCCACCTGCGGCAGCAGCGCGGCGCCGGCCACCTTCAGGTAGCCGCCGGCGCGTTCGACACGCAGTGCCGCGCCCTGGAGGTCGGCGTTGAAAGTCAGGGCCTCGTCCACCAGCGCCGACAAGGCCTGGTCGTTGAAGCTGGCCAGCCAGCGCTGGGCCAGGGGTGCGGCCACGCCGCCGGTGGCCTTGAAGGCCGCCGGCACGGCGGTGTGCGCCAGCGCCTCCTTCTGCAGGTCGGCCACGGGCGGCGGCGACTTCAACGCGCAGCCCGCCGCGGTGGCCGCCAGCGCGGCAGCCAGGGCGACGCGGGCGAGTCCGGTGAGCGGTGGGGCGGCGCGCATCAGTGCAGCTTCAGCACGAGGTAGTTGGTGATCGAGTTGATGCGCAGGATCACCATGCGCAGGATATGGATCATCGCGGCATGCTCGGTGTAGATGGCCCCCGAACCCACGGCGCCGGCGGCGAGGAAGACATCGCGGTCACGTTCGTCGACCAGCAGCTTGACCGGAAAGCGCCCCGGCGCCTGCGGATAGATGCCGGTCTGCGGCAGGTCCTTCGACAACGCCATCTGGCCCTGCCCTTGCGCCCAGACGATCGAGTCGACCTTGGCCTTGACGATGCGCCCGGGCAGCGTGGGCAGCACGACCTCGGCGTGGTTGCCGGGCTCGACGAGGACCAGCTCGTTCTGCGCATACAGCGCGATGATCTGGTATTCCTCCTCGACGAAGGTGATCGGCGGCGCCAGGGGCATCGCCACGACGATGGCGCCCGGTCGCAACTGCACGTTGGTGGCATAGCCGTTAGCCGGTGCGTAGACGCGCGTCTGGTCCAGGTTCCACTGTGCATTGGCGATGTCGGCGCGGCTGGAGTCGACCTGGGCCTTGGCGGTGGCGATCTGGGCGCGCGCCGCGGCCACGGGTGCCAGTTCGCCGTTGACGATGCCGGACAGCTGCTGGGTCACCTGCGACTCGTTGGCCTGCGCGGTGAGGATCTGCGCCTCGAGATCGATGACATTGGCCTCGGCCTGTTCCAGCGCGAAGCGGTCGCCGGCACCGGTGGCCACCAGTTCGCGGTTCTGTCGCACCCGCGTCTTGGCCAGGTCGAGCCGGGGCTGAAGCGCGCGCACCTGGGCGTTGGCGCTCTTGAGTTGCTCCTGCAGCGTGCGCGCCCCGGCGGAGGCGTCGGCCAGGCCGGCGATGGCCTGCGCGAGCTTGGCCTCGTCGGCCGCGAGCTTGGCCTTGGCGACGTTGAGGTCGTTCTGGTACGGCGTGGGGTCGATGCTGAACAGCAACTCACCCTTCTTCACCAGGCGGTTGGGTTCGACCGGCACTTCCAGCACGCGGCCGCGCACCTGCGGCAGCACGTTGACCACGTATTTGAAGACGCGCACGTCCGAAGACGAGGGTGCGACGACGTTCAGCGTCAGGACCAGTGCCGTCAGCGCCACGATCGGGATAATGACGACGGTGACCTTGGACGTGGTGTTCCACGGCAGCCACTTGAACTTGATGAAGATCAGCCAGACGAAGAAGGCATAGATGCCGAGCAGCAGGGCTTCCATTTACGCGGCTCCCTGCGCGGTCGGCGTGGGAGCCCCGGCGGCGAGCGGTGGCGCAGCGGCCGCTGTCGCGGCGGCCAGGGCCGCGTCGATCCGGGTCCGGGCGTGCTGCAGTTCGAGCGACATTGCGCCGCGCGACGCGATGGCTTCGAGTTCGTCGTGCAGGTATTTCATCTCCGCTGGCGGCAATGCACCGGCCTGCGCCTTCTCGGCCATCTCAACGAAATACTCGTCGCCCTTGTCGGTGCCGTAGGCCAGCCGGTAGCTCACCGGCTTGGTATAGGCCCACAGCCAGGCGATCGGCCACAGCAGGCCGCCGAAGACCAGCGACAGCAGGCACAGCGTCTGGATGGCGTCCTTCTGCGGGTGGTGGCGCTTGTGCGCGATCTTCTCCGGCAGGATGTGCACCAGCCAGAACAGCACGATACCGGCGATCGGCATGGCGATGAGGATGAACCAGGCCAGATAGAAGGCGGCCGTGTCCATCAGTTCCGGCGGCAGGAACGAGGCCTGGGCCGCATAGGGCAGGGCCAGCGTTGCCACGGCCCCCGCGGCGAGGGCCAGTGACCTTGCGCGTCGACGGACCGGGTGCTTGATTTCATCGGTGAACCACTCTTCAAGAAGTTGCCGGTGTTCCAGTGGCGACGGTTCCCACGGCACACCTGCGGCGCATGCATCGCCGGGGGTCCTGCTTCGACGATGATACGGCGCGCGCTTGCGGCCGTTCGTCAAGATCGTGCATGGCGGCAATGCCCGGCGTCATGCGCAGCAATGCGGCTGCACGGCCGAACGTTGCGCAGTATGCAAGACGGGCGCCGCCCGATCTGAACAAATCACGACAAGCGCTTGCCAGTTCCCGACACCGAGAACCGGCAGCGGCGTGCCCTGGCCATCGCCTGTGGCGTACCGGCACGGAGGTGTACCCGCGGCGCGTCGGTCGCACCTCTGTACGTCGACATGCGGTGTGGACATGAGGCAAACTCTGCGAGCAAGCAATCGGCTTGCCAGGTGTCATTCATGAGCGCATCGACTATCAAGGGTGTCCCTGAACAAGCGGGGTTGTGCCCGCCTTGGCACGGGAGCAGGGACCGCGATCGGCAGGTTCCAGCGATGAGGCGGATGGCCGTTGCCGCCGCGAGCGTGGTGCTCCTGTCTCTGATCGCGCTGTTCATTCTGACCGCCGGCGCCTGGGGCGTGCTCGCTCTGGCCATCTCGGGCCCCCAGAGCGAGTCGCTGCGCATGACGCTTGCGGCCGCCTTCGGTGCGGCAGCGCTGGCGGCGCTGGTGGCTCTGGCCATTCGCCGCTGGCGCTGGCGTGCACTCGCCGGCTTCCTGGCGCTGTTTGCCGCGGCGCTGGTCTGGTTCTTCAACCTGCCAGCCTCGAACGACCGCGACTGGGTGGACGAAAACGCCGTGCTGCCGCATGCCACGATCCAGGGCGACCGGATCACCGTGCACAACGTGCGCAATTTCGCCTACCGCAGCGAGGACGACTTCACCCCGGCGTGGCACGACAAGACCTACGACCTGCGCCAGCTCGAGGGCGTGGACCTCGTGGCCACCTACTGGATGGGCCCGGCGGTGGCGCACATCTTCCTCAGCTTCGCCTTCGCCGGCGGTGACCACCTGGCCGTGTCCATCGAGACGCGCAAGGAAAAGGGCGAGGGCTACTCCACCGTGAAGGGCTTCTTCCGCCAGTACGAGCTTTACTACGTGGTGGCCGACGAGCGCGATGCGATCCGGCTGCGCACCAACTACCGCAAGGACCCGCCGGAACAGGTGCACGTGTACCGCATCAAGGGCGACAACGCCGGCGCCCGCCGCGTCTTCATGGACTATCTGAACGCCATCAATGCGCTGAAGGCGAAGCCGGCGTTCTACAACTCGCTCACCACCAACTGCACGACGACGATCTGGACCCATTCGCTGGTCAACCCGGGTCACGTGCCGTTCAGCTGGAAGGTGCTGGCCAGCGGCTATGTGCCGCAGTACCTGTACGAACAAGGGCGGCTGGTCGACGGTGGCCTGCCGTTTGCCGAACTTCAGCAGCGCTCGCTGGTCAATCCGCGTGCGCAGCAGGCCGACGCGGCGGCGGACTTTTCCACCCGCATCCGGCAGGGTCTGCCCTAGCGCGGCCGCAGTGCTGCCAGAAAACCCGGGGCCAGTGACCACACATTCGACAATCGGCGTTCGGGTCAACCGCACAAGACGAAAATGCAACATGCGAGATGAGATGAAACGAAGCCTTCTTCGCTGGGCCCAGTGTGCCGCCGCATCGATCGTGGCCACGGCGTTCGTCCCGGTGGCTGCGCAGACCGCCTCGGTGGCCGAAGCGGCCCCGGCGGCCGCCGCCGCCAAGCGGCCGAAGATCTGCCTCGTGCTGTCGGGCGGCGGCGCGCGCGGCGCCGCGCACGTGGGCGTGATCAAGGTGCTCGAGGAATACCGGGTGCCGATCCACTGCATTGCCGGCACCAGCATGGGTGCGCTGGTCGGCGGCGCCTATGCCACCGGCATGAGCGTGCCCGACATGGAGCGCATCAACAACAGCATGTCGGTGGAGAAGCTGTTCAGGGAAAGCCGCCGCGCCAGGAACTGGCGATGCGGCGCAAGATCGACGACTACAGCAACCTCGTCAGCCCGGAAATCGGCACCGCGTCGAAGCAGGCGACCATCGTCAAGGGGTGGTCTCGGGCGTGCAGTTGGAGACCGTGCTGCGTGAACTGGCCCGGGTGCAGGGTTACCACGACTTCGACAAGCTGCCCATTCCTTACCGTGCCGTGGCCACCGACCTCGTCACCGGCAAGGCGGTGGTCTTCGACGAGGGCGAACTGGCCAATGTGATGCGCGCCAGCATGTCGGTGCCCGGGGCCGTGGCACCTGCCGAATACAACGGCATGATCCTGGTGGACGGCATGCTCACCAGCAACCTGCCGGTGGAAGCGGCGCGGGCGATGGGCGCCGATATCGTGATCGCCGTCAACGTGGGCACGCCGCTGCTCAAGCGCGAGGAGCTGAATTCGATCCTGGGCGTGGCCGGGCAGATGCTCAGCATCCTGACCGAGCAGAACGTGCAGGCCTCGCTGGCCAAGCTCAAGCCCACCGACATCCTGATCTCGCCCGAACTCGGCGACTTCTCCACCGGCGACTTCGACAACCTGCCCAAGATCACGCCGCTGGGCGAGGCCGCGGCGCGCCAGGTGGCCGACCGGCTGGCGCAGCTGTCGCTGCCGCCGGCCGAATACGCGGCGCTGCGCAAGCGCCAGCAGGTGGCCATGGTGCCCGACCTGACACCGGTGGACGAGATCCGGTTCGACAACCTGACCCGCGTCAATCCCCAGGCCGCGCAGGCGGTGATGGAAACGCAGCCCGGTCAGCCCGTGGTGCAGGCGCAGGTCGACGCCGACATGCGGCGCCTGTACGGCACCGGCGACTTCGAGCATGTCAACTACCGCATCGTCGGCGAAGAGGGCAAGCGGGTGATGGCGGTCGACGCGGTGGAAAAGGCCTGGGGGCCGGACTACCTGCGGCTCGGTCTGGGTTTGTCCAGCGACTTTTCGGGCGAAACCTACTTCAACCTGGTGGCCGCCCACCGCATGACCTGGCTCAACTCGCTCGGCGCCGAGTTCCGCACCGACGCGCAACTGGGCTACGACAACAGCTTGCGCATGGAGTTCTACCAGCCGCTCAGCATTGCCGGCACCTTCTTCGTGGCTCCGCGCGTGAGCGTGGGCACGCAGCGGGTATCGATCTACCAGCAGGACAACCGGATCGCCGAATACAACGTCAGCACGGCTGTGGGCGGAATCGATCTCGGCATGCAGTTCCAGCAGTATGGGGAATTGCGCCTGGGTCTGGAGGGTGGGCGAGTGAAGGCCGAACTCGAAACCGGGCCGGCGTCGCTGGACCCGGGCGGAGATACCCGCACCCTGGGCGCAATCCGGGCCCGGTTGCTGCTCGACCGGCTCGACAACGTTCACTTCCCGCGTTTCGGCTGGAATGCCGCGGCCACGATCTTCGACAACAATGCGGACCTCGGCGCGGAACTGCCCTACACCCGGTGGGCTGCCAGCGGCCGGCTGGCCCATTCCTTCGGCGAAAACACGGTTCGGCTGGGGGTCAACGCCGGTGGCACGATCGGCAACAACCCCTTGCCGGCCTACGACCAGTTCCAGTGGGGCGGTTTCCTGCAGCAATCGGGTTATGCCACCGGCCAGCTGATCGGGCAGAACCTGCAGTTCGGCCAGCTGATGTTCTACCGCCGCATTGCGCGCGGCAGCCTCTTCGACGGTGCCTACAGCGGACTGTCGCTCGAAATCGGCAAGGTCGGCGACCCGCTGGTGAAGGGCAACCCGGACGGCGTGCTGCGGTCGATCGGCCTGTTCATCGGCACCGACAGCATTCTCGGACCGGTGTACTTCGGCTACGGCAAGGCCGAGGACGGGCCGGACAGCTTCTACTTCTATCTCGGCAAGCCGCTGTGAACCGCCCCCGGACGCCTCAGGCCATGATGTTCACGCCGCCGTCGACGTAGATCGTGTCGCCGCTGATGCGCCGCGCATAAGGCGTGGCCAGGTAGGCGCAGGCAAAGCCGACATCAAGAATGTCGACCAGCTCGCCCAAAGGCGCCTTCTGCGCGGCTTCGGCCAGCAGCAGGTCGAAGTCCTTCAGGCCCGATGCGGCGCGCGTCTTCAGCGGCCCCGGCGACAGGGCGTGCACGCGGATGCCCTGCGGCCCCAGTTCGTAAGCCAGGTAGCGGCACGAGGCCTCCAGCGCCGCCTTCACCGGCCCCATCACGTTGTAGTTGGGGACGACGCGATTGGCGCCGAGGTAGCTCATGGCGATCATGGTGCCGCCTTCCTTCATCAGTGGCGCGGCCAGCCTGGCCATGCGGATGAAGGAGTGGCAGGACACGTCGATGGCCTTGGCGAAACCTTCGGCGGACGAGTTCAGCAGGCCGCCCTGCAGGTCGTCTTTCGGCGCCCAGGCGATCGAATGGACGAGGATGTCCAGTTGCCCCCAGTCCTTTTCGATGGTCCCGAACAGCGCTTCCATCTCGCCCGGCATGCTCACGTCCAGTGGCATGAAGATCCGGGCCCCGAGATCGCGCGCCAGCGGCTCGACGTGCGGGCGCGCCTTCTCGTTCAGATAACTCAGCGCCAGGTCGGCCCCGAGCTCGCTGAATGCACGCGCGCAGCCGTAGGCGATCGAGCTGTCGTTGGCGACGCCGACGACGAGCGCCTTCCTGCCCTTCAGTACCGGTTGGGGAATGACGAGCGGCATGCTTGTTTCTCCTGCCATCACGCCACCGCCTTGGGCGCCGCGGTGCGGCGCGCCAGCGCCACCAGCACGGCCACCGCGCAAGAGGCCATTCTGGCGATCTCGGAATCGGCGCGGCTGGTCAGGATGATGGGCACGCGCGCGCCGAGCACGATGCCCGCGGCGTCGGCGCCGGCCAGGAAGGTCAGGCTCTTGGCGAGCATGTTGCCGGCATCCAGATCGGGCACGATCAGCACGTTGGCGCGGCCGGCCACGGGCGAGTCGATCTTCTTGATCTCGGCCGCATGCAGGCTGATGGCGTTGTCCAGCGCCAGCGGGCCGTCGAGGACGGCGCCGGTGATCTGCCCGCGCTCGGCCATCTTGCACAGCGCGGCGGCCTCGATGGTGGAAGGCACCTGCGGGTTCACCGTCTCCATGGCCGACAACACGGCCACCCGCACTTCGGGGAAGCCCAGCGCATGGGCCAGGTCGATGGCGTTCTGCACGATGTCGACCTTCTCCTCCAGCGTCGGCTGGATATTGACGGCGGCATCCGAAATGATGATCGGCTGCTCGTAGGAAGGCACGTCCATCACGAAGCAGTGGCTGATGCGTCGCGCGGTGCGCAGGCCGCGATCGCGCCGCACCACGGCGCCCATCAGTTCGTCGGTGTGCAGGCTGCCCTTCATCAGCGCCTCGGCCTCGCCCTTCAGCACCAGTTCCACGGCCTGCGCGGCCGCGGCGTGGCTGTGCGGCGCGTCGACGATGGGGATGCCGCCGAGGTCGATGCCGGCCAGCGCCGCGGCGTCGCGGATACGGTGCTGCGGCCCGACCAGGATGGGGCGGATCAGGCCCAGCCGGGCCGCGCCGATGGCGCCTTCCAGCGACGAGCGGTCGCAAGGGTGGACGACCGCGGTGGGCGTGGGCGGCAGGCCCTTGCAGGCGTCGAGCAGATTCTGGTACTTGGAGTGGTTGCTCATGGTTGGGGCGAGTGGAATGTGCGACCGCCAAGGCCGCAAACCAGAGTTGCTGCAGTGCAGCAAATTATAGCCGCCGGGGCGTCGTTCGCGCGTTTCGGGCGCACGTGCCGGGTGGCGCCAGCGCCTGTCGGGCGGGAGACATGAGGAATAATCCGCCCCCGACGCGGTCTCGCACCGTTGGAGGACTTGATCGATGTCTCAGTCGAGTGGGCTCGGGAGCCGCCGAGCGGCGCGCATGGCCGCCTGGATATGCGCGCTGGCACCGCTGCTCACCGCCTGCGACGGGCCCGCGGTGGCGCCTGCGCCGCCGCCGCCGGAAGTGGGCGTGATCCAGGTGACGCCGAGGACGCAGCCGCTCACCTTCGAGGTCATCGGCGACATCCGCGCCTATCAGGAAGTGGAGTTGCGCCCGCGTGTCAGCGGCGTGGTGGAAAAACAGCTTTTCCGCCCGGGCCAGATGGTCAAGCAGGGCGCGCCGTTGTTCGTCATCGATACGCGGTCGCTCGACTCCGCGATCGCCGAGGCGCAATCGGGCGTGCTGGAAGCCGAAGCCGCGTTGCAGCGGGCGCGCCAGGATGTCGAGCGCTACAAGCCGCTGCTGCCCGACGACGCCATTCCGCGCCAGGTCTACGAACAGGCCGTATCCGCCGAAAAGCAGGCGCAGTCGGTGGTGGAGTCGCGGCGCGAGGCCGTCAACCGGGCACGCATCGACCGCAGCTTCGCCGAAGTGCGGGCACCGGTCACCGGGCAGATCGGCCTGCAGAAGGTGGAGGTCGGCGGCCTGGCCACGGCCGGCCAGACCGTGCTGGCCACCGTGTCCACGCTGGACCCGATGCTGGTCTACGTGAGCATCGCCGAGTCCGACTACATCGCGTATACGCGGCGCTACCAGACGGCCAGCCGCAGCGGCCGCGTGCCGGCCCAGCCGGTGCAGCTTTTCCTGGCCGACGGTTCGGTCTATGGCCTGCCGGGCAAGTTCGACTTCGCCGACCGCGCCATCAACCCGACCACCGGCACGCTCACTCTGCGTGCGGTGGTGCCCAACCCCGACGACCTGCTGCGCCCGGGCATGACCGGCCGCCTGCGCGTGACCTACGACGTGGCGGAGAACGCCATCGTCGTGCCGCAGAAGGCGGTGACGGAGTTGCTGGGCAGGTCCTTCGTCTCGGTGGTGGGCGAAGGCGGCAAGGTCGAGCAGCGGCCGGTGAAGACCGGCGACCGCGTCGGTGACCAGTGGCTGATCACCGATGGCCTGCGCGCCGGCGACACGGTCGTCGTCGAAGGCGTGCAGAAGGCGCGGCCGGGCACGGTCGTCAAGGCCCTGCCGCTGGCCGCCGCCACGGCAGCGGCCGGCCTCGTGAACAAGCCCTAGACGCCCGCGATGGCCCGCTTCTTCATCGACCGGCCGGTCTTCGCCATCGTGCTGGCGCTGGTCATGCTCATCGGCGGCGCCGTCGCCGGCCTCGGCCTGCCGATCGCGCAATTCCCGCAGATCACGCTGCCGACGATCCGCGTCGCCACCGCCTACCCGGGCGCCAATGCCGAAGTGGTGGAACGCGCGGTGGCGCAGGCCATCGAGGAACAGGTCAACGGCGTCGAGGGCATGCTCTACATGCAGAGCAGTTCGGCGAGCAACGGCGCCTATGCGCTCGACGTCACCTTCGACCTCGACCGCAACGCCGACATCGCCGCGGTGCAGGTGCAGAACCGCGTCTCGCAGGCCAACGCGCGCATGCCGCAGGAGGTGCTGTCCTCGGGCGTCACGACCAAGAAGAGCACGCCCGATACGCTGATGTACGTGGCGCTGTTCTCGCCCAAGGGCAGCTACGACGAACTGTTCCTGGCCAACTACCTGACGATCAACGTCGTCGAGTCGATCAAGCGCATCAAGGGCGTCGGCGACGTGCAGGTGTTCGGCTCCGAATTCGGCATGCGGCTGTGGCTCAAGCCCGACCGCATGTCGCGCCTGGGCATCTCGCCGACCGACGTCTTCCAGGCGGTGAAGGAGCAGAACCTGCAGGCCCCGGCGGGGCAGATCGGCGCCCGGCCGGCACCGGCGACGCAGCAGTTCCAGTACAGCGTGCAGGTGCGCGGCCAGCTCGAGCAGGTGGCCGAGTTCGAGAACATCATCGTTCGTGCGCTGCCCGACGGCAGCTTCGTGCGCGTCAAGGACATCGCGCGCGTCGAGCTCGGCGCCAAGGACTATTTCTTCGCCTCGCGTTTCAACGGCAAGGAATCCGCCGCCTTCTCGGTCAACCTGACGCCCGACGCGAGCGCGATCGAGACCGCCGGCCTCATCAACGCCGAGCTGAAGAGGCTTGCCGAGTCGTTCCCGGCCGACCTGGCCTACGACGTCGTCATCGACAACACCATCTTCGTCAAGGCTTCGCTCGAGGAGGTGGTGAAGACCTTCTTCGAGGCGCTGGCGCTGGTGCTGGTCGTCGTCTTCGTGTTCCTGCAGAGCTGGCGTGCGACGCTGATCCCGATGCTGGCGGTGCCGGTGTCGCTGGTGGCCACCTTCGCCGCCTTCACGCTGCTCGGGTTCACGATCAATACGCTGACGCTGTTCGGCATGGTGCTGGCGATCGGCATCGTGGTCGACGACGCCATCGTCGTGGTCGAGGCGGTCGAGCACCACATGCACGCGGGCGGCCTGTCGCCGCGCGACGCCACGATCAAGGCGATGGAAGAGGTCTCCGGGCCGGTGGTGGCGATCGCGCTCATCCTGGCCGCGGTCTTCGTGCCGGTGGCCTTCCTCGGCGGCATCGCCGGCGTGATGTACCAGCAGTTCGCGATCACGGTCGCCGTGTCGACGGGGCTGTCGGCGCTGGTGGCGCTGACGCTGACGCCGGCGCTGTGCGCGACGATGCTCAAACCGAAGGACCACGATGCGAAGCCCGGGCCGCTGGGGCGCGCCTTCGGGGCCTTCAACCGTTTGTTCGACGCCGTCACGGCGCGTTACGGCAACGGCGTCGCGCGCGCCATCCGCGCCAGCCTGGCGTCGCTGGCGCTGCTGGCGGTGCTGATCTTCGCCGCCTTCGGCATCATGCAGAAGGTGCCCGGCGGCTTCGTGCCGCCCGAGGACCAGGGCTACTTCATCGGCTCGCTGCAGCTGCCGGCGGCGGCGTCGATGAACCGCACGCTCGAGGCCAGCGCCGAGCTGCAGAAGATCATCGAGGCGACGCCGGGCGTGAAGAGCTCGCTCGTCATCAACGGCTACAGCATCCTGACCGGCACCGTGACCTCCGACGCGGCGCTGTTCGTCGTCTCGCTGCAACCCTGGGCCGAACGCACCAGCCCCGAAACCCAGCTCGGCGCCATCATCGGCAGCCTCACGAGCCGCGCGCAGACGCTGCGCGAGGCCAGCGTGCTGGCCTTCAACCCGCCGCCGATCCCGGGCCTGGGGGCGACCGGCGGCTTCTCGTTCAAGCTGCAGGACCGCGGCGGGCGCACGCCCTTCGAGCTGGCGCAGGTGGCGCAGGAGTACACCGCCGCCGCCCGCCAGCGCCCCGAGATCGGCAGCGTCTATTCCAAGTTCAACCCGACGACGCCGGCGATCCGGCTCGACATCGACCGCGAGAAGGCCAAGAAGCTCGGCGTGCCGATCAACGAGGTGTCGCTGGCGCTGCAGACCTTCCTGGGCGGCGTCAACGTCAACGACTTCTCCCGCTTCGGCCGCAGCTTCAAGGTCTCGATGCAGGCCGAGCCCGAGTTCCGCGCCGACGTCAAGCTGATGAGCCTGCTGCACGTGCGCAGCAGCAGCGGCGCGATGGTGCCGCTGAACGCGCTGGTGACGCCGGCGCCGACCAGCGCGCCCGTGGTGCTGCTGCGCTACAACCTGTCGCGCACCGCCGACATCGGCGGCGACGCCGCGCCCGGCTACAGCTCGGGCGATGCGATCCGCGCCATGGAGGAGGTGGCGCGCCAGGTGCTGCCCCCCGGCTACGGCTTCGAGTGGAGCGGCATCAGCCTGCAGGAGAAGGCCTCGGCCGGCCAGGCACCGCTGGTCTTCGGCTTCGCGATCCTGTTCGTCTTCCTCTTCCTGGCCGCGCTCTACGAGAGCTGGTCGGTGCCGTTCGCGGTGCTGTTCGCGGTGCCGCTGGGCATCTTCGGGGCGATGGCGGGGCTGTGGCTCACCGGACTCACGAACAATATCTATGCCCAGATCGGCATCGTGCTGCTGATCGGCCTGGCGGCCAAGAATGCGATCCTGATCGTCGAGTTCGCCAAGATGAAGCGCGACGCCGGCACTGATGCGGTGCCGGCCGCCATCGAGGCCGCCAAGCTGCGCCTGCGGCCGATCATCATGACCTCGTTCGCCTTCATCCTGGGCGTGGTGCCGCTGATCCTGTCCAGCGGTGCCGGTGCGGCGTCGCGCATCTCGATGGGCGTCACCGTGTTCTCGGGCATGGTGGCGGCGACGCTGCTGGCGATCTTCTTCGTGCCGGTGTTGTTCGTCGCCGTCGACCGCATCGTCGGCCGCTCCACGCGTGGCGGGCGTGCGGCTGCGTCGAGTCCGGAGGCGGCGGAATGAAGCGCGCTGCCGCGGCGGCGCGCCGACAGCTGCGGCCAACGGGCCGTCTCGCGCAGGCGCTGCTCGCCACCGCGCTCGGCGGCTGCGCGGTGGGCGACGACTACCAGCGCCCGCCGGTCGATGCGCCCGCGGCCTACCGCGGCACGGCTGCGCCCGGCCCGTCGCTGGCGGCCAGCGACTGGCGCACCGTCTTCACCGACCCGGCGCAGCAGTCGCTCATCGAGCAGGCCCTGGCCGGCAGCCTGGACCTGCAACTGGCCGAGGCGCGCATCCGCGAGGCGCAGGCGAGCGTGGTCATTGCGCGATCCGGGGCGCTGCCGAACGTGGCCGTGGCGCTGAACACCAGTCCCATCGCGCGCCTGCCGGGCGAGACACTGAGCTCCAGTTTCCTGCTCGCCGGGCTGCTGAACTGGGAGATCGACCTCTGGGGCCGCATCCGCCGCGGCACCGAGGCCGCCACCGGCGACCTGGCGGCGCGCGAGGCGGCGCGCGACGGCGCGCAGGTCTCGCTGGTGGCCGGCGTCGTTGGTCTCCACTTCGACCTTGCCGGGCTGCGCGAGGTGCTGGCCCGCACCGAGGCCAGCGCCGCGCTGCAGGCCGATTCGCTGCGCCTGATGCGGCGGCGCAACGCGGCCGGCATCGTTTCCGCCGCCGAGGTGCGCCAGTCCGAGGCGCTGCTTGCTACGACGCAGGCGCTCGTGCCCGAGCTGCAGCGCCAGATCGTTGCCACGGAGAATTCGCTCGCGGTCCTGCTGGGCCGCCCGCCGGCAGCGCTGGAGCTGCCCGCGCCGCGGCTGGAGCTGCCCCCGGCCCTGCCCGCCGGGCTGCCGTCGGAACTGCTCGAGCGCCGGCCGGACCTGCGCGAAGCCGAGCAGCGTTTGCTGGCGGCCAACGCGCGCGTCGGCGAGGCCAAGGCGCAGATGCTGCCCACGCTGTCGCTCACCGGCACGCTGGGCCTCATCAGCACGTCGCTGCAGGACCTGTTGCGCGACGGGGCCACGGTGGCCTCTCTCGGCCCCAACGCGACGCAGTCGCTGTACGCTGGCGGTGCGCTCGGCGCCAACCGCGACGCCGCCATCGCGCGCCTGGATCAGGCACTGCTGGCCTACCGCAGCGCGGTGCTGAACGCGCTGCGCGAGGTCTCCGACGCGCTGGTGGCCTACCAGCGCAGCGGCGAGCAGCTCGAACTGGAGCAGGTGCGCGTGACGGCGCAGCGCGAGTCGCTGCGCCTGGCCGACAAGCGTTTCACGGCCGGCGTGGTGAGCTTCATCGAGGTGCTGGACGCGCAGCGCGGCCTGCTCGTCGCCGAGACCGACTTCGTGAACGCGCGGCTGGCGCGGCAGCGTGCGCTGGTCCAGGTGTATCGTGCGCTGGGGGGTGGCTGGCAGCCGGTGGCGATGGCCCAGGCGCAGGCGCCGCGTTCCGCAGTGGAAGGGAAGTGACGTGAAGCAAGGCCTGGGCCGCGGCGCGGCCGCGCTGATGGTGGCCGTGGCGGCCGCGCTCGCCAGCCCATGGGCCGCGGCGAGCTGGGGCCTGGCGATGCGCGATTCGCCGGCCCGGGATTTCGACGACGAGGATACGCGCCAGTTCCTGGCCGCGGTCAGGCAGGTGCTCGACGCGCCATCGCCGCCGCAGCCGCTGGAGTGGCGCAACCAGGCCACCGGCGCGGGCGGCTCGCTGCTCGTGATCGGCCAGCCGAAACGGCAGGGATTCGTCGAATGCCGGCGCGTGCGTTCGACGGTGTATTCGCGCCGGCGCCAGGGCCAGCCGCAGGTGTGGACGGCATGCCGCGAGGATTCCGGCGGCAGCTGGAAGCTGGTCAGCGCCAACTGAACCGCGGTGGCTGAAAGAAGGAACCCATGGCAGCCTTGAGCGTCGACCGTCCCCAGACGCGGGGCGAGGAATTCGCCAACGTCGCCAGCCATGGCGCGGGATGCCTGCTGGCCGCGGCCGGATTGCCGGTGCTGGTGTGGCAAGCCGCGCAGCGCGGCAGCGCCGCCGACATCTCGGCGGCGGCCGTCTTCGCCGCGGCCATGGTCCTGCTCTATGGGGTCTCGACGCTGTACCACGCGCTGCCGGCCGGCCGCGGCAAGCAATGGCTCAACCGTTTCGATCACGCGGCGATCTTCGTCTTCATCGCCGCCAGCTATACGCCCTTCACCCTGGGCGTGCTGCGCGGCGCCTGGGGCTGGTCACTTTTCGGCGTGGTCTGGGGCGTGGCCGCCTTCGGCGTCACGGTCAAGCTGCTGAACCGGCTCAAGCACCCGTGGTGGTCGACCGGCCTGTACGTGGCCATGGGCTGGGTGGCGGTGGTGGCGGTGGTGCCGCTGGTGTCACGCCTGCCGGCCGAGGGGCTGGCCTGGCTGGTGGCTGGCGGGCTGAGCTATACGCTGGGTGCGGTGGTCTTCCTGTTCGACCACCGCGTGCATTACGCGCATTTCGTGTGGCACCTGTTCGTGCTGGGCGGCAGCGTCTGCCACTTCTTCGCGGCACTCTGGTACGCCTACGGCTGAAGCGGCGACGCTGCGCCGGTTGGCGCCAGCAGCGCGTCGATCTGCGCGTCCTTCTCGTCCCACAGCTGCGTCAGCCAGCGCTGGAAGCGGGCGCGGAAGGCGGCGTCCTCGGCATAGTCGCCGGCACAGAATTCGGGCGGTATGGGCCGCTGCTGCACACGCACCACGATGCGCGGCGTATCGCCGCACAGGAACTGCCAGAAGTTCGGCGCACCCGTCGGGTAGACGATGGTCACGTCGACCAGCGAGTGGAATTTCTCGCCCATCGCGTTCAGCGCCAGCGCCAGCGCCCCGGCCTTGGGCTTGAGCAGGTGGCGGTAGGGCGAGCCTTGTGCGGCATGCTTGGCGCGCGTGAAGCGCGTGCCTTCGGCGAAGTTCATCACGCAGGTGGGCACCAGGGCGAATTTCTCGCAGGCGCGAATGGTGGTCAGGCGGTCCTGCTGGCGCAGTTCGGGGTGACGTTCCAGTTGCGCCGCCGAATGCCGCTTCATGAACGGAAAGTCCAGCGCCCACCAGGCCAGGCCGATCACCGGCACGTAGATGAGCTGCTGCTTGAGGAAGAATTTCAGCATCGGGATGCGCCGGTTCAGCACATGCTGCAGCACGAAGATGTCGGCCCAGGTCTGGTGGTTGCTGTTCACCAGGTACCAGCCGGCGTAGCGCAGCTCGTCCACGCCCTGCACGTCCCAGGTGGTGCGCTGGGTCAGCCGCATCCAGCCGCTGTTGCAGGCGATCCAGAGCGTGGCGATGGTATTCAGCCACGGGTCGATGCGCACGCGCACCGCGCGCGCCGGCAGCACCAGTTTCACCAGCGACAGCGCAAACAGCAGCGTGCACCAGAACAAGGTATTCAGCGCCAGCAGCAGCGTGGCAAGGGCACCGCGCACGGGCGGCGGCAGGAAGCTCAGCATCGTGGATTCGTCCTCTTGGCCTGGCGCCCGGCCGCCTTTGCGCAGAAGCGGGCACCACAGGCGAACGATAAGCCCGGCCGGCGCGTCCGCCGCTCGCAACGGGCGCGTCACAATGACGGGCTATGACTGCCACCGTGACGCTGCACCCCGGCCCCGGCGCCGGTTTCGAGGAACCCTTCGAGATGCTCGAAGCCTGCCACCAGCGTGTGCACCGCATGCTGGGCCTGTTGCAACGGCTGGCCGCGCACTTGCGCGAATCGGGCGCCGACGCCAATGCCCAGCAGGCCGCCCGCGACGTGATGCGCTATTTCGACCTTGCCGCACCGGCGCACCACGAAGACGAGGAACGCCATGTGCTGCCGCGCCTGCGGCAGGGCGACCAGGCGGTGCTGGCCGACCGCCTGCACGACGAACATGCGCGCATGGCCACCACCTGGGCCGCCGTGCGCGCCGACCTGGTTCGCGTGGCCGAAGGCGGCTGGCAGGCGACCGAGCTCGACGCCGCCGCCGCGCGCTGGCAGGCCATGGCGGCGCTGTACGCCGCGCACATCGAAGCCGAGGAATCCGCCGCCTACCCCGCCGTGCGGAAGTCTGCCGATGCTGCTGCGTTGCATGCCATGGGCGACGAGATGGCGCGCCGCCGCGGCCTGCCGGGCCTGGCTTGACGCGGGCCGGCCCGGGCGGCGAGCCGAGAGGGGTGAAGCGCCGCGGCGGCCACGTCGTCATCGTCGGCGGCGGGGTGATGGGCGCGGCGAGCGCTTGTTTCCTGGCCCGCGACCACGGCGTGACGGTCACGGTGCTGGAGCGCGACCCGAGTTACGCGAAAGCCTCCAGCGCGCTGTCGGTCAGCTCGATCCGGCAGCAGTTCTCGCAGCCGGTGAATATCGCCTTGTCGCGCTGGAGCCTGGATTTCCTGCGCCGGGTGGGCGACGAACTGGCGGTGGCGGGCGAGCGGCCGGCGATCGGCCTGGTGGAGCCCGGCTATCTGTACCTGGCCACCGCCGCCGGCGCCGCCGTGCTGCGCGAAAAGCACGGCGTGCAGCGCAACGCCGGTGCCGACGTGGCGCTGCTGGAACCGGCGGAACTGCAGGCGCGTTTCCCCTGGCTGGCGGTGCACGACCTAGCGCTGGGTTCGCTGGGCCTCAGCGGCGAAGGCTGGTTCGACGGCCCGGCGCTGCACCAGTCCTTCCGGCGCAAGGCCATCGCCTGCGGTGCGCGATTCGTTGCCGCCGACGTGCAGGGCTTCGAGACCGCGGCCGACCGCGTCACCGCGGCACGCTGCGCCGACGGCCGGCGCTTCGCCGGCGACGCCGTGCTGCTCGCCGCCGGTGCCTGGACGGCGCCGCTGGCGGCCCGGCTCGGCATCGCACTGCCGGTGGCGGCGAAGAAACGCGACGTCTTCGTACTCGAGAGCCCGACCCCGCTGCCCGGCTGCCCGCTGGTCATCGACCCCACCGGCGTCTGGTTCCGCCCCGAAGGCCGCGGCTTCCTGGCCGGCGCGCCGCCGCGCGAACCCTGGCCGGGCGACCCGGACGAGCCGTCGCTGGACCAGGTGGACCACCTCCTGTTCGACGAAGTGATCTGGCCGCGGCTGGCCGCCCGCGTGCCGGCCTTCGAGGCCTTGCGCGTGCGCTCGGCCTGGGCCGGCTACTACGAGATGAACGGCTTCGACCACAACGGCCTGGCCGGGCCCGTGCCGGGCTGGCGCAATGCCTTCACCGCATGCGGTTTTTCAGGCCACGGCATGCAGCAGGCGCCGGCCGTGGGCGCGGCCATGGCCGCCTTGATCGCAGGCGGCCGCAGCGATGCACCGGCGCTGGACGGGTTGACCCCGGCGCGCGTGGCGGCGGGTCGGCCGCTGCTGGAAGACAACGTCATCTGAGAACTCCCGTGCTCCGCAGCGCACGGGGGTCTGGACGAGCCCGCGCCGCGGCGCCAAACTCCACCGCCACCGATCGAGCCGCCGGCGCGGGACCCAGCGCCCCGAAGAGGCTGCCGCGGCGCGTGCGGCAACAACAGGCATCGCAGATGCCAAGGAGCTGAAGATGGCGAGTACGACCGCGAAGCCCACGGCACGCAAGCCACCGGCCCGACCCGCCGCCAGCCGTGCGCCGCGGCCGGCGCCGATAACGGTGGTGCTGCTCGTCGCCACGCGCAAAGGCGCCTGGCTCTTCCACGGCGATACCCGGCGCAAGGCCTGGCGCGTCGACGGCCCGCACTTCCTGGGCCATGAAATCCACCATCTGCAACTGGACCCGCGCGACGGGCGCACCCTGCTGGCGGCAGCCAAGACGGGGCACCTGGGGCCCACCATCTTCCGCTCGACCAACCTCGGCCGCAGTTGGAAGGAAGCGGTGCAACCCCCGGCCTTTGCCAAGGTGGCGGAAGGCGCCCCGGGCCCGGCAGCGCGAGCCGTGAACCACAGCTTCTGGCTCACGCCCGGCCACGCCAGCGAGCGCGACACCTGGTACGCGGGCACGTCGCCGCAAGGCCTGTTCCGCTCGACCGACGGCGGCGTGACCTGGGCGCCGTTTTCAAGCATCAACGACGACCCGCAGTACCGCGAATGGATGGGCACGGTGCAGGACGGCACGCCCGACGGCCCCAAGCTGCATTCCATCATCGTCGATCCGCGCGACCCGGCGCACCTGCTCTTTGCCATGTCCGGCGGCGGTGTGCACGAGTCGCGCGACGGCGGCCAGACCTGGTCGCCGTTGGTCAAGGGACTGCAGGTGGTGGAGGGTTTCGACCCGAGCACCATCACCTTCCACGACCCCCACTGCGTGCGCCTGTGCCCGAGCAACCCCGACCGGCTGTACCAGCAGAACCACTGCGGCATCTACCGCCTCGACCGGCCGGGTGACACCTGGCAACGCATCGGCGGCAAGATGCCCAAGCGCGTCGGTGACATCGGTTTTCCCATGGTCGTGCACCCGCGCGACGACCAGGTGGCCTGGGTCTTTCCGATGGACGGCAACAGCGTGTGGCCGCGCACCAGCCCGCAGGGCCGCCCGGCGGCCTATGTCACGCGCAATGCCGGCAGAACCTGGCAGCGGCAGGACAGCGGCCTGCCCGCGGACCAGGCCTGGTGGACGGTGAAGCGCCAGGCCATGACGGCCGACGCGGCCGACCCTGTGGGCGTGTATTTCGGCACCACCAGCGGCGAGTTGTGGGCCAGCCGCGACGAGGGGCAGCGCTGGTCGTGCATCGCCCGGCACCTGCCGGCGATCTATGCGGTGGAAGCGGCGGCACTGGGCTGAGGTCGGGATGAACACCCGTGGGGCCTGCAGCGTGCGGGTCGGTCGACGATGCAGGTACTGATTCCCAGCGCGCTGCGGTCCTACACCGGTGCCTCGCGCGTGCAGGCCAGCGGCGCCACGCTGGGCGAGGTGCTGGCCGACCTGGAGCGCCAGTTTCCGGGCCTGCGCTTTCGCATGGTCGACGAGCAGGACCGCATCCGGCCGCACATGCGCGTCTTCGTCGACGGCCAGGCCTTGCACACCCTGGCGCAGCCGCTGCGGCCCGGCGCCGACGTCAATATCGTGCAGGCGCTGAGCGGCGGCTGATGCCGCCCGTGGCCAGTGCGCGTGCCGGGTGGCCGCGCGGCCGGCCTCCGGTGCAGCACGATGGCGCCGTCACGACTTTCGGCGTAATGTGCACTCCTGCCGGGCACGCCCGGCCCAGCCCAAGGAGGTCACCATGAGCCCTGAAGCCGCCCTGCCCACGCGCCGCCTCGAAGGGGGTGCCTCCATCGTCCAGGCCAAGCCATGGCACACCGAGCCGGTGAGCCTGGATTCACCGGCCGTCGCGGTGATGACCGACCTCACCCAGGTGAAGGCCGCCACCACGGGCCCTTCGACCTCGCTGCACCACGCCGAGCAGCAGATGATCTACCAGGGCGTGCGCATGCTCTTCGTCGTCACCGAGATGCCTTCGCTGGTGGGACTGATCACCACCACCGACTTGCGCGGCGACCGCGCCGTGCGCCTGGTGCACGAACGCGGCCTGCACCACGACGAGCTGACGGTGGGCGACGTGATGACGCAACTGGCCCAGCTCGACGCGGTGGAACTGGACGCGCTGCGCACGGCCACCGTGCGCAACCTGATCGCCACGCTGAAGAGGCATGGCCGCAACCACCTGCTGGTGGTGGAAGACGGCGGCACAACGCCGCTGCGCGTGCGCGGCGTGATCTCGCGGGCCCAGATCGAGCGCCAGCTCGGCACGCCGATCGAGCTGGTCGAAGTGGCCGGCAGTTTTGCCGAACTGCGGCAGATGCTGAGCTGAAGGCGGGCCGCCGTCAGACCGCAGCGGGCGCGCCCTGCGGCGTCAGCACCAGCCCTTCCTCGGCCACCAGCCGCTCCACGGCACGCTCGAACAGCGTGCGTGCCGCGCCCGCCACCTCGCCCAGATGGCGGTGCAACGCCGCATCGGCCGGACTGCGCGACAGGCATTCGGCGCTGTAACGCTCGAAGCCGGCCAGCTGGAGCACGATCTCGGCCATGTGGCGCGGGCATTCGCAGGCCACCGACGAAGGCAGCTCGGCCAGCGCCGCCAGCGCTTCGTCGCTGAAACGGCGCGGCTCCACCGGCGGCAGCGGCGCCGCCACCGGCGCGGCCAGGGCGGCCGCGGGCGTGGCACCCAGCAGGGCGGCCAGCTCGCGGCCGGTGGCGGGCTCGCGCCGCACCGCCGCACCTGCGGCCCGCAAGGCATCGGCCACCGCCTCGGCACCGAAGGCATACAGCACCACCACCGCCTGGGCCCGCAGCCGCTGCGCCAGCGCGCGCACGCGCCTGGCCGCCAGCGGCTGCAGGGAGTTGATCTGCACCAGCAGCACGCCGGTCGCATCGTCGGTGGCCTGTACCTCGGCCTGCACCTCGGCCTGAGCCTCGGCCTCGTCGAGGTCCTGCCACACCCGCAGCGGTGCCACGCCGGCGGCCTGCAGCTTCTGCGCCGCCGCGCGGCCCACCACCCAGGCGCGCCGCGAACTCGTCGCTGCCGCCAGGGGCGCCGCCGCCATGAGTTCGCCCGCGGCCAGCGCCTCCAGGGCCGGCAGCGCCAGCGCCGCGATGGTGCCGATGGCATGGCCGCGCTCGGTGAGCTGTTTGATCAGGCGCAGCCGCTGCACGTCGTGGCCCGAATACAGACGCTGCCCGGTGGCGGTCTTGGGTGCCGCCACCACGCCGTAGCGGCGCTCCCAGACGCGCAAGGTGGCCACCGGCACGCCGGCCAGGCGCGCCGCGGTGCCGCTGCGCAGGCGCGCCGTGGCGGCGATGTCGGTGGGGAACGGATCGGTCATGCAGGCGGTCTCAACGGAAGTCCTATTAGATGAATTGTGCCATTGAATCGCTTATGTCCACGTTATTTATGGCAAATCGATTCATTGAGGCGGAACTGAAACCGATCTATTAACGTCAACGACTACACTTCAATTCACTAATGATTCATCTCGGATCCATGACTGCCTCCGCACCGTTCAACCCATCCCAGCCGCCGGCCTTGACCGTCTATTTCGACGGCGCCTGCCCGGTGTGCTCGCGCGAGATCGCCATGTACCGCCGCCAGCCCGGCGCCGAGGCCTGCACCTGGGTCGACGCCGCGAGCTGCGACGCCGCCGAACTGGGCACCGACCTCAGCCGCCCCGTGGCGCTGGCGCGTTTCCACGTGCGCCGCGCCGACGGCAGTCTGGTCGACGGCGCACGCGGTTTTGCCGAACTCTGGCGCACGCTGCCACGCTGGGCCTGGCTGGGCCGCATCGCCGGTTTCGGCCCCATGCCGGCGCTGCTGGACGCGGGCTACCGCGGTTTCCTCGTGCTGCGCTCGCGCTGGCGATCTCCCGCACCGGCTGCACCGATGCAGGGGCCCTGACGCCCTAGGCTTCGGCAGCCGCCCACCTCTTCATTCGCCTCCCTCCGTCACCCCAACCCGAAAGGTCCCGCATGTCCGATCCGAAAGATACGAAGCGCATCGCCGTGGTGGGCGCCGGCATCGCCGGGGCGGCCTGTGCCGCCAGCCTGCAGCAGGCCGGCGTGCAGGTGACGCTGTTCGACAAGTCACGCGGGGTCGGAGGGCGCATGTCCACGCGCCGCGCCGCCTGGGCCGGCGAGGGCGGCAACGAATGCACTGTGGAATTCGACCACGGCGCCCAGGCGATCACCGCCCGGCAGCCCCGGTTTCGCGCCCTGCTGGCGCGCGCCGAGGCCGCCGGCGCCGTGGCGCGCTGGCAGCATCGTGTGCACGCCGAATGGCCGGCAGCGGCCGTGCGAGAAGCCTGGGTCGCCACACCGGGCATGCCGGCGCTGGTGCGGCACCTGGCCCGCGACGTGCCGCTGCGGCTGGCACAGGCGGTGCAGCGGCTGCACCGCACGGCCGAGGGCTGGCAACTGGTGCTGGCCGGCGGCGAGCTGGCCGGTCCCTTCGACCAGGTCATGCTGGCGCTGCCGCCGGCGCAGGCGGCCGTGCTGCTGGCCGGCCACCACGACCACTGGGCCGACGCGCTGGCCGGCGTGAACATGGCGCCCTGCTGGACGCTGATGGCCGCCACCGACGACGTCGACTGGCCCTGGGACGCTGCCGAACCCGGCCGCGGCCCGCTGGCCTGGGTGGCACGCAACGACCGCAAGCCCGGCCGCAGCGCGCCGCGCGGCATCGCCACCTGGGTGGCGCAGGCCACGCCGGCCTGGAGCGCCGCGCACCTGGAAGCCGACCCGGAAACGGTGTCCGCAGCGCTGCGCGATGCGCTGCAAGCGCTGTTGCCGCCGCGTCCGGCGGGGGCGCCGCCGCTGGCCTGGCACCACGTGAGCGTGCACCGCTGGCGCTATGCGGTGCCGGCCGACCGCGGCAGCCTGGACGACCGTGAATGCTGGTGGGACGCCGATCAGAGCCTGGGCGTGTGCGGCGACTTCTTCAACGGCGGCAACGTCGAGGCCGCCTGGCGTTCGGGCGACGAACTCGCCGATACGGTGGCGGCCTGGCTGGAGCAGCCGCACGAGGCCGCCCTGGCGGCCGCACCGCTGCGCCGACCGACGGCAGTGCAGGCCGAGGCCGCCGAAGCGGCCTGAGCGCGACCTCAAGGCGGCGGCGCGGCGCCGGCACCCTGCGGCGCCAGCCACCAGGCCCGCAGCTGCGCCGCCACGTCGGCATGGCCCAGCAGGTCCAGGTGGCCCAGGCCGGCGCCCACCCATTGCCGTCCCGGCTCGAAGGCCAATGTGCGACGGGCCTGCGTGTGGCGGCCGAGCGCACTGTCCACCGGCACCAGGCCGTCGCCCAGCAGCCTGTGGCCCGGTTGGCCCTGGTCGGGCCGCAGCACGCCGGCCATCGCGTGGCAGGCCACGCCCGCCGGCAGCGGCACCGGCGTGCGCGTATCGTGGCCGTGGGCGAAGCGGTCGGCACCGCTCCAGTCTTCGTCGAGCAGGCTGCCGTGGCGCAGGTCGGTGATGCCGGCGCTGCGCAGCTTGCCCAGGCGTGAGAACGCTGCCGTGTAGGGGCTGGCACCCAACACGCTGTCGATCCAGTGGCCGCCGCGTTCCAGCGGTGCGCCATGGTGCGGCGTGCCCAGGAAGAAGATGCGCTGCACCAGCGGCGGCCAGTCGTCGCCCCGGTCCTGCGCCTGGTGCAGCGCGCTGCGCACCACCAGGCCACCCATGCTGTGCGCCAGCACCGCGATCTCCTGCAACGGCACCGGCCAGGCCTGCTGCAGCGCCTGCAGCCGGTCGGCCAGCTCCAGCCCGTTGCTCGAGACATGGCGGCCGGTGTTGTAGTGCAGGTGCAGCAGCGTGCAGTCGCCTTCGGCCGCCAGCGCCGCGCCGTAGTCGTGGCCGTTGCGCCGCCATTGCCCGGGGTGCATGCACAGGCCGTGCAGCAGCAGCAGCACGCGCGGCCGCGCCTGCGGCAGCGCCTGGGCCAGCGCGTCGGGCCGCAGCGCGAGGGCCTGGCCGTCGTGGCGCAGCGTCATGGTGATGGTCAGCGGGTTGCCGGTGGCGGCGAGGTGGTCGCCGAGCACGCCGTTGAGCACCGCGATCAGCGTCTCGCGCTCGGCCGGCGACGGTGGCACGGAACCCGGCGCCTGCGGCGCACCCAGCAGCGAGACCACCTGACCCAGCAGCGCGTCCAGGCTGCCGCCGACCAGCCGCGTGACGCCGCGGATGCTGCGGTAGACGAGCCCGGTGATACCGCGTGTGGGCTGCTGCGACGCCTCGCCCAGCGGCCAAGGCGCGCGCAGGATGTTGTGGTGCAGGTTTTCCACCAGGTCGGTCAGGCCGAGCGTGGCGTCCACCGCCAGGCGGCTGGCGCCGCGCAGGTCGCTGGCCAATACGCGGGCGGGTTGCCTGGACAGGCGCTTTGCGGTTTCGATCATGCCGGCATCATGCCTGCTTCGCGGTGCGCCGCCGGTGGCCGCTGCCGGCGCCCGTCGGATCGCGCTGGCCGCATCCGCCCGGCACCACGACAAACCCCGAGCCGTGCCCCCGGCGGCATCGGCGACACTCCGCCGCTGTTTCCCGCGCCCGCGTTTTGCCATCGCGCCATCACCGGCCTGCCCTTGCCCAACTGCCGACCCCCGCCCCCATGGCCCTGAGAGCCGCCTTCGCACGCCGTCGCGGCGCCGCCTGGGCCCGCGAGTCGCTGGGAGGCACCGTGGGATCGCTGTCGGTGCTGGCGCTGCCGCTGACGCTGGGCCTGCTGGCCTTCGCGCCGCTGGGGGCGGCGGGGGTCGGCGTGGGGGTGGCGGCGGCCTTCGTCTGCATCGTGCTCGGCGGGGGCCTGTATGCCCTGCTGGGCCGCGCGGCGATGCCGGCGGGCGGTCCCACGTCGGCCACGGCGCTGATCCTGGCCAGCCTGGTGGCGCAACTGGCCGCCGACCCGGCGCTGGCGCCCGGCTCCGCGCCGGGTGTGGTGACGGTGGTGGCCTTGTGCGGCGCCACGGTCATGCTCAGCGGCCTGCTGCAGGTGGCCATGGCCGTCTTCGGCGTGGGGCGCTTGTCGAGGTTCGTGCCGCAGCCGGTGCTGGCCGGTTTCATGAACGGCGTGGCGGTGCTGATCCTGCTGGCGCAACTGCCGCTGCTGATGGGCCACGCCCCGGGCGGTGCCACCGGATGGCAGGCGATCCTGCAGTGGCAGCCCGGCGCCCTGGCGCTGGGGTTGGCGACGGCGGTACTGCTGTGGCAAGCGGCGCGGCGCTGGCCGCGCCGGCCCGTCATGCTGGCGGCACTGCTGCTCGGCACCGTCTTGCACGTGGCGCTGGGGCAGGCTTGGCCGCAACTGGCCTGGGGCGCGAGCATCGGCTCGCTGCCGAACGACCTGTCCTCGACGCAGGCCATGTTCGAGCTGCTGCGCGGTGACGGTCCTTCGCAGCTGGGCCGGCATGCCGCGGCCGTGGCCGGCACTGCCTTGGTGCTGGCCATCATCGGCGCGCTGGAATGCGCGCTCAACAACCTGGCGCTGGAACAGGAGTACTCGACCCGGCACGACCCCCGCCGCGAGCTGTGGGCCGTGGGCTGCGCCAATATCGCCGCCGGGGCCTTGTGCAGCCTGCCGGTGGTTGCGGTGCGGGCGCGCGCGGTGGCCACGCTGCAGGCCGGCGGTCACGGCCGGGCGTCGCTGTTCGCGGGCTCGGTGGCGCTGGGCCTGCTCTACCTGCACGGCCGGCCGCTGCTGTCGGCGCTGCCGCTGCCGGTGCTGGCCGGCACCATGCTGGTCATCGCGCTGAAGCTGATCGACAGCTGGAGCAGCCGCCTGCTCGCGCAGTGGTGGGCCGGCGAGCGTTCGCGCGACCTCTGGCTCAGCCTGGGCGTGGTGGCGCTGGTCTTCGCGACCACGATCTGGCGGGGCTTTGCCGCAGGCGTGGCGCTGGGGCTGCTGCTGTCGATCGTGGTCTTCTTCGTGCGCATGAACCGCACGCTGGTGCACCACCGCTGCACCGCCGCGGCACGGCCGTCGCGCCGCGTCTACCCGGCCGCGGTGGAGGAGCGCCTGCAGCCGCTGCGTGAACGGGTGATGCTGTTCGAGCTGGAAGGCGCGCTCTTCTTCGGCAGCGGCGAGCGGCTGCAGGCCGAGGCCGACACCCTGCCGCCGCACTGCCGCTGCATGGTGCTGGACCTGCGGCGCGTGGCCAGCATCGACGAAACCGGCGCCGTGGCGCTGCAGCAACTGGGCCTGCGCCTGCGCCGCCGCGGCGTGGAGCTGCTGCTGGCCGGCCTGGCACCCGGCTCGGCGCAGGCGCAGGCCTTGCAGTCCTATGCCGGCACCGAGTCCGGCTGGCCCGACGCCGACCGCGCCGTGGAGGCCGCCGAACGCCTGCTGCTGGGCGGCGCCGCCTTGCCCGGCGAAGTGCCGCTGGCCGAGTCCTCGCTGCTGCAGGGCCTGGACGCGGCGCAGCGCGAAACGCTGGCCGCGCTCATGCCGCAGCGCCGGCTCGCCGCCGGCGAACCGCTGTTCCAGCAAGGCGACGCCGCCGACGGCCTGTACGTGCTGACGCGCGGCTCGATCAGCATCTTCAGCCGTCCCGACGCCAGCGGCCGCACGCAGCGCTACCTGAGCATCTCGCCCGGCATGATCTTCGGCGAGACGGCCATGCTCGACGGCGCGGGCCGCAGCGCCGGCGCCGTGGCCGACGCCGAGGCCACGGTGCATGCGCTGAGCCAGCACGATCTGGATTGGCTGGCCCGGCAGCAGCCCGAACTGGCGCTGCAGCTGTACCGCAATATCGCCGTGCACCTGTCGCAACGCTTCCGCAGCACCGCCGACGCCTGGCATGCCAGCACGCGCTGAACGGCGGTCCGGGCCGGGCCGCCGCCGATAATGGCGTGCAGGCCGGCGGCCGCCTGCCCAACATGCAGGATGTGCGATGAACGACGTTGTGAAGGTGGAGGTGCAGCGCAGCGGCCGCCGCTTCGAAGCCGAGGCGGTGCTGGACCTGGCTGCCGACGTGCAGACGGTGTGGGACACCATCACCGACTATGGCGCGCTGCCGCGCTTCATGCCCGGCATCCGCGCCTGCCGCGTCGTCGAACGCGAGGCGCTGGCCGGCACCGGCGAGCAACTCGTGGTGGAGCAGGAAGGCGAATTCCGCTTCCTGCTCTTCGCGCAGTCGATGACGGTGCTGCTGAATATCGAGCACCAGCCGCTGAAGATGGCCGAGGCCAAGGCCGTGCGCTTCGACCTGGGGATGTTCAAGCGCCGCGCCATCGACGTCTTCGAGGGCCGCTACGAACTGGCGCCGCTGTCCACGCGCCGCGCGGCGCCGCGCACGCAACTGCGCTACACGGCGCTGATCGGGCTGCGCCTGCCGCCGCCGCCGGCCATCGGCAACGTGGCGGTGCGGCAGAACCTGGCCGCGCAGCTCGAGGCCGTGGCGGCCGAGGTGGCGCGGCGCAGTGGCCGCTGATCCGAGGCTACGCCGGCTTGGCCGCGCGCTGCCTTCCGAAACCGGCGTCCCGCGCCCCCGCGTTCAGCGGTTCTGTCCGCGCTGCGCCATGCGCTGCCCGTAAGGCCCGCGCAGCCGCTGGTCGGCCAGCGCCTTCTGCTCCGGCGTGAGCACGGCGTAAAGGCCCGTCAGCGCCTCGCTGCGCGCCTTGAAGTGGGCATCGCGAAGGGTCGTCATCTCGGCGTGGCGCGCGGCGCGGTCCACCGGGGCAGCCTGCGGATCCTGCATCCGGGCCCGCATCTGCGCATGCATCGCCTGGCGTTGCTCGGCCTGCTGCTGCACGACCGCGACGAAGCCCTGCCAGGCGCTTTCCTGCGCCTCGGTGATCTTGAGCTCGGTCTTCAGGTCGGACAGGCGGGCCGCGGCCACCGCCGGAGTGTCCGGCCCGTGCATGCCGCCCCGCATGGCACCGTGCATGCCGCGGCCCATGCCGGGGCCCATGCCGCAGCCGCCGGCGCCGTCAACCGCACCCGCGGCCGGGCCGGGGCCGTAGCCCATGCACGAACCTGCGCCCGCACCAGGGCCCATGCCATGGCCCATGCCCTGACTCATGCCATAACCCGGGTGGGCCGAGACGGCGCCGGCAACTCCGAGCGCCAGCACGGCCAGGGTCACAGCGCCGAATCGGGTGGTGGTCTTCATGATGTGCTCCTTGAACAGGTGTCTGAAAGGCCGGGCTTGGTCAACCCGGCCGTTGCAAGGAACCCCTGTGCAACGGTTCCCATTAGACGGGCGCCGTGTAAGCCGCTTGTGTCGTGGCACCGGCCTTTTTGTCGCGCCGTGCGTCGGGCGGCGGTCTTGACATGCTGTGATACGTTTCTGCCGCCACCCCCGGCCGCGCCGCGGTGCAATACGGGTGCCGGAAGCCGCCATGGAAAGCACCGACCACATCCTCGTCGTCGACGACGACGCCGAAATCCGCACCCTGCTCACGCGCTACCTGGAAAAGAACGGGCTGCGCGCCACCGCCGTGGGCGACGGCCGCGCCATGTGGCAGGCGCTGGACCGCGGCCGCTTCGACCTGGTGGTGCTCGACCTCATGCTGCCCGGCGACGACGGCCTCACGCTGTGCCGCACGCTGCGCGGCAGGAGCGACATCCCGGTCATCATGCTCACCGCGCGCGGCGACGAGACCGACCGCATCGTCGGCCTGGAGATGGGCGCCGACGACTACCTGCCCAAGCCGTTCAGCGCGCGCGAACTGCTGGCGCGCATCAAGGTCATCCTGCGCCGCACGCGCAGCCTGCCGCCCAACCTGGTGCCGCAGGGTGAACACCGGCTGCGCTTCGCCGGCTGGACGCTGGACACCGCGCGGCGCCAGCTCGTGGCGCCCGGCGGCGAGGCAACGCCCATCGGCGGCGCGGAATACAAGCTGCTGCGCGTCTTCCTCGACCACCCCAACCGCGTGCTCGACCGCGACCAGCTGCTCGACCTGAGCCAGGGCCGCGAGGCCGAGCCGCTGGACCGCAGCATCGACGTGCAGGTCAGCCGCCTGCGGCATCGCCTGGGCGACGACCCGAAGAGCCCGCAGCTCATCAAGACCGTGCGCGGCGAGGGCTATGTGCTCTCGGTGCCGGTGCACAAGGAGGGCGGTTGAGCCCGGCTGCCCAGCCCGCGCAACCCGCCGCACCGCGCGGCCTGCAGCGCTGGCTGCCGCGCACGCTGTTCGGCCGCTTGCTGCTGGTGCTGGCCGGCGGCCTGCTGGTGGCGCAACTGCTCAGCGCCGCCATCAACGTGGCCGAGCGCGACCGGCTGCTCAGCAGCAGCTTCGGCATGCAGCCGGCGCAGCGCATCGCCGACGTGGTGCGCCTGCTCGACGACCTGGGCGAGGCCGAGCGCGCGCGCATGGTGGCCGTGTTCAGGGTGCCGCCGCTGGTGCTGTCGCTGCACCCCGCGCCGCTGATCCCGGTCCAGGCCGACACGGCCTGGCCGGCAGGCATGTTCGCCCAGCGGCTGCGCGCGGCGCTGGGCGGCGAACGGCCGGTGCGCGTGCAGTCCCGGGCCGCCGGCGCGGCGCCGCCGCCGCCGTTCGACCGCGGTGGCATGCGCCACGGCGCCATGATGCGCGGCGGCGGGCCGGGCATGGTGGGCGGCGGGATGGCACTGCTGCGCACCGAAGTGCAGTTGCGCGACGGCACCTGGGCGCGCTTCGACACCGCGCTGCCCGAGCCGCCGCAGACCCTGCCCTGGCGGCTGGCGCTGACACTGGCGGTGCTGCTGGCCAGCGTGCTGGCGGTGTCGTATGTGGCCGTGCGTTGGGTGGTGCAGCCGCTGCAGCGGCTGACGCAGGCCGCGCAGGCGCTGGGCGAAGACCTCGACCGCCCGCCGCTGCCCGAGGACGGCCCGCGCGAAGTGCAGCAGGCCGCGCGCGCCTTCAACACCATGCAGCAGCGGCTGGCCGCCTTCGTCGACGAGCGCACGCGCATGCTCACCGCGCTGTCGCACGACCTGAAGACGCCCATCACGCGCATGCGGCTGCGCGCCGACCTGCTGGACGACGACGAACAGCGACAGCGCTTCGAGTCCGACCTCAAGGAAATGGAGGCCATGGTCACGCAGACGCTGGAATTCATGCGCGGCCTGGGCGGCAACGAGCCGCGCGCCCCGGTCGACATGATGGCGCTGCTGGCCGCGCTGCAGGCCGAGCAGCAGGCCATGGGGCGCACAGTGGACATCCAGGGCCAGGCCAGCCGGCCCTGCCCCGGCGTGGCCTCGCTGCTCAAGCGCGCGCTGAACAACCTGGTCGACAACGCCGTGCTCTACGGCGGCCGCGCCACGGTGCAGGTGGAGGACACGCCGCAGGCGCTGGTGCTTCGTGTGCTCGACGACGGTCCGGGGCTGCCCGAAGCCGAGCTGGAACGCGTCTTCGAGCCCTTCTACCGGCTGGAGGCGTCGCGCAGCCGTGCCACCGGCGGCAGCGGCCTGGGCCTGGGCATCGCCCGCAATATCGCGCGCACCCACGGCGGCGAGCTGGTACTGCGCAACCGCCCCAAAGGCGGGCTGGAAGCCCGCTTGAGCCTGCCTTGGCAGGCCGGGTGAGCACCTGTTCGACTTCAACAACCAGGCTGAAGCCACGCGCCCGCCAGGCCGAAACGGCTGGCCGGGCTCAGGGTAGCGCTTTACAGGCGCTGGCGGTCTGCTGCACACCCCTCACCCGGCCGGTATCGACCACCGTATAACCGAAGCCGGGCTCGTATTTCTTCTCCTCGGGCTTGGTGTGCGCATCGTTCGGTGCGGCCTGCGCCGCGGGGTGGTGGGTGTGGAGCACGGACTTGCCCGCGAATTTCTGCGATAGCTCGGCGGGCGCAGCGACGGTGAACTCGGCACCCCAGTTCTGCTGCGCCGCGCCGCCGTATTTGCGCACGCAGTCGAAGCGCGATACCTCGCCGGCGTCGACCTTGGCGATCAGCTCCTTGAAGGGCGGCGTGTACGGCGTGCCGGCCTGCGGCGCTCTTGGGTGTGGCTCCAGGGTGTGGTTCCAGGGTCGTATCCGCAGCCTCGGCGGCCAGCGGCCGCTTATGCTCGCCCTCTGCGCAGCCAGTAATGCTGCCCCATGCCGTGCCGCCAATGAAGCCCGAACTCATACTCCACGGCATCCCGAGTTGCGACCCCGTCGAGCGGGTCCGCGCGCTGTTGCCGGCCGCGCTGGCCAGGGTCGTCGCACCCGCACGGACCGATCGACCCACCGCCACCTGCAGAGGACGCCCATGAACCTGACCGAGTCCCTGCTGCTGGCGCTGAAGGCGCGCGGTGCGACCGAGATCTTCGGCATCCCCGGCGACTTCGCCCTGCCGCTGTTCGAACAATTCGAACGTCTGGCGCTGCTGCCGCTGCACACGCTGTCACACGAGCCGGCGGTGGGCTTTGCGGCCGACGCCGCCGCACGCAGCCGCGGCGGGCTCGGTGTGGCCGCGGTCACCTACGGCGCCGGTGCCTTCAATCTCGTCAACGCCGTGGCCGGCGCCTATGCCGAGCGCGTGCCGCTGGTGGTGCTGTCCGGCGCCCCCGCGGCGCACGAGGCCACCAGCGGCTTCCTGCTGCACCACCAGGTGAAGACCCTGGACTCGCAATGGCGCGTCTTCGAGGAACTCACGGTCGACCGGGCGCGGCTGGACGACCCCGCCAGCGCTCCGGCGCTGATCGCACGCGTGCTCGACGCGGCCTTGTCACGCTCGCGGCCGGTCTACCTGGAGATCCCGCGCGACATGCCGGCACGGCCCTGTGCCGCGGCGCCGGTGCTGGCGCCCGCCGCCATCGACCCCGACAGGCTGGCCGCCTGCGCCGACGAACTGCTGGCCCGCCTGGCGGCCGCCGAGCGCCCGCTGCTGATGGTCGGGGTGGAGGTGCGCCGCTACGGGCTGGAGCCGCGCGTGGCCGAATTGGCGCGGCGGCTGGCCATGCCGGTGGTCACCAGCTTCATGGGGCGCGGCCTGCTGGCCGAGGCCGACCTGCCGCTGGTCGGCACCTATATCGGGCTGGCCGGCGACCCGGCCGTGAGCGCGCAGGTCGAATCGTCGGATGGCCTGTTCCTGCTGGGCGTGATCGTCTCCGACACCAATTTCGCCGTCTCCTCGCGCCGCATCGACCTGCGCCATGCGATCCAGGTCTTCGACGGCGACGTTTCGATGGGCCACCACGTCTACCACGGGCTGCCGATCGCGGCCCTGGTGGACGCCTTGCTGGCGCGCGTGCCCAGCCGCGGCTTGCAGCCGCCGGCGCCCAAGGCCGCAGCCGCGGCATCGCGCGTCGCGCCACCCGCGGCCGGCGACCTGTCCGGGCCCGACCGGCCGGTGCTGCCGCAGGACATCGCGGCGGCCGTCAACGCGCTGTTTCGCGACCACGGGCCGATGCCCCTGGCCAGCGACGTCGGCGACTGCCTGTTCACGGCGATGGACATCGAACAGACCGAACTGCTGGCGCCGGGCTACTACGCCACCATGGGCTACGGCGTGCCGGCCGGTCTGGGACTGCAGGTGGCCACGGGCCGCCGGCCCGTCGTGCTGGTGGGCGACGGCGCCTTCCAGATGACGGGCTGGGAACTGGGCAATGCCGCGCGCTGCGGCTGCGACCCCATCGTGCTGGTCTTCAACAACGCGAGCTGGGAAATGCTGCGCACCTTCGCGCCGGGTGCGCAGTTCAACGACCTCGGCCGCTGGGACTTCGCCGCCATGGCCGCCGGCATGGGGGGTGACGGGTATCGGGTGCACACCACGGCCGGGCTGGCGGCTGCGCTGGCCAAGGCGCAGGCCACGCGCGGACGCTTCCAGCTGCTGGACATCCAGCTCCAGCCGGGCGAGCTTTCACCTACGCTGCAGCGTTTCGTCCAGGCCGTGAAGCGACTGTCGATGCCCGACTGAGCACAGCGCCGGGCGGGCGCCTTGACCGCCAGGCCAGGCGGTCAAGGCAACTGCTGCAGCACCAGCGGCAGCACGGCTGTCGCGCCCGCGTCGCGCAGCCGGGCGGCGGCCACGGTGGCGGTCCAGCCGCTGCGGTAGCGCGCGTCCACCAGCAGCAACGGGCCGGCCGGCAGCGCCGCATCCGCCCGCAGCTGCAGGCTTTGCAGCAGCGCAGCCACACGCGCGCCGGAAGCGGCGTCCGGCGCCGGCGGCGGCCCTTCGGCGCTAAGAACGTCCAGCACGGGCAGCCGGCCCACGCGGGCGATGTGCGCCACCATGCTGGCGACCAGCCGCGCATGGTCGCGCGACGGCATGGGCACCACCGCCACCGGCCGCGCCGCCCAGCTGCGTCGCCAGCGGGCCAGCAGGGCCACCACGCCGTCGAGCACCTCGGGCGGCGCGTCTCGATCAGGCCCGGCGAACAGCGGGCGCAAGAGTTCACCCCACCCGGGGTCGTCGGCGAAGGCCAGCGCGCGGCCTTCTTCGCAGCCGGTGATGCGGCCCTTGAAGTCCTTCGCGCCCAGTCCGGACGGCCACAGCTTGCGTGGCTCGATGACCTGATCGCGCCCGCGCGCAAAGACACGCGCGGCTTCGACGGCAGCGCGGCTGGGCTGCAGCCCCGGGTGCGGCAACCAGCCGCTGCAGGCGCTGCAGCGGCCACAGTCCCGCGGGTCGGGGTCGTCCAGCGCGGTCTGCAGGAAGCGCATCAGGCAGCCGGCGCCGCGTGCAAAGCGCCGCATCAGGTCGGCTTCACGCGCGCGCACGCGCGCCAGGTCGGCCCAGCGCGGGGCGTCGAAATGCCAGGGCTGGCCGGTCAGGGACCAGGTGCCGCCTTCGCGCTGCACCACGTCTTCCACCGCCAGGATCTTGAGCAGGCCCTCGAGCCGGCCGCGCCGGATGCCGGTGGCCGTCTCCAGCGCCAGCAGCGACAGCGGCCCGTCCGCCAGCGCCGCCAGGATCTGGCCCACGCGCGCCTCGTCGGGCACGCCGGCGGTGGCGAAGTAGGTCCAGAGGGCTTCGTCGGTTTCGGCCGGCAGCAGCACCGCCATGGCATCGTCCAGCGCCCGGCCGGCACGGCCCACCTGCTGGTAGTAGGCCACCGGGGAAGCCGGCGAGCCGACATGGATGCAGAACGCCAGGTCCGGCTTGTCGTAGCCCATGCCCAGCGCCGAGGTCGCCACCACGGCCTTGAGCCGGTTGTCGCGCAAGGCGTCTTCCACGCTCTGGCGGGCCTCGGTTTCCAGCCCGCCGTGGTAGGCCGCCACCGCAAAGCCCTGCCCGGCCAGAAAGGCGGCCAGGCGTTCGGCTTCCGCCACGGTCAGCGTATAGACGATGCCCGAGCCCGGCGCCTGCTGCAGCGCATCGGCCACCCAGGCGTAGCGCTGCAGCGCCGTGAGCCCCGGCACCACCGCCAGGCGCAGCGAAGAACGGGCCAGCGTGCCGCGAAAGGTGCGCGCGCCGGCGCCCAGCTGGCGCGCCACGTCTTGCGTCACGCGCGCATTGGCGGTGGCCGTGGTGGCCAGTACGGGGGTCTGCGCGCCGATGCCCAGGAGCGTACGTGCCAGGCGCTGGTAGTCGGGCCGGAAGTCGAAACCCCAGTCGGAAATGCAATGTGCCTCGTCGATGACGACCAGCCCGGCGGCGGCCACCAGACCCGGCAGGCGGCGAGCGAAGCCGGGGTTACCCAGGCGCTCGGGCGACACCAGCAGCACGTCCAGCGTGCCGGCCTCGATCTCGGCAAAGACGGCGTCCCAGTCCTGCACATTGGTGGAATTGACCGTGGCCGCGCGCAGCCCGGCCTTGGCCGCGGCGCCGACCTGGTCGCGCATCAAGGCCAGCAGCGGCGAGACGATCAGCGTCGGCCCGCCGCCGGCCGCCCGCAGCGCCGACGTGGCCGCCCAGTACACCGCCGACTTGCCCCAGCCGGTGGCCTGCACCACCAGCACGCGGGCGCGGTCGTGCACCAGCGCCGCCACCGCCGCCGCCTGGTCGGCGCGCGGGCGTGCCTGCGGGCCGGCCATGGCGGCCAGCACGCGGTGAAGATGGACATCGGCCGCGCTCACGGCCGGGATTGTCGGGCCGCCGTGCCTGCCGGGCCGGCGGGTTGATCGCCAGGCGCGAAAATGCAAGCATCCCGACCGGGGCCTGCGGCCGCCGCGGCGAAACCCAGGGAGACTCGCTTGGCATCATGGAACGGCAAGGTATTGGTGGTGGGCGCGACCGGCGCCCTGGGGCGGCCCGTGGTGCAGGGACTGCTGGAGCGCGGCGTGGCGGTGCGCGCGCTGTGCCGCCACCCCGAGCAGGCCGATGACCTGGCTGCGCTGGGCGCCGAGGTGGTGGCCGGCGACCTCACCGACGCCGCGTCGCTGGCGCGCGCCACCGCCGGCGTGCAGCGCGTGCTGGCAGCAGCGCACGGCATCCTGGGTCGCGGCCGCTGGCGCAGCGAAGCGGTGGACGACGCGGGTCACCGCAGCCTGTTTGCCGCCGCGCGCAACGCCGGCGTGGACCGGCTGGTCTACGTCTCAGCCCATGGCGCCTCCCCCGATCACCCCGTCGACTTCTTCCGCACCAAGCACGCCATGGAGCAGGCGCTGGCGGCCAGCGGGCTGAGACACGTGGTGCTGCGGCCGACGGCCTTCATGGAACACCATGCGCACAACTTCAACGGCGCCGGGCTGCTGGCCAAGGGCAAGGCGCAGCTCATCGGCCCCGGCACCAAGCCGCGCAATTTCGTCGCCGCCAGCGACGTGGCCCTTCTTGCGCTGCGGGCCCTGATGGACGAGCCGCTGCCTTTCAGACAGCTGGACATCGGCGGCCCGGGCCACTACAGCAACCAGGAAGTGGCCGCCTTGTACGCACGCTGCGCCGACCTGCCGCTGCGCGTGAGCCACCTGCCGGCCGGGCTGGCCCGGGCGATCGCCGTGCTGGCGCGGCCGCTGCATCCCGGCCTGGCGCGCATCCTGAAGATGTCCAGCTTGCCCGACGACGCCTACGGCGAACGCTTCGACGGCGCACCGGCGCTGCAGCGCGAACATGGCATCACGCTCACGCCGCTGCCGCAGTTCATCGAGAAACGGGTGGCGCAGTGGCGCCAGGCCGGCCGCGCCTGAGCTGGCTCCTGAGCGGGCGCCCGCGCGTCTGGGATGGCTGCGGGCCCCGGGCGGCGCGGGCACGAGTGGCCTGTCAGTGCTTCGGCATCGTGCCGCTGCGGATAGCATGCAAGGCTCCGGTCACGGCCGCACGGTCGCAAGAGCCCCGATGAACGCTTCCGCCGAGCCGACTGCAACCCTGGCTGGCACTTCGGTGCTGGTGCTGGGCGCCAGCGGCTATGTCGGCACCCACCTGGTGCCTCTCCTGCTCGCCCAGGGCGCCCGCGTGCGCGCCGCCGCGCGCCGGCTGGGCGCATTGCAGGCCCGCGGCTGGGACGGCGTGGAAACCATCGCCGCCGACGCGCTGGCCCCCGCCAGCCTGGACGCCGCGCTGCAAGGCGTGCAACTGGCCTACTACCTCGTGCATTCGATGGCCGGCGGGGCGGACTTTGCGCGCCGCGACCGCCAGGCAGCGCAGAACTTCGCGGCCGCCGCCGCGCGGGCCGGGGTACGACGCATCGTCTACCTGGGCGGCCTGCAGCCGCGGGGCCAGGCCTCGGCCCACCTGGCTTCACGCGTGGAGACGGGCGACGTGCTGCGCCAGGGCCCGGTGCCGGTGACGGAGCTGCGCGCGGGGGTCATCATCGGCCCCGGCTCGGCGGCCTTCGAGGTCATCCGCGACCTGGTCCTGCATTTGCCGGGCATGTTCACACCGCGCTGCGTGAGTTCACGCTCGCAGCCGATCGCGCTGGACGACGTGCTGGCCTATCTGACGCGGCTGCCGCTGCTGCCGCAGGCGGCCGGCGCCAGCTACGACATCGGCGGCCCCGAGGTGCTGACCTACAAGGACATGATGCTGCAGTTCGGCGCGCTGGTGGGCCGCCGCCCGCTGATCGTGCCGCTGCCGCTGCTCAAGCCGCGACTGTTCTCCCACGGGCTGCCGCTGGTGACCACCGTGCCCACCCCGGTGGCGCGGGCGCTGATCGAAGGTCTGGAACACGACGTGCTGGCCGACGACGCCGCCATCCATGAACTGGTGCCGCTGAAGCTGCTGAGCTATCGCCAGGCGGCGCAGGCCGCGCTGGACCGCGAGCGCCGCGCTGCTCAGGCCGCGCAGGCGAACCCGTCCAGCCCCCATGGCCCGCGCTGGACCGAAGGCGACATGGTCTATCGCCGGCAACGTGCCGACTTCGCCTTCTACGCCCGGCAGATGCGGGCGCAGGCTACGGCCGTGGCACCGGCGGCGGTGCTGTGGCAGCAGGTGCAGCAGATCGGGGGCGACAACGGCTACTACTTTCTCGACGTGCTGTGGCAGGTGCGCGGCCGCCTGGACCAATTGCTGGGCGGGCAGGGCCTGCGCAAGGGCCGGCCTGCGGCACACGCTTTGCGGCTGGGCGACGCGGTGGACTTCTGGCGCGTGGTGGCGCTGGAACCCGGCCGCCGCCTGTCGCTGCTGGCCGAGATGAAGCTGCCGGGTGCGGCCACGCTGGACTTCGAGGTGCTGCCCCAGGGTGAGCGGCGCAGCCAGGTCTGCGTCACGGCCACCTTCCACCCGGCCGGTGCGCCCGGGCTGGCCTACTGGCATGCGCTGACCCCCGTGCATGCGGTGCTGTTCCCGGGTCTGGCGCAGGCGCTGGCCCGGCGCGCCGCGCAAGCGGCCGCGGCCAGACCGGCAACCTCGGCGGCTTGACCTCCGACCATCGATCCGTTGCGGCCAGGCACCGCGCGAGGCGGCTCGACAACTCGAGTCTGGCCCCGGATCGGTGAACCCGCGCTGAAGTCGTGGTCTACTGTGCGGACTTGAAAGGAAAACCGATGACCACACGAAGTTCGGCATTCCCGGGCCTGCGCCGTGCGCTGGCTGGCACATCCCTGGCACTCGGCCTGTTGCTGCCGGCGGCGCCGGTGCTGGCCGCCGAGGGCCTGAACCCCGACGCCGACGAGATCCTGCGCTCGATGTCGAAATTTCTCGCCGGCACCCCGGCCTTCAGCGTCAACGCCGACGTGAGTTTCGAGTTCATGACGGTCGACGCGCAGAAGCTGCAGTTGAACAGTCGCGCCACGGTGCTGCTGGAGCGGCCGTCGAAATTCCACGCCACGCGCCAGGGCCGCTTCGCCGACACCGAACTGTTCTTCGACGGCAGCCAGGTCACGATCTACGGCAAGACCTTGAAGGCCTATGTGCAGCAGGACCTGAAGGGCAGCATCGACGATGCCATCCGGGCCGTGGAGGCGTCTTCGGGGCTGGCGCTGCCGGGCGCGGACCTGCTGTTTTCCGACCCCTATGCCGTGCTCGCCGCGGGTGCGACGAGCAGCGGTTATCACGGACTGGCCGTGGTGGGCGGCGTCAAGGCGCACCACCTGGCCTTCCGCACGCCCATCGTGGACTGGCAGATCTGGGTGCAGGACGGTGACCAGCCGCTGCCGCTGAAATATGTCGTCACCACCAAACGCCTGACGGGTGCGCCGCAATACAGCGTGCAGCTGAGCCAGTGGAACCTGAAGCCGTCGATTCCCGCGGGCCGCTTCAAATTCGTGGCCCCACCCGGGGTCGAAAAGCTGAAAGCACTGCCGGTGGACAGCACCGGCGAGATCACCAGCACCGAGGGAGCCCGCAAATGAAGACCATCCGTTCGAAATGGGTGTGGCTCGCCTTGGGCGGTGCGGTACTGGCGGCCGACCTGCTGCCCGGGGGCGTGGTGCCCGGCGGTCTGGTGGTCAAGCAGGCGCAGGCCGTCGTCGGCCGGCCGCTCACGCCGGTGAGCGTGGCCGGGGTGGCACGGCGCACCACGCGGCGCGTGGTGATGACCTCCACCTACGTGGCCACGCTGCCGCCGGCTTGCACGGTGGTGGTCATCGAAGGCACGACCCTGCAGCAGTGCGGCGGCACCTACTACCAGCAATCGGGAACGCAGTACGTGGTGGTCCAGATCCAGGACTAGGCTTCGATCGCGCGGCGCCTGCGGGCACGGCGCGCCGGTCGCATGAGCCCGGGGCGCCGCGACCTCAGGTACCGCAGAAGGTCTGGTACGACGCCATCGCCTGCGCCGGCGCCGGCTCGGCATAGGCGGCGTGCCCTGGCAGGTCGTCGAAGGGACGGCGCAGCGCGGCGAGCAGGCGCTCGAAGGGCGCCAGGTCGCCGGCCGACGCGGCCGCGAGCGCTTCTTCCACGCGCAGGTTGCGCGGAATCACCAGCGGGTTGACGGCGCGCATGCGGGCCGCGCGCTGCGCGCCTGCCGCTGCGGCATCGGCGTGGTCGTCTTCGGCCGCGCAGCGTGCGCGCCAGCGCGCCAGCCAGTCGTCGGGCGCCTTCGCGTCGGCCGCGAACAGCGCGCGCAGCGCTGCCTCGTCGCCCGCCGCGGCATCGGCCAGCCGCCGCCAGGACAGCGTGAAGTCGACGCCGTGCGCGTGCAGCAGCGCCAGCCAGTCCGCGGCCAGTGACTCGTCTGCGGCGTCGTCGCCGCCGCGCTGCAGGCCCAGCTTGGCGCGCTGGCCCTGCAGCAGCGCCGCGCGGTACAGCGCCGGAAAGGCGTCGATGACCTCGGTGACCTGCGCCACCGCCTGCTGCACCGCGGCCTCGTCGTCGCCGTCGGCCATCAATGGCAACAGCGTCTCGGCCAGCCGCGCCAAATTCCAGCGCGCGATCTGCGGCTGGTTGCCGTAGGCATAGCGGCCGCCGTGGTCGATGCTGCTGAACACGGCGCCCGGGTCGGTGGCTTCCATGAAGGCGCAGGGGCCGTAGTCGATGGTCTCGCCCGAGATCGTCATGTTGTCGGTATTCATCACGCCGTGGATGAAGCCCACGTTCATCCACTGCGCCACCAGCGAGGCCTGGCGCCGGGCCACGGCACGCAGCAGCGCCAGGTGGCGATCCGGCGCGCCGGCCAGCGCCGGGTCGTGGCGCGCGATCGCGTATTCGGCCAGCTGGCGCAGGCGGTCGAGTTCGCCGCGCGCGGCGAAGAACTGGAAGGTGCCCACGCGCAGGTGGCTGGCCGCCACGCGGGTGAGCACGGCGCCGGGCAGCGGCCCGCTCTCGCGCAGCACCGGCTCGCCGGTGGCCGCCACCGCCAGCGCGCGCGTGGTGGGGATGCCCAGCGCGTGCATGGCCTCGCCGACGAGCACCTCGCGCAGCATGGGTCCCACGGCGGCCTTGCCGTCGCCGCCGCGCGAGAACGGCGTGCGGCCCGAGCCCTTGAAGGCGATGTCGCGGCGGCGGCCGGCGCGGTCGATCACCTCGCCCAGCAGCAGCGCGCGGCCGTCGCCGAGCTGCGGCGAGAAGCCGCCGAACTGGTGCCCGGCGTAGGCCTGGGCCAGCGGCGCGGCGCCCTCGGGCACGCGGTTGCCGGCAAACAGCGCGGCGCCTTCGGGGCCGTCCAGCGCGGCGGCATCCAGGCCCAGCTCCTGCGCCAGTTCGCGGTTCAAGAACAGCAACTCCGGCGCCGGCACCGCGGCGGGCGGCCAGGCCACGTACAGGCCCGGCAGATCACGGGCGTAGCTGTTGTCGAAGGCGAAGTTGGCAGGCATGACGTCGGGAGGCGGCAAGCCTGGGAGTGTGACGGGAAACAGTGGTCCACGTCGGCATCGGGGTGAGGCCCGGGACTCACCGCCCCCCCCCGCGCCGCAGTCAGCCGGGGCGCCGGCCAGCGGCGCCGCTGGCTGACGCTCGGTTGCCGCCCAGCGGCGACTCAGTTGCCGAACGTGACCCAGAAACTCACCGACGCCGCGTCGATCTCGTGCACCGCGCGCGCCTCGCAGAAGCCGCCGGTGCAGTCGTCCTCGGGTTGGTACAGGAGGTTGTAGCGCCCGGCGGCGGCGTTTCCTTCGTAGCGGAAGCGCACCAGTGCCGAACCCTTGACCCGTGGCACTTCAGAGAGATGGATCTCGAACGGCGGTGGCACCTTCGCGTAGCGGCCGCTGAGGGGTCGCCGCGCCTTCACGCCATTCAGCATCTCGAAGGCCTGCGAATACTGTCCTTCGACGTAGACGTCGCCGTCGCGAACGGAGAAGGACCCGCCCGACCACGACAGCAACTTGGCCGACGGTGGCGTCACACACTCGACACGCGTGAACGGGCCGTCGTAGATGCGCGTGATGGCGGTCACGGTGGTGTAGGTGAACGAGGCGCAGACCTCGCGCAGCGTCGGGAAGGGCGCCAGCGGCTGCACCTGCACGTCGCCGAGCGAGATGCGCTGGTGGGTCGGCCGGTCGGGGTCGATCGTGATGCGGCCCTCGAGCGTCTCGCCGCTGCGGGTGACGACGATCGTCGAGTCTCCGGGGTAGACGAAAAACAGCGTCATCGTGCCGTCGGCGCTGGTGCGGCCGGCCTCGGCGGTGTATTCGCTGCCGCCGGCGCGCGAGACGATGCGCACCTCGGCGTCACCGACCGGCGCCCCGCCTGCGTCGACCACGCGCAGCCCGGCCCAGTAGCGCCAGCCCAGGCGCTGCAGGTTGATGCGGAAACGCGCTCGGCCGTCGGCGTCGAGCCGCTCCTCGATGTGCCGGCGCAGCGTGTCGACGTCGGTGGCACCGCGGGCCATGATCGCGAAGACGTCGCGATAGCTCAAGCCGACCACCGGCACGTCGACGGAATGGCCGGGGTTGTCCAGGCTCGGGATCACCGTCGCCGGCCGCACCAGCGAGGCCAGCATCGCGGCCGTGAATCCCTCGTGCGCCGGCACGTCGACACCCTGCTTGCGGCCGCGCAGGTACACCGTCGGTGCGTCGAACAGGTCGTAGTTGCCGCCCTTGCCCTGGAGGTAGAACTCGATGAAGAACGCCAGGTCCTCGTTGATCGCGCCGCGGCCGACGACGTCGAGCACGCCATGCTTCTCCGCGTATTTCTGGCTCTCCAGCCGCTCGTAGACGTCGTCGCCCACGCTCATGTGCGTCAGGTAGTGCGACAACTCGTGCGCGAGCGCGAACAGGTCCAGCTCGACCGCCATGCGCGGGCTGTAGCGCCGGAACGGCAGGTACGAGAAGCCCTTGTACCAGCTGCCATCCTCGCTCCAGCTCAAGGGTCGGCGCGCCGCGTTGGCGCGGAAGGTGTCGGCCAGCGGGGTCGGCAGCTCGGCCACATAGCGGTCGATATAGTCTGCGGCCTGCAGTCCGCGTGCGACGCGGCGGTCGACCTCGCTGCTGTTCTTGTCGAGCTTGGAGATCCAGTAGTCGCGCGCTGCCGGGGCCGCGGCGGCGGTGCCGGCACGAAGTGCGGTGGCCGTGCCCGCCGCGGAGCGCGCACTCAGTTCGAAGGCGACGCGGTCGCCCGGCAGCATGCGCAGCGGCACCGGTATCCAGCGCGGACCGGTGCCGCGGCCGTCATCGATGGCCGCCGCGCCGAGCTCGCTCCAGGCATGCACGCTGGGCCAGGCGGCACGGCCGTCGAAGGCACCTTCGAGCACCACCTCGACCGGCTGCGCGCCATCGAATTCGATGCGCCAGCCGACGCCCTGAGACAGCGGCGGCGGCGGCGTGCCGCTCAGGCGCGTCAACTGCAGCGTACCGGAGGCACCCTCCGGAAACAGGAAGCGCGCACCGCTGACGGCATCTTCGACCTCGCCTCCGGCGGCCACCGTCACCGGCAACCTGTGCGTCTCGGCCGTGACGAAGCCTTGCCCATCCACGGGCGGGGCATCACCATCTCCGCCGCCACCACCGCATCCAGACAGCACCGCCAGCGACACGGCCAGGACCGCCATCGCTCTTGCCGCCGTGGCCGCAAAAACGCGCCTCCCGAAACCCCATGCTGCAATCGACACCTCACACCTCCCATGTCACGGCCACCGAACGTGGCGGAACCGCTTCCGCCCTCCAATCGGCACGCCATTGCAGAAAAGTGTCCCCATCGTCACGCGGGGTGCGGTTGACGACCGTCAACCGCACCGAGGCATTAGAGCGGCGTCTCCATTGCGTCGATCGCGCCATCGACGCGCTCGATCAAACCACGCGGCAGTGGCAAGGCCGGCGGGCGAATGTTGCGGGCCCGAGCGCAGAGCTGCCGGTCCGGCGCTGCCCTCGGCGTGGCGCTGCTCAATGACACCCTCCCCCGCGCCACGGACGCGCACCGCTATGCTCGGCGCCGATGAAGACGCTGCTCATCGTCTACCACTCCATGACGGGCGGCACGCGCCAGATGGCCGAGGCCGCCGCTGCCGGCGCCGGCAGCGAAGCGCCTGCCGTGCAGGTGGCCTTGCTGCACGCCACCCAGGCCGGGCCGGCCGACGTGCTGGCCGCCGACGGCTACCTGTTCGCCACGCCCGAGAACCTGGCGGCCATGTCGGGGCTGATGAAGGACTTCTTCGACCGCTGCTACTACGCCGCGCTCGACCGCATCAACGGCCGGCCCTTTGCGACCTTGGTCTGCGCCGGCAGCGACGGGCGCAACGCCGCGCGCCAGGTCGAGCGCATCGCCACCGGCTGGCGCCTGAAGGCGGTGGCCGAGCCGCTGATCGTGTGCACGCAGGCCCAGACGCCCGAGCAGATCCTGCGCGCGAAGCGGATCGGACCCGGCGACCTGGCGCGTTGCGCCGAACTGGGCGCGGCGCTGGCGGCCGGCCTGAGCCTGGGTGTGTTCTGAGCATGGGCACGGGTGCGCGTCCGGCCGTCTACAACCGCCGGACGGGCTTGCAGTCGGGCAGCTTCCTGAAGTCGGCCAGCGACAGCAGTTGCGGCAGCGCCAGCCGGCGCCAGCTCTGCCACAGCCGGCCCGCCGCAGCCGGCAGGGCGCTCACCACGCCACCCGGCGCCATTTGCAGCATGAACGCCTGATGTACGCCTTCCTTGGCGGCCGCCAGCACCTGACTGGCCAGCACCGTGCGGCCCGCCACCAGATAGGTCTGCAGATCGCCGAAGGCCACCAGCACCGGCTTGGGCGCGGGCTTGAACGGCTGCAGCGCGCGGCCGCCCAGAAAACGCGCCGCGTTGGCCGCGGCCAGCGCGCCCATGTCGATGGCGTTGTAGGCCTGCTTGGCCACGGCGCGCGGAAGCTGCGCCGCGTCGCCGGCGACGAAGACGTTGTCGAAATGGCGGCTCTGCAAGGTGGGGCGCACGTCCGCCCAGCCCTGCGCTGACCGCGCCAGGCCCGATTCGCGCAGCAACGGCGGCGGCGCCAGCCCGGCCGTCCACAGCGTGAGTTCGGAACGCAGCCGCGTGCCCTCAGCCAGGCGCACGCCCTGGGCCGACACGGCGGCGATGGCCGTGGCGGTGCGGAAGTTCACGGCATACGGTTCGCACAGCCGGCGCAGGTCGGCATCCAGCGCCGGCGGCAGCCCTGGCAGCAGCCGCGGGCCGGACTCGACCAATTCCACCGACAGGCTCGCGTCGCGGCGGTGGCGGCGCAGCACCTCGCCCAGCGCCTCGATGCCCGTGACGCCACCGCCGGCGATCACCAGGCGCAACGGTCTTCCCTGCCGCTGCAACGCCTGCAGCCGGTGCTCGATGGCCACCGCGTCGGCCACGCTGCGCAGCGGCAAGGCGTGGCGGGCGACCCCCGGCACCCGGTGCGTATTCCACAGCGCACCCACGGCCACGATGCAGGCGTCGAAAGCCAGCGTGCGGCCGCCCGCGGTGAGCAACCGGCCCTGCGCCGGGTGCAGCGCGGTGACGCGGTCGCGCAGGAAACGGTGCCCGGCCTGCCTGACGATGGCGGCGCGGTCCAGCCGCAGGCGCTGCGGCACCTTCACGCTGGACAGGATCTCGTGGATATTGGGCGTCCACTCGAAGTGGCGCGAAGGGTCGACAACGGTCACCGCATGGCGCGGCGACAACTTGATCGCGGCCGTGAGGCCGGCGAAGTTGCCGCCGACGATGGCGATGCGCTGCTGCGGTTCGGTCATGGCTTGGCCCGTGGCGGTGGGTGGATCTTGCCGAGTATGGGCTGCCCGTGCCGCGGCCGGAATCGGGCTGCAGGACCGTCCCGCGTTGCCGGCCGTTGGCACGACAGCGCCCACGACCATGGCGCCGCCGCCAGACCGTCAGTGTTGACCATCCATCGGAAACGGACTAGATTTGGACAATGAGCATTGTCCAAAGTTCATCTGCTGCCGCCGCACTGCGAAACATCGAAGTGCAGAGGGCGCTCGTACGTTTGTTCGTTCGGTCGGCGGCCATGGGTATCGTGTCCCAGCAGACGCTGAATGCGCCGACCCCCCAGGCCGTGGCCGCGCTGTTGAAGACGCTTGGCCAGTCGGGCCTGTTGCGGTCCGCGGCGGTCAACCTGGCACCGCTGCTGCACCAGGCACCGGCAGAACTGGACGTCGAAACGGCAGGAAGAATGACGGTCGAGCTGGAGAAAGTGAACGTCGCCCTGGACGAGTCACCCTCGCCGGCCACCGAATGGGGCGCCCTGCGCGAGACGCTGGGCGATACGCTGCTGGCGGCGCTGGTGGGCATCTCGGACGCGTCGCTGCGCCGGTACGCCAGCGGCCAGCGCGAGACGCCGCAGAAGGTGGCCGAGCGGCTGCATTGGCTGGCCCTGGTGGTGGGCGACCTGGCGGGATCGTACAACGCCTTCGGCATCCGGCGCTGGTTCGAGCGGCCCCGGCAGCAACTGGCCGGCCGCAGTCCGCGCGCCGAGCTCGGTGCGGATTGGAGCGTGGACGACGCAACAGCCGCCCAGGTGAAGTCGCTCGCCCAGGCGCTGGTCGGTGCCAACCCGCTGGCCGCATAGGGCAGCCCCGTGCGAGTCGGCTACCGGCACTGCGATTCGCGCTTCCCGTTCCTGTGGCAGACATCGGCGCAACCGCCGGCGCGCTGGCACGGCCCGGGCGAGGGACCAGCCCACTATTTCGCCGACACCCCCGTGGGCGCCTGGGCCGAATTCCTGCGCCACGAAGGCATCGTCGACGCAGCCGACCTGGCCGGCGTGCAGCGCTCCCTGTGGGTCGTGGAACTGCCGGCCGCCGGCTATACACCAGTCCAACTCCCTGAAGCGGCCCTGTTCGGCAACGAGGTGTCCTACTCCGCATGCCAGGCCGAGGCCGCCAGGCTCAGGGCCGAAGGCGCCACCCGGCTCGAGGTGCGCGGCGCAGCGCTGCTTCCGGGCGGCGCGCATGGCTGGACGGCCGACCCCGGCCTGCCGCCGGCCGCACCCCGCGACGGGTGGGTGTGGGTGATCTACGGCCCGTTCGCGGCCACCGGCTGGATCGCGGTGCAGGCCGGAACACCCCCTTCCATGGTGCTGCCACTGGTCAGGCCGCTGTAGCTGGCCTGGGCGAGCCGCGGCCAACGGCGCGAAGCACGACGGCGCGCCGCTCAAGACCGCCCCGGCACGGCCGAAAACGAAGAGACTGCCGCGCCGAGCGGCGACAAGCGAGGCGCCGTGAAACTTCAGACCGTGACCTACCGCACAGCCGATGGCTGGGACTCGCCGCTGCCGGCGGACCTGGACAGCGGCCAGACCTTCGTGCTGGCGTTTGCGGCACCCGAGTTCGGCGTCGATCCGACGCCGTTCAAGGAACTCGCCGCGGCGTTTCCACACTCGGTGCTGGTCGGGTGCTCGACCTCGGGCGAGATCGCCGGCACGCAGGTCCACGATGCCAGCGTCAGCGTCGCTATCGCGCGCTTCGAGCGCACGCAGTTGCGGCGCGCCTTCACCGCCGTGTCCAGCGCCGCCGACTCCTTCGACGCCGGGGCCCGGCTGGCTGCGCAGCTGGCCGGCGGCGACCTGCGCGCGGTCTTCCTGCTGTCCGACGGGCTGTGCGTGAACGGCACGCCGCTGGTCGACGGGCTCGCCCGCCACCTGCCGGCCGGGGTGTCGATCACCGGCGGCCTGGCCGGCGACGGCAGCCGCTTCGGCCGGACCTGGGTGCTGGACCGCGACCAGCCCGAGGCGAACCGCATCTGTGCCGTCGGCTTCTACGGCCAGCGGCTGCGCGTCGGCCATGGCTGCGACGGCGGCTGGTCGGACTTCGGCCCCGAGCGTCGCATCACGCGCTCCGAAGGCAACGTGCTGTTCGAACTCGACGGCAAGCCGGCGCTGGACCTGTACAAGGCCTACCTCGGCGAGCGCGCCGCCGAACTGCCGGGCACGGCCCTGCTGTTTCCGCTTTCGGTGCGCCGCGAGGGCGACGGTCAGGAGTCGCTGGTACGGACGATCCTGGGTGTGGACGAGGCCCAGCAGTCGCTCACGTTTGCCGGCGACATGCCCCAGGGCGGCATCGCACGCCTGATGCGGGCCAACACCGACAAGCTGATCGGCAGCGCCGGGCACGCCGCGCGCCAGGCCACTTGCGGTGCGAGCGACGTCGACGACTCGCTGGTGATCTCGGTCAGCTGCGTCGGGCGCCGCCTGGTGCTGGGCGAACGCACCGACGAGGAGGTCGAGACCGTGCTCGACAGCGCCCCGCGCCGTGCCGGGCACGTGGGTTTCTATTCCTACGGCGAGATCTCGCCGGCCGTGCCGGGCGGCGCCAGCGAGCTGCACAACCAGACGATGACGGTCACGGTCTTCAGTGAAGACTGAGCGCTCGTGAAGGCATGAGCATGCCGCCCTTGCACCCCCTGCTGAAGCGGCAACTCAAGCGCCTCGGGCTCGAGGTCGAATGCGACGCACCCGACGCCGAACGCTGGCGCGAACTGGTCCGGCGCGTCAGCCGCGCCTACGAGGAACACGACCAGGAACGCTACCTGCTGGAACGCTCCCAGGACCTGGCCTCGCAGGAAATGGCCGCGCTGTACGCCACCGTGCGCGCCGACCGCGACCTGCTCGACAGCCGCGTGCGTGAACGCACCGAGGCCCTGGCGCTCAGCGAAGGCCGCCTGTCGAGCCTGCTGTCCTTGTCGGCCGACTGGATCTGGGAGCAGGACGCCGAACTGCGCTTTTCGTATTTCTCCGACGGCATCGAAGCCGCCACCGGAATCGCGCCGACCTGGTTGATCGGCAAGCAACGCATGTCCAGCGACGCCTTCGACGCGCCGGCCGAGGCCATCGTTGCCTATGAAGCCTGCGTGGACGGCCGCAAGGCTTTTCGCGACTTCACCTACGGCTTCACGCGCCCCGACGGCGTGCGGCGTTTCATCCGCATCAGCGGCGAACCGGTGTTCGACGACAGCGGCAGCTTCAGGGGCTACCGGGGCGTCGGCCGCGACGTCACGCAGTCCACGGTGGCGGAGCAGAAGGTGCATGAACTGGCGCGCTTCGACAGCCTGACCGGCCTGCCCAACCGCAACATGTTCCTGGGCGAACTCGACCGCACGATCGCGCGCGCTCGCCGGCACGCCACGGCCTTCGCCGTCTTCTTCATCGACCTGGACCGCTTCAAGAATATCAACGACACGCTCGGCCACGACGCCGGCGACGAGCTGCTGAAGACGATGGCCGCCCGCTTGCGCGGCGCCGTGCGCGAGAGCGACCTCGTCGCGCGCCTGGGGGGCGACGAATTCGTGGTGCTGCTCGAGGGCGAGGCCGACGCGGCCGACCTGAGCACCATCGCGCACAAGCTGCTGGCCGCCATCGGCGAGCCGATCACGATCCAGGGCTGCAGCTTCCTCGTCACCGGCAGCATCGGCATCGGCCTGTACCCCGGCGACGGCGAAGACGCCGCCGAACTGCTCAAGCACGCCGACGCCGCCATGTACCTGGCCAAGGACAGGGGCAAGAACAACGTGCAGTTCTATACCTCGGACCTGGCCGAGCTGGCGGCGCGCCAGTTCGAGGTGGAGTCGGCGTTGCGCTTTGCCCTGACGCGCGGCGAGCTGCTGCTGCACTTCCAGCCCAAGATCGACATCGCCAGCGGCCGCATGCTCGGCGTCGAGGCGCTGGTGCGCTGGAACCACCCCACCCGCGGCCTGGTGCCGCCGGGCGACTTCATCCCGCTGGCCGAGGAACGCGGGCTGATCGTGCCCATCGGGCGCTGGGTGATCCAGGCCGCGTGCCGGCAGATTCGCGACTGGCGCGATGCCGGGTTCAGCCCGCCCCCGGTGGCAGTGAACCTGTCGGCGCGACAGTTCGCCAACGACAGACTGATCGGCGACCTGGGCGACGCCTTCAGCCGCTACGACGTGGCGCCGGGACAGCTGGAGGTGGAACTCACCGAGAGCGTGCTGATGTCCGACCCGGAACGGGCCAAGCAGGTGCTGGAGCAACTGCACGCCATGGGCGTGAAGATCTCGATCGACGACTTCGGCACCGGCTATTCGTCGCTGTCGTACCTGAAGCGCTTCCCGGCCCAGGCGGTGAAGATCGACCGTTCGTTCATCAGCGGCCTGCCCTCGGACGGCGACGACACCGCCATCACGCACGCGGTGATAGCGATGGCGCACAGCCTGGGGCTGAACGTCGTGGCCGAAGGCGTGGAGACGGCGGCGCAGCTGGCGCTGCTGCACAAGCTCGGCTGCGACGAGGCGCAGGGTTTTCTGCTCGGCCGGCCGATGCCGGCGGCTGACCTGGCGGCGCGGCTGACGATGGCGCCCCGGCCCGCGGTTCACGCCACCTGAGCCGACCCAGCGGCGGTGGCACGGCACCTTCCGCCGTGCAGGCGCTCAGTTCCGCGCACCGTTGACGACGGTGATCTGGTCGTTCAGCGTCCAGTAGTCGTACAGGTACCCGATGCCCAGCAACCCGAGCGTCAGCAGGTACAGGATGCCGGTGACCCACTTGCCCAGGTACATCCGGTGCACGCCGAACAGGCCGAGGAAGGTGAGCAGGATCCAGGCCACGGAGTAATTGATCCGGCCCGGTTGAAACCTGAAGTCGGCCTGTCGATCCATGGCCGGGATCAGGAACAGGTCGATCAGCCAGCCCACGCCGAGCAGGCCCAGGGTGAAGAACCAGATCGTCCCGGTCACGGGCTTGCCGTAGTAGAAGCGATGCGAGCCGGTGAATCCGAAGATCCAGAGCGCATAGCCGACGGCCTTCGAGTGCGTATCGCTGCCTTGCTTCATGCCAGTGCCTCCCACGAAAAGAAGCATAGATTGTTTCGCCGTGAGTGCCTGGCCCCTGGCGAAGTCGATCGGTGCGCGGCGCCGGAACAGACCTCGGGGAGGCGGCGCACGATGCCGCTGCCCGCCGGCCGCGGCGAGCGACGATCCGGGCCGCGGCATACTGGGCCTTGAACAACGCATCCGTCCCCGTCCTTGGCCCACGACCCCAGCCCGCCGCAGTGGCACTGCCTAGACCGCGAGGCGACCGCGGCGCACCTCGACAGCGACCTCGGCGCCGGGCTGAGCGCCGAAGCCGCCGCGGCGCGGCTGGCGCAGACCGGACCGAATGCGCTGATCGAGGCCGGCCGGCGCCACCCGCTGCTGATGCTGGCGTCGCAGTTCACCGACTTCATGATCGTGGTGCTGATCGCCGCCGCCGTCATCGCCGGCGTCGTCGGCGAGCCGCAGGACGCCGTGGCCATCGTCGTCATCGTCTTCCTCAACGGCATCATCGGCTTCGTCCAGGAATACCGCGCCGAACGTGCGATGGCGGCGCTGAAGAAGATGGCCAGTCCGCAGGCGCGCGTGATCCGCGACGGCCGGACCGACACCATAGCAGCCACGCATCTGGTGCCCGGCGACCTGGTGGAACTGGAAGCCGGCAACATCCTGCCGGCCGACCTGCGGCTGACCGAGTTGTCCGCGCTGAAGATCGACGAATCGACGATCACCGGCGAGTCGCAGCCGGTCGACAAGCAGACCGCAGCCTTGGCAGGCGCCGACCTGCCACTCGGCGACCGGTTCAACCTGGCCTTCAAGGGCACGGTGGTGACCTACGGCCGCGCGCGCGGCCTGGTGGTGGCCACCGGCATGAAGACCGAGCTGGGGCGCATCGCCGCGCTGCTGTCGGGCGAATCCGGCAAGACCCCGCTGCAGAAGCGGCTGGCGCGCTTCGGCCGCCACCTGGCCGTTGCCGTGCTGGCCATCTGCGCCATCGTCTTCGTCGCCGGCTGGTTGCGCGGTGAGCCGCCGCTGCTGATGTTGCTCACCGCCGTCAGCCTGGCGGTGGCCGCCATCCCCGAGGCGCTGCCGGCGGTGGTGACGATCTCGCTCGCGCTCGGCGCGGCGCGCATGGTGCGGCAGAACGCGCTCATCCGCCGTCTCCCCGCCGTGGAGACGCTCGGTTCGGTGACCTACATCTGTTCCGACAAGACCGGCACGCTGACGCTCAACCGCATGCACGTGGACTGCGTGCACGCGGCCGGCCAGACCCTGCCCGGCCTGCCCGACAAGCCGGAGTTACCGTGGCGTGAACTGGGCCTGGCGATGGCGTTGTGCAACGATGCCGTGGCCGGTCGCGACGGTGAACTGAAGGGCGACCCCACCGAGACCGCGCTGCTGGCCGCGGCCCAGGCCGCCGGCGTCGACAAGGAGAAAGCGCAGCAGACGCTGCCGCGTTTGGCCGAGATCCCCTTCGATGCCGAGCGCGCGCGCATGAGCACGCTGCACCGCGACGGCGACAACGTGCTGATGTTCGTGAAGGGGGCGCCCGAACGCGTGCTGGCGCTGTGCACCGACCGGCTCGACGCCGGCGGTGCCGTGGCGGTCTTCGACGCGGCCGCGTTGCAGGAAACGGCCGAGACCCTGGCGGCCCAGGGCCTGCGCGTGCTGGCGTTCGCGCTGAAGCGCCTGCCGCAGGTGCCCGAACTCGTCGAGGCCGAATCGCTGGAGCGCAACTTGAGCTTCATCGGGCTGGTCGGCATGATCGATCCGCCGCGGCCCGAAGCGGCCGCGGCGGTGGCAGACTGCAAGGCGGCCGGCATCATTCCGGTGATGATCACCGGCGACCACCCTGCCACGGCGCGGGCGATCGCGCAGCGGCTGGGCCTCATCGACGCCGGCGCCAAGGTGCTCGGCGGCAGCGAGATGGCGCAGATGTCGATGGCGGACTTCAAGCGCGAGGTCGAGACCGTGCGCGTCTACGCGCGCATCAATCCGGAACAGAAGATCGAGATCGTGCGCGCCCTGCAGGACCGGGGCGAGTTCGTCGCCATGACCGGCGACGGCGTGAACGACGCACCGGCGCTGAAGCGGGCCGACATCGGCGTCGCGATGGGCCAGGGCGGCACCGACGTGGCGCGCGAGGCTGCGCACATGACGCTGCTCGACGACAACTTCGCCACCATCGTGAAGGCGGTGCGCGAGGGGCGGCGCATCTTCGACAACATCCGCAAGTTCGTCAAATACACGATGACGAGCAACTCGGGCGAGATCTGGACCATCTTCCTCGCGCCCTTCCTGGGGCTGCCGATCCCGCTGCTGCCGATCCACATCCTGTGGATCAACCTCGTGACCGACGGTCTGCCGGGGCTCGCGCTCGCCAGCGAAGGGGCCGAACGAAGCGTCATGCAGCGCCCGCCGCGGCCGCCGAAGGAGAGCATCTTCGCGCACGGCCTGTGGCAGCACATCCTGTGGGTCGGCCTGCTGATGGGGGCGGTCACGCTGCTGACGCAGGCCTGGGCACTGCACAACGGTTCCGCGCACTGGCAGAGCATGGTCTTCACGGTGCTGACACTGTCGCAGCTGGGTCATGTGCTGGCCATCCGCTCGGAGCGCGAATCGCTGTTCACCCAGGGCGTGTTTTCCAACCGGATGCTGGTCGCCGCGCTGGCCCTGACCTTCGCGCTGCAGATGGCGGTGCTCTACGTGCCCTGGCTGCAGCCCATCTTCAAGACCGCGCCGCTGAGCGCGGCTGAGCTGGCGGCGTGCCTGGCGCTGTCTTCAGTCGTGTTCCTTGGCGTGGAAGCCGAGAAGGCGCTGATCCGGCGCGGCTGGCTGTACAAGGACGCCTAGCGGGTGCGGACGCGCCGGTGAATTCGCGAACCCGGGCGAGCGTGTGGATTCGCGCGACGGCCTTGCGCGAGCTCCACGGGGCCATCACGATCGGCGATGTCGCACACCGCTCCACCCGCTGATCCATGGCCGCATCCCCCGAGTTGCCCGCCGACCCCGGCGACGCCGACTTCGACGCGCTGCAGGAAGACCCTGCGCGCTGGATCGGCGTGGTCGCAGCGCTCGGCGCGCGCTACTCCAGCGCGCCGGCGGTGCCGGCCGGCGAGGGCTCGATGCTGGTGGCGCTTCTGGGCCGCGAACTGGTGCTCAAGCTCTACCCGCCCTTCCTGCGCGACCACTTCGAGTTCGAACGTGCGATGCTCGGGCACCTGCAGGGCCGGCTTTCGCTGCCCACGCCTCGCCTGGTGGACAGCGCCGAGCACGCCGGATGGCCCTACCTGGTGATGACGCAGCTGCGGGGTACGCCGCTCGACCGTGTCTGGCCCACGTTGCAGCAGCACGAACGCTGCGCGGTGCTGCGCACCATCGGCCACCTGGCCGCCGAGGTGCAAACGCTGCCGCTGGGCCCGCTGCCGGCGCTGGCGCCACGCTGGGCCGACTTTCTGCAGGGCCAGCGCGACCGTTGCCAAGCGCGCCAGCAGCGCACCGGCCTGCCAACGCACCTGCTGGCGCAGCTGGAAGCCTTCCTGCAGGGCCCCGTGCCCGAGGGCCCGGAGGTGATCCTGACCGGCGAGTACACGCCTTTCAATCTGCTGTACCAGGGCGGCAAGCTGTCGGCGATGTTCGACTTCGGCGACGGCCTCGTCGGCCCGCGCGAATACGACTGGCTGGGCCCGATGTGTTTCCTGGCCGCCGGTGACGCGGCGCGCATCGACGCGTTCTTCGACGGCTACCACGGCCGCCCCTTCGATCGCGGCCGGCGCGAAGCCCTGCTGCGGCTGCTGCTGCTGCACCGCTACAGCCACCTGAAGGCGCAGATCGCCCTACCCGGCTGGCAGGCCGCACCCGACTTCGCCACGCTGGCCGCCCTGATCTGGCCGTGATGCCAGATTCGCCCAGCCCCGCAGATCGCCGGCCCGCCATGAAACTCATCGGCATGCTCGACTCCCCCTCAGTACGCCACGTCGCGATCTGGCTGCAGGCGCTCGGGCCGCGCTTCGAGAACGAACCGGTGCCGGCGTTTCGCGGCTGCGCCGCGTTCGAGCGGATCAGTCCGGTCGTGCGCGCGGTCGGGCTCGCGCTCGAGGCCGAGCTCGCGCGCCGGCCGCCGGCGCGCTGACGCGGGCGATGCGCGCCGGTCTGCCCACGCGCGTCGGCTGGCTGCTCGCGCTCGCCGGGCTGGGCGCGCTGGTCGGCCTCGCGGTGCGCGCGCTGGGCGGCGGCGATGCGGGCTTTCTCGCCATGCCGGCGGCGGTGATCGCGGGTTGGCTCGTCTTCGCCGACCCGCGAGAATGCGAGCCGGGGCATGGGCGCGGCGACGCCGCGCCGCCGTCCGAAGCGCCGTCCGACAGGAGAACGAGCTTGGTCAAGCGCATCGCGTGGATCGCCGTCGTCGTCATCGCCGCGCTCGCGGCCTACCTCGCGCTGTGGCCGGTGCCGATCCGGCCCGTGGCGTGGCAGGCGCCGGCGGCGCCGGGCTACGCGGGCGCGCATGCCGTCAACCAGCGTCTCGCCGGCCTGCAGATGATCGACCTCGGCGGCGAGGTCGGGCCCGAGCACGTTGCGCTCGGGCCGGACGGCCGGCTCTACGTCGCGGTGGCAAGCGGCAACATCCTGCGCATGGCGCCGGACGGCGCGGCGCGCGAGGTCTTCGCCAACACCGGCGGGCGCGTGCTCGGCTTCGCGTTCGACGCGGCGGGAAACCTCGTCGCCGCCGATGCGGTCAAGGGGCTGCTGTCGGTGACGTCCGACGGGCGCGTGACGCTGCTCGCCGACAACGTCGGCGGCGAGCCGATCCGTTATGCGGACGCCGTCGTCGTCGCCGCCGATGGCCAGATCTTCTTCACCGACGCGTCGACGCGCTTCGGCCCCGCCGGCTGGGGCGGCACCTTCGAGGCGAGCGTTCTCGACATCATCGAGCAGTCGGCGACCGGCCGCGTGCTCGTCTTCGACCCGGCGACGAAGGCGGTGCGAGTCGTCGCGCGCGGTCTGAGCTTCGCCAACGGGATCGCGCTCGCGGCCGACGGGCAGGCGCTATTCGTCGCCGAGACGGGCCGCTACCGGATCTGGAAGATCGCCGCCGACGCACGCGATCTCGACCTGGCCGCCGGGCCCTCGGCGCAGGCGCACGTGCTGCTGGACAACCTGCCCGGCTACCCCGACAACCTGATGCGCGGGCTGGACGGTCGGCTCTGGGGCGGCTTCACGAAGCCGCGCAGCGCGGTCGTCGACGGCATGGCCGGCAAGCCCTGGCTGCGCTCGGTGACGCTGCGCCTGCCGCGGGCGTTGTGGCCGGTGCCGCCCGCCTACGGCCACGTGTTCGCGTTCACCGAGGACGGCACGGTCGTCGCCGATCTGCAGGACCCGGCCGGCACCTACCCCGAGACCACCGCCGTCACCGAGACCGCCGCGCGCCTGTACGTGCAGAGCCTGCACGCCAAGGCGCTCGGCTGGCTGCCGCGCTGAGCACGCAAGGAACACCCCACCAGGTGCCGCAACATCCGCATCCTGTTCAACTTCCAGCCGCGCGCCAATGACGCAGTCTTCGAGCGGGCCTTCCCAGGGTCATCGGCGCACGCGCGCAGCCAGCGCATGCCTGTCAAACGGGATCCGATGTCGCGATTCCTTGAGCCGTGCAGGCAATGCGCGCTGGCCGTCAGGCCCTTGAACAAGGTGGTGTCGTGCTGCGCCAACGGTATTGTTCCCACGGGCCCGACACTACCGTGAGGCGACCCGCGGCAACCTTCTTCGTGGAGGCCAGGCGCTGCAGCACCGGCTTGCCCAACGTGGGGTCGTCGACTGCAGCCCGGGCATCGAAGCAATGGGGCAATGGCCTGCAACCGCGATCCTTCGCGCATCGCTATCGAACTGCAAATCACGCGAACGCTTACAACACCCGTGTCAGGCGGCACGCTGAAGCAGAGTCGTGCTGCGGCCCAGCATCTCGACAGGCTCCATTCCCGGCCCGAAAGACTCCACTCCCATTGATCACACCTGTTCGGTGGGAATAAGGCTTGTCGGCCCCCTCCTCGTAAGTGCGCCCACTCTTGATCCTCCAACCCCCTGTCGGAACTGAGCAAGTTTGATCGCTCGCCTTGGACTCCAGGAAAATGGTCTGTCGGATCTGCAACAGACCCGAATCTGAGCGATTTCCAGCGACCTGCAATGACCTGCAACGTCGAGATCTGTGCAAGCTGAGAGCCGGGTAGCTGCCGCTGGTGGGCGGCTCTGACCGGCCAGTTGCGGACACACGATGCATCGATGGGCAGGCGAAGTGCCGTGGCGGCAAAGGGCTGTCCGGGCGCGGCCCGGCGTGCGGATGAAGCGGCCTCCGCTTCGCTCCGGCTGCCCTGCGGTGCTCGGGTCCATGGCCCGGCGCATAACTCGCTTCGCTCACTCCGTTCGCTACGCTCAAACAGGATGCGCCAGAAGTGTCTACGAGGCTCGCTGCGCTCGCGGGCCATGAACCCTGTGCTCCTCGGCGCTTCATACGCACGCCGCACCGCGCCCGGAGAGCCCTTTGCAACTGGCATGGGTGGTTCTCGACGAGCGCCGCCGCGGTGGGTTGAGCGGCAGGCGGTGCCCGGCGGGGGCGCTGTGTGTGGCGCCGAGCAGCGCAGCCTCGAGGGGGGCGAGCGCAGCGAGCTTCGTCAACTGACTTGCCGCATCCTGTTTGAGCGCAGTGAGCGCAGCGAACGAAGCGAGTTATGCGGCACCCCCTCGAGGCGAGCAGGTGAGCCCGGACACGAACAGTCCGGGGGACTGTTCGTGCCTGGCGAACGGCCGGTCCACAAGGACCGGCGCGGCCTGCAAGGCCAGGGCAGTCTGAGCGCAGCGAAGACCGCCACAGCCAGCGCCCCCGCAGGGCACCGCCTGCCGCGGCGCGCTGATGTCGCCGAACGGCGAACGAGCGCGAACGACGGCAGCGGGTCGACGGCGGGTCCTCGCGGCAGGGATCGCGTCGCCCTGAACTTGACGGTCGAAGTGCGCCCTCCTGAAACCGCCGGCCACCAATGCAGAGTTCTGGCCAGCAGCCGAAGTCCACCTCCGGCAGGCTAAGGGTGAGCTGAAACTCACAGCGATCAACCCACAACGTACTGCCATCGGGAGAAGCATCGTGCGCCCGGGACGGTGGCCGCAGCCGCGACGCAGTGAGACCGAGCATTCAGCCTTGAACGTGCTGCGCCAGGGCCGCGGGATGTCGGCGATGTTCGACGTCGGCGACGGCCTCGTCGGCCCGCGCGAGTAAGACTGGCTGGGCCCGCTGTGTTTCCTGGCCGCCGGTGACGCGGGGCGCATCGACGCGTTCTTCGACGGCTGCGACGGCCGCCCTGATCCGGCCGTGACACGAGCACCGGCTCCAGCGCTGACACCGGTCAGGTCCGACAGCGGGCGTCGTATTCATGCCGGCGCCTCGCGGCGAGCCGTACGACATCGGCGTCGCGAGTCGCGTACTGCACGACGCACCCTCCCTGACTGAAAGCGATGATCAGCTCTCGAAACTGCCGGTGCTCAGTAGCCGTTGGACTCGGCGACGGCCAGCCACTCGGCCATGGAGCCCAATGGCGTGATCTCCGGGCTCAGTGCCGGCACCAGGTAGTAGACGACGCCGTCGCGCGTGCCCGCGTAGCTGTCGGTGGCGGCGTAGTAGCGGTAGGTGTAGCCCTCCCAGAACAGCGTGGGCGGGCTGGCCGGTGCGGCGTACTGCGGGTAGGTAGCCTCGAGGTAGTCGAAGATGCGGTCGCTGGCGCTGGCGCTGCTGCGCGGCGCCAGCTCGGTGGCGCTCTTGACCAGCACCACCCGCGCGGAAGTGAGCTCGGCGCAGGTGGTGGGCGCCGGCGGCCGGACCGGCAGGTCGCTCATCGCGCCGGCCGCACTGCCCAGCACCGCGGTGCAACCGCCAGCGCCGACCGTGCCGAGCGCCGCGATGCGGTCCACGGCCACCATGCCTGGCGGCGTGACGCGGCCGAAGACGGTGAAGCCGCCATTCTGGCGGTCCAGGTTGGCGGCGTTGTCGGCCAGGTTGACGAACCACTGGCTGGTCGCACTGTCCGGGTTGCCGCCGAGCTTGGCCATCGCCACCGTGGCGCGCAGGTTCGAGCGCTGCGGACTGAACTCGTTGACCACCGGTGGGGTGGTCGCCACCGGTACGGCCCGCGGCGCTGTGGCGTCGTTCCAGCGGAAGCCGCCGCCCTGCACGATGAAGTTGGTCACCTTGCGGTGCAGCACGGTGTCGTCATAGGCACCACGGCGCAGGTAGGCGAGGAAGTTGGCCACCGTGGCCGGGGCGCTGGCGTCGAGCTGGATGTCGATGGGCCCGAAATCCGTGGCCAGCCGCACCAGCGGCGCCGACGGCGCGGACAGGGCCGGGGCGGGCGCGGTGGCAGCGATGGCAGCAAACAGGCACAGGGAGGCTGCAGCCAGGCCGGCTTGTCGCCGAAGCAGGGTGGGGAAGCATGTCTTCATGGCACCGATTCTGCAGCGTGCGACGGGCAACTGCCCCCCGCGGTCGTGGTGGTTCGGGGAAATCCCCAGGGGCGGTTTTCACGGCAGGCCGGTTCGCGCAGCGCCGCCGCGGCACGTGCCGGGCGTGGACGCCGACCCGTTGGAAGCGTCGTCCGCGTCCGGGCGGTCGGTCGGCATGATGCCGCCGGCCAGCATCTTCGCGGTGCCTCGGATCGGGAAGCTGCCGCTGTTCCAGGCCCGGCAGCCGGCAACCAAGGCTCTTGACGGGCGGTTCGCGCACCTGCACGCACAGTGGGCGGCGACGAAAGCCAAGCTACCGGAAAAACCGCTGCTTCGCGGCCCCGATTTCAAGCCCTGGCCCAAGGATGGTCCGCGCCGCTGCTCGGTCAGAGTCGACCACAACTTCCGGGCCCACCTGCAGCACCTCGGTGACCGTCGCTGGATCGCGTACGTTCCGCGGCCGCACACCGAGCTCGGGCACGGGTGAGGCGGAGGGGCCGGAGTCGTTCGGCCCCGTAGTCTTCGACTTCGTTGTCGCGTTTCGACCTCAGCGAATCGTTTTCGACTTCATCTGGTCGGAACAGGTGATCGGTGGGAATGAGGCCTGTCGGGATCTGTAACAAACCCGGATCTGTGTGATTTCCAGCCACCTGCCGTGACTTGCAACGTCGACATCTGTGCAAGCTGAGAGCCGCGAAATTGCCGCTGGTGGGTGGCTGCGGATCGGCCAGTTGCGGACACACGATGCACCGATGGGCAGGCGAAGTTCCGTGGCGGCAAAGGGCTGTCCGGGCGCGGCGCGGCGTGCGGATGAAGCGGCCGGCGCACTTGCTTGCGAGCGGATGATGCGCAGGCCCACATGCATGTCGGCACGCCCGACACGGCCGCGGCAGTCTTGCGTGGGGCGCGCGCGGCCATCTCGATCGACGCCGCCGCACACCTCTCCACCCGCCCTTCCTGCGTGACCACTTCGAGTTCGAGCGTGCGATGCCCGGGCACCTGCAGGGCCGGCTTTCGCCGCCCACGCCGCACCGGGTGGACAGCGCCGAGCACGCCGGCTGGCCCCACCTGGTGATGGCGCAGCTGGAGTCCTTCCTGCAAGGCCCCGTGCCCGAGGGCCCGGATGTGCTCCTGACCGGCTGGCAGGCCGCACCCGACTTCGCCACGCTGGCCGCCCTGATCTGGCCGTGACACGATGCTGCTGCAAGACATGGCCGCGCGGCGATGTTTCATCCGCGCGGCGCGTCGGGCCGCTATCAGGCGTCGCTGGCTTCCGCTCAGCCTTGCAGGCCGCGCCGGGCCACTGGCCCGGCCCTTCGTCAGGCACGAACAGTCCACCGGGCTGTTCGTGTCCGGACTCAGCGCACCTTGCCCGCCTTCCAGGCGTTGAGCAGCGTTTCATAGGCGATCGTCTCGCCCTTCGGCTTCTCGTTCGCGAGCTTCTTCCATGGTGCACCCTTGTCGCTCAGCCATTTGTCGGAGGAGCTCTTCGGGTTGAGCTTCGGTGCGCAGCGGGCCATGCCGGCGCGCTCCAGGCGGGCCATCACCTGGTCCATCTCCTCGGCCAGCGTGTCCATCGCCGCTTGCGGCGTCTTCTCGCCGGTCACCGCCACGGCCACGTTCTTCCACCACAGCTGCGCCAGCTTCGGGTAGTCGGGCACGTTGGTGCCGGTGGGCGTCCAGGCCACGCGCGCCGGGCTGCGGTAGAACTCGACCAGGCCGCCGAGCTTGGGTGCCATGTCGGTCATGGCCTGGCTCTGGATGTCGCTTTCGCGGATCGGCGTCAGGCCGACGATGGTCTTCTTCAGGCTCGTCGTCTTGGCGGTGATGAACTGCGCATAGAGCCAGGCCGCCGCCGTCTTGTTGGCGTCGTGCGCCTCGAAGAAGGTCCACGAGCCGACGTCCTGGTAGCCGTTCTGCATGCCCTGCTTCCAGTACGGGCCGTTCGGCCCCGGCGCCATGCGCCACTTCGGCGTGCCGTCGGCGTTGACCACCGGCAGACCCGGCTTGGTCATGTCGGCGGTGAACGCGGTGTACCAGAAGATCTGCTGCGCGATCTGGCCCTGCGCCGGCACCGGGCCGGCCTCGCCGAAGGTCATGCCGATGGCCTCCTTGGGGGAGTACTTCTTCATCCAGTCGACGTACTTGGTCAGCGCATAGACGGCGGCCGGCGAGTTGGTCGCGCCGCCGCGCGACACCGAAGCGCCCAGCGGCGTGCAGCCGTCGGCCGAGGCGCGGATGCCCCATTCGTCGACCGGCTTGCCGTTCGGGATGCCGATGTCGGCCGTGCCGGCCATCGACAGCCACGCATCGGTGAAGCGCCAGCCCAGGCTCGGGTCCTTCTTGCCGTAGTCCATGTGGCCGTAGATCGGCTTGCCGTCGATCGTCTTCACGTCGTTGGTGAAGAACTCGGCGATGTCCTCGTAGGCGCTCCAGTTCAGCGGCACGCCCAGGTCATAGCCGAACTTGGCCTTGAACTTGTCCTTCAAGTCCTGGCGCGCGAAGAGGTCGGCGCGAAACCAGTACAGGTTGGCGAACTGCTGGTCGGGCAGCTGGTACAGCTTCTTGTCGGGGCCGGTGGTGAAGCTGGTGCCGATGAAGTCCTTGATGTCCAGCCCGGGGTTGGTGAACTCCTTGCCCTTGCCGGACATGTAGTCGGTCAGGTTCATGATCTTGCCGTAGCGGTAGTGCGTGCCGATCAGGTCGGAGTCGCTGATCCAGCCGTCGTAGATCGACTTGCCCGACTGCATCGAGGTCTGCAGCTTCTCGACCACGTCGCCTTCCTGGATCAGGTCGTGCTTGACCGTGATGCCGGTGATCTCGGTGAAGGCCTTGGCGAGCGTCTTGCTCTCGTACTCGTGCGTGGTGATGGTCTCGGAGACGACCGAGATCTCCTTCACTCCCTTGGCCTGCAGCTTCTTCGCCGCCTCGATGAACCATTTCATCTCGGCCATCTGCTGGTCCTTGTTCAGCGTGGACGGCTGGAACTCGCTGTCGATCCACTTCTTGGCCTCGGCCTCGCCAGCCCATGCGCCCTGGCCGAGTGCCAGGGCGGCGGCCGCAAAGGCCACGGCATTCAAGCGCAATTTCATCACGGTCTCCTCAGTTGCACTTCCCGTTGATGCCACGAAACGCCGGCGGGGAAGCAATCACCGGCGTTCCTTATCACGGGCTGGTCAGCCCTTTTTCATGATCAGCGCGAGCAGCGCCATCGAGACGACGAAACTGATCCAGATCGACGGCTCCTGCTCGAGGCCGAACCAGTCGATCATCTTCTCGCTCACGGCGACGAAGGCCAGGTTCAGGTAGGCGGCCGAGAGCAGGCCGATGAACATCCGGTCGCCGCGCGTCGTGGCGATCGGCAGGAAGCCCTTGCGCAGCACCGTCGGCGACTTGAGCTCCCACACCGTCATGCCGGCGAGCATGAGCACGATGCAGCTGAAGAACACCGCCACGGGCAAGGTCCAGGCCATCCAGTCGAACATTGCTGCTCCTTGTCAGACACGGCCCATCGCAAAACCCTTGGCGATGTAGTCGCGTACGAAGTAGATGACGATCGCGCCCGGCACGATGGTCAGCACGCCGGCGGCGGCAAGCACCCCCCAGTCCATGCCCGAGGCCGAGACGGTGCGTGTCATCACCGCCACGATCGGCTTGGCGTTGACGCTCGTCAACGTGCGAGCCATCAGCAGTTCGACCCAGCTGAACATGAAGCAGAAGAACGCCGCCACGCCAACGCCGGCCTTGATCAGCGGAATGTAGATGGTGAGGAAGAAGCGCGGGAACGAATAGCCGTCTATGTAGGCGGTTTCGTCGATCTCGCGCGGCACGCCGCTCATGAAGCCTTCCAGGATCCACACCGCCAGCGGCACGTTGAACAGCAGGTGGGCGAGGGCCACCGCGATGTGCGTGTCCATCAAACCCAGCGTGGTGTAGAGCTGGAAGAACGGCAGCAGGAACACGGCCGGCGGCGTCATGCGGTTCGTCAGCAGCCAGAAGAAGACATGCTTGTCGCCGAGGAAGCTGTAGCGGCTGAATGCATAGGCCGCCGGCAGGGCGACCAGCAGCGAGACCACCGTGTTGATGGCGACGTAGATCAGCGAGTTGATGTAGCCCGAGTACCAGGACACGTCGGTGAAGATCACCTTGTAGTTGTCCCAGGTGAAGGCCTGCGGCCACAGCGAGAAGGTGCCGAGGATCTCCTCGTTGGTCTTGAACGACATGTTGACCATCCAGTACACCGGCAGGATGGCGAACAGCAGGTAGGCGATCAGGAAGATCACCCGCTTGTGGAAGCGGTTCTCATGCATGGCCGGCCTCCGTCTTGTCGGCCGTGCCCACGCGCTGCATCCAGTTGTAGAGGATGAAACACAGCAGCAGGATGATCAGGAAGTAGATCAGCGAGAACGCCGCCGCCGGCCCCAGGTCGAACTGGCCGACGGCCTTCTGCGTCAGGTACTGGCTGAGGAAGGTGGTCGCGTTGCCCGGGCCGCCGCCAGTCAGCACGAAGGGCTCCGTATAGATCATGAAGCTGTCCATGAAGCGCAGCAGCACCGCGATCATCAGCACGCCGCGCATCTTCGGCAGCTGGATGTAGCGGAACACCGCGAACTTCGAAGCGCCGTCGATGCTCGCCGCCTGGTAGTAGGCGTCGGGAATCGCGCGCAGGCCCGCATAGCACAGCAGCGCCACCAGCGGCGTCCAGTGCCAGACATCCATCAGCAGCACCGTCAGCCAGGCGTGGGCGGCGTTGCCGGTGTAGCTGTACTCGATGCCCAGCCGCGCCAGCGTCGCGCCCATCAGGCCGATGTCGGTGCGGCCGTAGATCTGCCAGATGGTGCCGACCACGTTCCACGGGATGAGCAGCGACAGGGCCACCAGCACCAGCACGGCGGACGCCTTCCACCCTTTGGCCGGCATGGACAGTGCGAGGGCGATGCCGAGCGGGATCTGCACCACCAGCACCGCCAGCGAGAAGACGATCTGGCGCCCGAGCGCGCCGATCAGGTCGTCGTCGCGCATGACGGCCTTGAACCACTCGGTGCCGACGAAGACGCGGCGCTCGGGCGAGATGATGTCCTGCACCGAATAGTTGACCACGGTCATCAGCGGCAGGATGGCCGAGAACGCGACGCACAAGACGACCGGCAGGATCAGCAGCCAGGCTTTCTGGTTCACCGGCTTCATGCGATCAACTCCTCGTTCACGTAGTAACAGGTGTGCTCGCCCACGACCGCCAGCCACAACGACGCGCCGACCTGGGGGATCGACTGCTCGGGGCTCAGCCGCGCACGCAGCAACGATTCGTTGGCGCCCGATCCGACCCGCGCGGTGACGAGCCAATAGGTGCCGATATCCTGCGCCTGTGTCACCACGCCGGGCACTGCACCGGCCTCGTTCGGCGCCGTGATGCGCAAGTGCTCCGGCCGAATGCCGAGCCTGAACGCACCGAAGCTAGCCAACGCCGCCTTCGGTGCCGCGAGCATGTGGCCCGCGACCTCGATGCCATCGGCGGCACTGCGCGCCGCCAGGAAGTTCATGCCCGGCGAGCCGATGAAGTTGCCGACGAAGGTGTGGCTGGGGCGGTCGAAGAGCTCGGACGCGGTGCCGATCTGCACCGCCCGGCCGCGCGTCATCACCACCACCTGCTGGGCGAAGGTCAGCGCCTCGACCTGGTCGTGCGTGACGTAGATCAGCGTCAGCTTCAGTTCGTGGTGGATCTGCTTCAGCTTGCGCCGCAGCTGCCATTTCAGATGCGGGTCGATGACGGTCAGCGGCTCGTCGAACAGCACCGCGCTCACGTCCTCGCGCACCAGGCCGCGGCCGAGCGAGATCTTCTGCTTGGCATCGGCGGCCAGGCCGGCGGCACGCATGCCGAGCTGGCCGCTCATGTCGAGCATCTCGGCCACCTGGCCGACGCGCTGCTTGATGCGGTCGGCCGGCACACCGCGGTTGCGCAGCGGGAAGGCCAGATTCTCCGCCACCGTCATCGTGTCGTAGATGACAGGGAACTGGAACACCTGCGCGATGTTGCGCTGCTGCGGGCTGAGCCGGGTGACGTCGCGGCCGTCGTAGCTGACGCTGCCCTGCGACGGCGTGACCAAGCCCGAGACGACGTTCAGCAGCGTCGTCTTGCCGCAGCCCGAAGGCCCGAGCAGCGCATAGGCGCCGCCGTCTTCGAAGCTCATCTTCAGCGGCAGCAGCGCGAAGTCTTCGTCACGCTGCGGGTTGGGCCGGTAGGCGTGTGCCAGATCGAGTTCGATGCGCGCCATGTCAGTGGGTGTCCGTTGACCGTGCTTCCCGCGGCGCGAACAGCAACCGACCGTGCTCGTCGAACACGAAGACCTGTGCCGGGCTCAGGTGCAGCATGATCGGCGCACCGAGGGTGAACTGATGCACGCCGGGCAGTTGCGCCACGACTTCGCCGATGGCGGTGCCGACGTGCACGAAAGTGTCCGAACCGGAGATCTCGGCCAACTCGACGGTGCCGGGCAGGCCCAGGTCGCCATCGCGGCGCTGCACGTGCAGCGAGCTGGCGCGGATGCCGACGGTGCGCGCTCGCGCGCCGCTGTCCGCGCCGGCCGCCGGCAGCCGCAGCTCCAGGCTCAGCCCCGACGGCAGCGTGACGCCATTCGCCGCCGCCTGGCCTTCGACCAGGTTCATCGGCGGGTCACTGAAGGCCCGCGCCACGCGGATCGACTGCGGACGATGGAAGACCTCGGCGGTCGGCCCGTACTGCAGCAGTTCACCGGCATCCATCACGGCGGTGTAGCCCCCGAGCAGCAGTGCTTCGGTCGGTTCGGTGGTGGCATAGACCACGGTCGATTCGCCGCTGGCGAACAGCGCGGAGAGTTCTTCGCGCAGCTCTTCGCGCAGCTTGTAGTCCAGGTTCACCAGCGGCTCGTCGAGCAGCATCAGCGGCGCCTTCTTCGCCAGCGCACGTGCCAGCGCGACGCGCTGCTGCTGCCCGCCGGACAACTCGGCCGGCAAGCGCTTCAGGAAGGGCTCGATGTGCAGCTTGGCGGCCAGCTCGGCCACCCGCGCCTCGATGTCGGCGGGCGTGTGCGCGCCGCGCAGCCGCAGGGGTGAGGCGATGTTGTCGGCCACCGTCATCGACGGGTAGTTGATGAACTGCTGGTAGACCATCGCCACGTTGCGCTCGCGCACCGGCACGCCGGTCACGTCCTGGCCGTCGGCCATGACTTGGCCGGCGCTGGGCTTGTCCAGGCCGGCCATCACGCGCATCAGCGTGGTCTTGCCGGCCTGCGTGGCGCCCAGCAGCACGGTGACGGCCAGCGGCACCAGCGTCAGGTCCAGCGGATACAGGTGCACCTGCGGCCCGACCCGTTGTTCGATGCGACTGAGCCTCAGCTCCATGCCTTCTCCTCGATCGGCAACGCCCCGGCATCGGCCCGTGCCCACGGCCAGTGGGCGGCACACCCGCGGGCCACGGCGGCCCGCTCGGCAGCGTTCCGGTGCAGCGTGCGTTTGGTGCGCCGCGATGGTACGTCCTCGGCGGTGCACGTCCATTCGTGCGTGTGCAGGACTTTCAGCTCGGCCTCGAACAAGCCCGGCTCCACCCCGGAACCGAGCGCGCCTGGCGCCTCGTGCGGCATGCCGAAGCGCAGCGGCCACAGACAGTTCGAGGAGGCAGACCCATCTTTTGCACCGAGTTTTTCGTCCAGCATCCATTGTGTTCGTTTGCGTTTCGTTCCTGATAACCAATAACCCTGATGAACGTTCGAATGCCTTCGTATAGATTCGCCTTGCATGCAACTCCATCCACGCCAAGTTCGCTTGATCGACGAAGTGCGCCAGCTCGGCAGCGTGTCGGTGGACACGCTGGCCGAACGTTTTGGCGTCACGTTGCAGACCGTGCGGCGCGACGTGCGCATGCTCGCCGAAGCCGGCCTGCTGGCACGCTTTCATGGCGGCGTGCGTGTGCCGGGCTCGACCACCGAGAACATCGCGTACCGGCAGCGCCAGAGGCTCAACGAAGCCGCCAAGCAGCGCATCGCGGCGGCGGTGGCCGCCGCGGTGCCGCATGGCTGTTCGCTGATCCTCAACATCGGCACCACGACCGAGGCGATCGCGCGCGAGCTGATGCGGCATCGCGGCCTTCGCGTCATCACCAACAACCTGAACGTGGCCGCGATCCTGAGCGACCATGCCGATTGCGAGCTGATCGTCGCCGGCGGCGTGGTGCGCGCGCGCGACCGCGGCATCGTCGGCGAAGCGACGGTGGACTTCATCCGCCAGTTCAAGGTCGACATCGCGTTGATCGGCATCTCCGGCATCGAGGCCGACGGTACGCTGCGCGACTTCGACTACCGCGAGGTAACCGTGGCGCGCGCGATCCTGGAGCACTCGCGCGAGGTCTGGCTGGCCGCCGACCACAGCAAGTTCAACCGCCCGGCGATGGTCGAACTGGCACGGCTGGAGAACCTGGACCGCCTGTACACCGACGCGCCACCGCCCGAGCCCTTCCCGCACCTGCTGGCCGAAGCCGGCGTGCAATGTGTCGTCGCCGAATGACGGGCGCCTGAAAGTCTTATCTGCGCCGGCGCTGCGTGGGGCCACCCGGATGCGGCGGCGCGGAACGTCAGGCCTGTCGACGCGCGGCCAGTGCGGCCACGTGCTCGCCGATCGCCAGCGACGCCGTCAGCCCCGGGCTTTCGATGCCGAAGAGTGCGATCACGCACGGCTGGCTTTCGTCGATCACGAAGTCACCTTGTGGTTCGCCCGGCCCGTGCAGCTTGGGGCGTATGCCTGCGTAGTCGGGGCTGAGCGCGCCTTGGCGCAGGCCCGGCCAGAAGCGGCGCACGTAGTCCTCGAAGTAGCTCACGCGCGCGGGATCGACCGTGTAGTCCAGCTCGTCCACGAACTCCAGGTCGGGACCGAAGCGGGCTTGTCCACCCAGATCGCAGCGATAGTGGATGCCCAGCGCGCCGGGGATGGGCGGCGGGTAGATCAGCCGCCGAAACGGCGCCGCGCCACTGAGTGCGAAGTAGCTGCCTTTGCCCAGGTGCAGCCGCGGAATGCGCTCGGCGGCGAAGCCCTGGACCCGCCGCGCACATTCCTGCGCCTGCAGGCCGGGCGCCAGGATCAGCTGCCGTGCCGTGACCGTGCTGGGATCGTCGCCGCCGATGCGCACTTGAACCTCGTCGGCCAACGGCGTGGCGCCCAGGAACGGCGTGTTGAGCACGACCGACCCACCGTGAGCTTCGATTTCGCCGACCAGCGCGTCCATGTAGCCGTGCGCGTCGAACACGCCGCTCTCGGCCGAGTGCAGGGCAGCCACGGCTCGCAAGCCCGGCTCCATGGCCAGCGTCCGGCTGCCGTCCAGACGCGTGATGCCCTCGACCTGGTTGGCCTCGCCGCGCGCTGCCAGTGCCAACAGCGCCGGCAGTTCGCTGTCCTGCGTCGCCACGATGAGCTTGCCGCATTTGTTGAAGGCGACCCGGTGGCGCTCGAGGAAGGCATACAACAAACGCCTTCCCTGCACACACAGGCGCGCCTTCAGCGACCCCGGTGCGTAGTGCAGACCGGCGTGGATGACTTCGGAATTGCGCGAGGACACACCTGCGCCGACGCGGCGTTCGACCTCCACGACGGCCACGGTCTTGCCGTCGCGCGCCAAGGCGTAGCCACAGGCCAGCCCCACCGCGCCGGCGCCGACGACGACGGCATCGAAATCAGTGCTCATGGCTGGAGCATAGGGCAGACGGGCCGTGACCGGTCGGCACTCGGCCGGGGCGGCGAGAGGCAAGGCCGCGAGGGCGGTCGCTGCCAGAACGAACTTCATCATGGGATGCGCCTGGGTCGAACCGCTGCGGGACCACGCAGACTCACCGGCGGTAGGCAGCGGGTGTGAAGGCAGCGTGACCGTTTGCGGCGCCGTCCGCTGGTGACCCCCTGCAATCAGGGTGTCGGCGCGACGGCACCGTCTTCGTTTCGACATCGGGCTGAAACATCTTCGTCACCGATTTGGCATAGTCTGCTTCGGCCATCGTGGCCACCGCCCGAGACAGTGACCCTCCTTGCCCGCGCCGAAAGACCAGCCATGCCCACGTCGACGAACCGCCGCCACTTCATCTTCCAGCTCACCTCGTTGTCGGCCGCATTGGCCGGCGGCGCCGCCCTCTCGGGCTGTGGCGGCGGTGACGACGAGCAGGTTGACTTCCTGTACGGCGTGGCCAGCGGCGACCCGCAGGCCGACCGCGTGATTCTCTGGACACATGCACGCTTCGCCGACAGCGGCGACACCGTGCACCTGCGCTGGCAGGTGGCCGAGGACGCGTCCTTCAAGTCCATCGTATCGGCGGGCACCGTCGCTGCCAGCGCCGCCAGCGGCCATACGGCCAAGGTCGACGCCACCGGCCTGGCCGCTGGCCGCAGCTACTACTACCGATTCCTCGCCGATCAGGCCCGCTCGCCGGTGGGCCTGACGCGCACCTTGCCCGGCAGCACCAGCGAACTCAAGCTCGCCATCATGAGCTGCGCCAACTACCCTGCCGGCTTCTTCAATGTCTATGCCGACGTGGCGCGCAGCGACGCCGAGTTCGCCGTCCATCTGGGCGACTACCTCTACGAATACGAAGCCACCGGTTATGCCTCGGCAGGTGCCGCAGCCCTGGGCCGCAGCTCGGTGCCCAGCCACGAGCTGCTGACGCTGGACGACTACCGCCGCCGCCATGCCCAGTACAAGTCCGACGCCGACAGCAAGGCCCTGCATGCGCGCATGCCGATGATCGCCGTCTGGGACGATCACGAGATCGCCAACGACGCCTACGTCGACGGCGCCGAGAACCACAGCCCCGACAGCGAAGGCGCATGGACCGCGCGCAAGGCCGCTGCCCTGCAGGCTTACCACGAGTGGATGCCGATCCGCACCGGCAGCGACTCGAGCCGCATCTACCGCAGCTTCGACTTCGGCAATCTGGTCAGCCTGCACATGCTGGATACCCGCCTGGCGGGCCGCGAACGGCAGGTCGGCATCACTGAACTGGCCGGCTTGGCCGGACCGGCAGCGCAGGCTGCAGCCGCAGCGGCGTTTTCGTCCCCGACGCGTCAGCTGCTGGGCAGCGCGCAACTCGCCTGGCTGAGCGACCGGATGGCTGCCAGCACGGCCACCTGGCAGGTGCTGGGCCAGCAGGTGCTGATGGCGCGCATGGAGTTCCCGGTTTCGGTGCTGGCCGCGCTGAACAGCTCGGACACGTCGCCCGAGGCCCTGGCCGCCGGTTCGGCCGCCGTCACCGCCTACCTCACCGCCAAGGCTACGCCGGCGGCCTTGCGCAGCCCCGAGCAGGTGGCGCTGATGAACCCGCAGTTCAACCCGCGGCTGGGCTACAACCTCGACGCCTGGGACGGCTACGTCGCGGCACGCGAGACCGTGCTGGGCACCGCACTGGCGCTGGGCAAGAAGCTCGTCAGCCTGGCCGGTGACACCCACAACGCCTGGCACAGCGACCTGACGCTGATCGGCCTGGCCAACCCGGCGCTGGCCGGCGTGAAGGTGGGCGAGGAGTTCGCCACCTCCAGCGTCAGCTCGCCGGGGCTGGAAGGCTACCTGGCGCTGCCCAGTGCCCAGGTCAAGGGCATCTTCGAAGGCGTCGTCGACGACCTGAAGTGGCTCGACCCGGCGCAGCGAGGTTGGCTCAAGATGACCTTCACGGCCACCGAGGCGAAGGGCGAGTGGGTGTTCGTCGACACCATCGCCAGCACGGACTTCCGGGCCAGCGTCGGTCACACCGCGGTCTATGCGCCGGGTTCGGTGACTTGAGCTGCTGCACGCGGTGCGGCGTGCGGCTGCGCCCCGTCACACAGCCGTCATCTCGGCAGGGCATGTTGCCGACCCACGGGACCCCCCGCCGCTGACCATGAGCGGTACTTCCAGCGCTACGTGGCGCACCTGCCGGCCGCTGGCGAGATGGTGCAGTTCGATCGCAGTTGGTACAACCGCGCCGGCGTCGAGCGTGTGATGGACTTCTGCACCGAGGACGAGGTCGAGCAATTCTTCCGTTCGGTGCCCGAGTGCGAACGCATGCTTGTGCGTTCGGGCATCCAGCTCGGCAAGTACTGGTTCTCGACCACCGACGACGAGCAGCATCTGCGTTTCCTGGGGCGCGTGCGCAACCCGGATTACATCCGCCGGCCGGTGCCTGACGAGATGATGGTGCCCGAGCGACATTGAGCCCCGACCGGCTGGCAGCAACGCACTCCGATCTCCCGTTCGGAGCGAGTCCACGCAGTCACACCGCTGTCACCGCGGCACACCAACATCGGGTCAAGCCCACTCTGCCTTCCCGGAGGTCTCGACGCCATGAGAAACGACCGCTCGACTCCTCCTGCGTCGACCTGTCTCGCAGCCGTCAGCTTGATTACGCTGCTTGCCGCCGGGGCCGCCCGGGCCGAGTCCTGCACCCCGGGCAGCGTGTCCGGCACGGTGACGATGGGCGAACTTGCGACGAACGTGCCCAACCGCTTCGGCTCCGACTGCGTGACCGTGGACGAGCGCATCGGCGACGAGTCGCCCTGGGGCAACCAGGCCGCCTTCCTTTCGCACGTGGGCGGCGTCACGCTGGCCATGCAGCGCAGCAGCCAGCTCAGCGCCGTGGAACGGGCGCGGCTGCTGATCGCCGCGCGCCAATCCGGCGTCGGCGGCACGCTGAAGGTCAAGCTCATCACCTTCAACGACTTCCACGGCACTATCAAGGGCGGCGAAGGCTCCAGCAGCAATCCGGGCGTGGCGCGTTTCGCCACCCGCATCAAGGAGCTCAAGGCCGCCAACCCGCTGCATGCGGTGGTCTCCGCCGGCGACATGATCGGCGCCAGCCCGCTGACCTCGGCACTGTTCAAGGACGAGCCCACGATCGAGGCCATGAACCGCATCGGCATCGACTTCAACGCCGTCGGCAACCACGAATTCGACGAGGGCAAGGACGAACTGCTGCGCATGCAGCAAGGCGGCAACCATCCCACCGACATCTACTCGGGCCAGGGCCTGCCGCCCGACCTGAGGAACGGCAGCTTCGCCGGCGCCCGCTTCCGCTTCCTGGCCGCCAACGTGGCCGAAGCCTCCAGCGGCCGGACGCTCTTCCCGGCCTATGGGGTGAAGGACTTCCTGGGCAACAAGGTCGCCTTCATCGGCATGACGCTGGAAGGCACGCCGACCATCGTCTCGCCGTCGGGCGTGGCCGGGCTGAATTTTGCCGACGAGGCCGACACCGTGAACGCGCTGATACCGCAGCTGCGCGCCCGGGGCATCAGGAGCGTGGTCGTGCTGATCCACGAGGGCGGCATCGCCACCGGCGGCCTGACCGGCTGCCCCGGCATCTCGGGTCCCATCGTCGATATCGTCAACCGCCTCGACGCCGAGGTCGATCTCGTCGTCTCGGGCCACACTCACCAGGCCTACAGCTGCCTCATCGCCAACAAGCAGGGCCAGCCGGTGCGAGTCACCTCGTCGGGTCAGTACGCGCGCAACCTGGGCGACATCGACCTCACCATCGACACCCGCAGCAAGGACGTGGCCGCCGTCAGCGCCAGCATCCTGACCACCGGCACCAGCACCGCCGAAGACCCGGCGCTGACCGACCTGGTGGCGCATTACGACAACCTGGCTTCGGTGCCCAAGGCGCGGGTCATCGGCACCATCACCGCGACCCTCACCCGCACCGCCAACGCCGCCGGCGAATCGGCGCTGGGCGACGTGATTGCCGACGCGCAACTGGACGCCACCGACGACGCCGGCACCGGCCAGGCCGTGGTCGCCTTCATGAACCCGGGCGGCATCCGCGCCGACCTGCCGTTCAACCCGCCGAATGGCGAGGTGACCTATGGCGATGCCTTCACCGTGCAGCCCTTCGGCAACTCTCTGGTCACCATGACGCTGAGCGGCGCGCAGATCAAGACGCTGCTCGAAACCCAGTTCGCGGGCTGCAACGGCCAGGGCGGTTTCAACCGCATCCTGCAGGTGTCGGTGGGCTTCAGCTATGCCTACACCCAGGGCAACGCCTGCAACGCCCGCGTCACCGCCATGTCGCTCAACGGCACGGCGCTGAACCCGGCCGGCAGCTACCGCGTCACCGTCAACAGCTTCCTGGCCGACGGCGGCGACGCCTTCGGCGTGCTGGTGCAGGGCAGCGACCGTCTCGGTGGCGCGGTCGACCTCGACGCTTTCGAGGCCTACCTGCTGGCCAACCCCGGCGGCGTGGCGCCGGGGCCGCAGAACCGCATCGTCAAGAACGACTGAACCCCGCCCTGAACGGAGTCGTGAAATGAAGCTGAACAAGATCCTGCTCGCCGGCGTGATGTCCGCTGCCAGCGCGCTGGCGGCACAGGCCGCCGAACTCTCGCTGGCTTCCGGCAGCGTGGCCGGATCGCTGGCGGCGCAGGCCACCGTGAACGGCGAGACGGTGTCGTTCGACGCCGTCCTGGACGACCTCTCGGGTGCGGGCTTCGTGCTCGGTGCTGGTGCCAGCGACGCCAGCCGGGCCCTGACGCCGGCGGGCTCGGTGTCGCAGCTGTGGAGTGCCACTGCGTCTTTGGACACCACGCTGGACCCTGCGTCGGCTGCCTTCAGCGCCGGCTCGGCCGGCGCGCTGTCGGCGCATGCCGACGGCCAGTTCGAAGGCAGCCTTGAGGCCGCGTCGCTGTGGCTGGAAGCCGAGCTGGCGATCGTGTCCGCGGAGGAGGCCGTCGGCACGCCGGTGCGCGTGGACGTGGCCGGCAGCGCCGAATCGCTGTGGGCCTCCAGCGGCCCGACACTGGAGCTGGTACCTACCTTCGATCTCGTGGTGCGCGACGCCGGCGCCAATGTCCTGGGCAGCTGGCAGGGCCTGGACGCCGGTGGCAGCGAGAGCTTCTCCTTCAGCTTCCAGAGCCTGGTGGGCGAGGTGCTGTCGTTCAGCCTCAGCCACGACAGCCAGGCCATGGGCGGTGCTGCAGCCATGGCCGCTGGCGCCGGTCACACGCTGGACAACGCCGCCTGGCTCGAGGGCACGATCACCGTCACGGCCGTGCCCGAGCCCGAGTCCTATGCCCTGTTCCTGGCCGGCCTGACGGCCATCGGCCTGTTCGGCCGTCGGCGGCTCCAGCGCTGAATCTCCACCCACCGATCGTCATTCCCGGAGTTGCCGTGAAATCTGTTTCTTCCCTGCGCACCGGCCTGCTGGGCGCCCTGATCGCCGGCCTGCTGGTGGCCACTTCCGCCGCCACCGCGGCCGGGCCCTACCTGCGCGGCGGCGTCTCGTTCGCGCTCATCGGCGACACCCCTTACGGAGCCAGCCAGGAGCCGATGTTCGACCGCGTCATCGACGACATCAACGCCTCGCGCAACGTGCGCCTGGTGGTGCACTCGGGCGACGTCAAGGCCGGCAGCGAGCGCTGCGACGACGCGTTGCTGATCAAGCGCTTCGACCAATACCAGAAGTTCAGCGACCCGTTCATCCTGACCCCGGGCGACAACGACTGGACCGATTGCCACCGCGCCAACAACGGCGCCTACCTGCCGACCGAGCGGCTGACGCGGCTGCGCCAGATCTTCTATCCGGTGCCGGGGCAGAGTACGGGCGGCAAGACGATGGCACTGCGCAGCCAGGCCACCATGCCCGGTCACCAGACCTTCGTCGAGAACACGATGTGGTCGTTTGCCGGCGTCACCATGGCCACGGTGCACGTGGTCGGCAGCAACAACAACCTCGACCCCTGGAGCGGCATCGACGCCAGCGACAGCTATGCCACGCCGCGCGGCGACCGCAAGGCCGAAGTGCAGGCCCGCGAAGCGGCGGCACTGGTCTGGATCGATGCCACCTTCGACGAGGCGATGGCACGCAGGAGCGCCGGCGTCGTGATCTCGATGCAAGCCAACCCGAACTTCGAGCTGCCCGCCAGCGACCAGCAGCGCCAGGGCTTCAACGCCGTGCTGGCCCGGTTGGCCGAGCGCAGCCTGGCCTTCGGCAAGCCAGTGCTGCTGACGCACGGCGACAGCCACTATTTCCGCGTCGACAAGCCGATGTTCCTGCCCCATCTGCCGACCGGCGTCTCGGCGCTGGAGAATTTCACGCGACTGGAGAATTTCGGCTCCCCGAGCGTGCACTGGGTGGAAGTGTTCGTCGATGCGCGCGACCCCGAGGTCTTCACCGTGGTGCCGCACATCGTGAAGGGCAACGTCTACCCGCGCTGACTCAATCAATCGCGCGGTCGTCCGCCGGCCGCCAGGCGGGCCTCGATCTCGTCCAGCACCGCCGGCAGATCGGCCACGGTGTCGACGAAGAAGTCGGGTCGTGCCTCGCGCAGCCGCGCCGTCGCCGCCTGGCGCCGCGCCGCCCGCTCGGGTTCGGACAGCGCAGTCCACTGCGCCAGTGTCAGCCCCATCTCGTTGCCGCTGGCCACCACCGCCACCGTCCAGCAATCGGCATGGCGCCCCTCCAGCAGGCCGGGCACGGTGTCGTCGACCTTCACCACGCGGCGCGCCGGCCACACCGCCAGGTCCAGGAAGCAACGGTACATGCCCAGCGGCGCGGGGCGGTTCTCGGCCACGTCGCCGGCGCAGACCAGGTTGTCGGGCTCGAAGCCCTGGCGCGCGCACAGCGGCGCCAGCACGGCCATGATCTTGCGGTTGTAGCCGGTGGTGGAACCGATCTTCAGGCCGCGCGCGCGCAGCCCTTGCATCAGTGCCGGCACACCCTCGATCAGCCCGGCGTGCCGCGGGACCGCCGCCAGGTTCATGGGCGTGAACAACGCGTACAGGCGGTCGACGTCGCCGTCGGTCAAGGCCCGGCCATGCACGCCATGCCAGGCATCGGCCACGCGCGGCAGCCGGCCCAGGGCCTGGATATGCTGCCACTTGGGCAGGCCCATCGGCACCCGGGCTTCGGCAATGTCGATGGCCACGCCCTGGCTGGCGAACAGCTCGACGAAGGCGCCCATCGGCGCCTGGCTGCCGAAGTCGACCACGGTGCCGGCCCAGTCGAAGACCACGGCCGCCAGCTTGTGCGGGTCACCAGGCATCGAAGACCTCCTCGGCAATGCCGAACGCGGTGCTGGCCCCGGTGCCGCTGGTCACCACCACCACGCGTGTGGCGGGGTCGGGAGCCTCGATCACGCAGTCGGTGGCCGCCCCGGTGGGGTAGACGCCGGTCCAGCGTTCGACGACCTCGCAGCGGCCCAGGTCCAGCGTCTGGCGCAGCTGGCGCAGGATGAGCTCGTCGACGGCCGCGTCGGCGAAGGGCTCGGGGGTGGAAAAACCGTGGTGTGAATCGCCCACCACCAGCGTGCCGTCGGCGCTTTGCACGGCGATCAGGTGGACGCCGGCGGCCAGGCAGGCGGGTTCTTCCTCCTGCAACTGCTGCAGCAGTGCCGCCGCCGCCGGCAGCGCCGCATAGCCGCCATAGCGCACCAGGCTCAGGTCGCTCATCACCGCGGCGCCGAGGACGAAACCCGGTTCCGGCCGCACGCGCAGCATCTGCAGCCGCGTCAGCTGCAGGCCATGCTTCGCGAGCGCCAACGCACCTACACCGTTGAGTTCGGTGCCGGGGCACAGCACCACGCGTTCGGCGAAGAGCTCGCGTCGCGCCGTGCGCACGCGCGGGCTCTGCACTTCCAGCACGGCTTCACCGAACAGGAAGCGCACGCCGTGCCGCTCGGCCAGCCAGGCCGCCAGCCGCGGCAGCGCGGTGCGCGACTCCACACGCAGCTCGTGCGGCGAATACATCGCCGCGGTGGCGCCTTCGGTGCGCAGCATGGGCGCCAGCGCAGCGGCTTCATGGGCGTCGTAGAGCACGTTGCCGGCGGCCATTTCGGTGTCCATGAAGGCCTGCAGCACCGCCGCCGCCCGGGGCCGCCGCGCCAGCAGCCACAGGCCACGGTGTTCGATCGTGATGCCGGCCTGCGGCGCCAGTTCGGCCCACAGCTCGCGGCTGGCGCGCGCGCGCCGCCAGGTGTCGCCGGCCGGCTGGCCGGTGACGGTGACGAAGCCGAAGTTGCGGATCGACGCACCCACGCAGCGGTGGTCGCGCTCGACCACCGTCACGCGCAGCCCGCGGCGGGCCGCGGCCCAGGCATGGGCCAGGCCCACGATGCCGGCACCGACGACGACGATGTCGGAAGCCTCGTTCATTGCGCACCCACGAAGTTGCGCCCGCGCGGGCTCTGCAGCGCGGCCTGCACGCGGGCGTCGGCGTCGGTGATGCCAAAGGCCGCGGGCGTGGCATCGATGCCCAGCCCTTGCAGCCAGTCGCGCAGCCGCGCCGGGCCTTCCGCGGCGGGGACGTCGAAGACGGCGCCCAGGCTGGCGTCGGTGCGGGCACTGCGGCCCAGCGCCAGCGTCCACGCGGTCGGCAACCACAGCGCGCAGGCCAGGCCGTGTGGCGTGCCCAGCGCCAACGTCAGCTCGTAGGACAGCGCATGGGCCAGCGCGGTGCGCGTCTGCGAGAAGGCCAGGCCCGCTTCCAGCGCCGCCAGCGACAGCTGGGTACGCAGGCCCAGGTCCTGCGGCTGCGCCAGCAGGTCCGGCAGGTAGGCGATGACGCGTCGCGCGGCCTGCACCGCGAGCCGGTCGCTCAATGGGTTGGCCTGGCGGTTCCACAGCGACTCCAGCGCATGCGCCAGCGCGTCCAGCGCGCTGTCGCGCGTCACCGCGGCCGGGCAGCTGAGCGTGAGCGCCGGGTCGACGAAGGCACGCTCGGCGTAGCCCCAGGCTTCGTCCAGGCTGCGCTTCGCGGCCGGCCGCGATTCGGTGTCCCACACCGTGGCCCAGCGCGTGACCTCGCTGCCGGTACCGGCCGTGGTGGGCAGCAGCCACAGCGGTGCGCGCAGCAGCTCCGGCCAGGGTGCGTTGCCACGCAACGCCATGGCCACGCCGTCGAAGCGGCCGTCGGCAGGCCGGCAGCACAGCACCTTGGCCAGGTCCAGCGTGCTGCCGCCGCCAACGGCCACCAGCACGCAGCCCGGCGAGGCCGCCAGCGCGGGCCACACGCGCGCGGCCAACGTGCGTGCGTTGTCCAGGCTGGACAGGCCTTCCGGCACCGTCACCCAGTCGACCAGCAGGTCGCCGAGTTCGGCGCGCCACTGCGCTTCCAGCCCCAGCCTTGTTGCGGGCTCGAAGGCCATGACCAGCGCGCTGCGCTGGCCCAGCGCTTCGCCCAGGCCGTCGCTGCAGCCCGCGCCGAAGCGCACGTTGACCGGCATGCGCCAGCTGAAGTGGGTCGTTGTCATCAGATGAAGCGCGAACGCAGATGGGCCGATAGCAGGTCGATCAGCGTCACGCTCACGGCCAGGATGACGAGCACGGCGCAGGTCTGGGCATATTCGAAACCGCGGATGACCTCGAACAGCACCACGCCGATGCCGCCCGCGCCCACCATGCCCACCACGCTGGCGCTGCGCACGTTGCTCTCGAAGCGGTAGAGGGTGAAGCTCAGCCACAGCGGCATGACCTGCGGTATGACGCCATAGACCACCTCCACCAGCGGGTGCGCGCCGGTGGCGCGGATGCCTTCCACCGGGCGCGGATCGATGGCCTCCACGGCCTCGGAGAACAGCTTGGCCAGCGTGCCCGTGGTGTGCACCGCCAGCGCCAGCACGCCGGCAAACGGTCCCAGCCCCACGGCCACGATGAAGAGCATGGCGAAAACCATCTCGTTGATGGCGCGGCAGGCGTCCATGACACGGCGCACCGGCTGGTAGACCCAGCGTGGCGCCAGATTGGCGCTGCTGAGCAGCCCCATGGGCACGGCGGCCACCACCGCCAGCACCGTGCCCCAGATGGCGATGTGCACGGTGACGATCATCTCGCGCGCATAGATGCGCCAGTCGCGGAAGTCCGGCGGGAAGAAGTCGCTGGCGTAGGTGCCCATGTTGCCGGCGTCGCGCCACAGGTCCAGCGGGCGCATCTCGGCGCCTTGCCAGGCCCAGGCCAGCAGCAGGATCGCGGCGGCCCAGCCGGCGTAGGTCAGCGCGCCGGGCGTCTCGGCCGCGGCACGTGCGCGCAACTGCGCCAGCGCGGCTGCGCTGGGCGCGCCGGCTGCAGGGGCGGCCGCGGCGGCCGGGGTCACGACTTCAGCGCGGCCAGCTTGGCGTCGATTTCGGCCAGGGCCCTGGTCTTGGCGGCGCTGTCGAGGGCGTTGTCGGTCTCGACCTTGGCACGCTGCTTGGCCAGTTCCAGCTGGCGGATCGGGATCAGCTGGTCGTTGTTCGACTCGCGGAAGCCGCCATAGCTGTAGATGTTCCCGAGGATGGCCTTTTCCTCGGCGTCGGTCTTGGCATAGCCGAGCACGAAGCTCTTGAGCTTGGCCTTGATCGCCGGATCCAGGTCCTTGTGCCAGACGAAGGGGTCGCTCGGGATCAGCGGGCTGGTCCAGAGCACGCGGATCTGGCTCGCGAGCTCGGGCTTGGTGGCCTGCAGCTTGCCGAAGTCCTCGGTATTGTTGGTGGCCACGTCCACCTGCCGCGCCAGCACGGCCTGCAGGTTGGCGCCGTGGCTGGCGTTGCGCGCGGTCTTGAAGGCCGTGCGATGGTCGACGCCGCGCTGCGCGAAGAGATAGAACGTGGGCACCAGGAACCCCGAGGTGGAATTCGGATCGCCGATGCCGAAGTCGATCGACTTCGCGTTCCTGAACACATCGTCCAGCGTCTTGTACGGGCTGTCCTTGTGCGTGATCAGCAGGCCGTGGTAGCCGTAGGTGCCGTCGGCATACATGATCTGCGCGAAGATCTCGCCGTTGGCCCGGTCCACCGCCTCCATCGCCGACTTGTTGCCCATCCACGCCACCTGCACCTTGTTGAAGCGCATGGCTTCGATGACGCCGGCGTAGTCGGGTGCATAGAAGCTCTTCACGGTGAGGCCGGTCTTCTTCTCCATGTCGCGGAAGAAGGGCTCCCAGCGTTCACGCTGGGTGCTCGCCGAGTCGGTGGCGATGATGCCGAAGCTGACTTCCTGCGCCAGCGCTGCGGTGGCGGCCAGGCCGAGTGCGGCGATCGCCAGCAGGCGGGGAACGGTATGGGTCATGGGCTTCTCCTCTTGGGTTTGAATGAGATTCAGGCCGCGGCGGCCAGGTCGACCCGGCGGGGTTTCATCGGCATCGGCGAGACCGCCCTCTCCACCGGCTCGTCGAGCAGCAGTTCGTCGACGGCGGTGCCGTACAGGTCACGCAGGAAGGCCGGGGTGAGAGCCGCGGCCGGGCCGTCGAAGACCAGCGCGCCGTCGCGCAGCGCCACCGCACGTTCGCAGTAGCGCTGCGCCAGGCCCACCTGGTGCAGGCTCACCAGCAGCGTGAGGCCTTGTTCGCGGTTCAACGCCAGCAGCAGTTCCATCACGCGACGCGTGGACTCCGGGTCCAGCGACGCCACCGGCTCGTCGGCCAGCAGCAGCCGTGCGCCCTGCACCAGCGTGCGCGCGATCGCCGCACGCTGCTGCTGCCCGCCCGACAGAGTGCTGGCGCGCTGGAAGGCCTGCTCGGCCAGGCCCATGGCGTGCAGCGCGTCCAGCGCACGTGCCCGTTCCTGCAGCGTGAAGCGATTCAGCGCGGCGCGCCATAGCGGCAGTTCGGCAGCCAGGCCGGTGAGCACGTTGGTCAGCACCGGCAACCTACCCACCAGGTTGAACTGCTGGAAGATGATGCCCACCTGCCGCCGCTGCGCGCGGATATCGGGGGCGAGTCGCCCGCCGGCCTGCAGCGGCCGGCCGAAGACATGGACGCGACCGGCGTTGGCATCCAGCGTCTCCAGCCCGCACAGCGCGCGCAGCAGCGTCGACTTGCCCGAGCCCGAGGCGCCGATCAGCGCCACGCGCTCGCCCGGCTGAACGGTCAGCGAAACACCCTGCAAGGCGCGGCGCGACCCGTTGAAGGTCTTGCTCGCGCACTCCACGTGCAGCGCCGGGTGTGAAGCGGACTCCATGGCGCCGAACGGTAGAGGCGACGGGTGACCGCAGCGTGACAGCACGGCCACGCCCGCGTCATTCGGTCGTCACGGCTTCGCCACACACTGCATGCATGACTCCGGAACAGATCACGGCCCTGTTCGCCGAGCACGGCGACCTCTGCTACGAGGGCGAAGGCATCACCCAGCTTCAGCACGCCTGGCAATGCGGGCGCCTTGCGCGGCAGGCCCGGGCCACGCCGGAACTGGAACTCGCCGCGTGGTTGCACGACCTCGGCCACCTGATGACGGGACTGCAGGGTTCACCCGCCCAGCGCGGCATCGACGATGCGCACGAGACCCTGGCGGCCCAGGCCTTGAGCGGCCTCTTCGGCGCGGCGGTCGCCGAACCGGTGGCGCTGCACGTGCGGGCCAAGCGGTACCTCGTCGCCGCGCAGCCACGATATGCGCAAGCCTTGTCGGCCGACTCGGTGCGCAGCCTGGCGCTGCAGGGCGGGCCCATGTCGCCCGCAGAGTGCGAGGCTTTCCTGGCGCTGCCGCATGCCCAAGACGCGCTGCGTTTGCGCATCTGGGACGACCACGCCAAGGACAGGGGCCAGCGGCCCGCAAGCCAGAACCGGGTGCTGGTCGAAATGTCGGCCGCAATGCGCGCCGTGATCGACGGCCAGCGCGTTTGAGGATTGCCCAGCGCTTGGCAGCCGGGCCCAGCCGATTCCAGAACGAGTGACGGATGCCGAACTCGTAGCCGCTGGAGTCGTTGCCCTTGGTCAGCGGACCGCCCGTTGCCACGGTGAACGACGTGTTGGTATTCGAGATCGCCGAGTAGGTGGCGTACAGAGCGGTCCGCTTGGACAGGTTGTAGACGGCGCCGATGGCGAACATGTCGGCCTCCTGGTCGCTGATGCCTTCGTCGCCGCTCATCGCCTGGTACGAGGCGCGCAGTTCGAAGCCGCCTACCGGAAGCGTGGCGCCCAGCAGCCAGTTCGACTGCCCGGCATTGACATCGTCCACCGCGTTGTAGAAACCCCAGAGCTTGAACGACTTGAAATCGTAGGTCCCGCCCAGGCTCCAGATGGCTGCGTCGTCGCCCGATGTGGAATCTGCACTGGCGTAGGTGAAGGCCGCCACCAGCGGGCCGGCACGGTAGCCGCCGCGCAGACCGGCATATTTGTTGCCGCTGGTGTTCTCGCCGGCCGCCACCATGGCCTGGCCGAAGAAGCCGCCCATGGCCGGCGTGAAATAGCCCACGGCGTTGTTGGCGCGCGAGAAGGCGTAGCTGCCGATGCCCCTGGCGGCCGACAGGCGGCTGGAGCGGCCGACACCGGTATCGCGGAAGGGATCGAATTCGTCCCAGGTCAGGTTGGTCGGCACCTTGTCGCGGCCGAGCCGAAACTCGCCGAATCCTCCCATCAGGCTGACGGTGGAGCGGCGCTGGAAAATGCCTGCCGCGTTGTTGCTCCCGCCATTGACGCTGGCCAGAGGCTGCGTACCCGTGTCGGGCAGCAGTTCACCTTCGAGCCAGAAGCCGGCCTTCAGGCCGCCGCCCAGGTCCTCGACGCCGCGAAAACCGAGCCGGCTGGCCGACAGTCCGCCGCTTTCCAGCCGGTACATGGTGTCGTCGTTGTCCACCGCACGGGCCGCGAGGTCCAGGACGCCGAAGATGGTGACCGAATCGGACTGGGCCCATGCTTGGCCGGCAGCGGCCGAAAGCGCCAGTGTGGCAAGGAATGTGGCAGTTCTGTTCATGACGCGCTCCGCAATTCGGCCGGGCAATGACTGCCTGGGTCGGGGTTCGATGCCGTGCGTGTGAGCACACGCGAGCCAACGGCTGAAGCATAGGCGATCAATGTGGCTGGCCCGTGACGTCGCGGGGGGGGCAACCACGATCATGGCCCGGCCTTGCCAGGTGCGGCAGCCCGCACGATCTTCACTGATCGCAAGAGCCGTGCGGTCCGCGCGACGACCGTCAGCGCAGGCGCCTGAACGCCAACCGCGACACGATCTGCTCAGCGCCCACGGGCACGTGGACCTCGTCGACGATCTCGACACGCCCGCGGCGCGCGTGCTCCTTGATCTCGCGCGCCGCCGCGTCGTAGACGAAGGGGTTCTCCAGTGCCGTGCCTGCGCGCGGCAATTCAGACGTTCCGCCCAGCGGCGTGTGGACCAGCAGGGATTCGGCAATGGACAACATGTTGGCTTCTCGATGGTGCGTTGGTCGGGTGATCGGGCCGTCCAGGCCATGCTGCCGGGGCCTGGGCAACAAGGACCACGAAATGTGACGCAGCGACGGGGCGGCGTCTGCAAGCCGACTCGCGATCGCGTCGCTATGCCTGGTGCAGGACGCAACTGGGGTATACGCCGTTCGCGTGACCGTTCTGTGACGGTCCGAAGACGGCGCTGGGGTTGCGGGTGGAAGCTTGCCAGAGAGCGTCCCCCACACCTCGCCGATCGCCAACCCGCCCTGCATCAGTGTCGCTGGCGTTGACCTCGTCCGTGCCAAGGCCTGGCCGAAACCCTCGGCAGGCAGAGCGAGCCTGCCGCGCCAGCACTGCGGTGGCTGTGACATCAATGGTTCATCGTCGCGCGCTACCGTGCATCACAGGAGGGGTGGCCATGCCGACCCGGCGGGGTGACGCAGCCGGCCCTCCGCACGCCAACCTTGCAGGAGACTCGCGATGACAACGACCTCTGCCGCGACCACCAAGCGCAGCCCCCAGCCCACTCTCGGCGCTACCACGAACGCTGGCGCCGAAGGCGCGCCGGACGTGCCGGTCACCGAGGCCAGCGCCTGGCAGGACGACCCGCAAACACGAGAAGCACTGATCCGGCTGGCCGCCTACAGCTTCTACGAGCGCCGTGGCTTCATCGAGGGCCACGAAATCGAGGACTGGCTGCAGGCCGAGATGGAGATCGACCGCCGTGCTGCGGCCGGCGCTGGCGCCGACGGATCGGGCCCGGCGCTGAACTGACCCGGCCGCGGCGGCACTGGCCGATCGTCAGCCATCGAACGCAACTCGCGGGCTCACGGTTGCGGGAGCCCTCCGCCGGGGACCGCGAGCACCCCTGCTGCGGACCGGTCGAGTTGCGGTCTGCAGTTGGACCGGGTCCGGCAGAAGATCGCTGGCAGGCCGTCCGGATTTCCTGTTTCCGCCGTCGCTGACGACCATGATGCGCTCGGCGCCGCCGACGTACGCCGCGCACACGCCATCCGCGGTGCCTCGTCCGATTGGAAGACCGCGGCAGGATTCTCGACACAGGCGATGAGCGCGCGACCATCGTGCAAGGGGCTGCGGAACCCGATCCACAGTCGCTGCTGGTCGGCGCTGAGCTCCAGCCCTTCGACATTGAGTCCACCGCTGGCCTTGACGTCCCGCACCCCGGCGGCTGCCGCCAGCACGGCATGTCGCGTCGTCAGGGCATGCCTCAACCCATCGACGACCTTGGGGTCCACCACGCGATCGCCGTCGACCCGAAAGCGAACCTGCTTCTCACGCGACGCTTTCCCGTCGCCATCGTCGTCGCGCGAATGACGGCGCTGGCGACTGCCCGGACGCTCGGCGGCAACCGCGAGGCGGTCGACAACGACGCCTTCCTGCGCGCCACATGGCGAGTGCTGCAGGCCGAGCGGCAGCTCCGCCGCAGCCACGCCCGCCGTGCAGTCCTGGCGGGCCACGCCACCCTCGGCAGCAGTGACTGCGTTGCCTCCCGAGGTCTATCTGATCGGCTGCGGCGGCGATGTGGCCATGCAGGGCGAAGCCTCGAAGCGCAGCATGGGCTTCAAGGCGTGGAACCTGCTGCGCATGGCCCGGCTGTCGCTGCCCGTGCCTGTGGCATTCGTGATCGGCACCCGCTACTGTGCCGATCCCGCCGGCCGCGCGGGTGCCGACTTGTGGCGGGCGGGCCTGCGGCTGCTCGAGCGTTCGACCGCACAGGCCCTGGGCGATGCACGCCGCCCCTTGCTGCCGTCGGTGCGGTCCGGCGCCCCGGTTCACAGGGCGCGGGGCGACCGTTTCCGCAGGATCCCGCCCGGCAGCTCGGCGGCGCCATCGAGGCCGTCTTCGCCTCCTGGCAATCGCCCAGGGCGCGCGAGTACCGGCGTCTGAACCACATCGCCGACGACATCGAGACCGCCGTGACGGTGCAATGCATGGTCTTCGGCAATGCCGGCGGCCACGACGAGTTGGCGGCGGTGCTGCCGGAGGTCTGGCACGAACTCGCCGAGGCTGCACAGCAGCTCGAGCACGCTTTCGGGGACATGCAGGACTTCGAGTTCACCGTGCAGGACGGCCGGCTCTTCATGCTGCAGACCCGGTCCGGCAAGCGCACGCCGCAGGCGGCGGTCCGCATTGCGCTGGACATGCTCGACGAGGGCTTGATCGGAAACCGGCTCGCGCTGGAGCGCACGGCCGGGATCGATCGCGAGTCGCTCGCGCATTCCTGCGTCGTTGCGACAGGCGGCGCGGCGCCGACCCCGCTGGGCCGTGCCGCCACCGCGAGCAGCGGCGTGGCCGTCGGCGAGATCGCCCTCGACGAGAGGTGCGCGGTCGCCCGCCGCGAAGCCGGGGTTGCGGTGGTTGTGGTGCGCCGCGATGCCGACACCGGCGACATCACGGCGCTCGAATCGGCCACCGGGCTGCTGACGCAACGCGGTGCCCGGACATCGCACGCGGCGGTGGTGGCGCGGCAGCTGTGCAAGGTCTGCCTCGTCGGTTGCAGCGAACTGCAGATCGACGAAGCCTCGCGCACGATCCAGCTCGGTGACACCACCTTGCACGAGGGTGAACTGATCACCCTCGACGGCAACGAGGGGGTCGTCTACGCCGGCGCGGCCCGGGTCGAAGTCGACTATCCGGAGGAGTTGCTCGCACGTCTGGACTTGCTCAGGCAGCGCGAACGAAGAGCCTGACGAGGCCTGACGATGCATCCTTGCCCGACCGCGAAAGGCCGCTGGAGGCCCGCGGTGAGCGCGACGCAGCAAGGATGAGCACGCGCTGGTCGCAGCGGATCGAGAAGCCCGAGCTGATCCTGTCGAGTCCAGCGGTGCGTGCCCTTGCGACGGCAAGAATCATCGCCCGAGGCAACTACTGCGAGGCCCTTGAGTGACCACGTTGGAGGATGAGCGCCTGCGAGCGGCCGTCGGCCCATGTCAGCCGTACTTTCAAACCGATCGTTCGTGGGGCCCATCTCTGGCCGATCGGATGTCCGGAGTTGGCCGCCAGTGTGAATACGACGCGGCGCCAGGAAGATGACTTTCAGCGCGACGGCCCAGCCGGCCAAAGTCTGCTTGGGGTGACCGCCGGGAAACCCGGTCCCGGCCAGGAGCGGACTTCCGCAGCCGGTCAGACCAGTCGTTCGTGGTAGGGGTGCCGGCGTCCAAGCGCTGCCAGTCGCGCCCCGGGCGCCTCGCCAATCAGCCCGCCACCAGACCCTCGAAGTGCACCGTTATGTCCAGCGCCGCCTTGTAGATCGGCAGGTGTTCGTGGCGGGCCATGGCCGATGCAAGAAGTTCGCCGTTGGGTGCTACTGCCGCCAAACCCCCAAAAGGGTCAAAGGGCTCGAAGCGTCAAGCTTCAACGTGACCGCCTTCTGCGTGCCACCACCGTCGCGCCCAAGGCCAGCAGCGCCAGCGCCAACGTCTGTGGCTCTGGCACATCGCCTGGGCGCACAGCTAGTGCATAAAGCTCAAAACTCTTGTTGGTAAAGGTCTGCCAGCCCCACTGGGTTTGGAATTTCCATGCTCTTGTGCCCGGAATCGGTGGGTACTCCAAACCCGTCCAGTAATCGCTGGCCTGCACGTTGTTGAACAACGCAAGGTTGGATTTCTCCAGATCTGTGTCGCCCGTCTGCTCAAGCACTGACTCTTCAGCCTTCCCTCCCAAGTCTGCATAGAAGAGGTGACCCATCTCACTACCAGTGCAGTTGTAGCCGATGTACTGCGCGTTCGGTGTGCCGCCGTTAATTGTGGAACTGCACGAAGTGTCAGGTTGTGCAACGGTCGGGAGCCGCCAGTCGCTGTACCCGCCATAGACCAGGGTGTTGGCCCAGGCGGTAGCCGCAGCCCAAGTCATCCGGCCATCGGCATCGCCCTGGGCACCGCTGGTGTTTTCGAACTGGGTTTTGGCGTAGTTCATGTCGGCCAGCCACGTGATGTTGCGCGTGGTGTCGTAGATCATGCCGCCGCCGCGGTCGATCAGCGCCGCTTGCGCCGCGCCCGTCAGGGCCACGATGGCCGCCCCGGCCACCCAGGTTTTCAAAGTCTTCATGTGCTGCTCGTTCGATCGGTTTGAGATGCCTCAAAGCGACATGCAATTTTCGAGCCCCCCCCCCGAAGGCGAAAGCATCTTCCATGAAGACAATGACTTGGCATTTCCATTCCACGCGGCACGGAATGCGCTGTAAAGAAACCTGACAGTCCCGGCTTGGCGTTTACCCGCGCATCGCGGGCCTCGCCTTGCACCGCGCACTCGGCGCGCACGATCGGCCGGCTGCTTCAGGGCGGGTGGCAGGATGACTCCTGCGGGTCGGCAGCGTCAGTTCGCGGCCTTCGTATGCAGTCGTTCAGCCGGGATTCCCTCCCTGACGATGCTGGCGGGGTCACGCCGCAGCGCGGGTGCAGGCCCGGCGGGCCGTCAGCCTGACCCGCCGCTGCTGGATCAGGCCTGCCAGACGCCATAGCCGGCCTCTCGCAGGCAGATGGCCAACTCCACCTCCATCTCGCGGGCGGCCTGGTAGGGCATCGGGTTGTAGACCTCGTAGAGCGCCGGCAGCAGGCACAGGCCGTATTCGAAGACGAACCGGTTCGCCTGGATGCCCGCCTTGTGCTTGTCGAACCGCAGGTCGGGGTCGAGCCCCGTCATGCCCACGTAGACGAAGGGCCTGCCCAGTTGGTGGTCGGGATTGGCCTTTCGGAAGCGGGGCTCGTTCCACACGCGGTCGTCCAGCTTGACGACGTAGACATGGTGGTGATGACGGTGCCGGGGCCGCGGGGCGGCCTTCCGAGCTGGCCCGGCCACCATGCCTTCACCCGCGCCGCAGCGGCACCGCGAAGCCGCGCGCCACTGCGGGCGGCACCATCAAGGCCTGACCCGTGCCGCAGCTGCGGAAAGCCGGCCCGATCGTCCGCTGGATTGACATGGAACGCGCTCCTTTCTAGCCGTGGCAGGGCTGGCCCGAGCCGCCCCCTGTACCCTGGTGACAATCATGAGGATGCACCCAACCTCGACTTCGTCGGCGCGTGGCCTTTCCTTCGCCTGCGCTGCGATGGCGCTGGCCGTGATGGCGGGCTGCGCTTCCGTACCGCCCGCGGCACCGGCAGCGCCCGCTGCCGCGACCGCCGCCGTTGAGGTTGAGGAGGGCTCTTCGCTTGAAAGGACTGAACAAGCCTTCGCGCGCTGGGTCAAGGCCTTCGCGGCCACGGCGCGCGAGGCGGGCATTGCCGAAGAGACGCTGCGCCGCGCGTTCGACGACGCGCGCTTCGTCCCGCGTGTCGTCGCTCTGGACCGTCGCCAAGCCGAGTTCACGCAGACGGTGTGGGACTACCTCGACCGTGCTGTGTCGGAGCAGCGCGTGGCGCGCGGCCGCGAGAAGCTGGCGGAGTTCAGCGCCGAAGTCGAGGCCGCAGCCGCGCGCCACGGCGTGCCCGCCCCGGTGCTGGTGGCCATCTGGGGCATGGAAAGCAGCTACGGCGCCAACTACGGCGACATCCCCGTGATCGACGCACTCGCCACGTTGGGCTTCGAGGGTCGGCGCGAGGCCTGGGCGCGCGGGCAGTTGCTGGCTGCGCTGAAGATCCTGCAAAGCGGTGACATCGACCGCGCGCGCATGGTCGGCTCGTGGGCCGGCGCCATGGGCCAGACGCAGTTCCTGCCGTCGACCTTCCTGGCCTACGCGGTAGACGCCGACGGCGACGGCCGGCGCGACATCTGGGGCAGCATGCCCGACGTAATGGCGTCGACTGCCAACTTCCTGGCGCGCGCTGGCTGGCTGCCGGGCCAACCTTGGGGCGCCGAAATCCGGCTGCCGCCGGACTTCGACCACGGCCGCGCCGACGCCGGCGTGCGCCAGTCCAGTGCCGCCTGGGCGGCCGAGGGCGTGCAGCCGGTGGCGGACGCGGCGCTGCCCGACTTCACCGACGCCGCGGTGCTGCTACCGGCCGGAGCGCGCGGCCCGGCCTTCCTGGTCGGGCCCAACTTCCGCGCCATCCTTCGCTACAACAACTCCACGAGCTACGCGCTGGCTGTCGGCCTGCTGGCGCAGGGCGTGGCCGGCGGCTCCGGCGTGCACGCGTCCTGGCCGCGCGAGCTTCCGGCGCTCTCGCGCACCCAGCTGCTGGCGCTGCAGGCGGCGCTGAACGAACGCGGTTTTCCCAGCGGCACGCCTGACGGCGTGATGGGCCCCGCCACACGTGAAGGCATTCGCCGCTACCAGCGCAGCCTGGGCCTGCCGGCGGACGGCTACCCCACCATCGACTTGCTGGAGCGCCTGCTGCAGCCGTAAAGCGCTGCTGCCGAGCACCCACAGCACCGCATAGCGCCCCGGCCGGTGGTCGATGGCGATGAACAGGCTCCATCACGACGGCGCCCACCACCAACCTGAACACGCGGTCGGGCTCGATCACCGTCAACGTCAGCAGTACGACCATTTTTTGGTCGGAACACAAGCGCCGCCATGAGCCTGCCGGTCTATTCCACCGTCACGCTCTTGGCCAGGTTTCTGGGCTTGTCCACATCCGTGCCGCGCGCGCAGGCGGTGTGATAGGCCAGCAGCTGCAGCGGCACCACGTGCAGGATGGGGCTCAAGCGCCCATAGTGTTCGGGCATGCGGATGACGTGCACGCCGCTCTCGTTTTCGATCTGCGTTTCGGCATCGGCAAATACGTAGAGCTCGCCGCCACGGGCGCGCACTTCCTGCAGGTTGCTCTTCAGCTTTTCCAGCAGCGCGTCGTTGGGCGCCACCGTCACCACCGGCATCTCGGCCGTCACCAGCGCCAGCGGGCCGTGCTTCAGCTCGCCGGCGGGGTAGGCCTCGGCGTGGATATAGCTGATCTCCTTGAGCTTCAGCGCACCTTCCAGCGCAATCGGGTAGTGCAGCCCGCGGCCCAGGAAGAGCGCATGCTCCTTGCGCGCGAAATCCTCGCTCCAGGCGATGATCTGCGGCTCCAGCGCCAGCACCGCCTGCAACGCCACCGGCAGGTGCCGCAGCGCCTTCAGCTCGGCCGCCTCCTGCACGTCGCTCAAGCGCCCGCGCACCTGCGCCAACGCCAGCGTCAGCAGGTACAGGCCGGCCAGCTGCGTGGTGAAGGCCTTGGTGCTGGCGACACCGATCTCCACCCCGGCGCGGGTGATGTAGGCCAGCTCGCACTCGCGCACCATGGCGCTGGTGGCCACGTTGCAGATGGTCAGTGTGTGCGGCATGCCCAGGCTGCGCGCATGTTTCAGCGCCGCCAGCGTGTCGGCCGTCTCGCCGCTCTGGCTGATGGTGACGACCAGCGTGCGCGGGTCGGGCACGCTGTCGCGGTAGCGGTATTCGCTGGCCACCTCCACCGTGGTGGGAATGCCGGCCAGGCTTTCGAGCCAGTAGCGCGCCACGCTGCCGCTGTAGAAGCTGGTGCCGCAGGCCAGGATCAGCACGCGGTCGACCTGCTGGAAGATCCTGTGGGCGCGATCGCCGAAGAGGTCGGCGCTGATGCCTTCCACGCCTTCCAGCGTATCGGCCAGCGCCCGCGGCTGCTCGAAGATCTCCTTTTGCATGTAGTGGCGGTACGGGCCCAGTTCGGCCGCACCGCTGTGCGCGTGCACCGTTCGCACCGCGCGCTGCACGGGTCGGTAGCGGGCGTTCGGTCCCGGCGCCTCGGCGGCGGTGATCCAGGCCTTGCCCAGTTGCAGGTCGACGACATCGCCTTCCTCCAGGTAGACGATCTGGTCGGTGACGCCGGCCAGCGCCATGGCGTCGCTGGCCAGGAAGTGCTCGCCGCTGCCGGTGGCGCCCACGCCCAGCACCAGCGGCGAGCCCTGGCGTGCGCCCACCACGCGGTGCGGCTCGTCGCGGCAGAAAACGGCGATGGCGTAGGCGCCGCGCAGCCGTGGCAGCGCGCGCTGCACGGCCTCGAGCAGGTCGCCGTCGTACAGGCTGTGCACCAGGTGGGCGATGACCTCGGTGTCGGTCTGGCTGGCGAAGACGTAGCCGCGGCGCTGCAGTTCGGCGCGCATTTCGTCGTGGTTCTCGATGATGCCGTTGTGCACCAGGCCGATACGCGCCGTGGGCGCTGCGGCGCTGGCGCCGTCGAGCGCGCCAAAGCCGGTATTCATGGCGTCCACGCCGGGCCCGGCCGAGAAGTGCGGGTGCGCGTTGTGCACCGCCGGCGCGCCGTGCGTGGCCCAGCGGGTGTGCGCGATGCCGGTGCCGGAGGCGATGCCGTCGGCCTGCACGTTGGCTTCCAGTTCGGCCACGCGGCTGGTGCTGCGCGCGCGGCGCAACTCACCGCCCTGGTGCACGGCCACGCCGCAGCTGTCGTAGCCGCGGTATTCCAGCCGCTTCAGGCCTTCGACGAGGATGGGAACGATATTGCGCTGGCTGACGGCGCCGACGATGCCACACATGGGAAGTTCCTTGAACGAGGGAGAAAGTGAATCCTAGGCCAGGGAGCCTGAAATGTTCCGTCTTCATGCGGGCATACTCCGCACGAATTGACCAACGATGGAAGCACACGGCCATTCATTTCACATGGAATCATCGGTACGACTTATTATTTCGCCATGTCCTTGGACGCCACAGACCTGAGACTGCTGGAAATCCTGCAGGAAGATGCCTCGCTGTCCAACCTGGAGCTGGCGGTACGCGCCCACGTCTCGCCGGCCACGGCGCTGCGTCGCGTGCGCCGGCTGGTGGACAACGGGGTTATCGAACGCCGCGTGGCCTTGCTTGACCCCCACTGCGTGGGCGAAGGCCTCACCGCCTTGGTGGAAGTGACGCTGGACCGCCAGGGCGCCGAGCACCTGCAGGCCTTCGAGCAGCGCGCCGTGGCCGAGACCGCGGTGCAGCAGTGCTGGCGCGTCTCGCCGGGGCCGGACTTCGTGCTCGTGGTGCACGGCGCCGGCATGGCGGCCTACCACGCGCTGGTGCAGCGCCTGTTCACGCAGGACGCCAACGTGCGCAACGTGAAGGCCTTCTTCAGCGTCAAGCGCGCCAAGTTCGACCCGCGGCTGGACCTGTCGGCGCTCAGGCCGACTTCAGGATCGCCAGGCCCTTGAGGTATTCGCCTTCGGGAAAGAGCATCGTCGTGGGGTGGTCGGGCGCCCCCTCCAGGCGCTGCACGATGGCGCCGTCCACCCCAGCGTCGATGGCCGCGCCGGCCACGATCTTGTGGAAGAGTTCGGCGCCGATGCCGCCGCTGCAACTGAAGCTGAACAGCAGCCCGCCCGGCGCCAGCAGCATCAAGGCCAGGCGGTTGATGTCCTTGTAGGCGCGCGCGGCGCGTTCGGCGTGCGCGGCGGTGGGCGCGAATTTGGGCGGGTCCAGCACGATGGCGTCGAAGCGGCGGCCGGCCTCCAGGCTCTGGCGCAGGAAGGTGTTGACGTCGGCGTCCACGCAGTCGCTGGCCGCGGGGTCGAAGCCATTCAGCGTCACGTGGGCTTGCACGCGCTGCAACGCCGGCGCTGACGAATCCACGCTGGTCACGTGTTCGGCGCCGCCAGCCAGCGCCGCCACCGTGAAGCCGCCGGTGTAGCAATAGGCGTTCAGCACCCGGCGGCAGCCCAGCTGCCGCACCCAGCGCGCGAAGTGTCCGCGGTTGTCGCGCTGGTCCAGGTAGTAGCCGGTCTTGTGGCCCTGCGCCACGTCCAGCGTCAGCCGCCAGCCGTGTTCGGTGATGGTGATGTCGGTGTTGCCCGGGTCGGCCTCGGGCTTGCGCAGCCAGCCGGTGCACGGCTCCAGCCCCTCCAGGCCGCGCACGCTGGCATCGGACCGCTCGTACAGCCGCGCCGCGCCGCTGGCCTGCAGCAGCAGGTCGGACAAGGTCTCCTTCCAGCGTTCGACGCCGGTGGCGCCGAACTGCGCGCTGAGCGTGTCGCCGTAGCGGTCCACCACCAGGCCCGGCAGGCCGTCGGCTTCGCCATGCACCAGGCGCACACCGGTGCTGGCGATCGGCAGCCGCGCGCGCAACGCCACAGCGCGCTGCACGCGGCGCTCGAAGAAGGCGCGGTCGATGCGTTCGGCCTCGATGAAGCTCCAGGCGCGCACGCGGATGCGGCTGTTCGGGCTATAGGCGCCCCAGGCCAGGAAGCTGCCATCGGCGGACTCCACGCGCACGGTTTCGCCGGGGTCGGCCTTGCCGCGCGCGATGCTGCCCTCGAACACCCATGGGTGGCGGCGCTGCAGCGAGCGTTCCTTGCCGGGCAGCAGGCGGATCGATTTCATGGCGCGCATTCTGGCGCGCCCGGGCAGCGCCCCTGCCGCAGCAGGATCAGCGTCGGTAGCCGGGGTCGATGGCGTCCAGGCGCCGCAGCAGCGCCGGCCAGGCCAGGCCACCGCCCGCGCCTTGCGTCACCCGCTCCCACTGCGCCTGCGCGCCGCGCAGGATCGGCTCGCCGATGCGGCGCAGGCGCCCACCCCCGGCCTGGGCCCGCACCTGCATCATGCAGGCGGTCTCGAAGAAATACATGGCGACGAAGGCCTCGGCCACCGAGCGCCCGACCGTCAGCAGGCCGTGGTTACGCAACATGAGGAAGCGGTTCGCGCCGAGGTCGTGCACCAGGCGCGGCTTCTCGTCCGATTCGAGCGCGACGCCCTCGTAGTCGTGCGTGCCCAGCGAGGCCAGCACGAACATCGAGTGCTGCGACAGCGGCAGCAGCCCTTCCTCCTGCGCCGACACCGCCACACCATTGACGCTGTGCACGTGCAGCACGCACACGGCATCCTCGCGTGCGGCGTGGATCGCGCTGTGGATCATGAAGCCGGCCGGGTTGATCTCGTGCGGGCCGGCGTCGACCTGGCTGCCGTCGAGGGCCACCTTGACGAGGCTGGACGCGGTGATCTCGCTGAACATCCAGCCGTAGGGGTTGATCAGGAAGTGGTGTTCCGGACCGGGCACGCGCGCCGAGATGTGGGTGAAGATCAGATCGTCCCAGCCGTACAGCGCCACCAGTCGGTAGCAGGCAGCCAGGTCGACGCGCTGGCGCCATTCGACGGCGCCGATGCCGGCGGGAGGCGCGTCGGCCGGGTCCGCAGCACGGCGCCCATCGCCGGCCGGCGCGGCTGCCGCCGGCGGCGCGAGGTCGGGCGACAGGGGAACGGGCTCGAGGGCGGCAGGGTTCATGGCGGCCTCCGGGAGTTGAGGCAGAATATATAGACTGGTCTAGTGATTTCGTCAACATGCCCACCGCTCCCCACGTTCCCGGCAGTCGCGACCGCATGCTCGAGACGACGATCGACCTGCTGCGCGGTTGGGGCCTGGCTGGCGCCGGCATCAACGACATCGTGCGCGAAAGCGGCGCACCCAAGGGCTCGGTCTACCACCACTTTCCGGGCGGCAAGCTGCAGCTCGCCAGCGAAGCCCTGGTGCTCTACGCGGGCCGCGTGCGCGTCTTCATTGGCGAGGCACTGGCCAGCCGCAGCGCGCCGGCCGACAAGATCCAGGCCCTGTTCGAGGCCTTCGCACGGCGCGTCGAGGCGGCCGACTACCGGCGCAGCTGCGCGGTGGGCGCGGTGAGCCTGGACCTGGGCGAGGACATCGAGTCGCTGCGCGGCGTGCTGGCCGACGCGCTGCAGGCCTGGATGCAGGAGATCGCGGCGCAGGTCGACCTTGGCAGCGCCGAGCGCACGCGGGCCTTCGCCGGGCTCGTGATGACGGCGATCGAAGGCGCCTACGTGCGCTGCCGCGTCGAGCGCTCGTCCGAGCCGTTCCGTGAGGCCGGCCGCTGGCTCGCGACGCTGGTGGCCTGAGCCTTGCCGCGCATCGGCGCTGCAGCGAACGCTCAATGCCCGGACACAGGCGGACGGCCTTCATGCACCGGTGCCGGTGGCGCCGGGCACGGTGCCAGCCTCGCCAGGGCGCGGGATGTTCTGCGCGATGCGCCAGAGCACGCCGCTGGGGTCGAAGAGCACGAAGTCGCGCATGGCCCAGGGCTGGTTTTCGGGTGGACCGATGCGCACGCCGAAGCGTTCGGCCAGGCGCTCGATGGTGACGTGCGCGTGCCACGCGTCCACGTCCTGCACCAGCAGGTGCATCTGGAAATTCGCCGTGTGCTCGGGCACGTGGAAGTTCTGCAGCAGAAAGCTGCAGTCGCCGCAGTGCAGGTAGGCCAGGTCGTCGTCGCACCAAGGCATGCGGAAACCCAGCGCCTGGTAGAAGCGCTTGGAGAGTTCGAAGTCCTTCGCCGGCACGAAGGCCTTGATCTCGACCGTATCCAGGTTCGGTGTCGTCATGGGGGCCTCGTGATTCAGGGTTTGCGTTTCGCCCGTGGGTGCGCCGCGTCGTAGACCTTGGCCAGATGCTGGTAGTCCAGCTTGGTATAGACCTGCGTCGTGCCGATGCTGGCGTGGCCCAGCAGTTCCTGCACCGCGCGCAGGTCGCCGCTGCTTTGCAGCAGGTGGCTGGCAAAGCTGTGGCGCAGCATGTGCGGGTGCACGTGGGTGGGCACGCCGGCCTGCAGCGCCTGGCCGCGCAGGCGGTTGCGCAACTGGTTGGGCGTCAGCCGCGTGCCGCGCCGGCTGACGAACAAGGCCGTTTCGTCCGCCTTGGCCAGCGTGGGGCGTTGTGCGAGCCAGTCTTGCAGCGCACGCAAGGCCGCGCCGCCCACCGGCACGCTGCGGCGCTTGGCCCCCTTGCCCAGCACATGGGCGGTGGCGTCGGGCAGGTCCACCCAGCCCGCGGCCGACGGCCCGGCGGTCAGGTCCAGCCCGATCAGTTCACCCACGCGCAGCCCGCAGCCGTAGAGCAGTTCCACGATGGCGTGGTCGCGCGCCGCCAGCGCCGGCGTGCTGTGCTCGGACTCGTGCTCGGCCAGCGCCATCGCCTGTTCCACCGACAGCGCCTTGGGCAGCGGCTTCGGGCCCTTGGGCGCACGCAGGCCCTCCACCGGGTTGACCGCGACGACGCCGTTGCGCCCCCACCAGCGATACAGCCCGCGCCAGGCCGCCAGCGCGATGGCGATGCTGCGCGGCGCCAGCCCGCGGGTGCGCAGCTGCGCCACCCAGCTGCGGATGTGGTGCGGCTGCGCCGCGGCCAGCTCGATGCCGGCGGCCATGGCTGAAGCCTGCAAGCGCCCCAGCGCCTCGGAGTACATGGCCAGCGTGCGCGCGGCCAACCGGCGTTCCACCTTCAGGTGCTGCAGGAAGGCTTGAACGTCAGACTGCAGCTCGGGCTTGACTCCCTTTCCCGCTTGCGGGAGAGGGGGTCGAAGCGCGCCTGTGGGCATCAGGCTGCCGGCCGCAACCGTGACAGCGCTGCGGCGGCGGTGTCGCCGATGCGCATGAGGAATTCGGTGCCCATCTCGGCGCCGTAGCGCGTGGGGTCGGGCGAGCCCAGCACCAGAAGCCCGAGGGTGGCGTCACCCTGGCGCAGCGGGATCATCGCCAGCGACATCACGCTGGCCGGGTCCTCGAGCCAGGCCGTGGCCTCGAAGCCGGCATTCACGCCGCAGTAGGGCACGCTCAGGCTGGCGGCGAAGCTCTTCACGTCGTCGCTGGCCGGCAAGGCGAAGGGCTCGTCGGCATAGGCGGCATTCACGCCCCAGAGCCGGATGGTGGCCTGCGGAATCAGGAATTCATGCTGCAGCGATTCCACCATGCGCGCCGGCAGCGCCGCCGGGTCGGCGGTGAGCAGGATGCTGCGCGTGAAGCGGTGCAGCCGGTCGGCGATGGCCACGTTCTCCTGGCTGTGGCGGATCATCTCCATGATCTTGTGTTCCAGCCCCTTGATGCGCTCGCGCAACATTTCCATCTGCCGCTCCTGCAGCGACACGGCGCGCTGGCCGTGCGGGCTGCTCAGCTGCACGGCCGAGAGCAATTCAGCATGGCGCTCGAAGAAACCGGGGGTGTTGGCCAGGTAGTTGGCGATATCGGCTTCGGTGATGCCTTGCACCCCCTGGGTGGCGGTGGGCGTGGTGTTCACAGTTGAATCTCTCCTTCGAAGACGGTTTCGGCGGGGCCGGTCATCAGGACGCTGGCGTCGTCGCGCGGCCACTCCACGAGCAGTTCGCCGCCGCGCGCCTGCACGGTCACACGCCGCGCCAGCCAGCCCAGCCGGATGCCGGCCACCACCGCAGCGCAGGCGCCGGTGCCGCAGGCCAGCGTCTCGCCGGCGCCGCGCTCGTGCACGCGCAGGCGCACGGCGTCGGGTTCGAGCACCTGCATGAAGCCGGCGTTGACATGGCGGGGAAAGCGCGCGTGGGTCTCGATGCGCGGCCCCAGCAGGGCCACGGGCGCGGTGTCGACGTCGGCCACGCGCATCACGGCATGCGGGTTGCCCATGGACAGCACGGCCACTTCGACGCCCGCGCCCGCATCGGCCAGCGGCCACAATTCGAAGCCGCTTTCGCGCCTCGGCACCAGACCCGTGGCGTCGAAGGGAATGCGCGCGTGCTCGAACACCGGGCGGTTCATGTCCACCGTGACGCGGCCGTCGGCACCCAGGCGCAGCTCCAGCACGTTGTTCACGGTCTCCACCGTCACCGTGGTCTTGTCGCTCAGGCCATGCTCGTGCAGGTAGCGCACGAAACAGCGTGCGCCGTTGCCGCAGTGCTCCACCTCTTCGCCGCTGCTGTTGTAGATGCGGTAGCGGAAGTCGATGCCCGGCGTGCGGCTGGGCTCCACCAGCAGGATCTGGTCGGCGCCAATGCCGAAGCGGCGGTCGGCCAGGCGGCGCGCCAGCGCCGGCGTCAGTTCCAGCGGCGAACGCAGCGCGTCGAGCACGACGAAGTCGTTGCCCGCGCCCTGCATCTTGGTGAATTTCAGCCGCATCGCGCGAATTATGGCCAGTGCCGCGCCCGGCTTGTCCTGCCCGGGGCGGCGGGCGCTTTCAGTCGTAGAACGAAGCCTCGCCCGGCGGCCGCGTCTTGAAGCGCTTGTGCACCCACAGGTATTGCGCCGGGTTGGCGCGGATCTCGCTCTCGATCCATTCGTTCATGCGCCTGGCGTCGGCTTCGGCGTCGTCGCTGGGCCAGCTGTGCCAGGGTGGCAGGAAGCGCACACGGTAGCCCTGGCCGCCGGGCAGGGTTTCGGCCACCACCGGCTGCACCACCATCTTCAGCGAACGCGCCATGCGCGAAGGCGCCAGCAGCGTGGCCGCCTGCACACCGAAGAAGGGCACGAAGGCGGCGTCACGCAGGCCGAAGTCCATGTCGGGCAGGTTGAAGAAGGCGTGCCCGCGCTTGACGGCGCGCACCAGCGGCAACGCACTTTCATGGCGCGAGAAGACCTGGCCCTGGCCGAAACGCAACCGGCCCCGGCGCATGGCGGCGTCCATGACGGCGTTGCTCTGCGCCTGGTAGATCGAGGCCACCTGGCACTTCTGGAACAGCTGCGTGGCCGCGCCGGCCACGTCCAGCGCCATGAAGTGCGGCACCAGCCACATCACCGGGCGCTCGCTGCGCTCGGCCAGCGTCACCTCGCCTTCCACGTGGATGAGGCGCCGCAGCCGCGCCGGGCTGGCGTACCAGAGCAGGCCGCGCTCGAGCAGGCTGCGGCCCAGCCACTGGAAATGCTCGCGCACCAGCGCGCGCTGCTCGGCGGCCGCAAGCCCGGGCAGGCACAGCGCCACGTTGCGCCGGGCCACCTCGCGCCGGCCGCGGCCCAGCGCGTGCAGCAGCAGCCCCAGGCCACGCCCCAGCATGGCCAGCAGCGGCAGCGGCAGCCAGTGCAGCAGCCACACCCCGGCCAGCAAGGCGCGCGCGGCCAGCGTCATGGCGCACCCGCGCCGGTTGCCGCGCCGCGCGGCGACTTGTAGCGGTGGTAACCCCAGAGGTACTGCGTGGGCTTGAGCCGGATCACGGCCTCCATGCAGCGGTTGATGGCCGCCGCGGCGGCTTCGTCGCCTCCATGCTCGGGCAGCGGCTCCGGCAGCGCCATGGCGTGCACCAGGTAGCCGCCGCCGCGCGGCAGGCGTTCGCACCACATCACGCCCACAGCGGCACCGGTCTGCTGCACCAGCCGCGCGGCCAGCGTCATGGTGTAGGCCGGCCGGCCGAAGAAGGGCGCCCACACGCCCATGCCAACGGGTGGCACCTGGTCGGGCAGCAGGCCCACGGTTTCGCCGCGGCGCAGCGCGCGCATCATCTGCCGCACGCCCGCCAGGCTGGCCGGCGCGGTGGCCAGCGCCGGCCGCGCGCGCGCGGTCTCCTCCAGTTCGCGCAGCCAAGGCTGGCGTGCCGGGCGGTAGAGCACGGTCACCGGCTGGCGCGCGCCGAAACGTTCGGCGTAGGCCTGCGCCGCCACCTCGAAGCTGCCCAGGTGCGGGGTCAGGAATACCAGCCCGCGGCCCTGGGCCAGCAGGTCTTCGACGATCTCCGCACCGTCCCAGTGCACCGGGTCGGCAATGGGCAGGTGCCGCGGCCGCAGCCACAGCCGCGGCAGTTCCATCACCAGCCGGCCCGCGTCGGCCACGGCGGCGCGGCGTTCGGCCGGGCCGATGCCCGCGAGTGCAGCATTCGTTCTCAGGCGTTGGCGGTAGCTGGCCGAAAGCAGGTAGCCCGCCCAACCCAGCACCCCGCCCAAGGCGTGCAAAAGGCGCAGCGAACGGCGGGCCAGCCAGCCGAGCAGGCGGTGGGGAATGTCCATCCTTCGTATACTTTGGGCGTCGCCGAGTTAAAGGAACAACTTGCGGGGCGACGCGGGGCCCCGAGCATACCGAGCCCCGCCGGGTGGGCCGCCATGCTGTGGTGCCGACTCGACAAATCCGCTAAAGCGTTCGCCGCGGCCCGGAAAGCCACTGAACGGCGACGCCTTCAGTGCAACCCAACCGGAGAAAACCTTGGCGAACGACTTCCTCTTCACTTCCGAATCCGTGTCCGAAGGGCACCCCGACAAGGTGTCCGACCAGATCTCGGACGCCATCCTCGACGCCATCTTCGAGCAGGACCCGCGCAGCCGCGTGGCCGCCGAGACGCTGTGCAACACGGGCCTGGTGGTGCTGGCCGGTGAGATCACGACCAATGCGCATGTGGACTACATCCAGGTCGCGCGCGACACGCTCAAGCGCATCGGCTACGACAACACCGACTACGGCATCGACTACAAGGGCTGCGCCGTGCTCGTGGCCTACGACAAGCAGAGCAACGATATCGCGCAGGGCGTGGACCATGCCAGCGACGACCACCTGAATACCGGCGCCGGCGACCAGGGCCTGATGTTCGGCTATGCCTGCGACGAGACGCCCGAGCTGATGCCGGCACCGATCTATTACGCGCACCGGCTGGTGGAACGCCAGGCGCAACTGCGCAAGGACGGCCGCATGCCCTTCCTGCGCCCCGACGCCAAGAGCCAGGTCACCATGCGCTACGTGGACGGCAAGCCGCACAGCATCGACACCGTGGTGCTCTCCAGCCAGCACGCGCCCGAGTGGAGCCTGGGCACGAAGATGAAGCCCGAATTCGTGGAAGCGGTCATCGAGGACATCATCAAGCCGGTGCTGCCGCGCGAATGGATCACCGCCCATACCAAGTACCTCATCAACCCGACGGGCCGCTTCGTGGTCGGTGGCCCGCAGGGCGACTGCGGCCTGACCGGGCGCAAGATCATCGTCGACACCTACGGCGGCGCCTGCCCGCACGGCGGTGGCGCCTTCAGCGGCAAGGACCCGAGCAAGGTCGACCGCTCGGCCGCCTACGCCACGCGCTACGTGGCCAAGAACGTGGTCGCCGCCGGCCTGGCGCGGCAGTGCCAGGTGCAGGTGGCCTACGCCATCGGCGTGGCACGGCCGATGAACGTGACCGTGTACACCGAAGGCACCGGCGTCATCCCCGACGAGCAGATCGCCAAGCTGGTGATGGAACATTTCGACCTGCGCCCCAAGGGCATCATCCAGATGCTGGACCTGCTGCGGCCGATCTACGAGAAGACCGCGGCCTACGGGCACTTCGGGCGCGAGGAGCCGGAATTCACGTGGGAGAGAACGGACAAAGCAGCCGCGCTGCGCGCGGCTGCCGGCCTGTAAGGCCGACTCGCGCCCCAGGCGCGAGGTTTGTCCGTTCTCCGTCGAAGGCTAACTTTGCGCAGCAAAGTTAAGGGGCCTCAGCCCCGGCCGTAGACAACGCAATGCACCGCGAAGCGGCTGATCGGACGGGCGACGGGAGTCGCCCGTCGTTGTTTTCACCAGGTGCGCCCGCCCTCGGTAAGGCACAATGCCTTACCCGTAGGAGCCGCCGATGACCAAGCCCGCCGAACACGCCGCCACAGTTTCCAGCAAGGGCCAGGTCGTGATACCCAGTGACGTGCGCCGCAAGCTCGGTCTGTCCCAGGGGTCGGTGCTGCGCTTCGTGGTCGACGGCGACAGCGTGCGCCTGCTCGCCGCCGGCGGCGACATCCGCAAGCTCAAGGGTCGCCTGGCCGTGCCTGCCCGACCCGTGTCGATCGACGACATGAACGACACCATTGCCCAGCGGCGCCGCCGTTCCGGCAGCGCCTGATGCACGCGCTGGACACCAACGTGCTCGTGCGCTATCTGGCGCAGGACGACGCGAAACAGAGCGCCGCCGCCACCCGCCTGCTGGAAGAGCGGCTGACCCGCGCCGACCGGGGATTCGTCAGCCTGGTGGTGGTGCTGGAAACGGTGTGGGTGATGGAGAGCCGCTACGGCGCCGATGCGGCGACGATCAGCGACATCCTCGACGACATCCTGCAGTCACCGACGCTCGAGGTGCAGGAAGCCGCCGCTGTGCGTGATGCCGTGCAGCGCTACCGCCAGGGTGGCGTCGACCTGCACGACTGCCTCATCGTCGCGCTGGCGGCCACGCGCAAGGCTCGCGTGCTGACCTTCGACGCGAAGGCGGCCAGGCGGCCGGGGATGGAATTGCTGCGCTGAGAGCGCGATTTCATAATGCCGGCCCCGCCGCTGAATCCGCCACCCCGATGAGCACCATGCTGACCCTGTACACCCATCCCCGCTCGCGCGGCCGCATCGCACGCTGGATGCTCGAAGAGATCGGCGAGCCCTACGACACCGTCGTCGTGCCCTACGGCCCGCCGATGAAGGCACCCGAATACCTGGCCTTGAACCCGATGGGCAAGGTGCCGACGCTGGTGCACGGCGACACCGTCGTCACCGAAACGCCGGCCATCCTGGCCTACCTGGCCGACGCCTTCCCCGCAGCCGGCCTGGCGCCGCCGCTGGCGGAACGCGGCGCCTACTATCGTTGGCTGTTCTTTGCCGCCGGGCCGATGGAAGCCGCGGTCACCGACCAGGCGCTGGGATTGCAGGTGGCACCCGAAAAGCAGGGTTTCGTCGGCTACGGCAGTGCGCAGCTGACCGAGGACACGCTGGCGGCGGCACTGGCCGGCCGCACCTTCATCGCCGGCGACCGCTTCAGCGCGGCCGACCTGTACCTGTGCGCCAAGCTCGACTTCGCGCTCGCCTTCGGCAACCTGCCCAAACGGCCGGAGTTCCTGGCTTACTGCGCCGCGCACGCGCAGCGCCCGGCCAAGCGGCGCGCGGCGGCGCTGGACGACGCGGCGGTGAGCAGCTGATCCGGGTGCCCGCGCGGCGGCCTACCCGGCGAAGCCGGCTTCACGCTGGGCACGTACGCCGAGGATCACGACCTCGTCTTCCAGCGGGTCGTAACGGTAGCGGGCCACGTAGCCGCGGCTGCCCTGCCCGATGACCAACTCGCGGCGGGGCGACTCGGTGGGCCGCCCGATGAGCGGATGTCGCTGCAGCAACTCCAGAGACTCGAGGATGCCGGCGATGCGCCCTGCGATGTCCTCGGCCTCGTGGGCCTCGAGGTGCGCGACGATGCGATCGAGGTCGCGCAGGAACGCGTCCTCGTAGCGCAGCGCGCTCACCCGTCGCCCAGGCGACGTGCCGATGCACGCAGGCGCTTCAATTCGTCGGGCGTCATCTTGCTCGGCACAGGCGGGGTCGGCTTCTCGCCGCGCGCCAGGGCCATGGCGTAGGTTCGCACCGCCTCGAGCGAGTGGTACTCACCGGTGCGCAACATGCGCTTGAATCGCCGCTCGGCCTCGGCCTCGAAGTCCAGGCGCTGCTCTTCCTGCTCGGCCGCGCGTGCCACCGCCTCGACCATGAAGGCGTGCGCGGAACTGCCGCGCGCGGCCGCGACCTTGTCGATGCGCTCGCGCAGGTCGTCCGGCAGTCGGATCGTGGTGGTGCTCATTCGGTGGGCCTCCGAATCATTTGCGAACAATGTAGCACGTTTGTGCTACTTCCCGGCGCGCTCGCGGTTCAGCGCGAGCAGCCGGCGCAGGATCTCGTCGTCGGGCATCGCGGGCGTCCAGTCCGCCCAGCCGTAGGCGGCGGCGACGGCGGCGTCGAGCGTGGCGTGAGCCTGGGCCAGCCAGGCCGGGCGCTGGTTGTACAGGTTGGTGAGCGTGCGCTTGGCGAGATCACCCGCGAAGCCGGGGCGGGCGACGATGCGGTCCGGGTAGGGCGAGGAGTCCATGCACAGCGGCGCGACCTCGGGCACCCGTTCGGTCCATTCCGGCGGGTTGAGCCAGGCGTCGCGCAAGACCACCAGCCGCTGCGCGGCACGCGCGATGGCTTCGGCATGCAGGCGCACGGCCGCCGGCAGCCCGGCCGGAATCAGCGGCCCGACACTCCCTCTCCCGCTGGCGGGAGAGGGCTGGGGTGCGGGCTCGGGCCCCGCCACGAAGTCCGTCTTCTGGTGCGCGGTGTCGGCGGGGGTGAGGCCGGCGGGGAAGGGGAAGCTGGGGGGGGGGGGGGGGGGGGGGGGGGGGGGGGGCCCGGGCCGGGCCGGGGGGCGGGGGCGGGGGGGGGGGGGGGGGGGGGGGGGGGGGGGGGGGGGGGGGGGGGGGGGGGGGGGGGGGGGGGGGGGGGGGGGGGGGGGGGGGGGGGGGGGGGCCCGCCCGCGGGGGGGGGGGGGGGGGGGGGGGGGGGGGGGGGGGGGGGGGGGGGGCCCGGGGGGGGGGGGGGGGGGGGGGGGGGGGGGGGGGGGGGGGGGGGCCCCCGCCCCCCCCCCCCCGCCCGGGGGGGGGGGGGGGGCCGGGGGGGGGGGGGGGGGGGGGGGGGGGGGGGCCCCCGGGCCGGGGGCCCCCGGCGCGGGGGGGGGGGGGGGGGGCCCCCCCCCCCCCCCCCGGGGGGCCGGGGGGGGGGGGGCCCCCCCCCCCCGGGGGGCCGGCCCCCCGCCCCCGCCGCGGGGGGGGGGCCGGGGGGGGGGGGGGGGGGGGGGGCCCGCCCCCCGGGGCCCCGGGGGGGGGGGGGGCCGGGGGCCCCCGCCCCGGGGGGGGGGGGGGGGGGGGGGGGGGGCCCGGGGCGGGGCCGGGGGGGCCGGCCCGGGCCCCCCCGGCCCCGGGGGGGGCGGGGGGGGCCCCGCCCCCCGCCGGGGGGGGCGGGGGGGGGGGGGGGGGGGGGGGGCCCCGCGCGGGGGCCCCCCCCCCCCCCGCCCCCCCCCCCCCGGGGCCCCCCCCGGCCCCGCGGCCGGGGGGCGCCGCCGCGCGGGCCGGGGCGGGGGGGGGCGGGGCCGCGGCGCCGGGGGGGGGCCGGGGCCGCCCCCCCGGGGGGCCGGCCCCCCCCCGCGCCCGGGGGGGGGGGGGGGGGGGCGGGGCCCCCCCCCGGCCCGGGGGGGGGGGGGGGCCGGGGCCCCCCCGGGGCCGGGCCCCGGGGGGGCCCCGGGGGGCCCCCGCGCGCCCCCCCCCCCCCCCCCCGGGGGGGGGGGGGGGGGGGGGGCCGGGGCCCCCCCCCCCCCCCCCCCCCGCCCCCCCCCCCCCGCCCCCCGCCCGGGCCCCCCCCCCCCCGCCCGCCCCCCGGGCCCCGGCCCGGGGGCCCGCCCCGGGGGGGGGGGGGGGGGGGGGGGGGGGCGGGCCGGGGGGGCCCCCCCCCCGCCGGGGGGGGGCGGGGCGGGGGGGGGCGGGGGGGGGGGGGGGGGGGGGGGGGGGGGGGGGGGGGGGGGGGGGGGGGGGGCGGGCGTCGGGGGCGGGCCCCCGGGGGGTGGGCGGTGGGGGCCCCCCGGGGGCCCGGGGGGGGCGGGGGGCGGGGGGGGGGGGGGGGGGGGGGGGGGGGGGGGCCGGGGGGGGGGGGGGGGGGGGCCCGGGGGGGGGGGGGGGGGGCCCGGGGGCGGGGGGGGGGGCCCGGGGGGGGGGTCCCCGGGCCCTGGGGGCGGGGGCCGGGGGGGGGGGGCGGCCCCGGGCCCCGCCGGGCCGGGGGGGGCGGGGGGGCCCCGGGGCCCCCCCCCCCCCCCCGGGGGGGGGGGGGGGGGGGGGGGGGGGGGGGGGGGGGGGGGGGGGGGGGGGGGGGGGGGGGGGGGGGGGGGGGGGGGGGGGGGGGGGGGGGGTGGGGGGGGGGGGGGGCCGGGCGGGGGGGGGGGGGGGGGGGGGGGGCCCCTGGGGGGGGGGGGGGGGGGGGGGGGGGGGGGGGGGGGGGGGGGGGGGCGCCGCCGGCCCGGGGGGGGGCCGCCGGGGGGGGGGGGGGGCGCCGGTCTCGAACAGGTGCTGAAGCTGCACGCGCAGCTTCTCAGGCGTGGTCTGCACGGCCACCAGGCGTTCGAACAGGCGGCCGGGCAAGAGGCCGGTGTCTTCGGCGAAGAAGCAGAACACGCACTGCGTCAGGAAGTGGCTGGCCACGCCGGGCGCCACGCCGGCGGCACGCATGCGCTCGGCGCTGCCGGCGAAGGTGCGCGCGGCCTGCTCGGTGATCTCGCGGTTGCTCAGGCGCGGCTTGTAGCTTTCGGGTGCCAGCCACAGCGCGCGCAGGCGCTGCTGCACCTCGGGCCGCGTCATGTCCTCCAGGCGGAAGACATGGCGCTCGCTGGGCGTGCCGGTGAAGTGCGTGTGCACCTCGACCGTCTGACGGTCGCTCACCACCAGCAGCGGCGGGCTTTCCAGCGGCAGCGCATACATCATCAGCTGCTTGAGCGCCGCCTCCAGGCTGCGCCCCGGCGCCTTGTATTCCCAGGCGAAGCAGCCGCGCTTCCAGACGTCGGCAAAGCCGTCGGTGCGCCCGCCCGTGCTGCCGGTCTTGGTGAGGCCGCGCTCGAAGCAGTAGCTGTCGGGGTCGCCGGGTTCGGGCACGCCGAACACGCGGCACAGGTCGATGAAATCGGCCTGCGCGCCAGCACGTTCACCCAGGGCGTGTGCCGGCGAACCGGCGGACCATTTGCGGATGAAGTCGTCGGCCTGCATGCGCCGGCATTTCACCATTCCGGGCGGGGCTGCCTGGCGCTGCGGCGTCGCGAGCGCCGCGCCGCTGCGCGGGTCAGCGCGCGGCGCCTGCCTCGGCCGTCACCGGCGGCACCTCGTCCCACAGTCGGGTGCCATCCAGTTTCAGGCCCACCGACGCGAAGTGCACGCCCTGTTCCGGCGCGCCCGGGTGCAGCACCCACAGGCCGTCGGCGCCGCGGCGGTAGAGGTCGCAGCGCCGCGCGGCCGGGTCGACCAGCAAGTATTCCTGAAGGGTCGGCAGCAGCCGGTAGGCGTCGAACTTCTCGCCGCGGTCGTAGGCCGCCGTGGACGGCGACAGCACCTCCACCACCAGCACGGGTTCGCGTTTGATCAGCGGGTCGGCGGCATCGGCCGCGCTGCAGGTGACGAAGACGTCCGGGTAGTAGAAGGCGTGGCAGCCTCGACGCGCAGTTTCATGTCGGCCATGAAGAGGCGGCAAGGCGAACCCTTCAGGTGCGGGAGCAGCGTCACGCTGAAGTTCAGCGCCAACCTGACATGCGCCTCGTGCGCCCCCGCCATGGCAAAGACTTCGCCTCGCACGAATTCGTGCTTGATCGTCTGGGTGGCGTCCCAGGCGAGAAACTCGTTGGCGGTCATTGGCGCGGGAACGGCGGCGTGTCCCATGCTTCGTGACTCCCGTTGCAGTGCTGCCCAGTGTAGGCGCTACAGGGTGAACTCAGGGCAAGTTCACGCCGCCCGCGGCCGCACCAGCGCCGCCGCCTTCTTCGCCTGCACGCGCGCCCGCTCCACGTCGCCGTCGTGCACCAGCGCCACGCCCATGCGACGTTTCAGGTAGCTCTCGGGCTTGCCGAACAGGCGCAATTCGCTGTTCGGCACCGCCAGCGCCTCGGCCACGCCATCGAAGACGATGCCCTGGGCCTCCACGCCGCCATAGATGACGGCGCTGGCGCCCGGGCTCTTCAGCGCCGTGTCCACCGGCAGGCCCAGGATGGCGCGCGCGTGCAGCTCGAATTCGTTCTGCCACTGCGTGACCAGCGTCACCAGGCCGGTATCGTGCGGGCGCGGGCTGACCTCGCTGAACCAGACCTGGTCGCCCTGCACGAAGAGTTCCACGCCGTACAGGCCCAGGCCGTCGGGCTGGCCCTGCAGGCCGCGGCCCAGGTCGTCGGTGATGGCCCTGGCGATGGCCTGCGCTTTGGCCAGCGCCGCCGCGCTCATCGGGTGCGGCTGCCAGCTTTCCACGTAGTCGCCCTGCACCTGCACGTGGCCCACGGGTTCGCAGAAGTGGGTCTGCACCTGGCCGGCGGCGTCGAGCGCGCGCACCGTCAGCAGCGTGATCTCGTAGTCGAAGCGGATGAAGCCTTCCACGATGACGCGGCCGTGGCTGACACGGCCGCCGGCCATGGCGTATGCCCAGGCCTTGGCGACATCGCCCCGGCCGTCGATCCGGCTCTGGCCCTTGCCCGAACTGCTCATCACGGGCTTGACGATGCAGGGGTAGCCGATGCCGCCGGCGGGGTCGTCGATGGCCGCCTGCAGCTCGGCCAGGCTGTCGCAGAAGCGGTAGGGGCTGGTCGGCAGGCCCAGCGTCTCGGCGGCCAGGCGGCGAATGCCTTCGCGGTCCATCGTGAGCCGCGCGGCGCGCGCGGTGGGCACCACGCGCACCAGGCCGGCGGCTTCCAGCTCCTGCAAAACCGGGGTGGCGATGGCCTCGATCTCGGGCACCACCAGCGCCGGGCGCTCGGCCTGGATGAGCGCGCGCAGCGCGGCCGGATCGCTCATGGCGATGGTGCGGGCGTGGTGCGCCACCTGCTGGCCCGGCGCGTTGTCGTAGCGGTCCACGGCAATGGTCTCCACGCCCAGGCGCTGCAGCGCGATCAGCACTTCCTTGCCGAGTTCGCCACTGCCCAGCAGCATGACGCGCGTGGCTTGCTTCGTATACGGGGTACCGAGGTGGGGAATGACGGGGCGCATGGCGAAGGCTTCCGGGGGCGGTGGCAGGCGGTGGCAGCAGGCCTCATTTTCGGCCCTGCCGGGACCGCCCTGCCATTGCCGCGCCCGGGCCCGGTCGGCGCGGCATCATCGCGGTCATGAAGCCGCCCACCCTGGACGACCTGCGCCGCCATGCCCTGGCGCGCAGCCTGTTCGCACCGACGACGCTGCCGCGTGCCATCGAACGCCTGGGCTTCGTGCAGGCCGACCCCATCCGCGCCCCGGCGCGGGCCCAGGACCTGACGCTGCGCCACCGCGTGCGCAACTACCGCGCCGGCGACCTGGAGCGGCGCTATGCCGCGCTGGGCTTGGAGGAGGACTATTTCGTCAACTACGGCTTCCTGCCGCGCACCACGCAGGCGCTGATGCATCCGCGCGAGCCGCGCACGGCGTGGCCGAAGTCGCGCTGGGCGCAGGCCGCGGCGGTGCTGGACTTCGTTCGCGAGCGCGGCGTGGTGCACCCGCGCGAGGTGGACGCTCGGTTTGCGCACGGCAAGGTGAAGAACTGGTTCGGCGGCTCCAGCAACGCCAGCACGCAGCTGCTGGACGGCATGCATTACCGCGGCCTGCTGCGCGTGGCACGCCGTGAAGGCGGCGTGCGCCTGTACGCTGAGCGCGAATCGCACGCGCCGGCGGCCGACGCTGCCGCCGCGCTCGATACGCTGGTGGACCTGGTGCTGTGCAAATATGCGCCGCTGCCCGAGCGGACCTTGAGCGAACTCGTGCACCACCTGCGCTACGGCGCGCCGCAGTGGGCCGACGGCCGCCGCGACGCGCTGGCGCGGGCCAAGCAGCGGCTGCCGTCGGCGCAGGTGGAAGGCGTGCGCTGGTACTGGCCCGCCGGCGAGAACCCGGCGTCGCTGCGCCACGCGGTGCCCGAGCGCGTGCGCCTGCTCGCGCCCTTCGACCCCGTGGTCTGGGACCGCCGCCGCTTCGAGGCCTTCTGGGGCTGGGCCTACCGCTTCGAGGCCTACACGCCGGCGCCGCAGCGCGTGCGCGGTTATTACGCGCTGCCGCTGCTGTGGCGCGACCAGGTCATTGGCTGGGGCAACCTGGCGCTGGTGGCAGGCAGCCGGCTGCAGGCCGAACTGGGCTACGTGACGGGCCAGCCGCCGCGCGAGCGCGCGTTTCGCAGCGCGCTGGACGACGAACTGGCTCAGGTAGAAACCTTTCTGCAGCCACGCCCCGGCCGCTCGGCGCCCGGGCCGGCCTGAGCGCGGCCGCGCGGCGCCGCGAGCGTATCGATCAACATGACCGAGGACGACAACGCGCCGCGACAGACCGAGACCGCACGCCCGCCGAGCGCGTCACCCTCCAGGCGCTCCTTGCGCAGCGCACCCGATATGCCCGAAGCCGATCGCGCAACCTCGCTGCCGTTGTGGCCGCTGGCGCTGCTGGCCGCGCTGCTGCCGGCCGCCGCGGCGCTGCTGGCGCTTTGGCTGGCCGTGAGGGCGGGTTGGGCGCCGGCCTGCAACCCGTTCATCGACGGCTGCGTCTCGATCAGCCGCGCCGCGCGGCACGACCTGCCGAATCACCTCTTCCGCGCACTGATGCTGCCGGCGGCCACGCTGCAGGGTCTGGTCTGGCTGCTGGCCGCGCGCTGGCTGCGCGCCGGGCTCGGTTCGACGGCGCCGCTGCGCGCGCTGGCGCCGCTGGGCCTGACGGCGGCCGTGGCGCTGGTGCTCTACGTCAGCTTCCTGGGCACCGAAGGACCCGTCTACCGTGGGCTGCGCCAGTACGGCACGGTGGTGTATTTCGGCTTCACCTGCCTGTGCCTGCTGCTGGCCGGCGACGCCATGATGCGGCTGGCCGCCAGCCGCCGCGTGACGCTGCCGCGCGCCCTGCCCGCAGCGTTGACGGTGCTCGCGGCGCTGCTGGTGGCGCTGGGCCTGGTCAATGCACTCGTCGCCGCGCTCTTCGACGCCAAGGTGAAGGCACGCATCGAGAACGTCACCGAATGGTGGGGCGCACTCGTCTTCGTGCTCGGCTTCGCCGCGCTGGCGCTGGCCTGGCGGCGGCTGGGCCTGCGCGTCACGATCGCGCCGCCGCTGCTTTGAGCGGCCGCTGCGCGGCAGCCACCAGTGCGCCCAGGGCCAGCACGGCGGCGCTGAGCACGAAGCCGCGCTGCAGGCCGCCGGGGCCGTCGGCAATGAGGCCGACCACGCTGGGCCCCACGATCTGCCCGGCCGCAAACACCACCGTGAAGGCGGCGATGCCCGCCGGCCAGGCCGCGGCTTCACAGTTGTGGCGCACGAGCGCGGTGGTCGAGGCCACCAGCGACAGGAAGACACCGCCGAAGAGCAGCCCCGACCCGAAGACGACAGCCTTGTGCGCGCTCAGCACCGGCAGCACGGTGGCCAGCGCCAGCAGCGCATTCAGCAGCGCCAGCGGCCCGCCACCGTGCCAGCGCTGCAGCAAGCCGGCCCACAGCCAGGGCGAGGCCATGACCCCGGCGCCGAGCAGGGCGTAGAAGGCGGTCACCACCGCGGCGTCCTGCCCCTGTTCGCGCAGCAGCGTCACGATGAAGGTCATGTAGCCGATGTAGCCCAGGCCGAACAAGGTGTAGCCCGCCAGAGCCGGCCCGAAGTGCCGCCAGCCGAAAGCCCGGTGTTGCGACGCGGCCAGCGGTGGTGCGGCCAGGCCGTGCGTGAAGACGGCCGTGAAGGCCGTGGCCGCCAGCGCTGCCGCACCGAGCGCCCACCAGGCCAGCGGCCACTGCGCCGGCGCCGCTGCGCCGGCGGGCGGCGTGCCGGGCAGGCCGCCGGACACCAGTCCCGGCACGATGAGGGCCGAGGCCACGATGCCGATGCCGACGCCGCCATAGTAGATGCCGAGCACCAGCCCCGGTCGCATGGGGCCGGCGCCGGCCAGCCGCGCTGCCAGCAGTCCGCCGGCCACGAAGCTGGCCGCGCTGGCCACGCCGGTCAGGCCGCGCAGCAGGAAGAGCACGCTGTCGCTGCGTGCGGCGCCGTGAGCCAGCAGCAGCAGCGCGGCCAAGGCGCCGCCGACCAGCATCACGGTGCGTGCGTCGAAGCGGCGCAGCGCGGGCGGCGCCAGCAGCGCACCGACCAGGTAGCCGCCGGCATTCACCGTATTCATGGCGCCGGCGGTGAAATAGCTCCAGCCGAGGTCGGCGCGCATCGGCGGCAGCAGCAGCGCGTAGGAAAAACGCGCCAGCCCCAGCGATACCGCGGCCGCCAAGGCCAAGGCTGCCGCGGCCAGCAGCGGGCGCGCCGGCTTCAAGCCGCGCCCCGTGCGGCGAGCAGCGCGTGCGCCACCTGAGCGAAGCCCGCGCCGCGTTCGCCTTCGGTGATGTAGGCCGGCCAGGTGTGCAGTTCGGCGGCGAAGCGGCGCAGGTTGGCCACGCCCACGCTGAGTGGGAAGGCACCGAACAAGGCCTGGTCGTTGGTGGAGTCGCCGACATAGATCCAGCGTTCGATCTCGCCGGCCAGGTCGCGCCCGTACAGCCGCCGCACCATCCAGTGCGCGGCGCTGAGCTTGGTGTGGCTGCCGAACCAGCCGTTGACGTGGATCGAGCTCACGGTGGCATTCATGCCTTCGGTCTGCATCAGCGCCACCACGTGCTGGATGGCGGCGGCATCCAGGTGCGTGAACTCGCTGTGGTCGACCGCGATATCGGTCACGCGGCCGGCGCTGTCGCGTGCGAGCAAGGCGCCGGGCACTTCGCGCAGCACACGCTGCGCCACCTCGCGCAGGCGGACGGCATTGCACTCGCGCGTGGCTTCGTCCTGGACATATTCGACGCGTAGTGCGGCGCCCTCGGGGATCAGCGCCACGGCGCCGTTCTCGGCCACGATGGCTTCGACCGGCCAGGTGCGCGCGAAGGGTTCGCTCCAGCCGAGAGGCCGGCCAGTGATGGCGATCACGGGAAACTGCGCCGCGCGCAAGGCGAGCAAGGCATCGAGCGCCGGGGGGTCGAGCCGGCCAGCGGCGGTGAGCGTATCGTCGATATCGGTCATGATCCCGACCACGCGCCGTAGCGCCTGCGGCGGCAAGTCTTCCAGGAGCCGGGGCCGCAAGGCACTCACGCGGGGCCTCTGGCGACCGGTGCCGTTTGACAGGCATCAAGCCGCGGGCGGGCCGGACTTCGCATGATTGTCATTTTGCCGAGTTGAACACCCATGACCAAGGATAGCGCCGCACGCCCCCCCGAATCGCCGGCAACCGCCCCGGCGACGCCACGCCGAGCGGCCGCCAAGCGCGCATCACCGCGCGCCAAGGTCCGGGCCGCGCCGCGACCGGTGGAGGCCGGCGACGTTCCGCCTTCGCTGGAGAAGCGCTCGATCGAACGCGAGCGCGTCTCGCGCGGCGCCGTGCGCGCCGAGATCGTGAAAGAGCAGGCGCTGGCCGACATCCTGGCCGCGCATGCGCAGCCGGGCGCGGGAAGCGGCGGCGGCAACAACAGCGGCTGGCTCGGCGAGCTGCAGGCGCTGATCGCCGGCGCCTCGCCCGACGAGGTGAAGGCCTTGCGCCGCACTCTCTTCGACCGACCGCTGGACAAACCCGCCGAGGGCGTCGACCCCGACCTGGAATTGGCCGCCAATTGGCGCGAGGGCGGCTACCCGTACAAGAACCTGATGTCGCGCCGTGCCTACGAGAAGCAGAAATACCGCCTGCAGGTGGAACTGCTCAAGCTGCAGGCCTGGGTGAAGGAAAGCGGCCAGCGCGTGGTGATCCTGTTCGAGGGCCGCGACGCCGCCGGCAAGGGCGGCACCATCAAGCGCTTCATGGAAAACCTCAACCCGCGCGGCGCACGTGTGGTGGCGCTGGAAAAGCCGAGCGAGATCGAGCGCGGGCAGTGGTATTTCCAGCGTTATATCGAGCACCTGCCCACGCGCGGCGAGATCGTGCTCTTCGACCGCAGCTGGTACAACCGCGCCGGCGTCGAGAAGGTGATGGGCTTCTGCACCGACGCCGAATACGACGAATTCATGCGCCAGGCGCCCGAGTTCGAACGCCACCTGGTGCGCAGCGGCGTGCACGTCTTCAAGTTCTGGTTCTCGGTCAGCCGTGCCGAGCAGCGCCGGCGCTTCAAGGAACGCAAGGCACACCCTTTGAAGCAGTGGAAGCTGAGCCCGGTGGACCTGGCCTCGCTGGACAAGTGGGACGCCTATTCGCAGGCCAAGGAGGCGATGTTCCTGCACACCGACACTAGCGATTCGCCATGGACGGTGATCAAGAGCGACTGCAAGAAGCGCGCGCGGCTGAATGCCATGCGCTACCTGCTGCACCGGTTGCCGTATGCGAAGAAGGACGCCGCGGCGATCGGCAAGGTGGACACGCTGCTGGTGGGCCGCGCCGCGCTGGTGGCCGGGCATGCCGAGGAGTTCACGCCCACGTCCGACGCCTGAGGCCCGACGCCGCAGCAGGTTTTGCGGCGGCTGGCTATACTTTTGGGCTTCCGAGGAGCGTTGCAACCTCACCCGCTTGAGGCCAGGCTCGGAAACTCATCTGCAACCGCGCTCACCTGCACGAGTGGCCTCGTGGGTGAGTGGACTCTCAGCCTCCCCGCGTGCCCGTGCAGGTTCCTCAACCGACTGGAGCCTGACCGATGAATGCCGCTTTGAAACCCACGCCCACCGCCGCGCAATTCCCCGACAGCGCCGTGGCCGACCTGTCGCTGGCCGACTGGGGCCGCAAGGAAATCCGCATCGCCGAGACCGAGATGCCCGGCCTGATGGCAATCCGCGAGGAATTCGCGGCCAGGCAGCCGCTGAAGGGCGCGCGCATCACCGGCAGCCTGCACATGACGATCCAGACCGCCGTGCTGGTGGAAACGCTGCAGGCTCTTGGCGCGCAGGTGCGCTGGGCCAGCTGCAACATCTTCAGCACCCAGGACCATGCCGCCGCCGCGCTGGTGGTCAAGGGCACGCCGGTCTTCGCCTACAAGGGCGAGACGCTGGCCGACTACTGGGACTACACGCACCGCATCTTCGAATTCGGCGCCAAGGGCAGCGAAGGCGAAGGCCCGAACATGATCCTGGACGACGGCGGCGACGCCACGCTGCTCATGCACCTGGGCAAGCGCGCCGAGAAGGACCTCTCGCTGCTGGCCCGCCCCACCAGCGAAGAGGAAACCGTGCTCTACGCCGCCATCAAGGCCAAGCTGGCGCAGGACGCCACCTGGTACAGCCGCAAGGGCGCGCAGATCATCGGCGTCACCGAGGAGACGACCACCGGCGTGCACCGCCTGAAGGAGATGAGCGCCGCCGGCACGCTGATGTTCCGCGCCATCAACGTGAACGACAGCGTCACGAAGAGCAAGTTCGATAACCTCTACGGCTGCCGCGAGAGCCTGGTGGACGCCATCAAGCGCGCCACCGACGTCATGATCGCCGGCAAGGTGGCCTGCGTGGCCGGCTACGGCGACGTGGGCAAGGGTTCGGCGCAGGCGCTGCGCGCGCTGTCGGCGCAGGTCTGGGTGACCGAGATCGACCCCATCAACGCGCTGCAGGCGGCGATGGAAGGCTACAAGGTCGTGACCATGGAGTACGCCGCCGACAAGGCCGACATCTTCGTTTCCGCCACTGGCAACAAGAACGTCATCACGCGCGCCCACATGGCGGCCATGAAGGACCAGGCCATCGTCTGCAATATCGGCCACTTCGACAACGAGATCGACGTCGCCGGCCTCGCCGACCTGAGCTGGGAAGAGATCAAGCCGCAGGTCGACCATGTCATCTTTCCCGACGGCAAGCGCATCATCCTGCTGGCCAAGGGCCGGCTGGTGAACCTGGGCTGCGGCACCGGCCACCCGAGCTTCGTCATGAGCTCCAGCTTCGCCAACCAGACCATCGCCCAGATCGAACTCTTCACGCACAGCGACTATTACGAGAACGGCAAGGTCTACGTGCTGCCCAAGCACCTGGACGAGAAGGTGGCGCGGCTGCACCTGAAGAAGGTGGGCGCCATGCTCACCGAGCTGAGCGACGAGCAGGCGGCTTACATCGGCGTGCCCAAGGAAGGGCCGTACAAGGCCGACAGCTACCGCTATTGAGGCCTGCAGGAGGCTGCGGCGCGGCTTGCCAAGCCAGACCGATGGCGCCAGAATGGCGCCATGGTTCCATTCTGGAGGCGATGATGGGTGTCAGCCTTTCCATCAAGGACGTGCCCGAGGCGCTGGCCGAACGGCTGCGCCAGCGGGCGGCGCGCAATCACCGGTCGCTGCAGCGCGAGCTGATGGCCATCGTGGAGGCCGCGGTCGAACCCGGGGCAAGGGCTGTGCCCGCGCCCGGCACGGCTGCGCGGGTGGCCGGCGTTCCCGTCGCGGTTCAAGAATCCGACGGCGTCTATGCCGTCACGGCGCAGGAGCAGGCAGCCGGCGCGGTGGACGATTTGCTGTCCGAGCTCGACACCATCGTCGCCGGCAGCCGCTGGGGCAGCGCACCGCTGCTGACGCGCGAACAGGCGCACGATCGGGCGCTGGCGCGCGAGTTCGACTTCGAAGCGCGGGCCGCGGAACTCGCCGATGCGCGCCGCCGGCAGCGACACGGCGGTGCGGCATGACGGCACCGTTCTTCCTGGATACCAACATCCTCGTCTACGCCACCTCGCTCAGTCCCGACCACATCCCCAAGCGCGACGTGGCCCGCGCCTGGGTAGGCCGCGGCGACTGGGGGGTCTCCACCCAGGTGCTGATGGAGTTCTACGCGCAGGCCCGCCAGCCCCGGCACGGCCTGCTGCCCACCGCGGCACAGGCCTTCGTCGAACGCATCGCCGCGCGCCGACCGGTGCAGGCGGTCGACAAGGACCTGGTGCTGGACGCCCTGGCCTTGCGCCACCGCTACTACCTAACGCACTGGGACGCAGCCATCCTGTGCGCTGCGCAGCGACTGGGCGCAGGCACGGTGGTCAGCGAAGACATGGAACATGGCCGCGACTACGGCGGCGTCAGGGTCATGAACCCGTTCGTGGCAACACTTGAGGGTGCACGCTGATGGGCCTGTTCGACACCCTGCACTGCGAATTTCCGCTGCCCGACGGCTGCGCCGAGCGCGAATTCCAGACCAAGTCGCTGGCCTGCGAAATGGACAACTACCGCTTGACCGCCGCGGGCCGCCTGCTGCACCCGGGTGGCCAGGACACCGGCTTCCATGGCGTGTTGCGCTTCTACACTGGCAGCGCCACCGGCACCTGGCACGAATACGAAGCCAAGTTCACCAGTGGTGCGCTGCAGCACCTGGTGCCGGTGGCCAGCGCGGCCTACAGCCCCGTAGGCTTCATCCTGCCCTTACCCCCGGCCCAGCCATGAGCACATCGTGACCACCGTCCCCATCAGCTTCGAATTCTTCCCCCCCAACACCCCCGTCGGCAGCGAAAAGCTCAAGACCGTGGTGCAAGATCTGGCTGCGGTCAAGCCAGAATTCTTCAGCGTCACCTACGGCGCCGGCGGCAGCACGCGCGAGAAGACGCTGGCCACGGTGCAGTCCATCGCGGCGATGGGTTTCGAGGCCGCACCGCACCTGTCCTGCGTGGGCAGCACCGAGGCCGGCATCGCCGAGATCCTGGCCACCTATCGTGCCCAGGGCATCCGCCGCATCGTCGCGCTGCGCGGCGACCTGCCCAGCGGTACCGTGCAGCCGGGCGAATTCCGCTATGCCGCCGACCTGGTGGCCTTCATCCGCCGCACCCAGGGCGCCGACTGGTTCATCGAGGTGGCGGCCTACCCCGAATACCACCCGCAGCAGCGTTATGCGCGGCGCGACCTGGAGCATTTCGCGGCCAAGGTCAAGGCCGGGGCCGACTCGGCGATCACGCAGTTCTTCTTCAATCCCGACGCCTACTTCCACTTCGTCGACGAGGTGCGCGCGATGGGCGTAGCGGTACCCATCGTGCCGGGCATCATGCCGATCCACAACTATGCGCGCATCGCACAGTTCGCAGCCCGCGACGGCATCGAGATCCCGCGCTGGGTGGCGCTGAAGATGGAAGGCTTCATGGACGACGCGGCCTCGGTGCGCGCCTTCGGCATCGACGTCGTGGCCGGTCTGTGCGAACGCCTGATCGCCGGCGGCGCGCCGGGCATCCACTTCTACACGCTCAACCAGAGCGCGTTGTCGCTGGAAATCTGCCGCCGTCTGGGGGCCCCCGCGGCCTGAACCGCCGCCGCATCGCCCTCAGGCCGGCGCCTGCCAGGCCAGCCCTTCGTCGGTGAGCACGGCGTCCAGCGGCACGTCGTGCGGCTCGGCCTGCAGCCAGGGCACGAAGCCGTGCGAATAGGCCAGCCCGGCCGTGAACGGCCGCGGCTGCAGCGTGGCCAGCGTGCGGTCGTAGAAACCGCCGCCATAGCCCAGCCGCACGCCCTTCGGGCCGTAGCCGACACAGGGCACCAGCAGCAGCGTGGGCTCGAAGGCCGGCGTGTCCTTGGGCTTGGGGATGCCGTAGGCGTCTTCCTCCATCTCGCAGCCCGGGGTCCAGACGCGAAAACCCAGCCGCTTGGTCTGCTTGTCGATCACCGGCAGGCCGATGCGGCGCCGCGGGTCGGCCTCGCCCCAGCGGTACAGCGCCGGCAGCGCGTCGAATTCGCCCTTGATCGGCCAGTAGGCGCCGATGGCCAGGTCGGGCCGCGCCACCAGCCACACCCGCAGCACCTCCTGCAGGTGCATGGCGCGCTGGTGGCGGTCGATCAGGCTCTGGCGTTCGGCCTGCAGCTGGCGGCGCAGCAGCTTCTTGTCGCTGGAAGGTTGCAAGGGCGGCAGGTCCGAGGTCATGGCAGGTGGGGTTGGGCGTGGCGCCAGGCGCGGCCACGGCCGCATTGTCAGGCTACCGCGGGCAAGCTCGTCTTCGGTACCGCCGGCACCCCGGGTCGGGCACTGTGCACGCCGGTCGAACAGCGCTTCGCTGAAATGAAACGCCACGTAAGCTAAATTCAGAGCATGTCCCTGCGCAAGCCCGACCTCCCGACGATCCGCCGGACGAGCCTCTCCGTCCTGACCCTGATGTTGGCGCTGTTGACCGTCGCCGCGATGCCGCCGGCGCGCGCGCAGGGTGGCGACGCCATCGTCGTGCAAGCCCGCGAAGCCCTGCGCACGAAAAATGGCCCCGCACTGGCCTCCGCCAGGCAGGCCGCCAATGCCGCCGCCCACCCGCTGGCGATGTGGGTCGACTACTGGGAACTCGGCCACCGCCTGGGCGAAGCGCGGCAGGAAGAGCTGGACGCCTTCTACGCCCGCTGGCCCGGCACCTACGTCGAGGACCGGCTGCGCAACGACTGGCTGCTGGAACTGGGCCAGCGGCGCGACTGGGCCAACTTCCGCGTCGAGTTCCCGCGTTTTCGCATGAACGACGACCGCGAGGTCAGCTGCTACTGGCTGCTCACGCAGCACCTGGACGGCCAGCCGGTCGCCGACGCGGCTCGCGCCGCCTGGTTCGCCCCGCGCGACCCCGGCGACGGCTGCCGGCTCATGGCCTCCACGCTGTACGAGGCCAAGGTGCTCAAGCCCGCCGACGCGTGGACCAAGGCACGCCTGGCGATGGAGATGAACCGCCCGCGCGCGGCCCAGGACGCCGCGGCACTGGTGCTCGGCAACGACGGCCGCGTCGTCGCCTCGATCGCCGACGCGCCGGCGAAATGGTTGCGGCACAGGCCGCGCAGCGCTTCCCCTGCGGGCCACGAACTGGAGCTGCTGGCACTGATACGGCTGGCCGCCAGCGACCCGGAACTGGCCGCCGGGTTGCTGTCCGAATCCTGGGCCGAGCGCCTGCCCCACAGCCTGACGGCCACCGCCTGGGCGCACACGGCCAAGCACGCGGCGATCAAGCAGCAGACGGCCGCGGCAGCCTACGCGCGCCGCGCCTGGCAGCTGTGGGACGCCGCGGCGCGAAGCGGCACGCCCCCACCCTGGAGCGACGACCTGCTGGCCTGGCACGTGCGCGCGGCCCTGCGCCAGAGCGCCGGCGAGGCCAGCCGCTGGACGCTGATGATCCGCGCCATCGACGCCATGAGCGCGGCCGAGCAGCGCGACAGCGCCTGGGTCTACTGGCGCGCGCGCGCCCTCCAGGCCACTGCCGACCCGGGCCCGGAAGGCGACGCCGCACGTGCCGTGGCGACGCTGGCGCTGGAATCGATCGCGCCGCAAATCGGCTTCTACGGCAAGCTGGCGACCGAGGATCTGGGGGGCACCCAGGTGCTGCCGCCGGCGCCGCGCCCGCTGACCGAGGCCGAGCGCAAGGCCGCCCGCAGCCACCCGGGACTGGGGCGCGGGCTGCAGCTCATCGAACTGGGCCTGCGCAGCGAAGGCGTGCGCGAGTGGAACTTCTCGCTGCGCGGCATGGCCGACCGCGAGCTGCTGGCCGCCGCCGACATGGCCTGCGAGCGTGCGGTCTGGGACCGCTGCATCAATACCAGCGACCGCACGCGCGGCGAGGTGGACATGGCGCAGCGCTTTCCCACGCCCTTGCGCGAGCAGGTGCTGGCGCAGGCCCGCCAGGTCGGCATCGATCCGGCGGTGGTGTACGGCCTGGTCCGCCAGGAGTCGCGCTTCATCATGGACGTGCGCTCGCATGTCGGCGCTTCGGGACTGATGCAGCTGATGCCGGAAACCGCGCGCTGGACCGCGCGCAAGATCGGCCTGCCCTACACGCCCGCGATGATCAACGACAGCAGCGTCAACCTGCGCCTGGGCACCGCCTACCTGAAGCTGGTGCTCGACGATTTCGGCGGCTCGCTGGCCATGGCCACCGCCGCCTACAACGCCGGCCCCAACCGGCCGCGCCGCTGGCGCGAAGGCGCCGTCATGGAGCCGGCGGCCTGGGCCGAGAGCATTCCCATCAACGAAACCCGCGACTACGTGAAGAAGGTGCTGTCCAACAGCGTCTACTACGCCGCGCTGCTGGGCACGCCCGGGACGTCGCTGAAGGCGCGGCTGGGGCCGCCGATCGGCCCGCGCGCCGCCGCCGCGCCGGCACCCAACGGCGAGCTGCCGTGAAGGCGGCCGCGTTCGAACACCCAGGAATTACATCGCCCACGAACATGAAAAACATCCTCGTCCTCGGTGGCACCGGCTTCGTCGGCCGCGCGGTGTGCGAACGGCTGGTCGAACGCAGCGGCGGTGCCGGCGGCCGCATCGTCGTGCCCACGCGCCGGCTGCAGCACGGCCAGCGCGTGCGCTCGCTGCCCACGCTGGACCTGGTGCAGGCCAACGTGCACGACGACGCGCAACTGGCGCGCCTGGTGGCCCAGGCCGACGCGGTGATCAACCTGGTGGCCATCCTGCACGGCAGCGCGGCCGCTTTCGACCAGGTGCACGTGCAACTGCCGCAGCGGCTGGCGGGCGCCTGCCGCACCGCCGGCGTGCGGCGCCTGGTGCACGTCAGCGCCCTGGGCGTGGCGACCGACGCGCCTTCGAACTACCTGCGCAGCAAGGCCGCGGGCGAGGCCGTGCTGATGGGCGCGGGGCTGGACGTCACGCTGCTGCGGCCTTCGGTCATCTTCGGCACCGAGGACCGCTTTCTCAACCTCTTCGCCAGCCTGCAGCGGCTGGCACCGGTGATTCCGCTGGCCGGCAGCCATGCGCGCTTCCAGCCGGTGTGGGTGGACGACGTGGCCAGCGCCGTGGTGCGCTGCCTGGACCGGCCCGAGACCATCGGCAAGGTCTACGAATGCGCCGGCCCCACGCCCTATACGCTGTCGGAACTGGTGCGGCTGGCCGGCCGCTGGTCGGGCCACGAACGGCCGCAGATTCCGCTGCCCGAATTTGCCGGCCGGCTGCAGGCGCTGGCGATGGAATGGCTGCCGGGCGAGCCGATGATGTCGCGCGACAACGTCGACTCGATGCGCGTGCCCAATGTCGCCAGCGGCCGCCTGCCCGGGCTGGCCGACCTGGGTCTCCAGGCCACGGCGCTGGAGGCCGTGGCGCCGGGCTACCTGGGCTCGGATTTCAACCGTGCGCGTTTCGACCGTTGGCGCGCCGGCGCCGGCCGCGAGTGAAGCGCCCAAGCGCCCGCCGCGGCGCGCGCAGCGAAAGGGGTTCGCCATGCAGCTGGTGATCGGCAACAAGAACTATTCGTCGTGGTCGATGCGGCCCTGGGTGCTGATGCGCCAGCTCGGCCTGGCTTTCGACGAAGTGAAACTGCGCTTCGACTTCGCGCCGGATTCGCCCTTCCGCCGGGCGGTGGCACGATTCAGCCCCGCCGGCCGCGTGCCGGTGCTGGTGGACGAAGGCTTCGCGGTCTGGGACACGCTGGCCATCGCCGAATATCTTCACGAGCGCTTCCCCGACCGCGGCGTGTGGCCGGCGGCGGCGCAGGACCGTGCCCGCGCCCGCAGCCTGGCCGCCGAGATGCATGCCGGCTTCGGCGCGCTGCGCAGCCGCTGCCCGATGAATATCGAGGCCGCGCTGCCCGAGGTGGGTGCGCGGCTGTGGGCCGAGCACGCCGAATTGCGCGCCGACGTGGCGCGCATCGAGACGATGTGGGCGCAGGCGCTGGCGGCCAGCGGCGGGCCTTTCCTGTTCGGCGCCTTTTGCGCCGCCGATGCCTTCTACGCCCCGGTGTGCATGCGGCTGCGCACCTATGCGCTGCCGCTGCTGGAAAGCACGCGGCGCTATGTCGACCGCGTGAGCATGCTCCCGGGCGTGGCCGCCTGGGTGGCCGACGCGCTGGCCGAGCAGGACTTCCTCGACGTCGACGAGCCCTACCGAAGCCACCGATGACGGCGAGGTTCTACGTCGTCGGCGGCGCCGTGCGCGACGCGCTGCTGGGCACGCCCTCCAGCGACCGCGACTGGGTCGCCGTGGGCGCCACACCCGATGAACTGCTGGCCCAGGGCTACAAGCCGGTGGGCAAGGATTTCCCGGTCTTCATCCATCCGCGCACCGGCGAGGAAGTGGCATTGGCGCGCACCGAGCGCAAGACCGCGCCGGGCTACCACGGCTTCCTGTTCCACGCCGCGCCCGAGGTCACGCTGGAACAGGACCTGGCGCGGCGCGACCTCACCATCAACGCCATCGCGCAGGCCGAGGACGGCGCGCTGATCGACCCCTTCGGCGGCCGGCTCGACATCGAGGCCCGCGTGCTGCGGCACGTGTCGGACGCTTTCGTCGAAGACCCGGTGCGGCTGCTGCGCCTGGCGCGGCTGGCGGCGCGGCTGGTCGACTTCACCGTGGCCCCCGAGACCATGGCGCTGCTGCGGCGCATGGTGGCCGCCGGTGAGGTCGACGCGCTGGTGCCCGAACGCGTGTGGCAGGAACTGGCGCGCGGGCTGATGAGCGCGCGACCCAGCCGCATGTTCACGCTGCTGCGCGAGTGCGGCGCGCTGGCGCGGCTGCTGCCCGAGGTGGACCGCCTGTGGGGCGTGCCGCAGCCGCCCGAGCACCACCCGGAAATCGATACCGGCGTGCACCTGATGCTGGTGCTGGACCAGTGCGCGCGGCTGGCGGCACCGCTGCCGGTGCGCTGGGCGGCGCTGGTGCACGACCTGGGCAAGGGCACCACGCCGCCCGAACAATGGCCGCGCCACCTGGGCCACGAAGGCCGCAGCGCGGTACTGGCACGCCGGCTGGCCGATCGCCTGCGCGTGCCCACCGACTGCCGCGAACTGGCCGACGTGGTGGCGCGCGAACACGGCAACGTGCACCGCAGCACCGGCCTGGACGCCGCGGCCGTGCTGCGCCTGTTCGAGCGCTGCGACGCGCTGCGCCGGCCGGCGCGTTTCGCACAAGTCCTGCAGGCCTGCGAATGCGACTCGCGCGGCCGCAGCGGGCGCGAGCACGAGCCCTATGCGCCGGCGCTGCGCCTGCCGCCGCTGCTGCAGGCGGCGCTGGCGGTGGACACGGCCGCGGTGGCGGCCGAGGCCGTGGCGCGCGGTCGCACGGGACCGGCCATCGGCGAGGCGGTGCACGCCGCGCGCCAGGCGGCGGTGTCGGCCGCGATTGCAAGCATTGGCAGCGTTGGGAGCGTGGGCAACAGCGCTTAGCCGCCGGCCCACGCGCACGCCGCGTGGCGGTCAGATCAGCTGGCCGATCCCCATCGCCAGCAGGCTGAGCACCAGCGAACTGGCCAGCGGCACGTACCAGTCGCGGCCGCCGAGGCGGAAGCTGAAGTCGCCCGGCAGCTTGCCCAGTCCGATCCGGCGCAGCCAGGCCGCGAGGCCGTTGAAGACCAGGAAGGCGAGCAGGAAGACCAGCAGCCAGCGCATCGCGGGCTACAGCGTGTGGCTGCGGTCGCCCGCGCTGAAACCGATGGCGTCGAACTGCACACCGCGGGCCAGGCCGATGACCTTGAACAGCTCGCCCATCTCGTGCTCGGCCAGCAGCTTCTGCGCCGCGGCCGTGGTGCGGACATCGGCGCCCTGCAGCAGCTCGAGCAGGCCGCAGTTGAGCAGGAAGCGCGCCTGCGAGGTGTAGCCCAGCACGTCGAGCCCGGCGTCCTGCGCCGCCAGCGCAATGCCGCTGAAGTCGACATGTGCCGTGATGTCCTTGGCTCCCACGTCCACCAGCGGGTCGGTATCGGCGCGGTGCGCGCGGTGGCACATCAGCGTACCGCCGCTGCGCTGCGGGTGGTAGTACTCGGCCTCGGGGAAGCCGTAGTCGATGAAGAAGGCGGCGCCGCGCCGCAAGCGCCCGGCCAGGGTGCGAATGAAGGCCTCGGCCTGCGGGTGGATCTCGGTTACCGTGCCGGGCGCGAAGGGGCCGGCGGTCGGCGGCCGCAGCACGGTGGCGCGGTCGGACCAGGCGAAAGCCGCACCCCGGGCGGCCACGCCGCGCTCGAACCACTGTTCGCCGTCCCAGCGCAGCAACTGCACCGGCATCGCGTCGAGCACCTCGTTGCCGACGACCACGCCGTGCAGGGCTTCGGGCCAGGTGTCGAGCCAGCGCACACGTTCGCCGAAAGCGGCCAGCCGTTCGGCCTGCCGTTGGCGCAGGGTGCCGGACAGGTCGACGATCGAATACCGGCGCACGCGTTCGCCCAGGCTGCCCAGCAACTGCGCCGCCAGCGCGCCCGAACCGGCGCCGAATTCAAAGATTTCGTCGGCCTGCGCGGCTCGCAACGCCTGCGTCACCTGGCGCGCCAGCGCCTGACCGAACAGCGGCGTGAGTTCGGGTGCGGTGACGAAGTCGCTGCCTGAAGCCGGCATGGCGCCGAAAAGCCGCTGGCCGCTGGCGTAGTAGCCCAGTCCGGGCTCGTACAAGGCCATGGCCATGAAGCGGTCGAAGGACAGCCAGCCGCCGGCCGCCGCGATGGCCGCGAGCAGGCGCGTAGTGAGGTGCGCCGATAAACTCTCCGCCTCGGCGTGAATCATCCGCCTCATTGTAGGAAGCATGTCCCAGCCCCCTGATTCACGCCCGGTCGTGCTCGTCACCGGCAGCGCGCAACGCATCGGACGCGAGATCGCGCTGGAACTGGCTGCGCACGGCTGGCAGGTGGCCGTGCATTACCGGCGTTCGGCGGCCGAGGCCGACGAGACCGTGGCCGCCGTGCGGCAGGCGGGCGGCCGCGCCCTCGCCTTCGCTGCCGACCTGGCCGAAGAAGCGGCCTGCCAGGCACTGGTGCCGGCCGTGCAGGCGGCGTTCGGCCGCATCGACGCCGTCGTCAACAACGCCTCGCTGTTCGAATACGACAGCGTCGAAGACTTCAGCTTCGCGGCCATGGACCGCCACTGGCGCGCGAATGTCGCACCCGCCGTCGTGCTGGCGCGTGCGCTGCATGGCTGCGTCACGGCGCCGGGGGCGCCTGTCGGCGCCGGTGTCGTGGTCAACCTGCTCGACCAGAAGCTCTGGAACCCCAACCCCGACTATCTTTCGTACACGCTGTCCAAGGCTGCGCTCGAAGCCGCCACGACGTTGCTGGCGCAGGCCCTGGCGCCGCGCGTGCGCGTGTGCGGCGTGGCACCGGGCGTCACGCTGCTGTCGGGCGCGATGAGCGGCGACGAATTCAATGCCTCGCACCGCATGACGCCGCTGCAGCGCAGCTCCACCCCGCACGACGTGGCGCGCACGGTTCGCTTCCTGCTCGAATCGCCCGCCATCACCGGCACCACGCTGCTGGTCGACGGCGGCCAGCACCTGCAGGCCCAGCCGCGCGACGTGATGTTCCTGGCCCGCGAAACCCCCGCACCGAAAGCCCCCTGATGCAAAGCCTGATCAACCACCCGCGCCTGATGGACTGCCGCCGCCTGTTCCTGCGGGACTACGAGGTTTGGATCAATATCGGCGTGCACGATTTCGAAAAGAAGGGCGAGCAGCGCGTGCTCATCAACGTGGACCTTTACGTGCCGCTGGCGGTGTCCACGCCCAAGGCCGACAAGCTGGAGGAGGTGGTGGACTACGACTTCATCCGCCGCACGGTGATGGAGCGCGTGGCGCAGGGCCACATCCACCTGCAGGAGACGCTGGCCGACGACCTGCTGGCGCGGGTGCTGGCGCACCCGCGCGTGCGCGCCGCCCGCGTGGCGACCGAGAAACCCGACGTCTACCCCGACTGCGACGCCGTGGGCTGCGAGGTCTTCGGCATCAAGGAGGGCCGCTTGTGAATACCGTCGCCGAACCTGCGCTGGCGGCAGCCGCGGCCAGCGCCGCAAGACCGACCGACCCGCGCAAGGCCGTCTTCGAGGCCAACAAGCTGAGCAAGCGGCTGCACCGACAGGTGGGCCAGGCCATCGGCGACTACAAGATGATCGAGGCCGGCGACAAGGTCATGGTCTGCCTGTCCGGCGGCAAGGACAGCCATGCGCTGCTCGACCTCCTGATCAGCCTGCGCGAGCGCGCCCCGGTGCCCTTCGAACTGGTGGCCGTGAACCTGGACCAGAAGCAGCCCGGTTTCCCCGCGCACGTGCTGCCGGAGTATCTGCGGCGCCGCGGCGTGCCCTTCCACATCGAGAACCAGGACACCTACTCGGTGGTGAAGAAGCTGGTGCCCGAGGGCGCGACGATGTGCAGCCTGTGCTCGCGGCTGCGCCGCGGCGTGCTGTACCGCGTGGCGCGCGAGCTGGGCGCGACCAAGATCGCCCTGGGCCACCACCGCGACGACATGGTGGTGACGCTGCTCATCAACATGTTCTTCGGCGGCCGCCTGAAGAGCATGCCGCCCAAGCTGGTCAGCGACGACGGCCGCCATGTCGTCATCCGCCCGCTGGCCTACGTGGCCGAAACCGACCTGCAGCGCTGGGCCGAGCACCGGCAATTCCCCATCATCCCGTGCACGCTTTGCGGCAGCCAGAACGACCTGCAGCGCGTGCAGGTGAAGGCGATGCTGCACGAATGGGAACGCCAGTACCCGGGCCGCAGCGACAACATGCTGCGCGCCATGGCGCACGTGACGCGTTCGCACCTGCTGGACCGGAACCTCTACCCTTTCGAAAGCCTCCAAGCCACGGGCGTGCCCGATGCGGCGGGTGACAAGGCATTCGACGATGATTCCTGTGCCGACACGACGCGTGTTCAAAGCGTGGCGCTGCACTTTGAGCGCAACCCCGATGTGGAGGACTGAAGCATGAAATCGCGCCTTGCCTGGCTGGCTTTGGCCGGCATGTTGCTGCTGGCGGGTTGCGCGGCGTTCGACAGCCTCACCGTCTATGTATCGAGCACGGGCGACTGGCCGGCGGAACGCAAGCCCGGCAGCTTCGCCTTCGAGCGCCTGCCTTCGCAGCAGGCGCAGGCCGAAGACACCGCCGCGCTGGAGGCCGCGGCCCTGGGTGCCCTGCTCAAGGCCGGCTTCGCGCCGGTGGCGCCCGGGCAGGAACCCGAGGTACTGGTGCAGGTGGGCGCGCGCGACCGCCTGATCGGCGTGCAGGTCTGGGACGACCCGCTGTGGTGGCGTGGCGGCTTCGGCAGCTGGCGCTACGGCCCCTGGATGGGACCGTATTGGGGCTGGTCGGGCTGGTACCAGACGCCGCGCTACGAACGCGAGGTGGCGCTGCTGATCCGTGCGCGCGGCGATGGCCGGCCCTTGTTCGAGACCCGCGCCGCCAGCGAGGGGAATTCCGCACCGGGGCCGCGTGCGCTGGCGGCCATGTACGACGCGGCGCTGATGGATTTTCCGCGCCTGGGCCTGAACCCGCGCCGCGTGGTGGTCCCTTTGCCCGAATAGACCGCTGCAGCCGCTGCCGCCGCCCCAACCGTTTCAACCCGGCGTCGCAGCCAGCGCGCGGAAGTCGTCGGCCCAGCCCTTGAATGTGTCGCGCGCCTTGCGTCGCTGCTCTGGCGTGGTGGCGTTGTGGATGCGCGCCGCGAACTGGCAGTTGTACTCGGCCAACCGCAACTGGTAGGCGCGGTAGTCGGGGTCGGGGGAACGCTCGATGCGCAGCGCCAGCGTACGCAGGCCGGCCAGGCGCCGGTCGCGGTCGGCGCCGGTGGTCACGAGTTCACGCAGGATCGCCAGCGTGTCGCGCTGGCGGCGCTCGCGGTCGGCCAGCCAGCGTTCGGGGTCGAACGGCGAGGCCGCCACGCCGGCGGCGATGACCCGCGTCTGCGCCGGTTCCAGCCGGCCGTACACGCGCTCGATGCGATCCACCGTGCGCTTGACCGACTCGCGCTGGCGCACCGCCGGGTCGGGCTGCAGGAAGTCGCTGCGCATCTCGTCGTTGCCCTTGGCATAACGCTGCTCGATGTGGCGCAACTGCGCCTCGCCCAGGGTGGGCACCAGATCGGCCGCGATCTCGACGGCGCGGTCCAGCGCCGGGTTCAGCGCGCCGCGCATGCGGGCCTGCCAGCCGCAGGCCTGCGCCGCCGTCACGGGTTCCAGCACGTCCTGGGCCGCAGCGTCGAGCAGGCCGGCATAAGCCGGCAGTTGGGTGGCGCGGTGCCATTCGAACCAGCGGTCGATGCCCTGCTGCGCCAGCGGCGCGTTCTCACGGCTGAAGTCCACATAACCGTCGAGCCACCACCAAGCCAGCAGCGGGCCGCTGCCGTAGCCCAGGCGCACCGAACTGCAGCCGGCCAGCAGCACCAGCAACCCGATAATCGCGCTTTTGAGCAGAGACAACCGCATGGCACTCAACGTCGTGATCATGGCCGCGGGCAAGGGCACCCGCATGAAGTCGGCGTTGCCGAAGGTGCTGCACAAACTGGCCGGACGAAGCCTATTGCAGCATGTTCTGGCCACCGCCGCGCAGGTGGGGCATCAGGCGGGGCGGGTGCGCACCGTGGTCGTCACCGGCCACGGGGCCGAACAGGTGGAGGCAGATGCCGCGGCCAGTGGTGCGGTCTTCGTGCGCCAGATGCCGCAGCTGGGCACCGGCCACGCCGTGCAGCAGGCGGTGCCGGCGCTGGACCCCGGCCACGCGGTCACGCTCATTCTCAACGGCGACGTGCCGTTGATCCGCCCCGAGACCGCGCTGGCGCTGGTGCAGGCCTGCGGCGGCACGAAGCTGGCGCTGCTGACCATCGAACTGCCCGACGCCACCGGCTACGGCCGCATCGTGCGCGAAGGTGAACAGGTGCGCGCCATCGTCGAGCACAAGGACGCCAGCCCCGCGCAGCGCGCCATCCGCGAGGTCTACACCGGCATGATGGCCGCGCCCACCGCGCTGCTCGCGCGCTGGGTGATGGCGCTGAAGAACGACAACGTGCAGCGCGAGTACTACCTCACCGACATCGTGGCCATGGCCGTGGCCGAGGGTGTGCCGGTGGTGGCCACCGGCGCGCCCAGCGAAACCGAGGTGCTGGGCGTGAACAGCCCCGTGCAGCTGGCCGACCTGGAGCGGCGCCACCAGCGCGCGGTGGCCGAGTCGCTGATGGAAGCCGGCGTGCGCCTGGCCGACCCGGCGCGGCTGGACGTGCGCGGCGAACTCAGCTGCGGCAGCGACGTGGAGATCGACGTCAACTGCATCTTCGAAGGCCAGGTGGCGCTGGGCGACGGCGTGCGCATCGGCGCGAACTGCATCGTGCGCGACGCCAGCATCGGCGCCGGCGCGGTGATCCATCCCTTCACGCACATCGAAGGCGCCAGCGTCGGTGCCGGTGCACTGGTGGGGCCTTATGCACGACTGCGCCCGGGCGCCGACCTCGGCGAGGAAGTGCACATCGGCAATTTCGTCGAGGTGAAGAATTCCACGCTCGCCCGCGGGGCCAAGGCCAACCACCTGGCCTACCTGGGCGATGCCACGGTGGGCGAGCGTGTGAATTTCGGCGCCGGCAGCATCACCGCCAACTACGACGGCGCCAACAAGCACCGCACCGTGATCGGCAGCGACGTGCACGTGGGCAGCAATTGCGTGCTGGTGGCGCCGGTGACGCTGGGCGACGGCGCCACCATCGGCGGCGGTTCGACCATCGCCAAGCCGGCCCCGGCCGGGCAACTGACGGTGGCGCGTGCGCGCCAGGTCACTCTCCCGGGCTGGCAGCGGCCGCGCAAGACCACCGGCAAGGCTTGAGCGCAGGCCGGGCGCACGCGGGCATCGAACGAACCCGCGCCTTCAGCGCGCGCTGCCCGCCTCGAACACGCTGGCCGCCAGGCACAGGTCTTCCCAGGACTTGGCCTTCTCGTGCGGGCTGCGCAGCAGGTAGGCGGGGTGGTAGCTCACGATCACGGGCACGCTTTCGTAGTGGTGCACGCGGCCGCGCAGCTTGCCGATGGGTTCTTCGCTGCGCAGCAAGGCCTGCACCGCGAAGCGCCCCAGGGCCAGGATCAGGCGCGGCCTGAGCAGTTCCACCTGGCGCACCAGGAAGGGCTCGCACGAAGCCAGTTCCTCGGCGCCGGGGTTGCGGTTGCGCGGTGGCCGGCATTTCAGCGTATTGGCGATGTAGACGCGCTGCTCGGGACGCTGCGGGCCGTCTGCGGCGCGCGTGAGCCCCAGCGCGGCCAGCATGCGGTCGAGCAACTGGCCGGCGGCGCCGACGAAGGGTTCGCCCTGCTCGTCTTCCTGCTCCCCCGGCGCCTCGCCCACCAGCAGCCACTGCGCCTGCGGGTGGCCGGTGCCGAAGACGGTCTGCTTGCGGCTCTGGCACAGGCTGCAGGCCCGGCAGTCGGCCACGGCCTGGCGCAGCGCCGGCCAGTCCAGAGTGCTCACATCCGCGCGGCCAGAAGCCGCGCGGGCGGGCTGCACCGGCGGCACGGCAGCCGGCGGTGCCGCGGCCGACGGCGCGGCTGGGCGTGGGGTCGGGGCACGGGCCGCCGTCGTGGCCGGCGGCATCTCTGGCCGCTCGTCCGTAGCGACCGCCGTGGTCGTGGTCGGCGCCTCGGGCGCGCCCGCCACCACCGACGGTGCCTCTGGCGGCGCCCACAGTCGCAGCCCCATGCCACGCAGCAAGGCCGCCTGCCGCTCAGTCCACGGCATCCGGCCCCCGTTCGATGAGCGCCAGGCGCATCACCACGGCGTCTTCGCGTCGCCCCGCGGCGGGGTAATAGCCGCGCCGCAGTCCGACTTCGGCAAAACCGCGGCGGGCGTACAGCGCGCGCGCACGATGGTTGCTCCGGCGCACCTCCAGCCACAGCTCGGCCAGCCGCTGCTCCCGGCCATGGGCCACCACCGCCTCCAGCAGCGCCGAACCGTGGCCGCGGCCCTGCCACCCAGGCGCCACGGTGACGTTGAGCAGGTGAAGTTCGTCGACGCCGGGCATGGCCACGAAATAGCCCACCACACCGGCGTTCTGGTCCTCGAGCACTTCGGCCAGGTGGCCGGCGGCCAGCGTATCGATGAAATTGCCCCGGCTCCAGGGCCAGCCGTAGGCGCTGGCCTCGATGGCGAGCACGGCGTCCAGGTCACTCAGCGTCATGGCCCGACGCCATGGCGGCGGTTGCAGCAGCGCATTCATGCCGTCGCCGCTGAGCGCACGGCCTCGCGCTCGGCGCTGGTCAGTGCCACCTTGTCGCGCAGGTACAGCGGCAAGGCCTCGGCCGCGTCCACGCCCTGCCCGGTGCGCGCCGTTTGCACGGCCAGCCGCAGCAAGGCGCCGGCGCGGTCTCGTTCGGCCTCGATGCGGTCGCCGCCGGCCGGCAGGCCCAGCCTCGGCCCGAAAGCCGCCAGCGCTGAACCAGCCACTGCCTGACCCGTGGCGCCGGCCCAGGCCTCGGCCAGTGCCGGCAGGCTGCACAAGGCCGGCCATTGCAGCACCTGCCAGTCCCCGCCTTGCCAGCGGTAACGGCCGGCATAGACCTCGTCCATGCGCGCGTCCATGGCCACCCCGACCTCGAATGCCGCGGCGTCGGGTGCGGCCTGCGCGCGGGCATCCTCGGCCACGATGAGCAGACTGTCGATCGGCAGCAACGGCCGCGCCAGACCCAGCCCCAGCCCCTGCGCCACGGCGCAGGCCGTGCGCAGGCCCGTGAAGGCGCCGGGGCCGCGGCCGAAGGCCACGGCGTCCAGGTCGGCCAGCGTCAGCCGTGCCTGCGCCAGCAGGCCGTGCACCTGCGGCAGCAGCGCCGCCGAGGCTGCCGCACCGCCCGCGGCCAGCCGGGTGAACCCGGCCCCGTCGCGGCCCTGCAGGGCCAGCGCCAGGTGCTCGGTGGAGGTATCGAAAGCCAGCAGGCAGGCACTGGCTGGCAAGGCTTCAGGCGGCTCGGCGAAAGACATCTGGCCAGTTTAGCCGTGCGATCATGCGCGCCATGTTGCGAATCCGGGCTGCCCTTTGCGCCGCGCTGATCTGCGGCGCCGCGGCGCTGGCACCGCTGCAGGCGGCGCAGAACCTGCCCCCCGAAGTGCAGGCGGCGTTGCAGCGCGCCCGCGTCCCGGCCATCGCGCTGTCGGTCGTGGTGCAGGACGTCGGCGGCGGCCGGCCGGTGCTGCACTGGCGGCCGCACGAGCCGGTGAATCCGGCCTCGCTGGCCAAGCTGCTGACCACCGCCGCGGCGCTGGACCGGCTGGGACCGGCCTGGCGCTGGCGCACGCCGGTATGGCTGGACGGCCCGCTGCGCGACGGCGTGCTGGACGGCTCGCTCGTCATCCAGGGCAGCGGCGACCCGACGCTGGTGCTGGAACGTGTGTGGCTGCTGCTGCGCCGCGTGCAGGCGCTGGGCGTGCGCGAGATCCGCGGCGATATCGTGCTCGACGGCAGCGCCTTTGCCGTGGCCGAGGCCGACCCCGGCGACTTCGACGGCGAAGCGCTGCGCCCCTATAACGTGCGGCCTGCGGCGCTGCTGCTCAATTTCCGCTCGGTGATCTACACCTTCGTGCCCGACGCCGCCGCCGGCGTGGCGCATGTGGTGGCCGAGCCGCCGCTGGCGGCCACGGTGGTCGACGCCAGCGTGCCGCTGGCCGCCGGCCCCTGCGGCGACTGGCGGGCGGCGCTCAAGGCCGGCTTCGAGGCCGGTCGCACGCGCTTTGCGGGGAGCTACGCCACGGCCTGCGGCGAACAGACCTGGCCGGTGGCCGACCCGCAGCCCGCCACTTACGACGCACGCCTGCTCGAGGCGCTGTGGCGCGAGATGGGCGGCCGGCTGCACGGTCGCGCGCGCGCGGGGCCGGCACCGGCGCAGGCCCGGCCGGCCTTCGAGTGGCTTTCGCCGCCGCTGGCCGAAGTGGTGCGCGACATCAACAAGTACAGCAACAACCTGATGGCGCAACAGCTGTTCCTCACGCTGGCGCTGCAGGCGGCGCCGCAGCAGCCGGCCACCGAGGAGGCCGCGCGCGCGCTGCTCAGCCAGTGGATGGCCGAGCGCAGCGCCGACCCAGGACCGGCCGGTGGCCGCGCCGAGTCCGCGCTGCCCGCGGCGTCCGCCGCCGCGCAACCGGTCCTCGACAACGGCTCGGGCCTGTCGCGCCACACGCGCATCAGCGCCCAGCAGATGGCGCGGCTGCTGCTGCAGGCCTACGACAGCCCGGTGATGAGCGAGCTGATGTCGTCGCTGCCGATCACGGGCCTGGACGGCACGCTGCGCCGCTCGCGCGCCACGCCGGGCCAGGCGCACCTGAAGACGGGCTCGCTGCGCGACGTCAACGGCGTGGCCGGCTACGTGCTCTCCGACAGCGGCCGCCGCTACGTGCTGGTGGCCATCGTCAACCACCCGCAGGCGGCTGCGGCGCGGCCGGCGCTGGATGCGCTGGTGCAATGGACGCTGCGCGACGCACCGCGGCGTTGATCGGACCTTCGATGATCCTGCAAGACCTTCTGGGCTACCTCGCGGCCACGCTGACCACGGCGGCCTTCGTGCCGCAGGCGCTGCTGACGCTGCGCACGCGCGACGTGCGCGGCATCTCGCTGGGCATGTACGGCGCCTTCACGCTGGGCGTGGCGCTGTGGCTGGCCTACGGCCTGGCGCTGGGCGAGTGGCCGATCGTCGCCGCCAATGCGGTGACGCTGGCACTGTCGGCCACCATCCTGGCGGTGAAGGTGCTGGAAGACCGCAAGCGGCGCCCTGCGCCACCGGCCTGAACGGTCAGAACGGGTTGCGGCTCGCGCGGTCGATGGCCAGCGTGGCCAGTTGCGACTGCCCGAAGCCGGACATGCGGGTGTCGTCGGCCCACAGGTGCGTGAATGCGGTGGCGCCAGGCACCAGGGTGGCGGTGCTGCACAACGGCACCGCCACGGTACAAGCCCCTTCGGTCACGTTCAAGCTCCCCGGGTTGTCGGCGATCGCGCGGAACTGCAGGTCGGCCTGCACCAGGCCGATATAGCGCCCGTCGAGCAGGATATTGACGCCCAGTTGCTCGTTGAAAGCCGTGGTCAGGTCGGTCAGGAGCAACGCTCGGTCGATGTCGGTGTGCAGCGCCCTTTCCTTCCGCGCAAAAGGCGTCAGGCCCAGGCTGGGCAGGTCGGAGACCACCACCCTGGCGCCCAGTTTGACGAGCGCATTGACGGCCAGCGCCAGTTGCCTGCCACGCGACCGTGCCTCGTTCAGCAGGGCGTCCCGCGATTCGGCCGGATAGCGTGCATAGAGCTCGAGAACGTCGTTGGCCCCGGCCAGCATGGTGGCCAGGTCCTTGTCGCCGAACTGGTTGTCGACCTGGAGCGCGGCCCGTGCGACCTGCCGCGTGACGTCATCCACCGTGGCCCCGGCCTCGGCGAAGATGTATGCCTTCGGTTCCAGGCCGTTCGGATTGCACTCGGCAGGGACGAAGCCATACAGCGACGCCACCGACTGCACCCAGGTCACATTCAGCCGGCAGTCCACGTTGCCTTCGCTGTCGAGGCCGTTGATGCTGTACTTCAGGCCGTTGCCGGCGGGCGACCCGGTGAGCACACTCGTCTCGTCGCCGAAGGCGAAGACACGCTGGGCGATGAACGGCTCGTACTGCGAGGTGCTGCCACCGCAGGCGGCCACCAAGGCGGCGACAGCCAGCAGTCCGGCCGCGACACGGGGCCATTGCGCACGGGCCAGGCGGGAAAGAATCATCAGTGCTCCGAAAGCGGGTTCGTGCTGGGCAAGGGTCCTGGGCGGCGCCCGGTCAGGCGGCTGCGGCGCGGCCGAGCCGGTCCCGCACACCCTCCCATTCCGGGCCTGGCGGCGGCCGCTCGACCCAGATGGCCGCAACGCCGGCGGCGTCGAACTCGCGCAACACCGCGAACAGTTCGTGCGCCACCGCTGCCGCATCGGCCGGCATGGCCCGATGGACCCAGCCGGCCCCCGGCGCAGGCACCAGCCGGGAATATACCCCCACCACCGGGCCGGCCCGGGCCGGCGCTTGCAGTCGGGCCTGCAGCTCCGCCGTGTCCAGCATCTGCAGCGCAGCCGCCGGCGCGTAGTGCGAGGCCAGCGTGCCGGGGGCGCGCGGCGAAGCCGCATCGGGGGCGGCCAGCGGCACCCCGAGCACGGCTTCCAGTGCGGCGCGCCCGATCTGACCCGGGCGCAGCAGCGCCGGCTGCTGGCGCGTGCAGTCGACGATGGCCGACTCGATACCCACTTCGCAGGCGCCGCCGTCCAGCACCGCCAGCGCGTCGCCGAACTCCTGACGCACATGCGCCGCCGTGGTGGGGCTGACGCGCCCGTAGCGGTTGGCGCTGGGTGCGGCCACACCAGGCACGCCCAGGCGCGCCGCCTCGCGCAGCAGGGCCAGTGCCACCGGGTGCGCGGGCATGCGCAGGCCGATGCTCGCCTGCCCGCCCGCGGCCGCGCTGGCGCAGCCGGGCCGGCGCGGCAGGATCACGGTCAGCGGGCCGGGCCAGAAGGCGGACATGAGGCGCCGGGCCGCTTCATCGAAGCTGGCAGCGAAGACGAGGGCCCCGGCCGCGTCGGCCACGTGCACGATCAACGGGTGGTCGGCCGGGCGTCCCTTGGCGGCGAAGATGCGCGCCACCGCCGCGTCGTCGTCGGCTCGGGCGCCCAGGCCGTAGACGGTCTCGGTGGGAAAGGCCACCAGTTCGCCCGCGGCCAGCAAGGCGGCCGCGGCCTGCACGGCCCGGGGGTCGTGGCCCGGCAGCAAGGGCATCGCGCCAGTCGCGTTCAGAAGGCGGGCAGGCCGAGCAGGGCAGCCACCTGCAGGGCCGTGGCACGCGCCGCGGCGGGGTCGGCCGCGGTGACCGTGACGTGGCCCATCTTGCGCCCGCGCCGCGCCTCGGCCTTGCCGTACAAGTGCAGGTGCACGCCGGGCAGCGCCAGCAGGCCCGCCCAGTCGGGTGGGCGCGGCTGCGGGCCGACGGCAAACCACAAGTCGCCCAGCAGGTTGAGCATCACGGCCGCCGAATGCAGGCGCGGCCGCACCAGTGGCAACGCAGCCAGCGTGCGCAGCTGCAGGTCGAACTGCGACACGTCGCAGGCGTCGAGGCTGTAGTGACCCGAGTTGTGCGGCCGCGGCGCCATCTCGTTGGCCACCAGCGAACCGTCGGCCAGCACGAAGAACTCCACGCACAACACGCCCACGTAGCCCAGCGCGCCGGCCAGCCGCGTGGCCAGCGCCACGGCCTGCGCGGCGGTGGACTCGGCGATGCCGGGCGCAGGCACTTGCGTCACCGCCAGGATGCCGCCCCGGTGCAGGTTCTGCTGCACCGGCAGGTGCACCACCTGCCCATCGTGCCCGCGCGCGACGATGACGCTGATCTCGTGACGCAGGGGCAGCCGCTGCTCGAGCACGCAGGGCACGCTGCCTAGCGCGGACCAGGCAGCGGGCAGGTCTTCGGCGCGTTCGACGGGGGCCTGGCCCTTGCCGTCGTAGCCCAGCCGCGAGGTCTTCAGGATGCCGGGCAGCAGCGCCAGTGCGGCCGGCGCGGTGGTGTCGGCCGCCGACTCGACCAGGGCATGCGGCGCACACGGCACGCCGGCCTGCAAGAAGCAGCGCTTTTCCAGCGCGCGGTGCTGGCACACCTGCACCGCGGCGGGTGGCGGCGACACCGGCAGCGAATCGGCCAGCGCGCTCAGCGTGGCCGCGGGCACGTTCTCGAATTCGGTCGTGACGGCGGCGCAAATCGTCCGCAACTGCGCCAGCGCGGCGGGGTCGGTGTAGGGCGCGTCCAGGTGCAGGTCGGCCGCGGCGCCGGCGGGGCTGGCGGCGTCGGGTTCGAGCACCGCGACGCGGTAGCCGTGACGCTGCGCCGCATGCACGAACATGCGCCCGAGCTGGCCACCGCCGAGCACGCCGAGCATCAGGCTGCCGGGCGGCAGCGGCGAGCGCAGCGACGGTGCCGCGAGCCCGTCGGGTGACGGCCGAGGCGCCGGGTCTGCCGTGTTCACCGCAGGTCCTGCGTCATGGCGCGGGCAGCGTCGGTCTGTCGTGCCCGGAATTCGTTCAGGCGCTGGCGCAGGGTGTCGTCGTGGGCGGCCAGCATGGCCACCGCGAACAACGCCGCATTGGCGGCGCCGGCCGCGCCGATGGCGAAGGTGGCCACGGGAATGCCCTTGGGCATCTGCACGATGGAATACAGCGAGTCCACGCCGTTCAGGTGTTTGCTGGCCACCGGCACGCCCAGCACCGGCACCATGGTCTTGGCCGCCAGCATGCCCGGCAGGTGCGCCGCCCCGCCCGCACCGGCGATGATGGCGCGCAGCCCGCGCGCCGCCGCCTGGTCGGCAAAGGCAAACATGTCGTCGGGCATGCGATGCGCAGAGACGACACGACGTTCGTGCGGCACCTGAAACCCGTCGAGGGTTTCCGCGGCGTGACGGAGGGTCTCCCAGTCGCTGGATGAGCCCATGACTATGCTGATAAGGGGGGGCATAGGCCGTTTATTAGAATGCTGCACACTCAAAAGATTGCACAGGGTTACTGATACATAAATTTCAAGACTTCTTCTAATCAACGCTCGCGAAAGATCGCAGGCTTTCAATTAGTAGTGATCGCATATGCTCATACTTCGTCGATAAACGCCCGAATAATTCCTTCGCATCGCTCTCCATACCCATTGATGAATCTTCAGCACACATTAATCGTCGCATCCAAGCAGCGACCAATTGCTCATCAACGTCAAGCCGTTCGAAAGTCGACCAATCGATTGAACTATAGGTTGATCTGGCGTCCGTATGTCGACCTAAACGCTGGAAACAGAAGGACACTTCAAGGTCTACAAATGATTGATTGAAGTTGTAATCTGCAAATGGTTGAGCATTGCGAATATTCGCTAGCGCATCCATAGCCAAAGAATATTTTCCCTCGATAATTAGCAATCTAGCTTCGCACAGATGAACAAAGTTTGTGAGAGCTGCAATCCCCGTGAGAGTCTGAAGATTCTTGGCAGAAGCGATTTCCATTCGAAGAAGAGATAGTCGATCGGCTTCAATATCTGAAAAACACCGCTCTGCTCGAATCCTTGCCAAACTGAAAGCCGCCCTGTTATATAACAGCGCCTCAATACTTGCTTGATCGCCGTCCTTGAGGGCATGCTCACGGCTACGCATGAACCAACTCTGGGCAGATCGCGTTTCACCACAGATTAGAAAAGAATCGCTAAGCACCATCGCAAGTCTTGCATTTGCGTCGTGATCGTCATCCGTTGCGTGAGCAATCCCGACTTTAAGAGACTTGATCATAGACTCGAAGTCTGACGTTTCAAACTCGATATGCGCCTTCCACGCGGAGGCAATAGCAATAACTGAAGCATCCTTCATTGCCAAACCGAGAATCTGGGCTCTTGCAATGCGATCGAGAGCCAACGGACTCAAGTTTTCGAACAGATGCAGCAAACCCTCCGTCAGCATTATCCATGCAGTAACGTGTCCACTACGACCATCTCCAAAATGACCACGCAACTTCGCGATAATTTCTCGTGTTTCAGAAAACTTTCCAACTCGCGCGAGATATGATCCCTTTCTTGCAAGAATTTCAGCTCGCTCAATATTTGAAGAAGCGACCTTAAGCTCATGATCGAGTCGCGCAAGTAGTTGACTCATGCCGTGCATCTCCTGTGCAAGTGACTCGAATGGATTTCCCCTGTCACTGGTAAGTCAATTTACCAATGTTCTCTAGAGAATCGGCCGCGGCAGAGACACAGTGAAAAAAAGGCCCAGCAACGCCAGGCCTTCGAGAGGACAAGGATCAAACTCGCCAGCGCGGGTTCTACCTCTTAGTCACTCAGGGCTTATTGCCCGTCGGAAACGGCCAAGCTGCTGCCGGATTCAGCGTTGTTTTCGCAGGCGCGGCGGCGGGCGCCGCAGGTGCCGCCTTCTTGGCGGCCTTCTTGGGGGCCGCCTTCTTCGTCGCAGGCTTCTTCGCCGCCGCCGGCTTCTTTGCTGCCGCAGCCTTCTTCGCCGGCGCAGCCTTCTTGGCCGGCGCAGCCTTCTTGGCCGGCGCGGCCTTCTTCGCCGGCGCGGCCTTCTTCGCCGGCGCAGCCTTCTTCGCCGGCGCAGCCTTCTTCGCCGGCGCCGCCTTCTTCGCCGGTGCGGCCTTCTTCGCCGGTGCGGCCTTCTTCGCCGGTGCAGCCTTCTTCGCCGGTGCAGCCTTCTTGGCCGGAGCGGCCTTCTTCGCAGTTGCCATAACGATCTCCTTGATCAAGTTGCAAAGGGCTCCGCGGTGCACAAGGCACTGCGGAGATTCACCACCCGGCGGTCTGCTGCGGGGCACGGGCCCTGCAACCGTCGCCCCGGTGCGGTGAACGGGGTCACGAGCTCGGCTGTACTCACGGTCTTTTGCCTGCCTTGGCTCGTCATTCTTGGGAACTCAGGGAACTCGATCGGCCGCGCGCCTGCCCAGGCTGCGCGGACGCTCCAAATACGGCGCTGGCGCTTTCAGTCCCACGCCAGGGCGCCACCGGTCTGATAGTCGATGACACGGGTCTCGAAGAAGTTGCGCTCCTTCTTCAGGTCGATCATTTCGCTCATCCAGGGAAACGGGTTCTCCTCGTTCGGGAACAGCGCCTCCAGGCCGATCTGCGTCGCCCGCCGGTTGGCGATGTAGCGCAGGTAGCCCTTGAACATGCTCGCGTTCATGCCGAGCACGCCGCGCGGCATGGTGTCTTCGGCATAGCGGTACTCCAGCTCCACCGCCTTCTCGAACAGCGCCTTGATCTCGGCCTTGAAGGCCGACGTCCACAGGCCCGGGTTCTCGAGCTTGATCTGGTTGATGAGGTCGATGCCGAAATTGCAGTGCATCGACTCGTCGCGCAGGATGTACTGGTACTGCTCGGCCGCGCCGGTCATCTTGTTCTGCCGGCCCAACGCGAGGATCTGCGTGAAGCCGACGTAGAAGAACAGCCCCTCCATCAGGCAGGCGAAGACGATCAGGCTCTTCAGCAGCGTCTGGTCGTTCTCGGGCGTGCCGGTGTGGAAGTGCGGGTCCATGATCGCGTCGATGAACGGGATCAGGAATTCGTCCTTGTCGCGGATCGACGCCACCTCGTGGTAGGCGTTGAAGATCTCGCCTTCGTCCAGGCCCAGGCTCTCGACGATGTACTGGTAGGCGTGGGTGTGGATCGCCTCCTCGAAAGCCTGGCGCAGCAGGAACTGCCGGCACTCGGGCGCCGTGATGTGGCGGTAGGTGCCCAGCACGATGTTGTTGGCGGCCAGCGAATCGGCGGTGACGAAGAAGCCGAGGTTGCGCTTGATGATGCGGCGCTCGTCTTCGGTCAGGCCGTTCGGGTCTTTCCAGGTCGCGATGTCGCGCGACATGTTGACCTCGTTCGGCATCCAGTGGTTGGCGCAGGTGGAGAGGTACTTCTCCCAGGCCCACTTGTACTTGAACGGCACCAGCTGGTTGACGTCGGTGTGGCCGTTGATGATGCGCTTGTCGGCGGCATTGACACGGCGCTTGTCGGCGGCGTTGTCTTGTGCCAGGCCCGGCGCTGCGGCAGGCGCGGGCGAGGCGGGCTGGCTTTGCGGCAGGGACCGCGACTCGGAGGCAAGGGCTAGCGCTGCATTCGAGGCAGCGGCGACAGGGTGAGCCAGGCCGCGCGGCACTTGATGAGAGGGTGTCCTGACGTCGTCTTCCCAGACCAGCATGTGAGTACTTCCTATGGCGTCGAATTATCGGAGTGTTGTGCGTGAACACCAAGCACTAGTTGACATCACGGCGTTCTCGTTGTTGCGGCATCGCATCGACCCCGCCGTGATCATTTGCAGCCGCCTTCACGGCTTCATTGGCAGGCCTCGCAATCGGGGTTGTCGATGGCGCAGAACTTGACGTCGGTCGCGGGTTGCGCGATGGCAGCGACACCACCCGCCTCGATATTCGAGACCGCATTCAGAGCACCGCGCGCCACCGTCGATTTCTCGGCATAGGTGGCACTCGTGGTGCGCAGGTAATAGGTCGTCTTCAGGCCGCGCAGCCAGGCCAGCTTGTAGGTCTCGTCGAGCTTGCGGCCCGAGGCGCCGGCCATGTAGACATTGAGCGACTGCGCCTGGTCGATCCACTTCTGGCGCCTTGCCCCGGCTTCCACCAGCCACGACGCATCGACCTCGAAGGCCGTGCCGTACAGGCGCTTGAGATCCTCGGGCACGCGGTCGATCGGCCGCAGCGAACCGTCGAAGTGCTTGAGATCCATCACCATCACGTCGTCCCACAGGCCGAGTTGCTTGAGGTCGCGCACGAGGTATTCGTTGACCACCGTGAACTCGCCGGAGAGGTTGCTCTTCACCGACAGGTTGCCGAAGCTCGGCTCGATCGACGCGTCGACGCCGATGATGTTGCTGATGGTGGCCGTGGGGGCGATGGCCACGCAGTTGCTGTTGCGCATGCCGTGCTCGGCGATGCGCTCGCGCAGCGCGCCCCAGTCCATGGTGCTGGAGCGGTCGACTTCCAGAAAGCCCCCACGCTGCTGCTGCAGCAGGTCCAGCGTGTCCTGCGGCAGGATGCCGCGGTCCCACAGGCTGCCGCGGTAGCTGCTGTAGCGGCCGCGCTCCTCGGCCAGCTCGGTGCTCGCCCAGTAGGCGTGGTAGCACACGGCCTCCATGCTGCGGTCGGCAAAGGCCACCGCCTCTTCGCTGGCGTAGGGCACGCGCAACTGGTACAGGCAGTCCTGGAAACCCATGATGCCCAGCCCCACCGGGCGGTGGCGAAGGTTGCTGTCGCGCGCCTTCTTCACCGCGTAGTAGTTGATGTCGATCACGTTGTCGAGCATGCGCATGGCGGTGGCCGTGGTGCGCTTGAGCTTGACCTGGTCGATCTCGCCGTCTTTCAGATGCTGCGCCAGGTTGATGCTGCCCAGGTTGCACACCGCGATCTCGGTGTCGCTGGTGTTGAGCGTGATCTCGGTGCACAGGTTCGAGCTGTGCACCACGCCCACGTGCTGCTGCGGCGAGCGGATATTGCAGGCGTCCTTGAAGGTGATCCAGGGGTGGCCGGTCTCGAACAGCATCGACAGCATCTTGCGCCACAAGTCCTTGGCCGGAATGCGCTTGTAGAGCTTGATCTCGCCGCGGTCGACCTTGGCTTCGTAGCCGGTGTAGGCTTCCTCGAAGGCGGTGCCGAACTTGTCGTGCAGGTCCGGGCAGGTGCTGGGGCTGAACAGGGTCCAGTGGCCACCCTCCATGACGCGGCGCATGAACAGGTCGGGGATCCAGTTGGCGGTATTCATGTCGTGCGTGCGTCGGCGGTCGTCACCGGTGTTCTTGCGCAGCTCCAGGAATTCCTCCAGGTCGAGGTGCCAGCTCTCCAGGTACGAGCACACCGCACCCTTGCGCTTGCCGCCCTGATTGACGGCCACCGCGGTGTCGTTCACCACCTTCAGGAAGGGCACCACGCCCTGGCTCTTGCCGTTCGTGCCCTTGATGTACGAACCCAGGGCGCGCACGCGCGTCCAGTCGTTGCCCAGACCGCCGGCGAATTTGCTCAGCAGCGCGTTTTCCTTCAGCGCCTCGTAGATGCCGTCCAGGTCGTCGGCCACCGTGGTGAGGTAGCAGCTGGACAGCTGGCTGCGCCGCGTGCCGCTGTTGAACAGCGTGGGCGTGCTGCTCATGAAGTCGAAGCTGGACAGCACGTTGTAGAACTGAACCGCGCGCGCTTCGCGGTCGATCTCGTTCAGCGCCAGGCCCATGGCGACGCGCATGAAGAAGGCCTGCGGCATCTCGATGCGCTGCTCGTCGATGTGCAGGAAGTAGCGGTCGTACAGCGTCTGCAGGCCCAGGTAGTCGAACTGCAGGTCGCGGCTGGCGTCCAGCGCCGCGCCCAGGCGGGCCAGGTCGAACTGCATCAGCCTCTCGTCCAGCAGCTCGGCCTGCACGCCCTTCTTGATGAACTGCGGAAAGTATTCGGCGTAGCGCTCGGTCATCTGCGCCTGCGTCACTTCGCCGCCCAGGATCTCGCGGCGGATGGTGTGCAGCAGCAGCCGCGCCGTGGCGCGCGTATAGGCGGGCTCCTTCTCCAGCAGCGTGCGCGCCGACAGGATGGCGGCCTTGAAGACTTCTTCCATCGGCACGCCGTCGTACAGGTTGCGGCGCGTCTCGGCCAGGATGGGCTCGGCCTGCACGTCGTCGCCCAGGCCGGCACAGGCCGACTCGACCAGCGCGCGCAGCGCGTTCATGTCCAGCGGCACGCGCCGGCCGCCGTCGACGACGTGCAGCTCGGCCGCCCCGGCCGGTGCCGGCGTGGCCTGACGCGCGCGCTCCTGGGCACGCCGCTCGCGGTACAGCACGTAGGCCCGCGCCACCTCGTGGTGGCCGCCACGCATGAGGCCGAGCTCCACATGGTCCTGCACGTCCTCGATGTGGAACGTGCCGCCGCCCGGACGCGAACGCAGCAGCGCGCGCACCACGATTTCGGTGAGCCCGTCGACCGTCTCGCGGACACTGGCCGACGCCGCGCCCTGCGTGCCGTGCACGGCCAGGAAGGCCTTCATCAGTGCCACCGCGATCTTGTCCGGCGCAAAACCGACCACGGCACCGTTGCGGCGGATGATCTGGTAGCCGGTGTAGGCGTTGCCGGCGGCCGGCGGGCCGGCGGGCGTGGTGCCGCGGGCCTGGGCCGACCCTTGCGCTGCGGTGCTCAGGACAGTCTGCATGGAATCCCCTCTTGTGTGTGGTGTGCCGAAACGGCGAGGTCAGGCCCGCGCCGACCGGGCGCCGTGCGACCCGGAGCCGACGGATGTGCTTTGGGTGAACGTGTCGGTGACCTGCTTCGGCACCCCACGGCTGCCGGGCGCGCTGCGGCGGCCGGACCCCCGATGGACATGACCGCAGGCGGCAGGAAGCGCTGCCGATACGTTCACCACATTATCACCCCTGGACACTATATCTGGGGGTCGAGGCTCTCACAACCCACTACGGCTAGTGTTCGATCCGGGGCTTCCCTCATTGGCAGGAAGGCCTGGCCGTGGTCACCGGGTGGGTCGATTCCAGGCTCCGAAATGCCGACCGCGGTGCCGGGCCGCGCGCCACGCGGCGGTCCGCCCGGCCAGCCGCGCCCGGCGTGGCCGAACGCTCGAAATGCACCCGATCGACCCGGAAATTCAGGCTGCGCCGGTCCCGGCCATCGGCAGCCGCGGCCGGTGGCGGCGCAGGACGCGTCGCAACTCGTTCCAGTCGAAGCCCGGCCCGGGGTCGCTCTTTCGCCCCGGCGCCACGTGCTCGTGGCCCACGGCCTCGGCGATGGGGTAGCGGCCTGCCAGCGCGCGCAGCAGCACGGCCAGCTGCCGGTATTGCGCAGGTTCGAAACACTGGCCCTCCAGGCCTTCGAGTTCGATGCCGATGGACCAGTCGTTGCAGTTGTCGCGCCCGCGCCAGCCCGAGACCCCGGCGTGCCAGGCGCGCTCGTCACAGCTCACGAACTGCAGCGTGCGACCGTCGCGGCGCACGAGGAAATGCGCCGACACCTCGAGCCCCTGCAGCCCGGCGTAGAACGGATGCGCCGAGGTGTCGAGCCGGTTCGTGAACAGGCGCTGGACATCGTCACCGCCGTACTCGCCCGGCGGCAGGCTGATCGAGTGCACCACCACCAGCGAGACCGCCGTGCCGGCCGGCCGCGGCCCGAAGTTCGGTGACGGGCAGCGCCGCGCCGGCCGCCACCAGCCGCCTTGCCAGCGTGGGCGTGCGGCCACAGTCAGGCCGGCTCGCCGCGCTCGGCCGGGCCCTCGGCCGCACCGACGCCCAGACGTGCCATGCGGTAGCGCATCTGGCGCAGCGACAAGCCCAGGCTGGCGCCGGCGGCGGTGCGGTTGTAGCGGTGACGCTCCAGCGCACGCTCCAGGATGTCGCGTTCCACTTCGTCGAGATACGCCGCCAGGTCGGCGGGCAGGGCCGCCGGTGCCGGGGCGCCGGCGCGCGCGGGACCGGCGGGCGCCGACGGCGCCGGTTCGGGCTCGACCGGCGGCGCCTCTTGCAACACCTCTTCGGGCAGGCCGAGGTCGGCGCGGCCGATCTCGTTGCCGGCCGCCAGCGCCAGCGCACGGTGCAGCAGGTTCTCGAGCTCGCGCACATTGCCGGGAAAGGCATAGCGCAGCAGGTGCTGCAGCGCGTCGGGCGCCAGCACCGGCGTTGGCGAGACACCGGCATCGGCGGCGATACGCTCCAGCACCGCGGCGCAGATCGCCGGCATGTCGGCGATGCGCTCGCGCAGCGGCGGCACCCAGATGCGGATGACGTTGAGCCGGTAGTACAGGTCCTGGCGGAAGCGTCCGGCCTGCACCTCGGCGCCCAGGTCCTTGTGCGTGGCGCTGACGATGCGCACGTTCACCGGCGCCTCGGCCACCGCGCCCAGCGGCCGCACGGCGCGCTCCTGGATCACGCGCAGCAGCTTGCTCTGCATCTGCAGCGGCAGGTCGCCGATCTCGTCCAGGAACAGCGTGCCGCCCTGCGCCGCCTGGAAGAAGCCTTCGCGGTCCTCGTGGGCGCCGGTGAAGGCCCCCTTGCGATAGCCGAAGAATTCGGCCTCGAGCAGGGCCTCGGGAATGGCGCCGCAGTTGACGGCCACGAACGGCCCGCCGCTGCGCGGCGAGCAGTCGTGAATGGCGCGTGCGACCAGCTCCTTGCCGGTGCCCGACTCGCCGCACACCAGCACCGGCGCCATGCTGCGCGCCACGCGCTCGACCAGCGAACGCACCTGCTGCATGGCCGCCGACGCGCCGACGATGCGCTCCAGCGCCGTGCGCGGCACCGCCGCGGCCCGTGCTGCGACTGGCGCACGCTTGCCGGGCGCGGGCGCCTGCGCGCCCGGCAGGCGTCCGAGCGCCGAAGCCACCACGGCGCGGAACTGGCGCAGGTCCACCGGCTTGGTCAGGTAGTCGTAGGCCCCGGCCTTGAGCGCCTCCACCGCATTCTCGGGCGACCCGTAGGCGGTGATGACGATGGCCTTCTCCGGGTGGCCGGATTCATCCAGGCGGCGCAGCAGGTCCAGCCCGGTGCCGTCGGGCAGCCGCATGTCGGTGATCACGAGCTGGTAGCCGCCCACGCCGCGTTGCGTCAGCAGCGCCCAGGCTTCCTCGACCGAGCCCGCGCTTTCGACGTCATAGCCTTCGCGCAGCAGCGTCAACTCGTACAAGGTGCGCAGGTCGGGCTCGTCGTCGACGACCAGCAGGCGAGGGTTCATGGCGGCAGTCGGGGCGTGTTCAAGTGGCCGGAGGCGGTGCCGGGGCGGGCGCCGCGACGGCGGCCTTCGGCGGTGCACGTCGCAGCGCCACGCTGAATTCGTTGCGCAGCCTCTCGGCGGCCGGGCGCGGACGGTATTCGACGCTCGCGCCATAGCGCTCGCACAACTCGCGGCAAATATACAAGCCCAGCCCCGAGCCGCGGCTGCGCGTGGAGAAGAAGGGCTCGAACAGGTGCCGCTCGACCTCGGGTTCGATCGGCGGGCTGTCGCTCAGCACCATGAGCACGGCGGTGGCCTCGTCGCGCGCCGACAGGCGCAGGTAGATGGCCCCGGGGTCGGCGCTGGCGTGGCGGTGCGCGTTGTCGAGCAGGTTGACGAGCACGCGGCGCAGGTGTTCGGGGTCGAACAGCACCGGCAGCGGCGCCGCCGGCAGGTCCAGGCGCAGCCGGCTCTCGGGGCCTTGCGGCAGCTGCACGGTACGCGACCAGTCGGCCACGCCGGCGGCCACTTCGGCCGTCGCGTCGATGGCATTCGGCTCGGGCGCGGTGCCGGGCGCCACCTCCATGACGTCGTCGACCAGCCGCTTCAGGCGCGCCACGTTGTCGGCCACCATGCGCGCCAGCCGCTGCTGCGCCGGCGGCAGTCCGTCTTCCAGCAGCAGGGCATTGGCCTGTGCAATGGCGGCCAGCGGGTTGCGGATCTCGTGCGCGATGCCGGCCGAGACGCGCCCCATGGCGGCCAGCTTCTCCTGCCGGATGCGCGCTTGCAGCGTGCGCACGTCCTCCAGCAGCAGCACGGCGAAGGGCTCGCCGCCGCCGTCCTCGGCCGCGGCGGCAGGTCCCCATTCGTTGCCGCGCTGGCGCATGAAGCGCACGCGCAGGCGCAAGGTGCGCGTGTGCCCGGCGCCGAAGGCCAGCAGGATGTCGCGCCCGGCCTCGGGCCACGCGCCTTCGGCCAGCGCGCGCTCGACCGCCTGCTGCAGCGCGGTCCACGGCGTGCGATCGTGCAGGGTGAAGGGGGCCGGCGAACTCAGGCCCTGGTCGACCAGCAGCGCGCGCGCCGCCGGGTTGGCCGCGCGCACGCGCAGGCGGCGGTCGACGACCAGCACGCCGTCGACCATCTCCTCGATCACCAGCCGGTTCAGCTGCGCCTGCTGGCGCGCCAGTTCCAGGCTGCCGCGCGCTGCCAGTTCCTCGCGCGCCAGGCGCCCGGCCAGTTCGCCGGCCAGCAGCGCGATGATGAACAGTCCCAGCCCCGCCAGGCCCGACTGCAGCATGAGCAGCGGCGCGTCGGCGCCGCCCAGCACCGTGCGCGAAGCCACCAGCAGCAGCATCAGCGCCACGCCTGCCGCGGTGCCCAGCGCCAGCAGGCGCGAGGTCAGCACGCCGGCCATCAGCACCGGCAGCACGAGCAGGGCGGTGAAATTGAAGGTGGAGCCGATCGCCAGCAGGTGCAGCAGCGTGAAGGCCAGCAGGTCGACGCCGATCGTCGCCAGCCACTGGCGCCGCCGCTGCCGGGCCTGCGGCTGCGGCTGCGCGAGCGCACCGAAGCGAGGCAGCAGCCACAGCGTGATGGCCTGCACCGCGTAGACGACCGAGACCAGCGCCAGCCATTCGCTGCTGCGGGCGCCCAGCAGGCTGCCCACGCCCTGCACCGCGACCAGACCCGCGCCGATGACCGCACGTGCGGCGGCGTAGGTGCGGTAGACGCGCGCCAGGGCGCTGTCCTGCGCCTGCGCGGCACGACGCGCCTGCCGCAGCACGAAGCGGCTGTCGAGCTGCCGGTCGCCCGAGGCCAGCCAGCCGGGGTCGAAGAAGGACTCGGCCGCCCCCAGCGATTCACTGCCGGCGAAGGCGCCGAACAGCGAGTCCTCCTGGCGGCGGCCGCCGGTCTTGCGCCGCTCGCCGGCGCGGCGGTCGCCCTGACGGCGGTCGTCCTGGAGCCGCCGCGAAACCGGCTCCCCCGGCGCGGCGCCACGGCCAGACGCCGGGGGCGCCGCGGCCGAAGCTTCGTCAGCGGCCATCGGCGCCGCGGGCGGCCATTTCAGCGCGGCCCGGCCAGGCGATGTGCCTCGCCACAGAAGGGCCGGCCTTCGGCGTCGAACACGGCCTCGGTCTTGGGCAGGTGCAGGCCGCAGTGGCTGCAGGCAAGCATGGGTGCAGCCTGGGCCATGTCTTTGGCGCGATCCACCGGTGGCCTCTTGCGCCGGCCCTTGAAGAACAGCACCCAGGCCAGCACGACGACGCCCAGCAGCACGAGGTATTTCATGGTCGGTTCCAGTGGCCTCAGGACGCGCCGCGCTCGAGCATCACTTCCAGCACGAAGCGCGAGCCGGCGTAACCCAGCAGCAGCAGCACCGCACCCGTATACAGCCAGCGCGTGGCGCGGTGGCCACGCCAACCGCGCAGGCGGCGCCCCAGCAGCAGCGCCGCGAACACGCCCCAGGCCAGCAGCGAGAACACCGTCTTGTGGTCCCAGCGCCAGCCGTGCAAATCCAGGGCCGCGGTGAAGGTGCCCAGCACGAGCGTGGCCGTGAGCACGGCGAAGCCGGCCTCGACGAAGCGGAAGGTGAGCCGCTCCAGTTGCAGCAGCGGCATCCCCGTGGCGCGCCCCCCTCCGGCGGTCGGGTTGCCGGCGCGCAGGCGCCGCTCGGCCGCGTCCAGCAGCACGGCATGCAGCACGGCGGCACCGAACAAGCCGTAGGAACCGACACCGAGCGCGAAGTGCAGCGGCGCCAGCGCCGAAGTCACTGGCCGGGTGTCGCCGGGGAACAGGGCCGCCAGCACCACCGCCAGCGCCCCGGCCCCACCCAGCCACTTGCGCACCCCGGGCAAGGGCACGAGGCGGCTTTCCACCGTGTGCACGGCGATCACCAGCCACACCGCCATCGACAGCACCGGCCCGAAACCCAGACGCGCGCCGCGCTCGGCCTGGCCGACGCCCCCGATGTCCACCACCAGCAGCAGCAGGTGCAGCACGAAGCCCCCCAGCAGCGCGGCGGCCGAGAAGCGCTGCAGCCGCGGCAGCGGCAGCGTCGCGGCCACGTACAGTGCCGCGCTCACCGCCGCCAGCAGCAACGCGCCGTCCGGGGCGAGCGTGGGGGAGGCGGTCGATAGAATCATCGCGACAGTGTACTGACCAAGGGCCCGCTCGCAGCGGGACCACACCGCGATGGCCTCGACCCTGAGTGACCGGCTGAGCAAGCTGGTGAAGACGATGCGCGGCCAGGCCCGCATCACCGAAAGCAACGTGCAGGACATGCTGCGCGAGGTGCGCATGGCCTTGCTCGAGGCCGACGTGGCGCTGCCGGTGGTGCGCGACTTCATCAATCGCGTCAAGGACAAGGCGCTGGGCCAGGAGGTGGTGGGTTCGCTCAACCCGGGCCAGGCGCTGGTCGGCATCGTGCACAAGGAGCTGGCCGCGACGATGGGGCCCGACCCCACCGGCGCGCTGCCTTCGGCCGAGTTGAACCTGGCCACGCAGCCGCCGGCGGTGATCCTGATGGCCGGCCTGCAGGGCGCCGGCAAGACCACCACCACGGCCAAGCTGGCCAGGCACCTGATCACGAAGCGCAAGAAGAAGGTGCTCACGGTGTCGGCCGACGTCTACCGGCCGGCCGCCATCGAACAGCTGAAGACGGTGACGGCGCAGGCCGGCGCCGAGTGGTTTCCTTCGGCGCCGAGCGACAAGCCGCGCGATATCGCCCTGGCCGCGCTCGACTACGCAAAGCGCCACTATTTCGACGTGCTGCTGGTCGACACCGCCGGCCGCCTGGGCATCGACGAAGCGCTGATGGCCGAGATCCGCGAGCTGCACGCGGTGCTCAAGCCGGTGGAAACGCTCTTCATCGTCGACGCCATGCAAGGCCAGGACGCGGTGAATACCGCCAGGGCCTTCAAGGACGCGCTGCCGCTGACCGGCGTGGTGCTGACCAAGCTCGACGGCGACTCGCGCGGCGGCGCCGCGATGTCGGTGCGCCAGGTCACCGGCGCGCCGATCAAGTTCGCCGGCATCTCGGAAAAGATCGACGGCCTGGAGGTCTTCGACGCCGAGCGCCATGCCGGCCGCGTGCTGGGCATGGGCGACATCCTGGCGCTGGTGGAGGAAGTGCAGAAGGGGGTGGACCTGCAGGCGGCGCAGAAGCTGGCCGACAAGGTGAAGTCGGGCAGCGGCTTCGACCTCAACGACTTCCTGTCGCAGATCACGCAGATGAAGAACATGGGCGGCCTGGCCGGGTTGATGGACAAGCTGCCCAGCCAGCTGGCCAGCCGCGCCGCGGGTGCCGACATGGGCCGCGCCGAACGCGATGTCAAGCGCATGGAAGGCATCATCTGCGCCATGACGCCGCTGGAACGGCGCAAGCCCGAACTGATCAAGGCCAGCCGCAAGCGCCGCATCGCCACGGGCGCCGGCGTGCAGGTGCAGGAAGTGAACCGCCTGCTCAACCAGTTCGAGCAGATGCAGGGCATGATGAAAAAGATGAAGGGCGGCGGCCTGATGAAGATGATGAAGCGCATGGGCGGCGGCGGCTTCCCCGGCATGCCGCGCTGAAGTCGGCCCGGGCGCGCAGTACTTCACGCGCTCTGCTCCCGCGAGGCCACGCTGTCACGGCTCGATACACCTCTTGTGCCCCGATGCGTTGACCGCCGGCGCCGCCTGGCCGATGGTGTGGACTCCACCTCTTGCCGGCGCCTGCCATGGAATTCCTGACACCGACTGCCAGCTTTGCCCTGCCCGCCACCGTGCTGCTGTTGCTGACGCTGCTGTTCGTGCGCATCCGCCAGCGCCAGGGCGAACGCCGCGGCCGCGCCGCGAACGAAGTGCTGGACACCGTGGCCGCCTGGCCTCCCGAGTCGGTGCGCGTGCTGTCGATCACCGAACGCCAGGCGCACGAACTGCTCAAGCGCGCGATGCCCGGCTACCTGGTGCTGGCACAGGTGCCGCTGGCGCGCTTCATCCGCGTGCCGGCGCGCCGCTCCTATGGCGACTGGCTGCAGCGCGTGGGCTCGCTCAGCGCCGACCTGCTGTTGTGCGACTCGGGCTCCAGGGTGCTGGCCGTCATCGACGTGCGCGCGGCGCAGGAAACCGAGCGCAGCCGCAAGCGGCACGAGCGCCTGGGCCGCGTGCTGAAAGCCGCCGGCATCCAGGTTCTGGTCTGGCGCGAGGGCGAGTTGCCCAGCCTGAGCCACGTGCGCAGTTCCATGGCGGCCCTGATCGGGGAGCCATCGCAAGGCGCCCAGCCGGTGGCGTCGCGGCCGATGCCGCTGATCCCGGTGGCCGACATTGCGCAGGTCCTGGCCGATGGCGACCGCGCCGCGCTGGAAGCGGAACTGGACGCCACGATGGAGCCCGTGCCTTCCGGCTTCTTCGACGACTTCGAGCCGTCCCCCAGCGCACGCTGACGCGCGCACCGGTGGCGCCGCCGGCGCCGCATTCAGCCGAGCAAGGCCTGCGCGAATTCGCGCGCGTCGAAGGTCTGCAGGTCCTCGAGCTTCTCGCCGATGCCGATGAAATAGACCGGCACCACGCGGCCCTGCTCGGCGCCCCAGCGCGCAATCGCCGCCAGCACGCCGCCCTTGGCGGTGCCGTCGAGCTTGGTCACGACCAGGCCGGTGAGGCCCAGCGCGGCGTCGAAGGCCTTCACCTGGGCCAGCGCGTTCTGCCCGGTATTGCCGTCCACCACCAGCAGCACCTCGTGCGGCGCACCGGGCATGGCCTTGCCGATGGTGCGCTGGATCTTCTTCAGCTCCTCCATCAGGTGCACCTGGGTCGGCAGGCGGCCGGCGGTGTCGGCGATGACGACATCGCAGCCGCGTGCGCGGCCGGCGCTGACGGCGTCGAACGTCACCGCCGCGGGATCGCCGCCTTCCTGGCTGACGATCTCGACCTGGTTGCGCCCGGCCCACACCGCGAGCTGCTCGCGCGCCGCGGCGCGAAAGGTGTCGGCCGCGGCCAGCAGCACCTTCTGGTCGGCCTCGGCCAGGTAGCGCGTGAGCTTGCCGATGCTGGTGGTCTTGCCGGCGCCGTTGACGCCGGTGACCATGATCACGGTCGGGCTCGCCTGGCCGTCGGCGCCGCCGATGACCAGCGGCCGTTGCAGCGGCCGCAGCAGATCGGCGAGCGCATCGGCCAGCAGTGCCTTCACGGCCGCGGGATCGGTGGCCTTGCACTCCTTCACGCGGCGCTTCAGGTCGGTGAGCAGGAATTGCGTGGCCGGCAGGCCGGCGTCGGCCAGCAGCAGCGCGGACTCCAGGTCCTCGTAAAGCGCCTCGTCGATGCGCGTGCCGGTGAAGACCTGGGCGATGCCGGAACCCGTCTTGCGCAAGCCTTGCGCCAGGCGCGAGAGCCAGCCGCTGCGCGGCGCGGGCGCCGGCTCGGCGGCTGGCGTTTGCAAGCCGGGGGACGGCGCGGCCGCAGTGGTGGTACCGGCTGAGGTAGACGCAGTCGCCACCGGCGTTTCGGCGGGTACCGCAGCGCCTGGCGCGGGCACAGGCGCCTGCGCCGGGGCAGGCGGGGGTGGCGCCACACTCGGCGGCGGCTTCTTCTTGAAAAAACTGAACATCGGATCCCGCAGGGTTGCTGGCGGCGTCGCGCGGAGCCGAAGATGGCTCGCTATAATTGCGGGCTCAGGCGCTTTAGCTCAGCTGGTTAGAGCGACGGAATCATAATCCGCAGGTCCGGGGTTCAAATCCCTGAAGCGCCACCAAGACATGGCCCGGGCTCCAGAGCCCGGGCCTTTTCATTTCACAGCCCCTGGATCCACACCATGATTCGCTGTGTCACCCTGGCTGCCGCGCTGATCGCGTGCGCCCTGCCCGCTGCGGCCCAGATGCAGCGCAATTTCCCCGCCAATGCCCTGCGCGGCGAACTCGTGGTGCTGCAGCCGCCCGACGCGCAGTTGAACGGCCGCCCGGCCCGCCTGGCTCCCGGGGCGCGCATCCGCGGCGACAACAACCTGCTCGTCGTTTCCGGCACCATCGCCAACCGGCGCCTGTGGGTCCACTACACGCTGGACACCGGGGGCCAGTTGCTGGACGTCTGGGTGCTCACTGCGACCGAGCTGGCCCGCCCCTGGCCGACCTCGCCCGAACAGGCCCGCGCCTGGGCCTTCGACCCGGCGAGGCAGTCCTGGAGCCGGCCATGAGCGAAACGAAGAAGGTCTTCATCCGCACCTTCGGCTGCCAGATGAACGAGTACGACTCGGACAAGATGGCCGACGTGCTGCGCGCCACCGAAGGCTACGAGCCGACCACCGACGTCGAGCAGGCCGACCTGATCCTCTTCAACACCTGCTCGGTGCGCGAGAAGGCGCAGGAGAAGGTCTTCAGCGACCTCGGCCGCGTCAAGCACCTGAAGAAGAAAGGCGTGCTCATCGGCGTCGGCGGCTGCGTGGCCAGCCAGGAAGGTGCGGCCATCATCGACCGTGCGCCCTATGTCGACCTCGTCTTCGGCCCGCAGACGCTGCACCGGTTGCCGCAGATGATCGAGGCGCGGCGCAGCGAGCGCCGGCCGCAGGTGGACATCAGCTTCCCCGAGATCGAGAAATTCGACCACCTGCCGCCGGCGCGTGTGGAGGGTGCGAGCGCCTTCGTCTCGATCATGGAAGGCTGCTCCAAATACTGCAGCTACTGCGTGGTGCCCTACACCCGCGGCGAAGAGGTCAGCCGCCCCTTCGACGACGTGCTGACCGAAGTCGCCGGTCTGGCCGAGCAGGGCGTGAAGGAGGTGACGCTGCTGGGGCAGAACGTCAACGCCTACCGCGGCACCATGGGGCACAGCCCCGAGATCGCCGACTTCGCCCTGCTGCTGGACTACGTGGCCGATATCCCCGGCATCGAGCGCCTGCGCTACACCACCAGCCATCCGAAGGAATTCACGCCGCGGCTGATCGAGGCCTACGCCCGGCTGCCCCAGCTGGTGAACCACCTGCACCTGCCGGTGCAGCATGGCAGCGACCGCATCCTGTCGGTCATGAAGCGCGGTTATACGGCGCTGGAATACAAGAGCACGATCCGCCGGCTGCGCGCGGTGCGGCCGGGCATCAGCCTGTCCAGCGACTTCATCGTCGGCTTCCCCGGCGAGACCGATGAAGACTTCGGCAAGATGATGGAACTCGTCGAGGACGTGGGTTTCGACAGCTCCTTCAGCTTCGTCTTCAGCAAGCGCCCGGGCACCCCGGCCGCGGCGCTGCAAGACGACACGCCGCAGGCAATGAAGCTGAAACGGCTGCAGCAGTTGCAGGCCGCCATCGAGGTCAACGTGCGGCGCATCAGCGCCAGCCGCGTGGGCACGGTGCAGCGCATCCTCGTCGAGGGCCCTTCGCGCAAGGATGCGCAGGAACTGATGGGCCGCACCGAATGCAACCGCATCGTCAATTTCAGCGGCGGCCCGCTGGCGGACCGGCTGCTGGGGCAGATGCTGGACGTGGAAATCACCGCAGCGCTGCCGCATTCGCTGCGCGGCGTGCCGGTCACCCGCGACGGCGTCAGCGCCGCCCGGGCCCGAAGCCCTGCCACCACAGCGTGACGGCGCAGGCCAGGACCATGGCGACATAGGTGGCCATCTTGCCGTCGCGGCCCGTCAAGACCAGGCCGGCCAGCGTGACCAGCGCGCCCGCCGTGGCGGCCGGGACGGCCAAGCGGCGCCAGCTCACACCGGCCAGGTCGCGCCGCCACAGCAGCTTGGCACAGGCAGCCGCCAGCGCACCCAGCGCGAGCGCGGGCACGAACAGGTTGGCAAGGTGCCACAGGGCGTCCAGCGGTCCCATCGAAAGTACAGGCTTACCCGGGGTACACGACCCGGCTTGACACGAGTCAAGCCCGTCGCGCCGCAAAACTTACAATTGTGCCGTGAGTGTCTTTGCCCTCGGGCTCAATCACACGACAGCGCCGCTCGATCTGCGCGGTCGTCTGTCGTTCGCGCCCGAGCAGATGGCGCCGGCCCTGCATGGCCTGCGCGAGCGCCTGCAGCGCAGCGGGCCCGAGGCGGCACTGGTCTCCACCTGCAACCGCACCGAGCTCTACGTGGCCGCCGGCCAGCACAGCGCGCAAGAGCTGGTCCAGCCCACGCTGGACTGGCTGGCCGAACACGGCGGCATCAGCGGCGGCCAGTTGCTTTCGCACAGTTATGTGATGGAAGACCGCGCCGCGGCGCGCCACGCCTTCCGCGTGGCGGCCGGGCTGGATTCGATGGTCCTGGGTGAACCCCAGATCCTGGGCCAGATGAAGGAGGCCGTGCGCGTGGCCGACGAAGCCGGCACGCTGGGCACCACGCTGCACCAGTTGTTCCAGCGTTCCTTCGCGGTGGCCAAGGAGGTGCGCACGTCCACCGAGATCGGCGCCCATTCGATCAGCATGGCGGCGGCCGCCGTGCGGCTGGCGTCGCAGTTGTTCGAGGACCTGGGCCAGATCCGCGTGCTCTTCGTCGGCGCCGGCGAGATGATCGAGCTCGTGGCCACGCACTTCGCGGCGCGCAGCCCGAAGGGCATGGCCGTGGCCAACCGCACGCTGGAGCGCGGCGAGCGGCTGGCGGCGCGTTTCGGCGCCGAATCGCTGCGGCTTTCCGACCTGCCGGCGCGGCTGCACGAATTCGACGCCGTCATCTCGTGCACCGCCAGCACGCTGCCCATCATCGGGCTGGGCGCGGTGGAACGGGCGCTGAAGGCGCGCCGGCACCGCCCCATGTTCATGGTCGACCTGGCCGTGCCGCGCGATATCGAACCCGAGGTGATGCGCCTGTCCGACGTCTACCTGTACACGGTGGACGACCTGTCGCAACTGGTGCAGACCGCGGGCGAGAAGCGCCAGGCCGCGGTCGAGCAGGCCGAGGCCATCATCGACGCCGGCGTGCAGAGTTTCAGCCACTGGCTGGACCAACGCGCCGCGGTGCCGCTGATCCAGGCCTTGAACCGGCAGGCCGACGACTGGGGCCATGTCGAACTGGCGCGTGCGCGCAAGCTGCTCGCGCGCGGCGAACCGGTGGAACGCGTGCTGGAGGCGATGGCCCAGGGCCTCACGCACAAGATGCTGCACGGGACGCTGGCCGAGCTGCACGCCGCCGAGGGCGCCGAGCGCGAGAAGCTGGCCGACACCGTGTCGCGCCTGTTCCTGCGCCAGAGCCAGCGCCGGCCCGGCGGCGAAGGCCGGTAGCGGCCAGCCTGCACGGCGGCCCGGCGTCTCGGCCGGGCGTTGCCGATTCGACCCCATTCCCCCCATGACCCCTGCCCTGCGCGAACAGTTCGAACGCCTGGCCTTGCGCCTGGCGGAACTGGACGCGACCCTGGCCGACCCGCAGGTGGCCGGCGACATCAAGCGCTGGCGCTCGCTCTCGCGCGAGCAGGCCGAGGCGCAGGACATCGTCGGCCGCTTCCGCCGCTGGCAGCAGCGCGAAGCCGACCTGGCGGCCGCGCGCGAGATGGCCGCCGCCGAGAGCGACCCCGAGATGGCCGAGATGGCGCGCGAGGAGATCGCCGCCGCCAGCGCTGACATGCAGCGCCTGCAGGCCGAACTGCAGACGGCGCTGATCCCGCGCGACCCCGACGACGAGCGCAACGCCTTCCTGGAAATCCGCGCGGGGACGGGCGGTGACGAATCGGCGCTGTTCGCCGGCGACCTGGCGCGCATGTACCTGCGCTGGTTCGAGCGCCAGGGCTGGCGCGTCGAGGTCATGAGCGAGAGCCCGGCCGAACTCGGCGGCTACAAGGAACTGGTGCTGCGCGTGGCAGGCGAGCGCGTCTACGAAAGCCTGCGCTTCGAGTCCGGCGGCCACCGCGTGCAGCGCGTGCCGGCCACCGAAAGCCAGGGGCGCATCCACACCAGCGCCTGCACCGTGGCGGTGATGCCCGAGCCCGACGAGGCCGAGGAGGTGCAGCTCAACCCCGCCGAGCTGCGCATCGACACTTTCCGCGCCAGCGGTGCCGGCGGCCAGCACGTCAACAAGACCGACAGCGCCATCCGCATCACCCACCTGCCCACCGGTCTGGTGGCCGAATGCCAGGACGACCGCAGCCAGCACCGCAACAAGGCCAAGGCGATGGCGGTGCTGGTGGCGCGGCTGCGCGACAAGGAACAAAGCGAGCGCGCCGCGAAGGAGGCCGCGCAGCGCAAGAGCCTGATCGGCAGCGGCGACCGCAGCGACCGCATCCGTACCTACAACTTCCCGCAGGGCCGGCTCACCGACCACCGCATCAACCTCACGCTGTACAAGCTGGGCCAGATCATGGAGGGCGACCTGGACGACGTGGTGGCGGCGCTGAAGTCCGCGCGCGCGGCGGAGCAGCTGGCGGCGCTGGAAACCGGCGGCGGCGGGTGACCACCACGCTGCCGGCCACCGTGGCCGAAGCCATGGCTGCGGCGCGGATGCTGGGCGTCGACCGGCTCGACGCGCAGCGGCTGCTGGCGCACCACCTGGGACGGCCACGCAGCTGGCTGCTGGCACACGACACCGACGCCCTGCCTGCCGAAGCCGCGGCTCCCGTGCTGGCCGACCTGCAAAGCCGCGCTGGCGGCGTGCCACTGGCCTATCTGACCGGCACGCGGGAATTCCACGGCCTGGACCTGCACGTCACCCCCGACGTGCTGGACCCACGGCCGGACACCGAGATCCTGGTCGACTGGGCGCTGGAACTGCTCGCCGGCGAGCTGGCTGTGGTGGAAAAGCCGCAAGTGGTGGACTTGGGCACCGGCAGCGGCGCCATTGCGCTGGCGGTCAAGCAGGGCCGCCCACGCGCCAGCGTTCGTGCGCTAGACGCCAGCACCGCCGCGCTGGCCGTGGCCAGGGCCAACGGCGAACGTCTGGGCCTGGACGTCGGCTGGCTGGCCAGCGACTGGTGGTCGGGCCTGCCGCCACCCCGGGTGCACCTGGCGCTGAGCAACCCGCCTTACATCGCCGCCGGCGACCCGCATCTGCCGGCCCTGCGGCACGAGCCGATCGCCGCCCTGACACCCGGCGGCGACGGCCTGGCGGCCCTGACCACCGTCATCGACGGAGCGGCCGGGCACCTGCTTCCAGGCGGCTGGCTGCTGCTGGAACACGGCTTCGACCAGGCCGACGCGGTGCGCCGTCGCCTCTCTGTCGCCGGTTTCGAGTGCATCGGCACGCGTCGCGACCTGGCCGGCCACGAACGCTGCAGCGGCGGGAGGCAGCCCCCCGCAACCGCCGCGCCCGTGCGCTGAGCGGCACCTGCCGGTGGTGTGTATCTCGGGCCAGCCCCTGAAACAGGGGGATGTGTTGACTAATTGCAGACCCAAACCGCGCCAGCCGGCATACGATTGCTTCCATGTCCAGCCATTTCTGCGCTGGGCCAGGTTCGTGCATCGGGAAAGGAGTGGAAGATGTACCGGATCCCTCTGACCTGCCTGCTGGCGTTGCTCGCGGCCCCCGCCGGGGCGCAGGATGGGCTGACCGTGGCGCTGGACGCGGCACCGGGCCTGAGATCGGCCGGCAACAGCCTGCGCTTCGGGCCCGGCGACCTGCACATGAACCTTTCGGTGGCTGAACCGGGCACGGCGCTCGTGCGCGCCCGCGTGCTGGGTGACTACTACCTCACCGGTCCGGGCTTCGGCGGCGAACAGGTGAGTGGCGGCCTGCGCGTGACCAGCGGCCTGGCCATCGGGCCGCGCGACGGCACCACCGCACTGCCACCGTCGCGGCTCGGAGGCGGCCTGCAATGGGAGGCGCGCGAGCCAGCCACCGACCTGTTCCAGAGCCAGGGCGCCCGCGTCGCCCTGCCCTACATCGGACTGGGTTACACCAGCCTGTCGGCACGCGAGGGCTGGGGCCTGTCGGCCGATATCGGCCTGGGCGGCCAGCGCCCCGGCGAACGCGTGCGCTTCGGCGCCGGCAACCCGACGGCGGCGCAGTTCGAGAACATGCTCAACGACCTGCGTCTGGCACCCGTCATCCAGCTCGGCGTGTCCTACGCCTTCTGACGCCGCGCGCGCAAGGCACCGGAGGCCCACACGCCAGCCGGGGCATCGCGGGCCGTCGGGTCGGGCCCCTTGCGGATGCCTTATAACCACGGCTCCAACGGCAACCGGTCGAGATCGATCACCATGAGCGACGTCCAGCAACGAATCGATGAATTGGTCAAGGGCAATCGCGTGGTGCTCTTCATGAAGGGCACGGCCCAGTTTCCCATGTGCGGTTTTTCCGGCCGCGCCATCCAGATCCTGAAGGCCTGCGGCGCCGACGACCTGAAGACCGTCAACGTGCTGGAAGACGAAGAGGTTCGCCAGGGCATCAAGGACTACGCCCAGTGGCCCACCATTCCACAACTCTACGTCAAAGGTGAATTCGTCGGTGGTTCGGACATCATGATGGAGATGTACCAGAGCGGCGAATTGCAGCAGGCGCTCGCCAAGGCTTGAGGTGCCCCCGCCGCAGCGCTTGGTCGTCGGCATCACCGGCGCCACCGGTGCGGTCTACGGCGTGAAGCTGCTGGCGCGCGCCCGCGCGCTGGGTGTACAGACGCACCTCGTCGTCACGCCCTCGGGTGTGCTCAACGCCCATCATGAACTGGGTCTGGACCGGCGCGGGCTCGAGGCCCTGGCCGACCAGGCCCATGCCCCGGGCGACGTGGGCGCCTGCCTGGCCAGCGGCAGCTTCGACACCGCGGCCATGGTCGTGGCCCCCTGCTCGATGAAGACGCTGGCCGCCATCGCCCACGGTTTCGCCGACAACCTGCTCACCCGCGCCGCCGACGTCACCCTGAAGGAGCGCCGGCGCCTGCTGCTCATGGTGCGCGAGACGCCGTTCAACCTGGCGCACCTGCGCAACATGACGGCGGTCACCGAGATGGGCGCCGTGGTCTTTCCGCCACTGCCGGCGTTCTACCTCAAGCCGGCGAGCGTCGACGAGATGGTCGACGACAGCGTGGAGCGGGTGCTGGCGTTGCTGGGCCTGCGCGGCGCAGCGCCACGGGAGTGGCACGGGCTGTAGGCCTGCGCGGCGCCCGTCCGTGGGCGGGTGCGCGGCTCAAGCCAGCGGCATGTCCCAGGCCCGGCGGGCGCCGAACACCAGGTTCGGATATTCGGCCTTGCCGCGGCTGCCGTTGTAGCGGCCGAGCGCCAGGAACAGGTCGCCGCGCTCGCGGTCGAGGTAGTGGCGCAGGATGACGCAGCCGAAGCGCAGGTTGGTCTGCAGGTGGAACAGGCGCCGCGCATCGCCGTCGCCGATGAGCCGGGCCCAGAACGGCATCACCTGCATGTAGCCGCGCGCGCCGGCGCGGCTGATGGCGTATTTGCGGAAGCCGCTCTCGACCTGGATCAGCCCCAGCACCAGCGGCGTCTCCAGTCCGGCGCGCCGGCTCTCGTACCACACCGTTTCCAGGAACTCGATCCGCGTGTGGTGCTCGGCCTTGCGGCGCTTGAGACGCTCGCTGGCCGTGCCGAGCCAGCGCAGGTAGGCCAGCCGGTCGTCGACGTTGTCGAAGCGGGGCTTCGGAGGCGCGGCATCGGCCACCGCAGCCGCCAACGCCGAGCGCACGGCATCGGCCAGCGGCTCCTCGACCTGGCTGCCCGCGTGCGCCGGGCACTGCGGCAACGAGGCGCCGAGCAGCGCCAGCGGTGCGGCCAGCAGCGCGCGACGCGCCGGCCTCATGCCGACAAGCGGCCTTTCACGCTGGCCACGGCCTCGGCCAGCGGCACCACCGTGGCGGCAGCGTCGCGCCGGCCCTGCACTTCCACCGTGCCGGCCTTCAAGCCGCGGTCGGACACCACCAGGCGCACCGGCACGCCGATCAGTTCCCAGTCGGCAAACATGGCACCGGGGCGTTCGCCGCGGTCGTCGAGCACGACATCCAGGCCGGCCGCCGCCAGTTCGTCGTGCAGGCGGTCGGCGGCGGCCTGCACCTCGGCGCTGCGCTCGTAGCCGATGGCGCAGACCACCACCGTGAACGGCGCCATCGACGCCGGCCAGACGATGCCGCGCTCGTCGTGGTTCTGCTCGATCGCCGCGCCCAGCAGGCGCGTCACGCCGATGCCGTAGCAGCCCATCACGAAGACCTGCGGCTTGCCGGTCTCGTCCAGGTAGGTGGCCCTCATGGCGTCGCTGTACTTGGTGCCGAGCAGGAAGATGTGGCCGACCTCGATGCCGCGCTGGATGGCCAGCACGCCGCGGCCGTCAGGCGAGGGGTCGCCAGGCACGACGTTGCGGATGTCGGCCACCGCGTCGGGCTCGGGCAGGTCACGACCCCAGTTGACGCCGGTGTGGTGGAAGTCGGCCTCGTTGGCACCGCAGACGAAGTCGGCCATGGCCGCCACCGTGCGGTCGGCCACCACCTGCACCGGCTTGCGCGGGGCGATCGGCCCCAGGTAGCCGGGCTTGCAGCCGAAGTGGTCTTCGATCTCGGCCCCGGTGGCGAAGCGGAAACCCGTCTTCAGGCCTTCGACCTTGCCGGCCTTGACCTCGTTCAGGCTGTGGTCGCCGCGCACCAGCAGCAGCCAGATCGTGGTCTTGACGATGTCGCCGCGTTCGTTCTTCTCGTCGGTGGCCAGCACCAGCGACTTCACGGTGCGCTGCAGCGGCAGGCCCAGCAGATCGGCCACGTCCTCACAGGTGGCCTTGCCCGGCGTGGGCGTCTTCACCAGCGGCTGCGCGGGCGCGGCGCGCTGCGCCAGCAGTGGCAGGGCTTCGGCGAGCTCGATATTCGCCGCGTAGTCGCTGTCGGGGCAGTAGACGATGGCGTCCTCGCCGGTGTCGGCGATGACCTGGAATTCCTGCGACACGTCGCCGCCGATGGCGCCGGTGTCGGCGGCCACGGCACGATAGCGCAGGCCCATGCGGTCGAGAATGGCGCAATAGGCGCGGTACATCGCGTCGTAGCTGCGGCGACCGGCATCGAAGTCACGGTCGAAGGAATAGGCGTCCTTCATCGTGAATTCGCGGCCGCGCATGACGCCGAAGCGCGGCCGGCGCTCGTCGCGGAACTTGGTCTGGATGTGATAGAAATTGCGCGGCAGCTGCTTGTAGCTGCGCAGTTCCTGGCGCGCAATGTCGGTGATGACCTCTTCGCTGGTGGGCTGGATGATGAAGTCGCGGTCGTGACGGTCCTTCACGCGCAGCAGTTCCGGCCCCATCTTGGAAAAGCGCCCCGTCTCTTGCCACAGCTCGGCGGGCTGCACCACCGGCATCAGCAATTCCACCGCGCCGGCGCGATTCATCTCCTCGCGGATGATGGACTCGACCTTGCGGATCACGCGCAGGCCCAGCGGCATGTACGTGTAGATGCCGGCGCCCAGGCGTTTGATGAAGCCGGCGCGCATCATCAGCCGGTGGCTGGCCACCTCGGCATCGGCAGGCGCTTCCTTGAGCGTGGAGATGAAGGTCTGGGAGGCTTTCATGGGGGCTTGTCGCTGCACGCGGCGTTGGGCCGCCGACGGCGCCCGCGAGACTGCGCGGTCGTCCCGCCCGGCCCCTACGGGTTAGCGCGGGTTCGCGCTCCGCACCGGGCCGGTGCAATAATGAAAACAATTACGGAATTCGGAGTTTGATTATGCTCGACCGCGAGGGCTTCAGGCCCAACGTCGGCATCATCCTGCTCAACTCGCGCAATCAGGTCTTCTGGGGCAAGCGGCTGCGCACGCACTCGTGGCAGTTCCCGCAGGGCGGTATCAAATACGGCGAGTCGCCCGAGCAGGCGATGTATCGCGAGTTGCACGAAGAAGTGGGCTTGCGGCCCGAGCACGTGCAGATCCTGGCGCGCACGCGCGACTGGATGCGCTACGAGGTGCCCGACCACTTCATCCGCAAGGATGCGCGCGGCCACTACCGCGGCCAGAAGCAGATCTGGTTCCTGCTGCGGCTGCTGGGCCGCGACAGCGACATGAACCTGCGTGCCACCGATCACCCGGAGTTCGACGCCTGGCGCTGGAACGACTACTGGGTGCCGCTGGACGTGGTGATCGAGTTCAAGCGCGGCGTCTACGAGATGGCGCTCACCGAACTGGCGCGCTACCTGCCGCGCGTGACGCACCACAACCGCTACCTGCGCGCCGGGCTGCGCTCGCAGCGGCCGGAACCCGAGCCGCCACCGCTCCCACCCCAGCCGGCCGAGCCCGGCCCGTCGCCGGCCAAGTGAGTCCGGTACGCCGGGCAGCGGTCCGCACGCCTTTGCCGCGTGCCGATCGAAGCCTGAGGCGGACTACACGAGCACCAGGTTGGTCCGGTGGATCAACTCGGGCTCGTTGGCATAACCCAGCAGCGACCCGATCTGCGACGACGGCTTGCGCGCAATCAGTCGCGCCTCGGCCGCCGAATAATTGGCCAGCCCGCGCGCCACTTCGGCACCGCCCAGCGTGCGCACCGCGATGACGTCGCCGCGCACGAAGTCGCCCGTGACCTCGCGCACGCCGATCGGCAGCAGGCTCTTGCCCTCAAGGCGCAGCTTGGCCGCCGCGCCGTCGTCCACCGCCACGGCCCCGCGCAACTGCAGGTGGTCGACCATCCACTGCTTGCGCGCCGCCAGCTTGGCCGTGCCCGCGACGAGCGCTGTGCCGATGGCCTCGCCGGCGGCCAGGCGCAGCAACACGTCGCTCTCGCGGCCCCAGGCGATGACGGTGCTGGTACCGCTGCCCGCGGCGCGCCGGGCGGCCAGGATCTTGGTCAGCATGCCGCCGCGGCCGATGCCGCTGCCGGCGCCGCCGGCCATGGCTTCCAGCGCCGGATCGCCGGCCGTGGCCTCGGCGATGAAGCGTGCCTGCGGGTCCTGGCGCGGGTCGGCCGAGTACAGGCCACGCTGGTCGGTGAGGATGACGTAGGCGTCGGCGTCGACCAGGTTGGCCACCAGCGCCCCGAGCGTGTCGTTGTCGCCGAACTTGATCTCGTCGTTGACGACGGTGTCGTTCTCGTTGATGACGGGAATGACCTTCAGCGCCAGCAGCGTGAGCAGGGTCGAGCGCGCATTGAGATAGCGCTCGCGGTCGGCCAGGTCGGCGTGCGTGAGCAGCACCTGCGCGCTGGCCATGCCGTGCGCGGCCAGCCGCGACTCGTACATCTGCACCAGTCCCATCTGGCCCACGGCGGCGGCGGCCTGCAGTTCGTGCAGTTCCTTCGGCCGCTTCGTCCAGCCCAGGCGCTTCATACCCTCGGCGATGGCGCCGCTGGACACCATCACCACCTCGCGGCCGGTGGCGGCCAGCGCGGCGAGCTGGCGCGCCCAGTTGCCGATGGCCTCGGCATCGACGCCGCGGCCTTCGTTGGTGACGAGGCTGGAACCGACCTTGACGACGATGCGGCGCGCTCCGGCGATCACGCTAGCCATGCGAGACGCTCACCACTTCGTCGAAGCGCGGGTCGGGCAGCGGATCTTCGCGCTGGTACTCGGCCACGTGCGTCCAGATGGCCTCGACCAGCGGTTGCAGTCCCTCACGCGCCAGCGCCGAGATGGTGAACACAGGCCCCTTCCAGCGCAGCCGGCGCACCCAATCCTTGACGCGCTGCTCGCGTTCGGCCGCCGGCACCATGTCGATCTTGTTGAACACCAGCCAGCGCGGCTTGGCGTGCAGCTTCGGGTCGTATTTCTTCAGCTCGGCGACGATGGCGCGCACCTGCAGCACCGGATCGGCGTCGTCGAAGGGTGCGGCATCCACGATATGCAGCAGCAGTCGGGTGCGCTGCAGGTGGCGCAGGAACTGGTGGCCCAGGCCGGCACCCTCTGAAGCGCCTTCGATGAGACCGGGGATGTCGGCCACGACGAAGCTGCGCTCCGGCCCGACGCGCACCACGCCCAGGTTCGGGTGCAGCGTGGTGAAGGGATAGTCGGCGATCTTCGGCCGCGCATTCGAGATGGCGGCGATCAGCGTGCTCTTGCCGGCGTTGGGCATGCCGAGCAGGCCGACATCGGCAAGCACGCGCAATTCGAGCTGCAGCTTGAAGGCCTCACCGGGCCAGCCGGGCGTCTTCTGGCGCGGGCTGCGGTTGGTGCTGGTCTTGAAATGCAGGTTGCCGAAGCCGCCGTCGCCGCCCTTGGCCAGCCGCACGCGCTGACCGTGCTCGAGCAACTCCGTCATCACCTCGCCGGTCTCGGCATTGCGGATGATGGTGCCCACCGGCATGCGCAGTTCGATGTCGGGTGCGGCGGCGCCGAACTGGTCCGAACCCCGGCCCTGCTCGCCGTTCTTCGCGATGTGGCGGCGTGCGTAGCGGTAGTCGATGAGCGTGTTGATATTGCGGTCGGCGATCGCGAAGACGCTGCCGCCGCGGCCGCCGTCGCCCCCGTTGGGGCCGCCGAAGGGGATGAACTTCTCGCGCCTGAAGCTCGCACAGCCGGCACCTCCATCGCCGGCGGCGACGTCGATGGTGGCTTCGTCGACGAATTTCATTTGCTGCGGATGGTAGCGGTGCCGGCGAAGCCGGAAAAACGACGAAGCCCCGGCTTGCCGGGGCTTCGCACAGGTGTGAAGAGCGCGACGTGCGTTTTCAGACCGGCTTCACGAAGACCGTCTGACGGTTCAGCGCGCCCTTGGTGTCGAACGACACCGAGCCGTCGATCAGCGCAAACAGCGTGTGGTCGCGACCCATGCCGACGCCGGTGCCGGCGTGGAACTGGGTGCCCCGCTGGCGCACGATGATGCCGCCGGCGCTGATTCTTTGGCCGCCGAAGACCTTGACGCCCAGCATCTTGGGCTGCGAATCGCGGCCGTTGCGGGTGGAGCCGCCGCCCTTTTTCTGTGCCATGGTGGGTTGCTCCTCAGGCGTTGATCGAGCCGATTTGCAGCTCGGTATAGGTCTGGCGGTGGCCGCCGTGCTTCTGGTAATGCTTGCGGCGGCGCATCTTGAAGATGCGCACCTTGTCGTGCTTGCCTTGCGCCAGCACGGTGGCGGTGACGTTCGCACCCGCGACCCAGGGCGCCCCGACCTTCAGCTCGGCGCCGCTGCCGACGGCGAGCACCTGGTCGAGAACGATTTCCTGGCCCACGTCCGCAGCTATCTGTTCTACCTTGATCTTTTCGCCGGCTGCAACCTTGTATTGCTTGCCGCCGGTTTTTATGACCGCGTACATGTGTGACCTCTCGAAGAAGACTGCTGCGCGGGATGACGAACTGCCGCTCCCCCATGGAAGCCACCCGATCTGCGCAGAGCCCGCGACTATACCACGCGAGGACCAGGTCGCAGCGGCAACGCGCCCATGGCGCAGCAGCTTCCTATAATGCCGGTCCATTTCCCGCGTGCACCCCGTGCTCGAGACCACCGCCCCTGCCACCGCCGCTGCCGACCCGACCGATCTGGGCATGCAGCGCGTGGACGGCGTCATCCGCGACCGGCTGGCCTCGCGTGTGGTGCTCATCGACCAGATCTCGCGTTATATCGTGGGCGCCGGCGGCAAGCGCATCCGGCCGCGACTGGTGCTGCTGTTCGCCGAGGCGCTGGGCTTCGAAGGCCCGGAACGCTACGAGCTGGCGGCGATCGTCGAATTCATCCACACCGCCACCCTGTTGCACGACGACGTGGTGGACGAATCGGCCATGCGCCGCGGCCGTGCCACCGCCAATGCGATGTTCGGCAACGCGGCCAGCGTGCTGGTGGGCGATTTCCTCTATTCACGTGCCTTCCAGATGATGGTCTCGGTGAACCGCATGCGCGTGCTCGAGGTGCTGGCGGACGCGACCAACGTCATCGCCGAAGGCGAGGTGCTGCAGTTGATGAACATGCACGACCCCGACCTGGCGGTCGACGACTACCTGCAGGTCATCCGCTACAAGACCGCCAAGCTGTTCGAGGCCAGCGCGCGCCTTGGGGCGGTGCTGGCCGGCGCGCCGCTTGCGCTGGAGGAGGCCTGCGCCGCCTACGGGCGTTCGCTGGGCACGGCCTTCCAGCTCGTCGACGACCTGCTCGACTACGAGGGCAACAGCGACGAACTCGGCAAGAACGTCGGCGACGATCTGCGCGAAGGCAAGCCCACGCTGCCGCTGCTGCTGGCCATGGAACGCGCAGGCGAAGCGGAACGGGCCCTGATCCGGCACGCCATCGAACACGGCGAGGTACACAAGCTGCCCGAGATCCTGGCCATCGTGAAGCGAACCGGTGCGCTGGACGCCACGCGCACTGCGGCACAGAAGGAAGCCGACGAGGCGCGCCAAGCGCTGGCCGCGTTGCCGGTCTCGCGGGCCCGGGAGGCTCTGTTAGAATTATGCGTTCGGTCGATCCACAGGTCCTCCTGAGGGTCTCACCGCCGGCCGCAGCGCTCGAAGCAACGACCGAGCGGGCCACATCGGGGTGTAGCTTAGCCTGGTAGAGCGCTACGTTCGGGACGTAGAGGCCGGAGGTTCGAATCCTCTCACCCCGACCAGTTTCCCTGCAGTTGTCCAACGGTTTCGACTTCGCCTGTAAGCAAAGGTTAGCCGCGGCCGGGTGTGGCTTTTCGCCGTTTACACCCCCGGACCGATCGGCGATGATGATCGAAATATGCCGCCGCTGACTTGAAGTTCATGGCCGTCGAGACGCTGGTCGAACCGCCACCCTCCACGCTTTCGGGCGTGGCGCGCGTGCTTGTCAACGCCGGCAAGCTGAACGCCAAGACCGCCGAGGAATTGTCCAAGAGCGCGCGCGAGCGCAAGAGCAGCTTCGTCACCGCGGTCATCGGCGCGGGCGCCATGAAGGCCGACGACTTGGCGCATACGCTTTCCGGCGCACTGGCCCTGCCGCTGCTCGACCTCAACGCCGTCGACGCGCAGAGGCTGCCGCGCAACATCGTCGACCAGAAGATTGCCAGCCAGTACCAGCTGCTGGTGCTGGGCAAGCGCGGCAACCGCCTGTTCATCGGCGCCGCCGACCCCACCGACCAGGAAGCGGTGGAACGCATCAAGTTCGCCACCCAGCTCACGCCCGAATGGGTGATCGTCGAATACGACAAGCTCATGCGCCAGCTGGAAGCGCAGAACGCCAGCGCCAACGAGGTGCTGGAGTCGATGGCCAGCGCCGACTTCGACTTCGACGTCAGCGACGACGACGCCGCGGCCGAGACGGCCGACGTCTCCACCGAGGTCGAGGACGCGCCGGTGGTGCGTTTCCTGCAGAAGATGCTTATCGATGCCATCAACATGCGCGCGTCGGACCTGCACTTCGAGCCCTACGAATATACCTACCGCGTGCGCTTCCGCATCGACGGCGAGCTGCGCGAGATCACGCAGCCGCCGGTGGCCATCAAGGAAAAACTGGCCTCGCGCATCAAGGTCATCAGCCGCATGGACATCGCCGAGAAGCGGGTGCCGCAGGACGGCCGCATGAAGCTGAAGTTCGGCAGCAAGGCGATCGACTTCCGCGTCAGCACGCTGCCCACGCTGTTCGGTGAGAAGGTCGTGATCCGTATCCTCGACCCCAGCAGCGCCAGGCTCGGCATCGAGGCGCTGGGCTACGAGAAGGTGGAGAAGGACCGGCTGATGCAGGCCATCGGCCGGCCCTACGGCATGATCCTCGTCACCGGTCCCACGGGCAGCGGCAAGACGGTGTCGCTGTACACCTGCCTGAATATCCTGAACCAGCCGGGCGTGAATATCGCCACGGTGGAAGACCCGGCCGAAATCAACCTGCCGGGCATCAACCAGGTCAACGTCAACGACCGCGCGGGCCTGACCTTCGCCGCGGCGCTGAAATCGTTCCTGCGCCAGGACCCCGACATCATCATGGTCGGCGAAATCCGCGACCTGGAAACCGCCGACATCGCCATCAAGGCCGCGCAGACCGGCCACCTGGTGATGAGCACTTTGCACACCAACGACGCACCGACCACGCTGACGCGCCTGCTCAACATGGGCGTGCCGCCGTTCAATATCGCGTCCAGCGTGCTGCTCATCACCGCGCAGCGGCTGGCGCGGCGGCTGTGCGAGAACTGCAAGAAGCCGGCCGACTACCCGCGCGATTCGCTGCTCAAGGCCGGCTTCAGACCGGAAGATGTCGACGGCAACTGGAAGCCCTACCGCGCCGTGGGCTGCGCCAGCTGCAACAACGGCTACAAGGGCCGCGTCGGCCTGTACCAGGTGATGCCGATCACCGAAGCCATCCAGCGCATCATCCTGTCCGAAGGCTCGGCGCTGGACATCGCCAAGCAGGCCGAGGTCGAAGGCGTGCGCGACCTGCGCCAGGCCGGCCTGGCCAAGGTGCGTGCCGGCGTGACCACGCTCGAAGAAGTGATCACGGTCACCAACGAATAGCCGGCCGACAGCCGCCCCCTACTTTCGGAGACCCCGCAAGCCCATGGCCACCGCAGCGCTCAGCAAGAACCTGAAGGAAGCCCTCTTCGAGTGGGAAGGCAAGGACAAGAACGGCAAGGTCGTGCGCGGCGAGATGCGCGCCGGCGGCGAAGCCGTGGTCAACGCCAGCCTGCGCCGCCAGGGCATCCTGGTGAACAAGGTCAAGAAGCGCCGCACCAGCGGCGGGCGCTCGATCAAGCAGAAGGACATCGCCATCTTCACGCGCCAGCTGGCGACGATGATGAAGGCCGGCGTGCCGCTGCTGCAGGCCTTCGACATCGTGGCGCGTGGCAGCACCAATGCGCGCATGACCAAGCTGCTCACCGACATCCGCAGCGACGTGGAGACCGGCACCAGCCTGAGTGCGGCCTTCCGCAAGCACCCGATGCATTTCGACGCGCTGTACTGCAACCTGGTCGAGGCCGGTGAAGCCGGCGGCATCCTGGAAGCCCTGCTCGACCGCCTGGCGATCTACCAGGAAAAGACGATGGCGATCAAGAGCAAGATCAAGTCGGCGCTGATGTATCCGGTGGCGGTGATCGTGGTCGCTTTCGTCGTGCTCACCGTGATCATGATCTTCGTCATCCCGGCCTTCAAGGACGTCTTCAAGTCCTTCGGCGGCGACCTGCCGGCGCCCACGCTGGTGGTGATCGCGATGTCGAAATTCTTCGCCAGCTACTGGTGGGCCATTTTCGGCTTCATCGGCGGCGGCGGCTATTTCTTCATGGAGAGCTGGAAACGCTCCGAGAAGATGCAGATGGCCATGGACCGCTTGCTGCTCAAGCTGCCGATCTTCGGCGACCTGGTCAACAAGTCGGTGCTCGCGCGCTGGACGCGCACGCTCTCGACCATGTTCGCCGCCGGCGTGCCGCTGGTCGAGGCGCTCGACTCGGTGGGTGGCGCTTCGGGCAACATGGTCTATGCGCAGGCCACCGAGCAGATCCAGCGCGACGTCTCCACGGGCGCGGCATTGACCACGTCGATGACGGCCACCGGCGTGTTCCCCACCATGGTGCTGCAGATGGCGTCCATCGGCGAGGAATCGGGTTCGCTCGACCATATGCTGGCCAAGGCGGCCGAGTTCTACGAGGACGAGGTCGACGAAATGGTCAAGGGCCTGTCCAGCCTGATGGAGCCGTTCATCATCGTCATCCTGGGTGTGCTGATCGGCGGCATCGTGGTTTCGATGTACCTGCCGATCTTCAAGCTGGGCGCGGTCGTCTAGCGTGGCGGGGCTGCTTGCGGGCCTGCCGCTGGACCTGCTGCTGTCGCCCTGGGCCCTGGCGCTGCTGGGGTTGGCCGTGGGCAGCTTTCTCAACGTGGTGGTGCACCGGCTGCCGCTGATGCTGGAACGCCAGTGGTGGGGGGACGTCGCGGCGCAGCTGGCCGACGGAGATTCGTTCCAGCGCGTCTTCGTCGCGGCGGCACCGGGTCACCTGGCGCAGGCCGGCGGCGCGCTGGAGCAACTGCTGTCAGCGCTGAAGCCGCTGACGCTGTCGCGGCCGGGCTCGCGCTGCCCATCCTGCGGTCACTCCATCCGCTGGTTCGAGAACCTGCCCGTGCTTAGCTGGTTGGCGCTGAAAGGCCGCTGTTCGGCCTGCGGCACGCGCATCGCGCGGCGCTACCCGCTCGTGGAAGCGGCTACGGCGCTGCTGTTCGGCCTGGTCGCCTGGCGCGTGGGGCCGCAGCCGCAGGCCCTGCTGTGGTGCGGCGTGGTGGCCGTGCTGCTGGCGCTGGCGCTCATCGACTGGGACACCACCGTGCTGCCGGACGCGCTGACGCTGCCGCTGCTGTGGGCCGGTCTGGTGGCGGCTGCCCTGGGCTGGCTGCCGGGGTTGACGCTGGTGCAGTCGCTGGGCGGCGTGGCCGCGGGCTATCTGTCGCTGTGGTCGGTGTACTGGCTGTTCAAGCTCGTCACCGGCAAGGAGGGCATGGGCTACGGCGACTTCAAGCTGCTCGGCGCCCTGGGCGCCTGGCTGGGCTGGCAGGCCATCCTGCCGATCGTGCTCATGGCCTCGGTCATCGGTGCCGTGGTCGGCCTGGGCATGAAGGCCAGCGGCTCGCTGCGCGAGGGCCGCTTCGTTCCCTTCGGCCCCTTCCTGGCCGGCGGCGGCCTGGTGGTGATGCTGGCCGGCCTGCCCGTGGTGCTGGGGTGGATCGGCTGGTAGGGACAGTACCGGCGCAGGTGCCGGGCCTGATGTGTCAGGTCGCCACGATCGGCCTCACGGGTGGCATCGGCAGCGGCAAGAGCACGGCGGCGCAGGGCCTGGTCGCCCTGGGCGCCCACCTCGTCGATACCGACGCCATCGCGCGCGCCCTGACCCTGCCCGGCGGTGCGGCCATCCCGGCGCTGGCCGCCGAATTCGGCGCCGACGCGCTGGCCGCCGACGGCGCGCTGGACCGCGAGAAGATGCGCCGGCTCGTCTTTGCCGATCCCGGCGCCAAGGCACGACTGGAAGCCATGCTGCACCCGCTGATCGGCGCCGAGGCCAGCCGTCGGGCCGCCGCCTCGGGTGGCCGCCCGGTGGTCTTCGACGTGCCGCTGCTGACCGAATCGAGCCACTGGCGGGCGCGCGTCGACCGCGTGCTGGTCATCGACTGCGACGAAGCGACCCAGGCCGCGCGCGTGGCCCAGCGCCCGGGCTGGACCGAAGAGGCCGCGCGCCGGGTCATCGCCCAGCAGGCGCCACGGGCCGCGCGCCGCGCCAGCGCCGACGCGGTGATCTGCAACGAAGGCCTCACGATCGCGCAGTTCCAGGCCGAACTGCGCGCACTCTGGGCGCTCTGGTTCCCGACGCCGGGCGGGTCGGGCTGACCGCCAGCCGGGCCGGCCCGTGCCGGGCCTGTGGAACAATCGGAACAGGTCTCTCCGACTCAGTTTCGCTGCCAGCCACCCGAGCCTGCCTTGGTCCTGTACGAGTACCCCTTCAACGAAAGCATCCGCACGATGCTGCGGCTCGAACACCTGTTCGACCGCCTCGGCCAGCTGGTGGCACGCGACGCGCCGGTGGACCACCACTTCGCGCTCGCCACCCTGTTCGAGATCATGGACGTGGCCTCGCGTGCCGACGTCAAGAGCGACCTGCTCAAGGAGCTCGAGCGCCACCGCACGCAGTTGCAGGGTTACCGCGGCCACCCCGGCGTGGCCGAGGCGGCGCTGGACGAAGTCATCGCCCGCATCGACCGCGCCTTCGACGGCCTGAACCAGTTGCAGGGCAAGGCCGGCCAGGCGCTGGCCGGCAACGACTGGCTGATGAGCATCCGCAGCCGCATCAACATCCCCGGCGGCACCTGCGAATTCGACCTGCCCGCGTACTATGCCTGGCAGCAGCATGCGCCCGCGCAGCGCCGTGCCGACCTGCGGGGCTGGATGACCACCCTCCTGCCCCTGGCCGAGGCGCTGCAGGTGCTGCTGGGCCTGTTGCGCGAAACCGGTGCGCCGCAGCGCATGGTCGCACCCGCCGGCCACTACCAGCAAAGCCTGCAGCAAGGCAAGCTCTACCAGTTGATGCGCGTGCGGCTGGACGACAGCGACGGCGTGGTGCCGGAAATCAGCGGCCACCGGCTGCTGATCTCGATCCGCTTCATGCGCCCGGACGCCGAAGGCCGCCTGCGCGCCACCGGTACCGACGCCAGCTTCGAACTCGCCCTGTGCGCGTGATGGTGGCGAGCGACACCCCCGAACGCCGCGTGCCCTGCCCTACCTGCCGGCGGCCGGCGGTCTACGGCGAGCGCAACCCCTGGCGGCCTTTCTGCAGCGAACGCTGCCGCAGCGCCGACCTGGGCGCCTGGGCCAGCGAACGCTTCCGCGTACCGGCAGCCGCGCCCACCGACGACGACAGCGCGCCGCCGGCCCATTGAGCGCCGGCCGATGAGCGCCCCCGCCGCCGAGCTGCAGGGCCACCTCCTCACGCCGCAGGGCTGGGTGCGAGGCCAACTGCGGCACGCGCATGGCCGCATCGTCGCGGTCGTCGGCGAGCCGGTCGACGAGCGCACCGTTGGGCCGAGCAGCCTGCCCAGGCTGCTGCCCGGCTTCATCGACCTGCACGTGCACGGTGGCGGCGGCCACGACACCATGGGCGGCGGCGACGCGGCGCTGCAGATGGCACGCACCCATGCCCGCCACGGCACCACGTCGCTGCTGGCGACCACGATGACGGCGCCGCGCGACGAGATCGAGGCCGCCTTGCGCGCGCTGGCCCCGTTCGTGACCACGCGTCCGCGCGGCGCGGCCCGGCTGCTGGGCGTGCATCTGGAAGGCCCGTATATCAACTCCGGCAAGCTGGGTGCGCAGCCCGACTTCGCCACCACCGCCACGCTGCAGGAGGTGCTGGCGCTGCACACGCTGGCGCCGCTGAAGCTGATCACGATCGCGCCCGAGATCCCCGGACACCTGGCGCTGATCGTGGCGCTGCGCAAGCACGGCTTCGTGGTCCAGATCGGCCACTCGGCCGGCACCTACGAAGACGGCGTGGCCGCGCTCGAGGCCGGTGCCAGCGGCTTCACGCACCTGTTCAATGCCATGACCGGCCTGCACCAGCGCGCACCGGGCATGGCCGGCGCGGCGCTGGCGCACGCCGAACGCGCCGAGATCATCCCCGACCTGCTGCACGTGCACGCAGGCGCGATCCGCGCTGCGCTGCGCTGCATCCCCGGCCTGTACTGCGTGACCGATTCCACCGCCGCCGCCGGCATGCCCGACGGCGAGTACCGGCTGGGCCGCCACACCGTCACCAAGTGCCTGGGCGGCGTGCGCCTGGCCGACGGCACGCTGGCCGGCAGCACGCTGACGATGGACCAGGCGCTGCGCAATCTCGTCGGCCTGGGCCTGACGCTGGCCGAGGCTTCGCGCCGCACGTCCACGCTGGCGGCCGAGCACCTGGGACTGGCCGACCGCGGCCGGCTGGCGCCAGGCGCCTGGGTCGACGTCGTCCGGCTCGACCGTGACCTGCAGCTTACCGGCGTCGTCGTCGAAGGAGAAACGATTGAGCTCTAGCGCCAGCTCGATGATGCGCACCGAGGCGCTGCAGGCGCCGCAGGCCGTGGCGCGGCTGCTGGCGGCGGACGAGATCGTCTACGGAGCCCTGGCCGCCGACCTGCAGAGCCACGAACCGCAGGCGCTGGTCACGGTGGCGCGCGGCAGTTCCGACCATGCCGCGCACTACATGGGTTATCTGACGATGTCGCGGCTGGGCCGGCTCGTGACCTCGCTGCCGATGTCGCTGGTGACGCTGTACCCGGCCCGGCTGCGCTGCGCCGGGCTGGTGTCGCTGGCGTTTTCGCAGTCGGGGCAGAGCCCGGACCTGGTGGCACCTGCGCGCTTCTTTGCCGCCGGCGGCGCGCGCACCGTGGCCTTCGTCAACGACGCGGACTCACCGCTGGCACGAGCCTGCCAGTGGGTGCTGCCGCTGCATGCCGGCGCCGAAACGAGCGTGGCCGCGACCAAGAGCTTCATCGCCCAGCTCGCCGCCGGGGCCCGGCTGGTGGCCGCCTGGGAGGTGCAATCCGAAGTCGGCGACCCCTCGCTGCACGAAGCGCTGGTGGCGCTGCCCGCCTCGCTGGACGCGGCAACCCGCAGCGATTGGCAAGCCGCGCTGCCGGTGCTGAAGGAAGCCGACCGCCTGTTCGTCGTCGGCCGTGGCCCGGGCCTGGCAGTGGCGCTCGAGGCGGCACTCAAGTTCAAGGAAACCTGCGGCCTGCAGGCCGAGGCATTCTCCGGCGCCGAATTGCGCCACGGGCCGATGGCGCTGGTGGACGAAGGCTACCCGCTGCTGATCTTCGCGCCACGGGGGCCGGCGCAGGCCGGGCTGCTGGAACTGGCGCTGGACATGCGCCAGCGCGGCGCGCGCGTGCTGCTGGCCGCGCCAGCCGGCACGCCGGGCGCGCAACTGCCGCTGGTGTACACCGGGCACGAGGACCTGGACCCGATCGCGGCTATCCAGTCCTTCTACCTGATGGTGGAGCAGCTCGCGCGCGAGCGCGGACTGGACCCCGACGCGCCGCGCCACCTGGCGAAGGTCACGCGCACCCGCTGACGGCCGCGTGCCGGTCACCGGCTCAGGCTGCGCAGAAAAGCCGCCAGGTCGGCCGCCTGCTGGAGCGTCAGGTCCAGCCGGCGCAGGATGCGTTCGCCGTCGGCGTGCAGCCGTTCCTCGTTCAGCGCCGAATAGTGCTGCACCACGTCCTCGATGCTGGCCAGGCTGCCGTCGTGCATGTAGGGCGCGGTATGCACGAGCTGGCGCAGCCCCGGCACGCGGAATTCGCCGAAATGCCGCGGCTCGATGATCACGTGCCGCGTCGCCACGGCGCGTGCGTCGGCCGCGCCGGCGTCGTCGTGCGGCCCGAGCCGGTTCATGCGGCTGGCCAGCAGTTTCTGCAGGCCGCCATGGCGGCCGGGATCGACGCCCCCGGGCACGAAGAAGGGCACGCCGATATCGGCGAATTCGCCGTTGCTGAAGGTCGCTCCGGCGTGGCAGACGCTGCAGCGCGCTTCGCCGACGAACAGGCGCAGGCCGCGCTGCGCGGCTGCCGGGTAGCGCGCCGCGGCCGCGCTGTCGCCGCGCGCCAGGGCGTCGCGGAAGTCGTCGAAGGGCGTGCGCGGCGAGACGAGAGTGGCCTGCCAGGCGGCCAGCGCCTTGGCCACGTCGACCACCACCTGCTCGTCGTCGGTACCGGGCGCGATGCCGAAGGCGGTGCGGTAACCGGCGGCCAGACGCGGTTCACGACGCACGGTGGCGGCCAGCGTTTCCAGCCGCTGGCCCATCTCGCCGGCCTGCAGCAGCGGCGACAGGCTGGCCGCCCACAGGCTGTCGTGGGCGCCGTCCCAGCCGAACCAGCGCTGCTGCGCCACGTCCAGCAGCGTGGGCGTATTGCGGATGCCGTCGGCGCGGCCCTTGGCGACGCGCCGGCCGTCCTGGAAGGCCAGCGGCGGCTGGTGGCAGCTGGCGCAGGAGACGTCGCCGCCGGCCGAAAGGCGCGGGTCGAAAAACAGCCGGGCGCCGAAATCGATGGCGGCGCGCTGTCCGTCGACGCGGTTGGCCGCATCGCGCACGCCCGGCGTCGGCCAGGGGCCGTGGGAGAGGATGCGCTCGCGCTCGGTGGCGCTGAAGTCCAGCAGCGTCTGCGCAGGCGCCGGGGTGGCCGCCAGCGTGGTCAGTGCGAGAACCCAAGGTGCGACGCGGGCCACCATGGCCGCACGGGTCCGCGGCGCCAGCGCCTTGAACGCGACAAGACCCGCCGGCAATGTCATGGCAGCGTGACCGACTGCCGCAAGCTTTGCTTGACGCCGGCCGCCTCGACGTCCAGCCGCAATTCCCAGCGCCCGGCCATGTGCCACAGCAGGCCCTCGACGCGCCACAGGCCGCTGCCCAGCGGCTGCAGGCTGGGCCGGTAGTTCATGCCGTGCCGGTGTTCTGGCATGGTGGCGTCGATACGCAGCAGCCGCGCGTCGGCCGGGCAAAGCGTCACGATCAAGGCAAACGGGCGGCTGACGGCGATGGGCGCCGGCTCGGCACGCCACGCCAGCTGGATCGGGCCGCTGTCCAGGCGCGCGCCGGCCTCGGGCGGCGGCGGACAGGCGGCAAAGGCTGGCACGGCGGCGCCAAGCAGCCAGGCCAGCGGAATGCGCGACGGCTTCAAGGCGCCCGCGGCGTCAGCATGCTGCCGAACAGCGCCTCGCCGTTCTTCCACGCGATGCGCTCGGCCACGGCCGGCGGCAGGTCGGCCAGCCACTGGCGCGACCAGCGCGCATGTTCGACCACGAAATGCCAGCGCTCGGGCGTGAAGGTGTCGGTGCCGACCAGGAAGCGGTCGGGGAACTCCATGAAGGCCGCGCGCCAGCCTTCGTCGACGCGGCCCATGGCGGCGTGGTCGCTGCGGAAGGCCAGGTCACACCACAGGTTCTTGTGCTTGCGCAGCATCTCGCGCACCTTCTCCGGGCTGTCGAAGCCGGAATGCGCCCACAGGATGCGCGCCTGCGGATCCTGCCTGAACTGGCGCTCGATGGCGTCGGCGTCGGAGTGCGAATGCAGGAACAGCTTGTATTCGCGCGCCAGTTCGACCACGCGGCGCACCACCGGCAAGTCGGCGTCGGCGCCGTAGACGTGGTATTCGCCTATGGCCACGTAGCGGTACTGCTTCAGACGCGACTCCAGGTGGGTCACGATGCTGGCATCGTTCACCCAGGTGCCGATCTCGCCGCGGCTGCGGTACGGGCGCAGCGAGGGCAGCACCAGGTCGGGGGCCTCGGCGTACAGCATCTGCGTGCCCTCGTCGCTGCTGCTGGAGACCAGGGCCCGCTTCAGCCCGGCCTGGCGCAGCAGTGCCACGGCTTGCCTGGGTGGCAGGCGCTCCCAGGCGTCGTGGCTGTAATGCAGGTGGGCATCGAAGATGGGCAGCGGCGCCTGCGCCGTCGCCGGCGCGGCCAGGGAGGCCGAGGCGACGAGCAGCGCGACCAGGGCGACCCGGCGGCCTGCGTGGCGGGGCAAGCTGGATTCAGGCATGGACGCTCCCGGTGGTTGCAGTCGCGATGGTATTGAAGCCGCCCCGTCCCCACACGCGGCCGTGCCTTGTGGTAATCGTCGCGCGTTCACCAGCGCGTTGAATTGCCCCTTGAAAGGCTGCGAGCGGGCCCTATAATGCTTCTGCTAGCACTCGCAATCGTTGAGTGCTAACAGCCGGGGTTCATGCTGATGCATCTCCGGCCATCGCATGTGAGCGAGGACAAACTTCCTTTGATCCTTGCAGTGTGCCTACTTCGACTCCCAAGGAGAACTTATGAAACTTCGTCCTTTGCACGATCGCGTGATCGTCAAGCGCCTGGAACAGGAAACCAAGACCGCCTCCGGCATCGTCATCCCCGACAACGCCGCCGAGAAGCCCGACCAGGGTGAAGTCCTGGCCGTGGGCCCGGGCAAGCGCAACGACAAGGGCGACTTCGTGGCCCTGAATATCAAGGTCGGCGACCGCGTCCTGTTCGGCAAGTACAGCGGCCAGACCGTCAAGGTCGACGGCGACGAACTGCTCGTGATGCGCGAAGAAGACCTGTTCGCGGTGGTCGAGAAGTAATTTCTCCCACCCGACGATCCACCCCCCTGAACTGAATCCGGAGAAATACACATGGCAGCAAAAGACGTCATCTTTGGCGCGGACGCGCGTCACCGCATGGTCGAAGGCGTGAATATCCTGGCCAACGCGGTCAAGGTCACGCTCGGCCCCAAGGGCCGCAACGTCGTGCTCGAGCGCAGCTTCGGCGCCCCCACCGTCACCAAGGACGGTGTCTCGGTGGCCAAGGAGATCGAGCTCAAGGACAAGCTCCAGAACATGGGCGCGCAGATGGTCAAGGAAGTCGCTTCCAAGACCAGCGATGCCGCCGGTGACGGCACCACCACGGCCACCGTGCTGGCGCAGAGCATCATCCGCGAAGGCATGAAGTTCGTCGCCGCCGGCATGAACCCGATGGACCTCAAGCGCGGCATCGACAAGGCCGTCACGGCCCTCATCGAGGAGCTGAAGAAGGCCAGCAAGGCCACCACCACCAGCAAGGAAATCAGCCAGGTCGGCAGCATTTCCGCCAACAGCGACGAGTCCATCGGCGAGATCATCGCCAAGGCCATGGACAAGGTCGGCAAGGAAGGCGTGATCACCGTCGAGGACGGCAAGAGCCTGGACAACGAGCTCGACATCGTCGAGGGCATGCAGTTCGACCGCGGCTACCTGTCGCCCTACTTCATCAACAACCCCGAGAAGCAGAGCGCCACGCTGGACAACCCCTTCGTGCTGCTCTACGACAAGAAGATCAGCAACATCCGCGACCTGCTGCCCACGCTGGAGCAGGTGGCCAAGAGCGGTCGTCCGCTGCTGATCGTGGCCGAGGAAGTGGAAGGCGAGGCCCTGGCAACGCTGGTGGTCAATACCATCCGCGGCATCCTGAAGGTCGTGGCCGTCAAGGCGCCGGGCTTCGGTGACCGCCGCAAGGCCATGCTCGAAGACATCGCCATCCTCACCGGCGGCAAGGTCATCGCCGAGGAAGTGGGCCTGACGCTGGAGAAGGTGCAACTGACCGACCTCGGCCAGGCCAAGCGCGTGGAAGTGGGCAAGGAGAATACGACGCTGATCGACGGCGCCGGCGCGGCGGCCGACATCGAAGCGCGGGTCAAGCAGATCCGCGTCCAGATCGAGGAAGCCACCAGCGACTACGACCGCGAGAAGCTGCAGGAACGCGTGGCCAAGCTGGCCGGCGGCGTGGCCGTCATCAAGGTCGGTGCCGCCACCGAGGTCGAGATGAAGGAAAAGAAGGCACGTGTCGAAGACGCCCTGCACGCCACGCGTGCCGCGGTCGAAGAAGGCATCGTCGCCGGTGGCGGCGTGGCCCTGCTGCGCGCCCGCCAGGCCGCGGGCAAGATCAAGGGGGAAAACCACGACCAGGAAGCCGGTATCAAGATCGTGCTGCGCGCCGTGGAGCAGCCGCTGCGCGAGATCGTCTTCAACGCCGGTGACGAGCCCAGCGTGGTCATCAACAAGGTGCTCGAAGGCAAGGGCAACTACGGCTACAACGCCCAGACCGGCGAGTACGGCGATCTGATCGAGATGGGCATCCTGGACCCGACCAAGGTCACGCGCACGGCGCTGCAGAACGCCGCTTCCGTGGCCGGCCTGATGCTCACCACCGAGTGCATGGTGGCCGAGTCGCCGAAGGAAGAGCCGGCCGGCGGCGGCATGCCCGGCGGCATGGGCGGCATGGGTGGCATGGGCGGCATGGACATGTAAGTCCCTCGGCGGCAGCCTGGCTGCCGCCGAACCGCCGGCCGGCCGCAAGGCGGGCCTGGCCCGTGGAACCGAAGGCCTGCGTGGTGAACGCAGGCCTTTTCCATTGATCGGCCGGTTGCCCGCGCGCTATGGTCAGGTCATGTCCGTCCCGCAAGCCACCGAGGCCTTGCGTCAGTTCGTCGAAGACGAACTGCTGCGCGCGCCGCTGCTCTTCAACCAGGTGCTGGAAGGCACGCTGCAAAGCGCGCGCCAGGCCATGGCCGCCATGACGCCCCTGCAACGGGCTGCCATGAGCGATCTCGTGCTGGCGCTGCAGACCCACCCGGTGCGCGTGGGCGACTATTTCCTGCGCTCGTTGCGCGAGCAGGTCATGGCCAGGCTGCTGCCGCAGGCACCGCAGGCGCCGAAGAAGCCGGCACTGCCGACGGTGCTGGCACTCGTCGACGAAGACGAGGTGGCGCTGGACGTCGAGCTCTCGCACACCATCGAGGCCATCAAGGCCGGTGCGGAATACGAACTGCGCGAACTGCAGACCTATACCTCCGCCCTCGTCGGCGACCCCGACGTGGCGCACGACCACAACCCGCTGCGCGCCGAGGTCTTCGCGCGGGCCTTGTGGGACGCCGCGCAGGCGCTGCCGCTGTCGCGCGGGCACCAGCTGGCCTTCGTGCGCCATGCCGGGCCGCCGATCGCGCAGCTGCTGCGCATGAGCTACGCCGCGGCCACGTCGCGACTCGAGGCCCAGGGCGTGGAGCCGGCGGCCTACCGCACCGTTGTCCTGCCCGGCGGATCGCGCCGCGGCGAGCGAACCGGCAGCACCACCTTCAGTCCCGACCTGTACCGCATGCGCGAGTCCATGCCCGCGCCGCAGCCCTCGCAACTCGGATACGACGGCCAGGCGCCGCAGGCACCGCGCCGGGAGCACTGGCTGGACGTGGCGCGCAACGTCACTCGCCGCGTCGACCGCCAGGGCATCGAACTCGTGAGCCGGCTCTTCGACGCCATGATCGCCGACGAGCGCGTGCCGGCCGACGTGAGCCTGCTCATCTCGCGCCTGCATGGCCCGGCCATGCGGCTGGCGCTGCGCGACGGCAATATCCTCGAACAGGACAGGCATCCGCTGTGGCGATTCATCAACCGCCTGGTCTACGAAGCCGAGCGGGCGCCCGACGCCGCCGACCCCGAGCGCGTGTTGTTGCTGAAGACGGCGCAGGCCACGGTCGTCCAGTTGGCGAGCGAGCCCGAGCAGAATGCGGGGCTCTATGCCTGGGCCGTGGACCGGCTGGAGAGTTTCCTGCGCAAGCGGCTGGCACGCCGGCTCTCGGCCGCAGCCAGCCAGATTGGCGCGCTGCAGAAGCTGGAGGACAAACTCATTGTCGGCCACGCGTCGCCTTCGACGATGCACGGCACGCTGGACGTGCAGCAGCTCGACACCGTGCCCGCCGACCTGATGACCGACCCACCGCGTTCGCCGCCACCGGCCAACGACGCCGATGCCTGGCTGGAACAACTGCGTCCGGGCGACTGGGTGCGCATGTTCCTGCAGGGGCGCTGGGTGCAGCCGCAGTTGCTGTGGCCCGGCGAACGGCGCGAGATCTGGCTCTTCGGCGATGGCGCGTCCGACGCCACTTGGGCCGTGCGCCGCGGTGCGTTGCTGCTGATGCACGAGCAGGCCTTGCTGAAGCGCCTGAAGCAGCGTTCGATCGTCGGCTCGGCGGCGGCCAAGGTGCAGGAGCAGGTCACCCTCACTGCCTGAGGGGCTCCGGGGCCCGCGCCCGCGGCAAGGCGGCCCCCCCCCCCGCGCGCCGCCCCCGTGCGCCGGCAGGACGCTTCAGGTCGCAGGCAGCAGGCGCCGGATCTGGTCGGCCACGAGCGCGGGTTGCTCGTGCACGATCCAGTGCGAGGCCTCGGGCACGCGCCGGACTTGCAGCTCGGGCACCCAGCGCTCCAGGCCGTGCAGCAGGGCGGGCAGCAAGGCCTGATCGCACTCGCCCCAGAGCACGGTGGTCGGCACGCGCACGGTCACCGCTTCGTCGGGCCAGGCCAGGGTGTGCAGCGGATCGTCCGGCTCGGTGGCCGGCCGCAACGGCGAAGCGCGGTAGTAGTTCAGCGGCCCGGTCAGGCCCGTTTTCCAGCTCGCCAGGTACTGCTCGCGCATTTCGGGCGTGAGCCAGGCCGGCGCCGCCCCGAAGAACGGCCACAGCCGCGCATGGCCGCCTGCGGCCAGCAAGGCCTCGGCGTCGGGCCGGCAGAGGAAATTCATGTAGGCGCTGGCCGAGCGCTGCGCGGGGTTGTCGCGCAGTTCGCGCAGGAAAGCGGCCGGATGCGGCGCGTTGACGATGAGCAGCCTGCGCATCAGTTCCGGCCGCTGTGCCGCCAGGGCCCAGGCCAGGGCGCCGCCCCAGTCGTGCGCCACCAGCAGGTCGACCGGCGCGCCCAGGGCCTCGATCACCGCGCCGATATCGGCCACCAGGTGGCGGCTGCGGTACGCCTCGACGTCGGCTGGCGCCGACGAGCCCGGATAACCCCGCAGGTTGGGTGCCACGCAGGCCGCCTGCGGCGCCAGCCGCTGCATGACTTCGTCCCAGACGAAGCCCGCCTCGGGAAAACCGTGCAAGAGCAGCACCCGCGCACGCCCGGCGCCGGCGCCGCGGCAGGCCAGGGTAATGCCGTGCGGCAGCGTCAGGTCAAAGTGCCGCGGCGCCGTCGTCATGACGGCAGGGCCCAGCCGTGCAGCACCTCGGCCACGTCCGCCAGGCCCTGGCGCGACAGCGCCGAGAACAGCGTGACGCCGATATCGGCGCCCTCGGGCGCCACCTCGCCCAACAGCGCCTGCGCTGCCTGCAGCGCCGCCTGGGCATCGCGGCGGTTCAGCTTGTCGGCCTTGGTGAGCAGCGCCAGCAGCCGCACCTGGCCGCCGCCCAGGCGTGGTGCCAGCAACTCCAGCAGCCGGCGATCGAGGTCGGTGAAGCCCAGCCGCGAATCGATCATCAGCACCACGCCGTGCAAGGAGCGGCGCGACTGCAGGTAGTCGGCCATCACCTCCTGCCAGCGCAGCTTGGCGGCGCGTTCCACTGCCGCATAGCCGTAGCCGGGCAGGTCGGCGAAAAGGGCATCCGGCGCGTCCTTCGGCCCCACCTCGAACAGGTTGATGTGCTGCGTGCGCCCGGGCGTGCGCGAGGCGAAGGCCAGGCGTTTCTGCTGCGCCAGCCGGTTGATGGCCGTGGACTTGCCGGCATTGCTGCGGCCCACGAAAGCGATCTCGGGCAGTTCGCTGGCCGGCAGCTGGTCGAGCCGACTCGCGGTGGTGAGAAAGCGGGCGCTGTGGGTCCACGCCAGCGCGGCTTTGGCGGCATTTGCCAGGGCGTTGTCGGGGGCCTGCAAGACGGGTGTCATGGTGCATTGTAAAATCTGCCGCTTTGCCCGGTTTCACCCGCCCCTCGTTGAAGGCTTTTCGTATGCGCATGCAGCTGACTCAAGTCCTGGCCCTGGCGGCCTTGCTCGCCGGCCCCGCGCTGGCCGAAACCAAGCCGCCGGCCTTCGTGCCCGACGCTGCCAAGGGCCAGGAGCTCGCAGCCACCTGCCTGGCCTGCCACACGGCCGACGGCACGCGCGGCCTGCCGGCCAACCCCATCCTGCAGGCGCAGCACCCGGAATACATCGCCAAGCAACTGGCCGAATTCAAGTCCGGCAAGCGCCAGAACGCCATCATGGCCGGCATGGCCGCGGCCCTGTCCGACGAGGACATGAAGCATCTGGCGGCCTTCTTCGGCAGCAAGAAGCCCGTCGCCGGCGCCGCCGGCAACAAGGACACGGTGCGCTTGGGCGAACAGATCTACCGCGGTGGCATCGCCTCCAAGCAGGTGCCGGCGTGCTCGGGCTGCCACAGCCCCAATGGCGCCGGCATCCCGGCCCAGTATCCGCGCCTGGGTGGCCAGCACGGCGAATATACCCAGGCGCAGCTGATCGCCTTCCGCTCCGGAGCGCGTGCCAACAATGCGCAGATGACCACCATCGCCGGCAAGATGAACGACCGCGAGATCGCCGCGGTGGCCGACTACATCGCCGGGCTGCGCTAGGCCGCAGCGCAATCCAACACACGCGGGCTGGTCTTGACCAGCCCGCTGTTCTTTGCGCGGTCCGCTGCTGTAACTTCCCCAGCCCGGGGCACGACAGATCACGGTGCCACCTCTGCGATGTGATGACCATGCCCAAAGACCGAGCCTTCGACCACCCCGTCTCCTCGGAGATCACGCCGCGCCAGGTCGTTCTCGACCGCCGGCAATTGATGCGGGGCGCTGCCGCCCTGGCGGCGGTGACCGCGCTGCCGCTGCGGGCGCAACCGGCCCGGCCCGGCAAGCTGGCGCCGCTGCCGGCGGCGAAGACCCTGCTGGCCGGCGCGCAGACGATGGACAAGCCGACGCCCTACGCCGACGCCACCAGCTACAACAATTTCTATGAGTTCGGTACCGACAAGGCCGACCCGGCACGCGCCGCCGGCACGCTGAAGACGCGGCCCTGGACCGTGGTGGTGGAAGGCGAGGTGCGCAAGCCCGGCACCTGGGATATCGAGGCGCTGCTGAAGCTGAGCGCCATGGAAGAGCGCGTCTACCGCCTGCGCTGCGTGGAAGGCTGGTCGATGGTGATCCCCTGGGTGGGTTATTCGCTGGCCGAACTGGTGAAGCGGGTCGAACCCACCGGCAACGCCAAGTTCGTGCAGTTCGTGACCCTGGCCGACCGCGCCCAGATGCCGGGCCTGCGCTCTGCCGTGCTCGACTGGCCGTACGTGGAAGGCCTGCGCCTGGACGAAGCGCTGCACCCGCTCACGATGCTGGCCTTCGGCATGTACGGCGAGGTGCTGCCCAACCAGAACGGCGCCCCGCTGCGGCTGGTGGTGCCTTGGAAATACGGCTTCAAGAGCGGCAAGTCGATCGTGCGCATCCGCTTCCTCGAGCGTCAGCCGCAGACGAGCTGGGAAGCCGCGGCGCCCAGCGAATACGGCTTCTACTCGAACGTGAACCCGCAGGTCGACCACCCGCGCTGGAGCCAGGCCAGCGAGCGCCGCATCGGCGAAGACGGCCTGTTCGCCAAGAAGCGCCCGACGCTGATGTTCAACGGCTACGAGGCCCAGGTCGGCCAGCTCTATGCCGGCATGGACCTGAAACGCTTCTTCTGATGTCCGATGGGTCGCTGAACGCGTTCGGCCGCGGCGCGCTGCCGTTGGGCCCGCGCTCGCCGCGGGTCGCCGCTGGCAACCGGTGGCTCATGCACCGGGCGGCCAAGCCGCTGCTCTTCGTGGCCGCGCTGCTGCCGCTGGCCTGGCTGGTCTGGGGTGCCTACGCCGATGCGCTGGGCGCCAACCCCGCCGAGACGCTGATCCGTTCCACCGGCGACTGGACGCTGCGTTTCCTGTGCCTGACGCTGGTCGTCACGCCGCTGCGGCAATGGTCCGGCTGGCAGGCGCTGGCTCGGCTGCGCCGTTTGCTGGGCTTGTTCACTTTCTTCTACGGCGTGCTGCACTTCCTGTGCTTTGCCTGGCTGGACATGGGCCTGAACCTCCAGGCCATCGTGCGCGACATAACCAAGCGCCCGTTCATCCTGGTCGGCAGCGCGGCGCTGCTGCTGATGCTGCCGCTGGCCGCGACCTCGTTCAACGCTGCCATCCGCTGGCTGGGCGCCAAGCGCTGGCAGGCGCTGCACCGCGCCGTCTACGCCACGGCGCTGCTGGCCATCCTGCACTTCTTCTGGATGCGCGCGGGCAAGAACGATTTCGCCGAGGTGGCGGTCTATGCCGCCGTGCTGGCCCTGCTGCTCGGCTGGCGGCTGTGGCGGCGCTTCGCCAAGCCCGCTCAGCGCATGAACCCCGGCAGCCACAGCGCCAGCGGCTGAAATTCCAGCACCGCCACCAGCGCCAGCACCAGCATCAGCACGAACAGCCACACGCCGCGGAAGATGTCGCCCAGGCGCACGTCCTTGAGCAGCGCATTCAGCACGAACAGGTTCATGCCCACCGGCGGGCTGATGAGGCCGATCTGCACCACCAGCACGATCAGCACGCCGAACCACACCGGGTCGAAGCCGAGGCCGGTGACGATGGGGAAGAACACCGGAATCGTGAGCAGCACCATGCTCAGCTCTTCCATGATGGTGCCCAGCAGCACGTAGATCAGCATCATGGCGCCCACCACCATGAGCGGGCCGAAACCCTGCGCCAGGATCCAGTCCTTCAGGTCGCCGGGCATGCTGGTGAAATTGACGAAGCCCGAGAACAGCATCGCGGCGATGAGGATGGTGAACAGCATGGCCGTGGTGCGTGCGCTTTCCACCAGCACCTGGTAGAGCACGCGCCAGGACAACGCCCGCCGCGCCAGCGCGAAGAAGAAGGCGCCGGAAGCGCCGATGCCCGCGCCTTCGGTGGCCGTGAACACGCCGCCGTAGATGCCGCCCAGCACCACCACCACCAGCACCGCCACGCCCCAGATGCCGCGCAGCGCGCGCCAGCGCGCGCGCCACGGCGTGCGCTCGCCGGCCGGACCGGCCAGCGGGTCGCGCCAGGTGATCCAGGCCACGCCGGCCATCAACAGCGCGGCACACAACAGGCCCGGCAGCACGCCGGCAGCGAACAGCTTGCCGATATTCGTTTCGGTGACGATGCCGTAGATGACGAGGATGGTCGACGGCGGGATCATGATGCCCAGCGTGCCGCCGGCGGCGATGACGCCGGTGCTCAGGTAGTCGGCGTAGCCCAGCTGCTTCATGGGCGGATAGGCCACCTTGCTCATCGTGGCCGCGGTGGCGATGGAGCTGCCGCAGATGGAACCGAAACCCGCGCAGGCCAGCACGGTGGCGTGTGCCAGCCCGCCGCGCAGGTGGCCGATGAAGGCATAGGCGGCGCCGAACAGTTCGTGCGCCAGCCCGGCGCGGGCGACGAAATTGCCCATCAGGATGAACAGCGGCACCACGCTCAGCGTATAGGCGAAGCCGGTGTCGTAGACCACCTGCGCGGCGTTGGCCATGGTCGGCGCCCAGCCGCGCACCAGCCCCAGGCCGACGAAGCCCACCAGGCCCATGGCAACGGCCAGCGGTATGCGCAGCAGCGCCAGCACGAAGACGGCGCCGAAGGCCAGCAGCGCCTCGGTCACTGGACGACCCTCCGCGCTACGCGCTCCGGGATGAGCGCTTGGGAGCGGCCCGGCGCGCTCATGCCGCCTCGTCCGTGACGACGGCATGGTGGTGCGCCGCCGGGCGCCAGGCCAGCAGGCCGTGCAGCGCGGCCGTCACCGCGCACAGCACGCTCATCAGGTAGACGAAGGGTGGCAGCGGCAGCTTCAGCTGCGCCGTGATGTCGCCGTAACTCGCCATCTGCCCGGCCTTGAGCCACATCAGCCAGGCCAGACCGCCCAAAGCGCCCATGCACAGCAGGTCCACCAGCGCCTGCTGCAGGCGGCGCACGGCCGGCGGCAGCCAGCGGTCGAGCGAGTCGAAGACCACGTGCTCGCCGGCCAGCGACACCAGCGGCAGGCCGGCGAAGATGACAACCACCATCAGCAGCTCGGTCAGCTCCAGCGAGCCCGGCACCGAGGCCGACAGCAGCTTTCGCCCGCTCACGTCGACCAGCGTCAGCACCATGATGGCAAACAGCGCCAGCGCGGCCAGCAGGCCGCACAGCGTGGCGAGGTGCCGTCTCAAAGCGGTGCGCCGTGTGCGCGGGTCAGCGCGGCGCTACTGCAGCCTGGCGATCTCGGCGCGGAAGTCGGCCAGCGCCTTCTTCGGGTCCTTCATGCCCTTGGCCTCGGCCGCCTTGACCCAGGTGTCGACCAGCGGCGCCACCTTGTCGCCCACCGTCTTCACGAAGGCGGCGTCGGCGGTCGTCATCTGCACGTTGTTGGCCTGCATGAAGGCCAAGCCGCGGCGGTCGACCTTGTCCCAGCCGCGGCCGAACAGGCGCGCCGCCGTCTCGCCCGAGAGTTCGTCCACCGCCTTCTTCACGTCGGCCGGCAGGCCGTCGTATTTGGCCTGGTTCATCATGAAGACGAAGCTGGTGTTGTACAGGCCGCCCGGGAACCGCGTGCCGAACTTGATGACCTTGTCGATCTTGAAGCTTTCCACCGATTCGGCCGGGAACAGCGTGCCGTCCATCACGCCCGACGACAGCAGTTCGTAGCTTTCCGGGGCCGGCTTGAGCGTGACGTTCATGCCCAGCGCCTTGCTGATCTCGTTGACGATACCGCCGCCCACGCGCCACTTCAGGCCGGCCAGGTCGTCGACCTTGGTGATGGGGCGCTTGGTATTGAAGACGATGCCGGGGCCGTGCGTGAAAACGGCGAGGACCTTCACGCCCTTGTGCTCCTCGGCCATGGCCGGGGTGCGCGCGTAAACGCGCTGGAAGGCCACCGACACCGGCTCCGCGGTATCGCCCAGGAACGGGAACTCGGCCATCTGCGTGGTGACGAAGCGGCCCGGCGTATAGCCGTGCACGGTGTAGGACAGGTCGGCCAGGCCGTTGCGCACGGCGTCGAAGGTGGCCGGCGCCGCGGCCACGCCGCGCGGCAGGATGTTGCACCTGGCCTTGCCGGCGGTCTTCTGTTCGAGCTGGGTGCACCAGTCCTTCTGCGTTTCGCTCAGCGTGTGCGACGGCGGCAGCCACGACGACACGGTGAACACGGTCTGGGCCACGGCCGGCAGGGCCAGCAGGCAGGCGGCGGCGAGGACGAGCGGGCGAAGCGGTGACATGCGTGGTCTCCATCAGGGGGTTGTCGGTGGTCGGCGGCGATTGTGACCCGGGCGCGGACGGTGGTGGAAGTGCAGGAAACACGCAGCGCCAGCAGGTGCAGGGGCCGACTGCGGCCGACCCGCACTGGCCGGGCTCCAGCGGCCGTGACCTCGTGCACGGCCATCCCCCGCGGCCGCGGGGTCCACCGGTCCGCGGCCGCTGCCTAGCATCGCCCATATGAATTCGCAGGCGGACACGATGACCCCCTTTCCACTGCTCGACGAGCCTTCCCGCGAGCGCCTGCGCCGGGCCGCGGCCGCGCTGGACGCTGCCGAGGCCGGCGGACAGCCTCAGGCCGTGAGTCTGGCGCTGGCGCGGATGGCGGCCTGCTACCGCAGCGTCAGGGAGATGGCCAGCGCCGAGATTCACTACGAAGCGGCCCTGCGCTGGGCCCGCAGCGGCGGGTCCACGGACCAGGTCGTGGACCTGCTGTGCGACCTGTGCGAAACCGCGGCCGCGGTGGCCGAGACCTTGGAGAGCCAGCAGCCGGACCGTGGCCGCGCGGCCCGCGAACGCGCCCGCGACCGCATCTTCGAGGCCACCACGCTGGTCGGCCAGGTCGCCGACCCGGAATGGGAAGCCAGCGTGCTGCTGCGCATCAGCGACGTGCTCGACCGCTGCGGCGACCACGACGACGCAGTGCAACTGCAGGTACGGGCGCTGCGGCTGATGTCGGGCAGCCTGTATCCTGGCCTGCCCGACCCCCACCTGCTGCCCGGCCTGGGGCGCCTGGCCGACGGCTGAGCCGTGGTCAGTGCGGCGACGCGCCGCGCCCCAGCACCGGTGCCAGCGCCCGCCCCGTGTGCGAGCCCGCGGCCACCACGGCCTCGGGCGGCCCCGCCACCACCACGCGGCCGCCGCCGGCGCCGCCTTCGGGGCCCAGGTCGATGACCCAGTCGGCCTCGGCGATGACGTCCAGGTCGTGTTCGATGACGACCACGCTGTGGCCGCCGTCGACCAGCCGGTGCAGCACGCGGATGAGCTTCTGCACGTCGGCCATGTGCAGTCCCACGGTGGGTTCGTCCAGCACGTACAGCGTGTGCGGAGCCTTCTGGCCACGGCGCGTGACGTCGTCGCGCACCTTGGACAGCTCCGTGACGAGCTTGATGCGCTGCGCCTCGCCGCCGCTGAGCGTGGGCGAGGGCTGGCCCAGCGTCAGGTAACCCAGCCCCACGTCCTTCAGCAACTGCAGCGGGTGCGCGATGGCCGGCATGCTGGTGAAGAAGTCGACCGCCTCGTCGACCTCCATGCGCAGCACGTCGCCGATGCTCTTGCCGCGCCAGGTGACGGCCAGCGTCTCGGGGTTGAAGCGCGCGCCGTGGCAGGCGTCGCAGGGCACCTTGACGTCGGGCAGGAAGCTCATCGCGATGGTCTTCACGCCCTGGCCTTCGCAGCCCGGGCAGCGGCCCTCGCCGGTATTGAAGCTGAAGCGCGCCGCGCCGTAGCCGCGCGCCTTGGCTTCCAGCGTCTCGGTATAGAGGCGGCGGATGGCGTCCCAGAAGCCGATATAGGTGGCAGGGCAACTGCGCGGCGTCTTGCCGATGGGCGTCTGGTCGACCTCGAGCACGCGGTCCACGGGCTCGAAGCCGGCAAGGCCGGCGCAGCCGGTCCAGGCGGCATGCCGGCCTGAAGCCAGCGCATCGCGGCCGGCCCGGGTCTGCTTCTGCGCCACCGCGGCGCTCACGCTGGCCAGCAGCACGTCGCGCGCCAGCGTGCTCTTGCCCGAGCCGCTGACGCCCGTCACCGCCACCAGCCGCTGCAGCGGCACCGCCACGTCGATGCGCTGCAGGTTGTGCAGCGCAGCACCTTCAAGCCGCAGCGCGGGCGCACCGTTGGCCACCGCGCGCCGCGGCTGCAATGGATGGCGCAGCGGCGTGGCCAGGAAACGGCCGGTGACGGAATCCGGCTGGCGCGAGAGCTCTGCCACGCTGCCTTGCGCCACCAGCGTGCCGCCGCGCTGGCCGGCGCCGGGGCCGATATCGATGAGGTGGTCGGCGCGGCGGATGGTGTCCTCGTCGTGCTCCACCACCACCAGCGTATTGCCCTTGTCGCCCAGCCGGGCCAGGGCGCCGAGCAGGATGCCGTTGTCGCGCGGGTGCAGGCCGATAGTGGGTTCGTCGAGCACGTAGCAAACCCCTTGCAGGTTGCTGCCCAGTTGCGCCGCCAGCCGGATGCGCTGCGCCTCGCCGCCGGAAAGCGTGGGCGCGGCGCGGTCCAGCGTCAGGTAGCCCAGGCCCACGTCGGCCAGGAATTCGAGCCGGCTCCTGATTTCGGAGACCACGTCGCGCGCAATGTCTGCGTCGCGGCCGGTGAGCTGCAGGCCGTCGACCCAGGCCCGCGTCTCGTGCACCGACAAGCGCGCGATCTCGCCGATGGGGCGTTCGGCGAAGGTCACGCCGCGCGCGGTGGCATTCAGCCGCGCGCCGCCGCAGTCGGCGCAGGGTTCGTCGACCAGGTCCTCGGCCTCGGCCTCCTCGGCGGGGAAAGCTCTGCTCGCGGCCCTTGTGGTCTTCGTCGCGCACCGAGTCGTCGTAGACCTTGCGCTGCTCGCGCGTGAGCTTCAGGCCGGTACCGACGCAGCCCGTGCACCAGCCGTGCTTGCTGTTGTAGCTGAACAAGCGCGGGTCCAGCTCGGGATAGCTGGTGCCGCACACCGGGCAGGCCCGCTTGGTGCTGAAGACCTTCACCTCGCCGATGCCCTGGCCAGTGCCGCCGTCCTGCATGGCCGCGGCCAGGCCGTCCAGCGGGTGCAGCAGGTGCAGCACGCCCTTGCCCAGGTCGAGCGCTTTGCTCAGCAGCGCGCGCAACTCGGCTTCGTTGTCGGGCGTGATGACGATGTCGCCTACCGGCAGTTCCAGCGTGTGCTCCTTGAAGCGGTCGATGCGCGGGAACGGCCGCAGCGGCAGGAATTCGCCGTCTACTCGCAGGTGCGTGTGGCCGCGCGCCAGCGCCCATTTGGCGAGGTCGGTGTAGACGCCCTTGCGGTTGACGACCAGCGGCGCCAGCAGGCCGACGTGCTGGCCCCGGTGCCCACCCAGGGACGGCTCGCGCAGCAGTTGCGCGGCGATGCTCTCGGCGCTTTGCGCCTTGACGGGCGCGCCGTCGTGCACGCAGTGCTGCAGCCCCAGCTTGACCCACAGCAGGCGCAGGAAATGCCAGACCTCGGTGGTGGTGGCCACCGTGCTCTTGCGGCCGCCGCGCGAAAGCCGTTGTTCGATGGCCACGGTCGGCGGGATGCCGTAGACCGCATCGACCTCGGGCCGCCCGGCCGGCTGCACGATGCTGCGCGCATAGGCATTCAGGCTTTCCAGGTAGCGGCGCTGGCCTTCGTTGAACAGGATGTCGAAGGCCAGCGTGCTCTTGCCCGAGCCGCTGACGCCGGTGATCACGTTGAACTTGCCGCGCGGGATGTCGACGCTCAGGCTCTTCAGGTTGTGCTCGCGCGCGTTGACGATGGAGATGGCGTCGTCTGCCACCTGTCGCGCCTGCCGCTGCGCACGGAGGATCTGCTGCAGCGCACGCCCCTCCTCGGCGCGCGGCGTGCCGAAACCCAGCGCCTGCTCGTACTCCCGCAGCGCCAGCCCGGTATGCGAGGTCGGATGCGCCTTCACGTCGTCGGGCGTGCCGGTGCACACCAGTTCGCCACCGCCCTCGCCGCCTTCCGGCCCCAGGTCGACGATCCAGTCGGCAGCGCGGATCACGTCGAGGTTGTGCTCGATGACCAGCAGCGAATGCCCCGCCGCCTGCAGCTTGCGCAGCGCGCGCATGAGCTTGGCGATGTCGTCGAAGTGCAGCCCGGTGGTGGGCTCGTCGAAGAGGAAGAGCGTGCCGCGCCGCGCCACCGGCTGGCGAAGAGGAGCCTGGCCGCGGCCTCGGCCAGGAAGCCGGCCAGCTTCAGGCGCTGCGCTTCGCCGCCGCTGAGCGTGGGCACGGGCTGGCCCAGCCGCACGTAGTCCAGCCCGACGTCGATGATGGGCTGCAGCCGCGCCACCACCTCGCGGTCGTTCTGGAACCAGTGTGCGGCCTCGGCCACGGTGAGGTCCAGCACGTCGGCCACGCTGAACTGCATCGGTCCGCGCACGACCTTCACGTCCAGCACCTCGGGCCGGTAGCGGCGGCCGTCGCAGTCGGGGCAGCGCAGGTAGACGTCGCTCAGGAACTGCATCTCCACGTGTTCGAAGCCGCTGCCACCGCAGCTGGGGCAACGGCCGTCGCCGGCGTTGAAGCTGAAGGTGCCGGCGGTATAGCTGCGCTCGCGCGCCAGGGGCGCCTCGGCGAAGAGCTTGCGCAACTCGTCGAAGGCGCCCACGTAGCTGGCCGGGTTGCTGCGTGCCGTCTTGCCGATGGGGCTCTGGTCGACGAAGACCGCGTCGGCCAGGAAATCGGCACCCAGCAGCCGGTCGTGCGCGCCCGGGGTTTCTGTAGCCTTGCCGAAATGGCGGGCCAGCGCCGGGTACAGCACGTCCTGGATCAGCGTGCTCTTGCCCGAACCGCTGACGCCCGTCACGCAGACCAGCCGCTGCAGCGGGAGGGCGACGTCGATGCCGCGCAGGTTGTGTTCGCGCGCGCCTTCGAGCAGCAGTTTCGGCGTGCTGTCGTCGACGAGCTTGCGAAAACCCGAGGACACCTGCTTGCGCCCACCCAGGTAGGCACCGGTCAAGGTGTCGGCCTGCCGCGCGCCTTCGGGCGTGCCGTCGAAGACGATGCGGCCGCCGCGTTCGCCGGGGCCCGGCCCCATGTCGATCAGGCGGTCGGCCGCCAGCATCACCGCCGGGTCGTGTTCCACCACCACCAGCGTATTGCCGGCGTCGCGCAGGCGGTGCATGGCCTGCACGATGCGGTTCATGTCGCGCGGGTGCAGGCCGATGCTGGGCTCGTCCAGCACGAACAACGTGTTGACGAGGCTGGTGCCCAGGGCCGTGGTGAGGTTGATGCGCTGCACCTCGCCGCCACTGAGCGTGCGGCTCTGGCGATCGAGCGTGAGGTAGTGCAGGCCGACGTCGCACAGGTATTTGAGCCGCGTGCGCACTTCGTCCAGCAGCAGCTTGAGCGCGTCGTCGAGCATGGTGCTGGGCAGCTCCAGGCCGCGCCGGGCCGTCCCAAGCGGCCTGCTCCCCCCTGGGGGGGCGACGCCGGAGGCGTCTTGGGGGTCAGGGTCACCGTCGAAGAAGCGGCGCACGCGTTCGATCGACAGCTGCATCAGGTCGTGCAGGCTCAGCCCCGGCAGCGCCTCGAGATGCTCCCTGCGCCACGGCACGCCGACCGGCAGGTGGCGCTGCGCGGGCGGCAGCACGGCGTCGGCGTCGGCCTTCGTGCCCATGCGCCACAGCAGAGCTTCGAGCTTGAGCCGCGCCCCGCCGCAGGCCGGGCAAGGCGTGTAGCTGCGGTACTTCGACAAGAGCACGCGGATGTGCATCTTGTAGGCCTTGCTCTCCAGATAGTCGAAGAAGCGGCGCACGCCGTACCACTGCTTGTTCCAGTTGCCCGCCCAGTGCGGCGAGCCTTCGATGACCCACTCGCGCTGCGCCGGTGTGAGCTGCTGCCAGGGCGTGTCGCGCGGGATGCCGGCCTCGCCGGCGTACTTGAGCAGATCGCTCTGGCAGTCGGCCCAGGCCGGCGTCTGCATCGGCTTGATGGCGCCGTTGCGCAGCGTCTTGCGCTGGTCGGGGATGACGAGTCCGAGGTCGACGCCGATGACGCGGCCGAAACCGCGGCAGGTGTCGCAGGCGCCGTAGGCCGAATTGAAGCTGAACAGCGCCGGCTGCGGGTCGGCATAACGCCGGTTGCTCTCCGGGCAGTGCAACCCGGTGCTGTAGCGCCACAGGCCCTCGCCCTCGCCCACGTGCACGTCCAGCCGCCCGCTGCCGCGCTTGAGCGCCAGCTCGATGGCCTCCATCACGCGCACCCTCTCGGCACCGGCCAGGCGCAGCCGGTCGGCCACCACGGCGAGGATCTTCCTTCTGCCTTCCACGCGCTCGGCCTGCACGCGCGTGAAGCCGGCGGCCGACAGCCATTGCTCCTGCTGCTCGGCGCTGGTATCGGCGGGCAGTTCGGCCGGAAAGGTGATAACCAGCCGCGGGTCGCCCGCGGCAGCGGCACGCTGCAGCAGGTCGGCGTAGATCGTCTCCGGCGTGTCGTGTCGCACCGGCAGCGCGGTCTGCTGGTCGAACAGCTGCGCGGCGCGCGCGAACAGCAGCTTCAGGTGGTCGTTCAGTTCGGTCATGGTGCCGACCGTCGACCGCGAGGTGCGCACCGGATTCGTCTGGTCGATGGCGATCGCCGGCGGCACGCCGTCCACGCGGTCCACCGCCGGCCGGTCCATGCGGTCCAGGAACTGCCGCGCGTAGGCGCTGAAGGTCTCCACGTAGCGGCGCTGGCCTTCGGCGTACAGCGTATCGAAGACCAGGCTGCTCTTGCCGCTGCCGCTGGGCCCGGTGACCACCGTCATCTCGCCGGTGCGGATGTCCAGGTCCAGGTTCTTCAGGTTGTGCTGGCGCGCACCGCGAATTCGGATGAGACCGGAGGTCATGGAAGCCTGGCCGAGGGTGAAGGCGGAAGATTCTAGGGACCGCGCGCCGGCCGTGCCGGCGGTTGCGGCGGGGCGTAAGGTCTTGCCGGTCCGGTCGCCACGCGCAGGCCCGAGGGCGGGCAGACTTGCGGGTCATGGCGAGTCTTCCTCGACGCAGACGCAGCGGCCCGGGCGCCCCCGCCCGGTTCGTGTTCGCGTTCGCGCTGGCCCTGCTCGGCGCGGCGCAGGGGGCCAGCGCGAGCGGCGCGCCGACCGCGTCCAACCCGGCCGGCATCGATTGGGTCGCCGTCGGCCACTCGAGCATCGCCCGCACCGAAACCACGGTCGGCCAGTTCCGCCGCTACGTGCAGGCCACCGGCACCGTGACGCAGGCCGAGCGGGCCGGCGGTGGCCAGGTCTACGAAGCCGGCTGGGTGCGCCGACCCGGCTGGACCTGGGCCACGCCCTTTGGCGGTGGCCGCGCGGCAGCCGACGACGAACCCGCCGTGCACGTGAACTTCCACGAGGCGCAGGCCTTTTGCCGCTGGGCCGGCGGTCGGCTGCCCGGCGATGCCGAATGGGTATCGGCCGCCGTTACGGAGCAGCGCGCCGTGCCGCCGGGGCCTTTCGTGCGCGGCAAGACCTACGACTACCCGACTGGCGACACCCCGGCCGGGGCGCAATGCCTGGGCGATTGCGGGCCCGACGCGGCCAGACGCGCCATCCGCCACGGCGCCAGGCTGTGGCGCGGCGACGGCCACGCCCGCGCCGGCAGCACACCGGCCGGGGTCAACGGCTTGCACGAGATGGGCGGCAATGCCTGGGAATGGGTCGACGAGCCGCCAGGCGCCAGCGGCAATGCCGAACGCCGCACGCGCGGCGGCTCGTGGTGGTACGGCGCCGCGCAGATGCGCACCGACCACCTGCAGGCCAAGCCGGCCGACACCGCCGTGGTCTATATCGGCTGGCGCTGCGCGCGCGACGGCTGAGAGACTACGGCGCCTGCCAGGGCGAAGTCGCCCTGGCCGACAATGCCGCCATGCACACGCCCCCGTATATCGCGCCCGCCCGCTTCGCCAGCGCCGAAGACGCGCTGGCTCTCGCCCAGGCCATCTACCGCGGCAGCGTCGAACACCTGCGCGGCGCACTGCAACGTTTCGTCGCCGGCGAGGACGACGGCCGCCATGTGCGCGCCTGCTACCCCTTCGTGCGCGTGCGCACCGACACCGTGGCGCGCGCCGATTCGCGGCTGAGCTACGGCTTCGTGGCCGGGCCGGGCCACTACGAGACCACGCTGACGCGGCCCGACCTCTTCGGCCCCTACTACCTGGAGCAGTTCCGGCTGCTGCTGCAAAACCACGGCGTGCCCATCGAGGTGGGTACCAGCCCGCAACCGATTCCGGTGCACTTCTCGCTGGCCGAGAACGACCACCTGGAAGGCTCGCTGTCGCCCGAGCGGCGCCTGCGCATGCGCGACCTGTTCGACCTGCCCGACCTGGCGGCCATGGACGACGGCATCGCCAACGGCACACATGATCCGCAACCCGGCGAGCCGCACCCGCTGGCGCTGTTCACGGCGCCGCGCGTGGACTACTCGCTGCACCGACTGCGCCACTACACGGGCACGCGGCCGGAGTTTTTCCAGAATTTCGTGCTCTTCACGAACTACCAGTTCTATATCGACGAATTCATCCAGCTCGGCCGCGAACTGATGGCCGACCCGGCGGGCGCCTACGACGCCTTCGTCGAGCCCGGCAACGTGGTCATGCACCGCAGCGGCTTGCCGGTGCCACCCGGCGGCGAGGCGGGCAGCGCACCGCCGCGCCTGCCGCAGATGCCGGCCTACCACCTGATGCGACCCGACAGCAGCGGCATCACCATGGTCAATATCGGCGTCGGCCCGGCCAACGCGAAGACCATCACCGACCACATCGCGGTGCTGCGCCCGCATGTCTGGCTGATGCTGGGCCACTGCGCCGGGCTGCGCAACAGCCAGCAGCTCGGCGACTATGTGCTGGCCCATGCCTACATGCGCGAGGACCACGTGCTCGACGAGGACCTGCCGCTGTGGGTGCCGATCCCCGCGCTGGCCGAGGTGCAGGTGGCGCTGGAGACGGCCGTCGCCGACATCACGCGGATCCAGGGTTACGAGCTCAAGCGCATCCTGCGCACCGGCACCGTGGCCAGCACCGACAATCGCAACTGGGAGTTGCTGCCCACGCGCGCCGCGACCAGCCCCGAGCGCCGCTTCAGCCAGAGCCGCGCCGTGGCGCTGGACATGGAAAGCGCCACCATCGCCGCCAACGGCTTCCGCTTTCGCGTGCCCTACGGCACCTTGCTGTGCGTGAGCGACAAGCCGCTGCACGGCGAGATCAAGCTGCCTGGCATGGCCAATACCTTTTACCGGGAAAGGGTCGACCAGCACCTGCGCATCGGCATGCGCGCCGTGGAACTGCTGCGCCAGCAACGGCCGGGCAGCCTGCACAGCCGCAAGCTGAGGAGTTTTGCGGAGGTGGCGTTTCAGTAGCGGAGCGCATGCCCCGTGGCCGATGCCAGCCGATGCCACCCCGCAGAGCGACCGTGACTTCACAAGAGTTGACACGCATCCACAAGGCCGCAATGCATTGAGTGCACCATGCCCCCAGGCACCGCCGTTGCGGTGGTGGAGACGCGTTCCAGCGGACATGACCGAGCCTGACAACTTTTCCTCGTCGAAGATCCTGCTCTGGGCACTCTCGATATTGGGGGTGGTGGGCTGCGCCTCGCTGCAGCAACCTGCGGCAACGACCTTGCCCGACCCGACGCCAGCGACCTGGACCGCCGCCGCCGCGGCCGGGGCCCCGGCCAGCGACCTCTCGAGCTGGTGGTCGCGCTTCGGTGACCCGGCGCTGCCGCCATTGGTCGAGCAGGCGCTGCTGTTCAACACCAACCTGGCCGCGGCCCAGGCCCGGCTGCGCCAGGCGCGCGCACAGCGTTTGCTTGCCGAAGCCAACCTGGCGCCCAATGTCACCGGCAGCGGCTCCGCACAGACCAGCCGGGTCGAAGGCCGGGAGGGGAGCGAGCAGTTCCGCGCCAGCCTGGACGCCGGCTGGGAACTCGACCTCTGGGGCGGCGGTGCCGCCGGCCTGCGCGCCGCCGAGGCCGGCGTCCGCGCCAGCAGCCTGACGCTGGCGCAGACCCGCGTCGCGGTCGCCGCCGAAGTGGCGCTGGCGCTGCTGCAGTTGCGCGGCACGCAGGCGCGGCTGGCCATCGCGCAGCGCAATCTGGCCAGCCAGCAGCAGACGCTGCAGATCACGCAGTGGCGCCAGGAGGCTGGGCTGGTGACGCAGCTGGACGTCGAACAGGCGCGCACCGCCGTCGAGCAGGTGCGCGCCCAGCTGCCGCTGCTGGCCGCCAGTTCGGCCCAGACGATGAATGCGCTGGCGGTGCTGACCGGCCGCGCCCCGGGTGCGCTGCACGCACAACTGCAGCCCCCGTCGGGGGACGCAATCCAGCTGCCAGCCGCCCCGCCCGGGCTGGCGCTGGCGATTCCCGCGGAGGTGCTGCGCCAGCGCCCGGACGTGCTGGCCGCGGAACAGCAGTTGCTCGCCGCCACCGCACGCGTCGAGCAGACCGATGCGGAGCGCCTGCCCAGCCTGCAACTCGGCGGCTCGATCGGACTCAATGCGCTCAGCCTGGGGGCCCTGGGCAGCGGCGCGGGTGTTGCGTCCCTGCTCGCCAGCGTCAGCGTGCCGGTGTTCGACGCGGGCCGCCTGCAAGCCCAGGTGCGGCAGCAAGAGGCGGCGCGCGACGAGGCCGCGGCCGGCTACCGCGCCACCGTGCTGGCGGCGTTGCAGGAGGTGGAGGATGCACTGGTGGCCCTGAACGCCACGCGCGAGCAGTTGTCGGCACAGCAAGCCGCCGCCACCTCGGCCCGCGCCGCCGCCACGCTGGCCGACCTGCGTTACCGCAGCGGCCTGGTCGATTTCCAGAATGTGCTGCAGACCCAGCGCACCCTGCTGCTGGCCGACGACAGCCTGGCCGGCACCACCACCTCGCTGGCCACCGATCATGTGCGCCTGTACAAGGCGCTGGGCGGCGGCTGGACACCGAATCCCGAAGAAAACGCAACGCGATGAGCATCCCCGACCCCGCCGCCGACGCCGCACTGCAGTCCCTGCTCGGCCCCACGGGTGCGCCGCGACCCTGGTGGCGCCGCCGCGAGCTCTGGTTCGCGCTGGTGCTTCTGGCGGCCGGCGCCGCCGGCGCGTGGCTCTGGTTCGGCCAGCGCCAGGCCGCGGCGGCACCTCAATACACCACGCAGGCCGTGACGCGTGGCGCGCTCACCGTCACCGTCACCGCCAACGGTACGCTGCAGCCCACCACCCAGGTGGCCATCGGCAGCGAGCTTTCGGGCACCGTGGCGCGCGTGCATGTCGATGTCAACGACCGCGTGAAGAAGGGCCAGGTGCTGGTCGAACTGGACGACGCCCGCCTGCGCGACCAGGCCCTGGGCTCGCGCGCCGCGCTGGCCGCCGCCGAGGCCCAGCTGGCGCAGGCCCGCGCCACCGCCACCGAGGCCCGCGATACGCTGGCACGGCTGCGCGACGTCTACCAGCGCAGCCAGGGCCTGGTGCCATCGGCCACCGAACTGGCCGCCGCCGAGGCCGCCGCAGCGCGCGGCGAGGCCAATATCGCCAGCGCGCAGGCCAATGTCGCGCAGGCCCGGGCCACGCTGTCCAGCAACGAGACCAATCTATCCAAGGCCGCCATCCGCTCGCCGATCGACGGCGTGGTGCTGTCGCGTTCGGTGGAACCGGGCAACGCGGTGGCGGCCTCGCTGCAGGCGGTGACGCTGTTCACGCTGGCCGAGGACCTGACGAAGATGAAGCTGCAGGTCAACGTCGACGAAGCCGACGTCGGCCAGGTGCGCACCGGCCAGTCCGCCAGCTTCACCGTCAGCGCCTACCCGCAGCGGCGCTACCCGGCGCGCATCCAGCGCGTGGGCTACGGCTCGACGGTGAAGGACAACGTCGTCACCTACCTCACCGACCTCAGCGTCAACAACGACGACCTCTCGCTGCGCCCGGGCATGACGGCCACCGCCACCATCACCACGGTGGAGCGCAGCGACGCGCTGCTGGTGCCCAACGCCGCCCTGCGCTATGCACCGGCGGCCACCACCTCGGCCACGCCGGCGGCCGGCGGCAGCATCGTCTCGGGCATGATGCCGCGACTGCCGCGCACCGGCACCCGACGCGCCGGCACCGACACCGCGCAGGTGCGCCAGGTCTGGGTGCTGGAAGACGGCCAGCCGCGTGCCGTGCCGGTGACGCCCGGTGTCAGCGACGGCCGCTTCACCGAGGTGGCGAGCGAGCAGCTGCAACCAGGCATGGCGGTGGTGGTCGGCCAGACCGCGGGCGGCGCCAAGTGACCGTCAGCGCCGCGGCGGTGCCGGCGCCCCTGATCAGGCTGCGCGGCGTGACCCGCGTCTACGGCCAGGGCTCGGCCGAGGTGCAGGCGCTGCGCGGCGTGGACCTGGACATCGCCGAAGGCGAATTCCTCGCCATCATGGGGCCCAGCGGTTCGGGCAAGTCCACCGCCATGAACATCATCGGCTGCCTGGACACGCCGAGCGCCGGCGCTTACCTCTTTCGCGGCGTACCCGTGCACCGGCTCGACCGCGACCAGCGCGCGCTGCTGCGGCGCAGGCACCTGGGCTTCGTCTTCCAGGGCTTCAACCTGCTGGCGCGCACCAGCGCGCAGGAGAACGTGGAACTGCCGTTGCTGTATCGCGGCGAGCCGGCGGCGGCGCGGCACCGGGCGGCGCGCGAGGCCCTGGCCGCCGTCGGGCTGCAAGGGCGCGAAAAGCACTCGCCGGCGGAACTGTCGGGCGGGCAGCAGCAGCGCGTGGCCATTGCGCGTGCGCTGGTCACCGCACCCACCGTGCTGCTGGCCGACGAACCCACCGGCAACCTGGACACCCGGCGCGGGCGCGAGATCATGGACTTGCTTGCCGCACTCAACCGCGAACGCGGCATCACCGTGCTGATGGTGACGCACGAATCCGACATGGCCGCCTATGCGCGACGCGTGGTGCGCTTCGTCGACGGGTTGATCGAGAGCGACCACCTGCAGCCGGCGGCTGCGGAGGCCTAGCGATGTGGCTGAACATCCTGGGCCTGGCGCTGCGCGAGATCCGGCGCAACCTGCTGCGCTCGTTCCTCACCATCCTGGGCATCGTGATCGGCGTGGCCGCGGTCATCACCATGGTCACCGTCGGCCGCGGCGCGACACAGGCCGTGTCGGACCAGATCACCAGCCTGGGCACCAACCTGCTGATGGTGCGCCCGGGCCAGCGCCTGGGGCCGGGCCGCGACGCCGCGGGGTCGCCGCCCTTCCGCCAGGCCGACGCCGAGGCCATCGCGGCGCAGCTGGCCGGCGTGCGACGAGTGGCGCCACAGGCCTCGACCGGCGCGGTGGCGGTGTACGGCGCACGCAACTGGTCGACCGTGGTCCACGGCAGCACCAACGCCTATTTCGAGACCAACAACTGGACCCTGGCCGAGGGCCGGTTGTTCGAGGAAGCCGAGCAGCGCGCCGGCTCGGCCGTGTGCATCATCGGCGCCACCGTGCGGCGCGAACTGTTCGGCAGCGAGGAACCGGTGGGGGCCCGGCTGCGGCTGCGCAACATCAGCTGCGAGGTCATCGGCCTGCTGCGGAGCAAGGGCCAGGGCGGCATCGGCCAGGACCAGGACGACGTTGTGGTGATGCCGATCAATACCGTGCAGCGCCGGCTCACCGGCAATCAGAACGTGGGCACGCTGCTGGTGTCGATGGACGACGGCGCCGACGCCGAGGGCGTGAAGGCCGACCTGACGCGGCTGCTGCGCGAACGCCGCAAGCTCGCCGAGAGCGACGAGAACAATTTCAACGTGCTCGACACCCAACAGCTCGCCGAAACGCTGTCCAGCACGACGCAGGTGATGACCACGCTGCTGGGCGCGGTGGCGGCGGTGAGCCTGCTGGTGGGCGGCATCGGCATCATGAACATCATGCTGGTCAGCGTGACCGAGCGCACGCGCGAGATCGGCATCCGGCTGGCCATCGGCGCGCTCGGGCACGAGGTGCTGCTGCAGTTCCTGATCGAGGCCGTGGTGCTGGCGGCTCTGGGCGGTCTCGTCGGCATCGTGGTCGCCACCGCGGCTTCGATAGCGCTGACCGGAGTGATGGGCGTGCCCTATCTTTTCGACGTGGGCATCAACCTGCTCTCGTTCGGTTTTGCGGCCGTCATCGGTGTCGTCTTCGGCTATTTTCCGGCCCGCCGCGCGGCGCGGCTGGACCCGATCGAGGCGCTGCGCCACGAGTGATCGGCGCGGGCGCGGCATTTTGACGCCGCGGCCCCTTGATAATGCTCAAGAGCATGCCGCATGCAGGCCGGCCGCACTTGTGCCGCCCCGGCCGACCGGCTACGCTGGCTGCACCTCATCAACCGCATTGCCGCGCCGCAGGGTTTTCGCTGGCCGCGGCCAGGAGAACCCTCATGTCAAGCCCATCCACAGGCAGCCCGGCGGGCTTGGCCTCGATCCGCACGCTGGCCTTCGTCGGCGCTGCCGCCACCGGCAAGACCTGCCTGGCCGAGGCGCTGCTGGCGCGCGCCGGTGCCATCGCCACGCCTGGCACGCTGGAGCGCGGCACCACCGTGAGCGACCATGACCCGCTGGAACGCCGCATGCAACATTCGCTGAATGCCGCGGTGATGCATCTGAAGCACGCCAGTACCCGCGTGCACTTCATCGACACCCCGGGCGGCCCCGACTTCCTGGGCCAGAGCCTGCCGGCGCTGGAAGCGGTGGAGACCGCCGCCGTCGTCATCAATGCCGCCACCGGCATCGAGCCGATGACGCTGCGCATGATGGACTATGCGGCCTCGCGCCAGCTCGACCGGCTCATCATCGTCAACCGCATCGACGCGCCCGACGTCGACCTGCCCGGGCTGCTGGCGCAGATCCAGGCCACCTTCGGCCGCGAGTGCCTGCCGGTGAACCTGCCCGACGCGGGCGCCACGCGTGTCGTCGACTGTTTCTTCAACCGCGAGGGCCACAGCGACTTCGGCAGCGTCGACGATGCGCATCGCGCCCTGGTGGAGCAGGTGGTCGACGTCGACGAGGCCTGGCTCGACCGCTACCTGAACGACGGCGACGTCGACGCGACCGAGCTGCACGCGCCGCTGGAAAAGGCGCTGCGCGAAGGCCACCTCATTCCGGTGTGCTTCGTCTCGGCCAGGACCGGCGCCGGCGTGGCCGAGCTGCTGGACCTCATCGTCAAGTTGCTGCCCGACCCCACCGAGGCCAATCCGCCCGACTTCCTGAATGGCGAGGGTGAATCCGCCGTCGCCATGCACGCCGATCCCGACCCCGCCAAGCACGTGCTGGCCCATGTCTTCAAGGTCACGGTGGACCCCTACGTAGGCCGCATGGGCATCTTCCGCGTCTGGCAGGGCACGGTCACCAAGGACAGCCAGCTCTATATCGGCGACGGCCGCAAGCCCTTCAAGGTGGGACGGCTGTTCATGCTGCAGGGCAAGGACACGGTGGAAGTGGCCAGCGCGGTGCCGGGCGACATCGTGGCGGTGGCCAAGGTCGACGAGATCCACTTCGACGCCGTGCTGCACGACGCCGCCGAAGACGACCACATCCACCTCAAGGCGCTGGACTTTCCCAAGCCCGTGCACGGCCTGGCGATCAGTCCCAAGCGCCACGGCGACGAGCAGCGCATGTGGGAGATCCTGACCAAGCTCGTCGACGAAGACCCCTGCCTGAAGGTGGAGCACGCCGCCAGCACCAACGAGACCATCGTCTACGGCCTGGGTGAGCTGCACCTGCGCGTGCTGCTCGACCGGCTGCGCGACGTCTACAAGTTCGAGGTCACGACGCAGCCGCCGCGCATCGCCTACCGCGAGACCATCACCGCCAACGCCGAGGGCCACCACCGGCACAAGAAGCAGACCGGTGGCGCCGGGCAGTTCGGCGAGGTCTTCCTGCGCGTGGAACCGCTGCCGCGCGGCGCCGGCTTCGAATTCCTGGACCAGGTCAAGGGCGGCACCATCCCCAACCAGTTCATCCCGGCGGTGGAAAAGGGCGTGCGCGAAGTGCTGGCCGGCGGCGCCATCGCCGGCTGCCCGGTGGTGGACGTGCGCGTCATCGTCTACGACGGCAAGAGCCACAGCGTGGACAGCAAGGAGATCGCCTTCGTCACCGCCGGCAAGAAGGCCTTCATGGCCGCCGTGCGCGAAGCGCGGCCGATCGTGCTCGAGCCGGTGGTGCACGTCGAGATCACCGCGCCCGACAGCGCCATGGGCGATATCGCCGGCGACCTGGCGTCGCGCCGCGGCGTCGTCAACGGCACCGCCAACGGCGCGCCGGGCACGATGATCGTGCGCGGGCTGGCGCCGCTGGCCGAACTCGCGGGCTACCAGTTGCGGCTGAATGCCATCACCGCCGGGCAGGGGCGCTACACCATCGAACTGTCGCACTACGACGCGGTGCCGCCGTCGGTGCAGCAGCAGCTGGTAGGCCATTTCCAGGTGAAGGACGAGGATTAGGCCCGGGCGCAGCAGGGACTCGCGGGCGCGACCACAATCGCGCCCGTCGAAGGGGGAGTAGCCAGCAGCATCTGCTGCCGCGGTCGCCCGTCAATACGGTGCGGGCCGCAGCCTGCCACCCGGGCCCGCAGGGAGGCGCCAGCGCATCCCCGCAAGACCTTTCGGCGCGACTTCAAACCCTTCCTCGGGAGTGTCCGTGGACACCATCGCGCCGGCCTGGCTGTGGGCCTTCTTCGTCTTTGCCGTCATCGCAGCGTTGTTCGTCGACTTCGTCGTGCTCAAGAAGCAGGGCGCGCACAGCGTCGGCGTCAAGGAGGCGTTGAACTGGTCGCTGGTCTGGGTAGCGCTCAGCTTCGCCTTCAACGGCCTGTTCTGGTGGGCCGTCTACCAGGACCACGGGGCCGCGGTGGCCAACACGCGCAGCATGGAGTTCCTCACCGGCTATCTCATCGAGAAGAGCCTGGCGGTGGACAACATCTTCGTGTTCCTGATGATCTTCACCTACTTCGCGGTGCCGCCGGCGTTCCAGAAGCGGGTACTGATGATCGGCATCATCGGGGCCATCGTGCTGCGCACGGTGATGATCCTGGTCGGCTCCTGGCTGGTGTCGGAGTTCCACTGGGTGCTGTACCTGTTCGGCGCCTTCCTGCTGCTCACCGGCCTGAAGATGTGGTGGGCCGCCGGCCAGGAGCCCGACATGGAAAGCAACCCGGCGCTGAAGCTGCTGCGCCGCGTGATGCCGGTGAGCCGGCACCTGGACGGCGAGAAATTCTTCACCCGCCAGAACGGCGTGAAGATCGCCACGCCGCTGCTGCTGGTGGTGGCGCTGGTGGGGCTGACCGACGTGATCTTCGCAGTGGACTCCATTCCGGCCATCTTCGCCATCACCACCGACCCCTTCATCGTGCTCACGAGCAACATCTTCGCCATCCTGGGCCTGCGCGCGATGTATTTCCTGCTCGCTGCCGTGGCCGCCAAGTTCCACCTGCTGAGCTACGGGCTGGCGGTGATCCTGGTCTTCATCGGCAGCAAGATGCTGCTGGTGGACGTGGTCAAGATCCCGGTGCTGCTGTCGCTGGGTGTGGTGGTGGCGATCCTGGCCGTGACCATGCTGTGGAGCGTGCGCACCGCCCCGAAGCTGGATGCGGTGAGGCCGGTGGACGCCGCGGCCGACTGACGGTCGCTCCAGGCGCAAGCCGAATCCCCCATGCCGCCGCGCCCGACGGGCCGGCGGCTTTTCTTTGCCCGGCTCGCAGCCGCACGACTGCAGCCCGCGAAAGGGGCCGTGCCCGGTCATGGCATGCGCGCACTATCGCTTGACTCAGGCTTGACTCGATTCACTTCGATATCTATAGTAATGCGAATCGTTCGCATTTCATAATGCATTGACTGCCAGAACACCGCACCTCGCGGCCTTGCTCGAGTCCTTCGCCGCCCCGTTTCATTCCGTTCTCGCACATGCCGGCGCCAACCCCTGCTCAACACGTGAATGCCATCGACATGGTATGGCTTCATGCTTTGAGGCCGCCGCACGAGTTCTCACGGCAGCGCTACGGGGTGATGATATTTGCGATAGCGTGCGCACACATTCTAGGTATCTGGGTGCTCATGCAAGTCCCCGCCATGCGCGAGGCCATGCACCAGACATCGCCGATGATGGTGGATCTCATCGCACCCCCTCAGCCACCCGAGCCCGCGTTGCCCCCTTTGCCCGCGCCGGCCCCGCCACGACCGGTTCGGCCGGCGCCGACGCCGCTGCCGATCCTGGCCGCGCCAGCCACAACGCCAGCGCCCGCGGCAGCCTTCTTGGCGCCGGCACCCCCCGCTGAGCCGGCTCCCGCCCCGAGTCCCGTGGCGGCGCCCGTGCCCGCCGCCCCACCCACGGCGGCTGGCCCGCCACCCAGGCGCATGCTGCCACCCACGGCCGTGCAGTACCTCGTGTTGCCACCGGTGGAAGTGCCGCGACTGTCGCGCCGCGCCGGCGAAAGCGGCGTCGTCTGGCTGCGCGTGGTGGTCGACGTGCACGGAACGCCGGCGCAGGTGCAGTTGCAGCGCTCGTCGGGCCATGCCCGCCTGGACGAGCAGGCGTTGTGGGCCATGCGCCAGGCCCGTTTCAAGCCGCACACCGAGAACGGCATCCCCATCGAGCTGGAGGTGACCGCCCCCATCGAATACGCACTGGAGTGAATCCCGCATGGAAACCACCACCCCCACCCTGGGCCTGGCCCACCTGCTGGCGCAGAGCGACGCCGTCGGCAAGACCTTGCTGGCCACCTTGGTGCTGATGAGCATCGCATCGTGGGCGCTGATCGCCATCAAGGGCTGGGCGCATTGGCAGCGCCGGCGCCGCGGCGATGCCTTCCTGCAACTGTTCTGGAACGCCGCCTCGCTGGACGAGGTGCGGCACGAGATCACGACCCACGGCGCGCGTGACCCCTTCTCGCACCTCAGCGCCCACGCGCTGCACGCCCAGGCCCACCATGCGCGCCACGGCAGCACCAAGCTGGCCGAGGCCGGCGGCGCCAGCGACTACATCACGCGCACCATCAAGAAGGTGCTGGACGAAGAGACCATGCGCCTGGAGAGCGGCCTCACGGTGCTGGCCACGGTGGGTGCCACGGCGCCCTTCGTGGGCCTCTTCGGCACCGTATGGGGTGTCTACCACGCACTGGTGGCCATCGGCATGAGTGGTGCCGGCACGCTGGACAAGGTGGCCGGCCCGGTGGGCGAGGCACTCATCATGACCGGCATCGGCCTGGCCGTGGCCATCCCTGCGGTGATGGCCTACAACGCTTTCGCGCGCGGCCACCGCGTGCTCACGGCGCGCCTGGACGCCTTCGCCTTCGAGTTGCACAGCTTCCTGACGCTGGGGCAGGCCCCGGGCGCGGCCGTCAACGGCGGCGACAACGTGCGACCGCTGCTGCCGGCGGCGGCCTGACCGAGCGGGGGAAAAGAACATGGCCTTTGCCACCTTCGACCGCCAGCGTGCCGCGGCTCCGATGGCCGAGATCAACATGGTGCCGCTGATCGACGTCATGCTGGTGCTGCTGGTGATCTTCATCGTCACCGCACCGCTGCTCACGCACGCCGTGAAGCTGGAATTGCCGCGGGTGAGTTCGTTGCCCAACGAGCTCCGGCCCGACAAGGTCGACTTCGCCATCGACGCCGCCGGCCAGCGCTTCTGGAACGGCGAGCCGCTGACGCGCGAGCAGACCGCCGAGCGCTTCGCAGCGGCCGGACGCCAGCCGCTGCAACCCGAGATCCACCTGCGCGCCGACCAGGCCGTGGCCTACCGCGCGGTGGCCGAGACGCTGGCCGACGCCACGCGCGCCGGCCTCACGCGCATCGGCTTCGTCAGCGATCCCGAGACCCGCTGAGCCCCGAGCGCCCGGCGCCAGACCCGAAACCCCTGAGCCCCGACCCGCCGCCGGCGGGCCGATGGCCCGCCTTTGCCCGCCCATCCAAGAGGACACGATGACGAGAAAGCAGACCATCCGCCACCCCCTGTTGCGCCTGGGCGCGCTGGCCGTTGGCCTGGGTCTGGGTGGCACCGCGCTCGCCCAGCAGGAAACGCCTGCCACCGACACCGTGATGCCCGTGATCCGCGCCAGGGCCGCCGCCGAACCGACGGGCAAGGAAACCGCGCAGGCCACCACCACCCGCATCGGCAAGGGCCAGCAGGAACTGCGCGACGTGCCGCAGTCGGTGACAGTGGTGACTGAAAGGCTCATCGACGACCGCAATCTCGACACCTTGAAGGACGTGCTCAGGAATACCGCCGGCATCAGCTTCCTGGCCGCCGAGGGTGGTGAAGAGGACATCCGCCTGCGCGGCTTCTCGCTGCAGGCCAGCGGCGACATCTTCATCGACGGGCTGCGCGACCCCGCCTTCTACGAGCGCGACAGCTTCAACTGGGACCGCCTGGAGGTACTGCGCGGTTCGGCGTCGATGCTCTTCGGCCGCGGCTCCACCGGCGGCGCGGTCAACCAGGTGAGCAAGCTGCCACGGCTGTTCCAGGCCAACGAAGTGGCGGTTACGCTGGGCAGCGGCAACCATGTGCGCGGCACCGCCGACCTCAATATCGTCACTGGCGACAACGCCGCGCTGCGCATCAACGCCATGGCCCACCAGGCCGACAACTATGGCGCCAAGACCGACAAGGCCGGCATCGCGCCCAGCTTTCGCTGGGGCATTGGCACGGCCAACGAATTTCTGGTCAGCCTCTACCACCTGGACAACGACAACGGCATCCATTACGGCCTGCCCTGGCTGCAGGGCGAGATGCTGCCCGGCCTGGATGGCAAGTCCTACTACGGCATGGCCAGCGACGTGGCCCTGGGCACGGCCAGTTACGCCACCTTCGGGCATGTGTGGCGCCTGGCCGACCGCAGCGAACTCAGGACCGTGCTGCGCCGCTCCGCCTTCACGCGCGACCAGCGCGCCAGCGCGGTGCGCATTGCACCGGGTGCGATGCAGCCTGGCGGCACGGCGGTCACGCTGGACAATTTCGGCGAGGGGGTGGTGCTGCGCCGCTCCAACGGCAACGGCGTGCAGGCCAAGGTGCAGGACCTGGATACGCTGGCGTTGCAGAGCGACTACGACACGCGATTCGTGGCCTGGGGCATGAAGCACAGCGTGCAGGCCGGCCTGGACTTCAACACCGACAGCTTCGTCGGCTTTGCCGCCGCCAACCCGGCCAGCGGCCCGATCACCAAGCCGAACACGACGGTGGGCACGCCCAACGACGGCGCCTGGATCGACGAATCGCTGCGCGTCATCAACAAGAACCGCGACTTCGAGTCCGACGCCCTGGGCTTGTACGTGCAGGACCTGCTGCAGGTGGCGCCCGACTGGAAACTGCTGGCCGGCCTGCGCTGGGACCGCTTCGAGGGCAACTACCGCACCTATTCGACGGCGGCTGCCGACCTGGGCCAGCTCACTGCCGAGCGCGGGCGCACCGACTCGCTGCCGAGCCACCGCTTCGGCCTGCTTTACCAGCCCACGCCGCTGCACTCCTATCACCTCTCCTACGGCACCTCGTTCAACACCTCGGGCGACGCCTACCAGTACGACGCCCTGGGCTCGAACACGCCGCCGGAGAAGAGCCGCAATTTCGAGCTCGGCGCCAAGCTCGACAGCGCCAGCGGCGACGCCACGCTGCGCCTGGCGCTGTTCCACAGCACCAAGTACAACGAGCGCAACCGCGACGAGGACACGGTCAACGCCATCAATTACGTGCTCAGCGGTCAGCGCCATGCCGCAGGCCTGGAGGTGGACGTGGCCGGGCGGATCACGCCGGCCTGGGAGGTGTTTGTCTCCTACGCCTGGATCCCGGACGCCGAGGTCGACGAAGCCTCGTCGGTGCTGGGCACGACGCTGATCGGCGAAGTCGAGGGCCAGCGCCCGGGCCTGACGCCACTGCACTCCGGCACCGCTTGGTCCACCTACCAACTGACGCGACAGCTTCGCCTGGGCGGCGGCCTGAACTTCCGCAGCAGCATGAAGCCTCAGCAGAGCACGATCGAAGCGCCCGGCTACGTGACGGCCGACCTGATGGCCGAATACGACCTGGGGCCGGTGCTGTTCAGGCTGAACCTGAACAACGTCACCGATACCTACTACGCCGACATGCTCTACCGCGGCCACTACATCCCTGGCAAGCCGCGCGAAGTGCAGTTCACGACGGCGGTGAAATTCTGACTCCGGGAGAGCCGATCGTGAGACGCCGTACCGCCTTGCTCGCCCCCTTGCCGCTGCTGGCCGGCCACGCCTGGAGCAACGGCTCCATCGAGCCCACGGACGCCGAGCCGGTGCAGAAGCTGGCCACCGCATGGCGCCTGACCGGCGCCACCGCGCCCGATACCGGCGACCGTGTCGGCGTGATCGAGATCGACTGGGCCGCCGCCCGCGTGCGTGTGCTGGCGGAAACCGCCGTGCCGACACGCGCGCACGGCCTGCTGCCCCTGCCCGACGGCGGCTTCATGGCCGTGGCCACCCGCCCCGGGCGCTGGCTGCTGCGCTGCGACGCCAGCGGCCAGGTGCAGCGCCGGCTCGACACGACGGCCGACGATCCGCAGCGCACCTTCGACGGCCACGTGGAGTGCAGTGCCGACGCCGCCTGGTTGTATACGGTGGAGACCGATCCCGGCACCGGTGCCGGCTGGGTCAGCGTGCGCGATGCGCGCACCCTGGCACGTGTGGCGCAGTTTCCCAGCGGCGGCATCGACCCGCATCAGTTGCTGCGCGCCGCCGACGGGGCGCTGCTGCTGGCCAACGGCGGCATCGTGCGCGACGCCAGTGGCCGCAAGATCGACCTGGAGCGGATGGCCCCTGTGTTGAGCCGCATCGACCCCGCCAGCGGCCACCTGCTGGGTCAATGGCAATTGCCCGATGCGCGCCTGAGCATGCGCCACCTGGCCTGGTCGGACGGCCCCGAGCCGCTGCTGGGCATTGCACTGCAGGCGGAACACGACCAGCCGCAGCAGCGTGCCGAGGCACCGCTGCTGGCGGTGTGGGACGGCCGCACGTTGAGCGTGCCCAGCCGCGATGCCAGCGGCGGCGGTTATGCGGGCGACATTGCCGCCGGGCCCGGCGGTGGCTACGTGCTCAGCGCGCAGAAGACGGGCCAGGGCCTGTGGTGGCATCCGGGCCGTCCGGCGATGCTGACGCGGGTGGCCGAACTGACGGAACCCTGCGCCTTGGTCTCGTGGCCCGGCGCTGCCGGCGTCACGCTGAACGCCGCGCGAGGCATCGCCCGCTGGCACGCCAGACTGCCGCCGCGCATGCTGGCCTGGCCGGTGCCGCTGGCACCGGACAACCACGCCGTGCGCCTGGTGGCCGCCTGACGGCCGGGCAGCTCGCGGCGCCTGTCCGATCGTCGCGCCGAAGCGAACGCTACTTCGGTGCAGCGGACTTCTTCGCCGCCTCGGCGCGCCAGGCCTCGAGCTGCTTCAGCCACTCGGTCCAGTCGTACGGCCCGCTCTCGAAACGCTTCTTCAGGTTGCCCAGCACGCTGCCCCAGGCCTTGTCGAAATAGGCATAGGCCTGGTCCCACTGCCCGCCGTCGCCCCAGCCGGTGTGGTGCAGCGTGACGCGCGTGGTCTTGTCGTCCAGCGCGGCGAAGCGAACGACGACGAAGGTGCGCTGCGCACGCGCCTCGGGCAGGTGCGGCGGCGCATTCCAGTCGAAGGAAAGCATCTTCTTCGGCTGCAGCGCCATAACGCGCATCTCGTCGGCGCCCTTCATGCCCGGCGCGCCGCCGGGGTCCATGTGGATGTGGAAGGCGCCGCCGACACGCGGCTCGACCACGGCGTCGGGGGCGAAGAAGCTGCGGATGCCCTCGCGCGTGGTCCAGGCTTCCCAGGCCTGGTCGAGTGTGGCATTCACGACCACTTCCTTCTCGATGGCGCGCTCGGCGGCCTGCGCTGCGCCCAGGCTGACGGCGAGCGCCAGGCCGAGCCAGAGGTTCGAAAGCGATCGGTCCATGGCGGCTCCTTGCAGCGTCGGCAGAGGCCTGAATTCAGCGCACCGCCAGCGCACGCTTGCTGCGCGGCGGCGGAAACAGGCGGCCGAGCTGCGCCAGGTCGGACTCGCCCAGCCGCAACTCGCGCGCCGCCCAGTTTTGGCGCAGGTGCACGGCGCGCGAAGCCTTGGGAACGGCCATCACGCCGGCCTGCCGCAGCACCCACGCCAGCGCCACCTGCGCTGGCGTGGCGCGGTGGCCTTCGGCCACCGCGCGCAGCCCCGGGTGGTCGACGAGCCCGCCCTGGTCGATGGGGCTGTAGGCCATGAGCGGCATCTGGTGCAGCTGCTGCCAGGGCAGCAGATCGAATTCGACGCCGCGTTCGCTCAGCGAGTAGTAGACCTGGTTCGCTGCGCAACCCTTGCCGCCGGGCACGCTGGCCAGCTCACGCAGGTCGTCGAGATCGAAATTGCTCACCCCCCATTGCCGGATCCAGCCGCGGCGCTGCAACTGCTCGAAGCCGCGCACCGTCTCGGCCAGCGGCACACCGCCACGCCAGTGCAACAGATAAAGGTCGATGCAATCCAGCCGCAGCCGGCGCAGGCTGGCTTCGCAAGCTGCCTGCACACCGCGTTCGCTGGCGTTTGGCGGCAAGATCTTGGACACCACGAACAGTTCCTCGCGCCTGACGCCCTCGCGCAGCGCCTCGGTCAGCGCCAGGCCGAGCACGCATTCGGCGCCGCCGTCGCCGTACATCTCGGCGGTATCGATGACGCGGTAGCCGATATCCAGCGCCAAACGCAGCGCGCGCACCTCGGCGGCACGTTGGCCGGCGTCCTCCCCCATGCGCCAGGTGCCCAGGCCCAGGGCCGGGCGCTCCTCTCCACTGGGGAAAGTCACCTCGAGCGACCGGGCAGTTCGTGCATCCATGCACACATGCTAGTGCCTTGCCACCGTTGCACCGGCAGGTGGGCAACGGCGCTTTATCATTGACACCGATGCAAGCCGGCTCCCCCGATCTCGCCCAGGTGCGCCTGGACAACGCGCTGGCCCTGTTCGAGGAATTCGTGCGCCTCACCGCGCGCCACGCCGACGCCGCCACGCTGCGCGGGCTGGAGCGGCGCTTCGCCGAGCGGCTGCAGATCCAGCCCAGCTACTGGAGCCAGATCAAGGGCCGCTCGCGCCAGATCGGCGAGCGGCTGGCGCGGCAATTCGAGCATCTGAGCCACAAGCCGCCCGGCTGGATGGACGTGCCGCACACCTCGCCCGCGTCCTCCGCGGCCGCTGCAGGCGCCGTGCCTGCGGACGCCATGCAGCTCCATCGCGCGCCGCAGTCGAGCGACGAGACGTCGCCGCAGGACGACGACGAACGTTTTATCGTCGGCCTCGTGCTCACCTACTACCGCCGCCACCCCCAGCGTGCGCGCACGCGGCTGCTGGACCTGCTGGGCGAGGTACTGACCCCACCGCCCGCGGCGCCGGGGCGCGCCGCCGCGGCAGCCGGCGCGCCACGTCCTCCGGTGCCGCCCGCCGGCGGCTTGCCCGCACCGCGTGCCGAGGATCCGCACACGCTGTGGCTGCGCACACAGACCGGTGTGGCGCCGCTGAAGCGCCGACGCTGACGCCGCACCTCGCCGCCTTTACCCTGCCCGGCAGCGCACACCCCTCATCCTGGGGATGACCCGAAGGTCAAAACCACTTGCGCATTGATAATCACATGTTTATCATCTGCGCAAGCGTGCAGGCCGGCCGGTTTTTCTCCAGGCGCTGCAACTCGATCAACCCCAGCCGGACCCCCATGTTCCTGTTCATGCCCAGCGTCGAATGCCTTGCCAGCCGCCCCACGGCCGGGGCAGCCGCAGCTGGCGTGATCATGAACGCTTGGTTCGCCGAAAGTGCCCCGCCCGGGGCAGGAGTGCGCTGAAGGTCTCGCCCGCGAGACACTGGCCGCTCCGGGCCCGGGTCGTACCAGCGACCCGGGCCTTCTGTTTTCCTGCCCCCTCGAAAGGAGACCTGCGATGAAGCTGACCCTGAAGACCCCGAAGCCGCGCAATCCGCTGGTGGCGCCGAGCCTGCAGCGCAAGGCCGGCATGCACCGCACCGGCGGCGGCGCGAGCCGCCAGCAGGCCCAGGCCGCGCTGCGACGCGAAGTCGAACGCCTGCGACCCAGTCCCTAGAACCCAACCCGGGAACCCAGCACGAAAGCGGCCAGGGCACCCACTGGAGAGACCATCATGTTGCGAGATCTTCCCTACGTCGATGCCCTGCCCGAGGACCGCCGGGCACGCCACCTCGTGGCCGCGGCGATGCGTGCCGGCAGCCGCGCGCTGGACCGCCTGGCCGTGCGCCTGGCCCATGTCGAGGTGCGCGCACGGGCCGAGCCGGTGCTCGAGTTCTATGCCGAAGCCGGCGCACCGGAAGGCGCGCTGTATGTCGACGGCCGCCTGGTCGGCCTGGTGCCCGGCGTGAACCGGCTGTGAAGCGGGCCGGCCATGGGTGCCGATCGCCCGCGGCGCCCGTGCGTCGCCGGCGTGACAGCTCCGGCCGCCGCCTTCGCGCATGCTCACCGCCCCGCCACCGCCGGACGCTGCCATGACCCTGGAAGCCGGACAACGCCTGCTCATCGCCCGCGCCGACCTGCACCACACCCGCATCGCGGCCGACCCCGACAGCCCCGCGCTGCGACCCTTGCAGCCGGGCCAGGTGCGCTTGTCGATCGCGCATTTCTCGCTCACCGCCAACAACATCACCTACGCCGCCTTCGGCGAGGCCATGAAGTACTGGCAGTTCTTCCCGGCGCCCGATGCCGCCTGGGGCTGCCTGCCGGTGTGGGGCTTTGCCGTGGTCGCCGAAACGCAGGCCGAAGGCGTGGCCGTCGGCCGCCGCGTCTGGGGTTACTTTCCTGCGGGCACGCACCTGGTGGTGCAGCCCACGAGGGTGGGCGCCGCGGGCTTCGTCGATGCCGCCCCGCACCGGCAGGAACTCGCCGCCGTCTACAACCAGTACACCTGGTGCGACGCCGACCCCACCTGGCGGGCCGACACCGAAGGCCTGCAGGCCGTGCTCAAGCCGCTGTTCACCACCTCGTTCCTGATCGACGATTTCCTGGCCGACAACGGTTTCTTCGGCGCGCGACAACTGCTGCTGTCCAGCGCTTCCAGCAAGACCGCCTACGGCACCGCCTTCTGCCTGGCGCAGCGCCGCGGCACGGTCGGAGCCCCGACGGTCGTCGGCCTCACCTCGGCCGGCCACCTGGACTTCACGCGCTCGCTCGGCGTCTATGACAGCGCCCGCACTTACGGCGAGGTGCCGACGCTGGACGCCCAGGTGCCCACGGTCTATGTCGACTTCGCCGGCAACGCCGCGCTGCGCCGCGCCGTGCACGAACACTTCGGCGCGGCGCTGGCCTACAGCAGTTCCATCGGCGGCACGCACTGGGCCGAATTGGGCTCGGGCGCGGGCCTGCCCGGACCGCGCCCGGCGCTCTTCTTCGCGCCGGCGCAGATCAAGAAGCGCGGTGCGCCACCGCCCGAAGGCTGGGGCCGCGACGCCCTGCAGCAGCGCCTGGGGGAAGCCTGGGCCGCATTCCTGACGCGCGTTGGCCGCGCCGACGATCCCTGGCTGCACATCGTCACCGAGCGCGGCGCGCCCGCACTGGAATCGGCATATGCGTCGTTGCTGAATGGCCAGGCGGACGCGCGTGCCGGCTTGATGCTGACACTGCAGCCTTAAGGCCGACGTCCGCGCGGCCGATACCCGTGGACGAGTCGGGTCGAAAGTCCACGCCATGCCAGCCGCTCACGAATTCATCACCCGCCCGCCGCAGTCGCTCGCCGGCTGGGTGCGGCTGTTCGACCCCGCCGCGCTGCCGGTGCTGGCGGGCACGGCGCGCGCGCTGGAGGAGCTGCGCGCGGTGGAAGACGCGGTCGACGCGCACCTGCTGGCCGAGGCCATCGCCAGCGACCCGCTGATGACGCTGAAACTGCTGGCGCACCTGGCGCGCCTGCGCCGCGGCCGCGACGGCAGCGACACCGAAACCGTGACCGAGGCGCTGGTGATGCTGGGCATTCCGCCGTTCTTCCGCGCCTTCGGCCCGCAGACGGCGTCCGAAGACCTGCTCGCCGACCGGCCGCAGGCGCTGGCCGGCTTCCACGCCGTGCTGCAGCGCTCGCACCGGGCGGCGCGTTTCGCCGTCGGCTTTGCGGTGCACCGCATGGACCACGACGCACCGGTGATCCACGAAGCCGCGCTGCTGCACGACTTTGCCGAACTGCTGCTGTGGCTGCGCGCGCCGGCGCTGGTGCTGGAGATCGCGCACCGCCAGCAGGCCGAACCCGGCCTGCGCTCGGCCGCGCTGCAGCGCGAGATCCTGCACGTGGAACTGGCGGAACTGCAGCACGCGTTGATGTCGGCCTGGCGCCTGCCGTCCACGCTGGTGCACATCACCGACGACCATGCGCGCACGGTGACGCCGCAGGTACGCAACGTGCGGCTGGCGATCCGCGTCGCGCGCCACAGTGCCCAGGGCTGGGACAACCCGGCGCTGCCCGACGACGTTGAAGAGATCGGCCACCTGCTGCAGCTCGGCCCCGAGCCGACGCTGCGGCTGCTGCGCGAGATCGACGCCGATTAGACACCCGGCCGCCGGGCGACTGCAGCGCCGCTGCAGCCAGAACACGTTCGTCGTGCCCTGGCACCGCGGCTGCCCGCACGCCCGGACGAGCAGGGTAGGGGGTGGGCTGGCGCCGAAATGCCCTATGCTTTCGCGCGCCGCGCAGTGAGCGCCCCCCCAACACCCATACGGATGCCAGCCATGGACATGCAATCGATACAGAACTTCTTCAGCACCACCGTCGCCGACCTGGCCGTCAAGGTGCTGGCCGCCATCGCCTTCTGGATCGTCGGCCGCTGGCTGATCGGCCGCGTCATCGCGATCATGAGCGGGGCGATGAACCGCAACGCCATCGACCCGACGCTGACCAAGTACCTCGGCTCGATCGTCAACGTGGCGCTGAATATCGCCCTGGTGCTGGGCATCCTGGGCTACTTCGGCATCCAGACGACTTCGCTCGCGGCCATGCTGGCCGGCGCCGGCGTGGCCATCGGCGTGGCCTGGAGCGGCATGCTGGGCAACTTCGCGGCCGGCGCCTTCATGCTCGTGCTGCGGCCCATCAAGGTAGGCGACTTCGTGCAGGTCGGCGGGCTCGTCGGCACCGTACATGAACTGGGTCTCTTCGCCACCACGATCGTCACGCCCGACAACGTGTTCACGCTGGTGGGCAACAGCAAGATCTTCGGCGACACGATCCAGAATTTCTCGGCCCGCCCGGTGCGGCGCGTCGAGCGCACGGCGCAACTGGCCGGCAGCGTGGACCCGCTGGACGCCATCGCCCGCTTCAAGGCCGCGGTGGCGCAGATCCCGAACGTGGCCACCGACCCGGCGCCCGAGGTCAACCTGCTCGACATCAACCTCGTCGGCACCGTGATCGCGGTGCGCCCTTATTGCCACACCGACCACTACTGGCAAGTCTATTTCGACACCAACGAGGCCATCGTCCGCGTGTGCAAGGAAGCGGGCTGGCCGGCGCCGACGCCGACGCAGATCATGAAGACGATGCCGGCCTGACCCGGCACGCCGGCGCGGCGGCAAAGCCGCCGTTCAGGCGTACGACAGCAGGCCCAGCAACCCTGCCAGCAGCAGCAGGTAGCGCGCCGCCTTGCCGGCCGCCACCCAGGCCATGCTCTGCCAGAACGGCAGCTTCAGCCAGCCGGCGGCGAGCACCAACGCGTCGCCCACCAACGGCAGGAACGACAGCAGCAGTGCCGGCGGGCCGAAACGCCGCAGCCGCTGCACATGCCGGTTCTGCACGTCGTGCTGCAGGCGCTGGAACCGTTCGTAGCCCTGGCGGCTGGCGTGCCCCATGCCGAAGGTGAGCAGGCAGCCCAGCACGTTGCCCGCCAGCGCCACCCAGAAGGCGTGCCAGGCGATGCCTGGGTAAGCGGTCACCAGGCCCGTCATCACGACCTCGCTCGACCCGGGCAGCACGGTGGCCGACGCGAAGGCCGAGATGAACAGTCCCCACAGGCCGGCCCCCGTGCTCAGCCAGGACTGCAGCCACGCCGACAGCTCGTTGATCCACTCGAACATGGGCCGGCATTGTGTCGGCGCGCGCTGGCCCCACGGCTGGCGGGGCCGTGACCAGCGTCACACCGGCAGCGCCGTCGTGCCCTCGAGCTGCCCGAGGCCCGATTTCATTGCCCATGCGATCAGACTTCCAGCTTGGCACCCACGAAACGCCCAGGGTTGGAGACACGTTGCGAGCCGCACGCTCTACAGTTGGCGCTCTTGTTTGATGCAGCGAGGCGCCGCCATGCAATTCACCTCCTGGGACAACCCGATGGGTACCGACGGCTTCGAATTCATCGAATATGCCGCGCCCGACCCGGCCGCGATGGGCGCGCTGTTCGAGCGCATGGGCTTCACGGCGATCGCCCGCCACCGCCACAAGAACGTGCTGCTGTACCGCCAGGGCGGCATCAATTTCATCGTCAATGCCGAGCCCGACAGCTTCGCGCAGCGCTTCGCACGCCTGCACGGGCCGAGCATCTGCGCCATCGCTTTCCGTGTGCAGGACGCGCGCGCGGCCTACGAGCGTGCACTGTCGCTCGGCGCCTGGGGCTATGCCGGCAGCGCCGGGCCTGGCGAGCTGAATATCCCGGCCATCAAGGGCATCGGCGACAGCCTGATCTACCTGGTGGACAAGTGGCGCGGCAAGGGCGGCGCCAAGGAAGGCGAGATCGGCAATATCGGCTTCTTCGACGTCGATTTCGAGCCCCTGCCCGGCGCCAGCCTCAACCCGCCGGGCCACGGCCTGACCTATGTCGACCACCTCACGCACAACGTGCACCGCGGCCGCATGGGCGAGTGGGCCGAGTTCTACGAGCGCCTGTTCAACTTCCGCGAGGTGCGCTACTTCGACATCGAGGGCCAGGTCACCGGAGTCAAGAGCAAGGCCATGACCAGCCCCTGCGGCAAGATCCGCATTCCCATCAACGAGGAAGGCAACGAGAAGGCCGGTCAGATCCAGGAGTACCTGGACAAGTACCACGGCGAAGGCATCCAGCACATCGCGCTGGGCTCGAACGACCTGCCGGCCACCGTGGACGCGCTGCAGGCCAGCGGCATCAAGTTGCTGGACACGATCGACACCTACTACGAACTGGTCGACAAGCGCATTCCCGGCCACGGCGAAAACGTGGCCGAACTGCACAAGCGCAAGATCCTCATCGACGGCAAGGCGGGTGAACTGCTGCTGCAGATCTTCAGCGAGAACCAGCTCGGCCCCATCTTCTTCGAATTCATCCAGAGGAAGGGCGACCAGGGTTTCGGCGAGGGCAACTTCAAAGCGCTGTTCGAGAGCATCGAACTCGACCAGATGCGCCGCGGTGTGCTGGAGAAGCGATGATGCCCGGGAGCGCGAAGGCGCTCAACCAGGGTGTGGCCCCCGTGACGTATGGCCAGGGCGACCGCCCGCCGCGCGGCGACTACGCGCGCGCCGGCGCCGATTACACCTGCGCGCAGGACTACGGCCAATATGCCGAGGCCGACCACGACACCTATCGCCGCCTCTACGCCCGGCAACTGCAGCAGCTGCCGGGACTGGCCTGCGACGAATTCATCGCCGCCGTGCAGCAGCTGGGCGCGCCCGAGCGCATCCCGCGCTTCGACGACATCTCCGAGCGGCTGCTCAAGGCCACCGGCTGGCAGATCGTCTGCGTGCCGGGCCTGATCCCCGAGGAAGCCTTCTTCGCGCTGCTGGCGGCGCGCAGATTCCCGGTCACCGACTGGATCCGCCGGCCCGAGGAATTCGACTATGTCGTCGAACCCGACGTCTTCCACGACCTGTTCGGCCACGTGCCGCTGCTCTTCGACCCCACCTTTGCCGACTATATGCAGGCCTACGGCGCCGGCGGCCTGAAGGCCAGCCGGCTGGACGCCTGCGAACTGCTGGCGCGGCTGTACTGGTATACGGTGGAATTCGGCCTCATCGACACCAAGCAGGGCCTGCGCGCCTACGGCGCCGGCGTCCTGAGTTCGGCCGGCGAACTGCGCTACAGCGTCACCAGCCCCGGGCCGCGGCGCGTGGCCTTCGACCTGCAGCGCCTGATGCGCAGCCGCTACCGCATCGACACCTACCAGGCCACTTATTTCGTCGTCGACTCGTTCCGGCAGCTCTTCGAGGCCACCGCGCCCGACTTCACCCCGGTCTACGCCCGCGTGCGCGAGACCATTTCGAGCCAAGGCGAGATCGACGCCGGCGTCGTGCTGCCAGGCGAGAGGCAGTTCATGATCTGACCGGGTTCACCAGGCGGGCCTGGACTTCGTTCCACGGCGCCGGGTGGTCGACCATGCGCACGTGCGCCACCGCAGGGAGATGCCGGTTGTCGGCGCCCCGCAGCGTGGCGGTGCTGGGCGGAAAGACGATGTTGTCGCAGTGGCCGTAGAAGCAGGTGAACCGCGCCGGGCGCTGCGCCGGCTCGCGTGTGCCCAGCAGCTGCTGCCAGTGGCTGTCGATCTGCATTTCCTTCATATTCACGCTCAGTGCCAAGCGTGCCAGCCAGGTGCCGCGGTGCGGGCTGCCGATGGTCACGATGTGGTGGACCCTCGCGTCGCCGGCCTCTCCGGCCTCGGCCAGCCAGCGCCGCACCGCCAGGCCGCCCATGCTGTGGGCCACGATCACCGGCGCCTGGCCGGTGTACTGCTCCAGCCGCTGCATGCCCTGTTCCACGATGGCGACGTACTCGTCAATGGACCCGAACACCGGTTCCAAGTTGACGGCCACGAAGGGCGTGCCTTGTTCGTGCAGGCGCTGCAGCCACCGATTCCACAGCCCGCGATTGCAGACGAAACCGTGCACCAGCAGCAGGCCACGCCGGCCCTGCGCGGTGGCCGGCAGGTGGTCGGGCCAGCGCCGGCTGCGGAAGGGCTGTCGCCAGCAGAACACCACCGGCGCTGAGCGCACCTCGCCCCACCAGGCGCGCAGAACCTGCGATGGCGTGGCCCGTGGCGTCGGGTCGCTGCCATGCGCCAGCCGCAGCAGCGCGAACTCCAGCCCCAGCACGAGGGCGTAGCCGCCGACGACGAGGGCCGCACCGGCGATGGCCCAACCCGGACGACCCGCCGTCCACGCCACCCAGCCCCAGAGCAGCGCGGCGAACAGGCCCGCGAGCGTGGTGAACTGCTGCAGTCGCGCCAGCACGGCGCGTCAGACGAGGGCGACGCTGCGACCGCTGAGCTCGCGGGCCAGGCCGCTGGCCAGCATGCCGACCAAGCCGTAGATCGACAACTGCGGATTGGCGCCGATGCTGGTGGGAAACAGCGAGCCGTCGTGCACCGACAGGTTCTGCAACTGCCAATGACGGCCGTCGGGCCGCGTCACCCCCAGCTCAGGCTTGCCGGCCATGCCGCAGCCGCCCATCACGTGCGCGCTGACCACGCGCGTCAGGTAGGGTTTCATCGGCAAGGCCTGGATCGCCTGCCGTGCCTCGGCCCAGCTGCGATAGGGCGCCGCCATTTCGTGCCCCGGCGACACCGTCAGCGCGCCGGCGGAAAACTGGATCTCCGCCATGCTCAGCAGCGCGCGGCGGGCGCCGTCGAAGACGAAGTCGTTGAGCGGATAGTCGAGCAAGGGCGTGCCGTCCGTGCGCAACCCGACACGGCCTCCCGGCGACTGCTCGTGGAAACCGTCGCGCAGGAGGGCGAGCAGGGCCTGCGTGCGCGGAAAATCGCGCATCGACCGGGCCATGCCGGGGCCGAATCCAGGCAACGTGATCGAGGCCAGCACCGGGTGCATGGGCGGCGCCTCGAGCTTGTAGCCGATGGGGCCTTCGATGGGGTCGATGCCGAGGAAGTGGTCGCTGTACATCGTCTGCGGCGCACCGTCCCAGCCTTCGATGGGTTCGTCGAAGATCGCCGTCGACGCCACCACCGGGTGCAGGAAGGTGCGGCGGCCGAGCCGGCCGTGCGGGTCGGGTGCGTCGGAGCGCAGCAGCAGCGCCGGCGAATTGATGGCGCCACCGGCGACGACGACATGGCGCGCCTGCACGCGCGTTCCGCGCGATGCTGTCGCGCGGCCGTTCAACGCCACCGGCATGCAGACCACGGCCTGCACGGCATCACCAACGATCTCCAGCCGCTCGGCGCGGGTCTGCACCAGCAGCGTGGCGCCGCGGTCCAGTGCCGCCGGCAGGGTGGTCACCAGCATCGACTGCTTGGCGTTGGTGGGGCAACCCATGCCGCAGGAGCCCAGGTTCCAGCACGCCTTCACGTTGCGCAGGATCGCACCGGCCGAAATACCCAGCCGTGCCGCGCCCAGGCGCAGTTTGTCGTTGTTGGCATTCGGCGGCACCAGCCAGGCATTGACGTTCAGCCGCTGCTCGGCCTGCAGGAACCAGCGCGACATGGCGTCGTCGGTGAGGCCAGGCAGCTCGAAGCGGTCGCGCCAGAATTTCAAGGTGTCGCCGGGCGTGCGGAACGAGCTCGTCCAGTTCACCGTGGTCGAGCCGCCGACGCAACGCCCCTGCAGGATGGAGATGGCCTTGTCGGCGGTTTGCCGGTTCGCGCTGTCCTGGTACAGCGCCGGGTAGGCCTGGGCCTCGATCTGGTTGAAGTCGCGGCTGCTGCGCAGCGGGCCTTCCTCGATCAGCACCACCGACAGGCCGGCGGCGGTGAGCAGTTCGGCCGTGATGCCGCCGCCGGCACCGGTGCCGACGATGGCCACGTCGCAGCTGATGCTTTCGGGCAACGGGCCGTGGCGGTCGCCGAGGACTTTCCAGCCCCGTTCGAGGCCGGCCTGGATGGGATCGTGGAGTGAGCTCATGGTGCTGTCTGGCCTGGTTTCAGACCGATCGCGGCCCGGGATAGCCGATCGCCGTCCAAGTGCTGGCATCGGCGAACCAGGCCCCGTTGGTGAGGTTGCGCAGCGCGTGGTAGACCTGCTGACGCACGGCCAGCGAAGAAGTGCGCAGCCGCTGCAGCATGGCCTGGACGTCGGCAGTGCTGGCCTGCGGCCAGTCGGTGGCCAGGCCGGTCAGCGCCAGGCGGCCCGGCGCGCTGGCCAGCAGCGTGGCCAGTTCGCCGATCTCGGCCTGCAGCGCGGGCGGCAGGCCGGCGATGGTGTCGTCCAGCCGGCCCAGGTGGGCCTGGATGGCCAGGGCCCGCCCCGCCGCGTCGGCGGGCAGCAGGGTGTCGAGCACGGCTTGCGCGACGGCGGCGAAGACCTCGCGCCCGGCGGGCGAAAGGCGGCCGTCCTGCAGGCCCGGGCGCAGCAAGGCCAGCGTGCCACCAGCCAGGGCCAGCAGCGTACCGGCCCCCACGCCCACGACCAAGAGAGTGCGTCTTTTCATGCTCGACAGTGTTGCATCGTTGGCCTGCGGTACCCTAGAGGCAGGGAACTAACACCAGGCATGAACCAAGCCATGAAGTGGCCGCTCGCCGAGCGGCGTGAAACGTGAACCCGCAGGCCGAACGCATCCTGGAGTGCCTGCATGAGGTGGCGGCTGAGCGCGTTCGGCGCCAGGGCGACCCGGGACTGGCCGAGCGCGTGCACGAGATCAAGCGCTTCCAGCACCTGCGGTTCCAGCGCACCTACGCCGACCTGCTGGCGAGCCCGCGTTACTCGCGGGCGGCGCAGTTCTTCCTGGACGACCTGTACGGGCCCGAGGATTTCACGCGCCGCGACGAGCAGTTTGCGCGCGTGGTACCCGGGCTGGTGCGCCTGTTCCCGCTGGAGATCGTGGGCACGGTGATGTCGCTGGGCGAGCTTCATGCCTTGTCCGAGCAGTTCGACACCGCCATGGGGGCGGTCATCGATGGCCCTGCCATCGACGACAGCCAATACGCCGAGGCCTGGCGCAGGGTCGGGCGGCCGGCGGATCGCGAGCGGCAGATCATGCTCATGATGGCGGTGGGGTCGGCGCTGGACCGCTATACACGCAATCCCCTGCTGCGCACCAGCCTGCGGCTGATGCGCGGCCCGGCCTCCGCCGCCGGGCTGGGCGTGCTGCAGGCCTTCCTGGAACGCGGTTTCGATACCTTCCGCGACATGCGCGGGGCGCAGGAGTTCCTGGCCACGGTGACGCGCCGCGAGCGGGAACTGGCGGCCCGGCTGTTTGCCGGCGGCACGGCGCTCGACCCGGCCCGGACGCGTTGACCGACCCGCGGTGACGGGACAGCTAGGACAACTACCGTGGCCCGCCGGGCGCCGCGCCGCCACGATTCGAGTTTGCCATTCGCGCCACCCCCACCGAGCGACCTTCCGTGCACAACCCCTGGCTCCAACATTACCCGCCCGGCGTACCGGCAGCGGCGCGCATCGACGCCTATCGCAGCCTGACCGAGCTGCTGGAAGCCGCCTTCCAGCGCCATGCCTCACGCGACGCGCTGGCCTGCATGGACTCGCGGATGAGCTTCCGCGACGTCGACGAGATGTCGCAGTCGCTCGGCGCGTGGCTGCAGTCGCTCGGCATGGAGCGCGGTGCGCGCGTGGCGGTGATGATGCCCAACCTGCCGCAATACCTGGTGGCCATCGCCGCCATCCTGCGCGCCGGCTATGTGGTCGTCAACGTCAATCCGCTGTACACCGCGCGCGAGCTCGAGCACCAGCTCACCGACTCGGGCGCCGAAGCCGTCATCGTGCTGGAGAATTTTGCCCACACGCTGGAGGAGTGCATCGACCGCACCCCCGTGCGCCATGTCGTGCTGGCGGCGATGGGCGACCTGCTCGGTTTCTGGCGCGGCCGGCTCGTCAATTTCGCCGTGCGCCATGTTCGCCGCATGGTGCCCGAATTCAAGCTGCCGCTGGACGGCGGGCGCACGGTCACGCCGTTCAGCGACGCCCTGACCGACGGCATGCGACTGTCGCTGCGCCGGGTCGACGTCGGCCCCGACGACGTGGCCTTCCTGCAGTACACGGGGGGCACCACCGGGGTGTCCAAGGGCGCCACCCTGCTGCATCGAAACGTGGTCGCCAACATCATGCAGTGCGAGGCCTGGTTCAAGCCCATGCTCGACCGCGTCGGCGACCAGCAATTGACCATCGTCTGCGCCCTGCCGCTGTATCACATCTTCGCGCTCACGATCTGCGCGCTGATGGGCGCGCATTTCGGCGCCATGAACCTTCTGATCCCGAACCCGCGCGACATTCCGGGCCTGGTGCGCACGCTGGCCAAGTACCGCATCAACATGTTCCCGGCGGTCAATACGCTGTTCAATGCCCTGGCCAACGACGCCGACTTTGCGCGGCTCGACTTCTCCGGCCTGGTGGTCTCCAACGGCGGCGGCATGGCGGTGCAGCAGGCCACGGCCGAACGCTGGCTGAAGGTGACCGGTTGCCCCGTGGTCGAAGGTTATGGCCTTTCCGAGACCTCGCCCGTGGCCACCTCCAATCGCCTGGACCTGCAGGAATTCACCGGCACGATCGGGCTGCCGATTCCCTCCACCGAAATCGCCATTCGCGACGACAACGGCCGCGACGTGCCGATGGGCACCGCCGGCGAGATCTGCATCCGCGGCCCGCAGGTGATGGCGGGCTACTGGCAGCGCGACGACGAGACCGCCAAGGTCATGACCGATGACGGCTTCTTCAAGTCGGGCGACGTGGGCGTGATGGACGAGCGCGGCTATATCCGCATCGTCGATCGCAAGAAGGACATGATCCTGGTGTCGGGCTTCAACGTCTATCCCAACGAGATCGAACAAGTGGTGAACCTGCACCCCGGCGTGCTGGAATGCGCCGCGGTGGGCGTGGCCGACGAACGCGCCGGCGAGGCGGTCAAGCTGTTCGTGGTGAAGAACGACCCGACCCTGGCGGAAGAGGACATCGCCAACTGGTGCCGGGACAATTTCACTGCCTACAAGCGGCCGAAATATATCGAGTTCCGCGACGAGTTGCCCAAGAGCAACGTCGGCAAGATCCTGCGGCGGGAACTGCGCAGCCACGCCTGACGCGCATACCCCGCGAAGATCGCGGAACGAAGCGCCACACCAAAGCAAAAGGGCCCGATCTGAATGACCGGGCCCTCGCTTCGTTATTAGCCTGACAATGTCCTACTTTCACACGGGAACCCGCACTATCATCGGCGCAAAGGCGTTTCACTGTCCTGTTCGGGATGGGAAGGAGTGGGACCACCTTGCTATGGTCATCAGGCTTGACTGGTTGCCGCAGCGTCTTCCGACGATACAGCGAATTCATAGAGTCTAATCAGCAGATTGCGTCTCCGGCATAACCTGAACAATCAAACCAAACGCTTCACCAGCGTTCGTCAAAGTTATAGGGTCAAGCCTCACGAGCAATTAGTACCGGTCAGCTTAACGCGTTACCGCGCTTCCACACCCGGCCTATCAACGTCCTGGTCTCGAACGACTCTTCAGGGGGCTCAAGGCCCCGGCAAGACTCATCTTGAGACGAGTTTCCCGCTTAGATGCTTTCAGCGGTTATCTCTTCCGCACTTAGCTACTCGGCTATGCCACTGGCGTGACAACCGATGCACCAGAGGTGCGTCCACTCCGGTCCTCTCGTACTAGGAGCAGGCTCTCTCAATCTTGCAGCGCCCACGGAAGATAGGGACCAAACTGTCTCACGACGTTTTAAACCCAGCTCACGTACCTCTTTAAATGGCGAACAGCCATACCCTTGGGACCGGCTACAGCCCCAGGATGAGATGAGCCGACATCGAGGTGCCAAACACCGCCGTCGATATGAACTCTTGGGCGGTATCAGCCTGTTATCCCCAGAGTACCTTTTATCCGTTGAGCGATGGCCCTTCCATACAGAACCACCGGATCACTTTGTCCTACTTTCGTACCTGCTCGACATGTCCGTCTCGCAGTCAAGCACGCTTATGCCAATGCACTATCAGCACGATTTCCGACCGTGCCTAGCGTACCTTCGAACTCCTCCGTTACACTTTGGGAGGAGACCGCCCCAGTCAAACTGCCCACCACACACTGTCCCCAACCCGGATAACGGGTCAAGGTTAGAACCCCAAACACACCAGGGTGGTATTTCAAGGTTGGCTCCACGACACCTAGCGGCACCGCTTCAAAGCCTCCCACCTATCCTACACAGATCTGTTCAAAGTCCAATGTAAAGCTACAGTAAAGGTTCATGGGGTCTTTCCGTCTTTCCGCGGGGAGATTGCATCATCACAAACATTTCAACTTCGCTGAGTCTCTGGAGGAGACAGCGTGGCCATCGTTACGCCATTCGTGCAGGTCGGAACTTACCCGACAAGGAATTTCGCTACCTTAGGACCGTTATAGTTACGGCCGCCGTTTACTGGGACTTCAATCAAGAGCTTGCACCCCATCATTTAATCTTCCAGCACCGGGCAGGCGTCACACCCTATACGTCGACTTTCGTCTTTGCAGAGTGCTGTGTTTTTAATAAACAGTCGCAGCCACCGATTCTCTGCGGCCTCATTGGGCTCCGTCTGTACGACTTCACCTACTAAAGGCACACCTTCTTCCGAAGTTACGGTGTCAATTTGCCGAGTTCCTTCTCCAGAGTTCTCTCAAGCGCCTTAGAATACTCATCTCGCGCACCAGTGTCGGTTTGCGGTACGGTCGTGTGCAGCTGAAGCTTAGTGGCTTTTCCTGGAAGCAGGGTATCACTCACTTCGGCGGCAAGCCGCCTCGTTATCACCCCTCATCTAAGATCTCCGGATTTTCCTAAGGACCACGACTACAAGCTTGAACCGGGACATCCAACACCCGGCTGAGTTAACCTTCTCCGTCCCCACATCGCACTACACATCGGTACAGGAATATTGACCTGTTTCCCATCAGCTACGCATCTCTGCCTCGCCTTAGGGGCCGACTCACCCTACGCCGATGAACGTTGCGTAGGAAACCTTGCGCTTTCGGCGAGGGGGCTTTTCACCCCCTTTAACGCTACTCATGTCAGCATTCGCACTTCTGATACCTCCAGCAGGCTTCGCAACCCACCTTCACAGGCTTACAGAACGCTCTCCTACCACTTGCACTTGCGTGCAAATCCGCAGCTTCGGTAACTGGCTTAGCCCCGTTACATCTTCCGCGCAGGACGACTCGATCAGTGAGCTATTACGCTTTCTTTAAATGATGGCTGCTTCTAAGCCAACATCCTGACTGTTTTAGCCTTCCCACTTCGTTTCCCACTTAGCCAATTTTGGGGACCTTAGCTGGCGGTCTGGGTTGTTTCCCTCTTGTGTCCGGACGTTAGCACCCGGTGCACTGTCTCCCAAGCTGTACTCATCGGTATTCGGAGTTTGCAATGGTTTGGTAAGTCGCCATGACCCCCTAGCCATAACAGTGCTCTACCCCCGATGGTAATACTTGAGGCGCTACCTAAATAGCTTTCGGAGAGAACCAGCTATCTCCAAGTTTGTTTAGCCTTTCACCCCTATCCACAGCTCATCCGCTAGTTTTGCAACACTAGTCGGTTCGGACCTCCAGTACCTGTTACGGCACCTTCATCCTGGCCATGGATAGATCACTTGGTTTCGGGTCTACACCCAGCGACTGAACGCCCTATTCGGACTCGGTTTCCCTGCGCCTTCCCTATTCGGTTAAGCTTGCCACTGAATGTAAGTCGCTGACCCATTATACAAAAGGTACGCCGTCACCCCTTGCGAGGCTCCGACTTTTTGTATGCATGCGGTTTCAGGATCTATTTCACTCCCCTCCCGGGGTTCTTTTCGCCTTTCCCTCACGGTACTAGTTCGCTATCGGTCGATTACGAGTATTTAGCCTTGGAGGATGGTCCCCCCATCTTCAGACAGGATTACACGTGTCCCGCCCTACTTTTCGCACGCCCAGTTCCACAATCGACTTTTTTCATACGGGGCTATCACCCGCTGTGGCCAGCCTTTCCAGACTGTTCTGATAAATCGACTGCTAAAACGTGCCGGCTTCTCCGATTTCGCTCGCCACTACTTTCGGAATCTCGGTTGATGTCTTTTCCTCGAGCTACTGAGATGTTTCAGTTCACCCGGTTCGCCTCGCATGACTATGTATTCATCATGCGATACCCCTAAGGGTGGGTTTCCCCATTCGGAAATCTCCGGATCAAAGCTTATTTGCCAGCTCCCCGAAGCTTATCGCAGGCTACCACGTCCTTCATCGCCTGTAATCGCCAAGGCATCCACCACATGCACTTAGTCACTTGACCCTATAACTTTGACGCCGGCTGACAACCGGGTCGGTCAATGACTGATTTGAGTATTACGCGTTATGCCGAACTTCAATCTCTGAAATTGAAGTTGTTTTGACGCAATCATTAGGCTGCCGGCGGCACGGTGCATCCGAAGATGCTTTCCGCCAGCAGCGCTGATTTCGACTCTATGAATTTTTAAAGAACGACAGCCGACCCAAGGATCGAACCGGCGAGTGCACGTCGATACACTTGCCGCTTCAATCAACTGGGCACAATTGGTTTGGTGGAGGTGAACGGGATCGAACCGATGACCCCCTGCTTGCAAAGCAGGTGCTCTCCCAGCTGGGCATTTCCAGAAAGGAGGTGATCCAGCCGCACCTTCCGATACGGCTACCTTGTTACGACTTCACCCCAGTCACGAACCCTGCCGTGGTAATCGCCCTCCTTGCGGTTAGGCTAACTACTTCTGGCAGAACCCGCTCCCATGGTGTGACGGGCGGTGTGTACAAGACCCGGGAACGTATTCACCGCGGCAAGCTGATCCGCGATTACTAGCGATTCCGACTTCACGCAGTCGAGTTGCAGACTGCGATCCGGACTACGACCGGTTTTCTGGGATTGGCTCCCCCTCGCGGGTTGGCAGCCCTCTGTACCGGCCATTGTATGACGTGTGTAGCCCTACCCATAAGGGCCATGATGACCTGACGTCATCCCCACCTTCCTCCGGTTTGTCACCGGCAGTCTCATTAGAGTGCCCTTTCGTAGCAACTAATGACAAGGGTTGCGCTCGTTGCGGGACTTAACCCAACATCTCACGACACGAGCTGACGACGGCCATGCAGCACCTGTGTTCTGGTTCTCTTTCGAGCACTTTCACATCTCTGCAAAATTCCAGACATGTCAAGGGTAGGTAAGGTTTTTCGCGTTGCGTCGAATTAAACCACATCATCCACCGCTTGTGCGGGTCCCCGTCAATTCCTTTGAGTTTCAACCTTGCGGCCGTACTCCCCAGGCGGTCAACTTCACGCGTTAGCTTCGTTACTGAAAAGGACCCTTTCCAACAACCAGTTGACATCGTTTAGGGCGTGGACTACCAGGGTATCTAATCCTGTTTGCTCCCCACGCTTTCGTGCATGAGCGTCAGTGCAGGCCCAGGGGATTGCCTTCGCCATCGGTGTTCCTCCGCATATCTACGCATTTCACTGCTACACGCGGAATTCCATCCCCCTCTGCCGCACTCCAGCCTTGCAGTCACAAATGCAGTTCCCAGGTTGAGCCCGGGGATTTCACATCTGTCTTGCAAAACCGCCTGCGCACGCTTTACGCCCAGTAATTCCGATTAACGCTTGCACCCTACGTATTACCGCGGCTGCTGGCACGTAGTTAGCCGGTGCTTATTCTTCAGGTACCGTCATTACCCCGGGGTATTAGCCCAGAGCGTTTCTTCCCTGACAAAAGCGGTTTACAACCCGAAGGCCTTCTTCCCGCACGCGGCATGGCTGGATCAGGCTTGCGCCCATTGTCCAAAATTCCCCACTGCTGCCTCCCGTAGGAGTCTGGGCCGTGTCTCAGTCCCAGTGTGGCTGGTCGTCCTCTCAGACCAGCTACAGATCGTCGGCTTGGTAGGCTTTTACCCCACCAACTACCTAATCTGATATCGGCCGCTCCAATGGCGCGAGGTCTTGCGATCCCCCGCTTTCACCCGTAGGTCGTATGCGGTATTAATCCGGCTTTCGCCGGGCTATCCCCCACTACTGGGCACGTTCCGATGTATTACTCACCCGTTCGCCACTCGTCGCCAGGTTGCCCCGCGTTACCGTTCGACTTGCATGTGTAAGGCATGCCGCCAGCGTTCAATCTGAGCCAGGATCAAACTCTTCAGTTCGATCTTGAATTTGCTCTTAGGAATCGAAGTGAACTTCACTTCTATTTCCATGAGCGTTTAAGGTCATGAGACCTGAACGTTGTGCTTCCACATTGTTCCGGCACTCGCCTTCAAACGCCCACGCTTATCGGCTGTATGTTGTTAAAGAACCGTGTCGCTGGTGACTGCTTCAGCGCCGCCGACCTGTGATCAGCGAAGACCGCGATTCTGACATGTTTTCTTAACCACTGTCAATCACTCGGGCTTTCCGGCCTGCTTGCCTGGTGCCGGTTCAGCGCCTTGCGCTGTTCCTTGCCATGTTTGCAGTCGAGCCTGTGACTATAGCACCCTGCGCCCGACCACAGCAAGTTTTCTTCGGCTCGACCCGAGGAGGCCGTCATTGAGGCGCACGGCCGCCCTGCAACGCCAGGCGCAGCGCCTCGCCGGGGTGATCTGCTTCCAGCACCCGCGTCAGGTGCGAGGACAACAGGCGCGTGTCGGCACGAAGCACACGTTGCTTGATCGAGGCAATGCGCGCTGGGTGCATGGAAAAGCTGCGCAGGCCCATGGCCAGCAGCATTTCCGTGAAGGCTGCGTCGCCCGCCATTTCACCGCACACACTGACAGCGCGCCCGCGGGCATTGGCGCGAGAGATCGTGTGGTGCAGCAGTTGCAGCACCGCCGGGTGCCAGGGATCGTAGAGATGGGCCACGGCCTCGTCGGCGCGGTCGATGGCCAGCGTGTACTGGATCAGGTCGTTGGTGCCCACGGAGACGAAGTCGAAGTGCTGCAGGAGGCGGTCGATCATCAGGGCGGCCGCCGGTACCTCGACCATGGCGCCCACCTCGACATGGCTGTAGGCGCGACCGGCATCGTCGAGCTGCTGGCGCGCCCGCACCAGGGCCTCGAAGATCATCCTGACTTCGCTCAAGTGCGCCACCATCGGGATCAGGATGCGCACCTTTCCGTACGCGCTGGCGCGCAGGATGGCGCGCAACTGCTGGCGGAACATGCTTGGCTCGGCGAGGCTCCAGCGGATGGCTCGCAACCCGAGCGCCGGGTTCAGCCCATGGTCGTAGCGATGGTCGGGCGCGCTGCGTTCGAGCGGCTTGTCCGCGCCCACGTCCACGGTACGTATCGTCACCGGCAGGCCCTGCAGGGCGACCACGGCGTCGCGGTAGGCCTCGAACTGCTCCTCCTCGCCAGGCAGGCTACCGCCACGGTTCATGAACAGGAACTCGCTGCGGAACAAGCCCACGCCCACGGCGCCGGCGGCCAGCGCGCCGGCCGCGTCGCCGGGCAGTTCGATATTGGCCAGCAGTTCCACCGCCTGGCCGTCGAGCGTGACGGCCGGCGTGTGGCGCAGGCGGTCGAGCCGGGCTCGTTCGAGTTCGCTCTGGCGCTGCCGGAACCGGTACTCGTCGAGCACGATGGGCGAGGGATCGACGATGACGACGCCGGCATCGCCGTCGATGACGACCCAGTCGTCCTGGCGGATCAGCCGGCTGGCTTCGCGTGCGCCCACCACCGCCGGGATATCCAGGCTGCGCGCCACGATCGCGGTGTGCGAGGTGCGCCCGCCCACATCGGTGACGAAGCCGGTGAAGATGCTGCGCTTGAACTGCAGCATGTCGGCCGGTGCCACGTCGTTGGCCACCAGCACCAGCGGGTCTTCGCCGCCGAAGTCGCTGGCCGCCTGCGCCACCGCTGGGCCAAGCGCCGCCGGGCCGGCGGCGGAAAGACGCAGCCCGCGCAAGAGCCGCTCGACGACCTGCTCCACGTCGGCCTTGCGCTCGCGCAGGTAAGCGTCCTCCATGTCGTCGAACTGCCGCGCCAGCACCTCCAGTTGCGCCGACAGCGCCCACTCGGCGTTGTAGTGCCGGTCGGAGATCCAGGCCTTGGTGGCGCCGATGAGCGATTCGTCGTGCAGCAGCATCAGGTGCACGTCGAGCAGCGCGGCCAGTTCGTGCGGGGCTTCGGGCGGCAGCTCGTTCTTGAGCGCGGCCAGCTCCGCGGCAACGGCGTTGCGGGCGTTGCGCAGGCGTTCGATCTCGGGTTCGATGCGGTCGGCGCCGACGAAGTAGTGCGCCACGTCGACGCGGCTGGACGCCACGAGCACGGCGCGCCCGATGGCGACCCCGCGGGAAACAGGCGTGCCGAAAACCTGGATGCTCATGCAGCCAATGTAGCGCAGCGCGCTGCCATGCGGCGCTCGGCGAGCGCCGCCGCCTTATTCGCCTTCGCCGAACTTGGCCTCGATGAGGCCGCGCAGGGCCTCGACGGCCTGCTGCTCGTCGGCACCATCGGCATCGATCTCGATCTCGGTGCCCATGCCTGCAGCCAGCATCATCACCCCCATGATGCTCTTGGCATTGACGCGGCGGCCGTTGCGGCTGATGTGGATGTCGCTCCTGAAGCTGCCGGCCAGCTTGCTGAGCTTGGCCGAGGCGCGCGCATGCAGGCCGAGCTTATTGTTGATGCTGATGCTGGACTTGATCATGGTTGGAAGGAGGCGAGGCCTGGTTCTGCGGCCGCGGCACGCCCAGCTGCATGACGCCCTGAGCGCCGCCGTCGACGGCACGCGTGACCAGTTCCTCCAGCGGCACCTCGGAATAACACAGGGCGCGCCAGAGCATGGGCACGTTGACCCCGGCGACGACGCGGATGCGCACACCGTCGGCCACCTCCAAGGCGGCCTTGCAGGGCGAAGCGCCGAAGACGTCGACGAGAATCAGCACCTCGGCATCGGCCAGGCCCTCAAGCGCCGCGCGGATCTGCTGCTGCGCCTCGCCGAGGTCGGCAGCGGCGTCAACGTCGGTGGCGGCCAGGCCGGCACTGCGCTCCGGGTAGACATGGCGCGCCACCGCCAGCAGCGAAGTGGCCAGCGGAGCGTGGGCGACGAGAAGGATGGCGGCCATGGCGTTTCAGTGCGGATTATCGGCACCGGCGCGGCCGTGCAGCAAGAACCACGCATAGGCCCCCACGCAGCACACGCCGAACGCGGCGAAGGCCAGCCGGAATGCGCTGGCTTCCACCACCCCCAGCGCGCGCAGACCGTCGATCAGCAGACCGATGCCCCACTGAATGCAGAACACGCCGCCGAAGATCACCAGGTTGTAAGCCGAAAGCGCGCGGCCCGCCAGCGCCGCGGGAAAGGCCACCCCCAACGCCGGCTGGCTGACCGAGGCAAAGGTACAGGCCACGCACCACAGCGCCCAGGGTCCGGCGCCGGCAGCGCCCCCCAGCGCGACGTTCACGAACAGCAAGGCCAGCGCCAGCGGCAGACCCCAGGTCATGAGTTGCAGCGCACCGATGCCGTGCCGCGCCAGCCGCGGCAACACCGCGCCCCAGGCGCCGAAGGTGACCAGCATCGCCAGGTTGATGAAGAACAACCCCTGCGCCGCCTGATCCGCGCTCCAGCCGCCCACGCGGGTGAGCCAGGGGCCGGCCCACAGCGACTGCACCGCGATCAGGCCGCCGTAGAGAAAGAATCCCAGCGGTGCCATGCGCACGAACAGCGGATGCCGCACGATGCCGAGGTAGCCGGCGTGCACCGCGGCCGGGCCGGCAGCGGCCGCGCCCGAAGTGACGTCGGCATCTTCGGTGCGTTGCGGGCCGATCGCGCTCGGACGCGGGTCGGGCGGCACCCCCCACGCGATCCCCGCCATGGCCAGCACGAGCAGGGCCGCCAGGGCCCAGAACAGGCCGCGCCAGCCGAGCGCCGGCAACAGCCACTGCACCGGCACGGTGGAGGCCAGCATGCCGAACGACCCCGTCATCAGCATCCAGGAGTTCGTGCGCAACTGCGTGCTGGGGCTGAACAGCCGCCGGTAGCAGGTCAGCGGCGCCATCAGGCAGGCTGCCACACCGGCGCCGATCATCACCCGTGCCGCAACCAGCCCCGGCAGCCGGTCTGCCACGGCAAAGGCCGCGCAGCCCAGCACCGCCACTGCCAGCAGCGCGAGCAGGGTGCGCCGCGGACCCACGCGGTCGAGCGCGCCACCCAGCGGCAGCTGCATGGCGGCAAAGCCGAAGAAGTAGGCGCCGGCCAGCAATCCCAGGTCGGCCGCCCGCAGGTCCAGTTCGGCGCTGAAGACCGGGGCCAGCGTGGCCGTCACGGCACGCAGCAAGGCCGAGAAGAAGTAGGCGAAGGCAAACGCCGTGAAGATCACCACGCCCTGCCGGCCGGTGAGCGTCATGGCGCGAAGCGGATCGAGCCGAAGAAGGTTTCCGCCGCCTCGGCAGGCAGGCGATCGCCCAGCGCAGTGACCTGGAAGACACGCGTTCCCTGGGCGAAGACGGCCACCTGCACCTGCACAGGTCGGCCGTTGGGCAGGCGACCGTCCAAGCGCACGCGCTCGCTTCCAGGCTGCGGCGTGGCGCCGGGCACCTGCAGCGGCAACGGCTCGACGGCCCCGGCGGCGACATTGGCGGCGGCCGAGGTGCGCAACTCGGCCAGCGCCGCAACCACGCGCGCGGGGTCTTCCACGTCGGCATGGGCCACGCCCCAGGTCTGCCCGTCGGCGCTGCACGCATGCAACGACAGGCGAACCGCGGCTCCGGCCAGCGGCAACTGCCGCTGCTGCGCCGTGGGCTTGCAGGGCATGAGCAGGGTCATGTTGCTGCCTTCGGGCCGCACGTCGCGCCAGTCCAGGGCAGGCGCACAAGCCGCCAGCAGCAAGGCAGCCGCGCTGGCCCAGCCGGCACCAGCCACGCTTCGGGCCGTCAATGTCATACCTCGATTATCCTGGCCCTTGCGGGAGAATGACGGGTATCGGCCCGACCCGCTGCGCTCGCGGCACCGAGGGTTTTCCGCTTCGCGAGGGCAGCCACCTTGACCGCTCAGACACCCGCCCCGCCGTCACCGGCTCCGCCTCTCCCGTGCGCGCTGGACCGCGTGCGCGTGCTCGATCTCTCGCGCGTACTCGCCGGGCCGTGGTGCACGCAGACACTGGCCGACCTCGGCGCCGAGGTCATCAAGGTCGAGCGCCCGCCCGGCACCGGCCATCCCGGCGGCGACGACACACGCGCCTGGGGCCCGCCGTTCCTGAAGGACCGCCAGGGCCACGACACCGCCGAAGCCGCCTACTACCTGGGCGCCAACCGCAACAAGCGCTCGGTGACGATCGACATGGCGCACCCCGAGGGCCAGGCGCTGCTGCGGCGCCTGGCCGACACCTGCGACGTGCTGGTGGAGAACTTCAAGGTCGGCGACATGGCGCGCTACGGCCTGGACGCCGACACGCTGCGCCGGCGTTGCCCACGGCTGGTGTACTGCTCGATCACCGGCTTCGGCCAGACCGGCCCCTACCGCGAACGCGCCGGCTACGATTACGCCGTGCAGGGCATGGGCGGCCTGATGAGCGTCACCGGCGAGCGCGATGACCTCCCCGGCGGCGGCCCGCAGAAAGTGGGCGTGGCGGTGGCCGACCTGTTCACCGGCATGTACGCCACGGTGGCCATCCTGGCCGCGCTGCGCCACCGCGACGCCACCGGCTGCGGCCAAGTCATCGACATGGCCTTGCTCGACACCCAGGTGGCGATGCTCGCCAACCTGGGCGCCAACTACCTGGTGACGAAGGTGCCGCCGCGGCGCGCCGGCAATGCGCACCAGAATATCGTGCCCTACCAGGTTTTCGCGGTGGCCGACGGCCACATCATCCTGGCGGTGGGCAACGACCGGCAGTTCGAACGCTTCTGCGCCGTGGCCGGCTGCCCCGAACTGACCCGCGACGAGCGCTACGCGCGCAATGCCCAGCGCGTGCGCCACCGCGACATGCTGGTGCCGCTGCTGGCAGCGCGCCTGCGCCAGCGGTCGCGCGCCGACTGGCTGGCCGCACTGGAGGCGGCCAAGGTGCCGTGCGGCCCCATCAACGATTTCGCCGAGGTCTTTGCCGACCCGCAGGTGCGCGAACGCGGCATGACGGTGACCGTACCGCATCCGCACAACGACGCGCTGGAACTTGTTGCCAGCCCGATGAAGCTTTCGGCCACGCCGGTGCAGCTGCGCCGGCCACCGCCGCTGCTGGGTCAGCACACCGACGAGGTGCTGGCAGAGATCGGCGTCGACGCGGCCGCGCGGCAGCACCTGCGCGACATCGGCGCCATCGGCGGCACAGACGCCGGCGTCGGAGCCAGCCCGCGCCCCCCGGCGTGACGTAGTTGCCAGCCGCGCCGGTTGCGCCCCCTGCTCGCGGGGTGGCGTGGTTGCGCGCGTCAGCCCAAGCTCTGCGGCCACGGGTCGGCAATGCCGCCGTCCTGTCAGGGGCCGGCGTTCAGTGCAGGGGTCCCAGCGCCTCGGAGAGACCCACGTCGTGCATACCTCGGATCCTGCAAGCCCCATCGACGCCGCCCCTCGGCCGGCCGACGAGGCATTCGACATGCAGGCCTTGCTCGCGCTGTTGGGCAACGAAGTGGCAGTGGCGCTCACCGATGCGGCCGAGCGGGTCACGGCGCTGGCCACCACGGGCCGCATCAGCCGCGCCGGCCTGCGCGTGCTGCGCGACGAGATCGATCGCGCGCGCCGCGCCGTCCTGAAGGGCCAGCAGGTGGCGCGGCTGGCCTCGGGGCGGGTCCGGGTGAGCCCCGAGCGGCTCGACCTGACCGCCTTGCTGCACGAGTCGGTGCGTTCGCGCGCGCGCGAAATCCACGCCCGCGGCATCGAGCTGCGGCAGCAGCTGGCGCCCACCGAAGTGCGTACCGACGCCACCCTGCTGCCCGGCCTGCTGGCCGCGGTGCTGGACTGGAGCTTCGAGAGCGCGTGCACCGTGATCGACCTCAGGCTGACCGTTCCCGGCTGGCCTGGGCGGGCACAACTGCGGGCCGGCTTCGGCTACCGCGTGGCCGACGAACTGGTGACGGCCGCCGCGCCGCTGGACGCTGACACGGACCCGGCGCTGGACACCTTGTCTTGGCGACTGCTGCAGCAGACGGCCGCGGTGCTGGGACTGGACCTCTGGCGCCGCGATACCCAGGGCCGAACCGAACTGACGCTGGACTTCCCCGACACGCTGGCCCCCAGCCTGCAGACGCTCTTCAACCCCGGTGCGCCGGCCGTGAACGCGCAGCCGCATGCCGGCCGCCACGTGCTGGCGCTGGCGCCACAGCGCGAACTTCGCGGCCTGGTGCGCGACGCGCTGCGCCCGATGGGCCTGCTGCTCGATTTCGTGGCCACGCTCGACGAAGCGCGCCAGCTCTGCGCCAGCGGCCTGCCCCACGTGGTGGTCTACGAGGCGGTGCTCGCCGGACCGGAATTCGAACGCCTGTGCGCCGAATGGCGGGCCGACGCACCGCAACTCGGCTTCGTGCGCATCGTCGACCAGGGCCGGGCCTTCGAGGTCCTGAACCTGGGCAGCGGCCCGGTGGCCTGCGTCGGGCGCGACGCCATCATCGAATCGTTGCCGGCCGCACTGAATTTCGAGTTCGCGCGCGGCGATTGAGTGGGGTGGGCCGGTGCCTGCGTGGCCCCTTGCCGCCCAGTGGTCTGACGTAAACTTCGGGCGGCTCATGAACTTGCCCCAGCGAATGCCACGACCGCCGCAGCCTGCGGACCTTGCGCGCCCGGCCGCCGCATGATCGGCCGGCTCAGCGGCACGCTGGTCGACAAGTCGCCGCCCACGGTGGTGCTCGACGTGCACGGCGTGGGCTACGAGATCGACGTGCCGATGAGCACCTTCTACAACCTGCCTGCCCTGGGCGAGGCGGTGACGCTGCTCACGCATTTCGTGGTGCGCGAGGACGCGCAACTGCTGTATGGCTTTCTCACCGCCGCCGAGCGCTCGACCTTCCGCGAACTGGTGAAGATCGGCGGCGTGGGACCGCGCACGGCGTTGGCCATCCTGTCGGGACTGAGCGTGGCCGAACTCGGTGCGGCCGTGAGCAGGCAGGACGGCGCGCGCCTGGTCAAGGTGCCGGGCATCGGCAAGAAGACCGCCGAGCGGCTGCTGCTCGAGCTGAAGGGAAAGCTCGGCGCCGACCTCGCCGCACCGGCAGCCGGCGCCCTGAGCGAGGCGCAAGGCGACATCACCCAGGCACTGCAGGCGCTGGGCTACAACGAGCGCGAGGCGCAGGCCGCGCTGGAAGCGCTGCCGCCCGAGGTCGGCGTCAGCGAAGGCATCAAGCTGGCGCTGAAGGCGCTGAACCGCTGAACGGCCGGCGCTGAACCGCCGCATCGGGTGCGACCCGGCGGGGCGCCGGTCGAGCCGCGGGGGGCGCCGGTTCAGTGCTTGTGCATCGTCATCGGCGCCGGGCCCTGGGTCCGGACCTTCACGTCGACCGTCACCTCGCCGGCCTTCTCGAAGCGCAGCGTCAGCGGGAAGCTGGCGCCGTTGTCCAGCTTGCGGGTCAGGCCGATGAACATGACGTGCAGGCCACCGGGCTTGAGCTCCACGGTCTGGCCGGCCGGAATCTCGATGGCGGGAATCTCGCGCATGCGCATCACGTCACCGTCCATCTGCATGGTGTGCAGTTCCACGGTCTTCGAAATGGGCGCACTGGCCGAGACCAGGCGGTCGGCGGTGGCGCTGGTGATCCTCAGGAAACCGCCACCGCCGGCCTGGCCGGCGACGGTGGGGCGGGCCCAGGCGTCTTCCACCTTGGGAACGGTCTGGGCGATGGCGGGGGCTGCGGCCGAAAGGGCCAGCACCAGGGCGGCAGCGGCAAGCAGGGTATGACGGCGGGTGTTCATGTCGGTTTCTCCGGTGGTGAAGGCGGCAAGGCCTGCGTGGCCGTGTGGCGCAACAGCAGACGGTGCGACACACATCGGCGGGATCGGCGGCGCAGTCGCGGCCGCGCCGAAGGACGCGCGAGCCACTGACCGCCGTGAGTCAGCGGGCGGCCGGTGGCGCGCGCGGCTGTGCCGCGGGCCAGGACACCGGCAAGGCCTGCGGCAGACGAACGGCCGACGCGGCAGCGAGTGCGACGACGGGCTCGAGCCGGACCCGCCAGGGTCCGGTCGGCAGCCCTGCGGCCGGTGTCCCCGAAGCACACAACGGGCAATGCCCCATCGCATGCAGCGCGAACAGGCCGCCCGGCTCGACAGGCGAGCCATCGGCGGCGACCCGGGTCAATCCACGCGCCGTGCAGACCTCGGCCCAATCCCCGCTGCCGCCGGCCCGGGCCAGCGCATGCGACATCGCGGGCAGCAACCCCAGGCCCAGCATCGAGACCAGCGCGATCCAGGTGAAGTGGCGGAGCCTGCGGCGCAGGAGAGACATGCCGACAGTGTAGCCAGCGGCGACCAGCGCGCGCCGGTGCCGATAATGCGCCCATGGCCATCCAGACCGACGATTTCGGCACCCCGGGCGCGACACGCACGCCGCGCGTGGTCAGTGCCGCGGCGGCCACGCCCAACGAAGAAGCCATCGAGCGCGCACTGCGCCCCAAGGGCCTGGCCGACTACGTGGGCCAGGCCAAGGCGCGCGAGCAGCTGGAGATCTTCATCCACGCCGCGCGCGGCCGCGCCGAGGCGCTGGACCATGTGCTGTTGTTCGGTCCGCCGGGGCTGGGCAAGACCACGCTCAGCCACATCATCGCCAACGAATTGGGCGTCAATCTGCGCCAGACCTCGGGGCCGGTGCTGGAGAAGCCCAAGGACCTGGCCGCCATCCTGACCAACCTCGAGAAGAACGACGTGCTCTTCATCGACGAGATCCACCGCCTCCAGCCCGTCGTCGAGGAGATCCTGTACCCGGCGCTGGAGGACTACCAGATCGACATCATGATCGGCGAGGGCCCGGCCGCGCGCTCGATCAAACTGGACCTGCAGCCTTTCACCCTGGTCGGTGCCACCACACGTGCCGGCATGCTGACGAATCCGCTGCGCGACCGCTTCGGCATCGTCGCCCGGCTGGAGTTCTACACGCCGGAAGAGCTGACGCGCATCGTCACGCGCTCGGCCGGCCTGCTGAACGTGCCGGTGGACGCCGCCGGCGCGCTGGAGATTGCGCGCCGCAGCCGCGGCACACCGCGCATCGCCAACCGGCTGCTGCGCCGCGTGCGCGACTATGCGCAGGTCAAGGGCAATGGCAGCGTCGACGCGGCCATTGCCGACCTGGCGCTGAAGATGCTGGACGTCGACCCGCTGGGCTTCGACGTGATGGACCGCAAGCTGCTGGAAGCGGTGATCCACCGCTTCGACGGCGGCCCGGTGGGGCTGGACAACGTGGCCGCGGCCATCGGCGAGGAAGCGGGCACGATCGAGGACGTGATCGAGCCCTTCCTCATCCAGCAGGGCTTCCTGCAGCGCACGCCGCGAGGGCGCATCGCCACGCTGGCGGCCTGGCGCCACCTCGGCGTGGTGCCCCCCGCATCCGCGGGTTCGTTGTTCGGCGACTGAGCGACCTCGAGGCCGGCCGAAGCCCGCATCCCCCCGCGAGGGTCGGGGAAAGCGGCGGCACACGCTTGGCGCGAGCGGCGCAGCGGGTGGGGTTCTACTTCTTTGCTTTGCCGCGCTGCGCCTGGCTGGCGGCGTGCTGCGCAGACCACGCGGTCACAGCCGCCGGCGGCATGGGCTTTGCTTGACCGGCACTCGGGGCCGCCTTGGAGACCGGCGCCTTCGATGCGTTGTCTGCCGTGGTCATGGCGCTGACGTTGAACGCCATGACCAGCGCCAACCACGAGGTCTTCTTCAGCCAAGCGGGTTGCATGTCGATCTCCTTGCTCTGATCTTTGGCTTGTCGGCAACGCCGCCACCCGCTTGAGCGCCGCCCCTGCCGCGCCAGCGCCCGACACGGACGGTGTGTGAATCCCATCACGGGCCGCGCGGTTCGTTACGACATGCAACGTCCACGCAGCGGTCGTTGAAACCACTCAAGTCGAGGCGGCCACCACCGATACCCCAAATGCAATGCCTCGCCGTCGCGCCATGCGCCAAGGCGGCGAGGCCATTTCAGCTCGACCCGAAAGGTCCGGAGCGCTGTCCGGTTTCAGCGCAACGGCCACCGGCAACTGTCTGGACGGATTTCATGCACAAACGCCTGGTACGCGGACTGACCTTGATCGAACTGATGATCACGGTTGCCTTGCTGGTGATCGTTCTGGCCATCGGTGTGCCCAGCTTTCAGGGCGCGATCAACAGCAGTCGGTTGACCGCCGCCGCCAACGAGTTGAGCGCTGCCGTTCAGCTGGCGCGCGCAGAGGCCATCAAGCGCAACCGCAGCGTCGTGCTGTGCCGCAGCGCCACGCTCGCTGCCTGCGCCGCCGACGACACCTGGCCGGGCTGGCTGGTCTTTGCCGACGGCAACGGCAACGGCGCCGTCGATGCCGGCGAAGAGATCATCAAGACCGGTACCGTCGAGGCCCCGCTGGTCGTGCGCGCCAGCCCTGGCATCTCGTCGCGCAGCCACAGCATCACCTTCATGCCCACCGGCATGGCGCGCGGCGCCGACGAAATGGCGCTGCTGAATGCAGCGCTGTCGATCTGCGTGCCGTCCACACAACCGCCGACCAACGTGCGCGACGTGCTCATCGCCTTCGGCGGTCGCACCACGGTGCGCGGCCGCGACACGGCTGGTGCCTGCGCCGACGCGCCGGCCGACAGCTGAGGGCCCAACACATGGCATGTCTTCACTCCTGCCGTCGCCAATCCGCCGGTGGCTCGCTGATCGAAGTGCTGGTCTCGGTGCTCGTGCTGTCGATCGGTCTGCTGGGCGCGTCTGCACTGCAAGTCACCGGCCTGCGCAACAACCAGAGCAACTACGAGCACGCGCAGATGACCGTGCTGACGCAGAGCATGCTCGACGCCATGCGCAACAACCTGGCCGGTGTGGAGGCCGGCGAGTACGAGATCGCCACCTGGACCTGCGCAGCACCAGCGGGGGCCACGCTGGCCGCAGACGACGTGGCGCAATGGATCGACAGCGTTCAGGCGCAGATCCACCCCGGGGCCTGCGGCCGCATCACCTGCGCCGGGCGCGACTGCTCGGTCGGCATCCGCTGGGACGACTCGCGGGCCACCGGCGGCAGCGACACGCAGGCCTTCGAAATCCGGAGCCGGCTGTGACGGCGCCGGGGCAGCCACGCGGCACGGCGGGCGCCATGCGCCAGCGCGGCGTGAGCCTGATCGAAGTCATGGTCGCGCTCGGGCTGGGTCTGGTGGTGGTGCTTGCCGCCAGCATGGTGTTCATCGGCAGCCGCCAGGCCAACCGCACCACCGAGGGCCTGAGCCGCGCCCAGGAGACGGCGCGCAGCGCCTTCGAGCTCATGGGGCGCGAGCTGCGGGAAGCCGGTGGCAACCCCTGCGACACCACACTTCTGGTCGCCAACGTGCTGAACAACGCGCAGCTCGTGCCCCCCGACTGGTGGGTGGACTGGACGCGCCCGCTGCAAGGCTTCGACGGTGCCGCGGCTTTCGCGGGTGCCGGTTTCGGGGCAGCGGTCGGGCAGCGCGTGGCCGGCACCGATGCGGTGATGGGCAAGTTCGTGGCCGACCTGAACGATTTGACCGTGACGGCGCATGACACCGCCGCGGCGCGCCTCACGGTCAACAACAACCCGCATCGCGCGCGCGTCGGCGACCTGCTGCTGGTGTGCAACTACGGCCAGGGCGCGTTGCTGCGGGCCAGTGCGGTGGGCGCCAGCACCATCGACCATGCCGAGTCCGCCGCCGCCGATGGCAATTGCAGCCGCGGGCTGGGTGTCCCGACCCTGTGCACCGCGGCCGGCAAGACCTACCTCTTCAACCCGGGCGCAAAGGTGGGTCGCCTGGTCGCGGCGGGCTGGTACATCGGCAACAACGGCCGCGCCGACACCGGCGGGCGCTCGCTCTTTCGCGTCACCCGCAACGGCCCCGAGGAGATTGCCGAGGGCATCGCCGACATGCAGATCCAGTACCTGGGCCTGGGCGCGGCGGCCTATGTCGACGCCGACGCCGTGGTCGACTGGGGCAGCGTGGTGGGCATGCGCGTGGCGCTGACCCTGCGCAGCGCACAGACCGGTGTCTCCACCGCCGCGGGCAGCCGCCTGGAACGGCCGATGAGCTTCACGCTGTATCTGCGGAACCGCCAACCATGAACCGAAACCCCTCGCCCCCGCAGCGCCAGCAAGGCTTTTCACTGCTCGCCAGCCTGATCCTGCTGGTGGTGGTGACGCTGGTGGCGCTGGCCGGCATGCGCTCGGTAGCCATGGAATCGCGCATGAGCGCCTCGGCCTATGACCGCAACCTTGCCCTGCAGGCCGCCGAAACCGGTCTGCGCGAGGCTGAAGCGCGCGCGGCCGCAGCCACCGAAGGCAACTTTCCCGCCGCGGGTTGCGCCAACGGCTACTGCGCCGAGCCCGCGCCGGCCGATCAGGCGCGTTGGACCGATGCGGCCTTCAACGACTGGTTCGACGTGGCCGCCGCAGTGTCTGGCAACGCCATCACGCCGGGGGCCATCGTCGAACGCAATGGTGAAGGCGAGAACTGGCTTGCCTGCGGACAAGAGATTCCGCGCCAGCCCAACTGCCGCACCCCGCGCTACCGCGTCACCAGTCGCAGCGTGGCCGACGACCGCGCCAGCGTGATCCTGCAGTCCGATGTCGCCACGCAGTGACGACCCCGGCTGCGCTCTTCAGCCCGTCGAGGTGCCCACGATGAATACTCTGCCCACCCTGCGCCTTGCCCCGCCCCACCGGCGCCGGACACGACTGATGCTGCTGGCGCTTTGCCTGGCCACATTGCCGTGGACCCTGCCGGCGCATGCCGGCATGGCCATCGGCAACAACCCGCTGTACCTGGTGAGCGGCAAGGCCAACGTGCTGGTGGTGCTGGACAACTCGAACAGCATGGACGAAGACGCCTCGGGCGCGGCCGTGGGCAGCAACAGCCCGAACAGCAAGTCGGAGGTCGCCCGCGGCGTGGTGCGCACACTGACCGACAACTACAAGAACCGCATCCACATGGGGTTGATGCGCTACAAGCAGAACAACCCCTCGGGCTCTTACCTGCACAACTCGCCCTACGACGCCAGCTACGACCCGGCAACCTACGACCCGGTGTGGGCGGGTGCGCGAAACAGCGCCACGAACAAGCGCTTTCGCATCGCCAACCCGACCTCGGCCGGCAACCACATCCACTACAACGTCGCGTTGCCGTTCTATGCGGGCAGCAATCAGGGCAACGCCTTCTGCTATTCGCCGACCTCGGTGCCGTTCTTCAACGGCGAGAACCCGGCCACCGGCCCGTGGGACAGCTACCGCTGCTTCCGCACCAAGACCGGCACCAGCAACACGCTGCCTGCGTGGGGCAATGCAGCCTCGGAGGCGGCACAGGGTTACGCCACGAACTTCTACAACGGCGCGCTTTCGCCGACCGACAGCGACTTCGCCCAGGGCATCCTCGACTTCGGCAAGCAGCTGACCTGGAACTACGTCGGCCGCACCTGGTTGCGCAACGATTCACCCGGGCGCGGCTATCTCGAGGTGCCGATCAAGTCGCTGACCGACGCCCAGGGCACGGCGATCAAGACCAAGCTGGCCTGCAACATCCCGGGCGACCCGGCGCCCTGCACGGCCAGCGGCGTCAAGAACGCCGGGCTGACGCCGATCGAAGGCACGCTGCTCACGGCCAAGGACTATTTCGGTGGCGCCTGGAACGACGCCAGCGAGGGCTATGTCGCCAGTTGCTACCCGCTGCCCACCTCCTGCGGCAAGAACTTCGTGATCCTGCTCACCGACGGCCTGCCGTCGACCGACAAGAGCGGCGGTCTGGTGGCGAACCCGGCCACGGCGCTGGCGCAAGCCGCCGCCGCCGCGGCGGCGCTGAAGGCCGCCGGCGTGGAAACCTACGTGATTGGCTTCGCGCTGCCGTTCGGCACCGACCCGGCCTCGCTGGACGTGGTCGCGGCGGCCGGCGGCACCGCCAACGCCTACAACGCCAGCGACACCGCGAGCCTGCAGGAGGCCTTCAAGAAGATCTTCGACGACATCTTCCGCAAGACTTCGGCCTTCGGTGCGGTGTCGCAGAACTCCACCGCCATCAACGACGGCAGCCGCGTCTTCCAGGGCCGCTTCGACAGCACCGACTGGTCCGGCGAAATCGAGGCCTTGAAGCCGTTGGGCGATGGCACGCTGGTCTCCAAGTGGAGCACCAACGATGCCGGTCGCTTCGCCGTGCCGGCACTGCGCAAGGTGTTCACGCTCAAGCCCGGTACGGGCGGCGTCGAGTTCAAGCTGCTGGCCGACCTCAGCGTCACGCAGCAGGACGACCTGCGTGCCAGCGCGTGCGGCGGCGCACTGGCCGACCCCGATACCTGCGCCCAGGCACGCATCGACTGGATGCGCGGCGACAAGACGCACGAGGAAGCAGGCGGGCCCTTGCGCAAGCGTGCACGCGTGCTGGGCGACATCATCAGCTCGTCGCCCTATTACGTGCGCGACACGGAAACTCTGTACATCGGATCGAACGACGGCATGCTGCACGCCTTCGCGGCCGACACCGGCAACGAACTGTTCGCCTATGCGCCGAACGCGCTGATGCCGAGGTTGCACAAGCTGACCAGCCCGACCTACAGCCACGAGTATTTCGTCGACGGCGAGATCGCGGTCTCGGCCCGCAGCGAGACGCCGGGGAGCCGGAACATCCTCGTCGGCACCCTGGGCCGGGGTGGCAAGGCCTTGTACGCGCTGGACGTCACCGACCCGACCCACTTCGACGCTGCCGACGTGCTGTGGGAGTACACCGAGGCCGACCTGGGCATCGCGCTGGGCAAGCCATTGATCGCCAGGCTGAACAACGGCAAGATGGCGGTGCTCGTGGGCAACGGCTACAACAGCAGTTCGGAGCGCGCGGTGCTGTATGCCATCGACCTCGAGACCGGCGCGCTGATCCGCAAGATCGACACCCTGGCCGGCTCGGCCGGCGACACGAACGGCCTGACCACGCCGCGCGGCTGGGACGACGATGCCAACGGCACGCTCGACGTGGTGTATGCCGGTGACCGGCTCGGCAACGTATGGAAGTTCGACCTCAGCTCCAGCAACTCTGCCTCCTGGGGCTCGGCCTTCAGCAGCGCCGGTGTGCCGGCCCCGTTCTTCGTCGCACGCGACGCCGGCGGCAAGAGGCAGCCCATCACCGGCGGCATGAGCATCGGTGTCAATCCGCGCCGGGGCGACCCGAACTTCGGCAAGCTGTTCGTCTTCTTCGGCACCGGCCAGTACATCCTCAGCGACGACATCACCGACAAGTCGGTGCAGACCTGGTACGGCCTGATCGACACGGGCACGTCGATCCCCGACCGCACGGTGCTGATGCCCCGCACCATCACCACCGAATCCACGATCGGCGGCAGCGCGGTGCGGGCCTTCTCGACGGCGCTGGCCGGCGACATGGCCGGCAAGCGCGGCTGGTTCATCGACCTGGAGCCGCCCAGCGGCGCCAACGGTGAACGCATCACCTCGGACGCCAAGTTCCTGGGCAGCGTGCTGCTGGTGACCTCGATCGTGCCTTCGACCGACATGTGCAAACCAGGCGGCGATGGCTTTCTGAATGCCGTCGATCCGTTCTCGGGTGGCGCCCTGAGCACGGTGTTCTTCGACGCCAACCGTGACCAGGCCTTCACCGACGCCGATGCCTTGATGGTGGCGGGCAAGCGGGTCGCCGTGGGCTCGATCAGCCCCGACAACAACCTGCCCAGCGAGGCCATCCTGATCGGCAACCGCCTGATCACCAGCGGCACCAGCGGCCAGGTGCGCAGCGTCGGCGCCAACAACCCGATCCGCACCGGCCGCATCGCATGGCGCGAGATCGTGCGCCAGAATTGAAGTGGCGGATACCCTCATGCACCACCCGAACCAGACACTCACCGGTGCCCGCGGGCGCCTTGCTCGGCCACAGGCTGGCGGCTTCACGCTGATCGAGCTGATGATCGTCGTGGCCATCGTGGCGATCCTCGCCGCCGTGGCCCTGCCCTCGTACCAGAGCTACGTCGTGCGCACGCAGCGTGCGGCAGCAACATCGTGTCTGGCCGAGATGGCGCAGTTCATGGAGCGCGTCTACACCACCAATCTGCGCTATGACCAGAACAATGGCGCAGCGACCGCGTTGCCGGCCACGCAATGCCGCACCGACATCGCTGCGCGCTACACCGTTGCGCTGGCCGCCGTGGATCAGCGGACCTTCAGCGTCACCGCCGTGCCGAAGGGCGTCCAGGCCACGGCCGATAGCGCGTGCGCGACACTGTCGATCAGCCAGACGGGGGCAAAGGGCGTGTCTGGCACGGGCACCGTCGCCGCTTGCTGGCGTTGAGCCGGCGGACCGGGGTGCGCGGGCTACGAGGGTCCGCCGCGGGCCATGCCGAGATGGGTCGAGTCGTTCCAGCCCACCACGCTGAAGCCCTGGCCCCCATACAGCAGCCGGTTGATGCTGGCATTGTCCATTTGCCAGGTGCGAGGCGCCGCCAGCTCCAGACGCAAGGCCGCGCGGTACAGGCAGTCGAGCACGCCGCCGTGGGCGACCAGCGCAATCGCCTGGCCCGGGTGGCGCGCCGCCAGAACCGTGGCGGCCGCGACGCTGCGGGCATAGAAGTCGGTCAACGCCTCGCCGCCACCGGGCCCGTGATCCGGCTCGCGCCGGCGCCAGCGCGCCGCGTCTTCGGGCCAGCGTTGCTCGATCTCGGCCGGGGTGGCGCCCTCGAAGCGGCCAAAGGCCCGTTCGCGCAGGTCCGCCCGCGTGACCACCGGCAGGCCGGTGGCGGCGGCCAGCGCCAGCGCGGTGGCGTGCGCACGCTGCAGGTCGCTGCTGTAGATGGCCGCGATGCCTTCGCCGGCCAGCGCCTGTGCCAGTCGCTGCGCCTGCCAGCGGCCGGTGTCGTCGAGCGGTTCGTCGACATGGCCCTGGATGCGCCGGCTGGCATTCCAGGCCGTCTGCCCGTGGCGCAGCACGAAGACCCGCGTCGGTTCGTCCATGCCTTGCGCGTCGAGATCCCGCAGCAGCTCAGATCTCGCTGGCCAGCAGCCGCGCATTGAGCGTGTAGGTGCCCGAGAACGTGGCCTCGCCCAGCACGCGGCCGGCCAGCGCCTGGCGCACCTCGGCGCCGGTGAAGGTGCCTTCCACGGGCAGCCGCGGCAGCGCCACGGCATAGAGCGTGAAGACGTAGTGATGCACCAGCGAATCGTTCCACGGCGGGAAGGGGCCGTCGTAGCCGAAATAGCGGCCGGCCATCTGCGGGTGTCCGGCAAACCACTGCGTGTAGTCGTTCAGGCCCTGGCGCACGCCGCCGTGGGCCGCGGGGCCGGGCTTGCCGCGCGGCGTGAAGCCACGGCTGAACTCACCCTCGGCAATCACCGTCGGTGCCGGCGGCAGGTCGACCAGCACCCAGTGGAAGAAGTCCACGCGCGGCAGGTCGGCCGCAATCTCGCGCCCGGACACGTTGACACCGTCGGCCTGGCTGGGCACGTCGAAATCGTGGCAGATGAGCACCATCGACTGCGTGCCAGCGGGCAGGTCGCTCCAGGCCAGGTGCGGGTTCAGGTTGTCGCTGAAGGTGGCGCCACCGGCGCCGTCGGGGCGGCCTGCGGCATAGCGCACCGGGATGCGGTCGCCATTGGTCCAGCTGTCGCTCCAGAGCTTCATCGTCGGGATTCCTCGGTCAGGCGCGCAGGCGGCGCCGCTGCATGCGCCGCCAGGCGCCGTATCTCAAACACCCCACACCACGGGCACGCCGGCAGCGTGCGCGCGGCGCAGCATTTCCATCATCGGCCATAGGCGCTGGCGCAAGGCCACGGCGCGTGCACCGCCGCCGTCTTCTTCCGTCGCGCCGGACTCGCCGGTTTCGGCGGCAGCGGCAGCTTCGGCATCGATGGCGGCCTGCAGCGCGGCCAGCGCCGCCGGCATGGCGTCGGCTTCGATGATGCCCTGCGCCGCCGGCTCGCGGCCCAGAATGGTCATCACCTGGTTGCCGTGCGGCGCCAGCATGATGAGGTCACCGGTGACCTTGCTCTTGAACTTGTAGATCGTCAAAGCGGGCTCCTGGTGCCTTGCACCCCTGGCTGACAGTCACGATTGTGACGCCTGCCACGTGCAGGGCGGCCGCGCCGGCAGCGCGCTGGCCGCCTTCAGCCGCGCACGAGCCGGAACCGCGGCGATGCCGGCGCCGCAGCCGGCACGCCGGCCGCGGCGCCGCCCAGCCGTTGCTCGAAGCTCAGGCTGTCCAGCGCCGGTGCAAACAGCCAGCCCTGGAACTCGTGGCAGCCGGCGTCCAGCAGAAACTGGCGCTGTGCCTCGGCTTCCACGCCCTCGGCGATGACCGTCATGCCCAGCGCGCGCGCCATCTGCAGGATCGCCCGCACGATGCCGGCGTCGCTGTCGTCGCCGGGCAGGCCCTGGATGAAGCTGCGGTCGATCTTGAGCTTGCCGATGGGAAGGCGCTTCAGGTAGGCCAGGCTCGAATAGCCGGTACCGAAGTCGTCGAGTGCCAGCCGCAGCCCCAGTGCCGCCAGCGCGTGCAGGCGCTGCAAGGTCTCGTCGGCGTCGTGCAGGAGGATCGACTCGGTCAGCTCCAGCTCCAGCAGTTGCGGCGGCAGGCCGCTGACGGCCAGCACGCTGGCCACACGGTCGACGAAGCTCGATTGCTTGAACTGCAGCGCCGACACGTTCACCGCCACCGGCAGGGCATGCCCGCGCTGGTGCCACAGCGCCGCCTGGCGCACCGCCTGCGTCAGCACCCAGTCGCCTACCGCGACGATGAAGCCGCTGTCCTCGGCCACCGGAATGAAGCGCACCGGCGACATCTCGCCCAGCTCGGGATCGCGCCAGCGCAGCAGCGCCTCGGCGCCGACGATGCAGCCGTCGGCCAGCCGCACCTGCGGCTGGTAGTGCAGCCGGAAGCGGTTGCTCACCAGGGCCTGTCGCATGGCGTGGTCCAGCCGCATCGATTCGCGGCGGTCGACCTCGCCGCGCATCTGGTGCAGGCGGAAGTTGGCCCGACCGGCGGTCTTCACGGCACGCATGGCGGCGTCGGCGTGGCGCGTCAGTTCGTCCACGCTGCTGCCGTGCGAAGGCGCCAGCGCCATGCCGATGCTGCAGGTGAGCGTGAACGCCGCGCCGTCGTTGCTGAAGGGCTGTGCCACCACGTTCAGCACGCGCCGCGCGGTGGCCTCGGCCGCCGCCGCGTCGGCTCCGCCGAGCAGCAGCGCGAACTGGTCGCTGCCCAGGCGCGCCAGCGTGTCGCCCTGGCGCAGGCAGCCCTGGACGCGCCGCGCCACGTCGATCAGCACGCGGTCACCGGTGGCGTGGCCCAGGCTGTCGTTGATGTGGCGGAAGCGGTCCAGGTCGACGACCAGCAGCGCGAAGCCGCCGCCCTCGCGCCGCACCGTGGCGGCCGCGTCGGTGACGCAGGCGGCCAGCCGCGCGCGGTTGGCCAGGCCGGTGAGGGCATCGGTGTGGGCCAGGGCCTCGATGCGTTCCTGCGCCGCCATGCGTTCGGTGAGGTCACGGAACGAGTACACGCGCCCGCGCGGGCTGCCGCCCTGGAACAGCGGCCGCGTCACGCGGTCCAGCACCTGCCCGGAGTGCAGTTCGATGCGGTCGCAGGCCGTCACCAGCGCGGCCTCGCGCAAGGCCTGCAGCCGATGTTCGTAACCCTTGGCGTCGACCACGCTGCGGGTCATCCAGTCCATCACGCCGGCATCGTCGCGCGCCTGCAGCAGCGCCGGCGGCATGGCCCACATCTCGGCGAAGCGCTGGTTGAAGGCGCGCACGCGGCCATTCAGGTCGGTGACGAGAATGCCGTCGGCGGTGGCTTCCAGCGTGCAACGCAGTTCGCCGAGCAGCAGATCGCGATCGTTCTCGGCGGCGCGTTCGACGCTGCGGTCCAGCAGCAGCACCAGCGCGTGGGTCGCGGCGGCGGCGCTCGCAGCGGCCAGCGGACGAATGCTGCGGCTCACGTGGAGCACGCGGCCGTCGGCCGCGGCCACCACGGTGTCGGACTGCAGCAGGCCGGCCTCGCCGGACTCCGCCGCGGCCCAGTAGGCCAGGTCCTCGGGCGAACCCGCCAGACGCGGCGCGGATTCGCCGACCAGGACCTGCGCGGCGCGGCCGAACAGCGCCGCCGCCGCCGCGTTGACGGCCACCACGCGCTGCGTGGCCAAGGCCACCAGCCAGGCCGCACCGGGCAGACCGTCGAGCAACGCCACCCAGGCGGCCACATCGCCGTCGGGGGCGGCGGCGGCCGCCGCGGCAGGCGCGCCGTGGTTCACGCCGCAGCGTCCTCAGCGCCGGCCTCTGGCAGCAGCGGCTCGAAGAAATAGGAGACGCGCGGCCGTGGGTCCAGGTAGGCCAGCGCCGCTGCCGGCAGCTTGGCCGCGGGCAGGCTGCGCCGGATGCCGAGGTCGCCCGCCTGCTCGAGATTGACGACCCGTGCTTCGTTGCGCGGCGCCTGCGTGTCGTGCACCAGCACACGCGGCTTCAGCGGCCGACTGGAATTGACGGCCACCACCATGGCGTAGCGGTCGTCGGTGAGCTGCACCAGCGAGCCGGCCGGATAGACGCCGACGACACGGATGAAGGCGTTCAGCACCGTGGCGTCGAACGCCTGCCGGCCTTGCGCGAACAAGGTCGCCACCGCCTCGTGCGGCGTCAGGGCCGCGCGGCGAGCCGCCGGGTTGCACAGGTTGTCGTAGCGGTTGACGATGGCCACGATGCGTGCGGCCAGGCTCATCTGGTCGGTGGTGATCTGCCGCGGGAAGCCGCTGCCGTCGGCGTGCTCGTGGTGCTGGGCCAGCACGGCCAGCGCTCCCGCCGAGAGCGCCATGCGGCGGCCATGCGCCACGCCGCGCGCCACGTGGTCGCGGTAGGCTGCCGCCTCGGAAGGGCTGCAGTGCTCGTCGGCGTGGTGGTAGCGCTCGGCGATGTCCTGCTTGCCCACGTCGTGCATCAACGCACCCACCCCGACGTCGAGCATGTCGGGCTCGGGCAGACCGAGCGAGCGGCCGATCAGCATGGCCACGACGCCGACATTGAGCGCGTGCGCCGCGGCGCGATCACCCCCGCTGGCGACCAGGCGGATGCCCATTTCCTCGCGCCCCAGCATCTTCTCCAGCATCGCCTGCGCCAGCGCCTCGCCGGTGCGGCCGGCATGTTGCGGCCGCGTGACCAGCGCCTCGGTGGCCTCGCGCCAGGCTGCCGCCGCCTCGCCGTACTGGCGTTCGCAGCGCAACAGCGCCTCGCGTTGCGCGCTCAGTTGCCGGCGTCGCTGTGCTGCCGGGCACGCTTGGCCTTCGTGCGCTGCCGTGTCCAATGCCACTTCGGGGCCGTCGCACGCGCCAGGCGCGGCGCCATCGTTGCCGTCGTCCGCGCCAGCACCGGCCAGAAGCGGGGGCGGCGGGTCGCTCTTCTCCGGCACCCAGCGCACGCGTGCCAGCCCCAGCCCGCGCAAGGTGGCGATCTGCTCCGGCGCCGAGATGCGAAAACTCGACAGCGGGAAGGGATGCGACAGCCACCCGCCTTCCAGGTGGATGTACATGCCGACACTGAGTTCGTCGACGGCGACGGTGCAGGACATGCGGGTTCCTCGGTCTGGCCAGCGGCGCCCTCGACCGCCCGGCCTCCTTGTTTTCGGGCCGCAGCGCACCCGACTTGACCCTGACGCAGGCCCACAAGCGTGCGTTGTGTCTCGCGCAGCCCTGCGCGCGCGCCCTGCCGGCCGACGCGCACGAACCGGTCGGCGCATGTTCAAATCCCGGCGGAGCCGGGCCTTGAGCGGCCCGGCGCGGGTCGCGCATCGGGCGTGCCGGGCTGGTGTGCCTGCCCGGCCCCTGTCCGCGCGGCGCGACCGGAGACTGAAGGAGACACGAACATGCGCACCCAGGTGGCCATCGTCGGCGCCGGCCCCGCCGGCCTCTTGCTCGGTGCGCTGCTGCACCGCGCCGGCATCGACAACGTCGTGCTCGAGCAGCGCAGCGCCGACTACGTGCTCGGCCGCATCCGTGCCGGTGTGCTGGAGCAGGTGGCGATGGACCTGCTGCGCGAAGCGGGCGTGGCCGGGCGCATGGACGCGCAAGGGCTGCCGCACCGGGGCTTCGAGATGGCCTTTGGCGAGCGCCGGCTGCGCATCGACCTGCACGCGCTCACCGGCAAGCAGGTCATGGTGTACGGCCAGACGGAGGTCACGCGCGACCTCATGGACCACCGTCGGCTGAGCGGGCGCACCACGGTGTACGAAGCCGAGGACGTGCAGCCGCACGGCTTCGACGGCGACCACCCCTGGGTCGGCTACCGCCACGGTGGCATCGGGCAGCGCCTCGACGCCGACTTCATCATCGGCTGCGACGGCTTCCACGGCGTGTGCCGCAGCGCGGTGCCGGCCGACGCGCTGCAGACCTTCGAGAAGGTCTACCCCTTCGGCTGGCTGGGGCTGCTGGCCGACACGCCGCCGGTGAACGAGGAACTGATCTACGGCCACACCGAACGCGGCTTCATGCTGGCCAGCATGCGCAGCCACCAGCGCAGCCGCTACTACCTGCAGTGCTTGCTGGACGACAAGTTGGAGCAGTGGTCCGACGAGGCCTTCTGGGCCGAGTTGCGCCGTCGCTTGCCCGCCGACGTGGCGGCGCGGCTGGCAACCGGGCCGTCGATCGAGAAGAGCATCGCGCCGCTGCGCAGCTTCGTCGCCGAGCCGCTGCGCTTCGGCCGCCTGTTCCTGGCCGGCGACGCGGCGCATATCGTGCCGCCCACCGGGGCCAAGGGGCTGAACCTGGCGGCTTCCGACGTCGGCCTGCTGGCGCAGGCGCTGACCGAGTTCTACGGCGGCAGCGTGGCCGGCATCGACCACTATTCCCGCCGCGCGCTGGCCCGGGTCTGGAAGGCCGAGCGCTTCTCGTGGTGGTTCACCTCGCTGATGCACCGCTTCCCCGACACCGGCGGTTTCGGGCTGCGCATGCAGCAGGCGGAGTTCGACTATCTGTGCGGGTCGGTGGCGGCGCAGACGGTGCTGGCGGAAAACTACGTCGGCCTGCCGCTGGGCTGACCAACCCCTGACCAGCGCAGCCGCTGTCCATCGAGGTGATTCCCGTGCTGCCGGCCACCGGCAGCTTCGCCGCCCTGGGCGACGCCATCGACCACGGCGACAACCGGGAGAGGCCGGGCTGGCGCAGCGGCGGGGCGCGTCATCCACCCCCGCACTTGCGGTGGGTCCACGCGAATGCGGGCTTGCGCGCCCGGGCTGCCGGCCCAGAATGGCCGCACCAAAGGAGCAATTCCGATGCGATCCCCGTTCAGGCGCCAGGCCGGCACGACCTTGATCGAACCGCTGGTGGCCACCGCCGTGGTCGGCGCGCTGGCCGCCGCGGTGCTGCCGCAATTCGCCGAGCTCGGTGGCACCGCGCAGGCCACCCAACTGCAAGGCGTGGCCGCGGCCGCCACCAGCGCGATGCACGCCAACCAGGGCGCCTGCCTCGTCTCGGCGCACGCGCCGCGGCCCGGCGGCTGCGTGCAGGTGGACAACTGCGCTGCGGTCGGCCGGCTGCTCTTCGGCGGCCTGCCCGCCGGCTATGCGGTGGCCGATCAGCCGCTGGGCCCCTACAACGGGGTCGAGGCCCGCTGCACCGTGACGCAGCTGGAAGGCGGCCTGAGCGAGCGCTTCGCCGGCGTCTCGGCCGGGCTCTGAAGCCGGCCGGCACGACGCTGCGGCCCTTACATCGACAGCGACCCCTCGCGGAATTCGGTCTTGTCGAGCCACACGTTGACCAGTACCGGCCGGCCCTGGCGCGCCAGTTCGCGCGCCTGCCTCAGCACCGGGGTCACCTCGTCGGGGCGCCGGATCAGCAGGCCCGCCGCGCCGAAACCCGCCGCCACCTCGTGGTAGGCGGTGCGGGCCAGCACGGTGGCCACGTCGTCCTTCAGCATCTTCACCTGCTCGCGCGCGATCTGGGTCCAGCCGGCATCGTTGCCCACGAGGGCGATGACCGGGATGCCGTGGCGCACGAAGGTGTCGAACTCGGCCAGGCCGAAACCGCAGGCGCCGTCGCCGAAGACGATCCACAGTTCGCGCCCGGGCTTCGTGGTGGCGGCGCCGAGCGCGAAGCCGGCGCCCACGCCCAGCGTACCGAAGGCGCCCGGGTCGAGCCAGGCCAACGGACCGCGCGCGTGCAGCACGTAGCTGGCGGTGGCGACGAAGTCGCCGCCATCCGCCACGAAGACGGCGTCGGCCGCGGCCTCGCGCTCCAGCGCGCGCAGCAGCGCGAGCGGGTTGACGAATTCACCGGCCAGGGCCGCCTGCGCGTCGATTTCGGCCTCGCGTGCCTCGTCGCGGGCGCGCAGCGTGGCCAGCCAGCCGCTCAGCCGCGACGGATCGGGCGCTTGCTGCGCCAGCGCCTGCACGAAGGCGCCGGCGTCGCCGATGGCGGCCACGTCGGGTCGGCGGTTGAGCCGCGCTTCCTTGGCGCTGCGGTTGGCGGCGATCAGCGTGGCGCTGCGGCGCACATGGCGGCCGTAGTCGAGCCGGAAGTCGCAGGGCACGCCGGCCAGCAGCACGCAGTCGGCCTCGCGCAGGGCATTGCGGCGCTGGTGGCGCAATTGCAGCGGGTGCGCCGGCCCGAGCAGACCGCGCGCCATGCCCGACAGGTAGACGGGAATGCCCAGCCGCGCCACGGCCTCGGCCAGCGCGTCGGCTTGTGCGGCTTGCACCACGGCCTGGCTGCCGACCACGGCCAGCGGCCGCTGGGCCTGGTGCAGCGCGGCCAGCGCGGCGCGCACGCTGCCCTGGCTCGGCTGCGGCACCGCCACCGGAGCCACGGCCGGCGCCGCGGCTTCGGCGCCGCCTTCGAACATGCGCCGCACATGGCGGTTCAAATACCAGCGCAGCGCGCGGTCGGCCAGCGCCGTGCCCTTGCCGCCGGCTTCGGCGTACCACTGGCGGATGGAGGCCTCGTCGTAGAGCAGGTCCACCGGGCATTCGACGAACACCGGCCCGGGCACACCCGCCTGCGCCAGCGCGAAGGCCTCGGCCACCGCCGGGCCCAGCTCGCGCACGCGCCGCAGTTTGTAGAAACGCTTGACGTGCGGCGCCACCAGCGGACCCTGGTCGATGTCCTGCAGCGCCCCGCGACCCTGCAGCGCGGTCGGCGCGGCGCCGCCCAGCAACACCAGCGGCGACTGCGCCAGCTGCGCATTCTTCAGCGCGGTGATGGTGTTGGTGATGCCCGGCCCGGCGGTCACCGCGGCCACGCCAGGCCGGCCCGACAGCCGCGCCGCGGCATCGGCCGCGAACACCGCCGTGGCCTCGTCGCGCACGTCCACGATACGGATGCCGCGCGAGCGGGCCGCGCTCAGGATGGGCGAGATATGGCCGCCGCACAGCGTATATATGCAGGGCACGCCCTGCGCCTGCAGCACCTCGGCAATGCGGTCGCCGCCGTGGCGTGCGGGCGGCGGGCTCAAGCCCACAGCACCTTCTTCGGCTCGGCGTACCAGCGCTCCACCTGCGGCGCCACCGCGGCTTCGATGCGGCTGCGCTTGATCTTCATCGTCGGTGTCAGGCAGCCGTTCTCGATCGACCACGGCTCCCGGGCCACGACCACCATGCGCAGTTGCTCGTAGTCGGCCAGGCCCTGGTTGACGCGGTCGAGCAGGCGCTCCAGTTCAGCCTGCACCTGGGCGCGCACCGTGGGGTCGGACACGCGCGGCCGCAGGTCCTCGGCCAGCACCACGATGGCATAGGCGGCCGGCTGGCCCACGCCCGACACCAGCGACAACTCCACCACCGGGTGCACGTTGATGAGGTTCTCGATGGGCGCCGGCGCCACGTATTTGCCCTTGGCCGTCTTGAACAGTTCCTTGGCGCGGCCGGTGATGCGCAGCATGCCGTCGGGCCGGCGCTCGCCCAGGTCGCCGGTGCGGAAGAAGCCGTCCTCGGTGAACGAGGCCGCCGTCAGCTCCGGCTGCTTGTAGTAGCCGCGGAACTGCCCGGGCGACTTGATCAGGATCTCGCCGCTGGCGTCCAGCCGCACCTGCACGCCGGGCATCGGCACGCCCACCCAGCCCGGCTCGCTGAAGCGTTCGTTCGAGGCGTGCGAGAAGGCGAAGTCCTCGGTCATCGCATAACCCTCGAACAGCTCCAGCCCGAGCCGGCGGTACCAGCGGATGAGCTCGGCCGGGATCGGCGCCGAGGCGCTGCCGGCCTGCCGCACCTGGTCGAGCCCCAGGCCCTTGAGCACCTTGCGCGCCACCACGCGACCGAGCAGCGGAATGCCGAGCAGCCGGTCCAGCTTGGCCGGCGGCATCTTGCTGAAGACCCCCTGCTGGAATTTCAGCCACAGCCGTGGCACCGAGAGGAACAGCGTCGGCCGCGCGCGCTGCAGGTCCTGCAGGAAGGTGTCCAGCGACTCGGCAAAGAACAGGTGCTCATTCCCGTCCACCAGCGAAGCCGCACCGACCCAGGCACGCTCGTAGCTGTGCGCCAGCGGCAGGTACGAAAGCATGCGGCTTTCGCCCTGGCCGACACGCTGGCGCACGTCCTGCACCGCGCCTTCGCCCACCCGCGTGACGGCACCGAAGTCGATCATCGCGCCCTTGGGCTGGCCGGTGGAACCCGAGGTGTAGATGATCATGGCCAGGTCCTCGGCCGCGCGCTGCGGCCGGCCGGGCAGCGGCGGCGTGCGCGCGGTGATGGCGTCCCAGGTCTCGAATTCGGTCTTCGGCGCCAGCGGCAGGGCGATGCAGGGCAGTTCCGCCGGCACGCCCGGCTGCTGTTGCGGCCAGGTGTCGAGCTTGCCCACGAAGAGCAGGCTGGCGCCGCTGTGCTCCAGCACGAAACGCACGGTCTCGGCGGTTTCGGTGGGGAAGATCGCCACCGTGGTGTGGCCGGCCATCCAGATGGCCAGCTCGGCCATGATGAAGTGCGCGCAGTTCTTCGACAGGATGGCGATGCGAGCGCCGGGCTCGAACCCGCGTTGCTGCAGGTGCGCGGCCATGCGGCGCGCCTGGTCCAGCACCTGGGCCCAGGTGTAGTCGGCGACCCGCCCGCCGCCCAGCGGCTGCGTGAGGTAGACGCGGTCGGGGTGCTGTTCGGCGTGGTCGAGCACGTGGTCGAGAATGAGCCGGGTCTGCGGCATGGCGGTATCTCCTGCGGGCGCTGGCGGCAGCTGGCTGCTGCCGGGCCGACAGCGTAGTGGCAGCGTCCGGGGCGCGCTACGGGGGGATTCCTGGGCGCGGAGCACGTGGATTCCGGCACCCCGTCACCGGCCACACCGGCGCAGCGAAGTCGAAGCCGCCCCCGAAGGCCGGCGGCGCCCGGCCGCAGCCGGCTCAACGGGAGACCCGTGCGACGCGAAGCGCAGGCTCGGCCGGCGTCAGGCTGCCGATGCCGTCGCCGGTCTGCGGCAGGTGGTAGACGGTCTCGTTCAGGTAGCGCGCCACGGCCACGACGTCGGCCTCGCTCCAGCCCAGGCGGTCCGCGGCCTGCCAGCGCCGGACCTCTTCCTTCAGGCCGGGCCAGTCGGTCGCGGCGCGCTTGTCGCGCCAGTGCACCTGCTCGGTGTGGCAGGCACGGCAATGCGTGTCGTAGAGCAATTCGCCGCGGCCGGGCACCGTGCTCGCCTGCGCCAGGGCCGGGCCGCCGAAGAGCGCGCCGGCTGTGGCGGCCACGATCCAGGCCGCCACGCGCCGGCCCAGCCAAAGCCTGCCCACGGCTAGCGCGCCGGACCCAGGCCCACGGGGGCGGGGGTAGTGGCCAGGATCTTGTCGAACAGCGGCCGGTATTCATCGCCCGGCTCGAACCCGGTGAGCGGGTCGCGATTGGCGCTGAAGGCGGCGTCGAGCTCGGTCCAGTCGGCGGCGGTGAGATGCTTGCGCGCCGCGGGCAGGATCTGCTCCTCTTCCACCCCCATGTGGTCGAGGTAACGAGTCACGTAGCGCCGCACGGCCTGCTCGCAGGCCTCGCGCCGCGATTCGCCCAGCACCTCGTAAGCCAGCAGCGTGTGCGCCAGATCGCGCACCATCAGCTCGCCGGCGGCATGTTCGCGGTCCAGGCGGTCGATCACCGGGCCCAGGCCGGGGCACCGTTCGCGCACCTTGGGGAACAGCAACTCGCTTTCCTTGCGGTGGTGCAGCCGCTCGGGGAATTCGTCCACGTAGAAGAGCATGGCGCGCAGCACGTCGAAGGGCGGCGGCCGGCCTTCGTGGTGGGCGTGGGTGAGCAGCAGCACCATCGAGCGCAGCATGGCGGCCAGGGCCTGGTGTTCGTCGCGAATGACTTCGAGCGTGGCGTGTCTCATGGCCGGCAGCATGGCGGCTGGACAGCGGCCGTCCTTGACGCATGTCAAGCGCCTGCGGCGCGCGCGCCTGGCCGGCCCGCGGCTCGGGCCGGGGCCGGGCCCACGCGAGAGCGGCATGCGCTGGATCATGCGGCACCGCGCGCGCGGCCTTCTACAATCCATATTTACCCTCACACAAAGTCACCCCGCGCGCCGTCCGTGCGGTGATCCCCGCCATGGCCACAGTACCTTCCGCCGTTCCCCACGACCCGACGCTGATGGCCCATGCGCTGCGCGCCCTGGCCATGGACGCCGTGCAGCAGGCGAATTCCGGCCACCCCGGCGCCCCCATGGGCATGGCCGAGATGGCGGTGGCGCTGTGGGGCCGCCACCTGCGCCACGACCCGGCCGACCCGCACTGGGCCGACCGCGACCGCTTCGTGCTGAGCAACGGCCACGCCTCGATGCTGCTGTACGCGCTGCTGCACCTCAGCGGCTACGAGCTGCCGATGGACGAGCTGCGCCGCTTCCGCCAGTTGCACAGCAAGACGCCGGGCCACCCCGAGGTGGACCTGACGCCCGGCGTGGAAACCACCACCGGCCCGCTGGGCCAGGGCCTGGCCAACGCCGTGGGCATGGCGCTGGCCGAGAAGCTGCTGGCGGCTGAATTCAATCGCCCCGGCCACACCGTGGTGGACCACCGCACCTGGGTCTTCATGGGCGACGGCTGCCTGATGGAGGGCATCAGCCACGAGGCCTGCGCGCTGGCCGGCGCCTGGCGCTTGAACAAGCTGACGGCCCTGTACGACGACAACGGCATCAGCATCGACGGTGCCGTGACGCCCTGGTACGTGGACGACGTGACGCAGCGCTTCGCCGGCTACGGCTGGAACGTCGTGGGGCCCGTGGACGGCCACGACGCGGCGGCGCTGGATGCAGCCATCACGGCCGCCCGGGCCTCGGCGACGCGGCCCACGATCGTCATCTGCAAGACGACCATCGGCCGCGGCTCGCCCAACCGCGCCGGCAGCGCCAAGGCGCACGGCGAACCGCTGGGCGCGCAGGAGATCGAGCTCACGCGCGCGGCCATCGGCTGGCCGCACGAGCCTTTCGTGATGCCCGAAGCGGCCTATGCGGCCTGGGACGCACGCGCCGCCGGCGCCGCCGCCAACGAGCAATGGGCCGAGGCGTTCGGCAGTTACCAGCAGGCGCATCCCGAACTGGCGGCCGAATTCCTGCGCCGCATGAAGGGCGAATTGCCGGCCGGTTTCGCACAGGCGGCGGTCGCCGCCATCGAGGCTGCCGATGCCCGAGCCGAGAACGTGGCCAGCCGCAAGGCCAGCCAGCTGGCGCTGGAGGTCTTCACGAAGCTGCTGCCCGAACTGCTGGGCGGCAGCGCCGACCTCACTGGCTCCAACCTCACGAATACGACCTCGACTCCGGCGCTGCGCTTCGGCGACGACGGCGCGCCCAACGACGGCCGCCACGTCAACTATGGGGTGCGCGAATTCGGCATGGCCGCGGTGATGAACGGCATCGCGCTGCATGGCGGCTTCATCCCCTATGGCGGCACCTTCCTCACCTTCAGCGACTACAGCCGCAACGCCATCCGCATGGCCGCACTGATGAAGCGGCGCGTGATCCACGTCTTCACGCACGACAGCATCGGCCTGGGCGAGGACGGCCCCACGCACCAGAGCGTGGAGCATGCCGCCAGCCTGCGGCTGATCCCCAACCTGGACGTCTGGCGCCCGGCCGACACCGCCGAGACCGTGGTCGCCTGGGCCATGGCGCTGGCCCATGCGAACCGCCCCAGCGCGCTGCTGCTGTCGCGCCAGGCCCTGCCCTATGCGCCCAAGCCGCGGCTCGACGATATCGGCAAGGGCGCCTACGTGCTGGCCGAGCCGGCCGAGGTCGGGCTGCGCCGCAAGGCCCAGGCGGTGATCGTGGCCACCGGCAGCGAGGTGCAGCTGGCGCTGCATGCCCAGGCCGCGCTGGCGAAGCTGAAGGTCGCCGTGCGCGTGGTGAGCATGCCCAGCACCACCACCTTCGACCGCCAGAGCACGGCCTACAAGGCCAGCGTGCTGCCGGCCGGCCTGCCGCGCATCGCGGTGGAGGCCGGCGTCACCGACGGCTGGTGGAAATACGGCTGCGCCGCGGTGATCGGCATCGACACCTATGGCGAAAGCGCGCCCGCGCCGGTGCTGTTCGAGCACTTCCATTTCACCGTGGACAATGTGGTGGCCACGGTGCGCAAGGTTTTGTCCCGCAAGTAACCAAGGAGTGAATTCATGACCATCAAGGTAGGCATCAACGGCTTCGGCCGCATCGGTCGCATGGTGTTCCGCGCCGCGGTGCAGAACTTCCCCGACATCGAGATCGTCGGCATCAACGACCTGCTCGAGCCCGACTACCTGGCGTACATGCTCAAGTACGACAGCGTGCACGGCCGCTTCAAGGGCGGCGGAATCGTGGTCGACGGCCACACGCTGATCGTGGGCGGCAAGAAGATCCGCCTCACCGCAGTGAAGGACCCGGCCGAGCTGAAGTGGGGCGAGGTCGGCGCCGACATCGTGGTCGAATCCACGGGCCTGTTCCTGACCAAGGAAACCTGCCAGAAGCATATCGACGCGGGCGCGAAGAAGGTCATCCAGAGCGCGCCGTCCAAGGACGACACGCCGATGTTCGTCTACGGCGTCAACGACAAGACCTACGCCGGCCAGGCCATCATCAGCAATGCGTCCTGCACGACCAACTGCCTGGCCCCGGTGGCCAAGGTGCTGCATGACAGCTTCGGCATCAAGCGCGGCCTGATGACCACCGTGCACGCCGCCACCGCGACGCAGAAGACCGTGGACGGCCCCAGCAACAAGGACTGGCGCGGCGGCCGCGGCATCCTGGAGAACATCATCCCCAGCAGCACCGGCGCGGCCAAGGCGGTGGGCGTGGTCATTCCCGAGCTGAACAAGAAGCTCACCGGCATGGCCTTCCGCGTGCCCACCAGCGACGTCAGCGTGGTCGACCTCACCGCCGAGCTGATCAAGGAAGCCAGCTGGGACGAGATCTGCGCCGCCATGAAGGCTGCCGCCGCCGGCCCGATGAAGGGCGTGCTGGCCTACACCGAAGACAAGGTCGTGGCCACCGACTTCCGCGGCGAGCCCTGCACCAGCGTCTTCGACGCCGACGCCGGCATCGCGCTGGACAAGACCTTCGTCAAGATCGTGGCCTGGTACGACAACGAGTGGGGCTACTCGAACAAGGTGCTGGAAATGGTGCAGGTGATGGCCCGCTGATCCGCCGGCAAGGCCGGCGCGGCCTGCATACACTGTGCGGATGAGCTTCATCCGCACCTTCCTTGCCTTCCTCCTGGCCGCCGTGGCGGCCGGGCCCGCCTGGGCCGCCCGCACCGCGCTGCCGCCGGTCCCGGGCGAGGTCATCGTGCAGTTCAAGGCCGACGCCACCGTGCTGCGCAAGCACGCGCTGGCGGCGCGTGGCGACGCGGCGGCGGTGCGCGGCATGCTGGACGGCCGCGCGGCCACGCTGGCGGCGCGTGTCGGGCGCACGCTCGAGGCCGGTCCCGCGGTGGGCGAGCGCATGCAGGTGCTGCGTGCGCGCGGCCTGGGCGCCGCGGTGCTGGCGGCGCAGCTGGCGGCCGACCCCGAGGTGGAGTTCGCCGTGCCCAACGGCCGCCAGCGCATCGTGAATGTGCCGCTGCCGCCGAACGACCCCTTTTATCTCAGCGGCCCTCCGGTCGACCCGAGCGCGTTGACCGGCGGCCCGGCCAGCGGCCAGTGGTACCTGCGTGCGCCGACCGCGGCCGCGGTGGGCGCACCGGGCGACATCGTCTCGGCCATCGATATCGAATCCGCCTGGGCGCGCACCCTGGGTCGTCCCGACGTGGTGGTGGCCGTGCTCGACACCGGCGTGCGCTTCGAGCATCCCGACCTGCGCCGCACCAGCAGCGGCGGCTCGCTGCTTCCGGGCTACGACTTCGTCTCCGATGCCACGATCGCCAATGACGGCAACGGCCGCGACGGCGACCCCAGCGACCCCGGCGACTGGGTCAGCCTTGCCGAGGCCGGCCGCGGCAGCTTCACCGGTTGTGAAGAGTCGCACAGCAGCTGGCACGGCACCCGAACGGCCAGCCTGGTCGGCGCCGCCACCGGCAACAACCTGGGCATGGCCGGCAGCGCCCCCGGCGTGCGCGTGCTCCCGGTTCGCGTGCTCGGCAAGTGCTACGGCACCGACGCCGACATCCAGGCCGGCATGCTGTGGGCCGCCGGTCTGCCCACTGGCGACGCCAGCGTGCCGGCCAACCCGAACCCGGCGCGCATCGTCAACCTCAGCCTGGGTGGCAACGGCGGCTGCAGCGCGGCCTACCAGTCGGTGGTGGACCGCCTGACTGCCGCCGGCGTGGTGGTGGTGGCCGCGGCCGGCAACTCCGACGGCGGGCCCGTGGGCACGCCGGCCAACTGCCAGGGCGTGGTGGCGGTGCTGGGCTTGCGCCACGCCGGCACCAAGGTGGGCTTTTCCGACCTCGGTCCGGAAATCACGCTGGCCGCGCCCGCCGGCAACTGCGTGAATGTCGGCTTGGGCGACCCCTGCCTGTACCCCATCATCACCGCCACCAACATCGGCACGCAAGGGCCGGCCCTGGACGGCTGGACCGACAGCTTCGACATCAGCGTCGGCACCAGCTTCGCATCGCCGCTGGTGGCCGGCGTGGCCGCGCTGATGCTGTCGCAACAGCCGGCGTTGCGGTCGGCCGAGGTGCGCAGCGTGCTGCAGGCCACGGCAAGGCCGTTCCCGACCACGGGTGGCGACAACGGCCCGGGCGGCGTCGAGGTGCCCTCCTGCTACCGCGTGGACCTGGCCGGCGAATCCGGCCAGTGCTATTGCCCCAACGACGGCCGACTCTGCGGCGCCGGCATGCTCGACGCCGGCCAGGCCGTGGCCGCCGTGGCCGGCGCGCTGGCGCGCATCGACGTCGTCGATGGCACCCCCACGGCCGGCAGCCGCGTCACCCTCAGCGGTGCGGCCAGCCTGGCTTCTCCCGGCGCCACGGTCACCCGATTTGCCTGGACCCTGATCGACGGCGGCGGCATCGTCAGCGGCTTTGGCAGCGCCACCGACGCCGCCGATACCTCGGTGCTGCCCCTGGGCGCCGGCACCTTCACGGTGCGGCTCGCGGTCACCGACAGCGCGGGCCAGACGGCAGCGCTGGATAGCCGCATCGAGGTGGCGGCCGCGCCCACGTCCTCCGGGGGCGGCGGCGGTGGCCTCGTTTCGGCGCCCTGGGTGGGCGGCGTGGTGCTGGCTACGCTGGCCCTGCTGTGGACTTCGCGGCGCGGTGCCGGGGTCAGCGCGCCTCGCAGGGCCTGAACGCGGCCGACAGCGCCGGCAAGCGCGCCTGCAACTCGTTGCCTGCGCGCGGCACGCGCAGCCAGAGGCGGTCCGACGGCGGCGCTTCGGGCCGGCGTTCCCAGCTGCCCTCCGGCAGGCCGGCGCGAGCCAGTTCGGCTTCGGCCGCGGCCAGACCGGCGGCGTCGAACGGGCCGGCCTCCAGGCACACCTCGGCCGCCGCAAGCGTGGACGCAACAGCGGCACTGGCGGCTGCCGGCACCAGCACGGCAATCAGTTCGGGCCGGACCTGCGCGGCCAGGCGTTCGGGTTCGCGCTCGCCGTGCCGCGGCGGCGGCCAGTCGGGCGCGAACCAGCCGCGCGCCCAGCCGAAAACGAGTGCGTTGGCCAGCAGCAGCAAGACCACCAGCGCACGCAGCATCTCAGTGGCGCCCGGCCGCCCGCGGGGCAGCGAGCGCGAGCGAGCTTGGGGGTTTCATCTCAATCGGCCTCGCCGCGCAGGCGCACGCTGACTTCGCCACCGACGATGCGGTGCAGGCCGCCGCAGCGCACGCGCAGCACGCCGTGCTCGTCCACGCCTTCGGCCACGCCCTCGGCCGCTTCGGATAGGGTGGTGCTCACCGGCTGGCCACGCAGCAGGTCGCGCCGGCCATAGGCCGCCACCAGCGGTGCGAAACCGAACGTCTGGAAGGCCAGCACCGCACGCACCAGCGGTTCGGCCACGCACGCCAGCGCTGCGGGCGCGCTGGCACCGGGGTCGAACTCCTGCAGGCAGGCGTAGCCGTGCGTCAGCCCTTCGTGCGGCTGGGGCAGCACGTTCAGCCCGACGCCGATGACGCACATGCGGCGCTGCCCCACGCTCACCGTTTCGATGAGGATGCCGCCGAGCTTGCGGCCCCGGCCCGGTCCTTCCACGAGCCAGAGGTCGTTGGGCCACTTGAGCCCGATGCGCGGCAGCGCAGGCGGGCTCGCCGCTGCGTCTTGCCCGATGCGCGGCCGCGCGTCGCTTCCTGTATCGGCCACGGGGTCCAGCGCCTCGGCCAGCGCCAGCCCCACGGCCAGCGACAGGCCCGACCACTCCACCGGCGCCAGCGGCAGCGCCAGCGAGAAGGTGAGCGAGGCCCCGGCGCTGGCCGTCCAGCCGCGCCCCAGGCGGCCGCGGCCGCGCGTCTGCTGCTCGACCACCAGCAGGCAGGGCTGCACGTCGGCACTGCGCCGGCCCAGCGGCGTGCGCGCGTCCGGCGCCGCCGCGCTCAGGTCGCCGGGTCGTGTGATCGGGGCGTCGGGCTGGCCGCTCATGGCGCGCGCACGCTCCAGCAGCAGCGTATTGGTGGATTCGGCCCGCGCCAGCACCTCCACGCTCAAGCCCGGCAGCAGCGGCTCCAGGCACTGCCACAAGGCTTCGGCGCCCCAGTGCGGGTGGTGCGGGCCGGACATGGAGTCAGCGTGGGCTCGAGCGCGGGCTCGAACGTTTGGGCGCCAGCAGGGTGCGGCGGCAGCGCGGGCTGCCGCAGCGGCATTCGTACTGCTTCTTCAGCGCCGGCGTGTGGCGCTCGTCGATGACCAGGCCGTAGTCGTAGAACAGTTCCTCGCCCGGGCTGATGTCTTCAAGCGCGCGAATGAAGACGCGGCCGCCGGCCTCGTCGGCCTGGCAGTTGGGTTCGCAGGCGTGGTTGATCCAGCGCGCCGCGTTGCCGCCCACGTTGGCATCGATGACGTGCCGGTCGTCGACGTGGAAGTAGAAGGTATGGTTGGGGTCGCTCGGGTCGTGCGGGTGGCGGCGCAAGGCCTCGGGCCAGCTGATGACCTCGCCCTTGTATTCGATGATGCGCTCACCGGCCGCGATGGGCCGCAAGGCGAACACGCCCTTGCCGTGCACGCCGCTCCTGCGGATCTGGATGCGGCGGGCATCTTTGCCGGCGGCTTGCGCTGTCTTGATCATTCGGTACATTGAGATCGTACGAGCGCGCGTGCGTGCGCGCGAGACCGGCGCATTGTAGGCACGGCCCCACAGCAGACTCCGGCCCCCGGGCCCCAAAGGACACATGAGCAAGACGATCATCATCGCGGAGAAGCCGAGCGTGGCGCAGGACATCGTGCGCGCGCTCACGCCCAGCGTGGGCAAGTTCGAGAAACATGCCGAGCATTTCGAGAACGACAGCCACGTCGTGACCTCGGCCGTGGGCCATCTGGTCGAGATCAAGGCGCCCGACGAGTACGAGGTCAAGCGCGGCAAGTGGAGCTTCGCCCACCTGCCGGTGGTGCCGCCGCACTTCGACGTGGCGCCCATCGACAAGGCCAAGACGCGGCTCAACGCCGTGGTCAAGCTGGTCAAGCGCAAGGACGTGGGCGCCATCGTCAACGCCTGCGACGCCGGGCGCGAGGGCGAACTGATCTTCCGCCTGATCCTGCAATATGCCTTCGGCGACAAGCCCCTGGCCAAGCCGATCCGCCGGCTGTGGCTGCAGAGCATGACGCCACAGGCCATCCGCGACGCCTTCGGCGAGCTGCGCAGCGACGAGCAGATGCGCGGCCTGGCCGACGCCGCGCGCAGCCGCTCCGAGGCCGACTGGCTGGTGGGCATCAACGGCACGCGCGCGATGACGGCCTTCAATTCGCGCGACGGCGGCTTCTTCCTCACCACCGTGGGGCGCGTCCAGACACCCACGCTGAGCATCGTCGTCGAGCGCGAGGAGAAGATCCGTCGCCACGTGGCGCGGCCTTACTGGGAGGTCAAGGCCAGCTTCGACGCCGCCGCCGGCAGCTACGAGGGCAAGTGGTTCGACCCGAAGTGGAAGAAGAACCCCGACGACGCCGAGGCGCGCGCCGACCGGCTGTGGATCGAGGCCGATGCGCAGGCCATCGCCGCCGCGGTGCGCGGCCAGCCGGCCAGCGTCACCGACGAGGCCAAGCCCAGCACCCAGGCTTCTCCTTTGCTGTACGACCTGACGACGCTGCAGCGCGAGGCCAATTCGCGCTTTGGCTTCAGCGCCAAGACGACGCTCTCACTGGCGCAGGCGCTGTACGAGAAGCACAAGGTGCTGACCTACCCGCGCACCGATTCACGCGCGCTGCCCGAGGACTACCTGGGCGTGGTGAAGAAGACCTTCGAGATGATCGCCGACGAGGATCTGCCGGGCCCGTTGCGCGAACTGTCGATGCACGCCCGCAAGGGCTTGAACGAAGGCTACGTGAAGCCGACGAAACGCGTCTTCGACAACACCAAGGTGTCGGACCACTTCGCCATCATCCCCACCTTGCAGCCGGCCAGGAGCCTGAGCGACATCGAGGCCAGGCTCTACGACCTGGTCGTCAAGCGCTTCCTGGCGGTGTTCTACCCGGCGGCCGAATTCATGGTCACCACCCGCATCAGCAAGGTGGCGGCGGCCGGCACCGAGCATGTCTTCCAGACCAACGGCAAGGTGCTCGTGAACCCGGGCTGGCTGGCCGTGTACGGCAAGGAAGCGCAGGACGAGGACGCCAACCTGGTCGCCGTGGCCCCGGGCGAGATGGTGCGCACCGAGCACGTGGACGTGAATGCGCTGAAGACCAAGCCGCCGGCGCGCTACACCGAGGCCACGCTGCTTTCCGCCATGGAGGGCGCGGGCAAGCTCATCGACGACGAGGAACTGCGCGAGGCCATGCGCGAGAAGGGCCTGGGCACGCCGGCCACGCGGGCGCAGACCATCGAGGGCCTGATCGCCGAGAAATACATGCTGCGCGACGGCCGCGAACTGGTGCCCACGGCCAAGGCCTTCCAGCTGATGACGCTGCTGCGCGGGCTGGCCATCGACGACCTGACCAAGCCGGAGCTCACCGGCAACTGGGAATACCAGCTCGCCGAGATGGAGCACGGCCGCCTGTCGCGCACTGCCTTCATGGCCGAAATCGCGCGCATGGCCGAGCGCATCGTGAAGAAGGCCAAGGAGTACGACCGCGACACCATCCCCGGCGACTACGCCACGCTGGCCGTGCCCTGCCCCAACTGCGGCGGCGTGGTGAAGGAGAACTACCGGCGGTTTGCCTGCACCGGGGCCGACGGCAGCTCGGACGGCTGCGGCTTTTCCATCACCAAGATCCCGGCCGGCCGCGCCTTCGAGACCGCCGAGGCCGAAGCACTCATCCGCGACAAAAAGATCGGCCCGCTCGAAGGCTTCCGCTCCAAGGCCGGCTGGCCGTTCACCGCCGAGATCAAGCTGGTGCGCGACGACGAGATCGCCAACTGGAAGCTCGAATTCGATTTCGGCGACGACGCCAAGGCCGGAGCGGGCGACGGCGAGCCGGTGGACTTCTCGGCCCAGGAGTCTCTCGGCCACTGTCCCAAGTGCCAGGGCCGCGTCTTCGAGCACGGCAGCAGCTACGTCTGCGAACACGCGGTGGGCGCGCATGTGACCTGCGACTTCAAGAGCGGAAAGATCATCCTGCAGCAGCCGGTGGAGCGCGAGCAGATGACGCGCCTGCTGGCCACCGGCAAGACCGCGCTGCTGGAGAATTTCGTCAGCAACAAGACGCGGCGCAAGTTCAAGGCCTATCTGGCCTTTGATGCCAAGGAAGGCAAGGTCACGTTCCAGTTCGAACCCCGCCCGGCCCGGCCCGCGGCCAAGGCGCCGGCGAAGAAGGCCGCGGCCAAGAAGACGGCGGCGTGAACGACACCGGCGCCTGGCCCTGCCTGAGCGCACGCGGTGAAGGTTCGCTGCTGCGCGTGGCGGTGGTGCCCAACGCCCGGCGCACCGGCGCCGACGGTCTGCACGACGGCGCGCTGCGCGTGCGCCTGGCGGCCCAGCCCGTGGAAGGCCAGGCCAATGCCCGGCTGCTGGCCTGGCTGGCCGCCGAACTGGGCTGCGCCAGGCGCGCCGTGCGGCTGCAGCGCGGCGACGCGGCGCGGCGCAAGGCGGTGGAGATCGACCTGCCGGCGGCGGCCGTGGCCGAGTGGCTGGCACGGGTGGTCGTTGCGGCCGCGGCGAAGACTCCGTGACACTGGCCATCTTCCACAAGCTGCTGGCGATCTTCTTCACCGTGGCCCTGGGCTGGGTGGCCGGGCGCCGACGCTGGCTGGGCGGCCCCGGCGGCATCGGCCCCGCGGCACGGGCGCTGTCCGACGCCGCCTTCTACCTCTTCGTGCCAGCATTGCTGTTCCGCACCATGGCACGGCTGGATTTCGCGGCCCTGCCCTGGCGCACGCTGGCGGCGTACTACGTGCCCGTGCTGGTCTACGTGCTGGCGGTCTACGGGTGGCACCGCCGCGCGGCGGCCCGGGCCGAGGCGCCGGGCGATGCACCCGCCGCACCCGCCACCCGCGCCATCGCGGCCACCTACGGCAACGGCGTGCAACTGGGCATTCCCATGGCCGCGGCGCTGTTCGGGGAACCCGGACTGGCGCTGCACATCGCGTTGGTCAGCCTGCACGGCCTCGTGCTGCTGACCCTGTTGACGACGCTGGTGGAAGTGGACCTGGCACGCGCCGACCGCGGCGCCACGCTGGCCGCCACCGTGCGCACCACCGCGCGCAACGCCTTGCTGCATCCGGTGACGCTGCCGGTGCTGGCCGGCCTGGCCTGGAACCTCACCGGCCTGGGGCTGCACCCGGTGGTGGACGAGACGCTGGGCGCGCTGGGCCTGGCGGTGGTGCCGGTGTGTCTGGTGCTGATCGGTCTGACGTTGGCGCAATATGGCCTGCGCGGCCATGTGCGTGGCGCGCTGACCACCGCGGCGCTGAAACTGCTGGTGCTGCCAGCGCTGGTGCTGGCGGTGGCCTCGCTGGGCTTCGGCCTGAGCGGCTTGCCGCTGGCGGTGCTGGTGATGATGGCAGCGCTGCCGGTGGGAAGCAATGCCCTCATCTTCGCGCAGCGCTACGACACGCTGCAGGCGCAGGCCACGACGGCCATCGTCTTTTCCACGCTGGTGTTCGCCGCCACCGCGACGCTGTGGCTGGGCGTGCTGGCCTGGCTGGGACGGCACGGCGGCTGAGAGCTTGTGAAGATATGAATCGCACCCGCGATTCATGCCTTCACAAGCTCGGATGCCGAGGGCGCCGGTCGAAGTCAGCCTGGACCGGCCGCGACCGCTGCCGACGCGCCCGAGGTGCCGTCAGCGCCAGCCCAGCACCTTGTGGCCGCGTTCCTTCAGGCACAGGTCGACATAGTTGCGGTACACGCCGTCGGGTTCGTTCCAGGTCAGCACCACCGTGGTCAGCGACCCGGCCATCCCGCCGGCGCCGGCGCCCCGGGCCTTGGTCCAGACTTCCTTGGAGCCATTGACCATCGATTCCACGGCCTTGTCGACGAACTCGACCGCGCCGCGGCGCGCCACGGCGGTGCCGGTCTTCTGGGCGCGGCTGCCGTTGATACCCACGGCCGCATCGGCCTTGGCGCGGCAAGCCTTCAGGTCGGCCTCGGCCCGCAACTCGCGCTTGGCGTCGGCCACCGGATAGACGACCGGCTTGGCCGTGCTGGCACAGCCGGCCAGCACGGCCAGCAAGACGAGTGAAAGACCGACGATCGGCTGGCGGTCGGTCGGGGAAGGGACGCAGACGTTGTCCATGACAGGATCCGGGTTCGGTTGCGATGGCGGTACAGAGGCGCCTGCCGGTCCGGAAATACATGCCGCCGTGGCATCTCCCGCCATCGTCCGACCGTCCGTACCGCGACCAACGTCGTGCCCGGCGACGCCCTGATCCTGCGCTGCCGCCAAGTCGCAGCCGCCACCTGGCGAACGCTCATCCTCCTGCAGCCAGGTGTGCCCTGCCTCGGAACGCTGGGTGTTGCCCCAGGCCGGCGCCAACGAGCCCTTCCCGCGCGGCCGCGAGTCCGCGCCATGGCACCAGCGTGGCGGACGCACCGCAGTGCGCGATGCGACGACGTCGGCGCGAGGCGGCAGCTCGAACTGCGCTGTTTGCCACGGGTGCCCGGTGCCTCTTTGCGTTACGCTTCGCGTCGCCAGTGCGGATCGGTCGTCGGCATGCGCCCCCTGGCCCGATCCGCGCACCCTTGCGCTCGCCGTGGCGATGCCGGGCGCACTACAACCCGCTCTCCCCAATGCCCAGCGCCCATTCGAACCCGGCCACTGCGCTCCGATGCCCGCAGTGCCAGCAGGGCCGTCTGCGCCGCTCCAGGCGCAGGCCCGGGGACAGCCTGTGGCACCGGCTCTTCTTCTCCGCCTACCGCTGCCGCGACTGCCGTGCACGAAGCTGGCGTTTCAACGGCGGGCGCTTCGCCGTCATTGCGGTCACTGGCGCTGCCGCGGCGAGCTTGGTCGCGGTCATCGCCGTCGGGCTGGGCGGTGACCTGGGCCTGCACGAAACCGACGCATCGTCGCCCGAGCCGGCCCTGGCCCTTGCTCCCGCCGCCGGGCCGCGCGACGCGGCACGCAGCGTTGTACCCAGGGAGATTCACCTGGCCGCCCACCCTGACCTGCCCCAGCGCGCCGAACGAGGCGATGCCCAGGCGCAGTCCGGTCTGGCCCTGGCCTACCTGAACGGCCAGGGTGTGCCCAAGGACGTGGGCCTGGCCCGCCAATGGGCCGAAAAGGCGGCCTTGCAGGGTCATGCCGAAGGGCAGTACCAGCTGGGCTCGATGTATCTGGCGGGTACCGGCGTGCTGCAGGACTTTCCGACCGCCCTGAAGTGGTTCGAGAAGGCGGCGCAACAGAATCACGCCGCAGCGCAGTACCGGCTCGGGCTCGCGTACTACAACGGTCATGGCGTCGGCGTGGACAAGACCAAGGCCTATTTCTGGTTCAACCTGGCCGCAGCGCAAGGGCAGCGCGAGGCCACCGCGGCGCGCGACCGGCTGCTGCCGCTGCTGTCGGCCGAGCAGGTCGCCAGCGCCCAACGCGAAGGGCTGGCCTGGAAGCCTGCGGCGGTGAAGCCGTGAAAGGCGTCCTTGCGACAATCCCGCCCATGACCCCGACCGATCTCGGCGCCTATATGGCGCACCTGGGCGCGGCCGCCCGCGCCGCCGCAACGGCCATGGCGGCCGCCTCCACGGCAGCCAAGGATGCGGCGCTGCGAACGCTGGCGGCACGGCTGCGCGACCGCGGCGCCGACCTGCTGGCCGCCAACACGCTGGACCTGGATGCCGCACGTGCCGCCGGCCTGGCCGGCCCGCTGCTCGACCGCCTGGCGCTGACGCCCAAGATCATCGATACCGTGGCCTTGGGCTGCGAACAGATCGCCGCCATGCCCGATCCGGTGGGCGAGATCAGCGGCGTGAAGCGCCGGCCCAGCGGCATCAGCGTGGGGCAGATGCGCGTGCCGCTGGGGGTGTTCGGCATGGTCTACGAGAGCCGGCCCAACGTCACCATCGAAGCCGCCTCGCTGGCCATCAAGAGCGGCAACGCCTGCATCCTGCGCGGCGGCTCCGAGGCGCTGCAGTCCAACCTGGCGCTGTGGCGCGAGGTGCAGGCCGCGCTCGTGGCCGCCGGCCTGCCGGCCGCCGCCGTGCAACTGGTGGAGACCACCGACCGCGCCGCGGTGGGCCGGCTCATCACCATGCCACAGTACGTGGACGTGATCATCCCGCGCGGCGGCAAGGGGCTCATCGAGCGCATCGCCGCCGAGGCCCGCGTGCCGGTGATCAAGCACCTGGACGGCAACTGCCACGTGTACGTGGACGCCGAAGTCGACCTGGACCTGGCCGTGGCCGTCACCGACAACGCCAAGACGCAGAAATACAGCCCCTGCAACGCCGCCGAATCGCTGCTGGTGCACGCGCGCCAGGCCGCGGCCTTCCTGCCGCGCATCGGCGCGGTGTTCGCGGCAAAGGGGGTGGAGATGCGCTGCTGTGCCCGCAGCAAGCCGCTCGTCGGTGGCCTGCCCGCCGCGCGAGTGGTCGACGCCACCGAAGCCGACTGGGCCGAGGAATACCTGGCACCGGTCATCAGCATCAAGGTGGTGGACTCGCTGGACGAGGCCCTGGCGCACATCAACCGCTACGGCTCGCACCATACCGACGCCATTCTCACCACCCACCACCCGAACGCGATGCGCTTCCTGCGCGAGGTCGACTCGGCCAGCGTGATGGTGAATGCCAGCACGCGCTTCGCCGACGGCTTCGAATACGGCCTGGGCGCCGAGATCGGCATCAGCACCGACAAGTTTCACGCCCGCGGTCCGGTGGGGCTGGAGGGTCTGACCTCGCTGAAGTGGGTGGTGCTGGGCCAGGGTGAAGTGCGCGCTTGAAGAGCGTGCCCCGTCGGCGGGCGAGCGCCCGCCACGGCCCTGCGGGCGCTCAGCCCTTCAGGGCCGGCAGGGGGGCCAGCCGCTCGGCGGCCGGAATGTCTTCGCCGCCATCCATTTCCACCGCGATCTGCGTGCACACGGCGCGGCACAGCAGGGCCGCACGTTCGCTGCCGATGCGGTAGTAGATCTGCGTGGCGTCGCGCCGCCGCGTCAGCACGCCCGCACGATACAGCGTGGCCAGGTGCTGGCTCATGTTCGGCTGCGTGGTCTCGATCTCGTGCAGCAGTTGCGACACGTTCTTCTCGTGCCCGCACAGTGCGCTGATGATCTTCAGCCGGATCGGCGTGGCGAGCAGCCGGAACAGCTCGGCCGCGCTGGCAAAGACCTGGTCGGACGTGTCCAACTGGCCGTCGTCGGCGAACCCGGCATTCGCTTCGGCACTCATTTCGGGGCCAGCGCGACGAGCCCCAAGCACATCGTCAGCCAGCCGCGATTGAGATTTCGCAAGCCACCGGCCAGGGTATTCACCCGGCGCTGCGCCGTCATCCAACCATACATTCGCATGCATTGATATTAGCTGCCTGCAGGACCTGCAGACAAGCGTGGAATACACATGAACTACTTCATGTTGCGGCCCTGCGGACGAGGCGAAAATCCTCGCTGCCCCAAACCCAAGGAGACAGAACGATGATCCGGATATCGGTGTTTGCTGCTGCGACCATGGCGCTGGCCGCCCCGCCGGCCATGGCTCAGGACGCCCACCTGGCGCGCAACCTGGCCGCCACCTGCGCCAACTGCCATGGCACCAACGGCGCGGCGCGTGGCGACATGAAAGTGCTGGCCGGCGTGAGTGCCGACAAGCTCATCGCGATGATGAACGACTACCGTTCCGGCAATCAGCCCGCCACCATCATGCATCAGATTTCCAAGGGCTACACCGAAGAGCAGATCAGGCTCATCGCCGGCTACTTCGCTGCCCAGCAGCCCAGGAAATGAGGAGCCAAGCCATGAGCAACGAACAAGACACGAACCACACCGACCTGTCGCGCCGCCGCCTGCTGGGCGCCGGCTTTGCCCTTTCCGGCCTGGCACTGGCCGGTTGCGCCACGGCGCCCGACAGCGGCCCGTCGATCGGCCGCGTCGTCATCGTCGGCGGCGGATTCGGCGGCGCCACCGCGGCGCGCTACCTGAAGATGTGGGGCGGCAACGTCGACGTGACGATGGTCGAGCGCAATGCCAATTTCGTTTCCTGCCCGATCTCCAACCTGGTGCTCGGCGGCCACAAGCAGATGGCCGACATCACGCGCGGCTACGACGGCCTGAGGGCGCTGGGCGTGAAGGTGGTGCAGGGCGAGGTCACGGTCGTCGACGCCGCAGCCAAGAAGGTTCGGCTGGCCGGCGGCGGCGAACTGGCCTACGACCGGCTGATCGTGTCGCCCGGCATCGACTTCATGACCGACGCCGTGGGTGGCCTGGCCTCGGCGCTGGCCACCGACCAGGTGACGCACAGCTGGAAGGCGGGACCGCAGACGGTGCTGTTGCGCAAGCAACTCGAGGCCATGCCCGACGGCGGTGTCTTCGCCATCGCCATTCCCAAGGTGCCCTACCGCTGCCCGCCCGGGCCCTACGAGCGCGCCTGCATGGTGGCCAGCTATTTCAAGACCGCCAAACCGAAGTCGAAGGTGCTGGTGCTGGACGCCAACCCCGAGATCACGAGCAAGAAGGGGCTGTTCGAGAAGGCCTTCAAGGATCATTACGCCGGCATCGTCGAATACCGCGGCAACAACGAGCTGAAGTCGGTCGACGGCACCACCGCCAAGCTCGAGTTCGACGACGTCAAGGCCAACGTGCTGAACGTGATCCCGCCGCAGCGCGCCGGCGACATTGCGCGCAGCGCCGGTCTCGTCAACGTGAACGAGCGCTGGGTGGGCGTGAACTGGCTCACGCTCGAGTCCACCGCGCGCCCGTTCATCCACGTGCTGGGCGACGCCACCTTCTCGGCGCCGGCGATGCCCAAGAGCGGACACATGGCCAACCAGCAGGCCAAGGTGGCCGCGGCGGCGATCATCCAGCTGCTCAAGGGCGAGGCCGTCAACGCCACGCCGGTGGTCATGAACACCTGCTACAGCTTCGTCACCGCGCGCGACGTGGTGCACGTGGCCTCGGTGCACCAGTTCGACGCCACTGAAAAGACCTTCAAGCCGGTGCCCGGCTCGGGCGGCGTGTCCAGCGCGGCCAACCAGGTGGAAGGCCGCTATGCGCTGAGCTGGGCCGACAATATCTGGGCCGACATGCTGGCCCTTTAGGCCCCACCCGGCACCCTCGTCCAGCCGCGGGGAGGGTGTCGATGAGGCCAGCGCGCCGCTCGCGAAGGCGCTGCGGTCGGCCCAGGCAACCGACGCGGGTGCGGCCGCGCAGGGCGCGCGGCGCGTGCCCGGAGTCACCAGTGGCGAACGCGCCCGGTGTCCAGGTGCACGAAATCCTCGCGAGCGTAGTAGCCCACGCCACCGGCGCGCAGCGACAGCGCCGCATCGCGCAGGTCGGCCAGCGCCACGCCGGGCAGCCGCACGTCGATGGCGCGGCCTTCGGTGTGCAGGCTCTTGCTCGCCACGCCGCCACCGCGCGTGAGGCGCAGGCGCAGATTGGTGGCCGGTGCGCGGTAGCCCGAAATGACCTGGAACGCCGCCGTGCTGCCCAGCACCTGGCGCACCCGGTGCAGCAGGTCGAACAGCTGCGGGTCGATGGCGCCGACCTCGCCGGTGTAGTGGTCGCGCAGGAAGTGGTTCAGAACGCCCAGCGACTCGGGCACGTAGCGTTCGTGCACGGCGAAGACCAGGTCGAGCCGCTCGCGTGTGTGGGTGTGCGCCAGGGCCAAGTCGCGCGAGCCCCCGAGCGAAGCGTGGGCGGTGGTCGCCAGGCCGGGCACGACCCCGGCCGCAGCATAGGTGGCGGTGCGGCGAAGGAAATGGCGGCGCGGCGGTATGGGGGGGTGGCTCATGATCGGGTGGCAGGGCCGGAGCGGACTGCCGAGGCGCGCCGCAGCGCGGCGTCCAGCAGGCGGTCGTGGCCGTAGATGTCGTCGTAGAAATAGGTCCGACCGTCCCTGACGATCGCAGTTCCGTAGGTGATGACCACGCGCACCGGGTCGGTCAGGCGCAGCGTGCTCGACTTGCCCGCCGCCATGGCGGCGCGAATGCGTTCCTCGGTCCACTCGGGCTGGCCCTCCAGCACGAAAAGGGCCAAGGCCACCGGGTCCTGCAGGCGGATGCAGCCGTGGCTGAAGTCGCGCCGGTCGCGGTCGAACAATTGTGTGGACGGCGTGTGGTGCAGGTAGATGCTGTCGTTGTTGGGCAGCACGAACTTGATGTCGCCCAGCGCATTGCGCGGCCCCGGCCGCTGGCGCAGGCGCTGCTGGCCGGCCAGCACGCCGTCGAGCAGCGCCGGCGTGAGCGTGGTGCTCACACGGCCGTCGGCGCCGACGAATTCGTAGCCCTCGCGTGCGAAGTGGGCCGGGTCGCGCCGCAGCCGCGGCACGAGCTCCTTGCGCGCGATCGTCGCCGGCACGTTCCAGTACGGGCTGAATTCGATAAGACTCAGGTCCTGGTCGAACAAAGGCGTGCGCGCGTCGACCGACTTGCCGACGATGACCTTCATGGTCTGCCGCATCGCCACGCCGTCCTCGCGCACCTCGTAGGCGTTCAGCACGAAGGCCGGGATATTGACGACGATCATGCGCGGCCCGTGCAGCAACGGCGTCCAGCGCAGCCGCTCCAGCGTCAGCTCGATCTGCCGCACACGCGCGGCCGGCGCCACCTGCAGCTGCCTCAACGTGGCCGCGCCGATGATGCCGTCGTCCTTCAGGCCATGGCGCTGCTGGAAGCGCTTCACGGCGTCCACCAGCGCCGCGTCGTAGACCGGCACCGCTGCGACGGCGGGCGACCCGCCCGCCACGGTGGTGGCGGCCGTCAGGTCGCCCAGCGCGGCCAGCCGCTGCGCCAGAGGCACCAGCCCGGCGTAGGGCTGCCCGGGCTCCAGCTTGGGGGTCCGGCTGCCCGGCGTTCGCGGCAGCGGCGGCAGGGCCTGGCGCCAGGCCTCGTGGTCGACCAGGGCGCGTTGCTCCGCCAGGGCCCGGCGCAGGTTCTCGTACAAGGGCAGGCGCGGCACGGCCTGCCGTTCCGCCTGCTCCAGGTCGCCTGCGGCGAGTGCGGCGCGCAGCGCTGCAGCGGCATCGAAACCAATCTGGCGCGGCAGCGAGACCGTGGCATGCACCTGCCGCGGGTCGATGCGGCCGCGGTGCAGGTGCGCCAGGTAGCGCTCCATCGCCGCCGTCAGCGCCTGCTCCAGCGTTGCCGCGGCCTCGGGTGCCAGCGGCGGCCCCTGCAGCGCGGAGGCCACGCGCTGCCGCAGCGCGTCGGCGCCGTAGTCCTGCGGTTCCAGGCCGTGGCTGGCGGCGCCGGCCAGCCGCTCGACGGCCTGCCGGGCCTGCGGGCCGGGCCGCCCGCCTTCGACCCAGAGCCTGTCGTCGGCAACCGCCGCGGCGGCACTGCACCAGGCCAGGACGGCGCAGAGCAGCCGCATCGTCGTCGTTCGCAAACCTGTCATGACGGAATTCTCGCAGCCCGGCCGCGCCCGACGGCCACGGCGCGCGCCGCAGGCCACCTAGCGTTCGTCTTCCACGCGCAGCGCGCGCTGCAGGGCCGGGCCGTCGATGCGCGCGTGGCGCAGGTCGGGCAACTCGATCAGGCCTTCGCGCTTGAACTGGCTGATCAGGCGGCTGGCGGTCTCGAAGGTGAGATTGAGCATGGCACCGATCTCGTCGCGTTGCGGCAGCCAGATCCGGCCGTCGGCTTCGGTGTGCGCCATCAGCTTGTGCAGCAGCCTGAGCACGCGCCGGCGCGCCGGGCCGGTGGCCAGTTCGGCCAGCCACGCTTCGCTGTCTTCCAGCGCGCGCTGCCAGCGCAGCATGAGCTCGCGCACCAGGGCCGGATTCTGGCTGCACAGGCCGTCCACCAGGTGCGCCGGAATGCGGCACAGCTGCGCCGGCGTGCAGGCCACGGCGTCGTCGGCATAGGGCCGGCGCAGCAGCACCTCCTGGCCGATGAGGTCGCCACGGCCGGCCAGGCGCACGATGCGGCGGTCGCCGCGCTCGGTGACGCGCTCGAAGCGCACGATGCCCTCGCGCAGCGTGTAGAGCACGGCGCCGCGCACGCCGGCCTCGAACAGCGTCTTGCCGGGCTGCAATCGGATGCTGTCGATGGACGCGTGGATGTAGTCCAGGCCCGCCCGGTCGAGCGCGCCGAACAGCGATTGCCCGCGCACGCTGCAGGCCGCGCAGGCCTGCGCCTGCGGGTGCGGCGTGTCCACCCGGTACAGCGGGATGATGCTCATGGTGCGGCCCGGTCCGCACGCCAAGGGCGGCGGCGCCTCATTGCAGTCCACTCACGTAGCTGGCCACGGCCTTGATCTCCAGTTCCGTCAGCTTGGCGGCCACGGTGTGCATGACGGCGTTGTCGTTGGTGCGCTCGCGCTTCTCGAACAGCTTGAGCTGGCGTTCGGTGTAGCGCGCATGCTGGCCGGCCAGGCGCGGCAGCGTCTCGGTGCCCTGGCCGGTTTCGCCGTGGCAGGAAGCGCAGGCGGGCACGCCGGAGTCGGTGTTGCCGCGCAGGAAGATGAAGCGGCCCACCTGCGCCAGTTCGGGGTCGGCCACCGGGTGCGTGCTGGTCGGCTGCTTCTCGAAATAGGCGCCCAGCGCGGGGAAGTCGGCCGGCACCAGTTCTGCCACCATCGGCTGCATCGTCGGGCTGATGCGCCGGCCGCTCTTGTAGTCGGCCAGCTGGCGCGCCACGTAGGCCGCGTGCTGGCCGGCCAGGCGCGGGAAGACCGGGCTCGAGCTCTCGCCCTGCTCGCCGTGGCACATGGCGCACTGGCCCTTGACGATCTCCTCGGCGCGCGACAGGTCGGCGGCCAGCGATGGCAGCTGGGCGGCGCCCAGGGCGGCGGCGGCGAGGCAGGTGCGCAGTGGCATGGAAGTCTCCGGGAGGCATTGAACGGCGTGGCGCCACAGGCGCTGCAGCCGCGCTGCAAGGCCTGGCGACGGACCCGGGTATCAACTCACCGTGGCTTCGTCGCTGCGCTTGTCGCCCTTGTTGTCGACCCAGCCGATGGTGATCTTGTCGCCGGCCTTGGCCCCCTTCACCGTGAACTGCATGAACGGGTTCTTCGCCACCGACGGGCCCCATTGCGCCGTCATCACTTCCTTGCCGTTGTGTGCCGCAGTGACTTCCTGGATGAACCACGCCGGGATCGGCTTGCCCGCCGAGTCCTTGCGCAGGCCGGTCTCCATCTCGTGGCTCATGAGCACGCGCACGGTGGTCTTGTCGCCGGCGGCTTGGGCGCGGATGCGCATCGGGTCTGCCATGTTCTCTCTCCTTGAATCTGGAACGTCGAGTGCGGATTCAACCGCCGCAGCCGCCGAGCGTGACCTTGATCTCCTTTTGCGCGAACAGCACCTTGCCGTCGGCCATCATGGCCACGGCGTAGACGTTGGACGACTGGCCCATCTTGACGCGGGTGTTGAAGTTGGCTTCCACCGCGTCGCTGACGTTGAAGACCGCGGCCAGCACGCTGGGGTTCTTCTCCACCAGCAGCAGCAGCTTCTTCACGCCCGGCAGCGTGGTGGCCGCGCCCACCGGCACCACGGCGCCGTTTTCGGCGATGTCCGGGCCGGTGATGGTGACGTCGCCGCTGGCCGCCGGCGCGCCGCCGCCCAGCGCCTTGGCCGCATCGGCCACGGTCTTGGCCTGGAAGGCCGCTTCCGGCCAGGCGGCCAGCGCGGTCTGCGGCAGCAGGCCGGCGCTGGCCAGCAGGCCGGCCACGGTGGCGCCGTGCGCCAGCATTTCGCGTCGGGTGGGCATCGGTTCAGTCTCCTGGTCGGGGGCGTTCGCTCGTGGCCGCGGCAGCCGGGTGAACCGCGGCAGCAAGGGGCGGCGGCACACAACCCTGCGGCTTGCCGGCAGCCTTGGCTTATGGTCCCCGATCCGGCGCCATCACCGTACTACCCACATGGGCTATCCAGCATCCCCCGTTGCGGGAATAGACGCCAGCGGGTGCAAACGACGCTAATCATCGGACTGCCGGCGCCTTCGACGCCAAGGAGACATGCATGCAATTCGACAAGGAATTCGACGCCTCGGGACTGGCCTGCCCGCTGCCCATCGTGAAGACGAAGAAGGCGCTGGCCGACATGGCCTCGGGCACGGTGCTCAAGGTCGTGGCCACCGACCCGGGTTCGGTGTGCGACATGGCCGCGTTTGCCGAGCAGACCGGCCACGCGCTGCTCGAGCAGAGCACCGAGAACAGCAAGTACGTCTTCTTCCTGAAGAAGGCCTGAGCGCGCCGCGCTCGCATCCAACACCGGAGCCCGCATGGCCACCAAGAAGATGGCGATCATCGCCACCAAGGGCGCGCTGGACATGGCGTACCCCCCGCTGATCCTGGCCTCGACCGCGGCCGCCCTCGGCTGGGAGGTGCAGATCTTCTTCACCTTCTACGGCCTGCAGCTGCTGCGCAAGGATCTGAGCGGCATCGCCATCAGCCCGATCGGCAACCCGGCGATGCCGATGCCGGTGCCGATGCCGGTGGTGGTGTCCATCCTGCCCGGCATGGAAGCCATGGCCACTTCGATGATGAAGGCCAAGATGAAGAAGAAGGGCGTGGCCTCGCTGGAGGAGCTGCGCTCGCTGTGCCAGGAAGCCGACGTCAAGTTCATCGCCTGCCAGATGACGGTGGACCTGTTCGAATTCGACAAGAGCGACTTCATCGACGGCATCGAATACGGCGGCGCCGCGATGTTCATGAAGTTCGCCGGCGAGACCGACGTCTGCCTCTTCATCTGAGGCGGGGTTCGCCGTCGGTCCGCTGCGGCCCGGGTTGCGCCTGAGGAGACCCCATGGAAGCATCGGCGGCCAGCATCGGCACTTACGTGGTCGGCGGCGGTTTCGTCGTGGCCTTCCTCTTCGGCCTGGTCGCGGCGAAGACCAATTTCTGCACCATGGGCGCGTTGTCCGACATCGTGAACATGGGCCACTGGGGCCGCATGCGCATGTGGCTGCTGGCCATGGCGGTGGCCATCGTCGGCACCAGCTGGCTGTCCTACGCGGGCCTGGTGGATCTGAGCAAGTCGGTGCCGCAGCGGCCGTTGCTGGCGTGGCTGTCGCTGGCGCTGGGCGGGCTGATCTTCGGCGTCGGCATGACGCTGGCCGGCGGCTGCGCGAACAAGAATCTCATCCGCCTGGGTGGCGGCAGCGTGCGCTCGCTGGTGGTGCTGGTATTCACGGGTATCGCCTCGTACATGACGCTCAAGGGCTTGTTCGGCCAGTGGCGCGCCGGCTTTCTGGACCCGGTCAGCATCAACCTGGGTGAACGCGGCTGGGCCGATCAAGGCCTGGGCACGGCGCTGGCCCGGACCACGGGCATGGACGCCAAGACCGCGCTGCTGGCGGTGGCGGCCTCGTGCGTGGCGGGCCTGCTCATCTTCGTCTTCAAGGACAAGCGTTTCCGCGCCAACGCCACGCAGATCGTCGGCGGCCTCGTGCTCGGCGCGCTCGTCGTCGCGGGCTGGTACGTCACCGGCCACCTGGGCTACGGCGAGAACCCCGAAACGCTGGAGACCGTCTTCTTCGCCACCAATACGCGCACGCTGGAGTCGCTGAGCTTCGTGGCACCGCTGGCGTTTTCGCTCGAACTGCTGATGCTGTGGACCGACGCCTCGCTGCACGTCACCTTCGGCATCGCCAGCGTGCTCGGCGTGATTGCCGGATCGGCCGCTTATGCGCTGGCGAGCAAGAGCTTCCGCTGGGAAGGCTTCGCCTCCATGGACGACCTGCGCAATCAGCTCGTGGGCGCCATGCTGATGGGCTTCGGCGGCGTCACGGCCCTGGGCTGCACCATCGGCCAGGGCTTGTCGGGTCTGTCGACGCTGGCCATCGGGTCCTTCATCGCCGTGGCCGGCATCATGGCCGGCTCGGTGGCGACACTGAAATATCTGTTGTGGAAAATGGAGCAAGACTGACATGCCGACAAAACTCCCAAAGACCGCCACGGTGCTGGCGCGCCCGCTCGCTCCGGCCCTGCTGGCCTTGCTGGCCCTGATGGCGGGTTGCGCGTCCGAGCCGCCCCCGGCGCCCGCGCCGGTGGACATGGCCTGGGTCGCCGAAGCGCGCGGCATCTCGACCTCGGTGCCGCCCAAGCTGCTGGCGGTGCTGCAGGAAGAAATCGCCAAGGGGGGGCCCGAAGGCGCCATCGGCGTCTGCCGCGAGCAGGCACCGGCGATGGCCCGTGCAGCGTCGGAACAAACGGGGTGGAACGTGCGCCGCGTCAGCCTGCGCAACCGCAACCCCAAGGCCGTACCCGACCCCTGGGAGCGCGCCGTGCTGGAGGATTTCGACCGCCGCGCCGCGGCCAAGGAGTCGCCGGCCACGCTCGAGAAGGCCGAGATCACCACGCTCGACGGCAAGGTCGTGCAACGCTATATGCGCGCCTTGCCGACGCTGCCGCTGTGCACTCAGTGCCACGGCGCGGCCGACAAGCTGAGCCCGGCGGTGACGGCGAAGCTGAAGGCGCTGTACCCCGCTGACCGCGCCACCGGCTATGCGGTGGGCGAGATTCGCGGCGCCATGACGCTGGTGCGGCCGGTGCCGCGCTGAGCGCGCCGCTTTCCGCACCCTCACCCCGACCCTCTCCCGCGAGCGGGAGAGGGAGCCGATGCCGCCGCTGCCTACGCTGCTGCGAAGGTCAACCCGGACACACCGCGTCGCTGGCCGTGAGCAAGCGCTCGATCGCGGCACCGGCCGCGGTACCTTCGGATTCGTGGCAGGCCAGCACCTGCTGCGCCAGTCGGGTGAAGTGTGCGTGGCCGCGGTGAATGGCCCGCCGCAGCGAGGCGCCGCCGTCGCCCTCGCGCCACTGAGCATAGGTCTGCGGCAGCGCCGGGTAGAGCAGTTCACGCACGCCGTCGTAACCGGCGAACCAGGCGTGGATCGAGGCCTCGGCGCCACGGTCCAGCAAGGTGGGCAGGGTGACGCCGAAATCGGCCAGGTGGTCGCGCACGGCACGCACGTAAAGGTCGGCACGGCGCGTGGGCAGCGCCAGCCGCATCGCCGCCCACGCCGGGTCCAGCCGGCGCCCGGCTTGGACCTCGCCGAGTTCGTGCAGCACCATCACCTCGCTCTGCTCGTCCAGCCAGCGTGGCAGCGCAGCTTCGAAGTCCTGGTCCAGTCCGTAGGCCTGCGCAGCGGCCTGGAAGGCGCTGCCCTCGGCGCGGCGCAGCGACCAGGCCTCGTATTTTTCCCAGCACCAACGCGCCATCGACTCGCGCCGCAGCACGATGGCCTGCTTGTCGCCGGCGCGGTCCAGCACCGCCGGCGGCGCCGCGATGCCACGCGCCAGTTCGCGCCCCGCAGCCAGGACTTCCATGCCCTCGCGCGTGTCGGTGCCGTGCAATTCGGCCAGGAAGAACAGCGGGCGGTCAGCGCCCAGATAGCCGGCACCGTAGAGTAGCCCCTGCGGGCGCAGGCGGGCGTTGATCGCGGCCACGTCGAACGGGTCCAGCGTCGCGACCACCGTGCCCGGTCCCTCCGGCAACGGTTCGGGCAGCGGCACGGGCAGCGGGACGAAGGGCGACTCTTCCAGCGCCGACCACAAGGCCTCGCGCTCGGCGATCCAGGCCCCCACGGCGTCGCGCGCCAGGGTGGCGCCGAACGGCAGGCCACGCTCCCAGCGGTGGAATTCGCGCATCTGCAGCAGGTAAATGCACAGCGTCAGGTCGGCGGCATGGCGCGCGTCGGCGATGTGGCAGTTGGTCTGCACTGCCGCCACCAGTCCGGGCGGCACGCTGGCGCTCACTGGACGACCCTCCGCGCTGCGCGCTCCGGGATGAGCGCTTTGGAGCGGCCATGCGCGCTCATGGGCGCGCGCGGCCGCGCCGGGGCGGCTGCCATGCGGCCAGGGCAGCGACCAGCGCGGCCCAGGGCAACTCGGTCAGACTGCCGTGGCGTTCGTGCGCGGCGCCGACCATGCGGTGCACGTCGCGCTCGGTCGTGCCCAGCACCTGCTGCAGCGCGACCAGGCCGCCGCACTGCAGGCGCAGCGCATGCATGTGGATGAGCGGCCGGCCGGCCGGTGGCAGCCGCAAGGCAAAGCGGGCACGTTCGTGCAGCAACGCCACCAGCGTGCCGCAGTTGGTGCGCGCCACCGGCGACGGGCACTCCACCAGCACGCGCTCGGCCACCGCGCGGCGCTGCGCGAGTTCACACCCGGCGGTGTGCGACAGCAGCGCCTTGGCGAACACGCAGGCCTGGTCGCTGTCGCAGCACGAGGGGGCCGGCGGATCTTCCACGGCTTGCACGGCGTGCACGGCGCGGCCGGCGCTACTCGTCCCCCGTGGGTCCGGCTTCGCGCACCTGGCTCAGCTGGTCTTCGGCGGCGAGCTGGTTGTCGGCGAACATGACCTTCACGCGTACCACCGCGCCGGGTGGCTGCGCCGCGCGCAGCGCCTTGGCGTGCGCGGAGGCATCCTTGAAGGCGTCGAATTCGGCCAGCTTCTGCAGCAGCCCCAGCGGTTGAACGGCAAAGACGTAGTAGGGCATGGCGGGGGTCAAGGACTCTCAGACGTAGAACTTGCTCAGGCGGCGCCGTCCCGGCACCGCCTTCTGGATGATGACACCGCGCACCGCCGCCAAGTCGGGCAACGGCAGCACGGGCAGGTCGCCGCGCGCCGGGTTCAGCGCGTGCAGCGCCCAGCCGTCACCGCCGCGGCGCAACTGGCGGAAGATCCACTCGCCGGCCACTTGCGCCAGCACGTAGGAGCCGTCCTTCAGCGCGCCGTCGGGTTCGATGATGATGATCTCGCCCTCGTTGAATTCGGGCGCCATGTCGTCGCCGAGCACGCGCAGCGCGAAGGATTCGGCGCCGCTGCAGGCACCGGCGTCGGGCCCGTCGGCGGGCCCCGGGGCGGCCGCGGGCAGCGTGGCCGCGCCCTGGCAGGAACCACTCACTCGATCACCTCCAGGTGCAGCTGCGACGCCGGCACGCCGGCGGCCGTGAGTTCGGCGCGCAGCGTCTGCACGAAGGCCGCCGGGCCGGCGATATAGAACGCGCAGTCGATATCGAACAGGTCGGCGCGGATCGCCGCCGCCATCTGGCTGGCACCGGTGGCCGCGTCGTCGTGCGTCGACAGCGTGTATTCGAACGGGTCCAGCGCTTCGGACCAGGCGCGGCACTGGTTGGCCATGAAGTGCCCGTCGGGGCGGGTGGCCAGCCAGAACAGGCTGATCGACGGCGCGGCGTCCAGCGACAAGGCGTGTTCGATCAGGCTCTTCACCGGCGCGAAGCCGGTGTCGCAGGCGGCGAACACCAGCGGGTGCGGGTCTTCGATGAGCACGAAATCGCCGCCCGGCCCCCACACGGTGACGGCGTCGCCGGGCTTGATCTGGCCGCTGAACAGCCGGGTTGCCAGCGGGTCGCCGGCGCTGCGCGGAATGAAGAACTGCAGGTTGCGGTCGTCGCAGGGGCAGCTGGCGATCGAGTGCTGGGCGTGCACGTCCTCGCCCTCGGCCAGCCCGAGCGTGACCCACTGCCCGGCCAGGAAACGCAGGCGGTGGCTGCGCGGTGTCTGCAGGTGCAGCAGCAGCGTGTCGGGCGCCAGCGCTCGAATCGCACGCACGGTGGTCACGATCTGCTGCTGCGGAATATCGCCCGGGCCCGTGGCTTCCAGCGTCTCCAGCGTCAACTCGCTGCTGGCCGCGGTGTGCGCGCAGGCCAGCACGTAGCCCTGCGACTTCTCGTTTTCGGAGAGCGGATAGTCGGTGGCCATGGTGCGCGCCACGTCGCCGGCGGTGACGCGTACCTTGCACATGCCGCAAGTGCCGTTGCCGCAGCCGTAATTGAGCTTCAGGCCGGCGCGCATGCCGGCCTGAAGCAGCGTTTCGCGGCCTTCCACCGAAAACTGGTGTCCGCTCGGGCGCAGCGTGACCTGCGCCGAAACCACCTTGAGCATGTCGTCCATCACGTCCAGCACATCGACCGGTTCAGTGGCCAGCGCCCGCGCCAGCCCGTCGTTCAGCTGGCGTTGCAGTGCGAGCAGCCGGGGCTCATGGCCGCCCGCTTCGGCATTCAGGTGGCGCAGTTGCTCGCGCAGGGCCACCACCAGCGCGTGGTAGCGCTGCAGGTGGCGCTGCACGTCGGCCAGTTCCTGGCTCTGGCGGAACAGGCGCTGCGCCAGCACCTCCTGGCTGGGCAGCAGCCGCTCGCGCACGCGGCGGCCGAAGGCTTCGTCGCGGATCTGCACCACGCGTTCGAACATGCCGGAAGACTCCAGCTGCGTCTGCGGGTAGAGCTTGATCAGCGCCTCGGTGGAGACCAGTCCGTCGGCGAGTTCGATCTCGCCCGAGCGCACGCGCTGCTGCAGCACGCCGCGCGGCACGCCGACCAGTTGTGCGGCGCGCCAGACGGTTACCCACTGCGCCATGTGCAGTTCCCATTCAGCGCCACGCGCAGTTCCCCTTCATCGCCATGGGGCGTTCCCGTTCAGCGCCATGGCGGCGCCGCGGGCAGTGCCACACGATCCAGAAAACGCGCGCGATACAGCAGGCGCGGCCGCGCCGGGTCGTCCTCGAAGCCGCTGCGATCGTGCAGCACGTTGTGGCCGACCAGGCCCATGCCCGGTTCCAGCCGGGTGCGCAGGATCCAGGGCGACCCGGCCAGCAGCGCCTCCAGCGCCGCCACTGCGGCGCGCGTGGCGGCGTCGGCCTTCCATTCGATGCTGCGCGTGCGCGCCGTGTAGCGCATGTGCAGGCTGCCATCGGCATCCACCGCGAACACCGGGCCCGACTGCGCCGCTCGCGCCACACCGTCGTCGTCGGCGCGGGCGGGAATCGTCATCGCATCGGCTTGCATCAGCGCGCGCACATGGGCGGGTGCGGCATCGCGCAAGGCGATATAGGCCAGTTCGTGGTCGAGCAGGCCGTTGACGCCGCCGCGGGCCGCCGGGCGCACGCAGTGCAGGATCATGCCGCGGATGCGCCGGCCCTCGGGGTGGTAGTAGCCGTCGGTGTGCCAGCGGATGGCGCGGTCGGTATAGGGAATGAAGCCGCCGCGGTCGTCGCTGCGGTCCGACACCGCGATGCTCGAGATGCCGTCCTCGTCGGCCAGCCAGTTGGCGTCGAGCCGCAGCAGGCCGAGTTGCGCGCCCAGCGCGCGCGGCAGATCCTTGTCCTCGGCCGTCACCGGCGACCGGTACAGCGCCATGTTGGCGCGCTGGATGCGGTCGACCAGCGCCGCGTGCTCGGCGGCGGTGAGGTCTCGCGGGTCGGCCACGTCCACCACCAGGTCTTCGGCGCGGGCCGGACGTTGCGCCAGTTTCCAGGCGCGCCAGCGCTGGTAGCTGGCGTCGTCGTCCAGGTCGAACGGGCTTGAGTGGTCGGTCACCCGGGGTGGGATCAGAACCGTATCCATGTGGCTCACTCCCCGCTCATGGTGGCGCGCCGCGCGCGCCGCGGCGTGGGGTCGAACAGGTCGCGCATCGAACGCTGCACGATGCCCACCGCTTCCGGCGCCTCGGCCGCCATCACCTGGTCGATGACCCAGCGCCGGTCCTTCTCGGGCAGCGTGGGCTCCAGGCGGCTGCCCAGGTAGCGCACGAAGGCGAAGTCGGGGTGGAAGCCGCCGCCGTCGTCGGGTGCCTTGGGGTCGGCGCCGAACTCGGCATAGTGCGTTGTGATCTCGTTGACCATGTCGATGAAGGTGTCGGCATGGCTGGGTGCGCCGGCCGGCGCAGGCCCCAGCAGGTCGTCCTCGTTTTCCTGCAGGATGCGCGCCAGGTGGCGCACCAGCGCCACCGTGAACTCGACCCGCGCCTCGGGCTCGAGCCGCGCGTGGGCGATGCGGTCGGTGACGGCCACCAGGAACACCAGCACCTCGCGCATGAAGGCGAAATAGGGCTGGCCGGCGTCGATGTCGAACTGCGCGCCGCGCATGCGCTTGAGCATGCTCTGCGCCACGCGCCAGACGATGAAGGCCATGGCGCTTGCGTGGTCCGCCGGCCCCTTGTCCGCCCCTGGCTTGAACCAGTGGCTCTTGATCCGCATCGCGGGGGTGTGGGGCGTGGTGCTCACGGCGACCGATCCGTCTCTGTGCGTTGCTGCAGGCTCAGTATCCGCCCTTGCCCAGGGGCTGCGGCAGGCCGGCCACCTTGGCCCCCTGCTTGGCCGGGCCGAGCGGGAACAGGTCGTACAAGGCCTTGCTGTCGCAGCCGGGAATGACCTCCGCCATGCCCTTGAGCATGTTGCGGAAGTTCGGCGTGTGGCCGTGCTCGCGGTACTGGTCGCGCAGGTAGTTCACCACCTTCCAGTGGTCGTCGGTGAGCGTGATGCCCTCGGCGGCGGCGATCACTTGCACCGCATCGTCGCTGTAGTCGGGCTCCAGCAGATAACCCTGTTCATCGGTTTCGAGCTCGGTGCCGTTGACGACATGACCCATCGTTGCAGTCTCCTCAGGTGGGGGGGGTGGTGAATGTTGAAGCGTCAGCTGCCGACGGCCACGGCGGACTTGTGCGGCACGAAGATGCCGCAGCCCCAGCGGCGGTGGCGGCCGATGCCGGCTTCCAGCACGCGCAGCGCGCCGGCGGCGTTCAGCCCGTCGAGCATGAGGCTGTAACCCTGCAGCGCGCCGCCCTCGACCACCTGGCGGCGGCCGCAGATCGACCGGCAGGCCACGCCCAGCGCCGACAGCTCGACCGCCACGGCGTCGAGGAAGGCCAGTTCGTCGCCGCCGTCGGCCGCCACGAAGTGGGCGTACAAGGTGCTGAAGGGCCGCAGTTCGCGCGGCTGCGGCGCGCCCACGCGCAGCGTGGCGGGCCCGACAGGCAGCGCCGCGCCCTGCAGTGCCGCAGCGTCGGTGGCCCGTTCGCGCGGCACGCGCAGCGTCAGCCGCGTGCGGTGGGACAGCAGCGCCTGCGGCCCGCCGCCGGCGGCCACGTTGAGCCGATGCATGCCCGCACCTTCCTGTGCCGCCCACCAGGGCAGGGCGAGGCCGATCGCCGCCGCCAGTTCGCGCCGGTGTTCGCGCGGCAAGGCATCGCCCTCCACCGCGAAGGCGATGTCGATGGCGCGGGCCAGCGGTTCGTCGTTCACGTTGGTGCTCACTCCCGCGGCTGGGCCTGCGCCCACTGCAGCAGCGCCTCGCCCCAAGCCCGGGCGGTCATCGGGTCGATATCGAAGATGGTGAAACGGCTGCCCTCGCGGATGCGCGTTCGCAGCAGGCTCATGCCGCCGCCGTCGAAGTCGATCTGCTGCAATTCGATCTCCTGCGCACCGAGGGGCGCGCGCAGCTTGGCCAGAGGGGTCACGCGGGTCATCGAATCGGGCGTGCGAAAGCGGGCATTGAGCGCGCCGCACGCCCGTGCCGTCCATACCCGGTACGGGTGAGCGCTGGATAACCCATCCGGGTAGTGGCAGTCCACCCGTAACGGTCTATCTTCGGCTACTCAACGAGAGTGATAGCCGGCCGCGTCCGGCACGGCGACGATTCAGCCTGTTCACCCTGACCGCACGTTCGTGCCGGGGCCTTTTCGACCCCGACAACCCAGACCGACGGAGACACCCCGCATGGCCAAGAAACCGCATGACACGCCGATGCTCGACCAGCTCGAGTCCGGCCCCTGGCCCAGCTTCGTGACAGGCCTGAAGCGCCTGGCGAAGGACAAGGACTACATGGTCGACCTGATGGGTCAGCTGGAAACGTCCTACCGCACCAAGAAGGGCTACTGGAAGGGCGGCACCGTCGGCGTCTTCGGCTACGGTGGCGGCGTCATCCCGCGCTTCACCGAACTGAAGAACGACGACGGCACCCCGGTCTTCCCCGACGCCGCCGAGTTCCACACGCTGCGCATCCAGCCGCCGGCCGGCATGCACTACAACACCGACGTGCTGCGCAAGATGTGCGACATCTGGGAGGAGCACGGCTCCGGCCTGATCGCCTTCCACGGCCAGAGCGGCGACATCATGTTCCAGGGCGCGAAGACCGACAAGGTGCAGGACGCCTTCGACGCGCTCAACGAGCTGGGCTTCGACCTCGGCGGCGCCGGCCCCGCGGTGCGCACCAGCATGAGCTGCGTCGGCGCCGCGCGCTGCGAGCAGAGCTGCTACGACGAGGCGCGCGCGCACCGCCAGGTCATCAACACCTTCCTCGACGACATCCACCGCCCCGCCCTGCCCTACAAGTTCAAGTTCAAGTTCAGCGGCTGCGCCAACGACTGCATGAACTCGATCCAGCGCTCGGACATGGCCGTCATCGGCACCTGGCGCGACAACATGCGCACCGACGAGGAGCTGGCGCGCAAGTGGTTCGCCAAGCACGGCATGAACGAACTGGTCAACGACGTCATCTCGCGTTGCCCGACCAAGACCATCATGCTCAAGGAGGTCAAGGACGTCGACACCGGCCCCAGCATCTCCAGCGTGAAGGTCAGCGACACCCACGCGCTGGAGATCGACAACAGCAACTGCGTGCGCTGCATGCACTGCATCAACGTCATGACCGGTGCGCTGGCGCACGGCACCGACACCGGCGCCACCATCCTGGTCGGCGGCAAGCGCACGCTGAAGATCGGCGACCTGATGGGCACCGTGGTCGTGCCCTTCATGCCGCTGAAGACCGACGAGGACTACGAGGCGCTGGTCGACCTGGGCCAGAAGGTGATCGACTTCTTCGCCGAGAACGCGCTCGAGCACGAGCGCACCGGCGAGATGATCGAGCGCATCGGCCTCGTCAACTTCCTGGAGGGCATCGGTGTCGAGATCGACGCCAACATGGTGTCCACGCCGCGCACCAATCCCTACGTCAACACCGGCGGCTGGGACGAGGAAGTGGCCAAGATCAACGCGAAAAAGGCCGCGGCCTGAACCCGGGAGACAAGACCATGGCGATGCGCACCCCCATCGAGAGCGGCGTCCCTGACAACAAGCCCTACCTGCACCCGACGCTGCTGAAGAACTACGGCAACTGGAAATGGCACGACCGGCCGCGGCCCGGCGTGCTGCACCATGTCTCGCACAGCGGCGACGAGGTCTGGAGCGTGCGTGCCGGCACGCAGCGCCAGATGGACGTCTACACGATCCGCAAGCTGTGCGACATCGCCGACACCTATGCCGAAGGGCATGTGCGGTTCACCATCCGCAGCAATATCGAATTCATGGTGTCGGACCCGAACAAGGTCGCGCCGCTGATCAACGCTCTCGCCGAGAACGGCTTCCCGGTCGGTGGCACCGGCAATTCGGTGTCGATGATCTCGCACACCCAGGGCTGGCTGCACTGCGACATCCCGGGCACCGACGCTTCCGGCGCGGTGAAGGCGCTGATGGACGACCTGCACGAGGAGTTCATCAAGGAGGAGATGCCCAACCGCGTGCACATGTCCACCAGCTGCTGCGAGATCAACTGCGGCGGCCAGGCCGACATCGCCATCATCATCCAGCACACCAAGCCGCCGAAGATCAACCACGACCTGGTGGCCAACGTCTGCGAGCGGCCGGCGGTGGTGGCGCGCTGCCCGGTGGCGGCCATCCGGCCGGCGCTGGTCAACGGCAAGCCGTCGCTGGAAGTGGACGAGAAGAAGTGCATCTGCTGCGGCGCCTGCTACCCCCCGTGCCCGCCGATGCAGATCAACGACCCGGAACATTCCAAGCTGGCGATCTGGGTCGGCGGCAAGAATTCGAACGCCCGCGGCAAGCCCACCTTCATGAAGATGGTGGCCAGCGGATTGCCGAACAACCCGCCGCGCTGGCCGGAAGTGTCGGCCATGGTGAAGAAGATCCTCTACACCTACAAGGAAGACGCGCGCTCGTGGGAGCGGCTCTCGGACTGGGTCGAACGCATCGGCTGGCCGCGCTTCTTCGAGAAGTGCGACCTGCCGTTCACCAAATATCTCATCGACGACTGGCGCGGCTCGCGGGCCAATCTGAACGCCTCCACCCACATCCGGTTCTGACATGAAGTTCGGTCTGCTCGTCAGCGAAGGCCCGTACACGCACCAGGCCAGCGACACGGCATATCAGTTCGCCGTGGCCGCCATTGCCAAGGGGCATGAGGTGCAGCGCGTCTTCTTCTATCACGACGGCGTCTACAACGCCACCAGGCTCACCGAGCCGCCGCAGGACGACCGCCACATCGTCAACCGCTGGTCGGCGCTGAAGGAAAAGCACGACGTGGACCTGGTGGTGTGCGTCGCCGCTGCCCTGCGCCGCGGCATCAAGGACGAGGTGCTGGCGCCGGGCTTTCGCATCTCGGGCCTGGGTCAGCTGGTCGACAGCGGCATCAAGTCCGACCGCTTCGTGACCTTCGGAGACTGACATGAGTGCAAAGAAGTTCATGTTCGTCAACCGCAAGGCGCCCTTCGGCACGATCTACGCGCTGGAAAGCCTGGAGGTGGTGCTCATCACCGCCACCTTCGACCAGGACGTGAGCCTGGTCTTCGTCGACGACGGCGTCTACGAGCTCGTGAAGGGCCAGAACCCCAAGGGCATCGGCATCAAGAACCACGCCCCGACCTACCGCGCGCTCGACGGCTACGACGTCGAGAAGCTGTATGTCGAGCGCGAGTCGATGCAAGCACGCGGCCTCACCGAGGCCGACCTGCTGGTCGACGTGGAGGTGCTGTCCAGCGCCCAGATGGCCGACCTGATGGCCGAGCAGGACGTGGTCCTGTCCTTCTGACGAGAACCAAGCCATGCTGCACATCGTCAACAAATCGCACGCCGAGACCTCGTCGCTGCAAAGCTGCCTGCGCCTGGCCAAGGCCGGGTCGGCCCTGCTGCTGATCGAGGACGCCGTCTACGCCGCCACGGTGGCTGGCGCCGCGGGCTCGGGCATCGCCGACGCCATGAAGACGCTCAAGGTCTACGCCCTGCAGCCCGACGTGGAAGCGCGTGGCATGGCCGGCAAGCTGGTCGACGGCGTCACCGCCGTCGACTACGCCGGCTTCGTCGACCTCGTCGCCGAACACCCCAACAACCAATCCTGGCTGTAACGGCCAGCCCCTCATTTCCCAAGGAGACAAGCGTCATGGGCATCGAAGTCAACGGCACCAACTACGAGACCGACGAAGAAGGTTATCTGGTCAACCTGGCCGACTGGAACGAGGACATCGGCAAGGTCCTGGCTGCGGGCGAAAACGTGGAGATGACGCCGGCACACTGGGAAGTGGTGAACTTCCTGCGCGACTACTACAACGAGTACCAGATCGCCCCCGCGGTGCGCGTGCTCACCAAGGCCATCGGCAAGCAGCTCGGCCCCGAGAAGGGCAACAGCAAGTACCTGTACGAACTGTTCCCCTACGGCCCGGCCAAGCAGGCCTGCAAGATCGCGGGACTGCCCAAGCCGACCGGCTGCGTCTAGGCCTTCCGCCATGCCTGGCTTGCGCGTGTCGACGGCACGCGCGGCCGCTGCCTTTCCGGCCCCAACCCCATGACCGTGCTCTCGATCGCCTACGCCGCGCTCTTCTATGCCGCCACCGCGATCCTGGTCGTGGGTGTGGCACTGAAGATCCGCAGCTACGCGGGCACCCCGGCACCGCTGCTGATCCCCACCACGCCGGCGCCCACCACCACCGGCGGCGTGGCGCTGCGGCTGACGCGCGAGGTGGTGTTCTTCGAGAGCCTGTTCAAGGGCAACAAGTGGACCTGGCTCTTCGGCTGGATGTTTCATGCCGCGCTGCTGCTGGTGCTGCTGCGCCATGTGCGCTATTTCCAGCAGCCGGTATGGGACGTGATCGTCTTCATCCAGCCCTACGGCACCTATGCCGGATTCGCCATGGTCGCCGGTCTGGGCGGCTTGTGGGCCCGGCGTTTCCTGGTCGACCGCGTGCGCTATATCTCCACGCCTTCAGATCACCTGCACCTGGCTCTACTCATCGCCATCGGCCTCAGCGGCCTGAGCATGCGCTTCGTCAAGCCCACCGACATCGTGGCGGTGAAGACCTTCATGCTGGGCTTGATGCGCCTGGACATCCAGCCGCTGCCCACCGACCCGCTGCTGCTGCTGCATCTGGCGCTGGTGGCGCTGCTGATGATCGTCTTCCCCATCAGCAAGCTGCTGCACGCCCCGGGCCTGTTCTTCAGTCCCACGCGCAACCAGGCCGACACGCCGCGCGAGGCGCGCCACCTGGCGCCCTGGGCCGCCGCGCTCGACAAGTAGCCCACCGAGGACGCAAGCCGTGGCCACCGCTGCCTTCGAGACGCCCAAGCTCAAGCCCTACCCAGTGATCCCGCTGGTGGCCGCGGGTGCCACCTCGCACCTGAAGCCCTTTGTGGCCTCGGCGGCCATCCAGACCGCGGTCGGCTTTCCCGGCGAGCTGGCCGAAGGCTGGGAGCAGCGCGCGGTGGCCAAGATGGGCGAGCTGCTCGGCAAATACCGCAGCCTGCGCGTCTACATGGACGCCTGCGTGCACTGCGGCGCCTGCAGCGACAAGTGCCACTACTTCCTGGGCACCGGCGACCCGAAGAATATGCCGGTGGCGCGCCAGGACCTGATGCGCGCCGTCTACCGCCGCTATTTCACCTTCGCCGGCAAGCATTTCCCCAAGCTGGTGGGCGCGGTCGACATGAGCAAGGACGTGCTCGACCAGTGGTGGAGCTACTACAACCAGTGTTCCGAGTGCCGCCGCTGCAGCGTCTTCTGCCCCTACGGCATCGACACCGCCGAGGTGACGATGGCCGCGCGCGAGATCATGGACTCGGTGGGCCTGGGCCAGAAATACGCCAACGAGATCATCGGCAAGGTGCACCGCATCGGCAACAACCTGGGCATCCCGGGGCCGGCGCTGGAGGACACGCTGCTCGGCCTGGAGGAGGACACCAAGGAAGAGACCGGTGTCGACGTGCGTTTCCCGCTCGACGTGGCCGGTGCCGAGGTGCTGCTGGTCACGCCGTCGGCCGACTTCTTCAGCGAACCGCACGTCGAGAGCCTGATCGGCTACGCCAAGGTCTTCCACGCCGCCGGCATCGGCTGGACGCTGTCGAGCAAGGCCAGCGAGGCCGGCAATTTCGGCATGTTCATCGGCAACTACGAGCAGTTGCGCAAGATCGCGCTGCGCATACGCGAGGCGGCGCTGGAGCTCGGCGTCAAGCGCATCGTCGTCGGCGAGTGCGGTCACGCCTGGCGCGTGGCCTACAGCTTCTGGAATACGCTGGTGGGCATCGGCGCCGGCGGCAAGGACCCGTTCGCCATCCAGCTGCAGAGCCAGCTCGACGGCCGGTACAAGCAGCCGATGCACATCTGCGAATTCACGCACGACCTGATCCAGCGCGGCGCGATCAAGTTCGACAAGGAAAAGAACGACGACCGCATCATCACCTTCCACGATTCGTGCAACGTCGCGCGCGCCTCGCGCATGGGCGACATGCCGGGCGGCCAGTTCGTCATTCCGCGCGAAATCATCAAGTCGGTGGCGAACCACTTCCACGACATGGCGCCGGGCACCATCCATGAAGCCACCTTCTGCTGCGGCGGCGGTGGCGGCCTGCTCACCGACGACCTGATGGAGATCCGCGTCAAGGGTGCGCTGCCTCGCATGGAGGCGCTGAAGAATGTCGTCGACGGTCATGGCGTCAACTTCATGGCCACCATCTGCGCCATCTGCAAGGCGCAGTTCTCCAAGGTGCTGCCCTACTACGGCTTCGACATGGGCATGGTCGGCGGCGTGCACCAACTGGTGAGCAAGGCCATCCGGCTCGGCGAGCCCGAGTAAACCCGAAAGGACACGCAGCATGGCTCACATCGTCATCATGGGCGCCGGCCTCGGCGGCATGCCCGCCGCGTACGAGATGCGCGCCGCGCTGGCCAAGGAGCATCAGGTCACCGTCGTCAGCGCGGTGGACTATTTCCAGTTCGTGCCCTCCAACCCGTGGGTCGCCGTGGGCTGGCGCAAGCGCGAGGAAGTCATCCTGAAAGTGGGACCGCTGCTCGCGCGCAAGGGCATCGGGTTCGTGCCCAAGGCCGTGACGCAGATCGACGCCGAAGGCAGCAAGCTCGTGCTCGACGGCGGCCAGGCGGGCGAAGAGACACTCGCCTACGACTACCTCGTCATCACCACCGGCCCCAAGCTCAGTTTCGACGAGGTGCCCGGCGCCGGACCGCACGGCGGTCACACCCATTCGGTGTGCACGGTGAACCACGCCGAGACCTTCTGGGCCGAGTACCAGGATTTCGTCAAGAACCCCGGCCCGGTGGTCATCGGCGCCATGCCCATGGCCAGCTGCTTCGGCCCGGCCTACGAATTCGCCTTCATCCTCGACGCCGACCTGCGCAAGCGCAAGCTGCGCAACAAGGTGCCCATCACCTTCGTCACCAGCGAACCGTATATCGGGCATCTCGGCCTGGGCGGCGTGGGCGACAGCAAGAGCATGCTCGAATCCGAGATGCGCGGCCACGATATCAAGTGGATCACCAACGCCAAGACCACCAAGGTGGAAGAAGGCAAGCTGTTCGCGACCCAGCTCGACGACCAGGGCAAGGAGCTGAAGGAACACGAGGTGCCGTTCAAGATGGCCATGATGCTGCCCGCCTTCAAGGGCGTGGATGCCGTGGCCGCGGTGCCCAAGCTGTGCAACCCGCGCGGCTTCGTGATCATCGACGAATACCAGCGCAGCAAGGCCTACAGGAATATCTTCTCGGCCGGGGTCTGCGTGGCCATTCCGCCGGTGGAAACGACCCCCGTGCCCACCGGCGCGCCGAAGACCGGCTACATGATCGAGACCATGGTCAGCGCCATCGTGCACAACATCGACGCCGAGCTGAAGGGCGAGAAGCCCGATACCCAGGCCACCTGGAACGCCATCTGCCTGGCCGACATGGGCGACACCGGCGCCGCCTTCGTCGCGCTGCCGCAGATCCCGCCGCGCAACGTGAACTGGTTCAAGAAGGGCAAGTGGGTCCACCTGGCCAAGATCGGCTTCGAGAAGTACTTCATGCGCAAGATGAAGACCGGCAACTCCGAGCCCGTCTACGAGAAATACGTGCTCAAGGCGCTGGGCATCGTGCGCCTGGCCAACAAGTGACCGGCTGCCGCCAAACCCCTTTCGCAGGAGACTGAAGCATGTCCGCCCAACTCGACCAAGCCCCGGCCAAGCCGCTGACCTTTCGCCGCTACAAGGACGGCGATACCAAGCCGCTGGCCTGGCAGCAGGAGATCTTCGACGCCGACCATTCGCACAAGTGCCCCACCTATATCCAGAGCACGCCGCCCTGCCAGGGCAGTTGCCCTTCGGGCGAGGACATCCGCGGCTACCTGAATATCGTGCGCGGCGTGGAGAAGCCGCCCGCCGGCATGCCGTGGCAGGAATATGCGTGGCGCCGCCTCACCGAGGCCAACCCGCTGCCCAGCGTGATGGGCCGCGTCTGCCCGGCGCCCTGCGAATCGGGCTGCAACCGCAACCAGGTGGAAGATTTCGTCGGCATCAACTCCGTCGAGCATTTCCTGGGTGAGTGGGCGATCGAAAAGAAGCTGGCCTTCCACAAGCCCAAGGAGCTGACCGGCAAGACCGTGGCCGTCATCGGCGGCGGGCCGGCCGGCCTGTCGGTGGCCTACCAGCTGGCGCTGAAGGGCCACTCGGTGACCATCTTCGACGAGCGCGAAGAGCTCGGCGGCATGATGCGCTACGGCATCCCGGGTTTCCGCACGCCGCGCGCGGTGCTCGACGCCGAGATCCAGCGCATCCTCGACCTCGGCGTGCAGGCGCGCATGAAGTGCCGCGTCGGCACCGACATCACGCTCGACCAGATCAAGACCGATTTCGACGCCGTCTTCCTGGGCCTGGGTGCGCAGAGCGGCCGCCCGCTGCCGGTGGAAGGCAGCGACGCGCCCAACGTCGTCACCGCCACCGCCTTCCTGAAAGCCTTCAACGACGGCCGCCTGCAACACGTGGGCAAGCGCGTGGTGGTGGTCGGCGGCGGCGACACCTCGATCGACGTCGCCACCGTGGCGCGCCGGCTGGGCCACATCGACCAGATCCACGAAAGCGACCGGCCCGAGAACGCCATCGCCGGCTACGCCGCGCACGACGTCGCCTCGCTGTCGCGCCGCCAGGGCGCCGAGGTCACGCTGACCTCCATCTTCGACATCGAAAAGATGCAGGCCAGCAAGCACGAGGTCGAGCACGCCTTGGGCGAAGGCATCGCCATCCGCGGCGCGATGGCGCCGGTGGCGGTGGTGCGCGACGCCAGCGGCCGCGCCACCGCGCTGCGCGTGGCGCGCTGCGAAGCGAAGATGATCGGCGGTCGGCTCGACGTGAAGGTGATCCCCGGCACCGAGGAAGACCTGGAAGCCGACCTCATCGTCTCGGCCATCGGCCAGGCGGTGGACTTCACCGGCCTGGAAGTGCTGAACAACGGCAAGGGAGCCATCGCTTCCGACAAGAACTACCAGGTGCAAGGCCAGACCGGCATGTTCGTCGGCGGCGACGTGGTGCGCCCACACCTGCTCACCACCGCCATCGGCCAGGGCGCGATCGCCGCCGACGGCATCGACCGCTTCCTGCACGGCGAGGCGCTCGACAAGCGGCCGAAGATCGACGTGCACGGCTTCGACCTCATGCGCAAGCTGGTCGAGAAGGGCCTGCCGGTGACGCAGATCGAGCAGCCCACCTGGGGCACCGACCGCAGCACCGGCGCCATCCACAACTACGACAACCGCTCCGACCGCTACGTCATCCCGCACACCGAGCTGTTCCTGGGCCACTTCAATTACACGCCGCGCAACCGGCGCAAGGTGGTCTCGCTCACCGCCGAAGAGGCGCTGAGCAACTTCGAGGAGCGGCTGCTGCCGCTGCTGGAGGCGCAGACCCAGGCCGAGGCCAAGCGCTGCATGAGCTGCGGCCAGTGCTTCGAGTGCGACAACTGCGTCGTCTACTGCCCGCAGACCGCGGTGTTCAAGGTGCCCAAGAGCAAGTCGACCACCGGCCGCTACGTGGACACCGACTACACCAAGTGCATCGGCTGCCACATCTGCAAGGACGTGTGCCCCACCGGCTACATCCAGATGGGCCTCGGGGAATAGCACCATGCGTGCGAGCGCGGCAATGATCGGCTTGCTCGCGGCCCTGGCCGCGAGTGCGGTGCTGGCCGCCGATCCGGCCGGCCGCACGCCGCGGCCGGTGGTGGAAAAGGCCACCGCCGGCACCTCATGCGTGGCGCCGCCCGAGGTCATGCGCCGCAGCCATATGGACTTCCTCAAGCACCAGCGCGACGACACCGTGCACGGCGGCATCCGCGGCGCGAAATTCAGCCTCAAGGGCTGCATCGAGTGCCACGCCAGCACCCAGACCGGCAGCGTGAACCAGGCCGGGACCAATTTCTGCGTCAGCTGCCACAGCTATGCGGCGGTGAAGATCGACTGCTTCGGCTGCCATACCGGCAAGACCGGCACCGCCGTGGCGCAAGGAGCATCGAAATGAGCCGCCGCGGCTTCCTCGGCGTCGCCGCCGCCGGCCTGGCCGGCGTCATGCTGGCGCCCGGCATCCGCCTGATCGAGATCGCTCAGGCCGCCCCTGCTGCGGCCACGCCCACCGCCGGCGCCAGCCCCAGGGTGCGCTGGGGCATGCTGATCGACACCACGAAGTGCGCCAGCGGCTGCACCGACTGCGTCACCGCCTGCAATACCGAGAACGGCCTCGACCCCAAACCGTCACCCACCTCGTCGCAGTGGATCCGCAAGGTCGAGATCAAGGAGATCAAGACCGGCCGCGCGTCGTCGGTGCCGGTGATGTGCCAGCACTGCGCCGAGCCGCCCTGCGTGGACGTGTGCCCCACCGGCGCCTCGTTCAAGCGCGCCGACGGCATCGTGCTGGTCGACCGCCACACCTGCATCGGCTGCCGCTACTGCATGATGGCCTGCCCCTACAAGGCGCGCTCCTTCGTGCACGAGGAACTCAGCGACCAGAAGCCCGACGTGCCGCGCGGCAAGGGCTGCGTCGAGAGCTGCACGCTGTGCGTGCACCGCATCGACAAGGGCGAAAAGACCACCGCCTGCGCCGAGGCCTGCAGCAAGGCCGGCCACGGCGCCATCGTCTTCGGCGACCTGAACGACCCGGACAGCGAGATCTCGCGCCGCGTGCGCGAGATCCAGACGACGCAGCTGCGCGCCGACCTGAAGCTGGGCACCGGCGTGCGCTACCACGGCATCTGAACGGCCATGCCTACGCAAGACACCCGCAATTTCTGGCTGCTCGCCGTGCTCGGCGGCCTCGTCACGGCCGTGGGCCTGGGCGCGGCGCACTACATGGAGATCCACGGCCACGTCGTCACCGGCATGACCAACCAGGTGGTGTGGGGCCTGCCGCACGTTTTCGCCATCTTCATGATCGTGGCCGCCTCGGGCGTGCTCAACGTGGCGTCCATCGGTTCGGTCTTCGGCCAACCGGTGTACAAGCGGCGCGCGCCGCTGTCAGGCCTGCTGTGCCTGGCCATGCTGGCCGGCGGCCTGATGGTGCTGATGCTCGACCTGGGGCGGCCCGAACGCATCATCGTCGCCGCCACGCATTACAACCTCACGTCGGTCTTTGCCTGGAACGTGCTGCTGTATTCGGGCATGGCCGGCATCGTGGTGGTCTACCTGTGGACGATGTTCGAGCGCCGCTACAACGACTTCTCCAAGCCCGCCGGCCTGGCCGCGCTGGTGTGGCGCTTCGTGCTGACCACCGGCACCGGCTCCATCTTCGGCTTCCTGGTGGCACGCCAGGCCTACCAGTCGGCGCTGCTGGCGCCGCTGTTCATCGTGCTCTCGTTCGGCTGGGGGCTGGCGGTGTTCCTGGTCGTGCAGGCCGCCATGTTCGCCTGGAACGAGCGCCGGCTGCCGCCGGAGGTCGAACGCCGCGTGGCGCGCCTGCTCGGCATCTTCATCGCCGCGTCGCTGTACCTGGTGGCCGTCTACCACGTCACGAACCTGTATTTCGCGCGCCAGCAGGACTTCGTGTCCTTCATCCTGCTCAGCGGTGGCATCTATCCGCTGCTGTTCTGGGGCGGCTACGTGATCGTCGGCTCCGTTGTACCGTTGCTGCTGCTGTTCCACCCGCGGCTGATCGGCCAGCGCGCCACGCTGGCGGCGGCGGTGCTGGCCATCCTGGGCGCCTTCGCCTGGCTGTTCGTCTTCATCATCGGCGGCCAGGCCTTCCCGCTGGAAATCTTCCCCGGCCATGAGGTCAGCAGCACGTTTGCCGACGGCGTGGTGGAGCGCTACGCACCGTCGCTGCCCGAATTCCTGCTCGGCGTGGGTGGGCTGGGTGCGGCCTTCCTGCTCACCGTGATGGGCGTGCGCGTGTTCGACTTCCTGCCGCAGGACGACCTCGCCGCGGCGAAGCCTTGACGTCCCGGCAAGACCCGCGATGAACCGCCTGCTCGTCTCGGCCGCGCACAAATCCTCGGGCAAGACCACCGTCTCGCTCGGCCTGTGCGCCGCGCTCACCGCCCACGGCGCCACCGTCCAGCCCTACAAGAAGGGCCCCGACTATATCGACCCGATGTGGCTGACAGCCGCCGCCGGCCGGCCCTGCTTCAACCTCGACCCGCACCTGATGGACGACGCGGCGCTGCAGCGCTGCTTCGTGCAGGCGCTGCCCGGCGCCGACCTGGCGCTGGTGGAGGGCAACAAAGGCCTGTACGACGGCCTGGCGCTGGACGGCAGCAACAGCAACGCCGCCGTCGCGCGCAAACTCTCCCTGCCGGTGCTGCTGGTGATCGACGCGCGCGGCATGACGCGCGGCGTGGCGCCGCTGATCCTGGGCTACCAGGCCTTCGAGCGCGACATCCGCATCGGCGGCGTGGTCCTCAACCGCGTCGGCGGCTCGCGGCACGAATCCAAGCTGCGCGCGGTGATCGAGCATTACACCCCCGTGCCGGTGCTCGGTGCGGTGGCCGAGGACGCCCGGCTGGCGGTGACCGAACGCCACCTGGGCCTGATGCCCTGCGCCGAGGTCGACGACGCGCAGGCCCGGGTGCAGGCCATCGGCGCCATCGTCGGCGCCCAGGTCGACTTGGCACGGGTGCGCGAACTCGCGGCATCGGCCGGGCCGCTGCCGGGGCCGGCGCCCGCCGCTGCGCCCGCACGGCTGTCGCAGGTCGCCGACGTGCGCATCGGCATCGCGCGCGACCGCGCCTTCGGCTTCTATTACCCCGACGACCTGGCCGCGCTGGAAGCCGCCGGGGCCCGGCTCGTGCCCATCGATACGCTGCACGACACGCGGCTGCCGGCCCTGGACGGCCTGTTCATCGGCGGCGGCTTTCCCGAGGCCTGCCTGGCCGATCTGGAGGCCAACACCTCGCTGCGAGGCGCGCTGCGCGAAGCCATCGTGGCCGGCCTGCCGACCTACGCCGAATGCGGCGGCCTCATGTACCTTTCGCGCAGCATCACCTGGCAGGGCCGCACGGCGCGCATGGTGGGAGCGATCCCCGGCGACACGGTGATGCACGCGCGCCCGGTGGGCCGCGGCTACGTGCAATTGCAGGAAACGGCGGCCATGCCCTGGGGCGGCGTCGGCGGTGCCGGCGGCACCGTGCCCGGCCACGAGTTCCATCATTCGAGCCTGGAGAACCTGGACCCCGGCGTCGCCTTCGCCTACGAGGTGGAGCGGGGCCACGGCATCGACGGCCGGCACGACGGCGTGCTGGTGCACCAGGTACTGGCGTCCTACGCCCACCTGCGCACGGGAGCCGGCTCACAATGGGCGCCGCGCTTCGTGGCCCACGTGCGCAACCGGCGTGCCGCCAAAGGCGCCGCGGCGGCAGTCCCCGCAGTCCCCGCAGTCGACGCCCCGGCCTTGACGGCCTGATGTCTTCCACCCAAGGTGCCGTCCGCAGGCCGGCTTGAGCCCGTTTCGAGAATCCGCGCATGAACTTCACCGTCACCCCCGCCGCCAGCCAGGAAATCCTTGCCGCCGCCGAGCGCAGCAACGCCGCCGGCATGGCGCTGCGCGTGGCCGCACGGCAGGTGGCCGAAGGCTCGCTGGAATACGGCATGGGCTTCGACGAGCAACGCGAAGACGACGAGCCGGCAGAATTCGGCGGCCTCACCGTGCTGCTGGGTTCGCCCAGCAAGCCGCTGCTCGACGGCACCGTGCTCGACTACGTGGAAGTGGCCCCGGGGCGCCACGATTTCGTCTTCATCCCGCCGCGCGAGATCAAGGTGGCAGGTGAAGAGGCGGCTGAAGCGGCAGTGACGCCATCGGCGCGCGTTGACAGCGGTGGCTGAACCGGTCGTGAACCAGAGATCCCCAAGATGGAGTCCGGCATGAATTCTTTCGTCGACATCCCCGCCCTGATGGCCGCCTGCCGCGCCAGCTGCGGCACCGTGCACCTGGTCGGCGCCGGCCCGGGCGACCCGGATCTGCTGACGCTGCGCGCCGCGCGGCTGCTGGCGCAGGCCGACGTGGTGGTGTACGACCACCTCGTGGGCCCCGGCGTGATGGCCCTGGTCGGCGCGCAGGCCGAACGCATCTACGTCGGCAAGGAGCGCAGCCACCACAGCATGGCGCAGGAGGACATCAACGCGCTGCTGGTGCGGCTGGCGCGCGCCGGGCGCCAGGTGGTGCGGCTGAAGGGCGGCGACCCCTTCGTCTTCGGCCGCGGCGGCGAGGAACTGCAGATCCTGGCCGCCGAGGGCGTGCCCTTCCAGGTGGTGCCCGGCATCACCGCGGCCTGCGGCGTGGCCAGCTATGCCGGCATCCCGCTCACGCACCGCGACCATGCGCAGAGCTGCACCTTCGTCACCGGCCACCTGAAGGACGGCAGCTGCAACCTGGACTGGACGGCGCTGGCGCGGCCGCGCCAGACGGTGGTCATCTACATGGGCTTGACGGGCCTGGCCGATATCTGCACCCAGCTCATGAAGCATGGCCTGAGCGCCGACTGGCCGGCCGCCGTGGTGGCGCAGGGCACGCTGGACGTGCAGCGCGTGGTCACCGCCACGCTCTCCACGCTGGCCGAAGCCGTGGCCCGCGAAGGGCTGCAGTCGCCGTGCCTGACGATCGTGGGCGAAGTCGTGAAGCTGCGCGACGAACTCGCCTGGTTCGGCCAGCAGGCCACCAATGCACCCACCAGCGTCGACCTGGCCACCCTCACCCGCTGAACCATGACCCGAACCCCAATTGCCTTGGCCGCCGCCACCCTGTGGGGCCTGTTCATCGGCGCCGCGCCGGCCCTGGCGCAGGGCGCCAAGCCAGCCGCGATGTCGGCGCCTTTCGCCCAGGCCATGTGCACGGCCTGGAATGCCGACGCCACGCTGACCGACAAGCTGGTCGAGTCGGGCTGGATCAAGAACGACGCCGGCCGCGGCTTCAAGCTGATGCAGATCTACCGCTCGGACTGCGCGAGCAGCGCACGCATCGAGATGCAGATCGCGCTGAAGGACGGCAAGGCGCAATGCGTCTACGGCGGCGCGGTGCGCTCCACCGCGCTCGACGGCGGCGCCGACTACCTGATGTGGGCCGACACGCCGCGCTGGCGCGAGATGGGCACCGGCGAGTACGGCCCCATGAAGGCCATGATGTTCGGCCGCCTGAATTTCGCCGGCCCGAAGATGGAGGCCATGGGCAACATGGGCCCGTTCGAGAATTTCCTGCTGCTGGTGGGCAAGGTGCCGGGCGACTGGGCCGCCTGCCCCTGAGCGCCGGCCGCGGCGCACCGCAGACACCGGCACGCCCGGCCCAGGTGCCGGGCGGCCTTTCGACGGCGATCCCGGAAAACGGACCCATGTAGATCGCAACGAGAGCGGGCCGCCCTGAAGTGCCCCTCAGAGTCCGCTGAGGGCGTGCCGCACCAGCCCCGCCGACAGCACGAACATGGTCACGCCGATCAGGCCGTCCAGCACCTGCCAGGCCCGGGGCCGCTCGAACCAGGGGGCCAGCCAACGCGCCCCGAAACCGAGCAGCGCAAACCACGACAGGCTGGCGCTGCTGGCACCGGCGATGAACCAGCCGCGCAGTGCCGCCGGCTGCTGGGCGCCGATGCTGCCCACGAGCAGCACCGTGTCCAGGTAGACATGGGGGTTGAGCAGCGTGAAGGCCGCGGCCTGCGCCACCGCGGCGCCCCGTCGCAGGCCTTCGCCGCCCGCGGCCGCCTTCAGCCGATGCGGCTGCCGTGCGCGGCGCAGCGCCTGCCAGCCATAGGCCGCCAGGAAAAGGGCGCCAGCGAAAGCCAGGGCACGTGCCAGGCCCGGGCTGCGGCCCAGGGCCTGGGCCATGCCCAGGACACCCGCGGCCATGAGGACGGCGTCCGCCACCGCGCAGAACAGCACCACGCTGCCCACGTGCTCACGGCGCAGGCCCTGGCGCAGCACGAACGCGTTCTGCGCCCCGATGGCGACGATGAGGCCGAGGCTCAGCGCCAGGCCTTGCACGAAGACCGGGACCGCGAGCGAAGAGATGGCCGGCGGGGTCATGAGGGGCCGAGCAGCTTGCCAGTCCCAGCGCATGAAGACACAACAAGCTCGCTAAGGTCGATGTAGAAGAACTGATTCAACGTTCGAGCTGACCTGCGGTTCGCGGCAGGTTGGGGGTCAGGCATCGCCGCGCACTGCAGGCCGTGTTGGCACCTTTCGTGCTGCCTTACCCAGAGCGCCTTCGGCCCACTTGTTCAGGCTAGTCCCGCTCCTTGCCGCTGCCTTCAGTGCTGCTGCATGCACTTCGGGCGCAATGCGAAGCATTAGCTTCCCGCTCGCCGGCCGCTCCGGTGCTGAACCGAGCTCCTTCGATGCGGCCAAGTAGTCTTCGATTGCGGCATGAAAGTTCGCTTCGAACTCCGAGACCGACTCACCGTGGAACGAGATGATGTCGTCTATGTCTTGAACGCGCCCAACGATAACCTTGTCTTCGGCATCGAAGACCATACTAGCGGTGTAGCCCTTGTAGGACATGGAGTTGATCATGGCTCGATCCCCATTCGTTCGATGAACTCACATACGGCCAACACGCGGTAGCGAAGCGCCTCTTTCCCGGGATGTGGACGATGCAACGTCATCTTCCTGCCGCCAAACTCGAAGGTGACTGAAGAACCAGCGCCTTCGACGACCTTGCAGCCCGCCGCCTGGAGTAACGATTCGATGCGCGACCACTCGAGGTTCCCGTTCGCCGGGTCCGCGAGCAGCTTCGCAACTGTCTTGCGCTGCGTGCCGTTGACGCGTGAAGATAGCATCCGTCGCGCGGACTGCAATCATGGAAGGCGGAGAACTGCGGGCAGAGGCCCAGCCACTACCGGTCAAGGGAAGTCCGATTGGCGCGCAAGCCTGAAGCTACAGGGCGGATCGAACTCCAACCCTCGAGGCGCACCACCCACGCGCCGGCTGCTGCATGGGTGCGCGGGCAGGCAAGTCGGGCCACTGCGCCGCAGTAAGGCGACGAACCCGCCCTGGCCCACGACATCGCCGCACGCCTCAGCCTTCAGCGGCACCGCAGCGGACCTGCACGGCAGGACATATTTGCAGGGGCGAATTCCGCACCGCCTGATCGCCACACCCTCAGCGCGACCACCGGGCTTGTCCAACAAACGGTTCAGATCGCGGCTACGCGCGATCTATCCTTGATCGTTAGACCCCACCTGCAAACTACGCCGCCTGCAAGAGAAACTCGACTTTGACGGCCTCATAGGGAAACTCCACTTGTCCGGACTGTGTGCGAGTAAGTACACCAGCCGAGACCAGTGCTGTTAGGTCCGAATGTACGGCCTTGACGTCTCGCCCTACTCGACGAGCTGCGTCGCGAACAGTGATGGGCCCAGCGCCACACATGGCTTTCAGGAGTTCCCATCGCTTTGCCGTAAGAACCTTCCATAGAAGCTCGGGGCTGGCGAACGAGATTCGATCAGACTTCTGCACCCTCCCAGTCTTCCAAGCCTGGGCAAAGTCCGCCAGAGACTCCTCCGGCGGCCGAACATCAAGAGTCACGGTCTTCACGGTTGATCCTTTCGATGTCTCGTTGGAAGGCGGCGAGCAACCTCTCGACCGTATCGAACACATACCGTGTCTCCTTCTCGCGATAGTGCCTGTGATCGCCCTTACCGGACTCGTTGTCGTAGCGGAGCACGCAGACGCCATGAACGACGTACGCGAGCCTGTACTTGTAAGAGTGCGCTGATCCAGGCAGCGGGGCGGGAAGCTGCCACAGTACAAGTTCAGCGAAGGAGGACTCACTGTACGGTATGCGTCTGCGGAACAGCTCCGTGGCCTTCATGTTGGGCAGTGTGCCAACAGAGGCGTGCGTTGTCAACGTGGACAACAAAGTTCTGTCATGTGGGGTCTAGACAGAATGGCTTCGCAAATTCTGGCGGCCCGTCCCCTGCAACGACGTAGGTTGCACGCCATGGGCGTGCCGAGCTACACCAATGCACCGGACCGATGGTCGGTCAGGTCGTTGCGAATTTGCGAGGAGACGGACCATGGAGAAATCTAGCACTCTGTACGTCGAATTGGACGTTCACAAGGACATCATCGACATCGCCACGGTCGACGCCGGCCTGGAGGGCGAGGTTCGACACGTTGTCAGCCTCGGCGGAGATCTCGTCGGGCTGGACAAGGCACTTCGCAGGCTGATCAGCAAGGGGCACCGGCTGCACGTGGTTTACGAGGCCGGCCCTTGCGGGTTCGTGATCTGGCGGCATCTGCGCGCGCAGGGCATCGACTGCGAAGTGGTGGCGCCGTCGTCGATCCCCAAGCGCTCGGGGGATCGGGTGAAGACGGATCGGCGCGACGCGATGATGCTGGCGCGGCTGTCCAGGTCGGGGGACCTCACTGCGGTGCGTGTGCCCGGGGCGGCTGACGAAGCGGTGCGCGACCTGGCGCGCAGCCGCGAGGATGCTGTTCGCAAATGCCGCAACGCGCGCCACCGGCTCAAGGCACTGCTGCTGCGCAACGGCATCGGCTACGCGGGCAAGAGCGCTTGGACGGCCGCGCACCTGCGCTGGCTGGCCACGCTGAAGCTGGAGCACGCGGCGCAGCAGATCGCCTTGCAGGAGTACCTGCACGCGGTCACGGAGGCCACGGCGCGCATCGCGCGGCTGGAGCAGGCCATGCGCGACACGCTGCCCGAGTGGGGCCTGGCGCCGGTGGTGCAGGCGCTGCAAGCCATGCGCGGGGTGCAGCTGGTCGCGGCGATGACGCTGGTGGCGGAGCTGCAGGACTTCCTGCGCTTTGGCAACCCGCGGCAGCTGATGGCCTACGTCGGCCTGGTGCCGGGCGAACACTCCTCGGGGCCGAAGCGGCGTCAGGGCAGCATCACCAAGGCCGGCAACAGTGCCGCGCGGCGCATGCTGGTGGAGGTGGCGTGGCACTACCAGCACAGCCCGCGCGTGAGCCCGATCATCGCCGCGCGGCACGACCAACTGCCCAAGGCGGTCACCGACATCGCCTGGAAGGCGCAACTGCGGCTGAACGCCAAGTTCAAGCGCCTGGTGGCGCGCCGGGTGATGAAGAACAAGGCCGTTGTCGCGGTGGCGCGTGAGCTCACGGGGTTCGTCTGGGCCATCGGGCGCGAGGTCCAGACCTCGGGCTGGCAGGGCATCAAGGCCGAGCCGGTCCGCAGCGCAGCGGACTGAAGAGACCGAAGACAAATACCGCTGACCAAGGGGAAAAGACAGGAGGTGCGCAGACCCGCAAGACTGACTCAGATGCCGGAGGGGGAACGCGGCGCAGCCGCGGCCACTGGGGAACCCTCGACAACGTTATTGGTGCGCCAGGTGTGCGGCAACGCATGTCGGGCGATCTCAGACCCTAGAGCGAAGGCAGCCCCGCGACGTAAATCTGTCTTGAGGTAACCAACCCTCGCATATCAGCATGAACAACCGTCGCACATCCTTCACGGGTGGCAACCTCAGGCTCCGTCGCGTTCCCCGTCCGGCAACGGGATCATTGACATCTGTAATCGCAGAGGGATGCGTTCGGCCTCTTGACAGAGAGAAGCCATATCAACGTTCGAGCTAAGCGGGCGACGACGGCAGGACGCCAGGCCCGGGCTGGCGAAAATGTACCGCGTACCGCCAGGCCGGGCTTGGTGGCCTGCCGTTGGCGCTCCGCTTGAACGAGGGGTTAGGCCGCACCCGCCGACAGCTTGTTGCATAAATACCCGCGTGATCCGCGACAGCATGCCGCCTAGGCGCCCTTCACCCCCCGCCCTCCGCCCCCTCTCTCCTCACTCGCCCTGCAATGTTCCAATGGTCCAGACGGCAATGTTGCGTTACGCAGTATAAATGATGCGCAGCGCCAAATGCGGGATGCGAACCTGTTTCTAAACTGAGAATATTGTAGTTTCTGCTGCGCGCAACTGAAATGATGTGCTTAAGGATAGCTCGACCTGCGCCCTGTCGTCTCGTTGCCGCAGGCGTGCGCATTGACTTTATTTCTCCATGAGTAGTCGATAGCTCCTTCAATGCACCGCAGCCAAGAAGTTCGTGTTCGTTCCAAGCGGTCCACACGGTTATATCTGGAGTCTTCAGTTTTGATAGGTCCAGAGCGAAGACGTTTTCAGGCGGCGACAGCTCAAACATGTTTTCCAGGTGTTCTTGCAAAAGTGCATGAACGGCTGGCCTAGAGAGGTCGTCGATGTCTATTCTCATGGCAGGCGGGGAAGGTGGACTTGTGCGGCCTAACGAGAAATGGCCAGCGCGCGTTCTCGGCGCGGGGGCAACCCATATCGGTTCGATTTCATCGTCACCCTCCTTCCGGTTCCCTCTCTCAGGGGCCCCCGATGGCCCGTCCGGCGGGCGATGGCAGGGCCGATATGGGCGGACAAAATTTCCCGGCATGAGCCAGGCACCGCCCCCCGTTTCCTTCTGATCGTTCTCGTCGAGCTGCCGGCGCACCAATGTCGCCGACATCGGCCTCGCACGTCAATACCGCGCAGGGGGCTGCCCCCGCTCCCGCGCCGCCCAGGTTGCTGGACAGCCTGCGCCACGCGGTCAGGGTGCGCCACTACTCGATCCGCACCGAGGACACTTACGTCGACTGGGTGCGCCGGTTCATCCTGTTCCACGGCAAGCGCCACCCGCGGGACCTGGACGGTGCCGAGGTGGCCGCGTTCCTGACGCACCTCGCGGTGGAACGCGGTGTGGCGCCGTCCACCCAGAACCAGGCCAAGTCGGCGCTGCTGTTCCTGTACCGCGAGGTCCTGCAGATCGAACTGCCCTGGCTCGACGAAGTCATCGCCGCCAAGGTCCAGCGCCGCCTGCCGGTGGTGCTGACGCCATCGGAGGCGCGGGCGCTGCTGCAGCAGCTCAGCGGCACCATGGGGCTGGTCTGTTCGCTGCTCTACGGCACCGGCATGCGGGTGCTCGAGGGCTTGCGGCTGCGCGTCAAGGACATCGGCTTCGAAGGCCGCGAGATCGTGGTGCGCGACGGCAAGGGCGGCAAGGACCGGGTCACGGTGTTGCCCGAGAACCTGATCCTGCCGCTGCAGCAGCAGCTGTCCAGCGCCAGGGCACTGCATGACAAGGACCTGCAGGAAGGCCTGGGCCGTGTCTGGCTGCCCGACGCGCTGTCGCTGAAATACCCCGGTGCCGCGCGCACCTGGGGCTGGCAGTGGGTCTTCCCCAGCGCGGTGCGCTCGGCCGATCCGCGTTCCGGCGTCGTGCGGCGCCACCATCTGAACGAGACCTCGGTGCAGAAGGCGGTGGCGGGCGCCGCTCGCCGCGCCGGCATCGTGAAGCCGTGCTCGCCGCACACCCTGCGCCACAGCTTCGCCACCCATCTGCTGCAGGCGGGTTACGACATCCGCACGGTGCAGGAACTGCTCGGCCACAGCGATGTGTCCACGACCATGATCTACACCCACGCGCTGAACCGTGGCGGCCGCGGCGTGCCCAGCCCCTTCGACCAGATCTAGTGGTTGGCACCCGCGGCGCCCGGGCCGCCGGTTCGGGTCGGCGCGCAAAGCACGGCGCGGCCCCGTTATCGCAGCACGCGCGGCGGTGGCGCATAGGTGTCGCCGCCGCTGCGCGCTTCCACCGCGAACACCGCCGCCTCCACGCGCGAGCTCAGGTTGAGCTTGGCCAGGATGTGGCGCACGTGCAGCTTCACGGTGTCGTGGCTGATGTCCAGCGCGCGGGCGATGGTCTTGTTGCTCTCGCCGCGCGCCAGGTGTTCCAGGATCTGGCGCTCGCGCTCGGTGAGCGTGGCCAGCAGGCCGCGGCGGTCGCTGCCCTTGCTGCCCGACTGCAGCAGCTGTGCCAGCTTGAGCGTCATCGCCGGCGCCACCGTGAGTTCGCCGCGCGCGGCGTTGCCGATGGCGGCGATCACGTCCTGCGGCTCCATGTCCTTGAGCAGGTAGCCGCGCACGCCGGCGCGCAGCGCGGCCGAAAGGTCGGCCTCGGAGTCGCTCATGGTCAGGATCAGCGCAGGCGTCGTGATGCCCTCGGCACGCACGCGGCGCAGCAGGCTCAGGCCGTCGGTGCTGGGCATGCGCAGGTCCAGCACCACCAGGTCGGGGCGCTGGGTCGCGCAGCACCGTGATCACTTCGTCGGGGTTGGACAGCGCAGCCAGCACCTCCATGCCGCCGCGGTGCGTGAGCAGGTCGGTCAGGCCGTTGCGGCACAGCGCGTGGTCGTCGACGAGAACGAGCGCGGCGCGGCCATCATGAACCCCGGTCGCCGTTGCGGCCGCTGGCGTCGCGGCGATGCGGCCGACGCCGGCGCGGCCGCGGCGACCCGGGTCCCGGGCGCCGGGAAGACCAGACGCACCCGCGTGCCACCGCCTTCGCGCGGGCCGATCTCCAGCGTGCCGCCGAGGCGCTGCGCGCTCGAGAATGATCTCCAGGCCATAGTGGCGGAGCCACCGCCTGCCGGCCCGCCCGGGGCCGCAGTCGGCAGGCCGGCACCGTCGTCGGCAATCACGATCTCGATGCGCCCGTCGGGCGCGGCAGCCACGTGCAGCCAGGCGTGGCGGGCACGGGCGTGGCGCGCCACGTTGCTGAGCGCTTCCCGCACGATGTGGAAGACCTGGGCTTCGGCTTCCGGCCCCAGCTTGAGGGCCGGCAGCTCGTTCACGAATTCCAGCTCGACGCCCGAACTCTCGCCGAAGTGGCCGGCCGCCGCCTCCAGGGCATGCACCAGCCCCTGCGGGTCCATCGGCGAGCGGAAGTGGGTGAGGATGCCGCGCAGGCTGGCGTGCGCCTGGCTCACCGCACTGCGCACGTCGCCGCAGTATTTCAAGGCCCGGGCTTCTTCATGCCCCAGCAGGGCATCTTCGAGCAAGGGCATGCGCATCTTCACGAAGGCCAGCGACTGGGCCAGCGAGTCGTGCACCTCGGCGGCCATGCGCTGGCGTTCCTGCGCCAGGCGGGCCTGCAGCGTTTCGGTTTCCAGGCGCGCATTGTTCAGCGCCAGACCGAGCAACTCGCCCACGGCCTTCAGCACCGCCAGCACCTCCGGCCCCGGTCCGTGGCCCTGCTCGTAGAAGAGGTTGTAGACGCCCAGCACCGGCCGCGGTGGCGCAACGGTACCGCCACCATGCGCCGGAAGTCGGCCGGCGCGGGTCCGGCGGCGCCGAGCCGGGCGCAGGCCGAAGCCTCGTGGGCCCAGGTCGGCGCGTCGGCCGAGGCCGCCACGCCGCAGGCCCCGCAGTGCAGCTGCACGCTCGATTCGGCCTGCGCCACCGCCTCGGGCAGCCCGATGCTGCTGATCAGGTGCAACCGATCGCCCGACCCCGAGATGGCGCGCACGGCCCCGGCATCGGCACCCGACATCTTCAGCAGCGGCACCAGGAAGCGCTTCAGCAGTTCCGGCAGATTGCTCTCGCCGGCCAGGTCGGAAGCCAACTCGCCAAGGATGCCGGCCGCCGCATGGCCGCTGGACGCCGGGGCTACCGTCTGGCTGCTCATGTCGGAAATGGCTCGTCTTGCTGCATCAGAGTGGGCCGGCGGCGGGGCACCGGTCGGCTCGGGGCACCGACCTGGTGCGACCCCGGAAAGCGCCAAGGATACCGGTTTGGGAGAAGTCGCCGCGGCAAGACCGCCGCGCAGACAGCGGCCGGCCGTGCCAGCGGAGCGGCAGCCGTTTTCTTGATAGCCCAAAAGGGCTATTCGCCACCTTCCCCATCTCGGTAATAGACGCCCGTGCCGGCTTCTTGCCCAATGGCTAAGCATAGCGCGCACGGTACGCCCCCACGGCCACCGGGATGGCCCAGGGTCGTGCCGCTGTTCTGTCCACCCAGATCACAACACAAGGTCTCGCCGATGAGCAGCTTGGTCAGTCCGCACGGCGGCATGGGGTTGAGGCCGCTGCTCTTGTCCGGCGCGGAGTTGCAGCACGAACGGTTGCGCGCGCAGTCGCTGCCCCAGGTGCGGGTGAGTTCGCGCGAACGCGGCGACATCATCATGATGGGCATCGGCGGCTTCACGCCGCTCGAGGGATTCATGTCGCACGCCGACTGGGAAGGCGTCTGCGGCGGCATGAGAATGGCCGACGGACTGTTCTGGCCGATTCCCATCACGCTCTCGACCGACAGCGCCACCGCCGCCACGTTCAAGACCGGGCAGGAGATCGCGCTCGTCGACCCGGACGACGGGGCGCCGTTGGCGACCATGCTCGTGACCGAGAAATACGCCATCAACAAGGCGCACGAGTGCGCCTCGGTGTTCAAGACCGCCGACCCCGCGCACCCGGGCGTGCGCATGGTGATGGACCAGCCCGAGGTCAACCTGGCCGGCCCGATCAAGGTGCTGTCGCAGGGCGGGTTCCCCGAAAAATACGGCGCCCTCTTCATGACGCCGGCGCAGACGCGCGCACTGTTCACGCAACTCGGCTGGACGCGCATCGCCGCCTTCCAGACGCGCAATCCGATGCACCGCTCGCACGAATACCTGGCCAAGGTGGCGATCGAGGTCTGCGACGGCGTGCTGGTGCACTCGCTGCTCGGCGCGCTGAAGCCCGGCGACATCCCGGCCGAGGTGCGCACGCGGGCCATCGCGGCGCTGGCCGAGAACTATTTCGTGCCGTCGACCATCGTCCAGGCCGGCTACCCGCTGGACATGCGCTACGCCGGCCCGCGCGAAGCGCTGCTGCATGCGCTGTTCCGCCAGAACTACGGCTGCTCGCACCTGATCGTCGGCCGCGACCACGCCGGCGTGGGCAGCTACTACGGCCCGTTCGACGCGCACCACATCTTCGACGAGATCCCGCAGGATGCGCTGCAGACCAAGGCGCTGAAGATCGACGTCTCGTTCTGGTGCCGCAAGTGCGGCGGCATGGCCTCGGCGCGCACCTGCCCGCACGACGACGCCGACCGGCTGCAGGTCAGCGGCACGCAGTTCCGCAAGTCGCTCTCCGAAGGCGCGCCGGTGCCGCCGGAATTCAGCCGGCCCGAGGTCGTGGAGATCCTGCGCGCCTACTACGCCGAACAAGAGGTCAGCGCCTAGCGCCGACCCGCCGCGACCCGTTCCCACCCGTGACGGGGTCCAGACCCACGAACAACCCAACCCACAACCACCCGCAAGGCTCGAAGGAGATAACGAATGCCTACTTTTGTGAGAACCGACAAGTGCGACGGCTGCAAGGGCCAGGACAAGACGGCCTGCATGTACATCTGTCCGCACGACCTGATGATGCTCGACAAGGACGGCTCCGCCACCGGCCACGCCATGAAGGCCTGGAACCAGGAGCCCGAGCAGTGCTGGGAGTGCTATTCCTGCGTCAAGATCTGCCCGCAGAACGCCATCGAGGTGCGGCACTACGCCGACATCGTGCCGCTGGGCGGCTCGGTGCAGCCGCTGCGCGGATCCGACTCGATCATGTGGACGATCAAGTTCCGCAACGGCACGCTCAAGCGCTTCAAGTTCCCCATCCGCACCACCGCCGAAGGCTCGATCGATCCCTACCGCGGCAAGAACATGCCCAAGCTGGCCGACATCCAGAACCAGGGCTACTTCACGCCCAGCGGCGGCTACCGCGCAGGACGCGGCGGCGAACTGCTGCGCGCCAAGTGAGCTCGACCCAACAACCAACGCTGAGATAGAGAGACATCATGGGTACCTTCGAGAATCCCGAAATCGTCCAGGAAGAACTGGACATCCTGCTCATCGGCGGCGGCATGGCCTGCTGCGGTGCGGCTTATGAAATGATGCGCTGGGCCGAGGCCGTGAAGGCCGAGACCGGGCAGGAGCTGAAGATCAAGCTCGTCGACAAGGCGGCGATGGACCGTTCCGGCGCCGTGGCCCAGGGCCTGTCGGCCATCAACACCTACATCGGCTCCGGAGCAGGACCCCGCCGACTACGCCCGCATGGTCTCCAACGACCTGATGGGCATCACGCGCGACGACCTGGCCTACGACCTCGGGCGCCATGTCGACGAATCGGTGCACCTGTTCGAGGAATGGGGCCTGCCGATCTGGAAGACCGACGCCGAAGGTGTGCGCCACGACGGCGCCGAGGCACTCAAGGAAGACCTGCCGGCGCTGAAGGACGGCGGCAAGCCGGTGCGCTCGGGCAAGTGGCAGATCATGATCAACGGCGAGTCCTACAAGTGGATCGTCGCCGAGGCGGCCAAGAAGGCGCTGGGGCTGGACCGCATCCAGGAGCGCGTCTTCATCGTCAAGCTCGTCAACGACAAGAACGACCCCTCGCGCATCGCCGGCGCGGTGGGCTTCTCGGTGCGCGAGAACCGCATCTACGTCTACAAGGCCAAGGCCGTGCTGCTGGCCGCCGGCGGCTGCGTCAACCTGTTCCGTCCGCGCTCGGTGGGCGAAGGCACGGGCCGCGCCTGGTACCCGGTGTGGAACGCCGGCTCCACCTACGCCATGGCCGCCGAGGCCGGCGCCGAGCTGACGATGATGGAAAACCGCTTCGTGCCGGCGCGCTTCAAGGACGGCTACGGCCCGGTGGGTGCCTGGTTCCTGCTCTTCAAGGCCAAGGCCGTCAACGCCTACGGCGAAGACTACATGGTCAAGAACAAGGAGATGCTCAACGACTACCCGCCGTATGGCCAGGCGGCGGTGCCGGCATCGTGCCTGCGCAACCACCTCATGCTCAAGGAGATGAAGGAAGGCCGCGGCCCGATCTACATGGACACCGTCACCGCGCTGGGCAAGCTGCGCGAGTCGCTGTCGCCCAAGGAAGTCAAGCACCTCGAGGCCGAGGCCTGGGAAGACTTCCTCGACATGTGCATCGGCCAGTGCGGCATCTGGGTCGGCGAGAACATCGAACCCGAGAAGAAGATGAGCGAGCTGATGCCCACCGAGCCCTACCTGCTCGGCTCGCATTCGGGCTGCTGCGGCATCTGGGTCTCGGGGCCGACCGATGTCGGCGCGCCGGGCGCCGACGAGGAGGAATACGACGGCGTGCCGTCGCACCTGCCGCGCGGCTGGAACTGGGGCTACCGCTCGATGACCACCGTCAAGGGCCTGTTCACCGCCGGCGACGGCGTGGGCGCCTCGGGGCACAAGTTCTCGTCGGGCTCGCACGCCGAAGGCCGCCTGGCCGCCAAGGCGATGGTGCGCTTCGCGATGGACAACAAGGACTGGAAGCCCGAGCTCGACACCGACACGGCCCTGCTCGCCGAGGAGATCTACAAGCCGGTGCGCACCTTCCTGACGCACAAGGACTACACCACGGCGATCGACATCAACCCGCACTACATCACGCCCAAGATGCTGCAGTTCCGGTTGCAGAAGATCATGGACGAATACGTCGCCGGCGTGGCCACCTACTACAACACCAACGACGTGATGCTGAAGGTGGCCGAAGAAAAGCTCGAGATGCTCAAGGAGGACGCGGCCAAGATGCGCGCCAAGGACCTGCACGAGCTGCTGCGCGCCTGGGAGAACTACCACCGCGTGCTGACCGCCGAGGCGCACATGAAGCACATCCAGTTCCGCGAGGAGAGCCGCTACCCCGGCTTCTACTACCGCACCGACAAGAATTTCGTCGACGAGAAGAACTGGCACTGCTTCGTCAACTCGGTCTACGACAAGAACTCGAAGAAGTGGACCTGCTTCAAGCGCAAGCACGTCGACCTGGTCGACAAGTCCAAGCTGTTCAAGGCCGCAGCGCCGCATTGAACGCACCGGCCCTGCGCCGGCGTGTCGTGACGGGCGTCCGGGTCGACCGGACGCCCTTTCTTTTGAAGTGAGCACACGATGAATCCATCCGAACTGCCCTTCCCCACCAGCCCGGTGACGCCGACCACGCTGGAAGGCACGGCCGCGCTGCAGTTCCAGTGCCGCAAGGGCATCGCCTGCTGGAACGCCTGCTGCAGCAACATCGACATCTCGCTGACGCCCTACGACATCGTGCGGCTCAAGCAGCACCTGGAACTGTCGTCGTCGGAATTCCTCAACCGCTACACCGTGCCCTACGAGATGGAGAAGGACGGCATCGCCGGCGTCAAGCTGCGCCCGGTGGACGGCGGCACCGCGTGCCGCTTCATGACCGACGCCGGCTGCGGCGTCTACGCCGACCGCCCCACCGCCTGCCGCTACTACCCGGTGGCGCTGCTGTCGATGCGCAAGCAGGACGAGAGCATCGACCGCCAGTACTACGCCATCGTGCGCGAGGACCACTGCCTGGGGCACCAGGAGCCGCGCACGCAGACGATCGACGAATACCGCGCCGAGCAGGGGCTGCCCGAATACGACGATCTGGCGCATGGCTGGCGGCAACTCATCCTGAAGAAGAAGAGCTCTGGGCCGACGGTGGGCAAGCCCTCGAAGCGCAGCCTGGAGCTGTTCTTCATGACCTGCTACGACATCGACCGCTTCCGCTCGTTCGTCGCCAGCGACAGCTTCTCCGGCATCTACGACCTGCCCGCCGACGAACTGCACGCCATGCTGCTCGACGACGTCACGCTGCTGCAGTTCGGCTTCCGCTTCCTGCGCCAGGTGCTGTTCGGCGAGATGACGATCCCCATGCGCGCCGAAAGCGTGGAGCAGCGGCGCGCGCGCCTGGCCGAGCAGCGCGCGCGCATCGAACGCGAGGCCGCCGAAAGGCTGGCCCGCGACGACGACGAGGGCGGCGCGTATGTCGACGTCTAGCGCCGCTGCGGCCGCGCCGGCGCTGCTCGACGTGGCGCCGCTGCAGGCGGCGCTGGCGCGCTTCGCACGCGAGCGCGACTGGGAGCAGTTCCATGCGCCAAAGAACCTGGTGATGGCCCTGACCGCCGAGGTGGGCGAACTCAACGAGCTGTTCCAGTGGCTCAGCGAAGACGCCTCGCGTGCGGTGGCCCGCGACGCGGCCACGGCGCGCCGGGTGCGCGACGAACTGGCCGACGTGCTGATCTACCTGGTGCGGCTGGCGGCGGTGCTGGAGGTGGACCTCGGGGAAGCGGTCGCGACCAAGCTCGCCGCCAACGCGCTGAAATACCCGGTGGACCGCGCGCGGGGCCGCGCGGTCAAGTACGACGCACTCTGATCCCGGGCGGCGCTCGCCTTCCCCCTGCTAGACCTGCCGCCAGGGCAGGCCGTGCAGACGCCAGCCGCCGAGCGTGCCGCGGTGGTGTTCGGCGTCGATTTCGCCCTCGAAACCCTCGAGCACGTTGCTGATGTTCGAAAAGCCGTGTTTCTCGAGTTCCAGCCCGGCGTCGACCGAACGCTTGCCGCTGCGGCAGATCAGGATGATCGGCCGGTCCTTGCGCCCGGCCATGCGCAATACCTCTTCGCTGAAGTGCGGGTTGACCTCGAAGTCCGGCGCGGTATTCCATTCGACGTTGATCGCGTCGACCGGATGGCCGACGAAATAGAACTCGACCTCGGTGCGGCAGTCGATCAGCAGCGTGTTGGGGTTGGCCTGCAGGATCTCGTGGGCTTGTTTCGGGTGCAGGTGTTCCATCGTCGTCGGGCTCCGAAACGCCGGATTCTCGCGGCGGACACCGCAATGTCCAAAGAATCGTTGTTCATGTCCATATGCCGAGCGGCCATGAGAGCGGCGCTCACGGCGCCTGCACGCCTTCCTCCAGCGGCAGCCGCACGCAGGCGGCGGTGCCCCCGCCCGGCCGCGGCCGCAGTTCGACCGTCCAGCCGTTGCTGCCGGCGATCTGGCGCACGATGGCCAGCCCGAGCCCGCTGCCGCCGGTGCGGCTGCTGCGCGAAGCTTCCAGCCGATGGAAAGGGCGGAAGACCGCCTCGCGCTCGCTCTCGGGGATGCCGGGGCCGCGGTCGAGCACGCAGATCTCCACCTGCCCGGCCGCGACGGCATATTCGATGTCGACCGGCCGGCCCGCACCGTAGCGGGTGGCGTTGTCCACCAGGTTGCTCAGGATGCGCTTCAGCGCCAGCGGCCGCACGCGCATGCGGCACTCGGGCCCGCGGTGGCCGCGGATCTCGACCCCGGCGTGGCCGTGCTCGGCCGCCACTTCGTGCAGCAACTCGCACAGGTCGAGGTCGACCGATTCGCGTTCCGAGAAGTCGCGGCCGACGTCCAGGCAGCGCGCGATCAACTCGTTCATGGCGTCGACGTCGTGCAGCATGCGCTGCAGCAGGTCCGGGTCGGGCCGCTCCGACATCATGCCCAGCGCCAGGCGCAGGCGCGCCAGCGGCGAACGCAGGTCGTGCGAGATGCCGGCCAGCAAGGTGGTGCGATTGGCCAGCAGCTCCTCGACCTGGGCGCCCATGCGGTTGAACTCGCGCGCCAGCACGGCCAGCTCGGCCGGCCCCGTCTCGGGCAGCGGCGCCGGCCGCCGGCCCTGGCCGATCGGCTGGGTGGCGGTGGCCAGGCGTGCCAGCGGCTTGATCAGCCAGCGCGCCATCACCGCCGCCGTCAACACCGTGACCACGGCGCCGACGACGAGCACCAGCAGCAGCGCCAGCGACGGCTGCACCGCCACCCGGTCGGCGGCAAAACCCACGCGCACCTTGTCCTGGCCCGCCGGCAGGTCGGCCCAGATCCAGGTCTGGCCGTCGGCCGCCTCGGTCTGCCGCAGCGTGATGCGCTGGCCGCTGCGCGCGCTCAGCGCCGCCTCCAGCAGGTGCCAGTAGGGCAGCACATGCATGAAGTCCGCCACCTCACCCGCCGGCTCCTGCACGCGAAGCCGATGCACGCGCAGCAGCCGTTGCTGCAGCGGCGGCCTTTCACTGCGGTCGGCGGCCTGCCAGGCACGGGCCGCATCGACCATCAGTGCGCCGAAGTCGTCGGTGGCCTGGCGCCCGAGCGGCACCAGGGCAAACTGGGTCACGACCATGATGGCGAAGGCCTGGAAGGCGATCGAGACCATCGCGATCACCAGCACGATGCGGCCGAACAGCGTGCGCGGCGCCATGGCGGGCATGTCGGCGGCTATTGCGGCGCCGCGCCGCGCGGCGAGAACAGGTAGCCCTCGCCCCAGACCGTGCGCAGGTAGACCGGCCGCGCCGGGTCGGCCTCGATCTTGCGGCGCAACCGGGTCACGCGCACGTCGACCATGCGGTCGAAGGGTGCACGCTCGTAGCCCTTGAGCAGGTCGACCAGGGTGTCGCGGCTGAGCACGCGGTCGGGGTGGTCGAGCAGCACCTTGAGCAGGGCGAATTCGGCGCCCGAAAGCGCCACCTCCTCGCCGTTGCGCGTCAGCCGGTGCGACACGAGGTCGACGGCGTAGGGGCCGAAGCGGCGCAGCCGGCCCCGGCTCTCGGCCGGCGGGTGGCGACGCCGCAGCACGGCGGCCACGCGCGCCAGCAGCTCGCGGTGGCTGAAGGGCTTGGGCAGGTAGTCGTCGGCGCCGACCTCCAGGCCGACGATGCGGTCGACCTCCTGGCCCCGCGCCGACAGCATGATGATCGCCGGCCCGCCCTGCGCGCTCAGCGTGCGCGCCAGCGACAGGCCGTCCTCGCCCGGCAGCATGACGTCGAGCAGCACCAGGTCCACCGGCTGGCACGCCAGGTGCCGCTTCATCGCCTCGCCGTCCGCGACGCCGGCGACGTCGTAGCCGTTGTCGGCGAGGTAGCGCACGAGCAGGTCGCGCAGGCCCTCGTCGTCGTCGACGACCAGCAGGTGCGATCGCGCGCTCGTCATGGCGTCGTCCGGAGCCCCCGTTGAAACACCTTGAAATGACTGGCGGTCAGGTGACACAGCCGCGAAATGCCGCCCTCGTCCAATGTGCCATGTCGCGCGATGCGAGCCCGGGAGCAAAGATGAAGATAGGCCTTGCCATTCTGCTTGCAGCCGCGCTGCCCGCCCTGGCGGCGGCCGCCGACCCGGTCGGCGTGGCCGCCAAGGGCGGGTTTCCGGAATACCTGTTCATCGAGAAGGTCACGCGTGCCGAGGCCGAAGCCACGGCGCAGAAGCTGGCCAAGGCCGTGCTGGCCGGGCGCATGATCATCTTCGCGCATGGCGCCAAGATCACCGACGCCAGCCTGGGCGACAAGGGTTTCGGCGGCGCCTTCTTCGAGGAGCAGTGGCGCCGCAGCACCGACGACCTGACGATCGACGCGACACCGGCGCAGAAGCGCATCCTGGACAAGCTGTTCTGGGCCGGGCGCCAGGTCATGGACAACAACCAGGACCGCATCAACACCCCGGGCGTGGCCTGGAAGCACTTCCTGCCCGCGAAGTGGGAGCGCGAAATGGGGCAGGTGCTCACGGCGCGCACCGGCATCATCGTCAAGCAACCCGGCCGCACCTACCGCAGCCCGGTCAACGTGCCCGACGACCTGGAGCGCGCGACGCTCGAACATTTCATCCAGGCCGGGCACGCCGAGAACCAGCCGCGCACCGTCGCCACCAGCATGGGCAAGCAGGCGGTGGTCCGCTACATGGAACCGATCCGGCTCATGGTGCCCTGCCTGCCCTGCCACGGCAACCCCAAGGGCGCGCCCGACATGCTGGGCTTTCAGAAGGACGGGCTCGAGGCCGGCGACGTCATCGGCCTGATGAGCGTGACGCTGGCGGTCAGCGACTGAATTTTCAACGGAGAACACACGGTGATCAAAGCAAAATCCCTGGCCCTGGGCGCAACGGCGACCGTGCTCGTCGCCTGCCTGACCGCACCGGCGCTGGCCGCCGATCCGCCCTCGAAGGTCGACCAGCAGCGCGGCGCCGAGCTGATGCAGAAGCAGATGTCGCAGATGACGCCCGAACTGGTCGAGCGGGCCAAGGCGCTGTCGCCCGAGATCAAGCAGTTCCTGATGCACGTGGCACTGCGCCACGAGCGGCGCAGCGACACGCTGACGCTGGTGCAGGTGATGCAGGAGATCCTCAGCGACTACCAGACCATCGGTGCGGCCATCGCCACCGACAACGGCGCGATGGCCGCCGATGCGGCGCGCCGGCTGGCGCTGCACCGGCTGCCGCGCGGCGGCATGCTGCCCTACCTGCCGTTCGAGAAGGTGACGGACGCAGGCCTGTCGGTGCTGCCGGCGATGGAGGTCGCCGTGGAAGGCAACGCCACCAAGCTGGCCGAGGCCGCCGAGCAGGGCGACATGGTCGGCGCCGCCAACTACTACGGCGCGGTGACGAGCGGCTGCGTGGCCTGCCACAACCATTTCCGCGGCCAGCCGGGCGCCACGGCCTACACGCCGCGCCTGCGCAAATAGTCGAGATGCGGAGCCCATCGATGACCTCACACCCGAAAGCCGGCGTCCTGACGGCGCTGCCGCTGGCGGCCCTGGCCGCCTTCGCTCCCCACGCGGCCGCCACCAACGGCGACCAGATGCTGGGCCTGTCGGCCATCCAGAACGGCATGGCCGGCGCGGTGGTGGCCGCGCCGCAGGACGCGACCACCGTGCTCGTCAACCCGGCCGGCATGGCCGAGCTGAGCATCAAGGAGGTGCGCTTCGACCTCGGCGTGGGCTTCCTGAATCCGCCGCGCAGCGTCAACGGCGTGGAGAGCGACTCCAACCTGTACATGATGCCGGCCGGCGCCGCGAATTTCCGCGTCAACGATCGCCTCACGCTCGGCATGGGTCTGGGTGGCCTGTCGGGCATGGGGGTCGACTTCGCCGACGTGGCCGCCGCGCCGGGCAACCAGTCGGTGGTCACCACCAAGCAGTTCTTCAAGGTGGCGCCGGGCTTCGCCTACCGCATTGACGACCGGCTGTCGCTGGGCGCCACGATCAACCTCAACTACCAGAGCCTGGCGCTGTCGACCCCGGCCTACACCTTGCCGCAGACGCAGGGTTTCGGCTGGGGCGTGACGGCCGGCCTGGTGTGGAAAGCCACCGACACGGTGCAGTTCGGCGCCGCCTGGTCGAGCAAGCAGCGCATGGACGAGCTCGAGTGGAATACCGCGGCCGGCAAGTTCTCGATGCGCATGGATGCGCCGCAGACGCTGGCCGTGGGCATGGCCTGGCGACCGGCCGCCGGCCTGCTGGTCGAAGCCGACGTCAAGCAGATCTGGTTCAGCCAGGTGCTGGACCGCGTGGCCGTCGAACGGCCGCCCGGCTATACCGGCCCGATCCCGGCCGAGATGCCGTTCGGCTGGAGCAACCAGACCGTGTTCGCGATCGCGGCGCAGAAGGACATCGGCGAAAGCATGCAGTTGCGCGCCGGCTTCAACTACGGCCAGTCGCCGATCGGGCCCGAGGACGTGAACGCCAATATCGGCTCGCTCGCCGTCGTCGAGTCGCATCTGGCGCTGGGCCTGACGCGCAAGTTCAGCGACAAGGTCTTCGGGTCGTTCTCCTGGGTGCACGCGTTCAAGAACGACGTGACCTCGAACGTGCCGCCGCCGAACACCATCGAGCTCGAGCAGAACATCATCAGCTTCCAGGTGAGCTACCACTTCTGAGGGCCCCGCCATGACCGTCGACCGCATCGTCCACCTCGTCGCCGGCCTGATGGTGCTGGCCGGCATCGCCTTGTCGTACGCCGTCCACCCCTACTGGCTGGGGCTGTCGGTCTTCGTCGGCCTGAACCTGGCGCAGAGCGGACTCACCAATTTCTGCCCGCTGGCCTTCATGCTGAAGAAGGCCGGCGTGCGCGAAGGCGACTGCTGCTCCTGAGCGCCCCGGGGCGGGGCGCGCGGTGGCCCCGCCGGCGCAGGGCGCCCCCTACTTCCTGGCCGCCAGTTCCTGCAGCTGGGTCGGCTGGATCACGTGCCCGTCGAGACCGGCCTCCTTCAGCGAACCGCCGTAGGCCACCGTCATGAGCTGGCTGTAGTAGGTGACCGGCATCGCCAGCTTGGTGCCGTGCTTGCGGTTGATCTCGGACTGGTAGACCTCGACGTTGGTCTGGCACAGCGGGCAGGGCGTGACGATCATGTCGGCGCCGTGATCGTAGGCCGACTCCACGATGTCGCGGATCTGCTTCTGGCTCTTCTCGGGTTCCGAGAAAGCCAGCGCGCCGCCGCAGCAGGTGACCTTCTGGTCGTAGTTCTTCACCGGCTCGGCGCCGACGGTCTCGACCAGCTTGTCCAGGTACATCGGGTTCTCGAACGACTCGCCGGCGATGCCGAACGGCCGGTTGGTCTGGCAGCCCACGTAGCCGGCGAACTTGATGCCGGCCAGCGGCTTGACCACCGGCTTGCCCAGTTGCTCGTAGCCGAAATCCTCGATCAGCACCTCGACCATGTGCTTGACCGCCGCCTTGCCCTGGTATTGCAGGCCGGCCTCCTTCAGCGCTTCGTTGGCGTTGGCGAGGAAGTCGCGGTCGATGTCGAGCTTTTCCTTGCTCTCGCGCGCATTCAGCCAGCAGGCGGCGCAGGTGGCGACCACGTCCTGTCCGGGCAGGTGCTGCTCGGCGAGCGCGAAATTGCGCGCGTTGAGAACGTGGCGCGTCAGCTCGCTGGCGCCGGTGTAGCTGATCGAGGCGCCGCAGCAGTTCCAGTCGGGGATCTCGGTGAGCTTGATGTCGAGCGTCCTGCACATCGCATTCGTCGACGTCAGGTAGTTCGCCGCCGACGCCTTGTACTGCGACGAGCAGCCCGGATAGAACGCATATTCCTTCTTCGCCATCGCTGGTCTCCTGGTGCGGTGCTGCGCGTCAGCGCCCGGCCTTGCCGCGCTGTTCGATCTGCTGCACCTTGGCGAGCATGGCCTCGATGCCCTTGCTGTCCTTGCAGCGGTGGCCGCCGAGGATCTCCAGCGGGTTCAGCCGCCCGGCCTTGAGCAGCCCGAAGCCGACGTGGCGCATCGCCCAGGCCTTCTTCAGGCCGGCCACGAAGCCGTCCTTGAAGTAGACCCACAGCGTGATCTTCATCTCGTTGACGCGACCGGTGCGCTTGAAGTTGTCGTAGAACGCGAGCGAGAAATCGCGCGTGGGCTGCATCTTCGGCGCCAGCCCGAGCCGCTGCGAGTAGCTGGCCAGCCCGTGCATGATGGTCGTGATGGGCAGCTCGCGCGGGCAGCGCACGACGCAGTTGTAGCAACTGGTGCACATCCACATCGACTCCGACGTGAGCACCTGCTCGCGCTGGCCGGCGCGGATCATCATGAAGATCTTCTGCGGCGAATGTTCCCAGTGCGGACCGAACGGGCACGAGCCCGCGCACACGCCGCACTGCATGCACATCCTGACCCATTCGCCCCCTTCGACCTCGCGCTCGACCTCGCGCAGGAAGTCCGCCTGGTAGGGCCGCGCCGGCGTTGCCGTCCCGCTGCTCATGCCGTTCTCCTCAAGCGAAGCTCTTCATCGGGCTCATGCCGATGGCCACGATCTGGGCCACGTAGTCGTCGATCAGCCGCGGCAGGCGCTCGACGTCGGTGATGGCCACCTCGTGGCTGACCACGCGCTCGGTCTCCAGGCCCAGCTGCGTGAGCGTGTCGCCCACCTTGCTCATGCGGTAGTACGCCATTTCCGAGCCCTTGACGAAATGGCACTGGTAGTCGTCGCCCTTCTTGCAGCCGAGCATCATGACGCCGTCCCAGCCGCCGTTGAGCGCATCGGTGATCCAGATCGTATTCACCGAACCCAGGCAGCGCACCGGGATCACGCGCACGAAGGCCGAGTGGCTGCGCCGCTGCAGCCCGGCCATGTCCAGCGCCGGATAGGCGTCGTTCTCGCAGGCCAGCAGCAGGATGCGCGGCTTCTCGGAGAACTCGTCGGGCATGTCCACGGCCTTGATCTGCGCACCCACCGAATCCACCGAGTAGTTCTCGAACGAGATCACGCGCACCGGGCAGGCGCCCATGCAGGTGCCGCAGCGCCGGCAGCGGCTCTCGTTGAAGACCGGGAAGCGCCGCTCGTCCTCGTCGATGGCGCCGAACGGGCATTCCACCGTGCAGCGCTTGCACTGCGTGCAGCCCTCCAGGCGCACGATCGGGTAGCTCAGGTCGCCGCTGCGCGGGTGCGCCGCCGCGCCGCGTGCCGCGTTCTCCACCGCCTGGATCGCCTTCAGCGCCGCGCCGGTGGCGTCCTCGACCGACTGCGCGATATCCATCGGCCGGCGCGTCGGGCCGGCGGCGTAGATGCCGGTGCGGCGGGTCTCGTAGGGGAAGCAGATGAAGTGCGAATCGGCGAAGCCGTGCTTCAACTGCGGCAGGTCGGGGCCCTGGCGGTAGTTCAGGTTCAGCACCGAGATCTTCTGCAGTTCGTCGCGCCGGGCCTTGGCGGGCTCCGAGCCGCTCTCGGCCTCGGTGACGGTCTGCGTCCAGGTGTCGAGGTCGACGCCGGCATTGGCCACCTGGCCGGTGGCGAGCACCACCAGGTCGGCGTCCACCGCGGCATCCTGGTCCAGGATGAAGTCGCGGAAGCGCACGCGCGCGCCGCTGCCGCTGGCTTCCACCGCGCTGGCCTGGCCCTTGGTGAAGGTCACCCCCTTGTGCTGGGCGCTGCGGTAGAAGTCCTCGCCCATGCCGGGCACGCGCAGGTCGGTGTAGAGGATCAGCGCATCCACGTCGGCGTCGGCGTTCTTGAAATACATCGCCTGCTTGATGCTGGTGCTGCAGCAGTGGCCCGAGCAGTAGGGCAGGTGCTTGCCGCTGGTGTCGCGCTGGCCGGCGCACTGGATGAAGACCACGCTGCGCACGGGCTGGCCGTCGGCGCGCTTGATCGGCCCGCCCTGAGCCGCCAGCGCCAGCGCCTCGAGGCCGGCCTGGTCGACCACGTGCGGATGGCTGCCGCCGCCGAATTCGGGCAGCCGGGCGAGGTCGTAGGTGGCAAAGCCGCTGGCCTGCACGATCGCGCCCACGGTCTCTTCCACCGCCGGGCCGCTCTCGCGGGCGATGCGGACCTGGAAGCGCCCCGGCGCGCCCGAGGTCTCGGTGACGGTCGAGCCCAGGCGCACGCTGATCTGCGCATGCGCGTTGACGCGGGCGATCAGTTCGGCCAGGCCCGTCTCCTGCGGCTCGGCATAGGGCTCGCGCGAGGGCGTGCGCCGCCACAGCCGCGCGGCCCAGCCGCCGAGATGTGCGCCGCGCTCGACCAGCACCACGTCGTAGCCCGCCTCGGCCGCCTCCAGCGCCGCCGTCAGGCCCGACACGCCGCCGCCCACCACCAGGATGCGGCGCGACTCGGCCCGTGCCGGGTTGCCCACCGGCAGCTTGAGCTTCTTCAGTTCGGCGCAGCCCATGCGCACGTAGTCGTCGGCCATCTCCTGCCGCACCTCGTCGTGCGCGTCGCCCTCGGCGACGATCCACAACACGCCTTCGCGCAGGTTGGCGCGCGCCACCGCGGCCTCCGGGAAGTGGAAGGCCTCGGTCTTGGTGCGGCGCGAGCAGGCGCCGATCATCACGTGCGTGACGTCCTCGCCGGCGATGTCCTGCCGGATCTGCTGCACGCCTTCCTCGCTGCACAGGAAGGCATGTTCGCGCACCAGCGCCATCTTGCCCTCGCGCTGCGCCACCTTGGCCAGCTGCTTGGTGTCGAGCTTGTCGCCGATGCCGCAGCCCGAGCAGATGTAGGCGGCGGTCTTCATGGTCTTGGTCTCGGCCATCACTGCTTCTCCGCTCGCATGGCCCGGTGCACGACCTGGATGCCGCGCAGGGCCGCGGCGGTGGCGCTCTGCACCGAGCGATTGACGTCGAGCGGCCCGCTGGCCGCCCCGGCGCCGAACTGGCCGCCGCTCGAGCAACCCTCGATGAAGCCGCTGCTGTCGAGCACGATGTCGTCGGGCAGTTGCACGCCGTCGGTTTCGGGCTGCATGCCCACTGCCAGCACCACCAGGTCGTGCTCGGTGGCGTAGCGGTGGTAACCCTCGGTGTCCACGCCGTGCAGCACCAGGTTGCCGTTGCCTTCGTTGAGGGCGATGCGCGCCACCTTGGACTTGACGAAGGCCACGGTGGGGTCGGCATGCACCATGGCGTTGAAGTCTTCCAGCCGGTCGATGGCGCGGATGTCGATGTAGTAGATGGTCGACCGCGCGCTGGCGTCGGCGTAGGCCTCGCGCACGTACTGCGTCTGCTTCAGCGAAGCCATGCAGCAGATGCGCGAGCAGTGGCGCAGGTGGTTCTCGTCGCGCGAACCGGCGCACTGGATGAAGGCGATATTCTTTGCCGGCTGGCCGTCGGACGGCCGCAGCAGCCGGCCGCCGGTGGGCCCTGCCGGGTCGGCCAGGCGCTCGAACTCCAGGCTGGTCAGCACGTTCGCAAAGCGCCCGTAGCCGTAGGGCTGGATGCGTGCGGCGTCGTAGGGCTTCCAGCCGGTGGCCCAGATCACGCTGCCCACGTTCAGCGACAGCGTCTGCTCGGTCATCGTCAGGTCGATGGCGTCGACCTTGCACGCCGCCCGGGCCTTGTCGGCCTCGGGCGTGCCGATGATCGAGGGGTCGAGCACGTAGCGCTGCGGGTAGGCCATGCCGTGCGGCAGGTGCGCCGCACCGATCTCGTCGAGGCCGTAGTTGTAGGGGTTGCGGATCTTCGCGCTCACGGCGCGCGCGCAGTCGCCGCAGGCGGTGCAGCGTTCGTTGACATAACGCGGGCGCTGCTTCAGCGTCACCGCGTAGTCGCCGGCGCGGCCGCTGACGGCGGTGACCTCGGTCATCGTGAGCAGGCGCACGTTGCGGTTGGCGCGCAGGCGGCGCAGGTTGATCTCCAGCCCGCAGGTCGGGTGGCACATCTTGGGGAAGTAGCGGTACAGCAGCGCGGTGCGCCCGCCCAGCGTGGGGCTGCGTTCGACCAGCACCACCTCGCGGCCGCATTCGGCCGCCTCCAGCGCCGCGGTCATGCCGCTGATGCCGCCGCCGACGACGAGCAGGGTCGTATGGCCTGCCACGGATGCATTCATGACGCCGCCCTTTCCCTGCCGCTCACAGGCCGCGCAACTCGAAGCTCATTTCCCGCAGGTCGCCCAGCACCCAGCTGGCGAGCGCGCCGATGCCTGCCACGGTTCCCGGATCGACCAACCATGTCCGACCTCCTGCAATATTGTCTTGTCGTGTCACGCTGGCCTCGTGCGAGTGGCCGCAGCACACCAGATCGTAGTCCCCGGTGCAGGCCATGCCGCGGGCCTGGTGCGGGTAGTGGGTGACGTAGATGCGGCGGCCGTCGATGGTCAGGACGGCCTCGCCGCCGTGGTAGCTGATCAGCCCCCCGGACTCGGTAGCCAGGCGCACCAGCGCCAGCGTATCGCCCAGGTTGTTGCCATGCACCACGTGAACGGGCAGGCCGACGGCCAGCAGCGGGCGCAGCGTGTGCGCGCCGATCACGTCGCCGCAGTGCACCACGACCTCGGCCCCCGCCTCGCGGGCCGCGCGCACGGCCCGCAGCAGCGGGTCGGCGCGGTCGTGGCTGTCGGAGACGATGCAGATCTTCATGGCAGCGCATCGCCAGGGCGCTCGAGGGTCCGTGTCATCCACCGCACTGGACCACAGCCCCGGCCCCCGGCGGAATCACCCTTGTGGGTAGCGGCGGGCTAACCCATTCCGGTAATAGACGCTGCCATGGCCGCATGCGCCTAATCCACTTCCGAGCCCGGGTCGAATCCAGGTTACAACGTCCGTGCCGCGATCTGCCGGCCTCCCACTGCAAAAGATGGCGCACGCACCTCTGCACGACCCCACCGCCGACCCGCATGCAGACGCGGCCCACGAGACCCGCAACACCACCTGCTACATGTGCGCCTGCCGCTGCGGCATTCGCGTGCACCTGCGCGACGGCAAGGTCCGCTACATCGACGGCAACCCCGACCACCCGCTGAACCAGGGCGTGATCTGCGCCAAGGGCTCGTCGGGCATCATGAAGCAGTACTCGCCGGCGCGGCTGACCAAGCCGCTCAAGCGGCGCCAAGGCGCCGAGCGCGGCGCCGGCGATTTCGAGGAGATCGAGTGGGAGGAGGCCTTCGCCACCCTCACCGAACGCCTGGGCCGCATCCGCGCCACCGATCCGAAGAAGTTTGCGCTCTTCACCGGGCGCGACCAGATGCAGGCGCTGACGGGCTTGTTCGCGCGCCAGTTCGGCACGCCCAACTACGCCGCGCACGGCGGCTTCTGTTCGGTGAACATGGCCGCCGGCATGATCTACACCATCGGCGGCTCGTTCTGGGAGTTCGGCGGGCCCGACCTCGACCGCGCCAAGCTGTTCGTGATGATCGGCACCGCCGAGGACCACCACAGCAACCCGCTGAAGATCGCCATCAGCAAGTTCAAGCGCGACGGCGGGCGCTTCGTCTCGGTCAACCCGGTGCGCACCGGCTATTCGGCGATCGCCGACGAGTGGGTGCCCATCCGCCCCGGCACCGACGGTGCCTTCCTGCTGGCGGTGATCCACGAGATCCTGGCCAAGGGCCTGTACGACCGCGACTTCGTCGTGCAGTACACCAATGGCGGCGAACTCGTCGACCTAGACACCGCCAGCGACGAATTCGGCATGTTCGTGCGCACCGAAGTGCCGCAGGAAGAAGCCTGCTACGACCCGCAGAACAAGCTGTGGTGGGACCGCCACCAGGACAAGGCCGTGGTCTCGCACACGAAAGGTGCCGACCCCTTCCTGCTGGGTGAGTTCAGGCTGCCCGACGGCACGCCGGTGAAGCCTTCGTTCCAGCTGCTGCAGGACCGCGTCAAGGACTACACCCCCGAGTGGGCGGCGCAGATCACCGGCATTCCGGCCGACACCATCCGCCGCCTGGCCCACGAGATGGGCATCACCGCGCGCGACCAGCGCATCGAGCTGCCCATCGCCTGGACCGACGCCTGGGGCAACGAGCACGACACCGTGAGCGGCAACCCGGTGGCCTTCCACGCCATGCGCGGGCTGGCCGCGCATTCCAACGGTTTCCAGACCATCCGCGCGCTGGCCATCCTGATGTCGCTGCTGGGCACCATCGACCGCCCGGGCGGCTTTCGCCACAAGGCGCCGTTTCCGCGGCCGATCCCGCCCTGCGCGCGCACGCCCAACGATGCGCGCGCGGTGCAGCCCAACCGGCCGCTCGACGGCATGGCGCTGGGCTGGCCTTCCGACCCCGACGACCTGTTCGTCAACGACGACGGCTCGCCGGTGCGCATCGACAAGGCCTTTTCCTGGGAGTACCCGCTGTCGGTGCACGGCCTGATGCACAACGTCGTCACCAACGCCTGGCGCGGCGACCCCTACCCGATCGACACGCTCTTGATCTTCATGGCCAACATGTCGTGGAACTCCACCATGAATACGGCCGAAGTGCGCAAGATGCTGAACGACAAGCGCGAGGACGGTGAATACAAGATCCCGTTCCTGGTCGTCGCCGACGCCTTCCAGTCGGAGATGACGGCCTACGCCGACCTGATCCTGCCCGATACCACCTACCTCGAGCGCCACGACGTGATGTCGATGCTCGACCGGCCGATCTCCGAATTCGACGGCCCGGTGGATTCGGTGCGCATCCCGGTGGTGCCGCCCAGCGGCGACTGCAAGCCGTTCCAGGAAGTGCTGATCGAACTGGGCACGCGGCTCAAGCTGCCCACCTTCGTCACGCCCGCTGGGCAGCGCAAATACCGCGACTACCCCGACTTCATCGTCAACTGGGAGACCGAACCCGGCTCGGGCATCGGCTTCCTGGCCGGCTGGCGCGGCAAGGGGGGCGAGAAATTCCTCGTCGGCGAGCCCAACCCGCGCCAGTGGGAGATGTACGAGCAGCACAACTGCGTCTACCACCACGAACTGCCGCGCAGCTACCAGTACATGCGCAACTGGAACCAGGGCTACCTGGAGTGGAGCCGCGCCAACCGCATCACGCGCTACGCCGAGCCCATCCTCATCCACCTGTATTCCGAGGTGCTGCAACGCTTCCGTACCGCGGCCCAAGGCAAGGGGCTGGCGCGCAAGCCGCCAGAGCACCTGAAGAAGCGCATCGAGACCTATTTCGACCCGCTGCCGTTCTTCTACGAGCCGCTGGAGTCGCACGTCACCGACAAGCACAAATACCCGCTGGCGGCGGTGACGCAGCGGCCGATGGCGATGTACCACTCGTGGGACTCGCAGAACGCCTGGCTGCGGCAGATCCACACCTACAACCTGCTGCACATCAACACCCAGACCGCGCGTGCCATGGCCATAGCCGACGGCGACTGGGTGTGGGTGGAGTCGCAGTGGGGCCGCGTGCGCTGCAGGGCCGCGCACTCGCAGGCGGTCGAGCCGGGCACGGTGTGGACCTGGAACGCCATCGGCAAGGCCGCGGGCGCCTGGAACCTGGCCGGCGACGCCAACGAATCGCGCGACGGCTTCCTGCTCAACCACCTCATCTCCGAGGAACTGCCGGTGCGCGGCAGCGATGCCCGCGTTTCCAATTCCGACCCCATCACAGGCCAGGCGGCCTGGTACGACGTGCGCGTGCGCGTCGTCAAGGCCGGCGCCGATGAGCCGCAGCACAGCGAGCCGCAGTTCCAGCCGCTGCGCCGCTACCCGGGCATGCGCGAGCCGCCGCAAGAGCTGGCCGGGCTGGCCACCGCGGCCCCGCCCGCCAAGGCGCTGCGATGAGCCGGCGCCAGCTCGCCCTGGTCATCGACCTCAACGTCTGCGTGGGCTGCCACGCCTGCGTCACCAGCTGCAAGGAATGGAACGGCAGCGGCGCGGCGGGGCCGATGAGCGACCAGAACCCGTACGGCGCCGACCCCAGCGGCACCTTCTTCAACCGCGTGCAGACCTTCGAAGTGGGCGAGTTTCCGTTCACCGAGACGGTGCACTTTCCGAAGAGCTGCCTGCATTGCGAGGACCCGCCCTGCGTGCCGGTGTGCCCCACCGGTGCTTCGTACAAGCGTGCCGAGGATGGCATCGTGCTGGTCGACTACGACAAGTGCATCGGCTGCAAATACTGCAGCTGGGCCTGCCCCTACGGGGCGCGCGAGCTCGACGAGAAGCAGAAGGTGATGAAGAAGTGCACGCTGTGCGTGGACCGCATCTACGACACACGCCTGCCCGAGGCCGACCGCCGGCCGGCCTGCGTGATGGCCTGCCCCACGTCGGCGCGCCTCTTCGGCGACATCCACGACCCGCAGTCCGACGCATCGCGCGCGATCCGCGAGAACGGCGGTTATGCGCTGATGCCCGAGTGGGGCACGCAGCCGGCCAACCACTACCTGCCGCGGCGCACCACGCGCATGCGCATCCACCAGGACGAACTCGTGCGCTCCGATAACCCCTTGCGCGTGGAAGGCCATCTGCCCAAGCCGGCCGACGATGCGGCCACGCTGGAAGACGCCGGCTTCTGACACTTCTGGCCACGTTCACCGGCATCCGATTCCAGAGACCCCCGATACCCGACCCGCCCCATGCACCCGGCCGTCTCCGTCATCCTTCTGACCACGCTCATCGGGGCCGGGCAAGGCCTGTTGCTGGCGCTGTTCACGGTACAGAGCTATACGCTCGTGGGCCTGTTGCCGGCGGCCGAAGGCCCGGTCTTCTACGTCACTGGCAGCGTGATTGCGCTGGCGCTGCTGGTCGCCGGGCTGGTGGCCTCGTTCTTCCACCTGTCGCGACCCGAGCGCGCCTGGCGCTCGGCGGCGCAATGGCGCACCTCGTGGCTGTCGCGCGAGGTCATCGTGCTGCCGGCCTTCATGGCCGCCGTGGCGCTGTACGGGCTGCTGCACGCCGTGGGCGGGGGCCCGGTGCTGCTGCAGGCCTCGGCGGGCCTGGCCATCGACGCCAGCCTGGCCGTGGGCGCCGTGGCCAGCGTGCTGGCATTCGCGCTCTTCGTCTGCACCGGCATGATCTACGCCTGCCTGCGCTTCCTGGCCGAATGGCACACGCCGCTCACGCCGCTGAACTACACGCTGATGGGCGGCGCGTCGGGATTCACGCTGGCCGCCGCTCTGGCGGCCTGGCTCGAGCCGCAGCGGGTCGGCGTGCTGGCGGCCTGGGCCATCGTGCTCACCGTGCTGGCGGCCGTCGGCCGCCTGGCTTCGCTTTGGCGCAATGCACGGCTCAAGCCGCGCTCCACCACGCAGTCGGCCATCGGCATCAAGCATCCCGTCGTGGTGCAGCGGTCGATGGGTTTCATGGGCGGCTCGTTCAATACGCGCGAGTTCTTCCATGGCGCCAGGCCCGGCCAGTTGCGCGCCGTCAGGCAGGTGTTCATCGTGCTCGCCTTCGTGGTGCCGCTGGTGCTGCTGGCCCTGGGGCGCCCGGCGGCTTCGGCACCGCTGCTGCTGGCGGCTTTCGGCGTGCAGTACGTCGGGCTGCTGGCCGAACGCTGGTTCTTCTTCGCGCAGGCGCGGCATCCGCAGAACCTGTACTACCAGGCGGTCAGCTGAAGCGTGAAGGACCGGGCTTGAATCCGTCGATGCACAGGGCCCGCACCATGGTCGTCTCGCTCGGCCTGTCGCGCCAGGGCGCGACTCAGGGGCCGCCGGCGTGAGCGCACGCACGAGCGCCCTGCTCAACGCCCGGCGCTGGTTTCCGCCGCTGGCCTGGTGGCCCCAGGTCACGCGCGCCACGGCCAAGGCCGACGCCATGGCCGCCTTCACCGGCGCCATCATCGTGCTGCCGCAGGCGGTGGCCTTCGCCACCATTGCCGGGCTGCCGCCCGAATACGGCCTGTACGCGGCCATGGTGCCCGCAGTGGTGGCCGCGCTGTGGGGGTCGAGCCACCACCTCGTTTCCGGGCCGACGACGGCGATCTCGGTGCTGGTGCTGGCCGTGCTCAGCCCGCTGGCCGAGCCCGGCAGCGAGCGCTATGCCGCCATGGCGCTGACGCTGAGCCTGATGGTCGGGCTGATGCAGTTCATCATGGGCCTGGCGCGGCTGGGCGCGCTCGTCAATTTCATCTCGCACACCGTGATCGTGGGCTTCACCGCGGGGGCAGCCTTCCTCATCGCGGCCAGCCAGGTGAAGAATTTCTTCGGCCTGGCGGTGCCGCGCGGCGCTGCGTTCCACGAAACGCTGCTCTTCGCGGCCAAACACCTTGGCGAGGCCCACCTCTGGGTCACGCTGGTGGGCCTGGTCACGCTGGCGGCCGGCATGCTGACCCGGCGCTTCGCGCCGCGCTGGCCCTACATGATCGTCGCCATGCTCGCCGGCAGCCTGACTGCCGCCGGGTTGAACCAGTGGCTGGGCGCGGCGCGCACGCGCATCGAGACCGTGGGCGCGCTGCAAGGCGCGCTACCGCCGCTGTCGATGCCCGACCTGTCTGCAGGCACGCTGCAGTCGCTGCTGTTCCCGGCCGCGGCGGTGGCCATCATCGGCCTCACCGAGGCGGTGGCGATTGCGCGCGCGGTGGCCACGCGCTCGGGCCAGCGCCTGAACAGCGACCAGGAATTCATCGGCCAGGGGCTTTCCAACATCGCCGGCAGCTTGTTCTCGGCCTACCCGTCCAGCGGCTCGTTCAATCGCAGTGGCGTCAATTTCGCCGCCGGCGCGCGCACGCCGCTGGCGGCGGCGCTGTCGGCGCCGTTCCTGCTCGGCCTGGCCGTGCTGGCCGCGCCGCTGGCCGCCTTCCTGCCACTGGCGGCGCTGGCCGGCATCCTGTTCATCGTGGCCTGGGGCCTGATCGACTGGCACGCCATCGGCCACATCCTGCGCCGCCACCCGCGCGAACGCATCGTGCTGCTCGTCACCTGGCTGGGCGTGCTGGTGGACCTGGAGAAGGGCCTCTTCGTCGGCATCGTCGTCTCGCTGCTGTTCTACGTCTCCCGCACCTCGCAACCCGCGGTCGACGAGCGGGTGCCCCCGGCCGCCGAACTGCACAACCCACGCCGCAAGATGGTGGCTGCCGGCCCGCAGGCACCAGGCTGCCCGCAGCTGGCGATGCTGCGCCTGCGCGGTTCCATCTATTTCGGCGCCGTGGAACATGTGCGCGAGCAATTCCACAACGTGGACGAGCACGACCCGCAGCGCAAGTGGGTGCTGCTGCTGGCCCAGGGCGTCAATTTCGTCGACCTGGCCGGCGCGGAACTGCTGGCCGAGGAAGCCGGCCGCCGCAGCGCGCTCGGCGGCGGGCTGGTGCTGATCGGCGCGCAGCCCACGGTGCTGCACATGCTGCACCGCAGCGGCGCCGATACCGCGCTTGGTGCCGACCGTCTGTTCGCGCACAAGGGCGAGGCCTTGCGCTCGCTCTACCCGCAGCTGGACACCACGGTCTGCCGCAGCTGCACGCGCCGCGTCTTCCAGGAGTGCCATGTGGCGCTGCCCGACGGGTCGGCGCTGCCTGCACTCCCCGACCCGATGCCCCAGGGCCCCGACGTGCCCGCCCCCGCCCCGACACCCGCCACCGGAGAAGCAGCACCATGAGCGACGCCCTCAACTACCTGGTCAAGGCCAGGCCCGACGCCGTGGGCCACTATTTCGCCTTCCTCAAGGCCTGCGGCACGCGGCTCGACCCGAAGACACGCAACCTCATTTCCGTCATCAGCAAGGTGCATGCGCAGACCGAGCGGGGCCTGCGCCAGTACCTGGGCCGCGCGCTGCGCGAGGGTGCCACCCCGGCCGAGGTGCTCGACGCGCTGCTGATGGCCTTCCCCATGCTGGGCCTGGCCAAGATCGTGTGGGCGGTGGACATCATCCTGGCGCTGGACCTGCCCGAGTTCCAGCCCGGCGCCCTGGGCGCCCCCGGCGACTGGCACGACGTGATGGCCACCAAGGGCTTCAAGGTCGGCGACACGCAGCGCGCGGAATGCGACGGCCGCGGCCTCTTCGTGCACCGCGCCGAAAAGGAATGGCGCGTCTACGACAGCCGCTGCCCGCACCAGACCACGAACATCCCCGACCTCGCGCTGCAGGGCTGCACGCTCACCTGCCCCAAGCACGAGTGGCAGTTCGACGTGCGCAGCGGCGACTGCATCGCCAAGGGCACGAGCCCGCTCAAGCGTTGGCCCAGCAAGGTCGTCAAGGGCCGCTTGCTGGCGAACTGGTAGTACCGCCCCCGTCAATTCCTCCGTTCCCTTCCCTTCCACACCCACCGAGTCCAAGGAGACAGCCATGAAAACACTCAAGCACCTGCTCAAGCTCACCCCCATTGCCGCCCTTTGCGCCGCTGGCGCCGCTTGGGCCACAAACGGCTATTTCCCCCACGGTTACGGCCTCAAGGCCAAGGGCATGGGTGGGGTCTCCACGGCCCTGGCCCAGGACAGCCTGGGCGGCGCCACCAATCCGGCCGCCATGGTCTGGGTCGGCACGCGGTTGGACCTCGGGCTCGACGTCTTCAGCCCGAAGCGTGACGCCGAACGCAGCGGGGCCGGTTTCCCCACGCTCAATGGCAAGGTGGAGAGTGACGCCACCACGTTCTACGTGCCCGAGTTCGGCTACAACCGCATGCTGAACGCGAACATGTCCGTCGGTATTTCCGTCTACGGCAACGGCGGCATGAACACCACCTACCCGCAGGGCGACTTCAACTGCGGCGGCGGTCCGGCCAACATGTTGTGCGGCAGCGGCACGCTGGGCGTGGACGTGTCGCAACTCATCTTTGCGCCGACGCTGGCCTACAAGATCAATCAGCAGCATTCGGTGGGAATTTCCTTGCTGCTGGGCTACCAGCAGTTCGAGGCCGTGGGCCTGCAGGCCTTCGACAATGCTCCGGGCTTCCCGCCCTTCACGAGCGCGCCCGGCAGCGTCACCAACAATGGCTACGACAGTTCCACCGGCGTGGGCGTGCGCCTGGGCTGGCAGGGCCATTTCGGCGATGCGCTGACCGTCGGTGCCGCCTATGCGCCAAAGATGAGCATGGGCGAGTTCGACAAGTACAAGGGCTTGTTCGCCGAGGGCGGCAATTTCGACATCCCGTCGCACTACAGCTTCGGCGTGGCCTTCATGCCCGCGCCGGGCTGGACGCTGGCCGCCGACTACAGCCGCATCAACTACAGCGACGTGCCTTCGGTTTCCAACCCCAGCAGCGCGCAGGCTCCGCTGGGCGCGCCCAACGGCCCGGGCTTCGGCTGGCAGGACATCGACGTCTTCAAGCTGGGCGTGGCGTGGCAGGTGAACGATGCGTGGACGCTGCGCGCCGGCTACAACAAGGGCGACAACCCCATCACCTCTGCCGACGTCACGTTCAACATTCTGGCGCCGGGCGTGATGGAGGAGCACTACACGCTGGGCTTCACCTTCACCATGGACAGGAACAACGAATTCACGTTCAGCTACATGACGGCACCGCGGCAGACCGTGACCGGCCCATCGCTGTTCAACTCCGTGCTCGGCGCCGGCGCTGCCGGCAACGAAACGATCGGCATGAAGCAGTCGGCCTTCGGCCTGGCCTGGGGCTACAAGTTCTAGCCTGAGTGACCTGTGCAGGGGCGCACGGCGTGCGCCCCGCGCCGCTTCAGGCCAGGCCCGGGTTGCCCTGCACGCCCAGCAGCCGGGGCGTGTTGATGGTGCGCGCCTTCACGCGACCGCCGCTCTGCGACTTGAGCCACTGTTCCACCACGTCCCAGACCATCTTGTGGCCGGCGCTCTTCGCCTCCTCGGCCACCGGTGCCCAGCCGGCCACCTTGTAGGTCTTGGTCGCCTCAATGGGTTTGCCCTTCAGCCGCAACTCCTGGATGCGCTGGCCCATCGCCGCGCCGGGTTCGCAGGTGTAGGTCAGGCCACCGACGCGCACCATGTCGCCACCCTGCTGGTAGTAGGGGTCGGGGTTGAACAGGTTGTCGCAGACGTCTTCGAGCACCGTCTTGATCGTCTCGCCCGACATCCCGGTGACGGTGGCGTAGCTGTAGGTGGTGGCCACCTGATCCATCATCAGCTCACGCGTGATCACGTCGCCCGGCAGCAGGCTGGTGCCCCAGCGGAAACCCGGCGAGAAGGCGATGTCGGCGCCTTGCACGTCCATCAAGGCGTCGCACAGCAGCTGGTCCCAGCTGCCGTTGAAATTGCCGCGGCGGTACAGCAGGCCGTCGGTGACGGCCAGCTTCTCGGCCAGCCTGGCCTCATACGGCGCGCGGACCCGGGTGAGCAACGCGTCCATCTCGGGATCGGCCTGGAGCATGTCGCTGAATACCGGCAGCAGCCGGTAGCGCCAGTTCACCACCTTGCCGGCCTTGACCTCGAAATCCATCACGCCGAGGAATTTGCCGTTGCTGCCGGCATTGGTGACGAGCGTGGTGCCGCCGGCATTCTTCACCGGCACCGCCAGCGGCACGCCGTCGTGCGTGTGGCCGCCGAAGATGGCGTCGATGCCGCGTACGCGGCCGGCCATCTTCAGGTCCACGTCCATGCCGTTGTGGCTGAGCAGCACGACCAGCTGCGCGCCCTGGCCGCGCGCCTCGTCCACCATCTTCTGCATGTTGGCGTCCTGGATGCCGAACTCCCAGTCGGCAACCATGTAGCGCGGGTTGGCGATCGGCGTGTACGGGAAGGCCTGGCCGACGATGGCCACCTTGACGCCGTTCATGTCCTTCATGACATAGGGCTTGAACACCGGGTCGCCGAAGTCGGCGGTCTTCACGTTCTGGGCCAGGAAGTCAACGCGGTGCGCCGCCGTGCCGCTGCCGGTGCCACCGGCGAAGTCCTTCTCGACGATCTCCTTCACACGCGCCATGCCGAGCGTGAATTCCCAGTGCCCGGTCATGACGTCGACGCCGAGCAGCTTGCAGGCGTCGACCATGTCCTGGCCGTTCGTCCACAGCGCGGTGGCGCTGCCCTGCCAGGTGTCGCCGCCGTCGAGCAGCAGTGCGCCGGGGCGGCTGGCCTTCAGCCGTTTGACCAGCGTGGCCAGGTGCGCGAAGCCACCCACCTTGCCGTAGCGCCGTGCGGCGAGCTCGAAGTCGATGAAGGTATAGGCGTGCGCCAGCGCCGTGCCCGGGCGCACACCGGCCTTCTTCAGCAGGTGTTCGCCCACCAGGTGCGGCAGCTGGCCCTGCATGGCACCGAGCCCGAGGTTGACGCTGGGCTCGCGGAAATAGATGGGTTTCAACTGCGCATGGCAGTCGGTCATGTGCAGAAAGCTCACGTGGCCGGCACCTGAGCCCAGCGGCGGCAGGTCGTACAGCCCGGCTTCGGCGGTCGCGGCATCTGCTTCGGCGTAACGCGCCAGGCCCATGCCGGCCACCGAGGCGGCGGAGAGCACCTGCAGGAATTCGCGCTTGCTCAGGCTCATGACAAGTGTCGGCTCATGTTCAAAAGCGAAAAAGCCCGGCGGTGCCGGGCTGTGGGGTGGAGCGCTCTACTGGTTGACCGGCGACTTCGGGTCCAGCAGCAGGGCCATGACATTGGCGATCTGCTTTTCGTCGAGCAGGCCCATGTGCCCGAAACGCGGCATGTTCGAGCAGGCGTTGAAGGTCTTGCCGTTCCAGATCTTCATCCAGGTGTATTCGACGATGGGCTGCGCGGTGGGCGCCGTGACGTCGGTCACGCCACGGTTCTTTCCGTAGTTGTACAAGCTGGGACCGATGGTGCCGTAGGAGATCTCGGCCTTGCCGATCTGGTGGCAGTTGTAGCAGCTGCCGCCGTTGTCCTTGGCGGCCACGGACGAGTCGGTCCAGGTCATGCCGCGGCCGTTCTGCGCCAGCTTCTCGCCTTCGCGCCAGTCGCCGATGTACTGGCCGCCGGCGGGCCACTTGACGGCGGCACGGGCCTGGTCCATCACCTGCTGGGCCACGGCGTCGGACGGCGGCGTGGCCGAGGAACACGCCGCCTGGCCAAGGTCCTGGTTCAGGCGGTCGAGCTTGGCGATGCCCTGGTCGCGGAACGACGCCTTCATCACGGCCGCAGCTTCGCGGTCGAGGTCGGTGCTCGAGGGCGCCGAAGCGCACCCGGCCACGGCCAGCAACACCGCGCCGACGGCCGCGAGGGTGAAATTCACTCTCTTCATGGTCTGCATGCTCCGTGCGTTCAGCGCTTGATGGCCGGTGCGATGGATTCCGCACCCTGGGCATTGACGCCCATGTAGGTGCCCAGGGCGACGGTCGCCTCGGAGCCGAAACCGGGATACGGGAAGCGCTGCTGGCGGAAGCAGTCGTTGAGCCGCAACTGCATGCTCCACATCTGGCCATTGCTCACGCGGTAGGCCGGCCAGGCCGCGAAGCCGATGCCGTCACCCGGGTTCCTGGTCAGGTTGGGCAGGTCCTGCATGCGGATGCGCTGGCCGTCGACGCCGTGGCACGAGGCGCAGGAGAAGTCCATCGGCCCGCCGCGGTAGAAGAAGGCGCGCTTGCCGATCTCGTAGCTGCGTTGCTCTTCGGCGTGGCCTTGCGGCAGGTTGAAGCGCAGGCCGCGCGACTCGGCGGCGATCCAGGTCGCCAGCGCCGTGACATTGGCCATCTCGCCGCGGCCGAAAGGCGTGTTGGCGATCTCGGCGGCATTGAAGCCCTGCAGCATCTCCATGCAGCTCACCAGGCGCGACTCCAGGTCCTCGACCCTCTTCGTGTCGGCGAAGTAGCGCGGCAGCTCGACGAAGGCCCCCTTCACGACGCCCGGCCCCTTGCCCAGGTCGCACTGCGCCAGGCTGACATTCTTCGGGCCGCGCTTGGTGACCCAGAGTTCGGCCCCCTTGGCCTCGAAGAGCTCGGCCGGGTTGCCGTCTTCCAGCATCTTGCGGTATTCGGCAATGCCGTCGGCGGTCGACTTCTGCGCCCAGGCCGCGCCGGTGGCGGCCAGGGCCAGCACCGCCGCGGTGGCCAGGGTGAAACGCTGCTTCGTCATCGCTGCTTGTCTCCGGGGTCGGTCGGGTGGGCCGGGATCTGGGCCGGGGTCAGGACACCGTGGCTTCGTCGCTGCGCTTGTCGCCCTTGTTGTCGATCCAGCCGATGGTGATCTTGTCGCCGGCCTTGGCCCCCTTCACCGTGAACTGCATGAACGGGTTCTTCGCCACCGACGGGCCCCATTGCGCCGTCATCACTTCCTTGCCGTTGTGTGCCGCAGTGACTTCCTGGATGAACCACGCCGGGATCGGCTTGCCCGCCGAGTCCTTGCGCAGGCCGGTCTCCATCTCGTGGCTCGCGAGCACGCGCACGGTGGTCTTGTCACCGGCGGCTTGGGCGCGGATGCGCATCGGGTCTGCCATGTTCTCTCCTTGAATCTGGAACGTTGCGTGCGGATTCAACCGCCGCAGCCGCCGAGCGTGACCTTGATTTCCTTTTGCGCGAACAGCGCCTTGCCGTCGGCCATCATGGCCACGGCGTAGACGTTGGACGACTGGCCCATCTTCACGCGGGTGTTGAAGTTGGCTTCCACCGCGTCGGTGACGTTGAAGACCGCGGCCAGCACGCTGGGGTTCTTCTCCACCAGCAGCAGCAGCTTCTTCACGCCGGGCAGCGTGGTGGCCGCGCCCACCGGCACCACGGCGCCGTTTTCGGCGATGTCCGGGCCGGTGATGGTGACGTCGCCGCTGGCCGCCGGCGCGCCGCCGCCCAGCGCCTTGGCCGCATCGGCCACGGTCTTGGCCTGGAAGGCCGCTTCCGGCCAGGCGGCCAGCGCCGTTTGCGGCAGCAGGCCGGCGCTGACCAGCAGGCCGGCCACGGTGGCGCCGTGCGCCAGCATCTCGCGTCGGGTTTGCATCAGTCTCTCCTTATGCTTGATTCCGATCATCCAATGGGGTCTTGGGCATGCCAACCCGGGCATACCCGCTGCGGTGTTGCACCTAATTCTTCCGGGGTATCGGCGGCCCTGGCTCAACGCTGGGCGTGGCCGGGCAGTCGATGCCCCGGAACGAGGCGGACAGCGTGACGCCGGCGCCCGTGCGTAGCGTCCCGGGCGTCTCTGCCCTGGCGCCGGACCGGCCCGCTAGGGCTGCCCGACGATGGACGCCGTGGCCATGAGTTCCTCGAACAACGCCAGCGACACCGCGCCCGATACCGCATACGGGTCCAGCGCCGGCCGCTCGGAATATTTGAGCAGCAGCCCCGGGTTCAGCCGCGCCATGTTGACCTGGCCCATCGACCAGCCGGCGAAGCGGCGTTCGCCGATTTCCTCGTAGCTCAGCAGTTCCACGTCGGTGTGGCAGGAATCGGCCGCGATGCGGTTGTAGAGCTTGTTCACCGCGCTGCGACCGCCTTCCAGCACCTGCAGGAAGATGCCTTCGCTGAAGCACAACACGCCGGTGATGCCCAGCCCCGGGTTGTTGGCCTTGGACTTGCGCAGGATGTCGAGCAGCCGTTCCTGGTCCACGGACGGCACGGCACGGCTGGCATACATGAGTCGCACGAGCATCGAGGTTTCCTGTTCAGGCGGAGTGTTTGCGGGGCAGCAGCGAGAGGAATTCGCGCCGCAGGTTCGCGTCCTTCAGGAACGCGCCGCGCATCACGCTGTTGACCATGGCGGAATCGGTGTCCTTGACGCCGCGCCAGTGCATGCAGAAATGGTCGGCCTCCATCACGATGGCCAGGCCGTCGGGGCGCACGCGCTGCTGCAGTTCGTTGGCCAGCATCGTGACCGCTTCTTCCTGGATCTGCGGCCGGCTCATCACCCAGTCGGCGATGCGCGCGTACTTGGACAGGCCGATCAGGTTGCTGTGCTCGTTGGGCAGGATGCCGATCCAGACCTTGCCGAAGATCGGGCACATGTGGTGGCTGCAGGCGCTGCGCACGGTGATCGGGCCCACGATCATGAGTTCGTTCAGCCGCTCGGCGTTCGGAAATTCGGTCACCGCGGGCATCGGCACGTAACGGCCGCGGAAGACTTCTTCCAGGTACATCTTGGCCACCCGCTGGGCGGTTTCGTTGGTGTTGTGGTCGCTGTCGGTGTCGATGACCAGCGCGCGCAGCACCTCCTGCATCTTGGCCTGCACCTCGGCCTTGAGCTCTTCCATCTCGCCCGCGCGCACGAAGGCGGAGATATTGTCGTTGGCGTGATAGCGCCGCTCGGCCGCTACGAGCCGGTAGCGGATGCGTTCGGAGGCGGGCAGCAACGCCATTTCTTCTTCGCTTCGGAAGATGCGCGCGGCGCGGTCGTCGGGGGGGGCGGAGGGTCTGGCCATGCGGGCGGCGGCGGTTCGTCGAAAGCGGTGGAATCCGCATTGTGCGCCGCCACGGCCGGCCCTGCTGGCGTCTAGACTGCAGCGATGACCGGCGCCCCTGCTTCGCCACCGCTGTGGCGGCTGCTCGAACACACGGCCGACGCGTTGCAGGCCGTGCGCGGCGGCCGTTCGCTCACCGACCTGCTGGGCCGCGTTCCTGCCGATCTGCGCCCCGGCGTGCAGGCGCTGAGCTTCCACACCCTGCGCTGGCTGGGCAGCGCCGGCGAGGTGCGCGCGCAGCTGGCGCCCAAGACACCGGCGCCGGCGGTGGATGCGCTGCTGGTCACCGCGCTGGCGCTGCTGTGGCCCGACGAAGCGCCGCCCTATGCCGAGCACGCGCTGGTGGACCAGGCGGTGACCGCCGTGCGCCACCGCACGCCGGCCGCGGCCGGCTTCGTGAATGCCGTGCTGCGCCGCTTCCTGCGGGAGCGCGACGCCGTGGTGGCCGCCGTGCGGCACACGCCGCTGGGCGCCTGGAACCACCCGCCGTGGTGGGTGCAGCGTGTGCAGCACGACTGGCCCCGTGGCTGGCAAGAGCTTCTCACCGAAGCCAATCGCCGCCCGCCGATGACGCTGCGCGTGAATGCCCGGCGCGGCACCGCCGCCGCCTATGTGCAGCGGCTGGCCGCCGCCGGGCGCGCCGCCAGCGTGCTGGAGCACGCCGCGGGCGGGCTGGCCGCACCCAGCACCGCCGTGCTGCTGGCCGAGCCCTGCCCGGTGCAGCAGCTGCCCGGCTTCGCCGAAGGCGAGGTCTCGGTGCAGGATGCCGCGGCGCAACTGGCCGCGCCCCTGCTGCTGTCGGGCGCACCCCTGCGCCCGGGCGCGCGCGTGCTCGACGCCTGCGCCGCCCCCGGCGGCAAGACCGCGCACCTGTTGGAGCTGGCCGAGCTGGACCTGCTGGCGCTGGACAGCGACCCACTGCGCCTGGCGCGCGTGCAGGAAACGCTGAACCGCCTGCACTTGCACGCGCAGCTGAAAGCCGGCGACGCCCGCCGCCCCGCCGACTGGTGGGACGGCCGGCCCTTCGACGCCATCCTGCTGGATGCCCCCTGCACCGCCAGCGGCATCGTGCGCCGCCACCCCGACGTGCGCTGGCTGCGCCGCCCCGGCGACGTGGACGCGCTGGCGCGCGTGCAGGCCGAGCTGCTGGACGCGCTGTGGCCGCTGCTGGCCCCCGGCGGGCATCTGCTGTACGCCACCTGCTCGATCTTCAGGGCCGAGGGCCAGGACCAGATCGACGCATTTATGCAACGCTGCCCGGCCGGCGCGGCCACGCTGGCACCGCAGTCACCCGGCCATCTGCTGCCCAGCCGCGACAATCCCGATCAACAGCGCCGCGGCGCGGCGCTGCACGACGGCTTCTTTTACGGGCTGCTGCGCAAGACCTGAAGAAACACCCGACCCCCCGATGCACCTGTTGCTGGTCCGCCGACGCTTCCTGCAGGGCTTCCAGCTCCTGCTGGTGCTGGCCTGCCTGTGGGCCGGCGCGGTGCGCGGCCAGGGGGTGGAACTGGCGGCCCTGCAGACCCGCCGTGAGGACGGCGCGCTGACGCTGGACTTCGCCGCCCGAGTGACGCTGCCCCCGGCCGTGGAAGACGCGCTGCAGCGCGGCGTGCCCATCTACTTCGCCGCCGAGGCGCGCCTGCTGCGCAGCCGCTGGTACTGGCGCGACGAACGGGTGGCGCGCGTCTCGCGTTCCTGGCGCGTGGCCTACCAGCCACTGACCAACACCTGGCGCGTAGGCCTGGGCGGCCTGCACCAGACCTTCGACACCCTGAACGAAGCGCTGGGCGCGGCGTCGCGCAGCGCCGGCTGGAAACTGGCCGAACTGGCCAGCCTGGACCCCGACAGCCGCTACACCGTGGAATTCAGCTACCGGCTCGACACCAGCCAGTTGCCCGGGCCCATGCAGTTCGGCCTGGGCGCGCTGGGCAGCCAGGGCGAATGGGCCGTGGGCGTGGCGCGCGTGCTGCAGGTCGAGCCCGGGCCATGACGTCCTCGGCGCGCTGGGGCTGGATCGTGGCGCTGGTGGCCGGCACCGGCGCGGCGCTGGTGCTGGCCTTCGTGCTCTCGTTCAGCAGCCAGGGCGGCGGCTTCTACGAACGGCACTTCGTGTGGCTGTTCTGGCTGAACCTGGCGGCGGCCGTGCTGCTCGCCCTGGTCATCGCCGTGGTCGGGCTGCGGCTGCTGCTGCGGCTGCGGCGCGGCAAGTTCGGCAGCCGGCTGCTGCTCAAGCTGGCCGGCATCTTCGCCGTCGTCGGGCTGCTGCCGGGGCTGGTGATCTACACCGTGAGCTACCAGTTCGTCTCGCGCAGCATCGAGGCCTGGTTCGACGTCAAGGTGGCCGGCGCGCTGGACTCCGGCCTGGCGCTGGGCAAGGACACGCTGGCCGCGTTGGCCAACGACCTGCGCGGCAAGGCGCTCATGGCCGCCGAACGGCTGGCCGAGAGCCCCGCCGTTTCGCCGCTGGTGCTGGAGCGGCTGCGGGTGCAGATCGGCGCCGGCACGGCGGCATTGCTGGCCGCCAACGGGCAGGTGCTGCTGAGTGCCGGCGGCGACACCGGCGCCGGCCCGCCGGAGCGGCCCGGGGCGCTGCTGCTGGGCCAGGCGCGGGCGGCCGGCAGTGCCAGCGTGGTGGAAAGCCTGGACGAAGAAACACTGGCGGCCGGCACCCAGGGCCCGCGCGTGCGCGCGCTGGCCAGCGTGCCGCGCAGCAGCATCACGCTGTCGGCCGGCGACGAACGTTTCGTGATGCTGGTGCAGCCGGTGCCGCGCGCGCTGGCCGCCAATGCGCTGGCCGTGCAGGCGGCGTACAGCGAATACCAGCAGCGCGCGCTGGCGCGCGACAGCCTGCGCCAGATGTACGTGGGCACGCTCACGCTCACGCTCATCCTGGCCGTCTTCGCCGCCGTGCTGCTGGCCATCGTGCTGGGCAACCAGCTGGCCAAGCCGCTGCTGCTGCTGGCCGACGGCGTGCGCCAGGTGGCCGCCGGCGACCTGACCGCCAAACCCGTTTTCGCCAGCGGCGACGAGCTCGGCGGCCTGACGCGCAGCTTTGCCGACATGACGGCGCAGGTGGCCGAGGCCCGCGGCCAGGTGCAGCGCGGCATGCAGCAGCTGGAAGGCGCACGCACGCGGCTGCAGACGATCCTGGACACGCTGACCGCCGGCGTCATCGTCTTCGACCGCGAAGGCCGCATCGACACCGTGAACCCCGGTGCCACGCGCATCCTGCAGCGGCCCTTGTCGGCCTGGCGCGGGCGCCGGCTGTCGGAACTGCCCGAACTGGAGGCCTTGGCCAGGGGCGTGGAGCAGCGCTTCGAGCTGCTCGCCACCAGCCCCGAGGCCGGCGAGCGCGACCAGTGGCAGGAGAGCTTCGACCTCGTGCGCGGCGACGGCGCCACCCTCACGCTGCTGGTACGCGGCGCGCAATTGCCGGATGTGGGCCCCCAGGTCGCTGCTCCGCAGCGCCCGCCCCCCGAGGGGGATCCGGCGCCTTCGGGCGGCCGGGCGGCGCCGGGGGCGCGGCTGATGGTCTTCGACGACATCACCGAGATCGTCTCGGCGCAGCGCTCGGCGGCCTGGGCCGAGGTGGCGCGGCGGCTGGCGCACGAGATCAAGAACCCGCTCACGCCGATCCAGCTTTCGGCCGAGCGGCTGCGCCACAAGCTGGAGGCCAAGCTCGAGGGCGCCGACCAGGCGCTGCTGCTGCGTTCGGTGAATACCATCGTGAGCCAGGTGCAGGCGATGCAGACCCTGGTCAACGAGTTCCGCGACTATGCGCGGCTGCCCGCGGCGCAAATGGAGCCGCTGGACCTGAACGCGCTGGCCGGCGAGGTGCTGGCGCTGTACGGCCAGGCGCAGGACAACGGCCTGCTGCTGGCCCGCCTGGAGCCGGCGCTGCCGCGCATCCTGGGCGACGCCACGCAGCTGCGCCAGGTGATCCACAACCTGGTGCAGAACGCGCTGGACGCGGTGGCCGACCGGCCCGACGGCCAGGTGGAAATCATCACCTCGGTGGCGCGCGGCGAAAACGGCGAGCTGCACGCGGTGCGGCTGACGGTCATCGACAACGGCCCCGGCTTTGCCGAGAAGGTGCTCAAGCGCGCCTTCGAGCCTTACGTCACCACCAAGCCCCGGGGCACCGGCCTGGGCCTGGCGGTGGTGAAGAAGATCGCCGACGAGCACGGCGCGCGGCTGCGCGCGGCCAACCTGCATGCCGGCGACCAGGCCGACGGCCCGGTGACGGGGGCGCGCGTTTCGCTATCATTTTCCAAGTTTGCCGTCACGCCGGCCGGAACTGCGGGGGGCGCCGGCGCCATCCCCGCGCCGGTGCCCGGCGACGCAACACAGGTGCATTAGAGGGCATGGCAACCATCCTGGTAGTCGATGACGAGTTGGGCATCCGCGCCCTGCTCAGCGAGATCCTCACCGACGAGGGGCACACCGTCGAACTGGCCGAGGACGCCGCGCAGGCGCGCGTGGTGCGCGAATCGCTGCGCCCCGACCTGGTGTTGCTGGACATCTGGATGCCCGACGTGGACGGCGTGACGCTGCTCAAGGAGTGGTCGGCCAGCGGCCAGCTGCAGATGCCGGTGATCATGATGAGCGGCCACGGCACCATCGACACCGCGGTGGAAGCCACCAAGTACGGCGCCAGCGCCTTTCTGGAAAAGCCGATCACGCTGCAGAAGCTGCTGCGCGCGGTGGAGCAGGCGCTGGCCAAGCCCGCGCAGCGCCTGGCGGCGGGCATGGCACCGGGCCTGCCCGCGCCCTATGGTCGTGGCGACGCGCCGGCTTACGGCGGCGACGCCGGCGCCCTGGCCGGCCACGGCCAGCCGCTGCCGCCGGCGCTGGCCGAAGGCCCGCGCGCCGAGCAGAGCTTCGACCTCGACCGCCCGCTGCGCGAGGCGCGCGACGCCTTCGAGAAGAGCTACTTCGAATTCCACCTCAGCCAGGAAGGCGGATCGATGACCCGCGTGGCCGAAAAGACCGGGCTGGAGCGAACGCACCTGTACCGCAAGCTCAAGCAGCTGGGCGTGGACCTGACGCGCAACAAGCGCGGCGGCGGCTGAACGGCGCCGCGGCTGGGCTCGGCAAGGCTATACTCGCGGGCTCACGGCCTGGTAGCTCAGTTGGTAGAGCAGCGGATTGAAAATCCGCGTGTCGGTGGTTCGATTCCGCCCCAGGCCACCAAAAGTCTTTTGGAATCAAAGACTTAGACGCCCCGAAGCCCGTCCGTCGCGATGGGCTTCGCCGTTTCCGGAGTCCGCGCATCGGGGTGGCCGGCCGACGGCGAGGGTCGGCTGTTGGCTCGGCGCCACCAGACGGCGGGGACCTTCGACGAACCCGGGAGGGCAACCACCCCCGCTGCGCTGGTCACCGGCCAGCCGGTGGGGGAGTCGTCGTCGCCCCCCCCACCCACTCCCGAATCGGCGAGAACCGCCGCGTTTGATCAACACCGAGTCAACTGGCGGGGGCCGGGCGTTCGGGACAGTCCGTCCCGCCTGGCCTGCTTGCACTTGCGCGTGCGGGAAGGCCCCGCCGGCGTGCGGCGACCACATCGCCTTCGCGCTCAGCTAGTAAGGCACAAAGGATTGGCCAAGGCGACGCTTGTGCCCCCCTCAAGCAGGGTGGAGTGCTGTCACCCCGCACTTGATCTAGCGCAACCTTTGCCTCGGGCTTGCATGCCCAAATCGACCGTAAGTCATGCGTGCAAAGTCTCTCCCTTTCCCCTCGTGAGGCCCCAGAGCAGGATTCTGTCACCGACATAGCGTGCATTAAGTGTGCCCCACTCTCGTGGCCCGGGTGGTCATGGTTGCACGGCGAGCGCAAAGGTCAAGAGTTGCAGTACCAGAGGAGCTTATGAAGAATTCGCCTGCTTGGTTTATAACAGTTGCACTCTGCTTACTTCATGCGTTTGCTAGTGCTGCACCGAATTACCCGGTCGCATGGGATCGCCCGCATCTGGATATTTCCGTCGAAGCCGGTGCAGAAAGGCACATTGGTGTTGCCTTTACCAGCATGGATGACTTTGACCAGCTGAGTCTCGATGTAGTGCCCGCACTGGCACCATATGTGACAACAAAGCCGGTACTGCTCTCATCTGTGCAAAGAGGCCAGCCCACACCGGTATGGCTGCGCATTTCAGTTCCAGATGCAGTCTCGCCAGGCGTATACGAAGGAACAGTCAAACTGAGGAGGGGTGCTAAAGCATTAGCCTCGCCGCTAAAAATTCGACTGCAAGTCCTCTCGGCTGCGACCATCGATGACCCGGGTGGGAGCGGAAGGGAAATCACGATCATCTCGGACAAGGGGCTAGTTCTTGCGGAACCACTCTCCGCGACAGGCATTTTGCCGCCCCCAGGCATAACGCTTCCCTTTGGTCTGTTGAGTGTGCGCGTGACCCAGGTCGCGCCAGGCTCAACAGTGAAGGTGACTGTTAGATACCCAACTAATACCCTAGGCGCATCCGTATTGAAGTACATAAACGGAGCTTGGATTGATATATCAGATCGCGTGGAAAGTACTCAAGACCGCATTATTTATCCACTCGTGGACGGCGGGGATCTCGATGCGGATGGTATCGCAGACGGAATAATCACTGATCCAGTTGCACTCGCGAGCAGTATCACAACATACTCCTCTGAGTGCAACCCCGTTGATCAATATGCATCCGCTGCGGAAAAGATCGGCTCCACATACCAAATTCCTACGGAGATTCTTAAAGCCATCATTCTGCAGGAGTCGAGCTGGCGGCAGTTCAAATGCAGCTCCAGCGGCGTGAAAACCCCTTGCGAGCGGTGATGGGGGAATCGGCTTGATGCAAGTGACATGCGCTTATGATCAGTGCCCACAGGGTCGCCTGGTTACCGATGCTAATGGTAATACAAGGATCGCAATCGATACTCTTACTCTAACTTCTTCTCTAAAGCAGAAACTAAGAGATGACTGGCAATATAATATTGAAGTGGGTGCGAAAATTTTGCTAGCCAAGAAAGGACTGTCGGACGCGAGTGGTTCGAAGGATTTTAGAATTATAGAGAACTGGTATTACGCGCTAGCCCGTTACAATGGTTATAGTCAGTGGCAGGTGGACAATACTTCCTATTGCGATAAGCCTGGTCCATACAATGACCCCAAAGCACCATGTTACACGCGCCGCAGCTTGAGCTCCATTTTTGATAGGACTGTCTATCCATATCAGGAGCTTATATATGGCCACATAGCGGGGTATTCAAAGGTAGTTATCGACTCAAGTTTGCGAGCCTTGATGCCAGACGTCAAAGTCACGCTACCTGGTCCCTCCGAAGTGTGCAGTGGAGCGGGGAAGTTCAAGTACCTGATTAGCGACTTCCGTGGCGGTGATATTGCTATCTTCAGTGCGAACTCTGGATCGTCTGCGTGTGGAATGAGCAATGCGATTCGAGATATGCTCTGTGAGTCGTCGACGGGTAATACCGGATCGACCGTCTTTGAGAGATTGGATGGATCAAGAAGCACTCACCCGGCATGTGTTCACAAGACGTCGCTGGACGTTTCAGAAACTGCGTTGATCACGTTTGTTGCCTCCGGTAAAGTCAATCAGATCTACGATCCGGCAAACGTGTTGCCTAGCGTTCTTACGAAAGGCTATTCAATTCCGACAACATTTGTTACAGAATTTCGCTTCGACCCACTCGCCGCTGACGGTAATTCATATACACCTGCGACTGGATGGTATAGGGCAAGTTCTGCCATTATAAGAATCGGCTCGAACTCTCCTATAATATTTACAAAGCCAAACTTTCCTGGCGGATTCTTTAACATCATGGTTGGCAGCATCCGCTTCGGCGCTGACTATGATGAATACGGGCTATATCTCTTTAACAACACCACACAGGACTCAAGTCCTACGCGACAATTTCTTCTGCTTTTGAATGCGGGATATCGAACGGGTCAAATTGAATCAGACGCACTTCCACTGACACCGCCAAATCTAAGCTACTTTGGATTGAATGGATATTCAAGGTATCAGCTGATTTACATATGCCCCACTGGCTCTGAGCCATGCGGGCAAGTATTTGCGACCATCGATCAGATGGTAAAGAAATAGCTTCTCCTACTGCCCGTATCAAGTGCGGGATTCAGAAAGCTGAGTGTTCGCCTCCTAATTCTATTTAGTCGGCCCTGCAAATTCACTTCTCGCGCTCAGCCAGCCCGAATGGCCAGAGTTGGGCGCGGCGCACTGAAGCCGACCCATCGGCCCACAGCCTGCCGCAGTGCAGTGACCGCGCCTGACACCGCGCTTCCCGCGGCAATGACGCTGATTTGCCCATACAGCGCCAGGCCGAACGGGGTCAAAGATATCCGCGTGTCGGTGGTTCGATTCCGCCCCAGGCCACCAACCATCCCCGTCGAAGCCCCCTGAAGCCCGTCCATCGTGATGGGCTTCGTCGTTTCCGGGGTCCGCGCATAGGTCTCGCCGGGGGCCCGCGAGGGTCGGTCGGGGTTCGGTGGCGAATAAGTGCGGTCCGGAAGGGGTGTCGCCTGACCCCTGGTGTGTCACTTACGGAAGCGGCCCTTCTCGCACCAGACGCGGAACTTCGCCTGCGAGAGCGCGGGGTTCTCGTTTCTCTGCCGCTCAAAGTCGCCTTTGTAGAGTTCGGCGGCCTCCTGACACATCAGACTATTGAAGTCCTCCGTCGACAGGTCGAAGGTGGCGATCCCGCTACGTCCCGTGTCGTGCGGAAAGTTCGTGGAATACAACGTGTAGATGTGATTGTCGGACCGGAGGTCAGGAGAGCAACCGGCGAGCATCGCGAACACAGCCGCAGCGAGTGCCGCCCTGCCTCGTATACCCTGTATCGGAAGTTGCCCGCGAAATAGCTCATAGCCCCCGATTCGTTTCGCGACACTCCTACTCGCGGTGGAATGGGGCTGAAATCGGGCTACCTTCGAGGAGTCGTGCCTCATACGGTGTCTCCATTTCCAAAATTCCCTCTGGATAACTCGCAAGAATTTGTTTTAGCCAAACCGCATACTCACCAATTTCGCCTCGCGCCTGCTCCAACAGCGCGGGATACTGAGTTTGCAAGTTGTCCATAATCTCCTGTATGGACTCACCGCGGACGAGCGGCCATCCTGGAAGGGATGCTAGTGGCGTTGACGTACTACCCATAATCTCAAACTCGTCTGCCGCGAAAAGTCTGTGTCGCCACGCGCCCAAGCCCTCCTTGATGTAGCAGAGGAGTCGAAGTCGACCGTAGCCTGCCTCGTGCAAGGCCGAGACGGCTTCAATGAAACGTCGTGCTTGGCGTTCCGCAGCAGTAAGCGTCATGTTCAATCTCTGGTCAAATGTCTACGATTCAGGCGAGATGCCGCTCCCAATAGCAATCGGAACAAAGAACTTCGACATTTGCTGTGGAATCGTGACCTTCACGAGCCAGCGATACACTATGGTGAACTTTTCGGATTCCCTGCACGAAAGATGAACGATGCCGGCCCTCAAAAATATTCGCAGGTAAGGTTGCACTTGTTGTCCTATGTGAGAGACCTTCTCTCCCCAACGATGAAGGTCTTGGTTCCGTCGCGGATGATCTTGCCCACGAACACTGCGTCGTCGTCTATGTATTTCACCTTTCGCGGAGTCGCATTTTCGTTCACCGCGTGAATGATGAGGAAGGCTGCAACGCCTTTATTGCTCTGCTCTGCATGCCTCAACCAGCGCTCTTGGTTCTTGACTCCAATTGGGCTTGACCACTCGGAATCTAATACGAGTGCAGTGACAGTCCTTTTTTCCTTATCAAACTCGGTGTGATCGCGCCAACCAGTGAATACGGGAAAACCGAGCTTCTTGGAGAAACCACCCCATTCATTGAGACTATTGACCGCTCGCTGTTCGCCCGTAGGAGTAAGCGTATAGGCCTGCAGTTGCGACCACATCTGCTTCATTGAAGTAGTTGACATTCGCGTCTCCATGGGGCAGCCGTGCGTGTTCTGTGCGACCTAGACATTCCAGTTAGCCAGTACTCTGCCGCGCGGCGCCGAGTTTCAGCATGAAGTCCGTTGCCGAAACCTGCATGATTGCGATCGACTTGAGGCCGATTTCCGACGGTGAGAGCTCGAAAGAGCAAATTGAACTGGATTCAGTTCTTGGTGGTTCTAAAAGCGCATCCGATGGCCACCGAGGATTCATTTCGCGCTCGCCGGGAGCGTGCTCTCAGATCGCTGATTGGATGAATGTCTCACTTTGACCTCGGCGTGAGAGCGCGTCAATGAAAGAGCCCTCGCGACGGTGGACTTTCTCGTGTGGCGACCGCCGGCACTACGCCGTGATGAGGAACGCTTCCCTGTCCTTACCGGCGATCCAATTGGGCGCGACGCCGCGGCCCGTCCAGGTCTTGCCTGTTTCGGGGTCCCGGTACTTGGGCGCCACCTTCTGACCCTTGTCCCGGCCGGCCAACTTCCCCGACGCGCGGCCTTCCGATAGGTCGGCGGCGGTCAAGCCGTGCTCGGTCATCAAGGCGCGCACCTTGGCGATGCCGTCGGCCTTGGCCTGACGTTGCGCTTCGGTGATTTGTCGATCCAGAGCTTCCTTCTGGGCGATCAGTTCTTGCAAGGTGGCCATATTGGTTTCTATTGAAGTTATGTGCTAGGGATCAAGAATAGTGCAAAGAAGAGGTAGTTATAAGGGCCAGAATTTTCATCAACCTGTGCTGGGTGCTTGCCGGTAAGGCTCCACTTGTATCGGGCTAACAAATTAGCCTGCTGCCCCAGCAAATCACCAGAAGGTTACCCTGGAAATCTCTTTTCAAATCAACTCTTGGCAGAGAGGGCCTTGAGAAGGCTCGATTGCATTTGTGCGCATTGCATGCACCTGCAGACTGCGTGACGGATTGAAGGCGTTGCAGGCGCAGATGGACTGCTATTCGTAACTCACGGCGTCTAGCTTTGGTTTGTAGCATGACGAAAAGTCGACTGCCTTAAGGCACTCAGCGATGCCCTGTGTCTGCCTGTCTATAAAGTATTGCTTGTCATGCTTCGGATTAATTACGACCAAACTGGCTGCTGTTCTTTCCACGGTTGCGGCCATTTGTCTGACTGCCTCTTTCGCAGCTGCCCGATCCTTATTGCTCATGGAGGAATCTTTGTCGCCGCAGCCAGATAAGCCGATCGTCAGCGCAGCACTGATAACAATAAGTCGATTCATACGCATATTAGCTTCCTGATAACTTTATGGCAAGAGAATAGCTCATGCAAGCAGTTTGTCTTTTGCAGCTTGATACTCTGCATCAGATAATGCTCCTTGTCGACGAAGTTCGTTTAGTCTCGTGATTTGAGTCGAGAGGTCAGACTGCTGATCAGATGCTGGCGCAGTTGATCGTTTAGTACTTTTTGATGCCGCTTTTGCAAGCGCGTCCTCTGGCGACTGGGCCTCTAGATCCTGAGACTTCAAATAGCCTTGCTTCTCCAGTGCCGCGCGTAAGAGCCCATTTCCTGCGAAGCCGAATATCAGTCCTGCAGGCAGATGGTAAAAAGAACTGCGCCAAGAGCGCACCGACGGCACCGTTGCCTCCGATATTTGACAAAACCGAATCCATGCCAGCTGCGATCATTCCCCATGGGAATAGTACAGCAGCAAGCCACCATATCTTGTGCATCAGAGACCAGATCAAAGGAAAGAAAAAGCCTCCAGCGGAAAAGCCGTTCTTGACAGCCTTCGCTCCAAATACTTTGTGTTCGTAGACTGCATATGTTGTCATGTCTTAAGCCTCCTTGCCGACATGTGTTTCAGTTGAATGACGACTGGTGTTCCACATTTTCGCGCCTCGATTCCAAGCTCTTGGAGATTCGGACTGATGTAGTCGTCGAAGGCTGAACCAATTGACTGAACACGATGCCCAGTCAATTCTTCTAGCTTCCGCAGAGAAATTTCTGTTGGTAGAACCAGTCGCTTCTTTTCGACTGCATGCGTAATTGCTGCTACGGTGTCATGTCCACAGTCACTGAGTCTGGTCATCTGTGCATATTCCTATGATAAATGCAGTCTCCACGGAGAACTCGTCTGCTTGGGCTGGCCGGGGACCGCACCGAGAATACTCCACTTTCGCCGAGCAAGGGGGTTTGGTTGTGGGGCCTACGGCAATATGGCCATACCGCTTTCGTCGAGTCTTGTCGTCCCATATCGACTTTGCAACATGTGTAGTTCCATTAGTGACCCTGCTGACCAGACGCTTTCCCTTTTGCTTAGCTCCGAAATAGACCGACTATGTGAGAAGGATGGCTTTTGCCGCGCGGAGGCCTCTGAGCGCAGCGGATCGACTGTCGCCCGGCAGCCCACCGGCGTCAATGCGTTCAGCGAACTTGTTCTGCACGTGGGCAAGGCTTTGTGTCGCCGGGTTGATGTAGGACAACTTCATGGGCGCCGGTCGAACGCCCACCTCATCCCCAGTCTCTTCTCTCCGCCAAGGCGCCCTCGGAGGAATCCCTGGGCGCTTCTTCTTTTCCGCTGCGCCAAGGAGATTGTCATGATGACCTCGTCAAACATTGGCTGCCGGGCTCGGCGTCGAGTCGGAGAGCCTGGAAGCATTTCAAATCGAGAAAGTCAGCGCCCACTCGCTGAAGGCCGCCCCGCGAGCAAGCTCTGTCTGTCGACGCCGGAAGTCGGCGTCGCCCCGGTGCTGGGCCTGGCGATCGGCTCCTCGCGCCGAAATTCCGAATGAGATTGACATCTGATCCGCATCAACTCACCCACCCACAGCGCCCTCGGAGAAATCCCGGGGCGCTTTCTTTTGGAGATTCGATTTATGCCCCGACCGCGACGCCACGCCCGGAAGCCGCTCATCGACTTCTCGGGCACCCAGAAAACCATCGACATCCTGCGCAACGGAAACGTGGGCCTGCATCGATTCCAGGATCGGATCGATGATGAAGAGGAGAGCGCCGCCCACGACGCCGAGGTTCAGCGCCGCCGGAACGACGCCAATCTCTTGACCGTCGGTGATCCCCGACGCAATGAGGCCGAGAGGCAGCTGGATTTCCTGACCGGCAAGCCGTACCTCGCCTGGAGGAAGGTGAAACTGTTTCCCCGGAAGGCCTGGCGTCGGGTTCGCGCCGAGCTGTTCCTGGCTCTCCTGATTCCGCTGCAATTGCTGCTCATCGCGGTCTGCAACGTCGTCGGCTTCCTCCTGCTGTGGTGGCTGCTGTTCGGCTTCTTCTGATTCAAGCAATAGTTTTCACCGTGGAGGCGCCCCTGAGGCGCTATTTTTTTTGTCTGCGCCGTCTTTCGTCGCCAAAGCAACTGCGATTGAATGGGTATCTTATTTGAAGGGCTCCATTCCCCTTCAGTTTCCATTTCTAACCCACAACCAGGAGTATTTATATGTCCGATATTGAAACCCCTGTCGAATCACCCACCGATATCCCCGAAGAAGTCCCCGAAGTCGACCCCATCCAGACGATCTACGAAGGTCAGTCCGAATCCCTGTCCGGTCGGTCCACTCTGACTTTCTCGGTCGGCCGTCATCCGGACACCGGCGCCCTGCACCTGCGCATCGTGGGCAACACGGGCGGGGGAATGTGGTGCGACGAGTGGATTCCCGGCTCTGAGATCGACGCCGTCGTCATCGGAGACCCGGAACTGACTTCGCGGTCATTCCAGGTGCTCAAGCCGGGCCGCAGCACCAATACGGCCGGATTCGTGATGGCCGCCGTCAAGTCAATGGGCCTGATCCGCAACAACGCGGAAAACACCCGGCTCCACGAGCTCGTGCCCACCGAGACCTTCGAGAAGGTGGTCACGGCGCTCATGGACGAAGAGTCGGCGACGACGAAGACAGCCGGCGGCAAGGCGGGGCGCCGCAAGGCGAAGGAGGCCTGACTTGTCCACCGGCATCACCGCCGCGCTGGTCGCCGCCGCCGTCCTGGGCCTGTGGTTCTCGACCACGCGCGGAATGTCCATCGCCGCGGTGGCCGCCCTGACCCTGCTCCACCCCTGGCTGGTCGTGCCGATCCTGATCGCTTCGGCCGCCGCCTTCCATCGCTTTCGCATACGCAAGTAACCCTGAAAGGAAATCACCGTGAACTTCACCGACTGCATCACCTTCGCCCTGCACCGCGCGCAAGACCGCGACGTGCCTTCCTATCTGCTGCCCCTCACGATCGCCGATGAGGCCGCTCTGCTGGCGGGACTCGATAGCGACCGCAGGGGCACCCCGGCCCGGCGCTGAGGGCCACCCCCTCACCCCGCCCCGCCCGGGCCCGCCTCGGGCCCATACGGCCCGCCCTCGGGCACCCCTCCCCGGCCCCGCGCCACTCTCCGCCACTCGGCTGACCCCGGCCCCGGCCTCACGGCCAACCGGCCACCGACCCCCGACGCATTGAATTCATCAGCTTCACCGCTGAGGGAAACGTGCGTCCGGGCGTCGGCCAACTTCATCGAAAGGAATCCCATGCGTATCTTGACCACCGCCGCCCAGGTTCGCCGCATCGCCGGCATCGAAGGCCCCGGCGACTTTCCCGACTACCCCTACGGCGACCCCATCCCGCGTGAAGTCGGTCAGGCGCTGCTCGACGGCATCGCCGACGTCGCCTGGCCCGCCGATCGCGATTGCCTCAACGACGATGGCGGATTCGCGATCGTGTTCGACAGCCCGGATGAGTTCGAGATGCCCATATTCGGACTGCCCGCCGTCACGCTGATGGAAGACATCCGACGCATCCAATGCCGGGGCGAAACCTGGTGGCTGTGCACGGCCCTGGCCAACAACGAAACGGGCATCGACTGGGCCTTTCGCGAGAGCGTGGCGCCGCCTCGGGTGCTCGCGAAGCTGATGGAGCAGCACGCGATGCTGGGCGCGGGCTGATCGTTCGTCATCACGGGGTCGCGCCTTCGGGTGCGGCCCTCTTTTTTTTCGGAGATCCTCATGACCACAGAAGTGATCACGCGTCGCACCCTGGCCGAGGGTGAGCGCGCCGACTTCGTTCACGCGCTGTTCGGCCTGAACTTCCCGCTCCGGCTGGAGCCCACGATCTTCACCATGGCCGACATGCTGGCCGAGGACTACAACGGCGGCTTCTGGCAGTTCTATGTGCTCGGCAACGGCGGCTTCTACATGGCGCCGGACGTTGACCGCGGCTTCGAGGTCAGCTGCGAGAACGGCTTCGAGGGCACGCTGTCGGCGGACGCGCTGGGCATCACGGCGTGCTTGTACTCGTACAGCCACCTGAGCTTCGGCGAGGGCGATTTCGCCGAGACCTGCGCAGAGCAATACCACCTGCTGCGCGCCCTAGCCATGGATCACGTCGAAGCGGGTGCGATCCTGGCCGCTTGTGACTGAAGCGGGGGCGTCGGGGGCTCCCCGGAATTTGCCGCCACATCCGCAACGGCGCAACGTCGGGCCACCCCGCCCCGGGGCGCGTTTCGGCGTTTCGGACGTTGCGGATTTTTCCGGGGGCGTGGGCGCCGCCGCTCGACGGGCGACTGTTGGCGGTCGTCAAGAGTGGCCCCCATAGAATCGTATCGGGACACGGATCTGGGGCGGAGACAGGGCTATGGCGATACCTGACTTTCAGTCATTGATGCTTCCTGTGCTCAAGGAGTCCGCTGCCGGCGAGGTGCGCATCTCCGATGTCGTCGCCGTGCTCGGAACCAAGCTGGGTTTGACCGAGGCTGAGTTGTCAGAGCTCCTGCCCTCCGGCAAGCAGACGACGTTCGCCAATCGCGTGAACTGGGCCAAGAGCTACCTCGGCAAGGCCGGCCTGATCAGGCTCACGAAGCGCGCGTACTTTGAGATCAGTGAACGGGGCCGGGCCGTGCTCGCCAACCCACCCCCAACGATCAACATCAAGTTCCTGGAGTCCTTTCCCGAGTTCAAGGCCTTCCGAGAGGCAGCTGCTGCGAGTCCGGCCACGCCGCAAACCGAGCCGACGAACTTCAAGGGACTGGCGCCCGATGAGGTGATCCGGTCTGCGAGTGACGAACTCCAGCAGGCACTCAGTGCCGAGCTTCTCGCGAAGATCCTGGCGTCGCCCCCGGATTTCTTCGAGCGCCTCGTCGTCCAGCTCCTGATCGCCATGGGGTACGGTGGGTCGGCCGTCGAGGCCGGTCGGGCTCTGGGCAAGAGCGGCGACGGCGGCGTTGACGGCGTCATCGACCAGGATGCATTGGGCCTGGATCAGATCTACGTCCAGGCAAAGCGCTATACGGACAACAAGGTGTCGTCAGGCGAGATCCGGGACTTCTTCGGGTCGCTGGATCGGTTCAAGGCGAACAAGGGACTGTTCGTCACGACGTCGACCTTCTCGCCGGCAGCGAAGGAAACGGCCGAAATGCTGAGCAAGCGCATCGTATTGATCGATGGGCTCCTTCTCACCCGGCTGATGATCCGATTCGACATCGGCTGCCGGGTTGAGGAGGTGGTCCACATCAAGAAGCTCGATGAGGACTTCTTCGACTGACTTTTGAGCCGGCGCGAACGTCGCTGATCGATCAGCGGGTATTCAGCAGCGACCGCTTCGGGGTCGTCGGACCCGAGCTGTCGTGCGGTGAATCCGTGAACGTGCTGCCGATGGAGTATTGCCCGAACTGCGGTGGCGAGCTGAGGATCATTGCGGGGATCCTGGAGCGGCCGGTCATCGAGAAGATCCACAGCCACCTGGGGCTGGATCCGCAGCCGCCGCCCGAGAGTCGGGCGCGCGAGGCGGGGATCGACTTCGCCGACTTCGCCTCTTGAACCGCGCTGGCCGTCGCTGACCGTCGCGGACACATCAGCACGGGGTAGCGTTGCGCGACATATCGGCTTCACGCAACAGAACCCGGGGTCAACCCTGATGTCGCGGCCGAAACCACCCCTTGTGAACGGTCACGGGCCTGCTGAACCTGGCCCGCGCGCGAGCGTCGGCGCCAAACCCAGGTAGTTCATGTCGACGCCGCGCGGTCGTCAGGCCTCACTTGCGCGTTGATGAGGGCGGTTAAAACTCCTACGCTGTTGCCGTGATGTAGCGCTCACGCACCTGGCGCAGACTTGTCCACTCGGCGTCTTCAACCTCGTGCCGCCAGGCCGTGACCAAGCCCCGGCACTCCGGGTGCTGGGCGCAGAGCGCGTCGAGGCGAAGGATGCCGATGAGCTGCATGACGGTGGCCTGTTTCGGAAACTATAGCGGAGTTCCCCAAAACGAGAACTATGGCTTCCGCCGGCGCACCGGCAGGGCTGCGAGTGCGGCGATTTAATGCAGTTAACTTGCTATCCATCTCGCACACAAAGTCGACAGTTCAAAACATCTACATAGGAGAGTCTTGCCGCATAGAATCTCGCACGTGAACGCGCAAGCCATCCTGCAGTACGACTCGCCGCACCAGTTCGAGCCGCTGATGCCGTCCGAGGCTGCGCTCGCGCCGCTGCTCGAAGCGGCCAGCGACCTCACCCGCAAGGCCACGGCCTTGGGGACGGCTTCGGGCAAGACGGCCCAGTCCGAACTGCGCAAGCTCTTGCGCAGCATGAACTCGTACTACACGAACCGCATCGAGGGCGAACACACCCGCCCCAGCGACATCGAGCGCGCCCTTCAGCAGGACTTCTCGGCCAACGCTGACCTGGCGCGCAAGCAGCGGCTCGCGGTGGCCCACATCCGGACGGAAGAGCTCTGCGAGGGCGAGCTGAACCGCCGGCTTGCCGAGGACGGAGACCAGGCGACACGCTGGCTGTACTCGACCGAGGCACTGACCTGGCTGCACCGGGAGCTCTTCCGCGACCTGCCCGCTGACGACCTCAGACTCGTCGACGGCAGCGTCATGGTGCCCGGCGAGGTGCGACGGCGGGGTGTGGCCATCGGTCGGCACGAGGCGCCGACCTGGGAGTCGCTGCCGCGCTTCCTGGAGCGCTGGCAGCAGGTCTATGCGGGCACGCGACGGGGCGAGGCCTCGGTGGTCGCGCTGGCCGCCGCGCATCACCGCCTGGCCTGGATGCACCCGTTCCTGGACGGCAATGGCCGCGTCACGCGGCTGCACACCCATCTGCTGCTGCACGGGTGGGGCCTGACCAGCGGGCTGTGGTCCCCGTTACGGGGTTTTGCGCGCACCGAGGCGAAGTACAAGGCGCTGCTGCAGGCGGCGGACGAGCACCGCCGAGGTGACCTGGACGGCCGCGGCAACCTCACGCAGGCCGGACTGGTCGAGTGGATTCAGTACACGCTGGAGGTCTGCACGGACCAGGTGGAGTTCATGGCCCAGCAACTCCACGTCGGCGGCATGCGCGACCGCATCCAGGCCGCCCTGGCCTACGAGACAGCTGTGGTGAAGTTCGGCGTGCGGGAAGAGGCGCTCATGCCGCTGCACTACCTCTTTGCCACGCAGGGCGAGCTGGGCCGTGCCGACTTCAAGGCGATGACCGGCCTGGGCGAACGTGTGGCCACCTCCCTGCTCTCCGCCTTGCTGCACCGCGGGTTCCTGGCGACGGACTCGAGCTACGGGAGCCTGCGCTTCGCCATCCCGCGCCACGCGCTGAGGTTTTACTTCCCCGCGCTGTGGCCCGAGGCTGAACAAGACCAGGCGTTGCTGGAAGGCGAGGTCGGCCTCGGCAGCGCGCCACGCAGCTCGTCCAGGCGCAAACCTCCTGGCTGAGGAACGGCCGCTGAGTGTCGGCACTGGCGACGTCGGCGCGCGTCTGCCCGTAGCCCTTCACTTCCATCCACGCCGTCGTCGGGGACCGAGCCCGCGACGGTCTGGACCGACGGGCTGCCAAGCAGCATGACCCCGCTGTCTCGACGCGCCGCAAGGGCGGGCCGTTGCTGCACTGTGCCGGTGTACAGGGCTATGAGGCCCGGAAGGACGGCTGCGGAATGGCTGGACTTCTGGCAATCCTCTGGCAATGGCATCGGGCACCGACTGCGGATGACTGCGCTTCACTGCGTGGGATTGCGCTCCAAGTGCTTGTTTTGATTGGAGTTGCGAGTGGCTTCGGGCGAGCGGCAGCGGTCGGATTGCATTGAAAATCCGCGTGTCGGTGGTTCGATTCCGCCCCAGGCCACCACTCCTTTCCTGCGGGTTTGCGAGGAAGTGGTCGGGATCGCTAGGGGTCCAGTTCGAGCGTTGCTCCTGCCTACCCAGTCCGATGCGGCGAACCGCATGGCGCGGCAAACTGAAAAATCAAGGACTTGGGCGCGTGCCGCCTGATGCGAGCCGGCCAAGGCGCTCCGACTCGGCACGTGCTTCGGCCAGCAACTGGCCCCAGTCCGACGGCGGACGGCCGCTGTCGAGCATCCGGCGGAACACCCGGTACGCGTCGTCGGCGCTCTCGTAGGCCCGCTTCGTGTCCTCATCGTTGACCCAGGCGAAGACGATCACCTTGGCCTGCGCATGGAACCGGAAGAACAGCCGGTATTGCTGGAAGAACCTGGCCCGGAACCAGTGCTTGTGCTCGTCGCCGAGCGTGTTGCCCTGGCGGTACTCCGGCCGGGTGGGGTCTTGCGGAATCACCTCGAACGCCAGCCTGGCGATGGCGGCCAGGCGCTTGGTGGCGTTCTTCCTGACGTATCCGGCCGGGTCTTTGCGCTTGAGCGCCTCGACCTGCGCGGTCAGGGCGTCGAGTTGGTCAAGGAAGATGGGATGGGCGAAGAGGGTCCAGCCGTTGACGACCAGCGGCTTGCCGCCGCTCATTCATCGTCCGCCGACAGCGGCGCGTCCAGATCGACCTCGACACGGCCGACCAGCGCCTGGATGCGCCGCGCGAAGCCGGCGTCGACGGCCTGCAGTCGCTCGGGGTGCTCGGCCAAGTCGCGAGCCAGGAAGCCGAGGAATGGCGTCAGCGCCGGATCATCGCCATCACCAGCAGTCGCGCGCGTGAGCACAACTTCACCGTCCGAACGGATCGTGTAGTGGATCTTGTCGCGCTTGCCCAGGCGCAGCGCACGGCGCACCGTCTCGGGCACGGTGGTCTGGTAGCGGTCGGTCAGCGTCGATTCGACTTGCTGGGTGGCGGGCATGGGACCTCTCCAGACAGGATGTGTTGCGCTCATGGTAATGCAATTGCATTGTCAAGTCAATGTAAGTGCATTGTCCGGCGGAGATCAGGAAGGCAGCGATATCAGGATCTGCTGCAACGACCGGTACTGGCTTGCTTGGCGCCAGTGGCACGACGCGAGTGCATCCGGGTCGTCGCCTTGACCGCGCTGACGCCCGATCAGGACTCAGCATCGCCGCATATCTCCGACGCTGGAAGTAGCGCTGTTCCCATCCAGTTAGCCCTGCGCCACCAGTCATCCCCGTTGAAGCCCCCTGAAGCCCGTCCGCCGCGACACGTCGGGGGCCGTGTCTTCAGCCTTGCGGCCTCGCTGGGGCGAATTGGTTACGCAGTTGCCGGCGCCGGCAGCACGCGCATCGGCTCGGCCTTGAATCGCTCCTGTGCCTGCCACACGCCATAGGCGCTCTGCTCCGCCAGCCACAGCCGCGCCTCGCCGCCGCGCTTCACGCCCAGCCAGGCTTCGATGCGCAGGGCCATTTCAGGGGAGATGGCGGCGCGGCCGTTCAGCACGCGCGACAGGGCCACACGCGACACGCCGAGTTGCTGCGCAGCCTGGGTGACGTTGAGCCCCAGCGCGGGCAGCACGTCATCGCGCAGCGTCAGGCCGGGGTGCGGGGGATTGAACATGCGTGCCATCGTTGCTTCTGACTTCTCAGGTCTGAACTCCCAGCCGGAGCCCGGTTGCGTTCAGCAGCGCCAGCAGCGTCTTCAGCGTCGGGTTGCCACGGGGCGACAGAGCGCGATAGACGCTCTCACGCGGGATGCCGGCGCGCTCGGCAACGTTGGCGATGCCCTGCGCTTCCGCTATCTGGCGCAATGCAGCCAGCAGGGCCGATTGCCCCCCTGGCAATTCGGCTTCTTCGAGTGCGGCGGCAAGGTAGATGGCGGCAAACTCAGGGTCGGCCCTGAGCATGTCGACCACTGTTGCATCGTGCGAGCGGGCTGCCTTCATGTTGCGTTCCTTCGTTGCCAGTCTTGCCAGTACCCCAGGGCGGCGGCGATATCGGCTCGCTGGCGCCGCTTGTCGCCGCCCACCAGCAGCAGCACGCGCCGGCCAGCCATCGCGTAGTACACGCGGCAACCCGGCCCCCAGTCGATGCGCAACTCCCAGACACCCCCATCGAGGGGCTTGCAGTCGCCGAAATTGCCGGCCGCCATGCGCTGCACTCGCACCAGCACCCGCGCACGGGCCTGTCGGTCGGCCAGCCCGGCAAGCCAGCGGGCGTAGGGCTCGCTCCCGTCCTCGGCCTGATAGGCCTGGATATCGTGCATCGAGACTGTGTATTATGCGTTACAGACCGGCAGGCTTCAAGCCACTCGCACAGGCTGGCGAATGAACGGCGCAACCCGTGCAGCGTCAAGCCTTCCAGGCCAGCAGTGGCGCACGCTTGCCGATGGGCAATGCTGGGGTCCACAAGGCGGCCGGATGCGCCCACCTCGGCCACGGCGCCGGCAGGCGCTTCGGTGCCGTTGCTCGCATGCCTGTGCGCGCGACGCTTGGCGTTCTTGGGGTCCAGTGCAAGGGTCCGCGTGCTTGAGAACACCCAGCTATTGCGACGCGGCAGCGCGACACGTCGGGGGCCCTGTCTTCGTCCTTGCGGCCTAGCTGGGGCGAAATTCAAGGCGCCGTCAGGCGGCGGTCAACTCCTTGCCTTCGGCGGTGTCGTCAACACGGGGCCGCCAGCGGCCACCCAATTCCTCGACAACGATGCGCTGGTTGGTCAGCCGCTCGACAGTCTGGATGCGCTCGACGGCACGCTGGATGGGAAGGTTGCCTTCGGCGTGAGCAACGTACAGCAGGCGCACCAACTTGTCGGCCCATCGCGGCACTTTGCTGGTCTTCTCCCAGCGTGCAACGGACTGGCCATCCGCGCCCATGCGCTTGCCCAGCGCTGGCTGCGACAGCAGCATTCCGGCGGTGCGCAAGTAGCGCAACTCGGCGCCGGTCAGCACGCCGGCCCGCTTGGTCAACATCGTGCAGATGGCCCGAGTCAAACCCTCAACGTCTTGAATGGCCACGCCTTCGCCAAAGGGCGTTTTCTGCTTGGTGTAGCCATTGGCCAGCCACACGTTGCGCAAGCCACCGTCGGTGTAGTGATACATGCTCATGCTCCGTCTATGCCTATCACCGTGACCACCACCAAGCCGGTTGCCGGGTACTCCAAGTACACCACCGCCGCAATATTCACCCCAGCCACGAAACGCTGCATCTGGCATCGCAGGCCCGTGTGACGCAACTCCGGCTCAGGCGGCCTCGCCATCACACCCCGGGTCAGCACTTCCATCGGCATCGGCATGGTGACGTGCCGCTGCTTCATACGTTGCCGCGCGTGCGCGGTCATGACGACGTTCGTTCGCCGAGTCGGCCGCGCTTGCGCGAATGTGCCGTTCGAGCTGACGTTGGGAAGGTTGCGTCAAGGCTGCATCCTATCAATTTGATAGGTTCACGCGGCGACGGTTTCGCGCAACCCCGGCTTCGTCGCGGCCTTTGCGTCGAAGGCCACTCCCGCCTGCTCAAGAATCCACGATTCAATCTTTTCGTGGTGCACGCGCAGCAGGTCGAGCGGGCGCCGGATGTAGTTCTGCTCTCGCACACCCTGAGGTGCGTGCCCTTGAATCTGCGCGCTCACGCCACAGGGGTTTTCCAGCCACTCGCCCCCGGCAGAGGCCGAAATGCGCGCGCAACGGGTCGCACGAGCGCACGAGTTCCAGCTCGAACCGCGGGGCGTTGACCGCAAGCGGAATCTGGCGCAGCTCGCGGCGGCCGCGCCCGTCCCGCCCCGCCGGGTCGGCGTAAGCGTCAGCGCCCGGCGCTGGCGTGGCGCTGCGATGCGCCGGCGGCCGCGGGTCCGTCACGCAGCGGTTCAATCAGCGCGGCGACGAGCGGGTCGGTGCCGCTGCCGCTCGGCAGCGCGGGCGCGATCGCATTCGGCTGGTGCGCGAACAGCCGCGCGAAGGACTCCGCGAGCGGGTCGCTCGCGGCGAGCGCCGGCTGGCGCCGAATGCCGTCGCGCAACGGCACGACGAGCGCCGCGACGAGCGGGTCGGTGTCGCGCTGGGCAGCCGTCACGGGCTGGTGCGTTGCGGGCTGGTGTGCGAGCATGCGCTCGAAGCTGGCCGCGGCGCCGTCCTGCGCGAGGCAGGTTCCGGCGGCCATCGCCAGGGCCAGGGCGATGCTGGCGCTGCGGGTCTGGAGGCTGAGGGTGTTGAGCGAAGTGGTCATGATGTCGGTCTCCTTGGGTTGCGGGTGGTGGTTCGCGGGGCCTTCGGTTGTCGCGCTGCCCCTTGCGCTGTTGACGGAATGAATGCTGCGCCGGCACGTCCCGGTTGTCGGTAAGACAGGGTTAAAAGGCGGTTAATCAGCAATCGAGGGCCTGCACTGCCGCTGCGGGCATCACCGATGACGCCGACCACGTATCGATTCGGGCGCTTTCACCTGCAGCCGCAGACGCGCCAGTTGCTCGTCGACGGGCAGCCCGCCAGGCTCGGCGCACGCGCCTTCGACCTGCTGCTCGCGCTCGTCGAGCGGCGCGAACGCATGGTCCCGCGCGGCGAGTTGTTCCAGCTCGTCTGGCCGGGCCGCGTGGTCGAGGACCAAAACCTCAAGGTCCAGGTGGTCGCGCTGCGCAAGCTGCTCGGCGAGGCGATCATCCAGACCGTCCCCGGGCGCGGCTACCGCTTTGCCGCCGAGGTCGACGACGGCGGCACGACAACCATCGCCCCGCCGCCCGCGCCGACCCCGCCGCCGAGTGCGGCGGCACCGACCAACCTCGGCGCGGCACTCGGCACGCTGTTCGGGCGCGAAGGCGATCTCGCGGCGCTGCACGGCCTGCTGGCGGGCGAACGTCTGGTGACGCTGTGCGGTGCCGGCGGCATCGGCAAGACGAGGCTGGCACGCCGCGTCGCGCGCGAGAGGTTCGACCACCATCCCGACGGCGTGTGGCTGGTCGAACTCGCACCACTGGCCGATGGCGCGCTCGTGGCCGCCACCACCGCGCGTGCGCTCGGCTTCGCGCCGACGGCCGAGCGCAGCAGCGCCGAAGGGCTGGCGCGTTCGCTGGCGGCGTTCCGGCTGCTCATCGTGCTCGACAACTGCGAGCATCTGATCGACGCGGCGGCAGCGCTCGCCGAGGCACTGCTCGCTCATGCGCCACAGGTGAAGCTGCTCGCGACGAGCCAGGTGGCTCTGCACTTGCCGGGCGAGCAGGTCTACCGGCTCGGTGCCCTGGCGCTGCCGGCGCCCGGCGACGGCGCGGATTCAGCCGCGGTCGATCTGTTCGTCAGCCGCGTGCGCGCGGCCGACGCCCGTTTCGCGCTCACGTCTGCCCATCACGACGCCGTGGTCGACATCTGCCGCCACCTCGACGGCTTGCCGCTCGCCCTGGAACTGGCCGCGGCGCGGGTGCCCACGCTGGGCGTGCAGGGGGTGCGCGAGCGCCTGGGCGAACGCCTGCGCCTGCTCACCGGCGGTGCGCGCGGCGCGCCCAGCCGGCAGCAGACCTTGCGCGACGCGCTGCAATGGAGCCACGCGCTGCTCGGGCCCGACGAGCAGGCGGTGCTGCGCCGCCTGGGCGTGTTCGCCGGCAGCTTCGGCCTCGGCGCCGCGCAGCAGGTCTGCGCCGACGCGCAGATCGACGCCTGGGCCGTGCTCGACCACCTGGCGGCGCTGGTCGACAAGTCGCTCGTCCTCACCGAGCCCGGCGAGCCGCCGCGTTATCGCCTGCTCGAGAGCACGCGTGCGCTCGCGCTCGAGGAGCTGCAGCGCTGCGGCGAGCTGGGCCTCTGCCGCAAGGCGCACGCGCACGCGACCGCCGGGCTGATGCACCAGGCCTACGAGACCCAGCCCACGATGGCGGGCCTGGCCTGGATCGCGCAGTGGCTGTGCGAGACCGACAACCTGCGCGAGGCCATGGCCTGGTCGCTCGGCGCGCAGGGCGACATGCGCGTGGCGGCCGAGCTGTTCAGCAGCGCGGGCGCGTTCTGGCACCTGTCAGGCTGGATCGGCGAAGGGGTGGCCCACTACCGCGCGCTGCAGCCGCGCATCGACCCGGCGTGGCCGGCCGAACTGCGCGCCCGCATCGCGCTGGCCGTCGCACGGCTGTCTGCCTTCTACGGCATCGATCCCGGCGAAGGTGCGCGGGCCGCGCGCGAGGCGGTGGGCTTGCTGCGCGAAAGCGGCAATCCGCAGCGCCTGTACACGGCTCTGTACTTCCTGATTCCGTTGGCCGAGCGCGTGAGTTCGTTCGACGAGATCGAGCCCGCGCTGGCCGAGATGCGCGCGCTCGAGCGGCCGGACTGGCCGCCCGCGCTGCGCCTGCAGGGGCGCTGGGCCCAGGCGCGCCAGTTGCCGCGCCAGGGCCGTTCGCTCGAATACCGCGACGCCTTCGTGCGCGAGGTGCAACTGTGCAGCGCCATGGGCGACGATCGCTCGGCCTGGCTGGCGGCGCATTCGGTGGCGCTGGCCGAACTCCAGCTCGGGCGCCCGAACGATGCCGTGCAGGTGCTCGCCGGCGTCGCCGCGCAAATCCGCTCGCGCGGCATGCAGCGCCAGTTCGTCTACCAGATCGCGATGCTGGCCACGGCGCGCATCGTCGCCGGCGACGCGCAGGCCGCTGGGGCCGACCTGCATGAAGCGGTGGCGCTGCTGCGCGGCGAAGGCGCGCTGTGGTGGCTTGGCGACAGCCTGGGCCGGGTCGCCGCGCGGCGCGGCGACTTCGACGCGGCAGCGCGCCTGCAGGGCTGGGCCATGGCCCGCACCGCCGAGCGCGGGGACCGGCGCGGCCCGGTCATGCAGGCCGAGAGCGAACGCCTGGCCGCCGAGCTCGCCCCGCGCCTGGATGCCGAGCGGCTGCGCACGCTGCAGGCCGAGGGCGCGCTGCTCGACGATGCCGCGGTGGCCGCGCTGGCGCTGGGGGCGGCGCCGATGGAACCGCCGAGCCGCCGAGTTCCTTGACCGTCGCCGCGGCCGCCTTGTCGGCACGGCCCGGGCATTGCAGGTTGTGGCCCGGGTGCCGGCAGCTGCAACGCGGCTGCCGAGTCCTGCGATCGTTCGGGTTCAGTGTTCGTGGCTGATCGAGCGTTGGCGCATGCGGCGCGAGTCACTCCCGCGGCGCCACAGGCGCATGAGCAAGCGCGCGGCGCGTGCCAGCGCGTTGTCCAGCGCAGTGCGCCAGTCGTTGGCCACGGAAGCAACGACCACCGACCCTGCGCCATCGGTCCGCAGTTCCACCTGGCAGCGCTTGTCGATGCCGCCGCGCGGGCCGTTCACGTCCGACATCTGCACGTCGGCGCGCGGCACCAGCCAGCCCAGGCGCCGCAACACGAAGCGCACGCGGCGTTCGGTCAGGTCGCGCAAGTCGGTGGCTTGCGGATGGCGGGACTTGAAGAGCACTTGCATCACGGATCTCCATCGGGGTTGCAGGACGAGCGGAATTTGCGACACCTGTCGACTCTTGAAAAGCAGAATTTCGAGAACGGACACTTCGGATATACCTGAATGCAGGACGCGGTTGCCGCGGCAGACTGCGGCGCTTCGCGACCGTGGACGGCGGGCGCGGCCCGTGGCGGCGCCGGCATCTCGGTCCAGCCGTCTTTTCCGAACCCGGGTTCACGGAAGTTCTTCTTTATCCGACAGCCCAGCGCCACCACATTCGGTGGTGTCCGAACTTCTGCGAGACCCGACCCTGCAACCTCGCTTCCGCTGCGGCCACGGCTGAATTCCGACGACCCTCACGCGCTTCGGGCGACGCCCCGGCGCCCACTCCCTCACGACAGAAAGGCAACACCATGCGCTCCTATCCTCGCAACAGCCCCGAAGCCGCCGCACGCATCGTGGCGCTGGTCCTGATCGCCGACGGCCACGTGTGCCGCTCGGAGTTCGACGTGTTCGAGCAACTGGACGGATCGCGCGAACTCGGACTGGCTCCGGGCAGCCTGCCCCGCATCGTCCAGGTCCTGTGCGAAGACCTGCTGATGGGTCGCTTCGGTGGCGGCTCGATGCTGGGCGCCGTGGACGACCATGCCCTGGCATCGCTGATGCGCGAAGTGGACGAGCCGGCGCTTCAGCGCAAGGTGCTTCGGCTGGCGGTTGCCGCCGCGCGCGCCGATCGTCACCTGGCCGACGGCGAAACCCTGGTGCTGGCGGCGGCGCGCCGCCATTGGGGCCTCGAGGACGAAGCCGAAGCAGGCCGCCTCGCCGCGGCCGACCTGCAAGCCGCCTGAACGGCAGCGCTCAGGCGCGCACCGCGGCGATGACCTGCAGCACCAGCGGGTGATGCTGCCCGCGGCGCGAGCGGATGGCGTGAATCTCCTCCTTCACGTCGTCACTGCGCCCGAGCAGGCGCAGTCCACGCATCAAGCCCACGTCACCGGCCCCCAGGCGGCTGACCGGGAACACTCCCAGCCCGCGCGCCGCAAAGACCGCCAGCAGCGCGCTGTCTTCGAACTCGCCCACGATGTGCGGCCGCAAGCCCTGGGCCTCGAACCAGCGATCGAGCGTGGGACGCAGCGCCGAATGGCCGGTCGGCAGCAGCACGGGCAACCGGTTCAGCGACTGCGGAAACCGATCCACCTCGGCCTTGTGCACATGGGCTGCCGGCCCGTACCACTCCACCGGCGACTCGACGAGCCGTTCGCTCGTCAGGCGCAGGTTGGGGTTGCGCGGCGCCGGTTGCCCGGCCAGCACCAGGTCCAGGTGATGCAGCGCCAGTTCGGCCAGCAATTGCTCGAATTCGCCTTCGTGACAGACCAGCCGCAACGACGGCGTGGCCAGCACGGGCTCCAGCAGGGTGTGCGCGGCCAGCTTGGAGATGCCGTCCGACAGCCCGACGGCCAGGCGCGCGAGCTTGCCGCTGGCTGCCTCGCGCACTTCGTCGGGGATCAGCTGGCCCAGCTGAAAGATCTCCTCGGCGCGGGCGAAGGCGGCCTGGCCTGCTTCAGTCAGCGCGACGCCTCGGCCGGCGGGCTTGAGCAACTGGTGGCCGAGCGCCTTCTCGAGCTCGCGCACCTGGGCGCTGATGGTCTGCACCGCCATGTCCAGCCGTTCGGCAGCGCGGGCAAAGCCGCCTTCCTTGGTGACGACCCAGAAGTAGTACAGGTGGCGGTAGTTGAGCATGGCCGCTTCATATCGGAAAAACAGAAGTCTATGTCCGTTCAGCACTGGTTTATTCGAATCGCGAGGCGCGCGAGACTCTGCCCCGCTGTTTTCGACCAAGGAGGAATCGATCATGTTCTACGCACTCGGCTGGTTGTTCGTGCTCGCCCTGCTGGCGCTGTGGTCGCTGGGCGCCTGGGCCCTGCACGCGATCGCGGCCTGGACGGTCGCCCATGCCGGCGCCCTGGCGGGTGGATCCGGGGTGGCGCAGGGCCTGCGCGTGCCCGACTGGCTCGCGCCGTGGGTGCCGCCCGAATTCGCTTCGGCGCTGGATTCGATGGCCGCTGCCCTCGGGCCTGCCATCGAAACCCTGCTCGGATGGGCACCCGCGCTGGAGGGCGGGCTCTCGGTCGCGATCTGGGTGGTCTGGGGCCTCGGCAGCGCCCTGCTCGTCGTGCTGGGATTCGCGGCCACCACACTGATCGCCGTGCTGCGCCGTCGGGCGTCGGCGCCTGCGACGCCCTCCGCCAGTCCGGCCGCCGCGCGCTGAACCGGGCCGGGGTCCGGTGGCCACGCTGGCGAGCGCTTCGGAGAGTGCCAAGGGCGGTCGACAAGGCCTTGATGAAGGCCCCGCCACGCCGGGACCCGCAGGTGCCTTGCGGGTCGAGGGTTGCGAAGGCCGTTGCATGGGTGGACTCCGCAGGCTGACGGCCCGCCTCATGCCGGGTCAGCGCAGCAGGTGCGAAAACGCTCCCCTTGCTGCCCGCCGAACGCTTCCGCTCAGCGGGGGCGCCCCACCGCCAGCACCGCCAGCGGCTGCTCGGCAGCGGCCAGCGGCAGAGCCGCTCGCAGCGCCGCGTCGTCGAAGGCGCCCACCAGCGTGGCGCCCAGGCCCAGCGCCACGGCCTGCAACTGCAGGTTCTGCGCCGCCGCGCCGGCTTCCATGGCCACGTAGCGCTCGGCGCGTGCGCCGTAGCGTGCCGCGGTGCGGGAAGGCTCGGCGGCAATGACCACGATGGCCGGGGCCTCGGCCACCCAGGCCTGGCCCCGGGCCGCGGCGGCCACGGCAGATCTTGCGTCACCCGGCGCCGGCGCCGCCAGCCGGTGCCCCTGCGGCGCGTATCGGTACACCCCCGCGGCCAGGCCCTCGACGCGCCCGGCCACCAGGTACAGCACCAGCGGATAGGTGGCGCCGGCCGAAGGCGCCGTGCGCCCGCCGCCGGCACGGTTCTCGCCCTGCGCCGACCACAACAACTGGCCGGCCTCGGCCGCCGTCAGCGGCTGGGAGGCAAAGCTGCGCCGCGATTGGCGCTGCGCCAGCGCGGCCTCCAGCGGCAGCGGTCCCGTCGTGCGCGCCGCAGGCAGGTCGAACCCGGCTGCAGCCGCGGGCAGCCACAGCGCGGCGCCTGCCAGTGCCGTCGCCATGAAGACCATCCCGGCCCGGCCCGAGTGTCTGGCGCGCCGTTCGCGTACGGCCGGCATCTCGGGGAGTTCGTGCTTGCCTGGCACCACGCGCAGGTCCACGCGCGACGAAGCGGTCAGCGGAGTGACCCCGAGCGGCAGCAGCGCGCCGCCGACACCGAGGTTGAAGTCGAAGAACATGGTCAGCCTCTTTCGAGCTTTGCGCTGGGCGCGGAGGGCGGCTCCGGCCACACGCGAGGATCCACCGGACGCCTGACATGGGCCGGCATCACCGTTTCCGTCACTTCGGTGGCACGCGGCGCCCCGCGCCGCGCAGATGATCCGAAGTGCCTGCCGAAGTGCATGCGCCATCATCCCCGGGCCCCACCCGGCGTCAAGCGCGCGACGAAAGCGCAGGCGGCCGCACCCCGACAGACGACCCGCGACAGGGGGTGCTCACCACGGCTTATGCTCGCAGCCGGATACGACGATGCGAAGATTCCTTTTCCTGCTGCTGGCCCTGGTCAGCCTGACCCCTGCAACGGCACAGCCACTCAACGTGGCCGCGGCCGCCAGCCTCACCGAAGCGATGCGCGACGTGGCAAAGGCCTTCGAAGCAGCCCGCCCGGGTGTCGGCGTGCAACTGCAATTCGGCGCCTCGGGCACCCTGCTGCAGGACATTGCCGGCGGCAAGCCGGCCGACGTCTTCGCCAGCGCCGACGCCGATACGCTGGCGCGCGGCGTCCAGCGCCGCCTGTTGCTGGCCGAGGCGCAGCGCGAATTCGCCACCAATGCGCTGGTGCTGATCGTGCCCACCGACCGGAGTTCGCCGGTGCAGCGGCTGCAGGACCTGGCGCGGCCCGAGATCCGGCGCATCGCGATGGGCCGCACCGCCACCGTGCCCGCCGGGCGCTATGCCAGGCAGGCCATCGACGCGCTGCGCCTGTGGCCGGCGCTGCAGCAGAAGATCGTCTTCGGCGACAGCGTGCGTGCGGTGCTGCAGGCGGTGGCCAGCGGCGACGTGGATGCCGGCTTCGTGTACGCCACCGATGTGCCCGTGGCCGGTGAACGCGTGCGCGTGGTGCAGACGCTGGCGGTGCAGCCGCCGATCCGCTACCCGGCCACTGTCGTGGCCGCCAGCGGCCAGCAGGTGCTGGCGCGCGACTTCATCGCCTTCCTGAACCAGCCGCAGGCGCGCGCGGTATTCAGCCGCTACGGCTTCGGCGCACCCTGACCGGGCGGGCCGGCGCGGCAGTGGGCTGAGCCGCCTCGTGCACGGGGCGGCCCGGCCCTTCAGTGTGCTGCGTGCAGCTTCTCGCCCGCCTTCAGCCGGTAGACCGTGCCGCAATAAGGGCAGCGTCCCTCGCCGGTGGTGGCCACGTCGATGAACACCTTGGGGTGGTTGCTCCACAGCGCCATGCGCGGGTTGGGGCAGAAGACGACGCCGGGGCCGATGAGTTCGGCGGCGGCCAGTTCGACCACGGCCTTGGGTTGGTCCATGTTCATACCCGTGTCAGCCATTCGGCATATTTGAGGTTGCGGCCGTTGACGATGTCGAAGAAGGCGGCCTGGATCTTCTCGGTGATGGGGCCGCGGCTGCCGGCGCCGAGCTCGATGCGGTCGAGCTCGCGGATCGGCGTCACCTCGGCCGCGGTACCGGTGAAGAAGGCCTCGTCGCAGATATAGACCTCGTCGCGCGTGATGCGCTTTTCCACCAGCTTCAGGCCCAGGTCCGAGCAGATGTGGAAGATGGTGTCGCGCGTGATGCCGTTCAGCGCGCCGGCCGACAGGTCCGGCGTATAGACCACGCCCTTCTTGATGATGAACAGGTTCTCGCCCGCGCCTTCGCTGACGAAGCCGGAGGCGTCGAGCAGCAGGGCCTCGTCGTAGCCTTCGTCGGTGGCCTCCATATTGGCCAGGATCGAGTTGGTGTAGTTGCTCACCGCCTTGGCCTGCGTCATGGTGATGTTGACGTGGTGGCGGGTGTAGCTGCTGGTCTTGACGCGGATGCCGCGCTTCATGCCCTCTTCGCCCAGGTAGGCGCCCCAGGGCCAGGCGGCCACCATCAGGTGGATGGTGTTGCCCTTGGGGCTGACGCCGAGCTTCTTGTCGCCGATCCAGACCAGCGGACGCAGGTAACCGCTTTCCAGCTGGTTGGCGCGCATGACCTCGCGCTGCGCCTCCATCACCTGCGCCGGGGTGAAGGGGATCTTCATGCGCAGGATCTTGGCGCTGTTGAACAGCCGCTCGGTGTGCTCGGGCAGGCGAAAGATGGCCGTGCCCTGCGCCGTCTTGTAGGCGCGCACGCCTTCGAAGGCACCGCAGCCGTAGTGCAGCGTATGGCTCAGCACGTGGATCCTGGCGTCGCGCCATTCGACCAGCTGGCCGTCCATCCAGATCTTGCCGTCGCGGTCGGACATCGACATGGGAGAGCTCCTGAAGGCGTCAAAGAAGCTGATTTTAAGGGCCAGCGCTGCGCTGCAGCCGCCAGGCCGTGACGCGGCCCTGGCGCAGTTCGACCTGCACCTCGTCGCCGGCTTCATCGCGCCAGGCCCAGGTCTCCGGGTCCTCGGCCACCTTCCTCCCCAGGCTGTGTGTCAGCGTCAGCACCTGCGGCAGGCGCAGGCCGGTGCGCAGGCGGGCCTGCAGCATCACCGCGTTGGGCACCGTACCCACCGGTCGTCCAGAGGCTGCGCGCAGCGCCCGCAGCGCGCGGCTGAACTGCAGCAGCAGCCAGAACACCACCACGCCCAGGGCCAGCAGCACGCCCGGCCAGCCGTAGCCGGCGTAGCCCACGGCCACGGCGGCGACCGCCAAGGCCCAGCCGGTCCAGGCCGTCATGCCACGGCCCCGCGGGCTGGCTTCAAGCAGAATCGTGGCGATGGATCGGCTGCAGACATGGGTGATCAACCTCGACCGGGCGCCTGACCGGCTGGAGCGCATCAGCATGCAGCTGCAGCGCCTGGGACTGCCCTTCACGCGGCTGCCGGCGGTGGATGCGCGGGCCTTGACCGCCGACCAGCGCGCCGCTCTGGACGAGGCGGGCTACCGCCGCAAGCACGGCATGGCGCCGCTGCCGGGCGAGCTGGGATGTTACCTGTCGCACTTGGAGGCGTTGCGACTGTTCCTGGCCGGGCAGGCCGAGTTCACGCTGATCCTGGAAGACGACGTGCTGCTGCACGACAGCTTGCCGGCCGTGCTGCACGGCCTGCTGCGGCACGCCGATCGCTGGGATATGGTCAAGCTCTCGGCCGTGCACTCGGGCACGCCGCAGCCGGTGCTGGAGGTGGCGCCCGGGCATTGGCTGGCGGTGATGTTGAGCCGCTGCACGGGCGCCAGTGCCTATCTCGTGAACCGCCGTGCCGCGCAGGCCTATGTCGAGGGCCTGCTGCCCATGCAACTGCCCTACGACCATGTCTTCGACCAGGGTTGGCGCTTCCGCCTGAAAGTGCGGCTGGTGACGCCCACGCCCTGCGGCCACGACGACCGCATCGCCTCCACCATGGGCTACAGCAGCGCGCCGACGCGAAAATTCCACTGGTCGCGGCGGCTGCCGGCCTTTGCCTACCGGCTGGGCAACGAAGGGCGACGGCTGATGTACGGGCTGGCTTCGCTGGCGCGCGAGCGGCTGGGTCGATAGGCGTGTGGCTCCCTCCGGGGGCCCGGCCGCGGTTCAACCGCAGGCTTCCACCTCGGTGCGCCCGACGCGCCCCGTGCGCAACGCATCGGCCCAGTCGCCACGGTCTTTGTGCTCGGCCCGCTGCGCTGCAAACTCCCAGTCGTAGGCGGTGAGGCGCTGCTGCACCTGCCAGCCCGCTTCCGCGCGCTCCACCAGCGCCCAGCGGGCATGCGGGCTGCCGGTTTCCATGCGGTGCGCGTACGGGTGCTCGTCGTCGAAGGCCGGCAGGCCCACGCTGCCGGGGTTGACGACCAGCGTGCCGCCGCATTGCGCCGCGCGCGGCATGTGGGTGTGGCCGCACAGCACCAGCGGCGCGGTCACCGCACCCAGGCGGTCGGCCACTTCGGCCGCGGTGGCGGCGCGCACGCCGGGTGAACCGTCGCGGTCCAGGTCCGGCGTCACGGTTTCCAGGAAATACTGCAGGTCGCTGGCGGGCGTGCCGTGGCAGCACCAGACGCCGTCGCCCAGGTCCAGCGTGGCCGGCAGCGCGGCCAGCCAATGCAGGTCTTCTTCGGCCAGCCGCGCCCGCGCGAAGGCGTCGGCCGGACCCATGCGGTCGGCAGGCAGCGCCAGCAACTGGCGCTCATGGTTGCCGCGGATCGTGGACCAGGACATCGCACGCAGCAGCGCCGCCGTCTCGCGCGGCCACAGCGGCCCGGAGACGATATCGCCCAGGTTCACCACGCGGTCGACATGCTCACCGCGAACTTCCGCCAGCACGGCCTCCAGCGCCGGCAGGTTGCCGTGGATGTCGGAGACGACGGCCAGCCGCATGGTGCAGCGTCAGGCCGCGCGACGCAGAAAATCGGCGCGCAGCGCGGCCGGCAGGCGCTTGGCGATGAAAGAAATGGCCAGCGGCACCAGCACGACGTCGTCAACCAGACCCAGCAGCGGAATCGTCTCGGGCAGCAGGTCCACCGGCGACAGCACGTAGATCACCATCAGCGCCACCGCCGGCTTGAGCCAGCCCGGCGCCAGCGGATGCCGCAGCGCGAACCACAGCAAGCGCGCGTCGCCGCGGATCACCGACCACAGGACCGACAGCCGCTTCCACATCGTTGGCACTCCTCGTTCGGCGACAAGCCGAATCCGTAACGTAAGGGCAGTCGCGGCGATGACAAGGTGCCGATTCGTGCAACCCGCTGCCAGCAAGGGTCGATCAAGTCAGGCCACGCACGACCTCGATGGCCTGCTCGATGCGCTCCACGGCATGGATGGTGAGCCCCTCGATGGCCTTCTTCGGCGCATTGGCCTTGGGCACCACGGCCACCGAAAACCCGAGCTTGGCCGCTTCCTTCAAGCGTTCCTGCCCGCGCGGTGCCGGCCGCACCTCACCCGCCAGCCCCACTTCGCCGAAGGCGATAAAGCCGCGCGGCAGCGCGCGCCCCCGCAGGCTGCCCTGGATGGCCAGCAGCACCGCCAGGTCGGCCGCCGGCTCGCTGATGCGCACGCCGCCCACGGCGTTGACGAAGACGTCCTGGTCCATGCACGAGACGCCGGCGTGGCGGTGCAGCACCGCCAGCAGCATGGCCAGGCGGTCGCGGTCCAGGCCCACGGAAAGCCGCCGCGGGCTGGGGCCGCCGCTGTCCACCAGCGCCTGCACCTCCACCAGCAGCGGCCGCGTGCCTTCCAACGTCACCAGCACGCAGCTGCCGGGCACCGGGTCGCCGTGCGTGGACAGGAAGATCGCGCTCGGGTTGCTCACGCCCTTCAGCCCGCGCTCGGTCATCGCGAAGACGCCGATCTCGTTGACGGCGCCGAAGCGGTTCTTGATGGCGCGCACGAGGCGGAAGCTGCTGTGCGTGTCGCCCTCGAAATACAGCACCGTGTCGACCATGTGCTCGAGCACGCGCGGGCCGGCCAGCGCACCTTCCTTGGTGACATGGCCGACGAAGACCATGGCCACGCCGCTGGTCTTGGCCAGGCGCGTGAGCTGCGCCGCGCATTCGCGCACCTGCGACACCGAACCCGGCGCCGAGGTGAGCTGGTCGGAATAGACGGTCTGGATCGAGTCGATGACGCAGAAGGCGGGCGCCTCGTTCTCGAGCGTGGCGACGATCTTCTCGAGCTGGATTTCGGCCAGCACGCGCACCTTCTGCCCGGAGAGGCCGAGCCGGCGCGCGCGCAGCGCCACCTGCGCGGCGCTTTCCTCGCCGGTGACGTAGAGCACCTTCATCTGCCCCGACAAGGCATCCAGCGCCTGCAGCAGCAGCGTGCTCTTGCCGATGCCGGGGTCGCCGCCGATCAGCACCACCGCGCCTTCGACGATGCCGCCGCCGAGCACGCGGTCGAGCTCCTCCTGCCCGGTGGGCGTGCGCGCCACCTCGGCGGCGTCGATCTCCGACAGCGTGGCCACCGGCTGGCCCTTGGCCAGCGACTGGAAGCGGTTCTTCGCCGGCCCCGCAGCTTCGGCCACCGTCTCGTCGAGCGAGTTCCAGGCGCCGCAATGCGGGCACTTGCCCAGCCACTTGGCATTGCTGCCGCCGCATTCGCGGCAGGTGTAGACGGTCTTGGCGGCCATGCGAATATTGTGCTTGCCGCGGCGAGGACGAAGCTTCGGCCTTCGAGAGTTCATGCGCCGAGCCGCCGAGGCGGCGTCCAGGCCTTGGGTGCAGGGAGCCGTCGAGGCGAACTTCGTCGCCCGCGGTCGCGATCTCGCCTTGCTCCGCTGACTTGCGGCAGCCCAAACGACCGTCCGTGCCCCTATAGGGCAAGACTTGGCCGCATGCTTGACATGTTTCGGCGACAGCGCCTCGTCCCGGGTATAGCCCCGGCATGTGGTAGATCGTCACCCTGACCCGGAGGTGCTGACCATGGACTGGCGCGATCGCATCGTCTGCAACCCCGACATCCTCGTCGGCAAGCCCACGGTCAAGGGCACGCGGCTTTCGGTGGAACTGATCCTGGGTTGGCTGGCGCAGGGCTGGACGCACGAGATGCTGATCGAGGCCTACCCGCAGCTCAGCCGCGACGACATCCTGGCCGCACTGGCCTTTGCCGCCGAGAAGATGCGCGAGGAGTCCTACACGCTGCTGGACCGGACTGCGGCGTGAGCATTGCCCTGCTGGCCAACGAGAACTGGCCGCGCCCGGCACTGCTGGCGCTGCGCGCGGCCGGGCTCGACGTCGAAGCCGTGACCGAGACCATGCCGCGCGCCAGCGACGCCCAGGTGCTGCGCCATGCCGTGGCGCAGGGCCGCTGGGTATTGACCTTTGACCGCGACTACGGCGAACCCGTCTTCGCGCGATCGGTGCCGCCGCCACCGGCCACCGTTTACCTGCGCCAGGGCGCCTACGCACCCGACTGGCCGGCGCAGGTGGTGCTGGACCTGCTGCCGCGGGCCGACTGGGTGGGCGGCCACTTGGTCGTCGTCAGCGGCCGTACGTTGCGGCGCCGTGCGCTGCCCGGCCCGACCTGAGCGACAGGACCGCACCCTCCGGCCGCTCAGGCCCTCGACGCCGAACCAGGCGTTTCCGCCGGCGCCAGCAACTCCCGCAATTCGTCGGCCCCGATCGGCCGCCCCTGGTCCTGCCCCTCCAGCAGCCCGTCGGCCAGCGCGCGCTTGTCACGGTGCATCTCGACGATGCGTTCCTCGATCGAACCGGCGGTGACGAGCCGGTACACCGTCACCGGCCGCAGCTGTCCGATGCGGTGCGCGCGGCCCAGCGCCTGGTCTTCGGCGGCCGGGTTCCACCACGGGTCGACGATCAGCACGTAGTCGGCGGCGGTGAGATTCAGGCCGAAGCCGCCCGCCTTCAGGCTGATCAGGAACAGGTCGCCCTGGCCTTGCTGGAAGGCGTTGACGCGCCGCGTGCGTTCGGCGCCTGGCGTGCTGCCATCCAGGTACTGGTAGCTGATGCCGGCAGCGTCCAGCTGCTCGCCCAGCAGCTTCAGGAAGTCGGTGAACTGGCTGAACACCAGCGCCTTGTGGCGGCCGGCCACGAGTTCCAGCGCCAGTTGCTCGAATTCCTGCGCCTTGGCGCCGATGCGGCCCAGTTCGGGCGCCACGAGCCGCGGATCGCAGGCGGCGCGGCGCAAGCGCGTCAGTTCGGCCAGCATATGGAAGGCCGCCTGTCCGGGCGCGGCGTCGGCGGCCACGGTGGCGATGCGCTGCACGGCGTCGCGCCGCATCGCTTCCAGGAAGGCGCGTTCCTCGGCGCCGGGCTCCACGCGGTGGACGATCTCGGTGCGCGGCGGCAGGTCGGTCAGCACCTGGGCCTTGCTGCGGCGCAGGAGGAAGGGCGCCACCAGCCGCTTCAGTCGTTCGCGCGCGCCGTCGTCGCGCTGGCGCTCGATGGCTGCGGCAAAACGCTGCTGGAACTGCGCCGCGTTGCCCAGCAGCCCCGGGTTGAGCAGGTTCATGATCGACCACAGGTCGGCGAGCCGGTTTTCCACCGGCGTGCCGGTGAGTGCCAGGCGAAAGCCCGCCTGCAGCGTGGCCACCGCCTGCGCACGCTTGGTGGCGGCATTCTTCAGCGCCTGCGCCTCGTCCAGCACCAGGGTGTGCCAGCGCTGCGCGGCGAAGGCCTCGGCGTCGCCCTGCACCAGCGCGTAAGACGCCACCACCAGGTCGAAGGGCCCGGCCTGCTGCAGCAGGGTGGCGCGTTCGCCTTCGCCAGAATATTCACCGTAAGCCAGCACGCGCAGGCCGGGCGCGAAGCGCTCCGTTTCGGCCACCCAGTTGCCGCAGACCGAGGTCGGCGCCACCACCAGCGCCGGGCCCTCGGCGGCACGGGCCAGCAGCAGCGCCAGCGTCTGCACGGTCTTGCCCAGACCCATGTCGTCGGCCAGCACGGCGCCCAGACCGGCGTGCGCCAGCCGCGCCATCCAGGCATAACCTTCGAGCTGGTAGGCGCGCAACTGAGCCTGCAGCGCCGGCGGCGGCTCGGGGTTCAGCGCCGCGGCTTCGTTCAGCGCCGCGATGCGGCGCGCCCAGGGTTTGTCGCCGGCCAGCGCCGTGGCGTCCAGCGTTTCGGCCAGGAAGCCGGCAGCGGCGGCCGGCAGCTTCAGGCCCTGCTTGTCGGGCTGGCCGACGGCGTCCAGGTCGGCCAGCTGGCGGCGCAGCCGCTCGGTGAGCGCCAGGTAGTCGCCTTCGCCCAGCGCCACGAAGCGGCTGCCGCGCGCCTCGCGCACCAGCGCCAGCAATTGGCGCAGGCCGAGCACACGCTGCTCGTCGAGCTGCAGCTCGCCGTCCACGGCAAACCAGTCGCGCGAACTGGCCACCTTGATCTTCAGCGCATTCGGCGCCGCAGTGCGCACCTGCACCGCCTTGCCGCGCGGCCAGTCCAGGCCGGCCACGGCCGGCAGCGCGGGCAGCTGTTCGACGGCGCGCAGCGCGTCCTCGGGATCGTCGAGGAACCAGCTCGCATCGCCGTGCTCGGGCGCGCCGAGCCAGGGCAACGCTTCCAGCACCGCGGCCAGGTGCGCGGCTTCGTCTTGCAGCGCGCGTTCGGTGCACAGCTGCAGCCCTTCGTGCAGCGTGAGCAGCCGCGCGCGGCCCACGCCGGGCGTGACGAGCGGGCCGTGGTCGCCGAAAGGCCGCACCACCAGGCGCAGCCGCAGCGCGCCGCCGTCGGGCGTGAGCTGCGCGCGCAGCCGGCTCTCGCAGGGCATGGCCTGGCCGGCGGCGGCGTCGCTGTGCAGCTGGAAGTGGCCGCCCAGCACGCGCAGCGCGGCTTCGAGTTCGGCCTGGGCGCCTGCCGGCACCTGCCACTCCTGCGCTACGAGCTCGGCCACGCGGCGCTGCGCCGGCGTGACGCGAATCAGTTTGGCGCGGCCGCCGCCTTCGCGCACGATGCGCACCGCCGAGCCGCTGCGCCCGGCACTGCCGCTGCTGCCGATACTGCCGCCACCCACGGGGTCGAGCAGGCGGAAGACGAAGTGCTCGGCACTGCCGAGGTCGCTGCCGCGCCTGCGCAGCACCTCGAGTTCGGGCAGCCCTTCGCGCAGTTCCACCGTTTCGGTCGGAGCGTCGGCGAACACCACGCCGGGGTGGTTGACCAGCGCCAGCGCGGCAGCTTCGGTGTCGATCTCCAGCAGGTGGCGGCTGTAGGGCGAGGTCTTGACGCTGCGCGCCACCGCAGCGTCGCGCGGGTCCAGCCGCGTGTCCTTCTTCAGCCGCGCCAGCGGCACCGGCTTGGCCTTGCCGCGCGCGCTGGCGGGCGGCTCCCAGGGTTCGACCTGCTCCACGCTGCCGTCGGTGGCCAGCGTGACTCGCCACTGCAACGTGGACAGCGCCGCGGCGCCTGCCCCGCCCCTGGTCTCGCCCAAGGCGGTGATGGCCGCCAGCGCGTCGCGCCAGTTTTCGCGCGGGCTGCCGAAGAAGTCGAGCGGCGCCACCGGTGCGCGGGGCGACGGCGCCGCATCCAGTTCCAGCCGCTCGGCCGCCTGCCGCGCCAGGTCGGCCAGCAGCCATTGACCACCGTCCTCCAGCACGGCCAGCACGCGGGCCACGGCGGCCTCGGTCCAGTGGCTCGGCCGATGGCCGAGCCAGGCCGCCAGCAGCAGCCGCAGGGCCAGCAATTCGGCCTGTGCGGGCGTGTGGTTCGGGTTTTCGCGGTAGGTGAAGGCGGCGGGGTCCAGGGCGTCGTTGCCCAGGCGCACACCGAGGGCGTGCGCCCACAAGCCCCAGGCGTCGAACGGCTCGGGCGTGCGCGAACCCGACTCGGCGACGCAGAATTTGCGCGCCTGCGTCCAGGCGGCCACCGTGGGCTGGGCCGCCAGCGCCAGCGCATACAGCCACAGCAGGCCGTAGGGTGCCACGTTGCGGCGCCGGCCCAGCACCTTGCACAGTTCCTTGTAGGCCTCTGCATAGGCCGCGGCGGCCTCGGCCCACTGCCCGCGCTGGGCCAGTCGGGCGGCGGCGAACAAAGGGCAGTGCCGGGCTTTGCAGCCCGGCCAGCGCGGCCTCCATGCCGGCGATATCACCACGGTGCAGCCGCCCTTCGGCAAGTGTCATGCGCAGCGACGCGGGCAGTTCTTCGGGCGCTTTCGCCAGCCGCTCGTCCAGCCAGGCGCGCAGCGGCCGCCAGACCGGGGCGCCGTGGCCCAGGCCCTGGCCCAGCATGGACAGCAGACCCATGCGCAGTGGCAGGCTCAGGCGTTCGAAGAGCGCGGGCGAGAACGGTTCGCACAAGGCCTGCGCCAGGATCTCCACGCTGAGCATGCCGCGCACGGGCGCCATGGCGAGATTGAAGCTCTTGGGGTCATCGACGCCACGACCATAGACCAGCAGCCGCAGCCAGGCCACGGCCTGGGCACGGTCACCGATATAGCCCGACCCGCGCCAGCCGACCGGCTCGCCATAGGCGCCGCCATGCGCCCACAGCCACAGCCTCGCATAGGCCGGCGCCATTTCGCCGCCCAGCAATTCGTCGCGCCGCCGGCGGGCGGCATCGGTGGCGGCGTAGCCCTGGTCTTCTTCCAGGGTGATCCGGCCGGCGGCGCACAGGGCGTCGAGCGCCAGCGTCACTTCGGCCAGCGACAGCCGGGCACCGCGCTCGGCGCGGTGGCCCAGGCCGCGCAGCAGGTTCATGACGAAGGTCTTGCCGCGCGGCGACCCGGCCACGCACAACGTGTCGTAGACGGCTTCCAGGTCGGCCGGCGTGGGCTGGTGCACCGGCCGGGGCGGCGGGGGCGTCGCCGGGCGTGACGCGGCCAGCGGGGCCGGCCGGCGCAACTCACCCGGCCGGTCCAGCGGCTGGCCGTGGATATTCACGTATCCGAACGGGGGCTTGCGTGCCATGGCGGGCCCGATTATCGGAGCCGGCCCGGCCGGCGCTATTCGCCCTGCACCCGGCCGCGCCCGGCCTTCACCTGCGCGCGCACCGCCTTGCCTTCCAGCCGCCGCAGCTTCGAGCCGTGGCTGGGTTTCGTCGCCCGCCGCACGCGCGGCACATGGGCAGCCCGGTCCACCAAGGCCTGCAGGCGAACCAGGGCATCGGCGCGGTTCATCTCCAGGCTGCGGTGTTCCTGGGCCTTGATGACGACCACGCCGTCGGCGCTGATGCGGCTGTCGGGCAGCGCCAGCAGCCGCGCCTTCACTTCTGCGGGCAGCGACGACGCGGCCACGTCGTAGCGCAGGTGCACGGCGTTGCTGACCTTGTTGACGTTCTGCCCCCCGGCGCCCTGGGCGCGGATGGCGGTGATCTCCACCTCGCCCAGCTGCACGCGTGGGCCGGTGCGGTGCATGGCGCTGGCGCGCTGCTGCGCTCGAGGACTCGGCGGCTCAGGACTTGCGCAGCTTGCCCACCACCACCAGCAGCACGACGGCACCGAGCACCGACATGATCCAGCCCGCGGGCTCGCCCACGGTGTACCAGCCCAGGGCCTGGCCCACGAAGCCGGCCAGCAGGGAGCCGCCGATGCCGAGCAGGATGGTCATGATCCAGCCCATCTTCTGCTCGCCCGGCAGCACGAAGCGTGCGATCGCTCCAACGATCAGCCCGACGAGGATGGTGCCGATGATGCCCATGGTGTTCTCCCAGCAGTGGTGGCGACGTTCACTCCGTGACGCTCACCGGCACGCGGGGCGCCAGCGCGCACATGAGTTCGTAGCCGATGGTACCCGCCGCCCGCGCCACCTCGTCGATGGGCAGCAGCGTGCCGTCCGGGCCGCGGCCCCACAGCGTGACCTCGCTGCCCATGCCCGCTTCCGGCACCGGCGTCAGGTCCACCGCCAGCATGTCCATCGACACGCGGCCCACGGTACTGCAGCGTACGCCCTGCACCAGCACCGGCGTGCCGGTGCCGCAGTGGCGCGGATAGCCGTCGGCATAGCCGCAGGCGACGATGCCCACGCGCTGCGGCGCGCTGGCCGTGTAGCTGCTGCCGTAGCCCACCGTGTCGCCCGGCTGCAGCTGCTGCACGGCGATGAGCCGCGAGCGCAGCGTCAGCGTCGACTGCAAGCCCCAATGGTGGATGTCGTGGGCCGGGAAGTCGGGCGCGCTGCCGTAGCAAAGGATGCCGGCGCGCACCCAGTCGTTGGCCAGGCCGTGGCGCAGCACGGCGGCGCTGTTGGACAGGCAACGCTCGCCCGGCAGGTCGCGCGTGGCGGCGTCGAAGGCGGCCACCTGGTGCGCCACGCCGCGCTCGCCATCGGCGTCGGAGAAATGCGTCATGAGCGAGATCTCGTCCACCTGCGGCAAGGCGTTCAGCCGCGCCCAGGCGGCGCGGAAGGCCGCGGGCGTGAAGCCGAGCCGGTTCATGCCGCTGTTCATCTTCAGGAAGACGCGGTGCGGCTGCTGCGTCTTGTGGCGGCCGAGCCAGTCGATCTGCTCGGCGCAGTGCACCACGTGCCACAGGTTCAGGCGCGAGCACGCTTCCAGGTCGCGCGGCTCGAAGCAGCCTTCCAGCAGCAGCACCGGCCCGCGCCAGCCCAGGGCGCGCAGCGCTGCAGCTTCGGCCAAGTCGAGCAACGCAAAACCGTCGGCACCGTGCAGGCCGGCGAAGGCGCGTTCGATGCCGTGGCCGTAGGCGTTGGCCTTGACCACCGCCCACACACGGGCATCTGGCGCCGCGGCGCGGGCACGCGCCAGGTTGGCAGCCAGCGCGGCGGTGTGGACCAGGGCTTCGATGGGGCGCGGCATCTCGGTTCTTCGTGCGGGGCCACTGGATTCTGACAGTCACGGGGTGCGTGCTATAACCCGCCGGCCCCGAGATGATGGAGACAAGACACCCGCGCCGCGCACGGCGCGTGTCGGCGCGCGACGCGATGAAAAAAGGCTTCTCGACCATCATGTCGGCGCAGTTCTTCAGCTCGCTGGCCGACAACGCGCTGTTCGTCGCCGCGGTCGAGTTGTTGCGTGCCGGGGGTGCGCCCGAATGGCAGCGCGCCGCCCTGGTGCCGATGTTCGCGCTGTTCTACGTGGTGCTGGCGCCCTTCGTCGGCGCCTTCGCCGATGCGCTGCCCAAGGGCCGCGTCATGTTCGTCAGCAACAGCATCAAGGTGGCGGGCTGCCTGATGATGCTGTTCGGCAGCCACCCGCTGCTGGCCTACGCCGTGGTGGGGCTGGGCGCGGCGGCGTATTCGCCGGCCAAGTACGGCATCCTCACCGAGCTGCTGCCGCCTTCGCAGCTGGTCAAGGCCAATGGCTGGATCGAGGGCCTGACCATCGGCTCCATCATCCTGGGGGTGCTGCTCGGCGGCCAGCTCGTGGGCCCGCACCTTTCGCCGCTGCTGCTGGCGCTGGACCTGCCGTTCGTCGACCTGGGGCTGACCACGCCGCCCGAGGCCGCCATTTCGGCCATCGTCTTCATTTACATGCTGGCCGCCGGCTTCAACCTGTACATCCCGCGCACCGAAGCGCCGCTGCAGCGCATGAACGGCAACCTATGGTGGCTGGTGCGCGACTTCTCGCACTGCAACGCGCGCTTGTGGAACGACAAGCTGGGCCAGATCTCGCTGGCCACCACCACGCTGTTCTGGGGCGTGGCCGGCAACCTGCGTTACATCGTGCTGGCCTGGGCCGCCGCAGCCTTGGGTTACAGCACCACGCAGGCCTCCAGCCTGGTGGGCGTGGTGGCCATCGGCACCGCGGTGGGCGCGGTGCTGGCGTCGGCGCTGATGCGGCTGGACCGCGCCACGGCCGTCATTCCCATGGGCATCGGCATGGGACTGCTGGTGATCGCCATGAACTTCATCGACAACGTCTGGGTGGCCGCACCCTTCCTCGTGCTGCTGGGCGGCCTGGGCGGTTTCCTGGTGGTGCCGATGAATGCACTGCTGCAGCACCGTGGCCACAACCTGATGGGCGCCGGGCGTTCGATCGCGGTGCAGAATTTCAACGAGCAGGCCTGCATCCTGGGCCTGGGCGCCTTCTACGCAGGCATGACGAAATTCGGCCTTTCGGCCTTCGCCGCCATCACCCTTTTCGGCCTGGTGGTGGCGGGCATCATGGAATTGATCCGGCGCTGGCACGCGCACAACCTGCGGCAGCACGCCGCCGAGGTCGACCGCCTGCTGGCCATCGCGCGCAGCGATGGCCATTGACGGCGGCGGCACCGGCCGCGCCGGCGCCGGCTGGCTGCCGGCGCTGGCCTTGCTCGTCAACGCCTTCGTCTGGGGCCTGTCGTGGTGGCCGCTGCGCCAGCTGCAGGCTTTCGGCCTGCACCCCTTGTGGGCCACGGTGCTGATCTTCGCGCTGGCGGTGGTCGTCATCACGCTGTGGCGGCGCGCCGCCTGGGGCCAGCTGCTGCGCACGCCGGCGCTGTGGGTGCTGGTGCTGGCCGCCGGCACCACCAACGCCACCTTCAACTGGGCGGTGACCATCGGCGACGTGGTGCGCGTGGTACTGCTGTTCTACCTGATGCCGCTGTGGGCGGTGCTGCTGGCACGACTGCTGCTGCACGAACCGCTGACCGCGCGTGCCGGGCTGCGCGTGGTGCTGGCACTGGCCGGCGCGGCGATCGTGCTGCAGCCCGAAGGCGGCGGCTGGCCGGCCCCGCACACGCTGGCCGAGTGGCTGGCCGTGGTGGGCGGCTTCAGCTTCGCGCTCAACAACGTGATGCTGCGCCGCGAAGCCCACCGGCCCGAGGCGGCGCGGGCGCTGGCCATGTTCCTGGGCGGCGCCCTGGTGGCCGGCGCGGTAGCCGCCACGCTGGCGCTGCGGGGCCAGGTGCCGGGACTGCCGCCACCGGCCTGGGCCTGGCTGGCCGGCAGCCTGGCGCTGGCGGTGGCCTTCCTGGGCGGCAACCTGGCGCTGCAATACGGCGCGGCGCGTCTGCCCGCCAACGTGACGGCGGTGATCATGGTGTCCGAGGTGCTGTTCGCCTCGGTCTCGGCGGCCCTGCTGGGCGCCGGCACGTTGACGCCGCCGCTGCTGCTGGGCGGGGCGCTGATCGTGGGCGCCACCGTGCTTTCGGCGCGCGGCTGAAGCGCCGCTTCAGCCTCGTCAGTCGGGGCTGGCGCCGGCGGCTGACACCGCGCCTGCCGCGGGCCCGGCAGGCGGTGCGCGCGGCGTGGGCGGCGGCGGCTTGAGCCCCTGGCGCAGCAGCAGCCGTTCCAGCTCGGCGGCCTGCAGCGGTTTGCCCAGGTAGGCGTCGCAACCGGCCAGCGTGCCGCGCACGCGGTCGAGTTCACTGTGGTGGGCCGACACCATGACCAGCACCGACCCGGCCAGCGGGTGGTTGCGCTTGATGTGCTGGCACAGCGCCAGGCCGTCGAGTTCGCTCTCGGCGCCGAGTTCGACATCGATGAACACGAATTCGTAGTTGCGCTGCGCCAGCCGTTCCACGGCCTTGCCGCTGCTGGAAACGCACTCCACCGCCAAGCCCCACGGCTGCAGCCGCGAAGCCAGGAAGCGCAAGGCCAGCGCGCTGTCGTCGACCAGCAGGGCCGCCGGCCCCGCCGGCGGGGCCGGCGGCTGCACTGCGGGAGCGGGCGGCGCCGCCGACCTCGTCGCGGCCGCCGGCTCGGCGCCACCCTGGCGCAGCTGCAGCATGGCGTCGAGCTCGCGCATCACCTGCAGCGGGTCGATGGGGCGCATCATCCAGGCCACCGCACCCTCCGGCGCCTGGCTGCCGATGAAGACCGTTTCGCCCAGGCGTTCGGTGGTCAGAACCAGTTGCACCGAGGCGGCATCGTCGGCGTCGGCCAGGATGAAGTCGCTGCCGTCCCTGGCGGAAACCAGCTCGAAGCCGGGGTCGCGCGGTGCGGCAAGCCGGAAATACGTGGCCAGCGTGCTGCGTTCGAAGAGGCTGAAGCCCAGCAGGGCGACGCGGTAGGTCTTGGGCATCTTGCGCCCGATGGTGCGGTGCCGCAGCCGGGCTGTCAACGCGGCGCTAACATCGAAAGTTGCACATCAGCACAGGAGCAACCGACATGGCCGCGGCCAGCATCTACGACTTCGAGGCCGTATCGATCGCCGGCCAGCCGGCGCAGCTGTCCAGCCAGCGCGGCAAGGTTCTGCTCATCGTCAACACCGCCAGCGCCTGCGGCTTCACGCCGCAGTTCGCCGGCCTGGAGAAACTGTGGGAGGATTACCGCGACCGCGGCCTGGTGATCGTGGGCTTTCCGAGCAACGAATTCGGCAGCCAGGACCCGGGCAGCAACGACGAGATCGCCTCCTTCTGCCAGCTCAACTACGGCGTGAGCTTCCCCATGATGGCCAAGACCCAGGTCAACGGCAAGGACGCGCACCCGCTGTGGCAGTGGCTCAAGGCGCAGGCGCCGGGGTTGCTGGGCAGCGAGGGCGTGAAGTGGAATTTCACCAAGTTCCTGGTCGGCCGCGACGGCCAGGTGATCCGGCGCTACGCGCCCACCGACACGCCGGAGTCGCTGCGCAAGGACATCGAGAAGGCGCTCGCGACGTGAGGAGATTCCCCATGATGTTCGGCCACCTCGACGCCTATGCCGGCGACCCCATCCTGAGCCTGAACGAGGCCTTCCAGAAGGATCCGCGCGCCGACAAGGTCAACCTCTCGATCGGCATCTATTTCGACGACGCCGGCCGCATTCCGGTGCTCGACTGCGTGCGTCAGGCCGAGGCAGCCCTGCTGGCCGAAAGCACGCCCAAGTCCTACCTGCCCATCGAAGGCTCGGCGGCAATGCGCGGCGCCGTGCAGCACCTGCTGTTCGGCGTCGGCCACGAAGCGCTGGCCAGCGGCCGCGTGGCCACGCTGCAGACCGTGGGCTCCAGCGGCGGCCTGAAGGTCGGCGCCGACTTCATCAAGCGCTGGCTGCCGGCCAGCGGGGTGTGGGTCAGCGACCCGACCTGGGACAACCACCGCGCCATGTTCGAAGGCGCCGGCGTGGCCGTGCACACCTACCCGTACTACGACGCCGGCACGGGTGGCCTGAAATTCGAAGCCCTGCAGGAAACGCTGCGCGGCCTGCCGTCGCGCAGCGTGGTGCTGCTGCATGCCTGCTGCCACAACCCCACTGGCGTCGACCTGACGCGCGCGCAGTGGGAGGCGCTGATCCCGGTGCTGCGCGAGCGCGAACTGCTGCCCTTCCTGGACCTGGCCTACCAGGGCTATGGCGACGGCATCGAGGAAGATGCCTTCGCAGTACGCGCACTGGCGTTGGCGGGCCTCACCCTCTTCGTCGCCAATTCGTTTTCCAAGAGCATGAGCGTGTACGGCGAACGCGCCGGCGCACTGAGCGTGGTCTGCGCCAGCGCGGCCGAGGCCGAGCTCGTGCTCGGCCAGCTCAAGGCCACGGTGCGGCGCAACTATTCCAGCCCGCCGATCCACGCCGCCGGCATCGTCAGCCGCGTGCTCGGTGAGCCCGCGCTGCGCGCGGCCTGGGAAGCCGACGTGACCGCGATGCGCACCCGCATCCAGGCCATGCGGCGCAGCCTGCACGCGGTGCTGCAGGCCAAGCGCCCGGGGCGCGACTTCGGCTATTTCCTCACCCAGCGCGGCATGTTCAGCTATACGGGGCTGAGCGCGGCGCAGGTGGACCGGCTGCGCGAGGAGTTCGGCGTCTACCTGGTGCGCTCGGGCCGCCTCTGCGTGGCCGGGCTGAATACCGGCAACGTGGAACGCACCGCCGTGGCGATGGCCGCCGTGCTGGGCGACTGACCGGCCGGCCCGGCCGGGCGCACTCGCGGCGCCCGGCCGTTTTTCAGGCCGCCTTTCGGGCTGCGCCTCAGGCCAGGTCGAAGCGGTCGGCGTTCATCACCTTCGTCCAGGCCGCCACGAAGTCGCGCACGAACTTCTCGCGGTTGTCGTCCTGCGCATAGACCTCGGCGTAGGCGCGCAGCACCGAGTTGGACCCGAAGACCAGGTCCACCCGCGTGGCCGTCCACTTCACCCGGCCGGTCTTGCGCTCGCGCACCTCGTACAGGTTCGGGCCCGTGGGCACCCAGGTATGTGCCATGTCCGTGAGGTTGACGAAGAAGTCGTTCGTCAGCACGCCCTCGCGGCTGGTGAAGACGCCGTGCGATGTGCCGCCGTGGTTGGTGCCCAGCACGCGCATGCCGCCCACCAGCGCCGTCATCTCGGTGGCGGTCAGGCCCATCAGCTGCGTGCGGTCGAGCATCAGTTCCTCGGCGCCGACGGCGTAGTCCTTTTTCAGCCAGTTGCGGTAGGCGTCGTGCACGGGCTCGAGCACCACAAACGACTCGACGTCGGTCATGTCCTGGGTGGCGTCACCCCGACCTGGCGTGAAGGGCACGTCGACGTCGAAGCCGGCCGCCTTCGCCGCCTGCTCCACTCCCAGGTTGCCGGCCAGCACGATGACATCGGCCACGCTGGCGCCGGCACCCGCCGCGATCTCTTCGAGGACCCGCAGCACCTTGGCCAGCCGCTGCGGCTCGTTGCCTTCCCAGTCCTTCTGCGGCGCCAGCCGGATGCGCGCGCCGTTGGCGCCGCCACGCTTGTCCGAACCGCGGAAGGTGCGGGCGCTGTCCCAGGCCGTGCAGACCATCTCGGCTGTCGTCAGGCCGCTGGCGGCGATCTTCGCCTTGACCGCTGCGACGTCGTAGTCGGTGCGGCCGGCGGGCACCGGGTCCTGCCAGAGCAGGTCTTCCTGCGGCACCTCGGGGCCGATATAGCGTGCCTTCGGGCCCATGTCGCGGTGCGTCAGCTTGAACCAGGCGCGGGCGAACACCTCCGAGAAGTAGGCCGGATCCTTGTGGAAACGTTCCGCGATCTTGCGGTATTCGGGGTCGAACCGCATCGCCATGTCGGCGTCGGTCATGATCGGCTTGCGGCGGATCGAGGCGTCCTCGACATCGACCGGCATGTCTTCTTCCTTGATGTTGACCGGCTCCCATTGCCAGGCCCCGGCCGGGGACTTCTGCAGCCACCAGTCGTAGCCGAGCAGCAGCTCGAAGTAGCCGTTGTCCCACCGCGTGGGGTGGGTGGTCCAGGCGCCTTCGATGCCGCTGGTGACGGTGTCGCGGCCCACGCCACGGGTGCTGTGGTTGATCCAGCCCAGGCCTTGTTCGTGCACGTCTGCCGCTTCAGGCGCCGGGCCCAGGCTGGCCGCGCTGCCATTGCCGTGCGCCTTGCCCACCGTGTGGCCACCGGCGGTCAGGGCCACGGTTTCCTCGTCGTTCATCGCCATGCGGGCGAAGGTCACGCGCACGTCGCGCGCCGTCTTGATCGGGTCGGGTTTGCCGTCCACGCCTTCGGGGTTGACGTAGATCAGGCCCATCATCACGGCGGCCAATGGGTTGTCCAGATCGCGCTCGCCTGAGTAGCGGCTGTTCTCGCCGCCACTGGGTGCCAGCCATTCCTTCTCGGAGCCCCAGTAGATGTCCTTTTCCGGGTGCCAGATGTCTTCGCGGCCGAAGGCGAAGCCGAAGGTCTTCAGGCCCATGGATTCATAGGCCACGTTGCCGGCGAGGATGATCAGGTCGGCCCAGCTCAGCCGGTTGCCGTACTTCTTCTTGATCGGCCACAGCAGACGGCGTGCCTTGTCCAGGTTGGCGTTGTCCGGCCAGGAGTTGAGCGGTGCAAAGCGCTGGTTGCCGGTGCCGGCACCGCCACGGCCGTCGGCAATGCGGTAGGTGCCGGCCGCGTGCCAGGCCATGCGGATCATGAGGCCGCCGTAGTGTCCCCAGTCGGCGGGCCACCAGTCCTGGCTCTGGGTCATCAGGGTGGTGAGGTCTTTTTTCAGCGCCGCCACATCGAGCTTCTTCACCTCGTCGCGGTAGTCGAAGTCCCGGCCCAGCGGATCGGTCTTGGTGTCGTGCTGGTGGAGGATGTCGAGGTTGAGCGCCTTCGGCCACCAATCCATCTTCGTCTTGCCGACGGCCGTATTTCCACCGTGCATCACCGGGCACTGGCCCGCCGCGCTGTGCTGCTTCGAGTTCATAACCACCTCCGTTCATGGTTGGGTTGAGGGACCCCCGCGGACATGGTGGTCCGACGGCGGGAAAACCGGCATGAATCACCGCTTTCGCCGCGGCAGTGCGGCCTCTGGCACGGCGGTGAATTCGAAGGCAGTCTATCCACCCGCGCAGGGCATCGGCGGTTGCCTTTGCCAATCGTTCCCATAGCCGAGCCGCTCGGCCCGCGGCGACGGCGACACTTGGCCGACCGGTGCCACACTCGGGTCTGCACATGTGATGGAGGAAGAGTGCATGGACGGCCGGCCAGACCCCGAAGCGAGCCCCAAGGCCAGGCTCGTGTACCCGTTTGCAGGACCGCCGGCGCGCGGGCAGACCACCGAGGTGGCGCCGGGCGTGCACTGGATCCGCATGCCGCTGCCCTACGCGCTGAACCACATCAACCTCTGGGCGCTGGACGACGGCGACGGCTGGGCGCTGGTGGACACCGGCGTGCGCACCGAGGACACGGCGCTGGTCTGGCGCGAGCTGTTCGCGAATGCGCCCGACGAGCGTTCGCTGTCGCGCGTGATCGTCACCCACATGCACCCCGACCACGTGGGCATGGCCGGCTGGCTGACGCGGAAGTTCGGCGTGCGGCTGTGGATGACGGCGCTGGAATACCTGAGCTGCCGCGCCATGGTGTCCGATACCGGCCGCGAGGCGCCGCCCGACGCGATCGACTTCTACCGTCGCGCCGGCTGGGGCCCGGCCGCCATCGAGGCCTACACGGCGCGCTTCGGCAATTTCGGCAAGCACATCCACCCGCTGCCCGACAGCTTCAGGCGGCTGGACGACGGCGACGAGCTGGCCATCGGCCGGCATGTCTGGCGCGTCATCGTCGGCACCGGCCATTCACCGGCGCATGCCTGCCTGTACTGCCCGGCGCTGAAGCTGCTGATCTCGGGCGACCAGGTGCTGCCGCGCATCTCGTCCAATGTCTCGGTCTACCCCACCGAACCCGACGCCGACCCGATGCGGGGCTGGCTGGATTCGCTGGCCCGGATCCGGCGCGAGGTACCCGACGACGTGCTCGTGCTGCCGGCGCACAACGAAGCTTTCCGCGGCCTGCACGCGCGCATCGACGCGCTGGCCGGCGGCCAGCAGCATGCGCTGGAGCGGCTGCGGCGCACGCTGCACGAGCCCCGGCGGGCCATCGATGTCTTCGCCGCCTTGTTCGCCCGCCCCATCGGCGAGGCCGACATGCCGCTGCTGGGCATGGCCACCGGCGAGAGCCTGGCCTGCCTGAACTATCTGGTGCATCGTGGTGAAGCGGTGTGCAGCGTCGGCGCCGATGGCGTGGCCTGGTTCCGGCTGGCGCAGACCGGCTCGAAGCCGCCCCCTGGCGCCGGCACCGCCTGACCCGGCCCAAGGACGACGGTCGACGGCCGACGTTCAGGGCACGAGGGCAGCGGTCGATGTCAGGGCTGCGGGACCGGTTCGCCTCGATCGGCCAGCCGGACCGCGTTCGCTGGCCCGGCCGAGCGCGCCATCTCGACGGCCGCCTGCCGCAACGTGTCGCGCAGCCAGCGTTGCGCCGCGTCGCGATCGTGGCGCCGATGCCACAGCAGCGCCACGTCGATGCCGGGCATCTCGAACGGCAGCGTGCGGCAGGTGAGCTCGTCCGCGAAACCGGTGGCCGGCACGAAACTGCGCGGCAGCACCGTCAGCAGGTCGGACTGACGCACGACGCAGCCCGCGCTGTGGAACTGGTTGACGGTGATCATGACCTGGCGCTTTCGGCCCAGGCGCTGCAGCGCGTCGTCGACGAAGCCGCGCGGCCGCCCGGCGAAGCTGACCCGCAGGTGCTTGGCCGCGCAGAACGCATCCAGCGTCAGCGTGGGATGTGCGGCCAAGGGGTGGTCATGGCGCATCACGCACACGTATCCACAGCTCCACAGCTGCTCGAGTTGCATCGAACCACCATCGCCCTCGGCGGCGATGGCCCCGGGCAGTTCGGGAAAGAAGCCGAGCGCCAGGTCGGCCTTGCCCTGCTCGAGCAGCAGCCGCGGGTCGCGCGACGCCAAGGGGACGAAGCGCAACTCGATCTTTGCCTGTCCGGCGTCCAGCGCGCGCACGAGCGGCGGCACGATGACGGCGGCGGTGGCATCGGCCATGGCCAGGGTGAAGCCGTGCGCGTCGCGCCGGGGGTCGAAGTCCTGCGGTTCGAAGACCTCGCGCAAACTGTCGAGCGCAGCGCGTACGCTGGGCCACAGGGCCTGGGCCTGCCGCGTCGGCGTGACGCCGGTCGGCGTGGGGGTGAACAAGTCCTGTTCCGTGGCCTCGCGCAGCCGGCGCAGCGCGTTGCTCACCGCCGGCTGCGTCATGGCCAGGCGCTCCGCGGCGCGCGTCACGCTGCGCTCGGTCATCACGACGTCGAAGATGCGCAGCAGGTTGAGGTCGAGGGTGCGGAAGTTCATCGGCGGGGTGGGGCGCTTCCGCCCGGTGGGTCATTCGCGGCCGGAATGACCGGATTTCGAATCTGAATTGGCGAATTGTAGGTATAAACCCTAATCTACGTTTCGACGGGACCATCGGTCCCGACCGCAACGAAGAGGTTTCTCATGTCCGTGCAATCGATCAAGGTTCATTTCCCGTCATCGCTGCCCCAGCCACGAGGCGCCGACTGGGCACAAGATCTGTCGAACTGGCTGGCCCACGCCGGCCGGGTGGTCTGGAGCTCGATCGAGGCGTCCGGTCGGGCGCGCGCCCGCAGCGAACTGCAGCGGCTGGCGCGGCTGCATGCGGACCGCCCTGAATTCGCGCAGGCGCTAAACAACGCCATTCAGGCCGACCGTCCGCGCGCCTGACCCGCGAGTTCGCTTCAAGGGCGGGCTCACCTGCGCGCCGCCTTCGATCAGTCGTGCTTGATGGCCACCGTCTTCAGCGACGAGAAGCCATACAGCGCCTCGAAACCCTTTTCGCGGCCATGGCCGGAGTGCTTGACGCCGCCGAAGGGCAGTTCGATGCCGCCGCCGGCGCCGTAGTTGTTGACGAAGACCTGGCCGCATTGCAGCCGGCGCGCCAGGCGCAGCGCGCGGCTGCCGTCGCGCGTCCACACGCCGGCCACCAGGCCATAGGGCGTGCCGTTGGCGATGGCCAGCGCCTCGGCTTCGTCGTCGAAGGGGATCAGCGCCTGCACCGGACCGAAGATTTCCTCCTGCGCCAGGCGGTGCGCGGGGTTCACGTCGGCCACGAGCGTGGGCCGCACCCAGCAGCCGCCGGACGGCAGCCCGGGCGGCAGGGGCGCCTGCGCTGCGATGTGCAGGCCGCTGTCGCGCACCAGCGCCAGGTAGCCCTCGACGATCTCCTGCTGCCGGCTTGAAATGACCGGGCCCACGTCCGGGTCGTCCAGCGCCGGCCCCACGCGCAGTGCGCGGTAGCGCTCGGCCATGCGCTGCACCACGGTGTCGAATACCGGCCGTTGCACGAGGATGCGCGACGCCGCCGAGCAGGTCTGCCCGGCATTCTGGATGCCGGCATTGACCAGGAACGGCAGTGCGGCTTCGAGGTCGGCGTCGGCGAAGACCAGCTGCGGGCTCTTGCCGCCGAGTTCCAGCGTCACCGGCACCGCGTTCTTTGCCGCCGCGGCCTGGATCAGCGCGCCCACGGCCACCGAGCCGGTGAACGAGACGTGGCGCACGCCGGGGTGGGCCGACAGCGCCGCGCCGGCCTCTTCGCCCAGGCCGGGCACCACGTTCAGCGCGCCAGCCGGCAGTCCCGCCGCTTGCGCGATGCGCGCGAAGGCCAGCGCGGTGAGGCAGGCTTCCTCGGCGGGTTTGAGCACGCAGGCATTGCCCATCGCCAGCGCCGCGCCGACGCTGCGGCCGATGATCTGCATCGGGTAGTTCCAGGGCACGATGTGCGCCGTGACGCCGTGCGGCTCGCGGAGCGTGAAGGCGGTGTAGCCGTTGGCGAAGGGAATCGTCTCGCCGTGCACCTTGTCGGCCGCGCCGCCGTAGAACTCCAGGTAGCGCGCCAGCGCCACGGCGTCGGCGCGGCCCTGCTTTAGCGGCTTGCCGACATCCAGTGCCTCCAGCCGCGCCAGTTCGTCGGCCTGCGCCAGCACGAGCCCGCTCATCTTCAACAGCAGACGGCCGCGCTCGGCGGCGGTGAGCGCGCCCCAGTCGCCTTGCAGTGCCGCCTGGGCGGCGGCCACGGCGGCGTCGACATCGGCCGCCTGGCCGCGTGCGATCTGCGCCAGCGACGAGCCGTCGGACGGGTTGGTCAGCGGCAGCGTGCCACCACCCGCCGCGCCCTGCCAGCGGCCGGCAATGAACAGAGCGGTGGTGTCGAACGGGATCGCGCTCATCGTCGGGCACCTACGGCAGCCAGGACTCGACAGATGATAGTGGGCACAAGAACACGGCCGCGCAGCCGCGGCATGCGCCAAAGCAATCGCCGGGCCGCGCCGCGGCCGTACAGTCGCCGCGCAAGGGAGGCCAGGCCGGTGGACGGCGACGAACCGCGCATCCGCGTCATCGAAGGACGGGGCAGCTGGCGCAGCCGGGCGCTGATCGCGCTGCTGCGTCTCGCGTCGCGCGGGCCGCTGCCACTCGACGCCGATCTCGCGGCGCTGCGTCGCCGCTACGAGACGATGGACGCGCGGCATTTCCCGCTGGACCCGGCGGTGCGCAGGGAGCCTGTGCGCTGCAACGGTGTGGCGGCGGAGTGGATCAGCGTGCCCGAGAGCCGTCCCGGCCGCACGCTGCTGTACCTGCACGGCGGTTCGTTCGCCTTCCGCTTCCCCAACACCCACGCGGCGTTTGCGGCGCGGCTGTGCCGCCGGCTCGGCACCCGGGCGCTGATCCCGGACTACCGGCTGGCGCCCGAACACCCGTTCCCGGCCGCGCCCGACGACTGCCATGCCACCTGGCGCTGGTTGCTGGCCAACGGTTGCGATCCGGCCGACAGCGTGTTTGCCGGTGACTCGGCCGGCGGCAACCTGGCGCTCGTCACCCTGCACCGCGCGTGCCGGGCCGGCGAACCGCTGCCGGCCTGCGCGGTGCTGCTGTCGCCGGCCGTGGACTGCACGATGACGAGCCCCAGCATGGTGGAAAACGAGGACCGCGATCCGCTGTTCCAGTTGCGCAACCTGCTGGTATTCCGGCGCCACTACGTGGCGTCGCCCAGCCTGTATACGAACCCCGACGTATCGCCGCTGTTCGCCGACTTCCACGGCTTCCCGCCGCTGTTCCTGCAGGCCGGCCTGGCCGAGATGCTGCGCGACGAGGCCTTGCGCACGGCGCAGAAGGCGCATGCCGCGGGTGTGGACGTGGAGCTGGAACTCTGGCCGGGCACGGTGCATGCGTTCCAGATCGCCTCCTTCCTGCCCGAGGCCGGGCTGGCGGTGGACGAGATCGTGCGCTTCGTGCTGGCACGCACGCGCTGGGAATCGCCGGCCGGTGCCGGCGCTCCACCGCGGCCCTGAGGCATCATCGGCGCCGATGCCGGTCTTCCTGCTCAAGCGCTTCGCCAGCTTCCTGGCCACGCTCGCCGCGGCGTCGGTGGTGGTCTTCGTGGTGCTGGAACTGCTGCCCGGCAACGCGGCCGAGCTCATCCTGGGCGACACCGCCACGCCGGAATCGCTGGCCGCGCTGGAGGCCCGGCTCGGCCTGGACCGGCCGCCGCTGGAACGTTATGCCGACTGGGTGGGCGGCCTGCTGCGCGGCGAAACGGGCTCGAGCACCAGCTACGACACGCCCACCGCGGAGTTGATCGCCGAGCGGCTGCAGGTGACGCTGCCGCTGGCGCTGCTGGCCATGGGCCTGACCGTGGTGCTGGCGCTGGCGCTGGGCCTGTATGCCGCGTCGCACCACAACAAGCTGGGCGACGTGGGCGTGATGGCGGCCAGCCAGCTGGGCATCGCCATCCCCAACTTCTGGTTCGCCATCCTGCTCATCCTGCTCTTCGCCGTGCACCTGCAATGGGTCAGCGCCGGCGGCTTTCCGGGCTGGGTCGACGAGGACAGCGGCGCCGTCACCGCGACGAGCCTCTTCGAGGCGCTGAAGGCGCTGGTGCTGCCGGCGATTGCGCTGGCGCTGGTACAGGCGGCGATCCTGGCCCGCGTCACGCGGTCGGCCGTGCTCGAGGTGATGCGCGAGGACTTCGTGCGCACCGCACGCGCCAAGGGCCTGACACGCCGCCAGGCCTTGTGGCGGCACGTGCTGCGCAACGCCATGATCCCGGTGCTGACGGTGGCCGGGCTGCAATTCGCCAACCTGATCACCGGCACCATCGTGGTGGAGAACGTCTTCGTGCTGCCGGGCGTGGGGCGGCTGGTGTTCCAGGCCATCAGCAACCGCGACCTGGTGGTGGTGCGCGACGTGGTCATGCTGCTGGCCGGCGTGGTGGTGGTGGTGAATTTCGTCGTCGACCTGCTGTACGCGTGGGTCGACCCGCGGCTGCGCGTGGCCTGAGGCGCCCTTCATGTCGGGTTTCTGGCGGCGCGCGCTGCACCACCCCAGCTTTGCCGCCGGTGGCCTGCTCACGGCGCTGCTGGCGGCGGCGGCGCTGCTCTCGCTCGTCTGGTCGCCCTACCCGCCGGCCGAGATCGACATCCCGAACAAGCTGCAGGGGCCGAGCGCCGCGCACTGGCTGGGCACCGACAGCCTGGGGCGCGACATCGCCTCGCAACTGCTCGTCGGCGCGCAGAACAGCATCGTGGTCGGCGTCGTCGCGGTGGGCATCGGCCTGGGGCTCGGCGTGCTGCTGGGCTGCATCGCTTCGGCGCGACGCGGCTGGGTGGAAGAGCTGATCATGCGCGCCAGCGACTTCACCTTCGCCTTCCCGGCGCTGCTGAGCGCCATCATGCTCACCGCCATCTACGGCCCCGGGCTGGTGATGAGCATCGTCGCCATCGGCATCTTCAACATCCCCGTCTTCGCGCGCATCACGCGCGGCGCGGCCAATGCGGTATGGGCGCGCGACTACGTGACGGCGGCGCGCGCGGCCGGCAAGGGGCCGCTGGCGATCACGCTGGACCACGTGCTGCCGAACATCGCCAACCAGCTGATCGTGCAGGCCACGATCTCGTTCGCCACCGCCATCCTGGCCGAGGCGGCGCTGAGCTACCTGGGCCTGGGCACGCAGCCGCCGCAGCCGAGCTGGGGCCGCATGCTCAACGAGGCGCAGACGCAGATGTTCCAGGCGCCGCTGCTGGCGGTGTACCCGGGTGTGGCCATCATGCTGAGCGTGCTGGGCCTGAACCTCGTGGGCGACGGGCTGCGCGACCTGATGGACCCGAAGCTGGCGCGGCGGCGATAGCAGCGGCAGCGCAGGCGGCGGAAGACTTCAGCCCGGCTGTACCCGCGCCTGCGCCGCCAGCGCGGCGCCCACTTCCTTGCGGTAGCGGTTCAGTTCCTGCACGCTGGCGAAACTGCGCTCCATGAGCAGGCTCATGTTGTGCAGGATGCGTTCGACGACCTTGTTCTCCCACACGCTGTCGAACTGGATCTGCTTGTCGAGCCACGCTTCCAGCCATTCCGGATTCGGCAGCCGGCTCTGGATGGTGTCGCGCGGGAACAGCTGCACGTTGACATGCAGGTTGGTCGGGTGCAGCGCCTGCGCCGTGCGGCGCGCGCTGGCCATCAGCACGCCGACCTTGGCGAAGGCGGCGCGCGCCTCGTCGCCGAACTTGGCCAGCGCGCGCTTCATGTAGCGCAGGTAGGCGCCGCCGTGGCGGGCCTCGTCGCGCGCCAGGGTTTCGTAGATCGCCTTGATGACGGGCTCGGTGTGCCATTCGGCGGCGCGCCGGTACCAGTGGTTCAACCGGATCTCGCCGCAGAAGTGCAGCATCAGTGTCTCCAGCGCCGGCGCGGGGTCGAATTCGAAGCGCACGGCGTGCAGTTCCTCTTCGGTGGGCACCAGGTCGGGCCGGAAGCGGCGCAGGTATTCCATCAGCACCAGGCTGTGCTTCTGCTCCTCGAAGAACCACACGCTCATGAAGGCGCTGAAGTCGCTGTCCTCGCGGTTGTCGCGCAGGAACATCTCCGTGGCCGGCAACGCCGCCCACTCGGTGATGGCATTCATCTTGATGGTCTGCGCCTGCTCCTCGCTGAGCTGGTCGGGCTGGAAACGGGCCCACGGAATGTCCGTGTCCATATTCCAGCGCACGGCTTCGAGTTGCTTGAACAGTTCGGGGTAGAGCATGGCGGTGGCCGCAAGTGGTCCAGCAATTCTAGGCAAGCGGGGGCGATGCTGCCGGCGGCCGCGAACCGGCCCTTTCGCGCCAGTGGCGCAGCGCGGCGGTCAGTTCCTGCAACGACCCCAGCGGCAGCACGCCCGGCACGGTGCGCCGCACCAGCACCGGCGCACTGCCGCCGGCCCACAGCTGCACCACGGTCGGCAGCTTGCCGCGCAGTTCGACCAGGCTGTCGACCACCTGGTTGGGGTTCAGGCACCCGGTGAAGCCCAGCACCACGATATCGGCGCGGTAGGCGCCCGCCGCCAGCACCATGTCCCACAGCGGCGTCTGCACGCCCAGGCTCACGCAGCGGCAGCCCTCCAGCGCCAGCAGGGCCTCGGCCATGAGCAGGCCCAGGCCGTGCGGCTCGCCCGGCAAAGTGCTCAACAGCACGCAGGGACCGCCCGCCGCGGCCGGCGCGGGGATGGCGGCGATGGCCTGGCGCAGCACCGCCTGCAAGGCCTCGGTACAGGCGTGTTCCTCGAAGACCTCCATCTGCCCGCGCAGCCAGGCCTCGCCCACGGCGGCGCCGAGCGGGCCGGCGATATCGAGCACGAAGCGCTCCACGCCCAGGCGGGCGAGCGCATGCGCCAGCTCGGAGCGCAGGGCGGCGATGTCGTGCCCGCGAACGAGCGCCAGGCAGGTGCGCAGGTCGGTCGAAACCGTGCTCGGCGGGGTCGCGCGCAGCGGCAGGTCCAGCGTCTGCTCGGCGAGCTGCTGCAGCGCCGGCAGGGCCAGCGGCACGATGCGGCCGGGACGGTGGCCCACGTCGAGCAGCCGCTTCAAGACGCGCAGCTTCTCCACGTCGGCCAGCGAGTAGGAGCGCTCGCCGCTCGCGTCGCGTTGCGGCGCCGGAAAGCCATAGCGGCGCTCCCACACGCGCAGCGTGTCCTTGCTCAGGCCGGTGTCGCGTTCGACGGCGGCGATCGACAAGCTGAGGGTGTTGAGGCGCAAGCGCTGGTTCATATTCGTGCCGTGGCAATCGCGGACCGGGACGGCATGGGCAGCGCCCATCGCAGCGGCAGGTCGATCATCGCTTCATCTGTCATAGACAACTCGCCGCCATTCCCTGCGCATTGTGAAAATATAGGGCAATATTCGGACTTTGAACAAGACAGATCTTGTACATCTCGGCCACAACAACAAGACCTGGATACAACAAAGGGCTTTCGCCCACTCGCCTCGCGTTTGGATACCATCTGGTCGAATTGTGACTGATTAGTCTTTTCTGCGGGTACCAGCCTGCCTTGCCGCCCGAAACCGACGCCATGAAAACGCCTGCCACCTTCACCCCCTTTGCAGTTCGATACGCATCCCTGCGCACGGCGCCGGAACTTCGCCGCGCGGCACCGGTCACAGCGGCATCGGCATGGGTGTCGAAGGAGCCCTCCCAGACCATTTCCCTGTTGTGCAGCCGACCAGTCAAGCTGGCCGAAATCCCTGAGCGCTTCTCCTCCTCCTCCCTCCCTCCCTCGTTCGCTCCGGGGCGCTGCACGACAGTCTTTACTCCCAGGGGTGCCGCCCGTCACGGTACCCCTTCGTCGTTGCCGCGGGGGGCACGATGAGGCGCGTGGCCGTCGTCGGCTCGGGCATTTCGGGCCTGGCCGCCGCGCACGCGCTGGCCGGTGAGGCCCGGGTCACGCTGTTCGAGGCGGGCGACTATTTCGGCGGCCACACGCACACGGTGGACGTCACGCTGCCCGGCCCCGGTGGCACCGTGACCCACGGCGTGGACACCGGGTTCCTGGTCTTCAACCACCGCACCTATCCGAACTTGGTGCGCCTGTTCGAAGAGCAGCAGGTTCAGACGGCGCCGTCGGACATGTCGTTTTCGGTCCAGGTCCATGAAGCCGGCCTGGAATGGAGCGGCAGCGACCTCAATACCGTCTTCGCGCAGCGCCGCAACCTGCTGCGCCCGCGCTTCCTGCGCATGCTGGCCGAGATCGTGCGCTTCAACAAACTGGCCACGGCGCTGGCCGAGCGCGGCGTCGAGGTCGAACTGGCCGAACCGATCGGCGATTTCCTCGACCGCGAAGGCTTCGGCGCCACCTTCCGCGACTGGTATTTCCTGCCCATGATCGGCTGCATCTGGTCGTGCCCCACCGACCAGATGCTGCGCTTCCCGATCGCCACCATGATTCGCTTCTGCCACAACCACGGGCTGATCCAGGTCGCCGACCGGCCGCAGTGGCATACCGTGCGCGGTGGTGCGAAGCACTACGTGGCCAAGCTGCTGCAGGGCATTCCCGACGCGCGGCTGAACACACCCGTGCGTGGCGTGAAGCGGCTGCCGCCGGGCGACGGCCGCGGCGGCGTGATGGTGGCCACCGAAGCAGGGGCCGAGCGCTTCGACGAAGTCGTGCTGGCCTGCCACAGCGACCAGAGCCTGGCGCTGCTGGACGACGCCACAGCGGAGGAGCGTGCCGTGCTCGGCGCCATCCGCTACCACCCCAACCGTGCCGTGCTGCACACCGACGTCTCCGTGCTGCCGCGGCGCCGCCTGGCCTGGGCGGCGTGGAACTATGCGCGCGCAGCCGACACCGGGCGCGAGCAGGCCGCCGTGTGCCTGCACTACCTCATCAACCGCCTGCAGCCGCTGCCCTGGGCGCAGCCGGTGCTGGTGTCGCTGAACCCCGATCCGGCGCGGCCCATAGCCCCGGCGCAGGTGATCGGCAGCTACGACTACAGCCACCCGGTCTTCGACCTCGCGGCGATCCGCGCGCAGCAGCAGTTGCCGGCGCTGCAGGGCCGTTCGCACCTGTGGTTCTGCGGCGCCTGGACGCGTTACGGCTTCCACGAAGACGGCCTGAGTTCGGCGCTCGACGTCGTGCAGCGGCTGCGCGATCAGTGGCGGGCGCAGGACGCCCTGCCCGCGGCGGCATGATGGGCGAACCCACCCAGCACCCGACGGGAGGCGCGGTGAACTTGCCGCTGCTGGGCATCGGCACCGTGCGCCACCGCCGGCTGCGCCCGGCCGAACACGCCTTCGCCTACCCCACCTACTTCCTCATGCTGCCGATGCGTTCGCTGCGCTCGGCGCCCGAAGCTTCGCTGCGGCGCAACCGCTTCGGCCTCATGAGCTTCCACGACCGCGACCATGGCGACGGCCGCGACGATGCGCTGGCCTGGCTGGACGAACTGCTCGACGCCGAGGGCGTGCAGGGCGCCACCGGCGAGGTCTGGCTGCACACTTACCCGCGCGTCTTCGGCTATGTCTTCAAGCCGGTGAGCTTCTGGTACTGCCACCGCAGCGACGGCAGCCTGGCCGCCGTGGTGGCCGAGGTCAACAACACCTTCGGCGAACGCCACTGCTACCTGCTTGCCGGCGCCGAGCTCGGCTTCGGCCGCGAACTGGTGGCGCGCAAGGTCTTCCACGTCTCGCCCTTCTGCCAGGTGCAGGGGCAGTACCGCTTCCGCTTCATGCGCACCGCCGACCGCACGGTGGCGCGGGTGGACCACGACGACGACCTCGGCGCCCTGCTGCAGACCAGCGTGTCGGGCGAACTGCAGCCGCTCACGGCCCGCAGCGTTCGTGCCGCCTTCTTCGGCATGCCGATGATGACGCTGGGCGTCATCGCCCGCATCCACTGGCAGGCGCTTCGGCTGTGGCTCAAGCGCGTGCCCTTCCAGAGCAAGCCGCAGCCGCCGCAAGCCTTCACCTCCCGTTGAATTTCAGCCGTTGAACTTCACCCGCCTTCCGCCATGGCCATGACGACCTCCACCGCCTCCCCGATCGCCCTGCCCGAGACCGCCCCGGCTGCCGCGCGCGCCCTGTTCCGGCTGCTACGGCAGTTGCGCGTGGGCACGCTCGACGTGCAACTGCCCGATGGCTCCATGGCCCATTTCGGCAACGGCGGCGAGCCGCGCGCGGCGATCAGCCTGCACGACTGGAGCCTGTGCGCGGCGGCGCTGAAGAGCGGCGATATCGGCTTTGCCGAGCGCTTCATCGAAGGCAGCTGGCACAGCCCCGACCTGGTGGCCCTGCTCAAGCTGTTCATCGCCAACCGCGAGCCCATCGAATCGGTGATCTACGGCACCTGGTGGGGGCGCCTGGCCTACCGCATCAAGCACCTGCTGAACCGCAATTCGCGCCACGGCAGCCGCAGGAACATCCACGCCCACTACGACATCGGCAACCCGTTCTACCGCCTGTGGCTGGACGAGACGATGAACTATTCGAGCGCGCTGTTCGAAGGCGATTTCGAACGCCCGATGGCCGACGCGCAACTGGCCAAGGTGCGGCGCGCGCTGCGCGAGGTCGAGATCAAGCCGGGCGAGCGGCTGCTGGAGATCGGCTGCGGCTGGGGCGCGCTGGCCGAGGCTGCGGCGGGCGAATTCGGCGCCCACGTCACTGGCGTCACCTTGTCCACCGAGCAGCTCGAATTTGCCACCGAGCGGCTGCGCCGCCACGGCCTGGCCGACAAGAGTGACCTGCGGCTGCAGGACTACCGCGACATCACCGACGAGCCCTTCGACGCCATCGCCTCGATCGAAATGTTCGAGGCCGTGGGCCGCGAATACTGGGACAGCTTCTTCGCCACGCTGCGCGGCCGGCTGAAACCGGGCGGGCGCGCCTGCATCCAGACCATCACCATCCGCGACGACCTGTTCGACCGCTATACGCGCTCCACCGACTTCATCCAGCAGTACATCTTCCCCGGTGGCCTGCTGCCCAGCCCGCAGGCCTTCCGCAGCGAGGCGCGCAAGGCGGGGCTGGAGGTCGTCAATGAGCTGGCCTTCGGTGCCGACTACGCCGAGACGCTGCGCCGCTGGCGCGTGGCCTTCCTGGCGCGCGACCCGCAGGTGCGCAAGCTCGGCTTCGACACCCGCTTCATGCGCATCTGGGAGTTCTACCTGGCGTATTGCGAGGCGGCCTTCGACACCGGCAATACCAACGTCATGCAGTTCACGCTGCGGCGGCCGTCATGACCCATCACGCGCGTCGCAAGCTGGTCCTCGCCGCCGCGTTGTTGCCGGTCGTCGGTGTGCAGGCGCGCCTGGCGCCACCGCCCGAGGTGGCGGCCGAATTGCCCGGAGCGCGTACCCAGGGCGAGGGCCGGATGCGATTCTTCGGCCTGCTCGTCTACGACGTGCGGCTATGGGCCGGCGAGCCGGCATCGGCCACGACCTGGCCCGCGCTGCCGCTGGCGCTGGAGATCGAATATGCACGTGACTTCGCCGGCGCCGCGATCGCGGAGCGCTCGCTGAAGGAGATGCAGCGGCAGGCCGAGATCGCCACCGACACCGGCGCGCGCTGGCTCGATGCGATGATGCGGCTCTTCCCAGACGTGCGCGCCGGCGACCGCATCACCGGCGTGCACCGGCCCGGCACGGGCGCTCGCTTCTTCGTCAACGGCCGGCTGCAGGGCGAACTGCCCGACTCCGACTTCGCGCGCCTGTTCTTCGGCATCTGGCTGTCGCCGCGCACCTCGGAGCCGGCCCTGCGCGAAGCGCTGCTCGGGCCGGGCGCCCGATGACGGCGCTGGCGGCCCCGCGGGGCTGGCAGGGCGGCTGGGCGCAGGGCCTGAGCTACGGCGGCCTGGGCCTGCCGCTGGCCTTCGTGGCGCTGCCGCTTTATGTGATCCTGCCCAACCACTACGCCAGCGAATTCGGCATCCCGCTGGCCACGCTGGGCGCGCTGCTGCTGTTCGCGCGGCTGCTGGATGCGGTGGCCGACCCCTGGATCGGCCGCCTCGTCGACGGCTGGTTCGCGCATTCGGTGGCGCGGGTGCTGGGCGTCGCAGTGGCCGCCGCGTTGGTGCTGGCCGCGGGCTTTCGCGGCCTCTTCTTTCCCGCCGTCGAGGGCACGACGGCCTTGCTGGCCTGGTGCGCGGCGCTGCTGGCCGTGACCTACCTCAGCTACAGCGTGCTGTCGGTCATCCACCAGGCCTGGGGCGCACGACTGGGCGGCGGCGAGGACCAGCGCGCGCGCATCGTCTCCTGGCGCGAAGGCCTGGCGCTGCTGGGCGTGCTGGTGGCCAGCGTGCTGCCTTCGGTGGCCGGGCTCTCGGTGGCCAGCGTGGTCTTCGCCGTCGCCTTGGCGGCGGCGCTGGCGCTGCTGGCGCGCGCGCCGCAGCCGGCGCTCCACGCCCGCGTGGCGGGCGCGCCGGATCTCGTGGCGCCGCTGTCGACTCCCGGCTTCCGCCGCCTGCTGGTCATCTTCCTGGTCAACGGCGTGGCCAGCGCGGTGCCGGCCACGCTGGTGCTGTTCTTCATCCGCGACCGCCTGCAGGCCCCCGCCTTCGAACCGCTGTTCCTGGCCAGCTATTTCGCCGCCGGTGCGCTTTCCATGCCGCTGTGGGTGCGTGCGGTGGCACGCTTCGGGTTGGCGCGCGCCTGGGCGGCCGGCATGGTCCTGGCCATCGTCACCTTCGCCTGGGCGGCGCTGCTGGGCAGCGGCGACGTGCTGGCCTACACCGTCGTCTGCGTGGCCAGCGGCATCGCGCTGGGCGCCGACCTCACGCTGCCCGGCGCGCTGCTGGCCGGCGTCATCCAGCGTGCCGGCCACGGCCAGCGTCTGGAAGGTGCCTATTTCGGCTGGTGGAATTTCGCCACCAAGCTCAACCTGGCGCTTGCCGCCGGTATTGCGCTGCCGCTGCTCGGCGCCTTCGGCTACACGCCCGGCAGCCAGGACGCCGAAGCGTTGCGCGCGCTGACCATCGCCTACTGCCTGCTGCCCTGCGTGCTCAAGCTCGCGGCCACGGCGCTGCTCTGGACCCTGTGGATCCGCAAGAAGGAAGACCAATGAAGAGACGACTCACCCTGGCCCTGGCCGCCACCGCGCTGGCCGCGGTCGTGCTCGGCGGCTGCGCCGGCCCCACACCGGCCGACTATGCGGCCGAGACGCCGGTGCTCGACCTGAAGACCTATTTCAACGGCGACCTGGTGGCGCACGGCCTCTTCACCGACCGCTCGGGCAAGGTGGTGCGCCGCTTCGTGGTGCAGATGACCGGCACCTGGAACGGCAACCAGGGCGTGCTCGACGAACGCTTCACCTACAGCGACGGCAAGACCGAGCGCCGCGTCTGGCGCCTCACCGACGAAGGCGGCGGCCGCTGGAGCGGCCGCGCCGACGACGTGGTCGGCGTGGCGCAGGGCGTGGCTGCCGGCAACACGCTGAACTGGCGCTATACGCTCAGCCTGCCGGTGGACGGCAAGGTCTACGAGGTGCAGTTCGACGACTGGATGTATCTGATGGACGAACGCGTGATGCTGAACAAGGCGGTGATGAGCAAGTTCGGCGTGCGGCTGGGCGAAGTCACCCTCTCCTTCTACAAGAACCCGGCGCCGCGATGAGCCTGAACCCGAAACTGGCCGGCTGGCAGGGCCGGCGCGTCTGGCTCGTCGGCGCCTCCACCGGCATCGGCCGCGCCACCGCGGCCAAGCTGCATGCCGCGGGCGCGCGCGTGGCCGTGTCGGCGCGCAGCGCGCTGCCGCTGGAGTCCTTTGCCATCCAGCATCCGGGCAGCCTGGCGCTGCCGCTGGACGCCACCGACCGCGTGGCCATGCGCGCGGCCAGCGAACACATCGTGGCCGAGTGGGGCGGGCTGGACATGGCCGTCTACTGCGCCGGCTACTACAAGCCCATGCGCGCCACTGCCTTCGACCTGGACGACGCGCTGCGCCACGAACAGGTGAACTATGTCGGCGCGCTCTACATGCTGGACGCCGTGCTGCCGACGCTGCTGCGCCAGAAGAGCGGCCACATCAGCCTGGTCAGCAGCGTCAGCGGCTTCCGCGGCCTGCCCAAGGCGCTGGCCTACGGCCCGACCAAGGCGGCGCTGATCAACCTGGCCGAGTCGCTGTATTTCGACCTCACCGACCAGGGCATCGGCGTCTCGGTGGTGTGCCCGGGCTACGTGGAAACGCCGCTCACCGAGCAGAACGACTACCGCATGCCGGCGCTGATCAGCGCCGATGAGGCGGCCAGGCACATGATCGCCGGCTGGGAACGGGGTGAATTCCAGATGCATTTCCCCAAGCGCTTCACAGGCTGGATCAAAGCGCTGAGCCACCTCGGAGACGCGATGTATTTCCGCGCCGTGCGGCGCGTCACCGGGCTGTGATCCGCCAGACCATGCCGCCGACGGACCCGCGAGTACAGAGGATCGTGACCTTGTTCGAGCGCCTGGCGCCGACGGAGCTGCCGCGACTGTCCGAGATCTACACCCCCGACGCGCGCTTCAAGGACCCGTTCAACGAAGTGCAGGGCGTAGCCGCCATCACGCGCATCTTCGAGCACATGTTCAGGTCGCTGGATGCACCGCGCTTCGTCATCCGCGACGTCATCGTGCAGGGCGACCAGTGTTTCCTGGGCTGGGACTTCGTCTTCCGCATGAAGCGCTTCAGCGGCGCCGAACAGGTGATCCGCGGCGCCACGCACCTGCGGCTGGCCGCCGACGGCCGCATCGCCGTGCACCGCGACTACTGGGACGCGGCCGAGGAACTGTACGAGAAGCTGCCCGCCGTGGGCGCGCTGATGCGCTGGCTGAAACGGCGCGTCAACGCCTGACGCCGCTGGGACGGACGTCTAGCGCTGGCCTTCGGTCAGCGAAAACAGCTGGAACAGCCCCGATCTGTCGACGAACCAGGTCTCGGTGAAGCGGACGGTGGCGCCAGGCATCGCGGCCGGCGCCGGGTAGGGCGCGGCGCGGCGCACCATGGCCAGCACCCAGGGCGCCACCTCGTCGGCGGCCGGCTTGCGCACGACGCTGACATTGACGACCTGGCCGGTGGCGTCGATCTCGGTCTCGAGCATGATGATGCCGTACAGCAGCGGCGGCAGCTTGCCGCGGTAGACCCGCATCGGATAAGTGGCGTAGATATGGCGTGCGGCGTCGATCCGGTACTCGGTCTCGATCTCGGCCGGCGAGGCGCGCGGCGCGCCTTGCACCATCGGTGCCGGCACCATGCTGAACTGCGCCATCGCGCCCGGCGCGAACAGCAGCGCGGCGCAGAACACCAGACCCTGCCATCCGCCCGCCCGACCGCGCCTCTGCCTTTGTCTCATGATCCCTGAAGGCAGGTCGATCCTGCCATGCACCCGCCGCCACGACGGCGCCAAGGTTACACGATGGCCGGCACCGGCCACCGTGCCGAGTGGCCCCCTTTTCGACCACAAAACAACGCCTTGGCCGGGCTAGCGCAGCCAGCCCTTGCGCCGGAAAAAGATGAACGGCGCCGCCACCGAGGCCACCATCAGCGCCAGCGCCAGCGGGTAGCCGGCGGCCCAGTCGAGTTCGGGCATGAACCTGAAGTTCATGCCGTAGATGCTGGCGATCAAGGTGGGCGGCAGCATCGCCACGCCCACCACCGAGAAGATCTTGATGACCTTGTTCTGGTTGATGTTGATGAAGCCGACGATGGTGTCCATCAGGAAATTGATCTTGTCGAACAGGAACGCGGTGTGCGAGTCCAGCGAGTCGATGTCGCGCAGGATCTGGCGCGCTTCCTCGAACTGCTCGGCGCTGAGCAGGCGGCTGCGCATCATGAAGCTCAGCGCGCGCCGCGTATCCATCATGTTGCGCCGGATGCGGCCGTTCAGGTCTTCCTCGCGCGCGATGGCGGCCAGCGCTTCGGCCGCCACGGTGTCGTTGACCTCGTCCTTGAGCACGCGGGCGCTGACCGCCTCGAGCTTGTCGTAGATGCTCTCCAGCGCGTCGGCCGAAAATTCGGCGTCGGCGTCGTAGAGCTTGAGCAGCACGTCCTTGGCGTCCTGGATCAGCGCCGGCGTGCGGCGCGCGCGCAGGCGCAGCAGCCGGAACACCGGCAGGTCCTCGTCGTGCACCGTGAACAGCACGTTGCGGAACAGGATGAAGGCCACGCGCACGTTGCGCGCGGGCTCGGCGGCCGCCCCCTTGCTGGCGTCGCCGGCGTCGATGAGGAAGTCCGAGCGGATGTGCAGCTCGCCGTTGTCTTCCTCGTAGAACCGCGCCGACTCCTCGATGTCGTCGTCGACGATGTCGACCGGGATGCTGACGCCGAAGCGCTCGCGCACCCAGTCCTTTTCCTCGGCGCTGGGGCTTTCCAGGTCGACCCACACCGGATGCAGGTCGGCCAGCGCCTGCAGACTGTCGATCTCTTCCTGGAACAGCCGGCCGTTGGTCAGCGTGAAGACGTTCAGCATCTCTTACTCCGGGGGGCGGGCCTGGCGGCCGCCGCGGCAAGGCCGGGGCGGTGGGCAGGCAGCTGGGCGGGGAGGGTGTGGCGGGTTCCCGTCTCATCCCGGCCGGCGCGCGGACGCGGCCCCGAAACGGACGGTCACCGAGGGTGGCTCGGGTCCAAGAAATGCCTTTCGAAGCAGAAGCGGCCGCCGGATTATGCCGCTGCCGACCGGCGCCGGCAGCCCATCGGGGCGCGGCCTTGGTCGTGGCGGTGGCAGACTCCGACGCATGAGCAAGACGCTGCGCCGGGCCACGGCCGCCCTTCTGCTGACCGGCACGGCGGCTGCGCTGGGGCTGGCCGCGGCGTTGCAGCATGAAGCGACCGTGCCCCGACCGGCAGACATCGGCCCGCAGGACCTGGCCCGTGCGGCCGCGCTGCTGCGCGCGCACGACCCGCGGCGCGTGCCGCCCGGCCGCCTGAGCACCATGGCGCTGAGCGGGCGCGACCTCGAAGTGCTCTTCAACCACGGCCTGCACCGCTGGCCGGGCGCCGCCGGCCGCGTCGATCTGCAACGCGCCGCGATCGGTGTCACGCTCAGCGCGCCCGTGCCGCCCAATCCTTTCGGTCGTTGGCTCAATGTCACCGCGCGCTGGGTGCAGACCGAAAGACTGCCACGGCTGGACTCGCTGCACGTCGGTCGCCTGCGCGTGCCGGTGCGGCTGGGGCAATGGGTCGGGCTGAAGCTGATCGAGCGCGCCGATCTGCGCAAGGAATGGCAGCTCACGGCCGAGGTCGTGCTGCGGGTGCGCCTCACGCCGCAGCGGCTGCTGCTGGCCTATGCCTGGCGCGACGACAGCGCGCAGCGTGTGCTCGAAACCCTGCTGCCCGCCGACGAGCAGCAACGCCTGCGGGCCCACGCCGAACATATGTCCACGCTGGTTGCGGCTCTCGCGCCGGCCCGCGAAGCCCCGCTGGCACAGCTGCTGGGGCCGATGTTCGAACTGGCGCAGCAGCGCAGCGCCGCGGGCGGCGACGCGGCGGCCGAGAACCGCGCCGCCATCGTGGTGCTGGCCTTGTTTGCCAACGGGCGTGACCTGGGTTCGGTGCTGCCTGGCACCCAAGGCTGGCCGCGTGCGCAGCGACTGCGGCTGCTGCTGGCCGGGCGTGATGACTTTCCGCGCCACTTTCTCGTCTCGGCCGTGCTGGTGGTGGGCACGTCGGACGCGCTGGCCCAGTCCATCGGCCTGAAAAAGGAACTGGCCGACGCCCGCAGCGGCAGCGGCTTCAGCTTCAACGACATGGCCGCCAACCTGGCCGGTGCACGATTCGGCGCGATGGCCTTGCAGGCCCCGGCCGAGCTGCAGGCCCGCGTGGCCCCCGGCGTCGGCGACGACGACCTCATGCCGGCCTGGGTCGACCTGCCGCAGTTCATGCCCGAGGCCGAGTTCGTGCGCCGCTACGGCGGCGTTGGCGCGCCGCGCTACCAGGCCATGATGGCCGAGATCGAGCGCCGCGTCGGCGCGCTGCGCCTATTCCGCTGAGGGGCGCGTCCGTGCACCCGGGCCGGCGCCGGCCACGATGTCGAAGCGGTACAGCCGGCATTCGATGGCCCCGTTCCACAACGGCACGCGGCGGCTCTCCTTCATGCGCATCAGGCCCGAGAGCTTCATCTCAGGGCTCAGCAGCCAGGCCGTCCAGCCGCTGTAGTGGCGTTTCCAGTGCGCGGCCAGCGCGCCGAAGAATTCGGTCGGTGAGCCGCCGCCTTCGAAACCCTCGCGCGCCGCGGCAGGCGCCGCCGTCGTGCCGACCGCGGCCTGCCCGTCCCGGGTCGCGCCGCGGTCACGCCCCGCGCCGCGCCCCTTGGGCGCGATGCGTTCGCCGTACGGCGGATTCAGCATCAGCGTGCCGCCGGCCGCCGGCGGCAGGCGCTGCAGGGCGTCGGCCGTCTTGAATTCGATGGCCTGGCGCACGCCGGCGCGCTCGGCGTTGCGGGCAGCGAAATCGGTCATGCGAAAGCTCACGTCGCCGGCGAAGACCGCCACCGCGGGCGCGTGCACTCGCTGCCCGGCCTGGCGCTGCAATTCGCGCCACGCCGGCAGCTGCGGCCGGAAGGGCAACCAACGTTCGAAGGCGAACGACCGCAGCGCGCCGGGCGCGATGCCGCAGGCGATCTGCGCCGCCTCGATGGCGATCGTGCCGGCGCCGCAGCAGGGGTCGAACAGCGGGCCGTCCTCGGCTCGGCCCTGCCAGCCGGCGGCGGCCAGCATGGCGGCTGCGAGCGTTTCCTTCAGCGGCGCCTCGCCGGTGTCCTCGCGCCAGCCGCGCTTGAACAGGGCTTCGCCCGAGGTGTCGGCATACAGCGTGGCGTGCTCGGGGCCGACGAAGAGGGCGAGCGGCAGATCGGGCCGGCGCGTATCGACGCCGGGCCGTGCCCCGGTGCTTTCGCGCAGGCTGTCGCAGACCGCGTCCTTGATGCGCAGCGCGGCGAAATTGAGGCTCGTGAGCGGCGAACGCTGCGCACTCACGTCCACGCGCAGGCTCTGTTCGGGCGTGATCCATTGCGGCCACGGCACGCGCCGCGCCAGCGCATACAGATCGTGCTCGTCGCGGTAGGGACCGTCGACCAGCGGCCACAGCACGCGCTGGGCGAGCCGGCTCTCCAGGTTGAGCTGCATCGCCGTGCACTCGTCGCCCTCGACCCAGACGCCGCCGCGCGCGTTCTCGGCCACGTTGCCCGTGATGCGCTGCACCTCGTCGGCCAGCAGGCTCTCGACGCCGGAGGCGCAGGGCAGGAACAGGGTGGTCATGCCCTGCGCAGCGACAGGCCTGGGGGCCGACCGGCCGACCGCCGGGCCACCCCAAGGTTGGCCGAGCCCCCTCGGGGGGTGGCGAAGGAGCGCAGCGACGAGCCTGGGGGCCCGTTCATATCGCCTTGCGCTGCCCGGCCGGCGCGATGCGCAGCGCCTCGCGGTACTTGGCCACGGTGCGGCGCGCCACCTGGATGCCCTGCTCCTCGAGCATCAGGCTGAGCTGGCTGTCGGACAGCGGCTTGCCGGTCGGCTCGGCGGCCACCAGCTGCTGGATCAACGCCCGCACCGCGGTGCTCGAGGCATTGCCGCCGGCTTCGGTATTGAGCGAGCTGCCGAAGAAGTATTTCAGCTCGAAGGTGCCCTGCGGCGTGGCCATGTACTTGGCTGTGGTCACGCGCGAGATGGTGCTTTCGTGCAGGCCCAACTCGTCCGCGATTTCGCGCAGCACCAGTGGCTTCATGGCGATGGCGCCGTGCGTGAAGAAGCCCTTCTGGCGCTCGACGATGGCCTTGCTCACGCGCAGGATGGTGTCGAACCGCTGCTGGATATTCTTCACGAACCAGCGCGCCTCCTGCAGCCGCGACGACAGGGTGGGCTGCCCGGCCGCCGCCGCGGCGCCGTTGCCGCGCTGGCCGCGGATGGCGTGGGCGTAGATGTCGTTGATGCGCAGCTTGGGCATGACGTCGGGGTTGAGCGTCACCGAAAGACCGCGTCCGGTCTTGCGCACGATGACGTCGGGCACCACGACCGCCGCTTCGGCGCCGCCGAAGGGGCGCCCGGGCTTGGGCTCGCAGGCGGTGATCAGCGCCTGCGCCTGCCGCACCAGGTCTTCGTCGGCACCGGTGAGCGCGGTGAGCCGTCTCATGTCGCGCCGGGCCAGAAGCTCCAGGTGGAGTTCGCACAAAGTCATCGCCAGTTCCCGGGCCGGGCCGGGCGGCTGCGTCCGCAGCTGCAGCTGCAGGCACTCGGCCAGCGTGCGGGCGCCCACGCCCGTGGGCTCCAGGCTTTGCAGCCATTGCAGCGCGCAGCGCAGCCGGGCGTCGAGTTCGTCACGTGCTTCCTCGCGGTCCGGGCCCAGCATGTCGGCCAGCCGCTCGGCAATCTCTTCCAGCGGGTCGGCCAGGTAGCCGTCGCCGTCCAGCGACTCGAGCAGCACCTCGAGCGCCGCGCGGTCGTCGTCGCCCAGCCGCATGCCCACGATCTGCGCGCGCAGGTGGTCCTGCAGCGAGCCGGCGGCAGCGCGGCGGTCCTGCGCCTCCACGTCATCGCCGTCGCCCTCGCCACTGCCGGCCGCTGCGGTGGACGGCATTTCGCGGATGCCGTCGAAGTCGTCGCGTTCGGTGCCGTTCTCCCAGTCCTCGCGCTCGGGGGTGCCGAATTCCTCGGCGCGGATCTCGGGCACGGCCTCGCCGGCGTCGGGCGCGTCGGCGCGGTAGCCGTCGTCGCTGTCACCGGCGCGGTCGGCCGCCTGGCGCTCGGGCGGCGTGTCGTAGGGGCTGGGCGGCGAATCGTCCTCGGCTTCCAGGAACGGGTTCTGGTCGAGCATCTGGCCCACTTCCTGATGCAGCTCCAGCGTGGACAGCTGCAGCAGCCGGATCGACTGCTGCAACTGCGGCGTCAGCGCCAGGTGCTGCGACAGGCGGACCTGCAGTGAGGGCTTCATGGTCGATGGCGCGTCAAGGCCACGCGCGGATCCGGCTCTGCCGGGCCGCTGCGTGAGCCTGCGGCGAGGACGCCGCAGGCGCTCACAGGCGGGAGACAGTCCGCAGGGACTGTCTCCCGTCCGGTTCGCCCCCCTTGGGGGGCTGAGGGCCGCGGCTCCAAGTCCGCCTGCGCGGACTTGGACGGACCGAAGGCCGGGTGGCTCTGACACCCGGCGGCGAAGGCGCGAAGGTGAGTCGCGACTGGCGACGAACAGCCTGGGGGCCTCATGTCACATGCGGAAATGTTCGCCCAGGTACACCTTGCGCACCTCGGCGTTGGCCACGATCTCGTGCGGCGTGCCCTCGGCCAGCACGCGGCCGTCGCTGATGATGTAGGCGCGGTCGCAGATCCCCAGCGTCTCGCGCACGTTGTGGTCGGTGATGAGCACGCCGATGCCGCGCGAGCGCAGGAAACCGACGATGCGCTGGATCTCGATCACCGCGATGGGGTCGATGCCGGCAAAAGGCTCGTCGAGCAGGATGAAGCGCGGCTGCGTGGCCAGCGCACGCGCGATTTCCACCCGCCGCCGCTCGCCGCCCGAGAGCGCCGGTGCCGGCGAGTCGCGCAGCTTCTCGATCGACAGGTCGTGCAGCAGCTTTTCCAGCTCTTCGTCGACCACCCGCTTGGGCAGCGAACGGCCATCCGGGCCGAGCTGCAACTCGAGCACGGCACGGATGTTCTCGGCCACGGTGAGCTTGCGGAAGATGGACGCTTCCTGTGGCAGATACGACAGGCCCAGCCGCGAGCGGCGGTGGATGGGCAGCGTCTGCACCGGCTGGCCGTCGATGCGGATCTCGCCGGCGTCGGCGCGCACCAGCCCCACCACCATGTAGAAGGTGGTCGTCTTGCCAGCACCGTTGGGTCCAAGCAGGCCCACCACCTCGCCGGCGCCCACGGCCAGGTGCACGTCCTTCACGACCATGCGCGCGCCGTAACTCTTCTGCAGGTGCTCGGCTTCCAGGCGGCTGGTTGCCGCTGGGGCGGATGCAGACATGGGGGCGGGCGCCGGAGCGGCCAGCGTCGCGGGCGGCATCAACGACCCTCCCCGAGCGCCCGGCTGGGCGCCAGCGGGGGCGCCACAGGCGCGGTTGACGTGGCCGGCGCCGATGCCGGTTCGGGGCGCGGGCTCAGCACCGCGCGCACCCGGCCAGTGGGGTTGGCCGCCGTGGCTGCACCGCCTTGCACCTTGAAGACCTCGGCCGTGTTGTCCCACACGATGGCGGCACCGGTGATCTCGTCGGCCACCGTGCTGCCGCGCAGGCGCCGCACGGCGCCGTTGCCCAGCAGTCGCAGCGTATCGGCGCGGCCGTCGAATTCGATGCGGTCGGCCGCTCCCTCCACGGTCTCGTCGACACCGTCGCGGCGCTGGCGCCAGGTGGCCGGCTTGCCCGGGCTGCCGATGGCGCTGGCGGCGCGGTGGCCGTCGGTCGTCTCGCGCAGTTCCACGCGTTCGGCGCGCAGCACCATGCTGCCCTGCGAGATGACGACATTGCCGTTGAACACCACCACCTGACGCTGCAGGTCCACCGTGCCGGGCTGGTCGGCCTCGACCACCATGGGCTTGCTGCGGTCGGCTTTCTCGGCCTGCGCGGGCAGGGCCAGCAGCAGCGCGCAGGCCAGCATCGGCAGCGGGATCAGGCGGAGACGAAGGGACATGAACTGTGCGGCACGAAACTTGCAGGTCATTTTAGCCCCCCCAAGTTCCCTGCCCAACGGCAGCAGGCGCCGCAATCCGCGCCAGACATCACGCCCAGCGCCCCCGTCATGCGCTGGATCAGGCGTTTTGACGCGCGCGCTGGATCAGAAAGTCGGTCACCGCCAGCGCCCGCTCGTGGCTGCCGGCCAGCGAACCCGAAGTGTAGAAGCGGCCGTGGATGCCGAGCGCCGGCACGCCGTCGATCTTGTACGCTTCCGACAACTGTTTGGCACGGTTGGCCTTGGTGGCCACGCTGAACGACTTGAACGCGGCGGCGAACTTGTCGCGGTCCACGCCGTTGGCACCGACGAAGGTCACGATGTCGGCTTCGTTGTTCAGCCGCTGGTTCTGCTCCTGGATGGCGGTGAAGACACGGCGGTGCAAGGCCGGCAACTGGCCCATCTCCTCCAGCGCATAGAAGAGTTTCTGGTGCACCTGGTGCGGCAGCGCAAAACCCACCGGCACCTGGCGCAAGGCCACGTCGGGCGGCAGCCGCTTGGCCCAGCTGTCGAGCAAGGGCTCGAAGCGGAAGCAGTGCGGGCAGCCGTACCAGAAGAATTCGACGACCTCGACCTTCTTGTCGGGCGTGGGCAGGCTCACCGGCGCCGGCGTCGACAGCTTCACGTAGTGCTGGCCCTCGACCGGCCCGCCCTGCGCTTTGGCCAGGCCCGCCGCCGCCAGTCCGAGCCCGGCACCGGCCAATTGCCTGGAAAAGTCACGCCGCTTCATTGGAATCCTTTCGATGGGAGAGAGGGGAAGATCACCATGGACCCGCCCGGCCGGTTGCGGGTTCCCGGCCGGCGCACCTTCAAGGACGCTCGACACGAACGATCTGGGATTCGATGCGCTGCTCGCCCAATTCGGTCTGCACATCCACGGCCTGGTTGCGCGTTTCCAGCGGCCCCAGGCGCACGCGGTAGACGGTGCGGCCGACCTGCTCGCGCTCGGTGATGCGGGCGGTCTGGCCGATGAGCGCCAGTCGCGCGCGCTGCTGCTCGGCGTCTTCGCTGCGCGTGTAGGCACCGGCCTGCACGAAATAGACGAAGGGGTCGGCAGCGGCTGACGCAGGCCGCGCCGCCGCCTTGGCTGCGCTTGCCTGGGTCGGTGGACCGCTGCCAGCGGCGAGGATGGATGCCGGGTCGCGCGGCGGCGCCGCTGGCGGCACCACGGCCGGCACCATGCCCGGCGGCAAGGCCGTGCCTGTGACGGCGCCCGAAGCCGATGGCGCCGCCACCCTGGGCACCGGCCGGGTGCCCAAAGCACCGTTGGGGTCCCAGTTGCGGTTGCGTTCGATCTCGGCGTTGTCCTGCTCGGCGGTGCGCTGCGGTACCTTGTTGATGAAGGGCACCGGTGCCTTGGTGATATAGAGCGCCACGCCCAGCGCCAGCGCCAGCCCGAGCAGCAGCCCGACCACCAGGCCCATCACGAAGCCGCCGCGCTGACCTGCCGCAGGAACCTTCATGCCGCCGCCTCCTGCGCCACCGGCGCCTCGCGCACCATCGCCTGCGGCGCGCCCACGCCCAGCAGGGCCAATGCGTTGCGCAACACCTGCGCGGTGGCGGCCAGCAGCGCCATGCGCGCGCGCGCCAGGCCGTCGTCGTCGACGAGGAATCGTTCGCTGGCGTAGTAGGTGTGGAACGCGGCAGCGAGATCCCGCAGGTAGAAGGCCACGTCGTGCGGAGCGAACTCGGCGGCAGCGCGCGCCAGCATGTCGGGGTAGTCGGCCAGCTTGAGCATCAGCGCGGCTTCGCTGGGCGCGGTCAGCCGCGTCAGGTCGGCATGGGCGTGGTCGGGCTCGCCGCCATATTGCGCCAGCACCGAGCAGATGCGGGCGTGTGCATATTGCACGTAGAAGACCGGATTCTCGTCGCCGGCCTTCAGCGCCAGGTCGACGTCGAAGACGAATTCGGTGTCGGCCTTGCGGCTGATGAGGAAGAAGCGCACCGCGTCGCGGCTGGTCCAGTCGATGAGGTCGCGCAGCGTGACGTAGCTGCCGGCGCGCTTGGAGATCTTCACCTCCTGGCCGCCGCGCATCACCGTGATCATCTTGTACAGCACATAGTCCGGAAAGCCCGGCGGGATGCCCACCCCGGCCGCCTGCAGACCGGCGCGCACGCGGGCCACGGTGCCGTGGTGGTCGCTGCCCTGCACGTTGATGACCCGGGCGAAGCCGCGCTCGAACTTGGCGATGTGGTAGGCCACGTCGGGCACGAAGTAGGTGTAGCTGCCGTCCGGCACCGTGGCGTCGGCGCCGGCCGGCGCCGACTTGCGCATGACACGGTCCTTGTCGTCGCCGTACTCGGTGGTGCGCAGCCACAGCGCGCCGTCCTTCTCGTAGGTCTTGCCCGAGGCCACCAGCCGACGCACGGTATCTTCCACACGGCCGCTGGTGTACAGGCTGCTTTCCAGGAAGTAGTGGTCGAAGCGCACGCCGAAGGCGCGCAGGTCCAGGTCCTGCTCGTGCCGCAGGTAGGCCACGGCGAACTGGCGGATGCCGTCGAGGTCGGCCACGTCGCCGCTGGCGGTGAATTCGCGGTCGTCGGCGTGCACGGTCTTGCGGGCCCGGAAATCGGCCGCGATATCGGCGATGTAGTCGCCGTTGTAGGCCGCTTCGGGCCAGGCTTCGTCGCCGGGCTCGAAGCCCTTCAGCCGGGCCTGGGTGGACGCAGCCAGGGTGGCAATCTGCGCGCCGGCATCGTTGTAATAGAACTCGCGGTGCACCTCGTGTCCCTGGCTCCGCAGCAGGTTGCAGATGCAGTCGCCCAGGGCCGCATTGCGCCCGTGGCCCACGTGCAGCGGGCCGGTGGGGTTGGCGGACACGAATTCGACCATCACGCGGCGCCCGCTGGCGGCCTGGTGGCCGAAACACTCGCCCGCGGCCAGCACCTCGGCCACCACGGCCTGGCGCGCGGCGGCGGTCAGGCGCAGGTTGATGAAGCCGGGGCCGGCGATCTCGAGCGACTGCACCCAGCGCTGCACGGCGGCCTGCGCCTGCAGCGCCTGCAGCAGCGCCGCGGCGACATCGCGCGGATTCGTTTTCAGCGCCCGGGCCAGCGGCATGGCCGCGGTGATGGCCAGGTCGCCATGCGCGGCCTGCCGTGGGGACTCCAGCACCGCGGCCGGCACCGGCGCATCGCCCAGGCCGGCGGCCACCTCGGCCAGGGCTGACTGCAGCGCCGTTTGCAAGTCCCGCTTCACTTGAATCATCGGCGGATTCTAAGGTTGGGCACCTGCCCGGACCGGGGCAGGAGGCGATCTGGGCGCCCAAGGCCTGCCTGTTCCGGGCTTGCCCCGCCCGGCCGGCGCGGCAACATGCAAAGATGGCAGCGCCCTGCCGCACCGCCGCCGGCCCGGGCCGGCCCATGCCCCCGCCAATGCCGCCCACGCGCCTTGCCGCCACCCCGCCGAATCTGCCGCATCTGCCCGCTGCGACCCGGGCGGCTGCAGCCGGTCTGCCGTCGCTGATCGGCAAATACCACGTCCGGCGCAAGCTCGGCGAGGGCGCCACGAGCGAGGTCTTTCTCGCCCACGACCCGTTCAACGACGTCGAGGTGGCCATCAAGCGCGTGCGCCCGGGGCTGTTCCCCGACTCGCGCGAGGCGCACTTCCAGCAGCGCTTCTTCGCCGCCGAAGCTGCCCTGGTGGGCCGGCTGCACCACCCCAACGTGGTGCAGATCCTCGACGCGGTTCCCGACGGCGAGGCGCCCTATCTGGTGATGGAGTACGTGAATGGCGGCACGCTGCGCCGTTACTGCCGCGCCGACCAGCTGCTGCCGCTGCAGCAGGTGCTGGAGATCGGCTTCAAGTGCGCCATGGCGCTGGGCTACTGCTTCCGCCAGGGACTGATCCACCGCGACGTGAAGCCGGCCAACCTGCTCGTGACACTGGCCGGCGACCGCATCGACGACGTCAAGGTCACCGACTTCGGCAGCGTCTTCAACCTCGGCTCGGAGCACACGCAGATCTACCGCGTGGGCTCGCTGGCCTACATGTCGCTCGAGCAACTGGAAGGCGACGCGCTGGACTGCCGCGCCGACATGTATTCGCTGGCCGCCGTGCTCTACCACCTGGTCGCCGGCCGGCCGCCCTTCGACGCCACCCAGCAGCAGGCGCTGATGCACCAGATCTGCCATGCCCGGCCACCGCCGCTCTGCGGGCTGCGCGAAGGCGTGCCGGCGGCGCTGCAGTCGCTCATCGAAGCCTGCCTGGCCAAGGACCGGACGCAGCGGCCGGCCGACTGGGACGCCTTCGCGCGCGCGCTGTCGCGGCTGAATGCCGAGGGACTGCTGCCGCGCGGGCCGCTGCAGGAGGTGCTGGATTCCGAGCGCTTCACGCTGCTGCGCTCGCTGGAATTCTTCGCCGGCTTCGGCGACGTGGAACTGTGGGAGGTGGTGCACCGCGCGCAGTGGCAGCGCCATACCTATGGCCAGGCGTTGTTCCGCAAGGGCGAGCCGGGCAACACCTTCCACATCGTCACGCAAGGCCAGGTGGAGGTCTACCGCGAGGGTCGGCAGGTGGCCACGCTGGGCAGCGGCACCTCGGTGGGCGAGATGGCCTACCTGGCGCCCAGCCCCGAACTGCGGCTGCACACGGTGGACATCCTGGTCTCGCAGCCGGCCACCACGGTGTCGTTCACGCCGCAGAGCATGGAGCAGTTTTCGCTGGCCACGCGCCACCTGTTCGACAAGGCCTTCATCCGCGTGCTGGTGCGCCGGCTGCACGCGGCGCACGAGGCGGCAGCGCACCCAAGACGGATCCTCTGAAGCCGCGGCGGGCCGGGCGCCTCCCATCTCCGACGCGTTTCAGGCCGCCCCGCCGGTCCAGTACCGCGGGTCGCCGTAGCTGTGCTTGACGAAGTCGATCCACAGCCGCACGCGCAGCGGCAGGTGCTTGCGCTGCGGAAAGACCGCGTAGATGCCGTTGGGCGGCGCCGCGAAGTCCTCCAGCACCACTTGCAGACGGCCTGCGGCCACGTCGGATTCCACTTCCCAGGTGCTGCGCCAGGCGAGCCCCAGGCCGCGCAGGCACCAGTCGTGCAGCACCTGGCCGTCGCTGCAGTCGAGCCGGCCGCCGGGGCGCAGGTGCGTCACCTCGCCGTCCACGGCAAAAGCCCAGCCGCGGGTCTGGCTGGCGTCGGAACTGAGCGTCAGGCACTGGTGGCGCATCAGCTCGGCCGGTGTCAGGGGCACGCCGGCGCGCTGCAGGTAGGCGGGCGTGGCCACGCACAGGCGGCGGTTGTCGGCCAGGCGCACGCTGACCAGGCTGGAGTCGGGCAGGTCGCCGACGCGGATGGCGCAATCGACGCCTTCGTTGACGATATCCACCACGCGGTCGCTGAGGTTCAGCGACAGGCTCACGTCGGGGTGCTGCTCGATGAAGGCCGGCACCAGCGGCGCCACGTGGCGGCGGCCGAAACCGGCCGGCGCGGTGATGCGCAGGTGGCCGCTGGCCTTCACGCCGCCGGCGCTGACGCTGGCCTCGGCATTCGCCAGGTCGGCCAGCAGGCGCTGGCAGTCTTCGAGGAAGGCGCTGCCTTCGTGCGTGAGCGTGATGCGCCGCGTGGTGCGCACCAGCAGCTTCACGCCCAGGCGCTGTTCCAGCGCGTCGATGCGGCGGCCGATCACCGCCGGCGCCACGCCTTCGGCGTGCGCGGCAGCGGTAAGGCTGCCTTTGGTGGCGACCGCGGCAAAAGATTCGATCTGCTTGAGCCGTGCCATGGAGGGATTATGCCTATCCAACGCACAAATCCATGACATACGACGTACTTAATGCCGGCACGCACAGCGAATACAGTGTCGTCATGAAAATCCGTGCGGTGCTATTCGACGCCTATGGCACGCTCTTCGACGTGCACAGCGTGGCACTGCTGGCCGAGCAGCTGTTTCCCGGCTGCGGCGAGCGGCTCAGCCTGCTGTGGCGCGACAAGCAGATCGAATACACGCGGCTGGTCACGATGAGCGGCGCGGCCGGCGAACATTACCGGCCGTTCTGGGAGTTGACGCGTGCCGGCCTGCAGTTCGCCGCGGCGCGGCTCGGGCTGAAGCTGGACCCGGCTTCGGAAGACCGGCTGATGAGCCAGTACCGGCATCTTTCGGCCTTTCCGGAAAACCGCGAGGTGCTGGCCGAACTGCAGCGCCGGCGCATCCCCGCCGGCATCCTGAGCAACGGCGATCCCGAGATGCTGGCGGTGGCCGTCAGGAGCGCCGGCTTCACCGAACTGCTGCAGCACGTGATCAGCGTGCATCCGGTGCAGCGCTACAAGACCGACCCCGCCGCCTACGCCTTGGGCACGGCCGCCTTCGGGCTGCCGGCGCGCGAGATTCTGTTCGTCAGCAGCAACGGCTGGGACGCCATCGGCGCCACCTGGTTCGGCTATACGACGCTGTGGGTCAACCGCACCGGCGCACCGCTGGACCCGCTGGGCACGTCGCCCAGCCACACCGGCCGCAGCCTGCGCGACGTGCTGGCCCTCTTTCCTGCCCCCGCTTCGGCCGCGCCCGTGCCGGCGGCGGCCGGGCCGGGCCACCCTGCCGCGTGAAGCGCGGCGATTCCGTTTCAAGGAGAACCCCATGAGAACCCTGGTCCACAGCCTGCATGTCGCAACGCCGCTGTATCACTTCATCCAGGACGAGGTGCTGCCCGGCACCGGCGTCGATGCCGCCGCCTTCTGGGCCGGCTTCGACGCCATCGTGCGCGACCTGGCGCCGAAGAATGCCGCGCTGCTGGCCGAGCGCGACCGCCTGCAGGCGGCGCTGGACGAGTGGCACAAAAAGCACCCGGGGCCGATCCGCAACATGGCCAAGTACCGCGCCTTCCTGCAGAAGATCGGCTACCTGGTGCCGGTGCCGGCCAAGGTGAAGGCGACGACGAAGAATGTCGACGCCGAGCTGGCGCTGCAGGCCGGCCCGCAACTGGTGGTGCCCATCACGAACGCGCGTTATGCGCTGAATGCTGCCAACGCGCGCTGGGGCAGCCTGTACGACGCGTTGTACGGCACCGACGCGCTGCCCGAAACCGACGGCGCCACCCGTGCCCGGGAAGGCGGTGGCTACAACCCGGCGCGCGGCGCCAAGGTCATTGCCTACGCCCGCCACGTGCTCGACCGCTGCGCGCCGCTGGCGCGCGGCTCGCACGTCGACGCCACCGCCTACCGCGTGGTGGACAACGCGCTGGCGGTGACGCTCAAGGGTGGCAGCACGGTCGGGCTGAAGAACCCGGCGCAGTTCGTCGGCTTCCAGGGCGAGATGGGTGCGCCCTCGGCGGTGCTGCTGTCGCACCATGGCCTGCACATCGACATCCGCATCGACGCCGCGCACCCCATCGGCGCCACCGACGCCGCCGGCGTGTGCGACCTGGTGCTGGAGTCGGCGCTTTCGACCATCCTCGACCTCGAGGACTCGGTGGCCGTGGTCGATGCCGAGGACAAGGTGCTGGCCTACCGCAACTGGCTGGGCATCCTGAAGGGCACGCTCACCGAAGAGGTGAACAAAGGCGGCACCACCTTCACGCGCGGCCTCAACCCCGACCGCCAGTACACCGGCCCGCGCGGCGAAGACGTGGCCCTGCACGGCCGCTCGCTGCTGTTCGTGCGCAACGTCGGCCACCTGATGACGAACCCCGCCGTGCTGTGGGGCGACGACGCGCGCGAGATCCCCGAGGGCATCCTGGACGCCGTGGTCACCACGACCATCGCGCTGCACGACGTGAAGGGCCTGGCCACACCGGGCATCCGCAACAGCCGGCGCGGCAGCGTCTACATCGTCAAGCCCAAGATGCACGGCCCGGCCGAGGTGGCCTTTGCCGGCGAACTGTTCGGCCGCGTCGAACAGCTGCTGGGCCTGCCCGACAGCACGGTGAAGCTGGGCATCATGGACGAGGAACGCCGCACCAGCGTCAACCTCAAGGCCTGCATCGCCGCCGCGGCCAGCCGCGTGGCCTTCATCAATACCGGCTTCCTGGACCGCACCGGCGACGAGATGCACACCGCCATGCAGGCCGGCCCCATGCGCCGCAAGGGCGACATGAAGACCAGCGAGTGGATCCAGGCCTACGAGCGCAGCAACGTGCTGGTGGGCCTGCAGTGCGGGCTGCGCGGCAAGGCGCAGATCGGCAAGGGCATGTGGGCCATGCCCGACCTGATGGCCGCCATGCTGCAGCAGAAGATCGCCCACCCGCAGGCCGGCGCCAACACCGCCTGGGTGCCCAGCCCCACCGCCGCCACGCTGCATGCGCTGCATTACCACCAGGTGGACGTATTCAAGGTGCAGAAGGCGCTGGAGAAGGTGGACGCCGACGCGGAGCGCGAAACCCTTCTCGCCAACCTGCTCACCGTGCCGGTGGTGAAGAAGCCGAAGTGGAGCGACGAGGAAAGGCAGCAGGAACTGGACAACAACGCGCAGGGCATCCTGGGCTACGTGGTGCGCTGGGTGGAACAAGGCGTGGGCTGCAGCAAGGTGCCCGACATCCACAACGTGGGCCTGATGGAAGACCGCGCCACGCTGCGCATCAGCAGCCAGCACATGGCCAACTGGCTGCACCACGGTGTGGTGGACAAGGCCCAGGTGCGCGCCACGCTCAAGCGCATGGCCAAGGTGGTGGACCGGCAGAATGCCGGCGATCCCGCCTACACGCCGATGGCCGGGCGCTTCAAGGAAAGCTTTGCCTTCCAGGCCGCCAGCGACCTGGTCTTCAAGGGCCTGTCACAGCCCAGCGGCTATACCGAGCCGCTGCTGCATGCGTGGCGTCTGAAGGTGAAGGCGGCCGGGTCGGTGACCTAGGCCCGACGCTCCGTTTCGGCGGGCATCGGCCATGGCGCAAGATACGGGCCTGTGGGCCAGGCTGGGCGCCTGGCTCGACCGGGTGCCGCTGGTCTGGCTCTCGGTCATCGCCGGCTGGCTGGCGCTGGCACCGTTCTTCCCCGAACCGCACCTCTGGGAAAAACTGAAGATGCTGGCCGCCGGCACGCTGACGCGGCCGATCGACATCTTCGACCTGCTCCTGCACGCCGTACCGCTGGGCCTGCTGGCCTGGCGGCTGGCGCGGCAGTTCGGCCGCAGGCGGGACTGATGGCCGCGCGCCGGACTGCAGCGCGAAGGGGCGCGCGCCGGGCTACGGCGCTGCGGACACCCGCAACCGCGCCGCCAGTTCGCGCAGCCGCTCGATACCCGGCCCCTTGCGCGGCCAGGTCAGTTCCACGCCGTCGCCGGCATGGCGCGGCAGCACGTGCAGGTGCAGATGCGGCACCGTCTGCCAGCCCGCCGGCCGGTTGGCCTGCAGCACGGTGATGCCCTCGGGCTGAAAAGCCGCCTGCACGGCGATGGCGATGCGGCGCGCGGCGCGCATCAGCGCGGCGGCCTCATCGTCGGTGCAATCCAACAGCGTCTCGCGCGGCGCCTTGGTGGCCACGATGACATGGCCATCGTTGACCTGGCCTGCGTCCATGAAGGCGAAGACGAACTCGTCCTCGTAGACCTTGGCGCAGGGCAGTTCGCCGTGCAGGAGTTTTTCGAAGAGGGTGCTCATGGCACCGGATGGTGCCACGGCCGCTACCGATACATGACCCTGCCGTGCGTCAACGCCCCTGCTCGCGCCTGCTTTCGCAGGCCACGCAACGCAGGGCCTGCGGCTCCACCTTCAGCCGGTCGAACGGAATCCCGCCGCCGCAGTCCACGCACAGTCCGTAGTCGTCGGCCTGCACACGCGCCAGCGCGCGGCCCACGGCCGCCAGTTCCTGGGTGTCGATTTCGGACAGCGCCATGTCCACCTCGCGGTCCATGGCGCGCTGCGGCGCGTCGTCGAAGTCCTGCGCCAGCACATCGCGGGCGTGTTCGACGCGCGAGCGCCCCTCCTGGTGCACTTCCAGCTGCCGGCTCAACTGCCGCTGCCGCAACTCCAGTTCGGCCTGCAACAGGGCCCGCTGTCCAGCCGTGAGATGGGTGGTCATGGCGCTCGTCTCCTTGTCGAACATGATGCGCCGTGGCAGCAGCGCCCAGGCTGACGCACGTCAATCCGCGCCCGTGCTGCCAGAATGCGCGCTCGCCGCCATGCCGCTCACGACCCCGCCCCCCAGCCAATGCGACGTGCTCGTCGTCGGCGCCGGCCCCGCGGGCAGCGCCTGCGCGCTGTGGCTGGCCCGCGCCGGCCTACAGGTGCTGCTGGCCGACCAGCACGCCTTCCCGCGCGACAAGGTCTGCGGCGACGGCCTCATTCCCGACACCCACGCCGCGCTGCGCCGGCTGGGCGTTTTCGAGGAAGTTGCAGCGCTGGCCCAGCAGGTGCCGTACGTGCGCTGCGTGGGCCCGCGCGGCGGCTTCGTCGACGTACCGGGGTCGCTATCGGTGCTGCCGCGCAAGACGCTGGACCATGTGCTGGTGCGTGCCGCGCAACGCGCCGGCGCCTGGCTGCTGGCGCCGCTGCGCTTCGAAGCCCCGCTGCTGGACGGCGAGCGCGTCGTCGGTGCGCGCCTGCGCAACGACGGCGGCCGTTTCGACATCGCAGCGCGCTGGGTGGTGCTGGCCACCGGCGCGGCGGCGCAGCCGCTCATGGCCGCCGGCCTGTGCGAACGCCGCACGCCCAGTGGCGTGGCGCTGCGCGGCTATGTGCGCCACCCGGCCATGGCGGGCCGCATCAATCAGCTGCAGATCGTGTGGCATCCGCGCCTGCGCGGCGGCTACGGCTGGGTCTTCCCGGCGCCGGGCGGGCTGTTCAATGTCGGCACCGGGCTCGTGGGCAGCCACGCCGTGCAGGGCAATGGCAAGGGGCGCATGCAGGACGTGAACCTGCGCCGCATGCTCGACGACTTCTGCAGCGTCTATGCCCCGGCGCGCGAGCTCATGGCCGGCGGCGAACTGCAGGGCGAGATCAAGGGCGCCCCGCTGCGCTGCACGCTGCGCGGCGCACGCTGGTCGCGCCCGGGCATGCTGGCCACCGGCGAAGCCGCCGGCAGCACCTACTCCTTCAGCGGCGAAGGCATCGGCAAGGCCATGGAAACCGGCCTGCTGGCCGCCGAAGCCTTGCTGGCACAGGCAGGGAATCCCCAGGGCTGCAGGGACGACAGCGTGCGCGAACGTTACGAAGCCAGCTTGCGCGCCCTGCAACCGCGCTTCGACCTCTACGAAACCGCCAGCGGCGTGAACCGGCATCCCTGGCTCGCCGACCTGGTGGTCTGGCGCGCACGGCGCAGCCCGCGTATCCTGAAGCGGCTCTCCGGCGTGCTGGAAGAGACGCAGAGCCCCGGCCGGTTGTTCAGCTGGAGCGGCATCACCAAGCTGATGTTCGAATGACCCATTGCCTTCGTTCCAGTGGCAAGGCTCCTCGCAGACCATCCGTCTTCCTGCGCGCGCCGGCTCAACGCAGCTGCGCCGCGCTGGCGTTCACCACGCGGTGCACGAAGTGCAGCTTGGCCACCGCGTGGTGGCTGAGCACGAAGGGGTAGAGGTCGGGCTGGCCCATGCTGCGCGCCAGCTCGTTCATCAGCGCGGTGATCTGCAGCCAGGCGTTGACCAGCCCCAGGAAGCGCGGCGCGCCGGGGTCGCCGGGGGCGTCCAGCGCGTCGGCACCATAGGGTTCGATCTGGATCTCGACGTCGCCGCCCTCCAGGCCGAAGCTCAGCGCGGTGTCCAGCGTGTCCACCATGTGCAGGTAGTTGGCCCAGGTCTCGGCCCAGTCCTCCCAGGGGTGCGAACTGGCGTAGGCACTCACGCAGCGCAGCGGCCAGTCGGCCGCCGGGCCTTCGCTGTAGTAGCGGTCGAGCGACTCCTCGTAGTCCTGCCGCTCGTCGCCGAAGCGGGCACGAAACGGTTGCAGCCAGCCGCTGCCGGCCACCAGCCGGTCCCAGTAGTAGTGGCCGATCTCGTGGCGCAGGTGGCCCAGCAGGGTGCGGTAGGGCTCGCGCAGCGAGCTGCGCAGGCGCTCTCGCGTGGCGTCGTCGGCTTCGTCCACGTCCAGCGTGATGAGTCCGTGGGCGTGCCCGGTCACCACCCGCGGCTTGCCCGGCTCGGCGCGCAGGAAGTCGAACATCACACCACGTTCGGTGTCCTCGCTCACCTTGGACTGCACCGGCAGCCCCAGCGCCAGCAACTGCGACACCAGCCGGCGCTTGGCCACCTCGATGCGACTCCACAGCAGCGCGTTGTCGTTCTCGTCGAGGTCGGGGATGGTGTGGTTCAGCCGACAAGCGCGGCACAGGCCGTCATGCGCGTCGGTTTCCCCGGGCGGCAGCAGCCAGTTGCAGCCGGCGGGGCCGAAATTGGCGCAACGCTGCAGCGGCGGCCCGTTCTCGGCCGCGGCGTCGGCCGCCTGCCACGGGCCCGGCTGCGGGCCGGGCTGCCGCGAGCGCAGCGTCAAGGCCTCGGGGTCGAAGCCGAGTTCGGCGCCGCAGGCCAGGCAAACGCTGTTGCGGAAGAATACCGGCTGCCCGCAGCGGCAACGGTAGTTGCGCGCCGCCTGCGGCCGCATGCCCGGGCCCAGCACGCCGACCAGACCCTGGCCCAGGAGGCTGAGCAATCGCTTCATCGCGTCGAGTGTAGCCACGCCACAATGACGCCATGTGCCAGCTGCTGGGCATGAATGCCAATACCCCGACCGACGTGATGTTCAGCTTCACCGGCCTGGCGGCGCGCGCCCGCGAGCACAAGGACGGCTTCGGCATCGCCTTCTTCGAAGACCGCGGCGTGCGCCATTTCATCGACCGCGACGGCGCCAGCCACTCGCCAGTGGCCGAGATGGTGAAGCGCTACCCGATCAAGAGCGAAATCGTCATCGCCCACATCCGCAAGGCCACCGTGGGCGCAGTGGCGCTGCAGAACTGCCATCCCTTCATGCGCGAACTGTGGGGCCGCTACTGGGTGTTTGCCCACAACGGCGATCTGAAGGGCTACGCGCCGCGCCTGCATGGCGCCTTCCGCCCGGTGGGCGACACCGACAGCGAACGCGCCTTCTGCTGGCTGCTGCAGGAACTGGCCAAGGCCCATGCCGCCGTGCCCCGCGTGGAGGAGCTCAGTCGCACGCTGCGCGAACTGCTGCCGCAGCCGGCGGCGCACGGCACGTTCAACGTGCTTCTGTCCAACGGCCAGGCGCTGTGGGCGCACGGCAGCACCCGGCTGTATTCGGTGCAGCGCCGTCATCCGTTCACCGCCGCGACGCTGGCCGACGAGGACCTGAGCGTGGACTTCGCCGCCCACACCACGCCACGCGACCGGGTCGCCGTCGTCGCCACCGAACCGCTGACCGTCGGTGAAGACTGGGAGCCATTTGCCCCCGGCGAACTGCGGGTCTTCGCCGGGGGCGAGGCCGTGGCGCGGCATCGCGCCGGAGCATGAGTGCCCGGCGCGGCGGCGACGCTGCCCGCGGTACCGGGCGGGCTTGGCGCGGGTAGCATCCATCGCTTCCGCAAGCCCGCCTTCGCTGCCATGGCCGATATTCCCGTTCCGCGCTTCGACCAGTTCTACCGTCACCCCGAACTGACGCGGCTGCTGCGCGACTACGCCGCCGCGGCGCCGAACCTGGTGGCCCTGTCCAGCCTGGGCAAGAGCTTCGAGGGGCGCGACATCTGGCTGCTCACGATCACCAACCAGGCCACCGGCGTCGACACAGACAAGCCCGCGTTCTGGGTCGACGGCAATATCCACGCCGCCGAGCTGACGGCCAGCACGGCCTGCCTGTACTGGCTGCACCAGCTCGTTTCGGGCTTCGAGACCGATCCGAAGATCCGCCAGCTGCTCGACACGCGCGTGGTCTACATGGCGCCGCGGCTGAACCCCGACGGCGCCGAACTGGCGTTGTTGCCGAGGCCGCGCCACATCCGCTCGTCCACCCGGCCCTACCCCTATGACGAGGAGCCGGTGGACGGCCTCACCATCGAGGACGTCGACGGCGACGGCCGGGTGCTCTCGATGCGCATCCCCGACCCGCACGGGCCGTACAAGAAGCACGCCACCGAGCCGCGGCTGATGGTGCCGCGCGAACCCGGCGAATTCGGCGGCGAGTACTACCGCGTCATTCCCGAGGGCACGCTGAAGAATTTCGACGGCCTGAAGATCACCGCCAACCCCGACCGCGAAGGCCTGGACCTGAACCGCAATTTCCCCGCCTACTGGCGGCAGGAATTCGAGCAGGTGGGCGCCGGCCCCTACCCCACCAGCGAACCCGAGGTGCGGGCGATGGTGGACTTCGTCACCCGCCACCCCAACATCGGCGCCGCGGTCAGCTTCCACACCCACAGCGGCGTCATCCTGCGGCCCATGGGCACGCAGAGCGACGACGACATGACGCCGGAAGACCTGTGGATGTACAAGCGGCTGTCGGACATCGGCGCCAAGCTCACCGGCTACCCGGCGATCAGCATCTTCCACGAATTCAAGTACCACCCCAAGCAGACCATCACCGGCACCCAGGACTGGGTCTACGAACACCTGGGCGCGCTGTTCTGGACGGTGGAGATCTGGGCCCCGAACAAGGAAGCCGGCATCACCGACTACCAGTGGATCGAGTGGTACCGCGACCACCCGCCCGAAGACGACCTGAAGCTGCTGAAATGGAGCGATGAGCAGTGCGCCGGCCAGGCCTACGTGGACTGGCAGCCCTTCCGCCACCCGCAGCTGGGCATGGTGGAACTGGGCGGCTGGGACCGGATGAACTTCTGGCGCAACCCGCCGCCGCACCTGCGTGAACGCGAGGCCGCGCGCTTCCCGGCCTGGCTGACCCAGTTGGCGCTTGCGCTGCCACGGCTGGAGGTATTGCGCGCCGAGGTGCGCGCCCTGGGCAACGACAGCTGGCGCATCCGCTTCGCGGTGGCCAACAGCGGCTACCTGCCGGCCTACGTCACCAAGCGCGCGCTGGAACGCAAGACGGCGCGTGGCACGGTCTTCGACATCCACCTGCCGCCGGGCGTGACCTTGGTCAGCGGCCAGGAGCGCGTGGTCGGCGCGCACCTGGAAGGTCATGCGCCGAAGAGTTCGCTGCAGGCCTTCCTGCCCAGCCGCGAGATCACCGGCGACCGCGCCGTGGTCGAGTGGGTGGTGAGCGGCGAACGCGGCACCGCTATCGCGCTGAGCGCCAGCGCCGACCGCGCGGGTACCGTGCGCACCGAAGTCACGCTGGACTGAACCGGCTCCCGCCGGACCCGCGCCAGCACTGCACCATGCCGAACAACGACGACTTCCGTTCGCTGTTCGAGTTCCTGCCCATCGGCGCCTACCGTTCGCGACCCGACGGCACGCAGGTGCGCGCCAACCCGGCACTGGTGCGACTGAACGGCTACGACAGCGAGGCCGAACTGCTGGCCGCGGTGCGCAATATTGCCCACGAGTGGTACGTGGACCCGGCGCGGCGCGCGCTGTTCGTGCAGCAGCTCGAGCGCGACGGCCAGGTGACGGGTTTCGAGTCGGAAGTCTGGCGCCACAAGACGCGCGAGCGCATCTGGGTCAGCGAAAACGCGCACATCGTGCACGACACCGCCGGCCAGGTGCTCTTCTACGAGGGTACGCTCGAGGAGATCACCGACCGCGTGCGCGAGCGCCAGGCGCTGCGGCGCAGCCAGCAGCAGTTGCAGCAGGTCTTCGAACTGGTGCCGGGCGTGCTGTACCACTGGGCCATGCCGAACGGCGGCCCGGCGCTCACGGCGTCGATCAGCCCCCGCGTCAAGGAGCTGTTCGGCGTCGAGCCCGAAGCCACGCTGCGCGACCCGATGCTGCTGCGGCGCTTCCGCCACCCGCAGGACCGCGAACGTGTCGAGGCCGAGATCGCCGCGGCCACGCGCGAGCGGCGGGCGCTGGATATCGAATTCCGCATCGTGCTGGACGACGGCACCGAGAAGTGGGTGCACCAGACCAGCAGCCCGGGGCCGCCCGAAGAAGGCGCCGAGGTGCGCGTGGGCCTGCTGCAGGACGTGACCGCGCGCAAGCGCGCCGAGATCGCGCTGCGCGAGAACGGCGAATTGTGGAAGCGCGCACTCGAAAGCACGGGCGACGGCGTCTGGGACTGGGACCTGGCCGGCGGCGTGGAGGTGTATTCGCCGCAGTGCAAGGCCTTGTATGGCTACAGCGACCAGGACCTGCCGAACCTGCCCGAGGCGCTGGACGAACTCACGCACCCCGACGACGCCGGGCGCATGCGGCAGGCCCGCGACGACCACTTCGCGGGCCGCACCCCGGCCTATGTGAACGAACATCGCGTGCGCTGCAAGAACGGGCAATGGAAATGGATCCTGTCGCGCGGCATCGTCATCAGCCGCGACGCCGCGGGCCGGCCGCTGCGCATGATCGGCACCCACACCGACCTCACCGCCGCCAAGCAGGCCGAGGCGCTGCGTCTGGAGCGCGACCGCGCCGCGGCAGCGGATCAGGCCAAGTCGCAGTTTCTCTCGCGCGTGAGCCACGAACTGCGCACGCCACTGAACGCCATCCTCGGCTTCGCACAGCTGCTGGACCTGGACCCGGGCGCCACCGAGCGCCAGCGCGGCTGGATCGGCCATGTGCTTTCCAGCGGCAAGCACCTCCTGGCGCTGATGGACGACATCCTCGACATCTCCAGCGTGCAGACGGGCCAGCTGCCCACGATGCCGGAGCACCTGTCGCTGCGCGTGGTGGTCGAGGAGGCGTGGGCCATGCTCGACACGGCAGCACGGCAGGCCGGCATCGAGGTCATCGACGAAGTACCGCCCGGCGACGCCCTGGCAGTGCGCGCCGACCGCCGCCGGCTCAAGCAGATCGTGAGCAACCTGCTGTCCAACGCCATCAAGTACAACCGGCCCGGTGGCTGGGTGCGCCTGCGCGCGAAAGCCGCGGGCGACTTGGTGGAACTGAGCGTGGCCGACAGCGGCCCGGGATTGAGCGAGGCCGAGCGTGCACGCCTGTTCACACCCTTCGAGCGCCTGGGCGCCAAGCATGGCCCGGTGGCCGGCACCGGCCTGGGCCTGGCGCTGAGCCGGCAGCTCGCGGAGGCCATGGGCGGGTCGATCGAAGTCGAGAGCGAACCTGGCCAGGGCGCCACCTTCCGCGTGCGCCTGCCGGCCGGCTGACGCGGCGAGAACCAGCGCGCCGCGCCGGCTCAGCGACCTTCGAAGCGGAATACCGCCACGCTGGCCACCAGGTTGGGCCAGCGCCGCACCACGCGCCCGCCCTGCAGGCCGAAGCTGTCGGTGACCTGCAGCCCGCACTTGCGCGCCAGCACCTCGAAGTCGGCATAAGTGCCGACGCGGATGTTGGGCGTGTCGTACCACTGGTAGGGCAGCACCCGGGTCACCGGCATGCGCCCGCCCAGCACGCGCAGCCGGTTGGGCCAGTGCGCGAAGTTCGGGAAGCTGACGATGCCGATGCGGCCCACGCGCGCCGTTTCCTTCAGCATGCGTTCGGTGTTGCGCAGGTGCTGCAGCGTGTCGAGCTGCATCACGACGTCGAAGCTGTCGTCGTCGAACAAGGCCAGGCCGTCTTCCAGGTTGAGCTGGATGACGTCCACGCCGCGCTGCACGCTGCTCAGCACGTTGGCGTCGGCGATCTCGATGCCGTAGCCGCTGCAACCCCTGTGCCGGCGCAGGTGGGCCAGCAATTCGCCGTTGCCGCAGCCGAGGTCGAGTACGCGGCTGCCCGCGGGCACCAACTCCGCGATCAGTTCGAGGTCCTTGCGTTCGCTCACCGCATCCCCTCGCCGGCGATGCGGTCGAAATAGGCGCGCATCACGCCGTGGTAGCGCGGGTCGTCGAGCAGGAAGGCGTCGTGACCGTGCGGGGCGTCGATCTCGGCATAGCTGACGGCAATGCGGTTGTCCACCAGCGCCTTGACGAGTTCGCGCGAACGCGCCGGCGAAAAGCGCCAGTCGGTGCTGAAGCTCACGATCAGGAAACCGTGCTGGCGCGCCACCGCGAAGGCGCGCGCCAGGTCGCCGCCGCACTCGAGCGCGGGGTCGAAGTAGTCCAGCGCGCGCGTAATCAGCAGATAGGTGTTGGCGTCGAAATATTCGCTGAACTTGTCGCCCTGGTGGCGCAGGTAGCTCTCGATCTGGAATTCGATCTCCTGCGTGCTGTAGCCCAGCTCGGCGGCACGCAGCGCGCGGCCGAACTTGGCGTCCATGGCGTCGTCGGAGAGATACGTGATGTGGCCGATCATGCGCGCCACGCGCAGGCCGCGCCTGGGCACCACGCCGTGGGCGTAGAAGTGGCCACCGTGGAAGTCGGGGTCGGTGACGATGGCACGGCGTGCCACCTCGTTGAAGGCGATGTTCTGCGCCGAGAGATTGGGCGCCGTGGCCACCGCCACGCAATGGCGCACGCGCGCCGGGTGGCGCAGCGTCCAGGCCAGCGCCTGCATGCCGCCCAGGCTGCCGCCGACCACGGCGGCGAGCTGCTCGATACCCAGCCGCTGCATCAGCCGCGCCTGCGCGTCGACCCAGTCTTCCACCGTGCACACCGGGAAGTCGGCGCCGTAGATGCGCCCGGTGGCCGGGTTCACGTGCATCGGCCCGGTAGAGCCGAAACACGAGCCGGGGTTGTTGACGCCGACGACGAAGAAGCGCCCGGTGTCCAGCGGCTTGCCCGGGCCGACCAGGTTGTCCCACCAGCCCACGCTGCCGTCGGCGTGCACGCCCGCCACGTGATGGCTGGCATTGAGCGCATGGCACACCAGCACGGCGTTGCTGCGCTCGGCGTTCAGCGAGCCGTAGGTCTCGTAGCTGAGCGCATAGTCGGCCAGCACGGCGCCGCTCTTCAGCGGCAGCGGCTCGCTGAAAGACATCTGCTGTGGCGTGACCAGACCGACGGAGCCCATGAAAGACAGAACCCGGCGCCGCCTGCAGGCGGGCACCGGGCATGCGGTGTCCCCTTTTAGCGGCATTTGTTGAAGCGCCCGCAAGTCGGAACAAATCGGCGCTGAGTCCGCGAAGTATAGCCAGCTCCCGCGGCCGGTCAGGCTTTGCGTCATGGCCGGTACCGACGCTTGGTTCGCTGGATTCGAAGCGCGCGACCATGCCCCGCACAGCAAGCACTGATGCTGAATCCGGCCACGCCCCCCATCGCGCCACGGAAACGTCACCGCGCGCAGCCTGGGCCCGCCCCGAGCGCGGGCGACTACGCCGCCGGTGGCGCCGTATCGGCGAAGCTCGGCCGCGCGGTCAGTTTGTCGGCCAGCCGGTTCAAGTTGGGGTGCGACGTGCGCCAGTCGATGTGCGGGAAGCGGAAGTCCAGGTAGGCCAGCGCGCAGCCCACGGCCACGTCGGCCAGCGTGAACGCATTGCCCGTGCAGTAGGGCTTCTCGCCCAGGCCGCGCGCCATGGCGTCCACGGCGCTATGCACGCGGCTCATCTGGCGGTCGATCCAGGCCTGCGAGCGCTGCGCCTCGCTGCGCCCGCCCCAGGTGGCTTCCAGCCGCGCCAGCACGGCAGCGTCCAGCACGCCGTCGGCCAGCGCCTCCCAGGTTCGCACCTCGGCGCGTTCGCGGCCCAGAGCCGGGATCAGCTTGCCCACCGGAGAGAGCGCGTCCAGGTATTCGACGATGACGCGCGAATCGAAGACCGCCTCGCCGCCTTCCATCACCAGGCAGGGCACCTTGCCCAGCGGGTTGCTGGCGAGCATGGCATCGCTGCCCCAGACGTCTTCCAGCACGAACTGGAAGTCGAGCTTCTTCTCGGCCATCACCACGCGCACCTTGCGCACGTAAGGGCTGGTCAGCGAACCGATCAGTTTCATTTTTTGCTTGGCGCTTCTCATCCCTGGGTTCCGATCGATTCTAGCCAGCGCCACCCGTTGCCCGGCCGGGCGCGGGGCAGGCCGCCGCGGCAGATCGGCAACGGAACGGTCATATTGGACGAAGCCTCGAGCACGCGCGGTGCCCGGGTAGTGGCCGGCGCCCGTGAAGCCGGCGCCGGGGCAATGCGTCACGGTCGACACCGCCTGCCTGAGTTGCGGGATCGGCCCTGCTTGTCACAGGCGTGCAACAGGTGCACACTGGATCATGCGGTGTCTTCACTGCTGTCTTGGCTTCCACGCCCTTCTTCTTGCTGTCCCTCCCCCTTCACCTTTTTTCGCGAGCCGCAGCCCTGCTGCGACCCGTTGGCCAACCCTCGCACAGGAGGTTCTGATGAATTTGACGATCAGCGGACATCACCTCGAAGTCACACCGGCACTCAGAGAGTATGTACTCACTAAACTGGATCGCGTGACCAGACATTTCGACCAGGTCGTCGACGTCAACGTGCTGCTGACTGTCGAGAAGCTGAAGGAAAAGGAGAGGCGGCAAAAGGCCGAAGTCACCCTGCACGTGAAAGGGCGCGACATCTTCGTCGAGCAGGCCCACGAGGACCTGTACGCCGCCATCGACCAGTTGATGGACAAGCTCGACCGCCAGGTGGTGCGCCACAAGGACCGCTTGCAGGACCATCATCACGAGTCGCCCAAGCGCGCCTCCACCGACGCGGCTTGAGCGCGCGACCAGCCTTGCCCGGCGCCCGTCATGACGGTATACGACGGCCCGACAGGGCCGTTTTCCATGCTGCCGGCCGGCACCAGGTTGGGTCTATCGATGGCCCTTGTTGCTGCAGTGCCGCATAAACTGTCATATCCGCCCGATTTGGGGTGCCCCCTCGATGGGCGGCGGCAGTTGCGGTTGCTATGATCTTCCGCTTCCATAACACCTTTGTCGGCCGCTTGGCGCCTGCGCCGCGGCAAAGAGGAATGGCCCGATGAACCGTCTCGCCGCGATCCTTCCCGCCAGCAACGTGCTGGTGGACGTGGATGCGTCCAGCAAGAAGCGCGTGTTCGAACAGGCCGGCCTTCTGTTCGAGAACCAGCATGCCATTGCCCGTGGCACCGTCACCGACAACCTGTTTGCGCGCGAACGCCTGGGCTCCACCGGCCTGGGCCATGCGGTGGCCATTCCGCATGGCCGCATCAAGGGCCTGAAGAACCCACTGGCCGCGGTACTGCGGGTGCAGCAGCCGATTCCCTTCGACGCTCCCGACGACGCCCCGGTCCTGCTGCTCATCTTCCTGCTGGTGCCCGAGGCCGCCACACAGCGGCACCTGGAGATCCTTTCCGAGATCGCCGAAATGCTGTCCGACCGCGAGTTGCGCGACCGCCTGATGAGCGAGCCCGACGCCAACGGCGTGCACAAGCTGATCTCCGATTGGGAACCGCTCAAATCGGTGGCGTGATCGCCCGCGGCAGCCTGGGGGCCCCATGAAACCGACGTCGATCAGCGCCGAAGCGCTGTTCGAGGCGCATCGCGAAGCGCTGCGCTGGGCCTGGATCGCAGGCCACGCCCACCCCGAGCGCCGCTTCGACGACGACGCCGTGCGCGATGCCCGCTCCGCGGCCGACCTGGTGGGCTATCTCAATTACATCCACCCCTACCGGGTGCAGATCCTGGGCAGCCGCGAGGTCGCTTACCTCCATGCCTCGGCCCCCGAGGATCAGGAGCGCCGCATTTCGCGCATCGTGACGCTGGAGCCGCCGGTGCTCATCGTCGCCGACGGCCAGACAGCACCCGAGCGCCTGGTGGCCATGTGTGACCGCGCCGCAATCCCGCTCTTCGTCACTGCCGAATCGGCCGGCCACGTGGTCGACGTGGTGCGCGGCTATCTGGGCCAGCATTTCGCCGAGCGCACCACGCGCCACGGCGTGTTCATGGACATCCTGGGCCTGGGCGTGCTGATCACCGGCGAGTCGGGCCTGGGCAAGAGCGAACTCGGGCTGGAACTCATCAGCCGCGGCCACGGCCTGGTGGCCGACGACGCGGTGGACATCTACCGCATCAGCCAGACCGCGCTGGAAGGCCGCTGCCCCGAACTGCTGCAGAACCTGCTCGAGGTGCGCGGCATCGGCCTGCTCGACATCAAGGCCATCTTCGGCGAGACCGCGGTGCGGCGCAAGATGCGCCTGAAGCTCATCGTGCACCTGGTGCGCAAGGAAACCATGGAGCGCGAATTCGAGCGCCTGCCCTACGAGCCGCTGTACGAGGACATCCTCGGCCTGCCGGTGCGCAAGGGGGTGATCGCCGTGGACGCCGGGCGCAACCTGGCGGTGCTGGTGGAAGCCGCGGTGCGCAACACCGTGCTGCAGCTGCGCGGCATCGACACCTACCAGGACTTCATCCAGCGCCACCAGAAGGCCATGGAGCGCGGCGGCGGGAACTGAACGGCGGCGCGCGCCGCGTCACTCAACGGCCCTTCACTTCACCGGGCGGTGCTCGCACTGTGCCTTGGTGCAACGGGCGTAGAGCGCCAGTGAGTGTTCCTGCAACTCGAACCCGCGCTGCACGGCAATGGTGCGCTGCCGCTGCTCGATCTCGGGGTCGAAGAATTCCTCCACGCGGCCGCAGTCCAGGCACACCAGGTGGTCGTGGTGCTCGCCTTCATTGAGCTCGAACACCGCCTTGCCCGACTCGAAATTGCTGCGCAGCAACAGCCCGGCCTGCTCGAACTGCATCAGCACGCGGTAGACGGTGGCCAGGCCGATGTCGGCGCCCTCGGCCAGCAGCATCTTGAACACGTCTTCCGCGGTGAGGTGGCGACGCTCGGTGCGCTGGAAGACTTCGAGGATCTTGATGCGCGGCAGCGTCGCCTTCAGCCCGCTGCTCTTCAGTTCTTCGGCATGCGTCATTCAGCGTCCCCGGGCTTTGCGCCGCTAAAATGGCACGATCATAGCCAGCCGGGCCGGCTTCCGTTGGGCTCACCGGTGGCCCGCCACCCCTTCAGCGACCGCCCATGCCGTCACGTCCGATCCTCATCGCCACCCTGGCCGCCGTCGGTATGCTGGCGGGCTGCGAGTCGCTGCAGCGCACCGACAGCTTCATGGGCGTGATCACGCCCTACCGCATCGACATCGTGCAGGGCAACGCCGTCACCAAGGAGCAGCTGGCGCTGCTGAAGCCCGGCATGACGCGGCTGCAGGTGCGCGACATCCTCGGCACGCCGCTGCTCACCGATCCCTTCCATGCCCACCGCTGGGACTATGTCTTCTCGCTGCGCCGGCCCAATACCGACGTACAGCGCCGCGGCGTGGTCGTCTTCTTCGAAGGCGACCGTGTGGCGTCGTTCCAGGCCACCGAGCTGCCCAGCGAGCGCGAATTCGTGGCCTCCATCAGCCGCTTCAAGGACGTCAAGGAGCGCAAGCTCGAGTTGACGGACGAAGAGCGCCGGGCCCTGCCGCCGCCCGTGAAGCGCGAGGCCGCGCCGGCCGAACCGGTGGGCGCGGTGCGCGAATACCCGCCGCTGGAAGCGTCCTGATGCCAGGCCCGGCCAGATGCTGAAGATTGCCGTTGCCGGCGCCTCGGGCCGCATGGGCCGCATGCTGGTGCAATCCGTGCTCGGCAGCGGGGACTGCACACTGGCCGGCGCGCTCGACATTCCCGGCAGCCCGGCGCTGGGCCAGGACGCCGGCGCTTTCCTGGGCCAGCCCACGGGCGTGACGATCCGTGCCGACCTGCACGCTGCGATCGCCGGCAGCGACGTGCTGATCGACTTCACCCGCCCCGAAGGCACGCTGGCGCACCTGACGGTGTGCCACGAACTCGGTGTCAAGGCCGTCATCGGCACCACCGGCTTCACGCCGCAGCAGCGCGCCCTGATCGCCGCACACGCCGAACATGTCGCCGTGGTGCTGGCACCGAACATGAGCGTGGGTGTCAACGTCATGCTGCGGCTGCTGGACATGGCGGCGCGCGCCCTGGGCGAGGGCTACGACATCGAGGTCGTCGAGGCGCACCACCGGCACAAGGTCGACGCGCCCAGCGGCACGGCGCTGGCCATGGGCGAGGTGCTGGCCGCGGCGCGTGGCGTCGACCTGGCCACGCACGGCGTGCTCAGCCGCCACGGCCACACCGGCGAACGCCCGCCGGGGGCGATCGGCTTTGCCACCGTGCGCGGCGGCGACATCGTCGGCGACCACACCGTGCTCTTCGCCGGCACGGGCGAGCGCATCGAGATCACGCACCGCAGCACCAGCCGCGCCAACTACGCCGAAGGCAGCCTGCGTGCGGCGCGTTTCCTCGCCGGCCAGCCGCGTGGCCTGTTCGGCATGGATCAGGTGCTCGGGCTGGCGCCGCGATGATGCCTGCGCACCGCACCGCGCAACGGCCCTGACCCGTGCAGGGGCTGAATCAATTCTGGCAAGCCAGCGACGGCGTCGGCCGTGCGGTGGCCGTGCTGCTGCTCGTCATGTCGGTGTCGGCCTGGGTGCTGATCCTGTGGAAGGGCTGGGTGCTGCGGCGGGCTGCGGGCGACATCGCGCGCGCCGTGCCGGCCTTCTGGGACGCCGCGTCGCTGGACGACGGCCGCTCGCGGCTGGCCGCGCTGGACCGCGAGCGCGTGCTGCTGCCGCTGCTGGACGCCGCCGCAGCCCAGCCGGTGGCGGGCACGCTGGAAGGCACCGGTCAGCCTTCCTCGCAACTGACGCGGCGGCTGCGCGACGCGCTGCACCGCGGCCTGGCGCACCTGCAGTTCGGCCAGGTGGTGCTGGCTTCGGTGGGCAGCACGGCGCCTTTCGTCGGGCTGTTCGGCACCGTCTGGGCGATCTACCACGCGCTGGTGGGCGTGGCGGCGGCCGGCAGCATCACCATCGACAAGGTCTCGGGGCCGATCGGCGAGGCGCTGTTGATGACGGCCGCCGGCATTGCCGTGGCGGTGCCGGCGGTGCTGGCCTACAACGTCTTCGGCAAGCGGGTGGCCGCCTGCGAGGCCGAACTGGAAGGCTTCGCGCACGACCTCAGGGAAATGGTGCTCGGCGACATCCCCAGGAGCTCCTGACATGGCCTTCGGCCGCCTCGAACGCAACCCCGGCGCCCGGCCGATGAGCGACATCAACATGACGCCGTTGATCGACGTCATGCTGGTCTTGCTGGTCATCTTCATGATCACCGCGCCCTTGATGACGAGCAGTCTCAGGCTCGACCTGCCGCGTGCGGATGGCGCGGCACCCAGCGACGCACCGGCCTTCGTGGCGCTGGCCATCGACGCGCAGGGCGGCCTGTTCCTCGCCGACCAGCCGGCCGACCGCGAGCAGATCCTCGAGCGCGTGCGCAGTGCCGCGCGGCGCGACCCGGCCACCGAGGTGCAATTGCGTGCCGACCGCAGCGTGCCCTACGGCCGCGTGGCCGAGGTCATCGGCTGGGTGCAGCAGGCCGGGCTCACGCGCATCGGCTTCATCACCGAGGCCGCGGCCGGGCCCTGAGCCGCCGCCGGCTGCGGGGGTCGCTTCGTAGAATCACCCGCATGAACCCAAAATACGACCCCGCCGCCGTCGAGGCCGCTGCGCAGGCGCACTGGGCGGCCAGCGACGCCTACCGCGTCGTCGAAGATCCGTTGCGGCCCAAGTTCTACGCCTGCTCGATGCTGCCCTACCCCAGCGGCAAGCTGCACATGGGGCACGTGCGCAACTACACCATCAACGACATGATGGCGCGCCACCTGCGCATGAAGGGCATGAACGTGCTCATGCCCATGGGCTGGGACGCCTTCGGACTGCCGGCCGAGAACGCCGCCATCGCCAACAACGTGCCGCCCGCCGCCTGGACGCGCGCCAATATCGCCGACATGAAGAGCCAGATGCAGCCGCTGGGCCTGGCCTTCGACTGGTCACGCGAACTCGCCACCTGCGACGCCGACTATTACAAGTGGAACCAGTGGTTCTTCCTGAAGATGCTGGAAGCCGGCATCGCCTACCGCAAGACCCAGATCGTCAACTGGGACCCGGTGGACCAGACCGTGCTCGCCAACGAGCAGGTCGAGGACGGCAAAGGCTGGCGCAGTGGCGCGCCGGTGGAAAAACGCGAGATCCCGGGCTACTACCTGGCGATCACGAAATATGCCGACGAACTGCTGGCCGGGGTGAATGATCCCGCGCACCCGGACTACCTGGCCGGCTGGCCCGAGCGCGTGCGCCTGATGCAGGAGCACTGGATCGGCAAGAGCGAAGGCGTGCGCTTTGCTTTCACGCACGACATCCGCGGTACCGATGGCCAACTCATCCAGGACGGCCGCATGCACGTCTTCACCACGCGCGCCGACACCATCATGGGCGTCACCTTCTGCGCCGTGGCGCCCGAACACCCGCTGGCCACGTTTGCGGCCTCGTCCGATCCGGAGCTCGCGGCCTTCATCGAGGAATGCAAACGAGGCGGCACCACCGAGGCCGAGCTGGCGCTGCGCGAGAAGGAGGGCCGGCCCACGGGGCTGACCGTGACGCACCCGCTCACCGGCCAGCCGGTGCCGCTGTGGGTGGGCAACTACGTGCTGATGACCTACGGCGACGGCGCCGTGATGGGCGTGCCCGCGCACGATGAACGCGACTTTGCCTTCGCCAGGAAATACGGCATCGACATCCTGCAGGTGGTGCACGTCGACGGCGAGAAATTCAGCTACGAGCAGTGGCAGGACTGGTACGCCGACAAGCAGCGCGGCGTGACCATCAACTCCGGCAACTACAGCGGCCTGCCCTACCCGGCGGCGGTGGACGCCATCGCCGACGCGCTGGCGAAGAAGGGCCTGGGCGAGAAGAAGACCACCTGGCGGCTGCGCGACTGGGGCATCAGCCGCCAGCGCTACTGGGGCACGCCGATCCCCATCATCCACTGCCCCGACTGCCAGGACGTGCCGGTGCCCTACGCGGACCTGCCGGTGGTGCTGCCGGAGGACCTGGTGCCCGACGGCAGCGGCAACCCGCTCAACAAGTGCGCCGCGTTCCTGCACGTGGCCTGCCCGCGATGCGGCCAGCCGGCGCGGCGCGAGACCGACACCATGGACACCTTCGTCGACTCGTCCTGGTACTACATGCGCTACTGCTGCCCGGGCAGCGACGGCGCCATGGTCGATACGCGCAACGACTACTGGATGCCGATGGACCAGTACATCGGCGGCATCGAGCACGCGGTGCTGCACCTGTTGTATGCGCGCTTCTGGACCAAGGCCATGCGCGACCTCGGCCTGGTGAAATTCGGCGAGCCCTTCAGCAAGCTCTTCACCCAGGGCATGCTGCTCAACGAGTCGTTCTACCGCGAAGACGGGTCCGGCAAGAAGCACTGGTTCTATCCCAGCGAAGTCGACGTGCGTTACGACGACAAGGGTCACCCGACCGGCGCAACGGCCAAGACCGACGGCCTGCCGGTGCTGCTGGGCGGCATCGAGAAGATGTCCAAGAGCAAGAACAACGTCGTCGAGCCCAAGGACATCATCGCCAGGTTCGGTGCCGACACGGCACGCGTCTTCACCATGTTCGCCGGCCCGCCGGACCAGAGCGCCGCCTGGTCGGACTCGGGCGCCGAGGGCTCGTTCCGCTTCCTGCGCCGGCTGTGGAACGCCGGCGTGAGGCTGGCACCGCGCCTGGCCGCCGCTGCGCCCACGATCGACGGCGCCAGCACGGCGGCGGCCGCGCTGCGGCGCGACATGCACGGGCTGCTGCGCCAGGTGAGCCACGACTACGAGCGGCTGCAATACAACACCGTGGTCTCGGGCGCGATGAAGATGCTCAACGCGATCGAGGACGCGGCCGTCGGCGAGACTGCGGCCGACGCCGCGATCCAGACGGAAGCCTTCGGCATCCTGCTGCGCACGCTGTACCCGGCGGCACCGCACATCACGCATGCGCTGTGGCGGGAACTCGGCCTGCAGCGCGTGCACGGCGAGATCATCGACGCCCCCTGGCCGCAGGTCGACGAGGCGGCGCTGCTGCAGGACGAGATCGAACTCGTGCTGCAGATCGGCGGCAAGCTGCGCGGCGCGATCCGCGTGCCCGCCGGTGCCGATCGTGCCAGCATCGAGGCCGCGGCGCTGGCCACGCCCGAATTCGCGCGCTTCGGCGAAGGCAAGCCAGCGAAGAAGGTGGTGGTGGTGCCGGGCCGGCTGGTCAATGTCGTGGTCTGAACCCCGTTCACGGCGCTCGCTGCTCGCCGCCATGGCGGCCTTGGCGGGCGCCGGCCTGGGTGGCTGTGGCTTTGCCCTGCGGCAGCCGCCCCGGCTGACGTTTTCCAGCATCGCGCTCACCGGCTTCGCGCCGCGTTCGCCGCTGGCCGAGGAATTGCGGCGCCAGCTCGCGCTGCAGGTGCGCGTGCAGGATGCGCCCGACGCGGTCGACGTCGTGCTGCAGGCGCTGCAAGATATCCGCGAACGCAGCGCCGTGGCGTCCACCGCGTCGGCGGAAGTGCGCGAGTTCCAGTTGCGCCTCAGGTTCACCTTCCGCGCGCATACGCCGGCGGGCCGCGAGCTGATCCCGCGGGCCGAGCTGCTGTTGTGGCGCGACCTCAGCTTCAGCGAGAACGCCGCGCTGGCCAAGGAATACGAGCAGGAAACCCTGTTCCGCGACATGCAGTCCGACGTGGTGCTGCAGGTGCTGCGGCGGCTGGCCGCGGTCCAGGTCTAAGCGGCAACGCGCCATGCAGATCCGCCCCGAACAGCTCGAAGCACAACTCGCGCGCGAACTCAAGGCGCTGTATACGATTCACGGCGACGAGCCGCTGCAGGCCCAGGAGGCGGGGGACGCCATCCGTGCCGCCGCGCGCGCGGCGGGCTTCGCCGAACGCAAGGTCTTCACCGTGAGCGGCACCCACTTCGACTGGAGCGGCGTGATCGGCGCGGCGCAGGCCATGAGCCTGTTCGCCTCGGCGCAGCTGATCGAGATCCGCATCCCGTCGGGCAAGCCCGGCAAGGAAGGCAGCGAGGCCCTGCAACGCTATTGCGTCGAGGTGTGCGAGCGGCTGTCGCGGGACGTGCTGACCCTGGTGCAGCTGCCGCGGCTGGACTGGCAGCAGGCGAAGGCGGCCTGGTTCAGCGCGCTCGACGCCGCGGGAACGACGGTGCGCGTGGAAACACTGGAGCGCAAGGCGCTGCCGGGCTGGCTGGCGCAGCGCCTGGCACGCCAGGGCCAGCGCGTGCAGGCCGGCGAGCCGGGGCAGCGCACGCTGGCCTTCTTCGCCGACCGCGTAGAGGGCAACCTGCTCGCTGCGCACCAGGAGCTGCAGAAGCTGGCGCTGCTGCACCCGGCGGGCGAGCTGAGCTTCGAACAGGTGGAAGCCGCGGTGTTGAACGTGGCGCGCTACGACGTGACCCAGCTTTCCGAAGCCGTGTGGTCGGGCCAGGTGGCGCGCGCGCTGCGCATGCTCGAAGGTCTGCGCGCCGAAGGCGTTGCCGCCGTGATGGTGCACTGGTTGCTGGCCGACGATGTGCGCGCGCTGGCCCGTGCCCGCGCCGCACTCGACGACGGCAAGCCCCTGCCGCTGGCGTTGAAGGAAGCCCGGGTGTGGGGTGCGAAGGAAAGGGTCTTCGAACGCGCACTGCCGCGGCTGGAAACGCCGGCACTGGCCCAGCTGGTGCTCGCCGCCAGCGTCTGCGACGGCATCAACAAGGGTCTGAGGCACCCCGAATGGCCGCACGAGCCCTGGGATGCCCTGCGGCGGCTGGTGTTGATGTTCCTGCAGTCCAGCGCGCCTTCGACACCGCGCCCGTCCTCGCACCTGGCGCTGCACGCCTGAAGACCGGGCGCACGGTGCGCTCAGTACGACCGCTGGCGGTCGACGAGGTGCGCGATGGGCCGGCCGTCGCGTGCGGCGCGCAGGTTGACCGCCGCCACCACGGCGGCGCTGCGCGGGTCGGTGGCCGCGGCGGCGTGCGGCAGCACCGTCACCCGCGGGTGGGTCCAGTAAGGGTGGCCGGCCGGCAGCGGCTCGGTGTGGAAGACATCGAGCACGGCGTGGCGCAGGTGCCCGACGTCCAGTGCCGCCAGCAGGTCGGCGTCGACCACGTGCGCGCCGCGGGCCAGGTTCACCACGGCGGCCCCTGCCGGCAGCGCGGCGAAGAAGCGGGCGTCGAGCAGGCCGCGGGTCTCGGGCGTGAGCGGCAGCAGGTTGATCACGATGTCGGCCTGGGCCAGCAATGGCGCCAGGGCGCTGCCGTCACGGCGCCAGCCCATCACGCGATAGCCCAGCGGCACCAGCCGATCGACCGTCGCGCGGCCCATGGCGCCCTGGCCGAGCACGAGCACCCGAAGATCGTCGGCGCGGCGTTGTGCATGCTGCAGCCACACACCCTGCCGCTGCTGTTGGGCATAGACGAAGAAGTCGCGCTGCAGCGACAGCACGGCCCAGAGCGCGGTTTCGGCCATGGCTGCACTCATGGCCGGGTCCACCATGCGCGCGATGGGCACGCCGGCGGGCAGCGTGGCATCGGCGAGCAGGCGGTCGACACCGGCCCACAGGCTCTGAATCAGGCGCAGATGCGGCAGGCCCTGCAGGCTGCCGGGCGGCGGGTTGGCGACCACGGCGGCCTGCACCTCGGCGGGCCGCGCGCGCGCCGCGGCCATGTCGAGCCAGCGGGCCTCGGGCAGGGCCGCGGCGAGCGCGTCGTGCCATTGCGCAGTCTCGGCCACGTCCATGTCGCCGCACAACAGCACCTTCATGGCCGGGCCGCCTCGGTCAGGCGCTGCAGCGCCGCGTGCACGCTGGCGCCGCGCACCGCATCGCGGTCGCCGCCGAGTTGCAGCAACTCGGTCCGTACGTCGGCCACCGTGCCCCAGGCCAGCCACACCGTGCCCACCGGCTTGCCGGGCACCGCGCCGCCTGGCCCGGCGATACCGGTCACCGCCAACGCCAGATCCACCGGTGCGCATCGCAACGCACCTTGCACCATGGCCCGTGCCACGGCCTCGCTGACGGCACCCTGCGCTTCGATCAAGGTGGCGTCGACGCCCAGCAGTTCGATCTTGGCCGCATTGCTGTAAGTCACGAAGCCGCGATCGAACCAGTCGCTGGACCCGGCCAGTTGCGTGCATGCGGCGGCGATCAGGCCACCGGTGCAGCTTTCGGCGGTGGCGATGCGCCAGCCGCGGCGGCGCAGCGCATCGGCCAATACGAGCACCTGGGGTTCGAAGGCCTGCAGTTCCATGGTGCCGGCTCCGTCTTCAATCCAGCCCCAGCAGCGGCGGCAGCGCCACGGCCAGCGCGATGACGAGCAGCGTGCACACGGCGGCCACGAGGTCGTCGAACAGGATGCCAAAGCCCTGGCGCCAGCCGATGGCCTGGCCCGGCTGCAGCTTGCACAGCCGGTCGGCCCAGCCCACCGGCCCGGGCTTGGCAGCGTCGAAATAACGGAACAGCGCGAAGGCCAGCAACTGGTCCCAGGCGCTGGCCGGCGTGAGCAGCCACAGCACGATCCAGAAGGCCACGATCTCGTCCCAGACGATGGCGCCGGGGTCGGCGATGCCCAGGTGCCGCGCCGTCAGCGTACAGGCCCACAGGCCGCCGGCGAGCGCGGCCATGATGAGCAGGCCCCAGCCGACATCGCCCAGCCAGCGGTCGAGCAGCACGAACGACACCCAGCCCCAGAGCGTGCCCAGGGTGCCCGGTGCCCAGCGCGACAGGCCGCTGCCGAAGCCCAGCGCGACCCAGTGCGCCGGGTGGCGCAGCATGAATCCCGCAGAGACGCGCACGGCGGCCATCATGCAAAGTGGTCGAAACCGCGCCAGGATGCCGGCAGCACCTGGCCGGCGGCGTCCAGCACCCGCAGTCCCGTGCCGGACACGATCTCGCCGCAGCGCGTCACCGCCACGCCGGCCCGCCCGGCCGCCGCCAGCACGGCGTCGCGGCGCGCGGGTGGGGCGGTGAAGAGCAGTTCATAGTCGTCGCCGCCGGCGAGCACGCATTGCCGCTGCAGCGCCAGCGGCAGCGCGGCCAGCACGGTGCTGCGCGGCAGGGCGTCGGCGTGCAGCACGGCGCCCACGCCCGAGCGCTGCAGCACGTGGCCGAGATCGCCCACGAGGCCGTCGCTGAGGTCGATGGCGCTGCTGGCCACACCACGCAGCGCCAGGCCGAGCGCCACGCGCGGCTGCGGCAGTTCCATCCCGCGGCGCGCGGTCTCGAAGCCTTCACCGGTCAATGAGGCGGTACCGCGAAAGACCTCCAGCGCCAGCCGCGCGTCGCCCAGCGCGCCGCTGACCCAGAGATCGTCGCCCGGCCGTGCCCCGCTGCGCAGCAAGGCCTGGCCGGCCGGCACCTGCCCGAAGACGGTGATGCAGATATTCAGCGGTCCAGCGGTGGTATCGCCGCCGACGAGTTCGATGCCGTGCGCGTCCGCCAGCGCCAACATGCCCTGCGCAAAGCCGGCCAGGAATTCGTCGTCCGCGCGCGGCAGCGCCAGCGCCAGCGTGAAGGCCAGCGGCTCGGCGCCGCAGGCGGCCAGGTCGCTCAAGTTGACCGCCAGCGCCTTGTGGCCCAGCCGCCCGGGCGGCACGGTGGAAAGGAAGTGGCGCCCCTCGACCAGCATGTCGCACGACACTGCGAGCTGCATGCCGGCGCCCGGCTGCAGCAGCGCGCAGTCGTCGCCCACACCCAGAGCAGCACGCCGCACCGGCCGCGTGAAGTGGCGCGCGATGAGCTCGAATTCACCGGCCATGCGTCACACCCGATACCATCCGTCTGCACCTTTTCAGCCCCGCCTGCACAGCCCCGAGTTTCGCCTGTTTCCGGCGCCCGGGGCTCGACCCGCACGGCCTTGAACAAAGAGACAAACCCATGCCGAACAGCGCCAACGACACCCAGGTACAGCAGGCCGCCGAATTGAAGCGCGCCGCGCTGGAATACCACGAGTTTCCGACCCCCGGCAAGCTGGCGGTGCAGGCCACGAAGCAGATGACGAACCAGCGCGACCTGGCGCTGGCCTATTCGCCCGGCGTGGCCGCGGCCTGCGAGGAAATCGTCGCCGACCCGGCGAATGCCTTTCGCTACACCGCACGCGGCAACCTGGTGGCGGTGGTCACCAACGGCACCGCGGTGCTGGGCCTGGGCAACATCGGCCCGCTGGCGGCCAAGCCGGTGATGGAAGGCAAGGCGGTGCTGTTCAAGAAATTCGCAGGCATCGACGTCTTCGACCTCGAGATCGACGAACCCGACCTCGACAAGCTCGTGGACGTGATCGCCGCGCTGGAGCCCACTTTCGGCGGCATCAACCTGGAAGACATCAAGGCACCCGACTGCTTCTACGTCGAACGCCGGCTGCGCGAACGCATGAAGATCCCGGTCTTCCACGACGACCAGCACGGCACCGCCATCGTGGTGGGCGCGGCACTGCTGAATGCGCTCACCGTCGTGGGCAAGTCCGTCGCCCAGGTCAAGCTCGTGACCTCAGGCGCCGGCGCCGCGGCGCTGGCCTGCCTGGGGTTGCTGGTGAAGCTGGGTGTCAAGCGCGAGAACATCTGGGTCACCGACCTGGCCGGCGTGGTCCATGCCGGACGCACCGAGCTGATGGACGAGGACAAGGCGGTCTACGCCCAGCCCACGCACCTGCGCACGCTGGCCGAAGTGCTGGAAGGCGCCGACATCTTCCTCGGCCTTTCCGCCGGCGGCGTGCTCAAGCCGGCCATGGTCAGCGTGATGGCCCGCCAGCCGATCATCTTCGCGCTGGCCAACCCCACGCCCGAGATCGCGCCCGAACTGGCCAAGGCGGCCCGCCCCGACGCCATCATCGCCACCGGCCGCACCGACTACCCGAACCAGGTCAACAACGTCCTGTGTTTTCCGTACATCTTCCGCGGCGCATTGGACTGCGGCGCGACCACGGTGACCGACGCGATGGAAATCGCCGCCGTGCGCGCCATCGCCGAACTCGCGCGTGCCGAGCAGAGCGACGTGGTTGCCGCGGCCTATGCAGGTGCCAACCTGAGCTTCGGGCCCGAATACCTGATCCCCAAGCCGTTCGACCACCGGCTGATGGAGAAGATCGCGCCGGCGGTGGCGCGCGCCGCGGCCGAGTCGGCCGTGGCGACGCGGCCGATCGCCGACCTGGAGGCCTACCGCGAGAAGCTCAAGACCTTCGTCTATGCCTCGGGCACGACGATGAAGCCGATCTTCATGCTCGCCAAGCGCGCCCAGCACAAGCGCGTGGCCTACGCCGAGGGCGAGGAGGAGCGCGTGCTGCGCGCCGTGCAGGTGGTGGTCGACGAAGGCCTGGCGCGGCCGATGCTGATCGGCCGCCCGGCGGTGATCCAGGCCCGCGCGCAGGCCTTCGGGCTGCGGCTGAGGGAGGGGGCCGACTACGACGTCGTGAATGTCGAGCACGACGAGCGCTACCGCGACTTCTGGATGACCTACCACCGCATGACCGAACGCAAGGGCGTCACGGTGCAGGTGGCCAAGATCGAGATGCGGCGCCGGCTGACGCTGATCGGCGCCATGCTGCTGCACAAGGGCCAGGTCGACGGCCTGCTGTGCGGCACCTGGGGCACCACGACCAACCACCTGCATTACATCGACCAGGTCATCGGCAAGCGCCAGGGCGGCAGCCCGCGCACGCGGCAGGACGTGCAGGTCTACGCCTGCATGAACGGCTTGGTGCTGCCCGGGCGCCAGGTCTTCCTGGTCGACACCCACGTCAACGCCGACCCCAGCGCCGAGGAACTGGCCGAGATCACCGCGATGGCGGCCGAGGAGATGCAGCGTTTCGGCATCGAGCCGCGCGCGGCGCTGCTGTCGCACTCCAATTTCGGCACCAGCGACCACGCCAGCGCGCTGAAGATGCGGCGCACGCTGGCGCTGCTGCGCGAGCAGGCCCCCTGGCTGCAGGTGGACGGCGAGATGCACGGCGACATCGCGCTGGACCCCGCCGCGCGCCACAAGCTGATGCCGCGCTGCACGCTGCAGGGCGAGGCCAATCTGCTGGTGCTGCCCAATATCGACGCCGCCAATATCTCCTACAACCTGCTCAAGGCGGCGGCCGGCGGCGGCATCGCCATCGGCCCGGTGCTGCTGGGTGCGGCCAAGCCGGTGCACGTGCTCACCGCCTCGGCCACCGTGCGGCGCATCGTCAACATGACCGCCCTCACCGTCGCGGATGCTGAGGCCGGACGTGCGTCAAGCCCTGCGGCTTGACGCACGCCTGCCGAAGGACCGGCCGCATGCTTGCGGCCGGGCGGAAGCGGGACGTTCAAGCCTGCCTGCGCAGGCTTGAACGCCAGCTTCCGGGCCCGAGCTCTGCGAGGGCGCGGCCTGCAAGGCTGAGGCTGGACGTACGTCAGGCCCTGCGGCCTGACGTATGCCTGCCGAGGAGCCCGAGCTCTGCGAGGGCGCGGCCTGCAAGGCCGAGGCGGGACGCGGATCAGTCCCTGCGGACTGATCTGCGCCTGCCGAGGAGCCCGAGCTCCGCGAGGGCGCGGCCTGCAAGGCTGAGGCCGGACGTGCGTCAAGCTGACGCGAGGACGCGCCAGCGTTGCCTGCCGTCCAAGCTCGCGCAGGCGCGCTTGGAGCCGCGGCAAGCAACCCCTGCGGCTTGACGCACGCCTGCCGAAGGACCAGGCGGACGATCGCGCCGCTGACGCAATGCACAAAACGGAGGGCAAACCCTATTACGAATGTGTGAATCGGCCCCTGTCCCGAGCCATCACGACCATAGGAAACATGTGAGTGCACACTCATTTATCCGTCTTCCTGCCCCATTCTTGGGCAACAGCTTGAGTTTTCAGGGGGGTTACGGTAGCATCTCGCATTCGATTTTCAGGGTTATCCCGTGTTCTGGACCGGTCCGGTCCCGTCGGGCAGTGTGCTGCGACGGGCAATGCGCAAGTGGGGGGTCGCCGTGGTGGTGGCCTCGGGCTTGGCGACCGGTGCTGTGGTGCATGCCCGGACTCCCGAGGCCCCGGCAGGCGTACCGCCGGTGGTCGTGGCCTCGCTGCCACCGGAAGCTCGGCAGACCCATCAGCTCATCCTGAACGGCGGCCCGTTTCCGTACCAGAAGGACGGCACCGTGTTCGGCAACCGCGAACGCCTGCTGCCCCCCAGGGCGCGAGGCCACTACAGGGAATACACCGTGAAGACGCCGGGGGCGGCAGACCGTGGTGCGCGGCGCATTGTTTGCGGCGGCAGTCCACCGAACCGCCCCGACGTTTGTTATTACACGGGTGACCACTACGCGAGCTTCAGCCGCATCGCGCAGTGAGGACCAGTGCCGAGTGTTTCTTACATTGCTTCCCAAGGAGGAAGTCGACCATGGAGTTGCAGACCATCCGGCCCAATATCGTGCAGGCGATCAGGGCATACCGGGTTGACGACCTGTTGCAGGCGGCCGGCGCCAGCGGCCACCATTTCCTCTACGCCAACCTGTCCGGCACGCAGACCAAGCAAGAGGTGCTGGAGGCCATCGCGCAGGCGTTCACCTTCCCGGCGCACTTCGGCAAGAACCTCGATGCTCTGTACGACTGCATGACCGACCTGGTGCACAAGGCCGGCGCGCAGCCCGGCTTCGTGGTCGTGCTCGAGCAGATTCCAGACAACCCGCGCTTCGATCGCGAAGCCCGCGAGCAGTTGCTGGAGGTCTTCCGCGACGCCGCCGAATTCTGGGGGGAGCGGCGAATACCGTTCCGATGTTTCTATTCTTTTCAGTAGCCCGCTCCCTGGAATTCGGGTCATGGGAGCGGGCGACGGAAGTGGCCCAGGCAAGCGCAGTCAAGGCAGTGAAGGTGGTGCCCAAGAACGGCACCAACCCCAACTTCGGCATGAACATGCCGCTGATGAGCAGCGCTTTCGATACCGCGGCGTGGCTGAACGCCGCGTGACCCCGCTGCAAGCCCGCTGAACGCCGGCTGCGCAACCGAAAGGGCTCCCCAAGCGGGAGCCCTTTCCCATTTCAGCCGGGGGCGGCGCGCGCCAGCGCCAGGTATTCGGCCACCGGCACCTCCTCGGCGCGGCGTTGCAGGTCGAACGGCAGCGTGACACCCTCGGCTTCCATCCAGCGGCCCAGCGTGTGGCGCAGCAACTTCCGGCGCTGCGAGAAAGCCACCGTCACCAATGCGCCCAGGCGTGCGGCGTCCAGGCCCTCGGGCGGCGGCAGCGGCTCCATGCGCACCACCGCCGAGTGCACGCGCGGCGGCGGCTCGAAGGCCTCGGGCGGCACCTCCAGCACCGGTTCGATGCGGTAGCGCCACTGCAGCATCACCGTCAGCCGGCCGTAGTCCTTGCTGCCCGGGGCGGCCGCCATGCGGTCCACCACTTCCTTCTGCAGCATGAAGTGCTGGTCGACCACGCGGTCGGCGGCGCCCAGCAGGTGAAACAGGATCGGCGTTGAAATGTTGTACGGCAGGTTGCCGACGACGCGCAGTTTCTGCCCCGCCGCCGCGGCCAGCGCCGCGAAATCGACCTCGAGCACGTCGGCCTCGACCACCGTGAGCCCCGGCTCGCGCCGCAGCCGCGCCGCGAGGTCGCGGTCGAGTTCGATCACCGTGAGCGCGCCGCAGCGCCGGCGCAGCGGCTGCGTCAGCGCACCCAGTCCGGGGCCGATCTCCACCAGCGCCTGGCCTGGCCGAGGGTCGACGGCGTCGAGGATGCTCTCGATGACGCCCGCGTCGGCCAGGAAATGCTGCCCGAAGCGCTTGCGCGCGGTGTGTTTCACCGTGCGGCGGCCGTCACTGCGGCGGCTCGCGGAATTCGATGTAGGCCCGCGAGCGCAATTCCTTGGTCCAGTCCAGGTAGACCTGCTCGAAGCGCTGTTCGCGCAGCGCATTGCGCGCCTGCTCGCGCAACTGCTTGACGTCCAGCACCACCTTGCGCCGTTCCAGCACCTGGATCAGGTGTACGCCGAAACGCGATACCACCGGCGCCGAGAGCCCCCCGACCGGCAGCGCGTTCATGGCCGCCTCGAACTCGGGCACCATGACGCCCGGCCCGGCCCAGCCGAGTTCGCCGCCCGACGCCGCGGAACCGTCTTCGCTGTATTGCCGCGCGATATCCTCGAAGCTGCGCGCACCGGTTTCGATCTGGCGCCGGTAGTCGGCCAGGCGCCGCGACGCCACTTCGGCGCTGAGCTGCGGCGACGTGCGCAGCAGCACATGGCGGGCGCGTGTCTCGGTCGCCTCGCCCAGGGGTATTTCCTTGCGTTCGACCACCTTCAGGATGTGGAAGCCGGCCCCCGAGCGCAGCGGCTGGGCGGTCACCTCGCCCGGCCGGAGCAAACGCGTGGCCTCGATGAAGACGTCGGGCAGTCGCGCGGCCGGCAGCAGCCCGATCTCGCCCCCCCGGGCACGGTTACCGTCCTCCGAGACCTCTCTCGCCACGGCGTCGAAGGCTTCGCCGCCTCGCACGCGCGCCAACGCGGCCATCACGCGCTCGCGCCGGGCGGCCACCGTGGCCTCGTCGGCGCGTTCGGGCACGGTGACGAGAATCTGCGCCAGGTTGGTTTCGGCGGCGGCGTTGATGCGGGCGCGCTCCTCGTCCAGGATCTTGTCGACCTCTTCGTCGCTGATCTGGATGCGGCGGTAGACCTCGCGCTCGCGCATGCGCTCGATCATGATCTGGTCGCGCAGGGTGGCGCGAAAGCGTGCGTAGTCCATGCCCTCGGCGGCCAGGCGCTGGCGCAATACCTCCATGCTGATCTGGTTCTGCGCCGCGATGTTCTGCACGGCGCGGTCGATCTCGGCTTCCTCCACGCGCAGCCCGCTTTCCCGTGCGTTGGTGATGATCACGCGCTCGTCGATCAGCGCGTCGAGCACCTGGCGCCGCAGCTCGGCTTCCGGCGGCAGGCGTGCGCCACGGCGCCGGGCTTCGGCCAGGGCCCCCTCGACGCGCCGCTGCACTTCACCCGCGGTGACGAGTTCCTGGTTGACGACGGCTGCGATGTAGTCACCGCCGCGCGCGTCGAAGCGTTGCTGCGCCGCGGCCGGCGCGTGCAGCATGGCGGCGACGGACAGCACGGCCAATGGCAGCGCCAGTGCACGGGACTTGCGGCGGAGCCGGCGTGGGAAGGGTTCGGTCATCGGGAACAGGCAGCCGGTCTTCAGGGGGGGGCTGCGGCGAAAGCATCGTCGCGAAGCAGGCGGTAACCCGGGATATTCTCCTTCAAGACCTTGAGTGGATTGGAGCCGAGGCGCGACAGGCCGACCAGCTCCAGTTGCAGCATCAACTGCGTCGACGTCTCGCTGGAGCTGATGGACTGCTGCTTGGCGACCACACGGCCGATCCAGCAGCCGGCGTCGTATTCCAGGCCCAGCACCGAATCGGTGGCGCGGCGGTCCTTCAGGCTGTAGTTCACGTGGCCCACCGTATACAGCGCGCCGTTGCAGCCGCTGCTGCCGGTCGGGGCGCTGCTGCGGTACACCGGCCACTGCCAGCCCACTTCGAGCTGCTCGCTCAGGCCGCGCGTCAGCCGGTAGGTCGCGCCCACGGTGCGAAACGGGCCCGGCGACCAGCGCGCGCTGGCCACCGACCGCACCGAGCGCTGGACCTCGGGGCTGTATTGCACCGCCGCCTCCAGCACCCAGCCCGGGATCATGCTGGTGGAGCCGACCAGCAGCGCGTCGGAGAATTTCTGCGTCAGGGGTTCGCCGTCGGGGCTGCCGTCGGCCTGTGGTGCCACGAGCTGCGGGCTGAGCAGGTAGCGCTGCACCAGCACCAGGCGCAGCGCCTCGGCGCCGCTGGCGTCGTCCACCACACGCGTCGTCATGCCAGCGGTGATCTGGTGCGAGTCCGACACGCGGTCGACGCCCGAGAAGGCGTTCTCGGAATAGATGGAAACGAAATTGAAGTCGTTGGCGGCCGAGTCGTAGTTGGGCAGCTGATCCTGCTGGCGGTACGGCGTCTTCACGTAGAGCAAGCGCGGCTCCAGCGTCTGGTGCACGCTGCGGCCGAAGAATGCCGTGTTGCGCTCGAACTCCAGCCCGCCGTCCACGCTGAAGGTCGGAATCAGCCGCCGGCCTTCCGCGGCCGGGGCGGCGCCGGGCGTGTGGCTGGCGTTGTTGAAATAGCTCGCCGCGTTGAACGAAACCCCGGGCACCAGCCACCAGCCCGGTTCGCGCACCGGTCGACGCAGCGACCCCACCATGTGCAGGCGCTCGCCCACGGTACGCCCGCTGCTCTGTTCCTGGTCGTGCGGCAGCGTGAAGCGGTTGAATTCGGCCTGCAGCGCATAGTGCCAGTCGCCGGCCTTTGCGTCCAGTCGCGCGCCGACCTGCGGGCTGCGCTCGTAGGGCGAATCGATGAACGAATCCTCCGCCTGCAGCACCTGCCAGCGCAGCGCCCGCGCGTAGACCTCGCCGGTGCCGCCCGGCAACCCGAAAGGCCGCTCGGCCTGCAGTCGCAGCGGCAGCAGGCGTGCGGTGACGCCACGGCCGGCGTCGGGAAAGTCCTTCCACCAGTCGTCGTCGGAGACCCGCGCCAGGTCCAGGCCGTAGCGCACGCCGGCGCCCAGCAGCCCTTCGTGCCGCCACTGCAGGGCCTCGCGCGAGCGTTCCGCCACCTGGTCGTTGGGCAGCCATTGCAGCAGCATGCCGCCCTCGAAGCGCGGCTCCAGGTAGCGGAACTCGGTGTCCAGGCCCAGGCCGCGGCGGGTCATGACACGTGGCGTGATCGTGGCGTCGCGGTTCGGCGCGATATTCCAGTAGTACGGCACGGCCACTTCGACGCCGCTGCGGTTGTCCACGTTCACCGAGGGCGGCAGCCATCCCGACTTGCGCGCATCGGTGAGCGGAAAGCTCAGCGCCGGCATGCCCAGGATGGGCGCACCCAGGAAACGCAGCACGGCCCCTTCCGCGACGCCCTCGTTGGCGTCCACGTCCAGCTCGATGCGGCGCGCCTGCAGCACCCAGGCCGGCTCTTCGGGGCCGTCGCGCGGGCAACTGGTGTACGAGGCGTTGGTGGCACTGGATCGCCCGGGGCCCATGAAGTCGACGCGATCGGCGCGGCCACCCGCACCGAGCGCGCTGAATTCGAACATCGGCTCCAGGAAGAAGCCTTCCCGGCGTTGCACGCGCAGTTCGAGTTCGGGCCCGGTATAGACGGCGCCGTCCTGCTCCACGCGCACGTGGCCGCGCGCGCTGGCCAGGTCCTGCGCCATGTCGTAGGCCACGCGGTCGGCGCTGAGCACCAGTCCGCCGCGGCGAAACTCGACATGGCCTTCGGCCACGGTTCCCAGGTCCGGCTGGCTGCGGATGCGGTCGGCCTGCAGCACCATCGGCAGCTGCCGCGCCGCTTCTCCCCGCGGCAGGGGCCGCAGCATGGGGCTGGGCTCGAGGGCTGCCATGTCCACGACGCGCGGCCCGGTTTCGGGTGCCGCTGCGGAGCCGCTCGCCGTGCCACCGCTGGCCAGCAGGCTCGCGGCCAGGGCCAGCGCTGTGATTCTCATGCGGGAGACGACGCCTCGGGGAGGGGGCCACGGCCGGGTTTGTAGAATGAATTATCCATGACCGCTGCCGTCGAGAAGATCGTCTGGGCCCACGCTGAACGCCAGGCGGCCTTCGAAGGCTGGATCGCCGGCGTCGCACCGCGACATGGGCTGAACCTGTCCAGCCTGGTGCCCGCCTCGGCCGACGCGAGTTTTCGCCGCTACCTGCGCGTCGGCGCGGCCACGGCCGCCGGTGGCAGCCTGATCGTGATGGACGCGCCGCCGCCGCTGGAAGACGTGCGGCCCTTCATGCACGTGGCCGACCTGGCAGCGGCGGCCGGTCTGCACGTGCCGCGCGTGCTGGAAGCCGATGCCGAACGCGGCTTCCTGCTGCTCACCGACCTGGGCGACGCGCTGTACCTCGACGCGCTGCGCGACGCCGCGCCGGCCCAGGCCGACCGCCTGATGCGCGAGGCGCTGTCGGCGCTGGTGCACTGGCAGCAGGGCGTGCCGGCCGCCGCGCTGCCGCGCTACGACGAAGCACTGCTGGTGCGCGAACTCGCGCTATTTCCTCAGTGGTGCGTGGAGCGCGAATTCGGCATCACCTGGTCGGCCGAAGAGCAGGGCACTTGGCGGCGCCTGTGCCAGTTGCTCACCGCCAGCGCGCTGGCGCAGCCGGTGGTGGCCGTGCACGCCGACTGGATGCCGCGCAACCTGATGCCGGCCTCGGCGGGTGCGGCGTCGCCCGGCATCCTGGACTTCCAGGACGCGGTGGCCGGGCCGGTGACCTACGACCTGGCCTCGCTGCTGCGCGACGCCTTCCTGTCCTGGGAAGAGGAACAGGAACTCGACTGGGCCGTGCGCTGGTGGCAGCAGGCACGGCGGGCCGGCCTCCCGGTGGATGCCGACTTCGGCGAATTCTGGCGTGCGCTGGAATGGATGGGACTGCAGCGCCACCTCAAGGTGCTGGGCATCTTCTGCCGACTGAAACACCGCGACGGCAAGCCGCGCTACGCCCAGGATCTGCCGCGCTTCTTCGCCTATGCCCAGCGCGTGGCGCTGCGCTACACCCCGCTGAAGCCGCTGGTGCGGCTGCTGGAGCCGCTGTCGGGTGCGGCGGTGCGGGCCGGCTATACCTTCTGACGCGCCGTAGCGCGCCGCGCAGGCACAGGCGGCAGCGCGCCAACGCGCTTGCGGCGACAATGCGCGGCTCCAATCAATTCACCGCCCGGCGCCCGCGGCAGGCACCGGGAGGCTTCGCTTTTGATGTTCGCCTTCTTCGAAAGCCGCATCCGCCCCACGGCCCTGCCCGGCACCGCGCCGCCGCAGGGCCTGCTGGCGTTCTACTGGCATTACGTGCGCCAGGCGCGCGGCCTGTTCGGCATGATGTTCGCCACCGGCTTGCTGGTGGCGCTGATCGATACGCTGATCCCGCTCTTCATCGGCCGCCTGGTGCGGCTGATGGAAAGCCCCGACCGCGTCGCGGCGCTGGCCGAGCAGACGCCGATGCTGCTGGGCATGGCGCTGCTGGTGCTGGTCGGTCGCCCCGGGGCGCTGCTGCTGGACAGCCTGGTGCGCAACAACGCCGTGGTCCCCGGCGTCACCAGCCTCATCCGCTGGCAGAGCCACTGGCACGTGGTGCGGCAGAGCTGGCCTTTCTTCCAGAACGACTTCGCCGGCCGTATCGCCAACCGCGTGATGCAGACGAGCAATGCGGTGCGCGAATGCGTGGTCTCCAGCATCCGCGCTGTCTGGTATATCGTGGTCTACGGCATCTCGGCGCTGGTGCTGATGAGCTTGTCGGACTGGCGGCTGGCGATCCCCACCGCGCTGTGGTTCGTCGGCTACGTGGTCTTCCTGCGCCGCTTCGTGCCGAAGATGCGCGACCTGGCCAAGGCCAGCAGCGAATTGCGCAGCATGGTCATGGGCCGCGTGGTGGACAGCTACACCAACATCCTCACGGTGAAGCTCTTCGCCCGCGCGCGCGACGAAGACGCCTACGTGCGCGAGGTCATCGACGATCACACCGGCGCCATCGCGCGCCACATGCGGCTCATCACCACCTTCATGACCACGCTGTCGGCGCTGAATGCGCTGCTGCTGGTGAGCACGGCGGCCATCGGCATCACCTTGTGGAGCCAGGGCGTCGTCGACGCCGGCACGGTGGCCACCGCGCTGCCGCTGGCCTGGACGATCGCCAACGTGGCCGGCTGGGTGAGCTGGGAGGTGACCGGCATCTTCGAGAATATCGGCGTCGTGCAGGAAGGCATGGAGACCATTGCCGTGCCGCACGCCATGGAAGACCGGCCGCAGGCGCGCGAACTGGAAGTGCCGCGTGGCGAGATCCGCATCGAGCAGCTGACCTTCACCTACGGCCGAGACGACGGCAAGAAGGTGCTCGACGACCTGAATCTCGTCATCCGGCCCGGCGAACGCGTGGGCGTGGTCGGCCGCTCGGGTGCGGGCAAGAGCACGCTGGTCAACCTGCTGCTGCGCTTCCACGACCTGGAGCAGGGCAGCCTGCGCATCGACGGCGTCGATGTGCGCGAAGTGACGCAGGAGAGCCTGCGCGCGGCCATCGGCATGGTCACCCAGGACACCTCGCTGCTGCACCGCTCCATCGCCGCCAATATCGGTTACGGCCGGCCGGGGGCGACGATGGCGCAGATCGTGGCCGCGGCGAAGAAGGCGCAGGCGCACGAATTCATCCTGGGCCTGCAGGACTGGAAGGGCCGCACCGGCTACGAAGCCCACGTGGGCGAACGCGGCGTGAAGCTTTCCGGCGGCCAGCGCCAGCGCATCGCCATCGCACGCGTGATCCTGAAGGACGCGCCGATCCTGGTGCTGGACGAAGCCACCTCGGCGCTGGACAGCGAGGTCGAAGTCGCCATCCAGGACCAGCTGCTCGGCCTGATGGAAGGCAAGACGGTGATCGCCATCGCGCATCGCCTCAGCACGATCGCGCGCATGGACCGGCTCATCGTGCTGGAGCAGGGACGCATCGTCGAGCAGGGTTCGCACGCCGAATTGATCACCCTGGGCGGCCACTACGCCAAGCTTTGGGCGCACCAGAGCGGCGGCTTTCTCACCGAGGACGTGCCCGATGCGGCGCTGGAAGACGCGCCGGCCGAGGACTTGCCGCAGGAGGCAGGCCCGCTGGACGAGATGCGGGCCGAGGAACGCACCGAGCCCGATACCGACGCCGAACCGCCACCGGTGCGAAGCTGAACGCCGCGCCCTCCCGCCATGGAATACGCCGCCTTCCTCGTCGACTTCGTCCTGCACGTCGACCGACATCTGTCGGACTTCGTGACGGCCTATGGCGGCTGGGTCTATGCGCTGCTGTTCCTCATCATCTTCGTCGAGACCGGGCTGGTGGTGATGCCCTTCCTGCCCGGCGATTCGCTGCTCTTCGTGGTGGGCGCGTTGTGCGGGCTGGGGCTGATGAGCCTGCCGCTGGCGATGGCGCTGCTGACCGCGGCGGCCATCCTGGGCAACCAGACCAATTACGCCATCGGCCGCCACATCGGGCCGCGCGTCTTCGCCTGGCCGAAGTCGCGGTGGTTCAACCGCGACGCCTTCGACCGCATGCACGCCTTCTACGAACGTTACGGCGGCGTGACCATCGTGCTGGCGCGCTTCATGCCGTTCCTGCGCACCTTCGCGCCCTTCGTGGCCGGCGTGGCGCAGATGACGCGCAGCAAGTTCACCTTCTACGACGTCAGCGGCGGCACGCTGTGGGTGTGCAGCCTGACACTGGCCGGCTACCTGTTCGGCAACGTGCCCTGGGTCAAGGCGAATCTGAGCACGATCATCTGGCTGATGATAGGCGTGCCGGGGGTGCTGGTGCTGTTCGGCGCCTGGAAGGCGCGGCGGGCAGCAGCCGGGGTGGGTGCCGCCGACTGAGGGTGTCGCTCAGGCCGGGCAGGCGGCGATCACCTGCGCCACGGCGGCGGTGAGCTTCTTGCCATAGGGCACGTGCAGGAATTCGTTCGGCCCGTGGGCGTTGCTCTTGGGCCCCAGCACGCCGCAGACCATCATCTGCGCCTGCGGGAAGCCCTGGGCCAGCATGCTCATGAGCGGGATCGTGCCGCCCTGGCCGATATAGCCCAGCGGTGCGCCGAAGAGCGTATTCGACGCCTCGTTGAGCGCTCGTTCCAGCCACGGCGTCAGCTCGGGTGCATTCCAGCCCGTGGCACCCAAGGCACCGGCGCGGCCGTCGGGGTGGAACGTGACCTTGGCGTTGTAGGGCGCGTTGTCCTCCAGCAGCGTCTTCAGCTTCAGGCTCGCCTCATGGCCGTCCACCAGCGGTGGCAGGCGCAGGCTGAGCTTGAAGGCCGTGTAAGGCCGCAGCACGTTGCCGGCGCTGGCCATGTCGGGGAAGCCCTCGACACCGGTGACACTGAGCGTGGGCCGCCAGGTGCGGTTGAGCAGCGCCTCCACCGGGTCGGTGGTGGTGGGCAGGGCCAGTCCACCATCGGCGCCGCAGGCCCAGGGGAAGCGCTTCCAGACCTCGTCGCCCAGGATCGCCGCCGTGGCCCGCGCCTGCGCGGCGCGCGCCGCCGGAATCTCGCAGTGAAAGCTCTCGGGCAGCAGGTGGCCGGTGCGGCTGTCTTCCAGCCGGTCCAGCACCTGGCGCAGGATGCGGAAGCTCGACGGCACCAGCCCGCTGGCGTCGCCCGAATGCACGCCTTCGGTGAGGATCTCCACCTTGAGCACGCCGCTGACCATGCCGCGCAGGCTGCTGGTGAGCCAGAGCTGGTCGTAGTTGCCGGCGCCGCTGTCCAGGCACACCACCAGGCCGACGTGGCCCAGCCGAGGCCTTAACGCATCGAGATACGCCGGCAGGTCGGGGCTGCCGCTTTCCTCGCTGGCCTCGATGACCCCCACGCAGCGCGGCCGTGGGATGCCCTGCGCGTCGAGCGCCTCGATGGCGGTGATGGCGGCGTAGACCGCATAACCGTCATCGGCGCCGCCGCGGCCGTAGAGCAGGCCGTTCTCGTATTTGGGCGTCCACGGCCCCAGGTCCTTGCGCCAGCCGTTGAATTCGGGCTGCTTGTCCAGGTGGCCGTAGAGCAGCACGGTGTCGCTGGACGCGGCCGCCGTGGCCGGAATCTCGAAGAAGATCAGTGGCGTACGGCCGTCCATGCGCACCACTTCCAGCTTCAGGCCCGCCACCTTGCGCCCCTCGACCCAGGCCGCGGCGTCGCGCACGACGCGGTCGATGAGGCCGTGCTCGGCCCAGTCGGCGTCGAACATCGGGCTCTTGGCGGGAACGGCGATGTAGTCGGTGAGCGCGGGCACGATGCGCCGGTCCCAGGCCTCGTCGACATGGGCAGACAGTGCCGCGGCTTCGGCGGGGCGCACGGGGGCGTTCATGGCAGGGACTCCGGGTTATCGGGCGGCGACTCGAAACGCGCCAGCCAGCGGCTCAGGTGGCCGAGCACCTGTTCGCGCTCGGGCTCGTTGAAGATCTCATGGTAAAGCTTCGGGAAGGCCTGCGCCGTGACCACGCCGGGCGGCGCGGCGGCGGCGAAGGCGGCGCTGCCGGCCGGGGCCACGCAGCGGTCGGCGCCGGCCCACAGCAGCAGCGTGGGCACGCGCCAGCGCGTCGCGCAAGAACGCACCGTCTGGCCGGACTCGACGATGAAGCGCACCAGCCGCGCCGTCACGCGGTCGTGCACCAGCGGGTCCTGCTCGTAGCGGCGCACCACCTCGGGGTCGCGGCTGATCCACGCGGGCTCGAGGCCGTTGGACAAGCGCAGATCGGGCGCCAGCCGCGCGGCCAGCGCCAACAAGAGCTTCTGCGCGGCGACCAGGCCGGGGTCCAGCGCGGGCGACGACAACACCAGGCCGTCGACGTCGCGAAACCAGCGTGCAGCCGGGTTGCGCAGGCCCTCGGCCACGAAGCGCGCCGCGATCAGGCCGCCCAGGCTATGCCCCAGCATCACCAAGCGCCCGCCCTGGCGCACATGGTCGCTCACCGCGGCCAGGTCGGCGAGCAGGCTTTGCCGCCCTTTGATGCTGCCGCGCGCGCCTTCGCTGCGGCCATGGCCGCGGTGGTCGTGCCCGGCCACGTGCCAGCCCGCCGCGTTCAGCACCGCCGCCAGCGCCTCGTAGCGGCCGATATGTTCGCCCAGGCCATGCACGATCTGCACCGTGCCATGCGCCGCGCCAGGGGCGGGCCAGCGCTGCAGGTGCAGGCGCAAGCCGTCGCCCGTGGTCAGGAATTCCATCGCGGGATTGAACCACGGCTATGCTGGCGGGCATGGAACAAGCCCCCTTCACGATCGAGACTTCCGCTGCCGGCGTCAGTCACCTGCAGTTGTGCCGCCCCGAGCGGCTCAATACCCTGGACCCGGCCTTCTTTCCGGCGCTGCGCGATGCCGTGGCCGACCTCAACGCCGCCGGCCGCACGCGGGCGCTGGTGATCTCGTCCACCGGCAAGCACTTCAGCGCCGGCATGGCGCTGGAGGTCTTCGCTTCCAACCTGGCCATGCTCGACACGGGCAGCGCACGCGCCAGGTTGGCCTTTCAGGATTCGCTGCGCCAACTCATGCGCTGCTTCGACGTGCTGGCCGAAGTGCGCTTCCCGGTGATCGCCGCCGTGCAGGGCGGCTGCATCGGCGGCGCGCTGGACCTGGCAGCGGCCTGCGACATCCGCGTCTGCAGCGCCGACGCCTTCTTCACGGTGCAGGAAATCCACATCGGCATGGCCGCCGACCTGGGCGTGCTGCAGCGGCTGCCCAAGATCGTGCCTGCCGGGCTGGCGCACGAGATGGCCTACACCGGCGACCGCATCGGCGCCGAACGTGCGCTGGCCGCGGGCCTGGTCAACGCCGTGCTGCCCGACGCCGGCGCGCTGCTGGCGCACGCCCTGGCGCTGGCCGGGCGTATCGCGGAGAAGTCGCCGCTGGCGGTGGCCGGCAGCAAGCTGGCCTTGCAGTACGCCGCCGACCACGGCACGGCCGAGTCCTTGCAGCAGATGACGCTGCTGCAAAGCGCCATCTTCGACATCGGCGAGATGGCCACCGCCATCGCGGCCTGGCAGGGCAAGCGCACGGCCGAGTTCGCGCCGCTGCACGAAGTGCCCAAACCGTAGCGGCTGCACCAGGCTGGCGCGGACGCGGCAGCGCGACCGGCTACGAGCGCGGGTGGAAACGCCCCTCCGAGTTCGGCACCGCGTCCTCGTCTTCGTCTTCCAGGTCGAGCCGGGCCGATGGCGGCAGCTTGGCGATCATCGCCTCGACCATCTCCACGTGCTCGGCTTCTTCTTCCCGCAGCTCCTCGAACAGCGCCTTGACTTCCGGCTGCGTCACATGGCGCAGGGCCTGGTCGTAGAACGCAAAGGCCTTCTTCTCGGCGGCCAACGCCACCCAGTACGCCCTGAGCGGCGACATGTTCTGCGCGGGCGCGCCGACGTCCGGCGCCTCGACATCGAAGATGTCGTCGAGCCTGACGTTCGGACGCCGGTCGCCGAACAGCGCCAGCCGGCGTTCGGCAATCTGCTCGCCGTGCTTGTTCTCGTTGACGGCCATCGACTGGAAGACCGAGGCGGCATCGTCGTCGCTGCGGCTGCCGAGCTGTTCGGCGAACTGCGCGTACCGCCTGGCCGCCTCGACCTCGATCAGCGTCGCCAGATCGAGGGCGTCCATCAGCGTGAGTCGGGAGTAGTCGAGCCTGGTTGACATGGTGCCCTCCGTTATCGGGCGCGCCGCCCTGCCGCCTGTGCGCGGCCCTGCATGGTGATGATCGAACTCCAACGGCGGTGACTGCAGCGAAGACGGCGGCAGCGGCACGACCGTTCGGTCAGACCCCGCCAGCGAAGACGCGCATCCTGCAGGCAAGTTCGAAGCCTACACCTGCAGCATGAGGGTGTCTTGCGCGCGCGCAAAGCGCAGGCGCGATCGGGTTCGCAGACGGGTGATCGGTCGCTCGCCCGGTGGGACCAGGCGGCTGCAGGTTGGAGACGTGGTCGATGACTGACGGCGCGTGGCCGCTGAAGCGCTGGTCCAGGTGGATGCACTCGAGCCGGGCTTGCGTTCTTCAAGTCGACCCGCGCCATTGACTTCCGGAAGCGACCGGTCTAGTCTCGAATCCATGAGACGAGGACTCGGTCGATCCGCTGGCGCAAAGTCGCATGTCCGTGCACCCGAGAAATCGGCCGCTGCTGAAGAGTCGGGTATCCGCGTGCGCAGCCGCAGCGAGCGCGCCCTGGGCCGCGGCGAGACCAAACGGGCGCTGGTCTGGTGCGGGACCGAACTCCTGACCGAACGTGGCTTCCAGGTCACCGGCATCGACGAAGTGCTCAAGCGCGTGGGCGTGCCCAAGGGTTCCTTCTATCACTTCTTCGCCAACAAGCACGAGTTCGGCGAAGCGGTGATCCAGAACTACGTCGACTACTACGCGCGCAAGATGTCCCGGATCTTCGACGACGAGGCAACGTCGCCGCTGTCGCGCTTGCGCGCGTTCGTCGAGGACGCCAAGCGGGGCATGTTGAAGTACGGCTTTCGGCGGGGCTGCCTGATCGGCAACCTGGGGCAGGAACTGGCCAGCCTGGATGACGCGTTTCGCGAGCAGCTGGAGGCCGTTCTTCTTTCATGGGAGCGGCGCGTGGAAGGGTGCCTGGAGCAGGCCGTGGAAGCGGGCGAGCTCGCACCGGGAAGCGACGCCGGCGCCATTTCGCGCTTCTTCTGGATCGGCTGGGAAGGCGCGGTGCTGCGTGCCAAGCTGACGCGCAACGCTGAACCCCTGGACCAGTTTGCGAGCATGTTCTTCGCCATGCTGTCGCCCGCGGCGCCTCGCGTTTCCCGGCGCTGACGGATCTGAGGTTCGGTTGTTCGGGTTTTCCTTGCCGTTTTTCTAGACGACCGGTCTATTATTGTTCAAGAAGTGGCGACGGGCGTCGCTGCCAACGGTCTGGAGAAGAGGGCACCGTGCAGATCACCACAGACCGCCCCGCTGAACGAGGGCTCCATGGCTGAACCCTTGCTCGCGCTGAGCGGACTGGGCAAGCATTTCGGCGGGGTGCAGGCCGTGAAGGATCTGTCGTTCTCCATGGGCTCGGGCGAGATCGTCGGGCTCATCGGTCCCAACGGCTCGGGCAAGTCCACCTCGGTCAACCTCATCTCGGGCACGCTCCCGCCATCGAACGGCGACATCCGCTTTGCCGGCACCAGCGTCTCCCGGCTCACGGTGAGTGAACGTGTCCCGCTCGGCCTGGCGCGCACCTTCCAGACCACCAGCGTCTTCCCCGAATTCAGCGTGCGCGAGCAGGTGCTGACCGCCTGCCACGTGCGCTACCGGTCCAGTGCCTCGGGCTCGGTCTTTCGCCTGGCTTCGGCGCGCCGCGAGGAGCACGCCCAGCATGCCAAGGTCGAGGAGATCCTGGCGTTCGTCGGACTCGCGGCCGTGGCCGGCGAAGCGGCCTCGGCCATTTCGTCGGCGCAACAGCGGCTGTTGATGATCGCCACGGCGTTGGCCACCGAACCCCGCTTGTTGCTGCTCGACGAGCCGGCAGCCGGCATGGTGGCCAAGGAGCGCAAGGACTTGGCTGCACTGATCCAGCGCATCCGCGGGCGCGGCACCGCCGTGCTGGTGATCGAGCACCACATGGGGCTGATCATGGAGGTCTGCTCGCGCATCGTGGTGCTCAATTTCGGCCAGAAGATCGCCGAGGGCACCCCGGCCGACATCCAGCGCAACCCCGTCGTGATCGACGCCTACCTCGGTGGAGCGCACTGACGTGAAACCCCACCTTCCTGGGGGGTCCCGGCGCCCGGGGGGGGGGGGGGGGCCGGGAACGGCGGGGGCACGACATGCTGAAGGTGCGCGACCTGCACGCGGGTTACGGCAAGGCCGATGTGCTGCATGGCGTGAATTTCGACGTCGGTGCGGGCGAATGCGTGGCCCTGGTGGGCGCCAACGGGGCCGGCAAGAGCACCACGCTGAAGTGCATCTGCGGCCTCGTCGGCGTGCGCGGCGGCCGCATCGAGTTCGAAGACCGGCGCATCGACGGCCTGCCGGGCCATGCCATCGTGCGCCTGGGGCTCACGATGTGCCCCGAAGGCCGCCAGGTGTTCCCCGACATGTCGGTGCGCGAAAACCTGGAAATGGGCGCGCATGTCCGGCGCGACCGTGGCCAGGCCGCCGACATCGAGGCCATGATGGACCTCTTCCCGGTGCTGCGCTCGCGCTCGCGCCAGAGCGCAGGCACGCTGTCGGGCGGCGAGCAGGAGATGCTGGCCATCGCGCGCGCGCTGATGTCCAAGCCCAAGCTGTGCATCTTCGACGAGCCCTCGCTGGGCCTGGCGCCGAAGATCGTCGCCGAAGTCGAGCAGACCCTGGCCCGCATCAAGGCCATGGGCGTGACCGTGCTGCTGGTGGAACAGAACGCTTCGATGGCCTTGCGGCTGGCCGACCGCGCCTATGTCTACGAAGCGGGAGAGATCGTGCTCCAGGGCACGGGAGCGGAGTTGCAGGCACACCCCGAGGTCAGCAAGGCCTATCTGGGCTATTGACCGCACGAACGACGCCTGTAGCCAGCGTGGTTTTGAACCCTTACAACATGGAGACGAAGACATGAACAAGCTCGCAAGATCCATCGCCGCGGCCGGCGCCGCACTGGCCTGCCTGGGCGCCGCAGCGGCCGACAAGGAACTGCTGATCGGGGTCAACGACTCGCTCACCGGCCCGGGCGCCGTGTACGGCCTGCCGCAGGCCAATTCGGTGCAGATGGCGGCCGACGAGATCAATGCCGCCGGCGGCATCAAGGCGGGAGGGGACGTCTACAAGCTGCGCGTCATCGCCAATGACGACAAGGCCAACCCGACCGAGGCGACCAACAGCGTTCGCAAGCTGATCGACCGCGACGGCGTCAAATACCTGCTGGGTTTCTGCTGCTCGGGCCCGACCAGTGCGGTGGCGTCCTTCATCGAACGCGAGAACGCGCTCATGCTGGTGGGCAACGCGGCCGAGCGCGCCATCACCGCCAAGGGGATTCCGAACCTGTTCCGCACGCGGCCGCCGGCCGACTTCACCGGCGCCGCCGCAGGTACGTTTGTTGGCAAGCGCGGCGCCAAGAACGTCGCGGTGATCGGCTCGCTGGACGTCGGCTTCTACACCCAGTACCTCGAAGCCTTCGAGCGCGAGTTCGCCAAGGCAGGCGGCAAGATCGTGGCCAAGGAGACCTTCGGCCTGAAGGACCGCGACATGACGCCGCAACTCACCAAGGTGCGTGCGCTCAACCCCGATGCGCTGCTGGTGCTGGGCTACGTCGAGCCCTCGGCCTTCGTCTATCGCCAGGCCACCGAGCTGGGCATGAAGATCCCGCGCTACGGCTTCACCAGCGGCAGCGAAGAGCAGTTCCTGCGCGTGGCCACCAGCGAGCAGATGGAAGGCGTGTGGGACCTGCGCCCCACCGAGTTGACCGTCGAGGCACTGGCCGACAACGCCAAGACCTATGTCGCCAACTACACCAAGCGCTTCGGCACGCCGCCGTCGCCGAGTTCCCCCTATGCCTACGACCAGGTCTACGTGCTGAAGCAGGCGGTCGAGCGCGCCGGCTCGGCCGAAGACCCGAAGAAGGTGACGGCCGAGGTGCGCAAGGTGACGGTACCCAAGGAAGCGGTGATGAAATATCTGCCGGTGGGCGGCACCATGTTCGACGTCAACGGCCAGGCCTATACCTCGAACGGCGCCTTCCAGTGGCAGAAGGGCAAGTGGGTCTACGTGTCGGACCTGCCTTCCGACCCGGCGCTGTACTCGGAGTTCCTGCGCGGCCTGCGCAAGTAATGCGGGCGGCCGGAACATCGCGCTGAATCGACCACGGGCGCGCTCATGATCATCGAGATCCTGCAGCAGATGCTGAACGGCCTGGCGATCGGGTCGGTGTACACCGTCATCGCGCTGGGCCTGACCGTGGTCTTCGGCATCCTGGGCATTGCGCACTTCGCCCACGGTTCGGTGGCCATGTCGGGCGGCTACCTCACCTACCTGTTCGGCGAGCGGCTGGCCATCGGCTTCTTCCCGGCGATGGCGCTGGCGATGCTCGTGGGGCGGTGATCGGGCTGCTCATCGAGCGGCTGGCCTACCGGCCGGTGCGCGACGCGCCGCATATCAATGCCTTCATCATCGCGCTGGGCCTGACGATGATGGTCGAAGGCATCAACCTGCTCACCTTCGGCGCCGACCAGGTGGTGATCCAGACGCCTTACCGCGGCGTCTTCAATGTCGGCGGCGTGGCGGTGGCCGAACTGCGCCTGCTGGTGATCCTGACGGCCTGCACGCTGATCGGCGTGGTGGCGCTGCTGATCAGCCGCACCAAGACCGGCAAGTCGATCCGCGCCGTGGCGCAGAACCGCCCGGCGGCGGTGCTGATGGGCGTCAACGTCAACCGGGTCTCGGCCATCGTCTTCTCGGTGTCGTCGGCGCTCGGCGCTGCGGCGGGCGCCTTGGTGGGTGCCTTGCTGGCCATCGCGCCCGGCGTGGGCGAGGGCCTGGCGGTGAAGGGCTTTGCGGTGTTGATCCTGGGTGGACTGGGTTCGATCCCGGGCGCCATCGTCGGCGGTCTCGTGCTCGGTGTGAGCGAGTCGCTGGCGGCCGGGTTCATTTCGTCGGCGTACAAGGACGTCATCGCCTTCATGGTGATGATCGTCGTGCTGCTGTTCAGGCCCGAAGGCCTGCTGGGCAAGCGATGAGCCGGCCCACCGTGCGTGCCATGGGCCTGGCGGTCCTGGTGCTGGCGGCGCTGGCGCTGCCGCTGGGCGTGACGCTGCCTTACTTCCAGCACCTCGTCATCCTGGCGCTGATCTGGGTCGTGCTGTCGCAGGGGCAGAACCTGATCCAGGGCTTCACCGGCTACGTGTCGATCGCCCAGGCCGGCTTCATGGGCATCGGCGCCTACAGTTCCACGCTGCTGAGCGTGAAGCTGGGCTGGCCGGTCTGGCTGACCATGGCGGCCGCGCCCGGGGTGACGGCCGTTCTGGCGGTGCTGGCCGGCTACCCCAGCCTGCGCGTGAAGGGGCATTATTTCGCGATCGTGACGCTGGCCTACAACATGGTCATCTTCATCGTGCTCATGACCTGGAGCTCGCTCACCGGCGGCGAAGCCGGCATCTCGAACGTGCCGCGCCCGCCGGACATCGCCATCGGCGGCCTCGTGTGGGATCTCGACAGCCGGGTCGGCTACTACTACCTGGCCCTGGCCGCAGCCGCGCTGGCCACCTTGCTGTGCGCGCTGATCCTGCATTCGCGCGTCGGGCGGGTGCTGGTCGCGATCCGCCAGAACGAGGCGCTGATCGAGGCCGCCGGCGTGCACAGCTGGCGCTACAAGCTGCTGGCCTTCGTGGTCAGTGCCGGCCTGGCCGGCCTGGCCGGCGCGCTGTACGCACATTTCATCGGCTTCCTCAATCCGGACGCCTTCGGTGTGGACCATTCGCTGAATGCGATCCTGGCCGTGATCCTGGGCGGCAGCGGAACGCTGTCGGGGCCGGTGGTCGGCGCTTTCGCCGTGGTGTTTCTTCCCGAATACCTGCGTGTCGCCGAGAACTATCGGCTGGTGATCTACGGCTTCATCCTGGTGACGGCCACGATCTTCATGCCGCGCGGGCTGGTCCCGCTGGTGGCCAGCGGCCTGCGCGCGCTGGCGGCACGCCTGAAGCGAGAGCCGGCATGAGCGCCTCGACGCCTGGCGAACGGCACGCCATCGATGCGGCCCATGGCTTCGTCGCCGCGCATGTGAAGCCGAATGCGCAGTCCTGGGACCGCGGGCTGGCCGACAGCGGCTCGGTGCTCCGCGAGGCTGCACGTGCGGGCCTGCTGGGACTCGAAGTGCCCGTTGAGCAGGGCGGACAGGGCCTGTCCTTCGGCTGCAAGCGGCGTGTGGCCGAGATCCTGGCGGCCGCCGACTTCGGGCTGGCGATGTCGGTGATCAACACCCACAACGTCGCGAATCACCTCGCCCGTTCGGCGGCGCCTGAATTGACGCGGCACGTCCTGCCGGCGCTGTTGTCGGGCGAGCGCACCGGGTGCACGGCCCTGACCGAGCCCGGCGCAGGATCCGACTTCTCGGCCATCACCACCTTGGCGCGCCGGGCAGGCGACGAGTGGTTGATCGACGGCCGGAAGGCCTGGATCGTCAATGCCACGCACGCCGACGTGGTGGTCGTGTACGCGCAGACGGCACCCGGCAGCGGCGCCCGGGGCATCGCAGCGTTCGTCGTCGACGGCAGCCGCAGTGGCTTTGTCCGTGATCCTCGGTCGGACAGCACCGCCGCCCCGGGTATCGATGCCGGCGGCTTCCAGCTGCAAGCCTATCGTGCGCGGGCCGATGAACTTCTGCACCCGCCGGGCGAGGCCTTCAAGGCCGCGCTCGCCTCGATCAACGGCGCCAGGACCTATGTCGCTGCCATGTGCTGCGGCATGGTGGAGGAGTGCCTGCGCGTGGCCAGCGCCTACGGAGCGGTGCGGCACAGCTTCGGCAAGCCCTTGCACGAGCACCAGGGCTGGCGCTGGAGCCTGGCCGACGCTGCCATCGAACTCGAGGCGGCGCGGCTGCTGGTCGACGCCGCGGCCAGCCGCATCGACAGCGGGAGCGATGCCCAGGCCGCGGCGGCCCGGGCCAAGGTGTTTGCCACCCGAATGGCCGGCCGGCACGTCGCAGCGCTGATGCACGCCATGGGCGCCGAAGGCCTGCGCGAGCACCACCCTTTCCTGCGCCACCTGGCTGCGGCGCAGGTCGCCACCCTGGTCGACGGCTCGACGGAGATGTTGCTGGAACGGGTGGCCAGGGGCCTGCGCCGGCCCTGAAGATCGGCCGTTTGCGGCAGCAAGAGAATTCACCCGAAGAGGATTCAAGCGAGGACACGATGCGCGTATTCCAGATCGAAGGCGAGTGGGGCATGGACCACCTGAAGCTGTCCACGCGGGCCGAGCCCCAGGCCGGCCCCGGGCAGGTGGTGGTGAAGATGAAGGCCTCCTCGCTGAACTACCGCGACCTGGTGGTGCCCAACCGCGGCTACGGCAGCCATACCGGGAACCTGCCGCTGATCCCGGTCTCCGACGGCGCGGGCGTGGTCACCGAGGTCGGCCCGGGCGTGCGGCGGGTGGCGGTGGGCGACCGCGTGTGCCCGACCTACTTCCAGCGCTGGGTCAGCGGCGAGCCCGACCTGGAGCGCCTGACGCAATCGCTGGGCGGCCCCGTCGACGGCACCATGGCCGATTACATGTGCCTGTCGGAAGAGGGCGTGTCCAAGGTGCCCGCCCATCTCAGCGACGTCGAGGCCGCCACCCTGCCGTGCGCCGCGCTCACGGCCTGGAGTGCGCTGGTGACCTGCTCGAACACCCGGCCCGGCGACCGCGTGCTGGTGCAGGGCTGCGGCGGCGTGGCGCTCTTCGCCGTCGCTTTCGCGAAGATGCTCGGCGCGCACGTGACGGTGATCTCGTCGTCCGACGAGCGCATCGAGCGCGTCAGGCACCTGGGGGCCGACGCCGCCGTCAACTACCGCACGACCCCCGAGTGGGCCAAGGCCACGCGCGATATCACCGGCGGGCGCGGGTACGACCTGGTCCTGGAACTGGGGGGCGAGAAGACCCTGCCGCAGTCGCTGCGCTGCATCCGGCCGGGCGGCACGGTGGCCATGATCGGCATCCTGTCGGGCAGCGCGATGGCCACGTCGCTGGGCTTGATCATCACCCGCCAGGTGCGGCTGCAAGGCGTGACCGTGGGGCACCGCGACGGTTTCGAGGCGATGTTGCGCGCCATCGACCAGCACCGGCTCAAACCCGTGGTCGACCGCGTCTTCGCCTTCGAGGAACTGAAGGACGCCATGGCCTATCTGCAAAGCGGTGCGCAGTTCGGCAAGGTGTGCCTGGCGCACTGACGCGCCCATCTGCGACCGCAGGGCTGTCCATGCTCTTCCCCATCGACCAGGCACCGGGCGATGCCGATCGCCTGGCTTTCCAGATGTGCGAGAGCGGCGAAACGGTCACCTTCGGTCAACTCGAGGCGCGGGCCAACCAGGTGGCCCGGGTGCTGCGTTCTTGCGGCGTGACGCGGGGAAGGCATGTGGCCCTGCTCATGAAGAACCACCGCCGCTTCCTCGAGGCCTGTTTCGGAGCCGACCGCGCCGGCGTCTACTACACGACCATCAGCACGCGACTGACGGCCGAAGAGATCGCGTACATCGTGCGCGATTGCGCCGCGCAGGTCCTGGTGGTGTCGGCGGACCTCGGCGAGTTGATTCGGCAGCTGAGGCCCCTGCTGCCCGAGGACCTCCGGTGCTTCACGGTGGGCACGCCGGTACCGGGTTTCGAAAGTTGGGAAGCCGCGGTCGACGACGCGCACGACTCGCCGATCGCCGACCCTGCGCAAGGCCTGGACATGCTGTATTCGTCGGGCACCACCGGGCGCCCCAAGGGTGTGAAGTGGCCGCTGCCGCCCATCCCGGCGGGGGCGCGGACGATGCTGGTCGACCTGCTGGCGCCACTTTTCGGTTATGGGCGCGACTGCCGCTACCTCTCGCCGGCGCCGCTGTATCACGCCGCGCCGCTGCGACACAGCATGACGGTGATCAAGCTGGGCGGCACGGCATTCGTCATGGCAAGCTTCGATGCCGAGCGCTCGCTGCAGTGGATCGCGCGCCATCGCATCACGCACAGCCAGTGGGTGCCGACGATGTTCGTGCGCATGCTCAAGCTGCCGCAGGAGGTCCGCGCACGGTATGACCTGTCTTCGTTGCAGGTGGCGGTGCACGCCGCGGCGCCTTGCCCGGTGGAAGTCAAGCAAGGCATGCTCGACTGGTGGGGACCGATCATTCATGAGTATTACGCCGGGACCGAGAACAACGGCTTCTGCAGCATCACGCCGCACGAATGGCTGCAGCACAAGGGCTCGGTGGGCCGGGCGGCGCAAGGTGTGCTGCACATCTGCGACGAGTCGGGGCAAGAGCTGCCGGCGGGCGAGACGGGACTGGTCTATTTTTCCGACGGGCCCGAATTCGAGTATCACAACGACCCGGTGCGCACGGCGCACAGCCGCAATGCCAGGGGCTGGTCGACGCTGGGCGACATTGGGCGACTCGACGACGAGGGCTACCTGTATCTGGTCGACCGCAAGGCCTTCATGATCATTTCCGGCGGGGTGAACATCTATCCGCAGGAAGCCGAGAGCATTCTCGTCGGCCATCCCAGCGTGGCCGATGCCGCGGTGATCGGCGTGCCCAGCGAAGATCTCGGCGAGGAAGTGAAGGCCGTCGTGCAGCTGCTGGACCCCGGTGAGGCCGGTCCGGACATGGAAGCCGAACTCCTGGCCTACTGTCGGCAGCGCCTGGCCACCTTCAAGTGCCCGCGCAGCGTCGACTTCGACGCTGCGCTACCCAGGCAGCCGACTGGCAAGCTCTACAAGCAGGTGGTCAGGGCGCGCTACTGGCCCGCTTAGCGCTCGATCGGCAACGAGGCATCCACTGCCGCTGCTTCGTCGACGAGCACCGTCGACGCCACATCAGAGCCTGAAGTCGTAGTCGATGATCAGCGGCGCGTGGTCGCTGAACCGCTGCGCCAGATAGATCTGCTCGCGCCGCGCCTTCGTCGCGATGGCGGGCGTCGCCAGGTGGTAGTCCAGCCGCCAGCCCACGTTCTTGGCCCAGGCCTGACCACGGTTGCTCCACCACGTGTACTGCTCGGGATGCGGGTTCAGCGTGCGGAAGACATCGACCAGGCCGCCCTCGGTGAGCAGACGCGTCATCCAGGCCCGCTCCTCGGGCAGGAAGCCGCTGTTCTTCTGGTTGCTGCGCCAGTTCTTCAGGTCGATCGCCTGGTGCGCGATATTGATATCGCCGACGAGAACGAATTCACGCTCGGCCTTCAGTTGCATCAGGTGTGGGAAGATGCGGTCCAGGAAGCGGTATTTGGCGGCCTGACGGTCTTCGCCGCTGGAGCCGCTGGGGAAGTAGGCGCTGATGACGCTGAACTTGCGCCGTGGCGTGTCGAAACGGGTCTCCACCCAGCGGCCCTCGGCGTCGAATTCGCCGCCGTCGAAACCGGCCAGTACGGCACTGGGCGCCTTGCGCGTATACAGGCCCACACCCGAGTAGCCCTTCTTCTGCGCAAACTGGAAGTGGCCGTGAAGTTCACCCAGCTTGTCGAGGCGCCCGGCCACGTCGCCGGCCTGGGCCTTGACCTCCTGCACCCCCATACAATCGGCGCCCGCGTTTGCGGCCCATTCCACGAGCCCCTTGGAGGCCGCCGAACGAATGCCATTGAGATTGAGCGTGATCAGCCGAAAAGCCAAGATGGGAGCCCCAAGCGATGAAGGTTGATGACGACGCCGCCCTGGCACAGGAATTCGTGCAGTTCGCCGTGCAGGCCGGCGTGCTGCGCTTCGGCGAATTCAAGACCAAGGCCGGCCGGCTTTCGCCGTATTTCTTCAATGCCGGCGGATTCGACGACGGCGCCAAGCTCGGGCGCCTGGCGGAATTCTATGCACGCCGTCTGCTCGCCTCGGGCCTGCCATTCGACATGATCTTCGGCCCGGCCTACAAGGGCATCACGTTGGCCGCTGCGGTGGCGGTGGAGCTGGCGCGGCGCGGCCAAAACCGGCCTTTCGCCTACAACCGCAAGGAAGCCAAGGATCATGGCGAAGGCGGCCAGCTCGTCGGCGCGCCGGTGGCCGGACGCGTTCTCATCATCGATGACGTCATTTCCGCAGGCACCTCGGTGCGCGAATCCATCGCCATGATCCAGGCCGCCGGCGGCCAGCCCTGCGGCGTGGCGATCGCGCTGGACCGCCAGGAACGTGCCACCGACGGCGCGCACGACGCGCCCTGGAGCGCAGTGCAGTACGTCACGCGGCAGTTGCAACTGAACGTGGCTTCGATTGCGACGCTGGCGGACTTGTTGCAGTATCTGCGCGCGGCCAGCGACCCCGCGCTGTGCACCTTTGCCGGGCCGGTGCAGGCCTATCGCGAACGTTACGGAGTCTGAATGTTGGGCCACCTCCTGCGGCAGTCTGGCGCGCGCCGTCTCGTGGCGCTGGTGCTGTGCCCTTGGGCGCTGGCCACTGCCGCCCAGGCGCAGGCCACGACCAAGCCACCCGGCGGCATCTACACCTGCATCGACGACAAGGGCCGCCGCCTCACCGCCGACCGCCCCATTGCCGAGTGCACCGACCGCGAGCAGCAGGTCCTCAACCGCGACGGCTCGCTGCGCACGGTGCTGCCGCCCACGCTGACGGCCGAGGAGCGCGCTCAACGCGAAGCACGCGACCGCAGCGCCGCCGAGCTGCGCGCCGCACAGGTCGACGCCGTGCGGCGCGATCGCAACCTGATGGCGCGCTACCCGAACGAGGTCGCGCACAGCCGCGCCCGCGAAGCGGCGCTCGACACCGTGCGGCTGGCCATGAAGGCCACCGAGATCCGCCTGCGCCAGCTCGCCGCCGAAGCCAAGCCCTTGCGCGACGAGGCCGAGTTCTACGAGGGACGGTCGCTGCCGCCTGCGCTGAAGTCCGCCATCGACGCCAATGAAGTGGCCGTGGAAGCGCAGCGCGCAGCCAGCGCCAACCAGGTGGCCGAACTCGACCGCATCAACCGGCTCTACGACGCCGAGCTCGACCGCCTGCGCCGGCTGTGGGCCGGTGTCGTTCCCGGTTCGCTGGGGCCGCTGGCGGCCAACGGTGCCGGGGGTGACCGCGCGGCGCGCGACACCGCCGCCAAGCCCTGAACCGGTCTGCCGTCCGGCAGGCCCGCTAGCCGAGCTTGCGCCGCAGCAGTTCGCCGGCCTGCGCCGGATTGGCCTTGCCCGCGCTGGCCTTCATGACCTGGCCGACGAGCGCATTGAAGGCCTTGTCCTTGCCGGCGCGGTACTCGGCGACCGACTTCTCGTTGGCCTTCAGCACCGCATCGACGATGGCCTCGAGCGCGCCGCTGTCGTTCATCTGCTTCAGGCCGCGGACCTCGATCACGGCGTCGACATCGCGGGCCGCACCCGACCACAGCGCCTCGAAGACCTGCCGCGCGCCATTGTTCGACACCGTGCCGTCGGCCACGCGGCGGATCAGCGCCGCCAGCGTGGCCGGCGCCAGCGGCGCGGCGTCGATGTCGCGGTCCTCGGCGTTGAGCCGCCGGGAGACTTCGCCCATCATCCAGTTGGCCGCCAGCTTCGCCCAACCGGCCCGGCCAGGGCCGCCGCCTGGTGCGCCACAGGCTTCGCGCAGCGCCTCGTAGTAGCGCGCGAAGCGCAGGCTCTGCGTCATCAGGGCCGCATCGTCGGCCGGCAGGCCGTCGGCCTGCTGGAAGCGCGCGGCCATGGCGGCGGGCAGTTCGGGCATCGAGGATCGCACGCGTTCGATCCACTCCGGCGCAATCACCAGCGGCGGCAGGTCGGGGTCGGGGAAATAGCGGTAGTCGTGCGCATCCTCCTTGGTGCGCATGGCCCGCGTCTCGCCCGTGTCGGGGTTGAACAGCACGGTGGCCTGCTCGATGGCCAGGCCGTCCTCGATGCGGTCGATCTGCCACTGCACCTCGAAGTCGATCGCCTGCTGCAGGAAGCGGAAGCTGTTCAGGTTCTTGATCTCGCGCCGCGTGCCCAGCGGCTCGCCGGGTCGGCGCACCGAGACGTTGGCGTCGCAGCGGAAGCTGCCTTCCTGCATGTTGCCGTCGCAGATGCCCAGCCACACCACCAGCGTGTGCAGCGCCTTGGCGTATTCCACCGCCTCGGCGCTGCTGCGCATGTCGGGTTCGGTGACGATCTCCAGCAGCGGCGTGCCGGCGCGGTTGAGGTCGATGCCGGTGCGGCCGTGGAAGTCCTCGTGCAGGCTCTTGCCCGCGTCCTCTTCCAGGTGGGCCCGGGTCAGCCGCACCAAGCGCCGCGCACCGTCGAGCACGAAGTCGACCTGGCCGCCCTGCACCACCGGGATCTCGTACTGGCTGATCTGGTAGCCCTTGGGCAGGTCGGGGTAGAAATAGTTCTTGCGCGCGAAGATCGACTGCGGCGCCACCTTGGCGCCCACCGCCAGGCCGAAGCGGATGGCTCGTTCCACCGCGCCGCGGTTCAGCACCGGCAGCGTGCCCGGCAGCGCCAGGTCGACGGCGCAGGCCTGCGTATTCGGCGCGGCGCCGAAGGCAGTGGAGGCACCGCTGAAGATCTTGCTGGCCGTGGAGAGCTGGGCGTGCGTCTCCAGTCCGATCACGACCTCGAAATCCCGCACCAGCCGGGCGGGCGTCACAGCGGCCTCCGGGTGTGGAAATCGGTGACCTGTTGCAGAGCGTGCGCCGTCTGCAACAGCGTGGCTTCGTCGAAATAGTTGCCGATCAACTGCAGCCCCACCGGCATGCCGTGCGCACCGGTGCCAGCCGGCACGCTCATGCCCGGCAGCCCGGCCAGGCTGGCCGGCAGCGTGAAGATGTCGGCCAGGTAGGCCTGCAGCGGGTCGCTGCCCTGCTCGCCGATCTTCCACGCCACGGTGGGCGCCACCGGCCCGGCGATCACGTCGCAGCCCTGTGAACCCTTGGAAAAGCAGGCCTGGAAGTCGTCGGCGATCATGCGGCGCAGCTTCTGCGCCTGCAGGTAGTAGGCGTCGTAGTAGCCATGGCTCAGCACGTAGGTGCCGATCATGATGCGGCGCTTGACCTCGGGGCCGAAGCCTTCGCTGCGTGTCTTCTTGTACATGTCCATCAGGTCGCCGTACTGCGCCGCACGGTGACCGAACTTGACGCCGTCGAAGCGGCCGAGGTTGGAACTGGCCTCGGCCGGCGCGATGATGTAGTAGACGGGGATCGACAGTTCGGTGCGCGGCAGGCTCACGTCGACCAACGTGGCGCCCAGCTTCTCCAGTTCGGCCAGTGCCGTTCGCACGGCGGCATTCACGTCGGTGGCCAGCGCGGCGGGAAAGAATTCGCGCGGCAGGCCGATGCGCAGGCCCTGCAGCGGGCGCGCGGCGGAGGCGCCGGCGCGCGGCTGCAGCATCTGCGCGTGGTAGTCCTGTGGCGGCCGTTCGGCGCTGGTGGCGTCGCGCTCGTCGAAGCCGCTCATCGCCGACAGCAGCAGCGCGCAGTCTTCCGCCGAGCGCGCCATCGGGCCGGCCTGGTCCAGGCTGGAGGCGAAGGCGATCATGCCGTAGCGCGAGCACACGCCATAGGTCGGCTTGATGCCGGTGATGCCGCAGAAGCTGGCCGGCTGGCGGATGGAGCCGCCGGTGTCGGTGCCGGTGGCCGCCGGCACCAGCCGTGCCGCCACCGCCGCGGCCGAGCCACCCGAAGAACCGCCCGGCACGCGCTGCGCGTCCCAGGGGTTGCGCACGGCACCGAAGGCCGAGTTCTCGTTGGACGAGCCCATCGCGAATTCGTCGCAGTTGAGCTTGGCCAGCAGCACCGTGCCGGCCGCGGCCAGCCGTGCCACCACGGTGGCGTCGAACGGACTGGCATAGCCGGCGAGCATCCTCGAGCCCGCCGTGGAGGCCAGCCCGGTGCGCGCGTGGTCGGTGACGAAGATGTCCTTGTGCGCCAGCGGCACGCCGGTCAGTGGCCCGGCCTCGCCGCGCGCCAGCACGGCATCGGCGGCGCCGGCCTGCGACAGCGCGGCTTTGGCGTCGCTGGCCAGCACGGCGCCGAGGCGCGCGTGAGTTGAAAGACGCGTCAGCAGATGTTGCGTCAGTTCGGCGCTGGAAAACCGGCGTTCACGCAACGCGCGGCCGATCTCGGCCACGCCCAGCTCGTGCAGCTCGGCGCCGCTCATTCGATCACCTTCGGCACCAGGAACAGCCCGTTCTCGACCGCCGGCGCACTCCGCTGGTTGGCCTCGCGCCGGTCGACTTCGGTGACCACGTCGTCGCGCAGGCGCAGGCTCGCCTCGTGCACGGCCGACAGCGGCGTGTACAAGGGCTCCACGCCGCGCGTGTCCACGGCGCGCATCTGCTCGACGATGCCGAAGAAGCCGTTGAGCTGTTCGAGCATCGGCGCCGCGTCGGCGCTCGAGAGTTCGAGCCGCGCCAGGTGCGCGATGCGGCTCACGTCAGCCAGGGTCAGGGCCATCGGATGAAAGGAGAAACAAGCTTCCGACGGTGGCTCTCACTGCCCGAAAATGCAGCGCCACCCCTCGGATGCGGGGGTTGGATACGTTATTATCTCCGGTTACCCGCATTCCCATGCCGCGGGTGGCCACGGCACGCAACTGTCGCGATCATCGCCTGCTGGGAACTTCGGTTTCGAATACCCCCGATCCACGCGCCCAGCGGCCTGCCGCCGCCCTCGACCGGCCCGACACCGGCCCCCTTCGGCCCTGCCACACCCGTTTCGCACCGTCGCCGCACGCCGCCAGCGCCCACCGACTTCACTCGCCAGCCCATGTTCGCCGCCTCCCTGCGCCGCTATTTCTCCACCGACCTGGCCATCGACCTCGGCACCGCCAATACGCTGATCTACGTGCGCGGCAAGGGCATCGTGCTCGACGAACCTTCGGTCGTCGCCATCCGCCACGAAGGCGGCCCGCAGGGCAAGAAGACGATCCAGGCCGTGGGCAAGGAAGCCAAGGCGATGCTGGGCAAGGTGCCCGGCAATATCGAGGCCATCCGGCCCATGAAGGACGGCGTCATCGCCGACTTCACCGTCACCGAGCAGATGCTCAAGCAGTTCATCAAGATGGTGCACCCGCGGGGCATCCTGCGGCCCAGCCCGCGCATCATCATCTGCGTGCCCTGCGGCAGCACCCAGGTCGAGCGGCGCGCCATCCGGGAAAGCGCCCTCGGCGCAGGGGCCTCCGACGTCTACCTGATCGAGGAACCCATGGCCGCGGCCATCGGCGCCGGGCTGCCGGTGTCCGAAGCGTCGGGTTCGATGGTCGTGGACATCGGCGGCGGCACCACCGAAGTGGGCGTCATCAGCCTGGGCGGCATGGTCTACAAGGGCAGCATCCGCGTCGGCGGCGACAAGTTCGACGAGTCGATCATCAACTACATCCGCCGCAACTACGGCATGCTGATCGGCGAGCCCACGGCCGAACTCATCAAGAAGAGCATCGGTTCGGCCTTCCCCGGCAGCGAGGTCAAGGAGATCGAGGTCAAGGGCCGCAACTTGAGCGAAGGCGTGCCGCGCAGCTTCACGATCAGTTCCAACGAGATCCTGGAAGCGCTCACCGACCCGCTCAACCAGATGGTCAGCGCGGTGAAGAATGCGCTCGAGCAGACGCCGCCCGAACTGGGCGCCGACATCGCCGAGCGCGGCATGATGCTCACCGGCGGTGGCGCGCTGCTGCGCGACCTGGACCGCCTGCTGGCCGAGGAAACCGGCCTGCCGGTGCTGGTGGCCGAGGAGCCGCTGTCCTGCGTGGTACGCGGCTGCGGCATGGCGCTGGAGCGCATGGAACGCCTCGGGTCGATCTTCACCAGCGAATGAGGCGCTGACCGCGCCGCGCCGCCATGCCCCTGGGCACGCTCGACCGCACGCCGCCGCCGTTCTTCCGCCAGGGCTTCTCGGCGCGCAGCAAGCTCGCCTTCTTCTCGGCGCTGGCCATCTTCCTGATGGTGGCCGACAACCGCTTCCAGGTCGTGCGGCCGGCGCGGGCGGCGCTGGCCACGGCTTTGCTGCCGGTGCAGCGCGTGCTGGCCGTGCCGGTGGATCTGTGGCACGGCAGCGGCGACTACCTGCGCAGCCTGCAGCAGGCGCAGGCCGCCGAACGCCAGGCACAGGAACGGCTGGCCGCACTGGCCGAGCGCACCGCGCGCGCCGAGCAGCTGGCGCAGGAAAATGTCCGCCTGCGCGCGCTGCTCGAACTGCGGCCGGCCATCGCCGTGCGCTCGTTGCCGGCCGAGGTCATGTACGAGGCGGCGGACCCCTTCTCGCGCAAGGTCTTCATCGACCGCGGCGCCACGCACGGCGTGGTGCCGGGTTCACCGGTCATCAACGAAGCCGGCGTGCTGGGCCAGGTGACGCAGGTCTACGCATTGAACGCCGAGGTGACACTGCTCACCGACAAGGACGCCGCCATCCCCGTGCTCAACACCCGCACCCAGCAGCGCAGCGCGGCCTTCGGCGGCGGTGCCGGCGGCATGGAGCTGCGCTTCATGTCGGGCAACGCCGATGTGCAGGTGGGCGACCGGCTGCACACCAGTGGCCTGGACGGCGTCTACCCGCCGGGACTGCCGGTGGCGCACGTGGCCGGCGTCGAACGGCGCGGGGAAGCGGGCTTCGCGCGCATCACGCTCGCGGCGGCGGCACAGCCCGATGGCGTGCGTCACGTGCTGGTGCTGGAACCCCTGGCGCTGCAGTTGCCGCCGCAGCCGGAAGCGGCGCCCGCGGCGGCCGCGCAGCGCGCCGAGCGGCAGCTCACGACGCCGGCACGGCGCCCGCAGGCGGCACCGTGACCGCCCCTGTCCGGGGAGGCTCCCGATGATCATGCCGCGCGGCTCCGACCAGCTGCTGCTGCCGGTCAACCCCTTCTTCATCGCCTTCACGCTGGCGCTGGCCCTGGGCTTGAACATTCTGCCGCTGGGGCGCCAGCCGGCGCTGCCCGACCTGCTGGCGGTGGCGCTGGTGTTCTGGAACGTGCACCAGCCGCGCCGCGTGGGCGTGGGCTTGGCCTTCGTGTTCGGGCTGGTCATGGACGTGCACCAGGGTGCGCTGCTGGGCCAGCATGCGCTGGCCTATACCTTGCTGAGCTTCGTGGCCATCACCATCCACCGCCGGCTGCTGTGGTTCGGCATCGTCGAACAGACGCTGCAGGTCTTTCCGGTCTTCCTGGCGGCCCATGCGGTGGCGCTGGTGGTGCGCCTGCTGGCCGGCGACATGTTTCCGGGCTGGTGGCTGCTGCTGGCGCCGGTGCTGGAAGCCCTGCTGTGGCCCCTGGTGACGCTGCTGCTGCTGGCGCCGCAGCGGCGCGCGCCCGACCCGGACCAGAATCGGCCCCTTTGAGCCCGTCCCCGCACCGCATCCGCCGGCCGTCACGATGACCGAACTGAAAGACGTCGAACAGGAGGTCAGCCGCTTCCGGCTGCGCCTGTTGGCGGCCGCGCTCTTCGTGCTGCTGGCCTTCGGCCTGTTGGCGGCGCGCCTGGTGCACCTGCAGGTCTTCCGCCACGACGAGCTGGCCACGCAGGCCGAGGCCAACCGCATCGCGGTGGTGCCCATCGTGCCCAATCGCGGCCTCATCGTCGACCGCAACGGCGTCGTGCTGGCCACCAACTACTCGGCCTACACGCTGGAGCTGGCGCCGCAGCGTGGTGCAAGCGGGGCGGCCGAACTGGAGGCGCTCATCGACGAACTCGCCACGGTGGTCGAGATCGGGCCGCGCGACCGCCGCCGCTTCAAGCGCCTGCAGGAGGAGCTCAAGGGCGCCGACTCGCTGCCGATCCGCACCCGGCTCAGCGACGAGGAGGTGGCGCGCTTCATGGCCCAGCGCTTCCGCTTCCCCGGCGCGGACATCAAGGCGCGGCTGTTCCGCCACTATCCGCTGGGCGAGACCGGCAGCCACCTGCTGGGCTACATCGGCCGCATCAACCCGGCCGAGAAGAAGGTCATGGAGGACTGGGACGAAGCCGAGCAGGGCAACTACAAGGGCACCGACTACATCGGCAAGCTCGGGCTGGAGCAGCGCTACGAACGCGAACTGCACGGAACCGCCGGTTTCGAGCAGGTGGAGACGAGTGCCGGCGGCCGCGCCGTGCGGCGGCTGAGCAGCCACCCGCCGACGCCGGGCGACAAGCTGGTGCTGTCCATCGATATCCGGCTGCAGGCGCTGGTGGAAGAGATGTTCGGCGACCGTCGCGGTGCGCTGGTGGCGCTGGACCCGCGCAACGGCGAGGTGCTGGCCTTCGTGAGCAAGCCCACCTTCGACCCCAACCTGTTCGTCGACGGCATCGACGCGGAGAGCTGGCGCGAGCTCAACGAGTCGCCCGACAAGCCCTTGCTGAACCGGGCGCTGCGCGGCACCTACCCGCCGGGTTCGACCTTCAAGCCCTTCATGGCCATGGCGGCGCTGAACAGCGGCAAGCGCGGCGCCGGCACCATCATCAACGACGGTGGCAGCTTCCAGTTCGGTGGCCACACCTTCCGCAGCTACGGCGACAAGGGCGTGGGCCCGGTGGACATGCACCGCTCCATAGTCAAGTCGAGCAACGTCTACTACTACTCGCTGGCCAACGAGATGGGCGTGGATCTCATCCACGAGCAGCTCGAGCCCTTCGGCTTCGGCGTGCGCACCGGCATCGACATGGACGGCGAGGTGACGGGCGTGCTGCCTTCCACCGACTGGAAGAAGCGCTACTACAAGAAGCCCGAGCAGCAGCGCTGGTATGCGGGCGAGACCATCTCGCTGGGCATCGGTCAGGGCTACAACAACTTCACCATGTTGCAGCTGGCCAGTGCCGCGGGCACGCTCGTCTCCGGCGGCCAGCGCTTCCGGCCGCGGCTGGTGCGCGAGGTCGAGGACGTGATCAGCGGTCAGCGCCAGCGCCTGTCCAGCGACGCGCTGGAGCCGCTGCCGCTGAAGCCCGAGCACGTGGCGCTGATCCGCAGCGCGATGCACGGCGTGACGCAGGAAGGCACCGGCACCCGCGTCTTCGCCGGCGCGCCCTACGCCAGCGGCGGCAAGACCGGCACGGCGCAGGCCGTCGGCGTCGGTCGCAACGAAAAATACAATGCCGCCAAGCTCGAGGAGTTCAAGCGCGACCACTCGCTGTACATCGCCGCGGCACCGATCGATTCGCCCACGGTGGTGCTGGCGGTGGTGGTGGAGAACGCCGGCTTCGGCGCCGCCGCCGCCGCGCCGATCGCACGCCGCGTCTTCGACTACCTGCTGCTCGGCCACTGGCCCAGCGAAGAGGACATGGCGGCGACGCGCGAAGGCCGCTCGGCCGCACCCGTGGGCACACCGCGGGTGGCAGCCGAAATGCCGCTGCCAGGTCCGCCTTCGGCGGCGGACATCGCTGCCTCGGCCCCAGGCGCTGCTGCCGCAGCCAGCGCGCCGCCGCCGGCACTGCGGCAGGCGGCCGCCGCGCAGGTGCCTGCACGATGAGCGCCAGCTTCGCGCCGCCTTCGCCGTGGCCGCGGTTGAAGCGCATCTTCGGTGGCTTCGACGGCCCGCTGCTGCTGGCCATGACGCTGCTGGCCGCCGTGGGGCTGGTGGCGATGTACTCCGCCGGCTACGACCACGGCACGCGCTTCGTCGACCATGGCCGCAACATGCTGCTGGCGCTGGCCGTGCTGTTCGTGGTGGCGCAGGTGCCGCCGCAGAAGCTGCAGCAGCTGGCGGTGCCGCTGTACGCCGCCGGGCTGGTGCTGCTGGTGGCTACCGCCGTGTTCGGCATCACGCGCAAGGGCGCCACGCGCTGGCTGGCGCTGGGCCCGCTGGTGATCCAGCCCAGCGAGGTGCTGAAAATCGCCACGCCGCTGATGCTGGCCTGGTGGTTCCAGAAGCGCGAGGCCCAGGCCCGCCTGTTCGACTTCGTCGTTGCCGCGGCCTTGCTGCTGGTGCCGGTGGCGCTGGTCATCAAGCAGCCCGACCTCGGCACCGCGTTGCTCATCCTGGCCGGCGGCCTTTACGTGATCTTCTTCGCCGGCCTGTCCTGGAAGCTGGTGCTGCCGGCGCTGGCCGTGGGCGCGGTAGGCATAGTCGCGCTGGTGATCGCCGCCGACGCCATCTGCCAGCCCGGCGTGGACTGGGTCGTCCTGCGCGACTACCAGCGCCAGCGCGTGTGCACGCTGCTCGACCCCACCAAGGACCCGCTGGGCGCGGGCTTCCACATCATCCAGGGCATGATCGCCATCGGCTCCGGCGGCCTGGCCGGCAAGGGCTTCATGCAGGGCACGCAGACGCACCTGGAGTTCATCCCCGAGCGCACCACCGACTTCATCTTCGCCGCCTTCTCCGAGGAGTTCGGCCTGGCCGGCGTGCTGGTGCTGCTGGCGTGCTTCGTCTTCCTGATCTTCCGCGGCCTGATGATCGCCGCCGAGGCGCCCACCGTCTTCACGCGGCTGCTGGCCGGCGCGGTGACCATGAGCTTCTTCACCTACGCCTTCGTCAACATGGGCATGGTCAGCGGCATCCTGCCGGTGGTGGGCGTGCCGCTGCCCTTCGTCAGCTACGGCGGCACGGCGATGGTCTCGCTGGGGCTGGGGCTGGGCATCCTGATGTCGGTGGCCAAGAGCCGCCGGCTGGTGCAGAGCTGATGCTGCGCCCGCTTGCCCAGGGGTCGGCGCAGGCCCGCCGGAAAACCAGCCAGGCTCAGCGCTGGCCGGACGCCGGCAGCACGGTTGGTTCCGGCGGCACGGCCACCGCGGGCGCAGCCGTGGCGGCCGGACCCGGCGCGGCACTTCTCGTGCCCGGCAGCACGAAGCGAACGGTGAACAGCGCGCCCGGAGCCGCCGCCGGCTCGGCACCACCCGGCCGCGCATCGGCGACCGTGACCTCGGCGCCGTGGCGCTGCGCGACCTCGGCCACGATGGCCAGGCCCAGGCCGCTGCCGTCGACCTGCGTGCCCAGCGCGCGATAGAACGGCCGGAAGACGGCCTCGCGCTCGGCCGCCGGGATGCCGGGGCCGCTGTCCTCGACCTGCAGCGACACCGCCTGGCCCAGGGCATCGGCGACGATGCGCGCCGTGACGGTGCCGCCCGGCGGCGTGTAGCGCAGGGCGTTGTCGACCAGGTTGCGCACCATCTCGCTCAGCAGCACCGGCTCGGCCATCAGCCGCGTGCCGGCGCTGCCGGGTTCGGGGCCTTCGTAGCCCAGGTCGATGCGCCGCTCCATGGCGCGCGGAACGAAGTCGCGCACCACGGCGCGCGTGACCGCCGCCAGGTCGACCGGGCGCCGGCGCGCTTCCAGGCCGGCATCCTCGGCACGCGCCATGGCCAGCAGCTGGTTGACCATGTGCGCGGCGCGCTGGCTGGAAAAGGCGATCTGGCGCAGCGAGTGCTTCATCGTCGCGGCGTCGGCACGGCCGCCGTCGATGTCGCGCGCGGCCAGTTCGGCCTGCGTGCGCAGGCCCGCCAGCGGTGTCTTCAACTGGTGCGCGGCGTCGGCCAGGAAGTGGCGCTGGGTGGCGATGGTGCGGTCCAGCCGCTGCAGCAGGTCGTTGATGGCGCGCACCAGCGGCGCCACCTCGTCGGGCACGTCGGCCTCGGCCATCGGGCTCAGGTCGGTGCTTTCGCGCTTGCGGATGCGCTGCTGCAGCCGGGCCAGCGGGCGGATGCCGCGCGCCAGTGCAAACCACACCAGCACCACCGCCAGCGGCAGGATCACGAACTGCGGCAGGATCACGCCCTTGATGATCTCGGTGGCCAGCGTGGAACGCTTGCCCAGCGTCTCGGCCACCTGCACCAGCGCTTCGCTGCGGCCGCCCTCGGCCGGCTGGGGCAGCCGCAGCCAGGCCACGCGCACCGGCTCGTCACCGACCTGGTCGTCGCGAAAACGAACGGCCGCAGCGTCGGTCGGGCCGTCCAGCGGCACCGTCAGTGCCGGCTCGCCGGCCAGCAGCTCACCGCGGCGGCCCAGCACCTGGTAATAGACGCGGTCCTCGTCGTCGGCACGGGTCAGCGCCGCGGCGGCGCTTTCCAGCGCCAGTCGCGCGGCGCCAGACGCACCGGCGTCGGGCGCCACCTGAACCTCGGTCTGTCGCGCCAGCACGCGCACCACCTCGGCCAGGTCGCGATCGTAGGGGCGGTTGGCGATGGCCTGCGCGGCGATCCAGGTCAGGCCCAGGCTCATGGGCCACAGCAACAGCAACGGGGCGAGCATCCAGTCGAGGATCTCGCCAAAAAGCGAGCGCTGCTCGTGGCGGGCCAGCATGGGATTCAGGCGCGCGCGGCCGGCGCCGGCAGCGGCAAGGCGTCAGGCGGCAATCTTTTCCAGGCAGTAGCCCAGGCCCCGCACGGTGGCGATGCGCACCGGCCCCTGCTCGATCTTCTTGCGCAGGCGATGGATATAGACCTCGATGGCATTGTTGCTGACCTCTTCGCCCCACTCGCACAGCCGCTCCACCAGCTGGTCCTTGCTGACCAGCCGGCCGGCGCGCTGCAGCAGCACTTCGAGCAGACTGAGTTCACGCGCCGACAACTCCACCATCTGGTCGTTCAGGTAGGCCACGCGGCCGGTGGCATCGAAGGTGAGCGGGCCGTGCTTGAGCAGGCTGGACGCCGTGCCCAGGCCGCGCCGTGTGAGCGCGCGCACCCGGGCCTCCAGTTCCTGCAGCGAGAACGGCTTGGCCATGTAGTCGTCGGCGCCCAGGTCCAGGCCCTTGACGCGCTGCTCGACGCTGTCGGCCGCGGTGAGGATCAACACCGGCACGCTGCTGCCGCGGCCGCGCATCTTGCGCAGCACCTCGAAACCGTGCATCCTGGGCAGGCCCAGGTCGAGGATCACGAGGTCGAATTCGTGCGAGGCCAGCGCGGCGTCGGCCTCGCTGCCGGTATTCACCTGGTCGACGGCATAACCCGAGGCGCGCAGCGAACGCAGCAGGCCGTCGGCCAGGACCTGGTCGTCTTCGGCGATGAGGATGCGCATGGTCTTGTCTCCTCTGGGCAGTGGCTGCGTGGCCACCGACTCTGGGCGGGAAGACCGATTCTAGGTCGGCATCGGCGTGGCCGATATCAGGGTCCAGCGCGTCACCCCCCTAAAAATAACTGTACGCATATCCAGCTTCTGACATAATCTGCACTCAATCAGGAGGCCACCATGGATGCACCCGTCAAAGCCCTCAACACCGAAAAAGCCAAGGCCCTGCAGGCCGCGCTGGCGCAGATCGAAAAGCAGTTCGGCAAGGGCTCGATCATGCGCCTGGCCGACGGCGAGAAGATCGAGGACATCCAGGTCGTGTCCACCGGCTCGCTGGGCCTGGACATCGCTCTGGGCGTGGGCGGCCTGCCGCGCGGCCGCGTGGTGGAAATCTACGGCCCTGAAAGCTCGGGCAAGACCACGCTCACGCTGCAAGCCATTGCCGAGATGCAGAAGATCGCCGGCACCTGCGCCTTCATCGACGCCGAACATGCGCTGGACATCCAGTATGCGCAGAAGCTCGGCGTCAATCTGCAGGAACTGCTGATCAGCCAGCCCGACACCGGCGAGCAGGCGCTGGAAATCGTCGACGCGCTGGTGCGCAGCGGCTCCATCGACCTCATCGTCGTCGACTCGGTGGCCGCGCTCACGCCCAAGGCCGAACTCGAAGGCGAAATGGGCGACAGCCTGCCGGGCCTGCAGGCGCGGCTGATGAGCCAGGCGCTGCGCAAGCTCACGTCGAATATCAAGAAGACCAACACCATGGTCATCTTCATCAACCAGATCCGCATGAAGATCGGCGTCATGTTCGGCAACCCCGAAACCACCACCGGCGGCAACGCGCTCAAGTTCTACGCCTCGGTGCGGCTGGACATCCGCCGCACCGGCAACATCAAGAAGGGCGAAGAGGTCATCGGCAGCGAGACCAAGGTCAAGGTGGTCAAGAACAAGGTCGCGCCGCCCTTCAAGACCGCCGAATTCGACATCCTCTACGGCGAAGGCATCAGCCGCCAGGGCGAGATCATCGACATGGGCGTCGCCGCGCGCATCCTGGAAAAGAGCGGCGCCTGGTACGCCTACAACGGCGAGAAGATCGGCCAGGGCAAGGACAACGCCCGCGAGTTCCTGCGCGAGAACCCCGATGTCGCGCGCGAGATCGAGAACAAGGTGCGCGAATCGATGGGCATCCCGCTGCTGGGCGGCGAGGCACCCGCGGCCTGAGCGGCGGCTGGCCGTCGGCACGGCAGGCCTGCGGCGACCCCTGGCCGGCAACGCAGCAACCCAACGGACGGCAGCGTTGGCCTTCGGGACGCTTTCGGTGAAGGGCCGGGCGCTGCGCTACCTGGCACAGCGCGAACATTCACGCGCCGAGCTCGAGCGCAAGCTGGCGCGCCATGTCGAAGATGGCCCCAACACCTCGGCGGCAGAACAGATTGCCAAGGCGCTGGACGAACTCAGCGCGCATGGCCTCATCAGCGAGGCCCGCGTCGCCGAGTCGGTGCTCACGAGCCAGGCCTCGCGATTCGGTGCCCGGCGGCTTCGGCAGACGCTGCAGGCCAAGGGCCTGGCGCCGGCGCTCGTGGCCGCCACCGTGCAGCAGGCGCGGGGTACGGAGCTGGAGCGCGCCCGCGAACTCTGGCGCCGGCGCTTCGGCGCTCCGCCGGCCGATGCGGCCGAGCGCGCCCGCCAGATGCGCTTCCTGGCGAGCCGCGGCTTCGAAGGCGACGTCATCCGCCGCGTCGTGCGCGGCCTGCAAGACGATCCCGACTTGTAAGGCAGAGCGTCGGGACCGCGTGCTAAATTTGCCGGCGCGCTGTTCCGGCGCCCATCGACCACCCCGATGCCCCTTTCGCCCGCGGCCCCTGCACGCCCGTCGACGCGCCGCCGTCTTGTTCACCGCCACCCGCCATTGCCCGTCCACGGCGAAAACGCGGCCGCAGCGCCGCCGCCAGGTCACCGCGCCGCCGTGGGCGCGACCCCTTCCGATTGAGCCAACGAGCGAGGAGCCCCGATGAAGATCCATGAATACCAGGCCAAGGAGTTGCTGCGCGCCGCCGGCGTGCCGGTGCCGCGCGGCTATCCCGCCTTCACCGTGCGTGAAGCCAAGGAAGCGGCACAGAAGCTCGGCGGCAGCGTCTGGGTGGTGAAGGCGCAGATCCACGCCGGCGGCCGCGGCAAGGGCGGCGGCGTGAAGCTCGCGCGCGCGCTGGGGGAAGTGGAGCAGCTCGCCGGCGAGATCCTGGGCATGCAGCTGAAGACGCACCAGACCGGCCCCGAGGGCCAGAAGGTGCGCCGGCTGCTGGTGGAGGAAGGTGCCGACATCAAGAAGGAGTACTACGTCGCCGCGCTCACCGACCGCGCAACGCAGAGCGTGGCCCTCATGGCCAGCTCCGAAGGCGGCATGGACATCGAGGAAGTGGCACACAAGACGCCCGAGAAGATCATCAAGGTCTTCGTCGACCCGCTGGCGGGCCTGACCGACGCGCAGGCACTGGAACTGGCACGCGGCATCGGCGTGCCGCAGGCCTCGCAGGCCGAGGCGATGGACGTCTTCCGCAAGCTGTACGCCTGCTACATGGACACCGACGCCTCGCTGGCCGAGATCAACCCGCTGATCCTGGAAGGGTCGGGTCACATCAAGGCGCTGGACGCGAAGTTCAACTTCGACGCCAACGCGCTGTTCCGCCACCCCGACATCGTGGCCTACCGCGACCTCGACGAGGAAGACCCGGCCGAAGTGGAGGCGAGCAAGTTCGACCTCAGCTATATCAGCCTGGACGGCAATATCGGCTGCCTCGTCAACGGCGCCGGCCTGGCCATGGCCACCATGGACACCATCAAGCTGTTCGGCGGCGAGCCGGCCAACTTCCTGGACGTGGGCGGCGGCGCCACCGCCGAGAAGGTGACCGAAGCCTTCAAGATCATGCTCAAGAACGACAAGGTCGAGGGCATCCTGGTCAATATATTCGGCGGCATCATGAAGTGCGACACCATCGCCGAGGGCGTGGTCGCGGCCTGCAAGGCGGTGAACCTGGGCGTGCCGCTGGTGGTGCGCATGAAGGGCACCAACGAAGACCTGGGCAAGAAGATCCTCGCCGATTCCGGCCTGCCGATCATCAGCGCCGACACCATGGCCGAAGCCGCCACGAAGATCGTGGCCGCGGTGAAGTAACGCCCAGCGAGAACACACCATGAGCATCCTGATCAACAAGGACACCCGCGTCATCACGCAGGGCATCACCGGCAAGACGGGGCAGTTCCATACCCGCATGTGCCGCGACTACGCCAACGGCAAGAACTGCTTCGTCGCCGGCGTCAACCCGAAGAAGGCCGGCGAGGACTTCGAAGGCATTCCCATCTTCGCCAGTGTCAAGGACGCCAAGGCGCAGACCGGCGCCAGCGTCAGCGTGATCTACGTGCCGCCCGCCGGCGCCGCGGCGGCGATCTGGGAAGCGGTGGAAGCCGACCTGGACCTGGCCATCTGCATCACCGAAGGCATCCCCATCAAGGACATGCTCGAGGTGCGCAACCGCATGAAAAAGAAGGAAGCCGCCGGCGGCAAGCGCACGCTGCTGCTCGGCCCCAACTGCCCCGGCACGATCACGCCCGACGAGATCAAGATCGGCATCATGCCGGGCCACATCCACCGGCCCGGCCGCGTCGGCGTGGTCAGCCGCTCCGGCACGCTGACCTATGAAGCCGTGGCGCAGCTCACCGAGCTCGGCATCGGCCAGAGCTCGGCCGTGGGCATCGGCGGCGACCCCATCAACGGCCTCAAGCACATCGACATCATGCGGCTGTTCAACGACGACCCGGACACCGACGCCGTGATCATGATCGGCGAGATCGGCGGCCCCGACGAGGCCGAGGCCGCGCGCTGGTGCAAGGCCAATATGAAAAAGCCCGTCGTCGGCTTCATCGCCGGCGTCACCGCGCCGGCAGGCAAGCGCATGGGCCATGCCGGCGCCCTGATCAGCGGCGGCGCCGACACCGCCGACGCCAAGCTGGCCATCATGGAGGAGTGCGGCTTCACGGTCACGCGCAACCCGTCCGAAATGGGCCGCCTGCTCAAGGGCCTGCTCTAGCCGCCGCGGCGGGGCCGTCGCACCACGGGCCGCCTGCGGGCGGCCTGTTTCTTTGCCGCCGGCGTCGCCCCCGGCGCCGTGCACCGGGTCGGGCCGGCAGCGCTGCCGCGGACGTGCCGGCCGCCCGCCACTAAACTCGCTCGCTGCCGTTCACGCCCCCGATCATCACCCGCGCCCGCCAGGAAAGCCGTTCCGATGGATCAGTTCATGCACGCCGAGTTCTGGGTCGCCGTCGGCCAGATCATCCTGATCGACATCCTGCTCGGCGGCGACAACGCCGTGGTCATCGCGCTGGCCTGCCGCAAGCTGCCGCCGAAGCTGCGCACCAAGGGCATCCTGTGGGGCACCGCCGGCGCCATCGGGCTGCGCGTGGTGCTGATCTTCTTCGCCCTCACGCTGCTGGCCATCCCCTACCTCAAGATCGTCGGCGCGCTCTTGCTGGTGTGGATCGGCGTCAAGCTGCTGGCCCCCGACGACGAGGAAGGCCACGGCAATATCCAGGCCTCTGACCGGCTGTGGACGGCCATCAAGACCATCATCGTGGCCGACCTGGTGATGAGCGTGGACAACGTCATCGCCATCGCCGGTGCCGCCGAAAGCGTGGGCGGTGACCACAAGATGCCGCTGGTGATCTTCGGTCTGCTGGTGTCGATACCGATCATCGTCTGGGGCAGCCAGCTCGTGATCAAGCTGATGGACCGCTTCCCCGTGATCATCACGCTGGGCGGCATGCTGCTGGGCTGGATCGCCGGCACGATGGCCGTCACCGACCCCGCGGTGCTCGGCCAAGTGCCGACGCTGTCGCCGGGCCAACCCGGCACGGTACCCGAGGTGCTGGCCAGCGTGCGCTATGGCGCCGGCCTGGCGGGGGCGCTGTTGGTGCTGGCCATCGGCCTGCTGCTCAAACGTCGCGCGGCCGCGGCCGCGACCTGACGCCGCGCGGCCGATGCGCGCCGAACCGCGAGCGGGCAGGTGCGTGGCCGGCTTGCGCCTGCGGCGCCAGATCGGCCAGGGCACGCAGAGCACGGTCTTCCTCGCCGAGCCGGTCGCCGGCGGCCCGGCCGTGGTCTTGAAACTGGTCAGCCTGGCCGGCGCCGACGAACGCGCCCGTCAGGCGTTCCTGGCCGGCGCCGACACGGCGCGCCGGCTCGTCCATCCGGGCATCGTGGCCGTGCTGGGCGCCGGAGTCGAAGGCGAGCTCGGCTGGCTGGCCATGGAAGCGGTGCCCGGCATCAGCCTGGGCCGCTACACGCATCCCGCGCGACTGCTGCCCGAACCTCTGGTCTTGCACGTGGCCGAGGTCGTGGCCGGCGCGCTGGAGCATGCCCACCGCCAAGGCGTCGTGCACCGCGACGTCAAGCCCGCCAACATCCTGGTGCACTGGCCCAGCGACACCATCAAGCTGGCCGACTTCGGCCTGGCGCGGGCCGTCGACGCGGACCAGACGGCCACGGGTGTCGTGCCCGGATCGCCCGCTTTCATGGCCCCGGAGCAACTGGCCGGCAGCGTGCCCACGCCGGCCTCCGATTTCTACGCCCTGGGCGTGACGCTGTTCCAACTCCTCACCGGGCGCCTGCCGCACGAGGCAGAGACCCTGGGCGATTTGCTGCGGCGCGTGTCCAGCCAGCCCGCACCCGACCTGCGCACATGGCGGCCCGACCTGCCCGCGCCGCTGGCCGGGCTGGTGGCAGGCCTGCTGGCCATCGATCCGGCTTGCCGTCCGGCCGGCGGCCCGACCTTGCGACAGGCGCTGCAACAGGCGCTGCACCCTGCGCAAGGTGCCGACAGCGGTGCGAAGTCACGCTGAACTGCGGTTTGCACGCGGGGGCCGGCCCGTTGAACCGATGCACAATCCATTTCCTTTTGCACCCGCGCCGCCTACTCCACCCGTGCCCATGACGATCGAGATGCATGCCGCCGTGGACCCGGGGCGTTCGCGCAGCAACAACGAGGACGCGGTCTGCATCGACGCCGAGGTCTCACTGGCCGTGCTGGCCGACGGCATGGGCGGCTACAACGCCGGCGAAGTGGCCAGCACCATGGCCACTGGCTTCATCCAGACCGAGCTTTCGCGTTGGTTGCGCGAAGCCGGCGACCAGGCCAGCGACGCCGAAGTGCGCCGCGCCATGGACATCTGCGTGGACAACGCCAATCGCGCCATCTTCAACGCCGCCAACACCAACCCGCAGTACGCCGGCATGGGCACGACGCTGGTCGTGGCGGTGTTCCGCGACAAACGGCTGATGCTCGGCCACGTGGGCGACTCGCGCGGCTACCGGCTGCGCGGCGGGCGGCTGCAACAGCTCACGCGCGATCATTCGCTGCTGCAGGAGCAGATCGACGCCGGTCTCATCACGCCCGAGCAGGCGGCGTTTTCAGCCAACAAGAACCTCGTCACGCGTGCCGTGGGGGTGGAGGACACGGTGCTGCTGGAAACCCACCAGCACGAGGTGCTGCCCGGCGACCTGTACCTGCTGTGCTCCGACGGGCTGAGCGACATGCTCGACGACACCAGCATCGCCCAGGTGTTGCAGGCGCACGACGTGCTGGAATCGAGGGTTCAGGCGCTGATCGATGCCGCCAACGACGCAGGGGGAAAGGATAATATCTCGGTGGTTCTGGCGCGAGCCGCCGGCGAAGTGGGCGCCCCGGCGCGATCATGGTGGCCGTTCCGTCGCTGAAGCTTTCGTCGTTGAAAGACACGGGCCACCGCTGCCGCGGCGGCACACCCGGCGCTGCAAGCGCGTCGAATCTGCTGCCGCCGGCAGCGGGTTGAACCGAGGTCAGGCATGGGCAAATTGGTCGTTTCGCTCGACGGCGTGGTCATCAAGGAAGTCCAGATCACCAAGGACAAGACCACGCTGGGGCGCCGCCCCTACAACGACATCGTCATCGACAACCTCGCCGTCAGCGGCGAGCACGCGGTGTTGCAGATGGTGGGTTCCGACGTCTTCATCGAAGACCTGAACAGCACCAACGGCACCTACATCAACGGCAAGGCGATCAAGAAGCAGCTGCTCGCGCACAACGACACCGTGGAAGTGGGCAAGTACAAGATCAAGTACGTGGTCGATGAAAGCGGCGACTACGAGAAGACCATGATCATGCGGCCGGGCGTCAACCCGCCGCCGCTGGGCTCGCAGCATTCGTCGCAGTCGGCGCACCCGGGGCTGGCGGGCCATTCCGGCTTCGGCGGAATGGGCGCCACGCCGGCGCTGCCCACCGCGTCCATCAAGGTGCTCAACGGCGCCGCGGCCGGGCGCGAGGTGACGCTGAGCAAGGTCGTCACCACCGTCGGCAAGCCGGGCGTGCAGGTCGCTTCCATCACCAAGCGGCCCACGGGCTACGCCTTCGCGCACGTGGAAGGCGTTTCGCGGCCCAGCGTGAACGGCGTGCCGCTGGTGGGGGATTCGGTGCCGCTGCGCAATGGCGACGTCATCGAACTGGCGGGCACGCAGATGCAGTTCATCTTCAGGTAGGCCACCCGCCTTCGGGAATCGGAGCGCCTCGCGGCGCGGCGTGACGGGGTTCACGCGGCTCGCGGCGCGTCCACCGAAGCGCAGGCGAATGTTGCATTGGTGGCTTGCGCCAGGGGACCGGTCGCATCAGCATCCCCACCTCAGATCGCTGCCGACGCCACCCGCACCATCTTCGCCATGCAGATCCGCGTTCTCGGTTGTTCGGGATCGATTGCCGCCGGCAGCCGGACGACGTCGTTCCTGCTCGACGACACCATCCTCATCGACGCCGGCACCGGCGTCGGCGACCTCACGCTGGACGAGATGGCCCGCGTCGACCATATCGTGGTCACCCATTCGCATCTCGACCATGTGCTGGCCATCGGTCTGCTGGCCGACAGCGTGACCCGCCGCCGCCGCTCCGCGCAGCGGCCCCCGGTGGCCGTGCACGCGCTGGCCGCCACCCTGGCGGCGCTGCGCCTGCATGTCTTCAATGGCGTCATCTGGCCCGACTTCACGCAACTGCCCGACAAGGCGCACCCGGTGCTGGCGTTCCATGCCATCGAGGTCGGCCAGGTGCTGCAGCTGGGCAGCCGCCGCATCGAGGTGCTGCCGGCCAGCCACACCGTGCCCGCCGTGGGCTTTGCGGTGCTGGCCAACGAAGCCGGCGCCGGCGCCTGGGTCTTCACCGGCGACACCGGCCCCAACCCGGCGCTGTGGCACCGCCTGGCGGCGCTGCCGATGGCGGCGCTGGTCATCGAGACGGCGTTCGGCGACGACGAACATGCGCTGGCGTCCATCAGCAAGCACCTGTGCCCGGCGCAACTGCAGCGCGAACTGGCCTGCCTGGAAAAGCCCACCCAGGTCTTCATCACCCACATCAAGCCCGGCGAGGTGGCCGCGGTGATGTCGGAGATCGCGGCCCAGGTGGGCGGGCGGCACCGCATCGGCGCGCTGGTGTCGGGGCAGGTGATGACGCTGCCGGGCTGAACCCGGGCGCGCGACTCAGAGCTTGTGAAGGTATGAATCGCGCCCGCGCCGGGGTGGCCAAGGGCCGTGGGCAAGGCGCGGCGCGCCGCCCATGTCTCGGACCTGGGCCAGCGGCGCAACGCGGCCCACGGCCCTTGGGTACCCCGGCCCGAAGGGTGAGGCCCCGGAAAAGGCCCACTCGTCGTTGCGAAGCTTCGTCGGGACCCGACCCCGACTGTGCTTCGCGCCTAGATTGGGCCCTTTCCGGGGCCTCACGCGGGTGCGATTCATATCTTCACAAGCTCTCAGCGCCGCATGCCTGCGCAAGGGTCGGCGCGCTCCTGTGCGGCCGTCAGCACCACGCGGTCGAAGTGGCCGCGCTCGCGCGCACCCTCCTCCAGCAGGCCGATGGCCTCGCTCTTCGCGCGCGTGGCCGGGTCCAGCCAGCGCGGCACGCCGGCGTCGGTGCGCACATGGCCGTTGCCGGCCAGCAGCAGCACGCCGCGCCAGGCATGCCGGTCCACCGCGGCAGCCATGGCCTGGTCGCGCGCCACCTGCGCCAACGCCATGCGGCGCGCGGTGGCGCCGTCGATCAGGCCGCAGTGGCTGTCTTCGATATCGGCCGCCAGCGCCAGCAGCACGTCGGGCGCCACGTCGGCGTCGAAGCCGCTGGCCTGCAACCCGGCCGCCATCACCCGGCGCGCCTCTTCGCGCGAGACATTGGCGGCCACGATCGGCAGTCCGTGCTGCAGCGCCAGCGCCACGAAGGGCCGGTAGTGCCGCCACTCCCAGCCGGCGCCACCGGCCGCGGAGATCAGGGCGTCGGCATCTGGCGGCGGTGACTTTTCGCGCAGCGCGTCGATGACGGGCTGGCGTTCGCGGTCGAACTGCTCCATGACCAGCGCCGGGCGCGCGCCGCCGGCCAGCAGCGTCTCGAAGGCCTGCAGTCGCAGCGCGTGCTGCACTGCGTTGTCGTGCACCTCGCCGAGCAGGACCACCGGCTGTTGCAGGCGCAGTTCGGGTGGGGCTGGCGCGCTCGCGCAACCCGCGGCCGAAGCCAGCATGACGGTCATCAAGGCTGCGGCGGCCAGGTGGTGCAACGATGCAGCGGCCCCCTGCGCACGCCAGGAACCGCCGCCGGGGCGGCCCGGCGGGTCTATGTCCGCGCGACGGCCCGGCGCGTGGCGAGCGCCGCGAAAATTCTGGTGCAGTGGCAGGCAAGGCATGGAGCGGGTGCGTTCTGCTTCGGATCCGGCAAGGACAGCGGAAAGTCAGTGTAGGCCGCCACCTTCGGTGCTCGCGCGCCCGAGCCGCGCCGCCCCCGCTTCGATCAGGGCCGCAGCCGGTGCGCGATGGCAGCGGTCAACAGCAGCCCCAGCGCCGAGCACGCGGCGGTGGCCAGCCCCGTCCATTGCCAGCCGCCGGCCTGGCTGGCCACCCAGGCCACCGCGGGCGGCCCGGCGAACTGACCCAGAGCCGACCATTGCTGCACCCAGCCCACGGTGGTGGACAGCGTGGCCGGTCCCGGGGCCAGGCGCAGCGCCAGCGCGAACAGCGTGGCCGGGATCAGTCCACCCACACCCGAAAAGACCAGCACCGCCGCATACCGCATCCAGCCTGGCAGTCCACTGCCCGCGCCGCCGGCAAAGGCTGCCAGCGCCGCCAAGGCCATGGTCGCGAAGCCCAACGCCAGCAGCCGGGGGGCCGGCACGCCGCGCTGCAGCAGCCGCCCCGAACCGACATTGCCGGCGATATTGGCCGCCGCGGCCAGCGCCGTGAGCACGGCGGAGGCACCGCCCGCGACGCCGGCCTGCGCGTAGATGGCCGGCAGGAAACCGATCACCGCCAGCCACTGCCCGGAGTACATGGCAAAGGTCAAGGCCACCAGCCAGGGGCCGGGCGCGGACAGCGTCAGCCGCAGCCGGCTCGCCAGGGTGACCGGGGACACTGCGGCGGCAGGCGCGCCGTGCCCGGGCGGGGCAGGGCGCGCCGTTGTCCGCGCCGGCACCACGCGCGCCAGCACCACCGCCATCGCCAGCGCCAGGCCGCCCAGGCCCCACCACCAGCCGCGCCAGCCCAGCAGCGCGATGAACAGCGGCCCGGTCAGCAAGGCCAGCGCGGTGGCCAACGGCATATAGGCACCCCACACCCCCAGCATCAAGGACACCCGCCCCGGCGCCACGAGTTGCCGCACCAGGCCCGGTGCCGGCAGCACCACGAGCAGAAAACCCAAGCCTTCCAACACCCGCAGCAGCATCAGCACCGGCACGCTCGTGGCGGCACCCCCCAGCCCGCTGGCCAGGCTTAGCACGCAAAGGCCGGCGATCATGCTGCGGCGCAGCCCCAGCCCGTCGGCCACGGCACCGAAGGCCAGGCCCAGCGTCATGCCGGCGGCCTGCACCAGCGACAGCAGGAAGCCGGCCTGCACCAGCGTCAGGCCCAGCGCCTCGCCCAGCGTGGTGATGGCCGGCGGCAGCTTGCCGATATGCAGTGCCGCACAGACGCCGGCGGCAATGACGACGACAGCCGGCTCCACGCGCCCTGGGGTCGACGGTTCGGTTTGCGACATCTCGCAGCGAGTATGAAGCCGGCGCGGTAGGCTTGCCCTTGTCATTCGCCACTCCGGAGCGCGCCCCATGCCATTCACCCACCGTTGGTCCCGAACCCTCGCGGCCGCCCTGCTGGGCAGCGCACTGCTGCTGGGCTGCGGCACGACCGTGGTCAACCCGGTGACCGGGCGCGAAGAGCGCACGGTGATGGACGAGGCCACCGAGATCGCCGAAGGCAAGAAGGCGCACGAGCAGGTGCTGGCCGAATACGGCGCCTATGCCGACCCGGCTTTGCAGGCCTATGTCAACGGCGTTGGGCAGAAGCTGGCCCAGCTGTCGCACCGCAGCCAGCTGCCGTGGACCTTCACCGTGCTCGACAGCACCGAGATCAACGCCTTCGCGCTGCCCGGCGGCTATGTCTACATCACGCGCGGCCTCATGGCCTATCTGGACAGCGAGGCCGAACTGGCCGGCGTCATCGGCCACGAGATCGGCCACGTCACCGCGCGCCACGGTGCGCAACGCGCCACGCGGCAGCAGGACGCGGGGCTGGGTGTCCTGGCCGCCACGGTGCTGGGTGCCGTGCTCGAAAGCCAGGGCGTGGGTGGCGCCACCCAGATGGCCAGCCAGGCCTCGCAGACCGCCGCCGCCGGCTGGCTGGCCACCTACAGCCGGGAGCAGGAACTGCAGGCCGACCAGCTGGGCGCCGAATACCTGGCGCGCAACCGCTACAACCCGAGCAACATGGTCGACGTCATCGGCGTGCTCAAGAGCCAGGAGCAGTTCGCCGCCGACCTGGCCCGGGCCGAGGGCCGGGCGGCGCCGTCGGGCGCCAACTGGCTGTCCTCGCACCCCAGCAACGACCAGCGGCTGGCCGACATCCGCCGCATCGCCGCCGGCTACCAGGGCGAGTACGCCGACGACGGCCGCTCGCGCTACCTGCAGGCCATCGACGGCATGAGCTTCGGCGAGAGCCGCGCCCAGGGCGTGACGCGGGGGCGCCACTTCTACCATGAGGAACTGGGCATCGCGCTCACCGCGCCGCAGGGCTGGCGCATCCAGAACGCGCCCTCGGCCATCGCCCTGGTCAACGCGGCGGGCGATGCCGGGCTGATCGTCCGCGTGGTGCCCGCGCAGGCGGGCAAGACGCACGAGGAAATCATCCGCAACCTCATCAAGCCGACCCAGGGACGCGTCGAACAGCGTTATCTCCACGGTCTGGCAGCGACGCAGTTCACCGGCTCGCGACGCAACGACCAGGGCCAGACCCAGGCGGTCAACGTGCTGCTGGTGAGCGGGCCGGGCAACCGGAACTATCTGCTCAACCGCGGCGCCCGCGACGCCGCGGCCTTGCAACGCGCGGCCACGGGACTGGCCGAGGCCGAGGCCTCGTTCCGGCCTTTGAGCGGGGCCGAACTTGCGGCCGCGCGGCCCTGGGCCCTGAAGACGGTTCCCTTTCCGCGCGGCGGCTTCGCCGAACTGGCGCGATCCTCGCCTCTGCCGGCGCGGGCCGAGGCGCAGCTGAAGCTGCTCAACAGCGCCTACGCCGGCGGCGGGCAGCCGCGACCGGGGCAACCGGTGAAGGTGGTGCGATAGTCCGCACCGCCGGTGTCCCCAGGGTGGTCTGACCATGGCTGTGTTCCCGCAGGGCCTGAGCCACGTCGACGCCCGCTGCAATGCGGGCGAGCGCCGCGTGCTGCACCAGCTCAAGCGCTGCCTGGAAGACGACTATCTCGTCTGGCACGACATCGCCATCGGGCCCAAGGCGCGCCAGCCCGACTTCGTGGTGCTGAGCCCGCGCTGGGGCATCCTGTTGCTCGAGGTGAAGGACTGGCGGCCCGCCACGCTGGGCCCGGCCACGCGCGACGCCATCGAGTTGCGCACGCCGCGCGGCGTGGTCACCGCGCCGCACCCGCTGCGCCAGGCGCGTGATTACGCGCTGGAACTGGTGGACATGATGAAAGACGACCCGGCGCTGGTGCACGAGCACGGCCCCTTCGCCGGCCGGCTGCTGTTTCCCTACGGTTGGGGCGTGGTGCTGGCAGCGATGCGGCGATCCGACGTGATCGGCAGCGACTTCGACGAACTGTTTCCCCCCGCGCGCACGCTGCTGCGCGACGATCTGGATGAGGCCGTGCCCGCCGCGGCCTTCCAGCACCGCCTGTGGGGCATGTTCACCGTGAGCTATCCGCACACGCTGACGCTGCCGCAGCGCGACCGCGTGCGCTGGCATCTGTTTCCCGAGGTGCGGCTGCAGCCGCAGACCGCGCTCGACTTCGGCGCCGCGCCGGAGACCGCGCCGCCGCTGCCCGACCTGCTGCAGGTGATGGACCTGCAGCAGGAGCAGGTGGCGCGCACGCTGGGCGAGGGCCACCGCGTGATCCACGGCGCGGCGGGTTCGGGCAAGACCATGATCCTGATCTTCCGCGCCCAGTACCTGGCCGCCGCGGCGCGCGCCGACCAGCCGGTGCTGGTGCTGTGCTTCAACCGCACGCTGGCCGACCGCATCCGCCACCAGCTGCGCGAGCGCGGTGTGGACGAACGTGTGCAGGTGCGCACCTTCCACGGCTGGTGCCAGGACCTGGTGCGCAGCTACCAGCTCGGCGTGCCGCCGGGGCTGAAGGGCGACGCCCATTTCGCGGCGCTGGCGCGGGCCGTGGAGCGCGCGGTGGACAGCGGCCGCGTGCCCGGCGGCCAGTACCTGGCACTGCTCATCGACGAGGCGCACGATTTCGAAGACGCCTGGCTGCGCATCGCCGGCCGCATGGTGAGCCCGGCCACGAACAGCCTGCTCGTGCTGTACGACGACGCGCAGTCCATCTACCAGGGCAAGCGGCGCAGGTTCAATTTCGCCAGCGTCGGCATCGAGGCGCGCGGCCGCACCAGCATCCTGCGCCTGAACTACCGCAACACCACCGAGGTGCTGGCGCTGGCGCTGCAGTGCGCACAAGGCCTGCTGCAAGGCGACGGCCCGGTGCGCGGCGAAGACGAGTTGCCGCTGGTGCAGCCGCTCAGCGCCGGGCGGCGCGGCGCGCTGCCGGTGCTGGTGCAGGCGCGCCACGCGCAGGAGGAAGCCGATCTGCTGGCCGAGCGCATCGCCGCCGCACTGGCTGGCGGCACCCCGGCCGGGGACATCGCGGTGCTGTGCCGCACGAAGTCGCTGATGCGGCCCATCGAAGCGGCTCTGGCGCGGCGCGGCGTGCCGCTGCAGTCGATGAATGCGCTGGCCTTCCGCCGCTTCGACTGGCGCTCGCCGAGCGTGAAGCTGCTCACCCTGCACAGCGCCAAGGGGCTGGAATTCGGGCTCGTCTGCGTGGCCGGGCTGCAGGCGCTGCCGATGCGCGACGAGACGCTGGAAGATGCCGTGCGGCTGCTCTACGTGGCCATGACACGCGCCACGCGCGAACTGGTGCTGTCGGCGCACGGCCGCTCGGCCGTGGTCGACCGCGTGCACGACGCGCTGGCCGCGGTGGCGCGGCAGTTCAGCGCGGCGGCTTGAGGGCGGGCCGCGGCCCGGGCTCTTCCGGCGAACGCGGCGGGCGTGGGGGGCGCGGCGGGCGACCCTCGGCAGGCTGCTTCCCGCCAGGCCCGCCGCCGGCGCCGGCCGCCCGCTCGCCGGCAGGTCCTTCAGGGCGGGTTTCGCGCCGGGGGCCGGGGCCCGGCCGCTGGGGCGGGCGCGCCTCGCCGCGGGCCGGCGTATCGCTCGCGAACCGCATCTCCTGCGCCCGCTGCTCGCGCTCCAGCCAGGCCTGGTGCAGCCGGCCGTCGAGCTCGGCCTCGGGAATGCCCTTCAAGGCGCAGAAATTCGCTCGCGTCAGCGTGCTCGATTCGAAGGCGCGCAGCAGCGCCGCGCGCTCGCGCCGGGCCTGGTCCTCGGCGGCCTGCTGCTGTCGCGCCGCGGCCTCGGCCGCGCGGCGCGCTTCGTTGGCGGCGGCGCGCTCGGCGGCGCGCTTGGCTTCGAACAGGCCGCGGCGGCGCTCCAGCTCGGTGGCCGCGGCCTGGCGGTGCACGTCGTCGATGTCGCCGGCAGGCGCGCCGTCGAGGTCGAAGCGGTGCGGCAGGTTCGCCAGCGCCTTCAGGTAGGCCGTGCTCGTGGTGTAGCGGTGCAGGAAGGGCGACAGCGACCTGCGCGTGAAGACACCCGGCGCGCGCTGCTGGATATCGTTCTGGATGCGCAGCTTGATCGGCAGCGCGCGGCCGGCGCCGAAAAGGGCCGGAAACAGCTCGGCCAGGCGGGCGGCACAGGCGGCGGGCGAGAGATCGGCAGGGCTGGCGGGCGCGGGTGCGGCGGCCTGCGCAGGAACGGGCGCGAGTGCGGCTTCGCCAGCGGGTGCCGTTTCTTCGGCCGGTGCCGTTCCACTGGCGGGTCCTGCTTCGTCGGCCAGTGCTGCTTCACCGGTGGGTCTTGCCTCGGGCGCGGTGGCTGGCACTGCCGGCGGCGCGGCTTCTGCGGCCACGGCCGCTTCGGGCCGTGCCGGATCGCTCGGTGCGGGCGTCGTGGCAGCCGACTCGGCTTGCGGCGCCGGGTTGGGCGCAGCGGGCTCGGTGGGGTGGGGCAGATCGGACATGGCAGGCGCGCAACGGGTGGAATCCGGCATTGTGACGGCAGCGCCCACGCCCCAGGCGGCCGGCACGTGCTGCAGATCGGTGGCCTCGTCGATGTCCGGCACGGCCGGCAGTTCGGCGTGGTGCAGGCCGGCGGCCGCCAGGCGCTCGCGCGTATCGGCCATCACCCGCGCGGTGCTCCAGGCCAGGCCGTCGAACAGGCAGCGCAACCCGGGTGCCCAGTGGCGCAGGCCGATCAGCGCATAGCCGCCGTCGAGGGCCGGCACGACGACGGCATCGTGCAGGCGCAGCGCAGCGGCGGCGTCGCGCAGCATGGCCGCGTCCAGCGCCGGGGCGTCGGTGCCCATCAGCAGCAGCGGCCCGGGGTCGGCCCGCCACGTGGATTCGAAGACATGTGCCATGCGCGCACCGAGGTCGCCCTCGCCCTGCGGCCGCAGTTCCAGGCCATGCCGGCGGGCCAGCCGCCCGAAGGCCGGGTGCGCGGGGTCGGGTGCCGCCCAGACCGTCACCGGCCCCACCTCGGCGGCCACCGCCTGGGCCGCCGCGTGCGCCAGCAGCCGCTCGGCCAGCGCCGCGGCGCCCGCCGCGCCCAGCGCGGGTATCAGCCGCGTCTTGGCATACCCGGGCAGCGGCGCCTTGGCCAGCACGGCGATGCGGCAGCCCACACTCATCGGTAGGCCCGTGCCAGCACCTCGGGCGACGCGCCGCGCCAGTAGGCCCAGCGCAGGCGCCACATCAGGAGAATCGTGCGCCAAACGCCTCGCGTCTCCCAGCGTCGTCCCGATGTGAGCACACGCTCCTTCAAACAGGCCGGCTTCGAAACCTTGCGCAGGCGGCGCGACAGCTCCACGTCCTCCATCAGCGGCTGCACGGCGTAGCCGCCGAGGCGGTGGAACAGCGCCGTCTGCACGAAGATGGCCTGGTCGCCGGTGGCGATGCCGGTGAGGCGTGAACGCCAGTTCATGAACGCGGCGATGACCGGAAACCAGGCCGACGCCCCGGCGATGCGCACATCGAAGCGTCCCCATGCCGTCCCGGTGGCCACCGCCGCGCGCACCGCCGCGGCCGCGCCGGCCGGCAACAACGTGTCCGCATGCAGGAACAGCAAGACCTCGCCGCCGGCCAGCTCCGCGCCGGTATTCATCTGCCGGGCGCGGCCGCGCTCGCTGCTCAGCACGCGGTCGGCCCAGGGCGCGGCCAGCGCCGGCGTGCCGTCGCGGCTGCCACCGTCGACCACGATCACCTCGTGCCCGCATTCGCGCAGCGGCGCCAGCGCCCGCAGCGCAGCGACCACGCCCGACGCTTCGTCGAGCACGGGCACGACGATCGAAAGCCACCCGGCGGCGGGCGTTGTGCGGGTTTGCGTGCCGGTCATGCCGCAGCATACTTGCACGACGCGAGCGGCCTGCCGACCCGGATTTGACCGGCTTCGAGCACGAATCGGCCTCAACGCTTACCCTTCGCACCCCTGCCCCTGCCGCCCCGAACCATGCCCATGACCCTGCCCCTTCGACTGAGCGCGCTGGGCGCTGCCCGCCTGCGCGGCATGCTTCGCGGTATCGAGAAGGAAAGCCTGCGTGCCCTGCCGACCGGTGCCCTGGCGCTGACGCCGCACCCGGCCGCGCTGGGCGCGCCGCTGACGCACCCGCGCATCACCACCGATTTCAGCGAAAGCCAGCTCGAACTCATCACCGGCGTGCATGGCGGCGTCGAAGACTGTCTGGACGAGCTGACACGCATCCATCAGTTCGTCTACCGCACGCTGGCGACCGCAGGCGACGAGCGGTTGTGGGTCGGCAGCATGCCCTGCGGGCTGCCCACCGACGAGACGATTCCGCTCGGCCGCTACGGCTCGTCCAATATCGGCCGCGCCAAGAGCGTGTACCGCATGGGCCTCGGCCACCGCTACGGCCGGCGCATGCAGACGATTTCGGGCATCCACTACAACTGGTCGCTGCCGGGGCTGGGCAACGACGAGTATTTCGCGCTCATCCGCAATTTCCGCCGCCACGCCTTCCTGCTGCTGTACCTGTTCGGCGCCTCGCCGGCGGTGTGCTCCAGCTTCGTGGCCGGGCGCGACCACGGGCTGGAGACCCTGGGGGAATTCACGCGCTACCTGCCGCACGCCACCAGCCTGCGCATGGGCCGGCTGGGCTACCAGAGCGAGGCCCAGGCCACGCTGGCCGTCAGCTACAACAGCATGGCCAGCTACGCCAACTCGCTGCACGACGCGCTGGTGCAGCCCTACCCGCCTTACGAAAAAATCGGCATCCGCAACCTGGGCGGCGAATACAACCAGCTCGCCACCACGCTGCTGCAGATCGAGAACGAGTTCTACGGCACGATCCGCCCCAAGCGCGTCATCCACCCCGGCGAGCGGCCGCTGCACGCGCTGCGCGAGCGCGGCGTCGAATATATCGAGGTGCGCTGCATGGACCTGGACCCCTTCGTGCCGGTGGGCATTGCCGCGGGCACGGTGCGCTTCCTCGACGTGTTCCTGCTGCACTGCCTGCTGTCGGACAGCCCGCCGGACACGCCAGCAGAGATCGCCGCGCTGGGCCGCAACCAGCACCACACCGCGACCCACGGCCGCGAGCCGGGGCTGCGGCTGGAGCGGCGCGGCGAGCCGGTGCTGCTCACCGAGTGGGCCGCCGAACTGCTGGACCAGTGCGCGCCCATCGCCGCCGCGCTCGACGCCGTGCACGGCGGCAGCGCCTATGCCTACGCGGTAGCCTCGGCAAGAGCCCAGCTGGCCGAACCCGCGACCCTGCGATCGGCACGCGCCATCGCGGCGATGCAGCGCGACTTCGACGGCAGCTACACCGCCTTCATCCGCGCCCAGTCGGAGCAGACGCGCAACCACATGCTGGCCCTGCCGTGGAGCGCGCCGCACCAGGCCGCCTTCGAGGCCATGACGCGCGTGTCGGTGGACAAGCAGCGGGCGATCGAGGCCGCCGACACGATGGACTTCGAAACCTTCAGGGTGGCTTATCTTTCGGAAGAGACGCTGGCGCCGAAGTGCTGACCGCCTCCGGCACGGCGAGTTCGACGCGGTGGCGGTGCCGACTGCCGCCATGGGCGTTGGCGTCCCTGCTGGCCGCTGCGGGACCCGCCATCGCGCAGGCCGCCGGCCGGGCCATCGACGCGGTCGACCTGGGACGCCTGGCCGACGGCATCCTGGGCATCATGAGCTACACCGTGGCACCCGACGTCACCACCAGTTCGCTGGCAGTCGACAACGCGGCCACGGCCAACCCCGGCTTGACGATGACACAGCTGGGCGGCGGTTTCACCTGGAGCAAATCCACGCCGCTGTACCTGGAAGGCAATGCCGCGTATTCGCGCTACGACCCGGTCTTCCTGGCCAGCGACGGCACCGAACAGCGCCCGGTGCCGGTGAAGTGGAATGCGTTCTCGGTCACCGGTGGCGTGGGCTGGGACTTCCCGCTGGCCGCGAACTGGACGCTGCGGCCGATGCTCAACTTCACCTGGGGCTACGTCACGAGCGACATCAATATCGCCAATTGGTGGCTGGGGAACAATACCGACGTCGACCTCGAATTCCTCGACAACGGAAAGCTCAATGCCCGCGGCCTGGGCGGCTCGCTGATGATCGACTACGAGAAATTCGCGCCCGACGCCGACGTCGACCTGGAACTGCGCTACACCAACGTGAAGCTGCGCAACAGCGGCCCCTATGCCGACATGATCCAAGGCAGCGCCTCGGCCGAGAGCGCCAGCCTGTGGGCGCGTCGCCGCGTGCCCACCGGCTGGGTGGTCTGGGAGCGCCCGGTGCGCTATGTGCTGGAAGGTGCCTACACGCGCTTCCTGGGCAGCCAGACCGAGGTCGGTGTCGACCGCATGGCATCGGTGGGGGCCGGCATCGAATTCGACTCCAGCGCCTACGATATCTGGGCCACGCGCTGGCGCGCCCTGCTGCGCTACAAATTCGGGCCCGACATCGCGGGTTGGTCGGTGGGACTGGCCGTGAGCTTCTGAACACGGCCGAATCGATCGACCCGACCACCGCACCAGCGCCAGCGGCGGCCCATCAGGCAGGCGCGAACTGCTCCCAGGCCTGCATGGCCTCGGCCGCGTACATGGCCGCCGGACCACCGCCCATATAGACGGCCACGCCCAGCGTTTCCTCGAATTCGGCCTGCGTCGTGCCCAAGCGGCGCAACGTCTTGACGTGAAAACCGATGCAGCCGGCGCAACGCTGGCTGACGCTGATGCCCAGCGCGATCAACTCCTTGTGCTTTTCCGTCAGCGCCCCGTCGGCCATGGCGGCCTTGGCCATGGCGCCGAAGCCGGCCATGGTGGCCTGCTGCGACTTGCGCAGCGGCGCCAGGTGCTGCGTGATGGACTGCGTGAGCGCGGGGTAGGTGGCTTCGTGCATGGTGCTTTCCGCAGGTGGTTCTGATACCCCACACGGTAGCAGCCCCGTGTTCGCAGCGCTGTGACCGAAGTCAAGGCCCTGCCGCGGGCGACCAGGGACAACGGGTGGAGACCGCCGACCCGTTGCGGACATTCGATGCATCGATCGGCAGAAGAAGTCCCGTGGCGACAAAGGGCTGTCCAGGCGCGGCGCAGCGTGCGGATGAAGCGGCCTGCGCTTCGCTCCGGCTGCCCTGCGGTGCTCGGGTCCATGGCCCGGCGCATGACTCGCTTCGCTCACTGCGTTCGCTACGCTCAAACAGGATGCGCCAGAAGTGTTGACGAGGCTCGCTGCGCTCGCGGGCCATGAACCCTGCGCTCCTCGGCGCTTCAGACGCTCGCCGCACCGCGCCCGGACAGCCCTTTGCATCAGGCATGGGTGGATCTCGACGAGCACCGCCACGCTGGGTTGAGCGGCAGGCGGTGCCCGGCGGGGGCGCTGTATGGGGCGCCGAGCAGCGCAGCCTCGAGGGGGGGCGAGCGCAGCGAGCTTCGTCAACTGACTTGCCGCATCCTGTCTGAGCGCAGCGAACGAAGCGAGTTATGCGGCACCCCCTCGAGGCGAGCAGGTGAGCCCGGACACGAACAGTCCGGGGGACTGTTCGTGCCTGGCGAACGGCCGGTCCGCAAGGACCGGCGCGGCCTGCAAGGCCAGGGTAGCCGTAGCGCAGCGGAGGCCGCTCCATCCAGCGCCCCCGCCGGGCACCGCCTGCCGCGGCGCGCTGATGTCGGCGAACAGCGAACGAGCGCGAACGACGTCAATTGGCCGACGGATTCCACTCGCTTGGTTCGGAATCTCACATGTCGACGCTCCCGGCTTCTTCCAAAGGCCAGGCCGCGGGGCGTACCTCGTCGCCTGGAGGACTTCGACCCGGCCTCGTTGCCGACCCGTTCGCGGCGCGGCACGCCATGAGAGCGCCGGATACCAACGTCTTGGCGCGGTTCTTCGTGGATGATGCCGAAGATGCACAGGCCGCGCAGCAGCGGCCCGCCGCCGTCGCAGCGCTCGCCGAGCGCTCGCTCGCCTCGGTGACGGTCCTGCTGGAACTGGAGCGGGTCATGCGTGGGTTCTATGAACTGCCCACGAAGGACATTTCACGCGTCTTGCGCGCGCTGGCGAGCATCGAGCACGTCACGCTCGAAGATCGCGACGCTGTGCTGGCGGCGATCGATGACTTCGACAAGGGTATCGATTTCGCCGCCGCACTGCATCTGGCGCGCCGTTCGCGTGCCTCCGGGTTCGCGACATTCGACCAGCGACTGGCGAAGCGGGCCAAGCGTCTCGCGCTGGCGCTACCCGTGGAGTTGCTGGCCTGAAGGTGCTGTCGGGGCTGCTCGGGTCCGAAAGGGGTCGAAATTGAGCGGCTGGCAGGACACCATGTGCCAGGGTGCCGAGCATGGGCTTGTCGCACCGCGCGAGAGGGTGCCATTCCGACCACACGGTGGAAACGGACCCGCAAGGCACCGCGATCAGACTGCCATACTCGGGCTCAGGGGGGGTACCGTGGCAGCATCGATAACAGCCATACCCATGGGGATCGACAACGTCTACCTCGTCAAGGGCGAGCGTTCGATCGTCGTCGACGGGGGCCAGCCGGGCAAGTTCGGGCCATTCGCGCGCAAACTGCGCCAAGCCGGGGTCTCACCGTCGGACATCGGCCTCATCGTCGCCACGCACGGCCATTGGGACCACATCGGCTGCCTGGCCGAGATGAAGCAGTACACCTGCGCGCCGCTCGCGATGCATGCGGGGGACCGCAACAGCATCGAGGCGCCGAACGCCGTCATGCCGCCGGGAGTCACGCCATGGGGCCGGTTTCTTTCGGCGCTGCTGTCCGCCACCGTGATTCCATGGTTGAAGATCCCGGCGGCGAGCGTCGACGTGATCGTGCCCGACGACGGCATGTCGCTCGAGCCCTACGGCGTGTCAGGCCGGGTCCTGCACACCCCCGGGCACACGCCTGGGTCCGTCAGCATCGTGCTGCCGTCGGGTGACGCGCTCGTCGGCGACCTGGCGATGAACCGCATCCCGCTGCGGCTGAGCCCGGGACTGCCGATCTTCGCCGAGGACATGGCGCAGTTGAAACGCAGCATCGAAAAACTGCTGGCGGCGGGCGCGAAAACGATCTACCCGGCGCACGGCAAGCCGTTCCCGGCCAATGTGCTGAAGTCGGCAGTCGCCGCGATGTGAGGTGCGGCGGCACTGGTCACCGGCGTCGGAGCCTGTTGCGCCTGCCGCTTCCGTTGCGCGGCGAACGTCGCCACGGCTGGTCGGTCGCCTGGCCCTCGCTGAAGGGGCATTTACGCGGCAGAAACCCACGCCCCCGACTTGCCGCCCCGCTTCTCCAGCACCCGGATTTCGCCCATGACCATGCCGCGGTCGGCGGCCTTGCACATGTCGTAGACGGTGAGCAGCCCCACCTGCACGGCGGTGAGCGCTTCCATTTCCACGCCGGTGCGGCCCAGCGTTTCCACCTGCGCCGTGCAGCGCACCTCGCTGCGTTCGCGGTCGAGCTCGAAGTCCACCGCCACGCGCGTGATGGGCAGCGGGTGGCACAGCGGGATCAGCTCGGCCGTCCGCTTGGCGCCCTGGATGGCGGCGATGCGTGCCACGCCGATGACGTCGCCCTTCAACGCCCGCCCCTGCGCGATGAGCTCGAAGGTGGCGGGCTGCATGCGGATGACGCCGCTGGCGCGCGCCACGCGGTGCGTCTCGGCCTTGGCCGCCACGTCGACCATGTGCGCCTGGCCCTGGGCGTCGAAATGCGTCAGCGGTGAAGCGGGCGGGGGGGCGGCAGGGGCAGTCATGGCTGGGCAACATTCGGCAACGTGGCGGTGTCATGATAGTCAGATGGAACGTGCGGGCCTGGCCCGGGCTCCAATTCCGATGGTCCCATTTCTGGAACGCGCTTGAACCGACGCCCGACACCCCTGTGGCAACGCCTCACCGCCGGCGCACTGGCCGTGCTGATGGCCTTGCCATGCACGGCGCAGGCCCAGGTGCGACTGCCGGCGCTGGGCGAATCGGCGTCGTCCGACCTCACGGTGGGCGCCGAGAAGCGCCTCGGTGACCAGATCATGCTCATGGGCCGGCGCGACCCCAGCTATTACGACGACCCCGTGTTGCTGGAATACCTGCAGTCGCTGTGGAACCCGCTGGTGGCCGCGGCGCGCCAGCGCGGCGACATCACCACCGATACCGACGACGCCTTCGCCTGGGAAATCTTCCTCATGCGCGAGCGCAGCGTGAACGCCTTTGCGCTGCCCGGCGGCTACGTGGGCGTGCACCTGGGGCTGATCGCGCTGACCACGGCACGCGACCAGCTGGCTTCGGTGCTGGCGCACGAGCTGGCGCACGTCACGCAGCGGCACATCGCGCGCAGCATCGCGCCGCAGCAGACGGCCTCGATGGTGGCGCTGGCGGCCATGATCCTGGGCCTCATCGCCGCCAGCCAGACCGGCAATGCCGACATGGCCAACGCCGCGCTGGCCACCGGCCAGGGTGCGGCCGCGCAGGGCCAGCTCAATTTCTCGCGCGACATGGAGCGCGAGGCCGACCGCGTGGGCTACGGCATCCTGGGCGCGGCGGGTTTTTCCACCGCCGGCATGGGCGCCATGTTCGAGAAGATGGACTTCGCCACCCGGCTCAGCGACAACGGCAGCTTTCCCTACCTGCGCAGCCACCCGCTCACCGTGGACCGCATCAGCGAGGCGCGCAGCCGCGCGCTGCTGGACAGCGCCGCGCCCCCCGGGCCGCCGCTGCAGCACGCGCTGATGCAGATGCGCGCGCGCGTGCTCATGGACGACAGCGTGCTGGCCCTGCAGCGGCTGGGCGGCGAGACCTCGTCGCCGCTGCTCGTGGACCGCCTGGCGGCGCTGTACGGCGGCGCCATGGCCGCCACCTTGCTCAACGACCACGCGCGCGCCGAGGCGCAGGTCAGCGAAGGCCTGCGACTGGCGGTCACGGCTGCCCCGCGCGAGCCCGCGGCCGAGGCCGCGCTGCACCTGCTGCAGGCCCAGGGCCGGCTGGCGCGCGGCGACGCCGCCGGCGCGCTCGTCTCGCTGGACACCCTGCCCGCCGGCACCGGCAAGCGCCCGGCGCTGCTGCTGCGCGCGCGGGCGGCGGCGGACCTGCACCGCGCGGCCGGTGGCACGGGCGCGGCGGCGGAAGGCCTGCGCCGCGTCACCGAATCGCTGCAGACCTGGCTGGCCGACCACCCGCAGGATGCCACTGCCTGGGAGGCGCTGGCCGGCACCAGCCAGGCGCTCGGCCTGGACTTGCGCTCCATGCGCGCCGGCGCCGAAGCGCGCGCGGCGGTGGGTGACCTCAACGGCGCCATCGACCGCCTGCGTGCCGCCCAGGCGGTGTCGCGCAAGGACGGGGGTCAGGACTTCATCGAAGCCTCGGTCATCGACACCCGGCTGCGCCAGCTCGTGGCGCAGCGGCGGCAGATCGCGCTGGAAGCGCGTAACGGCAACTAGGCGCGCGGGCCCTGCGGCCAGAATGCAGGCCCAGGAGGAACCGGGCATGCGGCGCATTCGGCGGTGGCAGACAGGGGCCTGGGCAGCGGCGGCCGGGGCGCTGGTGGCCTTGCTGGCCAGCGCGGGACCGGCGCTGGCAGCGCGTGTCGCCAGCGTCTCGCCCACGGGTGAAGTGGCTACGGTGCGCCAGGTCGTGGTGCGCTTCGACGAAGCCGTGGTACCGGCGGGCGATCCGCGGCTGCCGGCGCCCTTCACGCTGCGGTGCAACGGGGCCACGCCGCCGGGCGACGGCCGCTGGACCAGCGACCGCAGCTGGGTCTACGACTTGCGCGAGGTGCTGGCTGCCGGCAGCCGCTGCACGCTGCAGCCGCACCCTGCGTTCCGGCCGCTGGGCGGCGCGCTGCAGGGCGCCACCGCCTTCGGCTTCTCCACCGGCGCGCCGGTGGTCGTTTCGGTGCAGCCGTATCCGGGCTCGCGCATCGACGAAGACCAGCATTTCCTGCTGCGCCTGAACGGCGAGGCCGACGCCACCAGCGTGCAGCGCGCCGTGTGGTGCGAGGCGGAAGGCCTGGGCGAACGGCTACCGGTGGTGCTGGTGCAGGGCGCGGCGCGCGAGGCGTTGCTGCGCCAGCGCTGGCGCAATGCCGACCCGAGTCACGTGCTGTTGCTGGCCTGCCAGCGGCCCTTCCCGGCCGGAGCCGGCGTGCGCCTGGTGTGGGGCGCGGGCGTAGCCGCGGCAGGGCTGCCACAGCTCGTCTCGCGCCGCGAGCAGCGTTTCGAGTGGAAGGTGCGGCCGCGTTTCCTGGCCGAATTCCGCTGCGAGCGCGAAAACGCGCAGTCGCCCTGCCTGCCGCTGCGGCCGCTGCTGCTGCAGTTCAATGCGCCGGTGCCGCGCGCGGCGGCGCTGGCCGCGCGGCTGCAGCCGGCGCAGGGCGAGGCGCTGAAGCCCCTGGCACCCGGCAACGACGAATGGATCCAGGAGCTGCGTTTTGCCGCGCCGCTGCCGCAGGACACGCGCTTCACGCTCACGCTGCCGGCCGACCTGCGCGACGACGCCGGCCGTGCGCTGGCCAATGCCACGGCATTTCCACTGGCGGTGGCCACGGGCGGCCTGCCGCCGCTGGCCAAATTTCCGGGCGGCGGCTTCGGCATCGTCGAGGCCGGGCCCGATGCGATGCTGCCGCTCACGCTGCGTCACGTGCAGGCCGACCTGGCGGGTGCGTCCACCGGTGGCCGCGTGGCCGTCCAGCGGCTGGACGCGGCGACGACCGACGAGGCGCTGCTGCGCTGGCTGGCGCGCCTGAAGGAGGACGCCCAGACGTCCTTCAAGTCGCGCGAGACCTCGCTGCTGGCGCAGGTGGCCGGCGTGCAGCGCGCCGAACTGCCGCAACTGCAGGGCAGCGAGGCCCGCGCCACCGAAGTGCTGGGCGTGCCGCTGCCGCAGCGCGGTTTTCACGTGGTGGAGGTGGAGTCGCGCATCCTGGGCCACGCGCTGCTGGCCCGGCAGGCACCGATGTACGTGCGCACCGGCGCCCTGGTCACCAACCTGGGCGTGCATTTCAAGCGCGGGCGTTCCTCCAGCCTGGTCTGGGTGACCAGCCTGGACCGCGGCCGGCCCGTGGCCGGTGTTAAGGTGGCCGTGAACGACTGCCGCGGCCGACCGCTGTGGAGCGGCCGCACCGACGCGCAAGGCATGGCGCGCATCGAGCGTGGCTTCGATGAGGAGTTCGGCGAAAGCTGCCTCAGCCACGACGGCCACTTCGTCACCGCGCGGCTGGGCGACGACCTGTCCTTCGTCTTCGGCCGCTGGAACCGCGGTTTCGAGCCCTGGCGCTTCAACATCCCCGTGGCCGGCGGCACCACGCCCGACCGCCGCGCCCACACGGTGTTCGACCGCACGCTGCTGCGCGCGGGCGAGACGGTGTCGATGAAGCATGTCGTGCGCGAAGACACCGAACGCGGCCTGGCGCTGCCCGCCGCCGATACGCTGCCGAGCTCTGTGGTGCTGACCCACGTCGGCAGCGGCAACGAAATCGTGCTGCCGCTGGCCTGGCCGCCGGGGCCGAATGGCGCAAGTCCCTCACCTACGGCCGAGAGCCGCTGGGTGATTCCGAAGACCGCCGCCTTGGGCCTGTACGACGTGGCGCTGAAGCGCGGCGACGAGCGGCTGCCGAGTGGCAGCCTGCGCGTGGAGGCCTTTCGCGTGCCGCTGGTCGACGCCCGGCTGGCCGCGCCGGCGCGGGTGCCGGTGGCGCCGGGCGAGGTGGTCTTCCAGGCGCAGCTCAACGCCTTGTCTGGCGGGCCCGTGAAGGCGGCGCCGCTGCAGCTGTCGGCGCTCTTGCGGCCGGCCGCACCGACCTTTGCCGGGCATGAGGACTTCAGCTTTGCGCCGGCTCGCGACGGCGACGGCAGCGAGGAAGCGGACGAACGAAACAGCGGCGACGCCGGCCGGCTGGTGGCCGACAAGCTGCCGGCCGTGACCGACGCGCAAGGCGCGGCGGCCGTGGCGGTGAAGAGCCTGCCGCCGCTCACCGGTCCTTCGGACCTGCTCGCCGAGCTGAGTTTCACCGACCCGAACGGCGAAGTGCAGACCGTGGCCCAGCGTGTGCGCCTGTGGCCAGCCGCGGTGGTGGCGGGCCTGAGCGTGCCGCGCTGGGCGGGCTCGCGCGGCCAGGCCCGGTTCACCGCCGTGGTGCTGGACACCGCCGGCAAGCCGCTGCCCGGCCGCACGGTGGAAGTCGCAGGTCGGCTGCAGCAGACGATCACCACGCGCAAGCGCATCGTCGGCGGCTTCTACGCCTACGACAACCGGCGCGAGAGCCGCGACCTGGGCGTGCTGTGCAGCGGCCGCACCGATGCTCGCGGGCGCTTGTCTTGCGACGCCAAGGTCGAAGCCAGCGGCGAGGTCGAACTGCTGGCGCGCGCGCGCGACGATGCCGGCCGCCTGAGCGAGGCCGCGGCCACGGTGTGGGTGAGCGCCGGCGGTGAATGGTGGTTCGCGCAGGACGACGACGACCGCATCGACCTGTTGCCCGAGGCGCGCGAGGTGGAGCCCGGCCAGACCGCGCGGCTGCAGGTGCGCATGCCCTTCCGCCAGGCCACGGCGCTGGTGACGGTGGAGCGCGAAGGCGTGATCGACGCGCGCGTGCTCGACCTCAGCGGCAGCGAACCGGTGATCGAACTGCCGGTGCCGAAAGCGGCCGATCGATCCTGGGCACCCAACGTCACGGTCAGCGTGCTGGTGCTGCGCGGGCGCTTGCGCGAAGCACCCTGGTGGTCGGTCTTCACCTGGGGCTGGCGCGACCCGGCCGAATGGTGGCGCGCCTTCCGCTACGAGGGCCGCGACTGGCGCGCGCCCACGGCGCTGGCCGACCTGGCCCAGCCGGCGTTCAGAATCGGCGTGGCGCAGCTTTCGGTGGGCCTGGCGGAGCACCGGCTGGACGTGCAGGTGACGCCGGAAAAGGCGCAGTACGGCGTGCGCGAGACCGTGAAGACCACCGTGCGCGTGAGCCATGCCGGCCAGCCGGCGGCCGGCGCCGAGATCGCCTTCGCCGCCGTCGACGAAGGGCTGCTCGCGCTACAGGACAACCGCTCCTGGGACCTGCTCGGCGCGATGCTGGCGCCGCGCCCCTGGGGCGTGGAAACGGCCACCGCGCAGGGCGAAATCATCGGCCGCCGCCATTACGGCCGCAAGGCGCTGCCGCCCGGCGGCGGCGGCGGGCGCAATCCCACGCGCGAGCTCTTCGACACGCTGCTGCTGTGGCGCGGCAGCGTGGTGCTCGACGCCAATGGCCAGGCACATATCGACGTGCCGCTGAACGACTCGCTCACCAGCTTCCGGCTCGTGGCCGTGGCCGCCGCCGGCGCCGACCGCTTCGGCAGCGGCAGCGCCAGCGTGCGCGTCACGCAGGACCTGCAGTTGCTGCCCGGCCTGCCGCCGCTGGCGCGCCAGGGCGACGACTTCGATGCCGGCTTCACGCTGCGCAACACCACGGCGCGGGCGATGACGGTGCGGGCCACGCTGGCCGGGCGCAGCGAAGGCGGTGCGGGCGAGGCGCTGAGCTTCGAGCCGCGGACCGTGACCCTGGCCGCCGGCGCCGCACAGGAACTGCAGTGGCGCGTGGCCGTGCCGGCCAGCGCCGCGCGCATCACCTGGCAGGCTGCGGCCGAGGAAACCGGCCGGGCCGCGACCGCAGCCACCCCCGCCCGCGACCGCGTGCAGGTCGTGCAGGCGGTGCAAGCCGCCGTGCCGGTACGCGTGTGGCAGGCCTCGCTGCAACCGCTGCAGGGCACGTTGACGCTGCCGGTGGCGGCACCGGCGGGCGCCCTCGCGGGCTCGGGCAGTGTCGTCGCGAGCTTGCAGCCGCGCTTGGGCGGTGCGCTGCCCGGCTTGCGCCGCTTTTTCGAGACCTACCCCTACACCTGCCTGGAGCAGCAGGTCTCGCGCGCCATCGCCCTGCGCGACACCGCGGCCTGGGCCACCTTGCGCGACGAAGTCGCCGGCTACCTGGACAGCGACGGCCTGGCCGCCTTCTTCCCGCCCGAACCCGGTGCGCCGCCGCGCGGCAGCGACCGCCTCACCGCCCACCTGCTGAGCGCAGCGCACGAAGCCGGTTGGGCCTGGCCCGACGCTGCGCGCGAGGCCATGCTGGGCGGGCTGGCGGCTTTCGTGGAAGGGCGCATCGAGCGCCGCTTCGCCGCCCCGCGAGCCGACCTGGCGGTGCGCAAGCTGGCCGCGCTGGAAGCGCTGGCGCGCCACGGCCGCGCGACGCCGCGTTTGCTGGGGTCGGTGGGATATACGCCCGCGGCCTGGCCCACGTCCGCGCTGCTCGACTTGTGGGGCGTGCTGCGCCGCGTACCAGGCATTCCGCAAGGTGAAGCCAGGCTCGTCGAAGTGCAGCGCCTGCTGCGCTCGCGCCTGGTGGCCGGCGGTACGACGCTGAAATTCAGCACCGAGGCCAGCGACGACTGGTGGTGGCTGATGGACGGCCCCGACGCCAATGCCGCGCGCCTGGTGCTGGCGGCCACCGCCACGCCGGGCTGGCGAACCGAGCTGCCGCAACTCGTGAACGGCGCGCTGGCACGGCAGCAGCGCGGTGCCTGGTCCACGACCACGGCCAACCTGTGGGGCGTGCTGGCGCTGGAGCGGTTTGCCGCCGTCATGGAAAGCGTGCCGGTGGCCGGGCGCAGCGTGCTGCAACTGGGCGCCACGACCAGCACGCTGGACTGGCGGGCGGCCCCCGACGGCGGCGCGGTGACGCTGCCGCTGGAGGCTGCCGCGTCGGCGCCGACCCCCTTCACCGCCCGCCACGAAGGCGCGGGGCGGCCGTGGCTGACGCTGCAGACGCTGGCCGCCGTGCCCTTGCAGGCACCGCTGGCGGCCGGCTACCGCCTCACGCGTAGCGCGACCGCCGTGCAGCGCCAGCGGCCCGAAGTCTGGAGCCGCGGCGACATCCAGCGCGTGCGGCTGGAAATCGAGGCCGTGGGCGACATGGCCTGGGTGGTGGTCAGCGACCCCGTGCCCGCCGGCGCCACGCTGCTGGGCAGCGGCCTGGGGCGCGACTCGGCACTGGCCACGCGCGGCGAAGAGCGCGAGGGCAGCGCCTGGCCGGCCTTCGAGGAGCGCGCGCCGGAGGCCTGGCGCAGCTACTACGAATGGCTGCCACGCGGCCGCCACGTGGTGGAGTACACGCTGCGGTTGAATGCCAGCGGCCGCTTCGGCCTGCCACCCACGCGCATCGAGGCCATGTATGCGCCCGAGTCCTTCGGCGAGCTTCCCAACGCCGCACTGGAGGTGATGCCTTGAGGCCCTTGGCCGCCGCCGCGTCCGCCTTGCTGTTACTGGCGACGGCACCCGCCCTGGCCGTGCCGGACTTCAACGCCGTGCGCGCCGCCCACGCGCCTTCCGACCTACCGCTGCTGGACCGCCACGGCGCCGTGCTGCAGACCGTGCGCGTGGACGACAGCGTGCGCCGCGGCCCGTGGGTCACGCTGGCCGACATCTCGCCGGCCTTGCGCGAAGCCATCGTGCTCAGCGAGGACCGCCGCTTCTGGGCCCACGGCGGCGTGGACTGGCGCGCGCTGGCGGCCGGCGCCTGGGCCACGGCCTGGGACTCGCGCACGCGCGGCGCGTCCACGCTGACGATGCAGCTCGCCGGCCTGCTGGACGACGACCTGGCCCGCCCCGCCGGCGGCCGCAGCGTGGGCCAGAAGCTGACGCAGATGCACCGCGCCCGGCAGCTCGAAAGTGGCTGGAGCAAGACCCAGATCCTGGAGGCCTACCTCAATCGCGTGCCACTGCGCGGCGAACTGGTCGGCGTGGCCGCCGCCAGCCACATGCTCTTCGGCAAGCACGCCAGCGGGCTGGATGCGGTGGAGGCGGCCCTGCTGGCCAGCATGGTGCGCGGCCCCAATGCCGGCGCGCCGCTGCTGGAGCGTCGCGCCTGCGAGGTGCTGCGCCAGCAGCAGCTCGATTGCGCCGGGCTGGGCATCACGCTGGCGCAGGCGCTGGCGCGGCGGCCGGGGCCGCTGCTGCCCACGCAGGGCGAGGGGCTGGCGCCGCACCTGGCGCGGCTGATGGTGCGCACGGCGCCGGGGCAGCCGCAGTCGGTGCGTCCGCCGGCCACGGCGCTCGCCAGCACGGCCGCACGCGCCGGCGCAGGCGCAGGCGCAGCCTTGCACAGCACGCTCGACGCCGGCGTGCAACGCGTGGCGCTGCAGGCGCTGCGCCGTCAAATCGCCGAACTTCGCGGCCGCGAGGTCGAGGACGGCGCCGTGCTCGTGCTCGACAACGGCAGCGGCGAGGTGCTGGCCTGGGTGGGCTCTTCGGGGTCGGCGTCGAATGCGCCCGCGGTCGATGCCGTGCTCGCCCGCCGCCAGCCCGGTTCCACCGTCAAGCCCTTCGTCTATGCGCTGGCGCTGCAGCAGCGGCTGATCACGGCCGCCAGCCGGCTGGACGACGCCCCGCTGCAACTGGCCGCCGGCGCCGCGCTGTACCAGCCGCAGAACTACGACGGCGGCTTCAAGGGCGCGGTCAGCGTGCGCACCGCGCTGGCCAGCAGCCTGAACGTGCCGGCGGTGCGCGTGGGCGCGATGCTCGGTCCCGACGCGGTCTTCGCCGCGCTGGTGCAGGCCGGCCTGCGCCCCAGCGAAAGCGGCGGCTACCACGGTCATGCGCTGGCACTGGGCAGTGCCGAGGTCTCGCTGCTGGACCTGACCAATGCCTACCGCCTGTTCGCACAGGGCGGTCGGTGGAGCCCGGTGCGCTGGCAGTCCGGCGCAGCTGGGGAACCGCCGCGCCGCGTCTTCGACGCCGCCACGGCCTGGATCGTGGCCGACATCCTGGCCGACCCCGCGGCGCGCGCCGTGGGCTTCGGCCTGGACAGCCCGCTGGTCACGCGCGGCTGGGCGGCGGTGAAGACCGGCACCAGCAAGGACCTGCGCGACAACTGGTGCGTCGGCTTCACCAGCCGCTATACCGTGGGCGTGTGGGTGGGCAATGCCGGCGGTGCACCGATGCACGGCGTGAGCGGCGTCAGCGGCGCGGCGCCGGTGTGGCGCGAGATGGTGGCCCACCTGCATGCGCGCGCGCCGTCGGCTCCGCCCGCGCCGCCGTCCGGCCTGGTGGCGCAGCGGGGCGAGTGGTTCCTGCCCGGTACGCAGGTGCGTGCCGGCAGCGCGGCCGCGACCGGCGACGCACAAGCCTTCGGCATCCAGACCCCGCGCGACGGCAGCCTGGTGCTGCTCGACCCCGACATTCCGCTGCAGGCGCAGCGCCTGGCCTTCGTGGGCGCGCCGGGCCAGTGGCGCGTGAACGGGCGTGTGGTCGGCAGCGGCAGCGTCGTGCACTGGCTGCCGCGGCCGGGCCGTCATGTGCTGGAGCGCCGCGCCGGCGCCGGTGCCGCCGAGGTGGTGGACCGCGTGGCCTTCGAAGTGCGGGCGGCTCGGCCACCGGCACGGCGCGCACCGGGCGGCTGAGCCGCCGTCAGATGGCGTGCGGGTTGAACAAGCGTTCCACCGCCACGTCGATGACCATGCCGCACAGGCTGTACAGCAGCGAGCCGATCAGCGCCGCGGTGAAACTCTCGACGTGAAAGCTGCCCAGCAGCGACGCGGCGGCCCAGAACATGAGCGCGTTGATGACGAAGAGAAACAGGCCCAGCGTCAGCAGCGTCACCGGCAGCGTGAGCAAGACCAGCAGCGGCCGCACCAGCGTATTGAACAGGCCGACCAGAAAGGCCGCGAACAACGCCGAACCGAAGCCGTCCACCGACACCCCCGGATACAGGTCGGCCACGAGCAGCAGGGCTCCGGCGAGCAGCAACCAACGCACGATCATCTTCATGGGCACAGCATAACGTGGCGCGGACGCGTCTTTTGCCTGGGAAAACCGCTTCTCAGCACGATAGGCTGGCATTACCATCGCGGGTAGCCGATTGATCGTAAAGACAAGCCCCGAAATCAAGGTTTGCGCCGCGGTCGGCACTCTCTCAACCACTGACGGAGAACCTACACATGGCAACTGCGAAGAAAGCTCCCGCGAAGAAGGCCCCGGCGAAGAAGGCGCCGGTCAAGAAAGCCGCACCGGCCAAGAAGGCGGCCCCGGCCAAGAAGGCGGCACCCGCCAAGAAAGCCGCCGCCCCGGCAAAGAAGCGTGCCCCCAGCGCGGCCTTCATGAAGGCCATGACCCCGAGCGCCGCCTTGGCCGCCATCATCGGCGACAAGCCACTGCCGCGGACCGAGGTCACCAAGAAGGTGTGGGAGTACATCAAGAAGAACGATCTGCAGGACAAGATCAAGCGCACCATGATCAATGCCGACGCCAAGCTCAAGGCCGTGGTCGGGGTGAGCCCGATCAGCATGTTCGGCATGACCAAGGAAATCAGCAAGCATCTCAAGTGAGTTGCTGAACGCCGATACCCTCGCGGGGCCCGGGTGACCGGGCCCCGCTTTCGTTTCAGCCGACTTGCGCCAGCCGCCGCGCGACGAAGTCCAGCCGGTCCTGGCCCCAGAAGATCTCGCCTTCGATCACGTAGCTGGGCGAGCCGAAGACGCCGGCGGCTATGGCCTGCTGCGTGTTCTGCTCGTACTGCGCCTGCACTTCGGGCGTGGCCGAGGCGGCCAGCCGCTCCGCCGGCAGGCCACATTCGGCCAGCAGTTCGGCCAGCGTCGTGGCGCTGGCAATGTCGCGCTCCTGCGCCCACACGGCCGCCAGCACGCGGCCGGTGAGCTGCATGGCGGCAGCGGCGCCGTCGGCCCGGTCGACGGCCACGATGAGCCGCGCCGCGGGGTCGCCCGGCACCGGAAAGTATTTCGGCTTCAGGTTCAGCGGCAGGCCCAGCGCGGCGCGAAAGCGCGCCAGTTCCACCAGCCGGTAGGCCTGGCGCTGCGGCGCGCGCTGGCCCAGAGGCAGGCCGCCCGACACCGGGAAGACCTTGCCCAGGTCGATGGGCAGCACGCGCGCCGTGGCGCCCGCGGCGGCGGCGATGCGCGCGAAGCGCTCGTGACCGAGGTAGGTCCAGGGGGACTGCGGGGCGAGGTAGTAGTCGACGGTGGTGGGCATGGCGACGGGTCTCGGAAACGGGGCGGCAAGGCGACAGGGTCCTCGGCCCAGCGCAGTCTACGGCCGCCGCCGCGCCTGCGCCGCTGTGTTGAAATGCCCCGCGACCGACCGGAGACCCAGAATGAGCAACGACACCCTCGCCGCATGGCATCGAATGGTCCGGGATCACGACCCGTCGGGGCTGGACACGCTGCTGGCCGACGCGGCGGTTTTCCATTCCCCCATCGTGCACAAGCCCCAGGTCGGCAAGGCGCTTGCCGCGGCCTACCTGCGGGCGGCGTTCCAGGTCTTCTTCGACCCGAGCTTTCGCTACGTGCGTGAAGTGGTCGGCGTCCGCGACGCTGTGCTTGAGTTCGAGGTCGAGATCGACGGTATCGCGGTCAACGGCGTGGACATGATGCATTGGGACGAACAAGGCCGCATCGATGACTTCAAGGTCATGGTCCGGCCGTTGAAGGCGATCAACCTGATCCATCAGAAGATGGCGGCCGTGTTGCAGGCACAGGCCGCGGGCCAGTAACCCAAGGCCACATGAGCCAACTGCAGATCCACGAGTACCTGGCCGAACTCGACCGCCTGAAGCGCGCCAGCGGAAGCCGCCGCGAGACCAATCTGCGCGGCGCCTTCCGCGACCTGCTGAAGGGCTGGGGCCGCGGTCAGGACCTGGTATTCGTCGAGGAATATGCGCTGAAGACCGCCGCCAAGGCCAACATCACCGTCGACGGCGCGCTGCTGCACGGCATCCGCACCCCGCTGGGGTACTGGGAAGCGAAGGACGCGGACGACGACCTCGAAGCCGAGATGGCCGCCAAGTTCCGCAAGGGCTAACCGCGCGACAACATCGTCTTCACCGACGACGTTACCGCCGTGCTCTGGCAAGGTGGCAACGAGGTCTTGCGCTGCGCCATGACCGACACCGCGCGGCTGGAAAGACTACTGAAGCTGTTCTTCGGCTTCGAGCGCCCCGAGATCGTCGGCTTTCGCCGTGCCGTGGCGCAGTTCAAGACCGACCTGCCGGCGGTGCTGAAGGGCCTGCGCGAGATGATCGAGGCGCAGCACGAGGGCAACCCGGCCCTGACCGAAGCCGACGTGCGCGAAATGCTGATCCAGCACATCCTCACCGAAGAGATCTTCGGCAAGGTCTTCGACGACAGCGACTTCCACCGCCAGAACAACGTGGCGCACGAGCTGTACGAGCTGGAAGCCACCTTTTTCACCGGCGGCTTGAAGAAGGCGACGCTGAAGGGCCTGGAGCCTTACTACGCCGCCATTCGCGCCGCGGCGGCGCAGATCGGCAGGTGGTGCTCGGCAGGGGCGAATTGTGGGGCGACGAGAAGCGCAGGACTGGGGTCGACGCGCGCAGCGCGCATCCATGACTGATTCGCCGCATCTGTTCGAGCGCAGCGAACGCAGTGAGCGAAGCGAGTCATGCGGCGCGACCCCAGTCCGAGCATCGCAGTGGAGTCGGCGCGTCAGCGACGACCGACCCACGATGAGCCCCTGCCGGGCACCGCCTGTCGCGAGCCGCCGATCTCGTCAGCTGGCAATTTGACCGAGATTAGCGAATTCAGCCGGGGACCATAACTTCGCTAACTTCACTCAAATTCGGCTCGCGCGTCGGCCACGGCACGCGCCTGTCTGTCGGCTACAGAACCCCCCGAAGAAACCGCCCCGTGTGGCTGCCCTCGTGCGCCGCCACCTCCTCGGGCGTGCCCGCGATCAGCACCCGCCCGCCGCCGGCGCCACCCTCGGGCCCCATGTCGATGATCCAGTCGGCGGTCTTGATGACGTCCAGGTTGTGCTCGATGACGACGATGGTGTTGCCGGCGTCGCGCAGCTGGTGCAGCACCTTGAGCAGCAGTCCGATATCGTGGAAGTGCAGCCCGGTGGTCGGCTCGTCCAGGATGTACAGCGTGCGTCCCGTATCCCGCTTGCTCAGCTCCAGCGCCAGCTTTACGCGCTGCGCCTCCCCGCCGCTCAGCGTGGTGGCGCTCTGGCCCAGCCGCACGTAGCCCAGGCCCACGTCGAGCAGCGTCTGCAGCTTGCGCGCGATATTCGGCACGGCGCTGAAGAAAGCGTGCGCGTCTTCCACCGTCAGCTCCAGCACCTGCGTGATGTTCTTGCCCTTGTAGAGGATCTCCAGCGTCTCGCGGTTGTACCGCGCGCCGTGGCACAGGTCGCAAGGCACGTACATGTCGGGCAGGAAGTGCATCTCGACCTTGATCACGCCGTCGCCTTCGCAGGCTTCGCAACGCCCGCCACCGCTGGAAGAACTCACGTTGAAGCTGAAGCGCCCGGCGCCGTAGCCGCGCTCGCGCGCCGTGGGCACTTCGGCGAAGAGCTCGCGGATGGGCGTGAACAGGCCGGTATAGGTAGCCGGGTTGCTGCGCGGCGTGCGGCCGATGGGGCTCTGGTCGACGTTGATGACCTTGTCCAGCGCCTCCAGCCCTTCGATGCGGTCGTGCGGCGCCGGCTCGGCGTGGCTGCCGTAGAGCTTGCGCGCCACCGCGGTGTACAGCGTGTCGTTGATGAGCGTGCTCTTGCCCGAGCCGCTGACGCCGGTGACGCAGGTGAACAAACCCACCGGAATCTCGACGCTCACGTCCTTCAGGTTGTTGCCGCGCGCGCCCACGACGCTCAAGCGGAACGGCGCAGCGCCGAAGCCGGTGGCCGCGCGCCGCCGCGCCGGCACGGGAATGCGCAGCGTGTGCGCGAGGTAGCGGCCGGTGAGCGATTCGGTATTGGCCGCCACCTCGTCGGGCGTGCCTTGCGCCATGACGCGGCCACCGTGCACGCCGGCACCGGGGCCCATGTCCACCACGTGGTCGGCGCTGCGGATCATGTCCTCGTCGTGCTCCACCACGAGTACGCTGTTGCCCAGGTCGCGCAGGTGCTTGAGCGTGCCGATCAGGCGTTCGTTGTCGCGCTGGTGCAGGCCGATGCTGGGTTCGTCCAGCACGTACATCACACCACTCAGGCCGCTGCCGATCTGGCTGGCCAGCCGGATGCGCTGCGCCTCGCCGCCGGAAAGCGTATCGGCGCCGCGGTCCAGGCTGAGGTAGGTCAGGCCGACGTCGTTCAGGAAGCGCAGCCGCGAGCGGATCTCGCGCATGATCTTGTCGGCGATCTCGGCCTTGGCGCCGATCAGCTTCAGGTCCTGGAAATAGGCCAGGCTCTCGGCCAGCGTGGCGTGCTCCACCTCGTAGATCGGCTGGCCTTTTTCGCCCTGGCCGTCGGCCGTGTGGTGCTGCAGGAAGACATGCCGCGCCTCGCGCCGCAGCCGCGCGCCGCCACATTCGGCGCAGGGTTTGGCGGCCTGGTAGCGCGCCAGTTCCTCGCGGACCGCGGCCGAATCGGTTTCGCGCCAGCGGCGCTCGAAATTGGGCAGGATGCCTTCGAAGGGATGTGCTCGTTTGACCTGCCGCGTGCGCGCCTTGCCCTTGCCCACGCCTTCGGCTTCGTAGACGAATTCGATGGCTTCATCGCCCGAGCCGTGCAGCAGCACCTGCTGCGCCAACGGCGGCAGTTGTTCGAACGGCGTCTCGATGTCGAAGCCGACATGCCGCGCCACGCTTTCCAGCAGCGAATGCGTGTAGGCATTGCGCCGGTCCCAGCCCTTCACCGCGCCTGCGGCCAGGCTCAGGCTGGGGAAGGCCACCACGCGCTCGGGGTCCATCACCGTCACCTGGCCCAGGCCGTCGCAGGCCGGGCAGGCGCCCACCGGCGAGTTGAACGAGAACAGCCGCGGCTCCAGCTCGGACAGCGAATAGCTGCACACCGGGCAGCCGAATCTGCTGCTGAACAGATGCTCCTTGCCGGTGTCGAGTTCCAGCACGATGGCGCGGCCGTCGGCAATGCGCAGCGAAGCTTCGAAACTCTCGGCCAGGCGCTGCTTCACGTCGGGCTTGCTGCGCAGGCGGTCGACGACGACGTCGATATCGTGCTTCTCGGTCTTCTTCAGCGCCGGCAGCGATTCGGATTCGAAGATGTTGCCCGGCTTGCCGTCGCTGCCGATGCGGAAGCGCACGTAGCCGCGCGAGCGCATGTCCTGCAGCAGGTCGGCGAATTCGCCCTTGCGGTCGCGCACCACGGGGGCCAGCACCATGAGTCGCGTGTCCTCGGGCAGCGCCAGCACGGCGTCGACCATCTGGCTCACGCTTTGCGCTTGCAGAGGCAGGTCGTGGTCGGGGCAATACGGCGTGCCGGCACGCGCATAGAGCAGGCGCAGGTAGTCGTGGATCTCGGTGATGGTGCCGACCGTGCTGCGCGGGTTGTGGCTGGTGGCCTTCTGCTCGATGCTGATGGCGGGGCTGAGGCCCTCGATCACGTCGACGTCGGGCTTGTCCATCAGCTGCAGGAACTGCCGCGCGTAAGCGCTCAGGCTTTCCACATAACGACGCTGGCCCTCGGCATAGAGCGTGTCGAAGGCCAGGCTGCTCTTGCCCGAACCCGACAGGCCGGTGATCACCACCAGCGCATGCTTCGGGATGTCGAGGTCGATATTCTTCAGGTTGTGCGTGCGCGCCCCCCGCACGCGCAGGGTGCGCAGTTCCAGCAGTGACGGGGGTTGGTTTTCGCGGGTCATCGGGCAGCCAAGGGCAACCGAGCATCATAACGACGCGGGCCGTGCCTGGCACCCTTGCCCGCAGCGCCCAGCTTGGGGTGAAAGACGCCCGCGGCAGCCGGCGGGCTAGGCCGGGGAAGCCAGCACGCGCAGGATCTCCGCGCCGTAGCGTTCCAGCTTGGTGGTACCCACGCCGCTGATGCCTGCCAGTTCGTCCAGCGTGGCCGGCACGCTGCGCGCCATCTCGGCCAGCGTGGCGTCGTGGAACACCACGTAGGCCGGCAGGTTGTGCTCGCGCGCCACTTCGGCACGCCAGGCCTTGAGCGCGGCGAAGCGCTCGGTGCCGGTTTCGTCCAGCGCCAGCGGCGGCCGTGCGGCGCCGCCGCTGCGCGTGCGCGTCGTCCTGGCGGCCTTGCCTTGCTTGCCGTGGGGCCTGGGGTCGGCCGGCACGCGCAGGTGCAGCGCGACTTCGCCACGCAACACTTCACGCGCGCTGTCGGCGAGCACCAGCGTGTTGTATTCACCCTCGGCACGCAGGTGGCCCAGGGCGATGAGCTGGCGCAGCACCAGCCGCCACTGCGCTTCGCTCAGGTCGGCGCCGATGCCGAAGGTGGACAGTTCGTCGTGCCCGTACTGCGCCACCTTCTCGCTGCGCTTGCCGCGCAACACGTCGAGCAGGTGGCCGGCGCCGAAAGCGCGCGGCGCGCGTGCACCACCGTACTGGCGAAAACGGTAGATGCACGACAGCGCCTTGCGCGCGGCGTCGGTGGCGTCCCAGGTGGCGGGGGCGCGCAGGCAGTTGTCGCAGTTGCCGCAGGGTTCACTGGCTTGCCCGAAGTAGGCCAGCAGCCGCACACGCCGGCAATCGTGCGCCTCGGCCAGCGCGAGCAAGGCGTCGAGCTTGCTGCGCTGCAGGCGCTTGAAGTCCTCGCCAGCCTCGCTCTCGTCGATCATGCGGCGCTGGTTCACCACGTCGGCCAGGCCGTAGGTCATCCAGGCGTCGGCGGGCAGCCCGTCGCGGCCGGCGCGGCCGGTTTCCTGGTAGTAGCTCTCGATATTCTTCGGCAGGTCCAGGTGCGCCACGAAGCGCACGTCCGGCTTGTCGATGCCCATGCCGAAGGCGATGGTGGCCACCATCACCACGCCTTCGTCGCGCAGGAAGCGGTCCTGGTGGCGGCGGCGCATGTCGGTATCGAGCCCGGCGTGGTAGGGCAGCGCGGAGAGGCCCTCGGCATTCAGCCAGGCCGCTGTCTCTTCCACCCGCTTGCGGCTCTGGCAGTAGACGATGCCGGCGTCACCGTCGTGCTCGTCGCGCAGGAAGCGCAGCAACTGCTTCTTCGGTTCGTCCTTTTCGACGATGGTGTAGCGGATGTTGGGGCGGTCGAAGCTGGCCACGAACAGCCGCGCCGCTTCGAGCTGCAGCCGTTCCTTGATGTCGGCCCGCGTGTGGTCGTCGGCGGTGGCGGTGAGCGCCAGCCGCGGCACGCCGGGAAAGCGTTCGTGCAGCGCCGAAAGGCCGAGGTATTCCTCGCGGAAGTCGTGCCCCCACTGGCTGACGCAATGCGCCTCGTCGATGGCGAACAGGCTTAAGCGCTTGCGTTCATGCAGCGATTCCAGCATGGCCAGGAAACGCGGCGTGAGGATGCGCTCGGGCGCCGCGTACAGCAGCGTCAGCCGGCCGGCGAGCAGCTCGCGTTCGATGCGGCGCGCCTCGTCGCCTTCGAGCGTGGAATTGAGGAACGCCGCGGCCACGCCCACCTCGTGCAGCGCGCCCACCTGGTCGTGCATCAAGGCGATGAGCGGGCTGACCACGACCGTCACGCCCTGCCCGGCGCGGTGACGCAGAACCGCCGGTACCTGGTAGCACAGGCTCTTTCCCCCGCCGGTGGGCATGAGCACCAGCGCGTCGCCGCCGGCCACCACATGGTCGACGATCTCCTGCTGCGCACCGCGGAACTGCGTATAGCCGAAGACCTGGGCCAGCACCTGCAGCGGCTCGGACGCGAGGGTGGTTTCGGGGTCGGACAGCACGGCGGACATGGTTGGGTCAGGATGGTAGCCCAGGCCCATCGCGGCCCGGTCCCGCCGAAGGGTGCCCGCCTCGGGGGTGGCTCCTGCGGGCGATGTCAGCCGCAGGGGCCAGCGCGATAATGAACCGACACGCCCCACCACCCTTCACCGCCCCTTGGAGCCCGCCATGGCCTCAGTCAACAAAGTCATCCTCATCGGCAACCTCGGCAAGGATCCCGAGGTGCGCTACGCCCCCAGCGGCTCGGCCATCTGCAACGTCACCATCGCCACCAGCCGGCAGTGGAAGGACAAGACCAGCGGCGAGCGGCAGGAGGAAACCGAATGGCACCGCGTCGTCTTCTACGACCGGCTGGCCGAGATCGCCGGCGAATACCTGAAGAAAGGCAAGTCCGTCTATATCGAAGGGCGCCTGAAGACGCGCAAGTGGACCGACAAGGAAGGCCAGGACCGCTACACCACCGAGATCATCGCGCAGGAGATGACCATGCTCGGCAGCCGCGAAGGCGGTTCTGGCGGTGGCGACGAGATGGGCTCGGCTCCCGCGCCGCGCAGCGCGCCGCCGGCCCGCAGTGCCGCGGCACCGGCGCCTACGCCGAAGCCGGCCGCGCGATCGTCCACCGGCTTCGACGACATGGACGACGACATTCCGTTCTAGGAAGCGCCGCCGGGCCGCGAGCCTTGAACGGATCGCAGCCCAGACCCCGGCGGGGGGTCTGGAGTTGATACCCTAATGGGTATGTGCTAGGATACCTGTCATGGTATACGAAGCAAGCCTCCGCAAACCCGTGTCCGGTGTCCGCCGGGGCGTTCTGGCGGCCGCCCTGGCGGCGCTGATCGGCGCCGGCCCGCTGCTCGCCGCAGCACCTGCGGTGCCCACCGCGGAAGTCGGCACCGGTGCCGCCGGCACCGGCTTCGAGATCGACGGCGCGCTGGAAGCGCTGCAGCAGAGCACGGTGGCCGCGCAGCTGGGCGGCAACGTGCTGCAGCTGGCGGTAAAGGCCGGCGACCGCGTCAAGGCCGGTCAGGTGCTGGCGCGCATCGACGAACGCGACGCGCAGGCCGGCCTGGCCCGCGCCGACGCCGCGCTGGTCCAGGCGCAGGCCGAACTGAGCAATGCCCGGCTGCACGCCGAGCGGACGCGCGACCTGCGCAAGCAGGGCTTCGTCAGCCAGGCCGCGCTGGACGTTGCCGAAACCCAGCTCAAGGCCGCGTTGGCCGGGGTGCAGCAGGCGCAGTCGGGCCGCTCGCAGGCGGCGCTGGCGCGCAGCTTTGCGACCGTGACGGCGCCCTTCGACGCCATCGCGCTGGCCACCCACGTGGAAGCCGGCGAACTGGCCACCCCCGGGCGCCAGTTGGTGACGCTGTACGCGCCCGGCCGCATGCGCGCCGTGGTGCAGTTGCCGGCGTCGCGCACCGCCGCGGCGCGGGCTGCCGCCGGCGTGCAGGTGCAGTTGCCGGGCGGCGCCGACAGCCGCTGGGTGACTCCCGTGACCCGCACCGAATTGCCGGGCACCGACCCGGTATCGCAGACCGTGGAATGGCGGCTGGATCTTTCCGCCGCCGACAGTGCCGGCCTGACACCCGGCCAGAACGTGCGCGTGCGCTTCGCCGGCGCCCCCGTCGCTGCCGCGAGCACGGCCGCTCCGGGCCGCCTGACCGTGCCGGCCGCCGCGGTATTGCGCCGAGGCGAACTCACGGCGGTGTACGCCGCGCAGGACAGCCGCTTCGTGCTCAAGGCCGTGCGCCTGGGCGCCACGCGGGGAGGTGACATCGAAGTGCTGGCCGGCCTGAAGCCCGGTGAGCGCGTTGCGCTCGACCCGGTGCGTGCCGGGCTGGCCGGCGCCGTGCCGGCCGCGCAGTGAGCGAGCCCGCGATGAGCGAGCACCCCGCACCGGCCGGCGCCGAGACCACCCCCGTCCTGGGCGTGTCGGGCCGCCTGGCGCGCGCCTTCCAGTCGAACGCGCTGACGCCGCTGCTGGCGCTGGTGGCGCTGCTGCTCGGCGTCTTCGCCGTGCTGGTGACGCCGCGCGAGGAGGAGCCGCAGATCAACGTCACCATGGCCAACGTGCTGATCGCCTTCCCCGGCGCCAGCAGCGCCGATGTGCAGAACATGGTGGCGCGGCCGGCCGAGCATGTGCTGAGCCAGATCGCCGGCATCGAGCACACCTATTCCGTCAGCCGCCCCGGCATGGCCGTGATGACGGTGCAGTTCGAAGTGGGCGTGCCACGCACCGAGGCGCTGGTGCGACTGTACGACGTGCTCAATGCCAACCAGGACTGGCTGCCGGCCGGCCTGGGCACGCTGCCGCCGATCGTGCGGCCCAAGGGCATCGACGACGTGCCGGTGCTGGCCGTCACGCTGTGGGGCCGCGAAGGCACCAGCGGTGTCGACCTCGAGCGCGTGGCGCACGCCATGGAGTCGGAACTCAAGCGCGTGCCCGGCACGCGCGAGGTGCAGACCATCGGCGGCCCTGGCCGCACCGTGCAGGTGACGCTGCAGCCCGAGCGGCTGCGCGAACGCGGCGTCGACGTGCTGCGCCTGAAGCAGACGCTGGCGGCGGCCAACCAGGCCATGCCGGCCGGCAACGTGATCGACGCGGCCGGCAGCGGCCCGACCCGTTCGCTGGCCGTCGAGACGGGCGAATTCCTGCGCTCGGCCGCCGACGTGGAAGACCTCGTGGTGGGCGTGCACCAGGGCAAGCCGGTCTACCTGCGCGAAGTGGCAACGGTGGAGGCCGGCGCGGCGCAGCCGGCGCGTTATGTCTGGTATTCGCCGGGGGCCGGCGCAGCCACGGCGGCTGGCGCCCAGGACACGGACCCCGCGCCCGGCACCGTCTTCCCCTCCGTCACGCTGACGGTGACCAAGAAGCCGGGCGAGAACGCGGTGGATGTGGCGCGCGCTGCGCGCCAGCGCGTGGACGAACTGCGCAACACGATCATTCCCGCCGGCACCGAGGCCACCATCACGCGCGACTACGGCGCCACCGCGGCCGAGAAGGCCAACAAGCTGATCCAGAAGCTGGGCTTCGCAACCGCCTCGGTGATCCTGCTCGTCGGGCTGGCGCTGGGCAAGCGCGAGGCCGTGATCGTGGGCGCGGCGGTCATCCTCACGCTCACGGCCACGCTGTTCGCCAGCTGGGCCTGGGGCTTCACGCTCAACCGCGTGAGCCTGTTTGCACTCATCTTCTCCATCGGCATCCTGGTCGACGATGCCATCGTGGTGGTGGAAAACATCCACCGCCACCAGCTGCTCGACCCGACACGCCCGCTCAAGGACATCATCCCCGTGGCGGTGGACGAGGTCGGCGGTCCCACCATCCTGGCCACGTTGACGGTGATCGCGGCGCTGCTGCCGATGGCCTTCGTCAGCGGCCTCATGGGGCCGTACATGAGCCCGATCCCCATCAACAGCAGCCTGGGCATGGCGCTGTCGCTGGCCATCGCCTTCACCGTCACGCCCTGGCTGGCGCTGAAGCTGATGAAGCCGCACGACACGCTGGGCGAGCACCCGCACGGCGCCCATGCGCCGGGGCGCATCACCGCGGCCATGTCGCGCCTGTTCGCCGGCCTGCTGACGCCGTTCCTGGAAAGTGCGCGCAAGCGCTGGCTGCTGCTGGCCGGCATCGGGGTGGCGCTGGCGCTGTCGGTGGGCATGGCCGCCGTGCAGTGGGTGGTGCTGAAGATGCTGCCCTTCGACAACAAGAGCGAATTCCAGCTCGTCGTCGACATGCCCGCTGGCACGCCGCTGGAAGATACCGCCGCCGCACTGCACGAAATGGCGGGCTTCCTCGCCAAGCAGCCCGAGGTGCTGGACATGCAGGGCTACGCCGGCACGGCCAGCCCCATCACCTTCAACGGCCTGGTGCGCCAGTACTACATGCGCGCCGACGCCGAACAGGGCGACCTGCAGATCAACCTCGTCGACAAGGCGCACCGCCACGAGCAGAGCCACGCCATCGCGCAGCGCCTGCGGCCGGCGCTGGAGAAGATCGCGGCCCGTCACGGCGCGCGGCTGAAAGTGGTGGAAGTGCCGCCCGGCCCGCCGGTGATGAGCCCGCTGGTGGCAGAGGTCTACGGCCCCAGCGAAGAAGGCCGTCAGCAGCTGGCCGAGCGCGTGGCGCAGGCCTTCGCCGCCACGCCCGACATCACGGCGCTGGACACCTCGCTGCACGCCGACGCACCGCGCGCCTTCCTGCGCGTGCAGCGTCAGCGTGCGGAGTCGCTGGGCATCCCGGTGAGCGTGGTCGCGGCCACCGTGCAGGGCGCCTTGTCGGGCAGCGACGCGGCCTGGCTGCACGACGGCCAGAGCAAATACCCGGTGCCGGTGCGGCTGCAGCTGCCGCGCGAAGCGCAGGTGGGACTTGACGCGCTGCTGGCCCTGCCGCTGCGCGCGGCCAACGGGCAACTGGTGCCCTTGTCGGAACTGGTGCGCGTGGAACGCGGCGTGGCCGACAAGCCGCTGTTCACCAAGGACCTGATGGGCGTGAGCTATGTCTTTGCCGACGTCGGCGCCGGCGGCGCCACGCCGGACTCGCCGCTTTACGGCCTGTTCGGCATCCGCGGCAAACTCGCCGAAGCCGCGCTGCCCGGCAGCGGTGAGCTCGGCGAATACTGGATCCGCCAGCCTTCGGACCCCTACCGCGAATTCGCCATCAAGTGGGACGGCGAATGGCAGATCACCTACGAGACCTTCCGCGACATGGGCGCCGCCTACGGCGTGGGCCTGATCCTGATCTACCTGCTGGTGGTGGCGCAGTTCAAGAGCTACAAGACGCCGCTCATCATCATGGCGCCGATCCCGCTGACCATCATCGGCGTGATGCCGGGGCATGCCCTCTTCGGCGCCAATTTCACCGCCACCAGCATGATCGGCATGATCGCGCTGGCCGGCATCATCGTGCGCAATTCCATCCTGCTGGTCGACTTCATCGAGCTGCAGGTCAACCAGGGCGTGGCCTTCAAGGAAGCGGTGGTGAATTCGGCCGCCGTGCGCGCGCAGCCGATCGCGCTTACCGCGCTGGCGGCCATGACCGGCGCCGTCTTCATCCTCGACGACCCCATCTTCAACGGGCTGGCGATCTCGCTGCTGTTCGGCATCCTCGTCTCGACGCTGCTGACACTGGTGGTGATCCCGGTGCTGTACTACGCCTTCAACCGCCGCCAGCACGAAGCGCGTGCCGAGGCGCAAACGGCCTGATCCGTTCCCCCCTTTTCCAACCCGCAACCCGAAGGAGACTTTTCATGACCATCGAACGCTACATCCGCCTCATGGCCGGTTTCTTCATCATGCTGTCGCTGGCGCTGGGCGTCGAGGCCAGCCCGATCTTCCACAGCCCCTGGTGGCTCGCCGTCACCGCCTTCGTCGGCTTCAACCTGTTCCAGTCCGGCATCACCAACGTCTGCCCGCCGAGCTTCCTGCTGAAGAAGCTGGGCGTGCCCGAAGGCGGGGCCAGCTGCGCGCGTTGAACACCCCCTGGGCAACGACCGTATCGAAAAGGCGTTGAAAATGGCCACCCTGCCGAAGCCAACCTGGGGGCCCTGCGCCATGTCCGAACTGTCCGACGCCAAGACCCGCGCCGACCTGCTGAATCGTCTCAAGCGCGCCGAAGGCCAGTTGCGCGGCATCCAGCGCATGATCGAGGAAGGCCAGCCCTGCATGGACATCGCCACGCAGATGGCTGCCGTGCGCAAGGCGCTGGACAGTGCCTACGTGCGCATGACGGTCTGCTTCATGCAGCAGGAGCTGGAGGCCCGCCTGGGCGAACAGCCCGAGGCCGGCGAGCGCATCGGCGGCGTGCTCGACGAAGTGCAGGAACTGCTGGCCAAGCTGCGTTGATCGGCGCAACGGACCTGATAGCCGCGCGAAACGCCGGGTCCGCGTGGTTTCCGCCGCGCTTTTTGTCGCATTGGTTTCACGGCGGCCTGCCATGCTTCGTGCATGGAGGTCGCCCGATGATCGAATTCTTCCAGCCACCGCGGCGATTGAGCTGCGGCATCGTGATCGTCAACGACGCGCGCGAACTGCTGCTGTGCCATGTGACCGGGCACGACCACTGGGACCTGCCCAAAGGTGGCGCCATGGACGGCGAGACGGCGCTGCGGGCCGCGCTGCGCGAAACGCGCGAGGAATGCGGCCTGGAGCTGGACGCCGAGACGCTGGTCGATCTGGGCCGCCTGCCCTACCGTGCGCGCAAGGACCTGCACCTGTTCGGCGCGCGCCTGCCGCGGCTGGACCCCCGCACGCTGCATTGCGATAGCCGCTTCACCGACGGCGACAGCGGCCAGCGCTGGCCCGAGATGGACGACTTCGGCTGGTTCCCCTTCGCCCAGGTGCCGCAACTGTGCACGCGCAAGCTCTCGGCCGTGCTGTGCGAGCGGCTGGACCTGGCGGCGCTGCTGGTGCAGCTGCAGCAGCGCACGGAGCAGGCGCTGGCGGCCTGACGGCCGCCCTCGGGCGCGGCCGCTCCGCCCGGCGACGTTCCGGCATCGCACCATATACCCAACCGGGTATATGATTCCCACGACCCGGAACTCTACCCTGCGCCATGGCCCGCTTGCCCACTCCGCTCAAATTCATGATGCCCGGCTGGTATGCGCTGGTCATGGGCCTGGCCGGCCTGTCGCTGGCCTGGCACCGCGCGGTGCCGCTGCTGGGCGAGATGGCCGGCGCGGTGGCACTGCTCGTCGGCGCGCTGGCGGCAGCCGTGTTCACGGTGCTGGCGGTGGCGACGGTGGTGCGCGGCCAGCGTTACCCCGAGGCCTGGGCCGAGGACCGCCGGCACCCCGTGCGCCACACTTTCATCGCCGCGCTGCCCATCGCCTTGCTGCTGCTGGCCACGGTGGGGGTGGCGGTGGCCGGGCCGCAGCCGCTGCTGCTGGCGCTGTGGTGGGTGGGCGCGCTGGCGCAGCTCTTCGTCACCTGGTGGGTGCTGGCACGCTGGTGGCGGCCGGCGGCACAGGGCGGCCTGCAATGGACCGGCGTGACGCCGGCCCTCTTCATCCCCATCGTGGGCAACGTGCTGGTGCCGCTGGCCGGCGTGCCGCTCGGCCAGACCGAATGGTCGGCGGCGCAGTTCGGCCTGGGCCTGCTGTTCTGGCCGCTGGCCACCGTGCTGGTGCTGGTGCGCATCGCCGTGCAGGGGATGTGGCCCGAACGGCTGCTGCCCACGGCCTTCATCTTCATCGCGCCGCCCGCGGTGGTGGGCCTGGCGGTGCTGCAGTTCGGCGCGCCGCTGCTGCTGGCCTGGGTGCTGTGGGGCATGGCGATGTTCACGCTGCTGTGGGTGGGCGCTCTGGCACCTCGCATCGCCAAGCTGCCGTTCGGCCTGCCGCACTGGGCGCTGAGTTTTCCGCTGGCGGCAATGGCCGCGCTGACGCTGCGCCTGGCCGTGCCGGGCTCGGCAATGGCCGTGCTGGGGCTCGCGCTGCTGGCGCTGGCGTCGATCGTCATCCTGGGCCTGCTCGCCGGCACCGTGCGCGGGCTGCGCGACGGCACGCTGCTGGCGCCCGAGCCGGTGGCCGCCATCCAGCCGGCGGCCGCCGCGGTGCCTTCGTCAGCGGCTTGAATCGCGCCCGGCCGCCGGCAACGGTGCCTGCGCCGACAGGCCGGCCGGTTCGGCCAGGTGCGTCGCGTCGGCCCACACCTCGACTTTCAGCGCCCCGTCGACCCAGCGCAGCCGGTTGAGGCCGGCATTCGGAATCTCGCAGGCGCGCAGCCCGTCCAGAGACAGGCCGTGCGCGCTGCGCCACAGCATGTCGAGCACGCCGCCGTGCGTGACCACGGCCAGCCGCGCGCCGGCGTGCGCCGCCGCCAGTTCGCGCACCGCCGCCATGACACGGGCGTGGAACTGGCGCAGGCTCTCGCCACCGGGCAGGGCGAAGTCGGCGCGGTGCTCCAGCCAGCGCTGCCACAGGTCGGGGTGGCGGGCCTGGATGGTGGGCACGTCCAGCCCTTCCAGCACGCCGAAGTTCTGCTCACGAAATCCCGGCAGCGCCAGCGGCGGCATGCGCCAGGCCGCGCCCAGTGGTGCCGCCGTCTCGCGGGCCCGCTGCAGGTCGCTGCTGAACAGCGCGTCGTGGCGGTCGGCTGCCAGGCGTTCGGCCACGCGCGCCGCCTGCGCCATGCCGGTGGCATTCAGCGGGACGTCGATCTGGCCCTGGAAACGCTGCTGGCGGTTCCAGTCGGTCTCGCCGTGGCGGATGAAGAGCAGATCGGTCACGGGCCGCCGGTCAGTCGGAAGAAGTCACTCGGCGATCGTCATTTGGCGAACAGCTGCGAGCGGTCGCGGAACGACTTGAACTCCAGCGCGTTGCCGGCCGGGTCGTGGAAGAACATCGTGGCCTGCTCGCCCACCTGGCCGGCGAAGCGGATATAGGGTTCGATGACGAATTTCACGCCCTGTTCGCGCAGCCGTGCGGCCAGCGTCTGGAACTGGTCCCAGTCGAGCACGACGCCGAAATGCGGCACCGGCACGTCGTGGCCGTCGACAGGATTGTGGTGGTCGCGGTTGGCGCGCGGCGGCGCCAGGTGGGCCACGATCTGGTGGCCGAAGAAGTCGAAATCGATCCACTCGGCGCTGCTGCGGCCCTCGGGGCAGCCGAGCAGGCCGCCGTAGAAGCGCCGCGCGGCGGCGAGGTCGTCGACGGGAAAGGCAAGGTGGAACGGGGCGAGTGTCGGCATGGTCGAAGGCGAAAGGGAGGCGGCAACGCGAAGTGCGCTGACCCGGCCTTCGATTGTGGCCGTTGCCGCCGCATCCTGCCGCTGGCCCCCGGGCGGGCGCCGCGCGCGCCCGCCGCCGGCTTCAGCGCTTGATCTCGGGCGCGACCAGGCTGGCGTCGGTGGTGACCAGTTCCAGCGGAAAGCGCCGCCCCGCCAGGTGGTCTTCCATGCAGCGCAGCACCAGCGGGCTGCGGTGGCGCGCGGCGCTGGCGCGCACCTCGTCGGGCGTGAGCCACAGCGTGCGCACGATGCCGGTGTCCAGCGCGCGGCCGGTCTGCGCTTCGCCCACGCCGCCGCAGAAGGCGAAGCGCAGATAGGTCACGTCCTCGCCGGTGGCCGGGCGCTGGAAGCGCGACAGGTACACGCCGACCAGCGCTTGGGGGGCGAAGGCGCGCGCGGTTTCCTCCAGCGCCTCGCGCACCACGCCCTGCAAGGGCGACTCGCCCGGCTCCAGGTGACCGGCCGGGTTGTTCAGGCGCAGGCCCTCGGGCGTGTGCTCCTCCACCAGCAGGTAGCGGCCACCACTTTCGATGATGGCGGCCACGGTGACGGAAGGGCGGAATCGTTCGCTGGACATCACGCGCCAATGCTAGCCGGCGCGGGCCGCGTGCCGGCGACCGCGGCGCCGGCAAGGGCGGGCATCTCTTGTGTTAGCTTCACGCGTTTGTCAACAACATCGACCTTCGCGAGGAGAACCCCATGCGCATCGGAGTCCCGAAGGAAACCGCGGCCGGCGAGAAGCGGGTCGCGACCGTGCCCGAGGTGGTCGAGAAGCTCGTCAAGCTGGGCTTCACGGTGGCCGTGGAAAGCGGCGCCGGCGACGCGGCGAACTTCGCCGACGACACCTACCGCGCCGCCGGCGCCGAGGTCGTGCCTACGGCAGCCGACATCTGGACCGGGTCGGACATCGTGCTCAAGGTGCGCCCACCGAGCGCCGTCGAAGCCGGCCTGCTGCGCGAAGGCGCCACGCTGATCGGCTTCGTCTGGCCGGCGCAGAACCCCGAACTGATGCAGGCGCTGGCGGCGCGCAAGGCCACCGTGCTGGCCATCGACAGCCTGCCGCGCCAGCTGAGCCGCGCGCAGAAGATGGACGCGCTCACCTCCATGGCCGGCATCAGCGGCTACCGCGCGGTGATCGAGGCGGCCAATGCCTTCGGCCGCTTCTTCAACGGCCAGATCACGGCCGCCGGCAAGGTGCCGCCGGCGAAGGTGTTCATCGCCGGCGCCGGCGTGGCCGGCCTGGCCGCCATCGGCACCGCGGCCAACCTGGGCGCCATCGTGCGCGCCAACGACACCCGTGCCGAGGTGGCCGACCAGGTGGTGTCGCTGGGCGGCGAATTCGTCAAGGTCGACTACGAGGAAGAAGGCTCGGGCGGCGGCGGCTACGCCAAGGTCATGAGCGAAGGCTTCCAGCAGGCCCAGCGCGAGATGTACGCCAAGCAGGCGCGCGAAGTCGACATCATCATCACCACCGCGCTGATCCCGGGCAAGCCGGCGCCCCGGCTCATCACCGCCGAGATGGTGCAGAGCATGAAGCCGGGCAGCGTCATCGTCGACATGGCCGGTGAACAGGGCGGCAACTGCGAGCTCACCGTGCCCGGCGAAGCCGTGGTGCGCCACGGCGTCACCATCATCGGCTATACCGACCTCGTCAGCCGGCTGGCCAAGCAGTCATCGACGCTGTATTCGAACAACCTGCTGCGCCTGACCGAGGAACTGTGCAAGACCAAGGACGGTGTCATCGACGTCAACATGGAAGACGACGCGATCCGCGGCCTCACGGTCATCAAGGACGGCAGCATCACCTGGCCGCCGCCGCCATTGAAACTGCCGGCGCCGGCGGCCAAGCCGGCCGCCGCGGCGGCCGCGCCGGCCGCGAAGAAGGGCCACGGCCATGGCGGCGGCGAGCCGATGTCGGCCAAGGCCCTGGCCACGGTCTTCGGCATCGGCGCGGTTGCCTTCCTGCTCGTCGGCCTGTACGCGCCGGCCAGCTTCCTGTCGCACTTCACCGTGTTCGTGCTCGCCTGCTTCGTCGGTTATATGGTGGTCTGGAACGTCACGCCGGCGCTGCACACGCCGCTGATGAGCGTGACCAACGCCATCTCGTCGATCATCGCCATCGGCGCGCTGGTGCAGGTGGCGCCGCCGCTCACCGCGGCCGGGGCCGCCGACCGGCCCAACGCGCTGATCCTCGGCCTGGCCGTCTTCGCGCTGGTGCTCACGGCCGTGAACATGTTCGGCGGCTTCGCGGTGACGCGGCGCATGCTGGCGATGTTCCGCAAATAAGAACGAGGACGCGGACATGACTTCAGGCCTGGCCACGGTCGCCTACATCGGCGCCACCATCCTCTTCATCCTCAGCCTGGGCGGGCTCTCGAACCCCGAGACCGCGCGCCGCGGCAACCTGTTCGGCATCGTCGGCATGACGATTGCCGTGCTGGCCACCGTGCTGGGGCCGCGCGTCACGCCGGCCGGGTACGCCTGGATCGTCGGCGCGCTCGTCGTCGGCGGCTCGGTGGGCCTCTTCGCCGCGAAGAAGGTGCAGATGACGCAGATGCCCGAGCTCGTCGCGGCGATGCACAGCCTGGTGGGCCTGGCGGCCTGCCTGGTGGGCTTCGCGAGCTACGTCGACACCTCGACCGTCTTTCCGACGGCGGCCGAGAAGTCGATCCACGAGATGGAGATCTATGTCGGCATCCTCATCGGCGCCGTCACCTTCTCGGGTTCGGTCATCGCCTTCGGCAAGCTGTCGGGCAAGATCGGCGGCAAGCCGCTGCTGCTGCCCGGCCGGCACTGGCTCAACCTGGCGGGGCTGCTGATCGTCGTCTGGTTCGGCCGCGTCTTCCTGAACGCGCACGACATCTCCTCCGGCATGCTGCCGCTGCTGGTGATGACGGTGATCGCGCTGCTGTTCGGCGTCCACATGGTCATGGCCATCGGCGGCGCCGACATGCCGGTGGTGGTGTCGATGCTCAACAGCTACTCGGGCTGGGCCGCCGCGGCCACCGGCTTCATGCTCAGCAACGACCTGCTCATCGTCGTCGGTGCGCTGGTGGGCAGCTCGGGCGCCATCCTGAGCTACATCATGTGCCGCGCGATGAACCGCAATTTCATCAGCGTCATCGCCGGTGGCTTCGGCACCGGCGGCGGCGCGCCCGCGGCGGCCGCCGGCGCCCAGCCGGCCGGCGAGGTGACGCCGGTCAGCGCGGCGGAAACGGCGGAGATGCTGCGCGAGGCCAAGAACGTGATCATCGTGCCCGGCTACGGCATGGCGGTGGCGCAGGCGCAGCACACGGTGTTCGAGATCACCCGGCACCTGCGCGAGAAGGGTGTCAACGTGCGCTTCGGCATCCACCCGGTGGCCGGCCGCATGCCCGGGCACATGAACGTGCTGCTGGCCGAGGCCAAGGTGCCCTACGACATCGTGATGGAGATGGACGAGATCAACGAGGACTTCCCGGCCACCGACGTGTCGATGGTCATCGGCGCCAACGACATCGTCAACCCGGCGGCGCAGGAAGACCCCACCAGCCCGATCGCCGGGATGCCGGTGCTCGAAGTGTGGAAGGCCAGGACCAGCATCGTGATGAAACGCAGCATGGCCAGCGGCTATGCCGGCGTGGACAACCCGCTCTTCTACAAGGACAACAACCGCATGCTCTTCGGCGACGCGAAGAAGATGCTGGACGAGGTGCTGGTGGCGTTGAAGTCCTGAACGCGAGGCTCCCGGCCCGCCAGCGCGGGCCCGGACGGCCAGGACCGCCCGAGCTCTGCGAGGGCGCGGGCTGCAAGACCGCGCTGGCGGGCCGGCCGCCTGTGAACGCTGCTGCCCACGACCTGCCCATGAAATGGTCCCGATCATTTTGCCCCCGATCGCCGCACTGCAGGCGTCGCTGACCCGGCCGGGCGGCCACCGGGCGCTGGTCGAGCGCGTACTGACCGCAGCCGCCGCGCCCGCGGCAGCGCATGTCTTCACCGCCCTCTTCGCCGATGAGGCGCTGGACGCCGCGCGTGCCGCCGACGAACGACTCGCGCGCGGCGAGACCTTGCCACCGCTGGCCGGACTGCCGGTGTCGGTGAAGGACTTGTACGACCTTGCCGGACGCACCACGCTGGCTGGTTCGGTGCTGCGCCGCGGCGCGCCGCCCGCCACGCAGGATGCGACTGCCGTGGCGCGGCTGCGCGACGCAGGCGCAGCCATCCTGGGCAGCACCAACATGACCGAGTTCGCCTTCTCCGGCGTGGGCATCAACCCGCATTTCGGCACGCCGCGCAACCCCGCCGACGCTGCGGTGGCGCGCATTCCGGGCGGGTCGTCTTCGGGTGCGGCGGTGTCGGTGGCGCTGGGGTTGGCAGTGGCCGGGCTGGGGTCCGACACCGGTGGCTCGATCCGCATCCCGGCGGCGCTGTGCGGCCTGGTCGGCTTCAAGAATACGCAGTGCCGCACGCCGCTGCAGGGGGCGTTTCCACTGTCGTTCACGCTCGACACGGCGTGCGCCATGACACGCTGCGTCGCCGATTGCCTGCAGGTCGACGCCGTGCTGGCCGGTGCGCCGCTGCCGGTGGCGCCGCGCGGCGTGCGCGGCCTGCGCCTGGCGCTGCCGCAGACCCTGGTGCTCGACGCGCTGGAGCCGGCCGTGGCGCACGCCTTCGAGCGTGCGCTGCGGCGGCTGGCCGACGCCGGCGCGGCCATCGTCGAACTGCCGCTGGCCGAGCTGGTCGAAATCGCGCAGATCAACGCCCCGGGCGGCTTTTCGGCCGTGGAGGCCTATGCGCTGCACCGCGAGGCCATGCGCACGCAGCGCGAGCGCTTCGACCCGCGCGTGGCGGCGCGCATCGCGCTGGGCGAAGGCGTGAGCGCGGCCGACTACATCGCGATGCAGCAGCGCCGCCGCGACTGGATCGAACGCGTCGGCCGGCGCCTGCAGGGCTTCGACGCCATCGTCTGCCCCACGGTGCCGATCATTGCGCCGCCGATCGCCGACCTGGTGGCCAGCGACGAAGCCTTCTTCCGCGCCAACGGCCTGCTGTTGCGCAATACCTTCATCGCCAACTTCCTCGACGGCTGTGCCATCACGCTGCCCTGCCACACGCCGGGCGAACTGCCGGTGGGTCTGATGCTCACCGCGCCCGGCGGACACGACGCCGCGCTGGCCGGCATGGCGCTGGCCGCAGAGGCCACGCTGCAGGCCGCCCCCGCGCCATGACGATCCGCCTGTTCGTGGCGGTGCCGCTGGCCCCCGGTATCGAACTGTCGCTGCCGCCCGGCGCGGCGCGCCATGCCCAGGTGCGCCGCGTACAGCCCGGCGACACGCTGTGCCTGTTCGACGGCGCTGGCAGCGACTGGCCGGCCACCGTGCTGGCCGTAGGCCGCAGCGAAGTGAGCGTGCGCATCGGTGAGCCGCGGTCGGTGTGCAACGAACTGCCGCACGAAGTGACGCTGGCGCTGGGCATGCCGGCCAACGAGCGCATGGACATGCTGGTGGAAAAGGCCACCGAACTGGGCGTGGCGCGCCTGCAGCCCTTGCTCACCGAACGTTCGGTGCTGCGCCTGAGCGGCGAGCGCGCGGAGCGCAAGCGCGAGCACTGGCAGGCCGTGGCGCAGGCCGCGTGTGAACAGTGCGGCCGCGCCCGCGTGCCGGTGGTGGAACCGGTGCGCCCGCTGGCGGCATGGTTGCCGCTGGCACCCCAGGGCCTGCGCCTGCTGCTGAGCCCGGGCGCGCAGGCGCACCGCCTGCCCGGGCAGGCCGCCCAGCTGGCCCCCGGCGCGGCGGTGTGCACCCTGAGCGGCCCCGAAGGCGGGCTCACCGCGGCCGAAGAAGCCGCCGCCCTGGCCGCCGGCTTCGTGGCCACGGGCCTGGGCCCGCGCGTGCTGCGCGCCGAAACCGCACCACTGGCGGTGCTGGCCTGGCTGGCGCTGCAAGGCGACCGACCCGCCCAGCTCTAGTGGCGGGCCCGGCCGCGCCGCAGGCGCGGCGTTCAGTCCCGGCGCCCGAACCCCGGTTCCACGCGCAGCCACGCCGCGGCAGCGAACGAAGGCAGGGTGGCCACGCAGGTCCAGACGAAAAACCACGTGTAGCCCAGCCGTTCCTGCAGCCAGCCGGCACCCATGCCGGGCAGCATCATGCCCAGGGCCATGAAGCCAGTGCACAGCGCGTAATGCGCGGTCTTGTGCACGGCCGAGCCGTCGGCGCCGCCGGCCACCATGAGCATGAAGACCATGTAGGCGGTGAATCCCAGGCCGTAGCCGAACTGCTCCAGCGCCACCGCCGCGCTCACCAGCGCCAGGCTTTCGGGCTGCCACAGCGCCAGCGCCACGAAGACGGTATTGGGCAGGTGCATGCACAGCACCAGCGGCCACAGCAGCCGCTGCAGGCCGTGGCGTGAAACGAGCCAGCCGCCGAGCAGGCCGCCGGCGGTGAGCGCGGCCACGCCCACGGTGCCGTAGGCCACGCCCACGTCCTGCGTGCGCAGGCCCAGGCCGCCGGCCGCGCGCGGGTCCAGCATGAAGGGCGTGACCAGCTTCAGCAGCTGCGCTTCGGCAAAGCGGTACAGCAGCAGGAAGGCCAGGATGCGCCCGATGTCCGGCTGGCGGAAGAAGGCCAGGAAGACGGCCACGAAGTCGGCGCGGAAGTTGGCCGAGCGCGGCGCCGCCACGTCGGCCGCCGGTCGCGGCAGCACCCCCGCGTGGTACAGCCCGGCCAGCACGAACAACCCGGCCAGCAGCCAGAACACCTGCGCCCACGCCGCCGCCGGCGTGCCGCTGCGTTCCTGCAGCCAGCCCGCCAGCACCACCAGCCCGCCCTGGCCGGCGATCATCGACAAGCGGTAGAAGGTGCTGCGCACGCCCACGAACGCGGCCTGGGCGCGCTGCGGCAGCGCCAGCATGTAGAAGCCGTCGGCGGCGATGTCGTGCGTGGCCGAGGCGAAGGCCATCAGCCACAGCACGGCCAGCGTGAGCTGCAGGAATTTCGGCGCCGGCAGCGCCAGCGCCACCATCGCCAGCGCCGCCCCCAGCGTGAACTGCAGCGCCACGATCCAGCGCCGCTTGCGGCCCAGCAGGTCGACCAGCGGGCTCCACAGCGGCTTGATCACCCACGGCAGGTAGAGCCAGCTCGTATAGAGCGCGATCTCGGTATTGGAGACGCCGAGGTTCTTGTACATCACCACCGCCAGCGTCATGACCACCACGTAGGGCAGGCCCTGGCTGAAGTAGAGCGTGGGGATCCAGCGCCAGGGGCGGGCGATGTGCATGAAGCGGCGGCGGGGACGGAGGCGGTGGCAGGCAGGCGCCGGCGCGATGTTCACACGGTTCCGAGTGACCGCGGCGGTGTGCAAGCCTTGGTAATCCCGGATGGGCTGGCTCAGGGGGTGCCGCCAAAAATGGCGAAAACACCAATAGCGGCCAAGCCGGCCGCACCCAACGAGGGCCCGTCGATGAAACTCAGACTCCTGATCGGCAGCCTGGCGCTGCTGGGCCTGGCCACGCAGGCCTTGGCGCAGACGGCCGAGCAGCGCGTCACCATCACCGGCTCCAGCATCAAGCGCATCCAGACCGAGGGCGCGCTGCCGGTGCAGACCGTCACGCGCGAGCAGATCGAGCGCGCCGGCTTCGTCAGCGCCGAACAGCTGCTGATGCACATCAGCGCCAACGGCACCGGCGCCGACAACCTGTCGTCCAACGTCGGCATCCAGCTCGGCACCACCGACCGCAACAACAACGGCAACAGCAGCGCCAACCTGCGCGGCCTGGGCGCCAACAATACGCTGGTGCTGCTGAACGGCCGCCGCGTCCCCACGCACGGCGCCAAGGGCAACGCGGTCGACCTGAATTCGATTCCGCTGGGCGCCATCGAGCGCGTGGAAATCCTCAAGGACGGCGCCTCGGCCATCTACGGCACCGACGCCATCGGCGGCGTCGTCAATTTCATCCTGCGCAAGGAGGTCGCCGGCTTCGAGGCCACCGGCTTTGCCGACGTGACCCAGGAAGGCGGCGGCCACATCTACCGCGGCCAGCTGCTCGGCGGCTGGGGCGACCTCTCGAGCGACGGCTTCAACGTCATGGCCGCGCTCACGCTGGACCGGCAGAACGCCCTGGACGGCGACGACCGCGACTTCTCCAACGGCTTCCAGCCCGAACGCGGGCTCTCGCCCGACACCGCCGGCACGCCCTTCGCCACCCAGACCGGCGCGTCCGGCACCGCCCTCGGCTCCACCTTCACGCTGCCGGCCACCGGCGCGCAGACCTACAACCGCGCCAACCTGCTGAGCTTCCAGGACCAGTGCGACCTCTTGCCCGGCATGTCGCAATACCAGTCGGAACTGTGGGCCAACCCGGGTTTCCGCTACGCCTGCGCCTACGACTACGGCGGCTCGGCGCTGCTGATCCAGCCGGTGGAACGCGCCAACCTGGTGGCGCGCGGCACGCTGATGCTGGACAACTCGCATGCGGTCTTCGCCGAATTCACCGGCTCGCGCACCACCGCCACCAAGCAGTTCGAGCCCTACCAGATCACCACCACGGGCAGCATCGCCGCCGCCCAGTACCCGGTGGGCGGGCCGTACTACCAGGACCTCTCGGCCATCATCCCCAGCTTCGACGCCACGAAGAAGATCGCCTACCGCTACCGCTGCGTCATCTGCGGCGGCCGCACCATCGAGACCACCACCGACGCCTACCGCCTGCTGCTGGGCGCCGAGGGCGTGGTCTTCGGCGACTGGGACTACACGCTGGGCCTGTCCACGGCGCAGAGCGAGGCCGAATCCACCCTGGGCCCGGGCTACCTGTTCACCGACGCCATGGTGGCGGCGCTGGGCAGCGGCCTCGTCAACCCCTGGCTGCTGCCGGGGCAGGTGCAGACGCCCGAGGCGCTGGCGCTGATGCGCAATGCCAGCGCCGAAGGCACGCGGCTGTTCGACGGCCGCTCCACGCTGGTGCAGTTCGACGGCACGCTCTCGGGCGAACTCATGAAACTGCCCGCGGGCGCCCTCACCGGCGCCTTGGGCTTCGACCTGCGCCGGGAGAGCTACCGCTTCAGCGATGGCTCGCGTACCACGCGGCCGGTCTACCAGGCGCCGTTCGACGCCGAATTCCCCGAGGTCTCGCGCGACGTCACGGCTGTTTTCGCCGAACTGGCGGTGCCGCTGGCAAGGAACCTGGAAGCCACGCTGGCGCTGCGCAGCGACCACTACAGCGACTTCGGTACCACCACCAACCCCAAGCTGGCGCTGCGCTGGACGCCGGTGGAGCAGTTGCTGCTGCGGGGTTCCTACAACACCGGCTTTCGCGCGCCCAGCTTCTTCCAGCTCTACGGCGCCGAGGCCGAGGCGCCGATGCCGGGCAATATCGCCGACCCGGTGCTGTGCCCCGACGGCCCCACCGCCCCCAACGCCGACCTGTCCGTGTGCGCGATCCGGCCGCTGGCGCGCCAGGGCGGCAACCCCGGCCTGCAGCCCGAGACGTCCAGCCAGTGGTCGGTGGGTTTCGTGGCCGCACCGGCGCCGTGGGTGAGCTTCAGCGTCGACCTGTGGGAGATCCAGCGCGACGACCTCATCGTCGAGCTGCGCCCGCAGGAAGTGGTCGACAACTACACCACCTTCCCGAATGCGCTGGTGCGCGGCACCGACGGCCGGCTCGACGGCCCGGGCGGCTATATCCGCGCCGGCTTCATCAACGCCGACGGCGACATCACGCGCGGCATGGACGTGAACCTGTCGCTCAACGGCGTGATCGCCGGCGCGCGCTGGACCGTGGTCATGGACGGCACCTATATCGACAGCCACCGTGCGCGCATCTTCTCCGACCAGCCCTACGTGGAAACCGTGGGCGAATGGGATTCGCGCGACCTGTTCGTGGAGTGGAAGCACGAACTCGCCGTCAACTATTTCCGCGGCCCCTGGGTGGGCAGCTTCTCGCAGAGCTATGTCAGCGGCTACAAGGACGAAGTGCCGGCGGGCGTGGTGCCGCCGGGCTTCAAGGCCGACGTCGACAGCTATACCGTCTACAACATATCGGCCACCTACAACGGCGTGCCCAACCTGAGCCTCACCGCCGGCATCAAGAACCTGTTCGGGCAGGACCCGCCCTTCACCGCGCACAACCTGGACTTCGCCGCCGGCGCCGGCTGGGACCCGCGCGTGGCCGACCCGCGCGGCCGCGCCTTCACGCTGCGCGTGAATTACAAGTTCTTCTGAACGGCGGCGGGGCCGGGGCGGTGGCCGCAGGTGCAGCCGGCCCGCCACGCGCTGACGAAGACTGACGGGCGCCGGGCGCCCCGCACAATCGCGTCATGCCGACCCTCGACTGGCTGAACCGCGACACCGCTTTCCGCACCGCCGACCAGGTGCCCTACCGGCTGCTGCAGGCCGTTTCCTCGCATGGCGACGGCGATGCGCGCAACCTGCTGGTGCAGGGCGACAACCTGCAAGCGCTGAAGGCGCTGCTGCCGCTGTACCGGGCGCAGGTGAAGTGCATCTTCATCGACCCGCCCTACAACACCAAGAGCGCCTTCGAGCATTACGACGACAACCTGGAACACAGCCAGTGGCTGAGCATGATGCTGCCGCGGCTGCAGTTGCTGCGCGAATTCCTGCGTCCCGACGGCAGCATCTGGGTTCACCTTGATGACAACGAGGCGCACTACAACAAGGTGCTAATGGACGAAGTGTTTGGACGCAAGAGCTTTGTCGGTGACATCTGTTGGCAGAAGTCTTACGCGGTACGAAGTAACGCTGAGTTTTTTTCGACTTCAATTGAACACCTGCTGGTGTATTGCGTAAGGCGCGACAAATTTCGCCTTGGCAAGTTCCCGCGCTCTGCTGAGCAACTCGCCCGATTCAGCAATCCCGATGGTGATTCACGTGGGGTATGGCAGTCCGTAACGATGACGATCAGCCTCATGTCAGGCGCCCGCGGTCGCCAATACGAGAAAACCGGGTCATCAGCAAACATCTACGAAGTCAGATCGCCGTCTGGCCGCGTCTTTATGCCACCTGCCCGTAGGTGCTGGAGTCGTTCGGTTGACGAGTTCTTGAGGCTCGATCGGGAGCGACGCATTTGGTGGGGCCCTGACGGAAGTAGTCCGCCGCGGATGAAGATGTTTCTGTCGGAGTCAGAGGACACCGTAATTCCCACAACACTCTGGGCATCAGGTGAGCAATTCGGCTTCAATCAGGATGGAATTCGCGAACTGCGAGCCCTCGGGACAGAGTTTCCTACGCCGAAGCCAGAGCGCCTATTGATGCAGGTGATTGGACTTGCAACTGACGCTAACGACCTCATCCTCGACTCCTTCCTCGGCAGCGGCACCACCGCCGCCGTGGCGCACAAGATGGGCCGGCGCTGGATCGGCATCGAGATGGGCGATCACGCCGTCACGCACTGCCTGCCGCGGCTGGAGAAGGTCATCGCGGGCGAGCAGGGGGGCATCAGCACGGCCGTGAACTGGCAAGGCGGCGGGGGTTTTCGCTTCATGCACCTGGGCGAACCGGTGTTCAGCGCCGACGGCCGCATCCACCCCGAAGTGCGCTTCGACGCGCTGGCCGCCTTCGTCTGGCAGCAGGAAACCCGCCAGGCTTATCTGCCGCCCGCACCGGGCGCCTTGGCGGGCACGCCGCTGATCGGCGTGTTTGAGGGCGTGGCGATCAACCTGCTCTACAACGGCATCCTGGGCGACCGCCGGCCCGAAAGCGGCAACGTGCTCACGCTGGCGGTGCTGCAGGCGCTCAAGGCCCTGGCTCCCCACGACGGGCCGCGCGTGGTCTACGGCGAAGCCTGCCGCCTGGGCGCGGCGCGGCTGGCCGCCGAAGGCATCGTCTTCCGGCAGATTCCCTACGAACTGGCGGCACGGTGAGCCGGCCATGAACGCGCAAGAACTTCAACATCTGCTGCGCCAGCGGTTCCCGAAGGAAGACGAGCGCTTCGAGTGGAAAGGCTGGCGCAATCTGCGGCACAACGTTTCCGGCAAGAAGGGCGAGGACCTGCTGTGCTACGTATCGGCGCTGGCCAACATGGACGGCGGCTGCCTCGTCATCGGCGCCGAAGACGGCACGCTGGCACCCACCGGCGTGGCCGACACCGGCGACTACACGCCCGAGAACCTGCCGCACCGCTTGCTGGGCCGCTGCGCCAACCTGCCTTCGCTGGGATTGACCGTCGAGTTGCTGCGGGCCGAGGACACCGCGGCCGAGGTCTGGGTGCTGCATGTGCCTCGCCACGCCGCACGCAAGCCGGTCTACGCCCACGACGCCGCCTGGCAGCGCGACCACGACAAGCTCGTCCCGCTGCGCGAGGACCGGCTGGCTGCCATCCTGGCCGAGCCGCTGCAAGGTGAGGACTGGAGTGCGGCGGTGGTGCCGGCGGCCACCCTGGCCGATCTGGACCGCGAGGCGCTGGCCCTGGCGCGCGTGCAGTACACACGCAAGCACTCCCGCGAACGCTGGGCCGCTGAAGTGCCGGGCTGGTCCGATGCGACCTTCCTCGACAAGGCGCGGTTGACGATCCACGGGCAGGTCACGCGCGCCGCGCTGCTGCTCGTCGGCCGCGCCGAGAGCGCCGTGCTGCTGAACCCGCATCCGGCCGAGATCGTCTGGAAGCTGCCCGAGGAGCGGGTCGTGGAGCCCTTCCGTCCGCCCTGGCTTCTGGCGACGACGGCGGTCATGCAGCGCATTCGCAACCCCATCATCAAGCTGTTCCCGGAAACCCAGTTGGTGCCGGTGCAGGTACCGCGCTACGACACGCAGTTGGTGCTGGAGGCCCTGCACAACTGCATCGCGCACCAGGACTACGCGCGTTGCGAGCGCATCGTGGTGGAGGAGCGGGCGACACGGCTGCGCCTGGTCAACGCCGGGGGCTTCGTCGACGGCCGGCCAGAGGACTATTTCGGTGGCGGCCGCACGCCGCGACTGTACCGAAACCTGTGGCTGGCCTCGGCGATGAACGAGATCGGGATGATCGACAAGGGCGGCTTCGGCATCAGCGACATGGTGCAGATCCAGCGCAAGCGTTTCCTGCCGTTGCCCGACTACCTGGGTTCGAGCCCGATCGAAACGGTCTTCAACGTCATGGGCCAGACGCTGAGCCTGGACTACAGCCGGCTGCTGATGGAGCAGCCACAGATCGACCTGGCCACGGTCTTGTTGCTGGACCTCTTGCAGAAGGGGCACACGCTGTCTGCTGCACAAAGGCAGCAGTTGCGGCAGCGGGGCCTGATCGAGGGCCGCGGCACGCGCACCACGATCTCGGCCGGGGTGGCCGCCGCCACGGGGCGCGAGGCCGAGTACGTACACGCCAGCGGACTGGACAACGAGCACTTCCAGGCGCTGGTGCGCAAGATGCTGGCGCTGGGCCCGCAGCCGCGCGCCGCGATCAACCGGCTGTTGCTGGACAAACTTCCCGCCACCATCGTGGGCGACGAGCGGCGGCGCGCCTACGTCAAGACGCTGCTGCAGGACATGGTCCGGCGAGGCGAGATCCAGAACGTCGGCGGTCAGACCAAGGCGGCTCGCTGGGGCTTGGTCAAGCGATGAGGCGGGGCCCGATCGTGGTGCCGCCTTTCACCAATCGTTGGGCCAAGCGTACAGAGTTTCGCCAATGGATGTCGCAAGTTATTGATTTAAAAGAAGAACTTTGCTTCCAATCGATTTGCTCATGACCAATCGGTACACCAATGGCTGGCCCTGAGCCGCGTCCTGCGCATCGGCAGTGGGATTTGCTCCCCATTTGCTTCACGGCGGGACCGAACCCACGCTGGACGCCGGTCGAATACGGCAAGTTGTTGAATCCAAAAGACTTTGGTGTTCCGAATGCGACCGCTGCCGTCTTGCTCGTGACGTGCCTGTAAGTCGACACCCCATGCCCACCCTGACCCTCAAGACCTACCAGGCGAGCGCGCTGCAAAGCCTGGAGCGCTTCCTGCTGGACGCTCGGCGCACCGGTTCCCTGGCGGCGGCCTGGGCGCAGGAGCAGCAGCGCCAGGGCGGCGGCGCCGATGACGGCGCCTGGGCCGCCACGCCTTACCGCAGCCAGCCCTTCGGCGACACGCCCTGCGTGTGCCTGCGCATCCCCACCGGCGGCGGCAAGACGCTGCTGGCCGCGCATGCGCTGCCGCTGATGGCCCGCGCCTGGCGCCAGGCCGACTTTCCGGTGGCGCTGTGGCTGGTGCCTTCCACCACCATCCGCGACCAGACGCTGCTGGCGCTGCAGCGCCCCGGCCACCCCTACCGCGACGCGCTGGAGGCCGCCTATGGGCAGGCGCTGGCGGTGCTGGACCTGGACGCCGCCGCCACCGTGGCACCGCAGGACCTGGGCCGCAAGACCATCGTGCTGGTGGCCACCATGCAGAGTTTCCGCGTGCGCCAGACGCAAGGCCGCAATGTCTACGCCTTCAGCGAGGACTACGACGCCCACTTCGCCTGGCTGCGCGCCCAGGCCGCGCCGCAGGCCTTCGACGCGCTGGAAAAGGTGTCGGCGGCCGACCTGGCCGAACCCGGCCAGAGCGTCCTGAGCGCCACCGATCTGGGGCGCGTGAAGCATTCGCTGGCCAACCTGCTGGCGCTGGCGCGCCCGTTGGTGGTGGTGGACGAGGCGCACAACGCCAAGACCGACACCACCTTCGAAACGCTCAGGCGCGTGGCGCCCAGCGCCATCCTGGAGCTCACCGCCACGCCTGTGCCGAAGAAGACCAACGTGCTGTACAGCGTGAGCGCGCGCGAGCTGCAGGCCGAGGACATGATCAAGCTGCCGGTGATGCTGGCCGAGCACAAGGCCTGGCCCGACGCCGTGCGTGACGCGGTGCTGCGCCGCCGGCACCTGGAGGCCGAGGCCGCGCACGAAGACCGCTACCTGCGCCCCATCGTGCTGTTCCAGGCGCAGGACAAGTCCGGCGAGGTGCCGCCCGAACGTCTGCGCCAGCATCTGCTGCAGGAGAAGCTGGCTGCCGACGAGGGTGAGATCGTCATCGCCACCGGCGAACAGCGTGGGCTGGACGGGCTGGACCTGTTCGACACGGCGTGCCGCGTGCGATACGTCATCACGGTGGAAGCGCTCAAGGAAGGCTGGGACTGCTCCTTCGCCTATGTACTGTGTTCGCTGCAGAACGTGCGTTCGGGCAAGGACGTGGAGCAGTTGCTGGGCCGCGTGCTGCGCATGCCCTACGCCGCGCGGCGCAAGAGTCCGGCTTTGAACCGGGCCTACGCGCACGTGCTGGCGCGCAGCTTTTCCGAAGCCGCCCATGCGCTGGTGGACCGCATGGTGCAGGGCATGGGCTTCGAGGCCTTGAACGCCGTCACGGCCGTGCTGCCCGACCCCGGACTGCCCGACCTGTTCGGCGACTCTGCTCCCCCGCCGCCGCAGTTCACGCTGATGCTGGCGCTGCCGCCCGAGGCGGCCGCGGCGCTGCAGGGCGAGCCGGATCTGCGGGTGACGCTGACGGGTACGCCGGACGCAACGCTGGGCGACGACGCCGCGGCCGGTGCGATGGAGGCTTCGGCCGCGGCCACGGTGCAGGCGCAAGGCGAGGTATCCGAAGCCCTGCTGGGCCGCGTGCTGGCGGTGCTGCCGGCCGCCGAACATGCGGCGGTGACGGACCAGGTGCGCCAGCACAACGAGCGCGTCGCCGCCGCGCGTGCGCCCGCGCAGCGCGGCGTGCCGTTTACGGCGGTGCCCCGACTGTGTGTCGGCCCGGTGGGCGCCGCGCAGTACGAACTGCATCTGTTCGAGCGCAATACGCTCGACGAGATCGTGGCCTTCGACCTGCAGCGCGCCGACCCGCGGCCGGCGCTGGAAGGCTTCCAGGCTCGTCGAGCAGAGCGACCTGTTCGAGATCTACGTCAACCAGGAGCGGCTGGAACTGCGCCAGGCGCGCGACGCGGCGCAACTGTCGCTGGACGCCGTGCCCAGCGATGCCAGCGAAACCGATCTCGTGCTGTGGCTGACCACGGCATTGCGCCGGCCCACGCTCACCGACGAGGCGTTGCGGCGCTGGGTGGCCGTGCTGGTGGCGCAGTTGCGGCAGGGGCAGGGGCTTTCGCTCACCGGGCTGCTGCGGGCGCGCCATGCCCTGGTGCAAGCCGCGCTGCTCCGGCTGGACGAGCTGCAGGCGCGTGCCCGCCGCCAGGGTTTCGAGCAACTCACGCTACTGGCGCCGGCCGCAGGCGGCGAGGCCTGGGCCACGGGGTTTTCGCCCGACTGGCAGTTCCGCTACCTGCCGGGCCACTACCCGGCGCGCCATGTCTATGCCGGGCGCTGGCGCTTCCAGAAGCACTATTTCGAAGTCATCCACGCCCTCAAGTCGCAGGGCGAGGAGTTCGAATGTGCCCAGGCGCTGGACCGGCTGCCCGAGGTGAGGCACTGGGTGCGCAATATCGAGCAGCAGGAGCGCTTCTCCTTCTGGCTGCCCACCGCCACCGACTATTTCTACCCTGACTTCGTGGCCGAGCTGCACGACGGGCGGCTGCTGGTAGTGGAGTACAAGGGCGAGCCCTACGCCACCAATGACGATTCGGCCGAGAAGCGCGCCATTGGCGAGGCCTGGGCCCGCGCCAGCGGCGGGCACGGGCTCTTCCTGATGGTCGAGAAGCTGCTGGACGGGCTGGACGTGGCGGCGCAACTGCAGCGCGTGGTGGCCTTGCCAGCGGGGGCTGGGATTTGACGGCAGGCGCCAGTGACCTCGCGCAGGGCCTGGTCGAAGCGGTGCGGGCGCAGGACTTCGGCAAGACGCCCGATGGCTGGCGCGGCGGGGCGGCGGTGGAGGCCTTTCCGAGCATCGACCTGGCCGTGGCGGACTTCGCCCACGCCGACGGTCCGCGCTGGGCCAATGTGCTGTTCTCGCGCGAACTCCCGCAAGGGTTGGTCGCCGACATCGGCAGCGATGCCGGCGCGGTGCGCAACATCGGCTTCGACGCCGACCAGCAGAACGCCCATCACGAGTCCGTGGCCTGGCGGCCGGGCGCCGACTGGTCGCGCCTGGACTGGACGCCGATCGACGCGGCGCGTGCGGCAGCGCCGCAGCGTTTCGTGGCGCCCTACCCGGCGTCCTTGCTCAAGCTGATGGTCGCCGTGGGCGTGGGCCTGGCCGTGCAGCGCAGCCTGTGCCCCTGGCCGGCGGCGCTGGAACCGATGGTCACGGTCAGCGACAACGACGCCACCGACGCATGCGTGGCACTGCTGCACCGCGTGGGGCTGCTGACGCCGGGGCGCGACCACGCCCTGAACACCGTCTTCAGTGCCTGGGGCCTGCGCACGCTGCAGGTCAACGACACCACGCCCCGCGGCGGCTGGCGCAACGCCGATGGCGCCGGCGTCGGCCACATCCACATGACGGCCTGGGACACGGTGCGCCTGCTCTGGCTGCTGGACCCGCAGGCACCGCCTGCGCACTGGCTGCCGGCGGGCACGCCCACGCTGCAGCCGGCCACGCGCGAACGCCTGCACGCCGTGCTGTCGCGCCAGCAACGGGACGAAGTGCTCTCCAGCGGCCGCCGGCGCGGCCTGCCCGGCTGGGTGCCCGGTCTGCCCGACGCACCGGCCTTCGCGCACAAGACCGGCAGCACCGACAACTACGCCTCCGACGCCGGCATCGTGACGGGCGGGGGGCGCCACTACGCCGTCGCCGTTCTCACCAGCCTGGGCCGGCGTTTCGCGCCGCACGAAGGCTGCGCCACCACCTGGCGGCTGCCTGCGCTGGGAGCGGCGATCGACGCATTGCTGGCACCGGCGGCGGCCTGAGCCACGGCGGCGCAGCAGCCGGTGCGCCGACAATAGCCCGTTCCTCGCTCCACACCCCTTGTCGCCCATGACCGCACCCTCGCCCCGCCTGGCGGCCCTCGGCCCCGCCGTCCCGCAAACCCGGCTGCATTCGCTGCCGCTCATCGCCCGCGGCAAGGTGCGCGACCTCTACGCCGTGGGTACCGACCGCATGCTCATGGTCGCCAGCGACCGGCTCAGTGCCTTCGACGTGGTGATGAAGGCGCCCGTGCCGGGCAAGGGCCGCTTGCTCACGCAGATGGCGCTGTTCTGGTTCGACGAATTGCGCGCCATCGTGCCCAACCACCTGAGCGGCGAAGCGCCCGAGAGCGTGGTTGCGCCCGACGAGGTGGCGCAGGTGGCTGGCCGTTCGATGCTGGTGCGGCGCCTGAAGCCGCTGCCCTGCGAAGCCGTGGTGCGCGGCTACGTGGCGGGCTCGGGCTGGAAGGAATATGCGAAGCAAGGCACGGTGTGCGGCATTCCCCTGCCCGCGGGCCTGGCCATGACCACGCCGCTGCCCGAACCCATCTTTACTCCCGCCACCAAGGCCGCGGTGGGTGACCACGACGAGAACATTTCCTTCGACCAGCTCGCCAAACTGATCGGCCCCGAGCTCGCCGCCGAGCTGCGCGACACCGCCATCCGCCTCTACCGCGCCGCCTGCGCCTACGCGCTTCCGCGCGGCATCGTCATTGCCGACACCAAGTTCGAATTCGGCCTCGACGATGCCGGCCGGCTGACGCTGATGGACGAGGTGCTGACGCCCGACTCCTCCCGCTTCTGGCTCGCCGACGCGCTGCGCGAAGGGCGCGTCGAGGCGCTGGACAAGCAGCCGCTGCGCGACTGGCTCGCCTCCACCGGCGTCACCGGCGGCCCCGAGCAGGCGGCACTGGACCTGCCCGACGAGGTGATCCTGGGCGTGCACGAGCGTTATGCGCGCGCCTATCAAATGCTGTGCGGGGGCGACGAATGAGTGCCGGCGCGCCGGCCATGCCTTCCACGCGCAGCCTGCGCGCGCACTGTTTCGCCGGCCTGGCGCCGGGGCCGCGGCTCATCGTCACCGGCGCGGTGCACGGCAACGAAACCGCAGGCACGCGCGGCATCGAGCAGGTGCTGGCGCAGATCGAAGGCGGCGCAATCGAGATCGTGCGCGGCCATGTGACCTTCGTGCCGGTGTGCAACCCGCTGGCCTACGTGCACGGCCGCCGCATGGGCCAGCGCAACCTGAACCGACGGCTGCAGCCCACCGCCACGCCGCAGGACAACGAGGACCGCATCGCGGGCGTGCTGTGCCGCTGGCTGGCCGCGCACGACGTGCTGCTCGACCTGCACAGCTTTCGCAGCCCGGGCCGGCCCTTCGTGCTGCGCGGTCCGGCCGACAACCGCGGCGAGCTGGAGCCCTTCGCGCAAGCCGAGGCCGAGGCGCGGCTGGCCGCGCATGTGGGGCCGAGCCGCGTCGTCGACGGTTGGATGGACGCCTATGCCGAAGGCGTGGTGCGGCGCCGCGCGCGCGCACTGACCCCGGGCGCGGTGGCCGAGGATCCGAGCTATGGCGTGGGCACCACCGAATACATGCGCAGCCAGGGCGGCTACGGCATCACGCTGGAATGCGGCCAGCACGACGACCCCGCGGCACCCGACATCGCGGCCCACGCCATCCGCCAGACGCTGGCGCTGCTGGGCCTGGCCGATGGGCCGCTGTCGCCGCCGGCACAGCCTTTCGAGTGCCTGACGCTGGCCGAGGTGGTGGACCGCCACGCCGAAGGCGACCGCTTCGTGAAGAGCTGGACCAGCTTCGACCCGCTGGCCGAAGGTGAACTCATCGCGGTGCGCGCCGACGGCAGCGAAGTGCGCGCGCCGCAGCCGGGCTATATCGTCTTCCCCGACCACGCCGCGCTGCCGGGGCACGAGTGGTTCTACCTGGCGCAGGCGAGCTCGCGGCCACTCTGAACCCCGGCGCGGGCGCCGCCCATTGAAAAAGGGGTGCGACTCGCGTCGCACCCCTCTTTAACGGCTTCAGGACCGCCAGGCGATCAGGCCGCCGTCGGCGCCGCGGCGCGCTTGGCGCGCACCGGGGTCTTGCGCGGCGCCTTGACGGCGCGCTTGGCGGCGGTCTCGACGGCCGCGACGGTTTCCACCACCGCGGCTTCGGTCTTGCGGCTGACGCGGGCCGCCGTCTTGCGCGGCGCAGCCGCAGCGGCACGCACCGTCTTGACGACTTCACGCCGGGTCTGCGTGGCCTTGCGCTGCGTGCGCTGGACCTGGCGCTTGGCACCGGCCTTGGCCTCCTCGGCCACCGTCTTCAGGCTCTTGCCGCGCGCCACGCTGGACAGCGTCTTGGCGCCTTCGTTGACCTTCTTCGACACCGCCAACGCCACCTTGGCGGTGGGCATGCTCAGGCGGGCCGCCGCCTGCAGGCCGTTGGCCAGGATCGGCGTTTCCACGCCGGCGGCGAAGTCGGCGATGCGATGCACCTGCCGGGCGGCACCGTCGGAGCCGATATCGACCGCCTTCTCGGCCAGGCCGGACACTTCGTCGACGCCCTTGACGGTGAATTCGCTCACGCGGCCGCGTGCCTGCTGCATGGCCTTCGTCAGGCGCGGCACGAACTCGCTGGTGCGCGGGTCGACGCGCTCTTCCAGGCTGCTGTTCACGGCCTTGATCAGGCGGTGGCTGCCGGTGCGGTAGGCACGCGCAGCCAAGCTGGCCGCGTGACGGTAGTTCTCGATCGTCGCCAGGGTGACGCTGCTGAGGGTCTGGATGGTCATCTGTTTCTCCGTGAGTTGCTGTATTCGGGTCTTGGGACTGGGGCCTCGTGCTGCACGACAGTGTCGAGAACCAGCCCTGCCACGAAGCAAAGTATTCACCCACGGCCCTAGGGAGCGACACCCAATGGCGCTGCAAACGCCTAGGGTGTGCACTCAAAAAAGCGGCCGCAGTGCGCCGCTGCAGCGGCCAGCAGTGGCGGCGCGGCGCTAGCGGCGCGGCGGTAACGGCCCTGCCGACAAGCGGGGCCGCGGACCGAAATCCGGGCGGGCCACCCCTTTGCTCGCGACCCTCTGCAAGGCCTCGGCCAGCGCCGTGGCGAGTTGCCGGTCGCGCTGCGGCGCGTTGAAGGCGTCGTGCTGCGGCGCGTTGTCCACCACCACCTGCGGGTCGGTGCCGTAATTCTCGACACCCCAGCCGACATCCTTGAACCAGAAAGAATATTCGGGCTGCGTGACCTCGGTGCCGTCGACCAGCGCATGGCGCGGCCAGATGCCGATGACGCCGCCCCAGGTGCGCTGGCCGACCAGGGTGCCGATGCCCATGAGCTTGAAGCCATGCGAGAAGATGTCGCCGTCGCTGCCCGCATGTTCGTTGGTCAGCGCCACCACCGGGCCGGCCGGCGCTTCGTCGGGGTAGCTGGTGGGCCGGCCCCAGCGCGCCACGTTCCAGGCGATGCGCTTGCGCGCCACTTTCTCCAGCAGCAGTTCGGAGACATGGCCGCCGCGGTTGTAGCGCACGTCGACGATGAGCGCGTCGTGGTCGCACTCGGTGGCGAAATAGCGGTGGAATTCGGCGAAGCCGGCCGACATCATGTCGGGCAGGTGGAAATAGCCGACGCGGCCGGCGCTGGCTTCGTGCACCCAGGCGCGGTTGGCCTCCACCCAGGCGCGGTAGCGCGCCGGGGTCTCGTCGGCCAGCAGCTTGACCAGCACCTCGCGCCGCGCGCCTTCGGCGCCGGCCAGCGTGAGCGCCACCTTGGCGCCGGCCTGGTGCACCAGCAGCGACTGCGGCGGTTGCTGCGGATGCACCGCCTGCCCGCCCACGGCCACGATGCGTTCGCCCGGCCGCGCCGCCACGCCCACGGCGTTGAGCGGCGAGTCGGCCGTGGCGTCCCAGGCGTCACCCTGCACGGTGGCGGCGATCTCCCAGCCGCCTTCGACCGCGCGCAACTCGGCCGCCAGGTGGCCCAGCGGCACCGCCGGCGGCTTGCGGTGGTCGCCGCCCATCTCGTAGGCGTGCGAGGTGCCCAGTTCGCCCTGCAGTTCCCACACCAGGTCGGAGAATTCACCGCGCGTGGCCACGCGCGGCAAGAGCGGCGCATAACGCCGGAACATCGCATGCCAGTCCACGCCCGACATGTCCTCGACCCAGAAATGGTCGCGTTGCAGCCGCCACACCTCGCGCAGCATCTGCGCCCATTCCTGCGCCGGCTCCACCGCCAGGCGAACGCGCGTCAGGTCGATGTGGCCGCTCTTGCGCGAGGGCTTGGCGTCGCCCGGTTCGGCCTTGTCGTCGGGCGCCTTGGTGGCGTCGATGGCGCGCAGCTTGTGGCCGGTGCGCACCAGCAGCGTGTGGCGGTCGGCCGCGAGCGTGAAGCTGTCGGCCTGCGGCAGCAGGGTCTTGGCCGCGGCGGTGGCGAAGTCGAAGACCTCCAGCGTGCCGGGGGTCTCCTTGTGGCCGCCGCGGCCGTGCGCGCCGGCGATCGGCAGCGTGGTCCAGACCACCTTGCCGCCGGCCACGCCGGCGATCTGGCCGAAGCGGCCCTCGGCCACCGGGAAGGCGGCGATGCGCTGCGCCAGGCCCACGGCGTCGATGGGCGGCAGCGCGGCCGCGGCCGTCTCCTTGGGCTCGTCGGCGCCCGCTGCCGCTTTCATGCCCTTCGGCGCCGGCTCGAAAGGTGGCGGTCCGCCGGCCTGCAGCGCGATCAGGTAAGGCCGCGCGGCACGCGGAAAACTCAGTTCGAACTGCACCGCGTCGTAGACCGGGTCGTAGGTGCGCAACGATAGGAAGTACAGGTACTTGCCCTCGGGGTCGAAGGCCGGCGCGTAGTCGCGGAATTCGGGCTGCGTGGCCAGCAGCGGGCGGCCGGTGCCGGCGGCGCTGACCGCGCACAGCTTGATCGCCGTGTGCCGGGTGCTGGTGGCGCAGGTGTAGGCCAGCCAGCCGCCGCAGGGCGACCACACCGGGTCTTCGATGCGCGCGAAATCGCTCTGGTCGACCAGGCTCAGCCCGCCGGTGTCGACGTCGCCCACCCAGAGCTGGTTGCGGTGGTTGGCGATGGCCACCTGGCGCCCCTGCGGCGCGGCGCGCAGCGCGGTCAGGCGGCCCAGGTCCCAGGGCAGTTCGCGCACCGTGCCGCCGCCGTGCACTTCCAGGCGCTCCTCGCCGCTGGCGTCGCTGGCCGCCACCAGGGTCTGCCCGTCGGCCAGCCACTGGCCCAGGCGGCGGCGCGCCGGAGTGATGCCGTGGCGGTGCACCGCGCCTTCCCACAGCGCCATGGTGAAGATCTGTCCGCGCGCTTCCAGCGCCAGGCTGTGTCCTTCGGGGTGCAACTGCACGCCGTGCAGGTGCTCGGCCACGGGCACGAAACGGCGCGCGGCCTGGGTGCGGCCGCTGGGCACGTCGATCTCGAGCCGCTGGCTGCGATCCTTCGCCGGGTCGAACAGCCACAGCTCGGCGCCGCACTGGTAGACGATGCGTTCGCCGTCGCTGGCGGCATGGCGGGCGTAGAAGTCGGCGTGGTCGGTGTGGCGGCGCAGCGCGCTGCCGTCGACGGCGCAGGAATAGAGGTTGCCCACGCCTTCGAAGTCGCTCAGGAACCAGAGGCGGTCGTCGACCCACATCGGCGAGGTGATATTGCCCTGCAGCTCGTTCATGCGGCGGAAGTCGCCGCTGCCGCTGGCGTCGATCCACAGGTGGCCGGCCGTGCCGCCGCGGTAGCGTTTCCAGCGCGCCGGGTCGGCGGTATTGCGGCCGATCACGCGCGCACCGCCGGGGCCGAAGGCGAGGTGGTTGACCTGCCCCAGCGGCAGCCGCTCGGGCGCGCCGCCCTCGGGCGCCAGCGTCCAGGCGTGCCAGTTGCGGAAGAACGGCTGGCCGTAATTGCTGCAGAAGACGATGCGGCCTTCGGGCGTCCAGCCGCGCACCGCCAGTTCACTGCCCAGCCAGGTGAGGCGCCGCGCCGCACCGCCGGCGGCGGGCATCAGCCAGACCTCGCTGTGCTGTTCGTCGCGGCCGGCATAGGCCAGCCAGTGGCCGCAGGGCGACAGGCAGGGCGTGGCCGGCTCCGAGAGCCCGGCGGTGAGCCGCTGCGCGGTGCCGCCGGCGGTGGAGACGCGCCAGAGGTCGTCGTCGCTGACGAAGACCACGGTATCGCCGTGCAGCGAAGGCTGGCGCAGGTAGGCGGGGGGCAGGGTGTCCGGTGTCATGGTCGGGGGCCGAGGCGGTTCGCAGGGAGCCCGGATGATCCCACGCAAGCCACGGTGGCGGCCGGCCACGGCACCCCCTGAAGTGGGCCTCCCCCCTTCGAAGGATGGCAAGCGCGGCGGCGGCGGTGAATATCTCGGCCACGCCATCGACGGAGCCGGGACCATGCACTTCGACGAATGCCATGAAGGCGAGTACCGCATCTATGTGGGCGCGCTGGACGCGCCGCGCGGCCAGGGTTATATCGCCGCGCTCGTCGTCAGCCGCGTCGGCGGCGTGCCGGCCGCGCCGCGCGAGGCCTACCGCGACGACAGCCTGGCCTGCGGCTACCGCTGGAAGTCGGCCGAGGAGGCGATCGCTTACGCCATGAACCGGGCGCGGGAACTCGTTCGCACGCGCTCGCGCATGCTGGCCTGCTGACTTCGAGCGGCTCCCCGACTCGACAAGAGCGCCAGACGCACCCAAGGTGTCTGGCGCTCCGCGCCAGGCCGTGCCAGCGGCTCAGTACCCCGGTGGCCGGCGGTGAAACCAGGGCCGTGCCTGCTCCAGTTGCGCCGCCAGGCGGAACAGCATCGCGTCGGCGCCAAACCGCGCCACGCAATGCACGCCCACCGGCAGCCCGGCTTCGTTCCAGTGCAACGGCATCGACATCGCCGGTTGCCCGGTGGCGTTGAACAGCGGCGTGAACGGGATGTAGTCGAAGGTCTTGGCCGCCAGTGGCTTGATCACGCCCAGCGCACCGAGCAGCCAGCCGGCGTCGAGTGCATTCACGACACGCATCAGCCGCTGCTCGGCGCGGCTGGGCTGCAGCGCCCCGGTCAAAGCCGGTGGCGCGCCCAGCGTCGGTGTCAGCAGCACGTCGACCTGCTCGAAGAACGGCGCCATGCGCCGCGCGGCCAGTTGCAGCCGCTGCGCCGCCGCGGCAAAGGCGGCGGCGCTGAGCGAGCGTCCGAGCAGGCCCAGGCTGTAGGTGGCGGGTTCGAAGTCGACCGCGCGCGGCTTGCGCCCGGCCAGGAGGGCCAGCTGCTCGATCTCGGCCCGCGTCTCGCCCGCGAGCACGGTGACGAAGGCCAGCGCGTCGGCCTCGGGTTCGATCGGCGGCGTGGCCTCCTCGACATGGTGTCCCAGCGACTCGAGCAGCCGCGCCGCCTCTTGAAGCGCGGCCACCACGTCGGCGTGCACGGCGCCGTGCCCGAACAACGGCCGGCTCGTGAAGGCCACGCGCAGGCGGCCGGGGTCGGCGGCGACCTCGTCCAGGAAGGGCCGCGCCCGCGCCGGCGCCGCATAGGGCGCACCGGCATCGGCGCCCGCGGTGGCGTCCAGCGCCGCGGCGCTGTCGCGTACCGAGCGGCTGATCACGTGCTCGACGACGAATCCCTGCCAGAGCTCGCCGAACTCCGGGCCGGTGGGGGTGGTGCCGCGGCTGGGCTTGAAGCCGAACAGCCCGCAGCACGAAGCCGGAATGCGGATCGAACCGCCGCCATCGCCCCCGCTGGCCAGCGGCACCATGCCGGCTGCCACCGCCGCCGCCGAGCCGCCACTGGAGCCACCCGGCGAATGTGCCGCCGACCACGGGTTGCGCGTCGGGCCGTAGAGCAGTGGTTCGGTATAAGGTGAGAGGCCGAATTCGGGGGTGTTGGTGCGGCCGGCGATCACCAGGCCGGCAGCGCGCCAGCGGCGCACCATCTCGCTGCTGTGCGGCATGGGCATGCCGGCCAGCAGCCGGTTGCCGTAGGCGGTGGGTTCGCCGGCCAGCGTGGCCAGCAGGTCCTTGACCAGAAACGGCACGCCGGCGAAGACCGCCCGGCGGTCCACCTGCGCGGCCTCGGCGCGCGCCGCCTCGTAGCGCTTGCGCACCACGGCGTTGAGCGACGGGTTGTGCGCCTCGATGCGGGCGATGGCGGCTTCCAGCAGTTCGGCGGGGCTGACCTCGCCGCGCTGCACCAGTGCGGCCAGGCCCAGGCCATCGTATCGTGTGTATTCGGCAAACGGCGTCATGCACGGCATCCTCTCGGCAGCCATGGTGACACAACGCCCGTCCAGCCAGGTGCAGTGGTGCCGGTGCGTCATCGGTTCCAATGCAGGCTGGTCGGCGCGCGCCATCGCACGCCGCAACACCCCACCCTTCGAAGCCGACACCCGCACCGTGGATTACCCCCGCTACGACCCCGCCTCGCCCATCACGCCGCTCACCACGGCCGAACTCGACGCGCTGGACGCGCTGCTGCAAGCCCTGCCGTCCGACGGCGCGATGACGCTCGACGGCCTGGACGGTTATCTCACCGCGCTCGTCGTCGGCCCGCCCGCGGTACTGGCCACCTGGCCCACCGCGGACTGGCTGCCCTGGGTCTGGGGCGGCGACGGCGAAGCCGGCCCGGCGGAGGCAGCACCGTCTGCGCCGTATCCATTTGCCAGCAAACGCCAGCGCAAGACCACGGTGGTGATGGTGCTGCGCCACCTGCGCCACCTGAGCCAGCAGCTCGGCGAATCGCCCGCCACCTGGGAACCCATCTTCAGCATCGCCGAGCAGGGCGGCAGCGAAGGGGCCGAAGACTGGGTCGATGCGCGCGACTGGTGCACCGGCTTCCTGCAGGCCGTGGACCTGCAGCCCGAGGCCTGGGGCGACACCTGGCAGGACATCGCTTTGGCGCCTGTGCTGGCGCCCTTGCTGGTGCTCGGCGGCGGCCTGGAAGGCGTGACCCCCGCGGCGGACGCGAACGCCGACCTCGACGACCCCACCGTGTGCGACCGCCTGAGCCGCGCCGTGCCCGATGCGGTGCTGCACCTGCTGGCGCGGCATGCGCCGCAAGCCGGAACCGCAAGCCGATGACGAAGCGCGGCCGTGTCGTGGTCGGCCTGTCCGGTGGTGTCGACTCCGCCGTCAGCGCCTGGCTGCTCAAGCAGCAGGGCTTCGACGTCGTGGGCCTGTTCATGAAGAACTGGGAGGACGACGACGAAGGCGAATACTGTTCCAGCAATGTCGACTTCGTCGACGCCGCAGCGGTGGCCGACGTCATCGGCATCGAAATCGAGCATGTCAATTTCGCCGCCGAATACAAAGACCGCGTCTTCGCCGAATTCCTGCGCGAATACGCAGCCGGCCGCACGCCCAACCCCGACGTGCTGTGCAACGCCGAGATCAAGTTCAAGGCCTTTCTCGACCATGCCCTGCGGCTGGGCGCCGAGCGCATCGCCACAGGGCATTACGCCCGGGTGCGTGAACTGCCGAGCCCGGCACCGGCCGCTTCGAACTGCTCAAGGGCCTGGACCCGGCCAAGGACCAGAGCTATTTCCTGCACCGCCTGACGCAGGCGCAGTTGTCGCAGACCCTGTTTCCGGTGGGTGAACTGAAGAAGACCGAGGTGCGCCGCATCGCCGCCGAGATCGGGCTGCCGAATGCGAAGAAGAAGGACTCCACCGGCATCTGCTTCATCGGCGAGCGGCCGTTCCGCGACTTCCTGCAGCGCTACCTGAACCGCGAACCCGGGCCCATGCTCGACGAACGCGGCCACGAGGTCGGCCGCCATGTCGGCCTGAGCTTCTACACCCTGGGCCAGCGCCAGGGGCTGGGCATCGGCGGCGTGCGCGAAGGCGGCGGCGAGCACGCGCCCTGGTACGTGGCGCACAAGGACTTGGCGCACAACACGCTGCACGTGGTGCAGGGCCACGACCACCCCTGGCTGCAGTCGAGCTGGCTGCAGGCCGAGGATGCGAGCTGGGTCGCCGGCACGCCGCCCGCGGCGGGACCGCTGGCCGCCAAGACACGCTATCGGCAGGCCGATGCCGTCTGCCGCTTCGAGCCCGCCGACGGCGGCTTCATGCTGCATTTCGACACCCCGCAATGGGCCGTCACGCCCGGACAGAGCGCCGTGCTCTACGACGGCGAGGTCTGCCTGGGCGGCGGCGTCATCGCGCGCGCCGAGCTGCCGCCGGTGGTGGCCGCCGCGACGCACGGCCGGCCGCGCCGGCGGCGTGCAGCGTGACTGGTGCCGACGCAGCGGCGCTCGTTCGCGCCACTGCGGGACAATGAAATCGATGCCCGCGCCCTCTGTGCCATGACCGATGCCACGCCCACCGCCGCCGACCCCGCCCGCCCGAGGCTGGCGGCACTGAACCGCGGTGCGCCGGCCGCACCGGCACGCCGGCGCCGCCGCTGGGGCTGGTGGCTTCTCGTCGTCGCCGTGGTGGCGGCAGCCGCCGTGCTGCTGGCCACGCGCCAGACCGAGGTGCAGGCCAGCAGCGTGATGACGGCCTACCCCTCGGCACAGCATGCGCTGCTCACCGCTTCGGGCTACGTGGTGGCGCAGCGCCGCGCCGCGGTGTCGAGCAAGGCCACCGGGCGCCTGATCGAACTGCGCGTGCGCGAAGGCAGCGCCGTCGAGGCGGGCGAACTGATCGGCCGCCTGGACGCCAGCGACGTGGCCGCCGCCATGCAGGCCGCGCAGGCCGGTGTGCGCCAGGCCGAAGCGGCGTTGCAGCAGGCCGAAGCGGGTGTGCGCCAGGCCCAGGTGGAGCAGGCCAACGCCGACGCCGAACTGCGGCGCGTGCTGGAACTGCGCGCGCAGGACTTCGTTTCGCCGCAGGCGGTGGATGCCGCCCGGCGGCGCGCCGATGCGGCACGGGCCGGCTTCGCCGCGGCCGCGGCCGGCATCGCCGCGGCACGCGGCAGCATCGCGGCGGCCGCGGCCCAGGTGCAGGTGCAGGCCGTCAACCGCGCCAATACCGAGATCCGCGCGCCGTTCAGCGGCGTGGTGCTGGTGAAGAACGCCAACGTCGGCGACATGATCACGCCGTTTTCCAGCGCCGCCGGCGCCCAGGGCGCGGTGGTCACGATGGCCGACATGGGCACGCTGGAGGTGGAGGCCGACGTCTCCGAGAGCAACGTCGGCCGCGTCGCCATCGAGATGCCGGTGGAGATCACGCTCGACGCCTTGCCCGAGGCGCGCTTTCGCGGCAGCGTGGTGCGCATCGTGCCCACGGTCGACCGCGCCAAGGCCACGGTGATGACGAAGATCCGCTTCGAGCAGCTCGACCCGCGTGTGCTGCCCGAGATGAGTGCCAAGGTGGTGTTACTGAAGCAGCGCCCCAGCGAGGCCGACCTGCAGCCGGTGCTGGCCGTCAACCCGCGCACCGTGGTGCAGCGCGACGGCCGGCCGGTGGTGCTGCGCATCGGCGCGGGCGAGCGGCTGGAGGCCGTGCCGGTGAACGCCGGCCGCATGCTGGGCGACCTGCTGGAGGTCGACGCCGGCGCACTGAAGGCCGGCGACCGGCTGGTGCTGGACCCCGGCGACGCGCTGCAGGTTGGTGCCCGCGTCGCCGTGGCCGGCAAGTAGCCGTAGACGCCGAAATAGCCGCGGAAGCCGAGCCCATGTCAGACGCCGGAGCGCCGCTGATCCGCATCCGCGGCCTGGCCAAGTCCTACCACCGCGGCGAGCAGGACATCGCCGTGCTGCTGGGCATCGACCTCGACGTGGCGGCCGGCGAGTTCGTCGCGCTGATGGGCCCCAGCGGCTCGGGCAAGAGCACGCTGCTGAACCTGATCGCCGGCATCGACCAACCCGGCGCCGGCACCATCCAGATCGGCGGCGTCGACATCGCCACGCTGGGCGAAGGCGAACTGGCCGACTGGCGCGCGGCGCACGTGGGCTTCATCTTTCAGTTCTACAACCTGATTCCGGTGCTGTCGGCGTTCGAGAACGTCGAGCTGCCGCTGCTGCTGACCGGTCTTTCCGCGCGCCAGCGACGCGAACGCGTCGCGCAGGTGCTGGCCCTGGTGGCCTTGAGCGACCGCGCCGACCACCTGCCGAGCGAACTTTCGGGTGGCCAGCAGCAGCGCGTGGCGATCGCGCGCGCGCTGGTCGGCGACCCGACGCTGATCGTGGCCGACGAACCCACCGGCGACCTCGACCGCGCCACCGGCGAGGAGGTGCTGTCGCTGCTGGAGCAGCTGGTGGCCGAACTCGGCAAGACCATCGTCATGGTCACGCACGACCCCAAGGCGGCGGCGCGCGCGCACCGCCTGGTGCACCTGGAAAAGGGCGTGCTGGTGGACGAGCTCGCTGCCTGAAGCGCCAGCGCCCCGCGACGACGATGTTCCTCTTCCGCCTGCTGCTGAAGAACGCCTTCCGCCACCGGCTGCGCACGCTGCTGACGATGCTGGGCCTGGTGGTGGCCGTGTGCGCCTACGGCCTGCTGCGCACCATCGTCGACGCCTGGTATGCCGGCGCCGAGAACAGTTCGAGCACGCGGCTGATCACGCGCAGCGCCACCTCGCTCACCGTGCCGCTGCCGCTGGCCTACGCCGAGCGGCTGCGCGCGGTGGACGGCATCGACCGCGTGAGCTGGTCGAACTGGTTCGGCGGCATCTACATCACGCAACGCAATTTCTTCCCGCAGTTCGCGGTGGACCCCGCCACCTACCTGCCGCTGTACCCCGAATTCCGCCTCGCCGATGCCGAACGCGTGGCCTGGCAACGCGACCGCAAGGGCGTGGTGGTGGGCGCGAAGCTGGCGCAGAAATACGGCTGGAAGCTGGGCGACAACATCCCGCTGCGCGGCACCATCTACAGCGGCAACTGGAATTTCACGCTGCGCGGCATCTACGAAGGCGCCGATGCCTCGGTCGACGAGAACCAGATGCTGATGCACTGGGGCCTGATCAACGAAACGCTGCGCGCCCGCGGCGGCCGCGGCGACTTCGTCGGCGTCTTCGTCGTCGGCATCCGCGACCCCAACAACGCGGGCGTGATCTCGCAGCGCATCGACGCGCAATTCCGCAATTCGCTGGCCGAGACGCTGACCGAAACCGAAAAGGCCTTCCAGCTCAGCTTCGTCTCGATGAGCGAGGCCATCCTGGTGGCCATGCAGGCGGTGAGCTACATCATCGTCGTCATCATCATGGCGGTCATGGCCAACACCATGGCCATGACGGCGCGCGAGCGGCTGGCCGAATACGCCACGCTCAAGGCGCTGGGTTTCGGCCCGGCCTTCGTGGTGCGTCTGCTGTTCGGCGAGAGCCTGTTGATCGCGCTCATCGGCGGGCTGGCGGGCGTGCTGCTGACGCTGCCGCTGGCGGCGGCCTTCGCGCAGACGGCCGGGTCGCTGTTCCCGGTGTTCCGCGTCTCGGCCTCGACGATGGGACTGCAGCTGGCGGCAGCGCTGCTCGTCGGCGTGGTCGCCGCGGCCTGGCCGGCGTGGAAGATGAGCCGCATCGATATCGTGGCGGGCTTGCGGCACGTCGCATGAAAGCCCTGCCCTTCAGCTACATCGCCCGCAACCTGCGCGTGCGCCGCGTCACCACCGTGCTCACCGCCGCCGGCATGGCGCTGGTGGTCTACGTCTTCGCCACCGTGCTGATGATGACCGAGGGCATCCGCGCCACGCTGGTGGCCACCGGCCAGCCCGACAACATGATCGTGCTGCGCAAGGGCGCCGGCGCCGAGATCACCAGCGGCATCAGCCGCGAGCAGGCGGCCATCATCGAGACGCTGCCCGGCATCGCGCTCGACGCCCGCGGCCAGGCCCTGGCCAGCAAGGAGCCGGTGATCCTGAACAACCTGCCCAAACGCGGCAGCGGCAAGCCCAGCAACGTGACGCTGCGCGGCACCGGCGAAGCCGGCCTGGCACTGCGGCCGCAGGTGAAGCTGGTGCAGGGGCGAATGTTCCGGCCCGGCAGCAGCGAGGTCATTGCCGGCCGAGCCGTGGCGGCCGGCTTCCAGGGTGTGGACCTGGGCGCCACGCTGCGCTTCGGCGGCCGCGACTGGGTGGTGGTGGGCCTCTTCGACGCCGGCCGCAGCGGCTTCGATTCCGAGCTCTGGGCCGACGCCGAACAGCTGATGGCCGCCTTCCGGCGCCAGGCCGTGAGTTCGGTGATCGTGAAGCTGCCCGATCCGGAAAATTTCGAAGGCCTGCGCCAGCTGATCGAAGACGATCCGCGCCTGGGCCTGGAAGCCAAGCGCGAGGAACGCTTCTACGCCGAGCAGAGCGAGGCGCTGGCCAATTTCATCCGCATCCTGGGCACGGCGCTGGCGGTCATCTTCTCCATCGGCGCGGTGGTCGGCGCCACCATCACCATGTTCGGCGCCGTGGCCTCGCGCGTGGGCGAGATCGGCACGCTGCGTGCCTTGGGCTTCCGGCGCAGCGCGGTGCTGGCGGCCTTCCTGGGCGAATCGCTGCTGCTGTCGCTGCTGGGCGGCGTGGCGGGCGTGACGGCGGCGCTGGCGATGCAGGCGGTGGACGTGTCGACGACCAATTTCGCCACCTTCGCCGAACTGGCCTTCCAGTTCCGCATGACGCCAGTGATTGCCGTGCAGTCGATGCTGTTCGCGCTGCTGATGGGCTTCGTCGGCGGCTTCGTGCCGGCCTGGCGCGCGGCGCGTCTGAGGATCGTGGACTGCCTGCGCGCGGCCTGAGAGGCCGGGCGTGCCTGCCCGTCCGGCGGCTTGCCCCGGTGGAGCACGCGGCTTGCGCACAATACCGGCCATGCGCCTGCTCGCCCGCGACTCCGAAGCCGAACGCTGGTTCTCGGTGCTGCTGCGTTCGCTGCACCTGGCCGGTGTGGTGTGGCTGGGCGCGGCGGTACTGGGCGCACCCGCCGGGCACAGCCGTGCAGCGCTGCTGGTGCTGGTCAGCGGCTTGCTGATGCTGGCGATGGACCTGCGCGCCGGCCGCATGGCGCTGCGCGAAGTGGCCGGCGCGGCGGTGCTGGTGAAGCTGGCGCTGGTGGCCTGGATGGCGCTGGACGCCCGGCATGCCGTGCTCGTCTTCTGGGTCCTGGTGCTCGGTTCGGCGGTCACCTCGCACGCGCCCAAGGGCTTTCGCCACTGGCCCACGCCGGCGCGCGGCGGCGCGCCGCGCCGGCAGGCCTGAGATCGCGGGCTCTTCAGGCAACCGCCGAACCCGGAGCGCGCCGACGGACCTTCCATCGCCAGGGGGCGATGCCGGGCCAGCGGGGCACGCAGGTGCCGGCCCATCGGCGGCGCCCCCAGGGCGTCAGCGCCCAGGAGAATTAACGTTGCCTATCGCCGGTATGAAAGCAATCCAATTGTCCAAACGAGGGTGAACCCCAACAATTCGTTCTGTCAACGGATTTCTTCCTTCTTTCAACCCTCGTCACTCCAGGAGATTCTTCATGTCCCTCATCAATACCCAAGTCAAGCCCTTCAAGGCCACCGCCTACCAGAACGGCAAGTTCATCGAAGTCACCGAGCAGTCGCTCAAGGGCAAGTGGAGCGTGTTCGTGTTCTACCCGGCCGACTTCACCTTCGTCTGCCCGACCGAGCTGGAAGACCTGGCCGACAACTACGCCCAGTTCAAGGACCTGGGCGTGGAGGTGTACGGCATCTCCACCGACACCCATTTCGCGCACAAGGCCTGGCACGACACCTCGGACGCCATCAAGAAGGTGCGCTACCCGCTGATCGGCGACCCCACCGGCACCATCACGCGCAACTTCGACGTCATGATCGAGGAAGAGGGTCTGGCGCTGCGCGGCACCTTCCTGATCAGCCCGGAAGGCCTGATCAAGACCGCCGAGGTGCACGACAACGGCATCGGCCGCGACGCCAGCGAACTGCTGCGCAAGGTCAAGGCCGCGCAGTACGTGGCCAAGCACCCGGGCCAGGTCTGCCCCGCCAAGTGGCAGGAAGGCGCGGCCACGCTGACGCCGTCGCTGGACCTCGTCGGCAAGATCTGACGACTCCGCGCTGAGGGCGGGCCGCACGGCTCGCCCTCGGCTACCAACCCTCGACAGGCCCCCACGGGCCCTGTCGACAGCGCCCTCGCGACGGGTGCTGTCGACCGGGCCGGACGAACCCTGCCCCTCACCATCGACGCAAAGGAAACCGCCATGTTGGACGCCAACCTCAAGACCCAGCTCAAGGCCTACCTGGAGCGCGTGACGCAGCCCATCGAACTGGTGGCCTCGCTCGACGAGCGTCCGGCCTCGCAGGAGATGCGCGAACTCCTGCAGGACATTGCCGGCCTTTCGGACAAGATCGCCCTGCGGCTGGACGGGCAGGACGAGCGCCGACCGTCGTTTTCGATCAGCCGTGCTGGCCACGACATGGGCGTGCGCTTCGCCGCCATCCCCATGGGCCACGAATTCACCTCGCTGGTGCTGGCGCTGCTGCAGGCGGGCGGCCACCCGCCAAAGGTGGAAGCCGACGTCATCGCGCAGATTCGTGCCCTGGAAGGTGATTTCGTCTTCGAAACCTACATGTCGCTCACCTGCCACAACTGCCCCGACGTGGTGCAGGCGCTCAACCTGATGGCGGTGCTGAATCCGCGCGTGCGCCATGTCGCCATCGACGGCGGGCTGTTCAAGTCCGAAGTGGACGCGCGCCAGATCATGGCCGTGCCCACGGTCTTCGTGAACGGCCAGATGTTCGGTAGCGGCCGCATGGAGCTGGGCGAGATCCTGGCCAAGGTGGACACCGGTGCAGCGGCGCGCGACGCCGCCCGCCTGGCCGACAAGGCACCCTACGACATGCTCGTCATCGGCGGCGGCCCGGCCGGCGCCGCGGCCGCGGTATATGCCGCACGCAAGGGCATCCGCACAGGCATCGTGGCCGAACGCTTCGGTGGCCAGACGCTGGATACGATGGCCATCGAGAACTACATCTCGGTGCTGGAAACCGACGGTCCGAAGTTCGCCGCTGCGCTGGAAGCGCAGGTGCGCAGCCTGGACGTGGACCTGATGAACGGCCAGCGCGTGACCGCCCTGGAGCCGGCCACCACGCCGGGTGGCCTGGTGGGCGTGAAGCTGGCCAACGGCGCCGAGCTGAAGAGCCGCAGCGTGGTGCTGGCCCCCGGCGCGCGCTGGAAGAACGTCAACGTGCCCGGCGAGGCCGAATACCGCACCAAGGGCGTGGCCTATTGCCCGCACTGCGACGGGCCGCTGTTCAAGGGCAAGAAGGTGGCCGTCATCGGCGGCGGCAACTCGGGCGTCGAAGCCGCCATCGACCTGGCCGGCGTGGTGGCGCACGTGACGCTGCTGGAGTTTGCCGATCAGCTGAAGGCCGATGCCGTGCTCGTGAACAAGCTCCGGAGCCTGCCCAACGTGGACATCCACACCAGCGCGCAGACGACCGAGATCACCGGTGACGGGCAGAAGGTGAACGGCCTGCGCTACAAGGACCGCGTCAGCGGCCAGGAACATGCCTTGGAACTTGCCGGCGTCTTCGTGCAGATCGGACTCGTGCCCAATACCGAATGGCTGAAGGGCAGCCTGGAGCTGTCGCGCTACGGCGAGATCCTCATCGACGCGCACTGCGCCACCAGCGTGCCGGGTGTCTTTGCCGCCGGCGACGCGACCACGGTGCCGTTCAAGCAGATCGTCATCGCCGCGGGCGAGGGCGCGAAGGCGGCACTCTCGGCCTTCGACCACCTGATCCGCCAGCCCGTGGCGGCTTGAGCACGGCCGGCGCGTTGAGTGGATCGACCGGGGAACCAGCCCCTCAGGTCTCGCTCGGCGCCCGGCTCTCGGCGTTGTTGGCCGTCACCAGCTGGCGCAGCATGCGCATGAATTGATCGCGTTCGCGCGGCGGCAGCGGCTCGAGCATGCGCGCCTGTGCGCGGTGCATCGCCGGCGCCAGCGCCTTGAGCAGCGCGTGCCCCTCGTCGGTGAGCGAAAGCAGGCGCACGCGGCGGTCCTCGGGCGTGGTGTTGCGCACCAGCAGGCCGCGTGATTCGAGCCGATCGACGACACCGGCAATGGTGGAAGTGTCCAGCCCGATGCTGCGCGCCAGCGTGCGTTGGTCGATGCCCGGCGTGTTGCACACCGTCTGCAAGGCCCCGTACTGCACCGGCGTGATGCCGTGCGCCTCGGTCTCGTGCAGAAAGATCGCCACCGCGATCTGCTGCAGCCGCCGGATGTAGTGGCCGGGCAGGGATTCGAGGTCGACGGCCGCTGCGGGGCCGGGCCGGTTGTGCTTGCTCATCATGTCTCGGTGTCCGCCCGGGAGGGGCGCCGGCCATAGTATCACTGTGCTGATGATATGTACACTGACGACTGACCGCTGTGCGCACTTTCAGCGGCTGAAACAGCAGCAACCGCGCGACATCAGGGTTTTCCCTAAGTCCCATTTCAATACGGTAGCCTATACTGATGATCAGTGTACTGACGATAAGCACTCCATCGAAAGGAATCCCGACATGAGCGCAACAACGACCTCTCTCCCCGTGCTGGTGGCCGGCGGCGGCATCGGCGGCCTGGCGGCGGCGCTGGCGCTGGTGCGCCGCGGCTACCGGGTCCAGGTCTTCGAGCAGGCGCCCGAGATCGGCGAGATCGGCGCCGGCATCCAGCTCGGCCCCAACGCCTTCCATGCCTTCGACGCCCTGGGCGTGGGCGACAAGGCGCGCAGCCGCGCCGTCTTCACCGACCGCATGGTGATGCACGACGCCATCGACGAGAGCCTGGTCGGCGAGATCCCCACCGGCGAGGCCTTCCGCCAGCGCTTCGGCAACCCTTACGCGGTGATCCACCGCGTGGACGTGCACCTGTCGCTGCTCGAAGGCGCGCAGGAGACCGGCCGCGTCGAATTCCGCACCAGCACGCGCATCGTCAACGTCGCGCAGGACGCCGACGGCGTCACCGCCTACGACCAGAACGGCAACGCGTATCGGGGCCTGGCGCTGATCGGCGCCGACGGCGTGAAGTCGGTGGTGCGCGAGCAATTCGTGGGCGACCCGCCGCGCGTCACCGGCCACGTCGTCTATCGCTCGGTGGTCGACAAGAAGGACTTCCCGGCCGACCTGCAGTGGAACGCCGCCAGCCTGTGGGCGGGCCCGAACTGCCACCTCGTGCACTACCCGCTGCGCGGCGGCGAGCAGTACAACGTAGTCGTCACCTTCCACAGCCGGCAGAAGGAGGAGTGGGGCGTCACCGAGGGCAGCAAGGAAGAGGTGCAGAGTTATTTCCAGGGCATCTGCCCGAAGGCGCGCCAGCTCATCGACCTGCCCAAGAGCTGGAAGCGCTGGGCCACCGCCGACCGCGAACCGATCGGGCAGTGGACCTTCGGCCGCACCACGCTGCTCGGCGACGCCGCGCACCCCACCACGCAGTACATGGCGCAGGGCGCGTGCATGGCGCTGGAAGACGCGGTGACGCTGGGCGAGGCGCTGCGCGTCAAGGACAACGACTGGACTGCGGCGCTGGACCTCTACCAGCGTTCGCGCATCGCCCGCACCGCGCGCATCGTGCTCTCCGGGCGCGAGATGGGCCGGCTCTACCACGCCAAGGGCGTGGAGCGCCTGGTGCGCAACAGCCTGTGGAAAGGCCGCCCCCCCGAGCGCTTTTACGACGCGCTGGAATGGCTGTACGGCTGGAACGTGGGCAACTGCCTGGCCGCCGACTGAACCCGCAACCCGGACCGATCAAGGAGACACGACATGCAAGACAACGACCGCTTCACCACCCTGGGCCGCCTGGAAGACCTGCCGCAGGCCTATCGCGAAGAGCTGACGCAGCTCAACCTGGTGCCGCTGTGGCCCAGCCTGCGCGCCGTGCTGCCGCCGCACGTGCCGGCGCGCAGGACGCAAGCCACCCACTGGTCCTACCGGAAGCTGCGCCCGCTGCTGCTGCAGGCCGGCGAGCTGACGCCGATCGAGAAGGCCGAGCGCCGCGTGCTGGTGCTGGCCAACCCCGGCCACGGCCTGGAGAAGATGCAGGCCAGCGCCGCCATGTACCTGGGCATGCAGCTGCTGCTGCCGGGGGAGTGGGCGCCGTCGCACCGCCACACGCCGAATGCGGTGCGCATGGTGGTCGAAGGCGAGGGCGCCTGGACCACGGTCGGCGGCGAGAAGTGCCCGATGAGTCGCGGCGACCTGATCCTCACGCCCACCGGCCTGTGGCACGAACACGGCCACGACGGCAAGGAGCCGGTGGTCTGGCTCGACGTGCTCGACCTGCCGCTGGTCTATTACATGGAGGCCAGCTACCACGTCGACGGCGAGCGTCAGACCGTCGTGCCTGGCCGCGGCGACCGCGCCTACGCCCGCGGTGGCCTGGTGCCGACGCCGGTGTTCGCCCGCGGCGACAAGGCCTACCCGATGCTGCGCTACCCCTGGGCCGATGCCCGTGCCTCGCTGCTGGCGCTGGCCGCCGACCGGCCCGAACTGGAAGCGGTGCAGCTGACCTACACCAACCCCGAGACCGGCGCCGACGCGCAGAACATCCTCGGCTTCTACGCCCTGATGCTGCGCCCGGGCCAGTCGCTGCGCCTGCCGGCGCGTTCACCGGCGATGGTGTTCCACCAGATCGAGGGCCGCACCTCGGTGGCCATCGGCGAGCAGAGCTTCACGATCGAAGCGGCGGACACCTGCTGCGCCCCGGGCTACACCGCGGCAACGCTGAAGAACCTGTCGGCAGATCAGCCCGCCTTCGTCTTCATCGCCGACGAATCGCCGTTGCACCGCAAGCTGGGCGTGTTCGAGAACCGCGGCTGAGCGCCGGCCTGTCGACACCCGACTTCAAACACTCAAGGACTCCCATGACCTCGTATCTCTGGACGCCGCCGCCCGCGCCCTCGCTGCCGGTGCGCGGCAAGACCGAACGCCTGCCCGTCAACCGCCTGTTCTTCGTCGGCCGCAACTACCACGCGCATGCGGTGGAGATGGGCAAGCCGGTGGACAAATCGGTCGAGCGGCCGTTCTATTTCACCAAGTCGCCGCAGACGCTGCTGGAAAGCGGCGCCACCATGCCCTACCCGAGCGAGACGAAGAATTTCCACTTCGAGATGGAACTCGTGGTCGCCATCGGCAAGCCGGGCTTCCGCGTCAAGGCCGAAGACGCGCACCAGATCATCTACGGCTATGCCGCGGGGCTGGACATGACGCGCCGCGACCTGCAGCTGGTGGCGCGCGACAAGGGCCGCCCATGGGACCTGGGCAAGGACGTCGAGCACAGCTCGGTGTGCGCCGAGATCGTGCCGATGCCGGGCGTGGTGATCGACCACGGCGAGATCGCGCTTGCAGTCAACGGCGAAACCAAGCAGAGGTCCGACGTCGACAAGCTGATCTGGAACGTGCGCGAGATCATCGCCGACCTGTCGCTGTTCTATCACCTCCAACCCGGCGACCTGATCTACACCGGCACCCCCGAAGGCGTGGGCGCGGTGGTGCCGGGCGACCGCATCTCGGGCCACGTTGCAGGGGTGGGCGAGATCACGCTGGACATCGGCCCCGCCGAGTAGCCCCCACCGCACCCTTCACGAAGACCCGAACGGACCCGGCTGCCTGCCGGGCCCTGGCCACGCCATTCCCCAAGCCTCTATCGGAGACCGACATGAACCTCACCAGATCCCTGCCCCTGCTCGCCGCGGCCGTCGCCCTCGGCGCCGCCACCGTGGGCGCCCAGGCCCAGGCCCTGAAGCTGGGCCACATCACGCCCCCCACGCACGTGTGGCACCAGGTGTCCGAGAAGATCGCCACCGACCTGGACGCCGCCTCGGGCGGCAAGATGAAGATCGCCGTCAGCCCGCTGCAGAAGCTGGGCAACGAGGCGCAGATGATCAATCTCATGCAGGCCGGCGCGCAGCAGTTCGGCATCTTCACCGTCGGCGGCCTGGCCAACCGCGAGGAATCCTTCCTCGGCTGGTCGCTGCCCTATGTCTTCAAGGACGTGGCGCACGCCTCGCGGGCCGCCGCCACGCCGGCCGCGCAGGAAATGCTCAAGCGGCTGAACACGCACGGCCTGGTCGGCCTGGGCTATGCCTTTGCCGGCATGCGCCACGTGCTGTCGCTGCAGCCCGTATTGTCGGCCAAGGACCTGGCCAACAAGAAGATCCGCTCCTTCCCCAGCCCCATCTACAACGACTGGTGGAATGCCAACGGCGCCGCGCCGACGGCGATGCCCTTGTCCGAAGTGGCGCCGTCGCTGACGACCAAGCTGCTCGACGCGGTGGACGTCGACCTCGACGCCCTGGTGGGCCTCAAGTTCCACCAGCAGGCGCCCAACCTCACGCTCACCAATCACATGGCCTTCCCGGCCGTCATCGTGGTCTCCAAGAAGTGGTGGGACAGCCGCTCGCCCGCCGATCGCGACATGATCACCAAGGTGGTGGCCGGCGCCGAGAAGTGGGGCTTCCAGACCGCCATCGACGCCGACGTCAACAACCTGGCCAAGGCCAAGGCCGACGGCGCCAAGGTGGTGGTCAACCCGGACATCAAGTCGTTCCAGGCCGTGGGCGCCAAGATCCGCGACCAGTACACGGCCAAGAACCCGCTCATCGCCGACTTCTACAAGCAGGCCAGGGATCTCTGATCCGGCGTCCGTGCCCGCTCGAGCGTCAAGGAGCCCCGGATGATCTTCGAATGGATTCAACGCATCGACCGCGGCCTGGCCGCGGCCGAGCGCGGCCTCGTCATCGCGCTGACGGCGGCCATCGCCGGCATCATGATGGTGCAGGTGGTGCTGCGCTATTTCTTCAGCGCACCCATCTTCTGGGCCGAGGAAATCTCGGTTCAGCTGCTGGTCTTCGCCACCCTTTTCGGACTGTCGCTGCTGGTGCAGCAGGGCCAGTTGGTGAGCATCGACTTCCTGCCGCGGGCGCTGCCTGAACGGGCGCGCCGCGGCCTGATGGTGCTGCTGGGCGGGGTCATGCTGGCCTTGCTGGTGTTCGTGGCCTGGCTGGGCTGGGACTGGGTGAACCGGCCCGACGTGCGCATGGAGCTCGGCGCCACGACGCAACTGCCGCGCTGGTACAACTTCTCGGCGCTGCCGCTGGCCTTCGCCCTCATGGCCTGGCACCAGTTCGCGGCCATCGTGCGCGACCTGCGTGCCCTCGGTGGAGCGCCGGCATGATCACGCTCGTCGTCTTCTTCGGACTGCTGTTCGCGGGCCTGCCGATCGCGGGCACGATCCTCGTGTCGGCCATCGTCTTCATGTTCAGCAGCGACCTCGGGGTGCTGTACGACTCGATCCCGATCCAGTTCTACGGCGCGCTGGAAATCAACAGCCTGCTGGCCATTCCGCTCTTCCTGCTGGTCGGCGAGATCATGAACAAGGGCGGGCTGACGCAGCGGCTGATCGCGGTGGCGCAGGTGCTGGTCGGTGGTCTGAAGGGCGGGCTGGCCTACGCCAACCTGTTCACCAACGCCATGGCGGCGTCGATCCTGGGCTCGGCGGTGGCGCAGATCGGCGTCATGAGCAAGGTCATGATCCCGGCCATGGAACGCGCCGGCTACAACCGCGCCTTCTCGGGCGCGGTCACGGTGACGGCCGGCCTGCTGGGCCCGATCATCCCGCCTTCGATGCTGATGATCATCTACGGCGTGGTGGCGGTGCAGCCGATCGCACCGCTGTTCATCGCCGGCATCGTGCCCGGGCTGCTCATCGTCGCCGGGCTGGCGCTGGTGATCTTTCTCTACGGCGTCTTCGGCCCCGGCCTGCCCGCCGGCACGCGCAGCGGCCGCTCGGCCTCGGCCAAGGTGCTGATCGGCGGCCTGGTGCCGGCCATCATTCCGGTGGTCGTCATCACCGGCATCATGCTCGGCGTGATGACACCCACCGAGTCGGGCGCGGTGGCTTCGATCATCGCGCTGGCGCTGGGCTTCATCTATCGCGAGATCAAGCTGCGGGACCTGGGCAAGATCCTGTTCGACGTGGCCACCAACACCGCCACCATCACCGGGCTGATCGCCGCCGCTTCGGTGCTGAGCTGGGTGCTGGCCTTTCAGGGCGTGCCCGACGCGGTGGTGGAGGTCATGAAGGGCCTGACCGACTCGCCCTTCGTCTTCCTGCTGCTGGTGATCGTGATGCTGCTGGTGCTGGGCATGTTCCTGGAGAGCATCAGCGTGCTCATCGTCGTGGTGCCGCTGCTGATGCCGGTGGTGGCCACGCTGGGCATCGACCCCATCCATTTCGGCGTCGTGTGCACGGTAGCCACGGTGATCGGGCTGGTCACGCCGCCGGTCGGGCCGGGCCTGTACATTGCGATGGTGCAGGCCGACATCCGCATGGGGCCACTATTCCGCGCCACCATCCCCTTCCTGGCCATGGTGCTGGCGGTGCTGGTGGTGATTGCCGCGGTGCCGGCGCTCTCGACCTGGCTGCCCGCTGTGACGGCCGGCGGCTGACCGGCGGCATTCGAAATTCTTCCTCTAGGTGAATCAAATGAGCAGCACTTCCACGTCCGAGCACATCAACGAGCCGATCCAGGACTTCTCGCATTGCCACGAAGGCATCCTGAGGAAGCTCGACCTGCTGGGTGAACTGCCGGCGCTGCTGGCACCGGCCGCGCGCGCCCGCGAGACGGCGGCGGGCGTGCTGGAATTCTTCAAGGAAGCCATCTTCGAACACCACACCGACGAAGAGCGCGAGCTGTTCCCGGCCGTGCTGGCCAGCGCCAACGCGGGCGACGAATACGACCTGGTGCAGCTGATGGTGAAGCGGCTGACACACGAGCACCGCGAGCTGGAAGGCCTGTGGAAGCGCCTGGAATCCGGCCTGAAAAAAGCCGCCAAGGGCCAGGCCACCGACCTGGACACGGCCTCGGTGCAGCAGCTGGTGGCGCAGTACCGCGCCCACGCCGCGTTCGAGGAGAAGGAATTCCTGCCGCTGTCGCAGACCATCCTGGGCCGCAATTCCAACCACATGGCGGCGCTGGGCCTGTCACTGCACATGCGGCACACGCCGGTGCGGGTCAAGGGCTACGTCTGACCAGGCGTGCGAGCGCCTGCTGCGCGATGGTTCCTCCATACAGGCGAGGCTCGGCGGGCCCGGCCTGCGGCTCCTTCGGCCTTACAGTCGCACCCGGTTCGACCGGAGGCAGCGCATGGCAGGCGACGTGGAGCATCACCGTGAGGCGCTGATCGCCGCGGCCCGCGCTGTGCGCGCCCGCGCCCACGCGCCGTACTCGGGTTTTGCCGTCGGCGCCGCGGTGCTCGACGAACAGGGCCGCATCCATGCCGGCGCCAACGTGGAGAACGCCGCCTACCCGCAGGGCTGGTGCGCCGAGACCTCGGCGCTGGCGCTGCTGGTCGCGGCCGGCGGCCGGCGCGTGCTGGCGCTGGCGGTGTATGCGGTGGCCCAGGACCCCGTGGCGCCTTGCGGCGGCTGCCGCCAGAAGCTGCGCGAATTTGCCGCCGACGACTGCCCCGTCTGGCTGGCGGGTCCGGACGGCCTGCGCGCCGCGCACAGCCTGGGCGCGTTGCTGCCGCACGGCTTCGGGCCGCATCATCTGCCGACATGAGCGACGCCGAGGCGGTGGCACGGACGGCCGCGCTGCTCAAGCAGCGCCTGGGCCCAGGCGCGCCCCGCATCGCCGTGCTGCTGGGCAGCGGCTGGTCGCCGCTGGCCGCCGAGGTGCAGGACGCGGTGGACGTGACGTATGCCGAGCTGCCGGCCTTTCCGGTGCTGGCCGTGGGCGGCCACGCCGGGCTGCTGCGCGCCGGGCGCCTGGGCGGCGTGGAGGTGCTGGTGCTCGCCGGCCGCCAGCATGCCTACGAGACCGGCCGCGCCGACGGCATGAGGGGCGTCATCCGCACCCTCGCCGCCATCGGCATACGGGTGCTGGTGCAGACCAATGCCGCCGGCAGCCTGGACGCCGCGCTGCGCCCCGGCGAGGTGATGCTGGTCGGTGACCACATCAACGTGCCGCAGCTCTCGCCCTTGTTCGGCGAATCCGGCGACGGGCGCTTCGTCGACCTGTCCGCCGCCTACGACCCGGCCCTGCGCGCACAGGCCCGTGCCGCGGCCGCCCGTGCGGGCATTGCGCTGCACGAAGGCGTCTACGCCTGGGTGATGGGCCCGCAGTTCGAGACGCCGGCCGAGATCCGCATGCTGCGGTCCTTCGGCGCGCGGGCGGTGGGCATGAGCACGGTGCCGGAAACCATCCTGGCGCGCCACGCCGGCCTGCGCGTACTGGCGCTCTCGCTGCTCACCAATATGGCCGCCGGCATGGAGCCCGTGCCGCTGAGCCATGCCCACACCCTGGCCGGTGCCGCCGCCGGCAGCGAACGCGCGCTGCGCCTGCTGGTGGCGGTGTTGCAGGCGCTGGAGTGCTGATGCGATGACCAGCGGCCCCGACCTGCAGGCCACCGCGCGCACCGCGCTGGCCTGCCTGGACCTGACGAGCCTGAACGACAGCGAAACGCCGGCCGAGATCGAACGCCTGTGCCGGCGCGCCACGGGCCCGTTCGGCGCCACCGCCGCGGTGTGCGTCTGGCCGCGCCGCGCGGCGCTGGCGCGCTCGCTGCTGCCGCCGGCCGTGGCCGTGGCCGCGGTGGCCAACTTTCCGGAAGGCGGCAGCGATGTCGAACGCGCCCTGCGCGACACCGCCGAGATCGTCGACGCCGGTGCGCAGGAAGTGGACGTGGTGCTGCCCTACCGCGACCTGGCCGCCGCACCCGCGCTGCTGGCCGCCGTGCGGCGCGCCTGCGCGGGCCTCACGCTGAAGGTGATCCTCGAGACCGGCGAATTGAAGGACGAGGCCGCGATCCGCATCGCCTGCCGCATGGCGCTGGACGCCGGCGCCGACTTCCTGAAGACCAGCACCGGCAAGACCCCCGTCAGCGCCACCCCGGCCGCGGCGCGTGTGCTGCTGCGGGCCATTGCCGACGATGCCGCAGCGCGCCCGCGCGTCGGTTTCAAGCCGGCCGGCGGCATCCGCACGGTGGCCGACGCCGGCGTCCATATCGCGCTCGTACAGGAAGTCCTGGGCGCCGCCGCCGCGAATCCGACGCGCTTTCGCATCGGCGCCAGCGGCCTGCTCGACGATATCGAGGCCGTGCTCGCGGGCCGCACCGGCGGGACCCCGGCGGCAGGCTATTGACCGCGTGTCCGAGGCCCCGCCCATGCCCTCGTACTGCGTCTCCGCCGCTGCCCTCGTCGAATGCGAGGGTCGGTTTCCGGCAGTCCGCCAGGGGAGCGAAGGCCTCGCTCGAGCTGCGCCGCCACGGTGGGCATCACCGACACCCTGCCTCGGCACGCACCAGCGATCCTGTTGCTTCGCCGCTGCTCCGGTCCGCCAGGTGCGGCTGAATCGGGCGCGCCCGTGATGCTGGCCCAGGAACTGATCCGCACCAAGCGCGACGGCGGCGAACTGTCGCCGGCGCAGATCGAAGCTTTCGTGCAGGGTTTGACCCAGGGCAGCTGGAGCGAAGGCCAGGTGGCGGCGATGGCGATGGCCATCGTGCTGCGTGGCATGAACACCACCGAGACGGTGGCGCTGACCGAGGCCATGACGCGGTCCGGGACCGTGCTCGACTGCCGTGCTGCCGGCCTGCACGGCCCGCTGCTGGACAAACATTCCACCGGCGGCGTCGGCGACAAGGTGAGCCTGGTGCTGGCGCCGGTAGTGGCAGCCTGCGGCGGGGTGGTGCCGATGATCAGCGGCCGCGGCCTGGGCCACACCGGCGGCACGCTGGACAAGCTGGAGGCGTTGCCCGGCTACGCTGTCGACCCCTCGCGCGAAACCCTGCTGGCCACGCTGCGCGCGGCCGGCTGCGCCATCGTCGGCGCCTCGGCCGACCTGGCGCCGGCCGACCGCCGGCTCTACGCCATCCGCGATGTCACGGCCACCGTGGAGAGCGTGCCGCTGATCACCGCCAGCATCCTGTCCAAGAAGCGCGCCGCCGGCCTGCAGGCGCTGGTGATGGACGTCAAGGTGGGCCGCGGCGCCTTCCTGCCGACGCCGGCACAGGCGCGCGAACTGGCCACGAGCCTGGTGCAGGTGGCGCGCGGCACCGGTCTGCCCACGGTGGCGCTGGTGACCGACATGAACCGCGTGCTCGGCCGCACGGCCGGCAATGCGCTGGAAGTGCAGGAGGCGCTGGCACTGCTGCGTGGCGATGCCGACTCCGCGGCCGACACGGAAATCGCACGCCTGCGCGAGCTGACACTGGCGTTGGCGGCCGAACTGCTGCACCTGGGTGGGCTGTATACCGACACTGTCGCGGCCCGATCGGCCGCCGAACGGGCGCTGGCCAGCGGCGCCGCGGCCGAGCGCTTCGCGCGCATGGTGACCGCCCTGGGTGGGCCGACCGACGTGCTGCGCCAGCCGCGCCTGCCCTTGGCCCCGGTGCAGCGCGCGGTGCCGGCACCGCGCGCCGGCTTCGTGGGGCCGGTCGACGTGCGGGCGCTGGGGCTGGCGGTGGTGGCGCTGGGCGGCGGGCGCCAGCGGCCCGGCGACGCGGTGGACCCGCGTGTCGGCCTGGCGGCGGTGCTGGCGCCGGGGGCCACCGTGCAGGCCGGCGATGCGCTGGCGCAGGTGCATGCGGCCAGCGTGGCCGACGCCGATACTGCGGTACGCGCGGTGACGGCGGCCCTGCCCGTGGTGGACCGACCGGCGCCGCAGACGCCGCTGCTGCTGGACCGCGTTCGCGCCTGAGGTCGACCGGCCACCGGCACACAGCGGCCCGGCCCGACCGCGAAGTCTGTCATCAAACTGTCACAATTCCTTCGCGCCTCGGGTTCTCTCCGCGGCCACGCGCGCCCGGAAGGCCGAGATGGAACTGAACAGCATTGCCCGGATCGAGAAGGCCTCCAAGCGCGGCCGCAGCGATTCCTTCCGCCTCGGCGTCGGCCTGATCTTCGTGGTGATGATCATGCTGTACACGAGCCTGGCGCAGGGTGCCAGCGGCCCGCAGGGCGTGATGCTGGTGGCAGCGGCCATCATCGGCGGCTACATGGCCATGAACATCGGCGCCAACGACGTGGCCAACAACGTCGGGCCAGCGGTGGGGTCGAAGGCCATCTCGATGGTGGGCGCGCTGATCATCGCCTCGGTGTTCGAGATGGCCGGCGCCCTGGTCGCAGGCGGCGACGTGGTGGCGACGATCCAGAAGGGCATCATCAACCCGGCCGCCATCGGCGACACCGATCGCTTCATCTGGCTCATGACAGCGGCGCTGCTGGCCGGCGCGGTGTGGCTGAACATCGCCACCGCCGTGGGCGCGCCGGTGTCGACCACGCATTCGATCATCGGCGCCGTGCTCGGCGCGGGCCTGGCCGCGGGGGGCAGCGCCGCCGCCAACTGGGGCCAGCTGGGGGAGATCGCCGCCAGCTGGGTGATCTCGCCGGTGATGGGTGCCGCCATCGCCGCGGCCTTCCTGTACTGGATCAAGCGCAGCATCACCTGGCGCGGCGACATGATCGGGGCCGCGCGCCGTACGGTGCCGTTGATGATCGGCCTGATGGTCTTCGCCTTCTCCGCCTACCTGGTGCTGAAAGGCCTGAACCGGGTCTGGCAGACCGGCGTGCTACAGGCATTGGGCATCGGCACCGTGCTGGGCGTGCTGGGCTGGCGCCTGGCCATCGGCTGGGTTCGGCAGCGCCTGCCGCTGCTGGCCAATACCAAGGCCGGCATCAATACGTTGTTCACGCTACCGCTGATCTGCGCCGCGGCGCTGCTGAGCTTTGCGCACGGCGCCAACGACGTGGCCAACGCCGTGGGCCCGCTGGCGGCCATCGCCGATGCCGTGCGCAGCGGCGCCGTCTCGGGCCGCGCGCCGATCCCGTTGTGGGTGATGGTGGTGGGCGCGGCGGGCATCGCCATCGGCCTCATGCTCTACGGCCCTCGCCTGATCCGCAAGGTGGGCAGCGAGATCACCGAGCTCGACCAGATGCGCGCCTTCTGCATCGCCATGTCGGCCGCGGTGACGGTGATCGTGGCCTCGCAGCTCGGGCTGCCGGTGAGTTCCACCCACATCGCCGTGGGCGGCGTCTTCGGCGTCGGCTTCCTGCGCGAATTCCTCAAGCGACGGCATGCCGACGCCATCGAATTCATCAAGCTGCAGCATGCCGGCGAAGACAAGGAAGTGGTCGAGCGTTTCCTCGACGGTTTCGCCAAGGCCTCGCTGGAAGGCAAGCGCGTGATGCTGGAGCAGCTCAAGCGGCAGGCCGCCCCGGCGCTGCTGAGCAAGTTCGAGCGCAAGCAGCTGCGCAGGGTCTATCGCCAGCAGCTCGTGAAGCGCTCGGAGGTGGTGAAGATCGCCGCCGCCTGGGTGATCACGGTGCCGGCGGCGGCGCTGCTGGCGGCGCTGATCTACTACGCCATCTTCGGCATGGTGCACGCGCGCGGCTGAAGGGCGGACGTCGCCCGGCCGCACCGCTCACCAGGCGTGGCTGGCCAGCTGGCCTTCGCGCAAGTGGTAGACCCAGTCGCCGATCTGCACGCTGCGCTCCAGCGAGATCGGCAGGTAACCTGCGCCGACGGTGGCGCCGAGCAGGCCCAGGTCGCGCAACGTGCGCGCCGCGGTGTCCACCTCCAGGCGCTGCAGCCCGTGGCGCCAGTCCTGATAGTCGCTGGCGCTCAGATTCGCGGGCAGCGCGATGCGCACCGTGTCGCCCACTGCCATCAGGTTGAGCCCGTGGCGCGAGCCGTCCAGCGCGCTCATGCTGCCGGCGGCGCCCAGCGAGAGGCTGGCGCGCTGGCGCGGTTGCGCGGGGTCGGCGACGTCGAACAGCGCCACCTTCAGTCCCGTGGCCCGGCCCAGGGCGTCGGCGTCGCGGCCCACGCCCAGCAGCAGACCGTTGGCCAGCGGAACGAGCATCTCGGAGAAGCCCGCCACTTCGAGTTCACCCGTCACCCTGGGGTCGGCCGGATCGGACAGGTCCAGCACGTACAGCGGATCGGTGCGGCGGAAGGTGACGACGAAGCCGCGGTCGCCCACGAAGCGCACCGCGAAGACCTGTTCACCCGGCTTGCCCAGCGGCGCCGGCCGCGCCGCGTTGGGCAGCGTGGCCACGGTCTGCAGCAGCGCCTCGCCGGCACGTTCGCGCAGCACGGTCAGCCGCGCCGGTGAAGGGGCGCGGCCGGCCTCGGGCACGGCACCCCAGCCGCTTTCGCCGGTGTAGCTGAGCACACGCAGGTCGCCCTGGCTTTCGCCCAGGCGGTAGGACTTGCGCTCGCGGTCCCAGCCCAGGTGGCCTTCGACCTGGCCGCTGGCGCGGTAGGACACGCCGCCGGACAGGCTGAATTTGTGGATGTCGGTCTGGATCTTCTGCGGGTAGACCAGACCGCCCGCGTCGGCCAGATAGGCCCATCGCGTGGTGGCCAGGTAAAGGTTTTCGGTGGACATGTACAGCGCCTCGCTGCCACCCACGAAGCAGCGGCTGCGCTGTGCCAGCGTCGGCGAGCGCAGGTCGAATACCGTGATGGTGGTGAACTCCACCGCCAGCGAGGCATTGGCCGGCTGCAGATAGCAGTCGGTCTCGGCCAGCAGCGGCTGCGCCGGGCCGCCGTTACGGCTGATGCGCGGCAGCAGGTCGGCCGCGGTCAGGCGGTCGATGGCCGCTTCACGCTCGGCGGCCGAGGCCGTGGCCGGCAGTTGCTCGGCCGCCAGCACGGGCCGGTGGCTGGTGACCACGTAGAGCGCATCGCCGATGCGCCGGCTGTCCACCAGGTGGCCGTCGATGGCGATGCGTTCACCGGCGCGGGGCGCGGCGGGGTCGCTCACGTCCACGCGCTGCACGTCCACGCTGCTGCGCATCCAGCGCGGCGCGATGGCGATGCAGACCTCGCGGCAGATCTCGTCGGCCGGCGTGCCGGCCCAGTGCTGGCCGACCACCGCCAGCGAGCGCGGGTCGGCGGCGAGGACCATGCCCAGCGTCTCGGTGCCGAAGCTGCCGTCGGCCGCCAGCACCACCCGGCCCCGGGCCAGCGCACGACCGTCGGCGGCGCGTTCGTGTACCGCCACCAGCGGGCCCGCACCTTCCTGCGGCTGCAAGGTGTAGATGAAGCGGCCGTCGGTCTGGATCAGGTCGGGTTCGTCGACGCCATCTTCCTGCACCAGCGTGCCGGAGCGAGGCTCGGCGGGCGCGGCGGCCGCCGGCAGCGACGTCACGGCCGTGGCGAGCGCGCCGTCCATGACACCGCCGGGGGCCAGCCGGCCCTGCGATGCCAGCGTGCGCAGGCGGGTCTGCACATAGCTGGTCAGCTCACCAGGCCGCGACGCGGCCAGCGCGCCGTTGCCCTGCGCAGGCGCTGCGGCCGGTTCGGTGTCGCTGCCGCCGCAGGCCGCCAGGCTCAGGCACAGCGCGACCGCAGCACCCAGCCGCCGGGCCGGGGAGAGCATCGATTTCATGGCGGTTTCCTTCTGCGGGCCGTCGACATCCGTGATTTTGCGTGGGATAATATTCCACATTTAACCTTGCCGTCAAATTCCAGCATGTCGGCACGACGCCGCTTACGCCCATGGCCATGAAGAACCAGCCCACGCTGGCGCTGGACCGCGTGCTGCGCGTGCTGCAGCCGCTGGTGCGCCTGCTGCTGCGTAACGGCGTCACCTACACGGTCTTCGCGGCCGCGCTCAAGCGCGTATTCCTGGACGCGGCACGGCAGGAACTGGCCGGCCGCGGCATGGCGCAGACCGACAGCGCGCTGTCGCTGCTGTCCGGCGTGCACCGGCGCGACGTGCGCGGCCTCACGCGCGGTGCAGCAGCGGCGTCGGCGGTGGCCCCGCCGGCGCCGCTGGGCCTGGCCGCCCAGGTGGTGGCGCGCTGGATGAACGACCCCGAATTCCTCGACGCCCGCGGCGCCAGCCGCCCGCTGCCCAAGTCCGGTGGCCCTGGTTCCTTCGATGCCCTGGTGGCCGGCGTCAGCCGCGACGTGCGGCCCAAGGCCGTGCTCGACGAACTGCAGCGCCTGGGCGTGGTGCACGACACCGAAGCCGGCCTCGTGCTCGAAGGCAGCGGCTTCGCGCCGCGCCAGGGTTTCGAGGAGATGTCGTGGCTGTTCGCGCAGAACCTGCACGACCACGCCGCCGCCGCGGTGGCCAACCTGCAGGGCGAAGCCAATTTCCTGGAGCAGTCGGTCTTCGTGGACGAACTCACTGCGGCCTCGGCCGAGCGCCTGCGCGAAGTGTCGGTGCAGGCCTGGAGGGCGGCATTCAGGACCGTGATGCAGGAAGCGCAGCAGCGTTTCGACGCCGACCAGACGCAAGCCAGCGCCGGGCAGCGCCGGCACCGCGCGCGCTTCGGCGTCTACTTCTACAGCGAAGGGGAGAGCTGAATGTCGACCATCGAATGGCTGTCCCAACGGCCCCGGGCCGCGCTGGGATGGCTCGCCACGCTGTTGGCCGCCGTCCTGGCCGGCTGCGGCCCTGGCGTCGGCGGCACCGGCACGGGCGACACGGCCAGTGCGCTGGCCTACTTCGGCGCCAATCCGGCTTCGCTGTGCAGCAGCGAGCTCGCGGCGCTGGCAGCCTGCCGATACGACGGCACCACGGCCACGGCCGTGCCCGGCGCCGCGCCGGTGCTCCTGGTCGACGCCGCAGCGGGTGCGCGCGTGCGGGTGCGACTGTATGAAGACAGCGCCGAGCTCGTCGAGGCCTGCGCGCCGCTGGAATTCCGCGGCCAGTGGGGTGTCATCGCCGGCCAGGCGGGGCGCTTCTACGGTCACACCGACCCCGATGTCGCGCCCGCTCCGGCCTTGCTGGAGGCTCAGCCCAGCGGCACCGGCCTGCGGCTGACCTTGCGCGACGCCGAGGGTCGCGTGCTGCTGGGTCCGGTGATCGTGACGGCGACGGCAGCGCCACCGGGAACGCCGGTCTGCCCATGAACCCGCTTCAGCCCGCTTCGGTCACCATGGTGGCGAACAAAGCCGCCACCTGGTCCGGCCGAAGCGGCCGCGACAGCAGGTAGCCCTGGCCCACGTCCACGCCCAGCTCCTTCAGCGTGGCCAGCTGTTCCACGGTCTCGATGCCCTCGGCGATGATCTTCTTGCCCAGCGACCGCCCCAGGTTGACCACCGCGCGCACGATCTCCACGTTCTGCGCCTGCTGCTCCATGCCCATCACGAACGAACGGTCGATCTTCAGGCTGTCGATCGGCAGCGTGCTCAGGTAGGCCAGCGACGAATAGCCGGTGCCGAAGTCGTCGATGCTGAAGCGGCAGCCCACTTCGCGCAGCGCCTGCAGCGCACGCAGCGCGGCATCCAGGTTGCCCATCAGCGTGGTTTCGGTGATCTCCAGAGTGAGGCATTGCGCCGGCACGGCATGGCGCTGCAGCACGCTGCGAACCAGCGGCACCAGGTTGGCGTTGCCGAGGTCGCGGCCCGAGATGTTCACGTGCATGTCCAGGTGGCCGGCATGCGCTTCGCCGGCGCGCCATGTGGCGAGCTGCTCGACGGCGCGTTCCACGACCCAGGCGGTGAGCGCCTCGATGTGGCCGCTTTCCTCGGCCAACGCGATGAACACGTCGGGCCCGATCGGCCCGCGCTCGGGGTGCACCCATCGCGCCAGCGCCTCGAAGCCGCTCAGCCGGTGCGGCGCCAGGTCGTACAGCGGCTGGAATACCAGCGAAAGCTGGCCTTCGCCAATGGCGCGGCGCAGGTCGCCTTCCAGCTTCAGCTTCTCGGCGATGCGTTCGTGCATGCTCTGGTCGAACAGCATCACGCGGCGGCGACCGTCGCCCTTGGCCGCGTACATGGCCAGGTCGGCGTCGCGCAGCACCTCGTCGGCAATGCGGTAGCCCAGGTCGCTGAGCGTGATGCCGATGCTGGCGCCCGGCAGCACCTCGGTGCCGTTGATCATGATCGGCGCCGATACCGCTTCCAGCAGGCGCTCGGCCAGCACCATGGCATCTTGGGCTTCGTGCACCTGTTCCAGCAGCACGGCAAATTCGTCGCCGCCCAGCCGCGCCACGAGGTCGCCCGGGCGCACGCTGTCGGACAGGCGGCGCGCCACCTCGCGCAGCAGCACGTTGCCGGCGATGTGGCCCAGGCTGTCGTTCACCACCTTGAAGCGGTCGAGGTCGAGGAACATCACCGCGAAGCGCTGCGAGTCGTCCAGCCGCGTGCGCTCCACCGCCACTTCCAGCCGTTCGTTGAAGCAGTTGCGGTTGGCCAGGTCGGTGAGGCTGTCGTGGTAGGCGATGTGGTGCAACTCGCCCTCGGCCAGGCGGCGCGAGGTGATGTCGTGCAACTGGTAGATGAGGCCGTTGCGTTCGCTGGCCGGGTCGACGAAGCGGCCGCAGTGCAGCGAAACCCAGAGCTGGCGCTCGCCCGCGCTGCGGCAACGCAGTTCCATCGAGAAGGGTTCGGTGTTGCCTTCGGCCATGGCCTGGACACGGCGGCTGAAGAGCTGGTCGTCGCCCTCGTGCAGCAGTTCGTCGAAGTGGCGGTTCAGCAGCGCCGGCTCGGCGCTGGCGAGCAGTGCGCACAAGGCCTGGTTGACCTGGTGGATGCTGCCGTCGGGGCGCACGATGGCCATGCCGATGGCGGCGTGCGTGAAGGCTGCGGTGAACCGCTGCTGGTTCAGCGCCGCCTCGCGCTGCGCCTCGGCGATGCGGGCTTCCTGCGCCTGGTGGTCCGCCTCCTGGCGGTTCAGCGAGTAGTGCACCAGCGCCAGCACGGCGCTGGCCACGGCGGCGGCCAGCACGACCACCGCCGGGCCGAACTGGCGCGCATTGATCGCCAGCACACCGGCCACGGCCGCAGACATGAGGTAGACCGCCGCCAGCCAGCTGTAGTTCTGCGCCCAGTCGACGAGCGACAGACGCTGACCGTTCTTGGCCGCCATCACCGCCAGCAGCGGCAGCGTGATGCCGGCGAAATAGGGCAGCGACACCAGGCACAGCGCCGCCAGCATGGCCGTGGCGGCCGGCAGGCCGGCGCCTTCGAAGGCGACATGCAACGCCTCGTAGCCCAGGCCGCACAGCACCATGGTGGCGGTGGCGGCCGCCGGGGTGCCGACACGGCTGGTCAGCCGCTTGGAAGTGCGCCAGGCGCCGACCAGGCCCTCGGCGCCCACCGCGAGGGCCGCCGCCGGCGCACCGTGCAGGGCCAGCAGCGCGAAGACGAAGATGTCGGCGAAGCTGATCGAATATTTGGTGCGCGGAATGTGCACCGGAAACAGCGCCACCACGGCCACGAAGACCACGCCCAGCGCCACGCGCCACAGGTCGGCCACCGGCAGCGCCGCCAGCTGCGCCAGGGCCCATGCCGCCGCGAGCGCTCCCGCTGCCGCCAGCGTCAGCCATCGGCCAGTGGCCGTGGCGTTGTAGTCGTGCAGGTGCCGCCGCACGAAGCGGGACCAGAGGCCGGAACGCGACGCCGCCGCGGCCTGGGCGGCCGCGGCGGCGTTGGCGTGCTCGGATGGCGTGCTCATGGCCTTGTTATCGGCTGCTGACGGCCGCGCTCAAGCGCCGTTCGGGCCCCCAGAGGGCGGTCAGGGCACGCCGAGCAGGCTGGTGTCGAACGCGCCCACCGGGTCGGCCAGCAGTTCGCTCAGGATGAAGCCTTCACTGAGGATGAAGCCCTCGCTCAGGATGAAGCCTTCGCTGAGAATGAAGCCGTGGCCGAGGGTGAGCCCCTCGCTGAGGATGAAGCCCTCGGAAAGGATGAAACCTTCGCTGAGGATGAAGCCTTCGCTCAGGATGAAGCCCTCGCTGAGGATGAAGCCGTCGCCGATGACGCTGCGCGGCACTTGCAGACGTTCGCTGAGGATGAAGCCTTCGGAAAGAATGAAGCCCTCGCTGAGGATGAAGCCCGCACCCGCGGCGGCCTGACCCGCGAGCCAGGCGGTGGGGACGAACACGCCGCTGTCCGCCTGGGCCGAATTGCTGCCGGCCGCGGGGCTGAGCAGCACCACCTGCCGCGTCAGCAGCGGCTGCGCCGCGGCGTTGCGCTCGACCACGGCCAAGGGCACCGTATTCGCAGCCACGTGCCGGCCGGCCGGCAGATATTCCACGCTGTTGCGCAGCGCCACCTGCCGCACCCAGGTCAGGCCCGGGTCGTAGATGGGCTGGAAGCGGTCGAACAAGGCGTTGCCGGTCACGACATGGCTGCCGCCGGCATAGACGATGCGACCCCAGTCGAAGCTCTGTCCGTTGAGCGTGGACCGCGGCGTGGGCAGGTTCTTGCCCGGGGCCAGCAGCGGGTCGCCCGCGGCCAGTTGTCCGGCGGCCAGCGCGCCGCCGATGTCGGTGCGCAGCGCCCGCGCCAGCCGCACCGCGCCTTCCACGTTCAACTGCCCGGCCCCCTGTTGCAGCAGGTTGGCGTCTGGCAGCGGTTGCGCGGTGTATTGCAGGATGGCCTTCACCAGCGGCGGCGTCAGGCCCGGGTTGACCTGCAGCAGCACGGCCGCCGCGCCGGCCACGGCGGGTGCGGCCACCGAGGTGCCGCTGAGCTGCATCAGTTCCTGGTCGGCGGCCTGTGAGGCGCCTTGCACCTGCGCGTCTGCCATCAGTTGCGGGTAAAGCGTGGCCAGCAGGTTGCCCTCGGGTGCTGCCTTGTTCTTCTTGTTGGCCACCGCGCCCAGCAGCCGATTGCCTGGGGCCACCAGGTCGGGCTTGAGCACGTTGTCCACCCAGCGGCTGCCGCTGGGCAGCGTGAGGCTGCTGCGGGTGGGGCCGCGCGAGCTGAAGCCGGCCACCGCGTCGTCGCTGCGCACGGCGGTGGCAAACGGGTTGGTGGCGCCCACGGTGATGACCGAGGGTTCGGTGCCGGGCGAGCTGATCGCGCCGTAGACCTCCTGCCCGGCCTCGTTCTTGCCGGCGTTGCTGGCCGAGGCCACGACCACGATGCCCGACGCCACGGCGCTGCGCGCGGCGCGCGCCAGCGGGTCCACCACGAAGGAGTCGATGCCGTTGGCGGCCAGGCTCAGGTTCATGACGCGGATGTTGTGCAGCCGTGAACGCTGCAGCACCCAGTCGATGCCCACCAGCAGGTCGGCCACGGTGCCCACGCCGCGCTCGTCGAGCACGCGCACGTCGTATAGCGTGGCGCCGGGCGCCACGCCGCTGGAGTCGGGCGACTGGTAGCTGCCGCGGCCGGCGGCGATGGAGGCCACCACGGTGCCGTGGCCGTTGGGGTCGGGTTGGTGGGATTTCGGCGCGCGTGCCACGGGGTCCGACGGCCGGGAGTCGTCGTAGCCGAACTGCCAGCGCACCTGTTCGCTGTAGTCCTTGCCGCGCGCCCAGCCGGTGCCGACGATCTGCTTGTTCAGCGCCACCACGTCGACCACCTGCGCCACGCGCGTCTTGCCGGCGGCGTCCTGCATGTTGCGGTGGTCCCAGTCGATGCCCGAGTCGAGCACGGCAATGCCGACGCCGCGGCCGTCGAAGGCGCTGGCGGTGCCGAAGCCGGGCACGGCGGTGGTGCCGGTGGCTTCGGCCACCAGGCTGCCGGTGCGCGCCGTGCTGCGGTTGGGAGCGATGGCCAGCACGTCGCCGCGTGCGGCCAGTGCCGGCAGCGCCGAGACGGGCACCAGCGCCGCCATGGCGCGCACCGAGGCAAAGACGCTGTAGACCGAGCCGCCCTGGGCCAGCACGGCGGCACGCAGGTTCGTCAGACGTGCGTCGCTGCCGCTGGCCACGATGAGCACCTTGGCGTAGGTCTGCCCACCCAGCGACTTGGCCCAGCTGACTTTCGGTGGCGCCGACGCGCTGGCGAAGCTGGCCAGGTCGGTGGAGATCTTCGGGCTCAGGCCCTGCGCGGCAGCAGCGCCGGCGAAGCCGAGCGCGCCGACGCAGGCGGTCACGGCGAGCAGGTGTCTGAACAGGGTACGGCGATTGGGCATGGGGTTCCCCGGGGTGGATGCAAAGGCCCGCCGTTGCGGAACGCATACGGCGCTGCGGGAGCGCGAGCTCACCTGTCGCTAGCCATCGTCCGAATGGCGCCAGACCTGAGGCCCACCGCCCCGCCCGGACGCCGCCGCGGGCATTCCGTCATGAATGACCCTTGCGCCGCGGCAGTCATGTGTAACGAGGTTTTGCGCTACCGTGAGCGCCCATGGCTCCCGACGAACCCGCGACAGCCGCTGCCACCGCCGGCACCGAGTGCCTGAACTGCGGCGAGCCCCTGGCCGTGCCGCGGCCGCGCTTCTGCCCCGTCTGCGGTCAGGAAACGAACCTGAGGCCACCCCGCCTGGGCGAATTCCTGCAACAGTTCGGCGGCGCCTATTTCGCCACCGAGGGTGCGCTGTGGCGCACGCTCAAGCTGCTGCTGTTCAAGCCGGGCGAGCTGACACGCCAGTACCTGGGCGGCCGGCGCAAGCACTATGTGCTGCCGCTGCGGCTGTACCTGACGATCAGCCTGGCGGTGCTGCTGCTGCTGCGCGTCGTGGCCGCGGTGACGATCGAGGCACCCGGCGCCATCGAGTTGCAGGGGGCCGAGCCGGCAAGCTTGCAGTTGGATCTGGGCGTCGGGCGCGCCGGGTTGCAGGACGGCGTCTTCTTCTGCACCGACCTGCCCGGCTGGCTGTGCCGGCGCATCCAGCGCCGCATCGACGTGGAACCGAAGCTCTTTGCACGCGAGGTGGAACAGTTCGGCCTGCGCTTCGTGGCCCATCTCGGCGGGGCCATGTTCCTGCTGTTGCCGGCTTTTGCGCTGGGGCTGCAGCTCGTCTACCGCAACCGGCGGCTGCGCTACACCGAGCATCTGGTGTTCGCGCTGCACGTGCACGCCTTCTGGTTCGTGATGCTGGCGCTGGTGATGACCGACCTGCCCTGGCTGAGTTCGCTGGCCGCCTTGGCGGTGCCGGTGTACACGCTGCTGGCCATGCGCGTCGTCTACGGCGGCCGCTGGGGGCCGCGGCTGCTGCGGGCCGCGCTGGTGAGCGTGCTGTACGGCCTGACGCTGGGGTTGGCCTTGAGCGGGGTGGCGGTGGTCGCGCTGCTGGGCTGAGCGTCATCTGGGGTCGGATCGACCTGTCAATTTTGCGAGACAAATATATATGTCCGTGAAACTTGACACAAAGCAAGGATTGACCGCATCCTCGCCGCTACGGTCGGCTTCCTCGGCGCCCCTTCCCGCCCGATCAGGAGAACTTCTCATGCGCATCCTGCTGCTGCACCCCAACTACCACTCCGGCGGCGCCGAGATCGCCGGCAACTGGCCGCCGGCCTGGGTGGCCTACCTCACCGGCTACCTGAAGGCCGCCGGCTATACCGACGTGCACTTCGTCGACGCCATGACGCACCACCTGAGCGACGAGCAGGTGCGCGCGCGCATCGAAGAGTTGCAGCCCGACGTCGTGGGCTGCACCGCCATCACGCCGGCCATCTACAAGGCCGAAGGGCTGCTGCAGATCGCCAAGACGGTGAACCCGGCCATCGTCACCGTGCTCGGCGGCATCCACGGCACCTTCATGTACCCCCAGGTGCTGAAGGAAGCGCCCTGGATCGACGCCGTGGTGCGCGGCGAAGGCGAGCAGGTGTTCCTGAACCTGGTCAGCGCCATCGACGACGGCAGCTTCGGCCGCGACCGCGGCTGCGTGCGCGGCATCGCCTACCTGGCCGACGGCCGGGTGGTGGCCACGGCGGCGGAACCTTCGATCAAGGACCTGGACCGCATCACGCCCGACTGGAGCGTCCTGGAGTGGGACAAGTACATCTACATCCCGATGAACCGGCGCGTGGCGATCCCCAACTTCGCCCGCGGCTGCCCCTTCACCTGCAGCTTCTGCAGCCAGTGGAAATTCTGGCGCGACTACCGCATCCGCGACCCGAAGAAGGTGGTCGACGAGATCGAGACCCTGGTCAAGGACCACGGCGTGGGCTTCTTCATCCTGGCCGACGAGGAACCCACCATCCACCGCAAGAAGTTCATCGCCTTCTGCGAGGAGCTCATCGAGCGCAAGCTCGACGTGCTGTGGGGCATCAATACGCGGGTGACCGACATCCTGCGCGACGAAAAGCTGCTGCCGATGTTCAGGAAGGCCGGGCTGGTGCACGTGAGCCTGGGCACCGAGGCGGCGGCGCAGCTGAAGCTGGATCGCTTCAACAAGGAAACGACGATCGAGCAGAACAAGAAGGCCATCCGGCTGCTGCGCGAGGCGGGCATCGTGAGCGAGGCGCAATTCATCGTCGGCCTGGAGAACGAGACCGCCGAGACGCTGGAAGAGACCTACCGGATGGCGCGCGACTGGAACCCCGACATGGCCAACTGGGCCATGTATACGCCCTGGCCGTTCAGCGACCTGTTCCAGGAGCTCGGCGACAAGGTCGAGGTCTTCGACTTCGAGAAATACAACTTCGTCACCCCGATCATGAAGCCCGACGCGATGGACCGCGCCGAGCTGCTGGACCGCGTGATGCACAACTACCGCCGCTTCTTCTTCAACAAGGCGCTGTTCCAGTACCCCTGGACGCGCGACAAGGGCCGTCGCAGCTACCTGCTGGGCTGCCTGAAGGCCTTTGCCAAGAGCGGCTTCCAGCGCACCTTCTACGACCTGGGCCGCGTCGGCTACCGGGGCCCGCTGAGCAAGAAGAGCGTGGACTTCGGTTTCGACGCCAACCGCACCTACGAGCGGCCCAGCGCCGCGGCGCTGGCCGAGGCCGACGCCGGCTGGATCACCATGCACGGGCCGAAGATCGAGCACAAGCGGCGCCAGGGCGAGCTCAACGCCGCGCTGGCCTGCGGCAGTGGCGACGAGCATCTGGACGCGCCACCGGCGGCGGCCATGGCCTGCGGCGGCGGCCGCGAACAGCTCAGCGAAGAGGTCGAGGCGCGGGTCTGAACGGACAGGCACGATGGACGCCGCGCTTCACCCGGCCGGACGTATCGGCCCCAACGCCATCACTCGCGTGGCCGAGGTGCTGCCGGTGCGCGTGGGCCGCACCGTCACGGCGCAGGTGTTCGAACGCGCCGGTCTCGCGCGCTACCTGCGCGAACCGCCGCAGGCCATGGTCGACGAGACCGAGGTGCGCCGCCTGCACGGCGTGCTGCGCGAGACCCTGGGCGACGCCGAGGCGGGCGCCGTGGCCCGCGCCGCCGGCACGCGCACGGCCGATTACCTGCTGGCACACCGCATTCCGCGCCCGGTGCAGCGTCTGCTGAAGGTGCTGCCGGCGCCGCTGGCGGCCCGCGTGCTGCTGGCTGCCATTGGCCGCCATGCCTGGACCTTTGCCGGCAGCGGCCAGTTCAACGCCCGCTGCGCCTGGCGGCAAGGGCCGCCGGTGGTGCTGACGATCCGCGGCAACCCGCTGTGCAAGGGTCTGGCCGCCACCATGCCGGCCTGCGACTACTACGCCGCCACCTTCGAGCGCCTGTTCCACGTGCTGGTGCAGGCGCGTTCGCAGGTGCGCGAAGTGGCCTGCGAGGCCTGCGGTGACCCGGAGTGCCGATTCGAGATCGACTGGCGGCACGGGTAGACGCGGCGTCACGGTCGAACGGGGAGCCCTCGCCAGGCCCGGCAGCACCCCTCCAGTGGGGATTTGGCGGCAGGGTGCCCACGGTGGTGCCCGAGGTGGTGCGCGCCTAGAATCCGCGCCTGCACGCCCGATTCCCCCAGGGGCTGGCCCACCGCGCCGCCCAGAGCCGCGCCATGACCACCACCGCACTCACCGCCTTGTCGCCGCTGGACGGCCGCTACGCCGCGAAGGTGGCGGCGCTGCGGCCGCTGCTGTCGGAATACGGCCTCATGCACCGCCGCGTGCAGGTGGAGGTGGAGTGGTTCATCGCCTTGTCCGATGCCGGATTCGCCGAATTCAAGCCCTTGTCTGAAGCCGCGCGCGGTCACCTTCGGGGGCTGGTGGCGGATTTTTCGGAGGCCGACGCGCAGGCCATCAAGGACATCGAGAAGACCACCAACCACGACGTGAAGGCGGTGGAGTACTGGCTGAAGTCGCGTTTCGAAGGCCAGCCCGAGCTGCAGGCCGCCGGCGAATTCGTGCATTTCGCCTGCACCAGCGAGGACGTCAACAACACCAGCCACGCGCTGATGCTGCGTGCCGCGCGCGACACCGTGATGCTGCCGGCGCTGGACCGCCTGCTGGCCAAGCTCACGCAGATGGCCCATGCTCTGGCCGCCGTGCCCATGCTCAGCCGCACCCACGGCCAGACCGCCAGCCCCACCACGGTAGGCAAGGAGGTGGCCAACGTGGCGGCGCGACTGGCCACGGCGCGTGCGCGCATCGCCGCGGTGCCGCTGCTGGCCAAGATGAATGGCGCGGTGGGCAACTACAACGCGCACCTCGCCGCCTATCCGGACTTCGACTGGGAGGCTTTCAGCCGCCGCGTCGTCGAGGGGCAGCTCGGCCTGGCCTTCAACCCCTACACGATCCAGATCGAACCGCACGACTGCATGGCCGAGCTGTTCGACGCCCAGGCGCGCGCCAATACGGTGCTCGTCGACTGGGCGCGCGACGTCTGGGGCTATGTCTCGCTGGGCTATTTCAAGCAGCGCGTGAAGCCCGGCGAGGTCGGCTCCAGCACCATGCCGCACAAGGTCAACCCGATCGACTTCGAGAATGCCGAAGGCAATCTCGGCCTCGCCAATGCGCTGCTTTCGCACATGAGCCAGAAGCTCCCGGTGAGCCGCTGGCAGCGCGACCTCACCGACAGCACCGTGCTGCGCAACATGGGCGTTGCGCTGGGCTATGGCCTGCTGGCCTGCGACAGCCTGAGCCGCGGACTGGACAAGCTCGAAGTCAACGAAGCGGCGCTGGCCGCCGACCTGGACGCCGCCTGGGAAGTGCTGGCCGAGCCGGTGCAGACGGTGATGCGCCGCCACGGCCTGCCCGACCCGTACCAGCAACTGAAGGACTTCACGCAAGGAAAACCCATCACGCGCGAACTGATGCAGGGTTTCATTGCCGCGCTGCCGCTGCCCGCCGCCGACAGGCAGCGCCTGCTGGCCCTGACTCCGGCCAGCTATACCGGCCTGGCCGAGCCGCTGGCACGGAGGTGGTCTTGAACTTCGGCGAGCAACTGGCGGCGGTGCAGGCGCGCCATGCGTCGATGCTGTGCGTGGGCTTGGACCCCGAACCGGCGAGATTTCCGCCGCCCTGGCGCAACGATGCGGCGCGCATCTTCGACTTCTGCGCGGCCATCGTCGAAGCCACGCACGACCTGGTGTGCGCCTTCAAGCCGCAGATCGCCTATTTCGCCGCCCAGCGCGCCGAGAACCAGCTCGAGCGGCTGATCGACTTCATCCATGCCCACGCGCCCGGCGTGCCGGTGATCCTGGACGCCAAGCGTGGCGACATCGGCGCCACCGCCGAACAGTACGCACGCGAAGTCTTCGACCGCTACCAGGCCGACGCGGTGACGCTGTCGCCCTTCATGGGTTTCGACTCGATCGAGCCCTATATGCGCCATGAAGGCAAGGGCCTGATCCTGCTCTGTCGCACCAGCAACCCCGGCGGCAGCGACCTGCAGGCGCAGCGGCTCGCCGCCAGCGAAGTGGGCGGCGACGAGCTGCTCTACGAACGCATTGCGCGCCTGGCCGCAGGCGCGTGGAACCGCGGCGGCCAGCTCGGCCTGGTGGTCGGCGCCACCTTTCCCGCCGAAGTGGCACGCGTGCGCGAACTCGCGCCCACGCTGCCGCTGCTGATTCCGGGCATCGGCGCCCAGGGAGGCGATGCCGCGGCCACCGTGCGCGCCGGCTGGCGGCCGGGCGCGCCCATCATCGTGAGCTCGTCGCGCGCCGTGCTCTACGCCGGCGTCGGCGAGGACTTCGCCGCCGCGGCGCGCCGCGTGGCGCTGGCCACGCGCGACGAACTGCAGCGGGCGCGGCCCGCACCCTGAAGGCGACGATGAAGACCGTGCCGCTCAGCACCCTGGACACCGGTGCCATGCCCGCGCGGCCGGCCACCGAGCGGCGCCCGGCGCTGCTGCGCCAGATGACGCGGTCGATCCTGCTCGTGGCCGCACTGGCCTGTGCCGCGACGAGCGCGCTCTTCTTCAGCGGCATCTGGGTGGCCGGCGTGAACCAGCCGCTGGGCGCCCTCTATGCGCTCATCGCCGTGGGCTCGGCGCTGGCCTCGCGCCTGCCCGACGTCTGGCTGCCGCGCGCGTTGACCGCTTCGCTGCTGCTGATCACGCTGGCCATTGCAGGCACGACCCTGAAATTCGAATGGGGCCTGGCGGCACCGGGCCTGGCGGTGCTGGGGCTGATGGTCTGCGTGCTGTGTGCAGCGGCGGGCTGGCGCGCCGGCACCGGGCTGGCGCTGGTGTCGGCGTTCTCCGTGCTGGGCATCGCCTGGACCGCGCCGCCGCAGGCCACGCTGGCCCACCTGCCTACGCCGGCATTCCAGCTCATCGTGCACCTGATCAGCATCGCTTCGGGCCTGGCTGCGGGCGTGCTGATCTCGCAGGTGGTGGCGCGCTACATGCGCGCCGCGCAGGACCGCGAGCAGCGGTTCCGCCGCCTGCTGGCGCTGGCGGCCGACGCCTACTGGGAGATCGACCCCGAGCACCGGCTGGTGGCCGCCACCGGTCACCACGGCGAGGCCAACGTGCTCACCCCCGCCACCGGCCTGGGCGCCGTGCCCTGGGACCTGCCCAGTTTCGGCTGCGACGCCGAGACGCTGGACCAGCTGCAGGCCGACCTGGGTTCGCGCGAGCCCTTCCGCGACCTGCCGGTGCGCTGGGTGCAGGGCGATGGCAGCGCACGCAGCTACCTCGTGAGCGGCGAGCCGCGTTACAGCGACCGCGGCGTCTTCCAGGGCTATTGGGGCGTGGCGCGCGACATCACCGAGGTCGACGCCGCGCGCGCCGCGCTGGCCGCCACCGAGACGCGCTACCAGGAACTGTTCACGCGCATTCCCACGCCGCTGGTGCTGCACCGCGACGGGCGCATCATCGACGCCAACCCCGCGGCGGTGGCCATGTTCGGCCACCCCGACCTGGCTTCGATGGTCGGCAGCGACCTCTTCGCCAGCTACGAAAGCGGCGACTCGCGCGAGCGCGCTCGCCGCCGCGTCGAACAACTCCAGGAGCAGCCGCTGGGCACGGCGCTGCCCGTCACAGACTACCGGCTGCAGGTGCGCGGGCGCCGCATTGCCGTGCGCGCCACCGGCGTGCGCGTCGACGCCGACGGCGGCCCGGCGCTGCTGGCGATCTTCGTCGACGAATCCGAGCGGCTGGCCGCCGAACAGGCGGTGCGACGCTCGGAGGCCATGCTGTCGCACCTGGTGGCCACCAGCCCCGACCTGATCACGCTCACCGATCTGGCCAGCGGCCGCTACGCCATGGTCAATCACACCTTCGAGCGCGTCATCGGCTGGACGGCGGCCGAGGCGGTGGGCCGCACCAGCGCGGAGCTGGGCGTGTGGGCCAGCAGCGAGGACCGCGAGCGTTTCATCGCCACCATGCGCGAGCAGGGCAAGGTGGCCGATCTGCCCACGCGCTTCGTCACCAAGGGCGGCGCCACCATCTCGATGCTGGTCTCGGCGGCGCGCTTCGTGATGGACCGCCGCGACTACATGGTCATCAACGCGCGCGACGTCAGCGACAGCGAGCGCGACCGCCTGGAGCGCGCGGCGATCCTGGCCAACGCCTCGATCGGCATCGCCGTCACGCGCGAGCGCCGCTTCGTGCTGGCCAACCGCCACTTCGAGCAGATCTACGGCTGGGAACCCGGCGGCATGATCGGCCAGCCCGGACAGACGGTGTGGCTGAGTGACGACGACTATGCCGACGTGCGCCAGCTGGTGGGCCCGGCGCTCGGCCGCGGCGAGGCGGTGGAACTGGAACGGCGCGGCCGGCGCAAGGACGGCAGCACCTTCCTGGCCCGCGTGCGCGGCCGCGCCATCGACCCCGACCGCCCGGCCGAAGGCGGCACCGTGTGGATCGTCGAGGACGTGACCGAGAGGCGCCAGTTCGAACTGGCGCTGGCTCGCGCGCGCGACGATGCCGAGGCCGCCAGCCGCGCCAAGAGCGCCTTCCTGGCCAATACCAGCCACGAACTGCGCACGCCGCTGAACGGCATGATCGGGCTGGCGCACCTGGCGCGTTCGCCGGACACGCCCGAGCCACAGCGGCTGCAGTACCTGGACCAGATCGCCGAGAGCGCGCAGTCGCTGGCCGGCATCATTTCCGACATCCTGGACCTTTCGAAGATCGAGGCCGGCAAGCTGCAGATCGAGGCCACGGTATTCGACCTCGGCGATCTGCTGCGCGCGCTGCAGCGCAGTTACGCCACCTTGGCCGCGGCCTGCGGGCTGGAATTGCAGTTCGAGTTGTCGGACGGCGTGGAAGATGCCGTCCACGGCGACGCCATGCGCGTGCGCCAGGTCGTCAGCAATTTCCTCAGCAACGCGATCAAGTTCACCGGCCGGGGCCACGTGCGCCTGGCGGTAAGCCGTCCGGGCGGGCCCGAAACGGCGCGCGTGCGTTTCGAGGTCGCCGACACCGGCCCGGGCATCGAAGAGACCACGCGCCAACGCCTGTTCATGCCTTTCACGCAGGCCGACCAGTCGACCACGCGCCGCTATGGCGGCACCGGTCTGGGGCTTTCCATCTGCCGTGAGCTGGCCACGCTGATGGGTGGCGAGGTGGGCGTGGAGAGCCTCCCCGGCCACGGCAGCACGTTCTGGGCCGAGCTGCCGCTGCCGCGCGCGGCCGCCCTGCCGCCGCCCGCGTTGCCGGCCAATGCGCGGGCGCTGGAAGGTGCACGGGTGCTGATGGTCGAGGACAACCCGGTCAACATGATGATCGCGGTGGCCATGCTCGAACGCTGGGGCGTGGACGTGGCGCAGGCCCACGACGGCCACGAGGCGGTCACCGAGGTGCACGTGGCCGCCGCCGCCGGCCACCCCTTCGACGCCGTGCTGATGGACGTGCAGATGCCGGTGATGAGCGGCCACGAGGCCACGCGTGTGCTGCGCGCCAGCGTGGCCGGGCGCCAGCTGCCGATCATTGCGCTCACCGCGGCAGCGCTGGTGACCGAACGCGACGAGGCGCTGGCCGCCGGCATGAACGACTTCCTGACCAAGCCCATCGACGCCGAGAAGCTGCTCGCCACGCTGGTGCGCTGGCGCCATCACGCCAGCGAAGCGGCAGCCTGAGGCGGCAGACCCGGGCTCGGCCCGGGGGCCTGGGGTCAGTAGACTCGCGGCAGTTCGAGGCGCACGCGGTCGCGGTCGCCGTGGTCGAAATGCCACCACTCGTTGGGCAGGCCGTGGAAGCCGCCGTGCGCCATCGCGTCGGCCAGCCAGCGCCGCATCTGCACCTGGGCCGGGGTGAGCACGCCGCTGGCCAGGTGCTGCTCGTGCAGCGCCGGATGCGAGCGCGGCGTCATCTCGTCGAAGCCGCTGCCCATGTCGGCCTCGCGGCCATCAGGGCCGAGCAGCGTGGCGTCCACCGCCATGCCGAAGCTGTGGATCGAGCCGCGGCCGGGGTGGGCGAAATAATGCTGCATGGGCGTGCCTTCCACGTCCTTCCAGATCGCTTCCTGCACGCGTTGCGGGCGCAGCGCGTCCAGCACCAGGATCGTCCAACCCGGGCGGCGGGCGTGCAGCCACTGCGCGGCGGCCTGCAGGCCGGCGGCGGCCTCGCGGCGCAGCCAGGCGCAGTCCAGCGAACCATACAGGCTGCGGCCGGCGAAGTTGTTGCTGCCCACGTAACGCAGGTCCACGCGCACGCCGTGCAGCGGCTGCAGGCGAACGAAGTGCGGCTGCTCGGCGAGTTGCTCGATGCGGATCATCGGCACGCCCGCCGGCGGCGTCACGGGCAGGGTCACTGGCGCACCTTCGTCGCCGCTGGCGGCGGCGCAAACCGGCGCGGTGGCCGGGCCGCCTGTGCAAACAAGGGTTGCACCTTGGGCAGCTTTTCCTGGATGTCCTTGATGCGCGTGTCGCCCGCCGGGTGGGTGGAAAGGAACTGCGGCGGCGAACCTTTGCTGGCGGCCATCATCTTCTGCCACAGCGTGACGCCGGCCGCCGGGTCGTAGCCGGCGCGCGCGGCCAGCTCCATGCCCACCAGGTCGGCCTCGGTCTCGTCGCTGCGACTGAACTGCAGCGTGAGCAACTGCGCGCCCATGCCCAGCGCGGCGTCGCCCAGCCCGCCCAGGCCGAGCAGGCTGGAAACCAGCCCGGCGCCGATGCGCGTGGCCGCCGTCTTGCCCATGCGTTCACGCGCATGCTCGCGCAGCGCATGCGCCGCCTCGTGGCCCATGATGGTGGCCACTTCGTCGTCGTTGAGTTGCAGTTTCTGCAGGATGCCCCAGAAGAAGGCGATCTTGCCACCGGGCATGCAGAAGGCGTTGACCTTCGGGTTGCCGATGAGGTTGACTTCCCACTGCCATTGTTTCGCGCGACCGTTCCAGGGCGGCGCGTGCGGAATGATGCGCCCGGCGATGGCGTGCAGCCGCACCATCTGCGGATGGTCCTTGGGCGCCAGTGCGCGCTGGGCCGCGGCCTCGCGCAGCATCTGCCGGTACTGCTGCGCCGCGGCCGCCTCGATTTCTTCGGCCGACACCAGCTTGGTGAAGCTCGAGGTGTTGCCCACTTCGCCCTGCAGCCCCTGCTGCGCCCAGGCCGGCCCGGCCAGCGCCGCCGCGCCGCCGGCCGCCAGCAGGCCGGTGAACAGGCGGCGTGAATGCAGCGCGCAGAGGCAGCGTGCGGGATGGGTGGTGGTGGTGTCGAGCAAGGGATCGGTGGTGACGGCAGGGTTGGACATGGCTCATTCGGACCGCAGCGGCACCGCAGTGGTTCCGCTGCATTCTAGAAAGCCATCTCTTCGACCCCAGCGGAGGTGGCCGTTGCAGCCGTGCCGGTCAGTCGTCGACGGCGCCCCCGCCCCGCGGCACTTCCAGCGCACGCACGCTCTGGCGCAGCCACCACAGCATCACCAGCGCCGGCACCGCCAGCACCGTGCTGACGATGAAGAAGCTGGGCCAGCCGATGCTCTCGGCCAGCACGCCGGCCAGCGGCCCCACCCAGACCCGGCCCACCGAGGCGAAGGCCGACAGCAGCGCATATTGCGTGGCCGTGAAACGCTGGTTGCACAGGCTCATCAGGAAGGCCACGAAGGCCGCCGTGCCCATGCCGCCGGACAGGTTCTCGAACGCCACCACCAGCAGCAGGCCGCCGTCCACCGGCGTGGGCGCGGCCAGGGCCACGAAACCCCAGTCGAAGGCCGGCAGCACGGTGCCGGGAATGACGCCCTTGCCCGACACCGCCAGCCACCAGAAGCCCAGGTTGCTCACCATCTGCAGCACGCCGTAGAACATGAGCGCGCGCCACAGGCCGATGCGCAGCATGAGCGCACCGCCCACCAGCGCGCCGCCGATCGTGAGCCACAGCCCGATCACCTTGTTGACGACGCCGACCTCGGCCGAGGTGTAGGCCATGCTCTTGAGCAGGAAGGCCGTCATCAGCGAACCCGCGAAGGCGTCGCCCAGCTTGTAGAGCACGATGAAGAGCAGGAAGGCCGCCGCGCCGCGCTGGCTGAAGTAGCTGCTCAGCCCGCCCAGCAGGGTGGCAAAACGCGCGCGCCGCGCCGCCCAGGCCGCCAGCGGCAGCGTGAAGGCGATGCCCAGCAGCAGCGTGGCCAGGTCCACCCAGCGCTTCTGCAACGGTGCCGGCATCGTGCTGCCTTCGAGCAGCGGCGCCACCAGCGCCTGCGCGATGCCGGGCCCGAAGCGGTCGCTCAGCCCCACGCCCACCGCCACCGCGGCCAGCACGGCGCCGAAGCCCCAGAGGTCGTTGCGCGCCGGCGGCGGCTTCACCGCCAGCGCCGGCAGCCGCGGCAGCACCAGCGCCGAGAGCACGGCGGCGCCTGCCATCAGCGCGGCCATGAAGCGGTAGACCTCGGGCCAGGTCCAGCCCGCGCCCTGGGTGGCGTCGGTCCAGATGAGCGCAATGCCGCCGGACAGGATCATCGCCAGCCGGTAGCCCATGACGCCCAGCGACGCGCCCATGCCGCGCTCGGCGGCAGGCAGCAGGTCGGTGCGATAGGCGTCGATGACGACGTCCTGCGACGCCGAGACGAAGGCCACCGCCACCGCCAGCAGCGCGAACAGGCGGATGGCGTCCTTGGGCGAGGTGGCCGCCAATGCCAGCAGCACACCGGCCAGCGCCAGTTGCGTGAGCACCAGCCAGCCGCGCCGCCGCCCGAGCCAGGGCAGCTCGAAACGGTCCATCAGCGGCGCCCAGAGGAACTTGAAGGTATAGGGCAGGCCGACCAGGCTGAGAAAGCCGATCGTGGCCAGGTCGATGCCTTCGACCGTGAGCCAGGCCTGCATGGCCTGCCCGGTGAGCGCCAGCGGCAGCCCGGATGCGAAGCCCAGCAACGTGACGACGAACAGGCGGTGCAGTGCCGCCAAGCGGGTGCGTAAGGGCATCGAGCCGATTCTAGGCAGCCCCCACCGGCAAGCCGGCTCGGCTGCCCGCGGCAGGCTCCTCGATCAGAGCCTGGCGGCCGGTGGCTCCCCCGGCCGCAAGGAACGCAGGCGTCAGCAGTCCATCGTCCAACTGCCCAGCCGGCGGTGTGCCGGCCGCGCTTCGGCCCACAGCGCCAGGCGCTCCAGCCAGCCCGGCCGGGCCTGGGCCGGCGCAACCAAGGGCCGCGCCACCGTATGTCGCCGTACCGGCGCCTGCGCGCGGGCGGAAGCGGGCATCGTCGTCGGTGAGAACCAGGTGGCAGCCATGTCGAACTCCTTCAACTGCGGGTCAATGCGAATGTAGACACTCTACGAGAATGCGTTCCTGCATGAAAGAGCTTGCTGCGCATTCAGAACCTGCAAAAATGCAGCCTCAAGTTTCTGCCAGGGAGCTTTGGCATGTCGGACCTGGACTGGAGCGACCTGCGTCATGCGCTGGCCATCGGGCGCGCCGGCAGCCTGGCCGGCGCGGCGCGGCAGCTGGGCGTCAACGCCACCACGGTGCAGCGCCGGCTGGAGTCACTCGAAACGCGCCTGGGCGCGCGTTTGTTCGACCGTTCGCGAAGTGGCTACCTACCCACCGAGGCCGGCGTGCTGCTGCTGGAGCAGGCCCGCCGCATGGCCGACCAGGCCGACGAGATCGAGCGCCGCGTGCTCGGCCGCGACCGTGAACTCACCGGGCCGCTGCGCGTGGCCACCGCCTTCGTGGTCATGGAACACCTGTTGCCGCAGCCGCTGTCCGACTTTGCGCGCGCCTACCCGGGCATCGAGGTCGAAGTGGTGGAAAACGCCATCCTGGTGGACTTGTCGCGCCGCCACACCGAAGACTCCACCGACTGGACACGCAAGGAGGCCGACGTGGCGCTGCGCCTGTCCGGCAACGTGGCCGAGCATCTGGTGGGCCGCCAGCTCGGCATGACGCACTGCCGAGTCTATGCGCTGCACGGCGCCGCCGGGCTGCCGCAGGCGGTGACGCCGATGGCGGCGCTGCTGCGCGACGCACCCTGGGTGGCCTTCGAGCGCGACGCCACCCACCGCGTCTACGACCGCTGGATGCGCACCCATCTCGACCGCGCCCAGGTGCGCGTGCGCGCCGACATCTTCAATGCCGTGGCGGCCATGCTGCGCACCGGCATCGGCATCGGCGTGCTGCCCACCTTCATGGAGCCGCAGCACCCGGAACTGGTGGCGGTGTCGGAGCCGATTCCCGAGCTGTCGGTGCCGGTGTGGATGCTCACCCACCCCGACCTGCGGCAGACGGCGCGCGTACGTGCCTTCATGCAGTTCGTGGGCGACGCGGTGGCGGCGCGGCTGGCGCAGCCGTGAAGCCGTCGAGCGCGTTCACTGGTTCGCCGCCGCGAGCACCTCCGCCAGGTCGGTATGCCCGGCCAGCACCTTCTCGATGCCGTCCTGGCGCAGCGTCACCATGCCGGCGGCCAGGCCGGCGGCCTGCAACTCGCCCGCGCTGCGGCGGTGGCGCACGCCCTCGCGCAGGGCCTCGTCGGCCAGCAGCAGCTCGTGCAGTCCGATGCGGCCGCGGTAGCCGGTGCCCTCGCACTGTGGGCAGCCGTGGCGGCGGCAATGGTGCAGCCGGCCCTCGGCGTCGCCGTGCTCACGCCGCCAGCGCGCCACCAGCTCGGCCGGCAACGGGCCGACGCCGTGGCTGCTTTGCAGGTACTGCTGCGCCAGCGCATCCAGCGCGCGCTCGTCCAGCGGCTCGGCCACGCGGCACGCCGGGCACAGCCGGCGCACCAGCCGCTGCGCCAGCACGGCCAGCAGCGAGTCGGAGAACATGAATGGGTCCAGGCCGATCTCGAGCAGCCGCGTGATGCTCTCCGGCGCCGAATTCGTGTGCAGCGTGGACATCACCAGGTGGCCGGTGAGCGAGGCCTCCACCGCGATGCGCGCGGTTTCCTCGTCGCGCATCTCGCCGATCATGATGACGTCGGGGTCGGCACGCAGGAAGGTGCGCATGGCCGCTGCGAAGGTCCAGCCGATGCGCGAATTCACCTGCACCTGGCGCAGGCCCTCCTGGGTGATCTCGATCGGGTCCTCGGCGGTCCAGATCTTGCGCCGATCGGTATTGAGCTCGCGCATCACCGAGTGCAGCGTCGTGGTCTTGCCGCAACCGGTGGGGCCGCAGATCAGGATCAGCCCGTGCGCCTTGTGCATGACGCCGCGCAGCGCGTCCAGGTTGGCCGGGCTCAGGCCGATGCCGTCCAGCGGCATCGGCTTCAGGCTGCTGAGCAGGCGCAGCACCACGTCCTCCATGCCGCGCGAAGTGGGCACGGTGACCATGCGCAATTCGATGCGCGGGCCGCCGAAGCGCGAGAAGTCGATCTTGCCGTCCTGCGGCTTGCGGTGCTCCGAGATGTCGAGCTCGGCCATGATCTTGAGCCGCGCCACGAGTGCAAAGCGGTAGCTCGCGGGGACCTCGAGGTGGCGCACCAGTTCGCCGTCGATGCGCAGCCGCACCGTCACCGCACGCGGTGGCTCCGCGGTCTCGATGTGGATGTCGGAGGCCCGCTGTTCCACGGCCTCGGCGATGAGCCGGTTGACCAGCCGAACCAGGGTGTTGTCGGACTCCGAGGCCACGGCGGGGTCGGCGATGCCGGATTCGCTGGCGTTGCTGGCCAGTTCGGCGGCCAGTTCGCGCAGCGACCGCTGCAGCTGCGGCGAGGCTGCCGCGCGCGCGAGGGCGGCGGGCGCTTCGGCCGGCGCCGGGCCCGTCGACCGGTAAGCGCGCGCCACCGCCGGCGCCAGCGTGCCGGGCACCGCGGTGACGGCCACCACCTTGAGTTCCGACATGAAACGAAGTTCGTCGAGCAGCCGCTTGTCCCAGGGATCGGGCACGGCCACCACCAGGGTGTCGGCCCGTACCATCAGCGGCAGCACGCCCTCGCGCTCGGCCACCGGCCGCGGCACGCGGCGCAGCGCCTCGGCTTCGGGCACCAGCGTGCGTGCGTCGACCACGCGCACGCCCAGCCACTCGGCCAGCGTGGTGTCGAGCTGCGACTCGGTCACGACGCCGGCGTCCACCAGCATTTGCCCGAGCAGCCGGTGCGGGAGCGACTGCCGCTGCGTTTCCAGCGCGTGCGCCAGGAGATCCGGCGTGAGCAGGCTGCGCATCACCAGTGCTTCGCCCAGATGCGCCGCACGCGTGCTGGGCGGGGACTGCAGCGCCTGCCACAGGCTCGCCAGCGAGGCGGCGCAGGGGGAGGGCGCTGGCGGCGGACTCGCGGCCGCGACTGCGACCGTGCTGGTTTCGATTGTGGCGGCCATGTTGTCGCAACCCTAATGGCCGTCACGGCCGCAGACAAGGATGTACGTCACGACGGCGCCGCCCGCGCGGCAGCGTCGGGATCTCGCTTGACCGGCGTCACGAATCCGGCCGTGCTCCGGGGCTCTTGTGCCCGGGCAGCCCGCCCTTATCTTTCGCCCATGAACGCCAATCCCCTGCATCTGGGCTGCCCGCATTGCGGCGCCACCAACCGCCTGCCCGCCGCGCGCATCGACGAAGCCCCCACTTGCGGCCGTTGTGGCAAGGAATTGCTGCAAGGACAGCCGCTGGAACTGACCGACGGTGACTTCGACGCCGTGGTCGCAGCCACGAAGCTGCCCGTGCTGGTGGACTTCTGGGCCCCGTGGTGCGGGCCCTGCCGCATGATGGCACCGGCCTTCGAGCAAGCCGGCCGGCAACTGAACGGGCGCGCCCTGCTGGTGAAGGTGAACAGCGACGACAACCCCGGCCTGTCGGCGCGCTTCGGCATCCGCAGCATCCCCACGTTGGTAAGGCTGGACCAGGGCCGCGAAACGAGGCGGCAGTCGGGGGCGGTGCCGGCGGGCGCGATCGTGACGCTGGCCGGCGGCTGAAGGCCGCTCAGCCGCCGGCGTGTCCCTGCGCGCGCCGTTGCGCGAGTTGCACGAACCAGTCCACGCAGCCGGCGTTGGCCATGGCGTCGCGGTGGAAGACGGCCTCGGGTGCGGCGCCCATGAGCAGCTTCTTCACCGGCAGTTCCATCTTCTTGCCCGACAACGTGCGCGGAATCGCCGGCACCTGGAAGATGTCGTTGGGGACGTGGCGCGCCGACAGCGCCTGCCGGATGGCCTGCTTCAGCCGCTGCACCAGCGCGTCGTCGAGCACCAGGCCTTCGCGCAGCACCACGAACAGCGGCATCCAGCTTTCGCGGCCCAGGTATTCCAGGTCGACCACCAGGCTGTCCAGCACCTCGGGCTGCACTTCCACCGCCCGGTACAGCTCGGCCGTGCCCATGCGCACGCCATGGCGGTTGATGGTGGCGTCGCTGCGGCCGTAGATCACCGCGCCTGTGGCGCCGATGTCCGGGTGCGGTACCAGGCGGATCCAGTCGCCATGGCGCCAGACGCCTGGAAACATGTCGAAGTAGCTTTCGAGATAACGCTTGTGGCCTTCGTCGCCCCAGAAATACAGCGGCATCGAAGGCATCGGCTTGGTGCACACCAGTTCACCGACCTCGTTCATGAGCGGCCGGCCATCTTCGTTCCAGGCCTCCACCGCGGCCCCCAGGCAGCGGCACTGCATTTCGCCCTGGATCACCGGCAAGGCGCGGTCGCCGGCGACGAAGGCGCCGGCGAAGTCGGTACCGCCGCTGATGGGATTCAGCCAGATGTCGTGCCCGTCCACCTTGGGGCAGTGGTCCCAGATCCACTGGTAGGCCTCGTCCGCGAGCGGGCTGCCGGTGCTGCCGATGGCGCGCAGGCGTGACAGGTCCGCCACCTGCATCGGCTCCACGTGGGCCTTCATGCAACTGGCGAAATAGGCCGCGCCGGCGCCGAACCAGGTCACGCCGGCCGCGCCGGCGAAACGCCAAAGCAGGCCCCAGTCGTGCGCGGCGGCGGAGCCGGCCGGATTGCCGTCGTACAGGCAGATCGTGGTGCCGCCCAGCAGTGCGCCGAGCTGGGCATTCCACATGATCCAGCCGGTGGTGCTGAACCAGTGGAAACGCTCGCCGCTGCCCACGGTGGGCCGCACGTCGTTGTGCAGCGCGCCGCCCTTGAGCATCTCCAGCACGATGCCGCCGTGGCCGTGCACGATGGGCTTGGGCAAGCCCGTGGTGCCGCTGGAATACACCACCCACAGCGGGTGGTCGAAGGGCAGCCAAACGGGTTGCCAGTCATGCAGGTAGGCACCCGGGTCGCCCGCCACCCAGTCGTCGAAGTCGTGGCCCTGCCGACCCGGCGCGGCGAAGTCGGCGCCGCGTGCCGAGGTGTCCACGTCGGCCAGCAATACCAGGTGCTGCACCGACGGCAGCCCGGCCAGCACCTCGCGCAGCACCGGCCGGCGGTCGTGCGCCACGCCGCCCCAGACCTGGCCGTCCACCGCCACCAGCACCCTGGGTGTGATCTGGCGGAAGCGGTCGAGCACGGCCACCGGGCCCATGTCGGGCGAACAGACGGACCACACCGCGCCCAGGCTGGCGGCGGCCAGGAAGGCGACCACGGTCTGCGGCGCATTGGGCAGAACGGCGCCGACGCGGTCGCCCGGCGCCACGCCCGCTTCGCGCAGCCGGGCGGCGAAGCAGCCCACCTGGCGCCGCAGTTCGGGCCACGATACCTCCACCGGCGCCGCCAGACGTTCATTCTGAAAGACGATGGCCGGGTGCCCCGCCGCGTGCGCTGCGTCGGCATGGCGCAGCACCTGGCGCGCATAGTTGACCTGTGCGCCGGGGAACCACCTGGCGCCCGGCATGAGCTCGGCTTCGAGCACCGTGCGGTGCGGCGTGGGCGACTCGATGTCGAACCAGTCCCAGATCGACTGCCAGAAGGCGCGCAGGTCGGTGGTGGACCAGCGCCACAGCTCGTCGTAGGTATCGAAGCGCAAACCGCGGCTGGCCTGCAGCCAGTGCTGGTATTCGGTGATGCGGGGCAGCGTGGTGGGCAGCGTCATGGACACTCTCGGTGGCGGGCGGTGGAGGGTCGAGTCCAAGGCAAGGGCGTGAGCGTAACAAGCCGCACCGACCCCAGGGCAGTTTTCAGCAGAGCGAAGGCACAAGGTGAATCCCCGGTTTGACGGCTTCCGGATATTGGGTGGGTGGTGGCTGGCCGCCCTGGCGCTGCCGGCCGCGGCCCAGCCCCAGACCGCCGCGGACCCCCAGGAAACCGTCGTCATCATCGGCAGCGGCACCGAGCAGCGTCTCTTCGACACACCGTACGCCGTGGGCGTGGTGGACGGGGCCGAGCTGCGCAGCGCCGGGCCGATGGTCAACCTGTCCGAAGCCATGACGCGCGTGCCGGGCCTGGTGGTGAACCTGCGCAACAACTATGCACAGGACCTGCAGATCAGCTCGCGCGGCTTCGGCGCGCGCGCCAGCTTCGGCGTGCGCGGCATGCGCCTGTACACCGACGGCATTCCCGCCGCCGGTCCCGACGGCCAGGGCCAGGTCTCGCACTTCGACCTCGCCGGCGCGGAGCGCGTGGAAGTGCTGCGCGGCCCGTTCTCGGCGCTGTACGGCAACGGCTCGGGCGGCGTCATCTCGCTGCTCAGCGCGGCGCCCGTGGAGCGCGCCGTCTCGCTGGGTGTGGATGCCGGCAGCGCCGGCCTGACCCAGTTGCGCCTGGGCATCGATGCGCCACTCGACGACGGCTTCAGCCTGCGCGCCTCGCTCGCCGCTTTCGAGATCGACGGCTTTCGCCCGCACAGCGCGGCACAGCGCACGCTGGGCAACGTGCGCCTGGGTTACGAGGATGCCGCCGACCGCGTAGTGGTGGTGCTCAATGCATTGGACCAGCCGGCACAGGACCCGTTGGGCCTGACGCGCGAGCAGTTCGAGGCCGACCCCGACCAGACCACGCCCCAGGCCACGCTCTTCGACACGCGCAAGGAAGCCAGCCAGGCACAGGCGGGCCTGCAGTGGCGGCACCGGTTCGGCGACGCCGGCGCGCTGCGCGAGAGCCAGCTCACCGCCTACGTTGGCCAACGCTCGGTGACGCAGTGGCAGGCCATTCCCGTGGCCACCCAGGTCAACCCCGTCAATCCCGCCATCAGCGAACGCCAGCCCGGCGGCGTGATCGACTTCGACCGCGACTATGCCGGCCTGGACGCACGCCTGGTCTGGCGCTGGGCACTGGCCGGCGAGCGCGGTGCGCAACTGGTGGCCGGGGCCACCTTCGACCACAGCCAGGAAGACCGCCGCGGCTACGAGAATTTTGTCGGCAGCGGTGCCGACCCCGTGCTGGGCGTGACCGGCAAGCTGCGCCGCGACGAGACCAACCGGGTCGTCGCCAAGAGCGCGTATGCGCAGGGCGAGGTCGAAATCGATCCACGCTGGGTGGCCACGCTGGGTGTGCGCAGCGGTCGCGTGGAATTCAGCTCCAGCGACCACTACATCGTCGGCGGCAATCTCGACGATTCGGGTTCGCAGTCCTACCGCTTCACCAACCCGGTGGCCGCGCTGCAGTGGCGCGCCAGCGAGGCCTTGAACCTCTACGTCAGCGCCGGTCGCGGCTACGAGTCGCCCACCTTCAACGAACTGGCCTACCGGCCCGACGGCAGCGCCGGCTTCAATACCGAGCTCAAGGGCCAGAGCAGCACGCAGCTGGAACTGGGCGCCAAATGGCGTGCCGCCGCGCTGGGCCTGAGCCTCGATGCCGCTGTCTTCGATGCCCGCACGCAGGACGAGATCGGTGTGGCCACCAACCGCGGCGGCCGCGCCACCTTCACCAATGTCGACGATACGAAACGCCAGGGCGCCGAGATCGACCTGCGTTGGCGCGTCGCCGCCGACTGGCGCGCGCAGCTGGCTGCCACCTGGCTGTCGGCCACCTACGAAAACGGCTTCTTCGTCTGCCGCGCCGTGCCCTGCCTCACGCCCGACGTGCCGGTGCCAGCCGGCAACCGCATCGCCGGCACGGTGGACCGCAGCGCTTTTGCCGAACTGGCGTGGACACCCGGTCCGGTCGAATTCGGGCTGGAGGTGCGCGGCCAGGGGCGCCAGGCGGTGAACGACGTCAACAGCGACTTCGCCGCCGGCTACGGGATGGTCGGGCTGCGGGCGCTGTGGCGGCTGGATATCGGTTCCGGCCAGTTGGAACTGCTGGGCCGGGTCGACAACCTGGCCGACCGGCGCGTGGCCGGCAGCGTGATCGTCAACGAAGCCAACCAGCGCTTCTTCGAACCCGCCGCGGGGCGAAATTTCCTCGCCAGTGCGCGCTGGAGCCAGCATTTCTGACGCAGCGGCTCCGGGCCGTGGAACGCCCCACCCGCCTTATGGCTATCGTCGCTTGGTTGCGGGCCGGCAGCTCGGGCTGACCTTCGCCCTGCCGGGTCCCGGCCCGGCGGCCGGGTAACTTTCATTTGCGGGCCCAAATGAAAGTCACCAAAGCAAAGGGCCTGAAAACCAACACCCCTCAGCTCGTTCCGCGCGCTCCGCACGCCCGGCCCAGCGGGTGACCTGACATCGCCATGCAAATCGACGCAGCAGCCCGCTCGTACGCTACGGGCTCGCTTCGCCTCGCCCTTGGCCTTCGGCGGCAGCGGCGCAAGACTGCAAGCCCGCTGTGCAACTCTCACTCACAGGCGCAATGGCGCAACACTGCAGCAGCATTGCGGTGCGGGGACGCAGCGGCCGGGCAGTGCAGGCGCAGCTCACTCCGTCCCGGCGATGCGAAGCGAGCCGTAACGAACGAGCGAGCGGCTGGGCCCGTGTGCGCCCCGGCGTCAGGTCACCCGCTGGGCCGGGCGTGCGGAGCGCGCGGAACGAGCTGAGAGGTGTTTGCCTTCAGGCACTCTTCTTTGGTGACTTTCTTCTGGGCCTTCAGAAGAAAGTTACCCGGCCGCCGGGCCGGGACCCGGCAGGGTGAAGGTCAGCCCAGGTTAACCATTGAAGCCGCCGCATCGGCCGCCACCCAACTCCCCGATCCCGGGACACGCGGCACGCCCGCATCGATCAGCCCGAGCCGCGGCCTACCACCGCGCAGCTGACATGCGTCACGCACCGCCGCCATGCGCCCGTGCGCTCGGGTGGGTGTGGGTCTAAGCTCGGGGCATTTGCCACGGAGCCTGCCATGACCGTCCGTCACCTGTCTGCGCACATCGTCGCCGCCACCTGCGCCGCCCTGTCGGCCGGGGCCCTGGCGCAGCAGCCACGCCAGGTGGTGAAGCCGCCGGTGGCACAGGCCTGGATCGACGTCGCCACCTTCGGCGGCATGGGCATGGCTATGGGCCTGCCGGGGGCTGGCGGCGGCAACCCGATGGCCGCGCTGGGCAGCCTGTTCGGCGGCAGCGGCGGGGCCGGAGGCAACCACTTCGGCCAGACGCAGTCGATGTCGCCCGGCCGCTGGGTCGACGTGACGCTGTACACGCGCAACAACCCGCAGCTGGCCGAAGCCCAGCAGAGCGTGCCGGCCGGTTTCCTGAGTCCGCCGCTGAAGCTGCAAAGCCCGAAGGAAACCCGCGGCACCGCACCCGACCCTGGCGACGAAGGCGTCACCGACGAGCCCACCCAGGAACGGCCAAAGGGCAAGATGCTGCTCTACTGGGGTTGCGGCGACAAGATCCGCGACGGCCAGCCCCGCGTGGTGGACTTCGCCACCGCCACGCCCACCGAACTGGGGCGTTTCTTCCAGTCGCGCCGGGCCACGCAACGCGGCACGCATGCGGCCGTCGGCCGGCCGGTATGGCCGAGCCCGGCGGATACCCGCCTCGTGCCTGCGCAGGCCTCGCTGGTGGGTGAACATGCCTTCAGCGGCGTCGGCGTGCCCGAAGGCTTTCGCTTCCAGATCGGTGCGGCGCAGGACCTGATGCCGCCCATCGCGCTGAAGCAGTCGCCGGTGGCGGGCAGCACCTTGCTCGAATGGCCCGCCCTGCCGCAGGCGCGGGCCTATTTCATCGCCGGCATGGGCGCGCGCGAAAACAACGACATGGTGATCTGGACCAGCAGCGAGCAGCCCGATATCGGCTTCGGCCTGCTCGACTACCAGACCAACGCGGCGGTGGACCGCTGGCTGAAGGAGAAGGTGCTGCTGACGCCCCAGACCACGCGCTGCGCCGTGCCCGCCGGCGTCTTCCCCGGCGAGGGCGCGATGCTGCGCATGGTGGCCTACGGCAACGAGCTGAACCTGGCGCACCCGCCGCGGCCCACCGACCCGCGTGTACCCTGGGAACCGGTGTGGGCGGCCAAGGTGCGCGTCAAGTCGGTGACGATGGCCATGCTGGGCATGGAGATGCCTGCGGCCGGGCCGGCGGCAGCCGAGAAGCCCGCCGAGGAGACACAGGTACCGAACGTGAAGGACGTGCTGCGCGGCATCTTCGGGCGCTGAACCCCGCCCGCATTCGCACATCGCACTCATGCCGGGGTCATGCCGCGCCCGGCCCGGGCTCGGCATCGACAAAGTGCCACCATTCGTTCCAGAACAGCGGCCGCCGCCAGCCCGCCAGCCCCGGCTTCATCATGTCGGCCACCAGGCGGTGCGTGTGCAGCTTGTAGGGCATGTAGGCCACGGCGATCTTCTTGGCCTGCTCGAACAGCTGCAGCCGCTCGCGCCCGTCGGGCAGCACGGTCATGCGCTCGTGGATCGCGTCCAGCGCCGGCAGGCGGAAGCGAGCGATATTCTGGTTGCCCGCCTGCGGGCCGAAGTAGCGCGTGATCATGCCCTGGCCGTCGCCGCCGCTGGCCCCCGAGGCCAGGGCCCAGATCTGCAGCTTGCCGCTGCGGCCGGCCTTCAGGTTCTCGGGCCACTTCGCGGTCTTGAATTCAACACGGATGCCGACCGCGTCCAGGTCCTTCTTGCGCAATTCATTGAGCTGGCGGCTCTGCTGGTCGGGCTGGGTCGCGATCTGCAGCAGCAGCGGCTGGCCGTCGGGCCGTTCGCGCCAGCCGTCGCCGTCGCGGTCGACATAGCCGTGCAGTTCCAGCAGCGCCTTCGCGCGCGCCGGGTTGTATTCGCTCATCTCGCTCTTGAAGGCCGGGTCGTAGCCTGTGAGGTGCGGCATCACCGGGCTTTGCGCGGGGATCGCCATGCCGCGGCGTACGAGGCGGATCTCGCGCTGCACGTCGGTGGCCAGGCTGATGGCACGGCGCAGCGCCACCTGCCGCGGCGCCAGGCCGCCGACCACCGGGTCGTCCATGTTGAAGTAGGTGAAGGTCACGTCCGACACCAGCGTGACGACGCCGCGCACCCCCTGCTTGGCGAGGTGGGGCGCCACCCGGCCGCCAGGCATGGCCACCTCGATGAATTCGGGCGGCAGGCGGTCGATATAGTCGTGCTGGCCGTTCAGGAACGACAGCCAGCGCGGCTGCGCCTCTTCGATGATGGAGATTTCCACGCGGTCCAGCAGCGGCAGACGGCGGCCGCGCAGTTTCGCGGCCATGGCTTGGCCTTCGGCGTCATCGGCGGTCGGGCTGCAGTCCCACGAGCGTTCGCGATAGGCCGGGTTGCGTTCCAGCACGATCAGCGAACTGCGCCGCCACTGCGCCAGCCTGAAGGGGCCGGTGCCCACCGGATGCTCGGCGATCTTGTCGCCATAGGCCAACACCACCTCGCGCGCGACGCCGCCGAAGAGGTCGCTCACCGCCATGCTGTCGATGAAGCGCGGCCGCGGCAGCTCGAAGCGCAATTCGAAGCGGTAGCGGTCGAGCACACGCAGGCCTTCGACCGGGGCGTCGTAGTCGAACGGGGTCTTGCGATCCAGCGAATGACGGCGCAGCGCGGCCAGGCCCGGCATGCGCCAGTCCTCCACGCTCGCCCACAGCGGGCTCTTCACCGCCGGATCGGCATAACGCTTGATGGCGAAGACGAAATCGGCCGCAGTCAGCTCGCGGGGCTGGCCCTTGAATGCCGGGTCGTCGGCGAAGAAGATGCCGGGCCGCACCTTGAAGGTCCAGCGGCGGAAATCGTCGCTCACCTCGGGCAGGCCGTCGGCCGTGAGCGGTACCACCTTCGGCGGCCGCGCCAGGTGGTCGTAGCCGTACAGCGCCTCGAAGATATGGGCGGTGACGGTGCGCGAATAGGTGTCGCTGATCTGCGCCGGGTCGAAGCCGCTCTCGGCCACCGGAAAGGCATAGCGCAGCACGCGCTGGCCACCGGCCGCCGCGCGCGCCGCGCCGGGCAGCGCCAGCGGGGCGGCGAGGCCGGCGCCAAGGGCCAGGGCTTGTCGCCGCCGCATCAGTGCGAAGCCGCGCCGCGGCGCTGCAGTGCCTCGGGGTCGATGTCGACGTACTTCCAGAATTCGCGCACGAAGATGTTGCGGTGGTAGCCCAGCACCCAGGGCTGGGCCAGGTCGGTGAAGATGCGGTGCACGTGCACCTTGTAGGGCATGTAGGCCACCATCAGCTTGGACGCCTGCGTCATCAGCGCCTGCCGCTCGGGGCCGTCGGCCAGGCCGCGCTGCCGTTCATAGATCTGGTTGAATGCAGGCAGGTCGAAGCGCGAATGGTTGGCCTGGCCCTTGTTGGGGCCGTAGCCCAGGGCGAGGAAGGTGTCGCCGTCGGGCGCGCTGGCGCTCCAGCCCACGCCCCACATCATCAGCTTGCCGGCGCGGCTGGCCTTCAGGTGCTCGGGCCACTTGGCGGTCTTGAATTCCATGCGCACGCCGATGGCGTCCATGTTCTTCTTCCACAGCTCGGTGAGCTGGCGGCTCTGCTGGTCGGGGCTGGTCGCGTACTCCAGCAGCAGCGGCTGGCCGTCGGGCTGCTCGCGCCAGCCGTCGCCGTCGCGGTCTCTGTAGCCGTGCATGTCGAGCAAGGCCTTGGCGCGCGCGCGGCTGAAGTCGCTCATCTCGGTCTTCAGCGCCGGGTCGTAACCCCAGACCTCGGGCGAGATCGGGCCCTGCGCGGGGATGGCCTGGCCGCGCCGCACGAGGCGGATCTCGCGGTCGATGTCCACGGCCAGCGAGATGGCGCGCCGCAGCGCCACCTTGTGCGGCTCGTAGCCGCCGACCACCGGGTGCTCCATCGCGAAATACGACACCGCCACGTCGGCGCGCGGGTAACGCACCATCTGGATGCCCTGCTTGGCCAGGTTGGGCGCCAGCTTGTTGTTCGGGAAGGCCACCGTGGCGAAGTCGGCCGGCACGTTTTCCTGCACGTCCTGCTCCTGGTTCAGGAACGACAGCCAGCGCGGCTGCGGTTCCTCGATCACCGAGATGTGCACCTCGTCGACGAGCGGCAGCTTGCGGCCCTTGAACTGCCGCGCCACGGCCTGCAGCCGCGCGTCGCCGGCCGGTGCCGTCTCGTCGTAGGGCACTTCGCGGTAGCCGGGGTTCTTCGCCAGCACGATGCGCGAGCTGCGTTTCCAGTCCTTCAGCACGAAGGGGCCGGTGCCGACCGGGTGTTCGCCGACGCGGTCGCCGTAGAACTCGACCACCTCGCGCGCCAGCGCACCCGTGAAGGAGCCGTCGGTGAAGTTGTACAGGAAGCGCGGCGACGGCTCGGCCAGCCTGATCTGGAAGCGGTAGCGGTCCAGCGTGCGCAGGCCTTCCACCGGCGTGTCGTAGTCGAAGGGCTTCTTCTCCTCGATCAGCCTCTTGCGCAGCTCCGAAAGACCCAGGATCCGGGCGTTCTCCAGGATGTAGAGGTTGCCGCTCTTCCAGCGCGGGTCGTAGTGGCGCTTGAGGGAATAGACATAGTCCTCGGCCGTCAGCTCGCGCGGGCGGCCCTTGAACGCCGGGTCGTCGGCGAAGTGGATGCCGGGCCTGATGCTGAACGTGAAGGTCGTGAAGTCGGCGCTGACCTCGGGCATGGCGGCCGCGGTGGCCGGCCGCATGCGCACCGGCCGGGCCAGGAATTCGAACTCCAGCGGCGCTTCGAAGAAGCCCACGGCCACGGTGCGCGAATACAGGTCGCTGATCTGCGCCGGGTCGAAATTGGTCTCGGCGATGGGGAAGGCATAGCGCAGCACCTTCAAGGGCTGCGCCGGCTGATCCGGCGGCCCCTTCGGCGCATCGGCCGCCGCGGCGGCGATGGGCAGCACCAGGGCTGTACCGAGGACCAGCGGCAGCAGACCGCGCCCGAGCTTGTGCATGATCGTCTCCCGGGTCGCGCCTCGGCAGCCCTTGCTCAATGTGCCGGCAGCGCCGGATCGACGTCCAGGAAACGCCAGTATTCGCGGATGAAGGGGTGCGGCACGAAACCGTGCACGCGCGGATGCGAGACCCACATCCCGATGACGTGGCCGGTGGCCTTGATCGGCATGTAGGCCACCGACAGCTTCAGCGCCTGCTGGATGAGCGCGTCGCGCTCGGGGCCGTCGGGCAGCTTGCGCTGCCTTTCGTACAGCGCATTGAAGGCCGGCAGGTCGAAGCGGGCATGGTTGGACTGGCCCTTGTTCGGGCCGTACAGCACGTCGAGGAAATAGCCGCCGTCGGGCAGCGCGCCACTCCAGCCGGTGCCCCACATCTGCAGCTTGCCGGCGCGGCTGGCCTTGATGTTCTCCTGCCAGGTGGCGCTGCGGAAGTTCACGCGCACGCCGATATCCTTGAAGCTGGCCTGCCAGACCTCGTTGAGCGCGCGGCTGAGCTGCGAAGCCTCGGTGCTGAACTCCAGCACCAGCGGGCTGCCGTCGGGCTGCTCGCGCCAGCCGTCGCCGTCGCGGTCGACATAGCCGTACAGCTCGAGCAGCGCGCGGGCACGCGGCGGGTTGTATTCGCTCATCTCGGTCTTGAGCATGGGGTCGTAGCCGCTCACCAAGGGCGGCAGCACCGACTGCGCCGGCATCAGCTGGCCCTTGCGCACCAGCGCATTCTCGCGCGGCGCGTTGTAGGCCAGCGCCAGCGCCCGGCGCAGCGCCACCTGGTGCGGCCGGTAGCCGCCGAGCACCGGGTCTTCCATGCCGAAATAGGTGTAGTAGGTGAGCGGCTGCACGGCGCGGTGCAGCACGATGCCCTGCCTGGCCAGATTGGGCGCGATGCGGCCACCGGGCGCCACCTGGGCATTGAAGTCGGGTGGCACGGCCACGAGGTCGATCTCGGCGTTCAGGAAGGCCAGCCAGCGCGGCTGCGACTCCTCGATGATGGAAATTTCCACCCGGTCCAGCATCGGCAGCGCCCGGCCGCGGAAACGCTCGGCGATGGCTGCACCCTGGGCATCGCCGGCGGACGGCTGCTCGTCGTAGACACCGTCGTGCAGCGGATTGCGCTCGAGCACGATCAGCGAGCGGCGTTTCCAACTGGCCAGCCGGTACGGGCCGGTGCCCACCGGGTGCTCCATCGCCCGCGCCGGGTTGCCTTCGACGACCTCGCGCGCCACCGCCCCGGCCAGCGCCGGTGTGGCCAGCACGTAGGGCAGGCGCGGCGCCGGGCGCGCGGTGCGGATCTCGAAGGTGTAGCGGTCGACGACGCGCAGGCCTTCGACCTCCTGGTCGTAGGGGAACGGGGTCTGGGTCTCGATGGCCCGGGTGCGCAACTCCGACAGTCCGATGAGGCCGGCGTTCTGGTAATGGAACAGCGTCGGGCTGCGCGTCGCCGGGTCGTAGTAGCGTTTGATCGAATAGACGTAGTCGGCCGCGGTGAGCTCGCGCGGCTGGCCCTTGAATGCCGGGTCGTCGGGGAAGCGGATGCCGCGCCGCAGGCGGATCACGAAGTGGGTGTGGGCTGCGTTGACCTCGGGCAGCGCCTCGGCAGTGCGCGGTTTCAGCTTCATCGGCCGCGCCAGGAAATCGTAGGTCAGCGGCGCGTCGAACAGGCTGCCGACGAGCGATGCGGAAGTGACGTCGCTCACCTGCGCCGGGTCGAAGCCGTTCTCGCTGCCCGCCAGCGCGAGCTTGAAGATGCGGGCGCCGGGCGCCGCGGTATTCGGCGCCGACGACGCTGCCGCGGTGCTGGCCGCGCCGGCGGGCAGCCATGCGACCAGCGCGGCGAACAGGGTCAGGGCGGTGAGGGCGGGACGCGGGGGCATGGACAGGCGCGTGCAAGTGGCCCGTGAGTCGACGGGAAGCGATGGAAACGACGGGGAAATGCCGGTATCGAGTCTAGGCCAGCATCGGCCCGCGCCCGGCTGGTGATGCCCCGAACACCGGTGGGGTTGGCGCGAAGCCCCGGCCGCGCGACGGGAAACCCCCGGCGGCGAGCTGTGGGCCGCGCCCCTACACTCGCGCATCCCGAATTCGGCGGGCCCGCCACGAGCGGCGCGCGCCCTGCCCTGGCTCACCCACGATGGGACTCGAATGGCCGCCTACCTGATACGCCGCCTCTGGCAGATGATCCCCACGCTGGCCGGCGTGGTACTGCTGGTGTTCTTCCTGTTCAAATATTTCGGCGGCGATCCGGCCGAGGTGCTGGGCGGCCTGAATGCCAGCACCGAGCAGATCGCCGCCATCCGCCAGCAGCTCGGCCTGGACGAACCGGTGCTCGTTCAGCTGTGGGTCTTCGTCAAGCAGATCGTCACCTTCGACTGGGGCAAGAGCTGGGCCACCAACGAGGCGGTGAGCAACCTCTTCGCCACCCGGCTGCCGGCCACGCTGACGGTGATGGTGCCGATCCTGATCCTCGACGTGCTGCTGGCGCTGCCCATCGCCATGTGGGTGGCCTACCGCCGCGGCAGCCTGACCGACCGCACGATCATGGTGGTGACGACGGTGGCGCTGTCGATCAGCTTCCTGGTCTATGTGATCGTCGGCCAGTATGTCTTCGGCTTCCAGCTCGGCTGGTTTCCGGTGCAAGGCTGGAGCGACAGCGTGTGGAAGAACCTAGTCACCTACGCACCGCTGCCGGTGCTGCTGGCGGTGATGGTGGGCCTGGCGCCGCAGACGCGGCTGTACCGCAGCTTCCTGCTCGATGAACTGGGCCAGGACTACGTGCGCACCGCGCGCGCCAAGGGCATGACCGAAGGCGTGGTGCTGTTCCGCCACGTGCTGCGCAACGCCATGATCCCGATCCTGACCAACATCGGGCTGCAGCTGCCGGGCATCTTCGTCGGCAGCTTCCTGATCGAGGTCTTCTTCTCCATCCCCGGCCTGGGCCGCGAGGTGCTGCTGGCGGTGAACCGCAGCGACTTCCCGGTCATCCAGGCGGTGACCATCTACCTGGCCGTGCTGACGATGTTCATCAACCTGCTCACCGACCTGGCCTACAAGGTCGCCGACCCGCGGGTGGTGCTCAAGTGAGCGCCGTCCTTCCCGCCGATGGCGCGCTGGCCGACGCGCTGCAGAAGAGCGAAGGCGTCTGGCACGCCGCCTGGCGCCGCTTCAAGTCCGACCGCGTGGGCCTGGTGTCGCTGGTCATCGTGCTGGGCTTCATCGTGCTCATCGTGCTGTCGGCGCTGGGCCTGGTGGCCAGCCAGTGGCAGAACGAAGTGGGCGTGGCCAATGCACCGCCCACCTTCATGGGCCCGGCGGTGCCGCAGTCCACCACCGCCATCGAGGTACCCACAGGCCCCAACGTGGACCTGTCGGAGGTGGATCCGCTGGCGCCGCGCTACAAGGAATGGGACGAGCGCGCCAAGGAGTTCGCCACCACCGAGACCGTGAAGGCCGAGACGCTGCCCTTCGGCGGCGACCGCCTGGGCCGCGACGTGCTGGCCAAGGCCGTGAAGGGCACCGAGATCTCGGTCTTCGTCGGCGTGGCGGCGGCCTTGTGCGCCACCCTCATCGGCACCGGCCTGGGCGCCTTCGGCGGCTTCTTCGGCGGCAAGGTGAGCGATTTCCTGGAGTGGGTCTACAACGTCTTCGAGAGCATCCCCAATATCCTGCTCATCTTCGCCTTCGCGGCCGTCGTCGGCCGTGGCGTGGAAAGCGTGGTGGTCATCCTGGCGCTGACCGGCTGGACCGGCATGTACCGCCAGGTGCGCGCCGAATTCATCAAGCACCGCAGCCGAGAGTACGTGCGCAGCGCCGAGGCCATCGGCGCCAGCGTGGGCAGCCGCATGTTCCGCCACATCCTGCCCAACGTGAGCCACGTCATCCTGGTGCGCATGAGCCTGCTGACGGTGGGCTTCATCAAGGCCGAGGTGATCCTGTCCTACCTGGGCCTGGGCGTGCGCGTGGACCAGGTCAGCTGGGGCACCATGCTGGCCGAGGCGCAGAGCGAACTGATCCTGGGCCACTGGTGGCAGCTGGTCGCGGCCACGCTCTTCATGGCCGTCTTCGTGACCGCGTTCTCGCTCATGGCCGACGCCTGGCGCGACGCGCTCGACCCCAAACTCAGAGGCCTGGAGTAGCGCCATGCTGCTGTCGATCCAGGACCTGCGCGTCGCCTTCCGCATGGGCAAGGGCGTGCGCGCCGAGGCCGTCAAGGGCGTCAGCTTCGACATCCCCGAGAACACCACCGTGGCGCTGGTGGGCGAATCGGGCTCGGGCAAGAGCGTCACCGCGATGTCGGTGCTGAACCTGCTGCCCGACAACGCCGAGCGCAGCGGCCGCGTGCTGTGGCAGGGGCGCGACCTGCTGCAGGCCAGCCTGGCCGACCTGCAGGCGCTGCGCGGCAAGGAGATCGCCTGCGTCTTCCAGGACCCGATGAGCTCGCTGAACCCGGTGTTCAGCGTCGGCCAGCAGCTCACCGAGCCGCTGATGAAGCACCTGGGCCTGTCGCGCAGCCAGGCGACAACACGCGCCGAGGAACTGCTGGGCGAGGTCGGCATCCCCGAGCCGCGGCGGCGGCTTTCCAGCCACCCGCACGAGATGTCGGGCGGCCAGCAACAGCGGGTGATGATCGCCATGGCCCTGGCCTGCGAGCCGCGGCTGCTGATCGCCGACGAGCCGACCACGGCGCTGGACGTCACCATCCAGCGCCAGATCCTGGAACTGCTGGGCAAGTTGAAGACGCAGCACCGCATGAGCGTGCTCTTCATCAGCCACGACCTCGGCCTGGTGGGCGAGATCGCCGACCAGGTGGTGGTGATGCGCAACGGCATCATCCGCGAGCAGGGCCCGGTGGCGCGCATCTTCGAGGCGCCGCAGGACGACTACACGCGCGCGCTGCTGGCCTGCCGGCCCAGCCTGGAAGGCAACCCGGCGCGGCTGATGGTGATCGACGACCACATCGCCGCCGCCAGCCGCCGCGCCGCGGGACAAGCCGAGGCCGAAGCGCGCGACGCGCAGGCCAAGGACCCGGCCGCGCCGGTGGTGCTGGAGGTGCGCTCGCTGGCCAAGAGCTTCTGGCTCAAGCAGGGCTTGTTCGGCAAACGCGAGTTCAAGGCCGTGCAGGGTGTCAACTTCCAACTGCGCAAGGGCCACACGCTGGGCGTGGTGGGCGAGTCGGGGTCGGGCAAGACGACGATGGGCCTCACGCTGCTGCGCCTGCACGAACCCACCGGCGGCGAGGTCATCTTCGACGGCCAGAACCTGCTCAAACTCGGCGACCGGGAACGCCAGCTGATGCGCCGGCGCATCCAGATCGTGTTCCAGAACCCGTATGCCAGCCTGAACCCGCGCTTCACCATCGGCCAGACGCTGCTGGAACCGATGGTCATCCATGGCATCGGCACCGACACGGCCGACCGCGAACAGCGTGCGCGCAGCCTGCTGGAGAAGGTGGGCCTGGACGGCCGCGCCTTCGGCAAATACCCGCACGAATTCAGCGGCGGCCAGCGCCAGCGCGTGGCCATCGCGCGCTGCCTGACGCTGAACCCCGAGGTGCTGGTGCTCGACGAGGCGGTGAGCGCGCTGGACGTGTCGGTGCAGGCGCAGGTGCTGAACCTCTTGAAGGACCTGCAAGACGAATTCGGCCTCGCGTACGTCTTCATCAGCCACGACCTGGCGGTGGTGCGCTTCATCAGCGACGAGGTGCTGGTGATGAAGGACGGCGTGGTGGTCGAGCAGGCCAGCGCGGCGCAGATCCTGGCCGCGCCGCGCGAGGACTATACGAAGCGGCTGCTGGCGGCCATACCGCGCGGGTACCGCGCGGCCGCCTGATCATCGCGGGGGTATCGGCCCGCGACTGCCTGATCACCGCGGGGCTGCCGCCCCGCGGTGCGCATTCACTCCGGCAACCGCCCCAGCGCAAACATCACTTCCAGCACCGGGCTCGGGCGGCCCAGGGCGCCGAACCAGCGGTTGTAGATGTCGGGCAGCGCGCTGCTGCGGTAGATCTGCGCCAGCGCGCCGTTCACCGCCTGCTGCAACGCCCAGTCGCCGCGCGGCAGCACGATGGCATAGGGTTCGTACGACAGCGGGTCGCCCAGCAGCGCCAGCGCCTTCGGGTCCTTGGCCTTGGCGGCCAGGCCGACGAGCAGCACGCGGTCATTGGCGAAGGCGTCGATGGTGCCGGCCTCCAGTTGAGCCAACCCGTCCTCGCGCGAGCTCACGGGCACCATGGTGGCGGTGACCATCTTGGATTTCATGGCTTCGGCCAGCGCGCGTTCGTTGCTGGTGCCGGTGATGACGCCGATCTTCTTGCCGGCCAGGTCCATCAGTGAATTGCCGGCCGTGCTCCGGCGCACCAGCAGGCCGGTGCCGTCGACGAAGGTCAGCGAGGAGAAGGCCACTTCCTTCATGCGCGACAGCGTCACCGAGGTGGCGCCGCATTCCATGTCGGCCCGGCCGCTGGCGATGGCGCTGAAGCGCGTCTGCGTCGTCACGGGCACCCAGTTCACCTGCAGCGGCGCCACGCCGACCTGGCGCTCGATGACGCCGATGACGCTGCGGCACAGGTCCACCATATAGCCGGCGGGCTTCTTCTCGGCGTCCTCGAAGGAGAAGGGCAGTGCGTCGGTGCGGTAGGCCACGGCGATGGTCTTCGTTTCCTGGATCTTCTTCAGCCGCCCCTCGAAGGGCGCGCTGGCCATCTGGGCCAGGGCCAGGGTGGGCGCCAGACACAGCGCGGCAAGGGTGGCAAGCAGGCGGGACATGGGGGGTACTCCAGGGTTGAGGTGTGCCCGCACGGCGCGGGGAGGCGGATTCTAGGCCGCGGGACGAAGGCGCAAAGCCTGTGCCTGTGTGCGTCGATGGCGCGGCTGGGGCTGCGGCAGCGAGCGGCCTTGGACCACCGTGTGCGTCCCACCCGATGCCGGTGCGCCGATCCTGGCGCCCGACGCAGCCGGGCCGCTCAGCGCCCGGCGTCGAACGAGTGAAGAGCGGCTCGAAGACGGTGCGGGTCAGCTTCGACGACGATCAGGTTCTGGCCGTCGAGGAGGAACGGGGGGCGGACGGCCGGGTGGTGCTGTTCCTGCCTGGTGCGCCCGGCGCCTTGCCCGCAGGACCCTTTCCGCACGACGGCCAAGCTCGCGGCGCGACGACGAACCGCGAAGGTCGCGGCACCGGAACGCGCAGTCGTCAGGGCACAGGCTTGCGCCACACGCTCGCAAGCCAGGGCTGCTGTTCGAGCGGCAAGCCCGTCGGACGATAGAAGTGGGCCAGTTGGCTGAATCCCGCCGCCGTCACATGCCCGAGCCAGGCCTCCCAGTCGTGAAACGCACCGTACCGGTCACCGCTCCAGCCCTCCTGCCCTTGACCTCGCGGGTTCGAGCAGAAGAGCACGCCGCCAGGCTTCAGGGTCTCGTGAAGTTCACCGAGTACCCGTGGCAACACCTGGCTGGGCACGTGGAACAGCACCGCATTGGCGAAGACGCCGTCGTAGCGTCCCCGCGGCAGGTCCAGGGCCAGGAAACTCTGCTCCAGGACCATGCATCCGCTGTTCGTTCGCGCCAACGCGGCCAGATTCGGTGACCCCTCAAGGCCGGTGACGTGGTGCCCGAGCGCCTTGAACGTCTTGAGGTCGCGCCCGGGGCCGCATCCGAAATCCAGCAACTCGAAAGGCGGCCGTGCCTCGATGTGCCGCAGCAGCGCGTCGACGTTCTGGCTGACGTCGTGATCGCGCGTGCCGTTCCAATACGACAGGGCCTGCTCGTCGTAGTGCGCGAGCGTACGCGCGGCGATTCGGTCCAGCTCGTCGGGTGTCAACGCCATGGCCGATCATCCCACCGCCGCCTGCGTTCGCATGGCGATGGCATGGAAAGGGCAACTCGCGGCGCAAGCGCTGCAACCCGTGCACCGATGGCGCCCATCGGAGCGCCAGCGCAGGTGCCGTCGGCGTGGCCGGTGTGACCGGACATCCGTCTACACCGAAGGCCGCTGTTCGAAGGCGTCGAAGCTTCCCTCGCCGGCGAAGACGTCGACCGCACTCACCACGGCCGACCTCGGGCCCTGCCGTGCCCACGCGACCATCTGGTCGACGGCATCCGGCGCGCCGGCCAGCATGGCCTCGACCGATCCATCGCTGCGGTTTCGGACCCAGCCGCACAGGCCCAACCGACGGGCCTGCTCCACCATGGCCCACCGGTAGCCAACACCCTGGACCTGCCCGCGGATCTCGAGCCGCAACACGGTTCTAGCCATGGCCACACCCACCGAGCATGAACGACAGCGTAGCTGAATGCGTGCGGGTGGGGCAGGTTCAGGCCGCGGGATCAGGCAGCGACGGCCTCGCCCCAGTAGTGGTACGAGACGAACCTGGGCCCGGGGATGTAGCGTTGCTGCACTTCGGCTTTGAATCCAGCCTCCGCCAGCAACGCCGGGATGTCGCGGTCCAGCATGCAACCGCCAGAGACGCGACCCCACCAGGGCTGCAGCCGCCTTTGCCAGACACGAACATCCGGGTCCGGCGCCCGGCCGTGCTCGGAAAACAGCAGCTTGCCGCCGGGTACCAGCACGCGACGCATTTCCCGCAATGCGCTCAATGGGTCGGGGATCGTGCACAGCGTGTAGGTGCTGACCACGGTGTCGAAGCTGGCGTCCTCGGCTACGAGCGTCTCGGCCGACAGGCCGATCAGTTCCACCGACAGCCCGGATTCCCGGATGCGCCGCAACGCGAGCCGGTGCATGCGCAGGGCCGGGTCCACGCCCACGATCGATCGCACGCGCGCCCTGTCGTAGAAGGGCAGGTTCAGGCCGGTGCCGATGCCGACCTCGAGCACCCGGCCCTGGGCCAGCGGGATGACCTTGAGTCGCTGCCTGCGGGTCGGCCGGGTGCTGCACGCCAGGTCGATGAGGTAGGGCAGGACGTTGCGCTCGTACCAGTTCTCCGACACGGCGCGGACTCTCTTCAGGCACGGGTCGATAACGCGGACGATCGGGCGGCGACCACTGTCACGCGAGGGCGACCTCAAGGGGCGGCAAGGCGGAATCGAGGCAGGCCGTCCACGTCGCGCCGGGGCGCACCGGCCGGGCGACCGTCCATGTGCCGGTGGTGACGATGTCGCCTGCCACGACGTCGGTCGCGCCAGGGCACGAGCGCAGTTCGACGAGGAAGTGCAGCAGCGCCTGCAGTGGGCTGTCCAGGACGTCGGCGCGTGGAGACCACCGTCGGCCACGGTCTGCGGCGCAACGAACTTCCAGCCGGGAAGGTGCGACTGCATGACCTCGAACCCGGGGCCACCCCGTCCAGTACGCCGAACAGATCGTCCAGGCTGGCCCTGGTGCGCGGTGTGGCCCGGAAGCCGAAGACCGCCTCGGGCTCGATGCGAGGCTGGCACAGGCAAGCCAGGGGTGGCCGGTGTCGCCGTGCTGCAGAAGATCCTGGGGGTCATCGCTGGGCCGGTCCATGGGCGATTCGTGCCCACAGTCTATCGGCGTCACCACCTGGCTGGACAACCTGGCCGGATGACCTGGGTGTGGTGGATCCGGGCGAGACGCGTTGTCACCCGACATCGCTGCCGATTGGCGCGGTCCGACGCATCGATGCCGAAACCGGGCATCTGGCGGTGATGGTGACGAGCGGGTCGCGACCTTCTCTGGCCCCTCGCCAGAAGTAGTCGGCGACGATCGCAACGATGGATGGACTTCCGGTCAGGCCGCCCATGCATGACGCCGCAGGGGCCTGTCCCAGCGCGCTCGGCGGGAGAGGCCCTGACCTCCCAATTGGCTCGTGCCTCAACGCACTCTCCACACGGTATCGGGCTGCACCATGGGGCAGTGCAAACGTACGCCGTTCATGCCATTGCTGAGGCCTTTGCTCTTCGAACGGCGCAAACCTTCGTCTGGACCCGATCGAACGACTGCTCCTCCTCGGCTTGACAGGTCACTGCCGACCCGCTGCCGTCGTTCGCGCCCGTTCGCTGTGCGTCGATATCAGCGCGCCGTGGCAGACGGTGCTCGTCGAGAACCACCGATGCAAGTTGCAAAGGGCTGTCCGGGCGCGGTGCGGCGTGCGCCTGAAGCGCCGAGGAGCGCAGGGTTCATGGCCCGCGAGCGCAGCGAGCCTCGTCAACACTTCTGGCGCATCTTGTTTGAGCGTAGCGAACGCAGTGAGCGAAGCGAGTTATGCGCCGGGCCATGGACCCGAGCACCGCAGGGCAGCCGGAGCGAAGCGGAGGCCGCTTCATCCGCACGCCGCGCTGCACCCGGACAGCCCTTTGCCACCACGGAACTTCGCCTGCCCATCGATTCATCGTGTGTCCGCAACTGGCCGGGACTACCATTTCAAGGTCGACGCCGGAAGCGGCCAGCCGATCGGCCTAGAGTTGAACGGCTGGTCTTCCAGGCGCTGACCTCACCACCCGACTCGTACCGGACTACCAACTGCGAAGACGGGCTGCCCCAACACGGTTGCTCGCGCGGGCGTCTCGCGCATCGCTCTGCGCAGGGCGCCCTGTGGATGTCGTTCACCCGGATAGCCGGGCCTCGCCAGGCGTGGAAACATGTCCGCTTCACCGCCCAGCGCGCCAGGCGCCGATCAAACCATGAACAGCACGCAGCTCGAAACCGACTACCTCGTTATCGGCACGGGCGCCACGGCGATGGCCTTCGTCGACACATTGCTGGACGAACAGCCCGACGCCACGGTGCTGATGGTGGACCGCCTGCACCGTCCCGGTGGTCACTGGAACCACGCCTACCCTTGGGTGCGTGTGCACCAGCCCTCGGCGTGGTACGGCGTGGCCTCGCGCGAGTTGGCCAGCGGCGAGAAGGACAAGGTCGGCCCGAACGCCGGCCTGTACAGCATGGCCTCAGGCGCAGAGGTGCTGGCGCACTTCGATTTGGTGATGCAGCAGCGCTTCCTGCCGTCGGGCCGCGTGCGCTGGCTGCCGATGACCGACTACCAGGCAGGCCCTGACGGCACGCACCGGCTCGCATCGGTGGTGAGTGGGGAGGTGCGGACGGTACAAGTGCGACGCAAGGTGGTCGACGGCACACATGCGCGCACCGAGGTGCCTGCGACCCACGCGCCGCGCTACACGGTGGCGCCCGGCGTGGACTGCATCCCGATCAACGAGCTGCCCACGCTGGGCCGGCCCTATGCCCACTACACCGTCGTCGGGTCGGGAAAGACCGGCATCGACGCCTGCCTGTGGCTGCTGGCTCACGGTGTCGAGCCCTCGCGCATCCGCTGGATCATGCCGCGCGACGCCTGGTTCCTGGACCGTGCGAACTTCCAGCCGGGCCTGGAAAACTTCGAGCGCAACATGGGCTATTCGCTGGATCAGTTCGGCGCGATCGTCGATGCGGAGTCGCCTGCAGACCTGTTCGCGCGACTCGAGGCCAAGGGTGCGCTGTTGCGGCTGGATCCCAAGGTCGAGCCCACGACCTACCGCTGCTGCACGGTCTCGCGCGACGAACTCGACTTGCTGCGCGGCATTGCCGACGTGGTGCGCCTGGGCCGTCTGCAGGCCATCGAGCCCACGCGCATCGTGCTCGACAAGGGGGACTTGCCGGCGAACCCCGACACGCTGTACGTCGACTGCAGCGCCAGCGCGATCCAGCCGCTGCCGGGGCTGCCGGTGTTCGATGGCGCACGCATCAACCTGTTCATGGTGCGCTTTTGCCAGCCCCTGTTCAGCGCGGCGGTGATCGCCTTCGTCGAGAGCCATGTCGAGGATGACGCCGCGCGCAACGCGATGTGCGCCGTCGTGCCCAGCCCCGAGGTGCCGCGGGACTGGATCCGCATGTGGGCCGCCTCGCTGGCCAACGCGGCGCGCTGGCGCCAGCACCCGGCGCTGAACGCCTGGCTGATGAAGTGCCGCCTGAACGGCCAGGCCGTGATGGCACGAGGCGTCTCACCCGACGACAGCACGCGCATGTCGCTGCTGCGCGAGACGGGCGTGAAGGCCGGCGAGGCCGCTGCACGTTTGCCGGCCTTGCTGGCGATGCCGTCGTGATCGCTGGCCCCGAGGTTCAGACGCTGCAGGCCGGCGCGCTGCGCATGCGCGTGGCCACGCAAGGCCGCGGGCCCCTGGTGCTGCTGTGCCATGGCTTCCCCGAACTCTGGTGCTCGTGGCGCGCGCAGATGGCAGCGCTGGCGGCGGCGGGCTTCCGGGCCGCGGCGCCCGATATGCGCGGCTACGGCGGCACCGATGCGCCACCCGACCCCGCGCAATACACGATGCTGCACCACGTGGGCGACCTGGTGGCGCTGGTGCAGGCGCTGGGCGAGCAGCAAGCCGTCGCGGTCGGCCACGACTGGGGCGCGCCCGCGGCCTGGCACGCAGCGCTGCTGCGCCCGGATGTCTTTCGCGCCGTGGCCGGGCTGAGCGTGCCGTATTCGCCGCCCGGGCTGGTGGATCTGCTCACGGCGCTCGAGAGCCAGGGCATCACGACCTTCTACATGCAGTATTTCCAGAAGCCCGGTGTGGCCGAGGCGGAGTTCGAGGCCGACGTCGCGGCCAGCCTGCGCCGCATCACCTACAGCCTGTCGGGCGATGGCAGGGGCGGCGTGGCCACGGTGCTCGAGCCCGGCAGGGGCTTCCTGCACAACACCGAGGATCTGGCCGTCCTGCCGGCCTGGGTCGATACCGATGATCTGGCCTACGCTACGACCGAGTTCCGGCGCACCGGCTTCCGCGGCGGGCTGAACTGGTACCGCGCCCTTCGCTCGGGGCCGGAACTGCTGGCGCCGTGGCGCGGTGCGCCCATCCGCCAGCCGTCGCTGTTCATCGCCGGCGACCGCGACGACGTGATGCGGATGCCGGCCTCTGCCGCCGCCGTGGCCCGCTTCGACCGCAGTCTGCCCGGCCTGCGCGGCAGCCATGTCCTGGCCGGCGCGGGGCACTGGGTGCAGCGCGAGCGCGCGGCCGAGGTCAACGCGTTGCTGATCGAGTTCCTGCGCGGCCTGTGACCGTGACCCGAGGCCGGCGGCAGGGGAGCTCTGAACGCTCCGTCGCCCTGGGCCGCGGCTGCTGTCCCAACTGCGCGATGCTCCTCTCAATGGTATGCCCTGATGGGTTGGCCGCCATCAGTTTCAGCTCACCCTGAACCTGGCGGAAGTGAATGTCGGCTGATGGACTCGGCACTTGAACGACGGCAAAGCCCGCGCCTCCGCGGCTCGCTTGACCTCACCCGCCGCCGGCGAGCAGGTCGCCATCGACGTCCCTGGCACTATGCAGCACCCGCACCACGTCAATACCGTCCGGTAGAGGCAGGTAGAAGATGACGTAGCGCCGGAACGGAAAGCTCCTGAGGTCCGGCGCAAGCTCGTGCCGCGCCCGGCCCATCAACGGCTGCGTCGCGAGCCGTCCGAACGCAGTGTCGAGCTCGTCGACCCAGCGATCAGCGGCCGCCATGTTGTCGTCGGCGATATGGTCCCAGACATCCAGGATGTCGAGCGCCGCCAGCGGGCGCCGAACGACCGTTGCCACCGCGGCTCAGCTAGGCTGCCTTGCGCGCTCGCCGCGCGCGGGCTTCGGACTTGGCCTTGGACGCGCTCCAGGGTTGTGACACCCCGCTGGCAATGCCCTCGCGGACATCATCCCGAAGCTGTTCGAGCTTGGCCGCGCGCAGTCGGTCCTGCTCGTCCATCAGGCGCAGCGCTTCGCGAACGACCTCGCTGGCCGACGTGTACATGCCCGACGCCACCTTGGCGCGGACCAGTTCCTCGAGCTGCGGGGTCAGGTTGACGTTCATACCCACGACGTAGCCTCCAAGATCAAGTCTTCCCAGTCTATCAAGAAGTGTCAAAGATGGACATCCGGCGCCATGACCTGACGCCGGCGCCAAGGCGGTGGCGCCGAGCCGCCAATCCAGGAGGTCCATCGTGGACACCGCTACCGAAACCCGTATCCACCGCGAGCCTTGGAACAAGGGCAAGCTCGTCGGTCAGAAGGCACCGTTCAAGCTCAAGGACATCTGGGCCCTGAGAGTACGCCTGCAGATGGAGGGCCGGGTGCGCGAACTGGCATTGCTGAACCTGGGCATCGACAGCAAGCTGCGGGGCTGCGACCTGGTCGCGCTGACGGTACGCGACGTCTGCCACGTCGACCAGGTCGGCATCGAGGTCGATGACGCCCTCGAGATCTCCGAGCAGACGGAGATCTGAAATCGTCAACAGCGGACCGCGCCGACCTTCGTGTAGGTGCGGCCGTTTTCTTCAATGGCAGCTACCCGGCGTACGAGCGAGGTGGTAGTCCCGGCCAGCGGCTGACGGTGACGACAGGCAGCTTCCTGGCATCTTGTCTCGTCGAGGTCGTGCCCGAAAGAACCGCCAGCCGATCACCGGTTTCCATCGATGGTCGGCACTTCCCTCGTGCCCACGTGCAGTCACTTCCGCGCAAGAAGCCGAATGCGACGTTCACGTGTCGCGGGACGCCAAAAGGCTGGGCTTCAGAGTGCAGCAGGAAAGCTTGACGTTGTCGTTCGCGGCCGCTTGTCACGAGTCTGCGCCCCGCAGGGCCGGCGCCGTTCTCTTGGCATGCATCAAAATCATCTTCTGCTGGAAGAGCCGCTTCCGGAAAGCCCCCGCATGAGCTACGTCCTTGCCGTGTGGCCGCAAGACATCCTGCAGCCCTGGCCCGCCGACCGCGACATGGCTCAATCGCAGTTGGAGCAGGCCCAGGCGGCCGCGCCACCCACCACGCACGACCCGAGGCTGTTGGCCTTTGCGCATGCGCTGGACGCCCGGTTCCCGAGCCAGGGCGACGAGGACGACGTCTACGACAACCTGCCGCCAGACCCGAATCGAGACGCGCCGGAGGGCTGGCTCAACATCGGCCTGTACGACAGCGCCGAGCGCGACGCCGCCTATGCGCACGCCGTGGTGCAGGCCAATGACCAGGGGCTGAACCTGTTCGACCCGCAGTCGGGCGATGTGTTTCTGGCCAACGGCGTCGCGCTGGGGCTGGACAGCCCCAGCCAGTGCTTGCGGGCTGTGGATGCCTGGCATCGCCGGGACTTAGCACTCGCACGGGCGGAGTACCGCCGCGTGGCCGCCGGCCGCGACGACCAGGCCCTGCAGGGCTGGGGACTGCTGCTGGGCAAGGGCCAAGGCGGCCCGCGCAACCACAGCCTGGGCGCGGCGCTGATGCAGCTCGGCGGTGCCGATGCCGACGAGGATCCGAAGGGCTACGGCCTGGCGCTGCAACGCCTGACGCCGTCGCTGCAGCAGGAGCAGGCACGCCAGCACGAGGTCCTGCAAGCGGCTGCAGACCTGCTGGCAGCGGTCGACACCGAGATCGCGCTTCAGGAGACGCTGCTGCAGGACGCGCTCCGCGACATCACCAACCCGCGCCTGCGCAAGCAGGCGGCGCTGGTGCTGATCCGCATTGCCAACAACGGCCACGCCGCGGCCGCGTATCGGCTGTCGCTCGAAGTCGCGTTCGGCAAGTCCATCGCCGGCGCCCAGGACGACGCCGATCACTGGTTGCGGCTCGCCGCCCGGTGGGGCGACCCCGCGGCGCAGGTCAGCCTGGCGCGCCAGCTGATGAAGGGGCTCAACCCAGCGCTGGACGAGGCCGAGAAGTGGCTGCTGCAGGCGCAGGCCAGCGGTGTGCGGGGGCAGGAGTCGCTGCTGGCAGACCTGCGCACCAAGCGGGACGAGCTGGCGGCGCTGCCGGGCCGGGCCGAGTCTGGCGAGGCGGCGGCCCAGCGGCAGCTTGCTCAACAGTTGATGGACCCGACCGACCCGACCGACCCGCAGCGGGTGGCGCAAGGGATGGCCTGGCTGCAGCGCGCCGCCGAGCAAGGGGATGCCGCGGCGGCTGCGGAGCTGGGCCATGCGCTGGCGTTCGGGCGCCCGGGTGTGGCGCCAGACCCTTTGGCGGCACGGCCCTGGCTGGACCAGGCCGTGCAGGGAGGCAGCGCGCACGGCCAAGCCGCCCTGGCCCAACTGCTGGCCGTTCCGGGAGCGACGCAGAGCGACGCCGCGCGGGCGCTCGAACTGGCCATCGAGTCCGCCGCCAATCGCAGCGGCAACGGCCTCTTCCTGCTGGCGACCTTCCTGCACGCGGGCGTCGGCGGCAGCCGCGACGTTGTGGCCGCCAAGGCGGTCATGCACCTGGCGCAGGTGGTCGGCGGCGAGCTCGTGCGGCAACACCCCGACATCTGGCCGCAATACCAGCCGACCCCAGACGAACATCTGCCGGTCCAGATCCTGCGCAACCAGATCAACGACAACCTGCGCGGGATGCCCGAACTGCTGGCCCGCCGCGGCGAAACACCTGCCGCATCCGGCTGAGACCAGGCCTTGTCGATGATCCTGCTCCACCCCGACAGAGTTGGGGCAGGTTGTCAGTGACCAGAGCGCCCTCATTGATGGGCTCACGCCGCCAATGCCGAAGCTCAGCGCCTGCCACAGCCTCAGCGGCGGCGTCACGGCAGCAAGATCAGGACAGCGGATGTCTGTTCGGGGTCGAGTCGGACGCCAGCCAACGCCACACCCTCGCTCAGAGCCCACTCGGGTTTCAAGATCGGCAAAGTCTGCGGGTCAAGTCTCTGTCCGCGCCAGCAGCCTGAGCAGGTGCAGCATCGCTTCAAGGCCCGAGATGCCGCAGGTGGAAGGCCACGATGCGCTGGTGGGCTGCTTCGCGCAGTGCGGCGTCGAAGCCCGGGGTCGGCTCCCCGCCGCGCCACTGCTGCGCGGCGACGGCCTTCGCCACCTCGCCGGGCCACGGCCACAGGACGTCGAAGTGCCCGGCAGGAAGGTCTGCTAGCAGCTCGCAGCGCTTGCAGTGGGCCAGCACATGGTCGCTGTGAAAGCGTGGCACCAGCACCGTGTCCAGCCTTGCGGAGACGAGGCCGACCGGCACGCCGATGCGCTTCAGGCTCTCGGCGCTGAAGATCGCAGCCACGGGTACCGCGGCAGTGACCGAGGCGATTCGCGCGTCAAGGCGCGGGTCTGGCTGATCGCCCGCAGGGTCCCGACCCCCGTGCCAGGTCTTGATGTCGGCCGGCAGGACAAACTCAGGCCAGAAGCCTGCCCGATTGAAGCGCGCCTGACGCTCGGCCCGCTTCTCGGGGGTCCTGGCGCCCTGGAAGCAGAAGGCCTCGTCATCCTGCGGGTGCGCCAGGCAGTGGTGGACGAGGTTGAGCGTGCGCCACTGCGCGCCCGCCAGCGACAGCGCCGTGACGCCGCCAGCCGACATGCCGTGCACGCCCACGCGGCTCAGGTCCAGGCGGGCACTCCAGGCCGGGTCGGCGGCGAGGGCGTCCATCAGGCGCACGGCCTCCACAGGCCTCAGCCGGAACGTCTCGGGACCGGCGAGCCGCTGGTCGAGGTGGTTGTCCCCGTCGTGAAGCACCTGCGCGACGACAAAGCCTGCGCGCGCCAGCTGGGCTGCCAACGCGTGGTCGGGCAGCGGACTGCCGGCCGTGCCGTGCGAGAGCACGACCAGGCGATGGCGCCCCGGCGTGACCGGTGCGTCGGCAGCAACTTCCAGCGTGAACGGGCCGAACGTCGTCGAGCGCGACACGGTGTCGGTGGGATACACCAGCGTCGCCGGTTGAGCCAGCGTGGGTGACTTCCACTGCGTCAGGCCCACCTGCGCGATCACGCTGGCCGGCATGCCGACTAGCGCTGCGGCACAGAGCAGCGGCATCGCAGCCCACCTGGAGGCCCAGCGGCGCAGACGCTGCGCGCTCGGTCCTCCAGGGGCCTGCAGCAGAAAAGGTTCTTGTGTTCGCGCCGTGCCGAGGCTGTGGTGAGGCATGGAGCCCTCCTGTGGGTTGTTAAGCGACAGGTACCCACTGTGCCGACTGGCATTCACCCAGTCGAGCTCCATGCGACGAGTGCAATCTGCGCCGCGTGAAGTGCCGTCGACGCGTCGCGATGTGTGGATCTCGGAGCGGCAAGGTGCACTCAAGCCATCGGCCGCACGCAACCCGAGGGGCTGCCCGCAGCGCGGAGGGGGGTGAGTTCTGGATTTCGTTTGGCACCCCGCACCGCTGCATCCACCGCATCGGCGCGTGCCTATGCCGTCGCGAAACCGACGCTGGCATCCATGCCAAGCTGACGGAGGACGCGGTGCGACTGCGGGCCCGACCGGCTGCCTCTCAACGTCGAGTTCGATGGTTCGGCGATTGGCTCCGGGTCGAGCGCCGCCGGTCGCCAGCTGCGTCAGCGGTCGTTCTGGCCTGAACTTGGCCCGGAGGCAATCGAGTGGCCGCTGGTGGCAGTGCAGCGGACGTCGGTCGTCGCTGTCGTTGAATGACCGCTGACCGTCGACGCCGCCGTTCGGTCCGTAAAGCGCGGATGTCTGGGATCAGTCTTGACCGGGTACTCGCCCGACGGTCCCGAATGCCGGCTCATGGCCGGGACCGCCATTCCAAGGTCGACTCGGAGAGCAGCCGTTCGGGTGGGCACAGGCTGAAGGGCCGGTCCTCGGGCCTGTCAGCTCAACGTTCCTAGCCAGATCGGGTATCGGGCCATCAGGATTCGTGGCCGTAAAGCGCTCGCTGGGCCAAAGGCGATCCGGTGAACGGTGGCCGCCGCCTGCAGCTGCAGCGTGCGCGCTTCGTCAGCCGCTTTGCCTTGCTGCGTGCGAACTGGCGGTCAGTGCCGCCCAAACAGCCGCGCGTCCCAGATCACGGGTTCAGGGTTTCCGGCAACGATCCTCTTGAAGTCGGCGTGTCGCGGATTCAGAAGCACGTTCACCTCCCGGCGCGCAACGACCGAAGGAACCACCAGCACGGCCGTTCGCCGCTCACGTATCCAAGCATCGCCGAAGGCGCGGGCCACGTGCAGGTCCGCATGATCCCAACCGGCAGGCAGGCTGCTCTCACCATGTTGCTCGACGCTCACGGCAGCCGCGATGGCGATCTCGATCGCCACGTGCGTCTTGGGCACGCGCCCGATTCCCGCATGGGCCAGGCACTCCAGCATGGCGCCCGCGTAGGACCGGCTGGCATAGACGACTCCGAGGCCAGGTGAGTTCCAGCGGCCACCCACCAGCGAGGCGCCCACCGGGCTGAACACGTCGAACCGCCCGTCGGCGATGCGCCAAGCCTGCCAAGCTTGCGATTTTGCTTGCCGGGTGGTCGTTGCCCTGGCTCGAGACTTAGGCGGCAACGCCATGGAACAACGACCAGAGCAGGTTTTCGACCCGGCGTGCTCCCAGTTCCGTCAGGGCCACCTCGATCGGCCGCTTGCCGCCGAGCATGGCATGGGGGCTGGACAGGAACACGCGCGCGTCATCGGCGCTGTTCCACACATACTCTGCGGTAGCGATCACCCGCGCGAGGCGTTCGACCCGTTCGCCCTCCTGCGGCTTCAGCTCTTCGCCCCGGCGGTGGAACGTGGCCGAAGGAATGACTCGCTGCATCAGGGCCACCGCATCGGGCGAGTTGCCGTAGACGTAGCGCGCCACGGCGCCGAGTGAGGCCTTGGGCAACCCGGCCTCCACCTGTTTCTCGAGCTGTTCGACCGAGGTGACCCTTCGACGAAGGCCCAGAACCTGCGCGATCTTGCCCGGCTCGACCACTGCAGCGTACATGCGGATGACTCCCAATTGATAACCACAAGTCTATCACCAGAGAAATGCAGCGCAAGCCGATTCGGCACCGAGCGTCGGCGGTTCGGCGAGTCGGACTCAACAACCAACTTGCCCCGGACCTGCCATCCACGGGCGCCAGATCCTGGCCGTCACCGCCAGTGGCGGGCCAAGCCATTCAACTGCCGTTCCGGACAGAGGCAGCTCAGCCGATCGAGACCTCATGTCGTGCTCGGTGGGACTGAACCCTTGGCCGAAGTCGGGTGGCCCGATCTCTCGGTCAAGAGGCCGCCACTCGGCCTGCCCGACGAGGTGGCCGGCATCTTTGACCCGAAGCCGGGTCCGCCTCAGCGGGGCGTGCTGATCCGAGCGGCTCAGCCCATCAGTTGCCGCAGCAATGCAGGTTCAAGGACCGCGGCCGCCATCAAGCCGCTCATGGCTGCAGCCTGTACGCCGGCGCCCGAGACATCTTGTCCTGCGAGCAGCAGGCCGTTCACCGGCGTGCGCACGTTCAGTGCGCCGGAAGCCAGGCGCCCGGCGTCCATCACGATGCCGTACATCGCGCCCTGAGGAGCCCTCACGTAGTGCTGTTGCGTCAGCGGTGTGGCGAGCTCATGGAAGCGGATCATCGGCGCCAGGGCCGGAAAGTGGCGCTCGAACTGTGCCAGCAGCCGCGCCTCGACCCAGGCCTTGAAGGCGAGATAGTCCTCGGGGCGCTCGCCTGCCGGTCGACCCAGCCAACCCTCGAAGGGCGCCGCTTCGCACAGCGCCAGCACCTCAGCGGTGGGCTTGTCGCCGCTGCGTGGGTCTTTCAGCGACGGGAAGGACACGAACAACCCAGGCGCGTCCTCGTCCGCGGGCTGCCGCCAGGCGCTGCCGATGTCCAGGCTCTCGTAGATCCACACATTGGCCGCGCTCGCCCCCGCGGCTTCGATGTCGCCCTCGAACCCGAGGTAGAGCGACAGGTAGGCGAGTCCCGGCTTGAAGCCGAGCAGTTCGGCCTGCCACTCCCGCGCAGCGGACTCAGCCAGGCAGGCGGCGGTGTTGGGAGCACCGATGGCCGAGATCACTCGCGGCGCACGGACGCTGTGGGGTTGACCGTGCTGCGAGAAGTCGACGCCGGCCACGCGGCCGCCCTCGACGACGATGCGCTCAGCTGAAGCACCGAGTTCGACCGCGCCGCCGGCGCCCTGCACCACCGAGAGCAGCGTTTGTGCGAAGCGCGACGGCCCGCCGACAGGAAACCAGGCGCCGGCGTTGTAGGAACCGGTCACCAGCGCATGTTCCAGCAAGGGTGCATGCTCCGGCGGCGCACCGTAGTCCCCCCAACGTGCGCCGAGGATGGCGCGCAGTTGGGGATCGGGCACTTCGGCCAAGGCCTCAGCCAGCGTGCGGCGCGACATCGCTTCGACCTCGGCACCGCGCCACAGCTTCAGGCCCCAAGCCAGGGGCGCGGGCATGCCGCGCATGGCAAACAGCGACATTGCCGCACGCCGGGCCTGCGCCATCTGCCCGAACCAGCGATCGATGGCGATCCGCTGGTGCGGGAAGCGCTCGAGCAGACGCTGCCGGTATGCCGCTTCCGGGTGCTCGATGCCGAACTCCAGGCCAGGCAGGCGCACGATGTCGTAGGGGTTGCCGCAAGGCGCGAAGGCCAACTGGTCATTGCTCAACCAGGCCAGCAGGCGGCCGAACTGGCCGTCGGGTCCTGGAAACGGCCCGACACCCCCGATGTAGTGCACGCCAGTGGCAAAGGTCCAGCCCTGGCGCTGGAAGGTCTGCGTCTGCCCGCCGGGCGTCAGGTGCTGTTCGAGCACCAGCACGCGCTGCCCGCGGTGTGCCAGCGCAGCGGCCGCCGTGAGACCGGCGATGCCCGAGCCGAGAACGATCGTGTCCCACATGGTTGGCTCCGGTTGGTGGTGTCGCCAGCCCCGCGCATGCCGCAAGGGGTTGCTCACCAGGTGTCTAGTCACTGTCTAGATACAGACTGTAGGGGTGTATCTAGACAGCGTCAACCTATACTTGCCCAATGCACCCGGAGCAGAAGGTCGCGTCGAGTCAGGTCAAGGATCAGGCCAAGACGCGCAGAGGCGACGCAAGGCGACAAGGCGAGTACCACCATGGCACGCTGCGGGAGGCCCTTCTGAGTGCAGCCGAAGCGCTGCTGCTGGAACGAGGCGTCGAGGCCTTCTCTCTGAGAGAGTGCGCGCGCCGGGCCGGTGTTTCGCACGGCGCGCCCGCTCACCATTTCGGCGATGCACGTGGCCTGCTCACGGCATTTGCCACGGCCGGCTTTGAACGTATGGAGCTGCGCATGCAGCGCTACGCCCTGGAGGCAGACGACAGCCCTGAGCAGCGTCTTGCGGCGGTCGGCCGCGCCTACGTCGATTTCGCGCTCGACCACCCGGCGCACTTCAGGCTGATGTTCCGCAGCGACCGGCTCGATGCCGACGACCCGGCGCTGAAGCGGGCCAGCGCGGCAACGGCGCAGGCGTTGGCATGGTCGCTCTCGGCCGCACTCGAGCACCGTGGCGTGGACATACACACGCTGCAGGAGCGCTGCCTGTTGGCCTGGTCGGCCGTGCATGGCCTGGCCATGCTGGTGCTGGATGCCGATCTCAGCGCATTTGGCGTGACCCACGACAAGGAGGGCAGTGCCCGGACCGTCGCTGCGGGTCTTCTCAACCGCCTGGGTGTGTCCTTGCTAGCCCCTTGAACCTGAAGACAGCAGCTACCCCGGCGCCGCGAGCGTCGACGGTGGGTTCGGCAGGCCGAGGCGTCCGACCACGACGCCGAAGCCCATCGGCGCGATGGTCGTGCGCCGCCGCGCCGGCAGGGTGCGCTCTGCGGCGAAGAGGAAGCGAGGATCGTCGAGGCGTGGCGGATCGATCTCGCCTCGGCAACGGCCTGCATGGGGGCGCCGGCCCCTGGGCCTTTCCCGCCCCCCCCCCCCAGCGGATCAGAACCGGAGCGTCGCCTGCACCCCGAGGACTTGAACGTCGCCCGTGTAGGTGCCGTTGAGCGTTCCGGGGAGAGGCCCGGGCGGCTGCAGGTGGCTGGACGCGTCATCGACAAAGAGATACGTGTAGCCGAAGTCGAACCACATCGTCGGGCCCGGCTGATAACGCGCGCCGAAGGCCAGCCAGATGCGGTCGGAGTCGGGAAGGCGCGGCGTGCGGTATTCGTCCTGCACCGGTGACCTGTCGTAGGCGAGTCCCGTGCGCAGCAGCCACGGTTGGTTCAACTGATATTCGGCACCGAGGCCGACCCGCCAGCTGTCCTTGAACTTGAGTTCGACGCCCGTGACCCGCGCGCCGGTGGATGCACTCTGGATGTCGAGCGACTGGATCGAACTCCACCCGGTCCAGGAGTAGTCGGCGAGCACGCGCCACTGCGAATTCACCTGATACGAACCCCCCATCGAGAAGGTGTCGGGCAGCTCGACCTCGGCCTTGACCGCCTGCGCCGCCGGCGCCAGCGGTGCTGCGCCCGAATAGGTCAGATCCGCGAGTACCGGTGCGGCGGCGACGGCGCGCGGGAGCCCGTCGAAGTCGGTGCCTGCACCGACGACGGATTCCAGCCACTGCTGCAGTCGATCATCACCCGGCTGACGAAGCTGCTCGCGCGCCGTGGCGTGCTGGCCAAAGACATGGGGCCGCCCTGCCGGGTTGGCCGCGGGCCCGGCACCACCCTGCCAGCGCAGCGGCAGGGTGGTGCCGGCACGAGCTCAGCCACGGGCGCGCGCTCTGGCTGCCGATGTGCGCAGGCCGCCAGCCCCGAAAGACCCGCCACCCACAGCACAATGCACAGCACGCCGGTGAGCCCCAAGCGCCCGGCCAGCTGGCTGCGAGCCAGGCAACGGATTGATCGCATGCCCGACCGTACCCTCCCGGTTCTTCGCCATCGCCTCCGGCTTGGCGTCGCACTCGCGCCAGGCCTCAGGCATTCCGGGCATCGCAATCGTGCAGCCGGGGAGCCCGGCGCACGTGCGCGGATTTGGCGACGGTGCAGCGTGTGCCGCCCTGGTTTCGCGTCATGGATGGCGAAGCGTCGGGGCGCATCACGCTGCGCCACCTGCTCAACCAGACCAGCGGCTTCTCGCGCGACAATGGCATCGCACTGCTGCTGCAAGGCAGCACCGCCAGCATCGGCGAGCTGGCGCGTGGCAAGAGGGCATGACGGCCCTCCACCGCATGTGGTTCGGGGTGCCGGTGGCGCAGCACGTGACCCTGCTGCCGGATACCCGGCAAGCCGTTCTGGTGCTCATCAACGCCAACACTGAATTGCCCTTCAACGAAGTGAGAGCCGTGAGGAGCCGTTTGCCGATCGGCGTGGTGAACCTGCTGCGCGGCCAACCGGTGCCGCAGGGGCCGAGCCCGCGCCAGTCCTGCGTGCCGTTCAATGCGGCTGCCGCGCTGGGGGTGATCGGACTTCTTGACCTGGCCTGCAGGGCTGCACGCGCACGTCGTGCGCGCTGGTCCGTGGGGCTGCTGGTGGTCGCGATCGCCATGGTCCTGGCCTTGCATGCCATCGGCTTGAACGCGGCGATCCTGTTTGCCTTTGCACCCGACCTGGCACTTGTCCCGGTCGCGGCGCTGGCCTTACTGTGCATGCCTTCGGCGCTCCTCGTCCGGGACCGGGCCTGGGCCAGGATCCGCCGTTCATCCGCCGGCACCCGTCAACGGCCGCCATGAAACACAAGCCCGTGTGGGTCGTCCTCGCCATCGTGATCGCGTTCGCTCTGGTCGTCGCGCTGCTGATCCGTTCCCGCTTCGAGGCTGATCTGGCCGCCGCCGCCGCGCGCACCGCGCAAGGCAGCGTGATCGTCGCCACCCGCTGCGGCCCGATCGAAGTCCAGCAGACAGGCGACGGCATCCCGCTGTTGGTGATCCACGGCAGCGGCGGCGGCCACGATCAGGGCATGGCCTGGGCGCGGCCGCTGGTGCAGCAGGGTGTGCGCGTGATCGCGATGTCGCGCTTCGGCTACCTGCGCACGCCGCGGCCCGCCGATGCCTCGCCCGAGGCGCAGGCCGACGCGAACATCTGCCTGCTCGACGCCCTGGGCATAGCCAAGGCCGCCGTCATGGGCTTCTCTGCGGGCGGCCCGTCGGCGATGCAGACGGCCATCCGCCACCCGAGCCGTGTCAGCGCGCTCGTACTCGTCGTTCCCATCGCCTACAAGCCCGGCACGGTGACCGACTCGGCGCCGCCCGTGTCGGACGACAAGGACGCGCTGCTGCTTCGCCTGCTCGGCTCGGACTTCCTGTTCTGGACGGCGTTGCACGTCGCCCGCGATCCGCTCATCCGTCATGTCCTGGCCACGCCGCCCGAGCAGGTGGCCGCCGGCAGCAGCGAGGAGCGCGCGCGCGTGAACGACCTGGCCGGGCGCATCCTGCCGGTGTCGGCGCGTGCGGCCGGTCTGCGCGACGACACGCGCCTGGGCAGACGTCTCGGCCCCTACGCGCTGGAGACGGTCCGCACGCCGACGCTCGTGGTCAGCGCGCGCGACGACGGCTTCGGCACCTACGCGGCGGCCCAGTACACCGCCAGCCGCATCCCTGGCGCGAAGTTCGTCGGCTTCGACCACGGGGGCCACTTGCTGGTGGGGCACGACGCTGCGGTTCGGGCCGAGGTCGTCAAGCTGCTGTCGGAGTCGAGGTAGGCAGAGTCATCGTCGGCCGCTGCCTGTTGTGGTCGACGATGACGGGCCCGAACGGGCCGGGGCATGCATGCTCGACGAGCCACCGCGAAAGGGATTCCACGCCATGGCACCGGACACCAGCGCCCATGAACGGCCAGCCCCCACGGTGGCTCTGCTGCCGTTCACGCTGGTCACGTTCGCGATATCTTGGGGAATTCCGGGGCCGCACATCTTCTTCCCCGAGACCACCTGCAGTTGGTTCGGCGAGATCACCGGCAAGCACCCGGTCTTTGTGCTCGCCGTCTGGGCGCCGGCTTTCGCCGCCTTTGCGGTGGTGTTGCCCATCCTGCAACGCCACATGGCGCCGTGCTGGGCCGGCCCGATCATCGGCGCGATGTGGGTGGCTGTGGCATCTGCCGGCGTTCTGCCCGAGCGGGACCGTTGTCGCGCCATGCTCACGCGGGATGGGGCGGTCATCGAGGTCTCCGCGCCTGACGAGCAAGCTCGTCGATCACCATGATGCGAACTCTCTTCACCGGCACTGCCTACGTCGCCGCAGTCTTCGCTGCGGGCTTCGTGCTGGGCGTGCTGCGCACGCTGGTCCTGGTGCCGCTGTGGGGCGAGCTGGCGGCGGTGCTGGTGGAACTGCCGCTGATCCTGACCATCGCCTGGCTGGTCTGCACACGCATCCTGCGGCGCTGGCCGCTATTGCCCCCTTCGGCGGTGCGGATGGGTGCCATCGCCTTCCTGCTGCTGATGCTGGCCGAGGCCGCTCTGTCGACGCTGCTGGCCGGGCGCAGCCTGGCGGAACACCTGGCGCTGTACTCACAGTTGCCGCACCAGGTGGGACTGGCGGGGCAACTGGCCTTCGCGTTGTTCCCCTGGGTTCAGGCGCGGCGTTCACGGATGCCGCCGGGCTGAGCGCAGCGTCGACTTCCGAGCGATGCCGGGCCGAGCCGGTGCCCGGGCGCGGGGACGCGGGGGTCGACGGAGTCGGCCTCACGCCCGAACGCGAGGCCGATCCGTCATCGGCACCATGCGAACGCCGTGAGGATCACTCGTGAGCGAGTTCCCAGCGCTCGGGCGAGCGCCACAACCGCGAGCGCAACAGTTCGCGCTCGAAGACGAACTCCTTGGGGAGGCGGTCGAAGAAGCGGTCGAACAGCTCCTCGTGCTGTTGCGCTTCGTGGTTGCCGGCGCTGCGGCTCACCGACATCAGCTCGTAGAAGGTGTCGTTCTTGAAGTCCAGGCCCTTCCACTCGATGTCGTCGTGGCGCGGCATCCAGCCGTACGGGCTCTCGACCGCGAAGCCGCGGCCCTGAACGCGGTCGACGATCCACTTCAGCACGCGCATGTTCTCGCCGAAGCCCGGCCACAGGAACTTGCCGTTGTCGTCCTTGCGGAACCAGTTGACGCGGAAGATGCGCGGCGGGTTCGCCACGCGGCGGCCGATGTTGAGCCAGTGCGTGAAGTAGTCGGCCATGTTGTAGCCACAGAACGGCAGCATCGCCATCGGATCGCGGCGCATCGCGGCCTGGCCGATCGCTGCCGCGGTGGCCTCCGATCCCATCGTCGCCGCCAGGTACACGCCATGCGCCCAGTTGAAGGCCTGGAACACGAGCGGCAGGTCCTTGCTCCTGCGGCCGCCGAAGACGAACGCAGAGATCGGCACGCCCTGCGGGTTCTCCCATTCGGGGTCGATGCTGGGGCACTGGCGCGCCGGCGCGGTGAAGCGCGCGTTCGGGTGCGCGGCGGGGCGGCCGCAGCCGGGATTCCAGTCCTCGCCCTTCCAGTCGATCACGTGCGCCGGAGGATCGCCGTCCATGCCCTCCCACCACACGTCGCCGTCGTCGGTGAGCGCGACGTTGGTGAAGATCGTGTTGGCCTTCACCGACGCCATCGCGTTCGGGTTCGACGACATGTTGGTGCCTGGCGCGACGCCGAAGAAGCCCGACTCGGGGTTGATCGCGCGCAGCCGGCCGTCGGGCGCCTTCTTGATCCACGCGATGTCGTCACCCACCGTCAGCACCTTCCAGCCTTCGAAGCCCTTGGGCGGCACCAGCATCGCGAGATTGGTCTTGCCGCAGGCGCTCGGGAACGCGGCGCCAAGGTAGGTCTTCTCGCCCGACGGCGCCTGGACGCCCATGATCAGCATGTGCTCGGCGAGCCAGCCCTCGTCGCGCGCCATCACCGACGCGATGCGCAGCGCCAGGCACTTCTTGCCGAGCAGCGCATTGCCGCCGTAGCCCGACCCGTACGACCAGATCTGGTGGGTCTCGGGGAAGTGCACGATGTACTTGCGCGCGACGTCGCCCTCGCACGGCCACGACACGTCCTGCTGCCCCGGGGCGAGCGGCGCGCCCACCGAATGCACGCAGGGGATGAAGGCGCCGTCGCTGCCGAGCGCCTCGAGCACCTTGGCGCCGCTGCGCGTCATGATCGCCATGTTGACCACCACGTACGGGCTGTCGGTGATCTCGACGCCGATCTTGGCGATCGGCGAGCCGATCGGGCCCATGCTGAACGGGATCACGTACATCGTGCGCCCGCGCATGCAGCCGTCGAACAGGCCCTTCAGCGTCGCACGCATCTCGGCCGGCGGCGCCCAGTTGTTGGTGGGGCCGGCGTCGTCCTTGCTGGCCGAGCAGATGAAGGTACGCTCCTCGACGCGCGCGACGTCCGACGGGTGCGAGCGCGCCAGGAAGCAGTTCGGCCGCTTCGCGGGGTTGAGCCTGATGAAGGTGCCCCCCTTGACGAGCAGTTCGCACATCTCGTCGTATTCGCGCTGCGAGCCGTCGCACCAGTACACCTGGTCGGGCTTGCAGAGTGATGCGATCTGCTCGACCCAGGCGCGAAGCCCGGCGTGTTGCGTGGGGGGTTCTGTTCGGGCGGTGTTGACGCTCATGTCGCAGTCCTCTCCTGGAGATTGGGAGTCCGGGCCTGGGCAGGCAGTTGTCCGGTCACTGATATTTCACCGCACCGGGCGGAAGTCCACTTGACGAGGAACAACAGAACCCTGCCCCTCCGCGCCGCGGCAGGAGCGGTCAAACCCGCCCTCCGGATCCGACCTGCTGACCGTCGTCGTGGCGGGTCGTGGCTGTTGGGCTCGGGCGCCTGCCGCGCACGCGAGCGGCCCCGCGGGACAAGACCGGACACGAAACAGGGAGAAACGCGCAGGCTCCCGGGTCAGCCGCGGGTGACGAACTCGGCCTGCACGCGACGCCAAGCCGCGGCCGCGACGACCGCCTCCTCGATGAACTGGGTCAGCGACTGGCCCTCGCACCAGACAGCTTCGACTTGGGCGCTGACCTCGGGTCTAACGCGAATCGGAGGAAAGGTGGCAGGGCGTATTCGCACAATGTGTAGCCAACGTGCTACGCGCAGACTGTCATTGGCGCGTTCCCCAGGCCGGCACCGTGACCCGAAGGCCGCGCCGATCGGAGAACGAGAACACCAACGGACAGATGGAAGCCCGACCACCACGACGGGCTGCTCCTGCAGCGCCAGCTCCGCCGGTGGCCGGAGCGGGATCTGCGATGCGCTGAAAGGTTCGCGGACTTCCGGTGCGCGACACTAGCCCCGGCGCACCTTGATCGTGTAGTCCCCCAGACCGCTGGCCCGGTTGTAATGGCGCACCTGCACCCAGTAGTCGCCGGGCAGGAGGTCGGCCGCGATGCGGGCATTGCTGCCCAGGCCGGAGTCGTCGTCCTCGGCGATCAGAGCGGTGGGGCTGTCGGGGCCGAAGAGCTTCATCACCATATCGGTGGGGCCGCGCGTATCGACGATGTGCTTGCCGGTGGTCTTCGCGGTGAAGCGGAACAGGTCTTCCTCGCCCAACTTGCCGATGGCGGCCGCCGTGCGCCGGCGCGCGCCCACCTCCAGCGGCGTGGCGGTGTCGACGGTGGGGCCCTTGCCCGGGTACATCTTCGCGCCGGCGATGAACTGCTTGTCCATCGCCGACAGCACCTCGTTGGCCTCGGTGCCGACGCCATTGGTCGTCCATGCGGCCGGGAAGAAGTACAGCATGATCGATGCCGGGTCGAATTTCGTGCTGTTCACCTGGTCGGCGCGGTAACGGGCCAGGATGTTGTGGCGCGTGGTCTGTTCGTCCCAGAAATTGGGCGAACCGGCCATCTCGCGGATCACCACCGCCTCGTTCCACTGAATGCCGCCGGCCGGGTTCTGGTGTTCGTGCGCCAGACCGATGGCGTGGCCGAATTCGTGCGCCGCGGTGCCGCCGTCCATGAAACCCAGGTTCATGGTGGCCTCGTTGCGCGGGATGCTGCGGCAGTCGGTGCCGATATAAGACCAGGCGCCGTCGCTGGCGTCGAAGCCGATGCGGATCTCGGCGTCGGGCGCGTCGTTGAACTCGAACTTCAGGTTGGCCACGGCCTGCCACCAGCCGGCCTGCTCCTTCACCTTGGCGCGCTGCGCCGCGCTGCCGCCCATGAAGCGCACGCGCAGCGTGCTGCCGTTCATCCAGGTCTTGCCCAGCGGCGCTACGCCACGCAGGCGGCCGCCGCGCGTGACGGTGGCCTGCGGGCGCATCAGTTCGCGCGGCAGGATGCGGTCGAAGCAGACATGGGGACGCTGGCTCATGGGGTGTCTCCGGGGGGTGGCCGCCGTTGGCCACTATAGGCAAGCGTTCGCGCCGCGACCAGTGTTCATGCCCGCGCGCCCCTAGTTTGGCAATCAGGCGCGACGCGGGCTCAAGTCGGGCCGCGGCCGGCCGATAGACCCGTGATGAGTCCCCGGCTTCATGCCCCCGTTCTTGTCGGATCCGGCCGCCTGGTGGCACCCGTGCGGCCCGCCCACCCGACGGCCGCGCCAGCCGTGCTGCAGCGGCCGCATGCGCCGGGGCAGCTGAGCCTGCCCCTGCGCCCCCGCGGCTGACCCGGCGCCAGGGCGCGTGCAGCGCCCCGTGGCTCGGCCGCGTTCAGGCGCAGCGGCCGCGCCAGGCCGCATCGACAATGGCGTGATGCCACCCGCCGCCGCCACGCGCAGTCCGCTCGGCCTGGTCCTGGCGTGCGCCGCCGCGGCGGTGCAGGCCCAGGCGGCTGCGGGGCCCGCGGCCGCGCCCTCCGCGGCACCCAGCGCCACCGCCTCGGCGCCGGCAGCTGCGGCGTCGGCCCCGCCGGTCTCACTCGTGCCGCCCGCCGGCACGCCGCCACCGGCACCCGAGCCCTCCAGGGGCCAGCAGGTGGAGATCACCGGCGGCCGCGAGACCGATACCGACCTGCGCCGCCAGTCCACCGCGGCCAAGATCGTGATCGGCCGCGACGAGATCGACAAGTTCGGCGACGCCACCGTGGGCGAGGTGCTGCGCCGGCTGCCCGGCGTCACCACACCCGGCGCCCCCGGCCGCGGCGGACCGCCGCGCCTGCGCGGGCTGGGCGGTGGCTTCACGCAGCTGCTCATCGACGGCCAGCGCATTCCGCGCGGTTTCAGCCTGGAATCGCTGACCTCGGAGCAGGTCGAACGCATCGAGATCCTGCGCGCGCCCACCGCCGAAACCGGGGCGCGGGCGATTGCCGGCACCATCAATATCGTCACGCGCGAAGGCTTCAGGCGCCGCATCAACGACCTGCGCCTGGGCACCGCATTCGAGAACGGTGAGTTCTCGCCCAGCCTGAGCTGGACCCACAACGACAACCGCGGGCCGCTCACCTACAACCTCACTGCGGGCGCCTTCCGCAACCAGAACCTGTCCAGCGGCAGCAGCGAGACCACCGAAGAAGACCTGGCCAGCGGCGGACTCGTGGCGCTGGAAACCGCCACCAGCCAGACGCTGGCCACGCGCAGCGGCCTCAATCTCAGCGGACGCCTGCAGTGGCAGCTGGCCGGGGCCGGCGACCAGCTCATGCTGATGCCCAGCGTATTTCACAACGACAGCCGCGCGCGCAGCGATTTCACGCTGACGCAGACCCTGCCGCCACCGCCGGCGCAGCCGGACTACGACCTGGCCAACGCGGCCAGTGAAGGCCGCTTCACGCGCGGCCGGCTCGGTGTGCAGTGGCGCCAGCGGCTGGCCAGCGGGGCGCGGCTGGAACTCGACGGCGGCGTGGGCGGCTGGCGCTCGCACAACGCGAGCACGCGGCTGGAATATCGCACCGGCGAGACCACGCCGCTGCGCCGCAACGACGAAGAAAACGACTCGCGCGAGGATGCCGGCAACCTCACGCTCAAGCTCACCCAGCTGGTGGGCGGCGGTGTGGATGGTGGTGACGCGGCAGGCGGCGGGCCCGGCCGCGAGCACCAGCTGGTGGCCGGCGCCGAGATCGAAGGTGTGCGGCGCAACGAAGAGCGCGTTTCGCTGGAGAACGGCGTGCCGCAGCTGGCCGAATTCGGCGACCAGCTGCAGGCGTCCACGCTTCGCCTGGCCGGCTATGTGCAGGACGAATGGAGCCTGGATGCCCGCTGGTCGGTGCACGCCGGGCTGCGCTGGGAGGGCATCCAGACCGAGGGCGACGCCGGCGACGGCAGTCACCCCGTCAACCGCAGCAACGTGTGGACGCCGCTGGTGCACCTGCTGTGGAAGCCCGACCCGAAGGCGCGCGACCAGGTTCGGCTGAGCCTGACGCGCAGCTACCGCTCACCTGGGTCGAGCCAGCTCATCGCGCGGCCCTGGGTCAACCGCCGCTTTCCGGCCGACGGCCCGAACGAACCCACCCACCCCGACAGTGCCGGCAACCCGTGGCTCCAACCCGAACTGGCCAGCGGCCTGGACCTGGCCTTCGAGCGCTACCTGCAAGGCGGCGGCCTGCTCAGCGCCAACCTGTTCGTGCGCCAGCTCAGCGGCGTCATCCGCAACGTCGTGACGCTGGAGACGGTGTCCTACAGCCCGGTGCCGCGCTGGGTGTCGCGGCCGCAGAATGTCGGTGACGCCGGCACGCAGGGCCTCGAGCTGGAAGCCAGGTTCAGGCTCGACCAGCTCATCGACGACGCAGCCCGCGTGGAGCTGCGCGGCAACCTCGGCCTCTACCGGTCCAGCGTCGAGGGCATTCCCGGCCCCGACAACCGGCTCGACGGCCAGTCCCCGGCGACGCTGAATCTCGGCGCCGACTACCGCTTGCGCAGCCTGCCGCTCGGCGTGGGCGGTAATTTCAACTGGGTGCCTGCGTACCGCACGCAGCTGGCGGCAGACCGCGCCGCCACCGTCGGCCGCAAGATCGTGCACGACGCCTATGCGCTGTGGACCTTCAGCCCGGCGGTCGGCTTGCGCCTGCTGGCCAGCAACCTGGTGCCGCGTGACTACGAGACGAGCAACCAGTTCGACGCCGCCTCACTGCGCGAAACCTCGCGCAGCGTGAGCCCGAGCTACAGCCAGTGGCAATTGCGGCTGGAGCTGAAGCTGTAGCCGCGCCGCAGGGGCCGGCAGCCGCGGCTCCCGCGTCCACCGTTTCGCCGCGAGTTGAGGCGGCTCAAGCAGTGCGCCACGGGCCGGCAAAAGAATCGCTTCGTCAGCGGACATTGGATCTCTCGTGCGGGCTCGGCCTGCGGAAAGAGGGGGTGGAATGAACATCAAGACGAACCCGGCAGATCTGCGTTGGTGGTTCTGGACGGTGACCTTGCTCTTCATCGTTGCGGCGGTAGCCGGATGGACCCCGGGCTATGGCATCGTGATCGCGATCAGCGCGGCGCAGGTCGTCTACTTCCTGGCGCAGGAACGGAGCGTGAGCGCCTTTCCAACGCAGATCCGCATCGTCTATTTCGCTTTCACGCTGTTCGGTCTGTGGCCGGAACCGAGGCGGGCGGTCTACCTGTTGCTCCTGATAGGAACGATCATGGTGACCTTCTTCGGCCGCTGCGCCATCGCGCTGGTATTGAAGCGGGTGCCATGGAACCGGGGGCGCGAGGTTCGGCTGAACTGAGTGGCGTGCGCTCGCGCTGGTCGGTCCTGGACCGATTCGCCCGGCTGAGCTGCCTGCTCTGGCTGCTGGCCGTGGCTTGGCTCGCGGGCGCGTCGGCAGCCGCGCCAGGCATTGCGGCAGTGCCGACCTCGCCCTTGGTGCTGCAGGTCTACGTGCAGGACGGCTGCCCGCACTGCGCCGCGGCCAAGCGTTTCGTCGAGCGGCTGCAACGCGAACGGCCGGCGCTGCGCGTCGAATACCGGGTCGTCGACCAGGATCCGCTCGCCGCCCGGACACTTCACGAACTGGCGCTGGCCAACGGCGTCTGGCCGCCGGGCGTGCCGGCCTTTGCCGTCGACAGCCGGCTGTTGGCCATGGGTTTCGACGACGAGGCCCACACCGGCCGCGCCATCGCCGAGCGGCTGGACGCGACCGCCGTGGCCAATGCCATTGCCGATGCGAGCGAAGCGGCGCGCAAGAGTGCGAGCGCCGCTGCGGAGTCCGGAGCGGGTCGCGTCCCAGGTGCCGCCGCACGCGTGGACGCGGCGCCGCTGGCACCGCCACCGGTGCAGTCCGTGGACCACGCGCTGTTCGGCACGCTCAGCGCCTCGCGCCTGGGCCTGCCCTCGTTCACGCTGGCGCTGGGCCTGCTCGACGGCTTCAACCCCTGCGCGATGTGGGTGCTGCTGTTCCTGCTTTCGGTGCTGGTGCGGCTGCAGGACCGGCGGCGCATGGCGCTCATCGCCGGCACCTTCGTTCTCGTCAGCGCGGCGGTGTACTACGCCTTCATGGCGGCCTGGCTCAATATCTTCCTGGCCGTCGGTCTGACGAAAACCGTGCGCTGGGCGCTCGGCGCCGTGGCGCTGGTCATCGGTGTCTTCAACGTGAAGGACGCCGTCGCCTGGGGCCACGGGCCGTCGCTGGCCATTCCCGACCGCGCCAAGCCGGGCCTGGTGGCGCGCATGCGGCGCGCGATGCACTCGCCCACGCTGCCGGCCTCGATGCTGGCCGTGGCGGGCCTGGCGGTGGTGGTGAATTTCGTCGAACTGCTGTGCACGGCCGGCCTGCCGGCCCTCTTCACCGCCGTGCTCGCGCAGCACGAATTGAGCACCGCCGCGCACCACGCCTACCTGGGCCTGTATATCCTGGGCTATATCGCCGACGACGCCCTGATGGTCGGCGTGGCGGTGGCGGCGCTGAGCAGCGGCAAGCTCGGCGAGCGCGGCGGGCGCTGGCTCAAACTCGTGAGCGGCGCGGTGATGCTGGGCCTGGGCGTGGTGCTGCTGCTGCGGCCGCAGTGGTTGATGTAGTGGCCAGCCTGGCCGCTGTCACCGCGAAAGCGATTGACCCGGCGCAATCGCCCCGCGCCGCGGCGGCCTAGATTGGAGGTATCAGGGTCATCCTGATGCCTGTGGAGATTGACATGCGTCGATTCAGCCAATGTGGCGCCACGATCATGGCCGTGGCCGTGCTGGCCGGTTGTTACGTGGTGCCCGAGCGTGCACCCGACGGCACCCTCTACTACCAGCACTACCCGCTGCCGCCGGCGGGAACCGTGGTGCCGGGCCCGCCGCCGCCGAGCCGGACCGGTCCGGCCACGCTGCCGGTACGCCTGTACCCGTCCAACGACATCGCCACGCGCACGGGCGTGATCACCGGCAGCGTGACGAACATGATGACCGGCAAGGGTGTCTTCAACGTCTCCTACCAGGGCGAGGTGCTCACCGGCGAGGCCACCCGCGTCTCCAACGAAGAACGGCGCGGCGTGGCCAGCGCGTTCAGCCCGCAGGGCATGTTCATGTCCTGCGAATACCAGATGAACACGCCCTACCAAGGCGCAGGCACCTGCACCTTCTCCAACGGCGCCGCCTACCAGATGCACATCGGTGGCACGCAGTGAAGTGCGCGCAAGAGCAGCTCCCGGGCGCGCGCAGCGCCCGGTGGCGTTTCGTGCTCAGCCGCCCAGCGCCTGCGCCACGCTGCCGGCGGCGGCTTCCAGCCGGCGCTCGGCCTCGGCCGCCTCCACGCCCGCGCGCAGCATCACGATGGCGGTCTTCACGCGCGACCCGCAGGCCGCCAGGGCCGCCTGGGCGGCGGCCTCGGAAGCACCGGTGGCGCGCACCGTGAGCCGCAGCGCGCGCCGCACCAGCTTGGCGTTGCTGGCGCGCAGGTCCACCATCAGGTTGCCGTAGACCTTGTGCAGCCGCACCATGACGCTGCTGCTGAAGGTGTTGAGCGCGATCTTCTGCGCCGTGCCGGCCTTCAGCCGCGTGCTGCCGGATATCACTTCGGGCCCGGTATCCAGCACGACGGCCAGTTCGCACGCCGCGGCCAGCGGCGCGCCGGGGTTGTTGACGATGGCCACGGTCAGCGCACCGGCCGCGCTTGCCGCCTCGGCCGCACCCAGCGCGTAGGGCGTGGCACCCGAAGCGGCGAGCAGCAGCACCACGTCGTTGGCTTGGGGCTGCAGCGCGGCCAGGTCGGCAGCGCCCTGCGCGGCGTCGTCCTCGGCGCCTTCCACGGCCACGAACATGGCGCCGGCGCCGCCGGCCAGCAGCGCCGGTGCACGTTCGCGCGGCCAGGAGAAGGTGGGGTGCAGCTCCACGCTGTCGAGCACGCCCAGCCGCCCGCTGGTGCCGGCACCCACGGTGACGATGCGGCCGCCCGCGCGCAGCCGCGGCACGGCGGCGTCCACCGCCGCCGCCAGCTGCGGCGCGGCGGCGCGAACGGCCAGCGCGGCCAGCGCCTGGTCGGCGACGAAGGCCTCCACCAGCGCCGCCGTGTCGTAGCGGTCGAGCCCCGGGTGGTCTGGGTGGGGTTGCTCGGTGCGCAGGGGTGGATTCATGGCAGGCGAACGAAGTTGCGGGCACCGACGTTGCCGACGCGGTCGACGGCGCTCACCGCCACGGCGTCGGCGCCGTCCAGCGTGAACGAGCGTTGCACCGCCGGCAGCACGGCGAAGCGCCAGCGGCCGCCGACGCGCCGCCACACCGCCCAGCGCGCGGCCGCTTCACCGGCGCCGGGCTGGATCTCCACCCGCGGCCCGGCCAGCCGCAGCAGCGGCGCCGGCGGTGGCTGGTCATCGAGCCAGGGTGTGGCCGGCACCAGCGCCGGCGTGGCGTAGGCGCCTTGCTGCAGCTTTGTCGCGATGCCGTCGCGGTCCTGCAGCAGCGCCGCCATGCTGAAGTGGACGTGACCGCCGGCGCCGGGCCGCGCGCGCTGCAGTGCGATCTGGTCCAGGATCTCCTGCGCCGGCCAGCTGCGCGGGCCCAGCGGCTCGCCGCGCGTGATCTGGCTCGTGAACAGGCCCGGCCAGACGTGGCGGCCGGCGCGGTTCTGTGCCAGCCAGTAATCCAGCAGCACCGGGAACGCCTGGCCTTCACGGTCGATCGGCCAGTACAGCTGCGGCGCCAGGTAGTCGAGCCAGCCGTTTTCCAGCCAGCGCTCGACGTCGGCGTGGAGCTTGTCGTACTGGCTGAAGCCGGTCATGCCCGGAGGGCGGCGGTCGGGCCGACCCAGGCCGAAGGGGCTGATGCCGAAGCGCACCCAGGGCTTGAGGCGCCGCACGGTGGCGTGCAGTTCCTGCACCATGGCATCGACGTTGGCGCGGCGCCAGTCGTCGCGCGACAGCGTGCCGCCGCCTTGTCGGTGCCGCGCGTAGGCCGCGTCGTCGGGGAAGGGCAGGTCGGCTTCGCCGGCCTTCACCGGGTAGGGGTAGAAATAGTCGTCGATGTGCACGCCGTCGATGTCGTAACGGCGCACCACGTCGGCCACCACGGCCAGCGTATGGGCAGCGGCGGCCGGCTCGCCGGGGTCCATCCACAGTTGCTCGCCGTAGCGCCTGACCGCGCTTGGCTGGCGCACGCCCAGGTGCGGCGCCGCCAGTGGTGACTTCGCCGCCGAATGGCGCGCGCGGAAGGGGTTGAACCACACGTGCAACTCCAGGCCGCGGGCCTGCGCCTGGCCCACCCACCAGGCCAGCGGGTCCCAGGCCGGCACAGGGGCACGGCCCTGCGCGCCGGTGAGGTATTCGCTCCACGGCTCCAGCGTCGAGGCGTAGAAGGCGTCGCCGGCCGGCCGCACCTGCAGGATGAGCGCATTCAGGCCGATGGCCGCGGCGCGGTCGAGCAGCGCCAGGGCCTCGGCGCGCTGCACGTCGGGCGCCAGCCCGGGACGGCTGGGCCAGTCGATATTGGCCACCGTGGCCACCCAGGCGGCGCGGAATTCGCGCGGCTCGGGCGGCGGCGGTTCGATGGCCGCTGGCGCCGCCGCCGTGGCCGCGGTGACCGCCACCGGCGGCGGGCCGGTTTCGGCGCAGGCGGCCAGCAGCAGCATCAGCGGCAGCAGCCGCGTGGCGGCCATGGCCAGCGGGCGCGGCCTCATGGCGGCGTGAGCGGGTGGGTCAGCACGTGCAGCAGCGCCGCGGTCTCGGCGTCGGGCAAGCCGTCGTGATTCTCGGGCCGGTAACGCATCTGGAAATTCATCAGCACGCGCTGCGTCTGCTCGTCCATCGCGCCGGTCGGCTCCACCGGGTAGCCATGCTGCGCCAGCGCGCGCTGGAACCAGGCGGCGTCGGGCAGCAGCGCTTCGAAGCGCTCGCGCTGCGCGGCCACGCGGCTGGCGTCGGGCCATGGCGGGGTGATGCCCAGTTCGGCCAGTCGCCGCCACGGGAAAGTCGGCCCCGGGTCTTCCTTGTATGCGGGCGAAACCTCGCCATGGCCCAGGATGCGGTCGGGCCTGATGCGGTGGCGCTGCACGATGTCCTGCAGCAGCGGGATCAGCGCCTGCATCTGCGCCTCGGAAAACGGTTGGTAGATGCGCTCGCCGTCCGGCCCCGGCTTGAAACCCGGGTGCACGATCTCGATGCCGATGGAGCTGGCATTGAGCATGCGGTGGCCCTTCCACGCGCTGGCCCCGGAATGCCAGGCGCGCCGGCTCTCGTCGACGAGGCGGAAGATGCGCGGCGGTGCCTCGTCGCTCACCACGTAATGCGCCGAGACCTCGTGCTCGGAGAGCACCTTCAACGAGATCGGCAGGTCGGCCACCGTGTAGTGCAGGATCAGGAACAGCACGCGGCTGTCCTGCGCCTTGGCGCTGCGGCTGGTGTCGATGGGCACGCCGCCCGAGGTGGTGGGCGGCGGCGTGGCGCAGCCGGCCAGCAGGGCGGCGAGAAGGGTGGCGAAGGACGCGGCCCAGTGCCGGGCGGGCAGCCGGTTCATGGTGGGGCGGCTTGCGCCGCCATGCGCGCGGCGGCGTGGTGGGGCGGCAGGGCGAGGCGTCGAACGTCGATGCCGGCCGGCAAGGACTGGCGCAGACTGTGCTCGACGGCCGGGTGCAGTTCGAACACGCGCCCGGCCAGCGCCAGCGGCAGTGCGCCGAAACGTTGCCGCATCGCCAGCGCCAGCCGTGCCAGTTCGGTGCCGGCGGCCTGCAGCAGCGCCAGCGCCGCGGGGTCTTCGTCGCTGGCGGCGGCGGCCACGGCCAGCGCCAGCCGGCCCATCTCGCCGCGCGCGGCACCGGGGCCGCTGTAGACCCACCGCCGCGTCTGCGCCCAATCGGCGCCGCCGATGTGGGCAAAGACCTGGCGTGCCAGTGGCGAGCGCTGCCAGGCCCCGGGTTGCGCATCCTCGGCGCGCCAGATGTGGCGCAGCGCACGGCGCGCGATCCAGTGACCGCCACCTGCGTCGTCGATCACCGCGCCGCGGCCGCCGGCCCGATGCACCGCACCCTGTGCGTCGACGAAGGCGGCCATCGAACCCGTGCCCGCATACAGCACCACGCCCTCGCCGGGGGCGAATGCGGCGCGGCAGACGAGTTCGATGTCGGTCATGGCCTGCACGGCGGCGGGGGCCAGGCCCAGCGCCGTGGCCCCCAGCCGGCACAGCAGCGGCGCCTGCGTGGCTTCGAACCCGGTGATGCCGGCGACGACACGCGCCGCCCCGCCCAGCGGTGCGATCGCCGCCGCGATGTCGCGCAGCGCCGCGGCCACGGCCTCGCGGCCGGCGTCGTCGTCGAGCTGCAGGCCGGAGATCGACGCCACGTGGCCCTCGCCGCGCAGGCCGCCGTCGGCGCCGGCCAGCGCCCAGCGCGTCTGCGTGCCGCCGGCGTCCAGGCCCAGGCCGAGGGCGGCCATGGCGGGGGCGGGTGGCGGGGCGGCGGTCATGCCCGACATTGTGGCGGGCCGGGACGGCCGGCCACAATCGGGGCGATGTCCAGACCCTGGTGGCCGGCCCTGGTGGCGGCCTTCGTTGCCGTCGTCGCGCCGGACGCTACGGCACGCGAACGCCTGCCGCCCGAAGTGCAGCAAGCCTTGCACCAGGCCGGCGTGCCGGACGACGCCCTGGCGGCCGTGGCCTTGCCGCTGCAACCTTGGGCCTGGCCCTGGCGCTGGCGCGACGGCGTGCCGATGCAGCCCGGCTCGGCGATGAAGCTGGTGACCACCGTGGTGGCGCTGGACCGCCTGGGCCCCAACCACCGCGGCCACACCGAACTGCGCAGCACCGCACCCGTGCAGGCCGGCGTGTTGCGCGGCGACCTCGTGCTCCAGGGCGGCGCCGACCCCGAACTGGGCGTGCCGCAGTTCTGGGCCCTGCTGCTGGACCTGCGGCAGGCGGGCGTGCACACCATCGAAGGCCGGCTGCTGGTGGACCGCTCGCTGTTCCGCCCGGCGCGGCCGGACCTCGGCCTGCCGCCCTTCGACGAGGCGCCCGAGTTTCCCTACAACGTGATCCCCGATGCGCTGCATCTGGCCGGCAGCCTGCTGCCGTTGGAACTGCGCGCCGAAGGCGGCGGCGTGCACGCGAGCACCGTGCCGCCGCTGGACGGCATCGAATTCAGCAGCCGCATGGCGCTCACCGATACGCCGTGCGCCGACTGGAGTCACGGCTGGCAGCCCGCCCGCGTGGGCCGCGAGGCCGACCGCACGCACATCGAACTGCAGGGCGCGTTTCCCAAGGACTGCACGCATCGCGTCGCGCTGCAGCTGGTCGACCGCCAGGAGCTGACGGAAAGGCTCTTCCGCACGCTCTGGCGCAACCTGGGTGGCACCTGGGACGGCGCTGCGGTGGAAGCCGCAGCCCCCGCCGGAACGCGCGTGCTGGCGCGGCGCGAGAGCCGGCCCTGGGGTGAACTGCTGCGCCCCATGAACAAGGCTTCCGACAACCCGCTGTCACGGCTGCTCTACCTGTCGCTGGGCCTGGCCGGCATGGCGGGCGATCCGCAGGCCAGCACCGCCGAGTTGGCCGGCCGCGAAGTGCAGCGCTGGTTCGCCGAACACGACATTCCCACGGCCGGGCTGGTGCTGGACAACGGCTCGGGCCTGTCGCGCAGCGAACGCATCACGCCACTGCAGATGGCGCTCATGCTGAAGGCGGCTTGGCACGGCCGCCATGCGCCGGAACTGCTGACCAGCCTGCCGGTGGCCGGTATCGACGGCACGCTGCGCAAACGCCTGCAGGACAGCCCGGCCGCCGGCTCGGCGCGACTGAAGACCGGCACGCTGGGCAACGTGGTGGCGCTGGCCGGCTATGTGCACGACGCCGACGGCCGGCACTGGGCGGTGGCGATGATGGTCAACCACGAGAACGCCGGCCAGGCGCGGCCGGTGCTCGACGCGCTGGTGGACGCCATCGCGCGGCACGGGCCGCACGGCACGGCGCGCGCCGTACCGGGGCCGCAGGGCGACGGGCCCTGAAGGCCGCGACCCTGCCTGCGCAGGTTCGGGCGGGGGTCGCGGACGCGACCTGTGGTGCTGGCAGTTCCGGCCGGCCTTATCGGTCGCCGGCTGAAAGAAGCTCGCGCCAGGACAGGCTGCGCTTCGGCTGGTCGCACTGGAACGGCGGCGCGCTCGCGCTGGCATCGGCCTCATCGGTCACCGCCTCGCAGACGCCGAAGAAGCCCTCGGCCTCGGGCTTGCGGAATTCGCGCAGGCGCGCCGCCAGGTGGCGCGCCTCGTCCAGCCGCCCCTGCTCGGCCAGGGCACGCGACCAGGCCATCATGAGCCGCGTGTCCAGCAGGTAATGCGTGGCGCGGTCGAAGGCGCGCGCCTCGTCCAGTACGGGTACGCCCGAGGTCACCGCGGCGTAGTCGGCGTGGTGCCCGAAGAGCACGCTGCGCCGGCCCTCGGCGATGCGCTGCTCCAGCGGCGGCAGACCGGGGCGGGCGCTGAAGATGACGGCCACCCGGGCGTAGTCGGCCACCGACAGCACGGCGGCGACCACCAAGGCCGCGCCGGCCCAGACCAGCCAGGGCGCCCGCAGATCCCGCCGCGCCGCGGGCTGGGCAGGGTGCAGCGCAAAACCCCAGGCCCAAGCCGCCGGCAGCAGGAAGTAGCCGTACCAGAGCGGGTACTCCAGCAGGCTGTGCAGGCCGATCATCAGCACCATGCCCATCGCCGCGCGCCGCGCCATGCCCTCGTCGCCGGGGGCCGCCCAGGCCCCGCGCAGGCCGCGCGCCAGCGCCCACAGCAGCAAGGCCATCACCACTGCGGCCAGCGGCAGGCCGAGTTCCGCGGCCAGTTGCAGCGGCAGGTTGTGGGTGTGGTCGAAGAAGGCCACGGGCCGGCCGGGGAACGGTGTCAGTGTCCAGGCCAGGTTGAATTCGCCGAAGCCCACGCCGGCCCAGGGATGCTGGCGGATCAGTTCGAGCGTATTGGCCCAGATGCCGAAGCGCGAGCCCGAGATGTCGCTTTCGGCCAGCCGCGCCGCGCCGCCGAAGGCGTGGCTCGAAGCCGCCGCCCACTGCGCCATGCCCAGCCAGGCCACCGCGTAGACCAGCGGCGCGGCCAGCAGCAGCACGCGCGTGAAGCGCGCCAGCCGGCGGTCGGCCGCGCCCCAAAAGGCCAGCAGCAGCACGCTCACCAGCCCGGTGCGCGAAGCCGTGAGCACCACCGCGAAGACCAGCAGTGCCAGCGCGGCGGCCGCGGCGCGGCGGCCGAGCCGGCGCATTTCGAGCAGCGCCACGGCGCCGATGGCGGCCCACAACAGCAGGCTGCTCAGGTGGTTGGGCTGGCGCAGGTTGCCCACCGCGCGGCCGGGGGTGCCGGAAGCGGCGATCCATTGGCCGTCGGGCCAGTCGGGCAGGAAGACCTGGATCACGGCAATCGCCACGCCCAGCGCGCCGGCCAGCAGCCAGCCGCGGCAGAAGGCGGTGAAGCCATCCGGCGCGTCGGCGCGTGCCGCGGCACCGGCCCCGCCCGCCACGGCCAATGCCGCGGCCGCCAGCGCCCCCAGCGCCGACAACGCCAGCGTCGAGGGCAGCGCGCCCGGACCCCAGGACCAGGCCGCCGCCAGCGCCACGGCGCCCAGCGCCGCCCAAAGCGGCCACGGCCCGCGGCCCGGCGCGGCCGGCGCCGACAGCGCAACGAAGGCGCCCCACAGCGCCAGCGCCAGCGCCTGGTTCAGGAAGGTCGGCGAAGGCGATACGTTCCAGGCCAGCAGCGAAGGCAACGCGGCCGCCGCCGCGGCGGCCCAGAGGCGAGGGTCGTTCAGGCGCACGGCGGGCCGGTGAATGGAGGCTAGGGCATCGGGGTGCGCGAGTATGACAGCGCGCGATGCCGGCTTGCGGCAGGGAAGCCGCCGCTCAAGCGGCCCGATCGTGTGCCGCCGCGCTTTCGAGTTGATCCTGCACCTGGCGCGCCGCGCGCAGCACCAGCGTCACGTCCAGGTCGGCCGCGGGGGCCACCGCAAGCACCACCTCGTCCAGCGTGCGTGGTGCATGGGTCAAGGCATGCGCCAGCACCGAAAGTGCACACACCGCACGCCGCGCCGGTTGCGAAGGCAGTTCGTGCGTGGCCTGCGCCACCACGTGGTGGCGCACGCTGGCCACCGCCGCCGCGCCCAGGCCCCAGCTCTCGCACAGGGCCGCGCCCAGCGCATCGTGGCTGACGCCGAATCCGGCGTGCTCCAGCGTCAGCAGTTCGGCGTCGCTGCCGGCGGCGCGCAGCATGGCCTTGTAGTGCTCGGCCGCATGGCGGAACAGCACCGCCTTGCCGCATTCCTCGAACAGCCCCGCCGAATGTGCCGCCCAGGCGTCCAGCGACAAGCGTGCGCCCAGCCGGCCCATCAGCAGGCCGCGGCGCGCGGCGCGCTGCCACAGGGGCTCGAGTTCGGCCGCCGGCGGGAAGGCGGCGCGCAGGCCCATCTCGAAGGTGATGGCCGCCACTTCGCGCATGCCGAGATAGGTGACGGCCTGCTGCACGCTCTGCACTCGGCCCTTCAGGCCATAGAGCGAGGAGTTCACCGCCTTCATCACGGCCGAGGCCAGCGCCATGTCGTTTTCGATCAGCGCGGCGCAGGCCTGCAGGTTGATCTCTTCGTCGGCCAGCAGCAGCGAGAGCTGCACCAGCGATTGCGGCTGCGACGGGATGTCGATGTCGAGCGTGCGCAGTTCGGGGTTGACGGACATGGCGGTCAGGCAGCGGGCTGGCGCAAGGGCGACGGGCCTCATGCTAGGCGCGCCCCGGGCGCGCCGGAGGCTGGAAACGCGGTGCGATTCACCGCTTGTTCCGGACAGAAAAAAGCGCCGGCTCAGCGGCGCCTTGCAATGGCCGGCTGGTTGCCGGCTCGACTCGTGCTGGGTTGTTATGTCTGTCGTCTCCTCGGGCCCCCTGCGGCGCGCCCGACTGGTGCCAGGCCGCCACGAGTGGGCGCAATGTAGCCCCGCCCCCGTGGCACGCCATCCGGACTAACCCGCCGCGCCCTGCGCACGCGATGCCTCGGCGATCCACTGCGCGGCCCGCTCGGCGATCATCAGGGTGGGCGCGTTGGTATTGCCGCTGGTGATGGTGGGCATGATGCTGGCGTCGGCCACGCGCAGCCCGGCCACGCCGTGCACGCGCAGCCGCGCGTCGACCACCGCGCCGGCCTCGCCGGCCGGACCCATGCGGCAAGTGCCCACGGGGTGGAAGATGGTGGTGCCGATATCGCCGGCCAGGCGCGCCAGTTCCTCGTCGCTCTGGAATTCCACGCCGGGCTTGACCTCGCGCGGCCGGTATTTCGCCAGCGCCGGCATCGCCACGATGCGGCGCGTCAGGCGCAGCGACTCGGCCGCCACACGGCGGTCTTCGGGCGTGGAAAGATAACGCGCCTGGATGCGCGGCGCGTCCGCCGGCCGCGGCGAGGCGATGCGGACGAAACCGCGCGAGCCCGGGTTGAGGTTGCACACGCTGGCGGTGAAGGCGTCGAAACGATGCAGTGGCTGGCCGAAGGCGTCCAGCGACAGCGGCTGCACGTGGTATTCCACGTTCGGCCACGCCTGCTGGGGCGACGAGCGCGTGAAGGCACCCAGCTGCGAAGGCGCCATGCTCATGGGGCCGCTCTGCCGGAGCAGGTACTCCAGGCCGATCATCGCCTTGCCCCAGGGCGAGTTGGCGATCGTATTCAGCGTCTTCACGCCCTCCACCGCGAAGACGGCGCGGATCTGCAGGTGATCCTGCAGGTTCTCGCCGACGCCCGGCAGGTCGTGGCGCGGCGCGATGCCGTGCTCGTGCAGCAGCGCAGCGGCGCCGATGCCCGACAACTGCAGCAACTGCGGCGTGCCCACCGCACCGGCAGCCAGCACCACTTCACGGGCCGCGCGCACCTGCCTCGGAGCGCCGCCTGCGGCGGGGCGCAGCTCCAGCCCCGCGGCGCGCAAGCCGGCGCCCGGCGCGCCTTCGAGCAGCACGCGCGTGACCAGCGTGTCGGTCAGCACCTCCAGGTTGGCGCGGCCGGATGCCGGGCGCAGGAAGCCCTTGCTCGTATTCCAGCGCACGCCGCGCCGCTGGTTGACCTCGAAATAGCCCACGCCTTCGTTGTCGCCGCGGTTGAAGTCGTCGCTGGCGGGGATGCCGGACTCGCGAGCCGCGGCGGCGAAGGCGTCCAGGATCTCCCAGCTCAGCCGCTGGCGCTCGACACGCCATTCGGCACCCGCGCCATGCCAGGCGTCGGCACCGCGCCAGTGGTCTTCGTGGCGTTTGAAATAGGGCAGGCAGGCGTCCCAGCGCCAGGCCGGGTCGCCCACGACTTCGGCCCAGTGGTCGTAGTCGCGCGCCTGGCCGCGCATGTAGATCATGCCGTTGATGCTGGAGCAGCCGCCGAGCACGCGGCCGCGCGGGTAGCGCAGCTTGCGGCCGTTCAGTCCGGCATCTTCCTCGGTGAAATACATCCAGTCGGTGCGCGGGTTGCCGATGCAGTACAGGTAACCCACCGGGATGTGGATCCAGTGGTAGTCGTCGCGGCCGCCGGCTTCCACCAGCAGCACGCGGCACGCCGGGTCGGCGGAAAGCCGGTTGGCCAGCAGGCAGCCGGCGGTGCCGGCGCCGACGATGACGTGGTCGTAGACCGCTGTCTCGGGGTTCATGCGTTCACCTTGCAAGATGGCTGCCGAGCACGGGAAACAGCTTCATCAGCCCGTCGGCCAGCAGTTCCACCGCCATCGCGGCCAGGATCAGCCCCATCAGCCGCGTCATGACGTTGATGCCGGTACGGCCCAGGACCTTGGCAATGCGCCCCGAGGCGGTGAAGACGGCGAAGCTCACCAGGCCGATGACGATACCGTAGCCCACCAGCACGCCCTGCTCCCACCAGTGACGCGTCTTCTCGGCGTAGATCACCATCGTGGAGATGGTGGCCGGCCCGGTGAGCAACGGAATGGTCAGCGGCACCACGGCGATGCTGGCGCCGGCATCGACCTTCTCGTCGCCCTCGCTCACGTCGGCGGGCTTGGTCTCGGCGGGCTGTGCATTGAGCATGGCCAACGAACTGATGAGCAGCAGCGTGCCGCCGCCGACCTGGAACGAAGCCAGCGAGATGCCGAAGAATTCGATCACCTTGAGCCCGGCCACGGCGCTGACGGCGATCACCAGGAAGGCGGTGAAGGCGCTGATGCGGATCGTGCGCCGGCGCTGTTCAGGCGTGAAGGTCTGCGTGAAGTGGATGAAGAACGGCACCACGCCGATCGGGTTGACGATCGCCAGCAGTGCGATCAGCGGCTTGAGCAGGTCCATGCGCGATGGTAGCCAGCCGGCCGGTGGCACCGGAGCGACACCCAACAGCCGCGGCCACGGCCACGGCTCGAGCGGATCAGGGTTTGTACGGGGGCGCCAAAACAACACTTGACGCGAGGGCGCTTTACGGGCAAAGCTTTGGCAACTCCATAATACGGAGTCTGTGTCTGGCAGCCGCACCTTCCGCCTGATTGGTTCATGCAGGGTTGAGCTCCACATGGTTTTTATCGATCTTTTAAGGGCTCCCCGTGGGAAACAAACTGTACGTTGGTAATCTGGCCTATTCGGTGCGCGACGATTCGCTGCAAGAAGCATTCGCCCAGTTCGGCACCGTGACCTCGGCCAAGGTCATGATGGACCGTGAAACCGGCCGCTCGAAGGGCTTTGGTTTCGTTGAGATGGGCTCCGACGCCGAGGCGCAGTCCGCCATCAACGGCATGAACGGTCAGGCTCTCGAAGGCCGCGCCATCGTGGTGAACGAAGCCCGCCCGCGCGAAGAGCGTCCGGGTGGCTTCGGCGGTGGCGGCGGCGGCCGCAGCGGCGGCGGTGGTGGTTATGGCGGCGGCGGCGGTGGCGGCTACGGTGGTGGTGGCGGTGCCGGCGGCGGCGGTGGCCGCAGCCCCTACGGTGGCGGCGGCGGTGGTCGCAGCCCCTACGGTGGTGGTGGCGGCGGCGGTGGTGGCCGCGGCGGCTACGGCGGCAGCAGCAGTGGTGGCGGTGGCGGCAGCCGCGGCGGTTACTGACCTGCGCCACGGCGCCAGGCAAGACGAGGGCACCTGCGGGTGCCCTTTCTCTTGGGCGGCTAGAACCGCTCCGGCCGCAGCACGGCCACGGCGCTGAAATACATCGCCACGCTGTAGTGCGGGGCATAGGTGGCCAGCACGTGGGCGGCAATGGCATCGGCCACGGCCTCGTCGCAGATCACCTTGAGCTCGATCGTGCGGTCGGCCTCCCAGGCCCCTTCGCGCACGCTGCCGCGTCCGGCGCCGGAAACTTCGGTCAGCGTCCAGCCCTGCGCGCCGCGCTCGCGCACGTCGCGCACGAGCTTCTTCTCGATGGCCGCTTCGGCCACGATGACCAGCAGCGTCTTCGGATATTTGGCCAGGGTCATGCTGCGGTCCAGCGTTGCGCCAGCGCGATATACAGCGGAATGCCGACGACGATGTTGAACGGGAAGGTGATGCCCAGAGCGGCGGTGATCGACAGGGCCGCGTTGGCCTGCGGCACGGCGATGCGCATCGCCGTGGGCGCGGCAATATAGCTGGCGCTGGCTGCCAGCGTGGCCAGCAGCGCCACGCCGCCGGTGCTCAGGCCCAGGCCCACGCCCACCGCGCCACCGGCCAGCGCCAGCAGCGGCGGCGCGCCCAGGCCGATCACCAGCACCGCCGCACCGAAGCGCCGCACCTCGGCCAGCCGGCCGCCAGCCACCAGGCCGAGCTCGAGCAGGAACAGCGCCAGCACGCCTTTGAAGGGGTCGATGAATACCGCCTGGATGGGCGCCGTGCCGGCCTCGCCCGCCACGGCGCCGATGGCCAGGCCGCCCAGCAGCAGCAGCACGCTCTTGCCGAACAGCACGTCGTGGGCGAGCGTACCCCAGCCGCCGCGCGCATCTTCACCCGCGCCGCCGTCCACCGCGGCGCGGCGCGCACTCCAGCGCGCCAGCAGGATGCCGGCCACCAGGCCCGGGGCCTCCATCACCGCCACCCACAACGCGGCGTGGCTTTCGTGGGCGATGCCTTCGCGCGCCAGCGCCGCCGACGCCACGGCGTAGGTCACCACGCTCACCGAGCCATAGTGCGCCGCCAGCGCCGCGGCGTCGGCGGCGCCCAGCCGCAGCGCGCGGCCCACCGGAAACAGCAGGAAGGGGATGGCAAAACCCAGCGCCATGCAGGCCGCCACCTGCGGTGCCAGCGCGGCCAGCGGCTGCTTGCTCAGTTCGATCCCGCCCTTCAGGCCGATGGCCAGCAGCAGGTAGATCGACAGCGTCTCGTACAGCGCCTCGGGCAGGCGCAGGTCGCTCTTGACCAGGCGCGCGAAGACGCCGAGCAGGAAGAAGAGGACGACGACATCGATCATGGTGGAGCGCGATGCTGGCATGCCGCGCCGCCGGTACGCTGCAGCGCGAAGACAAACCCCCGCGCGCCACGGGCCCAGGCGGCCCTCAGGTGCGCCGCGGCTTGCGTCCGCGGCCGGCGAAGAGCTTGTCGAACAGCGGGTTGGGCAGCAGGCGCAGCAGCTTGGCCACCACCGCCATCTGCCACGGGATGACGCGATAGCTGGCACCGGACTCGATGGCGTCGAAGGCGAGTTCGGCGCAGCGGTCGGCGGACATCAGGAAGGGCATCGCGTAGGGGTTGCGCGCCGTGAGCGGCGTGGCCACGAAGCCGGGCAGGAGGGTCACGACGCGCACGCCCGAGCCCCGGCAATCGCCGCGCAGGCTCTCGCAATAGGCCACCACGGCGGCCTTGCTGGCGCCATAGGCGCCGTGGCCGGGCATGCCGCGGATGGCCCCCACGCTGGCAATGCCCACCAGCGCGCCCGAGCCGCGCTCGCGCATCGGGCGCAGGAAGGGATGGAAGGTGGCGGCCAGGCCGACGTTGTTGATGGCGAAGACCTCGCGCATGACGTCGAGGTCGGCGCGATCGGCGGTGTCCATGCCGACGCTGATGCCGGCGTTGGCGATCACCACGTCGGGCAGGCCCTGGCGCTCGATGCAGGCCTGGCCGGCAGCGACGATGCTGTCGACGATCGCCACGTCGGCACCGTAGACGCCGACCCGCTCGCTCGCCAGGCCCTGCGCGCGCACCCAGGCCTCGAGCACCTCGGTGCGCCGCGCCACCAGCGCCAGCCGCCAGCCGGCCCGCGCATAACGCGCCGCCAGCGCCTGGCCGATGCCGCTGGACGCGCCGGTGATGAAGACCAGCGGCGCGCTCATCGCCCGCCGCCGGCCGCCGGTGCCCGCGGCGACATCACCACGCGCATCGGGCCTTTCAGGTCGAGCCGCTGCGCCGCATGGTCGTAGGCCAGGCCGGCGGCCCGCATCTCGCGGCCCGCCGTCCGCACCTGCACCGGCAGGTGGGTCTGCACGCGCTCGGTGATGAAGAACGCGTGCAGGAATTCGCTGCGCATCACCAGCCGCTGCCCGGCCGCGTCTTCGCTCGTCACCTCGGCGCCGCCCAGCAACTGCATCTCGCTGCCGTCGCCGTTGCCGACGGCGCGCGCGGCCTGTGCCTGCGTGACGCGGCCGTCGGGGGCGATGGCTCGGATCTGCACGCCGTCGATCTCGATGCGGTCGGTGGCCGGGTAGTGGCGCAGGTGCTCGCCTTCGATGCGCAGCTTCAGGGCGCCGGCGGCGTCGAAGCGGTCCAGCGAAAAGGCCGTCATCGTGTAGTCGGGCTCCTTCGACACCGGTCGCTCGGCCCCTTTGCCGGCCGGCCGCGGCGAATTCGTCACCAGCCACCAGGTGGCCAGGGCCAGCGCCGCCATCAGCAGCAGCGGCAGGTAGGTCGACAGCGCATCGCGGATGCGCAGCGGCCATGGTCGCGCCCCTTGCGGCGGGCCGGCCGGCCCGCCCAGCGACAGCGGCACCTCGGGCAAGTCGGGCAGGTGCAGTTCGACCGTCATGTCCCGATGCCCGCCACGTCAGGCGCCGTCCAGCGTCTGCAGATGGCCCTGCAGCAGCGCCGCGTAGCGGCCGGCAGCCACGAGCAACAGGTCGCAGCATTCGCGCGCCGCCCCATGGCCGCCGCTGGCCGTGGTGACGTGGTGCGCCAGCGCCTTCGCTTCGGCGTGGGCATTGGCCGGCGCGCACGCGAAGCCGGCGCGGGCCAGCAGCGGCAGGTCGGGCCAGTCGTCGCCCATGGCCGCCACCTCGGGCCAGTCCAGACCCAGCGCGGCCAGCAGCGCCGTGGCCGCAGCCAGCTTGTCGCTGGCGCCGTAGACGGCGTGCACCAGTCCCAGGTCGGCGACGCGCCGGCGCACCGCGGGCGAGTTGCGCCCGGTGATGACGACGGGCTCGATGCCGCCCTGCTGCAGCAGCTTCAGGCCGTGGCCGTCGAGCGTGCTGAAGGCCTTGACGGTTTCTCCCTGCTCGCCAATGTAGATGCGGCCGTCGGTGAGCACGCCATCGACGTCGAAGATGGCCGCCTTCATGCCCAGGCCGGAACCCATCGCGCGCAGCAGCAGTTCGGGGGGAAAATTCAGCGCGAATCCCGGCGGCATGCTCAGATCACCTTCGCCCGCATCAGGTCGTTCGAGTTGAGCGCACCCACCAGCCTGCCCGCTTCGTCGACCACCAGCACGCTGGTGATGCGCTGCATTTCCATCACGCCGGCGGCGTCCACCGCCAGCGCGTCGGCGCGCACCAGGCGCGGGCTGCGGTGCATCACGTCCTCGGCCTTCAGCGCGCGCAGGTCGGCGCCGCGCTCGATGAGGCGGCGCAGGTCGCCGTCGGTGAAGATGCCGATCGGCCGGCCCTCGCCGTCGGCCACGGCGGTGAAGCCCAGGCCCTTGCCCGTCATCTCGCGCAGAAGTTCGTTGAAGCTGGCACCGGGAGCCACCAACGGCACGGCATCGCCGCCGCGCATGAGGTCGCGCACGTGCATCAGCAGCTTGCGGCCGAGCGAGCCGCCGGGGTGCGAGCGTGCGAAATCCTCTTCGCGAAAACCCCGTGCGTCCAGCAGCGCCACGGCCAGCGCGTCGCCCAGCGCCATCTGCGCGGTGGTGCTGGCGGTGGGCGCCAGGTTCAGCGGGCAGGCCTCTTCGTCCACCGCGCTGGAAAGCACGAGGTCGGCGTGCCGCGCCAGCGTGGAATCGGGGTGAGCCGTCATCGCCACCAGCGTGACGCCCAGGCGGCGCATCGCCGGCAGGATGGCCGCGAGCTCGTCGCTCTCGCCGCTGTTGCTGATGGCCAGCACCACGTCGCCGGCCATGACCATGCCCAGGTCGCCGTGGCTGGCCTCGGCCGGGTGCACGAAGAAGGCCGGCGTGCCGGTGGAGGCCAGCGTGGCCGCGGTCTTGCGGCCCACGTGGCCGCTCTTGCCCATGCCCATCACGACGACGCGGCCGCGGCATTCCAGCATCGCCTGCACGGCGCGCGCGAAGCCCTCGCCCTGGCGCGCGGCCAGCGCCAGCAGCGCGCGCGCCTCGATCTCGAAAGTGCGCTGCGCCAGGCGCAGCGCGCGTTCGGCGTCGAAGGGGCGGGCGGGGGTCACGGCAGGGCGGTCGAATACGATCGAGTCATTCTAGGCACCCATGGCCACCACCCTCGAACTGACCCTGCTGTATCTCGTCGCCGCGGTGCTCGGCGTCGTGATCTTCCGTACCCTGAAGCTGCCGCCGATGCTGGGCTACCTGGTGGTGGGCGTGGTCATCGGCCCGCACGCGCTGGCCTTCGCGCAGGACAGCGCCGGCGTGCGCTACCTGGCCGAGTTCGGCGTCGTCTTCCTCATGTTCGTCATCGGGCTCGAATTCAACCTGCCCAAGCTGCGCAGCATGCGCACGCTGGTCTTCGGGCTGGGCATGTCGCAGGTGGTGCTCACGGTATTGGGCACGCTGGCCGGGCACCTGCTGCTGGTGTGGGTGTGGAATGCCCTGAGCTCGCGCCCTTGGGAAATGGGCTGGCAGGGCGCCGTGGTGCTGGGCAGCGCCATGGCCATGTCGTCGACCGCCATCGTGGCCAAACTGCTGGCCGAACGGCTGGAGCTGGAAGCCGAACACGGCCGCCGCATCATGGGTGTGCTGCTGTTCCAGGACCTGGCCGTGGTGCCGCTCCTGGTGCTGATCCCGGCGCTGGGCTCGAGCGCGGAGGAGCTGGCCACCGAGATGGGCTGGGCCCTGCTCAAGGCGGCCGCGCTGCTGACCGTGCTGCTGGTGGGCGGCCAGCGTGTCATGCGCTGGTGGCTCACGCAGGTGGCGCGGCGCAAGAGCGAGGAACTGTTCGTGCTGAACCTGCTGCTCATCACGCTGGGGCTGGCCTGGGTCACCGAGCATTTCGGGCTCTCGCTGGCGCTGGGCGCCTTCGTCGCCGGCATGCTGGTGGCCGAGACCGAATACAAGCACCAGGTGGAAACCGACATCCGGCCCTTCCACGACGTGCTGCTGGGCCTGTTCTTCATCACCATCGGCATGAAGCTGGACTGGCGCCCGGTGCTCGAACAATGGTTCCTGGTGCTGCTGCTCACCAGCGTGCCGGTGCTCGTGAAATTCGCGCTGGTGGCGGGGCTGGCGCGGCTCTTCGGTGCGCAGCCGGGTGTGGCGCTGCGCACCGGGCTGTACCTGGCACAGGCCGGCGAATTCGGTTTCGTGCTGCTGACGCTGGGCGCCGCCCGCGGCCTGGTGGCGCCGGAGTGGGTGAGCCCGGTGCTGGCCAGCATGGTGCTGTCGATGCTGGCCACGCCCTTCGTCATCATGTACAGCGGGCGCATCGTCAATCGGCTGAGCGCCACCGACTGGATGATGCAGTCGCTGGCCTTGACCAGCATCGCGCGCAAGTCCATCGCCACCGAGCGCCACGTCATCATCTGCGGCTATGGCCGCAGCGGGCAGAGCCTGGCCCGGCTGCTGGTGCCCGAGGGCATTCCGTACATGGCGCTGGACCTCGACCCCGACCGCGTGCGCCAGGCCGCCGCAGCCGGCCAGAGCGTGGTCTTCGGCGACGCCGCAAGGCTGCAGAGCCTGATGGCCGCCGGCCTGGCGCGCGCCGCCGCGGTGGTGGTGAGCTACCACGACACGCCGTCGGCGCTGAAGATCCTGCGCCTGGTGCAGGAGCATGCGCCGCAGGTGCCGGTGGTGGTGCGCACGGTGGACGACAGCGACATCGACAAGCTGCGCGCCGCCGGCGCCACCGAGGTCGTGCCCGAGGCCATCGAGGGTTCGCTGATGCTGGCCGGCCATGCCCTGGCGCTGGTCGGCGTGCCGATGCAGCGCGTCGTGCGCATCACGCGTGACGCGCGCGATGCGCGCTACAGCCTGCTGCGCGGCTACTTCCATGGCAGCGACGACGACACCGTGGAAGAACTGCACCAGGCGCGGCTGCGCACCGTGACCGTGCCCGAGGCCGCGCGCTGCATCGGCCAGAAGCTTGACAGCCTGGCGCTGCCTGCGCTGGGCGTGAGCGTGGTGTCGATTCGGCGTGCCACCGGTGGGGGCACTCCGCCGCTGCCCGAGCACGTGATCGCCGCCGGCGATACGCTGGTGTTTTCCGGCTTGCCCGAACCGCTGGCCCTGGCCGAAGCGAAGCTGCTGCGCGGCTGAAGTGCCGGGTTCGCGCCGCGCCGGCGCGACCATGGAGTGACGATGCTTAGACGACGCGACGTGCTGGCCGCCGGCCTGCTGCTGCCCCTGGCGCCCAGGCTCGTCCTGGCCAGCGACGATGCCGAGCGCCTGCTGCGCGAAGGTGGCGTCGTCATCGCCTTTCGCCATGCGCCCGCGCCGGGCACCTTCGACCCGCCGAATTTCACGCTGGGCGACTGCCGCACGCAGCGCAACCTCAGCGACGAAGGCCGCGCGCAGGCCGGGCGCATCGGGCAGTGGTTCCAGGCGCGCGGCCTGGTGCCGGCGGCGGTGCGGTCCAGCCCGTGGTGCCGCTGCGTCGACACCGCCCTGCTCGCCTTCGGCGCTGCCGAGCCCTGGCCGGCGCTGGGCTCGCCGCGCGGGTCGCCGGAGCGCACCAACGCCGACCACCTGCAGCAACTGCGCGCCGCCCTGGTCGCGGCGAGTACACGACGCGGGCGCTTCGAGGCCTGGGTCACGCACATGTTCGTGCTGTCCGACCTGGTGCAGCAGGGTTCGTCTTCGGGCGAAGGCCTGGTGCTGCGCACCGACGCCGCGGGCGCGGTGCAGGTGCTGGCGCGCCTGGCGCCGGCCTGAGCCGCACGGCGGCGGCCCGGCCTTCTATGATTCCAGCCATGGCTGCCGACCCCACCGATTCGCCCGCGGACTACATCCGCTCGCACATCCGCACCGTGCCCGACTGGCCGGCGCCGGGCGTGATGTTCCGCGACATCACGCCGCTGCTGAGCCGGCCGCGCGTCTTCCGCGTCCTCATCGACCAGTTCGTGCACCGCTATTTCGACCTGCGGCCCGACGTCATCGCCGGCCTGGACGCGCGCGGCTTCATCATCGGCAGCGTCGTGGCCTACGAACTGAACGTGGGCTTCGTGCCGATCCGCAAGAAGGGCAAGCTGCCTTTCACCACCGTGGAAGAGACCTATGAACTGGAATACGGCAGCGCCACCGTGGAGATGCACACCGACGCCGTGAAGCCCGGCGACCGCGTGCTGCTCATCGACGACCTCATCGCCACCGGCGGCACCATGATGGCCGGCAAGAAGCTGCTCGAACGGCTGGGCGCGCAGGTGATCGAGGGCGCCGCCATCGTCGACCTGCCGGAACTCGGCGGCTCCGACAAGCTGCGCGCCGCGGGGCTGGCGCTGTTCACGCTGGTGCACTTCGAAGGGCATTGAACCGGGGGTGGCGCTGGCGCGGGCCGCGGGGGGCGGGGCGAGCAGCGGCCGAAACGCCGGCGTTGTGGCCTAATTCGCCCTTCGCCTTCCATTTGCCCACCCTTTGCCGGAGCCTGCCATGGCCAACAAGATCAGAACCGAAGCCGACCGCCGCGCCACCCCGCCCGTGCCCACCACGCCGGGCACCAATCGCACCACCGGCCGCGGCCAGAAGGTGAGCCTGGAACGCGGCTCGCACACGCGCAGCAAGAAGAACCCGGGCAAGCGCGCCGGCAAGGGCGGCTGAACCCCGCGGGAGAACCCGCGCGGCCGCCGCCGCAAGCCGGGCCCGCGATCCCCGACCGCCTGCCGTCCCGGGCCGAACCGGCCGCCACGATGCTGCGCATCACCGAACTGCGCCTGCCGCTGAACCACGCCGAAGATGCGCTGCGCATGGCGGTGCTGGCGCGGCTGGGCCTGGCCGAAGACGAGTTGCGGCACCACACCGTCTTCAAGCGCGCCTTCGATGCACGCAAGAAGTCGGCGGTGGTGCTCATCTACACCGTCGACTGTGAACTGGCCGCAGGCGTCGACGAAGCCGCGCTGCTGCAGCGCCACGCCGGCGACCCGCACGTACGGCCCAGCCCCGATACGCGCTACCGCTTCCTCGGCCATGCGCCGGCCGATTTCTACGCTGGCGGCCGGCCGCGGCCGCTGGTCGTCGGCTTCGGTCCCTGCGGCCTGTTCGCGGCGCTGATCCTGGCCCAGATGGGGCTGCGGCCGCTGGTGCTGGAACGTGGCCGCCGCGTGCGCGAACGCACCAAGGACACCTGGGGCCTGTGGCGCCGCGGCGTGCTCGATCCCGAGTCCAACGTGCAGTTCGGCGAAGGCGGCGCCGGCACCTTTTCCGACGGCAAGCTCTGGAGCCAGATCAGCGACCCGCGCCACCTCACGCGCAAGGTGCTCACCGAATTCGTCAAGGCGGGGGCACCCGAGGAGATCCTGTTCGTGAGCAAGCCGCACATCGGCACTTTCCGGCTGGTGAGCATGATCGAGAAGATGCGCGCCGAGATCGAGGCGCTGGGCGGCGAGATCCGCTTCGAGCAGCGCGTGACCGACCTGTGCATCGAGGACGGCCATGTCCGTGGCGTGGTGCTCGCAGGCGGCGAGCAGATCGCCGCCGACCACGTGGTGCTGGCGCTGGGCCACAGCGCGCGCGATACCTTCGAGATGCTGCACCGCCGCGGCGTGTTCATCGAACCCAAGCCATTCTCGGTGGGCGTGCGCGTGGAGCACCCGCAAGGTGTGATCGACCGCGCCCGCTTCGGCCCGAATGCCGGCCACCCGCTGCTGGGCGCGGCCGACTACAAGCTGGTGCACCACGCCGGCAACGGGCGCAGCGTGTACAGCTTCTGCATGTGCCCGGGCGGCACGGTGGTGGCCGCCACCTCGGAGCCGGGCCGCGTGGTCACCAACGGCATGAGCCAGTATTCGCGCAACGAGCGCAATGCCAATGCCGGGCTGGTGGTGGGCATCACGCCGCAGGACTACCGCCAGGACGGCGCCGCCGCCGGCCCGGTGCACCCGCTGGACGGCATCGCCTTCCAGCGCCACTGGGAGAGCCGCGCCTACGAGCTTGGCGGCGGCGGCTACGTGGCGCCGGGGCAGCTGGTGGGCGACTTCATCAAGGGCCAGCGCTCCACCGTGCTCGGCAACGTGCTGCCCTCGTACCAGCCAGGCGTGCATCTCACCGACCTGGCCGCGCCCGGCCGCGCGGTGCTGCCCGAATACGCGCTGGCCGCGCTGCGCGAAGCGCTGCCGGCCTTCGAGCGCCAGATCAAGGGTTTCGCCATGCCCGACGCCGTGCTCACCGGCGCGGAGACGCGCACCTCGTCGCCGCTGCGCATCACGCGCGGCAAGAATTTGCAGAGCCTGAACGTGGCCGGCCTGTACCCGGCCGGCGAAGGCGCGGGTTATGCCGGCGGCATCATGTCGGCCGGTGTCGACGGCATCGAGGTGGCCGAGGTGCTGGCAGCCGAACTGCTGGGATTGGCGACCGCCTGAGGTGCGCCTGCGGGCGCGGTCACTTCCCGATGCAGAAGCGCCCGAAGATCTCGCCCAGCAGGTCCTCGCTGCTGAACTGGCCGGTGATCTCGCCCAGGGCCCGGTGCGCCAGCCGCAGTTCCTCGGCCAGCAGTTCCAGTGCCGTATCGCGCGCCGCGGCGTGCTGCTGTGCGGCGCGCACATGGTCGAGCGTGCGGTGCAGTGCCTGCACGTGCCGCGTGCGGGCGATGAACAGGCCTTCGGGCGCCGCCTGCCAGCCGGCGATGCCCAGCAGCGCGTGGCGCAACTCGTCCAGGCCCTGGCCGGTGCGCGCCGAAATGAGCAGGACCGGCGCTGAAGATTCGGCGTCCGCCGCCGGCACCGGCGCTGCCAGCCCGGCCGCAGCCGCGCGCTCCGCCGCGCCGGCCAGATCGGCCTTGTTGTAGACCTGCAGCACCGGCACCCCCGCCGGCAGCCGCGCGGCAATCTCGGCATCGGCCGTCGCCGTGTCTGCGTCACCCAGCCGGCCCAGGTCGTGCAGGAACAGCACCGCGTCGGCCGAGACTATGGCCTCCCAGCTGCGGCCGATGCCGATGCGTTCGACCTCATCGGCGGCATCGCTGCGCAGCCCGGCGGTGTCGATCACGTGCAGCGGCACGCCCTCGATCTGGATCGTCTCGCTGACGCGGTCGCGCGTGGTGCCGGGGATCGGCGTGACGATCGCCAGTTCGGCCCCGGCCAGCGCGTTGAGCAGCGAGCTCTTGCCCACGTTGGGCTGGCCGGCGATCACCACACGCAGGCCCTCACGAAGCAAGGCCCCTTGTCTGGCGCGAGTGAGTGCACGCTCCAGCGTTTCTTCGATGGCATCGAGCTGCGCCCGCGCGCCAGCCCTTTCAAGGAAGTCGATCTCCTCTTCGGGGAAGTCCAGCGTGGCTTCGACCAGCATGCGCAGGTGCACGATGCGCTCGGCGACTGCTGCCACCTCGGCCGAGAAGGCGCCGGAAAGCGACCGCGCGGCCGAGCGGGCCGCGGCTTCGGTGCTGGCGTCGATCAGGTCGGCCACGGCCTCGGCCTGGGCCAGGTCGATCTTGTCGTTGAGAAAGGCGCGTTGCGTGAACTCACCCGGTTCGGCCAGCCGCAGCCCGGGCTGCGCCTGCAGGCAGCGCGCCAGCAGCAGTTGCAGCAGCACCGGCCCGCCGTGCGCCTGCAATTCCAGCACGTCTTCGCCGGTGTAGGAATGTGGCGCCGGAAAGTGGATCGCCAGGCCCTGGTCCAGCGGCTGGCCGTCACCGCCCCTGAAGGGCAGCAGCGTGGCCTGGCGCGGCGCCAGCCGCCGGCCGCACAGGGCTTCGATCAACGCCGAGAGATCGCGCCCCGAAGCACGCAGGATGCCCACGGCGCCGCGGCCGGGCGCGGTGGCCACGGCCACGATCGGGTCGCGGTGGCGGCCGGGCAGCGGCCCGGCGGGGTGGCAGTCGGCGCGCATGGAGTTCTCATTCTGGCGCGCCACCGGGCTGCCTGCGGCAGATGGCGCGGGTGGAGCGGTGCGCCACCCTATCGGGTCTTGCGCCTGGACCTCCTGAGCCGGCTCTTGGAAAGCCGGGTCGCCCGCATGAAGCCATCGTCGGCTCTTCCGGGGCGCTTCTCAACCCCCATCCAGGGGGTCGGCGTGAAGGGTTGCGCAGGCTTGGCCGCTATTTGCCCAGCACCCCGAGCTGCTTGTTGATGAACCACTGCTGCGCGATCGACAGGATGTTGTTCGTCAACCAGTACAGCACCAGTCCGGCCGGAAAGAAGAAGAACATGATGCCGAAGGCCAGCGGCATGAACCACATCAGCTTGGCCTGCATGGGGTCGGGCGGGGTCGGGTTGAGCCAGACCTGGAACAGCGACGAAGCCGTCATCAGGATCGGCAGGATGAACCACGGGTCCGGCGCCGAGAGGTCGGCGATCCAGCCGATCCAGGGCGCGTTGCGCATCTCCACGCTGCTCAGCAGCACCCAGTACAGGGCGATGAAAAAGGGCATCTGCACCAGGATCGGCAGGCAGCCGCCCAGCGGGTTGACCTTCTCCTCGCGGTAGATGCGCATCATCTCCTGCTGCATCTGCTGCGGCTTGTCCTTGTAGCGCTCGCGCAGTTCGGTCACCTTGGGCGCCACGGCCTTCATCTTGGCCATGCTGCGGTAGGCGCTGGCGTTGAGCCAGTAGAAAGCGATCTTGAGCAGCACCACCAGCGCCACGATGGCCCAGCCCCAGTTGCCGATGACGCCGTACAGCTTGTCCAGCAGCCAGAACAGCGGCTTGGACAACACCGTGAACCAGCCGTAGTCCTTCACCAGGTCGAGCCCCGGCGCCAGCGCGGCCAGCTTGTTCTCTTCCTGCGGGCCGGCGAACAGCGTGGCCTCGTGCACCACCGTGGCTCCGGGAGCCAGTTCGCCCAGCGGCAGCACCATGGCCACCGTGTAGTGGTTGTCGGCCACCTTGGCGGTGCGGAATTCGCGCGGCCCGGCCTGCGGCACCAGCCAGGCCGAGGCGAAATAGTGCTGCACCATGCCCACCCAGCCGTCGTTGCCGCTCTTGGCGTGGCTGGCGCTGCCCTTGGCGATGTCCTTGAAGTCGACCTTCTGGAACTTGCCGGCCTCGGTGTAGACCGCCGGCCCGGTGAAGGTGAAATAGAAGCTGGATTCACCCTCGGGCGGGTTGCCGTCGCGCGCCAGCTGCAGGTAGAGCTGGGGTGTGACGGCTTCGGCGGCGGCATTGCCGAGTTCGTGCCTGACACCGATGGTGTATTCGCCGCGCCTGAAGGTATAGGTCTTGGCCAGCGTCACGCCGTCGGCGCCCGCGGCTTCGAAACGCACGCTCAGTTCCTGCGCCCCGGGTGCGAGCGTGCGCTCGCCCGGCACCAAGGTCATCGGCGTCAGGTGGTTGGGCAGCGAGACCCCGGCCTGGCTGCTGATGAGTCCGGTCTGCGCCACGTACAGCCGCTTCGCACTCTGGTCGAGCAGCAGCACGTTGCGCGCCGCGTCGGCGTGGTCGCGATAGCCCAGCAGTTCGAGCTGGACCAGTGTGCCGCCCTGGCTGCTGAAGGTGGCCTTGAAGACGTCGGTGGTCACGGTCACCACCTCACCCGCAGGCGCGGCCGGCGCGGGTGTGGGCAAGGTGGCCACGGCGCCGGGTGTGACGCCGGCTGGCGTGGGCACGGCAGCCGGCGCCGGCACGCCGGCGGCGGCCGACGAGGGCTTGGCCGGGTCGGCGCCGGACGTGACCGCCGGCCGCGGCGAGCCGCCGAAGATCGACGCCTGCCCCGTATGCTTGTTCCAGGCGTCCCAGATCAGGACGAGTGACATCGTGAACACCACCCACAACAGGGTGCGGCGCATATCGGTCATGGCAGGTTCCGGGTCGGCGGGCGGGCATCGGCCACCGTGGGGTCAGGGGTCGTCGGCTGCGGTTCGGAGCCGACGTTCAGCTCGAGGCGGGTGAACAGCCCGGCCGCGGGATGGGGAAAGTGCTCGGGCACCGGGTCGCAGCCGCCATGGCACCAGGGCTGGCAACGCAGCAGCCGCCAGCCGGTCAGCGCCGAGCCGCCAAGCGCGCCGTGGCGCTGCAGCGCTTCCATGGCATAGGCCGAGCAGGTCGGCTCGAACCGGCAGGCGCTGCCCAGCCAGGGCTTGAGGAGAAAACGGTAGCCGCGCACCAGCAGGATCAACGACTGTTGCGGCAAGCGCAGCAGGCGGTTCAAGGCAGTGTGCAAGAGGCAGGACATGGCCATGTCAGCCCGCGGCGCCGGCGAGCAGGCGGTCGAGTTCGGTGCTCGCTGCCGCCGCCAGCAACGCCGACCGCGCCGAAACGAATTCAGCTGGAGCAAACGGTGCCCGCAATCGCACCAGCCACTGGCCCCGGGCAGGGCGTCAGCGTGCCGCTCGAAGGCGACGCGGATCTGGCGTTTCAACAGCGTGCGTGTCACGGCACGCCGGGCATGGCGCTTGGGTACGACACAGCCCATCCAGAAGGCGCTGGTCGTCACCGGTATCGCCGAGTCATCCACAGGCATGGATCCGATTTCTTCTCTTCCTGTGGATAACTTCGTCTGCGCCAGCCTGGCCAGCGGCGGTTTCCGGGCCAGAGGCTCACTGGAAGGTAGTGCAAAGCGAAGTGAGCACTCCGCATCAGCGAGCGGGCGGCGAGCACGCGTTCGAAGTCGGCCTTGTGGACAAGGCGGCCCACCGCGGCGTGCCGGGACATGGCTTGCCCGGCGTCCAGAGCCGGCGCCGGCGTCAGACCGCCAGACGCTTGCGACCCTTGGCGCGCCGCGCATTGATCACGGCGCGGCCGCCGCGCGTTTTCATGCGCACGAGGAAGCCGTGCGTGCGCGCGCGGCGGATCTTGCTGGGTTGGTAGGTGCGCTTCATGGCAAATCCTCGATGGGGAATGGGGGCGGGGAGCGGTGGGCACGAGCCCGACGGCCCGGTCGTCAACGAGCACCCGGTGGCATGCAACTCGGCCCGGGGACCTGTGCGGCCCATGGACTCGACGGCCGCCCGCCAGAGCGCCGCCGCTGCTCGTCTGCCGGCAGGACCAATGTGTCGAACTGTACCTGCCAGGCGAATCTCAAGCCGACAAGCAGAATTCGGGAAACCCGCGATTACAGCAAAATTTTCCTTTGCGGTCAAACACTTGCACCACAAGTCGCAGCGTCTGGCGGACTTGACGGCGGGCTCGAATATGTGGATAACTGCGGTCCGCCGGGTGCAAGCATGCGCTTTTTCGGCGGCTCCCAAAAGAAGATGTCCACAATGAGCCTCGACCTGTGGCAGCGTGGTTGCGAACGTCTCGCGGCCGAGCTGCCTGAACAGCAATTCAATACCTGGATCCGGCCGCTGGCCCCCCACGACCACCTGCACGGCGGGTGGCGGTGACGGCGGAGCGCCCGGCGTGGTGGCGGTGAGCGTGCCCAACCGCTTCAAGCTCGACTGGATCCGCACCCAGTATGCCGATCGCATCGAGTCGGTGCTCACCGACCTGGCCGGCCACCCGGTGCGGCTGGAACTGACGCTGGCCCCACGCGCCGAAGCGCCGCAGGCCGCACCCACGGCCTTGCGCGGCGGCGCGGCCTCGGCCGCCGCCATTGCCGCCGCAGCGCTGGACCGCGCGGCCAGCGGCCACCCACCCAGCGCCAGCGGCCACACGAACGGCTCGGCCATTGCCGCGCCGCGCTCGCCGGCACCGGCGGCCACGCCGCACCGCCTGAACCCGGCACTCACCTTCGACACCCTGGTGGCCGGCCGCGCCAACCAGATGGCCCGCACCGCCGCGCTGCACGTGGCCGGCGCGCCGGGGGTCATGTACAACCCCTTGTTCATCTACGGCGGCGTGGGCCTGGGCAAGACGCACCTCGTGCACGCCGTGGGCAATGCGCTGCTCAAGGACAACCCGAACGCCCGCGTGCTGTACCTGCACGCCGAACAATTCATCAGCGACGTGGTGCGCAACTACCAGCGCAAGACCTTCGACGAGCTCAAGGCCAAATACCACCACCTGGACCTGCTGCTCATCGACGACGTGCAGTTCTTCGCCGGCAAGGACCGCACGCAGGAGGAGTTCTTCAACGCCTTCGAGGCCCTGCTGGCCAAGCGCGCGCACATCATCATGACCAGCGACACCTACCCCAAGGGCCTGGTCGATATCGACGAACGGCTGAAGAGCCGCTTCGACGCCGGCCTGACGGTGGCCATCGAGCCGCCCGAGCTGGAAATGCGCGTCGCCATCCTGATCCGCAAGGCGCTGGCCGAGGGCGCCGAGATGCCCGAGGACGTGGCCTTCTTCATCGCCAAGAACGTGCGCGCCAACGTGCGCGAACTCGAAGGCGCGCTGCGCAAGGTGCTGGCCTACAGCCGCTTCAACCACAAGGACATCAATATCAACCTGGCGCGCGAGGCGCTGAAAGACCTGCTGAGCATCCAGAACCGCCAGGTCGGGGTGGAGAATATCCAGAAGACGGTGGCCGATTTCTACAAGATCAAGGTCGCCGACATGTACAGCAAGAAGCGCCCCGCCAGCATCGCCCGGCCGCGCCAGATTGCCATGTACCTGGCCAAGGACATGACCAAGAAGAGCCTGCCCGAGATCGGCGAACTCTTCGGCGGGCGTGACCACACCACCGTGCTGCACGCGGTGCGCAAGATCGCCGCCGAGCGCACGACCAACCCCGAACTGAACCAGCAACTGCACGTGCTGGAGCAGACGCTGAAAGGGTGAAGTACGAAGCGGCCGCAAAAGCTGTGGAAAGAACCGGCACAAGCCCCCTCTTTTGCACAGGTCGCCGCCGGGGCCGGCTCTTGTCCCCATTGCCGGCGCAGCGGCGCCGGGGCTGCACCCACAGGGTTCATCGCCTGCTAAACCCTTGATGGAAAAGGCGAAAATAGCCTTGTCCCCAGAAACCTCGCGGCTCTACTACTGCTACCAAGCTTAAAGAAGAGGAAGACATGATCGTTCTCAAGGCCGCACAGGCCCAGGTCCTGGAAGCCCTGCAATCGGTGGCCGGCATCGTGGAGCGGCGGCATACGCTGCCGATCCTGGCCAACGTGCTGCTGCGCAAGACCGGCGAGGACATCGAGTTCACCACCAGCGACCTGGAGATCCAGGTGCGCACCCAGGCCACGCTGGGCGGTGACGTTGGCCAGATGGCCACCACCGTGGGGGCGCGCAAGCTGATCGACATCCTGCGTGCGCTGCCCCCGACCAGGTGGTGAGCCTGAGCTCGGCACAGAACAAGCTGGTGTTGCAGGGCGGCAAGAGCCGCTTCACGTTGCAGACCCTGCCGGCCGACGACTTTCCGCTGGTCAACGAAAGCGTGGATTTCGGGCCCACCTTCAGCGTGCCGCAGAAGACGCTGCGCGACCTGATCAACCAGGTGCACTTCGCGATGGCGGTGCACGATATCCGCTACTACCTGAACGGCATCCTGTTCATCGCCGAGGGCAGGACGCTCACGCTGGTGGCCACCGACGGCCACCGCCTGGCGTTGGGCCAGGCGCAGCTGGCGGCCGAGGTGCCCAGCAAGCAGGAAGTGATCCTGCCGCGCAAGACCGTGCTCGAACTGCAGCGCCTGCTGAAGGACGAGGAAACGCCGATCGAGATGCGCTTCGCCAACAACCAGGCCAAGTTCGGTTTTTCGGGCATGGAGTTCGTGACCAAGCTCGTGGAAGGCAAGTTTCCCGACTACAACCGCGTCATCCCGCGCAACCACAAGAATGCGCTGGTGCTGGGCCGCGCACCGCTGCTGGCCGCGCTGCAGCGCGCCGCCATCCTGACCAGCGAGAAGTTCAAGGGCGTGCGCGTCAACCTGGAACCCGGCGTGCTGCGCATCGCATCCAGCAATGCCGAGCAGGAAGAGGCCAAGGAAGAACTCGAGGTCGACTACAACGGCGACGCCATCGACATCGGCTTCAACGTCACCTACCTCATCGACGTGCTGGCCAACATGGGCCAGGAGATGGTCAAGCTGGAATTGCAGGACAGCAGTGCCAGCGTGCTGATGAGCGTGCCCGGCGAGACTGGTTTCAAGTACGTCGTGATGCCGATGAGGATCTGAACGGTCTCACACCGATCTCGTGAGCAAGCGGGCCGCGGCCCGCTTCAGCGTTTTGATGGGGCCCGCCGAACCGGGCCCCGCCGCCGGAAGATAGAGAAAAGAGCCCCCGATGAGCGACCCCCAGCAGCCCCGCGACCCCAAGACCGACCCCGATCACGGCGTCGTGCAGCGCCAAGTGCCTTCGGCCGAGGGCCAGCACGCCAGCACCGGCAACGAGGCCTCGGCCGCCTACGGTTCCGACAGCATCCAGATCCTGGAAGGGCTGGAAGCGGTGCGCAAGCGCCCGGGCATGTACATCGGCGACACCAGCGACGGCACCGGCCTGCACCACCTGGTGTTCGAGGTGGTGGACAACTCCATCGACGAGGCGCTGGCCGGCCACTGCGACGACATCGTCGTCACCATCCACAGCGACAACAGCATCAGCGTCGTCGACAACGGCCGCGGCATCCCCACCGGCGTGAAGATGGACGACAAGCACGAGCCCAAACGCAGCGCGGCCGAAATCGCGCTGACCGAACTGCACGCCGGCGGCAAATTCAACCAGAACAGCTACAAGGTCAGCGGCGGCCTGCACGGCGTGGGCGTGAGCTGCGTCAACGCGCTCAGCAAGTGGCTGCGCCTGACGGTGCGCCGCGACGGCAAGGTGCACCTGCTGGAGTTCAAGCAGGGCTTCACGCAGGACCGCGTGCTCGAAGTGCGGGATGGCTTCGACACCAGCCCGATGAAGATCACCGGCGAGACCGAAAAGCGCGGCACCGAGGTGCACTTCCTGCCCGACGACACCATCTTCAGCCACATCGACTTCCACTACGACGTGCTGGCCAAGCGCCTGCGCGAACTGAGCTTTTTGAACAACGGCGTGAAGATCCGCCTGATGGACGAGCGCAGCGGCAAGGAAGACAACTTCGCCTTCGCCGGCGGCGTTCGTGGCTTCGTGCAGTTCATCAATACCGGCAAGAAGGTGCTGCACCCGAACATCTTTCATGCCGCGGGCGACAAGCTCAGCGACCAGGGCACCAATATCGGCGTCGAAGTGGCCATGCAGTGGAACGACGGCTACAACGAGAACGTGCTCTGCTTCACCAACAACATTCCGCAGCGCGACGGCGGCACCCACCTCACCGGCCTGCGCGCGGCGATGACGCGCGTCATCAACAAGTACATCGAGGACAACGAACTGGCCAAGAAGGCCAAGGTGGAGGTGGCCGGCGACGACATGCGCGAAGGCCTGGCCTGCGTGGTGAGCGTGAAGGTGCCCGAGCCCAAGTTCAGCAGCCAGACCAAGGACAAGCTGGTGAGCAGCGAAGTGCGCGGCCCGGTGGAGGAGATCGTCTCCAAGCTGCTGACCGACTGGCTGCTGGAGAACCCCACCGACGCCAAGATCATCTGCGGCAAGATCGTCGACGCCGCGCGCGCCCGCGAGGCGGCGCGCAAGGCGCGCGAGATGACGCGCCGCAAGGGCGTGATGGACGGCCTGGGCCTGCCCGGCAAGCTGGCCGACTGCCAGGAAAAGGACCCGGCGCTGTGCGAGATCTACATCGTCGAGGGCGACAGCGCCGGCGGCAGCGCCAAGCAGGGCCGCGACCGCAAGTTCCAGGCGATCCTGCCGCTGCGCGGCAAGATCCTGAACGTGGAGAAGGCGCGCTACGAGAAGCTCTTGTCCAGCGACAGCATCGTGACGCTGATCACTGCTTTGGGCACCAGCATCGGCCCCGAAGAATTCAACATCGACAAGCTGCGCTACCACCGCATCATCATCATGACCGACGCCGACGTGGACGGCGCGCACATCCGCACCCTGCTGCTGACCTTCTTCTACCGCCAGATGCCGGTGCTGGTGGAGCGCGGCCACATCTACATCGCGCAGCCGCCGCTGTACAAGGTGAAGCACGGCAAGCAGGAGCAATACCTGAAGGACGGTGGCGAACTCGACGCCTTCCTGCTCAACGTGGCGCTGGCCGGCGCCGTGGTGTTGCCCGACGGCACGGCCGAAGGTGGCCGGCCGGCCATCGAGGGCCCGGCGCTGGAAAGCCTGGCGCGCAGCTACCTGCTGGCCACCACGGTGGTCGAGCGCCTGTCCAACTGGATGGACCTGGACGCGCTGCGCGCCATGGCCAACGGCCTGGTGCTCGACCTGGACAGCGCGGCCGCGGCCGAGGCCAGCGCAGTGGCGCTGCAGGCGGCGCTGAAGGACGCCGAAGTGGTCGTCGAATTCGACAGCTGCAGCGACAAGCAACTGCTGCGCGTGAGCCGCCGCCACCACGGCAACGTGAAGAGCAGCGTCGTCACGCAAGACTTCCTGCACGGCGCCGACTACGCCGCGCTGAAGGAGTCGGGGCTCACCTTCAACGGCCTGCTGGGCCCGGAAGCCGTGGTGCGCCGCGGAGAGGGCGAGCGCATGAAGGAACAGAAACTGACCGACTTCCGCGCCGCGATGGGCTGGCTGATGCAGCAGGCCGAGAGCGCCGTGGGCCGGCAGCGCTACAAGGGGCTGGGCGAGATGAACCCCGAGCAGTTGTGGGAGACGACGATGGACCCCACCGTGCGCCGGCTGCTGCGCGTGCAGATCGACGATGCGATCGAGGCCGATCGGGTGTTCACGATGCTGATGGGGGACGAGGTCGAGCCGCGCAGGGAGTTCATCGAGAGCAATGCGTTGCGGGCGGCGAATATCGATGCCTAGTGGTGTCGGATCGCGCGTACTATTCAGACACGATCGCGAGTTTTCTCTCTCGCGACGACTTGACCGTTCTGGGCGAACTCACAGCCGCCAGTGAATTCGATGTCGACCTGCCTCAGCGCGATGCATGGCGGCAGGAAGTGCGCGTCCTCCGAAGTGCGTTGCTGGCCTTCAACGACGGTCACGTTTTTCTGGAGTTTGTGGTTCCTCGACTGGGCAAGCGCATCGACGCGGTGCTCCTGCTTCACGGGCGTCTGATCGTTCTCGAGTTCAAGGTCGGTGCAAGATTTTTCGCTCGTGCTGACATCGACCAGGTCTGGGACTACGCGCTGGACCTGAAGAACTTTCATGAGACCAGTCGCGACCGCAGCATCTGGCCTGGACTGGTCATCACAGGGAACTCGGGCAGGTTGGCCGAAGGGGAGGAGCGGGCCGAAGACAAGGTTGCTGAGCCGACTTTGGTGTCGTCCGATCGGCTGGGCGAGTGGTTGGCGCGGGTGTCTGGGTCGCGCGCGGAAGAGGCCCCTGCTGCAAACGAGTGGCAACGAGGCCGATATCGGCCCACGCCGACCATCATCGAAGCAGCGACCAGCCTTTACAGGCGGCATTCCGTCAAGGAAATTGCCCGCCATGATGCCGGTGCCAAGAACCTTGCGCAGACCTCAGCCGCAGTCGCCCGGATTATCGAAAGCTCTCGCGATAACGGCTGGAAATCCATCTGCTTGGTGACCGGTGTGCCCGGCGCGGGCAAGACTTTGGTGGGTCTGGATGTTGCCACCCGTTTCCAGGACGCCGAAAGCGAGTTGCACAGCGTCTACCTCTCAGGCAATGGCCCGCTGGTCGCCATACTCAGCGAGGCCTTGGCGCGCGACAAGGTTCAGCAGGAAAGGCGCAACGGGCGAACGATGCGCAAAGGCCAGGCGCGGCAGGCCGTGCAGGCTTTCATCCAGGCTGTGCACCACTTTCGCGATGAAGGCCTCAAGGATCCGCTCCCACCTGCGGATCACGTGGCCATTTTCGACGAGGCGCAACGCGCATGGAATTTGGCCAAGACAGCCGACTTCATGCAGCGAAAGAAGGGGCGACCCGGTTTTGCGCAGTCCGAGCCGGACTTCCTGGTTTCATGTCTGGATCGGCACCCTGACTGGGCAGTGGTGGTCTGTCTGGTGGGCGGGGGCCAGGAGATCAACACGGGCGAAGCCGGCATCTCGGAATGGCTGGCCGTGATCCAACGCTCCTACCCCAAGTGGCATGTGCATCTGTCGTCGCAGCTGACCGACAGCGAGTACAACGCAGGAGCTGCCATCGACGCCTTGAGAGTCAGGTCGAACGTCTGCTTCGATGACGACCTGCATCTCGCCGTATCGATGCGGTCGTTTCGGGCTGAGCATGTCTCGACCTTCGTGAAGATGGTTCTCGACCGTGAGCTTTCCGACGCTGCCACGCTCTACCGCCAGTTTGCTCGTCGGTTTCCCGTTGTCATGACCCGTTCCGTCGAGACCGCCAGAGCCTGGCTGAGACGACAGGCCAGAGGCAACGAACGCTATGGCCTCGTCGTCTCGTCGCAGGCGCTTAGATTGAAGCCACATGCGATCGACGTTCGCGCGCCCGTGGACCCGGTGAACTGGTTCCTCAACGACAGAGAAGACGTGAGGTCTTCGTACTATCTCGAAGACGTCGCCACCGAGTTTCAGGTCCAGGGGCTGGAACTGGATTGGGTCGGCGTGGTCTGGGATGCCGATCTGCGGTACCAGGACAGCGGTTGGCAACACCACTCGTTTGTTGGCAAGCGCTGGCAGAGCATCCACAAGGCCGATCGGCAGCTCTACCTGAAGAACGCCTACCGCGTGTTGTTGACACGCGCCCGGCAGGGCATGGTCATCGTCGTTCCGGAAGGCACCGAGCAGGACCCAACCCGGGATCCGGCCTTCTATGACGGCACGTATAGCTACCTGAGGTCAGTCGGCATAGAGGAGCTTGGCTGCCCATAGTGGCGCCACAGGCGCGTGCGCTTGCTGGTCTGTATCGAAGTCCCGGACGCACAACGCATGCTGTTCGCGCAAAAGCAATAGCCGCGAAGTCGAGGCTGTCAAGGCCCGGGGGGCGGTCCATGTAGCGCCTTGGCCCTCGGGCTGCGCTGAACGGACAGAGCCCGGCGAGCGCCGACAATGTTGGAAAAAGCGCTTCTCATTATGTACAAATCAAGCAGTTTGTATAAAATGAGAATCAAATGCCCGCCAAAGCACCCCCTGTAGGTGAAATCCTGGCGGCCCGCCTGAAGGTCTTGGGCGAGCGCATCCGTGCCCACCGCGAGCAGCAGAAGGTCAGCGCCACCACGGCGGCGGAAGCGGCCGGCATGTCGCGCGCCACCTTGCACCGCATCGAACGCGGCGAGCCTTCGGTGACCCTGGGCGCCTACCTGAGCGCCATCGACGCGGTGGGCCTGCAGCTCGAGCTTCGCGATCCGAACGCGCCGCCGGCGCCTGTCGCAGTTGCCGGCGTTCCGGCCCGGGTGCGCCTGGACGACTACCCGCAGCTCAAGGGCCTGGCCTGGCAACTGCACGGCGTGGACGATCTCAGCCCGGAAGAGGCCCTCAGCCTGTACGAACGCAACTGGCGGCACATCGACCGCGCCCGCCTCGGGCCGGCCGAGCGGGCGCTGGTGCAGGCCCTGGTGAAACGGTTGGGCGGAGGGCGCCTGCTTGTTTGAACGGCCCCACCACCGCCGCATCGCCACCGTCCTGCAGGCGCTGGACGCCGATGCGCTACTTGCCAACGCCTGCCTCTTCGGCGGCGGCACGGCCATGGCCTTGCGCTTCGGCGAGTACCGCGAGTCGGTCGACATCGACTTTATGGTTTCCCGGGTGGACGGCTACCGGCAGCTGCGCCAGCGCCTGATGGGCCCGGAAGGCCTACGCGCCATCACCCGGCCCGGCCAGGTGCTGAACCCGTCGCGTGAGATGCGCGCCGACCAGTATGGCGTGCGCACGCTGCTGGAGGTGGAAGACGCGGACATCAAGCTCGAGATCGTGCTCGAGGCCCGGATCGAATTGGAGGCGCCCTGCCCCGACGACCGCTTGTGCGGCGTGGCCACCTTGACGCCTCTGGACATGGCGACCAGCAAGCTGCTGGCGAACTCCGACCGCTGGCGCGACGATGCCGTGCTCAGCCGCGACCTCATCGACCTGGCGATGATGGCGCCGCCGAAGAAGCTCTTGCGACGGGCCATCGACAAAGCCCGGGCCGCCTACGGCGACAACGTGGTGGCCGACCTGGCCAAGGCCATCGAGAACCTGCGCGAGCGGCCCCACCGGCTGGACCAATGCATGAAGGCCACCGGGGCCATGACGCACGCCGGGGGGGTGGTCGCATCCGGCGCTGGTGCCATGACGCCTGGCTGCGGATGTCCCGAAGGGGGTTTGCGCGCCCGCCTGGATCGACGCCGGGCACGAGGTCAACGGGCGGGCCTGGCCGTGCTGGCCGACTGAAGCGCGAGACCTGCTTGACTTGCCGGCTCGAGCCCATTGTGAAAATCGACCTGTTCTGGCGCGGGCGGGGGAAGAGGGGGGGGGGGGGCCCCGGGGGGGCGGGGGGGGGGGCCCCCGCCCGGGGGGCCGGGGGCGCTCCGCGGGGGGGGGGGGGGGGGGGGGGGGGGGGGGGGGGGCCCCCCCCGCCGCCCGGGGGGGGGGGGGTTTGCCGGCCGGGGCGGCCCCCCGGGGGGGGCCGCCCCGGGCGCGGGGCCGGCCCCCCGGGGGGGGGGGGGGGGGGGCAGGGGGACTCCAATCGGGGGGGGGGGGCGTCCGGGGCGCCTTGGCTGTTGTACATGCTCGGCGGCCCGCCCGCCTTGACGACCGCGCTTTGCCCTACCGCATCCTCGAAGCCAGCCGCACCGTCTGCCCCGCCACCATGAAGGCCCCGCGCCCGCGGTGGTGCAGCGTGCGCGGGTCCTGGCAGGCCGGGTCCACCCAGGCCTGCAGCACTTCCAGCACGAAGAAGCCATAGCGTTTCATCAGCCGCGTGTCTGCCACGCGGCACTCCAGGCTGGCGTAGCACTCGGCGATCAGCGGCGCGACCACCCGGCGGGCCGGGACCGGGGTCAGTCCGAAGGCCTGGAACTTGTCGAGCCGGCGGCCGGACGTATTGCCGCAGCCCACCACCTGCGCGCTCAGTTCCACGGTCGGGATGTTGATGACGCACTGCTTCGTGAGGCGCAGCGCGGTATGGCTGAAATCCGCGCCGCTGACCACGCAGCCCACCAGCGGCGGTTCGAATTCCAGCATCGTGTGCCACGACAGCGTCATCACGTTGGCCTGCCCACGGTGCGCCGTGGTCAGCAGCACCACCGGCCCGGGTTCGAGCAGGCCACACCTTGGACAATGGATACGAACGCTTGGCCATCGCCGGACCCTCCTGGGCTCCATCTTGCGCCCACCGGCCTTGACACCGCGCAAGGCCGGGCGCCGGGACTGCGGCACAGTGGGGGTACCGCGATGCCGCAGCACGGCACGGAGGAACCCATGGACAAGCCCTGGCTTGCACAGTACCCGGCCGGCATGCCGGCCCAGATCGACACCCGCGCCTTCGCGTCGCTGAAGGACGTGCTGGCCGCCAGTTGCGCACGTTTTGCCGACCGGCCGGCCTACAGTTCCATGGGCCAGGTGATGACGTTCGCCCAGCTCGACGCCGCCAGCCTGGCCTTCGCGGCCTGGCTGCAGAAGCGGGCCGGCCTGCGGCGTGGCGACCGTGTCGCGCTGATGATGCCCAACCTGCTGCAGTACCCGGTGGCGCTGTTCGGCACCCTGCGCGCCGGCCTGGTGGTGGTGAACGTGAATCCGATGTACACGCCGCGCGAACTGCAGCACCAGCTGAAGGATTCGGGCGCCGCGGCCATCGTGGTGCTGGAGAATTTTGCCCATACGCTGGAGCAGGTGATCGGCGCCACGGCCTTGCGCAAGGTGGTCACCACACAGGCCGGCGACCTGCTGCCGCCGCTCAGCGGCTGCTCACCAATGCCGTGCTCAAGCACGTGAAGAAGGCGGTGCCGCCGTGGCGGCTGCCCGGTGCGGTGCCTTTCCGGGCCGCGCTGGCCACCGGCCGCGCGCTGGCGCTGGACGACGTGGCGCTGGGCCCCGACGACCTGGCCTTCCTGCAGTACACCGGCGGCACCACCGGCGTGGCCAAGGGCGCCATGCTCAGCCACGGCAACATGGTCGCCAACGTGCTGCAGGGTGGCGGCCTGGATCGGGCCCGGCATGCAAGAAGGCGCCGAGACGCTGGTGATCCCGCTGCCGCTGTATCACGTCTTCGCGCTGACAGGCGCGCTGTCGTTCTTCAGCCGCGGCACCCACACCGTGCTGGTGGCCAACCCGCGCGACCTGCCGGCCTTCATCAAGACGCTGAAGGCGTTGCCGCCCTCGGCCCTCATCGGCGTCAATACGCTGTACCGCGCCTTGCTCGACGCACCGGGCTTCGCCGAGGTCGACTTCCAGCCGGCTCATGCTGGCGGTGGCCGGCGGCATGGCCGTGCAGCACGTGGTGGCGCAGCGCTGGAAGCAGGCCACCGGCGTGCCGCTGGTGGAAGGCTACGGCCTCACCGAGACGGCACCGGTGGCCATCGCCAACCCCACCGACATCGCCGAATGGAGCGGCGGCATCGGCGTGCCGCTGCCCAGCACCGAGGCCGCGATCCTGGGCGAACAAGGCCAGCCGCTGCCGCCGGGCGAGGTGGGCGAGATCGCCGTGCGCGGCCCGCAGGTCATGAAGGGCTACTGGCAGCGGCCCGAGGAAAGCGCGAAGGTCTTCAGCGCCGACGGCTGGCTGCGCACCGGCGACATGGGCGTGATGGACGAACGCGGCAGCTTCCACCTCACCGACCGCAAGAAGGACATGATCGTCGTCTCGGGCTTCAAGGTCTTTCCCAACGAGATCGAGGACGTGCTCACCCTGCACCCCGGCGTGCTGGAAGCCGCCGTCATCGGCGTGCCCGACGAACGTGCCGGCGAAGCGGTGAAGGCCGTGGTGGTGCGCAAGGACCCGGGCCTGACCGAGGCCGACTTGCTGGCCCATTGCCGGCAGCACCTGACCGGCTACAAGATGCCGCGCAGCGTGGAGTTCCGCACCGAGCCTCTGCCCAAGACCAACCTGGGCAAGATCCTGCGCCGCGAATTGCGTGCGGCGCCGCCGGTCCCGGCGGCATCGGCTGCATCGGCCAGCGCGACCGAGGCACGCGCACCGGCGCACGCGGCCTGAGATGCCGACTGCCGCACCGCGGTCACCCTATCGGCCGCGCCGGTTGCGCCTGCGCGACGGCCGCGAGGTCACGCTGCGCGCCATCGCCGAGTCCGACGCGCCGGCCATTGCCCGCGCCTTCGAGCAGCTTTCGCCCGATTCGCGCTACCAGCGCTTCATGCAGCACAAGAAGCAGCTCAACCCCGAGGCGCTGGAGCGCGGCGTGCGGCGGCGGCCGGGCGAAGACTTCGCATTCGTCGCCGCGGTGCCCCGTGCCGAGGGCGCGACGGGGGCCGAGGCGGTCGAGCGGGCCGAGGGGGCCGAGGAGGCCACCCGGCAAGGCGGCGAGGAAATCGTGGGCGCCGCGCAATACGTGCCCTCCGGCGACGGCGACCCCCGCGTGTGCGAATTTGCCATCACGCTGGCCGAGGGCTGGCGCGGCTGCGGCCTGGCCACGCAGTTGATGCGCAGCCTGCTGCGCCGCGCCCGCTACGACGGTTATGCGTTGATGGAAGGGCTGGTGCTGGCCGCCAACGAACCCATGCTGGTGCTGGCACGCCGGCTCGGGTTCAGCGTGGAAGCGGTGCCGCCCGACGGCACCGTGCTGCGCGTGCTGCGCCGGCTGCGGCCTGCGCCGCCGCCGGCGGCCGACTCGCCATGACCACCCGAACCCGCCACCCCGGCCACCCCGGCCTGCATTCCGGAAACGCCCGACAAGCCGCGCGGCACGCTGCGCGGGCTGTTCATCGTGGCCGCCACTCTGGTGGCCTGCGCGCTGCTGTACCGCACCCTGCCTTTCGACGAGGCCGCGCGCAAGGGCCTGGTGCTGCTGCTGTTCGTGGCCGTGCTGTGGCTCACCGAGGCGGTGCACGTCACCGTGGCGGCGCTGCTGGTGCCGGTGGGCGCGCTGACGCTGGGCATTCGGGCGTCACCACCGCCAGGTGCCATGGCGTCGTTTGCCGATCCCATCATCTTCCTGTTCTTCGGCGGCTTCGCGCTGGCCACGGCGCTGAGCGCGCAGCAGCCCGACCGCAAGATCGCGTTCTGGATCCTGTCGATGGCGCGCTCGCACCGGGGTGCCGCCGCGCTGATGATGTTCGGCGCCAGCGCGGCGCTGTCGATGTGGATCAGCAACACCGCCACCGCGGCCATGATGCTGCCGCTGGCGCTGGGCATCATGAGCCACCTGGACGCCAAGACCGAGCGCCGCACCTTCGTCTTCATCCTGCTGGGCATTGCCTATTCGGCCAGCATCGGCGGCATCGGCAGCCTCATCGGGTCGCCGCCGAATGCCATCGCCGCGCGCGCGCTGGGGCTGGACTTCGCCGGCTGGATGGCCGTGGGCCTGCCGCTGATGCTGATCCTGCTGCCGCTGATGGTGGCCACGCTGTGGCTCGTCCTCCGGCCGCAGCTGAACCGCCGCATGCAGTTGCAGCACGAGGACATTCCGTGGACGCGGCCGCGCGTGCTGGCGATGGCGGTGTTCGGCCGCACCGCGCTGGGCTGGGTGCTCGGCGGCCGCGTGAGCGCGGTGCTGGGCATCGACAACCCCGATACCTTCGTCGCCCTGGCCGCGGCGGTGGCGGTGGTGCTGCTGGGCCTGGCGAGCTGGCAGCAGGTGGCCGATCACACCGACTGGGGCGTGCTCTTCCTGTTCGGCGGCGGACTCACGCTGAGCGCCATCCTGCGCAGCTCGGGTGCCTCGGCGGTGCTGGGCGACCAGGTGGCGGCGGCGCTCGGCCAGGCCGGGCCGTTCTGGGTGATCGTGGGCGTCACGGCCTTCATCGTGCTGCTCACCGAATTCACCAGCAATACCGCCTCGGCGGCGCTGCTGGTGCCGGTATTCGCCGTCATCGGCGAACGCACGGGCCTGCCGCCTTCGGTGCTGGTGCTGATGATCGGCCTGGGCGCTTCGTGCGCCTTCATGCTGCCGGTGGCCACGCCGCCGAACGCCATCGTCTTCGGCACCGGTTTCGTGCCGCAGCGCGACATGATCCGCGCCGGCGCCGTGCTCAACGCGGTGTGCATCGCGGTGCTGTCGCTGTGGGGGTGGTTCGTGCTGCGCTGAGGCGCGCGCAGATGATGTCGATAGACTCGCAGAGTTTCGCCGTCCGGTACGAAAAGCCGCCATGACCCAACCGTCGCGCATCACCATCGACCCGGCCGTGTGCCACGGCAAGCCCTGCATCCGGGGGCTGCGTTACCCAGTGGAAAATGTCCTCCAGTGGCTGGCGTCGGGCATGAGCATCGAAGAGATCCTGGGCGACTACGCTGATCTGGAGCGCGAAGACATTCTGGCCGTGCTGGACTTCGCCGCCCGTCTGACGCATACCAAGCGCATCGACCTCCTGGCGGCGTGAAATTCTGGTCGACGCCCAACTGCCGCGCCGCATGTGTGCGTGGCTGGCCTTGCGGGCCGCGCGCGCTGGCCTGCCGGGCGGCGCCGATGCGCGTGATGGAGCGCGCGCGCGCGGGCGGCGTGCTCGCCGGCCGACTTCGTCCAGGTCCCGCTGCTGCGCGGGCGGGCCGACTCCTTTGGTTGCACGGGCCGTGGACAACCGCCGCCGGGGTCACTGTTGCGGGCCGCGCTGCCCCAAGTCGAGAAGGCATTCGAGGACAGTCAGTTTGTCGAACTGGGTGCGCAGCACCTGACCGTGCGCGACTGACCGGCGCTCCAGGCGGCTCGAAGCGCCGCACAGGAAGTGCAGCGAGATCAGGCGCTTCGGCGAAGCACCTCAGCCGCCGGCGCTCGTTGCCGCCACGCATCGCGCGAGCTGCATGCGCGGCGCGCGCTGCAGCTCGCACAGCAACGCGTGGCTCACCAGCCGGCCGGCCAGGGCCGTGGCAAAGCGTTCACCCAGGTCCTGCTGCATGCGCAGCAGCAGATGCGCCGTGGTCAGCGCGTCGGCCAGCGCGCGGTGGGCACGGCCGTGGTCGGGCAGCCGGTGCAGCGCCGCCAGCGTGCCCAGGCGGTGGTTGGCGGCCTGCGGGTACAGCCGGCGCGACAGCAGCAGCGTGCAGGCGAAGCGGTGCGCTTCGTCGGGCGCGCAGCCGGCCTGCGCCGCCTCGGCCAGCCAGAAACCGCGGTCGAAGGCCGCGTTGTGCGCCACCAGCGGGCAGCCGCGCGTGAAGCGCATCAGCTCGTGCATCACGGCGCGGGCCGGTGGGGCGCCGGCCAGCATGGCATTGCTGATGCCGGTGAGCTGCTCGATGAACGGCGGCACCCAGGCGCCGGTTTTCATGAGGCTCTGGAAGCGGCCCGCCACCTGCCCGCCTTGCACCAGCACGGCGGCGATCTCGGTGGCGCGCGCGCCCTGCGCCGGCGACATGCCGGTGGTTTCGAAGTCGATGACGGCCAGGGTCTCCATGGGCGTGGGCATTGTCGCCGTGCGAGAGGACCGTTCGGCACGTCAGGGCGAGCCGCGAGCGCGCGACTGGCCCGCCTGTGGCTGGATTCAGACCAGGATCACGCTGTCGCTGTAGGCGGCCACGGCGCGGTCATGGGTGATCAACCGCAGCGGTTCGGCCAGCGCCTGTGCCACGAGCAGGCGGTCGAAGGGGTCGGCATGCAGCGCCGGCAGGTTCCCGGTGGCGACGGCATGAGCGGCCGAAATGGCCAGCACGGCATAGCCGGCGGCGTTGAACCATTGCAGCGCCTGGTCGCCGGAAATGGGCATGTCGCCTCGGCCGAGCCGGTGCTTGATGGTGATCTCCCAGACGCTGGCCGCGCTGACCCGGACCTCGGAGTCCGGGTCGGCGATCAGCCGACGCGCCGCCGGCGGCAGGCGCGCGTCGTCGGTCAGCGCCCACAGCGCCACATGGGTGTCGAGCAGGATGCGCAAGCCGGCCGCCGACGATGAGTGACGCCCTCAGCCGCCAGCCGGTGGCGGCCCTTCGAAGAGCGCCGCCGCCTCGGCGGCCGAAAGGTCGATGCTGTCCGGCACCACGAACCGGCCACGCGCCACGCCCAGCCGCTGCCCGGCGCCCGCGGCGCCCTGCAGCGGCACCAGGCGGGCCGCCGGCTTGCCGTGGCGGGCGATCACGATCTCGGCGTCCTGGCCCGGAAGCCACGCGCTCGACCAGGCGGGACAACGAGTTCTTGGCCTCGAGCATGTTGACGGTGGTCATGGGGCAGCCTCCGGGATCCGTTCTTTGCTGGGCACAGATACCAGCCAAGTCTGGCCAGAAATTCAATCGAAGCCAAGTGTTCAGAGGCGGGCCGTTCGAGTCGCAGCCGTCACTTCGCCATGAGTCGTCACGAGGGTGGTCGCTGCAGCATCGACATTCGGCGCGCGATGTGCTTATGCGTAGCATCACGCATCATGCGAACGACGCTGGACATCGACGACCCCATCCTGCGCGACCTGAAGCAGTTGCAGCAGCGCGAGGGAAAGTCGCTCGGCCGACTGGTTTCCGACCTGCTTGCCGCGCCGCTTGCCGCCCGCCGCGAAGCGCCGATGGCGCGGCCGGCGTTCCATTGGGCGCACCAGGCCATGGCGGCCCGGGTGGACCTGCGGGACAAAGACGCGGTGATCGATGCGGTGGATGAGCGCGAATAAATCCTGCCCGGTGGGGTACGCTTGAGCTTCGGTGTCGACGTCGACCTGCTGCTGTAGGCGTCGGACAGCGGTTGCCCGCAGCATCAGCGTGCCGCGGCATTCCTGAACGATTGCGCCGCGAACGGCCAGGTGTTCTGCCTGGCCTGGCTGACGCTGATGAGCGACCTGCGCATGGCCACCCACCCGCGCATCTTCACGCGGCCGCTCACGCAGCAGACGGCCATGGGCAACGTGGAAGCCCTGATGGCGCTGCCGCACTGCCGCGTCATCGGCGAGCAGCCGGGTTTCTGGACGGTGTACCAACAGGTCACGGGCGATGTGCCGACGCGGGGCAACCTGGTGCCGGACGCTCACCTGGCCGCCGTGCTGCGCCAGAACGGCGTCGCCACCCTCTACACCCACGACCGCGACTTTCGGAAGTTTGCGTTCCTGGAGGTGCGCGACCCGCTGGCCGTGGCGGGCTGACGTTTCTTGTGGTGCCTGGTTCGGGGTCGGCAGAAAACCGGCCGCGCGCCGCCGGCCCACCTACAGCGACCAGTCCTCCACCTGCAGCGCCGGCACGCGGTCGAATTCGCGCCGGTTGTTGGTGACGATCACCAGCCCTTCGCTGCGCGCGTGCGCGGCAATGTGCAGGTCGTTGACGTCGATGCGCGTGCCCGCCAGCTCGAGCGCGGTGCGAATCTGGCCATAGTGCTGCGCTGCCTTCGGCCCATAGGGCAGCACCTCCAGCCGGCTGCAGAAGTCCTCCACGACCGCCAGGTTGGCCGCGGGGCGGCTGCTCTTCTCGGCGCCGTGCATCAGTTCGGCCAGCGTGATGGCCGAAACGGCCATGCGGCCGGCTTGCCGGTTGAACACGGCCGCGGCTTGCGGTGGCCGCTGCCGGATGACGAAGAGGGCGATATTCGTATCCAGCAGATAGCGCAGCATCACAGGCTCACAAGCCTTGGCGCGGGGGCTGGTCCTGCGTGGCGCGTTCGGGCAGGAAATCATCACTGACCCGCGGCGCGTCGTCTTCGAAGAAGCTGTCCCATTCGTGCCCGGCCGGCACGATGATGCGCTCGGCACCCCGCACCCGCACCTCCACGCGCTTGACATGAGGCGGCAGGCGCGCGTCGGCAGGCAGCCGAATGGCCTGAGAGCGGTTGTTGGTGAAGACGGTGGAGGTGCTCATGGCGCTTCCGGTTGGTGTGTTCGCGGTGGATATAGCAAAAGTATATGGCGACACCTTTAGCAGTGCAAAGGCGCGTTCCGGCCGTGCGGCGGGGCCGACGAAAGACGCGCACAGCCACACCGAGTGGCCACTGCGATTCAGCGCAGCACGTCGACGCCAGTGGACGGATCGGCCGGTGCGGCCCCATGGCTACTTGACTGGAACCCGGAAACCGGACATGAAGTGCCGGAACGATCCGGCGCGAGAGATTCTCGTCCAGCAGCAGCTTCACGTTGCGGTGGCCAGATGCACCTCGTGCTGCTCACGGTCGGCGGCGTAAGCCAGGCAGGCCTGAATGAGCGGCGTGCGTCAGCTCGATAGTCGGCCATGATCTCGACCGGGCTCATGCCCCCGGGCAAGCCACCCCAGCACGTCGCCGACGCTGATACGAAGATTGCGAACGCACGCGCGGCCGCCGCGGCGACCCGGGTCGATGGTGATCAATGGGTGAAGAGTCGACATGGGCAGCGCCGCTCAGTGGTTCATGGCTGACGGCAATGGTGCCGTTCATTGCACACAGCGGCAAGGCTGGCTGCTGGGGACAGCTGCGAGCCGGCGGCGCGGTGGGGTAACGAAAAGCGTCGGCTTGTGCGGGTTCGCGCCGACCGGCGGGCGCGGGCGGGTGACGATTTGTGTCACGCGTTGCGGCAGAAGTCGCGCTTTCGGGGGGCGGATGGCGGTTTTAGGGGCTGGCACGACCCCTGCATTCAGGGGGTTCGTTCCCGCCCCCAACTCATTTTCCAAGGAGTCATCCATGAAGCGAGTTCAACAAGGTTTCACACTCATCGAACTGATGATCGTCGTGGCGATCATCGGCATCCTGGCGGCGGTGGCGCTGCCGGCGTATCAGGACTACACGATCCGCGGCCGGGTCTCGGAGTTGGCAATTCTTGGTTCAAGCATGAAAGCAACGGTTACCGAGAATATCGCCAATAACGGTGGCGTCATTGCCGCAGGCGCCTGCAACGGCGTAACGAATCTGGCGAACGCCACGGACAACACGGCCTCCAGCACTTGCACTGATGCAACTGGCGTTATCGCAGTCACCGGTACGGCGCGGGCGAAGGCCGTCGTTCTTACCCTGACCCCGGTGGTTAACGCCGATGGAACCGTCAAGTGGACTTGCACCACAAGTTTGGCGGCCAATTACAAGTACGTTCCCGCCGAGTGCCGAAGCGGTGGTGCCTGACCTAGTAGAACGGGGTCAGGGGAATTGGGGAAACGGGAGGTTCGGGGTCAGGCCTTGAATCTTAAGGCCCCACCTTCCCTCTCTCCCCAAACACCAAAGCGGCCTCCGGGCCGCTTTTCGGTAGGCGCTCAACAACGCCGCGCCTTTGGCAGCCCCAGCGACAAGCGCGCGCTGGCAGCCATCGGGCCGTGGCTGCGGCTGAACCACCGGGATTGGGGGTCAGGTCTTCCGTCTTGCCCCCCCACCCCGCCCTTTTTCTCTGGGACCGGCGGTCCTTTACGGGCGTCAGGGTCAGGTCTTTACTTTGAACCCCGAACCCGTCACTTCAGGCCTGTCCGCCACCTCGCAAATCGCCCCGGCATAGGAAATCGGGGTCAGGTCTTGAATCTTAAGACCCCGCTGTCTCCTCCTTCCCCAAACACCAAAGCGGCCTCCGGGCCGCTTTTTCGCTCTTGCGGGGCACTCGCGGAGGTGCGGCCAGCCGATCTGCGCCGCGCTGCGCATCAGGCCGCGGCTGCGTGCTGGACTTCGAGCGGCCAGGCGCCCAGCTTGGCCGCTTCCAGGATGACGGTCTCGACCACGGTGCCGTCGGAGGCGTAGCCGATGTGCGTATGTCGGCCCTGCGACACCTCGCGTGTGACGGTCTTGTCGGACAGCCGGATCACCAAGCTGTCCTCGTCTTCGTAGTAGGTCACCTTCATGGCAGCAACTCCCAGTGGTGCATCATGGTCTTGACGACCACGGCTGGTTCCAGAACCAACACGACACAAAGCAGGTTGTCGGCGCGGCCCTCGACGTTGAGCCATACCCAAAGGTGGGTCGCATCACGTTGGCGGATGGACCCGGCAGCGATGATCGTCGGCAGCAGTTCGTCGGAAGCGCCGCGTACCGCCATGCGCTGCGCCGCATGCCGCGTGACCTGAACGCGACGCTGCAATCGCCAGCTGAACACTTCCGAGCATCGTGACGGCAAGGTCACTCGGTGGACAAGGTGATTGGGGTCGGCCACGGAAGATGCAGGAATAGATATCATAGTGCATCAAAGCAGGAGCAGGTGAGGACCATGCGAACCACAGTCACCATCGACGACGCGCTTTACCAGCGGGCGCTCGAAGTCGCCGACCCAGGCATGGACAAGTCCGATCTGTTTCGCGAGGCGATGCAGTTGTTCGTTCGGGTGCAGGCAGGCAAGAGGCTGGCCGCGCTGGGCGGCACGCTGCCCGACATGAAGGACATACCCCGCCGCCGGGCGCCTGCGGACGCGCGCCGGTGACGCAGGTCCTGGCCGACACCACGGTCTGGGTCAGGCACTTTCGCCGCGCCGACGCGGTGCTGCAATCACTGCTGGCCACCGACCGGATACTGGGCCACCCACTGATCGTGCTTGAACTGGCGTGCGGCACGCCACCGGCGCCTCGCGACCGAACGCTGCGCGACCTGCGCGCCCTGCAGCAGGCGATCGTGGCCACGACCGAGGAGACCTTGGCCTTGATCGAGAGAGCGCGCCTCCACGACAGCGGCTGCGGCGCGGTCGACGTGATGCTGCTGGCATCCGCACTCCTGACGCCGGCGACCGTGCTATGGACGGACGACCGCCCGCTGCACGCCCTGGCGCTCCGTTTCGGGGTGGCCTTCAGCCCAGCACGGCACTGACGCACAAGTTTGGGGTCAGGTCTTGCCTTTTGCCTGGCAAAAGGCAAGACCTGACCCCGTTCCTTGACCCCGTTCCTCGCAAATTCGAAAGCGGCCTCCGGGCCGCTTTTTCGCTGTCGGGCGCCGGCACGCGAACTCGGAGGTCGGGCCTTGCCCTCCTGTCGCCACCGTCCCACGCAGAGAAGCCAGGAGTCAAAGGCGCCGGCAACGGTGGGCAACTCATCGCCCGAAGATCGCCACAGGAGGCCCATTGCGCGGTGCGGATTCGACACTCTGCGCGGGGCCGCTTCGACCCGCTGCAAGGAATGTCCTTACATGGGCTGTATCATCTCGGCTTCGTTGGCAGGAGAACCGGATGATCACGAGCAAACTCACCAGCAAGGCACAGACGACCGTGCCGCAACCCGTGCGGGCGGCGCTCGGGCTAAAGCCCGGCGACCTGCTGTGGTACGAACTCGTCCAAGGGCAGGTGATCCTGCGCAAGTCACCCGCCACACCCGGCCGCGACGACCCCTTCGGTGCATTCGACGAGTGGCGCTCGCCGGCTGACGAGAAGGCCTATGGCCAGCTTTGAGCCGGGTGACGTGATCAAGGTCCCCTTTCCCTATACGGACCGGCCGACGCGCCAGTCCCGTCCTGCGCTGGTGGTGTCCGCGCCTGCGCTGGAGGATCGTCACGGCCTGCTCTGGGTGGTGATGATCACCAGCGCCGAGAATCGCGGCTGGCCCGGTGATGTGGTGGTGGGCAACCTGGGCATGGCAGGCTTGCCCGTGGCATCGGTGGTGCGCACGGCGAAGATCGCCACCATCGAAAGCGCAGACGCGCAGCGCCTGGGGTGCGTCTCGGCAAGCCAGATGGGGCTGGTCAGGCAACACCTGGTCGTTACGCTGGGCGCGGCCTGACCGCAAGAGGTAGGGAAAGAACTCGGCCTTGACTCCCATTGACAGGCCTGGGCCGACCCGGCGTACTTCAGAGCGCTGGATGCGTTGCGCGCCGACAGCCGGCGTGAACCGCCGCCCAACCCGTTCGACCCAGCTGCAGTCTGATCTCAGATCGGCTTCAGTGCCCCCTTGAACTGCTCCTTCAAGGGCGCGTGCCCCAGCGGCGGAAACTCGACCTGGGTCTCGGGCACCTTGTGCTCGGGCACCGCTTCGAGCAGGTGCCGGATCAGCGCCAGCCGCCCGCGGCGCTGGTCGTTGAAGTCGACCAGCGTCCACGGCGCGTGTTTGGTGTGCGTGGCCTGGAGCATGGCGTGGCGCGCCTGCGTGTAGTCGGCATATTTCTCGCGCGCGGTCAGGTCGATGGGTGAGAGCTTCCAGCGCTTGAGCGGGTCGTCGGCGCGCTCGGCGAAGCGTTCTTCCTGCTGTGCCTGGTCCACCGTGAGCCAGTATTTCAGCAGCAGGATGCCGTCGTCGACGAGCATCTTCTCGAACACCGGCGCCTGCTGCAGGAAGGCGGCCACCTGCTCCTCGGTGCAAAAGCCCATCACGCGCTCGACGCCGGCGCGGTTGTACCAGCTGCGGTCGAAGAGCACGATCTCGCCGGCCGAGGGCAGGTGCGGCACGTAGCGCTGGAAATACCACTGCGTGCGCTCGGCCTCGCTGGGCTTGCCCAGGGCGACCACGCGGCACTGGCGCGGGTTCAGCGTATCGGCAATGGCCGAGATGACGCCGCCCTTGCCGGCGGTGTCGCGGCCCTCGATCAGCACCAGCAGGCGCTTGCCGGTGTGCTGAAGCCAGCGTGCCACGTCGTTGATCTGCAGCTGCAGTGGCTCCAGTGCTTCTTCGTAGTCGTCCTTGCTCAGCCGGTCCGACGGGCCGTTGCCGTTCGACTTCTTGTCCTTCTTGCCCATGGTGTGTACCTCCGTGTCCGCGGTTATAGCGCCGCCGGGCCCGTGGGTCGATGCATCCGGGCGGGCCCGCGGACGACGCGCTCAAGAAAAAGCCCGCCGCGGCGGCGCCGGGCGGGCTTGGCGGGACAGAGCGGCGGGCTACTTCTTGCGCAGCTTCTGGATGGCACTCAACTGCGCGGCCATGGTGGCGAATTCGCTCTGCGCGGCGGCCAGGTCGATGTCGCTCTTGGCGTTGCGCATGGCTTCCTCGGCCAGCTTCTTGGCCTCGGTGGCCTTGGCCTCGTCGAGGTCGTGGCCGCGGATGGCGGTGTCGGCCAGCACCGTCACCAGGCCCGGCTGCACTTCCAGGATGCCGCCGGCCACGAAGACGAATTCCACCTCGCCGTTGTCGGCGCGCTCGATGCGCACGGCGCCGGGCTTGATGCGTGTGATCAGCGGCGTGTGGCGCGGCAGGATGCCGAGTTCGCCACTCTCGCCCGGCAGCGCGACGAACTTGGCCTCGCCGGAGAAGATGCTCTCCTGCGCATTGACGACTTCGACGTGGATGGTGTTGGCCATGGCCGTTCCTTATTGGATCTTCTTGGCTTTCTCGAAAGCCTCGTCGATGGTGCCCACCATGTAGAACGCCTGCTCGGGCAGGGCGTCGCATTCGCCGGCCACGATCATCTTGAAGCCGCGGATGGTCTCCTTCAGCGGCACGTACTTGCCCGGGCTGCCGGTGAACACCTCGGCCACGTGGAAGGGCTGGCTCAGGAAACGCTGGATCTTGCGCGCGCGGCTCACGGCCAGCTTGTCCTCGGGGCTGAGCTCGTCCATGCCCAGGATGGCGATGATGTCGCGCAGCTCCTTGTAGCGCTGCAGCGTGGCCTGCACGGCGCGGGTGGTGGTGTAGTGCTCCTCGCCCACCACGTGCGGGTCGACCTGGCGGCTGTTGCTGTCCAGCGGGTCCACCGCCGGGTAGATGCCCAGCGAGGCGATGTCGCGCGACAGCACCACGGTGGCGTCCAGGTGGGCGAAGGTGGTGGCGGGCGACGGGTCGGTCAGGTCGTCGGCCGGCACGTACACGGCCTGGATGGAGGTGATGGAACCCACCTTGGTGGAGGTGATGCGCTCCTGCAGGCGGCCCATTTCCTCGGCCAGCGTCGGCTGGTAGCCCACCGCCGAAGGCATGCGGCCCAGCAGCGCCGAAACTTCGGTGCCGGCCAGCGTGTAGCGGTAGATGTTGTCGACGAAGAACAGCACGTCGCGGCCTTCGTCGCGGAAGCTCTCGGCGATGGTCAGGCCGGTGAGCGCCACGCGCAGGCGGTTGCCCGGCGGTTCGTTCATCTGGCCGTAGACCATGGACACCTTGGAGTTGCCCAGGTTCTCCAGGTCCACCACCTTGGATTCGGCCATCTCGTGATAGAAGTCGTTGCCCTCGCGCGTGCGCTCGCCCACGCCGGCAAACACCGACAGGCCGCTGTGCGCCTTGGCGATGTTGTTGATGAGCTCCATCATGTTCACGGTCTTGCCGACGCCGGCGCCGCCGAACAGGCCCACCTTGCCGCCCTTGGCGAAGGGGCAGATCAGGTCGATGACCTTGATGCCGGTTTCCAGCAGTTCCTGGCTCGGGCTCAGCTCGTCGTAGGCCGGCGCCTTGCGGTGGATGGAGGCGGTGAGCGCCTGGTCGACCGGGCCGCGTTCGTCGATCGGGTTGCCCAGCACGTCCATGATGCGGCCCAGCGTGGCCTTGCCCACCGGCACCGTGATCGAGTCGCCCGTGTTGTTGACCATCAGCCCGCGGCGCAGGCCGTCGGACGAACCCAGCGCGATGGTGCGCACCACGCCGTCACCGAGCTGCTGCTGCACTTCCAGCGTGAGCGGGGTGCCTTCGAGTTTCAGCGCGTCGTAGATCCGCGGCATCTGGTCGCGCGGAAATTCCACGTCGACCACCGCGCCGATGCACTGAACGATCTTGCCTTGTGCCTGGACTTTCGCCATGGTGAATAACCTCTTTGCTTCGATTCGGGGTCAGACGGCGGCGGCGCCGCCGACGATCTCACTCAATTCCTTGGTGATCGCGGCCTGCCGTGTCTTGTTGTAGATGAGCTTGAGCTCGTTGATCAGGTTGCCGGCGTTGTCGGTGGCCGCCTTCATGGCCACCATGCGCGCCGACTGCTCGGAGGCCATGTTCTCGGCCACCGACTGGTAGACCAGGGCCTCGACATAGCGCGTGAGCAGTTCGTCGATGACGCTCACGGCGTCGGGCTCGTAGATGTAGTCCCAGCCGTAGGCGGCCTTCTCGTCACTGCTTTGCTGCAGGCGCTCGGCGCCCAGGGGCAGCAGCTGCTCGATCACCGGCTCCTGCTTCATGGTATTGATGAAGCGCGTGTAGCACAGGTGCACCGAGTCCACCTCGCCGGCCACGAAGGCGTCGAGCATGACCTTCACCGGGCCCACCAGGCGGTCCACCGGCGGCGCGTCGCCCAGTTGCACGATATGGCTGATGACCTTGGCGCCGATGCGGTTCATGAAGGCCATGCCCTTGTTGCCGATCGCCACCGTGCGCGCGCTGACGCCCTCGCCCTGCCATTCGCGCATGCGGTTGGTCACCGCGCGCAGGATGTTGGTATTCAGGCCGCCGCACAAGCCCTTGTCGGTGGTGACGACGATGAGCCCGGCCACCTTGGCCGTGCCGCCGGTGCGCATGTAGGGCGACTTGTATTCGGGGTTGGCCTGCGCCAGGTTGGCCGCGATGTTGCGCACCTTGTCGGCGTAGGGGCGGGCCTGGCGCATGCGCTCCTGCGCCTTGCGCATCTTCGAAGCCGAGACCATTTCCATGGCCTTGGTGATCTTCTTGGTCCCTTCGACCGACTTGATCTTGCCGCGTATCTCTTTACCGACTGCCATGAGTCAGATCTCCAGGTTCAGGGCGCAAACCGGCCGCCGCCGGGCCGCCCCAAGGCGGCCGGAGCCCCCTCGGGGGGTGGCGAACGGAGTGAGCCTGGGGGCCAACATGACTAGGCAAAGGACTTCTTGAAGGCAGCGACGGCGTCGTTCAGCTTGGCCTCGGTGTCCTTGTCCAGCGCCTTGTCCTTTTCCATCTTGGCCAGCAGGTCGGCGTGGCTGGACTTCAGGAACTGGTGCAGGCCGCTTTCGAAGGGCAGCACCTTCTTGATGTCCAGGTCGTCGGTGAAGCCCTTGTTCACCGCGAACAGCGTGGCCGCCATCAGGCTGATCGGCAGCGGCGAATACTGCGGCTGCTTGAGCAGTTCGGTGACGCGCTCGCCGCGGTCGAGCTGCTTGCGCGTGGCCGCGTCGAGGTCGGAGGCGAACTGCGCGAACGCGGCCAGTTCGCGGTACTGCGCCAGGTCGGTCCGGATGCCGCCCGACAAGCCCTTGATGAGCTTGGTCTGCGCCGCACCGCCGACGCGCGACACCGAGATGCCGGCGTTGATGGCGGGGCGGATGCCGGCGTTGAAGAGGTTGGTTTCCAGGAAGATCTGGCCGTCGGTGATGGAGATCACGTTCGTCGGCACGAAGGCCGAGACGTCGCCGGCCTGCGTCTCGATGATCGGCAGCGCGGTCAGCGAGCCGGTCTGGCCCTTGACCTCGCCCTTGGTGAAGGCTTCCACGTAGTCGGCATTCACGCGCGCGGCGCGCTCGAGCAGGCGGCTGTGCAGGTAGAACACGTCGCCCGGGGTAGGCTTCGCGGCCTGGCGGGCGGCGCAGCAGCAGCGACACCTGGCGGTAGGCCACGGCCTGCTTGGACAGGTCGTCGTAGATGATCAGCGCGTCCTGCCCGCGGTCGCGGAAATATTCGCCCATCGTGCAGCCCGAGTAGGCCGACACGTACTGCATCGCGGCCGATTCGGAAGCGCTGGCGGCGACGACGATGGTGTAGTCCATCGCGCCATGCTGTTCCAGCGCGCGCACCACGTTCTTGATCGACGAAGCCTTCTGGCCGATCGCGACGTAGACGCAGGTCATGTTCTGACCCTTCTGGTTGATGATGGTGTCGATGGCCACCGCGGTCTTGCCGGTCTGGCGGTCGCCGATGATCAGCTCGCGCTGGCCGCGGCCGATCGGCACCATGGAGTCGATGGCCTTCAGGCCGGTCTGCACCGGCTGGCTCACCGACTGGCGCGCGATGACGCCCGGCGCCACTTTCTCGATGACGTCGGTCATCTTGGCGTTGATCGGGCCCTTGCCGTCGATCGGCTGGCCGAGCGCGTTGACGACGCGGCCGATCAGTTCCGGGCCCACCGGCACCTCCAGGATGCGGCCCGTGCACTTGACGATGTCGCCTTCGGAGATGTGCTCGTATTCGCCCAGGATGACGGCGCCGACGGAGTCGCGCTCCAGGTTGAGCGCCAGGCCGTAGGTCGGCTGGCCGCTGGCGGTGGGCGGGAATTCCAGCATTTCGCCGGCCATCGCGTCCGACAGGCCGTGCACGCGCACGATGCCGTCGGTGACGGACACCACGGTGCCCTGGTTCTTGATATCGGCCGAAGCACCCAGGCCTTCGATGCGGCTCTTGATGAGTTCGGAAATTTCTGCGGGGTTCAGGTTCATGGTGTTCTCTCCGAGGGGCCTAAAGGCGGCAGGCCGCCTGCGCGGCCGTTATGCCGCGGTCAGCGCAGCCTTCATCTGTTGCAGGCGGGCCTTCACCGAGGTGTCCAGCACCTCGTCGCCCACGACGACACGAACGCCGCCGATGAGTTCGGGCGTGATCTCCACGTGCGCATTGAGCTTGCGGCCGAAGCGCTTTTCCAGCGCCGCCACGACATCGCCCAGTTGTGCTTCGTCGATGTCGAAGGCGCTCTGGATGGTGGCGTCCGACACGCCGGTGCTGGCATTCACCAGCGTCTGGAACTGCGCCGCGATCTCGGGCAGCGCCGCCAGGCGGCCGTTGTCGAGCACCGTGCGCATCAGGTTGGCGACCTTGACGTCGAAGCTCAGGCCCTGGCTGAGCGCGACGCCGGCGATGGTGTCGAAGACCTGCAGCGGCGCGACCTTGGGGTTGTCGGCGTACTGCCGCATCTCCGGGCCCGAGGTCAGCGCCACCAGCGTGGCCAGCTGCTCGCTCAGGGCCTTGCGGTCGGCCCCGGCCGTGGCCTTGAACATGGCCTCGGCGTAGGGGCGGGCGAGGGTGCCAGTTCGGCCATGTCAGAGCTCTGCCTTCAGGCGGCCCAGCAGTTCGGCGTGCACCGCGGCGTTGACTTCCTTGCGCAGGATCTGCTCGGCGCCCTTGACGGCCAGTCCGGCGACCTGCTCGCGCAGTACCTCGCGGGCCTTCATCGACTCCTGCTCGGCTTCGGCGCGGGCGGCGGCAATGATCTTGGCCGCCTCTTCGCTGGCGCGACCCTTGGCTTCCTCGACCATCTGCTGCGCCAGGCGCTCGGCGTCGGCCAGGCGCTTGGCGGCGTCGGTGCGCGCGGCCGAAAGCTGCTGCTCGACACGCTGGTTGGCCACGGCCAGGTCGGCCTTGGCCTTGTCGGCGGCGGAAAGGCCGGCGGCAATCTTGCTGGCGCGCTCGTCCAATGCCTTGGCAATGGGCGGCCAGACATATTTCATCGTGAACCCGACCAGGATCAGGAACACGATCATCTGGATGATCAGTGTCGCGTTGATGCTCACTTGGGTCTTCCTCGAAATCGCTGCGGGAGCGGACCGCCGGGCGGACCGCTGCTCGTCACGACGGCGCCAGGGCGGCGCCGCCGCGTGCCGGGTTTACTTCGGCAGGTTGGCGATCTGGCCGAGGAAGGGGTTGGCGGTGGCGAACCACAGCGCGATACCCGTGCCGATGATGAACGCGGCGTCGATCAGGCCGGCCAGCAGGAACATCTTGGTCTGCAGTTCGCCCATCAGTTCGGGCTGGCGGGCGGCGGACTCGAGGTACTTGCTGCCCATGATGCCGATGCCGATACAGGCACCGACGGCGCCCAGACCGATGATCAGGCCGGCGGCGAGGGCAACAAAGCTGATGACTTCCATTTTTGGCTCCTGGTGTGGAAGGTGAGTGAGAAAGGGGGTAAAGCGGGAAACGGAAAGGAAGAGAAATCGGAAAACGGTTCAGTGCGAGTCGTGCGCCTGGCCCACGTAGATCAGCGTCAGCATCATGAAGATGAAGGCCTGCAGCGTGATGATCAGGATGTGGAAGATGGCCCAGGCGGTGCCGGCGATGATGTGGCCGATGGCCAGCAGGATGCCGGTGGCCGACAGCGCCCAGGCCCCGCCCATCAGCGCGATGAGCATGAAGATCAGTTCGCCGGCGTACATGTTGCCGAACAGACGCATGCCGTGCGAGACGGTCTTGGCCACGAACTCGACCATCTGCATCAGGAAGTTCACCGGGTACAGGAACCACTTGTCGCCGAAGGGAGCGGTGAACAGCTCGTGGATCCAGCCGCCGGCACCCTTGATCTTGACGTTGTAGTAGAAGCAGATCAGCAGCACCGACAGGCTCAGGCCCATGGTGATGGACAGGTCGGCGGTGGGCACCACGCGCATGTAGTCCTTGGCGCCTATGGCCGGGCCGGCGACGTGCCAGATGGCGGGAATCAGGTCCACCGGCAGCAGGTCCATGGCATTCATCAGGAAGATCCAGACGAAGACGGTGAGCGCCAGCGGGGCCACGAATTTGCGGCTCTCGGCGCTGTGCACGATGCCCTTGGCCTGCGCGTCGACCATCTCGACCAGGATCTCGACCGCGGCCTGGAAGCGCCCCGGCACGCCCGAGGTGGCCTTGCGCGCGGCCAGCCACAGCAGCCAGCAGGTGAGGATGCCCAGCGACACGGCCCAGAACACCGAGTCCATGTTGAAGACCGAGAAGTCGACGACGCCGGTCTGCTTGCCGGACTGCAGATGCTGCAGGTGATGGATGATGTACTCGCCGGCAGTCGGCGCGTTTGCTTCGTGACCCTGGGCTGCCATGTGTTCCCGTCCGGTTTTCTATTTCACTGACCGTCCGCGCCACAACAGCGCCAGCCAGTACACCTTCATGCACAGCACCAGGGCCACCAGCAGCGCTGGCCAGCTCAGGGACTGCACGAGCTTCGGTGCCAGCATCAGCATGGCCACCGAAACCGCGATTTTGACCGCCTCCCACAACATGAAACTGACGGCGCTGGCGCCGGCATTCATGCTGCTCAGCCGGCTGGTCATGCCGCGCGCCATCAAGGCCCCCGGCACCACCACCGTGGCGGCGCCATACAGCGCCGACCATCCCACTTCCTGCCTGCCGGTGAGCAGCAGCGCCAGCAAGGCCACCGCCACACCCACCGCCCCTTGCACCGCGACCACCCGCCAAGGCGACAGCGGCGGATCGGCGGCGCGCAGCGCCTGCGCCTGCTCCCGGGTCAAGGGCTTGAAAGCCTTCGACCACCCCCCCCTGGCGGCTTCGTCTTCTGCGTCGTCCCAGCGGTCGTTCCGGGTGGGCCGTTCGATCACTGTCATGGTGGGTGAGCTGGGCAAAGCCGATCGATTATACGAAGAAACCCGCAGGTCCCAATGGCAGACCGGGGTGATCGGGCTTGGCTGCGGCCGGGCGACGCACAATGAAGGCTTGCACGGAACCTGCCACGAGGCGCCCACTCCCATGTGTTCCATGAACCGCTTCGGCCTCCGACTGCTGCTTGCCGCCACCCTGGCGGCGCCCTGGCTGGCCCAGGCGGCCGCCGGCGCGGTGGTCACCACGCCGCAGGTGCGGGCCGAACTGGTGGCGCATGCGCCCGACGGCGTGGCCGCCGGCCAGCCGCTGTGGCTGGGCCTGAAGATCGATCATCAGCCGCACTGGCACACCTACTGGAAGAACCCGGGCGACTCCGGCCTGCCCACGACGCTGGAGTGGACCCTGCCTGCCGGCGTGGTGGCCGGCGCGATCGAATGGCCCACGCCCGGCAAGCTGCCGATCGGCCCGCTCATGAACTACGGCTACGAAGGCACGCTGCTGCTGCCGGTGGCCGTGACCGTGCCGGCCGACTTCAAGGCCGAGACCCTGAACGTGAAACTGCGCGCCGAATGGCTGGTGTGCAAGGACGTTTGCATTCCGGAAGAAGGCGAGTTCGCGATCGAACTGCCGGCGCGAGCGGCCACCGCCGGCCACGCCGCGCTGTTTGCCGCCGCGCGCGCGGCGCTGCCGCAGCCGGTGCCCGACGCGCGCGCCACGGCCGCCGTCGAAGAGGGCTCGCTGGTCGTGCGTGTGGCCGGCCTGCCTGCCGAATGGCGCGGGCGGGCGCTCACTTTCTTCCCAGAGACGCCAGGCGTCATCCTCAACGCCGCGCAGCCCGCCAGCGACTGGCAAGACGGCACCTGGAGCGCACGCGTGCCGCTGGACCCGCAGCGCAGCGACTCGCCCACCACGATGCCCGCCGTGCTGGCAGCACCCGGGCAACCCGCCGGGCTGCTGGTGCAGGTGGCGGTGACGACGCCCTGGCCGACGCTGTCGGCGCTGCCGGCGCCGACCTACGGCGAGGCGCCCGCCGCGGCGGCGCCGGCACAGGCCTCGCCCGCCACACCCGCCTCACCCCCCATCGGCCTGGCACTGGCGCTGCTGTTCGCGCTGGCCGGCGGCATGCTGCTCAACCTGATGCCCTGCGTGTTCCCGGTGCTGTCGCTCAAGGTGCTGGGTTTCGCCGCCCACGGCGGCGACCGCCGCACGCTGGTGGCCGGCGGCCTGGCCTATACCGCCGGCGTGGTGCTGTCCTTCGTGGCACTGGCGGCGCTGTTCCTGGCGCTGCGCGCCGGCGGCGAACAGATCGGCTGGGGTTTCCAGCTGCAGTCGCCGGCCGTGGTGGCCACGCTGGCGGCGCTGTTCACGCTGATCGGGCTGAACCTGGCTGGTGTGTTCGAACTCGGCTCGGTGCTGCCTTCGTCGCTGGCGTCGGTGCGGGCGCGGCACCCGCTGGTCGATTCGCTGCTCACCGGGGTGCTGGCGGTGGCCATCGCCTCGCCCTGCACCGCGCCATTCATGGGCGCCTCGCTGGGCCTGGCCATCACGCTGCCGGCCTGGCAGGCGCTGGCGGTGTTTGCCACGCTCGGCCTGGGCATGGCGCTCCCGTATCTGGCGGCGAGCGCCTGGCCGGCGCTGGCGCGCGCGCTGCCCCGGCCCGGCGTCTGGATGGCGCACTTCAAGACCGTGATGGCCTTCCCGATGTTCGCCACCGTGGTCTGGCTGGTGTGGGTGCTGGGCCAGCAGGTGGGCATCGACGGCGCGGCGGCGATGCTGGCGCTGCTGCTGGCGCTGGCCTTCGTGGCCTGGGCGCTGGGTTCGCCCTCGCTGGGGCCGCGCGCCCGCGGCGGCTTCGGCGCGGCTTCGCTGCTGCTCATGGCCGCGGCGCTGGTCTGGGCCGTGCCGGCGCTGCGCCAGGAGGCCGTGGCCCGGGTGCCCGCGTCGAGCGAGGACTGGCAGCCCTGGTCGGCCGAACGCGTGGCGCAGGCCCAGGCCGAGGGCCAGCCGGTGTTCGTGGACTTCACCGCCGCCTGGTGCGTGACCTGCCAGTTCAACAAGCGCACCACGCTGGCCCGGCCCGAAGTGCAGGTGGCCTTCGCCGACAAGCGGGTGCTGCTGCTGCGCGCCGACTGGACGCGGCGCGACGCGGCCATCAGCGCCGAGCTCACCCGGCTGGGGCGCAGCGGCGTGCCGGTCTATGCACTCTATTCCCCAGGGTCGGCAGGGCCACGGCTGCTGAGCGAGATCCTGAGCGTCGATGAAGTGCAGAGTGCGCTGGCCGCCCTGCCTTCTTCCTGAATCCGATGAACCCGCCAAGGAGCCCGACGATGAAGCCGACTCTCTACGCCGCCGCCTCTGCCACGGTTTCTGCCACCGCGCTCGCGGCCATGCTGGCCTTCGGCGCCGGCGCCGCACAGGCCGCCGCCACCGTGGGCCAGCCCGCGCCCGCCTTCAGCGCCGTCGACACCAGCGGCAAGACCGTCTCGCTGGCCGACTTCAAGGGCAAGCACGTGGTGCTGGAATGGGTCAACCCCGGCTGCCCCTATGTGCAGAAGCATTACGGCAGCGCCAACATGCAGGGTACGCAGCAGGGCGCCGTGGCGCAGGGCGTGGTCTGGCTGGCGGTCAACTCCACCGCGCCCGACGCCGGCGACTACAAGACCCCTGCGGCCATGGCGCAGTGGATGCAGCAACAGAAGGCCGCCGCCACCGCCACGCTCATGGACAGTGACGGCAAGGTGGGCCGTGCCTACGGCGCGCGCACCACCCCGCACATGTACATCGTCGACCCGGCCGGCACGCTGGTCTATGCCGGCGCCATCGACAGCAAGCCCACGTCCAACGCGGCCGACATCGCCGCCGCCACCAACCACGTGAAGGTGGCGCTGGCCGAGTCGCTGGCCGGCAAGCCGGTGAGCACGGCGTCGACGCGCGCCTACGGCTGCTCGGTCAAATATTCGGCTATGTAGCCGGCCGTGGCCGCGCCGGGCCTTGCGCCCGGTGCACTACGGCAGCCGTGCGTAGGCCGCGGCCAGCGCCTTGAAGCCGGCGGCGTCGACCTCGCGGCCCAGTTCCTGGGCCAGGATGGTGGCCACGGCGTCGGCCTGGCGGCCCGCCTCGGCGGCGTCCAGGAACAGGAGCCGGCAGCGCCGCGCCAGCACGTCCTCGACGCTGCGCGCCATCTCGTAGCGCGCGGCGAAACGCACCATGGCCTCGCTCAAGCCGCCGCGGCCCGACTCGGCGTCGTTCCACAGCCAGTGGTGGGCGCCGGGCAGCGTGCGCAGTTGCGCGGCCTCGCTGCCGTAGAGATGTTCGCCCGGCGGCTCGGCCTGCGGCCGGCCCGGGGCCGCGCCCAGCAGCGGCAGCCTGGCCGTCACGCCGCCGGGGCGGCGCGGCAGCAGGCCGCGCGCCATGGCGTGCTCCAGCACGTCCTCGGCCATCGAGCGGTAGGTCGTCCACTTGCCTCCGGTCACCGTGATCATTCCCGAGCGGCCGACGATGACGGTGTGCTCGCGGGAAATGGCCTTGGTATTCTCACCGTCCTCGCTGGGCGGCTTGACCAGTGGCCGCAGGCCCACCCAGACCGAGCGCACGTCGCTGCGCTGGGGCGCGCGCGCCAGGTAGCGCCCGGCCTCCTGCAGGATGAAACCGACGTCCTGCGCAAAGGCCTCGGGCTCGCGCGCCAGATCCTGGCGCGGCGTATCGGTGGTGCCGAGGATGGTCTTGCCGTACCAGGGCACGGCAAACATGACGCGGCCGTCCTCGGTCTTGGGCACCAGCAGCGCGTGGTTGCCGGGCAGGAAACCGCGGTCGACGACGAGGTGCACGCCCTGGCTCGGCGCCACCATCGGCGGCCGGTGCGGCGCGCCTTCGTCGCGGTCCATGTCGCGCACCGCGTCCACCCAGACGCCGGTGGCGTTGACGACGCAGCGCGCGCGCAGCGCGGTTTCGGTGCCGGTCTCGGCGTCGCGCACGACCAGGCCGCGCACCATGGCGCCGCCCGGCGGGCCCTCGCGCTGCAGCGCGGTCACCTCGCAGTGGTTGAGCAGCAGCGCACCGCGCGCCGCGGCCGTGCGCGCCAGCAGCAGCGCGAAGCGGGCGTCGTCGAACTGGCCGTCCCAATAGCGAACGCCGCCCCACAGCCCACGCGGCTGCACGCCGGGCAGCAGTTCCAGCGTGCGCTGCGTGCTCAGCCACTCGGTGCTGCCCAGGCCCTGGCGGCCGGCCAGCGCGTCGTAGGCCTTCAGGCCCACGCCGTAGAAGCCGCGCTCCCACCAGTGGTAACCCGGCATCACGAAAGGCAGCCGCTGCGCCACGTGCGGCGCATTGGCCAACATCGCCGACCGCTCGTGCAGCGCCTCGCGCACCAGGCCGATGTCGCCCTGCGCCAGGTAGCGCACGCCGCCATGGGCCAGCTTGGTGGCGCGCGAGGAGGTGCCCTGCGCGAAGTCGTGCGACTCCACGAGCACGACGCTGAAGCCGCGCACCGCGGCGTCCAGCGCCACGCCCAGGCCGGTGGCGCCGCCGCCGATGACGGCCAGGTCCCAGTCGCGGGGTTCGCGCAGCCTGGCCAGGAGCGTGGATCGTTCGAGGAGCTGGCTCATGAAAACCCGCGCCAGGCGTTCACGCCTTGGCGAAATTCACCGGCAGGCCCGGGACGGCCACCGGCAGCGTGAGCACGCAGCCGGCCAGCGGCTGCGCTGCCAGTTCGTCGGCCGGGCGTTGATTGCGCGCCGTGGTGATGAACAGCGTGCGCAGGCCGGCGCCGCCGAAACACGGCATCGTGGGGCAGCGCACCGGCAGCGGCACTTCCTGCAGCAGCTCGCCCGCGGGCGACAGGCGCAGCAGCCGCTGGCCCTCGTACATGGCCACCCAGTAGGCGCCTTCGCTGTCCACCGCGGCGCCGTCGGGCCGGCCGCCGTAGCCGGCCAGGTCCTGCCCCGGCGTCTTGGGCGGAAATTCGGCGAAGACACGCTGGCGCGACAGGCTGCCGTCGCTGCCGTCGAAGTCCAGCGCGTCAATGCGGTGCGCGTGGGTGTCGCTCCAGTACATCGTGCCGCCGTCGGGGCTGAAGGCCAGGCCGTTGCTCACGGTCACGTCGCCGGCCATGCGCTGCAACCGGCCGCCGGCCCAGCGGTACAGCGCCGCGTTCGCCGCGGTGCGCGGGTCGTAGATCGTGCCCACCCACAGCCGGCCTTGCGGGTCGGCCTTGCCGTCGTTGAAGCGTTCCTGCTTCGGGTCGTAGGGCGGCGGCGCGAGTGGTTGGCGCTGGCCACTGGCCGGGCTGAAGCGCCACAGGCCGTCGCGCATGGCCATCAGCAAGTCACCCCCCGGCATCGGCGCGATGCAGCCGGGCTCGGATGCCAGCGCCCAGCTCGTGTGCGTGGCGCTGGCCGGCAGCCAGCGGTGCAGCGCGCAGCCCGGAATGTCGCACCAGTACAGCGCCGCCTCGTCGGGGTGCCACAGCGGCGACTCGCCCAGCAGCGAAGGCGGCACCGGCAGCGCCGCGACGGCACCTGCGACGGTCATGCGTGGTCGACCTCGATCTTCATCCAGGCGTCGAAGGTGGCCTGCGACGCCAGCGAGCGCAGGCCGTGCGCCGTGGGCTCGGCCATGTGCAGCGCATTGCTGACGTGGCTCACCGGCTCCACGCAGTAATAGGGCTTGGTCGCGGGCGTGTAGACCACCAGGTAGGGCAGCGACGAGGTGAGCCGCAGCGACATCTTCTCGTCGCGCAGGCGCGCCGCGCCGCGCCAGCCTTCGAAGCAGTGGTCGAAGCCCAGGTGCGCGACGTCACCGTCGATGCCGGGCTGCGGCACCCGCCGCGTGGGCAGGCCGCTGGCGTCGTTTTCCCAGCGGTCGGTGAGTTCGATGTGCAGCCGGCTGCGCGAGCGCTTCGGAAAATACGGATGCCAGCCCAGGCCCACCGGCGCCAGGTGCGTGGCGTGGTTGGTGAAGGCCAGGTGCACTTCCAGCGCCGCCGGCGTGAGCACGTAGCGCTGGCGCAGCTCGAAGGCGAAGGGCCAGTGTTCGTCGGCCGCGTGTTCGTAGCGCAGCTCGGCCTCGTGTCCGTGCGTGCCCAGCACCTGCCAGGGGCGCTGCCAGGCCACGCCGTGCACCGAATGCGGGTTGTCGTCGAAATTGGGCGCCGTGGTGTGGTCCTGCCCCAGCCACCGGAATCGCCGGTAGCCCAGCCGGTTCGAATAGGGCGCCAGCGGGTAGCAGCCCGACAACCGCGACGCGCCCAGTTCAACCGCCTCGGTGCTGCGCAGCACGGGCTGTTCGCCCTGCGGGCCGCCCAGCCACAAACCGGCAATCGAGCCGCCGAGGTCGGGTCGCAGGGCCAGGCGCAATTCGCCGGCGCGGAGTTCGATGGGTGTGGGGCTCATGCCCCGGATGATGCCGCAAGCGCGGCGGGTTTCAGACGGTCCAGGGGTCGGGCCCGGCGAACAAGCCGTAGCGGTCCCGCGCCGCGGCGGGCAGGCTGGCGTCCACGGCGCCGTCGTCGACCAGCGCCTGCAGGGCGCGCAGCACGATGTGGCGCGGGCCGACCTCGAAGAAGTCGCGCAGCTGCGCGCGGCTGTCGCTGCGGCCGAAACCGTCGGTGCCCAGCGTCACGTAGCGCCGGCCCGCCGGCACCCAGGCGCGCAGCTGTTCGGGCACCGCGCGCACGTAGTCGGTGGCGGCGACGATGGGGCCCACGGTGTCCTGCAGCACCTGGGTGGCCCATGGCAGGCCGGGTGTGCCTGCGCCGAGCAGGCGCGAGCGCTCCAGCGACTGGCCTTCGCGCGCCAGCTCGCTGAAGCTGGTGGCGCTGAAGACGTCGGCCTGCACCTGCCAGTGTTCGGCCAGCCACTTCGCCGCCTCGATCACCTCGTGCAGGATGGCGCCGCTGCCCACCAGCACGCAGCGCAGGCACGGCGGCGCCAGCGGCGCCGGCAGCGGCAGCCGGTACAGGCCGCGCAGCACGCCTTCGGCCGCGCCTGGCGGCATCGAGGCCTGGGCATGGTTCTGGTTCATCACCGTGATGTAGAAGAAGACGTCGTGCTTCAGCTCCAGCAAACGCCGCAGGCCGTGGTGCACGATGAGCGCCAGTTCGTAGGCATAGCCGGGGTCCCAGGCCACGCAGTTGGGCACGGTCGAAGCGACGAGGTGGCTGTGGCCGTCCTGGTGTTGCAGGCCTTCGCCGCCCAGCGTGGTGCGGCCCGCGGTGGCGCCGAGCAGGAAGCCGCGGCTGCGCTGGTCGGCGGCGGCCCAGATCAGGTCGCCCACGCGCTGGAAACCGAACATCGAGTAGTAGATGTAGAACGGCAGCATCGTCAGCCCATGCGTGCTGTGGCTGGTGGCCGCCGCCGTCCACGACGCCAGCGCGCCGGCCTCGCTGATGCCCTCTTCCAGGATCTGGCCGTCGCGCGCTTCGCGGTAGCTCATCAGGCTGGCCGCGTCCTCGGGTTCGTAGCGCTGGCCCTCGGGGGCGTAGATGCCGACCTGGCGGAACAGGCTGGCCATGCCGAAGGTGCGCGCCTCGTCGGCGACGATGGGCACGATGCGCGGGCCCAGATCCGGCGCCTTCAGCAGGCTGGACAGCATGCGCACGAAGGCCATGGTGGTGCTCATCTCCTTGCCGCCGGAGTGAAGCGCGAAGCCGGCGAAGTCGTCGACCGACGGCACCGGCAGAGCCGGTGCGTCGGAGCGGCGTGCGGGCAGCGGGCCACCCAGGGCGGCACGGCGCTGACGCAGATGAAGCATCTCGGGGCTGCTTTCCGCGGGGCGGAAGAAGCGCTGTGCCAGCGCATCGTCGTCGCTCATCGGCAGCCGGAAGCGGCGCACGAAATCCAGCAGGTCGGCGCCTTCGAGCTTTTTCTGCTGGTGCGTGGTCATTCGGCCCTGGCCGCTGGCGCCCATGCCGTAGCCCTTCATGGTCTTGGCCAGGATCACCACCGGCGCGCCGCGATGGGCCGCGGCCGCGGCATAGGCGGCGTGGATCTTCACCAGGTCGTGACCACCGCGGTGCAGGCGGTCGATCTCGCCGTCGGTCATGGCGTTGACCAGCGCTTCCAGCTCCGGGCTCTGGCCGAAGAATTTCGCGCGGTTGTAGGCGCCGTCGTTGGCGCTGAACGTCTGGAACTGGCCGTCGACCGTGCGCGCGAAGGCGCGCACCAGCGCCTGCGTGTGGTCGCGTGCGAACAGCGGGTCCCAGTCGCTGCCCCAGACCAGCTTGATGACGTGCCAGCCGGCACCGGCGAATACCGTTTCCAGCTCGTCGATGATGCGGCCGTTGCCGCGCACCGGGCCGTCCAGCCGCTGCAGGTTGCAGTTGACGACGAAGACCAGGTTGTCGAGATGTTCGCGCGCCGCCAGGCTCAGGCCGGCCAGCGATTCGGGCTCGTCCATCTCGCCGTCGCCGAAGAAGCCCCAGATGCGACGGTCACCGCGCGGGGTCAGGCCGCGGTGTTCCAGGTAGCGCATGAACCGGGCCTGATACACCGCCGACAGTGGCCCCAGGCCCATGGAACCGGTCGGGAACTGCCAGAAGTCGGGCATCAGCCAGGGGTGCGGGTAGGAGCTCAAGCCGCGCGCCGTGCCGTCCGCCTGGCGCTGGGCGCGCGCCGCCACCTCCTGGCGGTAATGGTCGAGGTCGGCTTCGCTCAAGCGCCCTTCGAGAAAGGCGCGCGCATAGACCCCCGGCGCCGAATGCGGCTGGAAGAACACCAGGTCGCCGCCGTGGCCGCCCGGCTCGTCCACGCGGGCGCGGAAGAAATGGTTGAAGCCCACTTCGAACAGGTCGGCCGCCGAAGCGTAGCTGGAGATATGGCCGCCGAGTTCGCCCTGGCGCTGGTTGGCGCGCACCACCATCGCCAGCGCATTCCAGCGCATGATGGCTGCCAGCTTCTGTTCGATTTCCAGCTGGCCCGGGAACGGTGCCTGGTCCTGCAGGGAAATGGTGTTGACATACGGCGTCTGGCGCTGCGGCTGCCAGGCCAGCGCATGGCGGCGCGCCTCGTCCTGCAGCGCGTTCAGCACGAAGCGTGCGCGCTCGGGCCCGCCGGTGCGCACCAGCGTGGCCAGCGCGTCCAGCCACTCGCGGGTCTCCAGCGGGTCGGCATCACCCGGGAAGCGGATGGCGTGCAGCAGCGCCTCGAATTCGGGGCTGCCAGGGGGGGCGGCGGGGCTCATCGGGGGTTACCAGCGGGTGCCGGTCGCGTCGAGATCGACCTTCAGGTAATGCGCGCCCGGGATCGGGTTGTAGTAGTAGGGCGGGATCGACTCGAAACCCAGCGAGTCATACAGCCCGCGCGCCGCTTCCATGTCGTCCAGCGTGTCCAGCAGCAGCGTCGAATAACCCGCCTGCATGGCCAGGTCGATGAGCTGCTGGGCGATCAGCCGGCCCAGGCCGAAGCGGCGGAAGGCGCGCGGCACGTACAGGCGTTTCATCTCGCAGGCGTTGGGGTAGTCCACGTCGCGCAGCGGCCGCAGCGCGCCGCAGCCGGCGGGCTGGCCGTCGAGCAGCGCCACCAGCAACGCGCCTGCGGGGGCGGCGTATTCGCCCGGCAGGTTTTCCACTTCCGCGTCGAAATCCTGGAAGCACAGGTCGACGCCGATGGCCTGGGCATATTCGCGGAACAGCTGCCGCGCAGCCTCGACGAGTTCGGGCTCGTCGGCCGTGGCCAGGGTGATCTGCGGCGTGCCGTCCACGGGTTCAGCCGAGCCCCACGACCCAGTTGACGAGGCCGGCGCAGGCGACCAGCAGCGCCAGCGCCAGCATCCGCTGCGGCGGGCCGTCGGCGCTGGCCGGCGTACCGGCGGGCACGGGCTTGTCGCCCAGCACCATGGGCCACACCAGGTTGGTCTTGCGACGCAGCAGATGGAAAACGATGGCTGCGATGTGCAGTGCCACCAGGCCCAGGATCAGCCGCTGGCCCCATTGCTTGTGCCAGCCCGTGGCGGCCAGCCCGGTGTCGCTGCTCACGAAGCGGTTCAGCGGCCCCAGGTTGGCGATCTCGTCGTCGGCCACCAGGCCGGTGCCCACCTGCACGGCGAGCACGGCCAGCAGCGCCAAGACCGACAAGCTGCCCAGCGGGTTGTGGCCGACCTCGAGCGGCTCGCCCGGCCGGGTTTCGCCGCGCAGGTAGCGCCACACCGTGCCCGGCGTGTAGACGAAGCTGGCGAAGCGCGACCAGCGACCCCCCACCCAGCCCCACAGCAGCCGAAACGCCAGCAAGGTGAAGACGACATAGCCGAATCGGAAATGCCAGACCATCGCATTGCCGCCGATCTTGGCGCTGAGCACCGAGCCGGCGACCGTGATCGCCAGCACCCAATGGAAGAGCCGGGTGGGCAGGTCCCAGACGCGCACGAGGGGCAAGTAAGGGTCGGGCATCGGGCGGGTGAGCGTCGCCGTGGGCGAGTTCGCAGGGCCTGCAACCATACCGCGACTTGGGTTGAGCTGGGCACCGGGTTCGCGCTGGTGTGGGGGCATGCCGCGGGGCGGGAAGTGTGCCAGCGGCTTCGTTCGTAAACTGCGGTGTCGCATCCGTCGTCGACGACGCGCTTCGACTCAACCCCTTTCGGAGATTCGTGCATGACCCGTCTGATCCTGGCCGCCGTCATCGGCCTGACCACCGCGTTGCCCGCCGCGGCGCAATTCAAGAATGCCGAGGCGGCCATCAAGTACCGCCAGAGCGTGATGCAGGTCCAGAACCACCATCTCGGGCGCATCTTTGCCATGGTCAACGGACGCATGCCCTTCGACGCCAAGGTGGCCGCGGAAGATGCCGCACTGCTGGACACCATCGACAAGCTGCCCTTCGTGGCCTTCATCGACGGGTCCGACAAGGGCGAGACCAACGCCAAGTCCGAGATCTGGAAGCAGCGCGCGAGGTTCGACGCCGCCGCATTGAAGATGCAGGAGGACGTGGCCAAGCTCAACGCCGCAGCCAAGACCGGCAGTCTGGACGCGATCAAGGCCGCCGCGGGCGCCGTGGGCCAGAGCTGCAAGGCCTGCCACGACGACTACCAGGCGAAGTAGGGGTCAGCCTGGGCCCGGCTCGGCAAAGCCGAGGATGACGCGTCGCGTCATCGCTGATTTCTTGGTGTGGGCGCGGCGCGCCGGGGGGGCCGGGGCGGGCGGGGGGGGGCCCGGGCGGGGGGGGGGGGGGGGGGGGGGGGCCGCGCCGCCTGGTGATCGCTCACGTGCGCTGCGCGCACATGAGCGCTCCCCAGAAGAGCGCGATCAGCCTTCGGCTGGCTCGGCGAAGCCGAGCACGACCCTTCGGGTCATCGCGCTCTTCTTCTCGATCTTCGTGACGATGACGGGGCCGACTTCGGCCGTGTTGGCCACATGCGTGCCGCCGCAGGGCTGCAGGTCCACGCCTTCGATCTCGAGCACACGCACGCGCCCCGAGCCGCGCGGTGGTTGCACGCTCATGCTGCGCACCAGCTGCGGGTTGGCGTCGAGCTCGGCTTCGCCGATCCAGCGGTGGCGCACCGGGTGCGCTTCGGCCACCAGGCGGGCAATGCCGTCAGTGAGCGCTTGCTTGTCCAGCGGCTCGTTCATGTGGAAGTCCAGCCGCGCGTAGCCGGCGGTGATGGAGCAGCCGTCCACCGGGTGCGGCACCAGCGCGCACAGCAGGTGGGTGGCGGTGTGGAAACGCATGTGGGCGCGGCGGCGTTCGGCGTCGATGGCGGCCACCACGCGTGTGCCGGGCGCGAACGCCGACAGGTCGGCGCCGGCCGCCGGCACATGCAGAATGTCGCCCGGTCGCGCCGGGTGCTTGCGCGTGTCGGCGATGGGCAACACGGCGCCCGAAGCCGCGGTCAGCGTTCCGGCATCACCCGCCTGGCCACCGCCCAGCGGGTAGAACACCGTGCGGTCGAGCACCACACCGGCTTCGTCGCAGGCCAGCACGGTGGCCTCGCACTGCGCCAGGGTGGCGTCCTCGCGGAACAGTTCTTCGGTCATGGCGACTCCAGGGTGACGATGCCCAGGGGCGTGGCCAGCGTGGCGACGAGCGCCGGCCCCAGACCGGACTGCACCTGGACGCCACGCAATTGAAGCAGTTCACGCGCGGTGGCCGGCACGCCGTTCAGCGTCAGCGCCTGCAGCGCCAGGCCGGCATCGGGCATCCGTGCCGCCGGGTGCATGCCTTCCCACTGGATGAGCGTGGGCAGCGCGCCGCCGCACAGCAAGCGGCCGTCGCTGCGCACCAGGATCTGCCAGGCCAGCCGGCCGTGCGGCGTGTCGCGGCTGGCCTGCACGGGCTCGCCCGCGTCCAGGCCGGCCGCCAGCAAGGCCCGGCGCTGCGCGCCCAGCGTCTCGGTGCGCGCCACGGCGTGGATCAGGCAGGGCGACCCCGACAACCGCTGCTGCAGCGCCGGCTCGTCCAGGCCGAACCAGCGCGCGCGGCGCTGCGGCGGCGCGGCCGGATCGACGGCGATGATCTCCAGATACGCCAGCGGGAAGGTCGGCGTGGCGATCTTCAGCAGCCGGTTGTGGGTGCCGAACAGCACATGCGTGCCGCCGGGCCCGGGCGTGACGCCCAGCGTGGCCTCGCACCAGGCCGCGCCCTGTGCCAGCGAGGCCGCGGCCACCACCAGATGGTCGACGGCCAGCGTCACAGCGTCACCGTGCCTTCGACGCAGCCGGCCACTTCGCCGCCCACCCAGACCGTGTCGCCAGCCTGTTCGATGAACACTTTCCCGGCACGGCCGAGCACCGTGCCCTGCGCCGCCAGGTAGGCCGGTGGCGCCAGCCCGGCGCCGATGAGCCATTGCCCCAGGCCGGCGTTCAGGCTGCCGGTGACCGGGTCCTCGCCCACGCCCAGCGAAGGCACGAAGGCGCGCACTTCGAACAAGGCCTCGCTTCCAGCCTCGTGCGGGCCCACGACACCCAGCCGCAGCTCGTCCAGCAAGGCCGCATCGGGCCGGCAGGCCAGCACCTGCGCTGCCGAGCGCAGCATCACGGCACACCAGCCGGGCCCGTTGTCGACCCACTGGTGGTGCAAAACGTCGTGCCGCATCACGCCCAGAGCGGCCGTGATGCGCTGGACCAGCGCTTCGTCCAGCGGCCCACTGCGCCGCAGCGGCGGCGCGGCGAAGAACAGCCGCCCGGCGGCATCACCCGCGGGCGCCGAGGCACCGCCGCCGCGCCGGACGCGTACCCGCCCGACACCGCATTCCTGCACCACGACGCCCGCCGCGCGCGGCTCGCCGCCGGCCGCCAGCCAGGCGTGGCAGCTGCCCAGCGTGGGGTGGCCGGCAAAGGGCAGCTCGCCGCCGGGGGTGAAGATGCGCACGCGGTAGTCGGCCGCGGCGTCGGTGGGCGGCAGCAGGAAAGTGGTTTCCGACAGGTTCGTCCAGCGCGCGAAGGCGGCCATCGTCTCGTCGTTCAGGCCCTGCGCGTCGTGCACCACGGCCAGCGGGTTGCCCTTCAACGGCACGGCGGTGAAGACGTCGAGCTGGTGGAAGCGGCGTTTCATGGCATCTCCATTGCAGATTTCAAGCGGGCCCCGTGCCGGGCCGGCAGCGCGCCGTGCAGCACGCCCAGGATCCTCATGCCGCACTCCGATGCACCGGCATGCGCCGGCCCAGGAAGACCACCGCGATGACGGCCAGCGAGAACAGCACCGTCAGCGGCTCCAGCTTTTCGCCCAGCACCGGCACGGCGAACAGCAGCGCCAGAAAAGGCTGCAGCAGCTGCGTCTGGCTCACGCGCACCACGCCGCCCAGCGCCAGGCCGCGGTACCAGGCGAAGAAGCCCAGCCACATCGAGAACACCGCCGTGTAGCCGAAGCCCAGCCAGGCCGACAGCCGCGCCGGTGACTCCGGCCACAGCCACAGCGCGGCCGGCAGCGTGAATGGCAGCGAGCCCACCAGCACCCAGCCGATGACCTGCTGCGCCGGCAGCACCGCCGCCACCTGCGCCCCGGCCACGTAGGCAATGGAGGTGGACAGCACCGCCAGCAGCAGCAGGCCGTCGGCCGGCGCCAGCCGCCCGCTGCCCTGCCAGGCGGCAAAACCCAGCACCAGCGCACAGCCCAGCACCGCGCAGGCCCAGAAGCCTGCCGAAGGCCGCTGCCGCAGCGCCAGTGCCGCCACCACCGCGGTACCCAACGGCATGACGCCGGTGACCACCGCGGCATGCATGGCGTCCACCTGGCGCAGCGCCAGCGCCAGGAAGAGCGGAAAGCCCACCACCGTGCCCAGGGCGCTGACCGTCAGCGCCGGCCAGTGGCGGCGCGCCGGCGGCGGTGCGCGCACGGCCAGCAGGTACAGCGCACTCAGCAGCCCGGCCACGGCGGCGCGGCCGGCCGTCACGAAGGCGGGCGGCAACTGCGGATCGCTCGCGTCGCCCACGGCCAGGCGCGTCATGGGCAGGGTCATGGCGAAGATCACCACGCCCAGCACGCCCAGGGCAAAGCCGCGCCGGGCCTCGGTCATGGCGCGGTCCGCCGGTGGCGTGTTGCGGGCTGATGCATCGCCGCAGTCTATGCGGCGGGCGCACACATCCCGTCACACCTGGAATCGGTATCGCACGGCAGTCGCGGGTCCAATACCGTCAACGCCATGGTGCGCGCCGCGCACGAGACCCACCCATGTTCGAATCGACCCTGCCTGCCGACGGTGCCGAGCTCATGCACCTGAGCCAATTCCAGCGCCTGCAGGAAGCTGCGCTGCACGACACCGAAACCGAGGCGGGCGGCACGCTGCTGACTTCGTTGAACGCCTCGCTGCTGCAGGACCTGATGCGCTTCGACCCCGCCGCCGACGAAGGCACCGGGCTCGAAGCGCTGGAGGTGCTGGCGGCCGCCGTGCGCCATGGCCGCGCCTTGTTGCTGCACCTGCAGTACCACTACCGCGTCATTGCCCTCACCGTCTTTGCCGCCGACGGATCGCTGCACTGCAAGCTGCCGCTGCAACAGCTGCTGGCGCTGGAGCTGGGCGACCTGCGCGTGCTGCACGTGGAACCGGCGCGGCTGCGCCCGCTGTCCAGCGGCGAGACCGACCGCGTCGGCGAAGCCGGGGACTATGCGACCCTGAGCCCGCTGCTGTGGGAGCTGGCCCTGCGCGGTGCGCGCGAGACGCTGCTGCCTGAAATCGCCGGCCCGGCCGCCTACCGCGTGGCGCCGGGGTCGGCACTGCACCGGTTGGGCTTGAGCGGGTCGCTGCAAGCGGCGGTGGAACAGCTGCGCCAGCGGCCCTGCAACGTGGCCGAGATCGCCTCCTGGCCCGGCTTCGACCGCGAGCGCGCGACACGTCTGCTCAATGGCCTGTACCTGCATGCGGCGTTGATCGTCAGCCGCACGCACCCGGCGGCGATCAACGGCGGCCGGGCGGCGCAGGCTTGTTGATGCCGGCGCCCGGATCGCCCGCAGAGCGCCGGGTCGCAGGCGTCGCGCAACACGCATCGACGAGGGTGGCCAGGTGCCGCGGGCCGGGCGGCTGGGGCACGCCGGGCAAGCTGGCCAGGTAGCGCCCCAGGCTGGCGGCAACCGCGATCGGCGGCCGCTTCGGCCTGGCCGGTGGCGGCCAGCTGCCTGCCAGCTCGAACAGCAGCGTCTGTTCGACCGACTCGGCCTGAAGCTCGAGTGCCGCGACGCGCCGCCGCAGCGCCAGGGCCGGCGCCGCGGTCGAAGCCTTCGCGCCGCCGTGCTTGAGCGTTCGCCGCACGGCGCGCAGCGGGGCGACCACCTCGGCCTGCCAGCGCCCGACGCAGGCCGCGGCCTGCCGCAGCAGACGCTGGTCGAGCGCACGCCCCGCCAGGCCGACCCAGCCGCAGAAGAGCAGCAGGTTGACATCGGCACCGCAGCGATCCTGCAGCGCCAGGCAGGCTTCCTGCACGCCAGGGGCCCGGTAGACGCGCAGCGACCAGCGCCAGAACGGGTTCGCCTTGCGGCGGCCTGGTGCCGCCGGCGTGCTGCGCGCTTTCGATGGCTTCGGCAGCGGGCGCTTTCCGGGGGCTGTGTTCACGGTGCTCATCCGGTGTGCAGGAAGTGCCGGCTCCGGCCATCGAGCACGAGGCAGGTCAGGATACCGCTGCGGTAGGCCCCGGTATCGATGCCGATGCGATTCGGCCGCAGCTGCGGGCTTTCGGCGATGCTGTGGCCGTGCACGACGACCGCGCCGTGATCGAGGGTCGATTCGAGGAACGGCGAGCGGATCCACATCAGGTCGCGCGCCGCCTGTCGGTCCAGCGGCACGCCCGGCCGCACCCCGGCGTGGGCGAAGAAATAGTCGCCGCAACGGTGGCCGGCCTCGGTCGAGCGCAGGAAGCCGCGGTGGGCCGACGGCAGCAGCGCGTCGAAGGCATCGCGCAGGGCGGCCACGGTGGCGTCGTCGCGGCGGCTGCGGTCGGTGATGGCGACGCCGTAGTCGGCCAGCGTGTCCAGGCCGTCGTAGTCGAACCAGTGGCGCCCGGCATCGAGGTCGCCGTCGAGGAAACGCAGCCAGAGATCCTCGTGGTTGCCACGCAGCGTGATGCGCGTAAAACCCGGCGGCGGGGCCGCGATCAGCGTCTCGACGACGCGCCGGGAGTCGGCGCCCCGGCTCACGTAGTCGCCCAGGCAGACCAGCTGCCGGTGCCGGGCCGGCCGCCGCGCCGCGTCGGCTTCGATCCCGGCCATGAGCGCCTGCAGCAGGTCGAAGCGGCCATGGATGTCACCGATTGCATAGACCACGGTCCCGGCTGCGGTGCTCGCATTCAAGCCGGCGTCCGTCGCGACTCCCTCGTCTCTTCGCCGTGGCCGGTCCAGCGCCGGAACAGATCGTGCTCGATGCCGACCTGGTCGAGCGCCTTGCCCAGGCTCTGGTGGATCAGGTCCATGATCGACTTGGGCCGGTGGTAGAAGGCCGGCATCGGCGGCAGGATCACGGCGCCGCAGTCGGCGGCACGCGCCATCAGGTCCAGGTGGCCCTTGTGCAGCGGCGTCTCGCGCACCATCAGCACGAGCTTGCGGCCTTCCTTGAGCTGCACGTCGGCCGCCCGCACCACCAGGTTGTAGGTAAACGAGTTGGCGATCGCCGACAGCGTCTTCACCGTGCACGGCGCGACGATCATGCCGCGCGTGCGGAACGATCCGCTGGCCACCGCCGCGCCGACGTCCTTGTTGTTGTAGACGACATCGGCGAGTGCGCGCACCTCGTCCAGCGAGCAGTCGGTCTCGATGGCCAGGTTCATGCCGGCGGCCTCGCTCAGGATGAGGTGCGTGGGCTGGCCCAGCTCTTTCAGCACGCGCAGCAGTTCGACCCCATAGATCACCCCGGTGGCGCCGGTGATGGCCACGATCAACGGCAATCTCGACGCATCATGGCCAGGCATGGACGGGGTCCGATCGTTTCAGGTGGCCAGTGCCGCCGGCGCGACATCGGTCGATTCGAGCACGCCGAAGCCTGCGGCCTCGAGGGCGCACACGACGCCAGCCATGTCGTCGGTGTGCAGCCGCACGACGACCTTGCACTCGGCAGGGCCGGCCGCGGCGTTGCCGTCGTGGTGGCCGATCGGGTACAGCGCCTGCAGCACCGCGCCCGCCGCTTCGGCGACGTCGGCGATGCGCCCGAGCACACCGGGGCCGAGCCGCACCGGCGCCAGCGTGAGGCCGCTGCGCCGCTCCCACGCGCCCAGGCAGTGCGCGGCGAGATGGAAGATCTCGTTGGCCGAGATGATGCCGACGACACGTTCGCCATCGAGCACCGGGAACTGCGCCACGCCGAGCTGCTGGCCCTTGAGCAGGCACTGCTGCATGGTGTCGTCGGCCAGCACCGTGGCCGGGTTGCGCACCATGATGTCGCGCACCCTCAGTCGCGTGACGAAATAGTTGAATTCGTCCGGGTTCTGCGTGCGCAGCACGAAGGCGCCCATGCGCAGCAGGTTGGCGCGCGTCACCAGCCCGCGCAGGCGTCCGTCGTCGACCACCGGCAGGGCATGCAGGTTGTTCTCGCTCAGGATGCGCTTGGCCTCGGACACCAGCGTGTCGCCGGGGATCACCACCGGGTCGGCCTGCATCCAGTGGCGCACGATCATGCCGGCACCTCCGCGGCGTGCTGCGGCGCCTGCGCCTGCGCGAACAGCGCGACGAATTCGTCGACCGCGGCACGGGCAAATTCCGGCGTATACAGGTGCAGGTCGATTTCCTTGACGCGGCCCGGCTCGTCCAGCCGCTGCTTCAGCCGCGCGACGAAGGCGGCGTCGGCCGCCGGGTCGTGGATCGGCCGGCCAGGCTTGTCCAGCGACGACCAGCCCTGCAGCGGCACCAGGAAGGTCCACGGTCCGCGCGCGCGGTTCAGGCGCTGCGCGATCACGTCGGCCGCCTGGCGCAGTTCGTCGGCCGTGCTGCGCACCTGCACGCGCAGCGCATCCTGCACGACCTGCACGCGGTCCTTCGTCTTCTCGAGCATGTCGGCGCGGCCGCCGTAGGACAGGATGTCCAGGCCGCAGGGGGCCAGCACCATCGGGATGCCGGTCTCGACGGCGGCCATCAGTCGGTCGGGGCCGGGGTCGCGGTTGCCCTTGAACAGGTGTTCGAGCACGCCGCCGATGCACAGGTCGAGCACGCCTTGGAAGGCGCCGTCGCGGATCATCTCCTCCATCGCACGGTCGCCCTTGCCTTGGGCGTGGCAGACGATCGGCGTGAAGCCGGCTGCCTCGAGCATCGCCAGCGCCGACTGCACGGCCATCTCGCCGAAGCCGAAGGACGAGACCGCGACGCAGGGCTTGTCGAACTCGAATTTCGTGCCCTGGGTCATCTCGACCATGCCGCAGATGGCACCCACCGCATTGACGATCTGCGCCTTGAGCAGCGGATTCATCTTCACGATGTCCAGCACCGTGTGGTGCATCGTGATGTCGCGCGTGCCGACGTACTTGTCGATGTAGGCCGGATGCGCGGCCATCGGCGAGGCCATCAGCTTCGGCAAGCCGAAGGGCAGCCGCTTCATGACCGACGTGGCCACCAGCGTCGCCGTGCCGCCGCCGATGCCGATGATGCCGTGCACGCGGCCCTGGCGCAGCAGGTCGTCGACGATCGCGGCGGCACCGGCGATCTGGTTGTTCGTGGCGGCGTCGCGGTCGCTGCGGTATTTCTCGCGCACGACCTCGATCGGCAGGCCGCCGCGCAGCGCCACGTCCTCGGTGCGGATGTCGCCGGGAAACGGCGGCGGTTCCTCCATGCTGAAGTCGAGCAGGATGGCCTCGTGGCCGCGGCCCTGGATCAGATGCTTGACGAAGACGATGTCCTCGCCGCGCGTGTCCAGGTTGCAGACGATGACGATGCCCTTGCGTGTGTCCATGTCGTGTCGCGCCCGAAAGTCCGGTGCCTGGCCGATGCCCTGCGCTATTTCCCGCCCTTGGCCTTCTTCACCTCGGGCCGCGTCAGCCGGTTGACCATGCCGGCCACCGGGCTGGTGCCGCTGAAGCCGTATTCGTTCCAGCGGTCCGAGACCTTCTGCAGCACCGCGCGGTCCATGAAGATCTCGTTCGGCTTGTTGGTCCACTCGTAAGGCGTGCAGGCGTCGAGGATGATGCGGCTGGTGATGTCGCGCGCCTCGATCGGCAGGCCGGGGTCGAGCGGCGTCGAGCGGCCGCGGTCGATGATCTGCGCCGAGCGCTTGGGATCGAAGCGCGTCGCCAGCGCCCACCAGATGCGGTCCCAGTCGTCGGCCTCGATATCGTGGTCGACCGTGATCACCCCCTTCACGCCGTAGTGCCCGGTGGTGCTGGCGATGACCGCGTTGCCGACGTGATTCGAGTGCCCCGGGTACATCTGCTTGACCGACACCACGACCCAGAAGCGGCCGCAGGCCTCGGGCGGGATGTACACGCTCTGGATGCCCGGCACCTTCATCGTCTCCAGGTCGTGCCACAGCGTGGCGGTGCGGTTCAGCGACTGGATCATGTGGATGTCGTTGATCGGCTTGCCCACCGTGGTCGACCACATGACCGGGTTGTTGCGGTGCAGGATGCGCTTGATGCGCAGCACCGGCTTCGGATAGTCCTTGCCCTTGTTGCCCGAGTAGTAGCCGGTGTATTCGCCGAACGGCCCTTCCTCCATCAGCTCGTTGGGGTCGATGAAGCCCTCGGCGATGATCTCGGCGTTGGCCGGCAGCATGAGGCCGGTGACGTCCGACCTGAATACCGGCACCGGCCGGCCGCGCAGCGAGCCGGCGATATCGTATTCGTCGACCTGCGCGCTGACCAGCGTCGACGCGGCCAGGAACAGCACCGGGTCGCAGCCGACGACGGCGGCGGCGGGCATCAGCTCGCCGCGATCGGCGTATTTCTTCATGTGCATGTCGCCGTGCTTGCCCTTGATGATCTGCGAGCCCAGGATGTCGCGCCCCAGCACCTGCGAACGGTAGGTGCCCAGGTTGGTCCAGCCGGTGTCCGGGTCCTGCGTCACCAGGTAGCCCGAGGTGACGAAGAAGCGCCCGCCGTCGTCGGGATAGAACCAGGGCGAGGGAAATTTCTCGATGTCGATGGCGTCGCCGGTGATGACGTTTTCCATCACCGGCGGCTTGTCGACCAGCCGCGGCTTGATCATCTGCTTGGTCGTCAGCTCCATCCACTTCTTCGACAGCTGGCTCATCGACAGCGACGGATCCTGCTCCAGCGCGATGGCCAGGCGCTGCGCGGTCGTGAAGGCGCTGGTGAAGACCGGGATGTCGTAGCCCTTGACGTTCTCGTAGAGGAGCGCCGGTCCCTTCTGTTCCTCGTTGACCTTGGAGATGTGGCAGAGCTCGTATTTCCAGTCCACCTCGGCGGTCACGTGGTGGACCTGGCCGTGGGCTTCGAGCGCGGCGATATAGCTGCGCAGGTCGTCGATGGGCTTGACTTCGGTTCTGGCGTCCATGTTCGCTCCGGTGGTCTGTTCGTGAGTGGAAAGGGGGTGGGTGCGGACGCGCTAGCCGACGCGCTTGCCGGCCAGCATGCCCGAGAGGATGTAGTCCATGGCCGAGCCGCCGGCGGTGCCGCGCCCGGTCTGCGTCTTCGCGCTCCAGACCGTCTCGGGCCGCGCCTGGAGGATGAAGATGTTGCCGCCCGCAGGCAGGTCCTTGTCGACGGCCCACTCGATGTCCATCGGCTGGCCGTAGTGCTTCTCGATGCGCTTGCCCATCCAGGCCAGCTCGGTGATCTCGTCGTCGATCAGCGACTGCACCTTCTGCCGTTCGAAGGGGATTTCCATCGCCTGTGCGGTCTGCGTCTTCGGGTCGACGGTGACGCAGAGCTGCTTTTGCGAGACGACGCGCTCGATGATGTCCAGCGTGACCTTGTTGACCACGAAGTGGTCCGGCGTGACCTCGCCCGAGACCACCGACTCGCCGAAGCCGAAGTTCGAGTCGATGACGATCACCGAGCGGTCGCCGTTGGCGGGGTGGATGGTGAACATCACCCCGGCGGTGTAGGCGTTGGCCATCTTCTGCACGCCCACGCTGATGGCCAGGCCGTCGTCGTCGAAGCCCTTGTTCGCGCGGTAGGCGATGGCGCGCGCGGTGTACAGGCTGGAGATGCAGCGGCGCATGTGGTGCAGCACCTCGTCGACCCCGCGCACCCACAGGTAGGTGTCCTGCTGGCCGGCGAAGCTGGCGCCGGCCAGGTCCTCGGCGGTGGCGCTCGATCGCACGGCCACCGGCACCGCCGGCGTGCAGGCGCGCAGCGACAGCTTGCGGTAGCACTCGGCCACCAGATCCTCGATCTCGACCGCGAACGGCTGCGCCTCGACGAGTCCGCGGATGCGCTCGCTGATCGATTCCAGCGCCGCCAGGTCCTGCGCGTCGGCGCCGGCGAGCAGCGCCCGCAGTTCGCGGGCGATGCCGCTGTCGGCCATGAAGCGCCGGTAGCCCTCGGTGGTGAGTGCAAAGCCGGGCGGCACACGCACGCCGGCGTTGATCAGTTCGCCCAGCGACGCGCACTTGCCGCCGACCAGCGGCACCGCGTCGCGGCGGCAGTCCTCGAACCAGCACACCAGCGGCGGGCGCGACGCCACGCGGGCCAGCGTGGCCCGCGCGACGACATCGGCCCCGGCCAGGCTGCCCATCGCCGGTTCCCCTTCAGCGCGCGATCGTGATCGCGCCGGTCGAGCCGTCGACGCGCAGCATCATGCCGGTGCGGATGATCTTGGTCGCGTGCCCGGTGCCCACCACCGCAGGCATGCCGTATTCGCGGCAGACGATGGCGGCATGGCTCATCACGCCGCCGACGTCGGTGATGCAGGCGCCGATCTTGGCGAAGGCCGGCGCCCACGACGGCGAGGTGGTGGGCGCGACCAGGATCTCGCCCTCCAGCAACTCGCCCACCTCGGCCACCGTGCGGCAGACGCGCGCCTTGCCCTCGATGATGCCGGGGCTGCCGGCGAAGCCCTTGAGCTCGGTGATGCTCTCCGGGTCCTTGACCTCCTGCACCGCCGCCCAGTCGGCCAGCGACTTGTTGGTCACGCCCCAGAGCACGATCGTGAACGGTTCCTGGATCACCTCGGGCGCGGTGCCGATCGCCGGCGGCGGGCTCCATTCCTTGAACTTCTGCATCACGCCCTTGCGCCAGGCGATCTCCTGCGGCCAGGTCTTCGTGCCGCGCGGCGTGACGCCGGTGGCCCAGGCGGTGACGATGTCCCACAGCGCCGACTTGACCTCGTCGCGGCGCAGCAGCCAGACGTCCTCGACCTCGTCGATGACGCCGTGCTCCTTCATGATCGCGGCGACCTCGCGCATCTTGTTCCAGAACACCGAGTGGAACCAGTGCTCGACGTAGAAGAGGTGGTTCTCGACGTACGGGAAGACGGTCTTGGCGCAGCCCAGCAGTTCGTCGAACTGCTTGCGGTCGGCGTCGTTCTCGATCAGGTCGCGGTATTCGGCGGTGATGCGGTCGCGCTCGGCGCGCACCTTCTCGGTCGGGCGGTCGATCGACACGCCCTGCCTGACCTTGCCGATGTAGGTGGCGATGCCCGACAGCGGCACGTTCATCTGGTCGTTCCACGAGCGGTCGTGGTGGAACCAGCCGGTGCCGGTGGAGATGTTGAACCAGGGCTCGCGCGCCAGGTTCAGCGAGGTCAGCCACTCCACGCCCTTGGGCAGCTTCTTCAGCGCCGCCTCGACCACCGTCCATTCGGGGCTGAAGGTGACGACCTCGTCGACGCCGAGCTCGACCGCCCGGCGCGCCAGCTTCTTCAGCTGCTCGTCGGGCTCGTACATGATGACGTCGATGCCCGAGATCATCTGTGTCACGCGCTGCGGCGGGATGCTCGGGAACAGCTTCTGCACGAAGTCGAGGAAGAACACGTAGGCGGCATAACCCAGGTTCAGGAACTCGAAGTGGTACTGCCAGCACTTGATGCCGAGGTTGATGAGGTCGTCGTAGTTCTTCAGCAGGTGGTATCCCTGCGACTCGCCGAGCGCGTCGGTGACGACGGCCATCTCCTCCATCTCTTCCAGGCGCGGGATCTGCAGCGCCTCGAGCTGGCGGATGGTGGCCTCCATCTTCACCTTCCACTTGGCTTCCAGCGCGTCCCAGTTCTTGTAGTAGTAGCCCGCGCGCTCCATGAAGTTGGGCACGCGGCGGCCGATCTCTTCCACGTCCTTCACCGGCACCGGCGAGATGTAGACGTAGCCGTTGATGATGCGGTGGTCCACGCCGCGCACCGGCGGCACCATGAAGATGCGGTTGTTGAACTGCGACAGCGCCAGGTACCAGGCCTCGTCCCAGATGGTGTCGAAGGGGTACAGCGGCTCGGGGTAGTGCAGGCCGTCGTAGAACCAGAAAGTCTCCTTCTCGTAGCCGTTGCGCACCGGGTCGTCGGTGACGAACTGGTACTGGTACGGGTACATCCGCTCCCAGCCTTCGGTGCCGGGAATGGTGGCGGCCTTCACGTCGTGCGGTACGGGAAATTTCATGAGCTGTCTCCTGCGGTCTTCGGTGGTTGCCGCTTTCTCGGCCACGCGGTGGGGGCGTGTCCTGCGGTCGTGAACAGCGCTATGCATGGGCCGTGCCAGCCTTGTCGTGCACGACGCAGCGGGTGGACGTAGCGTGGGCAGCGCTGCCCTGGCACTGCGGCAGCCGGTAGGGCTGTCAGCGGGGCCGGTGCCGCTGCAACGCGTCGTCGCGCCACCCGACGCTGGCCTTGATCATTTGATGACTTTTCGGCGCCCCGGCCGCGCCGGGCTCATCATTTCGTCAACCCACGGCAGCGCCTGCAGCTTCGGCCGCGGCCCGGGCGTTCGTCGGATTTCTTGGACCAGATCAAAGCAACGACCCGATCACGGAACTAAAAGCGTTCCTTTGCCGGGGCGCGGCCGCGTCGCCACCACGCCCGGCCAGCACCGCCCGCGGGCGGGGAGTGAGCGACCATGGCGGTCCCGGTCACCAAGCTGCACAGCGTCGCCAAGGCGGCTGCCGAAGACCTGCGCGCGCGTGTGCACTTCTGCCCCGAGACCGGGCAGATCTGGCTGCACGAACACCGCATGCTGCTCGTGCACGCCGAGGCCCAGGCGCTGCTGCGCAAGGAGTTGATCGACTCGCTGGGCATGGACCGCGCACGCGGCCTGCTCACCCGCATGGGCTACGCCTCGGGGCTGCGCGACGCCGAACTGGCACGCACGCGGGCCGAGAACTGCAGCGACCTCGAGGCCTTCATGACCGGGCCGCAGCTGCACACGCTGGAAGGCATCGTGCGCGTGACGCCGGTGCGCATCGAGCTCGACCGTGCCAGCGCCAGCTTCTACGGCGAGTTCCTGTGGGAAAACTCCTGGGAAGGCCAATGGCATCGCCACCATTACGGCATCCATTCCGAGCCGGTGTGCTGGACGCAGATCGGCTATGCCTGCGGCTACACCTCGGCCTTCATGGGCCGGCCGATCCTGTACAAGGAAGTCGAATGTGTCGGCATGGGGCACGGCAACTGCCGCATCGTCGGCAAGCCGGTCGAGGAATGGGACGATGCCGCCGCGCACATGCGCTACTTCCGGCCCGAGGCCATCGCCGACCAGCTGATCGACCTGCAGACCCAGGTCGTGCAGTTGCGATCCACGATCGCCGGCAAGGACACGCTGCCGGCCGACATGATCGGCAGCTCCCCCGGCTTCGCCGCCGCCTACGCCTTGCTCAAGGCCGCGGCGGCGAGCCAGATCACCGTGCTGCTGCTGGGCGAGACCGGCGTCGGCAAGGAGATGTTCGCGCGTGCGCTGCACGACCAGGGGCCGCGCCGCGAACGTGCGTTCGTGGCGCTGAACTGCGCCGCGATCCCGAACGAGCTGGTCGAGTCCGAACTCTTCGGCGCCGAGCGCGGCGCCTATACCGGCGCGCAGGTCGCCCGCCCCGGGCGTTTCGAGCGCGCCGACGGCGGCAGCCTGTTTCTCGACGAGATCGGCGAGTTGCCGCTGCCGGCGCAGAGCAAACTGCTGCGCGTGCTGCAGGACGGCGAGATCGAGCGCCTGGGCGACCACAAGACACGCAAGGTCAACGTGAGGATCATTGCCGCCACCCACGAGGATCTGCGCCAGCGCGTCAAGGAAGGACGCTTCCGCTCCGACCTGTATTACCGCCTCAACGCCTACCAGGTGCACATCCCGCCGCTGCGCGAGCGCAAGGAGGACATCTCGCTGCTGGCCAAGCGCTTCCTGGCGAAGTACAGCGCCTTGCACGGCAAGAAGCTGCGCGGCTTCACCGACAAGGCCAAGCGCGCGCTGCTGTCCTACCCGTGGCCGGGCAATATCCGCGAACTGCAGAACATGGTCGAGCGTGGCGTCATCCTGGCCCCGGGCGGCACGGGCATCGAAGTCGAGCACCTGTTCACGGCCCATGCCGCCGGCGAGGCGCAGGAGTTCGGGCTCGACATGAACGGCGGCCTGGACCTGCATGCCGGCGGTTCGACCGCGGCCTTGTGCCAGGCGGTCTTCAACGGCGTCATGACACTCGACCAGCTCGAGGCCAAACTGATCGAAACCGCGGTCGACAAGGCGCGCGGCAACCTGTCGGCGGCAGCACGACTGCTCGGCCTGACGCGGCCGCAACTGGCCTACCGGCTCAAGCGCCTGCACGATACCGATGCGGGCGCGGAGGCACAGGGGTCGCCCTGATGTCGTCGGACCTGCCGGAGTCGTTCTCGAGCTACCTGGAACAGCACCGGGTCATGACCCTGGCCACCTGCGGCCCGGACGGACCCTGGGCCGCGGCCGTCTTCTACGTCAGCGTCGGCTCGACACTGTATTTCCTCTCCTCCCCGTCCAGCCGCCACTGCCGCAACCTGACGCTGGACCCGCGCTGCGCGGCGACGGTGCAGGAGGACACCGACGACTGGACCCGGATCAAGGGCATTCAGCTGGAGGGGCAGGCCAGCGAAGTGCACGGCGACGAAGCCGTGCTCGCGCGGCAGCGGTATGCCGACAAGTTCCCGCTCGTCGGCAGGCTCGCCAGCGCACCCGCGGTCATCGTTGCCGCCTTGGCCAAGGTGCACTGGTATGGGCTGCAGCCCCGGCACATGCACTTCATCGACAACAGCCGGGGCTTCGGCCATCGCGAGCTCGTCGACCTGGGCCGCGGGCCCTGAAAACCCGAGCGCCTGGGGCGGCGGTCCCCCGCAAGGCGTGACTCATCGCACGACAGCAGGCTGAGGCCCCTGGTTCAGGGGGTGCGGAGTGCCGGGCCGCTGCCGAGAATGATCCATGGGCGTGTCCGTATTTCCCGAGCGAGCCGTCGAACTGGGCGACGACGACGACGGGGCCGCTGCGCGCCCGCCGGCGCGGGGCAGCGACGGCGCCGACCAGGCGCCGATGTCGCTGGCCGCCGGCGCGGCCCGGGCGCTGTCGCCGATCGTGCGGCAGCCACGCCGCCGGCGCCGGCAGTCGGCGCTCGAGGAGCGGCTCAACGCCTTCAGCCACGGCGCGGGCTTCGTGGCCGCGGCCGCGGCCTGGCCGCTGCTGTCGGACCACGCGGCGCAGCGCGGTGGCGCGCTGGCGGCGGTGGGCATCGCCGTGTTCTGCCTGTCGGCGATGCTGGTCTACGCCGCCTCGATGCTCTACCACGGCCTGCCCCACGGGCGCGCCAAGCAGTGGGCGCGCCGGCTCGACCATGCCAGCATCTTCGTCTTCATCGCCGGCAGCTACACGCCGTTCGCGCTCGGTCCGCTGCAGGGCGGGCTGGGCGAGCCGCTGCTGGCCGGGGTGTGGGGCGTGGCCCTCGTCGGTGCCGGCTGCAAGGTGGGCGGCCGCCTGCAGCACCGGCTGGCCTCGACGCTGGTCTACGCCGCCCTCGGCTGGATGGCGCTGGCCCTGCTCGGGCCGCTGGCCTCGCGCGTCGGTGGCGCAACGGTGCCCTGGCTGCTCGCCGGCGGCTGCGCCTACACGGTCGGCACCTTGTTCTACCTGACCGACCACCGGCTGCGCTTCGGCCATTTCGTCTGGCATCTGCTGGTGCTGGCGGGCAGCGGCTGTCACGTGCTGGCCGCGATCGCACTGCTGGGCTGACGCACCGGGTCGACGAGTCGCGCTGCGATGCGCAGGCCACAATGCGTTTCGGGGGGAGAGCCGAAGGCTTCAGCCATGCAGATCATTTCCAGGCCCACGAGCGAGGGCGAAGCCGCCGGGCAGCCGCTGCGCGTGCGCGCGCTCATGCAGCTGGGCGGCGCGCAGCGGATGCGCCTGCTCATCGAAGCCGAAGAGCAGGCCCGGCCGTGAACCCGGCCGGCCTGCCGCACAGCCCTGCGGCCGAGCGCAACCGCGAGCCCATCCTGCAGGTCTTGTGCGGCTTGCTGCCGCCAGCGGCCAGCGTGCTGGAAGTGGCCAGCGGCACCGGCCAGCACGCCGCCCACTTTGCCGCCGCGCAACCGGGCTGGACCTGGCAGCCGACCGAAGCCGAGGCCGCCGCGCTGCCGGCCATCGCCGCGCGCTGTGCCGGGCTGACCGGGGTGCGCCCGCCGCTGCCGCTGGACGTCATGCTGCAGCCGTGGCCGCTGCCGAAGGCAGAGGTCTTCGACGCCGTGTTCTGCGCCAACCTGCTGCACATCGCGCCCTGGCCCACCTGTACCGCGCTGATGGCCGGCGCGGCACGGCAGCTGGCGCCGCGCGGCGCACTCGTCGTCTACGGCCCCTTCTTCGTCGACGGCGAAACCCCGTCGCCCGGCAACCTGGCCTTCGACGCCGATCTGCGCTCGCGCGACCCCGCGTGGGGCCTGCGCCGGCTGGCCAAGGTGGCCGACGAAGCGCGGCGCGCAGGGCTGGCGCTGGTGCAGCGCTTCGACATGCCGGCGAACAACCTGATGCTGGTCTTCAGGCTCCGCCAGAACCGCGGCGAGCAAATCGGCTAACGCGCCGCCAGTTCTTCCCAGCGCTCCAGCGCGGCCATCAGTTCGGCCTCGATCGCGTCGTGGCGGGCCTGCAGCCCGGCCACGAGATGCGGCTCGTCGGTATAGACCGCGCTGCCGGCCAGGCGCTCGAAGAGCGTCTTCTGCTCGGCTTCCAGCGCCTCGATGCGCCCGGGCAGTGCTTCCAGTTCGCGCTGCTCCTTGTAGCTGAGCTTGGTGCGCGCGGCGGCCGGCCGTGGCGGCGCCGCCGTCGCCACCGGCCTGGATGCCTGCGCCGCCGCCTGCGCGGTCACGGCCACGCGCGTGCGCTCGCGCTGCCGCTTCCAGTCTTCGTAGCCGCCTTCGTATTCGCGCCACAGTCCCGGCCGGCCGCCCCAGGCCGGGTCGCCTTCCCAGGCGATGGTGCTGGTGACCACGTTGTCCAGGAAGCGCCGGTCGTGGCTGACCAGGAAGACCGTGCCGTCGTAGGACTGCAGCAGTTCCTCCAGCAGTTCCAGCGTGTCGATGTCCAGGTCGTTGGTGGGCTCGTCGAGCACCAGCACATTGGCCGGCAGTGCAAACAGCCGCGCCAGCAGCAGCCGGTTGCGTTCGCCACCGGAGAGCGTGCGCACCGGCGCGCGGGCACGTTCGGGGGCGAAGAGGAAGTCGCCCAGATAACTCATCACGTGCTTTCGCGTCACCTTCGGCGGCTGGCCGATCTCGATCCATTCGCTGCCCGGGCTGATGGTGTCGCCCAGCGTGGCGTCCAGGTCCAGCGCGGCGCGCATCTGGTCGAAATACGCCACCTGCAGCCGCGTGCCCTGGCGCACGCTGCCGCGCGTGGGCTGCAGTTCACCCAGGATCAACTTCAGCAAAGTCGTCTTGCCGCAGCCGTTGGGGCCGATCAAGCCGACCTTGTCGCCGCGCAGAATGGTGGCCGAGAAGTCCTCGATCAGGACCATTTCACCGAAGTGCATGCTCACATGCTTGAGCTCGGCAATGATCTTGCCGGGTGGCAGGCCGGCGTCCAGCTCCAGCCGCACCTGGCCCAGCACGTTGCGCCGTGCGGCGCGCTGTTCGCGCAGTTTCAGCAGCCGGCCGACGCGGCCCACGCTGCGCGTGCGCCGCGCCTCCACGCCCTGGCGCACCCATACCTCTTCCTGCGCCAGCAGCTTGTCGGCGCGGACATTGGCCAGGGCCTCGTCTTCCAATTCACGCGCCTTGGTCGCCTCGTAGGCGGCGAACGAGCCCGGGTAGCTGCGCAGCCGGGCGCGGTCGAGTTCGACGATGCGCGTGGCCACGCCGTCGATGAAGGCGCGATCGTGCGAGACGAAGACCAGCGCGCCGCGCCAGGCCACCAGCAGCCCCTGCAGCCATTCGATGGCGTCGATGTCGAGGTGGTTGGTGGGCTCGTCGAGCAGCAGCAGCTCGGGTTCGGCGACCAGCGCCTGCGCCAGCGCGACACGCTTGCGGGTGCCGCCGGACAAGGCTTCCACGGCCGCGCTGCCGTCGAGCTGCAGGCGCTGCATGGATTCGGCAACGCGCTGCTCCCAGGTCCAGCCGTCCAGCGCTTCCAGACGGGTCTGTACCGCGTCCAGGTCGTCGGCCGGGTCATGGCGCTCGAAGCGCTCGCGCAGCGCGCGCGCTTCGGCCACGCCTTCGGCCACCGCGTCGAACACCGTCACGCCGGGGGCGAAGACCGGTTCCTGCGCCACGTAGACGCGGCGCAGCCCGGTCTGCATCTGCAGCACGCCGTCGTCGGGCTTGTCCAGGCCGGCCAGGATCTTCAGCAGCGAGCTCTTGCCGGCGCCGTTGCGGCCGATCAGCGCCACACGCTCGCCGGCCTCGAGCGCCATCGCCGCGCCGTCGAGCAGCGGTACGTGGCCGTAGGCGAGGTGGGCGTCGGTGAGGGTCAGCAGGGCCATCGGGCGGCAGCGGTCAGGCGTCAGGCACTCTGCGACACGCTCTCGGCCGCGGAGTGCACCAGGCTCAGCGAATGGCCGCACAGCGTATCGCGGCCCTGCGCCTTGGCGCGGTACAGATGCCCGTCGGCCTCGGCCACCAGCGCGTCCAGGGTCTCGATGCCGGCATGGCGCTCGGCCGTACCCATGGAGAAGGTCACGCCGTGCGGATGCGGCAGGCCCGGCACACGCTGCTCGGCCATGGCCTGGCGCAGGCGGGCGAAGATGGCCGGCAGTTCACTGGCACGGGTCCCCGGCATCACCAGCAGCCATTCCTCACCGCCCCAGCGGCCGATGCGGTCCTGCCCGCGCACCACGTGCGTGGCCGCGCTGGCGAAGGCCTGCAGCACGCGGTCGCCTGCGGCGTGGCCGTGGCGGTCGTTGACGGCCTTGAAATGGTCCAGGTCGACCAGCGCCAACGAAATGGGCAGGTCCAGCCGGCGCGCCAGGTTGAACTGCTCGCGCGCAAAGGCCAGCACGGCACGGCGGTTGGGCAGGCCGGTGAGTTCGTCGCGCAGCGCGAGTTCGGCCAGGCGACGGCGGCGCTTCAGCGCCAGGCCGAAGAACCAGCCGCCGCCGGCCAGTCCGGCCAGCAGCACCAGCACCAGCGCCCAGAGCGCACGCTGGCGTTCGGCGCGGGCTTCCAGCTCCAGGCGGGCCCGCTCGGCGGCATGGCGCAGTTCGCGGTTCTCGGCCTCGCGCAGCGTGGCTTCGTAGCGCGCCTGCAGGCGCTGCGCATCGCGCTCACGCGCGGCACGGGCATCGTGGTTGGAGATTTCCAGGTAGCGCTCGAGTTCGGCATAGGCCTGCGCGTGGCGGCCCAGCGCGCGGTAGCCGCGCGCCGCGCTGCGGGCAATGAGCGAGGCGTTGCGTGTCGAAGGGTCGCGCGCGGCCATGGCGCGCAGGGCTTCCACCGCGTCGGCCAGATCGGGGTGCTGCAGCAGCGCCAGGGCCTCGACCACCTGCGTCTGCGCCGTCACGTCGCGAAAGCGCAGGCCGGGGTGGCCGGCGGACAGTTGCAGAGACGCCCGGGCATGGCGCAAGGCGCCCTGGGCGTCGCGCTGGTACAGCAGGACCTCGGCCAGGCCTTCGTGGCCGCGCATCATGAAGGAAACGTCGCCGATCTGGCTGGCCAGCGCCAGCACCTGTTCGAAGGGGCCGCGGGCGGCCGTGGGCTGGCCGCCGTTGACCAGCGCCCAGCCCAGGTCGTCCAGCAGCCAGGCGCGCTTGTAGCGCGCCGGCCGCTCGCCCAGTGCCGCCAGCGCACGCTGGTAGTAGGTCTGCGGCGGCTGCAGCGAGCCCACGCGCCAGGCCAGCGGGCCCATGGTGCCCAGGGCATAGGCACGCAGCCCGGCGTCACCGAGTTCTGCGGCGCAGCGGTCCACGGCCTCCAGCGCCGCCCAGGCTTCGTCGACGGCGTCCTGTTCCACCAGCAGCGCGGCCTCGTTCAGGTCCAGGCGGCACAGCAGGTGCGCGTCGCCGGCGGCGCGGGCCCGCTCGCGCACGGCGGCCTGCTGGCGGCGAAAGGCCTCCGGGTCGACGGTGCCGGTATCGACGTAACGCTGGAAGTGCTCGAGCCAGAGCCGCTCTTGCGGCCCGGCGGCGCTGGCGGGCAGGGCCTGTGCAGCCGCGGCGAGTTCGCGGCGGGACTCGACCTCCTGGTCGGTGTGCACCAGCACGTCCACCAGGGCCAGGCGCAGCCAGAATGCCGTGCCGGCGTCGCCGGCGGACAGCGACGCGAGGCGCTGGCGCACCCCGGACAGCGCCGCACGCGGGTCGTCCAGCGCCTGCTCGGCGACGCTGCGCATGAGCGCCGGTCCCGTGGTGGAAACGGTGGCAGGCGCCGCCACCAGGGTGGTGGCCCAGATCAGCAGCCCCGCCCACCAGGCGCACCAGCGGCCGCAGGCAGGCCGGCGCGGAGGATGGCTGAGGTTGTCGACAGACATGGCGTGGCACGGACCGGACCCGTGCATTCTCGCCGCAGTCCGGCCTGCTGCGAGCCAGACGCGTGTGCGCCGTCAGAAGCGCAAGGACAGCCCCAGGGTCAGCGCATCGACACGTTCGACCCTATCGCCGGTCTCGTAACGCGTGCCGTCGAACGACAGCTCGGCGGCCAGGTTCGGTGCCAGCATATAGCCCAGGGTGACGCCGTAATAGCCTTCGGCCGAGGTGCTGCGCGACTCCGCCGGCCAAGCCCAGGGGGCCTGCCAGGTGGCTTGCACCTGCGCCACGCCGAAGCGCAGCAGGCCGTTGAAGCGTGCGCCGTAGTCCAGCGTCAGTGCGAGCCCGAAGCCGGCCATGCGCACGTTGAATTCGGCGTCGCCGTAGGGCGTGCCGATGCGGCTGTCGCCGAAGTCGGCCGCCGCCAGCTCGAAGGCCGCGAAAGGGGTCACGAAGATGCCTGCGGCGGCACGCACGGCGTTGCCGACGCGGTCGCATTGCGCGCTGCCACCGCACGACACCGAATACGATGATGCGCCCGCGCCCAGGCTCAGGTAGCCGCGCGGTGCCGGCAGGAACTGCGGGCCGGGGCTGTACTGCGCCTGAACGGCCGGCGCTGCGGCCAGTGCGGCCAGGGCCAGCACGCCGCGTCGCAACGACCGGCGCCGGACGGCCGCAAGCGGCGCAGGGCGGCATGCCGGCGTCATGCGCGTGCCCCACTGGCCTGGGTGCCCAAGCGCAGCGCCGCTTCCAGCGCGTCGACGAACATCTTCGCCACGTCGAAGCCGCTTTGCTGGCTGATTTCCTGAAAACCCGTCGGGCTGGTGACGTTGATCTCGGTCAGGCAGTCGCCGATGATGTCCAGCCCCACCAGCAGCAGTCCGCGCCCGGACAGCACCGGCGCCAGGGTGGTGGCGATCTCGCGGTCGCGTGTACTCAGCGGCTGTGCCACGCCCTTGCCGCCGACGGCCAGGTTGCCGCGGATCTCGCTGCCCTGCGGGATGCGCGCCAGCGCAAACGGCACCGGCTCGCCGCCGACGAGCAGCACGCGCTTGTCGCCTTGCACGATCTCGGGCAGGTATTTCTGCACCATCACCGTCTGCGCGCCGCCGCGGTTGAGGGTCTCGACGATGCTGCCCAGGTTCAAGCCGTCGGGGCCGACGCGGAAGATGCCCATGCCGCCCATGCCGTCCAGCGGCTTGAGGATGATGTCGCCGTGCTCGGCGTGGAAGCGGCGGATATCGGCGGCGTCGCGCGTCACCAGCGTGGGCGAGATGAATTGCGGGAATTCGAGGATGGCGAGCTTTTCCGGGTGCTCGCGCAGCGCCGCGGGCCGGTTGAAGATGCGCGCGCCCTCGCGTTCGGCCTGGCTCAGCAGGTGCGTGGCGTAGAAGTATTCGCTGTCGAACGGCGGGTCCTTGCGCATGATCACGGCGTCGACCTCGGCCAGCGGCTGCGGCCGTTCGTCTGGCGCTTGCTGCGCGGCGCGGAACCAGTCGTGGCCGCCCTGGCCGGCGCGTCCGGTGAGTTCGATGTCGCGCACGAAGCCCAGCACCTGCTCGCCACGCTGCCAGCGCAGGTCTTCGCAGCGGCAGGCCATCAGCGTATGGCCGCGCGCGGCGGCCTCGCGCATCATGGCGTAGGTGCTGTCCTTATAGGTCTTGAACGACTCCAGCGGGTCGGCGACGAAGAGCAGTTTCACGCGGGTCTCCTCAGGCAGGTCGCCGGGCGGGCGCTGCGCGGCTGCGGGCAAGCATAAGCGTTGCGCTGGCGGCGGCCGGCCGCCGCGCTCGTGCCGTTCATGCGCCCGTGTCGGCATTTCGCCGCATCGCGGCGGCGGTTCGCCGCTGCAACCGCCCCGGCGCGGCACGGGGCACCGCAGAATCCTCGCCCATGCAGAACCTTTCCCTGCGGGCCGTGCCGATGGCCTTGATGATGGCCGGCGCGCTGGCAACCCCCGCGCTGCACGCTGCCGAAGTCCGGCCCGGTCTTCTGCCCTGCCGGCTGCAGGGCGTCGAGCACGAAGCGCTGTGCGGCAGCGTGCGCCGGCCGCTGGACCCGGCGGCGCCGCAGGGCCCGATGATCGACGTGCACTTCGCCGTGCTGCCGGCGCTGGCGCGCAACCGCAAGCCCGACCCGGTGTTCTTCTTCGCCGGCGGCCCCGGCCAGAGCGCGATCGAGATCGCCGGCCACGTGGCGGGCCTGCTGGGCCGCTTTTCGAACCGGCGCGACATCGTGCTCGTCGACCAGCGCGGCACCGGCCGCAGCGCGCCGCTGGTGTGCGACGAGCCCAGCCCCACGCAGCCGCTGGCCGAAGCCGTGGACGTCGCGCGCATCTTCGGCCGCCTGGCCCACTGCCGCACGCGGCTGCAGCAGTTGCCGCACGGCGACTTGCGCCACTACACGACCGCGGTCGCGATGCAGGACGCCGACGCCGTGCGCCGGCAACTCGGCGCCGAGCGGGTCAACCTCGTCGGCGGCAGCTACGGCACGCGCGCGGCGCTGGACTACATGCGCCAGTTTCCGCAGGTCGTGCGGCGCGCCGTGATCGACGGTGTGGCGCCACCCGACATGGTGCTGCCGGCGGCCTTTTCCACCGACAACCAGGCGGCGCTGGACGCCGTGTTCAGTGCCTGCGAAGCCGACCGGGCCTGCAGCGCGCGGTTTCCGGCGCTGCGTGCCGACTGGCGCGGCCTGCTGGCCACGCTGCCGCGCGAGGTGCGCGTGGCGCACCCGGTCACCGGCGAGGTGCAAGGCCTGACGCTCGGCCGCGACACGCTGCTGGGCCTGGTGCGCACGCCGCTGTACGTGCCAGCGCTGGCCTCGGCGCTGCCGCTGGCGCTGACCGAGGCGGCGCGCGGGCGTTTCGAGCCGCTGGTGGGCCTGGCCACGGCGCTGCAGGGCGGGCGCCCTGGCGCCCTGGCCGAGGGCATGCACTTCTCGGTGGTGTGCGCGGAAGACGTGCCGCGACTGGCGCAGGCGGCCGACCGGCCGGGCGCCGATTTCGGCGCGGCCTTCGCCGATATCTACCGCAAGGTCTGCGCCGACTGGCCGCAAGGCTTGGTGCCGGCGGCGTTCTACACGCTGTCGCCGGCGTCGGCGGCGACGCTGGTGCTGTCGGGCGGCGCCGACCCGGTGACGCCGCCGCGCCACGGCGAGCGCGTCGCCGGGGCGCTGGGCGCCAAGGCGCGCCACGTGGTGGTGCCCGAAGCCGGCCACGGCGTGATGGGCCTGGCCTGCCTGCGCGACGCCGTCTTCCGCTTCATCGACGCCACCGGCGACGACGAGGCGCTGCAGGTCGACGCCGACTGCGCGCGCGCCCTGCCGCGGCCGCCGGCCTTCGTGCCGATCACGGCCGCCACGGTTCGGGCCGCGCAATGATCGAGGTGCATCAGCTGCGCAAGCGCTTCACCCAGGGCCGCGGCGCCACGGCGCGCAGCGTGCTGGCCGTGGACGGGGTGAGCTTCACCGCCGCCGACGGCCGCATCACCGGCCTGCTGGGCCCCAACGGCGCCGGCAAGACGACCACGCTGCGCATCGCCGCGGCGCTGATCACGCCCGACGCCGGCCGCGTGCAGGTGGACGGCATCGACGTCGCCGCCCGGCCCACGGCCGCGCTGGCGCGCATGGGCGTGCTCAGCGACGCGCGCGGCCTGTACCCGCGGCTGACGGCGCGCGAGAACATCGTCTACTACGGCCGCCTGCACGGCATGACGCGTTCCGCCGCCGCTGCGCGCGCCGAGGCGCTGGCGCACATGCTGGACATGCAGTTGCTGCTGGATCGTCGCACCGACGGCTTCAGCCAGGGCGAGCGCATGAAGACGGCGCTGGCGCGCGCGCTGGTGCACGACCCGGCCAATATCGTGCTCGACGAACCGACCAACGGCCTGGACGTGCTGGCCACGCGCTCGCTGCGCGATACGCTGCGCCGGCTGCGCGACGAACACGGCAAGTGCATCGTCTTCTCCACGCACATCATGCAGGAGGTGGAGCGCCTGTGCGACCAGGTGGTGGTGGTCTCGCACGGCCGCACCGTGGCCGTGGGCAGCGTGGCCGAGCTCAATGCCGCCAGCGGCCAGGCCGACTTCGAGGAGACCTTCGTCGACCTGGCCTTCAGCGCCGATGAACGGCAGCACGCCCCGCAACCCGGAGGTGCCACGTGATCGCCGCCGCCTGGACGGTGTATCTGAAGGAACTGGTCGACGCGCTGCGCGACCGGCGCACGTTGCTGGTGGTGCTGCTCAGCTCGGTGGCCATCGGCCCGGCGGTGCTGGTGCTGATCTCGCAGCTGGTGGCCGGCATCGAGAAGCGCGCCGAGGCGCGCGAGGTCGTGGTGCACGGCATCGAGCATGCGCCGACGCTGCGCAACTACCTGGAGCGCCAGACCTACACGGTGCGTGCGGCCCCGGTGGGCTACGAGCAGCAACTCAAGGACAGCACGCTGGGCGACCCGGTGCTGGTGGTGCCGGCGGACTTCGAGGCCGATATGGCGCGCGGCAAGGCCCCCGTGGTGGAATTGCTGGCCAGCGCCACCAACCAGCGTTCGCAGACCGGCAGCGGCCCGGTGCTGCGACTGCTGCGCGGCTTCAACCAGGAACAGGCCACGCTGCGGCTGGCGGTGCGCGGCGTCTCACCGGCAGCGCTGGAGGCCCTGCGCGTGGAGGAACGCGACCTGGCCGACCCGGCCAGCCGCGCCGCCCAGCTTTCGACCCTGGTGCCCTTCTTCGTGCTGATGGCCGTGCTCTACGGCGCACTCAACGCGGCGCTGGACACCACGGCGGGCGAACGCGAGCGCGGCTCGCTGGAGCCGCTGCTCATGAACCCGGCACCGCGGCTGGCGCTGGTGCTGGGCAAGTGGGGCGCGGTGGCCAGCGTGGGCATCCTGATCGCGGTGCTGTCGTGCCTGAGTTTCCTGCCCGGGCAGTGGCTGCTGCGCAGCGAATCGTTGTCGGCGCTGTTCCGTTTCGGCATCGGCGAAGCGGCCACCTTCGTGGGCCTGCTGCTGCCGCTGGCCGGGGCGCTGGCGGCGGTACTGATGGCGGTGGCCATCCGCTGCAAGAGCTTCAAGGAGGCGCAGGCCAACGCCACCATCGTGCTGCTGGTCGTTTCGCTGCTGCCGTTGGTGACGATCTTCAACCAGGAAGGACCGGCGCCCTGGCACCTTTGGGTGCCGGCGCTGGCGCAGACCACGCTGATGGCGCGCGTGCTGCGTGGTGAGGCGCTGCCCTGGGCCGACGTGGCGCTGGCGGCGGGCGTGTGTGTGCTGCTGGCGGCGCTGGCCATCGGCTTCGTCGCCCGCACCCTGCGCACGGCGGCGCTGAAGTAGCCCCCGCCTGGTGGACGGTGTTGCAGTCGCTGCGGCCGGGATGGCGCCGCGGTCAGTGCGTGCGCTCGCCCAGGGCGCGCTGCACCTCGCTCTGCCAAGGCAGGGCGCGCACGATCTCGTTGAGGAAGCGTGCCGATTGCTGCGCCGTCAACACCTCGCCCTGGTCTCCGACCAGCCGCAGGTTGCTGATGACCGACATCGGGTCGGCCATGGCGACCACGCCGCGGGTGATGAGCACCCAGTCCCAGGCCATGCCGGCTTCGCCTTCGGCCGCACTGCCGGCCCAGATGGTCTGGCCGGCCGGGGGGGTGAGCGGGTCACCGGTGAACGTGATACGCGTGCCAAGGTGGTGAAACCGCACACGTGCCGGCTCGCCGGCCTGCCACAATAGGGGGGGCCATGCGCGAAGCGACCAGGGCGTGACGAGAGTCGCTGGCATCTGCTGGGGAGCGAGGGCTGTTTGTTGCATGACGCTATCTTTGGGCAAGAGGGCATGAAGCGAAAGCTGTAAACCCTGTCAGGGCAGACGCCCGGGCACGGGGTGACGTGACTTTTCGTGCATGAGGAGAGCAATGCTCCCTGGCGGTTATTCGGCAGTGATGCAGGCGCGCGACCGCGGCGAGTTTCGCGAGGAAGTCGTGCGCTTCACGCACAAGCTCGGCTTCGAGACGGTGTCGGCCATCGCGGTCATCGACCATGGCATGGGCAAGAGCGAGTTCATCAATATCGACAACACGCCGGCCGACTACGGCGAGCCCTACGCCGACCCCACGTACTACCGTCGCGACCCGGTGATGCAGCACTGCAAGCGCCAGAGCGTGCCCATCATCTGGAACCAGGAAACCTATGTCGAGCATGGCGCGGCCGACCTGTGGGAGCAGCAGGCCACCTACGGCTACCGCACCGGCATCGCGATGGCGCTGCACCTGCCCGAGGGCAAGCATTTCCTGCTCGGGGTCGACCGCGACCAGCCGCTGCCCGCCGACCCCGAGGAACTGCAGCGCCTGGTAGCCGATTTGCAGCTCTTCGCCGTGCACGCGCAGGACGCCGCGATGCGCCTGTTGGTTCCCCCCGCGCAACAGCCCGAACGCCCTTCGTTGACGCCGCGCGAACTGGAGGCCTTGCGCTGGACGATGGAGGGCAAGACGGCCTGGGAGGTGGGTGCCGTGCTCGGCATCAGCGAACGCACCGCCGTTCTTCATGTCACCAATGCGATGCACAAGCTGGGCTGCGTGAACAAGCACCAGGCGGTGTTGAAGGCGCTGCGCCTGGGCCTGATCGACTAGCCCAGTGTCGGATCCGCACCACGCTGCGGCGCACCCTGTAAGACCTGACAGTTATCCCGAGCCATTGCGGCTGCTCCAATCGGTAAGAACCGTGCGAAATTGCACGACCTTCACCTCAGGAGTCCGTTCATGCAACGCTCGCAACTTCGTCCCCAGGTCCAACCTGCCACGCCGGCGCTGCGCACCGGCCCCGTGCCGCTGGATCCGAAGCACCTGCAGCTCGTCGCGGGTGGTGGTGCACCGCGCGGCGGATGGATCACCACGGAGTCCACAACGACGCAAGCCCCGCGCGGCGGCTGGCTCTGACCCGACGCGCCGGTTGATTCCGGCGCCGAGGGTGATCAATTCGACTCCTGAACTGGCGCCGGCCGGCGTGACTCGTCCGCTCGCCCGTGCCTGACTCCCGCTCTCTCTTCCGGCCCGAAGCGCTGGAGGCACAGCGCCAGCAGTGGCTGGGCCGCGTACAACTGGTTCGTCCGCTGTCGTTGCGCGTGCTGACGGCAGGCGTGGTGCTGGTGGCAGCCTCGCTGGTCGCCTTCCTGTCGCTGGCGCAGTACACACGCAAGTCCACCGCGGCGGGTGTACTCGTTCCCGATCGGGGTCTCATCCGCCTGGTCCCGGCGGCCGCCGGCACCGTGCTCGAACGCCGCATCTCGGAAGGGCAGGCCGTGCAGGCCGGCGAGCTGCTCTTCATCGTGGGCGTCGACCGCCCCTTGCTCGAACCCGTGGCCCAGGCGCAAGTGCAGCGCAGCCTGACCGAGCGACGCCGCAGCCTGGAAGGCGCGGCGCGCCAGGAACAGGACCTGGTGCGCGCGCGCCAGTTGGCGCTGGAGCGCCGCGTGCAGGCGCTGGAACTCGAACAGGCACAGATTGACAGCGAAACCGGGCTGCAGAAGCAGCGGCTGGCGTTGGCCGAACAATCCCTGGCGCGGCTGGAATCGCTGCAGTCGCAACAGTTCATTTCCGAGGCCCAGGTGCAGGCCAAGACCGAAGAGGTGCTGGGCCTGCGCGCCGCCGCCCAGGCGCTGGCCCGGCAGCGCGCCGCCTTGGGTCGTGAACGCGCCGAACTCGAAGGTGAACTGCGCACCTTGCCACTCACCGCCGGCGGCACGGTGGGCAGCCTCGAACGCGACCTGGCGCTGCTTTCGCAAGAGGCCGCCGAGCAAGACGGTGAACACCGTCTCGTCGTGCGCGCACCGCAGGCCGGCACCGTGAGCGCCGTGCTGGCCGAACCCGGCCAGAGCGTGACGCCGGCTTCCGCGCTGGCCAGCCTGGTGCCCGAGGGCGCCACCTTGCAGGCGCACCTGTTCGCACCGTCCAGCGCCGTGGGCTTCGTGCGGCCCGACCAACCCGTGCGGCTGCGCTTCGAGGCCTTTCCGTATCAGAAATTCGGCCACCAGCCGGGGCATGTGGTGCAGGTCTCGCGCACGCCGCTGGCGGCCAGCGAGCTGGCCGCGCTGTCGCTGCCGGCGGTGGCCGCGGGCGGCGAGCCGATGTTTCGCATCACCGTGGCGCTGGACGAGTCGCCGGCGCCGCAGGCCATGCCCTTGGCGGCCGGCATGCGGCTGCAGGCCGACGTGCTGCTGGAACGCCGGCGGCTGATCGAGTGGCTGTTCGAGCCGCTGCTGGGCCTGGGGAGCCGGCTCTGATGTCGATCACGGGCCGGCTGCGCCTGGGCGCCGGGTTGCAGCGCGTGCCGCTGATCCTGCAGACCGAGGCCGCCGAATGCGGCCTGGCCTGCCTGGCGATGGTGGCTGGCGCGCACGGCCTGGCCACCGACCTGCCGACGCTGCGCCAGCGCTTTTCGCTGTCGCTCAAGGGCGTGACGCTGGCCGACCTGGTGCGCATGGCCGATGCGCTGCAGTTCAATTCGCGAGCGCTGCGCGCGGAACTGGACGAACTCGACCAACTGCAGCTGCCCTGCATCCTGCACTGGGACCTGAACCACTTCGTGGTGCTGGTATCGCTGAAGCGCGGCGAGGCCGTGATCCACGACCCGGCGCGCGGCCTGCGGCGGCTGAAGAGCGACGAGCTGTCGCGCCACTTCACCGGCGTGGCGCTGGAGCTGCAGCCCGCGCCGGGCTTCGTGCCCGCCACCGAACGCCAGCGCGTGACGCTGCGGCAACTGCTGGGGCCGGTGAGCGGGCTGAAGCGTTCGCTGGCGCAGATCCTGCTGCTGGCGCTGGCGCTCGAGGTCTTCGTGCTGCTCAGCCCCTTCTTCATGCAGTGGGTGGTGGACGGCGTGATCGTCAGTGCCGACCGCGACCTGCTCGTCACGCTGGGCGTGGGCTTCACGCTGCTGGTGCTGGTCCAGACCGCGACCGCCGCGGCGCGGTCCTGGGCGGTGCTGGTGCTTTCGGCCACGCTCAACCTGCAGTGGCTGGTGAATGTCTTCGCGCACCTCATGCGCTTGCCGGTGGGCTGGTTCGAGAAACGCCATGCCGGCGATATCTGGTCGCGCTTCGGTTCGGTGCAGCAGATCCAGAAGACGCTCACCACCAGCTTCATCGAGGCCATCCTGGACGGCGCGCTGGTGCTGCTCACGCTGGCCATGATGCTGCTGTACAGCGTGAAGCTCACGCTCGTGGCGCTGGCCGCGGTGGCGGGTTATGCGCTGCTGCGCTGGGCCTTCTTCCGGCCGCTGCGCGAAGCCAGCGAGGAAGCGCTGGTCTTCGAGGCCAACCAGGCCAGCCACTTCCTGGAGTCGCTGCGCGGCATGCTGGCGATCAAGCTGTTCAATGCCCAGGCCGACCGCCAGTCGCGCTTCTCCAGCCTGGTCGTCGACACCATGAATGCCGGCATCGCCATCCGCAAGCTGGAGCTGCTGTTCGCCGTGCTGCACCGACTGCTGTTCGGGCTGGAGCGCGTGGCGGTGGTGTGGATAGGCGCGCTGCTGGTGATGGACCGCCACCTCACCGTGGGCATGCTGTTCGCCTTTTTCGCCTACAAGGAAACCTTCGCCACGCGGGTGAGCGGTCTCATCGACAAGGCGGTGGAACTTCGCATGCTGCGGCTGCAGGGCGAGCGCCTGGCAGACATTGTTCTCACCGCGCCCGAGGCCGACACCGGCGCGCCGCGGCCGGGCGAGCGCGGTGCGGCCGACATCGAACTGCGCAACGTGAGCTTTCGTTATGCCGACGGCGAGCCCGATGTGCTCCGCGGCGTGAGCCTGAAGATCGAGGCCGGCGAGTCGGTGGCCATCGTCGGGCCCTCGGGCTGCGGCAAGACCACGCTGCTCAAACTGATGCTCGGCCTGCACGCACCCGACAGCGGCGAGGTGCTGGTCGGCGGCGTACCGCTGGCGCGCGTGGGGCAGCGCGCCTGGCGCGACAGCATGGGCGTGGTGATGCAGGACGAGCCGCTGTTCTCGGGCTCGATCGCCGACAACATCTGCTTCTTCAGCGCCGAGCCCGACCGCGCCTGGCTGGAGCAGTGCGCGCGCGTGGCGGCGGTGCACGACGAGATCGAAGCCATGCCGATGGGCTACAACACGCTCATCGGCGACATGGGTGCGGCGCTGTCGGGCGGGCAGAAGCAGCGCATCCTGCTCGCGCGGGCGCTGTACAAGCGGCCGCGCATCCTGCTGCTGGACGAGGCCACGAGCTCGCTCGACGTGGACCGTGAACGCGTCGTCAACCAGGCCGTGCGGCAACTGGCATTGACGCGGGTGATCGTGGCGCACCGGCCGGAGACGATTGCCTCGGCCGGGCGCGTGATCGCGCTGCATGAAGGCCGCGTGGCGCAGGACCTGCGCAGCGTGCCGGGGACGGCGCCGCTGCAATGACCTGGCGGCGCCGCTGCCCACGAGCGGCGGGCGGCGGTGGTTGCCATGGCTTCAGCCTGGAACCGTGGCCACTTCGAGCCGAGCCAGCCAAGTGAGCGCATGCTCCCGTGATTCGCCACACATTTCTGGCAAGGGTCTCAGAGAAGCGCAGACCGCGGGGCGCTCGGGTTGGCCGAAGACCCGGCAGCGTTGCTGCGCGTCGAGTTGCACACAGCGCACGCCCGCCGGCTTGCCTTGCGGCATGCCCGGGATGGGCGAGGTGATCGAAGGCGCGGTGCAGCACGCGCCGCAGGCCGGACGGCAGTCCATGCGCTCGATGCTATGCGCGCCATCCACAAAAGCGATCGTGGTCTTTGCCTGTTCATGCGAGAATAACAATCATTCGCATTGGAGAAGTTCATGGCCAAGTCAGCAACTTTCGGCGTCATGCACCTGGGCATCGCATTCACGGTCAGCTACTTACTCACCGGCAGCGTGGCCATCGCTGGAGCCATCACGCTGGTGGAACCGGTGGCCAATACGGTGGCGCACTATTTCTTCGACCGCTGGTGGGAACGACGGGCCCGCGCGCGCTCGGGCGGGGGTGGCTCCGTAGAATCGGCGCTTCCATGCTGCACCCCCAGACTTTCGACGTGATCGTGGTCGGTGGCGGCCACGCCGGCACCGAAGCCGCGCTGGCCGCCGCCCGCATGGGCTGCGCCACGCTGCTGCTCACGCACAACATCGAAACCCTGGGGCAGATGAGCTGCAACCCCAGCATCGGCGGCATCGGCAAGGGGCACCTGGTCAAGGAAGTCGACGCACTCGGTGGCGCCATGGCCGAGGCGACCGACGAAGCCGGCATCCAGTTCCGCATCCTCAACGGCAGCAAAGGCCCCGCCGTGCGCGCGACGCGGGCGCAGGCCGACCGCGTGCTGTACCGCGCCGCCATCCGGCGGCGGCTGGAGAACCAGCCCAAGCTCTGGCTGTTCCAGCAGGCGGTGGACGACCTGATGCTGGAAGGCGACCGCGTGGTGGGCGCCGTCACTCAGGCCGGCGTGCGCTTCCGCGGCCGGGCGGTGGTGCTCACGGCCGGCACGTTCCTGGACGGCCGCATCCACGTGGGCCTGCAGAACTACAGCGCCGGCCGCGCCGGTGATCCGCCGGCGCTGGGCCTGTCGGCGCGGCTGAAGGAATTGAAGCTGCCGCAGGGGCGGCTGAAGACCGGCACGCCGCCGCGCATCGACGGCCGTTCGATCGACTTCAGCCGGCTCGAGGAACAGCCCGGCGACGGCATGCCGGCCGCCGACGGCAGCCCGCCGCTGCAGACGGTGCCGGTCTTCAGCTTTCTCGGCCGCCCGAGCAACACCCGCGCCAGCTGCCGTGCTGGATCACGCACACCAACGAGCGCACGCACGAGATCATCCGCAGCGGCTTCGACCGCAGCCCGATGTTCACCGGTGTGATCGGCGGCGTGGGGCCACGCTACTGCCCGAGCATCGAGGACAAGGTCAACCGTTTCGCCGACAAGTCCAGCCACCAGATCTTCCTCGAACCCGAAGGTCTGACGACGAACGAGTTCTATCCCAACGGCATCTCGACCTCGCTGCCCTTCGACATCCAGATCGCTGCCGTGCAGTCGATGTGCGGCCTGGAAAAAGCGCACATCCTGCGGCCCGGCTATGCCATCGAATACGACTATTTCGACCCGCGCGAACTGAAGCCGAACTTCGAGACCCGGGCCATCGCCGGGTTGTTCTTCGCCGGCCAGATCAACGGCACCACCGGCTACGAGGAAGCCGCGGCGCAAGGCCTGTATGCCGGCGCCAATGCGGCGCTGCAGGTGCAGGGCAGGGAGCCCTGGCTGCCGCGCCGCGACCAGGCCTACCTGGGCGTGTTGGTGGACGATCTCGTCACCAAGGGCGTGACCGAGCCCTACCGCATGTTCACCAGCCGCGCCGAATACCGGCTGCAATTGCGCGAAGACAACGCCGACCTGCGCCTGACCGAAACGGGGCGCGAACTCGGCTTGGTGGGCGACCAGCGCTGGGCGGCGTTCGAGCGCAAGCGCGAACGGCTGGCGCGTGAACTGCAACGGCTGCGCTCGACCTGGGTGCGCCCGGCCACCGTGCCGGCGGCCGACGCCGAGCGGCTGCTGGGCAAGGCGTTGGAGCGCGAATACAGCCTGGCCGACCTGCTGCGCCGGCCCGGTGTGGGTTTCGATGCGGTGGGTGAACTGGCGGCCATCGCAGCGCACCCGGCCGCTGTTTCACGTGAAACCCTGCGCGGCGAATATGGTGCGCGCGAAGCCGACGCCGTGATCGAGCAGGCCGAGATCGCCATCAAATATGCCGGCTATATCGACAAGCAGAACGACGAGGTCGACCGCGCCTCGGCGCTCGAGAGTCTGGTGCTGCCGGAGGACCTGGACTACGGCGCCGTGAAGGCGCTCTCGTTCGAGGTGCGGCAAACGCTCGCCAGGCAACGGCCGGCGACGCTGGGCCAGGCCTCGCGCATCTCGGGTGTGACGCCGGCCGCCGTTTCACTGCTGCTCGTGCACTTGAAGAAACGCCGGACGGGTGCCTTCCTGACCGACGAAGCGGCTTGAGCCTCTGTGCCCGCGTGCCGAGCGAACTCGACCCGATCTGCGCTGAACTGGGGCTGGCCCCCACCTCGGCCCAAACCTCGGCCCTGTCGAACTACCTCGACCTGTTGCAGCGCTGGAACGCCACCTACAACCTCACCGCCGTGCGCGACCGCGCCGGCATGGTCACGCAGCACCTGGCCGACTGCCTGGCGATCATCCCGCCCTTGCAGCGCCGCGCAACGCAAGGTCGTCTGCTCGACGTGGGCAGTGGCGGCGGGCTGCCGGGGGTGGTGATCGCCACGCTGCTGCCGGGCTGGGACGTGACCTGCGTCGATGCGGTGGCGAAGAAGATCGCCTTCGTGCGCCAGGTCGCGGGCTCGCTGGGCTTGCCCAACCTTCATGCAGAGCACAGCCGCGTCGAGAGCCTTCGAGCCCTGCCATTCGACCTGATCACCTCACGCGCCTTCGCCTCGCTGGCCGACTTCACCGCACTCACCCGAAAGCATCTCGCGCCCGGCGGCGCCTGGCTCGCCATGAAGGGCAGGGTGCCGGACGACGAAATGGCTGCGCTGCCCCCGGACGTCGATGTGTTCCACGTGGAACCGCTGCACGTGCCTGGCCTGAATGCCCAGCGTTGCCTGGTCTGGATGCAACCCCGAAAGTCGCAATGAAAAACTTCCGAACTATCCTCTGCAGCGTTCTCGTAACCCTGGCCGCCTCGGCGCACGCCCAGCCCGCGCCACTGGCTGCACTGCCCACGCTGGACATCCCCAGCTACATGGGCACCTGGTACCAGGTGGCCTGGTTCCCCAACCGCTTCCAGAAGCAGTGCGTCGCCGATACCAGCGCCACCTACCGCCGCATCCCCGACGGCGTGGAAGTCACCAATCGCTGCCGCAACGCCGAAGGCAAGATCGAAGACATCGTCGGCCTGGCGCGTCCGGCGGGCTCCGAAATCCGCGGCAACGCGCTGCAGCCGGCGCAACTGGAGGTGAGCTTCCTGCCCAGCTGGCTGCGCTGGCTGCCCATCTGGGGTTCGTACTGGGTCATCCAGCTGGCCGACGATGGCCGTTACGCCGTCGTCGGCGAACCCACGCGCGAGTACCTGTGGGTGCTGTCGCGCACGCCCAAGCTCGCGCCGGCCGACGAATCTGCGATACGCTCCCGGCTGACCCAGCAAGGCTTCGATCTCGCACGCTGGCAGACGCATCCTCACTCGCCCGCGGCCGAAGCGCCTCGCTGACGCCGGCTTTCGGAGTTCACCCATGCTCGGCATCGCCGACTACGGCGCCTTCTGCGCGGCCATCCTGGTCTTCCTGGCGCTGCCCGGGCCAGGAACCTTTGCCTTGCTCACCTCCACCGGCAAGGGCGGCTTTCGCGCCGGCGCCGCAGCCACCCTCGGCCTGATCCTCGGTGACCAAGTGCTGCTGTGGCTGGCCGTGGCCGGTGTGGCCGCGTTGCTGGCCGCCCAACCGCTGCTCTTCCAGGGTGTGCAATATCTCGGCGCAGCCTATCTCGCGTGGATCGGCCTCAAGCTCATCTTCGCCCAGCCCGGTACCGCCAGCCCGGTGCGCATCGAGCCGCGACACTACGCACGCCAGGCCTTCCTCATCACCCTGCTCAACCCCAAGGCCATCGTCTTCTACATGGCCTTCTTCCCGCTCTTCATCGACCCCGCCAGCCACCGCGGCGCCGTCACCTTCGCCGCCATGGCGGCCACCATCGCCGTCATCACCGCCGTCTACTGCCTGCTGCTGTGCGCCTTCGCCGGTGCCGTCAGCGCCCGGGTCAGGGCCCACCAAGGACTGGCCCGCGGTCTCGAACGTCTGGCCGGCGTCTTTCTCGTCGGCTTCGGCATCCGGCTGGGCGCGCAGTGAGCAAGATCTACTGCATCGCCAACCAGAAGGGCGGCGTCGGCAAGACCACCACCACCGTCAATCTGGCGGCCGGGCTGGCCCAGGTGGGCCGGCGCGTGCTGCTCGTCGACCTCGACCCGCAGGGCAATGCCACCATGGGCTCGGGCATCGACAAACGCGCGCTGGACACCAGCGTCTACGACGTGCTGCTGGAATCGGCCACGGTGACCGAAGCCCGCCAGCCCAGCCCCAAGGGCGGCTACCACGTCGTCGGCGCCAACCGCGAACTGGCCGGCGCCGAGGTGGAACTGGTCGAACTCGAGCACCGCGAAAAGCGCCTGCGCCACGCGCTGGCCGCCGTGCGCGAAGACTACGACTTCGTGCTCATCGACTGCCCGCCCAGCCTGAGCATGCTCACGCTCAACGGCCTGTGCGCCGCGCACGGCGTCATCGTGCCCATGCAGTGCGAATATTTCGCGCTCGAAGGCCTGTCGGATCTGGTCAATACCATCAAGCAGGTGCACGCCAACCTGAACCCCGACCTGCAGATCATCGGCCTGCTGCGCGTCATGTTCGACCCCCGCATCACGCTGCAGCAGCAGGTGAGCGAACAGCTCAAGGCGCACTTCGGCGACAAGGTCTTCGACACCGTGATCCCGCGCAACGTGCGCCTGGCCGAGGCCCCCAGCTACGGCCAGCCCGGCGTCACCTTCGACCCGGCGTCCAAGGGCGCCATCGCCTTCGTGGCCTTCGCGCGCGAGATGGCGCAACGCCTTGGATGAAGCGCTGCGGTCCCGCGTCGAAGACGCGGGCCTGAACGCCAGCGCGCCGCCACAGCAGCGCTGGATCGATGGTTGGCTGGTGCGCTTCTCGCCCGGAAAGGCGCAGCGGGCGCGTTGCATCAACGCCGTCGCCAGCGGCCGGTTGCCGCTGAAGCAACGGCTTCAGATCGCCTTGGCCGTCTACGCGGAAGCCGGCTTGCCAGCGCTGGTGCGCATCACGCCTTTCACACAGCCGGCCAGCCTGGACGACTGGCTGGCCGACCAGGGCTGGACCCGGCACGACGACACCCGCGTCATGGTCTGCCCGGCCATACCGAGAATCACGCCGACACCGTTGCCCACCGGCACGCAGTGGGAGCGCCTGGACGCCTCCGCCTACGCCCTGGCCATCGGCCAGCTTCGCGGTACGCCGCCCGGCCAGATCGAAGCCCACGCGCAGCGTCTGGCGGCTTCGCCCGTGGCTTATCAAGGATTTGCCATCCGGCGCAGCAGCGACGGTGCAGTGCTGGCCTGCGGCCAGTGGGCACGCGAAGCCGAACTGGTGGGCCTGTACGACATCCACACCCAGGCCGGCACCCGACGGCAGGGTTTTGCGATCACATTATGTGAGCGCTTGCTTGCGTTGTCGACTCACGAGGGCGCGACGATTGCCTACTTGCAGGTCGAAGCCGGCAACGAACCCGCGCGGCGCCTCTACCACCGCCTGGGATTTGCCGACGCCTATGCGTACCACTATCGCCAAGCCCCTTGACGGGGCCTGAACGTCCCGCCGCCGAATGCCGCCCACCACGCCGCACCCGGCTCTCGCACTGTGCGCCCGCGTGCTGGTGCTGGCACTCCTGTGCGGGCTGCAGGGGGTGCTGCCGGCCGCTGCAGCGTCGGCCGACCCAGCGGCGGCGCGGACAACCGGCCCCGGCGATCCCGCCCAGGTGCTCGTCATCACCGGCACCGACCCCTATCTGCCGGCCTTCGTGGCCATCGACGCCGCCATGCGCGCCGCCATCGCGCAGCGTCATCCGCGTCCGGTGGTCTGGTTGTACGAATCGATCGACAGCCTGCGGCTCGCCGGCGCCACCGGTCCGGCGCTGGCGGAACTGCTGGCGCGCAAATACGAAGGCGTGCGCATCGACACCGTCGTGCTGGTCAGCGAGCCGGCGGTCGAGTTCTACCTGCGATACCGGGACCGCCTGTGGCCCCGGGTGAGCACGGTCTACGACTGGGTGGCACCGGACTTCGCCCGCGCACTGCCGCCCGACGCCGCCATGTCCGGCATCCCCGCGGCCTCCGACTTCGCCGGCACCTTGCGCATCGCCCAGGCGCTGCAGCCCGAGGCGCGTCGCCTGGTCGTCGTCGGCGGCGTTTCCCGATTCGACGAGGTGCTGCTGCGAGCCACGCGCGCCGCGCTGGGATCGTTGCGCGAGCGGCTGGAGGTCGAGTTCCTGACCGGACCCTCGCTCCAGGCCGTCGCCGCGCGGCTGGCACGTGAGGACACCGGCACCATCGTCCTCTACACGACCCTGTTCCGCGATGCCGCCGGCCAGGTCTACGTGCCGCGCGACGCCCTCGGCACGATCGCCGCCGCCAGCCGCGCGCCGATCTACGGCATCTTCGAAACCTACCTCGGTCATGGGCTGGTCGCCGGCGCCATGGATTCCTTCGCCGGTCACGGCGATCGCCTGGGCGACCTCGTCGCGCGAGGACTCGACGGTCGGCTGGTGGGCGAGCCGATCGTCCAGCCCGCACCGCCGTCGAGCTGCCTCGTCGACGGCCGCCAGCTCGAGCGTTTCGGCTTGAAACCGCGCGCGCTGCCGGCGGGCTGCGAGGTCCGCTTCGTCGAAGCGCCGTTCCTGCAGCGTTACGCCTGGCAGACGGCGGCCGTGGTGCTGGCGCTGCTGGCGCAGTCGGCACTGATCGCCGCGCTGCTCCTGCAGCACCGCCGGCGCCGTGCCGCCGAGCAGAGCCTGCAGACCCAGCGTGCGCAACTGCTGCACGCCTCTCGGCTGGCGGTGGCCGGCGAGCTGACCGCAGCCATCGCACACGAGATCAACCAGCCGCTGGCGGCAATCCTGGGCAATGCCGAGGCCGCGGAGATGTTGATCGAGACCGGCCGCATGTCGAACCACGAACTGCGGCAGATCCTGCGCGACATCCGGCGCGACGACCTGCGCGCCAGCGAGGTCATCCGGCGCCTGCGCACGCTGCTGTCCGGGCACGAAGGCGAGCGACAGCGGTTCGATCTCAACGACGTCGTCGGCGACACCGCCAGGCTCCTGAGCGCCGAGGCCCGGCGGCGCGGCGTCACGCTGGAGCACACGCCGGGGGCGCAACGGCCCGACGTGCTCGGCGACGCGGTGCAGATCCAGCAGCTGATCATCAACCTGTGCCTGAACGCCTTCGATGCCTGCGACGGGCAGCCCGCCGAGCGGCGCCGCGTGCGCCTGGCCACCGCCGACACCCCCGCGGGCGTGCAGCTCGCCGTGAGCGACACCGGCGCCGGCATCCCGGCCGCCGAGCTGCCGCGGATCTTCGAGTCCTTCTACAGCACCAAGCGCGGCGGCATGGGCCTGGGCCTGGCCATCGTGCGCAGCATCGTCGAAGCCCACGGCGGTACGATCCGCGTCGCCCGGCACGACGACGGCGCGGAATTCCTCGTCGTCCTGCCCCACCCGCCTGCGCCCGACAGCGCCCCGCCGCCCGCCCGAACCCACGCCGCATGACCCCGCTGCCGGTGATCCACATCGTCGACGACGACGAGTCGGTGCGCAGCGCCATGACGCGGCTGCTCACCGCCGCCGGCTACGCCGTGCGCACCTACGCCTCGGCAGGCGACTTCCTGCTCGACCCGCCCGCCGACACGCCGGGCTGCCTGCTGCTGGACCTGCGCATGCCGGGCCCCTCGGGGCTGGACCTGCAGGATTCGCTGGCGCGGCACGGCGTGCGGCTGCCGGTGATCTTCTTCAGCGGCCACGGCGACCTGGCCACCGGCATCCGGGCCATGAAGGCCGGCGCGGTGGACTTCCTCACCAAGCCGGTCGAGAGCAAGGTGCTGCTCGAGGCCATCGCGAGCGCGCTGCGGACCGACGCGGCCCGGCGCACGAGCCACGGTGCCGGCGCGGACCTGCTGGCGCGTTATGCCCAGCTCACGGCGCGCGAACGCGAGGTCCTGCAGGGGGTCGTGGCCGGCCAGCTGAACAAGCAGATCGCCGCCACGCTGGGCATCGCCGAGCGCACCGTGAAGGCGCAGCGCGCCCAGGTGATGGCCAAGCTCGGCGCCACCACGGCGGCGGAGCTCGGCCGCATCGCCGCGCAGTTGCCCTTGCACGGCCGCTGAGCACAAAGGCCCCGGGGTCGCCCCTGCACCAAAGGGCAGGCCGGACTGCCCGCCGGCGCGATGCGCCTTCGATCCCGGTCCTGCATATTGCGGCCGGGTCGAAATCAAGTGGTCCACACGCCCCCGCCCCCACAGCCTCCCCGCCACGTTGTGATCCTCGTCGAAGACGACGAGGGCCTGCGCGTGGCCTTGCTGCGCCTGCTGCGCGCCAGCGGATTCGACGCCTGCGGCTATGCCAGCGCGGAAGCCCTGCTCGACGATGCACGCGCCGCGCCGGCTGACTGCCTGGTGGTCGACGTGCATCTGCCGGCGATATCCGGCCTGGAGCTGGTGACCCGGCTGCGGCGACGCGGCCTGCAAGTGCCCGCCGTCGCCATCTCGGCCCACGACGAGGCGGGGGTGCGTGAAGCCGTCCGGAGCGGCGGCGTGGAGCGCTTCCTCGGCAAGCCCTTCCCCGGCCGTGCGCTCGTCAGCGCCGTGAACGAGCTGATCGCCGCACGCTGAACCCTGCACTACCCGGCCCGCGACCGGTCCGGACCGTGCCCTGCACCAAAGGGCAGGGCGCGCTGCCCCGGCGGACGATGCGGCCGCCGCCCGCCTGCCGCACAGTGCCGCTCCCGGGTGCGGCAGGCGCATCCACCCCTGTTCCGCACCGAGACAAGCTCCTTTAGAAGGAATCCCATGACCACCATTCGACGACTCGCGGCGCTCGCCGCGCTGCTGCTGGGGGCGCTGGCCGCGCTGCCCGGCTGGGCCCAGGGCACGGCCAAGAAGCCGAATATCCTGATCATCTGGGGCGACGACATCGGCCAGTTCAACGTCAGCGCCTACAACATGGGCATGATGGGCTACAAGACGCCGAACATCGACCGCATCGCCAAGGAAGGCGCGCTGTTCACCGACTGGTACGGCCAGCAGAGTTGCACCGCCGGCCGCGCTGCTTTCGTCACCGGCCAGTCGCCGATCCGCACCGGCCTGACCAAGGTCGGCCTGCCGGGCGCCCCCGAAGGGATGACCCAGGGTGACCCGACCATCGCCACGCTGCTGCGCGCGCAGGGCTACATGACCGGCCAGTTCGGCAAGAACCACCTCGGCGACCGCGACGAGATGCTGCCCACGAACCACGGTTTCGACGAATTCTTCGGCAACCTCTACCACCTGAACGCCGAGGAAGAGCCCGAGAACGCCGACTACCCGAAGAACCCCGAGTTCAAGAAGAAGTTCGGCCCGCGCGGCGTGATCCACAGCTTCGCCGACGGCCGCATCACCGACACCGGCCCGCTGACCAGGAAGCGCATGGAGACCATCGACGAGGAGGTCAACGCCAAGGCGCTGGACTTCATGGAGCGCGCGAAGAAGGCCGACAAGCCGTTCTTCCTGTGGTGGAACTCCACCCGCATGCACATCTTCACGCACCTGAAGGCGGAGTCGGCCGGCAAGACCGGACTCGGGATCTATGCCGACGGCATGGTCGAACACGACGGCCACGTGGGCCAGGTGCTGGCCAAGCTGAAGGAGCTGGGCCTGGACGAGAACACCATCGTCATGTACTCCAGCGACAACGGCGCCGAGACCTTCACCTGGCCCGACGGCGGCACCACCATGTTCCGCGGCGAGAAGAACACGCAGTGGGAAGGCGGCTACCGGGTGCCGACGCTGATCAAGTGGCCCGGCGTCGTCAAGCCCGGCACGGTGGTCAACGACATCGGCGCGCACGAGGACATGCTGACCACGCTGGTCGCCGCGGCGGGCGACAAGACGGCCAAGGCCGACCTGCTCAAAGGTCGCAGCATCGCCGGCAAGAGCTACAAGGTGCACCTCGACGGCTACGACCTCGGCCCGGCACTGAAGGGTGAGGCCGCCTGGCCGCGCAAGGAGTTCATCTACTGGACCGACGACGGCAGCGTCGCGGCCCTGCGCTACGAGAACATGAAGGTCACGTTCCTCGAGCAGGAGGCCGAAGGCCTGCATGTGTGGCAGAAGCCGTTCACCGAGTTGCGCGCCCCGAAGCTCACCAACCTGCGCATGGACCCCTTCGAGCGCGCCGAGCAGGAAAACGCGATGGGCTACCAGCGCTGGTACATGGAGCGCATGTTCGCCATCGCGCCGGCGGGTGCTTATGTCGGCAACTGGCTGCAGAGCTTCAGGGACTTTCCGCCGCGACAGAAGCCGGGCAGCTTCAACCTCGACCGCGTGATGGAAGCGGTGACGCGGCCACAGAAGAACTGACGGTGGACGGTCGGCACCACGCCGCCTTTGGCCGGGCCGCCCTCGCAACGCGAGCGCGGCCCTTGCTCTTCACTGGAAGAAGCACCCGATGAAACCGATGATCCCTCGCAGCCTGGAGGGCGGCGCACTCGCCCTGGTGCTGAGCCTGGCCAGCCTGCCGGCCCTGGCCGCCGAGGTGCTGCCGTCCTGGAACGACGGTGTGGCCAAGGCGCGCATCCTCGCGTTCGTGCGCGCCGTCACCGAGCCCGGCGGCAAGGACTTCGTGCCACCGGCCGAGCGCATTGCCGTGTTCGACAACGACGGCACGCTGTGGTCCGAGCAGCCGATGTATTTCCAGCTCGCCTTCGCCATCGACCGCGTCAAGGCACTGGCACCGCAGCACCCCGAGTGGCAGACGACGCAGCCATTCAAGGCCGCCTTGGAAGGCGACCTGAAGACCCTGGCGGCATCGGGCGAGAAGGGCCTGCTCGAACTGGTGATGGCCACGCACGCCGGCAACACCAGCGAGGAATTTGCACAGGCCGTGCGCGACTGGGTGAAGACGGCCCGGCATCCCTGGCTCCAACGGCCCTACACCGAGCTCACGTTCCAGCCCATGCGCGAACTGCTCGACCATCTGCGCGCCAACGGCTTCAAGACCTGGATCGTCTCGGGTGGCGGCGTCGAATTCCTGCGCGTCGTTTCCGAAGCGCTCTACGGCGTACCGCCCGAGCAGGTGATCGGCTCCAGTGTCCAGACGAAATACGAGTTGCGCAACGGCCTGCCGGTGATCGTGCGCCTGCCCACGATCGACTTCATCGACGACAAGGCGGGCAAGCCGGTGGGCATCCATAAAACCATCGGCAGGCGGCCCATCGCCGCCCTCGGCAATTCCGACGGCGACTTCCAGATGCTCGAGTGGACCACCAGCGCCCCGGGCGCGCGGCTCGGCGTGATCGTCCACCACGACGACGCCGAGCGCGAGTTCGCCTACGACCGCAAGTCGCACGTCGGCAGACTGGAGCGTGCGCTCGACGAGGCAGGCGCGCGGGGCTGGACGGTGCTCAGCATCCGCCAGGACTGGAAGCAGGTCTTCCCGAGCCGTTAGTCTTGGGGGCATGACGCGCCGCCGAGCCTGAACTTGCCCCGCCAGCCCAGCGCCCGGGAGAAGACACCCACCGCAGCGGCCGCCACGGCGACGCGGCGGCGCGTGTCGCCGTGGGTGGCGCTGGCGGCGATGGCGCTGCTGCTGGCCGCCGGCCTGTACTTCGCGTTGCAGCAGCCCGGAACGGAAGCGCCGTCGCCCGACGCAACCAAGGCGGCGGCCGCGCCCGAGGCCCGTCCCGTGCCCGCACCCGCACCCACCTACGTGGGCGGCGCCGCCTGCGCTTCGTGCCACGCCAGCGAAACCGAAGCCTGGCAGGGGTCGCACCACGACCGCGCCATGGCGGTGGCCAGCGAATCCAGCGTGCTCGGCCGCTTCGACGGCGCGACCTTCCGCCACCAGGGCGGGACCTCCACCTTCTTCAGGCGCGACGGCAAATTCTTCGTCAACACCGACGGCCCCGACGGCCGCCTGGCCGACTTCGAGGTCACGCACACCTTCGGCGTGGCGCCGTTGCAGCAATATCTGGTGCCACTTCCCGGCGGGCGGCTGCAGGCGCTGGGCATCGCCTGGGACAGCCGGCCCGCGGCGCAGGGCGGCCAGCGCTGGTTCCACCTCTACCCCGAGCGCAAGCTGAAGGCCGGCGACCCGCTGCACTGGACCGGCATCGACCAGGTCTGGAACTACCAGTGCGCCGACTGCCATTCCACCCACCTGCGCAAGAACTACGACGAGGCCACGAACACCTACGCCACCACCTGGACCGACATCGACGTCAACTGCGAGGCCTGCCACGGGCCGGGCTCCAACCACCTGGCTTGGGCGAACAAGGAGGGCGACTGGGCCCGCTTCGGCGGCGCAGGCAAGGGGCTGCCGGTGGCGCTGGACGAACGCCGCGGCGTCGGCTGGGTGATCGACGCCACCTCGGGCAACGCCGCGCGCACGAAGCCGCGCGAGACCTCGCGCGAGATCGAGGTCTGCGCCCGCTGCCACGCCCGCCGCGGCCAGTTCAGCGACGAATGGCACGCCGGCCAGCCGCTGGCCGACGGCTTCCGCACCCAGCTCATCGAGCCCGGCCTCTTCTTCGCCGATGGCCAGCAGCGCGACGAGGTCTTCAACCACGGCGCCTTCCTGGGCAGCCGGATGCACGCCAAGGGCGTCACCTGCTCCGACTGCCACGACCCACACACGCAGAAGCTGCGCGCGCCGGGCAATGCCGTGTGCAGCCAGTGCCATCTGCCCGCGAAATACGACGCGCCCGCGCATCACCACCACGAGCCGGGCACGCAGGGCGCCACCTGCGCCAGCTGCCACATGCCGACCACCACCTACATGGTCGTCGACCCGCGGCACGACCATGGCTTTCGCATTCCGCGGCCCGACCGCACGCTGAGCCTGGGCGTGCCCAATGCCTGCAACCAGTGCCACACCGATCGCAAGCCGCAATGGGCGGCCGACGCGGTGAAGGCCTGGTATCCGCAGACCCGGCCCGGTTTCCAGACCTTCGCCGAGGCCTTCACCTCGGCCGACCGCGACGCGGCGGGCGCCGCGCCGGCCCTGCTGGCCGTGGCGCAGGACCGCGGCCAGTCGGGTTTCGTTCGCGCCAGCGCAGTGCGCCGGCTGGGCCAGCGCCTGGACCCGGCCACGCTGCCGGCGCTGCGCAGCGCGCTGGCCGACCCCGACGCCCTGGTGCGCGCCGCTGCCGCCGTGGCACTGGCCGGCGCAGACCCCGGCACACGCGTGTCATGGCTGCCGCCGCTGCTGGCCGACCCGGTGCGCCAGGTGCGCATGGAATCGGCGCGCGCCTTGGCCGGTGGGCCGGAAGCGCTGCTGTCGCCGCAGCAGCGCGAAGCCTTCTCCGTAGCGATCCAGGAATACGTGGCCGCCGAGCGTTTCAACGCCGACCGGCCGGAAGGCCGCGCCAACCTGGGCAACCTGCACGCCACGCAAGGCCGCTTCGACGAAGCCGTGGCCGCCTACCGCAGCGCGCTGGCGCTCGACCCCGGTTTCGAGCCGGCGGCACTGAACCTGGCAGACGTCTACCGCGGCGGCGGGCTGGAGGCCGACGCCGAGCGCACGTTGCGCGAGGCGCTGGCGCGCGACCCGCGCTCGGCGAGCGCGCAGCACGCGCTGGGCCTGTCGCTGGCGCGCCAGCGGCGCAGCGCCGAGTCGCTGCAGGCGCTGGCCGCGGCGGCGCGGCTGGCGCCCGAAAATGCCCGTTTCGCCTATGTGCACGCGGTGGCGCTGAACGACGCCGGCCAGCGCGAGGCGGCGCTGCGCACCCTGGCAGCGGCCGTGCAGCGCCACCCCGCCGACCGCGACCTGCTGCTGGCCCTGGCCCTGTTCGAACGCGACGCCGGCCGGCGCGAGGCGGGCGCTGGTCCATGCGCTTCGCCTGGCCGCATTGGAGCCCGACAACCCGGATGCGCAGAGGCTCGTCGCTGAGCTGGAAGCCGCCGGCCGCTGACCGGTCGCCTGCGTGCAGGCGCCGGCGGTGCGTGTCAGGGCTTGTCCGCGACAGCCAGCAGCGCCTGCCATCCCGGATAGTTCGCGCGAGTGAGCGCAAACTTGCGTGCTGAACCGCCCCCAGGGTGCACCGGTCGCCAGCGCCTGCTTGAACGCCGCAGCGTCCACCACCCAGCTGCCGCCGAGCAGCGTGACGCCGCGCGCGAACAGGCCGTCGGGCAGGCAACCGGCACCGGGCCCAACCAGGGCGATATGCCGCGCCGACCGGCAGGCCGCCAGCACGCCTTCCAGCGTATGGTTCAGCAGCACCGTGCTCGTGGCCAGCACCTGCGTGCAGTCCGCCAGGTCCGCCGGGTCGAGCGTGATGGCGAAAGCTTCGCGGCGCGCCGGCCAGGTCGGCACGCAGTTCCAGCACCGTCAGCCGCGCGCCGCGGGCCGTGACCTGCTTCACCAGCGGCGGGAAAAAGCCGACCATGCCGATATGTTCGCCCGGGCGCGGGTCCAGCCCGCCGATCGAATCGGTGGCCGCCGGCGGCACGAAGCCGGCGCGGTCGAACAGTTCGCGCGTGAGCGCGTTCACGGCCGCGAAGCCGAGCGCGTTGCGGGCGGCCCGTCCCGCCGCGCCGCCCGGCGCCGCGGCTTCTACCCACCAGCGCGCCACGTCCAGCGCGTCGGCATCGCGCACCAGGGCGGCGGCGTCACCGATGGTGGCCAGCGTATCGTCGAGCAGCAGGTAGCTCAAACCCAGCGCACCACTGTCGAGTTCCAGCGCGCCGAATTCACCGTCGCGGCTGCCGGTCCACGGCACCGGCGGCAGGTGCAGCGCCTTCACGCGCGGCACGGCGCGGCCGGCATAGGCCTGGCCCAAGGCGGCAAGCAACTCTTCAGCAAACGGCATTTGGCGACTGTAGCCTGCAGCCGGGCGGCCCGCGCGCCAGCGGGCAAACGGCTGTGCGACCATGCGGTCCTGCCCCGAAGGGCGCCACCCCGCCCTGGAGGGCCAGATGCCGGCGGACCTGAGCGAAGACGACGTCAGCGTCAAGTACATCACCCCGGCACTGGTTCGCGCCGGCTGGGACGAGGCCACGCAGATCCGCCGCCAGGTGGGCTTCACCAAGGGCCGCATCATCGTGCGCGGCCGGCTCGTCGGCCGGGGGCCGGGCCAAGAAGGCCGACTTGGCTGTACCGCCAGCACATCCCGCTGGCGGTGATCGAGGCCAAGAAGACCCGCTTCACGCCGGCCCACGGCCTGCAGCAGGCGCTGGACTACGCCGCGGCGCTGCACGCGCCCTTCGTCTTCAGCAGCAATGGCCAGGGTTTCGTCTTCCACGACCGCACCGGCCGGCTCGCGCCGGGCGAGACGACGCTGGCCATGCACGACTTCCCCAGCCCCCAGCGGCTGTGGGCCGCCTACCGCGACTGGAAAGGGCTGGACGACGCGCAGGAGCGCATCGTGCTCCAGCCCTACCACGACGACGGCAGCGGCAAGGAGCCGCGCTACTACCAGCGCAACGCCGTCAACGCCGCGGTCGAGGCCATCGCCAAGGGCCAGCCGCGTGTTCTGTTGGTCATGGCCACCGGCACCGGCAAGACCTACACCGCGTTCCAGATCATCTGGCGGTTGTGGAAGAGCGACTGGCATGCCGGCCGGCAGAAACGCGTGCTGTTCCTGGCCGACCGCAACATCCTCGTCGACCAGACCATGGTCAACGACTTCCGCCCCTTCGGCGCGAAGATGGCCAAGCTCAGCACGCAGAGCAAGACCATCGAACGCGACGACGGCTCGCGCGCCGAACTGGCGCTGGCGCTGGACCGCCAGCGCCGCATCGACACCTCGTTCGAGATCTATCTGGGCCTGTACCAGGCGCTCACCGGCCCCGAGGAACGGCAGAAGATCTTCCGCGAGCTGTCGCCGGACTTCTTCGACCTGGTCATCGTCGACGAATGCCACCGCGGCAGCGCCGCCGAGGACGCCGCCTGGCGCGAGATCCTGGAGCACTTCGCCCCGGCCACCCAGATCGGCATGACGGCCACGCCGAAGGAGACCGAGTACGCCTCCAACATCCGGTATTTCGGCGAGCCGGTGTACAGCTATTCGCTGAAGCAGGGCATCGGCGACGGCTTCCTGGCGCCGTACAAGGTGATCCGCGTGCACCTGGACGTGGACGTGCACGGCTGGCGCCCGCATGCCGGCGAGACCGACAAGCACGCCCGCCCCATCGATGACCGCATCTACAACCTGAAGGACTTCGACCGCAGCCTGGTCATCGACACGCGCACGCAGCGCGTGGCGCGCTGGATCAGCGACTTCCTCAGGGCCAGCGGCCAGCGTATGCACAAGGCAATAGTCTTCTGCGTCGACACCGAACATGCGGCGCAACTGCGCCAGGCGCTGGTGGTGGAAAACCAGGATCTGGTGCTGAAGGATGCGCGCTACGTGATGCGCATCACCGGCGACGACCCGGCCGGCACCGAGCAGCTCGACAACTTCATCGACCCGGAGTCGCCCTACCCGGTGATCGTCACCACCTCGCGGCTGCTGTCCACCGGCGTCGATGCGCAGACCTGCCGGCTGATCGTGCTGGACCGTACGGTGGGCTCGATGACCGAGTTCAAGCAGATCGTCGGCCGCGGCACGCGCGTGCACGAAGATTCGCAGAAGTACTACTTCACGCTGGTGGACTTTCGCGGCGCGACGGCGCACTTTGCCGACCCGGCCTTCGACGGCGAGCCGGTGCAGATCTACGAGCCCGGCGAGCACGACCCGCCGGCGCCGCCGGAACCGCCGGAAGCACCGGATGATGGCGGCGAAGGCACCGACGCAGAAGGTGAAGGCGAGATCGGCGAAGTCCTGTTCGAGCCGCCGCCGCCCGGCCCGCTGCCGCCACAACCACCGCCACCCCCGCCCAAGTTCTATATCCGCGGCCAGCCGGTCACCGTGCTGACCGAGCGCATCGAGTACCTCGACGCCGACGGCAGGCTGGTCACCGAAACGCTGCGCGACTATTCGCGCAAGACCATCCGCGCGCAGTACGCCAGCCTGGACGACTTTTTACGCCGCTGGAGCGCGGCCGAGCGCAAGCAGGCCGTGCTCGCCGAACTGGCCGACCAGGGGCTGCTGCTCGGACCGCTGCTCGACGAACTGGGCAAGGAACTCGACCCCTTCGACCTGATCTGCCACATTGCCTTCGACCGCCCGCCGCTGACGCGCCGCGAGCGTGCCGCCAGCGTGAAGAAGCGCGACGTGTTCACCCGCTACGGCCCGCAGGCCCGCGCCGTGCTGGAGGAGCTGCTGGCCAAATACCAGGACGAGGGCCTGGTCGGCGAGCTCGACAACGTGAAGATGCTCGAGATCCCGCCCTTCAGCGCCATGGGCACGCCGCTGCAGCTGATCCAGCCCTTCGGCGGCAAGGCCGGCTTTCAGCAGGCGGTGCACGAGCTGCAGGCGGCGCTGTATCAGGAGTCGGCGTGACGGCCAGTGGCACGATGGGCGTGCGATCCGCTGGAATGTGATCGACAGTCAGGCAAGTGGAGGACGCAATGCAAAAGTGGTCGGTTCAGGATGCCCGGGCGCGTTTCGATGAACTTCTTGATGCCTGCACGGCCCAAGGGCCGCAACTGCTGACCCGCCGTGGCGTCGACTCGGCCGTGCTGGTGCCGATCGACGAGTGGCGTCGAGTGAAGGCCCATGGTGACCCGTCGCTGAAGGCGCTGCTTCTGGCGAACGACGCACGGACGGACGACCTGGTTCCCCTGCGCAGCGGTGTTCGGCGCCGCAGCGAACCACCGCGCCGCTAAACTGCCGCCACTGGAGGCGGCCATGGATTCTTCCCTCGTCAAGCGTGACCCAGAGATCATGAGCGGTACCCTGTGCTTCGCCGGCACGCGCGTGCCCGTGAAGAACCTGTTCGACTATCTGGAAGGTTCGTCCACGCTGGAAGACTTTCTGCAGGACTTTCCGTCGGTGACGCGCGAAC
>JADJMW010000023.1 GCA_016709385.1 Candidatus Rubrivivax defluviihabitans
CCTGCATCTGGGCTGCCCGCATTTGCAGCGCCACCAACCGCCTGCCCGCCGCGCGCAATGAGCAAGCCCCACTTGCGGCCGTTGTGGCAAGGAATTGCTGCGAGGACAGCCCATGGAACTGACCGACGGTGACTTCGACGCCGTGGTCGCAGCCACAGAAAGCTGCCCGTGCTGAAGGTGGACTTCTGGGCTGTGGTGCGGGCCTGCCGCATGATGGCACCGGCCTTCAGGCAAGCCGGCCGGCAACTGAACGGGCGCGCCCTGCTGGTGAAGGTGAACAGCGACGACAACCCCCGGCCTGTCGGCGCGCTTCGGCATCCACAGCATCCCCACGTTGATGAAGCTGGACCAGGGCCGCGAAACGAGGCGGCAGTCAGGGGCGGTGCCGGTGGGCGCGATCGCGTGACGCTGGCGGCGGAAGCCCGCTCAGCCCGCCGGCGTGTCCCTGCGCGCGCCGTTGCGCAGGATGCAGGAACCAGTCCACGCAGCCGGCGTTAGCCATGGCGTCGCGGTGGAAGACGGCCTCGGGTACGGCGCCACATGAGCAGCTTCTTCACCGGCAGTTCCATCTTCTTGCCCGACAACGTGCGCGGAATCGCCAGCACCTGGAAGATATCGTTAGAGGACGTGGCGCGCGCCGACAGCGCCTGCCGGATGGCTGTTTCAGCCGCTGCACCAGCGCGTCGTCGAGCACCAGGCCTTCGCGCAGCACCACGAACAGCGGCATCCAGCTTTCGCGGCCCAGGTATTCCCGGAGTCGACCACCAGGCTGTCCAGCACCTCAGGCTGCACTTCCACCGCCCGGTATTGGCTCGGCCGTGCCCATGCGCACGCCATGGCGGTTGATGGTGGCGTCGCTGCGGCCGTAGATCACCGCGCCTGGCGGCGCCGATGTCCAGGTGCGTACAGGGCGGATCCAGTCGCCATGGCGCCAGACGCCCGAGAGCAATATCCCGATGGCTTTCGAGATAGCAGCAGCCCCGGCCTTCCGTCGCCCCAAGAAATACGGCGGCATCGAAGGCATCGGCAATGCACCAGTTCACCGACCTCGTTCGCAGGCAGCCGGCCATCTTCGTTCCAGGCCTCCACCGCGGCCCCCAGGCAGCGGCACTGCATTTCTCGCCCTGGATCACCGGCAAGGCGCGGTCGCCGGCGACGAAGGCACGCCGGCGAAATCAGCTACCGCCGCTGATGGGATTCAGCCAGATGTCGTGCCCGAAATCCACCTTGGGGGCAGTGGTCCCAGATCCACTGGTAGGCCTCGTCCGCGACCGGGCTGCCGGTGCTGCCGATGGCGCGCAGGCGTGACAGATTCCGCCACCTGCATCGGCTCCACGTGGGCCTTCATGCAACTGGCAGAAATAGGCCGCGCCGGCTCGAACCCGAGGTCACGCCGGCCGCGCCGGCAGGCGACGCCGCAGGCCTGATCGTGCGCGGCGGCGGGCAACCGGATTGCCGTCGTACAGGCAGATCATTGATTGCCGCTTAACCGTGCGCCGAGCTGGGCATTCCACGCCCGATCCAGCCGGTGGTGCTGAACCGGTGGAAACGCTCGCCGCTGCCCACGGTGGGCTAACACGTCGTTGTGCAGCGCGCCGCCGCCGAGCATCTCAGCACGATGCCCGCCGTGGCCGTGCACGATGGGCTTAGGCAAGCCCTTGGTGCCGCTGGAATACACCACCCACGGCGGGTGGTCGAAGGGCAATAAGCGGGTTGCCAGTCATGCCAGGTAGGCACCGGGTCGCCCGCCACCCGGTCGTCGAAGTCGTGGCCCTGCCGACCCGGCGCGGCGAAGTCGGCGCCGCGTGCCGAAGGTGTCCCACGTCGGCCAGCAATACCAGGTGCTGCGCCGACGGCGGCCGACTGCCAGCACCTCGCGCAGCACCGGCCGGCGGTCATTGCGCCACGCCGCCCCAGACCTGGCCGTCCCACCGCCGCAACACCCTGGGTGGCAGCGATCTGGCGGAAGCGGTCGGCGCACCGCCACCGGAGCGCCGGGCGAACGCGCACCGACCACACCGCGCCGAGGCTGGCGGCCCGGGAAGGCGACCACGGTCTGGGCGCATTGGGCAGAACAGCGCCGACGCGACCGCCCGGCCGCGCCCGCTTCGCGCAGCCGGGCGGCGAAGCAGCTCCACCACAGCGCCGCAGTTCGGGCCACGATACCTCCACCAGCGCCGCCGCGAACACGTTCATTCTGAAAGACGATGGCCGGGTGCCCCGCCGCGTGCGCTGCGTCGGCATGGCTCGGGCACGGCGCGCGCGCGGTTGACACAATGCGCCAGGGAACCCTGGCGCCCAGCATGAGCTCGGCTTCGAGCACCGTGCAGGGTGCGGCGTGCGGGCGACTCGATGTCGAACCAGTCCCAGATCGACTGCCAGAAGGCGCGCAGGTCGGTGGTGGACCGACGCCCACACCGCAGCTCGTCGTGAGTATCGAAGCTGACGCAAACCGCGGCTGGCCTGCAGCCAGTGCTGGTATTCGGTGATGCGGGAGCAGCGTGGTAGGCAGCGTCATGGACACTCTCGGTGGCGGGCGGGTGGAGGAGTCGAGTCCAAGGCAAGGGCGTGAGCGTAACAAATGCGCCGACCCCATGAACAGGTTTCTCAGCAGAGCGAGAAGGCGCAGGGTGAATCCCCACGGTTTGGCAGCTGGATATTGGGTGGGTGGTGGCTGGCCGCCTGGCGCTACCAGCCGCGGCCCGACCCAGGCCGCCGCGGAGGACCCCCAGGGAAACCGTCGTCACATCGGCAGCGGCGCCGAGCAGCGCCTCTCTTCGACACCGTACGCGGTGGGCGGTGGCGGCCCGAAACTGCCGCGCGGCGCCGGGCCGGTGGTCAACCTGGCCGAGGCGATGGCGCGCGATGCCGGGCTGGTGGTGAACCTGCGCAACAACTATGCGCAGGACCCTGAAGATCAAAGCTCACGCGGCTTCGGCGCGCGCGCCAGCTTCGGCGTGCGGTCTGCGCCTGTACCAGCGACGGCATCCCGGCCGCCGGGTCCCGACGGCCAGGGCCAGGTGTCGCACTTCGACCTCGCCGGCGCCGGAGCGTGGAGGTGGTGCGCGGCCCCTTTCTCGGCGCTGTACGGCAACGGCTCGGGCGGCGTGATCGCTCGCTGTCAGCAGCGCGCCGGCAGAGCGCGCGGTGTCGCTATTTGGCGTCATGCCGGCAGCGCCGGCTGTTGCCATTGCGCCTGGGCATCGATGCCCGCTCGACGGCGGAGTTAGTTTGCGCATCACCGGCCGCTGCCCGTCAGTCGACGGATTTCCCGGCCGCACAGCGCAGCGCAAGGCCGGCCGGGCAACGTCCGCCTGGGTTACGAGGGTGGCGCCAACCCGCTTCGTGGTGGTGGTCAATGCACTGGACCAGCCGGCGCAGGACCCGTGGGGCCTACCTGGGACCAGTTCGAGGAGCCGACCCCGACCAGACCACGCCCGCAGGCCACGCTCTTCCGACACACGCAAGGAGGCCGCCAGGCACACGGAGGTCTGCACTGGCGGCACCGCGATTCGGCTGCCGGCGCGCTGCGCGAGATCCAGCCCACCGCCTACGGTGGACAGCGCTCGGTGACTGACGCGTGGCAGGCGATCCCGTGGCCACCAAGGTCCCCGGCAACCCGGCGCCGACCGAGCGCCAGCCCCGGCGTGATCGACTTCGACCGCAGCTACTGGCGGCCTGGACGCCCGCTGATCTGGCGCTGGGCGCTGGCCGGCGACCGCGGTGCCTGAACTGGTCGGCCGGAGGCCGCCTGGGAGCCACAGCCGAGGACCGGCGCGGCTACGAGAATTTGTCGGCAGCGGACGCGGCCCCGTACTGGGCGGCGTAACAGGCTGCGCCACGACGAGACCAACCGGGTCGGCGGCCAGCGCCTAAGGCGCAGGGCGAGTCTAACTTTACCCTCGCACTGGATGGCGACGCTGGGTGTGCGCAGCGGCCGCGTGGAATTCCGCTCCGACGACCGCTACATCGTCGGCGGCAACTCGACGCTGCGGGTACGCGACTACCGCTTCAACAGCGCGGTGGCGGCGCTGCAGTGGCGCGCCACGACGATGACTGGTCCTCCTCAGCGCCGGTCGCGGCTGGAATCGCCGACCCTGAACGGCAAACTGGCCTACCGGCCCGGCAGCGCCGGCTAATACCGAGGAAAAAGGCCAGTGGAGCCGGCAGCTGGAACTGGGCGCCAAGTGGCGCCGACGCGCTGGGCCTGAGCGCCGAGGCCGCGGTCTTCGACGCCCGCACGCAGGACGAGATCGGTGTCGCCCAGCAACCGCGGCGGCCCGCGCCACCTTCGCCAATGTCGACCGATCGCGTGACGCCAGGCGCCGAAGTCGACCTGCGTTGGCGGGTCGCCGGCGACTTGGCGGGCGCCGCTGGCGGCCACCGGCTGTCGGCCACCCTACGCCGCCACAGACGGCTTCTTGATCTGCCGCGCCGTGCCCGCCTCGCGCCCGACCTGCCGGTGCCGGCCGGCAACCGCATCGCCGGGACGGTGGGCCGCAGCGCTTTGGCCGAACTGGCGTGGACGCCGGGTGCGGCTGAATTCAGGCTGAGGTGCGCGCCCAGGGCCGCCGAGCCGGTGAACGACCTTTCAACAGCGACTTCCCGCCGCCGGCTACGGGATGAATCAGGCTGCGGACGCTGGCTGGGCTGGATATCGGTTCCGGCCAGTTGGAACTGCTCGACCGGGTCGACAACCTGGCCGACCGGCGCGTGGCCAAAGCGGCGTGATCGTCAGCAAGAAGCCAGCCAGCCGCCGAACCGCGCGAAATTCCGCCAAGTGCGCCTGGGAGCCGCACTGGCGCCGCCGCCGTGGGCGACGCCACCGCCTTATGGCTATCGTCCAGCCCAGTTGCGGGCCGGCAGCTCCGGGCTGACCTTCGCCCGCCGGGTCCCGGCCCCGCTTCGGCCGGGTAACTTTCGTTTGCGGGCCCCCAAAAAGTCACCAAAGCAAAGGGCCTGAAAACCAACACCCCTCAGCTCGTTCCGCGCTCCTGCCCGGCCCAGCGGGTGACCTGACATCGCCATTCAAATCGGTACGCAGCAGCGTAGCCCGCTCGTACGCTACGGAGGCTCCTTCGCGCCTCGCCCGCTGGCCTTCGGCGGCAGCAGCGCAGGACTGCAAGCCCGCTGTGCAACTCTCACTCACAGGCGCAATGGCGCAACACTGCAGCACCCAACGTGCGGTGCGGGGACGCAGCGGCAGGGCGGTAGCAGGCGCAGCTCACTCCAACCCGGCGATGAAGAAGCGAGCCGTAACGGCTGGAGCGAGCGGCTAAAGGCCCGCGTGCGCACCCCCGGCGTCGGTCACCCGATGGGCCGGGCGTCTGGAGAGCGCGGAACGAGCCGTGGTGACTGGCTTCGGCACTCTTCTTTACGAGCGTGACTTTCTTCTCGGGCCTTCAGAAAATTGCCCGGCCCACCGGGTCCCGAAGGGAAACGACAGCCCAAATTAACCATTGAAGCCGCCGCATCGGCCGCCACCCAACTCCCCCGATCCCGGGACACGGAACAGCCGCATCGATCAACGCCGGAGCCGCGGCCTACCACCGCGCAGCTGACATGCGTCACGCACCGCCGCCATGCGCCGGTGCGCTACGGGTGGGTGTGGGTCTAAGCTCAGGTCGTGGGCACCAGGAGCCTGCCATGACCGTTCGCCTGCATGCAAACATCGTCGCCGCCACCCTGCGCCGCCTTGTCGGTCAGGGCCCTCGCGCAGCCACGCGGTGGTGAGCCGCCGGTGGCCGGGCCTGGATCGAGGCGCCACCTTCGACGGCATGGGCATGACATGGGCCTGCCGGGGCCGGCGGCGGCAATCCGATGGCCGCGCTGGGCCGCCTGTTCGGCGGCGGCGGGGCCGGAGGCAACCACTTCAGCCAGACGCGATCGATGTCGCCCAACCGCTGGGTCGACGGGACGCTGTACACGCGCAACAACCCGCGGCTGGCCGACCCAGCAGAACGTGCCGGCCGGATTCCTGAGTCCCACTGAAGCTGCAAAACGGGAAGGAACCCGCGGCACCGCACACGACCGGGTGACGAAGGGCCTGGCACTGACGAGCCCACCCAGGAGTGCCAAGGCGGGTGATGCTCTACTGGGGTTGCGAAAGCAAGATCCGCAAAGGCCAGCCCCGCGTGGTGGACTTCGCTTCAACGCCACGCGCGCCGGCAAGGGCGCTTCTTCCATCGCGCCGGGCCACGCAACGCGGCACGCATAAGGCCGTCGGCCGGCCGGTATGGCCGGAGCCCGGCGGATACCCGCCTCGTGCCTGCGAAGGCCCCCTCGCTGGTGGGCGAACAGCCTTCAGCGGCGTCGGCGTGCCGAAGGCTTTCGTTCAAGATCGGTGCGGCGCAGGACCTGATGCCGACCATCGCTGGAAGACAGTCGCCGGCGGCAAGCAGCACCTTGCTCGGCCCGCCCTGCCGCAGGCGCCGGCCTGTTCAACGCCGGCATGGGCGCGCGGAACAACAACATGGTGATCTGGACCAGCAGCGAGGGGCCCGATATCGGCTTCCGGCCTGCTCCTACCAGACCAACGCGGCGGTGGACCGCTGGCTGAAGGAGCAGGTGCTGGCGCCGCAGACCACGCGCTGCGCCGTGCCGGCCGGCGTCTTCCCCGCTGAAGGTACGATGCTGCGCATGGTGGCTTCCGCGGCGGCAGCTGAACCTGGCGCACCCGCCGCGGCCCACCGACCGCGCCAGCCCTGGGAACCGGTGTGGGCGGCCAAGGTGCCGCGTCAAGTCCGCGACGATGGCCATGCTGGGCATGGAGATGCCTTCGGCCAATCCGGCGGCGGAAAACCCTCCGAAGGAGAGACGCAGGTGCCGAACGTGAAGGACGTGCTGCGCGGCATCTTCAGGCGCTGAACCCCGCCCGCATTCGCACATCGCACTCCATGCCGGGGTCATGCCGCGCCCGGCCCGGGTGCGGCATCGACAAGTGCCACCATTCGTTCCAGAACGGCGGCCGCCGCCAGCCCGCCAGCCCCGGCCGCATCACCTGTCGGCCACAGGCGGTGCGTGTACAGCCGTGGGGCATGTAGGCGCACGGCGATCTTCTTGGCCTGCTCGAACAGCTGCGGCCGCTCGGGCGTCGGGCAGCACGGTCAGGCGTTCGTGGAGGGCGTCCAGCGCCGGCAGGCGGAAGGCGCGATATTCTGGTTTGCCTGCCTGCGGGCCGAAGTAGCGCGTGATCGGCCCGGGCCGTCGCCGCCGCTGGCCCCGAGCCAGGGCCCAGATCTGAAGCTTGCCGCTGCGGTCAGCCTTCAGGTTCTCGGGCCACTTCGCGGTCTTGAATTCAACACGGATGCCGACCGCGTCCAGGTCCTTCTTACGCAATTCGTTGAGCTGGCGGTCTGCTGGTCGGGCTGGGTCCCGATCTGCAGAAGCAGCGGTTGGCCGTCAAGGACGTTCGCGCCAGCCGTCGCCGTCGCGGTCTTTGTAGCCGTGCAGTTCCAGCAGCGCCTTGGCGCGCGCCGGGTTGTATTCGCTCATCTCGCTCTTGAACGCCGGGTCGTAGCCGGTCAGGTGCGGCATCACCGGGCTTTGCGCGGAGTGGCCATGCCGCGGCGCACGAGGCGGATCTCGCGCTTTCCGCGTCGGTGGCCGGGCTGATGGCGCGGCGCAGCGCCACCTGGGGCAGCGCCGGGCCGCCGACCACCGGTCGTCCATGTTGAAGTAGGTAGGGTCACGTCCGAAACGAGCGTGATGACGCCGCGCACCCCTGCTTCGCGAGGTGCGGCGCCACGCAGCCGCCGGGCATGCGCCTCGGTGAATTCAGGCGGCAGGCGGTCGATATAGTCGTGCTGGCCGTTCAGGAACGACAGCCAGCGCGGCTGAGCTTCTTCGATGATGGAGATCTCGACGCGGTCCAGCAGCGGCAGTCGGCGGCCGCGCAGCTTCGCGGCGATGGCCTGGCCTTCGGCGTCGTCGGCAGCCGGGCTGCAGTCCCACAGGCGTTCACGATAGGCCGGGTTGCGCTCCAGCACGATCAGCGAACTGCGCCGCCACTGCGCCAGCCTGAAGGGGCCGGTGCCCACCGGATGCTCGGCGATCTTGTCGCCATAGGCCTGCACCACCTCGCGCGCGACGCCGCCGAAGAGGTCGCTCACCGCCATGCTGTCGATGAAGCGCGGCCGCGGCAGCTCGAAGCGCAGTTCAAGCGGTAGCGGTCGAGCCGCGCAGGCCTTCGACCGGGGCGTCGTAGTCGAACGGGGTCTTCTGTCCAGCGCCTGCTTGCGCAGCGCGGCCAGGCCGGGCACCTTCCAGTTTTCCACGCTGGCCCACAGCGGGCTCTTCACCGCCGGGTCGGCATAGCGCTTGATGGCATAGACGAAATCGGCTGCGGTCAGCTCGCGCGGCCGGCCCTGGAACGCCGGGTCGTCGGCGAAGAAGATGCCGGGCCGCACCTTGAAGGTCCAGCGGCGGAAGTCTTCGCTCACCTCGGGCAAACCGTCGGCCGTGAGCGGCACCACCTTCGCCGGCCGCGCCAGGTGGTCGTAGCCGTACAGCGCCTCGAAGATATGGGCGGTGACGGTGCGCGAATAGGTGTCGCTGATCTGCGCCGGGTCGAAGCCGCTTTCGGCCACCGGGAAGGCGTAGCGCAGCACACGCGGGCCGGCGGCCGCCGCGCGCGCCGGGCCTGAAAACGCCAGCGGAGCCGCGAGGCCGGCGCCGAGCCCGGCACCCAGGGCCAGCGCCTCACGTCGCCGGATCGTCCGCTGCATCGTCTGCCGCATCGGGCCGCCGCCTCAGTGCGAAGCCGCGCCGCGCCGCTCCAGCGCCGCGGGGTCGATGTCGACGTATTTCCAGAATTCGCGCACGAAGATGTTGCGGTGGTAGCCCAGCACCCAGGGCTGGGCGAGGTCGGTCCAGAGGCGGTGCACGTGCACCTTGTACGGCATGTAGGCCACCATCAGCTTGGATGCTTGTGTCATCAGCGCCTGTCGCTCGGGGCCGTCGGGCAGGCCGCGCTGCCGTTCGTAGAGCTCGTTGAACGCCGGCAGGTCGAAGCGCGAATGGTTCGCCTGGCCCTTGTTGGGGCCGTAGCCCAAGGCGAGGAAAGTGTCGCCGTCGGGCGCGCCGGCACTCCAGCCCACGCCCCACATCATCAGCTTGCCGACGCGGCTGGCCTTCAGGTTCTCGGGCCACTTGGCGGTCTTGAATTCCATGCGGATGCCGATGGCGTCCATATTCTTCTTCCACAGCTCGGTGAGCTGGCGGCTTTGCTGGTCGGGGCTGGTGGCGTAGTCCAGCCGCAGCGGCTGGCCGTCGGGTTGCTCGCGCCAGCCGTCGCCGTCGCGGTCTCTGTAGCCGTGCATGTCGAGCAAGGCCTTGGCGCGCGCGCGGCTGAAGTCGCTCATCTCGGTCTTCAGCGCCGGGTCGTAACCCCAGACCTCGGGCGAGATCGGGCCCTGCGCGGGGATGGCATGGCCGCGCCGCACGAGGCGGATCTCGCGCTCCACATCCACCGCCAGCGAGATGGCGCGCCGCAGCGCCACCTTGTGCGGCTCGTAGCCACCCACCACCGGGTGCTCCATGGCGAAATACGACACCGCCACGTCGGCACGCGGGTAACGCACCATCTGGATGCCCTGCTTGGCCAGGTTGGGCGCCAGCTTGTTGTTCGGGAAGGCCACGCTGGCGAAGTCGGCCGGCACGTTCTCGGCCACGTCCTGCTCCTGGTTCAGGAACGACAGCCAGCGCGGCTGCGGTTCCTCGATCACCGAGATGTGCACCTCGTCGACGAGCGGCAGCTTGCGACCCTTGAACTGCTGCGCGACCGACTGCAGCCGCGCATCGCCGGCCGGAGGCGTTTCGTCGTAGGGCACGTCGCGGTAGTGGGGGTTCTTCGCCAGCACGATGCGCGAGCTGCGCTTCCAGTCCTTCAGCACGAAGGGTCCGGTGCCCACCGGGTGCTCGCCGACGCGGTCGCCGTAGAACTCGACCACCTCGCGCCAGCGCACCGGTGAAAGGCCGTCGGTGAAGTTGTGGAGGAAACGCGGCGAAGGCTCGGCCAGCCTGATCTGGAAGCGGTAGCGGTCCAGCGTGCGCAGGCCTTCCACCGGCGTGTCGTAGTCGAAGGGCTTCTTCTCGTCGATGATCCTTCTGCGCAGTTCCGACAGCCCCAGGATCTTGGCGCTCTCCAGGATATAGAAGTTGCCGCTCTTCCAGCGGGGGTCGTAGTGGCGCTTGAGGAATAGACATAGTCCTCGGCCGTCAGCTCGCGCTTCTGGCCCTTGAACGCCGGATCGTCGGCGAAGTAGATGCCTGGCCTGATGCGAAAGGTGAAGCTCGTGAAATCGGCGCTCACCTCAGGCATGGCCGCCGCGGTGGCCGGCCGCATGCGCACCGGCCGGGCCAGGAACTCGAATTCCAGCGGCGCCTCGAAGAAGCCCACGGCCACGGTGCGCGAATAGAGGTCGCTGATCTGTGCCGGGTCGAAATTGGTCTCGGCGATGGGGAAGGCATAGCGCAACACCTTCAGGGGCTGCGCTGCCGAGTTGGGCGATCCCGTCTGCGACTGCGCCGCGGCCGAGCCGAGGACCAGCGTCGCGCAGAAAATCAGCGGCAGTAGGTTGCGGGTAAGGTTCTGCATGCTCGTCTCCCGGGCCGCGCTTCGGCAGCCCTTGGCTCAATGCGCCGGCAGCGCCGGATCGACGTCCAGGTAGCGCCCGTATTCGCGGATGAAAGGGTGCGGCACGTAACCGTGCACGCGCGGGTGCGAAACCCACAGCCCGATGACGTGGCCCGTGGCCTTGATCGGCATATAGGCCACCGAGAGCTTCAGCGCCTGCTGGATGAGGGCGGCGCGCTCGGGGCCGTCGGGCAGCCTGCGCTGCTGCTCGTACAACGCATTGAAGGCCGGCAGGTCGAAGCGCGCGTGGTTGGACTGGCCCTTGTTCGGGCCGTACAGCACGTCGAGGAAATAGCCGCCGTCGGGCAGCGCACCGCTCCAGCCCGTGCCCCACATCTGCAGCTTGCCGGCGCGACTGGCCTTGATGTTCTCCTGCCGGGTGGCGCTGCCGAAGTTCACGCGCGCCGATGTCCTGAAGCTGGCCTGCCAGACCTCGTTCAAAGGCGCGGCTGAGCTGCGGACCTCGGTGCTGAACTCCAGCACCAGCGGGCTGCCGTCGGGCTGCTCGCGCCAGCCATCGCCGTCGCGGTCGACATAGCCGTACAGCTCCAGCAGCGCGCGGGCGCGCGGCGGGTTGTATTCGCTCATCTCGGTCTTCAGTTTCGGGTCGTAGCCGCTGACCAGGGGCGGCAGCACCGACTGCGACGGCATCAGCTGGCCCTTGCGCACGAGCGCGTTTTCGCGCGGCGCGTTGTAGGCCAACGCCAGCGCGCGGCGCGCAGCGCCACCCGGTGCGGCTGGTAACCGCCGAGCACCGGGTCTTCCATGCCGAAATAGGTGTAGTAGGTGAGCGGCTGCACGGCGCGGTGCAGCACGATGCCCTGTTTGACGAGATTGGGTGCGATGCGGCCGCCGGGGGCCACCTGGGCATTGAAGTCGGCCGGCACGGCAACGAGGTCGATCTCGGCATTCAGGAAGGCCAGCCAGCGCGGCTGCGACTCCTCGATGATCGAGATCTCCACGCGGTCCAGCATCGGCAGCGCCCGGCCGCGGAAGCGTTCGGCGATGGCCGCACCCTGGGCGTCACCGGCGGCGGGCTGCTCGTCGTAGACGCCGTCGTAGAGCGGGTTGCGTTCGAGCACGATGCGCGAGCGGCGCTTCCAGTCGGCCAGGCGGTAGGGGCCGGTGCCCACCGGGTGCTCCATCGCGCGTGCCGGGTTGGCATCGACGACCTCGCGCGCCACCGCCCCGGCCAGCGCCGGCGTGGCCAGCACGTAGGGCAGGCGCGGCGCCGGGCGCGCGGTGCGGATCTCGAAGGTGTAGCGATCGACGACGCGCAGGCCTTCGACCTCCTGGTCGTAGGGGAAGGGCGTCTGGGTCTCGATGGCCTTGGTGCGCAACTCCGACAGCCCGAGCAGGCCGGCGTTCTGGTAGTGGAATAGCGTCGGGCTGCGCGTCGCCGGGTCGTAGTAGCGCTTGATCGAATAGACGTAGTCGGCCGCGGTGAGCTCGCGCGGCTGGCCCTTGAAGGCCGGGTCGTCGGGAAGCGGATGCCGCGCCGCAGCCGGATCACGAAAATGCGTGTGGTCGCGTTGACCTCGGGCAGCGCCTCGGCGGTGCGCGGCTTCAGCTTCATCGGCCGCGCCAGGAAATCGTAGGTCAGCGGCGCGTCGAAAATGCTGCCGACCAGCGATGCGGAAGTGACGTCGCTGACCTGCGCCGGGTCGAAGCCGTTCTCGCTGCCGGCCAGCGCGAGCTTGAAGACGCGGGCGCCTGGCGCAGCGGCGGCCGGCGGGGCGGACGCGGTTGGCGCCGCTGCCGTGCCGGCCGCGCTGGCGGGCAGCCACGCGGTCAGCGCGGCGAACAGGGCCACCCGGGGCGGTGAAGGCGAAACGCGGGGGCATGGACAGGCGCGTGCAATTGGCCCGTGGGTCCACGGGAAGCGATGGAAAGCGAAGGGAAAACCCCGGCAGCTAGTCTAGGCCAGCGTCGGCACGCGCCTGGCTGGTGATGCCCCGTACGCCGGTGGGGTTGGCGCGAACCCGCCGGCCACGCGACAAGAAACCCCCCGGCGGCCAGAGCCGACCACGCCCTACACTCGCGCATCCCGAATTCGGCGGGCCCGCCACGAGCGGCGCGCGCCCTGCCCTGGCTCACCCCACGATGGGACTCGAATGGCCGCCTACCTGATACGGCGCCTGTGGCAGATGATCCCCACGCTGGCCGGCGTGGTGCTGCTGGTGTTCTTCCTCTTCAAGTACTTCGGCGGCGACCCCGCCGAGGTGCTGGGTGGCATCAATGCCAGCCAGGCGCAGATCGACGCCATCCGCCAGCAGCTGGGCCTGGACGAACCGGTGCTCGTTCAGCTGGTAGGTCTTCGTCAAGCAGATCGTCACCTTCGACTGGGGCCGCAGCTGGGCCACCAACGAGGCGGTGAGCAACCTCTTCGCCACCCGGCTGCCGGCCACGCTGACGGTGATGGTGCCTATCCTGATCCTCGACGTGCTGCTGGCGCTGCCCATCGCCATGTGGGTGGCCTACCGCCGCGGCAGCCTGACCGACCGCACGATCATGGTGGTGACGACGGTGGCGCTGTCGATCAGCTTCCTGGTCTATGTGATCGTCGGCCAGTATGTCTTCGGCTTCCAGCTCGGCTGGTTTCCGGTGCAAGGCTGGAGCGACAGCGTGTGGAAGAACCTGGTCACCTACGCACCGCTGCCGGTGCTGCTGGCGGTGATGGTGGGGCTGGCGCCGCAGACGCGGCTGTACCGCAGCTTCCTGCTCGATGAACTGGGCCAGGACTACGTGCGCACCGCGCGCCAAGGGCATGACCGAAGGCGTGGTGCTGTTCCGCCACGTGCTGCGCAACGCCATGATCCCGATCCTGACCAACATCGGGCTGCAGCTGCCGGGCATCTTCGTCGGCAGCTTCCTGATCGAGGTCTTCTTCTCCATTCCGGGACTCGGCCGTGAAGTGCTGCTGGCCGTGAACCGCAGCGACTTCCCGGTGATCCAGGCGGTGACCATTTATCTGGCGGTGCTGACGATGTTCATCAACCTGCTCACCGACCTGGCCTACAAGGTCGCTGATCCGAGAGTCGTCCTCAAATGAGCGCCGTCCTTCCCGCCGATGGCGCGCTGGCCGATGCGCTGCAGAAGAGCGAAGGCGTCTGGCACGCCGCCTGGCGCCGCTTCAGGGCCGACCGCGTGGGACTGGTGTCGCTGGTGGTGGTGCTGGGCTTCATCGTGCTCATCGTGCTGTCGGCGCTGGGCCTGGTGGCCAGCCAGTGGCAGAACGAAGTGGGCGTGGCCAATGCACCGCCCACCTTCATGGGCCCGGCGGTGCCGCAGTCCACCACCGCCATCGAGGTACCCACAGGCCCCAACGTGGACCTGTCGGAGGTGGATCCGCTGGCGCCGCGCTACAAGGAATGGGACGAGCGCGCCAAGGAGTTCGCCACCACCGAAACCCCGAAGGCCGAGACGCTGCCCTTCGGCGGCGACCGCCTCGGGCGCGACGTTCTGGCCAAGGCCGTGAAGGGCACCGAGATCTCGGTCTTCGTCGGCGTGGCGGCGGCCTTGTGCGCCACCCTCATCGGCACCGGCCTGGGCGCCTTCGGCGGCTTCTTCGGCGGCAAGGTCAGCGACTTCCTGGAGTGGGTCTACAACGTCTTCGAAAGCATTCCCACCATCCTGCTCATCTTTGCTTTCGCGGCGGTTGTGGGGCGAGGGGTGGGAAGCGTGGTGCTCATTCTGGCGCTCACCGGCTGGACGGGCATGTACCGCCAGGTGCGCGCCGAATTCATCAAGCACCGCAGCCAGAGTACGTGCGCAGCGCCGAGGCCATCGGCGCCAGCGTGGGCAGCCGCATGTTTCGCCACATCCTGCCCAACGTGAGCCACGTCATCCTGGTGCGCATGAGCCTGCTCGCGGTGGGCTTCATCAAGGCCGAGGTGATCCTGTCCTACCTGGGCCTCGGGGTGCGCGTGGACCAGGTGAGCTGGGGCACCATGCTGGCCGAAGCGCAGAGCGAACTGATCCTGGGCCACTGGTGGCAGCTGGTCGCGGCCACGCTCTTCATGGCCGTCTTCGTGACCGCGTTTTCGCTCATGGCCGACGCCTGGCGCGACGCGCTCGACCCCAAACTCAGAGGCCTGGAGTGAGCATGCTGCTGTCGATCCAGGACCTGCGCGTCGCCTTCCGCATGGGCAAGGGCGTTCGCGCCGAAGCCGTCAAGGGCGTCAGTTTCGACATCCCCGAGAACACCACCGTGGCGCTGGTGGGCGAATCGGGCTCGGGCAAGAGCGTCACCGCGATGTCGGTGCTGAACCTGCTGCCCGACAACGCCGAGCGCCAGGGCCGCATCCTGTGGCAGGGGCGTGACCTCTTGCAGGCGGCGCTGCCCGAGCTGCAGGCGCTGCGCGGCAAGGAGATCGCCTGCGTCTTCCAGGACCCGATGAGTTCGCTCAACCCGGTGTTCAGCGTCGGCCAGCAACTCGCCGAGCCGCTGATGAAGCACCTGGGTCTGAGCCGCCGCCAGGCATTGGCGCGCGCCGAGGAACTGCTGGGCGAGGTGGGCATCCCCGAACCGAAGCGGCGCCTGGAGAGCTACCCGCACGAAATGAGCGGCGGCCAGCAGCAGCGCGTGATGATCGCCATGGCGCTTTCCTGCGAGCCGCGCCTGCTGATCGCCGACGAGCCGACCACGGCGCTGGACGTCACCATCCAGCGCCAGATCCTGGAACTGCTGGGCAAGTTGAAGACGCAGCACCGCATGAGCGTGCTCTTCATCAGCCACGACCTCGGCTCTGGTGGGCGAGATCGCCGACCAGGTGGTGGTGATGCGCAACGGCATCATCCGCGAGCAGGGGCCGGTGGCTCGCATCTTCGAGGCGCCGCAAGACGACTACACGCGCCCTGCTGGCCTGCCGACCCAGCCTGGAAGGCAACCCGGCGCGGCTGATGGTGATCGACGACCACATGGCCGCCGCCAGCCGCCGCGCCGCGGGACAAGCCGAGGCCGAAGCGCGCGACGCGCAGGCCAAGGACCCGGCCGCGCCGGTGGTGCTGGAGGTGCGCTCGCTGGCCAAGAGCTTCTGGCTCAAGCAGGGCTTGTTCGGCAAACGCGAGTTCAAGGCCGTGCAGGGTGTCAACTTCCAACTGCGCGAAGGGCCACACGCTGGGCGTGGTGGGCGAGTCGGGGTCGGGCAAGACGACGATGGGCCTCACGCTGCTGCGCCTGCACGAACCCACCGGCGGCGAGGTCATCTTCGACGGCCAGAACCTGCTCAAACTGGGTGACCGGGAACGCCAGCTGATGCGCCGGCGCATCCAGATCGTGTTCCAGAACCCGTATGCCAGCCTGAACCCGCGCTTCACCATCGGGCAGACGCTGCTCGAGCCGATGGCCATCCACGGCATCGGCACCGACCGGCCGACCGCGAACAGCGTGCGCGCAGCCTGCTGGAGAAGGTGGGCCTGGACGGCCGCGCCTTCGGCAAATACCCGCACGAATTCAGCGGCGGCCAGCGCCAGCGCGTGGCCATCGCGCGCTGCCTGACGCTGAACCCCGAGGTGCTGGTGCTCGACGAGGCGGTGAGCGCGCTGGACGTGTCGGTGCAGGCGCAGGTGCTGAACCTCTTGCGCGACCTGCAGGACGAATTCGGCCTCGCCTACGTCTTCATCAGCCACGACCTGGCGGTGGTGCGCTTCATCAGCGACGAGGTGCTGGTGATGAAGGACGGCGTGGTGGTCGAGCAGGCCAGCGCGGCGCAGATCCTGGCCGCGCCGCGCGAGGACTATACGAAGCGGCTGCTGGCGGCCATACCGCGCGGGTACCGGGCGGCCGCCTGATCATCGCGGGGGTATCGGCCCGCGACTGCCTGATCACCGCGGGGCTGCCGCCCCGCGGTGCGCATTCACTCCGGCAACCGCCCCAGCGCAAACATCACTTCCAGCACCGGGCTCAGGCGGCCCAGGGCGCCGAACCAGCGGTTGTAGATGTCGGGCAGCGCGCTGCTGCGGTAGATCTGCGCCAGCGCGCCGTTCACCGCCTGCTGCAACGCCCAGTCGCCGCGCGGCAGCACGATGGCATAGGGCTCGTACGACAGCGGGTCGCCCAGCAGCGCCAGCGCCTTCGGGTCCTTGGCCTTGGCGGCCAGGCCGACGAGCAGCACGCGGTCATTGGCGAAGGCGTCGATGGTGCCGGCCTCCAGTTGAGCCAACCCGTCCTCGCGCGAGCTCACGGGCACCATGGTGGCGGTGACCATCTTGGATTTCATGGCTTCGGCCAGCGCGCGTTCGTTGCTGGTGCCGGTGATGACGCCGATTTTCTTGCCGGCCAGGTCCATCAGTGAATTGCCGGCCGTGCTCCGGCGCACCAGCAGGCCGGTGCCGTCGACGAAGGTCAGCGACGAGAAGGCCACTTCCTTCATGCGCGACAGCGTCACCGAGGTGGCGCCGCATTCCATGTCGGCCCGGCCGCTGGCGATGGCGCTGAAGCGCGTCTGCGTCGTCACGGGCACCCAGTTCACCTGCAGCGGCGCCACGCCGACCTGGCGCTCGATGACGCCGATGACGCTGCGGCACAGGTCCACCATATAGCCGGCGGGCTTCTTCTCGGCGTCCTCGAAGGAGAAGGGCAGTGCATCGGTGCGGTAGGCCACGGCGATGGTCTTCGTTTCCTGGATCTTCTTCAGCCGCCCCTCGAAGGGCGCGCTGGCCATCTGGGCCAGGGCCAGGGTGGGCGCCAGACACAGCGCGGCAAGGGTGGCAAGCAGGCGGGACATGGGGGGTACTCCAGGGTTGAGGTGTGCCCGCACGGCGCGGGGAGGCGGATTCTAGGCCGCGGGACGAAGGCGCAAAGCCTGTGCCTGTGTGCGTCGATGGCGCGGCTGGGGCTGCGGCAGCGAGCGGCCTTGGACCACCGTGTGCGTCCCACCCGATGCCGGTGCGCCGATCCTGGCGCCCGACGCAGCCGGGCCGCTCAGCGCCCGGCGTCGAACGAGTGAAGAGCGGCTCGAAGACGGTGCGGGTCAGCTTCGACGACCATCAGGTTCTGGCCGTCGAGGAGGAACGGGGGGCGGACGGCCGGGTGGTGCTGTTCCTGCCTGGTGCGCCCGGCGCCTTGCCCGCAGGACCCTTTCCGCCGACGGCCAAGCTCGCGGCGCGACGACGAACCGCGAAGGTCGCGGCACCGGAACGCGCAGTCGTCAGGGCACAGGCTTGCGCCACACGCTCGCGAGCCAGGGCTGCTGTTCGAGCGGCAAGCCCGTCGGACGATAGAAGTGGGCCAGTTGGCTGAATCCCGCCGCCGTCACATGCCCGAGCCAGGCCTCCCAGTCGTGAAACGCACCGTACCGGTCACCGCTCCAGCCCTCCTGCCCTTGACCTCGCGGGTTCGAGCAGAAGAGCACGCCGCCAGGCTTCAGGGTCTCGTGAAGTTCACCGAGCACCGTGGCAACACCTGGCTGGGCACGTGGAACAGCACCGCATTCGCGAAGACGCCGTCGTAGCGTCCGTGTGGCAGGTCCAGCGCCAGGAAGTTCTGTTCCAGGACCGTGCATCCGCTGTTCGTTCGCGCCAACGCGGCCAGATTCGGTGACCCCTCCAAGGCCGGTGACGTGGTGCCCGAGCGCCCTGAACGTCCTGAGGTCGCGCCCGGGGCCGCATCCGAAATCCAGCAACTCGAAAGGCGGCCGTGCCTCGATGTGCCGCAGCAGCGCGTCGACGTTCTGGCTGACGTCGTGATCGCGCGTGCCGTTCCAATACGACAGGGCCTGCTCGTCGTAGTGCGCGAGCGTACGCGCGGCGATTCGGTCCAGCTCGTCGGGTGTCAACGCCATGGCCGATCATCCCACCGCCGCCTGCGTTCGCATGGCGATGGCATGGAAAGGGCAACTCGCGGCGCAAGCGCTGCAACCCGTGCACCGATGGCGCCCATCGGAGCGCCAGCGCAGGTGCCGTCGGCGTGGCCGGTGTGACCGGACATCCGTCTACACCGAAGGCCGCTGTTCGAAGGCGTCGAAGCTTCCCTCGCCGGCGAAGACGTCGACCGCACTCACCACGGCCGACCTCGGGCCCTGCCGTGCCCACGCGACCATCTGGTCGACGGCATCCGGCGCGCCGGCCAGCCATGGCCTCGACCGATCCATCGCTGCGGTTTCGGACCCAGCCGCAGAGGCCCAACCGACGGGCCTGCTCCACCATGGCCCACCGGTAGCCAACACCCTGGACCTGCCCGCGGATCTCGAGCCGCAACACGGTTCTAGCCATGGCCACACGCACCGAGCATGAACGACAGCGTAGCTGAATGCGTGCGGGAGGGGCAGGTTCAGGCCGCGGGATCAGGCAGCGACGGCGTCGCCCCAGTAGTGGTACGAGACGAACCTGGGCCCGGGGATGTAGCGTTGCTGAACGTCGGGCTTGAAGCCGGCCTGCACCAGCAGCACCGGGATGTCGCGGTCGAGCCTGCAGCCGCCAGAGACGCGACCCCACCAGGGCTGCAGCCGCCTTTGCCAGGCACGAACATCCGGGTCCGGCGCCCGGCCGTGCTCGGAAAACAGCAGCTTGCCGCCGGGTACCAGCACGCGACGCATTTCCCGCAATGCGCTCAATGGGTCGGGGATCGTGCACAGCGTGTAGGTGCTGACCACGGTGTCGAAGCTGGCGTCCTCGGCCACGAGCGTCTCGGCCGACAGGCCGATCAGTTCCACCGACAGCCCGGATTCCCGGATGCGCCGCAACGCGAGCCGGTGCATGCGCAGGGCCGGGTCCACGCCCACGATCGATCGCACGCGCGCCCTGTCGTAGAAGGGCAGGTTCAGGCCGGTGCCGATGCCGACCTCGAGCACCCGGCCCTGGGCCAGCGGGATGACCTTGAGTCGCTGCCTGCGGGTCGGCCGGGTGCTGCACGCCAGGTCGATGAGGTAGGGCAGGACGTTGCGCTCGTACCAGTTCTCCGACATGGCGCGGACTCTCTTCAGGCACGGGTCGATAACGCGGACGATCGGGCGGCGACCACTGTCACGCGAGGGCGACCTCAAGGGGCGGCAAGGCGGAATCGAGGCAGGCCGTCCACGTCGCGCCGGGGCGCACCGGCCGGGCGACCGTCCATGTGCCGGTGGTGACGATGTCGCCTGCCACGACGTCGGTCGCGCCAGGGCACGAGCGCAGTTCGACGAGGAAGTGCAGCAGCGCCTGCAGTGGGCTGTCCAGGACGTCGGCGCGTGGAGACCACCGTCGGCCACGGTCTGCGGCGCAACGAACTTCCAGCCGGGAAGGTGCGACTGCATGACCTCGAACCCGGGGGCCACCCCGTCCAGTACGCCGAACAGATCGTCCAGGCTGGCCCTGGTGCGCGGTGTGGCCCGGAAGCCGAAGACCGCCTCGGGCTCGATGCGAGGCTGGCACAGGCAAGCCAGGGGTGGCCGGTGTCGCCGTGCTGCAGAAGATCCTGGGGGGTCATCGCTGGGCCGGTCCATGGGCGATTCGTGCCCACAGTCTATCGGCGTCACCACCTGGCTGGACAACCTGGCCGGATGACCTGGGTGTGGTGGATCCGGGCGAGACGCGTTGTCACGCGACATCGCTGCCGATTGGCGCGGTCCGACGCATCGATGCCGAAACCGGGCATCTGGCGGTGATGGTGACGAGCGGGTCGCGACCTTCTCTGGCCCCTCGCCAGAAGTAGTCGGCGACGATCGCAAGGATGGATGGACTTCCGGTCAGGCCGCCCATGCATGACGCCGCAGGGGCCTGTCCCAGCGCGCTCGGCGGGAGAGGCCCTGACCTCCCAATTGGCTCGTGCCTCAACGCACTCTCCACACGGTATCGGGCTGCACCATGGGGCATCCTCGGCTTGACAGGTCACTGCCGACCCATACCGGTCGCTGCGCCCGGGTCCATAGCAGCCATCGGCCGCTGGCTCGCCGGCAAGGCGTCTTGCCCCCGACAGACTGCGGCGCGCGCTACCCGGCTGCACCGGCTGGGACCACCGATCGGCGATGGCGTCCCGGCGCCGCCTGCCCCGACATCTGCCCGCCACTCCCTGGCCGCAGCGCCTCGACGTCCCGCCGTGGTGGCGCACCGAACAGCCTGGCGTATTCGCGGCTGAACTGCGACGGGCTCTCGTAGCCGACGCTGAAGGCCGCGGTCGCGGCTTCCGCGCCATCGCTCAGCATCAGTCGTCGCGCTTCGTTCAGCCGCAGCCACTTCTGGTACTGCAGCGGACTCATGCCGGTGAGCTGCTTGAAGTGGTGGTGCAGGCCCGACACGCTCATCTGGGCACGGGCCGCCAGATTCTCGACACGCAGCGGCTCGGCATAGTGAATCTTCAGCCAGTCGATCGCCCGCGCGACGCGGTGGCTCTGGCTGCCGACGGACACGATCTGTCGCAGACGGGGCGCCTGGTCAGTGGCCAGCAGCCGGTAGTGGATCTCGCGCTGGATCAACGGGGCGAGCACGGGGATGGCCGCCGGCTCGTCGAGCAGCGCCAGCAGGCGAGCGATCGGCTCCAGCATCGCCGACGTGACCCCGCCGACACCGACGCTGCCCTGCAGCGAACGCTCGCGCGGCGGTGCCTCGGGCTCCTGCGCGATGAGTTCGGCGAGCAGGCGGATGTCCAGCTTGAGCACCAGGCCGACACAGGGCTTGGCCACCGATGCCGCGATGACCTCCGAGTTGGCCGGCAGGTCCAGCGACGTGAGCAGGAAGCGCTCGGCGTCGTAGACGTATCCCTCGCCGCCGACCAGCAGGCGCTTGCTGCCCTGGGCCACCATCACGATGCTGGGCACCACCATGCAGACCGCGGGACGGGCCGGCGCCTCGCGCCGGAAGAGGCCGAGTTCGGCAATCGGCGTTGCGCAGTCCGCCAAGCTGCGGGTGTGTAGTTCGATGACGGCTGCGATGTCGGCCTGCAGCGTTGCGATGCGGCTGCGAAGGCCTTTTTCGGGTGAGCGCTGCATAGGATAGATCCGGCTGACGATGAGCTTGTACGGTAGCCGAATCCGGCGTCGAAGTCCGGCCGTCTGGAGGATCAGGCAAGAACTCTGCAGCAACGGTCTACCCGTCGACGGACAGGATCGGAAGAATGAGCGGCATGCATCAAAGGGCGCTCCGCGGTCAGCCGTCAGGGGCGCAAGAGTCTCAACCCTTCGGAGCCGTCCACATGAACACGTCCTTGTCTCGCAAGCGCTTTCTTCAAGGTTCCGCCGCGGCCGTGGCCGCAGCCTTCGTCACCCCCCAAGCGGCCCTGGCGAACACCGCCGCTTCAGCTTCTAGCCGTGCCATGCCACTGACCCAAACCTGGGACAAGACCTTTCCCAAGAGCGCCAAGGTCGATCACCGCAAGGTGACGTTCAAGAACCGCTACGGCATCACGATGGCTGCTGACCTCTACATGCCGAAGAGTGCCGGCGGCCGCAAGCTGGCCGCGCTGGCCGTGGGCGGGCCGTTCGGTGCGGTGAAGGAGCAATCTTCGGGGCTGTATGCGCAGACGATGGCCGAACGCGGCTATGTCGCGCTGGCCTTCGACGCCTCCTTCACCGGCGAGAGCGGCGGCGAGCCACGCAACGTCGCCTCGCCGGACATCAACACCGAGGACTTCATGGCGGCGGTCGACTTCCTCGGCCTGCACCCCCTGGTCGATCGTGAGCGCATCGGCGTCATCGGCATCTGCGGTTGGGGCGGCATGGCACTGAATGCCGTGGCTGCCGACAAGCGCGTCAAGGCCGTCGTCGCCAGCACCATGTACGACATGACCCGCGTCATGTCCAAGGGTTACAACGACAGCGTGACCGCCGAGCAGCGTGCGCAGGCGCTGGAGCAAATGAGCCGGCAGCGTTGGAAGGATGCCGCGAACGGGAAGCCGGCGTACCAGCCGGCCTACAACAAATTGAAGGGCGGCGAAGCGCAGTTCTTGGTCGATTACCACGACTACTACATGACGCCGCGCGGCTACCACCCGCGGGCGGTCAACTCCGGCAACGCCTGGACGATGACCACGCCGCTGTCGTTCATGAACATGCCGATCCTGAGCTACATCAAGGAGATCTCGCCGCGGCCCATCCTGTTCATCCATGGCGAAAAGGCCCACTCGCGCTACTTCAGCGAGACCGCCTACGCGGCCGCCGCGCAGCCGAAGGAACTGCTGATCATCCCGGGGGCCAACCACGTCGATCTGTACGACCGCATGGACAAGATCCCGTTCGATGCGATCGCCGCCTTCTTCGACCGCCACCTGAAGGAAGCGGCATGACCGACGCCTCGACCTACCTCGCCCACGCCTGGGCCGCCCGCAGCGCCCGCGCTCCGCTGTCGCCGCTGCAGATCCCGCGCCGCGCGCCGACGCCACGCGACGTGCAGATCGACATCCTGTACTGCGGCATCTGCCACTCCGACCTGCACTACACCCACAACGACTGGGCGCCCGCGCTCGCCGCGGCCTACCCGGTGGTGCCGGGGCACGAGATCGTCGGCCGCGTCAGCGCGGTGGGCGCCGACGTGACGAGGCACGCGGTCGGCGACCTCGTCGCCGTCGGCTGCCTCGTCGACTCGGACCAGACCTGCCCCATCTGCCGCGCCGGGCGCGAGAACTTCTGCCCGAACCTGACGCTGACCTTCGGCTCGCCCGACCGCCACGGCGCCGCGCCGATGACCTTCGGCGGCTACTCCAGCAGCGTCGTCGTCGACGAGCACTTCGTGCTGCGTGTGCCGGCGAACCTGGACCCGGCTGGCGCTGCGCCCCTGCTGTGCGCCGGCATCACGACCTACTCGCCGCTCAAGCGCAACGCCGTCGGCCCCGGCAAGAAGGTGGGCATCGTCGGCCTGGGCGGGCTGGGCCACATGGGGGTCAAGCTCGCGCGTGCGTTCGGCGCGCAGATCGTCGTGCTGACGACCTCGCCGCGCAAGGCCGCCGACGCGCTGCGCCTGGGCGCGCACGAGGTGATCGTATCGACCGACGCCGCCGCGATGGCCGCGCACGCCGGCAGCTTCGACTTCATCCTCGACACCGTCTCGGCCGAGCACGACATCAACACCATCCTCGGGCTGCTGAAGCTCGAGGGCAACCTGACGCTGGTCGGTGCGCCGGCCAAGCCCCTGGCGCTGTCGTCGTTCGCGCTGATCATGGGCAACCGCAGCGTGTCGGGATCGAACATCGGCGACATCGCGCAGACGCAGGAGATGCTGGACTTCTGCGGCGCACACGGCATCACCGCCGACGTCGAGGTGATCCCGATGCAGCAGGTCAACGAGGCGTGGCAGCGCTTGGAATAGGGCGACGTCAAGTACCGCTTCGTGATCGACATGGCGTCGCTGAGCGGCGTCTGAAGGAGGATGGAGCGATGAACTCTGCTACTCCCAACCGCACCACGGACGCTGTTCTCTCGCTCGCCGTCGCTGTCGCTTCGGCGGGTTCCGTCGCACCCGCGGCAGCGCAGGGTGCGCCGGCGACGGTGAATCAGTCGATCACCCGCGCCGGCGACCAGGCTTCCGTGGCCGGCCCGGCCGATTTCTTCACCGGCCGCGTGCGGGTCGATCCGGTCTGGCCGGCCGACGGGCAGATCAATGCGTCGGGCCACTGGGTGACCTTCGAGCCTGGCGCCCGGTCGGCCTGGCACACGCATCCGGCGGGCCAGCAGCTCGTCGTGCTCACCGGCGTCGGCCTGACGCAGGAATGGGGCAAGCCCGTGCAGACCATCCGCCCAGGTGACGTTGTCTGGTGCCCGCCGGGCGTCAAGCATTGGCACGGTGCGACGCCGACCACGGCGATGACGCATCTCGCGGTCACCGGCACGTCGGACGGGAAGAACGTGAGCTGGATGGAGAAGGTGAGCGATGAGCAGTACCAAGGCAAGTGAGCGGCCGACGCGGCGCGCGTGGATGGCGGCGGCATCGGCGATGCTCGCGACGCTGTCGAGACCGGCGATGTCCGTCACCTCCCAGGAGCCCATGACCATGGCCACTGCCAAGACCCTCTCCCCCAGGCAGCAGGCCATTGCGCCGATCACCGCCGCGGCGGCCGTCGGCGACATGCCGCGCCTGAACGCCGCACTGGCGCAGGGGCTCGACGCCGGGCTGACGATCAGCGAGACGAAGGAACTGCTGGTGCAGCTCTACGCCTATGCAGGCTTCCCGCGCAGCCTGAACGCGCTTGGCGAGCTGATGAAGGTGCTGGAGGCGCGCCGCCAGCGCGGCGTGCAGGATGCGCCGGGTCGCGAGCCCGCGGCGCCCATCCCCAAGGGCAAGGAACTGCTCGCGCTCGGCACTGCGAACCAGACCCAACTGATCGGCGCACCGGTCAGGGGGCCGCTATTCGAGTTCGCGCCCGCGATCGACGAGTACCTGAAGACCCATCTGTTCGGCGACATCTTCGCCCGCGACAACCTCGACTGGCAGAGCCGCGAACTGGCCACCGTGGGCATGCTGGCGGCGATGCAAGGCGTCGAGTCTCAGTTGCAGTCGCACATCGCCGTCAGCATGAACGTGGGCTTGACCGCTGCGCAACTGCGCGAGGTGGCCGACGTGCTGGCCGAAGCGGGTCAGGCCGACGCGACACGGAGAATCCGGGCCGCTCTCGAGCGGCACCTGACGGGCCCTACCCGATGAAAGACCGCCGATGACCAAGCTCGACATCTTCCAGCGAGAACTGGCAGGCGAAGTGATCTCGTTGCGCGACCCCGAGTACCCGAAGATCGCCGCGCTGATCGCCGAGGCGCAGCGCATCACCGCCGAGATGAACACCGGCTACCGCGACCCGGCTGAGGTGCGCGTGCTGTTCAGCCGCCTGGCGGGCGCAACGGTGGACGAATCGTTCTGGCTGCTGCCACCGTTCTACACCGACTTCGGCAAGAACATCCGCGTCGGGCGCAACGTGTTCGTCAACCACGCCTGCGAGTTCATGGACCGTGGCGGCATCACCATCGGCGACGATGTGTTGATCGGCCCGAAGGTGAACCTGGTCACGATCAGCCACCCGCTGGACCCGGCGACGCGCCGATCGACGCACTGCGCGCCCATCGTCATCGAGAAGGGCGCGTGGCTGGGCGCAGCGGTGTCGGTGATGCCGGGCGTGACCATCGGCGAGAACGCGGTCGTGGCGGCCAACGCGGTGGTGACGCGCGACGTGCCGCGAAACACCGTGGTTGGCGGCATCCCGGCGCGGTTCATCCGGCACATCAGTGAGGCGGGATCCGAAGTCTTCGGTGCGGAAGCTGGGGCCGAGTCGCCACGGCGGCATGTATCGACAGTGGTCGATCAAGCCGGGAGCTTTTGACATGGACCGCTTGCGGCGGCCATCGCTGCGCCACGGCAGATACGGCGCTCGGACGGGGGCCGCGCTGCTGGCGATGGCGATCGCACTTTCCGCCCACGCCGCCGATGTCCGACGCGACCTTGGCGGTGCTTCCAACGCGCGCTCGGAGACGCAGGAGCAGCCCAGCATGTGGATGACCGTCGGCACACAGCGCTTCGCCGTGGCGCTCGAAGACAACCCCACGGCGCGGGCGTTTCAGCAGTTGCTGCCGATCACGCTCGACATGGAGGAGTTGAATGGCAACGAGAAGCATGCGGCGCTGCCGCGCAGTTTACCCACGCGCAGTGCCCGGCCCGGCACCCTCCGCGCGGGCGATGTGATGCTGTACGGCGACAACACGCTCGTGGTGTTTTACGAAACCTTCGCTTCGAGCTACAGCTACACGAGGATCGGCCGAATCGAAGGCAGCGCCGGGCTGGCCTCGGCGTTGGGTTCGGGCCATCAGCGCGTCACGTTTACGGTGCGGTGAGAAGCCATGCACCGAAGGTGCTCAAGCCCTTTTTCGAGCTTGCTGTCAAAGAGGCGCAGCGGTTGTCTGCTTTGTGACAACGTCGGTAATGGCCCGCTTTGGCCGCCAGTGTGAGTTCGAGGCGGCGCCAGGAAGCTGACCTCCGGCGCAAATGACTCAGCCGACCGAAGTCAGCTTGCAGCAACCCCCAGCGGGGACCCGGTCTCGGCCATCAAGCAACATTCATCCCCGAACCCGAGAGCAGCCGTTTAAGCCGCACAAGCCAGCCAAGGGCTTGAGTCACGGTCGCCTGGCACCATCCTGCTCTATCGCCTTGAGGACGAGATCGGCCATTGCCACGGGCTCGTCGCCGGCCTCCTCTTGCAGGCCCCGCACCGTGCCGTGTCTGTCCTGAATCTCTTCATCCTGGCTGGCCTTCAGCTTTCCCTCCAGCCGTTCGATGACGATCTCGATGCCGACGATGCCGCGCATCAACCTGTCGATGAATGAGGTGGGCGCGTCGCCGACGGACCACGGCATCGAACGTCGAGCCTCGTGAGCGTTGGTGAGGCGGTTCAGCATGTCGAGCATCCAGTCGCGATCCTCAATCGCGCGCGCAACTCCGTGCGCATGCGCCACCACGTAGTTCCAGGTGGGAACGACCTTGTCATGCTTCGCCTTGCTAGGGTACCAACCCGGCGTTATGTAGGCCTGCGGTCCCTGGAACATCACCACCGAGGGTGTGGCCGAGTCCAGTTCGCGCCAGACAACGTTGGCGCGTGAGACGTGCCCGATCAAGGTGCCCAGCGGCCCACGATCGCGATCCAGAAGAAAAGGCACATGGTTCGCGATGAGGCCCTCGCGGCCGTGGCACACCCAGGCGCCCAACGGGCGGAAAGCCATCAACGAAAAGAGGACCTCGCGATCCGTGAGTTGGTGCAGCGCGTTCACATACATGCGAGGTACCTCAGATCCCGATCAGCGCGTGCCGCACCAACAGCGCCGACAGCACGAACATGGTCACACCGATCAGGCCATCCAGCGCCTGCCACGACCTGGGCCGTGCAAACCACGGCGCCAGCCACCGCGCCCCAAAACCGAGCAGCGCAAACCAGAACAGGCTGGCGCCGCTGGCCCCCGCGATGAACCAGCCGCGCAGCGCCGCTGGCTGCTGGGCGCCAATGCTGCCGACCAACAGCACCGTGTCCAGGTACACGTGTGGATTGAGAAGCGTGAAGGCGGCCGCCTGTGCCACTGCCGCGCTGCGCCTCAGGCCCGCCCCACCCTTGGCGACGTTCAGCTGATGCACCTGCCGCGCGCGGCGCAGGGCTTGCCATCCATACACCGCCAGGAAGACGGCACCTGCCAGCGCGAGCACCCGTGCCAGCCCAGGGTTCTGCCCCAGGGCCTGCGCCATGCCCAGAACACCTGCCGCAATCAGGACGGCGTCTGCCACGGCACAGAACAGCACCACCCTGCCGACGTGCTCACGGCGCAGTCCTTGTCGCAGCACGAAGGCGTTTTGCGCGCCGATGGCCACGATCAGCCCGAAGCTCAAGACCAGGCCTTGGACGAAGACCGGGAAAGCGAAAGAAGTGGTTGTTGTCAGTGTCATGGTGCGCCGAGCTTGCCAGCCCAGGCGTATGTAGACAAACTAATCAGTCTAATGTTGATGAAGAGAATCTGAATCATGTTGGACTATGCCGCGCTCGCCGCACTGGCGGCAGTCATTCGGGAGGGCAGTTTCGAGCGCGCGGCCAGCGCGCTGCATGTCACGCCTTCGGCGGTGTCTCAGCGCATTCGCTCGCTTGAAGAGCGTGTGGGCTGCGCCCTGGTTGTGCGCGAACAGCCCTGCCGAGCCACCGACACCGGCCGGCGCCTGTGCCAGCACGTGGACCGCGTACGGCTGCTCGAGCAGGAACTGCAAGGCACGCTGCCGGCGCTGGCGCCTGAAGGCGTCACCCGCGTGGCGCTGCCGATCGCGGTCAATGCCGACAGCCTGGCAACCTGGTTCGCTCCGGCGATTGCAGCCTTCGCGGCTGACGCCCCGGTGCTGGTGGAGCTCGCGGTGGACGACCAGGACCACACCACCGAGTGGCTGCGCAGCGGCACGGTGCTGGCGGCCGTGACCGGCACGGGCCGTCCTGCCGCAGGTTGCAACAGTCGAGCTTTGGGCGCCATGCGCTACGTCGCGGCCGCCAGTCCGGCCTTTGTGGCGCGACATTTCGCAGACGGCATCGGGGCCGGCAGCCTGGCGCGAGCCCCCAGCCTGATCTTCAACGCAAAGGACGACTTGCAGGCCCGCTGGGCGCGGCGCCTTTGCCACAGGGACGTGACCTTGCCTCGGCATACCGTGCCTTCACCCCATGCGTTCGTCGCCGCAGCCACGGCGGGCATGGGTTGGGGCATGCAGCCTCTGTCGCTGATTGCCCAGCACCTGCAGGACGGTTCGCTGGTCGAGATGTTGCCCAACAGCCCGCTGGACGTACCGCTGTACTGGCAGCATGCGCGCGCCGCGTCGGCGTTGCTCGATGGGCTGACCCGCGAGATTCTTGCCGCCGCCGCACGTGCCCTGCTGCCACCTTGATGCACACACGGCTGAGCGCTGGTGACGGACATCGGCCGCTGGCTTCCTACGGAGGTCGGCGTGGAATGCGGAATGGCCGGTATCGCCGGTCTTGGGCGACAGTTCAGGGTCGGCCACTGCTGCCTGCGCACGTCGGCTATCCGGTAGCTCAATTTGGGAGTCAGCTTTCCGGCGATGAGATCGCTCAACCTGTTGTCGCTGGCCGACCCACAGCAGACAACCGCCGAGTCGTGAAGCTGCCGGTCGGCGGCCTACGGCTTGGTGGACGCAGCCTGTTGCGAGAACGAGAGTGCCACGAAGTCCACGAAGGCCCGGACGCGCGCTGCCAACTGGTGGTGCTGCGGATAGACCGCATGGATGTCTGCGTCCGGCGTGTGGTATTGCGGCAGCACATGCACAAGGCGCCCGATGCGCAGATAGCGCTCGATGTCCCATTCGGCGCGCATCAGGATGCCATGTCCATCGAGTGCCCAGTTGACGGCGATCTCGCCGTCGTTGGTCGTCAGGTTGCCACGAATCTTCACGGCCTGGGTCGTCGCGCTCTTGCCGCGCCCACTGGTCAGCCGCCACAGGCCATAGGCCTCTTCTCCCTGGCGGATGCCGATGCAGTTGTGTTTGGTGAGGTCATTGGGAACCTTCGGCAGACCACGCCTTGAAAGGTACGCAGGCGATGCGCAGAGCAGCCTGCGGTTCGGCGCAATATGGCGCGAAATCACGCGCGAGTCCGGCGGGGCGCCGAAGCGGATGCAGACGTCGAACGCGTCGTCGGTCAGCGGCGGCGGGTTCACCGACAGCTGCAGTTGCACTTCCACCTGAGGATGCTTGCGCACGAAGCGCGAGATCAGGGGAGCGACGTGACTGCGGCCGAAGCCCAGCGTCGCGTTGACCCGGAGCAGCCCTTTGGGTGTGGCCTTGGCCACGCCGAGCATCTCACCCATCTCGTCGATCTCTGCCAGGATGCGCCGTGCACGCTCCAGGTACATCTCTCCCTCGGGTGTCAGGCTCATACGCCGCGTCGTCCGAACCACCAACCTCACACCGAGGCGCGACTCCATCTGCGACAGGTGCTTGCTCACGGCCGGCGTGGTGATGCCCAGTTCACGACCCGCGGCACTCAAGCTGCCTGCTCGAGCAAGCGTGGAAAAGAAGCCCAGATCTGCTGGCTGGATACCGTTGGTCATGCGTCTTCGATTGTTGAACTCAGGTTAACTATGGCTTCACTGTAGTAGCGAACCGAAGGAGTGTCCAGTTCTTACAGTCTCCTCAACCCACCCACTTCATCGCTGACGGAGACCTCTATGAAGACCTACGAAATCGCAACGATTCCCGGTGACGGCATCGGCAAGGAAGTCGTTCCTGCCGGCCAGCAGGTGCTAGAAGCGCTCGTCCAGACGAGCACCAGCTTCCGCTTCAGGTTCCAGAATTTCGACTGGGGCGCCGACTATTTCCGCGAACACGGCGTCATGATCCCGGAAGGCGGCCTGGACGCGATCCGCCAAAAGGATGCCATCCTCTTCGGCAGCGCCGGCGATCCGCACATCCCCGACCACATCACGCTGTGGGGCCTGCGGCTGAAGATCTGCCAGGGCTTCGACCAGTACGCCAACGTGCGCCCGACGCGCATCCTGCCCGGCATCGACGGCCCGCTGAAGCGCTGCGGCCCGGACGAGCTGAACTGGGTCATCGTGCGAGAGAACTCGGAGGGCGAATACGCCGGCGTCGGTGGCCGCGTCCACCAGGGCCACCCGATCGAAGCCGCCACAGACGTGTGCATGATGACCCGGGCCGGCGTCGAACGCATCATGCGCTTCGCGTTCAAGCTGGCCCAGTCACGCCCCCGCAAGCTGCTGACCGTCATCACCAAGAGCAACGCCCAGCGCCACGCGATGGTGATGTGGGACGAGATCGCGCTGCAGATCTCCAAGGAGTTTCCGGACGTCACCTGGGACAAAGAACTCGTCGACGCTTCGACCGCGCGCATGATCAACCGCCCGGCCTCGCTGGACACCATCGTCGCGACCAACCTGCACGCCGACATCCTGAGTGACCTGGCCGCTGCGCTGGCCGGCAGCCTGGGCATCGCGCCCACCGGCAACATCGATCCGGAGCACCGCTACCCGTCGATGTTCGAGCCGATCCATGGCTCGGCCTTCGACATCATGGGCAAGGGTCTGGCCAACCCGATCGGCACCTTCTGGAGCTGCGTGATGATGCTCGACCACCTGGGCGAGCCTGAGGCCGCGCAACGCCTTATGAACGCTATCGAACAGGTCACGGCCAACGCGGCCCTGCACACGGGTGACCTCGGCGGCAAGGCCACCACTGCACAGGTGACCCAAGCCGTGTGCGAGCTGCTTGCCGCACCGCGTCAACGCAAGGCCGCCTGACCACCGCCTGACCTCCGCCTGACCCCTTCCCGACCCACGGGAGCTTCGAGCTCCCTTCATCTGCCCGCCATCGTTGCGGGCGCCATTCCAAGTCCATCGAACTGGAGACAGACATGCGCATATTCAATCTTCGTACCCTGGCCGCCACGGCGGTTCTCGGCGGCAACCTGGCGCTGGGCCTGGCGTTGCCCGGCTCGGCGTTGGCGCAAGGATTCCCGAGCAAGCCCATCAACTACATCCTGCCGTTCAACGCGGGCGGCGAGTCCGACATCTCGGCGCGCTTCCAGCAGTCGGTTTTCAAGCAGGTGGCCGGCGTGGAGGTGGTCATCCAGTACATGGCCGGCGCCGGTGGCGCGCAGGCGTGGTCGCAGCTCAACTCGATGCCCAATGACGGCTACACAATGATGGGCATCAACCTTCCGCACACCGTGCTGCAGCCGCTGCAGAAGGAGGTGGGCTACCAGACGGATGACCTGACGCCCATCAATTACTTCCATTACACGCCCGACGCGATCTTTGTCGTCAAGGACAGTCCCTTCAAGACGCTGAAGGACCTGATCGACTACGCAAAGAAGAACCCGGGCATGGTCACGATGAGCGGCTCGGGCTCCAACTCGTCGAACAACCTGGCGCAGGTGCGATTCGACGAGCTGGCCGGCATCAAGACCACCTACATCCCGTTCAGCGGCACCGGCCCGGCCGTCACCGCCATCCTGGGCAAGCAGACCGTGGCCGGCTTCAACTACGCGCCGTCGGGCATCGCCCATGCCGACAAGATGCGAATGCTGGCCGTGGCCGCAGAGAAGCGCATGCCCGCGTTCCCGGACGTGCCGACCTTCCGCGAACTGGGCTTCGAGCTGGTGGGCGGCGCCTATCGGGGTCTGTCTGTGCCGAAGTCGACGCCCCAGGACGTCCGCCAGAAGCTGTCCGACATCATCAGCGCCATCAATGCCGAGCCCGGCTTCAAGAAAAAGATGGAGGACGGCGGGTTCGTCCTGACCGACATCGGCAACAAGGACATGCCCACGTTCATGGCCGAGAAGAAGAAGGAGTACGCTGCACTGGCCGTGAAGCTCGGCATCAAGAAGCAGTGATTCGGGCAGGTCACGACCATGGACATCCTGCAATACCTGCTTGATGCCCTGACGCCCCTCAACTTGGTGCTCGCACTGGTTGGGGTGGCGTTGGGCACGCTCATCGGGGCCCTTCCGGGCCTGTCCGCCACCATGGCTGTGGCCATCCTGGTTCCGTTCACCTTCACCATGTCGCCGGCATCCGGGCTGATCGCGCTGGGCGCTATCTACACCGGGGCCATCTACGGCGGCGCCTTTGCCGCCATCCTGGTCAATACCCCCGGCACGCCGTCCTCGATCGCGACGACGTTCGACGGCTATCCCATGGCCAAGCGCGGCGACGGCGGCCTGGCGGTCACCCTGGCCACGCTGGCCTCCGTGATCGGCGGCCTCGTCGGTGCGGTGACCCTGCTGCTGCTGGCACCCCCGCTGGCGGACGTGGCGCTGTCGTTTGGACCCACCGAGTACTTCTGGATGGCCATCTTCGGGCTGACCCTGATCTCGGCACTGTCGGTGGGCAACACCGTCAAGGGCCTGATCGGCGGCTGCCTGGGCCTGCTGCTTTCGACCATCGGCGTGGCCGTGGTCGGTGGCGATGTTCGCTACACGATGAACACCCAGATGCTGCTGGGTGGTATCGACGTGACCTCCGCGCTCATCGGCCTGTTCTGCATCCCGGTCGTCATCGACCTGGTGGCGAACAAGGCGCCGCACCTCACTGTCCTGCAAGACGACCGCGGCTACCGCATGGGCGACGCGCTGCGCATTGCCCTTGGCAGCAAGCTCAACATGATCCGCAGCTCGCTCATCGGCACGGTCGTGGGCATCCTGCCTGGCGCAGGGGGCTCCATCGCCGGCCTGATCTCATATTCGGAGGCCAGGCGCTCGTCGAAGCATCCCGAGCGCTTCGGGACCGGCGAGCCCGACGGTGTGATTGCCACCGAGGCCTCGAACAACGCCACCGTGGGCGGCGGATTCATCCCGACACTGGTGCTGGGCATCCCCGGCACGCCACCGGACGCAATCATCCTGGGCGCATTGCTGGTGCAGGGCATCAAGATCGGCCCCAGCCTGTTCAACGACCAGGGCAACGTCGTCTACACGTTCATGTTCGGACTGCTGATCGCCACCGTGCTGATGCTGCCGGTGGGACTGGTGATGGGGCGCTACGCCTACAAGTCGATCGTCCACATCCCGAAGTCGCTGCTGGTGCCGACCGTGGCGTTCCTGACCGTGCTGGGCAGCTTCGCGATCCACAGCAACGCTGGCGACACGCAGATGATGGTGTTGCTCGGCATCGCGGCCTGGGTGCTGCAACGCTACGGCTTCGCGCCGTCGCCCATCGTCCTGGGCCTGGTGCTGGGGCAGATCGCAGAACAAGGCTTCGTGCAGACCTACATGATCGGCAACGCCACCGGCGGCATGGCTGCGATGTTCTTCGGCCGGCCGATCAGCATGGCCATCATTGGGTTCGCGCTGTTGACGCTCTTCTATCCCCTGATCGCCACACTCCGCAAGCGCCGGCTGAAGCAGGCCGCGGTGGAGCGCACCGACATGGTCGTGGAAGCTGCGCCATCCACTCAGCGCCCGTACCGCGACATGCCAGCCATCGTTTTCGGTGTGGTGTTCCTGGTCGTTGGCGTGTTGGCCTACATGCAGACGAAGGATATGTCCGCGATGGGTTCGGTCTTCCCCGGGGCCCTGGCAGTGGCGCTGGTGTTGTTGTCGACTCTCCTGATCGTCTTCCAGATCGGCCGCCCGGCGGCGCCACGCAGCGTCGATGTCAGTGCCGAGGGCAAGCCTTCGACCGCCAGGCGTACTGCCATCGTCGTCGCGCTGGTCGTGTGGGCCATGCTGATGCCGTTGCTGGGCTTCTTCGTGACCAGTCTCGCGGCCTTCCTGGTCATGATCGCCATCGCGTCGTTCGAGCGCCTCACGCTCCGGGTCATGGCCGTGTACGCGGTCAGTGCGGTGGTCATCGTAGGAGCCTTCCATCTGTTGATGACCTATGTGCTGAACCTGCGGATGCCGCTGGGTCTGCTGTTCTGAGCGCGCCCGGCGATGAACGCAGACGATCGCCCTGGCCTGCTGACGGCGATGTTCGAGGCCGCCATAGCGGCGGCACAGCCGGCGCTGTGCCTGCCGCACCAGTTGCCTGAAGCCCCGAAGGGCCGGCTGCTGGTGATCGGCGCCGGCAAGGCGTCCGCAGCCATGGCGCGCGCGGTGGAAACCCACTGGCCAGGCCCGCTGTCAGGCCTGGTGGTCACGCGTTACGGCTATGCCGTGCCATGCGAGCGCATCGAGATCATTGAAGCGGCCCACCCGGTCCCCGACGCAGCCGGCGAAGCCGCTGCAAGGCGCCTGCTGTCGCTGGTGCAAGGACTGACCGCGGACGACCTCGTACTCTGCCTCATTTCGGGCGGTGGCTCGTCACTGCTGGCTCTGCCGATGCCCGGCCTCACCCTGGCCGACAAGCAGGTCTTGAACAAGGCACTGCTCGCCAGCGGCGCGAGCATCACCGAGATGAACTGCGTGCGCAGGCACCTGTCGTCGATCAAGGGCGGCCGCCTGGCGGCGGCCTGCCACCCGGCCCGGGTGCTGAACCTGCTGCTGTCCGACGTACCCGGCGACGACCCCATCGACATCGCGTCCGGCCCCACGGTGCCCGACCCCACCACCTGCGCCGATGCCCTGGACATCCTTCGGCGCTACGGCATAGACGTCCCGCCCGTCGCGCGCGCCTGGCTGGAGCGTGGCGATGGCGAGACGCACAAGCCTGGCGATGCGCGCCTGCCACCCATCGAGACACGCCTCGTTGCCACACCGCAAATGGCGCTCGAAGCCGCAGCCAAGGTCGCACAGGATGCCGGGCTGACGCCGTTCATCCTCGGCGACGCCATCGAGGGCGAAGCGCGGGACGTCGCCAAGACGTTGGCCGGCATCGCCCTCCAGGTCGCGCGCCGCGGCCAGCCGTTTAAGCCTCCCTGCGTGCTGCTGTCCGGTGGCGAGACCACCGTCACTCTGCAAGGCCAGGGGCGGGGCGGCCGCAACGTCGAGTTCCTGCTCGCCCTGGGCATCGCACTCGACGGCGAGCCGGGCATTCACGCCCTGTCCGGTGACACCGACGGCGTCGATGGCCAGGAAGAGATCGCCGGCGCCGTGCTGACGCCCGACACGCTGGCCCGAGCCTGGGCGCGAGGCCTGAATCCGCGCGAGCGCCTGGACGACAACGATGGCCATGGATTTTTCGAGACGCTCGGCGACTCGGTGGTCACCGGGCCTACCCTGACCAATGTGAACGACTTCAGGGCCATCGTGATCGATGTCCGCCGCCACGAAGACAACGGAGGAACCCCCTTAATGCCGCGCGCCAGCAATGCCAAGATCGTCGCCACGCTAGGCCCTGCCAGCGCGGACCGCCGCACCATCGAGGCCCTCGTGCGTGCGGGTGCCGATGTGTTCCGCCTGAACTTCAGCCATGGCACCCACGCGGACCACCAGCAGCGCCTCGAGCTGATCCGCGCCGTCGAGGCCGATGTCGGCCGCCCGATCGGCGTGCTGCTCGATCTCCAGGGCCCGAAGCTGCGCGTGGGCACCTTCGCGGGCGGCCCGGTGAGGCTCTTGGACGGTGCGCCATTCCGGCTCGATCTTGATCAGGACCGCCCGGGCGATGCGACGCGCGCCCCGCTGCCGCACCCGGAGATATTCGCCGCGATCGAGCCCGGCATCGAACTGCTGCTGGACGACGGTCGATTGCGCCTGAGGGTGGAGAAGTCAGGCAAGGACTTCGCTGATACGACGGTCATCAATGGCGGCATGCTGTCCGACCGCAAAGGCGTAAACGTGCCTGGTGTCGTGTTGCCGCTGTCCGCGATGACGGTCAAGGACCGAGCCGACCTGGCCTTTGGCCTGACGCTGGGCGTCGACTGGGTCGCGCTGTCGTTCGTGCAGCGCGCCGCCGACATCGTCGAGGCCCAGACCATCATCCAGGGGCGCGCTGGCATCCTCGCCAAGTTGGAGAAGCCGGCGGCCATCGAATGCCTGGACGAGATCCTGGCGGTGACCGATGCGGTGATGGTGGCGCGCGGCGACCTGGGTGTCGAGATGCCGGCCGAGCAGGTGCCAGCAATCCAGAAGCGCATCGTTCGCGAATGCCGCAGGCTCGGCAAACCGGTGATCGTCGCCACGCAGATGCTGGAGTCGATGGTCAGTGCTCCGGTGCCCACCCGTGCCGAAGCGTCGGACGTGGCCACCGCGATCTACGACGGCGCCGATGCGGTCATGCTGTCAGCAGAGTCGGCGTCAGGCAAGTTCCCGGTCGAGGCCGTGGCAATGATGGACCGCATCATCGCGCAGACCGAAGCCGACCCGCACTACCGCGACGCGATCGACGCGTCGCATACACAGCCAGCTTCCAACACGCCCGACGCCATCGGCTGGGCCGCGCGATCCGTCGCCGGGCTGCTCGATGTGGCAGCGATGGTGGCCTACACAAGCTCTGGATCGTCTGCCCTGCGCATGGCACGCGAGCGACCTCGCGCGCCCATCATCGGCATGACGCCCAAGCACGAGACAGCGCGCCGCCTGGCGCTGGTCTGGGGCGTCAACCCGGTCCTGTGCGACGACGTGTCCGACGTCGACGACATGACCGAGCGTGCCGTCGCGACCGCCAAGTTGCTTCAGCTGGCGCAGCCAGGCCAGACCATCGTCATCGCCGCCGGCCTGCCTTTCGGCACGCCCGGCTCCACCAACCTGCTGCGCATCACGCAGATCCACTGAGAACACCATGGCGACCATCCAACAGGTCCGCGGCTTCGAGATCCTCGATTCGCGCGGCAACCCCACCGTCGCGGCCGAAGTCGTGTTGTCGGACGGAGCCCAGGGCTTTGCGGCTTCTCCGTCCGGCGCATCGACCGGCACCCGCGAGGCGCTCGAGTTGCGCGACGGCGACCTGCGCCGCTACCTTGGCAAGGGAGTGACCCGGGCCGTCGCGCATGTGAACGGCGAACTGAGCGCGGCATTGCTCGGCGCTGATGCAGCGAGTCAGGCCGCCGCCGACCGCCTGATGATCGACCTAGACGGCACGCCGACCAAGGCGCGATTGGGCGCGAACGCGATCCTGGCGGTGTCGCTGGCGCTCGCGAAGGCAACTGCAGCTTCGGCCGGCTTGCCACTGTTTCGGCATCTCGGCGGCGACCGCAGCGCCCGCTTGCCGTTGCCCATGATGAACATCATCAATGGGGGCGCCCACGCCGACAATAACGTCGATATGCAGGAGTTCATGATTTTGCCGGTCGGCGCGCCACGATTCTCCGAGGCGATGCGCTGGGGTGTCGAGGTCTTCCATTCGCTGAAGAGCCTGCTCAAGAAGCGCAGCTTGTCGACGGCCGTCGGCGACGAAGGCGGATTCGCCCCGGATCTCCCGTCCAACGAAGCGGCGATCGAGATCATCCTCGTGGCGATTGCCCAAGCCGGATTCAAGGCAGGTCAAGATATCGCCCTTGGCCTGGACGGCCAGTTCCGAGTTCTGCAGGGATGGCGTCTACGAACTGGCCTCAGAAGGCAAGCGCTTTGACTCGGCACAGTTCGTCGACCACCTAGCGCGCTGGGTGGACACCTACCCGATCGTCACCATCGAGGACGGCATGGCCGAAAGCGACTGGGACGGCTGGGAACTGATCACCGCCCGATTGGGCAAGAGGGTGCAGCTTGTAGGCGACGACCTGTTCGTCACCAACACCGAAATCCTCCAGCAGGGCATCACGCGAAGTGCAGCCAACGCGATTCTGATCAAGCCGAACCAGATCGGGACGCTGACCGAGACGCTGGCCGCCATCACGATGGCAGACCAGGCCGGCTTTGCATCGGTCGTCTCGCATCGCTCTGGTGAGACCGAAGACACGACGATCGCGGACCTGAGTGTGCCGGTCAGCGACAGCCATCAACGGCAGTTTCCCGCGCTTCGGATGGCACGGGTTTCGAAGTCGATGGTCGCCCCAGGTTGCTGGAACGCTCGGTTCAAGGTCTGCTGCAGAGCCCGAAAGACCGCAGTACCCGGGATCGAGTCGAACGAGCGCATCCGGCAGATGCCAGAAGGGACTTGAGCTGGCGTCGGCCTCCCGCACCTGCAGGCACGACCGGCTGCCCCTTCAGCCGCACTGCCCCACGTAGCCGCAGGCGGTGCAGAAGTCGCAGCCGTCCTTGTGGATGACGCTGGCGTTGCCGCATTCCGGGCACGGCTTGCCGGCCAGCAGCGCCGGCGCTTCGCCGTTGCGAGGCGCCTCCAGCACACCCATCTCGCGCAGCGGAAAACCGCGCTCGTCGAGCACGCCCAGCATGGCGTAGCGGTGGATGATGAGCCGTGCCAGGTAGGCCACCGTCGAAGGCCAGGTCTGCTGGCGCTGCTGCCCGGGCGGCAGGCCGGGCACGAAGGCCATGAAGTGCCCCAGCGGCTCCGCGTAGTTCAGCAGTTTGCGCAGCTTCATGCCGATCCACGCCGGGTCGATGACGCGCATGTCCAGCGACAGCAGCCGCGCCAGTCCGTCCAGCGCCCGCGGGTAGTTGCCCGACAGCGCCATCGCGCAGGGCCGCGTGACGCTGGTGCCTTCGGGCCCGGGCAGGGTGACCTCCTTCAGCGTGACGGTGAAGGCCTCGCCGGTGGCCGGGTTGTCCACGTCCACCGCCCAGGCCAGCGTGCCCGAGGTGTCGGTGTGCGGCTCGTCGCGGCTGATCAGCGCGTCGACCATGGGCGCGGCCGCGCCAGGCCGCGGCGGCAGGGTACCGATCTGTTCGCAGCGCCAGCGGATCAGCGCCGCGGTGGCCGCCACCACGCCGGGGAAAAGGCGCCGCTCGCCATGCGGCGGGAAGGGCATCTCGAAAGGCCGTTCCTCGGCCACCGTGGCCAGCGTGTTCAGCTTCAACTGCAGCCAGGCCGCGTCGTCGCTGCGCATGTCCATCGACAACGTCTTGGCCAAGGCGCCCAGGCCGCGCGGCTGCTCGGCGCCGTTGACCCAGGCCTCGAAGGCGCGCATGCCGGCCGTGCCGGGCGGACCGTCCTCGCGCGGCACCTCGCCGACGAAGAGCGCGAAGTCGCCGAAGGGGTGCTGCACCATGAAGGTCCAGGCCGCGTTGCCGCCCGGCAGTTCGGGCCGGCCCGGCCAGCGCAGCGAAGCCAGCACCGGGGCCGGCAGGCGCTCCAGCGCCAGCCGGCGGTTGGCGGCGGATTCGTTCGGCAGCTTCAGCGGCGCGGGCGGCTGCGGCGTGGTGCTGAGCACGCTGCCGACCACGGCGTTGGGCCGGTAGGTGGCCAGCCCCTTCAGGCCCAGCGACCAGGCCTGGTGGTACAGGTCCTCGAATTCGGCATAGGGATAGTCGGCCGGCACGTTGACGGTCTTGCTGATCGCGGTGTCGATGAACGGCGCCACCGCGGCCACCATCTCGGCGTGGGCCTGCGCACTCATCTCCAGTGCCGTCACGAAGGCCGACGTCAGCGGCGCGTCATCGCCCAACAAGTGCTTGAACAGGCGCCAGGCGTGGTCCTGCACCGCGTGCTCGGCAAAGCCGCCGTCGGGCAGGCGCTTCTTGCGCGTGTAGGTCCAGCTGAAGGCGGGTTCGATGCCGTTGCTGGCGTTGTCGGCAAAGGCCAGGCTGATGGTGCCGGTGGGCGCGATCGACAGCAGGTGCGAATTGCGCAGCCCGTGGGCGCGGATGCGGTCCTTCAGCGGCTGCGGCAGGCGCGACGCGAAGGTGCTGCCGCTCAGGTACAGGTCGGCGTTGAAGAGCGGGAAGGCGCCGCGCTCGCGCGCCAGGTCCACCGAGGCGTCGTAGGCGGTGTCGCGCATCAGCGTCGAAATCCGGCGCGCCGTGGCGCGGGCCGGCTCGCTGTCGTAGCGCTGGCCCAGCATCACCAGCGCGTCGCCCAGCCCGGTGAAGCCCAGGCCCACGCGCCGCTTGGCCGCCGCCTCGGCCTGCTGCTGCGGCAGCGGCCACAGCGTGACGTCGAGCACGTTGTCCAGCATGCGCACGGCCGTGCGCACCAGCGCCGCGAAGCCGGCTTCGTCGAAGGACGCGTCGGGCTCGAAAGGCCGCCGCACGAAGCGCGTGAGGTCGATCGAACCCAGGCAGCAGCAGCCGTAGGGCGGCAAGGGTTGTTCAGCGCATTGCCCGGTGACCAGGCCATTGAAGACGACGCTGTGCTGGTCGGGTTGGGTCGTGTCATAGACCGGATGACGGCCGGCGGGTTCGATGGTGGCGATTCGTGCGCTGAATCGCTGCGACTTGAGCAAACGCTTTCCAGACACCCAGTTCTCGTATTTCTCGCGCTTGGCAGGCAACAGGAAACCAACCTCGCGCATGAAGACCTCGCGCGACTCGCCGTCGATGATCAGTTCGTGAAGTGGCTGGCAAAGGTAGTCGCGCCGCTCGCCGTGGCCATCGGGCAAGCGCTTTGCGCCGCCGCTTCGGCGTCGGTGAAGCCGGCAGAAGACGCCGAAGTTGGCCAGCAGCATCTGCACCTCGGCGAGCAGGGGGCGGTGGACCGAGCTCAGGCGTATCGAGCAGGTCTGGCTGAGACCGGAGACGTTGACCGTGCCGTCGGTCTGGAACAGACCCTGCAGATAGCCGCGAACACAATCCTCGTTGCCGCGCCAGACGACTTCGGGCACCTTCAACTTCGTCTCGCGCGTGACGCCGTAGGCCTGGAGCGCACGCGCCAGCAGTACCGAACGAACGAAGACCATGCTGCGCGACGGCACGGCAACGGGGTGCACGTGATGCTCGCGCACCGTCGCCGACAGTCCCGCGGTCAAGGCGTTGACCGCGTCGGCCACCCAGCCTGCAAGAGCGCGCTCTTCGTTCCACAGCGAAAGCACGGCCACTTCCCGACCCTTGCCCCGGTGGGTGAAGTGGCCGTCGCCGGCCAGCAGCCCCAGCAAGGTGCCGAGCACGCCGCTGCCCTGCTGGCCGAACTGCCCCTTGCCGGACTGCACCCACAGTTCGTCGCCCGCGCGCAATTCGCTCAGGCGAAGCTTGCCGCGCGCGGTATAGAACTCGTGCCAGGCCGTGGCCTTGATCTCGTAGCCCTCGCGGGTGCCGACGCGAAAGACCTCGGCTTCGCGTGCCGTCAGGAAAGCGGGTACGGCCGGCCGTATCTCAGTGCCCCGCGTGCCCGTACCGAGCGTGCGCTGGTCAACCGTGACCTGCAGCGGCACTCCCGCCGCATGAAGCTCCCCGATAGGCACCAGCCCATGCTGCGTCGCCAGGCGGGTATCGGCGGTGACGCACGGGTTCGTCGCCGCGATCGTCTCGCAATAGGCCAGGTTGTTGTCGCGGTTGATGGTGTCCAGGAACAGCACGCCGGGCTCGGCGTGGTCGTAGGTGCAGCGCATGATCTGCGTCCACAGTTCGCGCGCCGGCAGCTTGCGGTAGACCCAGACGCCTTCATGGCCTTCGGCGCCCGGGCGCTGCCAGGCGCCGGCTTCCTTCTGCGCCGGGCCGGGCTCGGCGCGGTGCACCAGTTCCACGTCGCCGCCGTCGCGCACGGCCTGCATGAAGGCGTCGGTGACGCCGACCGAGATGTTGAAATTCTTCAGGTCGCCGCCGTCCTTGGCGTGGATGAATTCCTCGATGTCGGGGTGGTCGCAGCGCAGCACCGCCATCTGTGCGCCGCGGCGCGCGCCGGCCGATTCCACGGTCTCGCAGGAACGGTCGAAGACGCGCATGTAGCTCACCGGCCCCGAGGCCGAGCTCTGCGTGGCGCCGACCCAGGCCCCACGCGGGCGGATGCGGCTGAAGTCGTAGCCCACGCCGCCGCCGCGGCGCATGGTCTCGGCGGATTCGGCCAGCGCGGTATAGATGCCGGGGTGGCCGTCCTCCAGCTGCGTGATGCTGTCGCCCACCGGCTGCACGAAGCAGTTGATGAGTGTGGCTGCCAGCCCGGTGCCGGCCGCCGACTGGATGCGGCCGGCGGGAATGAAGCCCTGTTCCAGCGCCTGCAGGAAGCGTTCTTCCCAAGGCGTGCGCTGCTCGGGCGCCTCGGCCTCGGCGAGCGCTCGCGCCACGCGGCGATGCACTTCCAGCGGCGTGGATTCGTCGCCCTTGGCGTACTTTTCCTTCAGCACCTCGGCGCTGATGGCTTGGGGCGGCATGCCGGCCGTCCGGTTGGGGGTGGCGGCGGGCGAACGTTCGGGGGTGGTCGGCAGTGTCACGTTGTCATTCCTCAGCCCGGGTGGCTGTCGCGCTGGATCCGGGCTGCAAGCGGTCGATGGGGGCAGCCCTGGTCAGGCCTGCAGCCGGTCGCGCACGCGCAGCAGCCGCGCGCGGGCGTCGGCCGCCACCTCGTGCACCTGCGGCATGGTCGTCAGCTGCGACATCACGTGCGGGTCCAGGAAGCCCACGTCGATGTGGCCGTCTTCCTCCTGCCGCACCACCACGTTGCACGGCAGCAGCAGGCCGATGTCGGGTTCGGCCGTGATCGCCTTCAGCGCCAGCGGCGGGTTGCAGGCGCCCAGGATGCGGTAGGGCCGCAGTTCGGCGCCGAGCTTGGCCTTCATGGTGGCCTGCACGTCGATCTCGGTCAGGATGCCGAAGCCTTCGGCTTTCAGCGCCTCGGTGACCTGCTGCAAGGCGGTGTCGAAGCTGGTGTCGAGACGGGTGTTGAATCCGTACATGGTGGGTTCCTCGAGAAAAATGGGATGGATGGCCAAGCCGGGCGGCGGCAAGGCCGCGGCGCGAACCCGATCTTCGCACCAACCCGCGCCGGCCCCACCGCCGCCGGTCGCGCAGGGGCGACGCAGGGGCCAGGGAGCCAGGGCGCTGCGGTCAGTGCAGCACCAGCAGCGGCAGCGAACTGCCCGCCAGCACCGCCTTGGTCTGCGACCCGAACAGGAATTCGCCGAAGGCGCCGCGGCCGTGGGTGACCATCACGATCATGTCGCAGCCCTGCGACTCGGCCGCGGCGACGATGGCCTTGTCCACGCGTGGCACCTGGGCGTGGTGGCCGGTGAAGGGCACGCCGGCCTCCTTCGCAAGGCCGGCAAAGCGCTCCAGCAGGCTGCTGGCATGCGCGGCAGTCATGGCGTCGTGCTCCAGCGTTTCCTGGCGGATCAGCGACGGCGGCCGCCCCGGCGTGGGCGGCGCGGCCACCGGCTCGGCCACGAAGCCGGTGACGCTGGCGCCGAGCTGGCGCGCGAATTCCAGACTGGCGGTCATGGCGCGATCGGTCAGGTCGCTGCCGTCGATCGGAACGAGAAGGTGCTTGAACATGGTGTACATCTCCTTCTACGGGCCACTTCCTCCCCGTCGCGGGCCGGCCCATGGACCCATGCAATCTAGACAACGCAACCCGCCGGCTCCTTGCGCTGGCGCAAACGGCGGGCAGGCCGGATCGAATTGACCCCGGTCAATGCGCCGCCGGGCGCCCGCGCCGACCATCGCCTGCCGCCCGGCAAGCCAATCACGGAGACCCATCATGCTCATCCAGCGCATCCACCACGTGGCCTACCGCTGCCGCGACGCCCGCGAAACCGTGCTCTGGTACCAGCAGCACCTGGGCATGGATTTCGTGCTCGCCATCGCCGAGGACCAGGTGCCCAGCACGCATGCACCCGACCCCTACATGCACGTCTTCCTGGACGCTGGCGGCGGCAACGTGCTGGCCTTCTTCGAGATTCCCAACTCGCCGCCGATGGGACGCGACCCGAATACGCCTGAATGGGTGCAGCACATCGCCTTCAAGGTCGACAGCCTGGCCACGCTGGAAGCGGCCCGGGCGCGGCTGCAGGCCAGCGGCATCGACGTGGTGGGCCCCACCGAGCACACCATCTTCAAGTCGATCTACTTCTTCGACCCCAACGGCCACCGGCTGGAACTGGTCGCCGATACCGCCACGCCGGAAATGCAGGCCAAACTGGACGCGGTGAAGTGGGACATGCTCGACGAGTGGGCGCGCACCAGGCGCGCGCCGCGCCACGCCGCGTGGATGCACGAAAGCGAATTCTCGGGCCGCTCCGACGGCTGAAGCGGAGCACGCCGGTGCCGCCGCCACCGTCGCGTGGCGCCTTCGCACCGGCTAAGAGGGGACTCACATGAGGGTTTGACCTGATCTCGAATTTCGACGCGCGCATTAACGTATGCATTAATGAACGCGTTGATGAATGCACAGCCCGCAGGCGTTGACGCTGCAACCAGCGCCGTGGCAGCACCGGCCGGTCCCGTCGCCGCCCTGGCCGGCGTGGGCTTCATCGGCAGCGGGCTGGTCCGACCCGAATGTGTGCTCACCACCCTGGCCGGCGACATCTACACGGCCGACTGGCGCGGCGGCGTGGCGCATCTGCGGCCTGACGGCACGCAGGCGCTGTACGCAGGCGCCGCGCCCGACGGCTCGGCGCTCAAGCCCAACGGCATCGCCTTGCTGCGCGACGGTGGCTTCCTGCTGGCACACCTGGGCAACGACGAGGGTGGTGTGTTCCGGCTGCAGCGCGACGGGCAGGTCAGGCCGTGGCTGCTGCAGGCGGACGGCGTCGATCTGCCGCCGACCAACTTCGTGGTCGAGGACACTGCCGGCCGTTTCTGGGTGACGGTCAGCACCCGGCTGAAGCCGCGCGCGCTGGGCTACCGGCGCAGCTGTAACGACGGCTTCATCGTGCGCGTGGATGCGCGAGGCGCAGCCATCGTCGCCGATGGTCTGGGCTACACGAACGAAGTCGCGGTCCATCCGTCCGGGCGTTGGCTGTACGTCAACGAGACCTTCGCACGCCGGCTGTCGCGCTTTGCGCTGCATGACGACGGCTCACTCGGCACCAAGCAAGTGATCACCGAATTCGGCCCGGGCACCTTCCCGGACGGTCTGGCCTTCGACGAAGAGGGCCAAGCCTGGGTCGTGAGCATCGTCAGCAACCGGCTGATCCGCATCGCACCCGACGGCACGCCCACCACCTGGCTCGAAGAGGCCGATGCCACGCACCTGGCCTGGGTCGAGGCGGCCTTCGAAGCCGGCACGATGGGCCGCCCGCACCTCGACGGCGCACCCAGCCGCAGCCTGCGCAACATCTCCAGCATCGCCTTCGCCGGGCCCGACCGCCGCACCGCCGTGCTCGGCTGCCTGCTCGGCGAGCGCCTGGCGACGCTGCGACTGCCGGTGGCCGGCGTCGCACCCACGCACTGGCGCTACCCATGAACGCACCGAAGCGCGCCGCGCCGACCTCGTTGGTGGATGAAGCCTACGAGCAGATTCGCCGCCGCATCCTCGACAACGCCTGGCCGCCCGGTCACCGCGCGCTCGAGCAGGAAGTGGCGCTGGCGCTGGGCATGAGCCGCACGCCGGTGCGCGAAGCGCTGCTGCGCCTGCAGGGCGAAGGCCTGGTCGAGGTGATCCCGCGCCACGGCATGCGCGTGCTGCCGGTGTCGCCGAACGACATGCGCGAGATCTACCAGATCCTCACCGCGCTCGAATGCATGGCGGCCGAACTGCTGGCGCGGCGCTTGCCCTCGGACAAGGAACTGGAGCCGCTGGTCGCCGACACCAAGGCCATGGACAAAGCGCTGAAGGCCGACGACCTGGGCGCCTGGGCCGCGGCCGACGAGCGCTTCCACGCGCACCTGGTCGATCTGGCCGGCAACCGCCAGCTGCAGGCCACGGTGCTGAACTACTGGGACCGCGCGCACCGCGCACGCATGTTCACCCTGCGCCTGCGGCCCAAGCCGGTGAGCTCGACCCAGGAACACATGCTGATGGTGGAACGGCTGCGCGCCGGCGATCCCGAGGGGGCCGCGCGCGTCACGCGAGCGCACCGCGAACGCGCCAACCGGGAGTTGGTGACGATCTTCGAACACTTCAAGCTGGCGCAGATGTAAGGGCACCATGAGCAAGACCTCCTACGCCATCGCGGTGCTGCCGGGTGACGGCATCGGCCGCGAAGTCACGGCCGCGACGCTGCAGGTGCTGCACGCCGTCGCGCCGCGCATCGGCCGGCGCTTCGATACCACCGACCATCCCGCGGGCGCACAGCACTACCTGGACAGCGGCGTGGCGCTGCCGGAGGCCACGCTCGCGGCCTGCCGCCAGGCCGATGCGGTCCTGTTCGGCGCGATGGGCCTGCCGCATGTGCGCGCCAAGGACGGCACCGAGATCATTCCACAGCTCGACCTGCGCTTCGAGCTCGACCTGTATGCGGGCGTGCGGCCGATCCGCAGCTTTGCCGGGCTGCCCGGCCCACTGGCCGACCCGCGCGCCGCGCAGATCGACCTGGTGCTGGTGCGCGAAAGCACCGAGGGCCTGTTCCACGCCCGCGGCCGTGGCCGCATCGAGGGTGTTGGCGACGCGCAGGCGGCCTACGACACGATGAAGATCACGCGCCGCGGTACCGCGCGCGTGTGCGACTTCGCGCTGCGCCTGGCACGCCAGCGCAAGGCGCGGGGCTTGCCCGGGCGCGTAACGAATGTGGACAAGGCCAACGTCTTCACCTCGATGGCCTTCTGGCGCCAGGTGTTCGACGAGCGCGCCCAGGCCTTCCCCGACGTGGCGGTGGAGCATGCGTATGTCGATGCCATGGCGCTGAACCTGGTGATGAAGCCCTGGGCCTACGACGTGCTGGTCACCGAGAACATGTTCGGCGACATCCTCTCGGACCTGATCGCCGCGCTGGCCGGTGGCATGGGCATGGCGCCATCGGCCGACATCGGCGACGACCACGCGCTGTTCCAGCCGGCGCACGGCACCGCGCCCGACATCGTGGGCCAAGGCATCGCCAATCCCACCGCCACGATCCTGTCGGCCGCGATGATGCTCGCCTGGCTGGCCGACCGCCACGGCGACAGCGCGCTGGCCGACGGCGCGCGCGCCATCGAGGCATCGCTGGCTGCGGCCTTTGCCCAAGGGGTGGTGCGGCCGCGCGAGTTCGGCGGCGCCAGCAGCACTGCCGACATCGTGCGTGCGGTCATCGAGGGCCTGTGACATGGATGAGCGCATCGTCATGGTCGGCGCCGGCTACTGGTCGCAGTTCCAGGTCGAAGGCTGGCGCGATGCCGGCGCACCGCTGGTGGCCATCGGCAACCGTCGCGTGGAAAACGCTTCGGTGCTGGCGCAGCGCTACGGCGTGTCGCGCTGCTACGGCGACGTTGCACACATGCTCGACGCCGAACGGCCGACACTGGTCGATGTATGCCTGCCGCCCGTGGCGCAGGAGCCGGCCGTGCGCGCGGCCATCGAGCGCGGCATTCCCACCATCTGCCAGAAGCCGTTCGGCATCGACCTGGCGCAGGCCGAGGGCATGACCGCGCTGGCCGAATCCGCCGGCGTGCCGCTGGTCGTGCACGAAAACTTCCGCTTCGCGCCCTGGTTCCGTGAACTGCGCCGTTGCATCGACGACGGCGTTTTCGGCCGCGTGCACGGCATCGTCTTCCGCCTGCGCCCCGGCGACGGCCAGGGGCCGCAGGCCTACCTGGACCGCCAGCCGTACTTCCAGCAGATGCCCGAGTTCCTGGTGCGCGAGACCGCGGTGCACTTCATCGACACCTTCCGCTTCCTGATGGGCGAGGTGCGTGCCGTGACTGCGCGGCTGCGCCGGCTGAACCCGGTGATCGCCGGCGAAGACTCGGGGCTGCTGATCTTCGAGTTCGACGATGCGCGCACCGGGCTGTTCGACGGCAACCGGCTCAACGGGCACCCGGCCACCCACCTGCGCCGCACGATGGGCGAGATGTGGCTCGAAGGCGAACGCGGCGTGATGCGCCTGGACGGCGAGGCCCGCCTGTGGTGGATGCCGCATGGCGGCGTCGAAGCACCCCACGTCTACGACGACGGGGCCGGGCGCGGCGCCTTCGGCGGCGCCAGCACCGCGCTGCAGGCCCATGTGCTGGCGCACCTGCGCCAGGGCACGCCGCTGGAGAACGTTGCTCGCGACTACCTGACCAACCTGCACGTGCAGGCGGCCGTCTACCACTCGCATGCCAGCGGCCGCAGGGTGCCGATGGCCGGCTTCGACCCCCACCACCCCTGAAGGAGACCGTGATGAAGAAGACTCTGGGCCTGACCGGCATCGCCCTCGCGGCTGCACTTGCGCTGCCGGCCGCCGCGCAGACGGTGCTCAAGTTCAGCCATACCGACCAGCAGGCCGGCGCCCGCCAGGCCGCGGCGGTGGTGTTCGCGAAGAAGGTCGAAGAGTTGACCGCAGGTCGCTACAAGGTGCAGATCTACTGCTGCAGCCAGCTCGGCAACGACCCGAAGAACATCGAGCAGCTGGCGCTCGGCGGCATCGACTTCACGGTGTCGTCGACCGGCTCGTACGCACCGCACGTGCCGAGCCTGAACCTGACGATGCTGCCCTTCATCGTCGAAGGCTACAAACAGGGCTGGCGCTTCTACGACGAGAGCAAGTGGCTGCAGGAGCAGTTCGACAAGGCGCCGGCGAAGGGATTTCGATTCCTGGCGACCTGGGAGGCGGGCTTCCGCAACATGACGACGAAGACGGCGCTGAACTCGCCCGCCGATGCCAAGGGCATGAAGCTGCGCACCTTCCCGAACGAGATGATGCGCTGGTCGCTGGAAGCGATGGGCTTCACGATCCAGATCATGCCGCTGCCGGAGGTCTTCCTGGCCATCCAGCAGGGCGCGGTGCAGGGCCAGGAGAACCCGATCGACACCATCTACTCGAACAAGTTCTACGAGGTGGCTCCGAACATCACGCTGACCAACCACGTGTACAGCCCGATCCCGCTGGCCATCAGCGAGAAAACCTGGCAGAAGCTGTCGCCCGCCGACCAGAAGGCCGTGACCGAAGCGGCCAGGATCGCCGGCAAGTTCAGCCGCGAGATGATCGCCGGCAACGACGACAACCAGCTCAAGGAGATGGCCTCGCGCGGTGCCAAGGTCAACGCCAAGCCGGACATGGCCGCCTTCCGCCAGTCGGTCAAGCCGGCCTACGACAAGGCGCGCGAGAAGTACGGTGCCGACGTCGACAAGGTGCTTGCCGAAGCCGAGGCCATCCGCAAGACCACCAAGTAGAACGCCGCGCCGAGCCATGCAGGCGACGCCCATGCTCAAGCCGGTGCCGCCGGCACCGCTGCCCATCCGCCTGGTCGGACGGACGGTGGACTGGGTGGTGATCACCATCGGTGCCGTGATGGCCACGATGGTGTTTACCAACGTCTGCCTGCACTTGTTCCACGAGGACCTGGCCTGGGTCACCGAGTTCGGTGAATTGCTGATGGTGTGGGTCACCTTCCTGGGCGGCGCCTGTGCGGCGCAGCGCGGCGCGCACATGACCATCACCGAGTTCATCGACAAGCTCGAACCGGCCCATCGCCGCTGGGCCGACCTGGCCGTGCAGTCGGCTTGCCTGGCCATGCTGCTGGTGCTGGTGCGCTATGGCTGGTCGCTGGTGAATGCCAACTGGGGCAACCAGCTCACCGTGCTCGAATGGCCGATGGCCTTCCAGTACATGGGCATGGCGGTGGGTTGCAGCCTGATGGCGGTGTTCGTCGCCTGGGACGTGTGGCAGATCGCGCGCGGCGTGCCGCGTGAAGCACGCTATCCGAAGTCCGAGTAGGTCGATGCTGGCCCTGACCCTGTTCGGCATCTTCTTCGCCATCGCGCTGGCCGGCGTGCCGCTGCTGTATTCGATCCTCATCACCACCACCGGCATCATCGCGCTGCAGGGTCTGGGCCATCCGCTGGAGACGATCTTCCTGTCCTTCATCGGCGGCGTCGAGCCCTTCATCCTGCTCGCCGTGCCGCTGTTCATCTTCGCCGGCGAGCTGCTCGCGCAAGGCGGCGTGGGCAGGCGCATCGTCGAGTTCGCGCGTGTGCTCTTCGGCTGGCTGCCGGGCGGGCTGGGCGTGGTCACCGTCATCAGCTGCACGCTGTTCGGCGGCGTGTCGGGCTCGGCCATCGCCGACACCGCGGCCATCGGCTCGCTGGTGATCCCGGCCATGGTGGCGCGCGGCTATTCACGCGGCTTCGCCGCCGCGCTGCTGGCGGTGGCCGGCACGGTGGCGCTGCTGATGCCGCTGTCGATCCCCTTCCTGGTCTATGCCTTCATCTCCGGCGTGTCGATGCGCACGCTGTCGATGGCCGGCCTGCTGCCGGCGCTGGCCACCGCGGCGGCGCTGATCGTGATGTGCATGTGGCACGGCAAGAAGAGCGGCGTGGACAACGGCGAGGACCGCTCCACGCCGGCGCAGATCCGGGCTGCCGCCAAGGACGCCGGGCCGGCACTGCTGATGCCTCTGATCATCGTCGGCGGCATCTGGAGCGGCAAGTTCACGCCCAGCGAATCGGCGGCGGTGGCGGTGTTCTATGGCCTGGCGGTGTCCTTGTTCTATTACAAGGATCTGAGCTGGCGGCACATTCCGCAGCTGATGCTGAATGCGTTTTCCACCAGCGCGACGGTGATGCTGGTCATCGGCGCCACCGGCGCGATGGCCTGGCTGATCACCGTCGAGCAGGTGGCGGTGCAGATGGCGGAGTGGATCCAGCTGGTGGCCACCGAGCAATGGATGTTCCTGATCCTGTTCAACATCTGCCTGCTGCTGCTGGGCATCTTCATCGAGCCGCTGCCGGCGATGCTGCTGAGCGCCCCGCTGTTCCTGCCGCTGGCCAAGCACTTCGGCATGGACATGGTGCACGTCGGCGTGGTGATGACCGCCAACCTGGCCATTGCGCTCTACACGCCCCCGGTGGGCGGCACGCTGTTCGTCGCCGCCAAGCTGGCCCATGCCGGCATCGGCGAGATCACGCGCCACCTGTGGCCGCTGATGGCCGCCACCTTCACCGTGGTGCTGCTCATCACCTACGTCCCGGCACTCTCGACCTGGCTGCCTCGCTTCATCCAGTCGCTCTGAAATCCGCACGCAGCGAGTCGCCCCATGCTGGCCCTGGTCGTCGAATTCCGCATCCACCCCGGGCACGTGGCCGACTTCGCCGCCGCCATCGCCGAGAACGCACGCGCATCGCTTGCGCATGAACCGGGGTGCCGCCGCTTCGACGTCTGCCGCGACCCGGCCGATGCGGGGCTGTTCTTCCTGTACGAGCTGTACGATGACGAGGCCGCGATCCAGGCCCATCTGCAGTCCGCGCATTTCCGCGGCATGGACCAGGCCACGGCCGGCTGGGTGCAGGGCAAGACCGTGCGTCGCCTGGTCTGCGGCGCCGACTGAAGGGATGCGGCGATGACGGTGGGCCAGCCAGGGCAAAGGGGTGCCGATCCAGGGTCGGCCCGGCATCGAGCCGAAGACGCTGCCAGCCCTGTCGGGACCGCACTGCGGCTGGGCTGCATCGCCGACGATTTCACCGGCGCCACCGACCTGGCCAACAACCTGGTGCGCGGCGGCATGCGCGTGGTACAGACCATCGGCGTACCGGCCGCGCCGGTGGACGGCGTCGACGCCGTGGTGGTGGCGCTGAAGTCGCGCACCGCGCCGGTGGCGCAGGCAGTGGCCGAATCGCTGGCCGCCGCGCGCTGGCTGCGCGGCCAGGGTGCGCCGCAGATCTTCTTCAAGGTCTGCTCCACCTTCGACTCCACACCGCAAGGCAATATCGGCCCGGTGGCCGAGGCCTTGCTGGCCGAACTGGACGCCGACTTCGCGCTCGTCACGCCGGCCTTTCCGGAGGCCGGCCGCACCGTCTTCAAGGGGCATTTGTTCGTCGGCGACCAGCTGCTGTCCGACAGCCCCATGCGCCAGCACCCGCTCACGCCCATGACCGACGCCAACCTGGTGCGCTTGCTGCAGGTGCAATGCCGGCGGTCGCGGGTGGGCCTGGTCGAACACCGAACGGTGGCGCGCGGGGTCGGCGCCGTGCGAGAACGCATCGACGCCCTGCGCGCCGAAGGCTGCCGGCTGGCCATCGCCGACGCCGTGGACGACGCCGACCTGCACGTGCTGGCGCAGGCGGCGCAGCCGCTGAAGCTGGTCGTCGCCGGTTCGGGGCTGGCCATCGGCATGCCGGCGCTGCACGGGCTGGCGCCTTGCGTGGCGGCGTCGCTGCTGCCGCCGGCCGAAGGGGCACGCGCCGTCGTCAGCGGCAGCTGTTCGGCCGCGACGAATGCGCAGGTGGCCGACTTCATTGCCGCCGGCGGGCCGGCCTTCGCGGTGGATGCCTTGCGCGTGGCGGCTGGGTACGACGTGGCGGCCGAGGCTCTGGCCTGGGCGGCACCGCGGCTCGGTGGGGAGCCGCTGCTGGTCTACGCCACCGCCGCGCCCGACACCGTGCGCGCGGTGCAGGCGAAGTTGGGCAGCGAACGCGCCGGCGCGCTGGTGGAGCACACGCTCGCGCGCGTGGCCGCCGGCCTGGTGGATGCCGGCGTGCGCCAGCTGGTGGTGGCCGGCGGCGAGACCTCGGGCGCCTGCGTGCAGGCGCTGGGCATCACGCAGCTGCGCATCGGCGCGCAGATCGACCCCGGCGTGCCCTGGTGCTTCGCCGCCGAGCGCGGCCTGCACCTGGCGCTGAAGTCGGGCAATTTCGGCGGCCTGGACTTCTTCCGCCGCGCCTTCGCGTCGCTGTGAGCTCGGCGAAGTGATGGACGAGACCGCGGCCCGCGAGGAAATCTGCCGCGTCGGCGCTTCGCTGTACGCGCGCGGCTACGTGCACGCCAGCGCCGGCAATATCAGCGTGCGGCTGGCCGACGGCTGGCTCATCACGCCCACCGACGCCTGCCTGGGCACGCTGGACCCGGCGCGGCTGGCGCGCATCGACAGTCATGGCGTGCAGACCGCGGGCGACCGCGCCAGCAAGACGCTGGCGCTGCACCGGCGCATCTACGAAGCCGCGCCAGAGGCGGGCTGCGTCATCCACACGCACAGCACCCACCTGGTAGCGCTCACGCTGGCCGGCGTGTGGAGCGAGGGCGACGTGCTGCCGCCGATCACGCCGTATTTCGTGATGAAGGTCGGCCATGTACCGCTCATTGCCTACCACCGGCCCGGCGACCCGGCGGTGGCGGAATTGGTCGCTGCGCGCATCGCGGCCATGGCTGCACGCGGCACGCCCATCCGCGCGGTGCTGCTGGAGCGGCTGGGGCCGAATGTCTGGCACCGTACGCCGGCCGAAGCCAGCGCCGTGCTGGAGGAACTGGAGGAGACGGCGCGGCTGTGGCTGACGGTCACGCCGCGGCCAGCACCGCTGGACGAAGTGCGGATCGAAGCGCTGAGGCGAGCTTACGGCGCATCTTGGTGAGGATCCGTGCGTCTGTGCCCATCCACGATGCCGCGTGACGCGCCGGGCTCTCGGATGGCGGTCCAATGGGAACGGGCGGGTCGTCAAGCTCCGACATCGGCAATCCGACGTTCAGCCGGCCTTGAGTCGGCACTCTCCTGCGGCAGGGCGTGGCCAGCTCCTGCCGTTTGGAGCTGCCGCGAAAATTTCCGTTGAGCGGTCGGTGGCCGCGATGCGCACCGACGTATCGGCGGAGAAGCTGCCGCCGCGCTCCATTGCGCCAGGGCCTGTGCATCCTCGGCCCGCAGCAGGCGCGGACGGACGCATCTGCGCCGCTCGCGCCGCGATGGCGTGGGCATCGACCCCGATCGTTCGCACGACGGTCCAGGTCGCGCCTGGCGGTGTCCAGGCGCTTCTCATCGAATGGCTTCGGACGAAAAGGCGGTGCGATCAAGCCGGTTCCATGATCACTTCGAATTCTGCGCCGGGATAGGATGTCCCGATGAAAGCGCGCCTGTTTCGAAGTCCGTCGTTGCTGTTCCTCTTGGCGGGTCTCAGCGGCCCGACGACTGCCACAGGGCCGTATGACACCACCATTCCCCCGCTGCCGACCTTTGACCAACTGCCGCTGTACGGTCCCATGGCCTTCGGGACCGGCGCATCCGCCGGTACGCTGACCTGGATAGGTTCTCGCCCGGTCAAGGACCAGCCGCTGGTCGATCTGGGTGCCAAGGAAAGGCAGTGCTGGGCCTGGGAACTGGTCAAGCACAGCTGGAACCCGGGCGCTGGCGAATGGGACGAGCGTCCCCTGGGGCTTCCAGGCATGGTCATCGGGCAGGCCCCGGTGGCGACCGGCATCCTGACGGTGTCCGACCTGGGCTGTCAAACACCCAACAGCAGCGAACGGCTGCGCATTGCCCTGTTCCCCACACAAGGGCCGTCGCTGCTGCTCGAGACGACCGAAAAGATCGGCGCGATGCCATGGAGGTTCGTGAGCCTGAACGACAACACGGCGGCCGTCGTGACTCGGGTCAAGGCCACCCGGCACGTCCTGGTCTACGTCGTTCGCCATCACGGCAATCGCCTGACGCTGGATCGTATGCCCGAGTTGCCTGTCGCTTACAACGGCGACTTTGCCGTCGCCGTTGCCAACGCGAGCGACGGTCTTCGATTGATGATCCTGGGTGGCTCCCACGGCCGCTATCGCGGCTGCATGGAATGCCGCAACGAGACGCACTTTCTCGATCTTCGAACCGCGACCTGGAGCGCCGGCCCGCCCATGCTCGAAGCGCGTTCCGAACACGACGCAACAGGGCTGCCGGATGGCAGCGTGCTGGTGACGGGTGGTTGGACCAAGAAGGCGGATTGGGGTAAGGGACCTTCGGCGACTGCAGAACGCTGGAACCCCGCGACCAACCGCTTCGAGGCTGTCGCGCCGATGCCGACGGGCACCGCCTTGCACCGCGGCTTCTGGTTGCCCGGCCAGGAGGGCAAGTCCCTGCTCATCACCCAGGGCATGAGCAATACCGCCCAGGCCTACGACCTTGCGACGCAGACGTGGCGCACCGTGGGCTCATGGGGTGAGGGAGAGCAGGCAGGTGCCTGGCCCATGCCTTTCACGTTCGATGGCCACACCTATGCCTGGAGACTGAACAGGGCCCAGTGCCATGACTCGAACAAGGATTGCATGGAGCACAAGTACTACTCCCTGACCCTGCTGCGGCCGCTTGCGGGAACCGCTTCGTCCAACGTGCCGTCGTCCGAATTTCTGATCACCTATCGCGGTGGCACGGCCTTCGTGCCGGCGGCCACTTTGGGCAAGGATGAGCGCCCGGCCCTGATCATCGGTGGCATCACGCACGCCGGGATGAACGATTACATCGTGACGGCTGCAGTGGAGGGGGTGGGCCGCGACGGAAGGATGTGGGCCTTCCCCTCCTTGAACAACGCTCGCAGTAATGCCCGTGCTTTCCGCTTCGGTGATGGCGTCCTGGTCATCGGCGGTTGGGCTGCACGGTCATACAACGACCCGGAACCGGCCGCGAGGAAGCTTCCCATGGAGTGGCTTGCATCTTCGGCCCTGGACGGCAAGGCGAGCTGGATCGAAGTTGTCGGCCCCGGGCCTTCCGCCGACAGCGCGCTGGCCCAACTGCAAAACGGCAGCCTGCTCGAGGTCGGCCCCGCCGGCGAAATGACACAGTGGAAACGCGTGCCAGGTGCGGGTAACGCTGGCCAGCGAAGCACGCTGACTCTGGAACGTCGCGCCTGGCCCAAGCTCAACCGTGCCCGCCGTGCGACCGAATCGAGCCCCATCGCCGTGCGCGAACTCGCCGATGGCCGCATCATCGTCGCGGGCGGCGAGGTGCAGGTCCACAAGATTGCGTTGATGAGCGGTGACTCGCAGCGTGCCGACGCTGCCGACGAGTACGTTGGCATTGGCCCCTACCTGCCATCGCGGCGGCACGAAATCTACGATCCCGCGACCAGGCTCTGGAAGAACTCGGCGCCGGCCAGGGCTTCGGGCGGACCGGTGGTCGTCCTCGATGACGGCCGGGTGATGAAGGTCGGCACCCTGGCGGACGAGAGCAAGACGGTCGAAATCTACGGCAAGACCGATCGCCGCGTGCTCGAGATCTCCAATGCCGAAGGCACCGCGTGGACTGAGTTGCCCACCGGTCTTGGCGCCGGCTCGCGCATGCGCCTCAATGACCAGTACAAAGCCTTCACCATCGACCGCGAGCTGTTCGTCGGCGGCTTTCTGGCGGATCCCGACACCCGCAACCCGCCGCACGGTGTCGAGTGGTTCAACACTGCAAGCAATCGTTGGGAGGTGTTGTGGGAATCCCTTGCCGGGACCCGTTGGACAGCTCACCTGGGGCGGATCCTCGTGCCCAAGCTCGCGAACGGCAAGACGGTGGTGCTGCCGGTGGAGGGGTTCTGATGCGACCCGCCAGAAGGTTGCTGAGCGTAACGGTGCTGTCTTGCGCCGTCCTGCTCGCTCAGGCAGGCTCTGCCGCGGCCGCAGTCGAGGCCGGCCGCGATTCCCATGCCCAAGACATGCCGAATGGCGTGCGATTCGTGGTCGGCAAGGACCAATGGCAACCCGGAAGGCACTACAAGAGCAGTGCGGATTGGCTGGCGCTGAATTGCACACCGTCCGCCTGCAGTCTCGAGCCAGCCCGTCTGACTGTCAAAGCCGAGTCATGGCAGGGCCATTACGACGACAAACCCACCCGTGGGCAGAGGCTCAACTTCCGCAAGCTCAGGCCTGGGCCCGGCGGCGTCATTGCCTGGTTTCAACTCGACGCCAAGCACCCGTGGCTGAGGCCGGGCGCGGTGACCACGTACGCCTCCAAAGCGGGACGCACCAAACGCCCGGCAAGCGAAGGCACGCTCGAGGTCGCGATCGACTTGCCGGATGGCAAACCGGTCACGCTGGTTCCCCTCTACGACCGCGAGAACCAAGTCTTCCTGTTGCAATTGCGCGAGCCCAAGCGTCGGCAAATGCTGGGCCAGTTGGCGCACTGCTCCAGGGAGGTCGCCAACGATTTCTTCCTGTGGGCAGGGGACCTGGACGGGGACGGACGCCCTGACTACCTGATTTCATTCGTCGACGATGACGGTCAGGTTGTCTTGTACCTCGGAGGCGCAGCAGACCAGGGCGAGTACGAGATCGCTGGCATCGCCGGCGTCTACGACTCGCCGCCAAGTGGGGGCGAGTGCGATGGAACAGGGTGGCTCGAGCGTTGAAAGGTAAAGTGAGTCCAACGCCACCAGGGGCGATCGGAACCGGCGTCTCACGGCTTGACGCGACCAGGCTGAAGCAGAGACGGGGTGCTGGGCGTCGCTGCGGGGCCAGGGTCGCCCTGAGCAAGGGTTCTTCGCCAGGGGGTCGGCAACAGCGTGTCGCGTGTCGGTGGCCGTAGGCACCACCTGCCAGACGCCGGGCGCGGCGGGCAGCGTCCGCAGCGGCGTCTGACGCGATCCGGGTCTTCAGAAGGCCGCGGGACGGCGCGGTACCTTCCCGATGTTCCAGGCATGCGATCTGCGAAGCTTGAGGCGCCTCGTCGCGGCGACTCGAGCGGCGGCACTGGTCGAATTCCATGACTGGTTCGGAGGGCGGTGGTCGGCGGCCTCGCGTCGGCTCCGGCCGACCGCATCGGCGAATCGAGCGGCGGCGGGTCTCTGGCAGGTCGCCGATCGTCACCCGGCGCAGTTCAACACTCCCCGATGACCACAGCCGGGACACCAGGTACCGCGCCGCCGCCATGCCGATCAAAACTCCACGAGCTCCACTCGCAACCCGCGCGCCACGAGCATCGCGCGGGCGCGTTCGGCGTCGGCGCGGTGCTTGAAGGGCCAGCCGACGACGCGCCAGTCGTCGCCCGCCGGCAGCATCTCCACGCGCACGCCATCGTGGCCTTGCTCGCGCAGCAGTTCGCCCAGCGCGGCCCGCATCTGCCCGGACTCGGCGCGCGTGCGCAGCGGCCGTGTCGAAACTGCCCAGGCGGTGGCCGCAGGCGCCGCCGCGTCCGACGCCGCTGGCCCGGCGGGTGCCGTAGTCGTCATCGTTGCCGCTGCTGCGGTTCGTGGCGCGGCGGGTGCCTCGGTCCGGGCCGGCAGCGACTGCCGCGCCAGCCGCGCGGCTGCGCGCGTGGCCACGTCGATTGGTGGCACCGGCGGCGGCAGTTGGATACGGCCCAGCCTCGGCTCGGCATCGGGTGGCACCGGGGCGCTGGCAGCCGATGCGGGCGGCGCCGGCGCAGCCGCCTGCAGGGTCGGCGATGGCAAAAAGGACGCCGGCGCCCGCGGCGCGCCCGCCAACGCCAGCAACGCCAGTACGGCGGCCAAACCGGCGCCGAATGCGGCAACGCGCGGCCGACTCCACAAACGGCGACCCAGCACCGGCGCGGCGGGATCGGGACCCAACAACAGCCGCCTGCGCGCGCCACTGGCTTGGACGGCCGCCGTCATTGCATACAGCAGCATCACATCTTCGCCGAAGGCCAGCCGCGCGTCGTCCACCGTCACCTGTCGAATTGGCCCGCCCACTGGCACGGTCGCCGCCCGCCGGGCATGTCGCGCCCCCCAGCGTGCCACGCGTCGTGGCGCCAGCGAGTTGATGAATTTTTCGCTGAAAACCGCCTTCAGCCCGCGGCTGCGGGGCACGCCGGACACACCGTTGTCGGAGCCTGCCACCGCAACCGATGGCGACGCATCTGCCGCCGAAGATGCCGGTTGGCGAGCCGGTGCCAGCGCTGGGTGGTCGTCGGCAGCCGCCAGCGGTCGCGCATAGGGCAAGGCCACGAAGCCGAGCGACAACACTTGGTGCGTCGTGATGCGGCGGGCCAGCGGGTGGCGGTTGTGCCAGGCCACTACGCGGGCGACGAGCGGTTCCAGGCGCCATTCGTCGGTCATCGCGCCAGATTGTCCGCAGGCGGCGCCGGCGGCGGGTGGGCAATTGGCGGCGGGCGGCGGCGCTATTCAGCGCATTCCGTTCGGGCGGCGCCTGCCCTGCCGGGTCACGCCCGCATCCGGCCCTGTTCCACCCGGGGCGAGAACCGGGCCGGGCCGCCGCGTCAGGCCGGCAGCACGGTGCCGCTGACGCTGCCGAGGCCGATGCGCACGGCCCCCGGCGCGGCGCAGAAAGCGCGCAGCGTGACGGTGTCGCCGTCTTCGAGGAAGGTGCGCGTCTCGCCGCCCGGCAGCGTCAGCGGCTGGCGGCCGCCGGCCGAGAGCTCCAGCAGCGAACCTCCCTGCGCCGGCAACGGGCCCGACAGCGTGCCGGTGCCGAGCAGGTCGCCGGTGGCCAGGTTGCAGCCGTTGCTGGTGTGGTGCGCCACCAGCTGCGCCGGCGTCCAGTAGGCATCCAGCGCATTCGAGTGCGACAGCCGTTGCGCCGGCAGGCCGAGTTCGCGCATGCGCGCCGTCTGCAGCCACACCTCGAGCCTGATGTCCAGCGCGCCGGCTTCGCGGTTGAACTCGGAGTCGAGGTAGGGCAGCGGCTGCGGGTCGCCGGCCGGCCGCGTGAACGGCCGGCGGAATGGCGCCAGCGCCTCGAAGGAGACGATCCAGGGCGAGACCATGGTCGAGAAGTTCTTCGCCAGGAAGGGGCCCAGCGGCTGGTATTCCCAGCCCTGCAGGTCGCGCGCCGACCAGTCGTTGAGCAGCGTCACGCCGAACAGGCGTTCCTCGGCCTGCGCCATGGGCACGGGCGTGCCGAGTTCGTTGCCCACGCCCACCCACAGGCCCAGTTCCAGCTCGTAGTCCAGCCGCTGGCTGGGGCCGAAGTGCGGTGTGTCGCCGCTGCTGCGCGTCTGCCCGCGCGGCCGCGTCACCGGCCCGCCCAGCGTGACGGACGAAGCGCGCCCGTGGTAGCCGATGGGCACCCATTTGTAATTGGGCAGCAGCGGGTGGTCGGGCCGCATCAGCTTGCCCACGGTGAGCGCGTGGTGGATGCCGGTATAGAAGTCGGTGTAGTCGCCCACGCGGCAGGGGAGGGCCATCGCGGCCTGCGCCTGCGGCAGCAGGCACAGTTCCAGGAAGGGCGCGGTATCGCTGCCTTCGGCCAGCGCCGCCGAGAGCGCCGCGCGCAATGCTTTCCACGCTGGCCGGCCGAGCGCCATGAAGGCGGCCAGCTCGCCTGCCGCCAGTGGCGCCAGCAGTTCGGGCACGCCGTCGGGCCAGGGCGAGAGCTGCAGCGCCAGTTGCAGGTCGAGCACCTGGTCGCCGATGGCCACGCCGCAGCGCAGCGGCTCGTCGGCACCGGCAAGGCGGAAGCGGCCCAGCGGCAGGTTCTGCACCGGAAAGTCGCTGTCCGGCGCGTTGGCCGATTCGACCCAGCTGCGCAGGGCGGGGTCGTGCGTGGCGTCGATGAGGCGGTTCATGGCGTGGGCGTGAAGCGGTCGGCCAGGGCGGCCCAGCAGTCGGCGTAGCTGCGGTCCAGCGCGCCGCAATCCATGGCGAAAGCGGTGGGCCGCAGCCGCCAGCGCGTCTCGAACATGAAGGCCAGCGTGTCGGCCAGTTTCTGCGGCGCCAGCGTGGCGTGGGTGGCCTTCTCGAAGGCCTCGGCGTCGGGCCCGTGCGGCACCATGGCGTTGTGCAGGCTCATGCCGCCGGGGCGGAAGCCCGCCGGCTTGGCGTCGTACTGGCCGTGCACCAGGCCCATGAATTCGCTCATCAGGTTGCGGTGGTACCAGGGCGGGCGGAAGGTATCTTCCATGACCAGCCAGCGCGGCGGGAAGATGACGAAGTCGCAATTCGCCGTGCCCGGCGTGTCGCTGGGGCTGGTGAGCACGGTGAAGATGCTGGGGTCGGGGTGGTCGAAGCTGATCGAACCCAGAGTCATGAAGCGCGCGGTGTCGTATTTGAAAGGTACCAGGTTGCCGTGCCAGGCCACCACGTTGAAGGGCGAGGCCGGAGCGCAGGTGCGCCACAGGCGGCCGCCGAACTTCTTCACGATCTCGGTCGGCTGCGCTTCGGCTTCGAACGCGGCCACGGGCGCAAGAAAGTCGCGCGCATTGGCCAGCCCGTTCGAGCCGATGGGGCCGAGCTCGGGCAGGCGGAAAGGCGCGCCGTAGTTCTCGCAGACATAGAGGCGCGAGGGCCCGTCCAGCGCCACGCGGAAGGCCAGGCCGCGCGGCAGCAGCGCGATCTCGCCCGGCGCCACCTGCAGCACGCCGAGTTCGGTGGTGAGGGTGAGCCCGCCCTGCTGCGGCACCAGCAGCATCTCGCCGTCGGCGTTGACGAAGGCGCGCTGCATGCTGCGGTTGGCCAGCACCAGGTGCACGGCGATGCCGGTCTGCGCGTCGGCGTCGCCGTTGACGGCCACGGTGCGCAGGCCGTCGATGAAATCGGCGGCTTCGTCGGGCACCGGCAGCGGATGCCAGCGCAGCGGATCGGGCGGCACGCTCACGCCTTCGGCCGCACCGGTCTTCCAGAACTCATGCGACAGCGGCTCGTAGGCCCCGGCCTTCACGCTGGGCTGGCGGCGGTACATCCAGGTGCGGCGGTTCTCGGCGCGCGGCGCCGTGAAGGCGCTGCCCGACAGCAGCTCGGCATACAGCCCCAGCGGCGCGCGCTGCGGGCTGTTGCGGCCCACCGGCAGCGCGCCGGGCACCGCCTCGCTCTGGAACTGGTTGCCGAAGCCGGCGAGGTAGTGCAATTTACTCATGCCGGGCCCCCGCGCTGCCGGCGACACCAGCCCGCGCCGCGGCGATGGCCTCGCGCAGCACGCGCAGATCGCCGATGTGGTTGGCCAGCAGCAGCACCAGGCGCGCATTCATCAGCTCGCTCTGGGCGTCGCTCAGGCCGCGGTGGCCCTCGATGAGCATCTCGTAGAAGTCGTCGCCGGGGGTGTAGGCCTGACGGTGGAGAACGCCGGGCGTGCCGAAATGGGGCTCGGTGACGAGGTGGGTCATGCCTGGGACTCCTGGCCGGTGGCGCGCGCCAACGCCGCGCGCACGGCCGCAGCGTCGAAACGCCGCCAGCGCGCGGCCACATGCTGGTCGGGGCGGATGAGGTAGGCGGTGCCGGGCCGGGCGTCGAAGCGTTTTGCCGCCAGGCACTCGGCGTCTTCCAGCCAGGTCAGGCCGGCCGGGCCCGGTTCGCCGGCCGGCATCACGACCAGCGCCCGTACCGGGACGGGGCCGTTCGCCAGCGCGTCGATGGCGCCCTGGTACGCTGGATCGGGCGCGCCGAAGAGCATCAGCACGAAACCCTGTCCGGCGTGCGGCAGCAGCCAGCCGGGCTCGCCGCCGGCACGAACCGGCGCGTCGTCCAGCGGCGCGCCGGGCAGCATCCAGCCCTCGAAGGTCTCGCCATCGGGCGTATTCAACGGCGACTGCGTCAGCAGCGCCGGCACCGACAAGCGCCCGCTGTTGACCAGCGCTCGGCCCATCGGCAGTTCCTCGGCCAGCGACAGCACGGCGTCGCGCAGCAGCTTCGCGGCGCGGCTCTTGGGCGTCATGAAGTCGGTGGCGCGCGTGCTGTTGAGCAGGTTCTCGTCGGCGGCGAAGCTGCGCTCGGCGTCATAGCTGTCCAGCAGCGACGCGGGCGCCTGGCCCGCGACCACCAGCTGCAACTTCCACAGCAGGTTGTCGGTATCCTGCACGCCGGAATTGGCGCCGCGCGCGCCGAAGGGCGAGACCTGGTGCGCCGCGTCGCCGACGAAGAGCAGCCGGCCGTGGCGGAAATTCGCCATGCGCCGGCACTGGAAGGTGTAGACGCTGACCCACTCCAGCTCGAAACCGATATGCGCGAAACCCTGGCTGTCGAGCAGCTGGCGGATGCGCGGCATGACGCGCTCGGGCTGCTTCTCGGCCTCAGGGTCGGCGTCCCAGCCGAGCTGGAAATCAAGGCGCCAGACGTTGTCGGCCTCGCGGTGCATGAGCGCACTCTGGCCGGGGTGGAACGGCGGGTCGAACCAGAAGCGGCGTTCGGTGCGGTCGGCGGGGAAAGGCTCGCCGTCGAGCACGACATCGGCGATGAGGAAGCGGTCCTGGAACACCTTGCCTTCGATGTCCAGGCCGAGCGCGCGCCGGATCGGGCTGCGTGCGCCGTCGGCCACGATCAGCCAGTCGCACTCCAGCCTGTAGGGGCCGTCGGCGGTCTCGACCTCGACCGTGGCGAAGGCCTCGCCCGGCGTCACGCGCGCCACCTTGTGTTTCCAGCGCAGGTCGATGGCGGGCAGTTCGAGCGCACGCTCCACCAGGTACTGCTCCAGGTGGTATTGCTGCAGGTTCACCATGCCCGGCCGCCGGTGGCCGGCCTCGGGCAGCAGGTCGAAGGCGAAGACCTCCTGGTCGCCGTGGAAGGTGCGGCCCACGTTCCAGGTGATGCCCTTGTCGACGACACGCTGGCCCAGGCCCAGTCGGTCGAAGATTTCCAGCGTGCGCTTGGCGTAGCAGACGCCGCGCGAGCCCACGCTCACGGTGTCGTCTTCGTCGAGCAGCACCACGGGCAGGCCGCGCAGCGCGGCGTCGATGGCCGCACTCAGCCCCACCGGGCCGGCGCCCACCACGACCAGCGGCACGCGGCGCACGCCGGCCTGGCCGATCTCGGGCGCCCGCCGGGTGGCGTAGCGCGGCCAGCTGTAGGTCTTCAGCATCGCCCGGCCCCGCTTCAGGATTCGAGCGCCTTCCACATCGCCACGTCACGCTCGGCGGTCCAGATGCGCGGATCGCGGTGCGCGGTGGCCTCGTCATAGGCGCGCGACACGTCGAAGGGCATGCAGTGGTCGAAGATGACCCAATGGCCGTATTTCGGCCGCAGCGCCGCCATCGTCTCGCGGTAGACCGCGTTCAGGTCCTTGCCCGCCGCGGCGCCGGCTTGCACGCTGGCGTAGACATCGCTGATGAAGCTGCGCGTGCCGGCCAGTCCGGCGGCGACCTGGGCCTCGGTCTGCAGCGCCGGGCCGCGGCCGGGCACCAGCTTGGCGGGCTTCAGTGCCGCCAGCTTGTCCAGCGTCGCCGGCCAGTCGCTGAAATAGGCGTCGCCGGCATACGGCGTGGCGTCGTATTCGACGAGGTCACCGCTGAACAGGATGCGCTCGGCCGGCAGCCAGACCACGGTGTCGCCCTTGGTGTGGCCGCGGCCGAGCTGCAGCAGTTGCACTTCCAGCTTTCCCAGCCACAGCGTCATCTTGCCGGTGAAGGTGATGGTGGGCCAGGTCAACCCCGGCGGCACGCTTTCCACGGCGCGGAACAGGCGCGGAAAGCGGCCGATCTCGCTGGCCTTGTCCTGCTCGCCGCGTTCCTTGATCAGGCCCAGCGTGTCCTCGCTGGCGATGATGTGCTCCGGCTGGTAGGCCGAGGCGCCGAGCACACGCACCGCGTGGTAGTGGCTCAGCACCACGTATTTGATCGGCTTGTCGGTGACCTCGCGGATGCGGCGGATGACGTCCTGCGCCATCGCCGGCGTGGCCTGGGTGTCGATGACCATCACCGCGTCGTCGCCGACCACGATGCCGGTGTTGGGGTCACCCTCGGCGGTATAGGCGTAGGCGTGCTCGGACAGCTTGGTGAAGCTGATCGTCTTGTCTTCCAGGTCGGCCTGGCTGGCGAAGGCCTTGGCGGGCGGGGTGGGTGAGTGGGGCATGGCAGCACCGGGTGGGTGAGTACAGGACACGATGATTGCACAGCGCTGCGCCAGCGCCATTGCGCAAGTCGGGCCGCCCAGAGGTGCCGACGGCCAGCCTCGGTTGCGCGCCAGGTGCCTCAGGCGCGCGGAGGTTTTGCCGCCAACTCCGCCAGCACCTCGACCGTATCCTGCCCCAGCTTGGGCGCATTGCGCCGGTGCCCGCCCGGCGTGCGCGACAGCTTGGGCACGATGCCGGGCACGGTGAGCCGGCTGCCGTCCTCGAGCGTCACCTCCTGCAGCATGCCGCGCGCGCGGTAATGCGGGTCGGCGGCGATATCGGCCACGGTGTAGATGCGCCCGCCGGGCACCCGTGCCGCGTCGAGCACGTCCAGCACCTCGGCCACCGTGCGCGGTGCGGTCCAGTCGCCGATGGCTGCGTCGATCTCGGCCACGCGCGCCACGCGGCCGGTATTGCCGGCCAATTGCGGGTCCGCCGCCAGGTCGGACCGGCCGATGGCCTGCATCAGCCGTTTGAAGATGCTGTCGCCGTTGCCGGCCACCAGCACGTGGCCGTCGGCGCAGCGGTAGGCATTGCTCGGCGCGATGCCGGGCAAGGCGCTGCCGGCCGGTTCGCGCACGACGCCGAAGGCGCTGTATTCGGGCAGCAGGCTTTCCATGCAGTTGAAGACGGCCTCGTACAGCGCCACGTCGATCAGCTGCCCGCGGCCGCTGCGCTGGCGTTCCTGCAGCGCCATCAGCACGCCGATGACGCCGTGCAGCGCCGCCAGCGTGTCGCCGATGCTCACGCCCACGCGCACGGGGGTGCGGCCGGGCTCGGCGGTGAGGTGGCGCAGCCCGCCCATCGCTTCGGCGACGACGCCGAAGCCGGGCTTGTCGCGGTCGGGGCCGGTCTGGCCATAACCGCTGATGCGCAGCACGATCAGCCGCGGGTTGCCTGCCATCAGCTGCTGCGGGTCGAGGCCGAAGCCTTCCAGCGCGCCGGGGCGGAAATTCTCCACCAGCACGTCGGCCTGCAGCGCGAGCGCACGCACGATCGCCACGTCTTCGGCGTCCTTGAGGTCGAGCGCCACCGAGCGCTTGTTGCGCGACTGCACCTGCCACCACACCGAGGTGCCGTCCTTGAGCAACCGCCACTGGCGCAGCGGGTCGCCTCCTTTGCCAGGTTCACCGGGAGGTTCCACCTTGATCACGTCGGCGCCGAAATCGGCCAGCGTCCTGGCGGCGAACGGGCCGGCGATGAGCTGGCCGAGTTCGAGCACACGCAGTCCGGCGAGCGGGCCGCTGGTTTCGTCGGAGGTTGGCGTCGGATTCATCGTCGTCCCTCGCATCAAAGGTGGCACATCATCGGCGCGGGCGGCGGTCGCGCCTCAGGGCCGCGGGGGCGGTGCCGGCGCCGCGAGCGGCAGTCGCAGGCCGAGCAGTACCGCGCAGGCCGCCAGGCTGCAGGCCGCCGACAGCCACAGCGCCTGCAGGCCCCAGTGTTCCAGCGCCAGGCCGAACAGCCAGGGCGAAAAACCCTGCAGCGCGCGCCCCGGCAGGGAGATCCAGCCCTGGCGTGCGCCATAACCCCCGGCGCCGAAGAAGGCCAGCGGCAGCGTGCCCTTGGCGATGGTCATGATGCCGGCGCCCAGGCCGTGCAGGATGGCGTAGACCGCCGCCACCGGTGCCCCGAGCGTCCACAGCAGCAGCGCGCCGAGCGGGTGTCCCAGCGTGGCGGCGCGCGCCACCGCCAGCGGCGAGACCCGGCGCAGAAAGCCGAATTCGAAGAGCCGGCCGGCCACCTGCGCCGGCCCTACCAGCGCCCCCACCACCACCGCCAGCGCCAGCGTGCCGCCGGCAGCCTGGATGACCGTGGGCAAGTGCGCCGCCATCGCCGTATTGACGAACCAGGCCAGCGCGAAGACCAGTGACAGCAGCGCGGCGGTGTGGCGCGGCGGCTCCGGTGCCGCTTTCGCAGCCGCCGGGCCGTTGGCCGCGGCCGGTGTTCCCACCGCGGCCGGCACCTCGGGGCGGGTTTTGGCAAGCGCAGCGTCGGATGCGGTCGCGACCGGCGCCGCCGTCGCGCGAGGCAGCAGCGCATTCAGCGGCAACCCCAGCAGCACGTGCAACCCGGCCCACACGAAACACGCGCCGCGCCAGCCGATGTGCACTTCCATCCAGGCCGAAAGCGGCCAGCCCACGGTGCTGGCAAATCCCGCCAGCAACGTGATGCCGGTGATGGCGCTGCGCGCCTCGGCGCCGTACAGCCGTACCAGCGCGGCGAAGCCCGCCTCGTACAGCCCGGCGCCCATGCCCAGGCCCAGCAACAGCCAGGCTGCCACCAGCGTGGCCGGGCCCTGCGCGCTGCCCAGCAGCGCCAGACCCAGCGCCAGCAGCACGTTGCTGCCCAGCAGCACCGGGCGGCCGCCGTGGCGGTCGATCAACCGGCCGGCCAGCGGCCCGGCCAGCGCCGAGACGATGAGCGCCATCGAGAACGCCGCGAAGACCGTGGGCGTGGCCACGCCCAGGTCGCGTGCCATCGGCGCGGCCAGCATCGCCGGCAGGTAGTACGACGAGGCCCAGGCCAGCGTCTGCGCCGTACCCAGCGCCAGCACCGTGTGCGTGCGGCTGCGGCTGCGCGGGCCGCCGGCGGCCGGCATCACGAGCGCTTGGCCACCAGGGTCAGGATGTCGTAGCTGGCCACCACCTCGTCGTGCTGGTTGGTGACTTCCACGTCCCAGGCCACCACCCCTTGGCCCACGCCGTCGGGGCCCTGGCGTCGGCGGTCGGTCTTGCGCTTGACGGTGAGTCGCGCACGGATGGTGTCGCCGATGGCCACCGGCTTGACGAAGCGCAGGCTGTCCAGCCCGTAGTTGGCCAGCACCGGCCCAGGCGCCGGGCTCACGAACAGGCCGGCCGCGGCAGAGAGCACGAAGTAGCCGTGCGCGATGCGCTGGCCGAAGGCCGACTGCGCGGCGGCGATGGTGTCGAAGTGCATGTAGAAATAGTCGCCGCTGATGCCGCCGAAGGCCACGAGGTCGGCCTCGGTGACGGTGCGGCGGTGCGTCAGCAGCGACTCGCCGATGCGCAAGTCCTCGAAGTGCCGGCGGAAGGGGTGGACCTCGCTTTCGATGACCTTGGCGCCGCGCACGAATTCGCCCGTCACCGCCGTCAGCATGCTGGGCGAACCCTGCACCGCGCAGCGCTGCAGATAGTGCTTCACGGCACGCAGGCCGCCGAGTTCCTCGCCGCCGCCGGCGCGGCCCGGGCCGCCGTGCTTGAGCAGCGGCAGCGGCGAGCCGTGGCCGGTGGATTCGGCCGCGGCTTCGCGGTCCAGCACCAGCAGCCGGCCGTGCTGCGCCGCGGCCACGGGAATGGCGCGCGCGGCAGTGGCGGCATCGCGCGTGACCAGCGTGCCGACCAGGCTGCCGCGGCCGCGCGCGGCCAGCGCCAGCGCTTCGTCGAGATCGTCGTAGGGCATCAGCGTGCTCACCGGGCCGAAGGCCTCGACATCGTGCACGGCGCTGCGGGCCAGCGGGTCGCGACACAGCAGCAGCGTGGGCGCGAAGAAGGCGCCTTCGGCCACGCCCTCGCCGATCGGCGCGAAGCCGTCGCGCTCGCCGAAGACGACTTCGTTGCCGGCGGCGAGTTGCGCCACGCGCTCGGCCACGTCGTGGCGCTGTGCCAGCGAGGCCAGCGCGCCCATGCGCACGGTCTCGATCGCGGGGTCGCCCACCACCACCTTGGCCAGCCGGGCGCGCAGCCGCGTCGCAACGGCGTCGACTTGCGATCGCGGCACGATGGCGCGGCGGATGGCAGTGCATTTCTGCCCCGCCTTGACCGTCATCTCGCGCGCCACCTCCTTGACGAAGAGCTCGAACTCCTCGTCGTCGGGCGAGACATCGGGCGCCAGGATCGCGCAGTTCAGCGAATCGGCCTCGGCGTTGAACGGTACCGATCGGCGCACCAGGTTGGCATTCATGCGCAGCCGCGCCGCGGTGTCGGCCGAGCCGGTGAAGGTGACGATGTCGCTCTCTTCCAGCCGGTCGAGCAGCTCGCCGGTGCCGCCGATCACGAGCTGCAGGCTGCCCTCGGGCAGCAGCCCCGATTCCAGCATCAGCCGCACGCAGGCTTCGGTGAGATAACTCGTGGCCGTGGCCGGCTTGGCGATGCACGGCATGCCGGCCAGGAAGCTGGGGGCGAATTTCTCCAGCAGCCCCCAGACGGGAAAATTGAAGGCGTTGATGTGCACCGCCACGCCGCCGCGCGGCACCAGGATGTGGGTGCCGGCAAAACCGCCCTTCCTGCCCAGCGCGACGGCCGGGCCTTCGTGCAGCAGGTTGCCCGAAGGCAGCTCGGTGCTCAGGCTCGAATACGCGAACAGCGTGCCGGTGCCGCCTTCGATGTCGACCCAGCCGTCGCTGCGCGTGGCACCGGTGTGGGCCGAAACAGCGTAGAGCGGCTCCTTGCGTTCGTTGAGGTATTTCGCCAGCGCCTTCAGCCGTTCGGCGCGCTGCTGGAAGTCCAGCGCCAGCAGCGCCGGGCCGCCGACGCGGCGGGCATGGTGCGTGGCGGCAGCGAAGTCCGGCGTCTCGGCGTGCGTGGCGGCCACGGCGCGGCCGTTGACGGCGCTGTGCAAGGTCTGCGCCGGCTCGCGGCCGAGCCAGGTGCCGCCGATGTAGCTCTGCAGGGTGGGTGTCATGGCGAAGGTCTCGCGGTATGGAGGGTTTGCAGGACGAGACCGCCAGTGTCGCACCGGCCTGCGGCGCGTCCTGCAGGACGACCCCGGTTGCGGCTTCGGCTGCCTGGAAACGGGCTTCGGCGCGCCGGTGACCGAACCGCCAATCCAGCGATCGTTCAGGCGGGCTTCAAGGTGTTGCGGTGAACGGCAGGCAACGTCACTCATCCCGCCGTGAAGCTGTCGGCGCGCTTGCCCTTGAAGGGCGCGTAGAAGCGCTTGATCTCGGCCATGTCGCTTGCCACGTCGCCGCTGGGCGTGAACACCGGCCCCAGGCCGCTGAGCTTGCGCTCGTAGTCCATGTAGGCCATGACGATGGGCACCCGCGCCTCCAGCGCGATGAAGTAGAAGCCCGTCTTCCAGTGCCGTGTCCTGCCGCGCGTGCCTTCGGGCGGCACCACCAGCTGCAGCGGGCCGTCGGCGGCCTGGATGGCCTGCGCCGAAGCCGTCACCAGGTTGGTGCTGCGCCCGCGGTCCACCGCGATGCCGCCCAGCCAGCGCATGACGGCGCCGAAGGGCGGCCGGAAGAGGCTGTGCTTGCCCATCCAGTAGATGTTCAGGCGCAGCGCAAAGGCCACCATCAGGGTGTAGGGCAGGTCCCAGTTGCTGGTGTGCGGCGCGGCGATGAGCACGCACTTGGCGGCATGCGCGGGCAGCGCGCCTTCGATCTTCCAGCCCGTGGTGCGCAGGAAGGCCAGCGAGAAGGCACGCAGCACGGTGTTGACCACCGGCGTGCTGAAGATCGTTCGGTGCATGGGGCGTCTTGGGGGATACCTGGCCTGCCGTGGGCGGCGTCAGGGTGCAGCGATTGTGGTTGAAGCGGGTGAAGCACCGCGGCGGGCAGGCTACGATGCACGCAGCGCGCGCCGGCGTGGCACCGCGGTGTGCACCCACCCCCACTTCAGGAGTCCACTCATGTCTTCCGGCAAGGTTCTCGTCGCCCAGGGAGGCGGCCCCACCGCGGTCATCAACCAGTCGCTGGCCGGCGTGGTGCTGGAGGCGCGGCGCCATCACAACGTGCGCCTGGTCTACGGCGCGCGCCACGGCGTGCGCGGCATCGTCAACGAGGACTTCGTCGACCTCACGCAGGAAACCAGCCACAACCTGGAGCTGGTGGCCGGCACGCCGGCCTCGGCGCTGGGTTCCACGCGCGACAAGCCCGACCGCGCCTACTGCCTGGAGATCTTCAAGGTGCTGCAGGCGCACCGCATCGAGCACTTCTTCTATATCGGCGGCAACGACTCGTCGGACACCGTGCGCATCGTCAGCGAGGAAGCGCAGAAGGCCGGTTATCCGCTGCGCAGCATCCACATTCCGAAGACCATCGACAACGACCTGGTGGGCAACGACCACACGCCGGGTTTCCCGTCCGCCGCGCGCTTCGTGGCCCAGGCCTTCGCCGGCGCCAACCTGGACAACGCGGCGCTGCCCGGCGTCTACGTCGGCGTGGTGATGGGCCGCCACGCCGGCTTCCTGACGGCGGCCAGCGCCCTGGGCAAGAAATTCCCCGACGACGGGCCGCACCTCATCTACCTGCCCGAACGCGTATTCGAGATCGACAAGTTCCTAGCCGACGTGAAGGCGGTGTACGAGCGCCATGGCCGCTGCATGATCGCGGTCAGCGAAGGCATCCACGACGCTTCCGGCGCGCCGATGCTGGCCAAGCTGGCCAAGGACCTGGAGCACGACGCCCACGGCAACGTGCAGCTCTCGGGCAGCGGCGCGCTGGCCGACCTGCTGTGCGAGGAGATCAAGGACAAGCTGAAGATCAAGCGCGTGCGCGGCGACACCTTCGGCTACCTGCAGCGCAGCTTCATCGGCTGCACCAGCGACGTCGACCAGCGTGAGGCACGCGAAGTCGGCGAAAAGGCGGTGCAGTTCGCCATGTGGGGCAGCCGCGACGGCTCGGTGGCCATCAAGCGCACGGGCTTTTATTCGGTGGACTACGAACTGCTGCCGCTGGCGGACGTGGCCGGCAAGACGCGCACCATGGAGGACGAATTCATCGCGCCTTGCGGCACCGATGTCACCGATGCCTTCCGCCTGTACCTGCGGCCGCTGCTGGGCTCGGGCATGCCCGACGCCTTCAGGCTGCGCGCGCACCCCGTGCCCCGGGTCCTGAAGTGAGTGCCCTGCCGCCGGCCCTGGGCGGCGAGCGCTTCGAATTCGACTCGCCCGCCGGCCGCCTGAGCTGCTACGCGGCCGGCCAGGGGGCACCACTGCTGCTGGTGCACAGCGTCAATGCGGCGGCGTCGGCGGCCGAGGTGCGGCCGCTGTACGAGCATTGGCAGGCCGCGCGTACCGTGTTCGCCGTCGACCTGCCGGGTTACGGCCTCAGCGACCGCAGCGACCGCGCCTACACGCCGCGGTTGATGACCGACGCCTTGCATGCCACGCTGGAACAGATTCAGCAGCGCTGCGGCAAGGCCCCGGTGGACGCGCTGGCCGTATCGCTGGGCTGCGAATTCCTGGCCCGCGCCGCGGTCGAGGCGCCGGCCCGGGTGCGCCGACTGGCGCTCGTGAGCCCGACCGGATTCAACGGCACACGCCGCCGTCGCGGGCCGCCGGGCAGCGTGGTCGGCGCACCCTGGATCGAGCGCATGGTGCGCGGCCCCGGCTGGGGCGGGCCCCTGTTCCGTGCGCTCACGCGACCAAGCGTGATCCGCTATTTTCTGCGCCGCACCTGGGGTGGCCCGGCCATCGACGAAGCCATGGCCCGCTATGCCGAACTGACCACCCGCGTGCCCGGCGCCGAGCATGCGCCGCTGGCTTTCCTGTCGGCACAACTGTTCAGCCAGGATATCAATACCGTCTACGAGCAGCTCGTGCAGCCGGTGTGGATGAGCCACGGCGTGCGCGGCGACTTCACCGACTACCGCGGCAAGGACAGCGTGGCCGGGCGGCCGAACTGGCGCTTCACGGTCTTTGCCACCGGCGCCATGCCGTATTTCGAGGTGCAGGGCGACTTCAACGCCGCGCTCGGCGACTTCCTCGCTTCTGCTCCCTCTCCCGCCCGCGGGAGAGGGTTGGGGTGAGGGTGGCAGCCGGACCTACAGTGCCTTCGTCGCGATCCTGAAGTCAGGGTCTTCCGGGAACGCCGCCACCGTGAAGTTCAGGCTGCGCATCAGCCGCAGCATCGGTGCATTGTTGGCCAGGATCAGGCCCACGATCTCGCTCAGGCCCTTGCTGCGCGCCAGGTCGATGATCGACAGCATCAGCCGCGAGCCCAGGCCCTGGCCCTTGAAGTCGTCGGCGATGACGAGCGAGAACTCGCAGCTCGTGCCGTCGGGGTTGGTGATGTAGCGCACCACGCCCACCAGCCGTTCGGTCTCGCTGAAGCTGCCGTCCTCGGCGGTCTGGCGCGTCTTCACCACCGCCACCAGCGCCATCTCGCGGTCGTAGTCGATCAGCGTGTAGCGCGCCAGCATGCGCGCCGGCAATTCCTGCATCGCGCTGGCGAAGCGGAAGTAGCGGCTCTCCTGCGACAGCCCGCGCACGAAGGCCTGCAGCATCTCGGCGTCGTCGGGCCGGATCGGGCGCAGCGTATACAGGCCGCCGCCCTTCATCGGCCATTCGCGTTCCTGGCTCGCCGGGTAGGGCAGGATGGCCAGGTGGCCGTAGCTGCCCGGGGACTGCACGGCGTCCTCGATGACGATGCGCGCGTCCACCGCCACGGCGCCGGTTTCGTCGACGATGACGGGGTTGATGTCCATCTCGCGCAGCTGCGGCAGCGCGCACACCATTTCCGACACGCGCAGCAGCAGGTGCTCAAGCGCCTGCACGTCGGCCGGCGGTGCGCCGCGCCATTCGCCCAGCATGCCGGCGGCGCGCGAGCGTTCGATCAGCCGCCGCGCCAGGAACTGGTTCAGCGGCGGCAGCTCCATGGCGCGGTCGTTGATGAGCTCGATCATGGTGCCGCCGGCGCCGAAGGTGATGACCGGGCCGAACGGATCGTCGGTGGTCAGGCCGACGTAGACCTCGCGGCTCTTGCCGCGGGCGCCGCGGCTGGCCATGGGCTGCACGGTGATGCCGTTGATGCGTGCCCCGGGCTGCGCCAGCGCCACCGCGTCCAGGATCTCCTGGTAGCGGTCGCGCACCTGGGTGGCGTTGTGCACGTCCAGCGCCACGCCCTGCACGTCGCTCTTGTGCGAGATGTCGGGCGAGTCGATCTTCAGCGCCACCGGGTAGCCCAGCTGGCTGGCGATGAGCATGGCCTCGTTGGCGCTGCGCGCCAACATGGTGCGGGTCACGGGCACATGGAACGCGGCCAGCAGCGCCTTGCTCTCCATTTCGGTGAGCACCTTGCGCCGCTCGGCGAGCACACCTTCGATGAGCAGCCGTGCGCCTTCGGTGTCGGGGTCGGCCAGGTGCGACAGCGGCGGCGGCGTCTGTTGCAGCAACTGCTGGTTGCGGTAGAAGCTGGCGATGCTGTGGAAGGCGTCGACCGCGCCCTCCGGGGTGCGGAAGACCGGCATCAGCTTGGCCGCGAGCAGATCGCGCGACGGGCCCGCGCTGGCTTCGCCCATCCAGCAGCCGAGCACCGGCTTGGCCGCGGGCGAGAAGGCTTCGCCCACGGCGCGCGCCACGGCCTCGGGGTTGCCGCTAGCCTTGGGCGAGTGGATGAGCAGCACGCCGTCGGTGCTGCGGTCGGCGATGGCCACCTGCATGGCCTGCACATAGGCCTCGCCCGTGGTCTCCTCGCCGAGATCGTTGACGCCGGCCACCTGCAGGCCCAGCACACTGGCCCAGTCGGCGGCCAGCACGCCCGGCCCGCCGCCATTGGTGACGATGGCGAGCCGCTCGCCCACCGGCCGGAAACGCGAGGCCAGGCACTTGGCGGCCGAGAACAGCTGCGTAAATTGACGCACGCGCACCACGCCGGCGCGGCGCAGCACGGCGTCGAACACTTCGTCGGAGCCGACGATGGACGCCGAGTGCGTGAGCGCCACGCTGCGGCCCGCCGGCTGGCGGCCGGACTTCATCACCACCACCGGCTTGGCATGGGCGGCGGCGCGCAGCGCGCTCACGAAACGCCGCGCGTGGCGGATGCCTTCCATGTAAACCAGGATGCTCTGAGTCTGCGCATCGGTGGACAGGTAGTCCAGCACCTGGGACAGCTCGACCGCGGTATTGGGCCCCAGCGAGACGACGGTGGAAAAGCCCACGCCCTGCTCGCGCGCCCAGTCCAGGATGGCCGCGGTGAGCGCACCCGACTGCGACACCAGCGCCAGCGGACCCGCGGCCGCCATGGGCCCCAGCCCGCTGGCGTTGAGCATCAGCGCCGGGCGCTGCAGGCCCAGGCTGTTGGGCCCGAGCAGGCACACGCCGTGGCGGCGCGCCGTCTGGTGCAGTTCGCTGCACTGGGCCGGCGGCATGCCGCTGGACAGCACCAGCGCGGCGCGGCAGCGGATGCGGCCGGCGATTTCCAGCGCCGCCAGCGCCTGCTCGTGCGGCAGCGCGATGAGCGCCAGGTCGGCGCGCGACTTGGCCAGGTCGGCCAGCGTGCCGGTGGTGGCCACGTCCAGCCAGGTCAGCAGGCCGGCATAGCCGCCCTCGCGCAGGCCGCGGCGCAGCGTGGCGGCCAGCGGGGTGGGGGGCTCGGCGTCGGGGTCGCCGGCAAAGGCGACGATCGAGGCCGGATTGAACAGCGGGGTCAGGAAGTGGCGGTCCACGGCAATCCACATGCAGTCAGCATGCCCGCAGCATAGGCCCGCGGCGGTGGCCGGTTCATGACATGGCGCAGGCGCGGCCCAACCAGGTCACGAAACAGCCGCACTGCGGCGCGCGGCCGCCCCGTGCGCGGTGCACGGCGGGCGTGGATACTTCATCGCCGCGGCATCCGCGCCGCCGACGAGAGGGTTTCTTGGCGATCCCCGAATTCATGGCGGCCCGGGCCGCCGAATTGACGACCTCCCTGGCCGACCCCTGGCAGTGGCTGGCCCTGGGCGCGGCCGGCCTGGCGGCGGTGCTGATCGTGGTCAGCGCCTTCGTCAAGACCATCATCCCGCTGCGCTGGCTGGCGGTGGCCAGCAATACCGGCTTCATCGTCTACGGCCTCGTGCACCCGGCGCTGCTGATCCTGGCGCTGCACCTCACGCTGCTGCCGATCAACCTGTGGCGGGTGGCCGAGATGCACCGGCTGACGCGCCGCGTGCGCCGCGCCGCGGCGTCGGCCAGTGAGGTACAGGTGTGGTTGCGGCCGTACATGAAGCGCCGCCGCATCAGGAGCGGCGAGGTGCTGTTCCGCCGCGACGACCCCGCCGACCGACTGTATTTCCTGGTCGAAGGCCGGCTGGAGGTGGTGGAGAAGGGGGTTGTCATCGAAGCCGGTCAGATGTTCGGCGAGATCGCCTTCTTCGCCCCCGAGGGTCGCCGCACGGGCACGGTGCGCTGCGTCGAGCCCGGCATGGTGCTGTCGATCGACGAGACGACCTTCAAGCAGCTGCTGTTCCAGAATCCGGCCTTCGGCCTGCAGATCCTGAGCCTGATCGCCGGCCACCTGAGCGGCGACGTGCGGCGGCTCGAGGCCCTCGTCGAGGCCCGCAGCGAAGTTCCGCCACCGCCGACGCAGTGACCTGTTTACACTGCGCGCCAGCGCGTCGCGCCGCAGCACAGCCGAGTTCCCAACCACTTGCGCAGGTCTCGAATGAAACTCCAGTTCTTCCTTGCCGCCCCTTTGCTGGCGCTGGCCGTGAACGCGGTGGCCGCACAACCCAAGACACGGTTCATGGATCACTCCAACCAGAACCTCATCGACGAAGCGGCCGCCATCGCGGTGATGAACGAGAACATCCCGGAGCGGGTGTGGAAGATCCACCCCGCCAGCCGCTACATCTTCACCAGCCAGGTCGAGGGTGGCATCACGCCCTCGGGCACCTGCGTGGTGGCCGCGCGCGTGATCCTGATGCCGCTCACCGGCGCAGCGAAGGCGGTGCTGTTCCGGCCGCAGAAGACGGCCACCGCCTTCGACGCCGTGCCCGGCGCCAATCTCGATCGGTGCCGTGACCTGGCGCGCGCCAAGCTGAAGGAGGCCACCGTGGCGGTGGTCTCGGCCATCGTCAAGAGCTGATCGAGCGCCTGCGCCGCATGGCGCCGGCCAGCGTGGCCAGGCCCAGCAGCCACAAGGCCCAGAAGCCCGGCTCGGGCACCACCGTCACCGGGCCCGGCGGCAATTCCGCTGGGGCCGGGCGGAACGGACCCAGCGGTCCGTCGGGCGGCGGCGTGGACACGGTGCCGCCGATTTCGTCGCCGTCCGACGGTGCCGGGTCGATGAAGGGCAGGCCACCCCCGCCCGAGCTCCGCGGAACGCTGCCGGTGTCGATCGGCCTGGGGCCGAAACTCGAGGCGGGGCCGCCATCCGCGACGCGGACCGGTCCGTCCGCGGCGGTGTCGACGCCGTCGACCCCGGGCAGCGGTGACACGATGCGAGCGGGCTGCGAAGCGTCCGCCTGCTGGGCAAAAGTCAGGCCCGCACCGGGGGCTTCGAACTGCAGTTCGTCGGATTGCGCTGCGGCGGTCGAATTCGGTTCGGGTGCGGCGGGACTTTCCACCGCGGCGGGGAGGGCGCCGCCGACGGTGGCAGGATCGCCGGCGGCGGCAGCCGCCGAGCGGGCGGGTGGCAGGCGCGTCACGCGGCTGACATTGCGGCACACCGTGGGCACGATGATGCAATGCCCGCTTTCGCAATAGACGAGCCCGCGCTCTTCGGTGGTCGGCGTCCACTGGGTGCGCGTCACCGTGCGGCAGATCTGGCCCTGGCCGAAATGCATGTCGCGGATCTCGGGGCTGTAGAGGTGCTGGCCCACGACCGTGTCGCGCCGGATGACGGCGATGTCGTCGTACTGGCGTGAGGCCATGCGCTTCTTCAGCGCCGCGCGCACCGGTTCGGGAATGTCGGTGTAGCGGTCCACGGCCGTGACCACGTTGCCGATGTAGGGGTCGACGCCAGGGCGGTCCCATGAACACGCCGGCAGCGTGGTGGCAGAAACCGCGAGTGCGGCGGCGAACAGCAAGGACATGAATTTCCCAATCTTGGGCGGGGCCAGGCGCCTGCAAATTTCCGCGCTTGACTCGAAGCCCGATGCATGCAGTGTAGGCACGGAAGCCGGGCGCGAACTCCACTTGCAACAGACACCGCGACCTGCGTCACGGTGCAAATTCACGCGCCGGGCAGGGCCGGCGGTGCCGCGGCGCCCAGGCCACGCGTGGCGGCCATCAGGCGCACCAGGCCGAACAGCGCGTCGACATTCGGCGTGGCGATGCCCACGTGCCCGCCGATCTCGCGCACCGCGCCGAGCAGGGCGTCGATCTCCAGCGGCCGGCCGGCTTCCACGTCCTGCAGCATCGAGGTCTTGAAGGCGCCGAGCTTGCGCGTCACGGCGTGGCGTTCCTCGGGTCGCTGCTCGATGGGGATGCCAAAGGCAGCACCGATGGCCTGGGCCTCCAGCATCACCGCGCTGCAGAAGTTGCGCACCAGCGGGTCGTCGAGGATGCGGTCGCAGGTCGCTCCGGTGAGGGCGGAAATGGGGTTCATGGTCATGTTGCCCCACAGCTTGAACCACACCTCGCGCTGGATGCGTTCGGAGAGCGTGACCACGAAGCCGGCGTTCGACAGCAGCGTCGCCGCCGTCTGCAGCCGGCCGTCGCTGCCGCCCCCGGCCAGACCCAGGATCAGGCCCTGGCCGTTGACATGGCGCACCCGGCCGGGCGCGACGACGGCACTGGACAGATGCACCACGCAGCCGATGACGCGTTCGGCCGGGATGCAGCGGCGCACCGTGCCGCCGGGGTCGACCGACTCCAGCGCCAGGCCCTGGCAGGGGCCGGGAAGCTGCTCGAAGAACCACCAGGGCACGCCGTTCATGGCGGCCAGCACGGCCGTGCGCGGACCGCACAACGCCGCCACCGCTGGCGCCACGGCGGCCAGCGCCGGGCCCTTGACGGCCACCACGACCAGGTCCTGCGGCCCCAGCGCGGCCGCATCGTCGCTGGCCCGCAGCGGCACGGCAACGCTGCCTTCGGCGGTATCCAGCCGCAGGCCATGCCTCTGCACGGCGGCCAGCGTCTCGCCGCGCGCCAGCGCCGAAAGCTGCAGCGTGGCGGCCTGTGGTGCGGGCAGCCGCGTTCCCAGCCAGCCGGCGATGAGGCCGCCGATGGCGCCGAGACCGACGATGCAGACTTTCATGGGGTTCGGGGCGGGATCGCCGTGATGACCATGCCCGATTGTTTCTCAAGGCCGTGCCGGTTCGGCCGCTGCGCCAGAATGCGCGTTCCCACCCCCCCCTCATCACCCGTCACAGGAGGATCCAGCCATGGGCCAGACCGTCACCTACCAGCGCCCCGATGGGCAAAGCGTGCAGGCTTATCTTGCCGAGCCGGCCTCGCCTCGGGGCGCTCCCGGCGTGGTGGTGATCCAGGAGTGGTGGGGCCTGAACGACCAGATCCGCGGCGTGGCCGACCGTTATGCGAAGCAGGGCTACCGCGCGCTGGTGCCCGACCTGTACCGCGGCAAGAGCACGGTGGAAGCGGCCGAGGCCGAGCACCTGATGGGCAACCTGGATTTCGGCGACGCCGCCGGCCAGGACGTGCGCGGCGCGGTGCAGTTCTTGAAGGCCGGCGGCAGCGCCAAGGTCGGCGTCACGGGTTTTTGCATGGGCGGTGCGCTCACGCTGCTGGCCGCCGTGAATGTGCCCGAGGTGGACGCCGCCGTCGTCTTCTACGGCTACCCGCCGCTGGAGTACGTGGACGCGAGCAGGATCAAGGCGCCGCTGATGGGCCACTGGGCGCTGCACGACGTGCCGTTTCCGATCGCCGGCGTCGATGCTCTGGAAGGCAAGCTGCAGGCGGCGAAGGTGGGCTATGAATTCCACCGCTACGACGCCCAGCATGCCTTCTTCAACGAGACGCAGGTGGGTGAGAAGAAGTTGTTGCCGGTGATCGAATACGAACCGGCGGCGGCCCAGCTGGCCTGGCAGCGCACGCTGGGCTTCTTCGAGCGCCATCTGCGCTGAACGAGGCGGCCGAGGCCCGCGCGACGATCACCACGCAGAGGACTGCACAGCGACGAGCCGGTGCAGGCCGCGGCCGGCATTCTGCGCGGCGCTTGCGCCTCGCGCGTTGCGCGCGTGCCGACCTCGACCGCCGAACCCCGGGCTCGCCCCGGTGCCTCAGAGCTTGTGAAGGTATGAATCGCACCCGCGCCGGGGTGGCCAAGGGCCGTGGGCAAGGCGCGGCGCGCCGCCCATGTCTCGGACCTGGGCCAGCGGCGCAACGCGGCCCACGGCCCTTGGGTACCCCGGCCCGAAGGGTGAGGTCCCAGAAAGGGCCCACTCGTCGTTGCGAAGCTTCGCCGGGGGTGAGCCCGGACGCAAACAGTCCACACGGACTGTTTGCGCCTGGCGAACGCCAGCGACTCTGGCGCTGGCCCCACCCCGACTGTGCTTCGCGCCTAGATTGGGCCCTTTCTGGGGCCTCACGCGGGTGCGATTCATATCTTCACAAGCTCTCAGGCTTCGAGCCGGTACAGGCGCACCCACATCGCCGCCTCCGGCGTGCCCGGCTTCCTCACGTCGAACAGCTCGCCGCCCGCCGGCGGGCGCACCGGGGTCATGCGCCACAGCGAGGGGTGCTGCAGGAATTGCTCGCGGAACTCCTCGGTGGCCCAGATCTGGCCCGGCTCGACCACCGGCTCGACGCGGGACACGCACAGGATGGCGGCGCCGCCGACCACCGTCAGCCGCAGGTCGCTGTCGCGTTCGCGCATCTGCACCTCGCCATGGTGCAGGGCAATGCGCAGGCGCGGCTGTCCGGGCGCGCTGTAGACGTCGTCCATCAGGTGGCGCGCCGTCTGCACCAGCGCCACGGGGTCGTTGCCGGCAATCAGCACCGCGTCGCCGGAGGCGGTCTCGCTGACCGAGTCGGGCGGTGCCCAGCGCTGCACGGCATCGGCCAGGGCCTTGCGCACCGGGGCGTCGGCGCCGGCCGTCATGAGTCTGCCGAAGGCATGCACGTCGGCCTTGAGCACGCACAGCGCACTCACGCTGGCCGAACGCTCGGCGCCGCCGGGCGCCTTCCACGGGCGGTCGTAGCCGACGATGTTGAAGCGGTCGATGCGCTGCAGGAACTCCGGGTTCAGGCGCCCGATGACGCCCGACAGCACCGGATGCAGCAGGTAGTGGGTGGCCCGCGGCAGCACGCCTTGCGGCTCCAGCGTGGCCTCGCCAGGGCGCAGGAAGCGCTGCCGCCATTCGCCGCGCACGATGTCGTGCTGCACGTAGCCGAGCAGGCCCACCCGGTACAGCGCCCGCAAGGCCGGGGCGCAGGCGTTGGGCTGCGCGGCGCCCGGCACCGGGTCTTCGCACAGGCGTTCCACCTCTTCACGCGTGAGGATCGGCCCGGGCAGGCACTGGAACAGCCGCTCGAGTTCCAGGTCGCCGACATAGGGTGCGATCTCGGCCAGGTACTCGTGCGCGATCTCGGTCGCCGCCTGGTGCACCGCTTCCATCATGCGGTGCTCGTTGCGGCGCTCGTCGGGGCGCAGCGCGACCAGCCGGTCGCCGATGGTCATGAGGTCGCGCGGGCGCAGCAGCGTGTGGCGGCAGACATAGCCGAAGACGTCTTCTTCCTCGCGCGTATAGCTGTCGGTGACGCTGACGCGGCCCAGGAAGGCCTCCAGCGGCCGCGCGCGCTCGCGCCCGGGCAGCACCATGCGGTCGGGCTTCACGAGCCGGATGTTGTTGACGAAGATCTCGCGCAGGCTCTCCGGCGCATAGGCGATGTCGACCGCGCTGCCGCGGTACTGCTGGACCATGGCGGTGCGCTGCGGCAGCCGGGCGTAGGCCTCCTTGCGGATGGCCGCGAAGACCTTCAGCCGGTGGTTGATGCGGCGCAGCTGGTAGGCCACTTCCACCAGGCCCAGCTGCGAGTAGTACCAGACGTCGGGCGAGAGCTCGCCGGTGACGCTGGGGTTGGTAGGCACCTCCTCGACGTGCTTGTTGAAATACTCGTCGATGCCGTCGATGAAGATCGTCAGCGGCGTCTTCAGCATGCGCAGCCGCGGCACCAGGTGGCCGTCGGTGTCGGTGGCGCAGCGCTGCAGTTCGCTGGGCGTGAAGTCGAGCAGGCGCACGAAGTGGTCGATCACGCTGTGCAGCTGGTGGTCGGCGACCAGCGACGCCAGCCGGGCGTTGACCTTCAGGCCCTCGGTCGCGCCGGCCTGCTTGAGGGCGGCCAGCGCCACCGCGGCGAGCCAGACCTTGGCCCAAGGCAGCGGCGAGGCCGCGAAGAAGGCGATCGCCTCGCGGCTGAAGATCTTGTCGCCGATCGGCTTGTCGAGCAGGTTGCCGCTGGGCAGGCAGATCGACTGGCCCGCGCGCTGGTAGAGGATGCGCTTGGCCTTCAGCAGCAGCGTCTTGCCGAAGCCCTTGGTGCCGATGACGATGAACTTGTCTTCGCGGTCGGGCGTCAGGAAGGCCTCGATCTCGGGCGTGCGGTGCAGCAGCGACTCGTCGAAATCCTCGGCGACTCGTATGTCGTCGGCGTCCACCGTCCATGCTCGCATTGCTTCTCCCCGCTCCCTGCTCCCGGCAGGGCCGAAGAATAGGCGCTGCCCAGCGCGGGTGTCCATCGGGCGCCGCCGCGGCGCCTGCGCTGCACCTGGCCGTGTCGCGCGCCGGTGCACTCGTTTGCGGGGCCGTCGCGCGCACCCGCCAGCCGCCATGGGTCGAGCTTGGCGCAGGCGCCGTTCGCTAAAGCTTGTTCGGGTCCGCGCCTTATCGCGGCGCCAGCAGCAATTCGTGCACCAGCGCCACGCCTTGTTCGATCAGTGGCCCGCGCGGGCGCTGGGCCGAGGTGGCGATGGCCAGCGGGGTGGTCAGCGTCTGCCCGCCGGGCAGCCGCACCGGGCGCGCCTGCAACTCGACCTCGTGCCCGCGCAGCGCATCCAGCGACAGCACCGCGTGCAGGCCATGGTGTTGCACCAGGTCCAGGATGGCCGGCACGCTTTCGATCTCGACGCCGATGCGCGGCTTCAGGCCGGCGGCGGCGAGCACGGTCTCCAGCTGCATGCGCAGCGAATGCGGCCGGCTCGGGATCACCAGTTCCCGCGCCGCCACTTCGGCCAGCGACACCGCCGGGCCGACCGCGGCGCTGCCTCGCCGGCCGCTGCGCGCCGAGACCAGGTACAGCGGCTCGTCGAAGACCGGCAGCCGGTCGATGGCCGGGTCGGGTGGCGCCTGGTAGACCAGGGCCACGTCCACTCGACCCTGCAGCAGCCACTCCAGCACATAGGCCGACAGGCCTTCGACCACCGTGAGCGTGGCCTGCGGCAGGCGATCGCGAAACGCCACCACCAGCGGCGCGGTGAGCACGCGCCCCACACTGGGCGGCAGGCCGATGGCCAGGTGGCCGACGGGCGCGCCGCGGTGCTCTTCCAGGTCGAGCCGAGCGCGTTCCACCTGCTGCAGGATGCCGCGGCCGTGCGCGAGCAGACGCTTGCCCGGTTCGGTGAGCGTGACGCCGCGACCGGTGCGAGTGAACAGCGTCTGGTGCAGTTCGGTTTCCAGCGCCCGCACCTGGCGCGAAAGCGCCGGCTGCGCCACGCCCAGCAGCCGCGACGCGCGCGTGAAGCTGCCGAGCTCGGCCACTTGCACGAAGCCCTGGAGTTGCCGCAGGTCCATGCCCGGATTGTGGCCCGGCCATGCCGAATCGTTCTAGCTGCTAGTTCCGGCATGGCGTTGATGAATGGCTCGCCCTGCTCAACAATGGCGAGCGCTGGAGGGGCTGTCTGCTGCCCGCTGGCCCTCGATTCACTCCAGCTGCCCCGGGCAGTCATGCCGACCCCGATCACCCTCATCTCGTCGATGGCCACGCGCCAGGTGCTGGCGGAACTGACCCGTGCCTACGCGGCGCAGGCCGGCTGCGAGGTGGCGCTGGAATCGGTGGGCGGGGTCGACGCCGCCCGGCGCGTGCAGGCCGGCGAGGCCTTCGACGCGGTGGTGCTGGCGTCGGACGCCATCGCCAAGCTGGTCGCCTCGGGTCATGTGGTGGCCGGCAGCTGCGTCGACCTGGTGCGATCGCCGGTGGCCGTCGCCGTGCGCGCCGGTGCGCCGCGGCCCGACGTGGCTTCGGAAGCCGCGCTGCGGCAGGCCGTGGTGGCTGCGCGCAGCATCGGCTATTCGACCGGGCCGAGCGGCACCCACCTGGCGCGGCTGTTCGAACGCTGGGGTCTTGCCGAGATCCTGCGCGACCGCATCGTGATGCCACCGCCGGGCGTGCCGGTGGGCAGCCTGGTGGCCCAGGGCGAGATCGAACTCGGCTTCCAGCAGTTCAGCGAGCTCATGCACCTCGAGGGCATCGACGTCATCGGCACGCTGCCCGCCGGCTGCGACTTCATCACCACCTTCTCGGCCGGCCTGTGCGCGGCCTCGACGGAGGCCGGCGCGGTGCGGGCCCTGCTCGACTTCATGGCCTCGCCCGCGGCCGACGCCGCCAAGCGCCGGCACGGTATGGAGCCGGCCGCGCGGACCACAGCAGGAGACAGCCCTTGATCATCGACATCCACGGCCATTACACGACCGCGCCCAAGGCGCTGGAGACCTGGCGCAATGCGCAGATCGCCGGCATTGCCGACGCCACGAAGAGGCCGCGCGCCGCCGACCTGAAGATCAGCGACGACGAGATCCGCGAGACCATCGAGACCAACCAGCTGGCGAAGATGCGCGAGCGCGGCTGCGACCTCACGGTGTTCAGCCCGCGCGCCAGCTTCATGGCGCACCATATCGGCGACTTCCAGGTGTCCAGCACCTGGGCCGCGATCTGCAACGAACTCTGCTACCGCGTGGCGCAGCTGTTCCCCGACCACTTCATCCCCGCCGCGATGCTGCCGCAGAGCCCGGGCGTGGACCCGGCGAGCTGCATCCCCGAACTGGTGAAGTGCGTGGAGCAGTACGGCAACGTGGCGATCAACCTCAACCCCGACCCTTCGGGCGGGCACTGGACGAGTCCGCCACTTTCCGACCGCCACTGGTACCCCATCTACGAGAAGATGGTCGAGTACGACATCCCGGCCATGGTGCATGTGAGCACCAGCTGCAATGCCTGCTTCCACACCACAGGTGCGCACTACATCAATGCCGACACCACGGCCGTGATGCAGCTGATCCAGGCCGATCTGTTCAAGGACTTTCCGACGCTGAAGTTCGTCATCCCGCATGGCGGCGGCGCCGCGCCCTACCACTGGGGGCGCTACCGCGGCCTGGCGCAGGAGCTGAAGAAGCCGCTGCTGAAGGACCACCTGTTGAACAATGTCTTCTTCGACACCTGCGTCTACCACCAGCCGGGCATCGACCTGCTGACGACCGTGATCCCGGTGGACAACATCCTGTTCGCCAGCGAAATGATCGGCGCCGTGCGCGGCATCGACCCCGAGACGGGGCACCATTACGACGATACGAAGCGCTATATCGAGGGTTCGAAGGTCCTCTCGGCCGAGGACCGTTTCAAGGTCTATGAAGGCAATGCGCGGCGTGTCTACCCGCGGCTGGACGCCGCATTGAAGGCCAAGGGGCTCTAGCCATGTACCAGCTCGGCATCGTCAAGCGAAATATCCAGCGCGCCGATCGCAGCGCGGTCGACCAGCTCGCCAGTTTCGGCTCGGCCACCGTGCACGAGGCCATGGGCCGCGTGGGGCTGATGAAGCCCTATATGCGGCCCATCTACCCCGGCGCGCATGTGGCGGGCACGGCAGTCACCGTGCTGCTGCACCCGGGCGACAACTGGATGATGCACGTGGCGGCCGAGCAGATCAGGGAAGGTGACGTGGTGGTGGCGGCAGTCACGGCCGACTGCACCGACGGTTTCTTCGGCGATCTGCTGGCCACCAGTTTCCAGGCCCGCGGCGCACGCGGGCTGATCATCGACGCCGGCGTGCGTGATATCAAGGACCTCACGGCCATGGGCTTCCCGGTCTGGAGCAAGGCCATCAGCGCCAAGGGCACGATCAAGGCCACGCTGGGTTCGGTGAATGTCACCGTGGTCTGCGCCGGCGCGGTGGTGAATGCGGGCGACGTGATCGTGGCCGACGATGACGGCGTGGTGGTGGTGCCGTCGGCGCTGGCGCAGCAGACGGCCGATGCGGCCGCCGCCCGCGAGGCCAACGAGGCGGCCAAGCGCGCCAAGTTCGCGGCCGGCGTGCTGGGGCTGGACCTGTACGACATGCGTGGCACGCTGGCCCAGGCCGGGCTGAAATATATCGACTGACCATGCTCGTATCGCTCATCGGCTACGGCGAAGTGGGGCGCATCCTGGCCGAGGACCTGCGCGCCGCGGGCGTGCCGGTGACGGCCTTCGACATCAAGCTGCACGGCGAGGCGGGCGAGCCGCTGCGCGAACATGCGCTGCTGCATGGCGTGACGCTGGCCGAAGCCCATGTGCCTGCCGTGCACGCGGCTGGCCTGGTGATCTCGGCCGTCACCGCCAGCCAGGCCGTGCCGGTGGCCGCGGCGTGCGCGCCGGGGCTGGTCGCCGGGGCCTATTTCCTGGACTTCAACTCCGCGTCGCCCGGCGCCAAGCTCCACGCCGCCGAACTGGTGAATGCCGCCGGCGGGCGTTATGTGGAAGGCGCGGTGATGACCTCGGTCCCGCCCTACCGCATCAAGGTGCCGCTGTTGCTGGGTGGCCCCGATGCCACGGCGCTGCAGCCGCGACTGGCGGCGCTGGGTTTCGCACCGCGCGTGGCCAGCGACCGGCTGGGCGTGGCCAGCGCCACCAAGATGTGCCGCAGCGTCATGATCAAGGGTCTGGAGGCGATGGTCATCGAGAGCTTCACCACGGCGCGCCACTACGGCGTGGAGGACGCGGTGATCGCCTCGCTGCAAGAGACCTTTCCCGGCATCGACTGGGAAAGACAGGCGACTTACTTCTTCCAGCGCGTCATCGAGCACGGCCGCCGCCGCAGCGAGGAAGTGCGCGAGGTGGCCGAGACAGTTCGCGATGCCGGCCTCACGCCCTGGAGCGCCGCCGGCACCGCGGAACGCCAGGCCTGGGTGGCTGAGCTGGCCGAGGCGGGCCTCTTCGGTGCACGCGGCACGCCGGGCTTTGCACGCAGTGCCGACTGGCGCCTGGAGGCCGATCGCATCCTGGCGCAGACGAAGGCCGAAGGCGTCCCTCAGGATGAAAGCTGACATGGCATTCGAGAAGACTCCCGGCTGGCTGGACTGGTGCCCAAGCCCGAGCCAACCGCGCTTCAAGCTGCCGCCGGGGAGCGTGGACGCGCATTGCCATGTCTTCGGCCCCGGCGAACGGTTTCCCTACGCCGCGGAACGCAAATACACGCCCTGCGACGCGTCGCGCAACCAGCTTTATGCCTTGCGCGACCACCTGGGCTTTGCGCGCAACGTGGTCGTGCAGGCCACCTGCCACGGTGCCGACAACCGCGCCATGGTCGACGCGCTGAAGCACTCCGGCGGCCGCGCGCGCGGTATCGCCACCGTCAAGCGCACCGTCACCGACCACGAGCTGCACTACATGCACGAGTGCGGCGTGCGCGGCGTTCGCTTCAACTTTGTCAAGCGCCTGGTGGACTTCACGCCGCGCGACGAACTGCTGGAGATCGCCACACGCATTGCGCCTCTGGGCTGGCACGTGGTGATCTATTTCGAGGCCGTGGACCTGCCCGAGCTGTGGGACTTCTTCACCGCCTTGCCCACCACCGTGGTGGTGGACCACATGGGCCGGCCCGACGTGCGCCAGCCCGTTGATGGCCCGGAGTTCGAGCGCTTCGTGCGCCTGATGCTCGAGCACGGCAATGTCTGGAGCAAGGTGAGCTGCCCCGAGCGGCTGAGCGTGACCGGCCCGCCCGCCCTTCCTGGGCAGGTGGGCGGCGAACTGGCGCCTTACCGCGACGTGGTGCCCTTCGCGCGCCGCATCGTCGAGACCTTTCCCGACCGTGTACTCTGGGGCACCGACTGGCCGCACCCCAACCTGAAGGACCACATGCCCGACGACGGCCTCTTGGTCGACTTCATCCCGCATATCGCCGTGACGCCCGAACTGCAGATCAAATTGCTCGTGACCAACCCGATGCGCCTGTACTGGCCGGAGGAAGCCTGATGCCTCTCGAGAAACCCTACCTCGACGTGCCCGGCACGACGATCTTCGACGCCGAACAGTCGCGCAAGGGATACCACCTCAACCAGTTCTGCATGAGCCTGATGAAGGCCGAGAACCGCGCCCGCTTCAAGGCCAACGAACGCGCGTATCTGGACGAGTGGCCGATGACCGAGGAACAGAAGCAGGCCGTGCTGGCACGCGATCTCAACTGGTGCATGTCCACCGGCGGCAATATCTATTTCCTGGCCAAGATCGGCGCCACCGACGGCAAGAGCTTCCAGCAGATGGCCGGCAGCATGACCGGCATGAGCGAAGAGGAGTACCGCGACATGATGGTGCGCGGCGGCCGCTCGATCGCGGGCAACCGCTTCGTCGGCGAGGACGGCGACGCGCAGGCGCATCGCCAGCCCCAAGGCGCGGCCGGCAGAAAGGCAGGCTGAAATGGCACGCATCACCGCCAGCGTCTTCACCAGCCACGTGCCGGCCATCGGCGCCGCGCTCGATCTCGGCAAGGACCACGAACCCTATTGGCAGAAGGTGTTCAGCGGCTACGACTTCTCCAAGCAGTGGATGAAGGAGAACCGGCCCGACGTCGTCTTCCTCGTCTACAACGACCATGCCAATGCCTTCAGCCTGGAGATGATCCCCACCTTCGCCATCGGCACGGCGGCGGAGTTTCCCATCGCCGACGAGGGCTGGGGCCCGCGGCCGGTGCCCAAGGTCGTGGGCCACCCGGAACTGGCGTCGCATATCGCGCAAAGCGTGATCCAGGACGACTTCGACCTCACCATCGTCAACAAGATGGCCGTGGACCATGGCCTGACGGTGCCGTTGTCGCTGATGTGCGGCAAGCTCGACCCGCTGCGGGACGCCTGGCCTTGCCCGGTGATCCCGTTTGCGGTCAACGTGGTGCAGTATCCCGTACCGAGCGGCCGCCGTTGCTGGAACCTGGGCCGGGCCATCCGCAAGGCGGTGCAGAGCTTCGACGCCGACCTGAAGGTGCACATCTGGGGCACGGGCGGCATGAGCCACCAGTTGCAGGGTCCGCGCGCCGGGCTCATCAACGCCGAATGGGACAACCGCTTTCTCGACCGCCTGATCGCCGAGCCGGAGGAACTGGCCAAGGTGCCGCATATCGAGTATGTGCGCGAGGCCGGCAGCGAGGGCATCGAACTCGTGATGTGGCTGATCGCCCGCGGCGCCATGAACGACGCACCGCCGCGCGTGCGCCACCGCTTCTTCCACGTGCCGGCGTCGAATACCGCCGTTGGGCACCTGATCCTGGAGAACACATGAGCATCAAGGTCGCACTGGCGGGTGCCGGCGCCTTCGGCATCAAGCACCTCGACGGCATCCGGCTGATCGACGGCGTGGAGGTGGTCTCGCTCGTCGGCCGCGAGCGCGACAAGACGCAGGCCGTCGCCGACCAATACGGCATCGGCCATGTCGCCACCGACCTGTCCGAGAGCCTGGCGCTGAAGGAGGTCGACGCCGTCATCCTGTGCACGCCGACGCAGATGCACGCGTCGCAGGCCATGGCCTGCCTGCGTGCCGGCAAGCATGTGCAGGTGGAGATTCCGCTGGCGGATTCGCTGCGCGACGCCTATGCGGTGGCCGACCTGCAGCGGCAGACCGGCCTGGTGGCGATGTGCGGGCACACGCGGCGCTTCAACCCCAGCCACCAGTGGCTGCACCGCAGAATCAGCACCGGTGAATTCCGGCTGCAGCAACTGGACGTGCAGACCTATTTCTTCCGCCGCAGCAACATGAATGCGCTGGGCCAGCCGCGCAGCTGGACCGACCACCTGCTGTGGCACCACGCGGCGCACACGGTGGACCTGTTTGCGTACCAATCCGGCAGCCCGACCGTGAAGGCCCACGCGGTGCAGGGGCCGATTCACCCGCAGCTGGGCATCGCCATGGACATGAGCATCCAGCTGCGGGCGGCCAACGGCGCCATCTGCACGCTGAGCCTGTCGTTCAACAACGACGGCCCGCTGGGCACCTTCTTCCGCTATATCGGCGACACCGGCACCTATATCGCGCGCTACGACGACCTGTTCACCGGCAAGGAAGAGAAGGTCGACGTCAGCGGCGTGGCCGTGTCGATGAACGGCATCGAACTGCAGGACCGCGAATTCTTCGCCGCCATCCGCGAAGGGCGAGAGCCCAACGCCAGCGTGGCGCAGGTGCTGCCTTGCTACGAGGTCCTGCACGACCTGGAGCGCCAGCTGGCCTGACGGCCGCGCCGGGGCGGCGCGTCAGAAGGGGTCAGAAGAAGAGGTCATCCAAGCCCGTGGCGCGCTGCTCGGCGCGCCACTGCTTGAGCTGCCGTTTCACCTGAGCGGCTTCGCCCTTGACCAGTTGCCGGTCGCGCTGCAACTGCGCCTGGGCGTAGGCGATCTCCCGCATCTCGTCCTTGATCAGCAGCTCCAGCCGCGCGGGGTCGAGCCGGCGCTCGACCATCAGCCCATAGCTGGCGCAGAAGGCGAGCTGGCGGTCGTCGATCTCGGCCTCCAGTTCCCGAAGTTGCTCCGCCAGCACCTTGTTGAAGTGGCGCACCTGGTCGGCAGCCACGTTGGCGGCATGCGCCAGATCCACCTGCTCGATCTGCAGCTGCAGCTCCAGCAACGCCAGCAGGTCGCCGGCCTCGTAGGCCGTATTGGCACGCTGCATCAACGCGGTGCGCGAAGCGTGTTCGGCCGCCGGCACGCTGGCATGCACGCGGTCGGGGTGCAGCGCGCTCGCCAGCTTGCGGTAGACCTCGCGCACCGTCTGCGAGATGCGTTTGGCGTCTTCCTCGGCGCGCTTCTGCGCCGCAGTCTTGCGCGGCGGCTTGGGGCGCTTTCCGGGTTGCGCCGGCGACCCGTTCAGCGCCTCCTGCGCCCGTTGCACCTCGGCCATCTTCGCGCGAGCGCGGTGCATCAAATCCTCGGCCGTCTCGACCGGTTCGTCGCCGAGGTCCAGGCCCCCCATGGCCTCCAGCATGGCCTTCATCGAATTCAGGTGCAGCTGTTCCTCGCTGTCGAAGTCGAGCTCGGCGTGCCGGTTGTACAGCGCCTTCAATTCGGCGTCGGGTTCGCCGTCGCCGGCCGCGTCGAGCAGCGCACCGCAGACGTCGCAGATCATCTCCGACAGCGTCGCCGTGTCGGCCCTGGACCAGCGCTGTGCGCCCTGCAGGGCCTCCAGCTCGAAGGCCCAGGCCCGCCGCGCGGCCCTCAATTCCGCTTCCAGCGGCGCCACCCGCGCCGCATGCGCCTGTGCGAACAAGGGCAACTGCTCCTGCCAGGCCTGCAGGCGCCGGCGTGCCTTGTCGATCTTGGCCAGGAGGGCCTGGAAACGCTTGTGCTCGGGCGAGGCGGGGCGCGCGGCGGCCGCGGCGATGTCTAGTTGGGTGCGGGTGGGCTTGGTCATGATCGGCCTGCATTCTCGCCGCACAATTCCAGCTCCGCACACGACGTTCATCGCCGGCATGTCGACCCCACCGCCCCCTCCAGCAGGTTCTCGCGGCCCCAGAGTCCTGGGGCTCTTCCAGGTGCCCCCCATCGGCCTGGGCTGCATGAATTTGAGTCACGCCTACGGCACGCCGCCGCCGCCGGAGCTGGCCGAGAGGCTGCTGCTGGATGCCCTGGACCTGGGCGTGACGCTGTTCGACACCGCGGCGCTGTACGGCTTCGGCGCCAACGAGACGCTGGTCGGCCGCGTGCTGAAAGCGCACCGCCAGCGCATCGTGCTGTGCAGCAAGGGCGGCATGGCCGGGGTGATGTTCGACGACGGCATGAAGCGGGTCATCGACGGCCGGCCCGAGACCCTTCGCCGCAACTGCGAAGACAGCCTGCGCCGGCTGCAGACCGAGGCCATCGACCTCTATTACCTGCACCGCTGGGACAAGCAGGTGCCCATCGAAGACAGCGTCGGCGAGATGGCGCGGCTGCTGCAGGAAGGCAAGGTGCGCGCACTCGGCCTGTCGGAGGTTTCGGCAGCGACGCTGAGGAAGGCCCATGCCGTGCACCCCATCGCCGCCGTGCAGAACGAATATTCGCTGTGGACACGCAATGCCGAGATCGCGGTGCTGGACGCCTGCCGCGAGATCGGCGCCGCCTTCGTGGCCTTCAGCCCGGTGGCGCGCGGCTTTCTCACGCGGGAGCCACCGGACGTGGGGTCGCTCGACGCCAAGGACATCCGCCGCGGCATGCCGCGTTTCCACCCCGAGCCCTATGCCGCCAACCTGCGCCTGCTGCCGGCCTACCAGGCCATCGCCGCCGAGGTCGGCTGCACGCCGGCGCAGCTGGCGCTGGCCTGGCTGCTGGCACGCGGCGAGCAGGTGATTCCGATTCCCGGCACGTCGAAGATCGAGCACCTGCGCGACAACCTCGGCGCCGCGACCGTGGTCCTGAGGCCCGAGATCGTGAGCCGGCTCGACGCGCTCATCAACCAGCACACCGTGGCCGGCGAGCGTTACGGCGCGCAGTCGTCGGCCGAGGTGGACACCGAGACCTTCTGAATGAACGCAGCCCCCGACCTGCGCGCGTGGATCGGCCGCACTGAAACCTTGCGCGACACCATCGACCCGACCCCGGTGGCCGCACTCGCGGCCACGCTCGACCACCCCGCCGCGCCGGTGCCGCCGGGCACGCCGCTGCCACCGCTGTGGCACTGGCTCTACTTCCTGCCCCTGCACCGGCAGAGCGAGCTCGGCCCCGACGGCCACGCCCGGCGCGGCGGCTTCCTGCCGCCTGTGCCGCTGCCGCGGCGCATGTGGGCCGGCAGCCAGTTCGAATTCCGCTCGCCCGTCCGGGTGGGCGATGGCGTCCAACGCCTGTCCACCATCGAAGACGTGACGAGCAAGACCGGCCGCAGCGGCGCGCTGGTCTTCGTGAAGGTGCGGCACGAACTGCGCTGCAATGGCGCCGCGCAGCCGGCGCTGGTGGAATGGCACGACATCGTCTACCGGGAAGCGAAGCCGCCCGGCGCCGCCGAACCCCCGCCGCAGCCGGCACCGCAGCGCGCGGCCTGGCAGCGCGAGATCGTGCCCGACGAGGTGCTGCTGTTCCGCTACAGCGCGCTCACCTTCAATGGCCACCGCATCCATTACGACCGCCGCTACGTGACGGAGGTCGAGGGCTACCCGGGCCTGGTCGTGCACGGCCCGCTGATCGCCACGCTGCTGCTGGACCTGCTGCACCGGCAGTTGCCGCAGGCCGACGTGGCGGCCTTCCGCTTCCGCGCCGTGCGGCCCACCTTCGACGGTCAGCCATTCCGCATCGACGGCGCACGCGACGGCCTCACCGTGCGGCTGTGGGCGCAGGACCACGAGGGCTGGCTGACGATGGACGCCGTGGCCACGCTGCGCGCCTGAGGGGGTTGTCGCCGGCGTGCCGTCCGGCGCCGTCCCGGCACGAGCGGGGCACAATCGCGGCCCTTGAAAGGGCCCGGGTGTGACCCCACCATCCCCAGGTCCATTGGTTCTTCGCCGCGGCCAGCCCCGGCCGCCTGCCCCACCCACGCACACCCACGATCATGGAAAAACAAACCCTGTCATTCCAGGCCGAGGTCAAGCAGATCCTGCACCTCGTCACCCATTCGCTTTATTCCAACAAGGAGATCTTCCTGCGCGAGCTGGTGTCCAACGCGTCGGACGCCTGCGACAAGCTGCGTTTCGAGGCGCTGGACCGGCCCGAGCTGTTCGAGGACGCACCGAACCTGGAGGTGCGCGTCTGGTACGACGACCAGGCCAAGACCATCACCATCCGCGACAACGGCATCGGCATGAGCGCCGAGGAAGCCGTGCAGCACCTGGGCACCATCGCCAAGAGCGGCACGCGCGAATTCATGGCCGCGCTGGAAGGCGAGAAGAAGAAGGACGCCAACCTGATCGGCCAGTTCGGCGTCGGCTTCTATTCGGGCTTCATCGTCGCCGACCGCATCACGGTGGAGTCGCGCCGCGCCGGCCTGGACGCCGGCCATGGCGTGCGCTGGAGCAGCGAGGGCACGGGCGATTTCGAGGTCGAGACCATCGATCGCCCGGCCCGTGGCACCGACGTCATCCTGCACCTGCGCGAAGGCGAGGAGGAATGGCTCAGCGCCTGGAAGCTGAAGTCGATCATCGGCAAGTATTCCGACCACATCAGCCTGCCGATCCTGATGCCCAAGCAGCAATGGGACGAGGAAAGGAAGGAGCAGGTCACCACCGACGAGTGGGAGCCGGTGAACAAGGCCGCCGCGCTGTGGACACGCAGCAAGAGCGACGTCACCGACGCCCAGTACCAGGAGTTCTACAAGCAGATCAGCTACGACAGCGAGCCGCCGCTGGCCTATACGCACAACCGCGTGGAGGGCCGCACCGAGTACACGCAGCTGCTGTACGTGCCGGCCAAGGCGCCGTTCGACCTGTGGAACCGCGACAAGCGCGGCGGCGTCAAGCTCTACGTCAAGCGCGTCTTCATCATGGACGACGCCGAGGCGCTGATGCCGGTGTACCTGCGCTTCGTGAAGGGCGTGATCGACAGCGCCGACCTGCCGCTGAACGTGAGCCGCGAACTGCTGCAGGAGAGCCGCGACGTCAAGGCCATCCGCGAAGGCTGCACCAAGCGCGTGCTGTCGATGCTGGAAGACGTGGCCGAGAACCAGAAGGACAAATACGCCGAGTTCTGGACCCAGTTCGGCGCCGTGCTCAAGGAAGGCATCGGCGAGGACCACGCCAACCAGGAGCGGCTGGCCAAGCTGCTGCGTTTCGCGTCCACGCACGCCGACAGCGGCGTCAGCCTCGCCGACTACGTGGGCCGCATGAAGGAAGGCCAGGAGGCCATCTACGTCATCACCGCCGACACGCTGGCGGCAGCCAAGGGCAGCCCGCAACTGGAGGTGTTCCGCAAGAAGGGCATCGAGGTGCTGCTGCTGGTGGATCGCGTCGACGAGTGGATGCTGAGCCACCTGTACGAATTCGACGGCAAGCCGCTGCAGAGCGTGGCCAAGGGCGGTGTCGACCTCGGCAAGCTGCAGGACGAGGAAGAGAAGAAGCAGGCCGAGCAGACCGCCGAGGCCTTCAAGCCGGTGCTCGAGCGCTTGAAGATCTCGCTGGCCGACCGTGCCAAGGACGTGCGCACGACGACGCGGCTGGTCGATTCACCGGCCTGCATCGTCGTCGACGAGCACGACATGAGCTCGCACCTGGCGCGGCTGCTCAAGCAGGCCGGGCAGGACGCACCCAAGGGCAAGCCGATCCTGGAGGTCAACCCGGCGCACGCGCTGCTCAAGAGACTGGAGGCCAGCGAGCAATTCGACGACCTGGCGCAGATCCTCTTCGACCAGGCGCTGCTGGCCGAAGGCGGGCAACTGGAAGACCCTGCCGCTTACGTGCAGCGCGTCAACAAGCTGCTCGCGGCCTGAGAAGTCGCGCGAGTCGACACCGCGCGTCCCTGGTAACGCCATGACCCGTCGGCTCCGGGCGGGCTACAGTGCGGTGCACCGCGTTGCCGCAACGAGCCGGGGGCCGCGCGGCGCGAGTCATTGCCCGAGCCGGGCTCGGTTGCGGAGGTGCACATGAGACGAGTCACAGGCATCGGCGGCATCTTCTTCCAGGCGCGCGACCCTGCGGCGCTGCGCGCCTGGTACCAGAAGCACCTGGGTGTGGACGTACAGGACTGGGGCGGCGCCGCTTTCACGTGGACCGACGCCGAAGGCCAGCCGACCGGCGGTACCACGATCTGGAGTATCGGTGAGGCTGCGGGCGATCATTTCGCGCCCAGCACGGCCCCCTTCATGGTGAACTACCGCGTTGCCGACTTGGCTGCGCTGGTTGCGGCCTTGAAGGCCGAGGGCTGCGACGTGCTCGAGAAGACCGAGGACTCGGAGTACGGGAAATTCGCCTGGGTGATGGACCTCGAAGGCCACAAGGTCGAACTCTGGGAGCCGCCGCCCGGCCAATGACACCCGGCTGGGGGCGGACCGGCGGCTTCAGTCCGCCATCGCCTCGATCTGCTCGCGCAGTTGCGTCGTCTGCTGGTTCCAATAGGCCGCGGTGCCGAAGAACGGAAAGTGGATCGGGAAGGTGGGGTCGCCCCAGCGTTCGGCCAGCCAGGCGCTGTGGCGCACCATGCGCAGCGTGCGCAACGGCTCGATGAGCCGGCGTTCACGGTCGTCGAAATCGCTGAATTGTTCGTAGCCCGCCAGCAGCGTTTTCAGCTGCTGCGCCATCGTCGCGGCGTCGCCCGAGACCAGCATCCACAGGTCCTGCACGGCCGGGCCTTGCATGGCGTCGTCCAGGTCCACCACGTTCGGACCAGTGTCGCGCCACAGCACGTTGCCGCGGTGGCAGTCGCCGTGCAGGCGCAGCGTAGCCAGCGGCTGGGCGGCGTCGAAGGCGGCGGCCACCGCGCCCAGCGCCCGCTCGCAGGCGTCCTTCCAGGCCGGCAGTTCGGTGGGCGGCACGAAGTTGCCCTGCAGCAGCAGCGACATGGCGCGCTGGCCGTCGGCGCGGGGATTCAGGTGGTGCCGGTGCAGGAACGGCCGCCACCGGCCGACCGCGTGCAGGCGGCCGATGAAGCGGCCGATGCGCTCCAGCGTGGCCGGGTCCTCGAGTTCGGGTTCACGGCCGGCGCAGCGCTCGGCCACGGCAAAGCGGTGCGTGGCGCCGTCGACGCTGTGGCAGGCCAGCGTGGGCGGGTCGCCGTGCAGCACCAGGCCCGGTGTTGCGGCCACGTCTTGCAGCACCAGCGGCGGCACCACCGAAACCTCGGCGGCGGCCAGTTCCAGCGCGAAGGCGTGCTCCTCGACGATCTGCGCGTCGCTCCAGCGCCCCGGCCGGTAGAACTTGGCCACCACCGCGCGGCCGTCCTCCAGGAAGACCTGGAAGACGCGGTTTTCATACGAATTGAGCTGCAGGATGCGGCCGTCGCCGCGCAGGCCCACCGCGTCCAGCGAATCCAGAACCCGGCGTGGCGTCAGGTTGGAATAGTTCACTCAGTGCCGGACCGGCGCCACGGGGGTGTCGACGACGACACCGCCCACGTCGTCGGGCGCGTCGGGCACCTCGCGCATCGACAGGCCCGGCCGCAGGTTGCCGAAGGTGCTGGGCATGCCATCGGACCCGCGGCCCTCGACACCGAAGAAGGAGTCCTGCATGAAGCCCGAGTCCTGCCACAGCGTGGTGCGCTCGCGCCGTCGCGACCCCCCGGGATGGACCATGAAGCCGCGCGGAGGCGGCGCCGTCGGTGCCGGGTGAGGGCCGCGTGCCGCAGCGCCGCCGGTCTGCGGCACCATCAGCTGCAACTCGGCCACCGACGGCAGGTGGTCCACCGGGCAGCGCAGATAGCGCACGCGGCACGCGGCCAGCACCGACTGCTTGATCTGCATGGCGCGGCGCGAATCGCCACGTTCGTTGTCCAGGTCGATCGCCGCCAGCACGCGGCCGTTGGCGCTGCAGATGGCAAATGTCACGTTCAGCGAACCGAGCAGCTGGTACCAGAAGCGCACCTCGCTGGGATCGGTGGGCTGGCTGAAGCGCACCAGCGGCAGCTTGGACAGCACGATGTGGTGCGGCAGCGCCTCGCGCAGTTGGCGGTAGACGCGCCGCTCGTCGCTGCTGAAGACGGGGCGCGCCGTCAGCGTCCATTCGGTGGGCAGCGGCCTCGAGCGCGGCCGCCGCTGCTGCAGCAGCCACAACACCGCCGCCGCGACCAGAAGCGCCAGCGATATCGATGCCAGGACCCAGGGAAGTGTCTGCTGCATGAACGGCGTGGATAGGCGGCTGCCGGCCGGCAAGCGCAGGCCAGGCAAAGGAGTAGGACGGGGATGTTACATGCCCGTGTCCCCGCCAGACCCCCGCGTTTGCGGGTCAGAGGCGCTGTTCAGAGCTTGTCGGCCAGCTGGCGCAGGCAGGGCGGCCGCAGCCGGTCCAGCCGCAACACCTGCATTTTGATACGGTAGTCCATCTCGGCGGCCTGATGGCCCACCAGTTCCTCGATCTGCGAGCCCAGCGTGTCCTGCGGCAGCAGCAAGCGGGCGACGGCCTCGGAGCCGTCGAACTGCACATCGGCGCCGGCGCGCCGCACGATGCCGAGCATGGCGGTGTTGTCGCGGGCGATGTGGATCATCATGGTCTTGGCGCCGCGGTTGCGTGCATGGGTGACGGCGTGGTCGAACAGGCGCGCGCCATAGCCGCGGCCGCGCGCGCGCTCCGACACCGAAACGCCGAATTCCACCACCGTGCCCGGCTGGTCGCCCGCGGGTTCGAAGGCCAGGTGGGCCATGGCCAGCACCTCGAGGCGGCGGTCGAAGATGCCGAAGACGAGGTCTCGTTCGAAATCGATGTGGTCGACGTAGCCGCGGATCTGCTCGTCGGTGGCCAGCATGCCGAAGCGCAGCAGGCGGTCGCGTTCGTTCAAGGCCAGCAGGTGGTCGCTGATTCGGGGTCTGTGCTGGGGGCTCAGGTTGCGGATGGGCACCCAAGCCCCGGTCACACGTGCCCCCACCGCGCGGGGCAGTGCAGCTTCAAGCGTTTCGGTCTGGCGTGTCATGCAGGCTTTCGGTTGTTGACGAAAAACATGGTACGCGAAAGATCTAGGGTTTACCCTCAATCTCCACCGGATGCGACCTTGACCTGCGCCGCCTCCCAGTTTGCGGTCTGGGCCCGATTCACCGTATACTTCAAGGCTTTCCCGCTGACGGCCGGGGAGAAATACGTTTGATGCTTCTTCGCCGCCGCCCGAGTCGCAGTGCGTGCCCCGCCCCGGGGGCGCCACCGTCGGGTCGGCCCGGCGATCCGACATGCCCCGAGAGGTCGCCTCCACAAGCGGTACCGAAGGGCTGCAGCAGACGCCGCATCTGCCGTTGAACCCGCAGGCTTCTTCCGGAGCCTGCCTACAGGAAGACCCTCATGAAGACCTTCAGCGCCAAACCGGCCGAAGTGAAGCACGAGTGGTTTGTGATCGACGCCACCGACAAGGTGCTCGGACGTGTTGCCAGCGAAGTGGCACTCCGTTTGCGCGGCAAGCACAAGCCCATCTATACGCCTCACGTCGATACCGGCGATTTCATCGTCATCGTCAACGCCGAAAAGATCCGCGTCACGGGGGCCAAGGCCACCGACAAGATCTACTACCGGCACTCGGGTTACCCGGGCGGCATCACGGCCACGTCGTTCAAGGACATGCAGGCCCGCCACCCCGGCCGCGCCATCGAGAAGGCCGTCAAGGGCATGCTGCCCAAGGGCCCGCTCGGCTACGCGATGATCAAGAAGCTGAAGGTGTACGCCGGTGCCACCCACCCGCACACCGCCCAGCAGCCCAAGCCGCTAGAGATTTGAGGACGCCGCAATGATTGGACCCTGGAACTACGGCACCGGTCGCCGCAAATCGAGCGTGGCCCGCGTCTTCATCAAGAAGGGCAGCGGCCAGATCGTCGTCAACGGCAAGGCCATCGACGACTATTTCGGCCGCCAGACGTCGATCATGATCGTCAAGCAGCCGCTGCTGCTGACGGCCAACGACGGCGCCTTCGACATCAAGATCAACGTGCGCGGCGGCGGTGAATCCGGCCAAGCCGGCGCCGTGCGCCATGGCATCACGCGGGCGCTGATCGACTACGACGTGGCGCTCAAGCCCGACCTCAGCCGCGCCGGCTTCGTCACGCGCGACGCGCGCGAGGTCGAGCGCAAGAAGGTCGGCCTGCACGGCGCCCGCCGTCGCAAGCAGTTCAGCAAGCGCTGAAGTCCGCTCACGGGTGGCCTGGCCGGTTGCCCGTGCGGCCGGCAAACGCCTTGCGCAGCGTATCCGCGCCTGCTCAGAGGGCACGCTGCGCTGCGGGATGGCCCGAAAATGCCCGGGTCATGGGGATGGTCAAGGCCGGCGATGTGACCATCGATGGTCCAATCCGGGGTAAGTTGATGTTTATTGTCTCGCCCGAGTCCGCCTCTTGAAGGAGCTTCCATGAACGCCCTGGCCGAACCGATCACGCCGTCCACCGACGAGATGCCCGCACCCTTGATCTTTACCGACAGTGCCGCCGACAAGGTGCGCCAGCTGGTCGAGGAGGAAGGCAACCCCGACCTGAAGCTGCGCGTGTTCGTGCAGGGTGGCGGTTGCTCGGGTTTCCAGTACGGCTTCACCTTCGACGAGGTGATCAACGAAGACGATACGCAGATGGCGAAGAACGGCGTCATGCTGCTGATCGACGCCATGAGCCTGCAGTACCTGATGGGCGCCGAGATCGACTACAAGGAAGATCTGCAGGGCGCGCAGTTCGTGATCAAGAATCCGAACGCCACCACGACCTGCGGCTGCGGGTCGTCCTTCACGGCCTGAGCACCGGCACGCTGGCGCGGCCGCACGCCGCTTCTCCGCGGTCCCCGCTGCTTCAGCCGGCCGGGTACAGTGCACCCAGGACGCGCGGTCCTCGCGCACCGGTCGCCGTGGGCAGGTTGCCAGGCCGACGCGCCAGGTGGGCCTTGGCCAGCCAGGCGAACGCAAGCGCCTCGACCTGCTCCGGCGCCACGCCGGCGGCTGCGGTGCTTTTGACCGTGGCGCGCCCGGCCAGCAGCGCAGCGAGCCGCTGCATCAGGTGCAGGTTGAAGGCGCCGCCGCCACAGACCAGCAACGACCCGGTGGCCGGCGCGTGCTGACGAAGGGCGTCGACGGCGCTGCGGGCGGTCAGCTCCGCCAGCGTGGCCATCACGTCCTGCGGCGACGCGGCGCAGCCGCGCAAGCGGGCGTCCAGCCAGGCGGCGTCGAAGAGATCGCGCCCGGTGCTCTTGGGCGGCGCCTGGTCGAAGAAGGGTTCTGCCAGCAGGCGATCCAGCGCGGCTTCATCGACACGACCTCCCGCCGCCCAGGCGCCGCCCGCGTCGTACGGGGCCCCCCGTTGTCGACGGCACCACAGGTCCATGAGCAGGTTGCCGGGGCCGCAATCGAAGCCCAGGACTGCGCCGCCGGCGCGCAACAGCGTGAGGTTGGCGATGCCGCCCAGGTTCAGCACCGCGACATCGGCACCCGGCCGAGCGAAGCAGGCCGCGTGGAAGGCCGGCACCAGCGGCGCACCCTGGCCGCCCGCCGCCAGGTCGCGGCTACGGAAGTCGCACACCACGTCGATGCCGGTGCGTTCGGCCAGCAGCGCGGCGTTGAGCAGTTGCAGCGTATAGCCGGTGCCGCCGAAGGACTGCGGGCGGTGGCGCACGGTCTGGCCGTGGGCGCCGATGGCCGTCACTTCGGTGGCGGCCTGGCCGGTCTGCGCCAGCAATCGCACCACGGCCTCGGCGTAGAGTTCGCCGACCCCGTTGGCGGCCAGCGCGGCGCGGTGCAGTTCATTCGGGCCCGGCTGGTTCAGCGCCAGCAGTTCCGCGCGCAGCGTTTCGGGCATGGGCAGGCCGACATGGCCAACCGATTGCAGGACGACGCCTGCGGCCGGGTCGTCACGGGCCAGCACGGCGTCGACGCCGTCGAGCGAGGTGCCCGACATGAGCCCGACGTACCAGGCCACGGGATCGCGCTTCGCGCTTGGGCAGGTGGCCTACTCGGCCAGTACGCGCTGGCCGGCCAGCGTCTCGGCCACGACCAGCTTGGCCTGCAGGCCGCGGGCGATCTCGGCGAACTGGGCGCGGGCCGCGGTGTCCAGCGGCACGGCTCCGGAAGCCTTGGCCACGCTCAGTGGATCCTGGTGCCGGCCGTCGACGCGGAATTCGAAGTGCAGGTGCGGCCCGGTCGTCCAGCCCGTCATGCCGACGGCGCCCACGCGCTGGCCCTGCTCGACACGCTGACCCTGGCGCACGTCGATGCTGCTCAAGTGTGCGTACAGGGTGCTGCGCTCCTTGCCATGCTTGATCTCGACCACGTTGCCATAGCCGTTCTGGCGGCCGGCGAAGTCGACCACACCGTCGCCCACGCTGCGCACCGGCGTGCCGATGGGGGCCGCGTAGTCCACGCCAAGATGGCGCCGCTGAACGTTCAGGATCGGGTGCATGCGCATGGCAAAACCCGAGGTCACGCGCGAGAACTCCATCGGGCTGCTCAGGAAGCTGCGGCGCTTGCTTTGACCGTCGAGTCCGAAGTAGGCGCCGCGACCACTGTCCGCCTGGTACCAGACGGCGTGGTGCGCGCGGCCCGCATTGACGAACTCGGCCGCCAGCACGCGGCCTGCGCCTTCATTCCAAGGCACCGGTTCGCCGTCGGCGGTGAGCGTTTCGTAGACGACGCTGAAGGTGTCGCCGCGACGCAGTTCGCGATGGAAGTCGATGTCGGTGGCGAAGATCTCGGCGATCTGCGCCGCCACGGCGTCGGGGATGCCGGATTCGTCGGTGGCGCTGAACAAGGTGCTGTGGATGGAGCCGCTGGCCAAGCGCGTCTGGGCGGTGTAGGGCACGTTCTGAAGCAGCGCCAGCCAGCGGCCGTCGACGCGGCTGAGGGTGAGGCGGGTGAAGTGCGAACCGGCCAGTTCCGAACGTTCGGCTGGGTAGCGCGCCACCAGCTGCAGCAGCGCGCCGCTGGCGTCGGTCTCGACCTGCACCATCTTGCCGCCGCGGCCGCCAAGCAGCAGCCGCGCGGTGCTGTCGCTGCGCAGGAAGGCCAGGGCCTCCTGATCGCGCACGCCCAGGCGGGCGAGCAGGCCGCTGGCGGTGTCGGTGCCGCGGGTGATGTCGCTGCGCGTCAGCGTCATGTCGTGCGACGCCAGCGCCACGAGCTGCTCGGCCAGGCCGGCGGGTTCGACGACTTCGGACAGCACACGCTGCGGCAGTCGGGCTGGATCCGGCGCCAGCGGGGCCACGGCCACCGCCGTGATGCCAAAACCCGCCATCAACGCGACCGCCGTCGCGACGATGCCCAGGCGGTGCCGGCCGGCCAATGCTTTGAAGCCCTGCCAGGCGTCTGAAAGTTGTTGTGGTGCCAAAACCCGAATCTGCTTCTGATGGTCTGGCCGCGTTGCCGTAGGCACGCCACCGACCGTTGTCGACTGGATCGCCGCTGCCCGGGTTGGATGCACCGAGCCCAAGCAGGCCGTCCACTAGAATTCGAAAATCTTGCCCGCTGGGCGCCAGCCGCAACGGCTTTCACCGGCGTCACGACTCGTGGAGTATATCCGCGCACGCCGGCCCTTCTGCCCCGAAAAAACCCCCGAACCCACTGCAATGTCCGAGTCCATCCAGGCGCCGGCGGCGTCGCCGCAACCCCTGCACCCCGTCACCGACCACGTCCACGAGGCCATGGCGATCACCCGGCGCGGCTGCGAGGAATTGCTCCCCGAAGCCGACTGGCTGCGCAAGCTGGCGCGCGCCGAAGCCACTGGCCAGCCGCTGCGCGTCAAGCTCGGGCTGGATCCGACCGCGCCCGACATCCATATCGGCCACACCGTGGTGCTGAACAAGATGCGCCAGCTGCAGGACCTGGGGCACACCGTGATCTTTCTCATCGGCGACTTCACGTCGATGATCGGCGACCCCTCGGGCCGCAACGCCACGCGGCCGCCGCTGACGCGCGAGCAGATCGAGGCCAACGCCCAGACCTACTACCGCCAGGCCAGCCTGGTGCTCGACCCGGAAAAGACCGAGATCCGCTACAACAGCGAGTGGAGCGACCCGCTAGGTGCGCGCGGCATGATCGAGCTGGCCGCCAAATACACCCTGGCGCGCATGCTGGAACGCGACGACTTCACCAAGCGCTTCAAGGCCGGCTCGCCGATCTCGGTGCACGAGTTGCTGTACCCGCTGATGCAGGGCTACGACTCGGTGGCGCTGAGGAGCGACCTCGAACTCGGCGGCACCGACCAGAAGTTCAACCTGCTCGTCGGTCGCACACTGCAGCAGGAATACGGCCAGGAACCGCAGTGTGTGCTGACCATGCCCCTGCTCGAGGGGCTCGACGGCGTGGAGAAGATGTCCAAAAGCAAGGGCAACTACGTCGGCATCACCGAGCCGGCGAACACCATGTTCGCCAAGCTGCTGTCGATCAGCGACGTGTTGATGTGGAAGTACTACACGCTGCTGTCGTTCCGGCCCGAAGCCGAGATTGCGGTGCTCAAGCACGAGGTGGAAGCGGGGCGCAACCCCAAGGAAGCCAAGGTGATGCTGGCGCGCGAGATCACCGCGCGCTTCCACGGCGCGGCCGCGGCCGCTGCCGCCGAGGCCGACTTCCAGCGCCGTGCCAGCGGCGGTGTGCCGGACGAAGTGCCCGAGGTGGCGCTGGGCGGAGCGCCGCTGGCCATCGGCGCGCTGCTCAAGCAGGCCGGCCTGGTGCCTTCCACGAGCGAGGCCTTGCGCATGGTGGAACAGGGCGGCGTGCGCATCGACGGTGCGGTGGTCGGCGACAAGGGCCTGAAGGTGGATGCCGGTACCTTCGTCGTGCAGGTCGGCAAGCGAAAATTTGCACGTGTCACCCTCGGCGGTGACGCCTGAACGAGCTCGCGCGGCCATGCAGGTCAGCGCCTACCTGAAGCTTTCGATCGCGGTGGCGCTGGCCACCATCGCGCTGAAGACCGGCGCCTGGTGGGTCAGCGGCAGCGTCAGCCTGCTGTCCGACGCGCTGGAGTCGCTGGTCAACCTGGCCGGAGCGATGTTCGCGCTGGCCATGGTCACGGTGGCGGCGCGGCCGGCCGACGACGACCACCCCTACGGCCACCACAAGGCCGAATATTTCTCCAGCGGCTTCGAGGGCGTGCTCATCTTCGTCGCCGCGCTGGCCATCATCGTGGCCGCCGTGGACCGTCTGCTCAACCCGCGGCCGCTGGAAGCGGTGGGGCTGGGCCTGCTGCTGTCGGTGGTGAGCTCGGCCATGAACGGCGCGCTGGCCTGGTCGATGCTGCGCAAGGCGCGCAGCGCGCGCTCGATGGCGCTGGAGGCCGACGCGCGCCACCTGTTCACCGACGTCTGGACCTCGGCCGGCGTGGTGGCCGGCCTGCTGGCGGTGGTGTATACCGGCTGGCTGTGGCTGGACCCGGTGATCGCCATCGCGGTGGCGCTGAATATCCTGCGCGAGGGCGCGTCTCTGGTGTGGCGCTCGGCCGGCGGGCTGATGGACGAGGCCATCGAACCCGAAACGCGGGCCGAGATCGACCAGGTGCTGCAATCCTTCGGCCACCAGACCATCCGCTTCGACCATGTGGTCACGCGACGCGCCGGCCAGCGGCGTTTCGTCGACCTGCACATGCACATGCCCGCGGCCTGGACGCTGGGCCGCGCGGCGGCCGTTCGCGCTTCGGTGGAGCAGGCCCTGATGAGCGCGGTGCCGGGACTGCGAGCCACCATCCAGCTGCTGCCGCTGGACGTGGAGGCGCACTTCGACGACGAGCAGGACCTGATTTGATCGCCCTCGTGCAACGGGTGAGCCAGGCGCGGGTGGAGGTGGCCGGTGAAGTGGCCGGCGCCATCGACCACGGGCTGCTGGTGCTGGTGTGCGCCGAGCCCGCCGATACGCCGGCGCAGGCCACCCGGCTGGTCGACAAACTGCTCAAGCTGCGCATCTTCGGCGACGATGCCGGCAAGATGAACCGGAGTGTGCAGGACGTCGGCGGCGGGCTGCTCCTCGTTTCGCAGTTCACGTTGGCGGCCGACACCCGTGCCGGTAACCGACCCAGCTTCACGGGTGCGGCACCGGCCGCACTGGGGCGCGCGCTGTACGAGGAAACGCTGCGCCTGGCGCGCGAACGCCACCCGCTGGTGCAGGCGGGCGAGTTCGGCGCCGACATGCAGGTGCACCTGGTCAACGACGGGCCGGTGACGATTCCGCTCACGCTGCGCTGATACCGCAGCGCCGACGCCGCGGCTGCCGGGCGTCAGGCGAGAAGACGTGCGCAGGCACGTCTTCACGTCCTCAGTCGGCGTACTGACCTGCTGCCTTGATGACCGGTCCCCACTTCGCGATCTCGGCTTCGACGAAGTTCTTGTGGTCGACCGGATTGAGGCGGCTGTCGTTGACGACCACCGCGCCCATGGCTTCCTGGCGCTTGATGAATTCCGGATCCTTCAGCGCCTGGCGCAGTGCCGCGTTGAGCTGGTCGACAATCGGCTTGGGCGTGCCCTTGGGCGCGTATAGGCCTTGCCAGACGACGACATTGAAGCCCTTCAAGCCGAGCGCGTCGAGCGTGGGCAGGTTGCGCAGTGCTGGCGTCGTGAGCGGCTTGAGGGTGGTCACGGCGTACGCCCTGACCTTTCCGGCCTCGATCTGGCCCGAAGTGTTGGTCGTCTGGTCGCACATCAGGTCGACCTGGCCGCCCAGGATGTCGGTCATGGCCGGCGCCGTGCCCTTGTACGGCACGGTCGTCATGTCGACGGCCATCGCCTGCTGGAAGAGCAGGCCGCACAGGTGCGAAGCGGCGCCGAGGCCGGCGTTGGCGAGGTTGATCTTGCCCTTGTTGTCGGCCATCCACTTGCGCAACTCGGTGAAGTTGCCGGCCGGCAGCGAGGGCCTGCCGATCAGTGTCATCGGTACGTCGCTGACCATGCCGAGATATTCGAAGTCGCCCAGCGTGTCGTAGGGCAATTTCCGGTACAGCGCCGGCGCGGTGGCCATTCCGATGTGGTGCAGCAGCAGGGTGTGCCCGTCGGGAGAGGCCTTGGCCACCTTGTTGGCACCCAGCGTGCCACCGGCACCGCCGACATTCTCGACCACCACGGTCTGGTTGTTGAACGCCTTGCGCAGCACCTCGGCAAGGTCGCGCGCCGACTTGTCGGTGGGGCCACCGGCGGCGAACGGCACGACGATGGTGACGGGCTTGTCGGGGAAGGCATGTGCACTGGCGGCCACGGCGGTGGCGAAGAGCGCAGCCAGCAGGTGGTGGGTCTGGATCATGAGGTGGGTCTCCGGGTTGTGGCCGACTCTTGCGCGTGCTTGCGCACCGGCGCGGAAAGGGCCGCGATCCTACCCGGATGTCAACGCAATCTGGCCGCGTGTCCCGCGTTCACGGGCCAGCGATGGGGTCTTGCCGGTGGGGCGCTGTGCTGCGCCGGGTTGTCAGTCGTAGCGCCGCGCGTCCTCGATCACCTTGCCGTCGTTGGGCAGGCTGCCCGGCACGGCAAGCACGACCTCGCCGCGCAGCTTGGTCACGTCGCGCAGCGACTGCCTCACGGCCTGGACCAGGCCCTCGGGTGGACTGGAGGCCTCGGCGTGCAGAGTCATGCGGTCGTTGGCCAACTCGCCCTCGACGACCAGACGCGCGCGGCCCAGTTCGGGGTGGCGCTTGAGCACCTCGGCCACCTGGCTGGGATGCACGAACATGCCGCGCACCTTGGCCGTCTGGTCGGCGCGACCGAGCCAGCCGCGGATGCGCGCATTCGTGCGCCCGGTGGGACAGCGGCCGGGCAGCACCGCCGAGAGGTCGCCGGTGCCGAAGCGCACCAAGGGGTAGTCGGGGTTCAGCGGTGTCACCACGACCTCGCCCACTTCGCCGTCGGGCACGGGCTCATCGGTGCCGGGGCGCACGATCTCGACGACGATGCCTTCGTCGAGCACCAGGCCCTCGCGCGCGGCGGTCTCGTAGGCGATGAGGCCGACGTCGGCCGTGCCGTAGCTCTGGTAGGCGTGCACGCCGCGTGCGGCCAACGCGTCGCGCAGCGCGGGCGGGAAGGCCTCGCCGCCGACCGAGGCCTTGGTCAGCCAGGGCAGGGTCAGGCCCAGTTCGTCGGCCTTCTCCAGCGCGATGCGCAGGAAGCTCGGCGTGCCGGCGTAGGCCTGCGGGCGCAGTTCGGCCATGGCCTGCAACTGCAGTTCGGTATTGCCCACGCCGCCGGCGAAGACGGTGCAGCCGATGGCGTGGGCGCCGGTCTCCATCATCGAACCGGCCGGCGTGAGGTGGTAGCTGAAGCTGTTGTGCACCAGGTCGCCGGCGCGAAAACCCGCGGCGAACAAGGCACGGCCGAAGCGCCAGTAGTCGGCCTGTGCGCCTTCGGGCTCGTAGATCGGGCCCGGCGACTGGAAGACGCGCCGCGCCGTGCGCACGGCGCCCTGGGCGCGCCAGCCGATGGCCGAGAAGCCGCCGAAGGGGTCGCCGCCGGCGGCGCGTGCCGCCTTCTGGCGTTCCAGCAGTTCGTGCTTGCGCGTCACCGGCAGCCGCGCCAGCGCCTCGCGCGTGGTGATGCTCGCCGGCTCCACGCCGGCCAGCCGTTCGGCGAAGGCGGCGGTGGACAGTGCCGCGCGCAACTGCGCCGGCAGCGCGGCCAGCAGCGCTGCTTCACGGGCCTGCGGGTCGCGGAGTTCGAGGGTGTCGTAGTGGTCGTTGCTCATCGGGTCAGGCCTTCACTGTGCGTTCACCGTGCGGGCCGGGCTCGGGCGGGTCGGCACGGCCTTGTCGTCTCGCCCGTGTCGATGCCGATGTCGCGCTGCAGCTTCTTGGTCAGCCGGCTGGCCACCAGAGCATGCGAGCGGCGCACCAGCGCATCGAGGTCGGCGCCCTCCAGACCGTGGACGCGACCGACCTGCACCCATTTCGCACGCGCCAGATAGGGCGCCGGGACCACACCCGGCACGCCGGTCAGTTCCAAAAAACGTTCGTCGTCGACCTTGAACGAGCAGGTGGCGGCGCGGCCGGCTTCGAGCAGGAAGACGCAGAACATCTTGCCGCCGACGCTGTAGACGAGGTCGGCGCCCCATTTGATGTCCTCGGTGGCACCGGGCAGCGTGGCGGCCAGCGCACGCTGGGGCTCGAAGTCCGGGGCGGGGCGCGGGCGTGCCATCAGTCCTCGCGCTCCCAGCGCGCCAGCCGATGCTTCACTTCATCCAGCAGCTTGCGTATATCGGCCGCACCCTCGAGCACCTGCGAGTCCCACTCGGGTGTCAGCATCAGGCGCCGTGCGAGGCGGGCTCGGATCGTGTCGCCCTCGGCTGACAGTTCGAGCACGCGCTTGCCACGCAACTCGAAGCCTGTGCCACGTTCGGCCAGGCCCAGGTCGCGCAACGATCGCCGCAGCGTCACCAGCGCCGGCTCGGGCTTGAAGGGTGGCGGCGCGAAGCCGAAGTCGTCGCTCACGACGGCGACCTCAGGACAACCAGCGCTTGCGCCGCTTGTAGCTCTTCACGTCGCGGAAGCTCTTGCGGTCGCCGCCGCCCATGCCGAGGTAGAACTCCTTCACGTCCTCGTTCTCGCGCAGGTCCTTGGCCGCGCCTTCCATGACGATGCGGCCGCTTTCCAGGATGTAGCCGTGGTCGGCATAACGCAGCGCCATGTTGGTGTTCTGCTCGGCCAGCAGGAAGGTCACCTTCTCGCGCTGGTTGAGGTCCTTCACGATCTCGAACACCTCTTCCACGATCTGCGGCGCCAGGCCCATGCTGGGCTCGTCGAGCAGCACCATCTTCGGATTCGCCATCAGCGCGCGGCCGATGGCGCACATCTGCTGTTCGCCACCGCTGGTGTAAGCGGCCTGGCTGGTGCGGCGCGTCTTCAGGCGCGGGAAATAGTTGTAGACCTTCTCCAGCGTCTGAGCGATGGCGGCCTTGCCGTCCTTGCGCGTGTAGGCGCCGGTCATCAGGTTGTCCTCGATGCTCAGGTGGGCGAAGCAATGCCGGCCCTCCATGACCTGGATCACGCCGCGGTTGACCATCTCGCTGGTGCTGAGCTTCTCGATGCGCTCGCCGCGCAGTTCGATGCTGCCCTTGGTGACCTCGCCGCGCTCGCCGGCGAGCAGGTTGGAAACGGCGCGCAGCGTGGTCGTCTTGCCGGCGCCGTTGCCGCCCAGGATGGCCACCACGCCGCCTTCGGGCACCTGCAGGCTCACGCCCTTCAGCACCAGGATGACGTGGTTGTAGATGACCTCGATGCCGTTGACGTTGAGGAGGATGTTGCTCATGGTTGGCCTGGTTTGGGCTTGTTCGAACACCGCGCGCGGTGCTCGAACAAGGGCCCCGCGGGGCCCTTGCCAGTGATCAGCTCTGGCAGTCGGCAGGCGTGCGCCGGCTCAGTTTCTTCTCGGCCAGATACTTGTCGGCCGATGCACGCACCAATGGCTTGATGATCTGCTGGTCGGCCTCCAGCCAGTCGGAAGACCAGACGAACTTGCTGCCGTCCCAGGTGTGCACCCGCGCATAGCTCGCGCCCAGGTGATCGGCGCAGCTCGTCGAGATCGGGCGCATCACACCCTTGAAGCCCAGTGCGTCGAGCTTGGCCTGGGTGAGGTTCAGGTTCTCGTAGCCCCAGCGGGCTTGTTCGCCGGTCATGACCTTGCCCTTGCCGAAGCGCTCCTGCGCGGCGCGAACGCCTTCCACGGCGAGCATGGCGCCCATGGCGCCGCGCATGTAGAGCACGCTGCCGACTTCTTCCTTCGGACCCGTGCCCTGGCCCTTGGCGTGGACCTTCTCGAGGATCTCCTTCACCACGGCCGAGCCCGGTTCGGCGCCGTGCTGCATCATGACGGCGCTGTAGCCCTTGGCGGCAGCGCCCACGTCCTTCAGGTCGGGCTCGGCGCCCGACCACCAGGTGCCGAACATCTTCTCGCGCGGGTAGCCCGTGGCCACGGCTTCCTTGATCGCCGTGGGCGTCATCACGCCCCAGGTCTGCATGACCACGAAATCGGGGCGCTGCTGGCGCACCTGCAGCCAGATGGACTTCTGCTCCACGCCCGGTGCCGGCACGGGCAGCAGCAGGACTTCGAAGCCGTGCATCTTCGAGCGCTCCTGCACGATGGGCAGCAGTTCCTTGCCGAACGGGCTGTCGTGGTAGACGACACCGATCTTCTTGCCCTTGAGCTTGTCCCAGCCGCCTTCCTTGTTGGCGATATGGCGCAGCACGGTGTCGCCGGCCACCCAGTAATGGCCCACGAGCGGGAAGTTCCACTTGAAGGCGTTGCCGTCCGCGGTATCGCTGCGGCCGTAGCCCGAGGTGATGAGCGGCACCTTGTCGGCCGGCACCTTGTCGGTCAGGGCGAAGGTGATGCCCGTGGACAGCGGCTGGAAGACGGTGGCGCCGCCGTGTTTGCCCTTCAGTCGCTCGTAACACTCGACGCCGCGGTCGGTGGCGTAGGCCGTCTCGCACTCCTCCACCAGCGTCATCACGCCGTTGATGCCGCCGCGTGCGTTGACCAGCTTCATGTAGTCGTTGTGCCCGTTGGCCCAAGGCGTGGCATTCGGCGCCACGGGGCCGGTGCGGCCCGACAGCACGGGGAAGAACTGCTCCTTGGCCTGGGCATGGACCGAGGTCGCGGCGAGCAGGGTGCTGGCACCTGCGGCGGCCATCGCGGCGCCGAGGGCGATACTTCTGAACTTCATGTCTGCCTCCAGAGGTGGTACTCGAAAAATTGCACTCGTCAGTGCCCCAGGATCGATCGGCCCGTCGGCCATCCGAACGTTCGAATTCAGTGCGGGAACGGCCACAGCCGCAGCTTCTCCTTGGCCGTGGACCACAGTCGCGCCAGGCCGTGCGGCTCGACGATGAGGAAGAAGACGATCAGGCCGCCGAAGATCATCAACTCGGCGTGGGCGATGAGCGCGGTGCCGATGGTCACGCCGACGAGTTCGCCGAAGGCCGGCAGCGCCTGGTTCAGGATCACCGGCAGGATGACGATGAAGGCGGCGCCGAAGAAGCTGCCCATGATCGAGCCCAGGCCGCCGATGATGATCATGAACAGCAGCTGGAAGCTGCGGTCGATGGAAAATGCCGCCGGTTCCCAGGAACCCAGGTGCACGAAGCCCCACAGTCCGCCGGCCACGCCGACGATGAAGGAGCTGACCGCGAACGCCGTGAGCTTGGCGTAGACCGGGCGGATGCCGATGACGGCGGCGGCGACGTCCATGTCGCGGATGGCCATCCACTCGCGGCCGATGTGGCTGCGCACCAGGTTCTTGGCCACCACGGCAAAGACCACCAGGAAGGACAGGCAGAAGAAATATTTGCCCACCGGACTGTCGATGCGCACGCCGAACAGCGACAGATCGGCCACGCTGACGGTTCCCGAGGTGGAGTTGTTGCTGAACCACTTGATGCGCAGGAAGGCCCAGTCCCAGAAGAACTGCGCCGCCAGCGTGGCCACCGCCAGGTATAGGCCCTTGATGCGCAACGAAGGAATGCCGAACAGGATGCCCACCGCGGTGGCACATACGCCGCCCAGCAGGATGGCGGCGATGGCCGGCATGCCGTCGATGCGCACGAAGAAGTTGTACGCGGCATAGGCGCCGACGGCCATGAAGGCCCCGGTGCCCAGCGAGATCTGCCCGCAGTAGCCGACCAGGATGTTCAGCCCCAGCGCCGCCAGCGACAGGATCAGAAACGGAATGAGGATGGCGCGGAACAGGTATTCGTCGGCCAGCAGCGGCACGCCGATGACGGCGAAGGCCAGCAGCAAGCCGATGGCGATGCGGTCCTGCTTGATCGGAAAGACCTGCTGGTCGGCCCGGTAGTCGGTCTTGAACTGGCCGTTTTCGCGGTAGAGCATGTGCTTTTCCCTGTGCGCTCAGACGCGATCGATGATCTTCTCGCCGAACAGCCCCTGCGGCCGCACCAGCAGAACGAAGAGCACCAGCACGTAGCCGAACCAGATCTCGATGCCGCCGCCGAAGAAGGGGCCGATGAAGACCTCGGACAGCTTCTCGCCGACGCCGATGATCAGCCCGCCGATGATGGCGCCGGGCACGCTGGTGAGCCCGCCCAGGATGACCACCGGCAGCGCCTTCAGCGCCACCAGGCTGAGCGAGAACTGCACGCCGAGCTTGCTGCCCCAGATGACGCCGGCCACCAGCGCCACGAAGCCGGCCACGCTCCAGACGATGACCCAGATGCGGTTCAGCGGAATGCCGATCGACTGCGCGGCCTGGTGGTCGTCGGCCACCGCACGCAGCGCGCGGCCGGTGGCGGTGTACTGGAAGAACAGGGTCAGCATCACCACCAGTGCCGCGGCGATGACGGCGGCATAGAGGTCTTCCTTGTTGACCAGCAGGCCGCCCTCGAAGACGCTTTCCAGCAGGAACATCGGGTCCTTGGGCAGGCCGACGTCGATCCTGTAGATGTCGTTGCCGAACAGCGTCTGCCCCGAGCCGTCCATGAAATAGGCGATGCCCAGCGTGGCCATCAGCAGCGTGATGCCCTCCTGGTTGACGAGCTTGCTCAGCACCAGGCGCTCGATCAGCCAGGCGGCCACGATCATCATCGCCATCGCGGCCACGAAGGCCAGCACGTTCGCCAGCAGCTTGTTCTCGAAGCCCAGCCACTGCGGAATCCACTCGGAGAAGCGGGCCATCGCCAGCGCCGCCGACAGCACCATCGCGCCCTGCGCGAAATTGAACACGCCGCTGGCCTTGTAGATGAGCACGAAGCCCAGGGCCACCAGCGAATACAGCATGCCCGTCATGAGGCCGCCGAAGAGGGTTTCGAGGAAGGGTCCCATGGCCTGCTTTCAGTGGCTCGTACCGAGGTACGCGCTGATGACGTCGGGGTTGGTGCGCACCTCGGAAGGAGTGCCGTCACCGATCTTCTTGCCGTAGTCGAGCACGACGATGCGGTCGCTGATGTCCATCACCACGCTCATGTCGTGCTCGATGAGCACGATGGTGGTGCCGTACTCGTCGTTGACGTCCAGGATGAAGCGGCTCATGTCCTGCTTCTCCTCCACGTTCATGCCGGCCATCGGTTCGTCGAGCAGCAGCACCTGCGGCTCCATGGCCAGCGCGCGGCCCAGGTCCACGCGCTTCTGCAGGCCGTAGGGCAGGCGACCCACCGGCGTCTTGCGGTGGGCCTGGATCTCCAGGAAGTCGATGATCTTCTCGACGAATTCGCGCTGCTCGGTCTCTTCGCGCTCCGCCGCGCCCCAGCGGATGGCCTGCTGGAAGAGGTTGGTCTTCATGCGCAGGTTGCGCCCGGTCATGATGTTGTCGAGCACGCTCATGCCCTTGAACAAGGCCAGGTTCTGGAAGGTGCGCGCAAAGCCCATCTCGGCGACCTGGCGCGAATTCATGTTCGAGAAGGTCTTGCCGCGGAAGGTGATGCTGCCCTGCTGCGGCGTGTACACGCCGTTGATGCAGTTGAGCATGCTGCTCTTGCCCGCGCCGTTGGGGCCGATGATGGCGCGCACCTCGTGCTCGCGCACGTTGAAGCTGATGTCGGTGAGCGCCTTCACGCCGCCGAAGTTCAGCGAGATATTGTTCACCTCGAGGATGACGTCGCCGGTCTTGCGCTCTGCCACGGTCAGGCCGCCTTCTTCATGACGGGATACGTCTTGGCGTCGATGATCTTCACCGTGGCCGACACGCTGCCGCTGCGCCCGTCCTCGAACTTCACCGCGGTCTCGATGAACTGTTCCTTGCTGCCGCCGTACAACGCGTCGACCAGCACCTGGTACTTCTCGCCGATATAGCCGCGGCGCACCTTGCGCGTGCGCGTCAGCTCGCCGTCGTCGGCGTCGAGTTCCTTGTGCAGCACCAGGAAACGGCTGATCTGGCTGCCGGCGAGCATGGTGTCGGCGGAGAGGTCGGCGTTGACCTTCTCCACGCATTCGCGCACCAGTTCCAGCACCTCGGGCTTGGCCGCCAGGTCGGTATAGCCGGCGTAGGGCAGGTTGCGTTTCTCGGCCCAGTTGCCCACCGCCTCGAAGTCGATATTGACGAAGGCGCAGACCTTCTCGCGCTTGTCGCCGAAGGCCACCGCCTCCTTGATGAAGGGAAAGAACTTGAGCTTGTTCTCGACGTACTTGGGCGCGAACATGGCGCCGTCGCTGGCGCCGCCCATGATGCGGCCGACGTCCTTGGCGCGGTCGATGATCTTCAGGTGCCCGCCGGCGTCCAGGAAGCCGGCGTCGCCGGTGTGGTACCAGCCGTCGGCGTCCAGCACCTCGGCGGTGGCGGCCGGGTTCTTGTAGTACTCCTTGAGCAGGCCGGCGCTCTTGACCATGACCTCGCCGTTGTCGGCGACACGGATCTGCACGCCCTCGATCGGCACGCCCACGGTGTCGGCCTTCACCTCGTGGTCGGGCTGCAGGCACACGAAGACGGCGGTCTCGGTGCTGCCGTAGAGCTGCTTGAGGTTGATGCCGATCGAGCGGTAGAAGGTGAAGAGGTCGGGGCCGATGGCTTCACCCGCGGTATAGGCCACGCGCACGCGGCTGAATCCCAGCGTATTGCGCAGCGGGCCGTAGATGAACTTGTCGCCCAGCGCGTAGAGCAGCCGGTCGCCGGCGCCGACGGTCTTGCCGTCCATCAGCGCCGGGCCCACGCGCCTGGCCACGTCCATGAAGGTATGGAACAACCACTTCTTCAGGCGGCCGGCGTCCTCCATGCGGATCATCACGCTCGTGAGCAGGCCCTCGAACACCCGCGGCGGCGCGAAATAGTAGGTGGGGCCGATCTCCTTCAGGTCGATCGTCACCGTCTCGGCCGACTCGGGGCAATTGACCACGTAGCCGCAGGCCAGCCACTGCGCATAGCTGAAGATGTTCTGGCCGATCCAGGCCGGCGGCAGGTAGGCCAGCACCTCCTCGGCTGGGCCCAGCTTGTCGAAGCGGGCGCCCGCGGCGGCGCGGTCGAGCAGCGTGAAGTGCGTGTGCACCACGCCCTTGGGGTTGCCGGTGGTGCCGCTGGTGAAGAACATCGCCGCCACGTCCTGCGGCTGGGCGCGGGCCACCTCGGCGTCGTAGAAGCCGGCGTGCGCGGTGTCGAAGGCGCGGCCGGCCTCGATCAGCGCGTCCAGCGCCGCCAGCCCGGGTTCGCTGTAGTTGCGCAGGCCGCGCGGGTCGTCGTACCAGATGCGCTGCAGCTGCGGGCAGCTCTCGCGCACCTCGATCATCTTGTCGACCTGTTCCTGGTCCTCGACGATGGCGAAGCGCACCTCGGCGTTGTTGATCGGGAAGACATATTCCGTGGTCGCCGCGTCCTGGTACAGCGGCACCGGCACCGCGCCCAGCGACTGCACGGCCAGCATGGAGGCGTACAGGCGCGGCCGGTTCTCGCCGACGACCACCACATGGTCGTCGCGCACCATGCCGGCTTCGTGCAGGCCGCAGGCAATGCGCCGCACCACCTGCGCCAGGTCGGCCCAGGTGGTGGTCTGCCAGATGCCATAAACCTTTTCGCGCAGCGCCGGCGCGGTCGGGCGCTGCTTGGCGTGGTCCAGCATGAGGCGGGGAAACGTCGTCTGCACCTGCTTGTCTCCTGTGCGCGGGGCCGCTGGGGCCGCTTTGTCTGCAGCGCTGCATTCTGGGCAAAACTTTGACGCCGGGTTGTCGTTGCGACGACAATTTACGGGTTCACACTGACAGGCATTTCCCTTGGCCCGTTTTGCCATGGCACAGCCAGCCTTTCCATCGGCCGCACGCGCCAGCGTCGTGCAGCCGTCGCGTTCCAGGCCGCCGCGACCCGGCGAACTGGGGCAGATCCCTTGGCTGGTGCGGCTCGACGGCATCGAACGCGAGCGCGTGGTGGCCGACCTGCGCGTGGTCACGGTCGAGCCCGGCGAACTGGTGTGCCGGGTCGGCAAGCCGGTGACCTACTGGTTCGGCGTCATCGACGGCCTGCTGAAGATGAGCAACGACAGCGCCCTGGGCGTGCCCATCACCTTCACCGGGGTGCCCTCCGGCGGCTGGTTCGGCGAAGGCACGGTGCTCAAGAACGAGGTCTATCGCTACAACATCCAGGCCTTGCGCCGCAGCACGGTGGCCGGCATCGGCATCGCCACCTTCCACTGGCTGCTCGACCGCAGCATCGGCTTCAACCGCTTCGTGATGATGCAGCTCAACGAGCGGCTGGGCCAGTTCATCGGCGCGCGCGAGATCGACCGCCTGACCCACCCCGACGAGCGCGTGGCACGCAGCCTGGCGGCGCTCTTCCACCCCGTGCTCTACCCGGGCGTGGGCGAGTTGCTGCGCATCACGCAACAGGAACTGGGTTATCTGGTGGGCTTGTCGCGCCAGCGCGTCAACGAGGCGCTGCACGCGTTGCAGGACGCCGGCGTGATCCGCGTCGAATACGGCGGCGTGCGCGTGCTCGACCTGGAGCACCTGCGCCGCTACCAGCAGCTCGACTGACGCACTGCCGGCCCCGACGGCTCGCGCGTCCAAGCGCAGGACAGGGGGCGAAAGCACCCGATCGCGCCGGGTGCAGCCCGCATGCTCTGGCGCCATGGGCTGGTATGGTCGGGCCATGCGTGACGTGGAGCCGGACTTCTGGCGCAACCTCCGCGAAGAGCTCGCCGCCGGCCGCCAGTGGGCCGACCGCAGCGTGGTCCTCGGCTATGCCGCCCTCACTGGCGGGGTGGTGGTCGGCTTCACGCTGCTGGCCGAAGCCGCCAGCCACGGTTTCGAGCAGATGCGCACTTCCCACGCCTGGGCGCCGTGGCTGATGCTGTTGTGGACGCCGCTGCTCACGGTGGCGCTGCTGTGGTGGACGCGCCGCTTCGTGCCCGGCGCCATGGGCTCGGGCATCCCGCAGGTGGTGCGCGCCCTCGACGACGGCTTGACGCCCGACGAGCGTTCCTTCCTGGTCTCGTTGCGTGTGTCGCTGCACAAGATCGGCCTCGTCGCGGGCGGCCTGCTGGCCGGCTTGTCGATCGGCCGCGAAGGGCCCACGGTGCAGGTCGGCGCCGGCGTCATGGTGCATGCGCGGCGCTGGCTGTCGCCGCAGTCGGGCATCGACGGCCACGACCTCATGGTGGCGGGCGCGGCCGCCGGCATCGCCGCGGCCTTCAACACGCCGCTGGGCGGCATCATCTTTGCGCTGGAGCAGCTCTCGCGCCGGCGCAGCATGTCGCACAGCGCCCTGGTCATCGTCAGCATCGTGCTTGCCGGCCTGGTGGCGGTGGCGGTGTTCGGCAACAACACCTATTTCGGTGAATTGCGCGTGCAGCAGCTGAGCTGGTCGCTGCTCGGGCCAGGGCTGCTGGTGGCGCTGGTGGCCGGGCTGGCGGGTGGTCTCTTCTCGCGCCTGGTGGTGGCCTCGGCGCGCGGCCTGCCCGACCGCTTCAGCCGCTGGCGCGTCGCCCATCCGCTTCGTTTTGCCGCCGGCTGCGGGCTGGCCGTGGCGGTGATCGGGCTCGTCACCGGCGGCACCACGGCCGGCGCAGGTTATGCGCCAACGGCGGCGCTGCTCGCCGGCCAGGCAGAACTGCCCGGCGTCTATACGCTACTCAAGTTCTGCGCCACCTGGCTGTCGGCCTGGAGCGGCGTGCCGGCGGGCGTGTTCGCGCCTTCGCTGGCCATCGGCGCCGGCATCGGCAACGACGTGGCGCTGCTCACCCGCGTCGGCCCCGAGGCTGCGATTCCGCTCATCGCGCTGGGCATGGTCGGCTTCCTGGCCGCCACCACGCAGGGGCCGATCACCGCCTTCATCATCGTCATGGAGATGGTCTCGGGCCACGCGATGGTGTTGAGCCTGATGGCCTGTTCGCTGATGGCCAGCGGCGTGGCACGGCTGATCACGCGACCCATGTACCTGGAGCTGGCGGCGCTGATGCTGCCGGCTGCACCACCGCCGGCTGCCGCCCCGGCCGCGGACATCGAAGGGAGAAACCCATGAAGCCCTGGCTGGCCAGACTGCTGCAACGAGGCCTGCGCTGGGTCGGCGAACGTCTCGGTCCGCCGCCCGGCGCGCCGCAGACACCAGAGTTGCCGACAGCGGCGCTGCCCGTGCCGCCGGCCGACGCGCCGCCGAAGACCTGCGTGACGGTGGTGATTCCGGCGCTGAACGAGGCCAAGCGCATCGCCAGCGTGGTGGCCTATGCGCTGGCCGACCCCGCCACCGCCGAGGTGGTGGTGGTGGACGACAGTTCCATCGACGACACCGCGGCGCTGGCGCGCGAGGCCGGCGCCCGCGTCGTCACCAGCACCATGCTCGGCAAGGGCCCCTCGATGCACGACGGCCTGCTGGCGGCGCAATGCGAATTCGTGGCCTATCTCGACGGCGACCTGGCCGGCCTGCGCCCCGGCATCGTGAGCGACCTGTGCGCGCCGCTGCGACGCGGCGAGGCCGACTTCGTGAAGGCGCGCTTCGGCCGCGGCGGCGGCCGCGTCACCGAGCTCACGGCCAAGCCCATGCTCAAGGTCTTCTTCCCCGAACTGGCCGAATTCGGCCAACCGCTGGGCGGCATCATCGCGGCCAGGCGTTCGTTGCTGCAGCAGCTGGTCTTCGAGGACGGCTACGGCGTCGACATCGGCCTGCTGGTGGATGCCCACCGCGCCGGCGCGCGGCTGGCCGAGGTGGACATCGGCTCGCTCGAGCACGACAGCCAGCCGCTGCACGACCTGACGGTGATGGCCAACGAGGTCTCGCGCGTGATCTACGGCCGGGCCCGCGCCGCCGGGCGGCTGCACACCGAGCAGATCACGGCCATGTTCGAGACGCAGCGCCAGGCTGCGGCGGCGCTGGAGTACATCCTCACGCGGCGGCGCAGCCGCCAGCGCCTGCTGCTGCTGGATATGGACGGCACCATCACCACGTCGCGCTTTGCGGTGGAGCTTTCGCGCGCCACCGGCCAGGAAACGGCGCTGATGGAACTGCTGGACAACGCCGAGGACGACGCGGCGACGCGCAGCGACCGCATCGCGGCGCTGTTCCGCTTCGTGCACCGGCAGCAGTTCGAGCGCGTGGCGCGCTCGGCGCCGCTGCGCCCGGGCGTGATCGAATTCGTCAACCGCATGCGGCGCGCCGGCTTCATGGTGGGCGTGCTCAGCGACAGCTATTTCATCGCCGCCGATATCGTGCGCCGGCGCGTCTTCGCCGACTTCGCGCTGGCGCACACGCTGCAGTTCGACGCCGACGTGTGCAGCGGCCAGGTCCGGCTCAACCCGGCCTTCCTGCCCAGGGTCGCGGGCGAGGGCGAGCCGGTGTGCAAGAGCCATGTGCTGCGCCGCTTCAAGGCCGACGACGTGGGCCTGCCGGTGACCGAATGCTGGGCCGTGGGCGACAACCTGAACGACCTGGGGCTGCTGCGCCTGGCCGACCGCGGTTTCGCCATCGAACCCCGGGCGGCGGCGCTGCGCGACGAGCCCGGCATCACCGTGATCCAGTCCTTCGAGGAACTGCTGCCGCTGGTGCCCGACTCACTGCCGCAACGCGAGGTGGCCTAGGTGTCCTTGCGACAGTTCATCTCGGCGCGGCGGCTGCTGCGCGCGCTCGGCTCGGTCAAGAGCGGCATCGAATACAGCTGGACCGAGGGCGCGCGCCTGCTCGGCCTGCACGAGGATCTGTACACGCACCCGCTGCACCGCCCGCTGACGCGGCCGGTGACGGTGCTGCTCATCGGCGCCGGTCATCGCGGTTCCATCTACGCCGACTTCGCGGCGAAGAACCCGAGGGAGATGAGGATCGTCGGCGTCGCCGACGCCAACGCGCAGCGTGTGCAGCGCATCGCCAACGCCCACAACGTGCCGGCACGCCATTGCTGGGACCACTGGGAATCGGTGTTCGACATGCCGCGCCTGGCCGACGCGGTGATCATCGCCACCCCCGACCAGCTGCACACCGCGCCCTGCCTGCGCGCGCTGGCCCTGGGCTACGACGTGCTGCTGGAGAAGCCCATCGCCCCCACCGAGGCCGAATGCCGGCAGATCCTGGCCGCTGCGCAGGCCAGCGGCCGCATCGTCGGCGTGTGCCACGTGCTGCGCTACACGCCGTATTTCCGCGAACTCAAGGAGATGATCGACGCCGGCATGATCGGCCAGGTCATCAGCGTGCAGCACATGGAGCCCATCGAGCACACGCACATGAGCCACAGCTACGTGCGCGGCGCCTGGCGCAACAGCAAGACGGCCACGCCCATCATCCTGGCCAAGAGCTGCCACGACACCGACATCATCCGCTGGCTGGTGAACGACCACGCGAGAGAGGTGCACTGCTTCGGCAACCTGAAGTGGTTCACCCACGCCAATGCGCCCGAAGGCAGCACCGAACGCTGCACCGACGGCTGCAGGGTGGAAGGCGAATGCCCGTATTCGGCGCTGCAGATCTATTACCGCGACCGCAAGCGCCTGTATGTCTTCGACCTGCCGGCCGACGAGTCGAAATGGGACGCGCTCATCATGCAGGGCCTGAAGACCACCGACTACGGCCGCTGCGTCTACCGCATGGACAACGACCAGCCCGACCACCTCACGGTCAACATCCTGTTTCACAACGGCGTCACCGCGGGCTTCTCGATGGAGGCCTTCTCTTCCTACGAAGGCCGGCGCACGCGCATCATGGGCAGCATGGGCGACATCGTGGGCAACATGGAGAGCTTCACGCTGACCAGCTTCAAGGGCGGCCAGCGCCGAAGCTGGAGCCTGAAGACCGACGCCCACGGCGGCGGCGACCACCGCATGGTCGCCGACTGGGTGCAGGCGGTGGGGCAGCAGAACCCGACGCTGCTCAGTTCGCCGATCGAGGCCTCGGTGGAAAGCCACCTCATCGCCTTCGCCGCCGAGAAGAGCCGGCTCAGCCGCACGATCGAGACGGTGCAGGTCTGAACGCACCCTGGCCTGCAAGGTGGTGCGCGCCGCCCTAAACTGCCGGGTTCCATTGCGAAGAGGGTTCGTCCATGTTCCGTTCCTGGTCCATCGTTGGGCTGCTGGCGCTGCTGTCGCTGTCGGCCCTGGCCGCCGTGGCGCAGCCGCAGACGGCTGCCACGCAGCCACAGTCCGCCGTCACGCTGCCCCAAGGCATGGTGCAGGTCACCAGCGTCGAAGGCATCACCGAATTCCGGCTCGCCAACGGCCTGCAGGTGCTGCTGGTGCCCGACGACTCCAAGCCCACGACCACCGTCAACCTGACCTACCGCGTCGGCTCGCGGCATGAAAACTACGGCGAGACGGGCATGGCCCATCTGCTCGAGCACCTGATCTTCAAAGGTACGCCGACGACCCAGAACGCATTGGCGGAGATGGCGCGCCGAGGCCTTCGCGCCAACGGCAGCACCGGGTTCGACCGCACCAACTATTTCGCCAGCTTTTCGGCCAACGAGGACAACCTGCGCTGGTACCTGGGCTGGCTCGCCGATTCGATGGTCAACAGCTTCATTGCGAAGAAGGACCTGGACAGCGAGATGACGGTGGTGCGCAATGAGTTCGAGATGGGCGAGAACAACCCCGGCCGTGTGCTGCTGCAGAAGACCATGGGCACGATGTACCAGTGGCACAACTACGGCAAGACCATGATCGGTACACGCAGCGATATCGAGAACGTCGATATCGCACGCCTGCAGGCCTTCTACCGTCAGTATTACCAGCCCGACAACGCCACCCTTATCGTCAGTGGCCGCTTCGACGCAGCGCAGGTGCTGGCCCAGGTGGCGAAGGACTTCGGCGCCATCCCCAAGCCGCAGCGCGTGCTGCAGCCGACCTATACGCTGGAGCCGGTGCAGGACGGCGAACGCCAGGTCACGCTGCGCCGCATCGGCGGCACGCCGTCGATCTACATGTCCTTTCACATGCCTGCCGGCCCGTCGCCGGAATTCGCGGCCGTGGAGATGATCGCCAGCGTGCTGGGCGACACGCCGGGCGGGCGCCTGCACAAGCGGCTGGTGGAGAGGCAGCTGGCGGCGCAGGCCTTCGGTTTTGCCTGGGATCTGGCCGAGCCGGGACTGCTGCTGCTGGGTGCCGGTCTGGCGCCGGGGCAGGACGTGACGGCGGCGCGCGCTGCGATGGCCGCGGCCATCGACTCGCTGGTCACCGAGCCCGTCACTGCCGAGGAACTGGAGCGCGCCCGCACGCAGTGGCTCAATAGCTGGGACGAAGGTTTTGCCGACCCCGAACGCGTGGGTGTGGCGCTGTCCGAAGCCATCGGCATGGGCGACTGGCGCCTGTTCTTCCTGCGCCGCGACCAGGTGCGCCAGCTCACGCTGGCCGACGTGCAGCGCGTGGCCGGCGCCTGGCTGCGACCCGACAACCGCACCGTGGGCCTGTACCTGCCGACGGCGCAGCCCGAACGCGCACCGGCGCCGACGCGCGTGGACGTGGCGGCGCAGGTGAAGGACTACCGAGGCGATGCCACGGCCGCGGTGGCCGAGACCTTCGACGCCACGCCGGCCAACCTGGACGCCCGCACCCAGCTTTCGCGCGTCGGTGGCCTGCAGGTGGCCCTGCTGCCCAAGGGCACGCGCGGCCAGGCGGTGCAGGCGCGGCTGCGGCTGCACTACGGCGACGTGGACAGCCTGAAGGGCCAGCAGACGGTGGCCGCGCTCGCCGCCAGCCTGGTCGAAAAGGGCGGCGCCGGCATGAGCCGGCAGCAGGTGGCCGACGCCTTCGACCGCCTGCAGGCCAATGTGTCGTTCAGCGGCAGCGGGCAGACGCTGAATGTGGCGATCACCACCAAGCGCGACCGGCTGCCGGCGGTGGTGGAACTGGTCGGCAAGCTGCTGCGCGACCCGGCCTATGCCGCGGATCCGCTGGAAGAAGCGCGCCGCCAGTCGCTGACGGGCATCGAAAGCCAGCGCAAGGAGCCCGAAGCCGTGATCGCCAATGTGCTGGCGCGCCACGGCAACCCTTACGCGCGCGGCGACCTGCGTCACGCGCGTTCGTTCGACGAGATGGCGCAGGACGTCAAGGCCGTCACGACCGAGCAGCTGAAGGCCTTCCACCGCCGCTTCCTGAGTGCGGCCCAGGGCGAATTCGCGGCCGTGGGTGACCTCGACCCGGCGGCCGTGACGAAGGCGCTGCAGACCGTGTTCGCCGATTGGCGGCAGCCCGCGGGCGGCGCGCTCGCGTACCAGCGCATGCCGCAGCCGCTGGTGGCGGTGCCGCCGCAGCGCTTCGTGGAGGTCACGCCAGACAAGGCCAACGCCAGCCTGCAAGGCATGCTGGCTTTGCCGATTTCCGATCGCCACCCCGACTACGCCGCGCTGTCGCTGGCCAACTACATCTTCGGCCTGAGCCAAAGTTCGCGGCTGTGGATGCGCATCCGTGAAACCGAGGGCCTGAGCTACAGCGTGTATTCGTTGCTGCGCTGGAGCTCCACCGACGACAACACGCCGTGGACCGTGAACGCCATCTTTGCGCCGGCCAACCAGCCCAAGGTGGAGGCGGCGCTGAAGGAAGAGCTGGCCCGTTCGCTGAAGGAAGGCTTCACGCAACAGGAACTGGAACAGGGCCGCACCGGGCTGCTGAATGAGCGCCGCCTGTCGCGCGCGCAGGACGCGTCGGTGACTGGGGCGTTGGCGCAGAACCTCTACCTGGGCCGGAGTTTTGCCTATTCGCAGCAGGTCGACGATGCGATGGCCAAGCTGACGCTGGAGCAGCTGAATGCCGCTTGGCGCAAGTACATCCAGCCCGAGCGGCTGGTGCTGGCCTGGGGCGGCGACTTCAAGCCGCCGCAGTAAGGCCCAGAGGCCTTGCCCCCACTCCCGGAACGCGGGAGTGGGGGTCAAGGCATCTGCAGCGCGCGCAGCTTGCGGTACAGCGAGCGTTCGCTGATGCCCAGGGTGCGCGCCAGGTCGGCACGGCTGCCGCGGTGGGCGGCGAGCTGCTCACGCAAGGTTTCGGTCTCGACTTCGCGCAGTGAGCGCGGCGCCGCTTGCAGCCTTGGCGCAGGCTGTTGCGCCGCCGGTGGAGTGCTGCGCCCGACCCGCGGTGCCGCGCCGAGCGCGCGCTCCACGTGCGTGCGCTCGACCACCGCGCCATCGCACAGCAGCGCCGCGCGTTCCAGCACGTTGCGCAGTTCGCGCACGTTGCCGGGGAAGGCGTGCCCAACCAGCCGCTGCAGCGCGCCGGCCGAAAGAACCAGCCGCCGCTCGGGGGCCACGCGCGCGAGCAATGCTGCGGCGAGCAGCGGAATGTCTTGCGCGCGCTCGCGCAGCGCCGGCAGCTGGATCGGGAAGGTGGCCAGCCGGTAACACAGGTCTTCGCGAAAACGCCCGTCGGCCACCATGGCCGGCAGGTCGCGGTGCGTGGCCGAGACCACGCGCACGTCGCTGCGCCGCAGCTCGGTGCTGCCCACGCGGCGGTAGGTGCCGCTCTCCAGCAGCCGCAGCAGCTTGACCTGCATGCCCGGCGGGATGTCGCCCACCTCGTCCAGGAACAGCGTGCCGCCGCTGGCCGACTCCACCAGACCTGCCTTGGCCGCGCTGGCCCCGGTGAAGGCGCCGCGTTCGTGGCCGAAGACCTCGCTCTCGAACAGCGTCTCGGCCAGGCTGGCGCAGTCCACGACCACCAGCGGGCCGGCGGCGCGCGGGCTGGCCTCGTGCACGGCGCGCGCCACCAGCTCCTTGCCGGTGCCCGACTCGCCCAGCAGCAGCACGCTGGCATTCGATGGCCCCACACGTGCCACCAGCTCCAGCATCTGCCGGAAGGCCGGCGCGCGGCCGATCAGCCCCTGCGCCGCGGCCTCGCCCTGCGCCACGCGAAGCGGCTCCATCTTTTCCACGAACCAGGCCGGCTCGTCGCTGGCGTCGCGCAGCGGTACGAGTTCGATATTCACGTAGGCCTCGCCCTGTGGCGTGTGGTGCCGGTGCAGCACACGTTCGCGCTGGCCCGATTCGCGCGCGCGCGCCAGCGGGCAGCTCTCGCCGGCCTGGTCGCACGGCACGGCGTAGCGGTGCGAGACCTCGTAGCAGGTGCGCCCCACCACCGACCCGTGCGGCGCGAACTGGCGCCGGTAGGCGGCATTGGCAGCCAGGATGCGGTACTGGCGGTCGAACAGGATGTGCGGCTCGGGCAGGCCTTCCAGGTAGGACACCAGTTCGGGCAGGACGTGGGCCATGGTGTCCGCAGCGTCGGGTCGGCCCGCCGTACCGACGCTCAGGTCGCGGGCTTGACCATGGGCCAGCCGCGCCGCGCCCATTCGCTCATGCCGCCGCTCACGTAACGAACATGCCCGTAGCCGCGTTCGCGCAGCGCCTTGAGCGTGGCCTTGGAGCGGTTCTGCGTATTGCAGATCAGCAGCACCGGCTGTGCCGGGTCCTGCGGGATCTCGCCCAGCCGGGCGCCGAGCTGGCGCATGGGCAACAGTTGCGCGCCAGCGGCCACGCCGGTGGCGTGCTCAGCCGGTTCGCGGATGTCGATCAGCACCGCGCGGCCGGCCTCGAATTCGGCGCGTGCCGTGTCCAGGCTCACCACGTCGGTATCGGCCACGGCAGGGTCGCAGCCGGCGGCGGCCAGGGCCGTGACCAGCAGTGCGAGCGTCATGGTGCGTCGCCGCGACATCCAGGGCAGGGGAGATGGGTTCATGGGGTCGGGGTTTCGGGTCAGGACGGAATCGGGCTCCGCAGCCCCGGCAGGCCACGCCGGCCGCCATTTATCAGTCTATGCTTATGCAGTAGTCCCCACGGTGCCAACGCCCACCGACGCCGGATACGAACCCGGACTTCAAATTTCTCTGCCATGATTATGCCAAATTGGCAGTTTTTCAGCCATATTGGCAATAGAGAAGAACTCTCGCTGGCAGGGGTGCCGGTGCGCAGCCAGCAAGTCCTTGATTTTCAAGGCGTTTCCGGGTGTCGATGGGGTGGCACGGTTCTTGATACCTGTTGGGGTATAGAGTCCGGTCAGGGCAGCGCGGATTCGCGCTCACGAAGACAGCGCTCACCGACGCTCCCAATGCTTTGCCACCAGGAACCCCGACCATGGAACATACGCTTGCCCCATCGCTGAAACCCGACGGCGCCAACGATCCCGAACGCCGGCAGTGGCTGCTGGCCACCGCCGGTGCCGGCGGCGTGGCCGCGGTGGCCACCGCCGTGCCCTTCGTCTCCACCTTCGCGCCCAGCGAGCGCGCCAAGGCCATGGGCGCCGCGGTGGAGGTCGACATCGCCGACATCCCGCCCGGCGGCAGCAAGACCGTGGAATGGCGCGGCAAGCCGGTCTGGGTGGTGCGCCGCACGCCCGAGATGCTGGCGGCGCTGAAGGGCCATGAAGCCGAACTGGTGGACCCGCAGTCGCTGAAGGACCAGCAGCCCGAAGTCGCGCGCAACGAGACGCGTTCGATCGAGCCCGAAGTCTTCGTCGCGGTGGGCATCTGCACCCACCTGGGCTGTTCGCCCACGGCGGTGCCGCAGGGCAGCGCCAACCCCAGCGTCGGCGAAGGCTGGCCCGGCGGCTATTTCTGCCCCTGCCACGGCTCCACCTTCGACGGCGCCGGCCGTGCCTACAAGAACAAGCCCGCGCCGACGAACCTGGAAGTGCCGCCGCACCGCTACGTGAGTGCCACGCGCATCCTCGTCGGCGACGAAGCCGCGGCCTGAGGGAGCCTGCAGCCGTGGTCGGGTCATCCCACGGTCCGCAGCGCTGAAGCTGTTGCACCGAGCCGCGCCATGCAGTTCCGACTTCTGCACGACGAAGCCAGCGGGGCCGTGAGCTACCGGTGGCGCGACCGCCTCTTCTGCGGCCACGCGCGGCGAACACGTGCCTTATCGAGTGTGCTGGAACAGCGGCGCCGGCATCCCTGGTTCGGCGGCGCCACGCGCGACACCTTCCCGGCGCGCGTGCACGAACTGCCGCCCATCCCCGCCATCGAGGAGGCCTGTTCGCCATGAACTCAACCCGGAATCCCCCGCGCGTGACCGTGCTCGGCGCCGGCTTCGCCGGCCTGTCGACGATCCGCGAATTGCGCCGGCGCGACGCCAGCGTCCGCATCACGCTGGTGGCGCCGCGCGCCGAACTGCATTACCTGCCCGGCATCATCTGGATTCCCAGCGGACTGCGCACGCGCCAGGACCTGGTGGTGCCGCTGGACAACTTCCTGCGCCGCATGCGGGTCGACTTCCACCCGGCCGAGGTCACCGGCCTGGCCGACGGCGGCCGCACGGTGCTCACCACGCTGGGCGAGGTGGCCAACGATGCGCTCGTCATCGCCACCGGCGGCCGTTTCATCAAGAAGCTGCCGGGCATCGAGCATGCCATCACGCCCTGCGAAGGCATCGCGGCGGCCGAGCGCATCCGCGACCGCCTGAAAGCCATGCCAGGCGGCCGCATCGCCGTGGGCTTTGCCGGCAACCCCAATGAACCGACGGCCGTGCGCGGCGGGCCGATGTTCGAATTCCTGTTCGGCATCGACGAACAGCTCAGGCGCGAAGGCCGGCGCGAGCGCTTCGAGATCACTTTCTTCAATCCGTCGACCGAGCCCGGCAACCGCCTCGGTCCGAAGGCGGTGCAACACCTGCTGGCCGAGATGGCGCGGCGCGGCATCCGCACCCACCTGGGCCACAAGCTGCAGCGCTTCGAAGCCGGCCAGGTGGTCACCGAAGGCGGCAGCTTCGCCGCCGACCTGGTGCTCTTCATGCCCGGCATGACCGGCAACCTGTGGTTCGACGCCACCGACCTGCCGCGCTCGCCGGGCGGCCTGCTGCAGGCCGACGCGCACTGCCGCGTGCCGGGCCGAGACCGCATCTACGTGGCGGGCGACTCGGGCAGCTTCCCCGGCCCCGACTGGATGCCCAAGCAGGCGCACATGGCCGACCTGCAGGCCGCGGCCGCTGCCGCCAACCTGCTGGGCGACCTGCAGGGCCGCCCGTCGAACGAGAGCTTCAAGGTCGAACTGATCTGCATCGTCGACGCCATCGACCACGGCACGCTGATCTGGCGTACGCCCGAACGCAACTGGCTGCTGCCGTCGAGCCGGCTGCTGCACTGGGCCAAGCGCGGTTTCGAGCGCAGCTACCTGCGCCAGTACCGCTGATACCCGCAGGAGACGGCAATGCATCGACCATGGCGCGCGCACGGCAACGGCAGCGTCACGCCGACGTGCGCCGCCGCCAGGACCGGCCGCGGCCCACCGAAGACGGCGGCCTGATGCCGGGTGGCCGCGCGCACCGCTTCATCCTGCAACGGCTGCGCGCAACGCGACTGGCGCACCACCGCACGCCGGCCGACCTGGGCCTGGCCGCCGAGACCGTGCGCCTGCGCACGGCGGGCGGCAAGTCGCTCTTCGCCTGGTTCGTGCCGGGACCCGGGGACGGCCCGGCGCCGGCCGTGCTGCTGATGCACGGCTGGGGTGCCAATGCCGCGCTCATGCTGCCGGCGGTGCCGCCGCTGCACGCCGCGGGTTTCGCCGTGCTGCTGCCCGACGCGCGCTGCCACGGCGCCAGCGACGACGAGGAATTCAGCTCGATGCCGCGTTTTGCGGAAGATATTGGCACCGGCCTGGACTGGCTGCGCGGGCAGACCGCGGTCGACGCGACACGGCTCGCGGTCGTCGGCCATTCGGTGGGCGCCGCCGCGGCACTGCTCGCGGCCACGCAGCGCGAGGACATCCGCGCGGTGGTCAGCCTGTCGGCCTTCGCGCACCCGGCCGAGCTGATGCGCCGCTGGCTGCACGAGCAGCACCTGCCCTGGTGGCCGCTGGGCTGGGCCGTGGCGCACCATGTGCAGCGCGTGATCGGCGCGCGCTTCGATGACATCGCGCCGTTGGCCACGCTGCCGCGCGTGCGCTGCCCGGTGCTGCTGGTGCACGGGTTGCACGACGAAACGGCGCCGTTTGCCGACGCCCAACGCCTCGAAGCCGCCAGTGCCGGCCGCGCACCCGTGCTGCCCGTCGATGCCGGCCATGACCTGGGCGAGTCGCTGGGCCCGCATGCGGATGCCATCGTCGGCTTCCTGCGCTCGGCGCTGTTCCCGCGGGCGGCGTAGCCCTTCGCTGCGCCCGAAAGGGGCGCCGCCGACCCCGTGGAAGCCTGCGCAGTACCGCCATGGGCCCTGCGAAGCGCCGCACCGGCACGGAACCTGCTGTCGTCCACAGCAAGCCCCGGGCCCCCCATCCGACGGAATATGCCGCCTGCCAACGAAACCTCGCCACTGCGTGTCCTGCTGGTCGACGACGGTGCGCACCGCGTCAGCCTGATCCGCGACGAACTGGTGCGGCAGGGCCACGACGTGGTCGGCGTCATCGACGCACCGCTGCTCATCCACGACTGCGTCACGCGGCTGGCGCCTCATGTCGTCATCGTCGACAGCGAGTCGCCTTCGCGCGATACGCTGGAGCACGTGGCCACGCTGTCGGGCTCGCATCCGATGCCGGTGGTGGTGTTCGCCGAGGACGAGGCCGACCCGCCCATGCGGCAGGCCATGGCCGCCGGCGTCAGCGCCTACGTCGTGGCCGGGCTGCAGCCGCACCGGCTGGCTTCGGTGCTGCGCGTGGCGATCGCGCGCTTCGAGCAGGACAAGGCGCTGCGCGAACAACTGGCGCAGGCGCGCAGCGAACTGTCGTCGCGCAAGGTGGTGGATCGCGCCAAGGGCATCCTCATGCGCAGCGGCGGCCTCGGCGAGGAAGACGCCTACCACCAGCTGCGCAAGCTGGCGATGGACCGCGGCACCAAGCTGGTGGAGATCGCGCAGCGCGTCATCGACGCCGACGAACTGCTGCACCCGCCACCCCGCGCATGATGGTGCTGCAGTGCACCATCTTCGCGCGCCGGGCCTGTCGTTGACGGCAGCTGGGGCCGGGATGCTGCGCCGCAACGGTGCGGACGCGGAACCGAATCTGCTGCCTGGAGCGCAGTTTCGGCCTGGCACGCGGCGTGCATATATCGCTTCCAAGATCGTCGCCGCAATGGCGTGGCGGCGATCGCTGAACGGACAAAGGCGTCCGACCCAGGCCCCGCGGCGTTGCGGGGTCGAGGTCGAGACGCCTTTTCTGCTTTTCCAGCTTCGGGAGCCACTCATGTCTGATCGTGACCCTTCTTCCCTGCACGCCACCGCGTCGGCCAGCGGCCAGTCCGCCGGTCTCATGAGCGCACCTCGGCGCCAGTTCATCACCGGCACCGCCGCGGCGGCCGTGGCCTCGGGGCTGCACAGCGGCGTGTGGGCGCAGGGCTCCGACGCGCCCGAGAAGAAGGAAGTGCGCATCGGCTTCATCCCGCTCACCGACTGCGCCAGCGTGGTCATGGCCTCGGTGCTGAAGTTCGACGAGAAATACGGCATCAAGATCATCCCCACCAAGGAAGCCAGCTGGGCCGGCGTGCGCGACAAGCTCGTCAATGGCGAGCTCGACATGGCGCATGTGCTGTACGGCCTGGTCTACGGCGTGCATCTGGGCATCAGCGGGCCGAAGAAGGACATGGCCGTGCTGATGAACCTGAACCACAACGGCCAGGCCTTGACGCTGAGCAGGAAGCTGGCCGACAAGGGTGCCGTCGACGTGGCCTCGCTGGCCAAGGTGATGGCCACCGAGAAGCGCGAATACACCTTCGCGCAGACCTTTCCGACCGGCACGCACGCCATGTGGCTGTACTACTGGCTGGCCTCGGGCGGCATCAACCCGATGAAGGACGCCAAGGTCATCACCGTGCCGCCGCCACAGATGGTGGCCAATATGCGCGTGGGCAACATGGACGGCTTCTGCGTCGGCGAGCCCTGGAACCACCGCGCCATCATCGACGGCATCGGCATCACCGCGGCCACCACGCAGGAGGTATGGAAGGACCATCCCGAGAAGGTGCTGGGCACCACGGGCGACTTCGTCAGGAAGTACCCCAACACGGCGCGCGCCGTGACCATGGCGGTGCTGGAGGCCGGACGCTGGATCGACGCCAGCCTGTCGAACAAGAACAAGATGGCCGAGACGATTGCCGACAAGAGCTACGTCAATACCAGCGTCGACGCCATCAACCAGCGCATCCTGGGCCGCTACCAGAACGGCCTGGGCAGGACCTGGGACGACCCCAACCACATGAAATTCTTCAACGACGGGGCGGTGAATTTCCCGTACCTGTCCGACGGCATGTGGTTCCTGACCCAGCACAAGCGCTGGGGGTTGATCAAGTCGCACCCGGACTACCTGGCGGTGGCGCGGCAGATCAACCAGATCGACCTCTACAAACAGGCAGCGGCGCAGCTGAAAGTGAGCGTGCCCAAGGACCCGATGCGCTCCAGCAAGCTCATCGACGGCGTGGTCTGGGACGGCAAGGACCCGGCCAAATACGCCGACGGCTTCAAGATCAACGCCGCGGCGTCGGCCTGAGGAAGCACCGCCATGGTCAGTGCAGTCCTTGCTTCTTCGCACGAAGTGTCCAAGTCCCCCGCCGACGCCAAGCCCGCAAGCGCGGCCGCAGCGCCGTCTGCCGCCGCAGTGGCTGCAGTGGCCGCAGCACCCGCCGCGCCTCGGCCGGCGCGCGAGCCCTACGACTGGCGTGGCCTGCTGGGGCGGGTCGTGCCGCCGCTGGTGGGCATGGCGCTGCTGGTCGGGATCTGGGGCCTGGCGACCCAATCCGGCGGCGAATTTCCCACGCCGCGCGCCACCTTCGACGCCGCCGTCGAGCTGTTTGCCGACCCGTTCTACAGCAACGGCCCCAACGACCAGGGCATCGGCTGGAACATCCTGTTCTCGCTGCAGCGCGTGGGCCTGGGCTTTGGTCTGGCGGCGCTGGTGGGCATTCCGCTGGGCTTCGTGATCGGCCGCTTCGCCACCATGAACCGCATGGTCTCGCCCATCATCAGCCTGCTCAAGCCGGTGTCGCCGCTGGCCTGGCTGCCGATCGGACTGCTGGTCTTCAAGGCGGCCAACCCGGCGGCCATCTGGACCATCTTCATCTGCAGCATCTGGCCGATGGTCATCAATACCGCGGTCGGCGTGCAGCGTGTGCCCGAGGACTACCTCAACGTCGCGCGTGTGCTCAAGCTCAGCGAATGGCGCATCGCCACGCGCATCCTGCTGCCCAGCGTGATGCCCTACATGCTGACCGGCGTGCGCCTGTCGGTGGGCACGGCCTGGCTGGTGATCGTGGCCGCCGAGATGCTGACCGGCGGCGTGGGCATCGGCTTCTGGGTCTGGGACGAGTGGAACAACCTCAACGTGGCCCACATCATCATCGCCATCTTCGTCATCGGCATCGTCGGGCTGCTGCTCGAGTGGGCCTTGATGGCGGTGGCGCGGCGCTTCGACTACAGCTGAAGCGGGAAACGCCATGCGAATGAACGGCAAACCCATGCTGCAGGTCAACGACGTGGGCATGACCTTCCCTACCAGGAAGGGTCCCTTCGTCGCGCTGCGCGACATCTCGCTGAATGTCGAGCAAGGGGAGTTCGTCACCCTGATCGGCCACTCGGGCTGCGGCAAGTCGACGCTGCTCAACCTGGTCGCGGGTCTGACCTCGCCCAGCAGCGGCGTGCTGCTGCTGGACGACCGCGAACTCCAAGGCCCGGGGCCGGACCGCGGCGTGGTGTTCCAGAACCATTCGCTGCTGCCCTGGCTGAGCTGCCACGGCAACGTGCACCTGGCGGTGGAACGCGTCTTCGGCGACACCGAGAGCCAGGCCCGCCTCGACGAGCGCACGCTGGCGGCGCTGCACCTGGTGGGCATGGGCCACGCCGCGGCCAAGCGCCCGCACGAAATCAGCGGCGGCATGAAGCAGCGCGTGGGCATCGCCCGCGCGCTGGCCATGGAACCCAAGATGCTGCTCATGGACGAGCCCTTCGGAGCGCTGGACGCGCTGACGCGGGCGCGGCTGCAGGACGAGCTGCTGAAGATCGTCGCCAGCACGGGCGCCACGGTGATGATGGTGACGCACGACGTCGACGAAGCCGTGCTGCTGAGCGACCGCATCGTGATGATGACCAATGGCCCCGCGGCCACCATCGGCGAGGTGCTGCGCGTGGACCTGCCGCGACCGCGCGACCGCGTGGCCCTGGCCGAGGACCGTGCCTATGTGCAAGTCCGCAAGCAAGTGATCGACTTCCTCTACATGCGCCACAGCCATGTGGAGAAGGTCGCCTGATGAGCGCACTGAATGAGCGCACTGAGCGCCAGGAGCACGGAATGAAAAAGATGAAACTCGTGATGGTGGGCAACGGCATGGCCGGCGTGCGCACGCTGGAAGAGCTGCTGAAGATCGCGCCCGGGCTCTACGACATCACGGTCTTCGGCGCCGAGCCGCACCCCAACTACAACCGCATCCTGCTCAGCCCGGTGCTGGCGGGAGAGCAGACGCTGGACGAGATCGTCCTCAACCCGCTCAGCTGGTATGCGGAGCAGGGCATCACGCTGCATGCCGGCCGCAAGGTGGTGCAGATCGACCGCGTCAAGCGCCTGGTGCGGGCCGACGACGGCAGCGAAGCCGCCTACGACCGGCTGCTGCTGGCCACCGGGTCGCACCCGTTCATCCTGCCGGTGCCGGGGCGCGACCTGCCGGGTGTCATCGCCTACCGCGATATCGCCGACACCCAGGCCATGATCGACGCGGCCACCCGCTACCGCCACGCGGTGGTCATCGGCGGCGGCCTGCTGGGACTGGAAGCCGCCAACGGGCTGATGCGGCGCGGCATGCAGGTGACCGTGGTGCACATCCAGCCCTGGCTGATGGAGCGCCAGCTCGACGACGTGGCCGGCAAGCTGCTGCAGAAGAGCCTGGAAGACCGGGGTCTGAAATTCCTCATCGGCGCGCAGACGCAGGCGCTGCTGGCCGGCGCGAACGGTCGCGTCGCGGCGGTGCAGTTCAAGGACGGCACCGAGGTGCCGGCCGACCTGGTGGTGATGGCCGCCGGCATCCGCCCCAATACCGACCTGGCCGAAGCCTGCGGCCTGCACTGCGCGCGCGGCGTGGTCGTCAACGACACCCTGCAGACCATCACCGACCCGCGCATCTATGCCGTGGGCGAATGCGCAGCGCACCGCGGAATCGCCTACGGTCTGGTGGCGCCGCTGTTCGAGCAGGGCAAGGTCTGCGCCACGCACCTGGGGCAGTTCGGCATCGGCCGTTATACCGGCAGCCAGACCAGTACCAAGCTGAAGGTCACCGGCATCGACCTCTTCAGCGCCGGCCAGTTCATGGGCGGCGCGGGCACCGAGGAGATCGTGCTCAGCGACCCCGCCGGCGGCGTCTACAAGAAGCTGGTCCTCCGCGACGACAAGCTGGTCGGCGCCGTGATGTACGGCGACACGGTCGACGGCAGCTGGTATTTCAAGCTGCTGCGCGAAGGCCGCAAGGTGGCCGATATCCGCGACCACCTGATGTTCGGCGAGTCCAATATCGGCGATGCCGGCCACCTGGGCCAGAACAAGGCGCTGGCCATGGCCGACAGCGACGAGGTCTGCGGCTGCAACGGCGTCACCAAGGGGGCCATCTGCAAGGCCATCAAGGAGCGCGGCCTGTTCACGCTGGACGAGGTGCGCAAGCACACCAAGGCCAGCGCGAGCTGCGGTTCCTGCACCGGTCTGGTGGAGCAGTTGCTGATGTTCACCGCCGGCGGCGACTACAGCGCTTCGCCGAAGATGAAGGCCCCTGTGCGGCTGCACCGAGCTTGGGCACCAGGCCGTGCGCGACGCCATCCGCGAACACCACCTGCTCACCGTTGACAGCGTCTACCGCTGGCTCGACTGGCGCACGCCCAACGGCTGCGCCACCTGCCGCCCGGCCGTCAACTACTACCTCATCAGCACCTGGCCGAAGGAGGCGCAGGACGACCCGCAGAGCCGCTTCATCAACGAACGCAGCCACGCCAATATCCAGAAGGACGGCAGCTACAGCGTGATCCCGCGCATGTGGGGCGGCGAGACCAGCGCCGAGGAATTGCGGCGCATCGCCGATGTGGTGGACAAATACCAGATCCCCACCGTCAAGGTGACCGGCGGCCAGCGCCTGGACATGCTGGGCGTGAAGAAGGAAGACCTGCCCGCGGTGTGGCACGACCTGGGGCATGCCCAGCGGCCACGCCTATGCCAAGGCGCTGCGCACGGTGAAGACCTGCGTCGGCAGCGAGTGGTGCCGCTTCGGCACCCAGGACAGCACGCAGATGGGCAAGGACCTGGAGCGCGCGCTGTGGCGCATGTACGCGCCGCACAAGGTCAAGCTGGCGGTCAGTGGCTGCCCGCGCAATTGCGCCGAGGCCGGCATCAAGGACGTGGGCGTGATCGGCGTCGATTCCGGCTGGGAGATCGTGATCGCCGGCAACGGCGGCATCAAGACCGAGGTGGCGCAATTCCTGGCCAAGGTGAAAACGGCCGACGAGGTGCTGGAGTACAGCGGCGCCTTCCTGCAGCTGTACCGGCTGGAGGGGCTGGTACCTGAACGCACGGTGCACTACGTGCATCGCGTCGGGCTGGACCATGAAGCGGCGCATCGTCGAAGACGCCGCCGGCCGCCAGGCCTTGTGGGGAGCAGCTGCAGTTTGCGCTGGACGGCGAGCCCGACCCGTGGTTCGACTTCGAGCGCGCAGGTGGACCTGCGCCAGTTCCATCCGGTGGCGCCGGCCGCGGCAGGGGCGTGGCGGCGGCTGCCCCGGCGTCCGCTCACGACAAGGCACTGGCATGAAGCGCTGGACCCCCATCTGCGGCGTGGCCGAGATTCCCCTGCTCGGCGCCCGTCGCGTGCAGCGCGAGCGTGGCCTGCCGGTGGCGCTGTTCCGCACGGCCGAAGATCACGTGCACGCCTTGCTCGACCGCTGCCCGCACCGCGGCGGCCCGCTCAGCCAGGGCATCGTCTTCGGCACCGCGGTGGCCTGCCCGCTGCACAACTGGACGATCGAATCCGCCGACGGCCAGGCGCGGGCCCGGACCAGGGCTGCACGCCGGTCTTCGCCTGCAAGGTCGAGGCCGGCCGGGGCGTTCCGGACGCCGATGAACTGGCGACGTTGGCGCTGGACCTGGCGGCCCCGCTGGCCGGCCCCTGCCGGCACGCCACGGCCCGAGACCGGGATCCGAATGGCCGAGACACGCTCCACCTGTCCCTATTGCGGTGTCGGCTGTGGCGTCGTCATCGAGCACGATGGGCCACGGATCACCGGCGTGCGCGGCGACCCGAGCACCCCGGCCAATTTCGGCCGCCTGCATCAAGGGCTCGACGCTGCACCTGACGGCGGCACCGCATGTCACGGCGCAGGTGCGCGCGCTGCAGCCGCTGCGCCGGGCGGCACGCGGTGCGCCATTCCAAACCGTGGGCTGGGACGCGGCGCTCGACGAAGTGGCCGACCGCTTTGCATCCATCGTCGGTGCGCACGGCCCCGACGCCGTCGGCCTGTACCTGTCAGGCCAGTTGCTCACCGAGGACTACTACGCCTTCAACAAGCTCGGCAAGGGCTTGATCGGCACCAACAACGTCGACACCAACTCGCGCCTGTGCATGAGCAGCGCGGTGACCGGCCACAAGGCCGCCTTCGGCAGCGACCTCGTGCCCGCCTGCTACGACGACCTGGCGCTGGCGCAGACCGTCTTCATCACAGGCGCCAATATGGCCTGGGCGCACCCAGTGCTGTACCGGCGGTTGGAAGAGGCGCGGCGCGCCAACCCGGCGCTGAAGCTCATCGTCGCCGACCCGCGGCGCACCGAAACCGCCGCCGAGGCCGACCTGCACCTGCAATTGCTACCCGGCACCGATGTCGTGCTGCACCATGCCCTGCTGCACGTGATGCTGTGCGAGCAGCTTACCGATGCGACCTGGATCGCCGCCCACACCACCGGCTTTGCTGCGTTGCGCGACCGCGTGCGTGAATTCACCCTGGCGCATGCGGCCAAGGTCTGCGGCCTGCAGGCCGACGATATCGTGCAGGCCGCGCGCTGGTTCGCCAACGTGGCTGATGACGGACGCCGCGCGCCGACGCTGTCGCTGTGGTGCCAGGGCCTCAACCAGAGCAGCAGCGGCACGGACAAGATCACCTCGCTCATCAACCTGCACCTGGCCTGCGGCCAGATCGGCCGCCCCGGCGCCGGGCCGCTGTCGCTGACCGGCCAGCCCAATGCGATGGGCGGGCGCGAGGTCGGCGGGCTGGCCACCATGCCGTCGGCGCACCGCGACCTGGCCGACCGGCGCAGCGCGCCGAAGTGGCGGCGCTGTGGGGCGTGAACGAGGTGCCGGCCGCGCCGGGCAAGACCGCGGTGGAGATGTTCCGCGCCGCTGCTGCCGAGGGCAAGATCCGCGCGCTGTGGATAACCTGCACCAACCCCGCGCATTCGATGCCCGAACAGGCGCTGGTGCGGCGGGCGCTGGCGCGTTGCGAATTCGTCGTGCTGCAGGACGCCTACGCCACCACCGCCACGGCGGACTTCGCCGACCTGCCGCTGCCGGCCAGCAGCTGGGGCGAGAAGGAAGGCACCGTCACCAACAGCGAACGCCGCATCAGCCGCGTGCGCCGCGGTGCCGCCGCCGGGCCAGGCGCGCGCCGACTGGCAGATCGCAGCCAGCGTCGCGCGGCGGCTGGAAGCGCGGCTGCCTTCGCCGCCGCACGGTACAGACCAGCGGGCGGACGATGTTCGGCTGGACCTGCGCCGAAGAAGTGTGGAACGAGCACCGCGAAAGCACCGGGGCGCGACCTCGACATCACCGGCCTGAGCTGGGCCGCGCTGAGCAGCCGCAGCAATGGCCCTTCCCCGAGGGCGCGGCGCGGGGTCGGCCGCCTGTTCACCGACGGCCGCTTCGCCACCGCCGACGGCCGCGCCCGCTTTCACGCCCCGGGCTGGAAGCCCACGGCCGAGCAGCGCGACGCGGCTTACCCGTGTCGCTGCTCACCGGACGCCTGCGCGACCAATGGCATGGCATGAGCCGCAGCGGCACTCTGGGGCGGCTGTTCGGCCACGCGCCGGGGCCGGTGCTGGAAATGCACCCCCAGGACTTGCAGCGCCGCCAATGGCGCGACGGCGACCTGGTGCAGGTGCGCTCGCGCCGTGGCAGCGCCGTGCTGCCGGTGCAGGGCAGCGAGAGCGTGGCGCCGGCGCAGGCCTTCGTGGCTACGCACTGGGGCCCGGAATTCTGGGCGGCGCCGGCCTGTCGGGCGTCAATGCACTGATGCCCTTGGCCTGCTGCCCGCAGTCGCTGCAGCCCGAGCTGAAGCACGCCGCGGTGCGCGTGCAGCGCGCCGAACTGCCGTGGCAGCTTGCGGCCGCGGCCTGGCTGCCGGCGGGCGAGGCGCTCGCGCTGCGCGAACGGCTGCGGCGCTGGGGCCAGGGGCTGGACTTCTTCAACTGCGTGCCCTTCGGCCGCGAACCCGGTGCCCGGCTGGGCATCTGCCTGCGCGCCGCCGCGGCCACCCCGCAGCCGGTGCAGGCTTGGCAGGGCGTGGTCGCGGACCTGGGGCTGGACCACGCCGCCACGCTGCGCTACGACGACCCCCGCAATGGCCGCGGCCGGCGCGTCAAGCTGGCCGAGGACGGCACGCTGCAAGCTTTTCTGCTCGCCGGCGATACGGCCGCGGCCCGCTGGATGCTGGAGTGGCTGCAGCAGCAGCGCCCGCCGCGGCCTGGGGACGTGCGCTGCTCGCTGCCGGCGCGAAGCCGCCGCAGGCCGGGCCGGCGCGCAGCGTGCAGGTCTGCGCCTGCACCGACGTCGACGAAGACGCCATCGTGCAGGCTTTTCGCCACTGCGAGGGCAACGCCGATGACCGGCTGAGCGGCCTGCAGGCGCAGCTTCGCTGCGGCACCACCTGCGGGTCCTGCCTGCCCGCCGTGAAGGCCTTGCTGCGGCGCCAGCCGGCAGTCGTGGCGACGCCGTGAAGCCGCCGCCCGCTGCTCTGGGCCACCGGTCGTCACCCTCGTCGGCGCCGGCCCCGGCGACCCGGATCTGCTCACTCTCAAGGCCGTGAAGGTCTTGCGCCGCGCCACCGTGGCGCTGGTCGACGACCTCGTCGACGCGCGCGTCTTGCGCCACCTGCGCCCCGCCGCCCGCGTGGTTCATGTCGGCAAGCGGGGTGGGTGCCAGAGTACGCCGCAGGACTTCATCCACCGGCTGATGATCGCCGGGGCCCGGCGCGGCGAGAGGCCGTGTCGTGCGTAAGAGGAAGGGTGGCGGACCTTTCGTCTTCGGCCGCGGTGGCGAGGAGGTCGATTGTCTTGCGCGCGGCCGGC
>JADJMW010000024.1 GCA_016709385.1 Candidatus Rubrivivax defluviihabitans
AAAGACCGCCAAGGCGTCGTCATGAGAATCGAAGTGTTGAAAACCTGGACAGAGAATACTGCGTCACATGTGACTCGTCAGCACACGGGAGCCGGCTAAGTCCCGAAAGGATGAGAACGATGCCGACGCTGAACGCGCGCCCTGGCAGTCCAATTGATGCTGCGAGACGTCCAATCCTGTGACGTGCCCGGAAATGAGCGACCGAGTTGGGCGGTTATGCGTCCAGCGCCGCAACCGGGATCTCAAATACACTTTCACCGATTTCCAGTCCATAGTGCTGCCAATGCAGAAAGCCTTCCCAGTCCGAGCGGCCCAGATCATAGAAACCCCTGATCGGTCCATTCGTTCGGGCTTCCACGTTCTTCTTGCCAGGTAGCAACAGCATAAAGGGGACCCCGCTCACCCCAAATCTTCCACTGACGTTCGATTTCACGATCCTCGTTGCTTGACTGATATTGCCTGACCGCTGCCGGCTGAACAGCGTTTCGAGCCGCCTCAAGGGCCACGACCTTCAACCCTACAGTATGGCTTGCAGGCGTGGCAACCGAGGAGGAGCGGCCAGAGGCGGCAACAGGCAACATGCCCAATTCACACTTGCGGGCCTGCCAGCGCTCGAAGAGCGGGCGCACAGGACAACCGGTGAAGCAGCGGAACCGAAGTGAGTGTTGGCTCACGGGCTAGACCCTGCGTCAGTCAATACAGGCTGTTACTTACCCGGTCTCGAGTGGTCGGCGCGTGGGCCGATAGAACTGGGAACTACCTGAACCGACCGCTCGCCCTCGCAAGGGTTCGCCGGGCGGCAGTGGCCCCGATGAAATCGCTATCGTTCGACTGCGACTTTGCTTCATCGCGTCGGGTGCATGTTGGTATCGGCAGTACCGGTGGCATTCCTGGGTCTGCCTGCGGCGGCGGTGGAGGAGCGGCGGAAGCCGTGGTGGGCGCCCAGACCAACGCAACCACATCCGCCGCGCTGACCCCAGCCGCCGCTGGCCGTCAACGCGACCACGCTGACGCTGCACGCATCGGTTGCCGGCTTCGGCGACGACGCGTTCCTGCAGGTTCGTTACAACGACATGGTCGTTGGCGCACCGAGATCCGTGCGACCGAGCTCGCTGACGAGAGCATCCAGATGCCCGTGCCGAACGATGGCGACGTACTCGAAATTGTTCGGGGTGAACGCCTCCCGGCGTTTCGGGGCGTGCGGTCACGGTGGACCAGGTCGTCGTTGGCGGCAGCACGCCTCACCGCTGGACAGCAACGTTGTGTTCGACCGGGGCGATGGCCTCGCCGCCTTTGACGGCGTGGACGTCTTACCCGGGCAGCAACACACCACAGCGGGCGGTGCCCGCGCGTCGTACTTCCGTTCACCGGCCGGAGCATGCGCGCTGCCGCGGCCAGGTCGAGGCTGGCTGCCGACGCCATTGACGCCGGCTACCACGTCGATGCCAACCTCGGCGACGACCGCAACCCGGGCACGATCGACCGACCCCGGCGGACGCTTGCTCGCGTGGCCGCTGTACGGATGACATCCGGCCAAGGCACTACCTGCGCTGCGGCCGCATCGGCGCGAGTCACTGTCGCTTGGCGCAGCCCAACTGGTGGACGGCGCCATCATCGCTGGCTACGGCAGCGAGTGTGGAACCAGGAAGGCCGTTGTCTCGGGTGCCGACGACTTCTCGGGCGTGGCGAAAGTCCGGCAAGGTGTGGTCGAGAACCCCGCCGGCGGGGACGGCAAAAATCACCCAGCTCTTCATGGCCGGAAGCGCTGCGCACAGCGCAATGGCCCAACGCCGATACCGATCCAGTCGCATGGCGCTCATCGCAGCCAACTCGACCAGCATGAAGTCTGCGGCCCTGCAGGCCAGCGACAGCACGTCGTTGAGCGGCAAAGACCCGGCTGGCGCCACGGTGCAAGTTCGAACGCAACCGTGGTTCGTGGAGACTCGGCGCGTGTTGAACCTGGGCAACAGCCGCATGGAACTCGACAGCTCCACCGACTGGGCGCTCGAAGCCGGGGAAGGCTTCGTACTGCAAGACAAGCGTTGGATGCCGGACGCAGCCGGAGAGTTCTTCCATGACACCGCAGCGCAACGCCTGTACCTGATCGCGCCTGCAGCAGGCGCACCTACAGACCTCAACACGGTCAGCGTGGAGGCAGTGTGAGAGACGTCGCGCTGGCTCTGGCTCAGCGCAGCAAGCTGGTGGTGCGCGACCTGGCCATGCACGCCGCGCGAGAGGACGGGCCGCGCATCACCGATGCCCCCAGACCCGGCTCGAGCGAATCGAGGCACGCGACAACATGTCCGGCTGGCGTACGCCTTTGGCAGTGGAGAAGATCGCCGCCTCTACGCCGGGACCAAGCATTACGGACAGTCTGGTGGCCGGCAACGGCCAGTACGGCATCGACGCGTGGCACGTGTCGGGCGCACAGATCAGGCGCAATCGTGTGCTGTCCACCGGCACAGCCGCCCACCACCTGGCAGGGGTGTTTGCATCCGTCGCTGCCGGTCCGGGCGCCACTACCGAAGACAACGTGGTCGACGGGTCCGGCTACATCGGCATCCGATTCTCCAGCCTGGCCGGCAGCGTCATCGCCGGAACACGGTCTCGGCTACCGCCGCCGGCTCTCCGACTGCGGCGCGATCTACACCTGACCGGGCGCGACCTGGCCACAGCCGCGCAACTTTCCCGGGTCGAAGGCAACCGCGTCCTGGCCGCTTCGGCGCAGATGGAAGGTGCCGCTTCCGACGGCCGCGAAGTGGTGGCCGCATCTACGTCGACGACTTCTCGCGCAATGTCACCGTGCGAGATAACCAGCTCACGGGCATGCCCATGGGCATCTTCCTTCACAACGCGTCCAATGTCATCGTCGAGGACAACCAGATCTGGTTGCCCACCACCGTCGGGTTGTGGGCGAGCATGGACCAACTGACGCCGACCGGTCCGCGGCAACGTCTTCAGGAAAACCACATCGTGCCCCTCGTGCAGGCAGAAACCGCGGCAGGCCCCTGCCGAAGTTCACCACCTCGCAGGCCATCTGGTTCTGGCACTTCATCGACGGCGAGGCCGCGCGCAGCCGACCGCAACAGCTTTGCGGACAACATCGTCACGCAACTGCAGGGCCCCTTGGCTGCCCACGCCTGGCTGCGCGGTCCGCGCGGCGAGCGCCACGTCAATGCCGTCGAGTGGCAAACCATCAACCCGGCCGACCCGCCGCCACTGCGCCCCGCACGCTTTGCACCCATGCTGGCGACCCTCGGGCCCGAGCTTGTGGTGAGCGGCAGCTCGACACCGGGCTGGGCCCATGGCGAACCTATGAGAATCCCGAGGGGAAAGGGTATGCGCTCCAGCCAGTGGCCAGCATGGACACGTGCTTTGCAATGTGCATGGGCTTCACTGCCGGGCACCCCTACGATTTGTTGGCAAGCGTGCCCTTCACTTTGCGTACCGGTGTGCCGCACGTCTATCGCTGGTCGGCCGCCATGCCCGCATCCGCAAGTGCCCTGGTTGGGCCACCCTGGTGTCAGCCGCGAGGCGAGTCCCTGGGATGTCATGGCTGACGGCCGCGGTTTCGTCGGCTACGGCCCCGTCAGGGCGCGGCGGGTGAAGTGCTGGCGTACGAGACCTTCTTCGTGCCGGAAATCATCCGACCCGGCGCGTGTGAACCTCCAGGTCGAAACACCCGGTGTGCAGGTGGCCTTCAGCGCGGTATCGGTTCGCGAGGTGACTGCGTACACCGCCGCCAAGGTATCGGATTGGACCGCCGTGGCCTACGCACCCGGCGACACGGCCAGGACCATAAGCTGCGCTGAATTGGGCTGGGCTGCCGGTTGCGCCGCGATGGGATTGGCTGGCGAACCGGTGGCTCTGCCGCTGACCCTGCCGGCAGGCACGTTGCGACCCCTGTTGCGGGCCGACTCCACCATACCGACGTTGAATGCACTGCCTGGTCCACGGACCTGATGCTGCGGCAAAGATGCTGATCAGGAACCGCCCGACACTCAAGCTTCGCAACCAGTTCGGCCACATCCGCCGCTTCACAAAGGAACTCGCCCTGGCAACCCCTGCGGTACAGCGGCCGCGAGGTGGCTGACTGCTTCTACGCAAGCACGGCTCGAACTCCCCAACCTGTCCTGGGTGGCGCGAGGGATGCGATGGCCGAGGACGTTCGCATTCTTTCTGGATCTTGACCTGGCAGTGCGGTTGCTGGGCGGTTGGTCGCTGATGGTGCTCGCAAAGTAGGCGCGTCAACCGTCAGGACGACCCAGGCTGCCAGTCTTCAAGCAGCGCTTCGTAGTCCTTCAGGACCGCAGCCCACGTAAATGCTGCAGCGTGCCGGATGACGGCCGCGGCACGAAGCGAGGCCATGGCTGCCTCGTCCACGAGGAGTTCGTCGAGCACCCGCGCGAACTCATCGGCGTCCATGAAGTAACGCGCCGCGTCGCCGGCGACCCATCGGTTGAACCGGTTGTCGTGCGCAACGATGGCATTGCCAGCGCCCAAGGCCTCCACGAGCGAGGGGTTGGTTCCGCCCACCTGGTGCCCGTGGAAATACAAGGCGCTGTGAAACCGCAGTGCCTGGACTTTGTCCTGGTCGAACAGCGGCCCGAGGAAGCGAACTCATCGCTCGCGGCGGCGCGCACGGCACAGTGGTAAGGAGGTCGTCACGGTAGGCCCCGAGCACGACCAGCACCACGCCCCGCCGCCGACGAGAGAACCCGGACCATTTCAAGACCGAGTTCTCTGGCTCAGCCCGGGCGATCAGCGTCACGTAGCGCTGCGGCTCGAGCCCCATCGCGCGCACAGGCGCCTCTGGCAGCCCGAGAAGCCGATCAGCGCCGTAGGGAATCGTGGTGATCTTGTCCACCGCCACGTGCCGGCTCAAGTGCATCGCGATCTCCGGATGATCCGCAACAAGATGGTTGCCAAGTCTGCAGCCAGCCCATTCATTGAGGCGGAACCAGATCTTGATCCAGCGACCCCACTTCGCACGCTGCCACCGAGCCCGTCCATGTTGATGACATTGGGCACACGGGCCAGGCGCAACAGGAGACAGAACACGGCCGTGTTGTAGCCCAAGGTTAAGCACAAGTCCGACGAGCATGCAGCGTGCCTGGTCGCATGCCAGTCGAAGAGGACGGTGCTAGCGGCGCCGTTACCGGCCACCGCCAGATGCACTCTGCGAACACCCTGCCACTCGTCTTCACGGGGCGGTGCCTGGCCCTGCGCCTGGCAATACACCGTCACCTTCCAGCCGCGCTGCACCAGGAAGAGGGACAGGCGCTCGGCAAAGGTCTCGAAACCGCCGTGTGCCGCTGGCACGCCGCGCGTGCCTAGGATGTTGAGCCTCTTCACGCGTCCACCAAACGCCGCCACACTGCGCGGGTGCGTTCCACCTGGCTTTGCAGTGAGAACAGGTCGCGCTGGCGCTGAGCACCCGCGGTACCCAGGCGCCGGCGCAGCGGCGCGTCACGAGCCAGAGTTAACAATGAATCGGCCAGGGCGCGCGCGTTTGCGCGGCTGAAACAGCAAGCCTGTTTGCTGCGGCGCCACGATGTCGAGCAGGCCGCCGTGCGCCGCCGCCACTACCGGTAGCGCGCAGGCCATGGCCTCGATGGCCACCATGCCAAACGGTCCGGCTCCAACGACGGCACCACTGCGATGTCCGAAGCGAACCATACGGTGTAGATGTCATCGACGAAGGGAACAAAGCGCACCTTGTCTTCCAGGCCAAGCCCTTGCGTCTTCGCCATCAAGCCGCCCCTGATGTCGTCGTGACCACTGAACACATCGCCGACCACCGCCACACGCAGGCAGCCAAGTTGGCCGGCGTCACGCAACAGCGCAAGCGCTTCGATAAGCAGCCCCTGACCCTTCCAGTGATTCAATCGCCCAGCCACCGTCACGACGAGATCGCTGTCTTCGGCCCCAATCAGAGAGCGAAAGGCCTTGATGTCAGACGCTGCCGGATGCACCACCGGCTTGAGGCCGTTGAAGATGACCACTGAGCGAGAGCGCAGCCTCGGAGCTTGCTGCAGCAACCAGGATTCGGTCTGGTGCGAGTTGGAGATGACGCTGTCCGATAGCCGTTCTGCCAGCCAAGGCAAACCGCGTCGAACAATCCACGGCCGGAGAAGGATCTCGTGCACGTGCCACACATGACGATATCCGCGCCTGCGCGCCCAGACGGCACCACCCAGAACGGCCAGCGTGTTGGAGCACACCAGGGCCACGGACCGACCGGCAACGACCGCGTCCAGGTCGGCACTCGCCCGCCGCAACTGGTGCCACAACGTGAATGGGGCGGCGGCGGTGAGCATCGATCGATGAATCTTGCATACCTTGGCCACGTGCACCTCGGCGCCTGCCCGTTGCAGCGCCTCTCGCAGCGGACCGTGCTCATGCAGCACCACGACAGGCTGCAACTGACCATCGACGACTGCGCCTTCGGCTAGATTCAGCAGCACTTTGTCAGAGCCGTACATCTCGGCCGAGCCGTGCACAAAGATCAGCAGCGGCTTCACATCACGGGCAGGTCTAAACAACGATTGCATCCATCTTCGACGCGCAGCCCGGGTTGAACCGAACGCAGGGCTTGGCCAGCGAGTTCATGCGCTTGCGGCCCGCCGCGCCGAACGGATCGAGGCTAGCGCCACACCGAAAGCCAACCCGAGATTGCCCCAGATGACGATCAGAAACGGCCCTTTGAGCAGGATGGGGTTGATCGCGAACGTGATCAACGCGGTGACTTGGAAGAATCGGGCACCGGTAAGAAATGCGCACAAAACCGTATCGGCCCGCGTCAGGCCAACGGCACGATTGATGACGATGAAGATCTTCCAGTAGCCCCACGCAAAGAGGCCGAATCCAATCAAGCCGCCATGCTTCAGGATGTCGATCACGTCGCTGTGCGTGGGTATGTTCAGCACCCGGCCTGCTTCTCGGTATTCCTCGCCGGAACCTTCGAGATAGGCGTTACCCCACAGCGGACTCTCTATGAACTGTCGCCACGCGGCTTCATACTGGGTCAGACGCACGTCGGGATTTCCGCTTGGCAGATAGATTCTGTATTCGAAGTACAGGAGTGTCAGCGCGGCCACCAGAGCGGCAGTCAGCACTACGGCGGTGAGGCCGTAGGCCCCGCGCCACTGCCGCGGCAGCTGCCGCCAGCCCGCCATCACGACGATGTGGGTGACGGCCATCGTCGCGACGATGTAACCCGTTAGCTTGTGATTGATCACCGCCGCGCCGACCAGCAGCAGCAATGCAAGCAACTTCAATGCAGCGCTGCGCGAAACATAGTAGAGGACAAAGAAGCCGGAGCCTACTAGATACTCGATCTCGTGCAGGGTTTCTCTCTCCTTGACCCGCGACAATTCGCCAGCCAGCGCTGCGCATGACGCCAGGACCCAAAGGAACACGAGCACCTTGGCCCATTGCTGCACCCTCTCTCCATTGAAGGTCAGCGCAGCGAAGAGCGGCAGCAGCAACAGGTAAACACCGAATGCGAGGTAGGTCTCTCGGATGTCCAGTTCCCACTTTGCAACCGCCGAACCGGTGATTGCATACAGCCCCAAGAGCACGAGCGGCCAGCACACGGCGAAAACTTCGGACCAGGCAAGCGCCTTCCGGTAGGCGAGAACACCCAGGAAGTGCAATGCCAGCGCCGGTCCGAGAAGCGCCAGCGGAAGGTGATTCAGCATCGTGCGGTGAAGCTGCACGGCGAACAAAGGCTGCGAGATGCTGAGCAGGTAGGCCAGGCCCAGGACACCGACAACAAGCCACTCCGTGAAGCGCAAACCCTCGGACTGCCCCACCGGAGTTAACACGATGCGTGAAACCGGCGATTGCCGCGTTGCCATGCGCCGACGTCCGAACCAGCGCAAACCAGGTGAAGTGCTCATGTCCGTCCCTTCTGTCCACCACGCTCGGCCGCCACCTCGGCAGCTACAATCCGCTCCGCCCGCCCTACCGTGTCTGCCAGCGTATAGCGTCCACCCAGATCCGTTGCACGAAAGTGCGCGTAGTGCGGCACTTCGTCAATCGCGTATCTGTACTGCAGACTGACCGAGCGGTAGCCGCCACGCACCAGTCGCTCCAGGCGCCGGGCGCCATACGCGACGGCACGCACCGGCCACAAGCGCGAACCGCCATTGGCAAGGCGGATGTGCTCAGCCTCCATTTCCATGCCGGCATGCGTGCTGAGATTGTGGCCATCAACACCAAAGACAGACAGTACCTCGGGCACGTGCAGGAACTGCACACCGGCGTCGTGCAAGCGCAGCACAAGCTCCTTGTCGGCGGCATATCGGTAGCTGTTGTCCATTTTCAGCAGGCCACGATCCCAGAGCTCGCGGCGGAAGAACAAGGTGCAGGACTGCACGTTCAGGAACGTGTTGACGATGTTGAAGCGGCGCAGCGGGATCTCACGCCGCAACGCCACCGCGCGGCCATCGTCGTCGGTCACTAGGTAGTCGGCGAATAGCGCCTCAACTCCTGGGTGATGCTCGAACAGTTCGTGCACGCGCTGAAGCGCCCCAGGAAGGTACTGCTCGTCGGAGTTCAGCCAGGAAAGGTAGCGGCCCCGCGCACGAGCCCAGGCCCGGTTGATGGCGTCGTACATGCCGGCGTCGGCTTCGCTTACCGGATGCAGGCGCGCGTCCTGCGCCGCCTGCGAGCGCAGCCATTCGGTCGTGCCGTCGGTGGACCTGGCGTCCTGCACCAGGTGCTCAAGCGTCACCTCGCGCTGCCCGCGCACCGAACCGATGCATCGCTTGAGTTTGCCGAGTGAGTTTCGGGTGGGCGTGGCCACAGAGAAGAGCGACGTAATCACAATGCGGCCTTCTGTCCGCGCGCAGGACTGGCTTGGTGCGTCAGCACTTGGCGGTACAAGGCGCTATGTGCCGCCGCCACCACAGGGGTAGTCGAAGCGGGCCACTGCCGCGGCACGGGCAGCACGCCCGGCCGCCAGCCGCCAATGCGGCTCCCGTAGGCCGTAAACTAGGCCGTCAGCAAGCGCGTCGGTGTCATCGGCGGCGGCCAGCCAGCCGCTGACGCGGTGTTCAATTAGGTCAGACATGCCCCCGATGTCGAAAGCAACACTGGGCAGTCCGCAAGCATTGGCTTCGAGCACCGTGTTAGGCAGGTTGTCCTGTAGGCTGGGCGCGACGAACAGATCGGCAGACGAGTACAACGCCACCAGCGACGTTTCGTCATGAAGGTGGCTTAAGTAATGCACCGGTAGCCCGTACAGTTGGCCCGTGCCGCGTGTAGCCGAACCGAAGACCACCAACGCCGCATTCTCGTGCACCCCACGTGCCTGAAGAGTCTTCAGCCCGGCCTGCAGTTGCGCGTAACCCTTTCGAGGATCGGCCTGCGCGTTGACTGCGCCAAACAGCAGTAAGGTTCGGTCTTGCGGCAGTCCGAAGAGCGCACGCGCCGCGTCGCGGGCGATGGGCTGAAAGCGGCGTGTGTCGATGGCGTTGGGGATCACCCGCACTGGACGCTGCCGCGCCACGGGGCTGCGCACTGCGACGCCAGCCATCCAATGGCTGGGCACCACGTAGTGCACCGACGCGCGTGTGCTGGCCGTCAACTTGGCCGCCAACCGTTGCTTGGGCAAGGCACAGGCCCGAAACCGCCGCTGCATCGGACAGGAAGTGCAGGCCTGGGCTTCGAAGCGGCCACAGGCCCCGTCGTAATGGCAGCCCCCCGTGAACGGCCACATATCGTGTGCCGTCCAGACGACCGGTTGACGCAGCGCCGCAATCTCGGCCACCGACACGAAAGCCGCGTTGAGCCAGTGCAGATGCACCACATCGGGCGCCATCAGGCGCAGCCGTGCCGCCAGGTCTCCGTGGAGCCAGTTGAGTGCGAAGTCGCCGCGCGGCAGTCCCAGCGCTTGCGCCGGGGCGTGGTCTACCCGCCAGCGCACGCGCGCCGCTAGTCGCGCGCCCAACCCGGAGCCTCCGTGCACGTCGGGACTCTCTGAACTGCGGTACAGCACACTCATGCTGGCGTCCACACCGGACTCGCGCAAGGCTTCGTGGAGGCGGTATGCGGCACGCGCAGCCCCACCTTCCAGATCGTAACTGCTAACCAGCGCGACCTTCATGGCACAAGACTATTCAGCACCAATCTGGTTCTCGCCAGTCCTTGTCCGGCGCCGTTCAGCGGCCCTCCGATCCACTTAGCGCGCGCGTCTGCACGAAAGGCCGCTGAGCGATCAAGCGGCCCTTGCCGACGGAAGATGAGGGCGTGGCGAACGCCAGGTACGTGACCCAATGCGCACATTCCCGCAGCGCGCATGATCAAACCAAACTGGTGCCTAAGGTAGAAGTTGGCAGGCAGATGACATTTGATTTCGGGCCAGAATGCGTTCGCAAATATCGCTAGTCCGCCATCCCTAACGTTCTTGGCCAAATCCAGCGCCAGTTCGACAGGAGCGTCAACGTGTTCAAGAACGTCTTGTGCAATAACTAAGTCATACGGCCCTTGGAGCGTCGGAACATAACGCACACGGCCCAACGCCTCGACTCGCGCAACGAAATAGGACGAAGGAAACGGTTCAACGATCTCGACGGAGACGGTCGGCAAGCGGTTGGCAAGAAGGCCAGCCAGGACACCGCTGCCCCCGCCATAGTCAGCCACGCGCTCAACCGCCTGAATTTGCACCCAGTCGGCTATGGCTAGTCGGTGCGCCAGGGACACCGGATCCTTGGCAGAATAGACCCCGTTCAGGACCCAAACTGGGTGGCTGTAGAAACGGCCAACACCGTCAAGCTGGTCCGCCAGCGGTCTAGTGTTATCTAGACCCAATGCATCCCACGCAGCATCCATCTCGTCCAGCAATCGACGGCGGTTCAATTGCTCAATAGGTTCGAACTGCGCCAAGTAGTCATCGATAGCGCGATCCATAGGTCGATTGTTCCAAGACTCAGCGAAGTTGACCGGTCGATACCTGTCGATGCAAGTTGCCGGGGGAACGCAGGCGATGAAGCATCCGCGGGATAAGGAAGATCAGGGGAATCAGAGTGACAATCAAGTAGACGGTGGCCGTAGTTAGCGGTGCACCGGTTGGACCGAGCACGACGATCAATGGCACCTTGACAGCTAGCACCAAAGTGGCCATAAGCCAAGCATTGATCATCTGAAACCTCAATATTCCGGCACCATTGAGGAACATGGCCAAGGCGAATCCCACACTCTCGAGAATCTTCCAGATGCCAAGTGCTAGCAGCAAGTAGGAAGGCACTTGTAGCGCTGGGCCTACCCACAGTTCGATAAGCCAGGGACCGAGCAACAGCAGCACTGCCGCTGCGGAGGCAGAGAACGCCGCGGCCAGTACAAGCGATCGTTTTAACGCTTGTCGCACCCAGTCGATATCACCGCTTGCGATGGCTTCACCATAAGCCGGCCAAAGAGGCCCCACCGCAGTTGCCACGACAAGCGAAATTACTCCAAAAAGCTTCTCGGGCACAGCATAACGGGCCACTTCCGAAGCGCCGAGCAGATGCGCAATGAACACGCTGTCAGAGGCAAATACCACTGCGGCTGCGACCTGGATTACAAAGTAGCTCCCGCCTGTGCGCAGAAGTAACATCGTCGCCTCCCGGTCGACTTGCGCCCAGGACGGCCGCAAGGTCGGCTCCACATGCCCGAAGTAAAATAGCGCATTTAGCAGCCCAGTGACAAGCGGTGCGCCCAGCAGCGCCAGCACGAGCCACGGCAGGCCCAGTTGCCACACGGTGGCCTGCCAGATGGCCAACAGACTCAACAGGTTAGCCAGGCACTGCCACACGCTGGGAATGAAGCCCTTTTGCAAAGCGATCTGCACCCGCTGCACCAGACCCAGCGGTACGGCCAGCGCCACGCAGACGGCAAACGCCGACACTGCGGGCAGCACCTCGGAACTTGCCTGCGTGCTCTTGACAGTAAATACATGCGCCCAGTCAACGTTGGGCACCACCGCCAACGCCACCAAAGCCAGCACCGCGGAAACACCCAGCAGCGCGAAGGCACCGCTGGACACGCAGCGGCGCAGCGCCGATGCATCGCGCGCCCCATAGGCGGCCGACACGGTATTGATGACGCCATTGCCCAATCCCAGATCGGCAAACTGCAATCCCAACATCAACGCACTCAGAACCGACCAAATGCCGAAACGCTCTACCCCCAAGTAGGCTAGGGCCAGCGGAATCGATACCAATGTGGCCAGCACTGACAAGATCTTGGACAATGCCGAGGCGGCTGCCGAAAGCGCCGCGCGGCGCTGTCGCTCCTGCGCGCGCCCCTCCGGCGTGTCTTCGTCGAAGGGCGTCAGGCGGAACCAGCGCAGCCCCTCCCGCAACCGGGCCGGTAACACGGCCACTGCGCCCATGGCTCAGACTGGAGCTGAGCTCGCCGTTGCCTTGGGGCTGGCGCGGTCCGCCCCAAAGTAGCGCGCCTGTACTTCGACAGGCACGGCGGCATGCATTTGCTCGAGAAAGCGCTGCTGCACGGAGAACGAGTCATCCAGCGAAGGCGAGATGCTCGAGACGCGCACCAGCATGCCGTCAGGAATCTGCCCCTGCAGGCCGTACTTGATCTGCTGCAACTTGCGGCCAAAGCCGGGCAAGGTGGCGGCCTCGTCCAGCGTCACCCAATAGGTGATGGGCTCGTTGCGCTGGCCCAGCTGCGCCAGCACCCGCGCCACGGGCACCTTGGTGCCGCCGATGTTGATGACTTCCCTGTCCACCACCTTGACGCGGAAGCCTTGCGCCGAGTAGCAGAACTCGGGCCGGTGCACGGCCGTGGCCTCGTTGCTCTGGTCGCTTCCGTAGGCGATGGAAAGCATCACCCGCTCGCCCTTGGCGTTGACGTAGGTGCGCGCCAGGGTTTGTGAATACAGAACGTCCAGCATCGCCTGCAGCCCGGGGTCGGGCAGGATGGGCCGGATGCTGGTGTCCAGCCGCCACTCGCCAAACGCTTCGGGCACCTGCTTTTCGAGCACGATAGGTGTCTTGGTCTCAGACAAGCGGTTGGTGGGCTGCAAGGCCTCGCCCGCCACGGCGGCCACGGCCATCAGGGCCACCAGCACGCCAACGCGCAGCATGGTGACGGGCGATGCGGCGGACGCGACGCCGGGTTTGTCAGCCGTGGTGGTGGTCATATTTCTTGCGTCCCCCGTGGTCTTGCCCCAGTGCCTTGCCCAGCAGCCCGTCGGTGATCAACATCATCGCGAGCCCGACGCCAAACAGCACCATGCCGGCGAAGGTGTGCACGAAGCCTTGGCCTGCCTCGTCACCAAAATAGAAAGTGACGAGGATGAGGATCAGCACGCGGACGATGTTGGCGATGAAGGCAATGGGCAAGACCAAGATGGCCAGCAGCACATTGCGCAGCTTGCTGGTGTAGCCCATGAGGTTGGCGTACAGCAGGCCCAGCGCTTCCAGCGTGAAGATGGAATTGAGACCGGCGCAGGCATCGGCCACCAGCAACTGGTATTGGCCCACGGTGAGGATGACGCCGCTGCGCCCAACCGGGTAGCCCAGGTGGTGCATGATGACTTCGGCCACGTAAGACACGGCCGTCTTCAGCGGAATGGTCAGGGCTTGCACCAGCACGCCGGGCAGGGGCACCAGAAAGATCAGGAAGAAGAACGGAAAGGCCCACACGCGAAGCGCCTGCGGCCCGCGCAACAGCAAGACCATGGCGATGGCGGCCATCCAGATGCCCACCACCTCGCCCTGGATGATTTGCTGCGATCGGCCCAGCGCGTACGACATGATGCCGAGCAGGAACAAGACGCCGCCCACCAGATTGGCCGGCTGGTAGGGCGCATCGAGCACCTGCTGGCGGCTGCGCCACATCAGCCACAGCGTGACGGCAGCGATGATGGGCCCGTGGCCTTGTTCGTCGGTGTTCCAGACCTGGCGGGCCAGGTCCATGACGGTGGGCACCACCAGGAGCATGAAACCGACAAGCAGCGCACCGCGCGCCAGCCTGGTGTTCAGGCTGGTCATGCCGATTTCAGTGCGGGGCAAGATGCTGGACATGGTGCGGGGAGCGGTGACAAAGGTTGGCGCCGGCCTCAGCCGACGCGTCCTTGCGCGACCTGGCCGTTGCTACTAGGTCGCAGACCTTCAGCTTCGCACCCGCACTCGAAGAGCAACCGCGCCTTGGCGCGGGCGACCCGTGCAAAGGCCATGCCGGGCGTGCCGCGTTGATACGCGACGATGGCCAGCGCCCGGCCGAAGGCTTGGTTCAGTGAGGTGGTGATGCGCGCCCGAAACGGCCTGGGCTCAGGCGCCAGCCAACGCACCCGGACATGAGTGTCGAGCAAGCTCACTTCAGCGCGTCCCATTCGTCCGGGGTGACGGCAGCCTCGATCAGGTCGGTCTGGCATGCGTTCATGCGCATGGTTTGTACCGCCCTCTGGCCCTCGTCAGAACTCGTTCATCACCACCCCCGCCAGCTTGGCGGGGCTGCCGGAAAAGCTGCCCACCAGTTCCTGCAGCATGCCCACGCGGCTGGCGTCCTTGCGCGCGATCACCAGCGCCGTGCCGCAGCGCGCGGCAATCACCGCGGCGTCGGCACCGTACACGGCGGCGGGGGTGTCCACCACCACGTAGTCGAACTTGGAGGCCAGTTCACGCATGAGCAGTCCGAACGCCGGGCGCTCCACGAGTTCCAGCGGGTTCGGCGGCGTGGTGCCCACGGGCAGGATGAACAGGCTGGTCACGCCGGGCACCTGCTGGATCACGCCCTTGTCGGCACGGCCCGAAAGAATGCCGGACAAGCCCGCACGGTTGCTCACCCTGAACACCTCGTGCACGCGCGGGCCGCGCATGTCGGCGTCGACCAGCAGGGTGCGGCCGCCCAGTTGCGCCAGCGTCACGGCCAGGTTGGCGGCGCAGTAGGTCTTGCCGTCGCCGGAATCGGGGCTGATGACGGCCAGCGCCTGGCGCGGCTCGCCTTCCACGAACAGCCGCATCATCAACTGGCTGCGCAGCGCGCGGAAGTGCTCGGCACGGGCGCCGAAGGGTTCGTTCAGCGTCACCAGTTCCGGGTTGTCGGTGCGCTTTTCTTCGGGTGCGTAGGGGTAGTGAAACTGCTGCGAAAGCGCAAACAGCACGTCTTCCTTGCTGGCGTAACCCAGGGCCACCGCGGCTTCGCCGAAACGCACGCCGGTTTCGCGCTGGTGCGCCAGCACCCTTTCCACCTGCTCGGCGCTCAGGTCGCGCAGCTCGGCGATGATGTCGCCGATGCTGCGGTCGAGCACCGGTTCTTCGGCTTCGGCACTGGCCATGGCCGGTGGCACGCGCGGGTGGCGCGGGGCCGTGGCCTCGACGACGGTGGCTTCGGGGGTGGAATCTCTGAACTTGGCCATCTGTTTCCCCTATGCCCCCTGGGTGGACTGGGGCAGCGGCGCCATCAGGCGCTGCTGCATGGGTGAAACGCGCCCCGCCCCCAGTTGCAGCTGGGTGCCCGGCTTGGGCATCAGGCCCAGCACGGGCAGGCCCAGGGCTTCGACGACGTCGTCCACGTTGCGCACGCGGCGGTCCTTCAGTTCCAGCACCAGCGCCGTGCCCACGGCCAGCAGCGTGCCCAGGAAGATGGAAAGCAGCGTGTTGAGTAGGAGCCTCGGCGACGAAGGCTCCAGCGGCGGCGTGGCCTGCGTGAGCAGGTTGATGTTGCTCTGCGTGGTCTGGCCTTCCAGGCTGGTCTGCGTGAAGCGCTGCAGCAGCGCGTCGTAGCTGCGCTGGGCGTTTTCCACGTCGCGCAGCAGCACCAGGCCTTCGTCGCGCACGGCCTTCATCTTCAGCACCTTGTCGCGCTGCGCCTGCAGGGCGCGCTGCACTTCGGCCAGGCGCTGGCGGTTGATATTGGCGCTGACGGTGACGCTGCCGGTGACCTTGCGGGTTTCGGCATCCAGGCGGCTGCGCAGTTCGGCCAGGCTGGCCTTGGCTTCCTCCACTTGCGGGTGCTTGTCGCCCAGGCGCGTGGCCAGCTGCTGCAGCTGCGCTTCGGCGCGGCTGATGTCGGCCTTGAGCTGGGAGACGTTCGCGTTGCTCAGCACCTCCTGCATGCGGTCGCCCTGCCCGCTTTGCGCCTGCGCCTGGCGGCTGGCCGATTCGGCCAGCAGGGCCTGCATCATGGTGGCCTGCGACGAAAGTTCGTTCAGGCGCGCGGTTTCCACGTCGAGCCGCTCGTCGGTGGCAATGATGCCGGCCTGCTTCTGGAAGACGCTCACCTTGCTCTGCGCCTGTTCCAGCGTTTCGCGGGCTTCCTTGGCGCGGTTCTCGAAGAAGGTGGAATACAGGCGCGCCGGGTCGGTGCGCAGTTCCAGCGCGGTGTCGATGTAGGCCTGCGCAAAGGCGTTGGCCAGGCCGGCGGCAAAACGCGGGTCGGGCGCCTTGTAGCTGACGGCGATGACGCTGCTCTCGCGGCTGGGCACCACGTCCATCTGCTTCTGGAAGACGCTGGCCAGCCAGACTTCGATGTTGCCTTCGCCGCCGGTTTCGTCGAGCCACTCCTGGCGCACCTGGGGGTTTTCGTTGAGCTTCAGGTTGCGCACCACGCGCTGCGCCACGCGTTCGCTGCGGATGATGTCCACCTGCGTGGCCATGTAGGCCGGCGAGGCGCCGCCGCCGAAGGCGAAGGCCGAGACGGGGTCGGGCTTGAAGTCCACCACCACGCTGGCGGTGGCGGTGTACTGCCTGGGCAGCAGCAGGCTCACCAACAGCGTCGTGGCCACCGTGAGCCCCAGCACCAGGGCCACCACCCACCAGCGGGCGCGCAGGATGGAGAGGAATTGTCCGAAGGTCATGTGGGGGTTCTCCGCGGGGCCGGGGTGTTGGGTGGCGGTGTGAAGTGCGGGTGGGCGTCAGGCCACCTGCAGAGACTGCAGTTGCGCGGCCAGAGTCTCGGGCGCGATATCTTCACCGCCCGGCCAGGTGGCCGCGCCGAGAAGCACGGTCACGCGGCTGAAATAGGCGGGGTCGGTCAAGGCGGCCATGCCCGGGTGGCCCAGGTGCGGCCTGAGGTCGAAAACGCCCCGGCTGCCGTCGGCAAGTTCAACCTGCAGCTTGAAGTCGGGAAGAGCCTTGATAGTCTTGATGTCGGTGTTCATGGCCGTACCCTTCGGCGACTTGATTCATGCATGGTCACGGCACGGATACCTCGATATAGCCGCCCGGCTTGCAGGCATTCACGGCAGTGCGAACTCGTGCCGCCGCAGCGCTGATACGCGGCCAGCTCGTGGTGCTCAACACCACAATGGCGATGCGCCGCACTGAAAGGTTCTGCTGGTAGCGCAGATTTCGGTCCGTCGTCACAAGCACCTCGAAGCCCTCGGATTCAGCTGTAAGAAGGAGTTCACCATTCTTCAATCTCGACCAGCCGCACTCATGGGCTGTTGCCACGTCATGCCCTGCCAAGGCTTCGCGCAGCGGGACAGGTGTGCCCTGGTCGAACAGCACACGCAACTACGCTTCCACCATCGCACTGCGCGCCGCGTGCTCGAGCACGGCGCGCGCTTGTTCGAGCGTGACACCAGGAAACAAGGCTACGAACTGATGCACCGGCACGCCGTCCTCCAGGTTTTCGAAGAGCGCCGCCACGGGTATGCGAGTACCACGGAACACCCAGGCACCGCTCACCCGCTCGGGATCTCGCTCGACGGCATTGCATGTTGACCAGTCGATCATGATCGGGCTCCCGCTCAATATCCTTCAGAACAGGCTCTCGGGCACGAACACCACGTCGCCTTCGCGCACCTTCTCGTCCATCTTCAGTTCCACCGCCTGCACCGCGCCGGCTTCGGACTTGCGGTGCACGCGGATGCCTTTTTCGGTACCGCGCAGGTTCAGGCCGCCGCCGGCGGCCAGGGCCTGCATGAGCGTCATGTCGCGTTCCAGCCGCATGGCACCGGGGCGCTGCACCTGGCCGTACACGTACACCAGCGGCTGGCGGTCCACCCACAGGGTGTCGCCGTTCTGGATCTTCAGGTCTTGCGCCTGGCCGCCTGGCGCAAACAGCGCCGGCAGGTCCACCAGGGTGCGGAAGGGCTGGCCGTTGCGCGTGCCGGTGACGACCACCATGTCGGTGCCGCCCTGCGCCGTGCCGCCGGCCAGAGCCAGCAGGTCGGTCAGGCGCATGTCGGCCACTTCCAGCGGGTAGCGGCCGGGGCGGTTGACCTGGCCCAGCACGCTGGCCTGGTTGCCACGCACCTGCATCACCACCAGCGTGACCTGCGGGTTCTTCACGAAGTTGCCGTTGCGCAGGCCGTCGGCGATGAGCTTCTCGGCGGCCGTGACGCTCTGCCCGCCGATGCGCACGGTGCCCAGCAGCGGGTACGAGATCAGGCCGGCTTCGGTGACGCGGGTTTCCAGCGTCAGTTCGGGGTTCTGGAAGACGCTGATGCGCACCACGTCGCCGCTGCCCAGCCGGTATTCGTTGGGCGCGCCGGCCTGCGGCTGCGCCTGGGCCTGGGCGTAGGCGGGTTGGCCGCCGGCCAGCAGCAGGCACGCGGCCAGCACGGCGGCCATGAAGGAGGTGGTCGGTGTCATCATTTGAGATTCATTCCTTTGCTGATGTCGGTGGCGTTCATGCCCGCACTGGCGGCCGGCGCCGCGGGTGCCGCCGGCGGCGCAGCCGGGGCCGATGCAGCCATTTCGGCAAACTTGCCCACGTATTCGATCGCCGCGGCGGCGCGCAGGCTCTTCATGTCTTCTTCCACCAGCTTGCGCTTGCGGTCGTTCAACAGAAACTGCTCGATGGCCGGGCGGGCCTGCTCCTCGTTCACCGGCTGGCTGCGCGAACCGGCCAGCACCACCACCTGCACGCCGTTGGCCGAAGGCACCACGGCGGCCTGGCCGTCCTTCATGCGCGAAAACGCCTCCAGGCTGTTCAACGGCAGTTGTTCGGCGGCGCGTACGGCCTGGTTGCCCGAGAACCTGTAGTCGTTGGCCTTGAGGTATTCGACGAACTCGTTGATGCTCTTGCTGGCCGCGAGCTGGTCGCGCAAGGCCTGCACCTGCTCGGGCTTGGCCTCGATGGCGATTTCCTGGATGCTGTAGATGCGACGGTCGCTGAACAGCGCGGGCTTTTCGTCGTAGTACTTCTTGATCTCTTCGGGCGTGGGCTTGGCGGCGGCTTCGCCGACCCTTTCCACGTAGGCGCGGGCCAGCACCTCGCGGCGCACGGCTTCCAGCTGCTGCACCACGCGGGGCTCGCGGTCGAGCTTCAGGTCATCGGCGCGCTGCACGGCCAGTTGCTGGTCGATCAGGCGCTCCAGGATCTGCTTGCTGGCGGCGTCGGCCTGCTCGGGGCGCAGGTTGCGCTGCTGCTGCATCACGAAGTTGATCTGGTGGACGGTGATCTCGTCCTTGTTCACCTTCACCGCGGTCTGGCTGGCACCTTTTTCCTTCTTCTCGCCGCAACCCACCAGCAGCACCGCAGCGGCCAGCGCCGCCACGGGAAGCCAGCGGCGTGCGGCTGGGCCGGCGTTGAGCATCGTCAGGTTCATCAGTGGAGTCCTTGGGTGTTCCATCGGGGGCGGCCGGCCAGCCACCGGCGGGCGCCCGAATCGAAGTTCCGGCAGGGCTGCCGCGGGGCGCGTACCCCGGAGGATCGAGTTGCGCAGTGTAACTTCTGGTCCATCACTGAAAGGGGGGCAGCCTCCCCCTGCGCAGGGTGCGGCGACGGCACAAGTTCACGCCGCGTCGCCGGCCGTGGACTGCACGGCAAGGCACTCGTTCGTGCGGCCGTGCGGCGCCGCGTGAGGCCGGCCTGGCGCGCCGCCGGTGCCGATTCAGGACAGCGACTGCACCTGCGCCAGTTGCCAGCTGCCGCCGGTGGCCTTGAGTTTGGCCAGCAGCCAGAGTTCGCGGAATGGCGCGGCCGAGGTATCGAGCTGCTCGCGGATGAGGCCGGAGAATTCGACGCTGGCGACGAAGGCTTCGCGCAATTCGTCCAGCGCCAGCAGCCGGGCTTCGAGTTGCAGCACTTCGGTGTGGTTGGGGCCGGGGCCGCGCTCGGCCAGCTGGCTGCGCAGGTCTTCCAGCAGCGGCGCGGTGGCCAGCGCGGCCAGGCACTGCAGGTCGGCGCGGTCCCAGGCGGCCTGGAACTGCACGAAGCTCAGTCGGGCGAGCTGGAGCACTTCCTCGACCTGGGCGCCGGATTCGGGGCGGTGGCGATGGCGTTGCTGCGCCGCAGGGCGGTGCCGGCGCAAATGCACGGCGCGGCGCCGCAGCCGCTGCACCAGCGGGTTCAGCACTTCACGCCCACGTGCAGCGCCACGATGCCGCCGGCCAGGTTGTGCACGTCGACGTGGCCGAAGCCCGCCGCTTGCATCATGGCCTTGAGGCTGGCCTGGTCGGGGTGCATGCGGATGCTCTCGGCCAGGTAGCGGTAGCTGTCGGCGTCCTTGGCGATGAGCTTGCCCAGCAGCGGCATCAGGGTGAACGAATACCAGTCGTAGGGCTTTTGCAGCGGCGCGGCAGGCCGGCTGAATTCCAGCACCAGCAGCCGGCCGCCCGGGCGCAGCACGCGGCACATCTCGGCCAGCGCGGCTTCCTTGTGCGTCATGTTGCGCAGGCCGAAGGCCACGCTGGCGAGGTCGAAGGTGGCGCCGGCGAAGGGCAGGTGCTCGGCGTCGCAGGCGGCGGTGGCGATGACCTGGCCTTCGTCGAGCAGGCGGTCGCGGCCCACGCGCAACATGGATTCGTTGATGTCGGTGAGCACCACCTGACCCAGCGCGCCGGCGCGGGCGGCGAAAGCGCGCGCCAGGTCGCCGGTGCCGCCGGCCACGTCGAGCACGTTCATGCCCGGCTGCACGTTGGCCACGGCCACGGTGTAGGCCTTCCAGACACGGTGCATGCCCATGGAGAGCACGTCGTTCATGAGGTCGTAGCGCGAGGCCACGCTGTCGAAGACGCCGCGCACGTGGCGGGCCTTTTCGTCTTCGTCGACGGTCTGGTAGCCGAAGTGGGTTTGTGCCATGGCGGGCCTCGGCAGCAGAGTCGGTGGGGGTGTCAGTGGCTGGCGCAGGCGCCGCCGGAACCGGCACTCTTCATGGGCGCGTCGCGGTCCATGCCGGCTTCGGCCAGGCGCTGTTCGTAGCGCTGCCAGAGTTCGGACGCGTCGGCGCCCAGGTGGTAGAGGTAGGGCCAGCTGAAGATGCCGCTGTCGTGACCGTCGGAAAACCGCGGCTGCACCGCGTAGTGGCCGACGGCGGTGATCTCTTCGATGCCGACCTCGCGCTTGCCGGTCTGCAGCGTCTCCTGGCCCGGTCCGTGGCCCATGACTTCGGCCGAGGGGGAATACACGCGCATCAGCTCGAACGGGATGTGGAAATGGGCACCGTCGTCGAAGGCGATTTCCAGCACGCGGCTGGCCTGGTGGACGGTGAGCGACACCGGTTGCGGGGCGGGTGGGGTGGCGGTCATGGCGGGCGCTTTTCGACAGGACAACGAGTGTATCGCCGGCCTGAAAATGCAAGAGCGGCGCCGAAGCGCCGCCCTTGGTGATCGAAGGGCCGAAAGGGCCCGAAGCGAATCAGCCCTGACGGTGACGGCGCGCGGCCATGAAGCCGATGGCGCCCAGGCCGGCAAGCATCATGGCAAAGGTCTCGGGTTCGGGGATGGGGGCGGCGACAGCGGCGATCGAGTAGGTTCCCGGGCTGATCTGGCCCGGAATGCCGGTTCCGTCGGCCACGCCCTTCAGGGTCAACACCATGGGACTGGCAGTGACCTCGACGTTGCTGAAGGAAAAAGCCGTGTCGATGCCGGCTTCACCAAGCACCATCGGCGCCGCCAGGCCCCCGCCCGACAAGGTGGCGGCTGCGGTGTCGTCCCAATCGATATTGGTAAACGAACCCAGGGAGAGTTCGTCGATGGTGAACGATGCGGTCGCGGGAAGGCTGCCGGAAGCGAAAGTGAAAGTGAAAGTGTCGACAAACTCACCCTCATCCTTCGCGACGAACAGGAAGTACGGGGCTGTTGCCAGGTCGTGCGATACGTCCAGGTCGTTGCTGCCCGCGGCCATTGCCCCACCGGCGCAGCAAGCCAACGCCGTGGCGAGGACGGCATTCTCGAGACGGCTATGCATCACTTGCTCCACGAAATTCAGCCAGGGCAAATCTTCCGAGGGACTGTTAAGAAAGCTTCTACTCCATTCGGACCGACTCTTGTACCCCTTGAATGCGTGTGATCGGCACCCGGAGGTGTGACAAGCCGATTCAACTCAAGAGACATGCCAAGAGTGCGGCAGGAACTCCAGACCCGCCGGGCGGTCATCGACCGACGATCACGGCGCCGGCCGCCGGTTCGAAGGGCACGCCCTCGAACAGCGCCGCCACCGGCCAGTCGATCTGATGAGGCTCCTCGATCCGGATCGAGTCGCCCGGCCCCAGGGGATGCAGCACCCACAAGCCCTGGGCGTTGCGGCAGAACAGCTCGGCATGAGGGCGTGCGGTCTCCACCAGCAAGTAGTGGGTCAGCGTCGGGACGAGCCGGTAATCCTCGAATTTCCGCCCACGATCCACGGCAGCCGTGCTCTCGGACAAGACCTCGACAACCAGCCACGGGTGCTGCACGGCGAGTGCGCGGCCATCAGTCAGGTCGCGCGGGTCGCAGGTGACGATGACGTCCGGGTAGTAGAAGGCCTGGGCGGCGTCGATCTGCAGCTTGACGTCGGACATGAAGGCTTCGCAGGGCCGGCCGCGCAGGGCCTGCCTGAGCGAGGTCACCGCGTTGAGCGCGATGCGGTTGTGATTCAAGCGCGCGCCCGTCATGGCATAAATCTGACCGCCGACATATTCGTGCTTCTCCTGCTGGGTGGACTCCCAGTCCAGGTATTCCTGCGGCGTCATGCCCGTGGGCGTGAGGACGGCGTTCATGCGGGGGCTCCGTCGGCTTCAGGGCGCCAGTATCGCGCGCGCGGCGCCGCTAGACCAGCACGCGCTCGATGCCCCCGGCATTGGCCCGCGCCACGTAGTCAGGCAGCCAGTTCTCGCCCAGGATCAGGCGCGCCATCTCGATGACGATGTAGTCGGCCTCCAGCAGGCCGCCGGCCAGGTCGTCTTCGTAGCGCAGCAGTCCCTGCAGGCAGCTCGGGCAGCTGGTCAGGATCTTCACGTTGGCCTGCGCCGCCGCACCACCGGCGGGCCCGGAAGCCCGCAAGCGGCGCAGCGCGGCTTCGTCCTTGCGCAGTTCTTCTTCCTTGCGGAAACGGATCTGCGTGCTGATGTCGGGCCGCGTCACGCCCAGCGTGCCGCTTTCGCCGCAGCAGCGTTCGTTCTTCAGCACGTTGGGGCCCAGCAGCGCCGTTACCGTCTTCATCGGCTCCTGCAGCTTCATCGGGCTGTGGCAGGGGTCGTGGTAGAGGTAGCCGGCGCCGGGGTTGGCCGGGTCGGTGGGCAGGGTGATGCCCTTTTCCAGCAGGTATTCGTGGATGTCGACGATGCGGCAGCCGGGGAAGATGTCCTCGAACTGGTAACCCTGCAGCTGGTCGTAGCAGGTGCCGCAGCTCACGACCACGGTCTTGATGTCCAGGTAGTTCAGCGTATTGGCGACGCGGTGGAAGAGCACCCGGTTGTCGGTGATCATCTTCTCGGCCTTGTCGAACTGGCCGCCGCCGCGCTGCGGATAGCCGCAGCACAGGTAGCCCGGCGGCAGCACGGTCTGCACGCCGGCGTGCCAGAGCATGGCCTGCGTGGCCAGGCCGACCTGGCTGAACAGGCGTTCGCTGCCGCAGCCGGGGAAATAGAACACCGCCTCGGTGTCGGCGGTGGTGGCCTGCGGGTCGCGGATGATGGGGACGTAGTCCTTGTCCTCGATGTCCAGCAGCGCGCGCGCCGTCTTCTTGGGCAGGCCGCCCGGCATCTTCTTGTTGATGAAGTGGATGACCTGTTCCTTCAGCGGCGCCGGGCCCAGCGTGGCGCGAGGCGCGGCAGTCTGCGCGCGTGCGGCGGGCTTGAGCAGGCCGTGCGCCAGGCGCTGCGCCTTGAAGCCGATGCCGACCATGGCGCTGCGCATGAGCTTGATGGTCGGCGGGTGGGTGGCGTTGAGGAAGGTCATGGCCGCCGCCTTGCCCGGGCGGAAGCTCTGCTTGCCCATCTTGCGCAACAGGTTGCGCATGTTCATGGTGACGTCGCCGAAGTCGATCTTCACCGGGCACGGGCTCAGGCACTTGTGGCACACGGTGCAGTGGTCGGAGACGTCCTCGAAGTCTTCCCAGTGCTGCACGCTGATGCCGCGGCTGGTCTGCTCTTCGTACAGGAAGGCTTCGATGAGCAGGGAAGTGGCCAGGATCTTGTTGCGCGGGCTGTACAGCAGGTTGGCGCGCGGCACGTGGGTGGCGCACACCGGCTTGCACTTGCCGCAGCGCAGGCAGTCCTTGATGCTGTCGCTGATGGCGCCGATGTCGCTGCGCTGCATGATCAGCGATTCGTGGCCCATCAAGCCGAAGCTGGGGGTGTAGGCGGCGCTGAGGTCGGACGAGCGGCCGTCGGCCGACGCGGGCGCGCGCAGCAGCTTGCCCTTGTTGAAGCGCCCCTCGGGGTCCACCCGCGCCTTGTAGTCGGCGAAGGGCTGCAACTCGGCATCGGTCAGGAATTCGAGCTTGGTGATGCCGATGCCGTGCTCGCCGCTGATCACGCCGCCGAGCGAGCGCGCCAGCGCCATGATGCGCGCCACGGCTTCGTGCGCCGTCTGCAACATGGCGTAGTTGTCGCTGTTGACGGGGATGTTGGTGTGCACGTTGCCGTCGCCGGCATGCATGTGCAGCGCCACCCAGACGCGGCCGCGCAGCACCTGCTGGTGGATGGCGCGGCATTCGTCCAGGATGGGCGTGAAGGCGCCGCCGGAGAACAGCGATTGCAGGGGTTTGAGGATCTGCGTCTTCCAGCTGGCGCGCAGCGTGTGGTCCTGCAGCAGGGCGAAGAGGCTGCGGCCGCTGTCGGGCTGCACTTCGTCCAGATGGCTCCAGCCAGTACGACCACAGCGCCCGCACCTCGGCCAGCAGCACCAGCGCCTGCTGCACGCGGTCTTCCAGCAGTTCGGCGCCGGGAATCTCGCCGGCGTCGTCGCTGCGGCCCAGCGGCAGGCTGCCGCGCGCGAAGAAGGCGGTCAGCGCGTCGGCCAGCTCCAGCTTGTTGCGCAGGCTCAGCTCGATATTGATGCGCTCGATGCCCTCGGTGTAGTCGCCCATGCGCGGCAGCGGAATGACCACGTCTTCGTTGATCTTGAAGGCGTTGGTGTGGCGCGAGATGGCCGCCGTGCGCTTGCGGTCGAGCCAGAATTTCTTGCGCGCGTCGGCGCTCACGGCGACGAAGCCTTCGCCAGCGCGCGAATTGGCGATGCGCACCACTTCGCTGGTGGCGCGGGCCACGGCGGCTTCGTCGTCGCCGACGATGTCGCCCACCAGCACCATCTTGGGCAGGCCGGATCCGCTGGCCAGCGCGCGCTTGCTCTTGGTGCTGTAGCCCACGGCCTTCAGGTAGCGGTCGTCCAGGTGCTCCAGGCCGGCGAGCAGGACGCCTTGCGGTTTCAGCCCGAACAAGTAGTCCTTGATCTCCACGATGCTGGGCACCGCTTGCCGGGCGCTGCCGAAGAATTCCAGGCACACCGTGCGCACGTGCGCCGGCATCTTGTGCACCACCCAGCGCGCGCTGGTGATGAGGCCGTCGCAGCCTTCCTTCTGGATGCCGGGCAGGCCGGCGAGGAACTTGTCGGTGACGTCCTTGCCCAGCCCTTCCTTGCGGAAGGCGGTGCCGGGGATGTCGAGCCGCTCGGTGCGTTCGAGCGTCTTGCCGCCGGCGTCGAAATATTTCAGCTCGAAGCTGGCGACGTCCACGTCGTGGATCTTGCCCAGGTTGTGGTTCAGCCGCGTCACCTCGAGCCACTTGGCTTCGGGCGTGACCATCTTCCAGCTCGCCAGGTTGTCCAGCGCGGTGCCCCAGAGCACGGCCTTCTTGCCGCCGGCATTCATGGCCACGTTGCCGCCCACGCAGCTGGCTTCGGCCGAGGTGGGGTCCACCGCGAAGACGTAGCCGGCGCGCTCGGCGGCGTCGGCCACGCGCTGCGTCACCACGCCGGCTTCGCTGTAGAGGGTGGCCACCGGTTCGGCCACGCCGGGCAACTGCACCATCTGCACTTCACTGAGCGCTTCGAGCTTCTCGGTATTGATGACCGCGCTCTTCCAGGTGAGCGGCACGGCGCTGCCGGTATAGCCGGTGCCGCCGCCGCGCGGAATGATGGTCAGGCCGAGTTCGATGCAGCCCTGCACCAGGCCGGCCATTTCGGCTTCGCTGTCGGGCGTGAGCACGACGAAGGGGAACTCGACGCGCCAGTCGGTGGCGTCGGTGACGTGCGAGACGCGGCTCAGGCCGTCGAACTTGAGGTTGTCCTTCGCGGTGTGGCGGCCGAGCACGCGGCGCGCGGCCTTGCGCAGGTCCCACACGGTGCGGAACTGCGCGGCGAAACGCTCCACGGCGCCGCCGGCGGCTTGCAGCAATTCGCCCACCAGGGCGTCGCGGCGCGCGTCTTCGGCCGGCGTGCGGCGCTTCTGCACCTCGCCCAGGCGGTGGTACAGGGCGTCGATCAGCAGCTGCCGGCGCTTGGGGTTCTCGAGCAGGTCGTCTTCCAGGTACGGATTGCGCTGCACGACCCAGATGTCGCCCAGCACTTCGTACAGCATGCGGGCCGAACGGCCGGTGCGGCGCTCCTGGCGCAGCTGGCTCAGGATCTCCCAAGGTCGCGCGCCGAGCAGGCGCAAGACGATCTCGCGGTCGGAGAACGAGGTGTAGTTGTAGGGGATCTCGCGCAGGCGGACCGGACCGGATTCGGCTTCTTCGCTCAGCGGCGACGGCGCTGCCTGCGGCAGTGTGAAGGGGGCATTCATAGGGTTAGTCCGGATGCTACCCCACGCGCTTTCGCCAGCCGGGCGCGGGGTTTGCCGACGCGGCGGGTATTCCCCGTTGCTGCACATGGCGCTTCCATGACAGAAACAGGACTGTCATAAACGCCGGCCACACTGGCGGACTCGGCTCACAACTCGTTGGATGGAGAACCCATGAAATTGCGTACTTTTGCCCCGGCCCTGGCCGCCGCCGCCCTGGCCACCCTGGCCGCCCTGCCGGCCCACGCCCAGACCGAGATCCAGTGGTGGCACTCGATGACCGGCGGCCTGAACGACTGGGTCGTCGATCTGGCCAACGGCTACAACGCCAGCCAGAAGGACTTCAAGATCGTTCCCACCTACAAGGGCACCTACGACGAGTCGATGACCGCTGCGATCGCCGCCTTCCGCGCCGGCAACGCGCCGCACATCCTGCAGGTGTTCGAGGTGGGCACCGCGACCATGATGGCCGCCAAGGGCGCCATCGTGCCGGTGGGCAAGGTGCTCGCCGACGCCGGCTACAAGTTCGACCCCAAGGCCTACATCCCGGCGGTGGCTGGCTACTACACGGCTCCGAACGGGCAGATGCTGAGCTTCCCTTTCAACAGCTCGACCACGGTCTTCTACATCAACCGCGACGCCTTCAAGGCCGCCGGCCTGGATCCCCAACAAGCCGCCGCAGACCTGGCCCGAGCTGGCCCTGGCCGCCGCCAAGCTCAAGGCCTCGGGTCACGCCTGCCCCTTCACGACGAGTTGGCAGAGCTGGACCCAGCTGGAGAGCTTCTCGACCTGGCACAACGCGGAACTGGCCACCAAGAGCAACGGCCTGGGCGGCCCGGACGCACGGCTGGTCTTCAACAGTCCGCTGCACGTGCGGCATATCGAGAACCTGGCCAATATGGCCCAGCAGGGCTTGTTCCATTACCGTGGCCGCGGCAACAAGCCCGACGCGGCCTTCTACTCGGGCGAGTGCGCCATGGCCACCACGTCGTCGGCTCCTACGGCACCATCAAGCGGAACGCCAAGTTCGGCTTCGCGCTGGCCACCCTGCCCTACTACCCGGACGTGCCGGGCGCGCCGCAGAACACCGTCATCGGGGGCGCCAGCCTGTGGGTGATGAGCGGCAAGAAGCCGGCCGAATACAAGGGCGTGGCGGCGTTCTTCAACTTCCTCACCGATCCCGCGATCCAGGCCGGCAGCCACCAGATGACCGGTTACCTGCCGATCACCTTGGCCTCGTTCGAATTGACCGAGAAGTCCGGCTTCTACAAGCAGAACCCCGGCACCGACACGGCCGTCAACCAGATGATCCGCAAGACCACCGACAAGTCGCGCGGGATCCGCCTGGGCAACATGCTGCAGATCCGTGCCATCGTAGATGAGGAGTTGGAGGAGGTCTGG
>JADJMW010000025.1 GCA_016709385.1 Candidatus Rubrivivax defluviihabitans
GCGCAGTGAGCGCCAGGAGCCCGCAATGAAGAAGATGAAACTCGTCATGGTGGGCAACGGCATGGCCGGCGTGCGCACGCTGGAAGAGCTGCTGAAGATCGCGCCCGGGCTCTACGACATCACGGTCTTCGGCACCGAGCCGCACCCCAACTACAACCGCATCCTGACCTCAGCCCGGTGCTGGCCGGTGAACAGACGCTGGACGAGATCATTGTCAACCCGTTGAGCTGGTATGCAGGCAGGGGCATCACGCTGCATGCCGGCCGCAGGTGGTGCAGATCGACCGCGTCAAAGCGCCTGGTGCGGGCCGACGACGGCAGCGAAGCCGCCACCACGACCGGCTGCTGCTGGCCCGCAGGTCGCACCCGTTCATCCTGCCGGTGCCGGGGCGCGACCTGCCGGGTGTCATCGCCTGCCGCGATATCGCCGACACAGGCCATGATCGACATGACCACCCGCTGCCGCCACGCGGTGGTCATCGGCGGCGGCCTGCTGGGACTGGAAGCCGCCGGCGGGCTGATGCGGCGCGGCATGCGGGTGACCGTGGTGCATCAGCCCCTGGCGCGATGGAGCGCCAGCTCGACGACGTGGCCGGCAGATTGCTGCCCAGAAAGAGCCACGGAAGACAGGGTCACCAGAATTCCTCATCGGCGCGCAGACGCAGGCGCTGCTGGCCGGCGCGAACGGTCGCGTCGCGGCGGTGCGGATTCAAGGACAGCACCGAGGTGCGGGCCGACCTGGTGGTGATGGCCCGCCGGCATCCGCCCGAATACCGACCTGGCCGAGGCCTGCGGCCTGCTGCGCGCGCAGCGTGGTCGTCAACGACACCTGCGAAGACCATCACCGACCCGCGCATCTATGCCGTGGGCGAGTGCAACGCACCGCGGAATCGCCTACGGTCTGGTGGCGCCGCGCTGTTCGAGCAGGGCAAGGTCTGCGCCACGCACCTGGGGCGAGTTCCGGCATCGGCCGTTATACCGGCAACCAGACCGAGTACCAAGCTGAAGGTCACCGGCATCGTTTCTCTTCAGCGCCGGCGGGTTCATGGGCGGCGCGGGCACCGGGAGATCGTGCTCAGCGACCCCGCCAAAGCGGCGTCTGAAAGCTGGTCCTCCGCGACGACAAGCTGGTCAGCGCCGTGATGTACGGCGACACGGTCGACGGCAACTGGTATTTCAAGCTGCTGCGCGAAGGCCGCAAGGTGGCCGATATCCGCGACCACCTGATGTTCGGCGAGTTTAATATCGGCGATGCCGGCCACCTGGGCCAGAACACAGGGGCTGGGCGGCCGACAGCGACGAGGTCTGCGGTGCAACGGCGTCACCAAGGGGGCCATCTGCAAGGCCATCAAGGAGCGCGGCCTGTTCACGCTGGACGAGGTGCGCAAGCACACCAAGGCCAGCGCGAGCTGCGGTTCCTGCACCGGTCTGGTGGAGCAGTTGCTGATGTTCACCGCCGGCGGCGACTACAGCGCTTCGCCGAAGATGAAGGCCCTGTGCGGCTGCACCGAGCTTGGGCACCAGGCCGTGCGCGACGCCATCCGCGAACACCACCTGCTCACCGTTGACAGCGTCTACCGCTGGCTCGACTGGCGCACGCCCAACGGCTGCGCCACCTGCCGCCCGGCCGCTCAACTACTACCTCATCAGCACCTGGCGGAAGGAGGCGCAAGGACGACCCGCAGAGCCGCTTCATCAACGAACGCACCCACGCCAATATCCAGAAGGACGCTAAGCAGCGTGATCCCGCGTAATGGGCGGCGAGACCAGCGCCGAGGTTTGCGGCGCATCGCCGATGTGGTGGACAAAATACCAGATCCCCCACCGTCAAGGTGACCGGCGGCCAGCGCCCTGGAAATGCTGGGCGTGAAGAAGGGAAGACCTGCCCGCGGGTGTGGCACGACCTTGGGCATGCCCAGCGGCCACGCCTATCGCCGGAGCGCTGCGCACGGTGAAGACCTGCGTCGGCAGCGAGTGGTGCCGTTGGCACCCAGGACAGCACGCAGATGGGGCGGGACCTGGAGCGCGCTGTGGCGCATGTACGCGCCGCACAAGGTCAAGCTGGCGGTCAGTGGCTGCCCGCGCAATTGCGCCGAGGCCGGCATCGGGGACGTGGGCGTGATCGGCGTCGATTCCGGCTGGGAGATCGTGATCGCCGGCAACGGCGGCATCAAGACCGAGGCGGCGCAATTCCTGGCCAAGGTGAAAACGGCCGACGAGGTGCTGGAGTACAGCGGCGCGCTGCCTGCAGCTGTACCGGCTGGGGGCCGGTACCTGGAACGCACGGTGCACTACGCATCGCGTCGGGCTGGACCACGTGAAGCGGCGCATCGTCGAAGACGCCGGCCCGCCAGGCCCTGTGGGAGCAGCTGCAGTTCCGCGCTGGACGGCGAGCCCGACCCGTGGTTCGACCCGGGCGCGCGCAGGGGGACCTGCGCCAGTTCCAGCCGGTGGCGCCGGCCTGGCGGCAGGGGCCGTGGCGGCTGCCCCGGCGTCCGCTCACGACAAGGCACTGGCATGAAGCGCTGGACCCCATCCGCGGCGTGGCCGAGATTCCCCTGCTCGGCGCCCGTCGCTGTGCAGCGCGAGCGTGGCATGCCGGTGGCGCTGTTCCGCACGGCCGAAGATCACGTGCACGCCCTTGCTCGACCGCTGCCGCACCGCGGCGGCCCGCTCAGCCAGGGCATCGTCTCTCGGCACCGCGGTGGCCTGCCCGCTGCACAACTGGACGATCGAATTCGCCGACGCCAGGCCGGGCCCCGGACCAGGGCTGCACGCCGGTAACTGCGCCTGCAAGGTCGAGGCCGGCCAGGGTCCCGGACGCCGATGAACTGGCGACGTTGGCGCCGGACCTGGCGGGCCCCGCTTCGGCCGGCCCCTGCCGGCACGCCACGGCCCTGAGACCGGGATCCGAAATGGCCGAGACACGCTCCACCTGTCCTATTGCGGTGTCGGCTGTGGCGTCGTCATCGAGCACGATGGGCCGGATGACCGGCGTGCGCGGCGACCCCGAGCACCCGGCCGAATTTTGGCTGCCAGGCATCCAAGGCTCGACGCTGCACTGACGGCGGCGCCAGCAGGTCACGGCGCAGGGTGCGCGCGCTGCAGCCGCTGCGCCGGGCGGCACGCGGTGCGCCATTCCAAACCGTGGGCTGGGACGCGGCGCTCGACGAAGCGGCCGACCGCTTTGCATCCATCGTCGGTGCGCGGCCCCGACGCCGTCGGCCTGTACCTGTCGGGCCAGTTGCTCACCGAGGACTACTTACGCCTTCACCAAGCTCGGCAAGGGCTTGATCGGCACCAACGTCGACACCAACTCGCGCCTGTGCATGAGCAGCGCGGTGACCGGGTCACAAGGCCGCCTTCGGCAGCGACCTCGTGCCCGCCTGCTACGACGACCTGGCATGGCGCAGACCGTCTTCATCACAGGCGCCAATATGGCCTGGGCGCACCCGCAGTGCTGTACCGGCGGTTGGAAGAGGCGCGGCGCGCCAACCCGGCGCTGAAGCTCATCGTCGCCGGCCCACGGCGCACCGAAACCGCCGAGGCCGTCCTTGCACCTGCAATTTGCTACCCGGCACCGATGTCGTGCTGCACCATGCCCTGCTGCACGTGATGCTGTGGGAGCAGCTTACCGATGCGACCTGGATCGCCGCCCACACCACCGGCTTTACCGCGTTGCGCGACCACGTGCGTGAATTCACCCGCGGCGCATGCGGCTAAGGTCTGCGGCCTGCAGGCCGACGATATCGTGCAGGCGCGCGCTGGTTCGCCAACGTGGCTGATGACGGACGCCGCGCGCCGACGCTGTCGCTGTGGTGCCAGGGCCTCAACCAGAGCAGCAGCGACGGACAAGATCACCTCGCTCATCAACCCTGACCGGGCTTGCGGCCAGGTCAGGCGCCCGGCGGGCCGCTGTCGCTGACCGGCCAGCCCAATGCGATGGGCGGGCGCGAGGTCGGCGGGCTGGCCACCATGCTGTCGGCGCACCGCGACCTGGCCGACCCGGCGCGCGCCAAAGTGGCGGCGCTGTGGGGCGTGAACGGTGCCGGCCGCGCCGGGCAAGACCGCGGTGGAGATGTTCCGCGCCGCCGCTGAGGCAAGATCCGCGCTGTGGATAACCTGCACCAACCCGCGCATTCGATGCCCGAACAGGCGCTGGTGCGGCGGGCGGCGCTGGCGCGTTGCGAATTCGTCGTGCTGCAGGACGCCTACGCCACCACCGCCACGGCGGACTTCGCCGACCTGCTGCTGCCCGGCCAGCAGCTGGGGCGAGAAAGGAAGGCACCGTCACCAACAGCGAACGCCGCATCAGCCGCGTGCGCGCGTCGCGGTGCCGCCGTCGGCCAGGCGCGCGCCGACTGGCAGATCGCAGCCGGCGGCGCGCGGCGGCTGGAAGCGCGGCTGCCTTCGCGCCGCACGGTACAGACCAGCGGGCAGACGATGTCCGGCTGGACCTGCGCCGAAGAAGTGTGGAACCAGCACCGCGAAAGCACCCGCGGGCGCGACCTCGACATCACCGGCCTGAGCTGGGCCGCGCTAGAGCAACCGCAGCAATGGCCCTTCCCCGGGGGCGCGGCGCAGGGGTCGGCCCGCCTGTTCACCGACGGCCGCTTCGCCACCGCCGACGGCCGCGCCCGCTTTCACGCCCCGGGCTGGAAGCCCACGGCCGAGCAGCGCGACGCGGCTTACCCGGTCTCGCTGCTCACCGGACGCCTGCGCGACCAATGGCATGGCATGAGCCGCAGCGGCACATTGGGGCGGCTGTTCGGCCACGCGCCGGGGCCGGTGCTGGAAATGCACCCGCAGGACTTGCAGCGCCGCCAATGGCGCGACGGCGACCTGGTGCAGGTGCGCTCGCGCGCCGTGGCAGCGCCGTGCTGCCGGTGCAGGGCAGCGAGAGCGTGGCGCCGGCGCAGGCCTCGTGGGCCAGGCTCGGGCCCGGAATCCTGGGCGGCGCCGGCCTGTCGGGCGTCAATGCACTGATGCCTTCGGCCTGCTGCCCGCAGTCGCTGCAGCCCGAGGCTGAAGCACGCGGTGCGCGTGCGGCGTGCAGCCTGAACTGCCGTGGCAGCTGGCGGCCGCGGCCTGGCTGCCGGCGGGCGAGGCGCTGGCGCTGCGCGAACGGCTGCGGCGCTGGGGCCAGGGGCTGGACTTCTTCAACTGCGTGCCCTTCGGCCGCGAACCCGGTGCCCGGCTGGGCATCTGCCTGCGCCGCCGCGGCCACTCCCGCAGCGGGTGCAGGCTTGGCAGGGCGTGGTCGCGGATCCTGGGGCTGGACCCGCCGCCACGCTGCGCTCGACGACCCCCGCAATGGCCGCGGCCGGCGCGTCAAGCTGGCCGAGGACGGCACGCTGCAAGCTTTTCTGCTCGCCGGCGATACGGCGCGCGGCGGGCTGGATGCTGGAGTGGCTGCAGCAGCAGCGCCCGGCCGCCCCCTCGGGCCGTGCGCTGCTCGCTGCCGGCGCGAAGCCGCCGCAGGCCGGGCCGGCGCGCAGCGTGCAGGTCTGCGCCTGCAACGACGTCGACGAAGACGCCATCGTGCAGGCCTTGCGCCACTGCGAGGGCAACGCCGAGGACCGGCTGAGCGGCCTGCAGGCGCAGCTTCGCTGCGGTACCTCCTGGAGTCCTGCCTGCCTGCCGTGAAGGCCTTGCTGCGGCGCCAGCCGGCGGCCGTGGCGGCGCCGTGAAGCCGCCGCGCGCCCTGCCAGGTCACCGGTCGTCACGCTCGTCGGCGCCGGCCCCGGCGACCCGGATCTGCTCACCCTCAAAGCCGTGAAGGCCTTGCGCCGCGCCACCGTGGCGCTGGTCGACGACCTCGTGGACCGCAGTGTCCTGCGCCACCGCGCCCCACCGCCCGCGTGGTGCCTGTCGGCAAGCCGGGCGGGTCTGGGGCACGCCGCAGGGACTTCATCCACCGGCTGATGATCGCCGAGGCCCGGCGCGGCGAGGCGTGTCGTGCGTGTGAAGGGTGGCGACCCTTTTCGTCTTCGGCCGCGGTGGCGAGGACGTCGGTGTCTTGCGCGCGGGCGGCATCGGCGTGGAGATCGTGCTCGGCATCACCTCCGGCATCACGGTGCCGTCCGCCACCGGCATTGCGGTGACCGACCGCCGCCATGCTCCCGGCGTGGCCTTCGTCACCGGCCATGGGCGTGAAGGCGGCAACGCGCCGGATTGGGCTGCGTTGGCCCGCTGCGGCCTCACGCTCGTGGTCTACATGGGCGTGGCGCATTGCGCCGCCATCACCGCGGCGCTGGTCGAAGGCGGTCTCGACGCGCAGACGCCCGCGGCGGTGATCCAGCACGGCTGCACGGCGCAGCAGCGCCGCCACGTCACGACGCTGGGCGAACTGGCGGTCGAGGTCGGGCGGCTCGGTATGGAAGCTCGCCGGCCATCCTCGTCGTCGGCGACGTGGTGCGGGCGCGGCATCGCTGACCGGGGCGGTGGCCGGCCCACTGACCGGAACATGCGCCCCGGGGTCCGTGGTGGCGGCTGCCACGGCATGAGTCTGCGGCCGTCAGGCCGCGCCGCGCGCTGAACCGCGGCGATTCAGCTTGATCTGGGACAAGTGCAGTTATTGAGAATCATTCTCTTTTGACTGTATGATCCAGGGCATCCCCAGTCGTGCCCTTGCCTCATGTCGATCGCCGACAGCACAGCCTCCCGGCCACCGGCCGCCTCCACCCTCGACGCCCTGCCCATCGGCCAGCCAGCGGTGGTGCAGGCCGTCACGCCCCCGGCCGCGGCGCCCGAGTGGGGTCCCTGGCTCGACGAGATCGGCTTCTTCCCCGGTGAACGCGTGATGGTCGCGGCACGCGGCCTGCCCGGCGCCGATCCGCTGGTGGTGCGCGTCGGCAACTCCACCTTCGCCCTGCGCCGCGCCGAAGCCGCGTGCGTGCATCTGGAGCCTGCCAGCGCGTGAAACCCGCCGTCATCCACGTGCACCGCGGCGGCCCGGTGGTGGCGCTGGTGGGCAACCCGAATTGCGGCAAGACGGCGCTGTTCAACCTGCTCACCGGCAGCCGGCAGAAGGTGGCCAACTCCGCCGGCGTCACGGTCGAGCGCAAGGAGGGCCGGCTGCCACGCCGGCCGCCCGCAGATTGCGGCTGCTCGACCTGCCCGGCGCCTACAGCCTGCATCCGCGTTCGCCCGACGAACGCGTGACCCGCGACGTGCTCTACGGGCGCGCCCTGGGCGAGAAGCGGCCCGACCTCGTGATCTGCGTCGTCGACGCCACCAACCTGCGGCGCAACTTGCGCCTGGTGCTGGCGGTGCGCAGGCTCGGCCTGCCCTGCGTGGTGGCGCTGAACATGGCCGACCTGGCAGCGCGCCGCGGCTTGGCCGTAGACGCCCAGGCCTTGTCGCGTGAACTCGGCCTGCCGGTGGTGGGCACCGTGGGCGTACAGGCCGACGGCGCCCCACGCCCTGCGCGAACTGCTGGACCAGCCCGCGATCTGGCGCCGCCAGGGCGCCCTGCCGGTGGGTGCGGGCGCTCAGGCGGCGCCTGCAGACCCGCCGCCGCTGTTGCCCGACCACGAGCAGGTACACCTCATCCTGCAGCGCCTGGGCCTGGCCGAACTGCTGCCGCAGACCGGCAGCGACCGCATCGACCGCGTGGTGCTGCACCCGCTGCTGGGGCCGCTGCTGCTGGCACTGCTGCTGTTCGTCGTCTTCCAGGCCGTCTTCGTGGGCGCCGAGCAGCCCATGGCCTGGATCGAAGCCGGCACCGTGGCCTGGGCGAGGCCGTGAGCGGCCTTCTGGCGCCAGGCTGGCTGCGCAGCCTGGTCGTCGACGGCGTGATCGCCGGCGCCGGCGGCGTGCTGGTCTTCCTGCCGCAGATCGTGATCCTCTTCTTCTTTATTCTGCTGGCTGGAAGAAAGCGGCTACCGCCGCGCGCGGCCTTCCTGCTCGACCGGCTGATGGGCGGCGTGGGCCTGTCGGGGCGTTCCTTCATCCCGCTGCTGTCCAGCTTTGCCTGCGCCATTCCCGGCATCATGGCCGCGCGCACCATCGCGAGTCCGCGCGACCGCGTCGTCACCATCCTCATCGCGCCGCTGATGACCTGCTCGGCACGGCTGCCGGTCTATGCGCTGCTGATCGGCGCCTTCGTGCCGCGGCGCACGGTGGCCGGCGTCTTCGACCTGCAGGGGCTGGTGCTGTTCGGCCTGTACGCGGCCGGCATCGCCGGCGGCATGGCGGTGGCCTGGCTGCTGAAGCGCTTCACGCACGGCGGGCGCCACGTGCGCAGCCTGATGATGGAACTGCCCAGCTACCACTGGCCGGCGCTGCGCAATATCGCCATCGGGCTGTGGCAGCGGGTGACGATCTTCGTGCGCCGCGTGGGCGGCATCATCCTGGTGCTGACGGTGGCGCTGTGGGCGCTGGCCAGCTTTCCAGCGCCGCCACCGGGTGCCACGGGCGCGGCCATCGAATACAGCGTGGCCGGCCGCCTGGGGCATGCGCTGGCGCAGGTGTTCGAGCCGATCGGTTTCAACTGGCAGATCAGCATCGCGCTGGTGCCGGGCCTGGCGGCACGCGAAGTCGTGGTGGGCGCGCTGGGCACCGTCTATGCGCTGTCGGAAAGCGGCACCGACGCCGCGCAGGCGCTGGCGCCGGTGATCGCGCAGGGCTGGAGCCTGGCCACGGCCTTGTCGCTGCTGGCCTGGTTCGTCTTCGCGCCGCAATGCCTGGCCACGCTGGCGGCGGTGAAGCGCGAGACCGGTGGCTGGAAGATGCCGCTCGTCATGGCCGGCTACCTGTTCGCGCTGGCCTATGCGGCGTCGTTCGTGACCTACCGGGTGGCGCTGGCGCTGGGCGCCGGCTGATCTCCGGACCGGGTGCGGGCATCATCGATGTTTTCTGCACCCGAGAGACTTCGCCCGCCCGTCAGGCATCAGGATTCACCCGTGTTGTGATCGGTACCGGAGTTCGGTACCATCTGAACATGAAGCGCGCGCATCAGAAAACCCTGGAAGCGGTCTTCGCACCCGACCAGCGCGAACATCGCCTGGAAAGACATCGAAGCACTCTTCACTGGGCTTGGCGCTGAAGTCACCGAGCGCGAAGGTAGTCGTGTTGCAGTCGTGCTTTTCAACGAGGTCCGCGTCTTCCACAGACCACATCCGTCGCCAAAGACAGACAAGGGCGCAGTGGTGTCGGTGAAGAAGTGGCTTGAGCAACATGGAGTGAAGCCATGAACGTGATGACGGTAGACGGATACAACGCGAAGATCGAGTACGACCCGGAAATTGACATGTTCAGAGGAGAGATACTCGGTCTCAGCGGCGGTGCCGACTTCTATGGCAAGACACCGAAGGAGCTCAGAGCGGAGTTCAAGAAGTCCTTGACGGTCTTTCTTGAGGTCTGCAAGGAGAAGGGAATCGAGCCGCGCCGCAGCTACTCCGGGAAGTTCAACCTTCGCATTCCGCCGGAACTGCATGAAAGGCTGGCCATCGCCGCACAGGCTGAGGGCAAGAGCATCAACACGCTCGCCCAAGAGGCACTCGCTCAGCGCGTCGCGGTCTGATGCCCGACGGTTCGCTCAACCGGACATACCAAGGCAGGGCACACGCCGGGTCGCAGGTACGCGGTACATTGTCTGAGGCCCGGCGTGTGTGCCCTGCCCCGCGTCGTGCCGGTTGGCTCTACGTGAAGCGCGAGACCGGCGGCTGGAAGATGCCGCTCGTCATGGCGGGCTGTCTGTTCGCGCTGGCCTATCCGGCGTCGTTCGTCACCTGCCGGTTGGCGCTGGCGCCGGGCGCCGGGTGATATCCGGGCCCGGTGCGGGCATCATCGATGTTCCCTGCACCCGAGAGACTTCCCCCGTCCGTCAGGCGGCGCAGAAGACGCGACGCGAAAGTCATCTGGCTTCGGTTGGTTTTCGTAGATACACTATCTGGGTGCGACTGACCTACGATCCAGCCAAGCGCGAGAAGACGCTCACGGAGCGCGGTCTCGACTTCGAAGATGCCTTGATCATCTTCGACGGACCGACAGTCGAGATCGAGGACACGCGCAAGGACTACGGCGAACGTCGAATCATCTGCTTCGGCCGCCTGGAAGACCGGATGATCGTCGTCGGATACACACCGCGTGGCGCGGTTCGCCACGTGTTCAGCATGCGAAAGGCCAATGATCGTGAGCAAGCCCGCCTCGCGCCGTACCTTGGGCTCTGACATGACGCGCGTAGACGCGCATCAGATCAAGCCCCACGAGTACAAGGAACTCCCTGAACTCACCGACGAAATGCTCGCCCGAGCCGTCGTCAACAAGGGCGGGCGACCGCGTTTGGAAAGTCCGCGCCAACTGATCAGCCTTCGTCTGCCGCCCGAGGTCATTGAACGGTGGCGTGCCACCGGGCCAGGTTGGCAAACCCGTATGGCTGAGCGGTTGGCAAAGGGTCCAACCACCCGCGCAAAGAGTGCCGCCTGAGCCGGCGCTGAAGCGGAGCACGAACGGCAGGCCACCCGGCGCGGTCTGACGGTACGCGGCACACTCTCGCCAGCCCGGGCCTGGCGTCGTACCGTCGCGTCGTTGCCTGCTTGGCTGAAACTCTGTCGGAAAGCGGCACCGACGCGGCGCAGGCGCTGGCGCCGGTGATCGCGCAGGGCTGGAGCCTGGCCACGGCCTTGTCGCTGCTGGCCTGGTTCGTCTTCGCGCCGCAATGCCTGGCCACGCTGGCGGCCGTGAAGCGCGAGACCGGCGGCTGGAAGATGCCGCTCGTCATGGCCGGTTACCTGTTCGCGCTGGCCTATGCGACGTCGTTCGTGACCTACCGGGTGGTGCTGGCGCTGGGCGCAGGGTGAGACGCCGGGGCCGGGTGCGGGCATCATCGATGTTCCCTGCACCCGAAAGATTTCGCCCGCTCGATGAACCAGCCCGCCTTCCCCGACCCCGCCGGCACCTGGAACCGCCGCTTCGCCGCAGACGGCTTCCTCTTCGGCACCGAGCCCAATGCCTGGCTGCGCGACCATGCCGGCGTCTGGCAGCCCGGCCAGCGTGTACTCAGCGTGGCCGACGGCGAGGGCCGCAACAGTGTCTGGCTGGCCAAGCGCGGCCTGCGGGTGGACGCCTTCGACATCGCCGAGGTCGGCGTCGAAAAGGCGCGCCGCATGGCGGCCGAGCAGGGCGTCAGCGTGAATTTCAGCGTCGCCGACTGCGACGGTTTCGCCTGGCCCGAAGCAGCCTACGACGGCGTGGCTGCCATCTTCGTGCAGTTCGCCGACCCGGCCATGCGCACGCGGCTGTTCGCCCACATCCGCCGCAGCCTCAAGCCCGGCGGCACGCTGGTGCTGCAAGGCTATACGCCCAGGCAGCTGGAGTACCGCACTGGCGGGCCGCCGTTCGAATCGCACCTGTATACGCCGGCGCTGCTGCGCGAGGCCTTCGCCGCGATGGACATCGTCGAACTGCGCGAATACGAGGCCGATCTTGCCGAAGGCAGCGGCCACCACGGGCGTTCGGCGCTGATCGGGCTGGTGGCGCGGCAGCGCGGCGCATGACCGTCACGAGGCGCTCGCGCGACCACCTGGGCACGGCACTGGTGGGGGCCCAGTTCGCCCTGATGGGTGCGCTGGCGTTGTGGGGGACGCCATCGTTCCTGCTCGGCCGCGCGCCCCTGGTGGCCTGGGCAATGGCCGCCGTCGGCGCCGTGCTGGGCCTGTGGACGCTGACCCACAACCGGCCGGGCAACTTCAATATCCGGCCCACGCCGCGCGAAGGCGGCCAGCTCGTGCACACCGGGCCCTACCGCTGGATCAGGCACCCGATGTACACCGCGGTCATCGCCTGCGCTGCCGCCTGCGCCTGGGCCTCGGTCTCGCCCTGGGCCTGGCTCGCGATGGTGGCGCTGGTGGCGGTGCTGGCCGTGAAGTCGCATTTCGAGGAGCGCTGGATGTTGCAGTGGCATCCCGGTTACGACGCCTACCGCCGGCGCACGCGGCGCTTCCTGCCGTTCATCGTCTGATCCCGTCGCGCGCAGGGTCGACAGGAGCCGCGACGCGGCCAGCGCAGCCGATCCGTCGGCCCGCAGTGCAGCTACACGCCGTCGCCGACCATGCCCATCTCCAGCGGCAGCTTGATGTAAAACAGGCGCAGCTTCTCGCCTGCCAGGTGCGCGAGCAGCCGCTGGGCTTCCTCTTCGGTGAGCGCGAAGCCCACCTCCACCGGCAGGTCGCCGGCAAGCTCGAAGAAATGCTCCTCGTGCAGCCGGCCGTGGCGCCCGTAGCCGGCGATGGCGCGGAAGGCCGAACCGCCGTGCAGGCCCAGCCGCTGCGCCTGTTCGAGCAGCCATTCGTAGGCCAGCAGGCCGTGGTGGCGGCGCTTTTCCTTCACGTAGAACTTGAGGTAGACACCTTGCATGGTCGGCTCCTTGCGGTCGATGCGCGTGGATTCAATACCTGACCCTCAAGCCCTGGCGAAGGCCGCGTGGGCGATGAGGATGCCCAGCGTGGTCAGCGCCAGCGATCCGAACAGGTGCGCACTGGCCGCCCCCAGGGCCCAGGCATATTCCTGGCGGCCGATCAAGGTCACCACCTCGAGCGAGAAGGTGGAGAAGGTCGTCAACCCGCCCAGGAAACCGGTGATGACCAGCAGCCGCCATTCCGGCGGCAGCGCGCCGTGCTGGGTGAAATAGGCGCTGGCCGCGCCCACCAGCAGGCCACCGACCAGGTTGGCCGCCAGCGTGCCCAGCGGCAGCGTGGGGAACACCGGATTCAGCAGGCCGCCGAGCCACCAGCGCAGCAAGGCGCCGCAGCCGGCGCCGCCGAAGACCACCAGCAGGGACAGTCCGCTCATCTGATTCCTTCCCGTGGCGCCGCACCGTCAGCGCGACTTCATGTAGGCCGCATGCAGCGCCCGGTGACGTCGCTCGGGACACTGGCTGTGCTCGAACCGGTCGAGCCGGCCCGCAGGCGGACCCTGGCGTGAGGAGGTGGCTGGCACCGGCATGGCCGCATTGTGGCAACTCCGCTGCGGCGATCCCCGATGAGCATGGGCCCGGCGAGCCGGCCGGGTTCGGGCCACGCACCGAACTGGCCCGACCCGGGCTGCAACTCGGGCGATGATTCGGCATCGCGCAAGCCGGCATCGAAAGGCAGCCATGACCGCCCACCGCCACTGTGCCTACACCAGCCAAGACGGCCGCCTGTTCCTGGCGGGCAGCCTGACGCGCGGCCCCTGGCACCCCGAGCACCAGCATGCCGGCCCGCCTTCGGCGCTGGTCTGTCGGGCCATCGAGCACGCTGCCGCGCCGCAGGGGCTGACGCACCTGGGCCGCCTCACCGGCAACCTGCTGCGCCCGGTGCCCATCGGCGAGTGCCGCGTCGAGGTCACGCCCGACTACATCGGCCGCAATGCCGGCCACTATTCGGCGCGGCTCTTCGCCGACGGCAAGGAGGTGGCCCGCTTCACCGCGCTGATGCAGCGCGAGGACGACCTGCCGGTGCCTGCCGGCACGCCCGGCCACCCCTTGCCCATGGCGCCCAGACCGGTGTCCGAGTGCCCGCCGTGCCACATGCCTTTCCCGGGCCTGCACGGAGGCTACGGCGACCTGATCGAGAACCGCCTGGCGGAAGGCCGGTATTTCGACGGTCCCTGCGCCGCCTGGTTCCGCCTGCGCCACCCGCTGGTGGCCGGCGAGGCCCCCAGCCCCTATCAGCGCGTGGCCGTGGCCGCCGACTCCGGCAACGGCATCAGCGCGGCGCTGGACTTCGCGCACTACAGCTTCGTCAACTGCGACCTCACCGTGAATCTGTTGCGCCGGCCGCTGGGCGAGTGGATTTGCCTGCGCTCGCGCAGCCTGCTCGGCGGCAACGGCTGCGGCGTGGCCGAGTCGGCGCTGTACGACGAGAGCGGCCTCATCGGACGCGCCACGCAGACCTTGGCCGTGCGGCGGCGCCCGGCCTCGCCGCCGGCGTAGGCGCCGGTGAAGGCGCTGTGCGCTAGGCCCGCGGCGACTCAGTGCTTCGTCGGCAGCCCGTGCGTGCGCCAGACGGCCAGGCCGCCTTGCAGGTTGGCCACCTTGCGCCAGCCATGGTGCACCAGGTACTGCATGGCCTGGAAGCTGCGGGCGCCGGTGGCGCAGGCCAGGATCACTTCGCGGTCCAGCGGCAGTTCGCGATGCCGGCGCTCGAATTCCGACAGCGGCATCTGCACCACGTTGGGGGCGTCGAAGGCCGCGCGCGCGACCTCGGCGTGTTCACGCACGTCGACGAGGGTCGCGCTGCCGTCCTGCAGTCGGGCCAGCGCCGTCGGCGCGTCGAGCAGCATCGGGAAAACGGTCATGTCAAGCTCCGGAATCGAACCGCGATGGTACGGTATTGGGTATCCATCGCGACGCTGCCGGTGTTCAGCGGCCCGGCGCGCGCCGAACGGGCACCCAGGGGTCGCGCAACGGCGCCTGCAGTGCGGCTTCGGGCAGCGGCTCGCCGATGGCGGCTGCGGGCACGCCGGCCCGGTCGGGCCAGGCGGGCAGAGCGGGCAGAGCGGGCCACGTGGGCGCGGGCCGCAGGGCTGCGGCCAGCGGTGATCGACGCAGCGTCCGTTCCGCCGCAGCATGCGCCAGGAAGGCGGCGATATCGGTCCTTTGCCGCGGCCGCGTGGCGTCGTCCAGGAAGCTCATGTGACCGCCGGGATAGTTGCGCACGCTCACGCGGTCGGAGGCCAGGCGCGCCAGGTCGGTTTCGGTGACGTGGAAGGGTGTCGCCAGGTCGTGCACGCCGCTCACGGCCAGCACGCGAAGCGCCGGGTCGGCGGCCAGCGCGGCGGCGAGGTCGGGCACGGTATCGGGCAGGTCGCGCCCGGCGTGCGCGAAGTCCCAGTGCTCGATGGCCGTGCTCAGCAGCACGTAGGTGGAGCGGTTGCGATAGAGCAGCGTGTCGCGCAGGTAGGCGTCGATGGCCGCGGCAAAGGAAGTGCCGATCCAACTGCTCGACGGGTCGCCCTCGGCGGCCAGCGCGCTGCCCACCGGGGCCGCCATGCGGGCGTCGTAGCGGCCCAGCAACTGCCCCGGGATCAGGCGTTCGCGGTAGCGCGTGGGGCCGAGGTTGAAGCTCTGCTGCCACTGGGCAGCCGGCAGGCCGGTCAGTTCGGCCAGCGGCAGCCAGAGCTCGGGCGCCGGCAGCGCGGCGGCCAGCCAGTCGTGCAGCGCCGGGGCGTAACGCATGGCGGCGAAGTCGCGGGCGCCGCCCAGCCAGCCGTCCAGGTCCACCGGCGCCGGCGTACTCAGCCCGTGCCAGGCGCCGGTGGCGGCATAGCTGGGCAGGTAGCCGGTGCAGGCGATGCCAGCCGTCTCGGTGACGCCGCAGTTGCTGTGGTAGTCCAGCGCCGGCGACTGCAGGATCAGCCCCGCCGGCCAGGTGCCGGCCTCCTGCAGCCGGCGCGCCAGCACCGCGGTGCGCGGCCCGCCGTAGCTTTCGCCGTACAGGAACAGCGGCGACGCCTGCCGGCCGTGCATCTGCAGCCAGCGCCGGATGGCGTCGCGGAACAATGCCGCGTCGGCGCCCACGCTCCAGAAGTCGCGATTGCGGTAGGGCGCGATGGCCTGCGAGCGGCCGCTGCCGACGGCGTCGATGAAGACGAGGTCGGTGCTGGCCAGCAGGCTGTCGGCGTTGTCCACCAGCGGGAAGGGGCGCGCGGCGGTGGTCGCCGGCACGCCGGTGGCCAGCCGCTTGGGGCCGAACGACCCCAGGTGCAGCCAGACGCTGGCCGAGCCGGGGCCGCCGTTGTAGAAGAAGGTGACCGGCCGCATGGCGGGGTCGGCGTCGTCGGCCGTATAGGCGACATGGAAGACGCTGGCCTGCGCCGCGCCGGCCAGCGGCTCGCGCGCGATCAGGTGGCCGGCGCTGGCGGTGTAGGCGATCTCGCTGCCGCCAAGCCGCAGCTGGTGTTTCGTGGTCGCCACGGCTTCCACCGCGCCGGGCAGCGAGGCTTCGGGCTGCGACGAATAGGCGTTGGGGTCGTTCAGTGCGCCGGGCGGGTCGGGCACGGGCGCTTCGTCGTCGCCGCCGCCGCCCCCGCAGGCGGCCAGCAGCGCGAGCAGCAGGGCGGCGGTCAGGCGGCGCATGGCGCGCAGTGTAGGTCGCGGGCCGCGGGCCTTGCGCCGGTTCTGCACCGGTCAATTCATCGGTCTTGCACCAGGCTTGCGCCGGTCCCGCGCCGACGGGTCGTTCAGCCGTTCGACACCCCCGCCGCCACGTGCCCGGCTGGCACGTGCGCGGCGGCATTCTCGGTGTGGCCGGTCTGGTCGTCGAAGAAGAAGTCGGGTTCGAATTCGCGCAGGAAGGCGCCCTTGGGCAGGCCGCCCAGGAACATGGCTTCGTCGACCTCGATCTGCCAGTCCATCAATGTGCGGATGGCGCGTTCGTGCGCAGGCGCGCTGCGCGCCGTGACGAGCGCGGTGCGGATGCGCATGCGCCGCCCTGGTTCGCGCTGCAGCCGGTGCAGCGCCTCGAGCAGCGGCTTGAACGGCCCTGGCGCGAGCGGCGTGGCGGCGCGCTCGCGTTCGTGGCTCTGGAAGGCGTCCAGCCCCTGCGCCTGGTAGACGCGCTCGGCCTCGTCGGAAAACAGCACCGCGTCGCCGTCGAAGGCGATGCGCACCTCGTCGGGGTGGGCGGCCGAGGCATGAGCGCTGGCCGGATAGACGCGCGCCGCGGGCACGCCTTCGGCCAGCGCCGAGCGCACGTCGGCTTCGTTGGTGCTGAGGAACAGGTTGGCCGCCAGCGGCCGCAGGTAGCGCCACGGCGGCTGGCCGCGCGTGAAGACGCCGCGCTGCATGGACAGCCCGTAATGCTGCGCCGAGCGGAAGACGCGCATGCCGGAAACCGGGTCGTTGCGCGACAGGATCACCACCTCGACGCGCGGTGCTTCTTCGTTGAAGGCGAGCAGCTTGTTGACCAGCGAGAAGGCCACGCCGGGCCGCGCCGGCTGCTCCAGGCGCTGCAGTTGCAGCTGCATGTAGGCGCGGTCGTCGCCGTCCTCGAAGACGCGGTTCTCCTGCTCGAAGTCGAACAGCGCGCGCGAGGAAATGGCGACGACGAGCTGGCCTTCCAGGGTGGCGGGCATGGTGGCGTCATGGTACGCGGGGCGGGGCACCAGGCCGCTCAGGCGCTGTCGCGCAGGCACAACTCGAAGCCCAGGTCCACCGAGGTCGGCGCCACCGTCTGCCCGCGCATCAGCGCCAGCAGCATGCGCGCGGCCTGTTCGCCGATGGCGCGGCGCGGCGTGCGCACGGTGGTCAGCGCAGGCTGCATCTGGTCGCTGCCGGTGAGGTCGTTGAAGCCGGCCACCGCCACGCGCCTGGGCACGGCCACCTTCAGTCGCGTGGCGGCCAGCAGCGCGCCCTGGGCCAGGTCGTCGTTGCAGAAGAACACCGCGTCCACCGCCGGCCGCTGGGCGGTCATCTGCTCGAACATCTGCGCCCCCAGCGCGATGGACGAAGGCGCCGGGTTGAGCCATTCCAGCTTGGCGTCGTACAGGCCGGCCTGCTGCATCTGCTGGCGCCAGCCCTGCAGGCGCTGCAGCGTGCGCGGGTCCAGCTGCGCGGCGCCGAAGGCGATGCGGCGTCGGCCGCCTTGCAGCAGGTGGCGCGTCATGGCCGCCGCCGCCTCGGCCTGCGAGAAGCCCACGCAGTGCACACCCGGGCCTTGGCCGATCTCCATCACGTGCACGCAGGGCACGCCGCTGCGCTGGATGAGCAATCGCGTGCCCTCGCTGTGGTCGAAGCCGGTGACGATGAGCCCGGCCGGGCGGTGCAGGAGCTGCTCGCGCAGCAGTTGTTCCTCCTCCTGGCGGTCGTAGTGGGTGATGCCGATCAGCGTCTGGTAGCCGGCCGGCCGCAGTTCGCGCTGCACCGCTTCGAGCAGGTCCACGAAGAGGGCGTTGCTCAGCATCGGGATCAGCACCGCCACGTGCGTGCTGCGCTGCGAGGCCAGCGCGCGCGCCGCCGGGTCGGGCACGTAGCCCAGCCGCTGCGCGGCTTCCTGCACGCGTGCCACCAGCGCCGGGTCGACGGCACGTTCGCCGCGCAGCGCACGAGACACGGTGATCGGGCTCACGGCAGCGGCCCGCGCCACGTCGCTGAGCGTGATGCGGCCGGTGGCGCGGCGGCTGGATTTGACGGCGGTCATGAAATCAGTGTTTACCCGGATGTTCGCGAGCAGCGATATGGTTAGGATAGCGCTATCCAATAGTGATCCGCAAGTGGCATCAACCCGGTTCTTCCGTCAGATCGAAGGCTGATTCCGGCGAAACCGATCGAAGCCACCAGCCCGGTCTCTTTCTTTTGTCTCATTCGGATAGCGCTGTCCAAATCACGTCATGCCCAGTCTGATCGTCATGGGAGTTGCCGGTTGCGGCAAGTCGAGCCTGGCCCGCGCTATTGCCGAAGCGCAGGGCCTGCCGCTGATCGAGGGCGACGATCACCACAGCGCGGTCAACCGCGCCCGCATGGCCCAGGGCATCGCGCTCACCGACGCCGACCGCCAGGACTGGCTGGCCACGCTGGGGCGGCTGCTGCAGGCGCAACCGCAGGGCGTGGTGCTCACCTGCTCGGCGCTGAAGCGCAGCTACCGCGACCAGTTGCGAGCCGCGTCTCCGGGGCTGCGCTTCGCCTTTCTCGACATCACGCGGGCGGCCGCGGCGCAGCGTGTGGCGGCGCGGTCGTCGCATTTCTTCGCGGCCAGCCTGGTGGACAGCCAGTTCGCCACGCTCGAGTCCCCGCTGGGTGAACCAGGCGTGCTGCGCCTGGACGCCGAACTGCCCCTGGGCACGCTGCAACGGCAAGTGCAGCAATGGCTGCAACAGGAGACGACGGCATGAGCACCACCACCAGCGACGCGGCACCGCCGCCGGCGGTCCAACGCCTCGCCCTGGGCGCCATGGCGCTGTGCCTGGCCGTCATGGCCTGTGCGGTATTCGTCAACGTGGTGCTGCGTTATGGCTTCGGCAGTGGCGTGGCGGCCAGCGAAGAGCTGTCGCGCCTGCTCTTCGTGTGGATGGTCTTCATCGGCGCCACCGCCGCCTACCCCCTGGGCGAGCACCTGGCCTTCACCAGCCTGCTGCTGCCGCTGCGCGGCAAGCCGCGTGCACTGCGCGCCATGAGCCGCCTGATCCATGCCCTGGTGGTGGCCGCGGCGGGCCTGGTGGCCTGGGGTGCCTGGCAGCAGGTGGTGGTGGGGCTGGACGGCAAGTCCCCGGTGATCGGCTATTCGATGGCCTTGCTGCCGCTGCCGGCGCTGCTGTGCACCGCCGTGATCTGCGTGTTGGCCGTCGTCAAGCTGGTCCGCGGGGACCTCGTCGCGCTGACTCACGAAGCCGAGACGGAGTGAGGCGATGAGCCCCGAAACACAAGCCGCGATCTTCTTTGCCGTGGGCATGCTGGGCTTCATGGGCCTGGGCATGCCGATGGCTCTGGCCCTGGTGCTCACCGGCGCCGGCATGGCCTGGCTGCTGGACTTCTGGGATACGCAGCTGCTGGCGCAGAACCTGGTGGCCGGGGTCGACAGCTTCCCGCTGCTGGCGGTGCCGTTCTTCATCCTCGCCGGCGAGCTGATGAACGCGGGCGGCATCAGCCGGCGCATCATCGACATGGCGCAGGCCTGGGTCGGCCACTTCCGCGGCGGCCTGGGCTACGTGACCATCGGCGCCGCGCTGCTGATGGCCAGCATGAGCGGCTCGGCGCTGGCCGACACCGCCGCGCTGGCCACCATCCTGCTGCCGATGATGCGGGCCCACGGCTACCCCATGGCCACCTCGGGCGGGCTCATCGCCTCGGGCGGGATCATCGCGCCCATCATCCCGCCGAGCATGCCCTTCGTGATCTACGGCGTCACCACCAACACCTCGATCTCGTCGCTGTTCATCAGCGGCATCGTGCCGGGGCTGATCATGGGCGCCGGCCTGGTCGTCACCTGGAAGCTGGTGCTGCGCAAGATGGACCTGCCGAAGGGCCAGCCCGCCGGCTGGGGCGAGCGGCTGCACGCCACCGGCCGTGCCGGCTGGGCGCTGCTGATGCCCCTCATCATCATCGGCGGCATGAAGACCGGCGTCTTCACGCCCACCGAGGCCGCCGTGGTGGCCGCCTTCTACGCGCTGGTGGTGGCCGTCTTCGTGCACCGCGAGATGAAGTTCAGCGCCGTCTACGGCGTGCTGCAGCGCGCCGCCAAGACCACCGCGCTGGTCATGTTCCTGTGCGCCGGCGCCCAGGTGGCGGCCTACATGATCACGCTGGCCGACCTGCCCAACGTGCTGAGCGCCTGGCTCGGCCCCATGGTCGACAACCCGCGCCTGCTGATGGCGGTGATGATGGTCACGCTGGTCATCGTCGGCACCGCGCTGGACCTGACGCCGACGATCCTGATCCTGGCCCCCGTGATGCTGCCCATCGCCGTGAAGGCCGGCATCGACCCGGTGTATTTCGGCCTCATGTTCATCCTCAACGGCGCCATCGGCCTGATCACGCCGCCGGTGGGCACGGTGCTCAACGTGGTGGCCGGCGTCGGCAAGCTGTCGATGCACAACGTGGTCAAGGGCGTGAGCCCCTTCCTGCTGACCTACACGCTGATCCTGGCCTTGTTCGTCCTGTTCCCGCAGATCGTCATCGCACCCGTGGCCTGGATGCGCTGACCGACTTTCACAACCCCCTTGGAGATCGCCATGAAACTGTTCCGACGCACCCTCATCGCCACCCTGGCCGCCGCGGCCGCCACCACGCTGCTGCCGCTGGCCGCCCAGGCCCAGGACATCAAGCCGCGCATCATCCGCTTCGGCTACGGCCTGGTGGAGAACTCCAACCAGGGCCGCGCCGTGAAGGTGTTTGCCGACGAGGTGGAAAAGCGCTCCGGCGGCAAGATGCGCCTGCGCGCCGTGGGCGCCGCCGCGCTCGGCTCCGACGTGCAGATGCAGCAGGCGCTGATCGGCGGCGCGCAGGAGATGATGGTCGGCTCCACCGCCACGCTGGTGGGCATCGTCAAGGAAATGGCGCTGTGGGACACGCCCTTCCTGTTCAACAACGGTGCCGAGGCCGACGCCATCCTCGACGGCCCGGTGGGACAGAAGGTGATGGCCAAGATGCCCGAGAAGGGCCTCGTCGGCCTGGTCTACTGGGAAAACGGCTTCCGCAACCTGACCAACAGCAAGCGTCCCATCACCAAGACCGAGGACCTGGCCGGCGTGAAGCTGCGCGTGATGCAGAACCCGGTCTACCTGGAGAGCTTCAACGCGCTGGGTGCGAATGCCATTCCGATGGCCTTCTCCGAGCTCTTCGGTGCGCTCGAGACGAAGACCGTCGACGGCCAGGAAAACCCGTTCAACACCATCCTGTCGAGCAAGTTCTACGAGGTGCAGAAGTACGTCAGCGTCACCAATCACGTCTACAGCCCGTGGATCGTCTTCGTCAGCAAGAAATACTGGGACGGCCTGAGCAAGGACGAGCAGAAGGTGCTGATGGACGCCGCCAAGGTCAGCCGCGATTTCGAGCGCAAGGACACCCGTGCCGAAGCCGCCAAGGCCGTGGCTGACCTCAAGTCCAAGGGCATGCAGGTCAACGAGGTCTCGCCGGCCGAGGTGAACCGCATGCGCGACAAGCTCACGCGGGTGAATGCCACCATCGCCACCAACGTCGGCATGGACCTGTGGAACGAGACCCAGGCCGAGCTGAAGAAGCTGCGCGGCGGCAAGTGAACGTTCGGCGGCAGCCTGCGGCACAGGCCACCGGCTGCGCGCGCCGCAGGTGCAACAGCTTGTAGGCGCCATCGCCTTCCGGCGGCGCGCCCATGCGGGCCGGGCTCGGCGTCGAACGGCCTGGGCGCGATGGCGTCGGCGCCACGCCGAGCGGCCCGCCGGCGGCTGGGGCGCGGCCGAGTCGGTGGGTTGCCCGCCGTTACAGGTTTTCATCGTTCCGCCACATCGGGCGGCGACACTCTCTGCGCCGCCGGCTCGTGGCTCTTTTCGCGACCAGGCCGGCACCACAGGAACGTGCCCATGAACCTGCGCTTCGTCCGCCCCGAAGACCGCCGCCGCAGCGGCGGCAGCGGCGTCGGTTCCGGCTTCGGCACCGAATGGGCCGGCACCGCGCCGGGCTGCTTCCGCAGCGAGGCCTTCGCCGAGGACCTGACCTCCGACGAGGGGGGGCTCGTCGGCGCGCCGCTGCCGCGCCGGGTGACCGCCGAGCGCGTGCTGCGCCGTAGCCAGGGCTGGCCGCCGGCCTTGGCACTGGCGCTGGCGGCTCTGGGCCTGGGACTGGGCACGGCCGACTGAGCGCCGGGCCCGGCTCGCCCGCCGCTGGCGCCGTCCCGCGCAACCGGCCGGCCACGCGGCACGCGGCACAATGCCGGCCGATGTCGCCCGCCCCACCTGCCCGCATGACGACGACCCCGCAGCGTCTTGCCCTCGTCCTTGGCGCCGCGGCGCTTCTCGCCGCTGCCCCGGCGCGCGCTGGCAAGGCCCACCAGCACGGCCTGGCCCGGCTCGACATCGCCGTCGACGCCAGCCGCGTGAGCATCGTGCTGGACACGCCGCTGGACAACCTGCTGGGCTTCGAGCGCGCCCCGCGCACCGATGCCGAACGGCAGCAGGCCGACGCCGCGGTGGCTTTGCTGCGCGATGGCGGCCGCCTGTTCCGCATCGACCCCGCGGCCGGCTGCACGCTGGCGAAGGTGGAACTGGCGTCGGCGGCGCTCAAGCTCGGCGACGCCGCTGCCGCGCCGGCCCCGGAAGGCCACGCCGACCTGGAGGCACGCTTCGACTTCGACTGCAAGCAAGGCGGCCGCGCCGCCTCCGTCGAGGTCGGGCTGTTCGAGGCCTTCAAGCGTCTGCAGCGGCTGGACCTGCAGCTGGCCACGCCCCGGGGCCAGATGAAGGCCGTGCTGCAGCGCCCGGCCTCGCGCGTGGCGCTGGTGCGCTAGCCGCCGCGGTGCTGGAGATCCGCGACCTGCACTACGCCTGGCCCGGCGCGGGCGGCGAATGCCTGGCCATCGAGCGGCTCGACATCGCCGCCGGCCGCGCCGTCTTCCTGCACGGCCCCAGCGGCTGCGGCAAGAGCACGCTGCTGGGCCTGATGGCCGGCGTGCTGGTGGCGCCGCGCGGCCAGGTCCGCCTGCTGGGCCAGGACTGGGCCGCACTGCGCGGCGGCACGCGCGACGCCCGCCGCGCCGAACACGTCGGCGTGATCTTCCAGCAGTTCAACCTGCTGCCCTATGTGAGCGTGGCCGACAACGTGCTGCTGCCGTGCCGCTTTTCCGCGGCGCGCGCCCGGCGCTGCGCCGGCGGCCCGGTCGTTGCGGCGCAGGCGCTGCTGCAGCGCGTGGCGCTGCCGCCGTCGCTGTGGCCGCGGCGGGCCGACGCACTCTCGGTCGGCCAGCAGCAGCGCGTGGCCGCGGCGCGGGCGCTGATCGGCCGGCCCGGACTGGTGATCGCCGACGAGCCCACCTCGGCGCTGGACGCCGCGCTGCGCGACGACTTCATGGCACTGCTGCTGGAAGAGTGCCGCGCCGGCGGCAGCACGCTGGTCTTCGTGAGCCACGACGACCGGCTGGCGGCGCGCTTCGACGAGAGGCTGTCGCTGCCGGCGCTGAACCGCGCGGCGGCCCTGTCATGAAGGCGTTGCGGTGACGGCCCTGCTGCAGATCGCCGCCCGCAGCGCCTGGAACCGCCGCGGCACGCTGGCGCTGGTGGTGTTGTCCATCGCGCTGGCCACCGCGCTGCTGATCGGGCTGGAGCGGCTGCGCAACGATATCCGCGGCAGCTTCACCCAGTCGGTCAGCGGCACCGACCTCATCGTCGGTGCCCGCACCGGCCCCGTGCAGCTGATGCTGTACGCGGTGTTTCGCGTCGGTGGCGCCACCAACAACATCTCGATGGACGGCGTGCGCGCCGTGGCCGCGCACCGCGCCGTGGCCTGGACGGTGCCGATCGCGCTGGGCGACTCGCACCGCGGCCACCCGGTGCTGGGCACCACGGCCGGGTATTTCGAGCACTTCGCCTACGGCGACCGCCAGCCGCTGGTGCTGGCGCAGGGCCGTGCCTTCAGCGGCACGCTGGACGGCCTGTACGAGGCCGTGCTCGGCGCCGAGGTGGCGCAACGACTCGGCTACCGGCTGGGCCAGCGCATCACGCTCACGCACGGCCTGCGTGCGGCCGGCGGCGACGCGGGGGGCGAGTTGGCTGCGGAACACGCCGACAAACCCTTCACCGTGGTCGGCGTGCTGGCGCGCACCGGCACGCCGGTGGACCGCACGGTGCACGTCAGCCTGCAGGCCATCGAGGCCATCCACCTGGACTGGGCCGGCGGGGCGCCGCTGCCGGGCGTGAGCATCGCCGCGGAGCACGCGCGCAAGTTCTCGCTGGAGCCCAGGCAGGTGACCGCGGCGCTGGTGGGCCTGAAGAACCGCGTCGCGGTGTTCAACGTGCAGCGTTTCGTGGCCGAGTACGAGGCCGAGCCGCTGCTGGCCGTGCTGCCCGGCGTGGCGCTGGACGAATTGTGGGCCGCGGTGGGCCTGGGCGAACGCGCGCTGCTGGCCATGTCGGGCCTGGTGGCGCTGGTCAGCCTGGCTTCGCTGGTGGCGGTGGTGCTGGCCGGTCTGAACGAACGCCGGCGTGAACTGGCGGTGCTGCGCGCCGTGGGCGCCGGGCCGCGCCACGTGCTGGCACTGCTGGCCGCCGAAGGCGCGCTGGTGACGCTGTCCGGGGCGATGCTGGGCGCGGCCGCGGCGGCCGGGGCGGTGCTGGCGGCCGGGCCCTGGGTGCAACAGCGCTTCGGCATCACGCTGCAGGCCACGGCGCCGACGGTCGAGCAATGGGCGCTGTTCGGCGCCGTGCTGCTGGCGGGTATGCTTGCCAGTCTGGTGCCCGGCTGGCGCGCCTACCGTCTTTCGCTGGCCGACGGCCTGACCCCGCGAACCTGAAATTCCCCATGACCCGAGTGTTCCTCAGCCTTGCAGTCCTGCTGGGCCTGGCCGGCACGGCCACGGCGCAGGCACCTGCAGGCGTGCCCGCAATGAAGCCGCCGCTGGCCGCACCCGGGGCCGCGGGCGTCGCGGCCAAGCCGGGCGAACCGCGCACCATCACCTGGGAAGCCCTGGTGCCTGCCGACTGGGACCCGTTCAAGGACTTCAAGGGCATCGACTTCCAGATGCTCGACGACGGTGATCCGCGCGCCAACGAGTGGCTGAAGAAGATGCGCCAGGCCTGGGACGACGCGCCGGTGAATCCGGCGCTGGTGGGCCAGGTCGTGCGCATCCCCGGCTTCGTGGTGCCGCTGGAAGACAGCAAGGAAGGCCTGAAGGAATTCCTGCTCGTGCCTTATTTCGGCGCCTGCATCCACAGCCCGCCGCCGCCGGCCAACCAGATCATCCACGTGCTGCCCAACCCGCCGGTGAAGGGCGTGCGCTCGATGGACACGGTGTGGATCAGCGGCAAGCTCACCACCGGCAAGACCGATACCTACATGGGTGCGTCGAGCTACCGCATCGAGGCCACCCAGGTGGCGCCCTACAAGGAGCCCGCCCGCTGATGTCTGCCGCCCCCGAAAGCCGCCGCGTCGATCTGGCCCGCGTCACGCTGGGCGTGCTGCTCATCGGCGGACTGCTGTTCACCACGTTCTGGATCGTGCGGCCCTTCCTGGGCCCGCTGATCTGGGCCACGATGCTGGTGGTGGCGAGCTGGCCGCTGATGCAGCGAGCGCAGCGGCTGCTGTGGGGCCGGCGCGCGCTGGCGGTGCTGGTGATGACGCTGGCGCTGTTGCTGCTCTTCGTGGTGCCGGTGGCGCTGGCCATCGTGACCATCGTCGACAACGTCGACCGCCTGACGGTGTGGGCGCAGATAGCGCGCGATTTCCACGTGCCCGAGGTGCCGCCGACCTGGCTGGTGAAGCTGCCGCTGGTGGGCGACTCGATTGCCACGGCCTGGGTGCAGGGCACATCGCTGGGCCTGCGCGATTTGTTGCCCCGCTTGATGCCCTATGCCGACGACGCCACACGCTGGTTCGTGGGCCAGGTCGGCGGCTTTGGCCTGCTGATGTTCCAGTTCCTGCTCACGGTGGTGATCGCCGCGGTGATGTATGCGTCGGGCGAGTTCGCAGCCACGCTGGCGCGCAAGACGGCGCGCCGCGTCGGCGGCGAGCGCGCCGTCGGCGCGGTTGATCTGGCCGGAGGTGCCATCCGCGGCGTGGCTCTCGGCGTGGGCGTCACGGCGCTGGTGCAGTCGCTGCTCGGTGGCCTGGGCCTGGCGGTGGCGGGCGTGCCCGGGGCCGGGCTGCTGACGGCGGTGATGTTCATGCTGTGCATTGCCCAGATCGGGCCGTTTCCGGTGCTGCTGCTGGCCGTGGTCTGGGTCTTCTGGAGCGGCGACACCACCTGGGGCGTGGTGCTGGCGATCTGGTCGCTGGTGGTCGGCACGCTGGACAACGTCCTGCGCCCGGTGCTCATCCGCATGGGCGCTGACCTGCCGCTGCTGCTGATCTTCGCCGGCGTCATCGGCGGCCTGCTGTCCTTCGGCCTGGTGGGCATCTTCGTCGGCCCGGTGATCCTGGCCGTGGCCTACACGCTGCTCGTGGCCTGGGTCGACGACACCGGCCCCGAGGCGCCGGAGTGGCGCGACTGAGGCCGTTCAGCCGCCGCGCTGCTTCAGCCGCCGGTGGCGCACGGCGCCGAGAATGCCGCGCAGGATGTCCAGCGGCGGCGGCGGGCAACCAGGAATGACGGCGTCCACCGGGATGACGTTGGCCACGCGGCCGCAGCTGGCATAACTCTCGCCGAAGACGCCGCCGTCGCAGCCGCAGTCGCCCACCGCCACCACCAGCCGCGGCTCGGGCGTGGCATCGTAGGTGCGGCGCAGCGCTTCCTCCATGTGGCGCGATACCGGCCCGGTGACGAGCAGCAGGTCGGCATGGCGCGGGCTGGCGACGAACTTGATGCCCAGCCCTTCGAGGTTGTAGACGGGGTTGTTGACGGCGTGGATTTCCAGTTCGCAGCCATTGCACGAACCGGCGTCGACCTGGCGGATGGTGAGCGCCTGGCCGAGGATGTCGAGGATCTCGCGCTGGATGCGGTGCGCCGCCGCGGCGTCCGCTGCGGCTGTGGCGGACGCGGTTGCCGGCAGCGGCTCGGTGACGCTGCCGGTGCGGACGATCTGGCGGAGGATGTGCCACATCTAGAGGTCGTGTCCCGAATAGCTGAGGTTGAAGGACTTGTTGATGAGCGGGAAGTCCGGAACGATGTTGCCCATGATGGCGTGTTCCAGCACCGGCCAGTTCTGCCATGACGGGTCGTGCGCATGGCAGCGCCGGATGCGGCCGTCGGCCGTGGTTTCCAGCGCCACCAGCACCTCGCCGCGCCAGCCCTCCACCCAGCCGGCGCCTTGGGCGTCGGCGGCGGGTGCGGCAGGATCGGCGTGCACGGCACCGGCCGGCAGCGCAGCGCACAGCTCGCGGATCAGCCGCAGCGATTCGAAGACCTCGTCGAAGCGCACCGCCACGCGGGCCGCCACGTCACCCGTGTCGCTGCCGGCCCGGCGCGGCTGCAGGCGGTCGTAGGGTGGCCAGGGCTGGTCGCAGCGCAGGTCGCGGGCCTGCCCGCTGGCGCGGCCGGCCAGGCCGGTGAGGCCGAGCCTTAGCGCCAGCTCGGGCAGCACTCGGCCGGTGGTCATGAAGCGGTCCTGCAGACCGGCATGTTCGTCGTACACCTGGCGCAGACGGCGCACCTGGAGCTCGATCAGATCGCACTGGCGGGCGATGGCTTCGGCTTGCCCGGCCGCCAGGTCGGCCGCCACGCCGCCGGGCACCACCGCGTCCATCATGAAGCGGTGGCCGAAGGCCTCGCCCGAGCGGCGCTGCCAGTCCTCGCGCAGGCGCGAGAACTGCGCCAGGCCGAAACCCAGGGCGGCGTCGTTGCCCAGGGCGCCCAGGTCGCCCAGGTGGTTGGCCACGCGCTCGCGCTCGAGCATCAAGGCCCGCAGCCAGAGCGCGCGCTCCGGCACGGCCGTGCGCCAGGCCGACTCCAGCGCCATCGCGTAGGCCCAGGCATAGGCCACCGTGGAATCGCCCGAGATGCGCCCGGCCAGGCGATGCGCCTGCAGCGGCGGCAGTTCGGTGAAGCGGCGTTCGATGCCCTTGTGCACATAGCCCAGGTGCTGTTCCAGCTTCAGCACCTTCTCGCCCACCACCGAGAAGCGGAAATGCCCGGGCTCGATGATGCCGGCGTGCACCGGGCCGACCGCGATCTCGTGCACGCCTTCGCCTTGCACGCGCACGAAGGCGTAGTCGGCGGGCAGCGTGCCGGTGGGCGCGGGCGGCTCGCCTTGCTGCAGCGGTGGCCGGCCGGTCCACACGCCGTGGTCCAGCCAGGGGCGGTGGTCGGGGTGGCCGTGGGCGCGCAGCCCGGACAGGTCGGCCATGGCGCGCTGCATGCGACCGGCGGCGGGGAAAAGTTGTGCCAGGTCAGGGAAGGTCGCCGCGTTGGCCTGCAGCGGCAGTTCCAGCCACAGCAGGCCCTCGGGCAACGCGAAGGCGGCGCAGGCCACGTGGCCGGCAGCGCCGGCCTCGCAGGCGTGGCGGTCCACGCCCCACATCGAGACCAGGCGCGCGCCGGACTCGGCCGCGGCGCGTGCCACCTGGGCCCAGCCCAGGGCGTCGGTGCTGGCGTGCCAGACCGGCAGCGGGGCGGGCAGCCGCTGCGCGTTCAGGCCGGAGAGGGACAGCAGCATGGTCTCATTGCCCCAGCATGGCCGCCGCCTGGCGGTACCAGGTGTCGAGGTAGGGCGGGATGTACAGACCCAGCATCAGCCCCAGCGCCAGGTGCACGAAGACCGGCAGCAGCGCCGGCGGGTGCGCCAGCGGCCTGACATTGGTTTCGCCGAAGACCATGGGCTGCACGCGGCTGAACACCGAGGCGAAGGCCACGCCCAGCGCCAGCAGCAGGAAAGGCGTGGCCCAGGGGTGTTCGCGCATGGCGGTGGTGACGATGAGGAATTCGCTGGCGAAGACGCCGAACGGCGGCATGCCCAGGATCGCCAGCGTGCCCAGCATCAGCCCCCAGCCGACGGTGGGGCTGACGCGCATGAGGCCGCGGATGCCGTCCATCAGCTGCGTGCCGGCCTTCTGCGTGGCATGGCCGACGGCGAAGAAGATGGCCGACTTGATGAGCGAATGCACCGTCATGTGCAGCAGCCCGGCATAGCTGGCGATCGGCCCGCCCATGCCGAAGGCGAAGGTCATCAGCCCCATGTGCTCGATGGACGAATACGCGAACATGCGCTTCACGTCCTTCTGGCGGATGAGGAAGAACACCGCCGCCACCACCGACAGCAGCCCGAAGCCCATCATCAGCCGGCCCGACAGATCGCTGCTGCCTAAAGCGCCGTCGGTCAGCACCTTGCAGCGCAAGACGGCATACAGCGCCACGTTCAGCAGCAGGCCGGAGAGCACCGCCGACACCGGCGTCGGGCCCTCGGCGTGGGCGTCGGGCAGCCAGTTGTGCACCGGCACCAGGCCGACCTTGGTGCCGTAGCCGATGAACAGGAAGGCGAAGGCCAGCGTGATGATGTTCGGGTCGAGCTGGGCCTTCACCTGGTCCAGGTGCGTCCACAGCAGCGCGCCGCCTTCCGGGCCCAGCACGCGCTCGGCCGCCATGTACAGCAGCACGGTGCCGAACAAGGCCTGCGCGATGCCCACACCGCAGAGGATGAAATATTTCCACGCCGCTTCCAGGCTGGCCGCCGTGCGGTAGACGCTGACGAGCAGCACGGTGCTCAGCGTGGCCGCTTCCATGGCCACCCACACCAGTCCCAGGTTGTTGGTGGTCAGCGCCAGCAGCATGGTGAAGCTGAACAGCTGGTACATGCTGTGGTACAGCCGCAGCCGCGGCGGCGTCATCTTGCCGTGGTCGCGCTCCACGCGCATGTAGGGGCGCGAGAAGATCGCCGTCGTCAGGCCCACGAAGGCCGTGAGCGTGACCAGGAAGACGTTGAGCGGGTCGATGTAGAACTCTTCCGCCCACATCAGCATCGGGCCGCCGGCGACGACCTGCACGGTGAGCACGCAGGCCGCGGCGAAGGTGGCGGCACTGAAGGCGACGTTGATGTCGCGTGCGCCGTCGCGGTGGCCCAGCAGGCCCAGCACCAGGCCGCCGAGCAGCGGCGAGCCGAGCAGGAAGGCCAGGGCGTTGATCTCGAAGCCGGCCACCTCAGTCTTCCTTCAGCTTTTCAAGATGGCGGATGTCGAGACTGTCGAACTGCTCGCGGATCTGGAACATGAAGACACCCAGGATCAGCACGCCGATCAGCACGTCCAGCGCGATGCCGAACTCCACCACCATGGGCATGCCGTAGGTGGCCGAGGTGGCGGCAAAGAAGAGGCCGTTCTCCATGGCCAGGAAGCCGATCACCTGCGGCACCGCCTTGGCGCGCGTGATCATCATCAGGAACGACAGCAGCACGCAGGCCAGCGCAATGCCCAGCGTGCCGCTGGCCAGCTTCGACGACAGTGCCGAGATCGGCAGCGCCAGGTTGAAGGCGAAGATGACGACGCCGATGCCGATGAGCATGATGGTCGGGATGTTGAGCAGCGTCTCCACGTCCCAGCGGATGCCCAGGCGGTCGATCACGCGGTGCAGCAGCCAGGGAATGAGCAGCACCTTCAGCAGCAGCGTCAGGCCGGCCGAGATGTACAGGTGGTGCTGTTCGGTGACGTAGCCAACCACCGCGGTGGCCAGCGCCAGCGTCACGCCCTGCGCGGTGAAGAGGTGGATCAGCGACAGGATGCGCCGCTGCGAGATCATCGCGAAGGCCAGCATCAGCAGCAGCGCGCCGAGCAGGTTGACGAATTGGACCAGCAGTTCGCTCATGGCGGGTATGGCGGCGTCAGCGGCTCAGCAGCAGCTGCACCAGCATGGCCATCACCGAAAGCAGGAATGCCGTGCCCAGGAATTCGGGCACGCGGAAGATGCGCAGCTTGGCGCTCACGGTTTCCAGCAGCGCCAGCAGGAAGCCGCCGACGGCCAGCTTCAGCACCAGCACCGGCAGCGCCAGCAGCATGGCCAGCGGTTCGTGCGCCTGCGCCACGCCCCAGGGGAAGAACAGCGCCAGTCCGATGCACGAGTAGGCAAACAGCTTCAGGCTGGCGGCCCACTCGACGAGGGCGAGGTGGCGGCCGGAATATTCCAGGATCAGCGCCTCGTGGATCATGGTCAGTTCCAGGTGCGTGGTCGGGTTGTCCACCGGGATGCGCGCGTTCTCGGCCAGCGAGACCATGACGAAGGCCACGCCGGCGAAAGCCAGCCCGGGGTAGATGGCCAGTTCGCGATGGGCCAGCGTCTCGACGATGGTGGTCAGCGAGGTGGAATTCGAGATCAGCGAAGCCGAGAACAGCACCATCAGCAGCGCCGGCTCGGCCAGGAAGCCCACCAGCATCTCGCGCCGTGCGCCCAGCGTGCCGAAGGCCGTGCCCACGTCCATGGCCGCCAGCGAGATGAAGACACGCGCCAGTGCGAACAGCCCCACCAGCGCAATGGCGTCGGCCGCCGGGGCCAGCGGCAGGTCGGTGGACAAGGTGGGGATGATCGAACAGGCCAGCACCATGCAGCCGAAGACGACGTAGGGCGCGCTGCGGAACAGGCGCGACGCATGGTCGGCCACCATCGATTCCTTGTTGAACAGCTTGTGCAGCATGCGGTAGGGCTGCAGCAGGCTGGGCGCACTGCGGTTCTGCAGCCAGGCGCGCCACTGGTTGATCCAGCCCGTGAGCAGCGGTGCCAGCGCGATGGCCAGCGCGATTTCCAGCAACTGGGACAACAGGCCCGACCAGCTCACGCGTGCGCCCTCATTGCACGACCAGCAGCAGCGTCGCCACCAGGGTGACGAAGCTGTACAGCAGGTAGACCGCGATGCGACCCTGCTGCAGCCGGCCGACGACGCTCGCCATGTGGTTGGCCAGGTCCACCACCGGCAGGTAGAGCCAGTGCCAGAAACGATCTTCCACCGTGACGCGGTAACGCGGCTGCTCGTCGAAAGGCGTGGGCAGTTCGCGGCGGATCACGAAGAAGGGCTCGAAGATCTGGCGGATGGGCTGGCCGAAACCCTCGGCCGTGTCCTGCATGCGCGCCGTGCCCCACGGGAAACCGCAGGCCCAGGGCGGGCCGCGGCGCATGCGGCCGTGGTAGAGCCGGCGCACCAGCAAGTAGGCCAGCGCGAAGCAGCCCAGGATGCCGATGAGGAAGATCACCGGACCGTAGCTGGCCTGCGCCACGCTGCCGGGGGCCAGCAGCCAGCCGCCGCCGGCGGCCACGCGTTCGCCCAGGCCGGCTTGCACCAACTGCCGCGTGACCGGGTCGATGAGCTGGATGAACTGCACCGGCAGCAGGCCCAGGGCGACGCAGCCCAGGGCCAGCCACGCCATGCCCGCGCGCTCCCAAAGGCCGGCGTCGTGCGCCTGTGCCAGTCTTTCCTCGCGCGGCTGGCCGAGGAAGATGACGCCGAAGAATTTCACCATCACATAGCCGGCCAGCGCCGCCACCAGCGCGATGACGGCCGCCACCACCGGGACCAGCATGGTCAGCACCGGCATCGGCAGCCCCGGCGTGAAGAGGAAGCTCTGCAGCAGCAGCCATTCGGCGACGAAACCGCCCAGCGGCGGCAGCCCGGCGCTGGCCAGCACGCCCAGCAGCACCAGCCAGCCGACCCAGGGCATGGTGCGGATGAGCCCGCCGAGCTTGCCCAGGTTGCGTTCCGAGGTGGCGTGCAGCACGCTGCCGGTGCCCAGGAAGAGCAGGCTCTTGAACGCGGCGTGGCTGGCCACGTGGTACAGCGTGGCGGTGAGCGACAAGGCCGCCATCGGCCACAACTCGAAGCTGGTGAAGATCAGGGTCAGGCCCATGCCCGCGAACAACAGGCCCATGTTCTCGATCGACGAATAGGCCAGCAGCCGCTTCATGTCGGTCTGCACCGCGGAGAACACCACGCCGTACAGCGCCGTGGCCAGGCCCAGCGCGAGCATCAGCGCGCCCCACCACCACAGTGGCCCGTGCAGCAGGTCCAGCGACACGCGCAGCAGTCCGTAGATGGCGGTATTGAGCATCACGCCGCTCATCAGCGCCGACACCGGCGACGGCGCTGCCGGGTGCGCCTCGGGCAGCCACACGTGCAGCGGCAGCACGCCGGCCTTGGCGCCGAAGCCCAGCACCGCGAGCAGGAAGCCCACCGAGGCCCAGAACGGCTCGAGCCGCTGCGCGCGCATGTTGTCGAAGGTGTAGTCGCCGGTATTGGCCTGCAGCACGCCGAAGCACAGCAGGATGGCGATGGCGCCGATGTGCGCCATGGTGATGTACAGGTAGCCCGCGCTGCGCACCTCGGGAATGCGGTGGTTGGCGGTGACGAGGAAGAACGACGACAGCGCCATCGTCTCCCACATCACCATGAAGGCATAGGCGTCGTCGGCCAGCACCACGCCCACCATGCTGGCCAGGAAGACGTGGTACTCCATGCACAGCAGCCCGGGCGGCGTGCCTTCCCCCTTGCGGAAGTAGCCGGCGGCGAACACCGAGATGCCGGCCGAGGCGGCGCCGATGACCATCAGGAAATAGGCCGCCAGGCTGTCCAGCCGCAGGTGGAAGGGCAGCGACGGCAGGCCGATCGGCAGCACCGCCACTTCGGGCGTGTCGCCCAGCGCGCTGACCGCCAGCCCGAACAGCACCAGACCCAGCGCGCCTCCCAGCGGGAACAGCACCCGCGCCACGAAGGCCAGTCGGCGCAGCGCGGCCACGCCGGCGGCGCCGACCAGCAGCCAGGCGGCCGACACGACCAGGATCCAGTCGATGTGCAGCAGGGCCTGTGCCGAGGACCCGTTGGCCATGGTCACCGGCCCCGCCGCTGGGTGCCGGCGGCGCCCGCCCGGGCCTTCGGTCCGGGCGTCGCGGGAGCTTCGGTCGCTTCGGGCCCGCCGTCCGCCGCCAGGGGCTCGCCGCCGCCGGTTTCGTAGCTCACGCCATGCCGGGCCAGATAGTCGCGGATGAGCTGGCGCACCACCTGCGAAGGCGTGCGGTCCTGCTGGGCGCACAGCCGCTCGAAGGCGGCCTTCTTGTGCGGGTCGATCAGCAGGGTGAGCCGGGCGGTCTTCAGTTCCATCGCGCTCTGCCGGTTGGGGTGACTCCGGGGCTCGCGCTGGCCATGCTAGGCCACGTCCACGGCACCGCGCGGCAGCTCGGTGCCCGGCCGGGGCCGGCGCGAAGCGGCTGCGGCCACCGCCGCCAGTTCGGCGCGCAGCGTCTCCAGAACGAACGGGTCCAGCCCAGCCGCGGCGCGCAGCGGTCCGCGCCGCCGCGCGCCGGGCCGGCGGCCGCGAAAGGCGAAGACGACGCTGTTGGTGAGATCCGCGGCCTCGACCACCAGCACCTCGTCGTCGAAGCTGCGGCGGATGCGATCGACGCAGACCTCGAAGCGGCGGTGGCCGGTATGCAGGTTGGCCACCATCACGCCACCCGGCGTCAGCGCGGCGCAACAGTCGTCGTAGAAGCGCTGGCTGCTCAGTCGCGCCGGCAGGCCCTGGCTGTCGTAGCCGTCCACGAGCAGCACGTCGCAGGGCTCGGCGTCTTCACGCACGACCCGGGCGCCGTCGCCCAGCACCACGGTAAAGCGGTCGTCGTCGGGCGGCACGTGGAAGGTGTCGCGCAGGGCCACGACGTGCGGATTGATCTCCACCACCCGCAGCCGAGTGCGCGGCAGGTGGCGGTGGCAGAACTTGGCCAGCGAGCCGCCGCCCAGGCCGATCATCGTGAGCTGCCGCGGCGCCGGCTGGAAGAGCAGGAAGCCCATCATCGTGCGCGTGTATTCGAGGTCCAGCGCATGCGGGTCGGCCAGCCGCATGCGGCTCTGGACCTCGTGGATGTTGAAGTGCAGCGCGCGGGTGTGCTCGCCCGCCTGCACGTAGGGTTCGACGTGCGGCTCCTGCGGCGCGGCGGTGGTGGGCATGGTGCGGCGGTGGCGGTCGGCGCTGCAGGCAAGGACTGCCGGCAACGCGTCACCGGCATGTTAACAGCATGTGCGTTGGGTGTGACTATCCGGGCGTGACATCTGGGCGCGACCACCAGCCGCGCTCGGTCATCACCGCTTCGGCCTGCGCCGCATGGCTGAATTGCAGCGCGTTCCAGCCCAGCGCGCGGGCCGCCTGCACATTGGGGCCGTGGTCGTCCAGGAAGATCAGTCGACCCGGCGCGCTGCCGAAGCGCGCCGCCGCCAGTTCGAAGATCGCCGGCTCGGGCTTGTTCAGGTGCACACGCGCCGAGAATACGCCGTCGCGGAAGCAGCGCAGGAAGCCGTGCGTGGCCTCCAGGTGGTCGGCATAAGGCGCCGGCATGTTGGAGATGAAATACAGCTCGCGGCCGGCCTCGTGCAGGCGCCGCAGCAGCGCCACGGTCTCGGGCACCGGCTGCAGTTCGCCCGGCACCGCGTCCACCGCGCGCTGCACGTCGGCTGCGGCCAGGCCGGTGCGACGCGCGATGCGCTGCACCAGTGCCGGCACCGCCAACGTGCCGCGGTCGAAGTCGGCCCAGTCGCCGCTGTAGCCTTGAAAGATCTGCGTTGCCCAGTGGCGTGCGCTGGCCTCGTCGGTGGCCAGGTGCGGCAGTTCGCGCTGCAGCATCGCCACCGGCTGCCAGCGGAACAGCACGCCGGCGAAGTCGAAGACGATCTTCATGCGCCCGCGCGGGCTCAGGAGGTCAGCCGCTTCAGCAGGCCCGCGGTGGAAGCGTCCAGGCCCTGCGTGTCGCCCGAGGCCAGCCGCGGCAGCAGTGCGTTGCACAGCGCCTTGCCCAGTTCCACGCCCCACTGGTCGAAGGAATTGATGCCCCACAGCGCGCCGCTGGTGAAGATGCGGTGCTCGTAGAGCGCGATCAGCGCGCCCAGCGAACGCGGCGTCAGCGCCTGCAGCAGCAGCGTGGTGCTGGGCCGGTTGCCGGGGAAGCTGCGGTGCCGCGCCAGCACGTCGGGGGCGATGCCGGGCGCGGCCGTGGGCGCCTTCTCGGCGGCCGCTGCTGCGGCCGTCTTGCCCAGCATCAGCGCCTGGCTTTGCGCCAGGCAGTTGGCCAGCAGCTTGCGGTGCTGGTCGGCCAGGCCGTGCGCCGGCGTCTTGACGGCGATGAATTCCACCGGCACCACGTCGGTGCCCTGGTGCAGCATCTGGAAATAGGCGTGCTGGCCGTTGGTGCCGGGCTCGCCCCAGACCACGGGGCTGCTGCCGTAGGGCAGCGGGTTGCCGTCCCGGTCGACGCGCTTGCCGTTGGATTCCATCTCCAGCTGCTGCAGGTAGGCCGGCAGCCGCTTCAGACCCTGGTGGTAGGGCGCCACGCTGCGGCTGGTGAAGCGGTGGAAATTGCGGTACCAGACGTCGATCAGCCCCAGCAGCACGGGCAGGTTGTGCTCCAGCGGCGCCTCGGCGAAGTGCCGGTCCATGGCATGCGCGCCGGCCAGCAGGTCGCGGAAGTTTCGTTCGCCCACGGCCACCGCGATGGGCAGCCCGATGGCGCTCCACAGCGAAAAACGCCCGCCGACCCAGTCCCAGAAACCGAAGGTGGTGGTGATGCCGAAGGCCGCAGCCGCGGCCACGTTGGTGGTGGTGGCGGCGAAGTGGCGCGCGATGTCGGTGCCGCCCTGGGCCAGGAACCACTCGCGCGCCACCGTGGCGTTGGCCATCGTCTCCTGCGTCGTGAAGGTCTTGCTGGCGACGATGAACAGCGTGTGTTTCGCGTCCAGCCGTTGCAGCAGCGGGGCGATATCGTGACCGTCGACATTGCTCACGAAGTGCAGCCGCTTGTCGGGCCGGCCGTAGGCCTGCAGCGCCGGCACCGCCATCTGCGGCCCGAGGTCGCTGCCGCCGATGCCGATATTGACGATGTCGGTGAGGCCGGCGTCGCCGCGCACCCGTTCGGCATAGGCGAGCATGGCGTCGAGCACCGCGTGCACCTCGTCGCTGTACGGCCCGGCGCCGCGCGGCGCGCGCAAGGCGGTGTGCAGCACGGCGCGGCCCTCGGTGGGGTTGGCGATGTCGCCGCGCAGCAGGGCGTCGCGCTGCGCTTCCAGGTCGCACTGGCGCGCCAGCTCCAGCAGCCACTGCATCGTGGCGGCATCGACGAGGTTCTTCGACAGGTCGGCAAAGATCTCGGGCGCGTCGAACGACAGCGCGGCGAAGCGGCCGGCGTCGCGGGTGAAGGCCTCGCGCAGGTCGAAGTCGCGGCCGTGCGCTTCGAAGTGGCCCTGCAGCGCGGCCCAGGCGGTGGTGGCGTCGCAGCGCTTCATGACGGCAGCGCCTGGATCAGGCGGTCCAGCTTCACCGCGTCGGCGGCGAAGGCGCGGATGCCCTCGGCCAGCTTCTCGGTGGCCATGGCGTCCTGGTTCAGTGCCCAGCGGAAGGCGGCTTCGTCGTAGTGCACCTCGGGCATCTCGGCGGCGCGTGCCACCGCGGCGTCGAGTGCGCGGGTGACGGGTTCGTTGCTGGCCTGCAGCGCGGCCAGCAGGTCCGGGCTGATGGTCAGCAGGTCGCAGCCGGCCAGCGCCAGGATCTGCCCGGTGTTGCGGAAGCTGGCGCCCATGACCTCGGTGGCGATGCCGAAATGCTTGTAGTGGTTGTAGATGGTACGCACCGACATCACGCCGGGATCCATGGCGCCGGCATTCGCGGCCTCGATCCAGGCCGCACCGCCGGCCTTCTTGTGCCAGTCGTAGATGCGGCCCACGAAGGGCGAGATCAACGTCACGCCCGCGTCGCCGCAGGCCACCGCCTGGCAGAAGGCGAACAGCAGCGTCAGGTTGCAGTGGATGCCTTCACGCTCGAGCTGCGCGGCGGCCCGGATGCCTTCCCAGGTGGCGGCGATCTTGATCAGCACGCGCTCGCGCGGCACGCCGGCGGCCTGGTACAGCGCGATGATCGAGCGCGCGCGCTGCGCCGTGGCTTCGGTGTCGAACGACAGCCGTGCGTCGACCTCGGTGCTCACGCGGCCGGGCACCACGCGCAGGATCTCGGTGCCGAAGCGCACCAGCACGGCGTCGACCACGGCTTCCAGCGGCGCACCCCGGTGGGCGGCCACGGTGTCGGCCAGCAGCGGCGCGTAGTCGGGCTGCAGCACGGCCTTCAGGATGAGCGATGGGTTGGTCGTGGCGTCCCGCGGCGCGAACTGCGCCAGTTCGCGGAAATTGCCGGTATCGGCGACCACGGTGGTGTACTGCCTGAGTTGTTCGAGCTGGTTCATGCGGGGCGCGTCCGGCGAGCCATGGAAACGGCGAAGACACGATTAGACCCGACACCCGCGGCGGCCGCCTTCGCCCTCGGCGCCCGGTTCATGGTTCGGCAAGCTCTCAGCCTGCGCCGGCCGCGTCGCGTGCCCGCATCTTGGCCGAGACATAGGCGCCGTGAGGGATGTGCAGCAGGTCCGACACCTTCCACATGACGTGGTTCTCGTGCGCGCTCAGCGTGCCGTCGGCATAGGCCACGCGCCACATCAGTTCCACCATGCGCAGTTTCTGCTCCATGCCGAAGGCTTCGTTGATACGCGACGTGAAGCCGAAGAAGTCGGTGGCCTCGCGCGCCGTGCGGCCGGCCAGTTCCAGCAGGCGGTCGCTCTCGTCGGCGGAGAGCGAGAATTTTTCGCGCAGCGCTGCCAGCACGGCACTGCGCTCGGCCTCGCCGATCTCGGCGCTGGCGCGCATGACCTCCACCAGCAGCACCGCGGTGGCCAGTTGCAGCGCATGTTCGTCGGGCACGGCGGGGCCGGCCTGCGGCGGCAGCACGGCATTGAACAGATCCCTCAGCGTTCTCAGCATGTCTCGTGGCGGGGTGACATTCAGGCGATGTACAGCGCCCGGAAATCGTTGACGTTGGTGAAGGTGGGCCCCGGCACGACCAGGTCGCCCAGCGGCTCGAAGAAGTTGTAGGCGTCGTTGCGGTCCAGGAAGTCGGCCGCCTTCAGGCCCAGCGCCTGCGCGCGCGCCAGCGTGGACGGCGTGACCAGCGCGCCGGCGTTGTCCTCGATGCCGTCGATGCCGTCGGTGTCGGCGGCCAGCACGTGCACGCCCGGTTCGCCTTGTAGCGCAATGGCGCAGCCGAGCAGGAATTCGGTGGCGCGGCCGCCGCGGCCCCCCTTCTGCCTGACGGTGACCGTGGTCTCGCCGCCCGAGAGAATGACGCAGGGTTTCGCAAAGGGCTCGCCGCGCCGCGCCACCGCACGCGCCAGCGCGGCGTGCACCTTGCCCACCTCGCGGCTTTCGCCTTCGATCTCGTCGCTGAGGATGTGCGCCGCCACGCCGGCCGCACGCGCTGCCGCGGCGGCGGCCTCCAGGCTCTGCTGCGGCGTGGCGATCATGTGCACCTCGTGGCCGGCGAAGACGGCGTCGCCAGGCTTGGGCGTCTCGAAGGCGCCGCTGTCCAGCCCGGCGCGCGCAGCCGGCGGTAGTTCGATGCCGTAGCGGCGCAGGATGGCCAGCGCGTCGGCGCAGGTGCTGGCGTCGGGCACGGTGGGGCCGCTGGCGATGATCTCGGGTGCATCGCCCGGCACGTCGCTGATGAGCAGCGTGACCACGCGCGCCGGCGCGCACAGCGCGGCCAGCCGTCCGCCCTTGATGGCGCTCAAGTGCTTGCGCACGCAGTTCATCTCGTCGATGGCCGCGCCGCTGGCCAGCAAGGCCTTGTTCACGGCCTGCTTGTCGGCCAGCGTGAGCCCCGGCGCGGGCATCGAGAGCAGCGCCGAGCCGCCGCCCGAAACGAGGCACAGTACCAGGTCGTTCGCGGTGAGGCCGCGCGTGAGTTCCACCATGCGCTGCGCGGCGCGCTGGCCGGCGGCGTCGGGCACCGGGTGCGAAGCCTCCACCACCTCGATGCGCCCCGGCCGCGCCTTGTAGGCCGGCGGCACGTGGTCGTAGCGCGTCACCACCAGTCCCGACAGGGGCGCCGCGACCGGCCACAGCGCGTCCACCGCCGCGGCCATGGCGCCGCCGGCCTTGCCGGCGCCGAGTACGAGCGTGCGGCCCTGGTGCGAGCCACTCGTGGCCGGCGGCGCGGGCAGGAAGGCGGCGGTGTTGTGTGCCGGCAGGGCACGTTGCACGGCGGCGTCGTACAGGGTGCGCAGGAAGGCGCGCGGGTCGTCGATGGTGGGCATGGCGGGCAGGTTTCAGCGGCTGGATGGAGCGGGGCGGGTGGGGTCGATCCGGGCCACGCCTTCAGGCGCGGGCGCAGCAGGGGCGTCGAGCCGGTCGCCGGCCACGACGCGCACGCCATCGTGCCTCCAGTGCACTGCGTTATGGTCTGCGGACATTGCGGTCTCCTGCGGCTTCTCTTTCTCGCATTGTGCTTCCGAGCGTGAAGGACCCCGGACCGCTGCGGGTCGGCACGAGTGCCGGGCGAGCAGTCGGTCCCGCCTTGGCTGGTCGTGTCCTCGACCGGGGTGAACGCCGACGTCCCCGCACGTGGAGCCGGTCCCTGGTCTCGCCACCAACCCCGGGGGGCGTGGGGCACGAAGGGCCCAATCCGCAGCGCCTTGCGGCGCGGCGGGGCCGCGCAGCGCCTGCTGAAACGGACGCGGCGCCCGCGGGTGCAGGACCCGCGGGCGCCGCAACTTCAACGGGGCGAGTTATTCGCTCAGGATGAAGCCCAGGGTCTGCGGCGGAGTCCGCGGCGCGCGCTCCGACAGGATGAAGCCGCCTCCGGCGACACGTGCGAACTGGTCGACGCTCAGTTCGACCGGGCCGCCCGGGACCCGCCCATCTTGTTCGCGCTGGGCCGGCGCGCCGGGCGGTGTTGTCTTCTGTTCGATCATCAATACTCCTGGCTGTTGTGGAAGGTTCGCGCCAAGACGGCGCACTTCATGCTGGCATCCGTATTGCAGAAGTAACAGCTGTAAGACTTGTCAGGTCGGGCTAGCCCCGAGGGGCTTGCCGGCCGTGGCGTCGACCTCGGTGCCGCACCGCCCCCCGGCGCAGCGTCGCCACGCCATGCCGCGGGTGTTACAACTCGCCCCGTGGTGCACCAACCCGGCCGCCCGCCCAGACCCGCGAGGACCTTCGCCCATGGCCCGCCTGCCCTATGCCCGCCTGGCCGACGCCGACAAGGCGCCGCTGGTGGAACGCATCGTTGCCGAGCGCGGCAGCGTGCTGCACCTGTACCAGATGCTGCTGCACAGCCCGCCGCTGGCCGAAGGCTGGCTGGCCTACCTGACGGCGGTGCGCCACAAGCTCCTGATCAGCGGCGCGCTGCGCGAGATGATCATCATGCGCGTGGCCCTGCTCAACGGCGCACCCTATGAGGCCGACCAGCACAAGCCGGTGGCGCTGAAGGAGGGCGTGGCGCCGGCGCAACTGGAGGCACTGGCGGAGTGGGAAACCGCGGAGGTCTTCAGCGCCACCGAACGCGCCGTGCTGCGGCTCACCGACGCGATGACGCGGGACATCCACTTCGAGCCCGAGATCCTGTCCGGCGTGCGCCAGCACCTGGGCGAGCGCGGCACGGTGGAGGTGGCAGCCACGATCGCCGCCTACAACATGGTGTCGCGCTTCCTGGAAGCGCTGCAGATCCACAGCGACGACCCGCGCTGACGCGGCGCGGCGGCAGACTTCACCCGGCCTGCTTGTGCGAGCCGTCGCACAGCGGCTGCCTGGCCGTGCCCTTGCAGCCGCAGAAATGGACGGTCTTGCTTTCGCTGGCCGTGTACTTGACCGGTGTGAACTCGCGCGCGGCATTGTGCGAACCGTCGCAGAAGGGCTGCGTTTTGCTCAGTCCGCAGGCACACCACCAGTAGTCCTTGCCCTGCTCCACGGCCACGGCGAAAGGGGTGTCGGAAGCGCGAACGGGATGGGCCATGTCGTTTCCCTTGCGGTTGGGGCGGTTGGGGCGGTTGATGGCCGTACTTTGCCACGTGTGGCGGCAGGGCGCTCAATAGAACTTCAGCAGCGTGATGACGAAGAAGATGCCCAGTGTCAGCGGCCAGTACAGCACCTTGGTCAACAGTCCGCCGCGGTATTCGAGCAGCGGGTAGGGCACTTGCAGCGCCCGGCGGAAGGCATTGATCGGCACCAACAGCAGCGCGAAGTAGGTGACGAGAAAGAAGTACTCCAGGTAGAAGATCTGCCCGCTGGCAATGCTGCGGCGGATGCTCAGATGGGCGAAGACGACGACGAAGAAGAGCGAGACGCAGAAGCCGAGGATCTCCTTGATGCCCACGCTGTCGGGCAGCAGCAGCAGCGAGAAGAGCACGATCGCGACCACGATCAGCGGCGTCAGGTTGGAGATGAACGCGTCGACGAAGATCCGCTTCAGCCCGATCTCGAACACCAGCTGGGGAAAGGGCTCCAGGTCGACGCTGCTTTGCTGGCCGAATCGGGTGTTCTCGCTGCGCGGACGCAGCGCGAAGGAGGTCGATTCGATGGTCCAGCCGCGCAACTGCAGCCCCGGTTCCAGGCCGGGCTTCTGCGAGGCCAGCAGGATGTCGTAGGAGTCCAGGTCGGGCACCAGCGCCTGCGCGCGGCCGCGCTCTGCGGGGTCGATGCCGATGCCGATGCGTTCGATCTCCAGCGGGTAGCGTGAGAAGTCGAACTGCGTGCGCAGCTTGAACTGGAAGCTGCTGCGCTGCACGACGAATCGGTTGGCAGCGTCGGGGCTGCTGTCGATCGGCGTCACGCGCACGTCGGTGGCGCCGTGGAAGACCAGGCCGCGCGGGCCGTCGGCGACCGCGTCCACCGCGAGCTTCTGCCAGATCTGGCCTGCGACGGAGACCGTATTCGAACCGTCGAGTTCCATCGACTCGATGTGGATGCCCGTGGGCACGTAAGTCAGACCATCCTGCCTTCTCTCACGCCGTTGGCGGTCGAAGCGTTCCTTTTCCAGCAGCAGCACGGTGCGATCGGTGATCTCGATGCGGTCGTCCGGGGCCCGGGCAACGCCGTTGTCGGCGGGCGGGGAATGGTGGTTCAGCGCCAGGTACCAGACGGTGCCGATGCCGGCCAGCAGCAGCAGCGACACCACGGCGGTCCCCGCCCACAGCCGCGACGTGCGCCCTTCGTGGGCACGCAGGAGCAGCAGCGACAGGCTGGCCAGGAAGCCGGTCAGGGTCACGACGATCCAGATGCCCTGCCGCCGCACCTCCTGCACCTGGCGCGGCACGTCGTTGCGCACGAAGGTGATCTGCAGCGACCAGCCGGTGCTGGGCACGGGCGCATAGGCCAGCCACGAGCGTGCGCCCGTCGTCGTGCTGCGGTGCGTCATGATGCCGCTGCTGCGCGCCGCGGCGGCGTCGGCCAGGGCCAGCCGGTTGGGGTCGTGCCGCTCCTGCGCGATCTGTGCCAGGGTCTTGCGCTCGCGCACGAGGCGCTCGTCGGGGTGGTAGAGATAGACGCCTTCGCTCGTGGTCAGTGCGCCGAAACCGCCCGGCCCCAACCGCAGGTCGCGGATGATCTGCTTGAGCCGGTCCATCGACACGTCCAGGGTCACGACGCCGTTCTTCTGCGGCGTGGGTCCGGCGCTCATGAAGATCGCCGAGTGGGTGATCATGGTCTTCGACAGCGCGCGGTCGAAATACGGCGGGCTCCAGCCGTCGCGGCCGCCCTCGGCCATGGGCTTCACGTACCAGTCGGTCAAGGCGCTGGCGTCGGTGGCCGGCACAGTGTAGTCGTAGTCGTCGCCGAGTTGCGTCGGCTGCTGGCTGCCTGCCGGGGCCTCGCGGGTGAAGTAGGGCGCATGGAGCCGGGTGCTTGGGTCGCGGCCGTACGGCCGGTAAGCCACCGTGCCGCCGAAGAAAGCCTCGTTGCTCTGCACCATGGCGAGCAGCGCGGGTTCGACGGTCGCGGCGTCGATCTCGCCGCGCGTGAGCCTGGCTGCCAGGTCGGTGGTGGCCTGACTCACCGGCTTCAGGATCCGGTCGATCTGTGCCGCGGCCTCCTCGGTGATGCGCAGCAGTTCGGCCCGCTTCTCGCTCTCATCGGCGAGCGCTTGCCGGGTGGATTGCACGCCCAGCAGCAGCGAGGCCACCAGCGTGACCAGGCAAACGGCTTGCAGGGCGAACTTCAGGCGCCGGCGGTTGCGCTCGCTGAAAGCCTCTGCGGCGGCCGCGTCGGTCATGCCGGCAGATCTCGTGGGTCAGCGAAACCAGATCTGCCACAGGCCCACGATGACATGGCCCCAGATCAGGATGTTCACGCCCAGCAGCACCAGCACCCGACTCACATTCCACAAGGTGCGGGCGCGCTGTTCGCACGCCGGCTCCCCAGTGGCCATGTAGAGCAGCAGGTACAGCGCCGAGGGGGCCAGCGTGCCGGCGATGGCCAGGCCCATCACCCAGTAGAAGACGGTCATGACGCCATTATCGGCAGCGATCGGGGCCGCCGGCACGGCGCCGGTGTGGCAAAGCGCCGTTCGGCGCCTGTGGTCGTGGTCTCGTTCAGTCCGGCGCCACGGTGTGCGCGGCCATGATCTCCAAGGCGCGCACCAGCGCCGAGTGGTCCAGGTCGGCCATGCCGTTGCCAGCGCAGGCCTGCATCAGCTGTGCGGCATTGGCCGTCTGCGGCAGGCTCACGCCCAGCGTACGGGCGCCTTGCAGCGCCAGGTTCAGGTCCTTCTGGTGCAGCCCGATGCGAAAGCCCGGGTTGAAGGTGCGCTTGATCATGCGTTCGCCGTGCACTTCCAGGATGCGGCTGGAGGCAAAGCCGCCCATCAGCGCCTGCCGCACCTTGGCCGGGTCGGCGCCGGCCTTGCTGGCGAAGACCAGAGCCTCGGCCACGGCGGCGATATTCAGCGCCACGATGATCTGGTTGGCTACCTTGGTGGTCTGGCCGTCGCCGTTCGCGCCGACATGGGTGATGTTCTTGCCCATGAGCGTGAACAAGGGCTTGGCGCGTTCGAAGGCGGCTTCCGAACCGCCGACCATGATGGTGAGGCTGGCCGCCTTGGCGCCGACCTCGCCGCCGGAAACCGGCGCGTCGAGATAGTCGCAGCCCAGCGCATTGATCTTCTGCGCGAACTCCTTCGTGGCCATGGGCGAAATACTGCTCATGTCGACGACCAGCTTGCCCTGGGCCAAGCCCTGCGCGACGCCGTTCTCGCCGAACAGCACCGCTTCCACGTCGGGCGTGTCGGGCACCATGGTGAAGACGATGTCGGCCGCTGCGGCCACTTCGCGCGCATTCGCGCAGCGCACCGCTCCGGCATCCAGCAGCGCCTGCGGCACCTGGCTGCGCGTGGCCACGAAGAGGGCGTGTCCGGCGGCGCGCAGGTGGCCCGCCATCGGTGCGCCCATGATGCCCAGGCCGATGAAGCCCAGTTTGAGGGGAGTGTTCGTCATTTCGGTGTCGTTCCTTCAGGGTTGGTTCAGCTGGTGGCGCGCAGCACGCGGCGCGCCTGCTCCAGCCAGCCCAGGCCGGCCTCGGTGGTGGCGGCGGGCTTGTACTCGCAGCCGATCCAGCCCTTGTAGCCGATGCGGTCGAGGTGGGCGAACAGGAACGGGTAGTTGATCTCGCCGGTGCCGGGTTCGTTGCGCCCCGGGTTGTCGGCCACCTGGACGTGGCCGATGCGCGCCAGATGTCTGCTCAGCGTGGCCGCCAGTTCACCTTCGTAGCGCTGCGCGTGGTAGATGTCGTATTGCACGAAGGCATTGTCGGCATCCACCTCGTCCAGCACCGACACCGCCAGATCGGTGCGGTTGAGCCAGAAGCCCGGCACGTCGTAATTGTTGATGGGCTCGATCAGCAGCTTGAGCCCGGCCGCCTTCAGCGCCGCGGCGGCGAAGCGCAGGTTCTCCACCAAGGTGCGGCGCGCGGTGGCGTCGTCCACCCCCGCTGGCGGCTTGCCGGCCAGGCAGTTGAGCTGCGGCACGCCGAGCAGGGTGGCGTAGGCCACCGCCTGCGCCACGCCGGCGCGGAATTCGGCCACGCGGGCCGGGTCGCAGGCGATGCCGCGGTCGCCGCCGGCCCAGTCGCCGGCCGGCAGGTTGTGCAGCACCATCTTCAGCCGGTTGGCCACCAGCTTGTCGCGGATGACGGCGGCCGGCGCCTCGTAGGGAAACTGCAGCTCCACCGTGGAAAACCCGGCCCGCGCCGCACGCTCGAAACGCTCCAGCAGCGGCACTTCGGTGAACAGCATCGACAGGTTGGCGGCAAATCTAGGCATGGCAGGTTCTCCGGTCATTCCAGCAGGCCGGCCATCTCCAGGCCCTGGCGGCCTTCGGGGTGGCGGCAGTCGATGTCCTCGAACTCGTTGATCTTGTCGATCTCGGTGCCCATCGCGATGTTGGTCACCTTCTCGAGGATCACCTCCACCACCACCGGCACGCGGTACTTGCGCGCCAGCGCCTGCGCTTCGACCATCGCGGCCTGGATCTTCTCGGGATCGGTCACGCGCAGGCTCTTGCAGCCCAGACCCTGCACCACGGCCTGGTGGTCGACGCCGTAACTCTTGAGGTCGGCGTCCTCGACGTTCTGGTTCTCGAAGGCCAGCTGCACGCAGTAGTCCATCTCGAAGCCGCGCTGGCTCTGGCGGATGAGGCCGAGGTAGCTGTTGTTCACCAGCACCTGCACATAGGGCAGGCGGAACTGCGCGCCCACGGCCAGTTCCTCGATCAGGAACTGGAAGTCGTAGTCGCCCGACAGGCCCACCACCGTGCGCGTCGGGTCGGCGGCGACCACGCCCAGGGCGGCGGGAATCGTCCAGCCCAGCGGGCCGGCCTGGCCGCAGTTGATCCACTGGCGCGGGCCGTAGACATGCAGGAACTGCGCGCCGGCGATCTGGCTCAGGCCGATGGTGGTCACGAAGACGGTGTCACGCGGGAAGACCTTGTTCATCTCCTCGTACACGCGCAGCGGCTTGATCGGCGTCTCGGTGTAATGGGTCTTGCGGTGCATCAGCTTCTTGCGCTCGGCGCAGCGGAACTGCCAGTCGGCATAGTTCTTCAGCGTGCCGGCGGCCTGGCGCTCGCGCGCGACCTGGACGAACAGTTCCAGCGCCGCCTTGGCGTCGCTGACGATGCCCAGATCGGGGTTGAAGACGCGGCCGATCTGCGTCGGCTCGATGTCCACGTGCACGAAGCTGCGGCCCTTGCAGTAGACCTCGGTGCTGCCGGTGTGGCGGTTCGCCCAGCGGTTGCCGATGCCGAGCACGAAGTCGCTGGCCAGCATGGTGGCATTGCCGTAGCGGTGGCTGGTCTGCAGGCCCACCATGCCGGCCATCAGCGGGTGGTCGTCGGGGATGGTGCCCCAGCCCATCAGCGTGGGGATCACGGGCACGCCGGTGAGTTCGGCGAACTCCACCAGCAGGTCCGACGCATCGGCATTGATGATGCCGCCTCCGGCCACGATGAGCGGCTTCTCGGCGGCCATCAGCATGTCCAGCGCCTTCTCGATCTGCTTGCGCGTGGCCGCGGGCTTGTAGACGGGCAGCGGCTCGTAGCTGTCGATGTCGAACTCGATCTCGGCCATCTGCACGTCGAACGGCAGGTCGATCAGCACCGGGCCCGGGCGGCCCGAACGCATCAGGTGAAACGCCTGCTGGAAGGCGCGCGGCACCAGCGCCGGTTCACGCACGGTGACGCTCCACTTGGTGACCGGCTTGGAGATGCTCTCGATATCGACGGCCTGGAAATCTTCCTTGTACAGCCGCGCCCGCGGCGCCTGGCCGGTGATGCACAGGATGGGAATGCTGTCGGCAATGGCCGAATACAGGCCGGTGATCATGTCGGTGCCGGCCGGGCCGCTGGTGCCGATGCACACGCCGATATTGCCGGCCTTGGCCCGCGTATAGCCCTCGGCCATGTGCGAGGCGCCCTCGACGTGCCGCGCCAGGATGTGCGCGATGCTCTGGCGCTCGCGCAGCGCCGCGTACAGCGGGTTGATCGCCGCACCCGGCACGCCGAAGGCCTGCGTCACGCCTTCCTTTTCCATCACCAGCACGGCGGCCATCGCAGCCTTCATCTTCGCCATTTTGTCGTCTCCATCCGGGTTGATTGACCTGGGCGAATCTTCGGACCGGCGCGCGCGCTGCGGAAGAGGCCTGCGGGCGATATCAGCTATTCCGCCTGGGAATGGCGGGCCTTGCCGGCGCGCGTGCAATGCACTAGCGTTCGGCGCCGGCATGGGCCGGCGAAACAGGGGGAACTCGATGCGTCAGCGTTGGCTGAAGGGACTGGTTGCCGGCCTGTTGGCGGTGGTGTGCGCCATTCCGGCCGTGCGGGCGGCCGAAGCGCCGGGGGCTGTGGCCAGCGTCGACGCGGTCGCCACCCGGCAACTGCACGCGCTGTTCGACGCACGCTGGGAAGCCCTCATGCAGACCTACCCCGAGTGGGCCACCTTCGTCGGCGACCACCGCTGGGGCGACCGCCTGCACGACGCGTCGCCGGCGGCCATCGCGGCCGAATTCGACGCCGCGCGCCAGGTGCTGGCACAGGCCCGCGCGATTCCGCGCCAGGGCTTGTCGGCGCGCGACCGCACCTCGCTGGACATCTTCGTGCACGGGCTGGAGGAACGTCTGCGCACCGAACCCTTCGTGGGCTATCGCAGCATGAGCCTGGGCGCGCTGGGCGGTTTCCAGAGCGGGTTCGCGGAATTGCTGCGCGCCGTGCCGGTCAAGACAAGCGCGCAGGTGGAGCAGGTGCTGGCACGCATGGCGGCCTACCCGGGGCGCGTCGACCAGGAACTGGCGCGGCTGCGCGAGGGCCTGTCGCTGAATTGGGTGCCGCCGCGCGAGGTGCTCGAACGCGTGCTGGCGCAGATCGACGGCCAGCTGACGCCCGCGGTGGACCAGAGTCCGTTCTTCGAGCCGTTCACGCGCCTGGGCAAGGACATACCCGCCGCCGAGCAGGACGCATTCAAGGCACGCGGCCGCCAGGCCGTCGACGAACAGGTGCTGCCGGCATTGCGCCGGCTGCGTGCCTTCGTGGCCGACGAATACCTGCCGGCTGCGCCAGCCAGCGGCGCGCTCGGCAGCTACCCGGGCGGGGCCGAGGTCTATGCCCACGAGGTGCGTTCCAACACCACCACCGAGATGAGCCCGGCGCAGATCCACGCCATCGGGCTGCGTGAACTGGAGCGGTTGCGCAGCGAGATGGAAGCGGTGATCAAGGAGGTGAAGTTCGAGGGCGATTTCGCGGCCTTCGTGCGGCACCTCAATACCGAAGCGAAGTTCTTCCACACCGGCCCGGAAAGCCTGCTGGCCGGCTACCGCGACATCGCCAAGCGCATCGACCCCGAGCTGCCCAAACTCTTTGCCGAATTGCCGCGGGTACCCTATGGCGTGCGCGCGATGCCGGCGCACTTGGGCAGCGAACGCGCCGAGTTCTACGACGGCCCGGCGCTGGACGGCAGCAAGCCCGGCTGGTTCAACGCCAATGCCCTGGCCTGGAAAACGCGCCCGATCTGGGTCATGGAAACGCTGGTCGCGCACGAGGCGGTGCCCGGTCACCACCTGCAGATCGCCCTTGCCATGGAACAGGGCGAACTGCCCAAACTCCGCCGCGGTAGCGGCTACACCGTCTACGACGAGGGCTGGGCGCTTTACGCCGAGACGCTGGGTTTCGACCTGGGCCTGTACCAGGATCCCTACAGCCGCTTCGGCCACCTGCAGGGGCAGGCCTTTCGCGCCGCGCGGCTGGCGGTGGACACGGGCATCCACGCCATGGGCTGGAGCCGGCAGCGCGCCATCGACTTCATGGTCGACCGCACGGGAATGAATGCCGATTTCGTGGCTGCCGAAGTCGACCGCTACATCTCCTGGCCCGGGCAGGCGCTGGCCTACATGATCGGCCAGCTGAAGATCGTGGAACTGCGCGACCGCGCCAAAGCCCGGCTGGGCGATCGCTTCGACATCCGCAAATTCCATCAGGTCGTGCTCGACCAGGGCTCGGTGCCGCTGCCGATGCTGGAGCGGGCGGTGGACGACTGGCTGGCCACGGCCTCCAGCGGGCTGGATGCGGTGGTGCAGGCGGCGCGTGCCGATGCCGCCCGCCGCACCGGCGTGGGCGCCGAATCGTTGCTTTTGATCAGCGCCGAGAGCGTGACCTGGTCCGACGGCAGCCTGGGCTGTCCGCAGCCGGGCATGATGTACACGCAGGCGCTGGTGCCCGGCTACCGGGTGCGCCTGCGCGGGCCGGACGGCGAGATGGACTACCACGCCAGTGCACGCGGGGCGCTGGTGCTGTGCCCTGCGGAGCGGGCGGTGGATCCGCTGCCGGGAGCGAGCCGTCTCTGACGCGGAGTTCGGCGTCTGCCCCAGCACCTGCTGCACCCGCCCACACGCTCGCCCCCCCATGGACACCGTCGCCGGCATCCGCCTCTTCATCCGCGTCGTCGAGACCGGCAGCTTCAGCCGTGCCAGCGTCGATCTCGGCATCACCCAGCCCACCGCCACCAAGCACGTGGCGGCGCTGGAGGCGCGGCTGGGCGCGCGGCTGTTCCACCGCAGCACACGCGGCGTCACGCCCACCGAGGCGGGCTCGGCGTACTACGACAAGTGCAAGCTGATCGCGCGCGAGCTCGACGAGGCCGACAACCTGGTGGCGCTGATGCAGTCGCGTGTGCAGGGCAGCCTGCGCATCAGTTCGTCGGTGGCCTTCGGCCGCCGCGTGCTCACGCCGCTGGTGCTGCGCTTCATGCAGCAGCACCCGGGCCTGCAGGTCGACCTGAGTTTCGAGGACCGCTACGTGAACCTGGTCGAGCAGGGCGTGGACCTCGCCATCCGCATGGGCCGGCTGGCCGATTCCTCACTGGGCGCGCGCTTCCTGGGGTTGAACCCCTGGGTCCTGGTGGGCGCGAAGGCTTACCTGGCCGAGCACGGCACGCCGAAGCAGCCCGGGGAACTGGCTGCCCATGCCGCCTTGGTCTACAGCACGGTGCAGGGCGACGAGCGCTGGCACTTCAGCGGCGCCGACGGCCACAGCGTCTCGGTGCCGGTGAAGGGCCCGCTGCGCAGCAACAACCTGTCGGCGCTGCTGGCCGCGGCGCGCGCCGGCATGGGCCTGGCCCTCCTGCCCTGGTACGTGGCGCACGACTCGGTGAAGGGCGGCGCCGTGCTGCCGCTGCTGGAACGCTGGACGCTGCCGGCGCAGGAGATCCACGCCGTCTACCCTTCGCCGCGCCTGGTGCCCACGAAGGTGAGCGGTTTCGTCGCCTGGCTGCAAGGGCAGTTCGGCGACGAATGGTGGGCGCGGAGGCTCTGATCCGGTTGCACCGGCCCCTCGATCCATAGCCCCCCGGGCGCCAGCGCGCTCGTCAGTGCCGGGGCGGCATTGGCGGCGCCTGAAGGCCGATGGTCAGGGGCAGGCGGTGGGCGGCGGCACTTCATCGTCGAGCGAGCCGCGCGCGTCCACGCGCCGCAGCCCGCTGCCGCAAAGCCTGGCGCTGCGGTCCTGCATGCGCTGGGTCACGTCCACCGGTTTCCAGTCGGGCTGCTGTGCGCGCAGCAGTGCGGCGATGCCCGCGGCCAGCGGTGCCGCCATCGAGGTGCCGCTCCACACGGCGTAGCCACCCCCGGGCACGGTGCTGGTGAGGCCCTCGCCCGGGGCGGCGATCATGACCCAGGGCCCGCGGTTGGAGAAGCTCGCCACGCGCGAAGCAGCGGTGCTGGCCGCCACCGAGAGGGCGCCCTCGGCGCGTTCCGCGGCCGGGTATTGCAGCTCGCGCGCATTGCCGCCGTTGCCGGCGGCAGCCGTCACCACCGAGCCGTGGTGCAGGTCGCAGCGTTCGCGGTCGCGATTGAAGCCGGGGTCGCTGTAGTCGTCGTCGTCTTCGCCGTCATCGTCGTCGCTGCAGGTCACCAGCTCCACGACCTTGTCGAGCAGCTTCGTCGGCGTCGTGGTGCCCAGGCTCAGGTTGATGACCTGCGCATGGTCGGCCGTGGCCGGGTTGCCGTCGGGGTCGGCGGCGTGGAGCAGCGCCGCGGCCACGTTCCAGATGTTGCCGCGCCCCTGCGCGTCGAGCACGCGCAGCGGCAGGATCTGCGCGCCCGGTGCCGCCAGTGCCACGAGGCCGGCCACATGGGTGCCGTGGCCATAGGCCGCATCGGCCGTGCTGCCTTCCTCGGACGCATCGGTGTCGTTGCCCACGTAGTCGTGGCCGGGCCGCAGGCGGCCGGCCAGCGCCGGGTGGTTGAAGTCCACGCCGGTATCGATGACGGCCACCGTGACGCCGCTGCCGTCGCTCACGGCATGGGCGGCGGCGAGCCCCAGTTGCTGGGGTGCCCACTGGTCCAGATAGTCGGACTGGCGGCCGATGGCCCACACGCTGCGCTTGCGTGCCTCGGGGTCGCGCAAGCGCAGGTTGGGTTCGGCGAAGGCCACGCGCGCGTCGGCGTTGAGGGCGGCGATCTTGGCCGCCAGGTCGTCGGCGGCGACGGTACGCAGCAGGTAGAACGGTCGCGGACCGAGCTGTCGCGACAGCGTCAGGCCGTACGAGGAAAGCACGCCGGGCAGGCTGTCGCTGCCGCGCAACTGCACCACGATCTGCTGCGGCAGGCCGCTGTCTGCCGCCTGCACGCTGGCGGCGCCGGCGAGCAGCAGGCCGGCCGAGGCGGCGGCCAGGGCGATGCGCGTGCGGACCCACGCTGCGGAGCTGGATTTCTGAAGGTGTCTCATTTCGGGGCGTCTCGAGAAGCAAACGGATCGTACAGAGCGCCCGTGGCGGTGCGAGATACATCCGGCCTCACTGGATGCGGGGGTTTCAGGCACCGCCGTGCAGCACGAAGGGTGCCCAGTGGAAGGGATGGGCACCTTCGGCGATGAAGCGCCGCTGCACCTGGGCCAGCGCCTGCGCCGGCGGTCGACCTTGCGCCAGTTCGCCGTGGAATGCGGCCATCCACCGCGCGGTGGCCTCGTCGTCGATGGCCCACAGGCCACCGAGCACGCGGCTCGCACCGGCCACCAGGAAGGACCGCACGAGGCCGATGGACTCGTCACCGCGCGCAGCGTCGGCCAGCGCCGACTCGCAGGCGCTCATCACCACCAGTGGCCCGGCCAGCGCCAGGCTTTCGGCCTCCAGCGCCGTGAGGGCGCCGTCGTGCAGGTGCAGCATGGAAAACGCCGGGCTGTCGGCGCGGAATTCGCCGTGGCAGGCCAGGTGCAGCAGGCCCGCGGTCGGCGCCTCGCGGCGCAGCGCCTCGCGCGTGGCCGTCGCCCCGTCGTGCACCCGCGCCTGCGGCCAACTGCGGCGCAGCGCTGCCAACTCGACTGCCGCACCCGGCAGGCGCAGGCTGTCGGCCACCACCACCACCGCGCCGGGGGCGGCGCAGGCACGGGTCTGCAGAACCGCGTCGACACTGGGCAGCAGCCCCAGCCGCAGGCGCTCCACGAGATGGGCCTGGCCGTCCCACAGCGCGGCAAAGGGCAGGGGTGACAGCAGTGCGCCCGGCACCACCAGCACCGCCTGTGCGTCACCCAGCGCTTCGGTCAGCGGGCGCCACAGCTGCCCGTGCAGCTGCTGCAGCGCGTGGCGCGTGCGCTCGGCCAGCTGGGTGGCGTGGCGCCGCAGCGCCGCGGGGCCGAGCCGCAGCGTCGCCAGTTGCGTGCGCAGCTGACGCAGCCGCTCGCGCACGGCCGGTGCACGGGCCAGGCCGCGATGCAGCGCGACACGCCCGCGGTACGCCGTGAAGGCGAAGACCTCGTCGTGCAGGACGCCGTAGGCGACCAGGCCCGTGTCTGCACCCAGCGCGCGCGCCAGGGCCTGGGGGTCGAACCCTGCACCACCTTGCCGCCGCGGGGTCTGGGCGGCCTGGCCGCCAGCCGCCAGCCGCGAGCGTCGGGCGCGTTCGAGCCAGGCCTGTTCGAGGGCTCGACGTTCCTCCCCCAGTGCCGCAGGCGCGTCGTCACCGGCTTCATCGTGCAGGAAGCGGTTCAGGCGCCGGTACAGCCAGTCCAGCCGTTCGCGCGCGGCGCGCTCGGCCGCGCTCTCAGCTGCGGAGCCGGCCAAGTCCTCGGCTGGCCCACCGCGCGTGCGCGTGGCGGCCGGGTCGGCCGCGGGCCCGAGGCGGTCGCGCAGCGTGCGTGCCCGCAGCTGCTCCAGCGCCTGCAGCGCCACCCAGGCCGCCGGTTCGCCCGGATGGGCCGCATGGTCCTCCAGTGCCATCTGCAGCAGTTCTTCGTAGACTGCGGCGTGGCGGTCCAGGTAGCCGCGCTGCAGATCGTCACCCGGCAGCGTGGCGCGGCCTGATTCGGCCATCGCCGCGGCCTGGGCAAAGGCCTCGCGCGCGGCCGTGCGCCGGCCGCCGGCCAGGTGGGCGCGGCCGCGCAGCAGCCAGGCGCGCTCCAGCAGGGGCGGCGGCGTGGCGTCATCGGCGAGCAAGGCGTCGAGCCGCGCTGCGGCCGCCGGGTCGCGGCGGGCGACTTCGGCTGCCGCCAGCGCCAGGGTGGCGGCGGCGGCCGGCAGCCCCAGCGACAAGGTGGCCTCGTGCGCCGCCCGCGCCGCCGCCAGGGCGGCTGCCGTGTCGCCGCGGGCCAGCTGCAACTCGGCGCGGGCCAGCGCGACCGCGGCGCGGCCGACCGCATTGCCGCCAGCGTCGAACAGCCGAGCCGCAGTGTCCAGCGCGGCCAGAGCCGGCCCGAGTTCGCCCCGGGCCGCGGCCACGCGCGCGCGCTGCAGGCCGACCCAGGGCTTGGTCGCCGCGCCGTCGTCCAGCGCCATGGCCACGGCGGCATACAGGGCGTCGGCTTCGGGCAGCAGCCGCAGTTCCAGGTAGGCGTCGGCCAGCGCCTTCTCGGCCTCCACGCGCAGCAGCGGCAGGCCCAGGCGAGCGAAGTCACGTGACGCGGCCTCCAGCCCGGCAAGCGCCTCGCGGTAGCGGCCGCGCGCCAGGTCCAGTTCGGCCTGCGCCTGCGCGGCGGCCGATGCAATGACCGGCAGCCGGTGCGCCTGCGCCCGCCGTACGGCGCGCCGGTACAGAGCCGCGGCTTCGTCGGCGTCGCCCAGGTAGCTGCAGGCGTCGGCGCGGCCCACGTCGGCGAGCACCGAGTGTTCGCGGTCGCCGATGCGCGAGAACAGCACCGCCGCCTCGCGGTAGTGGCGTGCGGCCTCGTGGTAGCGGTCCTGCTGCATGCAAAGGCTGCCGGTGTTGAGCACCACCTTGGCGGCCGACGCACGGTCGCCCAGCGCCAGCAATGCCGCCCGGGTGCGTTCGGCACAGTCCAGCGCCTCGTCGAACCGGCCGAGCAGCGCCAGGCCCATGAGCTTGGGCACCTGGGCTTGCGCGGCATCGGCGGCCAGGCCCAGGGCCTGGAAGGCGGCGCTGGCCTTGTCCAGCCGCTCCACCGCCATGGACAGTCGGCCGCCGGCCAGGTCGGCGATGGCAGCGGTCCATGCCGCCAGAGCTGCCAGTTCCGCGGCGGGCGGCGTGCCGGCATGGTCCGCCGCCAGGCCTGCCAGCTGGTTCGCGCAGCGGGCCGCCTCGGCGGGTTCGCTGTGCCAGGCGGCGTAGCAGCGTTCCTTGAGCGCCCGTGCCGCGGCGCGCGGGTCAGGCATCGGTGGCGGCGGTGCCGATGTCCAGCGGCGGCAGTTCGACCACCGTGTCGGCGAACTGCAGTTCGAGCCTGTAGCGGCCGGCGGCCAAGCCTTCGATGCGGAAGCCGCCGAGTTCGTCCAGCGGCTGCGGCGGCAGTGCCTGGCCATCGGGGCGCGTGACCTGCACCTGCACGGCCTCGTCCGGGCCGAGCACCTGGCCCTCGAGCGCCCAGCCCGCTTCCAGCGGCAGCACGCGCAGGTCCAGGTCGTGCTCGGCGGCGCTGAACAGCATCTGCCGAGTCCCTGCGACGCCGCGCAATGCGGGCATGGCGCCGGCCCAGCTGTCCACGCTGAGCAGCGCCTGCACGCGCTTGAACAGCGAAGGCGCACGCTGAACCCGTGGCACGCCCAGCGCCTCGGCACGAAGAATCATCCATTCCGGCGCATCGGTCAGCTCGCGCAGGGCGCGGCGGCCGGCGGCCAGCAGGCCTTCGTCATCGGGTGGGGGAAAGGTGGGGCTCATCGTCTCGTTCCAGGCCGGCGTGACGTGCCGTGCCTATCGACGGAGCGGCAGGCGCCGCGCCAGATACATCCTCGTACAAGTTTTTGCAGCAGGCGCGGATTCACGGGCGCTCCTCGCACAGCTTGCGCAGCTTCTGCAGGCAGCGTGCCCGCGTCGGTCCCAGGCTGCCGACCGGCACGCCCAGCCGTTGCGCGATCCCGGCGTAGGGGAGCTGCTCGTCGTGGTCCTCGAACACCAGCCTGAGCAGGTCGCGGCAACGGCCGTCGAGCCGGTCGAGGGCGGCGCGCAGGCGGTGCAGTTGCTGCAGGTCCGACAACAGCGCCTCGGGCAGCGGGTCGTCGGCCGGGGGGTCCCAGGCCGGGCCGGCATCGCCGTCGTCACCGCTGTCGCCACGCAAGGCCTCGAAGGACACCTCGCGCCGGCCGCGTTGCAGCAAGGCCAGCGATTCGCGCTTGGCCGTGGTCACGATCCAGGCGTGCAGGCGCTCCGGCTGGCGCATGCCGGGAAGGTGACGGTGCAGCCTTTCGAAGACAGTCTGGAAGACATCGGCAACACTGCCATCGTCCAGGCCGGCGCGACGTGCCACCGTGTGCACCAGGCGCTGGTAACGCCGCACCAGCGTGCGCCAGGCTGCGGCCTGGCCGTCCAGGCAGCGCTGGACCAGCGCGGCATCGTCGTCTTCGGGTTCAGCCATCTTGCGGGTCACGATGTCGAAGGCGGGCCCGCAACCGCGCAGGGGCAGTTGCTGCCAGCCGCACCGAGGGCGGCTGCACCCGTTTCGGCTTCAGGCCGTCGGCAGCTTGTAGTCCTTCAGCGCCTCGCGCAGCTTGTTCTTCTGCATCTTGCCGGTGGCGCCCAGCGGAATGGCGTCGACGAAGACCACGTCGTCGGGCGTCCACCACTTGGCGATCTTGCCTTCGTAGAAGGCCAGCAGTTCTTCCTTGGTGAGTTCGGCGCCGGGCTTCTTCATCACCACCAGCAGCGGGCGTTCGTCCCACTTCGGGTGCGGCGCGGCAATGCACGCCGCCATGGCCACCGCCGGGTGCGCCATGGCGATATTTTCCAGGTCGATCGAGCCGATCCACTCGCCGCCGCTCTTGATCACGTCCTTGCTGCGGTCGGTGATCTGCATGTAGCCATCGGCGTCGATCTTCGCCACGTCGCCGGTGGGGAACCAGCCGTGGCCGGCCTCGTCCTTGATCAGCGGGTCGCCCCCTTCTTCCTTGAAATAGCGCGAGATGATCCAGGGGCCCCGCACGTACAGGTCGCCCGAGGTCTCGCTGCCCCAGGGCAGTTCCTTGCCGTTGGGGTCGACGATCTTCATGTCCACGCCGTAGATCGCGCGGCCCTGCTTGGCCATCACCGCGTAGCGCTCTTCCTGCGACAAGGCCAGGTGCTTGGGCTTGAAGGTGCAGGCCGTGCCCAGCGGGCTCATCTCGGTCATGCCCCAGGCGTGCAGCACGTGCACGCCGAACTTCTCGCCGAAGGCGTGGATCATGGCCGGCGGGCAGGCCGAGCCGCCGATCACGGTGCGCTTCATGGTGCTGAATTTCAAGTCGTTGGCCTCGACGTAGGCCAGCAGCCCCTGCCACACCGTGGGCACGCCGGCCGAGACCGTGACGCCTTCGCTCTCGAACAGTTCGTAGAGCGACTTGCCGTCGAGCCCGGCGCCGGGGTAGACGAGCTTGGCGCCGGTCATGCAGCCCACGTAGGGCAGGCTCCAGGCGTTGACGTGGAACATGGGCACCACCGGCAGGATGCTGTCGCGGGCCGAGCAGTTCAGCGCGTCGGGCATCGCCGCGGCGTAGGTGTGCAGCACCGTGGAGCGGTGGCTGTAGAGCACGCCCTTGGGGTTGCCGGTGGTGCCGCTGGTGTAGCACAGCGAGCTGGCGGTGTTCTCGTCGAATTCGGGCCAGGCGTAGCGGTCGTCCTGGGCTTCGAGCAGTTCCTCGTAGCACAGCAGGTGGGGGATCCTGGCCGCCACGTCGGCCGCCGGCATGTGCGCGCGGTCGGTCATCGCGACGAAGGCCTTGACCGTCTTCGTCCGGTTCGCCACGGCCTGGATCAGCGGCAGGAAGGTGAGGTCGAAGAACAGCACCTGGTCTTCGGCGTGGTCGGCGATATAGACGATCTGGTCCGGGTGCAGGCGCGGGTTGACGGTGTGCAGCACGGCGCCGCTGCCGCTGACCGCGTAGTACAGCTCCATGTGGCGATAGCCGTTCCAGGCCAGCGTGGCCACGCGGTCGGGGGCCTTCACGCCCAGGGCGGCCAGTGCCTTGGCCAGGCGGCGGGAGCGTGTGGCCAGGTCCTTGTAGGTGTATCGGTGGATATCGCCTTCGACGCGGCGCGAGACGATCTCGCGTTCGCCGTGGTGGCGCTCGGCGTGCACGAGCAGGGAGGAAATCAGCAGCGGCTGCTGCATCATCTGGCCGTTCATAAGGTCTCCTTGATGGTGGTGGCCGGCACTTGCGTGTGCCCATGCGCGCATTCTGCGGCATTCGCGGACGCCGCAGCATCGCCGTCGCCTGCTGGCGGCAGGGTTCCGTTCTTTCGGCTCGATTGCTTGGGGCTGGGGCTGACCTTCACCCTGCGGTCCGCGTCAGGGGGCCCCCCCCGCGGGGGGGGGCGGGGCCCGCGCGGGGGCCCGCCCGCCCGGGGGGGGGGGGGGGGCGGGGCCCGCGGCCGCGGGCCCCCCCCCCGCGCCCCGGGCCGGCCGGGCGGGGTGCCCCGCCCCCCGGGGGGGGGGGGGGGGGGGGGGGGGGGGGGGGGGGGGGGGGGGGGCGGCCTTCTCGCCCTGGGGGGGCCGGGCCGGGGGGGGGGGGGGGGGGGGGGGGGGCGGGGGGGGGTTGGGGGGGGGGGGCCTGGCGGGGGGGGGCCCGGGGGCGGGGGGGGGGCCGGGCCGGGACCCGGCAATGGTGAAGGTAGCCATCCCCCCCAGCGCGAGCCCGTGCAAGAACACAGCCCGCGCGGGTGCAGCCACCCCGCCACCGGACGCCGGCGCGCCGCACGTTGCCGCGATCAGCCGCACGCGGCGCAGCGACGAGGCGGTGACGACCGGCCGGGGACGGTCGCCGCCGCTACGCCGGCTTCGGCGCCGCCGCCTTGTCGGCCCAGAGCTGGCCGCCCGTGGCCCAGTCGTGACGCTGCACGTCGCAGAAGATCACGTCCACCGCGTCGGCCGAGCCGCCCAGCGTGCGCACCGTGGCCTCGGTGAGCGCCTGCGCCAGCGCGCGCTTCTGTTCGAGCGTGCGCCCGGCGAAGAGTTCGACGCGGATCGTAGGCATCAGATGATCTCCTGCGAATGGGGGTTCAGTGGGCCTCGGCGGCCTTCGCTGCCTCGATCGCCGCACCCTCGTCGGCGCGCGCGCCGTTGAAGAAGATATTCAGCGCCACCGCCGCCACCGCGGTGAGCAGGATGCCCGACTCCAGCAGCGGGTGCAGGCTGTGCGCCATGTGCTGCGTCCAGCGCGGCGCCACCAGCGGGATGAGGCCGAAGCCGATCGACAGCGCCACGATGTAGAGGTTGTTGCGGTTGTTCTTGTAGTCCACCGTCGACAGGATGCGGATGCCGGTGGCCGCCACCATGCCGAACATCACCAGGCCCGCGCCGCCGAGCACGAACACCGGGATCGATTCGACGAAGGCCGCCATCTTGGGCAGCATGCCCAGCACCAGCATGATGATGCCGCCGGCCACGCAGACGTAGCGGCTGCGCACGCCGGTCACGCCGACCAGGCCCACGTTCTGGCTGAAGCTGGTGTAGGGGAAGGTGTTGAAGACGCCGCCGATCACGGTGCCCAGGCCGTCGGTGCGCAGGCCGGCGGCGAGTTCCTTCTGGCCGATCTTCTTGCCGGTGATGTCCGACAGGGCCAGGAACATGCCGGTGGATTCGATCATCACCACGATCATCACCAGCGTCATGGTCAGCACCATCACCGGGTCGAAGGTCGGCATGCCGAACGCGAACGGCGTGACGACGTCGAACCAGTGGGCCTTGCCGACCTTGTCGAAATGCATCTTGCCCAGCGCCGCAGCCAGGATGCAGCCGGCCACGATGCCCAGCAGCACCGAGATATTGGCCAGGAAGCCCTTGGTGTATTTCACCAGCAGCAGGATGAAGACCAGCACCGCCGCCGCCACCGCCATGTTGTCCAGTGCCGCGTAGGCGGGGTTGTCGGTCATCGGGATCGGGCCGGGCAGCTTGACCACCGGCGCTGCCGCTCCGGGTGCCACCGGGGCGGTCAGGGCGGGTTCGATGAGATTCGTCATCTCGACCAGTTTCGGCACGTCGACGTTCTGCGCCATGAAGGCCGGCCCGCCCATGGCCCAGCCCACGCCCACGCGCATCAGGCTGATGCCGATGATGGCGATGATGGTGCCGGTGACCACCGGCGGAAAGAAGCGCAGCATGCGGCTCATCAGCGGCGCGATCAGCATGCTGATGACGCCGGCGCCGATGATGGCGCCGAAGATCGCGCGTGCACCTTCGACGCCACTCTGGGCATTGGCCATCGCCACCATCGGGCCGACCGCGGCGAAGGTCACGCCCATCATCACCGGCAGCTTGATGCCGAAATATTTCGTGAAACCCAGCGACTGGATCAGCGTCACCAGGCCGCAGGCGAAGAGGTCGGCGCTGATCAGCATCGCCACCTGTTCGGGGCTGAGCTTCAGTGCGCGGCCGACGATCAGCGGCACGGCGATGGCGCCGGCGTACATCACCAGCACATGCTGCAGGCCGAGCGCGGTGACGCGGCCGAGCGGGAGCTTTTCGTCGACGGGGTGCACGCCCGGGGGCGCGGTTGCGGTGGCGGTGTTCAAGGGGTGTCTCCTCGGGGGTGGGGTCGTTGTCGGACGAGCTCAGTTCACGGGGGCGCCGGCTTCGTACCAGCGCTTGATCAGTTCACGTTCGCCGTCGGTGATCTGCGTGGCGTTGTTCAGCGGCATCAGCTTGAGCACGCTGGCCTGCTGGTAGACGGCCTGCGCGTGCTGCTTCAGCAGTTCCGGCGTGTGCAGCGCGACGTTCTTCTGCTGCACGGCGGCGCCGTGGCAAAGCGCGCAGCGCTGCTCGACCACGGCACTGACCTCGGCATAGCCGGCGGGCCTGGCGGCCGCGGCCTTGGCCGCGGCCAGCTGCTCGGCGCTGGGCGGCTTGGGCGCCAGCCAGAACACCATCGCCAGCAGCACCAGCGTGCCGACGACGGCGTGCTCCCAGGGTGCGCGCTGGCCCAGCACATGCGCCTTGTGGCGCGCCACGAAGCTGTGGCGGATCAGCGCGCCGGCCAGCATCAGCAGCACCAGCACCAGCCAGTTGTTCGGCCCGCTGTACAGCCAGCCGTAGTGGTTGGACAACATGGCCACGATCACCGGCAGCGTGAAGTAGGTGTTGTGCACGCTGCGCTGCTTGCCGCGCTGGCCGTGCACCGGGTCGGGGCTGCGCCCGGCGCGCAGGTCGGCGACGACCTTGCGCTGGCCTGGGATGATCCAGAAGAAGACGTTGGCGCTCATCGCCGTGGCCAGCATCGCGCCGACCAGCAGGAAGGCCGCGCGCCCGGCGAACAGCTGACAGGCCAGCCACGAGGCGAAGATCACGAAGACGAAGACGAGTGCGCCGACGACCAGGTCGCCGTTCTTCCTCTGGCCCAGCGTGCGGCAGATGGCGTCGTAGATGAGCCAGAAGGCGACCAGGAAGCCCAGCGACGCGCCGATCGCCGCGCCGGGTGACCAGTCGTGCACGCTCTTGTCGATGAGGAAGCTGCCGGCGTTGAACAGGTACAGCACCGTGAAGAGGGCAAAGCCGGTGAGCCAGGTGCTGTAGCTCTCCCAGTAGCTCCAGTGCAGGTTCTCGGGCAGCGGTTTCCAGCGCGGCGCGACCATGTATTTGTTGGAGTGGTAGAAGCCGCCGCCGTGCACGGCCCACATCTCGCCGTCGACGCCCTTGTCCTTCAGCTCCTTTTCCTGCGGCTTGCTCAGGCTGTTGTCGAGCAGCACGAAATAGAACGACGAGCCGATCCAGGCGATGGCGGTGATGACGTGGGTCCAGCGCAGCAGCAGGTTGACCCAGTCGAGGAGATAGCTGTCCATTCATCACTCCTGTGGGCTCACCACTGCGGGCGCTCTGAGCCGACTGTGTTGCGTCGCGCACCAGGACCGGGTTCGAAGCTCGAGGACCGGACTGCGCCGCTGCGACGTGTACGCAAAAGTGTATACAGTTTGATCGCTGGTGAATCCCGGGATAACCCGAATCGGTGTTCACTCGGCGGTGCGGCTGCAGCCGCCGCGCCGCCGGCGCCATGCCCGTGCCGGCGGCGATCAGCTGCCGCGGTAGGTGGCGTAGCTCCAGGGCGACACCAGCAGCGGCACGTGGTAGTGCAGCGCGGTGTCGGCGATGCCGAAGTCCAGCGGCACCTCGTCCAGGAAGGCCGGCTCGGGCAGGGCCACGCCGCGGCCGCGGAAGTAGGTCAGCACGCCGAATACCAGCCGGTAGCGCCCGGGCAGCAGCGCGGCATCGGCGAGCAGCGGCTGGTCGGCGCGGCCGTCGTCGTTGAGCTCGAGCTGCTTGAGCAACTGCGGCGCCGCGCCGTCCATGCGGTAAAGGCTCAGCGCCATGCCGGCGGCCGGGCAGCCGTTCATCGTGTCGAGCACGTGGGTCGTGAGTTTTCCCATCGGGGCATCCTTGGTGGGTGGCGGGGGATCGGCCCCGCGGTGGAGGGCAAAATCGCTTGCGTGACCTGGTAAAGTGTATACACTTCAGGATACAGCGCAAGTCCCAGAACCTCGAGACATGCCCCGCCCCGCCCCCAACTCCACCACCGCCGCGCGCACGAAGGCGCGCAGCGCGGCCGCCGCCGATGCCGGCAGCGGCGCGACGCGGCGCATCGTCGATTCGATCACCGGCGCGATCGTCGAGCGCCGGCTGATGCCCGGCACCAAGCTGGCCGAGCAGCAGATCGCCGACATCTTCGGCGTCTCGCGCACCCTCGTGCGCCAGGCGCTGAACCAGCTCAGCCGCGACCGCCTGGTGACGCTGGAGCCGGCGCGCGGTGCCTTCGTCGCCAAGCCCGGTCCGCAGGAGGCGCGCGAGGTCTTCGAGGTGCGCGCGATGCTCGAGGCGGCGATGGTGAAGCAGCTTTGCGCGCAGGTCACGGATGCGCAGATCGCCGAGCTGCGTGCGCACCTGGCGGCCGAGGCGCAGGCGGTGGCGCGCACCGACGTCTCCGGCCGCACGCGGCTGCTGGCCGACTTCCATGTCGTGCTGGCGCGCATGCTCGGCAACCAGGTGCTGGCCGACCTGCTGGAAGACCTGCTGACGCGCAGTTCGCTGATCGCGCTGATGTACCAGTCCTCGCATTCGGCCGAACACTCGCAGGCCGAGCACGTGGCGATCGTCGACGCGCTCGAGAAGCGCGACGTGCGCGCCGCCGTGCGGCTGCTCGAATCGCACCTCGGCAACGTCGAACGCAACCTGCGGCTGAATCCGCGCGCCGCCGACCTGGCCAGCGTGCTGCAGCCGGCCTGAAGACCTGACCCCGATGACCCACTCCCTGTACCCGACTTACCCGCGCGACCTGGCCGGCTACGGCCGCAACCCGCCGCAGCCGCGCTGGCCCGGCCAGGCCCGCGTCGCGCTGCAGTTCGTGCTGAACTACGAAGAAGGCGGCGAGAACTCGGTGCTGCACGGGGACGCCGGCAGCGAGCAGTTCCTGTCGGAGATGTCCAACCCCGCGGCCTACCCGGCGCGCCACCTCAGCATGGAGGGCATCTACGAATACGGCGCGCGCGTCGGCGTCTGGCGCATCCTGCGCGAGTTCGAGCGCCGCGGCCTGCCGCTCACCGTCTTCGGTGTCGGCATGGCGCTCGAGCGCTGCCCCGATGTGACCGCCGCCTTCGTCGAACTCGGCCACGAGATTGCCTGCCACGGCTGGCGCTGGATCCATTACCAGGGCGTGGACGAGGCCATTGAACGCGAGCACATGGTGCGGGGCCTACAGGCGATCCAGAAGCTGACGGGGCCGCCCCGGTCCGGCGAAGACGATGTTCATGGCCTGGGCTGGTACACCGGCCGCGACAGCCCGAATACGCGCCGCCTCGTCGCCGAGCACGGCGGCTTCGAATACGACAGCGACTACTACGGCGACGACCTGCCGTTCTGGCTGCAGGTGAGGAAAAGCGACGGCTCGCTCGCGCCGCACCTGGTAGTGCCCTACACACTCGACTGCAACGACATGCGCTTCGCGCTGCCGCAGGGCTTCAGCCACGGCGGCGAGTTCTTCGAGTACCTGCGCGACGCCTTCGACGCCCATTACGCCGAAGGCGACGAGCGGCCGTCGATGATGAGCATCGGCATGCACTGCCGGTTGCTCGGCCGCCCGGGGCGCATCGGCGCGCTGCAGCGCTTCCTGGACCACGTGCAGCGGCACGACCGAGTGTGGATCGCCCGGCGCATCGACATCGCACGCCACTGGAAGGCCACGCACCCCTTCGATGCCCGAACCGCCTTTGTCTGGAACTGAAATGACGATCACGCTCGAACAGCTGAACGCCACCTCGCAAGCCGAATTCACGGCCCTGCTCGACGGCACCTACGAACATTCACCCTGGGTCGCCGAAGCGGCCTGGGCGAAGCGGCCTTTCCCCAGTCTGGCCGCATTGAAGCTGGCGCTGGTCCAGGCCGTGCGCGACGCCGGCGAACGGGCGCAGCTGAAGCTGATCCGCGCCCACCCCGAACTCGCCGGCAAGGCCATGCTGAGCAAGACGCTGACCGCCGAATCGACCAACGAACAAGGCAAGGCCGGGCTCACCGACTGCACGCCGGAAGAGTTGGCGACGATCCAGCGGCTGAACGCCGACTACAACGCCAAGTTCGGCTTCCCCTTCATCCTGGCGGTACGCGGGCCGCGCGGCACGGGACTGAGCAAGGCCGAGATCATCGCCACCTTCGCGCGCCGGCTCGACCACCACCCCGACTACGAGCGCGCCGAGGCCTTGCGCAACATCCACCGCATCGCCGAGATCCGGCTGGCCGACAAGTTCGGCGAGTCGCCCGAACTCGGCAACCTGGTGTGGGACTGGGCCGAGAAGCTCAGCGCGCACAGCGACCCGGGTTATGCCGAGCGCGGCGAGCTCACCGTCACCTACCTGACCGACGCGCACCGCGCCTGCGCGCAGCGGCTGGCGCACTGGATGCGCTCCGACTGCGGCTTCGACGAGGTGGAGATCGACGCCGTCGGCAACGTGGTCGGCGTCTATCACGGCAGCGACCGCGGCGCCGGAAATGCGAAGAGGCTGCTCACCGGCAGCCACTACGACACCGTGCGCAGCGGCGGCAAGTACGACGGGCGTCTGGGCATCTTCGTGCCCATGGCCTGCGTGCGCGAGTTGCACCGCGCCGGCCGGCGGCTGCCTTTCGGTTTCGAGGTGGTCGGCTTCGCCGAAGAGGAGGGCCAGCGCTACAAGGCGGTCTTCCTGGGCTCGGGCGCGCTGACCGGGCATTTCGACCCGGCCTGGCTGGAGCAGAAGGACGCCGACGGCATCAGCATGCGCCAGGCGATGGAACATGCCGGCCTGTGCATCGCCGATATCCCGAAGCTGCAGCGCGACCCGGCGAAGTACCTGGGCTTCGTCGAGGTGCACATCGAGCAGGGCCCGGTGCTCAACGAGCTGGACCTGCCGCTGGGCATCGTCACCTCGATCAACGGCAACGCGCGCTTCCTGGGCGAGATCGTCGGCATGGCCAGCCACGCCGGCACGACGCCGATGGACCGGCGCCGGGACGCCGCCTGCGCGGTGGCCGAACTGGCGCTGTTCGTCGAGACGCGCGCCGGCGCCGTGCCCGACCTGGTGGCGACGATGGGCATGCTGGAAGTGCCCAACGGTTCGATCAACGTGGTGCCCGGGCGCTGCAAGTTCAGCCTGGACATCCGCGCCACGACCAACGAGGTGCGCGACGCCTGCATCGCCGACGTGCGCGCCGAACTGGCTCGCATCTGCGAACAGCGCAGCCTGCACTTCAAGCTCGAGGAAACCGTGCGCGCGGCGGCCGCGCCCAGCGACCCGGCCTGGATGCGGCGCTGGGAGTGCGCGGTCCAGGCCCTGGGCCTGCCGCTGTTCCACATGCCCAGCGGCGCCGGCCACGATGCGATGAAGCTGCACGAGCGGATGCCGCAGGCCATGCTGTTCCAGCGCGGCCTGAACGCCGGCATCAGCCACAACCCGCTGGAGAGCATCACCAACCACGACACCGAGCTGTGCGTGCGTGCCTTCCAGAACCTGCTCGACAACCTTGCCACCGAGACGCCATGACGACTGCCAGCCCCTACCCGACACTCGACGCCTGGGTCGACGCGCACTTCGACCAACAGGTCAGGTTCCTCCAGGAACTGGTGCGCGTGCCCACCGATACGCCGCCGGGCAACAACACGCCGCATGCGCTGCGCACCGCCGAGCTGCTGCAGGCCTTCGGCTTCGTCGCCGGCAAGCACGAGGTGCCGGCCGATGCAGTGCGAGCGCACGGCCTGCAGTCGATCACCAACCTCGTGGTGCAGCGCCGCTACGGACCCGGGCGCGTCGTGGCGCTCAATGCACACGGCGACGTCGTCCCGCCCGGCGAGGGCTGGACGCACGACCCCTACGGCGGCGAAGTGGCCGACGGCAAGCTGTACGGCCGCGCCGCCGCGGTCAGCAAGTGCGACTTCACGACCTTCACCTTCGCCGTGCGGGCGCTCGAAGCGGCGGGGCTGCCGCTGCAGGGCGGGGTGGACCTGCTGTTCACCTACGACGAGGAGTTCGGCGGCGAGCTCGGCCCGAAGTGGCTGCTCGACCAGGGCCTGACCCGGCCCGACCTGGAGATCGCCGCCGGCTTCAGCTACCAGGTGGTCACCGCGCACAACGGCTGCCTGCAGCTCGAGGCGACGGTGCACGGCAAGATGGGCCATGCTGCCGTGCCCGAAACGGCCGTCGACGCGCTGCAGGCGGCCACGCGCGTGCTGGTGGCCCTGTACGACGAGAACCAGCGCCTGAAGCAGACGCGCAGCGCGGTCAAGGGCATCAACCACGGCTACATCAACGTCGGCCAGATCGCCGGCGGCACCAATACCAACGTCGTGCCGGGCAAGGTGGTACTGAAGATCGACCGGCGCATGATTCCCGAGGAAGACGCGGTGCAGGTCGAGGCCGAGCTGCGCCGGCTCATCGAGCGTTCCGCCAGCGCCATGCCGGGCGTGTCGGTCGAGATCAAGCGCCTGCTGCTGGCGCTGGCGATGAAGCCGCTGCCCGGCAACGAGGCGCTGGTCGAGCCGCTGACGCGGCACGCCAGCGAACTCTTCGGCGAGCCGGTGGAAGCCTCGGGCACGCCGCTGTACACCGATGCTCGGCTGTTCAGCGAGCGCGGCATTCCCGCGGTGATCTACGGTGCCGGCCCGCGCACCGTGCTCGAGTCGAATGCCAAGCGAGCCGACGAGCACATCCGCCTCGACGACCTGAGGCGTGCGACGAAGGTGGTCGCGCGCACGCTGGCCGATCTGCTGGTGCGCTGAACGCGTGGCGCCAGGGGCATCCCCAGCGTCACCGTCGTGCACCCGGTTCGATCGGCTTGCACCGGCACGCGCACCACATGAGTGCTTGACCCAATTCCCAGGGTGCAGCGGCTGCGCACAGAATTTGCTTGCCAAGATTCGCCTCATCACCCCTGGAGTCACGATGCAGTTCATCTCCTTCACCCGACGTCACGCCCTGGCGGCCATGGCCGCCGTGCTGACCGCCGCCGCACTGCCCGCCGCATACGGGCAGGGAACGCCGATCAAGTTCCAGCTCGACTGGCGCTTCGAGGGCCCGGCGGCGCTGTTCCTGGCCGCGCAGGCCAAGGGCTACTACAAGGCGGCGGGCCTGGACGTGACCATCGACGCCGGCAACGGCTCGGGCGGCACCGTCACGCGCGTGGCCTCGGGCTCGTACGACATGGGCTTCGCCGACCTGGCCGCATTGATGGAATTCCACGCCAACAACCCCGACGCGCCGAACAAGCCGGTGGCGGTGATGATGGTCTACAACAATACGCCGGCGGCGGTGCTGGCGCTGAAGAAGAGCGGCATCACCAAGCCGGCCGACCTGAGCGGCAGGAAGCTCGGCGCGCCGGGCTTCGACGCCGGCCGCAAGGCGTTCCCGATCTTCGCCAAGGCCAACGGCATCACCGGCGTGCAGTGGACGAGCATGGACCCGCCGCTGCGCGAGACCATGCTGGTGCGCGGCGACATCGACGCCATCACCGGTTTTTCCTTCACCTCGCTGCTGAACCTGGAAGCGCGCGGCGTGAAGCCGCAGGACATCGTGGTGCTGCCGTACCCGGCGCATGGTGTCAAGCTCTACGGCAACGTCATCATCGCCAGTCCGAAGATGATCAAGGACAACCCGCAGGCGGTGAAGGCCTTCCTGGCGGCCTTCACGAAGGGCGTGAAGGACGTGATCGCCGACCCCAAGACCGCGATAGGCCATGTCAAGGCGCGCGACGGCATCATCAACGAGGCGCTGGAGCTGCGCCGGCTGCAGCTGGCCATCGACGCCACGGTGCTGACGCCGGACGCGCGCAGCGAAGGGTTCGGCAACGTCATGCCGCCGCGGCTGGCGCTGATGGCCAGCCAGGTGGCCGACGCCTTTGGCACCAAGAACCGCATCGACCCCGACGCGGTGTGGAACGGCGGCCTGCTGCCACCCGCGAGCGAGCGCGACATCTTCGCCGTGGCGCGCAAGTAGGGGCAGTCGGCGATGGCCGATGCGGCGGCACGCGCCGCGCCCGCCGCGGCGTCAGCGCAGTTCGTAGGAGATCTGCAGCATCAGCCCGGCGCTGCCGAGCAGGTTGATCTGCGCCGAACTGCGCTCGTCGAAAGCCCAGCCCAGCGACAGGAGCAGGCCGGGCGAAAAGCCATTCGAATTGAATGGCACCTTGTGCTGGTATTCGCCGCGGTAGCCGTACATCATGCCCGCCGACCATTGCACGAAGAGCTGCGGCTGCGCTTCCAGGAGGTGCCCGATGCGCTGCCCCAGGTAGACGTAGGCGCTGGGCTGGCCGAAGGAGTTGGTGAAATACGAACCGCCCCACAGCCAGTCGTCGTCGCGCTGCCATTCCAGCGCCACGGCGAGCACCGGCTTGTGTTCTTCGCTGGGCGCGAAGTGCAACGACCAGGGCGAGACGGCCACCCGCCAATGGCCGTTGCCGAAGAAGCGGTCGCTGCCGTCGCCGGGCGCGGCTTGCGCGGCGGCCACGCCGGCGCCCAGGCAGGCCAGAAGAAGGGCTCTTGCGGGCCGGATGCAATATCGCTTCATGCTCACGATTATTCATGCCCGGCTCGCCCGGGGCTTTGCGGGGCAGACACGATGCCGTCGCCGGGCCGCGGCGGTGCTGTCGTGCGTGCTGGCGGCGGCATCGTCGGCCGGCTGCGCATGGCTCGACGCCCAGCAGCGGCAGCTGGCCCTGCGGCCGACCCCGGCGCGCCCGGTCGACGTGGCCACGGTGCTGCGCCCGGGCGACGAGCGCTGGACGGTGCCGGTCGCAGCTGCGGACGGCAGCGAACAGCACATCGCCCTGTGGTGGCTGCCGCAGCCCGAGGTCGGGGCGCCGGCGCTGCTGTACCTGCACGGCACGTTTCGCAACCTCTACGGCAACGAGCCCAAGATCGCGGCCCTGCGCGAGGCCGGCTTCGCCATCCTGGCCGTGGACTACCGCGGCTGGGGCGACAGTTCGCCCATCATCCCTTCGGAAGAGACCATCAGCGCCGATGCCCAGGTGGCCTGGCAAGCCTTGGCGCGCCGGCAGCCGGCGCCGGGGCGGCGCGTGATCTTCGGCCATTCGATGGGCGGCGCGGTGGCGGTGCGGCTGGCCAGCGGCCTGCGCCACGGCCATGACTATGGGGCGCTGGTGCTCGAGTCCACCTTCACGCGGCTGCCCGACGTGGCGGCCGAGGCCGGTTTCTGGGGCCGCGTCGCGGCCGGCGTCACCACGCTCGAATTCGACTCGCTGGCCCGCATCGGCCGCGTCGATGCGCCCATCGTCATGTTGCACGGCGATGCCGACGATACGGTGCCGGTGCAACTGGGCCGCCGCCTGCGCGACGCCGCGCCGCCCGGTGTGCGCTGGGTGGAATTTCCCGGCGGTCGGCACAGCCGTCTGCACAGCCAGAACCCGGACCTCTACCGCCACACGATGCGGCAGGTCATCGAGAGCCTGAAGCCCGACACCGCCCTGCCACCCGCCACGCCCCCACCATGACCGCCTTCGTCGACTTTCGCAACGTCTGGCTCGCCTACAACGACGAGCTGCTCGCCGCGGGCGCCTTCGCGGTGGAAGACATCTCGCTGCAGATGGGCGAGGGTGAATTCATCGCCATCGTCGGCCCCTCGGGCTGCGGCAAGTCCACCTTCATGAAGCTGACCACGGGGCTGAAGATGCCCAGCAAGGGCACGATCCACATCGGTGGCGCGCCGGTGACGGGGCCGCTGAAGATCAGCGGCATGGCCTTCCAGGCGCCCAGCCTGCTGCCTTGGCGCACCACGCTCGACAACGTGCTGCTGCCGCTGGAGATCGTGGAACCCTACCGCTCCAATTTCAAGACCCGGCGCAAGGATTACGAGGCCAAGGCGCGCGAGCTGCTCAGGAGCGTGGGCCTGGCCGGCTACGAGGAGCAGTTTCCGTGGCAGCTGTCGGGCGGCATGCAGCAGCGCGCCAGCATCTGCCGCGCGCTGGTGCACGAGCCGAAGATGCTGCTGCTGGACGAGCCCTTCGGCGCGCTGGACGCCTTCACGCGCGAAGAACTGTGGTGCATCCTGCGCGACCTGCAGGCGGCGCAGAAGTTCAACGTCATCCTGGTCACGCACGACCTGCGCGAGAGCGTCTTCCTGGCCGACACCGTGTACGTGATGAGCAAGAGCCCGGGCCGCTTCGTCGTCACGCGGCAAATCGACCTGCCGCGCCCGCGCGACCTGGAGATCACCTACACGCCGCAGTTCACCGATATCGTTCACGAGCTGCGCGGGCATATCGGCGCCATGCGGAAAACCGGCGTGGCGGTGCCGCAATGAAGATCACGAGAAACATGGAACGCTGGTCGCCGCTGGTCGTGCTGGCCGCGGTGCTGCTGCTCTGGCAGGCGGTGGTGGTGCTGTTCGACATTCCGGAATTCATCTTTCCGAGCCCGCTGCAGATCACACAGCAGTTCGGCGAATTCAGCGGGCCGCTGCTGGAGGCGGCGTGGAAGACCTTCTGGGTCACGATGCTTGGCTTTGCGCTCAGCATCGTGGTCGGCGTGCTGCTGGGCTTCCTGATCGGCAGTTCGCGCCTGGCCTATACCGCGCTGTACCCGCTGATGGTGGCCTTCAACGCCGTGCCCAAGGCGGCGGTGGTGCCGATCCTGGTGGTGTGGTTCGGCATCGGCCTCGGGCCCGGCGTGCTGACCGCGTTTCTGATTTCCTTCTTCCCGATCACGGTGAATATCGCCACCGGGCTGGCGACACTGGAGCCGGAACTGGAGGACGTGCTGCGCGTGCTGGGCGCGCGGCGTTGGGACGTGCTCGTCAAGGTGGGCTTGCCGCGTTCGATGCCCTTCTTCTACGGCTCGCTGAAGATCGCCATCACGCTGGCCTTCGTGGGGACCGTGCTGGCCGAGATGACGGCCGGCGACTCGGGCATCGGCTACCTGATGCAGACCGCCGGCAGCCAGCAGCGCATGCCGCTGGCCTTTGCCGGGCTGGTGACCATCGGTGCCATGGCCATGGCCATGTACGAGCTGTTCTCGTGGATCGAGAAGCGCACCACGGGCTGGGCGCACCGCGGCTCGCAGGGCCATTGATGCGGGCGCGCCGCGAATGACCGAAGAGCCGCCCGCTTGAGCTGGCACGGCCGGCTCGCGCTGCACTACCGGCGCGAAGGCGGGCGCACCACCGCGCTGGACCGCCACCACGGCCCGCTGCGCGTGCTGCAGCGCCTGTACCCGGAAGGCCCGGGCATCTGCCACCACGTGCTGGTGCACCCGCCGGGCGGCATGGTCGGCGGCGACCGGCTGGAGATCGAGGCCACGCTGGAGGCGGGTGCGCATGCGCTCGTCACCACGCCCAGCGCCACGCGCTACTACCGCAGCACCGGTGCGCCGGCCAGCCAGCAGGCGCTGCTGCGTGTGGCCGCCGGGGCGCGGCTGGAGTGGCTGCCGCTGGAGACGCTGGCCTACCGCGGCTGCCACGCGCACAACGGCGTGCAACTGCATCTGGCGCCGGGCGCCGAGGCCATGGGCTGGGACGTGCTCGCTCTCGGTCTGCCCGCCGCCGGCCGGCCCTTCGACAGCGGCCGCTTCCACCAGCACCTGGAGCTGTCGGGCGTGTGGCTGGAGCGCGGCACGATCGACGCCACCGACCGCTTGCTGCTCGACAGCCCGCTCGGACTGGCCGGCCACCGCGTGCTGGCCACGATGTGGTGGGCCGAGGGCGACGCCCTGGCGCCGGCGCGCCGGCAGGCCTTGCTGGACAGCGCTCGCGAGGTGCTGGCCGCCGGCCCGCTGCACCGTACCGCGGGCGCCACGGCGCCGCAGCCGCGGGTGGTGGTGGTGCGCCTGCTGACGCACGGCGTGGAGCCCGTCCTGCACTGCCTGATGGCGGTGCGCGCGGCCTGGCGGCGGCAGGCCTGGGCGCTGGCCCCCAATCCGCCCCGCATCTGGCGGTTTTGAGGTCGCCAGCCGGCACTCGCTAGCATCGCTTCATGTACGTGCCTTTCTTTGGCCTGGACCGGGAGCCCTTCTCGATCGCCCCCGACCCGCGCTTTCTCTTCATGAGCGAGCGCCACCGCGAGGCACTGGCCCATTTGCTTTACGGCGTGGGCGGCGGCGGCGGCTTCGTGCTGCTCACGGGCGAGATCGGCGCCGGCAAGACCACCGTCTGCCGCTGTTTCCTGGAGCAGATCCCGCCGCATTGCGCGGTGGCGTATATCTTCAATCCGCGGCTCACGGTGGCCGAGCTGCTGCAGACGGTGTGCGACGAGTTCGGCATCGCCGTGCCGCCGCGCTCGCCGGGCGAGACCGGTGTCAAGGCGGCCGTCGACGCGCTGAATGCCTTTCTGCTGCGCGCCCACGCCGAGGGCCGCAGCGCCGTGCTCGTCATCGACGAGGCGCAAAGCCTGGCGCCCGAGGTGCTGGAGCAGTTGCGCCTGCTCACCAACCTGGAGACGGCCGAACGCAAGCTGCTGCAGATCATCCTCATCGGCCAGCCCGAGCTGCGCGAGATGCTGGCCCGCCCCGACATGGAGCAGCTGGCGCAGCGCGTGATCGCGCGCTATCACCTGGGGCCGCTGTCGCGCGAGGAGACCGAGCCGTATATCCGCCACCGGCTGGCGGTGGCCGGGGCGCAGGCGCGCATGCCCTTCGAACCGGCCGCGCTGGCCAGCATCCATCGGCTCACGGGCGGCGTGCCGCGGCGCATCAACCTGCTGGCCGACCGCGCCCTGCTCGGTGCCTATGCCCAGCAGCGCGCCCAGGTCGACAAGCGCACGGTGGAGCAGGCCGCGCGCGAGGTCTTCGCCCGGCCGGCGGACGGTGCCGGGCCTCTTCGCTCGCCCCGGTCCGGCGCGGCGCTGGCCGGGGCCGCCCTGGTGGGCTTGGCGCTGGCTGGCGCGCTGTGGGCATGGTGGCTGCAGCGGCCACCGGCGCCCGCGCCCCTGGCCGCCGCGCCAGCCGCATCCTCACCCGCCGCGGTGGCGGCCTCCCCGCCCGCGCCGCCCGCTGCATCGTCGGCCGACGGGGTGGTGGCCATCGCTTCCGCGTCCCTGGCCGGTGGTCCGGCCGCCGCGGCCGCACGACCGGCGGACGAGGCGAATCCGCCTGCGGCCGAGGCCGATGCACCGGCTTCGGCCGACCCGGCCGCCGTGCTGGCCGCCGCTCACACCGAGGTGGGCATCGCCTGGCGCGAGCTGGCGCTGCGCTGGAACGTCGCCATCGGCGAGGGTGACGCCTGCGTTGCGGCAGCCCAGGCGCGCCTGAGATGCCTGCCGCGCACCGGCGGGGGGCTGCCCGTCGTGCGCCAGCTCGACCGCCCCGGCATCGTGGCGCTGCGCGCCGGCAACGGGCGCCCGGGGTGGGCGTTGCTGGTGGCTCTGCGCGAGGACGAGGTCACGCTGCAGGCCGGTGCGCAGCGCTTCCGGCTCACGCTGCCTGCGCTGGCGACGGTCTGGCGCGGCGAATTCGCCACCTTCTGGCGCGCGCCGGCCGGCTGGCGCGAGGGCGCCAACGCCGCGGCCGACCCCGCCCTGCGCAACTGGGTGGCACAACAGCTCGATGCGGCCGGCGTGGCGGCCGGTGCGCCGCTGCCGGAACGCGTGCGCGCATTCCAGCTCGGGCACGGCCTGCCGCCAGACGGCGTGGCCGGGCCGCTGACCCTGATGCTGCTCAACCGCAGCGCGGGTGTCGACGAACCGACCCTGGCTGGGGGGCGCTGAAGCCATGTCCTACATCCTCGATGCCCTGCGCCGCGCCGAGAGCGAGCGCGACCGGGGCCGGGTGCCGGGTTTGAATGCGCAGCCGGCACCAGGGCCGACCACGGCGACGCCCACGCGGCCGACCGCGTGGGTACCAGCACTGGTGCTCGGCCTGGGTCTGCTGCTGCTGGCCGCACTGGCGTGGTGGGCGTGGCCGCGCGGCACGGTGCCGACGCCCGCGCCGGTGCCGGCGAACACTGGCGCCGCGGTCCCTGACGCCATGGCATCCGCTGTCCCAGCGGCCGTCGTCACCTTGCCTGCACCCGCCGCGACTGCGCCAGGACCCGTTGCGACGCCTGAGCCGCTGCCGCTGCCGGTGGTGGTGTCGGCCCCACCGCCGCCGCCGCCACTGCCGTTGCCTTCGCCACGGTCGGCAACCCTCCCATCACCCGCTACATCGACGCCGGCGGCCGAGCCGACCAGCGGTCCGCGAACCGTGAGGCTGGCCGACCTGACGGCCCAGCAGCGCCGCGACTGGCCGCCGCTGACGCTGGGCGGCGCGGTCCATTCCGACAACCCGGCCAGCCGTTTCATCATCGTCAACGGCCAGCTCGTGCGCGAGGGTGAAGAGGCGGCGCCGGGTGTCACGGTCGAGCGCATCGACGCGCGCGCTGCCATCCTGCGCTGGCGCGACCTGCGCGTGGAATTGCCGTTCTAGGGTGACTTGTCGGGGCGAACGAGGCCGCCATCGTGCGGTGTTGCGGCGATACTCCGGGCCGACACTTGGGCAGGCGATGACGGCAATGTTCTGGACTTCCGGACCGCGGGCGCGGCCCAGCACCTGGCGCGGCGGGCTTGCCGGCCTGATGTTCTGTCTGGCCTGGCTGTCGGCTCCGCCCGCACTGGCCGCTGAAACCTTCGTCGTCAGCCCCGAGGGGTCGCCGCTGAGCCTGCAGGCGGCGCTGGCCCAGGCGCAGGACGGCGACACCGTGGAGCTGCTCCCCGGCGAGTACCGCGATGCCTTCGCCGTGTTGGAGAACCGGCGCCTGACGATTCGTGGCGTGGGCAAGGCACCCTTGATCCAGGGCGGGGGCCAGCCCTCGGGCAGGCACAAGTCGATGTGGCTGGTGCGCGGCGGCGAGGTCACGCTGGAGAACCTCGAATTCCGCGGCATGCGCGCCGCCGACGGCGAAGGCGCGGCGGTGCGCCTGCAGGGCGGCCGCCTGACCGTGCGGCGCTGCCAGTTCTTCGACAACGAATACAGCGTGGCCGCCAGCAACGACGAGGCGGCCGAGCTGACCATCGAGAACAGCGTGCTCGGCATGGCACCCAAGGTCGTGGGTGGGCTGCACCATCTGCTCAACGTGGGCCGCATCGCCAGGCTCACGGTCAGCGGCAGCCGCTTCCAGCAAGGCTTCGAGGGACACATGATCAAGTCGCGGGCGCGCGAAAGCACCATCGCCTACAACTTCATCCACGACGGCCAGCGCGGCGGCGCTTCCTATGAGATCGAGCTGCCTGCCGGCGGCGTGGCCACGATCATCGGCAACGTCATCGGCCAGGGCTCCGAGAGCCAGAACCGCGTCGTCGTCGCCTACGGCACCGATCGCCAGCCCTGGGACCGAAACGTGCTGCGCGTCTCGCACAACACCTTCGTCAACTACAAGTGGACGCCAGCCTGGTTCCTGCGCGTCTTCGACGAGGGCATGAGCCCCGCGCCGGAAGTGGTGGCGGTGAACAACCTGCTCGTCGGGCCCGGCGTATTCTGGCTCGGGGCGCCGGGTCACTTCGCCGGCAACCGACCGGCCACGCTGGGCATGCTGCGCGACGCCGAGACCTATGCCTTCGAGCTGGCGCCCGGTTCGGTGTGGCGCGGCAGCGGCGTCGATCCCCGGGCCGTGGCCGGGCACGACCTGGCGCCGAAAGCCGAGTTCGAATGGCCCGTGGGCACGCGAGCGCTGCCCGCCGACACCACGAGCTGGTCACCGGGCGCGTTCCAGAAATAGCGCCCGGTTAGCATGACGGTTCCGCCACCCTGCGCGAGCCTGTCCATGGATCCCGAGCCGGTTCACCCCGAGACCCTTGCCGCCCAGGCGCTGGGCTGGATCGACGAGCACACGCGCGCCATCACGCCGCCGATCCACGTTTCCTCGACCTACCTGCGCGATCCCGACAACCGGTACCGCTCGGGCCGCATCTACGCCCGCGCCGACAACCCGGCTTTCGACCAGGCCGAGGCCGTGCTGTGTGCGCTGGAAGGCGGCGCGCAGGCCCTGCTGTTCGCCAGCGGCATGGCCGCGGCCACGGCGGTCTTCCAGGCGCTGGCGCCGGGCGACCACGTGCTGGCGCCGAAGGTCATGTACTGGTCGCTGCGCAACTGGTTGACGAGTTTCGCCGTGCGCTGGGGGCTGCAGGTCGAATTGATCGACATGCACGACCCCGCCGTGGTGCAGGCCGCGGTGCGGCCGGGGCAGACCGCGTTGGTGTGGATCGAGACCCCGGCCAACCCGCTGTGGACGGTGACCGACATCGCCGCCACGGCGCAGGTCGCGCATGCCGCCGGTGCGCTGCTGGCGGTGGATTCCACCGTCGCCACGCCGGTGCTGACGCGGCCGCTGGCGCTGGGCGCCGACATCGTGATGCACGCCGCCACCAAATACCTGAACGGCCATTCCGACCTGATTGCCGGTGCGCTGGTGGTGCGCCAGGATGGTGAAGTCTGGCAGCGCGTGCGCAAGGTGCGCGCGCAAGTGGGCGGCACGCTGGGCTCGTTCGAGTCCTGGCTGCTGTTGCGCGGCATGCGCACGCTGCACCTGCGCGTGCGCGCGGCCTGTGCGTCGGCGCAACGCATCGCCGAACATTTTGCGCAGCATCCGCATGTGGCCGAGGTGCTCTACCCCGGCCTGCCGGGTTTTCCCGGGCACGACATCGCCAAGGCTCAGATGCAAGGCGGCTGCGGCGGCATGCTGTCGATCCGCGTCGCCGCGGGCCGACACGGCGGCGAGGCCGCGGCCATCGCCACCGCCGCGCACGTGGCCCTATGGAAGCGGGCCACCTCGCTGGGCGGCACCGAGAGCCTGGTCGAGCACCGTGCCAGCGTCGAAGGCCCCGGCACGCCCGCGCCGCCCGACCTGCTGCGACTGTCGGTGGGCATCGAGCACGTGGACGACCTGATCGACGATCTGGAGCACGCGCTGCGCCAGGCGCACGGCTGAGCCCGTGCGGACCGCCTGAGGCCGCATGGATCGGCGTTGCGGCGCCGCGCGTTGACCGGTCGTTGAAACTCGTGCATGATCATCGACGTAACAAAATTACATCGCCCGCTGCCGGGCTCGTGCCCCATGTCTTTCGACCTCGTTCTCTTCGGTGGCACCGGCGACCTGACCTGGCGCAAGATCATGCCGGCGCTGTTGCAGGCCTTCCGGCACTGCAAGCTGCCACCCGGTGGCCGCGTCCTGGCGGTGGCGCGCGACGAGCGCAGCGACGACGAATACCGCGCCTTCATCAAGGAACGCTTCGCCGCGGTGGAGGCCAGCAAGCGGCCCAGCGACGAGGAATTCGCGCGTTTCGCCGAGATGCTGCACTACCGTCGCATGGACCTCTCGCAGCCCGAGCACTATGCCGGCCTGAAGGCCTGGGTCGACGAGCGCGGCGCCGACACCGTGGTGCTCTTCCTGGCGACCAGCCCCTATCTCTTTCCGGTCATCTGCGAGCAACTCGGCGCGGCCGGCCTGAACGGCCCGAACGCGCGCGTGGTGCTGGAAAAGCCGCTCGGCCACGACCTGAAGAGCGCGCAGACCATCAACCGCGTGGTGGCCTCGGCCTTCCGCGAGGAACAGGCGCTGCGCATCGACCACTACCTGGGCAAGCCGGCGGTGCAGAACGTGATGGCGCTGCGCTTCGGCAATGCCCTCTTCGAGCCGCTGTGGCGGCGCGAGAGCATCGCCAATATCCAGATCACGCTGGCCGAGGACATCGGCGTCGGCACGCGCGGCGACTTCTACGACAAGACCGGCGCGCTGCGCGACATGATCCAGAACCACGCGCTGCAGTTGCTGACCATGATCGCGATGGAGCCGCCGCCCAGCGGCGACGCCGACGCCATCCGCGACGAGAAGCTCAAGGTGCTGAAGTCGCTCAAGCCGTTCACGCCCGAGAGCGTGGCGCGCGACGTCGTGCGCGGCCAGTACAAGGCCGGCAGCGTGGGTGGCCAGCCCGTGCCGGGCTACCTGGACGAGGTGAAGGTGCCCGTCGGCAGCCGCTGCGAGACCTTCGTGGCGCTGCGCACCGAAGTGCAGAACTGGCGCTGGGCCGGCGTGCCGTTCTACCTGCGCACCGGCAAGCGGCTGGCCGAGCGTGATTCGCACATCGTGGTCAATTTCCGCGACGTGCCGCACCCCATCTTTCCGGGCACGCGGCAGGCCAACAAGCTGGTCATCAAGCTGCAGCCCGAGGACGGGCTGGAGCTGCACCTGCTGGCGGTGAAGGGCAGCGGCGGCAACGAACTGCTGTCGCCGGTGTCGCTGGACCTGGACTTCGACCGCGCCTTCCCGAGCGAACGCGTCGGCGGCTACGAACGTCTGCTGCTCGACGCGCTGGCCGGGCGGCTGAACCTGTTCGTGCGCAGCGACGAGCAGGAGCAGGCCTGGCGCTGGGTGGAACCGGTGCTGCAGGCCTGGGCCAGCGACCCCACCGGCCCTCGCCCCTACAGCGCCGGCGGCTGGGGGCCGGCGGCGGCCAGCGCCATGGTCGCGCGCGACGGCTGCACCTGGGCCGAGGAACAGTGAGGATGCCCCGAACCGGCAAAGGGGCTGCGCGGCGTTGACCATGCTCGAACGCATCAAGGCTTCGATCCCCGCGCTGCCGCCGGCCGAGCAGCGCGTCGCGCGGCTGCTGATGGCCGACCCGCGCGGCTTTGCCACGCTGCCGGTGAGCGAGCTGGCGGAGCGTTCGCACGTCAGCAAACCGACGGTGGTGCGCTTCTGCCGCAGCATCGGCTACGACGGCCTGGCCGACTTCAAGCTCAAGCTGGCCGGCAGCGTCAACGAAGGTGTGCCCTTCGTGCACCGCGCGGTGGACGACGACGACAAGGCCGGCGACCTCGTCGTCAAGCTCGTCGACAACGCCGTGGCCACGCTGCTGCGCTACCGCAATGCGGCGGCGCCGCAGGCCGTGGAACGCGCCATCGCGGCGCTGGCCGAGGCCGGCCGCCGCGGGCGGCGCATCGACTTCTACGGCGTCGGCAATTCGGGCATCGTGGCGCAGGACGCGCAGCACAAGTTCTTCCGCCTTGGCGTGCGAGCCACGGCGGTGAGCGACGGCCATGTGCAAGTGATGAGCGCCACCATGCTCGGGCCGGGCGACTGCGCCGTGATCATCAGCAATTCGGGCCGCAGCCGCGACCTGCTCGACGTGGCCCGCATCGCACGCCGCAAGGGCGCCGCCGTGGTGGCCATCACCGCCAGCGGCTCGCCGCTGGCGCGCGAGGCCCAGACCGGCGCGCACCACGTCCTGCTGGCGGCCGACCACCCGGAAGACGCTGCCCGCTACAGCCCCATGGTGTCGCGCCTGCTCCACCTGCTGATCATCGACATCCTCACCACCGGCGTGGCGCTGCGCCTGGGCTCGGCGCAGCTGCGGCCGGTGCTGCAGGAGATCAAGAAGAACCTGCGGCTGCTGCGTTATGGCGCCGAGGGTGGCGCCGACGGCGACAGCGCGAGCAGTTCCTCGACGCCATAGAGCCGCGCCAGTTCGGCCAGCTTGGCCGGCGCTCCGGTGATTTCCACGCCGCGCCCGGCCGCCTGCGCCAGCCGCCGCGCCTGCAGCAGCAGTGCAATCGCCGAGGTGTCGAAGGACTGCAGCGCGCTGGCGTCGATGTGCACGGGTCCGCTGCCGCCGTTGGCGATGGCGGCGGGCAGCGTGGCGGCCAGTGCGGCGGCTTCGTCGAGGGTGGCGACGGCGGGCAGTTGCATGGAGGAAGACGCTGGCGCTCAGCCCTTGGCGGCGGCGGTCTTGTTGCGCTCGACCAGCGCGTTGATCAGGCCGTCGATGCCGCCCTTGTTCAGCTCGGTGGCGAACTGCGAACGGTAGTTCTGCACCAGCCACAGCCCGCCGACGTTGACGTCGATGATCTTCCAGGCGTCGGCCGGCTTGTCGAGCCGGTAGTCGAGCTTGATCGGCTCGCTGCCGCCGCGCACCTCGGACTGCACGACGACCTGCGAACTGCCCGCCACCGGCAGCGTCTTGGTGATCTCCACCGTGTGGTCCTTCAACTCCGTCAGCGCGCCGGAATAGACGCGCACGAGCAGGATCTTGAATTCGGCCTGCAGCTTGCTGCGCTGCTCGGGCGTGGCGCCGCGCCATTGCGGGCCGACGGCCGAGCGGGTGACGACCTCGAAATTGACATGCGGCATGACCTTCTCTTCGACCATGGCGACGATGCGGTTGATGTCCCCGGCCTGGATGGCCTTGTCGGCCTTGGCGGTGTTGAGCACGTCGGTCGAGATCTGGCGCACCAGGGCGTCGGGCGTACCGGTGGCCCAGGCGGGGCCGCCGGCCACCAGGGCCAGCAGGAGCGAGAAGGTGGGCAGCAGTTTCTTCAGCACGGGATTCCTTTCCGACGAGAGGGCTTGTTTCGGGCCCCGCGCACCATAACGTGCCAGGGCCGCCTGCGGTTCACCTGGGGGTTTGCGGGGCCGACGCTGCCGCGGGCGGTGCGGGGGCCGCAGCCGGCGGTTCGTCTTCCCAGTCGTCCCCGAGATCCTCGAACGGCGGCGCACCGTCGAAGACCGCGTCGCGCCGGCGCGCCAGGTAGGCGTCGCGGACGAAGGCATATTTGTCCAGCGCCACGTCGTCCAGCAGCCGCAGGGTCTGCAGCAGCTTGGTGCGCACGTTGACCACCTCCATGCCGCCGATGACCCAACGCTTGGTTTCGGAGTCGGACAACTGCGCCGGCGAGACCTGGCGATCGACCCACAGGCCGGTGGCGTCGCGGATCGTCGAGGGGCCGAACAGCGGCAGCATCAGGAACGGCCCGTTCGGCACCCCCCAGTGACCCAGCGTCTGGCCGAAGTCCTCGCTGCGCCGCGTCAGCCGCATCTCGGTGGCCGGGTCGAGCAGGCCACCCAGGCCGAACAGCGTATTGGTGGCCACGCGCGTGCCCATCACCAGCGAGTCTTCCAGCTTGCCCTGCAGCAGCTGGTTCACCGCCGACCAGGCGTCGTAGACATTGCCGAAGAAATTGTCGACGCCAGTGCGAACGAGTTCTGGCACCACGTCGCGGTAGGCCTCGGCCAAGGGCCTGAGCAGCGCCTCGTCCAGCCCTTCGTTGAAGGCATAGACCTTGCGGTTGAAGTTCTCCCAGGGGTCGATCGGGTTGGCGGCCACCGGCTCCGTGCCGGCCGGCGCCACCGTGGCGCAGCCGCCGGCCAGCGCGCCCAGCGCGCACAGCGCCAGCGCGACGGCCAGCCGCGTGACCGCGGGCGAGCGGCGGGGCTGAGGTGTCACTGGCCGGGTCCCGTGCCGGACGCCGCCGCGCCGCCTGCACCGGCGCTGTCGGCGCGGCCGGTGAGGAACTGCCCGATGAGGTTTTCCAGCACCACCGCCGACTGCGTCTGTGCGATGGTTTCGCCGGGGGCGAGATTGGCGTCGTCGCCGCCGGCTTCCAGGCCCACGTACTGGTCGCCCAGCAACCCGGCGGTCAGGATCTTTGCCGCCGAGTCCTTGGGAAACTGGAAGGCGCGTTCGATCTCCATCGTGACCACGCCCTGGAAGGATGCCGGGTCGAGCGAGATTCTCGTCACGCGGCCGACCAGCACACCGGCGCTGCGCACCGGGGCACGCGGTTTCAGGCCACCGATATTGTCGAAGCGCGCCTGCACGGTGTAGGTGTCGCCGCCGCCGACGCTGCCCAGGTTGGCCGCCTGCAAGGCCAGGAAGACCAGCCCCAGCATGCCCAGCAGCACGAAGACGCCGACCAGGATCTCGATCTTTTTCTTGCCCATGACTGAAAGACTCCTGCCCGAGCGCGCTCAGGGCGTCGAGAACATGAGCGCGGTGAGCACGAAGTCCATGCCCAGCACCCACAGGGAAGAGATCACCACGGTGCGCGTGGTGGCGTAGGCCACGCCCTCGGGCGTGGCCTCGGTTTCATGGCCCTGGTACAGCGCCACCACGGTGCAGATGATGCCGAAGACCACGGACTTGACGATGCCGTTGCCGACGTCGCGCCAGACGTCGACACCGGTCTGCATGATCGACCAGAAATTGCCGGCATCCACGCCGATGAGCAGCACCGCCACGACCCAGGCACCGAGGATGCCGATAGCCGAGAACAGGATCGCCAGGATGGGCATCGAGACGAAGCCGCCGATGAGCCGCGGCGCCAGCACGCGCGCTTTCGGGTCGATGGCCATGAGCTCCATCGCCGCCAGTTGCTCGCCGGCCTTCATGAGGCCGATCTCGGCGGTGAGCGAGGTGCCGGCGCGGCCGGCGAAGAGCAGCGCAGCGACCACCGGCCCGAGTTCACGCACCAACGACAGGTTGACGATGAGACCCAGGTTCTCGGCCGCGCCGTAGGTCACCAGCGCGTAATACATCTGCAGCGCCAGCACGAAGCCCACCGCCAGCCCCGAGGCCAGGATGATGACCAGCGAGCGGTTGCCGATGGCGTGCACCTGCGCCACCACCAGGCCGAAGCGGCGCAGCGACGCCGGCGTCGCACGCAGCAGGTCCACGAAGAAGAAGGCCGCATGGCCCCAGCCGCGGAATTGCTCCAGTGCCACGGCGCCCAGGCGGGCCAGCATCTCCATCAGGCGTTCACCCCGAAGTCGGCGCCGATCTCGGGCGCGGGGTAGTGGAATTTCACCGGCCCGTCGGGTTCGCCGCGCACGAACTGGCGTGTCTCGGGGTCGGTGGAGGCCATCAGCTCGGCCGGCGTGCCCTGGGCCACGATGCGGCCGCCGCCGGCCAGCAGGACGACGTGGTCGCTGATCGCCATGCATTCGGGCACGTCGTGCGAGATGACCAGCGAGGTGGCGCCGGTGACGTCGTTCAGCGTGCGGATGAGCTTGGCCGCCACGCCCATGGAGATGAGGTCCAGTCCGGCAAAGGGCTCGTCGTAGATGATGAGTTCGGGGTCCAGCGCGATGGCGCGCGCCAGCGCGATGCGTCTCGCCATGCCGCCCGAGACTTCGCTGATGCGCAGGCCGGCCGCGCCGCGCAGCCCCACGGCATTGAGCTTCATGAGCACGATGTCGCGGATCATGGCCTCGGGCAGCGCGGTGTGCTCGCGCAGCGGGAAAGCCACGTTCTCGAAGACGTTGAGGTCGGTGAACAGCGCGCCGAACTGGAACAGCATGCCCAGGCGGCGGCGCAGCCGGTACAGCTGCTGCTGGTTGCGCACGTCGACCACTTCGCCGTCGAAGACGACGCGGCCCTGGTCGGTGGCGTGCACGCCGGCCACCAGGCGCATCAGCGTGGTCTTGCCACAGCCCGACCCACCCAGGATGGCCGAGACCTTGCCGCGCTGGAATTTCAGCGACAGGTCTTTCAGGATCGGCCGGCTGGCGTCGTAGCCGAAGGTGACGCGGTCGATCTCGATGAAGGTTTCGGAGCTCAAGCGGGTGCCGGTCCGGGCGCGACGGCTGCCACGGGATGCCTTGCTGCAAAGCCGCGGATTCTCTCACGCTCAGGGCAAACCCGCGGGTGCCGGTCGGCCCCGCCGAAGTGACGATTCGTGACGGCGTGCGGTGGCCCCGCCGAGATCAGCGCGGCAGCGTGCTGCTGCCCATCAGCGCTTCGTCCACCGCGCGCGCCGCCTGCCGGCCTTCGCGGATGGCCCACACCACCAGGCTCTGGCCGCGCCGCATGTCGCCGGCGGCGAAGACCTTGTCGACGTTGGTGCGGTAGCCGCCCTGCGCCTCGGTGTGCGCCTTGGCGTTGCCGCGCGCGTCGCGCTCGACCCCGAACGCGTCCAGCACGCTGGCCACCGGGGCCGTGAAGCCCATGGCCAGCAGCACGAGGTCGGCCTTGACTTCCTTTTCGGTGCCGGGCAGTTCGACCATCTTGCCGCCCTGCCACTGCACGTGCACCGTCTTCAGCGCCACGACGCGGCCCTTGTCCTTGCCGGTGCCGGCGACGAATGCCTTGGTCGCGATGGCGAATTCGCGCTGGCAGCCTTCCTCGTGGCTGGAACTGGTTCGCAGCTTGGTGGGCCAGTACGGCCAGGTCAGCGGCTTGTCCTCGTGTTCGGGCGGCATCGGCATCAGTTCGAACTGCGTCACGCTGGCCGCGCCATGGCGGTTGCTGGTGCCCACGCAGTCGCTGCCGGTGTCGCCGCCGCCGATGACGACGACATGCTTGGCCGTGGCCTTGATCTGGCCCTTGACCTTGTCGCCGGCCACCACCTTGTTCTGCTGCGGCAGGAATTCCATCGCGAAGTGCACGCCGTCGAGGTCGCGGCCGGGAACCGGCAGATCGCGCGAGACCTCGGAACCGCCAGTCAGCAGCACGGCGTCGAATTCAGTCTTCAGTTGTTCAGCGCTGATCGTCTGCGCGGCGTCGTTGGTGACCTTACTGCCGGGCCCTTCGGCGGGCATGGCGCCCACCAGGACGCCGCTGCGGAAGACCACGCCCTCGGCCTGCATCTGCGCGACACGCCGGTCGATGTGCGTCTTCTCCATCTTGAAGTCGGGAATGCCGTAACGCAGCAGGCCGCCGATGCGGCTGTTCTTCTCGAACACCGTCACATCGTGCCCGGCGCGCGCCAATTGCTGCGCGGCGGCCAGTCCGGCGGGGCCACTGCCCACCACCGCGACCTTCTTGCCGGTCTTCAGCGCGGCGGGCTGGGCGACCACCCAGCCTTCGTTCCAGGCGCGGTCGATGATGGCATGCTCGATGCTCTTGATGCCCACCGGGTCGTCGTTGACGTTGAGCGTGCACGCCGCCTCGCAGGGCGCGGGGCAGACGCGGCCGGTGAATTCGGGGAAGTTGTTCGTGGAGTGCAGCACCTCGATGGCGCTTTGCCAGTCGCCGCGGTACACCAGGTCGTTGAAGTCCGGAATGATGTTGTTGACCGGGCAGCCGCTGTTGCAGAACGGCGTCCCGCAGTCCATGCAGCGTGCGCCCTGCACCTGGGCCTGGTCCTCGGCCAGCGTGATGACGAATTCCTTCCACGTCTTCACGCGCTCGGGAACGGGCTCGTAGCCTTCTTCCAGACGTTCGTACTCCAGGAAGCCGGTGACCTTGCCCATCTCTCTCGTCCTTGTACTCTGGGGTTGTGGCTTGCCTACTTGGCCGCCACGCTGGCCGCGCTGCTCATGGCCTTGCCCGTGGCGGCGGCCGCCTCGGCCTTGGCGGCCCGCTCGGCGAGCACGCGCTTGTATTCGTGCGGGAAGACCTTGACGAACTTGCCGCGCGCTTCGGACCAGGTGTCCAGAATCTCGCGCGCACGCAGGCTGCCGGTCCACTTGTGGTGGTCCTCGACCAGCTTCTTCAGCAGCACCTCGTCGGCGATCTCCCGGTGCCAGCCCACCGCCGGGCCGGCCTGTTCGCCGCGCGGCAGCACCTTGTCCAGCGTCACCATGCTCGTGTTGCAGCGGCGCGCGAATTGGCCGTCCTCGTCGAACACATAGGCCACGCCGCCGCTCATGCCGGCAGCGAAGTTGCGCCCGGTCCTGCCCAGCACCACCACGGTGCCGCCGGTCATGTACTCGCAGCCGTGGTCGCCCGTGCCTTCGACCACCGCGCTGGCGCCCGACAGCCGCACCGCGAAGCGTTCGCCGGCCACACCGCGGAAGAAAGCCTCGCCGCTGGTGGCGCCATACAGCGCGGTGTTGCCGATGATGATGTTCCTGGTGGCGTCACCGCGGAATTCGATGCTCGGCCGCACCGCGACGCGACCGCCCGACAAGCCCTTGCCGGTGTAGTCGTTGGCGTCGCCGATCATGTACAGCGTGATGCCCTTGGCCAGGAAGGCGCCGAAGCTCTGGCCGCCGTTGCCTTCGAGCTGCATGAAGATGGTGTGGTCGGGCAGGCCCTCGGGGCGCTGGCGGATGAGTTCGCCCGAGAGCATGGCGCCGACGCTGCGGTTCACGTTGCGCGCCTCCTCCATGAACTGCACCTTCTCGCCGCGTTCGATGGCCGGGCGGCATTTCTCGATCAGCTTCACGTCGAGCGCCCGGTGCAGGCCGTGGTCCTGGGCCTCGACCTGATGCCGTGGCACGTCTGCAGGCGCAGCCGGCAGGTGCAGGACGCGGCTGAAGTCCAGCCCGCGCGCTTTCCAGTGTTCGATGCCCTTCTTGGTGTCCAGCAGGTCGGCGCGGCCGATGAGGTCGTCGAACTTGCGCACGCCCAGCTGCGCCATGATCTGGCGCGCCTCCTCGGCGACGAAGAAGAAATAGTTGACCACGTGCTCGGGTTTGCCGGCGAACTTCTTGCGCAGCACCGGGTCCTGCGTCGCCACCCCCACCGGGCAGGTATTGAGGTGGCACTTGCGCATCATGATGCAGCCCTCGACCACCAGCGGCGCCGTGGCGAAGCCGAATTCGTCGGCACCGAGCAGCGCGCCGATGACGACGTCGCGGCCGGTCTTCATCTGGCCGTCGGCCTGCACGCGGATGCGGCCGCGCAGGCGATTCAGCACCAGCGTCTGCTGCGTCTCGGCCAGGCCCAGCTCCCAGGGGGTGCCGGCGTGCTTGATGCTGCTCCAGGGTGAGGCGCCGGTGCCGCCGTCGTGGCCGGCGATCACCACGTGGTCGGCCTTGCACTTGGCCACGCCGGCAGCGATGGTGCCCACGCCGACCTCGCTGACCAGCTTGACGCTGATGCCGGCGCGCGGGTTGGCATTCTTCAGGTCGTGGATGAGCTGCGCCAGGTCCTCGATGGAATAGATGTCGTGGTGCGGCGGCGGGCTGATGAGGCCCACGCCAGGCACGCTGTAGCGCAGCATGCCGATGTACTCGCTGACCTTGCCGCCGGGCAGCTGGCCACCTTCACCGGGCTTGGCGCCCTGCGCCATCTTGATCTGGATCTGGTCGGCGCTGACCAGGTATTCGGTGGTCACGCCGAAGCGCCCGGAAGCCACCTGCTTGATCTTGCTGCGCAGGCTGTCGCCGGAGCGCATCTCGTAGTCGGCCTCGATGACCTTCTTGCCGACGATGTCGCTGACCTTGGTGCCGGCGGTGACGGGGATGCCCTTCAGCTCGTTGCGGTAACGCGCCGGGTCCTCGCCGCCTTCACCGGTGTTGCTCTTGCCGCCGATGCGGTTCATGGCGATGGCCAGCGTGGAATGCGCCTCGGTGCTGATCGAGCCCAGGCTCATGGCACCGGTGGCGAAGCGCTTCACGATCTCGGCCGCGGCCTCCACTTCCTCGATCGGAATCGCCTTCGCCGGGTCGACCTTGAACTCGAACAGGCCGCGCAGCGTCATATGGCGCTTGCTCTGGTCGTTGATGAGCTGCGCGTACTCCTTGTAGGTGTCCCACTTGTTCGCCCGCGTGCTGTGCTGCAGCTTGGCAATGGCGTCGGGCGTCCACATGTGCTCTTCGCCGCGCACTCGCCACGCATATTCGCCGCCGGTATCCAGCATGCGCGCCAGCGTGGGGTCGTTGCCGAAGGCGGCCTGGTGCATGCGCAGCTTTTCCTCGGCCACCTCGAACACGCCGATGCCGCCCACCTGGCTGGCGGTGCCGCGGAAATATTTGTCGACGAAACCCTTCTCCAGCCCGATGGCCTCGAACAGTTGCGCGCCGCAGTAACTCATGTAGGTGCTCACGCCCATCTTGGACATGATCTTCGAGAGGCCCTTGCCGATGGCCTTGATGTAGTTGTAAGTGGCCTTCTCGGCGTCGATATTTCCGGGCAGCGCGCCCTGCAGTTCGACCAGCGTCTCCAGCGCCAGGTAGGGATGCACGGCCTCGGCGCCGTAGCCCGCCAGCACCGCGAAGTGGTGCACTTCGCGTGCCGAGCCGGTCTCCACCACCAGGCCCACGGTGGTGCGCAGGCCCTCGCGCACCAGGTGATGGTGAATGGCACTCAGGGCCAGCAGCGCAGGAATGGCCACGTTCTCGCGGTCCATGCGGCGGTCGGTGATGATGACGATGTTGTGGCCGCTCTTCAGCGCATCCACCGCCTCGGCGCACAGGCTGGCGAGCTTGGCCTCCACGCCTTCGCGGCCCCAGTGCACGGGGTAGGTGATGTCGAGTTCGCAGCTGCGGAACTTGCCGCCGGTGTGGCGCTCGATGGCGCGCAGCCGCGCCATGTCGTCGAAGTCGAGCACCGGCTGGTTCACTTCCAGCCGCATCGGCGGGTTCACCGCGTTGATGTCCAGCAGGTTGGGCTTGGGGCCGATGAAACTGTTCAGGCTCATCACGATCGCTTCCCGGATGGGGTCGATCGGCGGGTTGGTGACCTGCGCGAAGAGCTGCTTGAAATAGTTGGGCAGCGGCTTGCTCTTGTCCGAAAGCACGGCCAGCGGGCTGTCGTTGCCCATGCTGCCGATGGCTTCCTCGCCATTGACGGCCATCGGCAGCAGCAGGAACTTCAAGTCTTCCTGCGTATAGCCGAAGGCCTGCTGGCGGTCGAGCAGCGGTTCGTTGAAGGACGGCGCCGCCTGGTCGGCGGGAATCGAGTCGAGCCGCACGCGCACGTTGTCGATCCACTGCTGGTAGGGGCGGGCATTGGCGAACTGGTTCTTCAGTTCCTCGTCGTCGACGATGCGGCCCTGTTCCAGGTCGATGAGGAACATCTTGCCCGGTTGCAGCCGCCACTTGCGCACGATGTTGCCCTCGGGGATGGGCAGCACGCCGGTCTCGCTGGCCATCACCACCAGGTCGTCGTCGGTGACGATGTAGCGCGCCGGCCGCAGCCCGTTGCGGTCGAGCGTGGCGCCGATCTGCTTGCCGTCGGTGAAGACCATCGCCGCCGGGCCGTCCCAGGGTTCGATCATCGCGGCGTGGTATTCGTAGAAGGCGCGTCGCCGCGCGTCCATCAGCTCGTGGTTCTCCCAGGCCTCGGGGATCATCATCATGGCCGCGTGCGCCAGCGGGTAGCCGGCCATCGTCAGCAGTTCGAGCGCGTTGTCGAAGGTGGCGGTGTCGCTCTGGTATTCGAAGCTGATCGGGTAGAGCTTGCGCAGGTCTTCGCCGAGCACCGGTGACTTCATCACGCCTTCACGGGCGCGCATCCACTTGAAGTTGCCCTTCACGGTATTGATCTCGCCGTTGTGCGCCACCATGCGGTAGGGGTGGGCCAGCGGCCATTCGGGGAAGGTGTTGGTCGAGAAGCGCTGGTGCACCAGCGCCAGCGCCGAGACGGTGCGCGGGTCGGCCAGGTCGCGGTAGTACTGGCCCACCTGGTCGGCCAGCAGCAGGCCCTTGTAGATGACGGTGCGGCAGCTCATGCTGGGCACGTAGTACTCGCGGCTGTGCGTGAGCTGGAGCGCCTGGATGGCGGCCGATGCGGTCTTGCGGATGACGTACAGCTTGCGCTCCAGCGCGTCGGGCACGATGACGTCGCGGCCGCGGCCGATGAAGATCTGGCGGATCACCGGCTCCTTCTCGCGCACGGTGGGGCTCATCGGCATCTCGCGGTCCACCGGCACGTCGCGCCAACCCAGCAGCACCTGGTTCTCGGCCTTGATGGCGCGTTCCAGTTCCTGCTCGCAGGCCAGGCGGGAGGCATGTTCCTTGGGCAGGAAGATCATGCCCACGCCGTACTCGCCGGGCGGCGGCAGCGTCACCCCGACGCGACCATCGGGAGCCTTTCCGGACACGGCCATTTCGGCCCGGTAGAAATCGTCGGGGATCTGGATCAGGATGCCGGCGCCGTCGCCCATCAGCTTGTCGGCGCCCACGGCGCCGCGGTGGTCCAGGTTCTCCAGGATCTTCAGGCCCTGCTCGATGATGGCGTGGGCCTTGACGCCCTTGATATGGGCCACGAAGCCCACGCCGCAGGCGTCGTGCTCGCCGGCCGGGTCGTACAGGCCCTGCCGCGCCAGGGCGTCGATCTCGTCGGCGCTGGCAGTGGTGGGGGCGGCGGGGTGGGGTGCGTGCGTCGACATGGCGCGCTCCTGGTTCGGGGTGCTGAATGGACAACTTGGCCTGCGAGACTACCGCAGTGCAGCAAAGTCGGCAAGTTCAAGTAAATGGGGTCGGAGTAAATATAAATTGCGCATCAAAGATCTGCTCATTAATTGGGGACACATCAACAACGTCCAATTCGGCGGTGCTTTGTCATAGCACGCAGCCTGCCAGCGGTACACTGGCTTGATGGCCGACCGTGGTCAGACCGGGCGCTTGCGCGCCCGGGTGTCTCGGTCGGCAACGGCTTGATCAGCGATCGCCGGAGGTCGCTCCGCGCCGGGGCCGGCCGCGCGGGCGGGGCTGGGCCGGCCGCGACAGGGCATCTGCCAAGCTGGCCTTGAATCCTGGCGACCCCGCCGCCCAGCCGCCGATCGCTGCGCTGCGCAAGGCCTGTGCCGCGGCGGGCGGCACGCCGGCCTGCAGCAGCCCGCGATAGGCCGCCTCGCGCTCGAAGGGCGTATTGCCGAGTTGCCAGTATTCGGGCGGGTCGACGAGCAGTGCATCACGCGGTGCACCCAGCCGATGCGCTGCGCTGGTGAGGCCGCTTTCGGTTGCAGCGCCGTCGATCAGGCACAGCGCCTGCAGCCGCGTCGGGCCCGGCTCCACCACGCCGCAGCGAAAGCGCCCGTCCCACAGCGTGCCGCGGCAGCCATGGCGGCGGTTGTGCGCGGCCACGTAGCGGCGGCCCAGCGCCTGCATGAGCCGGCTCAGCGCCGCCGGCTCGGCCGGCGTGACGAGCAGCTGCACCTCGCCGGGCAGCAGCGCATGGGCGTGCACCTGCACGCGCTCGGTGGCCGCGGCCTCGCGCAGCGCCGCCAGGTAGGCGGCGCGGTCGCTGTCGTCGGCGAAGACCGGCGCGCCGCCGTGGCCGCGCTGCACGACGAAGTGGGCCTGCCCGGCGACCACCAAGCGCGGCAGCCGGGCCATGCGCGGCCTATTCGGCGAACAGCCGCCGCCCGGTGAGGCGGTGGTGTTCGCGCAGCGCATAGCGGTCGGTCATGCCGGCAATGTAGTCGGCCACCGAGCGCGGCAGGTCGGCGGCGCCGGCGTAGTCCTCGGGCATTTCCTGCGGCGCGGCCAGGTAGGCGCCGAAGAGATCGACCACCACGCTGCGGGCGCGCGCCGTCGTCCCGGTCACCTGGGGGTGGCGGTAGAGCTCGCTGAAGAGGAAGCGCTTCAGTTCGGCATTGGCCTGGCGTTGCGCCGGGCTGAGGGCGGCGAGTGCCGGCAGGTGGCGCAGGGCGTCGACATCGGCCGGCGCGACTTCGGCCACCGCGGCGGCGGTGGTGGCCACCAAATCGACCACCTGCGCCGAGAGCAGCCGGCGCAGGGTTTCGGACAGCAGCCGCCGGCTCGGTTGCGCGGCCAGCGCCGGATACTCCGCCAGCACCTCGGCGCGCCAGCGTGCCACCAGCGGCACCTCCTGCAGCTGCGCCAGGGTGACGAGCCCGGAGCGCACGCCGTCGTCGACGTCGTGCGCGTTGTAGGCCATCTCGTCGACCAGGTTGACGAGTTGCGCCTCCAGGCTGGGCTGGGTGCCGTCCAGGAAACGCTGCGCCGGGCCACCGGGTTCGGCGGCAGCCAGCCGCTGGGCATTGCGTCGCGAACAATGCTTGAGGATGCCTTCGCGCGTCTCGAACGTGAGGTTCAGCCCGTCGAAGGCCGGGTAGCGGACTTCCAGCGCGTCCACCACGCGCAGGCTCTGCAGGTTGTGCTCGAAGCCGCCATGGTCGCGCATGCATTCGTGCAGCGCGTCCTGGCCGGCGTGGCCGAAGGGCGTGTGGCCCAGGTCGTGCGCCAGCGCGATGGCCTCCACCAGGTCTTCGTTCAGGTTCAGCGCGCGCGCCGCCGATCGCGCCAGCTGCGCCACCTCCAGCGAATGCGTGAGCCGCGTGCGGAACAGGTCGCCCTCGTGGTTGACGAAGACCTGCGTCTTGTAGACCAGGCGCCGGAAGGCCGTGCTGTGCACGATGCGGTCGCGGTCGCGCTGGTGCTCGTTGCGCGGCGGCGCCGGCGGTTCGGGGATGCGGCGCCCGCGCGAGCGGCGCGGGTCGCAGGCCCAGGGGGCCAGGGTCTCGAGGTTCACGCCTTCATCGGTTTTCGGTGGCGCCGTGCTGTGCGCTGTGCTGTGCGATTATCTGCCGCACCAGTGCGTCGGGCGCGGTCCGGACCGCGGCACGGCCAGTGGCTTCGATGACGACGAAACGGATCTCGCCGCCCTCGGCCTTCTTGTCCACGCGCATGAGCTCGAACCAGCGCTCCAGCGGCATGGCTGGCGCCAGCACCGGCAGGCCGGCGCGTTCGATCAACCGTCGCAGCCGCCGCGACTCGGCCGCCGGCCACAAGCCCAGCGCCGCCGAAAGCTCGCCGGCCAGCACCATGCCGCAAGCCACGGCCTCGCCGTGCAGCCAGGCGCCATGACCCATGCCGGTCTCGATGGCGTGGCCGAAGGTGTGGCCGAAATTGAGGATGGCGCGACGCCCGCTCTCGCGCTCGTCGGCGCCCACCACCTCGGCCTTGATCTCGCACGAACGCTGCACCGCATACGCCATCGCGGCGCGGTCGCACGCGAGCAGGGCGTCCAGGTTGGCCTCGATCCAGCCCAGGAAGGCGGCGTCGGCAATCGGCCCGTACTTGATGACCTCGGCCAGCCCGGCCCGCAGCTCGCGCAGCGGCAGGCTGTCCAGCGTGGCCAGGTCCATGACCACGCGCACCGGCTGGTAGAAGGCGCCGACCATGTTCTTGCCGCGCGGGTGATTGATGGCGGTCTTGCCGCCCACCGACGAATCCAGCTGCGCCAGCAGCGTGGTCGGTACCTGCACGAAGGGCACGCCGCGCATGTAGGTGGCGGCGGCGAAACCGGTCATGTCGCCCACCACGCCCCCGCCCAGGGCGAACAGCACCGTCTTGCGGTCGCAGCCGCTGGCCAGCAGGTGGTCGAAGATCAGGTTCAGCGAAGCCCAGTCCTTGTGCTGCTCGCCGTCGGGCAGCAGCACGCGGCTGATGTGGCCGTAGTGCGGGGTCAGGGCCTGCTGCAGCGCGTGGCCATACAGCGCGTCCACCGTCGGATTGCTGACGATCACCGCCTGCGCTGCGCGCGGCAGGCCGCTCCAGGCGGAAGGCTGCTGCAGCAGGCCGGCACCGATGAGGATGTCGTAGCGGCCGCCGGGCGTGGCCACGGCCACGCTGCGGGTGGCGGGCGCCGCGCGGGCTGCGGCTGGATCGTGGGAGGAGGTCGGGGTTGCGGCAGGCATGGCCGCGCAGTTTAAGTCGCCGGCGATTTGCTTGCCGCCGTGTCGTCGGCCGGCATGCCGGGCGGCGGGCCGGCCTTCGAACCGGCCGGCGAAAGGGCAGCGTGCAGCGCGTCGCCGGCGGTCGGGGTGGCCGGTGCCGCGCCGATCTGCGCCGGCACCTGCGCCGGGTCCACCAGGCCCGCCAGTTCCAGCTGCATCAGCACCATGCCGGTGAGCGCCGGCACCGAGGGCCGCACCGACTCGACGACGAAATGCGCCGTGCGCCGGTACAGCGGGTCGCGCTCGCGGTACAGCTCGCGCAGCTTGCGCAGCGGGTCGGCCACTTGCAGCAGCGGGCGATGGGTGTCGTTGCGCAGCCGGCGGTGCAGGTCTTCGGGGGTGGCGCGCAGGTAGAAGACATGCATTTGCGAATGCAGCGCATCACGGTTGGACGGCCGCAGCACCGCCCCGCCGCCGGTGGCCAGCACGATGCCGGGCTGCCCGGCAAGTTGCGCGATGACCTCGGCTTCGATTTGGCGGAAAGCAGCTTCGCCCTGGTCCGCGAAATAGTCGCGGATCGGCATGCCGATGCGCTGCTCGATCTCGCTGTCGCTGTCGGCGAAGCGCAGGCCCAGTTGCCGCGCGAGGTGGCGCCCGACGGTGGACTTGCCGCAGCCAGGCATGCCCACCAGGGCCAGGCGCAAGGGCTGCGTCAGTTCGGGCACGCGGACGGAGCCGCCCCGCGGACCACCGTCACCGACACCGTGGTGCCGGTGCCGCTCGGTGAGCGGAAGGTGACGAAGATGACGCCCGAGCTGACGGTGGCGTCGGTGAAGCTGTAGGCCACCGCGGCCAGCGAGGCTTCGGTCGTGCTGGGCACCGGCGAGCCACCGCCCAGCGTCACCGTGAGGCCGGTCGTGGGTGTGCTGGCGCTGATCACGGTGCCGGCGGCCATCGGATTCAGGCGCGGAGGCAAACCCTGGGCCAAGCTGCCAGGATTGGCGTCGCCGACGACGAAACTCAGCGTACCGCTGCTGCCGCCGTACCAGGTGTCACCCGCCACCCTCGTGAAAGGCGCCGTCTGGTTGGGATTCGGGCCCACCTGCAGCGTGATCTTCTGGCAGCTGGCGTCCAGCCCGCTCGTACTGGCCCACAGCGGGCGTGCGGCCGAAGTCGAAAGCACCGTCTCCGTGGCGCGCCGCGCATACACCTGTCCGGCACCGCTCCAGGCGCCGTCGCAGGTGGCCGGCATGCTGGGGATGCTGGCGTCGAGCAGCAGCAGGTTGTTGCCGGGTGCGGCGCAGGCCGAAGCATTGTCGACTTCAAGCGGCACGAATTCGTCGACCACCGCATCGAAACGGCCATCGAAGTTGCGATCCTTGAAGATATTGCCCAGGTCCTGGAACGACTCGCCAGCGTCGCGCACGTTGTTGCCGTTGGTGTCCAGGAACGATTCCTCGCCCAGTGCATAGCTGGTGATCGTGACCCGACCGTCCACCGGACGCGGTTCCGACGAGACGAAATTGGCCACGGTGCGCGCGATACCACCCACGATCTGCGTCTGCTTGACGGCCTCGACCTGGCCACCTTCGGTGACGAAGTTGATCGAAGTGCCGGCCGGCACCGGGTTGCCGCTGCGGTCGGCGGCGATGATCTGGTAGGTGTTGGCCGTGCCGTCGATGTTGTAGCCCTCGATATTCTTGGTGCCCTGCGAGAGCGAGAAGTTGAGCTGCGAGGGCAGGCCCACGGCTACGCTGAGATTGCTGGACACCGTGGCGATGGAGGCATCGTTCTGCAGCGAAGCGGCCACCCGCACCGGGGTGGGCAGGGTGCCGGAGTTGACTCGCACGGTGACGCGACCCTGGGCGTCGGAGGCGCGAATCACGTCGGCCGTCCCACCGTCGATGGTGACGCCGCCGGTGAGCGTGAGCAATCGCATCGCGACATTCACGTTGGGCAGCGGACTGCCATTCGCGTCGCGCACCTCGAAGATCACGCTCGACGATTCGGCGAAGCCGGAACCCCGCAAGTAGATCTGCTCCGGCGTGGATGAAATGAAGGCCAGGCTGCTGACCACGGGCGAGGCGATCGGCAGCGCCAGCGATGCCGTGCTGGCCGAACCGTCGATGACGGCCTGCAAAGCGTCGGCCGCCTGCACCGCGCCGCAGCCGATATCACGGTATTGCAGCGTCACGGTGGCCGTGGTGGCGGTGAATTTGGTTGGCGACAGTGTGGCCTTGCCTGCCGTCACGCAGGCCGAGGAGACCGTGACCTGAACCGGCGAGCCGACGCTGGCGCCGTCCAGGCCAACTTCCATGCTGGTCTGACCATAGGCACCGAGCGTGGCCACGGCCGAAGTGAAGCTGGTGATGGTGACGTTGGTGGCCTGAACGGTGAACCCGCGGGTGGCACTGAGCGCAGCGCCGGCCACGCTGGCCGTGGCCACCACCTCGTCAGCCCCTGCGCCGGTGGAACTGGCCGGCGAAAGGATGACCACGGCGGTACCGTCTTCCCGTGTCAGTGCGGTGCGGACATTTGTCACGCCCAGACCGCGGACCACGGAGAAGCCGACGAGCTGCCCGGCCAGGGGGGCGTTCTGCGCGTCGCGCAGCGTCGCCGTCACGGTGGCCGGCGCAGCGGAACTGATCGAAGCACTGCTTAGGGCTATGTCCAGCGTGGGCAGCAGGCCGCTGCTGACGCCTTCCTGCACCCTCAGCGGAGCGGTGCGAACCAGACCGCCACTTTTGGCCGTGACGGTGATCGTGCGCACGCTGCTGTCGGCGCCGATGCCGATGGCGGAACTGAGTGTGCCTTCCGGTCCCGTGACCGTCCCGTCGGTCGTGGCCACGCCGCCGCTGTCGACACTGATGCTGATGGCCACGTTGGCCAGCGCGTTGCGGTTGGCGTCGAGCGCAGTGGCCGTGGCCGTGACGGTCTCGGCGCCGGTGCTGGCGATCGTTGGCGAGCTGAGCACCAGCACCAGATCGGTGGCGGTCGCGGTGCCACCATCCGAACCGCTGCCGTCCCCCCCCGGCACCGGCCCGCCGAACGGCGAACCGCCGTCGCCGCCGGCGCCGCCGCAGGCGGCCAGCACCAGCAGGGCCATGATGGAAAGCAGGCGTCGAAACATCGTCATGGTCGGTTTCCTGGAGCGGACCGTGGGGTGTGCGGGTGCGGCGGGCGGCCAGCGGCCGCGCGTGCCGCCTTCAGCGCACCGCCGAGCGGTCGGTCACGATCTTGGGGGTGAGGAAGACCAGCAGTTCCGTCTTGCTGGTGGTGCGTTCGGTGTTCTTGAACAGCCAGCCCAGCACCGGAATGTCACCCAGCAGCGGCACCTTGTTCACGGTGTCGCGGTCGGTCTGCGTGAAGATGCCGCCAATGACGACGGTGCCGCCGTTTTCCACCAGCACCTGGGTCTTCACGTGCTTGGTGTCGATGGCGAAGCCGGCAAGGGTGGGGCGGCCGACGCTGTCCTTGTTCACGTCCACGTCCAGGATCACGTTGCCTTCGGGGGTGATCTGCGGCGTGACCCTCAGCGCCAGGTTCGCCTTGCGGAACTGCACCTGCGTGGCGCCGCTGCTGGTGGCGGCCTGGTAGGGCAGTTCCTCGCCCTGCTCGATGAGCGCCTCCACCTGGTCGGCGGTGATGACGCGCGGGCTGGAGACGATCTTGCCGTTGCCGTCGGCTTCCAGCGCCGAGAGTTCCAGGTTCAGGAATCGGTTGGCTGCCGAGCCGAAGAGCGAGAGCGCGAAGGTGGCGGCGCTGGCGCCGCCCAGGTTGCTCACATTGGCTGGCAGGTTTACGAATTGGCTGTTGGGGATGAAGTCAACGCTGCCCGTTTGACCGGTCTGCGCGCCGATGGCGTTGTAATTGCCGCCCACGTTGGCACCGGCCGAGGTGGGTGCGCCGCGCAGGTCGGCATAACCCAGCTTCACGCCCAGCGCGCGGCCGAAGCTGTCCACGGCCTCGACGATGCGCGCCTCGATCAGCACCTGGCGCACCGGGATGTCGATCTTGGCAATGACAGCGGCGATCTCTTCCAGCTTGGAAGGGATGTCGGTCACGAAGACCTGGTTGGTGCGCATGTCGAAATTGACCGCGCCGCGCGGCGACAGCATGCGGTTGCTGCCGCCCGAGCCCCCCGACTGCTGGTTGGCCAGCGCCTGGTTGGCCGCGATCTGCTTCATGATGTCCTCGGCCTTGGCGTAATTGAGCTGGAACGATTGCGTGCGCAGCGGCTCCAGTTCGGCCACCTTCTTCTGCGCTTCCAGGTCCACCTGTTCGCGCGCGGCGAGTTCGTCCTTGGGCGCGATCCACAGCACGTTGCCGTTCTTGCGCACGCCCAGGCCCTTGCTCTGCATGATGATGTCCAGCGCCTGGTCCCAGGGCACGTCCTTCAGCCGCAGCGTCACGGTGCCGGTGACGGTATCGCTGGTCACGACGTTGAAATTGGTGAAGTCGGCGATCACCTGCAACAGTGCCCGCACCTCGATATTCTGGAAATTCAGACTCAGTTTCTCGCCGGTGAAACCGGCGCCCTGGGTGAGCTTGTTCGGGTCCAGCTTGAGTGGCCGCACCTCCAGCACGAACTGGTTGTCGCTCTGGTAGGCGCTGTGCTCCCAGGCGCCGGTGGGGGTGACGACCATGCGCACGCGGTCACCGCTCTGGAAGGTGGCCACGGTGCGCACCGGGGTGCCGAAGTCGGTGACGTCGAGCCGGCGGCGCAGGGCGTCGGGCAGGGTGGAGCGAAGGAAGTCGACCACCAGGCTCTGGCCCTGCTGGCGGATGTCGACGCCGACCTGCGTGCTGGGCAGGCTCACGATGACGCGGCCGGCACCGTCGGTGCCGCGGCGGAAGTCGATGTCGCGCAGCCCTTGCGACACCGCGTTCTGCGCCGGCGCGAAGTGCACCGGCTGGTCGGCCGCAGCGGCGGCGGCCACGGGCGGGCCGGCCACGTCCAGCACCACCAGCAGCGTCTTGCCCTGCACCTGGGCGCGGTAGCCCGAGGCCTGCTTGAGGTTGAGCACCAGCCGCGTGCGCTCGCCGGCCTGGGCCACGCTCACCGAACGCAGGTTGCCCTGGTTGATCTCGACCGTGTTGCGACCGATGGCATTGGCCACGCCGGGCAGGTCGATGGCGATGCGCGGCGGCGCCTGCACCGAAAAGCCGTTGGGCACCGCAGGCAGTGCCTCGGAAAGCTCGATGCGCACGACTTCGGTGCCGGCCTGCTGGCTGCTGGTGATCGACTGGATGGCGTTCTGCGCCCGGGCGGCCAGCGGCGCCATGGCGGTGGCGGCCAGGGCCAGGGCGGCAAGTGCGGCTCGCCAGTGCAACATGGTGGGGGTCTCCAAGCGTGGGCTCATCGCGCCTTCTCCTGCAGCTGCAGCACACCGGGGCGTTCGATCCATTCGCCGGCGGCGTCCTGCACGATCTCGCGCAGCGCGATCTGGGTTTCGTCGATCTGGGTGATGCGGCCGTAGTTCTGGCCCAGGTAGTCGCCCACCTTCACCTGGTACAGCAGGTTGTCCACGCGCAGCAGCGCAAAGGGCCGGCCCTGCTTGCTGACGCTGCCGACCATGTTCATGCTGTCCAGCGGGTAGGCCTCCAGCGGCTCGCGGCGGCGGTTCAGTTCAGCGGACAGCAGTGAATTCGGCGCCCGTGCCTCCTGCTTGAGGGCCACGGTGAGCTTCTGCGGGCTGAACGGGTCCACCGCCAGTGCCGACTGGTAGGGCTGGGGGTCGAATCGCTTCGGCGCCTGCAGCGGCGGCACCTTCGGCTTGACCTCGCGGCGCTCGCGCTCCATCCATTCGCCCAATTCCTCGTGCTCGGCGCTGCAGCCGGCCAGCAAGGCGGCGGCCAGCAGGGTGGCGCTCCAGCTTGCATGCCTCATTTGCGCGCTCCCGCGGTCTTCTTGGCGGCCGCGGCCGCGCGTTGTTCGGCGATCTCCACCTCGTCCAGATAGCGGTAGGTACGGGCAGTGGCTTCCATGGCCAGCAGCCCGCTGGCGTCGCGCGCCTGCAAGGGGCCGATGCTCAGGTTCTGCAGGGTGACGATGCGCGACAGGTTGGCCACGTCGGCAGCGAACGAGCCGATGTCGTGGTAGCGCCCGCTCACGCGGATGTCGATGGGCAGCTCGGCGTAGTAGTCCTTGACCTGCACCTGGCCGGGTCGGAACAGCTCGAACTGCAGGCCGCGGCCGAGGCCGGCCTGGTTGATGTCGGACAGCAGCGCATCCATCTCGGCCTTGCCGGGGAGCTGCTTTTCGAGCTGGGTCACGTATTCCTGCACCTGCAGCTTCTGCTTGCGCAGCTCGCCCAGGTTGACGGCCTGCGCCAGGCGGTCGCGGAAGGTGGCCTGCAACTGTGGTTCCTGCTGGCGCGCGGCTTCCAGTTCGTCGGTGGCGTCCGTCAGCAGGGCAAACCAGCCGGCCACCACCACGGCCGCGCCCACGGCCAGCCAGGCGGCAGCCTTGGGCAGCGCCGGCCACTGGCCGGGCTCCTTGGTGTTGAGGTTGCGAAACTGCGCCGCCGCCTGGTCGAGCAGCGTGGTGACTTCGAAATTGAGGGTCGATGCCTTGGCCATGGCCACCTCAGGAGGGTTTGCCGGGTGCGGCCGCCGGCTGCGCCGCGGCGCCCGAAGCGGCACCGGCCGCAGCGGCGGCCGCGGCCTGCGGCCGCTTGAGCGTGACGCGCATCGAAAATTCGTAAAGCCGGCGCTGTTCGCGGTTGGCCGTGGTCATCGAAACGGCCTTGATCTCCACCAGTTCGGGTCGTTCCAGCCAAGGCGAGTTGTACAACGTGTTGCGCAGCAATTCCGAGACGCGTTCGTTGGTCTGCGCCACGCCCTTGACGGCCACCACCGGCCCGGTCTGCTTGATGCTGGTGAGGTAGACGCCTTCGGGGGTCTGCGCGACGAGTTCATTGAGCAAGTGCACCGGCACGTTGCGGTCGGTCTGCAGGTCTTCCACCGCCTTCTGGCGTGCCTTCAGTGCCTCGATCTCGGAGCGAAGCGTGGCGATGTCCTTGATCTGCACGTCGAGCCGCGCGATTTCGGTCTTCAGGACGTCGTTGCGGGCTTCCTGCGCCGCAGTCATTTGCTGCAGCAGAGAGAACCACAAGCCCACCACGGCCGCGCCGGCGGCGGCGCAGGCGCCCAGGCCGACGAAGAACGCCCGCTTGCGCTGGCGGCGCTTTTCCTCGCGGTGGGGCAGCAGGTTGATGAGGATCACTGCATGAACCTCCGCATGGCCAGGCCACAGGCGGTGAGGTAGGAGGCGGCTTCGCGGCGCACGCGGCTCTCGCGTACGGCCGAGCCGAGCTGCATGTCGTCGAACGGGTTGACGATGCTCGAGGCGAAGCCGGTCAGCTCGGTCACGCGGTCCTTCAGCCCAGGCAGCGTGGCGGTGCCGCCGGCCATCATCACGTAATGCACCTTGTGGTGCGGCGTGCTGGTGAAGAAATACTGCAGCGCGCGGCCGATCTCCTGTGACAGGCTGTCGACGAAGGGCGCCAGGATGGCCGCTTCATAGTCTTCGGGCAGGTCGCCGCTGAGCTTCTTGGCTTCGGCTTCCTCGAACGAGAAACCGTACTGGCGGCTGATGAGCTGGGTGAGCTGCGAGCCGCCGAAGGCCTGGTCGCGGTCGTACAGCATCTCGTCGTCGCGCAGCACCTTCAGGCTGGTGGTGTCGGCGCCGATCTCGAACAGCGCCACCAGTGCGTCGCGGCCCTCGTTGGGCAGCGCCGCGACGACGCGGCTCATGGCCAGACGCGAGGCGTGTGATTCGATGTCCAGCACCGTGGGTGTCAGGCCGGCGGCCTCGGCCAGGCCCTGGCGGTCCTGCACGCGGTCCTTGCGGCTGGCGGCGATGAGCACTTCCACGTCGCCGGCCGAGGTGGGGCTGGGGCCGATGACGCAGAAGTCCAGGCTCACCTCGTCCAGCGAGAACGGGATGTACTGGTTGGCCTCGCTCTCGACCTGCAGTTCCATCTCCTCTTCGCGCAGGCCGGCCGGCAGCATGATCTTCTTGGTGATCACGGCCGACTGCGGCATGGCCATCACGACCTGCTTGCACTTGGTGCCGCTCTTTGAAACCACGCGCCGCACGGCGGCGGCGACCTCGTCGAACTTCTCGATCTGGCCGTCGGTGATCCAGCCCTTCTCGAAGGGCTCGGAGGCAAAGCGCTCGAGCACGAATTCGCCGTTGGCGGTCTGGCCGAGTTCCACCAGCTTGGCGCTGGACGAACTGATGTCCAGTCCGATCATCGGCGGGTGCTTGCGACCCAGCAAAACGTCCAGTAATGACAAACCCTGCTCCCCAGCCACTTGACCCCAGCCGCAAGCCCACTGCGGCGAAGGCTTCCTGCTTGTTAAGAAGTTACTTGAATGCTAGCAGTAAAGCCCTTGTGCACCAAAGAAAAAGCCGGGTTAGACCGGCCATCTTCGTTGCTCGGGTCGCACGCCTCTTGGGGCATATGAAACAAGCCGCAAACCGATCTTGGGGGCACAACCCGAAGCGCCGCGCCCACACTGTGGACAATCTCACGAACCGTGCCACCGCCGGCACGACTGGTGCGGTACCGGCCAGCGGTTGCGCGCTTCCTATAATTCTTCGGCCCGGATGCCGGGATCTTTATGACCCAAGCCGAGCCTGCCAACGATTCTCCTGCCCGCCCGGGTCGGCGCCAGCGTGGCGAGCCCTGGGCCGGGGGCTTGCTGAAGGGGGCCACGTGGCTGTTCGGTCTGCTGCTGGCGGGTCTGGCGGGATTGCTGTTCCTGGTGGGGCTCGCGCTGGCCGTGGCCTACCCGAACCTGCCCGCCATCGACAGCTTCACCGACTACAGGCCCAAGCTGCCGTTGCGTGTGTTCTCGGCCGACGGCGTGCAGATCGGCGAATTCGGCGAGGAGCGGCGCAACTTCGTGCCCATCGCGTTGATGCCGCAGGTGATGAAGGATGCGGTGCTGGCGGCCGAGGACGCTCGCTTCTACGAGCACGGTGGCGTCGACTACAAGGGCGTGGCGCGCGCCGCGCTGGCCAACCTGCGCGACGCGCGCAGCGAGGGCGCCAGCACCATCACCATGCAGGTGGCGCGCAATTTCTATCTCTCCACCGAGAAGACCTTCACGCGCAAGATCTACGAAGTGCTGCTGGCGCTGAAGGTCGAGCGCCTGCTGTCCAAGGACCAGATTCTGGAGCTGTACATGAACCAGATCTTCCTCGGCCAGCGTGCGCACGGCTTTGCCGCTGCCGCCGAGATCTACTTCGGCAAGAAGCTGCAGGACGTGACGGTGGCCGAGGCCGCCATGCTGGCCGGCCTGCCCAAGGCGCCTTCGGCCTACAACCCGATCTCCAACCCCAGGCGCGCCACGCAGCGCCAGCGCTACATCGTCGACCGCATGTTCGAGACCGGCTTCATCACCGAGGCCCAGCATGAAGAGGCGCTGGCGCAGGAGCTGAGTTACCGCAAGCAGCCCGAAGACGCCGTCCACGCCGAATACGCTGCCGAAACGGCGCGCCAGCTCGTCTACACGCAGTACGGCGAAGAGGCCTACACGCGCGGCCTCAATGTCCACCTCACCCTGAATGCCGCCGATCAGGTGGTGGCCTACCGCGCCCTGCGCAAGGGACTGCTCGACTACGAGTTGCGCCAGTTCTACCGCGGACCCGAGGCCTTTATCGACCTGCCGGCCGACGCTGCGCTCGTCGATGCACGCGTGGCCGAGGCCTTGAACGACCACCCCGACAACGGCGACCTGCGGGCGGCCGTCGTGCTGCAGGCTTCGCCAGGAAAGGTGGTGGCCATGCTGCAGTCGGGCGAGACCGTCACCGTCACCGGCGACGGCCTGCGGCCCGTGGCCTCGGGCCTGTCGGCCCAGGCCGTGCCCAAGGTGCAGATCCGCCGCGGCGCCGTCGTGCGCGCAGCGAAGAACGCCAAGGGCGCCTGGCTGCTGACCCAGTTGCCCGAGGTGGAAGGTGCGCTGGTCGCGATGGACCCGCGCACCGGTGCCATCCGCGCGCTGGTGGGCGGCTTCGACTTCGGCAAGAGCAAGTTCAACCACGTCACGCAGGCCTGGCGCCAGCCGGGCTCGGCCTTCAAGCCCTTCATCTATTCGGCGGCGCTGGAGAAGGGCTTCACGCCGGGCACCGTGGTCAATGACGCGCCGCTGTTCTTCGATGCCGCCGAGACCGGCAGCCAACCGTGGGAACCGAAGAACTACGACGGCACCTTCGAAGGCCCGATGCCCTTGCGCACGGCGCTGGCGAAGTCGAAGAACATGGTCTCGATCCGCGTGCTGCAGGGCACGGGCGTCGATTTCGCGCAGAACTGGCTGCAGAACTTCGGTTTCGAGACCGCTCGTCACCCGGCCTACCTGCCGATGGCGCTGGGCGCCGGCTCGGTGACGCCGCTGCAGATGGTCACCGCCTACAGCGTGTTCGCGAATGGCGGCTACCGTGTGGCGCCGCTGCTCATTCAGCGCGTCACCGACAGCAAGGGACAGGTCCTGCTGGAGAGCCCGCCGCCGGTGCTGGACGAGAGTCTGCGCACGCTGCCGGCGCGCAACGCCTTCGTGATGAACACCATGCTGCTGGAGGTCACGCGCAGCGGCACCGGCGCGCGGGCGCAGGCCACGCTCAAGCGCCCCGACCTGTACGGCAAGACCGGCACCACCAACGATTCGATGGACGCCTGGTTCGCCGGCTTCCAGCCCACGCTGGCGGCAGTGGTCTGGATCGGCTACGACAACCCACGCAAGCTGGGCAGCCGCGAAACCGGTGGCGGCCTGGCGCTGCCGGTGTGGATCGAGCTCATGCAGCACGCGCTGAAGGGGGTGCCGGTGCAGGAACTGCCCCCCCCCGAAGGCGTGGTCTGGGCCGACGGCTACTGGGCCTTCGACGAATTTGCCCAGGGCCGCGGCATCGGCAGCGTGGGCCTGGAAGACAAGATTCCCGAGGCACCGTCCACCGAGGAGCGGCGCAGCATCCTGGACCTCTTCCGTCGCTGAACGGTGCTTCGCGGCCGTGGCGTGCCGTGATCGAGTGGCCGCCTCAACCGGCGTCGAACTGCAGCGCCTTGCCGGCCTGCGCGCTGGCATGCCGCGACAGCGCGGCGAGGAATTCGCTGCCGTCACGCGTGTCGAGCCAGCGGCCTTGCACCCACTTGTAGTGGTAGCCGCCGGCGCGCGCCGCCAGCCACACCTCGTGCAGCGGCGGCTGCGTATTGACGACGATCTTGCTGCCGTCGGCAAAGCTCAGTTCGAGCAGGCCGCCGGTGCGCTGGGTGTCGATGTCGACCACGTCCTCGTCCAGCCAGCGGTCGGTGGTGGCTTCGATGCGGGCCAGCAGCGTGTCGGTCTCGCGGCGGTAATCGGCGTCGCTCAGCGTGGATGGGGCAGGGGGGGCAGGGACCGTGCTCATTAGAATCCTCGCATGCGGAAGGTGTTGAAAACGAGTGTAGCGGCCGGCTGGGTGACCACCCTGGTGGCAGGGGCCTGCACGGCACTGCTCGCCGGCTGTGGCCAGAAGGGGCCACTCACGCTGCCGGCTGCTGCGGCTGCACCCGTGGCGGCGGCCGCATCGGCACCGGCGCCGGTCCGATGACGCTGCCCGGCGCCCCGTTCCTGGCGCGCGACGGGGCCGACCTGCGGCTGGAAGGCCACGCCCTGGCCGACCTGGCCCGGCGCTTCGGCACCCCCTTGTACGTCTATGCGCGGCGCGCCATGCTCGCGGCGCTGCAGGCCTACCAGCACGCCTTGCGCGGCCGCCCGCACCTGGTGTGCTACGCGATGAAGGCCAATTCCAGCCTGGCCGTGCTGCAGACCTTCGCGCAGGCCGGCTGCGGCTTCGACATCGTTTCCGGCGGCGAACTCGCGCGCGTGCTGGCCGCCGGCGGCGACCCCGCTCGCGTGGTCTTTTCCGGCGTGGGCAAGACGCGCGCCGAGATGCGGCAGGCCCTGCTGGCCGGGGTGAGGGGCTTCAACGTCGAGAGCCTGGGCGAACTCGACCGCCTGGACGAAGAAGCGCGCGCGCTGGGCCGGCGCGCGCCCGTGAGCCTGCGCGTGAACCCCGACGTCGACGCCGGCACGCACCCCTACATCTCCACCGGGCTGAAGGACAACAAGTTCGGCATCGCCCACGGCCAGGCGCTGGCGGCCTACTGCCATGCGGCTTCCTTGCCCGGGCTGCAGGTGGTGGGCATCGACTGTCACATCGGCAGCCAGATCACGCAGCTGGAACCCTACCTCGACGCGCTGGACCGCGTGCTCGACCTCGTCGAGGCGGTGGAAGCCGCGGGCATCCCGATCCACCATGTCGATGTCGGCGGCGGCCTGGGCATCACCTACACCGACGAGCAGCCGCCCGCGGCTGGTGAACTGGTGGCGCGGTTGCTGCAGCGGCTGGACGCGCGCGGCCACGGCCGCCGCGAACTGCTGCTCGAGCCCGGCCGTTCGCTGGTGGGCAATGCCGGCGTGCTGCTGACCGAGGTGCTGTATCTCAAGCCCGACCCCGAAGAATACGTGGGCGAAGGGGGCCGCAACTTCTGCATCGTCGACGCGGCCATGAACGACCTGCTGCGGCCAGCCATGTACGAAGCCTGGATGGCGATCGAACCCTGCGTGCAGCGCGCCACGCCGCCGCGGCGCTGGGACGTGGTCGGCCCGGTCTGCGAGTCGGGCGACTGGCTGGGCCGCAACCGCCTGCTGGCCGTGGCCTCAGGCGACATCCTGGCCGTGCTCTCGGCCGGAGCCTACGGCATGGCCATGGCCAGCAACTACAACACGCGGCCGCGCGCAGCCGAGGTCATGCTCGACGGCGAGCAGGTGCACCTCATCCGCGAACGCGAAACGGTGCAAGCGCTGTTCGCGCAGGAACGACTGATTCCCTGAGCTGCCCGAGATGGCGGCGCTGCAGCACGCTACAGGCGCCCTTCCTGCACCGCGTGGCAGGCCACCTGCACGCCCTGGAAGACCGTCAATGCCGGCCGCTCGGCGGCGCAGCGCGCATTCGCGTGCGGGCAGCGCGGGTGGAAGGCGCAACCCGACGGCGGCTGCAGCGGGTTCGGTACCTCGCCCTGCACCGGCGTGCGCGAGCGGCCGCTCATGTGGATGTCGGGAATGGCGTCCAGCAGCATGCGCGTATACGGGTGGCGCGGGCGGGCGAAGAGCTCGGCCTTGTCGGCCAGCTCGACCAGCCGCCCGAGATACATCACGCCCACCTGGTCGGCCACGTGGCGCACCACGGCCAGGTTGTGCGAGATGAAGAGATAGGTCAGCCCGCGCTCGCGCTGCAGGTCCTTCATGATGTTGAGCACCTGCGCCTGCACCGACACGTCCAGCGCCGAAGTGGGTTCGTCGCAGACCAGGAATTCGGGCTGCGTGGCCAGCGCCCGGGCGATGCTGATGCGCTGGCGCTGCCCGCCCGAGAACTGGTGCGGGAATTTCTCGCCGTCGGCCGCCGCCAGGCCCACCGAGTGCAGCAGTTCGCCCACGCGCGCGCGCAGCGCCGCCGGGGTGGGCGCCAGTCCATGCTCGCGCAGCGGCTCGCCCACGATGTCCAGCACCTTCCAGCGCGGGTTGAGACTGGCGTAGGGATCCTGGAAGATCATCTGCATGCGCCGCCGCAGCGTGCGCAAGCCGGCGGCGTTCTGCTGGCTGTCGGTGGGCTGGCCGTCGAAGCGCACGTCGCCTCGCGTGGGCTGGTACAGGCCCACCAGCAGCCGCGCCACGGTGCTCTTGCCGCAGCCCGATTCGCCCACCAGCGCCAGCGTGCGGCCGCGCTCGATGCTGAACGAGACGCCGTCCACGGCGTGCACGAACAGGCGCGGCCGGCGCTCGATGACGCGGTTGAGCCAGGGCGCCGAGACCTCGAAGGTCTTGGCCAGGTCGCGCACTTCCAGCAACGCCGTCATGTCCGCACCTCGTGCTCGGCCACCCGCCAGCAGGCCGCGCGCGTGGCGCCGGCGTCGAACAGCTCCGGCCGGTCGCGCCGGCAGCGGTCCATCACCTGCGGGCAGCGCGGGTTGAAGGCGCAGCCGCTGGGAATGGCATTCAGACGCGGCATGGCGCCGTCGATCTGCAGCAAGCGCTCGCGGTCCTCGTCCATGGCCGGGATCGATCCCATCAGCCCGGTGGTGTAGGGGTGGCTCGGGCGGTGGATGACGTCGCCCACGGGCCCGATCTCGGCCACGCGGCCGGCATACAGCACGGCGACGCGGTCGCAGGTTTCGGCGATCACGCCCATGTCGTGCGTGACCAGCATCACCGCGGCGCCATGGTCCTTGCACAGGCGCTTGAGCAGCGAAATGATCTGCGCCTGGATCGACACGTCCAGCGCCGTGGTCGGCTCGTCGGCGACGATGAGCTTCGGTTCGGCAGCCAGCGCCAGCGCGATGACCACGCGCTGGCGCATGCCGCCGCTGAACTGGTGCGGATACTGGTCGATGCGCTGCTCGGCCGCCGGGATGCCGGTTTCCTGCAGCAGCCGGATGGCGCGCTGGCGTGCTTCCTCGGCACTCACCGGCAGGTGCGTGAGAATCGTCTCGGTGAGCTGGCGGCCGATCGTGTACAGCGGATTCAGCGAGGTCAGCGGGTCCTGGAAGATGGCGCCGATCTGGCGCCCACGGATGGCACGCATCTGCTCGTAGGGCAGGTTGTCGATGCGACGGCCGGCCAGGCGAATCTCCCCGGCGGCAATGCGCCCGGGCGGCTCCAGCAGGCCGATGATGGCCGCGCCGGTGAGCGATTTGCCGGCACCCGATTCGCCCACCACGCCGAGGATCTCGCCCGGAGCGATATCGAAGGAGATGTCGTCCAGCGCCAGCAGCGTGCCGCGGCGCGTGGGGAATTCGACGCGCAGGTTTCGCACTTCGAGCAGCGGCGAGGTCATGTGAGCCATTCCACTCTGCTGCACGTGATCCGGGAGACGATCGACGCCGGCACTCGCAAGGAGGGTTCTCGCGGCCCGTTGCGGACGTTGGTGGGTGTCTGCTTCGTGCGCTCGTCGTTTCGCGCGGGTCGCGGCAGGCGGTGCCCGGCGGGGGCGCTGACTGTGGCGGTCTTCGCTGCGCTCAGACTGCCCTGCGCTGCTCGCCTCGAGGGGGTGCCGCATAACTCGCTGCGCTCACTTCGTTCGCTGCGCTCAGACAGGATGCGGCAAGTCAGTTGACGAAGCTCGCTGCGCTCGCCCCCCTCGAGGCTGCGCTGCTCGGCGCCACACACAGCGCCCCCGCCGGGCACCGCCTGCCGCTCAGCCAACAGAGGTGGCGGTCGCCGAGAGCAACCACTGCCTGCCGCAAAGGGGCGTCCGGGCGGGGCGCGGCGTGCGTGTGAGGCGCCGAGCAGCGCAGGGTTCATGGCCCGCGCGCGCAGCGCGCTTCGTAGACTGACTTGGCGCATCCTGTTTGAGCGCAGCGAACGAAGTGAGCGCAGCGAGTTATGCGCCGGGCCATGGACCCGAGCAGCGCAGGGTAGTCGGAGCGCAGCGACGACCGCCTCAGTCGCACGCCGCGCCCCGCCCGGACGCCCCTTTGCCGCCACCACAGCCCACACGAAGGGGCCGACGTTCAAGGTCCGCAACGGGCCGAGAGAAGTCATCGCACGCAGCGATTGTCGAAGGGCCATGTTTCAGCGCAGCCGGGGATTGAGCGCGTCGCGCAGCCAGTCGCCGAGCAGGTTGACGCTGAGCGCGATCAGCACCAGCATGGCGCCGGGAAAGATGGTGATCCACCACTCGCCCGAGAACAGGAAGTCGTTGCCGATGCGGATCAGCGTGCCCAGCGACGGACTGGTCGGCGGCACGCCCACGCCCAGGAACGAGAGCGTGGCCTCGGTGAGGATGGCCGCCGCCACCTGGATGGTGGCCAGCACCAGCACCGGCCCCATCACGTTGGGCAGCACGTGCCGCACCATGATGCGGGTGGGCGCCACGCCGATCACGCGCGCCGCCTGCACGTATTCCTTGTTGCGCTCGACCAGCGTGGAGCCGCGCACCGTGCGCGCGTACTGCACCCAGCCGCCCAGCGAGATGGCGATGATCAGCACGCCGAAGGCCAGCGTCTCGTGGGCATTCGGAAACATGGCGCGGCCCACACCGTCGATCAGGAGCGCGATCAGGATCGACGGGAACGACAGCATCACGTCGCACACGCGCATGATGAAAGCGTCCACCTTGCCGCCGGCAAAGCCCGACAGCAGGCCCAGGCCCACGCCCACGAACATCGAGACCAGCACCGCTGCAAAGCCCACCAGCAGCGAGATGCGCGCGCCGTAGAACAGCGCCGAAAGGATGTCGCGACCCTGGTCGTCGGTGCCCAGCAGGTAGCGCCGGCTGCCTTCTTCCATCCAGGCCGGCGGCAAGCGGGCATCGGACAGGCTCAGCGTGGCCAGGTCGAAGGGGTCGTGCGGCGACACCCAGGGCGCGAAGACCGAACAGAAGATGCACAGCGCGGCGATCACCGCGGCCAGCATGGCCATCGGCGAATGGCGGAAGCTGTACCAGATGTCACCGTCAAGGAAGCGCGAGAACGCGCCCTGCGGGGCCGGCTGTGCGGGGGCAGCGGTCGAGTTCATGGCCTCAATGCCCGCCAGCGGGTTGTTCGAGCCGCAAGCGCGGGTCGACGGCGAAATACAGCAGGTCCACGACGAGGTTGACGACGACAAAGATGAGCGCGATCAGGCACAGGTAGGCCGCCATCACCGGCACGTCGGCAAACTGCACCGCCTGGATGAACAGGAAGCCCATGCCGGGCCACTGGAAGACGGTCTCGGTGATGATGGCAAAGGCGATCAGGCTGCCCAGTTGCAGGCCGGTGATGGTGATCACCGGCACCAGGGTGTTCTTCAACGCGTGGCCGAAATAGACGCTGCGGTCCTGCAGGCCGCGGGCACGCGCGAATTTCACGTAGTCGGTGCGCAGCACCTCCAGCATCTCCGAGCGCACCAGGCGCAGGATGAGCGCGAGCTGGAAGACGCTGAGCGTGATCGCGGGCAACACCAGGTGCTGCCAGCCGTCCAGAGTGAGCAGGCCGGTGCTCCAGCCGCCCAGATCCACCGTGTCGCCGCGGCCGAAGCTGGGCAACACGCCCAACTGCACCGAGAACACCAGGATCAGCAGGATGCCGATCAGGAAGGTCGGCAGCGAAACGCCCAGCAGCGACAGCGTCATCACCAGCTGCGAGCCGAAGCGGCCGCGGCGCAGCGCCGCGTACACGCCCAGCGGCAGGCCCACCGCGAGCGCGATCACCGCGGCGGCCAGGGCGAGTTCCATGGTGGCCGGAAAACGCTCGGCGATCAGCGTCGAGACCTTGCGCCCCTGGCGCAGACTGAGACCGAACTCGCCTTGCACGGCGTTGCCGACGAAACGTGCGAACTGCACCGGAAAGGGCTCGTCCAGCCCCAGGTCCTGGCGCAGCTGGTCGCGCTGCTCCTGCGTGGCGTCCTGGCCCAGCAGGCTGGTGACCGGGTCGCCGACATACTGGAACAGCATGAAGGCGATGAAGGCCACCGTGAGCATCACGATCACGGCCTGCAGCAGGCGGCGGAGGATGAAGGCGAGCATGGGGCGGGCCGGGTCTCTGGGCTGAAATCCTCAAATGAAAGAGCCGCCCGAAGGCGGCTCCAGAGATCCTGCGCAGGCGAGCCCGAGGCCCGCCCTTGCGAGGGTCAGAACGAGTGGCGAACGCCGAACTCGTAACCCGTCGAATCCTTGCCCAGGCTGCTGTACGCCGCATCGTTGTTGACCAGCTGGCCCGAGCGGAAGCGGGTGCCATTGTTGCTGATCATGGAGTAGGTGCCATACAGCGCCGTACGCTTGGACAGGTCGTAGGTGAAGCCCAGAGCGAGCTGGTCGGCATCGCCCTGCGCCACGCAGCTGCCGGAGACGCCAGCGCCGGTGGTCGGGCAGCGCACGGTAGTAGGCACGCCGGTACGGTCGACTTCGCCATACGAAGCCTTCAGCGTGAAGGCGCCGATCGGCAGCTGATAACCCAGGTACCAGTTCTCCTGTTCCAGCGAACCCACTTCGATCATGCCGTAGAAGGCGCTGAACATGCCGAAGCCGGTCTTCCACGAACCCGCGATATTCCAGTTGTCGCCGTCGACGGAAGGCGTCACTTCCGTGGTGCCCCAGGCGCCCGCGACATTGAACGGGCCTGCGGCATAACCCAGGCGGAAAGCCGTGATCTTGTTGCCGTTCACGTTCTCGCCGGCCGACTGCATGATCTGGCCGTAGAAGCCGCCCATGGCCGGCAGGAAGTACCCGACCGTGTTGTTGGCGCGCACGAGGGTGCCGTACGAACCACCCGGTGCCAGGCCAGCAACTTCCAGACCGAGGTTGGTGGAAGCGCCCACGCCGTTGGTGCCGAACGGGTCGAACACCGTCCAGTTCCAGAAGGTCGGGGTGTAGTCGCGGCCGAGGCGGATTTCACCCCAGCCGCCCATCAGGCTGACCGTGGCGCGGCGCTGGAAAATGGCTGCCGAGTTGCCGCTCCCGCCGTTGATGCTGGCCAGAGGCATCGTGCCCGTGTCGGCCGACAGGGAGCCTTCGAGCCAGAAGCCGGCCTTCAGGCCGCCGCCCAGATCTTCAACGCCGCGGAAGCCCAAGCGGCTGCTGGCATTGCCGTCGGTGGCCAGTTGGTACTGGCCCTTGTCGTCGTATTCGGTGTAGCGGGCCGAAACGTCGACAACACCGAACAGGGTGACCGAGGACTGGGCCGAAGCCGCACCCGCAAACGCCGTCAGCGCAGCCAGGGCGAGCAGAGATTTTTTCATTGCAACTATCTCCTAGGTTGAACAAGAGGTCCCGATCGATACGATCACCCAAATGCCGGGCTGATCAGGAAAACATCCTTATCGGAAGCTGAGCGTATTGCACCAGACCCGCCGGCCGCTTGCCAAGCGCTGGGCCACAAAAGGTCTGGCTCTGTTGTCTGGCAACAACGTGACATCCCGCCGGGCCGGAGCGTCACGATACGGTATTCTTGGGCAGAATGAACCCGACCGATCGTTTGCTGGTGAGCCTGGACAATGCCTTGCGCACCGTCTCGGGGGCAGTGCACGCGGCGCGGCCCAACCCGGCCGGCCGCTTGCCCGACGAGGAACAGGGCGCCAGTGAGCGCCAACTCTCTGGTGCGCTCATGCGGGTCAACCACGTGGGTGAGGTGTGTGCGCAGGCGCTGTACCAGGCCCAGGCGCTGACGGCGCGCAGCGACGAACTGCGCCGTGAGATGGAACAGGCCGCGCGCGAGGAAACCGACCACCTGGCCTGGACGCAGCAGCGGCTTGCCGAACTGGGCGACCGCGCGAGTTGGCTGAACCCGCTGTGGTACGCCGGCGCCTTCGGCATCGGTCTGCTCGCCGGTCGCATGGGCGACCGCGTCAGCCTGGGTTTCGTGGTCGAGACCGAACGCCAGGTGGAAGCGCACCTGGCCGGCCACCTGAGCCGGCTGCCCGAGGCGGATGTGCGCTCGCGTGCCATCGTCGAGGCCATGAAGGAAGACGAAAGCCGCCATGCCGACCACGCGCTGGCGGCCGGCGGCGTGGCGCTGCCGGCGCCGGTGCGCTGGCTCATGCGCGGCGCGGCCAAGGTGATGACCGTCATCGCGCACCGCATCTGAAGGCGCGCCTCAGGAATCGACCAGTTCGAAGCTGGTCGTGATCTTCGCCGTCTTCGCCAGCATGATGCTGGCCGAGCAATAACGTTCGTGCGAGAGCGCGATGGCGCGCTCCACCGCCGCCGGCGGCAGGCCGCGGCCGCTGACGATGAAGTGCATGGTGATGCGCGTGAAGACCTTGGGGTCGGTCTCGGCGCGCTCGGCGATGACCTTCACCTGGCAGCCGCGCACGTCGTGGCGGCCGCGCTTGAGGATCAGCACCACGTCGTAGGCCGTGCAGCCGCCGGTGCCGGCGAGCACGGTCTCCATGGGTCGCGGCGCCAGGTTGCGGCCGCCGCCGTCGGGCGCGCCGTCCATGGTGAGGAAGTGGCCGCTGCCGGTCTCGGCGACGAAGCCCATGCCGGTGCCCGGCAGCCAGTTGATGGTGCATTCCATGGTCGATCTGCCCCTGTTCGGCGCATGGCCGGCATGCGCGTGGTTTTTTGGAGTCGTCCCACCAGAATTGACCCGCATGCGTCATATTGCGGTGCAGCATTCCGGTGATAGACTGGCTTCGTGGGTGCTTGAAGCGGAGTCTGAATCAAGTCACCCGCAGATTGTCTCCTCCACCTCCTTCAATGGTGGATTCGGCCCGGGGTCTTCCCAGACTCCGGGCTTTTTTCTTCGCTCTGCGGCGGCCCCTGCCGCCGGCCGGGGCTGACTTATCATGCGCCGCCTTCCAGATCCCTTCCGAGGCTGCCCGATGCCCGCAGGCGCCCCCCGCACGACCCCGGCGCCGCCGGCCACGCCCGATCCCGATCCCGCACCTGCCGCCGTGGCGCAGCCCGACGCCAAGGCGCAGCGCATCGCCGCCGGCTACCTGAAGCGCATCCTCACCGCCCGCGTCTACGACGTGGCGCGTGAAACCGCACTCGAGCCGGCGCGCACGTTGTCGCGCCGCATCGGCAACCACGTGCTGCTCAAGCGCGAAGACCAGCAGCCGGTTTTCAGCTTCAAGCTGCGCGGCGCGTACAACAAGATGGCGCACCTGGACCCCGAGGCGCTGGCGCGCGGCGTCATCTGCGCCTCGGCCGGCAACCACGCGCAGGGCGTGGCGCTGTCGGCGAAGAAGCTGGGCTGCCGCGCCGTCATCGTGATGCCGGTGACGACACCGAAGCTGAAGGTCGACGCCGTGCATGCGCTGGGCGGCGAGATCGTGCTGCACGGCGACAGCTACAGCGACGCCCATGCGCACGCGCTGGAACTGCAGCAGGCGCAGGGACTGAGCTTCGTGCATCCCTTCGACGACCCCGACGTGATCGCCGGCCAGGGCACGGTGGCGATGGAGATCCTGCGCCAGCACCAGGGGCCGATCGACGCCGTCTTCGTGGCCATCGGCGGCGGCGGGCTGGTCTCCGGCGTGGCGGCCTATATCAAGGCGCTGCGGCCCGAGGTCCGCGTCATCGGCGTGCAGACCACCGATTCCGATGCCATGCTGCAGTCGGTGCGCCGGGGCCGGCGCGTGCAACTGGCCGACGTGGGACTGTTCTCCGACGGCACCGCGGTCAAGCTGGTGGGCGAGGAGACCTTTCGCGTCACGCGGGCGCTGGTCGACGATTTCGTCGTGGTGGACACCGACGCCGTGTGCGCCGCCATCAAGGACGTCTTCCAGGACACGCGCAGCATCCTGGAGCCGGCCGGCGCCCTGGGCGTGGCTGCCATCAAGCAGTACGTGGAAACGCACAAGCTGAAGGGGCGCACGCTGGTCGCCATCACCTGTGGCGCGAATATGAATTTCGACCGCCTGCGCTTCGTTGCCGAGCGCGCCGAATTCGGCGAGCAGCGCGAGGCGCTTTTCGCGGTGACCATTCCCGAGGAGCGCGGTTCGTTCAGGCGTTTCTGCGAGCTCATCGGACCGCGCTCGGTGACCGAGTTCAACTACCGCATCTCCGACCAGCAGCTCGCGCACGTCTTCGTGGGTCTGACGATAGTCCGCCGCGACGAGGCCGGCCGCATCGCGCGCCACTTCACGAAGCACGGCTTCGCCAATGTCGACCTCACCGACGACGAACTGGCCAAGGAGCATGTGCGCCACATGGTCGGCGGGCGCAGCGAACTGGCGCGCGACGAGCGGCTGTTCCGCTTCGAATTCCCCGAGCGGCCGGGCGCCTTGATGCGCTTCCTGGCCGCCATGCCGCCGGGCTGGAACATCAGCCTGTTCCACTACCGCAACCAGGGCGCCGACTACGGCCGCATCCTGGTGGGCATCCAGGTGCCGCGCGGCGACGAAGCGGACTTCGGCGACTTCCTGCGCACGCTGGCCTACCCCTGCGTGGAAGAGACGCACAACCCGGTCTACGACCTGTTCCTGCGCTGACCCGGCGCGACTGCGGGCTGGCTACACTCCGGCGCCATGGTCACCACCCGCTCCCTGGTCTCGCCCACCACCCAGCCGCTGCTGGAAAAGGCCTTGCGCGAAAAGCTGCAGCGCCGCAACGAGGTGGGCGGCAGCCTGGGCGAACTGGAGCCGCTGGCGATCCGGCTCGGGCTCATGCAGAACTCGCTCAAGCCGCGCTTTCGTGAGCCGCAGTTGCTGGTTTTCGCGGCCGACCACGGGCTCGCCGTGGACGGCATCACCGGCCCCCAGGGCCGGGCCACGCACAAGACCGTGCACATGCTGCTGAACAACCAGCTGCCGCTCACGGTGTTTGCGCGCGCGCAGCAGCTCGAAGTGACGGTGGTCGACTGCGGCATGGCCGAGAACATGGCCCCGCACGACCGCCTGCTGATGCGCAAGATCGCGCACGCCACGCGGAATGCGCGCCTGTCGCCGGCGATGAGCCTGGAGCAGGCGCACGCCGGCATGCGTGCGGGCATGGAGATCGGCGACAAGCTGCGCGGCAACGTCACCATCGTGGCCGGCGTGGGCGTGGGCTCGCATGAGAGTGCGGCGCTGGTGCTGTCGCGGCTGACCGACTGCCCGGTGCGTGATCTCGTGGTTTCGGGGCCGGACATGGACACCGACCAGCTTGCGCACATGATGGTGGTGCTCAAGGGTGCGCAGGGGCGCCACCGCGAAGTCGTCGAACCCGTGGAGGTGCTGGCGGCGTTCGGCGGCTTCGAGGTCGCAGTGATGGTGGGGGTGATCCTGATGGCGGCCAGCAAGCGCCACCTGCTCATGATCGACGGCCTGCCGGCCTGCGCCGCGCTCATGCTGGCCGCGCGCATTGCGCAGCCCGTCACCGACTATTGCGTGTTCTGCCGCAGCCACAACCATCGTGGCCTGGACCAGGCGCTGAACCAGTTCCGCGCCTCGGCGCTGCTCGAACTGGGCATGGACAGCACCGACGGCACCGGCGCCACGCTGGCCTGGCCGTTGGTGAAGTGCGCCGCTGCCTTGCTCACCGAAGTGGCCGACGGCGAAGACCCCGGGCCCACGCATCCCGGTTCGCTGCCCGAGCCGGCGCGCGAAGCGCTGCCTTTCGGCGACTCCCTGCCCTGAACCGAACCCGCGGGAGCGTCGTCTTTCGCCTTCAGCGCAGAGTGGCGCGGCTATCCCGTTCCGGCGGAGCTGTCGGTTCGGCATCGTCGACCTCCTGCGCCTCGTTTCCCGCCGACATCGCGGAAGCGGGCGCGGGGCCCTGGCGCGGCACCACCGACGGTGCCGAGCGCGGCACGGCGCCGACGCGGCCGGCCGGCGGCAGCACGCCCGTGGCGGCTGCGGAAGGTGGCGGCAGCTTCAGGGCCACGAGCGCCGGACCGTCGACGGGGCCGAGCGTGGCACCGCGTGGGTTCACGGCCTGCAGCACGTGCGGATCCTCGACCAACGCACCCACACGGTAGGCGCGCGGCGGTTTGCCGTCCACTGCGATCAGCGCCAGGCCTTCGCGCGCCGCCTGCGGCGAACGCGGGCTGACGACACCGACGAGCTTGAAGCGCGCATCGGCCGCGGGCACGGGCGCCTTGACGGCCACCGGCGCCGGGGGATCGACGCCCAGCAGCCGGGTCAGGTCGCCGCGCGCCGCACGCCCGGTCTCGGCCACCAGGGCCTGCGGCGGCGCGGCCGGCGGCTGCACGAAGATCTTCAGACCCCAGGCCACCGCACTGGCGGCCACCGCGGCCCAGACCAGAAACGTCACCCAGCGTGCCAGCATGCGGCGATTATCATGCAAGCCCTTTCGCGAGCCTGCCGATGAACCCCGTTTCCGTGTTGCCCGCCGCACCCGCCATGCCCACTCGGCCCGCCCGTCGCCGCCGCCGCGGTTTCACGCTGATCGAACTGATGGTGGTGCTGGTCATCATCGGCGTGCTCGGCGCGCTGATCGTGCCCAATCTGATCGATCGCGCCGACGACGCCCGCGTCACCGCCGCGCGCACCGATGTCAACAACCTGGTGCAGGCGCTCAAGCTGTACAAGCTGGACAACCAGCGCTACCCGAGCGCCGAGCAGGGCCTGGAAGCCCTGGTCGCGAAGCCCACCGCGGGCGCCGTTCCGCCCAACTGGAAGCCCTATGTCGACAAGCTGCCGGCCGACCCCTGGGGCCGCCAGTACCAGTACCTGAACCCGGGGGTCAAGGGCGACATCGACGTCTTCAGCTTCGGCGCCGATGGCCAGCCGGGGGGCGAAGGCAACGATGCCGACGTCGGTTCCTGGCAGTAGCTGCGGCCGCCCGGTGCCGGCGCGCGCGGCGCTGCGCGTGCGGCGCGGTTTCACGTTGCTGGAACTGCTGGTGGTGATCGCCATCGTGGCGCTTTCGGCCGGGGTCGTGAGCCTGGCGCTGCGCGACGGCGACGCGGCGCAGCTCGAGGAGGAAGGCGCGCGGCTGACGGCGCTGCTGGAGATGGCGCGTGCCGATTCCCGCGTGGCCGGCGTGACGGTGCGCTTCGTGCCCGCTGCCGATGCCCAGACGCCCGAGGGGCCGCAGTTCCGCTTCGTCGGCCTGCCGGCGCAGCGCACGATGCCCACGCGTTGGCTCGATCCGCGCGTGAGTGCGCAGATCGTCGGCGGCACCACGCTGGTGCTGGGTCCCGACGCGATCCTGCCGCCGCAGCGCATCGTGCTGCGCCTGGAAGACCAGCGGCTGGAACTGGCCAGCGACGGCCTCGGCCCGTTCGCCGTGGCCACCGCTGACCCAACGCCATGAGTCGGCGCACGCGTGGCTTCACGCTGCTCGAGGTGCTGGTGGCACTGGCCGTGGTGGCGCTGGCGCTGGGCGCCGGGGTGCGCGCCGCCGGCGCGCTGACCGACAATGCCGACCGCCTGGCCAACGTGACCGCGGCACAGTGGTGCGCCGACAACCAGCTCACCGCATTGCGGCTGGCGAATGCCTTTCCCGGCGTCGGCGATGCCGACTTCGCCTGCGAACAGCTGGGCCGCAGCTACCAGGGCGTGCTGGTGACGCGGCCGACGCCCAATCCGGGGTTCCGGCGCGTCGACGCCGTCGTCGCGGGCGAAGACGGCACGCACCTCGTGACCCTGTCCACCGTGCTGGCGCGGCCATGAAGCTCACCAAGGCGCGCGGCCAGGGCGGCTTCACCCTGGTGGAGGTGCTGGTGGCGCTGCTGGCGCTGGCCATCCTGGCGTCGCTGTCGTGGCAGGGGCTGGACGGCATCCTGCGCGCCCGCGAAGTCACGCGCGCGTCGCTCGACCGCAGCACGCGCCTGGCCACCGTGGTCACGCAGTGGGAGCAGGACCTGCACGCCTTGCACGATACCGGCGTGGTGCCGGCACTGGCCTTCGACGGCCAGACCCTGCGCCTGACGCGGCGCGTCGAAGCCGGTGTGGCGCTGGTGGCCTGGTCGGTGCGCAGCGGCCTGTGGCAGCGCTGGGCCGGGCCGGCCACCACGCGCAGCGGCGAACTGCAGCAGGGCTGGCTGAGCAGCTTCCAGTTTGTCGGCAACGAACCCGGGCACCTGCTGCTGGCCGAAGCCGCCGGCGACTGGCAGATCTATTTCCACCGCGGCGGCGCCTGGACCAATGCGCAGTCCAGCGGCGACCTGCTGCAGCCGTCGCAGCCGCAGGCGCCGGCATCGGGTGCCAGCGCGCCCGCCGCCGAGGCGGTCGCGGCCACAGCCCCGCGCGAGGCGCTGCCCGAAGCCGTGCGCCTGGTCATCACGCTGGACGGCCGCACGCTCACGCGCGACATCGCGCTGGGTCCCACCGGGTCATGAAGATGCGGCGCCGGCAACGTGGCGCAGCGCTGCTGCTGGCCATGATCATCCTGACCATGGTCGTCACCGTCACGACCGGCATGCTGTGGCAGCAGACGCGCGCGGTGGAGGTCGAGGCGGCGGAGCGCGCCCGCGCCCAGGCGTCGTGGATCCTGGTCGGCGCGCTCGATTGGGCGCGGCTGATTCTTTCCGAGGACGAACGCAGCAACCGCCAGCGCGGTCGCAATCTCGACGCCCTGGACGAACCCTGGGCCACGCCGCTGGCCGAGGCGCGGCTGTCCACCTTCCTGGCCGCCGACCAGGACAACAATGTCGACGCCGGCCCGGAGGCCTTCATTTCGGGCGCCATCGTCGATGCTCAGTCGCGCTTCAACCTGCGCGGCCTCGTCGACGGCGCCGGCAAGGTGGTGCCGGCGCAACTGGCGGCGCTGCAGCAGCTGTGTCAGCTGGCCGGGGTGGCGGAAGATACGGCGCAGCGCATCGCCGCCGGCCTGGGCGCGGCCGGCGAGGCCGCCGAAAACGCAGAGGCCGAGGCCGAACCCGAGGCCGATGCGCCATTGCGACCGTCGCGACTGGCCGACCTGGCCTGGCTCGACATCGACGCCGCCACCATCGCGCGCCTGGCGCCGTGGGTCGACCTGTTGCCGGTGGCCACGCCGGTGAACGTGAATACCGCGCCGCGCGAGGTGCTGGCGGCGGCCATCGACGGCCTCGACCTGGGCACGGCCGAGCGGCTGGTGCAGCAGCGCCAGCGCAAGCCGTTCGCCAGCCTCGCCGAGGTCAAGGCGCAGCTCGGCGAGGGCCTCGCGCTGGACGCGGCACGGGTGAGCGTGAATTCGCGCTTCTTCGAGGTCGCGGGCCGGCTGCGGCTGGACGAGCGGGTGCTGGAGGAGCGTTCGCTGCTCGAACGGCGGCCCGGCGGGCGCAGCGGCAATGTCGTCGTCGTGCGCCGCGAGAAGACCAGCTACGTGACCGACTTGCGCTGACGGCGACAATACCGCGTCCGTTGCCATTCCGAAGAGGTTCTGCCGCCCTCATGTCCATGCTCGTGATCCAGCTCCCGCCGCGCCCGCGGCTGCAGGCGCGGCAGGTCGGTGGCGATGCCGCGGCCCCCTGGCGGCTGCCGCAGGAGTGGAGCTTCGTGCTCAGTGACGACGGCCGCACGGTGGTGCAGGCGGGTCAATCGGCGGCGGCGCTGCTGCCGCGCGCCGACAGCCTGGTGCTCGTGCTGGCCGAGGCCGACGTCGGCTGGCACCGCTTGCCGATTCCGCGCGCACCGGCAGCGCGGCTGCGCGCGGCACTGGCCGGCGTGATGGAGGAGGCGCTGCTCGACGACGACGATGCGCTGCACTTTGCGCTCGCCCCCGGTGCCGCACCCGGCCGCGAAGGCTGGATCGCGGTGACGCACCGCCCCTGGCTGGCCGCAGCGCTGGCGGCGCTGGAAGGCGCCGGGCGCACGGTGGAGCGCGTGGTACCCGCCAGCATGCCGTCGGGCCAGCCCGGCGATGCCGCGCGCGGCCACTTCTTCACCGCCGAGGCGGGCGACGACGCTGTGCCCTGGCTCACGCTTGCCCATGCCGAAGGTGTGGCCTGCCTGCGCCTGGCCGGTGGCCTGGCGCGTGCCCTGTTGCCGGCCGCCGGCGAGGCCGTGCGCTGGACCACCACCCCCGCCGCCGCGGCGGCGGCCGAATCCTGGCTGGGCGCGCCGGTGCCCCTGCTGAGCGATGCCGAACGTGCGCTGGAAGCCGCGCAGGGCGCGGCCAACCTGCGCCAGTTCGACCTCGCAGCGCGGCACCGCGGGTCCCGTGCGCTGCGTGCTGGCACACAGCGTTTCTTCAGCCGCGAATGGCGGTCGGTGCGCCTGGGTCTGGTGGCGCTGGCCGTGCTGCACCTGCTGGGGCTCAACGCCTATGCCTGGCAGCAGCGCGAGGCCCTGGTCGCCAAGCGGCAGGCGATGGCCGAGCTGCTGCGCAGCACCCACCCGGGTGTGCGCGCGGTGCTCGACGCCCCGGTGCAGATGCAGCGCGAGACCGAACGCCTGCGGGCCGCGGCGGGCCGTGCCGGCGACAACGACCTGGAAGTGCTGCTGGCGGCCGCCGCCGCCGCCTGGCCCGACGGCCAGGGCCCCGTGCAGACCCTGCGCTTCGAATCCGGCCTGCTGACGCTGGCCGTGCCGGGCTGGGCCGAGGCGCAGCAGCAGCAATTCAGGGAGCGCCTGCGCGGCGCGGGTTTCGCGGCCGAATTCGAAGAAGGCCGACTGACGGTGACGAGGGCCGCCACATGATCGCGCAGGGCCGCTCCGCAGCTCTCATGCCGAAGCGCCGGGCGCGCTGGGGGGCTCGGTGAGCGACGGCGTCGAGACCGAAGGCAGCGAGGCGGAGCCGGGCCGGGCGCAGGCGGCGCGCGCGTGGTGGCGCTCGCTGGCAGTGCGCGAGAAGCGCCTTTTCCTGGCTGGCGCCACGGTGCTGGGGCTGTACCTGGCGTGGGCGGTGGCCGTGCAGCCGGCCTGGCGCACGATCGCGCGTGCGAGCGCGGAACGCGACGCGCTCGAAACGCAATGGCAGACCATGCAGCGCCTGGCCGAGGAAGCGCAGCAGTTGCGCGCTGCGCCGCGGGTGAGCCAGCCGCAGGCGGTGGCGGCGCTGGAGGCCGCCACGGCGCGGCTGGGCCCGGCCGGGCGCCTGGCGCTGCAGGGCGACCGTGCCGTGCTCACGCTCAACGGCGTGGGCACCGGGGCCCTGCGCGACTGGCTGGCCGAGGCTCGCACGGGCGCACGCGCGCGGCCAATGGAAGCCAATCTAGCGCGCGCTGCCCAGGGCTACAGCGGCACGTTGGTGGTGGCCATCGAGGGCGGGCTGTGATCGGCTGGGTGACGGCGGGGGCCACGCTGGGTGCTGCGCTGGCGTTGCTGGCGCTGGCGCCTGCCGCCTGGCTGGCCGCTGCCGTGGCCGGCGCCACCGAGCAGCGGCTGCTGCTGGCCGATGCACGCGGTACCGTGTGGGCCGGCAGCGCGGTGCCCGTGCTCACCGGCGGCCAGGGCAGCAGCGACGCCAGCGCCCTGCCGGGGCGCCTGCATTGGCGGCTGGGCCTCGACGGCGGCGCGCTGGCCCTGCGCGCGCGCCACGCCTGCTGCCTGAACGGTGAACTGCTCATGCGCTGGACGCCGGGCTGGGGCCGTTCGCGCGTGGAGCTTCAGCCCGAACCGGGGCCGCAGGGCGAGCCGGCCGTGGTGGGACAGTGGCCGGCGGCCTGGCTGGTGGGCCTGGGCACGCCCTGGAACACGCTGCAGCCCTCGGGTTCGATCCGCGTCGCCGGCACCGGGATGGTGGTGGAATCGGTGCAGGGCCGCTGGCTGTTCGACGGCCGCGCCGAGATCGAACTCGACGCCATGACCTCGCGCATTTCCACGCTGGACGAGCTGGGCAGCTACCTCGTGGTGCTGGAGGGCGACGCTTCGCGCGGTGAATCGGCGAGCCTGCAATTGAGCACGTTGCGCGGCGCGCTGCGCCTGACGGGCAGCGGCGAATGGTCGGCGGCCCGGCTGCGCTTCAGCGGCCAGGCCAGTGCCGCGGCCGGCTCGGAAGACGTATTGAACAATCTGCTGAACATCATCGGCCGGCGCCAGGGTGCCGTGTCCGTCATATCGATCGGATGAACATGAACCGACCGCACAAGACCGGCTGGCGCAGTGCCACGCTGGCGCTGCTGGCCACGCTGGTTTGCACGCTGGCCCAGGCGCCGGGCTGGGCGCAGGGCACCCGGCAGCGATCACAGGCGCCGGTGACCGTGAATTTCGTCAACGCCGACATCGAGGCCGTGACGCGTGCCTTCTCGGCCATGATCGACCGCCCGATCCTGGTCGACCCGCGGGTGCGCGGCACCATCACCGTGTACAGCGAGCAGCCGCAGAGCGTGGGCGACGCCTACCGCAGCTACCTGGCGGCGTTGCGCGGACTGGGTTTCGCGGTGGTGGACAGCGACGGGCTGCTCAAGCTCGTGCCCGAGGCCGACGCCAAGCTGCAGACCGGCACCGTCTCGGTCGACGACGCGGTCGCCGGCAAGGGCATCCGCGGCGACCAGGTCATCACGCGGATCTTCACGCTGCGCTACGAGAACCCCAACAATCTGGTGGCGGTGCTGCGGCCGCTGATCAGCGCCAACAACACCATCAACGCCAACGTCGGCAGCAATGCGCTGGTCATCACCGACTATGCGGCCAATCTGCAGCGCATCGCCAAGATCATTGCCGCGCTCGACCAGCCCACGGGCACCGGCGTCGAGATCGTGCCGCTGGAACATGCGGTGGCGGCCGACCTGGCGCCGCTGGTGCAGCGGCTGGGCGACAGCGGGGGAGGCGCGGGCTTGCCGCGTGCGCCGGGGGCGGCCGGCGCTGGCGCTGGCGGTGTCAGCGTGATCGCCGATTCACGCAGCAACTCGCTCATCATCAGTGCCGCCAATCCGTCCCGGCTGGCGGCCCTGCGCGCCACCATTGCCAGTCTCGACCGCCCCAACGCCATGGGCGGCGTCGGCGGCAACCTGTGGGTCGTGCACCTGAAGAATGCCGACGCCACGCGGCTGGCCTCGGTGGTGCGCGCGGCGTTCGGCGCCATCGGCGGCGGTGGCGCGGGCGGCAGCGCCGGCAGCGGTGCCACGGCCACGCCGGCGCGCACCGCCGGCCCGGGCGGCGCGGCGGCTGCCGCGGCCACCGCCCCGGTGGCCACGGTCGGGGAGCCCAGCACCGGCGGCTTCATCCAGGCCGACCCGGCCAGCAACTCGCTCGTCATCACCGCACCCGCGCCGCTGTACAAGCAGGTGCGCGCGCTCATCGACCAGCTCGACACGCGCCGTGCGCAGGTCTATATCGAAAGCCTGATCGTCGAGCTCGCCGGCAGCGACGCGGCCGAGGCCGGCTTCCAGTGGCAAAGCCTGTTCGGCGAGAGCGGCGACAAATACGGCATCGTCACCGGCACCAATTTCGACAATCCGGCCGGCCCCAGCATCATCGACATCAACGTCGGCGCCGCGCAAGGGCAGATCAACCTGGGCTCGGGCCTGAACGTCGGCCTGCTCAAGGCCTACAACGGCATCGTCTCGCTGGCCGCCATCGCGCGCTTCCTGCAGACGCAGGCCAACGTGAACATCGTCAGCACGCCGAACCTGATCACGCTGGACAACGAGGAGGCCAAGATCGTGGTCGGCGAGAACGTGCCCTTCATCACCGGCCAGTTCACCAACACCGGGACGGCGGGTGCCGCGATCAACCCCTTCCAGACCATCGAGCGCCAGGACGTGGGCGTCACCTTGCGCATCCGGCCGCAGATCGGCGAAGGCGGTGCCGTGCGCATGACCGTGTTCCAGGAGCAGAGCAGCGTGAAGTCCGACACCGCGGCCGGCACCACCAACGCAGGCCCGTCGACCAGCAAGCGTTCCATCGAGGGCACGGTGGTGGTGGACGACGGCCAGATCCTGGTGCTGGGCGGCCTCATCGAGGACCGCTACATCAACACGCGCAGCAAGGTGCCGCTGCTCGGCGACCTGCCGCTGCTGGGTGCGTTGTTCCGCAGCGAAAGCCGCGAGCGCCGGCGCACCAACCTGATCGTCTTCCTGCGCCCGATCGTGATGCGCGACGCCGAGTCGGCCAACCGCTTCTCGACCGACCGCTACGAGCAGATCCGCGGCCGCCAGCAGGCTTCGCAGCCGCCACCCAGCATGGTGCTGCCGATCAACGAGTCGGTGGTGCTGGATCCGAAGGCGCAAGGCGTCATTCCCACCCTGCCGACCGACAGCTCGGCCGTCCCGCCGCCCGCAGCCCGGGCGCCGCAGGCCATGCCGGCACCCGCGCTCGAAGGCGGGGGCCCGCCCGGCCAGCCCACGGCACCCTGAAGCGGCCGCCAGCGTTGCCATGGCCGTCCGCCACCCCCTGCACTACGCCTTCGCCAAGGCCAACCACCTGCTGCTCGAGGACGACGGCGAGCAGCTGGTGCTGTGGGCCGGCGAGACCACACCGGCCAGCGCGCTGGCCGAGGTGACGCGGCACTTCGACGTCGCGCGCTTCGAGCGCGAGGCCGTGGCCACGCTGGGCCAGCGCATCGCCGCGGCCTATGCCGGCGGCGAGAGCAGCGCCGCGGCGGTGATCGGCGAGGTGGAAAGCGGCGTCGACCTCTCGCGCATGATGCAGGAGCTGCCGGCGGTGGAGGACCTGCTGGAAGCCGCCGACGACGCGCCCATCATCCGCATGCTCAATGCACTGCTGACGCAGGCGGCCAAGGACACCGCCAGCGACATCCACATCGAACCCTACGAGCGCAGCTCCAGCGTGCGCTTCCGCATCGACGGCACGCTGCGCGAGGTGGTGCAGCCGAACAAGGCGCTGCACGCGGCGCTGATCAGCCGGCTGAAGATCATGGCCGAGCTCGACATCGCCGAACGCCGGCTGCCGCAGGACGGCCGCATCTCGCTGCGCATCGGCGGCCGCGCCATCGACGTGCGCGTCTCCACGCTGCCCTCGGCGCATGGCGAACGCGCCGTGCTGCGGCTGCTGGACAAGACCGAGTCGAAATTCACGCTCGAAGGCCTGGGCATGAGCGGCGACGTGCTCGCGGCCTACGAGCGGCTGATCCGCCAACCGCACGGCATCGTGCTCGTGACCGGGCCCACGGGTTCGGGCAAGACGACCACGCTGTACGCCAGCCTGGGCCGCGTCGACACCGCAGGCACCAACGTGCTGACGGTGGAAGACCCGATCGAATACGAACTGCCGGGCATCGGCCAGACGCAGGTCAATCCGAAGATCGACCTCACCTTCGCCAAGGCGCTGCGCGCGATCCTGCGCCAGGACCCGGACGTCATCATGATCGGCGAGATCCGCGACATCGAGACCGCGCAGATCGCCATCCAGGCCTCGCTCACCGGCCACCTGGTGCTGGCCACCGTGCACACCAATGCCGCGCCGAGCAGCGTCACCCGGCTCATCGACATGGGCGTGGAGCCCTTCCTGCTGAGCAGCAGCCTGCTCGGCGTGCAGGCGCAGCGGCTGGTGCGCAAGCTGTGCGTGCACTGCAAGCGCCAGGGCGACGACGGCCACTGGCACCCGGTGGGCTGCAGCCATTGCGGCATGAGCGGCTACAAGGGCCGCACCGGCGTCTACGAGCTGATGGTGGCCGACCCCGAAGTGCGCGTGCTGATCCACAACCGTGCACCCGAGCACGAACTGGTGGCCGCGGCGCGCGCCGGGGGCCTGCGCTCGATGCGCGAGGACGGCGAACGGCTGGTGCGCGAGGGCATCACGTCGCTGGAAGAGGTCATTCGTGTGACCCGGGACTAGCGGCCGGCCCATGCCCGCCTACCGCTTCGAGGCCCTGAACGCCGCCGGCAAGTCGACGAGCGGCCTGCTGGAAGCCGACAACGCACGCACCGCGCGGGCGCAGTTGCGCGCCCGCGAACTGGTGCCGCTGGCGGTGACGCCGGTGAGCATCGCGGCCAACGCGAGCAGCGGGCCGCGCTTCACGCGCCGCGTCTTCTCGCCCACCGGCCTGGCGGTGTGGACACGCCAGCTCGCGGGACTGGTGGGTTCGGGCCTGCCGGTCGAGCGTGCGCTGTCGGCGCTGGCCGAGGAGGCCGAGGGCGACCGCCAGCGCGAGCTGGTGGCGCACCTGAAGAGCGAGGTCAACGCCGGCCATCCTTTCGCGCGCGCGCTGGGCACGGCGCCGCGCGAATTCGACGAGATCTACCGCGCCGTGGTCGCGGCCGGCGAGCAGAGCGGTGCCCTGGGCGCGGTGCTCGACCGCCTGGCCGACGACCTGGAGGCGCAGCACGCACTGCGCGCCAAGTTGATGGGAGCGATGCTCTACCCGGCCATCGTCTCGACGGTGGCGCTGGTGATCGTGATCGTGCTCATGACCTACGTCGTGCCGCAGATCGCCGGCGTCTTCACCAGTTCCAAGCGGGCTCTGCCGGCGCTCACCGTTGCCATGCTCGCCCTCAGCGACTTCGTGCGCCAGTGGGGCTGGGCGGTGGCGCTGCTGGCGGCCGGCGGCGCCACGGCCTTCGTGCTGGCGCGCCGCGCCGAGCCCTTTCGCGAACGCAGCGATGCGGCGCTGCTGAAGCTGCCGCTGGTGGGGCGGCTGGCACGCGGCTACAACGCGGCGCGTTTCGGCGGCACGCTGGCGATGCTGGCGGGGGCCGGCGTGCCGATCCTGAAGGCCTTGCAGGCCGCGGCCGAGACCCTGGGCAACCGGGCCATGCGCAGCGATGCGCTGGACGCACTGGTGCAGGTGCGCGAGGGTGCGCCGCTGGCCAGCGCGCTGGCCGGCAAGAAGCGCTTCCCGGGCCTGCTGGCCATGTTCGCGCGCCTGGGCGAACAGACCGGCACGCTGCCGCTGATGCTGGGCCGCGCCTCGACTCAGCTCTCGGCCGAGGTGCAGCGCCGCGCGCTGGCCATGGCCACGCTGCTGGAGCCGCTGCTCATCGTGGCCATGGCCGTGGTGGTGCTGCTCATCATGCTGGCGGTGCTGATGCCGATCATGCAGCTCAACACCTGGGTGAAATAGAGCCCCCAGGCTTGTCGCTTCGCGCCTTCGCCGCCGCTCCGCTGGCAGGCGGGGAGGCCCTCGCCAGCCACTCGCGAGCGCGCAGGCGCTCGCTCGGCGCCGGCTCGGCCCCCGAGGGGGCTGACTCCGGACCGGGGGACCCGGATCCGGAGTCGAGCTTGCTCCGGGCACGAGCGGGCGGAGTGCCCGCTCAGCCGGCCGATTTGTCGCCGGCCTGCGCCTCGGCCCCTGGCGCCTGCGTCTGCTGGGCGAAGATCCGTGCCGCCACGATGCCCAGTTCGTACAGGATGCACATGGGGATCGCCAACGCCAGCTGCGAGATCACGTCGGGCGGCGTCACCACCGCGGCGACGATGAAGGCGCCGACGATGAAATAGCCGCGCGCCTTCTTCAACTGGTCGATGGTGACGACGCCGATGCGCACCAGCACGATCACCGCGATGGGCACCTCGAAGGCGATGCCGAAGACCAGGAACAGCGTCAGCACGAAGCCGAAATACTGCTCGATGTCAGGCGCGGCGGTGATGCTCGTGGGCGCGAAGGCCTGGATGAACTTGCTCATGCCCGGGATGACCAGGAAATAGCAGAAGGCCACGCCGACGACGAACAGCATCGTGCTGCTGATGACCAGCGGCAGCACCATCTTCTTCTCGTGCGAATACAGGCCCGGCGCCACGAAGGCCCACACCTGGTACAGCACCACCGGCAGCGCCAGCATGAAGGCCGCCATCAGCGTGATCTTCAGCGGCACCAGGATCGGGCTGATGACGTTGGTGGCGATCAGCGTTGCGCCCTTGGGCAGGTGCGCCACCAGCGGCGCGGCCAGCAGGTCGTACAGCCCCGAGGGCCCGGGCCAGAAGGCCAGCAGCGCAAAGGCCACGCCGATGGCGAGGACGGCGCGGATCAGCCGGTCGCGCAGTTCGATCAGGTGCGAGACGAAAGGGGCTTCGGTGCCCTCCAGTTCGTCCGGCTTGTCGCCGCCCGGCTTGCTCATCGCCCGGCGCCCGGCGGCCTGAAGCGCGCCACGCGTGCCGCGCCCGACAAGGCCTTGGTGCGGATGCCCTGGCGCTGCTTGTACCACTGCGGCGTGGCGCCGCGCTTCAGGCGCCAGTTCTTCTTCGGCGGGTGGTAGTCCAGCGGCGGCGGCACATAGCTTTCAGCACCGTGCGTGGCCGGCACCGAATTGTCGGTGAGACCCGCGGTGGCGCTGCTCCACTCGGTCTCGAACGAGGACTTGGCCTCGTTGACCTCGCTGCGCACGGTTTGTTCGACGTCGCGCGCGGCGGTCTCGAACTGGGTCTTCATCTTCTTGAGCTCGTCGAGCTCGATCGAACGGTTGACCTCGGCCTTGACATCGGCAACGTAGCGCTGCGCCTTGCCGAACAGATGACCCACCGTGCGGGCCACCTTGGGCAACTTCTCGGGCCCGATGACGATCAGGGCCACCGCGCCGATGAGGGCGATCTTGTCGAAGCCGAAATCGATCATCGTGTCAGCCGTGCGCGCCTGCGCCGCCCATCACGGCCGCGCCTGCGAGTCCGCGCGGCCGGCCATGGCGGCCGCGGGTCCAGGGCACACGCGCATCAGCTCTTGGTCTTGGCTTCGACGTCCACGGTATTGCCGTCGGCGCGCTTGGCCGTCGTCACCTGCGGTGCCGGGGCCTTGGCGGCGTCGGCCTCGGCCACCTCGTCGGCGCCCTTCATGCCTTCCTTGAAGCCCCTGACCGCGCCGCCGAGGTCGGAACCGATATTGCGCAGCTTCTTGGTGCCGAAGATGACCACGACGACCAGCAACACGATCAGCCAATGCCAGATGCTGAACGAACCCATGATCTCTCTCCTGAAAACGAACCTCGGATTCTAGGTGACCGGGGCGGCGCGCCCGTGACGCCGCACCATGTCACCCCTTGGCCCAGGGCCGTGGCCCGCCGAACACATGCATGTGCAGGTGCGGGACCTCCTGGCCACCGTCGCGCCCGGTATTGATCACCGTACGAAAGCCGTTGGCCACGCCCAGTTCCTTCATCAGGCGCGGCGCCAGGCCGAGCATGCGGCCCAGCAAGGCGCCGTGCTGCGGCCCCACCTCGACCAGCGAGGCGATATGCAGCTTCGGTATCACCAGCACGTGCACCGGCGCCCAAGGGTGTATGTCGTGGAAGGCGAGCAGTTCCTCGTCCTCGAAGACCTTGCTGGCCGGGATCTGCCCGGCGACGATCTTGCAGAAAATGCAGTCGGGGTCGGCGTTCATCGCTGGCGGCGGTCAGTTTCGGGGCATTGGCATGGGGCGGTTCTCGGCAAAGCGCCACCAGCCCTTGATATAGCGGTACAGGTACCACAGACCGATCAGCGACCACGCCACCCAGCCCGGGAAGACGAAGAAGGCCCACAACGGGGAGGTCAAGGCCAGCCACAGCACCGTGAACCAGAAACTGCGCGCCTGCCAGCGGAAGTGGCTGCGATAGAAATCGTCGGGCAGGTCGGGCCGCTTGACGGCGTTGACGATCATCGCGATCACGGAAAAGGCACCGGCCGAGAACCACGACAAGGTGTGCAGGCCATACAGCACATGCGTGAGCAGGTGCAACTCGCTGCGCTGGCTGGCCGGTGTGCCCGGAATCACGATCTGGTTCATGAGTCTTCTCCTTCGCGATGCTGCGCCTTGCGCAGGGCAAATTCCTCCAGCCCCGAGAGGCCTTCGCGCCGTTCCAGTTCGGCCAGCACCTCGGCCGGGCCGAGGCCGAAGTGGCTCAGCGCCACCAGGCTGTGAAACCACAGGTCGGCCGTCTCGGCGACGATGCGCCCGCGGTCACCATCCTTCGCGGCCATGACCACCTCGGTCGCTTCCTCGCCGACCTTTTTCAAGATGGCGTCGGTGCCCTTGGAAAACAAGCGGGCGACATAGCTCTTTTCGGGGTCGCCGCCGCGCCGGCCGTCGATGACGCCGGCCAGGCGGGCGAGGGTGTCGTTGCCGTTCATCGGTAGATCGCCTCCGGGTCCTTCAGCACCGGCTCCACGGCTTGCCAGCGGCCGTCTTCCAGGCGCTGGAAGAAGCAGCTGTGGCGGCCGGTGTGGCAGGCGATCGACGCTTCGGCGGGCGCGTGGCCGAGCGGCGTGACCTTGAGCAGCACGACGTCGTTGTCGCAGTCGGTGCGGATCTCGTGCACCTGCTGGAAGTGGCCGGATTCTTCGCCCTTGTGCCACAGCTTCTGTCTCGAACGGCTCCAGTACACGGCCTGGCCGCGCATCGCCGTCTGCGCCAGCGCCTCGCGGTTCATCCAGGCGACCATGAGCACGTCGCCGCTGCCGGCTTCCTGCGCGATCACCGGCACGAGGCCGTCACGGTCCCACTTGATGCTGTCCAGCCAGTCCATGCCGCCAGTTTAGTGGGTGGGGCCGACGTGGCCGCGTTCGGCGGCGAACCAGCACAGCACCGGCACCGTGCCCGGCAGCACCGGCGCCACCAACACCGGCAACTGCTGCCAGGCCATGGCCTGGCCTTCGCGCATCTCGAAGTCGCCCTGCCAGGCGAAGACCTTGCAGAAATGCAGGCGCACCCGGGCGTGCGGGTAGTCCACCAGCTCCACCTGCCAGGGCTGGGCGGCGGCGATGGTGATGCCCAGTTCCTCGTGCAGTTCACGCCGCAGCGCCTGCTCGATGCTCTCGCCGTGCTCGACCTTGCCGCCCGGGAATTCCCAGTAGCCGGCATAGACCTTGCCCGGCGGGCGCGTGGTCAGCAGGAAGCGGCCCTGGGCGTCGATGAGCACGCCCACCGCCACGTCGACCGGGAGCCGCGATTCATCGCTCATGCCGCCCCGCATGGTCGCGCGCGAACTGCTGCGCCACGCGGCCCGAGCGCGAGCCGCGCTCCAGCGCCCACACCAGCGCGTCCTGCCGTGCCTGGCGAATAGCGGCCTCGCTGGCGCCGAAGAAACGCAGCCACTGCGCCACGATGGCCAGGTATTCGGCCTGCGTGAAGGGGTAGAAGCTGATCCACAGGCCGAAGCGCTCGCTCAGCGAGATCTTCTCCTCCACGCCCTCGCCCGGGTGCACCTCGCCGTCCTCGGTGTGCTGGTAGCTGAGGTTTTCCTTCATGTATTCGGGCAGCAGGTGGCGGCGGTTGCTGGTGGCGTAGATCAGCAGGTTGTCGCTGGCCTGCGCCACCGAGCCGTCGAGCACGCTCTTCAGCGCCTTGTAGCCGGGCTCGCCCTCGTCGAAGCTCAGGTCGTCGCAGAAGACGATGAAGCGCTCGGGCCGCTCGGCCACCAGGTCCACCAGGTCGGGCAGGTCCACCAGGTCGGCCTTGTCGACCTCGATCAGGCGCAGCCCCTGCGGCGCGAATTCGTTCAGGCAGGCCTTGATGAGCGAGCTCTTGCCCGTGCCGCGCGCCCCGGTCAGCAGCACGTTGTTGGCGCCGCGCCCGGCCACGAACTGCGCGGTATTGCGCAGCAGGCGTTCCTTCTGCGGCTCCACTTCCTTCAGGTCGGCCAGGCGGATGGTGGCCACGTGCCGCACGGGTTCGAGCACGCAGCCGCTGCCGCGGCGGCGGTAGCGGAAGGCCACCGAAGCGGCCCAGTCGGGCGCGGTGGCGGCATGCGGCAGCACGGCTTCCAGGCGCGCGAGCACCGACTCGGCTCGCGCCAGCAGCGAATCGACGGCAGGCAGGACGCTCATGCCGCGAGTGTATGCAGCCCCGGCAGCGGGCGCACCGCGTCACCGGCGACCACGAAGACACGGTCGCCCGGCGCGCGCGGCATCACGTGCATGCCGGTGAAGGCGCCGAAGGCCGGCAGCACGCCCACCGTGGCGCCGAAGTGAAAGCACGGCAGGCGCAAGCGGTCGTGGCCGCGGCCGCCGACGACCGCGGCCGGGTGCAGATGCCCGGCCACCACGTAGCGGCCCGGCACGGACTGGGGGTGGTGCGCCAGCGCCAGGCCGCCCGGATCCAGGAGCAGCGGGCCGTCCACGCAGCTCACGCCCCAGTCCGCGGGCGGATCGCCGGCGTGGCCGTCGTGGTTGCCGCGCACCAGCGTCAAGGCCAGGCTCGCGTGCCGTTCGCGCCAGCGCGCCACCGCCGCCATCGTGGCTTCGGCGCGCGAGCGCGCCGAGTGCAGCAGGTCGCCCAGGAAGACGACCTGACGGGCACCGGTGGCGGCGACGGCCTGGGCCAGCCGTTGCAAGGTCTCGTCGGTGGTGGCTTCCGGCACCGGCAGCCCCAGGCGCCGGAAAGATACCGCCTTGCCCAGGTGCGCGTCGGCCACCAGCAGGGTCTGCTGCGCCGGCAGATAGGCGGCACGCTGTGGCAGCAGCCGCAGCAGGGTGCCGCCGGCCATCAACTCCATCACGAGCGCTCAGCTGGCGAGACGCTGCAATGCCGGCTCGAGATGCTCGGTGGGCAGCCGCTTGAAGCCCGAGCGTGCGTAGCGCTGCAGGCGGCCGACGAGCAGCGCCGTGAGCGCCGAGGCCAGTGCCTGCGCGTCGACGGTGGGCGTGGCCGAACCCGCGGCTTCGGCTGCCTGGCGCAGGCTCTGGCGCAGCTGCGACTCCACGCGGTCGAAGAACTGGCCCATGCGCGCGGTCAGCCGTTCGTGCTCGAACACCAGCGCGTCGCCCACCATGACGCGCGTCATGCCGGGGTTGCGCTCACCGAATTGCAGCACCACGGTGGCGATCTTCTGCGCCTGGGACGCGCCCGACGGTTCACGTTCGACGATCTGGTTGACGAGCGTGAAGATGCTGGTCTCGATGAATTCGATCAGCCCCTCGAACATCTGCGCCTTGCTCGCGAAGTGGCGGTACAGCGCGGCCTCGCTCACTTCCAGCCGGGCGGCCAGTGCAGCGGTGGTGACACGCTCAGCGCCCGGCTGTTCGAGCATCAGCGCCAGCGTCTGCAGGATCTGCACGCGGCGCTCGCCGGGGCGCGGGCGCTTGCGGACGGCGACCGGATCGCCGGGCGCGGCGCCGTTCTCGGCGGCAGGCGTGTCGAGCGTCTCGCCTTCGACCGGGTTCTGTGCTTCGGGGCTGGCGGTCACGAGTGTCGGTGGGCGAAGGGGGCTCGGCACATTCTGGCACACGCCCCGCGGGGCCTTTGGTGCAGGTAAACACTGACATTCCAGCCCGTGCGCTGGGCCGGAAAACCGATCCGGTGGCGGCCCGAAGAGGCTTGCGCGGGCTTCAGCGCAGCAACTGGCGCAGCGCCCCGACGCGCCGGTCCACGCCCGCGGCTGGCCGCAGTCCGGGCCGGAAGCGGCGCATCCACACCGTGCCCATGCCCAGGCGCCGCGCGGCCTTCAGGTGGCCCAGGGTGTCTTCCACCAGCACGCATTGCGCCGGGTGCACGCGCAGCCGCGCCGCCAGCCGGCGCAGCATGCGGGCGTCGGGCTTGGGCCGCAGCTGCCCGAACATGTGCATGTCCTCGATGGTGACGATCTGCTGGAACCAGCGCGCGATGCCCAGCACGCCGAGCACGCGGGCGGTGTAGGCCGCCGGCGCGTTGGTCAGCAGCACCTTGCGCCCGCGCAGGCGCTGCAGCGCGGCCAGGTCGTGGCGGTGGCCGCGCACGCGGGCCTCCAGCCCGGGCAGTTGGTGCGTCTCGTGCAGGAAGTGGCCGGCGTCGACGCCGTGGTGGCGGATCAGCCCCAGCAGCGTGGCGCCGTAGCGATGCCAGTAGCGGCGGCGCAGCGCATTCGACTGCTCGTGCGTCAGGCCCAGGTGCTGCTGGATATACGCCCCCATGGCCTGGTGGATGCCCGGCATGCTGGCGTACGACGCGTCGTGCAGGGTGTCATCCAGGTCGAACAGCCAGACCGTGCCCGGGCCGCGCATCTCAATGCGAGCGGATCATCGTGCCGTAGGCCTGGTCGGTCAGGATCTCCAGCAGCATGGCGTGCGGCACGCGGCCGTCGATGATGTGCACGGCGTTGACGCCGCTCTTGGCCGCGTCGAGCGCGCCGCTGATCTTGGGCAGCATGCCGCCGCTGATGGTGCCGTCCGCGAACAGTTCGTCGATCTCGCGCGCGCTCAGGTTGGTGAGCAGCTGGCCCGACTTGTCCAGCACGCCCGGCGTGTTGGTCAGCAGCATCAGCTTCTCGGCCTTCAGCACGGTGGCCAGCTTGCTGGCCACGAGGTCGGCGTTGATGTTGTAGCTTTCGTTCTGCTCGCCGAAGCCGATGGGGCTGATGACCGGGATGAAGCGGTCGTCCTGCAGCGCCTGCACCACGCCGGGGTCGATGGCGGTGATCTCGCCCACCTGGCCCACGTCGTGTTCGACGGCGGGGTCGTTCTTGTCCAGCATCTTCAGCTTGCGCGCGCGGATCAGCCCGCCGTCGCGCCCGGTCAGGCCCACCGCCTTGCCGCCGGCGGCATTGATGAGGCCCACGATGTCCTGCTGCACCTGCCCGGCCAGCACCCACTCCACCACTTCCATGGTTTCCTCGTCGGTGACGCGCATGCCCTGGATGAAGGTGCCCTTCTTGCCCAGCCGGGTGAGCGCCTCGTCGATCTGCGGCCCGCCGCCGTGCACCACGATCGGGTTCATGCCCACCAGCTTGAGCAGCACGATGTCCTCGGCGAAGTCCTGCTGCAGCGCCGGGTCGGTCATGGCATTGCCGCCGTACTTGATGACCAGCGTCTTGCCGTGGAAACGACGGATGTAGGGCAGCGCCTGGGCCAGGATCTCGGCCTGGTCGCGCGGCGTGATGTGGCCCAGGTCGTGGTCGGTGGGAGCGGTCATGGCGGCTTGGGGGAGCGTCGGGAGGGCAGATTGTAGGAAACTGGGGTGGCCGCGCCTGGAACTAGCAGACGGCGGCGGAGTCTCACCGCCTTGTTCGTTCACCTCCAAGACACCCGGGAATTCCGTTCCATGCGCAAGCCCCTGATCCTCATCGCTGCCCTGGCCACCACGACGCTGGCGCTGGCGCAGGCGCCCATGGCCAACGGCGAGGTCACCAAGCTCGACAAGGCCAATGCCCGCATCACCCTGAAGCACGGCGAGATCAAGAGCCTGGACATGCCGCCCATGACCATGGCCTACCGCGTGCGCTCGCCGCAACTGCTGGAGGGCGTGGCCGTGGGCGATCGTGTGCGCTTCACGGCCGAGCGCATCGACGGCAACTACACCGTCACCGCGCTTTCGAAGGCACCCTGAGGGGCCGGCGACAGGCGGCGTCGCCGGCGCGACGGCAGGCCAGGCCGCCTGCCCCTACCATCGGCGGCTTCGCCCCCTTTTCGGAGCCGCCATGACCAGCACCTTGTCTTCCCTCGTCAACCATCAGGTCCGCTTGGCCTCGCGCCCGGTGGGGTTGCCCAACGCCGACAACTGGCAGTTCAGCAGCGAGCCGGTGGCCGAGCCGGGCGCGGGCGGCGTGCTGGTGAAGACGCTGGCGCTGTCTCTGGATCCCGCCATGCGCGGCTGGATGAACGAGGGCAAGAGCTATATCCCTCCCGTGGGCATCGGCGAGGTCATGCGCGCTGGTGGCGTGGGCGTGGTCATCGCCTCGCAGCACCCGGATTTCGCCGTCGGCGACCACGTGGCCGGCGGCGCCGGCGTGCAGGAATACTTTTCCGTGGCCGGCGACCAGATCCAGCGCAGCGGCCTGAGCAGGATCGACCTGCGGCTGGGCACCCTCACGCAATGGCTGAACGTGCTGGGCATGCCCGGCATGACGGCTTATTTCGGACTCATGGACGTCGGCCAGCCGCAGCCCGGCGACACCGTCGTCGTCTCGGGTGCGGCCGGGGCCGTCGGCCAGACGGTGGGGCAGCTGGCGAAGATCTTGGGCTGCCGCGTCGTCGGCATCGCCGGCGGCCCGGCCAAGTGCGAGTGGGTGGTGCGCGAACTCGGCTTCGATGCCTGCATCGACTACAAGGCGCCGCCGCCCCCCGGGGCCGGCCGCTGGGACCCGGTCGGCGTTGGCCTGAAGCAGCACTGCCCGAAGGGCGTGGACGTGTATTTCGACAATGTCGGCGGCGACATCCTCGACGCCGTGCTGGCCCGGCTGGCGCGCGGCGCGCGCATCGTCGTCTGCGGCGCCATCAGCCAGTACAACAACACCACGGCGGTGCAGGGGCCGAAGAACTACCTGAGCCTGCTGGTGAATCGGGCGCGCATGCAGGGCATGGTGGTCTTCGACTATGCCGGTCGCTACCCGCAGGCCGTGGCCGAACTGGCCGTCTACCTGAAGGACGGCCGCATGAAGAGCCGCGAAGACGTGGTCGAAGGCGGCGTGGCCGCATTCCCGGAAGCGCTGAACAGGCTGTTCAGCGGCCGGAATTTCGGCAAGCTGGTGCTGCAGGTCGCCGAAGCGTAGAACAGCCTGCCGGCGGCCCGCTCGGCCGCTGTCCAGACCGGCTGGCCGAGGTCGACGACGTCTTGCACCGGGTTGTGCAGATCGGCATCCTTCGGTCCGTGCAACATCGCCGCATTGGCCGTGTCGCGCCCGGTCGCCGGGTATTTCGTCCCCCTGCTATCTCGACCGTCGAAGGGTGACCCGATGAGATGGATGCTGCGAATCCCGATCTCGCGCCTGCTGGCCGCCAGCCTCGTGGCGACACTGGCAGGCTGCGCGACGACCCAGATGACGGCCGAGTGGCGGAACCCCGCGTTCGACGCCGCTTCGCTGAAGGGCGGGCGCGTGCTGGTGGTGTGCCGGGCGCCCGACGAAGCCGTGCGGCGCGGGTGCGAGGACCAGTGGTCGAACCAGCTCGGTGCGCGCGGCATCGTTGCCGTGCGCAGCTATTCGATCCCCGGATTTCCCTGGGCCAGCCCGGATGCGTCAGAAGAGATGAAGGCCGCGCTGCGGGCCAGCGGTGTCGCCACGCTCGCCAGCATGTCGCTGTATGCCGGCGGCGTGGCCGTGGTGAATCCGGGGGCGCAGGTCGGCGTCGGTATCAGTGCAGGCAGCGGCGGTGGTCATCGCGGCGGTGGCTTCAGCGTCGGTGGCATCGGCATCAGCTTCCCGATCGGCGGCGCGACGGCGGCACAGAGCCTGGCCGCGAGTTCGTCGCTGACGGCCGTGGCGCAGGGCACGCTGGTCTGGTCCGGCAGCGCCAGCACGCCGGCATCGGGCGATATCCTCGCGCAGGTGGGCGCGCTGACGCAGGTCACGATCGAGGCGATACAGCGCGTCGGGCTGATCTAGGCCGCCCTTCCAACTCGCGCGGCGCACCGTCGAGCAGGGGCTTGGGATGGGCCGGCGCCGCCGCCTGGACCCTGGCGCGCCCGGCCCTCACGCTCACCCTCTCCCCAGCCCCGCTCTCGCAGGCGGGACCGGGGCGGGATCAGCGCGAGATCGAATCGCTGGTTTCCGTATTCAGCGCCGGCGCGTAGCTGTAGCCGTTCAGCGTCGCGCCCTTGACGGTGAAGACGAAGCTGCCGCTCTTGCTGCGCGTGCTCGGCGAGCTGAAGCGGGCCATACCCGCGCCGTCGGTCGTTGCGCTCGAAGTCCGCGACACGATGCCGCTCCAGGAGCCGGACAGGCTGGCACCGACGACGGGCCGACCCTCGGCGTCGAGCAGCTTCACCGCGGCGCTGGCCTGCGCGCTGCCGTTCTTCGCCACTTTCAGGCCCATGTCGATGTCGGCCACGCGCATCGTCGCCAGCGTCACCGGCAGGTCGACGGTGACCGTGACACTGCTCGTCGCGCTCAGGCCGCTGTCGTCGGTGACGAGCAGCTCGACCGCATAGCTGCCGGGGGTCGTGTAGACGTGCGACGAGGTGACGCCGCTGCCGGAGGAGGCGTCGCCGAAGGTCCAGGCGTAGCCGACGATGCTGCCATCGGCGTCGCTGGAGCCGGCGCCCGAGAACGACACCGTCAGCGGCGCCGTGCCGCGCAGCGTGGACGCCGTGATCACGCCGACCGGCGCCTGGCTGCCTGAGGCCGGCACGCTGGCGCTGACGCCGTAGTGGCCGACACTGCCGTAGTTCGTGTAGCCGGTGCCCAGCGGGTCGCCCTTGCCGGCACCCTGCACCGACAGGTAGTAGGCGCCCGCGGACGGCAACGTGACGCTGAAGCTCGCGCCCAGCGCGTCGACCGGGTTGACGCTGGCCAACAGCGTGCCGGCGGCATCGCGCAAGGTCACCCAGGCATCGAGGTTGGCCGACCGTGCGGCCGGCGCGATGCTGAAGGTGGCGGTGCCGGCGCCCGCCGAGAAGGCGAATGTGTCGACGTCGCTCGGCCGCTCGATGACGCCAGAGGCGGACAGGTCGGTGATCCCGTTGCTGCTGGCGCCGCCGACTACCGTGGCGGTGCCGGCACTATTGCCGTGGTCGTCGGCACGCAGCGGCAGGCCGTTGGACTGCATCACGGCATAGTCGTCCTGCACATTGTTGGCGGTGGCGTACTCACCCTTGCTCCACTGCACCAGGGACTGGTAGTAGCCGACGCCCATGATCGGTGCCCAGCCGGTGGCGCCGCTGCCGTGCCCCTGGTAGTAGCCGCCGCCCGAATAGCCGTCGTGGCCCAGGCCCATGTTGTGTCCCGCCTCGTGCGAGATCGCCTCGGCGACATATTTCTCGTTGCCGCTGCCCAGCGCGTCGTAGAACACCAGCGCCGGTTTGTGGAAGTCGCTGGTGTCGTCGAAGATGCCCACATAGGCGACGCCGCCGCAGCTGCAGTTGTAGACGCCGGTGCGCTGGGTGATCAGCACGGTGGTGCCGAAGACGGTGTCGGCCGAGCCGCTGCGCGTGATCTGGTCGAGCGGCACCGCCTCGGTGGTGACGTCGACGTCGAAGGCCGAGTAATCCTCGGCCACGCGCTGCCAGATGTATTGGATGCGCTGCAGCTCGGCGGTCGAGAAGCTGTAGGGCATGCCGTCGAGGTCGAAAGGCAGCGCGGTGATGCTGCCGCTGCTGCCGTTCCAGGCCGTATTGGTCAGCGTGGCGCCCTTGAAATTGAGATGGATCGTGCGCTTCGCGCCCGGGCGGCTGTGCAGCAGGAAGGTCTGCTCCAGTGGCGCCAGGCTGCCATCCAGCGCGCCGGTGCTGGCGGCCGGGGCCGGGGTGGCCGGCAGCGGCTGGTCCAGTTCGTCGACGACGAACAGCCGGCCGCGCCGGTCCAGGCGCAGCGTGCGGTCCTTCAGCAGCATGGCCTTGAATTCGTCGGCGGATTTGCCGTACCAGGCGGCGACCTCGGGCAGCCGTGTGCCCAGCGAGTCGATGGCGCGCTGGCCGCCGGAGGCGCGGTCGGGCAGGGTGAGCTGTGGGAACGGCGGCTTGGCGGCGTGCGGCACGGCAGGCTGCGCCCAGGCCGCGCCGCCCAGGACCAGGGCCAGCCATAGCGGGCCGACCAGCTTCAGGAAACGATTCATCTTTGGCTCTCCAACGGACCCGGGTGACATCGGCCAGTGGGAGCAGCGGCAGTCCGGGGCGGGCTGCCGGCAGTCCCGCTGTCGTTGCTGCCGCAGGGACTGCGACCGCTTTAGACCGGAAACTTTGCGACCCCGGCTTTCGCGCGGGTGTGCCGATAGGGGAATGCTAGGGGCACGCGCAGCGCGCGTGGGGAACGATTACCGGGCGTTACTGCGCCTGCGTCCTCGTTACGCCCGGGCCGCGAGCGACCGCCTCAGGCGAACTTGCGCCGCATGGCGCGCGCGAAGTCGTGCAGGAAATGCGCCACCAGGGCGCGCAAGGGGCTCATCCCGGGCTGGGGTGCCAGGCCTGCGCCCAGGCGCTCGATCTGGTGGTAGTACCAACCGGCCTGGGCCTGGTTGTTGAGGGCCCGCATGGCGCTGAAGCGGCTGTTGGGGCCCAGCCATCCCTTGCCGAGCACCAGGCGATCCTCGGGCACGGGCAGGCGCGTCATCTGGCCCGCCAACATCCGGGCCGGGAAGTCGGGGTCCAGGCAGAACGGGCGCGCCAGGCCGATCATGTCGGTGTGCCCGCCCGCCAGCGCCGCCTCCATGCCGGCCAGCGTGCGGAAGCCGCCGGTGACCATGATGGGCATGCGCGCCACGGCCTTGATGGACTTGGCGTATTCGAGAAACATGGCCTCGCGCTCACGCGTGCTGTCGCGTACCTCGGCTGCATCGTGCTGCCTGAAGAATTCGAGTTGCTCGTAGGTGCCGCCCGAGACTTCGAGCAGGTCGACGCCGGCGTCGTTCAGCCATTGCACCACCTGCACGCTTTCCTCCAGCGTGAACCCACCCTTGACGAAGTCCGAGGAGTTCAGCTTGACGGAAATCGGGGTGGCCGGCCCCACCCGAGCCCGGACCGCGTGGACGACCTCCAGCAACAGGCGGGCCCGGTTGGCCAGCGAACCGCCCCAGCGGTCCTGTCGCAAGTTGGTGCGCGGCGAGAGAAACTGCGACAGCAGGTAGCCGTGCGCTGCGTGGATCTGAACGCCATCGAAGCCCGCGGCCTTGACCAGCCCGGCCGTGTGGGCAAAGCGCTGGACGATGTCCTGGAGGTCGGCCTCGGTGGCCGCGCGCGGTGCGCCGAAGTTGCCCGCCAGCTGCAACTGCACTTCCGAGGGCGCCAGGGGCTTCAGGTTGACCAGCCGCGGGCACTGCCGGCCCGGATGGCTGATCTGGGCCCACAGCTGGCTGCCGCCGGCATGCACGGCGGCAGCCCAGGCGCGCAACTGCGCCGCGCCCGATTCGTCCTCGACCACGACGTTGCCCGAGCGCTCCAGGTAGCGCCGGTCGATCATGATGTTGCCGCTGAGCTGTATCGCCGCTCCGCTGCGTGCCCAGGTGGTGTACAGGCGCTGGAGCGCCGCCGTCGCATGGTCGTGCGCGTCGGCCAGGCCTTCGGTCATGGCCGACTTGCAGAGGCGGTTGGCGACCCGGTGGCCGCAGGGCAGGGTCAGGGCTTGTTCGATCATGGGCACGACTGCGGGAAGGATTCGTCACTGGCCGGCGGCATCGGCCGCTGTCGTCCGGCGCGCCCGGCATCCAGCCCGCCCATGCCACACGGGTTTCCTATGGCAAGGGGGTCCTCAGCGGTTCTCCAGCCGGTTGTAGTCCAGCAGTCCGGCTTCCAGCGGCGCCGCCTTGCGCCAGGCCTCGTGCAAGGCATCGCTCGCCGCCCAGAAAGCGGGCGAAGTGCGGCGGATGGCGAAGCGGTCGGCCAGCGCGCGGTAGTCGGCCTCCGAGGCCAGGCCGCGGATCGCCGCCTCGAATGCGGGCAGGTCCCGCTCGTTGACGCGGTAGATCGCATTCGGGTAGGCGCCGAGGAGGCCCGGCACCACCGTCAGGCGGTTGTCGGCCGGCACCAGGTTGGCCTTCTCGCGCACCAGGTGCGCAACATTGGCATGCGCCGTGTCGCGCAGCAGGCTGAAATACTGCGGCGCACCCGTCGCAGGCTCGACCTGCAGCACCACCATCTCCGGCCACCAGGACAGGCCGGCGCCCCGCACCGAAGCCAGCGACTGCAGGGCACGGCGCAGCCGCGGGTCGACCACGCGCGAAAGTTCGTAGCGGGTGTCCAGCGCCGGCTCCAGCCGCTGGCGCAGCAGGCCGTAGAGCTCGCGTTGCGGATCGCTGCTGCGGTAGGGAACGGCCGACGGGTGGTCGACGGCGTTGTCGGGGCCGTAGACATAGTCCCTGGCCTCGTCGGGCGCCCCTTCGTACCAGTACGCCGCCGTGGCCTGGCGCCGCTCCTGCGGCAGCAGCAGCAGGAAATTGAATTCGCCTTCCATGCGCATGAAGTCCATATACAGGCGGCTGTTGAGCTGGTGGCCGACATTGCCGAAGACGTCGTAACCGGCCACCAGCAGGTAGTAGATGCGTTCGAACAGCGAATAGCCGATGAGCCAGGCCGTCTTCGGCGGTTCGCCCACCAGGCCCTTCACGACCGAGGCGCTGTCGAAGTGGCGGAAGACGGTCAGGGCGGCATTGGGGTTGCGCCCGTCGCCGTCCCAGACCAGCGACAGGTCCAGCTTCTTGCGGCCGGCCGCCAGCACCTGGCGCAGGAAGGCGCTCTTGTCCTGCAGATATTCGCGTTCGAGTCCAGCGAATTCGCGCCACGGGGCCAGGATGCCGGCGTTGCTGCCGGCTTCGGTGGGCAGCCGCAGCTTGTCGCCCATGCGCTGCAGCGCATCCGTGCCCTTTTGCTCGATATCTTCGCCCGGGTTCAGGAAATAGACCCAGAAATGGTCCTGGATCACGTCCACCGCCATCTGGCCGCGGCACACCGGGCCCTTGATGAAGGTCATGATGAAGAACTCGGCCTCGTCGAGCAGGAAGCGGTAGCGCGACTCGATGGGCAGTTCGCGGAAGGCGACGAAGGGATTGGCGGCCACGCTCACGTCGTAGGACGGCACGGCGGTGACCTGGATTGCCGGCGCGAGGAACCAGCGCCGGTACTTGTCCATCCGCGACGCGCCCAGCGCGTACGGCATGTGGGTCTTGGCCAGCGAGGCCTCGCGCTCGGGTTGCAGCCGGTAGTAGAAACGCCCGACGCCGGGGTCGTCGTAGGGCCGGCGCGTGGCCAGCGGCTGTACCGGTTGCCCAGGCGGCGTGGCCGAGCGGACGATGCGGAACGGGCGGTGCAGCGGGTCGTCGTCGAAATGCAGGTGGCCCAGGAACAGGTGTTCGTACAGGTAGCGGCTCATCAGCCGCTCTTTCGGCGAGGCGCCGTTCAGGAACGCTTCCCAGGCCTGCACCTGGCGCCACTGCACGGCCGAGAGCGGCAGCTCGCCTTCATAGGGCGCACCGGCGGCCAGCCAGCGCGTGACGGTGTCCATTTCGCGGGCCGTCAAGCCCGGCAGGCCGTAGGGCATGCCGGCCAGCGGCGACTTGCGCTCGAAGGCGTCGTACTCCTCGATGCTGGGGCAGCTGTTGGATCGGTCCGGCGAGACATCGAATGCCTTGCCCAGCACGGGCGTTTCGGGCAGCGGATGCTTCTGCTTCAGCGCCAGCGCACGGTGCAGCACGCTGGCCGCCAGATTGGCCTGCGCTGTCGGCGCCCGTTCGTTCAATACCGGGTGGAAGCCTTTGGCGCGCCACTGCGAAGGCCGCTGCGCGTCTTCGAACAGGCGTGTCGGATCGGCGGCGCGCACACGGGTGGCGTCGTAGACGGGCTGCTTGCTGGCGCCGCGCGCGATGCCCTCCCAGGCGCCGAGCTTGAGCTGGCAGGGCGCGTCGTAGCAGCCGTGGCAGACGACGCAGCGCTGCTCCAGGATCGGCTGCACGTCGGCGCGGTAGGAGACGCCGCCGGCAGCCGGTGCTTGCGCCTGGTCGTGGCGCGCCGGGTCGGCCGGCCCGTAGGCCTGGTCGAGCGAATCGCGTGTCAGCGTGGCGCAGCCGACCAGGCCGCACAAGGCAAGGACCGTGGTCAGCCGACGCATGGCGCGAGGCCCTAGAAGTGGATGCCCTGCATCATCTGCTGCATGGCGATGGCTTCGGGCGACAACTGCGGCTTGGCGCTCTTGTCGCCCTTGGCAGCCGAGCTGTCGGGGAACATGCGGAAGGTGGTGTTCATGACGATCTGCGCCACGCGCGGCGCCAGCGCATGCAGCACCTCGCCGCTGATGCCCAGTCGCGTGGCGATGCGCACCGGCTTGGCGATGCAGGCCTGCGCGATCATGTCGGCGGCCTCTTCCGGCGCCAGCGTCGGCACGTTCTGGTAGATCTTCGTGGGTGCGATCATCGGCGTGCGCACCAGCGGCATGTTGATGGTGGTGAAGGTCACGCCCTGGTCGGCAAATTCGCTGCTCGCGCAGCGCGTCCAGGCGTCCAGCGCCGCCTTGCTGGCGACATAGGCACTGAAGCGCGGCGCGTTCGTCAGCACGCCGATGCTGCTGATATTGACGACATGGCCCTTGTGTTTCTTCACCATGCCCGGCAGCAGCCCCATCGTCACGCGCAGGCAGCCGAAATAGTTCAGGTCCATCGTGCGCTGGAAATCGTGGAAGCGGTCGTAGCTGCTCTCGATGGCGCGGCGGATGCTGCGGCCGGCGTTGTTGATGAGGAAGTCCACGCCGCCATGCTCGGCTTCCAGCGTCTGCACGAAGGCGGCGCAGCCGGCCTCGTCGGCGATGTCGACGCTGTAGCTGAACACTCTCGCGTCCTTGCCGGCGGCGGCCCGGATCTCCTTCACGGCGTCGGCCAGCTTGTCCTCGCCGCGCGCGCAGATGATGGTGACGGCACCGGCCTCGGCGAATTTCACCGCCGCCGCCAGGCCGATGCCCGAGCTGCCGCCGGTGACCAGCACCACCTTGCCGCCCACCGTGCCCTTCAGGCTGCGGTCGATGAACAGGTCGGGGTCGAGATGGCGTTCCCAATAGTCCCACAGCCGCCAGGCGTAGTCGCGCAGGTTGGGGCATTCGATGCCGCTGCCCTTGAGCGCGGCGTCGGTCTCCCGGCGGTCGAAGCGCGTGGGGTAGTTCACCATCTGCAGCACGTCGTCGGGCAGGTTCAGGTCCTTCATCACCGCGCTGCGCACGCGGCGCACCGGCGCCAGCGCCATCAGGCCCTTCTTCACGCTCTTGGGGATGAAGCCCAGCAGCGCCGCATTGACGAAGAGATTCATCTTCGGCGCGTGCGCGGCACGGCTGAAGATGTCGAGCACGTCGCCGACGCGGTAGCCCATCGGGTCCACGAGGTGGAAACACTTGCCGGCGATGCCGTTCTTGGCGTGGCTGATGTGGTCCAGCGCCGCGACCACGAAATCCACCGGCACGATATTGATGCGCCCGCCTTCCAGGCCCACCGAAGGAAACCACGGCGGCAGGATCTGGCGCATGCGCTGGATCAGCTTGAAGAAGTAATACGGGCCGTCGATCTTGTCCATCTCGCCGGTCTGGCTGTCGCCCACCACGGCGGCCGGGCGGTAGACCGTCCACGGCAGCTTGCATTCCTTGCGCACGATCTTCTCGCTCTCGTGCTTGGTCATGAAGTACGGGTGATCCAGCCCTTCGGCTTCCTCGAACATGTCTTCGCGGAAGACACCTTCGTACAGGCCGGCGGCGGCGATGCTGCTGACGTGATGGAAATGCCCGGCGTCGATGGCCTTGGCGAATTCGACGACGTTGCGCGTGCCGTCCACGTTGACCTGGATCTGGCTCTCGGCGTCGGCCGACAGGTCGTACACGGCGGCCAGGTGGTAGACGGCGTCGATCTGGCCTTTGAGCGCCTTCATCGCCTCCGGCGTCACGCCCAGCTTCTTGGCCGTGAGGTCGCCGCTGACGGGCAGAGCGCGCGCCTTGCTCACGCCCCAGTATTGCAGCAGGTCGGCGACCTTGCCTTCGCTGCCCGGTCGCACCAGGAAGTGCACCCTGGCGCCGCGCCGCGCCAGCAGCGTCTTGACGAGTCGCTTGCCGATGAATCCGGTGGCGCCGGTGACGAAATATTCCATGCGGGTCTCCTGTGTCTGGCGATGCATCTGGGCGCGAAGCATAGAGCCGTCTCACTAGAGAAATGAGCTGCATTCCCCGCGGGTGAACCCTATATTTCATTGGGCGAAGCAGTCTTCGACGCCGCTCGCACCGATTCAAGAACACTTTCCACAGGATCCACCATGGTCAAGAAGATGAAGAGCACCACCACCGGTGGCGCCGCCGCCAAGCAGCAGAGCAGCCACCTTGCCGCGTCGGTGAAGGAGTCGGCGCAGCAGATCTGGCTCGCCGGCATGGGTGCCTTCTCCAAGGCTCAGGCAGAGGGCGGCAAGGTCTTCGAGACGCTGGTCAAGGAAGGCATGAGCCTGCAGAAGAAGACGCAGGGCCTGGCCGAGGACAAGATCAGCGAAGTCACCGGCAAGATGACCGCCATGGCCGGCACCGTGTCGGCCAAGGCCGGCCAGAACTGGGACAAGCTGGAAGCCATCTTCGAAGCGCGCACCGAGAAGGCGCTGGGCAAGCTGGGCGTGCCCACGGCCAAGGACGTGGACGCGCTGGTCAAGCGCGTCGACGCGCTCGCTGCCGCGGTGGCCAAGCTGTCGAAGACGGCGCCGGCCAAGGCACCGCGTGCAACCGCGAAGACCGTGGCCAAGCCGGCGGCCAAGGCGCCCGCGCGTCGGGCCCGCAAGACGGCTGCTTCGGCCTGAGCGAATGGCACGCCCCGCCGGGCCGGCCGCGTTGATGCGGCGCCGAATCCGATCGAAGGGCGCCGCTGGCGCCCTTCGTTGCGTCTGAGTCCCGAAAACCATGCTCACATCCACCAACCCCACGCCGCCTTCCCGCCGCGCCGGCACGGCCCGCGTCGGCCTGGCCCTGGCCGGCGGTGGCCCGCTGGGCGCCATCTACGAGATCGGCGCGCTGTGCGCGCTGCAGGAGGCCTTGCCCGACGTCGACTTCAGCGACCTCTCGGGCTATGTCGGCGTCTCGGCCGGCAGCTTCGTGGCTGCGGCGCTGGCCAACGGCATGACGCCGCGGCAGCTGTGCGCGGCTTTCATCGAGAACAACGCGCGCAGCGAAGACCTGGTGCAGCCTTCGGTCTTCATGCGCCCGGCCGTGGGTGAACTGGCGCGCCGCGTCGCGGCCCTGCCCGGGCTCACGCTGCAGGCCGCCTACCGCTATGCCTTCAAGGGCGACAGCCTGCTCTCGGCGCTGGAGCGGTTGGGCCGCGCGCTGCCCACGGGCGTATTCAGCCACGCCGCGCTGGAAGCCCAGGTGCGGCGGCTGCTCACGGTGCCCGGCCGCAGCAACGACTTCCGCCGCCTGGGCCACCGCCTGGTGCTGGTGGCCACCGACCTGGACCGCGGCAGCTCCGCCCCCTTCGGCCTGCCGGGCTGGGACCACGTGCCCATCTCGCAGGCCGTGGCCGCCAGCGCCGCGCTGCCGGGGCTGTTCCCGCCGGTGGAGATCGACGGCCGCTGGTACGTGGACGGCGCCCTGAAGAAGACGCTGCACGCCACCGTGCTGCTCGACATGGGGCTGGACCTGGTGCTGTGCCTGAACCCGCTGGTGCCCTTCGACGCCTCGCACCCGGCGCGCCACCGCGTGCTGGCCGGCGGCGAGGAGGTCATTCCGAGATTGATCGACGGCGGCCTGCCGGTGGTGCTGAGCCAGACCTTCCGCACGCTCATCCATTCGCGGCTGGAACTCGGCATGAAGGGCTACGACACCAGCCACCCGGGCACCGATGTGCTGCTGTTCGAACCCGATCACCGCGACCCGGCGATGTTCCTGGCCAATACCTTCGGCTATTCGCAGCGCCGCCGGCTGGCCGAACATGCCTACCAGCGTACGCGCGCCGACCTGCGCTCGCGCCGCGGCCTGCTGCAGGCCCGGCTGCGCGGCCACGGGCTGGCGTTGGACAACGCCGTACTCGACGATACCGAGCGCACGCTGCTCGGCCACCGCAGCGCCTTGCGCAGCCGCATGGCGCGCACGCTGCGTCGGCTGGACGAAGTGCTGGACGACCTGGAGCAGGCGCTGCCGGCGTAGCCGAAGAGGCTGGATCGTCAGTCCAGGTAGCGCGCTTCCAGGTGCGCCTTGAAGTGCGCCGGGTTCAGCACTTCGCCGCTGGCGCGCAAGGCCAGTTCATCGGTGGTCCAGCGGCTGCCCTGGCTCCAGATGTGGTCGCGCAGCCAGTCGAAGACGGCCGTGAGCTCGCCGCGGCCGATGCGTTCATCGAGATCCGGCATGGCGCGGCGCATGGCGGCGAACCACTGCGCGGCGTACATCGCGCCGAGTGAGTAGCAGGGGAAGTAGCCGAACAGCGATTCGGGCCAGTGCACGTCCTGCAGCGGCCCGTCGGTGAAGTTGCCGCGCGTGTCCACGCCCAGCAATTCCATCATCTTGGCGTCCCACAAGGCGGGCACGTCCTCGGGCTCGATCTCGCCTTCGATCAGGGGGCGCTCGATCTCGTAGCGCAGGATGATGTGTGCCGGGTAGGTCACCTCGTCGGCGTCGACGCGGATGAGGCCGCGCTTCACGCGCGTCATCAGCCGGTGCAGGTTCTGCGCCTCGAACGCCGGCTGGTCGCCGAAGGCGGTGCGGATCATCGGCGCCAGGCGGTTGACGAAGCCGGGGTGGCTGCCGAGCTGCATCTCGAAGCTCAGGCTCTGACTTTCGTGCAGCGCCATCGATCGTGCCTCGGCCACCGGCTGGCCCAGCCAGTCGCGCGGCAGGTTCTGTTCGTAGCGGCCATGACCGGTCTCGTGGATGGTGCCCATCAGGCTGCCGAGGAAGTCGTCTTCGCGAAAACGCGTCGTCAGGCGCACGTCTTCGGGCACGCCGCCGCAGAACGGGTGCGTGCTCACGTCCAGCCGGCCGGCCTGGAAGTCGAAACCCAGCAGGCCGATGACCTGCTCGCACAGCGCGCGCTGCGCGGCCAGCGGGAACGGGCCCACCGGGTCGCGTGCGGGCTCGCGGGCCTGCCGCTCGACGACCTTCTGGATCAGCCCGGGCAGCCACTGCCGCACCTCGCCGAAGACGCGGTCGACCTGGGCGCCGGTCATGCCGGGCTCGTAGCGGTCCATCAGCGCGTCGTATTTCGTCAGCCCCGTCTGCGCCGACAGCAGCGCCGCTTCCTCGCGGGCCAGTTCGAGCACCGCGCGGAAATTGGCGACGAAGCCCTTCCAGTCGTTGGCCGGGCGCTGCGTGCGCCAGGCGTGCTCGCAACGCGAGGTGGCCATCTTCTGGCGCTGCACCAGCGCCTCGGGCAGCGCGTTGGCGGCGCGCCACTGGCGCCGCATCTCGCGCAGGTTGGCGCGCTGCAGGTCCGACAGCGGTTCCTGCTCGGCACGGGCCAGCGCGTCGGCCAGCTTCGGCTCGGTGACCATGCGGTGCAGCAGCGCAGCCATCTCCGACATCGCCGCGGCGCGCGCCTCGTTGCCCTTGGGCGGCATGTTGGCGGCCTGGTCCCAGCCGGCCAGCGACTGCAGGTGGCCCAGCCGGTGCAGGCGTGTCCAGGTGGCGGCGAGTTCGTCGTAGGCGGCGGTCGTGGTCGTCATGGTCTTCTCAGGCTGCGGCAGCTTGCCGCGCGAGCCGTGATTCTGCTTTGCCTGGCCCGGCAGCGCTTCAGGGCGTGTACTGCCCCGGAAACAGCCACAGCAGCGCCGTCGTCATGGTGACGTAGCGCGCGAACTTGCCGATCGCCATGTAGAAAACGCAGGGCCAGAACGGCAGCTGCAGCCAGCCGGCCACCGCGCACAGCGGGTCGCCCACGCCGGGCAGCCACGACAGCAGGCAGGCCTTGGGGCCGAAGCCCTGCAGCCAATCCAGCGCCTTCGAGTGCAGCTTCCTGTGCTTGACGCGTTCGTACAGCACCTCGGCGCCATAGCCCATCCACCACGAGATGGCGCCGCCGAGGGTGTTGCCCACGGTGGCCACGCCGATGGCCGGCCAGAACATGTCGGGGTTGAGCTTGACGAGGCCGAACACCGCCGGCTCGCTGCCCATCGGCAGCAGCGTGGCCGAGATCATGGACACCACGAACACCGTCGACAGCCCGAACTGCGGCAGTGCCAGCGCCGTGAGCAGGGAGTGCAGCCAGGCTTCCATGAATGGCGGACATTATCGGCAGCGCCGCCGGCCCCGGCCGGCGCGGGGCCGGCAGCTATACTCGCGCCTCATTTTTCAGCAGCCCGCCGCCCCCACGCTTCTGACCCAGCCATGCGCATCGGCCCGATCGAGCTGCCCAACCGCCTGTTCGTCGCCCCCATGGCAGGGGTCACCGACCGGCCGTTCCGCATGTTGTGCCGCAGCCTGGGTGCGGGCTACGCCGTCAGCGAGATGGTGACCAGCAAGCGCGAGCTGTGGCACACGCTGAAGACCTCGCGCCGCGCCGACCACAGCGGCGAGCCGGGTCCGGTGGCGGTGCAGATCGCCGGCGTCGACCCGGCCGAGATGGCCGACGCGGCGCGTCACAACATCGACCGCGGCGCCGCCCTCATCGACATCAACATGGGCTGCCCGGCCAAGAAGGTGTGCAGCAAGTGGGCCGGTTCGGCGCTGATGCAGGACGAGCCGCTGGCCCTGCGCATCGTCGAGGCCGTGGTCGCGGCCTGCGCGCCGCAGGGCGTGCCGGTGACGCTGAAGATGCGCAGCGGCTGGAGCGCCGGGCAGCGCAATGCGCTGCGTCTGGCGCGCGCCGCCGAAAGCGCGGGCGTGGCCATGGTCACCGTGCACGGCCGCACGCGCGAGCAGGGCTACGGCGGCGAGGCCGAATACGACACGGTGGCCGCCGTGAAGGCCGCGCTGAAGGTGCCGGTGGTGGCCAACGGCGACATCGATTCGCCGGCCAAGGCCGCCGCGGTGCTGGAGCACACCGGCGCCGACGCGTTGATGATCGGCCGCGCCGCGATGGGCCGGCCGTGGATCTTCCGCGACATCGCGCACTATTTGGCCCACGGCCGACTGCCGCCGCCGCCGGCGGTGCGCGACGTGCAGCGCTGGCTCACCGATCATCTGCACCAGCATTACGCGCTGTATGGCGAATTCACCGGCGTGCGCAGCGCGCGCAAGCATATCGGCTGGGCGGTGCGCAGCTTGCCCGGAGGCGAGGCCTTTCGCGGCGCCATGAATGCCATCGACGACTGCCGCGCCCAGGTGCAGGCGGTGAGCGACTTCTTCGACCGGCTGGCCGACCGCCACGCGACCCTGCCGGCGTCGAACGACGCACTCTCCCGGCTCGCGGCATGAGGGGGTCCCCTTGAGCAAGAAGGCCATCGACGAAGTCCTGCGCGCCAGCGTGGAACAGTATTTCAAGGACTTGCGCGGTGCCGAACCCGGCGGGCTGCACGCGCTGTTCCTGGGCGCGGCCGAGAAGCCGCTGCTCGACGTGGTGCTGCGCCATGCCGAGGGCAACCAGAGCCGGGCCGCCGACTGGCTGGGCATCAACCGCAATACGCTGCGACGCAAGCTGCTCGACCACAAACTGATCAAGTGAACGTGGCCGGCGCGCGCCGGCCCAGGACGGTTTCCACCATGCCCCAAGCCACCGCACTCATCTCCGTTTCCGACAAGTCCGGCATCGTCGACTTCGCACGTGCGCTGGCCGCGCTGGGCGTGCGCCTGCTGTCCACCGGCGGCACTGCGCGGCTGCTGGCCGACGCCGGCCTGGAAGTTACCGAAGTGGCCGAGGTCACCGGTTCGCCCGAGATGCTCGACGGCCGCGTGAAGACGCTGCACCCGCGCATCCACGGCGGCCTGCTGGCGCGGCGCGACCGGCCCGAGCACATGGCGGCGCTGGCCGAGCATGGCATAGCCACCATCGACCTGCTGGTCGTCAACCTCTACCCGTTTGCCCAGGCCACGGCGCGGGCCGACTGCACGCTGGAAGACGCGATCGAGAATATCGACATCGGTGGCCCCGCCATGCTGCGCGCCGCGGCCAAGAACTGGGCCGACGTGGCGGTGGTGATCGACCCCGCGGACTATCCGCGCGTGCTCGAGGAATGGCGCGCCGGCGGCGTGCAGCGCAAGACCCGCTTCATGCTGGCGCAGAAGGTGTTCGCCCATACGGCCGCCTACGACGGCATGATCAGCAACTACCTGAGTGCGCTGCCCGCCGGCGCCGAGGACCATCTGGCCGGCGTGCCGCGGCGCGAAGCCTACCCGGCCGTGGTGACGCTGCAGTTCACCAAGACGCAGGACATGCGCTACGGCGAAAACCCGCACCAGAGCGCGGCCTTCTACCGCGACGCCGCGCCCGCGCCGGGCCTGCTGGCCGGCTGGACGCAATTGCAGGGCAAGGCGCTGTCGTACAACAATATCGCCGATGCCGATGCGGCATGGGAGTGCGTGAAGACCTTCAGCACGAAGCCGCGGCCGCGCCAGGCGCGGTCGGCGCCGCGGCTGCCTGCGTCATCGTCAAGCACGCCAACCCCTGCGGCGTGGCCCTGGGCGCCAGCCTGGCCGAGGCCTACGCGAAGGCCTTGCAGACCGACCCCACCTCGGCCTTCGGCGGCATCATCGCCTTCAACCGGCCGCTGGACGGCGCCGCCGCGGAGCTCGTGGCGAAGCAGTTCGTCGAGGTCGTCATCGCGCCGGCCATCACGGCCGAGGCGCGTGCCGTGTTCGCGCCGAAGCAGAATGTCCGGCTGCTCGAGGTGCCGCTGGCCCCGGGCGCGAACGCCGTCGACTTCAAGCGCGTGGGCGGCGGCGTGCTGATGCAGGCCCCGGACACCAAGAACGTGGGCGCGGGCGAGTTGCGCGTGGTCACGAAGCTGGCACCCAGCCTGGCGCAGATGGACGACCTGCTGTTCGCCTGGAAGGTGGCCAAGTTCGTGAAGAGCAATGCCATCGTCTTTGCGCCGGCGGCATGACGCTGGGCGTGGGCGCGGGCCAGATGAGCCGCGTCGACAGCGCGCGCATCGCCCGCATCAAGGCCAACAACGCCGGCCTCACGCTGGCCGGATCGGCGGTGGCCAGCGACGCCTTCTTCCCCTTCCGCGACGGCCTGGACGTGGTGGTGGACGCCGGCGCGGCCTGCGTCGTTCAGCCCGGCGGTTCGATGCGCGACGACGAGGTCATCAAGGCCGCCGACGAACGCGGCATCGCGATGGTCTTCACCGGCACACGGCATTTCCGGCACTGAGTGGGCGCCTTTGCCGCGGCCACGGCAGGGCGGCGTCGAGGTCGGCCGACCCCTGGGCTAGCATCCCGGCATGTCCCTCGCCGACGCCGCCGGCATGCTGCTCGCGTTCATCGCCCGCCTCATCACGGGTGCGCAAGGGCATTGGAAGGGCTGCCCGCCGATGGCCGAGCAGCGCATCTATTTCGCCAACCATCAGAGCCACCTGGACTGGGTGCTGATCTGGGCCGCGCTGCCGCACGACCTGCGCAGCCGCACGCGGCCGATCGCGGCGCGCGACTACTGGACCTCGTCGCGCTTCAAGCAGTGGCTGACCACCGAGGTCTTCCACGCCGTCTACGTGAGCCGGCAGCGTACCGACGACCAGGACCCGCTGGAGCCGCTGGTCGAGGCGCTCAAGAGCGGCGACTCGCTGGTCATCTTTCCCGAGGGCACGCGCAGCAGCAAGGGTGAGCCGCAGGCCTTCAAGAGCGGGCTGTACCACCTGGCGCAGCAGTTTCCCGAGGTGCGGCTGGTGCCGGCCTGGATCGACAACGTGCAGCGCGTCATGCCCAAGGGCGAGGTGGTGCCGGTGCCGGTGCTGTGCACGGTGACCTTCGGCGCGCCGATGGCGCTGGAGCCTGGCGAGGACAAGCGCAGCTTCCTCGAGCGCACGCGCGCCGCCGTGCTGGCGCTGCGGCCGCCCGCGACATGAGGGCCGCATGAGGGACCCGCGCACCTTCAGCGTCGACCAGCAGGTGGGGCTGCTGTTCGTGGGCCTGTTCGGCGTCCTGCTGCTCGCCACCGCGGTGGTCACGCTGCTGGCGCTGCGCCGCGGCACGCCCAGCGGCGACGCCCGCCAGTCGAGGCTGCTGCACGACCTGCGCGCACTGTGGGTCGGTGCGCTGGTGTTCTGGGTGGCCTGGGTATCGGGGCCGGTGGGCGCCACGCTGGCCTTCGGCGTGTTTTCCTTCCTGGCGCTGCGCGAATTCATCACGCTGGCGCATACGAGGCGCAGCGACCACCGCAGCCTGATCCTGGCCTTCTTCGTGGTGTTGCCGCTGCAGTTCGTGCTGGCCGGCAGCCGCAGTTTCGACCTCTTCACGGTCTTCATTCCGGTCTACGTCTTCCTGGCCATCCCGGTGCTCAGCGCGCTGGCCGGCGACCCGGAGCGTTTCCTCGAGCGCAACGCCAAGATCCAGTGGGGCATCATGGTCTGCGTGTTCGGGCTTTCGCATGCCCCGGCGCTGCTGCTGCTGGAATTTCCGGGCTACGAAGGGCGTGGCGCCTTTCTGGTGTTCTTTCTGGTGATGGTGGCCACCGTGGCGCAGCTGGCACAGGAAGGCATGAGCCGCTGGTTGCGCCGGCGGCCGGTGGCGCGGCACATCGACCGCTCGTTCTCGTATCGCGCCTGGCTGGCTGGTGCGCTGGCCGGCGCGCTGGTGGGCGCGCTGCTGTTCTGGATCACGCCGTTCAAGGCGCCGCAGGCCCTGGCCATGGGCTTCATCGCCGCAGGTGCGGGCACGCTGGGCGAATTCGTCATGAAGGCACTGAAGAAGGACGCCGGCGTGCGCTTCTGGGGTAACCAGGCGTCCATCACCGGTGCCGTGGGCCTGCTCGACCGCGTGGCGCCGCTGTGCTTCGCGGCGCCGGTGTTCTTCCACTCGGTGCGCTGGTATTTCCAGCTCGGGGCCTGATGCGCATCCTCGGCATCGACCCCGGTCTGCAGCGCACGGGCTTTGGCGTCATCGAGGCCGAGGGCGCGCGGTTGGCCTACGTGGCCAGCGGCACCATCAGCACCGTCGAGGCGCCGCGCGGCGACCTGCCGCTGCGGCTGAAGATCATCTTCGAGGGCGTGCGCGAAGTGGTGCAGCGCTACACGCCCGACTGCGCCACCGTGGAGATCGTCTTCGTCAACGTCAACCCGCAGAGCACGCTGCTGCTGGGGCAGGCCCGCGGTGCGGCGATGGCGGCGCTGGTGGCCGCCGACCTGAACGTGGCGGAATACACCGCGCTGCAGATGAAGAAGGCCGTGGTCGGGCACGGCCTGGCCAACAAGATGCAGGTCCAGGAGATGGTGCGCCGGCTGCTCGCCTTGCCGGCCCTGCCGGGCCGCGACGCCGCCGACGCGCTGGGCCTGGCCATATCGCACGCGCACGCCGGGGCGTCGTTTGCCGCCATCGGCCGTTCGGCCACGCTGGTGCGGCGGCAGCATGCCCAGTTCCGCAAGGGTCGCAGCTACTGACGAATGGTCCGAAGGGTCCGGGCTGCCCACTTCGATATGCCGGTCGGCGCGCCAACCCGGTGCATCGTTTCACCGCGGCGGTGCGGGCGGCATGCGGCCGCCGCCGCTCATGAGGACGGCCGCACTGGCGCGGGCCGACCCTGGCGCGTGAATTGCTGGCACTTTCATCGCGGCGGGCACTCATATGCGGTGTCTCCCGGACTTTGTTCCGGGGCTCGGATGTGGCAGTCTTCGGTCCAATGGTCTAGGCACCACCGCCCACGGCGAAGGAGCAATGGATGAGCAGTGACATCAACCTGGTCGCCCTCTCGCGGCGCAACCTGCCGATCGCGCAGATGCGGCCGGTCTACCGCGTGGGGGATGTCGAGAAACGCCTGGACAAGCTGCCGCAGCGTGAACACGAGACGCTGCGCGCCACCTACGAACGCATGCTGGAGCGCGGGCCCGAGCGATTCCAGGTCAAGCCCGGCGGCCTGCCGGCCATGGACCACCTGTACGAGGACCTGCCCAATTTCACCGAGGTGCTCGACGACGTGCGCCGCCAGCTTGCGCTGTGCCACGACAGCCGCGACGCGCTGGAGATCACGCCGATGCTGCTGCTGGGTCCGCCGGGCATCGGCAAGACGCACTTCGCGCGCGAGATTTCGCACCTGCTGGGCACCGGCATGGGTTTCATCAGCATGAGCAGCCTCACCGCCGGCTGGGTGCTGTCGGGCGCCAGCAGCCAGTGGAAGGGCGCGCGGCCGGGCAAGGTCTTCGAGACCCTGGTCGACGGCGCCTATGCCAACCCGGTGATGGTGGTCGACGAGATCGACAAGGCGCGCGCCGAACACGCCTACGACCCGCTGGGCGCGCTGTACAGCCTGCTCGAGCACGACACCGCCGGCGCCTTCACCGACGAATTCGCCGAGGTCGCCATCGACGCCAGCCAGCTCATCTGGGTGGCCACCGCCAACGACGAGCGCGCCATTCCCGAGCCCATCCTCAACCGCATGAACGTGTTCGAGGTGCAGGCACCCGACGCCGCGGCGGCGCGCAGCATCGCGCTGCGCCTGTACCGCAGCCTGCGCCGCGAGCACGACTGGGGCCAGCGCTTCGACGAGGCGCCGTCCGAGTCCGTGCTCGAACGCCTGGCCGCGATGGCGCCGCGCGAGATGCGCCGCGCCTGGATGACGGGCTTCGGCAATGCGCGGTTGGCCGGCCGCGCCAGCATCGAACTGGCCGACCTGCCCGACAACGGGCCGCGGCGCTCGCCCATCGGTTTCGTGCAGTGAGCGGCACCCACCTGGAATAGCGCGGCCATTCCCGATCGCCGGCGGCGGGGAAAATGCCCCGCATGGACACACTGCGCCGTACCGTCTCACATTTTTCCGCCCGCGCCGTTTTGGCGGCCGCGGGACTCTGCCTGGCGCCGATCCTGGCCGTGCCGGCCGCGGCCCAGGCCGGCACCGAGGCCGAGCAAGCTGCCCCGCACCGCCCGCGCATCGGCCTCGTGCTCGGCGGCGGCGGCGCGCGCGGCGCCGCGCACGTGGGCGTGCTGGAGGTCCTGGAACGCCTGCGCGTGCCGGTGGACTGCGTGGCCGGCACCAGCATGGGCGCGCTGGTGGCCGGCGCCTGGGCCGCCGGGCTCGCACCCGACGACATGCGGCGCGAACTCGCCAAGGCCGACTGGAACGACATGTTCCAGGACAACCCGGACTATGCCGATCTCAACTACCGCAACAAGCAGCTCTCGCGCCGCTATCTGCCCGGCAGCGAGACCGGCATCCGGGGGCTGGAGACGATGGCGCCGCCGGGCGTGGTGTCGGGGCAGAAGATCAAGCTCTTCTTCAACCACCTCGTGCGCGCCGATTCGGGCGAACGCGAGTTGCAGAACCTGCCGCTGCAGGTGTCGATGATCGCCACCGACATCGGCACCGGCGAACGCGTGGTGCTGCGCGAGGGCAGCGTCACCCAGGCCATGCGCGCCAGCATGTCGGTGCCGGGGCTGATGGCGCCGCTGGACTACCGCGGCCGCAAGCTGGTGGACGGCGGCCTGGTGGACAACCTGCCCATCGCCGAGGTACGAGAACGCTGCAAGGCCGAGGTGGTGATCGCCGTCAACGTGGGCTCGCGGCCGCTGGCGCCGGAGAAAATCGGCGGCCTGCTCAGCATTGCCGAACAGGCCATCGCCCTGCTCACCGAACAGAACGTGCAGGCCTCGCTGGCCCTGCTGCGGCCGGCCGACGTGTTCATCGAACCCGAGCTGGGCAGCATCACCTCCAGCGATTTCGCGCGCCATGCCGAGGCCGCCCAGCGCGGCCGGGAAGCGGCCGAGACGCTGGCGCCGCGCCTGCAGCTGCTGGCGCTGGACGAAGCCGCGTATGCCCGCTGGCGCAAGAGCGTGGCGGTGGGCGAACGCGCCGCGCCCACCGTGGACGAGGTGCAGATCGCCGAGCTCGACCGCGTCAACCCGGCGGTGGTGCAGCGTTACGTGAGCCTGGGCAGCGGCGACCCGCTGGACACCAGCACGCTGAACCGCGACCTGCTTCGCGTGTACGGCGATGGCTGGTACCAGAGCGTGGACTACACGCTGCTCGACCAGCGCGGCCGCAAGGTGCTGCGCCTGCTGCCGGTGGAAAAGAGCTGGGGCCCGGACTATGTGCGCCTGGGCGTACATCTGGAATCCAGCCTCAGCCAGGGGTCCAGCTTCGAGCTGCGCGGGGCCTACCAGAAGACCTGGCTCAACCCGCTGGGCGGCGAGTTGCTGGCCACCGCCGCACTGGGCACCACCACCGGGCTGGGAGTGGAACTGCACCAGCCGCTGGACGCGGCGCAGCGCGTTTTCGTGGCCGGCAAGGCCACCTACTGGCGCGAACGCAAGGACTACTTCTACGTGGAGCAGCGCATCGCCGAATACCGCCGCGCCAGCGCCGGCGGCGAAATCAGTGCGGGCCTGAACTTCAGCCTGCTCGGCCAGGCGCGCCTGGGCTGGCGCGAGACGCGCATCACCAACGAGCTGGAGACTGGCGTGGACATCGCCGAGCTGCTGAACGGTGGCCGCACCACACGCAGCGGCGGTTGGCTGCTGGCGCTGGACCTGGACCAGTTCGACCGCCTGTATTTCCCGCGTCGCGGCTGGGCCGTCAATGCCGGCCTGTACGGCAACGAGCGCGACGACTATTCACGGCTGGACCTGCAGGCGCAGGCGGCCTGGCCCTGGCAGAGCTGGGTGCTGGGCACGCGGGCGAGCTGGGTCGACTCGCCGCAGGGGCAACTGCCTTTCAACGAGGCCGGCGAGCTGGGCGGCTTCCTCAACCTCAGCGCCTATGCCAGGGGCCAGCTGGTGGGCGATGGCGTGGCCTACGGTCATGTGCGCGCCGAACGCATCATCGGCAACCTGCCGCTGGGCCTGCGCGGCGACATGCGGCTGGGCATGGCACTGGAAGCCGGCCGCGTGGCCCGGCCCTTCACGGTGCAGAAGCGCGACGGCTGGCTGAATTCGCTGACCCTCTACCTGGGTGGCGAAACGCCGCTGGGGCCGGTGTACGTCGGGCTGGGCGGTGGCAGCGGCGGCGCCGCCAACGCCTACCTGTTCATCGGCACGCCGTGAAGCTTCCGGCGGGCCGGCCGCTGCAGGTCGCGCGTCCGAGCCGGTGTCTCATCCGCTCGGACCCCCATACGACCGGCCGGTTTGAGCCAGCGCAAGTCCGTTCAAAATGATGGGCTCCGGGCCGCCCCGGTGTCAGCTTCCCGTCCGCGGGCGGACTAGAATGCTGCAGTGCAACAAACAGTACCGGAGGCATTATGGAATTCCTGAACAGAGTGGCCGTCATCACCGGTGGCGGCAGCGGCATCGGCCGCGCGGTGGCCGCCGCCATGGGGCGGCGCGACATCACGGCGGTGGCGCTGGTGGACGTGAACGATGCGGTGGTGGACGTGGCCGAGACGCTGAACGTCGAGGCCGGCCGCAGCTTCGCCATTCCCTACAAGGGCGACACCACCGACGAGGCCTTCCGCGCCTCGGTGTTCGACGATATCGGCCGCCGGCATGGCCGGGTGAGCCTGTGCGTGCCGGCCGCCGGCATCACGCGCGACGACCTGGCGGTGCGCGTGGACAAGAATTCCGGCAAGGCACGCATCTACCCGGTGGAGCTGTTCAAGCAGGTGGTCGACGTGAACCTCATCGCGCCCGTGTACTGGGCGCTGGAGATGATCGGCCGCGTGGCCGAGGACCGCGCCGCCAAGGGCCTGAAACGCTGGACGCCCGAAGAAGGCATGCAGGGCTCGGTGGTCTTCATCGGCTCGATCTCGTCACAGGGCAACCGCGGCCAGATCTCGTATGCCAGCACCAAGGCGGGGCTGGAGGGCGCCGCGGCCACGATCATGAAGGAAGCCATGTACTACGGCGTGCGCTGCAGCGTCATCCACCCCGGCTTCACCGATACGCCCATGGTGCGCGCCATGGGCATGGACTACGTGGCCAAGAATATCCTGCCATTCACGCAGCTGGGCCGCCTGATCCAGCCGGCCGAGATTGCCGACGCGATCTGCTTCATGCTGGCCAATTCGGCGGTCAGCGGCGAGCTCTGGGTCGACGCCGGCTGGCACGCACCGGCGTAAGGTGCGCGGGCGGACAGACAACAATCGAGACAAGACAACCATCGCATCGAGGAGCAGCCATGGCCAAGACGAACAAACCCGCCCCCACCACCGAGGAGGTCGACCGCGACTTCCGCGCCCAGGTGGCGCAGATGACCTCCGGCCTGGCCCCCACGGCCTTCAGCACCGCCTGGGCCGATTGGATTTCGCACCTGGCGCTGTCGCCTTCCAAGCAGGGCGAACTGCAGCGCAATGCGATCATGCGCGCGGGCGACACCTGGATGTTTGCCCTGCGCGCCCTGGCCGGGACACCGGCACCGCCCGCCGAGGGTCTGTCCGGCGAGGCCGATCGCCGCTTCGCCGGCGAGGCCTGGCAGCAGTTTCCGTTCAACGTGCTGGCGCGCGCCTACCAGAACAACGTGGCGCTGATGAACGAAGCCGTGCGCGGCGTCAGCGGCGTGAGCGAATACCACACCCAGTTGCTGGAATTCGCCACGCGCATGATGGCCGAGTCGGCGTCGCCCTCGAACGTGCTGGCACTCAACCCCGAACTGCTGGCGCTGACGAAGGAAGAGCAGGGCCAGAACCTGGTGCGCGGCTTCCAGAACATGGTCGAGGACCTGGGGCGCACGCTCAAGGGCGCCGCGCCGGCGGGCACCGAGGAATTCGAGGTCGGCCGCAACGTGGCCGTGACGCCGGGCCAGGTGGTGTTCCGCAACGAGCTGATCGAGCTCATCCAGTACACGCCGACCACACCCACGGTGCACGCCGAGCCGGTGCTCATCGTGCCGGCGTGGATCATGAAGTACTACATCCTCGACCTGAGCCCGCGCAACTCGATGGTCAAGTTCCTGGTCGACCAGGGCCACACGGTGTTCATGATGTCGTGGAAGAACCCGACCGAGAAGGACCGTGACCTGGGCATGGACGACTACGTGCACCAGGGTTTCATGGCCGCGCTGGACGCCGTTTCCGCCATCGTGCCCAAGCGCAAGGTGCAGGCCGTGGGCTACTGCATCGGCGGCACGCTGCTGGCCATCGCCGCGGCGGCGCTGGCGCGCGACAAGGACGAGCGGCTGGGCTCGATCACCATGTTCGCCGCGCAGGTGGACTTCTCCGAGCCGGGCGAGCTGGCGTTCTTCATCAACCCCAGCCAGCTGGCGATGCTGGAAGCCACGATGCACAAGAAGGGCGTGCTGGAAAGCAAGCAGATGGGCGGTGCCTTCGCCATGCTGCGCGCGCGAGACCTGCTGTGGCAGCCCATCGTCAACCAGTACCTGAAGGGCCAGCGCGACCGCATGATCGACCTCATGGCCTGGAATGCCGACGGCACGCGCATGCCCTGGCGCATGCACTCGGAATACCTGTACCGGCTGTACCTGGACAACGAACTGTCCACCAACCGCTTCCCGGTCGGCGGCAAGCTGATCCGGCTGTCGGACATCGGCGTGCCGATGTTCGTCGTGGGCACCGAGGCCGATCACGTGGCGCCGTGGAAGTCGGTCTACAAGGTCGACAACCTGGTGCGCTCCGACGACCTCACGTTCCTGCTCACCGCCGGCGGCCACAACGCCGGCATCGTGGCCGGGCCGGTGCACCCCAAGCGCCACTACCGCATGCGCACGCGCCGGCTGGCCGACCCGCACCTGGCGCCCGAGGACTGGATGGAGGCTGCGCCGAAATCCGAAGGTTCGTGGTGGCCCGCGTGGCAAGGCTGGCTGGCCGCGCACAGCAGCGGCAAGACCAAGCCGCCGGCGATGGGCGCGCCCGGCAAGGGCTACGACGTGGTCGAGGACGCGCCTGGCAAATACGTGCGGCAGCGATAGGGCAGGGGTCGAGACGCGCCGCCAGCGCCGCTTCCTCGGTCCGCCGACGTGTGGCGGCAATGAGCAACGGCACCGCTTCTGACGGTGCACAGTGCACGGGAACGCCATGCCGCTGCAGGGTCAGCGCAGCCCGAAGAAGTCGCGAATGCGTTGCAGGATGGCGGCCCCGTGCCGGGCGCGCTCGCTCTCGCCTGGGGCATTGGCGAGCGCGTTCTTCAGTGCCTCGTTCTGCTGCAGTCGCTGCGCCAGGATGTGCGACATGCTGTCGGCGATGGCGTGACGCTGGTGCAGGATGTCCTCGAAGCTGGACTTGTCCAGCCGGTAGCATTCGACATCGCTGGTCGCCACCACGTTGGCGGAGCGTGGCGCCCCGGTCATCAGCCCCATCTCGCCGAAGGTGCTTCCAGGCGACAGGCGCGTCAGCACGCGCCTCTCCCCGGTCGGGGCCTCCCACACCACGTCGGCCTGTCCGCTGGCGATGATGTAGAGCCAGTGCGCTTCGGCCCCCTGCCGGGTCATCACGTCGCCGCGCGCGAAGGGCGCATGCACCAGGCGTTCGGCGATCGTCTGGCGCTCGCGTTCGTCCAGCGAGGCGAAGAGATCGATGTCCGCCAGCGCCTTCAGCCGTCTGGCCAGTTCACGCTGCCGCACCGCCTGTCGATGCGCCTCGCTCTCCTGCACCAGGTGGACCGCCTGATCCGGCAGCGCGATGCGCCAGCCGTGGCGCTGGAGGGCGGCCAGCAGGTGGGTGCGCACCGCCGAGTCGGTGGCGTCGTCGTCGCGCGGGTCGGTCAGCCAGTAGCGCAAGGCATAGCGCACCGAACCGGGCGCGAAGTCCATCGCCACGCAGGACGGGGCCGGTTCGCGCGCGACGTGGGTGATCTCGGCGTCGGTGATGGCATGCTCGGCGGCGGCGATGACCTGCGACGGGCTGACCTCGTAGTCGATGTTGAACCCGACCCAGCGGCGCCAGCCGCCCGTGCCCAGCGCCTTGTCGCCGAGGACCGTGGACCTGGTCTTCATCAGCTGCGCGTTCGGCACCACCACCCTCTCGCCGTTGCGCGTGAGCAGCGCGGTATAACGCCACTGGATCTCGACGACGCGGCCGCAGACGTCGTCCAGCCTGACCCAGTCGCCGATCTCGAGCGAGTCGTCGAGCTGCAGCGCCAGTCCGCCGAGGATGTTGCCCAGCGTGTCCTGCATGGCAAAGGCGATCACGGCCGTGATGACCGCCGAGGTCGCCACCAGGCTGGACAGCTCGACCCCGGCCAACGACAGCCGGACCATGCCCCACAGCAGATAGCCGCCGATGACGGCGATGTCCTCGACGATGCGCGGCGTGGGCAGGCGCAGCACCGGCAGCAGCACCCGGAACAGCGTCAGTCCGGACAGGCGGATCAGCACCACCCCCAGCCCCAGCACCGCCGCCTGGTGCAGGCCGCCGGCGACGGCCGGCTGCTGGCGTGCCGAAAGGACCGCCGCCACGACGTCGAGCAGCAGAAAGAAAGCCGCCAGGAGCAGCGAGTGCCGGACGATCGCCCGGCCGCCGGCCATGAAGCGGTAGAGCACCGCCGCGAACGCCAGCACCGCGCCCCACGCATGGGGCGTCTGTTCGTGCCAGAGGGCGGCGATCACTTCGTTCATGGGCGTGCGGAAGGTGTGCCGGACGGTGCGCCTACTGTTTCCTGTCGCGTCTCCTGCCCACATGCGCCAGGGCCTGCTCGACCGCTTCGCACAAGGTCTTCAGCACCTTGACGCGGGCGTGGTACTTGTTGTTCGCCTCGACCAGGGTCCACGGCGTCGTCGCGGTCGAGGTTCGGTCCACCATGTCGCACACCGCGGCCTCGTAGGCTTCCCAGTGCTCGCGGTTGCGCCAGTCTTCGTCGGTGATCTTGAAGCGCTTGAAGGCCACCGTCTCGCGCTGCTTGAAGCGCCGGTACTGCTCGTCCTTGGTGATCACCAGCCAGAACTTGGCCAACACCACCCGGTGCTGCAGCAGCGAATGCTCGAAGTCGTTGATCTCGCCGTAGGCGCGCATCCAGTCGGCCTCTGTGCACAGGCCCTCGACGCGCTCGACCAGCACGCGACCGTACCAGGAGCGGTCGAAGAGCGCGAAGTGGCCGCGCCGCGGCAGGCGGCGCCAGAAGCGCCACAGGTAGGGCTGCGCACGCTCCTCCTCGGTGGGTGCCGCGACCGGGATGCTCTCGCAGTAGCGCGCGTCCAGCGCGCGCGTGACGCGCCGGATGGCGCCGCCCTTGCCGGCGCCGTCGTTGCCTTCGAAGACGGCCACCGCCGACAGCGCCTTGAACCGCGGGTCGCGCGCGGCGAGGTTCAGGCGACGTTGCCACTTCTCCAGATCGCGTTCGTAAGCGGGCTTGCCCATGGGCTGGTCGAGGTGCAGCGCGGTCAGGACATTGAGCCGGTCGGCCGCCGCCGGAAGAGAGGGTGTCCTGGGGCCACTAGCCGCGGCCGGTACTTCGTCCAGCCGCTGGCGCATCGCGGCCAGCAGGTGGCGGCCGACGGCGAGCGCCCGGTAGCGCGGATCGGCCGCCGGCACCACGATCCACGGCGCCTGCGCCGTCGAAGTCTGGCGCACGAAGGGTTCGCAGACCTCGACGAAGCGGTCGTACAGCTTGAAGTATGCCCATTCGGTTTCGGTCACCCGCCAGCGGGTGTCGGGGTCCTTCTCGAGCGACTTCAGGCGCGTTTTCTGCTGCGCCTTCGAGAGGTGGAACCAGTATTTCACCAGCAGCACCCCCTCGTCGCACAGCATCCTCTCCAGGCGCTGGATCTCGGCCATCGCGTCGGTGAAGTCGCCGTCGTCGATCTCGCCCATGACCCGGCGGACGATCGGCATCGTGTGCCAGGCACCGAAGAATATGCCGATCTGCCCCTTGGGCGGCAAGGCCCGCCAGAAGCGCCATTGGGCGGGCCGTTCGGCCTCTTCGGTCGACGGCGGACCGAAGGCGGTGGTCCGGATGTGGCGGGGATCCATCCACTCGTTGAGAAGATTGACGGTTTCGCCCTTGCCGGCGCCTTCGACGCCCGCAATCAGGATCAACACCGGGAAGCGGCCGGCGAGCCCGAGCTCGTACTGTGCGTCCAGCAAGGCGGCCCGCAGATGCGCCTGCTCGCGCTCGTAGCTGGCCTTGCCGACCCGGTGCTCGAGGCTTGCGGATTCGAACATGGTGCGGCCAATCTGGCACGGCGGCCCACACCGCGCATGGACCCAGATCAAGGCGGGATCACGCGCCGGACGCCGCAGCAGATTAAGCAGGATCAAGGGGCGGCAGGCCCGGAGGGAGAATCATTCACCGAAAAGGGGGTGTGCAATGGAATGTGCCGTCCTGTTCGCCGACGTCGCCGGCAGCACGGCGCTGTACGAGGTGCTGGGCGACGAGCGTGCCTTCGCGCTGATCGAGGATTGCCTGTCGACGATGTCCGTCTGCACGGTCGAACTCCGTGGCCGCGTGATCAAGACGATCGGCGACGCGGTGATGTCGGTCTTCCACACCGCCGACGATGCCGCCGCTGCGGCGGCCGAGATGCAGTTGCGGGTCGACCGGCTGGGGCCCGCGGTGGGCCGGTCCCTGGGCCTGCGCATCGGGTTCCACTTCGGCCCGGTGGTGGCGCACGAAGAGGACGTCTTCGGCGACGCCGTCAACCTGGCCTCGCGGCTGTGCGACCTGGCGTCCAAGGGCCAGACCGTCACCGACGAGGACACCGCCCGCAGGCTGTCGGACCGCTATGCGCCCAGCCTGCGCAAGCTCTTCTCCGTCCCCGTGAAGGGCAAGGCGCAGGAGGTGGCGCTGATCGAATTGGCGTGGCAGCCCGCCACCGAGGATCGGACCCTGATCGTCGGCGCGCACGCGCGGGCCGACGGCGGTCAGGCCCTGCTGGAGCTCGATCTCGACGGCGTGCAGGTCGAGATGGGACCGCAGCGCCGCAAGGTGACGATCGGCCGCGACCTGGAGGCGGATTTCACCATCCGCGACCGCAGCGTGTCGCGCGCGCACGCCATGATCGAACGCCGGCGCGAACGCTTCGTGCTGGTCGACCACAGTTCGAACGGCAGCTTCGTCACCTTCGAAGGCCGGCCGGAGACGAGGGTCCACCACGAGGAACTGACCCTGGTGGGGCACGGCTGGCTCGCCTTCGGCCAGCCTCGCGCCGAAGCGGTGCAGGTGGTGAAATTCCGTTGCGTGGATGGCGGGCCGCCGGAGTCGAAGGCGTAGCGAACCGATAGGCGAGGAGAGAGGCCAATGGGCCAGATCCGCCATGAGATGCGCGGCGCTGCACGGTCGCAGGCCTGTTTGCGGGTCACGAAGCCCGCAGGCCAGGCAGGGGTTTATCCGGGCTCGGGCCGCGGAGGGGCCCTTCTATAGTCGTCGCCGCGCACAATGCGACGGCGCGGCGTTTAGCGCCGCAGTCCCCCTGGAGGAAACACCCGATGAGAAATTTCCGCGCTGCGGCGTTGGCGGGCCTCGCCGCCCTGTTGCTGGCCGCCTGCGGCGGCAGCGACCCCTACATCCCCGGTTCCGGCAGCCCGGAAGGGGCGCCGACCACGAAGGGCAGCTTCACGGCCCTGGTCTCCTTCGGCGACAGCCTCAGCGACGTCGGCGCCTATGCGCCGGCCACTTCGCTCACCGGCAACGGACAGCCACCCTATTTCGGCGGCAAGTTCACCACCAACGGCCCCGGCGGCACGGTGTGGGTCGAGAACCTGGCCACGGCGCTCGGCCTCGTCGTCACGCCGGCCGAGGTGGGTTTCGCGGGCCAGTCGGTGTTGTGCCCGGCCGCGGCCGTCAACCCGGCGCTGGCCGGCACCTGCACTGGCTACGGCCAGGGCGGTTCTCGGGTGACCAACCCCGAAGGCATAGGCAAGGCCAGTGGTGCGCTCACGGTGCCGGTGAAGACGCAGATCGCCAACCACCTGGCGCGCTTCGGCCGTTTCAAGGACAGCGACCTGATCGTCGTCTTCGCCGGCAACAACGATGCCTTCGCGCAGTTCGGCACTTTCGCCGCCAAGGCCGCGCAGATCCAGGCCCAGGCCGCGGCCGGCCAGATCAGCGCCGACCAGGCGAAGAACCTGTTGCTTCAAGCCCAGTTGGCGGGGCAGGAAGCGATGAAGCACGCGGCCATCGAACTGGGCGGCTATGTCAGGGACGAGATCCTCGCCAAGGGCGGCAAGTACGTTGCCGTGTGGAACCTGCCGAACTCGGCGCAGACGCCCTTCGGGCAGTCCCTTCCGGCGCAGGTGCGGCCGGTGCTGACGGTGATGGTCGACATCTTCAACCTCTGGCTGCGCGACAGCCTGACCGGGCTGCCAGTGCAACTCGTCGACGCCAACGCCCAGTTTGCCGATGCCTACGAGAACCCGGCCAAGTACGGCTTCACGAACAACACGGTGCCGGCCTGCGACGCGGCCAAGATCGCGGCCATCACCGGCGGCGCCATCACCGACGGCTCCTCGCTGTTCTGCAACGCCACCCCCGGCGCGCCTTTCAACGGCCTGCGCGACGGCGCCGACATCAACACCTGGCAGTTCGCCGATAGCGTGCACCCGACCACCGTTGGCCAGAAGCTGATCAGCGACATCGCGCTGGATTTGCTCAAGTCCTACGGCTGGATCTGACCCGCGCCCCGACTGGAGAACCCGATGAACACCCGTCTCCCCACCCTCGCTGCGGCACTCGCCTGCGGCCTCGGCTGCGTTGCCGTGCAGGCCCAGGACAATGTCGTCAAGGCCGGCATCACCTACTACACCACGAATTCCAGCACCACCGGCATCCAGGGCATCGGCATCCCGCCGGGCGCCGACGCCGAGACCGGCAACGCGGTCACCGCGATCTTCGTCTACGAGCGCACGCTGACGCCGAATATCGGCGTCGAGCTCGTGCTCGGCATCCCGCCGACGATCGAGGCCGACGCCACCGGCACCGTGGCCTTCCTCGGCGACAACATCCTGTCGGCGAAGAACGTCTCGCCCACGCTGCTCTTCAATTACTACTTCGGTGCGCCCGGCGACACCTGGCGCCCGTACCTGGGCGCGGGCATCAACTACACGCGCTTCACCGACATCAAGTCGAGCCTGGCGCCGCAGGTCGACATGAGCGATTCGTGGGGCCTGGCCTTGCAGGCCGGCATCAACTACGCCATCGACAAGCAGTGGGGCCTGTTCGCCAGCATCGCGCGCATCGACGTCAAGAGCGACGTCGTCGCCGTGGCCAGCACCGTGCTGACGACGAGCATCGACTTCAAGCCCGTCACCTACAGCTTCGGCGCTTACTACCGGTTCTGACCGCCTCCAGGTTCCGGGCCTCTTGGCGGCTGGCCTCAAGTGCGAGCCAGTCCAGCCAACGCCTGCCGCGCCGCTTCCAGCCCTTGCTCCACGATGCGCTGCTTCCAGGCGTCGGTGTCGGTGTAGAAGGCGTTGCGTACCTGCCGCTTGATGGCGTCGCGCCGTTCGGCGGCGGTTTCGGGGTGGTTCTCCAGCCACTGGTCGGCACGCAGCGCATGCACCACCTCGTTCAGCGGCACGGTGCCGTATTCCAGCGCGATGCCGGTGTACTCGGCCTGCGGCGCTTCCTCGTAGGCGGCGGTCCACATCAGGCCCGTGAGCAGCGCCGAAGCGGAGGTGCCGTCGTAGATCGACGTCACCTGCGGCCCCCACCAGGCGCGGGCGCGCTGCAGCGCCGCGGCTTCGTCGCGGCAGGCAAAGATGCGTTCGCCGTGGCCGCTGGGGCCCAGGCCGGTGTGCAGGTCGATCCAGCCCAGCCGCGTGCAGCGCGTGGCATGTTCCTGCAGCACGTGGCGCAGCGTCTGCTGGCTCCAGGTGGGGTTGCGGCCGCCGTAGAACAGGCCTTCGGGGTATTCGTGCTGGCCGGCGGAAATGGCAGTCTGCAGGCCGCGTTCGCCATGCCTTTCGGCGTAGGCGGCCAGGCCGGCTTCGACTTCGGGCGCGGGCGGCCAGGTGGCGGGCACCAGCCAGTGCGCGATCTCGTCGTAGCCGGCATTGCGCGGCAACGGCCGGTTGAAGTCGTGCCAGTTGCGGTTCAGGTCCACGTTCTCGTGCGTGGTGCGGCGCAGCCACGAAAAGCCCCAGGGGTTGAGCGCGTGCAGGTACAGCACGGACACGCCCGCCTGGGCGGCCGCGGCATGAAAACCGGTGTCGGCGAGCAGTGCGTTCTGCACGCCCGAACCGCAGAAGCCTTCCACGCCATGGCAGGCGCTGCTGACGATGAGCAGGCCCGGCGCGTCGATGGCGCCGTGGCGCGCCACGTCCATGGCCAGCGCTTCTCCGTCGCGGCCGAGCAGCGGGTGGCGGTGCGACTGCACGACCAGGCCGGCGGCGTCGGCCGCGGCCAGGAATTTGAGCCGCGCCTCGGCGTAGCTCTGCGCGAAGAATTCCGACGGGTTCAAGCTGCGCCCGGCCACCGGTTCAGCCGGCCTTTTCCGTGGCGGCCGCGGCCGGCGCCGGCCCGGCCAGCCATTCCTCGGCCAGGCGCACCCAGGCCGTGGCGCCCAGCGGGATGAGCTCGTCGTTGAAGTCATAGCTGGGGTTGTGCAGCATGCACGGGCCCAGGCCGTGGCCGCCTTCGCGGTGGCTGCCGTCGCCGTTGCCGATGGCGAAATAGCAGCCCGGCTTGGCCTGCAGGAAGAAGGAGAAATCCTCGGCGCCCATGGTCGGCTCGAAGGCCACCACGTTCTCGGCACCGACCACGCCCGACAGCACGCGGCGCACGAATTCGGTCTCGGCCGGGTGGTTGACCGTGGGCGGGTAGTTGCGCGTGAAGCTGAATTCGCAGGTCGCGCCGAAGGCGGCGCACAAGTTCTCGGCCACCTGCTTCATGCGCTGCTCGATGAGGTCCAGCGTCTCGATCGAGAAGGTGCGCACGGTGCCGCGCAACTCGGCGAAATCGGGCACCACGTTGGTGGCTTCGCCGGCGTGGATCATGGTCACCGACAGCACGCCGGGGTCGATGGGCTTGCGGTTGCGCGTGACGATGGTCTGGAACGCCATCACCAGCTGGCAGGCCACCGGCACCGGGTCGATGCCCAGGTGCGGCAGGGCGGCGTGGCTGCCCTTGCCGCGCACGACGATGCGGAATTCGTTGCTGCTGGCCAGCATGGCGCCGGGGTTGACGCCGATCATGCCCACCTTCATGCCCGGCCAGTTGTGGGCGCCGAAGATGGCCTCCATGGGGAACTTTTCGAACAGGCCGTCCTTGATCATCTCGCGCGCGCCGCCGCCGCCTTCCTCGGCGGGCTGGAAGACCAGGTAGACGGTGCCGTCGAAATTGCGGTGCCGGCTCAGGTGCTTGGCCGCTGCCAGCAGCATGGCGGTGTGGCCGTCGTGGCCGCAGGCGTGCATCTTGCCGGGGTGGCGGCTGGCATGCGCGAAGCCGTTGTGCTCGGTCATCGGCAGCGCGTCGATATCGGCGCGCAGGCCCACGGCGCGCGGGCTGCTGCCGTTCCTGACGATGCCCACCACGCCGGTCTTGCCCAAGCCGCGGTGCACCGGAATGCCCCAGTCGGTGAGCGCCTTGGCAATGACGTCGGCGGTGCGCTCCTCCTCGAAGCACAGCTCGGGGTGGGCGTGGATGTCGCGCCGGATGGCGGTGATGGCGGCGGCGTCGGCGAGGATGGGCTCGATGATCTGCATGGGGGTCTCCGGCCTGGGTTGCGCAACATCTTAGCCGTGGCGCCGGCCGATTGCCGCCGCTGTGGCACAGTGCGCGCATGGCCGCCATGGTTACCGAGTCCCCCGATGTCCGCGTCGTGCGCGCCGCCTGCCCGCACGACTGCCCGGACACCTGCGCGCTGCAGGTCACCGTGCAGCAGGGGCGCGCGGTGCGCATCCAGGGCGACCCCGACCACCCCACGACGCATGGGGCGCTGTGCACCAAGGTCAGCCGCTACGCCGAGCGCAGCTACCACCCCGAGCGTGTGCTCACGCCTTTGAAGCGCAGCGGCCCCAAGGGCGGCGGCCGCTTCGAACCGGTGGGCTGGGACGAGGCGCTGGACGCCATCGCGGCGCGCCTGCGGGCGATCGCGGCACGGGGACCGGACGCAGCCCAGGCCATCCTGCCCTACAGCTACGCCGGCACCATGGGCCTGGTGCAGGGCGACGGCATGGCGGCGCGCTTCTTCCACAAGCTGGGCGCCAGCCTGCTGGACCGCACCATCTGCTCCAGCGCCGGCGGCGAGGCGCTGGCCGCCACCTACGGCGGCAAGGTCGGGATGCACCTGGAATTCTTCGCCGAGAGCCGGCTGGTCCTGATCTGGGGCAGCAACCCCATCACCAGCAGCGTGCACTTCTGGACTTTCGCTCAACAGGCCAAGCGCGCCGGCGCCAGGCTGATCTGCATCGACCCGCGGCGCACCGATACCGCCGACAAGTGCCACCAGCACATCGCTTTGCTGCCGGGCACCGACGGCGCGCTGGCGCTGGGGGTGATGCACGAGCTGATCGAGCACGACTGGCTGGACCACGACTACATCGAACGCCATGTCGATGGCTGGCCGGCGCTGCGTGAACGCGCGTTGCAGTGGCCGCCCGAACGTGCGGCCGTGGTGTGCGGCATCACCGCAGAAGAAGTGCGCGGCCTGGCGCGCGATTACGGCAACACCGGGCCGGCGGCGATCCGCCTCAACTACGGCATGCAGCGCGTGCACGGTGGCGGCAATGCCGTGCGGCTGGTCGCGATGCTGCCCTGCCTGGTGGGGGCCTGGCGGCACCGCGCCGGCGGGCTGCTGTTGTCCAGTTCGGGCTGGTTCCGTGGCGCGCGGCGCGACGCCTGGCTGCAGCGGCCCGATCTGCTGGCGGGGCGCACGCCGCGCACCATCAATATGGTCACCATCGGCGACGACCTGAACCGCGAATCGTCGCCGGTCTTCGGGCCGCGCATCGAGGCCGTGGTCGTCTACAACAGCAACCCGGTGGCGGTGGCGCCCGAAAGCGCAAAGGTGGCGCGCGGCTTTGCGCGCGAAGACCTCTTCACCGTGGTGCTGGAGCATTTCCTCACCGACACCGCCGACCATGCCGACTACGTGCTGCCGGCCACCACGCAGCTGGAGCACTGGGACGCGCACACCGCGTACGGCCACACCTATGCGCTGCTCAATCAGCCGGCGATCCCACCGCTGGGCCAGGCGCGGTCGAATGCGGCCATCTTCCGTGCGCTGGCCGCGCGACTTGGTTTCACTGAAGAGTGTTTTGCCGACAGCGACGAGGCCATGGCACGCGGCGCCTTCGAGGCCGACCGCGTCGACCCGGCGGCCTTGCGCGAGCAGGGCTGGGCCAAGCTCAAGGTCGCCGACGCGCCCTTTGCCGGGGGCGGATTTCCCACCGCCAGCGGCAAGGCCGTGGCCGACGCCCCCGGCTTGGGTGTGCCCGACCATGTGCCGAACCACGAAAGTGTGTTGTCGGCACCCGAACTCGCCGCGCGCTTCCCGCTGGCGATGATCTCGCCACCAGCGCGCCATTTCCTGAACTCCAGCTTCGTCAACGTGGCGAGCCTGCGCGCCGCCGAGCGTGAGCCGCTGCTGGAAATCCACCCGCTGGACGCGGCCGCGCGCGGCATCGCCAACGGCGCCGTGGTGCGCGTCTTCAACGACCGCGGCGACTACCTTTGCAAGGCCGAGCTGAGCGAACGCGCGCGGCCCGGCGTCGTCAATGGCCTCGGCGTGTGGTGGCGCAAATTCGGTCTGGCCGGCACCAATGTCAACCAGCTCACGCACCAACGGCTCACCGACATGGGCCGTGCGCCGACCTTCTACGACTGCCTGGTCGAGGTCGAGCCGGGCGGGGTGCCGGCCTGAATGTGGCGCGCGGCGCGGTCTGGCTGATGGCGGGTGCTTCGGTGCTGGGCGCGGCGGCGCTCGCGGTGGCCGCGAGTTGCCTGGGCAGCGGCTGCAGTTCGCTGGGCTATTACGCGCAGGCCGCCGGCGGCCATGTCGACCTGCTGCAGCGTTCGCGCCCGGTGGCCGACTGGCTGGCCGACGAGACCACGCCGCCGGCGCTGCGCGAACGCCTGCTGCTCACCCAGCGCGTGCGCGACTTCGCGGTGAGCGAACTGAAGCTGCCCGACAACGCCAGCTACCGGCGTTATGCCGACCTGGAGCGCGGCGCCGTGGTCTGGAACGTGGTGGCCGCGCCCGAGCTTTCGCTCACGCTCAAGACCTGGTGCTTTCCGGTGCTGGGCTGCGTGGGCTACCGGGGCTATTTCAGCCGCGAGGAAGCCGACGCGCTGGCCACGCAGCTGAAGGCCGAAGGCTGGGAGGTCAGCGTCTACGGCGTGCCCGCCTATTCCACTTTGGGCTGGAGCAACTGGATGGGCGGCGATCCGCTGCTCAATACCTTCGTGCTCTGGCCCGAAGGCGAACTGGCGCGGCTGGTCTTCCACGAACTCGCGCACCAGGTGGCCTATGCCGACGACGACACGACGTTCAACGAATCCTTTGCCACCGCGGTGGAACGCCTCGGCGGCCGGCGCTGGCTGGAGCAGCGGGCCACACCGCAGGCGCGCGCCGAGTACGCGGCGCTGGACGCGCGGCGGCAGGATTTCCGCGCCCTGACGCTGAAGGTGCGGGGGGAGCTCGAGGCCGTCTATGCCAGCGCACTGCCCGACGCCGCCAAGCGCGAGCGCAAGGCCGACGTGCTGGCGGCCATGCGGGACGAATATGCAACGCTCAAGACCACGCGCTGGGGCGGGTTCGCCGGCTACGACGGCTGGTTCGCCCGCGCCAACAATGCGGCTTTCGGCGTGCAGGCGGCCTATTTCGAACTGGTGCCGGCCTTCGAGCAACGCTTCGAACGCAGTGGCGGCGACTTCGAGCGCTTCTACGCCGACGTGCGGCAGCTCGCGGCCTTGCCGAAGGACGAGCGGCGCGCCAAACTTCTGGCCTCCCACTGAACAGGACACCCCCGACATGGCCGACATCCGCATCCACCGCGAACACCAACTGGGCCTGGCCAAGGCACGCAAGGTGGCCTGGGCCTGGGCCGAACAGGTGGAGCAGAAATTCGACATGGCCTGCACGGTGATCGAAGGCGAGCTCAGCGACACCGTGGAGTTCAAGCGCACGGGCGTCAGCGGCCGGCTGATCGTGGCGCCCGACCATTTCGACCTCGACGCCAAGCTCGGCTTCCTGCTCGGCGCCTTCAGCAAGACCATCGAGCACGAGATCGAGAAGAACCTCGACACGCTGCTGAGCAAGAGTGGCAACGGTGGCGCGCGCAAGACGGCGGCCGCGGCGAAGACGGCTGCGGCGAAGAAGGGCACGAGCCGCTGACGGGGTCTTGGCCGGGCGTGCGAGCGTGGTCGTCGTGGCCTGTCTAGACTCTCCCTCTTCGTTTGTCGCGCCATCCGACCATGACCTCGTCCACCCCGATTGCCGCCGCCGCCATGATGCTGGCCCTGGCTGCGCTGTCCACGCCCGCGCACGCACAGTCGACCGCGCCGCCAGCGCAAGCCGCCGCGGCGGTCTGCCCGCCGCTGCTGCAGCACACCTTCGGCCGCCTGCAGGACGACAAGCCGCAGCCGCTATGCCAGTACGCCGGCAAGGTGCTGCTGGTGGTGAATACCGCCAGCTACTGCGGCTACACCAGCCAGTACGAAGGGCTGGAGGCGCTGCACGCGAAATACGCCGCCCGCGGCCTGGTGGTGATGGGCTTCCCGTCGAACGACTTCAACCAGGAGTCCGACGACAAGGCCAAGATCGCCGAGTTGTGCTTCAACACCTACGGCGTGAAATTCCCGATGTTCGCGCCGAGCAAGGTCACCGGCCGCGACGCGAATGTGCTGTTCGCCGGCCTGGCGCAGGCCACGGGGCAGCCGCCGAAGTGGAATTTCCACAAGTACGTGGTCGACCGCCAGGGCAAGCCGGTGGCCGCCTATCCCAGCCGCGTGGCCCCGGGCGATGCGACGCTGGTGGCCGCCATCGAGAAGGCGCTGGCGCAGCCTTGAGAGCCGGACGGGCGCCGGGCAGGCGCCGAACGGCTGCAGCGCCGCGCCGGTGCGGCAGGCCTATTTCAGCGATTCGATCAGGTCCACGTATTCCTGCATCGCTGCTTCGCTGCTCTTGCCCTTGATCGCCGCCCAGGCGTCGTACTTGGCGCGGCCCACCATGTCGGTGAAGCCCGGGCGCTTGCCCTCGCAGTCGCCTTCGGTGGCCTGCTTGTATAGCGCATAGATCTTCAGCAGCGTCATGTTGTCCGGTTTTTCGGGCAGCTGCTTGCTCTCGGCGACGGCCTTGTCGAAGGCGGTCTTGAGTTTGGCCATGGCGGGGTCTCCTGTGCTGTCGGGTTCGTGGGTGAAAATGCAGGCTTGACGGGCCGCATGTTACCCAGCATCGTGCCCGGCCGTCCCTTCCCGCCCCGAACTGGAGATTTCCGATGCCGCAAGCCGCCGAGCGCATGTCGCGCGTGGATACCGCCTGGCTGCGCATGGACAACGACGTCAACCTGATGATGATCGTCGGCATCTGGCTGCTCACGCCGGCCATCACGCTGGAGGCTTTGCGCGAGCGCATCGGCGGCAAGCTGCTCAAGTACGACCGCTTCCGCCAGAAGGCGGTGCAGGACGCCACCGGCGCGCAGTGGGTCTTCGACGAGGCCTTCGACATCGACCGCCACGTGGTGCCCGTGAAGCTGGAACGTCGCCGCGGCCAGAGCCCGCGCGCGGCGCTGCAGTCGCTGTGCGGCACGCTGGCCACCACCGCGCTGGACCACAACCACCCGCTGTGGCAGTTTCACCTGGTGGAGCATTACGAAGGCGGCTCGGCCATCATCGCGCGCATCCACCACTGCATCGGCGACGGCATCGCGCTCATCTCGGTGATGATGAGCATCACCGATGGCGGCGCCGACCCGCCGCGGCGGCGTCGCCGCAAGCCGGTCGAGGACGAGGGCGAAAGCGACTGGCTGGCCGACGCCGTGCTCAAGCCGCTGACCGACTTCACGGTGAAGGCCATCGGCATGTACGGCAGCGGGGTCGTCAAGTCGATGGACATGCTGGCCAATCCGCGCGAGCCGCTGCTGGGGTCGCTGGACGTGGCGCGCTCGGGTGTGCAGGTGGTGAACGACGCCGCCGCGCTGGCGCTGATGGCCGACGACTCGCCCACCCTGCTGAAGGGCCTGCCCCAGGGCGTGAAGGTGGTGGCCTGGAACGAGCCGCTGCCGCTGGACGGCGTGAAGGCCATCGGCAAGGCGCTGGGCTGCTCGATCAACGACGTGCTGCTGGCCTGCGCGGCCGGCGCCATCGGCAGCTATCTGCGCGACCGCGGTGAAGACCCCACCGGCAAGGAGATCCGCGCCATGGTGCCGGTGAACCTGCGGCCGCTGGAGAAGGCCTGGCAGCTGGGCAACCGTTTCGGCCTGGCGCCGCTGGTGCTGCCGGTGGGCATCGAAAACCCGATCGAACGCGTCTATGCGGTGCGCCAGCGCATGCGCGAGATGAAGGGCAGTTACCAGCCGCTGCTGGCCTTCGGCATCCTGGCGCTGACGGGCCTGTTCATCAAGCCGGTGCAGGACTTCGTGCTGGGCCTGTTCGCCAAGAAGACCACGGCGGTGATGACCAACGTGCCCGGCCCCGCGGTGCCGCTGAAATTCTGCGGCTCCACGCTGCGCCAGACCATCTTCTGGGTGCCGGCCTCGGGCCACGTGGGCGTAGGCATCAGCATCCTGAGCTATGCCGGCGGCGTGCAGTTCGGGCTCATCACCGACCGCCGGCTGTGCCCGAGACCGCAGGACATCATCGACCGCTTCGCGCCCGAATTCGAGAAACTGCTGCTGGTGGCGATGATGCTGCCCTGGGCCGGCGAGAAACACTGACCCACCGCTTCAAACCAAGAGGAGACCCCGCCATGACCGTCACCGTCGCCATCGACCTGGGCTATGAATTTGCCGTCAAGGCGCCGTTCAAGGAGGTGTTCGACCTGCTGTCGGACGTGCCCGAATCGGTGAGCCACTTCCCCAAGGTCGACAAGCTGGTCGACATGGGCGACGGCGTCTACCGCTGGGAGATGGCCAAGGTGGGCACGGCGCAGGTGAATATCCAGACCGTGTATGCGTCGAAATACGTGTCCGACCGCAAGAAGGGTTCGGTGGTCTGGACGCCGGTGCCGGGCGTGGGCAATGCGCTGGTGGGCGGCAGCTGGAAGATCAGCGACCGGAAGAAGTCCACGGCGCTGGAATTCAAGGTCAGCGGCACCGTCAACGTGGCGCTGCCGGGGCTGATGAAGATGGTGGTGGTGCCGGTGGTGCAGGGCGAGTTCGAGAAGCTCGTCGAGAAGTACATCGACAACCTCGTCAAGCGCTTCGGCGGCGAAGCCTGATCTCGCGCCGGGGCGCAGCCGCCTTTGTGCTGGCGCCTCGGCGTCGGCGCAAAACCGGGGCTTCAGCCAGCGGCCGCCGCGGTCGCTGATGAAGACGGGGCGACCGGCGGCATGTTCACGATGGACAAGACTGCCGGCGATGCACGTCAGGGTTCGACGATGCCCAGCTCGATGAGGCAGCACGCGCAGTCGACGATGCTTTGCTCCTCCGGCCGCGTGGCCCAGCCGAGAACCGCCTTGGCGTGCGATGCGTCCTGGTGGCGCACCGAGCCCAGTTCGCCCAGGGCGGCCCGGGCGCGCCGGTCGAACAAGGCCGTCACCCGCACCAGCCAGTCGGGCAGGTTGCGCGTGGGCACCTTGCCGGCGTGCGGCCCCAAGGCGGCGCGCAGCACCTCGGCAATCTCGAGCAGCTTCATGAACCGGCCCGAAGCGATGAACCGTTCGCCGGCCATGCCCGGTGCCTTCAATGCGCGGACATGCAGGTCGGCCACGTCGCGCACATCGACGACGCCGAAACCGATGTCCGGGCAGCCACGCAGGCTGCCGTCGAGCAGCTTCCTCAGGATGACCACCGACGCCGAATAGTCGCGGCTCCACACCGGCCCCAGCACCACCGAGGGGTTGATGGTGCAGAACTCGATACCGGCGCCTTCACGGGCCACCCAGTCGCGCGCCGCGCGCTCGGCGATCGTCTTGGACTGGATGTAGGGCGAGAGGCCGGGCCGGTCGGGCTGCGTCCAGTCGGCCTCGGTGAAGTGGTGCACGCCGCGGCCGCGGCCATAGGCGATGGCAGCCACCGACGAGGTCATGACGAAGCGTTCGACGCCCGTGGCCTTGGCCGCGCGCAGGGCGCGCAGGGCGCCGTCGCGTGCCGGCACGATCAGGTCGTCGGCACTGCGGGGCACCCCGGCCGGCAGCGGCGAGGCCAGATGGGCCACGCAGCGGCAGCCGGCCATCGCTTCGGTCCAGCCGGCGTCGGCGTTGAGGTCGGCGGCGAAGAACTTCAGCCGCCTGTCGTCGACGGCCAGAAGTCGGCGCACCGCCGCCTCGCGCTCCAGGCTGCGCACGCTGGTGTGCACCGTCCAGCCTTCGGCCACCAGCTGCCGGATGAGGAAGCCGGCGATATAGCCGCTGCCTCCGGACACGAAGACGGAATCGGCCATCGGTGGGGTCGCCCTCGTCCCGCCGCGCAGCCTGGCCTGGTGCGCCAGCGCCCGCTCAGCCCTTGGCCGCCATGCCCAGCCGCTCGATGGTGGCCTTCTCCGCGGCGAAGGTCTCGCGCGCGAACTTCGTGTAGTCCTCGGTGTTCATGTAGATCACCGACTGGTCGTATTTGTCGAAGGTGGCGAGCACGGCCGGGTCTTCCAGCGTCTTCTTGAAGGCGTCGTGCAGCGTGCGCACGACGCCGGCTTCCATGCCCTTGGGGCCGCAGACGCCGAAGGGCGAGTCCGACACCGTCTTGTAGCCCAGTTCGTCCAGCGTTGGCACGTCGGGCCAGCGCTTGGTGCGTTTGCTGCCGTAGGTGGCCAGCAACCGCAGCTTGCCGGCGGCCACGTGCGGCGCCCAGCCGGTGGCGTCGCTGGCGGCCATGGTGTGGCCGCCCAGGATGGCCTGCATATTGTCGGCATTGCCCTTGAACGGTACATGCGTGAGCTTGATGCCGGCGCGCTGTGCGAATTCCTCCACCGCCAGGTGCGGGCTGGTGCCGGTGCCGGTGGAGCCGTAGGTGAATTTTTCGGGGTTGGCCTTGGCGTAGTCGACGAGGTCCTTGATGCTCTTGATGGGCGAATCGGCTGGCACCACCAGGCCGAAGGTATAGCCGGTGAGGCAGGCGATCCAGGTGAAGTCCTTCAGCGTGTCGAACTGCACCTTCTGCATGTGAGGGATGCGGAACACGCCGTGCGGCAGCTGGCTCAGCGTATAGCCGTCGGGAGCGGCGTTGACCAGTTCGTTGGCACCCAGCATGCCGCCGGCGCCGGGCTTGTTGTCGACGATGATCTGCTGGCCCAGCGTCTTGGCCGCACTCTCGGCCAGGGCGCGGATCACGGCGTCGGTGGAGCCGCCGGCCGGCCAGGGGCAGATATAGCGGATGGTGCGCGACGGGAAGGCCTGAGCCAGCGCCAGCGCGGGCAGGGCGATGCTGCAGGCGGCGGTCTGCTGGATGAAGCGGCGGCGGGTCGTGTGCATCGAGTGTCTCCGTCTTTCTGTGGTGAGGGGAAGAGCTCAGCTTTCGACGTAGGCCGCGGCCAGCCCGCGCAGGTGCTCGCGCGAGGCCTCGTCCAGGTGAGGCATCAGCAACGCCAGCGCGTGAAAGGCGCCGCGGCCCATGGCGGCGGCGGCGCTCTCGGGTTCAAGCGCCTTGCGCGGCTCGCGCACATATTCAAAGCTCAGCCAGTACGTCACCAGCACCACCGCCGACGTGGCCAGCGGCGCCGCCTCGGCGCCGGTGATGCGCACCACGCCGTTGCGCGACAGGCCGTCGAGCAGCGCATGCACGGCGCGGTGCTTGTTCTTCAGCACGAACTGGAAGTGCGTCTCCAGGCGTCGGTTCTTGCTGAGCAGGTCGTTGAGGTCGCGGTAGAGGAAGCGGTAGCTCCAGATCAGCTCGAACAGCATGTGGAAGAAGAGCCAGGCGTCCTCGACGTTTTCCACGCCGTCGGCGGCCTGCAGCAGTTCGTTCAGCGCCTTTTCATAGCGGCCGAACAGCGAGTTGATCAGCTCGTCCTTCGCCGGGTAGTGGTAGTACAGGTTGCCCGGGCTGATATTCAGCTCGGCCGAGATCAGCGTGGTGCTGACATTGGGCTCGCCGAAGCGGTTGAACAGCTCGAGCGTCACTTCGAGGATGCGTTCGGCGGTGCGGCGGGGTTTTTTCGGTGGCGCCATGGGCGGGGATTCTGGCACCGGTGCCTGCCCCCGTGCACCTGGCGCGGCCTGCCTACAATCCCGCGCTCGATGCCCGCAGTCCGCTTCCAGAATGTCAGCAAGGTCTACCGCGGCGCGCGCGGGCCGCTGCGTGCGCTCGACGGCGTCAGCTTCGATATCGAGCCTGGTGAATTCTTCGGCCTGCTCGGCCCCAACGGCGCCGGCAAGACGACGCTGATCTCGGTGCTGGCCGGCCTGGCGCGCGCCAGCGGCGGCAGCGTCACGGTGATGGGTCACGACGTGGTGGCCGACTACCCGGCGGCACGCAAGTCGCTGGGCATCGTGCCGCAGGAACTGGTATTCGACCCCTTCTTCAGCGTGCGCGAGACGCTGCGCATCCAGAGCGGCTATTTCGGCGTGCGCCACAACGACGACTGGATCGACGAACTGCTGTCCGAGCTGGGTTTGGCGGACAAGGCCAATGCCAACATGCGCCAGCTCTCGGGCGGCATGAAGCGCCGCGTGCTGGTGGCGCAGGCGCTGGTACACCGGCCGCCGGTGATCGTGCTCGACGAGCCGACGGCGGGCGTGGACGTGGAGCTGCGGCAGACGCTGTGGCAGTTCATCTCGCGCCTGAACCAGCAGGGCCACACCGTGCTGCTGACCACGCATTACCTGGAAGAGGCCGAGGCGCTGTGCGGCCGCATCGCCATGCTCAAGCAGGGCCGCGTGGTGGCGCTGGACCGCACGGCCAACCTGCTGGCCGGCACCGCCAGCACCATGCTGCGCTTCAAGACCGACGCGCCGCTGCCGTCCGCGGTGGCCGCGGCGGCGCGCATCACCGGCCGCATCGTGCAGGTGAAGGCGCGCGATGCCGCCGAGGTGGAAACGGTGCTCGCCGCCCTGCGCGCCGCGGGGGTGAAGGTGGAAGACCTGGAGATCGGTCGCGCCGACCTGGAAGACGTGTTCCTGGAAATCATGCAGGGTGCCGCAGCATGAATTTCGCCGGCGCCGGCACGCTGTTCCGCAAGGAGATCCTGCGCTTCTGGAAAGTGGCGGTGCAGACCGTGGCCGCGCCGGTGCTGACCGCGGTGCTGTACCTGCTGATCTTCGGCCATGTGCTGGAAGGCCGCGTGGAGGTCTATCCGGGCGTGGGCTATACCAGCTTCCTGATCCCCGGGCTGGTGATGATGAGCGTGCTGCAGAACGCCTTCGCCAACAGCTCGAGCTCGCTGATCCAGAGCAAGGTCACCGGCAATCTGGTATTCCTGCTCGTCACGCCGCTGTCGCACTGGGCCTGGTTCGCGGCCTACGTGGGCGCGGCGGTGGTGCGCGGGCTGGTGGTCGGCGTGGGGGTCTTTCTGGTCACGGTGTGGTTTGCGCCGCTGCACCTGGCCGAGCCGTGGTGGATGATCGTCTTCGCTGCCCTGGGCGCCGGCATGATGGGCTCGCTCGGCCTGATCGCCGGCCTGTGGGCGGAAAAGTTCGACCAGACGGCGGCGTTCCAGAATTTCATCGTCATGCCGATGACCTTTCTGTCGGGCGTGTTCTATTCGGTGCATTCGCTGCCCGGGCTGTGGCAGACGGTGAGCCACCTCAACCCCTTCTTCTACATGGTCGACGGCTTCCGCCGCGGCTTCTTCGGCGTCAGCGATGTCTCGCCGTGGCTGAGCCTGGCCATCGTGGGCGCGAGCTTCGCCGCGGTGGCCGCGCTGACGCTGCGGCTGCTGGCCGTGGGCTACAAGCTGCGCAACTGAAGCACCGATGTCGCGGTCCTGAGACAATCAGCGCACCATGGCAGAACCCACCCCCCAGCAAGTGCAGGACTTCATCGCCGCCGGACTGGCCTGCGAGCACCTGAGTGTCGAAGGCGACGGCCGCCATTTCTTCGCCACCATCGTCTCGGCCGAATTCGAGGGCCTGCCGCGCGTGCGCCGGCATCAGCGCGTCTACGCGGCCTTGGGCGAGCGCATGCGCGAGGAAATCCACGCGCTTTCCATGCAGACCCTGACCCCGGCCGAATATGCCGCGAGTGCGCCGCCGGCGCCCGCGGCGCCCGACTGCCTCCACTAGCCCCAGGCTGCGCCGCCGCGGCACGCTCGTGCGGCGACGCAGGCGGCCCGGCCAGCCCCGGATGACCGACCCATGATCACGCTCGCACTGTCCAAGGGCCGCATCTACGACGATTCGATGCCGCTGCTGCGCGCGGCCGGCGTCGAGGTGCTGGAAGACCCCGAAACGAGCCGCAAGCTCATCCTGCCAACGTCACGGCCCGACCTGCGCGTGGTGCTGGTGCGTGCTTCCGACGTGCCCACCTACGTGCAGCACGGCGGCGCCGACCTCGGCGTGGCGGGGCTTGACGTGCTGTTGGAGCACGGCGACGGCCTGTACCGCCCGCTGGACCTGAAGATCGCGCGCTGCCGCATGAGCGTGGCGGTGCGGCAGGACTTCGATTACGCCGCGGCCGTGAAGCAGGGCTCGCGTTTGCGCGTGGCCACCAAATATACGCAGATCGCACGTCAGCATTTCGCCGCCAAGGGCGTGCACGTGGACCTGATCAAGCTCTATGGCTCGATGGAATTGGCGCCGCTCACCGGGCTGGCCGATGCCATCGTCGACCTCGTCTCCACCGGCAGCACGCTGAAGGCCAACCATCTGCTGGAGGTGGAGCGCATCATGGACATCTCGTCGCGCCTGGTCGTCAATCCGGCGGCGCTGAAGCTCAAGCGCGAGCCGCTGCGGGCGCTGATCGACGCCTTCGAGGCGGCGGTGGGAGCGACGGCATGACGGTGAAGCTGCGCCGTCTGGCCACCACGGCAGCCGATTTCGAGGTCGAGTTCCAGCGCCTGCAGCACTGGTCGGCCGAGACCGACGCCGCCATCGAGTCGCGCGTGGCCGAGATCATTGCCGACGTGCGCGCGCGTGGCGACGCGGCGCTGCTCGAACTCAGCGTGCGCTTCGACGGCGTGCAGGCCTCGACCATGGCCGATCTGGAGATCGGCGCCGACGAACTGGGTGCGGCGCTGCAGGCCATCACCCCGGCGCAGCGCAGCGCGCTCGAAGCGGCCGCGGCCCGCGTGCGCAGCTATCACGAGCAGCAGTTGGAAGCCGCCTGCCGCAGCTGGAGTTACCGCGACGCGGACGGCACGCTGCTCGGCCAGAAGGTCACGCCGCTGGACCGCGTGGGCATCTATGTGCCCGGCGGCAAGGCGGCGTACCCGTCCAGCGTGCTGATGAATGCCATTCCGGCCCAGGTGGCCGGCGTGCGCGAGATCGTGATGGTGGTGCCTACGCCCGGAGGGGAGCGCAACGCCCTGGTGCTGGCCGCCGCCCAGGTGGCCGGCGTGCACCGCGTCTTCACCCTCGGTGGCGCGCAGGCGGTGGCCGCACTGGCCTGGGGCACGGCCACGGTGCCGCGCGTGGACAAGATCACCGGTCCCGGCAACGTCTACGTGGCCAGCGCCAAGCGGCGCGTCTTCGGCCAGGTGGGCATCGACATGATCGCCGGGCCGAGCGAGATCCTGGTGCTGGCCGACGGCAGCACCCCCGCCGACTGGGTGGCGATGGACCTCTTCAGCCAGGCCGAACACGACGAACTGGCGCAGAGCATCCTGCTCAGTCCCGACGCAGCCTACCTCGACGCCGTGCACGCGGCCATCGAGCGCCTGCTGCCCGACATGCCGCGCCGCGACGTCATCCGCGCCTCGCTCGAAGGCCGCGGCGCGCTGATCCACACGCGCAGCATGGAAGAGGCGTGCGCGATCAGCAATCGCATCGCGCCCGAGCACCTGGAGGTGAGCTCGCGCGAGCCGCAGCGCTGGGAGCCGCTGCTGCGCCACGCCGGCGCCATCTTCCTGGGCGCCCACACCAGCGAAAGCCTGGGCGACTATTGCGCCGGCCCTAACCACGTGCTGCCGACCTCGGGTACGGCACGCTTTTCGTCGCCGCTGGGCGTGTACGACTTCGTCAAGCGCAGCAGCCTGATCGAGGTCAGTGCCGCGGGGGCGATGGTGCTGGGGCCGATCGCGGCCGAGCTGGCGCATGGCGAAGGGCTGCAGGCGCATGCCCGTGCGGCCGAGATGCGCTGCGAAGCCGGTGCCGCGGCACCGGTGCCGCCTTCTCGCGGCTGAGCGGCCGCCAGGCGATCTGCCGACCGGGCCTCAGCGTGCCGCCGGCGCGGCGACGGCCGGCGCCTGCGCATGGCGCAGCCACGCCGCCACGATCTCGCGGTGGTGCGGCACGTGCTGCAGGAAGCCGCGCCGCGCCTGCGGATCCGTGATGCGCACCGCTTGCGCCTGCAACTCGGCATGGGCCGCGGCGAGCACGTCCGCCGCACGCGGGTCGCCGGCGGCGTGCAGCACCTGCCAGCAGGTCAGCGGCAGCAGCAGCGGCTCCTCGGTGCCGTCGAAGCTGCCGCCGGCGGCCATGTGCGCCATCATCGATTCCACCTGCTCCAGCGCCAGGTCGAGCCGGCCTTCGGCCAGCGCCACGCGGGCCAGACCCGAGATGGGGTCGAACACCTGCTGGCTGCGCAGGGTCAGCGCGCCCAGCATGTCGCGCGATTCGGTGTAAGCGCTGCGCGCCGCCGCGTGGCGGCCCAGGCCGAGTTCGGCATGGCCCGCCACCAGTCGCGCGAACGCCTCCAGATCACGCTGGCCGCTGCTGGCGGCGGCCTCGAAGGCGGCGTTGGCCAGCGCCAGCGCAGCGGTGTCGTCGCCTTGCAGGTGAGCCACCGAGGCGGTATTGAGCAGCAGCGCGGCCTCGGTGGAACGGTGCCCGATCCGGCGCGCCAACTGCAGGCCGCGCTCGAGGTGGCTGCGGGCGCGGGCGTAGTCACCCAGCCGCGGATAGACCGAACCCAGGTTGTTCAGCCGCAGGCCTTCGGCCAGCGGGTCACCGACCTCGCGCGTGATGACCAGGCTGGCCTCGAAGTGCGCGGCCGCCACCGTGAGCTCGCCCTGCTCCATGGCGATCAGGCCCAGTGCATTGACGAGCACACTCTCGCCGGCGCGGTCGCCGCGCGCCTGCGCCAGCTGCAGCCCCTGCGCGGCGATCTCGCGCGCGGCCTCGTACTTGCCCGCGCCGACGAGCGAGTCCGCCAGTCCACCGCACAGCGCCACGGCCAGCGCCGAGCGCTCCAGCGGCCGGGCCAGCGCCAGACCATGCCGGCCTGCCGCCTCGGCACCGGCATAGTCGCCGGCGCCGCGCAGCGTGGCCGCGCGGCGCAGCGAGACGACGATGCGCCTTTCCTCGTCGTCCAATTGCTCGGCCAGGTCGGCCAGCGCCTGCAGGTCCGCGTCGTGCGCGGCCCGCTCGGTGGTGTCGAGCAGGTGACGCTCGCGCACCAGGTGGGCGCGCCAGCGGGTCTCGTGGTCGGCCGGGTCGGCCAGGGCCAGCGCGCGCTCGACGAAGGTCAGCATCGCCGAATTGGCGTAGCGCGCTGCCGCGTCCTCGGCCGCGCGCGTGTAGAAGCGGCACGCCTGGACCGGATCGCCTGCGCGTTCGTAGTGCTGCGCGGCCAGGCCCCGGGCCTCGCGGGCACGGCTGTCCTCGATCCGGCCCAGCCAGCCGGCAATGCACGCATGCCAGCCGCGCCGGTCGCGCCGCAGCAGGCCGTCGTAGATGACCTGGTGCAGGACCTGGTTCTTGAAGGCGAATTCGCGCTGTCCTTCCAGCGTGGTGTTCTCGTGCGGCACCAGCAGCCCGCGCTGCACCAGCGAGTGCAGGGCCAGGGGTGCCTCGGGGTCGATGGCGGCCAGGGCCTGGTCCCAGAAGGCGACGCCGATCACCGAGGCCTGCTGCAGCGTGAGCTTCTCGCGCGGCGGCAGGCTGTCCACGCGTGCTTGCAGCACGCCGGTCAACGTCGGTGGCACCTGGGCGCCGAGCAGCTTGTCGGCCACCAGATGCCAGCGCTCGGGGCCGGTCACGATGGCGCCGTTGTCCACCAGCATGCGCACCAGTTCTTCCATGTAGAACGGGTTGCCTTCGGCGCCGCCGATGAGCAGCTCGCGCAGCGCCGCGGGCACCTTGTCCAGCCGTTGCAGCAGCACACCCACGAGTTCGCGGCTGCCGCGCTTGTCCAGGGCCTGCAGTTCGATGCGCTGGTGCGTGCCGTACAGCAGCGCCCAGTCGGGCCGGCGCTCGAACAGCGTGGGCCGCGTCATGCACAGCAGGAGCATGGGCACGTCGCGGTTGACCTGCTCGAGGTAGCTGATGAAGTCCAGCGAGCCGTCGTCGGCCCAGTGCAGGTCGTCCAGCAGCAGCAGCAGCGGCGCGCCGCTGCGCTGCGCCGTGCGGCGCAGCACCTGGGCTGCGGCGTGGAAGGCGCGGTTGCGGATCTGGCGTGCGTCGCCGGCGATGCCGCGCACGTGCGGGCTGGCCGAGAAGTCGACGCCCACGAGCTGCCCCAGCAGGTGGGCCTGTGCCAGCCCGTCGTCGTCGAACAGCGGTGCGATACCTTCGACGATCTTGCGCCGCACCGTCTCGGTATCGTCGTCGTCGGCGATCTGCAGTCGCCAGGCGAGCACGCTTTGCAGCATGCCGAAGGGTTGCATCAGCGTGCGCGGCTCGGCGCGGCCGCGGAACAAGGCATAGGGCCGGCCCTGCGCCTCGGTCCAGTTCTCGAATTCGTGCAGCAGGCGGCTCTTGCCCAGGCCGGCCTCGGCGACCACCGTCACGGTGCGGCAGCCGCCGTCCGTACAGAGGGCCTGGAAGGCGTCCTGCAGGGTCTCGAGTTCGGCCTCGCGTGCCACCATGCGCGTTTCCACGCCTTCGATGCCGCGCGGCAACACGCGCAGCGCGCGCGGCTTGACGCCTTGCACCAGGTAGGTCCGCAGCGGCTCGTCGCTGCCTTTGACGGTGAGCGGCGGCTGCTCGGTGACCTTGAACAACCCGCGCACGTGGCGGTAGGTATCGTGGTGGATGCGCAGGCCGCCGGGCGGCGCCGTCTGCTCCATGCGCGCGGCCAGGTTGACGGTGGCACCGCGGATGCTGCCTTCGGCGTCGACGCCACCGCCGAGCAGCACCGACCCGGTGTTGAGTCCCACGCGGACGTCGAACCCGGCCACGCCGGTACGGGCCTGCACGCCGGCGGCCAGTTCGCGGGCCGTATGAAGGATCTCGAGCCCGGCGCGGATGGCACGCTCGGCGTCGTCCTCGCGCGTCTCGTCGGCGCCGAAGGCGGCCAGCAGGCCGTCGCCGGTGTACTGCAGCACGCGGCCGCCCTGGCCTTGCACGACGGCGGTGAAACGCTGCAGCGCGCCGTCGATCACCGCGTGCACGTCTTCGGGGTCGAGCTGCCGGCTCATGGCGGTGGAGCCCACGGTATCGACGAACATCACCGTGACCTGCTTGAGCTGCTGCGCCGCGGCGCTGGCCTGCTCGGTCTGCAGGGTGGCCAGCCTGGCGCGCAGCGGCGCGGCGGCCATCTCGACCACGGTGTCGCCGAGCAGTCCGCGTTGCGCCTCCAGTGCGGCCAGGCCGGCTTCGATCTGTTCCAGTTCGGTCATGCAGGGAGTGGCGTGTCGCTGTGCGATGGAAGGGCGGCGAGTTTGCGGCCAAAGCCGCGGCCGGAGGTTACTGCGAGTCGCCCCAGCGCGGTGCAGATGGCTTCCGGGCACACTGTCCCCCACGAACGAGGGGGGTGGATTCGGCGCCTGCGCGGTCCAGGGCGGTCGCCGTTGCACGGTTCTGCTGTAAAAACGCCGTGTAGTCCCGGCGGGGTCGCAGCCGCTCCGTCCTGGAGCCTGCGCAGCCTTCCCGGGCGAGGAGCCGTCATGCGATTCACGAAATACCTTCTCTCGCTGCTGCTGGCCCTGGGCGGGCCGGCCGCCTGGGCCCAGTCGATCACGACCTACGACTCGGCCTTTCTGCAGCCGGTGCAAGGCAGCGACCTGGTCGAGATGCTCGGCTTCGGTCGCGGCGGCAGCCAGCTTTCGGTGCCCGACACGTTTCTTTCCAGGGCCGACCTTGAGCAGCCCATGGGCGGGGAACGCGAGCTCTTCTTCGACACCTGGGACGTCGACCCCAGCCGGGTGAGTCCGGGGCTGTATTCGCTGGACAACTTCGTCATCAACGTCGCCGGCAGCCTGCAGTTCACCACCGTCATCTTCAATTCCTACGACGCGTCGTTGCCGGCGCCCGTTCTGCACAGCGTATTGTTCGACCTCGATACCGAGGGCACCCAGGCCGTGGGCTCCGGCACGTTCACGGTGCTTGCCGAATGCCCGGTGGCGAGCTGCATCTTCATCCAGGTCATCGGCACGCAGGTGATCAACGACCTGAATGAAGGTTATGGCCGCAGCGATGTCTTCCTCGCCACTCCGGTGCCCGAGCCCGCCAGCTGGGCGCTGCTGGGACTGGGGCTGGCCGTGGTGGGCGGTCTGGCGCGCCGCCAGCGGCCCTGACCGGCGCTCCGGCGGCGGCGACGACCTTTCCGCGTTCGCGCGCGTCCCGGCGCGCGCGGCCGGGGCCATGCCCGCTGCCGGCAAGGTAGACTTCGGATTCCGCGAATCGAGGTCTCGGAACGCCCGCCGAGACGCCGCGAGTGGGTGGTGCCCACACCCCGCCTGCGCCATGACCCCGCTCACCGAACGACTGCAGCACACCCTCCGGCAGGACGTGACGTCCATGCACGCCTATGCCATCCAGCCCAGTGCCGGCATGGTGAAGCTGGACGCGATGGAAAACCCGTTCCGCCTGCCGCCCGAACTGCAGCGTGAACTGGGTGTACGACTGGGCCGGGTGGCGATCAACCGCTACCCGGTGCAGAGTTCGGTCGACGTGGTGGCCGCCCTGTCGCGGCACGTCGGCCTGCCCGCCGGCTGCAAGCTGATGCTGGGCAACGGCTCCGACGAGCTGATCGACATCCTCTCGGTGGCCTGCAACGTGCCCGGCGCCACGCTGCTGGCGCCGCTGCCGGGCTTCGTGATGTACGAGATGTCGGCCCGGCTGCGCGGCCTGCGCTTCGTGGGCGTGCCGCTGACGCCGGAGTTCGAGCTGGACGAAGTGGCCATGCTGGCGGCCATCGAGCAGCACCGGCCGGCGCTGACCTACATCGCCTACCCCAACAACCCCACGGCGAATCTGTTCGACGACGCCGTCATCGACCGCATCGTGGCCGCCATCGGGCATCAGCAGGGTCTGGTGGTCTTCGACGAGGCCTACCAGCCGTTCTCGTCGCGCACCTGGATGCAGCGCATGGCCGCGCACGAGCATGTGCTGGTGATGCGCACGCTGTCCAAGTTCGGCCTCGCAGGCGTGCGGCTGGGTTATCTGTGCGGCGCCGCGGCGCTGATCGACGAAGTCGACAAGGTGCGTCCGCCCTACAACGTGAGCGTGCTCAACGCCGAGGCCACGCTGTTCGCGCTGGAGCACGCCGGCGAATATGCGCGCCAGGCGGCGCTGCTGTGCGCCGAGCGCGAACGGCTGCAGGCGGCGCTGCGCGGCCTGCCCGGGGTGCAGCCCTTTCCCAGCCAGGCCAACATGATCCTGGTGCGCGTGCCCGATTCACGGCGCGCCTTCGAGGGCATGAAGGCCCGCGGCGTGCTCGTCAAGCACATCGCCGGCCTGCACCCGCTGCTGAAAAACTGCCTGCGCCTGACGGTGGGCACGCCCGAGGAGAACCAGCTCATGATCCAGGCCCTGAAGGACAGCCTCTAGATGGACCGCATTGCAGACCTACGGCGCGACACCAAGGAAACGCAGATCCGCGTGCGCGTCAACCTCGACGGCAGCGGCCGGGCCCAGTTGGCCACCGGCATCGGCTTCTTCGACCACATGCTCGACCAGATCGCGCGCCACGGCCTGATCGACCTGGAGGTCGACGCCAAGGGCGACCTGCACATCGACGGTCATCACACGGTGGAAGACGTGGGCATCACGCTCGGCATGGCGGTGGCACAGGCCGCGGCCGACAAGACGGGCATCACGCGCTACGGCCATGCCTACGTGCCGCTGGACGAGGCGCTGTCGCGCGTGGTGGTCGACTTTTCGGGCCGCCCGGGGCTGCACATGCACGTGCCGTTCAAGGCCGGCATGATCGGCGGCTTCGATACGCAGCTCGCCTACGAGTTCTTCCAGGGTTTCGCCAACCACGCGCTCGTGACGCTGCACATCGACAACCTCAAGGGCGACAACGCGCACCACCAGTGCGAGACCGTCTTCAAGGCCTTCGCACGCGCCCTGCGCATGGCGCTGGCCGCCGACCCGCGAAGTGCGGGGGTCGTGCCGTCCACCAAGGGCAGTCTCTAGCCTCATGGCTGCAGTGGCCGTCGTCGACTACGGCATGGGCAACCTGCGCTCGGTGTCGCAGGCCGTGCTGCACGTGGCGGCCGGCACTGGGTTAGACGTGATCGTGACCTCGCACCCCGCCGAGGTGCTGGCCGCCGAGCGCGTGGTGCTGCCGGGGCAGGGCGCGATGCGCGACTGCATGCGCGAACTGCACGACTCCGGGCTGAAGCCGGCCGTGCTGCACGCGGCCGCGAACAAGCCGCTGATGGGGGTCTGCGTGGGCATGCAGATGCTGCTCGACCACAGCGAGGAACAGGACACGCCGGGCCTGGGGCTGATCCCCGGCGTGGTGCGCCGCTTTCGGCTGGAAGGCCGCCTGCAGCCCGACGGCAGCCGCTACAAGGTGCCGCAGATGGGCTGGAACCGCGTGCAGCAGCGCCCGCATGCGCTGTGGCAGGGCGTGCCCGACGGCGCGTATTTCTATTTCGTGCACAGTTACTGGGCCGACCCGTCGGACCCGCGCCACACCGCGGGCGAAACCGAATACGGTTCCCGCTTTACCAGCGCCGTCGCGCGGGATAACATTTTCGCCACCCAGTTCCACCCCGAGAAAAGCGCCGATCACGGCCTGGCCCTGTACCGCAACTTCCTGCACTGGAAGCCCTAGCCGACAGAACCGCACGGCCCCTCTTCGCTGGCCTTTTCTCCCCCTTCTTCCCACCAAGCTCCGCACGAGCCATGCTGCTGATCCCGGCCATCGACCTCAAGGACGGCAAGTGCGTCCGACTGCAACAGGGCGACATGAAAGCCTCGACCACCTTCGGCGAAGACCCCGCCGCCATGGCGCGCCGCTGGCTCGACGCCGGCGCGCGGCGGCTGCATCTGGTGGACCTGAATGGCGCCTTCGCCGGCAAGCCCGTCAACGAGCCGGCGGTACGGGCCATCCTGCGCGAGGTGGGCGACGAGATCCCGGTGCAGCTGGGCGGCGGCATCCGCGACCTCGACACCATCGAGCGTTACCTGGACGACGGCCTGAGCTACGTCATCATCGGCACCGCGGCCGTGAAGAGCCCGGGCTTCCTGAAGGACGCCTGCACGGCCTTCGGCGGCCACATCATCGTGGGCCTGGACGCCCGCGACGGCCGCGTGGCCACCGACGGCTGGAGCAAGCTCACCGGCCACGAGGTGGTGGACCTGGCGAGGAAGTTCCAGGACTACGGCGTCGAAGGCGTGATCTACACCGACATCGGCCGCGACGGCATGCTCACCGGCATCAATATCGAGGCCACGGTGCGGCTGGCGCAGGCGCTGACCATTCCCGTCATCGCCTCGGGTGGCCTCGCGGGCCTGGCCGACATCGAACGGCTGTGCGCGGTGGAATTCGAAGGCATCGAAGGCGTGATCTGCGGCCGCAGCATCTACAACGGCGACCTCGACTTCACCGCCGCGCAGGCGCGCGCCGACGAACTCGGCGCGCAGGCCTGATGCTCGTGCCACGGACGGGCGAGCCCTGATGCTCGCGAAGCGCATCATTCCCTGCCTGGACGTGACCGGCGGCCGCGTCGTCAAGGGCGTCAATTTCGTCGAACTGCGCGACGCTGGCGACCCGGTGGAGATCGCCGCGCGCTACAACGAGCAGGGCGCCGACGAGCTGACCTTCCTCGACATCACCGCCACCAGCGACGGCCGCGACCTCATCCTGCCCATCATCGAGGCCGTGGCCTCGCAGGTCTTCATTCCGCTCACCGTGGGCGGCGGCGTGCGCACCGTGGCCGACGTGCGCCGGCTGCTCAATGCCGGCGCCGACAAGGTCAGTTTCAATTCGGCGGCGGTGGCGCGGCCCGACGTCATCCGCGAGGCTTCCGAGAAGTACGGCGCGCAGTGCATCGTTGTGGCCATCGACGCCAAGCGCCGCCGCGGCGACGACCTGGCCCATCGGGGCCCGGGCTGGGACGTCTACACGCATGGCGGACGCCAGAACGTCCATCTCGACGCAGTCGAATGGGCGCGGCGCATGGCCGAACTCGGTGCCGGCGAGATCCTGCTCACCAGCATGGACCGCGACGGCACCAAGATCGGCTTCGACCTCGAACTCACGCGTGCCGTCTGTGACGCCGTGCCGGTGCCGGTGATCGCCTCGGGCGGAGTCGGCGCGCTGGAGCATCTGTCCGAAGGCATCCGCATCGGCGGCGCCGACGCGGTGCTGGCAGCCAGCATCTTCCATTACGGCGAATTCACGGTCGGCCAGGCCAAGGCGCTGCTGGCGCGCGACGGCATCCCGGTGCGGCTGTGAACAGACCGGCCCGCCCGGCGCCCCGCACCGCTGCGCGTCCCGCCTCGCGTCGCACCCCGCCCGGCGAGGTGCGCCTCATCGGTGGCCTGTGGAAGCGCAGCAAGCTGCCGGTGCCCGACCGCCCAGGCCTGCGACCCACGCCCGACCGCGTGAAGGAAACGCTGTTCAACTGGCTCGGGCAGGACCTCGGCGGCTGGCGCGTGCTCGACGCCTTCGCCGGCACCGGTGCGCTGGGCTTCGAGGCGGCGTCGCGCGGCGCGGCCGAGGTCGTGCTGCTGGAACGCGACCCGGCACTGGCGCACAGCCTGGAGGCCACGCGGCAGCGCCTGGGCGCCGGCATGGCGCGCATCGAGCGCACCGACGCCCTGGCCTGGATGGCACGCTGCGCGCCGGGCCGCTTCGAACTCGTGCTGCTCGACCCGCCGTTCGACGCCGAACTGGCCGTGCCCGCAACTTTGGTGGCCGCACCGCTGGCCTGCAACGGCGGTTTCGTCTATCTGGAGTCGGGGCAGCCGCTGGCCGAGCCGCCGCCGGGCCTGGTGCTGTACCGCCACCTGAAGGCCGGCGCCGTGCACGCCCAGCTCTTCCGGCGCCAGGGCTGAGCGCGGCTACACTGCCGCGGGCCAAGACCCGGCCTTGCGCCCAGGAGGAAAGTGCCGTGACCTCGACCGCCCCGCTCACCGCCATCTATCCGGGTACCTTCGACCCGATGACGCTGGGCCACGAAGACCTGATGCGGCGCGCCGCGCGGCTGTTCGACCGCCTGATCCTGGCCGTGGCCGCGGGACACCACAAGCGCACCATGTTCAGCCCCGGCGAGCGGCTGGAGATGGCGCGCGAGATCGCCAGGCCTTACCCCAACGTCGAGGTCACCACCTTTCGCGGCCTGCTGCGCGATTTCGTGGTGGAAAACGGCGGCAAGGTCGTCATTCGCGGACTGCGCGCGGTGAGCGATTTCGAATACGAATTCCAGATGGCCGGCATGAACCGCCAGCTGATGCCCGACGTGGAGACGGTCTTCATGACGCCTTCCGACCAGTACCAGTTCGTCAGCGCCACCTTCGTGCGCGAGATTGCCGGCCTTGGCGGTGATGTTTCCAAGTTCGTGGCACCCTCGGTGCTGAAGCGACTGAAGGAACGGGTCGCGTTACCCGAGGCTTGAACCCGCACCATGGCCCTGTGGATCACCGACGAGTGCATCAATTGCGATGTCTGCGAGCCCGAGTGCCCCAACCAGGCGATCTCGATGGGCGAGGAGATCTACGAGATCGATGCCCAGCGCTGTACCGAGTGCGTGGGTCACTTCAGCGAGCCGCAGTGCGTGCAGTTGTGCCCGGTGAGCTGCATCCCGGTCAATCCTGCGTACGTGGAGACGCCGGAGCAACTGCTCGCCAAATACCATCGGCTGCAGCGGGCTGCGCTGCCGCCGGGTGCCGAGACTGGGCCTGCGAACGATGACGCGGCTGACGCGGCGCCTCTTCCCGCTGCATCTTCGCTTCCCGCTTCGGCTTGATGCCTGCATCGCCGTGATGACGCTGCGGCACGGCATGCCCGTCGAACGGTGGCGCGGCCTCGCGCTCGCGCTGCAGGCGCTGCTGTCGCAGGGCCTCGGCCAGGCGCTGCTGGCGGGCCACCACCGCCTGCGCCGCCGCCACCTCGTCGGCCGAGCGTTTGTCGGCCAGCTCCGCCATCTGCAGCCGCTGGCCGTCGGCGCAGGGCCGGTCGCTGAAGCTGCGGCCGTCGGCGCCGCAGCGCCAGACGGTCTGCGCCAGCACGTTCGAAAACGTCCCCGCGGTGGCGACGAGCAGCAGGGTCAGGACGAAGCGCTTGTTCATGTGTCGTCTCCAGGTTCGTCTGCCGGCGGGCGCGCCGGCCGCGGCGGCTTGGGCCGTGGCGGCTGGGCGTGGATGCGGGCCAAGGCCTTGTCCATCTCGCCAGCCAGCAGCAGTTCGCTGGCCTGCAGCGACTGCTCGATGGCCTTCTGGATGGCGTCGCGGTGGTCTGGCGAGGGCCGCTTGAGCACGTAGTTCACCACCTCGGACTTCACCCCCGGGTGGCCGATGCCCAGCCGCAGGCGCCAGAAGTCCAGCGTGCCCAGCATGGCGTGGATGTCCTTCAGCCCGTTGTGGCCGGCGGCGCTGCCGCCGAACTTGAGCTTGGCCTGGCCGGGCAACAGGTCGAGTTCGTCGTGCACGACCAGGATTTCCTGCGGCGCGATCTTGTAGAAACGCGCCAGCGTGGCGACGGCGAAGCCCGAGCGGTTCATGAAGGTCATCGGCTCGAGCAGCCACACCGGCCCGGCCGGTGTATTCACACGTGCGGCCAACGCCTGCCAGCCACGCTCGGGCACCAGGCGTGCACCCAGCTTGTCGGCCAGCGCGTCCAGCCACCAGAAGCCTGCGTTGTGCCGCGTGGCTTCGTATTCAGTGCCCGGGTTGCCCAGGCCGACGAAGAGTCGAATCATGCGCTGCATTATCGAGAGCGGGCGCAAACGGCGAAGCCCCACCGAGGTGGGGCTTCGTGGGGCCGTCCTTTGGGGGGATGACTACTTCTTGTTCTGCTTCTCGTCCTTCTTGGGCTTGGCCTTGCCCTTCTCGGCCGGCACCACCACCGTGGGCGCGGCGACGACTTCTTCCTCGGCCTTGGGCAGCGTCACGGCCACGATCACCGGGTCGAGCGTGCCGCGTTTGACGGCCTTGATACCCGCGGGCAGCTTCAGGTCGCTGGCGTGCAGGCTGGTGCCCTTGACCAGGCCGGAGAGGTCGATGGTCACGAACTCGGGCAGTTGCGCGGCCAGGCATTCGATCTCGAGGTCGGTTCGAACGTGGCTGACCAGGCACTTGTCGGTCTTCACCGCCGGCGACAGTTCCTCACCGCTGAAGTGCAGCGGCACCTTCTTGCGCAGCTTGGTCGTCTCGTCGATGCGCTGGAAGTCCACGTGCATGACCATGGGCTTGTAGGCGTGCATCTGGTAGTCGCGCAGCAGCACCTTCTCGGTCCTGTCGCCGAGCGTCATCTCCAGGATCGACGAGTGGAAGGCTTCCTTCTTCAGCGCGAAGAAGAGCGCGTTGTGGTCGAGCTCGATCATCTTCGGCTCGCCGGCGCCGTAGACGATGCCCGGCACCTTGGCTGCGTTGCGCAGGCGGCGGCTCGCTCCGGTCCCCTGCAGCGTACGCTCGTAGGCTGTGAATTGCATAGTTGCTCCAAAAGTTGAGGCGCCCGCGACCAGGCTGCCTTGGGGGTTTGCAGGCCGAAGGCCTGCGACGGGAAAGGAGAAGGGCTTCGCAAGAAGCCCGCCTCTCTATCAAAAGTTGCTGTTCTGCTCCGCGAAGAGGCTGGTCACCGACTCGCCGTCGCTGATGCGGCGCATGGTCTCGGCGAACAGGAAGGCCACCGAGAGCTGCCTGACCTTGGCGCAGGCCTTGGCCTCGTCGGACAGCGGAATGGTGTTGGTGACCACCACCTCGTCGATCTGCGAAGCCATCAGGCGGTCGACCGCCGGGCCCGAGAACACCGGATGCGTGCAATAGGCGTAGACGCTGCGCGCGCCGCGCTCCTTCAGCACCTCGGCCGCCTTCACCAGCGTGCCGGCGGTGTCGATCATGTCGTCCATGATCACGCAGTTGCGGCCCTCGATCTCGCCGATGACGTGCATCACCTCGGACACGTTGGCGGTGGGCCGGCGCTTGTCGATGATGGCCAGGTCGCAGTCCAGCTGCTTGGCCAGTGCGCGCGCGCGCACCACGCCGCCGACGTCGGGCGAGATGACCACCAGGTTGGGGTAGTCCTTGCTCTTCAGGTCGGACAGCAGCACCGGGCTGGCGTAGATGTTGTCCACCGGGATGTCGAAGAAGCCCTGGATCTGGTCGGCGTGCAGGTCCATCGTGAGCACGCGTTCCACACCCACGGTTTCCAGCAGGTTGGCCACCACCTTGGCGCTGATCGGCACGCGCGTGCTGCGCGGCCGGCGGTCCTGGCGCGCATAGCCGAAGTAGGGGATCACGGCGGTGATGCGGCGGGCGCTGGCCCGCTTCAGCGCATCGACCATGATCAGCAGCTCCATCAGGTGCTCGTTCGTGGGCGTGCAGGTGGGCTGCAGCACGAAGACGTCGCGCGCGCGCACGTTCTGGCGGATCTCCACGGTGACCTCACCGTCGGAGAAGCGGCTGACCATGGCGCGGCCGAGTTCGATCCCCAGGTGCGATGCGATTTCCTGCGCCAGCACCGGGTTGGCGTTGCCGGTGAAGAGCACGGTGTTGAACAGCAAGATGGTGGCTCCGCAGGGAGGGCCGGTGCCGCAGCGCCGGTTTCAGGGCAGGACTGGCAGGATCTGGCAGGGGAGGAAGGACTCGAACCCTCGCATGTCGGAATCAAAATCCGATGCCTTAACCAACTTGGCGACTCCCCTACTCAGGAAGCGGCTCGTCACCGCTCCCTTCGAAAACCGTCTCAGCCGGCCCACCCCAGCAGCGGGTGCTCGGCCAGACTGCGGCACATCCGTCCCACCCACCCCGGCGGAAGTTCATCCTCGGGGAAATTCGCCACGGGTGGCCCGGCGGTGCCGACTCTTGCAAAGACCGCGCTGCCCGAGCCCGTCATGCGGCTGTTGCCGTAACGTGCCTGAAGCCAGCGGGCAGCTTGCGCCACCTCGGGACACCGGCCTTCGGCCACGGGCTGCAGGTCGTTCTTGCCGAACCCTGTCGCCCATGCAGCCGGCGCACCGGTGCGCCCCGCCTCGTCAAGAGAGCCTGCGAGTATAGCAGCTTCGGTATTGCGAACCAGTTCCGGGTGCATGAAGATGTCCTGCGTGGCGATGGCCGTGGGCGGCTTGACCACGGCATAGCGCGCGGCCGGCAGCGCCAGCGGCGTGAGCTTCTCGCCGATGCCTTCGACGAAGGCGTTGTGCCCGCCCAGGAAGAAGGGCACATCGGCGCCGAGCGCCAGGCCCAGCTCGGCCAGCCGCGCTCGCGGCCAGCGCAGCTGCCACAGCCGGTTCAGCGCCAGCAGCGTGCTGGCGGCGTCGGAGCTGCCGCCGCCCAGGCCGGCACCCCAGGGCACGCGCTTCAGGATCGAGATGTCGGCGCCGAGCCCGGTGCCGCTGGCCGATTGCAGCGCTGTCGCGGCGCGCAGGCACAGGTCCTGGGCCGGCAGCGCCGGGCCCAGGTCGTGGCGGGCCAGCGCGCCGTCGTCGCGCAGTTCGAAGTGCAGGGTGTCGGTCCAGTCGACGAGCACGAAGACCGATTGCAGCAGGTGGTAGCCGTCGGCGCGCCGCCCCACCACGTGCAGGAAGAGGTTGAGCTTGGCCGGCGCCGGCACGTCGAAAAGCGCGCGCAAGCTCACGGCGCCCCCGACTCGTCCAAGCGCACGCGCACCAGCACTTGCGGTGGCGCGGCGCGCCGGGCTTCGATCCAGCCCTCGGCCAGGCGTGCCAGCCGCACCGACCAGCCAAGCTGCTCGAAACCTTCGGCGGCCATGACATGCGGCGCCACCGGCCAGGGGCGGCCGGCGATCCAGTCGGGCAGGGCGGCCAGCGGCAGCGCCTCGCCCAGGGCCTGGCGCGACAGCTGCTCCAGCGTGTCGAAACGCTGCTCGCCGTCGGGCGTTTCCAGCACCGCCAGGCCCGGTGCCCAGCGCGCCTGCACCACGCGCGTGCCCAGCGGCGAATTCAGGCGCAGTTCGCCCGACTCCCCATCGCCGCGCAGTTCGAAGGCCGCGCTCAGGCTCTGCGCGGCCTGGCCGGCGCTTTCGTCCACGCGCACGATCAGGCGGCCGCTGGTCCAGGGCGCTTCGCCGGGCGCCGGTGGCGGTGTGGCGCAGGCGGCCAGCAGCACCGCCACCACCAGCGGCAGCCATGCCGGCGCGCGGCGGCTCACAGCTCGACGCGCAAGCGGGCCAGCGTCTCGCGCAGCACGTCGTTGGTGGCGTCGCGGCCCTTGGCTTCGAGCCAGATGCGGCGCGCCTCTTCGCGCTGGTCCAGCGCCCACAGCACCTCGCCCAGATGGGCGGCGATCTCTGGGTCGGGCCGCGCGGCATAGGCGCGCCGCAGCAGTCGCAGCGCTTCTTCGGCGTTGCCGAGCCGGAATTCCACCCAGCCCAGGCTGTCGGTGATGAAGGGGTCGCCGGGCGACAGTTCCAGCGCGCGCTGGATCAGCACGCGGGCCTCGGGCAGGCGCTGGCTGCGGTCGGCCAGCGAATAGCCCAGTGCGTTGTGCGCGTGCGCGTTGTCGGGCTTGAGCTCGATGACGCGGCGCAGCAGGCGCTCCATCTCGTCCAGGCGGTCGATCTTCTCGGCCATCATGGCCTGTTCGTACATGAGTTCGGTGTCGTCGGGGAAGCGCTCGCCGGCGCTGGCCAGCACGTCGAAGGCCTCGCGCCAGTGCTTGACCTCGCGCAGCACGGTGGCTTCGGCCACGAACTTGGCGCGCTGGTCCTCGGCGCTGCGCTCGGGCGCGCGGCGGATCAGCTGGCGCGCCTGTTCGAGCTGGCCCTGGCGCGCCAACATGGAGGCGCGGCGGGTCTGCACCTCCAGGGCGCGGCGCGGATCGTCGACCTTGGCCAGCCAGGCTTCGGCGGCCTGGAAGTCGCCGCGCTGCTCGGCCGACTGGGCCAGCATCAGCCAGGCCTGCACCAGGCCCTGGTCGGGGCGGGCGTCGTCTTCGGGATCGGCTCCATCGGCATCGGGCGCGGACGCTGCCGCAGCCCCCGGGGTGGCAGGGGCTGCCGCGGCCGCAGACTGGCGCTGCACGAGCTCGACGTAGCGCTCCAGCGCGGCCTCACCTTCCTTCGGGTGCTTCAATTCCAGATGCAGGGCGCCGAGCGAGAGATAGGGCGGCGCCACCTCGGGCTGCCGGCGCGTGGCCTCTTCCAGCTGCGTCACGGCGTCGGCGTAGCGCTGCAGCGACGTGAGCAGCCGCACATAACCCAGGCGCAGCGCCGGTTCGGACTGCGGCTGGGCCAGGTACTGCAGCACCAGGGCCTCGGCGGCCGGCTTCTCGCGCATCAGTTCCATGGCCAGCAGGGCCGGGCCCGGCGCGGTCGGGTCCAGGGCGTGGGCTTCCAGGGCCAGCGCCCAGGCGCGGTCGGGTTCGCGGGCCTCGAGCCAGGCCCGGCCCAGGGCCACGCGCACGGGCACGCGCGTGGCGGGCGCGCTGCGATAGGGTTCGAGCGCGGTTTCCAGCACGCCGGCGAGCAGGCGCGGGTCGCTGGCACGTTGCAGGAAACGCGGCAGCGCGGCGATCAGGCCCGGCCGGTCGGCCTGCGGCGTGAGCGCCAGCAGGGCCTGCAGCGGCTCGGCGATGCCGTCGTTGCGGTTCAGCAGCAGCAGGATCTGCAACTGCAGCCGCAGGGCGTCCAGTGACTCGGGCTGGGCCAGCCGCCAGGCGCGCGTGGCGGCCAGGGCCTGCTCGCCGGCGCGGGCCTGCAGGGCAATGTCCACGGCGCGGCGGAACAGCGTTTCGTCGCGCGTGCGGCGCGCGGCGTCCAGGATCCATTCGTAGGCCGTGCCGGCATTGCCGCTGGTGAGCGCAATTTCGCCCAACAGCAGTTGATACAGCAACTGCCCGTCGAGCGCCGAATTGCCTGCCGGGGCGGACGCGGGGACCTCGGGCGCAACCGGTTGGGCCGCGGCCGGGGTCGCGACCAGCCAGGCCGATGCGGCCAGCAGCGCTGCCAGCGCGGGGCGCCAGCGGGCTGGCCGGCGGTGGCTTGGGGACATCGGGGCTCCAGTGCGGTCGAAAACCATTCTCACATAATGAGGTATGCCCGAACTTCCTGAGGTCGAGGTCACCCGGCGGGGCATTGCGGCACCTTTGCTCGGTGCCCGCGTCCTGGCGGCACGGCTGGGCAAACCGCTGCGCTGGCCGCTAGGCCAGGCCGAGCAGGCCCTGGTCGGCAGCACCGTGGGCGAAGTGGCGCGGCGTGGCAAATACCTCTGGCTGCCGCTGCACTCCGGACCCTGTGGCCTCGGCGATGACGGCGGCCTGCTGCTGCACCTGGGCATGTCGGGTTCGCTGGCGCTGCTGCCGCAGGCCCCGGCACCGGGGCCGCACGATCACTTCGACCTCATCACCGACCGCTGCACGCTGCGCTTGAACGACCCGCGACGTTTCGGCGCCGTGGTCTGGTCGGCTTCGCTTCAGGCGGCGCCGGCCGCCACGCTGCTGCAGCGGCTGGGCGCCGAGCCTTTCGACCCCGCGCTCACGCTGCAGGCCTTCCACGCCGCGCTGCAGCGCCGCCGCGCGCCGGTGAAGGCGGTGCTGCTGGCCGGCGACGTGGTGGTGGGCGCCGGCAATATCTACGCCTGCGAAGCCTTGTTCCAGGCCGGCATCCATCCCGCGCTGCGCGCCGACCGCATCAGCCGCCCGCGCGCCGCGCGGTTGCTGGCGGCGCTGCGCGGCACGCTGGCGCGGGCGCTGGACCTCGGTGGCTCGACGCTGCGCGACTTCACCGACGCCCACGGCGCCAGCGGTGCCTTTCAGGCCGAAGCCGCTGTCTATGGCCGCGCCGGGCTGTCGTGCCGGCGTTGTGGCGGCAGCGTGCGGCGGACGGTGCAGGCGCAGCGCTCGACCTATTTCTGCCCGCGCTGTCAGCGCAGGTAACTCCGGGTAACGGCGCGGCGGGCCGTGATTTCCGGCCACCCCTTGCACCGGCCTGCCGGCGGCTCGCCTGCCGGCCCTGCGCTAGCATGACGCACCCCCCTGCCATGCGCGCCGCCGCCCATGCACAGCCCCATCGCCCATAGCCTCGACGCGCTGGCCGCCTGGCGCACCGCGTTGGACGGCCACGTCGGCGCACTGGCGCGGGCGCTGGCCGAACCTGACTTGCTCGACGATGCCGACGCCGCGGCGCTGGCCGCGTTGCGCGAGCGGCTGGCCTCCGACAAGCTGGTGCTGGCCTTCGTGGCCGAGTTCTCGCGCGGCAAGTCGGAGCTGGTCAACGCCATCTTCTTCGGCGACGCTGGCTGCCGCGTGCTGCCGGCCACGCCCGGCCGCACCACCATGTGCCCGGTGGAATTGCGCTTCGACGCCACCGCCGAGCCACGCCTTTCGCTGCTGCCCATCGAAACCCGGCTCGGCGGCCAGTCGCTGGCCGAACTGCGTTCGCGTGAAGAGCCGTGGCAGCACCTGCCGCTGGACCCCGGCCGGCCGCAGACGCTGGTGCAGGCGCTGGCGGCGGTGACGCAGACCCGGCGCGTGAGCGTGCAGGAGGCCACCGCATTGGGCCTGTGGAGCGACGACCAGCCCGAAGACAACCCGCCGCCGCTGCCCGACGGCACGGTGGAGGTACCGACCTGGCGCCACGCGATCATCAACTACCCGCACCCGCTGCTGCAGCGCGGTCTGGTGGTGATCGACACGCCCGGGCTGAATGCCATCGGCGCCGAGCCCGAGCTCACCCTGGGCCTGCTGCCCGCGGCGCACGCCGTGGTCTTCGTGCTGGCCGCCGATACGGGCGTGACGCGCTCCGACCTGGCCTTGTGGCGCGACCACCTGGGCCCGGCCAGCCTGGAGCGCTTCGTGGTGCTCAACAAGATCGACACCCTGGCCGACCCGCTGGCCAGTGCGGCCGAGGTGCAGGCGCAAGTGGAACGGCAGCGGCAGCACGCCGCGGCCACGCTGGAGGTGCCGCTGCAGCGCGTCTTCGCCTTGTCGGCGCGCGAAGCGCTGGCCTCGCGCATCGCCGCCGATGCGCAGGCGCTCGTCGGCAGCCGACTGCCGCCGCTGGAGCAGGCGCTGGCCGGCGGACTGCTGCCGCATCGGCAGCAGATGCTCGTGCATTCGGCCTTGTCGGTGCTGGAACCCTTGCGTGCGTTGGCCTCGCGCCGCCTGTCCGAGCGCCGCCGCCGGCACGCCGAGCAGCTGCTGGAGCTGCGCGGGCTGCGCGGCAAGAGCAGCACCAAGACGCGCCTGCTGGCCGAGCGCGTGGAAGCCGAGGCAGCCGACTTCGAACGCTGCACGGGCCGCCTGACCGCGCTGCGCGCGGTGCAGCTGCGGCTGCAGCACACGGCACTGGCGGCGCTGTCGGCCGAGGCCTTGCGCACCGAGCTGGCGGCCATGAAGTCGGCGATGACTTCCCGGCCCTTCAACCTGGGCGGCCGTGCGGCCTTCGAAGCCCTGGTCGGCCGGCTGCACCAGTCGCTGGCCGGCGCGGACACGCAGGCCGACGAGATGCGGCAGATGCTGCAGGCCGCCTTCGAGCAGCTCAATACCGAGTTCGGCTATGCACTGCAGCTCTCGCCGGTGCCGCCGCTGCAGCCGTTCCGGGACGAACTGGACCTCATCGCCAGGAACTACGGGCGCTACCTGGGACTGGGCCAGGCCTGGCGCATGGCCGCGCCGGGTTTTGCCGAGCAGTTCCGCCGCATGCTGCTTTCCAAGCTGCGCGTCGTCTTCGAAAGCGCGGCCGGCGAACTGGAACAGTGGTGCAAGGCCGCCAGCAGCCAGGTCGAGGTGCAGTTGCGCGAGCGCCGTCGCGCCTATGCCCGCCGCCGCGAGACGCTGCAGCGCGTGCAGGCCGCGGCCGGCGAACTGGAGACTCGCATCGCCGAGGTGCAGGCGCAGGAGGAACACCTGCGCGAGACCCAGGTGCGGATCGAGGCACTGGCCGACGCCGCCCTGACCGCGGCGCGCCGGCCCGGCGCCGAGCCGGGCGCGCCGAAGCTCGAACTGCACCTGCAGCAGGTCGCGGCTTGACCCGCGGGCAAGGCGGACGCATCGGGCCGCTGCCCCCGCCTGCCGCAGCCACCGCGGGCCGGCTGGCCGCACAGGTCGTGCGCTGGCAGCGTCGCCACGGCCGCCATGGCCTGCCCTGGCAGGGCACGCGCGATCCCTACCGCGTGTGGCTTTCCGAAGTCATGCTGCAGCAGACCCAGGTCAGCACCGTGCTCGACTACTACCCGCGCTTCCTGGGGCGCTTTCCCAGCGTGCAGGTGCTGGCCGCGGCGCCGCTGGACGACGTGCTGGCCTTGTGGAGCGGCCTGGGCTACTACAGCCGCGCGCGCCACCTGCACCGCTGCGCGCAGCAGGTGGTGGCCGTGCACGCTGGCTGCTTCCCGACCAGCAGCGCGGCGCTGGCCACGCTGCCCGGCGTGGGCCGCTCCACCGCGGCGGCGATCGCCGCCTTCTGCTTCGGCGAGCGCGCGGCCATCCTCGACGGCAACGTGAAGCGCGTGCTCACGCGCGTGCTCGGTTTCGGTGGCGACCTGGCGCTGGCCGCCGAGGAAAAGCGCCTGTGGGCTGCCGCCGAGGCGCTGCTGCCGGCGCGCGCCGTCGACGTCTATACGCAAGGCCTCATGGACCTGGGCGCCACCGTGTGCCTGGCGCGCAACCCGGCTTGCGCTCTGTGCCCGCTGGCCGGCGACTGCGTGGCGCGCCGCACCGGCACGCCCGAGCGCTACCCGGTGAAGACACGCAAGCTCCAGCGCGGCCGGCGCGAACACGCCTTGCTGTGGCTGCAGCACCGCGGCCGCTGGTGGCTGGTGCAGCGGCCACCGCGCGGCGTGTGGGCGGGGCTGTGGACGCTGCCGGAATTCGAGTCGAAGGACGCCCTGGCCGGGGTCGCCGCCGGCTGGGCCGGGCAGGGCCGCTGGTTGCCGGCGATCGAACATGCGCTGACGCATTTCGATTGGACGCTGCACCCGCTGGCCTGGCACTGGCCGGCGCGGCTGAAGACCTTGCCCGACCTGCTCGACCAGGCCGACCCGGCCAGCAGCCGCTGGGTCACGCCGCAGGAAGCCTTGGCGCTGGGCCTGCCGGCGCCGGTGCGCCGCCTGCTCGAAACCGCGCCGCCGTGAGCCGGTTCAGGTGACGATGACCTTCTTGTCGCGCAGGAAGCCGTCCACCAGCGAAAGCCGGATCACCGGGTCGTCGAGTTCCATCAGTTTCTGCCGCGCGGCCAGCGACACCGGCAGCAGTTCGCACCAGCGGTTGGCCACCCAGCCCGCGTCGTCCAGCCGGTAAGGCTGCGCGAACGGCAGCTTGTCCTGCGACTGCAGCTTGCGGATGGCCTCGGCCAGTGCGTCCACCGTATGCCGCACGGCCGGGCCGGGCTGGCGCGGCGGGTCGGGCTCGATCCATTCGACGCCGGCCTGCCACAGGCCGTTCTCGCGCTGCGTGGCCTCGCCCGCCAGCCTGAAGCGCTGCCCGCCCAGGCAGCGCAGGTGCAGGATGCCGGGCTGCTCGGCGTCGACCTCCTCGATGTGCGCCAGCACGCCCACGTCTTCCAGCTGCACTGGCGACTTCCCGCGCCCGGCCTCGGCGCCCTGGCGCAGGCAGATCACGCCGAAGGGCTGGCCGCTGCGCAGGCATTCGGAGACCAGGTCCAGGTAGCGCGTCTCGAAGATCTTCAGGCCCAGCAGCGCACCGGGAAAGAGCACGGTCTGCAGCGGAAACAGCGGCAGCGGGTCGGGCAGCGGCCGGGTCGGGGTGGCGCTCATCGGGGCCTTATTCGCGGGCGTCGAGTTCACGGTGCCGCAGCAGCGTGGCATAGCGGCTGTCGAAGCGGCGCGCCAGCCATTCCACCGCGTACACCGAACGATGCTGGCCGCCGGTGCAACCGATAGCCACCGTGAGGTAGCTGCGCTGGTCGTCCTCGAAAGCCGGCAGCCAGCGCTGCAGGAAGGCCTGGATCTGCGCCAGCATCTCCGCCACCTCGGGTTGCTGTTCCAGGTAGGCGGCCACCGGCGCGTCGCGGCCGCTGAGCGGCCGCAGTTCGCGGATGTAGAACGGGTTGGGCAGCACGCGCATGTCGAAGACATAGTCGGCGTCCAGCGGCACGCCGTGCTTGAAGGCGAACGACTCGAAGACCAGCGTCAGCGCTGCCTCGCGCGCACCCACCAGCGAACGCACCCAGCTGCGCAGCAGCGCCGGGCGCAACTGGCTGGTGTCGATGACGGTGGAGATCTCGCGCAGGTCGGCGAGCAGCTCGCGTTCGAGTTCGATGGCTTCGATGAGGCCGCGCGAGCTGTCGCCGCCTTCGGCCGCGGCCGTCAGCGGGTGCGGGCGGCGTGTTTCCGAGAAGCGGCGCACCAGCGCGTCGGTGCTGGCGTCCAGGAAGATGGGGCGGATGCGCACGCCTTCGCTGCGCAGCTGCTCGATCAGCGGCACCAGGCCGGGCAGCGAAGTGGCGGTGCGCACGTCCACCGCCACCGCCACGCGGTGCGTGAAGCGTTCGCCTTCCAGGCGGATGAAGTCGCGCAGCAGTTCCGGCGGCAGGTTGTCGACGCAGAAATAGCCGGCGTCTTCCAGCGCGTGCAGCGCCACCGACTTGCCCGAGCCGGAGATGCCGGTGATGAGGATGACCTCGTCCTGCCGGCGGCTGTCCATCGGCATCCAGTCGCTCACTGGACAAGCCTCCACGCTGCGCGCTCCGGGGTGAGCGCTCGGGAGCGGCCCGGCGCGCTCACCGGCCCGCTCCCGAATTCGACCCCAGCAGCGCCTGCGCGTGGGCCGTGCCCGAGAGGCGTTCGCCGCCGAGCATGCGCGCCACCTCGGCCACGCGCGCCTCGCCCTCCACCGGCTGCACGCTGGAAAGCGTCTGGCCGCCCTGCAGCGCCTTGGCCACCACGAAGTGGTGGTCGGCGCAGGCGGCCACCTGCGCCAGGTGCGTCACGGCCAGCACCTGGCTGCTGCGGCCGAGCTGCTTCATGAGCCGGCCCACGCTGTCGGCCACGCTGCCGCCGATGCCGGCGTCGACTTCGTCGAAAATCAGCGTCGGCACGCCGCTGCCCTGGCCGCCTTCGCCCAGGGCCGTGGTCACGGCGATGGCCAGCGCCAGGCGCGAGAGTTCGCCGCCCGAGGCCACCTTGGCCAGCGGCCGGGGCGTGCTGCCGGCATGGCCGGCGACGCGGAACTCCACCGCCTCCAGCCCCCAGGGCTGCGGTTCTTGCTGCCTCAGCAGCGCCACCTCGAAGCGGCCGCCGGCCATGCCCAGCTGCTGCATGGCCTGCGTGACCGCGGCGCCCAAGGCAGGCGCGGCCTTGCGGCGCAGCCGCGAGACGCGTTCGGCCTCCTGGCGCCAGGCCTGTTCGGCACGGGTGGCGAGCTGTTCCAGCGCGTCCAGGTCTGCCGCGGCGTCCAGGCTCTTCAACTCGGCCTGCCAGCCCGCCAGCAAGGCCGGCAGCTCGGCCGGGCTGCGGCGGTAGCGGCGCGCCAACGACACCCACTCGCCCAGTCGCGCGTCGAGTTCGGCCAACCGGTCGGGGTCGGGTTCGCTGCGGCCCAGGTAGGACTGCAGCGTGTGCGCGGCGTCTTCCAGTTGCGCCTGCGCGGCGCGCAGCACCTCGGCCACGTCACCCAGCTCGGCGTCGTAGCGCTGCACGTCCTCCAGCGCGGCGATGGCGAGCGAGGTCAGCTCGCCGGCGCTGGGCTCGTCCTCCGACACGGCGGCCAGCGCGCTGCGTACGCCGTCGAGCAAGGCCTGGCCGTGCGCCAGGCGCTGGTGTTCGGCATTCAGGCCGTCCCATTCGCCTTCGGCGGGGCCGAGCTTGTGCAGCTCGCCGATCTGCCAGGCCAGGCGTTCGCGCTCGCGGTCCAGCGTCTCGCGCAGGCCGCGGGCCTCTTGCAGGCGGCGCAAGGCATCGCGCCATTGCTGCCACGCGGTGGCCAGCGCCGAGATGTCGGCCTGCGCCTGCGCGTCGAGCAGCGCCCGCACGGCGGCCGGCCGCGTGAGGCCCTGCCAGGCGTGCTGGCCGTGGATGTCCACCAGCCATTCGGCGGCCTCGCGCAGCTGCGCCATGGTGGCCGGGCTGCCGTTGATCCAGGCGCGGCTCTTGCCCTGCGTGTCGACGGTGCGGCGCAGCAGCAGGGCTTCGTCCGCGTTGAAGCCGGCCTCGTCGAGCCAGGCCTGCAATGCCGGCGGGGTGTCGAATTCAGCGCTGACCTCGGCGCGCACCGCGCCTTCGCGCACCAGGGCGGCGTCGGCGCGGTTGCCCAGCGCCAGCTGCAGGCCGTCGACGAGGATGGACTTGCCCGCGCCGGTTTCACCGGTGAGCACGGTGAAGCCGGCGCCGAGCTCCACGCCCAGTTCGGCCACGATGGCCACGTCGCGCAGCGACAGGCGGCGCAGCACGGCGACTACACCCCGCCCTCGTACCAGCGCAGCTTGCGCCGCAGCGTGGCGTAGTAGCTCCAGCCGCGCGGGTGAAGGAAGCGCACCTTGAAGGCCGAGCGCCGCACGCGCACCTGGTCGCCGTGCATCAGGCTGGCCAGGCTGTGCATGTCGAAGTTGGCCGATACGTCCTTGCCCGCGACGATGCCGATGCGCACCTCGCCGTTGTCGGGCAGCACGATGGGCCGGTTGGACAAGGTGTGCGAGGCGATCGGCACCACCACCCAGCCGGCGATGCCCGGGTGCATGATCGGCCCGCCCGCCGAAAGCGCGTAGGCCGTGGAGCCGGTGGGCGAGGCGATGATCAGGCCGTCGGCGCGCAGGTTGGCCACGAAGTCGTCGCCCACGTCCACGCGCAGTTCCACCATGCTGGCGGTGGCGCCGCGGCTCACCACCACGTCGTTGAGCGACAGGCCTTCGAAGATCTTCTCGCCGTCGCGCCAGACCTCGCCTTCGAGCATGGAGCGGTGCTCTTCCTCGTAGTCGCCGGCGATCATGGGCAGCAGCGCTTCGCGGTACTGGCCGATGGCGATGTCGGTGATGAAGCCGAGCCGGCCCTGGTTGATGCCCACCAGCGGCACGTGCCAGCGTGCCAGCTCGCGCGCGATGCCGAGCATGGTGCCGTCGCCGCCCACCACCACGACCAGGTCGCAGCGCCGGCCCAGCTCAGGCGCCGGCAGCGACTCGAAATCGGTCACGCCGGTGGCGAATGCGGTGGCCTGTTCGAACGAGACGTCCAGGCCCTGCGACACCAGGAAGTGGGCGATTTCCTCCAGCACCGGGCGGATGCCCCGGGCCTGGTACTTGCCCACGATGGCGGCGTGACGAAAGCCTGACGGCATGCGGCGCATTACACCATAGGGCCCTGCGCAAACCAGGGCGCACCGCGGCAACCGCCTTCCTACAATAGGGCATGCTCGACGACCGCGCCCGCTCGCTGCTGAAGACCCTGGTGGAGCGCTATATCGCCGACGGCACGCCGGTGGGTTCGCGCACGCTTTCGCGCGCCAGCGGACTGGACCTCTCGCCGGCCACCATCCGCAACGTGATGGCCGACCTGGAGGACCTGGGGCTGATCGCCAGCCCGCACACCAGTTCGGGCCGCGTGCCCACGCCACGCGGCTACCGCCTGTTCGTGGACACCATGCTCACCGCGCGCCCGCTCGACCTGGAGCACGCGCCGCCCGAGGTGGCCGCCGCCACGCGCCAGTTGCACCCCGACCAGCCGCAGCGCGTGATTGCCCAGGCGGCTTCGCTGCTGTCGAACCTTTCGCACTTCGTGGGCGTGGTGATGGCGCCGCGCAAGGCCAGCGTCTTCCATCACATCGAATTCCTGCGCCTGGGCGAGCGGCGCGTGCTGCTGATCCTGGTGGCGCCCGACGGCGACGTGCAGAACCGCGTCATCTTCACCGCGCGCGACCACAGCCAGGCCGAACTGCTGGAGGCGAGCAATTTCCTCAACGCCCACTACGCCGGCCTGACGCTGGAAGAGGTGCGCGGGCGACTGAAGACCGAGGTGGACGCGCTGCGCGAGGAAATCGCCCAGCTGATGCAGGCCGCGGTGCAGGCCGGCACCGAGGCCATGGCCGAGAGCAGCGACAACGTGGTCGTGTCGGGCGAGCGCAACCTGCTCGACGTGCAGGACCTGGGCCACGACATGGGCAGCCTGCGCCGGCTGTTCGGCGTGTTCGAGCAGAAGACCGAGCTGATGCGCCTGCTGGACGTGAGCAGCCGTGCCGAGGGCGTGCGCATCTATATCGGCGGCGAGAGCCAGGTGGTGCCGTTCGAGGAGCTGAGCGTGGTCACCGCGCCCTACGAAGTGGACGGCCGCATCGTCGGCACGCTGGGCGTGATCGGCCCCACGCGCATGCCCTACGAGCGCATGATCCAGATCGTGGACATCACGGCGCGGTTGGTGGGCAACGCGCTTTCGGTGAAGTAGCCGCCGCCTAGAATGACGGCTCCTCCCCCGGGGGCCGTTAGCTCAGTTGGTCAGAGCAGAGGACTCATAATCCTTTGGTCGTTGGTTCAAGTCCAACACGGCACCTGCAGCCTGCCTCGCGGCCAGCGACTGATCTTCGACGAACCTCCGCAGGCCTGGGATGTCCGCGTCAATCTGGCAGCAATGCGCGGGAGCCCGAACCCGGGAACGGATTACCGAAGCGGTTGGCGCAACTCGTCTCCGGAATAGAAGTCGCCCTCCGGCGTTCCGCCGTACGTTGCAGACCCGATTGCGTAGGGCGCGCGCGTCACGAGGATAACGTTGAAGTTGAGTCTGCAATCGACGCCGTCCAGCAGCGCGACGTAGGTCGTCGACTCGGCGCCGAACGTCCAACTCTCGAAGTGCACGAAGGTCCGGCGCACCGACGCGCCGCCCGGCCACCCTGTGGTGAGGCCGTTGGCGTACAGCGTAATGCCGCGCATGAATCCGAGGTCGTAGGCGCCGGATCCGGCGATACAGGTCGCGGTGAATCGCAGCCGCTCCCCGGCGCCGGTCACGACGACGAAGTCGAGATTGCCACCAATGATCGGCCGTGCACCGTGTGCGCCCGGCTGCTCGCCGATGGCCCGGGCCGTCCAGTCGATCCTCGCGTTCGTGCCCGGGAGTGGGCTGCCGTCAGCGTCGGTGTAGCGAATCAGAGTTGCGAATGCGCTTCCGCTGCCCGTGGCGTCGAAGTCACCGGGTCGGAACTGGTAGACCAACTCGGGCGTGCAGGAGCCGACGGCACCCTTCGCCTGCATCGCAGCGATCGCATCGACTTGGGCCCCTGCGGTGTCAGTGAACAGCGACAGGGTCGAGTACAAGACAGCGTACAGCCAGCCATTCCGCAGCGCCATGACGTAGCCCCCCAAACTAGGGCGAGAACGCTAGTGCAAATGGCGGGCAAGTGCAACCCCCCAATTCGGCGTCGAGCGGCGCCGGGACTGCGGCCGATTCAGTTCGCCCTCCGACAATAGCAGTAGATGAACTTCTGCACTGACCCCTACGGCGTGCGATGCTCGTCGTGTTCGTGCTGAGCAGGGTCCAAGCAAACCTTTGGTTGGTGTTTTAGGCCCGTGTCAGGACTCAAGAATCCATTCATGTTCCAGCTTGAACTCCGCATTCCGCCACTGGCCCTGGTGGCAGTGTTCGCGGTCGGCATCGCACTTGTCACGGTCTACGTTCCCCTCGTGCTCGTCCCATTTCCCGGGCACCAGTACGCGTCGGCAGCCCTGGTATTGGCCGGACTCCTGCTCGCCTTGGTCGGCGTCTTGCAGTTTCGGCGGGCTCGGACAACCGTGAACCCCATGTCGCCGGCCAAGACCTCGGCGCTAGTCTCCTCCGGGATCTATCGCTGGAGCCGCAACCCGATGTACCTTGGCATGGCGCTCCTCCTTCTCGGCGGCGCCGCCTGGGGCTCTGCGCTCGCCGGCTACTTGCTGGTCCTCGCCTTCTGCTGGTTTCTCACCCGCTTTCAGATCATCCCCGAGGAGAGGGCGCTCCTTGCCGCGTTTGGGCAAGAGTTTGCTCAATACAGGGCGAGGGTGCGGCGGTGGATCTGACCCATCACTGAACAGGATGCCTTGGTTCAAGCCAACGCGTCCCAACACCGCATTTCCGAAGATGGCCGCTCCGATGGGGTGGCCCTTTCTTGACCGTGGAGCGTCCGCCGGAGCCGATGGGGCTCCACCGAACCATGGCGAACTGGACCGCGCGCCCGGGTCGCCACTGACGCTCGGGGTCGGTCAAGACCCTGCGGTTGCCCACGAAGCGGCGCAGCGCCGTGCTGTCCAGCAGCGCGTCCTCGGACGCCGCGTCGGCCAGGTTGAACTAGTGCTGCACGAAGTACATCCGCAGCATGCGCTCCAGACTGTCTGTGCCAACAGGCGGGCATAGATTCCCTGGCTGTGAGTCTCCGAGTCGCTGCGGGAATGAAGCCGACCAGATCGTCTTGCGTGCACCGGTCGTTGCGGTGGCCCAGCACGCGGCCCGACTGCACGTCCAGCGCAATCGTCAGCGCCCATTGGGGCGCCTCCAGCGCGCCGGCGCGCATCGGTCCACTTCGCCAGTTCAGCGCTTACCTGCGCCATGTGGCCACGCGAAGTGTGCGTTTCCGTCGTGGTCGGTGCCGTGCCAGTCGCTGACCGAGAAGAACATGCGGCTGGGCGCCGGCATCTCGACAACACGCTGGCTCGCGCGCAAGCT